>NZ_CP055153.1:0-4800000 GCF_014075995.1 Adhaeribacter radiodurans | reverse complement strand
GAGGCAAATTTAGACCATTGAACCACATCAGCACCGCCACCTGGAAACTTGAAAAGATCCAAATAAAAAAGTCTAATTTCCTTTTCGAAAGTAAACGTTATTACTAATAGTCTCCAGTTTTACCCGGCTGCCTCCGCCATTTAGATCTCCTTTTAATTGATAACCCACTATTGGAATTTCTTTTTGTTTGTTGGTAAAACCAATGTTTAAATCCGAATATACCTCGCCGGTAATGGTTTTGAAGGAAATGGTAGCCCCTTTTTTATCCGGCCAACTCATATCTACAAAGCCGCTGATGGATTTGGCGTTTACAGGGCCATTTATTCCGCGTAGTTCAATATTGCCGTTAATAGTATTTACCACTAAGCTATTGTTGCGCGGTACTTTAATTTCGTAGTCAATTTGGGTGCAGGTATAGTACTCCTGGCCATTATAAGAAGAACGATTGCGGCCGTATGGAGCATCCGGACAATCTTCAGCGCGGCCGGTTTTTAACAAATCATGGTCCAAGTCTACGGTTACGCGGGGGCCATTGGTGCCAGAGTTAAAATCAAGTTTCAGGGCGTCGTTTAACCTACCGGAATTAATATTGTACGTTACTTTTACGTAAACCTCTGGTTTGTCCCAGGCGCTGATTTTAATATCATCCCCAAACTTTAACTGCAAATCTATTTCTTGGTTAGAGGCGGCCGGTAAGGTTTTTTCAACTACTTTCTGCGCGGAAACACTTAAAGTAGATAACGAGTTGAGAAGGATAAGAAAAAATAACTTTTTCATAATGGTAGAAACTTCATTTTGAGTTGAAAAAAGGGCAAGTATTTTTAGTTTAAAGCACCATTTTTATGTTACAGGCTAATAAGCTGAAGTAGGCGGGTGGAAGTAGTACTTTTAAAATCCGGCTAGTAGTTGTTTGTATTTTATTTAAGTAACTCGGTTTCCAGCTTTTAGCAGCTTGGCATTCTGAAACACCATACTTTAGTAAATTCTACCACGTATTTTAGAAAAGCTTTATTCAGATCTCCGCCATAAGCAAAAATAGTTTGGGTTGGATGAGCTGAAAGTCCTGTGGTTTGACCGTAACTATACTTGGGTACAAATAACCATAGCAAGAAAAAGTAAAAAATACGCATGGTAGTAGCTGGTAATGGGCCGTGTACTCGAACGAAAGTAGCTGATGGATTTACTTACTCTTGCGAATAAAAATATCGCTGTTGATGGTGTACACATTCATTTCTACGCCCCCGCCGTTAGTTTTGCCTTCCACGGTGTTGCTGCCGGCAATTTTTTGTAAATCAGATTTGTCTTTTGGCAGCGCCATGTCAAAATCGGTGTATACTTCTCCGTTGATTGAGCGCAATTTCCAGTTGGCTTTGGTGGCGGCCGGTAAGGTTATATCAATTTCGCCATTTACTACCGAAATAGACGAAGGCTTTTGCTGGTTTAAATTTTTAAATTTAACCTGAATGCCGCCGTTGGTACTATTGGCAATTACCGGTCCGGCTACGTTGTTAAGTTCGGCGCGCGAATTATTTAGTTTAAGTTCAATGGCTCCGTCTAGGTCGGCTAGTTCAAAATCGCCACCTTCCCAGTTGCCTTCGGTGTAAGAAATGGCCGCTTTATTTGGTACCCGAATCGTGTATTTGCCGCTTCCTTTCTGGGCTTTTATTACGGTTAGCACATTACCCTCTCGGTTAACAGAAAGACCAATACCGGTATTATCTTCGGCGGCGTTGTAGAGGGGCTTTAAACCTTGGGCCCGGGCAGGTGGCGCATGGTAATTATTGGCTTCTATTACTAACTCGTCGGAGTTGTGGCCTACAATTTTTACTTCACTGCTGGCCATAATAAAACGTACCTGGTTGCTGGCGTTATTGCCTAATTTAGTTTTGTACTCGCGGCGTTCCCCACTGCGGTCATCGTCGTCATTGTCGTTGCGGTGGCTATTTACTATCACATTCGCCTTGTTTTTAGTTTTATCTTTTCCGCTGACAGCTGTTTGTGCCCAACTGAGGTTGGTCAATAAGGCGCAAAAGGTGGCGGCTAATAATATCTTTTTCATAATAAAGTATTAAATGAGTATTAGAAAATAAAATAGAGATAATGGTTTGATTATTAATAATTTAACAAGTAAATACTAGGCTTGCAGCTTCGTGTAAAATGCCTTAATGCCGGTTCTTATATTAAATCAGAATGCCAATGGCTTGTTGGGCTTTCAATTTTATGGTAGGCTGTAAATTTTGTCTCTGAGATAATTTTTTAACCTGATCTACTGCTTGCTTTTCTTTTAAGGCTACCAGAATATCAATGAGCATGGCCTGAACGTTAGGATCGGTTTGGATTTGTAAAGATTGGATATACGCTTCGCGCACCATGGGTAAGTGCCGGTATTGAAACAAAGACTCGCAGGCTGCTAAACGCACATTTACGTTCGGGTCAAAGTTCATGGCGTTAATTAAAACCTGGGCTACTTCTTTATCAGCGGGAGTATTTTTTACGCCTTCTTTTACTACCTGAATTCTTTCGGCGGCAGTAACAGATTGCAATGCATGCGGCGACAACACTTTTTTAAATTCCTGTAAATCCTTCCGGAGGGCCGCTACTTCGGGGTTGGGGGTAGCGGTGGCAAATGGATTACGGGTACCAAACCAAAAGCCAAGGGTTACTAATAGTACGCTGGCCGCTATTTGCATTAAAAATTTGATAGAGTCGCGGCCCAGGAAGAACTGTCGCCCATTGGGTTCTTCCATTTTCGCAAACAGCCATTCGTCGTGCGAGTAGCCGGTAAGTTTTACGTTTCGTTGCGTTTCCATAAATTTAAACTGTTCCTGAGCCGGCTTTAGATTAGCAGGTACTTCGGTTTGGTTAAAATAAGCACGTAAGTAATTTTCTTCTTCCAGGGTGGTTTCCGCGTCGTAGTAGCGCTCCAACAATACTTCTATATTATCCCACTTCATACTTCTCAATTTTTAAATAACGTTCGCGTACCAGTTTGCGGGCTCTGGATAAGGTAACCCGAATGGTGTTCATGGGTAATTGGGTAATCTGTTCTATTTCTTCGAAGGAATAACCTTCCACGTCCCGTAAATGCAGAATCAGTTTTTGTTGTTCCGGTAGTTGGTCCACTAACCGGCGCATTACCTCAGCACTATTGCTTAGCTCGTAACTTTGCTGAGGCGTAGTATAACCCGATTCCAATTCCATTTCCGTTATATCTGCCAGATGCTTAGGAGTTTTTACTTTTAATTTATCTAAGCACAAATTTTTAGTTACTGTCATGGCAAACGCTTCAACACTATTGCAGGCCTCCAGTTTGTGCTGGTTCGTCCAGAGTTTCAGAAAAACTTCCTGCAGGGCATCTTCGGCTTCTTCGTGGTGGCGCAACATGGTTTTAGCCAACCGAAAGAGCTTGTCCTTTGCGGGTAAAACTTTCTGCTTAAACGTTTGTAAGTCCATTCAAAAACAAAGACGACAATTGGGGAGAAACATTACAAAGGTTTTAGAAAAATTTTGAATAAATGAATTTTAAATGAGCGGATGAGTGAAGGTGTGAGTTGTAGGTATGATTTAGTAAATTTTTAATCAAAGAATGAGCAAGTGATTTAGTAAATTTTGAATAGACTAACCGATGACTTTGAAATGAGTGAAAAATCTATTCTTCCGTACTTAGAGTAGTATTTATTCTTAATCATCTTTTCCTAAACATCCACTCCTTTACACATTCAAAATTTGGCAGTTACTTACCGGTAAATACCATCGCCAAAAACTGCGGTAATAGGGCGGGAGTAGGTAAAATCGTTGAATTCGTAATAAGGCCGGGTAGAAGGGTAGGTTTTAAAAGAAGTAGGTCCCTGGGGATAAAAGCCTAACGAAATTTGAATAGTATTAAAAGTGGTGTATTCATTTAAAAAACGGAAGCCAATACCGTAGCCTTGTAAAGGCGTGTTGCGGAAAGGATTGCTGCTGTTGCCGGTGGAAAGCCAGGCAATATCAGCAAAAGCAACAATAGCAAACCGGAAACCAACAAACGATAAAGGCGTGTAAAGGTTATTCTCGTAATTAAGCACGAACTTACGGGTGCCCCGTTCCGGTGAGTTGAAACCACGTACTCCTTCGTATTTATTTATGTTTAATACGTTTTCGCCGTATTTACGGTTAAGCCCGTACGACGTACGGTTCCAAACAAAATGGCGCATGCGCCAGGTATTTATATTATATAACCTGGTGAAATATAAAATTTCGGTGGCCAGCTCGCCTTGTTCCCACTTTTTATCCCGAATAAAGGTATTAAACTCAGAGGTGAAATTTAAATAACCAAAGTTACGCTGGTATTTGCCAAAACCGGCTTTTATATCTATGTAGCGCCGGTTATAATTATTGCCGTGCTCCAACCCATAGGTAAGAGCCAGTAGGTTACCGGCCGGAATATCTTCTGTACGGCCAAAGCCAAACAAATAACGGTCTTTATAATATTTCCGGTACGTATAGCCAATGCCCGCCAGGTAAAAAGTATTGCTTTGGTATTCGTCGGTTGGGGGAGTAGGATAGCGGGTAATAATAACCCGTCCCGAGGTAATAATTCGGCCCCGGTTTTCCTGGCCTAAATTATACGATTTAAAGCGGAACGACTTGCTTAACCAATAATCCTGCGTGGAAAAAGAGATATTTTGCCTTTGCCCCGTTGAGTCCGTAAGCCGGACGTAAGTAGGCAAGGTGTACCAGTTTAATGCAATGGCACCAGCGTACTTGGTGTTAATAGCAAAGAAATCGCGCTGCAGGCTGGCTCCTTTTTGTTTATAATTTACTTCGTCGCGGTAGATTAATTCGCTGCTGATGAAAGTCTTGTAAATATTTTCTACCCGGTAGCTCCCCGTGTACTCGTACGATTGCTGAATAGAGTCGAGGCCGAAGCGGTACGAATTGCGAATCTGGTGACCACTACCCATAAAGTTAATATCGCGGAGCACAATCCGGCCCGAACTTTTTCCGGCACTGTAAGAACCACCCGCACTTATCGAAAAAACGTCTTTGGTAATTACTACTATATCCACGCTATCGGCCGTGGAAGTTTTCTCGTTAACGGTTACCCGGGCATCTAAAATGTAATCGGTTTGGCGCAGCAAACGCTCCGATTCGGTTAAGTCTAAAGGTTCGAGCGGTTCGCCGGGCTTAAATAATAATTTATTGCGAATGCGCCCCTGATGGGTTTTTACATGGAGCGAATTACCGGCTTTTTCCAGGAAGTTAGCGGGCAACCGGGTGGTATCGTTAATAGAATAGCCAAAGGCATCTAAACTTTTAATATAAATGCGCCGCACAATTTTGTAATGGTGCTGCGGAAATTGGTAGTTTAAAATTTGTGGATTTACGGCAGCAGGCTCAGGTTTGCGATCAAACCGGAAAACCGCTTTTATCAAGCGGCCTACTATAGTTTTACGCTTCGAATACGCCTTTAAATCTTTAATAATTTTATCGGAATCCAATACCCGATGAGTCGTATCGGCTGCATTTTTCTGCAAAGAATCAGGAATAGGCGTGGTTTGCTGGGCATATCCAGATGCCGTAACTAAAACTAGTACCAGAAATAGTAGAGCGAACCGCTTTAAAATATATACTATCAATACCATAAAGGTATACAATCACTTCTTAAATCCTCCAACAGATAACTGTTTAAGAACGCTTGTGTTTAAATTACTACTAATAAAATTATAACCCTAATGTAAACTAGTAAGCTGCAAAAATATTGCCTGCCTTATAGCTCCTACTTAAGAATTAAAATCTACCTTTTTGCTAAAAATTAAAACTTATTACTAAATATATTAGTTTAAATATGGATTAATGTGTACTTTAGACCCGAGCAAAACACTAAAATGAACGACAAAATTAATAATAAGCTAAAAATATTAGCAGATGCCGCGAAATATGATGTTTCTTGTTCATCCAGCGGAGGCAAGCGGAAAAATCTTAACAAAGGTTTAGGCAATGCCGAAGGAATGGGGATTTGCCATTCGTATACCGAGGACGGCCGCTGCGTTTCGTTACTAAAAATATTGCTTACTAACTACTGCATTTTTGATTGTGCCTACTGTGTAACCCGGCGCAGCAATGATATTCAGCGGGCTGCTTTTACCATCGACGAAGTTGTTAATCTTACCCTGAATTTTTACCGACGCAATTACATCGAAGGGTTATTTCTGAGTTCAGGTATTTTTAAGGATTCGGATTACACCATGGAACGTCTGATACGCATTGCGAAAAAGCTGCGCCAGGAACATAAATTTAACGGTTACATTCACCTGAAAACAATTCCCGGAGCCAGCGAAGACTTAATTAAAGAAGCAGGCCTTTACGCCGACCGGCTCAGCGTAAACATTGAGTTACCTACCGAACTAAGCTTGCAAAAGCTGGCTCCGGAAAAAAATTACGCTCAGATTATTAAACCCATGTCAGCGATTAGCCAGGAACTTATCGCCAGCAAAGAAGAACAAAAATTATTTAAGCATGCTACTGCTTTTGCTCCGGCGGGCCAGAGTACGCAGTTAATTGTAGGAGCCTCCGCCGAAAACGACAAGCAGATTTTGCACCTGGCGAATCAATTATACGGGCAATACCACTTAAAGCGGGTGTATTATTCGGGTTACGTGCCGGTTAGCAGCGACAGCCGGTTGGTGGGTATTCAGGTGCCACCGCTTATGCGCGAAAACCGCATTTACCAGGCCGATTGGCTCATGCGGTTTTATGGTTTTCAGGTGCAGGAAATTGTATCGGATTTCACTCCCAACTTAGACTTAGAAATTGACCCGAAACTAGCCTGGGCGTTGCGCAATATGCATTTCTTTCCGGTAGAAATAAATTCGGCCGATTACGAAATGATTTTACGCGTGCCGGGTATTGGGGTGAAATCGGCTAAAAAAATTGTAATGGCGCGTCGTTTTGCCGCCCTTACGGCCGATCATTTATTAAAAATTGGCGTGACTATGAAGCGAGCCCGCTACTTTATTACCTGCAGCGGTAAAAGCCCGGTAGCTAAAACATATACCGAAGAAAGTATTCGCCGGCGAATACTTTTCGGAGAAGGTTCGGTGCGGAACAGCTTGATTAAGCAGCAATTAAGTTTGTTCGGGACAGCCAGCTAGTACTTATTTTATTGTGTCCGGCATAAGAATCTATTGAATTAACTGAACGAGTCCATAAAAATTTACTATTATGAAATCCATTCAAAATTCTTCTAATTCGAAAGTTAGCTCTAAAGTAGCCCCCGTTTCTTGTCACTGCAAACTTAGTTTATTAGTGGTGCACCTGCAGTATTTAAACGAACGCCAACAAAACCGCTCGGTAAATAAACGCCTGACGCCAGTAAGCGAAGACCGCAGTTTATTTTACCAATACCTTTAAGCGAGCCATTTATTTACATTTTTCCGCTGCTATCATCCATGCCCCTATATCATTACTCCTACGACGGAACGTTCGAAGGTTTGCTGAGTGTAATTTTTGAAGTATACGAGCGCAAAGCCTGGCCTGGTAAGATTATGAACGAACAGCAGGTGCAGCCTAGTTTATTTGTTACCCACATTCCGGTAATTACCAATGAGGAAAAAGCCGAACGGGTGTGGCAGGGTTTGCTCCGGAAAATATCGGCAAATGCGGGTGTGCAGTTATACAAAGTTTTTCTATCCGAACTACCAGATATGGAAATGGTTATTTACCAATACATAAAACTGGCATTTGATAGTTTAGTAAATATAGAAGAAAATTTTGCGGCTGATTGCGTTCGCGTAGTGGCGCAAATTAACAAGCAAATATTTCGGGAAGCTCACCGCATGGAAGCCTTTGTCCGTTTTCAGAAAACCGGGGATAATTTGTTTTACGCGGGCATTGAACCAGATTTTAACGTAATACCTTTACTTCAAAAACATTTTGCGCAAAGGTACGCCGACCAGCGTTGGCTGATTTACGACCTGAAACGCCGTTACGGCATTTATTATAATCTGGATCGGGTAGAGTATGTACAATTAGAGCAAATGCCAATTAACCGGAGCGGCCAACTAAACACTGCTTTGTTAGACGAGGATGAAACTGCTTATCAGGAATTATGGCAGACGTATTTTAACAGCGTCAACATTCCGGAAAGAAAAAATAAAAAGCTGCACCTCCGGCATATACCCGTGCGCTATTGGAAGTATTTGGCAGAAAAGCAACCGGTCTATTCTAAAAATAAAGCTTAAAATAATTTTCTAAACCAGTAAAAATTTTATAACGCTTTGCTCAATTGCTTTAGCTTAAAAAGGTTAGTTACACGGGTTTAAAGTAAACTGGTTAATAATGAAAAGATTAAAACAAAATATTTAATTTTTAAGTATTTAAATAAGTTCTGTGCCAGGTTATATTTGCCTGCAAAATCGCTCTTTCTCTTTTATTGGTTGTTAAGTATTTTTAAATTTTTAGTACGAATAGATTTTTTACGTGCAACTATTGGACCTTTGTAAGTGTCCAGTAATAGATTAAATGCTAGTAGAATTTCTATTTTAAATTTTCCGACCCGATTTTTTTGCCTACTTACCAACCAACTTTTATGTTTAAGAATTTTAATAAAGTACCGGAACAACCTGTTTGTTTTGAGTGTATTTCAGATTCTCGGATATTACGTGCTGATAGTGCCTGGTGGAACCTATACTACGATACTTTTCCCCCGGAAGAACAGGAACCCCTACAAGCTATTTTAGACAGCCTGGATCAGGGCGTTGGTTTAGCTTTCCGCGTTTCTACTAAAGAAAAAACCATTGGCCTGGCTACCGTCCATTTACTTACTAGTCCTTCGGCAGTATTTTTAGTTTACCTGGCTATTGACCCGGAGCAACGCAGCAGACAAATTGGCTCGCACTTTTTCGATTACATTTACCAGACGGGAGCCGCTAAACTAAAGGAAAAAGGTTACCGTTCGGTTGGTTTTGTTTGGGAAATAACCGCTCAAAACGGCGAAAACACCAACGAAGCAAAAACTTTATTGAGAAAAATAAACTTTTTTGAGCAAAACGGCGGCGCGGTACTGCCTTATAAGTATTTTCAACCGCCCATTAATGGCGATGTAGCTGTTCCTATGCACGTTATGTTCCGCCCCGGCGACGAAGGAGTAACCTCAGAAGCTATTAATCCCGCTGCTCTTATTCAAGCCATTTACTACGAAAAATACGCGGCAATTAATTATATTAATCCAGAGCTGATTGAAGAGTTGTTGGGGGTAATTTCGGCTTAAGTAGTTATTTATTGTTTGCGTATTAGTAAGTAAAACTTAAAAATTTAGTGTTTTAGTAAAAAATATTCTAAGCTAATCTCATAAAAATACTTACTACCTTTAATTATAACGGGTAAAGCAGAAGCCTGGAAAGCTCTGATTCGTATTCCTGATTGCCATAAATTTTATGGCGGTAAAATCGCAATAGTTGCATTTACCAAAAAAACGGTTAGTTTCAAACCTCCAGATTTACTACTTGCATTTTTCTTTTGGAAACGCCGTTACTTACTTCCCAATTGCCTGGTCGTACCCTGGTTACTGAAACGGCCACCTATTTGTATTGTAGCGGTACTTCTTATCTGGGAATGGCTCGTAACGAAGAATTTCAGGCTATTTTACAAGCGTGTTTTGCCACGTACGGCACCAATTATTCGAGTTCCCGACTATCAAATGTACAATTAAAAATTTTTTCCGAAACCGAAGCGTATTTAAGTACCTGGACCGGCGCTGAAGCAGCCTTAGTCGTTTCGTCGGGTTTAATAGCAGGACAATTAATAGTAAAAACTTTTGCCGATACTGGCACTTTTATTTACGGCCCACGAACGCACCCGGCTTTATGGCGCACCCCTATCGATTGCTACCAAGGCGATTATACTAATTGGGCGAAGGAAGTACCCGAAAAAGTACGAACTGCTACCAGTAAAGAAGTAGTTATTCTTACTAATTCTTTAGATGCTTTATGGGTTCAGACTTATTCATTTGATTGGATTACAAAGCTCCCAGGAGATAAGAAAATTACCATTATTATAGACGATTCGCACGGCTTTGGCTTAACCGGGAAAAACGGAGCCGGGGTATATACGCAATTGCCAGAACTGCCCGCTCATGTGCAGGTGGCAGTAATTAGTTCTTTCGGGAAAGCTTTGGGCATTCCGGGTGGGGTAATTTTAGGTAATGTTTCTCTGATAGAAAATCTGAAAAAGTCCGCATTTTTTGGGGGAGGTTCACCGCCTGTACCAGCTTACTTAGCCGCTTTTCTACAAGCCGAGAATATATACCAACAAGCCCGGGAAAAATTGCAGGAGAACATTACCCAATTTACTAATAATGTACAACAACCCGCTCTATTTCAGTCGTTCACTCGTTATCCTGTTTTCTATACCCGCCAAAATAGTTTGTATGCCTGGTTGTTAGAGCAACAAATCTTAATCTCTCATTTCGCTTATCCAACCCCCGCCGATCCGCCTATTACCCGTATCATACTAAACAGTTTGCACACTAAAGCGGATATAGAAGTGCTTACCCACCAGGTGAATGCTTTTTGTGCTTCTGCCAATATCTCTTATTAAACATATTTACTGATTCTTTAACTTAAAAATTCAGGTGGATGGCCGTAACTAAGCGTTCCATTTCCTGACGTATTTCGGCTGTAGGTTTCGTAAAATTATTGTTCATGAAGGCGAAGATGTAGGTTTTGCCGCTTTTAGTAATAATAAAACCACTTTGGCTGTAATTATTACTTAGCGAACCTGTTTTACCAAATACAAAAGGAACATCGGCTTTATAATTGTCTTTGAGGGTTCCACTTTTACCTCCTACCGGCAACAAAGAAAATAAGCGATTACGGGGAACTTCCTGGTAAATCTTTTGCCAAACGACCACCAGGTCGCGCGGCGTAATTAAGTTAAACCTCGACAAACCGGAACCATCTACCCAATTAGGTAAATCGGGTAAATCGGAGAGATACGATTTCTTTACGTGGTTAATAATTAAAGTAGTATTGAGGGAATCGAAGACGGTAGCGGCGCACAGCAATAATAAATGCTCGGCAAACATATTGTCGCTTTCTACCATCATGCGCTTATACAAAGAATCAACCGGATTCGCGTAAAAAGTTTGGGTTGGCCGAAGCATACGTTTTTTTACCAGTTTCACGGGGCGCTGGAGTGTATCGCTCAGTAGTTTAATAGTAAGCTCCGGCGTTTGCTTAAAGGGAACATCTACCTCAAATTTTTTTTTAATGTTTTTCGGGTAAAAGGTAAATTTATTCGTGTCGTATTCCCGCCCTACCAGCTTGTTAGAGGCATTAAAATTTAAATCAGTTTTTACCTGCGCTTTAAAATACCGCGGATTTACCAAGGCTTTGGTTGTGCCTGGCTTACCGGTAAACCGGACAATGTTGCCGTAGACCGGTAGCGGAGAACGTTCGGTGGAGTAATAATCATTGTAATCATCCCAGGCCCAACCAGGTCCGAGGGGAATAGTGGCAAAATTTGAAGCGGAGAAAAATAATTTTTCGGGCCGGTTTTTCAAAAATTGCCAGGCTCGCTGATTTAGTAAATCCGGATGCAGCAAAGTAGGGTCACCAGTGCCCCAGAAAACCAACGAATCGTGCTGAATGGTATACCGGAAAGCCGGAATAGAATCCTTTAATATTTTAAGGCCCGCGTAAAAAGTTAAAATTTTAGTGTTAGAGGCCGGGGTAAAATACTTGTCGGCGTTATGCGCTATTACCATTTTACTGGAATCTAGATCGTACAAGGCAAAACCGGTAAAGTTTTGGGCAAATACCGGCGATTGTTCTAATTGCGTTTGTAGCTGTTTATAAGTAAATTTTGGTGGTAAAGCCGCAGTTGTTGGTGTTGGGGTAGGAGTAGTTGTTGGTTTTGATGTTTGACAAGAACAGGCCAGAAAATAAAGTAAAAAAATACAATTTAAGGTTAATGGCTGGTAATAGAATTTACTAAATGGATTCTTGAATGGAGGTAAACGTAAGATCATTCTCGTATTTTAAGGTGTATTTTAAGAATAGCTAGCGGCACTAGCTAATTACAGTATCTGCAATTAGCTGAAAAAAAGACAAAGCTTCTCTCGTTTTAATTTTTTTACTTTAGTACTCTGCCTAACAAATCACCCTTATACAAACTTTTACTATTGTAAGTAAGATGTAAAGCATAAGATGTATATTGGCTCGTATTCTGTAAGTCTGACCGGATTGCCTGCTTTATGGTTTTAAATTACCTTTGGATTGCTTTTTTCCTGATTGCATTTGCTATTGCCCTCTTTAAATTAATTTTTTTCCAGGATACCGAGATTTTTGCCGCCTTAGTAACCAGTATGTTCGACATGGCAAAAACGGGCTTCGAGATTTCTTTGGGATTAACTGGAGTAATGACCTTGTTTTTAGGTTTAATGAAGATAGGCGAAAATGCAGGTATTATCTCGGTATTTGCCCGTTTAGTTGGGCCTTTCTTTAACCGCTTGTTTCCGGAATTACCTAAAAACCATCCGGTATTTGGTTCTATTCTCATGAATTTTTCCGCCACTATGCTCGGGTTAGATAATGCCGCCACGCCCATGGGCTTAAAAGCTATGAAAGAATTACAGGAATTAAATCCCGTGAAAGATACGGCCAGCAATCCGCAGATTATGTTTCTGGTTTTAAATACGGCCGGTCTCACCATTATTCCCATTAGCGTTATGGTATTCCGGGCGCAAATGGGCGCGAAAGACCCCTCGGATATTTTTTTGCCGGCGCTAATTACTACTTTTCTAGGGGCCTTGGTTGGGTTAATAATAGTAGCAATTTACCAACGCATTAATTTGTTAGACCGGGTGATTTTCGCTTATCTGGGTACTATTAGCATTCTTTTAGGCGGCCTGATTTATTACTTCTCTACTATTTCGCAGGAACAAATTTCCGTTATTTCCCGGGTAGCCAGTAATTTTATTTTGTTCAGCATTTTTGTAGCATTTATTGGATTAGCCCTGATTAAAAGAATTAACGTGTACGATGCCTTTATTGAAGGCGCGAAAGAAGGTTTTCAGGTAGCCATTAGTATTATTCCTTACCTGGTAGCTATTTTGGTAGCCATTGGCGTTTTTCGGGCCTCGGGCGCTCTGGAAATGCTGGTGAGCGCCATTGCCTGGGTTTTTGCGCAGTTAGGTTTTAATACTGAATTTGTACCGGCTTTACCCGTCGCTTTCATGAAACCATTAAGCGGTAGCGGGGCTCGGGGTCTGATGCTGGACGTAATGAAAACCTACGGAGCTGATTCGTTTGTAGGGCGAGTGGCTTGTACCATTCAGGGTGGTACCGAAACCACTTTTTATATTCTGGCCGTTTACTTTGGGTCGGTAGGTATTCGCAAAACCCGTTATGCTGCTACTTGCGGGCTAATTGCCGATTTAGCCGGGGTAATTATAGCTATTTTAATGAGTTATTTATTTTTCCATTAACCCGTATTTACAGCAAAGATGCCCGTTATTTATTTGCAAACTTTCATTCGGCCGTCTTAAGAAGTATGTTTTGATTTATCCCGCAGCATCGATTTGCATATAATTTCCACAAAACAAATCGGTGAAAATGCCATTGCTGGTCGAACCAGTGGCCATTAAGCTCTAAAAATGTCATTGCTGGCGCGAGCGTCTTCGCTCGTGTCTACTATTTGGGAGGCCTCTGGCCGGGCAAACCGATGAACTTCAGAACATAGTAATATAAGTATTGCTAGCGGCCAGAGGCCGGACGAGGAGCAACACGAGCGAAGACGCTCGCTTTATTCAAGGTTATACTTCTTTTCAACAACAAATTGCCGCCCAAGAAAGACTTTTATACCTGAAGAACATTGACCGGAAAGCTGGAACCAACTTAAAGGAATACTTGGTAAGCAGGCTGATTTACTTTACCAGAAAAAATTAAAACGTAGGTTTTAGTAAATCGCAGAAACAAGTGCCTTAAATTTTTTAATATTGGTTCGAAAACAGGCGCGCAATAAAGAATCCCGGCGTTTAAGCAATCTGAATAATTGATTTGGTTTTTAAATAAATGACACTTTACGAAATTATAGGTACCGTAACTGGTGTGGCCGGAGTATGGTTGGCCGCTCGCGAAAACATCTGGACGTGGCCCGTTGGAATGGTAAGTACCCTAATGTTGATTTATGTTTGCTTCGATGCCCGCTTATACGCCGATGTTGGTTTAAATATTTTTTATTTTATTACGAGTGCCTACGGTTGGTATGCCTGGCTGCACCCGGACCCGGATAGCGTACAAACGGAAATACCGGTAACCCGTACCCAGCCGTTGCAATGGCTCTGGCTAAGTGTTTTTTCGGTGGTATTTACCTTAGGATTGGGCTTTTTTCTAACGCATTTTACCAATGCCGACTTATCTTATACCGATTCGGCCACTACCGGGGTGAGTCTGGCAGCTTATTGGATGATGGCCCGTAAAAAACTTGAGAACTGGCTTGTGTGGCTAGTCGTGGACTCCGCGTATGTAGGTATTTACCTGTACAAAGAACTTTATATGCTGGCCGGCCTTTACTTTGTCTTCTTAATTCTGGCGACCGATGGTTATATAAAATGGCGGCGGGCCATTCGGGTGACCCAGCCCGCCTGATTATTCGCTTCTTTCAATTTTGCCATCAAGCAAATGTAAGGTGCGGGTACCGTACGTGGCGTTTTTCTCGGAGTGGGTAACCTGAATAATGGTGGTGCCATCCTGATTTAACCGTTGAAAAAGGTCCATAATTTCTTCGCCTTGCCGGGAGTTTAAATTACCGGTAGGTTCATCGGCTAAAATTAACTTAGGCGAACCCACTACGGCTCGGGCAATGCCTACCAACTGCTGCTGTCCACCGGATAATTGGTGCGGAAACAAATCTTTTTTACCTACAATCTGAAAGCGATCCAGAATGTCAGCCACCAACGATTTGCGTTCGGATGATTTCATGTTCTTGTAGAGCAGCGGAGTTTCAATGTTTTCGTACACGGTGAGTTCATCAATTAAATGATAACTCTGGAAAACAAACCCTATAAAATTTTTATGCAGCTCACTTTTCTCAGAATCTTTTATTTTATGAACCGGCCGGTCCAGGAAGTAATATTCACCGTCGGAAGGTTGTTCCAGCAAACCAATAATATTAAGCAGCGTAGATTTGCCCGAACCAGATGGTCCCATAATGGAAATGAATTCGCCTTCTTGTACTTCTAAATTAATGTGGCGAAGCACGTAAGCCCGCGAAAAACCGGAAGAGTAATATTTTTCAATGTTTCGTAACGAAATCATAACTGGTGTGAATTTTAGCAGCCCTTAAGGTACAGATATTTTCGAAAAGTAATAGTACCAAAATTGTAACAAAAAGCTATGATATATTTTGCTTGCTAGTAAGCGTTTTCTGGGCGCCTTTTTAAGTCTCCAGGCGGCGGTGCTAACTTGTTTGATATTTCAAGTTTGCCTCGTGGCCAGCGGGCCTCGTTTGGCTGTGGAGGGCGGTTTAGCGAACCTTGGCTCACTGCGTTGCGCCATGCTGCTGCGCAGCACCGGAACGCTAAAAGGCCCTCCACAGCCAAACTGGTAATTGTTGCTTGTAGCTCCGGCTATTACTACTACTTATTAACTCCTCCAGTTATTTTATAAAGTTCTGCAAGCTCCCCTTTTATTTTAGGAGGGGCAGGGGTGGTAAAAAATAGTAACTTAATTTAACTCATCAGCTGTAGAAAATTAGTAATCACTACATTGTTAATTGGAAAAGTCTGTAAAAACAAGAAAGACTTTGGCTACTCGCGACTAACACCAGTTTGGCTGTGGAGCACCTGCTAGGCTTCCGGTGCCGCAGGCATTCCGCCGACGGAGTCGAGGAAAGGAAGGCTAGCGAGGGCGGAAGAGCCAAACGAGGCCCGCCGGCCACGAGGCAAACTTAGGCCCTTGAACTGCATCAGCACCACAAAATGGAGGCTTGAAAAGGCTCCAAAGAACAACATCAAAGTCAGCCATAGCAAAACTTTTTACTTTTGGGTATAGTACCCAAACTTGCCAGGGTTCTTCGTTAAACTTGTAAATCTTTAAACTTAGATCGCGCCGTTGTATTTACGGATAAGCCACTCCACGCTAACCAAACCCAGAATAAGGAAGAATAGCCATTTCAGGTTAATTAATTCCTGAATGTTTTCGGAAGAATAAATAACGTTTTTGAAATCGGCTTCGAGAATATCTTTTTCTAACTGATCAATCTGATTAGCATAATATACCCGTGAATCGGTTTTTTGCGCGGCCTGGTGCAGTAAGTTTAAATTTGCCAGTGACGATACCGCTTCTAACTGAATGTCCTGCACTACAAACTCGCCTTTATCCCGGTAAAGACGGTTGTCTAATACGGCCGAGGCTTCGTACTTGTACACACCACCGGGCAAGTTGCCAATGTTTAAACCCGAAAACCCTTCGCCGTTTACAAAAGAAAAGGAGCGATTTTTATTTTTTTCGTCGGTTAAACGCAAAGTAACTTTTTGCCCGTAAATTTTTTCGTAAATAGAATTATACGTTTCTGCTTCAAACCGAATATCATCGTGCACCAGGTACTCGTCTTGCACTGGGTACACATTCAGTCGTTTTTTATCGGTGGCCGAAGTAAGTAACTGGGCAGTACTTACCATAATTTTATCGAACACATCGGGCTTTTCGTAATTAGCCGCTTCCGTGAGTCGCCATTGCCAGGAACCATCCGCAAGCAGGGTAGCCGAACGGGCTTCGCCGGAAACCTGGGCAATTAACAAGGGTCGCGATGTTTTTAATTTACCAATCTGCTGCGATAAGATAATTTCGGCATTTGGTGCCAGTTTTATATCGGCAAAGGGAGCCTCGGCCGGCGGGTATTTCGATAAGCGTTCCGGCGCCGAAGCATCTATCTTAAATTTAGTAAAACTTACGTTAAAAACGGGCACTACTTCGTCCACCTGGTTACTCTTACGGGTAATTTCCAGACCGGCATTTTGGCGGTTAAAGCTAGCCAGGTCGCTTTGCGCTCCAATAATGTAAAAGGCCGGTATTTTCTTTTGTTTAATCAGTGTTAAAACCTCATTGCCCGTTCCGAGTCGGGAAGGTAACTGGTGCAAAATAACTAAATCATATTTAGTGGAGGCATTCAAAGGAAAAACACCCGGAATAAAGAGCTCCGTTTCAAAGTTTTCGTTTGTTTCAATAGCGCTTTTTATAGCTTTAATATCGGGATGCGGCGTGGCAGCGGCCAGTAAAATTTTTAATTTTCCTTTTACAATATCGAGGTAAGCATGTTTCAGGTTGTTGATTTTCGTAAATTCTCCCGGCTTAGATTCGAGCAAAACTTCGTAGTGTTTTTTACCCGGTTGTACCGCCGTAACGGCAAATTCGACGCTGCTTATTGGTTTGTTAGTTAATTTAACTGTTTTCCGTTCCAGTATTTTATTGTTTTCGCGCAGCACTACCGTAGCAGTTTGCCCGGAGAAGCCCTGATTATTAATTTCAGCAATAATCGGGAAACGGTTGCCGCTGTAGGCTACTTTATTATAAGACAATGCCGGTATACTTAAATCCTTCTTCGGAATAGTATCGCCTACCGCTACCGGAAAAAGCCGAAAATTATAATCGGAGAATGCCGGTGATTTGCCTTGGTTAATAATGCCATCAGAAAGCAACACTACACCCGCCAGATTGCGGTTCTCGTATTCTTCTTGAACCCCGGCCAGCATTTGGTCGAGATTGGTGGCCGGCTGGTTAAAGTTAATGCTCTCCAGGTTGCCGCTGATTTTTGTTCCGCGATTTAAGGTCCGTACGGTTACCTGCAAATCTTTATCAGTTAGCGAAGCTTTTAATTTATCTAACCGGTCGAGGAGCGAGTTAAGTAAAGCCGGTTGAGTAAATAATTTTACCGATTCTGAATTATCAATGGCCAGTACCAAGGTTGGTTTTTGGGTGGTATTGGTAATAGCCCGCACGAATGGCCCCAACAGCAAAAAAGCCAGAAACGACACTACTAAAAAGCGGAGTGCTGCCAAAGTGTAATTAATGGATTTAGGCCAGGTTGCCGTTTTAGAATACAACAACCAGGCATAAGCTGCTCCCAAGGCCAGGCAAGCCACAATTAGCCAAGGGGAGTAGGTAAGAGAGAGCTTAAATTGATTCAAAATAGTTTGCTAGTTATCCGTTGTTCGTTACTTGTATCAAAAAGTAATGAATTTACTATCTTAAACGTATAAAACACGTTTTAATTGATAATAAAGCTCAAAATTCACTAGTAAGATAAAAAATAATTACTATTTCGAACAAAAATAACCAGTAACTAACCACAGATAACGTTTTGGTACCTGAGGCAGCAAAGCTATGAGCCGCCGCAGGTATTAATGTATAGTGTGAACGACTGTAATAAATTAAGCAATTAAGCTAAGTTTAGATAGGTAAATTGCTTAATTGCTTAATTTAGAAAATATTTTTTTCATCGTGTCCGCATCTATTGCCTTCATATCAATCAGCTTAAGCGATTTTACCATATTGAGCGTGCTGGTCTTATATTTCTGAAAATGAGGCGTTTTTAAATGCGACTCGTAAGCTTCTTTGCTGGCGTATATTTCTAAAATTCTAATTTGGTTCGGATTTTCCTTCTCATACATGGGAAAAATAGAAATAACTCCCGGTTCTAAGCGCACGGAGGCTTCTGCTTCTTCCCGGAGAATTTTATTATATTCTTCCAGGGAATTCGAATTAATTTCTATTTCGGATAAACGAACAATCATGTCATTTTTCTGAGCGGAGACACGGATGTTTAACAATAGCATTAATAAAACAATTATAGAAAATTTCATACTATTGGTTTTTTAATTTCCAGTAAACATCCGCAACCTAATAATCAGCAAGCAACCTAAGTCAGAAGGCCGCCATCTACCTGCAGAACCTGGCCGGTAATATAAGCCGATTGATCCGAACCTAAAAATACGGCACAGTTGGCTACATCTTCGGGCGAACCGCCACGTTTTAACGGAATAGCTTTTTTCCATTCTTCTACTACAGCCTCGCCCAATTCACCGGTCATTTCGGTTTCGATAAAACCGGGAGCAATGGCATTACACCGGATGTTGCGCGAACCTAACTCTAAAGCCACCGATTTAGTAAACCCAATAATACCGGCTTTAGAAGCAGCATAGTTAGCCTGACCCGCATTCCCTTTTATACCTACCACTGAGGTCATGTTTACGATAGAACCATATTTTTGGCGCATCATTACTTTGGTGGCCGCTTTGGTCAGGTTAAATACCGATTTTAGATTTACGTTCAGTACGGCATCCCATTGTTCTTCGGTCATGCGCATGAGCAAACCATCTTTAGTAATTCCGGCGTTGTTAATTAAAATATCTAAACGGCCGAAGTCGGCTACTACGCTTTCAATCAGTTTTTCGGCTTCGGTAAAAACAGAAGCATCGGAGCGGTAACCTTTTACTTTTGCTCCGTTGGTTGCTAATTCCTGCTCCAGAGCTTGGCCTTTTTCAACGCTCGATAAATACGTGAAAGCCACTTGGGCTCCCATCTCCGCAAACTTTTGCGTAATGGCGCGACCAATACCTTTGGAGGCGCCCGTAATTAATGCTGTTTTTCCTTCGAGTAATTTCATAATTAAATTATCAGCAATCAACAACAACTAAAAGAAGCTTTAATAGCCAATTATTAGGTTTGTTATTGCTTTAGTTAGTTGTTTGATTTCCGTTACTTTTCTGTTTTTTGTTACTGGTTTGTTCCTGTTTTAATATGTTTGTTTTAAACGGAAACAAAGGTGCAAATAAAAGAAAATGTAATGAATGTTCAACTTAGAAAGAAAAAGCTTTTAAATGGTAAGGTAAGCCCCACCTCAATATTTATGAGGAAGGCATATAAGTTATTAAGATAAACTTAGATATCTAAAATAACTTAAATATTTTATTGTTATCCTTATAATAATTACTTACATTCACTATACATTCTAGTTTGGTTACTTCATCCTGAGCTAATTCTATTATTATTTGTTTTTGCTGTTATATTACTTTTTAAGTAAATGATTACGGCTGATAAAATCTCCACCTACTGATCTTATTCTTATAAAGATTAAGCAAAATCCTGTCTTGGTATATTCACTAAACTTTTAGGCCTTTTTACCTTTTAAGCCAATCTGATATGAAAGCCAAAATCTTTTTACTGGTCCTTCTAGTTTATTTTTCCTTGAATCTCTTTGCTCAAAATCCATTAGTAGGCACCTGGGAAGTAATATCCCTAAATTGTATAGATAGCGATGGTTCTAAAATCTCTGGTGATGGTTCGGTATTTAAAGAAATTAAAATTATCACTCCAACCTATTATTTCCTGATTACTCAGAGGAAACAGGGGGATTCTTTGATATTTGATAAAGCCATTGCGGGAACTGTTCAGGTAGAAGGCAATAAATACATCGAAACGCCTATCTACTTTTCGCAGGAAGGAACAGATAAAACCAAATCAAATTTTACCTACAAGTTAGAAGGAGATAAATTTATTCAATCAGGTACTATTACTTATCCGGATGGCAAAGTAGCTGCTTGTGAGGCGTTAGTATTTCAAAAGGTAAAAGGAAATAAATCTAACAATCCGGCTATTGGTACCTGGAATAATTTAACTTCTGCAGAAGTAGATGCTAAGGGGCAAAAAACCTCCCATACTAATGCTACTCATATCCGGTTTCAAACCATTACTCCTACCCACTGGATGCGCATTAGTTATAAAGACAATAAGTTTGAACATGCTATGGGTGGTACCTACCGGATGAAAGGAAACAAGCTTTATCCCAATTTTGAAATGCTTTCCTTCCCGGCGCCAAAAAGCTTAAAGGTAGAAATTAATCAGCGACTGGAAGGAAATAAGCTTTATTGGAGCGGGATTGTAAATGACGAAAACGGCAAACGAACTTTTGAGGATGTATATGAAAAAGTAAACTCTAAAACAGCATCAATAAAATAATTAATATCTAAAATTCTACTGTCATGAAAACTAAACTGTATTTTTTCTTATTTCTTCTGGCTTGCAGCGGGCAGTTACTGGCTCAAATGCAAGCCACTAACCTGGCAAATTCCTTGGTAGGTACCTGGAAGATGATTGCCCAGACAGGTAAAAACCCAGAAGGCAAAACCCTTACAACTGATCTTACTAAGATAACTCAATATAAAATTATTACTCCTACTCACTGGATGTTTGTATCCTACAACAGTGACTCTTTGAAGGGCAGCGGAGAAGGAGGAGCCTATACCTTGCAAGGAGATAAATATGTAGAAGCTTTGGATTGGGGTAAAACCGACTATACGGTTAAAGTTGCAGGCGATAAGTTTCATATGGATGGTTTTATTATTTTACCGGATGGCAAAAAAGGAGAATTGCATGAAGTATATGAACGGGTAGCAGAACCAGCTAACCAGAATTCCGATTTAGTAGGTACCTGGAACCGGGTTATGAATTATGAACTGAAAGATGGCAAAAAGGTACCTGTAACAGGTTTAACCTCATTACATATTATGACCCCATCTCATTACATGTGGGTTACCAAGAAAGCCGGTAATGTGGAGGAGGCGATGGTCGGAACTTATACCAGAGAAGGTAATAAAATAATACCTGTTCCAATTATTGCTACTTTCCCGGTAGGAAACGGAGAAAAGGTAGAAATAAACATTACTGATTTAAAACCAGATAAAATGGTTTCTACTGGTAAATTAACCTTTCCGGATGGAAAAACACAAGAATGGGAGGATACCTTCCATCGCGTGGGAAAGGCGAAACTTGCCAAAGCGGTATCCAAGAAATAAATTAAACGCACCCCATCAGACACATGAAAGCCTTGTACTCAATTTAAAATACATGGCTTTTTTTTAACATTAATATGGGTACAAAGCTACGATTTAATCTAGCCTTGATTCTCCACCTGATTAAAATAAGCATGCTATTTTGGATTGTAACTGACTTCAGCCAAAAGTATGAATTGGAGACTGCTTTTTTGCACTCTTTTCTGGATGCTCCTATCATTTATGGGGCTAGCGCAAAAACCAATTGGTATTTCCCGTTTTGCCGGAGAATTTAAATTAGACGGAGTGATGGATGAAGCCGGTTGGAAGTCAATCAACTCTTTTCCGGCATTTATGCACATACCCACCGTTGGTGACAATCCATCTGAGCGTACCGAGTTTTGGATGGCTTATGACAATAATTTCCTGTATGTGGCGGGTAATATGTACGACGATCCAAAAGGGGTGCAAGGTTATTCCTTTAAACGCGATGATGGTGCCGGTAACGCCGATTGGTTTGGAATAAATCTGGATACATTTAGGGACCGGGAAAATTGCCTGAGCTTTTTTACCCTTCCTACCGGCAACCGCTATGACTTTGCTATTTCCAAGGATGCCCAGGGAAATGATGGGAGTTGGGTGAATTTCTCCTGGAATACATTTTGGGACGTGGCCGTTTCCCGCCACGCGGAAGGATGGTCGGCCGAGTTTAGGATTCCTTTTTCGACCCTCCGTTTTCAAGACCAGAACGGGCGCGTGGTGATGGGCCTTACTTTCGTCCGCCGGATTTCCCGCAAAAATGAGATGATTACTTTTCCTCGTATATCCAATCAATGGGGTGAACAAAGTTTCTGGAAACCCTCCCAAAGCCAGGAAATAGTATTTGAAGGACTTTTCTCTAAAAAGCCTCTTTATGTTACTCCTTACCTCTTATCGGGATTGGAACAACAAAATAGTTTTAGTCAGGCCAAAAAATCTTATCAGAAAAACAACAAACCAACCTACAATGCCGGTCTGGATTTGAAATATGGTTTAACCAGTAACCTAACCCTTGATCTTACCTTTAATACTGACTTTGCCCAGGTAGAGGCTGATGACCAGCAAATAAACCTGACTCGTTTCTCGTTGTTTTTCCCCGAGAAAAGACTCTTTTTTCAGGAACGCGCCAGTATTTTTGATTTTGATTTTGGCAACCCCAATCAGCTTTTCTATAGCCGGCGAATTGGTCTCCACAACGGTGAGCAAGTGCCCATTCTGGCTGGAGCCCGGTTAGTAGGCCGGGCAGGAAAATGGGACCTTGGTTTTATGAATATGCAAACCCGGCATATTGCCAGTTTACCTGCAGAAAATATGGGAGTTCTGCGCATGCGAAGGCAAGTCATTAACCAGAACTCTTATGTGGGCCTGATGACTACTTCGCGGCTGGGAATGGATGGTTCTTATAACCTTGCCTACGGCTTAGATGGCATCTTTCGGGTGATCGGTCAGGATTTTCTACAGGTAAACTGGGCCCAGACATTTGACCGGGAAAACAATAGCAACCCGGATGCGCTTAGTAACAGCCGTGTACGATTACAATGGGAGCGGCGGACCATCAAAGGATTAGGATATAACCTAACCTATTCCCGGGCCGGTGAAGATTATGATCCGGGCTTAGGCTTCGAGTTTCGCAATAACTATACTCGCGTTGGTGATCGGGTATTTTATGGCTGGATACCGAAGAAGGAGTCTCGTTTACTAAACCACCAATTGGGGGTAACCGGTTATATGTTCCTGAATAACAATGATGGCAGCACCCAATCGGTAGAAGTTGCTCCCACCTGGGACGTAAGTTTTAAGTCTAACGCCTCGGCTCAGGCCAAAACTGTTTATTCGTTTGAGAGTTTGTCGGATACCTTTTACTTGTCAGATCAAGCCTACATTCTCCAAGGAAATTACCACTTCTACAGCCTCAGTGGTTTTTACCAGACGCCATCGGTTAAAATGGTAAATACCCGCATTTCACTCGAGACGGGTAGTTTTTACGACGGGCAAAGGGTGTCGGTGGGTGTGGTGCCTTCCTGGACTTTATCCCGTTTTTTTGGATTGAGCGGTTTTATTCAGTGGAATAAAGTAAAATTTTCAAGCCGGCAGCAGGAGTACAAAGCAATTATTTCCCGGCTTAAAGCTAGTGTTAGCCTCAATGTAAAATTATCGGCCGATGCCTTTATTCAGTATAATAGTGATGCCAATTTAATCTCCACTAATTTTCGCTTCCGGTATAATCCCCGCGAAGGTACAGACCTTTTTCTGGTGGTGAACCAGGGAAACAACACGAACCGCTATCGATTAGATCAGGAATTACCCATCATGAGCGGGCGAACCATCTTAGTGAAATATACCTACACATTTGTGAGATAAAGTCACTTTTACCTGACGATCTTCTTTTAACGGTGTACTTCAACTACAACAGACCTAAGAATAAAAAATACGGTATTGGCTTATAAATGCGGCACCTTCCGAAAAATTATTGTTCAATAGTGTTGACTTTGCCGATATTCTGCAATTCATTCTTAGTACAAATAAAAATTTTAAAGTATGCTCTCATTCCGTTAAGTATTAATATCTTACAGTAATGCTTATGGGTAATCGCTTATTGGTAACAGAAGTGCTGAAAAAACTTTATTCGGATGAGATTATTCTGCGGGATTTAAAAAATCGCGATGAAAATACTATCCGCCAGGTGTACCAGACCAACTGGCCCAAAATCTTGCAAATGGTAAAGTTAAACAGTGGCAGCTACGCCGAGGCAAAAGATTTATACCAGGACAGCATGCTCGATTTTCTGGAAAAAGTATCCAGCGAAAGCTTTGTTCTTACCTGTAAACTGGAAACATATATTTATTCAATCTGCCGTAATAAATGGCTGTACCAATTAAGAGGCAAACAACGGTTTATAGACTTGGACGATTACATTGAAGTTCAGAATGTACCCGATGAAACGGAAGAAACAGACGTGAAAGTGCCGGACGATGGCCAGATTATTCGGGCCATTCATGCTTTAGGAGAACCTTGTAAAAGTTTGCTGGTAGGTTTTTATTACGAGAAACTAAGCATGGAACAACTAGCCGCGAAGCTTAACTACAAAAGCGTGAATGTGGCCAAGCAGCAAAAATTCCGGTGCAAAGACCGCCTGAAAAATGCTTTTTCCGGTTATTTCTAGTTTTCTAACCCTATGATGGATGATTTTGACAAAGACGAGTTGGTAGAGCAATACCTGCTGGGGCAATTGCAAGGCGAAGCATTAACTGATTTTAAACGCCGGTTAGCTACTGATGAATCTTTTAAAAAAGAAGTGGCAGTAGAGCAAGCTATTTTGAGAAATTTAAAAACGGTAGGCCGGCAACAAAGGCAACAGCAATTCGAGAATTTTCATCTGGAAATAGCAGAAGAGCCGGAAACGGAGGTAAAGGTTGTAAAAATGAATACCCAAAGGTATTTCTTAATGGCAGCAGCCAGTATTGTTTTAATTATTACCAGCATTTTAGCAATAAACAACCTAATTACCCGACAAAGCACTCCTGAGGCTATTTACCAAGCTTACTACGAACCTTATCTAATACCACGCTTTAGAGGAGCACCCATTGAAGCAGACCAGAGAACAGGGGCAATTGAAGCTTATAGAGCAGGTGACTACCTCCTAAGTATTCAATTGTTTGAGCAGTTTTTAGCGAAAGAAAACGATGAAAAATCTTTGTTTTATTTGGGCAATGCTTACTTAGCCGCTAATAAACCAGAAGCTGCTATTAAAACTTACCTGACTTACTTGCAGCAATACAAGCAATTTGAAACGCCCTCTAAATGGTACCTGGGCTTAAGTTACATTAAGGTGGAAAATAATGCCGAGGCTAAAAAAGTATTAAAAGAAGTAGCCGCTAACAAAGCGCCAGATAATATTTATCGAGAAAAAGCAAAAGAGATTTTGAGCAAACGGAAGTTTAAGAAGTTGCCCGACGAATAAAGTAGTCCAATTGCAAAGCAATGAAAGAAGCAGGCCTTATTTGGCGTATTAAATAAAACCTGCTTTTTATTTATAGTCGCATTAAGTTAACGTAAGTTCGAGTTAAGGACTTATCTACACTAAGAATAACTAAAAGTGCTGGCAAGAAAGATAAAATTCTATTTTCAGGTTTTTTCCTGTCTATCTAAGTCATCCTGTAAGGATCTAACCAGTAGGTAACCGGTTAGATCCTTGCAGGATGACGTACTTAAAGAAGAATAACGCTGTATTCTGTTCTTATCTCGAACGCACCTTAAGTTAAATTTTAAAATGGTAGGCTAACCAGCAATTTTATCTCCTTGCCCCTATTTGCTTAAGAGCAAAATCTAGGTTAAAGGGATTAAAGAGGGAGGTGTGTCTGAGTTTTTCGTGGTTGATTTTTGAATTATTCCTCGTTTGTAAAATAACCATAAAACTGAAAATACGACTAACATACTTCCCGCAATCCAAACGACTATAGCGTAATTAGTGGTTTGATAGATAGGCGCTTCGTCCCCGATAAAAATTAAATTTGCCCAATAAACCGGCGATTGAAACTGCGGATTGGTTTGGTTTTTTAAACAATCAAGCTTTGCCAGTTGTACGGCTTCATCTTTCGGTTTTCCTGCTTTTAGATAAGCGTGCAGCCGGGTAGTAATATAAGCTGTGGCTTTATCTTCTGCCGGCCATAAGGTAGTTACAGTACTGGGGCAGCCGGCGTACCTAAAAGCACGGGCTAAACTCATAATCCCTTCTCCTTGTACTAATTGGCCGTTGCCCGTTTCGCAGGCACTCAAAACTATCAATTTTAACTTACTTAAGTTCAAATCGTAAATTTCCGAAATGTAAAGTCGATAGTTGTTGAGCGAATCACTTGGGTAAAAAGCAATAAAAGATTGCAATGTCTCTTGGTTATTAACGCTGGCGTGCGTGGCCAGGTGAATAATATCAGATTTACTAGCCAATCGTTCAAATAGGGCTTTAGTAGCATCTGGGCCAATGAATACTTGGTTACCAATCTGATTCACTTCGTCGGCCGAAGCATCTAAAGAAGCAAACATTCCGGCCCGCCGGGCTGTTTTGGTGTCGTGGTTCTTCGCGCCGAAAGGAGCCATGGCCAGCACCAAAGCTTCCTGATTAACTAATTTATTGGTGGAACCGGTGGGTAAAAGCTTACCTGAATAAGCGTAACTAATAATTTTATCCTGGATTAAATAATGATTGGTGTTGGTATCAGAAATCAAAGCCTCGAAAGGTACATATCCAAGTTCTTTGTCCGGGATAATTACTAAACGTTGCTTTCCGGTTAAGGAAGCCGCTACTGGGGCTATTAATTGTTGATATAATTGGTGTGCAGCCTGACTTTCCGGTAAGCCAAAGGTTGGTTCCGGTTGGTAAAAAGCTTTATGTAGTATGGCCCAATTTTTCCGGAATGCTTTAGTAGAGTTAAGTTGTTTGGCTTCGAAACTTTGCGATGTAATAACAAAAACGTATAAGTTGTTTTTCCCGATAAAGTATTCAACAATGGCTGTTTGTTTACTTAGTTTTTCCTGAATCGGGCTTACTTTTACTGGCTGCGTATCGTATTTGAGTTGGTAGTATTGTTTATTATTTTCGAACTCTTTGTCAATTTTCGCCAGTTTAATTTCATTTTCCCGAAGACGATCCCGGTACATTTCTCTTCGGAAATTACTAACGGTGTCTTCTACCAGCTTCACCTGGAGAGCGACATTATTGCGTTTTAAGTCGGCTTCTTGTTGCCTCAACCTTGGGCTGATACCCGAAATATTTTTAATCTCTAACTTTCGTAAACTTTCTGCCAGTACAGCTGCTTTACTTCCTTCGGCTAAGGCAAAAGCTGTTTCAAGGTAACTTTTTTGTTGGGTTTGCTCAAAGAGGTGAAAAGCGGTGGCAATGGCTTCTTCGTAGGTGGGAGCTACCGTACGGTTAAAGAATAATTTAGCCTCATCCGAATCATAACTTTTACGAATTCGGTCCGCCAATTGAAAAGCTAATTCATACGTTTGGAGAGAAGCTTCAAGATCAGAAGTTTTCCGGGTTTGGTTATAAAATTGTCGGAACGTACCAGCTTTGTTTTTTAATACTTCAAAAAGCAGCAGGGAGGAAACTGTACCGTTAAAGTCTGGCGGGTTTTGATAAACATTGGCGTTATTAAAGGTAAAATGCAGTGCTTGCAGAGCCGATTGGTAATGCTGCAAGGCTAAAGGATAATTTCTGAGTTTCTCATACACTTGTCCTTTTCCTGCGAAGGCAATGGCCAAACCATCGTTTTTAAAGCCATAGTTCGCTATACTTATTTGCTGAGCTTTATCGAAATTAAATAAAGCTTTATTAAAATTTTTAGTTTTAAGGTAAACAGTTCCCCAGTTATTGTATAAATCAATCTGCTCGCCAATAATATCCAGGCTAGCGCCCTTTGTCTTATCGGTGATGATTTTCTGCAGGTAAGTTATAGCGCTGTCTAGCTGGTTGTATTGGAGATAGGTAACGGCAATATTCTGGTATAATAAATTAGGCAGAATACCATACCGGATTAAACCTTTTATATTTTGAATGGCTGGTTGATAAAGTCCAAGTTTGCGGTAGGCCGTAGCAATATTATTACTATACATAATATACCGGTAAGCATCATTTTCATTTAATTGCTGAAACGACTTGCCGTCCGGATTTAAGTTTTTAAGTACTTTCTCGTAATAATTGGTGCTCTGGGTGTAATTGCCTAATAAGTAATAGAGATTACCCATACCATTGTAGAAGCGTTGCGCCTGCGGAATGTTAGGGTAACGGATTAGTAAATGTTCAGCATTTCTGTAATAAGTATAAGCTGAATCATAATAATTGAGATGAATAAAATTTTCGGCAATTAGTACATAAGGATAAAAGTTGCTGGAATCTTTTTCGGGAGTTATTTTTTGCTGGTACGTAATGGATTCTTTATACTGTTTAATCGCCTGGGTAAAATTTCTTCTTATCTGGTAAATAACGCCCATTCCAAAACAGGCATCTACCAGGTTAGAGTCAACGGCAGGTTTGTTAAAATAATTAGCTTTTACCTGTTGATACTTCAGCAAAGCTAAACTATCCTTGCCTTGCAGAAACAATAAGGTGTAAGCTTCATCGCATAACTGTTGCGCCTGCTGCTGGTAAGTTGCTTTTTGAGCTGAACATTCTGCGGCAGAAAAGTAAAATGCGGCAAACAGAACCACAGTAATTAGTTTTACTGCTATTAACATATTCATATTCAATTATTTATGTAGAATTTTTGCACAAGCCAGACTTTCTCAAGAAATTTTGGAACTGGTTCTGCTGATAAAACCGGAAGAATCAGTCATTGACCAGATCGACATTAATAACTTTTGCATAAGCTTAAAAAAGAAAACAACACACAGATACTACAAACTACCTACCCTAGCCACTCCGCTCTTTACCTTCTGATGCAAATTTCCGGCGGAATTAATGGGCTATTACTTTCTTTTGCCCGGGCCATTAAAAACAAAAACGAAGAAAGCACTGTCAGCAAAGTGGTTAAAATTTCCCAGGAAGTATCGGGTAAAGAAGATAAAGCTATTCCCAAGAGCAAAGGTAAAGGCAAACTCTGCCGGAAAATAGAGTTACTCTGTTGCCGCATCCGTACCTTTAATTCTTCCGGAATATCATCCTCCGCATCAAAGAAATGGATTCTAACATTTGTTTTATTTAGTACTTCTTTTCCCGGGCCGCTGAATAACCGGTAATAAATAGTAAAATCTTTGCTTACTCCATTTTGCGGGAATCTATCATTGGGGTTATCTGTGATTTGCCGGAATCCTAAAGCGCCGGATTCAATTGTTTTTCTTAAGTCAATAGTTCCACTCTTAGGGTCCAGGATTAACCCAATTAAGTCGGCAGTTGGTTTCTGGTTCGGCTCCGGATTTATACCATATTCACCGGAAGGCGCTGGCCTTGCCGGAACTTTATCCGAACGAATCTCTTCATCCGGACTCGTACTGCCAAAGTAAAATGGATTAATAAAAAGTGCGTCTGCAGGAGTTTCTGTTAAGGAAAAGATTCCTCCTTCGTAACCAACACCACTAATTACCACGTGGGTGCGGGCAACGCAATCCCGGCCGCACGGCGAAAATTCTACGGTATACCGCACACCGGCATCGCTATCGTTAATATCAATTTCACCTGTTCGCGGATCAATATTTAAGCCTCCGGGATAGGCGTGAAAAAAGCCTGGGCCATCGGAGCTGATCTTCGGAGCTACCCGGTTTGGTTCTTCCTGCTTTTTATAAAAGACCGGCTCTTTATAAGCATTCAGGTATTTACTTTTATAGGCAATTATATATTCTATCCGGTATTCGGAGCAGGAGGGACTTTCTTCCCATAAACGGTCACTATCCCGGTTGTAGCGGGTTTTACTGGCACTTTTTGGAATATCCATTGTCTTGGTCTTAAAATTTTAGCGTGTAAATTTTAGATGAGTAATAAAACTTGGAATATTATTTAAGTAAGCTGCCTGTTATTGGTGCCAAGGGCTCTGATTTAAATAAAGATAAACTGTTTGCTACCTTAAATCAATACTTATTTTTCAGTATTTTATAGATTAAATCGAAGGGCGTTTAGATATTGTTTTAAACTTATAAAATACTAATTATTAGTGATTTCGGTAGATCTAATTGTGCTTAGGTATGATGCCTTAATTAGGAGATGATCTTAATAAATTATTAGATAAAGCCGTTTATCTTGGTTTCTACTAAACCTTCAAATCTTATCCAATCTTAAAATTTACTAATTACGTTTCTGCGAGAGTTTCTTGTTTACTTCTACAAACCAGAATAAATAAAAACTCTTCTGGCTGTCTCAGATAAAGGCCAAACTTCTGCCTCAGGTTTTTACGAGTTTATTTTAAATTTTTCAGTATCACCTGTTGACCTTTCTTCATTGCGGTAATCAACTCTTGAATGCTCCCGGCCGGCTAGTATTCCAAAATCATTTTAAACCATTTAAGATTTATGTCATGAAAATGTACAAACTTGTTCCCTGCTCGGAACTTGAAAGCAGCAGAAAATGGTGGCACTTCCTTTTTAAGAGCTATCCTAATAAGTTAGCTTGGGTTTATGCCGGCAAAAATAAATTTTTAGTATTACTGGTTCTTAGTGTGATAGGGCTAATAAGTCCGGCTATGGCTCAGGTAGATGATATTAATCAATCTGTTCTGGCACCACTCCTGCAACCTTCCAGCAGGTATACTTTTTTAAGATTTAAGGAAGGGGTACAATTAGCCCCACAAGAGTTGTTTAAAACCTATTCTACGGTATTTGGATTAACTGAAAATGATGTAATGACTTTGCAAAAATCTGACAGCGATAAGTTAGGTTTTATTCATTACCGGTTCCAGCAAGTTTACAAGCAAATACCCGTGGAAGGAGGAGAGTTTATTGTTCACCAAAAAGGAGGAGAACTAACTACCGCCAACGGGCGGGTAGTTCCCAAATTAAACGCCGAGATAGGAAATTCTATGCCCGCTGATGCAGCAATAGACTTTGCTTTGCGGTATACTAATGCTAAACGCTACAAATGGCAATTAGACCGTAGATTATATCCGAAGCCTACTTTAGTGTTTACGCCCGTAAATGTAGAAAGTGGTAAAAACCTTAATTTGGCTGCTACTAAATACCGGTTAGCTTATAAAATGGATATTTTTGCCGCCGTTCCATTTAGCCATAATCGAGTGTATGTTGATGCCTATTCCGGTGAAATAATCAAGACAATTAGCCTTATCCAGGATTGTACAAATGCTACTGCGGCTACTTTGTACAATGGTAACCAATCCATTCAAACTGAACTTACGGCTATGGGTAATTATCGCTTATTTGACAATTGCCGGAGCGATGGCGCCTGCGGCGATGTGGGGGGAACCATCCGTACCCGATCATTGCTTTCCGGAGATTTAACCAACAGTACTACTAATTGGGCAGGGGTAGGAGCCAGCGCACATTGGGCCCTTGAAAAAACCTATGATTATTATAATTGTACCTTCGGGCGGCAAAGCTACGATGGTGCCAATGCGGTACTTAATGCCTTTATAAACGACAATGCCGCAGGACGGGATAATGCTTTTTGGGATAGTGGAACAATGGACATGCATTTTGGAGATGGGGGCGGTGGCGCAACTACCGGAGCTATTGTATCCTTGGATGTAGTAGGGCACGAATTAACTCATGCCTTTACTCAATTTACCGCTGGTTTGGTTTACTCTAACGAATCCGGCGCTTTAAACGAATCTTTCAGCGATATCTTTGGTACAGCAGTGGAATACTACGGACAAGGTGGTACTGGCGATTATGATATTGGAGAAGATATGTGGATTCCGGGCGGAAAATTACGCTCTATGTCTAACCCGAATGACAAAAATCAACCTGACACTTATTTAGGAACTAACTGGTACTCCGGCGTGCTAGACCACGGGGGCGTACATACAAACTCCGGAGTACAGAATTTCTGGTTTTATTTACTTAGCGAAGGCGGCACTGGTACTAACGATATTAGTGACAGCTATAATGTAACTGGCATTGGCCGGGATAATGCACTCGCTATTTCTTATCAGGCCTTAACTTATTACATGAACAGTATGGACCAGTATATCGACTCCCGCTATGCTACTATTCAGGCAGCCGAAGATTTATTTGGGGCCTGTTCTCCAGAATCTTACCAGGTGGCAAATGCCTGGTACGCGGTAGGTGTAGGTGGCCCAGTGGGCGACTTGTGGTCGAAAGACCGCCCGGATGATACCGGCAATGAACCTAACAATATTTCCTCGTTTATGTGGGGCAGCGAGGATATCTGGGTTAGAAAACAAAACGATGGCTTGACAAACCAAGTTCACCAAAATCCGGAATACCGGGATCCAGCTTTGGGCGTTCCTAACTATGTATACGTTCGGGTTAGAAACCGGAGTTGTACCAGTTCCGGCAGCGGCAACGTAAATTTATATTGGGCAAAAGCGTCTACCGGGCTTAGCTGGCCCTCTCCCTGGACAGGAGCTGTAATGGGTGGTTTGCAAATGGGCAGCCCTATTGCTACTCTGCCAACTGGTACCATTGCAGCTAGCGGAGAAACTATCCTGGAATTTCCTTGGTACCCGCCTAATCCGGCCGATTACAGTGGTGCTTACGGCCTCGATTTTTCTCACTTCTGTTTATTATCACGCATCGAAACTTCTACTACCGCACCTTTCGGTATGACTTTCCCCGAAAACACCGATTTGAACTTGAATGTTAAGAAAAATAACAACATTGCCTGGAAAAATATTACAGTTGTGGATGAAGCAGCCGGCGATGGTTTAACCGCCGCTGTAGCCATTGGCAATTATCTGGAACAAGAGCGTTTACGAACCAAATTGGTGTTCAGCATTCCGAAAGAAGAAAAATTGCCATTTACTGCTATTGGCGTAGTAAGAATTTCTTTAGGCGAGAAATTATTTAAAAAGTGGTTAGAAGGAGATAGAGTAGGAGAGGGTATAAAGGTGAATAACCGAGGCGAAATTTACCTTTCTGAACCTACGGCTTGGATTGGAAATATAATACTTAGCCCGCAAGAGGTTTATGGCATTAAAGTGTTGTTTGATGTAAAAGAAAAATTATTGAATGATAGTATCTTTCATTTTGATGTAACTCAATACCGGACCGATAATCAAAGAGATTCTTTAGTAGGAGGAGAGCGATTTGAAATTAATACGAATGCTCTTTTACGGCGAAAAAAATATCCAAAACAGATTATCCAACCAACAAATAATCAGAAAGCTCCTGAGCAAATAGTGAGTTTACCGCTTAAAAATGAGATTACAGCGAAAGCCTTCCCTAATCCGACCAGTGCTTCGGCTACCATCCAATTTTATTTGCCTAAAGCCGGGAATGTAGAACTAAGTATTTATAATGCTATTGGTAATAAAGTAACAACCTTGGTGAATGGATCACAAAATGCAGGATTTCACGAAGTGTTATTCCAGGCGGAAAAGTTACCTAAAGGGATTTATTTTTACCGGCTCAATGCATTAGGTACTAACCTGGTTAAAAGAATATTATTAACAAAGTAAATAGGATCGTACTTTAGTAAAAAACAAAGGTGCCTTAAAGGCACCTTTGTTTTTTACTAAAGTAAATTTCTTATACTCGTTTATTTACAGATAGGCACTGCTAATAATTAAATTACTTACAAAAACGCTTCCGGTAGTCGCCGGCTTTGTCTACGCCTAGTTCTTCGGCTTTGGCCCAATCCCGGCAGGCATCCTGATTTTGCTTTAAAGTTTTGTTAATCAGGGCGCGGTTAAAATAAGCTTCGGGTAGGTCGCTGTCGTAATTCAAGGCTTTGTTATAATCTTCAAGGGCTTCGCGGTAGGCTTTTACCCGAAACTTGGCATTTGCCCGGTTTTGGTAAGCAACGGCGTAATCTGGTTTAAATAAAATGGCTTTGGTGTAATCGTTTACCGCCCCCGCATGATCTTTTAATTTTGCCTTACAAATTCCCCGGTTGTTGTAAGCGTTTGCATACTCGTTATCAAGAGTAATGGCTTGGGTATAACTTACAACAGCTTCCTTTAAATTATTCTGTTGCATTTGCACATCGCCCAGGAATTTAAAAGTTTCGGCATCGTATTTATTTAAAACTGCAGCCTGGTTTAAATCTGTTAAAGCGTTTGGGTAATCTTTTAGTTCGTAGCGAGCTATGCCGCGGCGTTTATATAAATCAGCATTGTTCGATTTCAGGTTAATGGCTTTGCTGTATTCCTCTATTGCGCCCTGGTAATCCTTTGCCTGGAATTTAGTGGCGGCCTGACGCGTATAAGATTTATAATTACGCTGGGTACAGGCCGTAAGCAAGGTAATAGCCACAAAAAAAGTTAAAAAGTATTTCATATAAAACGTTAGGAATTCAAAATATAAGCCAACAATTTTTTATTTAGCCTGTTTTTAGTAAAAGAAATTTTCGTGCCAGCAACTGTAGCGTTCCAGAATTTACTTAACCAATACCTCCGTAGTAGCAGTACTCCTTTTACTTCATCTGAGTTCATGAAAACAGAGAGTACTACCTATAAATTTTTTCATTTTTCCCGGATTTTGAACGGGTAAATATCAATTTGGGAAATACAGATTATAACCTAACTTTGCGGCACTCAATAAGAAAATAAATCCAATAATATGGCATCAGCATACGATTTGATAGTAATTGGCAGCGGACCAGGTGGTTACGTAGCCGCTATCCGTGCCTCACAACTCGGCCTGAAAGTAGGGGTAGTAGAAAGAGCAGAACTGGGTGGGATTTGCTTGAACTGGGGTTGTATTCCCACGAAGGCTTTGCTCAAGAGCGCTCAGGTTTTTGAATACATTAAGCATGCGCAGGACTACGGAATTAACGTAGGAGATGCTACTGCTGATTTCGGGGCAGTAATTAACCGTAGTCGGGGCGTAGCCAATGGTATGAGTAAAGGTATTCAGTTTTTATTCCGGAAAAATAAAATTGATCATATTGCTGGTTTCGGCAAAGTGCTGGGCAACAAAAAAGTAGAAGTAACTACTGCCGATGGTAAAAAAGAAACCTACGAAGCGCCAAATGTTATTTTAGCTACTGGTGCCCGCTCGCGCGAGTTGCCTAATTTGCCAATAGATGGTAAAAAAATTGTGGGCTACCGCCAGGCCATGGTGCTGGAAAAACAACCTAAAACCATGGTAGTGGTGGGTTCCGGTGCTATTGGCGTAGAGTTCGCGTATTTTTATAATGCTATGGGTACCAAAGTTACCATTGTAGAGTACATGCCGAACGTAGTGCCCGTAGAAGACGAAGAAGTATCCAAACAACTCGAAAAATCTTTCAAAAAATCGGGTATTGATATTTTAACCAACTCTTCGGTAGAAGCCGTAGATACCAGCGGCGAAGGCTGCGTAGTTAAAATTAAAACGGCTAAAGGCGAAGAAACAATTACCTGCGATGTAGTTTTATCGGCGGTTGGAGTAGCTACTAACCTGGAGGGCATTGGTTTAGAAGAAACCGGCGTAAAAGTAGAAAAAGGCCGGGTAGTAGTAGATGAATTCTACCGCACCAGCGTACCGGGCATTTATGCCATCGGCGATATTGTAATGGGGCCCGCTCTGGCGCACGTTGCTTCCGCGGAAGGTATTATTTGCGTAGAGAAAATAGCCGGTCACCATCCGGAGCCGCTTAACTATAAAAACCTGCCGGGCTGTACGTATTGCTCTCCCGAAATTGCATCGGTAGGCTTAACCGAAAAACAAGCCCGCGAACAAGGTTTAGACATTAAGGTAGGTAAATTCCCTTTTTCGGCATCGGGCAAAGCTAGTGCCGCTGGGGTGAAAGAAGGTTTTGTAAAAGTAATTTTCGATGCCAAGTACGGCGAATGGCTGGGCGCGCACATGATCGGGGCCAACGTAACCGAAATGATTGCCGAAGTAGTTGTAGCCCGGAAACTGGAAACAACCGGTCACGAAATTATTAAATCAGTACACCCGCACCCTACCATGTCAGAAGCAATAATGGAAGCTACTGCCGCTGCTTACGACGAAGTAATTCACTTGTAGAATTTAAAATTATACATTCTAATTAAAGGAGCTGAAGGAGAAATCTTTCAGCTCTTTTGGTTTATTCTGATTATATCAGCTAGAATTTACTAATTGCTATACGTTTATTTAAAATAGGCCAACTGGTAGGTTTAGAAAACTTGAATGTCCGAAATATAAGTTTAAAACAATTTTTTCTACTTACTCCCGTCATCGTGGAAGGATCTAACCAATTGAGAGTAACTGCCACAGTGTTGTTTAGAAAGTTATTCTTTACATTCAACAAGTAATCCTTCTATTACAAGTGTTCCGTTCCTCTTTTCTGCCGGTTAGATCCTTCCCGAATGACAAAAGAGGAAAAAGTATGTATTACTTGATTCCATTTCAGGCAGGTTTCGTACAAAAATGTTTTCAAAACCTGCCGGGTTTAAACTGGGTTTAGGTTCTAGCTCCTATGGCAATAAATTTATAAGATTGGGCATAATTTATATCACTTTAAGACCAGTGTCCGTTTAGGTAAATTCTAACCAGAATCAAGAGAATGAGAACAGATTTGATGTTAAAAGAAAACGCCTTAAAAGGCAACACCATTATTATAACTGGGGGCGGCACGGGTTTAGGTAAATCTATGGCGCAGGTATTTTTGCAGTTGGGAGCCCAAGTAGTAATTACCAGTCGTAAGTTGGAGGTGCTGGAACAAACAGCAGCCGAATTGCACGAACGTACAGGTGGCATTATTGTACCAATTGCCTGCGATGTACGCGATTACCAAGCCGTGGAAACCATGCTGCAAACGGCTAGGGAAAAATTAGGTACCATAAACGTTTTAATTAATAATGCCGCCGGTAATTTCATTAGTCCCACCGAACGACTCAGTCCCAAAGCCTTCGACGTAGTAACTGATATTGTTTTAAAAGGCAGCTATAACACGACTTTAGCTTTAGGAAAGCTTTGGATTGCCGAGCAACAGCCGGGTACTATTTTAAACATTGTTACTACCTATGCCTCGACGGGTTCCGGGTACGTAGTACCCTCGGCCTGCGCCAAAGCTGGTGTACTGGCTCTTACCCGTTCGTTAGCGGTAGAATGGGCTAAATACGATATTCGTTCCAACGCCATTGCCCCGGGACCTTTCCCGACGGAAGGTGCTTTTAGCCGCCTTTTTCCGCCAAATCTGGTTGATATAGTGGATCCGGTAAAGCGCGTTCCGGTGAAACGATTAGGTGAACCCCTTGAACTAGCCAACCTCGCCGCTTACCTGGTTTCCGATTATGCCTCTTTTATAAACGGCGAAGTTGTTACCATAGACGGCGGCGAATGGCTCAAAGGAGCCGGTGAATTCAATCATTTCGACGAGATACCCTCAGAACTTTGGGATTCCCTGGAACAGCAACGCCGGAAGAAAGAATAATTTACCAGCTACCATTGATAGAATTCTTTACCTTTTAATAGACTATGGAAGCAGTATTATCTTGCCCATGTATGCTTAGCTTTTTTTACCATTAAAATCCGCAACTATCTGCACACACACTGGCTTGGGTACTTGGGCCGAAAAACCAGTAGGGGTTAGCTGACCGGTACCTGAATCAATGCGATAAGTAAAAATATCGTCAGAACGCTCATTAGCGGCTATTAAAATTTTGCCCGATGGATCAATAGCAAAATTACGGGGCCAATTACCTTGGGTGCTTACATGCTGCACCAGTGTTAGTTGGCCATTAGTTGGGTTAATACTAAATACGGCTATGCTATTATGGCCCCGGTTAGAACCGTAAAGAAACTTACCATCCGGCGAAACGTGTACATCGGCACAGTAACTTTCGCCGGTAAAATCAGTGGGTAAAGTAGAGAGCGCTTGAATCTCTGAAAAAGTACCTTGGCTGGCATTGTAGGTCAGAGCAATTACGGTGGAGTTAAGTTCGCAGATCAAGAAAGCAAATTGGCCGTTCGGGTGAAAGGTAAGGTGGCGCGGACCCGCACCCGGCTTGGTTTGAAAAGCAGGTTGGGCAGCCCGGGTAAGTTTGGCCGATTTAGGATCCAAACGATAACCCAGTACCTGATCTAAACCTAAATCTACTGCAAAAATAAAGTTGTTTTTAGGATCGGGAATAATGCAGTGCGCGTGCGGGCCAGATTGCCGATTAGATATGCTGCTTCCTTGGTGTTGCTCATTCCCGACCGCCTTTTTTAAGGAACCATTGTCCTGGATTGGTAGGGCAATTACATTACCACCACCATAATTAGCCGCAAGAGCTACTTTTTCGGTTTTATCTAAAGAAATATAACACGGCGACGAACCTTCCGAAGCTTGCTGGTTTAATAAAGTCAATTGTCCGGTTCCGGGATCTACCGAGAAGGCACTTACCGCGCCACTCTTGGCATTATTATAATTACCAATTTCATTTACCGCGTACAGGAATCTTTTTTTCGAATCTAAAGTCAGGAACGAGGGGTTTTCGCCTCCCTTTACGGCTAGTAAACGCGTTAGTTCGCCGGTATCGGTATTTAACCGATAACCAAAAATGCTGTCTTGGTCGGGTTTGGCGTAAGTACCAACGTATACAAAATAAGAAGAAGCTTTGGCAGCAGCTTTCCCGCTGGCGCAGGCCTGTAAAAACATTGGCAGACTAGCTAAGCCTAAACTGGTTGTTTTTAAAAAATTACGGCGCGAAGTAGTTGTAAGAGTCATAGGGATAAACCTTTTTGGCACCTCTAATTACTTAAATTTACTATTATCGCCAAAAAGCAATCCTTTTCAATTGAAATTTTTTTTTAATAAAGCCTTACAAGAGTGCAGAATTGTGTGAGGCGTACTACTTGCTTATTAAAAGTAACTGCCTGCTTTTGTTTAAGTTGGGTGTAATCGTAAATGTGAATTACTTTTTACTTTTTCTTAAAAGTTGCTGTAGAATTTTTAATTGAACGGAGGTTTTTATTTTGCTATCTAAGTAAAGAGACAAATTAAATGATAGATAATAATTTGGGTAATAGCTCCCCTCCTAAGTTTAGGAGGGGTAGGGGTGGTTGTTTTTCCACTAAAACTACGCGTGAGAATGTATATTTATTTTTGTCCAGGTACTTAAGCCACAATCAATTTACTTCTAAAACTAATTTGCCAATATGTTCACTACTTTCCATAATAGAGTGGGCTTGAGCTGCCTCGGAAAGGGGTAGTACCTGATAGATTACCGGTTTGAATTTTTTGTTTTGCAGTAATGGCCAAACGTGTTTTTCAATATCAGCGGCCAGGTTTGCTTTAAAATCTGCTTCACGCGGACGCAGAGTGCTGCCGGTAATAGTTAAACGCCGGCGCATTACATCCATAATATTAAACTCACCCTGGTTACCTAGCATGGCATTAATAAATACCAAGCGTCCATCCGGTTTTAAAAGCTGAATATTTTTGGGCGTATAAGGTCCTCCAATCATATCCAGAATAACATCTACCCCATCGCTGGCGAAAGCTTCGGCAAAATCTTCGGTTTTATAATTAATTGCTTTATCTGCTCTTAGAGTGAGGCAGGCCGCACATTTATCCGGACTGCCCGCCGTGGTAAATACCCGGGCACCGAGCGCCTTGGCTAATTGAATAGCGGTGATACCAATACCGCTCGTACCGCCGTGAACCAAAAAGGTTTCGCCGGCTTGTAGATGTCCGCGCTGAAATACGTTGTGCCACACGGTAAAAACAGTTTCGGGCAAAGAAGCAGCTTCCGCAAAAGACCAGTTGGCCGGTAAGGGCAAACAATGGCGCGCATCGGCAACTACGTATTCGGCATAACCACCACCACCCAATAAAGCACAAACTGCCTGACCCGGTTGCCAGCGGTTTACCTCCTCGCCGCATTCTGTAATTATTCCAGCTATTTCCAATCCCGGGATATCCGCCGGCACGCCTGGAGGTGGCGGATAACCACCTTTCCGCTGAAAAACATCGGGCCGGTTTACGCCGGCGGCTTTTACCTGAATCAAAACTTCGTGTGCGGCTGGAACAGGCGCAGGCCTTTCCTGAAGTTGTAAAACATGTGGGGCACCAGGTTGAGTAATTACAATGGCTTTCATATAGGATACATCTATTTTTAAAGCTTATACTCGCTGCCCAACAATAAAGTAATTCTTTATTCAAAATTAAAAAGGATTCTTAACCATTATAGCAACTGTTTTAATAGCCAAGTATCTAATTCAAGCTTAATCATGTGACTCTTATAATTGGTAATATAATAGCACTATTTTAGTTTTAGGAACTTTAAACTTTTACTTTTTATTGATAGAATAAATTTCAACTTATTAAAATCTATAGTAGATAGTTCTATAATTTTAATCAGTTATTTTTAAAAAACAGTAGCACTATAAATTTCAATTGATGGATACTGTAAAAGTAAATCGTAAACTTTTTGTAACTATTATTAGAATTGTAGAGGTTTATTTTAACTAAATATTAAAATTGTTTACCTGGTATTGCCGGATAACTTATTGGTTTTCTTACTTTAGTATTTGGTAAACGAATTGCATTTAATAAAGGTTAAATCACTGGTAAACTTTTATTTTATAATTAAAATGTACTATTTACATGGTTAGTATACTTATTATTTTATAGTAAATAAATATAAATTTTATTAGATGCTTCCTTTTGGAAAAATTTTAATAAAAAACACTGTTGCACCATTAGAGTAAAATTGATTTATAGCAATAAAGGTTATAGGCTGAGCGGATTCTCCAAGTTGCTAGCCCAATAACTATTGAAAAATACTCACCGGAATAGTTCACGAAGGTGGCCGTAATTATTAAGATGAAAAAACTCTTTTTTAGTATCCTTTTTTATTTCTGTGCCCTGGCCATTTTTGCCCAAGCACCAGATCTAAAATTTACGCACTTAACCAATGCGCAAGGTTTATCGCAGAGTACGGTTATGTGTATTCTGAAAGATAAATCCGGATTTATGTGGTTCGGCACCATGGATGGGTTAAATAAGTACGATGGATACAACTTTACCGTTTACCGGCACGATCCTAACAAACCCGGCAGCATTCCGGCCAGCGATATTATGGCGCTTTACGAAGACAAAGCTGGTAATTTATGGATAGGAACTAACGGCGGAACATTGAGCCGTTACGATCGGGCTAACGATACTTTTGTGCATTACCCGGCTAACCTCAACGATAAACAAGCCATTAGTGATAAAGCCGTTACGGCTATTTTCGAGGACAGCCGGGGAAATTTATGGCTGGGTACCATGGCAGGTTTAAATTTGTTTGATAGAAAAACCGGTAAGGTTACCCGTTTTATGGCGGGGCCACGGCATACCAACCATTTAAGCAACAACAGTATTGCCTCTATTACCGAAGATACTAAGGGCAACTTATGGATTGGTACCTACGGTGGGCTGAACCGCTTCGATCCCCGCACCAAAACAATTACTCAATTCCTCCACTACGATAATAATGCCCAAAGCCTGACGTACAACTATGTTACTGCTCTGCTGCCGGAAGAAAACGGTGATATTTGGGTGGGTACGTACGGGGGCTTAGATTTATATAATGCTGCTACTAATACTTTTACGCATTTTCGGCATAATCCGGGTAATGCTAATGGGTTGAGCAGTAATACTGTTTATGCTCTTACCAATGCCGCCCCGGGTAAAATCTGGATTGGTACCGAACAAGGTTTAAGTCTTTACGATAGCGCCACAGACCAATTTCAGCATTACGCCAAGAAATCCGAAGTTGAAAACAGTTTAAGTCATAATTCAATAATTTCCTTGCTGCAGGATAAGCAGGGAATTTTATGGATTGGTACGAACTCCAGCGGTTTAAATAAATACGACCGCAATTTATCTACTTTTGCTTTATACCAGAGTCATAACCCCGACCTTACCAGTTTAAGTTTTAATATTGTGACGGCCTTTGCCGAAAAAAGCAACGGCGATGTATGGGTAGGAACCGATGGTGGCGGCTTGAATCTTTTTAACCGGGAAACCCAGACCTTCTCGCGGTGGTTGCCGAACCCGAGGAATAAAAATTCTCTGGCTAGCCCGGCGGTATTGGATTTGGTGCAGAGCCAGAAAACCGACGATCTCTGGATAGGCATGTTTGATGGCGGATTGAATCGTTACAATTGGAAAACAAATACTTTTACGCATTATAAAGCCGGTAACTCTCCTTATCATTTAAGTAATAACTCTGTTTTCCGGTTAATCGAAGACCGACAAGGTAATATCTGGATTGGCACCGGTGGGGGCGGATTGAATAAGCTGGATGTTAAAACCCAAAAAATAACGCAATACAAGTTTGACCCCGCTAACCCCAACAGCCTGAGCAACGATTATATCCGGGCTTTGTACGAAGACAAGGCGGGTAATATTTGGGTAGGTACTTATTCAGGTGGTTTGAACAAGTTTAACCCGGAAACGCAAACCTTTACCCGTTACGATAAAGCAAATAATAATCTGAGCCACGATGTAATCTTTTCTATTACGGAAGATCGGCGGGGTAATTTGTGGGTGGGTACCATGGGTGGAGGATTGAACGTATTAAACAAGAAAACCAATAAATTTACTTTTTTCACCGAAAAAAATGGTTTGCCCAGCAACGTTATCAATAGCATCGTGGAAGATGCCTCGGGCTTTTTGTGGTTGAGCACCAACAACGGGGTAAGCCGCTTTCATCCCGAAAAAAATACGTTTAAAAACTATAGCCCTTACAATGGCTTGCAAAGTTATGAGTTTACAGACGGGTCGGGTCTGATTACCCAAAATGGGGAAGTTTTTTTTGGCGGCAGTAATGGGTTTAACTTATTTCAACCGGCACAAATGGTAGATAATACCAATGTGCCACCGGTAGTATTAACCGATTTACATTTATTTAATAAGTCGGTAGATATTGGGGGTGATTCGCCTTTGCAGCAACATATAAGCCAGACGAAAACACTTACCCTGCCCTACGACCAGGCTGTTTTTGCCCTGGAATACGCTGCCCTGGATTATACCATTCCGGAAAAAAACCAATATGCCTACATTCTGGAAAATTTTGACAAACAATGGAGCCACGTAGGTACCGAGCGCAAAGCCACCTACACCAACCTCGACCCAGGAACGTATACTTTTCGGGTAAAAGCTGCCAATAACGATGGGGTTTGGAACCCGCAGCCTACTACTTTAAAAATAATTATTACTCCCCCTTACTGGATGACCTGGTGGTTCCGGTTGTTGCTGGCCGGAGTGGTTACAGGGGGTGTATTGGCTTTTTACCGCAACCGCTTACAAACTATCCGGGAGCAGCAAGCTAAACTGGAACAACAAGTGCAGGAACGCACGGCGCAGGTAAGTCATCAGAAAGAAGAATTACAAAGGCAAGCCACTCATTTAAAACATTTAAATGAGCAGTTGCTCGATCAGCAGGAGTACGAAAAGCAAGCCAAAGAAGAAGCAGAACAAGCGCGTCAGGAAGCCGAAAAAGCCAATCAGGCCAAGAGTATCTTTCTGGCTACCATGAGCCACGAAATCCGTACGCCGCTGAATGGGGTTATTGGCATGACCGCTTTACTCTCCGAAACCAAATTAGATGCGGAGCAGCGCAACTTTACCGAAATTATCGGCCGCTCGGGTAAAAACCTGTTAACGGTAATAAACGATGTGCTCGATTTTTCTAAAATTGAATCGGGTAAGATGGAGCTGGAACAGCAATCTTTTAACCTCCGGGAATGCCTGGAAGAGGTGCTGGATATGTTTGCCAGTAAAGCCGCCCAGCAGCAATTAGAATTACTCTATGAACTCGATTCCAAATTACCAAACTGCATTGTGGGAGATTATAGCCGCTTGCAGCAGATTCTCATTAACCTGGTAGGCAACGCTTTAAAATTTACTGCCGCAGGCGAGATTGTGGTAAAGGCAACGCTGGAACAACTATTAGAGAACGATCAATTAAAGTTAAGATTTACGGTAAAAGATACCGGCATTGGTTTTTCGCCGGAGAAGGCGGCCAGTTTGTTTCAACCGTTCTCTCAACTCGATTCCTCAACTACCCGCAAATACGGGGGTACAGGCTTAGGATTGGCTATTTGTAAAAGATTGGTGGAGTTAATGCAAGGAGAAATTAGCGCTATCAGCCAGCCGGGAGCAGGAGCAACATTCCGGTTTACCCTGCTTACCGCTGCCGCCCCGGACCTTAACGTTACCGACGTAGTAACACCCGTAAATGCTGGTGAACTACAGCATAAAACTATTTTGCTGGTAATCCCCAATGCTACTTGTTGCGAGTGGTTGTGCCAGCAATTGCAGCACTGGCAGTATAAGCCGGTAGCAGTAGCTTCGGCCCGCGAAGCACTATCTGTTGTAAAGCAACAAACTTTTGATGCGGTACTCACCGACCGGCAATTACCTGGTATGGATGGTGTGTCTCTGGCCCAGGCCTTGCGCCAGCAGCAACCTGACTTGCCTCTTATTTTATTATGCCCCTTAGGTAACGAACTAGATGCCGAAGCTCGTGCGTTGTTTAGCTGTACCTTGAGTAAACCAGTAAAATACCTGGCGCTACAACAAGCAATTAAAGAAAGTATGCAGCACCAACGGCCGGAAGTTAGCCCAGCCACTGCCCAACATAAACTTTCGGAAAAGTTTGCGCATCAGTATCCGCTGCGCATTTTAGTGGCCGAAGATTATCCGATAAACCAGTTATTTGCCCGCATGGCGCTAGAACGTTTGGGTTACATCATCGAAATGGCCGAGAATGGCTTACAAGTACTTACTGCCTGCGAGCAAAGCCGCTACGACGTAATTCTGATGGATGTACAAATGCCCGAAATGGATGGTTTGGATGCTACCCGGGCTATCCGGGCGCAAGAGAATAGTCCCCAACCGTACATTATTGCCACCACTGCCAGTGCTCTTACCGAAGATGAATTAGCTTGTATTGAGGCCGGCATGAATGCCTTTATTAGTAAACCCATCGACTTGGATGCGCTCATGAAAGCCTTGCAAAAAGCATTTGCGTTTATGCAGGAAGTGGCCGAACTGGAGAAGTAAGGTTAGACTTTTGAGAGCCTTTAAGATTTCAAGCAGCGGTTTACTTCCTTTATTTTCCTTTAAGCCTTTAACGCAATCATAATAGTGCCCTTACCGGAGCTGTTAGGTCCGGCAAACATGAGTAATTGTAGCGTAGAATTAATCGAGGGCAATGGGTTGCAAGGAGTTTACGGGTTCAGTAGATAATAATTTCGTAAGAGTATCGTTTTTATCTTCCCGGATTACCCAGCCATTTGTGGCTTTTATAACAAAACCTTTTATTTTCATAGCTTCTCGTGAAGCTTTTCTAACCGCTGGGCTGACTGCCTGTTCTAACACTTCTTTCGTTGAATAATCAGCTTTTGAGCTAAATTAAGTTAGGTGTAGCTTCTTTTTAACTTTCATAGTTTGAAGATATTCATATTAAAGGAAAATTACTTTTTTACTCAATTGATTAATAGGTCTTATTAAGGCTGTTCTTGACTTCTATGTTGGAATAAAATAAACAATTGGTAACTTAAACGTTTTTTGCTTTGAGTTAAAGCAAATAGTTTAATCCACAGATACGAAGATTAGAAACAGATAAATGTCCGAAGACCATAAAAAACAACTGGAGCAACAGCTCTGGAATATTGCCAATACGCTTAGAGGAAAAATGGATGCCGATGAATTCCGAGATTATATTCTGGGATTTATCTTTTACAAGTACCTGGCCGAGAAAATGGAGATTTATGCCAACGATATTTTAAAACAAGACGGCATTAAATACCACGACATAAACGAAAACACCGCCGAAGGTCAGGAAATAATTGAAGCCATAAAAGAAGAAGCCATTGAAAAACTAGGTTATTTCTTAAAACCGGCGGAGTTGTTTAGTGAGTTAGCCAAACGTGGCAATAAAAAAGCGTCTGACGAAGAGGCGGAAGAAATTGAAAGCAATTTTATCCTGGAAGATTTGCAAAAGGTGCTGAACAACATCCAGCTCAGTACCATGGGCGCGGAAAGCGAAGAAGACTTTGACCATTTGTTTGAAGATATTGACCTAAACAGCACCAAGCTGGGCAAAACCCCAGAAGCCCGTAACCAAGTTATAGCCAAAGTGCTGGCGCATTTAGATAAAATAGATTTTAAGCTGGAGCAAACCGAACTAGATGTTTTGGGCGATGCCTACGAATATTTGATTGCCCAGTTTGCCAGTGGGGCCGGGAAAAAAGCCGGGGAGTTTTATACGCCGCAGGAAGTAAGCAAAATACTGGCTAAAATTGTTACAACGGGTAAAAGCAAATTAAAATCGGTGTACGACCCTACGTGCGGCTCGGGTTCTTTATTGTTGCGGGTAGCCAAAGAAGTGCAGGAAGTAAGCAACTTTTACGGACAGGAACAAAACCGCACCACCTACAACCTGGCCCGCATGAACATGATTTTGCACAACGTGCATTACCGCCGATTTAATATAAAGCAGGAAGATACTTTAGAACACCCGCAGCACCTCGATAAGCAATTTGAGGCCATTGTAGCCAACCCGCCTTTCCCGGCGCAATGGAGCGCCAACCCGCTTTTTACCTCCGACGACCGCTTTAGCCAGTACGGCAAACTGGCCCCCAGCAGCAAAGCCGATTTTGCCTTTGTGCAGCACATGATTTACCATTTAGCCGATAATGGCACCATGGCCGTGGTATTACCGCACGGGGTTTTATTTAGAGGCGGAGCCGAGCAGCACATTAGTCGGTATTTAATAGAAGACCGCAATTATTTAGACGCCGTTATTGGTCTACCGGCCAATATATTTTACGGCACCAGCATACCTACCAGTGTTTTGGTTTTTAAAAAATGCCGCGAAAACCCCGAAGATATTTTATTCATTGATGCCAGCCAGCACTACGAAAAAGTAAAAAACCAGAATGTGTTACGGCCAGCCGATATTATCAAATTAATTGATGCCTACCGCAACCGCACCGAAGAACCCAAATACAGTAAAAAAGCTTTACTCACTGATATTGCCGAAAACGATTACAACCTGAATATTCCACGTTATGTAGATACGTTTGAAGCTGCCGACAGCATTGACCTGAATGCTATTGCGGATGAATTGAAAGTGCTAGATATGCAAATTGTGAAAACTGATAAATTGATTACTGGTTTTTGCCGGGAACTTAATATTTCTACTCCTTTCTAGAATATGGAAAAACAAAAAAATATACCAGCCTTGCGTTTTCCTGAATTTTCAGAGGATTGGGAAAGGAAGAGCCTAATAGAGCTAAGTAAAAATAAATTTAGTAATGGTGTTTTTAATGACCCTAAAAAAGTAGGAAAAGGCTATCGAATTATCAATGAAGTTGTTTAGAGTTTTAAAACTACCAAAGAAATAGGAGTGTAAAAGAGTTTGCAAAGACACTTTACACAAGTTCCTATTTCAATGGCAGTATTAAGCGAAGATAAAATAAATCGGTGGATAGTTCCATATTTGAGCCAAGGAAAGAGAGGCAGTAAATTACAAGTAGCACCAGCAGCCATTATTTCAGGTATTTTATATCGGTTGAAAACAGGCTGTCAATGGCGAGAGTTACCCCTAAAAGAAATATTTACTGGCCCAACCATTAGCTGGCAAGGCGTGTATCATCATTTTCGAAAGTGGGTAAATGATGGGAGTTTTAAGAATGTATGGCTTGGCCTACTAAAAAGCCAGCGTTGCTTACTAGATTTATCAGGTGTTCAGTTAGATGGTAGTCAGACTATCTGTAAGCAGGGAGGGGAATGCATTGGTTATCAAAACAGGAAAGCGGCCAATAGTTGCAATAGCCTGTTTTTAGCTGATAACAAAGGGCAGATGCTGGCTTGTAGTTTACCAGTATCAGGAGCCCACCATGACTTGTATGAGATTGAAGTAGTATTTAAAGAATTATGTAATTTATTGAAAGAAGCAGGTATTGAAACTAAAGGTTTATTCTTAAATGCCGATGCCGGATTTGATTCCCAAGCTTTTAGAAGTATATGTTCAGAAATGAAAATAGAAGCTAATATTGCCACTAATCCCAGGAATGGCCAAATCACGGATGAATATATTTATTTTGATGAACAACTCTTTAAGCAGAGAAATGCCATTGAAAGAGCTAACGCCTGGATGGACAGCTTCAAAGCTTTGCTCATTCGATTCGAAACCAAAGCACTACACTGGTTCGTGCTTATTTTAATTGCTTTCTCCGTCTTATTTATTCGTAAAATCCCTAATAAACCAAAACTCTAAACAAGTTCATTGATAAAAAGGAATTTCTCAAAAATAAAGTTGAATATGGGGATATTTTTTTTACGAGGTCTTCATTAGTAAAAAAAGGTATTGCTCATTCGAATATAAATTTAAGCAATGAAGAGGATTTAACTTATGATGGGCATCTTATTCGAATGCAACCTAAAAAGGATATAGCTTTTCCTTCATTCTTAGCCTACAATTTTATTACATCAAATACTAGAAATAAATTTATTAAGAGAGGAAAAACAACAACAATGACCACAATTGGTCAAGAAGATATTGCTTCAGTTGAAATTAATATTCCCTCTCTTCTGGAACAACAGAAAATAGCATCATTCCTTTCAGCAGTAGATGAAAAACTACAAGCCTTAAAGAAAAAGAAAAGCCTTTTAGAGCAATACAAAAAAGGTGTAATGCAAAAAATATTCTTTCAGGAAATTCGCTTTAAGGATGATAACGGCAAGGATTTCCCGGATTGGGAGGAGAAACTTGTTGGTGAAGTAATTGAATTTATCAATGGGAAAGCACATGAAAATGATATTGATATTAATGGTAAGTACATTGTTGTAAATTCAAAGTTTGTTTCTACAGAGGGCAGAATCAAAAAGTTTTCTAATAAACAAATTTTAAGTTTATTCAAAAATGATATTGTTTTGGTTATGAGTGACGTGCCTAATGGGAAAGCATTAGCTAAATGTTATTTAATTGATAACGATAATACATATACCTTAAATCAAAGGATCTGTGCGCTACGAGAAGATAAATGCAACAACGCTTTCTTAATTTATTTGATTAATAGGAATGATTATTATTTATCATTTGATTCAGGTGTAGGACAAACCAATTTAAGAAAAGAGGATGTATTAAATTGTCCATTAATTATTCCTTCCTCTCTGGTGAAACAAACCAAAATTGCTGATTTCCTTTCGGCCATTGATGCAAAAATAAATCATTGCCAAACCCAAATAGTAAAAACAGAGCAATTTAAAAAAGGGTTATTGCAGCAAATGTTCTGTTAATTAAATATGGCTAAACAACCCGAACAAGTATTAGAAGAACAGTTAGTGACTCAATTACAAAAATTGGGCTACAGCTTGGTATTATTGAAAGACGAAAAAGGCCTGTTAGCCAATTTAAAAGCCCAACTCGAAAAACACAACAATATTCAGTTCACGGCTAAAGACTTTGAGAAAGTTTTAAATATTCTGAACAAAGGTTCAGTTTTCGAGAAAGCCAAAACGCTCCAGGAAAAGCAGCACATTATAAAAGATAACGGCGATAACTTATACTTCGAGTTTATCAATACCGAGCACTGGTGCCAAAACCAGTTTCAGGTAACGCAACAGGTAAGCGTGGAAGGCAAATACAAAAACCGTTACGATGTTACTTTATTAATAAACGGTTTGCCCCTGGTACAAATAGAACTGAAACTCCGGGGCCTGGAACTAAAAGAAGCTTTTAACCAGATAAACCGTTACCAGCGCCATTCGTTTGGGGCTAATTCGGCTTTGTTCCAGTACGTGCAAATATTTGTTATCAGCAACGGGGTAAACACCAAGTACTACGCCAACAATAAAAACCAATCGTTTAAGCAAACCTTTTACTGGAGCGATGCCCACAACAAACGCTTAACCAATATTTTAAATGGCTTTACCAGCGAGTTTTTAGAGCCTTGCCATATTTCTAAAATGATATGCAAGTACATTGTACTCAGCGAGGCACATAAAATATTAATGGTGCTACGGCCTTACCAATTCTACGCCGTTGAAGCCTTGATTGACCGGGTAAAAAACACCCAGAAAAACGGTTACATCTGGCATACCACCGGTTCGGGTAAAACCCTTACCTCGTTTAAGGCCAGCCAAATTTTAACCAGTCTGCCGCAAGTAAAAAAAGTTGTTTTTGTAGTAGACCGCAAAGATTTAGATTACCAAACCACCAAAGAATTTAACTCCTTCAGTAAAGGCAGCATCGATGGCATCGATAACACCAAAGCCCTGGTAAAACAGTTCTCCGACGATACCAAACTCATTGTTACCACCATTCAAAAACTAAATACGGCCATTAGCAAAAAGCAGTATTTAGAAAAAATGGAAAAGCTGAAAGACGAACGAATTATCTTTATTTTCGACGAGTGCCACCGTTCGCAGTTCGGCGAAACCCACAACCGCATTAAAGCCTTCTTCCGGAACATTCAATTATTTGGGTTTACCGGCACGCCTATTTTTGCCGATAATGCCGTTAAAAATGAATTAGGCAAACGCACCACCACCGAGCTTTTCGGCGACTGCCTGCACAAATACGTGATTACCGATGCCATAAAAGACGAAAACGTTTTAAAATTCTCGGTAGAATACGTAGGCCGCTACAAACAAAAAGACGACAGCCCAAACCACATTGATATTGAGGTAGAAGATATTGATACCAAAGAATTAATGGAATCGCCGGTGCGCTTAGATAAAATTGCCGATTACATTCTAGCCAATCACGCCCGCAAAACCCACAATCGCGAATTTACCGCCATGTTTTGCGTGAGCAGCGTCGAAACCCTGATTAAATACTACGACATTCTGCACCAGAAAAAGGAAGCTGGGCAGCATCATTTAAAAATTGCTACTATTTTCAGCTACGCCACCAATGAAGACGATAAAGATGCCAACGGCTTTTTACCCGAAGAACTATCGGTAGCCGAAGAACCCCGCGTTTTGTATGGTTTGCAATCTCACAGCCGCGAAAAGCTGGATGAGTTTATCGGGCATTACAACAAATTATTCGATACCAAATTCTCTACCAAAGACAGCGAATCGTTTTACAACTACTACAACGATATTTCTAAAAAAGTAAAAGAGCGGAAAATTGATATTCTGTTGGTAGTAAATATGTTCCTGACCGGTTTCGACAGTCCTACGCTAAGCACCTTGTACGTTGATAAAAATTTAAAATACCACGGCCTGATACAAGCTTATTCCCGCACCAACCGGATTTTAAACGAACAAAAATCCCAAGGGAATATTGTGGTGTTCCGCAACCTCAAAAAGGCCACCGATGATGCTATTGCTCTTTTTAGCAACAAAGACGCAAAGGACATTATTATCATGGAGCCTTACGAAGATTACGCGAAGAAATTCACCGAAGCCTTTATCCAACTCCTAAAAATTGCGCCTACAGTAAACAGCGTTAATGATTTACAAACCGAAGAAGACGAACTGGAATTTATAAAAGCATTCCGGGAGCTGATGCGGATTAAAAACGTACTCACCACTTTTGCCGATTTTAAGTGGGAAGATTTGGCTATGGCCGAGCAGCATTTCGAAGACTACAAAAGCAAATACCTCGACCTCCACGACAAAGTAAAATCCGACCACCAGAAAGAAAAAGTTTCTATTCTCGAAGACGTAGACTTTGAACTCGAACTTTTGCACCGCGACGAGATAAACGTAACCTATATTTTAAAATTGCTGGCTAAACTAAAAGATGCCAAGCCAAAAGACCAGGAAAAGAAGAAGAAAGAAATTATAGATCTGCTCTCCGGCGAAGCCAGCTTACGCAGCAAACGCGAACTAATTGAAAAATTTATCGCCGAAAACTTACCTAATCTAGAAGACAGCGAAGAAATAGAAGAAGAATTTGAAAAGTACTGGAATACCGAACAAGTAAAAGCCTTTCAAGAACTTGTTAAAGAAGAAAACCTAGCGGAAGACAAAACCGAAAAAATAATAGAAGATTACCTCTTCGCCGAACGCGCCCCCTTACGCGACGAAGTTTTGGATTTGATTCAAGGAGATAAACCAACCATCCTGCAACGCAAAAAAGTAGGGGATAGAATTTTAAATAAGATTATTGACTTCGTGAATACGTTTATAAATGGGACAACTGGTAGTTAAAAGCTTACATATATTTTATAATTGAGAGATATAAATTTATTAAGTAAGGATAAATTTAATTTAAAAATATAAAGATTAGATACTCTTCAATCACTCCACCTAGGACTTTTGAATATTCCAGTGAAGAATTTATTAAATTATTCAATAAACCTGGTCAAATTGTAGAAATTAAAGATAGTACAGTGTCAGGGGATATTGTTATTAGTTCAGAAGATTATAAATGTACATTTGCCAAATTAACAAATGTAAATTTTAAAGATAATTTTTGTTTTAAGCATTGTAATTTGGGTATAGGTGTAAGTTTTGATAATTCCACGTTTGATAAAAAGCTCGGTTTTTATGGTTCAAAAGCAAGTGGTTTTAATAAAGAATTTTCTAACGAATCAACAAGTTTAATTATTAATAAATGTGAAATATCGAAGCTTGAATTTAAACAGAATAATCATTTTGAAAGAGGTGTTAATATTAAAGAATCATTAATTAATGAATTGAATATTTCTAAATTGATAACAGAAAAAGGAGGTATTTATATTGAGGGTTCTACTTTTGAAAAGAAATTAGACGTTGGTAATACAAGATTAAATGGTAATGGAATAATAAGAATTCATAAATCAAAAGTACATTCTAAGGTTAGATACCAATCTATAAATGTTAGTGGTATAACTTTTACAAATACTGAATTTGAAAAAGATGTTCATATTTGGGGCGGCGAAAGTACTGATGGTATTGTTTTTAATGAAAATAACTTTAATGATGATGTTTATATTAAAGGAGTAAAATCTTCCGGCTCATTAACTATACGCAGAGATAATTTTAAAAAATCAGTTCAGATTGATTTTGAAGATAACAAGGATGGATTATTAGGTAGATTTAAGAATATATATATAAGTTCGGTAAATTTTGGTATCAGTTTCACTTTAAACGGAGCAAATCAAGAAATTGAATCTTTATTGAATGCTGCATCTCAAAGCTTGACAGGAACAGTACAGTTTAGTAGTTGTTCATTTAAGGAGGCGAAAATTGAAGGTGATAACCATAAGGGTAATTTTGTATTCAATTTATGCCAATTCCATAAATTAACTTTTAAGTATTTTATTAATTTTGGCAATCTCATTCTATCTTCAAGTGCAGGTATACCAAATACAAATTCTGAGTTTCAGGTTTATAATTCTAACCTGGGTAAAGCTCAATTTTTTAATGTTTCTCTGAAAAGGTTTGATTCTGTTGATATTATAAGTTCACAGGTTAGTGAAATAATTACTTCAGGTGTTGCATGGTTTGTTGATACAAGTCTTTTACCATCAATGCCGGAGAATTCTGATAAAAACAAAAGGAAGAGGGAGATTTATCGGCAATTAAAACAAGCTCTTGAAAAACAAGGTGATAAAATTCATGCTTTAGAGTTTCAAGCTGCTGAACTAAAAAGCTATGAAAAACAAATTAGCACCGAAGCTAAATTTCTTAACCAAAATAGAATAATACTTTGGTTAGGAAAGACAAATGACTTTGGACTGAATTGGGTAAAACCAATAAAACAGGTTCTAATAATAACTTTAATTTTTTATTTTTTAATTATCCTTACCGCATCTGATAAGTTATTATTAAAACCTGCAAGAAATTGTTTTGAAGTTGCTGAAACAATAATAGAATTCGCTAATTTTAGTTACGTCTTACCACAATTAATAAATCCAGCAAGAACACTAGATAGAATATTTGATTCGGAAGCAAACATCACTTTAGGCTTTTGGGCCTATCTTTGGGACGCTTTGCAAAAGATTGTTTTAGCATTTTTTATATTTCAAATCATTTCAGCATTTAGAAAATTTATTAAATAATGCTCTTCTACAACAGAGGTTAACACGAGTATGCTCGATAAGCTAATCTTTTTATATTTAGCCAAATTGCACCTACCAACTATAATGCACCAGCGGCTTAATCTTAGCCTCGTAAATTGCTTTTACGCCTTCCAGTTGCTCCGGGGTGAGGTCGGGTACTTCCAGGGCTTGCAGGTTAGAGGTAAGCTGGCTGGGTTTGGAGGCGCCTGGTATAATGCAGCTGACGGCCTCAAATTGCAATATCCAGCGTAAGGCTACGGGGGCTAAATTTTCCTGGTTCGGGAACAGTTTTTTAAGTTTTGCTACGGCTTCCAGGCCAATGTTATAATCCAAACCCGAGAAGGTTTCGCCTTTGTCGAAAGCTTCGCCGTTGCGGTTAAAGTTACGGTGATCGTCGGGGGCAAAGTTGGTTTCGGGGCGGAACTTACCGGTGAGCAGGCCGCTGGCCAGGGGCACCCGTACAATTACCCCAATGTCGCGGCGCTGGGCTTCCCGGAAAAACAACTCGGCGGGCCGTTGCCGGAACATGTTAAAAATAATCTGCACGGTGGTTACATTCGGGAATTCAATGGCTTTCAGGGCTTCTTCTACTTTTTCTACGCTCACGCCCATATTCTGGATTTTGCCTTCTTCTTTCAGCCGGTCGAACAGTTCAAATATTTCGGGCCGGTAATACACCTCGGTGGGTGGGCAGTGCAGTTGTATTAAGTCCAGGGTTTCGAGACCCGTGTTGCGCAGGCTATCTTCCACGAATTTTCGTAAAGCATCAGGCGTATAGGCTTCGTTCACGTGCGGGTTCAGGCGACGGCCGCATTTGGTAGCCACGTGTACCCATTCGGAGCGGGATTTTACCACCCGGCCTACGGCCTTTTCGCTTTCCCCATCGCCGTACACATCAGCGGTATCAATAAAATTTACGCCGGCATCTAGAGCGGCATTTAAAATCTGGTCGGCGTTTTCGTGGCTGAAAGGTTCACCCCATTTGCCGCCCACCTGCCAGGTGCCTAAACTAATTTCAGATACTTCAATGCCGGTTTTTCCTAGTTTTCTGTATTTCATGCTGTTGTTTTCACGGGTTATAATGGGGTAGTTTTACGGGGAGCAGTTGATTAAGGATTAGAAAACCTTACTGGTAAGTTTAGTATAGGTATTTGATAAGTACTTCAACGAAATTAGTTGAGATTATTATTTATAGGAAGTTGTGGCTCATTAGAAATTTACTAAACTAACAATAAGCACCTAATAGCGAACCACTACATATTTTGCCGGGCTAGATGGAACAGGTGAAAATTTCTTCTCGGGCACAATTCTAAGTACCTGAACAAAAAAATAGTCATTTTCACGTGCAGCTTCAGTGAAAAAACAACTATCTCTATTTCTCCTAAACTTAGGAGGGGAGCTTATTCCTAACTCATCAATTATAATTTATTTTGTCTTTTTAATTATCTTTTAAAAGAAAAGCAGAAAATAAAATATCTTCCCTATCTAAGCAAGGTTAATACTTTCTAAAAATAAGTAATTAAATAAAATTAATTTACTAAACCGGAGGTGGAGATGGTGGTAATATACCATTGCTAAATAATTGCTTAAATGCGCACAAGTCTAAGCACTAATAGCTGAATACCTGAGTCACCTTACGTAGCATTAATGGGTTAAATTCAGGATTTTCCATTTTATAAAAGCAACCGACACCTGAATAGGTGCGTAGTTGCTGGTAAATTAGAAATCTGTCTTCTTGCATGATGATCGAGAATTTCCCCTATTATTGGAGTGCGCCTAAGTCTATTTTGCGCTACGATAGTGTTTGCGGCCCGATGGCGGTCTGGGGAGTACTCCGTTATTTTGGAATACGGGTAAATGCGGGACGTCTGCCGCAGGCCTGTCACCGAAAGGGTACCTACCTCATTGCCCTGGCAATAGTACTCCGGGAATACGGATTAAACGTATCGTTCTACACCCTCCCGGATCTGGAGCTAAAAGGATTTGAATTAGAATGTTACGAAAAGGCCAGATTATTAGGCATTCCTATCCGAAAAGCATTTTCATTAAGTTATTTGTTATCCCGAATTAACGAACACCGAGGAGCCCTTGTGTGTTACGATACTTTTCCGGGTTATGATTTGGATGGTACCGGCCATATTTCTCCCTTATTGGGCAGGCAGGATAATAAATTAATTATGCCCTACACCGATGAAAAATTATTGCCGCGGATAGATTTTTTAAGAGGATGGCGGGAACCCAATTTTTGTAAACAATGTATCCTGGTTTCGGACCGGAAATAAGCCTGACCTAAGCCGTGCTTTGGCTTAAAAGCTACCCGGGATGAAAGAAGCAGAAGCAAGGTAATTGAAAACAGGCCTCCAACTTGGAACCGGCCCTTTTAATACCTGAATTTCCCAGCTTAGGATTTCGTCATGCTCAAAAGTAAATTCCAGCTGGCTTTTGTAGTTTTACCACAAATCTGTATCCCAGTGTCATTAAGTTAATAAATGATAGTACACTGATGCAAACTTTGATCAGATACTTTAAATCATCCCCAATCCCCTTTCAAGGGGGACTTTTTTCCTTCTGATACCCTTAATTAACGACATTGATCTGAATCTAAGTTCCCAACCATTACTTCGTACGTCATAATACCATCTTCCGCCATTTTTATTTCTTGACTTTTTATAAATATGTAGTTGAAAGCTACTAACTATCAGGGAGGTTTAAGATTGTAGATTCGCGTTTGGGTTAAAGCAGAAGAAGTATTCTAAACTTTAGGTCTAACTTAATCAGCCTTGTTCGCCTAATACATACTTATAATCAACAAGAAGCAGATATTCAGAAAGACCGTAGCTAAGAATAAATTACATCAGTTCGGGCAAGGAGGGCCTTTTAGCGTTCCGGTGCCGAGGAACGGGGCATGGCGCAACAGAGTGAGCCAAGGTTCGCTCAGCCGCCCGACTGCCCGAACGGGGCCCACCGGCCTTGAGGCAAACACGTACGGTTAAATCGCATTAGCACAGTAACCTTGAAAGATGCAATCTTTCAAAAGAACTACTTATCCCTCCTAAAACAAAAGGGGAGCTTTTTCATTTTACTAATCGCTCCGCCCGGAAAAGATCATCTGCCGCTTGTAAAATTTTAGCTTTAAGTTTGGGGTTGTAATTGGGGTGCTGCTGTAGGAAAGTCCGGATGGTAGTGGCGGCAGTAGACGTTTGGTAATTACCCAGGGTAGCTTGTAACCAGGAGTATGGGAAAAAAATATCGCCGGTTTTTTGAATTTCTTCCAGCAAGTTCAGGCTCATGGGCAGGTATTTTTCGGAAGTTTGCTGACGTAAAGGGTGATGCAGGTAACTAAGAGCGCTTACTACCCAAGCTTCTTTTTGGCGGTTTTGTTCTTGCTGCAGCGAAGAGAAAAAATCATCGCGCTCGCTGACATCGGGGGATAAAGCCAACATCAGGAACTGGAGGCGTTGCTGGCGGTCGGGGTTTTGGATGCGGGTGAGTTGCTGCGTTAAAATTTGCTTACTGTTGGAGTAATCCCGGAGAGCCAACGCCTGGGCCAGGGAAGTATAATCGTCTTCGGTAAGTTTTACCCCGGTAGGTGGCTGCTCCTTTTCCCAGATTTGGTATAATTGCTTTTGCGCCTCGGCGGTTAACGCAATGCTCTGGTACGTTTTAAATAATAATTTTTTGTTGTTCTGCGCCGAGGCTTTTTCCATGGCTTGCCACAATTCTTTTTCCAGTTCAGCGGCTAAGGTAGGCCGGTTGGTTGGTTTTACTAATCGCCAGAAAATATTGCTCAAGTTACCGGTAATTAGTTTTAAATTGAGTTCTTCAGATTCCTGGGTAAGGGCAGCTCGGTAAAAATTTAGTAAATCTTTAGGGTTTACGCTACGGCCATTGAGCATGTTTTCGTACAAACTAATGTACCCCGAAGCCCGTGCTACCGGGTCTTTCAGATGAACTAAACCTTTGGCAACTTCGGCATCCGTAGGAAATACGCCATAACCCTGGCCCGAACTGTTGAACAGAATAAAACCAGGTACCGCCGCACCAATTGCTTCGGGTACGGTAAATTCGGGGGCGTTCATGGGCACGGTAATTTCCTGTTGCCGGTCGGGGTAAATTAAGGTGAGTTCAAAAATCTGAGGCCAGATCCGGTCGGAATTATCTTCGGCTTTTTGGGAAATCGTAAGCGCGGTTATTTTACCGCCTTCGGTTTTTAAATCATAATTAAATACCGGGCGACCGGGTTCATTTACCCAAACCTGGTTCCAGGCTTTCAGGTCGGCGGGCGTATGGGCATCCAGAATTTGGATTAAGTCGGGCCAGGTAGCATTATTAAAGGCGTATTTTTTTAAATATTCCCGTAAGCCATTCCGGAAAGCCTCCGGACCCATAAGTCGTTCCAGTTGCCGCATCATTACGGGAGCTTTGTGGTAAATAATGTTGCCGTACATTGTACCGGCATCCTGCAGGTTATTTAATTGCTGGCGGATGGGGTTGGCACCAGCCGTACGGTCCACGGCGTAAGCCGCCGGAAAATGATCTACCAAGAACTTTAAATCATAATTGGTATTTGCTTCTGCTACCTGCGTTATTTTATCGGCCATAAAATTGGCGAACACTTCTTTCATCCACACATCGTTAAACCACTGCATGGTTACTAAATCACCGAACCACATGTGCGCGGTTTCGTGCGAAATAAGGCTAGACCGGGAAATTTTCTGGTCCTGCGTAGCTCCATCATCCAGAAACAAGGAAGAAGCTTTGTAGTCGATAGCGCCCACGTGCTCCATTCCGCCGTACTGAAAATCCGGAATAGCTACAAAATCAAACTTCTGAAATGGGTAGGGAATTTGCGTATATTCCTGCATAAATTGCAGGGCATCGCCGTGAATCCGGAAAATAGGGCCGAGGCTTAATTGGAGCTTATCCAAATCGGTTTCGCGGTGCAGCAAATGCATGGTGCGCCCGTTTACCTCCCGACTTACCCGCTTAAACTTACCGGCCACAAACGAAAACAAGTACGTACTAATGGTATCGGAAGGGGCAAAACGGTAGGTTTTAGCATTTCCTGTAGAAGTAGAATCCCGTAGCGGCGCATTCGCCAGAGGCTGCCAATCATTAGGTACCGTTAAGGTTAAGGTAAAGCTGGCTTTGAGGTTGGGCTGGTCGAAAACCGGGAAAACGGTGCGGGCCCGATCAGGCACCAGCAAAGTGTACAAGTATTCTTCATTCCGGTTCAACGACAAATCACCGGCAATAAAAGTTATATCTACGGTATTCCAACCTATTTTTAAATTTTCGGAGGGAATAACCAGGTGTTCGTTTGTGTGGTGAATAGAAACATCTTGACCATTTACCTTTATCGTCTGTAGATGATCAGCTTTTTCTTTAAAATCAATTTGCAGTAGAGTTTTATTGTTCTTGAGGTGAAAGCGAATGGTTTCCTGACCTTGAATGGGGGCGCTTTTCCCGTTTGAAATAGTAAAATGCAAGCTATACCCCAGCTGACTGATAACGGATTGCCGGTAATCGGCCAAGGCTTTACTCACTCCATTTTCTACTAGTATATTTTGAGTACTAATCATTTTTTTACTGCAGGCTACTATTGTTAGGAACAGCAGGGTGGTTATGCTTATGGCAATTCTATTCTTCATGTTGATTTAAAAATACAAAGACCATGAATAAAACTTTATTTTTAATGATTTTTTGAGTCTTCTCCTGTTTTACTGTTGAAAGAGTGCATCTTTCAAGGCGTAGGTGTTAATGCGATTGAACGGTCTATGTTACCTTAAGGCCGTAGGGCCCCGTTTGGGCAGTTGGGCGGTTTAGCGAATCTTGGCTCACTCCGTTTCGCTATGCCTCGTTCCTCAGCACCGGAATGCTAAAAGGCTCTCCTCGCCCAAACTGACGTAGTTTATTCTTAGTTACGGTTTATCTTGCTTTTACTTGCCTTAACTTTAAAATTTTGAAAGTTTATATTTACAGTTCAGGAGTTTGAATAATGGTAGCCCTTGCGGGCGCAAGTCTTAGCGGAGCGAGACTTGTGACTTACAGACAAATGCCAGTCTCCCAACCAATGTCATTAAGTTAAGCTATTTAAATATAATCTATAGCGTGGAAGTTACTTCCGTGCCTTCCTTTTTTAGTGATTAATGGCTTATGAATTGGATGAAGATATAAGCGGAATTCCTTAACTGAATGACATTGGTCTCCCAACTGGCGGAAACCAAACCATTTTCCGTCAGTCGGGAGACTGACTGGGGTACTTACGCACAAGTGACGCTTCGCTTAACACTTGCGCGGGGAGGCGGGAGCTTAGTTAGCTACTAGCATCAATTACCCGTTTGGGACTGAAGGCAAACACGAACGGTTAAACCGCATTAGCACCGCTCCCTTAAAGGATGCAATCCTTCAACAGTAAAAACGTAAAGTAAAAAGTTATTAAAAACAGCCTAAAACCTTACTTTATACCCAATAGCCTGTTTAATTTCCTGTATCCGCAGTTCCTGTTGAATGTAAAGGTATTGCGCCTCTTCCAGCGAAATTTCCTGAAACCGGATTTTCTGCCCCAACGGAACCTGGGCCAGTTTCGAGAAATCTGCGGTAATCACCTGACCGATACGCGGATATCCCCCCGTAGTTTGGTGGTCAGCGAGTAAGGCAATGGGATGGCCTTCCGGAGGTACCTGGATGGTGCCGAAAGTAACCGCACTGGAGATCATTTCTTTCGGTTCATTTAACATCAAAGGCACACCTTGCAGACGATAACCCATACGGTCGGAGTCGGTGGTAACGGTAAATTCCTGCTCCCAAAAAGCTTGCTGACTAGCTGGGGTAAATAACTTATATTCCGGTCCTTTTATTACCCGTAGAGTGGGCTGGGGTTCCAGATGCGGGAAGAGTCGGAGGGTGGGCATCCAGGCAGCCTGCACCCAATTTGATTTATCTTTTACTAAATTTTGTAAGAGCTTTTCTCCAATAGCAGTTGGTCCCGGACAAAGCAATTGATCTCCCGCCTGCAAGGCCCGACCCTTAAAGCCGCCTACTTCGGCCCTTAAAAAAGTAGCGTAACTTCCCAGCACTTGCGGCAAAGTAAAGCTTCCGGAAATGGCCACGTAGGCCCGGCCGCCTAAACCCGGCGCACCAAATTGCAGCAAGCTACCTTGCGGTACAAAAATGGGTCGGTCCATTTTTATTTTTTCTCCGTTAATTGTTGGTGAGAGTTCGCCACCGGTAAGGGCAATAAGGTGATCGGCTTCGAACAAGATTTTAGGGCCCAGAAAGGTAATTTCGATGCCCGCTGCTCCTTCTTCGTTGCCGACGAGCAAATTGGCTACCCGTAGAGCAAAGGCATCCATGGGGCCACTAACAATAATTCCTTCTTTTTGGTATCCGAACCGCCCCGCATCCTGAATGGTAGTGAGCAAACCCGAACTTATTATTTTAATGCCCATTAGCCAATGCCTTTTTTTTCTCGAATTGTTTTTCGGTGATAGCCACAAACCGGATCATATCGCCGGCCTGCAACAAACTGGGCGGATCGCGGTGCGGGTTAAAGAGTAAAAGCGGTGTACGGCCAATAAGTTGCCAACCACCCGGGCTCTGGATGGGGTATACGCCGGTTTGTCTATCCGCAATGCCTACTGAGCCGGCCGGCACTTTCGCGCGTGGTTTATCTTTACGCGGGGCGGCAATTTCGGGAGTCATGCCTCCGAGATACGGAAAGCCGGGAGCAAATCCAATCATGTACACCAAGTAAGTGGTTTGCGTATGCAATTTAATTACTTCTTTAGGCTTTAAACCGTGTAATTGGGCCACATAATCCATATCCGGACCGTATTTGCCCCCGTAACATACCGGAATTTCGATTGTTTTGGCGGCTGGTGTTTCAGGATGGGCTTTTACATGCGAGCGCATTTCGGCTAAATAGGCTGCTACCGTTTGATAAGGATTCCGAAGTCCTTGCTGACTAACTACCCACGGGTCGTAGTATACGGTTAAAGTAGTAAAGGCTGGTACGTATTCCACCAATCCTGGAAAAGGATGCTGATCCAGGTACATGGTAAACGCTTGAATATACCCGTGGAGAAGCCGGTTAATGTGGTCGCCGAATTCCAGGACAATAGCTGCGTCGCCCAGCGGGTAAAAACTTATTTCCGGCAATTCTACGGGGGTAACTGGGTTTTCCATGCAGCCAGGTTAAATTCTTGATATTACGAGTAATGGAGAAAGTGTTTTACGGTTTTAAATTAAGTTTGCTTTCGAATTATTTATACTAAATTATTTTTTATTTACGGTTCTACTTTTGAAAGATTGCCATTTTCAAGTAGCGGTGCTAATGCGATTAAACGGTCTATGTTGGTTCTAGGCCGCGGGGCCCCGTTCGGGCAGTCGGGCGGTTTAGCGAACCTTGGCTCTCTCCGTTGCGCCGCCATACCTCGTTCCTCGGCACCGGAACGCTAAAAAGTCCTCCTTGCCCAAACTGACGTTGTTTATTCTTAGCTACTGATTTATTTGTTTTCAATTGACCTTATTCTAAAACTTTGAAAATCTATCCCGGAACAACTTGGTATTAAAATCAAAAAATAATTTCGATTTTACCTTTTCTTAGCCATTTTTCAATTCTTCCATTTTTCTCATCCTTGTCCTACATATCCTTTTTTAGCTTCGCTAAAAAAAAACTATTTCACTTTTTGCCAAGCTACTTTCTTTCTAAATGGTACGAGTTAATTTTCTCAACTGACTTTTATTTAGAGAAAGTAATTTTAAATAAATCTTATAAGTACTTAGACAAAAATAAATATTCATTTTCCCTCGCTGCTTTAATAAAAAACAACCACCCCTGCCCCTCCTAAACTTAGGAGGGGAGCTTTTACCCCAACTTATCCTGTATATTTTAATTTGTCTACTTACTTATCCCTTTCCTATAAGACTACTTTTAAAGTTTGAGGGTGAATTAGTAAGTTTACCAACGAAGGAGCTAAAAAATAGCTTTACTTTTATTCATCATCAGATACTATTAACCTTAAAATCAACTTAGTTATCTCTCATGATTTTTAATTAAGTTAAGCCGTGAAAGCTAAGGAAAGCCGTAGCTAAGAATAAACTACATCAGTTTGGGCAAGGAGGGCCTTTTAGCGTTCCGGTGCCGACGCAGGAGGCATGGCGCAACGGAGTGAGCCAAGGTTCGCTAAACCGCCCGACTGCCCAAACGGGGCCCCGCGGCCAGGAGCTAACAGGGACTTATCAAACAAGTTAGAACCCTCCCCTTGAAAGATGCAATCTTTCAAAAGCAAAACAGAAGAAAATTTAAACCTAACTTTTAGATTTGTCTACGAAGTTTCAGCCATTTATAAATTACAATAAAAATTTCTGATCGATTCTAAATGCGCAACCCCACCTTAACCATTGATTTAAATTGTGATGTAGGAGAAAGCTTTGGAGTGTACCAACTCGGCAACGATGAAGCCATTTTACCCTATGTAAGTTCGGTAAATATTGCCTGCGGTTTTCATGCGGGTGATCCGGCCGTAATGAAGCAAACGGTAAATCTAGCTTTGCAACACGGAGTAGCCATTGGGGCCCATCCAGGTTTGCCTGATTTAGTAGGTTTTGGCCGGCGAGAAATAATAGTTTCACCTGAGGAAGCGTATGATATGGTAGTGTACCAGGTGGGCGCTTTAGCTGGGTTTGTAAAAGCGGCGGGTGGTACTTTACACCACGTAAAACCCCACGGTGCCTTATACAACATGGCCGCGGTAAATCTGCCTTTAGCGCAAGCTATAGCCGAAGCAGTTCATAAAGTAAATCCGGAAGCTTTCTTATACGGATTGGCTGGTAGTGCCTTGATTCAAGCCGGAGAACAGTTTGGATTACTAACGGCTAATGAAGTATTTAGTGATCGTACCTATCAGCCTAACGGAACTTTAACGCCCCGCCGGCAACCCAACGCCCTTATTACCGAAGAGCAGGTAGCTCTAAACCAGGTAATACAAATGGTAAAAAGCAATACTGTTCGCGCACAAAACGGGAGTGATATTCCGATTAAGGCCGATACTATTTGTATTCACGGCGATGGTGCGCACGCGGCAGCGTTTGCTAAAAAGATTAACGAAACGCTGCAACAGGAAAAAATTCAAATTCGGGCCGCCACCTACAACAGAATTGTATGAAGCCAGAAAGTAAATGGAGGGTGCTCCTGGGAGCAGCTTTCTTGATGGCCACTTCGGCGGTTGGACCAGGATTTTTAACGCAAACAACCGTTTTTACACAAGCATTAGGCGCTAGCTTTGGGTTTGTTATTCTCATTTCTATCCTGATTGATATGGGAGTGCAACTAAATATCTGGCGCGTTATTGCGGTTTCAGAAAAGCGGGCACAGGATATTGCCAATTTGGTATTACCGGGTTTAGGTACTTTTATTTCTGTTTTAATTGTGCTGGGTGGACTGGCCTTTAACATCGGGAATGTAGCCGGAGCTGGGTTGGGCTTGCAGGTATTATTGGGTTTTTCGCCGGAGTTAGGCGCAATAGTTTCGGCAGGATTGGCAATTGGTATTTTTCTGGTAAAAGAAGTAGGCAAAGCCATGGATCTTTTTGCCCAATTGCTGGGACTGTTAATGATATTACTAATTTTATACGTGGTATTTACGGCTCACCCACCCGTAGAAGTAGCGCTGGAGAAAACCTTTGCTCCGGATAAATTAGATTTAATGGCTATTATTACCTTAGTAGGCGGCACGGTGGGCGGTTATATTACTTTTGCGGGCGGACATCGCTTATTAGATGCCGGTTTAAAAGGAACGAGTGCATTACCTCAAATTAAAACCAGTGCTATCTCGGGAATAGCCGTCGCTTCTGTTATCCGAATTTTATTGTTTTTGGCTTCTTTGGGAGTGGTAACCCAAGGTTTACCCATTGAGGCGGCTAATCCGCCTGCCTCGGTTTTTGCCCAAGCCGCAGGAAATTTTGGTTATAAATTATTTGGTGTGGTAATGTTTGCGGCTGCTATTACCTCGGTTATTGGTTCGGCGTATACCTCAGTTTCTTTTATTAAATCGTTTCACGCATCCATTCCCCGGCACGAAAGCAAAATAATTATTGCTTTTATTGTAGTATCTACCTTAATTTTTATCACCATTGGTAAACCCATAACATTGCTGATTGTAGCGGGGGCACTCAATGGGTTTATTTTGCCTGTTACCTTAAGTACCATTCTGATTGCCGCCTACCGACGAAATATTGTAGGTACTTACCGGCATCCGGTTTGGCTTACTATATTTGGAGTATTAGTGGTGTTGGTTATGGCCGGAATGAGCCTTCACGTATTCTGGAGCCAGTTACAAAGTTTGTTTAAAGGTTGATGCGGGTGATTGGCAACTACTTAGTCTTTCAGAAACAATCCCTTAGTCGCTGATTTAGTATTTTCGTCCATTTCGTGGATTTGACTTAAGGCTTCTACTACGGCCATTAAACCGTTAAACATGCGTTCCTCCTGCGTCTTGGCCCAGGGTGCCCGTTCAAAAGCATATTCTATCTGGGCGAGTTCCTGCCAGGAGTAACCGGTAGCATTAATCTGTTCTTTTGCTGGCCCGGTGAGGTTCCATGGGCGTCTTACTTGGGCAATTTCAAAGCTTACCGTTACAAAAACCTGCGGCCAGGCTACCTGACAACCCATCCACTTTAAATCCCGGTCGTACTTAATATTCATTTTAGCCGCAATAATATTGCCCACTGCGCAGGCATGGCAATTGCCTTGCACCAACGAGTTGTTCAGGTAAGCGTTCACCAGAATCTTTACGGTATCGTTAAAAAGCTCCTTGTTTTTCATGTTATGTATATCTTTAGAGAAGCAGAATTCTAATGTATTGGAGGCAAACCTTCGGGGCAGATGGCTCTTCTTATTTTTCGTTTTTGCGCGAAATAAGTTGCCGGAGTTACCTAAAATTATTTAATAAAAAAACAGAAAAATGTAACCGGCAAAAATCCCATAATTTGTTTTTAACTCTTGCTAACTAAGCAGTTGCAAATGTTAAAATGTGCATTGTTCGGCTACTAAGATTTGAGTATTTACTAAATAGCCCATATGAAACTCTAAGCTAATTTAATAGAAGTATTATCCAGGCAGTTTCGCTGAATGTTATCGCGGTAAAGTCGGGGTAATTGGAAGAGTTTCTTTATCTTTAATCAGCTATTCGGAGGTGCGCCTTACTAAATCTTACTTCATTAAAGCCAGACTTTTACCCATGAGATACCTTGTTGTTTTACTATGCTCGTTGTTAGGGGCTCCTTTGCTAGCACAAACAAAATCAACTCCAAATGTAGCGGCCGATAAAAAAGCCGTAGAAAATGCTGTTCAGACTTTGTTTGATAGTATGCGGGCCAGCGATACTACCCGCGCCCGATCGGTTATGGCTCCTAACCTGCGGATAATTATTATTGGGCAAAACCCGGGAGGAGGTATTGTAACCCGCGAAACTACCGGCAAACAATTTTTAAGTATGCTCGCCTCGCGGCCTGCTCAAACGCTCGACGAGCGATCCTGGAACGGACAAGTACAAGTCGACGGCGATTTGGCATCGTACTGGTGCGAGTACGCTTTCTTTAACGCGGGTAAATTTAGCCATTGTGGCGTAGATGTGTTTCAATTGTACCGCTCGCCCCAGGGTTGGAAAATTGTAAACCTGGCATACAATATGCGTCGCGAAAATTGCGATTTAAAAGCAATCCCACCCAAGTAGTGCCATTTCTCGGACAAACAATAAAATAAGTAACTTCACTTACTTTATTGCCCGCACTAAATACTTTTGCAGAAGATTCTGGTATTTTGTTGCCTTACCAGAAATAAAAGTATAATTTTTACTTAACGGGTGGTTTTCGGTATAAAGGCAATAATGCGCAAAGGGCCGCCACTACCACCTTTAATCTTTATGGGTAAGGCAATAATTTGCGCACCTGTAACGGGTACTTTCTCTAAATTAGCTACGTTTTCGAAGGCCGGAATATCTTGTTGCATTAGCGTTACGTGGCTGCCATAAAGTTGCGATTGTCCGTAATCAATACTGGCAGTATCAATTCCTACGGCTTTAATTTTTCGGTTCTGCACTAACCAGGTGGCGGCTTCCGGCGCTAAACCAGGGAAATGTAAATTTTGCACTCCTTCTGGTCCCCGTTTATCGGTTCCCAGGTATTTTAATGCATCAGGCCAATATTGTCCGAACCCGGTTTGTAACAATACCATACTACCATCCGGAATCCGGCCATTTTCTTTTTCCCAGTTCAGGATATCGGCTATTTGCACCTGGTAATCCCGGCTTTGGGCGGTTTGGCGGCTAACATCTATTTTTACGGCTGGTCCGGTAAGTTGTGTTAAAGAAAGCTGGTCAACCGTTTTCCGTCCTTGGGCAAAATGAATAGGCGCATCAATATGCGTTCCCCCGTGTTCGGAAGCGCAAAAATTATAAGCCGAATAATAATAACCTTGTTCTGTAATGCCCGCCGAAACAGTATCTAATTGGAAAGCATCGGAGGTAGGCCAGGTAATTGTTTGGTTAGATAGATCATAAGACAAGTCAATCCATTCTCCGGCCGGAAATCCGGACTGCTCGCGGCACCCAACCCCTAAAAAGCTAAGAAAAATTAAAATCAGGTTCTTCTGTAAAAGCCTAGCCCTAAGTGTCCGTGTTTGGTTTTGCTTCATAGAAAAATGTAAAAGACCCAATATAAAAAGAATCATTCACATATTCATCAGCATAAATAACAGAATAAAGTACAATACTGGTATAGATTCTACTGCGGCAGATAGCAGTCCTTTTTTATAAGATTATAAAGCTCTTATAAAAAAGAGGTAAGGAAGTTTAGCATTTAGAAAACCTGATTTAGTACTAGTAATTATATTAGCTGTCAGGTTTCTGATGTTCTGAAAATAGGTATTTTAATAAAAATGATTATTAGAATTAATTACTTTGAAGTGCTCCTATCAAATTAGAATTATTTGATAGTTCTGGATTTCTTTAAGCAGTAAAAACAGATGGAGTTAGTAGGAGAATAATTATTCCTGTATGGGGTAAAACCTCGTCAGCTACAAGACTAAATACAAATTAATTAAATAGAGAAGCAAAGTTGATTTAATCAATTTATTAGAACGAGAAATAAAATAACGTTAATTAAATACTAATCTAGAGACGGTTTTGTTACTGCTTTCCTGAGGCTCATATTTGATTAGTGATATTTAAGGATTAATTTTTTTTCTTGATTTTGCCTGTTTCAATAAGCAACTGTTTTCGGATAGATAATATATCCTTTACTAATACTCCCGTACTTACAATACCCGTAACCCCTAGGGCTAAATGAAACAAAGGGTGAAAAATAAATTGCATGTTCTTTGTTTAGTAATTACTATTTATTGCGTTAAGGTTAATGGTAGTAATAAAAGTTTCATTCCTTTTATTATTTATACTAAATGCCCGTTCTTGCTATTAATATATTAGTTAAGTACTGTTTGTTGGGCTGCCTCTTTACCATTCACGCATAAAAATTGAATAACTATTCTTTAATAAATAATGTAACGCCCCGGAGTTAAGTTTTATTTTATTTGGTTCATGTAAATATCTTCATCTACTCTTTTATTTAGTTTTAAAAACAATGAATTATCTATTAGCTTTTATTTCAAAATTTTAAAAAGGGCAACTTTACCGTAATTTATAAATGATAAGTACTACTTAGTTTTGTATTAAAATGGATGCGGGTATAAAACCCGAACGGTTAAGAATAATTTATTTACTATTTTGTGCTTTAAACATTGTTGAAACAGATTCAAACTCTAAATTTTGTAGGTGGTTAGTGCAAAAAATATACTTTTTTACTTGTGGATGTAATTGTACTTTGTTATAATTTTTGGTTATTAATAGTTTAGCCGTAATATTGTAACTCAGATATATTTTAACCAAAACTACTAAACAATGGCAACTGCTAACATTACCGAAATTCTTAAAACATTAGAGGAAGCTTCCGCAAACAAAGAATTACTAAATGCCCTAACAACTTCGCTGGATAAGTACCTGGCTACTCAAAAATCTGAACTAGAAAACTTAGAGCAAATATTAGAAAGAGCAAAATCCGGTGATTTAAAGGTTAAAAAGCGTGGTGGATACCGGGGCAGACGTAAAAAAGGCCAGGAAGAAAATGGAAATAACGGATAATTAAGTATATAAATTGGTATAAGAAGGTGATTGGTTATCTGATCACCTTTTTTTATTTTATCTGGTTAGCCAAAAGCTGCATTCCCCTGGTAAACAGGTTTCAATCTAAAGAGTTGTCTGCCTTCCATTTAAATATTGTAAAAAAGTAAATGCTCGTTTGATTTCTACTGTTAACCTGCTATTTTAGAAATAATTAGCTGGGTTTATATGCTATATCAGAAATTTTCGCCTTGTCCGGTGCTATCTCCTTACGTGGAGTGCTATTACGTGTGGGAAAATGATGAACCCGTAATAGAAAAGCTAATAGTGGAATCTCCGCCCAGTGCTTTTTCCGCAATTGTGTTTAACTACGCCGACGATTATTTTGTAACCTCTAAAAATCAATCCCTTCAATTAGTACCTCGCCAATTTATTGTGGGTCAGCTAACTCGCAGTTATGCCTTACATTTTCCCGGGAAAATAGGAACCGCCGCTATTGTGTTTAAACCAACGGGCGCGGCTTCTATTTTTAATATTTCGATGTATGCCTATACCGAAGAACGAACCGATTTAAAGGCAATACTACCCGTTGCGTTCATAGAAAATATTGTTGAAGCAATTAAAGGAGCAGCAAATGCTAGCGCGAAAGCCAGATACCTGGAGCAATTTCTTATACATTTTTATGAAATAAACTGCCCCATACCAGACGTAATTGATAAAGCCGCCAACCAGATTGTAGAAAGGTATGGTCAGGTTAATATTAACGAACTATGCGCGGAGTACGCAATTTCCCGCCGCCAGTTCGAACGAAAATTTCTTCAGAAAGTAGGATTAAGTCCAAAATTTTATTCCCGATTAAGGCGCTTAGGGCACCTTTGCGCCTCAATGGCTGGAAAAAGAGAAGTTAACTGGCAAGATTTGTATTTTGATTCTGACTATTACGACCAATCTCACTTTATAAAAGATTTTACCGAGTTTACCGGTCGCCATCTGAGTATTTAAATGGTAATGCCGAGCTTATTCATCATCTAAAACAGAATAGTTAAGCGTACTTTTTCACTTGTCGCATTTTTACAATATAGGGCCAGGTAGTGAATGTAGCTTTACATTATAATCTACTAAAAACCCAAAAAATAATAGTATGGAACTGTTGAACGTACAATCCCGAAAAATTGAAATGAAAAATGCCTGTGTGCATTTCATGTTTTCTTACCAAAATAAAGACGTGGCCCAAATGATGAGTTTTTGCGACCCGGAAGGAGAAGTATTTTTTAGTCCTTTAGGGGAGGCAGGCCGCGGAAAAATAGGCGAATTAGGGAAAAATCTTTGGACCCTGTTAATTGATTGCTTCCCTAATATTAATAATACAATTGATGCTATTGTTTCGGAAGGTGATTTGGTTCGATGCCAGGTACTCATTTCGGGCACCCAGGCCAAAGATTTTGCGGGTATTCCAAACAAAGGGAAAACTTTTAACAGCGATCATATTTTTATTTTTCACCTGAACCGTACCAATAAAATAGATCAAATTGAAATTCAGTGGAACCACGAAGATTTTGTAAAGCAGTTAAGTGCTTGATGTTTCTCCGCGTTTTACTTGCACTCTGAGCTATCATAAAAGTTTTGATCAGGCTAATTGTAAAAGGTTAATAATTAGCCTGATCAAAAAAGTAAATAATTTTTATTTTGTAAGCTGGTCGGTACTGCCCTTATTCTATTACCGCCTTTTTGTTGGTGTTTCCTGCCTGGGTTCTATCTCTATTAATGCCCCAAACAAATATTCTCCTAAGCAGAATATTGCTAAACATAGCTTAAAATATTTCATAATTTCCTCTTGACCATTACCAATTTTCTACCCTCTGTGGGTAAGAATATCTTTTCTTAAACCGGGAATATATAATTTGCTATATTATAATTTTTCTTATAGATTTATACCTTGTTCCGTTTATATTTAGTAATTAAATACTCTTCTGCTTATATTACCTCTTACCGCGGAGTAAGTGCTAAAATATTTTCGGTTTATTAATAGCACACTTTCTCCTATGCATAAAAATTTACTTTTATTACTTCTTACTCTTTTCTTTTCTATTTCCTGTTTAAATGCCCAAACCCAATTAACGGATTTTGCTTCTAAAACAGAGGATAAGAGTTCCAGTCCTGGTGGTTTTATTTCGTATAAAAATCTAATTTTCTTTGAAGCCACCACAGAAGATGCCGGCCGGGAGATTTGGATGAACGATGAAAGCAGTGCCAAACCCAAGCTTTTAAAAGATATTTTTCCGGGAGAGGGCAGCAGCATCCAATATTCTTTTAAACAAAGCGCCGTAGTTTTTAAAGATAAATTGTTTTTTATTGCCAATAACGGCGAAAATGGCAATCAAATATGGTCCTCGGATGGAACGGAGCAAGGAACAAATCAAATTTCGAATCTAAGTAATCTTAATTTTTTAAAACTAACCGTAGCGGGTAATTACATTTTCTTTCTGGTACAAGAAGGCGAATTACTTCAGGTATGGCGCAGCGATGGAACGGCCTCCGGCACCATCATGCTCCAAAAAGATTTACCTATTTGGAATACTCCCACTTTTGAAGGAGAAGCCAATAATTTATTTTTCTTCACTTTTCAGCCCAAAGGAAGTAATAATAGCCGGGTTTGGCGCAGCAATGGTAGCACTACTGGTACCTTTCCCATAACGGAAGAACTGGACGGAAATGGTGCTAATCCAAACGGGTCGGCAGCTCCAACTCAGTATATTGAGTTTAAAAATGAATTATACTTTGTGGTTAGAAGCCCGGTCTTATTCTCTTATCCAACCTCGGTGGGCATTATTAAAACGGATGGTTCAATAGAGAATACAGTACCCATTAAAGCTGTACACGATGCAACTGATCTCCTTAATTTTGCCGATGTATTAAAGGTCAATGATAAGCTCTATTTTTCTTTTTATGATGTTGATTATTTTCGTTTGTTTATTTGGGAATCGGACGGAACTGAAGCAGGAACAAAAAAAATATTTGACCAGTCAGGCGATAAGTACTACGGGATTTCTAATTTAAGCACCGACGGTAAAAATTTAACTTTTATGGGTAAGAGTAGGGGCGGTGAAACAGCATTGCTGAAGTTAAAATTAGATACTTACCAGGTAGAAGAAATAAAAGAAATTGCCACTAACTTAGAAAGACCTTTTATTTATACTGATTATAGTCTTTTTCAAATAAAACAGGTTACAGCCAACCGCTTTGTTTTTTTTACCCCTTCTTTCCCGGTGCAAACCTGGGCTACGGATTTAACTCCGGCCAATACGTTACCTCTTACCAATTTAAAAGATGTACGGAGAGAAATAGTAAATTTTAACCAAAAGATTTACTTTCCTGCTTTCTCCGAAGACGAAGGATTTGAACTTTGGCAATCTGAGCTTGATTTTTCTAATGCTCATTTACTAGCTAATATTAACGCATCTAAGTACGGGTTAGATAATGCCTTTACTGTACTCTTAAACGATAAATTATTCTTTACCGCCGATGATGGAGTTCATGGATTGGAGTTATGGGTGTACAATAAAGTCACCGCCGAAAAGCATTTAGTAAAAGATATTTGGGCAGGAAGTCAATCAGCCGAACCCCGGCAATTAATTGTATTTAATAATCTCCTGTACTTTGTAGCAAATACCGAAGAACATGGTTCCCAACTCTGGCGCAGCGATGGTACCGCAGAAAGCACTAGCAAAATCAGTAGTTTAAATGAAATCTCTAAATTCTCCTACATCAACCAACTTCTTGCTACTCCGGATAAAATTTATTTTAGTGCCCGCGTAAACGATTATTATGTTTTATATGGCAGTGATGGAACCCAAACCGAGCTAATTAAAACTTTTAAAGAAGTTAATTATACTTCCATGAAAGAGATAGTAGCTGCCGGTAAGTTGGTGTATTTTACAATTGAAGGAGGCGGAGAAGACTTATGGCGCAGCGATGGCACTCCAAACGGAACATATAAACTGAAAGATTTAATTTCTATAAATTATTTAACGGCCGTAGAAGACAAAGTTTACTTTGTCGGTAAAGCAGAAAACCAGAAAGAAACGGAATTGTGGTATTCAGATGGTACCCAGACCGGAACTAAGCAAGTAAAGAACATAGGGAAAGGATATTCTTCTAACCCCGCTAATTTAGTCAGCTTTCAAGGGCAAGTAGTATTCACCGCGTACACGACAGAATACGGAAGAGAATATTGGAAATCTGATGGGTCAGCAGAAGGGACAATTTTAATTGCGGATATTAATCCGGGAACTGCCAGTTCAGTTTTAAGTTCTACGGACTATACTCTCTTTCAAGGCGCACTCTACTTTTCGGCAAATGATGGTTCCCATGGAACGGAACTTTGGAAAACGGATGGAACAGGTACGGGCACAATACTTATCCAGGATATTAACGAAGGCGCAACTGGATCGTTTCCGAAGAATTTAGTAAATAATGCTGAGCGTCTGTATTTCCGGGCTTATTCTCCGGCAAACGGAACGGAAATATGGCAAACCGAAGGCACTTCTTCTTCTACCAGGCAAGTGTTTGATTTAAATAGCGGTTCAGCCGGTTCTACTCCTTCTAATCTTACTTTTAGCGAGCAGGACTTGTTTTTCCTGGCAGAGTCCAATCACTCGGGGCGGCAGCTTTGGCTTTATAATAAAGGTATAATTACCGGCTTAGAAGATCCGATTAAAAGTTCAGCTTTGAAATTATACCCGAATCCTACCTCAGATTATCTTTATATTGAAAAAGGAAATTCCCGTTTTGATACTATAAAAATTATTAATACAAAAGGCCAACAGTTACTTACCTTCAAAGATTCTTCCGGAAAACTTAATGTAAAAAGTTTAGAGCCAGGTATTTATTTGTTGGTAGGAGAATCAAAGAAAGAAGTAATAGTGAGAAAGTTTATTAAGCAGTGATCTCCGGAATAGCTCTTACCTAATCAGCACCAGAGTATAGTAAGCTGGAAATCCGAAAACAGGGTTAAATGCCTAAGTGAGTGAAAAAAGTAAATTTATTCCTTATTACCTGGCGTTCTTAATAAAAGATAACCAAACTAAAACCTAAAGCAAAATATAAAGCATTATAGGTTTTAGTACAAAGGTTAAAGAATAGAATTAATACCAGGTAGTAGTTACTAAATACCCTAAGAGTATATTAAAAGAAGCCAATCCGATAGGTATTGAATGCAGAAATATCGGAAACCTGCTGGAACAATAGTTTGATGATGGCTACTTCTTTCACTTTTGTCTTCCTGAAAGGAACTAACCGGCAGAAAAGAAGAACGGCTTGTTGGTAGTAAGGGGGATTACCTGCTATAACTTTCCAGACCACCTTGCGGCAGTCCCTCTAAATTGGTTAGGTCCTTTCAGGATGACGGAAGTAAGTAGAAAAACTGTTCCAAACTACTATTTCCGACAATCCTGTTTTTTGAAACTGCTGGGCTCTCTTGTTATTTTTCTTTTAGCACGCTTCTACTTTCTATCTGGTGGGGTTTAAAGATTCCGTTGTTAGGAAAGCGGCTTGTTCTATTCCCCGAATTAAACGCTGATCACCGGCCAGCCAAACAATATCCCCAAACTGGAATACCGTTGAAGGATCCGGGTTTAAAATTCTTTCGCCGTTTCGTTCAATTCCTACAATTAATCCGTGGGTCCTTTCCCGGATTCCGGACTCCCGGATGGTCATTCCAAAATAAGGAAACTTTTTATCTACAATTAGCTGGCGGAGCCCAACAGATGGTTGTGCTGTTTCTGTATCTTCTTGGGGGGTACTTACTTCAATAAAAGTTTTAAAATGGCTAAGCTGCTCATCGGTTCCTATTACCGTTATTTTATCTCCCGGAAATAATCTTTCCTTACCCGCCGGAACCGGAATGGTAAGCCGGCCTCGGTCGATTTGAGCGATGCTTACTCCAAATTTCTCCCGGATACCGAGTTCAATCAGCGTTTTGCCCACGTAAGTCGATTCGGGGCTAACTACAAAATGAGCTAAGTGCGCATCCCAGGGCAAGAGCTTTTTAGCCGGTTCTTCTGCTTCCCGGGCGTTAAAATTAGTGATAAACCGTTGTTCAATGCGTTCGTAAGTTTTGCGTAACCGTTGCCGGAATAAAGGAAATATAACCCCGATTAAAATAAAGGCCATAAGCAAGGCCACCCGGATAGAGTATAACTGATCCAGCATAAAACCAACCAGCAGCAAAGCCAGAACAATACGGGCTATTTCGAGGGCTACCAACGGTCCGCGGGAGTATTTTTTATCTTGCCACAACCGGGAATAAGCCCGGTTTCTGATTCTTTTTATGGCCAAAGCATAAATAAATGGCCCCATTAACGATAGCGAGATAATAGCGGCCGCCAAGCGCCCCCAAGGTTCTACCGGAATAGCATTGGTAATAAATGGTACCAGAAAATTAGTGGTAAGCAAAATAATACTGATCAACACCACCGAATTAGTAATAATGGGCTGAGCGAAAGAGCGCAAAACTACTTGCCAGTCACTAACACTGCTAATGGTTTGGGCATCGGAACTGTAATTAATCAGGAATTTTTTCCAACTCTCGGGTAATTTTCTTTCTACCCAGTTATAAAAGGGCTCGGAAAAACGGATCAGGAAGGGAGTGGTAAAAGTAGTAATCGCCGAAACGGCAACGGCAATCGGATATAAAAAGTCGCTGGTTACTTTTAGGGTTAAACCTAAGGTAGCAATAATAAAGGAAAATTCTCCGATTTGGGCTAAACTTAACCCGGTTTGAATGGCCTGTTTTAAAGGCTGCCCGGAAGCAAGGGCTCCCAAACCGCTGGTTAAAGCTTTGCCAAAAATAGTAATGAAAGTTATGATAATTACCGGGCCAGCGTATTCCACCAACATTTTAGGGTCAATCAGCATGCCCACAGATACAAAGAATACTGCCCCAAAAAGCTCTTTTACCGACTTCGTTAAATGTTCAATTTTTTCGGCGTAAATGGTTTCGGCCAGAATAGAACCCATAATAAAGGCGCCTAAAGCCGGCGAAAAGCCCGCATTGGTAGCCAGTATAACCATTAACAGGCAAAGCGCCACCGAAATAACCAACAAGGTTTCCTCGTTCATTAACTTCTTGGCTTTTCTTAAAAAAGTAGGAACCAGGTAAATGCCCCCTAAAAACCACACCGAAAGAAAAAAAGCCAGCTTTACTACCGAGTTTAACATAGCAGTTCCGCCAAACTGTTGGGTCACGGCTACCGTGGAAAGTAACACCAGCAATAAAATAGCTACTAAATCTTCTACTACCAGAATACCAAATACAATACTCGCAAACTTTTGACTTTTAACTCCCAACTCATCAAAAGCCCGGATAATAATGGTAGTGGAGGAGATAGATAAAATGCCGCCCAGAAAAACACTGTCCATAAACGACCAATTCAATAACTGCCCGGTAATGTAGCCAAGTAACAGCATACCAACTACTTCGGTTACAGCAGTAATAGTGGCTGTACCACCTACTTTGGCCAGTTTTTTAAAACTGAACTCCAACCCCAGACTGAAGAGAAGAAAAATAACGCCGATCTCGGCCCATATCTGAATAGATTCTACCTCGGCAATAGAAGGAAGATACGGAAAATTAGGGCCAACTAATAAACCCGCAATAATATATCCTAAAACTAAGGGCTGTTTTAACCATTTAAACAGGAGCGTAGTTGCTCCTGCTACTCCTAAAATAAAAGCTAAATCTATTATAAGTTGAGGTACGTGGATCATATAAAAATTTTTTGATTGAAAACAGCTCTGCGAGAAAAAGCTGGCTTAAAGAACTATAGAAAAGAGTGGTTAACCCAAGGTAAGAACAAGGGAAAATAACAAATCAGCGGGGTTAGCGGATAAGGAAGAAAAAGTAAACGCTAAGGAGCGTTTGGTTGAATAGTAATGGTGAAAATTTTGGAAATTAAGCTTTTTCCTGGCGCTCTGGCTGCATATAGAATTAAGTTTAGCTGCTGAGAGATAAAAGAAAAGCCTTGAACGGAATAGCTATTAGCAACAAGCTTGAATGCTGCCACCGGCAACTTAAACGATAGAGGCTGGAGAGGCAAAATAGCTTCCAGGGAGGTTCTCTTTTTAAAAACCTTTAAAGAAACTTTTTGGGTCAGGCTTTTTGCATTTAAGCTATATGCTGCTTTAGCAACTACTTTAGTGGCAGTGGCCGGAGATATAGGCGAGAATGAAACTTGGGTCCGATCTAAAAAAAATAGAAATGCCGCCAGAAAAACTACAACAATCGTTAGATGTCGAAATACGGGACGGATATATTTCGGGGTAGTTTTAAACATTATGAATACAAAGTTAAAATTTTCCTCTACGGTATCAAATGTCGCCCCATTTTAATAAACTTCTGGAAAGGAGCTAAAGCAGAACTTCTTGCCTGGGTGCCTGATTCGGAGCCAAGTCAAGTAACCAGAAGAAGCATAAAGACGGAACAGATTGTAAGCTTGTATAGCCTTAATAATAGGGAATGAAAATTTTTTTAAGGTTGATTATAACAATTAGGATGTTTACACACTTTAATATTTTGCTATTCGATTACTTGGATTCAAATAGCGGGCATTGTAATATTGTGCCGCCTGCAAAATGAATATAACTTTAGACGAGATACAAGCCCCGATTGCCCAGGAAATGCGCGAATTTGAAATTAAATTCCGCCAGTCGATGCGTTCTAAAGTGTTGTTGCTCGATAAGATAATGAGCTACATTGTAAAGCGAAAAGGTAAGCAAATGCGGCCCATGTTTGTTTTCTTTTCGGCTAACTTGTTTGCCGGCGGCATTTCGGATGCTACTTACCGCGGAGCAGCCCTTATTGAATTACTGCATACGGCCACCCTGGTGCACGACGATGTGGTAGACGACGCCAATTACCGGCGCGGCTTTTTTTCGGTAAATGCGCTCTGGAAAAATAAAATTGCCGTTTTAGTAGGTGATTATCTGCTCTCAAAAGGACTGCTCCTTTCGTTGCATAACAATGATTTTGAATTGCTTAAAATTGTTTCGAACGCGGTGCGCGAAATGAGCGAAGGCGAATTATTGCAAATAGAGAAAGCCCGCCGCCTGGATATTACCGAAGAAGTGTATTTTGATATTATCCGGCAAAAAACTGCTTCGCTTATTGCTTCCTGCTGTGCAGTAGGAGCCGCTTCGGCGGGCGCCGACCTTACTCATATCGAGAAAGCCCGTTTATTCGGCGAAAAAGTAGGTATTGCCTTCCAGATTAAAGACGACTTGTTTGATTACGGTACCGCCGAAATTGGCAAACCAGTGGGCATCGATATTAAAGAAAAGAAAATGACCTTGCCGTTGATCTATGCCTTGCAACAAGCAAGTTGGCTTACCAAGCGGCAAATGATTTACAACGTTAAAAACAACAATGGCAAAAGCCAGGTAGTAGCCAAAGTAATTGATTTTGTTAAAAGTTCGGGTGGCCTGGAATACGCTATTTCTCTCATGCACCAGTTTGCCAACGAAGCCCTGGAAATTTTACATACCTTCGAACCTTCCCCTTCCCGAACCTCGCTCGAGCAACTTATCCGGTTCACTATAGAACGCGACAAATAATAAGTAGTGGAAGGACAATAGTCCTCAGAAACAGAATTTTTTTTAACGGGTTTACGGTTTTTTATTTTAAATATTTACTATTTACTGGAAAAATAGAGAGGCATTGTTTATGCGATTTAGTACTAAGTAATTTCAAACCGTGTCAAAAAGATACCATAGGTTTTGCTTGGTAGTAAGTGTTTTCTTTGGAGCCTTTCCAAGTCTCCATGCTTAGGTACTATCTAGTTTGATATTTCAAGTTTGCCTCGTGGCCGGCGGGCCTCGGTTGGCTCTCTCGGGCAGTTTAGCGAACCTTGGCTCACTGCGTTGCGCCATGCTGCTCTGCAGCACCGGAACGCTAAAATGCCCTCAACAGCCAACCTGGTGTCATTGCTGGTAGCTGCTGCTTTTCTTCTACATCTTGTATAATGTAAGAAGTAGAAGAAGGGTTTTAATGGGCGGCTACTAATGATGAGAATTAAACTTTCTGTTCTGCTTCCCCTCTCCTCAGAATCTAATAAATTCGGCTTCATACCATCTAATACTACTAAAAAAGTAAAAGCCGTAGCTAATTGCAAAGACACCAGTTTGGCTGTGGAGCACCTGCTAGGGTTCCGGTGCCGCAGGCATTCCGCAGACGGAGTCGAGGAAAGGAAGGCTAGCGAGGGCGGAAGAGCCAAACGAGGCCCGCCGGCCACGAGGCAAACTGGTTACTTCTAAAATAAGATGGAACCATCACATGGAGGCTTGAAAAGGCTCCAAAGAACAACATTAAAGTCTGTTATAGTAAATACTGCTTACTATTGATATAATATCTCAAAATCAATTTTATATACATGCTATCAAGATTGTAGCGAAGAAGAGTTAACATTTCATTACTTAAATACAAAAGTTTAGCATCTAATATCTTGATACCTGTGTCTCTTTACTTAACTGTATTTAAAACTAAACCGCACTTTCTGCTTAACCGACCGGTAAATAGGTGCTTCTACAAAATTATATAAAGCCGCTGCCAGCACATTAAGGAATAAAAATATAATCAGCTTATTCGTACTTAGATGGAAATACAGAAACTCGTAAAACAAACCGGCGTGTAGTAGGGCAAAAGCGTAAGAATGGCGACCCAATATTTGAAAAATCCAGCTGCTTAGTATCTGGTTAATAAAAGTGTTTTCGGTTAATAAACCATAAAAAAATAGTACAATTGCTGGTGGCAGCAAAAAGTTATTCAGAAGAACAATAAGCGGAATATTGTTGAAAATTGTAATAGCTTGATGGGTAGAAAACGTGATGGCAATTAAAGAAATAAATAATAAAGCCAGACCAACTAACGTAAGGCGCGTAAAAGCCGGTTCTTTTTTCCAGTAGTTATTTTTATAGTAATTAGCCAGCCAGTAACCACAATAAAATTCAAAGCAGCGTCCAAAGAAAGTGTACTCCAGCATAAACTCGGGATGCGGCATAAAGGATTTACTACCTGCTAATTGGGCCAGGTAAACCAAGGCAAAGCCAGCCGCATACAAGCTAATAAGAGTTTGCCTAGCGTACTTCCGAAAACATATAAAAAGTAAGGGTGCCAGTAAATAAAAAATCTCTTCCACTGAAATAGACCACGCCTGACTAATACCGGAAAATTTTTCCTGATTAAAATACCCTTTTAAAAAAGTAAGATTTATAAACCAATGCCAGGCATTAAAATCTTTTTGCCAACAAAGTACCAGAACGGTTAAGATAAGATAAGCTGGGTAAATACGTGCTAAACGTTTTAAGTAAAAAGGCACGAATTGATTCTTTGCAAAAGAAAGAGTTTCCTGGTAGCGGGTTGTAATAACAAAACTACTTAACACATAAAAAACAGCAAGGCTGGAATGCCCCGCCATTTTTATTGTTAAATATAATTCTGGAGGTAAAACGGATTTTCCTAAATCAACGTGGCCGCTAAAAACCAGATAAGCAGCTATAGCCCGGATGCCGGTGAGTGCCGGGAAATAAGCGTTTTTAACCGGAGATTTAACAACAGTTGAAGCCAATCAAGTAGCCGAAGTTTGAGGGTCTTGAATAAAATGACATAAGTATTTTACTCAAAACTCATATTAAAAAATACTACTCATTTACCAGCTTTTCAATGGTCTGGTTAAAATCCTGCACAAACTCATCGTAGTATTTACCTGTGCCTGGTCCCGAAAAACCGGTATGAATTTTCCGGACATCGCCTTTTTTATCGATGAAAATTGTAGTCGGAAATCCTAAAACGTGATTGAGCATGGGTAAAGTTTTGGCAGCTTCGTCTTTGTCGCGGGAACCGGCAATTAGTAAATCGTAACCTACTTGCAAGCGGTCGCGCATTCTTTCTACCCGGGGTTTAGCCTGCTCAAACTCCGGACTTTGTTCGTAAGCCAGTCCAATAATTTCAATACCCCGGTTTTTATTGTTTTCGTAGAATGGTGCCAGGAACTTGGTTTCGTCCATGCAGTTGGGGCACCAGGAGCCGAGTAATTGCACCACTACCACTTTGTTGCGGTATTTCTCGTCGTTGAGCGATACTTTCTGGCCATTTAAATCCGGGAAGGAAAAACTAATTTTGCTGTAGCCTTTTTTCAAATACGTTAAGGTGTCGGCGGCAGGTAACACGGCTTTTTCGTTGCGTACACCCGTCCAGGATGCATAGCCGGATTTACCCGCCCAGTAATCGCCTTTTATTTTGTTGGTATCATCGGGCTTGGCTTTAAATAAGTAAGCGTGCGATCCATCGAAAGTAGAAAGACGCAATTCTTCTTTGTCTACTTCCCCGGCTAAATAGCGATAATCTCCGGTAGTACTCAAGAAAGTGCCTTTTAATTGGTTACCCTGCTGCTCAAAAACGCCAACGGCTTTTTCTTCAGTGCCATCGTCGTATTTAAACAGCACATCCCACTTGCCGGTATAATTATAGGTAGCTGGTTTTGGTTTTTTTGAGAACCGGTAATCTTGCCCTAACTTAGCGCTAAAAGAAACCTGGTAAGGCTCTTCCAGATGATACCGGGTCCATTTGCCTTTCATCCCGTCTTGCTGATCGTTGATATGCGCCTTTAAATCGGCATCAAAAATATGGAGAGGAATTTTAACCGAATCGCCGTCAATGGAAATTTCGTCGAGTAAGATTTTTTCTTCGCCGTTAATTAAATAAGCTACCGTTTTGCCATCTTGCTGTTTTACAACCTGCATTAGAAATGGTAGTTCCTGGTTCGAAATAGTAAGCACAGCCCGCCACATACCAGGTTTTAGAACTTTAGGTTCAGGTTTACAACCAAAGGCAAAAAATAAAATAAGTAATGCGAAGATGTAAGGATATAATTTTAAAGATGCAGAAGATTTCATGCTACAATAATTAAAAAGCAAAAACTATAAGCGAGGCATTTACTGGCCGCAAAAGTAAAAAAGAAAAAATCAGGTTTCTATAAATGTCTACTGATTTACTAGAATTAATCAGCTTATACGGTTTTAACTGAAAATAGGGGAGGTAAAATATTTTAAGTGAGGATTTAGCTTCAAGTATTTAGTTACTAAGTAACTGGACAAAATTAGTTTGATATACTGGATGTCGAGATCAACAAAATATTAGATTGGTACTCTGTTACTTATACCAACAAAAGTCTAATATCTAATATCCAGATACTTGTGGCTCTTTACTTATTATAATAGTACTTTTTATATCGGCCTTGATACATTTGGAAAAATAAAATTGCCATTCCCAAAGCAGCAACAATAAGTAATAATGGGTTTAATAATATTTTACCAAGAGAAATAATATTTACCTGACTATGTTGATTAGCATAATTGAGCAAAACAACAGAACTATTGTACAATATATGACTGCTGATACTTAGCCAGAGGCTTCCCGATAAATAAAATATACCTCCGAATACTACTCCAGCCAGGAACCTGGGCAAGAAACCTTGGAATTGGAAATGCAACAGGCTAAATAGAAAAGCTGTAATAAATACGGCAAGCCAGGGTTTAGGCAGGCATTTATACCATAGTGGCTGCATGGTGCCCCGAAAAAATACTTCCTCACAAAAGGCGGGGATAAGAGAAAAAACAGTCAGGTTTAGCAGAAGTTGTTGCCAACTATCCATTTTAATATATTGCTGAAATTTATTGCTCGCATCTACCTCTTCTTTCTTCATCCAATTAAACAAAGGCATCTGGATGTTCACTTCGGCTAACCAGTTCATCAGAATAATACAACAGCCCATAATAAGAACCGATAGAAGAAAAGACTTAAAACTAAAACCAGTATCTAATCGCCAGTAGCTGGATAGTTTGCCTTGACTGAATACTCTGAAAGCAAGGTATGACGGTATTAAAAAACCAAAAATGGAAATAACAATAAGAGATAATTTAGTGGCCGGACCAGAAGTAAACTTCAGTAATTGCATACTGAAGAAGGAACCAATAACAATAGAGAAACAATAAAAGCTGAATAATAACAGAAGTTGCCTTTTAGAAGATAGGTGTAACATTTAATTGAGGCTTACTGAATCAGGTTTTCTTAGGCTAAAGTTATAATTAAATATGCCTAATCTTAAACAGGTAATTTGACTATTCTTTTAAGTAAAAAACAAATTTAAATTTTAATCTAGCTGGTATTTAAAACAAGAAACTAAATAGAACGTTTTAATAAAGTTAATAAAGTCTAACGTTGTTTCATGAAACAGTTCCTACAAAACATAGAATACTGAATCAAACTATGTTTTTTATTTGTTATGATTTTAAATAGTAAAATAGGTACGGGTTAAATAGTACTTTTATTTGGGGTTATATATATTTGCGCCAATTAAATTGGCATTGGTCCTAAATAAGTTCCGGCCGAGATAAAACAATTTTCACATCAGTAACCAATAATTATAAATATGGCTTTTGATATAGATATGATTAAGGCAGTGTATGCCGGATTAGGGGAGAAGATTGCTGCCGCCCGCCAGGCGGTTGGCCGTCCGCTTACCCAAACTGAAAAAATATTATACGCACACTTACATAATGGCTCAGCTATCCAGGCGTACGAGCGGGGCAAATCGTACGTAGATTTTGCTCCGGACCGGGTAGCCATGCAAGATGCTACCGCTCAAATGGCATTGTTGCAGTTTATGCAGGCGGGCAAACCCAGAGTAGCGGTTCCTTCCTCGGTACATTGCGATCACTTAATTCAGGCTCGGGTAGGAGCGAACGAAGATTTATCTGAAGCTTACACCGAAAACAAAGAAGTATACGATTTCTTAGCCTCTGTATCGAATAAATACGGCATTGGTTTCTGGAAACCAGGTGCTGGTATTATTCACACGGTAGTTCAAGAAAACTATGCTTTCCCGGGCGGAATGATGATTGGTACCGACTCGCACACACCAAATGCCGGTGGGGTAGGTATGATTGCGATTGGCGTGGGTGGCGCTGATGCTGTAGACGTAATGGCCGGTATGGCCTGGGAATTAAAGTTTCCGAAAGTAATTGGAGTAAAACTAACTGGTAAAATGAGCGGTTGGACGGCTCCTAAAGACGTAATTTTAAAAGTGGCCGGTATTCTAACCGTAAAAGGTGGAACTGGAGCCATTGTAGAATATTTTGGCGAAGGCGCCAACAACATTTCTTGTTCCGGTAAATCTACCATTTGTAATATGGGGGCCGAAATTGGAGCAACTACTTCGGTTTTTGGTTACGACAACGAAATGAGAGAATACTTGATTCATACTGATCGGGCAGACGTAGCCGAATTGGCTGACCAAGTGGCCGAACACCTGCGTGCGGATGATGAGGTATATGCAAATCCTGAGACTTTCTACGATCAGTTAATTGAAATTAATTTGAGTGAGTTAGAGCCGCACGTAAACGGTCCTTTCACTCCGGATGCCGCCTGGCCGATTTCTCTTTTCGCAGATGCCGTGCGGGAGCATAACTGGCCTTCTAAATTAGAGGTAGGTTTAATTGGTTCTTGTACCAACTCGTCTTACGAAGATTTAACCCGCGCCGCTTCATTGGCGCAACAAGCCATTGACAAAGGTTTAGCAGTAAACGCCGAATATACTATTACTCCTGGTTCGGAAGTAGTGCGTTACACGGCGGAGCGCGATGGCATTCTGAATACTTTCGCGGAAATAGGAGGAGTAGTATTAGCCAACGCTTGTGGCCCTTGTATTGGTCAGTGGGCGCGTCATACCGATGATCCGAGACGTAAAAACTCTATTATTACTTCTTTCAACCGGAACTTTGCGAAACGGAACGATGGTAACCCGAATACCCACGCTTTTGTGGCTTCGCCGGAAATTGTAACCGCCTTTGCTATTGCCGGAGATTTAACTTTTAACCCACTTACCGATACTTTACCCAATAAAAACGGGGAACAAGTAAAACTCGATGAACCAAAAGGTATTCCTTTCCCGGAAAGAGGTTTTGCGGTAGAAGATGCAGGTTACGTAGCGCCAGCCGACGATTCGAGCAAGGTAGAAGTAGTGGTTGATCCAAATTCAGATCGATTACAGTTATTAGAAGGCTTCACTCCTTGGTCGGGTACCGATTTAAGCGGTTTGCGGTTGTTGATTAAAGCCCAGGGAAAATGTACCACCGACCATATTTCCATGGCTGGTCCTTGGTTAAAATACCGTGGTCACCTGGATAATATTTCCAACAACATGTTAATCGGTGCGATTAATGCGTATAACGGAGAAGCCAATAAGGTAAAAAATCAGCTTACTGGTGCTTACGGCGAAGTTCCTGCCGTAGCGCGGGCTTACAAAGCCGCTGGTATTGGATCGGTAGTTATCGGCGACGAAAACTACGGCGAAGGATCCAGCCGGGAGCACGCTGCGATGGAGCCGCGCCATTTAGGCGTATTGGCCGTACTGGTAAAATCGTTTGCCCGTATTCACGAAACTAACCTGAAAAAGCAAGGTATGCTGGCTTTAACCTTTGCGAACAAAGAAGATTACGACCTGGTTCAGGAAGATGATACCTTGGACATTATAGGTTTAACCGAGTTTGCTCCGGGTAAATCATTGCAGGTAGCATTGCATCACGCTGATGGAACTACCAATACCTTTGAAGTACTCCATACTTACAACGAAGGTCAGATTGCCTGGTTCAAAGCCGGTTCTGCCCTTAACTTGATCCGGTTGCAAGAGCAAAGCGCTCCCGCTCCCATGCAAGGTTAAGAAGTAGTTTAGTAAATTTAGATTTAAAAAGGCTCTCGAAAGAGGGCCTTTTTTGTTTTAAGTGGTTTTCCTTGACTCCGTCTGCGGAATGCTTTCGACATCGGAGGCCTAGCAGGTGCTCGATAACCAAACTGGAATATTGTTGCTTATAGCTAACGTTGATCTTACTTTGGCCGAAAATGAAGCAGGTTAATTAACTTGTCTTCGTTTTACTGTCTTTGTTAACCTTACTAGCGCAAGTCTTAGCAGAGCGAAACTTGTAACTTACAGACAAATGCCAGTCTCCCGACTGGCGGAAACCAGGCCATTTCACGTCAGTCGGGAGACTGACTGGGGTTCTTACGCCCAAGTGACGCTTCGCTTAACACTTGCGCGAGGTGGAGTATTTCATTAAAATAGAAGAGAAATTTACTAATTCTATCATCTAACCCTTTCGTCCCTAATTTCAAGAGCCAGGTAGCTACTGGCAATAATACCAGTTTTGCTGTTTAGGGCCTTTTAGCGTTCCGGTGCGGCAAAGCAGCATGGCGCAGTGTGCAACGAGCCAAGGTTCGCTAAACTGCCCGAAACAGCCAAACGAGGCCCACAGGCCACGAGGCAAACTTGAAATCTCAAACTAGTTAGCACCGAAATCTGGTGACTTGCAAAAACTCCAATGATAAATAGTACTCAAAATCATTTCTAAAATTTATCGTAATACCTCCACCCGGCGGGTAATAAGCCCATCTTGGCCCTGAATCCGTAAATAGTAAATGCCATTAGCCAGATTACGTAAGTCGAAGGCCTGTTTACCATTTTGGTACGTTACTTTATCTAATACCTGCTGGCCAACAACATTCACCAGGCTAATAGTCAGCCCTTGCGTAGCATCAATTCCTTCGGAGATAGCAATTGTTAAAAAATCATAAGTAGGAATAGGATAGACCAGAATATCGCTTTCCTGCCACTGCCGGATGTAGTCCAAATACTTAATCTCCACGGTTTGGGTAAGGGAATCCAGGCAGCCGTATTGATTAGTTACTTGTAAGGTTACCAGATACTTTCCGGGTTGTGTGTATTGAATAGTTGGATTTTGTTCCTGGCTGTAGGTGCCGTTGCCAAAGTTCCAGTTCCATTGTTTGGCACCCACCGTCTGATCTGTAAAATGAACCCGGCCATTTGCACCCGGAAATACCGGATTGGGAGAAAAAGCAAAACGTGCCGGACTATTGGCTGGAACTATTGGCATTGCAGTTAAGGGGCTTTCGTAAAGAGAATCTACGTTGCTGATGTAATAAGTGGTAGCTTGTTGCAAAGGCGGGATGGTAAAACCCGGGCCTGTATTTAATAATTGCTTTCCAGTTGAGTCGGCGTAGAATTTAAAATTTTTTCCACCGGTTGGCCGAATAATTAGAGTTTCGCCTTGGCAAACTGAATCTATTTGTTTTACCAGTACCGGGCCGGATTTTAATAGCTGGTATTTAGCTCGGGCAGCTTGGGCAGTTTCTTTTAAATCGATCAAAGCTTCTGCCCCCAGTATAGCAAAAGCTACGGTGGTGGTTTCCCCGGTAAGTAAATTCGGGAGCACCCCGCCTACTACTTGCGATACATCGTTATTGGAACCCTCGGTATTTTGGTTTTGGCGGGAGGAATTACTTATAACCCTAAATTTTTCGGTGTTACTAAAACCATCAGCTAGGTTAACCGCCTCCGGGCCACTAGCTGGGTTACGGATGGCATAAGTAGTTGGCGGTTGATCTGTGAGTAATGTAATACCCGCGTACACCTCTGGCTTGTCCGGTGTAAAAGTATATCCTGTTCGGGTTACCGAATCCCAAACAGCGGCATTGTTGGTATAATCACCAATATCCCAATCGGCAAATAAGCCGGCGTGCAGGTTGGTTAACGGCTCCGAAGTAGTATTAGTAAGTTGATATTCCAGGATGATGTACGGCGTATTCTGCCAGGCGAAGGCCCGCTGTTTTACTTTTACACCCACTGAACCAACCCTGGGGTATCTATCTTTAAACGCGCCGTATGCTTCCTCGTCGGCGCGTTTACTATTTTCTACAAACCGGATTCCTTGGGTAATGGTAAAATCTTCGTCGGACTCGGGAGGCGTAGTGCGCAGGTGGTCGGATACTTTTTCGGGAGAATTACCTACCAGCAAGCCACCTTCGCTCAGCATTTGGCCAAAATTCTTATAAATCACACTTTCTCCTTGTTTCAGGTTAGCCCCGTTAAACCCAATATTCCCCAGGCTAGTAACGGTTGCATCTAAATCACCGGTTTTTAATGTTACGTAATTTGAATTAAGAAGAAGTGTAAAATACTGGTAGTCCGTATAAGTGCCATCGCTAAAACCATAACGAAAACTTACCTCTTGGTTGGCCGGAATATCTTTGCTGATGAGAACCTGAAATGGTTGCGCGGTATTTGTTTTAGAAGTTAAGCTACCCATTGCCCCGGCACTGTAAGTGCTCCGAATAACAGAAACATAAGGCGACGAAGAAGAAAGGGTAATGATTAAACTTTGAGTGGGCGTTAATACGTTCTCAAATGTTCCAATAATTGGTAAAACGTTGCCCGCATAAATACGCTGATAATCGTAGGTGTTTTCGGTATTTCGGACTGCCTTGGGTTGAGCCGTAGTTAAAGCCTGGTATACGTTTAAGCGGCCATGACCTAGTTTTTCCAGGTAGGTATTGTTGCTGCCAACTGCGTAAATGTTATCGGTCGTTACCCGCAGGTGTTCTGCTACTTGCCGGGCAGTATAATTCGGGAATTTTTTCCGGAGCAGGCCGGCAGCTCCGGCTACCAGAGGGGAGGCCATGGAAGAACCTCCTACCCTCGCATAAGTATTAGTTCCGGTACTACTGGTAGTTGAAATACTTATACCGGGTGCGGTGAGGTCGATGGCGTAGTTAAAGGTTTGACTAGCTACTTTTACATCATTCTGATCTACGCTACTAACCGCTAATACATTTTCGTAAGAAGCGGGGTAAAAAAAAGTTTCTTTAGGCGTATTGCCCGCAGCAGCTACTATTATAGCATTTTTATTAATAACGGCATAGTTAATAACATCCTGCTCAAATTGAGAATAGGGATTTTCTCCGCCCCACGATAAGTTAATTACCTGGCAACCATGATCGGCGGCGTATTTAATGCCCTCATAGCCACCAAAAGAGCCATTTTCATCCGAAGAAAAAACTTTAATTGGTAAATAGCGGCAATTAAATCCAACGCCTGCCATACCAGTATTATTATCGGGGGTACCAGCGGCAATGCCGCTTACAAAAGTACCGTGTCCGCCCGCATTCGCATCATTGTCATTGTCGGCTGTATCCCAACCAGTAAAATTATCAATGTAACCATCGTTATCATTATCTACTCCATCAATTGGATCGGCGTAATTATGCTTTAAATTTTTGATTAAATCTTCGTGGTCCAGACGAGTTCCCGTGTCCAGAATTCCGATAACAATAGTTGAATCACCCTTTTCAGTATCCCAACCCTTGTACGCGTGAATTTGTTTTAAATAATATTGGTTTCCGGTTACGGAATCAGCTAAAGGGTCATTGGGCTGATATAGCACCTCGGGTACATAAACGGGTTCTACCTGATCTACCATGCCGGTGCTGAGCAACATGCGGCGTAGTTGCGGAAAAGAATATTTTAAATTCTGAAATTGAACTTCGTACCATAACGATAAATCAACCTGACCGGGTTTTAAGTTGGAGATAGTAGTGGTTTCGGGAAATTTCGGGCGATACGAAGTAGTTTTTATTTGTGCCAAAACCTGCTGCAAGGAATTAAAGGGCGCACTAGCCTGCCGCTGGGGGGTACCGGTGGAGCGGGAATTGGGTTTTAATTTGATTAATAAGTATTTGGGTTGGGTACGGGCCGTAGTTGTTTCCTGATTAGCGGAACGTAAATTTTGCGCCGAAGAAGCAAACCAGTTTAAACTTAAAACAGAGAAAAAAACGAGAAAACAAAAAGAAAAACGGGTAATCATGTCAGCATAGAAGAATCAGGAATATAAGAAAAAGCCAAAGTTGAAAAAGAATCGTTTAAAACTGGATAATAGCCTGAATTCACGTAAATTTAAGAAAACCGGCCACTCCGAAACAATACGAATTTCAACCGAAAAGTATCTAAAAATGGCTATTATTAACAAAGAAAAAAACCAAACGTTGTTACAGCAAGCCATCCGCGCCCTGCACGAACGTACTTTTTTTGCGGCTTACCCCGAAAACCCTACTCCGGAGGTATACGGCGAAACCGCCGATCTGGAAGGGCGGACTGCCTACGAAGCCTATTTACATAAGCCGTTTACAGAGTTACTGCAACCTAATCCGTCGGATTGGGTGGGGCAGGAGGAGTCGCCTTATTTACAGCAAGCTTTGGGTATTACGTATCCGTTTTTTGAAGCAAACACATTAATAGAACGGGCCGAAAAGGCTTTTCATACCTGGCGAAAAGTAGATCCTGCGGAACGGGCAGTTTTGCTGGTAGAAGCCTTGGAACACGTAAAAAAGCAATTTTTTCAAATTGCTTACGCTACCATGCACACCACCGGTCAATCTTTTTTAATGTCTTTTCAAGCATCCGGGCCACATGCAGCAGATCGGGCTTTAGAAGCAATTGCGGCCGGTTTAGAAGAGCAAACCCGTTTCCCGGCGCAGACTGAGTGGGAAAAGCCTATGGGGAAGTATAGCATAAAGCTGCAAAAAAGTTGGATACCAGTGCCGAAAGGTATTAGTGTGGTTATTGGTTGTTCTACCTTCCCGACCTGGAATACAGTACCGGGTATGTTTGCCAGTCTGGTAACGGGTAATCCGGTAATTATTAAACCGCATCCGAAAGCCGTTTTACCTATTGCGTTGATAGTGGCTCAAGTGCAAAAAGTATTACAGGAACAAAACCTGGATCCAACTATCTGCCAGTTGGCAGTAGATGCCCAAGATAATTTAATTACCAAAGAACTGGCCGAACACCCCAAAGTTAAATTAATTGATTATACCGGTAGCACCACGTTTGGCAATTACCTGGAAAAACTACCCGGTAAAATGGTTTTTACCGAAAAAGCAGGCGTTAATTCGGTTATATTAGATTCAACAACCGATTTAGATAAAGTATTGCAGAATCTGGCTTTTTCAGTCTCCTTGTATTCCGGACAAATGTGTACCGCTCCGCAAAATTTCTTTGTTCCCGAAACCGGAATAAAAGTAAATGGTGAAGTCATTCCTTACGAAGTAGTCACCCAAAAATTGAGCGATGCTATAGAGGGCTTAGTCAATAATCCTAAAGCCGGTCCGCAAATTTTGGGAGCCATTCAGAATGTTGCTACGGAGCAGCGCGTGAAGGATTCGGCGCAAGGCCACGGAAAAGTACTGTTATCTACTTGCAATATTAAAAATCCGGCTTTTACCGATGCCCGGATTTGTAGTCCTGTTTTATACGAGGTTACCTCCGCCGATAAGGATATTTATAACCAGGAGTTGTTTGGCCCTATAGCTTTAATTATTAAAACAAAAAATACAACTGAATCCATTGCTTTAGCCCGGGAATTAGCTGAAACGCAGGGAGCCATTTCGTGCGCCGCTTATACCACCGATCCTGAAATTAAAGAGCAGATAAAAGATGAAATGAGTCTGGCTGGTACACCCGTAAGCTTTAATCTTACCGGCAATATTTACGTGAACCAAAATGCGGGTTTTTCAGATTTTCACGTAACGGGCGGTAATCCGGCGGGTAACGCTTCTTTCACCAACCCCGAATTTGTAATTAAGCGTTTCACCTGGGTAGGTTTCCGGGAGCCCGCTGCTGTTTAGTAGATGCCTTTTACTAAAATCCAAAATACGAAACCCAGGAAAAAGTTTATTGTGTATTCGGCCTTTTAGAACTAAGTAATTGGCCAGAATTAAATTTGGTAGAGTATGATTATTCGCTGTCTTATTCAGGAGGAACCTATTTAACTCAATCAGACCAAAAATTTAGTAAATTATTGATCTAATTGAGTTAAATAGGTTGAATTTTCTTATTAATACTACTTCCTGGGAAAAGCTGCTGCTTAAGTGCCTAGCCTAAAACTTTTCGGTTAAAATTTTCTGCTACTAATCTAACTTAAAAGTTTTTTTAAATTTTGTATGCTGGTGGAAATGCTGGCAAACGGATCGGCAGGCATATCGTGCTCCACAAAAAAGTGCTGCAAACCCGCTAGCTTTGCCTGATCAAAAATGGGTTTAAAATCGATGGTACCGCTGCCTACTGGCTGAATGGTTTGCCGGTCTTGAGTTAAATCTTTTACGTGCCACAAAGGGAAACGCCCCGGATGTTGCTTAAATAAAGCTACCGGATCGTAGCCACCTTTTACTGCCCAGGCTAAATCTAATTCCATTTTTAAGTTATTAGGGTCGGTTTGGGACAGTAGCATATCGTAAGGAACCTGGCCTTCCACTTTTTTGAATTCGGCATCGTGGTTATGGTAGCAAAAGATTAAACCAGCTTTTTTAGCCGCTTCCGCCGATTTATTTAAAACGTCGATGGAAGATTTTATCTCATCTAAAGTGCCAATTGGCGTATTGGCGCAAACCAGGTATTTCACGCCACCAGCCGCTGCTTCGTCGATCAGTTCCTGGTAGTTATCGCGTAAGTTACGCATAGGCGGAATAGAAATAGGTTTGCCATCGGCACCGGTTGGCATTTTAGCACCTGGCGGTAACTTAAAAGGCGCACCTAAAACGTGGTGCGATTGCCAGGTTAATCCTATGTCTTTGGTGAAGGCGGCAAATTCCTGGGGTTTCATGCCGTAATACCCGCCTTTCTTGCTGAAAGCCGATTCAATTTCCTGATAACCTAAGGCGGCTACTTTCTTTAAAATACCTGTTACATCCTGATCGATTACGTTAAATAAAGTAAATAAACCTAAACCAATCGGCCGCATTGCCGCTGAATCAGATAAAAAATTGGCTGATAACTTATTAGCCGTTAGCAAACCACTCAAGGCCATTGCTCCGGTTTGCATTAAAAAATTTCTTCTCTTCATTTATATGATGGTTGTTTGTTATTAGTTGTTCGTTATTGACTTCTATTATTCTGAAATTCGGTTAGAGTATTAAAATTTACTAAAACCCTTAATTCTTCGTTTGACCTACCGCATTTACGGGAGCTTTCGTTTCGTTTTCCTTGGCTTTGAAAATAACATTCGTCACCACAAACAGTGATTGGCCGGCAGGAGCTTTGCTGTTTTTAAAGACAAAATACAAATCTTGCAAATTGGTAGTAGTCGTTAGCGGAACAGTTATAAATTGAGGCGGAGTAGACATAACCGGAGTAGTAGTCGGTACAATTTCTTTGGACGTACCCAGTAACTTTCCCGTTGGCAAATCCTGATGCACCTCGATAATGCCACCGGCCGCATTTACTTGTTCTTTTGGAGCCATTACCACAAAAGTAAGCTCCTGAATACCCGATAAGTCTAATTGCTCAAAGCCAATGTGCGCACCAGAACCCGACACAATTACTAAATCAAGCGGTGGATCGGCTAATTTTAACTTCTGAATACTGTGCGTGAATTTAGCAGAACTGGCTAATACATTCGGGTTGCGTAGTACCCGGGTTTGTTCCGCGGAAATACCTGGTATGCCATTCGCCCCCTGGTCGCGGTAAGAAGCGCGTAAGACATAAACGCCTTTTCCTTTATCAGTAGTGGGTAAAACTGGTGTATAGTTACCCTTAACTGGTAAAGATTTAGTAGCGGTTTTCTCAGTAGCTAAACTCAATACATATTTTACCATCTCCGTAGCATCGTTCAACGCTAACTGCGGATGGGCACTCATGGGAACTTCGCCCCAAACTCCTTTACCACCCGAAATTACTTTTTTCGCCAATCGCTCGGTGGCACCATTATCGTTTTGATATTTTAAGGCTACCTGCTTATAAGCTGGCCCTATAGATTTTTTATCAATACTATGGCAGGCTTTGCAATCGCTGCTTTCCATTAACCGGAGCCCGGTAGCAAATTGCGCGGAACCTTCGGCATCTCGGTGTCCGGGAGCAATTGCCGCCTGGTCAAATCCTTCCGGCAGGTAATCAATGGTAACCGCCACCTGCGCCGGATTAATTTTGCCAGTTGCTAAGCTGCCGTCTTCTTTATCGGTAACTTTTACCTGGTAGGCCAACGGTTTACCCGGAATGAAGAAACTCTTGTTGCCCTGGGTAATATCAAAGGCTAATACCGGCGGGTTGTTACCGGCTTTTATTTCTAAAGATTTGCTGCTCTTTTCCCCTTTGGCGTCGGTTACGGTAAGAGTTGCTTTATAAACTCCCGGCTTAGTAAAGTTTATGGTTGGGTTTGCCTGGGTAAAGGTTTTATAAGTACCGGCAGCAGAAGTAATTTTCCAATTGTATTGCAAGGCATCCTGGTCAAAATCCAGGGTACCTTTCGATGACAAGTTTACAGCTAAAGGTAAAGCTCCGGCCAGTTTGTTGGCGGCTATTTCTACGGCTGGTTTGCGGTTGCCACCGTTGTATTCTATCCGGACTAATCGCGCATCGTCGTTGGCCTGAAACCAGCCGGAACCATATTCCAGCATGTACATATCGCCTTCCGGGCCAAATTCTAAATCAACGGGGTTACTAAATTTATAATTCGGCATAAAACGCTCCATCGACGCGTAATTTCCGGCTTTATCCAAAGTTACGGCCATTATCCAGCCGCGCATCCATTCGTAGATAAATAGTTTTCCGTTGTAATAAGCCGGAAAAGCGCGTTTGGCTTGCGGGAATAAATCCTGATAATAAACGGGCCCGGCCATGGCACTACGGCCACCGGAACCCACTAATGGAAACTCTTTGGAGGCACCGTAGGGGTACCAGATAAAAGCACTCTGTGCGGGAGGGAGTTGATTTAAACCCGTGTTGTTGGGCGAAGTATTCAGGGGCTTGGCGGCTTCAAATTTAGCTCCGGCCTGGTTATTAGTAAAATTAACCTTGCTGTAAGCTTTGTTATTGCCTACAAAATACGGCCAGCCAAAGTTACCCGCTTGGCGCGCTTGCCCTACTTCGTCGTTGCCTTCCGGACCTTGGTCGGAAGGATCGTTGGCATCGGGACCAATTTCGCCCCAATATACGTAACCGGTTTTGCGATCCACGGAAATGCGGTACGGGTTCCGATGGCCCATGGTGTAAATTTCTGGACGGGTTTTTGGCGTACCTTTCGGGAATAAATTGCCGGCCGGAATAGTATAACTGCCATCTGATTCCGGGTGAATACGCAAAATTTTACCCCGCAAATCGTTGGTATTGGCCGAAGATTTTTGCGCATCCCAAGGGCTGCGTTCCGGGCGTTCGTCAATAGGAGCGTAGCTGGTAGCCCGGGGGCTGGTATTATCGCCGGTAGATATGTACAAATTACCTTGGGCGTCAAAAGCCAGGGAGCCGCCGGTATGGCAGCATTGTTCCCGTTGGGTAGGCACTTCCAGCAGCACTTTTTTGGAATCCATTATTAGCTCATCGCCCCGAAGTTCGTAACGGGTTAAAATATTTTTAGCTTCCGAACCAGCCGCGGAGTAATACAGATAAAGCCAATGGTTCTGTTCAAATTGCGGGTCTTGGGTTAAGCCCAGTAAGCCATCTTCGCCTTCCGTTACTTTACCTTCTTTATCGGTGTACTTGGTACTTACCGGAATAGTAGCAATTACTTTAGTTTGATTAGTACCCGGAGAATACATTTTTACTTTACCCCCCCGTTCAATAAATAATACCCGGCCATCTTTTAAAACCGTAAGCTCCATGGGTTCGGCTAACTTTTCGTCGAGTACTACTTTAGTAAAACGGTTTTCTTCCGGCATTTTGGGAGTTCGGACCTGCGTGTAGTTCAAGGTTTTTAGTTTTTCGCCGCCCATGGCGTAGTTAAGGCCCGCAAATAAGTGCTGCAAAAACAAAGGTTCGGAAAAAGAAGCATCGGTATGGCCACCAGCAGTATAAAAAGCTCGTCCGCCGTCAAATTCCTGAAACCATGCCATCGGGTGGTTGTCGCCGTTGGTACCGCCCCGATAGGTTTTCTCATCGATTTTAAGCAATACTTTTATATCCGGGCTGATATTTTTATAGGCGTAGAATTCGTCTTCGCGTTCCCAGTGTTCGGGTAAAAAACTCGTTGCCGGATTAGTTTTATCTACTACCACAAAAGTACCTTTCTGCACGTTATCCGGCATTGGATGATTATCGAACCAAGCACCGGCTAATTTCACGTACCAGGGCCAATCGTACTCGGTATCGGCGGCAGCGTGTACACCCAGATAACCGCCCCCCGCCTGAATGTAGCGCTCAAAATTGTTTTGTTGCTCAGCGTTTAAAACGTCGCCGGTTGTGCTAAGGAAAACTACTGCTTGGTAGCGTTTTAAATTTTCTTCGTTAAATTTACTCGCGTCCTCGGTGGTATCTACTACAAAGTTGTGTTCCCGACCCATTTTCATAAAAGCAGCTTTGCCTGCCCCAATAGAAGAATGCCGGAAAGCAATAGTTTTACTAAAAACCAGTACGCGCGGTGGTTCCTGGTAGAGAGCGAAGGAAACTAATCCGGTTAAGGCTACTAGAAAAAGAAAAATAGCTAAGGATTTTAAACGGTAAAAGTATCTTTTCATGAAGGTGACGTAAGTGCAACAAATAAATAGGGAACCAAAAGCTTTAATTAAAGTAAATCATTCAATATCAATGTGCGTAAACATTACGCAATATACCTAATTATTTAAAAGTGCGTAATTTTTACACATTATTTTTTCATAAGTTTATTTCATGAGTACCGATTCCGACTTTTTAGATTTTATTCATAAAGGCTACGAGCAGCATCTTCCGCATTTATCCATTGATTGTGCCGTTTTTGGGTTTCACGAAAATCAACTCAGGTTGCTGTTAACCAAAGTAATACGCATTAACCAGTGGAGTTTACCGGGTGGTTTTATTCGGCGCGAGGAATCGGTGGATATGGCTGCCCAACGCATTTTGCGGGAAAGAACGGGACTCGATAATATTTATCTGGAACAATTTAAAGTGTTTGGGTCGGCGGACCGCAATAATACCCCCGACACCAAAAAAATAGTAAAATCGGTAGATAATAATATTACTGACGATAATTGGTTATTGCAGCGGATGGTATCGATGGGATATTACGCCCTGGTGGATATTGCAAAAGTTACACCTACGCCGGATACGCTTTCGGAAGAATGCCGCTGGTGGGATTTAACTACTTTACCGCCCTTGCTTTTTGACCACTCCGAAATTGTAAAAGATGCTTTAAAAGCTTTACGGCAGCATTTAGCCAATAAACCCATCGGTTTTAACCTACTACCCGAAAAATTTACCATGACCGAGTTGCGGCGGCTCTACGAAACTATTCTAGGCCGAACGATTGACCGGGGAAACTTCGAAAAGAAAATACTGAAATTAGGAATATTGGACCGGCTGGACGAAGTAAAAAGCAATGTTACCTATAAGGCACCTTTCTTGTACAAATTTAATACGGTTAAATACCAGGAGCTTTTAGAGACTGATGCCGGGTTTGGGTTTTAAATTTTTTAATTGTTATGAGGGGCTTTTTGTGAAGATACAAACGGCGGCACCAGCCATTGTCCATGTTCAGGCGTAAATTATTTGCTTACTTTGGGCATTAGCAATGTGCTTACTGAAATTTTTTGTGTAAGTTCTAGTATATTAAAAAGTTAGGGTTGATTTACAAATAAGTACGAAGAGAAACGCGCCAGAATCTAACTACAAGATAAACTAATCTAAGGCTGGTTCCGGCTGAGTAATTTCGAACGCTATTGCCGGATTTTTAATTTGTAACCAGGCAAAAAGTTCTTTCGCTTGCGCAAGCCTTGCGGGGGGAGGCAATTCTAACTTGTTGCCGTTTGTATAGAGGTTTAGTTTTAAAAACCGGGTAGCATTAGAATAGGATATTTTCTGAAATTCGGAGTATGGAATTTTCTCTGTTTTATTCGAAAATCCTTTCTTTACCAATAAATAAGAGTCATGGAACTCAGCCACCGATTTAAAGTACTTTGTAAAAAATACCAGGATAATAACTTCTATAGCCAGGCTTAGAAACAGGGCCACGCCAAAACCTACAAGTTTTAGCAAAAGCTGGTACGTAAGAAAGCAAACGACAAAAGAGAGGGTAGGAAATTTCCAATCAGCTTGCGAGTATTTGTATAGAGCCATTTAATTAATTTCTGCTTTTTAATGTAAGCTTTAAAGTAATATCCGAATGGCTGGTTTCCAATTTTGAGTAAACAATTTTATTATATTAAAGCCGTAAATTTCAGGGTATTTACCACTAGCAGTTTTTTAACAGGCGGTAATTAACGGATCCAAACAATAGTAATTCCGTTGCCGAATTATTTTACCGTTTTTGAACTCATAAACTTGACGAAAGAAAATCCATTATCCCATTGAACTTCTGGATCCCATTGATGCCATCAAGCAAATTATGGAAGTAAAAGGCTGAAATAACAAAGAATTGGAGCCATTTATTGGGCCTAAATCACGGTTGCCAGAAATATTAAACCGGAAGATATACTTTACCATTCCGCAAATTTACCGACTCCATAAGTGTAAGCTTCCCCGAAATAGTACTAACTCTAGAAGAGAATAATTTAACTTAGAACAGGATTTTGAAGTTATAATTTGATTATAACGGCTACCTCGCTACGGGCTGTTGCTCTGGCTTTTTCCACGCTTCGGCATTTTTAATTTTTAATTGCCGGGAATCAAACTCCGGATTTAAACCAGCATTTTTCTGGGTTTGGTAATCTTTGAGTGCCCGTAATGCTGGTTTCTGCAACAAAAGAATGGCAATGATGTTTAGCCAGGCCATAACGCCTACTCCAATATCACCTAAAGCCCAAGCCGATTCAGCGGTTTTGATCGAACCAAAAAAGGTAGCCCCCAGAATAAATGCCCGCAATAACCCCAGTAGTACTTTAGGAGTGCCTTTCGCCATTAAGTAACTTAAGTTTGTTTCGGCAATATAGTAATAGGCCATAATGGTAGTAAAAGCAAACAATAACAAAGCTATAGCCACAAACCCGCCCCCCAAAGCTGGAAAGTGGGTATTAACGGCTTGCTGGGTATATTCCGACCCAATGGGTATACCAGGAACCTGCTCTACCAGGAAACCACCGGCCGGATTAAGCACGTTATATTGCCCAGTAAACAAGATCATAAAAGCTGTAGCCGTACAGACAAACAACGTATCGACGTACACCGAAAAAGCCTGAACCAGCCCTTGTTCTACCGGGTGACTTACTTCGGCGGCTGCCGCCGCGTGCGGAGCCGTTCCCTGGCCAGCTTCATTTGAATAAATACCCCTTTTTACTCCCCACGAGATGGCCATGCCAAATACTCCGGCAAAAGCCGGTTCCAGATCAAAAGCCGAGCGTATAATCAAAATTAAAACGGCAGGTATTTGGGTGATGTTCATCCCGATGATAATAATAGCCATTAAGATATAAGCGCCCGCCATAAACGGAACAATCCATTCGGCTACTTTCCCAATTCTTTTTACGCCGCCAAAAATAATCAGGGCAAGAACCAGCGTTATTGCCCCGCCTGTAATAGCCGGAGGAACCTCAAAAGCATTTCTTATTCCCAGAGCAATGCTGTTGCTTTGCACCCCAGGTAACAAGAAAACCATGCTTACGATGGTGGCCAAAGCAAAAACCACCGCGTACCACTTCATCCCCAAACCTTTTTCGATATAAAAAGCCGGTCCCCCCCGGTATTGGCCGTCTTTAACCTCTTTATAGATCTGGCCCAGGGTTGCTTCTATAAAAGCGGAGGCACTCCCTAAAAAAGCAATAACCCACATCCAAAAAATAGCTCCCGGTCCACCCATGGCAATAGCGGTAGCTACGCCGGCAATATTACCAGTACCCACCCGGCCAGCAATGGCAATGGAAAATGCTTGAAAAGAACTAACGCCCTTCTGCGAGGATTGATTATTGAAAAGCAAACGAATCATGTCGCGTAAATAACGCACCTGCAAAAACCGGGTGATAACGGAGAAATAAATGCCGGTACCCAGACAAAGTAGAATTAAAGCGTTACTCCAAACAATATTATTAATGTCAGTAATTAATTTTTCCATACTTTAATATAACCCAAATAACAGGTACTAATAAATTAGTTATTGGGCTTTTCGTATTTGCCCCCTTCTTTTTGAAGGCAAGTTAAAAAACTTTACAGGTATTTTGAGTTGCCCTTTCATTTAGTATCTTCTTAGGTGATTAAATAATTATAATTGTGAAGCTAATTGGAGCGAAAACAGGAGAGCGATAAAGTTTATATCTAATCTAAAAATCAGGTAATTAAACCAATAAGCAGAATCGGAAAACTTAAAAAATGATTATCCAGGAAGAAGTTTACCTAATTTGTCGAATGTTAATTATATCCATACCCAGCTTTTAATTTAAAAGCAACTCTTTCTTGAGCTGCCTTTTAAAGATACCGGTAAAGCAAGAAAGACTTAATGCTATCCGGTTTTTCGCCATTTCTTTTTTATTGTTATTCGAGATGAAACCTTTTAAATCTATTTAAATGAATCCTTAATGATTTTTACGATTTAACTAAAACGCTCTGTTTATTATTAATTGCAAACAAAACGTTAAACTTGGGGTATATAATAAAAAATTAAAAAACATCTATTGAAAGCTGCCAGGGCGCATACGGCTGTTTTGCTTTTTACCCGCACTTCTACCGAAGAAGCACGGGCAAAAAAATTTACCCCTAGTACCCGCCGAAACAAAGCCATCATCCGCCAGCTTATTAATCGAACAAAGCTTCTCGTACAGCAGGCCGGGCTCCCCTTAATCGTTATAGATTCAACCAAACAAAAAGGAGAAACCTTTGGCGAACGTCTGCAGCATGCTATTCAGCAAGTAGTTAATGCTGGTTACGAGCAAGTTATTTGTTTAGGCAACGATTCGCCCGGCCTAACACCCGGACTTCTACGCCTAGCGGCCGCTAAATTGCAGCACCAGGATTTTGTTTTTGGTGAGGCGGCGGATGGCGGAGTCTACCTCATTGGTCTGCGGCAGCCAACCCAATTTAAACTTAATTTTACTACCATACCTTGGCAAACCGCTCAGGTATTTCAAGAGTTATGCCGGCAAACCACCTTATTCCGGGTAACAATACTAGAGCCCATCCTGGCCGATGCCGACAATACCGCTGCAATTCTTGCTATTAGTAACACCTGTACCACAAGTCGTTTTTTAATAATTTTGCGGTCGTTGCTTCAATTATGCAAAGCAACTGCTGTAAGTTTTACTCCGTTGTTAGTTGCCGCCCGAATATCAACCCCAGGCTTACGGGCGCCACCCAGGGGAATGTAGCTTCTGGCTTTATTCCTTTGTTCAACTAATTTATTCTATCAACGTGAGAAAACTTTTACTCTTGTTCGGGTATTTTATACCCATGGCCGCTGCTTGGGCGCAGGGCGCTATTGAAGTTACTGTCCTAAATCCTAAACTGGAACCCGTACCGGGGGTATCCTTAACCATAACCAGCGAGGCTATTAGCTTCAGCGCAACCAAAAGCACCAACAGCAAAGGCTCTGTTACCTTCTCGGGCCTCAGCACCGCCGGTACCTATATTATACTTTTTACCGAAAACGAGACGTATAGTGCTGTTTCTTCCGAACCAGTAAGTCTGCGCTCTAACTTTAACCGCACCGTAACCCTAGTACTCCCATTAAAGCAAGAACGGGTTTTAGCGGGTGTTACGGTGTATCCGGATAATACTACCCGCATTAACCGGTACAATGCCGAGGTATCTTCGGAAATGCGCATTGCCGAAATTCGCGAGTTGCCGGTAGAAGGCCGGGATCTTTCCCGGATGCTATTTCGGTTGCCCAATGTTACGCAAGCCACGGGTTTTTTCCCGGAAGCGCCCAATGTGAGTATTAACGGGGCTAATCCCCTTTTTAATAATTATTTGATTGACGGGCTGGATAATAACGAGCAATTTTTGGGTGGCTCCCGCTTTAGTGTTCCAATTGGGTTCGTTCAAAACGTATCGGTGCTTACCAACAACTACTCAGCGGAATTTGGAAATACGGGCAATGGCATCATCAACGTAACATCTAAATCGGGCAGCAACGAACTACAAGGCGAGGCCTTTTTCCTAACCCGGCCTGGCTTTCTGGATGCTTCCTCGCCATACGCGCAGCGCGACCTTTCGGGAAATCAAGTGAAAGATGGTTTTCAGCGGTATCAGGGGGGCTTTGGTGTAGGTGGCGCTATTGTAAAAGGAAAAACTTTTTATTACCTCAATTATGAGCACACCACCGATTTAAAAGATAATATTTTGAGCAGCCCGGCTTTAGGTGTGAATGAAACCATCCGGGGTAAAAATTACTTCAATTATGTTTCCGGTAAATTAGATCATTACTGGAACGACCGTTTTCACTCCACGTTCCGCGTAAATACGGGTATTGTGGGCATTGGTCGCCAGGCCGGTGGTTTAACAGGTGGGTTGAATTTTCCATCTTCGGCGAGCGACCAGGTGCGTAATACGCTGAATTTAGCCAGCACGAATGTGTATACCTCCGGCAATCTTACTTTAACTACGAATGTGCAGTACGCCCGTTTTCGTTGGGATTATGCCGCACCAGATAATCCTACCAGTCCAGATGTAACCATAACCGGACCAACCGGCGAAACAGTGGCCGTGCTGGGGCATCCGGGTTATGCTTTTGAGAGTATCCAGCATACATTACAAGCTCAGCAGAAAGCATCCTGGTCTGTGGGCAGCCATAGTTTTAAAGCCGGAGCCGAAATATTGAGCACGGATCAAGCGCTTTATGGCGGGGGTAATCCAAACGGCAGCTACCGGGTGCAACTCACCCAACCCCAATTAGATAATTTGCGGACGGCGAACCGGGGCTCTGCATTAAGCGTGACGGATATACCCGCGGATGCTTTGGTAACCAACTACTCCGTTGAATTACGCCCCGCTTCTTTCGGTAAACGGCAGAATATCTTTAGTGCTTACCTGGAAGACCAGGTGCAGGCAACCGAGCGGCTGAATCTGAACCTGGGCCTTCGCTACGACTATGATAATCTTTCCCGGGGCGGTAACGCCAAAGGGGACTTTAATAACCTGGCTCCCCGCTTGAGTTTTAATTACCAACTTACGCCCAACAGCACCATTCGGGGTGGTTTTGGCTTATTCTACGATAAAATCCTGTACACTATCTACAGTGATGCCTTGCAACAAAACAACAATTCACCTGATTTTAAACAACAGATTGCCTACTATGTAGCGCAAGGACTGTTACCCGCCGATACGGACGTAGACCGGGTTACCTTTAACGGTAATCTTACGGTAGGGCAAAGCAATAATGCCGGTTTACCTTTTGCTTACCTGCAAGGTCCACCGGCTGAAAATTTTTCCGATCAACGTAATCTGTTCAGCAACGAACGGCGAATCTTAAATCCGAATGGTTATGATAACCCCTTTACACGGCAATTTTCCTTAGGTTACCAATTGCAGGTAGCACCTAATAAGCTCTTTTACGTGGATCTGGTATATAATCAGGGACGTAGCCTGTTCCGGACTGTTAATTTGAACGCCCCGGCAGCCTGGGACTACAACCGCAGCCAGCAAAACGGTATTGCCCGCAGCAGTGCCTGGGCCGATTCTACCCGGGCTCTTCCGATCTACGGTAACTATGCATTAATTAATGGCAACCGGGTAGAAGGTGTGGCGCGCAGTTTGGTAATGACGGAATCAGAAGGTAAAAGCAACTACTACGCCGCCAGTTTTAACTTGCAGAAAGATAAAGCAGATGATAAGTTCTCCTACCGTTTAATCTACACTTTGTCATTCCTGGAAAACAATACCGAGGATATTAATTTCCGGGCCATGGATGCCAACAACTTTCAGGCGGAATGGGGACCGAGCATTAACGACCGGCGCCATGTGATTAATGCTATTTATAATTACTATCCAATTTCCAACTTAACACTAACCTTGGCGGCCTTACTGCAAAGTGGCCAGCCTATTAATCGTATTCCGGATGCTACCCAGTACAGAGTGGTAGATAGCCGGGGCAATTCTCTTATGAATGCTGCCGGCAACCCAACATTTACAAATGATTTAAACGGGGATGGCTCCGCCTTTGGGGATGCCTACGTTGGTAACTCCGATCGTTACCCAGGCGAAGAACGCAATTCTGATCGGTTGCCATGGTCCAACACTTTCGATGCCAGCGTGCAATATTTTGTGCCTTTTGGTACCACTGGCAAAAACGGACTGGAAATTCGGGCGGATGTGTTTAATTTGTTCAACGCCGAAAACCTGAGCGGCTACAGCAATAATGCCACGCAAAGCAACCAGATTCAGGTAGGACCTGCGAGCAGTGGTTTGCTGGTGCGCCGGAATGCGGCTCCTCCCCGCCAGGTACAATTTGGTCTCCGGTACATTTTTTAATATTCGGTTATTTTTCTCTTTTGGAGGGAAAGGTAACGAATACCTTACTTGAAGCGCATGAAATTTAAATACTTTACTACTACTGCCTTATTTCTTTCCTTATTTTTGAGCAGTTGCAACAGCGAAAACAGGCAGCAAAAACAATTGAATATTGCGGAGGAAAGTTGGCCCAACCTAGAGCAAGCTGCTAAGGGTACTACCGTACAAATGATGATGTGGCAAGGGGATCCGCTCATTAATAAGTACATGGAGGATTATGTTAAGCCAAAATTACGGGCTCTGTACAACATCACGCTCGACATTTCTTCTGGCCAAGGAAAAGACATTGTGGGTTTTGCCTTAGCCGAAAAAGAAACCGGAAAAAAAACGAGTGAGATCGACGTGATCTGGATTAATGGCGAAACCTTTTACCAACTGCGTCAGCTGGATGCACTTTATGGTCCGTTTACCGAACGGTTACCCAACAACCAATTGGTGAACTGGCAAAGTTCATTTATTGCCCGCGATTTTCAACAGCCTGTTAAGGGCATGGAAGCGCCTTGGGGAAATGTACAACTAGCTTTTATTTACCATTCCGGTAAAGTAACGCAGCCGCCCGCTTCGTTTAACGCTTTGGAAACTTACATTCAAAATAATCCCGGCACCTTTACTATTCCCAATGAGTTTACCGGCATGACGTTATTAAAATCCTGGATGATAGCCTTAGCCGGTAAAGAAGAACTAGCCGGATCATTTAGTGCCGCCAAGTATACTAAGTACAGCCAACAGCTATGGCAAAAGCTGAACCGCCTCAAACCGTATTTCTGGAAACAAGGGCAGACTTTTCCTGCTACGCTCGCGCAACTGCACCAGCTTTACGCCAACGGAGAAGTAAATTTTACTTTTAGTAATAATGATGCTGAGGTAGACAACAAAATTTTACAAGGTGTTTTTCCGCCGGAATCCCGGGCCTACGTTCCCGAGCCGGGCACTATTCAAAACTCCCACTATCTGGGTATTATGAAAAAAGCGGCTAATGTACCTGGTGCGCTCGTGGTGATTAACTTTCTGCAGTCGCCGGAGGCGCAGTACCAGAAGGCCAGTCCAGCCGTTTGGGGCGATGGTACTATCCTCGCATTCTCCAAACTACCCGATGAATGGCAACAAAAATTTAAAAATATCTCCGCCCGCCGGCAAGCCCCGGATCGTTCCAAAATACAACACCGGGCTTTCGAAGAATTGGCTCCCGAATACATGATCCGTTTGTATGATGATTTCAGAACTAAGGTTATTGAGCAGAACTAAGAAAACCACTGGTTTGTATTGGCGCTTCTTGTTTTTGTTGCTGGCCGTGCTACCCGTTGCTGGAGGTTTAGTTTATGGCTTAGCCAATAGCTTCGGCTTAACCGGTGTGCTGTCTACTGGTTTTACCCTTGAACATTGGCACCAGGTATTGAGCAGCAGTGCTTTGTTGGATTCTTTGGCTTACAGTATTTACATTGCATTGGTAGCTAGTAGTTTGGCAACTGTTTTGGCCTTGTTTTTAGCTTTATATTTTAAAAAAAGTCTGCATCGGGGCGCACTCAGCTATTTATTGTTCCTGCCCTTAACCATTCCGGCCATGATCATGGGTTTCTTAATCTTTGAACTACTTACTAAATCCGGATTGCTGTCCCGGATAGTTTATCAAGCAGGATGGTTAATAGACTTACAGAATTTCCCTAGCCTGGTTCATGACTCCTGGGGTTTTGGAATTATTCTGGCGCATGTATGCATGGAAGTGCCTTTTTTAACGCTGTTATTTCATGCTATTTACCAGGAGCAGGAACTCCATTTACTAAAAGCGGTTTCCGAAAACCTGGGAGCAGAAAAATTTTACTTTCTCCGGCATGTGGCGTTCCCCATCCTTTTAAAAACCGCCGCCCCAAACCTAATGCTTTATTTTATTTTTATTCTGGGCTCTTACGAAATACCCTTGCTCATCGGCAGTCAGCAGCACCAAATGGTAGCCGTGTTGGCCGTACAAAAATTTCAGCGTTTTAACCTGCTCGATATTCCGCAGGGGTATGCCATTAGTGTAGCTTTTACTGGCTTGGTGCTGCTCTTGCTTTTACTATTTTTTAAAAATGTGAGCCGCCATGTTTAGAAAAATATTGCTGTCAACTCTCCTTTCAGCTGTCCTGCTGCCTTACGTGTTCTTCGGAATCTTATCGCTGGGTCAAAAATGGTTTTACCCGGATATTTTGCCGCAACGTTTTACCCTGGATAACTGGCAGCAACTACTGGTTAGGCAAGGAGAACTCCAGGTTGGGTTGTTGCTCTCGCTGGTATTGGGTGTGGGAGTTGCCTTACTATCAACCCTCATGGGCTTTGTGGTTAGTAAAGAAATTGCGTGGGCCAAACATAAAAACCGTTGGTTGCTATTGGCTTACTGGCCATTTGTGTTGGCGCCTGTGGTGCTGGCCATACTGGTACAACGCTTCTTTCTATTCACTAACTTGAGCGGCAAAGTCATTGGCGTATTATTAGGGCAGCTCATGCTGGCTTTTCCGTACGCAGTTATTTTGTTCCAAAGCTTCTGGAACAACCAGGTGCTGCAACTCGAACAACAATCTCTTACCTTAGGCGCTTCAGCGGGCTATACTTTACGGCATATCCTGCTGCCATTGGCCAAACCGCTGCTGCTCATGTGCTTTTTCCAGACTTTCCTGATTTCCTGGTTTGAATATGGTCTGACCCAATTTATTGGTTTAGGTAAAATTAAAACCCTTACCATATTGGTATTTAAATACGTGAACGAAGCCAATATTTTTTATGCCGCTTTGGCTTCCTTGCTCATTATGGTGCCACCCGCCATTTTATTATGGTTTAATAAAAAATTTGTTTTTAAAGGAATGTAATGCTGCAAGTAAACAATCTATTTAAAACGTATGCTAATCATCCGGTGTTGGACCAGGTTTCGCTGGAGCTAGCCCCAGGACAAATTCTAGCGGTACTGGGACGCTCCGGTTGCGGCAAAACCACTTTGCTTAAAGTTATGGCGGGTTTGCTCCCGGCCGAAGCAGGTACCATAAGTTGGGCCGAACAAAACATGGACGCCGTACCCGTTCAGAACCGGGAAATGGTGTACCTATTTCAGGAACCGCTTTTGTTTCCGCACCTCTCGGTTTTTGAGAACCTTGCCTACGGTTTGCGTGTTCGTAAAGAAACTGAAGTTGCTGTGCAGCAAAAGGTGTCGCGTATGTTGGAGGAATTGGAACTACAGGAACACGCTCCGAAAATGCCGCATCAGCTTTCCGGTGGTCAGCGCCAACGGGTTTCTTTTGGACGAGCCATTATATTTTTACCCCGGGTTTTGTTGTTGGATGAGCCCTTTGGTAACCTCGACGCCCAGACCCGTGCTACCATGCAAACTTTGTTTTTACGACTAGCTAAAAAATTTAACATCACGGCTTTGTTTGTAACGCATGATGTAAAAGAAGCTTTACTGGTTGGTGATAGATGGGCGTATATGGCGGCCGGTAAGTTTCAAATGTATGCTTCCAAAGCCTCTTTTATGGATGATCCGGCAACGGGTGTTCGGGAGGAACTAGCCTTTTGGCAGGCTCTGGAACAAAACAATATTTAGTAATCATGACGAAAGATTTTAACCATATCGAATCTGTGTACTGGGTTTTCACCCAATTGTGTAACGACGAATGTGACCATTGTTATAATAATTCCGGACCTAGAGGCGAACGCATTTCGGAAGCGGAATGCATGGCGATCATTCAAAATTTGCCGAACCACATGGACCGCTTGATTCTTTCCGGAGGCGAACCCCTGGCTGATAAAAAACTGCTCTACCAAATTTTAGATCGCCTGCAAGAGCGTTATCAGGGCCGTGTCCAAATTATGCTGCAAACCAACGGAGATCTGCTTAATGAACAAATTTTGGATACTTTACTGGAAAAAGGGGTTACCCGCTTCGATATAGCCAGTATTGACCGTTATCATAAACACGCGGGTGGTCGTTTGATGGAGCTGGCCGATATTTTTGCCAGTCGGGGAGTAAATGGTGATGACCACGACCCCTTGGTTAGCAAGGATACCTACCTCACGCAACATAAAGCTAGTTGGGGTTATTGGGGAGCGACTATTGATATGTGGCTGGGAGGAAACTGGGCGCGCGGGCGGGCCTTCCAAAAAGGCCTTTGGAAAGAAGATCCGGATCATAATTTTTGTGCTATTCTCTCCGGCGGCAAAGGCTTTTTAACCGGTGCCCCGGATATTCCGCAGGAAATATCCATTCAGCTTTGGAAAATTAATCCTTGCTGCCCCGGTACTAAAATTCCTCTAGGGGATGCCCGCACCGAGAAAGTAGCGGATGTTTTGCAGCGGGTTTCTAAATCCGAAATCTGGCAGAAAATAAACGAGGGAAATCCGCTGGGTATGGGAGAAAGTATCGGTATTACGGAAGCACATGCCAAAGCTCGGACAGCTGAACTAAAGAATATTTGCCTCTGGTGCGATGAGTTCTTTGAAAAACATTATCAAGGAGAACAAGTAAATCGCGTTTGCACCAGTTGTCACCAGTAAGCATTTAGTAACACCTTTCCTGTTATTCTTTTTCAACCGTGCCTTATAGACCTCAACTATAACTCTTGAAAGATTGGGTGCGCGTAATTCCGAAAGAAAAGACTTAATCGTATTCTAAATTTACTATTATAGGTTTAACGTTTAAATTGTGCAAGGACAAGTTAATTTCCTGGAGTTCCTGGGAAGATTTACGATTAATTTGCCGAAGTTCCTGAGTCAGATTTCCCGCTTCCTGGAAAGTAGAATGAACAATTTGCCAACTGGATATTACTTGCCGGACAATCAAGAATAAGACCAGCAAAGCCGAAACAACTAAAGGAATCTGGGGAAGAGAAATAATAATAGGCATCCTTAATTCCTTAATTAGAGTTCTTATAAAATCTACGATCGTAGCTATTCTCTGCCACCGTTTTACTAACCGCCGAAATCGTATGCAAATACGGCTGTTGTTCTGTGCTACTCTCCAGATATTGGCAGGTAAACGCACTTCCTTCTTCCCAGGTGTAGCTAGTAGAGGCGTGCTGTTTTTTAACAATTGGTTTTATCGAAATAGAATGGTTTTCTATCGAAGTAAGCGGAGTTGTCCTTTGAGCTGAAATGGTAAAAAGGAGAAAAAGTTGCTTCATAAAAGTAATTTTTCTTAGTAAATATTAAATTAAGCTAATATTTGTTATGGCAAATAAAAAGCCAATTTATGTTAATGTTTGTAGAAGCTGTATTTACTATTTCTTAGTAATTCTTGTATCTCAATAGTATTGCGCAGTAATTTACTATTATTCAATAAATTAAAAGATTAGAATGCGATTAAAAAAATTATTTTTTCCTTAAATGGTTTACTAAATATTTAAAGTAAAATTAGCTTAATCTTATATTTCGTAGAATATTCTTTGGTTATTTAGCTGCTTTGTTTCTGAGAAAAGTAATTTGTCTGACAGCTTATTGTAAATTCTTTTTACGGCGGCCCGGCTTAATGGTATTCGTGTCAGGTTGGGTTCTGATCTGGATGCTAATTACTATCGATTTCATTTTTACCCTTACGCTTATAAAAACAATTCTACTTTCGCTAATTACTTTTAAAATCTTTACTCCTTTAAGACCTGCGTGGTGGCGGGTTGTTTGGTTTCTTTTTTAGCTGTCACTTACTTTTTTCGTCTAGGTTCAGAATAAAGTTTGAGGTAGAACATTTGGGGTAATTTAGATGATACATTTACAACTATTGTAGCTTCTAAAGATGGCGGGTGTTTACTAAATGGTTCCTCCATTACCATTATCAGCCACATAACCTAGATAATTATCTTGCAGACCTAAGAAAAAGGTAGCTTCAAGACGTTCTTTTTCTTAAATTTTCTAAATGAACCCCAAAAAAGTAATTTTTAAATGGGTTTATTTAATTCATTCACTTTTCATAACAATTCAGTAAGCAAAAAGGATAGCCGAGTTTTTTAGCTTCGTTTATCTTTTATCTGGTAAGCAGCGTTTAGAGTTTGTTTTGTGGCAGTCTTTAAAACTTTTTCAACCATTGCTCTGCTTCTTTGTATCCTTCTGCTTGATTATTTACTACTTGTTCTAATAGCTGCTTTGCCTTTTGTTTATCACTTACCTGATTTCGTTGCATGTAAGTTAGAGCTTGTAAGAAAAGGCCGGGATTGTTAGGGGTATTTTTAATATTAGCCAGATTCTCAAATGCCTGCAAAGCTTTATCATATTCTTTAGTTGCCAGGAAAATAAAGCCGCTATATTTTTCAGCCTCACTTAACTCAGGGTGATTTTTGTAGATTTTCTGAAAAAACTTTAAAGCTTTGTTATAATCTTGATTGTTGTAGGCACTGATCCCTAACTGCAGACTGTCCTGAGCGGTGTTTCTTTTCTTTATTTTACCGGCTATGCCAAACTGAAGAGTATCCGCGGGATCACTTTTAGTTTGATTCAGGTGCTGCAAATTCTCTTTAAAGTAAGAATTTGCCAAAACTTGAATATTATTTTTAGGTTGGAAAAAGCCGAAATAAGTAATTAATACTAGAGCAATACTAGCTGCTATTGTAGCTAGTATTTTAAAAACTTTGCCTGCGTAAAGAGGAATTACTTTAGCCGGTTGAGGTGTTTCTAATTCAAAATACTGCTTGTTTAACGATTGCAAGGTACTTTTTAAAGCTTCGTTCTGAACTTTACTTTTTTCCAATAACGGCATCTCTTCCTCAATGGTACGGTACACCTTAAAAGCAAGCGCGAGTTCTTTATCAGAAGCTAAAGCCTCTATAAAACGCACTTTTTCTTCCTCACTCATTTCTCCATCGAGGTAATCTGCTATTTTCTCATAGTAATCATCCATTATTTTACCATTTTAAGGAGTTAAACTGTGAAGATTGTTTCATTAATGCAATTAATTTGGCGATGCACCCTGACTTCTTTTTACGCGCAAAGCCATAACTAACCCGTAGAATTTGTGCTACTTCTTCCATCGATTTACCACTCCAGCTCAAATGCAGTAACTGCTTACAAGCATCGCCTAATTCAGCCACCTTTTCTAATAGTAAAATATGCCGCTGCTCTTGTAAAATATAGTCTTCCGCAAGCTTAAAACTATCTTCTCCTAAGTCAATCTCGCCATCATCTATTATAACAACTAAATGTTTATTTTTTTTCTTATTTAATTCATTAATCCACTTGTTTTTACAAATAAGATATAGAAAAGCATCTAAGGGACACGTTAATTCAAAGTTTTGATTGCTGGCTTTATAGTATAAAGATAATAAAGCATCATTAAAGACATCGGCTGCATCTGCCTCCGTTCCACTATTACGTAGAATCATTCTTTTAATTTTACCCGAAAACTTACTATATAACTCATCCAGCAAGATTCTGTCGTTCTTTAATAAAGCTTCAATATATTTCTGATCAGGATGTTTCATTCTGACCAAAATAAGTAAAGTTTTATCTTTAAAAAAGTATATTGTTATTCACTTCTACTGTATCCTGGGTTATTCATTTAATTTAGAATTATTCTATTTTCTGCCGGGTAAAAGCATTTAGTCCTTCTTTTTATAGTGCTTAATCAGCGCTCTTTCGGATTGTGTTATCTTGTTTACTTGTTCGCATTTTATTCTGATAAATTTTAGTAAGCTTTTATATTAAGCCTTTATATAAAATGCATTAAAGAGCGTGAATTAACTATATTTAATTATAAATCCGGAGTGTTTAGCGTTTGTTACCCAGTACTTTACAGAAAAAGTAAATTTTAAATGCTAGTAGTTTAAGACAGTAAGAGTTGGTTTAAGACAGAATAATCTATGAACTTAAAATTGTACTTCTTCTTCTTTTTCAGGCAATTTGATTTTTAAACAATTTGATGAATCATTAATTTATTTCATAAACTGCGGGTATAAATAACCCAATTAGTTATCCGGCTGTTTTTATCGAACATAAATGCTATTTTATCTTTCGGATAAACCCAATACGCACCAGTAGCACCCGGAAAGGTATAGCCAGGTTCTCCGTATTTGTCTACTACCGTAGAAGCAGGAGTGCCCCGCTTTATTTTTCGGACGGTTTGTTTAAAGTAGTTATCCTGGGTAAAACGAACCAGGTAGTTTCGGGTGGTTGACTGGATAGCTAATTCAAAATGGTCGAGGTGTTCGTTCCACTGTAGGGTAAGGTTAGGGTTTCTACTAATTTTTATCTGTGGGGCTTGAGCGGGCAAGGCAACAATAGCCCGTTCTCCGTCTATTTGTTCCGGCTGATTCCGCGTGAAGTTTGCCGAATTATTTGCCACTTCTTCATCCTTGAACCAATCTCTGATCCAAACAGTTAAACTTGCAGTTAAAGACTCATCTAATTTGTTATATAAGTCTAAATTATATTTAGCCATATAAGCATTTTTGGCTTGGGCCGCTTCAAAATCTTTTTCTGCTTTGTTTAATTGATTGTCTTTGTAATAAGCAATAGCCCGAATAGTATAAGCATCTGCTGGGAGGCGAGCGGGATTTATTTCATTAATTATACCTATGGCAGCTGCCTGGTTTCCTTGTAAAGAATAAATGCAGGCTAAGTTAATATACGACGGGAAATACTGAGGGTCAATGCTTTTTGCTTTCTCGGCGTACTTGCGTGCATCACTCAATAATTCCAGATACTGCTTTTCGCTATTTTCATCTAAAAATTCACGTTGCGGGGAGGCAATCCTGCTTTGCGGATCCAATTCAACCGGATACACAAAGTTAGAATGTTCAGAGTCAGAGAAATATAATAATGCTTGCTGGAGCTTAGCAGCAGCCAGGTTGTTTAAAATTTCCCGGCTAGGAAAACGATTTACTAAATAATCAAAACAAGTAGCGGCCGATCCGTATTCCTGAACCAGGTACAGAAATAACCCGGCTTTAAAAACGGCAACCATTTGTAAAGCCTCTTTTTGCATTTTGTTATAAACAGCTTTTCGGGCTTCTTTCGTTGGGTAACCTTCCAAGCGATCAGAAAGATTAAAATGTTCATACAGCAAATCTAAAACGCGGGGAAACACTCGTCCGGTAGCATAACCAGATAGTTCGCCGTAGAAACACCCGTAAAAATCGGCTTCCGATTCAAAGCGGTTTATTAATTCTTTAGAAACTTTGGTATTGTTCGGACCAATTCCAAATGTGTAAAACCAATCGTGTTTTTCGTAATGGTGGGCCAATTCATGACTTAATAAAACAGCCAAGGCATTGAGCGAATCTTTGCCTAGCTTCGTGCATAAATCATACGCCTCTTCGTCTAACTGGATAATGGGTTGGTTACCGGGTTTGTACAAAGCAATTACTTTGTCTTTATTAAGGCTACGAGCAATAATTTCTAATTCGGGTTTAGGGCGGTTATTGGCAAAAGCATAAGTTAAGCGATCAAAAACCTGGAAAGCAACCTGGTATTTAGAAGAACTTTGTGGTAGCACTACCTGGCAATTTGCTTCGAATGAAAAGCCAATTGTAAGTAATATAATACTAATAGTAAATTTACAAACTCTCCTGAAGCTTGTAAAGCCTTTATTATTTATCAAAAAAGCGCTTGTCCAAGTTTTCATCCGTACTTCAACCTTATCTTTTTGTATGATTTTACTTTACAAGTACTCCTGATTTTTTAAGGTTACCAGAGCAGGAAATGCTTTAAAATTAAAAGTTATTACTAGTATTTTTAATGTTTTTTATATTATATTTCATTGAGCTAGAGTTAAATTACAAGTAAATTTTTGTAAAAGCTACTGTAGCAATGTTTTAATGTGAGTGTTGATTTAACTTAAAGATTTCTTTTCCTTTCATTCCTGATTTTATGATGAAATCTTTACTTCTAACTGCTCTCTTTTTACTAATTTTTACCAGGTTAGTCTCTGCTCAACAACAGCCATTTGAAAATCAAAGCCGATCCGCTAAAAAATGGTACCAGCAAGCATTACGGTTGCAGCAAAAAGGTAATTATACTAGTTCTTTAGTGTTGTTCGAGAAAGCATCTCAGCAATTTAAAAAGCAGCGGCTCTGGCGCAAACATATAGATTGCGATAACGAATTTACTCATAGTTTAATCTTACTGGGCCGGTACAATGAAGCTTTAAAAAAGGCCGGCCAGACGTTACAGGAAAGTTTAACGAACCTAAAAGATACCACTCTGGTGGTAGTACCCTACACCAACCTGGGTACTATTTATTTTGAAAAGGGCGAGTACGATAAAGCTTTAACTTATTATAATAAAGTATTGCAGATTCAGCGTACCTTATTCGGCGATGATCATCTTAAATTAGTAGACTCGTATATTAACTTAGGTAATGTTTATACCAGTAAAGCAGAGTACGATAAGGCCTTAGCCTACTTCCAGAAATCAGTACAAATTCGCCGTTCTTTTCTGGGTAACACCCATCCGGATTTAGCTTATTCTTATTTTCTTATCGGTAATATTTATTTTTATAAAAGGGAGTTTGATAAAGCTCTGGATAACCATCAGAAAGCTTTAAAAAGCCGGCTGGCCCACTTCGGTAAAATTCATCCGGAAGTAGCAAATTCCTATAATAGCTTGGGTAGTGTATATCAGCACAAAGGCGAGTACGATACAGCATTAGAATACCATTTAAAGGCATTACAGATGCGGCGTACTATTTATGGCGAAAAGCATCTTAGAACAGCAGATTCCTACAACAACCTGGGTAGTTTGTACCGGGTTAGAGGGGAGTACACTAAAGCTTTAGAATATCTGCAAAAGGGTTTACAGATTCGGAGAGCCACTTTAAAGGAGAGCCATCATTCTGTTTCAGAATCTTATATTCGATTGGGCAGCCTGTACCAAGTTACGGGGGAATATGAAAAGGCTTTAGAATATCATCAAAAAGCGTTGCAGGGTTTTCTGGCTACATTCGGAAAAGTTCATCCGGCAGTTGCAGATTCTTATAAGGAATTGGGAAATACTTATTTCGATAAAGGCGAGTACGATAAAGCCCTGGAAAATTACCAGCAAACCTTAGAAATTCGGCGGGTGGTGTCCGGCGAAGCACATACCAGCGTAGGTAATTCGTACTACGTAATCGGCAACGTTTACGCCGCGAAAGGAGAGTATGATAAGGCTTTAGAGTATTTCCATAAAGCATTACAAATCCGGGTGGCTGTTCACGGTGAAATGCACCATAATGTAGCAGATTCTTACAACAACCTGGGCAATATTTACCAGGCAAAAGGCGATTATACACTGGCTTTGGAATATCATCAGAAAGCGTTGCTCATCCGGCTCAAAGTTTTAAATGAATCGCACCCGAAAGTAGCAGATTCTTATAATAATTTAGGTAAGTTATATTATGCTAAAAAGGATTACGGAAAGGCTTTAGAATACCATCAGAAGGCAGTAAACACTTATCTTAAGTCTCTAGGCGAATCACATCCCGGGGTGGCGGAAGCCTATAACAATCTGGGCAATATTTACCAGGCACAAGGCGACTATAAATTAGCTTTAGAGTATCATCAGAAAGCCTTGCAAGGTTACCGGAAAACATTTGGAAATGCCCATCCGGGCGTGGCCGATACCTATAATTACCTAGGTAATGTTTACCGCCTTAAAGACGAGCCCAGAAAATCTTTACAATTATTTCAGAAGGCTATAATGGCCAATGTGCCTTCCTTTCAGGATTCTTTAATTTCGCACAATCCTATTCTTGCCGGGCATACTAAACCTTATCTCACTCCCGTAACTTTACTTTTATCGCTGCAGTCGAAGGCAGAAGTATTGGAACATTTATTTAACCAATCGCACGCCATTAAAGATTTAATTCTGGCGCTGCAAACTTCCTGCTCCGCAGATTCTGTAGCTTATAAAATTCAGCAAAATTATACCGGCGAAAACGATAAAGTAGCTTTTACGGCCAGTGCCATGAAGCTATATCAACAGGCATTGCCTTTGTGTTTAAAAGTGTATCAATTAACCAAAGATCAACGCTATTTAGATAAGGCTTTCTACTTTGCAGAACGGGGAAAAGCCAGTGTGCTTACTGCTTCGCTGGCCGAATCAAAAGCTAAAACGTTTGCCGAAATTCCTGATTCCCTGTTACAACAAGATCAACTATTTCGTAGCCAAATGGCTCAGTTCTCGCAGCGTTTGGTGAAGGAACTTGCTAAAGGAAAAGAGGCAGATAGTAGTAAATTAGTGTTCTATCAGAATAACTTGTTTCGGGCGCATCTGCAACAGGAAAAACTGGTAAATCAACTCGAAAAGAAATACCCTAAATTTTATAGCCTCAAATACCAACTGCAAGCAGTAACACCAAAGCAATTGCAAGGGGTGTTAGATGAAAAAACAGCTTTGTTAGACTACGTACTAACAGATACTCTCCTGCAGGTATTTATTATGGGCCGTAAATTTTACAAGGTAGAATCTGTTGTTTTAGATAGCCTTTTTCAGCGGCGGTTAACTGCTTTCCGTGAAAGTATACTTTATAAGGATCATGATTTGCACCAGCAAGTTGCCTACGCCTTATACCAATTATTTATTCCTGCTTCTCTTCCTAAATCTATTAAATCATTAATTATTATTCCGGCAGGGGAGTTAACCACTTTTCCTTTTGAGGCATTGCTCACCAAACCGAGAGAAGTTAAGGAAGATAAACGAAAAGCGTATTTATTAAAAAAATATAACGTTAGTTATGCCTATTCGGCCGGGCTGTTATACGAGCGATTAATTCAAACCCAGGAAACAGAAAATAAACAATTATTGGCGATGGCTCCTGTATTTGAATCCCCTGCCCGGAGTAATCAGCGCGCCAATATCCAAACCAAACTTTTTCACCAGGAGAATTACGAAGAAAGTGAATTAGAAAGAGTAAATAATAGAAATAATATTACCTCTCAGATTATAAATCAGCAATTAGACAATGTAGATATTGAAAGAAATAAAAAATATTATTCGGATGTCCGCAATAATATAATACCAGAAACTTTGCTGCTGGAAGGGAAGTACCCCCGACCTTTACCTGCTTCGGAAAGAGAAGTTAAAAATATTGCTCAACTGTTCCAGGCCAAGGGAGTGCCGGCCAAGGTTTTCCTACATCAACAAGCCAGTGAGAATCAAATAAAAAGCCTGGAAACGGCTCAATATAATTTCATTCATTTAGCTACTCATGGTTTTGTGAACGAAAAGTACCCGGAGCTTTCTGGTTTGGTACTTGCCCCGGACAAAACTGACCAGGAGGATGGAATTTTGTATACCGGAGAAATATACAACTTGCATTTAAAAGCCGATTTGGTTACGCTCTCCGCTTGTGAAACCGGTTTAGGAAAAATTGTTCCGAGCGAAGGGGTTATTGGCTTAACCAGAGCCTTATTGTATGCCGGAGCAAAAAATATAATGGTGTCTGTCTGGAAGGTATCGGATGAGTCTACGGCTGATTTAATGGAAGACTTTTATCGGCAACTACTTTCTGGAAAAAGTAAAGCAAGGGCTTTGCATGCAGCCAAACGTAAAATGCTTAAGCAGGACCGGTATAGCCAGCCGTATTACTGGGCGCCTTTTATTTTAATTGGTAAATAGACCTGTAGACTGGTTGTTGAAAATAATACTCACTTTTGAACACCTTATTTCTTCATCCTTCTACCGCAGTCGTCGTCTGATCTCATCTTCGGTGTAGCGTTCATTTTTCCAGCCTAAAATACGTACCTTCTGGCTTGGGTTGGCATGCGCGAACCATTGGGTAATTATTTCCTTAATTGCGGGGTATTTCCGGTTAAGAGTAGCGTAGTCGGTGGCCTCCATAATTTGCTGGGTGGGTTTAGCTGGTACAGCAATTACTTTGGGGTCGGGCAAGCCGTCGCGCTCCAGCAATAACATACCAATGGGTAAAACTTCTATTACCGTACCACTCGGCTGACTTTCAGATAATACTAAAATATCCATGGCTTGTTCATCGCCGGCTTTTTCGCCGGGTGTTTTAGTAGACGGAATAAACCCAAAATTGCCAGGATAAGGTAAAAATTGAATGGATTGGCCAGTAGTATTGCGAAACTCTTGCGTTTTAGAGTCATATTTTAGTACCTGATTGGTACCGGCAGGTATTTCAACTACAGCTTGTAAGTACTTTTTTTCGGTAAAGGCGGGCAAATTCTCATAATCTGTTTTACAAGCTATTACTCCCAAGGCAAGTACCACCCACCAGCCATAACCAGACCTAAACTGACTCATTGTTTTAAAGTATTACTAATAAATTGAAAAGGATTATAAGCCGCTAAATTTAAAGCAAACCGGATGTTTCGGGTAAAATCTTTGAAGCTAGATGGAATATTATTTTTGTAATTACTACCTACTACCGGAAAATACAATTGTAAAAGTTTACTGCCGCGCAAACTAAGCCCGCTACCATAATAAAATTTAGTTTGTTTATTGGTAAAAATCGGATCGGTACTAAAAGAAGCCAAGCCCAAATCGGCGTAAGTGCTAAAGGGAGTAACTGGTAAATCAGCCGCTACGTTTAGGGTAGTTAACCACCGGTCGGCATAAACGGGCAGGTAGTTTTTAAATGCTCCTTCCCGGTTGTCGGTTTGGTGCACAAATGCCGTAAGCGCGCGGCTCTGCTGCGACCGATCCAGGAAAATACTTTCTTTTTTATAATCCTGGCTGCCGCTCAAACCTAACCAGAACTGCTCATAACCCAAACCTTGTGGCTTATTGCCGAAAAACTTGCCCGCAAAAAATCGGATTTGCCACTTTTTACCTTTTTGATACTCGTGGTCGTACTCTAAAGTTAGCTTACCTAATAGGGGTTTGTTTTGGGTAGTAATGTTCTGATTCACAATAAAAATAGTAGCTTCTGCTTTCGCGGCCAGCCGGGTTACGGCGTTGTTGCTCGATATACGGTATTGCACCGAAGGAATGGTATAAGCAAAAGTATACTCAAAATTAGTTTCCGGCCTATCTAATTCTACCTGTTGAAGCGAACTCACGTGAGTGGAGCTGAAGCGTAACTGATTATCCGGCGCATACCCGCTGCTTTTGGGCCAATTTATAGTAAGAAAAGGCTCATATTTAATAAAACGCTCGAATCGGGAAACCTGAAAGCCCAACGTAGTACTTCCCATATTTTTTCTGGGTAAGATATTTAAGTTGAATGCGCCCATGCCGTTTACCTTGTTTTGCCCGAAACTGTACAGTGGTATAACCGCATAATTTACTTTTTTTTGAATGAGCGAACTGTTATAAACTGCTAAACCCAACATAAATTTATCGTAGGTATTGGCCCCAACTACAGGCAGGTAATACAGCTGTTTGCGGTCGGGTTGTTCTATTCCGGCCAGAAACTGCAATTTGAGTTTTTCCTGTAAAGGAAATGAACCTGTTAATTTATATTGGTTATTGGTGCGGTTTATTTCGGGTACAATATTTTCCGGGTCAATTAAAATTTTACGGGCATCGGCGGCATTCTTAAAAATTAACTTTTGGTCGTGCACCATTGGGCCGGTCCAATGCAGTTCCAGAATTTTGTTGTCCGCATCTACCGCCGCAACGGGTACAGCAACAGGAAAGGCCGACCGGTTTTGGATGGTAACCTGTAAAGTAGAGCCGGAGGTAGTAACATTCGTTACTGCCGCATCAACCGGAGAAGTGGTTTTAATTAAGTTATGAAAAAACCAGTCCAGTTTTTCCCCGCTTTCCTGTTCCAGTACCGCCTGTAAATCTTCGGGGTAAGGATGTCGGAACTGCCACTTCTGAAAATACGCTTGCATGGCTTTATCAAAGCGTTCCTGGCCTAAATAGCCCGCCAAGTATTTAAACAGGATTCCCATTTTTAAATACACAATGGCTCCGTAGTTGGTAGAAGTAAAATTAGCCGAGGGTAACTGTACCGGCTGATCTAAACCCCGGCTCGCTGCCATTTGATATAATAGTAAATTTAAGGTGTTGGCATGCACATTTTCCAGCCCGAACAGACTCCGGAGATTTTTATTCGTTACCAGAAAGGATAACTGACTATAGTTAGGATCTTCTTGCTCGCTTACGCGAAACTCATAATAAGAATTTATTCCTTCGTCCATCCAGGCATAATCCCGTTCATTCGTGGCTAGTATGCCGTAAAACCAGTTATGACCTACTTCGTGCACAATTGCTTCGGGGTCGGTAACGGTTACCATGGGATATTCCATGCCTGAACCAGCACTTAAGGCACCATCTACAGCCGTAGCTTGCTCATACGGGTATTCGCCCACCCACTCAGAGTAATTTTTTACCGCCCGGTTAATATCCTTTAAACTGTTTACCCAGGCCGTAGCATTTTTATTTAAAAAGAGCAGCCAGGTAGTAACCGTGCGATTTGAATTTGGTAAAATTACCTCACTTTTTAAAACGTTAAAACGCTTGTCGGCAAACCAGGCAAAATCATGAATATTAGCTTGAACATACCGTAAGGTTTTGGTTTCGGTAGCCGAAGCAGGAAAAAATAAGTCCTCGGTAAAAGTAGTTTTAGCGGCTGTTTCTGCCGCTAGGGCATCCATCCGAGCCCGTTCTTCGGAATTTTGCAATACACCCGTAGCCCCCACAATGTAATTAGCGGGTAAGGTAATCGCTACCTCAAATTTGCCAAACTCACTGTAAAACTCGCCCTGGTCTAAGTAGGGCATGGGGTGCCAGCCTTTTTTATCGTAAACCGCTGGTTTCGGAAACCACTGTGTTATTTGGTAGGATTGGCCTAAGTGCCCGAACCGCGAAAAAGAGCCCGGAATTTTTACAGTAAACGGAGTAGTAATAACAACCCGCTGACCGGAAAGCAAAGGCTCATTTAAAATAAGCTTGCCAATATCCGGATTTTGTTCGTCGTATTCCAGTTTAGCCGACTGGCCATTAACTTTAAAATCTAAATTAGTAATGTATCCTCTTTCTTCCGGCGCGGCAAAGTAAAAATCTGATTTTTTTAAACGAAGCAATTGCTTGCCCAGGGCTGTTTGGTTGTTTTGGTAAGCGTTCGGCCATAAATGAAAGTAAATAAAGGTTAACTGATCCGGCGAATGGTTACTATATTCTAATTCTTCGGTGGCGGTTAAAGTATGTTTTTGATCGTTGAGGGTTACGTTTATTTTATAGTTTACTTCTTGCTGCCAATAAGCTTGCGCGAAAATTTTTGCTGGAAACAGCAGAAAGAACAACCAAATTAATTTTTTAATCATACACCTAAATTAACGCATCAGGCTCAAAAATGGAGAGAAAGAAGCTATTTATTTGCCTTACTATCTGTGCCAAATTACTCCGTACAAAGTCGCGAGTAGATGCCAACGTTAATATATCTTCCGTTTTTGTACTCATACTCCCGGAAGGTACCTTCGTGCTGAAAGCGAAGTTTTTGGAGTAAAGCCACCGAAGCGTGATTTAAAGTTTCTACGTAAGCTTCCAGACGATGAACGCGTAGTTCGTTAAACCCAAAATCGAGGCAGGCATCAACGGCTTCGTACATTAAGCCTTGATTCCAATAAGCCGGCAAAAGCCAGAAACCTAGCTGCGCCTTACCGTGCTGGCGCGAAATATTGTTAATGCCACAAGCCCCAATTAATTCGGGGTTATTAGCGGTACAAAGTCCCCACCAAATACCCGTTTGCTGTATATACAAGGCATAATACCAATTAATTTGCGCCTGGGTAGCTGCCAAAGAATCATAAGAAACACCGTAGTACTGCACCACTCTTTCGTCGGATAAACCTTTAAATACTTGTTCAATATCGTCTTGGGTTATTTGCCGGAGTACCAGCCGTTTGGTGTAAAGATTAGGAAACATAAAAAGCAAAATGCTTATTTAAATTGAATGTTTAAGAAAGTAAAAGTAAGTTGTTTTAATTGAAGTGTTAATTTTTTAATTTAAGTTAAATAAACGATTGTAAATAAGAAAAGCGGCCATTTGCCGCTTTTCTTATTTACAATCGTTTACCAATTAAAAGCGAAAGAACACTTATTGGTTAATAAAGTAAAAATTTATTTGCTAGGGTAAAGGCTTAATCATTACATCTTTAAAATAAACCTTACTGTCTGGGTCGTGGCCTTGCAAGGCTACCGTACCACTGGAAAGCATTTTACCCCCGGCATTTTTTACGGCTACACTGTCTGGTTCGGTATAATCTACTACAGTCCGGTCGTTTATTTTTATGGTAATGCGTTTGCCTTGCACCTCAATTTGTTCGGTGTACCACTCATTGTCTTTTACAATTTGTTCTTTCACGTCCTGCACGGCGTACAAACTTCCGGTCCGGCGCCAATCGGTGTGGGAGTTATTTACCTGTATTTCGTAGCCTTTAGAGGGCCAGCCGTTTTCCTGGTAAGCCGTATGAATAAACATACCCGAGTTAGAGCCGGGAGTGGTCATTACCTGAGCCTTAAAAATAAAGTTTTTGAATTCGTGATTTTGCACCGGCCCTTCGTAGAATAAGTGGGCCCGCGGTCCGTGTACCACTATACTACCATTCTCTACGCTAAAAGTACTGGGGTTTTCGGCGGCCCGCCAACCATTAAGAGTAGAGCCATCGAACAGACTTATCCAGCCCTTTTTATCATCTTTACTTCCTTTGTTGGCGGTAGTACAGCTAACGATAAAAAAAGCTAACACCCATAGGTTTAAAAATTTCTTCATGTTTTTTGATTATAATGGTTATTGTTTTTGGGAAGTTTCAAGGCTTAGTAAGCGTTAATTTAGGTAAAAGATATATTTGAAAGCACAATTTTTACTATTGCTATAAAGAAAAAGTAAGTTTAAGAAAATAAACCATTCTAATTTATTTCTCTTCTGGCTGCGGCAGATTGCTTACCAAAGTAATAATAAATTCGTGGAGATGCCAGTGCATGTTTTCAATTTCTTTGCTGGTGGCCTCTACGTAAGCTGTTAAGTTATCCGGCGAGACGGGTACCACAAATGCTTCGCCGAAATAAATATGGCCGTCTTCGCGCAATCGTATTTCGGCTTCTTTCACCCAGGGTTTTTGTTTTAAAAAATCTTCAATATGATTAATAATAGGATCGGTTTTTTGATTATCTACTGTTTTGGGAACCTGGTCGATAAGATCAAAAAGTGATTGTTTTAAATTCTTGTAGCCATCGTGGATTATATCTAATGAAATAATGGCTGCCGCAGCGGCATCGGCCCACCACCAGCCCATTCCAATACCGGTAATTCCTAAAATAGCCGCAAAGCCAGTCATCCAGTCGGCTTTTTGCATTTCTGCATCGGTATAAAGATTTTTGGAGTGTAATTTTTTAGCCAGTGGCAATTTGGCTTTACCTAAAAAAACGGCGGGCACCGAACCCCACACCAAGGCTATCATCATCAGGTAACCCAGCCAAATTTGATGACCAAAAATTACCACAGTACCAATCGTTGGCCGATCGCCTTCAATAAGAGTTAAGGAAGAATCTATCACCAGAAAGCTGCCTACCGTAAAAAGCGCCAGCGAACTGCACAAATAGGCAATAGATACAGCTTTATGATAGCCGTACGGAAATTCTTTATTAGCTGGTTTGGCAATAATACGGGCCGATATTAAAAAAGCTATGGAAGGAGTCATGCTAAGCATATCCTCGAACCAGGCGGTTTTCATGGCTTGTGAGTTACCCATTGTAGCAACCATTACCACAATTGTAATAGCCAGATATACTAAGGTCAGCCATTCCAGGCGTTTGGCTTTTTGAAACAAAGGCACCAATTCAGCCGGAAATTCAAATTTTTCAATTGGCTTCATACGAGGCAGGAAGAGCGTTAAGAGATGATTTCTGCTGATGTAAAAAAGATTCCAGAGCTACGATTAAAGCATTTTCTCCTTTAAGCACGGCCATTACGTGCTTTTCTTTTTGTTGTTTTACATAAGGGCGGGTAAAGCTGATTTTTGTTTTCCAGGTGTTTTTATCGGTAAATCCACCAATTACCAGGTGTAATTTTCTTTTTTCTAATTGTTCAAATAAGTCCTGCTCGGTATCATTCACCCAAACAATTTTGGCATCCTGCGTTTTAGCAAATTTTTTTATTAATTCTGCCTCCAAGCCAGTTGGTTCAGCCTTTGTTTTTACAACCCAGGGCGGATTTTCGGTGTATCCAACGAGTAAAGTACCCTTCTTGATTTTTTCCAAAGTTTTATCAGCATCCCTTGGATAGTTATCGCAGGCCGACGTAAATAAAACCATTAACAGGAGTAAGAGAAGTAAACGCATGTAAAATCCGGACGCAAATAAGCTAAGACAACCAGCCGCTATATACAAAATTTTAAGTTAATTAATGAGGATAAATAATGAGTTAACAAACAGCTTTACCAGATACGGATTGTAAATTTTTTATTACCAGCCATTTAAGAAATTAGGTTTGTTTTTAACTTAATCCGTTAACCAGATGGCCAGGAACCTGGTACTAAAAAGATTATTACTTATTTAGAAGTCTACTAAAATACGGACGGAATAAGAAAGAAAGTAAAGCAGCCTTTCTTCTTCAGGATAAGTATACAACAGTATTGCCGAAAATACTTATGATAAAAGCTTATAGAATATTTACAGGCCCGGATGGCCATACGCACGTAGAAACCGGGATAGTATCAGAGCATCACTTAAACGAGGCAGTAGCCATTCGTTTTAAGGAAACACCTGCTCCGGCTACCTACGACTGGCATCCGGCTCCTACTACTCAATACGTACTTACTTTAACGGGTACCCTGGAGTTCGAAACCTATTCCGGCGAAACTTTTATTGTAAAGCCCGGTGAGGTTTTGCTTGCCATGGACACCACAGGTTCCGGCCATAAATGGCGGCTAATAGGGGAGCAGCCCTGGAAAAGAGCTTACGTACTATTTAAAGCAGAAATGGAAGTGAATTTTACTCCGGATGAAAGGATATAAGTAATAGCAAAAGGTTTACTAATACTTTTAAATGGAAGTGAGGCTTTCAGATTTACTAATTCATTAAATTAAAAAGAGGAAGCTATTGCTTCCTCTTTTTAATTTAATGAATTACATATTTACTGGGTTATTTATCTTTTTCGTAGCCAGCTAATTTTATCATCTTATTGTAGTTACCTAACAGTAAAAAGGAAGGTGCCCACTGACCAACAAATAATGCTTCCTCGTCTTTTTTCATAATTTTTAAAGTAGCAGAAACCGCCATAGAGCCTAATGCTGCCCATAAAAATAGATCGGAAGGTAATTTAGAAGTATAATTTTCAATAGCTGAGGCTACTGGTCCTTCTTTATGTTCCGGATTAACGTTATCTGCTTTATTTTTTAAATCGGCTGCTTTGTTTTTTAAATCTTGTGTGTCCATAGTTTTATAGTTTAAAGTTGAGTTACAAGCCTAAAAACGAATTACTGGGGCTATGGTTTAAAAAAAATTACTTACAGCTTAAAAATCTTCAATAATTTAGTTTGTTTTTAATGGTATACTGGCCAGGTACCAGGCAAATTATCTTATTTATTAAAATGATAAAGAAAGGTTATGACACCCGTATAAGCCGGTTTGGGTGAATCCATTATTTCCAGAGTAACTTCTATTTGAGCTTTGGCAATACCCCGCAAATTTTTTAAAGAGAGTAGTTTAGCCTTTAGTCGAACCTGGTTATTTACCATTACCGCTTGGTTAAATCGCAGGTTTTCTATTTCATAATTTACCTGCATTTTTAAATTCTGAATCGTCACAATCTGTCCCCATAAATAAGGTAGCAGTGATACAGTAAGGTAGCCGTGCGCAATGGTACTGCCAAACGGCGATTCTGTTTTGGCCCTTTCGGCATCTAAATGAATCCATTGATAGTCTAAGGTAGCTTCCGCAAATTTCGCAATTTGTTCCTGCGTAATGGTATGATACTCCGAAACGCCTAGTTCTGCCCCTTCGTGTTTCTGAAAATCTTCAAAATTGCCGATTAGTAATTGGTTCATATTATTTCTTTATAAGTAAAGTAGTAAGTTCTAAAATTTATATTCATTCTCAACAGAATAGATTTACACTTATTAGGGTTTATTTTTTTATTTTAAAGGTTTAGTTATTTAGTAAAAAGTAAATCTAAAACTTTATAGTATCCAGAAATTATTAGTAGAACTAGATGTATCCTAAACGGGTTTAATTAGTACGGAATAATATAAAATCAGAACTTAAAATTATGTTGGAATATACCTTGTTTCACTATCTTCCTTTAAGGAGCCAGGTGGAACTGTTAGCCCGGCAAGGTACTGCCTTAGCCCAGCGAAATCATAAAGGTTGGAATATTACTTTATACGAACTTAATAATTATTTTGTAGAGCGCTGGGAAAAAAGTGGCTTAGAAATTATCGGTACTTTTAAAAAATCAGCTAGCCCTCTGTCTATTTTAGAACCCTACCTCGATAATATGGAGGTTCAATCTTTTCTGGATGCTTAAAGATATTTTATTATTAACGGGCAATATACTTTTCTGTTATTTACGCTAAAACCTTAATCTGTTACGTTTATTTCTTTATTTATAAGAGATAAATAAACGCTCCTGCTATTATAATACCTGATATCTTTTAAACTTGCGTTGTAGAACTAGGGTAAGCTTTTTAGGGATTTAAAAGATTTAATTAACCTTAAAAAAGCATCTCATTTTAAATTATTTTAATAGAAAGAAATGAAGCTATTTATTTATACTTCTTTTAATGAAGCCAACCGGAATTTTTTACGGCAAGCAGTACCATCGGATTTAACAATTGTTTTTAGAAACGAATTAGCAAAGGAAGATATCTTGCCCGCTTTTCAAACGGCAGATATAGTAATGGGTAATCCGCCGGTGGCCTGGTTTGAAGAAGCATCACTAAATTTAGTTTTTTGGCAACTAGACTCGGCTGGTTTTGAGCAATATCAATCGGTTAAGGTAAAGGCAACGGTGGCCAATATGGGCGATTTCTTTGCCCGTCCGTGTGCCGAAACCATGGTAGGTGGCATTCTGGCTTTTTACCGGGGCATTCCGGAATTAGTAAAATTGCAGGAGCAAAAGAAATGGCAAGGTAACCAGGTGCGGCCGCACTTAGATTTACTGGGTAATAAAAAAGTAATTATTTTGGGTGCCGGCACTATCGGGCAAACTTGTAAACAAATGCTAACTGGCTTTGGTTGCCAGATTAAAATGACTGCCCGCCAAAATCCGGCCGCCGATATTTTTTCTTTTGAGGATTTATTAAAAGAACTACCTGAGACGGATGTTGTAATAAATACCTTACCTGGTGGGGCAGATAAATATGTTTCCGAAACTTTTATTCAAGCCATGAAAACGGGTAGCTTGTACGCCAGCGTGGGGCGGGGCAGTACCACCGATGAGCAAGCTTTAATTTCAGCTTTACAATCGGGTAAATTAATTGGCGCCGTATTAGATGTTACCGAAGAAGAACCCATTCCGGAAAGTAACCCTTTGTGGGAAATGGAAAATGTACTGCTTACCCAACATACGGGCGGTGGATATTTGGGAGAAGAAGAAGGTAAAGTAAAACAATTGCTCAATAACCTTCCCCGGTATTTACAAGGCGAAGAAGTTCTCTTTCAAGTAAATCTAGCGAAAGGATATTAATGCCCTTAACTCTGTAAATAGAACTTGTTTCGCATTTATAAAAAAGTAAAAGTTTCGCCTAAGGTGGTGCTTTTACCACCTTATAGGAGCTGGCTATGGACTAATTGTTGCGGAAATTACCTGATAATAAATAAACTTCTAAAATGCAAAATAGCTTCACAGATAAGATTAATTTAAAAAGATTGAGTTTACTGTTTTATTGGCCTGAAGCTTCTGATTAAAATACTAATAAGCTTTTATTGACTTATATTAGTAAAAACAAAAAGGCGACCTTAAGGTCGCCTTTCGCATTAATTGGTAGATGTAAAAAAAACAGGAAGTAAAATTTACAATTAACATTAGCAATTTCCCTGCCAGAAACTAAACGTTGTTTAAAACCAAGTAGTTAAAAAAATCCTTAGTTCAAACTCGCCAGGTTTTCAAAAAACAGGAATGTCGGAAATAGAACTTTAATATTATTCCTTTCTAATTACTCCCGCCATCTTAGAAGGATCTAACTAATTTAGATTGACTGCCGCAGGTTAATCGAGAAAGTTATTCATTACATTTAACAAGTAATCTCCCTTACTATCAGCAATCCGTTCTTCTTTTCTGCCGGTTAGTTCCTTCCAGGATGACAAAAGAGAAAGAAATATGTACTACTTAATTCCAGTTCAGGAAAGTTTCGGACAATAATATTGTCAAAACCTATTGGGTTTATATCCCTATTGTTTAACCTTCATTTTAATAGGCAACCGCTAAATTCTATTGGGTATTAATTGTGCCCCATGGTAGTTTAAAATCCAGTAGTACTTTAAATTCATAACAGGTAAGTAATTCCTAATTACTATAAAAGTATTTTAAAAGTTACTTTACTAAATTAGGCTATCCAAGCTAAAAAATATGTGGAGAGAGTTATATATTACATTTTGTTGAACCCTCTGTAAATGAAAGCAAGTTACCCGTTACCCGCAGCAAAAATTGCCGATTTTGTAGAAGATATTCTGGTAATTGAAAACTACAATGTTAAAAGTTCGTTTGTGCTTCCACTATTTGCTAACGGTAAACCAACTTTACTTTTTCAGACTGCCAAAGGAAAAATCAAAAATAACTCTAATTATTTAACCCTTTTTGGGCAAACCATTTTTCCGGAACAAATTACCCTTACCGAGAACTTTACCCTGATTGCTTACTTTTTTAAGCCGTTTGCGTTAACTGCGCTTTTCGGTTTTTCGGCTCAGGAGCTAACCAACAATCCTATTAGCTTAAACCTTTTGCAACAACAAACAACTAAAAACTTACAGGAACAATTACTAAATGCATCGTCGAACAAGGAAATGCTTAACCTCTTAGACGATTTTATTTTTTCGCTTATTACCAAAGTGAAAACCGACACGAAGCTAATACAATATGCCACCCAATTAATCTCTGAAAATCCGGCTAAAGAAATTTTAACAAAAGTGCGGGATGAACTTTGCGTAACCGAAAGAACTTTTCAGCGAATGTTTGAACAAAAAGTAGGGCTTTCGCCGAACCAATACCGACGGGTGGCTCAATTTAATGCAGCGTTTCAACAATTAAATAAACGGCAGTTTAAACTTATTACCGATATTGCCTTTACCCACAACTATGCCGACCAAAGTCATTTTATAAGGGCCTTTAAGGAATTTACGAATCTGACGCCCAAAGAATATCTAAGATTCTAAAGTTTAGCTATTACCGTTAAAATTACTTTTGTCGGTTTTGTTCTATTTTTTCGTTGGCCTCTGTACTAGGTTTGTGGTGTACTTTAAAACTAAATAATCATGACAAATAAAATTTATCCTTGCTTGTGGTTCGACGGACAAGCCCAGGCAGCAGCAAAATTCTACTGCTCTATTTTCCCGAATTCTAAAATTACCGCCGACAATCAAATGGTAGTGACCTTTGAGCTGGACGGGAAAAAATTTATGGGGTTGAATGGAGGTCCTCATTTTAAATTTACAGAAGCAATTTCTTTTGTGGTAAACTGCGAAACGCAGGAAGAAATCGATCATTACTGGACAAAATTAACCGCGGATGGGGGCGAAGAAAGTAACTGCGGTTGGCTGAAAGACAAATATGGGATCTCGTGGCAAATTGTACCAACGGTGTTGCCTAAGTTATTGAGTAATCCGGACAAAGCACAAAAAGTAGTGGAAGCTTATATGAAAATGAAAAAGTTTGATATTCAAACGCTGGAAAATGCCTAAGTAAAAGAAAATCAGGTATAATAGCGCTTTGCAGAAAAAGAGCTGACGTGCTTTAAGTTACGCCAGCTCTTTTTATTGTCCTGCAACTAAGTCTAGGTTCCGAATAAGTTCATCCAACCTACCCGCCATTATCCGTCATCCTGCAAGTATCTAAGTGGTTCAGAGCGACTGCCGGAGCAATTTTAAATAACGTGCGTTCGAGATAAGAAAAGAATACAGCGTTATTTTTCTTTAAGTACGTCATTCTGCAAGGGTGAATTGAAAAGGTGGAAAAATAGTTTTTCTCTACCCAACTCCTGTTTCAGACAATCTTGTTGTCAAAACCTGCTGGATTTATTTTCTTTTAATTAGGCAAGCAAGTTCAGGCGAAGCAGAACTAACATTAGCTCAACTACTAAAACAGGAAGTACAGAAAAATTTAGTCCTTGTTTAATTGTTAAATTATTAATCAGATTAGCACAAACTTTTGACCATTAGCCTAAAATGAACTTACCTGCCGGCTATTTCCAGAACGTGGGTATACTTTTTTAGCGAACGTAGAATCAGAAACAGCAAGGTGCCCAAACCAAAAGTTACTTGCCAGAATCCATCAATCTGAAAACGGTGCTGCACAAAAAAATGACTAGTCATATTGAGCATGGTAAACGAAATGACCATAGCAAATAAGCCATTGTATTCGCGTTTAAGTACGTTACGTAATGAAAAGGGCAGGATAGAAGCTTTCCAACCCGTTAACCGTGGAAAAAAGGCCGGGGTTTGACTTGCCCATTTTTCGTAAGTATTAGGGTAACTGCGGCGTAAAAACTCTTCTTCGGCAAACATGATGCGCTCGTAATACAGCCAATAAGCCAGGGCACAAATTACCACAAACCACCAAATACCAATAAACAGAAACAAACCGAGCCACATTAAAAAATTGCCTAAATACAAAGGGTGGCGCACTACCGAGTATATACCAGTATGATTTAGACATTCGGCAATTTGTTTATCGGTATTGCGGCCAGAAGTACCTTTGGGCGTGTGGCCTACGGTAATAGCCCGGATGATTAAACCTGCGAGGGATACCGTTAAACAGAATGCGCCCCAGGAGGTACTGGTAACGCAGCTGTAGGTTTTCTCCGGATAAAAGTAAAGTAAGGAAATGGCAAACGGGTAAAGTAACATGGGCAACCAGCCTCTTCGCCGGAATAACCAGTTACCGGAACTCTCAAATTCTTCTCTTAATGGCATTCGCTCAAATAAATATTAGCAAGACATACAAGTTAGCTTGCCCAACACAGGTGGTTTTTAAACCTTAAAACTAGGCAAAATACTACATAACTAAACGTAAAGTTTTAAGATTAGCACGTGTGAATACTTAAATTAAATAATAAGAATAATAATTTATTCGAATACCGCAGTCTGTTAAAATTAGTAATCAATGTTAAATTCAGTAGAAATTGTCATTAAAATCGCCATTTTAATCTTAATTGTCCCAGGTGAAAAATTCAAAACTATCAATTCCACCTTTTGGCTTATTTCGTAACTTCCTGCGCTGTTTCAGCTTCTTGGTAAAGCGTTTGCAAATAGGAATAAGTATCAAATTGGGACCGTGTTTCGGTAGCATTTTTAGTCCGAAGGTAGGTATTTTGAATGGTGCGGGCTTTGGTATTATCTTGTAATTGTAATTCTATCAAGTGCCTTACTTCCTGGCGTAAAGCGCCATCAAACAAAGGAAATCCTACTTCTACCCGGCGGCTCAGGTTACGGGTCATCCAATCGGCGGAGGCAATGTACATTTTTTCGTTGCCGGAATTTCCAAAAATATAAATGCGGGAATGTTCCAGGTACCGGTCTACAATACTCCGCACGTGGATATTCTCGCTTAAACCTTTAATGCCGGGGTTTAAGCAACAAATACCCCGCACAATTAAATCAATGCGCACACCGGCCGCACTAGCTTCGTAAAGCTTTAAAATCATGGCTTCGTCTTGTAACGAATTCATTTTCAATATAAGATAGGCCGGCAAGCCTTTTCGGGCATTTTTGATTTCTTTGTTAATTAACTGAACAAACTTTTGGCGCATATTAAAAGGAGCCACCAGTAAGTACCGGAACTGCTTATTGGGGTTGCGGTCCAGTAAAAACTGAAAAACGCTTTCTACTTCTTTCGTCAGGCGAACATCGCTGGTAAATAAACCGTGGTCGGCGTAAATGCGCGATGTTTTTTCGTTAAAATTACCGGTACTTAAATACGCGTAGTTTACGAGGCTATTCTTTTCCTGTCGCGTTACCAGGCACAGTTTACAATGCACTTTATATCCGGGTAAACCCACAATTACGGTGGCACCGGCTTTTTCCAGTTTGCGGGCCCAGTTAATATTCGATTCTTCGTCGAAGCGCGCTTTTACCTCTACTACTACGGTAACTCTTTTTCCGTTCTTGGCGGCTTTTACCAGAGCTTTGGCCACCTCTGATTTATCGGCTACGCGGTATAAAGTAGCGCTTACGGCGGTTACTGCCGGATCAGCGGCGGCTTCGTTTAAAAACTGCAAAACGTAGTCAAACGACTGATATGGGTAATGCAGTAAAAAGTCTTGGTGGTAAATGGCTGCGAGTAAATTTTTACGGCCGTGCAGCTTCGGGTGTGGTAAAGTGGGCTGTGGTGGGTACTTTAAGTGCGATAAATTAAAATCCGGAAAGCCAAAAAAATCGCGGAAATTATGGTAACGACTGCCTATTACTAATTCCTCGTTGGTAATGCCAATGAGCCGGCAAATAATATTCAGCAAAGAGGTGGGCGTTTCGCTGTCGTAGAGCAAACGCGAGGGGTAACCTGTCTCGCGTTTTTTCAGGCTCCGTATTATTTTGCTTAATAAATTTTCCGAAACTTCTTCTTCAATATCCAGTTCCGCATCGCGCGATATTTTAACGGCGTAAGCAGTAGCGGTGTCGTACTCCGGAAATAATTGCGGTAAATCAAAACGGATGACATCGTCCAGGAATAAAACGTAATGCTCGTTGTTTTGGGTAGGTAATTTTACAAAACGGCCGCCGTGTTTCTTGGTCGGTACTTCCAGAATAGCAGTAGCGGGTGGTTGATTGGCTTTAGTAAGCTCAATAAGTAAATAAAGAACCTGGTCTTTCAGAAAAAAGAAATTTTGCTCAGGGGTAAGCAAAACCGGTTGAAGCAAAGGCTGAACTTTATGAGTAAAATAATCGCGTATAAAGGCTTCCTGTTCTGGCCGGATAGTTTTTTCGTCGAGTAAGTAAATTTTTTCGGCGCGTAAGGCGGGCAAAATCCGGTTCCGGAAAGTTTCTCCTAATTCTTCCTGCTGGCGGGCTACTTCGGCTAATACGTGGTCTAATTCTTCGTTGGGGTCTTGCGCTAGTTTTTGCCGGGTACTTTTTTTAAGCTGAATCAGTCTTTTTAGGGTGGCAACGTGCACTTTAAAATACTCATCGAGGTTCGAAGAGAATATAGCCATAAACTGAATGCGCTCCAGTAAAGGTACGGTGGCATCTTTGGCTTCTTGCAATACGCGGTAATTAAAAGCCAGCCAGCTCAGTTCGCGGTTCAGAATTTTCTTATTCTTTTCCATTACAAAAAGGTAGATTGCCTTTTGCGTTACGGAGAAAGTCTACTAAAAAGTTAGAAAAAGAATAAGTTTAGTAAATTATTTGTGGTTTTTTGGGAAATCGTAAAAAAGTAAAGTGGCATTTTCCGGGGTAATTTCTTTCCAGGTAAAGCAGGCAAAACGCAGGCTTACCACGGCTGCGGTGGGCATATCTGTAATATGTTCCGGCGACAACATATTAGCTAAATCAGAAATTTCCGGGTTATGACCTACCAGCAGAATGTTGTCCACGTCGTCCGGAAATTTTTGAATAATGCGGTATAATTCTTCTTTACCGGCACCGTAAATGTTTTCGTCGATTACAATTTGGCTGGTGTCGTATTCTAGTTCTTTGGCCACCAGCGAAGCCGTAGTAAGGGCTCGTACCGCCGAACTGGAAACAATTAAATCCAGAGCAATCTCGCGCGACAATAATTCCCGACCCATTAAAGGAGCATCGTCGCGGCCCCGGTTATTTAAGGGTCGGTCGTGGTCGCTGAGTTCGTCGAAATCCCAACTCGATTTAGCGTGCCGCAATAAGTATAAAGTTTTCATAGAGTAGGCGGTAAAGATCGAAGGAAATGTGCCGGTTAAATTAAAAAAACTTATTTAAATATACTACCCGGAAATACTACCCGGCGCATTATTACCCTTTTACTGTTTGTCCTGCCAAGTAGTTTTCTGGTGCTTTTTATTTTGATTATAGTTTGAATGTTCGGGGTTCCTGTAAATCTAATTGTTGCTGATACTTACGGGCATTGGTAAAGTAAAAATCTATTTTAGGATTCATATTTTAGTAAATAAATGAATCTTTTACCGGGCGGTAGGTGCAAAACTTAGACTTTTAAGCAGCCCCGAAAGCCTCGGGCAGCGTAGTAGGATTCTGCCCCGTTGTGGTACAAGAAAACAGTGTTATACCGACGATCACAAAACAGGGCACCGCCTAGTTTTCGGATTTCCGCCGGAGTTTTTACCCAACTAGAGGTTTTCGTGTCGTATTTTCCTAGTTTTTGCAGTTCCCGGTATTGGTCTTCGGTTAAAAGCTCAATGCCCATGGCAGTTGCTGCATCCAGAGCGTTATTTTTGGGTTTATTTTCTTTTCTGGCCTCCAGCGCTTCGCCGTCGTAACAATAGCTGCGGCGACCAGCAGGGCTTTCCGGAGAACAATCAAAAAAAATAAATTCGCCGGTATTATTATCATAAGCTATCACATCCGGTTCGCCACCGGTGCTTTCCATTTCCTGGAGCGACCACAATTTTTTGGGATTTGTTTTTAGCTTTGTTTGTACTGCGGCCCATTCTATATTTTTATGACGATCCGGGGTTTTCTCAAAACGGGCTTTTAAGGTGCGGAGTAGTTCTTCTTGTTGTTCCGGTAATAACTCTTTTTTAGAATTGTTCATGTTGTTTATATTTTATGTTCTCGCTGTTAAATAGAGGTGTAGCGTATTATTTACTAAATTTTTTATAAGCTGTAAATCGCTGTAGTTTTTAGCACATTAGTTAAATTTCAATTCTTAAATAGTATTTGTGTATTTTAATCAGGAATACTCTGCCATAAATTTTCTATCTGTAGGCCGGAAATACCACGATATTACCGTAAGAAGGAGTAATAATAAGGAAGGAGCTATTTCGTTTAGGGCATTACCGCTGGAAATATGAGAAAATATGGCTCCCGACATGGCAAAGAAAAAGCCGGCATAGGCCCATTCTTTTAGTAATGGAAATTTAGGAAGCAGCACTACAACTACACCCAAAATTTTCCAGATACCCAATAAGGTTAGAAAATAGTTTGGATAGCCCAAATCTAACATAAGAGCTACTTCTTCTTTTGCTTTTAGTAATTGTACGATGCCGGTCGATAACATTCCTAAGGCAAGCCAGAGAGTAGAAACCCAAAAGATTATTTTATTTCGCCTGGTCATGATGAGTAGTTATTTTAGTTGACTTACCACAGTTTGTAATCGGTTATGGGCCATGTTTAAGCCTTGTGCAAAAGGTAAAGACAGCATCTGGTTGCGGTGCGCCACAGATTTATACACTATCTGCATACTCAGTTTGCTAGTGTCCTCGGTGAGTTTTTCAAATTCTAAGAACTCCAACTGCACGGGAAAAGGCGTATTCTCCATCTCAAAGGTGCGGGTGATTTTTTGGTCCGGAACAAACTCATGAATTACTCCATTGGCTTGAAATACCACATTGCCTTGGGCATCTGTGGTTTGGAACTGCCAACTGCCGTGCTTTTTGTTTTCCAGTTTCAGTACTTTGGTTCCCATCCATTGCTCCACCAGGTCGGGCTCCACGTAGGCTTTAAAAAGTAATTCTAAGGGCAAATCAAATTCGCGGGTTATTAGTAAATCTTGTTTGTTGTCGTCGGCGTTTATTTTTGTTTTTAAGCCCATGTTATTCCGGTTGTTTTGATTTATAATTTTTCATGATGGCTTCCAGTTTATTAAACCGGTCGTCCCACATCTGGCGGAAGGGTTCAATAAAGTCGGCTACTTCTTTCATTTTCAGGGGATTTAAATGGTAGTGAATTTCCCGACCAGTTTGCTCTTGTTTCAGCAATTCGCATTCAGTGAGTATTTGCAGGTGCTTGGAAACGGTAGGCCGGGCAGTATCGAAATTCGCTGCAATAGCGCCGGCCGTCATGGATTGCGAAGCCACTAACAGCAGGATAGCCCTTCTGGTTGGGTCGGCAATGGCTTGAAATACATCTCGTCTTAAATTCATTATGTAGTTATTTGGCTACTAATTTAAGTGTAGTTATTTAGCTACGCAATTTTTTTTGCTATTTTTTACTAAATATTTTTGTGAGTCGTTAAGGGTAGTTTTAAGTAATTACAGCCGTTATTTTTCTAAAAACAGGAAAGAACAATTTTATAATGAATTGGCTGAGAGATGTGAGGCTGGAAGGTGCTGGAATATGGGCGGATGAATAGGGTAACTTTAGCTGGAAGAAGCCATTTGTACTAACTCGTTTTCGAGCCGGTCAAAGTTTTCTTCGTTTTTATCTATTACATACGGTTTTATTTTGTTGCATTCGTTTGCTGAGTTAAAAATTTGTTTAAATACAATTTTTGTTTGGTTATCCGCTACCGCTTCAAAGGTGGCTACCACCTGAAAAATGGGTTTAGAAGAGCGGTTCCAGGCTATAAGCGATGGTTTTTCTATTTTTATAAACTCACATTCATTCGGGTAATTTCCTTTTTCGGGACCGTGCATAATAAAACTCCATTTTCCACCGGGGCGTAAGTCAAACTCGTTAAAAGTATTCGTAAATCCGGCGGGTCCCCACCAATTTTTTAAATGGTTTGAGTCCGTCCAGGCGGTAAAAACCAAATCTCTGGAGGCGTTTACAACCCTAGAACTTACAATTTCACAGTCGGGGGTGGTAAGGATAATTTCTGGTGTCATTTGGATAGGTTTTATAGTTTAAATGGCTTGGTCTGTTAAAGTGGATGGTTTTAATGCGCAGGTAACATTTTACAGATTTGTGCTACAGTGAAACGCCAACCTTTACGGTAAATAAAGTAAATTTTAATGGGTAAGATTAAGAACGTTCTGCTGTTAGGGCACAAAAACGATGTTGGCGACAGCTACGGCCCATGATATTAAAAGCAAAACTTCCTTAGTTAGGAGATTTTATTAAAAATTTGCGTTTCATTTAGGGCCAAGTGGTTCTGCAAGCCCAATGAGCAGTCCTTCGGGGCCGCGGATGTAGCAAAGTCGGTAGGAGTCCTCGTACTGAACCACTTCGCCCACGAGCTTAGCGCCCTGCTGGTAGAGACGAGGGAGCAACTCGTCCAGGTTGTCAACGGCGAACATGACGCGTAGGTAGCCGAGAGCATTTACCGGGGCCATCCGGTGATCGGCAACAACGGGCGGGGTGAGAAATCGCGAGATCTCGAGCCGGCTGTGGCCATCGGGCGTAACCATCATCGCGATCTCAACCTGCTGTGAACCCAAGCCAGTAACGCGTCCGGCCCATTCTCCTTCGATTATAGCTTTTCCTTCGAGTTTCAGGCCTATTTCGGTGAAGAAAGAAATAACCTCATCCAAGGATTCCACCACCATGCCGACGTTGTCCTGTAAGTACCCCATTTTTGGGACAGTTTGAATGAGACCATTCTCATTATTATTACTATTACTAGGAAGTGGTAATGTGGTAAACTTGGTGGGCTGATTTTGAGTTCAGGGATAAGTTTTCCATATTTCCACTTCTTTTTTCAAGAGCCATTCCCTTGGGGTCAGATTTCCTAAAGCTTCATGCGGCCTACGGGTATTATATTCTTCTAGCCAATTTTCTGTCAGTTGCCGGACTTCCGCCAGTTCAAAAAACAGATAAGCATCTAATATTTCCCGGCGATAACTGCCGTTAAAGCGTTCGATAAAGCCATTCTGCATGGGTTTACCCGGCTGAATATAATGGATGTTAATTTCTTTTTCTTTACACCAGTTCGTAAAATCAACACTAGTAAACTCCGGGCCATTATCTACCCGGATGGCCGTTGGCTTACCGCGCCAGTCAATCAGCTGCTCCAGAGTGCGAATCACTCTTTTGGCGGCAATTGAAGTTGCTATCTCAATGACCAGTGCTTCCCGGTTACAATCATCTAGCACATTCAAGGTCCGAAACTTATTACCTGATGCTAAGCTATCACTCATAAAATCCATGCTCCAGCTACTGTTAATCTCTACCGGCTGCAGCAATGGTTGCTTTACTCGGGTTGGTAGCCTACGTTTTCCTTTTCTCTTTTTGTTGAACTTTAACAGTTTATAGATCCGGTATACCCGTTTGTGATTCCACGGCTGACCGGCTCTTTTCAGATAAGCTAACAGCTTCCGAAAACCATAAGCTGGATGAGCAGCAGCTAACTCCTGCAAGGCGGTAATCACTTCGGAATCATCTTTACAGCTCTTGTAATAAAATTGAGAACGGGTCAGACCAGTTAAGTGGCAGGCCCTGACAACGGGTAAGTCGTAGTCCGAGATGATTTCTGCAGTCAACTGCTTTTGCTGCCAGAGCCCCAACCTTTTTTTGTGATGACCTCCTTCAGGATAGAGTGATCCAAGCTTAAATCAGCATACATTTTCTTTAATCGGGCATTCTCCTCTTCTAACTCTTTGAGCCGCTTTACATCCGAAGCTTCCATGCCGCCGTATTGGCTCTTCCACCGGTAAAAGGTAGACCGGCTAACTTCTAATTCCCGGCAAATGTCTTCTGTCTTCCGACCCGACTCATTTTCCTGCAGTGCTTTGATAATCTGACTCTCGGTAATCCTTGTCTTTTTCATCTTTTCAGTTTTAAAGTATCCATTTTCTGTCTCCTTTCAAACTGTCCGATTTTTTGGGGTACTTACAGTCCATCCGCAGTAATTTACTTTTCGTCATAGTTCTATCTCGTGATGAATAAAAAGTTATGATCGCTTAATAAAACTGCTCCAATTACCTTTATTTTAAGTGCTCGTGATTATTGGCTGTTAACGGGACGTGGCTATGAGGTGGCGAAGCTGCCTTATAGGCGTTGTTGTGCGTTCGATTTTATTTAAGTAGTTTGTAAACTGAAACTAATTTTCCAGTTAATGCCAAATTTATCCAAACAAATTCCATAATAGGAACCCCAAAATTGCTCAGAAATAGGAAGTTTTACTTTGCCTTCTTTTGAGAACGAATGAAACAACCTATCAGCTTCTTCTTTACTTTCAGTATTAACATAGAGCGAGAAGTATCTAGCTGCACTATTTTCTTGTTCTTTGACATCAATAATGTCGGCTCCCATTAAAATTGTCTCATTACTAATAGGTAGTCCTATATGCATAATATGTTCATCTTTGCAATGCGGAAAATTCTGTCTTGCAACTTCAGGTACATCTTTGTAACGTCCAATGAATTTGAATTCTTTGTTAAAAACAGATTTATAAAAATCAAATGCTTTTTCACAATTCCCATTAAAATATAAATAGGTATTAACTGTTGCCATTAATTTTGTTCTTAAATCTTCTAATTTATATTTAGTGAGTCTACTTTACCTAATGACGCACAACTACCAGCCAATCGGAGTAACTATGCTTATCTGCATTCTATTTTACATCCTTATTCCATATATCCACCCAAATACAACCGACAACCGGAACTCAATCCAGCTATTGGCACTATGAACGGAGTAGCTATTATTAGCTATATTTAGAATGTTTACCTGCTATAAATACTATTTCACCAGCAAAGCATTTCTTGCTTCTTCAATTTAGTAAAAGTTAAGCGAGCTACAGTAGGTATTCGCTGACATTTTATTAGAAATATATTGTTTAAGCCTACGCCACGCATTTAGTAAATTAAAAATTATTTTACCGGCTTCTATTTACCAGGATTGCTGAAAATAACTTAAATTACCTGCTGCATCTACTTTAACTGTACTTTTTCTAAGGGTTTTCGGGAGAGTTTTGGAGGGGGCAGTTAAACAAAACTTTTATAATTTTTACCATTTAAATTAACATGGCAGTTCAGGCAGCAAATATTAATACGAAAGGAGTCGCGCAGAATACGTACGATGCTATTGTTATTGGGTCGGGTATTAGCGGCGGTTGGGCCGCGAAGGAATTGTGCGATAAAGGCTTAAAAACGTTGGTGCTGGAACGCGGCCGTAACGTAGAACATAACAAAGATTACCCTACTGCTACGAAAGACTTGTGGGAGTTTCCGCACCGGGGCAACATGACCCGGCAATTTCTGAAAGATAACCCACTTATTAGTAAAGCTGCCGGCTACGGCGAAGATACCGCCCATTTTTTTATTAAAGACAAAGACCACCCGTATGTGCAGGAAAAGCCGTTCGATTGGATTAGAGGTTACCAGGTGGGTGGTAAATCCTTAACCTGGGGGCGGGCCTGCCAACGCTGGAGTAATTTTGAATTTACCGCCCCGTCCCGCTACGGCTACGGCCTGGATTGGCCTATCCGCTACGAAGACGTAGCTACCTGGTACTCGCACGTCGAGAAATTTGCCGGCGTGTGCGGTAATAAGGATGGGATTGAAGCCATGCCCGACGGGGAGTTTCTACCGCCTTTTGATTTGAACTGCGTGGAAGCGCACGTGCAAAAAACTATTAAAAATTATTTCCCCGACCGCCATTTGGTGCAAGCTCGTTGGGCCCATATAACCAAACCCACCGAAACGCATTTAAAATTAGGACGGGGAAAATGCCAGGCCCGCAATTTATGCATGCGCGGCTGTCCGTACGGCGCGTATTTCAGCTCCGTTTCGGCTACCTTGCCCTGGGCTGCCCGTACCGGTAATTTAACAGTACGCCCGTTTTCGGTGGTGCATTCTGTTTTGTACGACGAGCAGAAAAGCAAAGCCATTGGGGTAAGAGTGATAGATGCGCAAACCAAAGCTACCACCGATTATTTTGCCCGCATTATTTTCGTGAATGCCTCGGCGCTGAACAGCAATTTGATTTTGTTAAACTCTACCTCCAAGCGTTTCCCGAACGGTTTAGGCAACGATAACGGCTTAATGGGCAAATTCGTGGCTTTTCATAATTACCGCGCCAATGTTCACGCCGAAATTCCGGGTTTCGAAGATAAATACTATTTCGGTCGTAATCCTACGGAGCCTATTATTGCCAATTACCGCAACTTGCATAAACAAGATACCGATTACGTGGGTGGTTTTACCACTTTTATGGGCGCGCATCGTACCCGCGGCAATACAGTTGGCTTAACCGATGAAATTGGGGCCGATTACAAAGAAGCTTTATCAATACCCGGCGGGTGGCGCGTGTACATGTACATGCAAGGCGAAACCATTCCGAAAGAAAGTAACCACGTGCGCTTAAGCAAAACCGAAAAAGACCAATGGGGCATTCCATTACTGGTTACCTCGGTAGCCTACGACGATAACGACGAGAAAATGATTAAAGATTTTCTGGCGCAAAGTACGGCTATGATGGAAAAAGCCGGTTGCATTAATATTCAACAACACGACAGCAAACAAGCGCCCGGCCTGGACATTCACGAAATGGGCGGCATCCGCATGGGCCACGATCCCAAAACATCGTTACTGAATAAACACAACCAACTACACCATTGCCAGAATGTTTTCGTGACGGATGGTGCCTGTATGACGAGCACTGGTAACCAGAGTCCGTCTATTTTGTATATGGCCCTTACCGCCCGGGCCGTGAACCACGCCGCAGAAGAAATGAAGAAAGGTAATTTGTAAGTAACCGGTATTTGAAGCAATTCAGTAGTAATTTTTTAAAATTTCATTTTTAATAAAATAATACTGTATAGTAAGAAGTAATTGCTATAGTAGACTTTGATGTTGTTCTTTGGAGCCTGTTTCAGCCTCCATGCTGCGGTGCTAACTTATTTGAGAAGCCTAAGTTTGCCTCATGGCCGGCGGGCCTCGTTTGGCTGTTTCGGGCGGTTTAGCGAACCTTGGCTCACTGCGTTGCGCCATGCTGCTTTGCAGCACCGGAACGCTAAAAGGCCCTCCACAGCCAAACTGGTGTCAGTTGCGAGTAGCTGCTGATATTACTACTACTTATTAACTCCTCCAGTTATTTTATAAAGTTCTGCAAGCTCCCCTCCGATTTTAGGAGGGGTAGGGGTGGTATAAATAGTAACTTAATTTAACTCATCAGCTTACAGAAAATTAGTAATCACTACATTGTTAATTGAAAAAGTCAGTAAAAACAAGAAAGACTTTGGCTACTTGCGACTAACACCAGTTTGGCTGTGGAGCACCTGCTAGGCTTCCGGTGCCGGAGGCATTCCGCCGACGGAGTCGAGGAAAGGAAGGCTAGCGAGTGCGGAAGAGCCAAACGAGGCCCGCCGGCCACGAGGCAAACTTAGCCGGTTCAAACAAGTTAGCACCGCAGCCTGGAGGCTGGAACAGGCTCCAAAGAAAACGCTTATTAGCAAGCAAAATCTATCATAGCTTTTTGATACAATTTGATATAAGTACCAGCAAATGCCCACTTCTTTATGCATTCAAGATTATACTAAAAAGATAGGGCCGGATTTTAATTCATCCAACCCAGGTATGCGTTTTCTCTATTGAGTTGGTAAGGTATTTAGCCGGTAGTTTTTGACGTTTACTAAGGGTAGAGTAGAGTTAAAGGTTGCATTAATTGATTTAATAAATTCATTGGCAATTACGGCCTGCCCCCGAGGGTTGGGATGTACGCCATCCAGAGAGAAATAACCGGCGGGTGGAGCCAGCGTATTTTGCGAAGCATCTAAATTTGCTAAAAATGCATTCATATCTACTAAGGCTAAACGATTATTGCGCCCAGCCACTTCCTGGCGGATTACATCATTAAATTCTTTCACCCGGTTGGTTACTATTTCAGCTTCTGATTGGTCCAGAACAAATTGGGCGGGTATCGGTTCCAGAATTCCCCAACCACCGCGTTGTGCGGTATTGCAGGCATTAATGGGACCTACCAGTAAAGAATCCTGCGGAATTACCAAGGTTAAAAAGTCTTTCGCCGGATCTAAGTGCCTTAAGCCGCTGGCAGTTGTAATAACTGGGTAATTTACTTTTCCTACCTTAAAGTTTACTCCGGCTGCGGCCGAGCCTAAGCGAGCATAACCAGCATTTAAGGCGGCGGCTTGTGCGGCCGACAAATTAAAGGGAATTGCTCCGGCCGAAATAAGTCCGGCTTTAACTAATCCAAAATAAGGAATTTTTACCACATCCGGAATAGTAGCAATTGCTCCTTTGGTGTTATCACCCGTGCCAAGTAAAGCATCCAAAGAGGTTTTCAAGACATAGGCAAACACCCGCGAGTCCGTTAAGTCGTTACTGCTGTAAGTAAGGGGATTTATTCCTGGATCAGGATTGCCGCTGCCGCCGGAAGTAGCATAGGAAAGTACATCGTTGCTGCCGAGCCAATAGGTAAAAAAGGTGCCTTTAGCCGCCGTAGCATCTCCAATTAAACTGGCTGTTTCGGAGGAGGCAAAACGCCAGTAAAAAGGATTACCCTGCGTTGGATTGGCTCCGTACCCATTTACTAAGGCATGAAAACTTTTAGCACCTGGTACTCCAAAATTGTTTATTTCAGCTTTATTACCCGGATAAGGAGCTAAACTTTCGCCGGGAATGGTAGGAGCAGGAGTAAGTCCTAACGTTTTGGTTAAGGCAGAATTAGAGGCACAATCTGGTAGTAAAAACTGTAAACGACCTACCGGAGTAGCTGTGCCGGGCACAAAACTACCGCCAAAACCGGCGCCACCTGCAGCACCATAAGCCGGAAAGTTAAAGGCGGCATTGTTATTAACCAGTTTCATCCGGTCGGCCAATAAAACCGGGTAAGCATTTTGTTGCCCTTCCTGGTAAAGGGCATTATCCATAAAACCAGCCGTAAGAGAGTTTCCAACTGCCACGTATTTACTAAAATCGGCGCTGCCTGCTGTGGGTGGAGTACGTGGATTAGTCGGGTCTTCAGCGGGTTCGGGTGGCGTGTAAGTACAAGAGTAAAAGCTACTGATTAGAACTAGAGCGGGCAAAAGTAACTTTATAAATTTCATTTGATTATTCGCTTTTATTAAGAATAAACTTATTATCAAGGAGATATTTTCCAGGCCTTAATTACTTCAGTAATTCGTCGAAGGTGAGAGATACGTAGTAAACTGCCCCTACTTCCGGTCCGCCATATACCTGGCGGTAATAGTTATTTAAGATGTTAGAACCGCCAATTTTTAGGATCGATTTAATGCGGGTCATCTTGTAATTTATCTGGGCATCCAGGGTGCCGAAGGAAGGAATACGGGCATCGTTAATTCCGGCAATAAAAGTGGATTGCCACACGTAAGCATCTGACCAGCGATAGGCTATACTGAAGCCGGCATTTTTATAAAAATTACGGTTAGCAACTGATACATTAAATTTCCATTCGGGGGTATTAAAACCCGGCGTTTCGTCGGATTCGCGGGTATCACCTAAATCCAGCTTGTTCCAGCTGGTATTACCACTTAGCGTATAGCCTTTTGGAAAAGAGTATGTTAAACCCAGACTAGCCCCCTGGGCAGATACTTGGTGGCGGGCATTGGTGTATAACTGGTAGGGTTGGAACCGACTGGTTGCGATATCAAAAGCAGCTGCTTGTACATTGGTTCTAACATCATTCTGAGGCTGAATAATGGTAGAAGTTAAAATGAAATTCTGATAATTACTGTAATAATAGTTTACATCAAACAGCAACGACTTATTGGCGGTTAAGCCTTTATAACCAATTTCGTAAGCCCGAATCTGCTCTGGTTTCACGTAACCCACGTTAGCTGGTTGCAACAATCCGGCATTTTGTAGCACCGCCCGGGAAGAAGAGGTGCCACCCGCTACATCCGCCGAAACTTTTGCTCCAAAAGCCTGCACCGAAGCCAAAGTAAACGCATTCGATTCCGGGCCATACAAATTTAATCCCTGGCTGGCATTAGGCACGCCCCCTACCAGAATGGCCTGGCCCGCGTTCAGGAATATAAACTGATCCTGCGTAGTTGGGTTCCGAAAGCCGGTTTGGTAAGAAGCTCGGAGGTTATGATTCTCGGCTAAAGTTAATACCGCCGCTGCACGAGGAGTTACTCTACCTTTAAAATTTTCATTTTTATCGTAGCGCAGGGAGCCAGTAATTCTTAACCTATCGCCGAATAAACCTTTAATAGCTTGCAGATAGCCGCCAAATTCGTAGATGGTTATATCATTGCCGGTGGTATCACTAAATACAGTTCCTTCTGAATCCAGGTCGTAGAGCCGGTAATTACCCCCAATTTGTACATCAACAATTTTATGCGTCCATTTACTCAGATCGTACTGGCCTTCGGTGTGATACAATTTGGTATGGTCGATAAAAAGGGCACCTTTCCGAAAATCAGAAGTAGTAGCAATCCGATCTTTTTCTCGGTCAAATTCAGGGTTCCCGGGTAACAGGCGGCCCTGATCGGCAAAGCGGCGCGCTTCGGAGTGGCTACCAGGAGCAAAACCCAAGGAAGCCGCAGCACCCTGGTAAGCACCTGCGTATTCCTGAAACCATTGCTGATCGCTTTTCCAGGTACGGTTTAAATTTAAGGCCAGAAAACGGGAGTCGTACGTATTACCGGCATCTTCGAGGGTAGCATAAGTCCGTAAGAAAAAGTTGGCCCCTTTTAACTCTACTTTGTGCTGCTGTAGGGTAAAATCATTAATGGAATAACGGTTGCCTCCTTGGTAAACAGCGGTTCCTTGCCCAAACTTATATTGATAGATGGCCTCAATTCCTTCGGTTAAGCGATAATTTAAGGCCAAATCGCCTTTTATACTATAGGTATCGTAATCAACCATGTCTTTTTCGTCGTAGCCGGTCCGGGCTACCCGTACGGGGGCTCCGCCAAATCCAATAGGCAAACTGGTTACTGCCTCGTCGCCGTATACGTTTAAAGCATTATAGGCCGGATTATCTTCCCGGTTGTTGCCCAAAGAAGCGCGGGTAAACAAATCAACGTTTTCGGTACTATTGGCGTACCAATCCAGGGCTTTAGAATAAGCCATATTTACTTTAAAGGCAAAGCGGTTATTAAAGGCTTTCGCGTAACGTACCATTCCCTCGTATAATGGGTGCGCCGAAACGGTTGGGTCATTAACGTGGTTTATCCCTATTCGTCCCATAGCGCTGAGGCCTTGAAATTCAAAAGGGCTTTTGCTGGTCATAGAAAGAACCCCGTTAAATGCATTAGGGCCATAGAGTGCCGAAGCAGCCCCTGGCACAATTTCAACACCCTGCACATCCAGGTCAGAGAGGCCCACCATATTGCCAATCGGTATATTCAGGCCAGGCGCCTGGTTATCCATTCCGTCAATATATTGTACAAAGCGCGGATTATTGGTACTCATAAAACCACGCGTATTAATAATTTTAAAGCCCAGGCTGCCGGTTGCCATATCCACGGTTTTTAAATTTTGCAATCCATCATAAAAATTAGCCGCCGGAGTTTCCCGTATAGCCAGTAAATCCATTTTCTCGATACTTACCGGCGATTTAAGAATACTTTCTTCTACCCTCGAAGCCGTTACTACAACTTCCTGGCCCAGAATAGCTTGTTCTACCAGGGCCATAGTAATATCCGAGCGACTGCCGTTAATAGTAAGTTCCTGCGCTTGGTAACCTATATAAGAGATTCCTAGGATAAAGGGCGGATTGGTAGTGGTAGTAAGCGAAAAGCGGCCCTCCTTATCTGTTACAGTGCCAATCACTTTACCTTTCACAAATATGCTCACACCCGATAATGGTTCCTGATTTTTAGCATCCGTGACCATGCCTGCAACCGTTATTCCTGATTGTGCCAGGCCATCCATGTTCGCTTGCGTAAAAAAGGCCAGCAACAACCATACTTTTAGTAAGTTTTTCGACATCGCGTTTGTTGTTAAGGGAAATAAAATACTGAAAGGCAAGAGTTAGTAACTTTAATTTAACACTATAACAATTTTAAAACAATGATTTTGGTTATAATTAATTTAGCGCCTGGGTTAGCTAAAACGTTTTAGCTAAAGCTTAAGAAATTATACCAGTCAGATAATACCTAACCGTAAAAACATTATTCCACAAAGAGTTAAGGTAAAGTATGGGCTTAAATTCTTTGAAATACTTAACGGCGTTTGCTTTTTCTTTGGAGCCTGTTCCAGCCTCCATGTACAGGTTCCATCTTATTTGAACAGCCTAAGTTTGCCTCGTGGCCGGCGGGCCTCGTTTGGCTCTTCCGCACTCGCTAGCCTTCCTTTCCTCGACTCCGTCGGCGGAATGCTTTCAGCACCGGAACCCTAGCAGGTGCTCCACAGCCAAACTGGTGTCAGTTGCCAATAGCCAAAGTCTTTCTTGTCTTTACTTACTTTTTATATTTACAATGTACAGATTACTAATTCTCTGTAAGCTGATGAGTTAAATTAAGTTGCTATTTTTTACCACCCCTGCCCCTCTTAAAATAGGAGGGGAGCTTGCAATATTTTTAAAGTAATTGGAGGAGTTAATAAGTAGTAATATCAGCTGCCACTCGCAAGAAATACCAGTTTGGCTGTTGAGGGCCTTTTAGCGTTCCGGTGCTGCAAAGCAGCATGGCGCAGTGCAACGAGCCAAGGTTCGCTAAACCGCCCGAAACAGCTAAACGAGGCCCGCCGGCCACGAGGCAAACTCAGCCATGTCAAACTAGATAGCACCACCATCTGGAGACTTGAAAAGGCTCCACTGAAAAACCTTTTACTCAACTTTTAAAGCATGGGGTTTATACTATTTAGTATAAGTGAATATAGGAGGTTTACCTATCTGCCCTAAATTGAACTTTATAATGATTCAGGAAAAAGGAGATGAATATTCAAAATTTTGATCCAAAAAGATTTTAAGTGGTTGCCATTGTTCTTCATCCCCCAAAGATGTTTCATTTTTCGGAATTACTATTGCCATACACTACGGAATGGCCCCTTACAGTCTAGCCTATCATTTACGCTCCTGAAGAAAGGAAGAAAGGTCTTCTGTACTTTTTGTTACCAGACAAAAGGATTTTGAAATAAAAACTGATTAGATAACTAAGAAAGCAGCATTTATATTAGCTAGTTTTAATTATTTGGGTAATTTTCTTTAGGTTGATCTCAACTGCTAAAAGCTCCCGCAAAGGCTAATATATAACCAATTATAAATAGTGGAATTAATATACCTACGCCTATACCCACCCACGCAAATCCTCTGCCTCGAAATTTTTCTGAGTTCTTCTTAATGGTACTCAGGCCAATAATACCAAATATGGCCCCCACCAAACCAAATGCAAAAGCTAGAAGAGAGCCAGCAAAAATTGTAATCACAGCCATTAGGCCTAAAATAAAACCAATCATCGCAGAGGCTTGAACCTTCTTGTTAGTTTCAGGTTTCAGTAATTGCTTCTTATTTTTAAATTTTAGTAAATTTTTATTTTTTAATACGTACTTATTCGGCTGCGCGGCGCTTTTCTGTTCCTTTAAGCCGGAGCTAAAAGCAACGGATTTGGGTTTAGGTAAAGTTGCTGGCTCCGGACTAGTGGCCGATGCAGTAAGAACAGGTGAATCATCTGGGCTTAGCCCTGCCTCGGATGGTTGAGATTGAACAGCAACGCTATCCTGGAGATTGGTTGTTTTTTGTACTTTCTGGTATGGGCCAAAGCTGCCGGTGTTTTTAGAGAAATAGAATATTTCTTTAGAGGCACATCCTGCAAATAAAAAAGCAATAAGTAATTGTGCGAGTAGATAAAGATGTTTCCTCATTTTAGGCTCTGGTAGGCAGTTTAACAATAAATTATTTTATCAAATTTTTATCTGGTATTTACTTTTTTCTGGCTTCAATCCGGTAACTAGTAAGTAGATAAGCTTTAAATGAGAAATATAAATTTTAATGAATGGCTACATCAGCGATGTCGTACCTGAAATTGGTGAAAGTATATTGTAAATTACTTTTAGCATTGGTGCCGTAGTTGACCAGCAGCGTAACCGTTATATCCTGATTTGGGAAATAAAACATATCGGCGCTGTAGCCTAAGTCGCGGCCCCGGTGGCCATACCCAAATTCATTTTCTTTAAAATTGCCGTCTATGTAATCTTTAAACAAGCCTAAGCCCAGGTACTTCCGGTTTTCAATTAAATCATCGAAAGTTAGCATGGTGTTAATTGAGCTTTGGCTGAGTAGGGTCTTGTTCCGCAGCAAGGCATCAATAAATTTTTGTAAATCGTACACGGTGCTGTATAAGCCATTTAAACCATTGCCAGTGCCGGTATTATAACTGCTTACATTTACCAGGGTATTGTTATTGTACAAATCAAAATAACCCTGAGCTACCCCGTGACTAGGGAGGGCTTCCTGCCAGTAATAATACGAATCGGAAAGACCTAATTGGTTTAAAATTTTTTCGCGGAGCAAGGCTGCATGGTTGCGCTTGGTAGCTGCTTCTATTACCATAGTGGCCAGTACAGTACTGGTATTCGAATAACCCGACGAAGTGCCCGCCGCAAAAACCGGATCCTGGTTATAGCTAAATTCCAGCAGTTCTTCTTGTTTCCATTTTTTAGTCGGGTAATTTAGTAAAGCCAGATAAAAATTATCATTATTACTAAAATCGTAAATGCCGCTGGTATGGTTTAGTAACTGGCGTAACGTAACTACATCGGCGTTTTTAATATTAGAAGTAATTCCTTCCGGTATCCATTTTGTTATTTTTTCATCTAATTGCAATACGCCTTCTTCCACCAGTTTTAAGGCAAGGGCCGCAATAAATATTTTGGTAAGACTGGCGGTTTTAGATACATGGCAAGGCAAGAGGGGAATATTTTTTTGAATATCAGCTTTGCCGCCGCTGCCTACCCAGGTACCGTTTCCATCCCGGACAAGCACGGCAATACCCGGTAAACCCGCCTGAACATATTTATCTATTACCCCTTGAAATAGGGCGGCTTTCGGGTGATTTACCGTTGAAGGAGGAACGGTACAAACTTGGGTGGGTTCTATTACCGGTTCCTGACAACTCCCCAGTAAAAAGAAAGAAGTAATGAAAAGTATAGTAAGTGTATTTTTCAACATAGTCTCTACGCGTAATCCTTTTCTTATTTATTTCTTTTAAAGAGCGGGTAACTCAAACCCATGTGCAATGCGGTGTTGGGCAGAACCGGTACGTACTGCCTTACAAAAGGAGCCTGTACTAAAAACTGGTAGCGGACAAATATTTCAATAGGCTTTTCCTCGTTTGGGTTAAGCTGGTAGCCTAGCCCCAGTGCAAAAGATCCCATTACCTGCGGCCTTCCCCAGTTTGGTTTTTTTTCGTATTGTCCCTGGTCGTTTCTTTTAAAAACTTGCGTAGCCGAGAAAAGATGAACATACCCAACTCCTATGCCAGTGGCTAAGTTAAATCTTTGCTTAAGCCTTCTCTTATACTCGAATTCTGAATACAACTGCACGGCATGGTGCACGAACCGGTGATAGAGGTAGCCTAGTTTTACCGTTTGAGAAAGTTGATTTTGAGTGCTATGGTTATACCGGAAAGACGTGCCTACCACCAAACCCGGATGCAGATTGGTAAAAATTTCTTTGCTGCGCGTGGGTAAGGCAGTAGCATTCGCCAGAACGGCTACGGTAAGCGGCCGAACCGATTGCGCTATTGTTTCAGAAGTAATTATAAAACTTAGTAAGGTGAGTATTGCTACTTTATATTTTACCATAGCAAATAAAATTTACTTTTACTTATAAAAAATAGTATAATATATAAGATAATTTCCACAAAAGCCAGATAACCTGACTTTTGCGAAAAATAAATTCTGTTAGCGGGTAAAAATTATTTTCTGCTGTTTAACCTGGTTGTCCGTTTGTAATTGCATGAAATACAAGCCGGGTAAATCCTGCGAACCAGGTTTCCATTGTAGTTGGTACTTCTGATTAGCTTGGGCTGTACCCTGGTAAATGAAGGCTACTTCTTTGCCTTGGCTGTTAAATACTTTTACCTGTATGTTTTGGGAAACAGGTAAAGAAAAGTTAAAAGTAATTTTCTCTTTGAATGGATTGGGAAAACTCACCAATGGCTGGTCCGGACTTGGAATGGTTACTAAGGCTGAAGTTGGCTGCTTTTCTGAAATTAATGATTTTTGATTCGCTATTATTACTGGAGTAGATTGGGTTACCCGAAAGTCAGAACTACTGGTTGCTTTACCGCCACCAGTAAGTACTACTTTAATTTTACCGGTAGTGGCACCTTTGGGTACTTCCGCCATTACTAAAAAATCAAAATAACTCCGGACTTTAGCTGCTTTTACTCCGTTAAAATAAACTTCTTTAACTTTTGTTAAATGATTACCTACCAAAAATACACTAGAACCAACTTCGCCATGATCAGGAATAAAAGTGGTAATCTGAGGTTGCTGTACGGTAAAAGAGCGATTACTTAAAACGGTGCCGCCAGCAGTTACAACCGTTATCTGACCCGAACTGGCATTTGCCGGCACCACGGCTTTAATTGTACTTTCATTTATTATTTTAAAATCGGCTTTTTTACCGTTAAAAAGAACAGAGGTGGTAATGCTTAAACCTTCGCCTTTAATGTTAATGGTTTTGCCGGGTAGGCCTTGCTTCGGGGAAAAAGATTCTAATTTAGGAGCCAATGCCTGGTAAACGGCTTTTGCTATAGCGTAAGGATCGGCGGCGGCAAAGTTAGCCAGTACGGCCAAGGTTATTTTTCGTTCCGGTTGATGCACCAGAATAGAGCGGTAACCTACCGCATCGCCGTTGTGGCCCAGGAACATTTCTTTATCGCTGATACGCGGAATTTGCTTTATGCCGTAGCCCAGGTAATTACCATTCATATCGGGGGTGGGAGAAAAGGAGTTCAGCATTAAATTTAAAGTTTCCTTACTGGTAGCCCGGCCGGTAAAGAGGGCCGAACCCCACTCGGCCAGGTCAGCCGCATTCGATACTATACCTCCGCCAGTAAAAGCAAGGGATACAATGGCGGTCATGGGAAAACGGAAAATATTAGTGTAGGCATTCGGGAATAAGGGCTGACCAGTTTGCGCAAATACCGGGTTAAATGGACTAAGATTATCATGAGGAGCCGCTAACTCCCCGCGATTGCCCAAGGGCTCTCTTACTCCCAGGTACATGGATTCTAAGTTTAAAGGTTTGAAAAAACGGTCTCTATAATGTTGTTCTACCGGTTTTTTAGTAATAACTTCTACTAAAGCGCCCAGCACAATGTAGTTGGTACTGGAGTAGCGACGTTCGGTTCCCGGAGCAAAAATCTGATTGGTAAAAGCAATAGCTTCCAATGCTGTCCAGGTTCTGCCGGGTTGGGCGGCTACGCTGATTTGCAGTTGTTGTTCTACAGCATAGTCGGAATAGCCACTTTCATGAGCCAGCAGTTGGTGAATGGTTACCTTACTATTCAATCGGGGATTAATTTGACCAAAGGGCAGATATTTACTGATGGGGTCCTCTAATTTAAATACTCCTTCCTTTACTAACTCTAAAACTAAAGGAGCGGTGAAAGTTTTAGTAACGCTATAGATTTGTGACAGGGTACCTGGTTTAAAAGCCGTACCTCCCGGCAGCAGGTTGTTATCTTTATCAATATTGCGCGCCGCGTAGCCCAAAGCTCCTTGCCATTTAGCCAGGTTCTCGACTTTTACCGCTACCGACATACCACCCACAAAAGGCTTAGCCTTGTCGTTTTGAATTTTATCAAGAGCGGCTTGTAGCCGGGCCTCCATTTTATGCCCTAAACCTTGCCCAAAAGAAGCTAGGTGAGAAAGGGAAAGAATTAGAAAAAATAAGCTGGCAATCCTGAATACAGAGTAAAGATAATTTTTCATAATGCTGAAGTTTTAGGTGAAACATAAATTACAGAGTATGATTTTACTGGTACCAGAGAATGAAATAAGGAGAAACTGCCAGAGCTTAGCTAGTTGCTGATAATATCAGTTTGTGCGATGCATTTCTTCTTCGGCGCTGGTCTTGCGCCGGCGACTCTCTTTGAGCTGTTGGTTACCAAAAGCATAGGTCAGGTTCAGCATGGCCACGCGGGTATCTAGCCTGATTTGAAAATCCTGTGAATAATTGTCCGTCCTAAGTTTTCCGAGTATCTGATTGGTGTGCAACAGGTCCTGTACACTCAGTTTTGCTTTCCATTTTGAACCAAAACCTTTTTGTAGCCCGGCATCCACTGACCCTAGCCAAGGATAGCGAAAAAGGGCATCAACGGCGGGAGTATTTATCCAACCCGTAACTTCCGCCGTCCAACCATTACCTAGGGTAATGGCATTGGAGCCATTAATTCTTCCGGATATTTGCTTCACTTGCAATGGCATATCCAGGTAAGTGTACTGAAACTGGCTATATAGGGCCATCAGGGTAGTTTGCAGGGTCCATCCCTTCCTAACCGTTATTGGTAAACTAAGAGTAAGATTATAAGCCTGCGATTTACCAATGTTTTCCGGAACCCGTTCCATGGTAGTTCCGCTTACGGGCTGCAAAATATATACAACTAGGTCATGGATATAACTGGCGCCCAGGGAGGTAAATACTTTATTATCAAAACCATGTTTAAGCTCCAGCGAATTGGTATACTGGGGCTGAAGAAACGCATTGCCCCGGCTGTACGCGTATGGGTTCAGATACGACCGACCCGGGTTCAGGTTCTGGTAGTTAGGCCGATCGATGCGGTAACTGTACGATAGAGTAAGGGTATGTTTAGCGGAGAGTGTTCGGGAAAGAAAAACGCTGGGAAAAAAATCCAGGTAGTCCCTTTTTACCACATTCTTCAGAGTAATAGAATTACCTTCCGAATGTGTTTGCTCCGTACGTAGTCCCACTTGTATGTCGGTGTTGGCCGCGAGTTTGCCGGATATGCTGGCGTAAGCGGCCTTAATTCGTTCAGTATAGCGAAAATGGTTGGATAAAGTAGAGTCAAGATGAAAGTTGCCGGCTTCTCCGCTATACAAGGTTAAGTCATTGTCAGAACGAACAGAACTGCCTTTAATACCGGCCTCTACTTTCCATTTGCTACCGAAGGAACGATTATAATCTACTTTAAAAGTATGGATATCAATAGCAGTAGGCATTTGGGTGTACAAGCCACTGGGTTCCGATATGGAACTTTCTGTAATTAGCGTTTCAGTATTTAACGAGTTAGTGTAGTCCCGAACGAAATGGCCTAAATCAAAATCAGCGGTTAATTGTCCACCTTCTTCTCCGAAGGTGTGCTGTAGGTTCAGATTAGCCGATTGGTTTGACGAGACATTAGAAATGGTTTTATCGGTTAATGTTTGTAAGTAGTATGGCTCATTTTCTTGTCGCCGAAAAGAAACTTTTGCAGGACTTTCTTCATGATTATAACTCCATAATCCAGTCCAAATTAGCCCAATGATGGTATTCTTACTAATGGTATAATCCAAGCCGGCTTTAGCATTTTGTCCCCGGTTTTTAAATTTTATGTAGGAGTCCTCTTTAATAATATTACGTTGTAACCCGTCCTTCTGAATTCGTTGTAGGTCAAAATCTGCGTAACCACCACCCCGGTTAGCACTATAGTTACCAAAGAGGTTCAGTTTAGGCGTGCGATGGTTTAGTTGCACGCTGCCTTGCTCCCGGTCATAACGCCCGGAACCTGCCCCTAGAGAAACGGAGCCGTTGGTTCCAACATCGGTATTCTTTTTTAACCGAATATCAATAATACCGGAGTTACCAGCGGCATCGTATTTAGCAGAAGGATTGGTAATTAATTCAATCCGGTCGATGTTATCGCTGGGCATGGTACGTAACAGCGCCACCACTTCGGCCATGGCCAAATACGTCTGCCGGCCATCAATCTGCACAATAACCCCTTCTTTGCCCCGGAGCTGCAAATTGTCGTTCTGGCGATCCACGGTTATACCAGGGGCTTTTTCCAGTACTTCCAAAGCGGTGCTGCCACTGCTGATAATGCTGTTGGCAACGTTTACCACCATCCGGTCTATTTTCTGTTCCACAAAAGGCCGTTTGGTGGTAACCGCTACCTCTTTTAAGTTTATAGCAATGGAGTTTAGCGTTAAGATGGGTATAGTGGTTAAACCTTGGTCTACTTTAAAGGTAGCAGAAGTACCGGAGGCGTAACCCACCATATTGGCGGTTATTACGTATTGGCCACTAGGTACTTCTAAAAACTCATAAGCACCTTCCTCATTCGTTAAGGTACCTTTCACTAATTTAGAATCAGGCGCGTTTAGTAAACCAGTACTCACATAAGCTAATCCTTTCCCATTTGAATCCCGGATATATCCTTTTAAGGTACCTTGGGCGTACACTTCACTCCTAAAAAATAAGCTAAGCAGCGTAACCCAGAAAAAGAGGATGCCTTGGCTCCGGTAAGCACTGCTGCTCCTAAGGAGAGTGAAAAAATAATTTTTAATTGTCCGTTTCATAACATCATACTTTTAGTAACTGACCAACACCTGCCGGAAGGCTGCCCCTAAGGTAAGCTTATGCCCAAGTCATGAGGTAGAAGTTTTAACTCAGAAATCTCTGTTTTTAAAGCATGATTGGATTTTATAGAAGAATGATTCAATTTTGCTGGTGAATGGGTAATAGAATGACATATAACCCTGCCGAGCAGTAGATGGGGAAGGCAAATACTTAAAGTTTATTCTCCTGAGTAGTATTCTAGGTAAATACTATAATTAAAAGGAGGAGTATATTACTAGCGGATTAGGGAAGTATTCAATGGTTACTACTCGTTTTGAAAAATCAATGTACAAGCAGTGATCTATTAGTAAAGCTTTTTTAGACTAATAAAGTCTTAAGAAAGGTATAGTTCTATCAATTTTGTGAAAAAGTTATTATCTTTTTTTAATTACATTGAACCTGGAACACCTGGATTAAAAGAGATGTGCTTGTATTCCAGAAAATCATCTAATGCTGTCTCTCCATTTAAACGGCCCATTCCACTTTGCTTATAACCTCCTTCTTCAAACTGAGGAAAAACCTGGGCGAAGGTATTAATCCAAATAGTACCGGCTTGTATGGCTTTCGCAACTCGCCAGGGCCGGTCTATATCGCGGGTCCAGATGCTGGCTGCCAGGCCGTATTCACTGTTGTTTGCTAAGGCAATTGCTTCGGCTTCGGTATCAAAAACCTGTAAAGTAGCCACTGGTCCAAATACTTCTTGCTGCACGATGGGTAATTCTGGGTCAGTTACTTCCAGCAAGGTCGGGCGATAGAAAGCACCTTTAGCCAATTGCCCGTCGGTAATAGGGCCGCCCCGAACAATTGCTTTAGCTCCAGCTGCAAGGGCCTCTTCTACCATCTGATTTACCCGCTGCACATTTGCTTTATCCCGCATGGTACCCATTTCGCTGGAAGGATCGGAAGGAGTACCTATTTTTACTTTGCTCAGCCGCTCGGCCAATCCTTGCCGGATAGAGTCCGCAACTTCTCTTTGTACTAGTATTCTACTACCGGTCATGCAAAACTGGCCGCTAAAAATTGTAATGGCTTTTTCCATTGTAAAAATCGCGGTCATCAAATCGGCATCCTTAAAAACAATCATCGGGGTTTTACCACCTAGTTCCAAGCTAAAACGTTTCAAGTGGGCGGCACCTGCCGCTACAATGGCCCGGCCAGTTTGGGTACTACCAGTAAAACTAATAACCGGAACGTTCGCAGATTGCACCAGGGAACTGGCCGCTTCACTGCCACTCTCGGTAATTACATTAATGGCGCCTTTAGGTAAACCTGGGGTTTCTGAGATAATTTTACAAAGTAGTTCATTCGTTTGGGCGGTTACACCCGGTAACTTTACCACCGTAGTAGTACCGGCCGCCAGAGCTGGAGCCAGGGCTCGCATAGTCAGTGCCACGGGAGCGTTAAAAGGAACGATAATACCTGCCACGCCGACTGCTTCTCGAATGGTAAAAGAAAAGCTGCCGGGTCTTGCTTCGCCGGCACGACCAGCGGTAAAAGTTTTACCGGCCCAGTAACGCAGAAAAGCGGGCGCGGCAAATACTTCCATGCTTGCTTCTGCCACTATTTTACCACTTTCCAAACCTAAAATCTGGATCAAGTCTTTACTTTTTGCTTCTATTTTATCTGCCATAGCCAGCAGAACTTTAGCGCGCCAGGCATGATCTTCCTTCCAGGTAGTTTCCCGGAAAGTTTTTAATGCGGCATTAATGGCTATTTCAGCTTCTTTCTGACCACCATCGGCATACCAACCAATTAGTTCTCCGGTAGCGGGGTTAATGCTTTCTTCGTGTTTTTCAGAATCTAACCAATCCCCACCAATCCAATGCTTCGCTCTATTTTTTAGCTCGTTCTTTGTTTCAATTTTTAACTCTATACCTTTTTCAATTACTTCCATGATTACTTTCTTTTTAATGAAAAATGTTATTTGTTTCCACCCTAAAGATTATATGCTACAGTTAGTCAACTTAAATAACTTGGACTATTAGTATAATTTATGTACCGGGATTTGAGAGTCACCTGGAAACTCAAGATAATTGGACTAAAATCTCGGCCAACTTTTCCGGCATTGAAAAAAATGGCGAATGACTACTGGGAATCTCAATAACTTTTTGACAAGGCATATTTTGCACAATACTTCTTCGGTCTAAATCTTTGGACTCCGTGCAACGAATATAAATCTTAGGAATAATTCCATAACAACTATCAGAAACGGTTATGGGGGTGGCCAGGCCAGCCATAGGTTGCCAACGCAGATTAGTTTTGGCTAAAACAATATCATCCGCGGGACTATCGTGGCAGAAAACCTGCTCCATCATTAGAGGATTTATCAAGCAGGTTTTTTGGTCATCAGAAAAAATAAGATACTCCGATGCCGGATGTTCAATTTTAGAATCAGAGAAGGCCTTACTTGCCTCATTTATTTTTTCAACCTGCGAAAAAATAGATTCTCCATTTTTTAATAAAAAAGCGTCGAGGTATACGAGTTTTTTTACTTTTTCCGGGCCTAATACTTCACTAACCTGCGAAATGATGGCTCCTCCCATGGAATGGCCTACCAGCACCACCTTACCCGTTACGGAATTGGCTGCTTCTTCTACTTTCTTAACATAATCATTTAAAGTAACGTTGGCGGCAGGTGTTGTATCCTGCCCATAACCGGGCAAATCAATTGCTATGACCCGGGAGCCTTTGGCTTCCAGAAGAGGAGCTACCTTGTACCAGCACCAACCACCGTACCAAGCTCCATGCACTAGAATATAGGTTGTGTTAGAAGGTGAAGGAAAAGCCGTAGTCGCCATTGTGGAAAAATTAAAGTGAAATGATAAATACCTTTTTGCTAATTGCTATCAAAGCAAAATTAAAATGTACTCAGGCGGGCTAGTGGTAAAAAAAGGACTTTTTACAAATTAAATGATAGGCTTAATACGGTCCCGATATAAACTATCTGCAAGTCCCAGAATACTTTCCGGCGACTTGCTTTCCAGGAGATGGAATTCGTTAGGTGCCAATCCGGTAAATTCTTTATAATCTTTTACTAGATGCTGGTAATCGTAATATCCACAGGCAATAGCTATACTTAACCAATCTTTTTGAGGGAACCTATTTTTAAAATTAAAGGCCTGATTAAAGCGGATAATTCTGGAGTATGTTTTGGGATTAACCCCTGTTCTTTCCAGAAATTTTCGTTTGAACTGCTTGGTACATAAACAGGATTCTTTAGCCAGCCAATCCACCGAAATATTGCCATCCTTTTGAATCATTTGCCGGCTGATAGCATCCAAGGGAAGATTATCTTTTTTAGCGTTAAGAATTAAACCTTGACAAAAGCTTTCTATAATAGTAAGTAACTCTGTGTAGTTTTTTGCCTGCTGTAATTGCTCAAAGGTAGTATTTATATTTTTATGAAAAATACTGGTAGCATCTAGGTGTTGGTTAGTCAATTCATAAGCAGGTATACCTGTTAGCCGGTAAGTAGCCGTAGGTTGAAATACCACTTGCACATTAATAAAGTTGTTTCCGGTAGTTTGCTCAACAAGAGATGTTCTTTGTCCGGCCAACATTATTGCTGGCTGGCTGCTTTTTCCCTCATCAGGTTTTTGAATAGCAAAAAAGTCACGCAAAAAAAAGTGCAGACACTGTTCAGGTTTGGGAGGATAAGCCTTTAAGGGAATTTTATCAGATTGGGCAAACTCTAAATGCACGATCCGGTAACATTGAACAAACTCTCTCACTGCTGGGCTTGGTAAAAAATCACGTAAGAGCATAGTCGTTAAATCTACATTCTGATTTATTTAAATATACAGAATATGAACAAGTTAGAAGTGTTTCAAAGTGAATTTTCAGGATTTATTTTAGAAATTACTTTTATATTTAAGAACCAAGACGCTTTTTCATTGTTCAATTATACTAGAATCAATTTTGATTTTTCTGATGCAAGATTTTGTAGAAGAATGGTGCATTTTTGCTGATAGGGGGCATAAATAACTAATAGAAATTCTTGCTTGAGGGGAAAAAATTACTAATTTTTAAGACTTGTCTTGTCTGGTAGTATCCACTGATTGCTGATATTCCGAAGGGGCTACCCCGTATAAGTCGCGGAAGCATTTTGTGAAGTAGTTTGGATTACTGAATCCTACCTGGAAGGCTACTTCGCCTATATTTCCCTGGTTTTGTTTTAACAAGTGAGCCGCCCGCTTTAACCGAACCAAACGAATAAACTCTTTCGGCGACTGATCCACAAGGGCATTTAGTTTTCGGTTTAGTTGGGCCCGACTCATGCCTACTTCCCGGCTAAAGGCATCTATATCAAAATCGGCATTGCCTAGGTTTTTCTCCATAATTGTGGTGACTTTTTGTAAAAATCGTTCGTCGGCTGAAGTAATATTCACCTCAGTTGGTTGCACCGAGAAAGAGCGGCTGAACTTTTCGCGCATTTTTTGGCGCTGCTGGATTAAATTTTTTACCCGCAAAAGTAGTTCCTCCGCACTAAATGGTTTAGTGAGGTAATCATCTGCACCTGTTTCTAAACCGCTTATTTTACTTTGAACGTCGGCTTTGGCGGTAAGCAGGATAATTGGAATGTGGCTGGTGCGTTCATCTTCTTTCAATTTCCGACATAGGCTTACCCCATCCAGTTCCGGCATCATCAGGTCGCTAATAATTAAATCCGGTATTGTTTCCAGAGCAATCCGGTAACCTGCTAAGCCATTTTCGGCTTGTTGTATTCTATACTTATCCGACAAAAGTTCAGCGATGAAATGTCTTAAATCAGCATTGTCTTCCACTATCAGAATATTTTGGCTATGATTTACTTTTTTGTCAAATTCTTCTGCTGTTGATTTACCGTTTGTCCTTATAACAGCAGTAAGAGTTGCTGACTCAGATTGCTGTTCGGCTTGTTCTGTTTCGGCCAGAGTAAAAGGAAGCTGGACCGAAAAGGTGCTGCCTTTGCCTTCCGTGCTTTCGGCTACTATTTTACCGCTGTGCAGTTCTACGAGTTCTTTGGCTAAGGCCAGCCCGATGCCGGTGCCTTCGTACTGGCGGGTAGTCGAGCTATCGGCCTGGTAAAAGCGATCAAAGATGCGGGGCAGTTGGGCAGCAGGAACGCCAATGCCGGTATCCTGCACTTTTATATGTAGTATGCAGATTTGCTCTTCTGCCATTTGCACGGTGGCCGTAAAGCTTACTTCTCCTTTAGTCGGGGTAAACTTAGCAGCGTTAGAGAGTAAGTTGTTTATTATTTGTTCCAGCTTTTGGGTATCCATATGCACCCAAATCGGCTGCAAAGGAACAGTATACCGGTAAGTGATTCCTTTGCTTTCGAACAGCGAAGCATAGGAGCCACCTAATACCTTCAGCAAATTACTTAAATTTCCTGGCTGTGGGTGCAGGGTTAGTTTTCCTTCCTCCAGTCGGGAGAGGTCCAGCATCTGATTTACCATTTGCAACAGTAGGTCGGCATTACGGTCGATGATCTGGTAATCGGCTTGCTTTTCTAAATCAGAATTATCCTTTTTTCTAAGTTTTTCTACTACACCCCGGATTAAAGATAGTGGTGTGCGAAACTCGTGGGATATGTTAGCGAAGAAGCGGGATTTAAATTTATTCATTTCTTGCAATTGCTGCCTTTCCTGTTCTTGCCGGATGGTTTTTTCGGAAAGTTCTTGTACTTCCACTAGCTTCGCCTCTAATGATCGGCTAGTAAAGGAAGCTTCAGTAGCCAGATAAATAGAAAGGCTAACCGGCAGACCCAATACAGCTAAATTAAAAGTTAAATGGCCGAGGACTCCATTGGGACCTGCTGGCAATAAACCGAAAATAAAAGCTAAAGCAAGTGGGTACAGAACCAGAAAGGCAATGGCACCATAGTTTACCATCCGAATTCCACTAAATTTTTTCCGGTCCGCCATAAAAGTGATGCGGGCTGACTCCAGGAAAGTTAGAATAGGAAAAAGCATCAAACCAAATAACCATCCTGTTTTGTAAAACCATAAAAACATGGGCAGGGTGAGGCAGAATGCAGTAGAAAGTAGCCAGAAAATAAGGTTTTTTCTTTGCTTAAAAATGGAGTAGGTAGCTAGCAGAAAAAAATAACAACTAGAAGTAAAAAGTAGGAATATAAAAATTAGCAGGTGCATTCTGGTGGTGGCCAACTGCACGTAATGAAAGATAGTACCGGAAAGTAAATAATTTAGCGCATTTAGTGAAGAATAAATAAAAAAATAGAGATTAGCTTTCCTCTGGGGCGAAAAATAGAATAAAACTAGGTGCAATAAGGCTAAAATGAAGAATATACTAGATTTAACATAATCTAAAAAGCTATAATCCAAAAGATCAGTATTACCTCTAATTATTTGAGTTACACCTTCAATTGCCAATAACCTTAACGCAACCGCCCGGTTATACCTCCCAGCAAATACTACATAGGGAATGTCTTTCTGCAAGGAAAAACGCACAGCTAAAACTTGTGGGTGTTCTCCAATAGGGTGTAGTGAAATAAATTCACCAACGGGAGGGTGAACTGCTTGCACTTGTTCCGGCTGAAAACTTATTTTACCATACTTTCCGATTAGCCTCCCATTCAGGTAAATTTCGGATGCACCTGTTTGCTCTACCAATAAAGCCAATGATTCTTTAAATAAGGCACTATCCAGGGTAAACCGGAGCCTAAACCAGCCAATATTATTCTTCCAGAGAACAGGTAAATCGTGAATATCTTGCGTGGGATCAATAGTTTGCCAATTTTGATCGTTCCATACAGGATTGGCCCATTCTGGGTTGTCGCCGGGCATATACTTCCAGCCCTTATCCAGTAATTTTCCTTCTATTGGTAAGTGGTCTATCTGCACCATTGAGTCAGCAACGGTGTATGCCCAGCCCGGGGTATACACCACCAGCAAAAGGAGAAGAACTTTACAAGCACAACACATAAGTATAAGGCTGTTGCTGATTGATTTAAAAGCACGGATTAAAAACAATGGACTGAAAAAGGCGGGAGTCTACTTAATCATGAATTGAAGAGTTATAAACCGGGTTTAAAGGTCAGGGTAAAAATTAAAAAAGTTAACACCCGCAGCATTAGCTGGTAGTTAAATTTAAATGGCAGCTATTCTTAATTAATAATATTATTTGCGTGCCGCACTACCTTCTTCCAGTCCTTACCCCGCTTCATCCAAACTTCGGTAAACCGACGGTTAACGATTTTACCTGCATCTGTCCGGTTGGCATCAGTTGTGGGTACTACCACTTCACTTCCTATTACCACTACGGTATTCTCACCTTCTACGTGAAAGTAGTCGACCTTTTTTTCATAAGACGTGTACTTAATAATATCGGACTTTACCCGTTCCATTACCTTGCGTTTATCAATGAACTGGTTAAAAGGATTGGTTACCACCATGTCATCTGGATAAAATTGTTCCATAGCGGTTGTATCCTGGTGGAGTACTAACTTTAGTTCATAATCCATTAATCGTTTTATCTCGGCAATTATTTTCTGGTTTTTATCAGAAGTAGTATTAATTGCCTGACCGAAGGAATAGTAAACGCTACCACTTGTGAGCAGAAACAGGAGTAACCAATTTTTCATGTATATTTAAATAAGTTAAGTCATATATCTCCGGATGAAGGTTATGGATTTTGATACTAATACCTCATTTTTGATTTAATAAGAGCTATTAGATTTAATAAGAGCTATTATTAGATAAAACAAATCTTCTTAAAGCTTTATAAAATTATTATTAACTACTAGCTTGTAAATGAAAAGGGGAAAAATTTAACTGAATTATAAAGAATTGTTTTCTTGGTATAAATTAAAAAAAACTTTTTATAATACCATATTTAAGAAGAGATTATTTAAAAAATAATGAATAAATAAGGCTAGTGGGGTAATAGTATTTGACTTATGGACTCTACCTGAAAAATTAACTTAGAAAGAGCTGTTATTATGAGTTGCATACTCTTAAATTGTTAACCCAACTACATTCATTAAAAACCTGTAATGAACCGAAGAGAAGCCATATCTGCTGTTGCTTATTTAATGGGAAGCGCGGTTATTGGAGCCGAAGTATTTTTAACCGGCTGCCAGCGTAGCGCCTCAGATGAAACCCTGTCTTTTTCCGAAAATACGGTTGCTTTGCTAGATGAGGTAGCCGAAACTATTTTACCCGGTACTAATTCTTCGCCGGGCGCAAAAGCAGCGCATATTGGTACTTTTATTAAAACCATGGTAATTGATTGCTACGAAGAAAAAGATCAGAAAATTTTTGCGGCAGGTTTAAATAAATTACAGGACGCCAGTAAAGCAGGGTATGATAAAACCTTTATGGATCTGTCGGCGGCCGAGAAACACGCCTTGCTGGTTAATTTAGACAAAGAAGCGAAAAGTTACCAAAAAAGTAAAAAAGAAGACGAGCCCAGTCATTATTTTACTATGCTGAAGCAGCTCACCTTATTGGGCTATTTTACTTCGGAACCCGGGGCCACTAAAGCATTAAATTATCTACCCGTACCGGGTCGTTTTGAAGGTTGTATTCCCTACGAAAAAGGAACAAAAGCCTGGGCGATGTAAGGAAAGAGACACAAGTGGTTAGATAGTAGATGTTAGAATATTAGGCGTTTTAGTAATACTCCCGACATCCAGTATATAAAATTAATCTTGTCCAGTAACTTGAAACGTAGTTTAATTATGATATAAGTACACAAACAATAGCAACAGCTTAAGGTAGGGAAGTTATTTTTTAAGTTTCGCAAAATAGTTTGTGAAGACACAAACGGTGGCAACACGATGAAACCAGAATTTAATCGCCCATCGGCAGTGTCTTCACTGCCTGCTTTTGCCCAATTCTAATTTATAAAAATAAAAAATTCTTACCTTATTCCCTTCGTCAACGAAGAGCTTTTACAAACTACTAAATTCGTTATAGCGCGAGCAGGCCACGCTGGTGATGACGATGATCGTCCGGCTCCTGAAAATTTACTAAATTACTTTTTAAAAAAGCCTTTCATTGTCTTGGCCGAGCGTTTTCTGAATAGTAGTTAACTGCGTGGATGCTTGCTCCTGGAGTTTGCTTTTTTGCCTTAGGTATTTAGTCCTTTTCATTCTTTCGGTATAATTTAAATTTCTTCTTCGGCAGGATTGGAATTGCAATAGAAGTTAACTAATCTGCGCTATTGTTTGGGTAGCTTATCGGCTTGCTCAACAAAAGGCACCTTTCCGTAAACTAATAAATTGTAAACAGAACTATGAACAGAACGAAAGTCGCTATCCTGGGGGCTGGTTTTATTTCCGATATTCATTTAGAGTGTTACCACCGGTTTATTCCGGAGGCCGAAGTAGTAGCCGTTTATGCCCGTAATCCCGAAAAAGCGCAAGCTTTTGCCGAAAAACACCATATTCCGCAATGGTACGATGATTACGAAAAAGCCATTCGGGAATCGGGTTGCGAGGTAGTAGATATTTGTTTACCGAATTTCCTGCACGCCAAAGCTACCCTGATAGCTGCCGACGCTCATAAACATATAATTATAGAAAAACCATTAGCGGTAACCCTGGCAGAGGCCGATGCTATGATTGCGGCTTGTGAGCAAAACGGGGTAAAACTCATGTACGCCGAAGAACTTTGCTTTGCCCCTAAGTACGAGCGGGCCCGGCATTTAGTAAAAGAAGGGGCCGTAGGCGAAATTTACATGCTAAAGCAATCCGAAAAGCACTCCGGTCCGCACTCCGATTGGTTTTACGACGTAAACTTATCCGGCGGTGGCGTATTAATGGACATGGGCTGCCACGCATTGGGCTGGTTCCGGTGGATGCTGGGCAACGCACCGGTAGCCAGCGTGTACGCTACCATGAGCACGGTATTACACAAAGGCCGCACGCAAGGCGAAGATAATTCGGTAGTGATTGTAGAATTTAAAAATGGCGTAACTTGTATAGCCGAAGATAGCTGGGCCAAGCACGGCGGCATGGACGACCGCAGCGAAATTTACGGAACGGGTGGTGTTATTTACGCAGATTTATTTATGGGTAATTCGGCTGTTACCTACAGCAAAAATGGTTATGGCTACGCCATGGAAAAAGCCGATACTACTCAGGGCTGGAGCTTTACCGTTTTCGAAGAAGTTTTTAACCAAGGCTACCCGCACGAATTAAAACATTTTATAGAATGCGTACGCGAAGATAAAACCCCTTTGGTAACCGGCGAAGATGGCCGGGCTGTGTTGGAAATAATTTACGCCGCTTACGCTTCGGCGGGAGCAGGTAAAAAAATAAGTTTACCTTTTACGGCAGATGTTGCCAAACCAATTGACCTCTGGCTAAATAGTTCGATTAATAGTTGGATGTGGTAGAAATTTAATGTTTGAATGGGAGTAGGAGTGAATAGCTGAAACTTCTGGTATTTTTATATCATTCCGGAAGAATCTAGTGAGTTGAAGGCAATAGCCGATCTTTAGTGTAAGGATAAGGGACTGTAGATCAAGCGAGATTGCTTTTCTGATTTCAATTTTATTGCTCTGTTCTCACCAGATTCTTTCCGAATGACCCCAATAAAATTATTGCGTTCCATTTAACTTATTGTAATTTACCAGTCTGTTTTTTTGAATACCTACAAGTTATAACGTAAAACCCACTTACCACTAGCGTGAAAATTATAATTGGAGATAACTACGACAGCATGTCGAAAGCAGTAGCTGAATTTGTTGTGGAATATGTACAGCAGAAACCTACTGCCTTGTTGTGTTTTCCTTCGGGCGAATCGCCGACCGGATTGCTACAGCAATTATTGCAGTACGCCCAGGCCGGCAACGTCGATTTTAGTCAATGCACTTTTATTGGCTTAGACGAGTGGGTAGGCCTGGACGAAACCAACGAAGGCAGTTGCCGCTATTATCTTCAGCAAAACTTATTTGGTCCATTGGGTATTTCTCCGGAAAAAGCCATTGTGTTTAACGGTAAAGCCCCCGATTTAGACCAGGAATGCCAACGAATAAATGCTATTATTCAAAAACACGGTTCCCTGGATATAATGCTGGTAGGAATAGGCATGAACGGGCACATTGGATTAAATGAACCCGGCGTTTCGTTCGATTTGTACGCACACCACATGCCCTTAGCCGAAGTTACCGTAACTGTAGGCCAGAAGTACTTTAAACAACCCACTGCCTTAACCGAGGGTATTACTTTGGGTTTAAAGCATTTTCAGGAAGCCCGGGTTCCTATTTTAATTGCCGCTGGTGCTAAAAAAGCCGCCATTCTGGCCCAAGCGCTGGAAGGGGAAGTTACGAACCAGGTGCCCGCTAGTATTTTACAAACCTTGCCGAATGCACTTGTGTATTTAGATTGGGCTGCTGCCGGTGAGTTGCAGTTTTCGGCGGAGTAAGTTCTCGTTTCAGGCAAATTAAGCAAATTTTATGGGTTTTATCCACCGATAATCAACCCACCTGAACCATGAGCGAGCCAGCGGCTAAATCGTGAATAGCTCTTCGGCGGGGATTAAAAGTAGTAGTTAAAAAAGATAACCACCCCAGGAAAGTTTTTACTAAAAAGCGTCCAATGGCTGGCAGAAAGGATAAATTTTCGTAAGTTTTTTCATCTACTACCCGCATCCGGAAAAGTTGATGCCCTAACGTACCTCCAAAAATGGAAACAAAAAGAGGTTCGTATATAAAGAGCATAAACAGCAACACAAACCCACGTAGCCAGTTAGGAGCTTCTCCCGCATAATCTATTAGTACTCCAGTTAGCATAAATACCAGAATAATAAAAAACAAGTCTACCGAATAACTTAAAAGCCGGCGGCGCAACGAGGGGTAACTCAAAGTAATGGGTTCCATGGTTTTGAGGGTTGGTCTTATAAATTTAAAGATTAATTTTCATTTATTTATTGCTAGAATAGATTTCTGCTGCTCTGTCATTACAATTGATTCTTTCTGCTTAGTAAGCAGGGAAATGAGCAGTAAAATAAAGTAAACCAGTTACGATGGCTGGTAATTTTTGAATTATACCGGAAGTACAGTTGCCTGATCCTGGTTCACTGTACTGCGGGTAATCAGGCTATTCAGTTGGGCATCCAGATTTACTTTTTTTGCCTCCTGGGTTAAGTTCTGTAAAATAACTTTGCCGGTAGCATCGTCTTTTAAACTTTGTAAATACCGGCTCATTAACTGTAAAACCTGATAATCTTTATTTTGCCACTCTGGTTGCTGATACAGGTTTTCTTCTTTTAGTATTTGTTGCAGATGCGATTCCAGACCTTTTGTTTCCGTTTCCTGGTGAATGGCTCGAACTAACTGATCATACAACAACTGATTGGGGATTTTATCTATTTGCTTGGTTATAATTTGCAGCGTTTGTTTATGTTTGCGGGCATTCCGGTAAATAAAAAATGCGCCAATACCTATTAATATAGCTAAACCTCCCGCCCCGTACATTAATCTTTTGGCCTGACTTATTTTTTCATCGGCGGCTTTTTTCACGCTGGTTAGTAGTTTTTGCGTATTCGGGTTAATCTGGTTGGTAAAAAGGCCGCGCGAAACTTTTTGGGCCAGCGAGTCGAGTAAAACGTGCGTTTTTGCTCCCAAAAACTCATCCCGAAAAAGACCGGCTCGTTTAAGCGTAGAATCATTTAGTAATTCATCACGGATTTTTGCCACCAGCAACACCGTTTCTTCTCCTCGGATATTAGCGAGTAAAGCCTTTCCCTGAGCCTGAAAATTTTCGCCGGCTTGGTTTAAAACTTTTTGCAACCAGATTTCGGTGGTGTGGCTCATTAAACTATCCCGAACCCGGATGGTCGTTTGGCCTACTTGTTTGTCTAGCTGTTGGCCGATGGAATCTACTTGTACCCGAATCCGGGCTTGTACGCTGTCGCTTAACAATACTTCGGTAAGCCCCCGGGCGGCACTCCGCGAAAGAGAACGACTGACACTATCCAATTTGCTTTGATTTAACTCTTTCCGAATACCAGCACCCACCTGGCGACCTAAGTGTTGCAAACAACCTTGGGTCAAAAAAGCCAATAACAGTAGCCATAGTACAGGTTTAGCGCGAAATTTCATTTTTTTGAAAGGGTTTGAGTAAGTAATATCTAATTGTAAGAAGTAGTTGCTATCGCAGACTTTGATTTTGTTCTTTGGAGCCTTTCCAAGTCTCCATGTACTGGTGCTATCTAGTTTGACAAGTAACCAGTTTGCCTCATGGCCGGCGGGCCTCGTTTGGCTGTGGAGCACCTGCTATCCTTCCTTTCCTCGACTCCGTCTGCGGAATGCCTCCGGCACCGGAAGCCTAGCAGGTGCTCCACAGCCAAACTGGTGTCATTACATGGTGGCTAAAGCCTTTCTTTTTTTTACTGGCTTTTCCTATTTACTATGTAGTGATTACTAGTTTTCTAAAGCTGATGAGTTAAATTAAGTTACTATTAACTAGAGGAATTAATAAGTAGTAGTAATCAGAGCTACCAGCAACAATTTCCAGTTTGGCTCTTTCGGGCGGTTTAGCGTTCCGGTGCTGCGGGAGCAGCATGGCGCAACGGAGTGAGCCAAGGTTCGCTAAACCGCCCGAAAGAGCCAAAAGAGGCCCGCCGGCCACGAGGCAAACTTAGACAGTTACATTACATCAGCACCTCTAACTGGAGACGGGAACCGGCTCCAAAGAAAAAGTAAATGAGCATAGTAAAAGAATATTTAACCCAACACTTTACTATGATATCAATCGAATAACTTTTATACGATAGTAGATTAAGAATTTCCATTCTTCAACTTATGGAAGGTGCGGGTTGCTTTTATTGGTTAAAGAACAGAGCAATAACCTCTGGCAAGCCGATTATTTAAGATGAAGCTACGCGTATTGCTGGTACAGACTTTTAGTAAAAAATAAACCGAAATCTTTTAAGGCTTGAGCCGTTTCTAAGGGATTAGCAGTATTTAAGGCTTTCATAGTTGTTATTTGAGCGGCAAAATCCTTAGGCTGAATTTTAAGGATGCCTTTGCCAGCTACCGGGCCTTTTTTATCGGAGCCTTCGTAAATAGTAATAAAAAGTGTGGAGGTGTCGGTCCACAAATCAAAGCCAGGGTTGTCGTAAACTTCTTTGTAGCCGTTAAAGTAAAATTTCTGCCCGTCTACGGCATGTAGCTTCATGTTATAATTCATCTTCAAAACCCCACCTGCCAGTTGGTCTTCTTCAAACAAATTAAAAATTCCTTCACTTACTACCAGCGGGTTTTTCGAGAGAGCGGGTACCGTAACAGTGCCTACCATTTTGGCTTCGTGCCGGTCGCTAAGTAACATGCGTTGCAGGTTATCGGAGATAATGGTTAAGGTAAATTCACAAGGCGAATCGGTTTGCTGCCCGAGTTCGAACGCGTGCGTATAATCTTGTTTTTCCCGGGTAGAAAAGTAACCCGTCATTTTTTCGGTGAACTGAATACCTACGGGCTTAATCATTTGCTCTTGCGGACTTACCGCCGGGAAATGATACGGAATAGTTAATTTATAATCCTGAGCTATTAGCTCGCAGCATCTTTCGGCCAGCGCCGAAATAGTAAGTAAAGGGTTCACGCCCACCGAACGCGGAATAATAGCGCCATCCAGTACGTATAAGCCAGGGTGCAATTCAGTACCTTGTTCCCCGGCATACACTTGTCCGGCATGGTTTACTACACCTTTTTCCGCCGATTCGCCCATAACGCAGCCGCCTAATGGATGAACTGTTACTAAATCAAAATTTAAAGCTTTGCTCCACGATGGGTTGGTCAAGTACGTTCCGCCTAAGGCTTTGGTAGCTTCCTGCAATTTATTATTTACCGTTTTAAAAATTGGCTGTTTGCCCACTTCCGGCCAATCTACCCGAATCCGGTCGCCTTCTACCCGCATAGTACCATTCGCATCGTCGTGCGACATTACCAGGTACGTTAGGGTGTTGTTTAACGCCCCGGAGTAAGCACCCATAATAACAGCTTTAATCTTCCGGAATTTTTCTACTAAAAAATCTTTCAGATTTTTATCGGTGTCTTTCCCTAACAGGCGGGCAAAAGAAATAAAGGCCCCCGGCAAAACACCGGCTAAAGCTCCCGGAATAGAACCATCTTCTATTACAAAGCCGTCTTCCAGTTTTTCTTTACCGCGCAAGTCAATTACTCCGCCAATGCAAGGGCCAACAGCTTTTATTTTACCGCCCGGTTTGTTTTTACCGTAACCAATACCATTTATAACACAGTCGTTGTTAAAGCCAAAGCCCAGCACATCGCCGTTGCCCGTAAATCGTTTACCCAGCATGGGCGATAGCGCCAGGCCTCTTTCTTTTGATTTTAGTAAAATTTCGGTGCTGCCCAAACTACCGGCTCCCAGTACTACCATGTCGGCTTTTACAAACAGAAAAGGAGCATCAAATTTTTCGCGTTCGGCATTTTGTAAGCAATAATAAACCAGCCATTTATTATTTACTTTTTCCAGATACTGCACGGCTACCTCGGTAAATATTTGGGCGCGGTGGTTTATTGCATCGGGTAAGTAATTCATTAAGGTGGTGTTTTTGGCTCCATAGTTACAACCGGTTACACAGTCGCCGCACAAGTCGCATTTATGCTGCGATACCCCTACGTGGTTAATATGAGTATGAAAACTTACATTTATGGGCACGAAAGAAAATTTTTCGTGAAGCGCCGAGGCCGCTACTTTCATGGCTTCGGTTTTGGGTAATACGGGGTATCCGTTTTTTCCTTCGGGATAGCACTCGGGCCGCAGCATTTCCCGGGCCCGCTGTACACCCCGCGCTACAGAGTCCAGGTCGTTTCTGATTTCCCGAGGCCAGACTTCATCGTTAAAAACCCGTTTGTCGGGTTCTATACACACATTGGCATTTACCAGAGAAGTACCGCCTAAACCACAACCCACAAAAACATTTATGTCTTTATTCATGTGAAACTCGTACAAAGCCGTTTTAGAGCCCAGGTGTTGTTGCGGTAAATTAAATTGCATTTCCTTAGCCGCCTGCGCTTGGTCTTCGGGAAAATCGCCGGGCTGAAATTCTTTCCCTCTTTCGAGCAAACATACTTTTTTACCCGCGCGGGCTAGTCGCGATGCCGCAATGCTGCCGCCGTATCCGGACCCAATCACTACTACCTCATATTCCGGTTGCATATCCGTTATCGGCGACGACAGGCAGGCCTTTGGTTGCTTTTCCATGGTATTGTAATTTTTATAAAGTGAACCGCATTTGTTTATAGGTTAAAAAATAGTTTTGCAAAGCCCGGCTGGCTTTTCTTTTCGCCCACCAGTTAGGGGTATGGTAAAATTGTAGGCTTTTCCGGAAGTACTTATAATCCGCAGGAGTAATGGTAAAAATAGTAGTAGAAAGCAAGGTGCCGGCGGTACTAGCGCCTTGGTATAAACTAATAGGAATTTGATATTTATGTAACCGGTCAGCGTTTAAATCAACCTGGCCGCGGAGGTAATACTTTTGATCTTCTACTTGAACCTGAAATCCGAATTCAACTTGTTTATTGGTTTGATCGGCATTGTTTTTAGTAAAAAAAGTACCATTGTAGCCATAGCAGAATCTTGATTGCTGGCTTAAATAGATATTCGCTGCTAATTGGTAAGGCTCTTCCGTCTGCATAAAAATAGCTATATCCGGCAGGGTGAGCGATAGATGAATAGTAGTAATTTGGTTGAATAAGTTGCCAGTTAATTTAAATCGCAGCGAAAAACCAACGCCCGGAGATTTCATTTTAGTGGAATGGGGCGAAGGTGCGGCCGGGTTTTTCCTATTGTTCAATAAATAGTTTTTGGCATCGGCGTACCCCAAATCAATAAGCGTGGTGGTGTTTATTTTATTAAAATACAAATCGGTATCTAAGGGGAGGGGATACTCGGGCTTGACGATATGCAGCTGAATTAAATTTTTCTGTCCGTAAGGCGAATCTCCTTTTCTAATCCGGTTATTTAGTTCGTTTAAATAGTCAAATTCCGCGAATAGAGCACCGTTGGCGCTCATCTCAATCATGTGAACGTATTGGTTAAAAGAACCTTTCCGGTATTGGTGTTCATTGCCAATAGCCCAAACGAGCCAGATTTCTTCGGCGCCTCTTTTAATGGCTTCCATCAGGTTGGCATCTTTTATCCAGACAGCATCGATGTACCAGTCGTTGTTAATTTGAACGGCTGGCATAAAAATAGGCAGCGATACGCCCGCTATTAGATGAGAAAGACTTACCTGTTGATGGGGTATGGCTTCATTTATTTTATAAGAATAATTACAAACGTTGAAAGTGCCGGTAATATCTGGCTCGGTGTTTATTTTGGTAATATTTATGCCCAAGTGCGGAAAAACTTTATGCAGCAAACCATCAGCATCACCAAAGGCCATTAACCGGAAAGGATTGAGGTATTCTTTAAACGGAAAATAAGATACAAAATCTTTTATGCGCAGGGTGCGCCAATTCTGGCATATTTGGTCAGTAGTGAGTCCGGATAGCAGCATGGCTACGTTAAAAATTCCCCCGGAAGTGCCGTCGGCATGGTGAAAGCACAGGCCATGTTCTTCAAGCGCTTTTAATACGCCAGCCTGATAAGCCAACCGCATACCGCCACCCGCCAAAATTAAGGAACGTTTTGGCCCTTGGTAACCTGCCGGAACCCGGAACGGTAAGGAATTTGATTTAACCATTATAAGGTAATAATTTGTGGCGGGTGTAAAGGAAAATCAGCAACACACCTGCCATTTCGTAAGTGGCAAAAAAGTAAAATATCCAAAGCGGCGGGCCATCTGCAAAATAAGATAATACCCGCACCAAGGCTCCTAAAAACATAATGCCGGTAAACAACCGGTTAAAAGGAGTTATGGAAAAAATCTCTTTCCGGAATTGAATAGCAAACAAGCCAAACCCAAATTCGAGCAGTCGTAAAAACCGGTATTGCGTTAAAATACTGGCCGCTGTAGTGGCATTTACCTGCTTTACATTAAATTGAAAAAGTAATTCCTGATCTAATCTGGCTGCGCCAAATGCTCCCCAAATACCCGCTAGCAGGAGTAAGCCCACGTAAGTATAGAAGAAGAAATAGGCCAGGAATTTCATGTTTGGGTTTAGTTTTTTACTAATTGGTAATTAACTGTCTTTCTTTGCAGCCTTTTCAGAGCTCCAGTTGGCGGTGCTAACTTGTTTGATTAGTTCGTCGTGTTTGCCCCGGAGCCGGCGAAGTTTATAATCCTATCGCGAGCGTCTTCGCTTGTGATGCTTATCGTCCGGCCTCTGGCCGGTTGAAAACAGTTGCTGATTTGCATTTAAGAAAAACTTATCGGTTCGCCCGGCCAGAGGCCTACCAAATGGGTAGACACGAGCGTGGACGCTCGCGTCAGTTTATTGCCTGCGAACAACCAGCAACCAACAACCAGCAACTACTTTTTCACCAGTTGTTATAATGGTCCAGGTTTCGCCAATAAATAATTAATAATACTCCCGATAATAAATCGAAAGCGGCAATACCTAAGACTATGGCGCTAAATACAGCGTGGTACACTCCTAAACCTACGGCAAGAGCGGCCCCCAATTTTTGCAAGGCACACCAGAAAACGGGGGTAGGATCTTTTCGGCGGCTAGTTAATACTTGCACCAGCAAGCCACCGAATAAAAACATAAACATGCCAATAATGGCAAAAAAGTGCGCACTGGTTTTATCTTGATCGGCCCCCACCAGGTTTAAGATAAAAGGGGCAGCCAGTACCTGGCCTAAGCCACTCAGGATGGTTATCCAGGCAATGAACAAAATAATTTTATAGAGCCATTTTTGCTTTTGCGTAATAGGTGCGGTAGGCAGTTGTTCCAGTATCATAGTTCAGGTATTTAGTAAAAAAATAAGCCATCATGCAAAGCCACTGCGCCGTCCAGAGGCTCACGCGAATCACGTTTAGCCGCATCCATTTTTGCAGAACATCGCGCAGAATATCTTCATTGGTTATACCGGCACTCATTTGCTCGTTGTAAGGAATAATGTAAATGATGGTGAGAGCAGTAGCCATAGTTACGCCGAGTAATACGCCAATAGGATACCACCGCAGGTTGCTTCGCCATTCGGCAATAATCATAATCAGGGAGGCGCCAATCATTACCAAAGTCATGTAGGTGAAAAATTTAGTAGCGGCGGTTACTTGCGGCACAAACTGCAGGTAATAATTAGCGGGAGTGAGCTGGTCGGAAACCGGAAAGGAAAATAAAACCAATGACCAACCGGTGCCCAAATACATGGCGGTACATAAGAATAAAAGAGAATGATTGATTCCTAGTAGTAATTTTTTTGTTTGGTTTATCATAGCACTAAAATTTAAGGTTAAGCTCCAGCTATCTGGGGTTTAGTAACGCGCATCCGGTTAGGATTTTCGAGCCATTCTTCGCCTAAACCTAAATCAATCACACTTTCTAAACCTTCGGGCCCGGTGGTGGGTAATTGCGGATAACTCAAAAACCAACTTTCAAAATAATCGTCGAGCACGCCGGTGGCTTTAGGAATATAGGCGGTAAAGAGCGGCTGGTTTTCTACTTGCAGATTTTTTAAAATGGTGGCTTTAGGGTGATTGCCAAAGGTAACACTGGCTGCGTTTTTCTTATTTAAAGTAATGCTGGCTTTGCCTTTAAAATAGATATAGGATTTCATGAGCATACCCCGGAACTGGCAATAATTAGCGGCTCCCATGTTTATGGGCAGCTTTAAGCCCGACGGACGGTTTACATCCAGCCGCATTACCATTTCTCCTTCTAAATCGTATTGCGCACTAATCAGGTCCAAGCCTTCGATAAAATCCAGGTTGGCCTGGTGCTTGGGCATGCCCCAAATTCCTTTACCGCCTTTTACCGAAATTTCGGTGCTAACGGGTAAATCTAAAATGTACTGCCCGGTTTGGTAAGATTTTATAAATAAAGCCGGCAGCAATTTCGGCGCCGGCCGGGAACCGTGGGTGCAGGCTAAAGCAATGCTGTATTCAATGTATTTACCAATATCGGTTTTCCGGTAATCTACTACGGTAACTAAAAAAACAGCTTTGCCATTTAACAAACGTACCGGATGCACTTCGTTGCCTGGCAATAAAGACCGGGCTATTTCGTAGTTAGCCGGGAATGCGGCCATAATTACCGCCGCATTATCTGAGTTTACCGGTAAAGCATAGGGGATGCCATCTACCCGGGCAAATCTACCGGTCTGCTTTAATAATCTTTTAGGGATAGCCATTGTAATAGTTGTTAGTTATTGGTTGTTCGTTGTTCGATTGTAAAGATTCTGATGGATAGGAGAATAGCATAAATTTTACTTTTACTGATTTCGTTGAGGGTTCAATTGTTTAGTCCATAGTCCATAGTCGATAGTCGACAGACGATAGTCCATAGGTGAAATTTGTTGTTAGTCAGCGTGTTTTAAGTGAACCAATCCGCCATTTTAAAATTGACTAAGCAATAGGGATAAGTTAATTTTAAGTTGACGGATATTGCATTTAGTAATTTTTAATAATCAAATGTTTATAACTGTGGACTGTTGTCTATGGACTATGGACTAATTACTTAAATCTTGTAGCATCAGCGGAAAAACATCGCGGTAAGCTTCTTTTCCCATAAAAATATCCAGGTGACTGTAGCGGGGAATAAGGCGAAGTTTGTGAAAATTGCGCCGGAGGTGGTTGAAGTATTGGTAACTTTTTACCTGACTGGAGGGCAAAAAGCACAAGTTTTGTTCGCCGGCAAAAAACGAGATGCGAGCTTGGGTAGCCGGTTGATTTGCGACATACGAAATTACTTTTTTACTTTTTTCTCCCGTTTCTCCCGCCGATAGCAAATGTCCCGCTCGTACCGACTGTTTCATCTGTTTGTAAAAAGTTAAGGGTACGTGCGCAAATTCCTGCTTTAGCCATTCGTGGGTTTCTTCGTTCAGGTTCTCGTGCCGCCAAAGGGCCGGAAAGCCCGTACCATAAGTAAAACTTACCTGTTTGCACACCTGGTTTTCGCATTCGTGGTGGGTGAGTTTTACCAGAGCATTCAGCATTTTAGCCGTAAGGGTAGGCGCGTGGAGCCCCCATTGTGGGTTCAGGTAAGAAGTAAGTCCGCCCACTACGGGTACCATATAACCTAATTTAAACCGGGAAAAAGGAGGTACTACCGGGTGCAGTGATACCGCATTCGACACAATCGTACTTACCTCGGGTAATAAACCTTGCACCGCCGCCATCATAAAACTGGTAGACCCCTGGCAATGAATAATGGCTTTAATGGTTTTAGCCCCGGTTAATTCTACTATTTTTTTAACCGCCGCCGGATGGTCGTATAAAGCCGCCTGGTCGAGGGTCCATGGGTTAGGGGCAAAGTCGATACTGGCACGCCAGTTTTCCAGCCATACATCGAAACCGGCCTCGGTTAAAAATTCCACAATATTTTGCGGCACCGGAGCCAAAAAAATGCTGGCTCGTACCCCGGCACCGTGTACCAGTAAAACCGGGCCTTTATCGGGTACTTTGGCCGATTTTAAATTAATGAGGTTGCACAAAAAACCATCTGAGGCAGTAAAGGGAATTACTTCTACCTCGTGATTTTTTACCGTGTAATTTTGGCTGTTCATAATAATAGTATTAAAAACCGAAAGCCGTTGCGGGAGCAGGTTATATCCGCAGAATGCAAAAAGATTCTGGTCGCACCAATAAGAATAAATGGATAGCAAGCGCCTAAAATAGAAGTGGGAATCTGTTTTTAGGACTTACCAGGAGAGTAGAAAAAATACTAAAATAAAGGTTGCCTTTTGAATTTTGATACTATTATTTAAAAGCTTGCAAAAGGACAGCGGTAGAAAATAGAATTATACTATCTACTTTTTACGGGTATAGTAAATGTAACTTTTTATTTATAAAACTGCTAAAGGATTATTTGAAAATTTATATGTTAAGACTTAATAATTAGTTGTTTAGCTTTTTTACTTCCAGGCATCCTCAACATCTTCCGGAAACTTATTAAAAATTTCATCGGCCAGTAGAGGCAGGTTACCCAAATCAGCTAATTCTTTAAACCATTCTACATAGCGCAGCATTTGCCGGCGGGTAGAATAAACGGCAAAAGAATCGCGGCCCGCCAGATCCAGAAAATCATAAGTATATTTTATAGCTTGATTCCAGGCATCTTCGGGAGCAGGTTGCACGAGGGAAGAAAGTAAATATAATTCAATTAAGTTGCTGTGCGCCCAAGTGGCCCGGGCACGATCCGGGTTACGTAAATCATATTCCGATAACAGGATAGCCATGGTATGCAGATTTGCTAATTTTTTTTCGGTTTCGGCTTCGTTGTCATCCGGGAAGGCAACTTTGTGCTGGTGGTTAGGGTCGAAATGCAGCTTGTGAAAGAGCAAGGTAAGCGATAGATATTGCACTAAAGCCCAGCTTTGAGAGCGATCAAGCATAAAAGTTTTCCAATAATAATCCTGGGCTTTTTGCAGCAAGTCGAGCGATTCTTTTTTGTTTTGCTGACGGGTTTTATCATCTATGAATGAACTGCGGGAGATGGAAAATAGAATTTCGGCTTGCCGTTTCTCAGTACTCGCCATTAACCCGTAAATTTCTAATTTTTTATCGGGGAGGCGGGTTAACAAACGTTCGAGTTTTTTCTTGGCTTCTTTTATTTTTTCCCAGGCATTGGTTAATAAATTTTTTACATCCTCTTCGTTGCTTTGGTTCGCAGCCGAACTGGGATCGGCCGCCGTGCGTCGGGCCATAATGCGAGCAAAGACCCGCCGGGTAGCTTCGTCGGCGTGATTCATGGCGGCATTAATACTGCGTAAAGCCTGGGCAATTTGCACTTCTGCCAATTGTTGCTCAAAGTTGGGCGGCAGCGATACGTAAGCAGTAAGACTGGCCCAATCGTGTTTATCCTGAAATTGAGCGTAAAGTCGCCGTCGTAAATCGTAGAGCAGCCTCCGCGGGTCCGTACCCCAGAGTAATCCTTCGTACAAACAATCGGTTAAACAAACGGAACCGGCAAAAGTAAGCGGAAACTGACCTGCCACCACCATGGGAATGCCCGATTCGTGCAAGGCATGGGCAATACTGGCTCCCGCTCCCGCTACCGAACCTACATTGCCGCTATCGCAACTGGCAAGCGTTACTACCACCGGCTTGGCTAATCCGCCACTATCGGGCCGTTGAGAAGGGCGTAAAGCGGTGGCCAAACGTGCGCCACTAATGTACTCGGTTTTGTAAGGATCATGGGCATTGTGTAAAGCCAGAAAAAAACGGGTATCGTAGTTTTCGCGGCGTTCTACCCCGTGCGCCAGAATATGAATGTGCGTAAAAGTATTGGTAGCGCATTGTTTTTCTATTTCTTCAACGGAGGCACCCGGCAGGAAAACCAGATGCTCATCAATGCGCTGCCGTTGCGTTTCTTTGTCGTCGGTATCAAAATATTTAACCCAGGGCGTAATTAATCGGCGCAAAGTTAACAAATGCGATTCTACGGGTATTTCTCCCACCTCCGGCGGAGAAGCGGCAATAAAAAGAATGCGGGGTTTTAAAGGCCGTTGCAATTGTTCGCCGGGAACCCGGCGGATTTCGCGGGTTAAGCAAATGGGCATTTGGGGCTGTAATAACAAATGCTGACCAGAGCCGGGCAAACCATTCGGCGACAAAGCCAACTCAAAAGGCAATAAGGCCAGTTCCGAAGCCGAAATAATCAGCCGCAAGTGCGTTAAATTATCATCCGAATCATCGTCTTTACCCGATTCAGCGGTTAAACCGGGAATGTTGCCCAAAATCTCGCCCAGAACCCGGGCGGTATCATTTAATTGAAAAATTCTGGATTCTTCGCCTAATTTATAACCGAGCGCGCTTAATCGGTGCAGGAACTGGTTGTGCTCAAACGGCACGGTAATGGTAACCGCCCCGTGGTTCTCGCACAAAGCCAGATAAGGCGTTAGCGGCGAAAGCAACTGGTTATGGGCCGGACCGTGGCGTAATAGTTCAAGCGTGATGGTGCGCATGGTTTTTAGATTATTTACTTCAACAAATAAGCTTAGAATGGAGTGTTGGTACTTTTGTAAACTAAAAATTAGCAATTATGAATTAGAAATAAAGAAAATTTTATCTCTCTAACTCGATTTACTTTCAGGAATATTACTAAATACCAACTCTCCGGAAGTGTTCAGTTCAACGTGCTGCAATTGGCCTTTAGTTGTTTGCCCTTCTGAAGTAATAACTACTACCGTTAAACGTTGGTTTACGTAGGGTTTCAGAGCCTCCATGGTTCCTGCTTTTAAGGAGTTAAATACCTGCTCAAAAGCAGTTTGGTTTTGCAATACTTCTTTTTTAAGTTGTATTAACTGTACCCAGGTACCACTATTATAGTACCAGCCTTTCTTCTTCTGCCGGGGTAAAGCTCGTTCCAGGTGCGTATGGCCAGCAATAATAAAATCAAAGTTGTCGCCCATTTGCTCGTCTAAGCGGTGGAAGGTTTCATCCTCTGATTTTAAGTCGAAAGTACGATCTTCCTGAAGCTTTTCGAGTGCTTCCCGCAACACCTCACTTCTGTTTTCGCCTCTAATTAATTTTATAATGGCCGAAGAAAAACCCAAAATTTGGTTTCGCAAATCCTGCTCGATTAAGGCTACCGGGTGTACGTTGTTTCGTAGCCTTTCCTCCGTCAGGTTCATTAGCTCGGCTGCGTATTGTTGGTGATCTATTGCATTATTGGTTTTTCCGGTAAGATAGTAGGCATCAGAAGGGTAAATTGCTAGCTGGTCTGTATCCAGTAGGGTAAGTTCTTTTGCTGCTTCTTTTGCTGCCGGGCCTAAAAAACCAGTGGCTATTTTTATTTTATCCCACAAAAGCCGGCGGGCGGTGGCTGCAATAGCACTTAGCTTATCTTGTTGTTCCGGATCCAGGGCCAGAAGAGTAGGAAGTACTGCCTGCGCTTCGGGTTTAAGTAAATCAATAAAAGGAAATTTACTTTTAAGGTTATTCATAATTTGAATTACCAGTTGAGTGCCGGCATTCGGAATCCAGCTTTCTACCGGTCGCCCTTGGGTAATATCCCGACCAATCCGCCGGATAGTTTCGTAATCGGCTACATTCCATTCGTCTACTTCGTTGCCATGTACGCAAAGTACCTGGGCCTTGCCTACGCGGCAAATATAACCCGCTCCTTCAAAAGATAAAGTAATTCTTCCTTGGGCCGCTTCGTTACCCTGAGATAAAATTTGAAGAAAATGCGCCCGCACCCAAGGCAGCGCCAATTCCAAATCATGATTGCCTAAATTAATTATTAAATAGCGATTGGGAGTAGCCACCAAACTTTGTAAGGCATCCCAAATCATTACAAAAGAGGAATCATTCCTAATCCGATCTAATTTATCTAGGGCTCCCTGCGGATCGAAAGTAGAAGCCGGTTTTTCCGCCAGAAAGTCCACTACATCACCGTTTATCAGCAAAGCAATTTTCTTTTCCGGATCTTTTTCCCGCAAAAACAAAATAAATTTTGCTAATTCCTTACCCGCATTAAAAATCTGAAAGCCAGTAGTACCTCCCAAATGCAAATCCGAGATAACGTACAATTCATCGTACTGGGGTAAGTAATCAGACGGAATAGAAATGAAATTTTTCATTTAGGTACATACATCCGGCAAATAAATGCCGAAGGCAATTGAGAAATTTTAGAGTATGTAAAACGAAGAAATAAATAAGTACTTTAACGAAATTAGTTAAGAGTATAAGTGGCTAAAATTAGCTTAAAGTAGAGGAAGGTGATTTTCGCGTCCTTCAGAGGAAACTATTCTGCTATGTAGCCAAATGGTTTTCTCCTGAGTGACAGAATTGTTTAATTTATTTCTGTCCTCGAAATTAATTTATAAAAAAGACTACTTAAGTCTTAATTAATCTAGCAACAAGCAACTAATAACGAACAACTATTTTATACAATTAACCTGGGTTTCCCTTCTTAAATAAAAACTGTTGCATTCCCCTTCTCTTGCCATATAGAGAAGGGGAAAAAATAAAACTTACAATTGCGGAGCCCGCACTAAACCGGCACCAATATCAAAAGGATCGAAGCCGGCCTTTAAACCGGTGCTGTTGCCGGAGCTAATTAAACGGGCAGTTAACTGGGCCGGACTAAAAACGCCGGTACTTTTAATTTTTTCGGCCCAGAGGGCAGCTACTCCCGCTACGTGCGGAGTGGCCATACTGGTGCCGCTCATTAAAGCAAAACCACCGCCCATTTTGGCTGAAAGCACGGCTACTCCCGGTCCGGAAACGGTGGCTCCGGTATTCGAAAACGGCGCCACGGTAAACCCTTCGGGGTCTTCGCCGAGCGCTGCCACGGATATAATACCTTCTGCCACCGCCGGAGGACTGACCGCAATTTCAAAATCCGGATTGGTATCTCTTTGGGTTTCGTTACCTGCTGCGGCTACTACAATGGTTGGTTGAATAAAATTAGCTTTTGCGTTAATAAGGGCTACTAAGCGTTCGAATAACTGCACATTGGTCCGGTAAGCTTCCAGGGCCCGGGAAGTAGCCAGTTCCGTCGGGAAGCCATTATCTTGTAAGCGCTTTACTAAACCCGGAAAGTCCATCCCTAAGAACATGGATATAATATTTGCGCCATTATCTACTGCCCATTGTATGCCGCTTACAATTTGTTCGCTGGAGCCGCCCTGTGAACCTAAAACTTTGCCAATTAAAGCTTTTTCTATGCCGGGAGCCACGCCAATGCGGGTGTTTTCGGTGGTTCTGCCAAAAATAGTTCCGGCGCAATGCGTACCATGTCCGTGCTGGTCGCCGCTGCCTTCACCGGTAAAATCGTTTTGAATAATGCTCACGCCGGCAAAAGCCGGGTGCGAGGCATCAATGCCCGTATCGAGTACGGCTACTACAATACCACTACCAGTAAAAGGAGAAGTATCGGCACCTACCGCTCGTACGCCCCAGGCAATTTCTTGGCCAGTTGGGTCCGTTACATCTTCCACGGCAACGGGTTTAATTAATTTCATGGGTATAGCAGGAGCAATGGCCACTACATCGGCATGGCGGGAGAGAGTAGAAATTTGATTACGCTCAATTTCTTCAATTTCTACGGTAACTCCGGCCGCCAGCGATTCGGCTTCGCGGGCATTTACAAGGCCTCCTCCTAAAAAAAGGTCACGGGTGGCTGGCCGGGCCAAACGTAGAATAATATGTTTTTCTTTCATAGGTTTTAGTTTTGTCTTTTGAAAGATAGAGGCTATTCTGCTGCTACACAATACTGATTTTTCAGTATATTTTAATTTACCGAGGACTAGCCTAAAACTTCAGATTGTAGGGTGCTACTTCTTTTATCAGACTACATAAAAAATATCTATTTTTAAGGTTAAAGTTGATTAAAGTAGGTAAAAAGTAAATTTCTCTAAAAGCAATTAAAGACGAATGATTAATAGGTTCTTCCTCTTAATTTAAGCTTGTTTTAGGAATACTTTCTCTATATTTAAACCTAATTTTAAGATTGCTTTAAACGAAATTATAAAATCATCTGTCATGAATACTCGTCGCGACTTTTTACAAAAGCTTACGCTTTCTGCCGCCGTTATACCTTTTTTGCCTGGTTATAGTCCAAGCAGTTTAACCGACTTTTCCAATCACCCGTATCAGGGCCGGGTGCTGCGGGTAGCCATTCTGGGTTTGGGCAGCTACGGCACCCGGGTAGCCGATGCCATGCAATCTTGCAAAAGAGCTAAACTGGTAGGGGCCATTAGCGGCACGCCTGCTAAACTGAAAGAATGGCAAAGCAAGTACAACATACCCGAAAAAAATTGCTACAACTACGATAATTTCGACCAGATAAAGAATAACAAGGATATTGATGTGGTGTACGTAATTACCCCCAATGCCTTGCACAAGGAACATGTAATTCGGGTGGCGAAAGCGGGCAAACACGCTATTTGCGAAAAACCCTTATCCGTTAATGCCAAAGACGGCCAAGCCATGGTAGATGCCTGCAAGGCGGCTAACGTAAAATTATTGGTAGGTTACCGCATGCACTTTGAGCCAAAAACCCTGGAAGTTATCCGGATGCGGAAAGACGGGGAATTTGGGAAAGTATTGTTTTTTCAGGGATTATCGGGCTTTACTATTGGCGACCCTACCCAATGGCGCTTAAACAAGCAACTGGCTGGCGGCGGTGCCATGATGGATATTGGTATTTACTCTATTAACGGTGCCCGGTACATGATTGGGGAAGAACCTGTTTGGGTAACCGCACAAGAAACCAAAACCAATCCGGAGAAATTTAAAGAAGGCGTAGACGAAACTATTCAGTTCCAGTTAGGCTTTCCGAGCGGGGCAGTCGCCTCTTGCTTGTCGACCTACACCATGAATAACTTAGACAAGTTTTTCCTGAACGGCGAAAAGGGATTTGCCGAAATGCAGCCTTCTACGGGTTACGGACCAATTAAAGGCCGGACGCATAAAGGGGAACTAACGCAACCGCACATGACCCACCAAACCATTCAGATGGACGAAATGGCGGCTATTATTTTTGATAACAAAAAGCCGGTTGTACCCGTGGATGGGGAAGAAGGCGTGCGGGATTTAAAAATAATTGATGCTATATTTTTAGCCGCAAAAACCGGTAAAAAAGTAAGTTTAACGGTGTAAAAGTTTAATTATACGTACTTCCGGAAGTAACTAGTCCGATAAAAATTTACTAAATTTTAAGTCGCTAAGTAAAGAGACAAAGGTATTAAGATATTAGATGTTTGACTTTTGAGTGCATAAGTAGAATTTTAATAATTTTTTACTTTGATCTCAACAGCAAGTATATAAAACTAATTTGTCTGGTACTTAATAGAAAAAGTAGGCTAAGGGAAGATTAAGATAAGAGCAAGATAAAAGAGAGTTAACGGTTAAATAAAAAACGTTAGCTCTCTTTTTCTATTAGGGTGGTTTAACATTTTAGTAAGATACAGGGCCTTATTATAAACTGTGATTTGGCTGTATTTTGTTTAAATCTGCTCTTCTTGATGAGGGTTTCTATAACTCCAATAAATCAAATTTACTCTATAACTTACCAGTATATTTCATTCTCTTACCTGGAAGGCTGCCTGTCGTAAAATTACCTTAATTTGTCGCGATCTACCCCGTTCCATTAGTGTTTTTACTATCATCTTTGTAATAGTTGATAGGTACAAAAAGCAGACGTGGAGCAGCTACCACCCAAAAAACTGGCGCCCCGAAAAGCCAAACGAATAGGAGCTACTTAACAATAATTTATATGGCAGATAATCAAGTTTCCTTGCACAGAGTAATTAAGGCTTCGCCGGAAAAAGTATACCGGGCCTTCACCGAAGCCCTGGCGATTGCAGCCTGGTTACCACCTTACGGTTTTCTTTGTACAGTTCAGGACATGAACGTGCAGGTAGGTGGCACTTTTAAAATGTCGTTTCACAATTTTACTACCGGCAACGGCCATTCCTTTGGCGGAGAATATGTAGAAGTAAAGCCCAATGAATTTTTACAGTACACTGACAGGTTTGACGACCCCAACCTGCCAGGTGTTATGACTACGTCTGTGTGGTTCCAGAAAACATCGGTAGGCACGGAGTTGAAAGTGCTGCAGGAAGGCATACCGGCAGTAATACCAGTTGAAATGTGTTACCTGGGCTGGCAGGAATCGCTGGAAAAGCTAGTTAAGCTGGTAGAGCCTGAAATACCAGATGCCTGATTTACCCTGATTTATTAGATATAACAACGTAAGTTCGGGATAAGCACATTTCTACACGCAAGAAAGATAAAGTTCTATTTCTTCTGGTTCTTGCTTTCTATTTAAGCCCTCCTGTAAGAGTCTAACCAGTAGGTAACCTATAAATTAGATTCTTCTAGAATGACCGAATAAAGTGGATGAGCTTTCTTTTTTATTCTATACTTATCTTTAACTCGTACTTACGTTAAAACAGCAAAGCCGCTGAATTTGCAGTGGCTTTGCTGTTTTAACCAGAAGCAGTGCTATTTATAAGACTTCAATATACCCATCTGTGCCGTGTACGCGAATCTGTTGCCCGTCGCGTATTAATTTGGTCGCATTTTCTACTCCCACCACGGCTGGTAAACCATATTCACGGGCAATAACGGCACCGTGAGTCATTAGTCCGCCAACTTCAGTTACTAAACCTTTAATGGATACAAATAAGGGAGTCCAGCTAGGGTCCGTAAAGGCGGTAACTAATATATCTCCTTCTTCCAGATTAGCCTCTTCCATGTTTAAGATTACCCGCGCCCGCCCTTCTGTTACTCCCGCAGAAACAGCCAGGCCTACTATCGCTTTATTGGGCAGATTTTCCCGTTTATACGTACCTGTAATGACTTCCCCCTCGGAGGTGATTACCCGGGGTGGCGTTAGTCTTTCATACCATTGGTAGTACCCTTTTCGTTGGCAGATGATTGGGTAATCTAGTTTATGGGTGCGGACAACCTCGCGCAGCTCTTCAAACGTGAGGTAGTAGATATCTTCTTTTTCGTGAATAGCAAGAGCTTGCACGAGTCGCTCCGCTTCCTTCAATAGGGCTTGCTTATAAATAAAGTAACGATTCATCATGCCGTACTTGGGGTATTCCCGGTAACCAATGAAGTTTCGGAGCAAACTGATCTGGTGTTTAGTTTCTTGGGCTTTTTGTTCACCATCCGGCAATTGCTTTAATCGTTCCAGCAAGTCTTGTTCCTTCTTCAAAGCTTCCTGTTGCCCTTGCGCAAATTTCCGCTTGCCGGCACCAGGCTCAAAGTTTTTAATATTACTAAGAATAAGAGGAATAAGAATGGTTGGTTTTTCGCGCCAACGCGTTCTGGTAATATCAATTTCCCCGACGCAGCGCATCCCGTACAAGTCTAAGTAAGCACAGATAGCCTCTCGGGCTTGCTGCCCGCCATTCAATTGAATTAAATCGTCCGGAAAGTTCTCCTCTTGTACGTGCTGCAAATACGCCATTACTTCGGGGTACGGACGAATTGCATCAGCGACATCCAGTAGCGCCAATCCCATTTCTGACGTAATATTGTTTGGTGCCGACTGAGAAAGCGTATCTGCTGCATTTTTCTCCCCTAACCACTCCCTCATTTTTTCATTAATCCACGATAGAGCATTCATGCCCGTCATAATCGCCCCAAAACTTTGCGTATCAGATAAACTTTGCCTTAGCTTTAGCCGGTCTTCCAGGATAAAATCTATCAACTCCACCCCTGACTTTGCCTGGATGTCCTGCTTTAAGGTTTTAATTAATGCCTGGCTGCTCTTAATTAAATCAGCAACAATCGTCGGATCGTTTTCGAGCTGCACTTGAAAGGCTGCCGGCACCATACCTTTATGGCTGGAACTGGGTTTCAACTCAGTCTTATCCTCTGGCAACGGTGGAATAAAATCTTCCCGCTCTAAGATGGTCGTCAGGGCGTCTTTGATTAGCGGATCGGATTTGCCCAGCACATTTATTAAAATCTCTCTTCCGGCAGCAGAAGCTAAATCCGGGGCAACATCAACAAACAACCGGCCACCCGCTTGATACATGGGCCGGGCAGCGGTTAGCTGCCACAACGACAAGCCTAATGGTTTCATAGGATCGGTCATCATTTGTTGATGGCCAACGGATACATACACGTGATTTTCAAAATCCTTCGCTTCCGGGATGGGGAATAAGGTGGTGATGGGCCTACTTTGGACAATATAAAAGGTATCCTCTACCAAACACCATTCAATGTCCTGGGGGTGGCCGAAATACTTTTCGATTTTTTTGCCGAGGCGCTCTAACTGTAAAATTTGTTCATCCGTCAGCGCTTGCCTGTTCTGGAGCTCCTGCTCCAGCTCCTGTTCTTGCGTTCCACCATATTTAACCGCATAAATGCCCCGCTTTTTAGCAGCTATTTTCTTATCGATTATCTTGCCGTTACGTACCTGGTAATTATCTGCATTTACCAGGCCGCTAACCAAAGCCTCGCCCAGACCAAAGCTGGCATCAATGGACACCACCTTCCGATTAGAAGTAATGGGATCGGCGGTAAACAAAATTCCGGCTGCCTTTGGAAATACCATTTTCTGAATTACCACCGCCAAATAAACTTTACGGTGATCGAAGTTATTTTGCAGGCGGTACATTATGGCCCGCTCCGTAAACAACGAGGCCCAACATTTACTAATATGCTTAAATATTGCCTCTTGGCCGATGATGTTCAAATAGGTATCCTGCTGCCCGGCAAAAGAGGCGGTTGGTAGATCCTCGGCGGTAGCGCTGGATCGTACGGCGTAAGAATTTTCTTTGCCAAGTCTGGTGAGGAACAACGTGATTTCTGCCCGAATGTCCGGCGGAATGGTTATTTCTTCTATAATTCTGCGGATTTCAGCACTTAACTCGCCAATTTTATTTCGGTCTTCTACTTTAAGAATTGCTAAAGATTCCAGTAGATTTTGAACCAACGGTGTTTCTGCTATAATTCTTTTAAAAGCCGCCGTAGAAATACAAAAGCCATCCGGAACCTGAATGCCATGTATCCGGGAAAGTTCGCCCAGGTGGGCACCTTTACCCCCGGCCAATGCCAGCTTTGTTTTATCAATTTCCTGAAAACCCAGAATGGAAGACCTACTATTTTTCATTTTGCGCTTCTTTATTATTCAGATGATGCGTTGATTCCTGCATGATTTCAATTGCTTTTGAAAAGTAGGATTCAATAATTTTAATTTCCTCGTTTGAAAAAGAAGCCGTAAGATTTTCTGACTTGCTCCGGTACTCTTTATATAGCGGTTCCAGTAGGGCCATTATATTGTTGGTGTTTGGTTGAATAATAACTTTGCGTCTGTCGTCTTCGGCGAAGCATCTTTTTACCAGGTTTTTCTTTTCAAATCGGTCAATTAAACCCGTAACAGCACCAGTAGTCAGGCCGCTTAAATTAGAAAGTTCGCCGGCCGTCATTTGCCCTTTTTCAATTAAGAAGCCTAAGTATTTATGGTCAGTTCCGGAAAGTCCGGCCTGGCGGGCAACGGTTTCGTGCATCTGGATAGAAGTGTAAGCATACAGTTGGCTTAGCTTTCTTATTCGTGTGATTAAGGCGTTATCCATAAATTATCTTATCAACTAAATATCTTAGTTACTAAGATAAGTTGAAAATAAATATAGACAAATAATTTTGTTGAGTTTTTAAGCCTTATGGATTTCCAAAGTGGAGTTGTATTAAGTAAAAAGGCACCAGTAACCTGTTAGTATACTTTTGTGATAAATGAATGATTATCAGTAATGTTTACCAATAATTTCGGCAGCATGAAGAGTAATTAATTATGTTTAATTACTAAATAAAAAACCCGCTCTAAAAGCGGGTTTGAATTCAATAATCCGGATGGAAATGGATGCCATAATTAGTAGTTTAATTAGCTGGTACTAACATTGAATTAATAATGAGGCTAAAAGGATTAGGTTTTAGTAAATTTTTTCCTTTAGCCCTATAATAGTGGAGAAGAAACCAGGCCATTTCCCCATAGCGGGCAGGCGAAGGCTTCCATATTCCATAGCTGATTAGTAATTGTTTTAAGAGCTAATTACTTCTTACAAGTAGAAATTTTAACTTTTGACTAGGCTTTAATGACGAATGCTTTTAATTCGGCCATTTTATCTTCGCGAAACCGCCATATATCGCAGTATAAATGGCGGGCTGCTTCTCCGTTTTCATCCTTAAGGGTAATTTCCCCAATTGCAGTAACAAAATCACCGTCGCCAATTAAGTTTTCGACTATAAATTGGGGAGGTTCTGTGTAAGCCTCTAACATCCACTCTCGGACGGCTTCTTTCCCCTCTAAAGTTCTGTCGCCTACAAATACCCATTTAGTGTCTTCGGTGCAATGAGACAGAAATCCCTCATTGTCGCCGGTGCGAATAGCCGCGTTTGCCTTTTCTAAAATTGCTTTATTATTCTCCATAATGTAAATTTTCTTTTGTTTGATGTTCCAGCTTATTACAAATGAATTTTTAGTAAAATTTGCTGCTAACGGTTAACGAGTTTGCGTAACAGCGGAAATAAAAGCACCATAGTTTAGGTTATCGCTACCGTAGCCAATACTTTTTGTCAATTACTAAATTACAAAAAAGCCCCGCAAAAAGTATTGGAACTATAGAAGCACCAAAGTTGAATTTTAGTTCTTCGCCTTTGTTGTTGTAATAACTACCACGAACAACACCATTCACCACGAAACCGATTTGTCGGGAAATTTTACCTGCTTCCGAAAATACTCGTCCTTAAGAAGTTCTATTTCTTTTACTTTGTTTGTAATCAGGTCAACTTGCTGTTTATTCAGGTTGCCAAACTGCAAAATACATTCAATTAATTGTTTCATTGGCGCAAAGGTAGGCAATGGCCTTAGTTATAATTTACCATTTGATAAAAAGTACCGGACTGTGTGTTCGTTGTTAACATTTAGTAAATTTTGTTAGCCCTTGCTTTTTATTTTGCTTGCTTTTTGCAGGTTATAATCCAGAATTTTTGTGAACGTTTGTTTTCCATATTCTTGGCAGGCTCATCTATCTCTTTAAATTCAACTATTCCATATTTGCCAAATTCCTCTTCTACAGAGTCTGAATCATAGAAAAATAGTTGAACGCCGTGCTTCGTTTCAAATCTGTCCTTACTTAATTTTTCTCCATTCCCATAAGCAGCATCATTTTTTGAAATTGCCACAAAAACCATGTACCCATTGGGCTTTAGTTGATGGTAACAATCATTAATCAACTTAATCCGCTCTTTTTCATTTAACAGGTGGATTAAAGCGTAACAAAAAATTCCATCGTATAACTCCTGGTCAAACGGCATAGCACTAACCGAACCGAGATGTATTCTTACATCATTTCCGTAGTGCTTTCGGGCCAGGTCAATGGCGGTTTCTGAAATCTCTATCCCAGTTACCTTAAATCCAGCATCAGTGAAGATTTTTGCATTTCTACCGTAGCCAAACCCAGGTATTAAAATTTTGTTAAGCCCATTTTCTTTAAATAAGTTTAGGGTTACAATTGCGGAATCTGCCGGTTCAAATCCCCACATAGTCTTTTTATCTCTAAAGCTTAACTCCCAGAATTCTGTCATAAAATTTCCTGTAGATTCAAAATACGAAAATATTTCCCTTTGCTTGTTGTTAACTTTAATAGTATTACCAACAATGCGGCATTGGAAAGTATTAATCTCAATTAACCGCAAAAGCAAAATAGTAATGTTTTTGCTAGTAGTTATGTTGTTATCTATTTTCGTTGGGTCGCTGCTTGTATCTGTGCAGGATAGCGTTCGCCAACGATTTTGATTGCCGCCAGTGCCGAATTTATTTTACCTAGCTCGTCCGTTGTCAATAAAATAGTTGTAGCGCCCATATTTTCTTGTAAGCGGTGCAACTTTGATGTACCCGGAATTGGAACAATGAAAGGCTTTTGAACCAATAGCCAGGCTAATGCAACTTGTGCCGGCGTAGCATTTTTGTCGGTCGCAATGGAAATTACTAAATCAACCAACGCCTGATTGGCTTCCCGGTTTTCTTTGTTAAAACGGGGCGAAAAACTTCTACCGTCTGTTTTATCAAACTCGGTGCTAGCATTAATTGTTCCTGTCAAAAATCCTTTGCCTAACGGGCTAAAAGGAACAAAACCAATTCCTAATTCTTCTAATGTAGGTAGGATGTCTGTTTCGGGTTCCCGATAAAACATGGAATACTCACTTTGCAAAGCCGTTACCGGCAAAACAGCGTGCGCCTTGCGAATGGCCTCGGCAGTTGCTTCCGATAAACCGAAATGTTTTACTTTACCCTGTTGAATTAAATCTTTTACCGTTCCTGCCACGTCTTCAATCGGCACATTAGGATCAAAGCGATGTTGGTAAAACAAACTAATCACGTCAGTTCTTAATCGCTTCAAAGAAGCTTCGGCTACTGCTTTTATGTTTTCGGGGCGACTGTCTAATCCTAATAACATTTTACCTTCTTTGAAACCAAATTTGGTGGCGATTTCTACTTCATTACGAAATGGTGCAAGTGCTTCGCCAACCAATAATTCATTATCGGCATAGCCTTGGGCTGTGTCAAAAAACGTTATGCCTTGTTCAACCGCCGAACGCAACAATTTAATGTTTTCTTCTTTTGTAGGGGCGTTTGGAAAACTTAATCCCATAGCACCAAAACCCAATGCAGATACTTCTAATCCGCCGTTTCCTAATTTTATTTTTTCCATTTTATTGATTTTAAAATTTGACATTACAAAACTGGTTCAATAAAAAATGGAATCATTTGCCATTTGGCAAAAAGCGATTTTAGCCAATGTTTTTTCTTATTCGGCTCAAGGAAGATTGCGTAACTCCCAGGTAAGAAGCGATATATGATAAGGGTACACGATTTACCAACGTCGGAAATTTTTTAATAAAGTCAAGGTAACGTGTAGTTCCGTCTTGCGAAACTAACTCACTTCTTCTTGCCATTTTTTCGCTGTGGTATTTTGCAATTATTTTTTGAAGAATAGTGTCCCAGCCAATAATAGTGTCGGAAATTTCTTTCCAATCTTGCTTAGAAAAAACAATCAATTTACACGAAGTAATGGCTGACAGGTATTCAGAAGGCGTAAAAACTTCGTCAAGCGTGTTGCCCGATAAAATCAAATGGTTTTCGTCAATAAAATAACGGGTAATTTCTTCGCCTTTGTTGTTGTAATAAAAAACCCGAATAACCCCGTCGGTAAGAAAGCCAATTTGTTTAACTGTTTTTCCCGCTTCCCAATAATAGTCGTCTTTGCGAAGTTCTAACTCTGTTGCTTTGCTTTTTATCAGGTCAATTTGTTGCTGGTTCAAATTGCCAAATTGTAACACATACTCAATAAATTTTTCCATTCATCAAAGTTAGAAGTAGTTATCTGTCGGTTATTTGCCATTTGGCAAAAATTGTAGGGTGGTAGGCGGGACTCATCGGTTGATTGACTAACCGTTATGGTCGTCTATAATTGTCTGTAACGTACTTGTGTAAACGATGGCGAGGCCGTCGGCTGAAGCTAGCGTTTACACGTGGTTAGGGGGAAGTTGTTTTTTAGTTATTGTTTAGAATATCCCTTGTTTCCATCAGAGCGAATCCTAATAAATTAAGTCCTTCCCAATTTTCAGGATTTTCGGACTTTTTGTCGTCGGCTGCTAACCCAATCCCCCATATATTATCAACAGGACTTGCCTCTACCAGTATTCTATCTTTGGTATTTATTAAGAATTCTTGCAAGTCTTGGTGCTGTCCGAATTTTTGAAGGCTTCCATTGACCACAATTTTAAAGCGTTTTTCTTCCCAAACGGAATCGTCGAAGTTCTTGACCTTACGTCCAATGGCTTTGGCTTCACCAGGTGTCCTTGCCTTTACTATTTTCTCAAAAGCATCATTGTCACCAAACAGGTTTGCCTTCTGAGCCATCATCCAATGCTCTGCGGTTTTGTAGATTACATTATCAACCGAAAAAGGGGCAACCCACCACTGGCTAAAACAAGAAGCTGTAATTTCTTTTTTACTTGACTGGTGACCCCAGAAGTAGAGATATTTAAATCTTTTCCCTTCTTCCAAGGTTCTTTTAAGCCATTCAATACTATACTTCATTTTTCTTTCAATTACCCCTAACTAACAGATAAACGGAGTAACTCCGGTTATCGGCATTATATTTTACTTCCTTATTCCATATATCCATCCAAAATCAACCGAATCCGAAATGCACCTCCATTATTACCCATTTATTTCCATTAAGATACAGCCATAAAATACACCTAAAAGATATTGCAGAACGGACTTTAAATGAGGAACAGTTATTACTGCTTTATGCCGTATTTTCGCAAATCCGCATCAATGCGGCTGTTCCAGGTTTCCTGCATGGCAGCGTTGGTCCCATGACCGGTTTCGCCGTCGTACTTTTCCTGCATCTTGTTCATTTCCCGGAACGACTCGATAAATTTGTATTGCACGATGCTGTTGTAATCGTCCAGGGTTAAACTATCCGGTTGAATTTTGCGCTTAAAGCGTTCGGCTACTAGTTTTACAATATCAAAGTGCCGTTGTTCGTGGTTTAAGCTATAGGCATCGCGGGCCGCGTCTTTCACCCACGACGAACTCCGGATTACGTAAACTTTTACGGTTAAATTTAACTGAATTACTCCGTTTATTACTTCGCTGCCGCCCTGGTAGGCAAAACTCGGGAAAACCAAGGCGGCGTACTTACCCCCGCGGGGAGTAGCAGTAAAGTCATTCCACTTTAAAGGGCGGTTAGGCGTATAAAAAACCGTATCATCTTCGGCGTTGCGCACGTAATCCGTAAAATTTACCTGAATACCTGTAGCTAGTTTTTCATTCCGGCCGGCTTCCTGGTCCATCCAAATATTTATGTACCGAATTCCCGCAATTAAAGACTGGCGCAATGTTGGTTCTATTACCGTAAGCGAATTGGCCGGGCGGCTGTAGCGGGCACCACCCCGGTATTCTACTAAATGCACGGGTTTGCCTTCGCGTCGGTAATCATAGGCCAAAGCAATCGAAATATGGCCATCTACCCGCCCTTTGGTAGCACTCGGGGTTTCTACTACTTTACATTCTTTCAGGCGAATAATTAACGGACGTAGTTTATTATTTTGCGCCCAGCTACGCTGAATAAATTCGCGGATGCCGGCCAGACCGCCGCCTTGTAAATCTATGGGTTGGGGAGTAGTAGCCAAGGGTAGGCCAGGAGCGGCCGGAGCCGGAATTAAATAAGCAACGGCTTTACGGTCTTCGCGTTCGTCTTTTACTTCGGCAATGTAAAATTCTTTGGGCGTAAAAGGCAGAGGCATATTACGTAAAACAATAGGGGCCATTTTAACGGTGGGCTGCGTGGCCGCGCCGCAAACCAGAGTAAGGCATACTAATACCCAATATATAAATTTATACCGGATTACAGATGATTTATACTTTATAACCAAGTTAATTGTACTTTTAAATGGATGCGTCATTTCTTAGCAAATAGCCTGAAAGGTAGCTTATGGATGATACGTACTACGCAAAACTTTATTGCGGTGGTCAGGCCAGGTAAAACATTTGCCACCTGGTTTCGGTTCGTTCCTTTAAACCTGGATCGAGGCGGTGTACTATCCGAAAAAGTAAATTCTGAAATATTTCTTACCCGAAAGTCCAGGAAAACTAGTTTTGTGAAAACTAAAAAAGAATTTGCGTAGTATCTCGGCTTATCTTAAAATGTCTTCATTATTCTAAACAATCAGCTCTATGACAAAAACCATTTTTATTGCCTCGGCCGAACCATACAGTGGTAAATCGATGGTAGCATTAGGTTTGGTGAATATGCTGCTGGGCAAAGCTCAAAAAATAGGGTACTATAAACCTATTATTCAGTCGAACCCCGCGGAGAAGAAAGACGTGCACATCCAAACCATTGTTAATTATTTTAATCTGCCGGTGCAATATTCGGATACTTATGCTTTTACCGGGCAGGAGGTATTGCGCTTAATTGAGGCTGAAAACGAAGGCGAAATTATAGATACCATTATTAATAAGTTTAAACGGTTCGAAGAAAATTACGATTTCACGGTAGTAGAGGGAACGGACTTTGTAGGCGAAGGAACCGCTTTTGAGTTTGATGTAAACGTAATGGTAGCCAAAAACCTGGGCATCCCCATAATTCTCGTAGTTTCGGGCGAGCGCAAAACTACGGCTCAGGTAATTAATTCGGTGATAACTACTTTGCGCAATTTTGAAGCGCGGGAACTGCAGATTATAGCCGTAATTGCCAATAAAGTAAATCCGGACCAGGCCGATGATGTACGCGAACTGTTGCAGGGCCAACTACCCCCCGATTTAATTTTTACGGTAATTCCGGATGATAAAAGTTTGAAAAACCCGACCATGCGGGAAATCTACGAAAACCTGGGCGGTAAATTACTTTTCGGCGAAGAGCAACTCACCAACCGGGTAGATAATTTCGTGACCGGAGCCATGCAAGTGCCGAATTTTTTAAAGCACATAAAAGATAATGTATTGATAGTAACCCCCGGTGACCGCGGCGATATTATTATTTGTGCGTTGCAGGCCAATTTATCGGTTAATTATCCCCGTATTGCCGGTATTGTACTTACGGCCGGTTCTGAACCCGAGGAGCCAATTCTGCGCTTAATCGAAGGTTTGCAAACCGTAGTACCTATTATTGCGGTAAAAACCGGTACTTTCCAGACTACCACCGAAGTAGGAGCTATTAAATCGCAGATTACACCGGATAATACCAAAAAAATTGAGCTGGCCATTGATACTTTCGAGAAATACGTGGATGTGGCCACCCTCGATCAAAAAATTATCACCTTTACCCCCGAAGGCATTACGCCGCACATGTTTCAGTACCAATTGGTAAAATGGGCCAAAAGCCAGAAAAAACACATTGTGCTACCCGAAGGGAACGACGATCGCATACTTAGAGCTGCCACCCGGTTAATTAACCAGGAAATTGTAGATTTAACCATTCTGGGCAACGCAAGTGAAATTGCCGCTGCCGTAAAACGGATGGGCTTGCCGCTGGATATGAGCCGGGTGCGCATTATTAACCCCGCCGAATCGGAATACTACGAAGAATACGTGCAGACTTTATACGAACTCCGGAAAAGTAAAAACGTGGAGCTGGAAATGGCTTACGACCTGATGACGGACGTATCGTATTTTGGTACTATGATGGTGTACAAAGGCCACGCCGATGGCATGGTTTCGGGGGCAGTACATACCACTTTGCACACCATCCGGCCGGCTTTGCAATTTGTGAAAACCAAACCGGGTGTTTCCATTGTGTCGTCGGTATTTTTTATGTGTTTGCCCGATCGCGTATCGGTGTTCGGTGATTGCGCCGTAAACCCGAACCCTACGGCCGAACAATTAGCCGAAATTGCCATTTCTTCCGCCGAAAGCAGTCGGCGGTTCGGGATTGAGCCGCGCGTTGCCATGCTCTCGTATTCGTCGGGTACTTCCGGCGAGGGCGAAGAAGTAGAAAAAGTGCGCCGGGCCACCGAAATTGTAAAGCAAAAACGCCCTGATTTAAAAGTAGAAGGACCCATTCAGTACGATGCGGCGGTAGACCCCGTGGTAGGAAAACAAAAATTACCCAACTCCGAAGTGGCCGGCCAGGCCAGCGTACTTATTTTCCCGGATTTAAATACCGGTAATAATACCTACAAAGCTGTGCAACGCGAAACCGGCGCTTTAGCCATTGGTCCAATGCTGCAAGGCTTAAATAAACCCGTAAACGATTTAAGCCGTGGCTGCACCGTAGATGATATTTTTAATACCGTGGTAATTACAGCTATTCAAAGCCAGGGGTAGGGGAGTTGCAGGTTTAAAAGTTAGAAAGTTGCAAGGTTGAAGATTGAAGAATGTAATCCTAACTGGCGCGAGCGTCCTCGCTCGTGTCTATTATGTGGTAGGCCTCTGGCCGAGCCAACGGATAGGCTTCCCTTTACAGTAACTAAGTTAGATTCCTCCCGGCCAGAGACAGGACGATAAGCATCACGAGCGTGGACGCTCGCGATAAGGGAGATTATTGTTCCGTGATAGGAAAGATTATTAATCAATAAGTAGAAAATTTAAATAAAAGTAAGCTCTACTTTGAGCAGCGTATAACCTAAAACGTTAAACCTACTACGTAATAAAAACTACATGAACATATTTGTTGTAAACGCCGGCAGCAGTTCTATTAAATACCAATTATTTAGAATGCCTTCCGAGCAACCCATTTGCAGTGGTTTAATTGAACGGATTGGCTTAGAAGATGGCCAAATTACCCATCGGGTATTTACCAGCACTCCGGAAAATGTAATTCGTTTAACTTTAGATTTGCCCGATCATGCGGCCGGTTTACAGGAAGTAGAACGCTTATTAACTGACTCCGAAGCAGGAGTAATTCAGAATCCCGATGAGATTGAGGTGGTCGGGCACCGGGTAGTACATGGCGGCGAAACTTTTGCTGCTACTACCATTATTACTCCGGAAGTAAAAGCCGAAATCAAAAAATTATTTCCATTAGCGCCTTTACACAATCCTTCTAATTACCTGGGCATTGAAGTAGCCGAAAAAACCTTCCGTAAAGCTCGGCAAGTAGTTGTTTTTGATACGGCTTTTCACCAGTCCATGCCGGAACGCGCGTTTCGGTACGCCTTACCCCAATCATTTTACACCGATTTAGGCATCCGGGTGTATGGATTTCACGGAACCAGCCACAAGTACGTAGCCGAGCAAGCGGTGCAGTATTTAGGTAAACCCAATGCCAAACTTATTACCATTCACCTGGGAAATGGTTGTAGTATTACCGCAGTTAAAGGCAATCAATCCCTGGATACCAGCATGGGCTTTGGCCCTTTAAGCGGTTTAATTATGGGAACCCGTTCCGGTGATATTGATCCTTCCGTAATTTTTCATTTAGTAAACCAATTAGGCTACGACCCGGAGCAGGTAAATGCTTTATTAAATAAACGCAGCGGTATGCTGGGCTTAACCGGTTTCAGCGACATGCGCGATATTACCAAAGCCATTGAGGAAGGAGATACGGTCGCCAATCTGGCTTACGACCTGTACGCGTACCGGATTAAGAAGTACATTGGGGCTTATGCCGCCGTGTTAAACGGTTTAGATGCTATTGTATTTACCGCTGGTGTAGGGGAAAACGATCCGGAAGTGCGCGCCCGCGTTTGCCATGATATGGACTATTTAGGAATACAACTAGACGAAGAAAGAAACCTGATTCGCTCAAAGGAACTACGCGAAATTAACCGTTCCGAATCGCCGGTGAAAGTATTCGTTATTCCTACCAACGAAGAACTGGAAATAGCAAAGCAATGTTTTGAACTGCTAACATAATCAATGTAGTGGTATTTACTGGAATAGATAAATTGGGGTAGGTAGTTATAACAAATTAAATTTTACTAATTATACTATATCTAATGCAGCTTATTTAAAGTTTTAGAATAAACAGTTCCTCCTACGTTAATAGCATTCAAATTTTACGTATTGTAAGTTTTAGTAAGTGACTTATATTCATATAATTATATTTATTCTCTGCATTTAATTTCTTAAACTGCTTATTTATATAAATATAAAAATAAAAATTAACATAAATTTAATAAGGGTATTGCTTTAATTATAGTTGGAAATTCTTTATTTAATATTTATCATTAAAGATAATATAGGTTTATTTAAAGCTTTACCAGCCTTTTTCATAATCTCTCAGGTTTCCTATGTTTTCGTAACCGAAATTAATTTTGGAATGCAAGCCCTTGAAGCTGCATTTGAAAATTATTTATGAAATTATCATAAATAATAGGTAACAATTTAGCTGTAGACGGAATGTATAAGGTAAGCTTTTTAATAAAGTAATTTAATCAACTTGTTTAAGACTAACCTTTGTTGATAAATACACTATTGCCTAAATGGTGAATAGGTGTAAACCGCCTTTGTGTGATATTTTAATGAAGTAATTGGGGAGGTTATAGTTCCCTAACCAGATGCTTAGATGTTTGACCTTGTATAAAGTACTGTTTGTTTTTTTGATACCTTAAATCGCCTATGAAGAAAAAACTACTAATATAATCCGCCTGAATAAATTCCTTTAAACTTTCTTGTCAACCTGTTAAGCAGAAGATAAACCTGCCATTCTTTGGAATAGCCAGGATAAAGTTGGCCATTCGGTCCATCAGGGAGCTTACTATTGCCTGTAATAACCAATTTTGATAGTTCTCAATTTTAAAGAATTAAATAACCAGCCAAGAGAAAATTCTTTTCTGCTGAATTCTAATACCCATATATAACCTTACGGTAACCCAAACTACTAAATATGAAAAAAATCTACTTATTGTTCTTCTGGTGGGTTCTTGTGCTTATAACCGGCCGCAGCTTTGGTCAGACTTATATTCTGAACGAAGACTTCTCTTCGGCTTCCGAAACTACGCCACCTACAGGCTGGCTCAATAATGCCACGGGAGGTGGAGCGGCCGATAAGTGGCGCTTTAATAACCCGGGTATCCGTACCCTCAATTATCCGTTTACGGGCAACTTCGCTATTTTCGACAGCGATAATTATTCACAGGCAGATGGGGCGGAAAACGTAATTCTGGAATCTAAGTTTTTCGATGCTTCCATCAGTAGCAATACCCTGCTTACCTTCGACCATTTTTTTGCCGGCGGTAAAAACGGCAAAGGCACCCTCGAAATATTTAACGGTACCACCTGGAGCGTGCTGGATACCTACGTAGATAGTACCGCTAACCCCGAAAGCAAACTGTATAACATTTCGGCGAAAGTAGGCGGGGTAACCAATGCCAAAGTCCGGTTCCGCTGGACAGGTAATGCCTCGTACTACTGGGCCTTAGACAATATCAGGATTTATGCGCCTTTGTCGCGCGACGGCGGGTTGGTAAAGTTAAGCGCTCCCGAAATGCCTTTTAGTTCGGGCAGCCAAGCCATAAAAGTGGGTTTGGGCAACTATGGCATTAATTCCTTAACCAGTACAACCTTAAACTGGCAGGTAAACGGGGTCGCCCAAACTCCCTATAACTGGACCGGCTCTTTGGCTTTCGGAAAAGTGAAGGACGATATTACCCTGGCCAATTATAATTTTCAGCAAGGCAAAGCTTACCAGTTAAAAATCTGGCAGGAGAACCCGAACGGGCAAAAAGACTTAAATGCTCTAAATGATACGATAATTGCCACCTTGTATAGCAGCCTTTCTGGGGTGTACACGATAGGGGGCAGTTCACCAGACTTCAAGACGTTCACCGAAGCGGTGACGGTTCTCAACAATGCGGGCGTGGTTGGACCGGTGACGTTCAAAGTACGCAACGGCACCTATAATGAGCAGGTGGTGATTGGCAAAGTAACCGGTGCTTCAGCTACTAACAAGATTGTATTTGAGTCAGAGAGTGGCGACAGCACGAAAGCGGTTCTAAGCTATAATCAGGAAAATTCAGTGCTGGATTATACTTTACTGGTTAATGGGGGAGAATACCTCAGCTTTAAGAAGCTTGGCTTTATTAGGAGTAGTAACAGCAATATAGTGAAGATTGAAAAAAGTAGGTATACGGATTTTGCTAACTGCTCTTTCAATAGTGGTAATTACTATTTTCAAGCGAAAACAATAAGTATACGTGAGTCTAACAACATCACTATTGCAAATAGCCGGATGTTATACACTTACATAAGTTTACAAAGTACTAGTGGTGATGTAGCAGGTTGCAGTGATATTATTATAAGGAGAAACCGAATAGAAGGTTTAAAACCAGGGTATTATTCCGTATATGCATATGGGGCCTATGCGCCTATGAACAAAGTATTTATAGATTCAAATCTTATTACGGGAGAGATCAATTTAATCCATAGATGGAGCAATAGTGCCATAACCAGTAATACAATCAGTGATGGCAAAATTTATCAATATACCGGTGGATATAGCACTTCAGGCAACGTGATATCGAACAATAGTATTGTCGCTTCTGCCCAAACGGGTTATGCTATCAACATTGAAGGCAATGGTGTAGCAGAAATCAGCGGTAATAAGATAACGGGTGTTACTAATGCCAATGCTATAAATTTAAATGGGGCACAAGGCACCTTGATAGCCAACAACTTTGTGCAGACGCAAGGGCAAGGAACGACTTACGGCATATCGCTGAATAGCAGTTCGAATGTAAAAGTAGTTTTCAACAGCGTGCATACCACGGGGACGGACCTGAGCCAGGCGCGGGCTTTTTCGGTGCAAGGCAACAACGGCAACTTCACGGTGAAGAACAACATCTTCGCCAATTCCGGTGGGGGTTATGCGGCTTTTATTGGCACGGCTCTGACAGGTACCAACGACCTCGACTACAACGACTATTATTCTTCGGGCGGCAAGCTGGGGCATTATGCCGGTACGGACTACACGAACCTAAGCACGTGGGGGCAGGCCTTGAAAGGGGATGCGAACTCCAAAGCTGTTAACCCCTTCTTTAAAAATAAAACCGAGCCACATATAAACCACATTGCTTTAAATAATGCGGGTACAAGTATCAGTGGCTTTACTAAAGATATAGATGGAATTACCCGGGATGCGAGAAAACCAGACATTGGTGCCAAAGAATACATTCCAGTAGCAATCGATGCCGGCTTAGATGCGATAACTTCTCCTCAAAGTCCATTGAGCGGTACAACTATACCCGTAAAAGTCCTATTGCGCAATCAAGGATTAAGTACACTTTCTTCGGCTACTATTAATTGGCAGGTAAATGGTGTAGCCCAACCACCAATTAACTGGAGCGGAAGTTTGGCAAGTACTGCATCGGAGGAAGTTACACTCAAGACTTATACTTTTACCGGTGCTCCTTTGTTCAATATAAAAACTTGGACCAGCAGCCCTAACAATCAGCTTGATCCTAATCGTTATAACGATACAGCAACGGTGCAGAACCTGGTAGCGGCTCTTTCTGGGGTATACACGATAGGGGGCAGTTCACCAGACTTCAAGACGTTCACCGAAGCGGTGACGGTTCTCAACAATGCGGGCGTGGTTGGACCGGTGACGTTCAAAGTACGCAACGGCACCTATAATGAGCAGGTGGTGATTGGCAAAGTAACCGGTGCTTCAGCTACTAACAAGATTGTATTTGAGTCAGAGAGTGGCGACAGCACGAAAGCGGTTCTAAGCTATAATCAGGAAAATTCAGTGCTGGATTATACTTTACTGGTTAATGGGGGAGAATACCTCAGCTTTAAGAAGCTTGGCTTTATTAGGAGTAGTAACAGCAATATAGTGAAGATTGAAAAAAGTAGGTATACGGATTTTGCTAACTGCTCTTTCAATAGTGGTAATTACTATTTTCAAGCGAAAACAATAAGTATACGTGAGTCTAACAACATCACTATTGCAAATAGCCGGATGTTATACACTTACATAAGTTTACAAAGTACTAGTGGTGATGTAGCAGGTTGCAGTGATATTATTATAAGGAGAAACCGAATAGAAGGTTTAAAACCAGGGTATTATTCCGTATATGCATATGGGGCCTATGCGCCTATGAACAAAGTATTTATAGATTCAAATCTTATTACGGGAGAGATCAATTTAATCCATAGATGGAGCAATAGTGCCATAACCAGTAATACAATCAGTGATGGCAAAATTTATCAATATACCGGTGGATATAGCACTTCAGGCAACGTGATATCGAACAATAGTATTGTCGCTTCTGCCCAAACGGGTTATGCTATCAACATTGAAGGCAATGGTGTAGCAGAAATCAGCGGTAATAAGATAACGGGTGTTACTAATGCCAATGCTATAAATTTAAATGGGGCACAAGGCACCTTGATAGCCAACAACTTTGTGCAGACGCAAGGGCAAGGAACGACTTACGGCATATCGCTGAATAGCAGTTCGAATGTAAAAGTAGTTTTCAACAGCGTGCATACCACGGGGACGGACCTGAGCCAGGCGCGGGCTTTTTCGGTGCAAGGCAACAACGGCAACTTCACGGTGAAGAACAACATCTTCGCCAATTCCGGTGGGGGTTATGCGGCTTTTATTGGCACGGCTCTGACAGGTACCAACGACCTCGACTACAACGACTATTATTCTTCGGGCGGCAAGCTGGGGCATTATGCCGGTACGGACTACACGAACCTAAGCACGTGGGGGCAGGCCTTGAAAGGGGATGCGAACTCCAAAGCTGTTAACCCCTTCTTTAAAAGTAAAACGGACCTGGATACAAATCATATAGCCCTTAATGACGCAGGTACGCCCGTCACCAATATTACCAAAGACATTGACAGTACTACACGGAATAGTAGTAAACCCGATATAGGAGCTAAAGAGTACACGCCAATTGAGATTGATGCAGGGCTAGATGCCATTATTACTCCTACAAGTCCGCTTATTAGTACATCGGTGCCAGTGAAAGTATTACTAAGAAATCAAGGGCTAAATACACTTTCTTCGGCTACCCTTAATTGGCAGATAAATAAGGTAACTCAAACACCTGTTAATTGGAGTGGTAACTTAGTTAGTGGGGCATCGGAGGAAGTAACCCTAAAAACACATAACTTCTCGGGGGCTTCCATTTTTGACATTGATGCCTGGGCTACTAATCCCAATAGCCAACAGGACCTGAACCGCTATAACGATACAGCAACGGTGCAGAACCTGGTAGCGGCTCTTTCTGGGGTATACACGATAGGGGGCAGTTCACCAGACTTCAAGACGTTCACCGAAGCGGTGACGGTTCTCAACAATGCGGGCGTGGTTGGACCGGTGACGTTCAAAGTACGCAACGGCACCTATAATGAGCAGGTGGTGATTGGCAAAGTAACCGGTGCTTCAGCTACTAACAAGATTGTATTTGAGTCAGAGAGTGGCGACAGCACGAAAGCGGTTCTAAGCTATAATCAGGAAAATTCAGTGCTGGATTATACTTTACTGGTTAATGGGGGAGAATACCTCAGCTTTAAGAAGCTTGGCTTTATTAGGAGTAGTAACAGCAATATAGTGAAGATTGAAAAAAGTAGGTATACGGATTTTGCTAACTGCTCTTTCAATAGTGGTAATTACTATTTTCAAGCGAAAACAATAAGTATACGTGAGTCTAACAACATCACTATTGCAAATAGCCGGATGTTATACACTTACATAAGTTTACAAAGTACTAGTGGTGATGTAGCAGGTTGCAGTGATATTATTATAAGGAGAAACCGAATAGAAGGTTTAAAACCAGGGTATTATTCCGTATATGCATATGGGGCCTATGCGCCTATGAACAAAGTATTTATAGATTCAAATCTTATTACGGGAGAGATCAATTTAATCCATAGATGGAGCAATAGTGCCATAACCAGTAATACAATCAGTGATGGCAAAATTTATCAATATACCGGTGGATATAGCACTTCAGGCAACGTGATATCGAACAATAGTATTGTCGCTTCTGCCCAAACGGGTTATGCTATCAACATTGAAGGCAATGGTGTAGCAGAAATCAGCGGTAATAAGATAACGGGTGTTACTAATGCCAATGCTATAAATTTAAATGGGGCACAAGGCACCTTGATAGCCAACAACTTTGTGCAGACGCAAGGGCAAGGAACGACTTACGGCATATCGCTGAATAGCAGTTCGAATGTAAAAGTAGTTTTCAACAGCGTGCATACCACGGGGACGGACCTGAGCCAGGCGCGGGCTTTTTCGGTGCAAGGCAACAACGGCAACTTCACGGTGAAGAACAACATCTTCGCCAACTCCGGTGGGGGCTATGCCGCATACATTGGTGCAGCTCTGAGTGGTACGAACGACATTGACTACAATGATTATTATTCTTCGGGCGGCAAGCTGGGGCATTATGCCGGTACGGACTACACGAACCTAAGCACGTGGGGGCAGGCCTTGAAAGGGGATGCGAACTCCAAAGCCGTTAACCCTTTCTTCAAAAGTAAAACGGAATTTAGAACCTACCAGCGTAATTTAAACGGAGCCGGTATACCGGTGGCTGGCGTTTTACTGGATATTGATGGTGAGATTCGCAACAGCTCCGCCCCGGATATTGGCGCCGATGAATTTACCGTCGACTTTGGGATTACCCGCCTCATCAGCCCGGCCCTGGATTGTGACCAAACCTCGTCGGAGTCGGTAACGGCTAATATTATTCAGTTCGGAGATATTCCGTTTACTAATCTGAAAGTAGCTTACCAGGTAAACAAAGGCCCCATATTTACCGAAACCATTCCGGGCTCCATTAACAATGATATTGAATATACCTTTAAGGAAAGCCAGAATTTGTTAAAAGAAGGGCAATATGATTTTAAAGTTTGGCTCGTAGGTATTCAGGACGATAATGTAAGTAATGATACTTTACGGGTTGCCCGCTTTAAAAAGCCAAGTCCTACCGTTAGTTTTAATTTTACGACTAAATGCGCGGGGGTAGCGGTACCGTTCCTGGGAACTGCCAGTGTAAGCCCCGGTACCATTACCCGCTACGAATGGAATTTCGGCGATGGGGATAGTGCTGTGGTGCAGAACCCGAACCATATATACGCTCAATCCGGAACCTATACCGTTACCTTAAAAGCTTACTCCGACGAAGGCTGTTACAGTGCCGTGAGCAAAACCGTTACCATAATTGCCACGCCCGAAGCCAAATTCGCTGAGGTGGAAGCCTGCATAAACGAGCCGTTGACCTTCACCAACCAAAGTACGGTTAGTTCTGGTTCTATGACGTATAACTGGAACTTTGGGGATGGCAGCACGTCCACGGAACAGCATCCTTCCCACACGTATCGTGCCTCCGGAACGTATAAAGTGCAGCTAACGGTAAGCAACACCCTGGGATGCTCCAATACTTACACGCAGGAGGTTAAAATCTATTCTTTGCCAACTGTTACGCTGGCCGCTTTTACCCCGGTTTGTACCGAGGCAGCAACCTTTACTTTAGCTGGCGGCTTACCGAAAGGTGGTTCTTATTCCGGAACCGGCGTAAAAGATGGGCAATTTAGTGCTTCCGTTGCCGGCATAGGTACCCACACGATTACTTATACTTATACCAATGAAAACGGCTGTACCAATGCAGCCACATCTACCATCGTGGTAAAATCCTTGCCTACTGTTTCGTTTACCGGTTTACCGACCAGTCTATGCGTAAACGCTGAAGAAGTTACGCTTTCCGGTTCGCCGGCAGGAGGGGTTTGGGTAGGAAATGGCATGAATGCCAATGGGGTATTTAACCCGGCTACGGCCGGAGTAGGTACCCATACCATTGAGTATATTTACTCTGAAGCCGGTGGTTGCTCGAACAAAGCTACTAAAACTATTACCATCAACGAGGCACCCGAAAATTTAACTGCCAGTAGCAATAGCCCGGTAACTGCCGGCGCTTCCTTAACTTTGAGTGCTGCTACTATTACCAATGCAATCTATGCCTGGACTGGCCCTAATAATTTTACGGCAACGACCCAAAAGGCTACCATCGAGAATGTGACTTCTTCGGCTGCCGGAACCTACACGGTTACAGCCACCGTAAATGGTTGCAGCGTTTCGGCAACGGTTTCTGTTTCCATTCAGCAGGCAGTAGCGGTTAGTAGTTTTAGCCCGCTAAGTGGTCCGGTGGGAACCGTAGTTACTATAAAAGGAAGTGGATTTACCAATATCAGCAGCGTAAAATTTAATAATACTAACGCTTCTTATGCGGTAAAAGATGCTCAGACTATTGTGGCTACCGTACCTGCGGGCAGCAGTACCGGCTTAATAAGTGTAACTACTCCCAATGGCACCGCCACCAGCAACAGTAATTTTACAGTTCTAAGCAATACCATTACCGGTTCCGCCTTAAGTGTTTCCAGATTGTGCGCCGGCAGCCCCGTAAATGTGCCTTTTACTACCACTGGTTCTTTTAACGGCTCCAATATCTTTAAGGTGCAGTTATCCGATGCAAAGGGTTCCTTTGCCGTGCCCATTACTATAGGAGTAGGAAATACCAGTCCGGTTGCGGCCTTTATTCCGGTTACTACTATTACCGGCACTGGTTACCGGGTACGAGTTATATCTTCTAATCCGGCGGTTATCGGTACCGATAATGGTACCAATTTATCAGTGCAAGGTAAACTCGCCACCCCCGTAGTTTCGGCAAACAGTCCTGTATTAGGTGGCGTTCTGAAATTGCGCGTCAACACGGTGCCCGGAGCTACCTACAAGTGGACCGGACCAAATGGTTTTACTTCTACTTTACATAACCCTACTATTAACAAGGTAACAGGTAGAGCTGCCGGCATGTATTCAGTTACCGTTTTGGTAAATGGTTGTACCAGCAACCCGGGTACTGTTCAAGTAATTATTGTTCCGGTTCCCAAAGCCATTACCTTAGTAGTAAACACGGTTAGCGGCTATTCCAATACCCAGGTGTTAGTGCCGGTACGGGTAAAAGATTTAAAGAATATTATGTCCATTCAGGGCAGTATTAACTGGAATACTGCTGTGGCAACTTATGTAGGTGTTGAAAGTTTTGGTTTGAAACAGATGACCAGGAGAAATTTTGGCACTACCCAGGTAAATACTGGTAAACTGTCTTTTTCCTGGAAAAGCGCGGGAAGTATTTCGCAGAGCTTAAATGATAATGCAATCTTATTTGCGGTTCGTCTTAAGTTAGTAGGCCCGGCAGGTTCCTTTACACCTATATCCGTAACAAACAAACCCGTGAAAATAGAAGTTACAGATAAAAACCTGAATGTGGTGGAAGTAAAGACTAAAGCCGGAGCGGCCATTATCTTATCCGAAGTAGCAGTAACAGGTACTATCCGGAGTGAAGCTGGCAGTAGCATAAGTGGGGTAACCATTAAAGCTACCAGCAGCAAAACCAATCTTGGCTCTAAAAAGGTAACTACTTTGTCCAACGGAAATTACCGGTTCAATCTGTCCTATAATCAACCCTACGTACTCACTCCATCTAAGAAAAACGACGTAGAAGTGACGAATGGGGTTACTACTTTGGATTTGGTACATATTCAACGCCACATTTCTAAAAAACAATTGTTGAACTCTCCATACAAAATTATTGCTGCCGATGTGAACGGTTCCGGTACTGTAACCAATCAGGATATTAATTTAATCCGGGCTTTCATATTAGGTTATACAAAGAGCTTCCCTGGAGGACGTTTATGGAGATTTGTGCGCAGCGATTTTACTTTTGCTAGTATCACTAATCCATTTCCTTTCGACAGTGCCCGTACGTATAGTAAAATAAGTTCTTTAAGTAATCAGGATTTTATCGGGATGAAGTTGGGAGATGTAACCAACAGTTGGGATGCGACAAATGCCCGGATTCAGATTGCCGGAGATTTAAACTTTAACCTGCTGGATCTGAAAGTATTGCCGGATACCGAAATTCGGGTGCCGGTAACGGTGAAGAACTTTAGAAACGTGAGTGGTTATCAGTTTACCTTAAACTGGGATCCAACCGTGCTCGAGTTTACGCAAGTAGAAAATGCTGCGGTAGAAGGTATTTTTGGTACACATAGTGTGCGGGATGGTAAGCTTACCACTGCCTGGTCGGTTAATGACAATGACAGCTTGAGTTTAGCGGACGATACGCAGGTATTTCAAGTACGGTTTAAAGTAATTGGGAATGGTGGTACAAAAAGTAAAATAGCTATTAACTCTGCTATTACCGGGAGTGTAGCTTATACAGGTAGTTTAAAGCAGTTAAATGTCTTAAATACCGAGGCTTTAATAAAAGTAAAAGATTTTGGCTTTGAGTTAAAGCAAAACTATCCGAACCCATTCCGCAGCGAAACTACCATTGGCTTTACTGTGCCCGAGCAACAACAAGTAACGTTCACTATTTATAACGCGTTAGGCCAGGTGGTGAAAAGAACTACTGGCATTTATCCGAAGGGCGAGCACGCTATTATCTGGAAATTAGATGATTCTAGCGGCCTTAAAGTAAGTTCAGGTACATACTTCTGCCGGATGCAAGCGGGTAAGTTTTCTGAAACAATACAGATGATTGTTTCGGATTAGCCAATAAAGGACATGATCATTCATATCAAACAAGATGTCTTAATTTTAATCTGTTTAGGATAAGTCTTCAAAACAAAAAGCCGAATACTAACTTAAAAGAGAAAATCTTTAGGTTAGTATTCGGCTTTTATTTTTGAAATTGACATTGTAAGATTGAATTCCTTAATGACTAAACCCGCTCAAAAGAACTACGCGAAATTAACCGTTCCGAATCGCCGGTGAAAGTATTCGTTATTCCTACCAACGAAGAACTGGAAATAGCAAAGCAATGCTTCGATTTGCTAACGGATACTACGCAATAGAAAATCCAACCTGGATAATTAGGAGAGAAAAAACAAACCTGGGTTAAGAAGTAACTAATTTAAGAGAAGAACGGCTTAGCAAAACAGTTATTTCTGGCTGTTGCCGGATGTTGGTTAAAGCGCGCTGAATATAGTTTAACACCGATTGGTAACTTAAATCCATTAATTGCGCTATTTCCGTAAGGCTTAAATCTTCGTAATACCGCAGGTAGAGCACTTCCCGCTGCCGCTTAGGTAAATTGTTAAGCAACGATGTTAATTTTTGGGCGATTTCGTGATTTGCTTCCGACTGTACCGTTATTTCTTCGGCGGAGAAAACAATTGTGGCGTCTGGTTTAAAAATTTGGGTGAGTAATTTTTGCTGCTTTTTTAAATGCACCAAAACCAATCGCCGGTAAGAAGTAAATAAATAAAATTTAATGGATTGCACGGCGCTAATTTGTTGCCGGGAAGCCCACAAATTAGCAAACAAGTCCTGAATGCAATCTTCGCTAATGTCCGGGTTATGGCTTAATTTAACTCCGTACCGGAAAAGACTTTTATAATACGTTTTATGAAGTTGGGCAAGTGCTGCTTCGTTTCCCTGGCGTAAACTTTCCCATAGCTCCTGTTCCGGCAAATCAGTATGCTGCTGAAACGAAGTTTCATGTAAGGCCGGGAAGGGTAATATTAAAGCCATAAATAATTACACCAGGTAAACAACAATTTCTGTTTTAATAAATATTCCTTAGCATTAATCTCCCGGCATTTCTGGTTAAAAAAGCGTCGTCGGCCCAATTTTACAAGAGCCGGTTAAAAATCAATAGGATAATGAAAGGCAGTTATAATACTACTAAAAAAATTTGAAACAAGGTAATTCTGCAGCACATAAATTATACACATTCTAATATCTGAAATTCAAATTTTTTAAAATTCTTGCTCTAATTTCCCTATAAAAGCTATTAAAGTAGATAATAGAAATACCAACTACTATAATTTTATTTAAAAATGTCAAAACAACAATTAATTTTTTGAAAATTATTAAAGAGGATTGCATTAAACCTGTAGAAATCATATTTATTTAAAAAACACTCTTTCAGGTGGGTAGAAAATGAATCGAATTCGCTCTTAATAATTAAAGAGAACTTATTCAGGTAATAAACGCCACATGAACTTGCCGGACTATACACTTCAGGATTTTCTACAGGATACAACCTTTCCGCATTGGGTGTATAAAACTAATCCGGTGGAAGAGCAAAGATGGAGTGCTTGGCTAGAAGCAAATCCCGATAAAAAAATAGTTGCCCAACAGGCGGCTTTAATGCTTATCGGTATCTCGGTGGTTCCAACTCCCATTCCGGATAGCCAAGTGCAGGAAAGCTGGCAACGCTTAAAACACCGGCTTGCCTTTCAGGAGAACGCCGAACTATTACATCCTGGTAAAACTACTAATCGTTCCTATCAGCAATGGTCAAAATGGGCCGCTGCTTTTATTTTATTTTGCCTGGGAGGTGCTTTATTTTACTACGCAACCCTAAAGGAAAAGCAGCAAATCTATCGCACCAACTACGGCGAAACCGCTACCCTTATTTTACCCGATTCTTCTATGGTGGTGCTAAATGGGAATACCACTTTGCGTTACCCCGCTAACTGGAACTCCCGTGAAAGCCGGGAAGTGTGGCTGGAAGGTGAAGCTTTTTTTAACGTTTTAAAAAAACCGGGTAAAGGAAACGCAAAATTCACAGTGCATACTCCCGAAGTTAATGTGCAGGTATTAGGCACTAGCTTTAACGTAACCAATCGGCGCCAGAAAACCCGGGTGGTACTTAATTCCGGTAAAGTTAACTTGTTTGCCAAAGGCTCCGCCGAAGAACCCTTAACCGAAACCTTAAAGCCCGGCGAAATGGCAGAGCTGATTCCCTCAAAGCAAAAATTTACGAAGCGGCAGGTAAATCCGGAAGTATATTCTTCCTGGACCCACAAAAAACTCATTTTTCAGGCTACGCCGCTGGCCGATATTGTGACTTTGCTGGAAGAAAACTACGGCTACCAGGTGCAGGTAACCGATCGAAAAATATTGAGCCGTACCATAACTGGCGAGATTTACATTGATAATGTAAATACCTTATTGGTAGCACTATCCACCTCTTTTAATTTAAAATTCGAAAATAAAGATCAAAGAACATTACGCATCACCTCACCTATATAATGCCTTGTAAAATTTAAAAAATATAAATTAAAGCTCGTGAAAAATGATTACTAACAAGAAAAAAGTGCTGCTCCGCAATGCCTTAATTCTGGCCTGTATGGCCTCTTTACCGGAGGCTTACGCGCAAGATCTGTTATTAGCGAACAATCAGCCCAGTAAAAACCAAAGTGTTGCTACTTCCACCAAAAAAGCTCTTTTAACAGATGTATTGCAAGATTTGCAGCAGCAGTACGATGTTTCTTTTATTTACGAAACGCAGAATCTGGCGGGTAAATTAGTAAATGCCGGAGCGCTGCCTTCGGGCAAAATGGAAAAAGGGTTAGATAACTTATTAGCTACTGTTAATTTGCGCTACGCTAAAATTAACGAGCGAACCTACGCCATTGTGCCAGGAACAAAAAACGCCGAAATCCGCGAAAATAGCGCCTTTGGCTCGCTTACCGCGACCAACGAAAACGCGGAAAGCAATACGGCTATAGAATGGTTAGCTGCTAGCCGTCCGGCGCTGTTGCCGCATTATAAACCAACCAAAGCCCCAGACTGGCAAATTACCGGTACGGTTACCGGTTCCAATGGCGAAGGTTTACCCGGCGTAACTGTTTTATTAAAAGGTACTACCACCGGAGCTACTACCAGTCCGAACGGTACTTTTTCGTTAAATATTCCGGAACAGGCGGGCACTTTGGTGTTTTCGTTTATTGGTTATGCTACCAAAGAAGTACCGGTAAGCGGCCCAGGCCCGGTTAACGTTACCCTCAGCGAAGATACCCAAGCTTTGGAAGAAGTAGTGGTAGTGGGTTACGGTACGCAAAAGAAAGAATCCGTAACAGGTGCCATTAGTTCGGTTTCGGCGAAGCAAATATCTGAGTTGCCGGTACCTAGCGTGGCGCAAGCCATCCAAGGTAGGGCTGCCGGTGTAAGCGTCGTAAATACGGGTACTCCGGGTTCTAACCCAATTGTACGGGTAAGAGGCGTGGGTTCCATAAACTTTGCGGCCGATCCGCTGTACATAGTAGATGGGGTTCCAACCGGTGGTTTATCTAACATCGATACCAAAGATATTCAATCAGTGGAGGTGTTAAAAGATGCGGCAGCAACGGCAGTTTACGGCTCCCGAGCGGCGAACGGCGTTATTCTGATAACTACTAAAACCGGCGGCAAAGACGGTAAAATAAGAGTGACAGTAGATGCTAACTACGGTGCCCAAACTGCCTGGAACCAGATAGAAACTTTAAATACCCAGCAGTACCTGCAATATGCCAATACTTTATTAAATGGAGCACTTCCTCCCCGTTTACAGCCCGACAACTTTAACCAACCCATTTACCCGGGGGCTACGCAGACCTATGCTCAAACCAATACAAACTGGCAGGATGCGCTTTTCCGGACCGCGGTGCTTTCCCAAAATAACATAACCATTTCGGGCGGAACAGATAAATCGCAGTTTTATACCAGCGGTGGTTACTTTAAGCAAGATGGGATTACAGTAGGTACCGGTTTCGACCGCTATAGCTACCGGCTGAACTCTACCCATAAACTAAATAGCATATTTACCGTGGGCGAGAACTTAATGGGTTCTTATACTACGCAGCAATATGAACCCGCTGATAACAGAACCCGGATTATTCACGCCATTCGTTCTTTACCTTATTTACCAGTGCATGACCCAACCTTATTAGGTGGTTTTAGAGCGGCCCAAAACTCCATTGATGGTTCTGACCCTTTCAACCCTATCCGGTTAGCCGAGTTAGATCAGAATGAGAACCGTAATTTTAAAATTTTAGGGAATATTTTTGCCGAAGCTAATATTACTAAATGGTTAAAATTCAGATCTACCGGTGGGCTTGACTATTACAACAACCTGCAGGCTATTTATCTCCCGATTTTTAACGATTTATCTTCTGGCTCCAGACCGGCTTCTACCATTAATAATAACAGAGGCACTGGCCGTACTTTTGTTTTAACTAATCAGTTAACAGTTGATAAAACGTTTAATAACCATTATATCAACTTTACTGCGGTGCAAGAACGTACCGACCGTAGAAACATACAGGAGAACATGAATGGTAATCAACCAAACTCAGTGGTTGTTACTTTAAATCAGCCGCTTAACCCAGGTTTAAGCCAAACCATCGGAGAGAATGTTTTACTTTCTTACTTAGGCCGGTTAAATTATGAATTCAAAGGCAAATATTTACTGAGCGCTTCGTTCCGGCGCGATGGTTTTTCGGGTTTTGCACCAGGCAACAAATGGGGTAACTTTCCGGGTGCTTCTGTTGGCTGGCGCGTTTCCGAAGAACCTTTCTTAAAAGGTGTTTCGCAACTTTCGGATTTAAAATTAAGAGCTAGTTACGGTAAAATTGGTTTTAATGGCATTGGTAACTACGACTACGTAGTAAACGCTAACTTAAATGCCACTCTTTATCCGTTTGGTGATGCCAGATCATTAGGTACTTATACCAATGGTTTAGCTAATCCAGATCTTAAATGGGAAATTACCACCATGCAAAACTATGGTTTCGACTTTGGTTTATTCAATAACAAAATTGTATTCTCTGCGGAGTATTACCAAAGATTAACCGATGAAAAGAATGGTTTAATTTTGAGCATTCCAACACCTAACTCCTTTGGATTTGGTGGTGGTGGCGTTAACGCCAACGTGGGCCAAATGAAAAACTCAGGATTTGAATTTACGGCGGGCTATAACCAAAACGAGGGAGCCTTTAAATGGAGCGTTAACGCGAACTTAACTACCTTAAAAAATGAAGTAGTAAAATTCAGTTCTCCTACGGCTACCCTGGATGAAGGTACCGATCAGGACTTTGCCGCTGGTTATGCCATTACCCGTACGCAACAAGGTCAGCCAATCCAATCTTTCTACGGCTGGGTAATTGATAAAATTTACCAAAACGAGGAAGAAGTAAAAGCCGACAATGCCGCTGCTGTAGCTAAAAAAGGAGCAGGCGCCTTCTATCAAACAGAAAAAACAGCTGCCGGCGATATCCGGTTTAAAGATTTAAACAATGATGGTGTAGTTAACAGCGACGACCGGCAATTCTTAGGTAGTTATTTACCTAAAGTTTCTTACGGGGTTAATGCTTCGGCTAACTACAAAAACTTTGATTTAAGCTTATTTGTACAGGGTGTAACGGGTAATAAAGTTTATAATGCTACCAGAGCAGCTTTAGAAGGTGGTTTGCGTTTATTTGGCGCCGGTACAGCCGTTTTAGATGCCTGGACTCCTACTAATACCAACACTGATGTGCCAAGAATGGTAAACGGCGATCCAAACCAAAACACCCGTCCTTCCGGCCGGTTCTTAGAAAATGGCGCTTTCACCAGATTAAGAAACATCACGCTTGGTTATACCATTCCTACAGCTGCCCTTACCTCTTTCTCTAATGGCAAAGTAAGCGGCCTAAGAATTTATATAACTTCTCAAAACCTGTTTACAATCACTAAATACTCAGGTTTAGATCCGGAAGTTGGCCAGGCCCGTGGATCGCTTTTAACCAATGGTATTGATTTTGGTACTTATCCGCAGCCAAGAACTTTCCTGGGTGGTATTCAATTAAATTTTTAATTAATACCTATTATTTAAAAATTATAAACAGTTTTTAACATTATTATAATGAGAAAAATATATTTATCGGCCTGTTTTGTAGGAGTACTACTCTTAACAAACTGCCACGATGATTTAAACACGGTTAACCCCAATAACCTTACCTCTGCTACTTATTTTAAAAATGCCAGCGAATTACGCGAAGCAGTTAACAGTATATATGCCGTAGCTCACTCTAACCGGTTAGCTTCCCGGGAGTGGTTTTTTGCGCATTCACTTCGTAGCCCGGACCATAAACCAGGCGGGGGGCAGCTGGAAACGCATCGCCGGGCAGTAATTGAAGGTACGGTAGCTCCAGGTAATGGCGTAGGTACCGAAATTTGGAATGGGTTTTATACCTTAATTCATCGGGCGAATACCGTAATTGCCAACGCCGCCACGGCAGAAGGTGATGCTGCTTCTATAAAGCAAAGCTTGGGGGAGGCTAAGTTTCTGCGGGCCTGGGCGTATTACGAATTAGTAAATTTCTTTGGTGGGGTTCCGGTATATACCGCTCCGGTTGCGGGTGTGGATGCTTTTGCCCCCCGATCAACTCCAGAAGAGGTATACAAACTAGTAGTACAAGATTTAATAGATGCCCAAACTAATCTGACAGCGGGTCAAACCATGGCTAACCAACCTAGCGATAGCAAAGGCCGGGCAACGGCGGATGCAGCTACTGCCATGTTAGGTAAAGCTTATATCCAGCAGGGCGATTACGCCAAAGCAAAGGTAGAACTGGAAAAGTTAGTAGGTAGATATAGCTTAACCCCGGTTTATAACCACAACTTCAGAGAAGAAAATGAATTTAACTCGGAGTCCATCTGGGAAATTAATTATGTAGGACGCCCCAGCGATAACGGTTATAACTGGGATGGAGAAGGTAATGGACAAACGGCTGCCCAATCTACGGTTCGGAGCCAGGAAACCAGCCCGATTGCCTGGCGGAACCTGATCCCGGCGGAGTATTTAATAAATGAGTACGAGGTGCCGGAAACTGGTTCTCCCAAAAGAGACCCGCGTTTAGATTATACGGTATATTTTACCGGAGATCTTTACGATGCTGGAACTAAAACTTTAACCGATGCCCAACAAAACGGGGAGACTACTAATTTCCATGGTAAAACTTTAAAAGCCAGTTGGGAAAAATACACCGTTATTTACCAGAAGCTAAGAAGCCAGCCTACCGAAACCAATTTACTAGATCCAGGTTTCCATCCGGGTGGTATTAACACCCGGGTAATCCGGTACGCCGAAGTATTATTATTATTGGCCGAATGTGAGAATGAAGTTGGTACCCAGGCAGCTGCGGTGGCTTACTTAAACCAGTTACGTAACCGGGCCGATGTAATGATGCCGGATTATCCGAATGCGCAATTCCCAACCGGGTCAAAAGAACAGGTTTATCAGGCCATTGTGCACGAAAGTGCAGTGGAAAGAGGCGGTGAAGAAGGCCGTGACTTCGACATCATGCGTTGGATGAAAAAAGGGGTGATAACTTCGCCTTACACGCTCTTTACCTTTAATCCGGCCCGGGATTATGTATTGCCCATTCCATCGGATGAAGTAAACAGGAATCCTGAGTTATCTTCAAGCGGCTTACCGGCTCAAAACCCTAATTATTAATTTTCCTGAAATTGTTTGAAGTAAAAACCCTTAGCCTTAGCTAGGGGTTTTTTGCTATACTTATTTTAAAAAAATACTTTTCAATATTTAATCCCGAATAGTTATAATTATTCTATAGTTCAAATTCAGCCGGTTTTTAAACGCGGCCAGGTTTATGCCACTATGGTTTAACCCTCCTTTTAATAGGAAACCGCTAAATACAATGGGGTATAACATATCAAGAAAACATACTGGTCAGTCTACTTTACTAATTACCAATACCAAGTGAATCCTGTTTAATTAAATCTTAATCGTTAGTTTACATTACATCATAATTGCTGCCATTGCTGTAGTTTAATAAAAGTTATTAGTGTATAAAATTGAAATTTAGTATTTTAGAGTAAGTGTTTTGTTTTTGTCCATGTCAAGAATTACCCTTTTTTTACTGTTATTATTTACTAGTTCTCTCTGGTCTTGCCAAAATAAAGAACGGGCAGCGCACGAAGAGATGCTTCTATTACTGCAAAAAACCGCAAAGCAATACAATCATCATCAGAATAAGTTTGCTTCCAGTGCCATTCTAGCGCATTACGATTCTTTATACCAACACTCTACCTCAGAACAGGATAAGATAATGCTAAGCGCTTCCAGGGCGCACGCTTTATTAATGGTGGGCAAAGAACAGGAAGCCGTTAATTTACTGCACGATGCCCAGTTAAAATTGGAAGCAATGGGGCTAGGTAATAAAGCTTTTAGCATCCTGGGACCTAAATTAGCCTTAGCTTACCTGCGGCTCGGCGAAAGAAGTAATTGTGTGATGCACCATTCTTCAGAAACCTGTATTTTTCCCATCCGGGGCACTGGCATTCACACGAAGCAAGTGGGCTCGCAAAAAGCAATTGAATTGTACCAGCAATTAGTGGCCGCTCATCCTGCCAACTTAACTTACCGGTGGCTGCTTAATCTATCTTACATGACTTTGGGGGAATACCAGCAGGTAAAAAACGTGTCTTACTATTTACCGGACTTAGATGTAGATACTTCTACTTTAGTAAAACCATTTCGGAATATTGCTAAGAATTTAAAATTAGACATAAATAATATGGCCGGCGGCAGCATTGCCGAAGATTTTGATAATGATGGCTATATAGACCTGGTTACTTCTGGCTGGGGATTAGCCGACGAAATGCATTATTTTAAAAATAATGGCCATGGCACTTTCTCCGATCTTTCGGAAAAATCAGGTTTAAAACCATTGGTGGGTGGGCTAAACATGATGCAAACCGACTACAATAACGACGGTTATAAAGATATTTTTGTTACGCGCGGCGGCTGGGTAGAAGACGAGTTTGGTCGGCAACCCAATTCTTTAATCAAGAATAATGGCGACGGCACCTTTACCGATGTGACGACTATTAGTGGTCTGCTCTCGTTTTATCCGACCCAAACCGCTACTTGGAACGATTTCAATAACGATGGTTGGTTGGATGTTTTTATTGGCAACGAATCCCGGCCGGGTAATAGTAAATTTATCAATCCCTGCGAAATGTACCTGAATAATCAGGATGGCACCTTTACCAATGTAACCAAAGAAGCGAATGTGCAGCTGGTTGCCTTCGTAAAAGGGGTAACTTCCGGCGATTACGACAACGACGGACGCCAGGATATTTTTATCTCTACCATGAACGGCGACCGGTATTTATTGAAAAACACATCTATCAAAGGCAAAACGCCCATTTTTAAAAATGTTACCGCTTCGGCAAACCTGGATAAAGATAAAGGGCATACCTTCCCGACTTGTTTCTGGGATTTTGATAACGATGGTTGGTTAGATATTGTAGTGTGCGACTATAATTTTGAAGCTCCTTTGGCCCATTACGCGGCGGCCGAAGCCATGAAAAAACCAGTTAAAAATGCCGGCATTGTTTACCTGTATAAAAATAACCGGAATGGCACATTTACTAATATTTCGGAGCAAGTAGGCTTAGATAAAGTTGCTTTTGCCATGGGTTCTAACTTTGGCGATATAGATAACGATGGTTTTTTAGATATGTACTTGGCCACAGGTAACCCCGATTACGAATCGTTGGTGCCTAACAAAATGTTTAAAAACTTAGGCGGGCAAAAATTTGCGGATGTAACTACCGCAGCCCGGGTGGGGCATTTGCAAAAAGGCCACGGCGTATCTTTTGCCGATATGGATAATGATGGCGACCAGGATATTTACACTGAAATGGGTGGCGCTTATATCGGTGATGCATACCAGAATTCTTTTTTCCTGAACCCCGGCCAGAACAATAACCGTTGGATTTATCTTGATTTAGTAGGTGTTAAAGCAAACCGCAGTGCTATTGGGTCGCGCATTAAAGTTACTTTCCGGGAAAACGGCATTGCCCGGAGTGTTTACCGCGACGTTAATTCCGGCGGCAGTTTTGGTGCCTCTCCTTTAAGACGGGAAATTGGTATTGGCCAGGCCAACGTGATTGACGAAATAGTAATTCAGTGGTCCGGCACCAATCAAAAACAAGTTTTCCGAAACATCCAACCCAATCAGTTACTTCGGATAAAAGAAGGTGAGGCCAAACCTGAAGTTATACCATTAAATAAAATAAGCTTCGAAGCAGTTAAGCTGCCTAGTTTAACCCAACTTAAATAATCAATATGCCCAGGTTGCCAAATTTAAAGCGGGGCAGCAGCTTAATTATTAATCGAGTTTAAACCACTGGTATTTTGTAAAGGGGCAAACTTCCTACTGCTTACTAATCAGGGATTATTATTATCCAGCGGAAATCATTACATTACTCATTAACTTTTTCTAAATACATTGATCTTTCCCTAATGAAGCCCATACGTGTACTATTTGTTTCTGCTTGTATTTTTCTATTAACCAATTGCCAGTTTTTTAAAAAAGAACCAGTCTTATTTACCTTGCTTGCCCCGCAGGATACCGGAATTGCTTTTAAGAATACGATAACTGAAACCGATTCTTTAAACATATTAACCTACGGGTACATGTATAATGGGGGAGGAGTGGCCGTTGGCGACGTGAACAACGATGGCTTACCGGATCTTTACTTTTCGGGTAATATGGTTTCGGGCAAGCTGTACCTGAACAAAGGCAATTTTAAATTCGAAGATATTACGGCCCAATCGGGTACCACAACTAACTTATGGGTGAACGGGGTAACCATGATCGATATTAACCAGGACGGCTTGCTGGATATTTACGCCTGTACCGTTAATCCGGCCGCAGATACCACGTACACGCCCAATCTGTTATTTGTAAATAAAGGTATGGATGCTGCCGGCAAGCCGGTTTTTAAAGAAGAAGGAAAAGCCTATAATCTGGCCGATGAAGGAAATAGTACCCAGGCGGCGTTCTTTGATTATGACAAAGACCAGGATTTAGATATGTATCTGTTGCGGAATGCCACCGACAATTTTGATAATCCGAATGTTTCCCGCCCTAAAATTACTAATGGTACTTCCCGGAGTACGGATAAATTGTTTCGCAACAATGGTAATAACACGTTTACGGATGTGTCTAAAGAAGCCGGTATTCTGATAGAAGGCCGGGGATTGGGTATTGCTGTGAGTGATATTAACCAGGATGGTTGGCCCGATGTTTACGCGGCCAATGATTTTTTAAGTAATGATTTGCTTTGGATTAATAATCAGGATGGCACCTTTACGAATAAAATCAGCCAGTACTTAAAACATACCAGCTACAACGGCATGGGCACCGACATTGCCGATTATAACAATGATGGTTTGCCCGATATCATCGAAATGGACATGCTGCCGGAAGACAACAAACGGCAAAAATTAACCATGGAAGCGCCCAATTACGAACGTTTTAGTTTAACCAAGCGCCTGGGTTACGAATATCAATACGTGCGTAATACCCTGCAATTAAATAACGGCAACGGTACTTTCAGTGAAATTGGTCAACTGGCAGGTGTTTACGCCACCGATTGGAGCTGGAGTGCCCTCCTGGCTGACTACGATAATGATGGCTGGCGCGATTTATTTATTACGAATGGCTACTTAAAAGACATGATCAACTTGGATTATATACATTACCAATCCCAACAATCGATGTTTGGTACGCAGGAAGCCATGGAAGCGAAGCTAAAAAAAGAATTTAATAAATTGCAAAGCGTTATTGTGCCTAATTATATCTACCAAAATAAGCATGATTTAACTTTTGAAAATAAAACTACTAAATGGGGCTTAGAAAAGCCTTCTACCTCTAATGGGGCCGCTTACGCCGATTTAGATAACGATGGTGATTTAGATTTAGTAATTAATAATTTAAACAGTGCTGCTTTTGTATACCGCAACAACACCGAAACGGTACAACCTGCAAATTTTATAAAGCTGAATTTGCAGGGGCAGAAACCAAACCAGGAAGGTATAGGAGCTACTGTAAAATTAAAAAGTAAAGGCCAGCAGCAATTCTACGAACATTACCTGACGCGCGGTTATCAGTCTTCTCAGAGTAAAAACATTCACTTTGGTTTAGGCAAAGTAACTACCGTTGATTCGCTGGAAATAAATTGGCCGGATGGCCGGTTTCAGTTGCTAACAAACGTACCCGCTAATCAAACCCTTAAATTAAATCAGGAAAATGCGGTTTTCCGGAAGCTTAAAGTTGAACCCGAGCCAGCGCCGCTTTTCCGGAAAGTAAACGCCGAGTACGGAATTGCCTTTAAACACGAGGAAAACGATTACGTTGATTTTAAAAACCAGCCTTTGCTGCCGCACAAGTACTCGCAAACCGGCCCAGGATTGACCGTGGGCGACGTGAATGGCGATGGCCTGGATGATTTTTACGTGGGCGGTTCGGGCAATTACACGGGTACTATCTTTTATCAAACTAAACAAGGCCGCTTTACTAATAAACCACTAAGCCATATTCCTAATAAGGCAGACGACACAGGAGCTTTGTTCTTTGATGCCGACGGAGATGCAGATCTGGATTTATACGTTGTAAGTGGAGGAAATGAATTTAGAACCGACGCCAACCAATACCGCCATCGCTTGTACCAGAATGATGGAAAAGGAAATTTTATGCTCGATAGCCTGGCTTTGCCCCGTATAGTTGCCAGTGGTTCGTGCGTAACTGCGGCTGATTTTGATAAAGACGGAGACCTTGATTTATTTATAGGCGGCCGAAACGAACCACAAAAATATCCGTTGCCAGGTCAGAGCTGTATTTTGCGTAACCAGGGTGGCCGTTTCTCCAATGTAACAAAACAGGTATGTCCAGAATTAGAACGTGCCGGAATGGTAACTTCTGCCCTTTGGACAGATTTTGATAACGATAACCAAATTGATTTATTGGTAACCGGCGAGTGGATGCCGATTTGCTTTTACAAGAACAATAAAGGGAATTTTACCAATGTTACCGCCTCTATGGGTTTGCAAAATTCCAATGGCTGGTGGAACAGCCTGATGGCCGGTGATTTTGATAATGATGGCGACATGGACTACGTAGCCGGTAACTTAGGACTTAACTCCAAGTACAAAGCCAGTCCGGAGCAACCCGTTAGCGTGTACGCCAAAGATTTTGATAAAAACGGCAGCATTGATCCGGTAATAAGTTATTTTATTCAGAATACCAACTACCCAGCCCCGCCGCGTGATGCTCTTACCGACCAGATAGTAGCCATGCGCCGCCGTTTTCCCCGGTACTCTGATTATGGCACCAGTTCTATGGATGCACTTTTTACCGACGAAGAATTAAAAGATGCTACTAAGTATAAGAGCTACACCTTTGCCAGCAGTTATATCCAAAACAACGGCAACGGAAAATTTACCCTGCAGCCTTTACCCATAAATACCCAGTATGCACCGGTTTTTGGAATGAACGTTGCCGATTTTAATTACGATGGTAACCTGGATATTTTATTAGTCGGGAATTCTTTTGCGACTGAAACAGCATTGGGGTATTACGATGCCTCGAATGGTACTTGTTTGTTGGGTAACGGCAATGGCACATTTAAAACAATACTCCCTAAAGCAGCCGGCCTGAAAGTTTCCGGTGATGCAAAGGCCATCGCCCGGGTATTAAATAGTAAAAATCAGCCCTTAGAAGTAATTACTTGTAATGCCGATAGTTTACAGGTGCTACAGGCACTAAATCCAGTTGGCAAAAACCAGGTTATCCGTTTAAGTCCCATGGATGCCTATGCGGATCTGGTATTTAAAAACGGAAAAAAAAGGCGGGAAGAATTCTTTTACGGAGCAGGTTATCTCTCTCAGTCCAGCCGCGCAATTGTAAGTGCTGAACTTGCCACAGTAGCCATCACAGATTTTAGCGGCAAGCAACGGCAGATTAAACTTTAATTAAAGTGCGTTCGAGATCAAGACTTGTCTGCACTAATAATAACTAAAAGTGCTAGCATGAAAGATAAAATTTTGTTTGCGGGTTTTTCCTTTCCATTTTAGTCATCCTTTAAGGATATAACCAGCAGGTAACCGATTATATTCCTACAGAATGACGTAATTAAAGATGAAGGCGCTTTAATTCTTTTCTTATCTCGAACGCTCGTTAAATAGAAATAATGACTATTTATTTGCTGATTTGCTGGTATTTTCTTTATAAGGTAGAACCAGTTAGCTAATTACAAAGATACCAGTTTGGCTCTCTCGGGCCTTTTAGCGTTCCGGTGCTGCAAAGCAGCATGGCGCAACGGAGTGAGCCAAGGTTCGCTAAACCGCCCTCAACAGCCAAACGAGGCCCGCCGGCCACAAGGCAAACTTGAAGTATAATAGATAGAACTATTACCTGGAGACTTGAAAAGGCTCCAAACACAAGCCTTTCATAAGTCTTTATAATTAGATTTGGTAAAAGAAAAAGGCTTTAAAAATAAAGGCAGTACCCGCTTACAGGTACTGCCTTTATTTTTAGAATCAAAGTATCGAAGCTGCTATCCGGAATTAGTGGTGAAGACACCATTAATGGCGACGTACTTCAATCTTATTGCATAGTCTAATCAGCTTCTTCAAAAAATTAGATTTAATTTTTAAATCTGCGAGTAGGAGGTAGGTGTTAAAAAAGTACGGGTAATATTCGATACAATTTTAGCGTCGGCGTACTCGGGCATACCGCTTATTTTTTTCCATTCTTGGTCGCCTCCAAAGGCTTTCCAGTTACGGTCGTGTTCGGCCATGTCGTCGAAAGTAAGCAAATATGTTAAGTTAGGACGCATTTCGCCAATTAAGGCTTCGCCAAAAAATACCGGGGTTAAACCTACCCGCTTAAATATGGCAATTTCGCCAATGTTAAACATTTCAATCTTCTTTTTACCGGCGGCTTCGCTGGCGCTTTCGTAACGGCGAAGTTCAAAAATACGAGGTTTGTTGGCAGGTATTTCCATTTTAGGCATTCCGGAAAAAGCCTCCAGCAATGAGCTTTCAATGCGCTCGTAAGCCGGTTCAGTTGCCGGAGCGTTTAAATAAGCGGCCCCTTTTTGTTGAAAAGTGGCATCGGCCAGCAGCCGTTCGTTAGATTTACTAAAATCATCCAGCGACTTGTACGGAATAATAGCGTAAATTTTGGTTTGGCCAGTAGGTTGTTGTTCCGTAAAAACGCCCACATTTTTACTGCCCAAACGATTAAGCGCCGGGATAGCCGCATTTTGAAAATAATCTTCGACTAGTTTTTGCTGAGTTTCGTTTTTTAAGGTGTATACCCGCAGTTCGTAGTATTCAGGTTTATTGGCTTTTTGTTTTACCGAAGCCATAGCAGGGTTTAAAAATGGAACAGCACTAGTAAGGCAGCCGCTCAGGAGCGAAGCTTTTACGAAAGTCCGTCGTTTCATCATAAAGTAAAAAAATTATGTAAATGGTAAGTTATAGCGAGTTTAAATCAAAGCAAATCACAATATCGCAAGAAAAAACAACTAGTTACTAGGTTCTGGTTATTAGTAAATTTACTTTATTTTAAGTAAGTCAGCATTTGTTCCGCAACAAAGCGGTTTCCGGCGGCATTTAAATGTACCCGGTCAGTGGTTAAAATACCTTGTTCGGCATTTTCAGTGTTCCGTTCTTTTAGGTGGGCAGTAAATGCCTTACGTAAATCACAGAGTTTTACTTTAGTATCGCGGGCTACTTTCCGGCTGATAGCGGCATATTGGTCCAGCATAGCATCTTCGGCGTTGCCGCCATCGGTTTTTTCTCCGATTACGCTGGGGGTACACAAAATTACTTTTGCGCCGCTGGCTTTAATTTGGTTAATAATATCTTTTAAACCGGCTTCGTACGGTTCAACGGCGGTTCCTCCGGCTTTATCTTTGCAGCACGGATGGGTAAAATGCCACACATCGTTAATGCCAATGTAAATAAAAACTAAGTCTGGATTTTTGGCGAGGACATCGGTAGCAATTCGTTTTTGTAAATCGGGTACTTTGTTGCCGCTTATTCCTGCTCCAACCAAGTTATATTCATCTGATTTACCTTTCTTTGCTAATTCCTGATTTAATATATCAATATAACCGCCGGGTTGTACGGCTGCCTGGGTAATGGAATCACCAAAAAAAACAACGGTTTTGGCTTTAGGTGCGGAGGTAAATGCCCAAATAAGACCTAGGAGCAGGAAAAAAGGAAGTGCCAAAAAGCGGGTGTGTTTCATATAATATGTATAAAATAATAGTTTTACAAAATTACTTTTATCTGTTAAGCCAGCACTATCCTGTAAAGCAATAGTGGTAGCAGAATCCTGAATTTGATTCTTTTTTTGTACAAAACAAATTTGCTGTTCGGAAAAATTTTAACTTGGAGGTTTATTAAGAAAAGAGTCTCCGGGAACAAAAAAATAGTTAAATAGTTTATGTAATTAATAAAGGAGGTGTTTTATCTGAAAAGTAAGTACTTATCAGGTAATTAGCTCCCTTGATAGTAGTACTTAGTACCGAATTAAAATCTACGTTCATGCTCGCTCCATTGGTTGTTCATTCTCCTATTAAATGTAAATGCTTAATTATAGACGACGATATTTTTTCGACAAAGATTATTCAGAAATTTGTATCTAATACCGATTTTTTAGATCTGATGGGTACGGCGAATGGAGGAATTGAAGCTGCCCGAATGCTAAGAGATACTCCGGTAGATATTCTGTTTTTGGATATGGAAATGCCGGATATGTCGGGGCTGGATTTACTAAGTACAATCAGCAACAAAGATTTCCTTGTGATTGTAACTAGTGCCAGCCGGGAATACGCCGTAGAAGCTTTCGAAAAAAACGTGATTGATTACCTGGTAAAACCCATTACCTATCCACGGTTTCTCATTGCTGCCCAAAAAGCGTACGACAGATTAAGCCAGCGCCAGTTTACCAATACACCGGTCGCCGATTTTACCTTTGTGAAAGTTGAGCAGAAGCTTGTAAAGATATATTTTGCTGATATTCAATACATAGAAGCTCTCGGGGATTACGTACACATTGTTTCTCATAACAAGAAAACCATTGTGTATACCACCATGAAAGCGATTGCCAATCGTTTCCCGGTTAATAAATTTATCCGGGTGCACCGTTCTTTTATCGTTAATTTAGATGCCATTACAGCAGTAGAAGATAATAACGTAACCATCGGCTCTAAATTTATTCCAATTGGGGCTACTTATGCCAAAGGCGTATTACAACTGCTCAGTAAATTTTAAATACTCTGATTTCTTTCGTACAAATTATTTAAATCGGCCTGAGCCAATTCTACCAGATACCCTGCAATATTGGTTGAGGTAGCTTCCAGAAATCTTTGACCTTTTTCGGGGGTGGAGCGAGCCGGATTACCAACACCAGTATCGTTGGTAGCTTTGGTCCAGGCGCGGGGAGTCCAGGCCCAACCTTCCTGATGCGCCTTTAATTTTAATTTATTACTTTTTCCTAAGCCAGCTTCCGATAAGGGCAATACCCAATCGGGAGTCACATGCATTACCGCACTGGTTTCGAGTTCGCCGGCATGGTCGCCGGGTTCATCAAAAAAATCGGTATCCTTTGCAGTTCGCCACCAATTAACCGTAGAAATAAACATATCCGGATGGCTACCCTGCAATTCCCGGATTATCTGCCGGAAATCGTTGCCACCATGGGCATTTAGAATAACCAGTTTTTTAATGTTTTGCCCCGAGAGCGAATCAACAATATCGCGCAGTACCAAGGCCTGAGTAGCCGGGTTCATATTTATGGTAAATGGAATATCTAACTGGCCCGTATTAACGCCAAACGCAATAGAAGGCAGCACCATTACTTTAGTATCTTGTCCCCAGGCCAACCGGGCTGCCTCAGCCGCTACGTGTTCGGCCAGAATAGTATCGGTGGCGTATGGCATATGGTAATTATGGGCTTCGGTAGCTCCCCAAGGCAATATTGCTACTTTATAGCGATTCTCTTTAACGGTTTTCCAGTTGGTTTCGGAAAGAATATAAGGTCTGGGCGACATAGCTTTCGGAGTTTTTGTCAAAATGTTGAGCTGTTTAAAAAGTTAAATTAAGAATTTTGCTTTACGTTAGGTTCGCGTGTGGGTTAAAATGTTTTCCGAAAGTTTGCTTCTGGAGCTAGTGATTGAAGCTGTGGTATCTAAGTGGTTAATAGGATAAGTCACCATTTTGTGGGGCTATCTAGCTTGACAAGTAACCAGTTTGCCTCGTTGCCAGCGGGCTTCGTTTGGCTCTCTCGGGCGGTTTAGCGAACCCTGGCTTGTCGCACTGCGCCATGCTACTGCGTAGCACCGGAACTCTAAAAGACCCTCCACAGCCAAACTGGTGTAAAGTGTACTTAGCTAAGGTTTTTACTTTTTTTTAGTATAATTAGATGGTATGAAGCCAAATTTATTAGAATTTGCTGAGAGGGGAAGCAGAATCAGGAAGTTTAATTCCGTTAATCCTTGTCATTAGTAGCAGCTCATTAAAATCATTATTCTTTTCCTTAATGATACAAGATGTAAAAGAAAAGCTGTAGCTATAAGCAACAGCCAAACGAGGCCCGCCGGCCACGAGGCAAACTCAGTTGTATCTAATAAGATGGAACCAGTACATGGAGAATTGGAAAGGCTCCAAAGAACAACCTCAAAGTGCGTTATTGCAACTACTTCTAACTATTTGGTATTATTCAGGTGCACTAAATCACGAATGAAAAAGCAACGTTAAAATTATCAGATGTTATAGAAGCCTTTTTAAGTGAAGCTTTAGCTAAATTCAAGAGTTGATAACTAGTAGAATTACCAAACCCAACTCAAAGATAAGTAGATAAAGCTTAAGCGATGCTTACCGATTTTTCGCCGGCGGGGGCAGTGGTCGACTTAGGTTCTATGTCGAAGAGGAAGTGGTTGAGTTTAGAACGAAGATCGGCTGCAGCCAGGTTACGGTACACTTCGCCGTTGCGTACCAGCGCAATTTGGCCGGTTTCTTCCGATACTACCAATACTACGCTATCTGTTACTTCGCTTAATCCAATAGCGGCCCGGTGCCGCAAACCCATGGAGGCAGGTACATCGTTGTTTTCGGTAACCGGTAAAATACAGCGGGCCGCTTTAATGCGATTATTGGCAATAATTACTGCTCCATCGTGCAATGGACTAGTTTTATTAAAAATAGAAAGCAATAAACGTTTCGATACCACTGCATCAATTAAATCGCCGGATTCGGCGTAAAATTTTAGTTCGGAGCTGCGGGCAAATACAATTAAGGCTCCAATATTTTTACCAGCCAACGATTTGGCCGCTTCAATAAAAGGAGTAAGATTAATACGGTTCTCGTTTTCGGATTTGCGCCACGGAAAACCCAGGAAAAATTTATCGCTGTTAAAAGGCGTACTTTTGCCAATCATCATTAAAAAGCGCCGGATTTCCTGCTGAAACAAAATAATCATGGCGAGTACCCCAACTCCCATAAATTGCCCTAAGATAATAGTGAGCAATTCCATACCGGCGGCTTTTACAACCAGGTACAACAGGTAAATAGAAAGCAAACCCACAAATATTTTAAGGGCTACACTACCGGTTAGCACTTTATATAACTGATAAAGCAATACCGTTACGAGCAAGATATCTGCTATATCGAGCCAGTTTATTTCTAAAAAACCAATGGTAAATAACGGTATCAAAATTAAATTCAGTTTATATAAAGTTACAGGTTAGAGGTTGCAAGTTGCAGGTTATAAGTTTATCTTAAATTATTTATTCTGTTTAGGTTTTAGTTAAAAAATTAGGTAACGTCTATTTTTAATATTTATTTCCGAATTATGTTGCCACTTCTTTTTTAAATTTTAACTAGTAATAAAACCAATACAAGTTGCTATCAACCGAGATGCCGTAATCATGCTATGAATCATTTAATAACATGAAACCTGCAACCTGTAACTTAGATCAACCTGCTTACCAATTTTATGGTTTGTACGGCCTCTTTTACGTCGTGTACCCGTAGAATGCTGGCACCTTGTAACAAAGCAACCGTATTTAAAGCAATGGTGCCCGGCAGAGCCTCCGAAGCTTCAATGCCCAGGGTTTTGTAAGTCATCGATTTGCGCGATAAACCAACCAAAATCGGTAATTCAAACAAGCTAAATTCGTTTAAGTTTCGCAGTAACGTAAAGTTTTGCTCTACGGTTTTGGCGAAGCCAAAGCCTGGATCTATAATAATATCTACTACTCCGGCGGCGCGTAGTTGAGCTACTTTGTGTTCAAAATACGTTACCAGCTCTACTATTAAATTATCGTAACTGGTTAACTGCTTCATGGTTTGGGGCGTACCCCGCATGTGCATTAAAATATACGGTACTTTTAATGTAGCAGCAGTGGCAAACATTTTATCATCCAGACTGCCTCCGGAGATGTCATTAATAATAGAAGCTCCGGCTTGTACGGCGGCTTGGGCTATCTCGGAACGAAAGGTATCAATTGAAATAAAAGTACCCGGAAAGGCCCTCCGGATGGCTTCAATGGCGGGTATCACCCGCGCCTTTTCTTCATCTACCGAAATATCGGTGGCGCCGGGCCGCGACGAATAACCTCCAATATCCAATATATCGGCTCCCTCTGCCAACATTTTTTCGGCTTGTGCTACTACCTCATCGGTGGTAGTGTGCCGACTGCCCTCGTAAAAAGAATCGGGCGTTACATTTAATATCCCCATTACTATAGGGGAAGCCAAAGAAAGGATTTTTCCGTGGCAGTTAAGCGTACTCTTTTTGTAAAAAAACGTATCTTTCGCCTTCAAACCGGGATATCTGTTTACGATTCTCTAAAATAAGCCGAAAAAGTTGATTAATCAAACGCTGTCCGAATATAAACGGGTTATTCAGGCCTGTCAGGAAATTTTTATTAAAAAAACTATTGATTACGGTACTGCCTGGCGCATTTTGCGCTTGCCTTCCATCACCGATCAAATATTTATCAAAGCCCAGCGCGTCCGATCTATCCAGGAAAAAGGCGTACAGAAAGTACCCGAGGATATTACCTCGGAATTTGTGGGAATTATTAATTATTGCGTGATTGCGCTCATGCAAATGGATTTGGTAGGCGAAACAGAACTGGAAATTCCTTCTGCTAAAGTAGCCGCCTGGTACGAGGCGCACATCGAAAAGAATATTCAGTTATTATTGGCAAAAAACCACGATTACGGCGAGGCCTGGCGCGATATGCGAGTTTCGTCTATAACCGATATTATTTTAATGAAGCTTTACCGCACAAAGCAAATAGAAGATAATCAGGGACAAACCTTGATCTCGGAAGGGGTAGAAGCCAATTACCGCGACATGATTAACTATGCCGTATTTGCACTTATAAAATTAAATTTTGGCAGCCATGAAATTAATTAGCAAACTAAGTTGGCTTTTTGTAGGCGGCCTGTTTATTTTTTCGGGTTTAATTAAAATAAACGATCCCGTTGGCACAGCCATTAAATTGGAAGAATACTTTGACGTATTTGCGGCCGATTTTGCTTCATTTTTTTTATTTTTTAAACCTTATGCGCTTTATTTCTCTATTTTTTTAAGTGCGCTGGAGATAATTTTAGGTGTGGCTTTGCTGCTGCGCTGGCGTTTGCGCCCGATTTTAAGAGGCTTACTGGTATTAATAATCTTCTTTACGTTTCTTACTTTTTACTCGGCTTATTTTAACAAGGTAACCGATTGCGGTTGTTTCGGCGATGCTATTAAACTAACTCCCTGGCAGTCGTTCTCGAAAGATATAGTATTGTTAATTTTAATTATAATATTGCTGGCCACCCGTCGCTATCTGCCCGAAACCAAAACGGCCAGAGTAGCAGGTGCATTAGTAGCTCTTACGGCTATTTTTTCGTTTGGCATTGGAATCTACGCTTATAACCACGAGCCGTTTATTGATTTCCGGGCGTACAAAGTAGGTAATAATATTCCGGCTTTAATGAAACCTTCTTCGCCGTTGCGTTACAAATACATTATGGCGAAAAACGGGGAGGAAAAAGAATTTGCCGATTATCCTACAGACTCGACCTGGAAGTTTAAACAGATGATAGCTATAAATCCGGAAGATGGTCCTAAGATTACCGATTTTAACGTTTGGAACGATCAAGGCGATTTTACCCAGGAAATTTTTAACGGTAATAAATTACTGATTCTGGTGCAGGATGTAACTAAAGCCAATACTAAGAGTTTTGCAGAAATTAATAAATTGATTGCGGCAGCCGAAAAGTCGAATAAGAATATTAAACCAATAATACTTACGGCGAGCAGCAGCCAGGATTTTGATGTATTCCGGCACGAGACTAATATAAGCGCGCCTTACTATTACGGCGATGCTACTGTTCTTAAAACCATGATGCGTGCGAACCCGGGTATTATGTTATTGAAAAACGGACAAGTAGCCGGTAAATGGCATTATAACGACACCCCAGATATTCAAACGGTAGACCAAAAGCTATGAATTGGCTGCGCTTCGTCGGGCAAAGATTAGTACATGGCCTGCTGATTATGGTGGGAGTAGTAATAGCCGTCTTTTTTTTGTTCAACGTTTTGCCCGGCGATCCGGTAGCCATGCTAGCTGGCCAGCGGAATGATATTGCTACCCGAGCGGCCATTACGGCCGATTTAGGGTTAGATAAACCTTTACCCGCGCAATTGTTATACTATCTCAACGACATCTCACCGGTTTCGGTGCATCCGGATACACCCGATAATCAACAGAAATATAAATATCAGCGGCTTTTTTTTATTACTAATAAAGCATTCGTTTTAAAACAACCTTACTTACGGCGGTCATTTCAAAGTAACCGACCCGTTACCGAAATTTTACTGGAGCATTTAGTAGGTACAATTTGGTTAGCGGGTGCCGCTATGGTAGTAGCTACTCTCTTCGGCGTATTTTTAGGCATTGCAGCCGCTCTTAAACCGCATAGCTTCCTCGACCATTTCTTAATTACAACTTCAGTGTTAGGAATTTCGGTGCCTTCGTTTGTGGCCGCTATTATAATTGCCCTTACGTTTGGCTTTTACTGGAGTAATTTTACTAGCCTGAGTCTTACCGGGCAGCTTTACGAAACCAATGCTTTTACAGGCCGGCATTTAGTTTGGCAAAATTTAATATTACCCGCCTTAGCTTTGGGTATTCGACCATTAGCCGTAATTATGCAGCTTACCCGGGCTTCGATGATTGATGTTCTAACCCAGGACTTTATTCGTACTGCCCGGGCCAAAGGCTTGTCTTACTACCAGGTTGTCTGGCGGCATGCTTTAAAAAATGCGTTAAATCCGGTAATTACGGCAGTTTCAGGTTGGTTAGCTTCGCTAATGGCCGGAGCCTTTTTTATCGAATATATTTTTAACTGGAAAGGCCTGGGTTCCGTTACTTTGCACGCCGTCGAAAATCTGGATTTTCCAGTAGTAATTGGCGCCACTCTGCTTATAGCCTTCTTATTTATCTTAATTAATATCCTCGTTGACTTGCTTTACGCCGTAGTAGATCCGCGGGTAAAGTTGTAACTCTTCCGCCCTAAAGGGCACCTCCCATAAAAACAGGGACGAAGAGGCCGTATAACCTTCTTAGTGCCTTGATAAAAGAATTTACTAGAGTATATCATTACTATTTTAATTATTTTAAACTTAATGAGAGGTGAGTAGTTTAACTGATTATTAGGGTTAGTGCGCGCATAGGGGTATAGAGAAAAATTGTTTTTAATACAGGAAGAAGTAAGATTAACGGAGTTTAATGCAAATGAACAGCTTCTTCTCCCTTGTTCTTAGGAGAGGTGTCGCAAGCCGAGGGGTAATATTAAGAGCTATAACCAAGATATAAATGCTACTTAGTGAACAAGTTAAGGCGAGTAAGTAAAACTTATCTCCTTCTTTCTAGCTTGCTAATGAAACTCTTAATACTTTTACAGCCATATTTAATAATATTTGTGACAGAAAGCCGTATTTATTTGGTAGGTATGCCAGGGTCGGGTAAAACTACTTTAGGCCGTCAACTAGCCACGCACTTACATTTGCCTTTTATCGATTTAGATCATTACATAGAAAGGAAAGAAGGCAAAAGTGTCCGGAAGATATTTGAAAAAACCGGTGAGTGGTGGTTTCGGAAAACCGAAGCGTTGGCATTGCGGCAAGCTACCGAAGAAAACGACCAAGCAGTAATTGCTACCGGAGGTGGCACTCCTTGTTTTGAAGGAAACATGGATTTTATTAATCGGCACGGGTTAAGTATTTACCTGCAGGTACCGGTAATTGAAATTTTATCCCGGATGAAAGCCGAAGGTATTGCGGTCCGGCCTTTGCTGGCCGGAAAGACGGATGCCGAATTGCATCAGTTTTTTTCCGAAACATTAGCCAACCGTCAACAGTTTTACTCGAAGGCAACTTTAACCTATGCCAGTTTAAATCCTACTGTTGCCGAATTGTTTCAGTTGGTAGATAACTGGCGACTAAAAAAGGTATAGCGGTGTGCTTTACCCTTTTTATAAAATGAATCTTTTTTACTTTATAAGTACGTTTAATTAATCGTTTGTTAAAGAGATGAAACCAAATCACAAAGGCTCGGCACAACTTTTTAAAAATCCGGTTCTGGAAAAACTAACGCATACGCATATTGCGTTGCCTATTTCCATATTCATAGTAATTGCTACCGGTCTTATTTATTACGGTTTAACCCACGGATTTATAACGGTTTTATCGGCTCTCGGACTTTTTATGGTAGGTTGGTTTATCTTCACTTTTGTGGAGTATATGGCCCACCGGCATGTTTTTCACATGGATACCGATACGGAAGTTAAGAAAAACATTCAGTACACTTTTCATGGCAATCACCACGATTATCCCAAAGATAAATCGCGGTTAGCCATGCCCCCCATTGTTAGTTTGTTTATATCATCGTTTTTCTTTTTTGTATTTAAGCTAATTTTTGGTTCGGCGGTATTCGGTATTTTATCTGGCTTTTTATTTGGCTACGCGGTTTATTTGTTCGTGCATTATGCTGTGCATGCCTACGCGCCACCTAAAAACTTCTTAAAAATTCTATGGGTTCACCATAGCATTCACCATTACAAGCACGATGATAAAGCTTATGGCGTTTCGTCGCCGCTGTGGGATTGGATTTTGGGAACTATGCCACCCGAAAAGTCTAAGTAATTTCAGGTTATTAAGTTTTAATCAGATTAAACTTTTCTAAAAACAAAAAGCTCCCGAAAAGGAGCTTTTTGTTTTTAGGGGTTATTCGTTTTACACTCTAGGTCCGCGTATTTTGCGTAAAATCCAGAGAATGAACAATACTACTACTACTATCCCAATAACGGCAGTCCACATGCCAGCTTTAAAAATGTCGCCGATTACCTCACAACTAGTTACAGTGAGGGCCAGAAACATAATAAATATCGGAAAAAAGTATCTAAAATTTTTCATAGTTAGTTGGTTATAAAGCTTGATAAATAAAGTTGATTTCCGGCGATTCTAATAAAAATAACAGAATAAACCAGTATATAGAAGTAATACTATAGCCAGAAAAAAAGGTTGGATAAATAGCGCTGGAAACGCTAAAATTATGTTTTTCTTCTTTTTTATCTCCCGGAAATGGTAACGCTGTAGCCACGGGAATTATTAAATTAAAGCCTTTTAGATTGTTCCCTTATTTCCTCATTAATTTTGTAAAGTTAAAGTCACAAAAACGCTTCAAAAACCAATTGATTTTCCGTTTCCTACTTTGCCTAGAGTATTTTTTGCCTAGAGTATTTAATATGGAGCATTACTAATTCCGGAGAAATTAGTAATGTTCCATATTAAATACCTGTACGAAAACAGAAAATAATAGCACCGAACTCAACTTTTATCGGGGTTTTTAGTAAACTTTTGTAAAACGACTCATTCATTTACTAACAAATAATTCCATGGCAGAAGAAAATAAAAAAGGTAAAACAATAAAAGACGACGAAGGTCATGAATTTACATTCGACGAAACAGCCGAATCAAATGAAGGTGATCTGCAGGTTTTGGATGTAACCGATGAAGAAGAGAAAAAGGGCGGTACCGTAACCGACGAAGAACGGCAAGCCAATTTTGATTTAGATTAGCTAATTCATCATTTGTAATTGAAAGCCGAACCAGTTAAGTTGTTGGCAATGAAGTTAGATAGATAAAATTTCGGTTCGGCTTTTTTTAAAAGGATTTCTCTATAGTAAATTTTTGGTTAAAGTTGGAGCAAATAACATTCGTGTTCCTACTCTGTGTTATAAGTTGCCGGATACTTGCTAAATGAGACATTAAAACTACTGGAACTATAAAGCAGGGTAACCAAACAAACGGGAAATACAACAAAGCAATATTTGGCTGGTCGAAGGCAAACTGCTGAAAAGGCGTTGGTACGGATAAAATAGCATTTACCACAATATTTAGTAAAAGCCCCAAACAAGCAAAATTCCAAATTAAAAGTAGTTTAGGAGATAAGTGGTGCTTCACAAAGCCAAAGTAATAAACAATTGGTGCCGTTATTCCGGATAGGATATCCAGGTTACGACCTTCAAACGTCATTAAATCAGGAACTACCTGGTGTAGCGCCAAACTAAAAAGAACCAACTCTACAGGTATTCTAACTACATGCAATAAGGTAAGCCATTTTAAATTTAAACCCTTCAAGAAATACCGGCCTTTTTGGGTTAAAAATAAAGTAATAATTAAAAACAAAGGCGGTAGTACCAGAAAGATAAATCGAGGTGGCAGGGAATGCGTATTGAAATAAAACTGCGAAATGCCCAGAATACTTTGAATACCAAGCCATAAAATTATTACAAGAATAATTGTTTTAGATTGGTTAGCAGCCCGATAAAAGAACCAAAGAGTAAGTGCCGTAGTGCATCCAAATAAAATACTAATGTAAGCAGGTAGATTTCCCATAGTGTTAATAATTAAGGTTTTAGAATAAAACAAAGGAAATGCTGTTGTAGGTTTTCTCTCTTGCCAAATGACAAGAAATCCATTTATTGCTTATTTTTTACATATTCTTTGCGAATGCGACTTAAAGAGGTATCTGTTAATCCCAGGTAAGAAGCAATGTGTTTTAAGGGGGCGTATTGAAAGATTTCCGGATTTGATGTAAGTATGTGCCCGTATCGTTCTTCGGCTGTTTCGGTAATGGTTGAAAGCATTCTGGTTTTAAGCTGGGTAAGGCCTTTTACCAGAATAGAGCGCCCAAACTCCCTGAATTCGGGTAAGGCGTGAAATAAATGATTTAATTGTTCGTAGGTAATAAACCAACCTGCGCAATCGGTTAAAGCCTGGATATTTTCTTTAGAGGCAGTTCGGTTAAAAAAAGAAGAAACTTCAAAAACAACCTGTGAGTTAGAATAAAAGCTAGTTGTTACATCAAGGCCGTTTGTGTCGTAGGCAAAAGCCCGCATAAAGCCTTTTTCCAGGAAAAGGTATTCGTTGCAAACCTGCTCCTGCTTTAAATAAAATTCATTTTTAGGAATAATTTTTTGCGTGAATTTACCAGCTATTTCGGTTGCCTTAGTTGTTGAAATAAGCTTATTACTCTGAAGAAATTGAATTAAGCCTTCCTGCTTCATTTAACGGAAATAGTAAATTAACCAAACCATCTACTTAAATTTTTAAACAACCAAAAAATATACAACTGACATTAAAATTTTTTACAGTTGCTGTAATCCAGTATGATTAGTAATAGGCGCCACGGGAGTACATAAGCTGTTGTCTGGTGCCTCAGTTCCTTTGTCGTTGGTTGTAATAAGCTAAACAAAGTAAGATACTAAAAGTACTAAATTCTTTTGAATGACACTTTCATCAGAAATAGCTTTATTTTCTTTATGTGCTTGCACCTGTATCTGCTACCAGTTACATATTTTAAAAATTTTATTTATACTGTTAAAATCAGACTTGTTCGTTAAGGTAAAAAGTCGAAAAACTACCTTTTGTTTTTAATTAAAATTAAAAAAGCAGGCTCAATGGCCTGCTTTTTTATAATTCTTGACTAGCTGCGAAAGCGTATTCGCTTACCTACTTTCACGGATAATTATTGGTAGTTTCTTCGGAGTAGGTTGGGTAACTAGGATCCTCTTCGAGGGTATCTAAATAACGGGCGGGCTTTTTGCGGCGGCTAATGGCAATAACTGCCATGCCAGCTAACGCTACTAAACCGGCCGTTACTAAAGCTTTAGGCACCACCGGATTAGTTACCGGGGGCGGCAATTTTACTACGCCCCGCTCATCGGTTACCGCAGGTTCGTTTACGTAACGGCCCGTAGTAGGCACTGCTAACTGATCGAAATAATGAACTAATTCATCGAGTTCAAATAACATGGTTTCACCTTGCATGGGCATACCATGTCCGCTAGCTACAGTTTCCGGGCGTAAATCAGCCAGTTTTTCTACCGAACTCCTGGCAGCTTCCCAATCGCTGGTATAATACGCGGGCGGTCCATGAATTTCTTTACGGTCGGTTACCACGGCAATCGCCGATTCGGGCTCTCGGGTACTAAAAGCATCGCCTACAATTAAAGTGCGGTCGCTGTCGCGGAACAAGGATACGTGGCCCGCCGTATGGCCAGGCGTGTGCAACCAACGCCAGCCGGGTAAACTTGGTACCGAGCCATCCGAAGGTAAAGCTTGTACCTGACCGGTTACATCAATAGGCTTTTTCGGATACAGCCAAGCCATATAAGCCATAGCTCCTCCGCCAACAGAAGAATCGGGGGGAGGATACGAGGACAAACCCGTTAAATAAGGCATTTCCAAAGGATGTGCATAAATAGGAACCTGCCACTCGGCGGCTAACTCCTTTAAAGCACCCACGTGGTCGAAGTGGCCGTGCGTTAAAATGATGGCAGAAGGTCGGGTTCCTTTCCCATACAAACCTTCGGCGATATGTTTAATTTTACCGGCTGAACCGTACAAACCGGCATCTACCAATACCCAGGAACCATCGGAATTGCTTACCAGAAACAGGTTCACGAACACAATTTTAACTCCGGTTACGCCAGGTGCTACCGGAAAATGATTTTTATCCTTTGTGGATAATTTACCTGTTGTTGTTTCCATAATATAAATTAAGATGATTAGCTGTCTTCCCGGCCGGCAATACTTTCTTCGTTTCCTTTGTCGTGAGTGCTGTTCTGGTCGCTGTCCGTCGATTTAGCACCCTGGCCACCCTGGCCGTGCTGGGAATAATCATTACCACCTTCTTCTTCGTGGTTTTTGGTGTTTATATTTTGTTGATCGGGAGCAGCAATAATTTCTTGATCATTATCAGATGATTTCTGTTCTTTATTTTCCATAGGTTAGGTTTTAAGGATGAAACAAAAACACCGGCAACAGTGCCGGAATTTTTCTTACGAACATTTACGCCTTAAGTCTATAAACCCGGTTAAAAAAGTGTAAGTAAGGTGGGTAAGAGCTGTTTTATAGACTCCAGCTAATTACTTTTTCTAAAAACGCTACTCTTTTACCGCAACCTGTTTTTACTTCAGCATGAATTAAAAAATAGCGCAGTTAATCTAAACTAGTCAGGTTGGGGGGTTTTAATTTTTGGTATCGTATTAATTTGATAAAGATTTTTTATACTTACAGAAAGATTATTTTTTCAAATTTTATGTTTCAGAAAGCAAAATTAGTGCTTTGTGGTTGGGCGATGCTAGCCTTATCCTTGCCAATTAGCGCTCAAAAAACGGGTTCATCTTCTAAACCAATAGAAAAAGTTACCCGTAAAGGCAGCGAATTAGTTATTCCCTTCGAAAAATACGTGTTACCCAATGGCCTTACCTTAGTAGTACACGAAGACCATTCCGACCCAATTGTGCACGTAGATGTAACTTACCACGTAGGCTCCGCGCGCGAAGAAGTAGGTAAATCTGGCTTTGCGCACTTTTTTGAACACATGATGTTCCAGGGCTCTGAACACGTAGCAGATGAGGAGCATTTTAAGTTAGTAAGCCAGGCCGGCGGTACCCTAAATGGTTCTACTAATAAAGATCGTACTAATTATTACGAAACTATTCCCAGTAACCAACTCGAAACGGCTTTGTGGCTGGAAGCCGACCGGATGGGCTTTTTGCTCGATGTAGTAACCCAGAAAAAATTTGAAATTCAACGCTCTACCGTTAAAAACGAGCGGGGCCAGAATTACGATAACCGCCCTTATGGCTTAGTAGGCGAAACTAATGCCCGTACTTTATATCCGTATGGTCACCCGTATTCGTGGTTAACCATTGGCTACATCGAAGACCTGAACCGGGTAAATGTTGACGACCTGAAGAACTTTTTCCTGCGCTGGTATGGCCCCAATAATGCCACCGTAACCGTGGGCGGCGACGTTAACCCCAAAGATGTGCTGAAAATGGTAGAGAAATATTTTGGCTCTATTCCGCGCGGTCCGGAAGTTAAAAACATGAAATTAGCCGCAGTTACTTTACCGCAAGACCGTTATGTTTCTTACGAAGACAATGTTCGTTTTCCGCTTTTGCAAATGGTATTTCCAACCGTACCTAACCGCCACCCAGATGAAGCGCCATTGGATTGTTTAGCTGAAATTTTAGGCGGTGGTAAAAACTCTATTTTGTATAAAAATTTAATAAAAGCACAGAAAGCAATACAAGCAAGTGCCTCCCATCCGGCTTTTGAACTTGCCGGCGAATTTACCATCCAGGTACGGCCATTTCCGGGCCAGACTTTAGCCGACATGGAGAAAATTGTGCGGGCTTCTCTAAGTGAGTTTGAGAAAGCCGGCGTTACTGACGATGCTATAGCCCGCTTTAAAGCTAAATACGAATCGAATATTATTAACAGTCTGGAGAGTGTAGCGGGTAAGGTGACGCAATTAGCGTCCTATCAAACTTATACCGGAAGTCCTAATTACTTGCCTACCGACTACAAAGTACACATGGCCGTAACCAAAGCCGATGTAATGCGGGTGTACAACCAGTATATTAAGAACAAACATGCCGTAATTTTAAGTGTAGTTCCCAAAGGGCAATCGCAGGCTGTAGCCAAACCCGATAATTTTAAACCTACTACAGATGGTTATAAAGCACCGGCTAACCAATACGCGGGCCTTAAATACGTAAAACCGAAAGATAATTTCGACCGGAGCCAGCGGCCCGGAGCTGGTAAAAACCCGGTAGTAAATGTGCCTCCTTTTTACCGCGATAACTTGCCGAACGGGATAAAAATAATTGGTACCGAAAACAAAGAGGTTCCAATGGCTACGCTTTTATTCAGCGTGCAGGGTGGGCATAAGTTATCGGCTAAAGATCCTTCGCGGGCGGGTATTGCCTCATTAACGGCGGCGATGCTCAACGAATCTACCGAGAAATATACGGCCGAAGACCTCAATAGCGAGCTCGAAAAATTAGGCAGTAGTATTTTTATTTCGGGTGGAACGGAGGCTATTAACGTTTCGGTTGAATCGCAGGTAAAAAATTTAGATGCTACTTTAGCTTTACTCGAGGAAAGAATGCTGCGCCCGCGGTTTGATGTAACGGATTTTGAGCGATTGAAGAAACAACGTTTAGAGGCGATTGCCAATCAGGCTACCCAGCCTACCGTTATTGCCGATAACGTGTACAATAAATTGCTTTACGGCGAAGGCAACATTCTAGCGGTGCCTTCCATTGGTACTACTGCTACCGTAACCAATATTACCCTAGACGATATTAAGAAGTTCTACCGAGAAAATTTCTCGCCTTCGGTTACGAACCTGGTAATTGTAGGGGATATTAAGCAGCAAGATGTTATGTCCAAGCTGGCATTTCTAGATAGATGGACCGCTAAAACAGTTACCATGCCGGTTTTACCTCCCATGCCTTCCGTAGATAAATCCAAAATTTACCTGGTAGATAAAGAAAAAGCGGCCCAATCTGAAATTAGAATTGGTTATTTGGCCTTGCCTTTTGATGCCACCGGCGATTATTACAAATCGGGGTTAATGAACTATACGCTGGGTGGTAATTTTAACAGCCGGATTAATTTAAATCTGCGCGAAGCAAAAGGCTATACCTACGGGGCTCGTTCGGCTTTTTCGGGTACCGAGTTGGTAGGGCCATTTACCGCCCAAGCCGGTGTACGTGCCAACGTATCGGATAGCGCAGTAGTGGAGTTTCTGAAAGAAATAAAAGCTTTCCGCAACGAAGGAATTAAAGACGATGAATTAACTTTCCTGAAAAGCTCGGTAGGGCAGCGGGATGCTTTAAAATACGAAACCCCTTATCAGAAAGCCATTTTCCTGAATAATATTATTAAATACAACCTGGAAGCCGACTTTGTGAAAAAGCAAAACGAAATTTTACAGAACATCACCAAAGAAGAAATTAATGCTTTGGCTAAGAAAAATCTGCCACTGGAAAAAATGAATATTATGCTGGTAGGCGATAAAGCTTTAATAAAACCCGGTCTCGAAAAATTAGGCTACGAAGTAGTAGAACTGGACACCGAAGGTAATCAGGTGAAACAAACGGCTACTCCCGAAGCTCCGGTAACACCAGCTACACCCGCACCTACCAAAAAAAGTAAAAAAACTCCGGCCAAACCCCGTAAATCGGTTCCGGAAATCCGGACATCGTAATTCTATTAAAAAAATTAAGTTTAAAAGCCCTTGCCGCAGCAAGGGCTTTTTGCTTTGTATCAGTACCTCAACAAAATTAGCTTAAACTTTGGTTTTAGTAAATTTCTGATAATTGGGAGTTTATTAAACTAACAACGAACAACTAATATCGAACAAATACTTATGTTTTTATATTTGCGGCTTCTTTCAAAAACTATGAAAAAAGAACTTGCCCTGGATAACTGGAACCGTAAAGAACATTTTCAGTTTTTTTCTCGCTTTGAGGAGCCTTTCTTTGGTTTGGTAGTGAACATGGACTGCGCGAAGGCCTACAAAAAAGCCAAAGCCGAAAATCTGCCTTTTTATTTGTATTACTTATACCTGTCGTTAAAGGCGGTGAATGAAATGGAGTCTTTCCGGTACCGGATTGAGGAAGATAAAGTAATTTGCTACGATACCATTCATGCTTCTCCTACGGTTTTGCGCGACGATAAAACTTTTGGATTTGCTTTTTTGCCCTATCAACCTACGTTTGGCGAATTTTTAACATTCGCCAACCAAGCCATCCAAATTGTAAAAGCCACTAGTGGTTTATGCTTAACCGATAATACGGGCCGGGTAGATGTGATTCATTTTTCTTCTATTCCCTGGGTTAGTTTTACGGGTCTAACGCACGCCCGCAGTTTTACGTTTAAAGATAGTGTACCCAAAATTTCTTTTGGTAAATACTTTTGGGAGCAAGATAAACTTTGGTTGCCGGTTTCCATTACGGTGCATCATGGTTTAATGGATGGTTACCACGTAGGCGAATACCTGACTACTTTTCAAGAATTGTTAAATCAAGCATAATGGAAAAGAACGAATCAAGAGATATAAAAGTAATTGCTTTTGATGCCGATGATACGCTTTGGGTAAATGAACCTATTTTTACTTTTACCCAGGAGCGGTTTATGGAAGTGCTGGCGCCTTACGTAGATTCAAAAATCCTTGAAGCTAAATTGTACGAAATTGAAATCCGCAACTTAAGCCTTTTTGGTTACGGCATAAAAGGTTTTATTTTATCTATGATCGAAACGGCCATTGAGCTTACCGCAGGTAAAATTTCCGGCCACGAAGTGCAGCAAATTATTAATCTGGGTAAAGTAATGCTGGATCATCCGGTAGAAGTTTTACCAAACGTGCAAGAAACCCTGGAAGTACTACAGGATAAATACACCCTTATTCTTATTACTAAAGGCGATTTATTTGACCAGGAAAGCAAAATTGCCCGTTCCGGCTTAGGCGATTATTTTAGTAAATTAGAAATTCTGAGTGAGAAAAACGAAGAGGCCTACCGGCGTATATTAAAACGAAATACTATTGCAGTAGAAGAATTTCTGATGGTCGGTAATTCTTTAAAATCGGATGTGCTACCCGTTTGTAACTTAGGAGCGCGCGCCATTTATATTCCATTTCATACAACTTGGGTGCACGAGCAGGTAAATTTAAATGAGGACCACCTCCTAACTTACATAGAACTGCCCGATATTAGTTTGCTACCCAAATACTTGAATGTATAATTTCGTTTAAACTATTAAAAAATAGAAAGTTAAACTTACGAACGGTTATTAGCGGAGGGTTGGCCTTCAGTTAACTCAAAATCAAATTTCAAGGCCATTAAGCGCAGTTGTTCTTTAATCTTTTTTAAGTTTTTACGGCGGCTAATAATTCTTAAATCAATCAGATGGTTTTCTCCGTTTTTATAATTTAACCGCAAAGACAGCGGAGCAATATGCAGGTGAGTTACATCCTCGAAAGAATAAACCGATTTAGGCCGAAAATGACCCCGTTTTAAAACAATATAGGCCGGGGTAATTTCAAAATAAGATTGAGTGCCAAAAATCGGAGTGTTCTGGGACAGAATATAAATTAAATAACCAATGGCAAAAATTAAGAAAACGTAATTTACGAAGTGGCTGTCGTTGGTAGGGTTATCGGTGAAAAGAAAGAAAATGGCGTAAATTAGTAAAAAAAACGCCAATGCTAACTGTACTCCAAACGAAACCCGGGCATTCCGGGATGGCCGCAGGCCGACGCGTACCAGTGATTTCATAGACAAAGATTTGGTAATAATGATTTAGTAAGTAAAAGCATAGCGGCCAGGTTTTGGCCGCTAACTGCTAATTTACGCATTTTTAAGCGATGCCTGCAAGGTAATTTCGGGCACGCCCCCTAAGGCCTGCGAAACTGGGCAGCCTTTTTTAGCGGTTTGGGCGTGTTGTTGTAAATCTTCTTCACTCAGACCAGCTACCTGTACTTCAGTGGTAACATCAATCCGGTCAATAAACGGACCTTCGCCTTTGCGGCCTAAATGCACTTTAGCCGAAGTGCGGATGCTATCGGCCGGATGGCCGGCTTGTTCGAGTAAACTGCTCAGAAACATGGAGTAACAGCTTGCTAAAGCCGCCCCAATTAATTCTTCCGGGTTGGTACCGTTCGGATCGTTTTCGAAGCGGGTACGAAAAGTATAAGCAGTATTTAATGCGCCGCTTTCGGTAGATACGGTGCCATTACCGTTTTTTAAACCGCCGTTCCAGACAGCGTTTCCTGTTGTAAATGCCATTGTTTTAAGTTTAGATCTTTCGAATGCTTGAATACGCGATTTAAGTAAAATAAGATAAGAAAACAATGCAGAGATAAGATGGTTTTGTTTTGGTAACAAGTTTTGAGTAAAAGATGAATGCCTTGAAGGATACCTTTCTCTTTCGCAAAAACTATCTATGAACATCACAACTAATAGCGAATATACCTACCTTTACTAACCGCAAAGTGTTTAATAGTAAAATATGGGGATAAAAGCTGCTTTAAGTAAACCATTTGCTGCCTACGTACATCAGCGTAACCAAGCCTGGATGCAGCAACCCGTCCAAACGCAGCAAAAAGTATTTACTTCCTTAATTCAAAAAGGAACTTCTACAGCATTCGGCCGGGACCACGGGTTTAAAGATATTCGCAATCACTCGGATTTTACCCAGGCCGTACCTATACGCGACTACGAAGGTTTAAAGCCCTATTTTGAAAAAGTAAAAAAAGGGGAGCCCAACGTACTATGGCCGGGTAAACCTATTTACTTTGCTAAAACGTCGGGCACTACGTCGGGCACTAAATATATTCCTATTACCGCTGATTCTATCTCGAACCACATTAACGGCGCGCGCAATGCTTTGTTAGCCTACGTGCACCAAACGGGTAAATCTGCTTTTTTAGACGGTAAACTTATTTTTTTATCGGGTAGCCCAGAATTAGACGAAGTAAGCGGCATTAAAACTGGGCGATTATCCGGTATTGCCAATCACCATGTACCAGCTTATCTGCGGCGCAACCAACTGCCCAGTTATCAAACCAACTGCATCGACGATTGGGAAGAAAAATTAGAGGCTATTATTACCGAAACCCTGCATCAACCCATGACTCTTATTTCGGGTATTCCGCCCTGGGTACAAATGTATTTCGACCGGATTACGACTAAAACTGGGAAAAAGATAAAAGATGTATTTCCGGATTTCTCACTGTTTGTTTACGGGGGCGTAAACTTTGAACCGTACCGGGCCAAACTGTTCGAGAGCATTGGTAAACCCGTCGATTCCATAGAATTATTTCCGGCTTCCGAAGGCTTTTTTGCTTACCAGGACGAGCAGGAAGATCCGGGTTTATTGTTGTTATTAAATAGCGGCATTTTTTACGAGTTTATTCCGGTAAATGAGTATTACAACGAAAAGCCGCGCCGGTTGCAGATTGAAGAAGTAGAAGTAGGGGAGAATTATGCGTTGGTTATTAGCAGCAATGCGGGCTTGTGGGCCTACTCTATTGGAGATACGGTTAAGTTTACTTCTACCAGCCCGTATAAAGTAGTAGTAAGCGGCCGCATTAAACATTTTATTTCGGCGTTTGGAGAACACGTTATCAGCGAAGAAGTAGAAAAAGCCATGCGCCAAACCATGCAATTATTTCCGGAAGTAGAAGTAATTGAGTTTACCGTAGCACCTTTCGTGAGTCAATCAGCAGGACAATCCTACCACGAGTGGCTGGTAGCTTTTGGGCAACCGCCGCAAGATGAAATGGCTTTTCGACAAGAATTAGATCAACAATTGAGGCAGCTAAACGTGTACTACGACGATTTAATTACTGGTAATATATTAGCCCCATTAAAACTGACCCCGCTTTTACCCGACGCTTTTCAACAATACATGAAATCACAGGGTAAGTTAGGCGGACAAAACAAAGTACCTCGCTTAAGTAACGACCGGATTATTGCCGACGCTTTACTGGAGTTAAAAGTTAAAAGTTAGGAATTATAAGTTTACTAAGAATTGCTAAAATATTAATTTACTAAATTAACAAAATTGAAATTGCCTGTGTAATTGTTGGTTATTAGTTGTCGTTGTTAGGTTGGTAAATTTATGATAAGCAACAACTTATCATAAATAATAATCTCCAGTAATTTCGTTGAAGTGCTTATTTAATAAAAATTTAATAAAAATAGGCCGGGTGTCTAATAGCTTGATACTTGTGTCTTATTATTTACTAAAGAAGAGATAATAACTTGAAGAAAAGAATTGCCCTTTTAGGTTCTACCGGTTCCATTGGTACGCAGGCGTTAGAGGTTATTCAATCGCAACCCGATGCTTTTGAAGTAGAAGTACTTACGGCTAATTACAACGCCGATTTGCTTATACAGCAAGCATTAGCGGTGAAACCCAACGTGGTAGTAATTTGCCGCGAAGAGTTGTACGATAAAGTTTTTGATGCCCTCGACTCACACCACATAAAAGTTTACGCGGGTAAAAATGCCTTAAACAGCGTGGTGCAAATGGAAACCGTTGATCTGGTATTAACGGCAATGGTAGGGTATTCGGGTTTAGAACCAACCATTAAAGCCATTGAAGCCGGTAAAAATATTGCGCTGGCCAATAAAGAAACCTTGGTGGTAGCCGGGCAATTAATTACAGAATTAGCCCGCGATAAAGGCGTTAGTATTTACCCAGTAGACTCCGAACACAGCGCTATTTTTCAGTGTTTAACCGGTGAATTTCATAATCCAATCGAAAAAGTAATTTTAACTGCTTCAGGTGGCCCTTTCCGGGGCAAAGACCGTCAATACTTGAGTTCCGTAACCAGGGAACAGGCATTAAAGCATCCTAACTGGGAGATGGGGGCTAAAATTACTATTGATTCGGCCTCGCTCATGAACAAAGGCCTGGAAGTAATTGAAGCTAAATGGTTGTTTGATTTAACAAATAGCCAGATCGAGGTAATTGTTCATCCGCAATCCATTGTGCATTCGCTGGTACAATTTAAAGACGGTTCTTTAAAAGCGCAACTAGGTTTGCCCGACATGAAATTACCTATTCAATACGCCTTAAGTTATCCGTACAGACTAAAAAACAGCTTTCCGCGTTTTAGCTTCATGGATTATCCGCAGCTTACTTTTGAGAAGCCCGATTTAGAGACGTTCCGTAACCTGGCCCTGGCATTTTCGGCAATGGAGCGGGGCGGTAACGCACCCTGCATCTTGAATGCCGCTAACGAAGTTGTAGTGAATGCTTTTCTGCACAATAAGATAGGTTTTTTGCAGATGTCGGACATAATCGAAAGCTGTCTGGCAAAAGTTGCGTATATTGCCGGACCGGCACTTTCCGATTACATTGCCACCGACCAGGAAACCAGGCGGGTAGCTCAGGAATTTATAAAAGAATAACTAATTTCTGTGGTAATCTGAGTGCAGGTAGTAAAGAATAAATAGAAAAATCTATTTCTGATTTTTAACTCTAAATTTTAAATTTTTATTTTTTTAATGGAAGCATTAATAATGGTGGGTCAGTTAATTCTAGGCCTAACAATTTTAGTTGGATTACACGAATTAGGACATATGCTATCAGCCAAGTGGTTTGGCATGCGCGTTGAAAAATACGCCATTGGATTTCCGCCTAAAATACTCAGTAAGCAAATTGGCGAAACGGAATACATGATTGGAGCAGTACCACTCGGCGGATTTGTTAAAATTTCCGGAATGATTGATGAGTCGATGGATACGGCTACTATGGCCGAACCTCCTAAACCTTACGAATTCCGTTCTAAGCCCGCTTGGCAGCGCCTGATTGTAATGATGGGTGGAATTATCGTGAACGTTATCACTGGTATTTTTATATTCATTTTTCTTATTTATATCTATGGAGAAAGTTATCTGTCAATCTCAGAAGCCAAATACGGGATTGTAGTGAACGAAGATGGCCGGAAAATGGGATTAAGAGATGGCGATAAAATAGTAAAAGTAAATGGTAAGACAATTAAGGAGTTCGAAGAAATATATGATATAGATGCTTTAATGGGTTCTAACAGTTATTATACTGTTAATCGCAATGGTCAGTTAGTAGATGTTAAAATACCGGCTAACTTAATTGAAACTATATCTGCCCCTAAAAATAAGCAGAGACAACAACGCTTTGCTGAACCCAGAATACCTTTTACAGTAGCAAGGGTGGAGAAAAACACGGCAGCCGCCAAAGCTAAATTACAGCCCGGAGACCGGATTGTTCAAATAGATAATCAGCCTATTCACTATTTCCATGAACTACAAGCTGCTTTAGCCGCGAGAGCAGAAAAACCGGTTACTTTAGGAATTCAGCGGGGAAATCAGTTTTTAACTGCTAAAACTACAATTGAAAAAGAGGGTACTTTGGGCTTTTACCCGAACATTCTTATAAATTATAACACGCGCTATTTTTCATTTTTAAACTCTATTCCCAAAGGTACGGAGCAGGCATTTTCTGTGTTAGTGACCCACATGAAAGGCCTTAAAAAATTAGTTTCCGGCGAAATGTCGTCAAAGTCTTTAGGTGGCCCGATAATGATTGCCCAAACCTATGGCAGTACTTTTGATTGGTTTAAGTTTTGGACTTTAACGGGTGTATTATCCATTATTCTGGCTTTCATGAATTTTCTGCCCATTCCGGCCTTAGATGGTGGTCATGTTATGTTCCTAACTTACGAAATGGTAACCGGGCAAAAACCATCAGATAAATTTTTAGAAAAAGCGCAATTAGTGGGTATGGTTCTATTAATTGGCTTAATGATATTTGCCTTTGGTAATGATATTTATTACCGGTTGTTGCCGGATTCATTAGTAAAATAAGGATGATAAAACGATTGGTTGGGTGGATTGGGTTGGTTTTCTGGCTATTGTTAAGCAATAGTTTCTCTGGCTGGGCACAAACTACTCTTCCTCCCGATACCAATGTTTTTAGTAAAAAAGAAAAGCTGGAATCGATTAAAAATGTGCACCAGGTACAACCCGGTGATACGTATTACAGCTTATCTAAAAAATACCAGATCCCGGTAGATTCTTTAATAAAATGGAATGGCTCAGATCTGCCAATTGGTAAACTTATCCGGATTGCCGCTGAATCATTAGCAATAAACACTACGGATCTGGATACCTTAATCCAGGTAGCTCCGCCATCTGAAAAAGTTATACCGGAACAAAGACCTAGTCATTCACCTGAGATTTCTGGGCAAGCGGTAGAAAAATCAACCACTACTCAATCGGCGTACGAAGAACCGGAAGAAGGGGCGGGTTCGGATAAAATGATGCAACGGGTATTGGTAATTCCGTTTGATCCTTACTTGTATTTTTCGGATGCCGACGAAGATATTGCCCGACAATCGGATTTGCCTAAGCAAAATATCCGGTATATTTTCCGCTCCCGCCTGAATGCTTTTCTGGACCCAAACGGTTTTGAAATAATTAATTTACTCGACGGAAATCATTCACCTACCTCCGAAGAATTAAAAAATGCTTATAAATCTTTGGCTTACAGCTATCAGGATGTTACTACCTCACGCTTTCATCTCGTACCCCGAAAACAAAAATCTTTTTTTAGCGGCCCCGAATCCTGGTTCCGGAAGCAAAAGGAGAAAGCTGGTTTAGCAAGCCCAAGCCCCGAGGAGGCGAGTGTGGCGGCCGAAGGCGAAAAGTATTACGGGGTAAAAGTAAAATCGCCGGATTTTTACCGACACTTTAACCAACGTTATAACCTGGATTATTACATTTTCATAAACCAGTTCGAAATTCACACGGATTACACGAATTGCATCGACCGAACCACTCAAAATTTTATTCGTGAATTTCTAGTTCATTATACCATCTTCGATTCTCAAGGTGAGCTAATTGCGGGCAATAAAGTAAAAATACCGTACGTCTCAAATGTGAATGAAATTAATAAAATTGTGCGGGACAATCTAAGCAAAATCGCGCAGCGCATTCTGGCCGATTTACCTAATCCGCAAGTTCCAAGTTCTGAGGCCGCTCAGAATTAGAAAGAGCTTATATAAGCCAGATTAAAAATTTGTACACACAAAAAATTAAAGAGTAAAATTTACTCCTTTAGGTTGGCGGGTTCTGGTTTTATTAACTTAAATTCTACGCGGCGGTTAATGCGGCGATCTTCTTCAGTTATTTCTTCGCGTAATTGTTCCGAACTGCCGTAGCCCCACGCCTCAATGCGGCCTTCGGGGATTTTGCCTTTTTGCTCAATGTATTTTTTTATAGAATCAGCCCTTTTTTGCGAAAGTTCGGTATTAAAGTCAACATCCCCGCTGCTATCGGTGTGGCCGCCAATTTTAAGTTTAAACGTTGGGTGATCGGCCATAAATAAAACAATCCGGTCAAGAATAGGCTCCATAACAGGTTTTATATTGGATCTTCCTTCGTCGAATTCAATATTTTTGAAAATGAGCGGTATTTTATAATCAATAGCCGTAGTCATAATCTTAAAAATAGTATCCTGCTTTAAGTCAATCTCTTTCTCTACGCTAAAAAAATCCGGGCTTTGAATTAAAAGCATATAGCGGCTTTGGTCGATTAAATCAAAATCAAAGGAGCCGTCTTTCCGGATGTACTTAGAAGCTACTTCAATGCCGCTGGTAAGATCAATAACCGATACAATGCCGGTCAGGGGTTTATTCGTAACAGAATCTAGTAAGGTGCCTTCGAGTCGGGTTACGGCCAGCGGATGTGCTTCCATGGGCAAGGGAAAGGAAAACAAATCCAAGTTTTTTAAATCATTTTCCTCAGAACGGGCATAATACAAATTTTCCGATTTACCGTCGATGGTAAAGTAATATTCGCTGCCTTTGCCGTTTACGAGCGGGCCAATGTTACGCGGTTCTTGCCAGCGCCCGTTAACGCGGTAAGTTTTATAAATATCGTAGTCGCCGTTGTTGAGTAATTGCCCCCTCGAACTAAAATAAAGTACCTGGTATTTAGGATGAAAGAACGGACTTACCTCGTTTTCGCGGGTGTTTATTACCGGGCCCATGTTCTGGGCGGGTGCCCAGCGGCCATTTTTTTGTTTAAAAGTAAAGTAAATATCAGAAGTGCCAAAACCACCCAAACGGTCGGAGGCAAAGTACAAGGTATCTTCGTTCTGCGAAAGGGCAGGTTGCGAATCCCAGGAAGGACTATTTACCTGTAAACCCAAGTTTTTAATGTTGCCCCAGGTACCGTTTTTCATTTTTTTAGCCGTGTATAAATCACAGTTGCCAAAAGAGTCGGGGCAGTCGCAACGGGCAAAATACAAAGTTTGGCCATCTTTGCTGAGGCAAGCAGAGCCCTCGTTGTATACGCTATTAATGGGTTTCCCAAACGACTTAGCCTGGTTCCAGGTGCCATTATTATTTTCGGCGTAAAATAAATCTTCGTTGTATCCCGAGTTAATGGAAGGCCCGCGGTTGCGACGCGAAGTAAAAATTAAACGTTCGGTATTGGCGTTTATAGTAGGGCCGTAGTCTTCGTACTTAGAGTTAATATCCGGCCCCATGTTAGTGTATACTCCTTTGGGGGGTTGAAAAGTATTAACAGCTTTCCGGTATTCTACGAGTTCGTAATAATAATTTAATGGTACGTAAAACGATTTCGTTTTTGCTTCCAGGGAGTCGTAGTATAGCTTAACTTTTTCAATATCAGAGCGATGGTGTTTTATAGCAAGGCGGTAATAACCTTTCGCGTGCGCCATATCGTTTTTACGCTCATATAATTGAGCCAGACGCCAAAGCATGGGTGTATTCCGGTAAAAATTCTCAATTCCGAAATTATTTACGTATTCCTGCAGTAGAGGCAAGGCTTTATTGTAGTCGCGCCGACGTTCCAACCGGTTTATTTCTCTAAGTTTACCCCGGTCTTGGTAGTACGGAATTTTATTGATATTCGGGAAATCAATAGCTACTTCGGCTTTTGGCTGCCCTTGATGCTGAATACTGTCGTTTACTACTTTTCTTTTAAGCGAAAGTTTAGTCTGCGCTTTTAGTGGTTCCAGAGTGTTAAAAAGTAAGGCTAAAAATAAGCTAACTAAAAGAAAACGACGCATACAACCAAATCAGCATTATCCGAGAGGATATTCGACAATTCAAATATACCTTAAAATATTTCAAAACTGCAAGAACTACAATAAATCAGGCACTTATTCCAAGAAAAGGCTTCTTTACACTTTCTAAATAATACAATTTAATTTATCTGATTAACATTTTTACCAATAGTAAGAGTACCCGTACTGACTATATTTAAATTTAATTTTACTTCTCCTTATTTAAAATTTTTTTCGTTTAAATAAAATATACCGGTTAATCTTGGTTTTAAATTAACTAAATACAGAAAAGGCCAATTGAAAATACTTTTTATCTGAAGTTTTGAAAAATGGCAGCGCTTGTATTGGCATAGGAGTTGACAAATACTTATATTGATTAAAAATAACGAATTACTTCGCCAGCCGCTGTCAATTTGGCGCGGCCCTGTACGCTATGAACTATAACTCCGCTACTATTCTTCAGCAATTGTTTCTCACCGATTTAATGAGCGATGATAATGAAGAAATGATTTCCATTATTACCACTGAACCTGAAAACGGTGAATTTAACAATAAAAAAGTGCCTGAAGTATTACCCATATTACCTGTGCGTAATACCGTTTTATTTCCGGGAGTGGTATTGCCCATTACAGTCACCCGTAAAAAATCAATCCGGCTGGTGCGGAAAGCCTACCGGAGTAACAAAATTGTGGGCGTGATAGCTCAAAAGAATACCAACAGCGATGATCCTACGCGCGATGATTTATATACCGTAGGTACCATGGCTAAAATCTTAAAAATGCTGGTGTTGCCCGATGGTAACACTACCATTATTATTCAAGGACAAACACGTTTTCAAATCCAGGAGGTAATTCAGGAATTGCCTTTTTTAACGGCTAAAGTAAGTTACTGTCCCGAATCTTTTCCGGCTAAGCCCAGCAAAGAAGTAAAAGCTTTGGTGCAATCGTTAAAAGATGCCGCCGCTAAAATGCTGAAACTCAATCCAGAAATTCCGCAGGAGGCGCAGGTAGCTTTAGATAATATTGATTCTCCCAGTTTTTTAACGCATTTCCTGTCGTCGAACATAAACGTAGAAGTGCAGCAAAAACAATCGTTGCTCGAAATTAACGATGGGGTAGAGCGCGGCACTACCTTGCTGCAACTCATGCTACGCGAGATACAACTACTGGAAATTAAGCACGAAATTCATACAAAGGTACACACCGATATTGACCAGCAGCAACGCGATTATTTTCTGCGCCAGCAAATAAAAGTACTGCAAGACGAACTCGGGTTTGATGGTCCGGATCAGGAAATTGAACGTTTCCGGGAAGCCGCTAAAAAGAAAAAATGGCCGGAAGCAGTTGCCAAACATTTTCAGAAAGAAGTAGAAAAATTAGCGCGGCTAAACCCAGCTGCTGCTGAATATCCGGTTTCGGTTAATTACGTGGAATTTCTGCTGGATCTGCCCTGGGGCGAATACACGAAAGATAATTTTAATTTAAAGCGTACTAAAAAAATTCTGGACGCTGATCATTACGGTCTGGAGAAAGTAAAAGAACGCATTATTGAGTATTTAGCCGTTCTAAAACTCAAGAACGACATGAAAGCGCCTATTTTATGCTTGTATGGTCCTCCGGGAGTTGGGAAAACTTCGCTGGGGCGTTCCATAGCTAAATCGCTAGGTCGTAAATATGTCAGGATGTCATTGGGTGGCGTGCGCGACGAAGCCGAAATCCGGGGCCATCGGAAAACATACGTGGGCGCCATGCCAGGTAAAATTGTGAGCCAGATAAAGAAAATAGGGTCGGCTAACCCGGTAATTGTTCTCGACGAAATTGATAAAATTAGTTCTGATTTCCGCGGCGATCCTTCATCGGCTTTACTCGAAGTACTCGATCCGGAACAGAACAGTACGTTCGTGGATAATTACCTGGAAGTAGAGTACGATCTTTCTAAAGTATTATTCATTGCCACGGCTAATGCGCTGGATACCATTCAACCGGCATTGCGCGACCGTATGGAAATTATTGATATTACCGGATATACCATCGAGGAAAAAATAGAAATTGCTAAAAAACATTTGGTTCCGAAGCAAAAAGCCGAACACGGCCTGGAGCCCAAAGATGTAACTTTTTCAACGGCGGCCATTCAAAAAATTATTGAGGATTATACCCGGGAATCAGGTGTTCGAAGCTTAGAAAGAAAGATTGGTGCGGTTACCCGCAACATTGCCAAAGCTAAAGCCCTGGAAGAAGAATTTAAAAAAGTAATTGATCCCGCCGATGTGGTAAAGATTCTGGGACCAGAAATTTTTGATAAGGAAATGTACCAAGATAACGACACGGCTGGGGTAGTTACCGGCTTGGCCTGGACCTCGGTGGGCGGCGATATTTTATTTATTGAATCTATCCTGAGTAGGGGCAAAGGAAAATTAACTTTATCCGGTCAACTGGGCGATGTAATGAAAGAATCGGCTATTACGGCTCTTTCTTACTTAAAAGCGCATGCCTCCGATCTGGATATTGACTACCGGATTTTCGATCAGTACGATTTACATATTCACTTTCCGGAAGGCGCCGTGCCAAAAGATGGTCCATCGGCGGGTATTGCTATATTTACTTCTATTGCTTCGGTATTTACGCAACGCAAAATACGTTCGCACCTGGCCATGACCGGCGAAATTACTTTGCGGGGTAAAGTTTTACCGGTTGGTGGTATTAAAGAAAAAATACTGGCAGCTAAACGGGCAGGCATTAAAGATGTGATTCTATGCCAGAAAAACCGGAAAGATATTAACGAAATTCCGGCCGACTACATTAAGGATTTACAAATTCATTTTGTAGATAAAGCCTCGGAAGTGCTTAAAATTGCTTTGCTGAACGAGAAAGTAGAAAAACCGCTTCAGCTCGATGTTTCAGAAACAGTGTCACCTATTTCGGTTGTTGCTTAAAAAAGGAGAAATGGCCGAAATCTGGAGTGCATGCAATTAATAAAAGTAAAGGCCATTTTAATATTTTTTTTTCTGATAAATGCATTTAGAGCCGAGGCGCAGATTGGTGGCCGGCATACTTTTGATTTTTTAGATTTGCAAGCGGGTGCCCGGTTAGCGGCTCTGGGTGGGGTAAACCTTTCATCGCCGAGTTCAGATGCCACTATGATGCAGGCAAACCCGGCACTTTTGCAATCAGGAATGCAAAAGCACTTGGCCTTAAGTTACTCCGATTACCTGGCTGATATTTCTTTAAGCTCGGTGTTTTATGCTATAGACCATACGAAGTATGGCCAGTGGGGAGCAGGAGTGCAGTATTTAAGTTACGGTGATTTTACGCAAACCGACCCAACTGGTCAGGCAACTGGTACGTTTTCGGTGCACGATTACGTAGTAAGTGTAACCCATGCTTCGGTTATAAAGCCATTTACTTTAGGCGCTACCCTAAAATTTGCTTTATCGGGCATTGCCGAGTACAAGTCTTCGGCGGCTTTAATAGACCTAGGGGGCGTGTATAAACATTCGGATAAAGATTTTTACGTAGGTTTGGTGCTCAAAAATATTGGTTACCAAATAAAAACCTTTGCTGGCGGCCCGCGGGAAAGCATGCCCTTCGATGCGCAAATTGGTATGACCTACAAGCCCGAACACATGCCCTTGCAGTTTTCCATTACAGCCCACCACTTGCAGCAATTTGATATCAGCTACCAGGATACTACCCAAACCGGAAGTTTTAATTCCGGCTCCCAGCAGAAAACATTTGGCGATAAACTGGCCCGTCATTTTGTTGTTGGCGGGCAATTTATACTAAGTAAGAACTTTAGCGTTATGTTGGGATATAACCATTTGCGTAACCGGGAGTTGCGCCTGGAAACAAAAGCCGGCGGAGCAGGCTTTTCTTTAGGTACCGCTATACGAATAAAAGCGTTTGAGTTAGCTTTTACCCGGGCTTATTACCACGTAGCAGGAGCAAGCAATACATTAACGGTTGTTACGCAGGTTTCCCAGGTTTTTAGAAAAAAGTCGCGGGTATAATCGGGCTTATTTTTCTTTTAATCGTATGAAATTCTTTTTACTATTGTTTATAATCTGATAAAATTCAAATTTTTGCCCTTATAGGCAATCCATATTGATCTTAATATGCTAGATACCTCCCATTATTTAACGCCGGTTCAAATTGTAACCGAACTAGATAAATACATTATCGGGCAACATGATGCCAAGCGGAATGTTGCTATTGCTTTACGCAATCGCTGGCGCCGCATGCACGCTGACCCAGACATGCAAAACGAAATTGTACCCAATAATATATTAATGATTGGCGCTACCGGAGTAGGTAAAACTGAAATTGCCCGTCGGCTGGCCAGTATTGCCGATGCTCCTTTTACCAAAGTAGAAGCCTCTAAATTTACCGAAGTAGGTTACGTAGGCCGCGATGTGGAAAGTATGGTTCGTGATTTGGTAGAACAATCGGTGAATATGGTGAAAATGCGCCGCAAAGAAGAAGTAAAAGTGCAGGCTGCCCAGGTAGTAGAAGATATCATTCTGGATGCGTTAATTCCGCCTATTACCACTACACCAACCCCAACTAAACCTTACGCGGGCTTTGCTACGTCCGCTAATGAAGGTACAATGCCGGATAACGACCAGGAGCTAAATGAACGTACCCGCGAGAAGTTTAGGGTTAAAATCCGCAATGGGGAACTCGATGAGCGGAAAATTGAAATTAAAGTGCAGCAAAACAGTTCTACTGGAGTAGGGGTATTAGGTCCCGGCATCGACGAAGCTTCCATGATGAATATTCAGGAAATGATTAGCGGCATGATGCCCAAGAAAACCCGCAAACGGAAAGTAACGATTGCCGAAGCCCGTAAAATATTACTGGAAGAAGAAGCCGTGAAGCTGATCGACATGGACGAAGTAAAAGAAGAAGCCATTCGGAAAGCGGAAAATGCGGGGGTAATTTTTATTGATGAAATAGATAAAATTGCTTCGGCCAGTAACAAAGGCGGCGGTGGACCGGATGTAAGCCGCGAAGGAGTGCAACGCGATTTATTGCCTATTGTAGAAGGTAGTACCGTAAATACCAAGTACGGCGTAATTAAAACTGATCATATTTTGTTTGTGGCTGCCGGTGCTTTTCACGTTGCCAAACCATCCGATTTAATTCCGGAATTACAGGGCCGTTTTCCAATTCGGGTAGAATTGCAAAGTTTAACCAAAGAAGACTTTTACCGGATTCTTAAATTTCCTAAAAATGCTTTAACCAAGCAGTACGAAGCGTTGTTGCAAGCCGAAGACGTAGAACTTACTTTTTCCGACGATGCCTTGCACAAAATTGCCGAAATTGCTTTTGAAGTAAATGCCGAGGTAGAAAATATTGGCGCACGTCGGCTGCAAACGGTAGTGAGTCAACTACTCAACGAAATATTATTTGATGTGCCCGATAAAATCGGGGCGAATGCGCACATTCTGATTACCCCCGAAATGGTAGATGAGCGCTTGACCAACATGGTTAAAAACCGTGATCTAAGCCAGTATATTTTATAATATAAAATCGTATCAAAAAGTACCATAGATTTTGTTTGGTACTAAGGGTTTTCTTTGGAGCCTTGCAAAGACTCCAAAGAACAATATCAAAGTCTATTAGAGCAACTACTTCTTACTAATGGGTATAATTTAATTTTATTAAAAGACTAAAAAAAAGCCGCTGATGTATTCAGCGGCTTTTTCTTTAATGCAATAATTAAATTCTTTTATCAATTTACTATTTGAAGTGGATACACTCCAAGTTACTTTGCTTTTGCCCACTCGGCAATAACTTGCTCGTTCATCCGTACGTAATCGTCGTTTTTGGCGGCTTTAGCTAATTCTATGGATTTTTGGGCAGAGGCAGTAGCACCTTTAAAATCTTTGGCCCGGGCCTGGATTTTAGCTTGCGTGTGCATGTTCCAGAATTTTGGATCTTTTTCGTTGGCTTTTTTCATCCATTGTAAGGCCAAATTATTATCCTTGTTGTTTTCGTAGTAATAGCTGGCGGCGGCAGCGTACATATCAGCGCTCACGTTTTGACCATTAATTACCTGATCCTGAATTTGCTTCATTACTTTGCTTTCTACTTCGGTTACTACTTTAAATTTAACCGAGGTATTTTCCCACAGTAATTCCACGTTAGCGGTTGCCGGGGTTAAGTCAGAGAAATTAATAGTAAATGTTTCGGTTCTATTGGTCAGTCTTATAGGCTTTACAGTAAAACGAGTCACATCTTCAGTGGTTTTATACCCTTCGGTATTGCCGCCCAGAGTTAAATTTTTGTTTATTACTATTGTCCATTCATTTTCATTCGGAATGGTATAAAGAGCGTATTCACCGGCCGGTACTTTGTTGCCTTGTACCGTTACATCGTCTTTAAAAGTAATTTTAGTAGTTCCGTTGGCACCCGTCCGCCAAGCCTGCCCAAATGGCCGAATACCGCCAAAAACCTTACGTCCTCTGGCACTGGGACGGGAATATTCCACTGAAATAGTAGTAAGGCCAACTTTTTGAGTAACGGTGGCTAGCGGACTAGCTTGAGGAGTTTCTAATTGAGCAAAGGTAACACCGGTAGAAAGGAAAAAAGCTAAAATAACAGCTGCACTACCTGTAATAAATTTTTTCATATAAACAGTTTATTGGTTTGGTAAATAAATGCTATCCGTAAAAATAAGAAAAACCTACCATTCAACCGAAGTAATTTTAAAAAGGGTGGTTACCTAAATTAAAGATGACTAAAATTAAATACCCCGCTGCCTCTTTGCTAAATCGAAAAGAAACATCGGGGAATAAATTACTAAATAATTAGATGAATAATTAACTTAATTCAAACTGAAGCCGAAGCAAATTGGCGTATAAGCCGGCTTCGTTCAACGACAGTTCTTCGTGGGTACCTTGCTCGGCAATCTGACCGTTTTCAATTACTAAAATTTTATCGGCTTTCCGGATGGTTGATAAGCGGTGCGCAATAATAATGCTGGTGCGGCCTTTCATCAATTCGTCCATGGCTTGCTGTACCAATTTTTCCGACTCGGAATCTAAGGAACTAGTCGCTTCGTCGAGAATAAGAATGGCAGGGTTCTTTAAAATAGCCCGGGCAATAGCAACACGTTGCCGTTGACCTCCCGACAATTTAATACCGCGTTCGCCTACTACAGTTTCTAGTTTTTCAGGGAACGATTGTATAAACTGATAGGCATTTGCTTTTTTAGCTGCTTGTAAAATTTCTTCTTCGGTAGCATCGGGCTTGCCATAGGCAATATTTTCGCGGATGGTACCGCCAAATAATAATACCTCCTGCGGCACAATACCTATGTTGCGGCGTAACTCGGTTAAATTAATATGATTTATATCCTGTCCATCAATACAAATCTGACCACCTTTCAGGTTGTAAAACTTCATGAGCAAAGCTACAATGGTTGATTTTCCGGCTCCACTAGGTCCCACTAAAGCCACTTTTTCGCCGGACTGAATTTGAAAGGAAATATCTTTAAGCACCGCAATATCGGGCCGGGTAGGATAGGAGAAGGCAACCTGATCGTATTCAATGTTTCCGCTCACCTTTAAAGCAGTCCCTATCTGGTTAGTTAAATTAGTAGGTTCTTCTGGTTCGTCTAATATTTCTAATACCCGGTCGGCTGCGCCCAGAGAAGTTTGCACTCTACCGTACATATCGCCCAAACCACCTACCGAAGCGCCAATAAAAGTGGTATAAATAATAAATTGTACTAACTGCCCAATAGTTAATTCTCCGCTTTCTACGAGTGAGGCACCAAACCACAAAACCAGAATAATACCGCCAAAAAGGCCCACAATAATAAACGAAACAAAAGCACCCCGGAAGTAAGAAGCTTTTAAAGCATTCTTTACAGCATTAGATAAGGTACGGTTATAACGCCCAATTTCAAAAAGCTCGTTCGTAAAAGCTTTTACCACATTAATGGCTTGCAGCGTTTCTTCAACAATTACGTTGGTTTTACCAATTTCTTCCTGGGTAGCTTTTGCTAGCTTTTTAATCCTTTTTCCAAACACAAAAGCCAGTAATACTAATACCGGAAAAGTGCCCAGCATAAATAAGGACAATTTTACCGATGTAACCATAATAATGACTACTCCTACAATTAAAGTAACCAATTGCCGGAACAGCTCGGCCAGCGTAATAGAAAATGTATCCTGCAGTTGCGATACATCGGAGGTAATACGACTGGTAATTTCGCCAACTCGTTTCTGCTCGAAAAACGGAATAGGTAACACCACAAATTTAGCATATAACGACCGCCGAATGTCGGCTACGGCGTATTCGCTTACCTGGGCAAAAAAGTAAATCCGAAAGAAGGAAAATATTCCCTGCAATAAAATTACGCCGAATAAACCCAGAGCAATCAGGTTAATGTTTTTCAGGAAAGCAATACCTGTACCCGTAGCGGCTCCTGTTGCCGAATCTACGAGTTGGCCCGTGAGCGCCGGGAATACCATAAAGGTAGAACTCGATAAGGCCAGAAATATAAGCCCAATAATAAATTTAACTTTGTAAGGAAGGGTGTATCGAAAAATTCGAAGGCCTTTCTGAAAGTTTTCTTTGGTTAGTGGTTTTTTGCCGGAGGCTAAGTCGTCTGCACTAGTATTTCTTCCCCCGAATCCGCGTTTCGCCATTAAATAATGTTATGCTGGTAGTAGTGTTTTCTGATAAACACAAAGTAAGTATAAATCGTTTGCAAAGGTAGGTAATCTAAACCAGATAGCTGGTTTTAACCGTCGGAATTCCAATTATTAGTTAATTAGTTTTTACTTTTTAAGTGTTTACCATTTCGCCAGTTGCTGGCTCCAGCACCTCCGTTGCAGGACGGGAAATACTGAGTAAGCCTAGAATAGTAATAAAGCCATTTAGTATTAGTATTTCGAAACCGAACTCGTAGCCCCAAAACCATTCTTTAGAATTTATGTTGATGATGTAAGTAAGAATAGGCGCTAAAAAGCAAACTACCGGAACTAATTTATCCTGTAAGTTCCGTCGGATAAACAAACCAAAAGCATATAAACCCAACAAAGGTCCGTAGGTGTAACCGGCAATTTTAAATACCGCAGTTACTACACTTTCGTCGTTAATTATTTTAAAAATGACAATAACCAGCATTAGCAACAGCGAAAAACCAATGTGCACGTAGAATTTGAGCTTCTGCCGCTCGGTTTCGGGCCGGTTTTTAAATTCCAGAAAATCGACGCAAAACGAAGTGGTAAGCGCCGTAAGAGCCGAATCGGCGCTGGCGTAAGTTATGGCTACAATACCCAGAATAAATGCTATAGCCGCAAATGCCGGAAAGTAGTTAAGCGCTAAAAACGGAAAAACATCGTCGCCTTTGGTGGGTAAGGTAATGCCTTTGGCTTGAGCAAAAATATACAGCAAAGCTCCCAAGGATAAAAACAAAATATTTACTAAAACCAGGATAATACTAAAAGTAAACATGTTTTTCTGAGCTTCGCCGAGGTTTTTACAGCTCAGATTTTTCTGCATCATGTCCTGGTCCAGACCAGTCATAACAATGGTAATAAAAGCGCCGGAGAAAAATTGTTTCAAGAAGTAACGGCTGTCTTTTACATCCCAGAAAAATACTTTGGAAAAGCTGCTTTCTTCTACGGTTTTTACTAATCCCTGAAACGATAAATTCAGTTCATCCGAAATCAAGGCTATACTGGCTCCCACGCAGATGAGCATGGCTAGCGTTTGAAAAGTATCGGTCCAGATAATGGTTTTCATCCCGCCTCTAAAAGTATACACCCAAATAAGCGCAATGGTAATAAACACCGAAATGTAAAAAGGAACTCCTAACGCATCGAAAACGGCTAATTGCAACACTCCTGCCACTACGTACAAGCGCAAAGCCGCCCCAATGGTACGCGCCAGCAAAAAGAAAAACGCACCGGTTTTATACGACCAATAACCAAAGCGCTGCTCCAGGTATGCATAAATAGAAATTAAATTTAAGCGGTAGTACAACGGCATTAAAATGGTAGCAATAACCAGATAGCCTAATAAATACCCAAACACAAATTGCAGGTACGAAAACTCGGCCTTATTTACCATACCCGGAATAGATATAAAGGTAACCCCAGACAACGAGGTGCCAATCATACCAAAAGCTACCACAAACCAAGGCGACTTCCGGTTGGCCAGGAAAAACGAATCGGTGTTATCAGACTTGCTACTGGTAAGGAAGGAGATCAGAATTAATACGCAAAAATAAGCCGCAATAATGCAGATAATAATGATAGGCGACATATAATATCAGAAGGTTACTGGCTGCAAGTTACAAGTTTTTTGGTTTTATGGTTGGAAAGTTAAAAGGTTGAAAAGTTATTTTGGTTGGAAGATTTTAAAGTTGAAATGTTGTAAAGTCGAATGGTTAGAAAGTTAAAATAAATGTGTCTAACGCGAGCGTCCTCGCTCGTGTTGTTTATCGTCCGGCCTCTGGCCGATGATAGAATTACTCACATTCTCGTAGCCAAGCCCTATCAGTTTGCGCGCCCAACTGCCTACCAAATAATTAGCCACGAGCGAGGACGCTCGCGGCAGAGAACAATAGATTGATTAATCATCGTTTAACCTTCAACTTTAAAACCTTTCAACCTGCAACTACAAAAGCACCCGCTCGCCAACGGCCGGAATTTTAAGTTTACCGTTTAATTTACCGGCGGCGGCTAGTTCCTGCATCCACCGGATAGGTTCGCCGGCAGGCTCGTCGGAAAGGTCGAAAGTGCCGTAATGCATGGGAATAAAAGTTTTGGCTCCTAAATCGTTACAAGCTTGCACGGCTTCCGGCGGATTCATGTGGCTAAGCTGCATCATATAAGGTGGTTTATAAGCCCCAATCGGTAAAATGGCCATATCCGGAGGACCAAAAAAATCCTTAATGTCAGAAAAGTGTTTTTCGTAAGCGCTGTCGCCGCCAAAATAAATAAGATTAGAATTAGTTTTAAATAAAAAACTTCCCCATAAAATTTTGTTCATGTCGGTTAAGCCCCTACGATGCCAGTGAGCGGCGGGTAAATAGTAAACCGCTACCCCTAAATTTTCTGGCAGGGCGTATTGCTGGTACCAACCGGCTTCCTGGTACGTAATTCCGGGTGCCATTTGGTGCAGCAACGGTCCCATGGCCAACGGAATAAGAGCTTTTACCTGCGGGTTATTTTTTGCCAATAATTTAATAGATTTCTCGTCCAGATGGTCGCGGTGCCCATGCGAGAGAACCAAGTAATCAATATGCCGGATGTCTCCCAAAGAACAAGGTAAGGGATGTCTTCGCCGGAGAAAAGGCGAATCTACTAAAACCGGATCTATGAGAAACGAAATCCCGTTTAATTGCAGGAGAAAGGAAGCATGACCTAGCCACACCAACAAATCGTGGTTAGAAGTAAATAGTTGAGCATCCGGAATAACCGGTGGAACAAAAGTGTCTTTCTCTTTTTCTTCTTTTTGCGGATTACGGGAAAGTTGCCATTTCAGTACAGTTTGAAGCGAAGGTGTATACAATTCGTCGCCATTAGCAAATTGGCCGTTTATAACTTTATTGCCCGGATAATTAGGCTTAATGGTTTTCAGGTGCTCGTTGCGCAAATAACGGATGTTCGGTTGGGAAGTACTCACGTATAGCTAGCTGGTAAATGACAAGGTTATTAATTCATTTTAAGGGTAGAAAGTAGTACGAATAATTATAAATTTTGTGCTTTTAAGTTTTATGTTCTAACAGAAACTGCAAAAGCAAACTTCTTACTAGATGTTTAGGTAGCGGTTGGCTTATCCGCAGAATTATAGCCACCAGCACTGGAAAAATTCTGGGAACAGGTGTAAAGAAAATGGTTTGATTTTATTGCGGAATGTAGTTGATAATTAATTGTTTTAAGTAAATTTTCTGCCTGATTACAACTGCTATCCGTTAAATAACTCAGTTGATTTTTCTTATTATCTGCTCCAAATATCTACATAAAGTTCAGCTCAACTTTAACTCTCTACCCTAATATCCCAAGTAACTTCATTTTAGGTGAATAGGAACAATGTAGTAGCAATATCAGTCCTATTTCTTAATATAAACCTGATAGCAATGGAACTCGTAAAAATGCTAGAAAAAGATTTATAAAAAAATTGAATATATTATAGATAATAGATAGAGTAGTATTTTCCCTAGAATACTTAAAAATAAGCATATTAATTAACGTTGCCATAAATACAAACTAAAATTTTATTTGTAAAATTGAACTATTAAGTGAAAATTAGAATTTGCTTTATATCCTGGTAATTTTCTTTTTTATAAATTTCATTTAGGTAAATTAATCAACGCAATATGTTACATCTACTAAAACTTTCTAAAACGGTTGTTAAAACAAAAGATCAGATTTACACGGAGTTTCGTGAGTTGATAAACATGGGATCTGGTGAACTGGGGAAATGGCTTTATTCCAAAGAGTCAAAATTAGTTGACGAGGAGCCAATGGAAACGGATATTCCGGCCCGTAAAGCCGGCGATCGCACCATAAAGATTTTACGTAAAAAAAGATTTGAGCTAACTAAAAGTAATTTCGACCACATGGAGCGGGTTATTGCTTATCTTCCTAATAAAATAGAAGAACGTCCGGAAGGTGATATTACTAACTCTATTTGGCGCTATACTCTTATGAGCTGGGGCTACGATCCATTAAAAGAAACTAAATCAAAATAACATGATAAAAAATTTACTTTAGCAAAAGCCTGGAAATTCTCCAGGCTTTTTTAATCTGTGGAGCTTCTACTTTTTTCATTTATTTAGGTAGTTTTACAGTAGTCGTTAACGACTCATTTTAACAGGTATTCTAGGAGAGTGTAAGAATCTTGTAAATTTGGCATTTTTACAAACCCGGATATCTCTATCTCAACTTATTATATGCTAAATCGTTTTTCGTTACGTTACATTGGTACTGGTTTTCTTTTTTATTTACTTACAATTCTCGCGCAAGCGCAGGCTCCTGCGCAATATACTGGCTCCGATATTCAACGGGCTATTAGCAAATTAAATGTACTCGGAACCGCTCTTTACGTAGCGGCCCATCCCGATGATGAGAATACCCGGTTGATTGGCTGGCTCTCCAACGAAAAGTTACTAAATACCGGTTATTTGTCTTTAACCCGGGGCGACGGCGGACAAAACTTAATTGGACCGGAAATACGAGAACAATTAGGCGTAATTCGCACGCAGGAATTATTGCAGGCCCGCCGGATAGACGGTGGAAAGCAATTTTTTTCGCGGGCCAACGATTTTGGTTTTTCAAAAGATTGGCAGGAAACCGTGCGCATCTGGGACAAAGAGCAGGTACTAGCAGATATGGTTTGGACCATCCGCAAATTTAAACCTGATGTGCTGATAACCCGCTTTTCACCTAAACCCGGCGGCACGCACGGGCATCATACTACTTCGGCTATTTTGGCAGTAGAAGCTTTTACGGCAGCCGGCGATAAAAACCGGTTCCCGGAACAATTAAAAACAGTAGAAGTATGGCAACCTAAACGAATTCTCTGGAATACGTCTACATTTTTTTTCGGTCAAGGGCAAAAATTCGATGAAACGGGTAAAGTAATTGTGGATGTAGGAGGCTATAATGCGCTACTCGGAAAATCTTACGGGGAACTAGCCGCCGAAAGCCGTAGTATGCACAAAAGTCAGGGCTTTGGTAGTAGTGGTTCCCGGGGCACAGCTAAAGAATATTTCGAAAATTTAAACGGCGATAAAGCAACTTCTGATTTATTTGAAGGAGTAGATACTTCTTGGAAACGAGTAAAAAACAGCGACAAAGTAAGTAAATTACTCTCTAAAGTAACTACAGGCTTTAATCCGGCGAAACCGGCCGCGATCATACCCGATTTGTTAACCCTGCGGTTAGCCTTGCAAGCATTACCCGGATCGTATTACCGCGATCTGAAACTTACCGAATTAGATACTATTATTAAGGCTTGCCTGGGCCTTTATTTGGAAGCAGTTGCGGCCGAACCAACGAGTACTCCCGGCACTGCTATGCAGTTAACAATAGAAGGAATTAACCGCTCCGAGATTCCGGTACAATGGCAGAAAATATCTTTTTTACCCGTTAATCAGGATTCTACTTTGCAGGCGGCCTTGCCGAACAACCAGTCCTTACTTATTAAAAGAAAGTTAATAGTACCGGTAAATACGCCTTATTCCCAACCTTATTGGCTTCAAAAACCTGGCACAACGGGCATGTTTACGGTAGAAGATCGAAATTTAATTGGTCGTCCGGAAAACGCACCAGCCGCCTCCGTAGTTTGTGACTTGCTTATTAATAAGCAGCCTTTTTCTTTTACCATTCCGGTGGTGTATAAACGAACCGATCCCGTGGCAGGCGAAGTTTACCGGCCATTTGAAATTACTCCGCCGGTTTTTGTAAGCATGCGCGAAAAAGTGTTTGTTTTTGCTGATGATCAACCCAAGCCCATTACGGTGCGGGTAAAAGCAGGGCAGGCTAATGTAGCCGGCGATGCTACCTTAACGGTTCCGGAGGGCTGGCGTGTAGAACCTCAACGTATTCCTTTCCAATTAACTCAAAAAGGAGAAGAAGCCAGCTACACCTTCACCGTTTACCCCAGCAAAAACCAAAGCGACGGCGAATTAAAAGCAACGGCTATTGTAAATAGTAAAGTTTACCAGCAAAGTTTAATAACGATTAACTATCCGCATATTCCTACACAAACTTTACTGCCAATTGCCTCGGCCCGCGCAACCAAGCTCGACTTAAAAATAAAAGGGCAACAAATAGCTTACCTCATGGGGGCCGGCGACGAAGTAGCAGCCAGTCTGGCACAAATCGGCTACCAGATAACTATGCTCGACGACAAAGATATAAATGCAAAAGATTTAGCTAAGTTTGATGCTGTAGTAGTGGGAGTACGGGCGTACAATACACACGATCAACTAAGATTTTTGCAAGCGCAGTTAATGGATTATGTTAAAAACGGGGGTACATTGGTCGTTCAATATAACGTCAATAATGGTTTAGTAACCAAGCAACTCGGACCTTATCCGCTAAACATATCGCGCGACCGCATTACCGATGAAACAGCCCCGATACAATTCCTACATCCGGAACATCCGGTTTTAAATTCACCCAACAAAATCACCCCGAAAGATTTTGAAGGTTGGGTGCAGGAAAGAGGCCTTTATTTTCCGGATAGCTGGGATAAAAACTACGAGGCCATTTTAGCAGCCCAAGACCCAGGCGAACCCGCACAAAATGGGGGTTTATTAGTAGCTAAATACGGAAAAGGCTATTATGTTTATACAGGTTATGCCTGGTTCCGGCAATTACCGGCGGGCGTACCTGGGGCTTACCGCATATTTAGTAATTTACTAGCCCTCGGAAAGAAATAAGCATCCGGTTTCTGACGTTACCTGAACAACATCATCCTTAAAAGACTGTTTTTAAACTGTACTTACATAATTAACTACTCAAAAATTTCCCAAATATAAAATACATGTTTGAGCCATCACCCGAAGAAACTAACATTGGAAAACCGCCTTTTTTTAAATCCTGGAACAGAATGTATTGGCTGGTAATAGTAAGTTTAGCGGTGCAGGTACTGGTATTTTATCTTATAACCCAAGCTTATAAATGAGTACTATAGATTGGGTAGTACTCATTGGAACCCTGGCTTTTATTGTTTCTTACGGAGTTTGGAAAACCCGGCTGGCCGATAAAAATATTGAAGGTTACCTGAAAGGAGATAATAAGGAACGCTGGTGGATGATGGGACTTTCCATTATGGCTACCCAGGCCAGCGCCATTACCTTTTTATCTACCCCAGGGCAAGCCTATGAAGACGGCATGCGGTTTATTCAGTTTTATCTGGGCTTGCCGCTCGCCATGATCATTATTGCCGCTACTATAATCCCGAATTATTACCGGTTAAAAGTATACACGGCCTACGAATACCTGGAGAGCCGCTTTGATTTAAAATGTCGTTTATTAGCCGCTTTCCTGTTTTTGGTGCAACGGGGCTTATCTACGGGTATAACCATTTACGCGCCTTCTATTATTTTGTCTACTATCCTGGGCTGGAGCTTACAAATTACTATTTTAGTAATGGGCTTGTTAGTAACTATTTATACGGTTTCGGGCGGTACCCGGGCGGTAAGTGTTACCCACCAGCAACAAATGGCCATTATGTTATGCGGCATGGTAATGGCGGGTATTACCGTAATGTATATGTTACCAGCCGATATTTCTTTTGGCCAGGCCATTCAGGTGGCAGGTAAAATGGGCAAACTCAATCTGATTGATTTTAATTTTGATTGGGATGACCGGTATAATTTCTGGTCGGGAATGTTGGGCGGCTTGTTTGTGGCCTTGTCTTATTTTGGGGCCGACCAGTCGCAGGTAGGGCGTTATTTATCCGGGGAATCTATTTCTCAAAGCCGATTAAGTGTATTGTTTAATGGCTTATTAAAGATTCCCATGCAATTCCTGATTTTATTTATTGGAGTGCTGGTATTTCTATTTTATCAATTTCATCAACCGCCCATATTCTTTAATCAGGTAGAAAAAAATAAATTAATTGATTCGGAGCATGCTCCGGCTCTAAAGCAATTAGAAACCGAGTATTCCAGTAATTTCCGGCAAAAGCAGCAACAGGTAAACCAATTAGTAGAAGCTCTAAAAACAGAGGATGAAGCTCAGATAAATGCCGTTCAACAAGCGCTAACAACAACCGAAACGCAAGGAAAAGACCTCCGCAAACAAGTAAGCAGTTTGCTGCAGAAAGTAGACCCCAAAGGCGAAACCCGCGATACGGATTATGTTTTCATTACTTTTATTATTACCTACTTGCCCCACGGACTTATAGGATTATTAATTGCCGTTATTTTTAGTGCGGGTATGTCGTCAACAGCGGCTGGCCTTAATTCTTTAGGCTCCACTACCGTTATTGATTTTTATAAACGCACCATCCGGCCCGAGGCTTCTTCCCGGCATTATGTGTTTATGTCGAAAATTTTTACAATTGGGTGGGCGATTACCGGGGTTTTATTTGCGACGCTGGCTTCTCAGTTAGAAAACTTAATTCAGGCTGTTAATCTTTTAGGGTCTTACTTTTACGGACCAATTTTAGGAATTTTTATAGTTGCTTTTTACGTGAAATATATTCAATCTAATGCTGCTTTTTGGGGAGCTTTATTAGCGCAAGCGGCCGTTATAATAATTTCCATAACCACTAAAATAGCGTATTTGTGGTGGAACCCTATTGGCTGCGGTTTAGTAATAATTTTTGGACTGATTATTCAGGTGTTCCTAAATCAAAAGCAACAAGTGCTTACCCTGAAAAAATAGTAACGCTTTGTTAAAGCCTATTATAGTTATTTAATAATAAGGTGCGTAAAAATATTCTGAAGTTTGTTTAAACTACTTCCGGAATATTTTAATTTATTAAACCACTAATTACTTCGTGTAGCTTGTTAAATCTGCATGAAATAAGAATGTTTGCGTATATAATCCGAGCAATCATCAGGAAAACTATGAACTACTACATCATTACGGGAACGAGTAAAGGCATTGGCAAAGCTTTAGCCGAAGCCTTGTTGCAGGAGGAACATAACTACGTGTACGGAGTATCGCGTAATTGCTCTATTTCCCATCAGCGTTACCACCATCAGCCTTTAAATTTATCAGATATTGTAGCTTTAGAAAATAACTTGCACAAAGTATTTCCAGTTTTGAAAGATGCAGAAAAAATTGTGCTGGTTAATAATGCAGGCGTAGTAGGGGAGGTGGCGTATATGGGTAGTCAGGCCACGCATAATTTTTCTTACGTGTTTGATGTAAACGTAATGGCACCGGCTATTCTAATAAATACCTTTCTAAGTGCCTATCATTCTGAAAAATGCCCCAAAATTATATTAAATATTACTTCGGGCGCGGGTAAACGGCCCGTAGATGGCTGGTCGGCTTATTGTGCTTCTAAAGCGGCTTTGGATATGCTTTCGTTAACGGTGCAACAAGAACAATTGCTGCTAAATAATAATGTGCGGGTTTTTTCCTTAGCCCCCGGCGTGGTAGATACCGCCATGCAAGACCACATCCGGGACGTAGATGAAAGCCAGTTCAGCGAAGTTGAAAAGTTTAAGAAGTATAAAAGTTCGGGTACTTTAAGGCCGCCGGAAGAGGTTGCCGAAAAAATGAAACGCTTTTTAGATAATTACCAGCAATATAAAGAGGTGGTTTTCCGGATTGAAGCAATTGAGCAATAACAGGATTAAACCTGATTATTGCTCAATTACCTAAATAATAAACTTACTCAGTACTCTTTTCCTTAATCTGTTTACTGAAATTTTAAACTGCCTGCTTTACAGGAACAGGTGTTTGGGTAGGTTTGCCTTTTACAGCGTATAAAGTTATTATAGCAGACACTAGTAACGAACCAGCCATAAAAAGGTAGGAGGTTCCAAAACCATTGGTAGCACTATTGAGGTAACCTACAATATAGGCCCCTGCAAACGAACCCAATGCCCCCATACTGTTTATTAAAGCCATTGCTCCCCCCGCCACATTCCGAGGTAATATTTCGGGGATAATCGCGAAAAACGGACCATAAGGAGCATACATGGCACCACCCGCTAAAACCAATAAGATAAACGATAACCAAAAGTTATCGGACCCTATAGCGTAAGAACCATAAAAAGCTAAAGCTCCAATTAGTAAAAACGGCCACACAAATGCTTTGCGGTTTAAGGTTTTATCGGAAAAATAAGAAGCACTGAACATGCCAATAATAGCCAGCACATAGGGTACCGAAGAAAGCCAACCGGTTTTAACAATATCCATGTTGGGAGCCGCTTTTATAATAGAAGGTAGCCACATCACAAAGCCATAAACGCCAATGCTCCAAAAGGCATATTGTAGACTTAGCAGAATAACCGTGCGGGATTTAAAAGCTTCGGCGTAATTTTTAACCGGTTTAATACCTTGCTGTTCGGCTTGTAATTGTTCGGCTAAAGCTTGTTTTTCCGGTTCTGATAACCATTTAGCGGTAGTAGGTTTATCGTCTACTAATCGCCACCAGAAGAAAGCCCAAACTACTGCCGGCAGTCCTTCAATAATAAACATCCAGCGCCAGCCAACACTATTTATTAAATACCCAGATAAGATCGACATCCAAAGAATAGTAGCCGGATTTCCTAAAATTAAAAAAGTGTTGGCCCGGGAACGTTCAGTTTTAGTAAACCAATTACTTAATAAAATGAGCATGGCGGGCATTACTGCGCTTTCCACTACCCCTAACATAAACCGAATCACAATTAAGAGCCGGACATCGCTAACTAAACCAGTAGCTGTAGCTAAACCTCCCCAGAAGATTAAAGACCAAAAAATTAACTTTTTGGCGCTGTTATGGGCCGCATAATGTGCTCCCGGAACTTGAAAAAAGAAGTAGCCTAAAAAAAACAAAGAACCTAACAACGAAGAAGTAGCAGGAGTAATGTTTAAATCAGCGGCCATGCCGCTGGCAGCGCCAAATCCAAAATTAGCCCGGTCGAGGTAAGCCAGACTATACGTAATAAAAGCTATTGGAATTAAGCGATACCACCGCGAAGCAGCCAATGTTTTTTCCATGTTGATGTTGATAATGCTTTTTTGTTTGTAATTCGTAAATAAAGCAATCAAAGTAAACCTTTTTTTGCCAAGCTGCAAGAAACTGAGGTTTTCCGTGGAAATTTGATGGATTGTAAATGCCAGCGGCTCAACTTAAACTAACTGATTTTAAGTATATAAAGAAGAAATACTAACAGCTACATACTTTTAAGTTTACAGATGAGGCAGATTGATTTCTAGTTGGTTAAAAAAGAATACTCTACAGTAGTGGGAGGCAAACTGAATTAATAAGGTGGGTAGTAATCAAGCAAATTAAATCAAATCTAACCTAATAGAAGTACATTTTGGTAGCAAAGGTTAATGCTGCTTATTTGGAAAGCTTAAGTAAAAGAACGCAATGGAAAAAGCGGCTGGGTAAGTTTAGTTGGATTTTAAAATAAACGTGGATGTGTAAAGGAACATGAATACTATTCAAGGGCAAGCTCTTTGAACTTGCCCCTGAATAGTATTTTGTTGCCTAAAGGGCTTTCATTATAAAAAAAAAGAATAATTATGGCTTTTCCCCAACAGTCCAACCTTCGCGAAGTACCGGTTCGCTGGCTGGACCGGAAATGAGCAGATCGGCAACCGCGCCGGTGGTAAACGCATAAATTCCTTTATGTACTAAATCTATCACTTGTTCGTCTTTTGGCCAGGTCCAGGGTAGGGCACCAACACCGGTAGCATTCTCTAAGGTTTGATCGTTAAGCAAACGTACATTCATAAACAAAAACGAACCTACCGGTCCTCGTACCCCTGACTCGGCCATTATACCCCGTACAATGCCCATGAGTATACCTTGACCCCAGTGCATGGTCCAATTTAAGGCAAGTCGTTCTTCGTCGGGTTTAGGCGGTAAATTGAGTAATCGCTCTAAAGTATGTGCAGGTACGTAAGAGTTGGGCCGTTTAGTAATTAATTGCTCTATTTTTTCGGCCAGGGTCATGGCTGCTACCCCCACTAACCCTGCTGCTAGTCCATTTAAAATTGCCTTGGTCGTCATGGTAATTACTTTTTCAGGTTCTTTTTAGACACTTAGAATATTGTAAATTAGTTTTTGAATCTGCCTGATGTGTAGGTAAATTATTTGATTTAAAAGTTAAAAGTTCCTGCTTTTACGTTTGAAGTGGCGGATAGTTCTATTGTTCGAGCGCCGGATTTTTACGGTAAATAAGATGCCGTAAGGCTATTTTTTATACCCTTATTGTTACTATTAGATGTATCCAATAAAAAATTTTAAAGAATTATCTTGCGCGTAAGTATTTAAAAAACATATATTTGCGCGTCAAATGCGAAGAACGATGATTGTTTTAGCAGCCCTCCCTTTTCTATAGGGCTCCATTCCTTTCTTAGTTAATCTGTAAGGCCATGCTTTAGCATTGTGCCTCCTTATTTTATTCAATCATTTTTTCTTTTTAACATGTCGCAAACTGTCAAAACCCAGAGAAAGCAGTCTGCTTTCTATTCCTTACTTAAAGAATCTTTATACGGGGGCGAAATAGATTATACTATTGGTAGTATTCGTCGGTCGGTTATATTGCTCGCCATTCCCATGGTACTCGAAATGATCCTGGAGTCGGTATTTGCTTTGGTAGATCTGTATTTTGTGGGGCATTTACACAATAGTAGTTACGCTATTCAAACCGTTGGATTAACCGAATCGGTTTTAACTGTTATTTACTCGCTGGCCATTGGTATAAGTATGGCGGCCACGGCTGTAGTAGCCCGGCGCATCGGGGAAAAAGATCCGGTAGCGGCGGCCAAGGCGGGTATGCAAGCCATTTTAATAGCGTTGGCCATAAATACTTTCATCAGTATTGTAGGGTTAGTGTTTGCCACTAATATTTTACTATGGATGGGAGCTTCGCCGGAAGTAGCGCAACGCGGTACACCCTTTATGCAAATTATGATGGGAAGCAGTATTTTTATTATGCTGTTGTTCCTGATTAATGGCATTTTCCGGGGGGCTGGCAACGCTGCTATTGCCATGAAAAGCTTGTGGGTAGCGAATGCCGCTAATATTATTCTTTGCCCGGTTTTTATTAATGGCTTCGGGCCAATACCTGCTTTTGGACTTACCGGAGCAGCTTTGGCTACTACTATAGGCCGTGGCTTAGGGGTAGCGTACCAGATTTACCACCTGGCTAATGGTAAAAGCATTTTAAAAGTATTTGCCAGCCACTTTATTCCGGATTGGGAGCAAATTAAATCATTAGTTAAAATTGCTTCACCGGCCGTGTTGCAATTTGTAATTGCTTCGTGTAGCTGGATATTTCTGGCGCAATTAGTGGCTACTACCGGCGGCGACCATGGTTCGGCGGGTTACCAAACGGCCTTGCGGCTCCTGATGTTTTTTATGCTGCCAGCCTGGGGCTTAAGCAACGCTGCTTCTACGTTAGTAGGCCAGAATTTAGGGGCCCAACAAGTACAAAGAGCCGAAGATTCAGTAATTAAAACCGCTAAGTACAATGTAATATTTATGGCGGTTATTACGGTACTTAGTTTGGCCGGAGCCCGGTTATTTGTTTCTTTTTTTACCAACGATCCGCAAATTCAGGAAGTAGCGGTACAGGCCATTCGATTTATGAGCCTGGGGTATATTTTCTACGGAATTGGTATGGTGTTAATCAATGCTTTTAACGGAGCCGGCGATACCTGGACACCCACCTGGGTAAATCTTTTCGGCTTCTGGTTGTTTCAGATTCCGCTAGCCTATTTTCTGGCGAAGACGATGGAATTAGGGCCAACGGGCGTGTTTATTGCCATACCCATTTCCGAAACATCTATAACCTTAGCCAGCGTTGTTCTTTTCCGAAAAGGAAAATGGAAAAAGATTAAGGTGTAGGTTACAAGTTAAAAGTTAATTTTAGAAGCTTTTCAAGTTTAAACCCGGCAAGTTGTAAGAACTTGCCGGGTTTTTAATGCAAATCAGCAATGGTTTTTACCAAAGTACTACAAGTAAAAAGAGCATCTACTATTCTGCCAGCTTTGTTTCTCAACTCGATTTTACTTGGATAAAAGCCCATAAACCAGTATTAAATTTTCTGAAATTTTAGTAAATCGCTCTTCCAAAATAATTGATAACATGGAACACTTGCAGTACCCCATTGGCCGTTTTCAACCTAAACCAGATTATACTCCCGAAGAAAATGCCGCTCTGCTGCAATATTTAGAAAAAGCTCCGGCACTTTACGAAGAATTAATGGCTAACACCTCCGAAGCAGATTTAACAAAAACCTATCGGCCAGGTGCCTGGTCGGTGCAGCAACTGGTGCACCACGTAGCAGATATTCATTTGCTTAACTTTTTGCGCCTGAAAAAAGCTATTACCGAAGAAAATTACGAAATAACCTTAATCCGGATGGATAATTGGGCCGCTTTGCCCGATTCTACGCAGCTACCTATTAATAGTTCCTTGCTGATCTTTAAAGGCGTAAACCAACGGTATATTCATTTACTAAAAACATTAGATGAACAAACGCTTTCTAAAACGTACTACCACGCTGCCCGGAAACTAGATTTAAGTTTAAAACAATTACTGCACATGGCCACCTGGCACGTAGGCCATCATTTAGGCCACATCGAACTAGCCTTAGGGAAGCAGCCGCAAGAACTAAAAGTAGGTGCTGAGTTATAGTTGGCTCAGTAAAATTGCAGGAGTGTACTTAGCCTGGTAAAATCCATGAAGAACAATTCTTAGTTAACTCTACCGCTATAATGCTATAATTTTTGCTATACTTTTTTTAGCAAATTACTTCTTTAATCATCTAAAAGTCTACCCGAAGCAAAAGCGGCCATTAGAAAAGCTTGTTGTTCGAAGCAATATATAATATTAGCGATTAGCTCACCAGACTTTGAGCTAATCGCTCACTCCTGATATTTATAAACGGTAGTAAATCCTCTTGCTTCCATCCTCATTATTACCTTCCTAACGCATGCATGATCCGGATTTACTAAATTTTCGAATCCGGTAATTAAAATATTAAAAATTCTATATGTGATCTTGATTTTCGGAGCGCTTTTTGAAACGTATGTACAAATATTACTTCACTTTCATAGTTTAATATATTTTGCTTATGCGTAAAACTTTTACCCTTAGTATTATTTTATGTTTATTCATCGGGACTGTTCAGGCTCAACTAAAACTGCCGCCTAATATGTTTTTCCAGAAGCTGCCTAATGGCTTGGAAATGTTGGTAGTGGAAGACCACACGGTACCCATGGTAACCATAGAAATTGCCTGCAAAAATGGTTCATTTACCGAAACTCCTGAGTTTAATGGCTTAAGTCACTTGTACGAGCACTTGTTTTTTAAAGCAAACAAAGATTATCCTAACCAAATAGCCTATCATAACCGCGTAAATGAGCTGGATATTGATTTTAACGGTACTACCCGCGAAGAACTGGTGAATTATTACTTTTCGCTGCCCAAGGAAAATTTAGTCGGCGGCCTTAAATTTATGAATTCGGCCATTCGTTATCCTAAATTTAAAAAGCAGGACATGCTGCAGGAAAACGAAATTGTAAATGCTGAATTTCAGCGAAAAGAATCTAACCCGTATTATGCTTTAAAAGATGCCGTTGATCGTCATTTATGGGGCGACTTATATTCGCGCAAGCACGTTATCGGCGACCACAACATAATTCTAACCGCCACTCCGGATAAGATGGAAGTTATCAAAGACAAATATTATTACCCCAATAATTCTGTTTTAGTAATTGCCGGCGATATAAACCACGAAAAGGCATTTGCCGAAGCGAATAAAGTATTTGGGAGTTGGTCTGCTTCTAAGTTTGATCCTTTTCAGAAATGGCCTGTGCCGGAGTTTAAACCTTTAACTAAAACAGATTATTTCGTGGTTGAATCGGATATAGCTCAGGTGCCTAGTATTATGTTTTCGTGGCATGGCCCCGATACCCGTAATGATGTAGCCGGTACATTTGCCGCGGATGTTTTTTCTTTTATTGTTAACCAACAAGCCTCTCGGTTGTTTGAGTCGCTGGAAGCTTCGGGTTTGGCCTTAAGTACCGGCGTAAATTATTACACCCAAAAGTACGTGGGGCCGATTACTTTTTATGTGACTCCCAATCCCGACCGGATTCAGGAATGCCTGGCCGAAATGAAAAAGCAAATTGCCTTGTGGGACTCGGAGGATTACTTTACCGATAAGCAAATTGAACGCGCCAAACGTTTGCTGGCCATTGAGCAGGTTCAGCAAAACGAAATAACCGAAGAATACGCGCATACTTTATCGTTCTGGTGGGCTTCGTCGTCGGTAAATTATTATACTACTTACCAGGAAAACCTGAACAAAGTAACTAAAGCCGATTTGCAGGCTTACGTGCGGAAATACATTAAAAATAAACCTTATTGTGCCGGCCTGTTGATTAACAGCGCTATGAGCCGGGAACTTAAACCAACCGAATTTTTTAAAGAAAATTAATACCCTCCGGGCATGAAAAATATTTACTTATTGCTTTTTATCAGCTTACTCTCCCTCACCGTTGCCGCCCAGTCCGAAACAACAACGTTTACGGTAAACGGCTTAAAAGTAATTTTTAAACGTACGCAAAAAGAAACCATTAGTGTAAGTATGTTTTACCGGGGTGGAGTTACTAATTTTACTTTAGCTCAGGCAGGCTTAGAGAACTTAACTTTGAGTGCCGCTACTACTGGGGGTACCCAAAAATATAAAGAAGAAACTTTTCGCGATATGGCCGATGAACACGGCATTGATATTTCGGGACATTCGGGCTACGATTATGGTACTATTACCCTGGATTGCGTGGCCGGTAATTTTAACGAAGGCTGGAACTTATGGAGCCAGGCAATTTTAACTCCTACCTTTGATTCTAAACCTTTTGCTATGCAACGAGATCGGATAATGGCCGCTATCCGGAGCCACACCTCTGATCCCGAAGATCGGCTGGCGCAGCTAGCTATAGGATTAAGTTTTGCCGGTACACCTTACGCGAAAAGCCCGTTGGGCGAAGAAGAAACTATCTCTAAATTTACTGCTGATAGCGTTAAAAATTACTATTATCAACATTTACTAAATAAAAACCGGATGTTTTTGGTAGTGGCCGGTAAAATTTCGCGCGAAGACCTGGAACAAAAAATTAAAGAATCTTTCTCCACTTTACCCAATAAGCCCTATACGCCTTATGTGTATACTAACTCGCTTTTTCAGGAGCAACGGTTGGTTTGGGAGCAGCGCGAATTAGCTACTAATTACATGTGTGGTTTAATTAATGCACCAGCCATGACTAGCCCGGATTTTCCGGCTTATCTGTTAACCATAAAAGCTTTAAGCGGACGGATTTTTCAGGAAGTAAGAATTAAGCAAAATCTATCTTACGATCCGGGAGCAAGCCTTAATATCGGCCAGTTACCTTATGCTACCCTGTACGCCAGTTCTACTAATCCCAAAGCTACTTTGCTAACTATTGCCAGCGAGTACATTAAAATGCGCCAGAGCGAAGTATCGGCTGAGTTGCTGACTTTATTAAAGAAAAGTGTAAAACAAGGTTATTATCATACCCAGGAAAGCTCCCGGTCTTTAGTAAAAAGTTTAGGAGAGTCCGAAATTTTAGGCGACTGGAAATTGAGCGAAGATTTGTTAAGTAAAATAAATAACGTTACCACCCAAGAAATGAATGTTGCTTTTCAAAAATATACCAAGGGCATTCGGTGGGCTTATTTAGGCGATAAACAATTAGCGAAAGAAGCTTTTAATCAAAAATAAAAGAATCAAAAATTTTAATAAAAAGGCTGACTTTAATCCAAGTCAGCCTTTTTATTGTGAGTATAGAATTTTTATTAATAAGCTTGAAATTTTCTACAACTGATTAAAATCCCAGAGGTTAAGATTTCTTTTTTTCCAGGTTTGGTAAAAAAGTAGTTAATAAACCAATTAAAGGTAAAAAGGAGCATATTTTAAAAACAAAATTAATGCTGGTTTGGTCGGCTACTTTACCGAGGATGGCGGAACCAATACCGGCAATACCAAAAGCAAATCCGAAGAATAATCCGGCAATAAGGCCAACTTTACCTGGTACCAGTTCCTGGGCATACACCAAAATAGCCGAAAAAGCAGAAGAAAGTATTACTCCGATACACACAATTAACACTCCCGTCCAGAATAAATTAGCGTAAGGCAGCAGCAACGTAAAGGGCGCTACCCCCAGAATGGAACCCCAAATTACGTATTTCCGCCCGAATCGGTCACCAATAGGACCACCGATAAAAGTGCCCGCCGCTACCGAAAATAAAAATACGAACAAATACATCTGAGAGCTTTGCACCGACAAGTGAAATTTATCGATCAGGTAAAAAGTAAAATAACTGGTCATACTGGCCAGGTACACGTGCTTCGAAAAAATAAGAATAAGTAAAATCACCAGCGACGCGATAACCTTGTTCCGGGATATAGGCAGGCGCGTTTCTATGGGAGCGGCTACTACTTTCTTTTTTATTTTTGCCGTGTGATTTTTTTGCCAGGTACCTACCCAACTTAATACCAACATAGCCAGTAAAGCAGCCAGCGAAAACCAACCCAAATTAGTCTGTCCGTAAGGTACAATAATTAAGGCTGCTAGTATAGGGCCCAGCGAACTGCCCGCGTTACCACCCAATTGAAACAGTGACTGCGCCATTCCCCGCCGGCCACCCGAAGCTAAATGCGCCATACGCGAGGCTTCCGGATGAAAAATAGAGGAGCCCACCCCCACTAAACCAACCGATAGCAAAATCAATCCGAAATTAGTAACCCGCGATAACAACAATAAACCAATTAAAGTAAAGCCCATACCAATTACCAATGCATAAGGTTGGGGCTTTTTATCGGTATAATGTCCTACAAACGGTTGCAGAATAGAAGCGGTTAACTGGTTGGTAAGCGTAATTAAACCGATCTGAGTAAAATCTAAGCGAAAAGAATTCTTCAGTAAAGGGTATATTGCCGGAATCAGCGATTGCATAGTGTCGTTGAGCAAATGCGAAAAGCTAATAGCAAAAAGAATCGGAAAAACTGTTTGCTGCGCAATTTGCTTAGGCAAAGATGTTTCTTCGGTAAGAGTATTCTTCATAACACAAAATATTCGGTTATACGGAAAGCATAGCTGTTATGGCAATTGTTTCGTAAAGGATAAATCGCCTTTACAGCACAAATTTTAAATATAATGCTAGAGCTTTCCGGTCAAATAATGCTGTAAAGGTATTATAAAAAATACCTCGTCTAAATATTTCAACCGGGGAAAGATATTGTTTTAGGTAAAAAAAGTTGGGAAAATGATTTTTCTGGTATTATAGAATCTTAACCTAATTAAACAAAGGTTAAAAAAGGTAGCATGAAACAAAATCAACTTAAAACAAATCCGAATTTTCTATAACTGTCGTTCAAGAGGAACTTATATGCCATGTAGCTAAATAGTTTTCTCCTGAAGGACCGAATGGCTTAAATTTATTTAATTCATATCCTTATAAATTAATGGATTAGTCAATTTGATTTAAGCGGACGTTCACAACGGAATTGTTTGTGGAGCCAAACGTATAACTAATGCCAACTTGCGAATAGTAAAAAAACTTAGTGGGCAATTGCCGTCCGCCTAAAAGTATAACGTCTTCTTCGCCGGTAGCTTTTGCCAATGAAATTTGGTCGTTAATAAGCGAAACCGAACCTGAAAGGGTTACCGATAATCCTTCCGCCACCCGAATAGTAAGTTGATTATCCAGGCTTAAGCGGTTACGTTGAAAGTCGTTGAGAAAGGTGGATGCATTTAAAACGGTATTTACATTGCCCCAGGTTTGGGTATAATCTACCACTACCGAAAATTTATGGTAAGGAATAAGTTGACGGGTACGGTTATAAACAGTTTCTTCCAGGAAAGAGACCCGGTTATAACCAATCTGGTAGGCTAACCGGAACTGCCGCCGGATATTCTCGGAATAAGGAAATAAGTTATACTCCAGGGCGGGAGCTAAGCGCTGCGAGGTCCGGATATTTTCGTACACGGAGTGATAAAACGAATAAATAAGCCCACTGGACCAATGTTCGGTAAAGCTTTTTACGTAGCGGGCATCTAATCCGTAACTGGTGTAACCTACGGCCACGTCCTTCTCATTTACCTTAAATTTTTTATTATCGTAATTAAAGTAACCATCCAGGCTGGCGCGTGCTTTATTGGTAATTCGTTTAGCGGAAAAAGAATTATCCAGCGACATTGATTTTGAATTGCTTTCGCCCTGAAAAGTACCGCTGATGTTAGGCGTAAATACCCAGTAGTTCCACTTGTCCTGGGCTACCATGGCTTCCTCCGGAGTTCTTTTTTTAAATTCTAAAGTAATCTCATCGGCTAAATCAGTACGGGCCAGATAGCGAATTAATCCTTGTTTCAGTTTTTGAATAAGTTGCTTTTGAATAATAGCTTCGGTGTCGGAAGCTTTGGTAGAAAAAGTAAGCGTATCCTGAAGTTCCTGAAAATGATTCTGACCAATAAACGTTAAGGTATACAGCTTTCCACCACCTGCATTATCGGCATCAATTACTAGTACTTGAATATCAGCCTGAGCCTGATCGCGTACAATATCAAACAACGAAAGTTCAGTTTTAACAAAATCCTGAAAACAATTTCCGGGGCAGTTGAGGAATAATTTAGGTGGTTCTGTTTTAGAAGAATCTGGGGTTTGCGCCCATAGAGAATGTCCCCCAAATAAGAAGATAAATACAACTAGTAGTTTTTGTTCCATGCCCCACGTTTCTTTGTTGCCCGAGCATGTAACGGTTTACTTAATAACTTGTTACAAGATTATTGGTATAACTTCTAAAAAAGAAAATAATAACAAAAAGTACGAGTAAGTTGCTTGTTGTAAAATAAAATTTTAGAAATAACAATGAACATAACTCTGGAAACTGACCGCTTAACAGGCGGTACTAAATTATGCTTTTACACAATTACATTTTACTTATTTGGTGCTACCTGCAACTCGCCGCATCTGGCTTCTAAAAAGAATGAGAGCGACTAGGTATGCAATTAGTTGCCGAGAGAAATATGGATAATCAGGATATTACTTTTTATCGGATAGAGGCAAATAGTAAGTGAAGGGTCAACTAAATTTAAGTTGTTAGTTCTTAAAAGTTTAAGATTTCACGTGTTGGAATATTAAGGTTTGCCGTATATGAGTATCTATAATCTTTATTATATATGGCAACTACATCTTATACTGTTAATTGGCAAGCTTTCGACTGGGGAGCAATGGCTGGTATGCGCAGCTTATCGGCTCTTGCTTTCACCAGTCATTTTCTTTCTAAATCACCAGATGCAAGTTTATCGAATTCATTTCTGGGCTTTCTGCAATCAGAACGGGTTGCTACTACTTTAAAGGTTTTGGCTGCTACAGAAATTATTGGTGATAAATTGCCAAATGCTCCCAATAGAATTGCCGCTCCCGTATTATTGGTAAGGCTTTTATCGGGCGCTTTAGTTGGATCGGCCTGGAGCCAGCATAATGGTCAATCGAAGGAAGTAGGAGCTTTATGGGGCGGCGTTGGAGCTTTAGCCGCCTCTTATGGTTTTTATTATCTGCGGACCAAATTAAGCGCTAATACTTCTGCCCCCGATTGGGTATGGGCGCTTTTGGAGGATGGACTTACGGCATCGTTAGGCATAACTTTGGGCCAAGCTTCCCTCCAGAAAGAAAGTGTATAAGCCGAGCAAGGTAGTACTACCAAAAGACCTATCCAAGCGGCGAAAAATTTACTATTTTCATCAATATCAAGAATAGAAATGCTCCGGAAAGCATCTCTATTCTTGATATTTACTTTTTTATTGGATTCCCTGAATACCCGCTTCTGCTACGGTATGATCGTTTTCTACGGAATCTCCCGAAACACCAATAGCCCCAATTATTTGATCATCGCTATTCCGGATAGGAATACCGCCCGGAAAAGTAATTAATCCCCCGTTAGAATGTTCAATATTATACAACGGACCGCCAGGTTGGGAGAGTTTGCCAATTTCGCCGGTGTTCATATCAAAAAAGCGCGCTGTTTTTGCTTTCCGGATGGATATATCCAAAGAACCAAGCCAAGCTCCGTCCATGCGGGCGAAAGCAGTTAAATTGGCTCCGGCATCTACTACGGCAATGTTCATTTTAACACCCAGTTCCTGGGCCTTTTGTTGGGCAGCCTGAATGGCGGCTTCTGCTTGTTTTAAGGTTATGCTCATTGTTTATTTAATAATAAGTTTGAAAACGTAATTGAGGCACTATGTATATTTACTAGAATGCTTTAAAGACAAGGTAATTACCTTATTGTTTAGAAGGGAAGCAAATTTTTGCCTAAATTAATAGGTCGAACATACCTTCTATTTTATATTTATGGTCAAAGGGTTAAAGGAAAATATGCTTTTTGGAAGAAAAATTTTACTTACTGGCGGAGTAAAAATGTAAACCAGAGGTAATTATTTGGGCAGAAAATTACAGAAAACAGCATTGCTTATTACGTATAATCCAGTATATTTCCTGAGTGTTGTGGGTAAGTTGCCTGTATTAGCGGCGGTACAAAAAGCAAGTACAATTAATTTCTTCATTTATAGCCCACTAATAGTATTTCAATTTTATCTGTAAACCTTAAGTTAAAGAGCAATATGAATACGACCGATACTCTTTTAGCCCCTATGCCGGGTGCGGAACACCGCCTGGTGGGAGGGGTGCAACTGGATTATATGCAAACCGGTGCGGCCCGGGTGAAACGAGTAATTTACCCGGTGGGCTTCCGTTGGTCTACGGATATGAAGCCTATTATTGGGACCGAACTATGCATGCATGCTCATGCCGGATTTTTAGCACATGGCCAGTTGCGGATTCAATATGAAGATGGTTTTATCGAAGACTTTATTGCGCCGCAAGTAGTATCTATTGAGCCGGGGCACGATGGCTGGGTAGTAGGCGAGGAACCAGCCGTATTAATTGAGTTCGATTTTCTGGGTGATACCGTGCAGCATCTGCAAATTCCGGAAGTGCATTCGCACGGAGCTAAATAAGGCGGCTTCACCAAAAAATTTACTTTAGTAACTTTGGTGGTACGGACCGTGGCTATTTTAAAATACTAGAAACTAGTCTGCCTAATACGATATGGCCTAGAATGGTTTCGTGAGTACTTTCTTTAATCTGGTAAAAAGCAGCTTTGTTTTGTAAAAGAGGTTTTAATGGATGAGCTAAACTTTTAAGGTTTTCGTTGCCACTATTCACTATGCGAGATTTTGCTTTTTTAATTTCAATATCTATCTGAATCAGAAGCTTGTTGATAGAGGATTGGGGATAATACATTGCTACAAAAAAAATCACTGCAATCTCCAGTGGTAGAGGTTGGGTCAATTAGTAAATTTAGTAAAGGCGAATTTTTTACTGCCAGATGGGCTGCAATCCGGTAGCCCAAATAAAATTTAAGAATTACAATTTTATTTTCAGGATAGCTTTTTTTCAAAACATGGTACCCGGTTTGAGCATCAGAATAAAAGTTTTCTAATGATATTTCACATTTGCTTTTGTCATGTTGCCGGTATTCGGTGATAAGAATATCGTAGCTTAATATCAAAAACTGCGGTGCAATTTGTCCCCAATTTTTCAAAGTTCCCCGTTCCCTTTCCAAAAGCAAATAACTCTTTTCGAACTAATGCCTCTAAACAATAAAGCGTTTGTAATCCGCCATTTTTAGCCGGAAAGTTATATTCCTCAAAAACGTTCTTAAACGAATATTTAAAGTAATCCGGAGGCTTTTGACCTTTAAAGATATTTCCTTGTCCATCTTTAATGGATATCAAAAAGGCAAAAATTCCGAAGTAAACCAGTACTGCCAAAGGAAATAAGATTAAAATAGGATGTATTTTATCATTATTATGGCAGCAGTATAAGTAAGAACGTGTCATATACTGCGCAATAATACCCAAAGCGGATCCGGAAAAAGTAGCACGGGCATTGTCCGAGAACTGGTATTGCAACTTAGGAATTCTAACATTTTCCATCACCAACTCGCTGGTTAGCGGCTTGTGAATTACTGTTAGCTCTAGCTAGTCGAAACTTTTGCATTTTTGTTAAGAGTTTCGATTATTTTTGTTTTATGACAAACAGCCTTTCGGAATTAAAAAAAGCGTTACAAGGTGAATTTTATTACCAGGAAACCGGACTGGACAATGCTATGCGCCTGGTTTACGCCTCCGATGCTTCTATTTACCAGGAAAAGCCTTTGGCCGTAGCGTTGCCCAAAAACGAGGCTGATTTAAAAACCCTTATTCAATTTGCCGCTACGGCCCATGTCACGCTTATTCCGCGGGCAGCCGGTACTTCTCTGGCCGGGCAAGTTGTAGGAAACGGTATTGTAGTAGATATTTCGAAATATTTCGATCAGATTCTGGAAATTAACCCCGCTGAAAAGTGGGTACGGGTGCAGCCCGGCGTTATCCGCGATGATTTGAATAAAAAATTAAAACCATTCGGGCTGATGTTCGGCCCCGAAACGTCTACGGCTAGCCGGGCTATGATTGGGGGTATGGTAGGTAATAATTCCTGTGGTTTACACAGCATTCGCTGGGGCTCTACCCGCGACCATTTGCTGGAAGCCAAAGTATTGCTCAGTAACGGCGAAGCAGCCACTATTGGCGCCCTGACTGAATCTGAGCTAAATCAACTAGTAGCCGATAACGGCTATTTAGGTTCTATTTACAAAAATCTTTTTCAATTACTCCAAAAGCCGGAGAATCAATCCTTTATTCAGGAGAAATTTCCGCATAAAAATATTACCCGCCGGAACTCTGGCTATGCACTGGATGCCTTGCTGGAAACCACTCCGTTTTCTTCGATTCACGAGCCTTTTAACTTGTGTAAATTAATTGCCGGTTCCGAAGGTACGCTTTGCTTTTTAACCGAACTAAAGCTGCAATTAATGGAATTACCATCAGCCGAAAATGCCTTGTTGTGCATTCATTGTACGAGCGTAGGAGAGGCACTAAAGGCTAACCTTATAGCGATGCGCCACGATGTTTACGCTTCCGAGTTGGTAGATAAGCGCATTCTGGATTTTACCAAAGATAATCTTCACCAACGGCCTAACCGTTTTTTTATTCAAGGCGATCCGGGAGCTATTTTAATGGTAGAATTTTTTACCGACGATCGGGAGCATTGCTTGGTTATGGCCGAAGCTTTAATCCAGGAATTGAAACAAGCAGGTTTAGGTTATGCGTTTCCGGTATTATTTGGATCGGATGCAGTAATGGCTTGGGACGTGCGTAAAGGTGGTTTGGGTTTGCTGCGTAATATGCCCGGCGATGAGCAACCAGTTAACCTCATTGAAGATTGTGCCGTTGCGATTGAAGATTTACCACAATACGTGGCAGATTTAGATCAGTTATTACACCGGCACGGATTAGTGGCTTCGTATTATGCCCACGCCGGAGCAGGCGAGCTGCACGTGGAACCCATGCTCAACTTAAAAACCGCCGAAGGTAAAATGCTGTTCCGAACGGTTTTGGCCGAAACGGTGGAATTAGTAAAAAAATACAATGGCTCATTAAGCGGCGAACACGGCGATGGCCGTTTGCGCGGTGAGTTTATACCGGCAATTATGGGGCCGGAAGTGTACGAGTTGTTCCGGGAAGTAAAACGCATTTTTGATCCGCACTTTATTTTTAATGCGGGTAAAATTGTAGATACGCCACCCATGGATGAATACCTGCGGTACGTGCCCGACCAAACTACTCCCCAAATTAATACCGTTTTTAGTTTTGCGGGTCAGGGAAGTATTTTAAGGTTAGCCGAAAAATGCTCCGGATCCGGCGATTGCCGTAAAACGCAGCTTACCGGGGGCGTGATGTGCCCTAGTTACATGGCTACCCGCCAGGAAAAAGATACTACCCGCGCCCGGGCCAATATTCTCCGCCAATTTTTAACCCAGGAAGGTAACGTTAACGGCTTTAACCACGAGGAAATTAAAGACGTAATGGATTTGTGCATTAGCTGCAAAGGCTGCAAATCAGAATGTCCGTCGGGAGTGGATATTGCCAAAATGAAGGCCGAATTTTTACAGCATTATTATGATGCCAATGGCACGCCCCTACGAACCCGCCTGATTGGCAATTTCACTCGCCTCAATGCCCTAGCCTCAAAAATGCCTTGGGCTTATAATACTGTAATGAATAATGGTTTAACCGGAAAACTAGCCAAGCAAATGGTAGGATTTGCTCCGCAGCGCACTCTTCCGCCATTAGCCAAAACTACTTTGCGTAGCTGGTACAAACAATGGAAGAAAACAGCGCCGGTTTCCGGTAAAAAAGTATACTTTTTTGCGGATGAATTTACTAATTACAACGATGTAGAAATTGGTATTAAAGGAATTCAGCTACTTACAACTTTAGGTTATAATGTCATTATTCCGGAACACGTAGAAAGCGGCCGGACGTACCTGTCGAAAGGTTTGGTGCGGGATGCCCAAAAAATTGCCATCCGCAACGTAGAACTGCTAAGTAGGATAGTTACCAAAGAGGCGCCAATTGTAGGTCTGGAACCCTCGGCTATTCTAACTTTAGTGGATGAATATTTAGATTTAGTACCCGATTTTTTATTAGCTCAAGCCAACGCTTTAGCCCGGCATAGTTTTTACCTCGACGATTTTTTGGCGGCCGAAGTAGCCAATGGCTTTATTCGTCCGGAACAGTTTACTACAGCGTCCCGGCACATTAAACTGCACGGGCACTGCCACCAAAAAGCATTATCCACGCAAGCTACTACGGTCTCTTTACTGTCGTTACCTACCAATTATCAAGTGAGTGTTATTCCGTCGGGTTGTTGCGGCATGGCAGGTTCGTTTGGCTACGAAGCCGAGCATTACGACGTATCCATGCAGATTGGTGAGCTGGTTTTATTTCCGGCAGTACGCGCGGCAGAACCCGAAGTACTTATTGCTGCTCCTGGCACTTCTTGCCGGCACCAAATTAAAGATGGTACTTCGCGGCAAGCATTACATCCGGTCGAAATTTTATGGGAGGCTTTGCGTAAGTAAATGAGTTTTTTAAAAGCTGATTTTTACTAGAAGAAAGAGAGCTGTTGTTGATAAATTTATTAAGCAATAGCAGCTTCTTTTTCTATCTCGATCCAGATTTTTTCTTTTTTCTCTACGGCTTTAAGCAAAGCAACCAAACTATTTACTTTACTGGCACAATTCCAGATTTTATCCTGCATGTTGCTTTGTTCCCCAATTAAAATGCAACCCAGAGAATCTTTACAGGTATTACCCCCGTGAATCCGGATACCTTCAAAGCAGGGAACATTGAGCAGAAGCGGTAAATATTTCTGAAAATTATTACTAAAACTAAGTACTACCGGGTAGGTACCACTAACAATCGCGGTTTGACTTTTTTGTTTTTTCTGGCAATCACCTTTTAGGTTTCTATCGGTATCTTCTAAGGTATACGCGAAGAATTCGCTGTTAATAAACATTTTGCCTAAAGTGGAGGTAGGCGAATAAACCGAGCGAACAACTTTTATTTGCATAAAAAATAAATTTAGAGAGAATTAATCGGATTCATTTCTCTTTCAAAGTTCTGCTCCCAAAAAGGTAAACGCAATATTGATTTTTCAGTATTTTAATAAAACTGTAGAAGATAATAGGTTTGTACTTAATGCTTTAGTGTGTGTTGTGCAAGATTTTAATTTATAGAAATTCCGATTACATAAATACTAGCTGTTTAACCGGCGGCTATGGCTGGGAGCTTTAAATAATTTTTCGTCTAGGCTGATCTTTCCCGGGCCAATAAAGAACAAACTGATAAATAAAATACCGGCTTCTAAAGCGTGCGAATATGTATTAAAGTCATCGCCATTACTAATGTGCGAAGTAGTGGCAATGCACATGGTAAAAAACAGCATAAGCGTAACTGGCCGGAAAAACAATCCTAACAAAAGTAAAAAGCCGCCACCAAACTCCGCAAAAGCACCCAAAAAGCCCCAGAAAGTTGGTGCAAAGGTAATTCCCAAATTACCCATGGCGCCACCCAACTGTTCCCAAAATCCAGGTCCCCCTTTTATTTTAGGAAAACCGTGCATCATGAACGCCCAGCCAATTCCGACGCGTAAAAGAAGTAAACCTAAATTTCGGGTTGGGTAATAATTGCGGAAAAAATTCATAGTTCTTAGTGTGTAATCAGAAATAAAAATTTAAAAGTTTGGGCAAATATAGGGGCATCTGGCTTTTTCTACTAACTTTAAATTAGAGTTTCAGCAAGCAATTTCTTGGAATAAAGCAGGTAAAATGTTTCCTAAGCCCACCAGAATTTACTTTTTAGTAACGGAACAAAATTAATCTTATATACTTATTGTCGAAATAGACAAAATAATAAATTGATAACCTGTTACTTACATAAATAAAAGTCTAACATCTACTATCTTGGTACTGCTGTCTCTTTTTTTATAAAAGCAGCATCCCGATTATCGGCGTAGTATCCGGAGTGTTTTTTAAATTAAGGTGCGGAACCTGTTTAGGGGGAACTTTGCTTACATCGAGCATAAAAGTAAGTTTTGCTTCGTCGGCTACTGCAACAATTTCGGTTTCGCCGGCGCCTAAGTAAGTAATTTTGTAATGTTTTTTCACGTCGCCCAGGGTAGATCCTATTCCTAAACCTTCTTTTGTTTTGTAGGCTGAATCATATACCAGCACCCGCCATACCTTACAAGTGGGTTCACAAGTTTCTTCTACCCGCAAGCCAGCTTTATTTTCTTTTTCGGAACGCCGGATTTCGTAGGCCAGGTTGCCTCGTCCTTCTTTGGTAATCGGAACTTCTTTTAGTAACGCTGCTGGCACTGTTTTACGCATTTCGTTTATGGTCATACCAATCCGGATCGGACCTATTTGGCCACGAGAAATCAGCCGATTGTTAGGAGAATCAGAATTGGCTGCAACCGGGTTCGGGGCCGGGGTAGAAGCTGCTTCGCCCACAGAATCCAGCCGGGTAACGGTTCGGTCCGGCGGAACAACATCAGGCTTTGCCGAATCAATCGCAGCAGAAGTAGTAGCAGTAGTTGCATTGTCCTTAATCTTTTTCGGTTGACAGGTAATTAAAATAATGCCCAGCGCTAGTGGTAACAAAAATTTTTTCATAGGTAGATAAATAACGTATACAGCGTATTATTCTGCCTTCTTTAACTAAAGTGGGTAGGGTAAGGTTATGCTTAAGGTAATTGTTGATGCGGAAAATAGGTGTTTGCTTAACCCTTAGGCTATTTTCCAGTATGGGTAAGTAAAGATTTGTTACAACGGTACTGTTATATTTCACTTAACTTGCCGTAAAATTTACCGCTTTTATTATGGCCTCAAAAAAACCTTTAATATTAATTTCGAACGACGATGGCATTACTGCTCCTGGTATTCGCACCTTAGTAAACGTAATGAAACGGATTGGCGAAGTGGTGGTAGTTGCACCGGATAGTCCCCAATCCGGAATGGGCCACGCCATTACGGTGGCGAATACCTTACGCTTAGATAAATCTACTGCTTTTGCCGATGTAGAAGCCTACGAATGCTCCGGCACTCCCGCCGACTGTGTAAAGCTGGCTAAACACCACGTACTTAAAGACCGGCAACCCGATTTAGTAGTAAGTGGCATTAATCACGGTTCTAATTCCAGCATTAGTGTTTTGTATTCCGGTACTATGTCGGCTGCCATAGAAGCTGCCATAGAAGGATTACCTGCTATTGGCTTTTCGCTTTGCGACTACGGCCACGAAGCCGATTTTTCGCACACGGAACCCTATGTAGAACAGATTGTGCGGGAAGCCCTTAAACATGGAATACCGGTAAATACCGCGTTAAACGTAAATATTCCGAAGAATTCTGATACGCCCATTGCTGGCATAAAAGTTTGTCGCCAGGCACATGCCCGCTGGCAGGAAGAATTTGACGAACGTTTAGATCCGAATCAACGCCGCTACTTCTGGATGACCGGCAGCTTTGTAAACCCCGACAAAGGCGAAGATACCGACGAATGGGCGCTGGCGCATAACTTTGTTTCGGTAGTACCGTGCCAGTACGACATGACGGCTTACCATGCCATTGCGCAAATAAATAACGAATGGCAATTAGAAAATGATGATAAACCGGAAATAACAAAAAAGGCTCATGATTAATGAGCCTTTTTTGTTTGATTTTCTTCTGGTGCGTTACTGCGTAGCAAACCTGATAGGTAAAGTGTACTCAACGTTTACTGATTTGCCATTTTGTTTGCCAGCTTCCCAGTCCGGCATTAATTTAATAACTCGTAGTGTTTCGGCGTCTACTTGCGGGTTTATACTTTGTTCAATTTTCAGGTCTTTTATTTTGCCTTGGTCCGTTACTATAAATTTAGCAATTACTGTCCCGTCTGATGCAACTCTGGCTGATTTGCCGGGATGACGGATGTTATTTGCTAAAAACTGGTACATTTTCTTTAAACCACCCGGAAACTGGGGTAGCTGTTCTACATCTTTATATACGGTATCTTCTGGAGCAACTTGCTGTTTGAATATAGGTACTTTTCGCAGCATCTTACTTTTTAAAGAATATGTATTTCCCATGAAGCCTGTTTTAAAATTGTTCGCCCCTGCATTGCCGGATAGAAGCATGATCGAGGCCAGGCTCAAAAATAGGGTAAAGTTTACTTGCTTCCAGCTAAGGGTAAAATAGTTGGTTTGCATTTTCATAGTTTATCTTATTCGGGGAGGATAGTAACGAAAATTAGCGTTAAGAGAAAATTAATTCTGTTTAAGGAAGTAAGTACTTCAACGAAATTAGTTGAGACTGTTATATAGTAAGGTGTTGAGCATTAAAAATTTACTAAACGAACAACCAACCAATACTTAGCATTTAATAATCCGTAGATACAATACTCCACAGAGAAAATATAACAATTATTTTTGTCAGGTTTTAACCACTGACTATAATCCGCTTAGCCCGGTTTATTTTTTGTTGGAAATTCCGTTTTAAATTGAAATTTTAAAGGCAATGTATATTGCACATTTACCGGTTTGCCGTTTTGCTTACCCGGAATCCAGTCAGGCATGCGGGAAATTAAATTTTTAGCCTCAAAATCTGCTCCAGGATTTATACCTTTTACAATTCTGATATCTTTAATCTTACCTTGTTTCGTTATAATAAACTGAGTATAAACCGTTCCTTTTGCATTAGCATATTTGGGGTTTTGGGGTAATCGTATGTTTCTTAGTATAAAATTGCTCAATTCTTTCATACCACCCGGAAATTCAGGTTGTTGTTCCACAATGGTAAATACTTTGTCGTCCTGATTATTGGCAGGAATGGTGTCCTTTGTGATAATTGTAGGATTAACAAATTTTAGAGTATTGCTTCTTGCCGAACTTAAGGTATTTAATTTCTCTGTTTTTTTAATTTTCAAAGTTAGGGAAACAACAACCAGTTTCTTTAGAATATTGCTCCAAGCAACAGTATTTGAGGAAAGAAAAAATATTAAAATGGTAAAAATTAGTAAAGCAGGAAAGTGCTTTGATATAGTAAAGCCGCTTAATTTATTTATTATTTTCATTCCTTGTCAGAATAGGTGATGGAAAGATTAATAATAGGAGGCAAAGGAAAAACTGTTTTACCAGTAAGGAAGGATGCGGAATGGGGCATAAATTTGCTTTTATTTAGCAGTGCCCAACCATTCATAAATAGTATGTAAAATACGGAATAGTACCCATAAATCAGTACTAATTTTAAAAGAAGTTATAAAGGCCATTTTCCTAATTATAATCAATTTAAGAATATTTGTTCGTTGAAAGCTGATACAATTATTAATTGCAACAAAAGGAAAAGGTTAACAGGAGTGAGGAGTATTAATTTTTTATGCCATTATTCAAAGAGAGTCCCACGATAAGGTTTAGCTCTTTTTAACCCTGAATAGAGCAGATACATTCTAAAAATCACAAACCCGGTAGTTGGGGTTAACTACCGGGTTTGTGATTTTTAGAATGTAAAGTATTAGCTAACAATTATTCTGTAAGGGTGTGGTCCAGTTAATATAGCTGGTTTGAATGGAAGTAGATCTAGCACCCAAAGAAAAGCGTAGCGGCAGAGTATATTGTACGTTAACTGGTTTACCATTTTGTTTACCCGGAGTCCAGGGGGGCATTAATTTAATTACGCGCAACGCTTCGGCGTTTGTTTCAGCGGTTAAGCCTTTTACTATTTCAAGGTCTTTAATAATACCCTGATCCGTTATTACAAACGTGACCACCACGGTACCTTCTTTCTTCGCTTTTTGAGCGGCTGCCGGATATTTAATGTTTTTACCCAGGAAAGAATACATTTTCTCTATCCCACCCGGAAATTGCGGTAACACTTCTACTTGCGTAAAAATATTCTTATTTTGATCGTCTTGGTATGGAGTAAATCCCCTGATTTTTTCAGTGGCGGGTTCTCCTAAGGCAAAACGGATAGGCAAAGTGTATTTCACGTGTAAAGGTTTACCGTCTTGTTTGCCAGGTTCCCAGTTGGGCATTAAGGAAATAACTCTTTTTGCTTCGGCATTAGTTTCCGGGCTAAGGCTCTTTACAATTTTAATATCAGTTATTTTCCCAGCTTTGGTCACTACAAATTCTGCTACTACAGTTCCTTCCAAGTTGGCATTTATAGCTGCTTCCGGATACTTAATATTTTTACCTAAAAAGGCAACCATCTTTTCCATTCCACCTGGAAAATTTGGGGCTTGTTCCACAAAAGTAAATACTTCCTCCCCATCAATATTTAGGGTATTTGTTTTACTGTTACCTTTTGAAGATTGATTTACCGGGTTTTCCGGTTCAGCGCAAGAAAGTACAAACAATAAAATTCCTAAAACGGGCAAAGCAGCTAATAACTTTATTATACTCGGGCGATGAGGGATTTGCTGAATCATTTTCATACGTTTTAAAGTGAGAGATTTATTAAAGTAATTACCAAAAGAAAACTCCAGGCTGTGCAGCATTTGCCTGGCCAGTAAGCTGGTGTAAGTTTCTGGAGAAGTGGTGCGTAATACGGCCGCATCGGCAATAAATTCGTGGGTGTTGGTTAGGGCTTGCTGGTATAAATAAAGCAGCGGGTTAAACCAAAAAATTATTCTGAATAGTTCAAGGTAAAGAATATCTAAACTGTGTTTTTGCCGGATATGTACCGCTTCGTGCAGTAAAATACGTTCCTTTTCAGAAGTACTCAATGTTTGGCTGTTATCCCAGAAAATGCAGTTCCAGAAAGAAAAGGTAGGTTGAGCACCTTGAGTTTTATGAACCGGAATGTTTTGCCAGTAGAAAGAATCCGGTTGCGTTTTTTGCGCAAATTGGTGCAGAAGATATAATTGCTTGCCCAACCGAAAACTAAAAAAAGCGACCCCAACTGTATATAATATTCCCAATAAGGTTTGCCAGGAAAGTATCGTAGAATTAGAAGAAGGGGCAGAAGCATTAACGGTTATGGTAATGGGTGCCAGTTGCTGGGCTACGAAAATGGTAAATGGTTCGGGTTGCAAAAAAGGCAGTTCAACAAGCGGAATAATAAAAGATAAGAGGGGTGTTATTAGTAAATAAAAGCGATTGTACAGGAAACACGTTTCTCTTTTCAGAAGCAGTTCATACAGCAGGTAAAATACGAGCAAGCAAGTGCCCGATTCCAAGAGGTATAGCAAAATATTATTCATCTTGCGGTTGGTTTAAATCTTTGCTCACGTGCTTCAGCATTTCTTCTAACTCCTGGATATCCATATTTTTTTCTTTCACAAAAAAGGAAACCAGTTTCTCAAAGGATCCTCCAAAATAGCCACTCACAAAATTTTTGAGGTAATAGCTGCTGTACTGTTGCTTCTGAATGATAGGATAATATTCGTGGGTTTTTCCATAAGCCGTATACCCCAGAAATCCCTTTTTCTCTAATATTCTAACAATGGTGGATACAGTATTATAGGCTGGTTTTGGCTCAGGTAACTTCTCGAGGAAATCTTTTACAAACCCTTTTTTTAATTCCCAGATAATCTGCATTACCTGTTCTTCGGCTTTTGTTAATTCTTTCATGAGTATTTAAGATGGCTATAAAATGCTTAGATTCAGATGTGTTGTAAAAGCAACTACAATATTGTAAACGTATAACTAATTATTTAGTTATACAACTAAATAATTAGTTTATTTTATTAATTGGTTATTTTTCTTTAAAGCAAGTTTTAGATTAAAAATGAATTAGTAACCTGAAGAAGTTATTTAAAAAAGATAAAGGGAATATTCTGGCCAATTTCTTTTATTTTGAGCCGGTAATTATTTCTGCTATTTTAATTTTATGAGATTCAAGCGTACTATCTTTTTAATGGGAGCCTTGTTCGTTTCTTTGGCTGGTTCAGCCCAAATTTCCTCCGACTCCGTTTTTATCCGCAAAATTTTTGATGAAGCCTTAACGAACAGCCATAGCTATAAAAACCTGGAATATTTAAGTAACTCAATAGGAGGTAGGTTGAGCGGCTCTCCCGAAGCGGAGAAAGCAGTGCAATGGTCGAAAAAGTTAATGGAAAGCTACGGCTTCGATAAAGTTTACCTGCAAGAGGTAATGGTACCGCATTGGGTACGGGGTGCAAAGGAAAAAGCCAATATTCAATCCGGAAAAACTAAAATAGAAGTTCCTATTTGCGCTTTAGGCGGTTCGGTGAGCACGGGTACTAAACCGTTAACAGCCAGTATAATTGAAGTAAAAACTTTAGATGAGCTAAAAAATTTAGGGCGTTCTAAAGTACAAGGCAAAATTGTGTTCTTTAATCGGCCAATGGATCCGCGCCAGGTTTTAACCTTTATTGCCTATAGCGGTGCCGGTGATCAGCGTCGTCAAGGAGCCGTAGAAGCTGCCAAGTTAGGCGCAGTAGGAGTAGTGGTTCGTTCTTTAAATTTATTTCAGGATGATTTTCCGCATACCGGTTCTTTGCGCTACGATGAAGCGGTAACAAAAATACCTGCGGCTGCTATTAGTACCAATGGAGCGGATAAGTTAAGTAAAATGCTGAAAACCGATCCGAATCTAAAATTTTCTTATGAAATGCATTGCGAAACTTTACCCGATGTAAAATCTTACAATGTGATTGGGGAGTTAAGAGGCAGCGAAAAACCTACAGAAATTATTGCCGTAGGCGGTCATTTAGATTCCTGGGACTTAGCCGATGGCTCGCATGATGATGGTACGGGTTGTATGCAATCTATTGAGGTGCTGCGTTTATTTAAATCCTTAAACTACCAACCTAAACGTACTATTAGAGCGGTAATGTTTATGAACGAAGAAAATGGTACTCGGGGTGGTCGTAAATACGCAGAATTAGCCAAAAACAATAAGGAGAACCATTTGGCGGCTATTGAATCGGATGCCGGAGGGTTTACGCCTCGTGGCTTTGGTATGGAAGCTGATCCGGCCAAAATAAAAGCAATTCAGAAGTGGAAACCATTATTAGCCTCCTATGGCTTACACGATATTGGCCCTGGGCATTCCGGAACCGATATTGAACCACTAAGGGAAGTAGACAAAAATGCAGCCTTAATTGGCTTCTTACCTGATTCGCAACGCTATTTTCTGTACCATCATGCCGCAAACGATACTTTTGATAAAGTGAACAAACGCGAACTGGAGCTCGGCGAAGCTTCTATGGCTGCTCTTGTTTACTTATTGGATAAGTATGGTTTAGATGGTAGTAAATGATAGAGGATTAATTAGGAATTAGTTGGATTATATTCGATTTCTTTGGAGGCTTTTCAAGCCTCTAGGCTTAGGTGCTAACTTGTTTGACAAGCCTAAGATTGCCTCGTGGCCGGCGGGTCTCGTTTGGCTGTTGAGGGCCATTTAGCGAACCTTGGCTCACTGCGTGGCGCCATGCTGCTTTGCAGCACCGGAACGCTAAATGGCCCTCAACAGCCAAACTGGAGTCAGTTGCCTGTAGCTACCTTACTTCAGGTGGTAGGGATAAAGGATTTAGTAAATACGCCTCCTCGCGCAAGTGTTAAGCGAAGCGTCACTTGAGCGTAAGAACCTAGGTTAGTCTCCCGACTGACGTAAAATGGCTGAGTTTCCGTCAGTCGGGAGACTGACTTTTGTCCGTAAGGCACAAGTCCCGCCTCACTAAGACTTGCGCTAGCAAAACGTGCTAGAAAAAGATAACAGAAAGTAGTTAGCAGAGAAAGGCACGGAAGTAACTTCCGCGCCTTAGTAAGTATGTCTGTACGTCACTAGTCCCGCTCCGCTAAGACTTGCGCTAGTAAGGTTAACCAAGACAATAAATGAAGACAAGTTAATCAACCATCTTCATTCTCGGCTGAAGTAAGAAAAACAGTAGCTACTAGCAACTGATACCAGTTTGGCTGTTGAGGGCCATTTAGCGTTCCGGTGCTGCAAAGCAGCATGGCGCCACGCAGTGAGCCAAGGTTCGCTAAATGGCCCTCAACAGCCAAACGAGACCCGCCAGCCACGAGGCAATCTTAGGCTTGTCAAACAAGTTAGCACCTAAGCCTAGAGGCTTGAAAAGCCTCCAAAGAAAAGACAAGGAGATGCAGTCAACCACCCCTGCCCCTCCTAATCTTAAGAGGGGAGCCGGAATATTACTTTAATCAAAAAAGCTGAAAAGCACTTGTTTATCAAAATTTAGAAAGAACGCTAAAAACAAAAACGGCCACTTTTACTAAGCGGCCGTTTTTGTTTTTATGAGAATTAAATAGCTTAAGCTTTTGCTTCGTGCTCTTTTTTATTTAAAACATCGTTTTGGATGTTAATAGAATACTGGTGAATGCTTTGCAGAACAGATTTCATAAACTGCTCGTCTAATCCATTTTTACGCGCATGCTCCAGGCGATCAGCAATAATTTGATCCCAACGTTTAACCTGGTAAATAGTCATGTTATGCGCTTTTTTGTACTCGCCAATTTTACGCGATAAACGGGCACGACGGGCAAACACTTCTACCATTTCGTCGTCTAACTCATCAATTTGCTTCCGCATTTCTTCGAGTAAGTGGTGATCGTCTTCGGCTAGTTCTTCGCCTTCTGGTTTCCGGAAACGGATGCTGGCTAGCATTTTACCTAAGTTTTCCGGAGTTACCTGCTGGGCGGCATCGCTCAACGCTACGGATGGATCAATGTGGGTTTCAATCATTAAACCATCCATAGCTAAGTCCATTGCTTTTTGGGCAACTGGCAATAATAATTCGCGGTTACCGGCAATGTGGCTCGGGTCGCAGATTAATGGAATTTCGGGTAATAAACGCTTGAACTCAATGGCGCTGTTCCATTTTGGTAAGTTGCGGTAAGGCGCATTATCAAAAGTAGAAAAACCGCGGTGAATGGCTCCAATCTGACGCAAACCAGCCTGGTTTAAACGCTCAATGGCACCAATCCATAATTGTAAATCAGGGTTAACCGGGTTTTTAACTAATACCGGAATATCGGTTCCGCGCAAAGCATCGGCAATTTCTTGTACTGTAAAAGGGTTAACCGTAGTACGGGCACCTATCCACATAACATCAATACCCGCTTTTAACGATTCGTATACGTGCATGGCATTGGCTACTTCGGTAGCAACCCGCAGGCCGGTTTCGGCTTTTACTCTTTTTAACCATTTTAAGCCGGGTACACCCACACCTTCAAAAGAATTAGGACGAGTACGGGGTTTCCAGATACCGGCCCGGTAAATATTTACTCCCGGAATTTGTTTAATACCGTGGGCAGTAGCCATTACTTGTTCCTCCGACTCAGCGCTGCAAGGGCCAGCAATAATAAGCGGAGAGCCGTCTGCATTGATCAAAGCAGATTCGGTTAGGACATCGATTTGAGGTTTTGGGCTCATTTTGTAATAGTTAAAAAGTGGTGAATATTTTGAATTGCTTGGGTTATACTTTCTTCGGGGGCACAAACCGATACACGCACGTAACGCTCACCGTTTGACCCAAATATTTTGCCTGGTGTTAAAAACACGTGGGCTTCGTAGAGTATTGTATCTAAAAAGGCTTCTACATCGCTGATGTCGTCGGGCACCCGCGCCCAGACAAACATACCGGTAGCTTCGGTAGAATATTGGCAGCCTAATAAATCTAATAACTGGTAAATTAATTCCCGCCGGCGCGCATACACTGCATTGCGTTCGACGTGCCACGAATCCGGGTTTTGTAAAGCTTCAATGGCGGCTTGCTGCACCGGTAAAAACATACCGGAATCCAGATTGCTTTTTACCGCAATTATTGCATCTATGTAATCTTTCTGACCTAGAACCATACCTACCCGCCAACCGGCCATATTAAACGATTTGCTTAACGAGTTAAGTTCCAGACAACAATCCATTGCACCGGATACGTGTAAAATACTTACTGGTGGTTTGGTGTTAAGTACCAAACTATACGGATTGTCGTGAACGATTAATATTTGATGCTGACAGGCAAAATCAATGATTTTTGCGAAGTCAGCTTCAGTAGCTAAAGCCCCGGTAGGCATATTCGGGTAATTTAACCACATTAATTTCACATTGCTTAAATCTTGCCGGCTCAATTTTTCTAAATCAGGCAGCCAGTTGTTTTCGGCAGTTAAATCAAAATAAACCGGTTCGGCACCTACCAATTTAGTAACCGCGGCGTAGGCCGGATAGCCTGGGTTGGGTACTAACACTTTATCGCCCGAATTTAAAAACGCCAGTGATGTATGAAATACGCCTTCTTTAGAACCCAACAAAGGCAAAACTTCAGTTTCCGGATTTAGCTTTACGTCGTAGGTTTGAGCATACCAATCGGCCATGGCGGTACGAAGCGCCGGAATGGAACGATATGGTTGGTAACCGTGGCTATTAGGCAGTTGGGCCGATGCCGTAAGCGCCTGCACGGTGTTTTCCGAAGCTGGTAAATCCGGATCACCAATGCCCAGGTTAATTATTTTTTTGCTTTGGGCCATTAAAGCACGTACTTCCGCCAGTTTACGGGCGAAATAATATTCCTGTACTTCGTTCAGCCGGTTTGCTTTGGCAATAATCATTTATCTTTTTCCTCTTTGGTAAATACCCAAAATTTTCATTTCCACGATAAGCGGCGTAACTAAGCTTATGGATTCTTCAAAAGTAGAGTAATCCTCCCATTCCAGATCCAATAAAATGGCAAATTCGGTTGGTTGACTTAGAATCGGAATGGATTGAATGAGCGAAAGATTAATATTCAAATCCCGGAAAACATCTAATATTTTAGCTAACTCGCCAGCGCGGTGATGCAAAGTGAAAATAACGGATGCCTTGTTAGCCTGGCTTTTGTCGGCGAGCGGCTTCCGCGAAATAATCATGAAACGGGTATAGTTCTCTTTGTAATTCTCTACGCGTTCTTCTACAATTTCCAGTTGATAGCGTTCGGCGGCTAATTTGCTGGCAATAGCGCCTACACCCACCAAGTTATTTTCCCGGATTTCCCGGGCACTTTCGGCCGTATCTGCCGATTCTAATGCCTGAATATGCGGATTTTCTTCCAGGAAGTTAGTGCATTGCAATAAGGCCATTGGGTGCGAACGTACTAATTTTATATCCGACAATGACTGACCCGGTAAGGCCAGAAGATTTTGCTCAATGGGTAAATACGCTTCGCCGATAATAGAAACTGGGTAATCTTGCAGCAACGAATAGTTTCCCAGAATGCTGCCAGCCAGCGCATTTTCAATGGCCATCACGCCGAAATCTGCATCACGATTTTTTACGGCGGCACAAACCCGTTGAAAAGTCATACACGGAACAATCTCGGTAGTTTTACCAACAAAATATTGCTGGGCTACTACATCGTGGAAAGAAGCCGGACCACCTTGAATCGCTATTTTTAAAGTACTCATAAGTTAAAAAAAAAGCCCCGAATTTTCGGGGCTTTGGAGTTTTATATTTTGTTAATCTAAACGCAATACTATTCTCTTAAGACCCCTGAGAGGTACTAAAAAAGTAATAGTAAAAAAAGTATGCGTTAGTTATTCGCTTCATTTTCATTTATTTGATGGCTCAATATTAAAGAACGAATTTTTAAGAAGCAAAACTTTCTCGAAAAAAATTATTTTTTATTCTATTTTCCCTGCCTCATTAAAACCCCGGAGGCTTTGCTTTTATCATTAGCCTAATGTTTAAAGCTCGCTTATCTGAGCAAATACATTCTTCTTCGGTGAAAATCCGTCCATTGAAAGCAAATCAGAAAAATAGTTAGATTATAATAATTAGCAGTTTGTTATTGTACTATTATGATCTTATTAAATATAATGTATTTTTAATACGATCTAAGGAAATTTATATTTTGAAGTAGGTGGTACTTGAAATATATTTGCTACAAGTAATTAGAATAAGGTTTTAATCTATTTTTCTAAAATATGTTGACATGTTTATTCTAATTTTACAGATACTATTTAATTAAGTATTAATTGGTGAAATATTGTTTTTAAGCTATTGCCCAAACAACTGTGTATGAAAAGAACTTTACGCATTCTATTACTTACGCCACCTTCTTTTACTTCAACATTTAATCGCTATTTTCTTTAACCGTATGTATGTTTCGAAAATATTTCGTGGTTTAATGGCTGGAGTTCTTTATGCTTCCTTCATTATTTTTACTAATACTAGTTGCACCCGCGCACCTATTGCACAAAGTGAGTTAGTACCCGCTAAAGAAGTTTTTTACCAATCGCTGGAAAGCTTACAGGGTAAAATGATGCAGGGCCAAACAATCTACCCCGAAGGCAAATATGTCCCTTTTGTAGGGCAGGAAATTGCGATGGCAGTAAGTAGTTGCACTAAAAATGAAATGCGCATTCCGATTTACATTGGAGGTAAAATATACCGTACTTTAATTCTAGAGCGTACACCCGCCGGATTTCTGCTGAAGCATGAAAATAAAAAAGAAGATGGCCGTTCTAACGAAATTAATTTGTACGGTGGGCATACGCAAGACAACGGAACAGCTTTTATGCAGTTTTTCCCAGCCGATACCTATACCAAAAATTTAATGAGTTTAACTTCACCCAGTGTCTGGACCTTAGCTTTTAGCAGCGACCGCTCTACCTTTAGTTACCTGGTAGAAAGTGACGGTAAATTGCAGATGCAAATTGATTTTAACTTAAACGACTACCTGGCTACTACAACCGGTAAAGGCGAACAGCGAAGCAGAAGGTAAGAAATCAACATTTGAGATTTATATTTTCCATTAAAGCAGCTTAGGATACATAACTTAAGCTGCTTTTTTATTTACCGGAATGTAATAACCGCGCCCCTTTATTATTTCCCATAATAATTACTTTACTGTTCGGCGAAAAGGCAATTTCTTTATTTGCTTTCTTTTACTTCTATTATTTTATTCCATCGGAGTTTGTTTATTAAAAATAAGCTTTGAATAGTTACCAGATTTATAAATGAATTTAAGGAAGCAGTAAAGAACTATCGCCGTAACTTAAAAACCGGTATTGTTTCTTTAGCGCGTGCTCGTACACGGTTCGCCATTGGTTTCCGATCAGAGCCGAAACTAATAACAAAAGAGTACTTTCCGGTTGGTGAAAATTAGTAATCAATCCGGCACAAATTTTAAAAGAATAACCCGGTGCAATTAAGAGTTGCGTAGTAGCCCGCAAATAATCGTGTTGGTTTTTTGTTAAATAATCTGCTAAAGCTTGTAAAGCTAGAGTAGGAGTGGGGAGAGCCGCGCTAGCTTCGTAGGGAAGCCATTGTGGCACGTGTAAATTACTAATTTTAGGGTTTTGCGAAACCAGCACACCTAACCAGTATAAACTTTCGAGGGTACGTAGGGAGGTAGTACCTACCGGAATAACGGGCTTGGACAGATGTGCTTGTATCTGGCGAATTGTTTCTAAGGAAACGTAAATTTCTTCGGCGTGCATTTGGTGGTCGGCCATAGAGGGAGCTTTAACCGGTTTAAATGTTCCTGCACCTACGTGTAAAGTTACTTTTGCCTGGGAAATCAAGCGTTGACTAAGTTCTGCTAAAACTTTTTCCGTGAAATGCAATCCAGCCGTAGGAGCAGCTACTGCGCCGGCAGCGGCTGCGTAAACAGTCTGATACCGGCTGATATCGGTTTCATCGGCAGCCCGGTTTAAGTAAGGAGGTAAAGGTATTCTTCCGGCTTTTTCTAAAACTTCGGCAAAAGTTAATTCTTGCGGCTGCCAACTAAATTTAATTAAATACGCATCAGCTACCCTTTCTTGTAACTCTGCCTCCAACTTAAGTTGGGGTAAAACAAGCTGCAATGTGCCTGACTTCCAGCGTTTGGCGTTACCCACCAGACATTGCCAGGTACAAGAGCCCGTTTGCTGCATGGCTTGCTGCATTTCGGTGTGCGGTGCTACCGGTTCCAGACAGAAGATTTCAATAGTGCCACCGGTTGGTTTGGTGAATAAAAGCCGGGCCTGTACTACTTTGGTATCATTAAAAACTAACAAAGAACCAGAAGGCAGCAAGTCCGGAATTACCCGGAAAGTATGATCAGATACAGTGCCTTGCTGGTAAAATAACAACTTGGATTCGTCGCGGTTAGCTAAGGGATACTGGGCAACAGCTGCGTCGGGTAGAGAATACCGGAAGTCCTGAATGGTTAAGTCTTTTGGGTTTTCCGTCATGGATATAAGCACATAGGAAATAGTAAATTCGGGCGCAAAACTAAATAAACTCTTCCAGGAATCTAGTTCTGCAAGTATTTTAGTAAATGATTGATTTAGCTAAGATTAGTTTTACTATTTAGACGCTACGTTTGTAAAAGTTTTATGCTGGATGCTAGTAATAAAGCAACAAAACTCTAAAAGGAACAAGAGTTGATTCTTATTCCCTTTAGAGTTTCTTAGTTTTCTGGTAGAAAGCACTGCTGCAAAGTTTACTTTTTAGCTGACCTGTAACCAACCTAAAGTACCATCTTCGGTTTTAATGAGCAGATATTGGCTGTAATTGGCCAAAACAGTTACATCGCTATTTGCTTTAATTTGATCAATGGGAGTGCCGTTAGCAAGAGGTTCTTCTAAAACTTCCGTGTTAGCTGAAATTTTTAAATTCCTCAATGGTTTTTGCAGTGATTCGATAAAGTTAGCTTGAATGTATCCCTCTAAGCCGGTAGGCAATTGAACCCGATACCAATTAGCCGTGCCACCTACAATTTGTAAAGCAGTATTCTGATCTAGAGTAGTAACTAATACGGCCTTTTTATCGGGCGATAACCGCATATTCACTTCTTTTTTACTGGTGCGGGCCCATTTGCCAAGCTGAGTGGTATTTACCTGTAAGGGTACCGCTTTTTGAGTAGGCGTATACACAAAAGGGTAAGGGTCTACTGCCCCGTGCCCGAACCGGTATATTCCAAAGTGTAAATGGGGCGAAGTGGTACGGGCATTTCCGGTATTGCCTACTAAACCCAAAACCTGTCCGGGTACTACCTGTTGTCCCGCCTGAACCAATTGCGTATCTAAGTGCGCGTAATATATATGTTGGTTGGCTGCATCATCAGATAACCATACTACTTTGCCCCCAATAGGAGTTTCATCTACCCGGGTAATGGTACCTTTAGTAGCCGCAATGGCGGGGGTGCCACGAGAAGCAAAAATATCAATTCCTTCGTGGCGGCGAGCTCCGTTATCGCGCACCTGGCCCCACACACTTTGAATGGCACTGTTGCCTTTGCCTTGCACCGGAAAACCTAAAGAAGGTTGGCTGCTAATAGAAATGGTGTAGCTGCCGCTGCGTAAGAGTTCGGGTTGTAAGCGCACCAGGTAAGTTAAATCTTCTTTTACCCGGAAATTTATTTGTAAAGAAGTAGTATCCGCCGATTCCAGGTGTCTTACTTTGCGCGGATAACCGTTTTCTACTTCAAATAAATCCAGAAATAATTTTACTTCTTCGCGGGATTTGGTTTGCGCCGCAATCCGGATAGATTCCCCTTGCCGGGCTTTAAAATTATAACTAAAAGCAGTAGGCTTTTCTGCCCGGAAATAACCGGTCTCTTCAAAAGGTATGGGCAGTAACAAGGAATCTTGTAAAACTCTAGTACCCGCCTCTAACCAATCCATACCTAAACCCGACTGATGCAGTTTCGCTAGCCGTAAGGATTGCACGTATTTCTCGTAAGGGGTTTGCTTGCCTAACAAGGCTTTGATGGTAGGCTTGCCGCCGCACGAAACGGCCATACCCGTCAATAAAGTAAAGCTGAGAATATAACATACTCTCGTTATAGTTATTTGATTCTTCATTGCTGTTTAAAAAATACATTTCCTATAACGGTAAAGTACACAAAAAAGTGCGGGTAAATTTGGGTTACCAGGTAGCTTCGAAACGGTAATAATGGCGGTGGAGCAAGCTAATATTCAAACCCATACTTAAAACAGCGAGTAACCAAAGGGGTACAGAAAACAAAATCATAAACAGTAAGCTAATAAACAAAAAGAAAATTTGCCGGTAGTATTTATCCTGGGTTATTGGCCGGTATAGAAATGTGTGCAGCAGCAGTAAAAAGCTACAACCAAAAATGTAAAAAGTAAATATTCCCCATATCGGAAAGTGAACTTGAAGGTAGGAAAGTAAAAATAGTAACTCGGGCAAGAGAGTAAAGCCATACGCAAGTAACAGAAGTAAAATACGTTGCTGGGTATGCAAGGGTAATTGGCGCAAAAGTAAGAGGCGTTCTTCTTCGAATACATGCGTACGGAAGACGAGTAAACAATGACCCAGCAAGCCCATTAAAAAGCCAAAAGCAGCGGGTCGAAGGCCATATTCGGCAGGCGGATATACCTTCAAAAAAGCCCAGATAGCGGTTAGCAAAAATACTTTCGAAAGCAGGAATAAACCCTTGGCTTCGTGCCAGATATATTTACTAAAAATAAAACTGTAATGGTTGTATGCTGGAAATAACCTAAAAGGGAACCCAAACTTATACGATTTGTCCGTTTTTAATTGACGGTGGAAAAAAGTAAAATAAGCGGCAAAAAAGATGGCTAGTAACAAGCTAAAACCGGGTAAACCAAAGCTGATAAAATTAATACTCAATTTTAAAGCCGACCTGGTTAATAAGCTTAAATAAAACAATGCCGGCGCATACAAACTACCAAAAACCAGCAACCAGCTTAACCCAACTTTTTGGGGAGGTAATAACGAAACAATAAACAAAAAATCGTGCTCGGGCAGAGCGAGTTTAGCCCGAACGTACTGGTAACATTTAAAAAAATATAACAACAGCGCTGCCAGAATAACGAGTAAATCCACAGGAGTTTGAATAACCGACGATAAAAATGGATCAGTAAATAAACGGTTACTCGGATTTTGAAATACAACCAGTAGCATTACCCAGAAAAAGAAAAAGCCGGTATTGACCTGAAAAAAAGGGTTGATAATTACTTTTCGCCAAATTGCCAGCAAAGGTCGCATAGCTAGCATGAACTTTAATTAAAGAAGCGACAACTTTTTATTTTCTAACAATAGGGTAGCGGTTACGGGTAAATCGTGGGTGATAAAATTTTGATGCGAAGAAAGTAAAAAGCTGATTTCTTGGTTTTGATAATATTCCAGAATAAGTTGATTAACCGTAGTAATAGCCGCGGCATCTAACGTAATCAGGGGTTCATCCAGAATGATAAGTGTTGGTTTACCCAAAAAAGCCAATAGAACCGATAATTTCTTGAGCATACCCGACGAGTACGAGCCAATGGGTTGCGATAAAAAACTGCCCAACTGCAACCGTTCTACTAATTCAGTTACTTGATTTAGAGTAGTTTTTTTGCTGCCGCTACCAAGTTTAATAATTCCTGTCCGGTTAAAAAAGTGGGGAACAAGGGTTCAGCTTCGCTCCGCAGGTAAATTTGTCCCTGGTAAGGTAGTAAGCCCGCCAAAACCTTAAAAAGAGTAGTTTTACCTGCGCCATTCGCGCCTTTAATCCAGTAAATACCCACATTCAATTGCAAATCCGGAATATCCAGAATAACGGTATCACCGTATTTTTTTAACAGATTCCGGATTTGCAGCATGCGTTCCTTTTCGTAGTAAATTAAATATTTACTACGAAAAAATTAAGCTTTTAAATTAGCGGACAGGATGATAAGTTTTTTGCTCGACTTCCAGATTTTCCAGATCGCTTAGTTCTAACCTTAACGCATTTACGGATATTTGAATTTCCCGGAAAGATAAAGCCAGTGAAGCCAGTAACAATACCAGGCTAATGCCAAATAAGTACTTACCGGCAGCCTGATTTTTAGAAAACAATACAAACATGCACAATACACATAAAAACATACTGGCAATACCTAGTGCCTGCATATTCCGGATTAAAAATAAACGCTCCCGTAAATTGCTGATCTGACCGACTAATAGAGAGTTATGCGTTCGGGTATATTGCTCCTTCAAATTCCGGATGAGCGAGGCCAGGGCAATAAACCGGTTAGTGTACGCCAAAAGCAACATAGATATAGCCGGAAACAGCAGGGCAGGGGTAGTAAGCGTAATTTCCATAAGCAGCGGAATAAAGCCTAAAGGTAGTAAGTCTAGTAATTTAGGAGCAGCTAATTTATTTAAATTTTACTAAACGTAAGCAGCTTTAAAAAGCAACTCCTTGTATCCTTTGTTTTGGGTTTGATATAAATAAGTCAGATAGTAAGAAGCAGTTGCTATAGTAGACTTTGATGTTGTTCTTTGGAGTCTTTCCAAGGCTCTAGGCTGCGGTGCTATTTAGTTTGCTACTTTCAAGATTGCCTCCTGGCCGGCGGGCCTCGTTTGGCTACTGAGGGCCTTCTAAGGTTCTGGTGTGGCGTAAAGCCACATTCCGTAGACACAGTCGAGAAAAGGAGAAAATAGGGATAGCTACATCTCCTCCCCTGTTTTTAGCTTCTCCCAGGGGGAGGGGTTTACGAGGCCTACCGGCAACGAGGCAAAACTTGAAATATCCAACAAGTTAGCAGCAGCAGCTGGAGGCTTGAAAAGGATCCAAAGAATAGAGGCAAACGGGCATGTATATATATCAAAATACTTTAAACCAACACCTTCACAGATTTTATACTAATTCACGTCTATATAATTTAGTATAGGAAACCCATTTAAATAAGAAAAGCAGAAAATAAAAAAGCCACACGTAAGTGTGGCTTTTCTTTTAAAAATATTGGTTAAGATTACTTGATATCGCCGCGTTCAGCCGCTTTCTTTAATTTTTCGTTAGCAAAAATTGCTACTTCTACCCGGCGGTTGGCTTGTTTACCAGCTGCAGTTGTATTATCGGCAACTGGTTGGCTAGAACCATAACCTTCGGCAGTTAAACGGCTCGGTTCTACTCCTAACGAAGAAATATAATCCTGAACGGCTTTAGCCCGACTTTCCGATAATGGTTGGTTAATTGCATCAGAACCTGTATTATCGGTATGGCCTTGAATAAGCACGTTGGTATCACCGTATTTCTTAAGAGTAGCCGCTAATTTCTCGATATCGGTTTTAGAAGTGGGCTGTAATTCAGCAGAGTTGGTGGCAAATAAAATTCCGGAGTTAAAAGTAATTTTAATACCCTCGCCTACCCGCTCAATTTTAGCGTTCTCCATATCGCGGCGTAATTCCTCAGCCTGTTTATCCATACGACGACCAATAACGGCTCCGGTAGAACCACCCACTGCTGCCCCAATAATGGCACCTGCTGCCGTATTTCCGGTTAATTTACCTATAACTCCGCCTAATACAGCACCGGCGCCAGCACCAATAATACCTCCTTTAGCTGTTTTATTCATTTTCTTGTTCGATCCGGCTGCCCGGCTAGGACCACCACTGTCCGGAGATCCTGAATCCCGCCCGGTTTGGGAGGTTTTACAAGAAGAAAAAAGTATTAAAACAGATAAGAAAACAGATAAAAATAACTTTGAGATTTTCATAGAATTAAATTTTTGAATTTGCACTTTTAATACGTCGGTACGCTTTTATTACTCGTTTTACGTAAAATGGTTTTAAAAATATATAAAGTTTTATATATTTTATTAGTTGCAAAAGTCAGGCCAACCTGCCATAGTTGTGTAAAAATACAAGCGTAAAAACGTAAGGCTATTAAGAATTGAAAAGCAAAGTAGCAGGTTATCAGTAAGTTTTTTCAGAACTTAATTTTACTTGATCTACTATTTCTTCTCCGTTTACTTTTGATGTTTCTCTTGTTTCTTCCGGAGCAGTATCAGTTTTTTCTGGGCGAAGCAGCAGCAGCAAATCCGCTATCCTTTGTTTCAGCTCTTTCCGGTGCACAATAAAATCGAGGAAGCCATGATCCAGTACAAACTCGGCCCGTTGAAAATCTTTTGGTAAATCTTTGCCAATTGTTTCTTTAATAACGCGTGGGCCGGCAAAACCAATAAGGGCACCGGGTTCGGCTATGTTAAAATCGCCGAGCATGGCAAAAGAAGCCGTAACGCCACCCGTGGTAGGATCGGTTAACAGCGATATATAAGGGATTTTAGCCTCGGAGAGTAAAGCTAACTTAGCCGAAGTTTTGGCCATCTGCATTAATGAATAACCTGCTTCCATCATCCGGGCCCCGCCCGATTTAGATATCATAAGAAATGGAATCCGGTTTTGGCGGGCATAATCAATAGCCCGGGCAATTTTTTCGCCTACTACCGAGCCCATCGACCCACCCACAAAACTAAAATCCATACAAGCTACTACCAGGTCCAGGCCATTCAGTTTACCATGCGCCGTCCGGACAGCATCTTTCAAATGGGTCTTTTTTTGGGAGGCGGCAATACGGTTAGGATAAGGTTGGGTATCCACAAATTCCAGCGGATCGGAAGAAGTTAAATTAGGATCGAGCTCTTCGAATTTGCCTTCATCAAATAATATTTCAAAATACTCCGCCGAGTTAATGCGGTCGTGGTAACCACAGTTGTTACACGTATATAAATTAGCCTTATGCTCGGTAGTATTTATAACTTTCTTACACTCCGGACATTTATACCAAAGACCGTCAGGAGTTTCCTTCTTTTCTTCGGTAGGAGTTACAATTCCTTTTTCTACTCTTCTAAACCAAGTCATATTTTTAGATTAACAGCACTTACGTGCTTTTTTACGTATGCAATCTCTTTTGTTTGTACCGAAGGCTGCAAAATAGTATAAGTTCTAGTTTTACGTTAGAACTTAAATTAGCAACTAAGCAGACCAGAAAATAGTGTGCAAATATAGTAGTTAATTTTTCCGGTTAAAAAACATTCCTGAATTGTTGTAACAGATAGGATGGAAGAACATACTACGTAATTAGTAGAAGTATTTTTATACTTCAATCTGAAGTTTATCTTACTAACAGATTACCCTCGATAAGAAATAAAATAGTTGCAAGTAAAATGTTACTAATTTAAGTTGGTAGTAGTTGTTTGTGTATGGCTGGAATGAATAAATTCTGGTAAAAGGCAATTTTAATTATTCCCGTTGAACGACTTTTACTTTTTTGCCGTAGCGGAAAATATTTATTGTTAGAGGGACAAATTTAATTGCTTGCCTAATTTTACTTTTAGTTGGATGTTTAAATATTTTTAGTCTGTAAAAGATCTCATTAACCATTATTAATCATAAAAACGGCAAGAGTAGCTAAGTAAGCATCTCTTGCCGTTTTAAGATTATCTTAAGATAAGTTAAGTACTTCGACGAAATTAGTTGAGACTATTGTTTATAGTAAGTTGTTGCTCAGTAAAAATTTACTAAACTTAAGAACGAACAACCAACAACTACTTAAAAAGAATTATGCTAGAGCCTGCTCTAAATCAGCAAGTAAATCTTCAATATCTTCAATACCCACGCTTAGTCGAATAAGGGAATCGCTCAGCCCACCTTTTAAACGTTCTTCGCGCGGAATACTAGCGTGCGTCATGCTGGCCGGATGCCCACACAAAGATTCTACCCCTCCTAATGATTCGGCCAAAGCAAAATAATGAAATTTCTCTAAGGTTTGGATAGCGTCCTGCATGTTATCGCCTTTTAGTACGAACGAGATCATGCCGCCAAAGTCGCGCATTTGCTGCCGGGCTACATTGTGATTATTATGATCTTCGAACCCTGGCCAATAAACTTTTTCAACTTTAGGATGATTTTTTAAATATTCTGCCACGGCCCGTCCGTTTTCGCAATGGCGTTGCATGCGTACGTGCAAGGTTTTTAATCCGCGCAATAATAAAAAGCAATCTTGCGGACCGGGTGTGCCACCAGACGCATTTTGAATAAAGGTGAGACGTTGCGCCAGATCGTCGTCGTTTACAATTAAAGCGCCCATTACTACATCTGAGTGCCCCCCCATGTACTTGGTAAGCGAGTGCATTACTAAATCAGCTCCCAAATCCAGAGGTGTTTGCAGGTAAGGAGTAGCAAAGGTATTATCCACGCCCAGTAAAATGTTGTGTTTCTTGGCAATTTGAGCCGCCGCCTTAATATCAATAATATTTAATAGCGGATTGGTTGGGGTTTCTACCCAGATTAACCTGGTTTTTTCGTTTATGTACTTTTCAATATTGCCGGCCTCACTCATGGAAATAAAATGAAACTTGATGCCGTAATTCTGAAATATCTTGGTAAATATGCGGTAGCTGCCGCCGTACAAATCGTTGGTAGCAATTACTTCGTCGCCGGGACTAAATAATTTAATCAGAGCATCAATGGCGGCCATACCAGAAGCAAAACACAAACCATGTTTACCATTTTCCAGAGCCGCTAATGCATTTTGTAACTGCGTACGGGTAGGGTTGTGGGTACGCGAATATTCATAACCTTTATGGTCGCCAGGCGATCTTTGTACGTAGGTAGAGGTTTGATAAATGGGCGTCATGATGGCGCCGGTACTTGGATCGGGGAATACCCCTGCATGTATCGTTTTTGTGCCGAATTTCATAAGTAAGTTGCAAGTTACAGGTTGCAAGTTACAGGTTTTGCTTATTAAAAGTTGCAAGAAGTTACAAGTTACCCAATTCAGGAATCAAGTTATAGTCGAAAGTGCCAATGTAAGTACCCCATTTTTGGGACAGTTTGAATGAGACCATTCTCATTATTATTACTATTACTAGGAAGTGGTAATGTGGTAAACTTGGTGGGCTGATTTTGAGTTCAGGGATAAGTTTTCCATATTTCCACTTCTTTTTTCAAGAGCCATTCCCTTGGGGTCAGATTTCCTAAAGCTTCATGCGGCCTACGGGTATTATATTCTTCTAGCCAATTTTCTGTCAGTTGCCGGACTTCCGCCAGTTCAAAAAACAGATAAGCATCTAATATTTCCCGGCGATAACTGCCGTTAAAGCGTTCGATAAAGCCATTCTGCATGGGTTTACCCGGCTGAATATAATGGATGTTAATTTCTTTTTCTTTACACCAGTTCGTAAAATCAACACTAGTAAACTCCGGGCCATTATCTACCCGGATGGCCGTTGGCTTACCGCGCCAGTCAATCAGCTGCTCCAGAGTGCGAATCACTCTTTTGGCGGCAATTGAAGTTGCTATCTCAATGACCAGTGCTTCCCGGTTACAATCATCTAGCACATTCAAGGTCCGAAACTTATTACCTGATGCTAAGCTATCACTCATAAAATCCATGCTCCAGCTACTGTTAATCTCTACCGGCTGCAGCAATGGTTGCTTTACTCGGGTTGGTAGCCTACGTTTTCCTTTTCTCTTTTTGTTGAACTTTAACAGTTTATAGATCCGGTATACCCGTTTGTGATTCCACGGCTGACCGGCTCTTTTCAGATAAGCTAACAGCTTCCGAAAACCATAAGCTGGATGAGCAGCAGCTAACTCCTGCAAGGCGGTAATCACTTCGGAATCATCTTTACAGCTCTTGTAATAAAATTGAGAACGGGTCAGACCAGTTAAGTGGCAGGCCCTGACAACGGGTAAGTCGTAGTCCGAGATGATTTCTGCAGTCAACTGCTTTTGCTGCCAGAGCCCCAACCTTTTTTTGTGATGACCTCCTTCAGGATAGAGTGATCCAAGCTTAAATCAGCATACATTTTCTTTAATCGGGCATTCTCCTCTTCTAACTCTTTGAGCCGCTTTACATCCGAAGCTTCCATGCCGCCGTATTGGCTCTTCCACCGGTAAAAGGTAGACCGGCTAACTTCTAATTCCCGGCAAATGTCTTCTGTCTTCCGACCCGACTCATTTTCCTGCAGTGCTTTGATAATCTGACTCTCGGTAATCCTTGTCTTTTTCATCTTTTCAGTTTTAAAGTATCCATTTTCTGTCTCCTTTCAAACTGTCCGATTTTTTGGGGTACTTACAGTACGTTTCTTAGCCTACTTTCTTTATCATCTTCAAGAGATAGTTATTCTAAGTTAATTTAAAAACACAAGGGCAAGTTTTGTCCCTCAATGAAACATTATTTACGCGTAACCTGTAACTTGCAACCTGCAACCTGCAACTTTTTAATGATAAAGCAACTTTTTCAAAAAAACCTGGGAACCTTGGTTGTCATGGCTTTATTAGCTGTTGGCCCTGTTTTAATTAGCTCCACCGTAGCTGTATTGCTCTACCAATACCAAGCTGTTTTGCAGCAATTAACTTTCGGTCAAATGGTGCTGTATTTTATGGTGGTATCGTTTACAATGGCTTTTGCCTTAACGCCTACTACGTTTGTAGCCTTGGTAACCGGTTTTTATTTAGGCTGGAATGGTTTTCCGGGAGTAGTTATTTCGTACGGGGTAGCTTCCTTAATTGGGTACGGCCTGGCTCAGATTATCGATCATGGTAAACTCATTCGGTTTATTAGCCATTTTGATAAAGCAGCTGCGGTAATGGAGGAATTGAAACATCAAAGCTGGAGTTTAATTATTTTAACCCGCATTTCTCCCGTACTTCCTTTTGCTTTGATGACGTTTGTGCTGGCAATGATGAAAGTAGAAAAGAAAAAGTTCTTCCTGGCTAGTATTGTGGGGATGTTGCCCCGCACTTTATTCTTTTTTTGGTTAGGTACGCAGGCGCAAGATATTATTGCCTTATTGCAAAACCCCGACACAGGTAAAGGTGGTCAGATTCTGATAATTACCTTAGTTTTGGTTTCCTTGTTTGGCCTCTACGTTCTGTTTAACCGGGCACTTAAAAAAGCGCTTAGCAAAAGAGTAGATGCAAAAATTTAATAAAAATTTGGCAGATAGCTTGCGTTTGAATAAATGGTTTATGTATCTTTGCCCACTCAAAACGAGAAAATGGTCACGTAGCTCAACTGGATAGAGCATCTGACTACGAATCAGAAGGTTTGGGGTTCGACTCCCTACGCGACCACTCGAAAGCCTCTTAGCTGATTGCTAAGAGGCTTTTTTGATTTCATCGGAAACATTTCGGACGCTAAATTAAAATATGTTAAATTCTTTTTTCATGGATTATTTAGTTCATACTGCATAGTTAATGCTTTAAAAAAATTAACATTTTCTTCAGTACACGTTATATCATCCTATAAAATAGGTAAGAGGCAGTCAATTTAACATATTACTGGTTATAGGGTTAACTAAATCATACCTGAATTACTTGGTGGCCCAACTTGTATGAATTTGCTCCCTTGTTGTTTAAGTAAGGTTATTACCCAAATTAGTATTAGTAAAACTTAATCCGGACAATACTATAATCATCGTCAGTATTTTTCTGGAAACGCAACATACCGACCTTTGGGTTTTTAATGGCAAAGCTGCTAATACTTCCGCTACTGGTGCTTTTCATCAAAATATATTTATTTTATTTCCTAGAAAGGAGTATGCTTAGAATAGCTTACGTTACCTTTAAAGGAATAAAAGAATGCTGTCACATAAGGAGAGGATAGTAGTTTTTTTTAATTAATCATGTACTCATGACATATAATATAAAAATTAACCGGGCCCACACCATGGAAGAGGTTTCGGAATATTGGAAAGACGAGGATTTTGTTCAATTACTTCTAAAGTTTAACTTCCCAGATGCCGAAAATGTGGGTAAGGAAACCTTAGGAGAGTTGCTGCTAATGGCCATCACTGATTATGAACCCAATGAAGCCGCCGCCATAATCTTAGAGTATAAACTGGCCGATAAGCTCAGCACCGGCCAAATTCAGCAAATTTCGAATGATATGCTATTAGATAAAATATCAGAGGAGTATCCTGATATAAGCCTGCATGGCACCTTATTCCACATCAATCAGCTTTTATATAAAGCGTTCAATGGTATATTCCCTAATACCAAAGCCACTCTGATTGGCTTTTCAGTAGAATCAGAGAATAAAGAAGAGATTGATTTTACTAAGGAAGCCATCCTGCGGTTATTAGATAAAGGTTTATCTAACAGTAACCTAATTAAAAGGCTTTATAGTGAACAGATGGCGGGAAGCAAACCTTTTCTCGAAGCAGAACATATCTTATGGGAGTTAAAGGATAAAGGAGATCAGAACTTTGAAATCTTGACCTCAGAATATTGGTTGAGCAAGAACGATCTGGTGGCAAGTGAATTCGACGGCCACTATGAACAACAAACAGGGGCAGCGGAAAACAAGTAAGCTTAAAATATAGAGGTTAGCAAACTTACCTGCTGACTTCTAAAATCTATTATATCTTTCTATTTCCCGATTCAGGAAAGTATAATTCCTTCCTTTGTTGGCGACCTTTTAAGTGACGCAGAGATAATAATTGATTGTTTGTCTGACTTCTTCTTCGGTTCTACAAGTGCCAGATTCTCGCATGTCTGGGGTATTATTATACATATAAATGCGCCACTCCCAAATTTCTTGAAAAGGCCAGTAACTGGCAATTAATACTTGCTCTGATTTTTCTGATTGAAAATCTGCTGATCCAAATAAATTGTGTTGCTGTGGATCATTCTTATCTACTTCCCAATATTTATTTATAGCGTTCATGTTTAGCTGCTTTTGTAAGTATCTGTCGTCCTTCAATGTGTTCAATAAGCCAAGTGATTCTTTCCAATGTTGATTTAATTCGTTTATAAATACTCCTTTGTTAATTTTAGAATGGAGTAGATGTGGTCGAAACAAGGCACTTATAACCAAGCAATGCCTATGCAATTAGCCCACCCCGAAAACCCAGCCTCCGGTATCTTTCTTTTAATTTTTATTAAACCATATAAGTACGGGGATAAAATCAAATAAATACCTATATAGGTATTTATTTGATTTTATCCCCGTATAACTACAATAGTAGATTAAGTAAAACTACTGTATAAACCTTAGAAATCATGTTATACAATTATTACTTCAGAAAATTAGCAGGAATAGGCTTCGCTATTCTTTTGTTAATAGGGTCTAGTCAAGTGAAAGCGCAAAATAGCAATCCAGGACCTAAATTTGGTGTAAAAGCAGGACTAAACTTTTCCCAACTCTACGTTGATCAGGCTAATGCCCAAGACGAAAATATAAAAGCGGGTTATCACTTCGGGGTGTTCGGGAAAGTTCCGATTAATGACTTTCTGGCAATTCAACCAGAAGTACTCTATTCCAATGTAGGTTCTAAAATAACGTACGGCGGATCCGATGTGGCGGATGTTCTGGGTATTGAGCCAGGAGAGGTTCGCTTTAATCTAAACTACGTGCAAGTACCTATTGCCTTAGCGGTTAATATTGGGCCGCTTAATGTTCACGCGGGTCCTTATTTTTCTTACCTGGTGTCCGCCAACGTGAAAGACCTAAAATCATCGGACTTTAACTCTTCGGATATTACCGACTTAAAAACCGACAACTTCAACCGATTTGATTATGGTGTGATGGGTGGTATTGGTTTTGATGTAAAAGGGGTAACCGTGGGAGCCCGCTATAACTATGGCCTACGTGAAGTAGGGAACAGTGGTCTGGCCGGTAACTTAACCGATAATTCCAAGAACTCCGTCGCGCAGATTTATCTCGGATTTGGTCTGTAGAACTTAATTTACACTTGCCATTAATTTTTCCTTATTTCACCGAAGGTCCCAGAAAATCCCTTTTAAATTTAAATAAAATGACTAGCCTAAACCGCAATATAGTTTTGCAAGCCCTCATTAAACACGAGACACTCCTTTTTAGTGATATTGCGAAAGAAGAAAATCTGGGTATGATACCCAACGAAATCCATTTGCAATTCTTGCTGGATGAGTTAGTGGAAAGTGATTATATCCATATACTTAGTGGGGTTAGCCCCAGAACTTATACCATCACGGTGAAGGGTATAAACGAAGGCAAAAGGCTTGCCCGGGAAGGTGGAAATGTAAATACCAGCAGCTACCAGTAATCTTAACGGGGAATACTGCCCGACTCCGGTTCAAGTGGGTTCTTATTTCTCTTTTCTGGTATCTGCCATAGTAAGTAAAAGTTCTTCAATCGTCTGACTGAAACTTTTCGGAAATAAAAGGATTATTTACCTCTAAACCTTGCTTCCATTCAGGGAGCAAGGTTTTTTGCCTCATAAAAAGTAATAATATCTTAAATGCAAGCTAATGAAACCTAATTTATATATCTTCCTACTTCTCCCCTTAATCCTAAGCCTGCCGGTTCTGGCCCAGTACAAAACGGTAATCTTTAATTATGAGCGCGCTTATTTCGATGATGGCCAACCACTACCCGCCGAAAATAGATTTATTATTTCAGGAGGAGTTAGTGCCAACATTGATATAGTAGAAGTAAAAATATACCATTCTTCTAACACCGAGAAAGCTCCTTTCTATCAAAATACCTGGGAGAAAAGGCCTACGAGCCCGCCTGCTACGTTTGCCTTGCCGATAAACCAACCTTTACGCGGAAACGAAGAATATACCTTCGTTCTGAATTATTATGCTAAGGTTTCCATTGAGCAGCAACAACAACTTATTAGTCAGATTAATGCTGCCTTAGGGGCCTACATCGACCAGTCGTATCAGGTAGAGCGATCCAGCATTACCGTGTTGGAGCACCCCAGAATCATACGAAGTGATTTGAACGCTATTGTTCGCCAAGGCCTTTCGCTGCACCGAAACCAAATAAACTATTCTTTTGAAGGGTTTTCTGACTTGGTGTATCAAAAGTTAAAGCAATTAGGGGAGTTGAACCTGCAGAAAGCCCGCTTTAATATTTTTGCTAAACAAGATGAAAATACTAAAACGGTTAAGTTACGCTATGCCCAAGAGCAGATTGCTGCCTTAAAATTGATGATAAACCAGGAGGTAGCGCAATATGCAGGAGTGCAATTATTTGGTCTTACGGATAGTAAAAGAATTACCGATTACATGACCGAAAAAACTAAAAATGCCCTGGCCCTTAACGTAGGTTATGGCGGCGCCTATTACTCGGGTACCTTCGATAACTTAGCTTACGATGCGGCACCGTACGCGGGAATCTCCCTTCCATTTGGTAAGGCACCCTTCGCATCTCCTTTCTGGGCAAAAACCAGTATTTCTACAGGGGTATTTTTACAAAATTTAAAATTCGGACCCGGTAATGTGGCCACCGGACCTTTAGTGCATCGTCCGGTATATGTTGCCCTTGGCTACCGGGTACTGCCTTTTATCCGCCTGAACGCGGGGGCAACGGTATTACAAAACAAACTTACCAGTAGTACCAGCACCGATTTAAACTTAGATAAGGTATACATCCGACCTTTTCTAGGTTTAAGTATGGAGATCAATTTGTGGCTGAACTTAAACCGATAATCATGAAATTGTTTTTATTTATATTATTATCCTGTTTTAGCTGCCTGGATGCTGTAGCGCAGCACAACTTGTACAAATGGCAACTAAAAGGTTATACAGGTGTTGCTAATTACTACAACCCGGATAAGAAAACCATTAATTACTTTAAACTGGAGGATAATTTATGGCATCGCCTCGAAATTGGTCGGAGTTTAGGCAAAACTTTTGGCCTTGCGGCTAGTGCTTCATTTGGTAAAGTAAGGGGTTTAGCACCGCAGAGCCGCAGCTTTCTTACAGATGTTCGTATGACTTCGGTACGGTTTTATTTTTATACCGACAATGGCTGGCTTTTTAAATCATCTTCTTTCATTTCACCTTTCTTTTTCGGTGGATATGGCTTAAGTACTTTTGACCAAGGTAATAATGGTGTTTCTACCGAAAGTAAATACAGGCAGGTACTTCCGTTTGGTTTAGGGCTCAAGTTTCGGTTAACTGACAGGTGGCAATTCGATTTGCAAACCGAAGCAGTATATAATACCAACTCTTCCTTAAATGAAATAGCAACCGAGCAGAATAAGTACAATAATGGTTTTCTGCACACGGGGCTGGCGCTTGCCTATAATTTTGGCTTTAAGCCTTCCTCTTTTAAAGCTTCCCGGTTTTATGCAAGCTTCCAAGACCCATTGGCCCAAGTTGACTCTACTCTTACGACAACTTCCCCTAACCTCTCAAAATTAACTGCACGTTCCACTTTGCTGACCCCGCCGCCGGATCGCCTGGTAAATCCACGATTAATTATGATTAGAGATACTGTGTTAATATCAGAAAAGGTCAAACCACAGAATAACGGTACTCTAGGACACCAAAAGAAAATTACGCAAGAGCGAGATACTATGTATTCGGCGAATAGAAGCCGTATTTTTACCCAGAAAAGCCTTATAAAGGAAGATACCTTGCGTAGCGCAGTAAACGAAAAAGCTCTAAGTGACAGGGAAACTGCAATGGCTGATTATGAACTCCAAAATAGAAGAGCGGCATCTTTTAGGCAGGTAGAAACAGCACGGGTACAAGAATCATTAAGAACGACTATACCCTATCGGACAGCACCTAGTACCACTACTCGTGTATACCAACCTGGGTATGGGCTCAATAATAATAGCCGCCCCTCTTTATATCCGGCTGGCCAAAGTTCATTAATGTTACTTCAAAAAGATAAAAGCGAGTTGGCAGAAGCTAACCGGAGAAACAGTGAATTACGTTACGCCTACGATTCCTTATATACTGCTTTGACTAAAGACACGGCAATAATGACGCAATTAAGACAGCATAATTCCTCTTTTAAAGCCTTGGACAATAGAGTTCTGGATTATATGCAGGATCAGGCTGCTTTAAATGAGAGCATGAAGCAAAGGCTGGGATCTTATGAAAACGAATTAGCTCGTTTGCCTCAAACCGACAATTCAACTTCCATCGTTATACCGGAGGTAATAAGCGGCTTTGATACCAATGTATTTTTCAGAATAAATAGTTATGGTATACCTTCCCAAAGTTTTAACAGTTTGCTTACCTGTGCGGCTCTGTTAAACGCAAATCCAGGAAAGAAACTTCAACTAACCGGCTATACCGATAAGACGGGTAAACCTAGCTATAACTTATTATTGAGTCGAAAAAGAGTGGAAGCTGTTTCTGATTTTTTCCAAGATCAAGGTATTGGGAAAGAGCGTATATTGATGCAGTATTTTGGTGAGGCAGAATCAGATGATCGGTCAAATTCACTTGGCAGAAAAGTAATGTTACATATTCTTGATTAGGCAAAACTTCGAAAAACACTTTTGTTTTGTCTGTCTAGTCTGAACTAGACCATTGCAATAGTTGATTCAAAAAAGGATCGTTTTCCTGAGGATATACTAAACCGTTTAACATAAACTTACTTATAGGGCAATGATAGTTATTTTGCTAAGAAAAGATTCAATTGTCATGGCTTAGTAAATATTTTATTTGGAGTAGCCCAGAAGCAAACAAGTATACAGACTTTAGAAATATTCTATCTAAAGTCTGTATACACGAGTGAATCCCACCTTCCTGCAACAACACTATTTTACTTAACTTGCTACCTGCTTCAAGAAGGTAACTCTGTTTCTCCTAACTTCTTAATTTGGTCTCCCATTCTCTCTAACAAGCAAGGTCGAACTCACATTTATTATAAATTATTAGTATAGAAATTCCTCTCGTCAGGAACTTCTGCCTTTAAACGCCTGGTGTAGTTAGTCCGAAAAAACCTGTTTAAAGTCCCAACCGGTGCCTACTACTTTGCCATTCGCGTTATTAGCCCAACTAAAACTACCATCGAATCTGCCTTCGTGTCGGTACCAGAGTAACTGGTTCTGGTCATTAATCGCATATATAACCCCATACCCCCCCGGAAAAACCTGTTTAAAGTTCCAGCCCGAGCCCACTAATCGGCCACTACCGGTAGCCCAACTAAAACTGCCGTCAAATCTGCCTACGTGGCGGAACCAGCGCAGTTGATTGGTTTGCGAAATGGTATAGATAACTCCATCTCCGCCATAGAACACCTGTTTAAAGTTCCAACCCGTACCTACTACTTTGGCAACACCGCCGTTCGTCCAATTAACACTGCCGTCATATCTACCCTCGTGCCGGTACCATAAGAGTTGATTCTGGTCATTGATGGCATAGATTACACCGTCCCCGCCAGAAAAAACCTGTTTAAAGTTCCAGCCCGAGCCCACTACTTTTGGCTCGGTGGCCCATCTAAAACTACCATCGAATCGGCCCTCATGCCGGAGCCAGAGTAATTGATTCTGGTCATTGATGGCATAAATAACATCATCTCCGCCGTAGAACACGTGTTTATAATTCCAACCGGAGCCCACTAAGCGGCTACTATCCGTTGCCCAACTGAAACTGCCGTCGTACCTTCCTACGTGTAGGTACCAACGCAACTGATTTTTTTGAGTAATGGCATAAATGATACCATCACCCCCACTAGAATTATTATAGGTAGATTTTGTTGCCCGTGGATTGGGAGTAAGCCCTTCTTCTTTTTGGCAAGAGAAAAGCAGAGTTGCTACAAAGAATAGCATACTTAAAAAAGGTATTTTTTTCATTTTAATAAAATTTAGATTTTAAACTTTCCTAAAAGAAATTAGTCAGCTTAGGGAAGCCTAGTCCCTCGCTGATCATGGCGACTAAAGCTTGACAAGAGCAAACAGCAGGCAGCTCTGGGAATAAGTATTTTTAGGTTTTCATTCTGGATAAATTTTGGGTGAGAAACAGGATAATTATGGAAAAGCGTGCTTTGTAGGCAGCAATAAGCCATAGGACACAAAGAAGCTCATCAGAGCCCTACCAGGTTCATCAAAAATCAGGGAAAGGGAAAACCAGCCGGGAAATACCCGTTAAGCAAGCGCGTGCTTACTTTTTGCGTTGCCTAAAAAAGGAAAAAGGATAAAAATAATAATTAGACCTTTCATGAAGCATTTAGGCCCAAAGACTAAGATGGAGTTTTAACTAGATAAGTAAAGCTTTATTGCTTAGCAATTGGCCAAAAGGTTCTACGAATGTTTGGTTCTCACTAATAATAAACAAGTATCAGCTTGTTCCTATAAGGAATCAAGTTGGTTAATAATAGACTAATTAATTATTCTTTGATAGGGCCAAAGTAAAAGAGGGCACTTAGCTTAAAGTTAAAATAAGACTTATTTAAAAGTAATCATTATAAAAGTTAAAACCATAGTAATTAGAGACTTTTAATCTTTTGTTATGTTTTTTACAGCAGGAATTACCAGTAAGTTTTCTCCCATAACAACTAGCTATTTTTAGTTAGTACCTCTTATATAATCGGTATATGGAAGTCAACGATACACTTATTCTCGGGATGCTTCCGAAAATCATTGTGGTAGACTTCAAATGGGAATTCTTCTGATTTTGTATAGCCATTTTCATGCATCCAAACGAAAAGACTGTTCCAGGCTTGTTCAAAATCGTTAAGGGTTATGGTAAATCGTCCCATAATACTTTTCCCTTTTTTAATGGTTAAAACTTTTATTTCCCCCACTTCTTTAAAGGGTTTATCGGTGCTGACACAAATGCTCATGCGTATTTTATCCGAAGCCGTTACTTTGTTACTATCATGCAAGATTCTAACTATTTTAGTTTCCGGGGGTTTTGTTAATCCTTTAGGTTGGGCCCATTTAAATAAGCGGTCAAAGGCATTCACCACTCCTTTTACGCCAATGTGGGTGAGGCAAGCTAACTGCAATTCTGGGAATTCTTTAATTTCAATTTTTGCGTTCATTTCAAGCCAGTTTAAATGGTCCTTAATGTTGCAAATATAGGATTCAATGATTAGAGACATTTGTCCATTCTTGCTATCTAGTCTACTTATCTTACTAAATTTAGCGGGCATTCTTTTTCTAAATTCGGAGGGACTTAATCCATAATAATTTTTGAAAGCCCTAGTGAAAGAAGAATTGCTATTAAAGCCATAATGAAGGAAAAGCTCGGAGATGCTTACGACTTTATCCTGCATTAAGATAGAAGCAATTTTTTCAATCCTCCTGCGGCTGATATAAGCATTTAAGGGCTCCCCAATGATGGCCTTAAATAGTCTATGAAAATGATAAGGAGAATAAAAGGCTGCTTGGGAAACCAAGTCTAAAGATAAATCGGCATTCAGATTTGCCTCAATGAAATTCAAAGCAAGGTTTATGCGCCGGATATAATCTTTTTGTATTTCATCTGGATGTATCATTTTTAAGTCCCTACTGCAGAGCTAGCGAATATACATTATTATACATCTATGCAACGGTAAACTCTATAATAGGCGGGCAAATTTGTCTTCAAAATTAATGTAAAAATGGGATTTAACGTGCCTAATTTTACATAGCATTACTTATAAGACTAAGGCAGTCGAGTAGGAGAGAGCTAAAACCAGCCTTACTTTACCTAAAGTTTTTTGTTAGACTCCTGGAATCCAATCGAAAGCACTTTTCTGCCGCATTACTTTCAGTTAAAATCTGGTGATATCACAAAAACGGCGCACCATTGCGCCTCAGCAAAAGTTGCCATCTAAAATATCTAATTAGTGGGTCTAGGTAAGAATAAATCATTCTTTGGAAAAAGTCTGCGCACCTATACAATTAAAGGTGTCTTTACAAGGAGGGTAGATGAAAGTTAATTTTCGGCCTTTATCTTCCAGCTTACATGTAACGATATACCCATTAAGCTGCGGTGTTGCTGCTTTTAAATCCTGCAGAGAAGAATAAGAACCCAGGGAATCGTTGTGAATGTAATTGGTAAAATCAGAAAAGGAAAGTTGATCCTTAACCAGGCTAAACCTGGCCGTTGATCGATACCTATAACCCAGAACTTGTCTAGAGTTTGCGTCTAATTCTATTCTTAGAATCTCTAAAGTATTATCCTCTTTAAAATGGTACTGTAATTTAGAGATGCGGTTATCCTCCGGCAAGCTATCTTCCTGAAACCAGATGCCCAAAATCTGTTTCCCGGAAGGAGATACGGCATCTTCTTTTGAACAGCTAAAAAAGGTAAGCAGCAGAAAGAAACAAAGGAGAAATTTCATCGGCAAGGTCTTTTGTTCAAGACCCGTTCTCCCCCGAATAGGTTGCATGTGGTTATAAGTAAACGAGATTCATTTGTCCTGCTTCCATTTTTCTTCTAATAGTACTAGAAAATCAAACCTAAAAGAAGCTGATTTCTAAAGAGTAGAGGGTGTTTCTCTGATATTGATTGTTATGTTAAATACGAGCCAGTTTCTGGGTTTTGTACTATTTAAAAGCTACAGCGTACAGGGCTTGGTAAAGGTTGGGGCCTTCATTGTTCGTTAAACTAAAGTATACACAAAAGCTAAATTATTGTTGTTGGTTTTAATATATTACTTCCGTATAACTTTTGCCAAGCTGCTGTTGTGCGTTCGCTGTTTTAGTATTAGACGAGCGAATCCAATCAAAATGTTTGTTGCCTGACCTTTAGTATAAACAAAAAAATATCACTTGCTACAACTATAGCAGTTAATAGTTCGGCAAAGTGGGGTTACTTCTTTGCTTTTAAGCCCAAGCTTCATCGAAATAATACTGATCAGCAGGATACTCCTCGAAGGAATCCAGCTTACCGTCTTTGATCCGGTAAATATGGGCCGTATCATACTTGAATTTTCGGCCATTTCGCTCCGATTCATGCGTCGCTAATACCACGCCCCGATGATCATTGGCAACAACCCCATTCACTGTTTCCCGAAACGTTCCATTAGATAATTCCATAAAACTGCTGACGAAAGGGGAAAGGAATTGCTCCTTGGTATATGTTGCGGCTACTTTATTTTTGCCAGGCACCCGAAAAGTAATATTCTCAGTACAATACTTCAGATAACCGGCTAGATCCCCTTGGGCAAATGCCGCATAAGCTGCTTGAAGCATTTCTTCATTTGGATGTGTCATAATGATTGAAGTTTTGGTTAAACTAATATTAAGATAAGATATAATTAAGTTAAATACCTGTTTTTCTTTGCATTATATTAATTATAAGAAATCTTGTCGAACTGAAAGCGGTTGAAAATGTGATGTACAACGTACTTGGCAGTAAGTCTCCGGTCTACTTGGCAACAGAAAAATAACAGGAAAATGGTCATTGCGTGAGACACCTTTCGTGAGACACACTTTTAAGACATTTTACATATTTTTACTTATAAGACCTAGTCAGTCGAGTAGGAGGGAAGAGTTAACGGATCCTTGTTTTATCCGCCCAGATAATGTTTTGTATCCGGGTTTGTAGGGTAATTTTTAATTTTTGGGAATTTGTTAAAACAAAATCACCGAAAAAACGCTCAATTAACATATGGAAAAGATAGCATTAGTAGTGGGTGCTAGTGGTATTACCGGCAGTAACCTGGCCGGGAAGCTAATCGCCCAAGGATGGACCACCTATGGTCTGGCCCGGAACCCGAATACCGAAATAAACAACTTAATACCCCTAGCAGCCGATTTGTTAAATGCTGCTAGTCTAGCTTCGGCACTGGCGGACATTTCTCCCACGCACGTTTTTATTACCACTTGGATGCGCCAGCAGACCGAAGCAGAAAACATCCGCGTCAACAGCTTAATGGTGCGTAATCTGCTGGATGCACTCTCCCCCAAGAAATTTGTGCAGCACGTAGCTCTGGTAACGGGGCTTAAACATTATTTAGGACCATTCGAAGCTTACGCGAAAGCCGGCACCTTACCCTTAACGCCCGTACGAGAGGAACATCCGCGGTTGGGAATTGAAAACTTTTACTACGCCCAGGAAGACGAAGTGTATGCTGCCGCTGAGCGCGATGGTTTTACCTGGAGCATCCATCGCCCGCATACGGTGATTGGCAAAGCAGTAGGAAATATGATGAATATGGGCACTACCTTAGCCGTTTATGCCAGTATCTGTAAAGAAACTGGCCGGCCGTTCCGTTTTCCCGGATCTGGGGCCCAATGGAACGGGCTGTCGGATGTAACCGATGCCCGTATCCTGGCCGAACAGTTAATCTGGGCCGCTACTAGTGAAGCCGCCCGTAATCAGGCCTTCAATATCACCAACGGCGAGGTATTCCGCTGGAACTGGCTTTGGTACAAACTGGCCAATTGGTTTGGGGTAGAAGCAGTTGGCTTTGATGGTACTATTCACCCGCTGGAGGCCGAACTAGCGAACGATGGTCCGCTTTGGAAAGAGATGGCGGCCAAATATCACTTGAAAGAACCAGACCTGGACCGATTAGCTTCCGCCTGGCATACCGATCTAGACCTGGGCCGTCCCATAGAGGTAATGACCGATATGTCCAAAAGCCGGAAATTTGGCTTCACAGCTTACCAAGATACCCGAGAGTCTTTTTTTGACTTATTTGAGCAACTCCGGCAAGAGCAACTAATTCCCTAATATTCTATTTTTTTTAACAGAGCTCTATGTAGGGGCAAGTACCGGCCTTGTTCCTACATAGAGTGAATAGGGAAAGTATAGGATGATTTTTACTTATCCTGTAAAAATGCTAGAAAACTACCCCGAAAAGATGCCCAATTCCAGGAAGTAGAGGTGGTTTATCTCGAGGTGTTTTCTGGCTTTTGTTATATTTCCGACAAAGTGATTGCCTTAATTACTATAAAGTCTTTGTGTTGTAATCATATTCTAACAGTTCGCTTTTACCTTTTACTGTTTCACTATAATTAAAGTATACATCTTCCACTAACTTATTATTTTTAAAAACTCTAAAATGTAAGGTAACTCTGGCGGGGCCAGTTTCAAGGGCGGAAAATTCGGTCATGATCATTATTTTCAATTTCCCTAAATCTTTTCCCTCCATGGAAATAGAAGCAGGCTTTAAATCATCTTCCATTAATACGGCGGGCACTGAATTATTAGTACCTGTGTACTTAAATCCGGAACCATCCCCGCTAATCGTTATTATGCGATTAAACTTTAGATAATCGCCCTCCTGGGTTAATTCTACCCTGAAAGTAGCCTTGTTTACTGGTTTTGGGGCATCGTCATTCCCGCCGCATCCAGTTAGGAAAAGCACTAGAATTAAGATGCTTGAAAAGGTAAAATTTTTCATGATATAAAATATTGGTAGTAAAGATAATTTCACTTATAAAAATTGTTTTTAATTTAATCTATTTCATAAACCTTGTTTACTTTCCTGCTATGTTAAATAAGGTTCATTTTCTATGTTTTGTATAATTAAAGAATTAACGTCTTTGGCTAAAAAGCGCGTAGTGATTTTTAGTTTTTGTTAGCAGCAGTGCTTTATTCAAGGTTTTTCCGCTTTGTTCGCACAAAGTTTAACTTGTAAGTAGAGATGCCATTATTAACGCCAAGAACCAAAGCACTAATCGTCATCAACACACCAATCGGTAAAAATATAGCAGAACCGGTGACACAATTAGACTGGTTAACAGATTGATTTTGCAGTAAGCCCTTGGCGGATACAAGACAGGCATATATTGGAGTAGCAAATCCTATAAGTACTGCTATAATTGTAGTTATTGCAGTAAGTACAAATGACTCTTTAATATTTTTTATTCTACTTAATGTCAGGATCGAAATTAGAGGAAGGCCTGAAATTATTAACGGAACTAATAAAGTGTTAATTAAGGTCATAGGTCATCTGTTTCTGAGTAATTTTTCAATATGCATTACTGCTAACGGACTTGGCTAAGGCACGCCTTGGTGTGTTTTAGGTGTGGTTAGGTGTTTATATTTTTTTTGTTTTAGTCTTTCTCATTTCTTTGAAAGATTAGGTTTCTTAAATGTATCGGTTTATCAGGGTACGGTATATTTTCTATAATTTCTTCCAACCCGTAATCTGGAAAATCCGCTATAACCTCACCAGCAGCGATCGAAAGTAGCTCATAATCTTCTTCTGTCGCATTATTATCCAAAGCACATTTCCAAATTACTTTCCCATTGATTAATTCTATTGAAACAGACCTTAATGAAATAGGTACATTTCCCAATAAAGCTCTTACTCCACTAAGTACTAATTTTATATCTACTTCGGATTTCATTCAAATAGTATTGCACCTAACTACCGGATAAGCGGAGTTGTTCCGGTTATCTGCACTATGTACGGAGTAAGTATAATGGCTTTTATGGAGTTTGTAATGGCGTTTTTACTAAATAAGGCTCCTTGTTTCATGTTATTAGTAATATATATAAAATTTACCAATTATCTTGCCAGCTGCTTCTTTTCTTTCCAAATACACTCCTCCTGGAATACCTTTTCTTTTTCGGGTTTATCGCTGCTTGTTGAGGAGCTTTTCTCAGCAGATAAATAGTAATTCCTACAAATTAAAGGCGCTAAATGGGTTGCAATTGTCCTTCTCTTAAGCTTAGCCGCGTTTATAAGCGGATATATCCGGATATATCCGGATATATCCGCTTATAAACGCGGCTAAGTAGTCTTTGCTAGGAGAGATTCGGTGAGTACCAGGCCTTATTTAAGTCGGAAATACGTTGGCCAATCATCTCGTGAAACAACCGTGGCTGTTGCACAACTAACTTTTTAAGTGCGCTGATTTTCTTGTTTGAATTTATTCTCGCCCTTATAGAGCTTTCTAAGTTGAAAAACAGCTTGGTAAAATCAAAAGAATAGCGGATAAAAGCAGATTCTTGCTCTTTTGGGAGCGCAATGGCTTGGCTTATTACTTTTACCGGCTTAAACTTCAGATACTTTTTCAAGTTAAAAGCACAAGCAGCCAGCAGCATCACCTTGTGAGCGCCAGCTTTGCCCCGCACGGCTATTTTCTGGAGCCCATATTGCTGAATCAAACTGCCAAAAACCGGCTCTACCGTGCTGTGTCGGAGCCGCTTCATGCACTTGCCTTTTCTACTTTGTTGCCTGGCCAGTGCCCGCTGATACTCCGAATCGTAAGCAGTACGCGTGATTTGCCGGCATTGGCTTTTGGGAACACACGTTGGCTTCAAAGGACACTGTTTACAGTCTTGGTAGGTAGCCCGGTAGATTTTTAGTAAACCTCCCTCGGCATTGGTGTCATAGGTCTTAAAGGCGAGTATCTTCCCGGCCGGACAGGTGAAATGGTCCGCTTCCTGGTCATAGGGAAAACCGGCTATCTCGGGTTTGTACTGACCAAATACCGGTATCCAGCCCGTTATCTTTCTTTGCTCTAAAAAAGCATAGTTGCTGCCATTAGAATAACCACCATCCGCTAGCAGCTCCCTTAGACGTAGTTCATTATCTAGTAGCCGTCGCTGCAATCGCAGTGTGATAGCGGGCAGATATTGGCTATCCCGGCCATCGGCATAGTCCGCTTGTACATGGCTGATGACGCCTTTGGCCGTATCCACGGCCAAACTGCAATGGTAATTAAGCTTTCTAGCTTTACCCGGTTTGACCGATATACGGGCATCTGGATCCGTGGGATTATAGTGCGTTTTATTACTGACTAGACGTGCTTTCTCATGCTTGCCCCCTAAGCCTTTAGGAGACTCTCTCAAATGATCTTGGTGCTTTTCCAACTTTCTTAACTGATGCTCTGGAACCGAAAGAAACGGCTCGGGCTTGCTGCTGGTATTTGGGCTTGCCCTATGGGTAGTCGAACTATTTTCTACATCCGTCTTAACGAGGTGCATTTTCAGTGATTCTGCTGGCTGTTTAAGCAGCAGGCTATCCATCGATGCATTCGCTTTGATGGGTGCCGAGTCAATGGCCTGAATGTCGCCGGCCACCATCCCTTTTTCCACACATAAGCGGAAGACTTTATCAAACAGTGACTCAAACAAGGCTTCTGGGTAAAGCTGGCGGGTACGACTCACGGTGGAATGCCAGGGCAAAGGCTCGTCTATTTGGTAATTTAGAAAATAAAGCAAGTCCAGCCGCATGGAACAATGTTCTATCAGCTTTCTATCACTAGTGATATTTTCCAAGTAACCTACCAGGCAGAGCTTAAAGAAAACTACCGGATCGATCGACTGCTGACCACACCGACCATAGTAAGCCTGGGTAAGCTGGTAGAGAAAATCCAGGTTCAACTGCTTCTTCAATCGGCGATAATAGTTGTGTTCCGGTACGTATGCCGAAAGGGAGAAGAGCAGCACCTTCTCCTCTTCCAAAATCTTCTTGCCCTGCATGATTTTAAAGATTAGTCTTAATCTTCTTCAACGATCAATCTCAAACAAAAGGTTGTGCAACAGCCACGACCGTTTTACGAGACAAAATCACTCCTCCAAAAACATCTCTTTTTCGGCTAAAAACCGTCTCAAATTTCCATCTCACAAATCAAAAGTATTTTTATATATTTGAGATGGCATTCGTGAGACAAATATGAAAATAGGCTACGCCCGGGTCAGCACCCAGGACCAAAAATTAGAACTACAGTTAGACGCTTTGACTAAACAAGGTTGTGAGCTCGTCTTTCAGGAAAAAAAGTCGGGGAAAAACAAAGAACGGCCGGAGTTGGAGAAATTGCTGGGACAAATCCGCTCTGGTGATACAGTGGTGGTATGGAAGCTGGACCGGCTGGGTAGATCCTTGCGGGATTTAATTGACCTGGTAGCGGAGTTTCAAAAAAGGGGAATTGACTTCGTGAGTTTACAAGATGGCATCAACACGGCTACTTCCACCGGTCGCTTTACCTTTAACATCTTTGCTTCCCTAGCTGAGTTTGAGCGGGAGATAATTAAAGAACGAACCAAAGCTGGCTTAGTAGCGGCTAGAGCTCGGGGTAGGGCAGGAGGGAGGCCTGCTGGTTTAACTCCCGAAGCTCAAGAAAAAGCAAAGTCCGCGAAAGTGCTATTGGAATCGGGTAAAAGGCCGGAGGAAATAGCCAAAATTTTGGGCTTCTCCCGCGCGACTTGTTATCGGTACTTAGAATATGCATCTACCTTTTAAAAGGCAACGTACTGCCAACCGAATAGAATACCAACTATAAGGAAGTATAGGCATTTTTTTCTATTTTACTTATGTCTAACAATCGCCATACTGACTGGTCCACCCCATAAATGTATAATTGTTGATTATCTCAAGTATTGCTTGAACCATTTATCTACTTCCTCCATATTAGGTTTAGGCCAATGGCGTTCTTTGTGGGTTAGTACCATTTTAGTCGGTACTCCCTTTTCTTTTAAAACTTGATACATCCTAGGAGCTTGCCGGCGAGGAATGATAAAGTCATCATCGGAGTAGTAGATCAGGGTAGCGGCATCTTCTTTGGTTACGTATGTGATAGGCGAAGCCTGCGCATACCTTCCCGATGAGACAAACTCATTTTTGCTCTCTTCTGGAAGTTCCCCAACATAATTAAGAAACATTCTCAAGGCCATGTTTCGGGTCAGCATTGTGTCCTCCTTCCGGTTTATATCAGATAAGATAAAAGGAGCGGCCATCGTTACTACTGCCTGTACTTTGGAGCTAATGCTGTCGATGGGATTTTCAGCTTTATCAATGAAGACATCCGTAACGCCTAGCATGGAAGATAGATTGGCACCTGAAGAATGTCCCATCGCCCCGATATGATGCGCATCAATGCCAAATTTCTTGGCGTTATATCGAATATACCGGACGGCCCTTTGGCAATCAGCTAAGATATCTGGAGCGTGAAACTGCGGTGCAAAACGATGGTTAATTATAAAAACCGTATACCCTTTTTGTACCAGTGATTTCACCCACTTGCCGTAATAAGCCGTATCTTGGACGGCCTCCTTTAAAGCTCCTTTATTATAGATTCTTTGATCAAAAAATCCCCAGCCATTTCCTGGAATAAAAACTACCCCCAAGTGATTACTCTTGCCTGGCTGATAAACATCCATTAGCAAACTCATCCCGGATATCACACCATACACTACATTTTCCTGTTTGGTGGCTTTCTGACCAAAAGCAAGGAATGTCTGCGCCCATAAGGCAATAGCTAAAAACATAAAAATTAATGGTTTCATAGGACAGCTTTTTAAGTGTAAGAAAATAGAATAAGGAAAGTTGTAGAAAGCATGAATCGATTGCTTTGGCTGTTGATTGGGCTAGGCCTATATTCCAGCTTCTATATTAATTTAATTGACTAGGATCTTTCTTTCGACTATCCTTGGTTCATGCTTTCTAACTGACCAATATGCCTTATTCAATCAAAGTGCCAAGGAGGAATAGAAGAGCAGATTTTAAAAAATGCCATCTGGTACATAAAAAAAGAACTTTTGATTAATTAATAGGGTGGTTCTAATAAGGCACACTACTGGTAATAATTTAAAAAAATTGGAGATATTAAGAATTCTCCAATTTTTTGGAGTATTTTTAATAGACCGATAAATAGCTACCTATGCTGAACAATCAGGTCTTACAAGTTACTAATGCAGTGCACAAAGCAGTGGAAGCAGCTGAACGAAAAAACGAATTGGCTGGCCGAGTATTGGCTGCACTGCAACCGGCTTTGGAGGTAGCAGCCATTGTCATCACTTTAATAGAAGGCAATTATTTTCAACTTTTCCAGGCTATCCTCCCATCGGACGGAAAAGCCAGGCCGATTGAAAAGCAGGGAGACATCTTCCCCATTTCACTATCCCCTTACGCACTCCTCAGCTGCGCCGCTGAATACTCCACCCAGATTCGGAAAGTGAATAGCTCCGACCTAGGTTATCGTGATTTTGCGGGCACCCACTTCGTGCAGGCGGCAGGCTTGGAGGAAAGTATGCTGACGCTTCTTCGCTACCGTGGCCAGATAGTAGGTCATTTGGAGGTGTTTAGCAAAAAATCAGGAACCTTTTCAGCGGGACAGTTCCCATTGTTGGAGATGTTGGCCCAGCCAATAGCGGCCGCGCTGGCCTATACCCAAATTCGGGAGGGGTTGGCTGAAAAGGCTACCTTACTTTCTCTCAGCGGCGATATGGCCACCATCCGTGACAAGGACGATCTTTACCGGGTAATGATGGAAAAAATACGGCCTCTCATCGACTTCAACGATGCCGTGGTAGTTATCTTTGAGAAGGATACCTACAATTACTTCTTCAATCTAGCACCGGCCGAAAGGCGGGCAAATCCGTTCTACGATTTACTGGCCCGCAAAACCTTTCCCTTTAAAAACTCTCCGTTCGAGTTTTTTATCCAACAGGATAATCCCTTTTTTCTGACTACCGAGCAGATGCTGCAGCGGTTTCCCGGCTATCCTGGTTTCATATTCATGCAACAGACCGGCCTGCATTACTCCGTTAAACTGAACTTGTTGCATGGAGGGGAAATATTTGGGTTGATTCTGCTACATTTTAACCAAGCGTCCCAGATCCAGCCAGCAAAAATTCCCCTTTACCAGGCCTTTACGGACCAATTGGCCGTGGCAGTTTATAATATCCTGGCCAATAGGGATATTTTGGAACGGGAACAAGAACGAACCATCCTGCTTTCCCTCAGTGAGGCGATGACTACCATCCGCGACAAGGATGACCTTTACCGAGTGATGATGGAAAAAATACGACCTCTCATCGACTTCGATGACGCTGTGGTGGTCATCCTGAGAGAAAAAGCGTATTCCTATTTCTTCAACCTAGCTTCGACGGAACGGCAGGCCCATCCGCTATTCAAGAAACTTACCCGTCAGTCGTTTCCCATCCAAGGCTCCCCGTTTGAGGTGCTGCTTGAGCAGGAGGGGCCCTTCCCTTGGTCAGCGCAAGAATTATTGAAGTCCTATCAGGGCAATGATGATCTGACTTTGATGCAGCAAACCGGCTTACAAAACTCAGTGAATGTTCCCTTGGTGTATGGAGGCCAACGGATCGGGCTGGTTCTTTTTCATTTTCATGGCAAGGCCTCCCTGCACCCAGCCTTGCTTAACCTGTACAAAGCGCTTACCGGCCAATTGGCCGTGGCTGTTAGTAATATCTTGGCTAACGAAGAAATTGCCTCCCGGGAAGGGGAGAAAAGCCTGCAAATCACTTTGACTAACGTGCTGACCAGGGAAGAGGCGTGGGAGAAGAAGTGGTGGAAGGTGATTCAACTACTTGAGCCCTACCTCCCCTTAGATTACGTCGTCTTCCGCCTGAAAGAGGGAGAACAACTCAAAGGAGACTATACTTTCTATCGAACTGGTTTCGAGGAATATCAGTTGCTGGATCCCGCGCACCAACAGCACCTATGCGGACTATCGGCTGAAAAATATGATAAGCTTCCTCGGGAACAAACCCTACGAGAGGCAATGATCCTCAACGGGGAAGATTTGGTGCGCTGGGGTCATCAATATACCGTAGAACGCTTGACAGCCCAACACTTTCAACTCCAGTCACATTTTCGGTTTCCGTTGCTACTAAGCCGGGATAATGCCCTCGTTTTCTCCTTTTACAGCAAACAAGTGGACGCCTACCAGGCCGAGCACCTAGCCTTTATGAGTCGTATTGCCTATTCACTGTCCCTAACTCTGGACAAGTTGCTGGCTTATGAGGAAGTCAAAAAGCTTAGCGAGCAGTTGAAGCAAGAGAAAAGCTACCTGATGGAAGAGGTCAAAACTACATACAACTTCGAGCAGCTTATCGGTACCAGTACCCTGTTACAGCGGGTTTTCCATTCCGTGGCTAACGTAGCTCCCACTGATACAACGGTGTTGATTCAAGGAGAAACTGGCACGGGCAAAGAACTAATAGCCCGGGCAATTCACCACCAGTCGCCTCGCCGGGAGCGGCCGTTAATCAAGGTAAATTGTGCGGCTTTGCCGGCCCAACTAATTGAGTCGGAATTTTTTGGTCACGAAAAAGGAGCCTTCACCGGTGCCGTTGAACGGCGAATCGGGAAATTTGAAATGGCCAACCAGGGTACTATTTTTCTGGATGAAATTGGAGAATTAGCCCTGGAACTGCAGGCCAAGTTGCTGCGCGTGCTGCAGGAAAAGGAAATCGAGCGAATCGGCGGAAAATCCACCATTCCTGTGGATTTTCGGGTGATAGCCGCCACCAACCGGGATCTGGCAAAAGCTGTGCTGGAGGGAAAGTTTCGCTCCGATCTATTTTATCGACTGCATATTTTTCCTATTCAACTACCTTCCTTGCGGGAGCGTAATGAAGACATTCCCCTGCTAGCCACTTACTTTGCCCAGAGGTTTTCCAAAAAAATGGGCCGTCCTTTTCTGGGCATCACGGCAAATACCTTATCCGAGCTGCTGGCCTACGATTGGCCGGGAAACATCCGGGAACTGGAGAATGTAATGGAACAGTCCGTTATCCTCTCGGAACAGCACCCTCTAGAATGGAGCCGTCCCCCCGCGAAACGCTCCTCCAACATTCAGTTAGTTACTTCTCTGCCTAACGAGCAGCTGTTAGGCCAGCCAGACAATGGCATCAAAGCGCAACGGGAAAGCTGGGAGAAAGCCCAGATTATGCAGGCGCTCCAACTAGCCCAAGGTCGTATCCGAGGAACCGAAGGCGCGGCCGAGCGGCTAGGCATCAAGGCGACCACCCTGGAAGCTAAAATGAAAAAGCTGGGCATTTACAAGGAGCATGTGCTGAAAAGTTAAGCTGCCAGCAGGAACAAGCTCATAGAACGGTTTTGGATGCTTGTAGGCGTAAGGCAAGTTAGCGCTCTTGTTTAAGAACCCAATAATAGGTCGGATTTCCGCTTCATTAGGCGTAGTTTGCTCGGGCATGGAAAAAAGACATTGGGAATTTTAGGCGGACGTAATGATAGTAGTTGATTTACTTACTTGAACCACCGTTCAAGATTTGTAAAATAACTAACTTCTACAAAAAAAGTAGGACAAATAAAAAGGCAAATGCTTTTTACAGTTTTGGAATGAGCCTTTAACTAATGTAAAAGGAACCAACAATATTTAATTAAAATTTTGAGCTTTTAGTTAAGTGGTAAACTTTTTAGCTTATCAAACGTTTTTCTTATATATTGCAGTCAATTGAATGTGCTATAGCAATCAATTGACTTAAGTTAAAAGAAATATGTCGTTAGATTCAATCATGAACATAATGGGTGGGCCTAAAAATATTGGCCGTGACATCCATACTCGATTAGACTTTATAAAAGCCTCTAGAGAAGGTGCAGTGTCAATTGCTGTTGTAAAATCTATTCAAAACAAGATACATCTGACCAATAAAATGATGAGCAGTATCTTAGAAATATCTGAAAGCACTCTACAACGGCATATCAAGGAAGATCGGAAATTAAAAAAAGCAGAATCCGAAACAGCTTACGAGGTCTCCAAAGTAATAGCGAAAGGTATTGAGGTCTTTGAAGATGAAAATGATTTTAATGAATGGTTGTATACAAAAAATACCGCTTTAGGAGAGGAAAGGCCAATTGACTGGTTAGATTCATCTATTGGGAGAGAGCAATTGCTAGATTTACTAGTTAGTATTGAACATGGCATGTACTCTTAATTCATGGTTGTCTATCGATTAGCAAAAAAGGAGTACGTTCGAGACCTTACGGGAACTGGTGGATTGTTTGGCTCAGCAAGATGGCATGAAAAAGGAACTCGCATTTTGTACACGGCAGGAAGTTTTTCTTTAGCTAAGTTAGAAGTGCTAGCTAATACTAAATCAATCCCTAAGAACTACCATTTAATTCTCATTGAAATTCCAGATGATATTAGTCATAAAGAGCTCTCTATTGCTGATTTACCTAGTAACTGGAATTCATTTCCGCATCCTAAGGAATTAGTTGCCTTTACCGAGCAGTGGATCAAAGAAAATAAGTTTTTGGTAATGAGAGTTCCATCTGTTCATTCCCCTTTCGAATGGAACTACTTGATAAATCCTTTGCATGCAGAGGCAGGAAGATTACAAGTGATTGAAGAACTCGCACATGAATTTGATCCCCGCTTAAAGTAATAAGTACGGCTATATATTATTTATAATGTAAGTATCTTAAATGTTATTTTTAGCAAATATCTAGTCAAGATAATCTGCTTCAAGGGCTTTAACATTGATTTTTAAGGCTGAGTACAAAGCTTTGTGAACATAGATTCTTACTTCTGGAGCAAAATCAGCGGATGCTACTGGAATATCATTATTATAAAAGAATCTAATAGGCTCGGTAGCACTCTTCTTTATGCCAATTACACCAACTCGGAACATAATGTACAAAAATTCTTTTATAAAATTCTTGAATTTAATTTTATTAATTTTCCAAGAAACAAGAATATTCAAAAGATCGCCTTTAAATATATTACTATAATCTTCTTCACAATAAACATCATAAAAATCATCCTCTTTCAAATTCTGAATTCTAAACCCGTTATATTTACCAATCAAAAAACTAGACGCTTTAGAAATAAACCCATAATTTTCGCTCCATTCATCATCGATCGCGTGAAGTCTTTCAATTGAATATTCAGGTTCAGCATGCTTAATAACGTTTTTAGAAAAAGATGATTTAGTATGTGCATTATTTATAATTTTATTCACAAAAGATATTACATCTCTAGGTCTTAAGTAAGTTCTATCCAAAACATAATTAAAACCAGACTCACCTCCTTTACCTTCTTTTTCAAAGGCAGATTTATATTCTAAAGAATTTTGAGTTAGAAATTTTAGCCTTTTATTTATTAACTCTGTTAATGAAGCTTTATCCCATTCTAAGGGCAAGTAAAGTGCGGCAAATTTTTCTCGTTGTCCCCCTCTGTGTTGATGCCCTGAAAAAACTAGCTGGTTTAGATTTTCCCTAAGGGCAATAATAATTTTAGCTCCTTTAAAAACTTGAAACTCTTTTATTACCTCAATCATTGCAGCAATAAGATCATAAACTATTTGAGGAGCTGCCCATTCTTTATCTAAATCATCAATAAGAATGTAATGTGCTTTCTGGTCATTGTCTAGGAGATTATCTCGCATTATGTTTATGATCTCATAAAGTTCATCTGCTTGAATCTCACTAATTACTTTTTCCGCTTTATCTTTATATTCACCCTTTACATTTTGCGAACTCGTAGATTCATTAGAAATACCAAACTTAAAAATATCAGCATTTAAGCCTGTTTCTTCTAAGTACTTTGAACTTAATTGAGTTTCTAAACTCTTGGCCTTATATTCTGTGCTTAACCAAAATTCATTAGTCCACTACTCTAAATATTTGACGGCTTTATCTTTTGCTGGGTTTATCTTACCCCAACGATTAACAAGTTGGTCTCTTAGCTGCTGAAGGTAGTTCCTTCTTTTTTGCTCGTCTTCAGAAAAAAACAATTTTAATATCTCTACTATAAAAACATGTTTCCAAAGTACTTTATAGAAGAAATGTAAATTAATTCCAGCATCACGGAAATAATTTAATATGGTAGAGTTAGTCAAATATTTGATTGACATTGCCTCAGGGTGTATCCTGTGAACTTTTGTTAGGTTTTCCTCCAAGTGCTTAATAAGAGCTGATTTACCAGCTCCTGTCCTACCAATTATTATACATTTTGGGTTTAAAACATCAGTTAATACTTCTACTTCTCCATTTTCTACAAATACTTTCTCCAAATTAAAATCCGATTCAGCATCAGGAGAACCTATAGTGTGATGCTTTATAAATCTGAATTTTTTTTGTTGTTGCTTAGCACAGGCTTTGCTGTTCATCAAGACACTTTTTTAAATAGATAAACACTTATATTATTGTAATATAAGGATGTTTAGTCATAGTAGCTAATGATCGAGATTAAGAAGTTTTCTGTAAAAGATATGGATTTTTAAAGTACAAATATTTAAATCTATAGTTCTCTACTAGATTAAAAAGTGAAATGGTATGATTTAAACTCCCGTTCAACATAAAAGCAATTATAGGAATACGTCATGAGTTACTTTATCTGAAATGTTCAGTTATGATACAAGGTCTATGTCTTTAGCGTGATAGGAATTTCTAGAATAAGGTTGTAAATAGGCTATGTAACCACTTTACAATCATGAAAGTCACCCGTTTAATAAGCTTACTTCTTTTCTTATTAATCTTGAATCAGGTAGGCAGTTATGGTCAAAAGGCAATACCTTCTAACGATGCTCTGTCGCGTTATGTCGAAAAGCCAGACACTTCCTTTCACTGGCAAGCAGATCTGCCAAGCTCCGATAACTCGGGTACTTTCTATGAAGTGAACTTCCAATCGCAAAACTGGCAAAACATTCCCTGGAAACACCAACTCATCGTTTACTTTCCTGCGAAAGCTAAATACCCAGCTACTATGCTCTTGGTGTTGCGGCATCTATACGACCGAGAAGCTGGTCTGGCTAGTTTGAAAGTAATTAGCGATTCCACCGGTACTCCCGCTGCGATGCTCTACGATATTCCCAATCAACCTTTATTTGAAAGCAAGGAAGAAGATGATCTGCAGGCTTATACCTTTTCTCAATATTTAAAAACAGGAGATGAAAGCTGGCCTTTACTATTTCCCATGGTTAAAAGCGTAGTACGAGCCCTTGATGTGGTCCAGCTATTAGCCAAGCGGCAAAAACAACTGGCAGTCACTGATTTTATCCTAGCAGGCCATTCTAAGCGGGGACATACTACCTGGTTAACGGCGGCGGCCGATAAACGGGTAAAAGGAATTATTCCCATTGCCATTGACATCTTAAATTCAAAGGCTCAGCTGCCTCACCATCTCGAAGCTTTTGGCGAGTACAGCACGCCTTCGCAAGCCACTACGAATTTACTTAAAGAACTTCAGCAACCCCGCGGACAACGACTGATTCAAATGGTAGACGCTTATTCTTACCGGGAGCAGCTCCTAATACCTAAGTTAATAGTTTCAGCCACGAATGATAACTTCTTCACCACGGATGCTTTAAACTTATATTGGCCGGGCTTAAAAAGATCTAAAGCGGTGCTTTATCTTTCGAATGCTAACCATGTACAGGCCGATGCGGATCCGCGAATCAATCCTACGGCTTTTGCCTTTGCCCGCGCCGTAGCGGCACATACAAGTTTACCTCCCCTAAGTTGGCAGTACCGGCCAGAGAAAGATCGTATTCGGTTAGAGATCCGAACCGATAAGCGAGCCACGAAAGCCCGACTATGGACTAGTCGAGCCAAGACAAAGGATTTTCGGCAAGCTGTGTGGAGCTCCCAACCTATTACTCAAATAAGTAAAACGAAGGGAGATCAAGAATTTATTTACACCGTGGAAGTATCCCGACCAGCTAGTGGTTATAAGGCCATTTTCGGGGAAGTGGAATTTGTGGAGGATGGTCACTCCTTTTTACTTTCTACCCAAACTTATATCAGTTCATCTGATAGATAAATGATTAGATTATAATAGTATAAAATTGAAACTTACTTATTCTGTTTAACATAAGATTAATTATTGAGACATTTGCTACCGTTTGCTGATCCTGCTCACAAGGGTTATACCCCATTCCAGTGGGTTGTTCTTTAGAACTAGCCAATTAGTTAATCATATAAGGTCTATTTAGAACCACTTGAGAGAGTGGCTTTTTGTTTTGTATTATACCCTTACGAATTTTCTGGTAGTTTGACCTAGACGCCACCCACTCCGATAAAGTAGACTAAGAATAGTACTGCAGCTACCGAGAATGGCTACCCTTTTCTACTAAATATTCTGGATGCACAAGCTATTTCCTTCTACTAACCAGCTGGGACATAGCTTGTTTTTGTGGTCAAATATTTGATATTATTAGATGCCGTTTGTGCTTCCGCTTCTTTTTGATTCTCGATAACCCTAAAGGTGTTCCGTTCGCTCAGTTCTACTTCAATATCTAGCAGGTTAACATAAATACGATGTCAATGACTTTATATAACTTCAATAAAGGGTCTCATCAGGAACGAACAATTCTGATTGGGCAACATGGAACATTCCTGGCAGACCGGCCAGGAAATCAATACCGGGTATGCCTGTATCACATGGGCGAGTTTTACGCTGAGGCTTACTACCAGGTAAAAAATAACCGATTGGAGTTAGTGCGAGGTTTTAAGAACCAGGAGTTCTTGGAGCCTTATCTGGACAAGATTATTTTACCAGATATTTGCTAGGAAGCTTTCTAGAGCGTAGCGTCATGATCGGCGTCCTAATGAGCATAATAAATGGGGAACGAGAAAAGGAAGAGGCGTATCGTCATTCTAAGCACGGCTTTACGGTGCCACTTACCTTTTTCTAAGACCCTGGAGTGGCTATAAGCAATCGGCTCCTACGGGAGAAGTACTTCTTATAGAAAATTAAGGAATGCATTAAATTCGTTTGACATTCACGGCATTCATGCCCTTTTTACCTTTCTCTTGGTCAAACTCGACTTGGTCATTTTCCGATATGGTATCAATAAGTCCCGTCTGGTGAACGAATAAATCTTCGCTCGAACCATCTACTTTGATGAAGCCGAAGCCTTTTTCTCGATTGTAAAATTTTACAGTTCCTGTATAAGTGCTCATTACTAGATAAATTATAAAATAAGTATCTAACGTAGCTAAAATAAATCACTTAAGTTAAATAAATACGTTCGGTGCATTTGAACATCTTAACTACCAGTACACTTATTGAATAATATTGCTCAAATACTCGTCCCAAAAATCAGGAGTAACTTCTAATTTAGGAGATAGCAGAAAGCGACGTTTATTTAATAAAAAATAATAGTTTTTACAAAATTTCTCAATCTCTTTTTTTTGTTGTTTTTGGAGACACTTGGTCAACGTATTTCCGAATTAAATACCTGATTACTAGCCCGCCGCATTGATAAAATAACAGTCCACTAGGACGCGGGAATTTTCACTGGTCATGAACTCGGAATCGGCGGCGAAATTAGGCAAGGTGATTTTCATAGTCGTGAATTCGGTACATATCAAATGATCTGGAAAAACATTATCCTTTAATTTATCGAGTTGTTTCTTTCTCAAGTAAGGAAAAGAAAACACTACACTCTGATTATCAATCTGACTAATAAAGCGACCTAAAGGCATCAGCCGCAAAGGTATTTTCAGCCATAATTCTTCTGCTATATCCATTCTTTCTCCTCTGATCGCACCCATTCGGGGTACTTTGGTTATTTTCTTATTTCTGGCACCTTTTTTCCGTATTAACCCCATCTACCCAAACTACTCTTGTGCGTATACCCTCTTTATTATTCGACAAGATTATGGCGAGATTGTTAGATTACATCTTCTCTAATCTGGAGGAAAAGAATCTAAACCGCAGCCAGGTAGAAGCTTATATTCGGTATTTAGATGAAATCATTCTCCAGGGCTTACCCTTGGAAAAAGATCTCGCCTTCCAGAAAATTAAACTCCAGCTGCTTAATAGACTACACCAATTAAATCAACAGCAAATCCAGTTTTACTGGGCCAGTACGATGCAAAACTAACTTAGGCAATGCGGAAATATAATATTCATTTTGCAAGTTACATTTACAAACTGATGGGTATGGTTTAATTACGAGATTCCTCATATTTCATTTTGCGATTTCGCAATCTAGATTTATAATGTCAAATTTACGGTTATTTAACCTTATAAGAATTTACCGCCCAAATACGTGCCCCGACGGAGTAAGATTACCCCTTGTAGCTTCTAAATAGTGCGAATCCCAGAAAATGGGCTCTATTTAACATGATTGTGATTATAAGACCAGGGTGGAAATTAGATTTGATTGCTTTTTCTTGGTACCCTAATTTAAAGGGGTTCGCTCTTTCCAAACTAGAAGAAGGTTGATGGACTTTCCTTTATTTTAACCTACTTTTGAGGTTCGGCATTTAGTTAGAAAGCACGGGGAAATATGGGATTGTTTAACTTTTTAACCCAAGATATTGCCATCGATTTAGGCACGGCCAATATCTTGATTATGCACAATAATGCGCTGGTACTGGATGAGCCAGCTATTATTGCTTTTAATCGCACTACTCAGGAAGTATTAGCCGTGGGCCACAAAGCCCAGCAGATGGAAGGCAAAACACACGAAAACATTCGTACGATTCGACCTTTAATGGACGGTGTAATTGCGGATTTTAATGCCGCCGAGCACTTGATCCGTGGTTTAATTAAGATGATCCAGCTCGACCAGGGCTGGTTTACCCCTTCTTTACGCATGGTCATTTGCATTCCAGCTGGGATTACCGAAGTAGAGAAAAGAGCCATCCGGGACTCGGCCCAAACAGCTGGGGCCAAAGAAGTGTATTTGATTCAGGAACCCATGGCGGCCGCGTTGGGCATTGGAATTGACGTGGAAGAACCGGTAGGTAACATGATTATTGATATTGGCGGTGGCACTACCGAAATAGCGGTGATTGCTATGAGCGGCATTGTTTGTGATCAATCCATTAAGGTGGCCGGACAAACATTTGATGCCGAAATCCTGCAGTACATGCGGCAACAACACAATTTAATGATAGGCCTTCGAACGGCCGAAAAGATAAAAATAGAAGTAGGCGCGGCTGCAGTTGACTTAGAGTTTCCCCCGAAAGATTATGCGGTTCTAGGCCGCGATTTGATGAGCGGTATCCCGAAAAAGATTAAAGTGAGCTACGTTGAAATAGCGCACTGTTTGGATAAAACGGTAGCCAAAATGGAAGAGGCGGTGATGAAAGCTTTGGAAATTACCCCTCCGGAACTAGCCAGTGATATTTACCAAAACGGCATTTACCTGACGGGTGGGGGTGCCTTGTTACGCGGTTTAGATCGCCGCATTGCCGCTATCACTAAGCTGCCGGTGCACGTGCCCGAAGATGCTTTACGAGCCGTAAGCCGCGGGACGGGCATTGCTCTGCAAAACCTTGACCGCTTTACTTTTTTGATGCGGTAAAATATCCCAAGAACATTCTCAGCGAACCATCTTAAAAAAGCAGAAAAGCTTTTGATTAGCGAGATGGCTAAATGCAATGCTTTTTTACTTATAAGATCGGGTAATACCAGGTTCTTTTCTATCGCACTTTTAGGTCGTTTTACGAGACAAATCGGTCAACGTATTTCCGGACTAGGTAAGGTTTGGTCCCTACCAAATCCTCTTTGCAAAGACCCGTTATCCTCCATTAGTTCCTCTAATTGGGCCTAAATTCCTTTTAGCCAACTGAACAAAGCTTTACAGCTAGTGGTGGGAAACCCCAAAATGGAAATATGGTCCAAGCAACAGTGTATTTTAAAAGAAAAAAGGAGACTGGTAAGAAGATTGGTAAATTTTCTTTATATTACTTATACCATGAAAAGAGTAGTCTCAATCACCCGAAAAGCCCTGACAAGTCTTATTAAAGCAGGTATATCTACTCCATCCATAGTGCAGATAATCGGAACGACTCCGTTTAGCTGGTAGTTAGCGGCAAGGCTCTGGCATGTTCAACGGTGCATCATTTCAAAAAAAACAATAACCAATGAATTTAACAATAAGACCAAAATGCCATGATTAAAGTTTCAGAAATTGCCCCAGATGTATACCGAATTTCGGTATTTGTTCCAGATTTTAATTTGCAGTTCAATCATTTTTTGATTAAAGATGAGGAGCCTATGCTCTATCACGCTGGAATGAGACAAATGTTTCCTGCGCTATTGGAAGCGGTAAGTAAAATCATTTCTCCTTCTCAGATAAGGTGGATAGGGTTTAGTCATTTTGAGGTAGACGAGTGCGGCGCACTTAATGAATGGTTGCAGGCAGCACCCGATGCTAAAGCTGTTTGCAGTGAAGCGGGTGCTATTGTTAATATGTCGGATTTTGCGATAAGACCCGCCTTTGCCATGGCAGGTAATGCTGTTTTAAATACAGGAAAGTATAATTATCGTTTTATTAGAACTCCTCATTTACCCCACGGATGGGATGCAGGGGTAATGTTCGAGGAAACAAATAGGACTTTGCTATGCTCCGATTTATTTCATCAAAATGGAAATGTAGCGGATATAACAGACAAGGACATTTTATCTTCACACAGGAATTCAATGCTTGAATTTGAACAAGGACCTCTAATGGAATACACACCTTATACTCATCATACTGCAAAGCTACTTTATTCATTGTCAGACCTTAAACCAAAAACACTCGCAACCATGCACGGTTCTTCATTTTATGGTGATTGTAGTCAAGCACTAATAGACCTTAATTCTGTAATGAAAGAAATCTGGGGAGGTGAGGCCAAATAAAAATAAACAATTGAAAGCCGGTTTGACAAAAGCCCAGCCGCTAACAGTGCATTGCAAAAAATGGGGGTACGAACAAAGGCTGAACCAAATTATCCTGGATGGACATTTTAAATAATTTAGGCAGCGGAAGGTAATCGCCCCACCTTCTGCAATGCTTGTACGTTAGGGGCAAGCTCCAGCATCATGAAATAAGTTACCATGCAATACTTCAAATTCGAATTAGACGGAAATCATTTTGTGGAGAGTTATTTGGTTTACGTGATTGAGGTTACCCATGCTCAACATGGCCGATTCTTTTATGTTGGTTAGACCGGGGATAGAAATCATTTCACTGCCCGGCCCGCTTTTAGAAGATTAAGTGCCCATCTGAGTGATCAAGGACGGTCGACAGAAAATCAACTTTACCGGCACATTGCTAGCAAAATTTTAAAGCTTCACCTGGAGAGAAATAAGGTTTTCGATTCGGCGACAAAAACAGAAGTTAGTGAGTTTTTAAAGAAAGCAAAGATTTGCATGCATGTCTTTCCTATTCGAACATTTGATATTGAGGCACCTTCAGAACACAAAAAGAATCGCGAATATGTGGAGTTAATTGAAAACGAACTCATCGCTCAGATTTCATCTCGTTACGGTATCGACGCTGTATTAAATTCACGGTTACCAAAGGCAAATCAAAATTTACCTTTGGACGTTGTTGAGTATGTTAGTCAAATCATAACCACCGCCTGCCTATAACAAAGAATTGGTAAAACAGTTACAGTTACTTAAATTGTACAAAAACCAGAAAAGCGCGCTTATTTAACATAAGACTCGTTATCGGAGAAAAGCCATTTCTAGAGTTTCGAGCTGTTTTTCTGAGAGCCTTTTCTGGTATTTTTACTGGATACCTTGTGGAAACTGTTTGCCCTTTGCAGTTTATTTGTTCTTCCCGATTTACTTATATTATAGATGCAGTTTCGCTCTCCTCTCCTACTCGGCCAACTAGGTGCCTGATAAGTTCAACTATATTCAATAACTTAATATAATCTCAGGAAAACGGTCGCTTCCTCAGATAAATATTACCAGCTTGTTTCAGTATAAGACAGTATTTTTATCATTACCTTACCGGCGTAAGTTCCTGTTTATGAATTTGGTACAATAAAGATTTTGTTATTGGTATAAAATATAAAGAGTAAACCTATGCCTACTTCTTTTAAGCTCACCATAGTTCTGCTGTTGTTTACTTGGCAAGAAATGTTCGCGCAAACTTCCTCCCAAGCAGTGGAACTAAAGCAATTAGGGGAACAAGGTATTTTACTGGACAAAGGTTGGAAATATCATCCTGGTGATAATCCGGATTGGGCAAAGCTGGAATATGATGATAGTAAATGGAAATCTATTAATCCTACTTTAGACATTCATGATTTGTTTCCTCAAATTCCCCGATCAGGGATAGGTTGGTTTCGGCTCCATCTCCTAGTAGATAGTACCTTAAACAATCAGCTAGCAATGATGATTTACCAATCAGGAGCTTCTGAAATATATTTAAATGGAAAATTAATTCATCGTTTTGGCGTGATAAGCTCTAACCCAGAACAGGTAAAGGCTTATAAACCTACTGGCAAATCGGTTTCCTTTCCGGTTACAAAGGCACGCAGGCAAATACTGGCCATCCGATACGCTTTACAGCCCCATATTTCATATAGTGCTCATTGGGGCTGGGAAAACCTAGCCTTATTTGTCGTAGTGAATACAGTAGAAAACGCTTTTGACCAATATGAAAAGATAAGTGCTTTTGATATCAATATTAATGTTGTCTTTATAACTTTATATGCCATTTTAGGCATCCTCTACCTGGCTTTTTATGTATCTAATCCCCCGCAAAAAGTTAACCTCTATTTTTCTTTATATGCCCTGATGCAAGCAGTATACTGGTCTTTCATTCTATATCTGAAAAAACAACCTTTCCTCGAACAAATCTTTATTATTAATAACTTCTTATTAGTTCTCATGATGGTTGGCTATTCTTTTTTGCTTACTGCCATCTATGATTTACTAGAGCAAAAAAGAGGATGGATTTATTATTTCATCCTGGCTGTAGGGGTGATTAGCATTTCTTGTGGTGCTCTAATTTATGGCTGGGGATGGATGGTTTTTGGTTTTGGCTTTACCAATTTAATCAATATTGATATTACCCGGGTTGCCCTAAAAGCCATTCGAAATAATAAAAAAGGTGCGTGGATTATTGCCACAGGCGGAATTAGTTTTCTTACCTTTTGGCTTTTAGTTACCTCTCAGATCTTTGATTCATCATTATCTACCATCTTTTTCCCTTTAGCTATTTTCAGTATTCCCATTACTGTTTCCATTTATTTGGGGTATGATTTTGCCTTAACCCATCGCTCTTTAAAGCAAAATTTAGCAGAAGTAGAAACCCTTTCCGCAGAAAAGCAACAAATACTAACCTCGCAAAACGAAACTTTGGAAAGACAGGTGGCACAACGAACTTCCGAACTGCAAAACTTCCTTAAAGAACTGAGAGAAGCCCAAAGCCAATTGATCCAAAGAGAAAAAATGGCCTCCCTGGGTGAACTGACTGCGGGTATTGCTCATGAAATTCAAAACCCACTCAATTTTGTCACTAACTTCTCGGGCGTATCAGTAGAGTTGATCGAAGAACTGCAGCAGGGATTAGCCGCCGGGGAAGTAGCCGAAGCGACGGGCCTTCTAATAGACATCAAGCAGAATTTGGAAAAGATTATTCTTCACGGCCAACGGGCCGACTCCATTGTCAAAGGCATGCTGCAGCACTCGCGCGCTAGCACCGGCCAGAAAGAACTTACCGATATTAATGCTTTAGCTGAGGAATACCTGCGACTAGCTTACCACGGTTTGCGAGCAAAAGACAAAGATTTTCATGTTAATATAATAACCGAACTTGATTCCACCGTTGGTAAATTAGAAGTAGTGCCTCAGGAACTGGGTAGAGTGCTGCTCAACCTATTAAATAATGCCTTTTACGCCACCCAACAGAAGAAAGCCCAGCTTAACGGCCAATACCAACCAGAGGTAAGAGTAAGTACCAGATACCAAGATAAAAAAGTAGAAATTAAAGTGCGGGATAATGGTACCGGCATGCCGGAAATTGTGAAGAAGAAAATTTTTCAGCCCTTCTTTACCACCAAACCTACCGGCCAAGGTACCGGTTTGGGCTTGTCGCTGAGCTATGACATTATTACCAAAGGCCACCAGGGAGAACTAAGAGTAGAATCGCAAGAAGAACAGTTTGCCGAATTTACCATTCTTTTACCCGTTTAGGAGCTTACCCGAAACGAGAGGGATCATGGTAGATTCCTGAAATAGCTTTACAGGTTAAACAGTAAAAATTCTATTTAATTTCTCAATTAACCACTCCTGGTTGACAGGATTTTTTCTTTTGTATTTTCGCCAGCGCTTATTCAGTAGGCCTTCTCGGAGGTGGGCCTGAGCAGGAGTCAAGTAATCACAGGAAGCATGAGGGCGCAGTTGGTTATAAGACAGGATGGCCTGGGTAATAGCTGCTTTAGCCAAGTCAAAAGAGAGAAAAGCCGGGCAATTAAATTCTTCTTTGATGGTTCTATTTATTCTTTCTGCTAAAGCATTTTCCCCGGGATCACCCTGGCTGGTCCTACTAATGCGGATGTCCTTGGCTTGGAGGAGTTGGATGTATTCTTTCGAGCAATATTGAATGCCTCTGTCAGAATGATGAATCAGCCTTTCTTTTCCCTTAGGTAAACTCTTAATTGCCATTTGCAATGCGGCCAATGATCCTTTGGTCTGTAAGGTGGTATCTAGTGCCCATCCAACAATCTTGTGCGAATAAGCATCGGTGATCAAGATGGTCTTGGTCGATAATATCTTAACAGCCTGGTTTTATAGTACCAGCGATTCCATTCTTGTAAGTTGGATACCGAAAGCTGGTATTGCTGAGTAAATTGTTGGATGGTAAGCATGCCAGATCGAATTTCTTCGACCATGATCCATTTCTCTTTAGACGAATATGCTGCCTTGGTGTTTCCTTTTAATTTCCTTTTATTCATAACTTTACATTTTTGGTGTAAAGCTATTTCAGGAGTTTACCGTTGGGGATGTTGGATATATTCTTTGGCAAGCGAAAACTCCGGTGCTTGACCTGACTTACGCCTCCGACACCTTCATTATAAAAGACGGAAAAATTATTAGCCAGACGTATGCCGGAGTTGCTAGTGCGCTCAAAAAATAACACACTACTTTTAATTAAAGTATAGATAGTAGTTTGTATATTAAGCACATACAGCATTATGGAGTATGGCTGTATGTGCTTATAACTCATTTCAGAATTGTAACTAGGCTTTAATTGCAGAGAGGGCAATAGAAGATAGGTATTTAGCAAAAACAGCTAGTTATACCAGAAATTTTATGCAACGTTAATTTGTCGAATTCCAAAACAGTTTCTGCTAGTCTAATTTGAGGATTAGTTATGTAATTTATAATGAATGTGGGTTGATATAAACTGCTTAAGTATTTACTAAGACTAACTAACAATCTTAAAAAAAATACTCTGGCACCAGTTCGATGCCTGAATTATTCTTTAAAAGTAAAGTTTGGAATTACTCTTGAATTTACCCGTTTTATTGCAAAAGAGAACTTTTTAATTTAAGCCCCTTCTCTTAGAAGAGAAGGGGTAAGGTTGCTCGGAAAACATTTATCAGGTAATAATACCTGCTGGCTTTTACCTTAAAATCAGCCCGAATTGGCGGCTAGCCTCCGTTCTGATTCTTTCCTGAAATTCGTTCACTTCTTCGTTGAGTAGGGTTCGGTCGTTGGACTGGTACACAATCCGGTAAGCCAATGATACTGCATCCGCCTTGGTGTATTTATCCAGTACGATTATACTTTCAATCAAATCCTGACCAATCTCCCGGCATAACTCGCTAAAATCATTGTGCCGGCTCCAGAGACCTTCGATATTTTCAGCGTAATCTTTTATCCAGAAAGAAATATCCCGGATAACCGCCGGGTATTTCGAATAAGGCTGGAAAGTGGTTAATCCGGCCTTAAATTGCTGCATAAACCGTTCGTCGGTAGACCATAGTAGCCGTATATCCGGAATACTGCAGTAATTAAGTAATAATCGGTCTATACCTAAACCGAAAGCCCATCCTGTACCTGCTACGTTGCTGTTCGCAAGAATCTGGGGGTGAATAACGCCTGCTCCTAATATTTCGACCCATTGGCCGTTATCCTGCACTTCGGCTTGTATAGACGGGGTAGTAAAAGGAAAATAATCATCTAAAAAGCGGTATTCTTTACCCGGAAACAAATGATGTATCAATCCTTCTAACGTTTTTGTTAAATCTGATAAAGCATCCGTGCCCGTTGGCAAAAGTTTTACCCCTTCCATCTGGTGGAACACCGGATAATGCGTTCGGTCAATGGTGTCTTTGCGGTAAACATCTCCAGTAACTAAAAATTTAGTTTCGCCTCTTTGCAGCAAGGTGGTTTGGTGCGCCGAGGTGTGGGTACGCAAAACATGGTTAGCATCTACGTAATATGTATCGGTAACTGCTCGCGCCGGATGGTTGGCCGAAATCAACAAACTGTCGAAGTTTTCGGCAAGCGTAACTACCTCGGATAACGTATCGAAACAAGTAAAGCCAGGAAAATACTCTTGAATTTTAGATTTTAACTGGCAAACCGGGTGCTTGGGATTAATATGCAGCTTTAATTTTCTTTTTTCTTCTATAGATGGTGAAATATTGTACATAGCAAAATGATTTATAGTTGAAGAACTATAAGATTTTAGAATTTGATAAGATTTTGCGAATCTCCTTACAAGAGAACTACTCCCGGAAGGAGCATAGATTATTTACTAGCCCCGAGCGGGCCAAAAAAGAAAAAGAAGGAAGTTAAAGCAATATGTTTCTTCTGTTCTAACATAACTTGCGTATGCGCCAGCAAAAATAAGAATAAATAAATAATTATTACATATTTATTCAAAATCAGGTTGATTGTAAAACAATTGAACTCCTAAGCGGAAGGCGCTTAAGTAATGAGATAATAGTATCCAGATATTTTTAAAATAGAGCCATAACTTTATTTGCTGCGCTCCACCAATTGCCGCTAGGTTAGGTTTTAATAATGCATTTACCAGCCTATCCAAAAATCTTATTTGCACTTTTTGCTGAGCGGGAGCTTCAAAAGTAACCGTGAGTTGGTCTTTAACTGGAATAGGAAAAGATTTTGAACCAAATATATTTTGGAACAAGGTAATTTTAGTAAATCCTGATAAAGTACTGGGGCGTTTAAAGTAACAAAAAGGTTTATTTTTACTTATTTCAATTTTTGAGCGAGATAGTAATAAGGCTGCAACATGTGATGCGTAAATACTTTGGTCTTACTTTCGGGAAATTGCTGGTAGTAAGCTTCATCGGCCAGTAACACAATAAAAGCGCCCGTACGCACATAATGATTGGAATTATAATAAGTTGGAATCTGAATTTCTTTTAATTGCGACTTTACGAATTTAGAAGCTTTAGTACCCAAATATTGCTGATAGCGTTTCTGGGCTTTTAAAGTATGTTTGGTTAGTTGTTTATACACGTAATGTAAGGCTGCTCTCCGGGGAAATTTTTGCTTTTTTATCCCAGCTTTCGCGTTTATGAATGGGTTGGTGAGGTTAAAATCATTTACGGTTTGAATAGAAATAGGAAATTCTGGTACCCAATCGGCGGAGTTTACCACGTTAAAAGCCCAGCCGCCTTGGGTGCGACTTTCGTACTCATAAGCATAATACAAGTTGCCTGGTTTGGGCCCGGCGCTGCAATACGTTTTAAACCTAATATCAGCGGGCAGTTTTCCGGTATCTTGCAAATTATACAAATGCGACGTAAGCAAGTACGCAATAGCACCACCTTGGCTATGACCTAAAATAATATATTCTTTTATGCCCGCCCGGTAGCAGGAATCCAGGCGCGGCAATATATCATTTGCCAAAAAACCAAGACTTATAAGCCAACCGGCGTGCACGGCCGCCCGCGGATTAGTAGCCAGTTGGTAATTAAAATTTAAATTATGGGTGAGTTGAATAGAACCTTTGGCCGGAACCATAGCCGCATAGAAGTTGGCCAACCAGCTTACCGGATCGGCAGTTGTACCCCGAATACTAATAACGGCTACCGAATGCGCCTTATTTACGTGCAGCTCCCAGCGATTCTCTAAGCCCACCGTTGGCGATCCGTAAGCGCGCGTGTACGTTTCGGATTGAGCAATACCAGCGTAAAAAGTGGAGTCGCCCCACCGGGAATAAATTTTTAGTAATTCTATGTATTCTTCTTTATCAAAGCCCGGTTTCAGGTTTTGGCTGTAACCAGCTCGCCCGATGAAGCATGCCGTAAGAAATAAACTCAACAAGTAAAATTGGCGCATAAGTGAAAAGTTTAGTAAAAAATAAACTATAGGAATTAGGTTTTCTCTTATTTCAGGCTCTAATCAGGTATTATACTTTGCTGTGGTATTTAAAGTAAATATTTACCACAGGTGTAGCTATTTATAATATCGGCGACAAAAACGTATTTAACGGCTATTTGCTTCAGAATGTCGCGCATTTCAGCAAGCAATAATTCTTTTTTGGTAGGGGTGGGGTACAAAAGAAATCGCAATTCTTTATGAATTAAGCTATTCAGGCCTTTAACCAGCAGCAAAGTAATATATGTCAGCATTACAAAATTGATTGAGATAGTAACGCATTTACCTCACGCAAATACTGGTTGTAGCTTTTTAGCATCGGCTAAGGCCATACCGGGAATAATTTTACCGGAATTAGCGATGTATAATTTACTAAATTCTACATTGCTAATAGTTTTACCTGCTAGTGGCATTACCAAATCGTTTACCACCGAATCAACCATGCGCCCGAAAGCAGCTCTAATAATTACGCCTACTGCCGGGTCAATTACGTTGCCCCGCATAGTAAATTCCTTAAATCCCTTCAACATAGTAAATTATGGTTTACAGGTTTTTAATAAAATAGTGAATTTTTAACGGCGAAACCTTAAAGTAAAGCCGAATACTTCTATTAAAACTGCTTAAGTTTAGTCAGGTGTTTTTAGAACTTTTTTAAGTAACCAGTGGGGCTAAATTATGTTTTGGAGAGAGCAGGAGTGAACTTAGTTTAGTAAATTTTACTTTTTCATAGTCGCTATTTAAATAAATAGTAACTACAGCGAAGAATCGTATATGTAGCCACGCTCGTGCCAGTAATCCCGGGGTTGGGTAAGAGAAAAAAAGAGGGTTCCAATTCGTTTTAAGCTTTTTACGCCGTATTTAGTCGGAATAATTAACCGGAGGGGTGCGCCGTGTTTTAAAGATAAATCTTCTCTGTTCATTTCGTAGCAGAGTAAGGTTTGCGGGTGCAAAACGCTGGGCATATCCAGACCCACGTAATAACCACGGTCAGGCGTTTCTAACCCCACATACGGATACCAATCCTTGGGTTGGGCAGCCAATAATGGTTTACCCGATTGAGTTCCTAATTGATAGGCTTGCAGAAAATCCGAAAATTTAACCCCGCCGTAATGTACAATTTGGTTCCAGCCTTCAATGCATTTAAAATCAAAAATTAGTTCTGTTTTAGGTAAACGTTTAATATCATCCAAGGGAATGGAAAGCGACTGCGATTTTCCCGGTTCGTTTACCTGAAGCTGCCAGTTAACAGAATCAAAATTTTTAGAAAGTCCAACTCGGCCATTTACGCGGGGTTTTCGGGCGGCTGCTTCAATTGGGTAAGTGGGAGCTAAATGCTGGTCACTGAAAAGGATAGTATTTACTTTTTCGTTAAAGGCTAGTACCTGACGGGAAGGAGCAGCTAAACCATTTTTTGATTTAGGTAAAGTCCTAAAAGCTTTCCAGATTCCGATACTACCTAAGCCAGCCACTGTAAATACCGTAAAAGCCAGGAAAGTACGTCGTTTAATTTTTTGTTCGGTAACTTCTTTTTCAGTGGGAAATGGATTATTTTCTGCCATGGCTTAGATGATTAAGTATTAGGGTTGGTTTTATTAGGTTGTTTTATTTCGAAGCCCGTAATCATTGCCTGAAAATTATTCCAACCTGCCCGAATAACCTGCAAGATGTGAATGAGAAAAAATAAGACGTATCCAATTGTTAAAATAAAATGCAACATACGGGCAAAAGCGTAACCACCTAATAAAGAACATAAACAGGCCAACTGAATGGGTTTATAAATAGCCAAACCCGTGAGCACGGAGCCAAGTCCCATAACTATTACGCTGGTATAGGCAATTTGCTGGGCGCCATTAAATTTACGAACTGGCGGTTGAATCTTAGAAATTCCTAAATCAAATAACAAAACTTGCCAGGCTTCCCGGAAAGAGTAGCGGTTAGGTAGTAAATAACGCCATTCGCCCGAAAATAGGGTATAAAGTACATACAATAAACCGTTTAGCAGAAAGAGCCACATAAACATAAAATGCAGTGACATGCCTTCCGCGAGCCGAAACGGGATTTTTAAAGCTTTATAAAAAGAATCGGGAAAAAATGCCAGGAGAGTAATGTCTCCCCAGCCCAACTTATAAACATCATTCGCCCAGTAAATTAATAAGCCACTCCAAATCATAATAATTAAAACCGGAAAGTTTACCCAATGAAACCAGCGAATAGCTAATGGATGTTTTTCTATAATTTGTTTCATGGAGCATTTTAAGATTTTACCTAAAATTAGTTAGACGGTACTATTAATGTACATAATTGAGTAGTGAAAATCTAGAGTTTAATAAAAGATACCTGAGTTGATGAAAGTAATGTAATAAATTAATAAGAAAATGAAAGTTAGTTTTACTTTTAAAATAGCTAGTTATTATAACTTGGAAATAAACAATTATTATGTTGTGTTGTTTTTTATGTATAAGTAAATAAAAAGGTTATTTAAGGTTGGTATAGGAGGGTTATTGTTAATACATTTGTTTAAGTAAAAAGGATTTATTCTTATTTAAGTATAATTTTTTAATTGGTAAATGTAAAATTATACTTTAGTATCGATTTTTGCATAATTATATAATATTTTATATATAAAGTAGCTGAACAAAATAAGTTTACTATACCGAAAGCCGGGATTATTGGAGTAACATTAGTATTAAGCTTTTCAACCGCACAAAAGTCGAACGTTTACTATCTTGAAACTTGTACTTCTTAACTTAATTCCAAATAAACTTTGGTATCCTGTAAAGGGTATTACGCATAAATAGCACTAAAATATAAATTGGATTATGCTAAAAATAAAATTGTATTTAGCTTAGAAATAATAATTATTATGAAATTAATTTAATTGAGATCATTATTAAGTTTAATTCATTGATTCTTTTGTATGTGCATTTTAAATACGGTATCAAGTATAGTTGTATATTGTATTTTAACTATAATTTTCCTTTGTGCAGAGGGGTGGTTTTATACTTAAGTTTCCTGGAAGAATAAAATAGAATAAGATTTTACAAAGAGCTTGATTTAGTATGCATTGTTTTTTAACTCGGTTGTTGTTGTTTTGTGTATTTTTTTTTGCTGCTAATTTATACACAAAGGCCCAAATTTGTATCTCTCCTGGTAAGGATGGTTCTCCTAGCACTAATACAGCTACAATTAATACGTATTATCCGGGTGCCGGAACAGTGGCGGTCGGCTCTACTACTTTAAGTTTAGGTACTTCTACTGGTAGTGCTACCCCCATTAACAAAGGCGATTTAGTCTTAATTATTCAAATGCAGGGCGCGGATATAAATACCAGTAATAATTCTGCGTATGGGGCTGGTTCTAATACTGCTTCGGGAAATATATCTAACCCTAACTTTATTGCCGGTAAATATGAGTATGCACTAGCTGCTAATAACGTGGCTACATCTGGCGGAACGCTTAATTTAACCAGTGGTACAGTTAATAACTATAGTACATCAGATTTTGGAGCGGCTAACACCACAGGTCAGTTTCGTTACCAAGTAGTTCGGGTACCGCAATACAGCGCTATTACTTTATCAGCCGCAATAACGGCTATTCCCTGGAATGGAAGTACTGGTGGGGTAATAGCAATGGATGTGGCCGGACGATTAAATTTTAACAGTCAAACTATTAATGTTGCCGGTGCTGGTTTTCGGGGTGGTGCCGGTCGGGTATTAGCTGGTACAACTGGTTTAACAAATGCCGATTATCGTTCTTTATCTACGCAAGCAGCGCACGCACAGAAAGGGGAAGGTACAGCTGGTACGCCCGCCAACGTGTTTAATAACGGAGCTTTACTAAATACGGCTGTGGAAGGCTACGCGAATGGTAGTATGGGCCGAGGGGCGCCGGGAAATGCTGGTGGCGGCGGAAATGACGGCAACCCAACAGCTAACGACCAAAATTCAGGTGGTGGCGGTGGTGCTAACGGCGGTACTGGTGGTAAAGGGGGTAATGCATGGAGTAGCGGTGCAACAGTAGGTGGATTCGGTGGAACCGCTTTTGGGGCGCTAGCGCCGGGTAGATTAGTAATGGGTGGCGGCGGCGGTGCCGGTACAACGAACAATGGTTCGGGTAACTTACTGAATGGTTTAGCCAGTAGTGGTGCCGCTGGTGGTGGTATTGTAATGGTGCGGGCTGGTACTGTTACCGGAAATGGTACTATTAATGCGAATGGTAGTAGTGGTAACACTTCTGTTACCAACGATGGCAGCGGTGGAGGAGGAGCTGGAGGAAGTGTTCTACTTACAGCCGCTAGTGGAGCTGTTAACACAATTACGGTAACCGCAACAGGTGGAACCGGAGGATCAAATACAGGGGGCGGCTCATCGCACGGACCTGGTGGTGGTGGCGGCGGTGGGGTAATTTATTCCTCTTCTGCTTTAGCAGCTGGTAGTAGCGTTGCCGGAGGAGCTAACGGTTTAACTTTAACCGGTACTACTACTCCAGTTGCTTATGGGGCAACAGCTGGAGCAACCGGAACTTTAAGTAATACAGTAACTGCCGTTCAATTAACAAATAGTGCTTCTGGGGCTGGTTGTTTACCTGTTTTAGCCGTTACAAAATCAACTTCTACCCCGACAGTATACCGTTTAACAAGTGGTACCCAGGCTACTTATACTATTACTGTAACCAATACAGGGGGCAGTGCGCAAGGAGTTCGGGTTACAGATGCTTTACCAGCCAATGTTACTTTTAATGCTACTACTTCCATTACATTAGGCGCCGGCAGCTACGACGATGCCGGGCAAACGGCTGCTAAAGCGGCTGTGTTAACTACTGCTAATGCTACCATTACGCCAACTGCTGGCGCGACCACTCCTACTTGGGGCACATTCTATATTCCTTCGGGCGGCACGGTGCAAATTACGTTTACGGTAAATATTAGTAATAGCGCTGCTTTAAATACCGCTATCCAAAATTCGGCCTCGGCCAGTTACTTAGATCCCACCCGAACTACCTTTTCCCGGTTAGTAACCATGGATGCTGTGTCTGGAGATATTAAAACTTACGAAACGGGCGCGAATGCTACTGCTGACGTACCTGGCACCAATTACAATGGTACTAACTCTAGCGGTGAGGAAGTTACTATAAGGCTTCCGGTCGATGTGTCGGTTACAAATACAGTTAGTTCCGCCCCATATTATGTGGGCAAGGAAGTTACGTATACTATAACGGCCACAAATAACAGTTCGGCCGGTGCTAATGGTCTGGTAATTACCGATTTACTTCCAGCAGGTTTAACATTTATGAGTGCTACTCCTGCTAGTGGTTCTTACAATGCTACAAATGGCACTTGGACTATAGGGAATTTAGCAAACGGAACCAGCACTACATTAACTTTAAAAGCTCTTCCTAATGCCGCTGGTAATATTACTACTACAGCCACAATAACCAACCAAACGGAACCTGATGAGGTAACATCTAATAATTCAGCTTCCAATACTATTACTGTAGCTGCTCCAGCGGATGTGGCCGTAACTAATACGGTAACTGCCGCTCCGTATTATAACGGGGTAAATACTACTTTTACCGTTACCGCCAGAAACAATGGTCCAAATACGGCTACCGGTATTAATATCCTGGATCAACTACCGGCTAGTTTAGAATTAGTAAGTGCATCCCCAAGTATTGGTACTTATAACAGCACCACCGGTAACTGGGCTATAACCAGTTTGGCGAATAACGGTACGGCTACCTTAACTTTACTGGTAAAGCCTAAAACCATTGGTGAAATTGTAACCACAGCTACAAAAACTGCTCAAAGTGAATATGATAGTAATACCGCCAACGATGCGGCAAGTGCCAGTATTAACGTAAATGCAAATGCTGATTTAGTTGTTACGAATGCGGTAGCAGCCGGTCCTTATTACCGGGGAGAGCCAACCACGTATACGGTTACTGTTAATAATGCGGGTCCGGATGCTGCCTCCGGGGTAATCATTAAAGATTTACTGCCAAATGGCTTAACCTTTGTTAGCGCTACTCCTTCGGTGGGTACTTACAATAATACTACTGGTAATTGGTCTATTGGTTCCCTCGCAAAAGATGCTACAGTTACCCTTACAATTAGAGCTACCCCTAATACTACCCAGTCCATTACCACTACTGCAGCCGTTTTTGCTCAAACAGAGTACGATGCTGTTTCGGCAAACAATTCCTCGTCCAACACAATCTACCCGAATGCAGCGGCTGATATTGCCATCTCCAATACGGTAGCAGCCGGACCTTATTATAACGGGGTAAATACTACTTTTACCGTTACCGCCAGAAACAATGGTCTTAGTAATGCCACTAATGTGAGCGTACTGGATCAGTTACCCGCAGGATTACAATTTGTAAGTGCAACTCCCTCCGATGGTTCTTACAATTCAACCACAGGAATCTGGGATATTGGTAATTTAGTAAATAATACGCAGGCTACTTTAACTTTAATCGTTAAGCCCACTACTACGGGTACACTTTCTACTACTGCCAGTAAAAATGGCGCTACGGAATTTGATAATGTAAGTTCTAATAATCAGGCTACTGCTAGTATTCCCGTGCTTGCCAATGCCGATTTAGCAGTTACCAACACAGTTTCTCCCAGCCCATACGTGGTAGGTACTGATGTTACTTATACCATAACGGTTACGAACAATGGCCCGAATGCCACAAGTGCAGTTTCTATTACCGATCAATTACCAGCTGGACTTGATTTTAAAAGTTATACTGCCTCTACGGGTGTTGGTACTTATAATTCTACCACTGGGGTATGGACCGTAGGTGCCTTAGCGAGTGGCGCTTCTCAGACGTTAACTTTAGTAGCGGCTCCGAATACAACCAACACTATTACTACTACTGCTTCTGTAACTAATTCAAGTACTTACGATAGTCAAACAGGTAATAATGCCGCGTCTAATTCTATAAACGTGAATGCTAAACCTGTAGCCGATATTGCCATAACCAATACACCGGCAGCTGGTCCTTATTACAACAAAGTACAAACAACTTTTACGGTAACGGCCAAGAACAATGGACCGGGTGCTACTTCTGGGGTGCAGGTTACCGATTTATTGCCAGCTGGTTTAACTTTTATAAGTGCCGTTCCTAGTGTAGGTACCTACAATAATACTACTGGTATCTGGGATATTGGAAGTATTGGTAGTGGGGTTACCCAAACCTTAGTGCTAACTGTAGAACCAAATACAGTAGGTGATCAAGTCACCCTTGCATCCAAAACCGCTCAGGCTACTACTGAGAACGATAATGTTCCTGGTAATGATTCGGATAGCAAAACTATTACAGTAAGTCCTAATGCAGATATTGGGATAGATATATCAGTAGGTAACGGACCTTATTATTTAGGTGATTACCCCGTATTTACAGCCAAAGTGCGCAACAATGGTCCCAATACGGCCACAAATGTTCAATTCTACGATAATAGACCAGGTGCCTTCGATACTAATACTATAATTACTACTACGTCTACCGGAACGTATAACCGTGCTACAGGTTATTGGGATATCCCATCATTAGCACCGGGTCAAGAAGCAACAATTACCCTCACCGGAAAACTTATTCGTTCTGGGGCAGTATCCTTTTTAGTAAGTAAAACCGGCGAGACGCAATTCGATAGTAATCCGGGCAACAACGAAGATTTTGCGTCTATTTACGTTAATCCGGCTTCTGATATTGAAGTTACGAATACAGTATCGGCAGAGCCCTACATTAACGGCAACCTAGTAACTTATACCGTAAATGCAAAAAATTTAGGTCCAAGTCCAGCTTCCGGAGTTGCTATCACCGACAAGTTACCAGCCGGCTTACAGTTTGTGAGCGCTACCACCACATCAGGAACCTACGATGCAGCCAACGGAATCTGGACCGTAGGAAACATTGCGCTAAATGCTACTCAAATCCTTACTATAGTTGCTAAGCCTATCCAATCAGGTACTTTTATTACTACCGCTACCAAAACGGCTCAAAATGAAAACGATAAAGTAACTGAGAATAACAGTTCGCAGAATACTATTACGGTTGGAGCCAGTGCCGATGTAGCGGCATCTTTTAACGTAACTCCTGGTCCCTATTATAACGGGGTAACTCCTACTACCTTTACCGGCACTATAACTAATAATGGCCCGGATATAGCAACTGGAATTATTTACTACGATAACCGTTCTTCGGGTGGGAATGTAAATGTTCAGGGAATTACCGTTAGTCAGGGAACGTATAATCCGCTAACCGGATACTGGAATGTAGGCACCTTAGCTCCTGGGGCAAGCGCTACTTTTAAAGTTGAAACCTTGCCTTCCGCTACGGGTAGTACAAATATCACCATTTCTAAAACCGGGCAAGATCAAACAGACCTGGTACCGGCTAACAATGATGCAACTATAACAATTAATGTGCAGGAGGCAGCAGATATTGCATTAACCAGTTCGCAAAGTAATGCTCCTTATTTTACCGGTCAGCCAGCTACTTTTACCATCACGGCTACCAACAACGGAGCTAACGATGCTACTGCCGTAGCGGTTACCCATGCGTTACCGGCTGGTTTAACTCTGGTTAGTGCTAACCCTGCCGTTGGTTCTTATAATTCTTCTACCGGTATCTGGCAAATTGGAAACTTGGCTAAGGCTACATCCACTACCATTACCTTTACGGTTATCCCTACTATTGCCGGCCAATTAACGGTACAATCCAGTAAATCGGCCGCTACTGAGTACGATGCTGTTGCTGGCAATAATTCAGTAAATACGGTTTTCAACAATGTTCTTATTCATCAGCCAGCCGTTTATACGGCCATTGCTGCCCGCAACGTAGATTCTTATACCAATGGGCAAAGCTTAGCCACGGTTGTTGACCCGGATGGGACTATTGCAGCGGCTGAAATTACTTCCGGAACCTTGCCGGCCGGGGTAGCTTTTAACACGACTACCGGCGAATTTACGGTTGCGGATAGAAGTTTATTAGCTGCCGGCTCTTATACTTTTCAGGTTAAAACCACTGATCCCATGGGTGGTCAATCTACGCCATCCGTAACTATAACTTTTCTACCCGATGCTGAAGCAAGTGCTGTTGTTTTTACTGCCAAAAACTTCTACGATTATAAAAACAACGATATACTGGCTACTTTCACCGACGATGACGGCGCAATTACTAACACTACTTTAGTGAGTGGCCCCTTACCAAACGGTGTTACAATGCCAGATGGGCATATTGTAGTAAATAATCGTTTTTTAATCCGTCCGGGCTCTTATCCTATTACCGTGCGCACTTTAGATGCAATCGGCGGTACTACAGAAAAATCAATCACCTTAATCATAACCCAAGATCGGGACGGCGATGGGGTAAGTGATTTTGTGGATATTGATGACAACAACGATGGCATTACGGATCTTATTTCGGGTAGCGGCATTGATCCTTTCGGCGATGAAAACGGTGATGGTAATTTTAATTATTACGATCCTACCTTTCTGCATCCAAAATATGGTGCTTTCCGCGATATTAATAATGATCAAATTAATGATTGGTTTGATATTGATCTGGATGGAATTATTAACAGCTTGGATTTAGATATGGATGGCGATGGTATTGCTAACACCAGAGAGGCTAATCGCGGGGTAGCTCCAGGTAATTATAATACATTATTAGGCAGATACGGGGGTATTGTTGGCAATAATGGGATGCCTGATTTTGCAGAAACCAGTCCGGATAATGGTATTTCCAGATTGCCCATGCCTGATACTGACGGTGATTCTTTCCTGGATTTTCTGGATCTGGATTCTGATAATGATGGTATTCCGGATAATATAGAAGCCCAAACAACGGCTGGTTTTATTGCCCCGAACCAAATAGATGATGACAACGACGGCATAGCCAGTGTTTACGATGGTAGTGAAAATGGTCAGCCCCTGGTACCCATAAATACTGATGGCGCCTACGTTAACAGCGATACCATACCAGATTATTTAGATTTAGATTCAGATAACGACGGCAGTAGCGACTACTACGAAGCCTTTGATGTGAACCATGATAAGAAAGCGCTGGATAATTTACTGCAAAGGGCTCAGGACTTCGAAGCATCGTCTAACCTGGGATATTACCTGAACCGCGATAGTAATAATTTTCAGGATGGCGATAACGTGCCCGACTGGCTAGAAAAGCAAGCAACCAATCCCAATTTTTTAAGTGCGAATAATACTACTTACTACCGCGATACAGATAAGGATGGACTGGTAGATTTGTTTGATAACAATAACTTTGGAGTGGTGGTGAATCCGTCGGTATCAAACAATATAGCTGATTTCCGCAGCGTTGATGTAATAGTTCCGCTGCCAGTGGAGTTGTTGCGGTTTGAAGCCAAAAATCAAAACAATCAGGTATATCTTACCTGGGCAACTGCCTCCGAAAAAAATAACGATTACTTTGTGGTAGAGCGCAGTTCCGATGGTAAAACTTTTACCAGCATTGGACAGGTGAAAGGAGCAGGAACTACTAACCAGTTAAAAGAATATTCATTTTTTGATCAAAGTCCTTTGTTCGGAACGGCTTATTACCGGCTTAAACAGGTAGATTTTAATGCCGTTAGTAAGCTTAGTAAAATAATTGCCGTAGATGTTAAATTAAGTCCGGTAACTGCAACCAAACTCTATCCTAATCCGGCCCAAGATAAAGTAAATCTTCAATTTTCTGCCATTGCTAATGGTACAGCTGCAATTGAAATAATGGATGCGAAAGGCCGACGAGTCAAAACTCAACTTATTACAGTAACAAGCGGTCAGAATATCATTGTGCTGAATATTCAGGATTTAGCAACGGGTATGTATGTGCTGTATTTGAACGGAAATAATATGCATTCAACTATTCAGTTGATAAAAAATTAAAAAGCCTAATTCAATAAAAAAAGCCTTGAGTGACAGGGCTTTTTTATTACATGAAAGTCATAAATTTACTGCATTTTCATTTAAAAAGAAGCAGAAGTATTTAGCTACAGGAAAGCCTGAACGAGTAAGTAATAAGTAGTAAAGGCAACTACTTTGATAAATTAGAATTCTATCAAAGCTTACACGTACCTTTGAATTTACTAAAATTATAAACTACAAAATCCTGCTAACAAAAGTGCCTCATAAATTTGAATTGTTCTGTTTATTTTGCAAATAGTGCTCTGGAAATGAGTTTCTTATTAAGTAAAATTGAATAAGCTTTCTAGCCCGTATTAATTGCCTATACTTAAAAAATAAAAACACGTTCCTATTTAACTTTCCTTTTCTAACAAGAATAATGGTTCGATAACTAAATTTTTTAAGAGAGTGTGCCTTATGGAAACAGCTTCTCAACTTTTAGATCAGGCCAGGAAAACGATGCAGTCGCAGCAACTAAGTAACCGCACCGAGGCCGCTTACTGCGATTGGATTTTCCGGTACTTTCTTTTTAACGGGAAAAAAGATCCTCTGATATTGGGGGAGAAAGAAGTAGCAACCTTTCTCGATTATCTTTCCCTTCAGAGTAAAAAGTCGGCTTCTACGCAAAACCAGGCGCATTGTGCACTTTTATTTTTATACAACGAAGTATTACACCAACCACTGGCTAAACTCCATTTCTCACGTCTCAAGCATTACCGTTCTATCCCGGCTATACTTACTAAAAAAGAAATAGACGTATTATATTCTTATTTAGATAGAGTACCCCGGTTGGTGGCAGGTTTGTTATACGGTTGTGGTTTAAAAATTACGGAAGGACTTTCGCTGCGTGTCCGGGATGTGGACGTAGAAAAGAAGCAGTTAAAATTAAATAACCGGGTTTTATTTTTTCCGGCTTCGTTAGAACCAGAATTGCAATTCCAGATTCAGGAAGTAGCAGCTATTCACCAGGAAGATATAAAACTTGGCTTTGGCGAAGTAGATATTCCATTAACGGTACGCGCCCAAAATCCTGCCGAAGCAAAAACCTTGGCTTGGCAATATCTTTTTCCGGCAGCCCGGTGCTCGGTGCATCGTTCTGCAAATACAGGAATTCGCTTTCATTTGCACGAGAGCATATTGCAAAAAGCTATAAAACAAGCTGTAGAAAAGGCTCAATTAAACAAAAGTGCCTGTTGTTATTCGTTACGGCACAGCTACGCTGCCCATTTGCTAGAGAGTGGGAATGATATTGGCACAATCCAGAAATTATTAGGCCTTCAAAATAAACGCAGTACCATGATCTATACTTACCTGGTAAAACAACAAGCACAGACTGGTAAAAAACAAATTAAAAACCATTTATCTAAAGAAGAAGATTTTAATTTTGCTCTATTGTAGTTCGTATTTCATTCCTGAAAAGCTGATTTTTCTTTTTGCCTTCCGCTTAAATTAATAGTTGTTTTTACTTGATTTTGAGATACCTTACCCTGTTTATAATTGGTTTGCTTGTAGGCTGCCAAAGTTGTATTACCCAAAATTTAGATACTACTCCTTATCAAACCACAACTTACTACCAACAATCCAAAAAGCAGATAGTCGAGTTACCCTTAATTACTTCTAATACTAATGATACCGTTCAGGTAGGCTGGGCTAAAATAAATATTACGCCGCCTTATCCGGTAGCTATGGCTGGCTATGGCAAACGAAAAGGCAAAAAGTACGAACAAGTACACGACTCTGTTTGGGTGCGGGCTTTTGTTTTTAAAAAAGGAAATCAGAAAGCTGCCTGGGTAACGGCTGACTTGCTAATTATGCCTATGAGTGTGACGGAGCAGTTACTGAAAACTCTTGTTAATAAGGGATATACGTTAAATAATACTTATTTAACGGCCACCCACACGCACTATAGCTACGGCGGGTGGGGTAAAAAGCTCGCCGGACGAATAATGGCGGGTAAATACAATAAAAATTTAGTAAATAATACCGCCGAAGCGATAGAAAAAGCCATTACACAGGCCGAAAAAACTGCGGCACCTACTGCTATCGGATACCAGGAAATACCCGCAACGGCATTTGTTTACAACCGTTTAGTTGGGCAAAAAGGTGATTTAGATACTTTAATCCGGGTAATGCACTTCCGGAAAACTTCCGGAGAAAAAGCGCTTATCTGTACTTTTGCCGCACATCCTACTTCTGTTGCTTCTAATGATCTTCGCCTATCGGCGGAGTATCCCGGAGCCTTGGTTCAGTTACTGGAGAAACAAATGCAATTGGATATAGCTGCTTTTGGAGCAGGTGCTGTGGGAAGCCACGGACCACAAGCCTCCGGCGATGAATACACGAAAGTATCGAATTTGGCTATGGGGTTGGCAGATAAAATTCAGGTTGATCAGGAAAATGTATCATTGGCTTTTCAGACAAATTTGCGTAGCGCTTATTTTCCGGTAAGCTTAAACAAACCGCAATGGCGGCTAGGAGAGAAGCGTTTTCGGCCCTGGCTTTTTTACACTGTTTTCGGAAAGTACCCGGCGGGATTATCGCTGTTGCAAGTAGGGCCAATTTCATTTATAGGCACTCCCTGCGATTTCTCCGGAGAATTATTACCCGAAATTACAACCACTGCCTCCGCTCGTAATCAAAAATTAATCGTAACCAGTTTTAACGGCAGTTATATTGGCTACGTAACTCCCGAAAAATATTTCAGCTTAAAGAAGTACGAAACCCGCGACATGAATTTTTTTGGACCCTACACGGGTACTTATCTGGTTGAGCTGATAAAATTAATTATTCAGCGAACGAATGAATAGCAAAGTGGAAGATTATGTGTAAACAAAAAGGCTTCACGGGTGGGTACCCGCGAAGCCTTTTATGATAGTGTTGGATTTGAAAGTGTTAATTATAAATTTTAACCATAAACACGTAATCCTGTAATTTCTTAATTTGTTGCGTACGGGCTAAACCGGCTAAGTTGTTTCTGCTGGATAAGTAAACTGGTTCCGTTACCGTATCTTTCCGCATTTTCTGAATTAGCTCTTTCAAATAAGCCGATTTAATGGCAAATGCAGTACCCTCTTGCCCTATTTGCTTACCGCTAATTACTCCAATTAAATTGCCTTGGCTATCGATTAATGGACCTCCGCTATTACCTGGGTTTACCGGAATAGAAATCTGATAGGCGGTAGTATCGCCTTCAAAACCGCTGCGGGAGCTTAAAGAACCTTCGCCGTATACCATATCTTCGCGCGGAAATCCCAAGGTATACACTTTTTCGCCTAAATCTGCCGAACTAGATTTAAACGCATAAGGTAAATAACCCAAAGAAGTAAAATTAGAATCGGCAATTTTTAAAATAGCTAAATCGTGCAGTTTATCTTTATAAACTTCTTTTACTTTATACCGCAGCCCTTTTTTGTTTTCAATGTAAACCGAATCGGCGTCTTTAATTACGTGGTAACTGGTAACAAAATAACCATCGGCGTTTAACAGAAAACCAGTACCACTAAAAGAAGCTGGTCGTACATCGGCCTTTGAATTCCGAACCGGCGGGATAGTAGAAAAATCCTGAATAAGCGCTTTTTGGCTGCGTTTAATTTGATCTACCTCGCGGCGTAATTCTGAGTAACGGGCATTTTGTTGTTTTTTAACCGAGCGCCAGGCGTCTATGCTTAGCAAACTGCCAAACACGGTAATAATGGCCACCGATGCAGCTACCGCCATGGTTGCATAATGCTCTTTCCAGAATACCCGCCACGTAGACGGCGTTGGTTGCGATGCAGTAAGCTGTGACGTTTCTGCCGGGGTAAATTCGGCCGCATGAATAGTTTCCAGTTTGTTTTTCAGGTTCGTACGGGTTTTGTATACCTGCATGGCCCCATAAAATTCCTGATAATCGCGGTAACGTTCAGCAAAAACCGGATCGTTTTTGCGGTATTGATCAAAATCGAACTCCTCTGTCCGGGTAAGTTCTCCGGCCAGGTAACGTTCAATTAAAACAAAAGTTTCTCTTTCTGTCATGGTTTTAATTGGCGATTAATAGAAAACATCACCAATAATTAATTTACTTTAAATTTTATGCCTTCTTTTAAACCTGCATTTTATACAAACTAAAAAATAGTTTTTTCAGGCGCATAAGGCACTTGTATTTCTGATTCTTGGCATTATCGGCGTTGGTGTAACCAAATTTTTCGGTTATAAGCTGCATCGATAAATCCTGAAAATAATAATCTTCGAGTAACGTTCGGCATGGCTCACCTAACTGTTCTAAAGCCTGCGCCATGGTTGTAAACTTCTGATCGTTTTCCTCTAAAACAGGAGCTTCGCTTACTAAATTCAAATAAACATCCGAATCATTAACAGAGCCGGTGTATTTACTTTTTTCGGCCAGCCTTTTAAGCCAGAGCCGCCGACAAACTGAATACAAGTACGTTTTAATCTGGCAGTTAAGTTCCAGAGTGCCCGCTTTAATCTTTTCGTAGAAAACAATTATGCTTTCCTGGTAAATATCTTTTGCTTCGTCGTCGGTGCCGTTGTTATTCTGAATGAAGTGTAAAATCATAGGAAAGTAAATCCGGTACAGGTAAGCCAGGGCTTCCTCGTCGTCATTTACTATTCCGTGAATTATGGCTTCATCCGAAAAATAAAGTGCTTTGTGCATTAAACTCTTTCTTTAATACTTTCGGGGCTACAAATGTAACCCAGAAAAAAATATTTTTTAATTGGGTTACCTTTTCTCTTTTGCGGTATGAAAGTGAAATTAACTCGAAACTCTTTTAAATTATCCACAACAATGAAAAACTTATCAAAATTCGCCTTCGTAGCTTTAACTGCATTAACTTTCGCTTTTACTTCTTGCGGTAACTCTGGAACTAAACAAGAAGGTGAATCTACTACAGAAGGTACTGCTACAGAAGGTACCGATGCTATGACTACTGATACTACTGGTGCTATGGGCGCTGATTCAGCTGCTACTACCACTACTCCAGATTCAGCTTCTGCTCAGTAATTTTAAGTTAAAACCAGTTTTTAACTTTTACGGATTAGATTTTAAGCTCTAAAGTACACTATACTTTTGTAAACCCGTACTGGTACCTTTAGGTAACGGTACGGGTTTAAATTTAAGTATCTGGCCCGGCAGAGAATAAATTTACTAAAATGGGGTTACCAGTCAAAGCGTAATTTTATAAAAGGCAGTATTGTGCGACTTACAAAAGATACGTACATTTGTGCTCCATTTAGAACTGCGCACGTGGTGAAATTGGTAGACACGCCATCTTGAGGGGGTGGTGCCCTACGGGTGTGGGAGTTCGAATCTCCCCGCGCGCACAAACAAAAAAGCCGCTGATGAAAGTCAGCGGCTTCTTTGTTTACGAACCCGGATATTTCTCAAACGGGTTTTCGGGTTTTACTAATATTACTTTTTCCCGTTCTACTACTACCTGGCCGGGGGCAGCGCCTTTGGGTTTTCGTACATATTTTTTGGGCGTATACAATACCGGGCACAACGAATCGGTTTTGCGCTTAGAATAGTAAGCAGCCAGTTGAGCCGCTTTATAAATTACCGGCTCCGGAAAAGTTTTGCCTGCCTGGTATTTTATGACCACATGCGAACCGCTTACATCTTTGGCATGGAGCCATAAATCTTCTTTAAAAGTAAATTGCTGGGTAAGCACATCGTTATTCTGGGCGCTTTTACCTACCAGAATTTGAAAACCATTGGTTTGAAACACTCGAAATGGTTTTTCGATAACAGTTGGTTGACTAGCTAAAGATTCTACGTGTTCTTTTACAAATGCTTTCAAGGTTCTGTAATCGGAAATAGTAGCTAGTTCCTGCAAAGCAATTTCTAATTGTAATAACTCTTCTTCTTTCTCCTGGAGGCGTTCTTTTAGCTGAGTTACCTCAATTTGCTGGTTTTTACTTTTTTTATAAAGTCGCTCGGCAAATTTTTGCGGACTTTCATTTGCTTTTAATTTAAATAACCTTTCTTTTTCCAGATAGAAATCAAATAAAACTATCGATTCAGCTCGTGGCGGAATAACGGTTAAATTGGCCATAATTACATCGGCCGTTTGCGCGTACGATGCTTCGGTTTCCAGGGCTTTTAACCGAAGTTTAATTTGCTGCAGCGTTTGGGAAGCAGCCTGAAATTTTCGGGTAAGATTTTGATGAGCCAGCCGGTAATTTCTTTCATAACCAGAGTCGGCCAGGTACGTCTGTACAAATTCTTTTAACGCGGTTATGGGCGAGGTAAATTCTTTTTTTATTTCGCCCACCGGTAAAAGCGATAAACGAGTTTGATTATTTACTTTTATTACGTAAAAAGCTGCCGGGTTTTCCAGTTCATGTCTAACCGTTTGTATTAAATCCCATTTTTTCTCCGGCAAAGCACTTTCGTAACCTTTTGTTTTTAAGTAAATACCGGGTAAATCTCCAAAGGTAGGATATACTTTTTCTGGTGCAGGCAGATTTAGTAAATATTCAGCTTTGGTGGGCTGTAATTGGCGGTGTAACTGCTGTAAATTTAATTCAAGATCTTTGGGGAATTTTTTATGAAATAAAGCTTTGGCTTGATTTTGCTCGAAATAAACGATATTAGATCGGTTACCGAATAATTTAAATAATAAGGCTTTTTGATTACTTAAAACCAGGTAAAAACTTCTTTCATTCTTGTGTTGAACAATCTCCCGCACTTCTTCCCCAATTACTTCCGGGAAAAGATTAACTGAATTAGATTTGGCCCGGTTAAAACTCTCCGGAAAATAGAGCGTCGAAAACTGAGCGGTGAGCATCGCCTTCAAAAAAAAGCTACCACCTGAATCAGACTTACGGAATGTAATAATGAGCTCGTCTTTCTCCTGGCTAAAGCAAGAATCAATAACTGAACCTATTAAAGGAACTCTTAAGGCTTGCGTGAGTTGGCGCAGAAAGTAATAATTGTTGTGCACTGTGCAAATTACGAATGTTTTTTAGCTAAGTAGAGGTTTTAGCCATTTTGGTTATACTAACTCCAGGTAAAGCCAATGAAATTATCCAGCAACTTGCGAGTCGTAACTTTTAATTTTAACTAAATTCTACTTTTAAGCCATCGTAGGCCAACCGGATAAAATCAGGTAACTCGGCCTCCACTTCGCGGTGAAGACCAAGCAAGTGGCTGATATGCGTTAAATAAGCTTTTTTAGGTTGTAATTCTTGCAGTAGCTCAATGGCTTCGTTTAAAGAAAAATGAGAAATATGCGGTTCGTGGCGCAACGCGTTCAGCACAACTATTTCTGACCCTTTTATAAGTTCCTTTGATTCTTCCGAAATAAAATTAGCATCGGTAATGTAAGTTAAATTACCAACGCGAAAACCTAAAATGGGTAACTTATAGTGATAAATGCGAATGGGTTGAAAAAGCACTCCTTCCACTTTAAAAGTTTCTTCTGAAATAGGGTAGAGGAGTACGCGCGGAATACCAGGGTAGTTAGCTCCGGAGAAGATATAAGCAAATTCGGCTTTAATTTGATCGAGTACGCGCGGTTCGCCGTAAAGAGGCATGTTGCGCTGCTGTAAAAAATTATAGGCCCGGATGTCGTCTAGGCCTGAGGTGTGATCTTTATGTTCGTGGGTAAAAACAAGGGCATCCAACGTTTTAATTCTTTCCCGTAACACCTGCTGACGAAAATCCGGACCTGAATCAATAATAATACTTTTACCCCCAATTTGCAGGTGGGCAGAAGTACGTAAACGTTTGTCGCGATAATCTACGGATTGGCAGACTTCGCACTCACAACCAATAACGGGTACGCCCTGCGACGTGCCGGTACCTAAAAAAGTTAACATCAACGAACAGGCTCCTTCTGGCATATTTCCTGGTAAAACTGCCGGGTCTTATCGCTTAAACAAGAATCATCTAAGGTTACGTTTTTTAAAATTTCGTACAAGCAATTTATTCTACCTTCAATCGGGAAATATTTATTTACTATTGCCACTTTAGAGTCTTTGATTAAACAAAACCCGGATTTGAAGTTGCCTTTTTCGTAGCGCAGCACGTAGTTCGCTTCGGTAAAAACTTCTTCGAGCTTGCTCAAAAAATGGCGCGTATATTTTATTTCCATGCAAAAATTTTAAACCACGTATTGTTTAACAGTTTGTACCAGCATATCAAAATCGAGCGGCTTTGGTAAGTAGGCATTAATACCCGCTTCTTTAAACTGCTCCATAGTATAATTGTTAGCATTACCCGTTACGGCAATAATGGGAATTTCGGCAATTTGTTTGTTATCGCTGCTCCGGATTTCTTTGGTGCACTCCATGCCGTTTTTCTTCGGGATATTCAAATCCATCAGGATAGCGTCAATTTTCTGATTCTGAACTTGATTTAAAACTTCAGTGCCATTTTTGGCGGTTAATATTTTATAATTTTGAAGTTCCAGAATCTTCTTCGTTAGATTTAGAATTACAGAACTATCTTCCGCAATTAAAATTGTTTTACTCTCTGCCATTTGATTTTAAATAAATTTGTTTCGATAATTTTTTTTGTAATAAGTGAAATGTTTTTCTAACAATTTAAAATCCTGATCTACCTCGGTGTAAATACCTTGGCGGATGTCGTGCTCCATCTTCTTAACTAATTCGGCCAAAGGATTTAAGCCAAGGGTAAAACCAGTACCTTTCATCTGATGCAAGGTACTTAAAATATTATCGTATTGTTTGGTTTCAACATCTTTTTTAGCCTCTTCGAGCAAAGGTTCAGCTTCTTCTTCAAAATCAATGAAAAGTTGCAAAGCGAAATCTTTACCACCTAACTGGGCTAATTGATCAATTATTTCGGTATCAATAAAGTTATCTACGGTAAACGCATCGTTGCTGCTTGCCAGTTCTTCTACTTGTATCTCTTCATGTGATTTTTCCTCTGTTTCGGTTGTAGTTTCTGCTGTTTGCACCTCAATTGGTTCTATCAATTCAGCCTCAGTTTCCGCCGCTTTCCATTTCTGAATAATAGAAAATAAATCGTAGGCTTTTACCGGTTTAGATACGTAATCATCTAATCCTTGGGCCATAAACTTTTCTGCATCATCTTTCATGGAATAAGCAGTCATGGCCACTATGGGCGGGCATTTAGAGCCTAGCTGATTTTTTATGTGCCCGGTAGCTTCTACGCCATCCATTTCGGGCATCTGAATATCCATGAAAATCAAGTCGTAAGTATTAGAAATAGCCTTATCAATGGCCTCAAAACCATTAGAAGCTAGCTCTACCCGGCAACCAATTTTTGTAAGTAGTTTTTGAGCCACTTTCTGGTTAATGCTATTATCATCCACTAACAGCACGTAAGCCTCTTCTTCCAATACACTGGTGCTAGGTTGTGTTTTGCCGCCTGGCTCATTCCCTTTAATTATTTCTTCAATTTCACGTGCATTTGCGGCGAGGCACCGAATGGTGAACCAGAAAGTACTGCCTTGGCCGTAAACCGACTCTACTCCAATTTCTCCACCCAGTAGTTCACTTAATTGCTTAGAAATAGCTAAGCCCAAGCCGGTACCGCCAAAAGTTTTGGTAGAGGTATTATCGAGCTGAGTAAAATTAGTAAAAAGCAATTTTTTATCATCATCGGTAATGCCTATACCACTATCTTTTATCCGGAACATAATGGTATACATTTCACCATCTGAAGAAATACTATTTATGTGAATGGTTACTTTGCCGGCGTTGGTAAATTTAATAGCATTAGAAGTCAGATTCGATAAAATCTGCAATAGCCGGGTTTCATCAGTTATAATATAACGAGGGGTATGCGGAGTAATAGAATAACTGAATTCCAGATCTTTTAAGTTAGCCCGGTTAGTAAAGAGAGAATGAATTTTTTCTAAGGCATAATATAAATCAACACCAGTCTCGTTCAGTTGTAATTTACCCGCCTGAATTTTTGATAAATCCAGAATATCGTTGAGGATAGCTAGCAAGGCAGCAGATGATTTACGCAGCGTATCAATGTATTCGCTTTGCTCTTCGGAAGTTTCGGTACCGTGAAGCAAATCAATCATGCCAATTATCCCGTTCATTGGGGTTCTTAGCTCGTGGCTCATATTGGCCAGGAACAGAGTTTTGGCTTGTAGCGAACTTTCAGCCACTTCTTTCGCCCGGATTAATTCCGTTTGAGTTTGTTTTAACTCGGTCATGTCGCGGCCTACACCTTCAATGCCCAGGTGATTGCCTGCTTTATCTTTTAAGAGGTGCGCATTTATGAGAAAAGGAATAATAGCCCCGCTTTTACTTACCAGGTTTGTTTCGAAGTTTCGAATAGAACCTTCATGTTTTAGCTTACGCGTTAAATCCAATAGTTCTTCCGGATACGCGTAAAATCCGGTAGCAGGCATTCCTATTACTTCCTCAGGTTCGTAACCCAACATTTCCTGAACGGATGGGCTCATCAGCACCACATTATTTTCCTCGTCGGTACGGTAATATAAATCCTGAAACGATTCAAAAATGCTCCGGAATTTTTCTTCTTCTTTGGCCAGCGCCAAACGCGACAGTTTTTTCTCAGTTATATCCTGGGCCATCCCAGATATTTCGTCAAAGGAACCATCTTCCAGGTAAATAGGATTCAGATAAACTTCGCGCCAGATTGTAGATCCGTCCAGTTGCGTTAAGTCTACCTCAAAGTGCTGTGGAAAGCCGTTTAAAGCTTGTTCGTAATACGCATTCCATTCTTCTACCTGAATTGTTTCTGAGTTACGCGTTTTAATATCGCGCAGAGGCAGATTAAACTGAGGCATGTGCCCGTGGCGTTTATAGAAGGCCGTAGCATAATTCTGGTTAAAAGAGGTAAGCCGGGATTCTTTATCGACGGACCAGATTTGGTGCGAACCGCTTTCGAAAATAGCTTTTAAACGGGCATTTTGATTGTTAATCTGAACTTCGTTGCGCTTTCTTTCAATGGCTAAGGCTACCTGGTTCGAGATAAAGTGCAGTATTTCTATGTCGGAGTTTACGTAAATATCCGGCTTTTTATAATCTTGAACGGCAATAATTCCAATAATACGCTCTCCTACCGAAAGAGGGGAACAAAGCATTACTTCGGGCAGTTTGCCTTCTAATTGTAACAAGCCTTCTCTTTCCAGTTCCAGAATATCTTCGCGCAGCAAGTAGGCTGGTTTGCCCGTATTAATAATGTATTCCGGCATGCCGTTAGAGAAGGGTCGTTCCTCTATTTGCTGGCCTTCAGTTTTAAATTGATCGACGTAATAAACAAATTGCAGTGTGGTTTTTTCATCATCGCAGAGCGCAATGTAAATGTTATTGGTTTCAATAATTTTACTTAATTCACGGTGAATGGCGCCGTAGAGCGAATGCAAATCTTTGCTGCTGATAGCTAAATTAGCAATACTGTAATATACTTTTTGAAGCCGTTCGGCTTTAATCCGGTCAGTAATATCGTGCAGGATGGCCCGCGATAGAACCGGTTTGCCATTTTGCCAGGTGCAGTTAATACTACCAATTAAATGGACTGGTTTGCCGGTTTTAGTTAAAAAAACTGTTTCAATTTTATTTACATGCTCGCCTTTGTACAAATTACGCAGCTGGTAAATAAGCTTGGCTTTGTAATAAGGATGCACAATGTCGTTTAGGGTGAGCCGCTCAATATCAAAATCATCATAACCCAGCTTTTCTTTCCAGGCTTTGTTTACAAAAATAAACTTGTTGTCGATAGAAATATTCTGAATTAAATCGTGGGCGTTGTCAAAAATATCTTGTAACCGGCTTTTATTATCCCGCAATGCTTCCATCGCCGTTTTTTTGTCGGTTATGTCGCGGCCAAGGTGCGTTACGCCAATAATATTTCCATTCTCGTCAAAATCGAACATGCGCTGCCAACGCAAGGTTTTTACCAGACCTAATTTAGTTTCAATATCCCGTTCGTTATAACTGGTTATACTTTTCGAACGAATCATATCAAAATAATTCTGTCGCCGCTCCCATCGTTCTGCTCCCGGCACAAAAATGTCAAAAAAATCAAGACCAATTATTTCTTCCCGGTTGTAATTTGTATAATCCAGAAAATAGTTGTTTACATAAATAATCTTACCTTCCAGATCGAGACTAATGTAGGCTAACTCAATTTTGCTCAGGAATTGACGGAAATGTTTCACCGATTCGCGCAAAACTTTTTCCCGTTGTGGAATAGCTACTTCTTGCTTAGTTGCAGTAACATCGCGCAGTAAAATTTGCCGGTAAGCTTTATTGTTTTGCTGCGTAGCCGTAACCGTAATTTGAAGTTCTAACTCCGCTTCATCAGGACGTACCATGGTCCATTCTACTACTTCTGTCTGGCCCGGAAGTAATTCTTTATCTGTTAAAATCTGGGCTTTTAATTGGCGATCTTCGTGTTCTCCCGAAAAAAGCCCGGTATTATGAACAGGTAAGAATTTCCAGAGGGGAGAGTTAATAATCTCTTTTCTAGGATAACCTAGTAGAGTGGCGGCCTGATTATTACAATCTATAATATATTTGTTGTCCAGGAGCAAAATAGCATCGCCGGACGCCTCAAAAAGAGCCTGGTATTTATTCTGGGTTTCAGTTAGCTTCGTTTGTAATTCCGTTTGAACTGTTAAACTGCTCAGCGGTTCCAGACGAACACATTTAAATTCCTGACCTTCTAAAAATAAAGAAGATAGGTGATAAGTAAAGGGTTTTTCAGATGCCGTATCCTGAGCGCCAGCATACGTACCGCTAATGGAAGCCGATAACTCATTCCATACGCTGGCTAAAGGAGGCGTAACATTTGGTAATAGCTCCCGAATATCGGCGGAATCCTGGTCGTAATTTCCCGTATGTAAAAGGGCAGTTGCCTGCTCGTTTTGGGTTAATATAATTCCCTCGGGGCTGCAAATAAAAATAGCCGTTCCCGGAGCGGATACGGCGGCTACCAGCCCCAGTATTTGCTCGGCAAGAGTTAGAATATCGGTTAATTGGGTGATTTGATTATCTTTGATCGGCATGTGCAAGTAACAATTAGCCTGTAATTAATTTCTTAACGAAAAGAAAGCTTTTGAGGACTTCGAATTAAGGAATAATTTAGGAAAAAAAAATAAATTATCTAGTACTAATTTAGGATACAGTGTTTATTAATGCATTTAAATAAGAAAGCTCTTGTATTCTGCCAAGAACAATAGGAAAATTGTATTTGCCGTAACCACCGGTCTTAATTACGATCAACGCATGCAACGCATTTGCACTTCCCTGGCGCAAAATGGATATCAGGTTTTATTGGTAGGTAGGCAGTGGCCCCATTCAAAAGCACTCGGGCAACAGATTTATGAGCAACACCGCCTTACATGTATTTTTAACAAGGGTAAATTATTTTATATCGAGTATACCATCCGGCTTTTCTGGTATTTACTATTTGTAAGAGCTGATGCCTACGGAGCCGCAGATTTAGACACCGCCTTACCCGTTTTTATTAAAGCCAGACTAACCGGTAAACCATTTGTGTACGATGCCCACGAATTCTTTCCGGAAGTAGTAGAAGTAGTAAACCGGCCAATAATTAAGCAAATTTGGACCAGCCTCGAAAAATTTATCTTATCCAGAACGCGATTTGCTTATACCGTTAATGAATCATTGGCTCATTTGTTTTATACCCGGTACGGAGTAAAATTTACGGTTATTCAAAATTGTACTTTGCTGGAGCCGCCGGAAACTGATTTACCTGTATTTGCCAGTGAAAAATATTTGCTCTACCAAGGGGCAGTAAACGAAGGCCGCGGATTAGAAACCCTGCTACGGGCAATGCCTACCATAGATTTGAAATTAATAATTTGTGGTAAAGGAGATGTTTATGAAAGTTTAATTGAGTTAAGTAACAACCTAAACCTTACGGATAAAGTAATTTTCAAAGGCTATGTATTACCAGATGATCTTAAAAAAATAACAAAGCAGGCTTACGTAGGAATTAACTTGTTAGAAAATAGGGGCTTGAATTATTACTACTCGCTGGGTAATAAATTTTTTGACTACCTGCACGCGGGAGTTCCGCAGTTAATAGTAGATTTTCCGGAATACTGCCGTTTAAATGAGCAATGCCAGGTGGGGATTACCGTTCCACTGGAACCAAAAGCTATTGCTAGGACTATTAACCATTTAACTCAAGATCCTGCCTTTTATAATAAGTTAGTGCAAAATTGTAAGAAAGCTCGCCAGCAATGGAATTGGCAAAACGAGGAACAAAAGCTGCTAGCTTTTTACCAAAAAATATGGGAAACCACTTAAGTACTCTAAAAGAAAAATATTTGATTGTAGTAGTCGGGCCTACTGCCGTGGGTAAAACGGACTTGTGTATTCAGTTGGCTAAACATTATAAAACGGTAATTATTTCAGCTGATTCCAGGCAATTTTACCACGAGATGACCATTGGTACGGCTAAACCTACGCTTGCTGAAATGCAGGGCATTCCGCATTATTTTATTAATTCGCACCACATTACCCAGGAATATAATGCGGGCGCTTACGAACAAGAGGTACTACGTTTATTAGATGAATTATTTACGCAACATTCGTGCGTTATTTTAACGGGCGGTTCCGGCTTATACGTACGGGCTGTGTTGGAGGGAATGGACGAAATGCCGGAGGTACCTACTTCTATCCGGGAGAGTTTAATACAACAAAAACAAGAACAAGGGCTGGCCCATTTACTTCAAAAATTGCAAGAACTGGACCCCGCGTATTATAACCAGGTAGATAAAGCTAACACCCAGCGAATTATCCGGGCTTTAGAAGTTTCGCTGGCAACGGGTCAACCTTATTCTTCTTTCCGAACCAAAGAACCAGTTGATCGGCCTTTTCAAATAATTAAAATTGGCTTAAATCGCGATCGTGCTGAATTATACGCTCGCATTGATGCCCGGGTAGATGGAATGTTGGAAGCCGGATTACTGGAAGAAGTGCAACAACTGTTGCCCTACCGGAATCATAATGCGCTGCAAACGGTAGGCTACCAAGAGCTGTTTTCTTATTTGGCCGGCGAATACGATTGGGATGAAGCTGTGCGCTTACTAAAACGAAATAGCCGCCGTTATGCCAAGCGTCAACTTACCTGGTTTACTAAAAACAGCGATTTTACCTGGTTTCACCCGCAACAACGGGAAGCCATTCTCGCTTTTATCGATCGGGAGTTAGCGAGTTAAAAGGTTTTAAGGTGGAAAAATTAAAAAGTTGTTCCATGGCTAAAATGATCAGAAGGATGTTTTAGAAAAGATGATATATCGAAATAAAAACAAATTCTTTCTGCTAACAACCTTCTAACTTTTCAACCTTCCAACTATCAGACGCTTAAAATCTCGACCATCCGGACAAAACGCTGGTTAATAATTTTTTTCTTGGTTATGGTATCTTTGAAAGGGGTATAAACCAGCCGGTTGTTTACAAAACCGGCCATTACGTCTTTTTTACCATTGAGCAGCCCCTCTACGCAGGCTATTCCTATTTGGCTGGCTAATAAACGGTCGGAAGCGGTGGGAGAGCCGCCCCGTTGAATGTGACCTAAAATAGAAACCCGCGCATCCATTTGCGGAATAGCTTCTTTTACGCGAGCCGCAATTTCAGTGGCATTTCCTTCTTCGTCGCCTTCTGCTACTACAATAATAAACGAAGTTTTAGAACGACTCCAGCCATTTTGTAAGGTAGATATTACATCAGGAATAGTAGTTTTGGTTTCCGGGATCAGCACTATTTCAGCGCCTCCGCCAATAGCGCAGGGCATGGCAATATAACCCGAGTCGCGGCCCATAACTTCTACAAAAAATACCCGTTCGTGGCTATCGGCTGTGTCGCGTATTTTATCAATGGCGTCTAATGCGGTATTTACCGCCGTATCGTAGCCAATAGTAAAATCGGTGCCGTATAAATCGTTGTCGATAGTACCGGGCGCGCCTACTATTGGAACTCCGTATTCTTCGTAAAATAAGGTGGCACCGGTAAAAGTACCATTACCACCAATGGCTACTATTCCTTCTATTTCATACTTTTGGAGTTGTTCAAAGGCTAAGCGGCGACCTTCCGGAGCCATAAAATCCAGGCTACGCGCCGATTTAAGAATGGTTCCTCCTTTCTGAATCGTATTGCTTACCGAGGAGGATTCCATTTTAAATAATTCTCCTTTAATCAGGCCATTATAGCCTCTGCGAATACCGTACACTTCTACTCCGTGATATATAGCCGTGCGGACAACCGCTCGGATACAAGCATTCATACCCGGTGAATCGCCTCCGGAAGTAAATACTGCAATGCGTTTCATGGCTAATCTTGTTAAGGGGGCAAATTAACTAATTTAGTTGGTGAAAGCGTGCAGTTAACACGTACAATTTAAGTAAAATTTACTTTTAAGCGTCCTAGTTGGTTGAATTTAAGTTAGTTATACAGACGTAAAAAGATATAAAATAAATTCTGGAAAATATTAGAAATAGCCGTTACAAACAAAAGCAACTTGCGTATACTGGTTACTGGCAGAGCAAAAAGCGGGTGATTTACACCTTATTATAGTAAAAATTTAATTTAAGGTAGGTGAAAATTGTTGTTTTTTGTTAATTTAGTAAGATTGAAGAAATACGCTGTTCCCATACTCTATATTGTAAGATATGTTTAACTTTTTTGAAAGTGAGCAATTAAAGCGCATTAAAAGTCACATCCTGAATCTGGGTGCATTGGCAAAAATTGATGGCCACGTTGACTCGGCGGAGATGAATTATATTATTACCATTGGCACTAAAAATGGTCTGAAGCAAGAAGAAGTACGAAGTTTACTCGCCAACGCCCAAACGGCTAAATTTGAATTACCGGCGAATGATTCGGAAAGATTCGATCAGATTTACGACTTGGTTGAAATGATGCTGGCCGATGGTATTGTGGACGATAACGAAATGGATTTTTGCGTGGAAATGGCGGCAAAGCTCGGTTTTAAAAAATCTATTGTGGGGGTACTGGTCCGCAAAATATCCATGGGAGTAAAAGACGGTCAGTCGCGGGAAGAAATAAAGCAAGATTCGCAATCTTTTCTGGAATTATAATAGCTTAAACAAATAGAATTCTTAATTGCTAAATGGTTTACCGGATAAGTAAACTCAGTGGTTAAGCTATTTACAAAGGCCAGAAAAGGGGAACCATGCTTAAAATAATTATTACTAATAAAAAGGTTAAGCCTGAACCAATCCGCATAAAATCTTTAAATTTATACTTTCCTGGCCCATAAACCAGAATGCACGATGGCTCAAAGGGAGTTACCAGCGAGACAGAAGCAGCTAACATAATAGCAATAGCAAAACTACGCGGATTAGCTCCTAAAGTAATTGCCGTTTGCAGCGCTACCGGCACAATTACCAAAGCCGCCGCCGCATTAGACATAGGTTGCGTAAGAAATACGGTTAAGAATACAAAGCCCGCTAAAATACCAAGCTTACCGAATGGTTCTAACAAAGAAACTATATTCTGCGCCAGGAAAGCAGCTGCACCAGATTTTTCCATGGCAGTTCCAAAAGCCGTCATTCCACCAATTAAAATCAAGAGCCGCCAGTCTATAGCGTTGTACGCTTTTTCTGTAGTTATACACCTAAGCAGAATACTAATTACGGCTGCCGATAAAAAACTAATAGAAAGCGGCAATAATCCCAAAGATCCCACTAAAATGGCTAGCAAAAAACAGCTAATGGTAAGCAGACCTTTTTGCTTTTTAAATAAAACGGGCGTAAAAGCATCTAACACCGCTAAATGCTGCGCAGAGCTTAAATATTTTAACCGTTCCGCCGAGCCTTGTACCAGTAATAAATCGCCGAGTTTTAAGCGAACCGCTCCAATCTTGGTTCGGATGGGTTCTCCTTGTCTTGAAATTGCCAGAACTACCAAGCCGTAGCGTCTTTGAAAATCTATTTCTTTTATCGACTGCCGGATCATATCGGAATGAGCTGTAATCAGAATCTCGGCCAGACGAATATCCTCACTTTGCAGCTCTTCTTCAATTAACACATCGGCCATTATTTCTACGCCTTTGGTTTCTTTTATCTTAATTAAGTCATCTTTTTCACCTTCAACCAGAATAATATCATTGGCCCGGATGCGGGTGCGGTGGTCAGGTAAAAACTTTTCTTTATTGCGAATAATATTTAAAATTTTAAACTTCAGTTTCGATAAGTCTGAGGCGTAGGCAATTTGACCTACTAATGGAGAATCTTCCATTACTACCACCTCAGAAATATACTTCTGAATTTTATATTCTTCGGTTAAACCATGGTCCTGATTATCAGGTAGCATTTTTTGCCCAATGGTCATCATGTAAACTAAGCCGACCAAAAAAATGACGATTCCAATAGGGGTAACTTCAAATAAGCCAACGGGTTCCATACCGGCTTTAGCAATGTAACCACTAACCGCTACGTTGGTAGAGGTGCCAATTAAGGTACAGGTGCCCCCTAAGATAGAGGCATAAGCCAAAGGCATTAATAATTTAGAACTACTGGTTTTTATTTGGCGGGATAAAGAAACTAAGGGTGTTACAAACATGGCTGTAACCGTAGTATTGTTCATAAACGCGGATATGGCACCAGCAATCGCCATTACCAGAAACAACATAAAACCAGCATTTTTACCAGCCACCCGCACCAGTCTTACAATTACAAAATCCAGAATACCGGTTTCTTCCAAGGCTGCACTCAACACAAATACCGACGCTATAATTACAATAAAATCGCTACTGAATCCGGCAAAAGCTTCTTCGGGAGTAATAATGCGGGTAGCGCATAAAACAATCAGCATAATGAGCGTTACCACGTCTACCGAAATTTTTTCGGTAGCGAACAGAATAACAGCAATTAAAAGTAAAACCAGTACAATAATTATTTCCATAAAGTTGAATAAGGACAGAAAACCCTTGCAAAACAGATAGACCAGCTTTATTTACGGGTTTGGAAGAAGCAATCTACTAATTAGTAGCAACGTGGCTAAGCCATTTAAAAATACCTTTTACTTGAATTTTGCCAGATAGTTGATGTATGACAAAAAAACTCAGCAATGAATTAAAATTAAATAGTTGCCGCCTGCTCTGTGCACGTTAGAAGTAATTCTATTAACTAAAGAGATACAAGTATCAAGATAGTAGATGTTAGCCTTTTACGGATAATTTACCGAAATACTTCTGGTAAAACCAATATAAGGTGCGGTACTGATAAACTTGAAAAGGCTAAACAGCTTCAATGTTAAATTAATTGGAACTTACTTCTTCTATCGACTTTAGTATAACGGTGCAGGCTTCTTTAATTTCCGCCTCGGTAATAGTAAGGGGAGGGGCAATACGCATGGAATTATCGCAAAACAAAAACCAATCAGTGAGTACGCCATTTTTAATTGCCTGATCTATTATAGGTTTTAAAATAGCAAAGGATTCAAACTCCGCCGCCATTAATAAACCGCAGTTACGAATGCTTTTAATCTGCGGATGCACGAGTAATTGCCGGAACAAATCTGCTTTAGCTGGTACTTGGTTAATTAAATTGGTTTTCTGTAAAATTTGCAAAGTAGCCAACGAAGCCGCGCAGGACACCGGGTTACCGCCAAAAGTAGTAATATGGCCGAGCAATGGATCATTTTTAAGGCTTCCCATTATTTCCTGCGGCGCAATGAATGCGCCAATGGGCATGCCGCCACCCATACCTTTGGCACAAATTAAAATGTCGGGTTCTATACTAAATTGCTCGAAAGCCCAGAAGGTACCCGTGCGACCAAAACCAGCCTGAATTTCGTCTAAAATTAACAAAGTGCCGGTCTCCTGGCAGCGTTGGCGCAGAGCGGGTAAATAACTGGGTTGCGGCAATTGTACGCCAGCCTCTCCTTGCACGGTTTCAATAATAACGGCGGCAGTTCGATGAGTAATATTTACTAAATCCGGCAAAGAGTTATGCCGGATTTGGCGAACATCGGGCAATAATGGTCGGAAAGCGTTTTTAAAATTTTCGGAACCATTAAGTGATAAAGAACCGTGGGTAGAACCATGGTAGGCATTAGAGCAGGAAATTAACTCGGTACGGCCGGTAAAACGTTTGGCTAATTTCAAAGCCCCTTCTACGGCTTCCGAACCGGAATTAACCAGGTAAACATTATTTAAATGAGCAGGCAAAGTATGTACTAACTGAGTAGCCAATTGCACCTGCGGGCCTTGCACAATTTCGCCGTATACCATTAAGTGCAAATATTTTTCGAGCTGGTTTTGAATAGCGGCAATAACTTCCGGGTGCCGGTGGCCAACGTTGCTCACGCCAATTCCGGAAATTAAATCCAGGTAGCGTTCGCCGTTGGGGCCGTACATGTAAACGCCTTCCGCCCGTTCTACTTCTAATAATAAAGGAAAATCAGTAGTTTGGGCCTGATGCTGCAGAAATAATTGCCGTTGTGAAAGCATGTTGCGGTAATATTTAAATTTTGGATTTACTTTTCTAGAAGTTAAATTCTGATTTATTTATTTGAGATGGTAAAGGTCATAAAAAAAGCCCGGCTTTACAGAAAGCCGGGCTAGGAAAGAAAACAGGAAACAGGAAAATTCTTTTTTACCGGCGGCCGTAAGCTCCCGGACGCTGGTTATCGAGTTTCTTTAATAAAACGCGGGTAAATTCGCGTTCGCTTTGATAAAGTGTGGCTAGTTGTCTTACAGAAATTACCTTCAAAAATCTATCAACGTATTTTTTTTCTACGTTTAGCTCGTTCTGGCGAACAGCATGCATTTCGTTAATAGCTTCGCGTAATTGCTGATCGGTTAAAGCAGTTAAATTAGCTCCCCGGGTAAGTCGCGTACGTGTATGAGTCGAGCGGCGTTCCGCTTCGTATTCATTATACAATGGCCAAAACTTTTGCGCTTGCTCACTAGATAATTGTAGTTTATCTGTTAGAAAAGCTACTTTGGCTGATTTTATTTTTTCCATTCGCTCTTGGCGCCTTTGCTGGTTTTGCTCCTCGGAGCGTTGCGGTATCTGAGCATAGGTTAAAGAACTGGTTACTAATAATAAAAAAGCAAGAATTAAATTTCTAAAGTTCATGGTATTAATTAAAATATACTTCTTCGAGTTGTTGCTCGTCTACTGTTTCTAAAATATCGTTAGGAGTAAGATTAGTAAAATCAGTGGAAAGATCCGCATCTGTAAAACTTAATTCAGCCATATCCCGACTATCCACTTCGTCCTGAAGCAATACGTATTCTAAAGCATCGCCCCGGCTAATATTTACTAAATTTATACCGGAGGCAGAATTATTGATAACGGATAAATTTTGTGCCCCCAAAAAAGCAGCTACGAAGCTTATAAGTAAAAAAACACTGGTAAATGCTATGCGGTAAGTAGTCCATAAGCTGCTCAGCCAATTGTTTTCAGTTGTTAATGTTCCCGGATTTACCCGCTCCATTATTACTCCCGGCAGTTTTTCAAAATACTTGTCGGGTACCCGGTAAAGGTTAGATTTAGGTAAGTTTTCCAACTTAAAATCTTCTTTCATGTTTATTAGATTACCTGCTTGGCAGAAGGTTTAATTATTATTGATAAAATCTTCAATTTTTTTTACGGCGTGGTGATACGAAGCTTTTAAAGCTCCCACCGAAGTGCCCAGTATTTCGGCTATTTCTTCGTATTTTAATTCATCGTAATAGCGCATGTTAAAAACCAGGCGCTGCTTATCAGGTAACTTTAACAAGGCTTTTTGTAGTTTTAGCTGAATCTCATCGCCGTTTGGGCCCACATTCGCATCAATTTTCTGCGATAGCTCTTCCGAAATATCGGTTATAGGTAAGAAGAATCTTCTTTTTTTCGATTTTAAAAAATTAAGACATTCGTTAGTAGCAATGCGGTAAATCCAGGTATACAATTGGGCATCCTTCCGAAACTCCGGTAAGTTTTTCCAGATTTTAATAAATACTTCCTGGGTTAAATCATCGGCATCGTCGTGGTCAATTACCATTTTCTGAACGTGCCAATACACTTTCTGCTGGTATTTCCGGATAAGCTGATTAAAAGCTAGATTACGCGAATCCGGGTTCTGAAATTTTTGAAGAATTTCCTGATCTTCCAAAGGGTAATTGTTCGTTAATTGCTTACTAGTGTTTAGATCATAGACAATGGGCCAAGGCAGCAAATTTTTGACTACTAGCATTGTATAATTTTAAAATTCATCAACTTTTAACTGACAAGTTTTAAAACATAAATACTTAATAGTTTAGAGTTCATGTCCATGGTCTGTCGTCTGTAAACTATGGACTAAACACTAGTTTTACTTACCTGTGCTTAGACAGTTTCTTTGGCGAATAGTTTAATCGGGAATTGTTCCTTTAAATTTAATTTTTAGCGAAAAAGTTTAACAGTAGTGGTAGCTGCCGAGCGGATTTCGAAAGTTTGTACATCGGTAAATTTGCTGGCATTAGCTGTTTTAGTGCGGAACACTAAACGATATTGACCCGGCTGCAAGGGTAAATTGGTGCGGCTGTTGTTTTCGGATAAATTGTAAATCCAACGCTGGCTACCGTCTTTTTCCAACACGTACAAACTTCCGTACCCTTGTAACTCCGTCGGAATATTAAGTAAACCCGGCGGCGGGAATGTTACGGTATTTGTCTGGCCTTGCTTAATTTCAACATCGTTCAGGTAAATGCGAGGTAAGGTTAATAATTCTAAATCGTACTTACCCGCTACTAATTTCTGACGGCTCCCGAAACGAAGAGCCACTAAAGTATTTTTAGAATTGTTTTCCCGCACAATGGCCTCGGTTACCCCAAACGGCGAAACAGCATCTTGCCGTAAAAATAAAGTGCCTTGCGGCGTTTTAGCCGAAAAAACGTTGTGCTCTCCGGCTTTTATGTCCAGATCTTTTAAAACTACGGGCGGCAGTGTATTAATAACTAAATCATAACTCAACAAGGCATCGATATCTAAAACATCGGTTTTACCAGCGGCCGAAAGATAGTGTACGTAATTGTATTCCGGCTCTTCGGTTACATTATTAATAAAAGTAAGATTTACGTTGGTTTCTACGGGTTTGCCTTGCTCGTCTTTTAACTCCACCGAAACGGTAGTTTTGCTCAGCGCCATTTTTACCACGTTATCGAGTACCTTCCGGAAAGAACTAATATCGGCGGCATTAAAATATTGTCCCATGCAAGCAAGTTCCGGTACAAATTGTTTCTCAATGCCAATTCCAATAACAAATGGTTTAAGAAAAATACGTTTCTTTTGCAGAGCTTTGGCTGTAGCGCAAGGATCGCCGCCGCAGGATTCCAGGCCATCGGTAATTAATATAAGAACGTTCCGGGAATTATTATCTACCGGAAAATCTTTAGCAGCTTGTTCTAAAGAATAAGTAATGGGCGTATTACCCCGCGGAACAATTTGCCGTAGCCGGGTTTTAATCTGTTCTTCGTTGCCTTCTTTAAAAGGAACTTCCAGGCGAGAGTCGGTGCAATTGTTTTTTTCTTTGTCAAACTGATGCCCGTAAACTCGTAAAGCCAATTCTAAATTTTGGTATTGTGCCAAGGAATCAACTAACCGGGAAAGTAAAATTTTGGCCACTTTCATGCGGTCGCTGCTTTCCCATTTGGCCAGCATACTTCCAGACCCATCGAGTAAAAACAAAATGCGGGTTTTCTTAACCGGCTCCGTTTTATTTGCGGTAGTTTGAGCGTAACTCATTCCATTTATAACCAGGAGCAAGCCTAGTACTACCCATATTTTACCTATTGTTTTCAATAAACCCAAAATTTAAATGGAACAGACGGTTATTGCTATATTTAATATAATGTATATAACCAGTTTGATACGAAAAAATTCCCAAACTCATTAATGTCTCTATATTAATTTAGAAACGAGTTTGGGAAATAGTTAGGTATGAAGCGTGATTGGGATCTTGTATGCGCGTAAGATTAATAATAAATAAAATTCTTGTGTAAAGTAAGAAGCTCCAAGTTTATGCGAATAAAAGTAATTTTAAATTATACGGGTAATCAGCAAAGCAAAGTCTCCTATTAATATAGAAGCTGTTTCGCCTTTTAGAAGTTTATTCATTATTTAGTAATTACCGCAACAATTATTCTGTTGCCAGCTACTATAATGTGGTGAAGACACCACCTTAGACAAAATTTTACTTTTTTATATATGCTAAACAGCTTTATAACCGGTTTAACTTTTTACTAATTGTGCTGCGTGATCTTTGGTATCTACCTTCGTGATAATATCCTGGATAATACCTTTTTCGTCGATAATAAAAGTATACCGCATGGTTCCCATGTATTTACGGCCATACATACTTTTTTCCTGCCAAACGCCATACGCTTCTACCATTTTTTTATCGGTATCAGAAAGTAAAGTAAAAGGTAGTTCAAACTTCTGAATAAACTTCTGGTGCGACTTTTCACTATCCACGCTTAAGCCAATTACTTCGTAACCTTTTAGCCGCAAATCATAATAATTGTCGCGCAGGTTGCAAGCTTGCGCCGTGCAGCCCGGAGTATCATCTTTCGGGTAAAAATAAATAACCAGTTTTCGGCCTTGGTAGTCTGATAATTTATGAACAATTCCATCCTGATCCGGAATAGCGAAATCCGGGGCTCTATCGCCAATTTGTAATGCCATATGGTAAGTAGTAGGTATTAAGTATTAAGTTATACGTTGTCTTAAATCAGTTTTGTTTTTTTTAAAGAAGTAAGTTTAATTTGAACAGCTACTTAAAAAGTAAATAAACTCTCGTAGTATATCTGATTTATTAAAAAGAGCATAGTGTTAAATGCGGGTAGTATATACGGTTTCGCGCCCCACGGCATCTTTTACCCATAACTTTAGCTCGCCCGATAACGGTACTTTTTTGTTTAACCTTTCGGAATAAAGCATAGCAGCTTTGTGTTCGTACTTAAGTAAAAGAAACTGGCCGTTTAATTCGGCGCGGTAAGAAGCTAAACCCGATAAATCGTCGCCTACTTTAAATCGAACCAGGGTAGGAGATTTAGAAAGTAATTTTACAGTGGGAGGCTTGAGGTCGTTCATTATTTTGTACTTGCCCAGGTTGCGGGTAGTAAAAGTAAACTGATCGTCTTTCCAGACTCCGTTAATAAAGGCGCGGCTATTGCCCCGGCCCAGCCACACGGCTCCCGCTGTAGTTTTATCCAGAATAGGTTCTTCGGGTTTAAAAGTTACTTTTAACGGCTGAAAAAGTGGGGTGTTAATATCATTAATAGACCAGACACCTGCCTCGTAACCAGACCAGAGGAATAGAGTGTCAAAAATTGTATTAGGATAAAATTGTAAAGTTACGTGGTTGTCGGCGTAAGAATAATCGGTGCCGGCTGGAATGGTTTGCCGGAAGAAAAACTTTTTAGTTTTACCGTTAAAAACAAGGGAGTCGGGTAGGCCGCCCCGCAAATCGTACAAATAAACGGAGTTGGATTGCACGGTATAGCTCGGTACCAGATCGTACCGTTTATTCCGGATAAAAAGATTTATGTTTTTGGGAATGCTTCCGGTGTCTACTGCCGCTATTTTAAGAACATCTTCGACTACTTCGTAATTAATCTGCTGTTTTTTTACTGAATTAGCAAAAGTATGGGTAGCTGCTGGCAAAGTGCCTTGAATAATGAATTGCAGGGTGGTGGTATTGTTGTAAGAATCTTTAAACTGCATGGTTACCGGGTAAGTAGCTCCTGGGTTAATTTTAAATTTCCCTTTATGAGCGCCGGTATTGTAAAGTGGTAAAGTATTGCCATCATCAATATAGCACTTCTGAAAGTTCTTACCGGTCATTTTCAGGTTTTCGTAATTTACGTGCCACGACACCATGCGCTGGTAATCAAAAGGAATATTATCGAGTAAATGAGTATAATGCGGTTTTCCGCCCACAAAAACGTTTACTTCCTGCACCCCGTTCTTATTCCAGGCTCCGGTATACCGGTCGAAAGCATTAAATTCTAACCCCAGCACGCCATTTGCCCGGATAGTATCTTTTAAAATGTAGGAATTAGGAGCATTTTTTATGGCCGGGAACTCTAGCCGGCCAAATAAATGATTCAGGCGGGCATCAATACTCAAGGTTTTAAAAGCAATGGCAATTACTTCGGGTGCCACATTATCCTGAATTTCTTTGAAGCCGTATTTTAGAGGATTTAGTAAATTATTTTTGGCGTCACGTACTTCAAAATGCAAGTGCGGCCCCATTGATCCGCCGGTATTGCCGGATTTAGCAATTATATCGCCTCTTTTAAAAACAAACTGGTCTTTTCCAGGGGTTAATTTTACGTCGAAAGATTGCTTGGCATACTGCATTTCCAGTACGTATTGTTCAATAGCCGGAGCAAAACTTTCGAGGTGGGCGTAAGTGGTGGTTAAGCCGTTCGGGTGAGCCAGGTACAGCATATACCCATACCCGTAGCTGGAAACCTCAATCTTGGAAATATACCCATCGGCGGCAGCATAAACTGGTAAACCGGTTACGCCATCGGTTTTAATATCAATACCCCCGTGAAAGTGATTGGGTCGGATTTCGCCCATGCTGCCCGATAAATAATTCTGGCGGCCCGGATGAATTGGAAATAAAAAATAACTATCGGCTTCTTCGGGATTTTGGGCGTTAACCCCCGGGAACAATACGCTGAAAAAAGCTACTAAAACGAAAAACTTACTTAATCTCAAAATCTAAAACTTTTTTATCTTCTATAAATCCTTCCAACCTATCGCCAATTTTTACGGGACCAACACCTTTAGGAGTACCGGTAAAAATAATATCGCCTTTTTTTAAGAGGATAAATCGCGAAATATAACTGATTATATTTTCGAACGGATGCAGCATCAGGCTAGTATTGCCTTGCTGTTTAATTTCCTGATTAAGGCGCAAAATAAAATTGATATTTTTTAAATCAGGATAATCTGTTAAAGGTAAAAATTCTGACACAGGAGCAGAGCCATTAAAACCTTTGGCTAAGTCCCAGGGCAAACCTTTGCTTTTAGCTTTAGATTGCAAATCGCGGGCAGTAAAATCTATCCCTAAACCAATGGCATCGAAATAATTGGCGGCAAATTTTGGTTGAATGTTTTTCCCTTCTTTGCTGATGCGCAAAATAATTTCTAACTCATGATGAATTTCTTGGGTAAAATCCGGATAGTAAAAAGGATCGTTATTTTTAATTAGGGCGGTATCAGGTTTTAAAAAAATAACCGGTTCGTCGGGTACTTCGTTTTGTAATTCGGCAATATGATCGGCGTAATTACGGCCAATGCAAAGTATTTTCATGCGGGAAGTAGTTTTATTCAAAAATAGCTGAATAATTTTTTTAGAAAAGTCTTACCAACAAAATTCAACAACAGTTTTTTAGAATTTTATACTTTCGTATTCATTTTCAAACCTTTAATAAAATAAAGGTAAGCTCACCAGGTTAAGCAGAAAAGAAGCCGGAACATTTCGGGCTTACCTAGCCGTATAAAGCCAACTGGCATGTAATATGCTCTTTAAAAAGCAGAGTTTTACTTTTACAGAGTAAGTGATTTTTAAAGAATTAAAGTTTTTCATTAAACCAGCTAATTTTATGTGGAAGAAAATATGTGTTTACAGTAGTTTTTTAATGGTAATGGGTTGCGCTACTGTGCCTATTACGGGTCGCCGGCAGCTTTCTTTGGTTCCTTCGGCCGAAATGCAGCAGATGAGTTACGCTTCTTACAAGCAGGTGCTAGATACGGCTAAGGTGGTAAGTAATAGCCAAAATACGGCTATGGTAAAGCGGGTAGGACAGCGTATTCAAAAGGCCGTAGAACAATACATGGCGCAGAACAATCTAAGCGACCAATTAGCTGGTTATGCCTGGGAATTTAATTTGATTGAAGATCCTCAGGTAAACGCCTGGTGTATGCCGGGTGGCAAAGTGGCCGTATATACGGGTATTATTCCCATTGTCCGCGACGAAACTGGTTTAGCGGTAGTAATGGGGCACGAAATTGCCCACGCTATTGCCAAACACGGCGATGAGCGCATGAGCCAGGGTTTACTGCAGCAATTAGGCGGTGCTACTTTACAAGCTGCCATGGGATCTAACCCTAGTTTAACGAATAACTTATTTTTAACCGCGTATGGTGCCGGTTCGCAATTAGGCTTGCTGGCTTATGGCCGCAAGCAAGAATCGGAAGCAGATGAGTTAGGACTTATTTTTATGGCAATGGCCGGTTACAACCCTCAGCAGGCAGTTCCATTTTGGGAAAGAATGGCCGCTGGTAAAGGTGGACAAGCTCCGCCCGAGTTTCTTTCTACTCACCCTTCCGACGAAACCCGGATTGCCGATATTCAAAAACACATTCCAGAAGCTTTAAAGTACTATAAAAAATAATTGAATCGTTCGATGAAAAATAAAAGCCTGGTTGCGTATAAACAATCAGGCTTTTTAATTTGAATTTTATGAAAAAGAAATTATTCTGGATTGCGGCTCTAACGCTGGCTTTAGTCCTTAAATCAGATAAAGCGAAATAGTTGCTAGTTGTTCGTTATTGGTTGTTAGATTAAGGAATTGGTGAATTGCTAAATTGTTAAAGAAAATATAGGACGAGAAACCTTTAGTTTTTAATTTTAAATTCTATCCAGCTATCGCGAGCGTCTTCGCTCGTGATGATTATTGTCAGGTCTTTGGTCGGTTGAAAATAGTTGCTGATATGATTTTAATGAAAGCTTTTTCGTACGCCCGGCCGGAGGCCCTCCCACATAGTAGCCACGATCGAAGACGCTCGCGCCACCAAGATTTTTTAAATTTTTAACCTTCCAACCTAACCTGCAACTTCCAACCTGCAACTTTCAACCTAACTTAAAACTACCTTTAAAACTGCGGAGTTTAATGCGGGTAAAAACTTTTTTGGTTTGCAAAGGAAAATCGCCTTTCATGAGCCAGTCGTAATAGTGCGGATCTTTGGCAAAAATTTCTTCGACGGGCACGTTTTTGTGTTTGCCAAAATTAAATACTTCCTGACCAGCAGGATTAAATAAAATTCTACCAGATAAGTCGGCCGTGTTCTGAAAAGTAAATTTGTGCAGCTTCTGCATGTCGTTGGCCACCGGAAATTCCTCTTTGCAATCGGGAGTGGTTACCGAAACGTTTTCGTATCTCTCTAATTGCGCTTTTAAAATATCGTAGGTAGCAACAGTATCGGCTTCGGCGCTGTGCGCATTTTCCAGAGGTTTGTTGCAGTAAAATTTATAAGCTGCCGTTAGGGTGCGCTGCTCCATTTGGTGAAAAATCCGGCAAACATCTACAATGGAGCGGTTGGTAATATCAAAATCAATATCCACCCGCAAAAATTCTTCGGCCAGTACCGGAATATCAAATTTTATTAAATTATAACCCGCTAAATCGCAGCCTTTTAAAAAAGCATCTACCTGGTGCGCTACTTTGGCAAAAGTGGGCGCATCTTTTATGTCTTCGTCGTAAATATTATGAATTAAACTGGTTTCGAGCGGAATAGGAATAGTGGGATTGATGCGCATGCTTTTGAGAATTTCTTCTCCCGATGGCATTACTTTCAACATGCAAATTTCTACTATCCGGTCGCGGCAAATATCTACGCCGGTAGTTTCCAGATCGAAAAAAACAATGGGTTTACGCAGGTTTAGTTTCATGTGCGCTTTATTTTTAGCAGATGCTGGTAGCCAGCGTTTGAACATCCATATTATCGTACGTGCCCGAACTCATCAACAATAAATTTTGATTTTTCCAACTTAAAGACTGAAGGTAATCAAATAGTTGCTGGCTATCGTTAAAAACCTGTATAGAATCATTGGCAAAAGCTTGTTTAATGTCTTCGGGTTGCAGGGCTGGCATGCGTTTGTGTTCCAGAGTTTTCGGGTTAAAGTAAACAATGGGCACATCGGCGTTACCAAAAGCACCTTTGTACTGCGGTAAAAAATCTTTGTTTAAACTGCTAAAGGTATGCAGTTCCAGACAAGCTACCAGGTTACGATCCGGAAACTGATTTTTTAAGGCTTCAGTAGTTGCTTTTACTTTAGACGGAGCGTGGGCAAAATCTTTATATATGCGGGTGTAATTATTACCGGCTAAAAACTCCAGCCGACGAGCCGCTCCTTTAAATGTTTTAAGAGCTTCGTAAAAAGCTTGCGGTTTAATGCCTAGTTGTTTACAAACTTCTTTCGCTGCCGAAATATTACGTAGGTTATGTTCCCCGAAAATCTGGATCGGTATATCGTCTTTCTTAGTTTTTAAATAGGTAATACCATTATACACCTGATGTTCGTGTGCCGAATAACCAATGTATTTTACTAAATCGTTGCGTGGAACGCAAACGTGCAATACTTGTTCATCGTCTTGGTTGTAGATGAGGGTACCGGCTTTTGGAGTCATTTCGGCAAATATGCGGAACTGTTCCCGGTAAATCTTAGGATCTGGAAATACGTTAATATGGTCCCAGCTAATACCACTAACCACGCCAATATGATGATGATACAAATGAAATTTAGGAACTCTTTGAATAGGAGAAGCTAAATACTCATCGCCTTCTATTATAAAAATAGGAGCCTCTTCGGTTAATTTTACCATGTTATCGAAGCCTTCCAACTGCGCACCTACGGCATAATCAAACAACCGATTATGGTATTGCAGAACGTGCAGAATAATGGAGGTAATAGAAGTTTTGCCGTGGCTGCCCCCAATTACAATACGCTGCTTATTTAAAGACTGCTGGTAAATAAATTCTGGAAAAGAATAAATTGGAATACCTAATTCCTGGGCACGTTGCAGTTCCGGATTATCGGCGCGAGCGTGCATACCCAGAATAACGGCATCCAGTTCCGGCGTAATTTTCTCGGGAAACCAACCCATTTCAGCGGGCAAAATACCGGCTGTTTTCAACCGGTCGAACGCCGGATTAAATATTTCGTCGTCGGAGCCACTAACTTGCAGGCCTTTCTGGTGCAGGGCCAGGGCTAGATTATGCATGATACTGCCGCCTACAGCAATAAGATGAATGCGTTGCAATTGAGTTGTTTGCATGTATTCCAGTGAGTAAGACAACAAATGTACAAATTTTTTTTAGTCACGTTAGCCTTAAAAATTTGCTTCTGCGGGTACATTTACTCAAGACCTACATCTAAAGTTTTTACCTGGTTCAGTACCAGCACCTAAGCTTCTGTGGACGAAAAGGTTTATAAATTGTTAATAAGCCAATCCAGAACTTTGTTAGATTTGTGTATGGAGGAGAGTAAAGTAAAGTTTTCCCGCGATGGTAAAAATGCCCGTTGGAATGGCAAGAGTTCGATTACTGCTGGATTAGGTAAAATACCACCTCAATCTTTGGATTTGGAGGAAGCTGTATTAGGGGCATTAATGCTCGAAAAAGATGCCCTAACAACCGTTATTGATATTTTAAAGCCACAAAGTTTTTATAAAGATGCGCACCAGAAAATTTTTAAAGCCATTCTGGCGCTTTTCGATAAATCCGAACCGATTGATATTTTAACGGTAACCCAGCAATTGCGCGAGGATGGGGAACTGGAATTTGTGGGCGGCCCTTACTACATCATGAACCTGACTACCCGCATCCATTCCGCGGCCAACGTTGAGTTCCACGCGCGTATTATTACTGAAAACTCCATTAAACGGGACCTGATTTCTATATCGAGCGAAGTAGAAAAACGGGCTTTTGAAGATACCACGGACGTATTTGATTTACTCGATTACGCCGAAAAGTCTTTGTTTGAAGTATCGGAAGCGAACATTCGCAAAAACTTTGACGATATGCGTTCTTTGATGCACAAAGCCATTAAAGAACTCGAAGAAAAGAAAAACCAGAAAGAAGGTTTAACCGGGGTGCCCAGTGGATTTACCGCTTTAGACCGGGTTACATCGGGTTGGCAACCTTCGGATTTAGTAATTTTAGCGGCTCGTCCGGCAATGGGTAAAACGGCGTTTGTAGTTTCGGCCATGCGTAACGCGGCTGTAGACTTTAATAAACCCGTGGCCATTTTTTCGTTGGAGATGTCGTCGCTGCAGTTGGTAAACCGTTTGATTTCGGCGGAGGCTGAATTGGAAAGTGAAAAAATTAAGAAGGGTAACCTGGCCGATTACGAATGGGCCCAGCTCAATCATAAAATTTCCAAATTATCGGAAGCCCCTATTTTTATTGACGATACGCCGGGTTTATCTATCCGGGAATTGCGCACCAAGTGCCGCCGGTTAAAAGCCCAGCACGATATTCAGATGATTATCATCGACTATTTGCAGCTGATGACGGGTAACGAAGGCAAAGGGGGCGGCGGTAACCGGGAACAGGAAATTGCTTCTATTTCGCGGGCTTTAAAAATGTTGGCCAAAGAACTAAGCGTGCCGGTAATTGCGCTGTCGCAGTTGAGCCGGGCGGTAGAAACCCGCGGTGGCGACAAAAAACCCCAACTATCTGACTTACGTGAATCCGGGTCTATTGAGCAGGACGCCGACATGGTAATTTTCTTGTACCGCCCTGAATATTATGGTATCACTGAAGACGAATTAGGGAACCCAACCCAAGGCGTAGGTGAAGTAATTATAGCCAAGCACCGGAATGGTTCACTGGCTACGGTACCGCTTAAATTTATTGGTAAGTTTACCAAGTTCGGCGACCTGGAAGGCGACTTTGGCGCTGATCCGTTTGGCGGCGGAGCGTTACCACCAAGTAATTTCGATGATCCGTTTGGTGGAGGCAACGCTGTACGTTTACCTAGCAAAATGAACGGCGACTCTTTACCTAAATCCAGCTTCGACACCGAGGAGCCGCCGTTTTAAGTTGTAGGTTGCTGGTTAGTAAATTAGAAAGTTGTAGAAGAATTCTTTAACCTGCTAGTGCGATTAAAACTATAAAGTAGTCAATATAAAATCTTATAAAAGCAAAAAGCCTCCTATAGGAGGCTTTTTGCTTTTATAAAGGTAGAGCTGTTCCATCTTCTAAACTGATTTAAAAATATTCAAAAAAAGTTCCTCGGAATCAATTTGTCCGGGTTTGCTATTTAGAGAATCTGTAAAAAAAGTAAGGTTTATAGATATCAAATTTACAAATGGGCGTATATAGATGGTATAATTTATCACTTCCATTTTATAGCAAAAATATGAAAAAACATTTTTTACTGTTATTGTGTCTGTTTAGTGTGCGTTTGCTGTACGCCCAGGATGCGGTGCCCATTACAGGTAGGGTTACCGATGCCAAAACCGGTGAAGCCTTAATTGCGGTAAGCGTACTTATTAAAGGCACTACAAATGGTGCCCAAACAGATGTTGAGGGCAATTTTACCGTAAATGCTCCCGCAAATGCCACTCTCGTTTTTAGCTACATTGGTTACCAGTCACAAGAAGTGCCGGTAAATAATCGCACTTCCATTAATGTTCAATTAGCTACCGATGCTACACAGTTAAACGAAGTAGTGGTAGTGGGTTATGGTACCCAGCAAAAGCGCGACGTAACCGGTTCTATTACCTCTGTTAAAGGCGACGAATTAGTAAAACAATCTTCCCAGAACCCGGTAAGTTCTATTCAGGGTAGAGTTGCCGGCGTGCAGATTACTAATACCGGTACTCCGGGTGCTTCGCCGCAGGTTCGGATACGGGGGGTTGGTTCCGCGCAAGGTGGGGTAGAGCCTTTGTATGTGGTAGACGGCACTTTTGTGCCGGATCTGAGTTTCTTGAACCCAGCCGATATTGAGTCGATGGAGGTTTTAAAAGATGCGTCCAGTGCTTCTATTTACGGGGTAAGGGCCGCGAATGGTGTTGTATTAGTTACTACCCGGAAAGGAAAAGCAGGAGCCCCCCGAATAAATTACAACGGTTTTGCGGGTATCCAAAAAGTTACTAACCGGTTAGAAATGGCCAATGCTCAGGAATACGCCACGTTAGTAAACGAGAAATTCGAAGCAATTGAAGAGCCCAGAAGACTTCCTTTAAATTCCCCCTCAACGGATTGGTACGACCAGGTTTTACGTACCGCTCAAATTCATAACCATCAGTTGAGTATGTCTGGCGGAACAGAACGGATTACTTATAATTTTAGTGGTAGCTACCTGAACCAACAAGGTATTGTAAAAAAGAACGATTTTGAACGGATAACCGCCCGCTTGCAGACCGATTTTAAAGTAACTAACAACATTAAGGTAGGTTATAATGCCATATTCTCTAACATTAAAACCGATACTATCCCATCGGGCGTTTTGTATCAGTCGTATGTTGCTCCTTCTATTTTACCGGTTAGAGAAGCAAATGGCCGCTACGGTGATCCGGCCAATATTAATTTAGGTAATTTTTCTAACCCGAAAGCCAGTTTAGATTGGTTTAACCAGGTAAATCGATCTCAAAGGTTAACTGGTAATGTTTTTGGCGAATTAACTTTTTTAAAAGATTTTACTTTTCGGACCAGTTTGGGTATCAATTATTTAGTAAGCGATTACCGGAATTACCGGTCGCGTGATTCTTTAACATCTATCCAATTTGCGGAAAGAAGCCTTTTAACTAAGGGCAATTACAAAGGCAACAGTTGGCTTTGGGAAAATACCTTAACGTATAATAAAGAGATTGGAGCAAACCGGTTTACCGTTTTATTAGGAATTTCATCGCAAAGAGATCGCTGGGAAGAAATTATAGGTACTATTAACGACGTACCTAATAATTCCGAAGCTTCTTATTATTTTGGATTAGGTGATCAGGAAACTGCCAGAATCCAGAATAATGGTGACTTGTATACTTTCGCTTCTTATTTCGGCCGGATTAATTATGCTTTTAAAGATAAATATTTAGTAACCACCAGCCTGCGCTACGATGGTTCTTCTAAATTTCCATCAGACAACCGGTTTGATATTTTTCCTTCCATTGGATTGGGCTGGATGGTAACCGAAGAGCCGTTTATGAAAAATCAAACGGCTATTAATAACCTGAAAGTGAGAGCTAGTTGGGGTAAATTAGGAAATAGTAATATTCCTTCTAATGTTTTTAACCAAACAGCTAATTTAGCTCCGGGTTATATAGCTTTCTTTGGGGGAATACCTTACACCGGCGGTAATTTTGATCAGGCCGTTCCACCTACCCTGCTGTGGGAAGTTGTAAAAGAAACCGATTTAGGTTTTGAAATGGTTACGCTCAATAACCGCTTAACAATAGAAGCAGATTGGTACGATAAAAGAACCGAAGATGCTATTTTCAGGGTGCCTTTTTTGAGTTCTTCCGGGTTAGGAGGTTCTATTAACGGAAACTTTGCCAGTTTTAAAAATACCGGGGTTGAATTTGCCGCTAATTGGAACACCGAAGCTACTTCCAACTTCCGCTATAACGTAGGCTTTAACGTAGCTTATAACCGAAACGAAGTTACTAATATAGATACTTTCATTCCCCAATACGGTGGTAGTGGCGGAGTTGCCGGTAATTTAACTACTATTTCCCGGTTAGGCGATCCCATTGGTTCTTTCTATGGGTTTGTGGTAGATGGTGTTTATCAGACCGAACAGGAAGTTACAGGTTCCGCTCAGCCCGCTGCTAAACCCGGCGATTTCAGATACCGCGATTTAAACAATGATAACGTAATTGATAACCGTGATAGAACCATTATCGGTAATCCTAACCCACGTTTTATTTACGGTATTAACTCGGGTTTTAATTTCTATAATTTCGATTTGCAATTAGATATTCAGGGCGTAGCCGGAGTAGAAATTTATAATGCCAATAAAGGAAACCGGTTTGGTAATGAGAATTATACCAAAGATTTCTTTGATAACCGCTGGCATGGAGCGGGTACCTCCAATTCCTATCCTTCGGCTGATTTAAGTGGCATTAATTTAGACCCGAATAGTTGGTACATAGAAAATGGAGATTACATCCGGATCCGGAATTTACAAGTTGGTTACACGCTGCCTACTACTCTTACCGGAAAATGGAAGATACAATCTATTCGATTTTATGCGAATGCCCAAAATCCAGTAACCCTCTTTAAGTATAACGGCTTTACCCCCGAAGTAGGTGGACCGCCAACCAATGCCGGGATAGATTTAAATGTTTATCCTCTTTCGGCAACATATAACTTCGGTGTCAACGTTAATTTTTAATCTAGCATTAATTTCCAAATGAAAAATATATTTTATAAAACAATATCTAGAATTCTGATTGGTTTTAGCATTCTGGCTTTGGGAGGATTATATTCCTGTAAAGAAGAATTCTTAGATGTAGACCCCCAGGGAAAGCCGGAAGAATCAGAATTTTTTGTTAATCAAGAGCAGGCTGTAATGGGAGTAAATTCCATTTATGCTCAACTACGGGCCTGGCCGGTTGCGGCCTTTGCTCACCTGGCGCTAACCACTATTGCCTCCGACGATGCGGAAAAAGGCAGTACGCCGGGGGATGCTTCCTTTATGAATGATTTTGATAATTTTACGTTTACTTCCACGCAATTTACTTTAAATGATTACTGGAGTGGGCAGTATGCGGGCATAAACCTGAGCAACCAGGTGCTCACCCGAGTACCAGCCATTACCATGGATGAAAGCCTAAAAGCTCGCTTGCTGGCCGAAGCTAAATTCCTCCGGGCTTATTATTATTTTAACTTAGTCCGGGCTTTTGGCGGGGTTCCGCTGGTAACTAAAATTCCGGAAACTCCAGAAGAATTAAACCCTGCCCGGGCAACGGCCGAAGAGGTATACGCCTTAATTATAAGCGACCTGACCGATGCCTCCAGCGTTCTGCCAGTTAGTTACGATGCCGCTAATGTGGGCCGGGCTACCAAAGGAGCCGCTTTAGGCATGCTGGCCAAAGTAAAAATGTATCAAAAAGCCTGGCCCGAAGTTTTAAGCCTTACCGAGCAGGTAATGGCTTTACCTTATTCTTTAACCCCAGATTATTATCAGATTTTCCGGTTTGCGGGCGAGAACAATGCCGAGTCTATATTTGAAGTTCAGGCCGAGGTAATACCCGGCAATTGCGATGCTTCTAACAGTCAATGGGCTGAAGTTCAGGGAGCACGGCCGCAGTTTGGTTGGGGCTTTAGTATTCCTACTACTGATTTAGACAATGCCTTTGAAGCTGGGGATGTGCGGAAAGATGCTACCATCCTGTACCGCGGGGAAGTAACACCGGAAGGTGATAAAATTAGTGAAACAGCCGATAACCCGCGTTACAACCAGAAAGCCTACGTGCCCGGATCAGTAGCTAAGGAATGTGGTTATGCCAAAGGCCAGAATATCCGGATTATGCGTTTGACCGAAGTATTGTTAATGCACGCTGAAGCCGCGAACGAACTAGGCCAAACGGACAAAGCTCTTAGCTCTTTAAACCGGGTACGCGAACGCGCCAAGTTAGACCCAATAACAATAACCGATCAAGCCCAACTAAGAAACATCATCTGGCACGAACGGCGGGTAGAGATGGCTTTGGAAAATGGAGATCGTTTCTTTGATTTAGTACGGCAAGGCCGGGCTGCTGAGGTATTTCAGGCACTAGGCAAAAACTTTACTCCCGGTAAAAACGAAGTTTATGCTATCCCACAAAATCAAATTGAATTAAGTGGCGGTACTCTTACCCAAAATCCGGGTTACTAGGGTTCTAAATTTTTAAAATTTAAAAAATCAGGAAGTCAATCTGTTTGGCTTCCTGATTTTTATTCTAATTCTTTTTTATCAGTAAAGAATGACTTACTCCCGACAGCCTTATTTGTACTTGTTGTTCATTATTACTTTAATTTCCTGTAAGGCAAAGGAAGAAGAAAATGTAACTCCTCCGGTAATTACCCCAGAGATAGCCCCCGTTACACCTGATAAAGAAATACTGGATGAAGTACAACAAGCTACCCTGCAATATTTTTGGGAATATGCGCATCCGGTATCGGCTATGGCTCGGGAACGTACCGGTTCCGGCGATTTAGTTACCAGCGGTGGCACCGGTTTTGGTATTTCGGCTCTAGTTGTTGGTGTAAACCGCGGTTGGATTAACCGCGCCGAAGCCGTGGACCGCCTAACCAAAATGTGCGAATTTTTAAAAAATGCGGACCGGTTTCATGGAGCTTGGAGTCATTGGCTGGATGGGAATACCGGTAAAGCCATTGCTTTTAGCCCAAATGATAACGGAGGCGATTTGGTAGAAACTTCTTTTTTAATAAACGGCTTGTTAACTGCCCGAACGTACTTTACTGGCGCAGATGCCAAAGAAACAGAACTACGCAATAAGATTACCCAATTGTGGGAAACCGTTGAATGGGATTGGTACGCTTCTCGGGGCGATAATCAATTATACTGGCATTGGAGTCCGGATTATAATTGGGAAATGAATATGGCCATCCGGGGCTGGAACGAATGTTTGATTACCTACATTCTGGCTTTAAGTTCTCCCACGCATGCTATGTCGCCGGCAGTTTACCAAAATACTTTTCAAGCATCTGGTTTTGTAAATGGGCAGCCCTTAGAAGGATATTTGCTTCCTATAGGCCCTAGTTATGGTGGGCCTTTGTTTTTTGCCCATTATTCCTTTTTAGGATTAGACCCGCGCCAAATGCAGGATCAGTACACTTTTTACTGGGAACAAAATGTAAAACATACACTTATAAACCGGGCTTATTGTTTGTTTGCTGCTCCCAAAAATTACGGCTATCATGCTGGTTTATGGGGGCTAACGGCTTCTGATGATCCGGATGGGTACAAGGCGCATCAGCCGATGGATGATAATGGCACTGTTTCCCCAACGGCGGCAATTAGTTCTATGCCTTACACGCCTTATTATTCCATGCAGGTTTTGCGGCATTTATATACTACTTTAAATAAGCAGCTTTATGGCAGTTACGGCTTCTACGATGCTTACAACAAATCACGGGGTTGGGTCGCCAAAGATTATCTGGCCATCGATCAAGGGCCTATAGTGGTAATGATAGAAAATTACCGCAGCGGTTTACTTTGGAGTTTATTTCATCAAATACCTGAAGTACAAAATGGTTTAACAAAAGCCAACATAAAGCAACCAAATCCCGAAACCGGCTTTTATCTGGCTATTCCGGAAATCAGATCCGGTTTATATGACTTGTTAAAACATCCCGACCAGAATAAGTACCCGATAGATGTTTCGATAAAAGATGCTGGCGGTTTTACTTTAACTTTAGAAAAAGAAAATGGTTCGGTAACCGAAAATATCTGGCAAGAAGAACAAAAAGCTCCCGGTTTATACCCAATAACCTTCGGCGAAAATGTGCCGGCCGGTAAATATACCTTACGACTAAGCAGCTTGGCTGGCGAGAATAAGTTAGTCGTTTACCTGCACTAAATTTTAAAATTTTTAAAAAATCAGCTTATGAAAAACGTATTCATTCTAATCTGCTTTTTAACAATGCCGGGTTTGCTCTTAGCGCAAAAGAATAAATCTAAAAATACAGCCAATATTTTTGACAGCTCCCGACCAAAAAACCTCTCGGATGAGCAATTACTGGAGTTGGTACAAAAACAAACTTTTGCTTATTTCTGGGATTTTGCCCACCCGGTAAGCGGCATGGCCCGCGAACGCAGCAACAAGTCTTTTGACTACGGCGACGAAGTAGTAACCACCGGCGGCACCGGCTTTGGTTTAATGGCGATTATTGTGGCTGCCGAAAGGGGCTGGATTACCCGCCAGCAAGCCGCCGAACGTACCTTAAAAATAGTAAATTTTCTCTGGAAAGCCGACCAGTTTCACGGGGTGTATCCGCATTGGCTGGATGGGGCAACCGGCAAAGTAATCCGGTTTAGCCAGAAAGACGATGGCGGCGATTTAGTAGAAACATCGTTTTTATTTCAGGGCCTGATTTGTGCCCGTCAATACTTTACTCATGACAACCCTACCGAAAGCCAACTCCGCAATAAAATTCTCTGGATGTGGGAAGGCGTAGAGTGGAACTGGCACACGCAAGGCGGGCAAAATGTGTTGTATTGGCATTGGAGCCCCAACCAGGGCTGGAGCATGAACCATCAAATCCGGGGTTGGAACGAGTGTTTGATTACCTACGTGCTTGCCGCATCTTCCCCAAAATATGCCATCGACCCGAAAGTGTACCACCAAGGCTGGACAAGTAGTAATTTTTTTCGCAACGATCGGGAGTTTCTAGGTATAAAGCTGCCGCTCGGCTTTGATTACGGTGGGCCATTATTCTTTTCACATTATTCTTTTCTGGGTCTCAATCCCAAAGGTTTAAAAGACCAATACGCCGATTACTGGCAGCAAAACTTAAATCATACGTTAATTAACCGGGCGTATTGCCTCCAAAACCCGAAAAAGTTTAAAGGCTACGGTCCCAACAGTTGGGGTTTAACCGCCAGCGACAACCACCAAGGCTACGGCGCCCATTCACCTACCGAGGATTTAGGCGTAATTACACCAACTGCTTCCCTTTCTGCTTTCCCGTACACGCCGGAGTATTCCATGCAGGCGCTCAAACATTTTTACAACGATTTAGGCGATAAAATCTGGAGTAAATACGGCTTTGTGGATGCCTTTAACGAAACCGAAAACTGGTACGCTAAATCGCACTTAGCCATTGACCAGGGACCGATTATTGTGATGATTGAAAACCACCGTACCGGTCTAATCTGGAAATTATTCATGAGTTCGCCGGATGTGCAAAAAGGCCTGAAAAATTTAGGTTTTCAAAGTCCGGAGTTGAAGTAGTATTTAGTCCATAGACGATAGACCAAAAACCATAGCTCAAACAATAAAATTTCCCTATCGCGAGCGTCCACGCTCGTGATGCTTATCGTCCGGCCTATGGCCGGTTGGAATTTAACTTCTTTCCTTGGAAAGAATGTTTTCGGTTAGTCTGGCCATAGGCCTAACACATAATTAGACACGAGCGAAGACGCTCGCGCCAGGGTTTATTTAAAAAAACTTATTAAACTTGGATGGTTAGGAGTTAAAGGAATGAAAACCAGAGTCGACAAAGCTGGTTAAATTGTAATCAACTCAATAAAATGTAAATTTTAAAATTTATCCAGCTGTATAAGGTTAAAGCCTTAAAACGTTAGTAAATTATTAAAAAAGTAAATATTTGTATGTCCTACTTTTTAAAAATAGAAAAAAATAGAACGCCTAAATCCTTCTTGGCTTTAATTGTAGCTATTAGTCTTTTGGGAAATGGCTGTTCTTCGGGTAGTAAAGATTCGGTTACTAAAAGCCAATCAACGCCCGAGCCACCGTTTGAGCGCGTATTTGTGGATAAAGATCCTCCCGTAGCACCTTTGTCGCCGGAAGAAAGCATGAAAAAAGTGCAGCTACCACATGGTTATCGCCTGGAATTAGTAGCCAGTGAGCCCATGGTGCAGGAACCGGTAGCCATGGCCTGGGACGGAAACGGCCGTTTGTACGTAGCCGAAATGAATACGTACATGAAAGATGCACTAGGCACCGGGGAGTACGAACGCACCAGCCGCATCAAACGCCTGGAAGATACCGACGGTGACGGCAAAATGGATAAGTATACCGTGTTCATTGATAGTCTGCTTCTGCCTCGGGTAGTGCTACCAGTGGGTGATCAGTTGCTGGTGCAGGAAACCAACGTGCAGCATATCTGGAGTTACCGCGACACCAACAACGATGGCAAAGCCGATGAAAAGAAAATAGTTTTCCGGAACGATGTGCAAGACGTGCGCAACCTGGAGCACCAAAATGGCGGCCTGCTTTGGAACCTGGATAACTGGATTTACCCAACGCGCGACAATTTGCGTTACAAATACCAAAACGGTAAGCTAATCGCCGATACGCTGGTAGATAACATGATTGGTCAGTGGGGACTTACCGCCGATAATTACGGACGTTTGTTTTACTCCGAGGCTGGACCAGGTTTACCAGCGGTGCAAATCCAGCAAATGCCGGCTTATGGTTCCTTAAATTTTAAAGACCAATACACCCCCGAGTTTGCCATTCCGTGGCCGATTATTGGTACAGTGGACGCGCAAGGTGGCAAAGAAGCGTTGCGACCCGAAGATAATACGCTTAACCATTTTACCTCTGGTTGCGGCCAGTCTATTTTCCGGGGCGATCGCTTACCCACCGACATGCAGGGCGATTATTTTATTCCGGAACCGGTAGGCAGGGTAATTAAACGCGGGAAAGTTTCGAACAAAGAAGGTAAAATTCACATTAAAGATGCCTACGAAAAAAAGGATTGGCTGGCCTCCGCTGACATGAATTTCCGGCCAATTAATACCAACACCGGCCCAGACGGTTGTTTTTACATCGTAGATATGTACCACGGCATTATTCAGGAAAGCGAATGGTCGGGGCCAGGCTCTTACTTAGGCGGCGTAATTGCTGAAAAAGGTTTAGATAAAAACCGGGGTATGGGGCGCATTTACCGGGTAGTACATCAAGATTTTAAACCCGATACCAACCGGCCAAAAATGTTGAACGAGCCCAGCAGCCAACTGGTAAAATACTTAAATCACCCCAACGGTTGGTGGCGCGATAATGCTCAGATTACTTTAATTGCACGCAACGACAAATCGGTTGTGCCGGCTTTAAAGAAAATGACTCTGGCTAAAGAACAACCCAATCATCTGGCCCGCATTCATGCTTTATGGACTTTAGAAGGTTTAAATGCAATTGATAAAGCTAAGTTGTTTCAGGCCTTAGCCGACGAAGAACCACAGGTAAGAAAAACTGCCGTTTGGATTAGCGAAAATTTTCTGGCGAAAAACGATCCGGAAGTTATTCAGAAGTTAAGCGCCTTAAAAAATGACGCGAGCGCCGATGTTCGGATTCAACTGGCCTTATCGCTCCGGACAAATAAAAGTGAATCAGCCCAAGCCACTGTTAAAGATTTGATTGCGGCCAACCCCAACAACGAACTCATGCAGTATTCTTACACTACTTTTACGGAGTCGCAAAAAGCCATTGCTGCTGAAAAAGCCCGGTCTAAAAATTTGAGCCCGGAAGATCAAAAATTGGTAGCGACAGGATCCGTTATTTTTAAACAACTTTGCTCCAGTTGTCACGGGCCGGATGGTAAAGGCCGTTCTTTGGGTGGTGGCCAAATGCCCGCTCCGCCGTTGGCCGGTTCGCCTCGGGTAAAAGGCGATAAAATTTTGTTGATTCAATTGTTGTTAAACGGGTTAAAAGGTCCGGTTGACGGAAAAACGTATCCTGATATCATGCCGGCTATGGGCCACAACGACGACGAATGGATCGCCTCTGTGTTGAGCTACGTGCGAAACAGTGGCGAAATCGGCAATTATGCCTCCGTAGTAACCGCCGAAGAAGTTAAAAATGTACGCGCCAACACGCCAAAAATTCCCGAAGGAATGACCCTGCAACTGCTCGAAATCTTTAAACTTGGTCGTAACGAAAATACCAATTGGGCGAAGTAGGTTTAGGTTACAAGTTGGAGTTTGAGGGTCTCAATACAGTTTTTAATTCTTATCCATTTTTTAAAAATTAATAGATTGGATGAGTGATAATTTAAGTTCCGTAGCTATTTAGTGTTGTAAAATATAGATCTATATCGCCCTGGTTGGTGTCTTCACTAACCAGCAAGTAGCCCGACTTGGGGCCTGGCTGATTAGTGAAGACACCAACCAGGGCGATAGCTAATCTTAAGATTCTAAACAGCTTCTCTGTTTGAAAGGAGATGGTAATAGTTAAGCCCATACCATTTGGTAAGAGATTTAATTATTTCACTCAAAAGCAGAAGTAGTTGTAAAAGCCGTAGCTAAGAACAACTGACACCAGTTTGGCTCTAGAGGGCCTTCTAAGGTTCCGGTTCTGCGTAGCAGAATTCCGAGGACGAGGAAAGGAAGCTTAGACCAGCCCGAAAGAGCCAAACGAGGCCGGCCGGCCAGGAGGCAAACTCAGCCGGGTCAAACGAGATAGCACCGCAGCCTGGAGACTTGAAAAGGCTCCAAGTAAAAACAGAATACTCCCTTGTTCCTCCTAATCTTGCGAAGGGAGCTTAGGAATAAATTATTTAAAAAATTGAAAATGCACGATTTTAAGTTATTACTAATATCTAATTTCTTAATTAAACCACTGGTCAGAATTGGTTTAATCCTCCTGCTGTTACCAATAAAACTTTTAGCTCAGCCCGCCACCTTCACCAATAAGTTCGGAATGGAGTTCGTGTTAATTAAGCCGGGTAAGATGGTTGTTGGAAAGTTTCAGCCGGGAGTAGGGGAGCCCCCAAAAGAGAAATTAAACCGACCCACTTTGCCGCTAAGCTCATACAAAACAGCCGCCGAAATGGCGCGAAAATCGGCTATGCCGGGCTTTACGGTTCAATTAGATAAGTCTTATTACATCGGTAAGTTTGAAGTGACCCAGGAACAATGGCAAAATATAATGGGCAACAACCCGGCGTTTTTTAAAAAAGATAAAGTAAAAGATAATGGTGCCAAGTATCCTGTTGAAAGCATTACCTGGCAAGATGCCCAGGCATTTGTTAAAAAATTAAATGCCCAAGATAAGCAGCATACCTACCGGTTACCAACCGAATTTGAATGGGAATACGCCGCCCGGGCCGGCGCTGAAGGAGACATTCCCTGGGCTGAAATTAACCAAGTAGCCGTTTTGGGCGGCGCTACTACCAGCCCGATTGGTCAAAAAGAACCAAATGCCTGGGGAATTTACGACATGTTGGGTAACGTGTGGGAATGGGTGCAGGATTACTATAATGAGAAAATATTTGCCGATCCGGTGCCACCGAAGTCCGGGAAAGAACACGTTTTAAAAGGCGCCTCTTTCACCGGCGATGTAAAAAATGCCACATACATGACCCATGCCGCTGGCCCCGGCAATGGTTTTGATGTGGGTGTTCGTTTGGTAATGGAAGCACGTAAATAAGTTAAGAGTTAAAAGTTATGAGTTAATGTTTCTAAATGATTGGCTAAAACTCACCTGTTTAAATTAAGGGCTAAGCAGAAGTATTAGCGTCTTTCAATTGAATTTTAAAAAATATTAATTTCCCTGACGCTAGTTTAACGAAGCGTAACTGGTTTATAAAGGTAGTAGCTAGTTTTTAACTGGTTAAAGCGGCCGAGCAAATTACTTCAGACAAGATTCTGAATATTATCATACGAAATTGTTGCTAAAATTTAAATTTAAAAAGTACGAATCAGCACATGCAAATAAAAAGTATTCTGATCCTGGTTTTAACAACTTTTCTGGTGCCAGCTGCCTGGGCGCAAATTCCAGCGGGGTATAAATCTATCTTCAATGGGAAAGATTTACAGGGTTGGCACATTAGCCGAACTACGCACCAGGGTACTACCCCCGATGTACGAGTGGAAAATAACGCTATTGTAATTAGGCAAAATCCTTATGGGCAGGGGGGAGTGTTGCTATCGGATAAAAATTTTAAAAATTTTGATCTGTACCTGGAGGCCAAGATTGATTCGTTCACTAACGGCGGCATTTTTATCAGGGCTTCTGAAAGCGGCATTGCTTACCAGATTGAGTTAGACGAAGCCGCTGAAAACACCGGAAACTTGCTCGGGGAACGCATGCCAGTGAGCCGCGAAGCAAAAACCACCGGGCGGGAAAATGTTTGGAAAGCCAACGACTGGAATTCCTTCCGGATCCGGATGGTAGGGGAGATGCCGCACATTACTCTCTGGATTAACGGGGTACAAATGTGGGACGTTACCCAACCCAAAAACGATTTTATTGCGGGAGCTACCCAAGGTATGATTGGTTTTCAATCGCATTGGACCGCCCTGTACTCGTCAACCGTAGTAGGTTGGAATATTCTGGATTCCTGGGCGCCGGGCGCCACCCATCATTTCCGTAATATTTCTATCAAAGAATTACCTAATGATTTAAAAGAATAATAAACGTGTGTTTAATATAAGAACTTATTTATACAAACAGCTAATAGCCGTACTCGTAATAAAATATATTTTCTGCTGTTTGAACTGTTTTTATTTACTATACTCTTCTATAGCATCTTTTAAATGAGGGAATTGCTGAAGCAGTTTCTCTTTTTCGGCTAATTCAAAATCGGCAAAATCAAAGCCGGGCGCTACGGTGCAGCTTATTAAGGAATAGCCAGTCCTATTTTTTATTTTAGCCGCAAACCAGGTATTAGCCGGTATGATGGCTTGCGGTATTTCCCCCTTCTCAAAATCGTTTCCTAGGAGAACAGAAGTTAACTGGCCATCTTGAATAATAACTATTTCTACGGTCAGTCCCTGATGAAAAAACCATAGTTCATCCGAGAGAATGCGATGAAAAGCAGATTTATAGTTATCCTGTAATAAATAAAATATAGCTGTACTAACATTCCGGTTTTGTCCTTGATTATTTACCAAAGATTGATTAGATCTGTACGTTTCTCTATAAAATCCCCCTTCCGGATGAGGTTGCAATTTTAATCGGCGAATTAAGTCTTGGACATCCATTATTATTCAAATATTATAGATATTTTGTAATTCCGGTTTTATTAGGTAAAAACAAATTTGTTACGGAGAAACTTTTTATTTACGCCAAACCGGAAAAGGTTTTGGTAATGGTTTGAAATTATAAATCTGCTTTTAGAAATATAGTATTATCGATTAATATTTTCTTCTGGGTTATTTAGTAAATTTTTCAGGCATATAAGCAGTATTCTGCTTTTTAAATCCGCATAATCTAAATTCCCGGTTAATTAAATCCAGTGGTTTATTTACTAAATAATTCCAGTTTAGCAAAAAAATCGTTAAACATTAAGTTAATGTCTAATTGGGTATATACCCGAATGGGGCGGCCCTGATGATTGAACTCGTACGCTCCTTGTTGGTTAATGCTGGGCGCGGGTTTTAGTACGTAGGTGCTGGAAGATGGATCGGGTTCGAAGGAGGATTGAAGCGCGGTTAGTAATACCAGGGGGCTATCACCGAGAATATAGGTCTCGCCCATGTTTACATATTTTTGAATCCGGGTCATAAGGCTTTCTAAAATGCCACTTAGGTAACTCCCTGTTTTCCCCTGCGGTTTAATTTTTAGAAGTAACTGTGAGTAAGGCAAAATGGCTTGCCGATAGGCATTGCGGGGTACTTGCCAAATGGGAATACTAGATTTATTAAAGACAACTCTTGCCGCGGCAATATCAATATTCAGGTTGTATTCGGGGTTAGAATAATTTGGTGGCGGGTAGGCCAGATCGGGATATTCCGGACCGCCAATCCATACCAAAGTAATTTTACCGGCAATTTGGGGATTAGTTAATACGGCCGAGGCAATTTCGGTGAGGCCGGCTCCGCAAAGCAGGTACAAGGGTAATTTGGTATCGGTGCGTAAAGCTTCTTTTATAATAAAGTTTACGGCTTCGCTTTTAACCGGCGTGCTGTCGTTGGGCATAGCAGTGTTGGAACCGGGAATTACCGGAATGTTGCTTTTTATACCCATTATTTTTAGTAATTCTTTAGCTTGGTTAGCTGCATTTTGAGCCTGGGTTTGGGAAGGATCAAAGCCATCACCCACTTTAAGGTGCGAACCAATAATGGCCCGGGTTTCTACGGATGGAGATAACAAAAGGTGCGCAAGCTGAAACAATCCGTCTGGATCGCCACTAAAATCATTATCTACAATAACCCGCATTCTGGGAGCAACTGTAGAGCTGCCAATTATTTTCTGACTAAAGCAGGAAAAGGAATAGCTAAGCAGAAACAAAAATAAGAAGTAGGCATTTTTTATCATAGAAGCTTTTGTGGCTGTAAAGTTGGTTTCTAAATATAAACAATAAAGTGTAATAGAAAGACAGACTTTTCTATAAGGAAGGGCTAAATCAAGATAGGGAGAGTTGAATCAGCACTCTGTATAATTTATTTCGAATTATTTGTACAGCTTAACTTACTAAAAAAATTTACCGGTCAGGTTTAACCTAGTATCAAAATTCCATAGAATAATAATTGTTAAGAGTAGATAGTTGGGTAACTATGTTGCAAGTTCCAGGGCATCTACTGTTTTTACCCTATAACAAAATAGTTTTATTTAATTACCAATTCAATATTCTTGTTCTTGTCTATCATACAATTACTCTCTATAAAATCAATTTTTGTGAGTGTGGACATCTTCTACAGTGTGTAGAAAAATTCAGCACATTATATCTCATCAAATTATAAGTAATCTACTAGGTGCCTAAATATGAAACGGTTAGCAACACAACAGTTTTTTGGCATAATATTGGTTAAACGGCAGCATTTTATTGTATTATTGATATGGTGTTTGTGTTAGTGTTGATTAATTAAGATTCGTAATTATAAAAATAATACAAAAATAAAACTAATAATAAAAGTTGTATTAGTTTCAATAGCTGTATTCTTGTCCAAAATTATGTAAATGACTGTTGGTTTTATTTTCGTGAATTTATTATAATTTAATATGCATTTGATATATATGTATTTATAATTGGCAAAGCATAGTCAATTACTTTTATGTTGGATTTACTAAAATTATTGGTGTTTTATTGATAAAAAATTAAATATTAAGCATAAAAACAATTAAAATTTGGTGGATAAAATTTTATGCTCTATGTTTGAGCCATAATTAAAGAATTGTAAAAGGTTACATTGTATAAGTTAAATTATATTTATTTAAAATAATAACGTTGTCCGATGTTTGCTTTTAATCTTTTCAATTATGGTTTTATCCTAATATTTATCTTACTAAATGCTTTTTTATGTTAAATAATATACAATTTCACTTGAGCTGATAGTTGCTGATTAGTGCTTTTACAAATTGTATATTTTTAATATTGTTTTTCTAACTTTAATCGTTCTTTATGAAAACTAAACTACTTTTGTCTATTCCCTTACTGTCATTATTTACAACAGCTTGTGATACTGAAGAATTAGTTCAGCCAGATGTTAAACCAGAAGTCGAATTAGCCAACGCTAGTAATATTACCTCCATTGATTCTTACCGGAAGAATCTTTTGGTAGAACAAAGATTCGAATCCTCTGCCATGAGTCCGTTTAACAAACAAGTATATAAGTCACATGGCTTTGTTCTTACTAGTGCCGAGTCCAGATCAGGATCGAAATCTGCACGTATTGAGTTAAGAAAAGCGGACTACAAACTACGTTCGGAAATATTATTACCAGCCGAAACATCTAGTAACCGTTGGTATGGGTTTAGTATGAAATTACCAAGCAGCTATTGGCAAACCAGCACCGCCGTAGATAGTTGGGATATAATTGCACAGTGGCACGCCATGGAAGATAAAGGAGAGGCCGCTCGTTTTCCCCCCATTGCTTTGGTGGTTAGTAAAGGTAGATTAAACGTGGTAATGTATTGGGCCACGCGTTCGAATAACACCAACTCCACCATTAGCGGTAAAAAAGTATTTGACCTGGGACCGGTAATTAAAGATAAATGGGTTGATTTTGTATTTCACATTAACTTTTCTCACCAATCTGACGGAGTTTTAGATGTATGGTTAAACGGTACTAAATCACTTACCTTCCGTGGTCCGAATAGCTACAACGATAATGATCATCCTTACTTTAAAACCGGTATTTACAAAAGAAAATGGGGTACCATCAGCAAGCGGGCGCTCTTTATCGATGATATCCGTACTGCATCGGGTGGCGCTTCTTACAATGATGTAGCCCCTTCGGGTTCCGGCAAAAATAACCCACCAGCAGAAGATGATGCCCCTGTATCTGCTACCGGCCAAAAAGTAGTAAGCTATACTTTGGTTAACGCGGATACAGACAAAGATATCCGGACAATTGCAAACGGTGCTACTATCAAGCTTTCGGGTTTACCTACCAAAAATATTAATATCCGGGCTAATACTAATACTACCGTTGGTAGTGTGTACTTTGCTCTTTCCGGTGCTAAAAATTATACGAAAACAGAAGGTGGCGCTCCCTATGCATTATTCGGGGATACAAATCTGAATTACGCGGCGTGGCGCCCCGCATTAGGTAAATATACCTTAAAAGCTACTCCTTATTCCGCAGCAGGTCGTAGTGGAAATGCTGGCACGGCTTTAACTATTAATTTTACAGTAACACAATAACTGGGATTCAGGTATTCTGTTATCCTTATCACCAGAATGCTTTATAATAAAAAGAAAAGACTGTTTAGTAACTATACTAAACAGTCTTTTCTTTTTTAAAGGAATTTAGTAAAAAATAAAATCAGATTAGCCTTGCTTATTAAAACATCTAAGAAAACCTATTACACTCATTATGGAAGTATGGTCCATTGAGTCCATTTCGGCTAACTCTACATTAGCAATCCCGGCTAAATTCTGCTGGGCTTTTTGAATACTTCGGACGGGCATAATTACGGTAGAGGCGGCCGCCAGTGTTTGGGTAGTTTCTAAACCAATACAAGTGTAACCGCCGGTTATAATCGCCACTTTTCCGGTAAGGTTTATCCCTACAATTATTTCTGCGGTGTTAGATTTTGCGGTAAAACCAAGGCCAATTGGCTTTTGCAAGACTCTCTTATAATTATTTTTCCATTTTTTGTTTTAGATAACTCTTGGGTGAAAATTAGTTTTTGTTTTCCGCAGAGAGTTATCTAAAAGCCGTGTTTTTCTTCGAAGCTTTTTAGCCATTTATAATTCATCTAGTTTAGCACCTTTTGTAAATCTTTTACCAGATGTAATTCGGGAAGACAGCCGGTAAAAAATAGTATGCTTCGAACTTAGGTCTGGAGGTAAATGACTGAGAGCTACTTTTGAATCCAGAAATATAAATCGCCTCAACGAGATTAATCAGCTTCAATGGACTCCTTTGAAAAGTGACAGCCTTTATTTTGCTCCCTATAAGAAGAAATTTATGATTAATTGCAGGGTTCAGAATTTGGAAGGAATAGTAAAAAAGGTAAATGCAAATGCGTACCCATATTGGATGAAATGGAAACGGTTGCATACGGAAAATTTATTCCTATTCTGGATGCCGAAGGCAATAAGATTGAGCTCTGGGAACCCTTGTAGAAAAGCATGGATACCAGGATTTTAAAAAACAAAGCCAAACTGCTATTCTGCGGTTTGGCTTTGGGTATACTGTGCTACCTTATAAAAACAGGTAAGATTTTAAGGCTCAATTATCTCAATTTAGTAATAATCAGGTAGTGAGGATACCTTAATTGGCGATAATTTAAGCTGCTAAAAATTGGATTAATTTCATACTTTTTGCTACTCTATTTTACATAAGTGTAGCAGGAGGATGAAATTCTTTAAATAAACATGGGGTTATTATTTTTTTGTAGTTGTTAATCCGCCCAGCGCCACTCCCCGGCAATTTTTAGAGGTTCCTGTAATTTGTTAGTAATCAAGAAAGCTTTTGTTTCTGAATCGTTTAAGTGTTTCGCAGGTATTTTAACTGAGTCGGCTAAACCATATACCAGCATGCTGCTAAATCGAACCGTGTTTTTTAAGCCGCTTTCTTCCACCAGGTCAAACCCGTCGCAATCAGCGTGGTAGCAATCGCCGCCACCCGCCGGAAGTTTGCCGCCAAAAGAACCGCCTGTGGGTACGCCGTGCAACATAAACGGCTGGTGATCGCTGTGCAGGCCCGCCCGGCTAGAGAAATTATTCTTAAAAGTTGTATCAATTTTGCTGGCTAAAGCCCCAATGGTTTGGAATAAAGGTTTACAAGCCTCACTGGTGGCATGGTACCCTTTGGGGTCGTTGGTCATGTCGTAGTTCAGCATAAAGGCAATGTTTTGCATGGATTTATCTTTCATGGCTTCGGCTACGTAAGCTTCGGAGCCCAGCAAGCCTTCTTCTTCGCCCATAAACAATACAAACTCTATCGTACGTTTAGGCCGTAATTTTAAAGTCTTAAAAGTACGTGCCATATCAATCACCGAGAAAGAGCCAAGGCCGTTATCAATAGCGCCGGTAGCTAAATCCCAGGTATCCAGGTGGCCGCCCACAACAATTTTTTCTTTTGGCAGTGTGGCACCCGGCAAAGTAGCAATAACATTGCGGGCATTTATTAACCCGGAAAAATTGGTCATGTTTATCGCGGATACCAAAGGACCGGAGCGGAGTTGTTCTTTTAATTTCAGGCCGTCTTCTTTACCGATACACACCGCCGGAATAGGAATTAGTTTGCCAGTAACTGAGGCCGTGCCCGTGAGTAAGGTGCCGCCTGCTACCGTGTTAATGATTATAATACCACTGGCCCCGTACTTCTTAGCCAAAGCCGTTTTTTCGGATCGGTGCAAGGTGCCCGTACCCGGTGCTGAACCGGGTAAAACCCCTAAATAAACCAATGCAATTTTTTCAGTAACTGCCCCCGGTTTGGCCTGGTAATCAACTTCCAGCCCGTTACCCATATCTACAATAGCAGCGGTTAACTCGGCTTTTACCGGCGAATGGGCCAGTGATACCGATTTAATATCCTGTAGGTGATCGGCGTCGGTACCTATTTGTACCCGTAACTCGCCCCGGCGCCAGCTTTCTACTTCAAAGGGTTGGTAACGCACCTTTTCAAAACCATACGACTTTAATAAATTATAAGCGTATTCTTCGGCTTTTTTGCCGTTTTCCGAGCCGGTTAAGCGGTGGCCAATAGTAGCCGAGGCTTGTTGTAAAGTGCTATAAGCTTTAGAATTTTGTTGTACCTCGGCATTAATACGATTAAAAATTTTTCCCCAAGAGGAGTTTTCCTGCGCAGTTACCGGTAGCGATAATAAAAGAGAACAAGTAAGAATTTTAATTTTGTGGAGCATGAAAAAATAAAATAAATTAATAATGCGGTATAAAGATAGAAATTACTCCTATATCCACGGCACGCTCCGCAACTCTTCCTGGTTATAGCCAAGTTCCGGTTCCGGAAGAGTTAAGTAAAAAGATTTGAATTGCAGTAGAACAATTTATTATTTAGCATTTTTCAGTTCCTCTTTGATTTGTTTGTTGCCCGATTTTTTTAAGTAACGGATAAAGGGGATCAGTTCATTGCTAACTTCTGTTAAGGTATACTCTACTTTAAACGGACCTTCGTGATATACTTTTCGATCAATTAAATGGTCTGTTTCTAGTTCCCATAAAGTTTGAGTCAGCAATTTAGTAGTAATGTCCGACATGGTCCTGCTTAACTCGCCGTAACGCAAAATAGAGTGTTCGTGCAAATACCATAAAATTTTGCCTTTGTATTTGCCTCCAATGCGCTTAAAGGCATAATCCACAGAACAAGTGGCAACCTCCGGACAAATTTTTTCTTTCTTTTTCATTTTAAATCATTGATTTACAATAATACTATTTCCATGTTGGGAGATAATAAATACTTTGAAAACCAAGTGCAATTGTTTTTCTGAAAATGCGATATCTGAAACAGTAGCCGAAGGAAAAACAATTTTAAAACTGGAAGGTAGAAAAGAAATGGCGCAAGCCTTTGATAATTTTCTTCGAGATGTTGAAACCATCTATCATTTTAATGGCCAGCAGGTGGTCAAAATTAATGGAAATAATTCGGTAGGAAAATGGTATTGTTTAATTACGCTATTAGGTAGTGAAAATGGCAAGAATATTAAGACTACGATTGGTGCTACCTATAAAGTTAAATACATTCGGATAAATAATAAATTATTAGTTTCCAGAAGGGGAGGTAATTTTAAGCGGCAAGATAAAACGGAAATAAAATCCTAAAAATGGATGTTCTTTAAAGATGTAATTTTTTATGCGGTGCCATTTAATATGACGTACAACGTGCTTTTACAAAATTGGTAAATGGGTTAAGATCCTTGCTGCTTTGGCCTAAGGGTAAGATAATAAAGGTTAAGAACTTTACTGCTCAATCCTGCCATTGTTTTTATACTTTGTTCGTAGTAGATAATATGTCTTGTGAATCGTTAAAAACTAATTAAGTTCGTCGCCTAAAACTAAATTACTAAAATCAAATAATTGTCTACGAACAATCTTTACAATAATATAAACAAATGCGTAGTTAGGCAAAAGGATTTTACCACTCTTGAATTATAATGCAAACTTGTTCGTCCCTTAAGGCGAATTCTTTAGCCCCCATGGACGGAGAGTAATTTTATGAAAGTTAGGATGAAGAAATTTGGGATTTTGCTCTTTAGCAAGTTTTACGTTTTCAAAAAGATATATCTGTAATCCACCTTTTTCCAATACACAAAACGGTTCGCTTGATTTTATTTCATTATGTCCAATAGTAAACTCCAAACAGTCGGCAAAAAATTTCAAACCCTTAGTGATATACACGTAATAAACATTCGGAACTAGTTTTTCAAAATTCATAAACTTAGATTTCTAAATTTAAATGAACTCTCTTTATAAGTGCCGCTAACAGACATGGCTAAGGAGCGTTTTAATGGGCATCAGGTATTTTTAGGCGGAGTGGTATTTCTTTTATAGTTGTCCCTAATGTATTTAATTGTACATAAAATTACGGGTAGCTGTTATTTTCTTCTAATTTTAAATAAGAAGTTGTTTAGAGTTTTAAAACTACCAAAGAAATAGGAGTGTAAAAGAGTTTGCAAAGACACTTTACACAAGTTCCTATTTCAATGGCAGTATTAAGCGAAGATAAAATAAATCGGTGGATAGTTCCATATTTGAGCCAAGGAAAGAGAGGCAGTAAATTACAAGTAGCACCAGCAGCCATTATTTCAGGTATTTTATATCGGTTGAAAACAGGCTGTCAATGGCGAGAGTTACCCCTAAAAGAAATATTTACTGGCCCAACCATTAGCTGGCAAGGCGTGTATCATCATTTTCGAAAGTGGGTAAATGATGGGAGTTTTAAGAATGTATGGCTTGGCCTACTAAAAAGCCAGCGTTGCTTACTAGATTTATCAGGTGTTCAGTTAGATGGTAGTCAGACTATCTGTAAGCAGGGAGGGGAATGCATTGGTTATCAAAACAGGAAAGCGGCCAATAGTTGCAATAGCCTGTTTTTAGCTGATAACAAAGGGCAGATGCTGGCTTGTAGTTTACCAGTATCAGGAGCCCACCATGACTTGTATGAGATTGAAGTAGTATTTAAAGAATTATGTAATTTATTGAAAGAAGCAGGTATTGAAACTAAAGGTTTATTCTTAAATGCCGATGCCGGATTTGATTCCCAAGCTTTTAGAAGTATATGTTCAGAAATGAAAATAGAAGCTAATATTGCCACTAATCCCAGGAATGGCCAAATCACGGATGAATATATTTATTTTGATGAACAACTCTTTAAGCAGAGAAATGCCATTGAAAGAGCTAACGCCTGGATGGACAGCTTCAAAGCTTTGCTCATTCGATTCGAAACCAAAGCACTACACTGGTTCGTGCTTATTTTAATTGCTTTCTCCGTCTTATTTATTCGTAAAATCCCTAATAAACCAAAACTCTAAACAAGTTCTATATGCTTGGCCGACCCTTTTGTATGTGCCCCAGTATTTTTAAGTTATGAAACGCTCCCTAACTATTTAGTACTTTTATCAACTATATCATAGTTGTCCGCAATAAATTAGTCTTCTTCTTATGTTGACCTTTTGATTTTAACCTCTAGTTCAGGAGTAAATTTCGTAGTAGCTTAAGAAAGGATGTTACTATCCTGCTCTAGGTTATTATAACCATCAGTACTAAACCTGACAAGGTTACGTGTATAATTTTTGTTATGAATTTGGCTATTTGTTATTACCCAAAAAAGTACTAAATGATAATTGGCAACTTTACCTAAACCAAAAATAAGGTATTTGTTTTTTTGCTTCTTTAGTAGGGAATACATTTAATTGTTTAATTATGAAACAATTAAATGTATGAAATTGGCTGCTTAAAGTATTAAATGGATATAGCCTTATTTTATTAAATAAAATTGGAATAGCCGCACTAAGCTAAAAATAAAAAATAAAGTAAAATAAAATTTGGAAGTGAAAAAAAGCTTTTCTTTATTTGTCTATCAAATCTATAGACAATGTATAAAAATTTTAGATTTAGAACAGTTTCGTCGCTCTCTGATTTCCTTGGGGCATTGGCCAGGAACCAGGCAGGTTTTAACTATCCGGTAGGTGGTTGTGCTCCCATGCGTTTGAGTTGTTGTTGCGGCTAACCGGTCTATACTAAAAATTTTTAAATTTTTTTACTTTCAAAAACTTGTCATGATAGAGTTTATCAGCCTTACCTTATTTGTATTTTTCCTGGTGGTTTTGCACCGGAAAGCCAATTTTTTCGGCTTAACCGCCCGGTTAGAACCCGTAGTAACAAATCAATCTTGTTCTAACAAGAACCTGGCTTCTAAGAAAAAGCCAATGCTGGATTTTTAAAATTAGGGAAATACCCGTTCAGAATAGCCTATAAAAGAAAAAGGGCTCTCCCGGTTGCAACGCCTCTGGTCCAGGCATTACCGGGAAAGCCCAGGAATAATTGTTACACCAAATATACGAAACTTATGAAAAAGCTGCTCTTCCGAAGCAGTAAAGTAATCTTATTGCTTTCACTTTATGGAACACCTTTACTAGCCTTTTCTTCACTTTATAGTTTTCCGGTTAATGCAGCCAACCGGATGAACTTGCCCGATGTACCAGTTACCGGCAAAGTAACCGGCCCTTCCGGTGAACCGCTGCCCGGCGTAACCATCGTGTTAAAAAACACCACCATTGGTACTACTACCAGCACCGACGGTACTTTTCAGCTAACCGTACCCAATGGTTCGGGTACTTTAGTAGCCTCTTTTATTGGGTTTGCTACCAAAGAAATTCCAGTAAATGGTCAAAAACCGGTGCAGGTTACCTTGGCCGAAGATACCAAGGCTTTGAAAGAAATAGTAGTGGTAGGTTATGGCAGCCAGGAGCGCAAAAACCTGGTGGGCTCAGTTAGTAAAGTAAATCCTTCCGAAACCAAAGACATACCCGGTGGTAATTTTGCCGCGCAGTTGCAAGGCAAAGCTTCCGGCGTACAGATTTCGTCGAGCACCGGCGTTCCCGGCGAAGGCATTTTTATCCGGGTGCGGGGCGCTACTTCCATCAACGCCAGCAACGACCCCTTGTACGTGGTAGACGGAGTTTTTGTGAATAACAACAGCTTACAAACCGTAAGTACCGGCGGCAAAGCCACCTCGCCCATTGCGGATATAAACCCTGCTGATATTGAAAGCATTGAAGTTTTAAAAGATGCCAACGCTACCGCCATCTACGGCTCGCGCGGCGCCAACGGAGTAGTAATTGTTACTACCAAACGGGGTAGCTATAATACCAAACCAAAAGTTACTTTCAACACCTCACAGGGCTTTGCCAAAGCCGCCAACCTCTGGGATTTAACCACCGGTCCGGAGCACGCGGCTTTAATCAATGAATACTGGATTAACTCGGGTCAGGATAATCCGGCTTTAAAGCAAACCTTTGAAAATCGTCCTTTCCGGCCGGTATCCGAGGGAGGCAGAGGTTTACCCGAAGAACAACAAACACAAGACCGGTTAGGTGATGTATTCCGCACGGCCCGCCTGGCTAATTACGACTTATCCTTACAAGGTGGCAACGCCAATACTAAATATTACATCGGCGGCGGTTATACCAAACAGGAAGCCATTATAAAACCGGTTTATCTGCAGCGCGCCAGCTTTAAAGTAAACATTGATCAACAGGTAAATGATAAAGTACAGGTAGGCGTGAGCAATACCGTGTCGCGCACGTACCGCAACCAGGCCCGCGCCGGCGACGGTCCGCAAGGTGGTTTACTGCAATCGGCGTTGCATACGCCCACTTATTTGCCCAAGAACAATCCGGATGGGAGCCCGGCCCGTTACGCCGGTTTTGATAACCTGGATGTACTCCTGAATAACTACGACGTTAATTCTACCAGCTTGCGCTACATCGGTAACTTGTTTGTGGATGCTGAAATTATCCCGGGTTTAAAATTCCGCAGTAGCTGGGGTGTAGATTATAACAACTACGACGAATCGGAATACTGGAACGATAAAACCCAGCTCGGCGCGGCTCCTACCAATGGATTAGCCACTTCGGGCTTAACCCAAAAAACGTCCTGGCTGAACGAGCAAACCCTTACTTACCGCAAAAACTTTGGCGGCAAACACACCATTGGGGCTTTAGTGGGTAATACGCTGCAAAGCGATGTGCTGAACAATACTTCGGCCCAAGGCAGCAACTTCGCGAGTAATTCTTTTACCTTAATCTCCGATGCGGCAACGCGTACTTCTACCCAAACCTGGACAAAAAATTCCTTAGCTTCTTTCTTCTCCCGGTTAGATTATAATTTCGATGAAAAATACCTGCTGGAGTTTACGATCCGGGCCGATGGTTCTTCCCGTTTCGGGGGCAATAACAAATGGGGCTATTTTCCATCGATTGGGGGTGCGTGGCGTTTAAAAGAAGAAGAATTTTTAAAAAATGTAACCGCCCTGAGCGATTTAAAACTGCGGGGTAGCTTTGGGGTAACCGGTAACCAAAACGGCATCAACGATTTTGCTCCTTTGGGTTTCTGGGCCGGTGGAGTAAGTTATGTAGATAACGCTACCAGCGGCGATAAACCGGGCATCGCACCGCAGCAAGTGGCCAATCCTAACTTAAAATGGGAACGTACCCGCCAGGTAAATGCCGGGGTAGACGTTGGTTTGTTCGAGGGCCGCATTGGTCTGGAGTTTAATTATTACTCTAAATACACCACGGATGCTTTGCTGCAATTACCTGTGCCCGCCCGCACCGGTTTTGCGACCTACATTACCAACGCCGGCGAAATCAGCAACAAAGGCTTTGAGTTAGGCATCAACACGGTTAACGTTCAAGCGGGTGATTTTACCTGGAACACCAATTTCAACTTGTCCCGGAACATTAACAAAATTGAAAAACTACCCATCCCAACCGTTTACGGCAGCCGCGATTTACTGCGGGCGCAGCAAGGTTACCCGATGTACTCGTTCTGGGCCTACAAACAATTGTACGTAGATCCACAAACCGGCAACGCAGTATTTGAAGATGTAAACCAAGACGGCCAAATTACCGCCGCCGACCGCCAGATTCTGGGTACCGCTTCTCCTAAATTTTTTGGGGGATTAACCAACAATTTTACTTACAAAGGTTTTGATGCCGGCGTGCTCATTTCTTTCCAATACGGTAACAAAGTCTGGAACCACAACCGGTTCTTCGGTGAAGGCGGTGGTACCCGCGATGCTAACCGCGTAATTTTTGCGAGCCAACTGGATCGGTGGCAAAAGCCCGGCGACGAGACGGATGTTCCGCGCTTAACCGGGATTGGCAATAACTACCGCTTAGAGCAAAATAGCCGTTTTTTAGAAGATGGCTCGTTCCTGCGCCTGCGTTCGCTTAGTGTTGGGTACTCGCTGCCGAAAAATCTGTTGTCGCGGGTGAAAGTCGATAATCTGCGCCTGTATGTGGTAGGAACCAATTTGTTCCTGCTTACTAAATATACCGGTCCAGACCCCGAGTCGAATGTAACCAACACCGACCAGAATACCCAAGGTTTAGACCTCGGAACGCCGCCGCAACCGCGCACCATTCAATTCGGAATCAACATTACCATCTAAGTTTTTACCAAAATGAAATTTTTTAAAAAATCCAGATATATACTGCCCTTTGTGCTGACCTTAAGTTTAGCTTCCTGCGATAATTTCCTGGAAGTAGAGCCGCGGCAAGCCATCGTGGACGACCAAACCATTGTGGATGGCGTTACCGCCGAAACCGCTGTGCGGGGTTTGTACGGGGCTCTCGCCAGCACGAATTATTACGGTACTACTTTTCAATCGATTGGATATTTTCAGGGGGATAATATTCAGTGGACCGGTTCCCAGTCCATCGTGGCACAATTTATTAACCACAACGTTACCGCCGATAACGCGTCGGTAGCCGGTACCTGGGCCGCCATTTACCAAACCATTAACCGCGCGAACCAGATCATCGAAAAAGTGCCTGCCGTAACCGATGCTACTTTTACCCAGGAGAAAAAGAACCAGTTATTAGGCGAAGCTTACTTTGTGCGGGCCCTGGCTTATTTTGATCTGGCGCGTACCTGGGGCGGTGTACAATTAGTGCTCACCCCCACCAAAGAACTCACCGACAACGAAGGCATTCGCCGCAGTTCGGTAACCGAAACTTACGCCCAGGTTTTAAAAGACTTAACCGAGGCCGAAAAACTATTACCCGAAACCACCAACCGCTACCGGGCTACCAAGAAAACGGCCTGGGCTTTACTGGCCCGTTACTACCTGTACCAAAAAGATTGGGTGCAAGCCGAATCCTACGCGAGTAAACTAGTGGACGACGCCGCCAATTACAAACTGGTAAAACCGTACAGTGCTTTCTTCGCCAACAATGCCCGCGGCACCGAAGAATCCATTTTTGAAATTTACTACAGCCCGACTTCTACCAACACGCACCGCAACAGCTGGCAACCACCCGCTAATGGCGGCACCCGGCAATGGGCACCCAACGATGCTTTGGTAAGCCTGGTAAATGACCCCACGGTAGGAGGAAACCGCAACGCTTTAGTCGCAAAAACTACCCAAGGATTGTGGTACGGCAATATGTATTACCGCAGCCCGGCCACCGATCCTACCTTCGTTATCCGCATTGCTGAATTGTTTTTGATTCGGGCTGAGGCTCGGGCGCAGCTAAATAAGTTACCGGAAGCACTAGCGGATTTAAATGCGGTGCGCGAACGGGCCGAGTTAACTACCAGCCCAGCAGTAACCCAACCTGAAGTTTTGCTGGCCATTGAAAACGAACGCCGCGTAGAGTTTGCCTTTGAACCGCACCGCTGGTATGATTTAATCCGGACTGGCCGCGTGGCGGAAGTTTTGGGAGTAACCGATGCGAATAAATACGTGCTGCCGATTCCGATTGACCAATTGAATGCTGATAAAGCGCTGGAGCAAAACCCGGGTTATTAGTCACTGAATTTTGGTTTGTATATACCGCGAGCGTCCACGCTCATGGTTCCCATGGGCTGGCCTCTGGCCAGCGTAGGCGGGACGCCTACCAATAGTCGTCACAAACGTGGACGTTTGCGACAGTGCAGAAAACAGTTAATAAAACAGAAAGTCCTGATACCTGTGTCCTGATACCTGATACAACAAAAATTTAAAAAAAATATGGCTACCGCAGAAATTTCGTTACCTGTTTCTAAAAAGAAAGCCTATGAAAAGGTAAATGTACCGGAACCATCGGTTCCTACTTCCGACTGGAACGGGCTGGAGAAAACGGCTTTTCGTTTTTTCTTTATTTACTTTTTTATTCAGGCCGTACCGCTCGACTGGAAGTATTTTCGGAATCTGTTTTCCATCAACTGGCTCGATTTACATTTCCGGGACATCTTTTACCTGAGCCGCTATACCCCTCAGTTTTTCTCCACTCCCGAAAATGCAACTGGTTGGGGCATTAATTCTTTCGCCGATTGGGGAGTAGTTCTGGTAATAGCTGTAATTGGAGCTGCCATTTGGTCAGCTGCGGACCGTAAGCATAAAGAATACAACCAGCTGTATTACTGGCTGCGCGTTATTCTGCGGTACCGCTTAGCTATTGGCTTAATTGCCTACGCTTTTTTAAAAATTTACCCGATGCAGTCGCCGTTACCTTCCATCAGTAACCTAAACACGCACTACGGTGATTTTAACGCCTGGAAAATTTTCTCACTGACGTTGGGTATTGTGCCGGATTATCAATCATTTCTGGGTTTGGTAGAATTACTTGCCGCGGCTTTACTCTTTTTCCGCAAAACGGCTTCTATTGGGGCTTTCCTAGTTTTACCATTTACCGGCAACGTGTTTATGTCGAATTTGGCTTACGAAGGCGGCGAATACGTGTACAGTTTTTACCTGATCACCATCGCCTTATTTTTGTTTGCTTACGATGGCAAACGGCTCTTTACTTTACTAACCCTGGAGCAACCCACGCTCCCGAATCGTTTTCATCCGAAATTTACGGATTGGCAAAAAAGTGCTCGATTGGTTTTAAAAAGTGCGTTTGTGTTCGTGTTTATATTTCTGTATGGCTATAAAACCTACGCGGTTTACCATAAAGAAGGCTCTTACCATTTCCCGAAAACCGCTGGCTTACCAAATGCCAGTGGCTTGTACAACGTAAAAGAATTCCGGATTAACAACCAGGTTTTACCTTATTCCGTTACCGACCCAATTCGCTGGCAGGACGTAGTTTTTGAAAAATGGGCTACCATCAGCATCCGCTCTAATCAGAAAACACCTTTAGAAGAAGCCAAAACCGAAGAAATATTCCTGAACGACCAGGACCGCAATTACGAAGAAGCCGGTTCCGGTGGCCGCCAATATTATTCTTACCAGATTGACGCTGCTAACCAAACTTTAATCCTGCAGAACAAAAACAAGAACCGGCCGAGCGATAAATTAACGCTGAATTACGAACGGCCTAATGCCAATCAGATTATTCTATCCGGCCATAACGAGAAGCAGGAACCCGTGTACGTGGTGCTGGAAAAAATAAATAAAAAATACCTGTTGGACGAAGTGGCTCGCGAAGGTCGCCAGAAACTGATGAAGTTATAAGTAGATAAATTCTCCTAACAATTTTAAAAAACAGATATGGCTACCTTAGAAACCATCGAACCGACTACCGATCAGAAAGCCCGTGTGGCTGCAGGGAACGAGATTGGTACTCCCGCTAATATTAGCGCTACTCCGGAATGGAAAGCTTACCAGAAGGTGGCCTTCCGGATATCATTTATCTTTTTTGTTTGCCTCTCCATCCCGAACGGCGTGGAATGGTACAAACACGTGGCCAATATGGATTGGACCAACCTCCATTACCGCGATTTATACGACATTGCGCGTTTCGGCTCCGGTATTGATTTGTTTGGAAATACCTTCTTTGGGAGTAAGCTTAATGGCTACGCCAATTGGATTGTTACTTTTCTGGTAGCCGTTGTGGGCGGAATAATCTGGACTTGGGTAGCTGCTAAAAAGAGTCCGGCACCTAAAAATTACAACTTACTGTATTATTGGTTGCGGGTAATTGTGCGTTATCGGGCCGGTATTGGTATTATCGGCTTCGGTTTTACTAAATTATTGCCGGTGCAAATGCCGTATCCTTCTTTAGGTTTATTGGAAACTAATCTGGGCGATTTTACTGCCCAGAAAATTTACTGGTTATCCATCGGCATTGTGCCCTGGTACCAGATTTTTGCCGGGGTGGTGGAAGTAGCCGCCGGTACTTTGTTGTTTTTCCGTCGCACGACTACTTTGGGTGCTATTCTGTTATTTGGTGCCTTGGGCGATATCGTGTACGTGAATTTTGCTTATGACGGCGGGGTGCACGTGTACAGCTCTTATTTTGTGTTGCTGGCTGGTTTCCTGATGGTGCACGATATTCCGAAATTATACCGCTTACTTATTCAGGAACGCTTTACGGTGCCGGTAAATTATTACCCAACCTTTGCGCAAACCTGGCAGAAATTTACCCGCATTGGTTTAAAAACCGGCGTCATCGTCTTGTTTTTGGGCGTGTTATTTTATCTACAATTAGTTAACTTTTTGTACGATCCGTACAAGCAACCATCTACGGCCGGAGTAAAGAAACTACGCGGTACGTATCACGTATCGGAGTTCCGGATTAATAATCAAATGCTGCCTTTCTCCCCGGAAGATTCGGTGCGGTGGCAAGACGTAACTTTCGAGAAATGGACTACCCTGACCTACAAAGTAAATCGGCCTTTGCCTTTGGATCTATCCAACGGTGGCGGCGACCCCATGCGCGACATTAACCGTACTTTCGAAATTTCCGGTGTGGGTGGCGGACGACGAATTTTTCATTATTTAGCCGATACGGTAAACCAGGTTTTATACCTGCAGGATAAATATTACCCCTTTCAAGCCCGTCGTAACCGGGCAGCGGGCGTAGGTGGCGATGGTGGTCAGAATAACTCGAATACGCAGCAAAAGAAAAAAGAAGCTGCTACAGCCTACGATGAAAACTGGATTCCCAAAGAAGCCTTAGCGAACATCGGCGACGAAAATAAGATGATTGACGAAAGAGCCGCCTCTACCCGCCGCGACCGTGAATTTGCCGAAGCACCAAAAAACGAAAAACGCAACCGCATGATTTTAAAATATTCCACCACCGATGGCTCCCGGGTAATTTTAACCGGTACCGACGATAAGAAAAACTCCGTTTACATTATGCTGGATAAAGTGAACAAACAATACGCGCTCTCCGAAAGTACTTTAGAAGCAGGTAAATATTAGTGGTAGTAGGTCTTAAATAGGAAAGTCAACCACTCCCAACCCCTCCTTATCCAAGGAGGGGAGTTTTGAAGAAAAACCGTTTTAACTTAAAAAATTTTTAAAATTATTTACAACTATGGCAACTATGGCGCGGATTTACTTCCGTGACTTACAGGTTAAAACAGAAAAGCTGAATTGCTGAAATTAGCAGGTCCTTTAACCTTTTTCGGTCAAGTTATCTAAGGAGGGGCAAGGCACGGAAGTAAATTCGCGTTATAGATTTATTTCTTAAAAAAAAGCATATTAAAGCTCCCCTCCTTGGCTAAGGAGGGGTTGGGGGTGGTTGACTTTCCGGGAATAAAAATTTAATAATGTAAGCAGCTCCCTTCAGCAGAAAAAACAAATGTTGCTTAAAACATTATAATACCGAACCAGATTTAAAGAATAAGGTAAGTACAGTTACTTTGCTTCACCTATTCAAACCAGATATTACTTGTGACGAAAACAAATTATGATGCCATAGTAGTGGGTTCCGGACCCAACGGGTTAGCGGCCGGTATTCGGTTGCAACAAGCGGGGCTTTCCGTTTTAATTGTAGAAGGAAGCAGCACGATTGGCGGTGGCTTACGATCAAAAGAATTAACTCTGCCGGGTTTTGTGCACGACGTATGCTCGGCCATTCATCCCATGGCAGCGGCCTCGCCTTTTATGAGTACGTTGCCGCTGCAGGAACACGGGCTGGAATTTATTTACCCCGATATTGCCGCCGCCCACCCCTTTGACAATGGGACTGCCGCGATTTTAAAAAAATCGTTGGAGGAAACAGCTGCTTTATTGGGCGAAGATAAAGAAGCGTACTTGCATTTGATGGAATCGGTGGTACGGGATTGGCCGAAATTAGCCCCCGATGTATTAGGCCCTTTGCCCATTCCGAAATTCCCTGTAGCTATGGCTGGTTTTGGGGTGAAAGCGCTTACCTCCGCTACTTTTTTGGCAAAAGGTTTTAGTACTCCGGAGGCGAAGGGTCTTTGGGCAGGTATGGCCGCGCACAGCATTCAACCTTTAAGCAACCTGGCTACTTCGGCTATTGGTTTAGTATTAATGGCAGTGGGGCATTTGCGAGGCTGGCCCGTTCCTAAGGGTGGTTCGCAGCAAATCGCTAATGCCATGGCTTCCTATTTTGTTTCTTTGGGAGGAGAAATCGAAACCGGTAACTATGTAAAAACTTTAAAACAACTACCTTCCGCCAAAGCTGTTTTGTTGGATGTTACACCGAAACAGTTACTGGAAATGGCCGGTTACCGGCTTTCATCAGTTTACAAGTGGCAATTGAACCGCTACCGCTACGGCATGGGCGTATTTAAAATGGATTGGGCCCTAGACGGACCTATTCCGTTTACCGCGCCCGAATGTCGGAATGCTGGTACCGTGCACCTGGGAAATACTTTAGAAGAAATTGCGGCCGGTGAGCAAAAAAGTGCCAAGGGGCAGCACCCGGACAAGCCTTTTGTATTATTGGCGCAGCAAAGTTTATTTGACTCCTCGCGGGCACCCGCCGGGAAGCATACCGCCTGGGCGTATTGCCACGTACCAAACGGTTCGCAGCTCGACCGAACCGAAGCCATCGAAAATCAGATTGAGCGTTTCGCGCCCGGTTTCCGGGACTTAATTATCGGTCGAAGTGTCATGAATACCGCCCAGGTAGAAGCCTATAACCCCAACTACATTGGCGGCGACATTAACGGCGGTATTATCGATTTAAAGCAATTATACACGCGACCTACCATAAGCCTATCGCCTTACCGGACTTCGGCGAAAGGCATTTACGTCTGTTCTTCCTCTACCCCACCGGGTGGGGGAGTGCACGGTATGTGCGGGTATCATGCGGCTAACCGGGCCTTGAAAGATGTTTTTAAAATTCATAAGTAGGGGTTTTAAAAGTTGTGTGGACTAAAAATGAACTACTATAGCATCACTATGGCGCGGATTTACTTCCGTGACTTGCAAGAGAGGCACGTAAGTAAATCCGCGCCATAGTAGATTGACCATAGTGAATTTGTTTCTTCCGGAGAGTAAGTTAAAAATGCCGCGAGCGTCCTCGCTCGTGGCTGACTATTAGGTAGGCCTCCGGCCGGGCAAACGGATGAGCCTTTATACGAAGGCTCTACAGGTAAATTCCAACCGGCCAGAGGCCGGACTATGCTGCTCACGAGCGAGGACGCTCGCGAGATAACGAGAGGGCAAGAATTCTAAAAATTTTAAATATTCAAATCGGCTTAAAAGTATCTCAACTTATATATCCACCTGAATTAATTGTCTACTAAATCTATATAATAAAGAAAATTTAAAAAATTATGTCATCAACCCAAACAACAATTACTTCTCCACCCAAAATCCGACTTGCCATTTCCGAAGACTGGACGGTAGTGATTCTAGGAGGATTAATCATTTTGTTAGCCATTGCTGGATTTCTACTGCCGGTTCCGGTATTTGGCTGGAGTAATACCGCTGACTTAACTTCTAAAGTTTTAAATGCCGGTAATCTGAGCATTATTGCTTTGCAGTTTCTGCTGGTATTTACCATTGGTGGGTTGGGAGCCAGTTTGGTTGGTAAACCCTTAAAATCGTATTTGCTCGTTTTTCCGGTAGTGTATATACTTACCATTCTGGCTTTAATTCTGGCTGGTAATAAGCAGGTAAAAGCCTTAAACCTGGAAGCTGTTATTTTTAGTTTATCGATTGGTTTAGTAATTGGTAACTTTTTTAAGTTGCCGGATTGGTTTCGGGCTACGCTGACTACGGAGTTGTTTGTGAAAATTGGCTTAGTGCTATTGGGTACCAGTGTTATTTTCTCGGATATCTTAAAAGCGGGTTCATTGGGTTTAATTCAGGCGTTGCTGGTAGTGGTATCGGTGTGGTACCTGGCTTACTGGACTTGTAAAAAACTGAAAGTAGACGACGAGCTCACCATGATGATTTCCAGCGCGGTGTCTATTTGCGGTGTTTCGGCAGCTATTGCTACCTCCGGCGCCATTAAAGGCGATTCTAAAAAGCTTTCTTACGTGATTTCGATGGTGTTGATCACGGCCATTCCGATGATGATTTTTATGCCGTACGTAGCGCAGTATTTTAATTTTCCGCAGGAAGTTACCGGCGCCTGGTTAGGTGGCAGCATTGATACTACCGGGGCTGTAGTGGCTTCGGGTACCTTGGTGGGCGAAACGGCTTTAAAAATTAGTACCATTGTGAAGTTCTCCCAAAACGTGTTGCTCGGCTTAGCCGCTTTTGCCATTTCGGTTTACTGGACGTACACCAAACATCCGTCGGCAACCGACCAGAATACCAAACCTACTTTAGGCGTTATTTGGGAGCGTTTCCCCAAGTTTGTACTGGGCTTTATCGGTGCTTCGCTGCTCTTCTCGTTTTTTGTATCACCCGAAACTACCGCTCAGGTGAAAGACAGTTTAAAAAACCTGCAAGGTTTGTGGTTTGCCCTGGCTTTCACCAGTATTGGTCTGGAAACCAACTTTGCCGATTTATTTAATAAGCAAAGCAAGAAACCGCTTTATGCCTTTTTAATAGCGCAAACTTTTAACATTTTTATCACGCTGGTAATTGCTTTTGTTTTATTCGGGGATAAGTAACAATATCCAATTATTGCTCAACATAGGAAAAAAAGTCCTCTTTGGAGGGGGTAGGGGGAGGAGAGGTAGTAGTCAATAACAAATAAACTTAAATTTTAAATAAACTTGGACCTGGTCTTATTTAAGATTATTTAAGGAGAATCTAATCCTCCCCTTACCCCCTCCAAAGGGGGACCATCTCCTAAATTTTATAATTTGATGGGTAGTTAGGTAGGAAACAAAAAGGCCTAAGAACCATCATTAGATTCTTAGGCCTTAAAATAAAAATTTTAAAAAATTAAATGCTGTTGGCTCCTTTGGTGCCACCGCTTTGGTCCGGGTTGGCATGACGGCCTTGGTTCGGACTGTCGTCTTTTTTAGAATGCTTCAGCTTGGTGCTTTGGCCTTTGTCTTTATTTGTTTGAGATGTATTCTCGTCCTCGTGCATGTCTTTATTATGTCCTTTGGTCATGGCATATAGCTTTTAAGTGGAAAATAAATGATTCACACTTCTTGTTACGGCTGCTACCAGGTTGTGTTTATCTAAACCAGATAAATTGACGGCATTAATGGAGAAAAACTTAATTACAAAGATCAAAACAAAATTCACTTAAAAATACCTCGCTGCTCCACTCTATTAACTACAGCCGAAGAACAGGAAACAAAGCTTATTTTATGAAAGCAAGAACCGGTAAGTAGGAGGGAGAAATGGCAATATATTATTAGATGGAAAATTTAAAATTTTTAAAAAAAATTGGTTTAGCCTGGCTTGTAGCGGGTGTGCTGCTTCTGGGAGCATCCTGCGTCCGCACGCAACCGGCAAACCAATCTACAGCAATTTCCAACGTTTCGGCAGCTCCAGTACCAAGTCCTGATTCCTCAGAGTGGCCAGCGAGTTTTAACTTTGGGAAACCGGCTACTTCTCAAGAAATTGCTTTACTGGACATAGACGTGCGGCCTGATGGCAAAGGATTACCCCAAGGCTCGGGAACCGTACTGGCGGGCAAAGCCATTTATGCCGTAAAATGCGCAGCTTGCCATGGTAAAACGGGAATAGAAGGACCAAATAACCGCTTGGTTTCTGTTACCGATAGCGAAATTGCCGGAGCAGAAAGCAGCAAAGAAAAAACCATTGGCAATTACTGGCCCTACGCCACCACCTTGTTCGACTATATCCGGCGGGCCATGCCGTTTAATGCGCCGGGTTCATTAACCAACGAAGAAGTTTATGCCTTAACCGCTTTTCTACTAAATGCTAATAAGATTATTCCCCCGGAAGCCAAAATGAACGCCATAACCTTACCCAAGGTAGTAATGCCCGCGCAAAAGCTCTTTGTTCCCGATGACCGGCGAGGTGGATCGGAAGTTAGATAAACTAGGTGCAAACAGCGTGAGTTGCAAACATGAGAATTAGAAAAATTTAAAAAAAACAATAAAGTGAATTCAGAAACGGAAGATACACCCTTGTTTCATAAACCGCTGAGTCGCCGGAAACTCTTGGGGGGCGCGGCAACGGCAGCCGTAGTGTTGGTACAAACTGCGGTAGGAAAAACGGTGCAGGCGGCTATACCGGAAGCAGCGGTAATAACCGATGATCCTACTAAAAAGCCCGGACCATTACCAAGTGAGTTAGGCACGCGTTCGGTATACGAAAAACCAGTTCGGAAACCTTCGGACACGTCGTCGCGCACCCCCTTACAGGATTTATACGGCACCATTACGCCCGCTGATTTGCATTACGAACGGCACCATGCCGGCGTACCTACCATTAAGCCGCAAGATTACGAACTGTATATTCACGGCTTGGTAGAAAAGCCCATGAAATTTACTTTGTCGGATTTAAAACGTTTTCCGGCTTTTTCGCGAATTTGTTTTTTAGAGTGTTCGGGCAATTTCCGGAGCAACCCGGCCGGGAAAATTACGCCCCAGGAAATTGCCGGTTTAACCAGTCAAAGCGAGTGGACGGGCGTGCTGCTTTCTACGTTGTTCCGGGAGGTAGGCGTAAAACCCAATGCCACCTGGTTTTTGGCCGAAGGTTCCGATGCCGCCGTGATGACCCGCAGCATTCCGGTAAAAAAAGGTTTGCTAGATGGAATGATTGCTTATGCCCAAAACGGCGAAGCTATTCGCCCGGAGCAAGGGTATCCGGCCCGCTTGTTTTTGCCCGGTTGGGAAGGTAATACCAGCGTAAAATGGCTGCGCCGTCTGGAATTTTCCGATGCGCCGTTTATGACCCGCGAAGAAACTTCTAAATACACCGAACCCGTAAAAGACGGCAAGATCCGGCAGTTTAGTTTTGATATGGATACCCGTTCCATTATTACTTTTCCAGCTTATCCGGTGCAGGTAGAAAAAGGCTGGATAGAAATCCGGGGCATAGCCTGGAGTGGCCGGGGTAAAATTACAAAAGTAGAAGTAAGTACAGACGCCGGTAAAACCTGGCAATTGGCTCGTTTGCAAGACCCCGTGCTGGACAAAGCGCATACCTATTTCCGGCATTTGTGGCAGTGGAACGGCGCAGAAACCGAAATTAGGAGCCGGGCCGTTGATGAAACGGGTTATACCCAACCTACCTTTAACCAATTAGTTGCCGCCCGCGGCGACAACAAGGGTGGTTATCATTTTAATCCCATCACTACTTGGCTGATTCAACGGGACGGTCAGGTTTTAAACAAGCCGGATAAATAAAAAAGAGTATCTTACCGGTACAGTAGGAGCAGCGTGAATTATGCATTTAGATATTTTGGTTTTTTCGGCGCATCCCGACGATGCGGAAGTAGGTTGCGGCGGTACTATTTTAAAACAAGTAGCCTTAGGGGATAAAGTAGGCATGATTGATTTAACCCGGGGCGAATTAGGAACCCGCGGTTCCGCCGAAATCCGGGCCTTAGAAGCTTTAGAGGCAAAAAGATTGTTAGGGTTACAAGTGCGGGAAAACTTATGGATGCGGGATTGTTTTTTCGTGATCGACGAAGCGCATACCATGCAGATTATCCGGGCGGTGCGCAAATACCAACCGCGCATTGTTCTGGCTAATGCGCCCCACGACCGGCACCCCGACCACGGCCGGGCTTGTAAATTAGTAACCGAAGCCGCTTTTATCGCGGGTTTACCCCAAATTAAAACCGACCTCGACGGCGAACCCCAGGAAGCCTGGCGTCCGGAACTGGTTTTACAATACATTCAGAACACCTACATTAAACCGGATATTCTGGTAGACATTACCAACTATTGGGATTTAAAATTAGCCGCTATCCAGGCATACCGCAGCCAGTTTTACCACCCGGACTACAACGAACCAGCCGTAACCTATATCTCTGCCCCGGATTTTTTCCTGATTCACGAAGGCCGAGCCCGGGAATTTGGCAAATACATCAACGCCCCCTTCGCCGAAGGTTTTACGTGCCAGCGATTTCTGGGGGTAGATAATTTACAGCATTTGCGGTAAAGAGAACAATTACTATAGCAGTTACTTTGTAACAAGCTATATGAAGGCTACTGGTAAATCAAAAATTTAAAAAATTACTCTTAAATATTATTCGGAGGAACCTATTTAGCTACATAGCCAAATAGGTTCCTCCTGAATGACAGAAAAAAATCCTATACCAAAATCCTCAAACCGTTTCTACAATAGCACTGACTATCTGATAAAGTTCCGGGTTGCCTTTATCCATATTAGTTAATATTCGTTTCTTTTCTTTCAGATACACTTTAGCAAATCCTCCTCCGTGTTGAACAATAGAAGTAGTGTTATCTATTAAGTCACAGTATTTAATGGTTTGAGCTTCCGGCGATATTTCCCAAAGCCGGGCTGCTTCCAATTCTTTTCTGGCTTTTCGGTTAAATTGCGGGAATGCCTCTGAGGTGAACACATCCGTTAATTCTTTAACCAAAAAGCAGATATAATCACTATCAGTATTACTCAAGCCCATGCCGGTTAAAAATTGATAAAGTTCTGCTACGGTACATTCGGTGTCCTCCAGTACATCATGGCATAAAGCCGCCATCACCATGCGGCTATCTGGGCTATACTCTTTAATCTTTAATGCCACCCGAACTAAATGATTTACATAAGGCTCATGGGTATATTTTCGTTTTTGTTGACCGTGCTTTTCGGTAACAAAGGCAAGCACCTTTAACTCTGTTTCGGTAAACTGGTCATTGAACGCGGCTGCCTCCATGTTGCTGCTTGAAGTTTAATTTTTAAATTTTTATTAGAGTTTACGCTAAAATTGCACTTATAGACACGGACTATAGGCAATACTAGACAATACTAAAGGTATACTTAATGCCACCACATTGCACAGGAAAGCCACCACATTGCCGCCGTTTGTGTCCTCACAAACGGCTTTAGAGTCTTTTGGCCTGCTTTGGAAATATTGGCAATAGTTAAATTCTACTACTGATTATTTGTTGTCTGGTACAATTAATTTCATATCAGTTAATTAGCGTGGAATTCCAGGCAAACACTAAAAAGGTATTCCTTACTTTATTGAATTCTCTTTAAAGGAAAGAATATAAGTAACCATTAACTTAGCCTCTTCCAAGGAAACTTTTGGGTGCGGGCTCATCATGGCATTTCCCCACGAACCTTTTCCACCGCTTATTACTTTTTGAGCCAGCATATCTATATAAGGCTGCTGAACCGGATATCTTTCTGCTATATCTTTAAACGCCGGACCTACCGAATCTTTGTTTTCTTTATGGCAGGTATAACAATCGGAGTAAGCAATTAGCACTTCTCCCTTCTGGGCTGCTTCTGCAGGTATGGGATTACTTTCTCCGGGAATTTTCCGGATATAATCTATTCTTCGGCGATGGTGGTCAACCTCTGTTTTATTCGGTTTATTACAGCCTATGCAACATAAGCTGAAAAAATACCAGCAATAACTTAGCAGTTTATGAACCTTCATTAATCTATCTCGCACAAGTATTGACCACCCGCGTTTAATTTGTTGGAGTTGATGAAAATTAAAGTAGACAATTATAAATTTAGTAAAATTAAAGGTAAACGGATAGCTAACTTTTTAGACCCTATAAATATCAAATCTTACTTAACTGTTTATTCTAAAAAAATCCAGGATAGTTAGCATACATTAGATTGGCTACAATATAATTTTTAAACATAAACTACCTTTCAGAATAGAAATTTTTAAAATTTGTTTTACAACATAGGTTCCTTATTTTTAGCTAATGTACAAATCTAATGAAGAGCGTGCTTTAGGCTGGTTGTTTACTTTTTTCGGTAGAAAGAGCATTTTAGTGAGATAATAGTTAAATATGAAGAGAGCCCTACTGCTTTTATTTCTGGTGTTCCTCTTGCCCTATCAGGTGGTGGTTGCTTTAGAACTATCCGTTAACCCAGGCAATAATTGGAAAGCAGGCGTGGCCCGAATTATTATTACGCCTAAACAACCGCTCTGGATAGCCGGCTACGCCAATCGAAAACACCCCTCAGAAAGTACCCGCCTGGAATTGTTTGCCAAAGCTCTGGCCCTGGAAGATGCCTCCGGAAAGCGAGCAGTAATGGTAACGACTGATTTATTGGGCCTGCCGAAAGATGTTTCGGATAATATCCGGGAACAACTTCAGGTAAAATTTAATATTTCAAAGGCTCAGATTTTACTAAATAGTTCGCATACCCATTCCGGACCGGTTTTGGGAACTGCCTTGTTGGATATATACCCTTTAAATGAGGCAGAAAAACAGAAAATAGCTCAATATACCCAAACGCTGGAAAATCAGATTGTAGAGCTCGTTAGAAAGTCATTAAAAGATTTGGAGCCCGCCCGCTTGTACGCCCAAAATGGAGTAACCCGTTTTCAGGTGAACCGACGAAACAACAACGAGGATTCGCTGGCTTTGCTAACAAACCTTGAGGGGCCGAACGATTATGCGGTCCCGGTTATGAAAATAGTAAATGCGAAAGGAAAGTTAAAAGCCATTGCTTTTGGCTATGCCTGCCACCCCACCGTTCTGAACGATTATAAATGGTCGGGCGATTACCCGGGTTACGCGCAACTGGAACTGGAAAAAGAACATAAGGGAGCAACGGCTTTGTTTTTCCAGAGTGCCGGAGCCGATCAAAATCCTTTACCCAGGAGGTCAGAGGCCCGGGCGCAACAATACGGCCGGGAATTGGCTGCGGCCGTAGACAGAGTTCTGGAAGAAAATATGACCGAGCTTTCCCCTGCTTTAAAAACGACTTATACCGAAATAAACCTGCCTCTCGATAATCCTCCTTCCGAAGCAAAATTGTTAGAAGTGGCCGCCGATACATCGGCCGCTCACAATCAACGTTGGGCCAGGCGCATGCTCACCGAAAAGAAACAAGGCAAACAGTTTCGTACTTCTTATCCCTACCCTTTACAAGCCTGGCAGTTAGGCGACCAGTTACTATTAGGTTTAGGCGGCGAATTGGTGGTGGATTATGCTATCCGGCTTAAAAAAATGTTTGGCCTAAAAACCTTTGTTTTAGGTTACTCTAACGATGTAATGGCCTATATTCCTTCGGCTCGGATACTGAAAGAAGGCGGCTACGAAGGCGCCACTTCGCAAATGGTATACGGACTACCAGCCCCCTGGGGCCCCGGCATTGAAGAAATTATTATAAACGGAATAAAAGAAGTTACGAAACAGATGGGTGTGGAACCATCCGAAGCCAACAATTTAAAGCTGAGATAAGAATCTTTTGCCTGATAATTATTCAAAATAATGTAAATTACATAAAGTTAAATAGCTGGAAATGCCCACTTTAATGGGTAGAATAGTTATTTTTTTCTTGTTTAGACTGGCGTGAGTTAAGATGGCGCGAGTGTCCTCGCTCGTGTCTACTATCTGGTAGGCCTCTGGCCGGGCGAACAGATAATAAAAGCAATTTAGTAAAAATCCTATCGGCCAGAGGCCGGACGATAATCATCACGAGCGAGGATGCTCGCGATAGAACAAGAATGCCTATTATATGATAAATAAAATAAATGCTTTTTTTGCGGGTAAAGCAGCTGGTCTTTTCCTGTTATTGGTTCTTACAGGTTCAGCGGCAATGGCGCAAAAGTATCCGGGGCCACTTTCGCCGGAAGAGTCGTTAAAAAAAATAAAAATTATAGAGGGATTTAAAGCCGAAATATTTGCGGCCGAGCCAAACATTATGGACCCGGTTTCACTGGCTTTCGACGAGCAAGGCCAGGCTTACGTGGTGGAAATGCCGGATTATCCTTTTGAAGCGGAGCCGGGCAAAGGTAAAGGCCGCATCAAGTTATTAAAAGATATCGACAATGACGGTCGAATAGACCAAGCTGTGATTTTTGCCGAAAATGTAACTGAAGCAACGAGTATTTTGCCCTGGCAGGGTGGCCTTATTGTAACGGCTGCGCCGGATATTCTATACTTAAAAGATACAAATGGCGATGGCAAAGCTGATACCCGGGAAGTTCTCTTCACCGGTTTCTTTCAAAATAATTCGGAAGCACAAATTACTAATCTTAGGTATGGCATGGATAACTGGATTTACGCCAACAATCACGGACAAGACGGTTTAGTTACTTTTAACCGAACTCCTAACGTTAAACCAGTTGCGGTACGTGGGGCCGATTTTCGTTTCCGGCTGGACCAGAATAAGTTTGAACTGGAAACCGGACCGGGTCAATTTGGTCAGGCCATAGACGAGTGGGGGCACCGGTTCATTAATGAAAATTCCATCCATCTGGAACAAGTGATAATCCCGTGGCGGTATACCCACCGGCATCCGTTTTTACCCGTCACTAAAGCCATGGCGAGCATCACCGATCACGAAGAAATTATGTTACAGGAAACGCCGCCACCTTATTGGCGCGCCGAACGGACCAAACAACGGAATAAAACCTTTCAGGAAAATAATTTAAAGCGGGTAGAATACGCCGAAGATAGGTTTTCCGGCGCGGCCGGCATGGTTGTTTATGCTGCTGATGGCTTCCCGCCAGAGTTTAACGGTAATATTTTTATCAGCGATGTAGCCGGCAACCTGGTGCACCGCGATGTTTTAACCCCTAGTACCAAAAGCCCGGTTTTTGTAGCTTCCCGCGCTGGCAAAGAAAAAGAGCAGGAGTTTTTAACTTCTACTGATTCCTGGTTCCGACCCACTAATTTCACCGTAGGGCCAGATGGTTATTTGTACGTGCTGGATTATTACCGGCAGCATATCGAAACCCCTGTATCCATTCCGGATGAATTAAAAGCTGATATGAATTTTATGGCCGGCAGCGACAAAGGCCGCGTTTACCGGATTTTACCAACTAACTCCACTTTTAAAAATAATACGGTAAACCTGGCAAAAGCCTCCAATACAAAATTGTTAGAAACGCTTTCTCACCCCAACCTGTGGTGGCGTTTACAGGCGCAAAGATTATTGCTGGAAAAGCAGGATAAGTCAGTGGTGCCGGCTGTAAAAAAGCTTTTCATTACCAGCAAAGATGCCCGCACCCGGTTACACGCCTTATACGTGCTGGAAGGTTTAAATGCTTTGGATGCCGAGTTAATTAAAAAGGCTCTGCAAGATTCTGCTCCCGGCGTCCGGGAAAATGCGATTATTCTGGCCGAACAGTTTCCGGAAACTTATTCGCTGGTACAGGCAAGACTTAATGACCCAGTAATTCGGGTAGCTTTTCAGACCACTCTAAATTTACCCGAATTTAAAAACAAAGAAACCGCTCCATCTTTAATAAAGGTGTTAGAAAAATACGGCCAGGATTTCTGGTTTAGGATGGCAGTTTTAAGTTCCGAGCAAGGTTCTTCACCGGAGATTTTACAACTGTTAAGGCAGCCAAATACATTTTTTCAAAACCCGGAGCCTTGGAAGTTGGCATTCGTAAGCGACCTTTCCAATATCATTGGGGCTCGAAATCAAAAAGATCAAATCAGTACTTTTTTAAACTTTTTATCGCAGCCTGATTCGCAAATTACCGATTCTTTTCGGGTAGAAGCTATAAAAGGTTTAACGAAAGGTTTAAATCGAGCCACCAGCACGGATCCGAAATTAAAAGAGATCATACAAAGAATTAAAACAAATAATACTCAGGAAGTAACGGCTGCCATTCAGGATTTAAAAAAGTTTTATTAGTGATGATAGAAAAGATCTTCTCTTAAGCTTAGGTGGGGCAATGGTGGTTAACTTTTTACTAAATGTTATAGTATTTTAATATTTTTCCAGGTACTTAATGGTATTCAACTCAAAGCAGAATGAATAAAAAATATACCAGAAGAGAGTTTCTATTCAAAAATATAGCTGGCAGCGCCGCATTTATCACGGGCGGATGGTTGTTAACTTCTTTTAAAGTATCACAAACACATCCGCAAACCACAAACCAGGCTAAATCAAAAGACTCTGTTCAACAAACTCCCAAAAGTATCAGCCAAAATCCTTGTGAAGATTTATCAGGCATAGCATCGGGCGAAATTGAAAAGCGGAAGAAATTTGCTTACGTAACTATTTCTCCCAATCCGGATAGCCGTTGCGGTAATTGCAAGCTTTTTCTGCCACCAGCTGCGGGTAAACCCTGCGGAGCTTGTTTGTTGTTTAAAGGTACTGTGCAAGAATCTGGTTATTGTACCTACTGGGCACCACTGGAATAAACAATAAATAGGGTTCAAGCCCTACAATTTTAAAAGATTGAACCTTTAAATTAATGCAGATATTTCTTGGATGTAAACCCCAAATGGTTGCATTGAATTTTTTACAGAGTGTGGAAGGATTAATAATTTAAAATAATCTCTACTAAATCTATAGAGATTATTTTTTTTTACCAGATCAACTTTTATATTTGTTGCAGAAGGGCAGGAATTAGAGATAGAAGCTATTTATAAGCTTATACATCCGTCGCAGTGGCTGAGTGGCTAGGCAAAGGTTCGCTAAATCTTATACAACGGTTCGAGTCCGTTCCGCGACGCAAAACTATTTCTCATTTTAAATTTATTGTTATGGCACTGCGCATCGGCGAAATTGCTCCCGACTTTAAAGCCGAATCTACCCAGGGAATTGTTTCTTTCCACCGGTACGTTCAAAATCATTGGGCCATTTTATTTTCGCATCCCAGCGATTTTACGCCGGTTTGTACTTCCGAATTAGGCATGGTGGCCAAACTACAAGTTGAATTTGAAAAACGGAATACTAAAGTTTTAGGCATCAGCGCGGGCACCTTAGAATCGCACAAACGCTGGATTGTTGATATTGAGGAAACCCAGGAAACTACCGTAAATTTTCCGGTTATTGCTGACCCGCACAAGAAAGTAATTCACCTCTACGACATGATTCATCCTTTTTTCAGCCACACCGAAACCATCCGCTCCGTGTTTATCATTGGTCCGGATAAAAAGATAAAAAGTATATTAATTTATCCGGCTAATACCGGGCGTAATTTCCACGAGATTTTGCGCATGCTTGATTCTTTACGTCTGACTAGTGTTTATGAAGTGGCTACCCCAGCCAATTGGGAATATGGTCAGGATTGTTTGGTTTTGTCTGGCGTTAAAGACGAAGAATTAGCCACTACTTTCCCCAAAGGATTTAAAATACTTAAACCCTACCTCCGTACCACGCCGCAGCCTAATTAATAGAAGGAGTATTCCGAGGCCTTGATTAATAATCAGAATCTAAAATTTAATATCTGAAAGAATATTATCACCATAAATGCTATTAAGGTATGGTTACTGTAAAAACATTTACTTTCGAGTTCCGGCTAATTAACAAAACCAGCGTAAAATTTAAAATTGTTCTTTGTTAAAAGCTCCATTAACCTGCAAATTAACCAGCTAGTATTACCTTTTTAATAAACAGGCTACTGTATTCTCTAAAGCTTACTTATTTACTAAAATACAATTACAAAGAGTAAACAAGCCGGCAAACAAAAGTCGATAAAATGATTTTTTAAAAATTTAAATAAAATAATGCCTATGCTGAAAATAGTGTAGTTCAGAAATATCTTTTACCGGCGAGAAGTGGTTTGCCGGTAAAATTTAAAAAAATAGCTTTCCCGATCACAAGACCTCTGGAACAGGTCAAGAATCGGGAAAGCCGGTAATAAATTGTTCACCCAAATTTACGTATTTTATGAAAAAACTGCTACAAAAGAGTAGTAAGTTATTGCTATTGCTTGTTCTTTCCGAATCTTCTTTAGCCCATACGGCTGATTTTCATTCTCCTCCGCGTATTATTAAAAGTTTAGTAAAGCCGAAAAGTTTAGCTGCCGAAAATGTCTCCGGCAAAGTGGTAACCGCCACCGGCGAGCCTTTAATTGGCGTTTCGGTGCTGATAAAAAATACTAACCTGGGTACTACTACTGCCGGGGATGGCACTTTTCAACTAAGCGTTCCGAATTCTACCGATGTGCTGGTTTTTTCTTTTATTGGTTATTTGGCTAAAGAAATTCCGGTAAAAAATCAGAAATCCATTCAGGTTACCTTACAGGAAGATGCCAAAGCTTTAAATGAGGTGGTAGTGGTAGGTTATGGCACCCAAAGCCGGAAAAGTTTAGTAGGTTCTATTGCCGCCATTAATGCCCAAGAGACCAAGCAAATTCCGGTAGCGAGTTTCGATGCGCAATTGCAGGGCCGCGCCCCCGGCATTCAGGTAAATACGTTTTCTGGTACGCCCGGCGAAGGCGTAAAAGTGCAAATCAGAGGTACGGCTTCTATTAATGCTAGCAACGACCCTTTGTATGTCATTGATGGGGTACTGGTGAATAACAACTCTTTAGCTTCCATCGACTTGGGAAACAAAAAAACTTCCCCATTAGCCGATATCAACCCCGCCGATATTGAAAGCATTGAAGTTCTAAAAGATGCCAGTGCTATTGCTATTTACGGCTCTAGAGGGGCCAACGGGGTTATTCTGGTTACTACCAAACGCGGCGAATACAACGCCGGTAAAACCCGATATAACCTGGATGTTTCGCAAGGCTGGCAACAAGCCGATAAAAGCCGGATTTGGGAATTAACTACCGGTCCGGAGCACGCCCTGCTCGTAAATGAGCAATGGATAAACTCCGGGATAGATAACCCAGCTTTAAATCAGACGTTTGCTAACCGGCCATTCCGGCCCCGGGAAGAAGTTGTTAACGGAGTGCCTGGTCGGGGCACACCTGAAGAGCAGCAAACTTACGACCGGCTGAGCCGGGTTTTCCGGACGGCTCAAACCCGCAATTACGATTTAAACATTCAGGGTGGCAGCGAAAATATCCGGTATAATCTGGGTGCTGGTTACACCAACCAGGAAGGAATTTTAAAACCGGCCAAATTTGAAAGGGCCAGTTTTAAATTAAATTTTGATACCAAGCTTAGCCGCAAAATTACTTTTAGTTCCAGCAACGGGGCTTATCGTTCGTTCTGGCAACAAGTAAGAGGTGGCGCCGGTCAGCAAGCCGGGCATTTACTGGCGGCTTTACATCATCCTACTTACTTGCCTTTAACCAACCCCGATGGTACTCCGGCGCGCGGCTCCATCTACGAAAACATCGATAATTTAACCAATACCGATATCACCAATATTTCTACTCGTAGTTTGCGGTACATTGGTAACCAGTACGTGGAAATAGCCATTCTGCCCAATCTTCGTTTTAGAACATCAGTAGGACTGGATTATAACCATTACAACGAGCGCGAATTTTTTAACGACCAAACCATAATCGGGGGAGCACCGAACCCGCCCGGGTACGTAAACGAGGTTTTTACCAATCTTACCTTGCTGCAAAATGAGCAAACAATAACCTATAACCTGGATTTAGGTCCAAAACACGCTATTACTGCCCTGCTGGGAAACAGTATTCAAAGCAGTACGCAAACAATAGCGGCGCAAACCGGAACGGGTTTCCCGAATAACTCTTTCCAGCAAATATCAGCGGCCTCCATCCGCACTTCGGAACAAAGAAAATCGCAGTCTACAATAGCTTCTTTCTTCGGCCGGATTAATTACAGCTACGACGATAAATACTTCCTGGAAGGCTCCTTGCGGGCTGATGGTTCTTCTAAATTCGGGGTAAATAACCGGTGGGGATACTTCCCGGGAATAGGAGCTTCGTGGCGCCTGAAACAAGAAGATTTTCTGCAAGGAATAAACCAACTATCGGAGTTAAAACTGCGGGTTAGTGCGGGAGCAGCGGGTAACCAAAACGGAATAAACGATTACGCCGCCCGCGGTTTATGGGCCGGAAATGCTTCTTACCCGGATAATTTAATTAGCGGACCAAAAGCGGGCATTGCCCCCTCCCAACTCGAAAACCCGAATTTAAAATGGGAAAAAACCACTACCTATAATGCCGGCCTGGACTTAGGATTATTCGATAACCGTTTGTTCGTGAATGTGGATGCTTATTACAAATACACCACCGATGCCTTATTGTACCTGCCGGTTCCTTCAGCTACGGGTTACGGCAGTACTTTGGCCAATGCCGGCGAAGTGAGCAATAAAGGCGTTGAACTCGGCATTTCTACGGTAAATATTCAAGGGAAAGGCGATGGTTTTTCCTGGACTTCTAATTTTAATTTTGCCCGCAATGTAAACCGTGCCGAAAAATTAGTCAGCCCCATTACCTTCGAAGCCCGCGAATACCGGAGAACCCAGGAAGGCGCTGCTTTGGGTAGTTTCTGGTTGTACAAACAGCTTTACGTTGACCCCGAAACCGGTAATGCCGTTTTTGATGATGTAGATAAAGATGGCAAATTAACCCAAGCCGACCGGCAGTTACTGGGTAATTTAATTCCGAAATTCTACGGAGGATTTACCAACAACTTTTCTTACAAAGGTTTTGATGTAAACGTATTATTTACCTATCAATACGGTAACTCGGTATTTAACTTTAACAAGTATATTCTGGAAGGTGGCGGTACTCGCGATGCTTCCCGATCCATACTTAAAAGCCAACTTGACCGCTGGCAGAAGCCCGGCGATAAAACCAATACTCCCCGGGTTACCAGCGTGGGGAATAACTACAACATCGAGCAAAACAGTCGTTACCTGGAAGATGGCTCTTTTATCCGGTTAAAATCTATTTCGCTGGGGTACACCTTGCCCACTAGTTTAACTTCCCGGTTAAAACTAAATAAAGTACGCTTGTACGCCTTAGGCACCAACCTCTGGATTACCACAAAATACACCGGCGCTGACCCGGAATCGTCGGGTAGTGCGGGCCAAAACCTCGACGGCTTAGATACCGCTACTCCACCGCAACCCCGCGGACTGCAATTTGGCGCTAACCTTTCTTTTTAAAATTTATAAATATGAAGAAGATACTTATCTATCCGGCGCTGCTATTAAGCATGCTGCTATTCTCCTGCGAAAATTTTCTGGAAGTAGAATCGTTCGACCGGGTTTCGGATGAAAATACCATTTTTGATAAATCCTCGGCCGAAACTGCCGTAAGAGGAGCTTACCGTTCTTTGGCCAGCTTAAACTACAGCAGCGGTTTCCAAAACACCATTCTGCAAGCGGGCGGCGACGTGCGGTCGTTAAATAATGCCCAAACCGACCTGAATATTATTAATTACAGTCTCCGTTCGGATATTGGTTTCTTATCTACGTATTGGGCCAACTTTTATAATACCATTAACCGGGCCAACCACGTCATCGACAAGGTACCGGCCGTAACGGACGTAAAACTAACCGCCGATTTAAAAAATCAGCTTCTGGGCGAAGCTTATTTTATCCGGGCGTACTCGTATTTCGACCTGGGCCGGGTGTTTGGCAATGTGCCCATCTATCTGACGCCCACTAAAGTTGTAGCCGATAAACTGGGAGTGCCCAAAAGCTCGCAGGCCGAAGTGTACGCCCTGGCGCTAGCTGATTTAAATAAAGCCGAAACCTTATTACCCGCCACCGTAGTTTGGAACCGGGCAACCAAATTTACGGTTTACGCGCTTCGAGCCCGATTGAACCTGTACCTGAACAACTATGAGCAGGCCGAGAATGATGCGAACAGCGTTTTAGCAAATACCAGTTATCAGCTAGTTAAACCTTTTAGTTTAGCGGCTGGCACGCCGGAGTCGGTGTTGGAATTTTCGTATAGTGTTACCGATTTAAATACCGGCTATGGTTTATGGAATACCAGTAACCGCCAATTAGAACCGAAAGCGGTTATTCATACCTTATTAAACGATCCAACCGTAGGCGGTGACCGCAAGATTCTTTCGGTACCCAATGCATCGGGCCAGTTTATTGGCGGTATTTATCCAACTAATACCTCAGCGGCCTATGGTATCCGTACCGCCGAGTTATATCTAATCCGGGCCGAAGCTCGCGCGAAGAAACCGAATCCGGATTTAGCGGGCGCTTTAAGCGATTTAAATGCCGTACGGACCCGGGCCAATGTACCCAACTCTACAGCTGTTACTTTAGAAGAGATTATACTGGCCATTGAAAACGAACGCCGCGTAGAATTTGCTCTGGAACCGCACCGCTGGTTCGATATTGTGCGAACCGGCCGGGCACCAGCGGTTTTTAACCTGAACGACCCCAATAAATACATCTTCCCAATTCCGGCCGGCGAAATTTTAGCTGACCCTACTTTAACTCAAAATCCCGGCTACGGCAATTAACTTCTGGACCTTTTGTCTATATGAATAGTTCTATCGCGAGCGTCCACGCTCGTGATGCTTATCGTCCGGCCTCTGGCCGGTAGGAACTTGCCGGCTGATTGACTTTTAATTACTATTTATCGACTCGTCCGGCCAGAGGCCTACCACATGGTTAGACTCGAGCGAGGACGCTCGCGCCAGCGTGGGGGAAGACGCTCGCGTCAGTAGCATAGCTCATTTTGCGAAAATTTTAAAAATATTTAAAACATAAAATTGATTACTTGTTTATGAGCAGCATACAAACAAAAACAACCTCGTCGGTTTGGGAAAAAGTGCGGCACCATTTTAATAGTGTCGTGAAGCCCAACCAGCTGCATGCGGAATGGCAGCCTTGGGAAAAACATTTGTTCCGATTATTTTTCCTGTTTCTCAGCTTATTAATTCTCCCGATTGATTGGAAGATTTACCGCGACTTTTTTGCAATAGACTGGGCGCACCTGCATTTCCACGATTTATTCCGCCTGTCCCGCTATCAGAATCAATTTATTCCAACTGAAAATTTGCCCCAATGGGGCATTGGCCAATTTGCCAACTGGACCATTGCTTTAGTGCTGGCATTAGGTGGGGCGGTAGTATGGGGCAGGTTAGATGCCAACCGGAAAGAATATACGGTTTTATATTATTGGTTGCGGGTAATAGTGCGCTACCGTTTAGCTTTTGTTTTAATTACCTACGGCTTTATCAAGGTATTTCCGTTGCAAATGCCGTATCCGTCATTGAGTAATCTATTTACCAATTACGGCGATTTTTTTGCCTGGAAAATTTACTTCCAAACGGTAGGGATTGCGCCTAAGTACCAATCTTTTCTGGGCTTTGTAGAGATACTGGCGGCCTTTTTATTATTTAACCGGCGCACCACCACCTTTGGCGTAGGATTAATTTTTGGCTTTATCGGCAACGTGGCGGTGGTGAATGGCTTGTATGATGTGGGGGAGCAGGTATTAAGTACTTTTATCGTGTTGCTGGCAACTTTTTTACTGGCGAACGATGTGCCCCGATTGTATCGTTTACTTATTCAGGAAGGGCCGACCTACGCCAACAAAATTATTCCGGATTTCTCGGATAAAGTCCTGTGGAACGTGCGGTTTGGGTTAAGAGGTGCTTTCTTGTTGTTTACCTTTCTTTTTGCTTACAAAACTTTTGAAAATTACACCACCGACCCGTACAAAATTCCGCGTACGCCGGGTTTGAGCAATGCTTTTGGCTATTACCGGGTAAAAGAGTTTACTTTAAATAACAAACCAGTTCCGGATTCTAAAACTGACCCCAATCGCTGGCAAGATGTTATTTTTGAAAAATGGTCGACCTTAACCATTAAAAGTAACCGACCGGTAAAAATAGATTTTACCAGCGCCGAAGCCGTGCACGAGAAAGACATTGACCGCAACTACGAACTGGCGGGTCATGCGGGTCGCCATTACTTTTACTACGAAGCCGATACGGTAAATCATACTCTGGCCCTCCAGAATAAAAACAAGAATCACCGCCAGGAAAAACTCTTTCTCACCTACCAGAGGCCAAATTCCAATACCTTGGTATTGGCCGGAATAAACGAAACGCAGGATTCTATCCGGGTAGTTTTAGAAAAGGTACATAAAAAATACATGTTCTTCGAAGGCCGGCGCAAACCGGTTAAAATTTAAAAAATCGATTTATCTGATAATTTAAAAATTTAAAAATTATGGCAGTAAACGAATTAAGTCTGGAGGCTCCTTATGTAGCCGAAGCGCCGCCAACGGCCAAGCCAGTTGAAGAAATAGCAAAGCCTAAAAAGTGGACTAATCTGCAGAAAATAGCTTTTCGGATTGCTTTTTTATACATCTTGTTTTTGTGCATTCCTACGTATCCTAAATTTTATACAGATTTATGGAATTTGGAATTTTCCAAGATAACCTACCACGACTTTCAATCGGTAGTGGCTTTTTGGCCCCCGCAAATTATCTTGATTGAATCGGAAGAAGGCGTATTTGGTATCCTGAATTACATAAACCTTATTCTGGTGTTTGTAGGGGCGGTAATTGGTGGCACCATTTGGACTTTGCTGGATAAAAAATCTACCCAATACAGCAAACTGTATTATTGGATTCGAGTGCTGGCTCGTTACCGCTTGGCTTATGGCATGGTAGGTTGGGGGTTGAAAAAAGCGTTCCCGATGCAAATGGTTTACCCAACCGTAGGTATGCTAAACACGCCATTTATTGATTTCGCCGAGAAGAAGTTGTACTGGTCGCACGTGGGTATTTCTTTTGAATATACGGTGTTTCTGGGCTTTGCCGAAATTCTACCGGGGCTGCTTTTATTGTACCGGAAAACCGCGGTACTCGGGGCGGCTTTGGCAGCGGTAGTTACTTTTAATATTTGTATTGCCAATCACGCCTACGATGCCGGGGTAGCCGTACCCGCCGCTTATTTTGCTATTATTGGTATATTCATCGCCTGGTACGACTTGCCTAAAATCTGGAACTTACTGGTAAACGAAAAAGATATTCTGCAGCCCTATCGTTTTAATCCGGTTTTTAAAGAAAAATGGCAGAAGTATGCGGTAAACGGGGTAAAATGGAGTTTTAATATTTTGTTTGTACCCATTGCCGCCGGTATGTGGGCTTATGGCTTTTTTAACGGCAACAATTATAATATTCCGAGTACCCCCGGTTTGCCCGATACCAAAGGACTTTATAACGTAACCGAGTTTCGCCTGAATAACCAGGTAATACCGTATTCTCCCACCGATTCTATCCGGTGGCAGGATGCCATTTTCGAAAATTGGTCGTCGTTAAGTTACCGGACTAACCGCGGCGCCATTGCCGACCGCATGATTGGTTACTCGCCGTTGCGGGTAAAAAATGATAAGAAAAACAACAAGCTCAACCAGGTAAATACCCAGGACTCCGACCAGCTAGCCAAAAAGAAACTGAACCGCGATTTGGGAGTAACCCGTTGGGAAGTTGGTGGTATGGCTGGCGAGCGCCGTTATTTCTTTTACGAGGCTGATCCGGAAAAGCAAGTGTTGTACCTGCAAAATAAAAATAAAAACCACGGAGAGGAAACACAGATTTTACATTACCAACGCCCCAGTGCCACGCGCATTATTTTGAGTGGCCGCAACGAATTTAACGATTCTATTTCCGTCGTTCTGGATAAATTAGACAAAAAATATCCGTTGGTAGAAGGCCGGCAAACTACTTTAAGTTCTTTCTAAATTAATGGTAGATTGTCTCTAACTGTAGCGCCGTTATGCGGAGAGTTAACGAAGCGCTCTCCGCAGGATAGGAAAGCCAATCCCTGATTGGTGTAAGGTAGTATAGCGTTTATTTTTATTATTTGCTAACACGGATGTGCTTTATATCGAGAAGCGTTTCTAAAATTTTAAAAATAGTCGAGTTTTGGGTAACACCAATCAGAGATTGGCTTTCCATAAGTGCGGAGAGCGCTTTGCTAACTCTCCGCACAACTATAAATATGCGTACTAAAGTTTATTAAAAGTAATTAGTTAATTGAACGCCAACTTGCTTTCATATTTTTCTTAGTAGCTTAATGTTTCCTCAGATTCAATAGAATACAATGCGAAAATTAGTAATTGCCGGCGGTACCGGTGCTTTAGGGAGTGCCATTATTCAACGATATTACAACACCGAAACCGAACTAATAGTATTAAGTCGTACCGCTAGGCAACCAGACAATAACATCCGGTATGTAGCCTGGGATGCGAAAACACTTGGCCCATGGACGAAAGAATTAGAAGAGAGTACAGCCGTCATTAATTTGGTAGGTAAATCCGTGAATTGCCGGTATACGGCCAAAAATAAAAGAGAAATTATAGATTCTAGAGTTAATTCTACAATAGTAATCGGGCAAGCTATTCAAGGTTTACGGCAGAAGCCAGCCGTATGGATTAACGCGGGTTCTGTAGCTATTTTTGGTAACTCGGGCGAAGAAATGAAACAAGAGGGTTCCCCTACGGGGGTAGGTTTTTCGCCGGAAGTTTGTAAAGCATGGGAACGAGCCTTTGCCAGCGTTGCAACTCCTGGTACGCGCAAGGTTTTCTTGCGGATTGGCCTGGTTTTGCAATCCGGTAAAGGCGTACTAAAACCTTTCGCGAACTTGGCTAAAACCAGTTTTGGCGGCCGCATTGGCTCCGGTGAACAGTACATGACCTGGATACACGAAGAAGATTTTGTTAATTTAATGGATTGGGTAATTAACAAGGAGGTAAGCGGTATTATTCATGCCGCCAGTCCTTTTCCCGTGAAGAACAAAGAATTTATGCAGGAAATCCGGAAGGCTTTAAAAATACCGATTGGTTTACCTATTCCGGCTTTCTTAACACGTTTCGGCGCTCTGTTCATCGGTACCGAAGCGGAACTAGTGTTGTCAGGCAGGCGAGTAGTTTCTAAAATTCTGGCTGAAAATCAATTCTATTTTAAATATCCGCAAATTCAAAAAGCTTTAAACCAGCTACTTTTATCTGGTATTTAATAAAAAAGGAATATTTTTAAATTTTAATAAACGGGAAGCTACTTCTAAACAATCTATTTATTTAGAGGTAGCTTCTTTTAGGTTCGGACCTAAAAAGCTAATCCAAATTGAAAACCCAAGGTTAAGCTCGTAGGGTGGTCGTTCCCGAACCGTACCGGTAAGGGCACGGCTACAAAGTAATTGCTGTTTGTATTTTTCTTAACCGCGTAATTTAAAACTGGTGTAAACCCATAACGCCCCGAGGTTTCAAAGGAGGCTCGTCCGGCAAAGGTAAAGCCATGACCCAGGGCCACCAATACACCCGGGTGCAATAGAAAATTACTCATCCGGCTCGTACCGTTTTCGGCTCGTACAAAAGGCACGAATTCCGCCGAAAATCCAATCTTCGCGCTTTTCCAGATGTTAATACCGGTGGGCATCCCTACTACATAATACGCATCAAAATTGGTGGTAGTACCTTCCTTACTAAAAGTTACCAGCGGATGAATAATTCCCACATAGCCGGCTACTTTGGGGTAAGTGACGGGTGGTGGTGCCTGAGCCTGGCTGATATCGGGCTTAAAAAACAGTATTACTAAAGTTAAAGCAAGTAGCTTGGTAGTATTTTTTAAAAATTTAAAAAATGGTAGGTTAGTATTAAAAACGTGTTCCAGAAACATACGATTTAAATTAGAATTGTATGTTGCAATGCTAAGCAGCCGCTTTTTGGAAAGATAGAATACAATTAACCTTTTGTATAATTTTTACTTTTTTGGTAAAAGAATATCAATTAATCGGTTTTATACATGTTCAACACTTATTCTATAAAGGGACGCCATAAAGTATGTTCGCATAGCGGCGGCTACTATGGCGCGGAAGTTACTTCCGTGACTTACTATTCAAGAAAGTTCTCGTTCGCATAGCCGCAGTTCTAGCTTTGATTTCTAATTGGAGTTGTTTCATTGCTCAGGTTCTGTTCTTTTTGTCTTGACACAAAAAGAACCAAAAAAGTCAAGACGCTAAAAACTCGCTGAACGCTCGAACAGTTTAGCGTCAATATCTGCACCTGGCTCAGGCTGTTTGTTGCATTGCTAGCTAGCAGAAATTTAAAAAATTAAATTTTTTAAATTTTACCCACGGTGTCATTCAGGAGGAATCTATTTAGCTACGCAGAGAACTATTTCATATAGTAATCTCCTCCTCTGTAATACGATATTTAATCTGCGATATACTAGGCAAAAAGTCTTTCTGGGGAGGGAGTAGAAGAAGATTATTCTTTACCAAACTGAAAAGCCATAGCTAAGTGCTGCTAACACCAGTTTGGCTGTTGAGAACCTTCTAAGGTTTCGGTTTTGCGCAGCAAAATTCCGCATACGGAGTCGAGGAGAGGAAGGCTAAACCGCCCGAAAGAGGCAAACGAGGCCCGCCGGCCATGAGGCGAAACTTGAAGCTAACCAGTTAGATAACACCTGAACCTGGAGACTTGCAAAGGCCCCAAAGAACAATCCTTGATCTTCTAAAAGTTACTTATATAACTAACCCACTAACCAAATAATAAAGCAAACCAGCCAGAGCGCTAATTCCAATCCACGTGATCATACCTACTTTAAAACGGTACATGGCCAAAAATGATACTACAATCCAAGTCAGGCTAAAATAGTCGAGGCTGCTAATGGTTTTCTGTGGGGCAACTACGGCAAGCGCGAAGTAAATAGTTAAATTTAAAATTACGCCCACCACCGCGGCCGTTACAATACTCAATAGCGCTTTTACCTGCGGGTTATCCTGGGTTTTTTCAATGATGGGTGCTCCGGCCAGAATAAATAAAAAGCATGGCAAAAAAGTGTAATAGGTAGTCAGGAAAAGCCCGAGACTACCCATTAGAATACAACTTTGGAAATGATTATAACCCGCCATAAATCCTACAAAAGCCAGTACCATAATCAGTGGTCCGGGGGTAGTTTCGCCGAGGGCCAGGCCATCAATCATTTGCAGATTGCTTAGCCAGTTAAATTTTTCTACGGTTACCTGGGCTACATAGGGTAAAACCGCATAGGCGCCGCCAAAAGTTACCAGGGCCGCTTTCGTAAAAAATAAAGTTAATTGCTGCCAGAAAGCGACCCCGGTACTGGTGTAAAACAGTACAAAAGGCGCTGCCCATAATAATAAGGCAACGGCTACCTGAAATACCAGCCGTTTGGCCGAAAAGCCTGTGCCGGGTATAATGCTGCCGGAATGCAAATAATACCCACTTTCGTCGGTTTGCTTTTGTGCTCCCGCATGTTTTTGGGTTAACAAGCCGGGATATATTTTTTTGCCCAACCAACCCAGGAGCACTGCCCCAATTATTAAATAAGGAAAAGGTATATCAAAGAAAAATATGCCGATGAAACTTAAGGCCGCAATAACGTAGTGAAAAACACTAATCAATGATTTCTTACCAATTTTAATTAAGGCCAGAATAACAATAGCTACTACGGCTGGTTTTAAGCCGTAAAATAAAGCCGCTACCCAGGCAATCTTTCCGAACAAAACGTAGGCAATGCTCAGGCCCAGCAAAATAAATACGGAAGGCAGCACAAAAAATATACCCGCAACTAAACCCCCAATGGTACCGTGCAATAACCAGCCAATGTAAGTAGCCAACTGCTGGGCCTCCGGACCGGGCAACAACATGCAATAATTAAGGGCGTGTAAAAACTTTTTATCCGAGATCCATTTTTTCTGGTCCACCACAAACTCGTGCATAATGCCAATTTGCCCGGCAGGTCCGCCAAAACTAATAAAGCCTAGTTTCAGCCAGAATAAAAAGGCTTCTTTAAAACTAGGTTTAACTACCGTGGTAGTGGGGTTATCGCTAATAGAAGTGCTCATACTAAATCCGGATAATGAATAGCTGTGAATATTACAAGGCTACAACCTTTTTTGCCGGAAAAATAGAACAAAATTAACCTTTTGTACCGGCTTTACCTTTTGCTAAATTTTTCCGGTAATCCGAAGGGTTTTTGCCGGTATATTTTTTAAAAATCCGGGTAAAATGGCTTTGGTCGGAAAAGCCGGTGAGATACGCAATTTCGGAAAGGGAATGGTGGGAAGAATTCAGCAACTGTATTGCTTTTTCAATGCGCAGTTTCCGGATGTACTCGCCAAAAGTTAAATTATCAAAATATTTGGAAAACTCCCGCGATAAGTAAGCTGGGTTTACATTTAAATCTTCCGAAATAGCCTTTAAACTTAAACTCAGATTGGTATCCATCTGGTCCTGGATAATTTCTTTTAACTCCGTTGCCCAGGCCGGTATCTTCTTCTTTTCAGATTCCTTTTGATGTATATAGGTATTGAAAATCTGCAACAACAGTTTCTCGGTAGGGCTTTGAGTATGTTTTTCTTTATATAAATGTTTGGCCCAACTGTATAAGCTATCGTAAATCAGCATGCCTTTTTCGAGCAGTTCGTAGTCGTTAGGGGTATTGTAAGCTAAACCGGCTGCAATAGCCCATAAACCGGCTGCTTCGCTGGCAAGTGCATGATTGTCGGTGTCGGCACCACGTACAATGGGAGCCAGGCGGTGCAAAGCCGGATCGGTGAGGCGGTACTTTTCCAGGAAATAATCAAAGGTGCAGCGGTCTTCGTAGTGTGTAAACTCTGTTTCGGGAATATCAAAAGGGGTGGCCTCTAGTTCAACGGCTAAACGGGAAATATCTGCAACAGGAGCAAAGATAATTTCCGCTGTTGGGTCAATAAAGCGCCTGATTAGCCAGGGACAGGCAATCCGGTCTATTTTAGGGCGTTCCCGCGTAATCCATTTCATCGAAAGTAAATTACTAAATTTACTAAATAGATAATTATAATAATGCTTTATACTTATTTATGTTAGTTGTTGATTAAGGTGCATAGAAAAACTAAATGAACGCTTTGACTATAAAAGTGGATAAAAGTATCAGCAACAGGAAAAAGTGAAATATAAGAAAGCTACTTACAATAAAGTTTTCGTGTAAGATTGTATATTTTAAACTTAAATTAATTTACTAACCCCTATATAATAGACGAGACTGAAAATAATCTTTTCAGTCTCGTCTATTATATAGGGAACACCTACACAAAAAAAGTAAAATGTTCTACAATTTAAAGCGAAGAAATGCTTTCTTTTATTCCTAAAGAAGTTAAGTCTTGATAAATGAACTTATCTAACTTGGAAGCTCCGCTTGGGCTCAGGTGGTTTTTATCCAAAAAATCTTCGGAGGAAGATAGAGATAATCCTTTCCGGGTATTATAATCTATAAAAGGTACATTATTCTTTTTAGATACACTTGAAATGCGATTAATGTAATCGTTGTAATTGGTTAAATTGTTTTTGTACTCTTTTGTAACGGGTAAAAGTACAAATACAAGTTTGGTATTATTTTGCTTACAAAGCTTGATAATCTTTTCTAGATATTCTAACTGAAATTCAGAAGGTTCTTTTAATTTGGAGTCCAAATTTCGGAATTGATACGCCTTTTTAGGATTAGTCATGGCCAATTCTGCTTCTGGTACAGTAGATTCAACGAACCCGCCAGGAATATAGATTTCTTTTGGAAGCTTTTTCTCGCGTACTTTAGTTAAAGGAGTATGTACCCGCGAAACATAGTTAGATACTAAGCTGGAAATTATAGTATAGTCATGGGTAGTTAAGGCCATATCCACGATGTTATCTGTTAACTCGTGATTTGAAATTAAATCAACCGTTGATTCCGTAACATCTTCCTTGGTCATCATATGCCAGTACAGGTCTAAAACAATGTACTTTGGCTTTAACTTGGGTAAATACTCTTGCAGTAAGAAATAAGAATTATAAGGGCTTTGAGCGGAAGTTCCTAAATTAAAGGCCTTTAATCCTTTTTGTTCAAATTGTCTGGTATCAAAACCACGATACACTTGTGAGGAGCCTAGAAATAGGACATCAATATTCGAAAACTTATCAATTTCCCTGAAACGAGAGAGAGTGTAATACCCTTTTCCGGTGGTGTATTTAGCATTAGGCAGCCAATTGGTAAAACCAGTTAAGCTAGCAGCGTATATTATAGCAAAGTACGTAAGAGCACACGTAACCAGAACAGCCGATATTCTAACAAATAACTTTTTCATTTTTAAAATTGAAAATAAATGAATTCTGCTTCTGAAAAACTGCCTAACAAAAGGATAGATAAAATAATAATATTATAAAATACTAAACGCATTGGAAAAGGATACTTTTTTACTTCCAAACGAAGACTTCTGTTTCTTTGAAATAATTCTATAACTATCAGAATAGAGATAACTACAAACGAAAGTAAGAATATTTCTTTTGTTTGATCTAAGAAGAGGTACCGTTGCCGAACGAAGCCGTTATGAGCAATCAGGTTTACACTCTCGGAGAAACCAGTAAACATGTGGGAAATAATATACCAGGCATCGCTTACAGAGTTGGCCCGGAAGAAAACCCAAGCAAAACAAACCAAAACAAAAGTAGTACCTATTTGAATTAACTTATATAAACTAGGTAATTTCTTTAAGCCAAGTGCTTCTACCATTCGGTCGCGTGATTTGCCGGTTATCTGACCAAATACCTGGTAAAATCCGTGTAACGCACCCCAGATAATATACGTCCAGTTAGCTCCGTGCCAAAAACCACTTACCAAGAAAACAATAAAAATATTATAATACCAACGCCATTTTGGAACCCGGTTACCACCTAACGGAATGTACAAATAATCCCGGAACCAGGTAGAAAGAGATATGTGCCACCGGCCCCAGAATTCTTTAATGTTTTTAGAGAAATAAGGTCGGTTAAAGTTTCGCATTAGAGTAAAGCCCATTACCTGAGCTGAACCAATTGCTATATCAGAGTACCCGGAAAAGTCGCAGTAGATCTGAATAGCAAAAAATACAGTGGCCAATATTAAAGGGATACCTTCAAAATGGGTTGGATTGTTATAAACCTCGTTTACCATTACAGCTAACCTATCGGCGATCACTACTTTTTTAAACAAACCCCAAGCCATTAACTTTAAACCGGAAGTAACCCGATCGTAGTCGAAATAATGTTTCTCGTGAAATTGATGTAAAACGTTCTGAGGCCTTTCGATTGGTCCGGCTACTAACTGCGGATAGAACATTACATATAAGGCATAAATCCCGAAGTGTCGCTCTGCTTTATGGTTTCCCCGGTATACCTCAATGGTATAGCTCATGGCCTGAAAAGTATGGAAAGAAAGCCCTATCGGTAAAAGAATAGTCAGGTAAGGAATGTGGTTCTGGTAACCTAATGCCTCACTAAGCGACGTAATATTATCATTAAAGAAATTATAGTACTTAAAAATTGCAAGTACACCAATATTGGCTACCAAACTCCATAGCAGGTAGAATTTCTTCTTCTTTTTTGTCTCACTGTTTTCAATGAGAATCCCGGCGTAATAGTCGATTACAATGGTAAAGAATAAAATTAAAATGTAAACCGGCTTGAAGAACATGTAAAAGAAGCAACTTGCTGCTAATAAATGGAACCACCGGAAGCGATGTGGCAGTAGAAAATATAAAATAGTAACTACTGGAAAAAAGAGGAGGAATTCAAATGAATTGAATAGCATTTTTAAAATAATTTATTCATTTATTCAAAGGTACTACTTAATACTTTCTGCACCAAGCGTTTTTATCTAGCAATAAATAAAAAACGCTATATATGGTTTATGGGTAAATAATAATAAACGCTTAAGTTTTGGCCACTCACAATTTTTATACCATGATAAACGTTTACTCCATATTTATTTTATTTTTTTAAATTATAGTCTAATTACTAGAAAGTTACCTGTAACTGGTAAGTAGAGCTTAAAAAAATGATTTTAATTTATATAGGTTTAGGTATATATAATAATCATGCCGCTTAGTCTTTCAAGTAGCCTAATCCGCAAAAATTATTAAAAGTTCAAAATGACAAATGTATTTTTAATAATTTTATACAAAACAGTATTATTCAAATATATCGAGTTAAGCTAACAAGGTTCTATAATCTAGGCCTATTACTTCTTAAGAAAATTTAATTGGATTTTAGTAAATTATTAAAATTGCGTCATCCTATACATGAAAACATTTTTGTTAATCTTTGATAAAAATGATTAAAGGTGATCATTTGCTCCAATTCTAAAAACAAAAGACATTTATCATAAACAAAGGTTTTACTCGTACAAGAATGGCGCTGGACTGAAACTTAGCAGAAATATTAGTACAGCAAACCAGCCAAGTACTTTTCTGCCTGTACTTAATGGAGCTTCGTCGGGGGCAGGAGGATGAAAAATGCCTAATAACCTGGATAACAATAGCCCGAATACTAACCAACCCGGATAACCTTTGGTGCCTGGAAAAATAAAAGCCAATCCAACATGCAGGCAGAACATAATAATAGTTAAAGTTAAGGCTATTTTAACGTTTGGAGTAATTTTCTCAAATACTACATATAAGTAAACAGCGTACAATATAAATTGCCAGTACCTTTCGTCGGGTGGGGTATGCGGACCAACTACTCCTAAGCCAGCATAAAAAATAAAAATAATAAAAAATACAGGAGAGATTCGGTTAAAATTACGAAAACCAATTAAACCGTATAATATATGCCCACCGTCAAGTTGCCCAATGGGCAGTAAATTCATCGCGGTAAAAAATAAGGAAAGAAAACCAGCAAATAAATACGGGTAATGCATAAGCTCGTACTGGTTAGGTACCAGGGCAGGGTCAGGAGCTACATATTTCTCGAAAAATAAAAATAATAAGTTTTTACCTAAGGCCATGGAGCCGCCCGTATTCTGATACACTTTACTGGCGTAATCTAAACCGTATTTTTTATATTCGGGATGGATGGTGAAAATATGCTCAGGACTAGGTAAATGCGTGAACCCGTACCAAAGCAAAGGAATAGCCACTATAAAGCCAGCTAATGGACCCGCAATACCTACATCAAAAAATTCTTTTTTAGAAAAAATACGATCCTTAATGCGGATAACGGCGCCCATTGTTCCAATTGTTGGAAGCAAAGGAAACCAAAACGGAATGTAATAGGGGAGTGACACACGAATTCGATAATAACGTGCTGTAAAATAATGCCCGAACTCGTGGGCCGTTAATACGCCTAAAAACGGAAGCGAGTAGTAAAGGCCATTTAAAACTTGCTCATTCGTTAAAATGCGAATAATACGCCACTGAGTAGTAACTACCAATAGAGGTTTCGCGCTCATCCATTCAGCACCTGCTAAGGTGGTAGTAACCAAAGCTAAACAGAATAGGAACAGGTGAAAAGTGTAATTTTTAACTGTAGAGCTACCGCGCATGATTAAAAAATTCGTTAATAGTAAGCGGCGGCTGCAAGTGCAGCGTTTGCAAACCTAACTTCCGGGCACCTTCAATGTGCTGTAAGCTATCGTCAATAAATAAGGTTTCGGCAGCTGTTAAATTATTTTGATTTAAGATATGCTCGAATATGGCCGCACCAGGTTTGCGCATACCCACTAAATGAGAGTAATATGTTTTCTCAAATAAACTATTTAAACCCGGTAAACCCGATACTTCTTGTACTGTTTTATTAAATCGTTCGGCATGAATGGCATTGGTATTACTAAGCAGAAACAAGCGGAATTTTTTACCGAGAGCCTGTAATAATTGAATGCGTTCGGGCGGAATATCGAGCAGCATGGCGTTCCAGGCTGCATCTAAAGCGCTATCTTCGCCTTCTATCGCATAAGTGTCGCGTAAACCTTGCCGGAAAGCTTCTGAAGTAATCTGGCCTGTTTCGTACAAATCAAAAAGTCCGGATTGAGCTTGCTGAGTAAAATCAATAGCTTGTTGTTTTTTACTTAAAGAGCGTAAAGCATCTACCGAGTTTTGGTAAGCTAAATTAATGATAACCCCACCCAAATCGAAAATAATATTTTTTACAAGGCTTAAATCCACGGGAATTTTTTAAAATGTATTTGGAAAATGCGGTGCAAATATGTAAAATTGCACTCCCAAAATCAAAAAGAACTAAAACTCTTTTTGACGGGCCTATAGCTCATTCGGTTAGAGCAACTGACTCATAATCAGTAGGTGGCTGGTTCGATTCCAGCTGGGCCCACTTCATAATCAAGCACTTACAGGAAGAAATTCGGTAAGTGCTTTTTTATTTGTGAACAATTTGCACTCATTTTTAATCTATAAAGGCAATATAAAGTGGTAATTTCCCGTATAAGCCCCCACTAAAATCGCATTCAAACAAAACTCTCAATCAAAATTTACTTTTTTTAATTATTACTTTCCTGCAATAATCTTTTTAAACACCTCAGTATAGATGGCCCGTTCGGCAGATTTGCGAGTTAAACCTTCCTGGTAATTAGTGTCTTCCATATCTTTTTGCCAGGTCATACTAGTTGGAGTTACCGCAATTAGCGTATAGGTAGTTGTAGTACCGTGCAGTTGAAGTGCTACCTTCTTTTTTTCCTCTTCCATAAATACGGAATAGGTGCCTTGGGCAACCGTTCCATCTGGATAAGTAATTTGAATAGTAGAACCATCAAAACTATATGTTTTACCTTTTTCGGAGATAATTTCCTCTTCGTGCATTAAATTACTATCTACAATGTATTGTAACTGAATGCGCTCATTTCCCCATTTTCCTTTTAATATATCATTCAATTGCGTACCCGTTTGTTGCTTCGTCCAATAACCAAGTCCTAATAAGCAGGAAAAAAGCGGTAGTAATAGTAAATTTTTCATTACCTGTAAATAGATTTAATTCTTGTCGGTTTGGTTAATTTCAAATGGTTGGAGTGGATGCCTTTGATTAAACAGCGAATCAGGTGAATTATTATTATTTAGCAAAGATTAACCTTATCCTCTAATTATAGTAGAATTCCTTTTAATTAATAAGGACAACTTTATATGCTTACTTATCTGTTTAATAGTCGAAACCAATGCTTAATGGTTTGCACCAAATCAGGAGCGAAGAATTTTATTGCTACTAAGTAGAGGAACTATCCGGACATTGGTTTAATTATCCCGAATAATTACCTTATTTTTGTGACGTAATAAAGGAAGATGGCGGCAATGTATGCTTTACCGTTTTCAATAAAAAATTGCTTTCATGTATTTAAATCATATCTCCGAAGCTATTGGCCGTACGCCACTGGTAAAGCTAAATAAAGTAACTGATGGGGTAAAAGCCACCATCCTTGCCAAAGTAGAGTACTTTAATCCCGGTAATTCTGTAAAAGACCGGATGGCGCTTAAAATGATTGAGGATGCTGAAAAAGCAGGTATTTTAAAGCCCGGCGGTACTATTATCGAAGGTACTTCGGGCAACACAGGTATGGGTTTAGCTATTGCAGCTACTGCCCGGGGGTATAAGTGTATTTTTACCCTTACCGATAAACAGAGTAAAGAGAAAATGGATATTCTAAGGGCGGTAGGAGCCGAGGTAATTGTGTGCCCTACTAACGTTGCCCCCGAAGACGAACGTTCTTACTACTCCGTTGCTAAACGGTTAAACAGCGAAATTCCGAACTCCTTTTATCCGAACCAATACGATAATTTATCGAACACAGCAGCGCACTACGAAACTACAGGTCCTGAAATCTGGCAGCAAACCGAAGGGAAAGTAACCTATTTAGCTACCGGAGTAGGCACTGGTGGTACTATTTGCGGTATATCTAAATACTTAAAAGAACAAAACAGTGCCATTAAAGCGATTGGCATTGATACCTACGGTTCGGTATTTAAGAAATACAAAGAGACGGGCATTTTTGACGAAAACGAGATATATCCTTATAAAACGGAAGGTATTGGAGAAGACATCTTACCAAAAAATGTGGACTTTAATTTAATAGATCATTTTATTAAAGTTAGCGATAAAGACGGAGCCGTAATGACGCGGCGTTTAGCCAAGGAAGAAGGTTTATTTGTGGGTTGGTCTTGTGGTTCGGCGGTGTTCGGGGCGCTGGAGTATGCCCGGGAAAACTTAACTGAACAAGATACAATGGTAATAATATTACCGGATCATGGTACGCGCTACCTGGCAAAGATTTACAACGACGACTGGATGCGGGAACAAGGTTATATAGATTAGTAAGCGTTTCATTACTAGTAGGAGCACTTCTTGGATAAACCAGGAAGTGCTTTTTTGTTTACATGAAAATGCAATTTGGTTTGTACGTAGTAAACAGTGTTACCATAGAAGTATTAAGAATTAAAAAGTACAGGAACGATAGCCCATGAATTGTACTAGGATAGACACTACTTATGGCTTCTCTTTCATACTAACCTTCATCGGCATAGGGTTACTTACCAGTAACATTTACTATATTGTTATGTATTATCTCATTATGTCCCACCAACGGTAGCAGTCATTCTAATAATCTCTATAGTCACCTATTTATTATTTAGTAAAAAAAATAATTAGAGGATGCAGTAAAATCAAATAAAATGAGAATATAAGTTTATTCAAAATAATCGAAAAGCTTGAAAATAAGTAATAATTGAAAAAGGCTTTTATTAATAAATTTGTAGACTTTAGAATAAAACATGCTCTTAAAGGAGCAAAATCAAAAAGAATTGTCTTAGAAAGTGCTCAATTCTTACTAATTTTGCCATTGTAATTGAAATCCATTATTAAATTTTAGTTAAAATTAGGTTTTTAATAAACTTACTAACTTAAAGTTCAGTTACTTATACATAAGAGAATTGATTGTGCCGCAATAATGCGTAAGGGGATTTATTGTTTCTTCTTTATTTTTTGCTTTTTAATCCACACGTTGGTGTCTGCTTTTTTTCCCAGAAAGCACCAGGTGGACCGGCTACCCTATGCCCAAATAACAGAATATTTTAAGCAGGAGACGCAAGCAAATAAGAATGCCACTAAATGCCATCGGGTTGATTTGTTTCAGGATCTGCTATTCGAGATAATTGAATTATCGCAGGAATTCAGCGACCTGGGACAATCTAATTTTCATCTCTTACTTAACCACATTTATAAGAATGTAGGCCGCTTTTTACCTAAAGTACAGGTAAAGCTGGCCTTTATTTCTATTACTGTTTTTACGAGCGAAAAACCGGCTGGCATTTATGCCCGGTGTGCCTCGCTACTGCCTGATTATTATACCTTTCTCTTTCGTTTAACTCCCTTTTAAACAGGTTTAATTCCGGTCTGCCGGAACACTTTTTTTTAATTTCTCTAATTTTTTTAGCGACCGGCATAGCTATGTCCGGCCGTGAACCTATTTGTATTTGCTGCTGCCAATCCGTTTGGCACTGGTTTTCAACCTAACAAAGTCATGCTAACTATAAAAAAAGTATTAAACCTGTTTTATTTATTTGTATTCGGATTATTCATGAGTGGTTGCACCGCCCAGGGCGAAGTAGAAAAGAAAAATCCGGAAGTACCTACTTTGCCCGTAACGCAGGCCATTACCAAAGATACCGTGCTGCACCACGATTATGTAGCCGATATCCAGGCCCAGCGGCACGTCGAAATCCGGGGCCGGGTAAAGGGCTTCCTGGATAATATTTACGTAGACGAAGGGCAACAAGTAAAAAAAGGACAACCGCTTTTCCGGATCAGCTCCGAAGAATACAAGGCCGAACTTGCCCGGACTAAAGCGAACCTGAATAGTGCCATTGCCGCCGCCAAAGGCGCTCAACTCGAAGTAGACCGGGTAAAAACCCTGGTAGATAAACGCGTAGTTACTAAATCAGAACTGGAAGTGGCTCAGGCTAAACTTAATGCCGCCAAAGCTGGCATTGAAGAAGCCAAATCAGCCCAGGCTAATGCGGCCACCAAACTTTCGTACACTTTCATCAAAGCCCCATTTACAGGCATCATCGACCGCATTCCCTTAAAAGTAGGCAGTTTAGTAGATGAAGGTGCCCTGCTTACTACCTTATCGGATTTAGGCTCGGTGTATGTGTACTTTAACGTTTCGGAAAAAGAATATCTAAATTACATTAAGGCGCAACAGCAAGGCACCAGTACCCGCAGCGAGGTTGTAGATTTGGTGCTGGCCGATGGCCTGCCGTACCCGCAGAAAGGGAAAATAGAAACCGTGGAAGGTGTTTTTGAAGCCAATACTGGGGCTATTGCTTTCCGGGCTAAATTTCCTAATCCGAAACAACTGTTAAAACATGGCTCGACCGGCCGCGTGCGCCTGACCAACGAGGTAGAAGAAGCGCTCCTGATTCCGCAAAAAGCAGCCTTCGAAATTCAGGATCAGAATTTTGTGTACGTTGTTGACCAGAACAATACCTTAAAAATTAAAAATTTTAAACCCAGGGCGCGTCTATCGCACTTCTACATCGTGGAATCTGGCCTGCAACCGGGCGACAAGGTGGTATATGAAGGCGTGCAAGAACTTCGCGATGGATTAGCCATTAAGCCGGTTTACATCCCGATGGATAGTTTGCTATCGGCGCAAAACCGGAGTTTATAAACCAACCAAAGTCGAAAATAGCAGCAACCGCCGGAATTATTCCGGCGGATAGATACCCTTTTAAGTAAACTCAAAATGTTTAAGATATTTATAGAGCGACCGGTGCTGTCACTGGTAATATCGCTATTTATAACCATGTTGGGCGCTTTGGCGCTCTTTAACCTGCCCGTTACGCAGTTCCCCGATATTGTGCCGCCTTCGGTTACCGTTACGGCTAAATATACCGGGGCCAACGCGGAAGTATGTACCAAAGCCGTAGCAACGCCCCTGGAGCGCGCCATCAACGGCGTTCCCGGTATGACTTACATGTCGTCGGTGTCGAGTAACAACGGCATTACCTTAATTCAGGTGTTTTTTGAAGTAGGCACCGACCCGGATTTAGCGGCCGTTAACGTGCAGAACCGAGTAACTACCATTCTGGATGAACTCCCCGAAGAAGTAATTAAAGCTGGGGTAACCACCGAAAAAGAAGTAAACAGCATGCTGCTTTACTTAAACCTGATGAGCGAAGACCCGAGTGCCGGCGAACAGTTTGTTTATAACTTTGCCGATATCAACGTATTACAAGAATTAAAGCGGATTGACGGCGTAGGATTTTGTGAGATTATGGGTTCGCGGGAATACTCCATGCGGGTATGGTTAAAACCAGATAGGCTGGCGGCTTACCAGGTTTCTACGGACGAAGTAATTAACGCTATACGGGCCCAAAACGTAGAAGCGGCACCCGGTAAAGCAGGAGAAAGCGCCGGCGATTCGCACCAGATGCTGCAATACGTATTGAAGTACACCGGTAAATTTTTTGAACCCAAGCAGTACGAAAACATAGTAATCCGCTCCAACGATGATGGTTCTGGTTCAGTACTGCGCCTGAAAGACATAGCCGAGGTAGAATTTGGTTCTTTAAGCTACGGTATGGTTTCTAAAACCGATGGTCGCCCTTCGGCATCTATTATGATTAAGCAACGGCCGGGTTCTAACGCCCGCGAAGTTATTGCCAACGTAAAAACCCGGATGGCCGAGCTAAAAGAAAGCTCATTCCCACCCAAAATGACTTATAACATTGCTTATGACGTGTCGCGCTTTTTAGATGCTTCCATGAGCGAAGTTATCCGGACTTTAATTGAAGCTTTTATCCTGGTGTTTATCATTGTTTTTATTTTCCTTCAGGATTTTCGCTCTACCCTTATTCCGGCTTTAGCAGTACCAGTATCGTTGGTGGGTACGTTCTTTTTCATGCAGTTATTCGGGTTCTCCGTGAACCTGCTTACCTTATTTGCTTTGGTACTAGCCATTGGTATTGTGGTAGATAACGCCATTGTGGTGGTGGAAGCCGTGCACGCTAAAATGCACGAAAAACACATGCCAGCCCGACAAGCTACCTTGGAAGCAATGGGTGAAATTAGCGGTGCCATTGTAGCCATTACTTTGGTAATGTCGGCGGTGTTTGTGCCGGTTTCTTTTATGTCGGGACCAGTAGGTATTTTCTACCGTCAGTTCTCGTTAACCCTGGCCATTGCTATTGTAATTTCGGGGATAAACGCGCTTACGCTCACACCGGCTTTATGCGCCATTATGCTCAAGCCGAGCCACGGCACTAAAAAGAACAACTTCATTAACCGCTTCTTTAATAAATTCAACCGGGGCTATAATGCCATGGAAGGTTCCTATAAAAGTTACGTGCGCAAGTTGGCGAGCCGCCGGATGGTGACGATTGGTATGTTCCTGGTATTCTGCGTGGGTTCCTGGGCTTTAACCAAAGTGTTGCCTACTGGTTTTATCCCGACCGAAGACCAGGGTATGATTTACGTGAACGTGACTACCCCAGCCGGGGCCACGGTTGAGCGTACCGAATACGTGCTCGATAAAATTCAGGAAGCTACTACAGATATAAAGGCAGTAGAATCAGTTTCGACGCTGGCTGGTTTTAGCTTGTTAACCGATGCCGCTGGTGCTTCTTACGGCATGGGTATGATTAACTTAAAAGCCTGGGAAAACCGGGAGGAATCCGTGGATGATATTATTGCGGTACTGGAAGAAAAAACCAAAAATTTAAAAGATGCCAGCATTGAGTTTTTCCCGCCGCCTACCGTACCAGGTTTTGGTAACTCCAGTGGTTTTGAATTGCGCGTGTTAGACCGGAAAAAGAGTGAAGACTTGCAAGGCACTGCTGATGTGACGAACAAGTTTATTCAGGCGATGCAAAAAACGCCCGAAATAAACAGCTCCTTTACTAACTTCGACCCGAACTTCCCGCAATACATGATTCACGTGGACCAGGACATGGCCGCTAAAAAAGGCGTAACCATTGATAATGCCATGAGTACGCTGCAAACTTTACTAGGTAGTTATTATGCTTCTAACTTTATTCGGTTCGGGCAGATGTACAAAGTTATGGTGCAGGCCCCGCCTAGTTACCGCTCTACCCCGGAAGATGTTTTAAAATTATTCGTAAAGAATAACCAAGGCGAGATGGTGCCGTTCTCTACATTTATTACCCTGGAGCGCGTGTACGGACCGGAGCAGCTTACCCGCTACAATATGTACACCTCGGCCATGATTAACGGTACAGCGGCTCCGGGTTACAGCAGTGGTGATGCTATTCAGGCAATTGAACGGGTAGCGAAAGAAACCTTACCCCGCGGCTATACTTTTGAATGGTCCGGCATGACCCGCGAGGAAATCTTATCGGGCAACCAGGCGGTTTACATCTTCCTCATCAGTTTACTTTTTGTGTATCTGTTGCTGGCAGCGCAGTACGAAAGTTTCTTGTTACCTCTGCCGGTAATATTATCCTTACCAACTGGTATTTTCGGTGCTTTCCTTTTCTTACAAATCATGGGCTTGCAGAATAACATTTACGCGCAAGTGGCCCTGGTAATGCTCATAGGTTTGTTGGGTAAAAACGCCATCTTAATTGTGGAGTTCGCTATTCAGCGCCGGAAAGAAGGTTTAACCATTTTAAAAGCTGCGGTTGAAGGTGCGGTATCCCGTTTAAGGCCAATCTTAATGACTTCGTTTGCTTTTATAGCGGGTTTAATTCCGTTGTGTATTGCCAACGGCGCGGGTGCTATGGGAAACCGTTCCATCGGAACTACGGCAGCTGGTGGTATGCTCGTGGGTACTATTTTCGGGGTTATTCTAATTCCGGGCTTGTACGTACTCTTCGCCAAATTATCGGAAGGCAAAAAAGTAAAGTTTATAAAAAAAGCCAAGCAAGCTAAAGCTCTCGAAACAGCTTAAATCAGCCTTTTAAAGGTTACTAGTAAATTCTGGACGGAACAAACCGGCGGATGTAAAAGTCTGTCGGTTCCGTCGGGGTTTCTATGGTTAAACGCGACCTACTTTAACAAGTGCTGAATCTGCCATACTGTTTCTTTCAATTTAAAATTTTTGCATTCATGTATTTTAGAAAGTCATTATATAAAATCTCTTTATTCCTTTTTTTACTGGCATTTTTAGGGGCTTGTAAATTAACGGAACCTGTAGAATTGCCTGAAGGCAAAGCGCTACCTAATTCCTTTGGCTCCACCACCGATACCAGCAGCATCGGTCAGATTGCTTGGCGAACCTTTTTTACTGACCCAAACCTAGTGAGTTTGATTGACACGGCCCTGCACAACAATCCGGATTTACTAGCGGCCATTCAACGCGTAGATATGGTTCGAGCAAACGTATTGCTGGCGAAAGGAGCCTTTTTACCCGGAATACAAGGTGTTGCTTCGGCGGGAACGACTAAATTCGGGGACTACACCATTGATGGCGTAGGTAATTACGATACCAACTTTTCGCCGAACATTGATGATAAGCAGCGCATACCGCAAAAAGCAGTACCGGATTACTTTTTAGGTTTCCGGAGTTTTTGGGAAATTGACCTATGGGGAAAGCTGCGAAAAACGCGCAAAGCGGCCTACGCCCGATTTTTAGCCTCCGATAAGGGTCGGCAACTGGTACAAACTGCTTTAGTAGCTGAAGTAGCTAAGTTGTATTATGAACTGTTAGCGCTGGATAGCGAATTAAAAATTATTCAGAATAATATCCAGCTACAGCAATTAGCAGTGGAGTTAATGGAGGCCCAGAAAACCGGGGGGCGGGCTACTGAGCTGGCTGTTCAACAATCAAAAGCCCAGCTCCTGAATACAACCAGCCTGCAGGTAGAAAAACAACAACAAATTGTAGCCGCCGAAAACTTGTTAAATCAGTTGCTTGGCCGGTACCCGCAACCCATTACCCGCGGAAATCCTATTCAGGAACAACAATTACCAGCTTCTATTCAGGCGGGCATTCCTTTGCAATTGTTAGCGTTGCGCCCGGATGTAAAGCAAGCCGAAATGGAATTAGTAGCTGCCAAGTTTGATGTGGGTGCTGCCCGCGCCGCTTTTCTACCTTCGCTAACTATTTCGCCGCACGTTGGGCTAAATGCTTTTAAAGCTTCGTTGCTTTTAAATACGCCTGCTTCGCTGGCCTACGGGGTTATAGGTGGATTAACAATGCCGCTTTTAAATCAGAACCAATTAAAATCGCGGTATAAGTTTTCGGCAGCGGCCAGTAAAGAAGCTTTTTACAATTACCAGAAAGCAATTTTAACCGGCTATCAGGAAGTAGCTACGGGCTTATCGGCTATCGAAAATTTCAAAAAAATATCGACCATTAAAAACCAGGAAGTACAGGAACTACACAATGCCGTAAACTCGGCCAATGCCCTTTTTGCCGGTGGTTACGCTAATTATCTGGAAATTATAACGGCGCAAAAAAGCGTATTAGCCGCTGAGTTGGAATTGAACAACAATCAACGGGCCATGTTCCAATCTATAGTAGATGTTTACCGGTCCTTAGGAGGCGGTTGGCAATAACAAAGTTGAAAGGGCAAAAGCAAAGTTGAAATTGTAAAATAGTTACAAGTCGAAAACTCATTTCTGAGTGTTTCAACTTGTAACTATTAGGCTTTATTGGTAAGATTAAACGTGAAGGTGGTGAATTTTTAATTTTTTAAAATAATAAAGTTTCGCGTTCGTTTTTGAATGATATACACCGCAAAACTGGTTTTATTATTGCTAAAATTTTAAAAAACTTTGCTTTTGTGCTTAAAAATGCTTTAATTTGATAATATCTGATTTTTAAACTGTGCTGCCATCTCATCCATATTTGTTTACCTATCCAAAGCCTAATTTAGGCTTGGTTGCAGCCTCGCATCACCTTTCGTTAAGTGATGTGCTGAACGGTTATTGCCTACATTTTTATACTTCTCCGAAGGCTTTTATTTTTTAAGCCGGAAGCCGGATGCTTCCGGCAATACGGTACATCGGGATGAACCTGAGAAAAGAGTGGCAGTAAATTGCTCGCTCCGGTATCCTTGTTTAGTACTGGTTTTTTGTTTCACTTTTTATAAATAATATTCTTATGGCTACCAAAATTAGCGGATGGCAGGTTTTTGCCCATGCGTTTATATTCTTGTTTGCCGTAGTGGCTGTTTCTTCCTTAAATGGCGGAGCCAAACCGGTAATTTATTTTAATACCCCATCCCCGGAGAGTGAATTTTTATTCACTTGAAAGCTGTCAGTAATAGCATAAAATCAAATAAATAACTAAATACTTAAAGTCATGAACACGATATATTTAACCGAAAAAGATTACCAACGCCTGCATAACCTGGTACAACACCAAAGCCATATTTACGGCAACCAGGCCACCCAGGTCTTGTGTCGAGAATTAAAACGGGCCAAAATAGTAGCTTCCGAAGAAATTCCGGTAAATGTTATTACTATGAATTCAACGGTCCGGCTAAAAGAACTCAAAAGCAAAGCCGAAATGGTGGTAACCATTGTGTATCCCAAAGAAGCGAATTTATCTGACCGTAAAATTTCGGTTCTAGCACCAGTGGGTACGGCAGTACTAGGTTGCCAGGTAGGCGACAAAATTGAATGGCATCTGCCCCAGGGACCGGCCACTTACAAAATAGAAGAAATTATTTACCAGCCGGAAGCGCAGGGCGATTTTCATCTCTAGCATTACCATTTGTAGCAGCCAAAATTATAAAAATTAAAAAAAACAATCATGAGGAATATTTGCCTACTCCACCAGCAAAACGACCCGTGAAAATCACTTATTAACTACTTAAAATCATGAACAATATATATATAACAGATCGGGATTATCTGCGGTTGCAAAGTTTGGTGCAACTGGTTCATATTACTCGCGGACCGCAAATTATTAAAGCTTTGAGCACTGTATTAAAAAGAGCCAAAGTAATTGCGTCGGAGCAAATTCAAAAAGACATTATTACCATGAATTCGCGGGTGCGTATAAAAGAATTGAAAAATTCAGAAGAAATGGAGATAAAGATCGTGTACCCCAAAGATGCACACTTACCTAAAGGCAGAATTTCGGTGCTAGCGCCGGTAGGAACCGCCGTGCTGGGCTGTAAAGTAGGCGATGAAATAGATTGGTTGCTACCCCAAGGAACGGTTACCTATAAAATAGAAGAACTTATTTACCAACCCGAAGCCGGTGGCGACTTAGACCTATAACGCTTTTACGGGGAGGTGGGAAGTATAATTTAACAGCAGCGTATTACAGGAACACACTTAATGGGTATTTTTAATTATTTCACGCAGGAAATTGCCATTGATTTAGGCACCGCTAACTTTTTGATCCTGCACGAAGATAAAATTGTAGTAGATGAACCATCTATTGTGGCCTTTAACCGCAGTTCCGGCAAGGTGCTGGCCATTGGCCGCAAAGCCATGCAAATGGAAGGCAAAGTGCATGAGGATATTCGCATCGTTCGCCCGTTAAAAGACGGCGTAATAGCTGATTTTCATGCGGCCGAGCACATGCTTAAAGGCATGCTGCAATTGATTAATAAAAGCAAAAAGCCTTTATTTCCTTCTTTCCGGATGGTAATTTGTGTTCCCTGCGGTATAACCGAAGTAGAAAAAAGAGCTATCCGCGATTCGGCAGAAATTTTAGGTGCCAGAGAAGTGTATCTCATTCATGAACCCATTGCGGCGGCGGTAGGTATTGGTTTGGATGTACAAGGTTCTACGGGGCACATGATTATAGATATCGGGGGCGGTACCACCGAGATTGCGGTGCTGGCTCTAAGCGGAATTGTATGCGACCAGTCTATTCGGGTAGCCGGCGATGATTTTGATGCGGAGATTGTAGATTACATGCGCCAACAACACAACTTACTGATTGGGTTACCAACGGCTGAAAAAATAAAATTAGCCGTAGGTGCTGCTTTAACGGAATTGTCGCAACCACCCGCTGATTTTGCCATTCGCGGCCGTGACCTGATATCTGGTCTTCCTAAACAAGTTCAAGTATCCTATTCAGGCATTGCGCACTGCCTGGATAGGTCTTTGGCTAAGATTGAAGATGCCATTCTTGCAACTTTAGAAATTACTCCCCCGGAGCTTTCGGCGGATATTCATCAGTCAGGTATTTTTCTTTCGGGTGGAGGCGCTCTGTTGCGGGGATTAGCTCAAAGAATTTCTTCTAAAACAAAATTACCCACGCACGTAGTAGATGATCCGCTACGGGCCGTAGTGCGCGGTACAGGTATAGCACTCAAGAATATTGGACAGTACCGTTTCTTGATGCGCTAAGTTGAGCATCCCATAAGCAAACCCCTGATATAGTTTAGGATTACTGCTTAAAAACTATTAAACGAAGCCTTCATTGTTATTTACTTTCCATAGGCTCATTCGTGTCCTTGGTTTTAAGTAATGAAAATACAATACTAATAGTAATAATAAATCCAATAACGATTAAAGAAATAAAAGTCGGAATCTTAAAGACATCAATTAGTACCATCTTTAGACCTACAAATATTAAAATAACGGCTAAGCCAGTTGAAAGATAAATAAAACGATGAATAACATGGGCGAGAGCAAAATAAAGAGAACGAAGGCCAAGAATGGCAAAAACATTGGACGTATAAACAATAAACTGATCTTGGGTAATGGCTAATATAGCAGGAATACTATCCACCGCAAAAATTAGGTCGGTTGCCTCAATCAGAATGAGAACCAGGAATAGGGGAGTTGCATAAACCTTTCCTTGTTGCGTTACAAAAAACTTATCTCCTTCTAATTGATTGGTGATCGGCATTATTCTTCGGGAAAATTTAATAATGGGGTTTTTCTCCGGCTCCATTTTTTTATCCTTATCCGTAAACATTTTGTAACCGGTATACACCAGAAAAACACCAAAAAGGTAAATCGTCCAATGAAATTTTTCGATTAAGGCTACGCCGGCAAAAATAAAAATCACGCGCATGAGCAGGGCACCCAGAATGCCCCAAAATAAAACCTTATGTTGATAAATAGCGGGTATTTGAAAATAATTAAATACTAATACAAAAACGAAAATATTATCAACACTGAGTGCCTTTTCTATCACGTAGCCGGTTAAAAATTCAATTGCTTTATGCTCGCCAAACCAATAATAAATAAGGCCATTAAAAATTAAGGAAAGGCAAATCCAAACGCCGGACCAGGTTAACGCTTCTTTAACCGACACGACGTGCGCTTTGCGATTGAAAACCCCCAAATCCAAAGCTAACATCAGAAGTACAAAAACATTATATCCAATCCAAAACGAATAATTAACTTCCATCCTTTTAAATTTTAAAGGTTATTATTACAAATGAAATAAGAGTGGGTAAACAAACTAAAGCGGTAGGAGAGAAAACCTGTTGGATGAGGGAAACCAGGTTAAGTATGCCTCTTAGCGCCATTTTAATCTATGTTTAACGGTTTAACAGCAGCAGAGTTTCTGTTAATGTAAAACCAGTTGATACACAATAACCTGTCTCAATTTAATCATGCAAGCAGGTTAAGGTTAAGCCTTTGAAGTTAAGCCGAATGCGGCACCTTTTGTGTTCTCGGTGCAATTTTTATCGCTATAGTTTATCAATAAAAGTAAATTAAGGATTAAAATTTATGATTGTATAAAAATGATTCGCGTATAAAAGCTACTCTTCCTCCGGAAAAAATTAATATTCCTACTAAAACCAAATCCTATGAAAACGTTTCTGGTCCCCACTGACTTTTCTAAAAATGCTCAGAATGCGCTCCACTATGCTGCCTCTTTAGCAAGCCAAATGAATAGTAAATTAATTATTGTGCACGTGGTAAATATTATAATTATACCAGCTAGAAGTGGCAAATTAGTTAGTCTTACTGAGAAAACAGATATACCATATTATTTAAAATTAAATAAAATTGCCGATAAGTTGCGGTCGAAAAAAAATATAGACTGTGAAGTGGCGGTTATCGATCAATATAAGCATGGTTCTTTTCAGGTGGGCCTGAATCAATTCATTTTATCTAACAACGTGGATTTAGTAATAATGGGAACTAAAGGTGCCACCAATTTTCTGGATAAAATGATTGGTACAAATACATTCGAATTTATTAAAGTAACAGTTTGTCCCGTGCTGGTTATTCCTTCCACTACTCACTATTCCAACATTAACCACATTGCCTACGTGTCCGATTTTGAAACAGATGAAACCATATTCCTGCAACAACTTTTCAGATTTACCGACTCTATTTCTGCCCAGGTTTCCATCTTAAATATTAACAACAGTTCCCACCAAAATGGGGAGGCTAATGAACAAACTCTGCAAAATTTAACTAAAGAACTCTTAAATGTTAACCTCATTCAGGTAAATGAAGCTGATACTGTTACCAGTATTCATAAACTTGTGCAGGATAATCAGGTAAATGTGTTAGCAGTGCCGATTCATAAAAAGGATTTTTTTGAAGTTTTTTTTCAAAGCAGCATTAGTAAAGAACTGGTTTATAATTCTACTTTGCCCCTTCTGGCCTTACCTGAAGGTTAATAAACCTTGTAGGATAGTAAACTGGTAACGTATTTACTAAAAAGTTGAGTTATATAAAGGGTAATTTTCATAGAAAGAAACAAGCCTTAACTAAAAAAGAATTTATTCGAATGAATATTAAAGGATCACTGCCTCTCTGGGCTATTATAGCCCCTATTTTTGCCTGGTTAGCTTATGCCGGAATAGCCCTTGAGTGGGGAGCCATTTATACTGTAATTCTTGCTATAGCTTTAGTGGGAGGCGTATTAGCAGCCGTGTATCATGCAGAAGTAGTGGCGCACCGGGTAGGTGAACCTTTTGGTACCTTAGTACTTGCTATTGCGGTTACCTTTATCGAAGTATCCCTAATTGTTTCTTTAATGCTGGCAGGTGGCCCCGAAACTACCGCTCTTGCCCGAGACACGGTATTTGCTGCTGTTATGATTATTCTGACCGGAATTGTTGGTTTATGCCTGTTATCAGGAGGAGCGCGGTTTAAGGAACAGGTATTTGGCGTGCAGGGGGTAAGTGCCGCGCTGGTTACGTTAATGGCTATTTTAACTCTAACCTTAATTTTGCCTAATTACACTACCAGTATTGCTGGTCCGGTATTCAATTACCTGCAACAAGGATTCATTGCAATAGTTTCTTTGATTCTGTACGGCACTTTTGTGCTTGTGCAAACCGTCAGGCACCGAGATTTCTTTTTGCCGCCGGATGCGGCCAGTGACGAAGACGCTCACGCGGCTCCTCCAACTAATAAAGTTGCTGCTATAAGTTTTACATTTCTAATAGCTTGTTTAGGTGCAGTGGTATTACTCGCAAAAGCATTGGCTCCCACTATCGAAGCAGGGGTTGTTAGTATTGGGGCACCTAATTCTTTGGTGGGTGTTATAATAGCAGGGGTAGTATTATTGCCCGAAGCTTTGGCCGCTTGGCGGGCAGCCAAGAATAATCGTTTGCAAACGAGCCTTAACTTAGCCCTTGGCTCAGCCTTAGCCAGCATTGGACTAACTATTCCGGCGGTAGCGGTTCTATCAGCATTTACGGGCTTAACTATTACCTTGGGCATCGACGTGAAATCAACGGTACTCTTATTTCTCTCCTTATTTACTATTATTATATCGCTTTCTACTGGACGCACTAATATTTTGCATGGTATTGTGCTTTTAGTCATTTTTGCGGTCTACCTGTTTACCACTATTGTTCCTTAAGTAAGGTATGTTGGATTGCCTTTTGGGTTTTCTATTTAAAACCAAATGCCGGGATAAGCTTGATCGACGGGAAAACAGGATGGCAGCTTTGCCGCCACCTTGCTCAACAAAAACAAACAATAGAAAACGAATTCCTATTAACTGCATCTGAGTTTTACTATAGTGCAGGGAGAGGAGTATAACTTATTGGCCTAAAATTTTGTGAGTAAACGGGCCCTGTCTATTAAGAAAATAGTAATATATTTTTCGATAATTTATTTAAGTTGCCCAACAACTCAGGTGAGCAAGCCAGCTGCTTCCGGTTGATACAGTACTTCTTCAATCCGGTAAATAAATTTGCAATAGGGTGCTGTCCATATTACTTCATCGCCTTCCCGACGGCCTAAAATAGCCGTACCTAAGGGAGAAAGAATTGATATTTTACCAGCATTAAAATCAGCCTGCTCCGGATAAACAATGGTTATTGTCATTTCACTGCTACTTTTTAGCTCTATTACCCGCACCCGCGAGTTCATCGTTACAATTTCTGGTGGAATGGTTTCAACTGGCTGAACCAGCGCACGCTTTAATTCTTGTTTTAACCGATTAATAGAGGGTGAAAAATCCTGTTGGTGCTTTTTCACCTGAGTCAGTTTAATTAATTGCCGATAATCTTCTTCTGTTAAATATATAGAATCCATAAGAGCATAGTTTATATGGTGGTTAAGCTTCAAATATTTATATTACTGTTAAAACAGTTATTAATTTAAAAGCTGGCGTGCTAACCTTAATTTAGGCTGCACTTACTTGGAAAAGGATTAATTTCTAAAAATTTATATAGATAAAAGCAAAAGTTTTCAAGATCTTATTCCAACAAAAATGATAACAGGACAAGTTAGAAAAAACCAGGTGCTACTTATTTGCCGGATACTTCCGGCTTATCTATAAAAGTCTTCAGGAACAGAGAATAAAGAAAGACAATTGCCATTATGCGTATCAGTTATAAAATCCTATATTGGTTTTTTAGCAGTGGCTTTATTGTTAAATTCCTTAGTACTGTTGGGTATAAGTTATTCAGGAAAAACATTATAAGTAAATCAATGCAGTAGTAAACAAAGGTTTCCGGATATAAATATCCTCTTTCTTAGATAAGCAACTGCCTAACAAATCAAATAATGCTACCTTACAAAAAGTTGCTGTAGATATAAAAAGTATCCTAAACTATAGGAGGACCACGTAAGTCGCAATTATTGGGAAAAGCATATTTCCAGACGAAGGAACAATTAGTGGCGTAAGCATCAGTAAAAGTAGGAGTTATTACTTTTATAGCAATGGTTTGCGCTGGCGCAAAAGGGGCATTAAAAAGATCATGAATATGGCAGTGTTGGTGTTTTTTTTCAAATTTACAGCCAAGCCCCTGCGAATCTTCGGTATGCTCGTGCGAATGAAACGCCAATACGGTTGTTTCCGGAGCTAATACCCGCACAAACAACAGCAAGAGAAAAAAGGCGATATAGTTTTTAAACCGAAGCACTTAAAATAAAAACGAAGCAAATAGAAAATTATTATTTAATATGCTTCTTGTGGACATAAATTTATAATAATTTAAATGGATAAGTCTTATTATTTAAATTATTATAATATAGTTTTTAAACTAACTATCCATTTCAATGAAAATTTTAATTGACTATAACCGGATAAAAATTCAAGATTTATAGCCATAATCGTATTATACGGACTAGTTCTTAGGAGTGGAATTTCTTTCCTTATTAGAAATTATAGTAATAAAGGATTTAACTCCAGAAAAATATAGGGCAGAATTGTATAACCCTATGGGCTCTAAAATAAAAGCATACATTGTTCCATTTGAGGATTCAAATAAACAAATCTGATTAGCCCAAAAGCAGCTAGATTAAAAAGGTGGAAAATGAAAAATCATCAGGCAACGTTCTTGGCTTCACGGCAGCTAAGCCATCGCAAAGCCAAGAACGTTTCCTGAAAGTGTAAGTACACATCTACCAAATAAATCTTAATAGTTGAGAATTGATGTATTAGGCTTATTTTACTAAATACTTATTGGTATATCTAACTAGAATTAATTGTTAACTTAGAATTAGTAAAAATGAAATACGTATTAATCATCCACGAAGTAAAAAACTATCAAGAATGGAAAAAAATATTTGATGACGCCTCTGTTATCAGAAAAGAGGCAGGTGAAATTTCTTATCAGGTTTTGAAATATGATAATAATGCAGAAAAAATTGTACACTTTTCAGAGTGGAATTCTTTGGATAATGCCAAACAATTTTTTGAATCACCAAAATTGGTGCAAATAAGAATAGACGCAGGCGTGCAATCACCCGATTTTATTTATTTGGAAGAAATTGAAAAAGGGACGTTATAGTAATAAAAACCTTCCTGCAACAAGGTATAAATATCTGGAAGGCTAGAATTCAGGAGAATATAGCAGGAATAATTCTCGGAGGTGGGCACTACTCTGGTAATAATCCAGCAACGAAAAAAGGCCTAACTGTTTCTGCTTCTTAATTGTACAAAACCATAATATAGCCCAAATTTAACATATTACCTTAATTTTAAAAAACTGCTTTTCCAGTCTTTGGAGCGGAACTATTCTAAACGCCTATTCTGGTACATTTATAAGAAACAGAGTAAGCTATTACCTTTCCTTCTGCCCGCTTATGCAAATAAATATTCAATCTATTACTATTTATCAACGTCGGGTGAACTACATTTTACGCATTCTACCCCGAAGCTTGTCGCATCTACCCCACCATTATTTCATTTTTGTTGCCGAGATTTGTACCGTGCATAATCAATTTGAAAAATCTTTTTAGAAACTTTTTAGTTTAATAAACTATTCCGAGATGAAGCAACAGGTACTATTTATTCAAGGTGGCGGGGACGAAGGATATGAAGAAGATGCCCTGTTAGTAGTGTCTTTACAAACAGCATTGGGAGCAACTTACCAGGTGCACTATCCGCGGATGCCCTCCAATAAAGCGTTACCAGATTTTGGTTGGCTACAGCAAATCCATCAGGAAATAATGCTTTTACCGAACCAAATTATTCTGGTGGCGCACTCGCTGGGCGCTTCCATGCTCCTCAAATACTTGTCTGAAAAACAAGCTCCTAAAAACATTGCCGGGATTTTTCTTTTGGCCACTCCTTTTTGGAGCGGAGATGAAAATTGGGTGCAGGGCTTAAAACTACCAGATGATTTTCCCGGTAAACTACCAGATAAAATAACCGCTTTTCTTTACCATTGCCGGGATGACGATGTGGTTCCCTTTGAGCAGCTAGCCCGCTACCAGCAGCTTTTGCCGCAGGCGGCGGCGCGTTCCATTGAAAGTGGCGGGCATCAGTTTAATCATGATTTGTCGCGGGTAGCGGCTGATATTAAATCATTATAAAATAAGATGCTTGTAATAGCTTAATAATAGGCCGAACGGACCGGATAAAGTAAAATATGAGTTACCTTATCAATCTTGATTCCGGCTTACTAATTATGCGGGCTAATTTTTGCGTTTTTTTAATCTGGATCTTTGACGCTTCTCTCCTCCCTATTTTTATTCTTTTTTTAATCGGCTAATAGAGCATCCGCCTGCTTATTTTAAAGAAGCTGCCTACCAGGTTTTATTTCTATTTGTTTCATAAATCTTGGCCTTCCTTTCAGCGGAGAAACCACTAATTTATACTTCCCGTATCCTATTGCTGTAAAATCAAAACTACGCTTGTAATCTATTTCCCTGGTGATCTCCTTGTAAATGGAGTACCTATCCTGGGTGAATACCTGTATAATCACTCTTTTCTGATCAGGGTTCCGAAAATTCAACTCCACTTTATCCGTATTATAAATCTGAAAGGCGTGTACTTTTAAGCTGGCAGCTACATTCAGTGGGGAAGCACTGCTTTCATTTTCCCGCCAGCTTTGTTTTTTGTTATTTTGAAAAGCCAGTTTCCGGAAAGCAGGGGAACTGAGCGGTTCTGATTCCACTTGGGCCAGGACTATCGTTTTACTCGCAATCTGGTCAAATAGCTGATTGATTTTGGCGATGTTCCGATCCGTCAACCGAATGTATTTGCCAGTCATCTTTTCCTGGTATATCTGCTGGTTTTGACCGTCAAAAAATTGAATAACTGTCGTATTTGCAGCAGGATTCGTTTGAATTTGCCAATGTCCCTTTTCTGGTTGGAGGGGGTCGCGGTATTGGCGCTCCTGTCCCAGGACCGGAATACTTAGTATCCAAGTTATTGGCAGCATTGTAAGGATTTTAATTAGGGAAAGTGCACTTTGGATAGCCTTAGCCTTCATGATATTAGGGAGTATAATATAAGTACTGGACTGGTAAAAAGAGAAGCAGAACGGGAACGATGACGTGTAATAAGGTCTTCTTGTCCAGTGTATTCTTTACTGGTATTTTAAAATCAAAGACAATAGAAAGTCTTTCCAGTCTATTTTGCTTAGATGGAGAAGAGAGTTAAAGCACAAAGTAGGTTTACCCGAACAGGCTGAGATTCACTCTTGCCTCCATTAAGGTAAGAGGAGAATAATTAAGGGCGCTTAGCTGGTGGCCATTTTGTAGCGTTCGTAGAAGTACAGTGGTAAAAACCCCAGGTTCAGCAAGGCAATTCCCAGCACCAGCAGGATGGTGGCGCCAGGCCAGTGGTTCAACTTGAACAATAATCCGGTAGTGACTAGAGAAGCGGCAATATATCCGAATACATACATCATCTTTTTCATCATTATTTCTTTTTTAAATAGTAACTGAAGCTTGATCTCCTGTTGGATTTTCTGGATACCTTCTTTTCCAAAGGAGGTTAAGGAGTGGGCATAGGCGGTGGCAAAGTCACTTTCCGGGCCACTCTCAATGGAACAGCAGATATGGTCGAGCAAACTGTCCGCTAGTTTTTCCATAGTTATTCCTCTTTCCCGAATGTCTTGTTCAATGAATAGTATTTGGTCTTTCGTTAATTTCATTGCCCGGTTGTTTTAGGTTTTAAAAGGATATTCATGGTGGCGATAAAGTCAGTGAGTTCTTTTACTTTATGAGCCACAACCGAATCACCTTTCTGGGTTAAGGAATAATATTTACGCAATCTTTTGCCAATATATTCTTCCTCGGTCTGCAATATTCCATCGGCCTCTAGTTTGTGCAGGCTGGGATACAAAGCTCCTTCCGTGATCTCTATCTTTCCCTGGGTCAGTTCTTTGACTTTCTGGGTAATTTCATAGCCGTACATTCTTCTATTTTCTTCCAATAGTTTGAGAATAATAGGTTGCAGGGTGCCTTTCACTAAATCTTTTGAATACATAACTTAAATATGCATAAACATATTATGTATTCAAAAAAATATTTCATTTATTTTTAGGTAAGCTTTAAAGGTTGGATAAAAGTCGAGTGAAAAGATAAGGGGAATGGTAACCACAAATCTCTAAATGGATAAATCTCTAAATGAGTCTAATAATCAGTTTTATGATAAATTTACTGATCCTTACCATATATTTATAGTAGTGTGATATCGGAAATTCTATGATAATATGTGCTCTTACAGAATGATTAATCCTTTTAACTAACGAGTTGTCATTTCGACAATACCTAAATATTACGTCTAAAAGGAGTATAATATAAACTAATTGGGGTCCTAAATATATCCGAATAAAATAAAAAAGCCCCTTAGCTCATTGCTAAGAGGTTTTTCAGTGCTCCCGAAGGGATTCGAACCCCTATCATTGGTACCGGAAACCAACATTCTATCCATTGAACTACGGAAGCAGGTGAATTGGTGGCACGAAATTAGAAAATATCTTGAAAGAACAAAAATGAAATTGCCGCTTACTGGTTATTTCCTTTAAAAATATTGCTTAATTATTTTCAGGCCGTTAAAATTAGGGTAATGCCATCTTTGTCCTGCACCTGAATGCTATTTTCTGTTATTAGTTGGGGGTGAAAGGAAGCTTGCTGCATATGGGTAGTGAGTTCGGTAAGAACCGAAGCATCGGGTACTTTTATAACAAAAGAAGCTAAGCCAGTAGCTGCCGGGTTGCGGGAAGCGGCATTGCGGCTACGCCAGGTATTTAAACCAATATGGTGGTGATAGCCGCCAGCCGCTACAAATAAAGCTCCCGGGTACGACTCCTGCATGATAGCAAATCCTAATAATTGGTGGTAAAATTGCCGCGCCTGATTTAAATTACTCACCTGCAAATGAATGTGACCAATACCCGTTTCTGCCGCTATACCCGACCAGGGTTTATCCGGTACAGGTATTTCCCGTAACAAACCTTCTATATCTACTGGCTCCGTGGTCATTTGTACTTGCCCGTTTTGGATAGGCCAGGTTGACCGCGGCCGATCGGCGTAAATTTCGATGCCATTGCCATCGGGGTCGGCGAGGTAAATGGCTTCACTTACCCGATGATCGCCGAAACCTTGCACCGGCCAACCAGTTTGCGAAAAATGCTGCCACCATCGAGCCAGCTCTAGGCGGCTCGATACCAAGTAAGCCACGTGAAATAAACCTGGCTGTTGCGGATTTTGACGGGGTGCCGTATCGTCTTGTTCCAGTACCAGCAAAGCCGGATGTTGACCATTGGCTGATAAATGAATCTTATTAGACTCTTGTTCAATAACCTGCAACCCCATAACCTGCTCGTAAAAACTGGTAAGTACCGGTAACTGTTGGGTGCGCAAAGTTACCTGAGCAATGTACGTTGCAGCAGGAAGCAGGTAAGGAGTCATATTAGTAAGTTAGTTAAATGTAAAACTAAGGAATAAAAAGTAGCTTTTTCAAGCTATTAGTCGTTCACCGGAAGCCCACCTAACGAACTCAGGTATTTTACGAGCGAGCGTTTAGCAATAGGCAAAATAGAATGCTCAAACGGAAACCGTGCACGGGCCACCACGGCAAAAGTAGCTGGATTAGGAAAATTCCGGTTTTCGCGGGCTAACTGCAGTTTCAAACTCTCGTGGGTAAGAGCCAGGCCGCGTCGAACCGTATCCAGGTGTTGGGTGTGGATGCCCCGGTATTGTTCGTACGTATTCTTAAAGATAGTTATTTTATAAAAATAAATTTTGGTTTCCTGGCTCCAGAATTCTTCTAAAAATAAATAACCCTCGTTAAAATAGATTGGCGTAATACCTACCGGAGTTATGTCCAGATGGCGTTCTACTGTGTTGTATATTTCTTTGCCGGTATCTACGGCATGACTAAATAACGGAGCCGCAAATTGAATAATATCTTCCAGCTCTTTCATGGTTTCGTCGTCGTCTACTATTTTTTGGTAAACTAATTCCAGTTTCTCAAAATCAGCCCGACTAATACGCTCCGGGAATTGTTCGTATACTAATTTTTTATGCTCTTTTATCTGCATCAGGTTCTGGTAGTGCATAATTAGCTCCGAGAAAACAGGATATAAACGTTGCGCCCCAAATTCAGTTTTTACTCCCTGTAAATAATCAAGTAATAAGTATTTTTTGTATTCAAAATCAATCAAACCATCACTCAGCCAATTTACATGCAGCTTTTTCATAGTCTAGTGTTCAAAAAAATAGTAAATTAAAATACAAGGTTCCAGAAAAGTAAAGGCTAGTTTCCTTTTGTAGCAAAACGAACCCAACAACTTCAAATTTTAATGAGTAAAAAATACGAAAAATATAGCAGAAAGTACAATATAGTTGGAAAACGATTTACATAAAAAATCCTGTTCCAGGACTTGAAACAGGATTTTTTATGTACTAAAATAATTGAGGAAGTATTTAAAAATTAAAGCGCATCGGTTTTAGATTTTATCATTACTACTTGTTCGCGATGCGTATGGAGTGCGTCCAAAGTTTTGGCAGCGAAATTTTTAAGGTCAGGGTCCTGCAATTCGCGGGAAGCTTGCTCGTACAAACTTATAGCTTCGTCGTGGGCTATTATTTGGGTGTTCACAAAATCTTTATCGAAGGCAGCACCTGTTTGACTGGCCAGGCGGATCCGGTGTACGCGTTTATCTTCACTCAACGAATCGGGTATAGTAATTTTCTTTAACTCGGCTAAATTTTTAAGTTGCGTGCTGGAGTTTGTATGCTCCATTACCAGATATTGTCCTAATTCCCGTACTTCGGTTAGGTTGCTCTTAATAGAGGCCAGCCGCCCGGTTTGAATCTCAAATAAATCGCTATTGGCCGCTTTTACCACAAAGTCCGTTTCTGTCAGGCGTTGGTTATTTTCATCTAAATCATTTGTATCGCAGCTTACAACGGCAAAGGCAGAGCCTAGCAGCATAAAGAACAACCATATATTTACTTGTGCCTTTTTCATTTTTTTTACTAAATAAGATGCTGGATTTTACTAATAAACTATTAATCTTGTTTTTAAATTTTTGGAGTATTTCTATCAACGGAATACAATTAGCAAGAGTTAGGGTAAAGCGCTTCTTTTCCGTATTTCAGGCAAAGAAATACGCACTAATTCAGATAAATTAAGTTTATTAAGTAAAACTGAAAGCTTTTTAAAACCAAGTAAGGTAGGAATTGTACCAAAACTGAAGGGTTAATGTAAATAGGATTGTTTTCAAGTAAAAAGGCTAAAAAATTAACGGCTTTTACTTGGGCCCCGTTCCAGGCTATAGTTGGCGGTTCTATTTTTTCTTTAGCATTTCGAGGAAGTAACCAGGCTGGCTTGGTGTAACAGAATCTATTTTAGTAAATAAGTTAAAGAGAAGTAAACGAATGTAATGGGTAGATAAATAACAAGCGGCTTGTTTATTTTAGCCGCTTGTTATTTATCTACCCAGATGAACTACCTAATTAATCTAAAAAGTAAATTTTTATTTTATAAAAGCAATGTAGCATTACCGGATCGCATCAAGTGGTGGCGAGAGTAGTTTTTAAACCGGCAAAGTTACCTTCTTCATCTTGCCCAATAAGGTACGTTTCTGCGTTTACTTGATGAATGGTATACACCTGAATATTGTCTAGTGTTTGCTGAAGGATGCTTTTCAACTTCGTTAACAGAGGCAGGTTATTTTTAAATGGCGCTAAGATGGAAAGTTTAATAATAAAATCAGATAGTTCCTGTTGTTCTACTAGGGCTTGAGGGTTGTTGCCTGTCCAGGTGAGTAGTTCCGTTATCTTTAGATTGTTCTCCGGAGCAGTTGGATTTACGTGGTAAAATACTTCAAAAGGTGGCGCTTCGTCTGGTTGTGCTGCTAAACCAGAGATAGCGGCTTTAAGTGTTTGAATAATATCCGTCATGGTGTTGGTATAGTGTATAGAAGTGGATGTTCCCGTATTTTACTAAAAAAATAGTCTCTGGTTGAGTAAGCCAGAGACTATTTTTTTGTAAAAGAATTTCGAACCTGTATGATTACAATTCTCTCATACTTTATCCTAAGTACAGACTATAATTTAATGACGAATCAGTTATTTTTGCCAGTGTATAGTTCTTATTGCCAAATTTTATTCGACGAAAAAATAATAACCAGAATTTTACCGGTACAAAAAATCAAAGAGTAATCCTCAAATTACTGGCTTTAAAAGAACTACTCACGTTTGATTTTTTAGATTTAACCACTTTTAGCGGTTAGTATTTTGATTTCTTTTCTTTAGCTAATTCCTTTATTGTTTAAATACTGCATGGCCTCGTTTTCCGAAATTAGTATAAAAGTATCCAGTACTTTATCGGAGGTGCCGGTGTTGTAACCTTTAATATAAAAACATTGATTAGCTTTGTATACCGCAAAATTATGGGCGCCGTAAGGAGCATTTAAATTACGGGCGAATGGAAAAGCCCGCGATAAATCAAAGCGTTTGCCGCAATTAGTTTGGATGATGTTTGTTAGCTGTTGTTCCATTTCGCAAGAATAATTAAAACGGGTTAAAAGAAAGTAATGCTTTTGTTAAGTTGTGTTAAGATACTATTATTTTTTTGGATAAAAAAAATATTCAAACATTAATATAGTTTTTTAAGGCATTATTTTGAAATTTTTTTAATTTTTGAGTTTACCGCGGAGCTTTAATTAGATTTTTTTCAACTCGCAAATAGAAATTAGGTTAAATGCGCTAAATTCAGATAAGTAATCAGGTAGCTGTTGGCAAATAAATATTCAATTCGGGAACGTTCCACTACAAGGAAACCAATTAAGAAAAGACGACCATTTTACTGGCTAGGATTACTGGTACTACTTGCTATTGCATTCGTAGTATTTAAATACCCACCAGCCGGTCTGCTAAAGTATTGGCGCATAAAATCGGTGGAACGTTTGGCCAAAGAAGAAGAAAAATATTATTACGGCTTACCCGGTGAGCCGGTAAATTGGCCAACTGGTCAGGTATTGCGGGGGGTAGATGTATCAAGATACCAAACGCACGTGAAATGGCCGGAGGTAAAGAGAAATCAAATCTCTTTCGTATTTATCAAAGCAACTGAAGGCTTTTATGGCCGCGACCGCTTATTCCCGAAACATTGGAATAGAACCGGCCAGGCGGGTTTAATTAGAGGAGCCTACCACTTTTACCGGGCCAATCAACCCGCCTGGTTGCAAGCGCTCAACTTTATAACAATGGTAGAGATGGTTCCCGGCGATTTACCCCCTGTGCTGGACGTGGAGCAAATAGGTTACGCAACCGACGAAGAACTGCGCGAACGGATAAGCACCTGGTTGCACTGGGTAGAGTGGCGCTACAGCGTTAAACCTATTATCTACACCAATTATAACTTTTACAAAGATTACTTAGAAGGCTTTTTTGAAGAATATCCGTTCTGGATTGCGCATTATAAAGTTGACAAATTAAAACTATCTGATTACAGCCGCAAACAGGTAAAATTCTGGCAACACACCGACCGTGGGGCAGTTCCCGGAATAGAAGGACGCGTTGATTGTAATGTGTTCTACGGCAACAAAACCGCACTCGAGCAGCTTTGTCTGGAGTAAAATAAAAAGCAGGTTGGTCATTAAACCTGCTTTGAACACCTTGAGAAGTACGCACAACCTACAACTTAAAAACCTATTACCTATTCAACTCTGCCCAACTTTTTCGGAATATTTTGGCAAAGCAATAAACATCTTCGAAAGTGTTATACAGCGGTACCGGGGCTACCCGGATAACGTTAGGTTCGCGCCAATCCAGGATTACGCCGGCAGCTGTTAATTTCTCGAACAGTGCTCGCCCGTTTTGATGAATTAATAAGGATAACTGGCATCCCCGTGCTGCTGACTCGGATGGAGTAATAATTTGCAGGATGTTTTCCGGAATACGTAACTCCTGTATTAAAAATTCTAAATAACTGGTAAGTTGTTCGCTTTTGCGGCGTAAAGCTGGCATACCGGCCTCATCGAAAATATCTAGAGCTGCCTTATGGGCTGCCATCGTTAAAATGGCGCCATTACTAAGTTGCCAACCGGCTGCACCAATCATGGGTATAAAACCTTTCTTCATCTGAAAACGCTCTTCCTGACTGTGGCCCCACCAGCCGGCAAAACGTGGCAAGTCCGGATTACTAGCGTGCTTTTCGTGGACGAAAGCGGCTCCTACGCCACCTGGCCCTGAATTTAAATATTTATACGTGCACCATACCGCAAAATCAACGTCCCAGTCGTGCAATTGTAGTATTACATTACCGGCGGCATGCGCTAAATCAAAGCCTACCAAAGCCCCGACCGTGTGACCGGCTTTGGTGATGGCTGCTAAGTCAAACACCTGACCAGTGTAATAGTTAATTCCGCCTAATAATACCAGCGCTAATGAACCGGCATTGTCTGCAATAACAGCTTCTATGTCAGAGGTGCGCAAATTGCACTCGCCCGCTCGCGGCTTTAATTCAATAATTACATCTTCCGGGGAATAACCGTGAAATTTAACCTGGGTTTCCAAGGCATATTGATCCGATGGAAAGGCGCCGGATTCTGTAATAATGCGGTAACGTTGGGGAGTTGGCTGGTAAAAAGATACGAGCATCAAATGCAGGTTAGTTGTGAGGTTGTTCATTACTACAACTTCGCCGGGTTGCGCCCCCACAATGCGGGATTCTTTTTCACTGAATAATTCGTGGTATTTAAACCAGGGGTTTTTGCCGTGAAAATGTCCTTCAACGCCTAAATTTTGCCAATCGAGCAATTCCTGTTCCAGAGCTGCCCGCACCGTTTTTGGTTGTAAGCCTAAAGAGTTTCCGCACAAATAAATTGAATCTTTGCCGTTTACCTGCGGAATATAAAACCGATCGCGAAAAGAATGTAGGGTGTCGTTTTGGTCGCAAGTCCGGGCAAAAGTCAAAGAATTCTCGTACGTCATACAAATAAATTTAGTAAAGCAGTTATTTAGAAAGAACGGGAACAGCCGTTAACCGGTAAAATTCTCCATTTAGTAAATAAAGGTATACATTTACTTTCGTTGGTACTGCAAACAAGCAAATGGAGTTACCCAAGTTTACTTTATTTTACGGTTAGATATTATTAAATAACGGCACGTTAGAATTGTGGGTGCATAGATAAGATGGGTTAAGCTACTGTTAGCTTTTAAATAAATAAAGGTTAGAATTTAGGAATTATAAATTGTAATCTTTGTAGAATTAGAAACGTTTACCCCACTCACCTGGTTTAACACTACAAAATTTAAACATATTACCGGAAAATGTAGTAAGGGAGAATTTACTAATGCTACCGACCGGTACTTGCGTTATTGTTTAAAAATATATTTGAATTACTTTATCAACAACCGCAATGAATCAATTCATGTTTGCTACCGGGATAGAGAACTCCTATCCGAATATTATTTTACCAGATGGCAAAGTAAAACGTGTGGACGAAATGGAAAAATCTTTCCATTATGATTATTGGGAAGAAGATTTCAGACTAGTTAAAGAAACGGGTATTGATTACCTGCGCTACGGGCCGCCATTGTTCTCCACGCACGTAGGCCCCGGGCAATATCATTGGGATTTTACTGACGTTACCTTCCGCAAAATGGAGGAAATGGGTATTATTCCTTTGGTAGATTTGTGCCACTTTGGGGTGCCCGATTGGTTAGGTAATTTTCAAAATCCGGATTTCCCGCATTATTTTGCTGAGTACGCGCGGGCCTTTGCTGAGCGATTTCCAAATTTGCAGTATTATACACCCGTTAACGAAATATTTATTGCTGCTACTTTTTCGGCCCAGTACGGCTGGTGGAACGAATGTTTGAGCAGCGATAAAGCTTTTGTAACTGCCCTTAAAAACATCTGCAAAGCCAACGTTATGGCCATGCATGAAATTCTGAAAGTACGCCCCGATGCGGTGTTTATTCAAAGCGAATCGTCGGAGTATTTTCACGCCGAAGACCCGAGTTGTACGTCACTTGCTAATTTCTTAAATCAGAAGCGGTTTTTGTCGCTGGATTTAACGTACGGTTATCCAATCCGGGCGGTGATGTACGAATACTTGCTTGATAACGGCATGACCCGCGAGGAATACCATTGGTTTTTGCAGAATCAGGTAAAAGCCCACTGTATTATGGGTAACGATTATTATTTTACCAACGAGCACATGGTACACCCTAACGGCAGCACCAGTGCCTCCGGCGAAATTTTTGGTTATTACGTTATCACAACCCAGTATTACCGACGGTACCGGCTACCGGTAATGCACACCGAGACTAACATGATTGAGCCCAATTCGGTAAACTGGCTGCGGAAAGAATGGGCCAACGCCAAGCGCTTGCGCCGCGATGGTATTCCGTTAATGGGCTTTACCTGGTACAGTCTCATCGACCAGGTAGACTGGGATTCGGCGTTGCGCTTTGATGATGGCCGGGTAAATGCACTGGGGTTATACGACATGAACCGTCAAATTCGCCCGGTAGGAGAAGCCTACAAAGAGCTTATCAAGCAATGGAAAGGTGTAATGGAAGAAGAAAAATTCGGCTTACACTTTAATTATTATTAGAAAGATTTCAGGTTGTAGGTTTTACATTTATCAGTTTTCTATTATAATTAAATGCATGCACTATTGGCATAAACGAACAACCTAAGACGTACAACCTGCTACTTTGATAAAGTTTACTACCTTCGCATTCCATGGTATAACTATGTGCCGCTACTAACCCTATGATGACAGACGATAATAGTAATAATGGAGTAACTATTATGGGAGCCGGCCTCGTCGGCTCTCTTTTGTCATTGTATCTGGCTAAACATAATTATAAAGTAGATATTTACGAACGGCGCAACGACCTGCGGCAAAATTACAGGGAATACGGCCGTTCTATTAATCTGGCTTTAAGCGACCGCGGTTGGAAAGCTTTAGAAGGCGTAGGGATTGCCGACGAAATCCGGAAAGTAGCTATTCCAATGTATGGCCGCATGATGCACGATTTACAGGGGCAGCTTTCTTATCAGCCTTACGGAAAAGACAACCAGGCCATTTATTCTGTGTCGCGAGGTGGCTTAAATGTAACCCTGATGGATTTAGTAGATCAGAACCCTAACATTAATCTGCATTTTAACCAGCAATGTCTGCAAGCAGATTTAGTTGCCGGTGAACTGGAAATGCTGGATACCCAAAACCAAGAAAAGCATACAATCAAAACCCAACGTTTGTTCGGCGCCGACGGAGCTTACTCCATGGTACGTTATGCGTTGCAAAAAACAGAACGCTACGAATATTCGCAAAGCTACCTCGAGTACGGCTACAAAGAGCTGCGCATTGCACCCGGTCCAAATGGCGAATGGGCTTTAGAAAAAAACGCTTTACACATCTGGCCGCGGGGTTCTTACATGATGATTGCCCTGCCTAATTTAGATGGCTCTTTTACGGGTACTTTGTTTTTTCCTTACGAAGGCGATGTATCCTTTAACAGCTTGCAAACAGAGGCAGATTTAAAAGATTTTTTCGGTAAGATTTTCCCGGATGCTTTACCGCTCATGCCCGATTTAGTTGCTGATTTTTTTGAAAACCCGACAGGTTCGCTGGTAACAATTAAATGTTTTCCGTGGTCGCTGGGAGACAAAGCAGTGCTACTGGGGGATGCCGCCCACGCTATAGTGCCTTTTTATGGGCAAGGCATGAACGCCGGCTTCGAAGATTGCACAGTTTTAAATCAATTGATAGACGAACACCCTGACGACTGGCAAACTATATTCCGGATGTTTCAGGAACTACGCAAGCCCAATACCGATGCTATGGCTGAGTTAGCGGTTCAGAATTTTATCGAAATGCGCGATTTAGTGGCCAATCCTCGTTTTCTGCTGCGGAAGAAAATAGAAGGAAAAATAAACGCCCAATTTCCCGATAAATGGTTACCGCTTTACACCATGGTTACCTACACGCATCTACCGTATTCGGTGGCACTCGAAACCGGCCAGCATCAAGATAAAATCATGAAAAAGCTCATGAAACACATTAAGCAGGAAAGCGACTACGACAAACCGGAAGTACAGCAACTAGTGCAAAAATTGTTAGCGTAATAAAGCTAGAGTCTTACTTGTTTTAAAGTTTACTCGTTTTTAACAATTCTTCGGACGGTATACCGGCTACCTGCTTGCGAAATTTTTATTAAATACACCCCAATTGGCAAAGAGGCAAGATTTACCTGAGTTCGTTGGCGAAAAATACTTTTTAAAAGAACCCGCCCCAAATGATCGATTACTTCGTAGTTGAAGGAAGCCGGTGTTCCAGTTTCCAGTAATAAATAATTACTCGCCGGGTTGGGGTAAACGCGTACCGCTAGGGTATTTAAATTTTTTTTACTTCCTGTTATAGTTCCCGATTGCCGCACTTTTGCCGTATCCTGGTCGGTGAGGTAAAGGTTATCGAACCAGAGTTGGTTGTTGTTAAAGGCGCCGTGTTCACTGGTAATTTCCAAGCGGTCGATCTGTTGCCAATCAAATTTTCCTTCCGGATTATACCATTGGTTATTGTCCCAGGCGCCTTGCTCTATAAAATCGGTTAGCGGAATGTGGATATGCTGCCAGCTTCCGTTAAAATCTATTTTTTGATCATCAATCGTTACAGTGGCTCGCCAGGGGTGGTCATCGGGCTCAGTAGTTTTGGAGTCAATAAAACGAATATCAAATTTGACTCCGGGCCCGGTACCCCGCACGAAAAAATCGAGTGCGTAGGCTTTGTCCCGCAATTGCGATAAATCTTTATTGGGTTTAAAATCTAAACTTATGCTATTGTACTGTTTAGCATCTTTCCAGGAAATGCAATATTGTCCGTTATTAGGTTGATCAGGAACATAAAAATTTAAATTGCCGGCGCCATAACTTGCGTTGGTGAGGCCGTTGCCCAGAAAATCGTCGTAAATTAAAAAGCCAGCGGTATCGGGTTTAAGAACATAATTGGTTTGTGGGGGCAAATTAAAACCAAGAGCGGTTAACAACGGAAGATTTAAATTGTGTTCAAATAAATCATTCCCATCTGGCTCGAATAAACCAAAACTGCCGTGGTAATCCCAGGTTGTCCAGGCAATGTTTTTTTCTTCTAAATAGCTCCGTACGGTTTGGTACCAATTTACCCGGTCAGCAGGCAGACTGTTGGTTGCCAGCACGCCAAATTCTCCGCAATAAACGGGTACGCCGTGGGTGTTTTTAAAATTGGCCGCAATATCAATCAGTTCTTTTACTTTGGCTTCGGTACCTTCCGTGGAGTAGTTGTTATAGGCACTTTCTAGCCAGGTGTTTTTTAAATTAGCGGGTAAAGCGGGCATGGCATTCGAACGGTACGGAAAAGGCATTTGCTTTAAATCTACCATCGATGGTTCTATCCAACTGGCGCCTTGATGCGTAAACAAGAAAGGATCGTAAAAATGAAAGGTGTAAATCAAATTTTTATCAGCGTAAATAGGCATTTCGGCCATACTCTGGTAACTATTAAAATTAGTCGCTCCCACAATAAGCGTATGTTTAGTATCTACAGCCCGAATGGCGTTAATTATATTTTGTTGAATCGTATTCCATTGTGTAGCACTAATGCCGTGTGGCTCGTTCAGGATTTCGTAGTAAAGTAAATTAGAGCGGCTTTGATAATGCTGGGCTACTTGCGGCCATACTTTCTTCAGCGTATTTTCAATATCGGGTGGTGTATTGGCTACCGGATCAAAGGTATGATTATCTAAAATCAGGTGCAGGTTTAGTTCTTCGGCCCATTGAACCGGCAGGTCTAAGAATTGAAAAAAGAGCGGATCTACCGTATAATCGGGGGCACCGTTGGTCATGTAATGCAAATTAATCGGCAGCCGGATCACATCGATGCCCAAGCTTTTAATCTGCTCAAAATCTTTGCGGGTATATTTATTTATCTGGATTTCCCGAACATTATTGGCTTGAAACCAATTAGTAAGGTTAATGCCTTTTTTAAAAGGAACTTCCTGGGCAAAAAGCTTATCTGAACTGGCTAATAACAAAAAAGCGGTTATTAAAAATGTTTTTATTATTACACTTGATTTTTGAAAAAAGTAAATTACATGCATATTTTCACCCTGATTGTATTCCTGCAAACGAACAATTTAGTTGTAAGTTAAAAACGAAAGTTGTCTTCAAGTCAAATTCTTTTTATAATTTTTCTGGGCTTACTTAAAGGACTGACATTAGGCTAAAGGGTTCCTTTTGTAGAGACTTGAAAAGACTTTACGAATAAACAACCAGTCATTAGTAGTCTTTATAAATCAAAACTTCAAAAAAGACTTTCTTTTAAGACACCTGAATGCTTTCAGGAAGCAAATTATTTACTAAATCCGTTAGATCTTTCACTTCTCCTACAGCTAAATCATCTAAATTAATATTTCCAATCCGAACCCGGATAAGCCTTAAGGTAGGAAAACCAACAGCAGCCGTCATTTTCCGGACCTGGCGGTTTTTGCCTTCGGTGAGGGTAATGGATACCCAACTGGTAGGACCATGCCGGTCGTCGCGTACTTTGCGGGAGCGTTCGCTAAAATTGGGACTAGGATCTAACTTTCGGGCTTGGCAGGGTTTGGTTTGATACTTGGCATTCCGGATACCAATTTCTACACCTTGTTGTAGTTTTTCAATGGCTTGGGGTGTAATCAGGCCATCTACCTGGGCATAATATTCTTTTTCCATTTTACTGCTAGTAAAAAAGGTACTTACTTTCCCATCAGTAGTAAGTAAGAGTAAGCCTTCGCTGTCCTCATCTAAACGACCAATAGCCATTGTACCAACCGGAAAAGGATACAACTCGCCGAGGCGTTTTTTCTTTTGGGCTTCTCCTACAAACTGACTTAAATAGCCATAAGGTTTATGCAGAATAAAATGGTGATGCGGCATGCAGATAAAGGTAAATTATTTGTGTAAGGCAACTTGCCCCGGTAGTTTATTCCCTTGGGTAAATATAAGCAGTAGGTAGTTGCCTTTCTATTTGTTAAAAATTACTAATTACCACTTTCAGAAGCGCTGGTTATAGTTATTGCAAAAAGTTAAACGGAGCAACAAATCCTTATAGCCAAAATAAACAATAGCACGAAGAAAAATCCCCACGACGTTCGATTCATTGCCGCGGGGATTTTAGTAATTGGTATTGAAATGATGCTAAGCGTAAGGTTCGGGTACAACCATTCGGGAGTTAATCCAGGCGGTACCCAGAATGGCTCCGACTAGAAACAAAGTGGTAAAACCCGTAATAGTATTAAAGGAGTAGCTTTTTTCTTTTTTGGTCTTCTGTTTTTAGGCAGCCAACTGCCGCTTATCTGGTTATTGTGGGTTCTGGGTTCATACAAATTGCCTTGGTAAGAATCGGAATTTTCGTTGTCATAATGTTTTTACGAATCATTACTCCGTTTCGGGCAACCTCCAGGGCCGTTGCTCGTCCGATACCGCTAAATGCTCCTGTTATAATGGCTACCATAATTTATTTATTTTCCTTCTTTTTAGAGAATTTAGTTCTAAGGCTAAAGTTATGACCTAAATAGAGCGATTTGGTAAGTTTTTGTTCTTCTTCAAACTTTCCGGAAAGCCAAAGACCCGGAATTTTCCGGGTCTTTTAAGGCTTAATAAACTGTTTACTTACAAGTACTACCTAAGCTTAATCCTGGTCGCTTTGTTCGCTGCCAGATGAGCCTTCGTTGTTTTTATATCCTTTTAAAGTACTAGCATTGGGTTGGTTATTCCGGAATTCTTTATCGGTGCTGTCGGAACCGCGGGTATCCGAAGGATTGGCGTGTGAACCTTGCGGACTATTATGTTCCGGTGTATCCTTGCCTTTTTTAGCGCCGGCGCTGTGGCCTTCGTGGCTGGGTTTATTTTCACCGCGGGTATTATCGGCACCTCCGGCTACTGGTCCTTCGTGCTGGCCGGGTTGCTGGCCGCTTACACCTACTCCTTTACCAGTACTGTCGTGTTTGGCCTGGCTATTTCCTTCCTGGTTATTTACTTTATCTGACATAGCTTTCTGTTTTATGATTTGTTAAAAAATACGCATTACTCCGGCGCCTGAGCCGGGGAATACGTTGTACGAACAAACCCAGCCTTTAGGTTAAAAAAATCAGCATTCTGATGCAGATCCCTGAGTTGGGCGAAGCAAAATTTACTTTTTTCCTTCCCTGAACTTAATAAAAGGAAGAAATTATAATAAAGTAAATCCGCGTTTCCAACCTTGCCTTTTGAAAGAAACTATTTTACTAAGTAGCCAAAAAATCATGGGGAAGGACAAAATCGTTTCAATTATTTGGTTCAGTTACTTTCTTTCTTTTAGCCTTCAGGAATTAAGCATTTAGCCGGAGTTTACCTGCTCTTTTTGTCTGGGCAGGCAGAATAAAATAATTGAATAAATACTAAAAATAAACTTGGTAAAAATTGTACCGGGGAATGATAAGGCGCGTTTAATTGTTAAGATAATAAAGAAAAATAAGCCTACAGAGTAGATTAATATAGGATTATATGAATAATAGAAAACTTAGAAATGTAAAATATTTTTTGCCGGCTTTACTTCTGGTAATGCTGGGTTTTGTCAGTCCGCCGGCGGATTGGGTGCAAAAATTAAAATCAAATTTAGATACCTTCCGGACCCAATATGCCGCCGAGAAAGTGTATGTAACTTTAGACAAACCGTACTATGCTCCGGGCCAAACAATCTGGCTGAAAGGCTTTGTATTGGATGCGGCCAGTTTACACCCTTCTGCTAAAAGCAACGTGTTGTACGTGGATTTACTAAATGCCGATAACAAACCGGTAGAACAACTTACTTTAAAAGCCGAAAGAGGTAAAACCGCTGGCGATATTCAATTATCTACCGGGCTTCCCGCCGGAAATTACCGTTTGGTCGCGTATACCCAATGGATGCGTAATTTTGGCGAAGAGAATTTCTTTAACAAAGAAATTCAAATTTTAGGCGCAAATAACTCGACTACTAATGCCACGGGAGTTGCCAAAAAGTTAGAGGTTCAGTTTTTCCCGGAAGGAGGCGATTTAGTAGAAGGCCTGAGCAGCCGGGTAGCTTTTAAAGCCATAGGTGCTAACGGTACCGGAGTTGCCATTGCTGGTTCCGTTTACGACGACAGAGGCCAGAAAGTAGTAGATTTTGCCGATGCGCATTTGGGTATGGGAGCGGTTGAAATTCAACCACTGGCCGGCCAAAAGTACGTGGCAAAGATTACTGCAAAAGACGGAAAAACCACAGAATATGCGCTTCCAGCCGCAAAGCCAACTGGCTACACGATGCGAGTCGACGAAACGACCGAAGGTATTTACTGGCAAGTTTCGGTAGCTGGTAAAATAACGCAACCCGAATCTTTAGTAATAACCGGCATTAGCCGCGATGCTTTGCAATATTCCGAAGCCATTAAAATTCAACCGGGTAAAACTTTCCGGTTTACGGTAGCCAAAGCTAAATTCCCGACGGGTATTGTCCGGTTTAATTTAGCCCGCGCCAACGGAGAGCCAATAGCTGAACGTTTGCTATTTGCCGATAATCAGGACGACTTAAACGTAACTCTCACTGCCGATAAAAAAGGCTATAATGGCCGCGATAAGGTAACCATGCAGCTAGTAGCGCAAGATAAAAAAGGCAAACCGGTAGCTACTGATTTTGCTTTAGCGGTAACTGATGCTGAATTAGTAAAACAAGCTAAAAACGGATTGAACCTGAAAGCGCATTTACTGCTTACTTCTGATTTACGCGGCTACGTAGAACAGCCCGGTTATTATTTTGAACAAAGTAATCTCAACCGCAAACAAGCCTTGGATTACTTACTTTTAACCCAGGGGTGGCGCCGTTTTAACTGGCAGGAAACAGCAACGGGTAAATTCCCGGTTATTAAATACCCGAACGAAACTGACTTGTTCGTATCCGGAAAACTGGTTACGAATAAAAACAAACCCGTAGAAGGCGGTGAAGCCTTGCTGTACTTGCAAGGCCAGCACCAAGCCTTTATTACCACCGAAACCGATAAGCAAGGGGCTTTTGCCTTTAATGGTTTTGATTTTACCGGTACTATTGATGTAGTAGTACAAGGTACCGACGCCGATGGCCGTAGAGAGCGTTTACGGGTAAAAATGGATGAGTATAATTTTATTCCGCAGGCCCCGGCTTTTTCGGCTCCTTCCTGGACGGATGGATTATTGGCGAGCACCAGTAAAGATTTCTTGCTGGCGAGTAATCAGCAATTAGCAACCATAAATCAAGATCTTAACAACTATACCTTGCGCGGTATTTTGCTTTCTGCGGTAGAAGTAAAAGGCGAGAAAGACATGGTACAACCGTTTAAGCTGCACGATAAAGCCGATGTAGTTATTAACCGGAACGAGTTAACCATTGCGCCTTCGGGTAATATTATTGAAAGTTTACAGGGGCGGGTAGCGGGCTTGCAGGTGTATCGTACGGGTCAAAATCAATTCCGGGCTCGGATTCGTGGGCAGATGAGTGCGCCGTTGTACCTGCTGGATGGTATGCCGATATCTGAAAGTACTCTTTCCAGCATTAGCCAGTTTGATGTCAGCCGGGTTGAAATCTTAAAAAGTGCCGCTAACTCGGCTATTTACGGTGGTCGTGCTTCGGGGGGCGTAATTGCCTTATTCACTGACCGCAACAATGAGGAGCAGGGCGAGGTAAAACCGGGTACGTACATTATTATTCACCACGCCAAAGGTTACAGCAAAGTGCGGGAGTTTTACAGCCCGACTTACGATGGTGCCACCCCGGCCAGCAACGAGCCCGACTTACGTACCACCCTTTACTGGAACCCAAGCGTAAAAACCGATGCGCAGGGTAAGGCAACCGTTACCTTCTACACCGCTGACCGTACCACCACTTACCAGGTATTAGCCGAAGGTATTTCGGATAATGGTCAACCCGGTAGTGGCGTAACTACTTTCGGGGTGAATAGTAAAAAAGGTAATTCTTAATTCTTTAAATCCGATAAGTAAAAGCCAGTTGCTTAAGAAGCAGCTGGCTTTTTTGTTAAAATCTTTTTTGTGTTCTAAACTTTTAGTAAGTGAATAATTCTTGATGTACAAGTTACTTTACTTCTTAAAAAGTTTCTATCCTGAGCATCCATGCTCGTGATGCTTATCATCCGGCTTCTGGCCGGTTAGAATTTAACCTTAATGCTATCTAAAGAAATGTTTATCAGTTCTCCCGGACAGAGGCCTGCCAGATAAGTAACCACGAGCGAAGACGTTCGCGGCAGTAAAAAAAATTTGACAGAAGTAATTTATCATATCTGCCTACCTTAGTTTTCTCCATTTCATACAATCTAATTTAGATTTCTCAACAAGCCAAAGTAGCACGTTTTTATCAGTAGCAGCAATCACTTTTTCTTCTCATTTGCAACAAACCGCCAGAAAATGCCTATACCGGAAAAACAATGTTTATGTCTGGTAAAATAATTGTTGGTCCAATACTAGGTTTTCGCGGTTTAAAAGAAGGGCGCTGGTATACCTCGGCTTTACTGGTACTACGGGGAGAAGCTACGCCTCCTAAGCTTACAATTTCTATTAACCCTACAAATCAGTTTGAAGCAGAGGCCTTTTTACTTAAAACCTACGCCGATTATTTTGTGTGGAGATTGGATTGGTGGATAGTTCAAACAGATAAAGAGCAAAAGATAAATTATATCGTTAACAACGACCAGAATTACTATTATGTGGTTCCGGCTCAAAATTCTAATCCGCGTATTTGCTATGGTTCTTGTTTCGGGGTGTACAACCTGAAAGATTTGAATAAAGTCCGGAAAAAGAATGCCCTATGGAAAATACTGCATCGCGTACACCAGGAAAAGCCTTACCATTTATTCTTTCTCGGCGGCGATCAAATTTATTCCGATCAGGTTTGGGATGCTATTAAACCGCTGCGCGAATGGTTAAGCAAATCGTTAAAAAAGCGCCTGCAAGCTCCTTTTACCAACGACATGCAGCAACAAGTAGAGCAATTTTATTTTAAGTTGTATCTGCACATGTGGGGCCAGAAACAACCTGCGGCCATGCTCAGCCAAATTCCAACCTTAATGATGTGGGACGACCACGATATTTTTGACGGTTGGGGTTCGTATACGCCCGAACAGCAGGCTTGCGCCGTGTTTCAGGGTATTTATGCGCAAGCGCGGGAGCACTTCCGGCTTTTTCAGCTGCAAGCCAAAGACAACTACGATTTAGGCAGCGCTGCTTTATTTGGCAAAGAAGGATATACCTATGCCCACCATTTAGGCGATTTAGCTCTGGTGGCCCTGGATTTACGCTCAGAGCGAACCCAAAACCAGGTAATGAGCCCCGAAACCTGGTACCAATTGCAACTCTGGCTAAATAATTTACAGAATCCATCGGAAAGTACTCCTTGCAAGCATTTGCTGGTAATGTCAGGAATTTCAATTGTGAATGCCGATTTAACTTTGCTGGAAGCCGCTATAAATTTGGAGCCAGGGCAACAACGCATGGAAGACGATTTAAAAGACCAATGGCTCAGCCTGGCCCACCACGAAGAACGGCTCCGGTTAATTCAAAGCTTGTTTCAGTTTTCGCGGGAAGCAGGCTGCCGGGTTACCATTGTATCCGGCGATGCGCACGTGGCTTTTACGGGCTATTTAGAATCTAAGAGCAATAGCACTACCAACGAAGAAGCGAACATTATTAATCAACTTACTTCTTCGGCCATGGTAAACCTGCCACCACCTACATTGGTGCTGTACATGATGGAGAAGCTTTTAGCCGGTAAAACAGAAAAAGTAAACGCCACTATTACCGCCCGTTTGTCATATTTTCCGGGTACTAACCGACGATTACTAGGTTCCCGCAATTGGCTTTCGCTTACGATTGATGAACAATCGAGTATTAGCGCTGAGTGGTACGTGGAAGGGGAGATAAAGCCTCATGCGAAGGTTATTCCTCCATTTAAAAGCTGATACAGTTAAGTTACTGTTACTATTTTATGTCGGTAGTTTTACGTGTAAATGCTGCAAGGTAATCTTTCTGTAATTTAGTAAATGTTCTTTCCGCAAAGTGAAGTCTTAATCTCAGTTAATACTTTTTACCATTCATCAGCTCGGAAGATCTTACTAAAATTATCTGTTAATGCCTCTTTAATAACTCATTGCTCTTTATCCTTAGATATAGATCGCAAAGTATAATAGTACGTTAATGGAGATAAGTCCTTGGCGGAGAGTTCGGGAATATTAGTATGGTAAACAGTATCACAAAATTGATAAAATTGTCTTTTGTTGCCTTCGGTTGGGTAAAAAGTGAAAGAATGATTGGGGTGAAACTGAACCATTCCCTTTTTATAAATAAACGTTTTTTCCTGACCGCCATTAAAATTATTTACCGAAACCTGGTAAAATTCGCACGTGCCCTCTGGTTTAAAAGTAAAGGGCATTCCCAAATTCAAGTTTTTATTAACTTTTTTACTAATTGCTTAGTGTAGTAATGGGCGTTAATAATACTTTTCGGAATTCTACTTCGGCGCCTTCGGCCTGTAGCGCAATTTGTCCTTGGCGGGCGGTCGCATTAAAGCCATAATTTACTAAATCCTGATTTACCCACACTTTTACGGAATTGTCCAGGCATTCAATTGTTAAAGCATTCCATTGACCTAATGGTTTTTCGGAGCCATCGGTTAAGTTAGGGATGCGACGCAGCTTATCGCCATTTACGCCCCAATTTTCCTTGGGCCCACGTCGCTTTTCCATGTCGGGTACGGTTATATCTTCTTCAATGCACCAAAAGTCGCCGGCATTCTGGTGCATCATCTGCACTTCTATAGATTTCGGAAACATTTCGTAAAGTGCCCGGGGAGTAGAAACATGCACCAAAGCACCGCAATTGCCGGATTTAGCGGCAAACCGGTATTCCAGCTCAAGCCGATAGTTCTGGAAACTGGCATCCGTAATCAGGTGCCCTTCGGGCTTCCCCAAACTTACCAACAAACCATTTCGAACAATAAACGGGTTTTTAACCTTAGAATTGTTGTCCATTTGGGGCACATCAACGTGCCAGCCGGTTAAATCTTTGCCGTTGAAGAGGCTTTTAGACTGGGCTTGTAAAGAAGAAGCAATAAAAAGATTCTCCCATTGGGCGAGTCCAGTAAATGAAAGAAATCCTGCCGCCAGTATCACGAGTAAGCTAAGTTTATTCATAAATAATACAAATGTTTTAAGTTGAAACCTTAACGCAAAAGCGCCCGCTGTTTTAATTACATAAAAAACAATAGCCCCAATTTTATTGAAGCAGGAAAGCTACTAAAAACAAAAAAAAGCAGTATTAGACCAAATTATAAAGCTGATTTTATGAGTATTAAACAGGTAACTTAATTTGTAAAGGAACTTTAGGCTTATTGTAAAAGATATGTTTTCCTAAAAGTAAAATATTTAAATTAAAAAGCAATTCTGGTACAGTAAGGCAGCACGCCTTACTGTACCAGAATTGCTTTTTTCTATTTTAATTATGAATTAGAAATGCTTGGTATGGTAAGTTTATCTAAAGGCAAATTTATTACCAATTAACCACCCAGAAAGTAGTTGTGGAGGTACTATTGGGCTCCATCCGGATAATCATTTGGTCCTGGCCATTGCTGCCCTGCTCTAAAGTGTAGTAATAGGTTTCAGGTTTTAAATCCTTCTTTTCGGTTTTCTGGTCGTAGTTCCGGTAAGTAGAAGCACAGCCCCGGTAAAATCCCCGGCTGTTGCCTTCGGTGGGGTAAAAAGTAAATGATTGGTTGTCAGAATTAAACTCTACTGTACCTTTCTTGTACACAAAAGTTTCGGTGTGGCACCCGTAAGTAGTGCCACCCGCAACCAGGTAAAACGCGCATTCTCCGTCGGGTTTAAAGTCGAAAGCCAGACCAGCCTGAAAGGCGTTGCCGGAGTAGGTACCATCATAATCCCAGAATTCGGTCATGGAGAATTGGCCGGCCATCCATTTTTTAGCAAAATCGGTGGGCACTTCGGCGCGAGGGGTTGGCTTTGGATCGTCGTCATCTTCCCCAAACAAAGTACAGGAAGGCAATATAAAATTAACTACTAGCAATAAGGTAAATAATACAATTTTGTTTAATGCATTGGCAAAAAGTATTTTTTTCATGGTTTTATAAATTTTTTACTAGAGAAGTAAGTTTGCTAATTTTTATTAATATGATTTTAGAGGTATTTAGTAGCATTTAAAACACTACAAAAGTAAGAGGTACGCGAGCGGAAAGGAATAAGAGCTATTACTCATATTCATAGGTAATAGTACTCAATTTTAACAGAGAATTGTTTTTGAGAATCAGTGTTTTGCCGGTTTGCGAACGTAGTACAACGCTGTTTTGAAAGCACCAACTATTTAAGGTAAATAGCTGAATTTAAAACCTTTGTTAGTTTTTATGATAATGTAAATAGAATAAGCTTATGCAAACTGCCGCCAAGCTTTTGCAAAACAATATTCTAAATATTTCGGAAGTGGCCGATTTCGTGGGATATAGTCACATTAGCCATTTCTCTACGGCATTTAAAAAGTAATTCGGGTACTCGCCTAGTATGGGTAAAAAAGCTCCAGCTAATTGTATATGAGGTTTTAACCTAAGAGATTATCTTAATTAACAATTTCTGTAATCCTATAATTTGGTGGCTTTAAACTAGCCCAGTTATTTAATTTTTCGGATAAACTATAATCAGGGTTAATTCTGTATTCTTATCGGGGGTTAAACCGTGAGAGCTACCGGGTCGGGTAAGAATGGCATCGCCGGATTTTACCGGGAAAGTTTTGCCGTTCATTTTCATCTCGCCGGTTCCGCTAAGAATATAGTAAATTTCATCTTCCTGTTGCAGGTGGTAACCAATAGAAGAGCCTGGTTTTAAGGTTCTTTTCTTAAAAGCAGTTTTATAAGCTTTTACCCCATCAAAAAAGCTATAGCCAATGCTTTGTCCACCGCCGTCGTGCGGACCCGGTTGTTCTTTGGCTACCTGGGCATCGTGCTCTAAAATATATTTACCCGGTTCTGATGTCTGGGCTTGCGTGGTAAGGGTCACTACCAGTACAAAGAAAAAAGTAATGCAGAAGTAAAGCGTAAGATTATTTTTCATGGTATAAATCGGATCGTAAAATTCTTGAAAATATAAGTAAAAAAGTATTATATCATCAATAGCTGTTTCTTCAGATCTAATTAATATAAAAAGTCTCTATTGCTTAAGTAGGGTGAAATATTAAATTATAGATTTAGTAATCAGGTATCTAAGTAGTGGTAAATACGTATAAATGGTAAGTAAAACCACTAACAATAATCTGCGTTTCTTTTCTCAGGTTTTTACTTTATTGCTTAGCACCATTATTCCTGAAGATATACTTGCTTTCAATCGGATCGCTTAAATTTCTTTAAATATTAATTCTATGACAAAGCACTTTCCACTTCAATTTACGCTTGAAAACGGCAGTCATGTTTCGGTAAACAAAACCGGTTCTAATGCTTATGATTTTACTATTAAACCCGAGGAGGGATCCGCACGACAGTTTACGTATGTAGAAGATGGAAAAACCCGGACGGAAGCAGAAGAATCTTTAAACTTTGAGGAAGTAGATGCACTACGCCGGTTCTGGCTGGAAACGCAGGATATTGTATAACAATGTTTATATAATCAACGAGAAACAGGAAAGAAAATTTAAAATTCTAACCTTAATTGCCGGTTTTTAAGATCCTTTTCAACCACGGATTTCTAATCTCGTAAGGAGAGTAATATGTCTTCGCATTAAAACAAAATAGCAAACACACAACAGAAACTATGGCAGAAAATAAAGAAGAGAATTCCGGTCAGGGTAAGCAAAGTACCGCTGAAACCGATGTAACCTATAACCGCGACGATGAATCGCTACGTAACAGTGCTACTACCTCTATGGGGGCGGCGTCTGACCCGGAAAGCGACCAGGTTGCCGGCGGTGATAGATCAGATGATTTAGTAAGTGGAATAACAGACGATAACGAAACGGATACTGATACGAACAGCTAAAAAAATCTGTGGAGACCGGCCTTCATCAAGCTGGTCTCCGCAGGTAGGTTGTACTTAAGAATAAATAAAAATTAACCGCATTATTCTGTTTTTAAGCTTTTTACCGGATTCATGATGGCGGCTTTTATACTCTGAAAACTTACCGTAAGCAGAGCCAGTACCATGGCAACCAATCCTACTCCTACAAATACCCAAGCGCTAATTTCAATCCGGTACGAATAATTATTCAGCCATTGGTGCATCAGGAACCAGGCCAGCGGAATAGCAATTACTAAAGCTACTACCACTAATTTTACAAAATCACGCGATAGGATATAAATAATATCCGTTACGCTGGCGCCCAGTACTTTGCGAATGCCTATTTCTTTGGTGCGTTGCTCCATTACCAGCAAGGCTACCGCAAATAAACCCGAGCAAGATAAAATAATGGCAATAGCAGAAGCCAAGCTGCATATCTGAGCTAATTTTTCTTCGTTCTGATACCAGGCAGCAATATTCTCGTCCAGGAACGAGCCGGTATACTCCGAGCCCGGCGCTACTTCGCGCCATAAAGCTTTCATCTTGTCCATTGAGTATTTTAAGCTTTGTGGCGCTACCCGAATAAATATATAATTGATGGGCTCGGAATGGGAAAAGTGCATCATAACCGGTCTTTTTTCATCGGCAGCCGAGTACAAATGAAAATCCGGTACTACCCCAATAACTTCCATTTTGCTGTTAGTCGTGTCGGCATCATCTTTAATAAAAGTACCCACTGCTTGCTTTTCGCCTAGCATTTCGGCCATACTCTGGGTAATAATTACCCGGTCCACGGAATCGGAGGGATAGGATTTACTAAATTCCCGGCCGGCTAAAAGCGGAATCTGTAAAGTTTTTAAGTAATCATAATCTACCAGAAGCAAGTCAGAAGCAACTTCTTTGCCCTTGTACGTAAGGCCAATGGTGGAGCGGGAACTAACATGATCTTTGCCTTTGCCCAGATTTACGCTGGTGCCCGTTACCGCCAACACGGTTGGGTCGTTAGCCAATTTGTTTCGTAGGCGTTGTAATACTTGCCGGCCGTTGGCCTGCGTTCCTACGGGTATGCTAATTACCTGTTCTTTCTCAAAGCCAAGCGGCTTTTGCCTTAAGTGTTCTACTTGTTGCAAGGCAATAATGGTGCAGCAGGTTAATAAACATGACATTACAAACTGCGAAACCAGGAGTGAGTTACGTAAGAACCCCGGCTTTTTAAGCGATATTTTTCCTTTTAAAACCGCTACTGCATTAAATCGGGCCATTAACCAGGCCGGATACCCGCCCGCAATTAAAGTAACTAAAATAAATACGCCCAGGAGCAAGGCTAAAAAGCCGGGTTGGTGCAAATGCGCGTACTGCAGCCGGGTGTCGAAGGTGGCGTTAAATTCAGGTAAAAGTAAATGGGCCAGAATAGCACCCAAAGCTAAACCTATAAAACAGATTAAAGCCGATTCGCTCCAGATTTGTACAAAAAGCTGACTTTTTAAGGCTCCCAGGTATTTGCGTACCCCTACTTCTTTGGCCCGGGTAAAAGAGCGGGCAATGCTTAAATTAATAAAGTTGATGCAGGCAATAAATAAAATAAAACAAGCTATACCCAAGAGCGCGTAAATAATGGCAATAGGAGGGCCTTTAGAGATTTCCGTATCAAAATGAACTTTGGAAAGTTGTTGTAAACGTACCGTAAAAATGTCTCCCCGACTATCCGGTTTGGCTCCATTTTTCTGCAAATTCTGCAGGCTTTCTGCTAAGTATTTCCGGGCAAATAATTTTAGCCGTTTTTCAAAGGTTGCCTGGTTTACCTGAGGATTTAATTTTATGAATACCTGGTGAGAGTTAGATGTCCAGTTCTTTTGGTCAGGGAGATAATTGGGATAATTTTCGATGCGGACAAGAGCATCGTACCGGATAGAGGAATTAAAGGGAGCATCGGGTAGGATGCCGGTTACCATATAGCCTTTTTGTTTTCCCCCGTTGGTTATTTGCAGGACTTTCCCCATGGGATCGTCGTTGCCGAAGATTGCCTGGGCCAAATTCTGACTAATTAAAATACTGTTTTTATTCGTTAAGGCGGTTTCACGATTGCCTTGAAGCAGCTGGAAAGAGAATATTTTTAGAAAATCCGGATCAGTAAAAACAACGTCTTTGTCTAGATTCTTATCCTGGTAAGTTACTAAACTTTTCCAGCTCATTAAAACGCGGGCAGCGGCTTCTACTTCTTCGTATTCTAATTTTAAAGCCGGAGCTAGTGGCAAAGGCATGTTACCACTGCGTGTAGTTTTATCGGGATTATTTGCGAAAAAATACGTTTGAAATATCCGCTCTTTATCCTGGTGAAAAGAATCGAAGGTTAGTTGCAAATAAACCGTTAGAAACAAAAAAACGCAGATACAAAAGGCAACGGAGAGGCCGGCTACGTTAATGGTGGCGTAACCTTTGTTCCGCCAAAGGTTACGCCAGGCAAGGGTAAAGTAGTTTTTAAGCATGTTTAGTTGAAGGAAAGAGGTGGACGAATAATATAAAGATGCAGATGAATTAGCCTGGCGTTTAATTGCAAACGGACGAACAAAGCCCAGTACTTCCCGAACGTATAACCAGCGGGCTCGTCTTAATCCAATGCGGTCTACTTGGTAGTAAAATTCCTCGTGTAAATCGCCTTGCAACTCTTCTAATAAGTGCGGAGCACAAAACCATTGGAGTAATGTATCGGCCCAGCGCGGAGGTTGCGGTGGGGTAGGAGTTGTACTTTTTTTCATAGCGAAATACTGGGTTTAAGGGCACGGGGCAGTAAGCTTAATAATTGGGTGCGAACCGCCTGAATATCGAGTAAAGTTTGTTCGCCGTAGGCCGTAATAGTAAACAAGCGCTTGCGTCGGCCACCTCGTTCAGCGGTAGCCTCGCCCATTTTAGAAGCAACCATGCCTTTTTCTTCCAAGCGATGCAAAGCGGCATGTACCTGGTTCAGCCGGACCGAACGCCCGGTTTGTTCAATAATCTGGTGGGTAATGGCTACGCCGTAAGCTTGCCCTTCGAGCAGCACTACGGTTAACAGAACAATTTCTTCAAACTCGCCTAAGTACGTTCGTTTCATGCTGGAAAAATTGGGCTTTAAATAAAATCTATTTTTGCTGAGCAAATACTTTACCACTTGCCAAAAACAGCTATTCTGATTAATAGAGGCTGTTTTCTTATAAAATAGTCTTTAAAAGGTGTGCGCTACCGTACACTTTTTTGTTCGGTTTTGAGATAGGATAAAGTAGATTTCCGGCTGCTTCCCATAACGTACTGTAAAAAAAATAGCACAAGCTTTTGCTTGTGCTATCCGAAATAACGGGAGTAGGTACATCTGAATTAGTAAGTATCTTTCAAGTTAATCTAAGAAATAGATGAAAAGAGAGATACCCGCAAAATTCAAATATTGTGTTCTTACATTACTTTTAACTTAGCTTTTTTTAACGTTTAGCAACTTTGTCATCATCGTCGTCATCATCATTGCTTTTTTTTCTGGTTATATAGCCAAATACTCCGTTTGCTTCATTATCCGGACCAGCGGCATAATAAAGGCGGGTTAGGTCCACATTGGCTGCGGCAGTGCGGGGCGGAAAGCTTATCTCCCATAAACCGTCAATAGAAATTACTTTTTTATCGTCGTCCATTAATTGACCTACGTACGTACCATCGGCGGTATATACATTAATGTAGCCATCACCGAAGTTGCCGATTAAAATAGCATCTTTTAAATTACTGTATTCCGGATCGTCGTCGAAAAAGCCTTTCGGAACGCGCGCAATACCCCAGGGTGCATTTAAAGTTCCGCCGGAAGCAAAACGCTTAATTAAAGTACCATTGGGTTCATAAACACTAACGTAGCCTTTGCCCTTGCCTTTTTCGGCGCGGCCATCTTCTCCTACTTTGGCGTAGAGCACGTATAATTTATTACCTAAGTTGCGAATGTTAAAAGGAGCGTAGCCTTTAGGAAGATCGGGATCTTTAAAATTCCGGGTTTTTCCTTGTTTAAACGCGGCATCAAAAATATCAATTTTGTTAATGCTGAAGTTAGCCGCGTACAGGTAATTTTTTCCTCCGGCTACCGCTTTGCCTATACCAGTGTAAACGGCACCCTTGTAACCGTTACTCTTAGAACGATCAATTACTTCCACGGATCCTCCCTGGTTCCAGCCAGAAATAAGTCCATCTAAACCGCAGAAAATAAAACGGGCCGGGTCCCCATTTGGTAGCTTAAAGTCGGTAGTACCATTAAATACAATGCCGGTAGGCAAACCACCAGTCGATTTTGTAGGAGATGGAACATCTACGGGATCTCTTAATTCTTCGCCTTCACTGTTGAATATAAAACTTAAGCCGGTATTGGTGGCATTTACCCAGGGTACACCCCCAGCACTAAAGGCTATGCCCCAGGCATTTTGAAGTTTGGGTTCTACCCGTTTAGCATCATATTCATCGTTGTCGGTGTTAGCAACTAGGTTTACTAATTCAAAATCTTTTAGGCCTTCCGATTCATCGGCCAATTGTTTGTCTGAGCCCTGACCTTGTTTTTTAACCTGGCTATCTAACTCGTCCAGGGTGCGGTCGCAACCAGAAAAAACTAAAAAAAATGCCAGCGCCAAAGTAGCAATAGCAGTAAAAGGAGTACTTTTTAACTTTTGAATGAACTTGTTCATAAAGCCTTTAATTTTAGAAAAACTAAAAAATGCATTTTCAGAAAAGCGGCAATGCGCTGCCTGTGTTTCTCCTATATGGAAAACTGCTCTACCAGGTAAGTTCCCTCCATACCGGGGGTTTGAGCCGCCAGATGCAAATGCAACGGGTAACTTAAAACCTGAGATATAGATAAATAAGAAACTTTACCGAACAGCATATGCCTTACTGCACCAGGCAGAAACGGGAAGAAGTTTAGTAAAAAAGGGCGGAATGGTATGTAAGCCAGAGCTGCTCTGGTAACTTACAAATAGCTGAATTTGGTCTAACAGGTAACAGCTTAGGCGCACCCGGTAAAGCTAAAACTTAGCAGAATTAAGTCTTCTGTTTACGGGATAAGCTGTTGAAATAAGTATTTATTTTACGTCATGCTTTAAGTAAATAAATGTTAATGGTTAACAGTGTAATACTAAAAAAGCTGGTAAAATCTTATTGCCTGTTGCTCAATAAGCTAATAAACTACACAGAACTACGCAGTATTAGAACTATGCAGGTAATTTGTTTGGGTAAAACTAAGATATAACTAATTATTTATGAATACAAGTTAAATTTTTACTTCTATAATGCAATAAAAAACCTTATCAAATGCAGTGCTATTTTAAATTTATTTATTGCGGAGTTGGTTAATACGTTTGCAAAGCGGCGGTTTCGCCCAGGTTTTTTAATATTTGTTTTAAACCAATCAGGTTACCTTCTAATACTTGTTTTACGTCTTCGTTTTCGGTGTGGCCAATAATTCCCAACGAGCCGGTAAACCCGGAGGCTTTTAAATCTTTTAGCATTTGCTCTTCTAAGTCGCCTTTGCCCAGTGGTAAAATTTTGGGGCCGCCCGAGCGCATGCCGTTAATATTTACGGTTGTTAAATAAGGTTTCATTTGCCGAAGCAAGGCCGGAAAATTTTTTACTTGTTCGTGCGCGTGATGAAAATTATACACCATGCCTAGGTTTTTAGCGCCTATTGCTTTAATTATTTTAATTTGATTCTCCGGCTCGCCAAACCAGTCGCCGTGGTTATACAGCATTAACGTACAATTAATGGCTTGCGCTCTTTTATTAATGTAATCAACCGCAGTTACCGCCTTTTTAAGCTTTTCCTGATCCGTTAAACCAGCAAAGTATTTTTCATTAAAAGAAAGCCAGAGTTCGGTATGTGCCTTTTGTTGTTTGAGGGTTTCCAGAATAAATTCATTGGTTTTGTCAAGCACCTGGTCGGAACCGCCGTTTACCCAAAACCAAACGGATTTTAACTGAATACCTGCCTGGCGCATGGTAGTAATTTCTTGGGCCATAGTAGGTAAATGCTGGTCGCGCCAATCGTAGGCAAACTTTTTAATCCCGAGTTCCTGTAGCATTTGGGCCCGTTGTTCGGGCGTGCGTTTAACGCTATCGTATGGTACAATGCACCAGGCTACCAGGTTTTGTTTAGCAAAAAGCGGAACAGGATTTTTCTGTGCCCAGGAGGAACGAGTTACCCAACTAAGCAAAAACAAAGTACCCAGCAAACAACATGTTAATTTTTTCATATAAGGCGTTTTACCATTTGCATTTACCATTTACCATTTACCAGTTACCAGTTACCATTTACCAGAGAATCTTTAGTAGTTACTAAATGGTTTATAAGTTTAAATATAGTTAAGAGTACCGTACAAATAAAGGTAAGAAACAGAACTACTTTTTACCTGCTAATTATTTCTTAGTAAATGGTAAATGATAAAAGCAAAAGCCCTTGCCTGAATATAACAGTGCAAGGGCTTTAAAAGAAAAACAGGAAATATTTTAAGGATTCATTAATTGGCCGATAAAAAGAATGGCGTTAGAAGATTTTTCGCGAATCATAAAAATAAACGGTCGGTGAACCTGAATAATGGAAGGCATCGAAGTTAATACCACCCCGACAGAAGTAGCCGCAGACGCTTCGGTACCTTCTTCGTTTACCTCTACAAAGGCTTTATGCATTACCTCGCTTATGGCCAAACCTTGATTGGAATTACTCAGCATTCGGCTAAAATTGGCCTGCTTGGTAAAAGCTTCGCCCATACCTAATTGCGTTAGCGTTTCGCTGAGTTCTTTTTTGTATTCCAGCTTAAATTTAGGCATTTGCAATTCCAAACTACTGCTGTCGGCGCTGCTTAACCAGTTAGCTAATTGCGAGCTGCTTAAACTGCCGGCAATATCCTGCACGGTGTTTTGCGCTTTAGGTACAATTATAGTCATGCTGAACTGACGATTGCCGTAGGGAAGGTCAATTACTTGTTGCTTTGCGTCTTGGTAAAGCAGGTACCGCCCTTTTTTCATAGTCATAAAATCTACGTTAACGGTAGTGCCATCTTCTTTCTGGAAAGGACCGGGTTTAGTTAAATTTTTAGTAAAAGGGTACGTCCAGGTGCCTTTAAAGTAGATGGCATTTACCAGAAATAACACGTGTTCCGGCCGGATACTCTCCACAATACCTTCAATTTTACCCTGCGTTTTGTCTTTTACCCAATTGTTAATGGTGTTTTTTGCGGTAGTCGAAGCAAAGTCTAATCCCTGCACCGTGGCATTAAAGTAGTCTTGATTATTTTGAATGAAGGGAGCTAGCAGTTGATATTGTTGCGCGTACCAGATAGAGTTAGCCGCGTTAAAGGTTACTTTCTTATCCATGTTTACCAAGAGTTCTGATAAACTTTTATAAGCCAGATTTATTTCGGCATCGGATTGGGGTTCGAACCCGAGCGTCTGGCGCATGGCTTCTTTCGTAGAACCATCGGCCCCGTTATAAGTCATGGTAAGCGCCGAAGAAATGCTCAGAGGAGATATAAATAAATTGTTTCCGTTTTCTTCGGTACGGAGTGCGGTGAATGCCCGGAAGGCAAAATCGTTGGAACTGCTAACGGTTTTTACTTCCTGGTTGGCCAGCGGACGGAGTTTAGGCGGATTATTTTGGTCGGGGGCTACCATTTCTTTTTGGCAGGAACTTAACAGCCATCCGGCAGCTATTCCCAAAATTAAGGTATTAAAGGCAGGTAGGTTCATCGCTTATTAATTTAAATCTATCCAGAGTAAAAAAGTGTGTAAAGCAGCTTTTCTTTCTTACCTATGACCCCACCGCTTATGAAATGGTTGCAAGCTATTTGCTAATACTGATGTAGTATTTTAAAAGTAGATACTTCGTTGATGGTAGACTTTTGCCAGTTTAATAAATCATCAATTTATAAACTGGCAAAAGTCTACTATTAAATATTTAGGTACGGGTGGCTCTTTACTTAAAGATGGTAGAACGGATAGAGTAAAGTTATCACTTAAAATAGTAGATTTAAATTTAACCATCAGAGAGTTCTTGTTTGAAAAATACTTGAAATTGAGAGCCTTTGTTTACTTCACTTTCTACCACTATGCGGTCGTCGGAGTTATCCAGAATTTTTTTCACTAAGTATAAACCCAGGCCGGAGCCTTCTACGTGGGTATGAGCCCGTTTGTAAATAGCAAATATCTTATCCCGCTGGGTTTCAGAAATGCCTAATCCATTGTCGGCTACGGAAAGCACGTAATCGCCGGCGTTAGAAAAGTAAGTATTAATAATAACTTCCGGAGCTCTTTCCGGATGGGCGTATTTAATGGCATTAGATACCAGGTTGTACAAAATGCTGCGCAGGTTCTTACGGGAATACCTTAAGTTCTCGAAAGCTAAAGCCTCTATTTTTATTTCAGCTTTATGGGTGTTTATTAACTCGCGCAGGCTTTCTTTTATTTCGTCTACCAACTCTACCAGGTTTACACTTTCAGGGGGACCTTTTTCTTGCTGCAGATTTGTAATTTCAGCTAAATCTGCTATTATATTTCTTAAGGTGGTAATTGCGCCTTGTATTAAAGTTAAAATAGCCTGATGGTTATCTTTTTGGGGACCTAAATCTTCGATTAAGGCATCTAATAACCCTTCCAGGTTGCTAATGGGGGCTTTTAAATCGTGAGAGGCCGTATAAACAAAATTGTCCAGGTCATTATTAATCCGGGCTAACTCTTTGTTTTTCTGCATTAAATCTTCATTTCGGCGGCGTTCGGTTAAGTCGCGGGTAATTTTAGCAAAGCCTAGCAGCCGGTTGGTAGCATTGTAAATGGGCGTAACTAATACATTTGCCCAAAACGCCGTGCCGTCTTTCCGAATGCGCCAGCCTTCGTCTTCAAAATGACCGTGTTCTAAGGCTTTGTTTAACTCAAATTTAGGAAAGCCTGCTTTGATGAGTTCCTGCGGATAAAAAATGGAAAAATGCCGGCCAATTACTTCCTGCGCTTTGTAGCCTTTTAATCGTTCGGCCCCCGCATTCCAGCTAATAATTATACCTTCCGGGTTTAGCATTAAAATAGCGTAGTCTTTTACGCTATTAATTAACAAGCGGCTTTTTTCTTCACTTTCTTTTAATTCTTCGTTCATCCGAAATAACTGCTGTTCCAGTTTCTTCTTTTCGGTTAAATCGCGGGTAATTTTTGAAAATCCAATGAGTTCCTGTCTCGAATTGTAAATGGCCGTTAATATAGTATTGGCCCAAAAAGCCGAGCCGTCTTTCCGGTAGCGCCAGCCTTCGTCTTCAAAACGCCCTTCAGCTTTAGCGCGGCTTAGCTCGTACTCCGGATAACCTTGCTGCACCGCTTCCTGGCTGTAAAATTTAGAAAAAAACTTGCCTATAATTTCCGCCGCCTCATACCCTTTCATGCGGCGGGCGCCTTCGTTCCAGGTGGCTACGTTACCGGCCGGGTCGAGCATAAATATGGCATAATCCGTAACGCCTTCTATTAATAGCCGGAATCGCTCTTCGCTTTCTTTTAGTTCTGAGTAAGCTTTAAATAAATCGTCTTCGGCTTTTTTCCTTTCCGATAAATTGCGGGTAATTTTAGAATAACCAGTTAAGGTTTTTTGCTCATCGTAAATAGGCGTGATAATAACGTTGGCCCAAAATACCGAACCGTCTTTTCGTACGCGCCAGCCTTCGTCTTCAAATTTACCTAAACGCTGGGCTTCCCGCAGTTCCATGGCCGGGTAACCACTGGCTTTTGCTTCGGATGTATAAAAGGTGGAGAAGTGCTTGCCGATAATTTCTTCGGGTTGATATTGTTTAATTTGTTGAGCGCCGGGGTTCCAGGTAACTACATGCCCCCCGGAATCCAATAAAAAAATAGCATAATCGGTAATACTATCCACCAGCATCCGGTACTGGTCGTGCGCAATGCTTTTAGGATTTAAATAGGTAGTATGGTCTGATTCTGCATTCATGATACTCACGTAAAATATCTGATAGTATAATTTTCCTGTTTCAAATTTAAGGAAGAAAGATAAGCGCCTGGCTTGAAATAGTCAGAAATCTGATGTCAGCTAAGTTGTGCCAGCTCAGCATTAGACCATTTGCTTACTATTTTTCCTGTTTAGGCAGTAAAAAGCGTAATTCTAATTTAAAAAGTTGAGAATTCCTGCACTATGCCTCAGAAAAGCAAGAAAGAAGGATAAAAGTAAGAGTACGCTAGTAATGTTTAAACAGCAAAAATTTTTAGAACATAAATCAAATTTGGGCTTAAACCTCAACCAAGAATAGAACGATAAAAGAAAATAAAGTAAATTCTTTAAGTACGTTCCTAATTAGTGAATAGGCCTCCGATAGCCTGGTTCGCAAATTTTTATTTCTAGCGTTAAGTTTTTCATAACAATCCGATGGAATTCTGCCAGAAAATGAATAGTATTCAGGTACGAATTCTGAAACGCGTCTTCCCTACAAACTTTATTCACTTAAAACAAATTCTATGAAACACTTTATACCCTGCCGGAGTGCTTTAGTAAAATGTTTGTCTGTTACTTACTTTTTGTTACTGGCTTTAACTTTAGCGGCGCAGCCTAAAAAGGAAATTGTTAAAGTAATAGTAGCGCCCGATCACATAAACTGGGAATATAAAACCGGGGAGCCCGTAAAATTTACTATTACAGTGTTGCAGTACGACAATCCGTTGCCGAACGCCAAAATAAAGTACGAGATAATGCCCGAAAAAATGACGCCTACCAAAAAGGAAACGCTCTCTTTACCCGATGGCCGAAAAGTGGTGGAAGGGGGCACTTTAAACAAACCCGGATTTTTACGGTGTATTGCCACGGCAATGGTAGATGGCAAAGAATATGTAGGTTTAGCTACCGCCGGTATTGAACCTTTAAAAATTGATCCTACTACCAACGTACCCGCCGATTTTCAGGCATTTTGGGACAAAGCTAAAGCCGAGGCCGCTAAAATTCCGCTGGATGCCCGTATGACTTTGTTGCCCGAGCGTTGCACCGAAACCGTGAATGTATACCACGTTAACTTACAGAATTCTACTGAGAATACCCGGTTATACGGTATTTTATGCGTGCCCAAAAAAGAAGGCAAGTACCCGGCTATTTTAAAAGTGCCGGGTGCTGGTGCCCGCCCGTATTACGGCGATGTAGAAGGAGCTGAAAAAGGCTTTATCACTTTTGAAATTGGAATTCACGGGGTTCCGGTTACCATGGATGTAAGTGTATACAATAATTTAATGGCCGGCGCTTTGCGGGGTTACTGGACCAACGGTTTAGATGATAAAGATAAATATTATTACAAACGCGTGTATTTAGGGTGTGTGCGGGCAAACGATTTTATCTTTAGTTTACCGCAGTTCGATGGGCAAAATCTGGGCGTAACCGGAGGCAGTCAAGGCGGTGCTTTAAGCATAATTACTGCTGCTTTAGATAACCGGGTAAAGTTTCTGGCCGCTTTTTATCCGGCTCTGAGCGATTTAACCGGTTACTTACACGATCGGGCCGGCGGCTGGCCGCATTTGTTTAATAAAGATAATTATGCCTTTAACGCCAAAAAAGATAAAATAGAAACGTCTAAGTATTACGACGTGGTAAACTTTGCCCGTTTACTAAAAATACCGGGTTACTATTCCTGGGGCTTTAACGACGAAACCTGTCCGCCTACTTCTATGTACGCTGCCTACAACGTAATTAAAGCTCCCAAAGAATTATTTTTAGCTTTAGATACTGGCCACTGGACTTACCCGGAGCAAGGCCAAAAAGCCAACTCCTGGCTTTATTCTAAACTTCAAAAAAGTAAATAGGGAAAGATTTCAGGTGCTTAATAGGGATGTTGGCAACAACATTCCTTTTTTATTATGCTTTTGTTTTCAGAAAATTAAACCAAAGGATTTTATGGAAATAATAAGTTTATCTGGCTTTTTTAGTAGAGATTACTTGTCCGTCTTTCAGTACCATTTTCAAATCTACAATGGATTGAGGGAAGGCTTTTTCTAAATCGCCGTTGAATATAGCAATATCGGCTTTCATTCCTTTTTTTATGGTACCTACAAGGTTATGTATGCCCATAACCGTAGCAGCATTTATGGTAGCGGTCTGGAGTACGTTGGCTGAAGATAAGCCAGCTTCGTAATACGCGATTATAACATCACGGGAACCATCGCCCCGGGTAACGGTGGGCATATCGTTGTAAAAATCGGAACCGGCTACTATTATTACTCCTTTTTGCCTGGCTCTTTTCAAGCGATCGTGGGTGGCGTTTAAAAAGCTGTTCGCGTTATCTTCGGCTTCTTTTCCTTTCATGCCCATACCGGTTACCATCAGCATGGCTTTTTCGCGGGAAACATCTGTGGGAACCAGGTATACTTTTCGTTGCGCCATAATGGAAAGAGTACTATCCGATAAACTATACCCGTGTTCAATGCCGTTTACTCCCGCTAAAACCGCTAAGCGGGCGCCCTTATCAGACCCGGCGTGCGCCGTAACCGGAAGCTTTTTTTCGCGGGCAGTTTCTACAATAGCCTTTATTTCAGCGGCATTTAAATATCTGCCTTCACAATCCATGCACACTTTAATTACGTTTACGCCTTTGGCGGCATGTTCCTGTACAGCTTGCTTAGCCTGCTCCGAACCTTTTATTACCCGGTACTCCTGTTTAATAACAAAAGTATCGGCCGGAGCTAATTTACTAAACTGACCACCGGGCGGGCTAATTATAGGACCAGAAACGTACAAGCGGGGAGCGGGCGTTTTTGCTTGCTGTAAATTATTTTGTAATTGCAGATCTAGGTAAGGGCCAGAATTACCTAAATCCCGCAAGGTAGTAAAGCCTACTTGTAACAATTCTTCGGCGAACTGCTGCCCCTCCTCTAAACGTTCGGCGGCCGGAATTTTAGAACCAACTTCCATGCCGTCGGTTTGTTTTTGTTTGAATAATAAATGTGTGTGCGCATCAATTAAACCCGGTACTACGGTAGCATTACGGGCATCCAGAATTTGCGTATTTTTAGGTGTTTTTAAACGAGTACCTACTGCCTGAATAGTACTGCCAGAAATTAATATTTCCTGGTCAGTTAAAAATTGATTTTTTTCTGCGTCGTAAAATTTACCTGCTTTAATCAGATAAGAAGTAGATTGTTTTTGAGCGAAGACCGGTAAAACAGAGGTAAAAAGTAAAAGTAAGAAGGCCAGTATTTTCATGTTAGGATTTAGAAATTTTGCGGGATAAAAATAGTAAAGCGGGTGCCCAAACCAACTTTGCTGCTTACCTGAATACGCCCACCGGAATTTTCGAGCATTCGTTTTACCAGGTACAAACCAATGCCGCTTCCTTCTACGTGGTTATGAAAGCGTTTAAAAATTGTAAATAATTTGGCTTGTTGGTTTTCGGTAAGGCCTAATCCGTTATCCGTTACCTGTATTTGCACCCCTTCAGGCATTGGTTCTACGCGAATGCTTATTTCCGGTACCCGCTCGGGCGAGCGGTATTTAAGGGCATTCGAAAGTAAATTAAACAAAATGCTGCGCAAATGAATCCGGGAAAATAAAATTTCATTCGTGTACAATTGCCACTTTATCTGAGCTTCGGTAGTTGTAATTTCGCGGCTAAGTTCAACTTGAATTTCCTGAAGGAGCGGACCTATTTGAATTGGTTCCGGCATGTCGGTTTGCATTTGCTGCGACCGGATTATCTGGGTTAAATCTTCGATGGTGCGTTTTAAACGGTTTACAGATTCTTCGCCTAAAAAAAGTAATTGTTGATCGTCAGAAGATAAGGATTCCTGGGTAATTAAACGCAACTCCTGAAAAATAGCCTGTAAGTTATTAATGGGGGTTTTCAGGTCGTGGCTGGTCATGTAAACCATATCATCCAGGCCCTGATTAACAGAGATTAATTCTTGATTCCGTTTCTCCAGGGCCAAACTTTTTACTTTAATTTCCTGGGCCAAAGTGGCTAGTTCCCGGTTACCCGCTTGTACTTCTTTTAAGGCCTGGTTTAAATCGGTGTTACGGCTGGCTAAATGGGTATTCGTTTGTTTCAGGTCTTGGTTGGCTTGCTGTAATGCTGCATCTAAATTATTTAAGCGGTTCAGAAAAAAGTAAGCAATCGGAATAGTAATAGCACAAATTACTATAAAAGAACTTATAATGCCGAAAGCGGGGGTAAATTGCCATTGTTTTAACCCGTATAGGTAAACACCCATAAATACCGGCACCGTGAGCATAAAATAGCTAAAGGAAAGTCGGGCTAGTTTTCCGCCCATAAACGGGCTCGAGAAAGTTTTCATCCAGCCTGCATCCGAACGGTACAGTAACAGACTCAGGTTAATTAAAATTAAAGTAAAAGCAGTATGACCCGCAATGGTAGAGAACCTGCCAAATTGATAAAATTTAGAAATATCAAATAAATGCCCCAGAAAAGAAGCATAAGCTACAATAAACCAAAAGGTGGTAAGCAGTTGGGCCAAACTAAATTGCCGGTACGATAAAGCCGAAAGGGCCAGCCCAAGGGCAAATATATTAACTGCCGTTAAAAGAGACATGCGGCCCGGTGTTTCCAGGTTAGGATCACTGACCAGATCTAAGAAAAAGAATTGATCTACTACTAAATTTTTATTAAATACATATTCCAGTACCGTAAGTGCAGAAACCAGGAGAATACCTGTAGCCAGCAGGCGGGCAAATAAAATTTTTCTAAACCGAAGGCAGATTGAGGCCGAACCAGCCAGTAAAAGGCAAAGTCCGGTATTGAATTTCATGGTTCCGGAAGTGCCAAAACCACTGCGCAAGGCAGGTGAATGAAAGAGCCAACCCGCCAGGCCCAAACAGGCCACGCCCATGGCTACCAATGCCACAATAAATGAAAAACGCTGCCACCGATTTTGCAGAACAATATTTGACTCTTCCATGCAACGCGAACTACTTTACAAGGATTAAGATAAGGAAAATTCAACGGCTACGGTATTATTTATTTACTAAGGATAGAGTTTTAGCTATTCTAGTAGATATATGAGGAATTGTTTGTAGAACGAAAGGTTTGTGCTTAAATTCTTATAACAATATAGAATGTGGTGAAGTAGCTTAACAGATTTATCTTTATTTAATAGAGGTTGTTTACCTTTTAGCCAGCTTTTATTAAAAAAGTAAATTTATTTCTAAATTCTGCGACTTTCCCGCCACTCCCGTCTCTAATTTCAAGATACTAATGGACAACGCCTGATTTTAACGAAGTTAACCGAAAAGCCCAATAAAGATTACGGTTTTGATTTGAACGTGAAAGATAGCCCGCGCCAAACGCGCATAGAAGAGCGGATAGAACACTGCACCGAAGCCAATGGCCAAAACTTACCGGATTTTAATTCTATGACGGATGAGCAGATAAAATACTTTATTATCCAGGATCATCCGGATGTGCCGCTTACCCCGGCAGATATCAAAATTACCCGTAATGGTGGCGAAATAAACATCTCCATTATTAACCAAGCCGGCATTAAAATGAAAATGCGGGTGAAGTAGAGAATACGATAGGGCTGTTTCGGTACTGTCAACAAAGCTTTTAAGCCTCTGTAGCAACACCGAAACAGCCCTGGTTTGTAATTCTTTTGCCCCTAAAAAATACTACTACACGCCCTTTACCAGCATGGGTAATTTATACACTCCTTCAGAAGCCGTGATAAATAACATTTTGCGGTCTTTACCGCCAAAAGTAACATTGGCCGTCCAGCCGGCAGGTACGGGAATATTAGTTATTTTTTCGCCGGCAGGAGAGTATACAGTTACTCCTTTGCCCGTGAGGTAGACATTGCCCTGGCTATCTATCGTCATGCCGTCGGAGCCTTGCTCTACAAATAATTGCCGGTTGGTTAATTTACCGTCGGCGGCAATCTCGTATTTATAAGTTTTATTCGCTTTTATGTCGGCTACGTATAAAGTTTTACCATCACCGGAGCCAATAATACCATTGGGTTGCTCCAGGTTTTCATCGGCTATAATGGGCTCTGATTTTCCTTTTGGCAGGTAGTAAACTTTTTGGCCGGTTATTTCGGGCGTTTTGCGGGCCCAGTAATCGCGGGGGTAAAAAGGATCGGTAAAGTAAATAGCACCGCTTTTCGGATGCGCCCACAAATCGTTCGGGCCGTTTAGTTTCTGGCCTTTAAAATCTTTTATCAGTACTGTTACCTTACCTTTGGGACTAATCGACCATAATTGGTTATTTTCGTCGGCGCAGGAAAGTAAGTTGCCTTGTTTATCAAAGTACAAACCGTTGGAGCGCCCCGTTTTTTCCATAAACACCGACAGTTTACCATCGGTAGAGTATTTCCAGATTTTATCGTTGGGTTGGTCGGTAAAATACACGTTGCCTTGCTTATCTGCTGCTGGTCCTTCGGTAAATTTAAATTGTTTAGCAATTAGTTCTGGCTGCGCACCCTCCTCAAAAAGGTCACCTGTTTGATTCGAAATTAAATCAGGTAGTGGGTGTACGGCATTGCTCACGCTGCTAATTTTAAAGCTTAATTTCGTGGGAAAAGGTTTTATTAGTTTATCAGGAGAAGCAAAAATAAAAGAACTGATAGTAAGGGAAGTAAATAGGATGCTAACGCTTGTTTTAAGGCTATGTTTCATGTTTTAAGGCTAGTAGGCGTAATTATTAACTCTTAAGTTAGATGGCAGTTTTTACCAATGTGTTTTGATAAGAAAGCTATTGGTTTATCCCTTAATAAAAAAGCCATTAAACAATTTTCTCTTATTTCTTTCTGTTTTTTCTAGAACGGGCCTACTTATTTCCTTTCCATTTAATTTCCTCTTCAAGCTGGCTTTTAGTAGAGCGTGCAACATATCTGTCTTATTTATCCTCTATTTTGACTGGAGCAAGCTCCAGACTATCCATTTTGCTTATAAAATAAGGTAAATCGTATAAAAAATACTGAAAAATGAGTATTGCGAATGCTCTATGAGCAGTGTATTTTAGAATCAGTTATTGATCACGTAAATAGCTATTTGCCAATCAATTATTAATTAAACTGTTAGCGTTTACTATTCAAAGTTAAATTTAATACATTACTAAATGTCTGCTGGTAGGAGCCAGGCAAAGCCACTTTATATTCTTCCTTTCGCACCCTGTATTACCTGTTTTTACTGGTAAATATTTACTAAATAAAATTTAAGCGGCATGCACGATCAATATTTACAATAATATAAAAGTTTAGTTATGCCCGCTATTAGCCGACAAACGCGCCACTTTACGGTATTACTGCTTACCAGCTTGGGTATAATTGCCTTTACTTTAATTTATGTATTTGGCTATGTACCGGAAAATGAAAAGCGCATAAATGCCCGCAGCTACCGGGTACTTCAGCGAATAGGCGAAAATATGAGTACTTCGGTCAGAAACTACAATTTATACGTGGGCAGTAGTTTTGTATCAAATGCTATTTTAAAAACAGTATCTGATATGAACCTGTTTGAAGAAGCAGATAGCCTTAGTAATGAAACACTATTGACTGCTCTAAGAACAGCCGACCGAAGGGATTCTTTAACCGGAAAATTTGGTTTGCGGTTTCACTTTAAAGACTCCGGGCAAAAAGCCGAAGAACCAAATACAACCAAAAAAATCGATTACCAGGAAGAAAATGGCCAGCTCTATTTGCATTTTAAAACCAAAATAAGCGGGCGGGCCTTTCGCTTATTAGAGGATGAAATTTCAAGAAAAGGAAAGTTAAGCGGGAAGATCAGGAATAATGAATATTATATTAAAGTACCGGTAGATTCTTTGCTGAACTCGCTGATGCGCGGAGATGCATTTGATTACCTGATTGTATTAAGGCAATCCGGAACCAAAGAAGATGAAAAAAAACGGATGGTTCCTCCTTATACCCTTGTTTATAATTCCGGGCACAGTGCTGATTTAATACCATTAGATACTCTGGGGGTTTTAGCTAATAAATCCACGGAAAATGGTCCGGCGCAGGCCAGTATTGCCGGGGTGCCTTATAAGTTATTTACTCTTACGCAACGGGTAGGTTTTGACGAAAAATGGATTTTGTATGGCGCCATGCCAGCCGAAAAGTACGAAGCAGAAAGCCGGGCTATTCCTATTCACATCGTAAGCCTGGCAGCTTTAATGGTAGTGCTGGTTTTTATGGGTTTCCCATTTCTGAAATTGGCCCTCATGAACAAACAAGAGCGTTTGTACCGGCAAGATGTTCTCCTGTCTTTCCTCTCGCTGGTGCTCGGAGTGGCTCTTGTTGTATTGTTGATTTTTGATTGCTATTCTTATTATGGAGTAGACCGGTTTACCGAAAAAGAACGGTTAGAACAATTTTCGAAAGAATTACAACACAATCTTAAGAAAGAGATAAAATTCCTTTTAGCGCAAATTAAGGTTTTTGAAGAGGCTGCCTCTGCTAAAGATTCCAGGTTTAAACCTAACCCATTTTGGTTATCCGTTGACCAGAATAACCGAATAAAAAAAACATCAGAAAATTATTTTCCGGCATTTTACCGCGTGTTCTGGTCTGACAGAAATGGGATGATGACTAATTCCTGGGCACCCCTAAATCAAAATAATACCCGCGCTTATGTGGGTTACCGCCCTTATTTTAGAGTAATTCAGGCAAATGGGGGTTGGGCTTTAGGTACGGAAACGCCTAAATTTGTTTTAGAATCTATTACCTCTACCACCGATGGAGAGAAATACGCCGTCCTGAGCACAAAAAGTAATCTCACTACCGATACAGAAAATCAAATCCGGGTAGTAGCGCTCGCTACCAAGTTATCCTCGCTATATAAAACTTTATTGCCGCCGGGTTATGGCTTTTGCCTGATAGATAAATCCGGGAAAGTATTATTCCACCAAAATCAGAATCTTAATTTAAATGAAAATCTGCTGGAAGAAACCGGCAATAATCCTTACTTAAAAGCGGCACTTTACGGGCAGATTCCCGTTCATTTTGCGAGTAATTACCAAGGCAACCAGCAGCAGTTATTTGTGTCGCCTATTAAGGATCTGCCTTTTTTTCTGGTAACATTTGTGAATGATGCGTACCACCGCGCTTTTAACTTGAATTTGGTGGTACTCACGGCCATGTTTCTTTCGCTGTACCTGGTTTCTATTGCTATTTTAACGGCCTTTATTATTTATCTGAACGAAGGTTTATTTGATATTTCGTTTAAATGGTTATGGCCCAAACGAGATATTAGTTTCTATTATTTTAAAATAACAGTTGCGCTGGTTTTTATAATTTCCCTGATATTGTTAATTGCGAATATCCGTTATCAGATAAGCGTTTACTTTATTCATGTTTATGCCGCTCTTTATACTTTTGTTTTTATTTACAGTACTTTAAACTGCACTTCTTTCCGGGTAACCTTACGTAAGTCGTGGCTCATTTTAGTTGGCTTTAATGTTATTGGACTGCTGGTTAGTTTTAGTGTATTCCTTCTGGCAGGACTATTTCAGATTCTGGTAATTTTACTTTTTTTAACTATTGATCAAAATCCCAAAATAAACAAACTACTTCATTCCTGTTGTCAGTTAAAAGTAATTAAATATATTTTACCGGAAGCTCAAAAGTACTGCCGCATTTATGTGGCCATGCTGGTTTTTTGGTCTATCCTAATAAGTGGGTTACCTGCTTTTATGCTGTTTCGGGTAGCCTACAATTACGAGGCCGAGTTAGCGGTAAGATACAATCAAGCCTACTTAGCGCAAGATTTAGAAAACGTAAAAAATTACAATTACGGATATACAGCCATTACCGAGATTTTAGGCTATATTCCTCCGGCAGTAGTTTTTCGAAAACAAACAAAACCTTATTGCCCCGAATACATGAAGGTATTTTACTCATTGCGGGGAAATAAAGCTACTGTGCTAGATTCTTTGCGTAAATCGGTAGTGCCCGATTCTGTTAAAATTCTAACCAAAATGGGTTATCCTTATACTCGTTTTTTTAACCAAACTACTTATTCTACTAATTCGGTTGTATCTAAACGCATTTACTATCCGATCGCTTATATTTTTACTAAATCAAACAAGTTTACGCCAATTATTGCTTTAACGCCTGAACCTCCACAACCGCCTAATCAAAAAGTACAAGTAAGTAATATAGTAGGGCTCGCATGGCCACAGTTAAACGGAGAAACGGATTTATTAAATAATTTTATTCCTGTTTTGCAACCTATTTTTCAGAATGTGTTAGCCAATGGCTATTTTCTGAAAACCAGCTATACTGACCGTTGGGAACCAATCAATCGCCATTATTTGCAGTTCAGTTATCAGAATCAGGAGAACCATATCTGGCTTTCTTCTTATATGCCTAAGTACAAGGTTCCTTCCTTATTTAGTAAATCGGGTTGGATTTTTTGGATAGATATAAGCGTTTTACTGGTTTTGTTTTATACGTTAATTTCTTTTGTAATTAAGCGGTTGTTTAATATAGATTTGGTCGCCAATGCGCAAACAAAGCACTGGGATTTAAGTTTGTTGCAGGTAACTGATAAAAACAAAATTTTCCTGATTTCCTTGCCGCATTCGCCGGACATAAAAGAGATAATTTCTGAAGAAAATAAAGGTTATAATTGCCTGTTTAAAGAATTTAATCTGGATACAAGCGGCAATGCCGATGACCTAATTACAGCTAAAAATAAGTTTAACACTACTCTAAAAGTACTTACTTCTCTGTTAAAGAAAGAGAGAATTTACTATTCCTTAAAGTTCAAGAAGCGGCCTCCGGTTGTATTTCTGTTAATTCAGAACTTTGATTACGAATTGTTTTCTAAAACTTCGCTGGAGCTTAAAATTTATATATTACGGGCATTGCTTACATTTCCGGATGCTAAAATAATTCTGCAATCTACGCTGCATCCATCCGTTTGGGAGGATAGCTTAAAAGAGAAACAACTGGAAAGCGGCCGTGTTTTGGTTGATACGGAGTACACGCATTTGCTGCAACAATTGCTGGTGCTCCTGAATACGTACACCAAAATGTACCAACCGCTGCAACACCCTGTATCATTCCTTCCGGCTGAGCATAAATTGTTGTGGAATTATAAAATTGCCCCGGAATATTTAGTAAATTCTAAAGCTGATTTGTTAGGGTTGATAGAAAAGGAATGCGCCGCCGCGGAATACTTAGAGAAGCATTATATAAAAGTAATGCAAAATTTCGTGCACGAAAATTACTCAACCATTACTCTGCAAAGAGCCGACGTTGTTTCAAGATTGCAAAATTTAGCTCAGTTTTATTACTGGAGTTTATGGCATTCCTGTACGGCCGAAGAGCAATATTTTTTGTTTGATATGGCCCAGGATGGTTTAGTAAATTCGAAGAATGTACAGGTATTATCGTCGTTACTAGGCAAAGGATTATTAATAGTTGATAAAGATGGGTTATTAAAAATTATGAACGAGAGCTTTAAAAACTTTATACTGGTAGCCGTGAATCCGGAGGATGCTTTGCGCCTTGAGAAGAATTCAACGCAGGGTAGTAGTTGGGCGGTATACAAAACACCGCTTCTTTTAGTATTGATTGGCGCTATATTATTTTTCTTTTTTACCCAGAAAACCAGTTGGGCAAATATTATTGCTGTACTTACGGCAGTTTCTACCTTCCTGAGTATATTACCCCGCTTTAGTTTACTAATTCCCTCATTTCTGGCGAATAAAGAGAGTAAAAGTGAGTAATTGCGGTAGCATTAAATGAGCAAAGCTTCTTAGCCGGTTGAAAGTACCAGCCAGGAAGCTTTGCTTTATAATCATAAATTATTTTATCCCCGGTTATACAACCAGGTCCATTCTTTTAGTAAACTTTCGGCTTCGGGAGTTACCTGGTCGGGTAAGAGGCGCCAGCCCCAATTGCCTTCTCCCTGGCCGGGCGTGTTCATGCGGCCTTGTTCATCAATGCCGAGCACATCTTGCATAGGTAATATGGCGGTTTTTGCTACCGACGCATAAGCCAGGCGGCTCATAACCCAATACATATCTTCTTCAGTTAAGTCGCGGCCTACGTAGTGTTCTATCTGATCGTGGTATTTATGACCTTCCTGGCGGTACCAACCTAAAACGGTATTGTTGTCGTGGGTGCCGGTGTAGGCAATAAAGTTGCGGGCGTAGTTATGCGGAATGTAATCGTTCTGCGGCATTTCGTCGCCGAAAGCGAACTGCAGAATTTTCATGCCCGGCAAGTTAAAATCGTCGCGTAGTTTTAATACTAAGTCGTTTATCTCGCCTAAATCTTCGGCAACAAATGGCAGACTGCCCAGTTCTTTTTCCATGAAGGTATAGAAATCAGCGCCGGGGCCGGTTTTCCATTCCCCGTTACGGGCCGTAGTATCGCCAGCAGGAACTTCCCAGTAATCGGCGAAAGCCCTAAAGTGGTCTAAACGCACAATATCGTACAACTCTATGTTCTTCCGCAAACGACCTACCCACCAATCGTAGTCGCGTTCTTTCAATGCATCCCATTTAAACACAGGCATGCCCCACAACTGGCCATCATCGCTGAAAGCATCGGGTGGCACTCCGGCTACTCCCGTCATATTACCTTCTTCGTCAATAGCAAAAATCTCAGGATTACTCCACACATCCACCGAGTCGTAGGAAATGTAAAACGGCATGTCGCCGAAAAGCTGGATACCCCGGTTATTGCAATAGGTACGCAGGCGTTTCCATTGTTTTGCAAACATAAACTGCACCCATTTTATTTTATCCAGTGTTTCCTGATTTTGTTCGGTTAAGTCGGCTAAGGCTTGTAATTCGCGTTGTTTAAATTCTTCGGGCCACTGGAACCAGGCCGAACCACCATTTTGGCTTTTGAGTACCATGTATAAGGCAAAATCGTCGAGCCAGGCCGCTTCGGTGAGGCAATAATCCAGAAACTGCTGCTGCACCGTAATAAAGTCGCCGGCTTTAAAATTTTGCCAGGCTAGTTCTAAAATTTCGTCTTTTACCCGTTGGGCTTCCTGGAAATCCACCGAACCAGTTTGCGGTAAATAGTATGGTTGCAGATCCACATTGGGCAATAAACCATCCTTTACCAGCAACTCAGGACTAATAAGCAGAGGATTGCCGGCCCGGCTGGAAATAGATGAATAAGGCGAGTAGCCCTGCCCTTGCTCGATGGGGTTAAGCGGTAGCAATTGCCAGTATTTTTGATTGCTGCGGTGTAAAAATTTGGCAAAGTTCCGTGCTTCCGGACCTAAATCGCCAATGCCAAACGGCGAAGGTAAGGAGGTAATATGCATTAAAATACCGGCGCCTCTTTCGTTTACGGCCTGCAGCTTTAACAAAGCCACCGGTAGTACACTAAATAAATCTTTAGCAGAAAGCTCGTGCGCATATTTACCCGATGTCCGGAGGAACATGTTCTGCCAATCGGCCGGGGCGTCTTTTGGTAAAACTATTTTCGTGTCTTTCCAATCAATATCAGAAACTTCAACTCCTTGTTCCTGACAAAGTACTCCAACATGCAGCGGCACAGCCACCACGTACCAGGTACGCAAGTGCTTGCGGGCAAAGGCAAAAACATTATCTTTATAGGTGCCCTCTACTTCTAACAGTATATACTTACCCTTCGCAAAAAGATCGGCATTATTCCGGCGTTCGAGTAATAAATTACGGGTAAGCCAGAGTTTTATGCGGGCATCGTTTCGGTTTTGCCATAAATCGGCCCAAAGGGCTTCCTGCTTATTTAAATCATAGGCATCTAATTCTTCGAGGTAGCTTTGGCGCTGTTCGTAATTTACCGCCCTACGGTTATCCGGGTCTACCAGGCTTAAATCCCATAATTCGGTGCCTTGGTAAGTATCTGGTACACCAGGACAAGTGAATTTTAATACTACCTGGGCTAAAGAATTAACAATTCCTAAATCAACTACTTTCTTATAAAAGGGTTCGAAGCTTTGCCAGAACGGCGTACTTTTATCTAACAAATTAGTCGCGAAAGTCTTGGCCGCTTGTTCGTATTCTTCGTTCGGGGTGGTCCAGTTGGAGTTTATTTTGGCTTCGCGTAAGGCTTTCTGTAAATATTCTTCTAAACGGGAGCCAAAACCAGCTTCGTCTTCGCCGGGAAACGGATAAGCTCCTACTAAGGTCTGATAGATAAAATATTCGTCGTTACTATCGGGTTTATTTACTTTTTTTGATTCGGCGGTGAGTTGCTGCCATTCCTGTACTTTTTCCAGCCATTCTTCCGGCAAATCGGTGAGCACGTTTAAGCGCGCCCGTACATCTTCGCCCCGTTTGGTATCGTGGGTAGAAGTAGCGTTAATACTTAAAGGCCATTTTTTCTGGCGATCTAACATGCGGTCGTGGAATTCTGCCGGCGAATGACCAAAAGCCTCCGGCGAGTCGCCAACTTCGTTGTGGCCCGCAAAACGGTTGTAGGTGTACATAAGCGTATCTTCCACGCCTTTGGCCATTAATGGGCCGCTAAACTGCATCCAGCGCTGGTAGAACTTTTGCACCCGCAGGTTATATTCTCCGTCGGCTTCTAAAGGTTTTTTCAGAAATATTTCATCCAACATATCGGCTGCCGCAGCCAAATCAGGTTTACTATTCCGGATGCGGTCCAAAACTTCTGTTACTTCTGCGGTTTCAGTCTCGGTTAACGGAAACTGATTGCCGTAGAACCGGTAAATGGGGCATTGTACCAGGAACTCACCAATGGTCTCTTTTAAAACGTTTGGCTCCAGCGAATGAAGCTGATTTTCTTCCAGTAAGTTTAAATCCAGGAAAAGCTGGTATAAATTCTCCAGTTCGCCGCCCAAGTGTTCTTTCAGGATATAGGCTTTCTTTTCGTGAATTTGTTCCTGCACTTCGGCGCCTTCGCCTACTAATTGGTGGTAAAAATGGGTAAAAGCTTGTTCGCTGCTTTTTTGAGTAAACAGGTTATTTACCAACGATAGAAAGTCGTAACCGGTATTTCCCTGAATAGGCCAATTCTCCGGAATGTCTTCGCCGGGCTCGAGTATTTTTTCAACAATCAGGTAGGTTTCTTCCCCGGTAGATTTCCGGAGTTGTTCTAAATAGCCGGTAGGATCGTATAAGCCGTCGATGTGGTCGATGCGTAAGCCCTGGAAAATGCCTTCTTCGCGCAATGCCTGAATGTACTGATGATAAGTATCAAAAACTTCGGAGTCCTGAATATTTAAACAAATAAGGCCGTTAACGGTAAAAAAGCGCCGGTAGTTAATTTGTTGGTCGGTTTCCTGCCAATGGCACAAACGATAAGCCTGCTCATCGGTAATTTGGGTAAGCTTTTCCGGGCTGTTATTTATTTCCGCCAACGATTTTTCTACGGAAGAACGTACTGCTTCATTTTTCATTAAACCAGCCAACTGTTGCTGAAAATCGGTAAATGCAGCGGTATAAGAAGTTGCTTCTTCGGTTTGATGCAATTGCTCCAGGGTAGCCAATATTTGCTGAATGGCTTGCGAAGGCTCTCCCAATCCCAGAATAGTTTCGTAGGAATGGAAGCCCAACGGGTAAGCGCTATCGTAGTATTGTAAAACCAGGCGTTGCTGCTCTTCGTGGTAGGCAACTTTTAATTCTTTGTTTTTTATAACATCTTCCAGCGGGGAACCTAAAAAAGGCACCATTATCCGACCTTTCATAGTGTCGCTGGTTTGCGTTACGTCAAAAAACTTGGCGTAGGCCGACTGGGGACCTTTTTCCAGTACATCCATCAACCAAGTGTTATGCGGGTGAAAAGCCATGTGGTTGGGTACAATATCCTGCAACCAGCCAATGCCTTGTTCTTTTAATTTTTTACTTAAATCTTTCAGTTGATCTTCGTTCCCGATTTCAGGATTAACCCGGTGGGGGTTAACGCCGTCGTACCCGTGGGTACTTCCGGGAGTGGCTTCTAAAATTGGCGAAGCGTAAATAGTGCTTACTCCCAGTTTTTGCAGGTACGGAATAATAGTTGCAAAATCCTCGAAAGTAAATTCTTTATGAAATTGTAGGCGGTAAGTTGCTACAGGGTTATACATAGTTTTATTAAAAATAATTGAAAAGGCTTTTAGAGGTACTAGTACGTAAATCTAAAATCAGGGCTGATTTTTACAGGAAATATTACCCGTACTCCAGATAAAAACTGAAAGTACGGGTATTTAGTTTTAGAGTTGTTCTTTAAACTACGCCGGATTAGCTGATAGTGGGCTGAGTAGTACTATAAATAACCAGGGATTCGGGTTGCAGCGAAATACTTATTCCGCTGGTAATAGTATTAGGTGAGCCGATCGGACCGCTCCATTGCAGGTCGGCGGAATCGAAAAGCTTTTGCCAGCTTTCAGCGTAAGTAGGGAGCGTAATGGTTTGCGTTGTATTGGAAAAATTCATCAGGCAAAGTACGTGTTGGTTCTCGTGCCAACGGTGTAGGAGCAAGGTGTTGGTTGCTTCGTTACTCACTACATCCAGTTGTTGCCGGTTAAGTTGGCGCAAAGCCGGATGCGTTTTCCGGAGGCTAATAAGTGCCTGGTAGTAGCGAAATAGAACCTGGTGTTGCCCTTCCGGAATTAAATTCCATTGCAGCTTGGAGCGGTTATACGTGTCTTCGGATTGCGGATCGGGTGCTTCGCCTAACGCGTGAAAAGCGGCAAATTCAGCTTTGCGGCCTTTCCGTACGGCTTCTACCAGGTCCGTATCGGTGTGGCTTACGAAGTACAAAAACGGGTTCGATTCGCCGTATTCTTCTCCCATAAACAACATGGGTACGTACGGACTTACTAATACGGCACCCGCCATTAACTTTTGCATTTCGAAACTAACCAGTTGGCTGGTGCGCTCGCCCAGCATGCGGTTACCTACCTGGTCGTGATTTTGTGAAAATACAATGAATTGCTGCCCCGGGTTGTTTTCGGCTTTTAAACCAAATTTTTTAAACCGATGCGGTGAATATTGCCCATCGTACACGTAAGCATCCTGGTAGGTTTTGGCTAAATGGCTAATTCCGGTAAAATCAGAATAATAACCGGTTTGTTCGCCGGTAGCGGATACGCGTAAGGCATGATGGAATTCATCAATCCATTGGGCATCCATGCCGAAGCCTTGCTCCTCTAAGGGGTTAATAAACTTCGGATCATTCAGGTCTAATTCTACAATTAAGTGGTGGGTGCGGCCGGTTTCTTTCGTTAATTGATTTACGTGCAGCTTAATTTCCCGCAGGATATGCACCGCACTAAAATCCTTAATGGCATGAACGGCATCTAAGCGCAAAGCATCCACGTGAAAATCGCGGAACCACATTAATACATTCTGCACAAAAAACTCGCGCACGCCATCGCACCAGGCATCGTCAAAATTAATAGCGTTGCCCCACGGTGTATTGTACTTATCGGTGAAGTAATGCCCGTAGGTGCCCAGGTAATTTCCTTCAGGGCCCATGTGATTATACACCACATCCAGTACCACGGCTATTCCTTTTTGGTGGCAGATATTTACTAATTGTTGCAAGCCGCGAGCGCCACCGTAGGAATGTTGCACCGCGTACGGAAATACGCCATCGTAGCCCCAGTTGCGGGAACCCGGAAATTGCGCCACCGGCATAATTTCAATGGCATTTACTCCTAAATCTTTTAAGTAATCCAGCTTTTCGGCCAGACTCGCAAAAGTACCATCCGGAGTAAATGTACCGGTATGAAGTTCGTAAAGTATATAATCGGCGAGCGGAATGTTGTTCCATTGCGCATCCGTCCAGGTAAAATTAGTAATATCTATGGCTTCCGAATTACCGTGTACACCTTCCGGTTGGGCCAAAGAAGCCGGATCGGGGAACTCGTTTTCGCCGTCTAATACAAATTTGTACCGGTCGCCAGGCTGAATTTGGTTAGTAGTTAATTCCCAATATCCGTATTCTTGTTGTTGAAGTGGTAGCTTTTCTTTTCCCACAACATTAATCGCCACATTTTTTAAAAGCGGTGCCCATAAAATTACGGAAGCCTCGCCGGCAGGCGTAAAATTAACTCCCACCGTGCGTTTGCTGGTATCTATTAAATTCATTTTAGTGTTGTTATTGGCTGATAGTCGATAGACCATAGTCTTTGGTTCATAGTCCATAGACTATAGTCCGTTAAACATCGACTATGGTCTTTCGGCTATATAATTGGATGTTGCAAGAGTACAATGGAACGGGAGTCTACCCGAATGGATTCTTCGTCTTTGAAAACACCTATTGGTTCGTCTACAACATTTTCGCTGGTATCCAATATTTTCGTCCACTTGTCGCCGTATTTTTTAGAAGGCAGCGTAAAGTCCAGCGGAATATCCGAAGCGTTAAAAATAATATAAAACGAATCGTCGAATACGTGTTCGCCTTTCGGGCCTTTGGAATGGAGGCCAACCCCGCTCAAATACACTGCCAAAGATTTAGCGTAATCCTGGTTCCAATGTTCTTCGCTCATTTCGGAGCCATCAGGTAAAAACCAGGCAATATCTTCTACCCCGATTCCTTTAATGGGTTGCCCTTGGAACCAACGGCGGCGCCGGAAAATAGGATGATTTTTACGCAAGTGGATCAGTTTACGGGTAAAGTTTAGCAATCCGGTATCTGCTTTATCCCAGTTTAACCACGAAATTTCGTTATCCTGGCAATAAGCATTATTGTTACCGTTCTGCGTCCGGCTAATTTCGTCGCCGGCTACCAACATGGGCACTCCCTGCGACAGAAATAAGGTAGTTAATAAATTGCGCTTTTGCCGGTTCCGGATAGTATTAACCCATTCATCATCAGTCGGGCCTTCTACGCCGCAATTCCAGGAACGGTTATGATCTTCGCCGTCGTTGTTTTCTTCGCCGTTGTCCCAGTTATGTTTTTCGTTGTAGGATACTAAATCGTTTAGGGTAAAACCATCGTGCGCGGTAATAAAGTTAACGCTGGCCGTAGGACGGCGGTAATCGTCGAAATACAGATCGGAGCTGCCGGTTAAACGGTTGGCAAATTCGGGCAGCATGGCGTGTTCGCCGCGCCAGAAATCGCGCATGCAGTCGCGGTATTTTCCGTTCCATTCGGTCCAGCCCGGCGGAAACTTTCCTACCTGGTAACCGCCTTCTCCAATATCCCAAGGCTCCGCAATTAATTTTACCTGCGAAATAACCGGGTCCTGGTGAATAATATCAAAGAAAGAACCCAGCCGGTCTACATCGTGCAATTCGCGGGCTAAAGCCGAGGCCAAATCAAACCGGAAACCATCTACGTGCATTTCTAAAATCCAGTAACGGAGGCTATCCATAATCAGGCGCAAGGTACTGGGTAGCATGGCATTCAAGGTATTACCCGTGCCGGTATAGTCCATGTAATACCGTTTATCTTCCGGGACCAGCCGGTAATAAGAAGCATTATCAATACCCCGGAAAGAAAGCGTGGGACCCATGTGATTGCCTTCGCCGGTATGGTTATACACCACATCCAGAATTACCTCAATGCCCGCTTTGTGGAACTCTTTCACCATATTTTTAAATTCGGCTACTTGTTCTCCCATAACCCCACTGCTGGAGTAGCGAACATCCGGGGCAAAGAAACCAATAGTATTATACCCCCAATAATTGGAAAGACCTTTGTCCTGTAAAATACTATCGTTTATAAAATGATGCACCGGCATTAATTCTATGGCCGTAATTCCCAGAGAAGTAAGGTATTGAATGGTTACCGGGTTCGCTAAGGCGGCATACGTACCTCTAATTTCTTCCGGAATAGCCGGGTGCAATTTGGTAAAGCCTTTTACATGCGTTTCATAGATAATGGATTTATGATAAGGGGTACGCGGAGCTTTATCGCCGTCCCAGTCAAAGTAAGGATCAATAACTACGGATTTAGGAATGTAAGGCGCATTGTCTTTATCATTAAAGGTTAAATCTTTTTCGGGGTGATCCATTTCGTAGCCGAACATGGATTCGTGCCATTGAATAGTACCTGAAATAGCTTTCGCGTAAGGGTCGATTAGTACTTTGTTGGGATTAAACCGATGGCCATTTAAGGGATCAAAAGGGCCGTGAACCCGATAGCCATATAATTGTCCGGGCTTTGCCCAAGGCAAATAGACGTGCCACACCTGGTGCGTACGTTCCGAAATTAAAATTATATGGCTTTCTCTTTGACTTTCTTCCGAATCAAATAAGCAAAGTTCTACTCCAGTGGCATTCTCGGCGTAAAGAGCAAAGTTAACTCCTTCTCCGTCCCAGGTTGCTCCTAAAGGATATGGTTTTCCGGGATATATAGCAGGACTTCTAGTCATTACAGGTTCGTACGAATAAAGTGTCGAGTCGTTTTCATTCATAATGTTAAACAAATTAATTTGGATTGCATGTACGTTGAAGGCATAAAATAGTATAACCAGCGGGGGAGTAAAGCCGGTTTAGCCGAATGGTTCCTGCTAAAAATCAGCAGCATAAAAAATGAAAAATTTATTAATAAATAAGTTCCTGAGGGAAAGTTCAAGGACATCCTACGAAAAACCGGACATCCTTAACGTTAAAATGAGAGTAAAAAGGGGAAAATCAGTATAAGTTCTGCTTCTTTCCGTAGTGCTAAAATTTTATACGGAGGTAGTTTAAAAGCCTGATCCGTTTTTATACGAGAACCAAGCCGGGCAGTTAAGTGAGTGGTAAAGCAGCTCACCGGTTTTAAAAGTACCTGTTTAGGTCTAATAACCTTTGCGAGCCGGAAGAAGTAAAGCAAGATAGAATTTTGGCCTGGGTAGGACAGCCATTGAGCAACCAAGGCCATTACAGCATAATACAAAAACCAAGGATTGCGGCTATCTATATGTCAAAAAACGCCAAAATAGCAGAAACCGGGAAACCTCGGGTAATCATTATTGGAGGAGGCTTTGCCGGCCTGGAATTAATAAAAGCCTTGCGGCACGCCGATGTGCAAGTAGTTTTAATCGATAAGCAAAATTTTCATACGTTTCAGCCATTGTTGTACCAAGTGGGTACCGCCGCCGTAGAAGCCGATTCGATTGTTTATCCCTTCCGGAAAATTTTTGACGAGCAGCAAAATTTTTATTTCCGGCTAGCCGAAGTGCAGTCCATTGATACCTCCAGGCAATTAGTCGAAACTTCTATTGGGTTGCTTCGCTACGATTATTTAGTAATTGCTACCGGTGCTACTACCAATTTTTACGGCGATGAGCAAATTCAAAAAACGGCTATCTCAATCAAAAACATACCGGATGCTCTAGCTCTACGTAATACCATCCTGAGCAATTTTGAAAAAGCCTTGCAAATTGACGATGAAGAGCAGTTAAATAGTTTAATGGATTACGTAATTGTGGGCGGCGGTCCAACGGGCGTGGAGTTAGCCGGTGCCTTGAGCGAGTTGCGCAAACACGTTTTTCCGAGAGATTACAAAGAGCTGGATTTTATTAAAATGGACATCCACTTAATTCAGAGCGGCGATTTATTATTAAAAGGCATGTCGGCGGAAGCGTCGCAGAAAGCGCGGGAATACCTGGAAAATTTTGGCGTGAAAATTTGGTTTAACCGGCGGGTAAAAGCCTACGATGGCTACACGGTATTATTAGATTCCGGAGAAAAACTGATTAGCCGGACTTTAATCTGGGCGGCGGGTGTTACCGGTGCACCGGTGGCCGGAATCCGGAAAGAAAGCTTACTTAAAGGCAACCGCTTGCAGGTAGATGAATATAACCGGGTAACGGGTTACCAGAATATTTTTGCCATTGGCGATATTGCCGCTATGGTTACTCCCGAAAATCCTGAAGGTCATCCTATGTTGGCTCAACCCGCTATTCAACAAGGGCATCTTTTAGGTGAAAATTTAAGAAGTTTAATTTCGGGTAAATCTCTAAAGCAGTTCCAATATAACGATAGAGGTACCATGGCTACTATTGGCCGTAACCAGGCCGTTGCCGATTTAAAGATTTTCTCAAAAGAAATTAAAACGCAAGGATTTCTGGCTTGGTTTATCTGGGCGTTTATTCACCTGATTTCCATTATTGGTTTCCGGAACCGGCTGTTCGTGCTGGTAAACTGGATGGGGAGTTACTTTACATTCGATAAAGGTATCCGGTTAATTATGGGCAAGCCTAAAGAAAATATTCCGGTAGAAGCTGTAACGGAAAAAGCAGTAGGGTAGGAGTGGATCTACTGGCTCCTTACTCAGAAACCTTACATTTTGGAGCGAAACAAGGTTTTTAGTTCAGATTTTAATTATAGTCTAAACTCTGGCAGGTTTATTTAAAACTGTCTTGTTATTTCTGATTCGAATAAAAAAGAATGATCCAACTAGAGTTAGGTAACGGATCAAAATTAGTTTTAAATTCTTGTTACCGAAATTAATAAAATAGTAAATTGATAATCTGTTACTTACTTATACAATGGGCTAGAGTCTACTATCTGGATACTTTTGCCGCTTTACTTTTAATGAATCCGGAAATTTGAAATCAGATTTACTTTTTGAAAATAATGCCTAACATTGTGCCTCGTTCCGGCGACCTTATTGGCCACGTATGGTTAAGGTTTTACTAAAATCGTCGGAGTTCATTTTTAAACCTTTATTTATGAAAGCATATATCTTCCCTGGTCAGGGTTCGCAGTTTTCTGGCATGGGCCGTGATTTATACGAGCAATATCCGGCCACTAAAGCCTTATTTGATCAAGCCAATGCGTTATTAGGATTCTCTATTACCCAAATAATGTTTTCCGGCACCGACGAGGAACTAAAGCAAACCAATGTAACGCAGCCCGCCATTTTCTTACATTCCGTAGCCATGTCTGCTGTAGCCCCTGATTTTAAGCCCGAAATGGTAGCAGGGCATTCCTTAGGTGAATTTTCGGCGTTGGTAGCTAATAAAGTGCTGGCTTTTGAAGATGCTTTGTTGTTGGTAGCTAAACGGGCGCAAGCTATGCAGAAAGCCTGCGAAGCGAACCCTTCGGCCATGGCGGCTATCCTGGGTCTGGATGATAGAACCGTAGAAGAAGTATGCGCCCAAATTGACGAGATTGTGGTGGCCGCTAATTACAATTGTCCGGGGCAGTTAGTAATTTCGGGTAGCAACCAGGGCGTTGCGTTAGCCTGCGAAAAGTTAAAAGCAGCCGGAGCAAAACGGGCTTTACCGTTACCCGTAGGCGGCGCTTTTCATTCGCCGTTAATGCAACCCGCCGAAGCGGAATTGGCCGAAGCTATTAAAAACACTCAATTTAACGAAGCTATTTGCCCGGTTTACCAAAACGTAGACGCCAAACCCTACACCGACCCGGAGCAAATCAAGCAAAATTTAATTAAGCAATTAACCGCACCTGTGCGCTGGACCCAAACCGTGCAAAACATGATTACCGATGGCGCAACTTTATTCGTGGAGTGTGGACCCGGCAAAGTTTTGCAAGGTTTAGTAAAAAAAATAAACAAAGACGCAGAAGTAGCCTCGGCACTTTAAAGTTTTTGGTGGTAGGTTTTATGTCGTAAGTTATAGGTTCTAAGTTTTAAGTAGCAGAACAGTAATGTTTTAATTTAATCTTGTTCTGGTACTTAGGTTTACTTGATAAACTTGAAAAACGTAGAACCTATCACTTATAACATACTACTTATTTAAATTTTTTAACTTCTAATAAATCCGGACATTGCTTTAGTAATTGCTGATTAGTCAGTGCTAAGACAGGATGAGTAAAATCGGGAGCAATTTCGGTGAGTGGTACCAGGGTAAACCGGCGATTTTGCAGTTCCGGATGCGGAATGGTGAGACGTTGCGTTTGCAGGACTAAATCTGCGTAATACAAAATATCAATATCAATAACCCGGGCACCCCAGCGTTCGCGTCGTACCCGGCCCAACTCGGCCTCCAGAAAGTTTATTTCCTGTAACAATTCTTCCGGTATTAGGTCGGTTTCTACGGCCAACACTTGGTTCAGAAAAGCTTGTTGATTTTCTACTCCCCACGCCGCTGTTTCATATATACCGGATTGCTGTTTAATTTCTCCTAAGTGTGCTTTAATTAAATTACGCGCTTGTAACAGGTAATCTTCGCGGTTGCCCAAGTTACTCCCCAATAATAAATAAACAGTAGGCATTTTTTAGTTAAGATTACAAGGTAAATAGATCACAGTGAAAGAGATTTTTTAAATTTTTTAATTTTGCATCAACTCTTCAAACCTGTTAGACCGAAAGACTCTTTTTAGCAGCTAACTAATAGTAATAAAATTGGTTTATCAATCTTCTGCCCGGATAATTAGGTTATTTTAAAACAATCTAATCAGTGGGTGATTGATTAGATTCTTTCAGAATGACGGAGTTGAAGTAAAATAGCTTTGATTTTGATACATCTTTTTATTAGCTCGCACTCTCATTTCAAATTAAAATTTCCGAAAGAAAGAAATGGTTTGGTCAGCTATAAATTGAGCAACTGGTGGCAAAGAAGTTTCGGGGTAGGGGTGCTTGCCCCCGAAAGTGTGCCCGCCTTCCGGCAAAATAATTACTTCGGCGTTGGGTTGATTGGCTTTTAATTCGTGTGCCATGCTTATTGGTAAAGTTTCATCGTCTTCAGCGTGAAATATTAACAAAGGCTGTTGTAAACGAGCTACTACCGAAGGAATATCTAAACGCGCATGGTTCGCCCGAAAATCTTCGACCAACTGGTAGTAAAGCGGCATGTTTTGGTTAATGCGGGCATTGTAGATATAATGAACGCCATTTTTTTGCCAATCGCTTAGTACTTGCTCGGGCCAGCGCATGGCCATATCGCTAACCGGTGCCCAACCCGCTACAGCCTTAATCCGTGGTTCTTCGGCTGTTTTTAAAATTACTAAGCCACCGCCCCGGCTATGACCAATTAAATACAGTTTATTCAGGTCCGTTTCCTCCTGCGGCAACTCGGCAGGTGAATGAAATAAATAATCGATTAAGGTTCCTAAATCGTCTAACTCAATCGAAAAGTTATTCCGGCCAAAGGCTTCCATATCTGTTAAATCGTCGCCGTTAAGGGTAGTGCCGTTGTGCGACAAATTAAGCTTGATAAAAACAAAACCTTGTCCTGCAAAATAATCGGCCAGTAAATTAAAATGCCCCCAATCTTTAAATCCTTTAAAACCATGCACAAAAATAATTATTGGCTTTGCTTGCTGATCAGGAATAAAACGGGCATCAACGCCAAAAGCCCGGCCGTGCGCTGGGGTTAAAAAAAAATCTATTTTCTTGATTGAAGCCATTTTTCGAAACTACTTGTAAAATTTAAAAATGAATGGGGTTGATGCTTTTATTTTTAAAAAACATACCCGATTAAGTACCAATAAGTTTTTATTCGCCTTAGAAGTTTAGCAAAATTGGGTAGTACTAACCCTGCTCTAGGGCGTTGCCGTCGTTGGTTACTTCACAAACAACTTATACCCCATCATACTTAACGGTTGCCTATTAAAATAAAAGTTAAATTATAGCGGTATAAAACCGGCAGTTTTTAAAACCTGCCGGGTTTGAACTTTTAAAAGTGCTTTTTACTATTAAGTATAAATTGATTTTCTTGAAAGTTCTACTCATAAAAAATCCCGGTTACGTGTACATAACCGGGATTTTACTTTTAACCTTTGTGAAAAGTTGAATTTTAAAATTTTTAATTCTTAGCCGTTGCCCTTTTAAGAGAACTTAAATATTCTACCAGGTTCACGAGTTCTTTCTCCGAAATACCTTGTTGCAAATTAGCTGGCATCAGTGATTTATCCATTTGCTTTTTAGAAACAATATCTTTCATGGCGTAGCTCATAACAGCTCCACCAGGTAAGCGAACGTCTACTTTATCTTCGGTTTGGCTGGAAATAATACCTACTACCTGACTGCCATCTTTCAGCTTAATGGTATATCCTTCATAACCAAAACTAATACCCGCATCCGGATGTAAAATAGCGGTGTACAAAGCTTGCTTCGGTAATTTGCTGCCTATCTCGGATAATTCCGGACCAAACCAGGCTCCTTCGTTATTTACTTTGTGACAAACGCTGCAGGTTTGGGCAAAAATTGCTTTCCCATTGGTTGGGTCGCCGGTTAGGGTAGCTAACTGCGCAACAGGAGGTAAGGGTTTGCCTTCGCGACTAGGTTTTTTAAAGTAAATGGCGGCTACTTCTTTAATGTCTGGCCGCCAGGCGCGTAAGAGAACCGTACCAGCTGTTTCTTCTAATTCAGCCGGAATTTGTTTGTTTTTAACGAGTTCTACCAGGCGGTCTTCGCCGCTGCCACCCGTTCCTAGTTTGCGTAAAGCCAATTGCCTGATTTCTAATGGGCGTTTAGTATCCAGCATGACGCTTTGCAGTAAATCTTTTACTTTGCCGCTTTCATAATTGCCTACGGCGGTTAGCATGCCTGTGGCAACTTGCGCATCTTTACTGTTAAGCGCTTTGGCAACGGCATCAATTCCACCCGGAGCTTTTACCAGCGCACGAGCGGCATCCCGGGCTATTTCGCTTTCGGGGTTAGTAAGTGCCAGAGCTTGTAAATCCTGATTAAATTCGGGCAAACCATATTGGTCTAACAACATTACAAATTGTTTGGTACCCCGCGACGCTTCAATGGTCCGACGTAAGGCGGCCTGGAACTTGGCATCTTTTTGCGCTGATTGGTCGCTGGCTTGTAGGGCCAAAGTGGTTATTTGATTTTGTACCGGTCCATTGCCATCGAGTAAACTAGCTAAAGCTTGTTGTTTCTCCGGTGAATTCGCATGAAAGTCAAAAGCCCTAAAGTAATGCGGTAGCTCTGCGGCGTTGTTGATATTTTGAATAATCTGAGCCAGTTTAGGTAAAGCTTCTGTAGAGCGAGAGCGCCAGATAATATCCTGGTCGCTAGCTTTGCTTACATCAGCGCCGCCTTTGCTTGCCCAGGCAGTAAAGAAAGCATCGGCTTGTAAATCCGAACTAATGCCTAAGGTTTCTAAATACCAGCGATCTTTCCCGTCGTATTGGCTGGCCAGGTCGGCCCAAATGGCAGGAGCTTCCGGCGATTTGCTGTAACGTAAAGCCAAAGCTACTTCCCGCCGAACCTGCGGATTAGCCTCTTTTGCCCAGCCTTTTAAAACCGGCATAACATCTAACTTTAATTCTTGCGCCGCGCGTAAGCCAGTAATCCGGATATTATCATCTTTATCCTGGTAGGCTTGTTTTAAGTATTTTTCGCCACGGTCATTAATTTTGCTGAGTAACCACAGAGCCCGGGCCCGTTGGCGCGATTCGCCGGTTTTCCATAGTTTAACTAATGCTTTCTCGCCTTTTTTACCCATTTGCTGCAAGGCAGTATAGGCCTGGTAACGGGTATCGAGGTTAGGGCTTTGCAAAGCTTTAACGGCTCCGGCCGCATTACTTAAGTCCATTTTAGGCACGGTGTACGGGGTGCTTGGCGGAGCTACCCGGAATACGCGTCCTTTTTGCGTTTCGCCTTGCTGGTGACCGCCTACTCCCGGATCGTACCAATCCGCAATAAACAAAGAACCATCGGGCGCTACGGTAACATCAGATGGGCGGAACCATTGGTCTTTCACGCCTTTCACAATATTTACTATTTCGGCTTTATAACCGGCTCCATCCGGAGTAACCGGGTAAGCCCGCACTATGTTCGGACCGGCATCCGAATGAATCATTTGGTTTTGGAATGGCGTTGGTAATAGTTTGCCTTCGTAAATGAGCATACCGGTAGGAGAGCCGGCGCCGGTTTGCAATAAATTAGGCACCGAGCCTGGATCGTTTAAATGCCAGTGGCGCAACGGTATTTCGGTTTCCATACCGGTGCGGTAAGCGCTCCAGCCGGCCCCGGTTTTCTCGTCCTGGTAGCCGTAATTGCCGTAAGGCAGCACGTAATTAATGCGTACGCCGCGGTTGCCATCATCGTCGTTATCGGATTGCCACAGTGTTCCATAAGAATCTACGGCTACTTCATAGTTATTCCGGAAATTATGGGCTAATACTTCAAACTCGCTGCCATCGGGGTTGCACCGAAATACCATGCCCTGGCGGTAAGGCTTGCCGTTATCAGCTACTACATTACCAGCCTGGTCTACAATAGGTGTACCGTTTTTGTCTTTGATTTGCTTGCCTTCGTTACCAAAGTTGAAATACAATTTACCATCGGGGCCAAACGTGAACGAGTGCATGCCGTGGTCGTGTTGCACGCCACCAATGCCGGTAAATAGTAAATCTTTTTTATCGGGTTTATCGTCGCCGTCGGTATCCGTAAATACAAACACATTCGGCGAAGCCGATACAATTACTTTGTTGCCCATTACCGCAATTCCCAGCGCGGCATCTACGTCTTTGCCCTGGTAAAATACTTTTTGCTTATCGGCTTTGCCATCGCCGTCTACATCTTCCAGAATTAAAATCCGGTCGCCTTCGGGGCGGCCTTTATTTTCGGGATTATGCTGGAGCCGGTAGTTAATGGCTTCGGTAACCCAAACCCTACCTTTGGCGTCAATGTCCATATTGGTTAAGTTTAAGGTCATGGGAGCCGTGGCAAACGTTTTAGTCTCCAAACCAGCCGCCGTTTCCAGGCCATCCGTTTCAGGATCGGCCACGAATAAATGTGCCTTATTCAGGTTAAATGCCAGGCTGGCAGAGAGTAAGGTAGCCAAAGCCAGGCCGGCACCCGGCTTAAATAAGCGGTGCTGTATAACTGGCTGTAGCGTATGGGGTAAATTTTTAAATATCATCTTTTGCTGTTTTCCGGATGCTTGATAATAAATTATTTTAAAAATTTAGGCTACATCACAAATCTGAACTCCTTGTTTTAAGGAAGCCAGCTTGTCTTCGCGTTTCGGAATAAATTCCTGGGCGACATAGCCTTTATAACCGGTTTCCAGAATTGCTTTCATAATGGCCGGGTAATACAATTCCTGCGTTTCGTCGATTTCGTTGCGGCCGGGTACGCCACCGGTATGGTAATGCGAAATATACTGTTGGTATTTTTTAATGGTGGCAATCACGTCGCCTTCCATAATTTGCATGTGGTAAATGTCGTATAATAATTTAAAACGGTCCGAGCCTACTTTGTCGGCCAGGGCTGCCCCCCAATGCGTGCGGTCGCACATGTAATCTTTGTGGTTAACTTTGCTGTTAAGTAGCTCCATTACCATGGTTACTTTGTATTTTTCGGCGGTAGACATAAGGCGTTTTAAACCAACGGCACAATTCTCCATGCCTTTTTCATCGTCCATGCCGCGGCGGTTACCCGAAAAGCAAATGATTTGGTTAAAGCCCGCAGCGGCAGCTTTTGGAATAACTTCTTCATAGCTTTTTATCAAGGCATCGTGGTACTGCGGATCGTTAAAGCCTTTATCGATGCCCATACCGGCCCCCCAGGGCAAAGCCGACGTTAAGCCGTATTTTTTAAGAGTAGGCCATTCTTCGGGGCCAACTAATTCAATAGATGTTAAACCAATTTTAGTGGCGGCCTTACACAAATCGTCTAATGAAATTTTATCGTAGCACCACCGGCAAACTGAATGGTTTACTTTGCCTTTTAATTTATCGCCCATTTGCGCATCGGCAGCAGCAAGTCGGTTTGTAAGAGAAGTACCTAGAGTAACGGCAGCGACAGAGCCGGCCATTTTTTGGAGCGCCTTCCGGCGGGAATTATTTTCAGACACGAATTAATAATTTAAAATTTTTAAAATTAATGCTTAATGCTAGAGGAAAAGTGAGCCTCCAAACCTTTTGGTCCGGAGGCGTTTACTTAAAAAAAGAGAATTAATATTACGCACATTTCTGCTGGATTCAAACAAAAATGTGGTTTAATATAGGGGGTTCTGAATTAATTTATTGTTCCGGTTAATTTCGTCGAGTTTAATCGGCAGAAAATAAAACCGTGGGTTCCAGGCTCTGTCCTGAATTTTAACCACAGAAAAGGCCCGGTTCGAGATAGTGCCATCTGCGGCCATATTACCCGTAACACTAACGCCTTCGGCATTTACATACGCCTGGTCGGCAATCATCCAGCGGCGCACATCAAAGTAGCGGTGTTCTTCGTAGCCTAATTCTACGCTACGTTCGTTGCGGTAGCGATCTACTAAAGCCTGACCAGTTTCAGTAACTGGCGGCATGCCCGCGCGGGCTCTTACTTTATTAATATACGTTTTAGCTTCTTCTTCCTGGCCCAGTTCTATACAAGCTTCGGCATAATTTAGTAAAATTTCGGCGTACCGGAAACGGCGGAAAGGATAGGTTTGCTTCACGTATTGGTGATCAATAGTTGGGTCGATAAATTTACGCAGGTAATAGCCGGTGTACGAACCATTCCAATCTTCGATGGGGCCTTTACGGGTATCTAAACCTGGAACTACCGAGCCGTCGGGCTTTTTATAATTACCTACCTGTACAATGCCTAGCGGATCGGCGGCTCTAACATCGGCTGGGCGGGGGCGCCACTGCGCACCTTCGAACAACACACTCGCATAAAGCCGGGGATCGCGGTTTTGGTAAGGATTAACTTTGTGGGCCGGATTATTCCAGTCGAACTTACTGCCATCTTTCATCTCGAACCGGTCTACAAATTGCCCGATCGGAGAACTTTCACCCCAAGTGTGCCAGCCGTTTGGTCCCGTAAAAAGGCCCGGGTTGGGTGCATCCCAGTTAGCATTGCGCAAGTTATCGTTAAACTGCATGAAGATATCTTCGGCATTGCCATTATTTAAAAATATATTGCTGTAGTTAGTGGTAGCTTCTTCGGCTGTGGCCGGATTTTCACTACCAAAAAGATTGTACACATTTAAATCCATTACGGCTTTGGCGGCATCTTTGGCGGCTTGCCAACGCGCTTGTTGATCGCCGCCTACGAAGCTTACCAGTTCTTTATTGCCGTAACCACCAGCCCAATCGGCATTGCTGTTGTATAAGTCGCTGGCTGCGTACAATAATACTCGGGATTTTAGAGCCAGTGCCGCGCCTTTGGTGGCCCGGGCTTTATCGCCGGTGGCTGGTAACAAAGCGGCCGCTTTATCGCATTCTTCGGTAATAAATTTAATGCAGTTCTCGTAAGAATCCCGGGTAATGGTATAATCCTCGTTCAGGCCGTAAGCTTTTGTAATTAAAGGCACGCCGCCGTAAAGCGATAACAACTGGTGGTAAAAGTAAGCCCGTAAGAATAACACCTCACCAGTAAGCTTGTCTTTAGCCGCCGGATCGTCGAAAGGAACGGCGTCAATTTTTTCTAAATAAACATTACAGGCCCGGATATTTTTGTACGAATAATCCCAGCTCATGTACCGTTCGTGGCCGTTAGAGGCGGCATTATCGAATAATAGTAAATTGCTGGGAGTGATTAAGCTTTTCGTTACGTTTTCGGTGTCCCAGTTCGCGTTAAACTGCGCCTCATCTACCAGGTTAGATAACATAATAGTTTGGAAAGCAGTAGGAATGCCCACGTAAATATTGTTGACAAAAGTTTGCACCAAAGCGGCATCATTCCAAACGGCAGTTTCCGAAAACTTATCTACGGGAGCCTGGTCTAAAAAATCCTTATCGCAGGAAAAAGTGGTGCCAGTTAAGGCTATTGCTAAAAGTAATTTATGTCTTATTTTCATGATAACAGATTCACTAATTAAAAGGTAACGGAGATACCGCCATTCACAATTTTTTGTAAAGGATAACCCTGACCGGAGCCGGTGCTTAATTCCGGATCGAAATCTTTGTAATCCGGGCTATAGGTTAACAGGTTGTAAGCATTTACATAAACTCTGAGTTTCTGAATGCCCCACTTCTGGGTAAACTGCGGCAGGCTGTAGCCTAATTCAACGTTCTTTAAGCGTACATAATCGGTTTTGTGCAACCAGTACGTGTTGCGGTTGCCTACCCAATATTCGTTGCTGCGGTTAAAAGTGCGCGGGCCGGAAGCATTAATATTATTTGGAGTCCAGCGGTCTTCATAGAAGCTTTGCAAAAAGTTGCCAATTTCTCCGGATTCGGTATTGATATAATTTACGGCACCAGTGGCACTCTGAATTAAGAGCGAGAAATCGAAACCTTTGTAGCCTAAACGAGCTGTTAAACCGGTGGTAAGTCTTGGGATGTTGCTCTTACTATTTCTTACCCGGTCGTTCGCATCAATTTTGCCGTCTTCGTTTACATCTTTAAAGATGATATCACCCGGTCGGGCACCTGACCAATGTGGATACGCATCTACGGCTGCCTGATCTTTAAAAATACCAATGGATTGGTAATATAAATCATTATCCGGGGCGTAAGGATCACTTGGGATTGGGCGACCAGTGGTTAATTGATATTCCGGACGGCCAGGCGTTTCGTCCCAGAAAATAATTCGGTTTTTGGCATAACCAGCGTTTAAACCTACTTCATAAGTAAAATCGCTGCTGGTTCTGTTTCTATAAGTTAAGCTAAAGTCGAACCCGCGGTTACCTGATTTACCAATGTTTTCGGGCGGTAACGACATACCCGTTGAAGTGGGAATAGAAGCGCTTCTTCTCCATAAAATATCGGAACGAAGGTTATCAAAATAATCAGCGGTTAAAACCAGGTGATTGTTCAGGAACTCTGCATCGATACCCACATTGCGCTGAATTGCTTTTTCCCAAGTAGTATTGGCATTCGGCACCCCGGTTTCGTACAAGGTTGGGCTAAGCGTAGCGCCGCCATTATTTACAAAAGCGTTGCCTGCCGCACCTAAACTATACGTAGAGAGAAAGGCGTATTCCTGCAATACGTTGTTGAAGTAAACTTCATCCCAACCGGTTTTACCCCACGATGCCCGTAGTTTAAAATAGTTAATGAAGCTCAGGCTATTTTTCCAGAAATCTTCTTCGGAGATATTATACCCCAACGACACACCCGGGAAGAAACCAAAGCGGGTGGCTTTTTCGAAAATGTAAGAGCCTTGGTACCGCCATACAAACTCAGCCAGGTACTTATTTTTATATCCGTAATTTACCCGGCCAAAGTAATTTAAACGGGCGCTGGCACTACCCGAGCCGCCGTTGGTTAAATACTGGTCGGTAGCACCCACAAACATTTGGTCAAGGGCGGTAGAAACAAAATTGCGACGGTAAGCATCAAATCTGTCTAAACCGCCGGTAATTTTTTCGATACCTGCCAGAAAGTTTACATTATGATCGTCGGCGAAAGTACGGTCGTATTTTATCAAACCGTTTAATAGTATCCGGTAATCATCTTCCATTCTTTCGGTTAAAGCCGGGCTCTCAAACCCTTTTTTACCTTTAACTAACACCGGTTGTCCGTTAGCATCGCGGGTTTGTCCATCCCAGGAATATAAATACCAGGGAGTTTGCCAGGTTTTCTGAAAGCGGAAGTTTTTATCGATAGCGGCATTACCTGAAACAGAAAGTCCTTTTATTTGAGGTATGTCTATATTTAATTTAAAGTTGGTATTAGCGACATAGCGTTTGTCCCGGTCGTAACCAGTTGCTTTAGTGCTCACTACTACTGGGTTATCCCCGTATTCAATGTCCGGACCAGGTGTACCATCGGGCCAGTAAGCCGGCAAGTTGGGCTTGCCCCGCATAACCATTCTAAAAATGCTACCGGCGCTCCGGGTGGGGTAATTACGGTCTTCCATCCGGCCCGATAAGTCTACCCCAAAGCTGATATTTTTGGTAATGTTGCCATCCAGGTTAGACCGCAAGTCGTATTGATTGTACTTAGCACCGCTGTTATAATAATAGCCTTGCTGATTGCGGGAAGTTAATGAAACAAAATACTTCATGGTTTCGCTACCCCCCGATACCGACACGTTCGCCTGGTTCTGACCAGACCAAGGCTTTAGTACTTCTTTAAACCAATCGGTATTCGGGTGCCCCCACGGGTCAGAGCCATCCCGGAATTTCTGAATATCATCGGGTGAAAAACGCGGTGCATTACCGGCGTATTGGTCAATTTCCGTTAACATGGTAGCATACCCGGCGGCATCTACCATTTCCGGAAGGCGGGTAGGGCGGCCAAAACCCTGGTTAAAAGAGGCGGTAATAGTAGGCTTACCCACTTTCCCGCGTTTAGTAGTTACCAGAATAACGCCGTTAGCAGCCTGGGCGCCGTAAATGGCCGCCGAAGCATCTTTTAAAACCGAAATATTTTCGATGGTATTCGGGTCTAATCTTTCTAAAGAACGACCGGGTACGCCATCTACCACAATTAAGGGATCGGATTTACCAAAAGAGTTTAAACCCCGAATTCGGAGCCGGGAAGCATCGTTGCCTGGTTCGCCGCTGGAGGCAACCGCTGTTAAACCAGGCAAGCGGCCAGCTAAGTTATTCGTTACATTCAGCGAAGGGCTTTTGGTAACTTCTTCGCCTTTCACCGCTGATACGGAACCAGTTAAAGTTTCCTTTTTTTGCGTACCGTAACCCACCACTACTACTTCTTCCAAAGCTTTGGTATCCGAAGCCAGCGCTACATTAATCACGGCCTGGTTGTTAATGGCCACTTCTTTGTTCTGATACCCGATAAAAGATACAATTAAAGTACCCGTACCACTGGGAACTGCCAACTGGTAATTGCCTTCTACATCGGTAACCGTACCGGTAGTGGTTCCTTTTAACAGGATGGTTACTCCCGGTAAAGATTCACCGGTGTCGCCGGTAACTTTACCCTTAATAGTTAGCCCTTGGGCTTGCAGTCCTAAAACTGAGAAAAGTACTAGTTGAAGAGTAAGGATAAACTTCAACCTTTTAAGTATAAAAATTTGCATAAAGTGGTAAAATTTGTTGAAAAAAGGTTTAGTAATATAAAGGCGTAGGAGTACAATATATACTTTTAATATATTGTAACTAATACAATAACTATTACCTAAATTAAAATTGATGTTTAAAGAATACTACAGGAGATGTGAAATTTAGAAATTATTAACCAATAAGGGGTTGGTAATTGTATGAATTACAATCAATACTTTAATATATTAATCATTTTTTAAACCTTTATGCCGCCTAGAAGTTAGAGTTGAATTGAAAATAGGATATCCACCACCTGAATAGTGGTGAAAGTAGATTGGTTAAATAATCTGAGAGAAGTAAATAAGAGGTAAAAATTAACTTTAAGATTTGTATTAAGGTATGTAATGGATTTCTGCCTTCCAGAAACAACTCTATCTTTTAAAATTCCAAAATTAAAACAAGTTTAAAGGTAAAAAACTTGGTTTTGATTAGAAGCAATGACTTCTCCTTTGAAGTGGATGAACGAGCGGATTTAGTAAATTTTTGTAAGGTTAACGCCAATATAAATTTTAAATCCAGGTACAACCAGGGCGGCAAGTTCCGGAATTAACCAACTTACTAAAAAACCGGGAAGTATGAGGAAAAGAACCAGGTTCCGGAGCTATTCCCATCTTTTTAGGTATAAGTTGGTTATTGGGTTTGCTTTGGACCAAAAACGTATCAACGAACAATAACACCTCATTATTCCACTAATACATTTGTAGCTTGCCGCAGGGTAAGCGCGACATCCCTTAGCATAGCAGATAAAAAAATTATACTAACATGTAGTTTTTTAAAGCCCTCCTCGACTTATAGAGTAAATCAACAGTAAAATTTAAGCAATGACCATGCAATTAGATGCGCAATTCATTGAAGAGATTAACCAACACATTGGCATTGCCCATAAAGTATGCCGGATGTATATCCCGGCTTTGGATGAGCGAGAAGATTTATTGCAGGAAATGATGTATCAGCTTTGGCGTTCCTACCCTGCTTTTCAGCATCATGCCCGATTTTCTACCTGGATGTACCGGGTTTGTCTTAACACCGCCATTACTTACCTGAGAAAAAATACGAAAGACAAAGAAAAGTCCCTTACGGGCAAGCACCTGCAGATACCAGACCAAAGCCATACCCAACCGGATGATAACCTGGATATTCTTTACCTGGCAATTGGGAAATTAACGGATGTGAATAAAGCCTTGATTCTCCTGTACCTGGAAGATTTAAGTTACGAAGAAATGGCTCAGATTACAGGGTTAACTGTTTCTAATGTAAGTGTACGCTTGGTTAGAATAAAAATAGAACTGGAAAAACAACTTAACCATTTAAACAAAACAGAAAATGTCAGACATGAAAGAACTAAAAGATAAGTGGGCCAATAGCAACACGGCGTTTACGGCAGCCGGAGCTTATGACCAAGCTTCATTACAAAAAATACTAGTAGCTAGAACTCACAAACAACAGAATATCAGTATGAAATATTTTTGGGCGTCACTCACCTTACAAATTATTGTGTATGCAATGCTAACAAACGTAGCTATTAAATACTGGTCCGATACGGCTATACTTGGGGTAGCCGCTTTCTGTGCGCTGCTCTATGTTCCCTTTACCGTTATGCTCCTCAGAAAGTTTAAACAGATAGCCTTACTTAAAATGGGCGAAAGACACACGGCGGACCTTACCATTTATGAATATGTTACCCAACAACATTCTCTCCTTTCAAGCTTTTACAAATTCAAAAAAGCGTATGAACTTTTTCTCATCCCGCTCAGCTCTGCTATCCTCATCTGGATTTTCTTCCGAATTTATCTGCCGGGTGGAGTTATGGCTCATCCCGTTGGGGCAATTATTTGTTTTCTTCTCTCATTAGGCTCTTGCCTCGCTGCCATTGTAGCAGAAAACAATAAAAGATTTAAACAGCCTATTACTCATCTGGAGGCAATTCTCGACGAACTGAAGCAATAATTAAAGAGATACAAGTAACAAGCTGTTATAGGTTAAGTTTTAGCAGGTATAGAGGGAATATTAGCGGCATAAAACTAGCATTCATCGGGCTCTTCTGTTGCATTTACTACAGCTGTTTGCACAATGCTAGCAAACCGCCACTGGTCAGGTCTATACTATTTCTATTGCGGATAATAGTTTCGGAAATAAGAAAAGAGAAGTAACCTTATTAAGATAAGAACCGGAGCCTAGCTCACCACCTGGCCCGTTAAACTTTGCCGGATACTGGCTCAAAAAGGCTATAAAGTAATTTGGTTCGGCAATCGGGGTGTGGGCTGATCTTTTAAACTGAGTATATTTTTAATTCTGGTCTACTTTATCTATATCCTTATTAAAATAGCTAGTATCTTCGTTCGTTTGGTTGCGTATAATTATCAGTTTTTATCACCTGGTTCTAGTTGGTTACCGACTAAATACGCCTTGTGCTCCAACTGTTACTTACTAGTAGGTTAATAGTAGGTTCGACAAAAGCATTTGAATAGCACCCATTCAAAACTTTTAAGTTAAATCTTTATTCCTGTTTTACTAAAAATAGATTCTGGACCTAAAAACATGCAATTAGTAAATTCCCCGTTTCCTGCTTTCCTAAAAAACTTTGAGCAAACTCTAAAACATTTGTTCCATACCAAAGAAGATATTAACCAATTGAGCCTGGAGAGAGGTTTGCCGCCCGCAGTTATGAGCGAAATCATGGCTCAGCTACCCTTATCCGTAGCCATTCCCCAACAGTACGGTGGCCGGGGAAGTAATGTAAAAGAATGTTTAGGAATTCTAGCTGCCGCATCTTACGAGTCACTTCCTCTTTCCCTCATATTCGGAATTAATATAGCCCTTTTCTTAGAACCGGTTTCTAAATACGCCGATGAAAAGGTGAAAAAAGAAATCTTTGATCGTTTTCTGAAAGCTCAGAATATGGGTGGCCTCATGATTACCGAACCTAACTACGGCAGTGATGCCTTAAATATGAAAACGGTGAATATTCCCTACGAGGATGGATATAAAATTAAGGGCCTTAAGCATTGGCAGGGCCTCACCGGAATGGCTAATTATTGGTTAATTGCTTGCCGCAAAGAAAGTGGCGGGGGAGAACTCAGCCGGGATATTGATTTTTTTATTTGTGATGTAGCGCAGGAGAAACAACGGGTAGTAGTAGAAGAGTATTATGATAATTTAGGGCTTTACATGATCCCCTACGGCCTGAATTATTTAGATTTAGAAGTTCCGGCCCGCTTTAAATTACAACCCGAGAGCACCGGTATTAAAATGATGCTGGATATCCTGCATCGCAGCCGGATGCAGTTTCCGGGCATGGGCATGGGCTTTATTCAACGCATGATGGATGAAGCCATTAACCATTGCCAAAACCGGATGGTGGGAGCGGCTAACTTATTAGCCCTGGACCAGGTGCAGTTTCAAATAACCCGGATTCAAGCAGCTTTTACTATTTGTTCGGCTATGTGCGCCCGCAGTAGTGAAATAAGCGGCATTGACCATAATTTAGCGGCCGAGGGCTTGGAAGCCAACAGTATGAAAGCGGTAGTAACCGACTTAATGCAGGAATCAGCCCAGATTTTAGTTCAGCTGTCAGGAGCGAATGGTTACCGGATAAAAAATGTTGGCGGGCGGGGAATCGTAGATAGCCGGCCTTTTCAGATTTTTGAAGGCTCTAACGAAATGCTTTACGCCCAGATAGCCGAGATGATTACCCGGATGATGAAAAAGGAAAAACAAAGACAGGTTTTTACTTTTTTAAAAGATTTTAAACTTACGGCGGAGGCATGTGAGCCTTTTAAAGAGGAACTCAGTTTTATGCTCCCTGAAACTATGCCGCAACGTAAAATGGTAGACCTGGGTAAAATCCTGGGCCGAGTTGTTGCCGTGGGCTACGTACTAAAACTGGCGGAAAAAGGTTTTCAAAAAGATTTAATCGATAATTGTATCATTTCGGTCAGACAAGAAATAGCCGGGTTAGTTTCCGGGTTTAACTCAGATAATTCAATTAAAGTAATTACTGATTTTGCCGAAAATAGTTCCTGGTTAAATTTGACCGACTAAAAAGGGGAAAGACTTTAGACAATCGTTAGGTACTCTTCTTGTTTTATTCGATCTAACAGGAGGTAATCTACAGGTATTATAAGCCCATCACTTAAATGAACTGCAATATGACTATGGCTAAAACCCGGTAGGTATTACAACCTACCGGGTTTGCTATAAAAATCAGATACAGGTTTTTTTAATTAACTCAGGCCAGCCAAGTCATTGGCCGCAAGAAGTTGTTGCTACTGATCTTTGAAAATTTTCCGGGGATTAATAAAGGCTAATCCGTGGAATGAAGTGGAATAAATACCAGCAATATTTCTTTACTTCTTCTAAAGGTAGAGGTAAGATTTACTTTTTAAAGTCAAACAATTACTTGTATTGGTTGCTAATCACGACTTCGTCGCCAACCAGTAATTTTTTAAATTCATCTACTTCTACTAAATTTCCACCTTTATGTTTTTAACTTTTCAATAATTAATAGAACCTGTACGTATTACCTGATTTTAAAGTAAGTACTTGTTCTATTTTGGCTAAGGTAAAATTATCTTTAAGTTAAAGAACACTTACAGTTTGGTTTTCCGTAAGAACTTAAAAAGTAATTTATACAACCTGGTAGGTGCTATAATTAAATGCCTGAGACCCTAGCAAACACCATTTATTACGGTAAAGGGTTAACTAAAATTTTAGTATTATAGCATGTCTGACAACGGTAAGGCATTGCTATAATTAAATACGAGAAAAAATATTCTTTTTGTTTAAACGCTTACGCGCTAATGTGGACAGAAGTGGAGTAGAATTGTTGATTGTAAAATGCAATCTGGAATTTAATTATGTAAAATAGAAGTAGATAGTAAACTGGTGAAGGCTCCACTTTCCGGGTTTGCATCTCTAAAATAAGAGATTTTTAATTATGCGTAAACTAAAAGGTATTTTGTTAATTGATGATAATGAAACCAGTAATTTCTTGAACCATCGTCTACTAAACCGGATGGAAGTCACCGAAAATATTCGGGTATTTACCAATGGCCAAAATGCTTTAGAATATCTTCAGAAAATAGAGAAAGGCGACTTTAATCCGGCTGACCCAAATTATTTTAAGCCAGAGTTAATCTTCCTGGACGTAAATATGCCTATACTGGATGGATTTGAATTTTTACAAAATTATCATGATTTAGCTGATAATGTGAAGCAGAATACCGTTATCGCAATGTTATCTACTTCTTCTCACCCGCAAGATACGGTTCGAGCTAATGAATACGCAGCTCCTTATATCTTAAAACCCTTAACCGTAGAAAAAGTAAAGCACCTGCTCACTGAAAATTTTACTAATTTATAAGTTATTCTGTGTCCTAATTCTTAAGGCTGCTTTTACAAAAGCAGAAGCTAGGCTGTTGAGAATTAAAATTATAATAGAAAATTTAAAGCAAACAAAAAGGAACACCTATCTATAAGGTGTTCCTTTTTGTTTTATTAGAAATAAGCAATTAGAAAAACTATTTTTTAACAAATCGGTAGATTTGTTCGCCGGTAGGAGTTTGAACGTGCAACTGATACAAGCCCGCCTTTAACGGCGCTACTTCTACTTGTAGCTTGTTCGTATCTACCAGTTGATCAATTGTTTTTACCACCGTGCCTTGGTCGTTGGTAATTTTTGCCTGCACTCTCTCTCCGGTGGTCTGTAGCGTAACCATAAGGAAATCTTCGGCCGGGTTTGGATAAAGGCTCGTAATCAGGTTGGTATTGGCTTCACTGCTTTCTGCAGCGCTGGCGGGCAGCACTTCAATAGCGGCTACACAAGCTTTATCTACCACCGAAGAAAAGAGTAAGGTTAAACTACCATCGGCCACTTTAATGTTTTTAGTAGCAACTACCGCTACTTTCGTTCCTCCGGCAGCAGCAACAATGTCGTAATTGCTTAACCAACTCGCTCCTTCGGCACTTACATTAAATTTACGCTGGCCAGCGGCAGTGTAAAAAGTTTCGGCAAAGTGCAGTTTTACGGTATAGCTGCCATTGCTCACTGGAATGTTGTAAGTAAAGCTGCCACCCACGTCGGTAGCCCGGCGGTTGTTCTGATACAAAATATCATCGGTAGTGTTCGCAATCGGGGAAGTGGTAGCCGAAATGCTGGTGGCTCCGCTAAAGTAGTTATCGGCACTAAAGCTGCCCAAAGAAGAAGTAGCAGCTTCGCCGCCGGTATTCAGGCGAACGGTGCTGCTAGTAGAGTTAAGAACCGTAACCGAAACGGCTTCCTGGTCGGAGAGAGCGGGCGAACCATTATCAGTTACCTTCACGGTAAAGTTGTAGCTACCTGCAATAGATGGTTTCCAGCTGAAAGCACCGGAAGTAGCGTTGATCGTAGCACCCGAAGGAGCGCCTACTAAAGAAAAGGTTTTAGTTTGACCAGCATCCGGGTCGGTAGCAGTGGCCGTAAAGCTTAAGGTAGATCCTTTTACTACTGTTTTCTTGCCAATACTAGCTAGTACCGGCGCATCGTTTACCGGACTTACTGTAATAGTAACTGTAGCAGGGGCTGAAACCTGGCAACCTACACTCACGGTAAAAGTAAATGTATCTTTACCGGTAAAATTAGGTTTAGGAGTATACGTGCGATTAGCGCCGGTTCCGCTTAAAGTACCGTTTTTAGGGTTAGAGCGGATGCTATAAGTAAGGGGCGACCCACCAGAGCCAGTTAAAACAATAGCTTTTGCTTTGTCTTCTGCGGTAGTAGTGCTTTGGGCGTTAGCCACCAGTGGATTAGGTTTCTGAACAATTAAACTTCCTGAAGGCTCCCCTCCATCGGTTGTTAAATTAAAATGCCGTAAAACCGTGTAAGAGCCCGAAGGTGTAATCCGGAACAAGGTACCAGCATTGTTCTTGCCACCTGCGCTGGTCATACCATAAAAATTGCCATCGCTAGCCTGTACCAGATTGCCTTTAGGAGCTTCACCTTCGGTAGGGCCAGATAAACGTTTTAAGACTTTGTAATCACCTGCCGGAGTGATCCGGAAAATAACACCATCGTAAGAAGTGCTGCCTCCAGAACTGGTTGTGCCATAGAAATTACCATCTTTCCCTAATGCCAAACTTCCTAAAGGATAATTTCCGTCAGGTAATGAATTAAAGTGTTTCATAACTTTAAAGTTGGTACCCGTTGGAGAAATCTTAAAAATAGTACCATTATTGTTAGTGCCTCCGCTAGAAGCGATGCCGTATAAGTTACCATCGGCTCCTTGCACTAAATTACCATCCGGCGCACTTCCATCCGAAGACGAGGTTAAGCTCCATAAAACTTTAAAGGCCCCAGCAGCCGTTATTTTAAAAATAGTACCGCCTCTGTTTGGTCCGCCATATTTTGCAGTACCGTAAAAGCTACCATCTTTGCCCTGAATTAAACTACCTGCCGGACCGCTACCCTCTACAGAGCTGTTGAAATGATATAATACTTTAAAAGAGCCGCCAGCCGTAATTCTGTATATGGTACCACTATTATAATTTCCACCTTCCGAGGTTAAACCGTAGAAGCTGCCATCAGTACCTTGAACTAAACCATCGTAAGGAAAACCGCCATCGGTGTTTTTGTTAAAAGAACGAAGAACAGTAGTAACACCACCGCAAATTTTAAAGATAGTACCATGTTGATTAGCGCCGCCATTATTAGTAGTGCCGTAATAAGCGCCATCTTTAGCCAGAATAATGCTGCCACTAGGCGAATTGCCCTGAGAAGCACCGTTAAAGGTATTAAGCACAGTGTAAGTGCCCGAAGGAGTTATTTTAAAGATTGTACCGTAAAAGGCTTTTCCACCATCGGAGTTTAGACCGTAGAAGTTACCGTCGCTGTTGCGGTACAAAGCACCCATGGGAGTACCGCCGTCTGTTTTAACTTCTAAATGGTGCAAAACCGTTAATGTGCCTTTAGTGGTAATTTTAAAGATAGTACCGTAGCCATTAGTACCGCCCTGCGAGGTAGTTCCATATAGTGCTCCATCGGCACCTTGAACCAGACTGCTGGTCGGGCGACCGCCATCATTGCGGTAATCTAAATGTCTGATTACATTGAATGCGCCAGCGGTAGTTAATTTAAAAATAGTACCAGTACCATTATTTCCACCGGTGCGAATCATTCCGTAAAGATTTCCATCAGAAGCAGACACTAAGTTGTTGCGATCAGGGTAAGTTCCATCCAGGGTTTGTAAATGGTGGACTACTTTAAAAGTACCGGTTGAACTAATTCTAAAAATAGTACCGTAGTTAAAAGTACCTCCCGAATACGTCATGCCATAAAAGTTGCCGTCTTTACCTTGGGTTAAACTGCCGTATGAATTTCCACCATCCGTAGGTTTGTTGAAATGATGCAAAACGGAATAAGTACCGCCGGGTGTAAGTTTAAAAATTACGCCTGTGCCGTTAGTGCCCCCATTATATGTCATGCCGTAAAAGTTGCCGTCTTTTCCTACAGTTAAGTGCCCATTCGGTTTAGCCCCGGTGCTGTATTCAAAGTTTTTGATTACGGTAAAGGTGCCTGAAGGAGTAATTTTAAAAATAGTACCATAGGTGTTTGAGCCTCCAGCGCTAGTAAGGCCATAAAAATTTCCATCGGCTCCTTTTACCAAACTACCATGCGGATAGCCGCCATCTGTAGTATAATTAAATTGGTGTAATACCGTAATGTCGCCAGATGAGGTAACTTTAAATACTGTACCGTAACCATTAAAGGTGCCTCCAGCGGAAGTAAGCCCGTAAAAGTTGCCATCATCGCCTTTTACTAAATTTCCTTCGGGCTGTTTACCCCAGTCCGCAAAGCCTTTTAAAACGGAATAGCCAGTGCCATTGGTTTTAACAGAAAATAAAGTTCCTTTTCCTTCCGGGCCACCATTGGAAGTGAAGCCTACCAGAGATTCCTGCGCCTGAGCAACGGAAATAAAAGCAGAGAATAGTACCAAAATAGAAAATGACCAGGAGGCTGTTTTATAAACAGAACGCATTAGAATTGGCCACCGGAAAAAATAGCTCCGGTTCAGAAGAGCATAAATGGATTTGATTAAAGGTAGATTCATGGATGATTAAATTGTAGTTAGTTAGAGGATTAGTTTAAATGGTTGGTAGTTGTTCTTAGTTGAGTATAAAAATTAATTGTTGGTTTGTAGCATCTAAAAGTATTTATAATGAATATAATTTTTCAACGGCATAAGGCTTGCCTTTACCCAGTAAAAGTAATTAGCTCAAAAAAGTAAAAATTGTATAAATACGACATCGTACAAGCCTTATAAATAGATGTTTGTTAAGGAATGATGGTGCTTTGCTAATAAGTAGTAAAGGTAAATAGGTAAAGGTTAGAGCATCTTAAATTAGTATATTATTTAATAAGGAATGAAGAAGTTATCAACCTGATCGATTATAGCAGATAGCACTACTTGCCATAACATTGAAGTAGTAGAGTTTCATTATGCAGTAAAATTGTTAGTAGACATTGTTACCAGAGCAGAATACCCAGATAGTACAGTAAGTCAGTTGTTTATTCTCAGTATTGAGGAACAAAGATATTACAAATTACGAAATTTGTATGTTAATATATAAACATTTTTCCTGAGTTTAATTCAAGAACTCGCCGTGAATTTGTAGCATATTCTTAATTAATTGTTTTATTACTAGTTATTCCGTTGTTTTATTATGCAAATATTAAAATTTTACATATTTAATTAGAATTATGCTAATAAATGTTTCCTTTTTGTAAATTGTACAATAAAGGGGTATGGTATTTACTTTTTACCGGTTCTAAATCTTATTTGGAAAATAATCAGGTATACCCTATTATTACTCGTGCTACTTAATTTATAAAGTAGTTTTGCTCAATAGGTCAGTACAGTGGATAAAAAGCTTAGTTTAAATTTTTAGCAGATACCTGGTTTATAATACTAGCATGCAGTTAAATAAGCTGGTTCCTGCAGTACTATTTTTTTATTTTAAGAATTTAGCAGGTATTTCCTTTAGAAGAAGCATTTACTTAAATATATAACTAAACCGTGCGCTACACCTATTATACTTTACTACTGGTGCTGGGCAGCTGGCTAGCCGGATCATGCCAAAAAAGTCAGAAAGAACCTAGCGATTCAACCGCCACAAACAGCACTGCTACTACCGACACTGTTATGACGCAAACGCCTATTACTACCACCGGGTCAATTGTGAAGTTAGATGATCGCCTGGATAAAATTATTAAACCCGGAGCTACAATTGAAGTTCTAGCGAAAGGTTTTACGTGGTCGGAGGGGCCGCTTTGGTTGCCGCAGGATAATAAATTACTTTTTTGCGATATTCCGCCAAATAAAATTTATCAATGGACGGAAGAGTCCGGTTTAGAATTATATTTGTCTCCTTCGGGCTATACCAGCACCCAGCCGCGCGGAGGCGAAGTAGGGTCTAATGGTTTAATTCTGGATAAAGAAGGCCGGTTGGTACTTTGCCAGCACGGCGACCGCCGGATGGCCCGGATGGATGCTCCTTTACGGGCACCTAAACCTACTTTTGTTATTTTAGCCGACAACTACGAAGGAAAAAAACTGAATAGCCCGAACGATGCCGTGTATAAAAGTAACGGCGACCTGTATTTTACGGATCCGCCCTATGGATTAGAAAAAAATATAGACGATCCGGCCAAAGAATTACCCTATCAGGGAGTTTACCGGGTTACTCCAGATGGAACCGTACAGTTATTAACCAAAGAATTAAGCCGGCCTAATGGTATTGCCTTTTCGCCGGATGAGAAAACTCTCTATGTAGCTAATTCTGATCCGGAGCGAGCCATTTGGATGGTCTACGACGTACAACCCGACGGAAACATTGCCGATGGCAGAGTATTTTTTGATGCTACCGAAATGTTAAAAAAAGAACCCGGCAACCCCGATGGTTTAAAAATAAATAAAGAAGGAATTTTATTTGCCACTGGTCCGGGCGGGGTACTCATCTTTTCGCCGGAGGGCAAACATTTAGGAACTATAAAAACTGGTCAGGCGACGGCCAATTGCGCCTTTACTCCCGACGAAAGCACTTTGTATATTACGGCGCACATGTACTTGATGCGGGTAAAGCTTAAGTGATTTTCAAATTTGCTTGAATAGTTGAATTACTTCGTAGCTTTCTTACAATGGCGCGGATTTACTTCCGTGACTTTCTTGTTAAGCTAGCCGGTTGGTGAGCTAACAACTAACAAAGGGCTTTGCACAGCAGCGATAGTAGTTGTAAAGCAAGACACGGAAGTAAATCCGCGCCATAGTAGTGGTTAAGTCTAATCTTTCCGCTTATCTAGCCATCCGAAGGCATTAGAATCTTAGAAGGCCTTTCATAGTTAAATTGCTGTTGTTTGTTATTGCCAAGCTTGATCTAACAAATAAATCTTCTTTCTGATAAAAAATAAAAAGGAACTGCATTACTAACAGTTCCTTTTATAAATTCTCAATTTCAAATGGTGATTTTACTTTGCTGCTTCAGCGCCGGATGCCGCAAAAGTGTATATTTTGCCATCATTGTAGGAGCAGAGATACAGTTCGTTATTGGCATCTTCACCGAACGACGAAATAGTACCGTCTAATTTCATTAACGAAGCATTGGCATATTTTCCGTTTCCTTGGGGTGTTAAAGTCCAGATATTACCCGTAACATAATCGCCGTACACGTATTTGCCCCTTAATGCCGCCAGCTTTTTACCACGGTACACATGTCCACCGGTAATAGATTTACCTGTTTCCATGCTTTGCTGGTAAGAGTGAACCGGTAAAGCATAACCTTTTTTGTTGCAATCTTCGGGGTTAAAACATTCATCGGCTTCCATCACGCGCCAACCGTAGTTTTGCCCATTTTTTACAATGTCTACTTCTTCAATTTTATTTTGTCCTACATCGCCAACCCACAAATCGCCAGTGGTTTTATCAAAACTAAAACGCCAAGGGTTACGCAAACCATAAGCGTAAATTTCTTCGCGGTAGCCTTCTTTATTGCCTTTAAACGGATTATCGGCCGGAATAGAATATTTTAAATTACCAGAAGATTTATTAACGTCGATGCGCAAAATTTTACCTAACAGACTGGTTTTGTTCTGCCCATTGTTATGCGGATCACCACCGCTACCACCATCACCGGCCGCAATGTACAGGTAACCATCTTTACCAAAAGCTACTTTACCGCCGTTGTGGTTACTAAATGGTTGATCGTAGGTAAGCAGAACTACTTCTGATTTCGGATCGGCCTGGTTAGGGTTAGTTTTACTTACCTGAAACCGGGAGATGGCAGTTTCCAGGTCTTTGCCGCGGGTATAATTTACGTAAAAATAGCCGTTGGTTTTAAAATCCGGATGAAAAGCTATGCCCAGCAAGCCCCGTTCGCCGCCGCTTACTACTTTACTGGTTATATCTAAAAACTTTTGCGTGGTTTTAACACCTGGGTTATTCGGAAAAACGTGAATAACGCCTTCCTGCGCAATCACGAAATTGCGGTTTGTGCCATCGTTGGGGCTCACGAACTCCACCGGCATATTAAAAGTAAGATTCGGAAAAGCTACTTTTAGTTGCACCCCAGCAGCGGCTTTATCTTTAGGGGTAGCAGGAGCATAATGCTTTAAGTTTTCTAAAGCTAGGTTAGAACCCTTCTTGTTTTGGCGGGCTTGCAAAATAGCTAAAACACCAAAGGTAAGAAGGAAACTAACTAGTAAAAGCTTATTTATTTTTTTCATGTTTTGTTTAAAGATTAGAACGTTGCACTATTAAGTAATATTCTCTTTCCTTTAACTTATCCGGTTGCGCAAGGTTTTCTTTTTTAAGCTGGATTTTGTAGAATCCCAATTTTAATATTAATTATAGAAGGTACTTCTTTATTTATTTCAGAAGCTACTCATTCAATTATTCAAATTTAGCAATTTAATTTGCTATTATAACGGAGTTGGAGTTACCACTTGGGCTGCTTACTTTTATGCCAAAAGTTTCTTTATTAATTATTTATTGGCTACCAGCCTGCCATGAAAGCACCCGTTATTCCGAAGCAATCAGCGTCTAAAGTAAAATTTGACAGCAAGCAGTTAGTGGGTGCGCTGATTGTTTTATTTGCGGCGGTGTGTTTTTCTTCGAAGGCGGTAATTGTAAAGTTAGCTTACCGCTATCATATTGATTCAGTTTCTTTACTTGCCTTACGCATGGTGTTTTCGCTGCCCTTTTTTATTCTGATCGGAGCTTTAACCCGCAAAAAAGAAGTGCCGGATGTTCCGGTAAAGTTACAGGATTACGCCTTGCTTGTTTTTTACGGTTTAATGGGGTACTACCTGGCCAGTTTATTTGATTTTTTGGGGCTGCAATACATTACTGCCGGCTTAGAGCGCTTAATTTTGTTTATCTATCCCACGTTGGTAGTAGTATTTTCCTGGATATTTTTGGGTAAAAAAATTACTAAATATCAATACATCGCCTTGGGTTTAACGTATTCGGGCGTGCTGCTGGTGTTACTCGGCGACGTGGAGGTACAAACAAGTAAGCATTTGGTAAAAGGGGGTTTGCTTATTTTTGCTAGTGCCGTTACTTACGCGCTTTACTTAATGGGCAGTGGTGTGCTCATTCCTAAATTTGGCTCGGTGCGGTTTAATTCTTATGCCATGTCGGTAGCGGCTTTAGGGGTGTTTACGCATTATTTAATTAATCATGGTACAGCAGCACTTTTAAATTACGTGCCGGCCGTTTACGGCTATAGCTTGTTAATGGCCATTCTGGCTACGGTAGTTCCTTCTTACCTTATCGCCGAAGGTATCCGGTTAGTGGGGGCCGGTAATGCGGCTATTATTGGCAGCGTAGGTCCTATTTCTACTATTTTACTGGCTTATTTATTTCTCGACGAAACGGTTTCCGGTATTCAATTAGTGGGAACAGCCATTGTGCTAACGGGTATTTTACTCATTACAATTAAAAAAGAGAAGCGGCTGTGAGAATTTAATAAACCAGAGGTAATTTTACCAAAGCCAAATACACCTTTAAAGAAAAGTAAATAATTTCTGCATTCAAAATACTTAAAAAGTACAGAATTAATCTATGCCGGAAAAACGACTTTTTCCAGATCGCTATTACCCCGATATACTTTTATTTCTGATTTTGATTCCGTTTATCAGTGCCATTAACTATTATCTTACCTACTCCCGTATCCAATTGAACTGGTTTTTGGCGCTCACCTTTACTATTGATACGGTACAAGGTTATTTTGCCTGGTTAGGGGTGCGCTACTTTATCTTGTACTTAGATAAAAAATTGCCTTACCAAAAAGGAGCCTTACGGCGAATTATCTGGCAACAGGTTGGGGTTTTATTTATTGGGTTACTCATTATTAGTTTACTTACCGAATGGGTAAGCTGGCTAGCTAAAGGAGAACCAGCGCCACTGGATTTTTATACTCTCGATCTTTTTATTATCGGCATCTGGTTTTTTGTGGTGAACGGCGTTTACGTTGGGTTGCATTACTACCACCAATGGCAAAAGGCAGAAAGCAGGCAACAGCAAGAAAACTACCCACCAGAAAATCACTCCGACGAAACTTCCTCCAAAATAAGAGGGCTAGTAGTAAGAACCGGAAAACAAGATATCCGGCTGAGTTATGAGGAGCTTGCCGGATTTTACGTGGATGATGTGTATGTAGTCGCCTGTCATTTTGGGGGAAAGAAATATTATCTGGACCAATCTTTAGATAAAATTGAAAAAAGTCTTCCTGCGGGTGTTTTCTTTCGGATGAACCGGAAATTTATTTTGCACCAGCAAATGGTCTCCGGATTTAAACGAGCTGAGAACGGAAAGTTATTGGTATTACTGCAAACTCATGAATGTTTCCCGTCCGAAGTACCGGTAAGCCGGACCAAAGCGCCGGCATTTAAGAGCTGGTTTCAGCCGGAATGATAGCAGTTCGCCTACCATTTTGCTACATTTTACCAAAAAAGGACTTGTTTTCATTATGCAAAGGCTTTTCCTGCTCTAATATTGCCGGAAAAAAATCTAGTCAAAATGAAAAACAAAATTGCCGCGCTACTACTAAGTTGTTGCCTTACCGGGCAGGTACAAGCGCAAACTGATTCGAATCCAATCAGAACTTACCGTAATTTTCCTATTATTCTCACCGCTCAATTTCACTCTTTAACTCTTCCTTTCAAGGATCTTAAATCCAACTTCGCCAATGTTGGCTTAGGAATAGGTACCGAGGTAAGTTTAAATAAAAAGCACAATTGGGTACAACAAGTAAATGGTGTTTGGTACCGCAACCGGACCGTAGGGAATGGTTTATTATTTTATACCCAAACTGCCTGGCGGCCGAAACTTTCCTCTGTTTTTTATGCCGAAGTAAAAGCGGGCGCCGGTTATATGCTCGCCTACCGGCCGGTTGAATCTTACAAACCGGAAAATGGAGACTGGGTATCGGTGGGTAATAAAGGAAAAGGGTTGGTTACTGTTCCGGTAGGTATTTCGGTGGGCTATAATAAATATTCTGCGCATACCTATCTTTCTCCCTTTGTGAGCTACCAACTTTTAGTACTACCTAATTACAACAAAAGCATTCCCATTATACCGGAAACCTTACTCCAGGCCGGCGTCCGAATCCATTATAAATAATCTGATTAATCCTATGAAAAATTTATTGTTCCTTTTGTGTTTTTTAATAGTAAGTAGTTGCTCCGATTACATGCAGGATTTACAAGTAAATTCCTGCACCGACAAAACCATTATAAATTCTAATTATTCCAAAGCCGGTGACGTTCAAAGCGCCATGCAAAGGTTTAGTCTGGCGGGAGCTCCGGGTAGCGTAGTGGCTATTTATTCCGAAGAAGGCTGGTGGGCTAATACAACCGGTTACGCCAAAATCGAAGATAAAACCCCTATGCAATTATGCCATTTACAGTACCTGCAAAGTATTTCTAAAACGTATATGGCCGTGGCTATTTTAAAATTGTACGAAGAAGGCATAGTTGATTTGGATGCACCCATTACCCGTTACCTACCCGAAAAATATAGTAAGTACATTACCAGTGCCGAAACAATTACCGTGCGCATGCTGCTTAATCATACCTCGGGCGTTCCGGAGTATAACTTTGACCCGGCTTATGTATCGTATTTATTACAACACCCCAACCATACGTTTTCTTCGGAAGATTACTTAAAATATGTGGAAGGGAAAAAGCTGGATTTTACTCCGGGCAGCAAGCATTCGTACCGAAACACTAATTATTTACTGTTGGCATTAATGGCCGATGCTATTACCGGAGATCATGCTAAGTTTATTTCGGAAACAATATTAAAACCTTTAGACTTAGATAATACCTTTTACAGAAATGACCCGGGCTACTTAAAATATTCTAATCTGGTAAATTCTTATTGGGATAGGTATAGTAACGGTATTGTCGAAAATGTTTCTCAAATGCAGCAAACTAATGTTGCTTCTTTAATTGGCGACGATGGCATTGTAACTACGCCAACTGATGCCGTAAAATTTCTGAAAGGGTTAGTGGAAGGAAAATTATTGGCTGCGGCAACTTTGCAGCAAATGCAAACCTGGACAACCGATGAAAATAATAAACCGAAATACGGGCTTGGATTAGAGTATACTACTATTAGAAATCAAATTGCTTTCGGGCATACTGGGGGTGGCTTGGGGGCCGGATGCGAACTTTACTATTTTCCGCAAAAAAAGATGTATGTTTTTCTGGGAGTCAATCTGGGCACCGTAACCGATAGTCCTTTGCATAAAGGAATAGAAGCAGCAAGAGATACCTTGTACCAAGTATTACTCAAATAAATCTAAAGCTGGCGGAATTACCTGAAACAACCTGGTACTATATGGTCAGCATTGCGCTGTTTTTTAGTAGTTCTAAAAACAAAAGGTCTGGTTTTAAACCAGACCTTTTGTTTAGCTTAAAAAGGATGAAGTGTTGTAGCTAATGTGGTTCCTGATTGTGTAATAAGTAACTGGACAAAATTAATTTTATATACTTAATGTCGGGATTATAATAAGTAGCATTTATAATCAATAATTTAGGCACGAAAAGTCTAACATCTACTATCTTAATATTTGTGTCTCTTTTATTTATAAGCTATTATTTGCTTCTGAGTATAATGCCGTCGGCATAAGATTCGGACATTACTGCTGCATTGTTCCGAACCTGTACTTTTACCCACTTAGAACCATCGCCTTTCGATAAAGTCCAGGATTTGATAGAAGTAGCTGGTTCCCAATCTGTCCATTCACTATCACTATCGTCGTAGAAGCGCATTTCGGCAGCATTAACGGCTTTTATTCTTAAGATAGCCCGGCGCGAATCCGTTAAAGTTTCGTCGTTATTAATAACCATTGTTACTTTAGGTGTACCCGAACCATCGGTAGAGAGGTTTACTACTTCAAACTTGATAGTTACCGGCGTACCGGCAGTTCCTTCGCCGTTGGCGCCGGAGTAAGGAGTGGCAATAAGCGTATACTCACCTTCAGCCGGAATCCACGATTGAAAATCACCGTTTTCATCGCCAAACAAAGTATAAGGTGCCTGCGATTCGATTACAGTTTTATTTTCCCGACCGGTTAATTTGAAAACAACACTACCAATATTCTCGGAAGTAGTAGCCGAAATATTTAAATTTTTAGTGGGTAAACTGGCTAAATCCAGAATGGAATTTTTCGTTAACCTTTGGATGAATAAGTCCGAATTAGCATTGATCAGGTTTAATTTTAATTTTTTAGAATTATCGTTACTTTCTAACTCTTCTTGTGCTACTAAGGTTGAGCCGCTGGGAGCTACATCATAATATTTAGCGTTTTTATTTCCTACTCTTACCTCATCTACATACACTACCCGTTTAGTAACATCGTACCATCTGCGCTTATAGATACCCGCTTTAAAATAAGGCAAGCTTTTATCATTATAACAATTAGGTCCGTTGTAGTTAATTACTTTTTCGCCATTTTTCCATACCTCCAATACCCCATCCGATTCGTGCGAGAAATTAATGTGGTACACCATATCCAGCCACTTATCTTTTTCCAGAGTACCTAAATCAAATACTTTCTTGCCGCTTACCGTAGAGTTGGTATTGTCGGCCTGAGTTGCCCAATACACCACCAAGCTTAACCGGCCTTTACTTACTACTAAAGCAATGGGTGGGAACCGGGCGTCTTCTCCTTTATCTTCCCGGGCGTGCCATTGAGTAATAATATCCCAGCCATCCGGGTTTAGATCCGAATCCCAATCATTGGCAGGTAAATAAAGGCTGTTGCCGTACCATCTTTCACTTTGGGTTTCTCCGGCCAGCGAAATTTCGGAACGAATTTGATTTGCTTCGTTTCTTATCTCAAACCGGGCGGCGTTAGAACCGTTCCGGGAGCGGTTACTGCTTACATCAAAACCATAAGAAGTACCCGTTTGCACTAGGAAAGGATCGGCAGTGGGTTCAAATCTACCTTCGACTAATAAATTAGAACGATAACTATCTACTGAATTAATAATTTGAGCGTTGGCAATACCAATTGCTGACTCATTAACTTGTTGGGGTTGGACTAAATCTTCTTCACAAGAAAACAGTAAACAGGAAAGACTCATTAAGAGAAAAAGAAATTTGAGTTTCATGCGACTAGCTTATAGTGATGATTGAAATAATGCTTTTAAAATTTAAATTCCACTTAGAAGGATAACTCTCTGTGGATTAAAAAATGCAAACAGTAGAATTCTAATCATACTAATTTAATAAGTGAGCTGGATTGATTCTTATAACATATTTAACTTAGTAAAGTTCAGTTTTAAGTTAGTTTATAGGAGGATTCTGATATAATTTACTAAATAAATGTAGAAGCGGGGAAATGAATAAATGGAATAGGAATTCAACTTTTTTAGTGGATTATAGATATATTACAAATTTGGGCTTGTTATGTAAACACTAGCTAGAAGTATTGTTATCAATGTTTATTTACTATTTTACTACGCTACAGGCTGAATTTGTATGCGCAGGAAAGCTGTATTCTGCCTTTAAGTTGCACAATGAACCACTTCGGAAAAAAGAAAACAGAGTGTTTAAGTAAGGTTGATTTTATAAGCTGCCTTACTTTTATTTTGTTCTTAAGATAATACCGTCGGCATAAGACTCGGACATGACGCCGGCTGCATTACGCACTTGTATTTTTACCCACTTAGAACCATCGCCCTTCGATAAATTCCAGGATTTATCAGAAGCAATTGGCTGCCAACTCGTCCACTTGCTGTTACTATTGTCGTAGAAACGCATTTTAGTAGCATTTACCGATTTAATGCTTAAAGTTGCTTTTCGGGAGTTAGTAATAGGTTTATTTTTATTAATCACCATGGTTACGCTAGGAGTGCCGGAGCCATCTTTAGCCAGATTAACCACCTTAAATCGAATGGTTACCGGATTGCCCGCTTTGCCATGCCCTTTCGCCTCGGAGTAGGGAGTAACAGTGAGCGAATAACTACCTGCTTTGGGTGTCCAGGAAGGGTAATCGCCATTATTATCCTTGATTAAAGAAAAAGGTGCTTTTGACTCTACTACCCTCTTGTTTTCCGGACCAATTAGTTTAAAGGCAATACTGCCCACTTTTGCCGAAGTAGTAGCACTGATATTTAAATTACTGGTTGGCAAAGTGGCCAGATCCAAAATAGCGCCGTTGGTAATTGGTTTAATCAGTAGATCTGAATTTGCATTCATTAGGTTTAAGCTTAATTTTTTGTTTTTACCAGGTTTATCTGACATTGGATTAATCAGGGTAGAGCCGGAAGGAGCCACATCTTTATAAGTAGCTTTTTTAGTACCTACTCTTACTTCATCTACGTAAACTACCCGTTTCTCAATTTTATACCACCGTCTTTTATAAATACCCGCCTTAAAATAAGGCAACCTTTTATCGTTATAACTATTAGGGCCTTTGTAGTTAATTACTTTTATCCCGTTTTTCCATACTTCCAATACCCCATCCGATTCGTGCGAAAAGTTAATGTGGTACACCATGTCTAACCACTTATTTTTTCTAATTGCCCTAAATCAAATATTTTTTTTCCGCTGATAGTTGCATTCGTGTTTTTTTGCCTGTTTGCCCAGTACACCACCATACCTAAACGGCCTTTACTTACTACTAAAGCAATGGGAGGTAACCGACCCGCTTCGCCTTTATCCTCTCGGGCGTGCCATTGCGTAATTATATCCCAGCCATCCTCGTGTAAATCCGAGTCCCAGTCATTTGCAGGTAAATAAAGGCTATTGCCGTACCATCTTTCGCTCTGGGTTTCACCGGCCAATAAAATTTCCGAACGAACCTGGCGTGAATTGCTTCTTAACTCCAGCCGGACGGCGTTTGAGCCTTTTCTGGCTTGTTTGCTACTAACAGCAAACCCATACGGAGTGTAATTATGAATATTAAAAATAGATTCAATGGTGGGTTCAAATCTACCTTCTACTAATAAATTAGAACGATAGCCATCTGCGGAGGAAATAATTTTTACGTCAGAGAGGCTTTCTTCGGCTTCCGTAACTTCTTCTTTAGGCTGAATAAATGCATCTTGTTCACAGGAAATTAAAAGTAAGGATAGGATAGGTAAAAAAAAGTAAATTCTAAATTTCATGTGACAAGATTATAAAAGCAGATTAAATAATGTCTTCTTAAATGGCAATTTATCGGAAAGTTATAAGAATGTTGCAAAATGATCTATCCTTAATATAAGTGAGATTGCTTAGAGTAGCAACTAAAACTTCAAAAATTTCGCGGGTGCTTTCATCAATAAAGGAATGCTAATGTCGGCTGTAACGCAGGATAAAATGGAGGGAAAGAAATGCTATCTTATACGTTTTTACTTTTTTATTAAATTAAGTATTATATAAGGGCAAAAGTCCAGAGTAAACTTTAGAGCAATCTTATTTGCGGACTTTGCCTTCTTAGAAGCCGACTTTTAGTTTATCTCTTACAATTAATTAGAGCAGGTTAAAACAAATTTATTATGGCCATTTATAATACGCTGATGAAATAGACCTAATTTAACTTTTGATTTAACTCTCTAATCCGGAGAAATTCGTTAAGTAGGTTATGATACAACCCGCTCCTTTGATTCTAACGCTGCAAATAGATGAGCAAGCCTTTAACTATTTTAATGATTTAAGAAAGCAGCACTTTCCTCCCCAAATAAATTACTTAAGTACACATGTTACTCTTTTTCATCATTTACCGGCCCATTCAACGGTAACCGACCTACTAGAAGAGGCAACTGCCCAACAAAAAAACTTTCCTGTAAAAGTCTCCGAAGTCATAAAGCTAGGCCGGGGAGTAGGCTTTAAATTGCAAAGTGAAGAACTAGCGCAACTTCATGCCTATTTAAAAAAGCAATGGTCCGAGTGGCTCACTCCCCAAGACCGGCAGGGATTCCGGCCGCACATTACCGTACAAAACAAAGTAACGCCAGAAGTGGCCCAAACTTTATTTAATCAGTTAGCTTTCTCGTTTCAACCTTTTTATCTGCAAGGGATTGGGTTAAGTTTATGGGAGTACCTTGGTGGCCCCTGGCAGAAAGTGAAAGATTACTCCTTTAAAGTCGGTACTTACTAATTACATCCTGTTGAAGTAAGAATTAATCTATAAGAGCGATAAAGTCTAAAGTATCCAATTAAATAATAACCCGCATTTTGTGTGGCAGGCCCTTATAATTATTCTAAAATAATAACATAAAATACCATAAAATTCAGTATATTAACATTTAGTTAAATAATTTAAAATATTTACTTTTCCCTGATTGTTCTTACTTAAAGTGTGCTTTTAAATTGTTGTAAAAGAAGTAGTTAATTTATAAAGTAAATAAAAAGAAATTCCGGTATTTAAAAATTCTACCTGTCTGGTTTATACTATGTTTTAGCCAATTACACAAATTTAGTTGAAACCATATTTTACTCTATTAAACCTTTCTGGTATTTAAGAAAGCTTTAATTATAAATCTAAACTAATTAACGGTTTAGCTTTCTATGGTATACTCCTCCCCAAAGTATACTGCCAACTAGTATGCTTTCTATCGCCAAATCTTAATTATTTTATCAGAGGTAATTAAGATTAACCCTTCTGTATTTTTTGCAGCTATCTAAAACTAACCCCTTTGCTAAAATGAAGAAAGAATTTACCCTCCCGCTTCCTGTTGTTCCTGCCTTAAACATTAAACAATTAATGCTTCTGCTGATGAGCTTTGTTTTAAGCTCGTCTGTTATTTCAACTCCTTTGTGTGCTGCGTCGGTAAAATCTTCTGCTGTTAAAACCCTGGCGGGAGAGGTAGTATCGAGTTTCACTTTAATGAATGCGGATAACGAAACAGTGATCCAAACGATCAATACCGGTAGCACCATCAACTTAAACACCTTACCAACTAAAAATTTAAATATTCGGGTAAATACTACTCCTGCTACTGTAGGTAGCGTAAAAATAGTTTTAAGCGGCGCTCAATCCGCCACCAGAACCGAAACCGGTGCGCCTTACGCTGTATTCGGCGATACAAATGGCAACTATGCCGCCTGGGTACCGACACTCGGAAAGTACTCGTTAACAGCAACGCCTTACTCAGCCGCTAGTGGGGGAGGAACCGCAGGTACTGCCAAAACAATTACTTTTACTTTTACTAATTCTGTTATCCAACCCACTATTCAAGTTAATTTTCAGGATCCGGCTACCGTACCAACCTCTGGTTGGGTGCGGGATTACGGTCAGCCATACGGGTTACGCACGGGTGCTAATCAGGGCAGTAATTTAACCTACGGCTGGAGAAACCGCGCAAATAACAGCTTACTGGATCTTTCGGTGGGTGGTACTACTCCTGGAAACGGCCGCAATCGCAATTCAATTCTCAACCCGGATATTAATGTGCTGCAAGCTACTTTAATTCACATGCAAGCCGATGATATTCCGGGTACTTTTGACGGTACTAAAGTCGAAGGCTACTGGGAGGCAAAAGTTGCCAATGGTATTTACGACGTAACCGTTTCGGCGGGAGATGGTGGCGTTTATTCTATTCCGGAAAAGCACGCGTTAAATGTAGAAAATCGCCAGGCAATAAATGGCTTTGTGCCTTCGGGGGCTGCCGGGGCCAGTACCCGGTTTAAATCGGCTACGGTGCGGGTAACCGTAAGCGATGGTAACTTAACCATTGATGCCGATGGTGGTTTTAATACGAAAATGAACTCTGCCCGGATAGTGCCGGTTAATAGTGGGCCGTATACGTTTTGGTCGGTAAATGAGCAATTATTAACCATTGAAAAAGGTGCCTCTACCGCGAACAAAACGTTTTCTTTAGATTTAAGTAATTCGAGCAACCGCACCGATGTGCAATATAACGTATCGGCAGTCTACAGCCCCGCCGTTAGTAACTGGTTAAGCTTTAACTCCAGCCATACCGGAGCGGAGCCTAATGTATCTTTTAACTATGCCGCGGCTGCCAACTTAGCCGTTGGTACTTACCAGGCCACCATACAAGCGTCGGCGGCTGGTTTTACGGCGGGTAGCGTTAATATCCGGTTAGAAGTAACCGCTCCTCGCCCTTATGTAATATCTTCCACGCCCGCCAATGGGGCTACTAATGTAAGCGTAAATACTTCTAGCATTGCGGCCAATAACCTGTTTGTACCCATCGTGACCGGGTATCCGGGCGGCGTAGATAACAGTACCATCACCAGCAGCACCGTAAAATTGTTAAAAGTGGTAGGTACTTCTACCACCCAGGTAGCAGGAGTAGTACAAGGTACCGGCGGCGGAGATGCCATTAGTTTTTCGCCTACTTTTGCTTTAGGAGGAAATACTACGTATAAATTTATGGTTACGGAGGGCGTTAAATCTTATAGTGGGGCTGCTTTTATTCCGTATACGGCTACTTTTACTACCGGTGCTGCCATTGAGCCAACCGAACCATTGTTGGTAGAATTTACTAAAGTGCCCATTGCCGGAACCCAAGGTAAAAAGTATTCTTCTTTAGTAATCGGTCCCGATGATAAGTTTTATGCCTTACGGCTGGACGGCAATATCGAACGCTTTGCAATTAACCACCTGAATGGCAGCCTTACCTTCCAAACAACTATTGGTACTTTACCGGGGAGATACGGAAACCGGTCGGCAATCGGGTTGGTTTTTGATCCGAAATCTACCGCCAGCAATTTAATTGCTTATGTTTCGCATTGTTCATCTGGCTTGTCGGGTGCACCTGAATTTGACGGTAAAATTTCTAAATTAACCGGCACCAACCTGGCTACGGAACAATTACTGGTAACCAACCTGCCTCGCTCGGCTAAAGATCATTTAGTAAATAGTTTGGCCTTTGGCCCGGATGGTGCGCTTTATTTTTGCCAAGGAAGTAACAGTTCCATGGGGGCTTATGATGGTACCTGGCAACGGTCTGAAAGTTTATTGTCGGGAGCAGTGCTGCGCTTAGATTTAGTAAAATTGGGCAGTACTACTTTAGATGCTAAAACTACTGCTAACCAAAGTTTAATTAATGCCGCTACCACCAGCCAGCTCCGGTTTTCTGATAACACTTATAATCCGTATGCCAGCAATGCGCCCTTAATCATTTATGCTTCCGGTATCCGGAACGCCTACGATCTGGTGTGGCACAGCAACGGCCAACTTTACGCCGCTGCCAATGGCTCAGCTGCCGGGGGCAACACGCCGCTATCAGTGGCGGGTACCCGGCGGCCAAACGGTACTTTCTACAATGGTCCGGTCGTGGCAGCTACCTCCGGGGTGCAAGTGCAAAACGACTGGTTGTTCCGCATCAATCCATTAAAAGGAGTTGGTTATTTCGGACACCCCAATCCTTTGCGCGGTGAGTACGTTGCTAACCGGGGCTTTGCCGACAATGCCAAATACCCTAGTACTTTAGGAGCCGATGCTAACTACCGCGTACCTGCCTTTAACTTTGACCTGAACCGGTCACCCAATGGTTCTTTGGAGTACAAGAGCAATGCTTTTAACGGGGCTTTAAAAGGTAAACTACTAGTTTGCCGTTTTAGTGGCGGGGGCGATATTATTGTATTAGAACCGGGCTCACTCGTTAAAGGAAACAGCGAAACTCTTTATGATATAACTAACTCTTACACAGGAGCCGGTACTGCAGGATTAGTGGGTATGTCCGGCTTTATTAATCCCTTGGACATTGTGGAAGACGTGCAAACTGGTAACCTGTACGTAATTGAGTTCAACTGGAACAACATTCCGGACCGAACAGCTCAAATTACCTTATTGCGCGTGAGCAGTATTTCGGATGAGGAAGGGTTTGCTACTGCTTTTCCTGAACAAATTACAGCTACCGAAGTTGTGGGAGTAACCGAAACGGCTTTACCTTCATCCGCCGCATCCCAAACAAATAGTACGAAGGCGAAAAAAGCAAAAAAAGACAAGGATAAAGATAAGGACAAAGACAAAGATGATGACCTACCGGATTATTCCAGATTAACACCGCATGCAGTAACAATTTCTAATACCGGCCATGGTAATCTTAAATTAAAAAACTTAGGCATTACTGGCGAAAATGCCGGGGAGTTCCGGATGCTGGGCCAACCTGATGCTAAGCCAAACAAACCGGTAAAAATCCGCAAGAACAGTTCGGTTACGTTTAATGTGGTATTTATACCAGCCTCCCAGGGCCGGAAAACTGCCAAGCTGGAAGCAGCAAGCACGAAGAAGAAGAAGAATGATCAGACAGTTTCAGTAGATTTAATAGGCTTTGGTATTCAGTACGAAGGTAGCGATACAACCAATGTGGATTCTTTAGCAACGGCTATACAAGATAAAGTTAGTAAGGTTAACAAGAAATTTACCGATAAAGAACCTGTGCTTACTGTTTACCCTAACCCGAAATCGGCGGGATCAAAGATTTACCTGAACCTGGCTGATTTTGCGCCTCAGGAACCGGTAACTCTCAGCTTGTTTGATACTTATGGGCAGTTGTATCAGGCTATAACCGTAAGGATGGATGAAAAAGGCAGTAATTCTGCTGAAATATTTTTAAACAAGGTAATGAAACCGGGCATTTACATAATTAAAGCTAACGGTGCTTCTAACCAAAAACAAACAAAAATAGTAGTAGAATAATTAAAATTTAAAGTTATTGTTCAAAAGGGAGCGAGAACATCGTTCCCTTTTTTATAAATCAATCTTAATGGAAGATTTCGAAGAAATTAATTTTCTTAATACCTTGAACGTTTCTGTTTTAATTTCAGTGATTAGATAATTTGTATTTAAATAAGAGATTTTAGTAAATGTTTTTACTGGTTCTGCTTTAATGCCGAAAACAGATTTTCTTATCCTATATCAAAGTCAAATAAGGCGCTCTACCATCTCCACCTTTAGAAGCTTCAAAATAGTAAAACTACTATCTGGCCTTATTTCATCAATTCTGATTTTCTAATAATAAAAGCCCTCCTTTCAATAAATTAAAAAGCGTGAGTTACCTACACCCACTACAGTTTAGAAAAAGTTTGGTGTTAAACAATTTATAAAATAATATTTAAAGAAAGCTTACCGCGGAAATAAGGTAACCTGTAAATGGAATTATAAAATATAACTTATATAAAATGGATATATAATTTAACTAAGTATACAGAACTAATTTTAGGTATATGTCGTTAATATTAACTTAATAAACTGTATTATTTTAATTTTATATAGTATTAAATAATAATGTTCTCAGAATACATTAACGTTTTAACTGCTATTTTAAAAAATCAGAGAAGAAGTAGGAAGTCTTATTTAAGTCTTATTAAATGAAGCTCTCCGTGCGCCACTCCTTTCTGCTAGTATGTCCCCCTCTTTTATGCTTAGTAAATCTTTCTACTACATTTGGCTGAAGTCAAGAAAGGCATCTTTATCTTTTGTACAAGTAAAAAATCTTATTAAATTTTTAAAATGAAAAAAAATTACACTCCTCTGCTTCTGGTTGTTCGCTCCTTTAAACAAGTATTGCTACTAATTGGAATAGTCATTGGTCTACCCGGCTTTGCTCAAACTATTCAGGTTAACTTCCAAAACCCATCAACGGTACCGCCAAGTGGTTGGGTCCGGGATTATGGTCAAGCTTATGGTCTTCGGACGGGGTCCAATCAGGGCAGTAAATTGACCTATGGCTGGAAGAAAAGTTCGGATAACAGCTTGTTGAATATTTCCGTTGGTGGTACTACTCCGGGTAACGGACGTGATCGGAATAAACCTTCTAATGTACTACAAGCTACCTTGGTGCACATGCAATCAAATGATATTGTGGGTCCTTTTGATGGTACTAAAGCCGAAGGTTACTGGGAAGTAAAAGTGCCGAAAGGAATTTATGATGTAACTGTTTCGGCGGGAGATGCCGGTGTTTATTCTTTCCCGGAAAGACATAGTTTAAATGTAGAAGGGGCTACGGCCATTGATAAATTTGTGCCTACCGGAGCAGTTGGCGCCAGTACCCGCTTTAAATCTGGCACGGTACGGGTAAGCGTTACCGATGGCAACTTAACCATTGATGCCGATGGCGGAACCAACACCAAAATTAACTCGGCCCGGATTGTGCCGGTTACTACTGGACCTATTACTTATTGGTCGGCCAATGAACAAATAGTTACCATTGAAAAAGGTAGTTCTACGGCGAATAAAACGTTTTCTTTAGACTTAAGCAACACCGGTAATAAAAGCGTTCAGTATACACTATCGGCCGTATACAGCGCAAATGGCAACAACTGGTTAACATTTAATAAAACGCATACGGGCACCGAACCGAATGTAACTTTTAATTATGCTAATGCTCAAAATCTGGTGGTGGGTACGTATAAGGCAACCGTTAAAGCAGTGGCTACTGGTTATACTGCTGGTACTTTTACTGTTCAGGTTAAGGTAAGTGCCCCTCGTCCTTACGTAATTTCTTCTACTCCGGCAAAAGGTGCTACCAATGTAAGCGTAAACACCTCCAGTATTGCGGCCAATAACTTGTTTGTGCCAACTGTAACTAATTATAAAGGCGGGGTAAATAATAGTACCATTACCAGCAGCACCGTAAAACTATTAAAAGTGGTAGGTACTTCTACCACCCAGGTAGCAGGAGTTGTACAAGGTACCGGTGGCGGAGATGCTATTAGTTTTTCGCCTACTTTTGCTTTAGAAGGAAATACTACATATAAGTTTATGGTTACGGAGGGCGTTAAATCTTATAGTGGAGCTGCCTTTATTCCGTATACGGCTACTTTTACTACCGGTGCTGCCATTGAACCAACGGATCGTTTATCAGTGGAGTTTACTAAAGTACCCATTCCTGGAACCCAAGGTAAAAAGTATTCTTCTTTAGTAATCGGGCCAGATGATAAGTTTTATGCCTTACGCCTGGATGGAAAAATTGAGCGTTTTACGATTAATCATACGAATGGTACCTTAAGTAATTTAACTACTATAAATACTTTAGTAGGCAAGTACGGGAACCGGACCGCTGTAGGATTAGTGTTTGATCCGGCTTCTACGGCTAGTAACCTGATTGCCTATGTTTCGCATTGTTCTTCCGGGTTAGAAGGCGCACCCATTTTTGATGGTAAAATTTCTAAATTAACAGGTTCTACTCTTTCTACCGAACGCTTACTAGTAAAGAACTTGCCCCGCTCGGCTAAAGATCATTTAGTAAATAGTTTGGTTTTTGGTCCGGATAAAGCCTTGTATATAGCGCAGGGAAGTAATAGCTCGATGGGTGCTTTAGATGGATCCTGGCAACGGAACGAAAGTTTATTATCGGGAACGGTGTTGCGCTTGGATTTAGTAAAATTAGGCAGCTCTACTTTAGACGCTAAAACTACTTCTAACCAAAGTTTAATTAATAAAGCTACCTCAACGCAGTTGCGGTTTTCGGATGGTACTTATAATCCGTACGCTGCAAATGCACCACTGACTATTTATGCTTCTGGTGTCCGGAATGCTTACGATTTGGTGTGGCATAGCAACGGCCAACTTTACGCACCAGCTAACGGCTCGGCGGCGGGTGGCAGCACGCCACCTTCGGTAGCCGGAACCCGTCGGCCGGATGGTACCTTTTACAGCGGACCAACTATACCCGCTACTTCAGGTGTGCAGGTGCAAAACGATTGGCTATTCCGCATTAAACCAAAAGGCTATTACGGTCATCCTAATCCATTACGGGGAGAATACGTAGCCAACCGGGGGTACAAAGACAATCCTAAATACCCTAGCACTATTGGGTCAGATAAAAACTACCGGGGAGCAGCCTTTAACTTTGAATTGAACCGCTCCCCGAATGGCGCCATTGAATACAAGAGTAATGCCTTTAATGGGGCTCTGAAAGGTAAAATACTGGTATGTCGCTTTAGTGGTGGGGGCGATATAATTGTTTTAGAGCCAGGTTCGGTGGTAAAAGGCAGTGCCGACAGTGAATACAATATTGATGATTCTTATACCGGTGCAGGCACCAGTGGCTTGGTGGGGATGTCGGGCTTTATTAACCCCCTAGATGTTGTGGAAGATGTAAAAACAGGTAACTTATACGTGATTGAATTCAACTGGAACAACATACCCGATAGAACTTCTCAAATTACCTTATTACGTGTGAGCAGCATTTCCGATGACGAAGGATTTGCATCTGCTTTTCCCGAAAAAATTACGGCTACCGAAGTGGTGGGAGTAACGCAAACAGCTGTATCCCAGATTACAACTTCTTTGAACCAAGCTACTATGGCTAAGAAAGACAAGGACAAAGACAAAGACAAGGACAAAGATAAGGATAAGGACAAAGACAAAGACAAAGACGAAGATAAGGGCAAGGATAAAGATAAAGACAAGGACAAGGACAAAGACGATGACTCTGATTTACCGGATTTGTCGAAAGTAACCTTACACGCCGTAACTATTTCCAACACCGGACGGGGAAACCTAAAGTTGAAAGGCTTAGGCATTACTGGCGAAAATGCGGGTGAGTTCCGGATGATTGGTGAGCCGGATGCAAAACCAAATAAACCAATAAAAATTCGCAAGAACAGCTCGGTAACCTTTAATGTGGCGTTTTATCCAACCTCAAAAGGCTTTAAAAAGGCAAAGTTAGAAGCGGTAAGTAACAAGAAAAAGAAAGATCAAACGGTTTCGGTAGAGTTGTACGGCTTAGGTATTGTGTACGAAGGCAGTGATACTACTTCCATTGGTTCTTTGGTTGATTCTGTATCTTCTACCATAAGCAAAGTGGTAAATAATGTTAATCAAACTCTTAAAGTTTATCCAAATCCTAACCCAATAGGATCAAAAATTTACGCGGATTTAACGGGATTTAGTAAACAAGAATCTGTTACCCTAAGTTTGTACGATACTTTTGGCCAATTATACCAGGCCAAAACGGTAACTATGGATGCGCAGGGAAGTACTTCGGCGGAATTGTTGGTTACTAAAACCATAAAACCAGGTATTTACATTCTGAAAGCCCAAGGTTCTTCCGGCCAAAAGCAAACCAGAATTGTACTGGAATAGATTTGATGCTGAATTTATTATAAAAAAGGGACGGCTCAATGGCCGTCCCTTTTTATTTATTTTCCGGTATACTTATCGTTTCTGTTCCAATTTGTTATTGGCAACTTGAGACCGGCGTTGCATGAGTTCCCGCCAGGTGGTAAGTACAATTTTTTCGTCCTGAAGCGATTTCCGTAAACTTGGGTCTAGCATAGCCAGCAGATCGCCGTGGCGAGTCGGTCCCGAATTAGTAATATGCTAGAATACTTCGGTAGGAGCCGTGCAATGCATAATCATCATGGTAACGCCCGGTTTTAAAGCCTTTAAGCCAGCTATATATTGTTGTACTTTAAATTGCCGCAGGTTCTCGGGTGTAACGGGAGTAGTAGCGGGTAGTTGCCAGCCATAACTGGTATTGTGTAAATCGTCGAGTACGGGTAAGCCCGCTTGCCATACTTTTTCGCCTAGGGCTTTTGCCTGCATGGCAATAGCAGGAGTTGGCACCGACATTCCTCCTTGATATTTACCCTGGCTTTTTAATTCGGCAATGGCTTCGTTTTTAAGTTGTTGTACTAATAAAGTATTATGGCCACCGGGCAGCATAACTGGAATTTTATTTTCGACTCCAACTTTGATGTAACGTTCTAAAAAAGCAGGCGAAGCAAACAGGGTTCCCATGTGCGAATCCAGGTGAGTAGGCTGAAAGCCCATGCTCCGGGCCCGGGCAAGCTGGGCTCGGATTTCGATTTCTACTTCCTCGGCTTTAGCGTGCTGTACCACATCGCCTACGCTCGGCCATAAAGCGCCTTCGGTGTCTATTAAGGTAGGGGTGCCAACCGTACCGGCAAGGGGAGGCCAGCGGTAGTTTTTCCATTCTGAAGTTAAAGTTAAATGCAAGCCGGCATCTACCTGGGGGTGTTGCTTCAGGTAATTTACAAAACCAGGTACCCAAGGGCAAGGCATCATCACACTAACCGAATTAGCTACCCCTTTTTCCAAAGCCTGAATAGCCCCCTCGTTAGAGTCGTACGACATACCAGCATCGTCGACGTGTAGGATCAGTACTCGTTCGCCTTTTTTATAACCTAATTTTTCGGCGTAAGTCGTTTGGCTAAAGACCGGCATTGTCATTTTAACTGTAATTACCAGAATCAGAAATAACTTTCTCAATAGAGCAGCTAGCATAGAAGTAAGTAGGATTTATAAATTTTAGATTCATATCCTTTAAATACCAGTAAGTTAATTGAATAATCAATCAACTGTTCTTCTTCTTTTACTTTATTTCAAACAGATTTTAGAATAATAACAAGAGAAGAAAACCAAGCAAAATACAAGCTCTAAATTGGCGGATATATCAATCCAGAAAATAGGCCGCTACTCCTTGCCAATTATTTAGGCGGGTATAACCGGTAACGTGTGCGTTATGCGGAGCCGTAAAAAGTAGTCCTGTACCCGTAAAAGTTTTTAAGTTACGTTCCAGGTCGTCGAGCAGGTAATCGGCGCGGATAATACTTTTATCGCCACAAAAAACAATATTTTTCCAGGTAATAAAAGGTAAATGTGTTTTTAACCAATTGTACTTAGGCGTAAACGAATGCTCAAACTCTAAAGCAGCCGTAGTAATAAAAACTTCGTAGCGCTGATGCAGTTGCTCCACTACTTTCAAACTATCGGCGATCGGGTCTAAATCTTTAAAAAAATCGGGTTGGTGGGGGTACTGTTTTACAATATCTAAACGTTCGGGCGGTACTGTGTTAGTTAAATTACGACCTGGTAAACGAAGACTGGAAAGGTCTTCCCTAAATTCTTTTTGATAAAGTTCTATAAAGCGGCCAATAGAATCGGTAATAACTTCGTCCATATCAATGGCGATACGTTTTTTGTTCATAAGGTATAAGTATAGATAAAATTCGGATAACCCATTCCGGTCTATAAAAGTACGTAAAGGAACAAAACATCCGAAATTAAAGGTAAAATTCCACCGGTTTACGCCATTTCAAACGTAGCGGGTATTTATTTTAATTTTTCCGGGAAACAGGCTACAACAAATCTTTCAGAAATAAGTAAATGTACTACTTTACTTTATTTTGAAGTGAGGTATTGTGTACAGAGAAACTTTATAAGTGTTTTTTCTTGCTTGGTAAAGGCGAGCTTTCAATAAAATATATGATACAAGAAGACGAATTACAAACGGTTGCGCATAACTTTTTTGCGGAGGCATTACGATTACTCTCCGAAAGCGAAATTCCTTTTTTAGTAGGAGGGGGACTCGCCTTACGCCAATATACCGGTATTATCCGCGATTTAAAAGATTTGGATTTATTCTGTAAAGCCGGTGACTATGCCCGTATTTTAAAGTTTTTTGCCGAGCATGGCTTTGCAACTGAATTAACGGATGTACGCTGGTTAGCCAAAGTTTTTAAAAATAATTATTACATCGATATAATTTTTAATACGGTAAATAATATTTGCACTGTAGATGATACCTGGTTTGACCATGCCGTAACCGGCGAAGCGTACGGCGTACCGGTAAAATTTATTCCGGCCGAAGAATTGTTGTGGTGTAAAGTTTACGTTCAAAACCGCGAGCGCTACGATGGTGCCGATGTAAACCATATTATTGTAAAACACGGGCATTTACTCGATTGGAACCGCATCTGGACCCGGCTGGAACAGCATTGGCATTTATTGTTGGCTCAAGTTTTACTTTTCCAGTTTGTATATCCAACGGAACGCGATATTATTCCCAAATGGCTGTTCGATACCTTAATAGAAAAAGCTAAAGGCCAGTTTGATTTGCCGTTACCCGTCGAAAAAGTTTGTCTCGGACCTATTATCGACCAGACCCAATACCGAACCGATATTGTGGATGCCGAGTATAAAGTAATTACCATCAAAACTGTTTAAGCAACATGGAACAAAATAAGCAGCAAAATCCTGTCCGGATTGCCGCCGTGGGCGATATTCATGTAAAAGAAACTGACCAGGGCAAATGGGTAGAATATTTCCAGACGGTTTCGGCGCAAGCCGATATTTTATTGCTCTGCGGCGACCTCACCGATACCGGGCACCTAGCCGAAGCCGAAGTATTAGCGCAAGAGTTAAAAGCCTGTACTATTCCCATTATTGCGGTATTGGGTAATCACGATTACGAGCGCGACCAGCAGAAAACCATCAAAAAAATGTTGGAAAACGATAACGTGCATATTTTGGATGGTCAGTCGATAGTACTGCACGGGATTGGTTTTGCAGGCATAAAGGGCTTTGGCGGTGGTTTTGATAAGCACATGCTGTCGATGTTCGGCGAACCCATGATTAAAAGTTTCGTGCAGGAAGCTGTAGATGATGCGTTAAAACTTGATCGGGCTTTAGCGCACTTAGATGTAGATTACGTAGATATACCTAAAATTGTAGTATTACATTATGCGCCTATTAAAGAAACCGTAGTAGGAGAACCGCCCGAAATTTTCCCGTACCTGGGCTGCTCCCGTTTGGTAGAGCCCATTAACCGGCGCCAAGTATTGGTTGCTTTTCATGGCCACGCACACGTAGGTACATTAGAAGGCCAAACTTCGGCGGGAGTAAAAGTATTTAACGTAGCCAAACCAATATTGCAACGCGAAGGGTATGAGGTGCCCTATTACCTGTACGAAGTAGAACTTAAACCAGAACCAGCCGTTCAGGAAGTAGCCAATCAGCAAGAATAATAAAGTAACAAGGGCAAGTAATTAAGCTTGCCCTTATTAACTTAAAGCAATTGTTATCTTGCTTGTGTATAAGGAGTACAGTCAAACGGAAAAATTTGGGTTATACGCAGATTTTAAAGTTTATTGTAGGGTAAGTTTTAAACTAGATAAACCTGTCTTTTAGGCTATTCAAGTAAAACTAAATGCCTATTTGTAGTAAATTATTTCCTATTTGCGCGTAAATCTTTCGTTAATGGCTTATATTAGCTATTATTTGCATGAAAGAGATACAAGATATTGTCCGGGCTTATGGAATAGCCCGCCAATTAAATAAGAAAACCGCCTTAGCAACAGTAGTACAGGTAGAAGGGTCGGCGTACCGGCGAGCTGGTGCCCGTATGCTGGTTACCGAAGAAGGGGAATTAACAGGTGCCATTAGCGGTGGCTGCCTGGAAGGCGATGCCTTGCGCAGAGCCCGCCTCGTAATGACTCAGCAAAAAGCCTTATTGGTAACCTACGATACTACCGACGATGACGACTCGCGTTTAGGTGTAGGATTAGGTTGTAACGGCATTATTCAAATTTTAATTGAGCCCATTGTTGACGAAGATCCGGATAACCCCATTGCTTTACTTTCGGCGGTTATTAGTCAGCGGCAGCAAGCTGTAATTGTTACTTTGTTCTCGCTGCAAAACCGTTTAGGTTTACAGCCAGGTACTTGTTTGTTACTGCCCGAAAAAGGCGATAAACGTGGTGATAAATATCCAAGGGAGCTAGGTGAACTGCTGGAGAAAGAAGGAAGCCAAGTATTGCATAGTAAAAAGTCCATTATCCGCAATTATCAATTACAGGATAAGGTATTTAGTGCCTTTGTAGAATACCTGCATCCACCTGTTTCGGTAATTGTTTTAGGGGCGGGCAACGATGTGCAGCCGCTCGTACAAATGGCTAGTATTTTAGGTTGGCAGGTAACAGTAATAGATGGCCGCACTAATTACGCGGTTAAAGCCCGTTTTCCTACCGCCGAAAAAGTATTGTTAGCCAAACCCCAACAGGTACTGGAAAATATATCGGTAGATGGGCAAACCGTTTTCCTGCTCATGACCCACAACTATAATTACGATTTGGCTATGCTCCGGCAATTATTGCCTTTGCCAATAGAATATGTGGGAGTTTTAGGACCCAAAAAGAAACTAAACCAGATGCTCGAGGAACTGGAATCTGAAGGCGTGGAAATTTCTTCGGAACAAATGCAGAAAATTTACGGTCCGCTTGGTTTAGATATTGGGGCCGAAACTCCCGAAGAAATTGCTTTATCTGCTATTTCTGAAATTAAAACGGTACTTGCCGGCAAAGAAGGTACTTTTCTGCGCCAAAAACCGCAAGCTATTCATGAACGGTCCGTGGTAGATGCGCCCATCGCAATTGCAGACTCGCAGCCGGTATCGGAAAAAGTAATTTAAGTATTATTATGGGAGCAACCGGGGTGGTTTTATTGGCGGCAGGCGCATCCGTTCGCTTAGGGAGTCCGAAACAAAATTTAAATTTTCAGGGCCAAACTTTAATGCAGCACGCAGTGCAGGTAGCGCAACAATCGGGTAGCAGCCCTATTGTAGTGGTGCTGGGTGCGCAAGCCGATTCTCTAAGAGCGCAATTAAATTTTCCGGAGATGTATATTGTGGAGAATAAAGAATGGAAGGAAGGAATGAGCGCTTCTATCCGGCACGGTTTAGCGGCTTTATTAAAAGTAGCTCCTCTCGTAGAAAATGTAATTATAATGCTCTGCGACCAGCCTTTTGTCTCTGGCGAACTCCTGCAAGAATTAATCAAACACAAAGAAACCAGCTCTCAAAAAATAATTGCCTGTTCTTACCAGGATACAGTAGGTACACCAGTATTGTTTGATAAGCAATATTTTCAGGAGTTACTTGCCCTACACGGTAACAATGGTGCTAAAAAATTACTTTACCAGTACCCGGAGTTTGTAGCTACTATCCCGTTTGAGTTAGGTTCTTTTGATATTGATACCGTATCGGATTACACGGCTTTGCAGCAGTACCTGTCCGGTAATAGCAAAAATCCGGCAACCCTTTTAGAAGATAATCCGGAATAAAATCAACTTTTTAGCGCTGGACTAATTGCTCTTCGCGCCGTAAGCTTTTATCAAAAATAAAGGTTCCGAAGGGTATCAGCGAAGCTAAAAAAGCCAATAATGCCCGCCCAAAACTCCAGCGCCGGTTAACCCATACGTGCAGTAATGCTAATCCAAATAAAACAAATAATACGCCGTGCGCCCAACCTACTATTTTAACTACTTCCGGGATACCCGCCCAATACTTTAAAGGCATGGCTATGCCCAATAAAATTAAATACGAGATACCCTCTATAATTCCTACAACCCTAAACCGTCTGATTGGTGTTTGCATTTCTTTATTTTATATTTCTCCGGCAAAGGTAGGTACCATTTGCTAAAGCAAAAAATTAAGAAGAAGTTCTTACTTTTAAATTCACTTTAAACTTATGAAACTAAGGGACGCTCTTCTTACGATATTATTTACTTTTATTATTTCTTTTGGGGCAATAGCTCAATCTAAATCTAGTTCAGCTAAGCAATCTGCTAAAAATAAAAAAGATACTGGTTGGCAGTTAGTGTGGGCCGATGAATTTAATATTCTTGGTCGACCAGACCCGAAGAACTGGATTTTTGAAAAAGGATTTGTCCGGAACCAGGAAGCCCAATTATACCAACCAGAAAATGCCTGGTGCGAAAAGGGTTACCTGATTATTGAAGGCCGGCGGGAACAAAAAACTAATCCTGCTTATCAAGCAAATAGTTCTGATTGGCGCACCAATCGCGAGTTTGCGGCTTATACAGCGGCCAGCTTAACTACTCAGGGAAAACAGCAATGGCAATATGGCCGATGGGAAAAGCGCGGAAAAATAGACATAAGGCCGGGAATGTGGCCGGCTTTCTGGACATTAGGAGTTTCCGGCGAATGGCCCCGCAACGGGGAAGTTGATATTATGGAATATTACCGCGACTCCTTATTAGCCAATGCAGCGTGGGGCACGGCCAAGCAATACCAGGCAAAATGGAGCACCACTAAAAAAGCCATTACCTCTTTTAACAACCCTAATTGGGCGCAAAAATTTCATGTTTGGCGCATGGATTGGGACGAAAAATACATCCGGCTGTACGTAGATGGTTTGCTCCTGAATGAGGTAGATTTAACTAAAACTATTAACCAAGATGGCTCGGGTAAAAATCCTTTTCACCAACCGCATTACTTGCTCTTGAACCTGGCTATTGGTGGTACCAACGGTGGCGATGTTTCTAAAACTACTTTCCCCGCCCGGTTCGAAGTAGATTACGTACGCGTTTACCAGAAAAGAAAAACGCAGTAATAGCTTTAAGTAATAACTTAAAAAAAGTTGAAGCAAATAGTCAGAATAAAATAAAAAAGGTGACCCCATCCTGGATTCACCTTTTTTATTTGTTGTGCATCAAACAACGAACAACTAAAAACCAGCAACTAAAAAATTCTATTCTTCTTTCTTCTCGTAACGTTTGCGGTCGTTTTCGTCGAGGTAGATTTTACGCATCCGGATGTTTTTCGGCGTTACTTCCAGGTATTCGTCTTTCTGGATGTATTCCATTGCTTCTTCCAGGGAGAACTGAATTTTAGGTACAATCCGCACGTTGTTATCGGAACCGGAAGCCCGCATGTTGGTCAGCTGCTTACCTTTTTGAATGTTCACGGTTAAGTCGTTGCCACGGCTGTGCTCGCCAATTACCTGACCCATGTACACATCTTCGCCGGGTTCTACGAAAAATACGCCGCGATCTTGTAATTTATCAATAGAATAAGCCGTACCCGGACCATTTTCCATGGCAATTAAAGAACCATTAATCCGACCCGGAATGGTGCCTTTATAAGGTTCGTAACTCTGAAAACGGTGGTTCATAATAGCCTCACCAGCCGTTGCAGTTAATACGTTATTACGTAAGCCAATTAAACCCCGCGCCGGAATGTTAAACTCCAGGTGTTGCAAGTCGCCTTTGGGCTCCATAATGGTTAACTCGCCTTTGCGCTGGGTTACCAACTCAATTACTTTACCCGAAGTTTCTTCCGGTACGTCTACTACTAAATGTTCAATAGGTTCGTGGCGTTGACCATCGATGTCTTTAAATAACACCTGTGGCTGACCTACCTGTAATTCATAGCCTTCGCGGCGCATGGTTTCAATTAAAACGGACAAGTGCAGAATACCCCGGCCATAAACCAGGAAAGTATCTTCTTTGTCGGTTTCTTCTACCCGTAAAGCTAAGTTCTTTTCCGTTTCTTTAAATAAACGATCGCGTAAGTGGCGGGAAGTAACAAATTTACCTTCTTTACCAAAGAACGGCGAGTTGTTAATAGTAAACAACATGTTCATGGTTGGCTCATCAATAGAAATCCGCTCTAATGGTTCCGGATTTTCAAAATCGGCTAAAGTATCGCCAATATCAAAACCTTCGATACCGGTAATAGCACAAATTTCGCCGGAAGAAACCGATTCCACTTTTACTTTACCTAAGCCTTCAAAAATGTGTAGTTCTTTAATTTTTACTTTTTTAATGCTGCCATCGCGCTTGCACAAGCTCATGTTAGCACCTTCTTGCAAAGTGCCGCGGTGTACCCGGCCAATAGCAATCCGGCCTACAAACGAAGAGTAATCTAAGGAAGTAATCTGCATTTGCGGTGTGCCTTCGCGGGTTGGTGCCGGTGGAATTACTTCGATAATGGCATCGAACAACGGAATAATGTTGTCGGTTTGTTCGCGCCAATCCCGGCTCATCCAGCCTTGTTTCGAAGAACCATATAAGGTTACAAAGTCTAACTGGTCTTCAGAAGCATCCAGGTTAAACATCAAATCAAATACCTGTTCGTGTACTTCATCGGGGCGGCAGTTTTCTTTATCTACCTTGTTTACTACCACAATAGGTTTTAATCCTAACTGAATGGCCTTACTCAATACAAAACGGGTTTGGGGCATGGCGCCTTCAAAGGCATCTACCAGCAGCAATACACCATCTGCCATTTTTAATACCCGTTCTACCTCTCCGCCAAAGTCGGCGTGGCCCGGAGTATCAATAATGTTAATTTTTACGTCTTTATAACGCACAGAAACGTTTTTGGAAACAATGGTAATACCACGTTCGCGTTCCAGATCGTTATTATCCAGAATCAGGTCATCGAAGTGCTGGTGCGCGTCAAATATTTTAGAAGCGTGAATAATTTTATCAACCAGCGTCGTTTTGCCGTGGTCAACGTGAGCGATAATCGCAATGTTTCGGATACTTTGCATCAGTAATTTAATTGAAGCCGCAAAGGTACGGATTTTTATATAATTTTAGTAAGTCGCTTTATTTTAAGTTTCTAAATAACAAAAGGATAATTTTTCAGGTTCCGTTTTCACCTCTTGAAAAGCAATCCAATCGCTTCTTTATTTGCGTATAATAGAAAGAGTAAAAACAAAATAAGTTTCAGAAAAATAAAACTTGCCTATTTCGACAAGTTTTAAAACCAATTAAATTCATTCAGATGAAAGCAATAGTATATGGCATGGCAGCCCTCTTATTATCGGTAACTGCCTGTGCCCAATCCAGTAAAAAAGCCCCGGCCGGCGAAACTACCGCGGAAGCTGGCCGTGAACAAGTGCCAATTAGTAAAGTAAATAAATTAAATAAAGCCGGCCAGTCCGCTAAAATTGTGAAATCTAATGCCGAATGGAAAGCTATTTTGACGCCCGAACAATACTACGTATTACGCGAAAAAGGCACCGAAAGGGCTTTTAGCGGTAAATACAACCATAACGTAGATAAGGGAATATATAAATGTGCCGCCTGCGGTTTGGAATTATTTTCTTCCGATACAAAATTTGACTCTGGTACAGGATGGCCAAGTTTTTATAAACCCTTAAATAATAAAAATGTAAAAGAAGATCGCGACATGAGCTTAGGCATGGCTCGCACAGAAGTACTATGTAACCGGTGCGGGGGCCACTTAGGTCACGTATTCGACGATGGGCCCAAACCCACCGGATTGCGGTACTGCCTGAACTCGGTATCGTTGGCTTTTGAGAAGAAGTAAATTAGTCCACAGATGTTTATTGTTAAATGGCTGAATTGTGCAATTGGTTGACTATGCTTTTGAAAACGCTGGATAGTTAAGCGCGCGAAATGCTAACAATTTATTTGAAAAGCACCTGCTTTAGTGGGTGTTTTTTATTTAATGTGCTGTACGTAAAAAAAGTAAATTTATTCTATTCTTCCTACCTTAACTATCATCATTTAGTACGCGTGGTTTTTTCTATAAACTATGGACCATCGTCTAAGGACTATAAAATAACTAATACCCTTTAAGGCGCGTACATTCTTATCAGAACAAATCAGATTTTTACTATAATGGAAAATTTAACTTCCCCCACCAATAACATCGAAAATACCACTAATTTAATCATGCAGGCATTCCGGCATTTTAATATACAGGCCAACGACGTGTTAACTTACGAGCAGTTAACTCCTTATTTAGAAGAACACGACGAGCACAACCATTTTAAAGATGTGCAAAGAGATGCGGAGTACCATTTAATGAAAGAAGCTTACGCTACTCCCGATGCATCTGGATTACGGCTAACGCCGCTGGGTTACAATACTCTGCAAGAGAATAAAGAAGTAAAATAAATATCGCCAGCCAACCATGAACCGCCTGAAATTAGAGCGTAGAGGTAAAAGAACTGCGTACTATTGGGTACTACTAACAGCCCTAACGGGCGGAATGGTGAGCTGCAGTTCGGCGCGCAAAACAAGCGAAACCGCAGAAGATCCAATTGAGGTAACTACTACCCCCGCTACTATTGAAACCGATGAACAGCGGCAACAAATTTATAATAATGGGGTCGGCAGCAATCCGGAGCAATTACCTAAACCAAACTTAAACGATCGGGCCAGTGAAGTTAACCGCAAAAGAAATATTGAAGATAACAGCACCGATAGACCTGCTTTAACGCCGAACGAAGCACGACCGCAGGAAATAAGAACGCGTACCGACACGGTTCCGGGCATCCGATAATACAAATTGCTAAAATAAAAAAGTCTTACCGGAAGAATAGCATGTCTTTCATGTATTCTTCCGGTAAGACTTTTAACTTAAAATTTAAATAATTTATTTCTTAATGAGGAGCCTCCACCGTTGATTCTTGTTGGGCAGGTTCAGCGGGGGTTAAGGTTACTTTGCGGGTACGGCTAGTAGCTGGTTTTTTTACCACAGCAGGTTCCTTTGTTTTCTCTTGATCAGTGGAGTCGGAGTTTACGGAACTGGTAGGTTCAGGAGCAGCTACTGTTGTTGGTTCGTTATTTTCGTTGGTTTCAGTATTATCACTAGAAAGGTTATCCGGTTTAGATTTAGTCTTTCCTTTTGCTTTCTTACTGCTTTTTGGTTCTTTTTTACCAATAATTGCTTCTTCGGCATCTTCCACGGTAGTTACAATGGAATTCAATACGTCGTTCATCACAAATTCCGAACCTTCGTGCAGTTTGCGTTTAGCCTCTTTCAGCGCGTTTTTAATGGTGGTTTGTGTTTCTTTTTTAATATCGCGTACAAGTATTTTCATTTTTTTGTTAAAATCCCGTTGCAATTCTTTTGATCCCAGCTTATTTGTAGTGCTAGCCGAACCTTTCTTCTTGCCTGTTTTTTTCTTTTCCGATTTTTTCATGATAGTTAATGTGCTTTGACAAACTTTATGCATTAATTGGCCTGAATCTAAAGCAGGCCATGAAATATCGGATTAATTTAACTTATTGTATATTAAATTTTTGTTAAATTTAATTTAATCTTCTACTCGCCTATTGCTAATATTTCGGGAACTCACTATTGTTTACGTGCTGTAAGCGCTTCGGCAAAATCACGAAGCAATTTTCTATCTTTGCACCCCAACTTGTAAAAAATGGATTCAAAATATAAACGTTATACTGTTACGGCCGCTTTACCCTACGCAAATGGTCCGGTACACATTGGCCACTTAGCCGGGGTATATATACCCGCCGATATTTACGCACGGTATTTGCGCTCCAAAGGCGCTGATGTAAAATTTGTTTGCGGCTCCGACGAGCACGGCGTTCCTATTACGATTCGGGCGCAGAAAGAAGCTAGCACGCCGCAGGAAATAGTAGATAAATACCACAAACAAATAAAAGATTCCTTCGCCGAGTTTAATATTTCTTTTGATATTTATTCGCGCACGTCTAATGAAACGCACCATCAAACTGCTTCGGAGTTTTTTACTAATTTGTACGAAAAAGGAGTATTTGAAGAAAAAACCTCTCAGCAGTATTTCGACGAAAAAAGCCAGCAGTTTCTGGCCGACCGGTACATTGTAGGAACGTGCCCGCGGTGCGGCAACGAAAATGCGTACGGTGACCAGTGCGAAAAATGCGGTTCCTCTCTTAGCCCTACCGAGTTAATTAATCCGAAGAGTATGCTGAGCGGTGAAAAGCCGGTATTAAAAGAAACTAAACATTGGTATTTGCCGCTGGATAAATACGAAGATTGGCTGCGCGAATGGATTGTGGAAGGGCATAAAAACGATTGGAAAACCAACGTGTACGGCCAGTGTAAATCCTGGATTGATGGTGGCTTGCAGCCCCGCGCTGTTACCCGCGACTTAGATTGGGGCGTACCTGTGCCGCTCGAAGAAGCTAAAGGCAAAGTACTGTACGTGTGGTTCGACGCGCCTATTGGCTATATTTCGGCCACGAAAGATTTAACTCCAGATTGGAAAACTTATTGGCAAGATCCGGAAACTAAACTGGTGCATTTTATCGGGAAAGATAATATTGTATTCCATTGTATTATTTTCCCGGTAATGCTTAAAGCCCACGGTGATTATATTTTACCGGATAACGTACCAGCCAATGAGTTTTTAAACCTGGAAGGGGATAAAATTTCCACGTCGCGGAATTGGGCCGTGTGGTTGCACGAGTACCTGCAGGATTTTCCGGGTAAAGGCGATGTGCTGCGCTACGTATTGTGCGCCAATGCTCCCGAAGCCAAAGACAATGATTTTACCTGGAAAGATTTTCAGGCCCGCAACAACAACGAACTGCTGGCTATATTTGGTAATTTCGTGAACCGGGCGTTGGTGCTCACGCATAAATATTTTAATGGCCTGGTGCCGGATAAAGGTGATTTAACCAATTTAGACCGTGAGGTTTTAAGCCAGTTCGAAACTTACCCGAACAAAGTTGCGGCAGCCCTGGAACAATACCGGTTTAAAGAAGCCCTGCAAGAAGTAATGAACCTGGCTCGCTTGGGCAATAAATATTTGGCAGATACTGAACCCTGGAAATTAATTAAAACCGACGAAGCCCGGGTAAAAACAATTTTAAATATTGCCCTGCAAATTGCCGGTTCTTTAAGTATTCTAATAGAGCCATTTTTACCCGCTTCGGCGCAAAAGCTCGCCGATATGCTCAATATTCATTTGGGTAAATGGTACGAAGCCGGCATGTCGGAATTTATTATTCCGGCTCATCCGCTAGGCGAAGCGAAACTATTATTCGAGAAAATTGAGGATGCCACTGTAGAGGCGCAGGTACAAAAATTACACGACACCAAACAAGCTAACTTACTCGCTAACTCGGTAGCGGAGCCTGCCAAAGAAAATATTACTTTCGACGATTTCTCTAAAATGGATATCCGGATCGGTACTATTCTGGAAGCTGAAAAAGTAGCGAAAACTAAAAAGCTGCTGAAGTTAAAAATTGATACCGGCCTTGACCAACGTACCATTGTGAGCGGTATTGCCGAATATTTTATACCGGAAGCTATTATTGGCCAGCAAGTAGCCGTTTTAGTAAATTTGGCACCCCGTGAAATTAAAGGTATCCAAAGCCAGGGTATGATTCTAATGGCCGAAAACGCTGATGGTTCTCTAGCCTTTGTACAACCTTCCACGGTAGTGAAGAACGGCGGAACGGTGTCGTAATTTAGATTTAGTAAATTTTTTAAAGCTGCGCTGGCATAAGAGCTAGCGTAGCTTTTATGTTTTAAAGTTTTTCAAGAATGCTCCACTTTATTTAAAGTTTAAGAGTGTTAAATCCTGTTAGGCGGAGAGTTGGCGTAAGCAGTTTCTCCGTATTGCTTGGAAAGCCAATCTCCTAATTGGCTTTCCGAAAGTAGGGAGAGCGCTTGGCTAACTCTCCCTATTATTATGAGAATATTTTATTTAAATCCTCAAATCTGTACCTGTAACAATTCTCCCCAGTGCGTGGAATAACGCGGACTCATCCGGCTAAGATTCATGCGCCAGTCTTTTTTAGTACCGGTAGTAGCATAACCTATCATATTCATAGCCCATTCGTTCTTGCCCATTTTGGTGTTAAGTTTATCTAGCGCTTGCATGAGTTTTTTACTTTTATCTCGGTCGGTTGTGTCGAATAAATTGGTTTGTACCTGTTGTTCTGGAATAATATCGGACAGAATAACACCGGCTTTTTTATAAGCATACCCAATTTGAAAAATTTGCCTTAAACCTTGTAACACGTAGCGGATAAGCTCACCTGTATCAGCAGAGGCCATGGGCAACGCAATAGTTGTAGCCCGGTGGAATTGCGGTGCCTGCACCGAGAATTTATTTGTCCGGATAAAAACAGAAACAGCTTTGGCTACACTACCTTGTAACCGTAGTTTCTCAGCTGCGCGAGAAGTGTAGGTTGCTACCGCCTCCTGCAGTTCATCGAGTTTAGTGATATATTGCGAAAAAGAACGGGTACAAGCAATATTTTTTCGAGTTTGCTCTTCGGTTACATCTAATTCCTGGCACGGAATACCGAGTAACTCTTGCCGTAACCGCACGCCAACAACGCCGCCCATGTATTTGTATACCCAGCCAGGACTATGGTTTACCAGGTCGGCAGCGGTGTAAACCTGGTGCTGGTGCAATTTAATAGCATAACGTCGGCCTATACCCCAAATATTTTCTACCGGTAAATGCTGCCGGGCAGTTGCTTGTTTTTCGGGTGTGTCGAGTAAGGCTACGCCGTTATAATTTAAATTCTTTTTAGCTAAATGGTTGGCTACTTTTGCCAGAGTTTTGGTGGGGGCTATACCTACACATACGGGTATGTTTAAGTACTGCCCAATGGTTTGCCGGATGATAGCAGCATATGCTTCGAGATGTGCCGGCGGAATATGCTATAAATCAATAAAAGCTTCATCAATAGAATAAACTTCCACTGCACCAAAGGTTTTTAAAATTTGCATTACCCGCCGCGACATATCGCCGTAAAGCATAAAGTTGGATGAAAATACCCGTACCCCTTCCCGATCAATAAGCGGACGCGCTTTAAATAAAGGTTCCCCCATTTTAATTCCTAAATCTTTTGCTTCTTGCGACCGGGAAATAATGCAGCCATCGTTATTAGACAACACTACAACGGGTTTTCCATTAAGCCACGGCTCAAATACCCGCTCGCACGATACAAAAAAGTTATTGCAATCAATCAGTGCGATCATGGCCGTATAGTTTATGTAATACATGAATAACTACACCCCACACCACAAAATCCATTTCGTGGGTTATTTCTAAAGGCTGGTATTTTTCGTTTTCGGGACTTAAGAAAATTCTTGTTCCAAGGTAATGTAGCCGCTTAACCGTGAACTCGCCGTGAACGAGAGCCAGTACAATATTGCCGTGTACTGCCTTTAATGATTTATCTACCACAATAACATCGCGGTCGTAAATGCCGGCATTTTGCATAGAATCGCCACTTACTGTTACAAAAAAAGTAGAAGCCGGGTGCTTTACAATAAACTCATTTAAATCTAAGGTTCGTTCGGTAAAATCGGCTGCGGGCGAGGGAAATCCGGCCGGTACATTATGCTCGTAAAGTCGTACCCGCACCTGACTGGGCTGACTAATAGGGAAAGAAGCAGAAAGAATTTCCATAGTGTATTTAGCGAATAGAGGATATATATTGCTAAATATACTAGCAAAAACTAAAATATGTTCTTTTAATTACTAAATATTTTAGTTTTAAATATACAATGTTTTTATAGGTTACACGCGGGAAGCAAGTAAATACAAAACTGCCATCCGGATGGCAACTCCGTTCTCTACCTGGTTAAGGATTATAGCTTGTTGAGAATCAGCGGCATCGCTGCTTAATTCTACCCCCCGGTTTATAGGACCAGGGTGCATAATTACAATTTCCTTATTTAAGCTATCTAGTAATTTTTTATCGATGCCGTAATAAAGCGTGTATTCGCGTAAAGACGGAAAATACTTCATTTGTTGCCGTTCTAACTGAATGCGTAATACGTTGGCTACATCGCACCATTCTAAAGCTTTGCGTACATTTAACTCAACTTTTACGCCTAAAGCACTAATGTAACGAGGTAGTAAGGTTACCGGACCGCAAACCATAACTTCGGCGCCCAGCTTTTGTAAAGCAAAAATATTAGAGAGCGCTACCCGCGAGTGCAGAATATCGCCAATAATGGCAATCTTTTTACCGGCCACTTCGCCTAGTTTTTCCCGGATAGAGAAAGCATCTAACAAGGCCTGGGTAGGATGCTCATGGGTGCCGTCGCCGGCATTTACTACATTGGCTTTTATATGTTTCGACAAAAAATGCGGGGCACCGGCACTGGCGTGGCGCATTACAATCATGTCTACTTTCATGGCCAGAATGTTATTAACTGTATCGAGCAGGGTTTCGCCTTTTTTTACGGAGCTACCGCTGGCCGAAAAATTAACAATATCGGCGGATAAGCGTTTTTGGGCCAGTTCGAACGAAAGCCGGGTGCGGGTAGAATTTTCGAAGAAAACGTTGGCAATGGTAATGTCGCGGAGCGAAGGTACTTTTTTAATCGGGCGGTTCAGAACTTCTTTAAAATTATCGGCTGTTTCAAAAATTAATTGAATATCGGCGGGGGTAATTTCTTTAATTCCTAAAAGATGCCTAACGCTGAGTTCTTGCATGGATTACTTTTCTTCGGTTTTGGTAATAAGCCAAATATTATCTTCGGAGGTTTCGGGGGTGCGCCATTCTACCAGTACCCGCTGCGACGACAGCGAATTTACCTGCTGCCCAATATATGTAGCCTCAATGGGCAGGTCGCGGCTGTACCGACGGTCAATTAATACCAGTAATTCTACTTTTTGCGGCCGGCCGTAAGCAATCATAGCATCGAGAGCGGCTCGTACGGAACGACCGGTGTACAACACATCGTCTACCAAAATTACCTGTTGGTTTTCAATAATAAAATCAATCTGAGTAGCATTGGCCATAAGCGGATTTTCGCGGCGGCGGAAATCATCGCGGTGAAAGGTTATATCCAGCCGACCGGTTCGAATAGGTGAGCCTACTATTCTTTGCAAAATTTTCTGCAAACGCTCGGCTACAAATATGCCGCGTGGCTGTAAACCTAAGATTACCGAATTAGAAAAGTCGTGGTGATTTTCGATCAATTGCTGCGCTAAGCGTTCCAGCATTATTTGAAGCAACTGATTACTTACAATGAGTCTTTTCTGCATACCGACCAAAGATATCGGGCAAAGATAGGTAATTAGTCGATAGTCCACAGTCCATAGTCCACAGAAATTTTCTTAGCCCATATAGATGGTTCATAGACCACAGATTAAAGATTAGTTATTGCATTTTAGCCGAAAAGTGTGGTTAGTAAATTATAAGCATAACTTACAACCTGCTATAGTATTAAATAAACAAAATAATTAAACTTCCGAGTAAAGCAAAAACAACTATCATTACAGTTATCCCACCAAAAAACCGCTTCTAATATGCTTATTTCCGTTTGCTAAATTTTTAAAGAAAAAATAAATATTAAAAGCTGTTACACTGAAGACTACCCAGGCAAACAACGTTAAAGTAGATTTATCATAACTACCAACCCAAGCAAAACCAAAGATTGTTTCTGCTAAAATCAAAGAGTTAATACTTAGAAATATGTAAGTCCAATTGGTGCGTTTACTATAGAACTCGTTCATTTAACTTTAAACTACCATTAATTTGGAAGATCAAACCATTCAACTTTTTAACCAAAAACCTCTATGGTCTGTCGTCCGTGGTCTATCGACCAAAACTCTACTCAAACACCACTTTGTTCAGGTAAAAAACATTACGCGCCGGACCGCCTGGTGGCCGTACCCGCTGGTAGCCATAAGCAATAAATACATTATTGTACCACGACAATAAGCCAGTTCTTTCGGCTTCAGTTACTTTTTCGTTTGGCTCGTTTGCTAGCACAGCTACTTTACTGTTGTCTTTGGTAACACTGTCTTGTTGTATAATCTTATAGCGAATGTTTTTCTCGTCGCTGTAGGCCATAATAATTTTATCGCCGGTTCGGATTAGCTGGGTGTTTTCAATTAAATTTTCCTGCAGTGCATCTCTTAACGTAAAGCTATTATCCCAGATTAGTTTACCTTCTTTATCAAAAGCGCAGGCAATAGTATGGGTGTACCGGTAACCATCAAAAACGCGGGCCAATGGCGCTAATCCGTAATTATACGTGCTGGAACTGCTGTATTGCGGATAATACGCCTCGGCTACCAGCAACATGCCTTTTTCGTAGTAAATAATGTCGTGCAATAAAATACGATAGCGGAGCCGAAAATCTTTGTCTTTGGCTTTAAAGCGAGCCGCTTTCCGGTAAAGCCTTTCCCGCCGACCTTTGCGCATGTAATCGAAGAAATGCCGGAAGCTTTTAAAATCGTAATAAATAATATCGCTTTGCTCGTTAAATAACTGACTGGTAAACAAACCTTGAGCGTACCGCATATCGCGTAGCGAATACGTGCCTACCATTATTTTCTGGCTGCTATCGCCGGGGCTCAACTGGCTCGTAATTAAACTACGGTTAAGCTTTGATTGCAAGATTTTAATGCTGCGTAAATTGCCAATTTCATCAAATCGTTTCACCTGCAAGCGACCTATGCGACCGTTCGATTCCGATAAAACAAACTCAGCCCGTTGCGTAGCCGTGTCGGCGTTAAAAGTAGCTAAAGCATCGGCTTTGTCGTATAAAGCCGGTATGGTTTTGATTTGGTCGGTTTGTAAATCTAAGTTTAATACGATTAAATGGCGTAAGTCATAGGCAATTAAATAAGCATTATTATTCAGTACTTTAAAGCTTTCAATTCGTAAATCGGCGGGCAAATCATAATCACGTAAATCGTAAGTAACTTCTGAATAAGCGGCGTTAAAACTATTTATTCTTAAAAGAACAAACTCCCAGGGTTTATAGGTGAGAAACAGAATATAAATAAAGTTGTGATCGGCAAAAATATGTTGCAGGCGGTAATCTTCCTGAATAGGTATTTGGCCCGACCAGATTTTATTTAGCTCTTGGTCGAATTTTGAAAAAGTAAAAGTTTCTTTTGTACTTAAATCTGAGTAATCGTGGGCGTACACAAATAAAGTACTGTCTTGTAGAGGGTACACTTCAAAGTGCGAATCAGAAGTAGTAGCTTCAAACTCCACCCGATTAGGTTGTACAGGTTCCTGGCTGTATGCAATATATGATTGAAAAATCCAGAAAGTAAATAATAAAAACCAGGTAGCTTTCGACATCAAGAACCCTATTTCTTGGCTTAGTTAGATGAGAATAACATTTAATTTAAGACTTATACGGTACTTATGCAAAGGATGCAAAGTAGTTTAGTAAAATATTTTAGGAAAGTAATGATAAAGAGGACGAAATCGATAGTATAGTTTAGTAATAAATGAACGGTGGCGGCAAATTGTCAAACCTTAATAACAAATAAAACATTTCTTTTTAATCTTAAATTGCCTCTGGCTTCGGCCTGGGGTTATACAACAGGCTCTCTCTAGCTAAGGCCAGAGGCAATTCAAGTAGTAGCATAAAATCAATTCTGCCGGATATATCTGAATCTGCGTAATCCGTAAAATCCGCGGTCCGAATCTAGTTGCCTAAACCTAAAATAGTATCGTATTCTTCGGGTTTTAGGGGCATTACGGATAAACGCGATTGCCGCAACAAAGCGATATTCTCAAGCCGGTTGTCTTTTTTTATTTGATCCAGGGTTACGGGTTCCTTAAAATCGCGGGTGGGTACCAGGTCAACGGTTTGCCAGCGGGCATCGTCGGAGGTAGGATCTTGGTAAGCTTCCCGATCTACTTTAGCTATACCTACAATTGCTTTTTCTGATACGCTGTGGTAAAATAATACCGGATCACCGGTTTTCATTTGCACTATATTATTTCGAGCCTGAAAATTACGGACACCCGTCCAGGAAGTTTTACCGTCTTTTACTAAATCGGCCCAGGAATAAGCTTCCGGTTCTGATTTTACGAGCCAGTACTGCATGTGTTTGTTAAGAAATTAAGTTGAATAATAGACAAGTTGTTAGAGTGCATTTAAAATATTTAATGCCGATTTTTACCGCCAAAGATAGATGATAATTGCCTAAAATAGACACGAAGCCTGCTTTATTCAACTCCTGAAATGGTATGCCAGGTACTAAGTTTATGGATTGATCCGCACCCGCAGCTAACAGAAATGTGTATCTTTGCAAAAATTAAATTGCCTTGAAAAACAAAGAGATAATCCGGACGTTCCGGCTAGCTGTTTCGTTATTGGAACTGCACGACGAAAATCCTTTTAAAATACGAACCTATAGCAATGCCGTTGCAAACCTGGAACGGGTAGATGTGGCTTTAGAAAGTTTGCAAACAAGCGATTTAGAACACCTGGAAGGCATTGGTAAATCGATTGCGAGTAAAATTTTTGAACTGAACCAAACCGGCAGTTTTCCGGAATTAGATGCCTTACTAGCGGCCACTCCACCGGGCGTAGTAGATATGCTGCGGATAAAAGGGATTGGACCGAAGAAAATACGGGTAATCTGGAAAGAATTAGGCGTAGAAACCGCGGAAGATTTACTGCAAGCCTGTGAAAATAACCAAATAGCCGCTCTAAAAGGTTTTGGAGCTAAAACCCAGGAAACAATTAAAAACGGATTGCTTTATTCGGAGTCTAGTAAAGGCAAAGTACATTACGCTACCATTGAAAAATATGCTAATGAGTTCGTTTCTTTTCTGCAAACCAACTTGCACACGAACTTGGTAGCTGTAGCAGGAGAAGTACGGCGACGTTTAGAGATAATTGAAACTATGTTGTTTATTGCTGCTCCGCAAGATCCTTTGCAGGTACCCATTCTACTGCAGCAACGACCAGAACTGCAATTCGACGAAGTAAAGTCCGGACCTTTTGTTTGGCGCGGACAGGAAACACAAACCGGCGTACGGGTAGAAATAAAAATAGTACCTGCTGATTCTTTTTACAATGCTTTATTTCAATATACAGGCGCTACGGCGCACTTAAGCTCTCTGTACAACGATACGGATTGTTTACTGCAATTAGTAAATCAACACAAATTTACTTCCGAAGAAGAAATTTATCAAAAAGCAGGTTTGGCGTATATCGAACCAGAACTACGCGAAGGCGCTCAGGAAATTGCTTTGGCCCGCGAGAACCGGTTGCCAAAGCTAATTGCTGATGAAGACTTGCAAGGTATTTTGCATAATCATACTACTTACTCCGATGGGGCTCATACTTTAGCTACCATGGCTACTTACTGCCGCGACCAAGGGTATCATTATCTAGGTATCTGCGATCATTCCAAAGCAGCTTTTTACGCCAATGGTTTGGTAGAGCACCGGGTAAAGGAACAACACCGCGAAATAGATCAGTTAAACGGACAAATGAAGCCGTTTAGAATATTTAAAGGCATTGAAGCCGATATTCTGGCGGATGGTTCACTGGATTATAACCATGAAGTGCTAAGTACTTTTGATTTTGTAGTGGCTTCTATTCATAGTAACTTAAAAATGGAGGAGAAAAAAGCTACTGAGCGTTTGTTAGGGGCCATTCAAAATCCATTTACTACTATTTTAGGTCATCCAACGGGCCGTTTACTGTTGCAGCGCGAAGGATATCCCATTGATTATAAAACTGTTATTGATGCTTGTGCTTTTTACAAGGTAATTATTGAAATTAATGCCAATCCCTGGCGCCTGGATTTAGATTGGCGCTGGGTAGATTATGCTTTGTCGCAGGGCGTGTTGCTGAGTATAAATCCGGATGCCCATAGCACCAGCGGTTACCACGACATGCATTATGGCGTGCAGGTAGCTCGTAAAGGCGGCCTAACCAAAGAAATGACCTTTAATGCCTGGCCTTTGGAAAAGGTAGCCCACTATTTCGAAGAACGCCGGATAAAAGCGCTTGCGGAGGTTAAATGACGAAAATATTAGTACTGCGCTTTTCTTCTATTGGTGATATTGTGCTTACCACGCCGGTAGTGCGGGCCTTAAAGCAGCAATTACCAGCAGCACGTATTCATTACGCTACCAAGTTGAATTTTAGAAGCGTTGTAGAGCATAATCCGTACATTGATCAGGTGCATTATTTGCGCGAAAACGTAAGTGATTTAATTGCCGAACTAAAAGCCGAGAAGTTTGATTACGTGGTGGATCTGCACCATAATTTACGAACTAGCTTCATTAAGTTTAAATTAGGCGTACCAAGTAAAAGCTTCGATAAATTAAATGTAAAGAAATGGTTACTGGTACGTTTTAAAGTAAATAAACTGCCAGCTGTACACATTGTAGACCGCTACCTGGCAGCAGCTTCGGAGCTGGGAGTGAAAACGGATGACCAAGGTTTAGATTATTTTATTCCGGCTGCCGATGAAGTAAAGCTCGCTGACCTGCCCCATACGCACCAGAATGGATATTATGCTTTTGCCATAGGAGCGCAGCATGCTACCAAACGACTACCCACCGAACGAATAATCGAAGTTTGTACTAAAATAAATGCTCCGGTTATTTTATTAGGCGGCAAAGAAGATGCCGCTACCGCCGAAGAAATTACTAAATTCTTTCATAGCCGAGCAACGAACCACGAACAAGAAACAATTATCTACAACGCCTGCGGTAAGTATAATTTAAATCAATCTGCTTCGCTGGTAAAACAAGCCATTGCCGTTTTTAGTCACGATACCGGGTTAATGCACATTGCCTCAGCTTGTAAAAAAAAAATTTATTCGATTTGGGGTAATACCGTGCCGGAATTTGGTATGTATCCGTACAAAACCGATTTTTTAGTTTTCGAGCGACCTAATCTGTATTGCCGGCCCTGCTCTAAAATTGGGTACAGCAAATGTCCGCAAGGCCATTTCAAGTGCATGCGCGAAATAAACTTCGATTTTGAGCTAAATCACTAGCAGTCGCTTTTATGTTGAATTTCAAGTTTTATAAACAAGCTATTCCCGCCAAAGTAAAATAGTGCCAGACTTAAGGAGTGTATTGTCTTTAATATTCCTGGCCTGTTTTTGATTCTTATCTAAATTAATACCCAATCGCATTTAGAGCTTCCCTATCAAGATTTGGGTTAAATTATATGGTATTGACCCGGTAGATTTTATAAACAGGAATGTTGGAAACCTGCCGGAACAATAGATTGATGATAGCTACTTCTTCCACATTAGTAATCCTGCCAGGACCTAACCGGCAGAAAAGAAGAACGAATTGTTGGTAGTAAAGGAGATTACCTACTATAACTTTCCAGACTACCCTGCCGCAGTCACTCTTAATTGGTTAGATCATTCCAGGATGACAGAGGTAACTAGAAAAAACTGTTTTAATCTGCTATTTCCGACAATCCTGTTTTAAAAACCTGGCGGGTTTGAACGAAGGAAGTTGCTTTTTGCTATTGGGCCTAAATAGTGCTCTTTTGTGGCCAATAAATCAAGAATGATTATTGGTGCATTGCCTTTATTGTGGCGGGTACTTCAAATAAAATAAATGCTGTTTTCTCCTCCTCCAATAATTGCAATCCCTGCTTTTTTTAAGCAGCATATTCCTCTGGAGTTCTTTTAATTTTAGATAATTTAATCTATAAATAACTAATTTTTTACAAACCTTGCTCCAGCTCAAACGTTTAGGAAATCATTATTCTATTCTCATTTTTAACTTGTTAACTCAGAAATTATGATTTTAAGAATGGACCGGCTGCCCATAGAGCTGCCTACCCCTAACAATCCGTCGCCGAATGATGCGGCAGCGATACAAGAATTATTGGGTGGTAAATTCGGGGAAATGTCTACCCTGATGAACTACACTTTTCAGTCGTTTAACTTTCGGGGCCGGAAGCGCCTGCGGCCATTCTATGATTTAATATGCAGTATTGCCGGGGAAGAATACAGCCACATTGAGGTAGTTTCTTATGCCATTAATTTGCTATTAACTGGTACTACAAAACGCGGTTTCGATCCGGAGCCTGGTCCGCTTAAAGATGCTACCGATGCTCGTAATACTTACCATTTTATTGCCAGCGGCCAATCTGCCTTGCCTTTGGACTCGATGGGTAATTTCTGGACCGGCCAAAATGTTTTTAACAGCGGTAACTTAAAATTAGATTTGTTGCACAACTTCTTTTTAGAATGCGGTGCGCGAGCCAATAAAATGCGGGTTTACGAAATGGTAACCGACCCAACTGCCCGGGAAATGGTAGGCTTTTTACTAGTTCGGGGTGGCTTGCACGTGGTGGCCTATGCCCGGGCTCTGGAGCATTTAACTGGGGCCGATGTAACTAAATTAATTCCAACGCCCGACCTGAGCAATAAAGCTTTTCCGGAAACGCGTAAATACGAAGAAAACGGTATTCACCGGATATTGTATACTTTTAGCCAAGACGATTACCAAAAAGCTGGTTTAGTATTTAACGGACCACATCCGGAAGACGGACAACCTTTAGAAGTTAGATTCGGAGCGCCTGAAGGTACCCCAATGCCAGACATGGACGAAGAACCACAACTTAATGCACCCGGAGCGCTAGATTTTGACCCGGATATGTTTAAAGATATCGCCAAAAAAATGGGTATTAAGTATTAATCCTTCTTTTTAATTAGCTTAACCTTTTCAAAGTTACTATTCGGCTAAGGGTAGTAACTTTTTTATTTTACTCTTTTCTGTGGTCTAATACCAAATAGTATAAACCCCAGACTATATAAAGTTAAATAAAAGGCTTTTCCGTGAAGCCTTTTCAAGGCTCCCAAAAAAAACCAAACTCCGCTAAGTATTTCAAAGAATTTAAACCAATACTTTCCTTGGCTATCTATGGAATAATGATTAAACAATCGGGTATTAACTACCCTTAATAGAGGTATTTAACAGAATGCTAAACCTGTAAGTATACTTTTTTCGAGCGTGGCTTGATCAATGTTATTATAATTTAAAGGAAGTTATAACTTCTATAAACGACCATGACCGAAAACAAAGGTCCGGTCATGGTTATGCTAAAGTCGTAAGAAAATTTTGAAAACCCTTAAGGAGGGATAAATAAAAGGTACAGAGATTCCATTAGCTAGTTTGAAATTATAAATGGGTTTGTGACAAAAAAGTAAGTAGCATTATTAAATAGTTTTACTAAATCAGCTAGTAAGACTATTAAGTAAGTTAATAAATATTATACGATTATAAATTCAGAAAACTTAATATACAAATATTTATGACTTTTACTTTTAAAATAATTTATGTACTTATTAGTTACCTAAAAGAGAATAGAGGTAAAATGCAAGTTGTAAATGACTTGCCTGCTTGGAGCAAGATAAATGAAGCCTGTTCTGGCCTATAGTAGAGCTTTTTTATTCTAAACCCAATTAATATTTTAGGATTTAAACAAAAAATATTATAAATCCTCCGGAATGTTAAATTTATATTTTGCTTTATTTTACCCTGTTGATTGAAGCAGAGATGTTAAAAAATAGATATAAGTTTTTATTAAAAATTTAGCAAAATCTAAAATATTTAGCTAAGCATTATATTTATTGTAGAGGAAAATTTTTTAGAAGTAAGAAATTAATTTGGCTAAGCCTTAAATGTTAACTACTCTCTTCTTTTTTGCTTCAAATTGTAAGTTCATCCGCGTTATTGTTTAGCGGTGCTGTTCATAAAGGAGAGGATGGAGGGATTGCTGCAAAAAATTAAGATTGTTATTTGATAGCGCTTCCGCGTTCGGGATATATAAGGCTTCTTGCAATTGGGTTTGAGTTCGAATACCTAAAACAGTAGAAGCTACCGCCGGATGATGCAACACGTATTGAACGGCCACATCAGCCATTGATAGATTGTCTGTAACCAGGTTTTGTATAGCTTCAATTACTTTTTTTACTTCTTGTTCCGAATAGCCGAGGTAAGTTTTAGGCGGTTTACCCGCTAATAATCCTTGAGCCAGACTACCCCGGGTAACAACTCCAATTTGATTTTCCTGTAATAAATCTAATACAGTTTCTTCGGGGCGACGGTCCAGTAAACTATACTGCATCATTACGCTCACAATATTCGACCGTTTTATGTATTCCCGGATAACATTTGGTCGGATAGAAGATATACCATAATTCCGGATTTTACCTTGTTGTTTCAGTAACTCAAATGTCTCAATGGTTTCATCAATGGGGTCGTCGAGGGTGCCACCGTGCAGTTGGTATAAATCAAGGTAATCGGTTTGTAGTCGTTGCAGGCTGCCTTCTACGGCTTTTAAAATATATTCTTTGCGGGGGTTCCAATCCCAACCACTGCCATCCGTACGCCATTGGTTTCCTACTTTAGTAGCAATAATTACTTGATGGCGATTTTCCCGAAAGGCTTGTCCAACTAATTTTTCATTTTCTCCTTTATCGTACAAGTCAGCGGTATCAAAGTAATTAATTCCGTTGGTAAAGGCTTGTTGCAGTAATTGAATGCTTTCTTCCGGATTAGTTGCCGGTAAAGACTTACAACCAAAACTGGTGGTACTTACTTTTAAGTCTGATTTACCTAATACTTTATAGTGCATATTTCTGACGAATTAAAGCTGAAATTATTTCTGAAGGGGTACTGGTTGCGTGGTTTCCTGCAACTCCGTTTCTTCTAAACCAGGTATGGGAGGCTGCAAGTTAATTTGTTTTTTGCCGATGAATAAAATAATGGCGGCTATAAAAGCGCACAAAGCCATTACCACCACCATAGGTAAAACTGTTTGATTATGTAATATACTCACCGCCGCCGAAGCCACAGCGCCAATTCCCATCCGGAAACAGCCTAATAAAGCCGAAGCGCTACCTGCTTGTCGGGCAAAAGGAGCCAGCGAAAGAGCCGACGAGTTAGGCACATTTAACCCTTGCCCGGCCAGGAAAAGAAATATTAAAATAATCAGGCTAAATTTATCGTACCAGCCCAAAACCGTACCCGCTACCAACAAAAAACCAATGCCCGTTTGCCAAAATAAAGCAAAAGTGAGGAGTTGTTCACTGGAAAAACGTTTTAATAAAGGCGTATTTAATTGGGTAGAGCCAATCATAGCCGCCGCTAAAAAGGCAAAAATCCACCCGTACTCTTGTTCGCTTACCTTATAAATATTCATGAACACATCCGGCGAACCGGATATATAAGCAAACGGCGCTGCGGCTCCTATTCCTCCGGCGAGCAAATAAGTAAGGAATTGAGGATTTTTTAAGACCGAATAAAAATTGCTTAATACCGGGCCCGGCAATAAAGACATAGTACTATCTGGTGGTCGGCCGGCTGGTAAAAAAAAGTAAATTCCCAGAACAATTAAACCCACAATGGCGGCCAATACCATAAAAATAGATTGCCAACCAAATGCAGCCGTAACATAGCCGCCAACGGTAGGAGCAATCATAGGCGATACACTAATTACTAGCGTTTGCAGCGAAAGTACTTTGGCAATTTCACTTACCGGAAATAAGTCGCGCACCAGAGCCAAAGCTGCCACCATACCGGCACAACCCCCAATTGCCTGAATAAACCGCATAATCATTAAATTATTGGCAGAGTGCGTAAAGGCACAACCAATTGAAGCCAGCATGTAAACAGTTAAACCAATATAAAGCGGTTTCTTCCGACCAAATCTATCTAATAAAGGGCCATATAATAACTGACCAATAGCAATACCAATTAAGTAACTGGTTAAGGATAATTGAATCTGGTCGATAGTAGTGTTTAAATCCTGGGCAATGGCCGGAAAACCCGGTAAGTACATATCAATCGAGAAAGGACTGATCGTAGCAAGAGCTCCTAAAATAAGAATAATGCTTGTTCGCTGTTTGGGGGTCATGGTAATTTAAAACATGCCAGTATATAAAAGCCCGCAACAACTAGTTTTTACTTTTATTTTCGCTGGTAATGCAGGATAACGTAAAAGTAATTTTATACTGATTACTCTAGCGATAAGTTGATTAAGAATATAAAACTTTCTAAAATATTCTTTTTAAAGAAAAGCGGTTATGCTTTGAAGGTGACTTAATGATTAAAAAAAGTTATTCAAATACTAGAATAGAGCTAAGGCTATTTTTTAAATTGAATATTAGAGCCTACTCGTTTAAACGAGCTTTTTTTAGTAAGTAGAATAGTGTTTTAGGAACTAGAAAGTGAGGACAAATATGAAAACAATGATTTCTATATAATCTTTCCTAGGATAATATAGGTTTTAGAGAAAGCCTGCTATTACTCTTTTGAGCAGAATAGTATAAAAAACCTTCTAATCAATAGTACGGGCTTTATTTTTATGAAATGGTCTGAAAACAGAAAGAGAAAACCTGCTTGGTTTTCTCTTTCTGTTTTCTAATTAAAAGAAATAAAGTAAATATTATAAATCAGAAAGAAAGGATTTGCGCTTGGTTAATATTCCAAAAACTAAAGCTGCTTTTTCTTTATAATGCTTAATGGAAGCGCTAATTTGAGCGGCAACGGTCCAGTTATAACTTACTTGCTCAGCTACTGCTTCTTTAACTTGTATTTTAACCGAAGAGCCAGCTGTTTGAGCAGCAACATTGCTTAACCAATCCATAGCACCTTCAGGAGTGGTACAGATTTCTAATTTAACGTTTTTATCAGTAACTACTTTGCTCTTCAGATAATCAGTAATCTGATCAATTATCATTAATTCAGGGAGCGCATAATGGGCTAAATGCACCAATTTGGTAATACCAGCTTCCAGAATTTGCGGGCAAAAATCTTTGGTTAAACATCTTTGTAAATTTATATCTACATAGTTTACATTTCGAAGGTCGTGCAAGAAATAAAGTAAATTGTTTCCTTTTATTAACTCACTAACTAAATGAGCGCACTCGATTAATTCGTCAGGAGCAGGCGACTTTACCCAACTTAGTTGAATAAGCGATTCTTCGGCTTTCACTAACAGAACAGCATTAGCTGAAACCGAGGAATGATTAAGATTAGAAACTTCTTTAATTGTGCTATAGTTGGTGGCCATAGGTGTTGTTGGTTTTTAGCAGTTAATAAGATTGATTAATGTTTGTATTGCTCTTGCATTACGGTAGTAAATATATAGTAGTTTTGTTATTTTAACATTTCTAAGAGAACGCGATTATGAAATATTGTTAATTCTCTATGTAAAGTACTATACTTTTCTTGTTTAAGGCCACATTTAAAATTAAAGCAATTTCTTAAAGCCTAAACCTCCAATAGACTTCATGATGCAGGCAAATAAGTTTAAAATATTAAACGTACCTCTTCTAGTTAAACCGACCTGATTTTTATTGATAAGTACCTGTTAAAATATCTTTCTTGAGTAAAGAATATTGTGGGCCGGCCCATTGAATTATACAAGTTTGCGATTAATGTAAAACGCCCAATGAAATTCTTGCTATTCATCCGCAACCTACTATTGGAATTTGGTTTTATCCCGGAGAAATACGTATTTCCGCCCAAGATAACTGTAGCCTCAGCTAAAGGTATCCAAGGGGAACGGAGCGTAATTTTTAGAAAGTAGGTTACCTGTTCAGGTTTTTAGCTAATTAAGGCTAAGTTGCCGGAAGAAGATTATTTAAAGAAATATAACTTTATCAATTAAGTTGATTATTCCTTTTACTATGCTCGAAAACAAAAATGTAAAACAGCAAGTGGCTATTGTAACCGGGGCAGGCCAAGGTATAGGATTTGCTATTTGCCGGGAGCTAGCTCGCCAAGGTGTAGCAATTGTTTTGAACGATGCCGATCCGGCCCTAACCGAAAAGGCTATGAACCAATTAAATAATGAATTTACAGATTGCTGTTTAGGAGTAGCGGGTAACGCGGCTGATGTTTCTTTTATAAGAGAATTAGTGCGCAAAGCAGTAGAACACTTTGGTAGGGTTACTATAGCCATAGCTAATGCGGGTATTACGCTTTTTGGTGATTTTCTAACTTATACTCCCGAAGCTTTGCAGCAGGTAATGGAATTAAACTTGCGCGGGTCCTTCTTTTTAGCTCAGGCAGTTGCCCAGCAAATTATTAAACAGCAAACGGGTGGTAGTATCTTATTTATGTCGTCGGTTACCGGGCATCAGGCGCACAAAAACCTGGCCGCCTATGGCATGACCAAAGCCGCCCTGGAAATGTTGGCCAAGAACCTGGTGGTAGAATTATCGGCTTATGGCATTACCGTGAATGCAGTTGCACCGGGCGCCACCCTTACCGAAAGAACCGCCGAAGATTTAAACTACGAAAATACCTGGTCAACTATTACTCCCATGGGGCGGCCGGCATCTCCCGCTGATATTGCCCACGCGGCAGTTTTCCTGGTGTCGGAAAAAGCCCGTCATATTACCGGACAAACCCTGATTATTGATGGTGGCTGGACGTCAGTTAGTCCATCGCCTTATGAGTAATCAATCTTAAATAACTATTTCAGTACCAGAACTGCTGATTTGTTCAACATTAGTTTTAAGTTTACAACTATTTTACTGCTAACGGGTAAGAAACCTTAAGATAAGTAGGAGTAATACTTTTACTTAAATCGGTAATTATTGGTTAACAGCAAAATAACTTGATATTTCATCCGAAAGCATTTGCTTAACGTTAAAACGTATTTTTTGACTTTATATTATTTTTCTATTTAACATGGCTGAACAAAATTCCACCGAAACAATAACCCAGCTCGATGAGCTCAGCATTAACACCATCCGTTTTCTTTCTGCCGATATGGTACAGAAAGCAAACTCAGGACACCCTGGTTTACCTTTAGGAGCCGCCCCAATGGCTTATGTACTCTGGTCGCGTTTTCTCCGGTTTAACCCGCAGGATCCGCATTGGCAAAATCGCGACCGCTTTATTCTTTCAGCTGGGCATGGTTCTGCGTTGTTGTATAGCTTATTGCATTTGTATGGGTATGATTTGCCTTTAGAAGAAATTAAAAACTTCCGGCAAATTGGTTCTAAAACACCGGGTCACCCCGAGTCTTTTCAAACTCCCGGGATAGAAGTAACTACTGGTCCGTTGGGCCAGGGATTTGGTAATGGCGTTGGTATAGCAATGGCCGAAGCCTTTTTAGCCACCAAATATAATCGTCCCGATTTCCCGTTAATCGATCATTTTACTTATTGTATTGTAAGCGACGGCGATTTAATGGAAGGAGTAGCTGCTGAAGCTGCTTCGTTGGCCGGTCACCTGAAGCTGGGTAAGCTTATTTACCTGTACGACGATAACGATATTTCGCTGGATGGCCCAACCAGTCTGGCTTTTACCGAAAATGTAATGGCCCGTTTCGAGGCGTATGGCTGGCACGTGCAGCAAGTAAAAGATGGCAACGATGTTGAAGCCATTGACCAAGCCATCCGCGCAGCGCAGGAAGAAACCGAACGTCCTTCTATAATATCTGTAAAAACCATAATTGGCTACGGTAGCCCTCAGCAAGGCACCAGTAAAGTGCACGGCAATCCGTTAGGTGACGAAAACCTGAAAAAAGCCAAAGAAAATTTAGGTTTCGATCCGAACCAAAGTTTCTTTGTTCCGGGCGAAGTAAAAGAGCAATTTCTGGAGCCTGGCCAAAGAGGAGCCAAATTACAAGCCGAATGGCAACGTAAGTTTGAAGAATATCAAAAGCAATATGCCACCGAGGGCGAGCAATTAAAACTAACTTATCAAGGAGAGCTACCTGCTAACTGGGATGCCAACTTACCGGTTTTTGCTCCCAGCGAAGCACTGGCAACCCGGCAGGCGTCTGGTAAAACTTTAGAAGCCTTAAAGCAAACAGTGCCTTGGTTAATTGGTGGTTCTGCGGATTTAGCAAGTTCCAACGAAATGCCTACCAAAGGCGATGTTAGCTTCCAGCCGGGTAGCTATGATCACACCAACATTTGGTTTGGGGTACGGGAACACGGAATGGGCGCTATCCTAAACGGTATGGCTTCGCACCGCGGTGTGCGGGTTTACGGTGGTACGTTCCTGACCTTCTCCGATTACATGCGCGGTTCTATCCGGTTAGCGGCTCTCACCGAAGCACCGGTTACCTACGTTTTCACGCACGATAGTATTGCCGTAGGTGAAGATGGACCTACGCACCAGCCTATTGAGCACGTAACTGCTTTACGCACTATTCCTAATTTAACCGTTATTCGCCCGGCAGATGCCAATGAAACGGTAGAAGCCTGGCGGATTGCCATGAACCGCATGAAAGGTCCGGTAGCCTTAATTCTTACCCGCCAGAAATTACCTACTATTGATCGGGAGCGTTATGCACCGGCACGTAATGTAGAGAAAGGCGCGTATATTTTAAGTGATTCTGAAGGAACGCCGGATATTATTTTAATTGGAACTGGTTCAGAAGTACAATTAGTAATGGGCGCTCAGGCCGAACTGCAAAAAGAAGGTATTAAAGCTCGGGTAGTGAGCATGCCTTCCTGGGAATTATTCGAAAAACAAGATCAAGCTTACCGCGACGAAGTATTACCTCCATCCGTTAAAAAGAGAGTAGCTGCTGAGGCGGGCATTACCATGGCCTGGTACAAATACGTTACCTCTGAAGGTGCTGTAGTAGGCATCGACCGTTATGGCGAATCTGGTCCGGGTGATAAAGTGTTGGAAGCATTTGGTTTTACTGTAGCCAATGTAGTAGAAAAAGCGCGCGCGGTTTTAAATAATTAAAATAATTATGAAAATAGGGCTTGCCGCCGATCACGCTGGTTTCGAACAAAAGCAAAAAATAATACAACAATTGCGCGATGCCGGCTACGATGTTACTGATTACGGGGCACATGTATATGATGCCCATGACGATTACCCGGATATTATTATTCCTTTGGCGCAAGCTGTTGCCAGGCAGGAAGTAGAACGGGGAATTGCCATTTGCGGGAGCGGAGTAGGCGTATCGGTGGCAGCCAATAAATTCCCGGGTGTTAGAGCCGCTTTAATTACGGAGAGCTACTCGGCCCACCAGGGAGTAGAACACGACGACCTGAATTTACTTTGCATAGGCGGACGGGTAATCGGCCCCATGCTCATCTGGGAAATTGTGCAGTCTTTTTTGAAAGCGCAGTTTTTAAAAGAAGAGCGCTTTCAACGGCGTTTAGATAAAGTAATAGCCTTAGAAAAAAAGAATAAATCATGAAAAGTTCTCTTGCTCAAATCTCATCGTTTGGTCAGAGTATCTGGCTAGACTATATCCGTCGGAAATTTATTGCATCCGGCGAATTAAAAAAACTCATTGACGATGACGACCTACGGGGCGTTACTTCTAACCCGGCTATTTTTGAAGAAGCTATTGCCCGCAGCGACGATTATTGGGAGGCGATTAAAACTCTAGCGCAATCAGGCAAATCTACCGAAGAAATTTTTTTGGCTGTAGCAATTGAAGATGTGCAAAATGCGGCTGATACTTTTAAAGGAGTTTACGAACAAACCCATGGCTTAGATGGCTATGTAAGCCTGGAAGTTTCGCCCACTCTGGCGATGGATACAGCCGGTACTATAAAAGAAGCTCAGTCTTCTTGGCAAACCCTAAACCGGCCAAATGTAATGATTAAAGTACCCGGTACTTCCGAAGGATTACCGGCAATTACCCAGTTAATCAGCGAAGGCATTAATGTAAACGTAACGCTTTTATTTAGCCTGGAACGATACCGGCAAGTTGCCGAAGCCTACGTTGCTGGTCTGGAACAACGGGCTAAAAAAGGTGAACCAATTGATAAAGTAGCTTCCGTAGCCAGTTTCTTTTTGAGCCGGATTGATGCTCTGGTAGACCCTAAACTGGAAAAATTAGCAAACAAAAGCACCGATAAAGCCGAAACAGCAAAGCAACTGCTCGGAAAAACAGCCATTGCTAGCGCGAAAATGGCATACCAGATTTATAAAGAAGTATTCCAATCTGCCCGATTTAAGGCCTTGGCCGAAAAAGGAGCGAAACCGCAGCGTTTACTTTGGGCCAGCACCAGTACTAAAAATCCAGCTTACCGGGATGTACTTTACGTGGAATCTTTAATTGGGCCCGATACCGTAAATACTGTACCAATGGAAACGCTTAATGCTTTCCGTGACCATGGTCAGCCAGCTGCTCGCCTGGAAGAAGGTACCGATGACGCCCGTAATTCTTTAGCCCAATTAGCGGAGTTAGGAATTGATTTAGCCGCGGTAACCCAACAATTAGAAGAAGAAGGTATCCAGAAATTTATTAAACCATTTACTAGTTTAATGGGGGTTCTGGAAGAAAAACGTAAAGAAGCAGCCACACTATAATGAGTGACAACTTTTCTATTAAAGCCCTTTTTCTGGATATAGGCGGGGTGTTCTTAACCAACGGCTGGGACCGCGCAGCCCGGAAAAGAGCTGCGGAAAATTTTAACTTAGATTACGAACAACTCAACGAGCGTCACCACCTTACTTTTGATACTTACGAATCTGGTAAATTAAGCCTCGACGAATACCTGGACCGGATAGTTTTTTACGAAGACCGGCCTTATTCGCGACAGGAATTTACTAAATTTATAATGGATCAAACCGGTCCGTTCCCCGATATGATAGCCCTGGTTACGGAAGTAAAACAGCGCTATGGCTTAAAAACCATTGCCGTAAACAACGAAGGCCGCGAAATTAATGCCTACCGTATCCAGCAATTCGGGCTAAATAAATTCATTGATACTTTTGTCTCGTCGTGCTTTGTGCATTTCCGGAAACCCGACCACGATATTTTCCGGTTGGCTTTAGATGTGGCCCAGGTAGCCCCGGAAAACAGCATTTATATCGATGACCGGGCTATGTTTGTGCGGGAGGCAAGTAGTTTAGGCATGCACTGCATTCACCATACCAGTTTTGCTACTACCCGGCAAGCTTTGGCAAACTTTGGTTTAGTTTAACGGTTATCCTTTTACATTTATACCAAAAGCTTCTAACATAGAGCTATATATGAACGACACACAATACGATTTTGGCATGGTGGGTTTGGGCGTAATGGGCCGAAACTTACTTTTAAATATGGCCGATCATGGTTTCGCTGTGGCCGGTTTGGACCTGGACGCGGCTAAAGCTTTAGCTCTGGAAAATGAGGCGGACAAAGGTAAACCGGTAAAAGGAACTACAATCGCCGAAGAATTTATTCAATCGCTGCGGAAGCCCCGGGCCTTAATGTTGCTGGTTCCGGCCGGTAAGGCGGTAGATGCTGCTATTGCCAGTTTGTTACCTTTTCTGGAGCCCGGTGATATTGTAATTGATGGGGGTAACTCTTACTTCCCAGACACTGATCGGCGGGATGCAGCTTTAGGCGAAAAAGGAATTCATTTTTTCGGAATGGGTATTTCAGGAGGCGAAAAAGGTGCCCGCTTTGGTCCAAGTATGATGCCGGGAGGGGATAAACAAGCTTACGAAAGATTACGCCCCATTTTTGAAGCCGTAGCGGCGAAAGTAAACGGGGAACCTTGTGTAACTTATTTAGGAAATGGCTCGGCGGGGAATTACGTTAAAATGGTGCATAACGGCATTGAGTACGGCATTATGCAGTTAATCGCCGAAACTTATGATTTCCTGAAACGTGGCTTGGGTTTAAACGATGATGCTTTACAACAAGTATTTTCCAGTTGGAACCAAACCGAAATTCAATCTTTCCTGATTGAGATTACCGGTGAAATTTTACAAAAAAACGACGAAGTTACCGGCCAACGATTAGTAAATATGATTTCGGATCGTGCCCGTCAGAAAGGTACCGGTAAATGGACTTCGCAGAATGCCATGGATTTACAAGTTCCCCTTCCTACCGTGGATATGGCCGTAACCATGCGCGACTTATCAGCTTATAAAGACGAAAGAGTTCAAGCTGCTCAGCAATTAGGGGGAATAGACGTAGCTTCTAATTCAGATACCGACAATTCGCAGCTTATTGATCAGCTTCGGCAGGCATTTTATTTTTCAATGTTAATTACGTATGCTCAAGGTCTGGTGCAGTTACGGGTAGCATCGCAAGCTTATAATTACGGTTTGCAGTTGCAGGAAGTAGCTAAAATCTGGCGGGGAGGCTGCATTATCCGGGCAGCTTGTTTAGAAGATATCCGGCAAGCTTTTGCCACTAATCCAGATTTACCCAACCTGTTGCTCGATCCTAAAATCGGACAAAGCTTATTGCAACGCCAAACTGATGTACGCGCTGTAGTTAAAACAGCAGTAGATAAAGGTATTCCGATGCCGGCTTTATTGGCCTCGCTTAGTTATTTTGATGCGTACCGTAGTGCAACTTTACCTACCAACTTAATTCAAGCCCAGCGCGATTACTTTGGGGCCCATACCTACGAACGTATCGATCAGCCTGGAATTTTTCATACGCAATGGAGTTAAGCCATTTAGTAAAAATAGTCAGGAATAAGCGTTAAGGTTAAGCAAAGTTTAACATTTTATGCAGTTTCAGGTTAGTAGTTCGAGGAGTTACTTTCCGGGAAATAAATTTTATTACTTTTAAATTAAACGGAGTAATAAATACAAGAGGTGGGTCTGGTTGTATGGATTTTATTAAAGAATAAACTCTTTGCCCTTATTTAGCTTTAATCTGATGGTACTACCTCATTAATTATTAAAATTTATGATAACAGGCAAAAAAACACCGCCGACTGTGGTGGTTATCTTTGGCGGTACCGGCGATTTAACTAAACGAAAACTGTTACCGGCTTTTTACAATTTATTTCTGGATGGCTGGTTGCCCGAAAATTTTGCTGTAATTGGCTTAGGTCGTACGCCGCTAAACGATAAGGATTACCGCTCACGTTTGTACGAAGGCTTAAATGAGTTTTCGCGCAGCGGTAAACCTTCCGATGAAAAGTGGGATACTTTCAATCAATATATATATTATCTACCTTCTGAAATTAACGATAAGGAAGCTTATAAAAAACTGGCCGATAAAATTGCGGAATTTGATAAGGCTTGGGGTACCCGGGCGAACCGTTTGTTTTACCTGTCTATTGCGCCGCAGTTTATTGAAGCAGTTACAGTAAATATTCACTCGGCCGGATTAGCTAATGAAGCTTCTCAGGATCGCATTATTGTAGAAAAACCATTCGGCAAGGATTTAGAAACAGCGCGCGATTTAAACCAGTTACTCACCCGTACTTTTCAGGAAAGTCAGATTTACCGCATTGATCATTACTTAGGGAAAGAAACAGTGCAAAATATTCTGGCATTTCGGTTTGCCAATGCCTTGTTTGAACCTCTCTGGAATCGAAATTACATTGATTATGTGCAAGTTACTGTAGCCGAGCAAGTAGGAGTGGAAGATAGAGGAGGTTATTACGAGGGCTCCGGTGCTTTACGCGACATGATCCAGAACCACCTGTTGCAAATTATGTGCATGGTAGCCATGGAACCACCTATTTCGTTCGAAGCCGAAGAAATACGTAATCGCAAGGTAGATGTGCTGCGCGCTATTCGGCGGCTTACGCCGGACCAGGTAAACAAACACGCCGTTCGGGGACAATACGGACCTGGGTGGGTAGAAGGTAAAAGAGTACCGGGTTACCGCGAAGAGTCTAGTGTAGACCCGCAATCAAACACTGAGACTTATGCCGCGGTTAAATTTTACTTAGATAACTGGCGTTGGCAAGGCGTACCTTTTTATTTGCGTACAGGCAAACGTTTGCAGGAAAAAACTTCTTCTATTACCGTTCAGTTCCGGCCGGTTCCGCATTCTACCTTTTCTACGGCTTTATCCGAAAACTTATTGCCCAATCGGTTAACCATAAATATTCAGCCTCAAATGGATATCCGGCTGCGGTTTACTGCTAAACGGCCCGGATTGGAAATGCAATTAACCCCAGCCGAATTTGTTTTTGATTACGATAATTGTTCTACCCAATCCCCGGAAGCGTACGAAACTTTACTTCTCGATGCTTTACAAGGCGACGCTACCTTATTTATGCGCTCGGACCAGGTAGAAACCGCTTGGGAAGTAATTACGCCAATTCTGGAAACTTGGGAATCAAGACCTTCATTAGAGTTTCCGAATTATACAGCCGGAATGTGGGGGCCAGAAAATGCCGAAGCTTTAATTGCGCGCGAAGGCCATACATGGGCCGTAAATGTTTCACGGAATGGTCATTCTAAAGAAGCAAAAGAAAAAGAGAAAGTATGATCCGAATATTTAGGAACACGGACGAGCTCAGCCAAACTGCGGCCGAAATTTTCCGGCAAACCGCCCAGGAAGCGGTGCAAGCCAGAAATAAATTTACCGTGGCGCTAACCGGAGGTTCTTCGCCCGATAAATTGTATCGTTTACTGGCTCAATCGCCGTTGCGCGAAGAAATTCCTTGGGAACAAACGTATATATTTTGGGGCGATGAACGGTGGGTTCCTCTTTCCGACGAACGCAGCAATGCTAAAATGGCTTTTGAAACTTTGCTGAATCATGTTCCGATTCCGCCCAATCAAATTTACCCCATGTGGAGCGATGTGCCGCCCGAAGAATATGCGCAACAATACGAAGATCTGTTACGAGATCACTTTAATGAAACAAATGCTGGGTTTGATTTAATTTTACTTGGAATGGGCGATGATGGACATACTGCATCGCTTTTTCCGGGTACAACCGTTTTGCACGAAAAAGAGCGTTGGGTGCAGGCTTATTATTTAGAACCGCAGCAAATGTACCGTATTACCCTTACGGCTCCTTTTATAAACCAAGCCAACAAAATTGTTTTTTTAACTTACGGCGAAAAGAAAACCAACGCCTTATACGAGGTTTTAGAAGGAGAGCCTAATCCGGAAAAATACCCGGCCCAATTAATTCAGCCACCAAATGGTGAAATTATTTGGTTAGTTGATGAAGCAGCAGCCAATCGTTTAAAAACTGGTATTTAAAGTTTAACCACTAATTTTTAATTTTACTTAATTAAAGATTAGTGGTTTTTATTTTTACCGTACAAAGCAGTACTCCCCGAACTGTTAAAATTAGTTGATAAAATCCCCTCGCTTTTCTTCCAATTGTAAAAATCTATCTTTTCGGTGTATAATTCATTAGTTATAGTAAATTATACAATATTATTTCTGGTAAATTTTTAATTGTTTAGTAAATTAGCTTTTAAACTAATATCCGTAAACCAATGGCCCAGTATAAATTACAAATTAATGGCCGGAGCTATCAGGCCGATGTAGAGCCGGATACCCCGCTCTTGTGGGTGCTACGCGACCACTTGGGGTTGGTCGGCACTAAATATGGTTGTGGCATAGCACAATGCGGTGCCTGTACCGTACACGTTAACGGCGAAGCCACCCGTTCTTGTGTTTACCCTGTATCCGCGGTAGGTAAATCAAAAGTTATTACCATCGAAGGGTTATCGGCCAAAGGAGATCATCCGGTACAAGCAGCCTGGAACGAAATTGACGTATCGCAGTGTGGTTATTGCCAGGCTGGTCAGATAATGACGGCTGCTGCTTTGTTAAAGAAAAATCCCAAGCCCACTACCGCTGAAATCGACGCTACTATGACTGGCAATATTTGCCGTTGTGGAACATATCACCGGATTCGCGAAGCCGTGCAATTAGCCGCTAACAAAACCACGAAATAGCCATGTCAACGCAAGTACAAACGAGCCGGCGTAATTTCTTAAAATTATCTGCTGCTGCCGGCGGCGGACTTTTTCTGGGCTTTAATTGGCTCAGCTCCGAAGCAGCAACTACTTCGGTAGTGGGTCAAGCAGCATTGGCTGCCGGAGATATTGATTTCAACAGCTATCTTAAAATTTCTACCGATGGCTTGATTACTATTTTCTCTCCAAATCCGGAGTTAGGCCAAAATATTAAAACTTCGTTCCCAATGATTGTGGCCGAAGAACTGGACGCCGACTGGACTAAGGTGAAAGTAGAGCAGGCCATGTTAGATAAAAAATTTGAGCGCCAGGTAACCGGTGGCAGTGGGGCAGTGCCTCATTCCTGGCAAAGATTGCGGAAAGCAGGTGCTACTGCTCGCCAAATGCTAATGGAAGCAGCGGCCAAGCGCTGGAACGTACCCGTATCTGAATTAACTACCGATAAAGGAGTAGTATGGCATAAATCCAGCAATCGCAAATTAACTTACGGCGAACTGGCTACCGAAGCATCCCAAATACCCGTACCAACCGAAGTAAAACTAAAAGACCGGAAAGATTTTAAACTGATCGGGAAAGCGATAAAAAATGTGGAACACCCTGCTATTGTAACAGGTAAACCACTTTTTGGTCTGGATTTTTACCGCGAAGGAATGTTGTTTGCCATGGTGCAGCGGCCGGCGTTCGGAATGAAAATTAAATCATTGGATTCGGCGGCAGCTAAAGCTATGCCGGGAATTGTAGATGTAGTTACGTTTAAAAATAACGTAGCGGTAGTAGGTAAATCTACCTGGCAGGTTAAAAAAGCGCGCGAAGCTTTAAAAATAGAGTACGAGAAAGATGGTAACATTGAAAGTACTCAGGATCACGACCGGATTTTTCAGGAGTTGTTGAACAGTACCGAAGCTACGGTGCGTCGGAAAGATGGCGATGTTGATACTGCTTTTAAAAATGCGGCTAAAGTAGTTAAGAGTGAGTACCAGTGTCCATTCTTGTCGCACAGCCCAATGGAGCCGATGAATTTCTTTGCGCACGTTCGGCCAGATGGTGTAGAATTAATAGGGCCTACTCAAACTCCGGATTTGGCACGTAACGAAACAGCTAAGTTGCTGAACATTCCGCCGGAAAAAATAACGGTACAAATTACTCGTTTGGGTGGTGGATTTGGTCGCCGCTTAAAAGCCGATTACGCTTTAGAAGCAGCCGAAGTATCCAGTTTGGTAAAAGCTCCAGTAAAAGTAATCTGGACCCGCGAAGATGATATGACAGGTGGTTCTTACCGGCCAGCTGTTCGGTATCGCTTTGAAGCTGCTCTGGATGCCCAGGGCAATTTAATTGGCTATAAATTAAGGGGTGCTGGTATTAATGCCGGTAACTCCACCCGCGAACATAACTTTCCATCTGGTGCGGTTGATAACCTGCTGATTGACTCGGTAGAGCATCAATCACCGATTACAACTGGTCCGTGGCGGGCTCCTATAACAAACTTTTTAGCTTTTGCCGAGCAATCTTTTATTGATGAAGTAGCGCTGGCTGCTGGTAAAGACCCGGTTCAGTTCCGCCTCGATTTACTGGATAAAGCAAAGAGAACGCCGGTGGGAGAAATTAAATACGATATTGACCGGATGAAAGGCGTAATCCAGTTGGCAGCTGAAAAAGCCCAATGGGGCAAGAAAAAAGGTGTTTTCCAAGGCTTTAGCGTTTACTTCTCGCATGCATCGTACGTAGCCCAAGTAGGTGAAGTAGTGGTACAGAAAGGAAAACCAGTTTTGAAAAAGATTTACGCTGCCGGCGACTGTGGAATAGTAGTGAACCTGAGTGGTGCCCGTCAGCAAATGATGGGAGGAATTGTGGATGGTATTGGCCACGCCATGTATGGCAAATTAACTTTTAAAGACGGTCTGCCTACGCAAAAGAACTTTGATACGTACCGGCTGATTCGCTTAAAAGAAATTCCGGAGATAGATGTGCATTTTGTAGATAACGGCATAGACCCAACTGGTTTAGGTGAGCCTGCCTTACCGCCAACCGGAGGAGCTGTTGCTAATGCCATTTTTAAAGCTACTGGTAAACGTTTGCGAAATCAACCTTTCGTAGATCAGCAAGAATTAAAAGATATAATTTAATTTCTAAATTTATTAAAACTGAAAAGCCCGGGATTTCTGTTCCGGGCTTTTTCGCTTTTTAGTAATTTCCTCCCTTATTCTTTTAAAGCTTTTCTAAATTTATCATCAAGTTTCTTTTCTTACTAATTATCGGACTAAGACTATTTGAATTTTATTAAGTAAAACAAGTTGGAAGATGCTTGTTTTTGGAAAATAATTAATTTAAAAATATAAGGTATCTTGTTGATTTACAGTTAGTAAATATTAATTATTAGGTAATAAAAGCTGAATTATATAGTGGGTAAAGGTGTTTAAATAATAACAGATTGCTCAACAGTTTGAGCTGCTAAAACAATTTGCATTAATACCCTTTACGCACTAAGAATAAGCAAATGATAGCCACCCAGGAAATAGAAGAAATTAAACCCATTGTTCGTAAAACCAAATTATGGATTCCCAAACAAGTGTTATTTACGCCCGCCGCTTTGCAGGAACCTCGGGGGCAGCAGATTTACGAGCGGGTGAAGGATTTAGGCTTACCCATTGAAGAATTAAAACAAAACCGTTTAGTTGGCTTGCGCGGTGCTGACGAGCGCGAAACCTACCGGAAAGCGAAAAGTACCTTAGCTGTGGTAACTGCTCCGGCTAGTGCCTTTAAGTTACAGCCTATTCCCCCTTCGGCCGATTACCAGTTTCATTTAGCCGAAGGTTGTCCGGCGCATTGCCAGTATTGCTATTTAGCTGGTAGCTTGCAAGGTCCGCCCGTAATCCGGGCTTTTGCCAACTTGCCCGCTATTCTGGAAAATTTAAAAAATTACCAGAAACCTAATCAGGTTACTACTTTCGAGGCTAGTTGTTATACCGATCCATTGGGTATTGAACACGTTACCGGTAGTCTTTCTGAAACTATTCGGTTTTTTGGCGAGCAGGAGAACATGAATTTGCGTTGGGTTTCCAAGTTCGACCAGGTAGATGGCTTATTGCAATTGCCTCACAATGGGCATACGCATCCCCGGCTAAGTTTAAACACTGAATTGGTTGCTTCTCGAATGGAGGCTGGCACGGCTTCGATGGAAGCTCGTTTAGTTGCCATCCGGAAATTAGCTTTACCCAAAGCGCAAGGTGGCGGTGGTTATAAAGTAGGTATTGTATTGGCTCCAATTATGCCTTTACCCGATTGGGAAGAGCAGTATACCCATTTACTCAATCGTTTAGAGCAAACCTTAGATTTTCCCTGTGAGATTACTTTTGAACTAATTACGCATCGGTTTACTCCCGGCTCCAAAGCTTTATTGCAGGAATGGTACCCTAATACTTCTATCGACTTCGACGAAACCAACCGCTCGCTTAAGTTTAATAAGTTTGGCGGAAAGAAGTATGTATACAATACCGTTACCATGAACATGTTACGCAGCTTCTTTCAATCGGAAATAAAACGACGCTTTCCGGATGCTCCCATTTTATACTGGACTTAATAGGCAAAGGCAGGTTATTACCTGCCTTTTTTGTTTTTACCTGATGCAAATTCCTTGATTTTACTTGTTAAATATTCGATTTTTAGAGCCTAATAAAATTAGAAGAAATGTTGTAAATAATTGATTATCAATTTGTTTATTATGTGCCGGGTTGAACCATGCCAGTGGTTGACCTGTTATAAATACGTATGCAGACATTTCAACCATCTACCATTTTTTACACGCCCGACGCGCTAAATGAGCGTGGTCAGAAGGCGCTTCTCTCGCATCCTGCGGCTAATCATCAGGCAATTCAGCAGCATAATCGGTTGCCGGCGCTGGAAAGTAATCATTTTCAGGTGAAGTCGGAAGTACTGGTATTAGGTCGTTTAAAAACCTTAGTTTGCAAAGAAAGTGGCCGTAGCTCCGATTTTATTTCGCCGAGCTTAGCTAATGGTTGTATGGGCGCGTGTGCCTATTGCTACGTTGACCGCAACAAACCCGTAAACCCTATTACCTTATTCACCAACACCGAAGAAATTCTGGCCGCTGTAGACAAGCACGTCCGAAAGCAAGTTTGGCCGAAAGTGCCCAACCAAACGCATAGCTTGTATTATACTTACGACATTGGTTGTAACTCCGATATTTCGGTGGATGCCGCTATTTCCGATAACGTGAAGGTTGCCGTTGATTTTTACCGGCACCACCCTAAAGCATTTGCCACTTTTGCAACCAAATTTGTGAATCCGGAATTACTTACTTACGATCCGCAGCAGAAAGTGCGTATTCGGTTTAGCTTGTTGCCTCATAAAGTAAGCAAATTAGTAGACGTACGCACCGATTCAATAGAAAAGCGTATTTACGCCATTAACGATTTTTACCAAGCTGGTTACGAAGTGCACGTTAACTTTTCGCCGGTAATTGTTTACGAAGGTTGGCAAGAAGATTATCGGGAGTTGTTTGAACAGTTAAACCATACAGTTCACCCGAAAGTAAAAGAACAAATGAGCAGCGAGGTTATTTTCCTGACGCATAATTTCTGGCAGCACCAGGCTAATTTAGCAATTAACCCTAAAGCCGAAGCCTTAATCTGGACCCCGGAAACGCAAGAAACCAAACGCAGCCAGTTTGGTGGCATTAATGTGCGGTACCAGCATCAGTTAAAAGCCCAACTCATTGCTGAGTTCAAGCAATTGCAGCAGGAAATTATTCCTTGGTGTGCTATCCGCTATATCTTCTAATTTATTTTTTACTTTTTGTAAAATAAAAGCAGCCGATATACTTACCGGCTGCTTTTATTTTATCTTATTTCCTAAGTTTAAATTCGGCTATAATCCGAATCGGTTTCTTCGGGCTTGGTTTCAGTAGCGCCAAAAGGCTGATCATTCGCTCTGATTCCGTTAGTTTGACCGTCCATTTCATCGTAACTTCCCTCAAACTCGAACCCAGGTCCTTGAGCAAATGCTTCTTTGTTATCTGGGTCGTTGGCGCCATAACCAGTAACTTCGTTACCGCCGATATGTAGGTTTTCTAAAGAATCTTTTTGATCGTTGCGTTCGGTTTCACCACCTGGGCCTACGTTCCGTTTAGCACTCGGATCGGGTTGGTTTCCATTGGCCTGGTCCTGGTGATAGTCCGAATTTACACTTTTGGGTTTATTCGGAGTAGTTTGTTTATCTTCTTCTGCTAGTGCCATCTTAATTAGTGCTTAGTGAATTAAACTGTACGCACCAATTAGAAGCGAGGTTCTTTTCTAGCTAAAAATAATATAGCAAATGGAAGAGAGAATAAAAAGCAATTATTTACTTATAATAAATAACCGGTAAGCAGTTTAACTAGCCAAAACGGTAGCTAACTTGTTCCAGTTGTTGTTTAATAAAGCTAAACTTTTCCGGATTTCTAACTTCGTGCTCCCGGTTGCCTTCCAAAACGGCTTTTATATATCTGATTTCTTCTTTCGCATTTTTATCTCTTTGATACTCCCGGGAAGGGGTTTGAGTAGTAAAAATCCGGTCTTCAAACTTTCTAATTAAAGTCTGTAACTTTTGGGTAACAATTGCTAACATTTGGTCTTTGGATTCGGCATCTTTCAGCTTTTCGATCATATTAATAGTAATTTCTTCCATTTGATTTTCGATTAACTGTGGTTTCATATATTATAAATGATTGGTAAGCCTATATTTAGAGAAATAAATTGTGAATTTTTAAAACTCGGTAAATCATTAACAGAGTACTTAAGTGATATGAGTCTGTAGAATGTGATGTTTTTAAAGAAATTAGGTTTGTATATTATATGTTACTTATTTTTATAGGTTGCAAAAATAAGCGACTATTTATAAATTTCGTGTAATTTAAAATTTTCATGTTAAAATTTAATGCTAATATACATCAGATATGTATATTAAAATGATATTGACCTAAATTGTAAGGTATTTGCTTAAAAAAATATATTTTTAATTATTTTGAATGTAAATTTGTTTGGCTGATTTTTAATGCATATTTCATCTATTACCTTCTGCATTTAACACCTCGCGAAACCGAAGAATTATTACTGTTCTTGGCCGGTGAATTAGCTGAAAAGCGAAAAGCTCGTGGATTATAATTAAATTATCCCGAAGCTATTGCTCTAATTAGCAGTCGGGTAGAGGAAGCAGCCCGTGATGGCCGGACTATTGCCGATTTAATGCAATACTGAGCTACTATTCTAGGTCGCGATGAGGTTACGGAAGGTATTCCGGAAATGATTGAAGAAATTCAGGTAAAGGCTACCTTTCCGGATGGCACCAAACTAGTTACCGTACATCATCCTATTCACTAAAATATTTTAAAATTATGATTCCAGGTGAATATTTTATCCCGAAGGGAGAAGTGGAAGCGAACTTTGGGCGCCGGACCGAAACTTTGATTGTAGTAAATACCGGTGACCGGCCAGTCCATATTGACTCCCATTTCCATTTCTTTGAAGTAAATCCTTTAATGGCTTTCGATCGGGACAAAGCTTTTGGGATGCGCTTAAATATTCCGGCGGGTACAGCCGTGCGGTTCGAGCCGGGTAAGGAGAAAAAAATTACCTTGGTAGAACTAGCTGGAAACAAACAGGCTTTTGGCATGAACAATTTAGTAAATGGTTCTACCGCTGGACCCGAACAAAAGCAGCAAAGACTTACTAAAGCCCACCAAGGTAATTTTAAAACCAAAGGATTATGAGTCTGAAGATTAACAAAATTAAATACGCCAACATGTATGGCCTTACTACCTTACCAAATCGAAATTGATTTAAAAGAAAATTGCCGGCTGCACCTGCAAACTCAATCTTATCAACGCTTGTTCCGGATGGAAAAGGGTGGTACTCAAACAATAGTTGGAAACCTACCAATAGCCATTTGCACTATATTCCTCATCCCATGGTTCCCCACGAAAATTCGTTTTTTAGTAACTGCAATCGTATTTATATGGCTGATAGAGCCAGCCTTGTTTTGGGAGTAATAATTACCTGCGGTCGCAAATTGTCGGGTGAGTTATTTAAATTTACTTTTTTACATACCTTTACCGAGATTTTTCGCAATGATCGCTTAATTTTTAAAGACCAGTTGCTTCTTACTCCGAATCAAAACCCTTTGCAAATGCTTGGGCAATGGGAGCAATTTACGCATGAAGGCACCCTCCTCTACCTGCCTGGCTTTACAATAGAGTATTCTCTATAAGATTTGATTTACGAGTATTTAGCTGATAAAACTTATTTAACGGGTGGAGTATCGCAGATAGCGGCTAATGGTTTATTAATCAGAATACTGGGTACTAGCGGCGAGCAGCTTGTTCAATGTTTACAAGAAATAAGTGCTTTACTTCAAACAGTTGAAGCCGTAAAAGCAGAGACTGTAGTTTTTTAAATTTTAATTTATGAATGCAGATTTTCAATTACTATTATTTACGGCAGTTGCAATCAGCTTTATTCATACTATTACTGGTCCGGATCATTACATTCCGTTTATAGCCTTATCTAAAGCCAGAAATTGGTCGGTACCTAAAACCATTTTTTGTACAGTTGCCTGTGGGCTGGGGCATGTTGGTAGTTCCATTCTGCTAGGGCTGATGGGTATTGCATTAGGCTGGTCTCTTTCTAAACTTAACTGGTTAGAGCAGGTTAGGGGTGGATTGGCTGGCTGGGGTTTGCTAACTTTCGGAATTATTTATACTCTTTGGGGAATTCGACAAGCCTATCTTAACCGGCCTCATAAACATTTCGATGCGTACGACGGTGGTTCCGTTTACGTGTATGAGCATCGTTCCGGCGAAATTTTGTATCCACAAGATCGGAAAAAAGTTACTCCCTGGGTATTATTTATTATCTTTATCTTAGGCCCTCGCGAACCACTTATTCCGTTACTTTCGTATCCGGTCGCACAAAATTCCACATCGGGAATTATTTGATTGGTAAGTATTTTTACTTTTTTTACTTTAGTAACTATGGTGGCTATGGTATTGTTGGGTTACTATGGCGTATCTTTTTTAATACTGCCAAGCTGGAAAATTATATTCACGCTATTGTCGGTTTTGCCATACTATCTTGCGGAGTGGGTATGTTATTTTTAGGATGGTAGTGCCACAAATAATTTACTAATCCTGTTTATCAGATTAATGAAAGACTTTAAGAAATATTATATTTTATCAGCTGCTCCCGAAGAAGTATATGCAGCTTTAACCAATCCGGCAACTTTACAACTCTGGACCGGCGATAAAGCCGAGATGTCTACTGAACCCGATTCGGAGTTTTCGTTATGGGACGGCAGTATTGTTGGCCGCAATATATCTTTTGAAGAAGGCCGAAAAATAGAACAAGAATGGTACTTTGGGGAACAAGCAGAATCATCTATTGTTACTATTAAGCTGCATCCCCATAAACAAGGAACCTCGGTAGAAGTACGACATACCAATATTCCGGATGAAGATTATGACGATATTGTTGAGGGCTGGGATAGTAGTTATTTTGGCGCCCTTCAGGATTTTTATGAAGATTAAATAGGTATGTTTTCTTATACTAACCTACCTTTGTTTACAAATAAGCTGAATTAATCGGCAAAGCCATTTTTATACATTTTATGTCTTTATTTATTACCTCTTTAAACTCCGGAAGTAATGGTAACTGCTACTATGTGGGTAATGACCAGGATGCCATTTTAGTAGATGCAGGTATTTCATGCCGTGAAACCGAAAAGCGGATGTGCCGTTTGGGCTTGTCCATGAGTAAAGTAAAAGCCATTTTTATCTCTCACGAGCATTCCGATCATATCCGGGGTTTATCGGTCCTGGCCCGAAAATATCATTTACCCGTTTTTATTACCCCTGCTACTTTACTTAATTCTAGGTTAGGGACCGAACAGTTTTACACTATCCCGTTAAAAGGGTATGATTCTATTTCAATAGGCGAACTTTCAATTACCGCTTTCCCAAAATCACATGATGCCTCTGATCCGCATAGCTTTTTAATTACCTTTCAGGATATTAAAGTAGGGGTATTTACGGATATTGGTTTTGCCTGCGAACACGTTATTCATCATTTTAAGCAATGCCACGCTGCTTTTCTGGAGGCCAACTACGATGATGAACTTCTGGATAATGGTTATTATCCTTATTATTTAAAAAACAGAATTCGTAGCCCCAAAGGCCATTTGTCTAACAAACAAGCTTTAGATTTATTCGCCGGATACAAGCCTCCCTTTATGAGCCATGTATTGTTGTCCCATCTTTCTAAAAATAATAACTGTCCTAAGTTAGTAAAAGAATTATTTGATCGTAATGCCGATGGCACCGAAGTAGTGGTGGCCTCCCGTTATGAAGAAACGCCGGTTTATACTATTATGTCTTCTAAACATGTTCAAGCAAGCGCTTAGATTGAATAGTTAATCCTATAAAGTAATTTTATTTTTACTAAATAATTCTAGAATAAAGGTCGAAGCTACTACAGTAATTTTAGTCGCGATAACCAAACGATATAAACTATAGCTTTAAAGTGGTAGAGTGTTGCTTTGGTTACTTCCTTTAGCAAATGTATCTTTGTGTAAAATTATTTTTTACGCAAATAAGTCACTTCATGGCACTTATTCTGGCGCTCGAAACATCTTCTACAATTTGTTCCGTTGCTTTATATCAAAATCAGGAGTTTTTAGCTCTTACTGAATTACAGTTAGAAAAATCTCATTCTTCGCATACAACCGTTATAATAAGTCAATTACTAGAAAACTGTGGTCTTACTCTTCAGGATTTATCCGCCGTTGCGGTATCGGGAGGGCCAGGTTCTTATACCGGTTTACGCATTGGCAGTGCTATGGCAAAAGGTTTGTGTTATTCCTTAGATATTCCTTTAATAGAAATATCCACTTTGCATGCATTAGCTTACAGTCTAATACAAGTAACTCCAAATCCTGAGAATTACTTGTATTGTCCTATGCTGGATGCCCGAAGAATGGAAGTTTATAGTTGCGTACTTAACAGTGATCTGCAAGAATTGCTTCCGGTTAGTCCAATAATCTTAACAAATAAGTCTTTCGAAGATTTTACGTCTCAAAATCCGGTAATTTTTCTTGGTAGCGGCGCTGATAAGTTTCAAAAATTAATAGAGAATTCGTCGCAAGCTCTGTTTAACTCAAAAGTGTCTCTATCTGCTAAACCCGTTGGGGCACTTGCTTACCACAAATATATAAACCAGCAGTTTGAAGATGTGGCCTATTACGAACCATTTTACTTAAAAGAGGTTTATATTACAGCAAGTAATAAAAGTTAATTTGATTTGAAAGTAGAATGGATGCTATAATTAATAAGGTTGCCGAGAGCTCGCTTATAACCTTAAACTTAGAAGAGTTTATCCATCCGGGCGAACGGGTGGTATACGATATAAAAGAAAATCTTTTTATGGAGCTCATTTTAAAGGAAAAAGATTTTCGCGCCTTTATCAAAGAAAACGATTGGTCGGTTTATAATGGAACAAATGTAGCTATTATTAACTCCGCTGATGCAATTGTTCCAACCTGGGCTTATATGTTATTAGCCGGTAAACTAGAAAAGTTTGCTCACCGGTACGTTTTTGGAAGTTTAGAAGATTTAGAGCAAACTCTTTTTCAGGAAGCAATAAGCAAAATAAATCCCGAAGATTATCGAAATGCTAAATTGGTGATAAAAGGCTGTGGCGATAAACAAGTTTCAACCTTTGCTTATGTAGAAATCATGCATAGATTACTGCCGGTAGCGAGTAGTATCATGTACGGGGAGGCGTGTAGCACGGTACCCCTCTATAAAAAGCCGAAAGCGTAAACGTTTGTTGAAAATAGTTGAACTCTTACTAAGGCAGGTACGCCGTTCGTGATTAGGAACGAGTTAGAGGTTTAGGAGAAATTTTTTCTTAGGGGGAATCAGGGAGTTAGGCCGGGGGCGAGGGAAAATGGGGGTTGGTATTAGGAAAAGCGGCGGGGGAAGTGTTACCTTTGTGCACCGCAACGAAAAAGGGGGAGATAAGTTTCCTTTTTTTCTTCGGCCAAAAGCATGGGCGGGAGGCGAGCCCGAAAAGAAAAAGAAGAGTCTGGTAGCCGGCTGGACCGGGGTTCTACTCCGATAAAAAGTAGGGACCCATAAGGGGGGTAAAATAAAGTGAGCAGAAAGTTTGCGCAAGCGGGGAAAGGCTCGTACTTTTGTCTTCTGTTTCGGCGAAAAGCGCCGATTAAAGCCCGGTAAATTTCGAAAAAAAAGTTTCCTTAAAGTTTGGAGGTTTGAGAAAAGATTCGGACTTTTGCCCTCCCAAATCGACAGCAGGTTGAGGCAAGAAAAGCAGGCAGGAAAGCCTTTTCGTTTGAAGGAGCGAAGAGGTAGTTTTCGGAGAGAGGGAGGAGGAAATAGGGGAGTGAAAAAAAAAGATTAAAATTTTTACTTTCAGATTTGGAAAGAAGGAAAAAGATGTTGACCTTTGCACTCCCAAAACGAAACAAGGTTTTTTCAAAAGAGAAAAGACGGGAAAAAGAGAGAAAATAATCTTGCTTAATGAGCAGTTAAGAAGGTTGCCTAAGTAAACGACAGGTTTACAAAAGTTCTTTGAATGAGTGAGAAAAGAGAATAGCAAACCGCATAAGTGCTACATCTCATCTTGATGGTGAGAGGGTCTTATGTTAAAAGAGCAGGTAACCATCCAGCGAGACAAATTTGAGTAGTGATACTCACAAATTATATTCTACAATGGAGAGTTTGATCCTGGCTCAGGATGAACGCTAGCGGCAGGCCTAATACATGCAAGTCGAACGGGCTGGAGTAGCAATACTCCAGTTAGTGGCGCACGGGTGCGTAACGCGTATGCAACCTACCTTTTATTGGGGGATAGCCCGAAGAAATTCGGATTAATACCGCATAATATCATTTGAGGGCATCTGAGGATGATTAAAGCTACGGCGATAAAAGATGGGCATGCGTGTCATTAGCTAGTTGGTGGAGGTAACGGCTCACCAAGGCAACGATGACTAGGGGTTCTGAGAGGATGATCCCCCACACTGGTACTGAGATACGGACCAGACTCCTACGGGAGGCAGCAGTAGGGAATATTGGGCAATGGAGGAAACTCTGACCCAGCCATGCCGCGTGCCGGATGAAGGCCTTCTGGGTTGTAAACGGCTTTTACCAGGGAAGAAAATACCTTTGCGAAGGGAACTGACGGTACCTGGTGAATAAGCACCGGCTAACTCCGTGCCAGCAGCCGCGGTAATACGGAGGGTGCAAGCGTTGTCCGGATTTATTGGGTTTAAAGGGTGCGTAGGCGGCTTGATAAGTCCGTGGTGAAAGCCAACAGCTCAACTGTTGAACTGCCATGGATACTGTCAGGCTTGAGTACAGACGAGGTAGGCGGAATGGATAGTGTAGCGGTGAAATGCATAGATACTATCCAGAACACCGATTGCGAAGGCAGCTTACTAGACTGTAACTGACGCTGAGGCACGAAAGCGTGGGGAGCGAACAGGATTAGATACCCTGGTAGTCCACGCCGTAAACGATGATAACTCGATGTTGGCGATACACGGCCAGCGTCTTAGCGAAAGCGTTAAGTTATCCACCTGGGGAGTACGCCCGCAAGGGTGAAACTCAAAGGAATTGACGGGGGCCCGCACAAGCGGTGGAGCATGTGGTTTAATTCGATGATACGCGAGGAACCTTACCTAGGCTAGAATGCGCGTGACCGCCTCAGAGATGAGGCTTCCCTTCGGGGCACAAAGCAAGGTGCTGCATGGCTGTCGTCAGCTCGTGCCGTGAGGTGTTGGGTTAAGTCCCGCAACGAGCGCAACCCCTATCTTTAGTTGCCAGCGGGTAATGCCGGGGACTCTAGAGAGACTGCCTGCGCAAGCAGTGAGGAAGGTGGGGACGACGTCAAGTCATCATGGCCCTTACGCCTAGGGCTACACACGTGCTACAATGGGCGGTACAGAGGGTCGCTACTTAGTAATAAGATGCCAATCTCAAAAAACCGTTCTCAGTTCGGATTGAGGTCTGCAACTCGACCTCATGAAGCTGGAATCGCTAGTAATCGCGTATCAGCAATGACGCGGTGAATACGTTCCCGGGCCTTGTACACACCGCCCGTCAAGCCATGGAAGTCAGGGAGACCTGAAGATCGTAACCGTCTAGGAGCGATTTAGGGTAAAACTGGTAACTGGGGCTAAGTCGTAACAAGGTAGCCGTACCGGAAGGTGCGGCTGGATCACCTCCTTTCTGGAGCTGATGGTTACTCTAACCGGTTAGCTATTCTCTCTCTCTTATTCAAACCTTATTGCTACTAACGACTGGTTAGTAGTCAGGAAAAAAAGAAGTGGCATCATAGCTGCGTGTAAGCTTGAGAAGCAAACGAGAGCGGGCAAGGACAAGAAAGAAGGACTTCAAGCTTAAGAAAGCCGGAGCATGCAACTCAACTGAAGAATGAGGGCTTGTAGCTCAGGTGGTTAGAGCGCTACACTGATAATGTAGAGGTCCCTGGTTCGAGTCCAGGCAGGCCCACCAGCACATGGGGGATTAGCTCAGCTGGCTAGAGCGCCTGCTTTGCACGCAGGAGGTCAACGGTTCGACTCCGTTATTCTCCACACTTAAATAGTACCTCAGTAAAGGCAACAGGTCTTTACTACTAAACTTAGGATTTTTTGTTTGGCTGGCCGATGTATCCCATCGACCCACAAGCGAGCAACTAACGCCTAAGATAAAGTTCTTTGACATAATGGCAAGAGAAAAACTAGAGTAGACTGTAAATACGAGTAAAGAGTAAATTTTTTAAGAAAGTTACTAAGGGCGTATGGGGGATGCCTAGGCTCTCAAAGGCGAGGAAGGACGTGATAAGCTGCGATAAGCTCGGGGGATTGGCACATACGAAGTGATCCCGAGATTTCCGAATGGGGCAACCCGGCTAGTTGAAGACTAGTCACACCGCAAGGTGAGCAAACCCGGAGAACTGAAACATCTAAGTACCCGGAGGAAGAGAAAATAAAAATGATTCCCTGAGTAGTGGCGAGCGAAAAGGGAAGAGCCCAAACCAGTATTGTTACGGCAATACTGGGGTTGTAGGACCACGAGATGGGACTGAAAAGTAAAGCTAAATTACCTGGAAAGGTAAGCCAGAGAAGGTGATAGCCCTGTCAGCGTAAGCTTTTCAGCCTTAGTGGGATCCTGAGTAGGGCGGGACCAGCGAAATCCCGTCTGAATCTACCGGTACCATCCGGTAAGGCTAAATACTTTTGAGAGACCGATAGTGAACCAGTACCGTGAGGGAAAGGTGAAAAGAACCTTGAATAAAGGAGTGAAATAGAACCTGAAACCATACGCTTACAAGCGGTCAGAGCCTCTTCGTGGGGTGATGGCGTGCCTTTTGCATAATGAGCCTACGAGTTACTCCTCTCTGGCAAGGTTAAATGTTTGAAAACATGGAGCCGCAGCGAAAGCGAGTCTGAATAGGGCGCATAGTCAGAGGGGGTAGACGCGAAACTTTGTGATCTACCCTTGACCAGGTTGAAGTGTGGGTAACACCACATGGAGGACCGAACCAGTTTCCGTTGAAAAGGATTTGGATGAGTTGAGGGTAGGGGTGAAAGGCCAATCAAACTGAGAAATAGCTCGTACTCCCCGAAATGTTTTTAGGAACAGCGTCGTGGTTAGAGTTTTAGAGAGGTAGAGCTACCGATTGGACTAGGGGGAGTCACATCCTACCGAATCCAGACGAACTCCGAATGCTCTAAAATATACGCGGCAGTGAGGCGTGGGGTGCTAAGGTCCCACGCCGAGAGGGAAACAACCCAGACCATCAGCTAAGGTCCCTAAATCTATACTAAGTTGAACAAAGGAGGTCCAGTTGCTTTAACAGCCAGGATGTTGGCTTGGAAGCAGCCATTCATTTAAAGAGTGCGTAACAGCTCACTGGTCGAGCGACAGGGCATCGATAATAATCGGGCATCAAGTATAGTACCGAAGCTATGGATATGTAGTAATACATGTGGTAGGGGAGCATTCTCATCGGCGTTGAAGGTGCCTGGTAATGGGTGCTGGAGCGATGAGAAAAGCAAATGTAGGCATAAGTAACGATAATGCAGGTGAGAAACCTGCACGCCGTAAGACTAAGGTTTCCTGAACAACGCTAATCGGTTCAGGGTTAGTCGGGTCCTAAGGCAATACCGAAAGGTTAAGTCGATGGACAACGGGTTAATATTCCCGTACTAGCTTCATAGAGTGATGTGGTGACGGAGGAGTGAAAGGTCTGCGTACTGACGGAATAGTACGTTGAAGGTGGTAGGTAGTAGTTTGGTAGGCAAATCCGCCGAACTAGCTGAAAGCCGATAGTACACCAACCCTTCGGGGGCGGTGATATGACCCTAATCCGACTTCCAAGAAAACCCGCTAAGCGTTTACTATGAAGCTACCCGTACCGTAAACCGACACAGGTAGTCGAGGAGAGCATCCTCAGGCGCTCGAGTGAATCACGGCCAAGGAACTCGGCAAAATGGCCCTGTAACTTCGGGAGAAGGGGCGCTTCCTTGCAGCAATGCAAGAAGCCGCAGTGAAAAGGCCCAGGCGACTGTTTAACAAAAACACATGGCTTTGCGAAATCGAAAGATGAAGTATAAGGCCTGACACCTGCCCGGTGCTGGAAGGTTAAGAGGGGGGGTTAGTCCGCAAGGGCGAAGCTCTGAATCGAAGCCCCAGTAAACGGCGGCCGTAACTATAACGGTCCTAAGGTAGCGAAATTCCTTGTCGGGTAAGTTCCGACCTGCACGAATGGTGTAACGATCTGGGCGCTGTCTCAGCCGTGAGCTCGGTGAAATTGTAGTCTCGGTGAAGATGCCGAGTACCCGCAACGGGACGGAAAGACCCCGTGCACCTTTACTATAGCTTAACATTGACTCTGGATAATTCATGTGTAGGATAGGTGGGAGTCTATGAAGCGGTGTCGCTAGGCATCGTGGAGACAACGTTGAAATACCACCCTTGAATTATTTGGAGCCTAATCTCGCAAGGGAAACAGTGTTTGGTGGGTAGTTTGACTGGGGTGGTCGCCTCCAAAAGAGTAACGGAGGCTTTCAAAGGTACCCTCAGCACGCTTGGTAACCGTGCGTAGAGTGCAATAGCAAAAGGGTGCTTGACTGTGAGGCCGACAAGCCGAGCAGGTACGAAAGTAGGATATAGTGATCCGGTGGTTCCGCATGGAAGGGCCATCGCTCAAAGGATAAAAGGTACGCCGGGGATAACAGGCTGATCTCCCCCAAGAGCTCATATCGACGGGGAGGTTTGGCACCTCGATGTCGGCTCGTCACGTCCTGGGGCTGGAGAAGGTCCCAAGGGTTCGGCTGTTCGCCGATTAAAGTGGCACGCGAGCTGGGTTCAGAACGTCGTGAGACAGTTCGGTCCCTATCTGTTGTGGGCGTAAGAAATTTGAGAGGACCTGACCTTAGTACGAGAGGACCGGGTTGGACAAGCCGCTAGTGCACCGGTTGTGACGCCAGTTGCAGCGCCGGGTAGCTACGCTTGGATGAGATAAGCGCTGAAAGCATCTAAGTGCGAAACTCACCTCAAGATGAGATTTCTTTTAAGGGTCGTGAGAGATGATCACGTTGATAGGCGGCAGGTGTAAAGCAAGAAACTGCAAAGCTGAGCCGTACTAATTACCCGTAAACTTTCTTAAAAACCCTGTTTACTTCCAGTCCACGGTAGCGTTTTCTCTTGCCCATTTATGTTACGCTAGCACGTGGTGCTAGTGAATAAGACTTTAGCCATTATCAAAGCTGCCCAGGCAGCTTCGCTTACTTAACCAGTAAGCCGAACAATAATGGTGGTTATAGCGCGGGTGTTCACCTCTTCCCTTTCCGAACAGAGCAGTTAAGCCCCGTAGCGCCAATGGTACTGCAATCACATGCGGGAGAGTAGGTAGCCGCCAACCCCTTTTTTCCTCTGAACGCCCCCACCTTCCTTGAAGATGCGGGCGTTCTGCTTTTTAGTGAAATGGGTAGCGGATTAAGCTGTCATATGAAATACCTAATGTAGAATTTCCTCTTAATAAAGGGTTTCATTGATATTATGAAAAGTTGTAATGTTAAGAAGAAAGAACATTTAGTCCAAAGCATCAGTCCAAAGCATCCTCTTTTTACTCCCGCTATAGAAATGGAGATATAATATTTGAGGGTGGAGTACCTTGCCTTTTATTCAAGCATTTAGCAATTTGCATAACATTCACTAACTCGAATAATTCTGGAAGGCTGGGTAGGTAGCAGCGTCGATCAGGGTGTGGTAATTGTTAGTATTATTTAAATAATTGTTCCTGCTGTTGCGAACCAAAATCTTATTTTCCTAATTCCTCAACTTTTTTGCTTGATCCTTAAAACCTTTTTTGGAAGCATAAGGTCGCTTAAGATCTGTTATAGTGTCTATTAAAATTTAGGGTTCTTGCTGTGGAAATACAATTACTGTATTAAACTTTCCACTCAACTCCGCTCTTGATCTTGGTATATTGAGAGTAGCAACTAACATACAGCAAAAAGATAGAGAGCGGATTATCTAATAAAATTTGGAATAAACTATAGAGCTTTCTCTAGGAACCATTAAATGCTTTATTAATCTAAGAAACTGTTTTAAAATAGATTAAAATCGTTTAAGCATGAGGGCTAGCATCGCTAAGTAGACCATCCTCTGACTATTACGACGGTTCTTTTCATAATCTTTATTCAGTCGTCTGGCAAACAGCAGCCAAGCAAAAGTTCTTTCTACGACCCATCGACGGGGCAAGGCTTTAAAGCCTTTCGTATTATCTGTTCGAAGCACTACTTGCCAGCACCAGCCCCATAGCTTTTTTACATAGGCCATTAAATCCTCTCCCCGGTAACCACCATCCACCCAAACCAATTTAATACGCCGACAGAGATGAGCTAGATAAGGCACTCGCTTCCTATAGCGAAGCAATGGCATGGCTCCTTTCTTTTCCGAAACACTGGCAGCGCATACCCATACGGCTAACAGCAAGCCTTGGGTATCGGTAAGAACAAACCGTTTGCGGCCCTTGATTTGCTTACCCGCATCAAAGCCCCGGTGAGAACCCCCACAAGCCGTTGTTTTGATGCTTTGGGAATCTATATTGCCCGCCGAGGGACAAGCTTGGCGCTGGGATTGGCACCGCAGCTTTTTTACAAAAACGCTATGAACCCACTCCCAGGTGCCATTCTGACTCCAGCCATTAAAGTAACCATACGCCGTTTGCCAGCACAGTAAGTCATGGGGCATGCTCCGCCAACTACAACCCGTTTTTACTACATAAAAAATAGCGTTTATGACCTCTCTTAAATCGGCGGCTGGGCGACCTGCTTTCCTGATGGCTGAATCCGGTCCTTCCAATAACTTCTTTAACTTCTGCCAGCCATTCTGACTGATATCACTTGGATATCTCCGCCGTTTTTGCTTCTTTTGACTAGTACTCATTTCGGTTTTGATAAGTTGGTGGTTCAACTATTCTTAACCCTTTTGAGTACTTTTTTATTCCCCTATTTTCCCCTAAGTACTTTTTAAAACACCTTCTAAGATTTTGCTTGTTAGTAAAATAGTTTACTGCATCCATTGGGGACAAATAACTTTACCTTTATTAAATAATTTAATTCCTAGCACAATCTCATGTGAACCAGAATTAGCAATATCTAAGGCAGAGTTGTTATAGTCGTAAGAATAACCAATATCCATGAGATAGCTGATGTTTAAGCCAATTAATCCGGCGAAAGAATCTTGGTTCCGGTAAGAAACACCCGCCCAAACCCGGTCACCGTAAATAGCACGCAAATTAACATCAACTGAAAAGGGGCTAGGGCCTGCCATTTTCATCATAACAGATGGAACAAGTGCTAAATCGTTCCCGAAACGAAATTTGTAACCGGCAGTTGCGTAAAAGTGGCGCTGTACAATTCCTGGTGTTTTTTGATCCGGTGAATTATTTAAATCGCGACTACCTCGTGCCAATTGTGCACCTGCAAATCCTACAAAAAAATCTTGTGAGTAAATCCAGGTTCCTAAGTTTAAGTCTAAATAAGTTCGGTTAACATAATCACTGGTAATAGATGGATCTGCAGGATTTATATAAGTGGCTTCGGATGTATTTAAACTATTCCGTATCATTCCCGCGGAAACACCCACTGAAACGTTAATCTTTTGACTAACCGGTAAATGAAAGGCGTAACTACCTGTTAAGTTGGTACGGCGAAGAACTCCGGTTTTATCAACGTGTGCCATAACTCCTACACCATGGTGAGGACGGGCTCGTTGAAAACGGTTGCGTTTAACTGTATGAGTCCGGTTGTTATAGCGGTTGCGGACACTAGTAGCTTCTTTATTAAGAGGAGTATGCGCACTTACATAATAGGTAACCGGAGCACCATCTAAGCCCACCCATTGGTAACGCGTTCCCATTCGTACATCAGTATAATCCTCAATTCCGGAAAGAGCTGGGTTAAATAAATACTGGTTCAGCATGTATTGACTAAACTGAGGACGCTGCTGAGCCTGTACTTTAATAATAAAACAAACCAATAAAGTAGTAATTACTAGAACTCTTTTCATAAGATAAATAATACGCTTACCGGATTAATGTTACGTTACCTGAAATAGGTTTGGATATTTTATCCAGGCGAATAATGTAATAATAAGTAGCTAATGGCAAATCCTGGCCATTGTAGGTGCCATCCCATGCTTTTTTATACCCTATATCCGAGGTAAACACCTTAGTTCCCCAGCGATTAAAAATTTCAACAGTGGCTTCCGGATAATTTTCAATTCGCTGAATTTCCCACGTTTCATTTATACCATCGTGATTCGGACTAAAGGTATTTACAATAAGTACCCGAGGAATAACGGTAATAGTAACTTCGTCGGTAGCTGCGCAGCCTTCTTCGGAGAAAGCAGTTACTTTATAGGTGGTAGTTTTAGTTGGGCTAGCTACCGGCCGTTCTACATTCGGGTCGTTTAACCCGGTAGCTGGTTCCCATTTGTAACGAACGCCACCACGTCCGATTAATTCCATGGTATTACCTTCAATAATGGTAGTATCACGTCCGGCACTAGCTGTAATGCTGGTTACATTGACGGTAACCGGAGTACGGGCAGGGCTCACACATTGATTTTGATTAACTGCCTGAACATAAAAAGTGGTAGATTGGGCAATACGATTCGTAACAAACGTAGCACCCTCGAATAAAATATTACCACCAGTAGGGGTTTCGAACCACTGGTAAGTTAATCCTGTACCTGTTGCTACCAAAGTGGCGGTACTATCCAGGCAGGTGGTAACACTGTTGGCGGCTACTACTGGTACTGGTGGTAGTGGATTAACTTTAATTTCTATAGTTTGAGAAATACTAGTGCAATTATCAGAAATCACGGTACGCCGGTACCAGGTTGTACGGCTGATTACTGGTGGCGTATAGTTTTGAGTATTATTGGTACCAGCAGCCGGAGCAAAAGCAGCAGTGGCGCTGGTAATACTGCTTTCCCAAAGATAGGTATAGGTACCATTACCACCCGATGGAGCAGAACCAGTTATGGTTTTAGGAGCCGTATTTTCGCAAACGGCCGGCTCAGTACCATTAATAGAATTGTTCGTGATTAAAGGTAGAACAGTAATTTGAGCCACATTGCTGTAATTGGGGTCGCAGGTGCCAGAAATAACGCCACGACGGAACCAGGTAGTAACAGTTAATACTGCTGGATTATAGTTAGCTGTATTATTGGTGCCAACTGCAGGAGCGAAACCGGTGGTAGCACCAGTAGTGCTGCTTTCCCAAATATAGCGGAGCGGTAGGGTGCCACCTTGTGGACCAGAGCCCGTTAAAGGGGCAGGTTGTTCTCCGCCGCAAAGCGATTGATCTGCTAGAATAGTATTATTGGTTACTGGTTGATCTACCGTTACTATTACCACATTGGACGAATCGACACAACCACCCGAAATAATGTAACGGCGAAACCAGGTGGATTGATTAAGGATTCCCGGTTCATAATTTACTTCATTGTTGATGTTGGTAGCCGGAGTAAAGCCAGCAGTAGCGCTTACTGTGCTGCTACGCCACTGAATTGTACCTCCGGCTAACGGGCTACCAATTAAAGGCAATACCGGTTCATTAGCACAAACCTGCTGATCGCCAGTTATGTTACCTCCTGCAATACGGGGAGTTACAGTAATAGCTACAACGTTACTGGTATCGCCGGAGCAGGATGCGGATGATATTAAACGCCGTAACCAGGCATTTTGCTGTAAAACCGGTGGGGTGTAATCGCGGCTATTATTTACTCCCGGAGCAGTAGCAAAAGTACCATTAGGCCCCGTAGTACTAAGCTGCCACTGATATCGATAGCCATTAGTATCCCCACCGGTTGGTTGAGTGCCAGATAAAAGCTTAGGTGCCGAACCTTGGCATACTTCCTGGTCTTGAGAAATAGTATTGTTGGCAATAGGAGGTAACACAGTTACCGCAAAAGGGGTACGGGCACCGGTACTTTCGCAACCATTAGGGCTAAGAGTAGTGATATAAAAAGTAGTACTTACGGATAGTGGTCCGGTTGTGTAAGTTGCTGCAGTATCCAGGGGAGTACCACCGGTGGGCGATCCATAGAAAATAAAAGTATTACCAGCTGGTCCGGTTGGTTTTATATCTGTGCTTTCGCCGGAGCAAATTGATACTCCCGTAGTAGTAATAATTGGTGCGTTCGGAACTTCATTAACGGTAATAGTAATTTCGCCGGCTCCCTGCTGCGCTACATCGGCGGAGTTACCGCATTCATTGGCAAAACTTACCGAAACTTTATACTCCCCTACATTTGGAAAACTAATTTCCGGATATTTAGAATTGGCCGAAGTTCCGTTTATGAAAGTTGCTCCACTAGTACCTGATATAATCCAACGGAATGAAGTAGGTACTTCAGTACCTAAGTTGGCATCATAAAATACATTTTGATCCGAAAACTTAATGGTGGTAGGCCCGCAAAATGGTCCATCAGCATTTAGCTGTACCTCCGGATAAGCAATTAACACGCTTTGCGAAGTAGTATCGCTGCCGCATTGGTTCGTAACAATTTGCTGAACCTGGAACCGGCCCATTTCATTAAATTGAAAAACAGGTGCAGCTGAAGTATCAGAAGTATTATTAATATAAGCGAAGCCACCCGCCGGCTGACCTTGGTTATTTAGTACTGCCCATTTATAGGTGAGATTACCCCCTTTCGCACTATCAGTAGGGGTAACAATCACTGGAACACATTGATTGGGATCTAACCGTTTTTTCCCATCTGGTGGAGATACTTGAAAACCAGCAGTAGGTTTTTGGCTGACTTCGTATTGTAAGGTAATAGTGGTATTACAAGTGGCGCCAATCGCAGTTATACTAATTGGATGTGTGCCAATGGTGGTAAACGGAGTAGGGTTACGAATAGGAGAGTCAGCATCGAACTGTTCAGGTGTGTAACTTACTTCATTTACATCATCAGGATTCCAGCGAACCCGGTAGCCGGTAATTCCGGCTGCACTAGCTGCTACTATGTTGTTAAATAACTTGGCCTTTACGCTTATTGCAGAATCTTTTGGAATACATACTTCAAAATCAGCGCTATCGGTTACATCTGCTTCGGTAAAATTAGGGCCTCCATTAACAGTTACTGTTTGAGCGATGGAAGTTTGGGAACGGCAACCACGGGAAGCCGTAACAACCGTTACCGAAAAAGATTTTGTTCCGGTACCGAAGTAATTAAAGGCATGGTTTACTTCGTAGCCGCGGCCGATGGTTCCATCACCAAAGTCCCAGAGATATTCAACATTTGGATCATTAGGGCCAACAATTGTAAAAGTATAAGGTATTCCGGAGCATTGCACCCCAGTAGGAGAAATAGTAAAATCTGGTCTTGTAAGCGTTGGGCCAAGTTCTACTCTGGTACCAGGATCAGTAGTATTCGGATTACAGGTATTAGAAATACTGCTAACTTCTACGGCGTAGGTGCCTATACCTGTGGCGTTATAAGTTTGATTGGTAGCTCCCGGTATTGGCTGCCCATCTTTAAACCACCTAAATTTTAAATCATTATTTACAACTCCCTCATTGGCAGTAAGAATTAAGGGGGTACCGTTACAAATGTAAGCCGTTCCGGAAGGAGAAATAGTAGCAGTACATAAATTTTGCGCGTAAGTAGTAACAGAAAAAAATACAATAACAAGGAATAAGTATAAAAAGCGGATGGTATGCTGCATCGAGGGTAAAGTTATAACTCGCCTTAATCTAGTTGTAAATTTGATAAATTTAATCAAAACATTGAGAAAAATTAAAAATGCAATATTAAAATTTTTATAACGTTATTCATTATCAATTACCATTTTTAAAATCGGTTAATGCCGCTTTATAAGTGTTTATAGCCCGTTTTCGGGCAAAATCATGGTCTATAAGTGGTTGGTTGTAATTGGAACTTTCCCATTCGGGTACCCATTTTTTAACGTATAAATTCCCCGGGTCAAACTTCTTTAACTGAGCTGCCGGGTTAAATACCCGAAAATAAGGCCCTGCATCGCAGCCGGAACCTGCTGCCCATTGCCAACCTCCGTTATTAGCTGCCAAGTCGTAATCAAGCAATTTAGTTGCAAAGTAAGCTTCGCCCCAGCGCCAATCAATAAGCAAGTGTTTGCAAAGAAAACTGGCAACCACCATACGTACCCGGTTGTGCATAAAGCCAGTGGCATTCAGTTCCCGCATACCTGCATCTACTAACGGATAACCGGTAGTGCCGGTACACCATTGCGCAAAATATTTTTCATTATTTTCCCAAGGAATGTGATCGTAAGCGGGCTTAAATGCTTGCGAAACTACCCGCGGAAAATGAAACAGGATCATGTGGTAAAAGTCGCGCCAGATAAGTTCGTTTAACCAGGTAGCGTTTAACCTTTGGGCGAGCTGCACCACTTGCCGAATACTAATGGTACCAAACCGCAAATGCACGCTTAACCTAGAAGTGCCCGCTTGAGCAGGATAATCGCGGGTTTTGTGGTAATGCGTAATAATTTCTTCGGCTACCCTTATATTCGGAGTTACTAAATCTGTATGCTGAAACCCTAAGTCTGTTAAAGTAGGAAGAGGCACCGAATTTATGGATGCAAATTGATGAAAGTATTTTTCAGTAGGATAAGCTTTAACGAAAAAGCTGTTTATAGTATTTAGCCAGCGTTTTTTGTATGGGGTAAAAACTGTGTAAGGTTCTCTATCGGCTTTCGTAATCTCGTTCTTTTCGAAAATTACCTGGTCTTTAAAAGTATAAAAAGGAATTCCCCTGGTTTTTAAATACTCTTCAACTGCTGCATCGCGCTGTTGGGCATAAGGCTCGTAATCATGATTGGCGTAAACGGCAGTAATAGTTTTTTCCTGTACTAATTTAGTAAAAATATCGAGAGGTTTACCCTGTTTTAGCCGTAAGAAAGAGCCCAACTTTTCTAAATTTTCGGCTAAGCTTTTGATTGCTTCCTGAATAAATTGAACCCGACGATCTTGCTTATCCGGAAGTTTCTCCAGAATGTCGGTGTCGTATATAAATACAGGTATTACCAATGTACCCGATTTTAATGCGTGGTACAAACCAGCATTATCGGTTAAGCGTAAGTCGCGCCGGAACCAAAAAAAAGAAACAGGTGGCGTAAGCATTTTTAAATTTTATATTAACGTAGTGCCGATAAACCACCGTCGATGGTGAACACCTGACCCGTTAACCAACTGGCTTGATCGGTGAGTAAAAATATAGCTAAGGCCGCTACCTCTTCGGGAGTGCCGGTTCGTGCCAGCGGATGCCGCTTATTAGCAGCTTCGCGTTTTTCGGGGGTGGCCAGTAAGTTTCCGGCTAAGGGAGTGTTGGTCAGGGAAGGAGCTATTACATTTACCCGAATCCTGGAGCCTGCCCATTCTGCGGCTAACGATTTTCCTAATCCTTCTACGGCGGCTTTGGCCGAAGCAGTGGATGCATGAAAACTCATTCCGGTTTGAGCGGCTACTGAACTGAAAAGTACTACTGCTGCGGCGCCAGCTTTTTTCAAGTGGGGCAAAAAAGTTTGTAGCATGGTTACGGCACCTAAAACGTTTATCTCCCACTCTTCCCGAAAATCATTAGCGGTAAGCCGATGAAAAGGTTTCAAATTTATTGTACCCGGGCAGTAAACCAGACCGTGCAAGGTATCTGGAATTTGTTCTAGAAGCTCAGCAGTAGGAGTTTGACGAACATCCCAGGAGACATAAATTAAATTATTGGTAGCAGAAAAGCTAGGTGGGCGCCGACTGATAGCAAAAACCTGATACTTCTGATTAAGTAATTGCTGAACCATGGCGGCACCAATGCCAGAGCTGGCCCCAATTACAAGAAAATTTTTATCGGCCATACGTTATTAGTAAAATGAATGCGTGTTTTGCTTTACAGGGAAAAGAATAAACTCACAATAAAATTGTACAAGGTTTTAACTCGCCAATGGAAGCAAAACTGATAAATGGCTTTTTTGTTTTAGAAGGAAGTAAATGGGGGCATTCGCTTTAAAAATAAATCTAGGTCTTTTCAGTAAGCTAAATAACTTTAGCTTTCATAAACCAGCAGCAAGTTAAGGTAGAGGCTATTAATTTAATAATGAACATCTATTTAGTTCAGCTTCCATATTTTAATAAATAGACTTTGATCACTTTGTGTGACATCTGTTCATCAGACCAAATTTTTAAATATATTGCGGCTCCTACTTTATTCCATAAACTATGAATTTTCGCATTAAATATTTTATTCTGATAAGTGCTTTCTCTTATTTTTTGCCCGGAAAATTAAACGCTCAAACCAATATTAACCCAGATGAAGTTAGCCGTATAGTAAAAACTTTATCGGCCGATAACATGCGGGGCCGGAAAGCTTTAACACCGGACATTGATAAAGCAGCAACATTTATTAGTGCAGAGTTTAAAAAAGCCGGCTTGCAAACCTGGCCAGGATTAAAGTCATTTGAGCAATCGTTTCCTGTTTATGAAATAAATTCCTTTAGTAGTTCTGTAGTACTAGATGGTACTACCTTAACCGAGCCAGCCGTATTAATTAAAACCGGAGCTAAAAAAGTAGAATGGAATCAAAAAAGTAATTCCGTCAAAATCTTAACCCGGATTGAGGCGTCTGATAATCTGATTGAGAAATTCCAGGAAACATTAACTAGCAAAGAAAGTGGTTTAGTTTTAATCGATACTGCCCACGCAGAATTATTTAAACGTTATAAAAACTATTTGAGCCGCAATAATTTACAATTAAATTTAGATAGTACCACCCTGGTTTTTGCGCTTACGTCTGTTAAAAATCCGCAGTCAGTTCAGGTAAGTGCCCAAAATGCAGTTACTAAAAAAACATTGAAAAATATAGTTGGGTATTTGCCCGGAACCACCCGCAAAAATGAATACGTTATTTTTTCGGCCCATTACGATCATATTGGAATTTTAAATCCGGTAAACGGCGATTCTATTGCCAATGGTGCCGACGATGATGCAACAGGAACTACCGCAGTAATTACCTTGGCTAATTATTTTAAAAAACAAAAGAAAAATGCCCGTAGCTTGATATTTGTAGCTTTTACCGCCGAAGAAATAGGCGGCTACGGCGCTCAGTACTTCTCAAAACAGTTGGACCCGCAACAAGTAACAGCCATGTTTAACATTGAAATGATCGGGAAAGAATCGCAGTTCGGGAAAAATGCCGGCTTTATTACAGGTTATGATAAATCCAATTTCGGGCAGATAATACAGAAAAACTTAGTGGGTTCAAGCTATTCTTTTCAACCCGATCCTTACCTAAAAGAAAACTTATTTTACCGTTCGGATAATGCCACTCTGGCACGTTTAGGTGTACCTGCCCATACTTTATCCACTGATAAAATTGATACCGATAAGTTATACCATTCGGTAGACGATGAATTTGCCAGCCTGGACATTGCCAATATGACCAATATAATAAAAGCCATTGCCCAAGCCGCGCGTAGCATTATTGCTGGACAGGACACTCCAACCCGCATTAAGCCGGAAGACGTAAAATAAAGCCGGAAAGTCTTAAATTCTAAAACCTTTATGTAACCAACTGCTGATAAAAAAGGCGTATTATTTACTAATTTGGGGCGTATTAATTTTAGATTAACTCATGCATATTTTACTCGTAGAAGATGAACCTAATGTGGCCGCATTTATAAAAAAAGGTTTGCTGGAACAAGCTTACGAAGTAGAAGTGGCTTACGATGGAATTACGGGGAAAAGCTTAGCTACCCAAAACTCCTACGACTTAATAATATTAGACGTAATTTTGCCTAACCTGAACGGGATAGAAGTATGTAAACAGATTCGCGTACAGGATAAAAAAACACCTGTGTTGATGCTTACGGCCTTAGGTACCACCAGCGATGTGGTAACCGGCCTAGATGCCGGGGCAGATGATTATTTAACTAAGCCTTTTAAATTTAGGGAATTGCTGGCCCGCGTGCGGGCACTGCATCGCCGACGGCATGTAGCCGAAGAAACCGAAGTACTCACCATTGCCGATTTACAGCTTAATCTGGAAACAAAAACTGTTATCCGAGGCGACAAACCTATTATGCTTACCGCCCGCGAATTTACATTATTAGAACATTTTTTGCGGAATAAAGGCAAGGTATTGTCGCGGTTGAGTTTACTCGAAAACGTATGGGAAGTTAATTTTGATTTAAATTCTAACGTAGTAGATGTGTACGTAAATTACCTGCGTAACAAAATTGATAAAGACTTTTCGCCCAAGCTTATTCATACAGTAATTGGGATGGGGTATATACTCAAAGACGCCGGCGATTTATGAGTATCCGTTCCCGCCTTACCTTAACTTTTACCTTATTAATTGCCGGAATTCTATTCGTTTCTTTCCTGATAATTTACTACTCTTCGGAGCAGTACCGCAAAGTAGAGTTTTATGACCGGCTACATGAACGCGGGTATATTATTGCGCAACTCTATCTGGAACAAGATGAAATAAGTAATAATTCTTTCGAAAAAATACGCCGCAAATTTTTTCAGAATTTACATCAGGAGTCCATTGATATTTTTGATCAAGATAAAAAACCACGTTTTATCCAGGATCAATATCCTTTTATTGCTCCATTAAGAGCTTTTGATCAAATTGCTAAACGTAAATATATTCAATTTGCGCGCGGTACCAGGCAAGGGATTGGGTTTTTGTATCAGGATAACCAAGGCCAGTTTTACATTTTTGTTTCGGCGGTAGATGTAACTGGCCACCGTAAAATAAATAATTTGCGCCAGGTGCTTATTATAAGTTTTTTGGCTGGTAGTCTGGTTGTATTTCTGATTGGTAGGTTTTTTACCTTTTTGGTATTAAACCCGGTTTCGGAAATGGTAGCCGAAGTAAACGATATCCGGATAACTAATTTGCACCGCCGGCTCAAAGAAGGTAACGGCCAGGATGAATTCGGACGATTGGCTAAAACCTTTAACCAGATGCTGGACCGCTTAGAGACTGCTTTTGAAATGCAGCAAAATTTTATATCCAACGCTTCCCACGAGCTTCGTAATCCGCTCACAGCCATTAGCGGCGAAATTGAAGTAACTCTAAGTCGCGAACGGGCACCAGCTGAATACAAAGAATCGTTATTAACGCTGCAAAACGAGGCCGACCGTTTAGAGAAGCTTACCAAAGATTTACTTAATCTGGCCCAAACAGACTACGAAAATAGCAGTCAGAGATCAGAAAAATTTCTTCTGGATGATTTAGTACTGGAATTAAAAGCTGAAATGGATCGCTTATACCCGCATAATAATATAAAGGTATCTTTCAAAAATATGCCCGAACAGGCAACTGTTTTAGAGGTAACCGGCAATCGCGATTTACTAAAAGCCGCCTTATTAAATGTGCTCGAAAATGCCCATAAATTCTCTAACGGAAAAGCGGTGCAATTGCAGCTATTCTATCAGAATAACCTGCTACATGTGCAAGTGCAGGACCAGGGTATAGGAATTCCACCGGCGGATTTAGATAAAATATTCGATCCTTTTTACCGGGCGGCTAATGCCCGCGGTATTAAAGGTACAGGGGTGGGTTTAGCCCTTAGCCAAAAGATTATTCTCCGCCATCACGGGCAAATTCAAATAGCTTCCGAATTAAACCACGGTACTTTGGTACAAATTACTTTACCAGCCGGTAGCTAAATAAGGAGATACAAGTATCAAGATAGTAGATGTTAGACTTTTGTGTAATTAAACAATTGAAACGTAGTTTGTTATTACAATGCCACCCAAAAATTTACTAAATTAATCTTGACCAGTTACCTGCAACTATTTAAATAATATAAGTAACTAGACAAAATTAATTTTCTATACTGGATGTCGAAGTTGTGGTGGTGATATATTAATAATCAAACATTTAACCTCGTAGAAGTCTAACATCTACTATCTTGATACTTGTGTCTTTTTACTTAATTCCAGCCAAAGTTTTTAGTAAATAAAAAAGGAAGCCAGTAGCTTCCTCCTTTATCCTTATAAACCAAATCAAAATAAAAAGTTAATCATTAAGCGGTGACTAACCGTCGCTGTTTTTTCTCCAAACGTTGTTGCTTGCGATTGTAAACTATATCAAAAATTAGCGGGAAAATGAGCAACGTTAAAATGGTACCACTGATTAAGCCGCCAATTACCACAATAGCCAAAGGTTTTTGCGTTTCGGAACCAATACCTGTAGATATAGCTGCCGGCATTAAACCAATCATAGCCATAAGAGCCGTCATTACAACGGGTCGGGTGCGGGCCCGAACTCCTTCGTAAATGGCCTGCCCAAGCGGAAGTTTATCTTTTATATTTTTCTTGAATACCGAAATTAAGATCACCCCATTCTGCACGCACAAGCCAAAGAGCGCAATAAAACCGATCCCGGCCGAAATACTAAATACCGTACCTGTTACATGCAGTGCCAATATGCCGCCAATAAGGGCAAAAGGCACATTTAAAAGCACCAGGGCGGCATCCAGCATATTGCTAAACATGATAAACAGAATCAGAAAAATAATGAGCAAACTTACGGGTACTACCTGCGTCAGCCGGTGCGTGGCGCGCACCTGGTTTTCAAACTCACCGCTCCATTGGATGTGGTAACCTTTCGATAATTTCACCACGTTTTGTACTTTTTGCTGCGCTTCTTTAATTGTACTACCTAAATCGCGTTCCCGGATAGAAAATTTAATGGCCACGAAGCGCTGGTTGTTGTCGCGGTAAATAAAGGCAGCGCCGGTATTACTTTTTATATCGGCAATTTCGCGTAAGGGAATTTTACTGCCGTGAATGGTAGGTACTTTTAAATCGCCAATGTCAGTTTCGTCGGTGCGGTATTGTTTGGGATAGCGAATGCGGACATCAAATTTCTTCTCGTTCTCGAAAAGCTGGGTGGCTGCCTTACCGCCAATCGCCATTTCTATTACGGCCTGCGCATCGGCTTTTTGCACGCCGTAAGTAGCCATTTTTTCTTCGTTTAAAACAATGGCGAGTTCCGGTTGCCCAATGTTGCGCAAAACACCTAAGTCTTTTACTCCTGGTACCTTCTGTAATACTTTTAGTACTTCATCGGCTTTATGGTCTAATTCTTCTAAATCGGAGCCAAATATTTTTACCGCTAAAGAAGCATTTATACCGGCAACGGCTTCAGCCACGTTATCGATAATAGGTTGCGAATAATTATACACAATGCCGGGGTATTGCCGCAGTTGCGCATCTATTTGCTCAATTAACTGGTCTTGGGTTATGTGGCGCTTCCATGCTTTTTTCGGATACAGATTTACCTGGCATTGCACGTAATAAAACCCAGAAGGATCGGTGCCATCGTTGGAGCGGCCGGTTTGCGAAAGCACATCTTGTACTTCCGGGAACTGCCGGATTTTATGCCGGATTTTACTAACCATGGCCACTGTTTCGGGTAGAGAGTTACTCATGGGCAGTTTGGCTTCTACCCACAAGGAGCCTTCGTTGAGTTGCGGTAAAAACTCCGAGCCTAAAAATTTAAAAGAAAACATAGAAAGCGCTAAAATTACCAAGGCAACTCCAATGCTAGCTTTTTTAAAGCGGTAGGTAAAGTTAAAGCATTTGGTTACCCCCCGTTCCAGATATAAAACTATAGGGTTGTGTTTTTCGCGCACATTTTTGTTCAACAAAATACTGGCTAAAACCGGTACCAAGGTTAAAGTAAATAATAAGGCTCCCAGTAAGGCAAAACCAAGGGTAAATGCTAACGGCGAGAACATTTTACCTTCTACCTTTTCAAAGGAAAATATAGGAAGCAGGGCCGTAATAATAATTAATTTGGAGAAGAAGATGGCCTTTGCCATTTCAGATCCGGTTTTTTTAATCAACCCAAGCTTAGATAAACGATTAAATTTATCCATTCCTACTTCGCGCGCCTTACGGTCGAGTACCACAAATAAGCCTTCTACCATTACTACCGCACCATCTATAATTATCCCGAAATCTACTGCCCCCAGTGATAGTAAATTGGCCGACATGCCCTTAATGCGCATGCATATAAAAGCAAATAGCAGTGCTAAAGGAATAATAATGGATACAATAAGCGTAGTGCGCCAATCGGCCATGAAAATGAATACAACTACGGTTACCAGAATAATACCTTCGGCCAAATTGTGCATTACGGTTTCGGTGCAAAAGGCCATTAGGTTATCGCGGTCGTAGAAAGTTGCTATTTTTACATCGGCCGGTAACACATCGGAGTTGAGTTCTTTAATTTTATCTTTAACCCGGGCTAAAACCTCGGTGGGGTTTTCACCTTTCCGCATTACTACAATTCCTTCCACAACGTCGTCGTTGGTACCTTTGCCCGCCTGGCCCACCCGGGGCGCAGCGGCTTCCCGCACATCGGCTACGTTCCTAACCATAATGGGCGTGCCATTAATATTATCGACGATAATTGTTTCAATGTCGGTCATGCTGTTGAGCAAACCTACTCCGCGCACTACGTATGCCTGACCGTTTTTTTCAATTACATCGCCCCCCACGTTTATATTACTTTTAGAAACAGCGTTAAATACTTCCAGGGGAGTAATGTTGTATTTAGCCAGTAAAGAAGGATTAACGCTTACCTCGTAGGTTTTTTCTTCGCCACCAAAAGTTACTATATCGGCTACCCCGGGCAAGCTGCGCAACTGGCGGTCTACTACCCAATTCTGGTAGGTTAGTAAATCGCGCGAATTACGTTGTTTGCTTTCTAGGGTATACCGGAAAATTTCACCGGTAGGTCCGTAAGGCGGCTGTACCACGGGATCAACTCCATCTGGCAGTGATACGTTGGCTAATAAATTGTTTACCTGTTGCCGGGCGAAAAAATCATCTACATCGTCGTCGAAAATAATTTTCATTACCGATAATCCAAACATGGAAATAGAGCGCACATTAGTTTTGCGCTGCACCGAGTTCATGGCAATTTCGATGGGAGTGGTAACAAAACGCTCTATTTCTTCGGCGCTGCGGCCATTCCATTCGGTAACTACAATAATTTGCGTGTTGGTTACATCCGGAAAGGCTTCAATGGGAGTTTTCTGAAAAGAGTAAAAACCTGCTATCGCTAAAACAGCGGTAGCAAAGAAAATAAAAGGCCGGTTTTTTAAAGAAAAGGCCACCAGCCCGGAGATAAATTTATTCATAAGGTTAATCGTTCAAAGCGTCGTAAACGAGTAATTGGTAATCGGAAATAACTGTTTCGCCGGGTTTAAGGCCGGTCTGCACGTAAGCGGTCTGGTTTACGGTTTTGTACAATTCTACTGGGCGGGTATCAATGTCGCAACGCTTGCGGTACACCATGATAAAATTGCGGTTTTTATCAAAAATGACGGATCTAGCCGGTACTGCCACCATGTGCTTATCTTCGGGGTAGTGAATGGTAACATTGGCAAACATTTCTGGTTTTAAAGCAAAATCAGAATTGTCTAATTTAATCCGCACTTTCATAACCCGGGTTTCCGGATCGAGCACATTATAAATTTTGTCTACCTTTCCGGTAAATACTTTGTCGGGGTAACTTAAAACCGAAATGGTAGCTTTGTAGCCTTCTTTTATTTTAGCAATATCGGTTTCGTATACATTAGCCAAAACCCAGATATCGTTCAGGTTAGAAATAGTAAAAATATTATCAGTATTATCGGGCCGGATTTGCATATCGCGGTTAATCTTTTTTTCTACCAGAAATCCCGAGGCCGGCGCTTTTACCACATAATCCGAAGCCTTACCAATGTTATAAATTTTAAAAATTTCGTTTATCCGCTTTACCTCGGCCTGAGCTTTACTTTTTTCTTTCTGGGCAATTACATAATCCCGCTCCGAGGTTAAGCCGGATTTATACATGTCTTCGGCGGTGCTCAAATTTTTATCGGCAAGCAGCAGATTCGATTGGGCATTGGTAAGTTGCTGTTCAAAATCGGCTATTTCGCTACTGTGAATTACTGCCAGCACCTGGCCTTGCTTTACCTGGTCGCCAAGTTCTGCTTTAACGTCTATCACGTTACCGCCTACCAAAGGGTATATTTTAAAAACTTTTTGCTCGTCGAAGGTAACTTTGCCCGAAAGCTTTAATTCGTTTTGTACTTCCTGTACCCGGGCAGTATCGAGTTTAATCATACTGCTGATGGTGTCGGAGAGGCAAAATCCCAAATCGCTTTTTTCAATTTCTCCGTGGCTTTGTTGGCAACCTCCGGAAAAAAAGGCAGTCGCCATTATCAGGCAACTGCCCATTAAAATGTTTTTCATGATTAATTTGGTTTATCTAATTTTAAGATGGGAGTACCTACCGCAAAATTTACTTCTTCTAAGGCGCGGGCCCGGTTGGTTTGCAATTGCAGCATTTGGCTAATGCTTTCGGTGTAGGTTTCGTAATAGTCGATAAATTCTATCAGACTAATATTTCGTTTACTAAAACTGGAAGTAATACCAGTCATTAATTTGTCGAAATCCTGCGAGAATTTAGCATCAAAATTTGAGTAAAGTTTATTCGTCGTTACAGCGTGGTTGTAAGCCGTCACCACATCTTGTTCTACCTGGTTTTGGTACTGTTCGTAGTCGAGTTTGCTTTTTTGAAGCAGTTGGTCGGCGATTTTAATGCCTCCTTGGTTCCGGTTAAAAACAGGTAAACTTATGGCCGCCTGCAAACCGGTATAATCGCGCACAAAAGAACCTTGCCGGTCGTACACGCCACCCAAAGTTAAATCCGGAACAGCTAAGGATTTTTGGTAAACTACATTTGCTTCCTGTTGGGCAATGCCGGTTTCATAAATTTTTAAATCGAAGCGGTTTTGAGTAGCCGTTTGCAACAATTCGGGTAAGTTTAACTGAGTGCTGGCCTGGTCTAGTTGCTTTTGGTTAATTACCGGCAATACAAATACATTGGGTTGTACGTGTAGCAGAATACCTAAATCAGCCTGGTGTTGGTTAATTTGGGTAAGCAAATCAAGTCGTTGATTTTCGAGCGAAAATATCAGGGCTTTTAAGCGCGTAACTTCTTTTAAAGCTACATTACCTTTGTTGTATTGGGTTTCGAAGGCGTTAACCAGTTTACGTACCGGTTCAATCCGGTCGGAGTAAATTTTTGAATTTTGCAGCAAAAACGATAACTCCAGCATGGAGGTACGCAATTCAAAGCGCAAGCTGCGTAATAAATCAAAATATTGGTATTCGGTTAAGCGGGCGTTTAATTGTTCTACCGCAATCCGTTTATTACGCTTACCGGCCAACTGAAATAATTGCTGCACCTGAACAATCAATTGTCCGGATTTACTCACATCAAATTCCCGGTTATTTTGGGGATTGTAAATATTTTGCTCTACGCTGATGGTGGGATTATTAAATAAACGTGCCTGAATTATAGCTGCTTCGGCGGCATTTACCTGTATTTTTTGGGATAGCAGGGAAAGGTTATTTTGTGTAAACAATTTTTCGGCCTCGCTGATAGTTACCCGCAGGGTATCGGTGCGGGCTGCGGATAAAGGAGCCGTTTGGGCCATTAATCGGCCTCCGCAGGTTACGATAAATAATAAAAATAGGAAAAGCCTTTGCATACGTTGTTTGTAAACCACGCAGCAAAAGTATACCGGCCACATTAGAGCCGGATTAGAAGCACATTAGAATAGGATTAGAATTGATAAATATTTGAGAAATGTACTTGTAGTTGAAAACGGAGCAAAAATTTAATCGAATTAACAAGTAGTAAATTATAGTAAAGAATGCCACTGCTCTCGTTTCTTTAGCAATTAAAGCTGGTTACTAATCAAATAAGAGCAGGTTAAAATCTTTTAGCTAGTAATTTAAAAAATTATTAAGTGCTTGTTATGAATGAGTTAATAGAAATTACATATTATATATTAACTTTTTGTTAACATTTTACGTAAGGCCAAAATTAGTACTTATGAGTAGAGGGTAAAAAGTACTTAGCCTCTAATAGTAGCTAATACTTTTTAGTAAACAGGGAAATACGCACTAACCATAATTTTTTGAAAATGAGAAACAGTTTACCCAAGGGAGAATTGGTTTTATTATGTAATAATGGCTATTTCGTAGAAAAGATATTATATACCAATTTACGATTTGAGCCGCGCGAAATATTACATCGATCTCTTATTTCGGTAGCCGATGTGCAATCGTTCGATGCGGTACTACAATTAGTAAGTCAATTGCGGGCGCAAGGCAGCACTGCCGATTGGCCGATTAGCCTGGTTTTAGGGGATTATACTTTAAATTTTACTTTTTCTGGCACGTGCATGCACGAACACATTGTGTTAACCGCCTCCGCCGAAGGAGTAAATTTGGATCTGATTGAACCTGCTCCCAAAAGCCAGAAAAATAACTTAGGTGCACCCGATTCCCTCGCAAGTTTAGCCTCTGAAGATTTAATCCTGATTGAGCAAATTAATCGTATTAATAGCAGTATATTAATGTTTAACTCTAAACCGAATTAAATTTATTTCTATACTGGTCATTCAGGTTTTCTTTCTTAGAATTACTTAAGTTTACTACTTAACCAGAAAGCCTATCTAATTACATAGCTGTGTTTCGGATGGTTTTTCTTTGCTTTGTCCTGAGCAAAGTATTAAAAGATACGTCCTTTATACAGATATAAGTAAAGCTACTTTTGAGGAGTAGCTTTAAAGTTTATTCATCGTCTTCGTAATCCAATCCCATTAGCCGGTTATAAGCTTGTTGCAATTCTGAATAGGCGTGCCGGTTACCTTCCTGCTGACTTTTGCGCATTCCTTTTTTGTAAATTTGCTCGGCCTGTTCTTTTTCCCCGAAAGATTCGTGTAACCTCCCGGCATGATAATACGTGCCTATATAGTTTTCGTGGTCCTGCAAAAGTTTTTGATAATATTCCATGGCTTTATGCGGATCAATTTTTAGGTATTCCGTAGCAATAGCATAAAGCGTAAATGCATCGTTGGGATCTTCGCGGTAAAACTCGAAAAGTTGGTCTAATCTGGTTTGGTTCCTTTCCATTCTAGCTTATTTTTATAACTTTGCGCAAATTTAATTTTTCTACGTAAACAATTCGTCGATGAAGATTTTAGTTTGTATAAGTAACGTTCCCGATACCACTACTAAAATTTCTTTCACTCCTGATAATAAAGAACTTAACACTGCTGGCGTACAATTCGTAATAAATCCATACGACGAATATGCCTTAACCCGGGCTATTGAACTAAAAGAAAGCCAGGGCGGTACCGTAACTGTGCTAAATGTAGGATTAGCTGATACAGAAGCAAATATTCGGAAAGCCTTAGCCATTGGCGCCGACGATGCCATTCGGGTAAATGCTAAACCTACGGATGCGTTTTTTGTTGCGCAGCAAATTGCCCAATACGCAAAAGAAGGTGGTTATGATTTAATTTTAATGGGAAAAGAATCGGTAGATTATAACGGGTTTCAGGTGCACGGAATGGTAGCCGAACTATTAGGCTGGCCAGCCATTGTTCCAGCCATTAAGCTGGACGTAACCGGAACAACAGCTACCCTGGAGCGGGAAATTGAAGGCGGAAAAGAAATTATGCAGGTAAATTTACCCTTGGTAGCCAGTGCGCAACAACCCATGAGCGAACCTCGCATTCCGAACATGCGCGGCATTATGACGGCCCGGACGAAACCTTTAAACGTTGTAGAGCCTATAAGCAGTGATGTGAAAACTAAAACCGAAGCGTACACGCTGCCGGAGAAAAAATCAGGAGTAAAGTTAATCGATCCGGCCAATGCCGGCGAACTAATTACGTTGTTAAGAAACGAAGCAAAAGTAATTTAATATGTCGGTTTTAGTATTTATAGAATGTGCGGATGGTAAAGTAAAAAAATCTTCGTTCGAAGCAGCTTGTTATGGCCAGCAAGTGGCCGCTAGCTTAGGTACGGAGATTGTAGCAATTGCCATTGGGGAAGTAGCTACCGAAGAGTTAAAAAGCCTGGGTAAATACGGTGCAGCAAAAGTATTGGTAGATGAGGAACCCCGTTTAAAAGATTATGTGAGTCAGGCATATACCAAAGTAGTTGCCGCCGCCGCCGAAAAAGAAAATGCCTCGGTAATTATACTGTCTAATACCAATATTGGATCCGGAATTGGTGCCCGGCTAGCTGCGCGTTTGCAAGCCTGCTACGCGGCTAATGTAGTGGCCTTGCCCGAGATTTCAGGCGATACCTTAAAAGTAAAAAAAAGCGTTTTTTCCGGAAAAGCGTTTGCCGAAGAAAACTTAAGTGCTTCTACCAAGATAATCGCAATTAAAAAAAATAGCATTGAAGTAAAAGAAACTGGTTCCGGAGAAGCAGCAATAGAAACTTTTACTACTGCCTTAACCGATGCAGATTTAAATGGAGTTCCCCAGGAAACCGTGCGGGCTACCGGAGATGTATTGCTGACCGAGGCCGATATTGTAGTTTCGGGTGGGCGCGGCATGCGAGGTCCGGAAAACTGGCACTTAATTGAAGATTTGGCCAAAGCCTTGGGAGCAGCTACCGCCTGTTCTAAACCAGTAGCCGATGTGGGTTGGCGCCCACACCACGAGCACGTTGGCCAAACGGGTATTACTATTAGCCCTAATTTGTATATTGCGGTTGGTATTTCTGGTGCCATTCAGCATCTGGCGGGTGTAAACTCTTCTAAAGTAATTGTCGTTATTAACAAAGATCCGGAAGCCCCTTTTTTTAAAGCCGCTGATTACGGAATAGTAGGAGATATATTTGAGGTTGTACCCAAACTTATTGAGGAGGCGAAAGCTCTGGCAAAATAATTAGCAGAACACACCACACTAGACGAAAAACTGTGAAAAAAATTCAGTTAGAAATATTAGGATTATCATCCAGCCAGTCACAATCCGGATCATTTGCGCTGGTTTTAGGAGAAAAAGATGGTAACCGCCGGTTACCAATTATTATTGGAATGTTCGAGGCTCAATCTATTGCGATCCAGATTGAAAAAATTAATCCAAACCGGCCTTTAACGCACGATTTATTTAAGTCTTTTGCCCAGCAAGTAAGAATTATAGTAAAAGAAGTCTTGATTTCTGACTTAAAAGAAGGCGTCTTTTATTCTAAAATTATATGTTCCGATGGCGCACGCGAGTTTGAGTTGGATTCACGTCCTTCCGATGCTATTGCCATTGGTTTACGTTTTGGGGTAAATATTTATACCGTAGAAAGTGTTTTATCGGAAGCGGGCATTATTCTGAGCGACTTAGAAGAAGAGGAGGAAGAAGAGGATACCGACCTGACAAGTAGCAGCAGTAAAGCTGAACCGGTTTACGAAAGCAGTAAGGAAAATATTAAGGAGGTATCCGTAGAAGAATTAAACAAAATGTTAATTGAAGCTCTGGATAAAGAAGATTACGAGCGGGCTGCTAAAATTCGCGATGAGTTAAATAAAAGGAGTTAAATTTATACAAGTACCTTATTAAAAGCCTCTTTAACAAATATAAGTTAAAGAGGCTTTTTTTGTTTGCTGGGCTTTCTTAACTTAAAGCATTGTAAGTCAGTTCTTCTGTTTCACTTTAAACGATTTTTTAATGGCCACCCTTTCGCTAACAATCAATAATAAGTTCCATACCGTTGAAGCGGATCCGGAAATGCCGCTGCTATGGGTTATTCGGGATATTGTGGGTTTAACGGGTACTAAGTTTGGGTGCGGTATGGCACAATGCGGTGCCTGCACCATTCACCTGGACGGCAATGCCACCCGTTCCTGCGTATTACCCGTTTCGGCGGTAGTTGGTAAAAAAATTACTACCATCGAAGGAATTTCTACGAACCGTACCCACCCGGTACAACAAGCCTGGATTGAGAGCCAGGTTCCGCAGTGCGGTTATTGCCAATCCGGACAAATTATGTCGGCCGTTGCTCTGCTAAACAAAAACGTAAAACCCACCAACGCCGATATTGACGCTGCCATGCAGGGAAATATTTGCCGGTGCGGTACCTATCCGCGTATTCGTCAGGCTATTCAGGCCGCCGCTAAAAAAATGGTAGCTTCTAACACAACCTTAAAAACTCTGAAGGATGGATAATGTAGAAAATACCGTTTCGCGCCGAAAATTTTTAAAATCGGCTGGTTTATCCGGAGCTTTCCTGGCGCTTGGGTTCTCCTTACCCAATGTAGGCAATGCTGCTACACTTAAAAAGTTAGCTTCTCCCGCTGTTCTGGATTTAGAGTTCAGCCCCTTTATATTAATCGATACAGCCGGTAAAATTACTTTATTTAACGCCCGACCCGAAATGGGGCAGGGTACTTTTCAGGCTATGCCGGCATTACTAGCCGAAGAATTGGAAGTAAGTCTGGACCAGGTTTCTATTTTACCCACCGATGGCCGGAAAAAGTATGGTTTTCAATTAAGTGGGGGTAGCAGTAGTGTACGCACATCCTGGGAGCCTTTACGGAAAGCCGGAGCAGCCGTGAGGGAAATGTTGGTAAAAGCCGCTGCTCAGCACTGGCAAGTAAACGAAGCCGATTGTTACGCTGAAAATGCTGCTGTTTACCACAAATCAAGCGGTAAGAAACTTACTTACGCCGAATTGGTAGAGGAAGCTTCTAAACTAGAAGTACCCAAAGAACCAAAGCTGAAAGATCCGAAAGATTTTAAAATACTTGGTAAGTCAGCTCTCCGACCGGATATTCCGGCTAAAGTAGATGGTTCTGCTCAGTTTGGCATGGATGTAAAAGTGCCCGGTATGTTATATGCTTCCATAGAAAGGGCACCTTTTATTTTTGGGAAAGTTACTAATTTGGAGGATGCGAATGCTAAAGCAATAGCCGGGGTGAAACACGTTGTAGTATCAGAAAGAAAAATGCCGCACCGTTCTACCCAGGGAGTAGCTGTAATCGCCGATACCTATTTTGCTGCCCTGAAAGGACGTAAAGCTTTAAAGGTTTCGTGGGAGCCTGAAACGGCTTCGGAACTCAGTACTACGGAATATTTTAACCGTTTGCGCCAGCTTTCTAAAAACGAAGGAGCAGAGTTTTTGCAAAAAGGTAACGTAAACGAAGGGCTTACTGCGGCCTTTAAAAAAATAGAAGCACACTACGAAACGCCATTTCTGGCCCATGCTCCCATGGAACCGGAAAATGCAACCGCTCACGTTACTGAGGGCGCTTGTGAAATATGGGCACCGGTGCAAGCTCCGGATTTAGCGGCGGCACAAGTGGCCGAATATTTAAATATTTCTCCCGAAAACGTAAAAGTACACGTTCCTTTTCTCGGCGGAGCGTTTGGCCGTAAAGCTTACTTTGACTATTTGCTCGAAGCGGTTAACTTATCGAAACAGGTAAAAGCCCCGGTAAAACTTATCTGGACCCGCGAAGACGATACTATACAAGGACCTTTCCGGCCGGGTATGCTGAGTGCCATGCGAGGGGGCATAGATAAAAACGGCCAGGTAATAGCTTTTGAACATAAAGTGGTAGGGTCTTCTATTGTGCATCAAACGCAGGCATTCGGGGGTAAAAAGTTAAAGGAAAACGAGGCCGATGAATGGACCATGGAGTCTATTAACCCAACGGATAGTCCGTATAAATTTACTAATGCTGGCTATCGGTTCGTGTTAGCCGAAACGGAAATTCCAATTGTTTGGTGGCGTTCTGTGTATAGCTCTACCAGCGCTTTCGGGCAAGAGAGTTTTGTAGATGAATTAGCCCACGCGGCTGGTAAAGACCCGTTAACTTTCCGGTTAAATTTACTAAATGAATCTCCGCGTTTTGCCAATGTGCTAAAACTACTCGGAGAAAAAGCTAAATGGAACGAGAAGCTTCCGGCTGGTAAAGCCCGGGGGATAGCCATTGCCCGATCTTTTGGTAGTATTTGTGCGCATGCTGTAACAGTAGCCAAAGATAAAAACGGCGTAAAAATAGAGAAAGTAGTTTCAGTGATAGATTGCGGCCAGGTGGTTAACCCAAATACGGTAAAAGCGCAAACCGAGGGCAACGTAATTATGGGTTTAACTGCAGCCATTAAAGATGGCATAACTTTGGAAAACGGTCGGGTACAACAAAGTAACTTTCACCAGTACCGGGTAATGCGCATCAACGAAACGCCTGTTATTGAAGTCCATATTATGCCTAGTACTGAAGCGCCAGGTGGAGTAGGAGAGCCGGGCTTGCCGCCGGTAGCACCAGCATTATGCAATGCTGTTTTTGCACTTACCGGTAAAAGAGTACGTAAGCTTCCGTTTGATTTAACTAATCTCTCAAAAGTTTGATTTTTGATTGTACGTAAATTGCGTTTCTGTAAGAAAGAGCCGCTTTTCTGTAGAGAAGAACGGCTCTTTAATTTTTATTTCTTTAGAACTTATACCCAATAGTAAGCAGTAGTTGTTATAATAGACTTTAATGTTGTCCTTTGAAGTCTGTTCCAACCTCCATGCTACAGTGCTACCTAATTTGACAGGTACCCAGTTTGCCTCATGGCCGGCGAGCCTCGTTTGGCTCTCTCGCACTCGCTAGTCTTCCTTTCCTCGGCTCCGTCTGCGGAATACTGCTGCGCAGTACCGGAATCCTAGCAGGTGCTCCACAGCCAAACTGGTATCAGTGCTTGTAACTACTGTTATTACTATTTAGTAGTACTATACTGTATGAAGCCGAATTTATCAGGATCTGCGTAGAGGTATAGCAGAACAGGAAGTTTCATTCCGTTAATTCTTGTCATTAGTAGCCGCCTATAAAAACCATTTTCTTCTTCTTAATATTAACAAAGTTAATTATACAAGCTGTGGAAGAAAAGTAGTAGCTACCAGCAACTAACACCAGTTTGGCTGTAGAGGGCCTTTTAGCGTTCCGGTGCTGCAAAGCAGCATGGCACAACGGAGTGAGCCAAGGTTCGCTAAACCGCCCGAAAGAGCCAAACGAGGCCCGCCGGCCAGGAGGCAAACTCAGCCGGTTCAAACAAGTTAGCACCGCTACCTGGAGTATTGAAAAGGCTCCAAACAAAACACTTCCTAACAAGCAAAATCTATGTTAGCTTTTTAGATACGATTTGATATTAATTCCTGTTATTTACAATTTATTAGTAAGCTCTTCATTTAACTAGCAGCAGAAAGCATTTCAGGTTCGATGAATATTTGCTTAATCGATGGAAAACGTTCCTGAATATTTTGCCGGATAGTAATGATAGCCTTAGTAACTTCCGCACTGGTAACTTCTTCCCGAAAAGCTACAATTAGAATCAAAATAATTTCTTCCGGAGCCAGGTACATAGAAAGCGGGCGCAGCACTTTCTGAACGGTTGGGTGTGCTTCCGTTAATTGGGTTATTTCATCTAAAACTTCGGGGTCGGCGCTTTCTCCCATTAACAAACTCCGACTTTCTTTCGCTAACAAACCCGAAATAGCTGTCAGAATCAAACCAATAACAATGGAGGCAAGGCCATCAAATAAAGGATTGTTGTAATTATGCCCTAAAAATACTCCCAGGAAAGCTACGGTTAAACCTAATAAATCGGCTGTATCTTCAAACAATACTACAAAGGTAGAAGGGTCTTTGCTGTGCCGAACAGCTTTCCAAAACCGGGTGCTGCCACGTTGCCGGTTAAATTCTTTTAGGGCAGTAATAAAAGAAATACCATCAAAAACAAAGGCGGCTCCTAACACGATATAATTCCATTTAGGATCTTCTATGGGTACTGGGTGGAGTAAATGCTGAACCCCTTCGTAAAAAGAAATACCTCCGCCAATCCCAAATATTAAAATAGAAACAATAAATGCCCAAAAATAGAGTTCCTTGCCGTAACCAAAAGGTCGTTTGTCGTTCGCTGGTTTTTTACTTTTCGCAATGCCAAATAGCAGTAATACCTCGTTCGTGGTATCCACTACCGAGTGTATGCCTTCCGAAACCATCGCCGAACTACCTGTAACGCTCGCAGCAATAAATTTAGTAATAGCAATGGCTAAGTTTGCCACTAAGGCACTATACAAAGGTACTTTTGAGGCTGGCATTTCCGAAGCTACGTTTTATTAACCTGCATACGTGTACTATTTTGCGGTTTATTTGTTTACCCGTTGTAATACTTTATAAGTAAGTATAAGATTACTTGAACAAGTGTGTTTTAGATTAAGAATAAGAGAATTCTGAAGAAGCCTTATTCTTTGTAATGAATAGTGTAAGTAACCGAACAAAAATGAGTGAATTGATTCTATTTTTTCGAAGGAACCTATTTGGCTAGGTAGTAGAATAGTTTCCTTTGGAAGGATAATTATAGAATCCCGCGGATTTACTTTATTGCGCTTTTGTTTCTTGACTTAATTGTAAATAACTAATTCCAAATCTTGCTCGATACGCAGCGGATAGTTTGGTGATTTTAAGGTAAAGTCTTTTTTAGAACTTTGCTTTTTTGTTGTCTTATTTCGCTACAGCAAATAAAAATAATCCTGAGGCCTGCTAACAGCCAGTAATTTCCAATTTTCAGCTTAGTATTCATTTTTTACCTGCTTGGGCACTTACAGTTTGTACTTTTTAGGGCGGCTTAGTTGCTGAATTTTCACGGTTTAAAGATTTTAGTGTATGCTTATCTGTTTCAGTAAGATTGTTATTTTTAAAAATTTTACCCGTAAACGGTGTAGCCTGAAACAAGATTTTTATTGTCTTAAATCAGCGTTTAACTTTTTAAATAGTCCTATTTTATTCTATCTCTAGCTAAACCTTTAACCAGGTAATTAAGTAATCAAGAAGGTTGTTCCGGAGTAGGAACTATTTAAAGTGCTAATAAAACGTGCTTTAAATCTAAACAAATTTCTCATTCTAACTAATAAGGAAGATTTCTATGCTAGCAATGGATTATCGAGGGCCGAAGCGGATTCGCGTCACTCAGAAACCAATGCCCGAAATTAAGCACCCAGAGGATGCTATTGTTCGGGTTACTCGCTCTTGTATTTGCGGGTCCGATTTGCATTTATATAATGGCAACGTGCCCGATACTCGTGTGGGTACCACCTTTGGCCACGAGTTTATTGGGGTAGTAGAAGAAATTGGTGCCGAAGTAACTAAATTAAAAGTGGGGGACCATGTATTGGTGCCCTTTAATATAGCCTGCGGCAAGTGTCATTTTTGTAAACAAGGATTATTTGGAAACTGCCACGAATCTAACCCCATGGCAACAGCTGTAGGCGGTATTTTTGGCTATTCGCATACTGCCGGCGGGTTTCACGGCGGCCAGGCGGAATACGTGCGGGTACCTTATGCCAACGTGGGCCCAACTGTAATACCCGAAGGCATGGACCCGGAAGATGCCGTTTTACTCACCGACGTAGTGCCAACCGGTTATCAGGCTGCCGAAATGGGTGGTATTCAACCGGGCGATACTGTGGTAGTATTTGGGGCCGGACCAGTAGGAATTATGGCAGCTAAATGTTCCTGGTTATTTGGAGCAGGGCGCGTTATTGTTATCGACCACGTAGATTATCGGTTGGAGTTTGTGCGTAATTATGCGCAGTGCGAGGCCTATAATTTCCGGGAAATGGAAGACCCGGTGGTATTTATTAAAAAAACTACCGATTGGATGGGCGCCGATGTAGTAATTGATGCGGTTGGAGCAGAAGCTGCTGGTAATGCCATGCAAACCATAACCGGTCGAAAAACTTTAATGCAGGCAGGTTCTGCTACGGCTTTGCACTGGGCGATTAACTCCGTGAAAAAAGGCGGTATTGTTTCCGTGGTGGGGGTTTATGGTCCAACTGATAACCTGGTGCCTATTGGTAACGTGCTGAACAAAGGTTTAACCATCCGGGCTAATCAGGCTTCGGTAAAACGGTTATTACCGCGCTTGATCGAACACGTGCAAAACGGAATCTTAAACCCGAAAGCCATGATTACCCACCGTATTCCTTTAGAAGACGTGGCCGATGGTTACCGTTTGTTTTCGGCCAAGCTGGATAATTGTATTAAACCTGTATTAATTCCCCCATCAGCCAGAATGTAAAGTTGAACAACTATGGAAAATTTAAGAAAAGATTATTCGCATATAAAAGGATGGGGCATTGATGCCGATCCGGAAAACGATCCAACTTACCCCATGAAACCCCACCGTACCGATGCGGAGCAATCGGGTTATAGCTGGGAACGACCTACTCAACAGCCTGTAGATGTAGAAGTGCTGCATTCTATTGAACGGCCTAATGTTTCGGCAGTTTTTGGTACGGCAGTTCCTCCCTCTGGTTTAAGCGGTGTAATTCGTCGGTTTGCTTTTAAATACAGCGAAAACAGTTACCTGCATTGGCTACCTTTAATTTTAGCCGACCGGGTGAACGTGGTAGAAGGTATTATAGATGATTTTAAAACGGGCCACGTACCTAATATTTTCGCCGAAAAGGGGTACAATGCCGAATGGAAGCACGACAAAATAGGTTTAATAACCAAATTTGCCGTAGCCGCCGCGTTAGTAGCCGGAGTGGTAGTTTTACTAAATAAAAAAGATAAAGATGATTATGACGGGGATGATGATTAACCTGGCTGATTTTCTTTAATAATTTTACAATGTATAAGCAATGAGCCATGGTTTAATTCCATGGCTCTTTTTCGTTTATCTTTCTAACCTAATCTGTTCAAAGTGATGGCAAATCGTATCAAAAAGCTATTATAGATTTTACTTGCTAGTAAGCGTTTTCTTTGGAGCCTTTCCAAGGCTCCATGTACTGGTGCTAACTTATTTGACAAGCCTAAGTTTGCCTCGTGGCCGGCGGGCCTCGTTTAACTGTGGAGGGCGGTTTAGCGAACCTTGGCTCACTGCGTTGCGCCATGCTGCTTTGCAGCACCGGAACGCTAAAAGGCCCTCTACAGCCAAACTGGTGTTAGTTGCTGGTAGCTACTACTTTTCTTCCACAGCTTGTATAATTAACTTTGTTAATATTAAGAAGAAGAAAATGGTTTTTATAGGCGGCTACTAATGACAAGAATTAACGGAATGAAACTTCCTGTTCTGCTATACCTCTACGCAAATCCTGATAAATTCGGCTTAATACAGTATAGTACTACTAAATAGTAAAAACAGTAGCTACAAGCACTGATACCAGTTTGGCTGTGGAGCACCTGCTAGGATTCCGGTACTGCGCAGCAGTATTCCGCCGACGGAGTCGAGGAAAGGAAGGCTAGCGAGTGCGGAAGAGCCAAACGAGGCCCGCCGGCCACGAGGCAAACTTAGGCTTGTCAAACACGTTAGCACCGCAACCTGGAGACCGGAACCGGCTCCAAAGAACAACATTAAAGTCTGCTATAGCAACTACTGCTTACTATTGGGTAACAAAGGTGTGGGGAAAGTGAAAATTCCTAAAGCTAACTACTTAAACTAAACATTTAGTAAATAAATAGGTGGATTAAAAGAAAGATTACCCGTCAAATTATTCAGCCCAATAATCTACAACCATAACTTCGGCCAAAAGTGGATCTACCGATTGGCTAAAGGCTTTATGAATGGGGTGTTCGCCATAAGTATTTAAATCTTCCTGGTTTTTAACGGTTACCACAAAACAATGCGTAAACTTGCCGTTTTTATTCTGAATGGCTACATCCGGGCCACCTTCTAATTCCATTATCTGCGGAATTCGCGTTTTTAGTTGAAGAAAGTCTTTTGTTGCTTTTTGCATTTGCTCAGGGGTAATGCCGGGTTTAAACTTAAAAGCAACTACGTGGCGCAGTTTCTTTGTTTCCGATGAATTTGCCTGCAAAAATAAATTGGTACATACGCTAAAAAGCACTATTAGTAAAATTATATAGGGTAGTTTTCTCATGGTGAAAGAATAGAAAAATAAAACAAATAAGTAAACTTAATTCCTGGAGAATTAGATAAAACAAAAAGCAAGATGATAGTTTTCCCTCTAAATAGAAAATCCCTGCTTCAATTTAAAACTGTGTTTCTCTGGGTATGATGAAAAATAAAGAGATTAAGTAACTAAATAAAAAAAGGACTCAATATTAAAACAGATAGGAGTTAATTTTTCTTGTTTTCCTTTCTTAAAATTAGTTTATTATAAACCTGAAATAGTAAAAACTTTATTCATGAGACATTTACTTTTTAATCGGGTTCTGCGATTAAGCTGCCTTGCTTTGGCTTGTTTAAGCTTTTTAATTTTTAGTAAGGAACAAGTTTACGCCCAGACAAAAAAAGCCAGTACTACCCAATTTAATATTAAGCGGGGTACTAATATTAGCCATTGGCTTTCGCAGAGTACTCGCTTGGGAGCCGAACGAAAAGCTTTTTTCACGGAGAAAGATGTAGCCAATATTGCGAGTTTAGGTTTTGACCACATCCGGCTACCGATTGACGAAATGCAAATGTGGAACGAAGCCGGACAGAAAGAGCCCGAAGCTTTTGCCTTGTTGCACGATGCCTTACAGTGGTGTCAGAAATACAAATTAAAGACCATAGTAGACTTGCACATTTTGCGTTCCCATTATTTTAATGCTGCCGAAAAACCTCTTTTTACCCAAGCCGCCGCGCAGGAGCGTTTTTATCAGTGTTGGCGCGATCTTTCTGCGGAAATGAATAAATACCCGGTTAACCAGGTAGCTTATGAGTTAATGAACGAACCCGTCGCCGATAATCCGGAAGACTGGAACAAAATTGTTGAAAAAGCCATTGCGGTAATCCGCGAAAAAGAATTAAACCGGGTAATTGTAGTGGGTTCGAACCGTTGGCAATCGCACGACGAATTTGATAAACTACGCATACCCACCAACGACAAAAATATTCTGTTAAGTTTTCATTATTACTTGCCTTTCCTGCTCACGCATTATCAGGCCAGTTGGACCAAAACTGCTAAATACAATGGTCCGGTTCATTATCCGGGGCGCACCGTAACCGACGAAGAATTGGCAGCCTTACCCGCCGATATTGCCAGCCTGGTATCAGATTACGAAAAGAGCCACGTGAAAACGGTGTATAACGCCCAGAAACTACAACAAGATTTTCAGAAGCCTTTAGACTTTGCCCGTAAGCACGGCCTAAAATTATATTGTGGCGAGTGGGGAGCCCTAAATACCGCACCCAAAGCCGACCGCTTGCGCTGGTACCAGGACATGGTGACGACGCTGGAAAAAAATAATATAGCCTGGGCCAACTGGGATTATAAAGGCGGGGGATTTGGTTTCACCAACAACCAAGGCGAAAACCATCAAACCGAAATGATTAAAATACTAACAGGTAAACAATTATAGATAGAAAAAGGGGCGAAAGCCCCTTTTTTTATGCTTGTTCGTATGCTTGAGCAAAGGTGGGTGCAAAATCTTCTAATTTGGTTTTAGATAAAGGAACTGGTTTTTGCTGGTAGTAATCGGCTGCCATTTCGCCATTCCGAAGGGCCACTCCCATTTCGGTATAATTTTTAGCTATTTCTTCGGGTAAACCATTTTGTACCATTGCTCCTAAAGTATCCTGGTCGGAGAAATCAATCCATTGTAAATCGGGTTTACCTATGGCTTCACCAAAAACGGCGGCTATCTCTTTCGTAGTACGTTCGTCGGATACAATATACCGGATGTTCTTCCCGGCAAAATTTAAATTTAATAATGCTTCGGCTGCTACCTCGGCAATATCGTTGGTGTCGGCTAATACCATTTTGGTGTTTGGTCCGTAATTGCCGCCAATTATACCCATGTGCTTCACCATGCCGGCATTCGCCAGAAAGTTGTAGTAAAAATAGCCAGGCCGTAAGTGTAAAACATTAACATTCTGCAGGTTATTTAAGGCTTGCTCCGCGAAATGCAAACCACTTACCGGGCCGCAGCCTTCGGACATATGCGCACCAATACTGCTTAAGTTTACTACGTGTTTCACTCCGGACGCCTGAATGGCCTCAGCGTAAATTTTACCTACATTGGCAATGTACTGCTTCCAGTCGGGGGCCGTGATAGTAGGTGGTATCATGGTATAAACTGCATCGGCCCCGGTAAAAGTCTGTTTTAGAAAAGCTGTATCTTCTATGGAGCCGATAGCAGCAGTAGCTCCCAATTTCTCAATTTCGGCAGCTCTATCCGCAGAACTGCTAATAATGGTTACCTGATGGCCAGCTTGTATTAATTTCTCGGCTAAGGGTTTACTAATGTGCCCTAAAGAACCAGTTACAACGTATTTCATGGTTTCTGTTTTGTTTATCGATGCAACAAAAGTATATTTGTACTTACTTTTTTACAAGTACTTACCCTAAAGTAGGTATCAACTGCTATGACCAAAGTAAAAGAAGCTTCTACCAATCATAACAACAAAACCACGGCCTTGTTTGCCTGCCCGGTAACTTATACTTTAGGTAAGATTGGTGGCCGATGGAAACCATTAATCATTTATAATTTGCTTCCCGGACCCCGGCGTTACAGCGAATTGAAAAAACTGATTCCGGCTATAACCGAAAAAATGCTGATTCAGCATTTAAAAGAACTCGAAGCCGATCAACTGGTATGTCGCAAAGCTCTGGCTGTAGTACCTCCACACGTAGAATACAGTTTAACTTCTTCCGGATTAGAACTAGGTCCGGTATTTAATGAAATGGCCGGTTGGGGATTGAAGTATCGGGAAACGGAAGGTATTCTACAATAAATTTATTCAAAATATTAATTGCGGTTGCATTTAACAACTTACTATTAAATTAAAGGTATTCGTTTAAATACTTTTAGTAAAGTTTTGTGCTTAATTCTTAATGAGTTTATGAAAGATTAAGGTAGAACAGCAGGTAAAGTATTTAACTGCCTGCAACTTTACTTTATTCCTATTCTGCTTTTTATATTTCATTCCAGCTTCCACTCTCTTCTACGCTATCTTATTTACTATTAATAAATAGATTTTTACCATATTCAGGCTGCTCCTTGCCCTTACTTTTGAATTCTATTACTGCTTAGCTTCAGAAGCCAATAGTTTGACGTTCAATCCAATGGATTCAACGTTTTCTAGAAATTGGCTAGAGAAATTTTTCACCTTTAATTAGAATTTATATGAAAAGTAAGAACGGGTTATTACTGGTCCTGCTCGTGGGTGCCTTGGCCGGACTAAGTGCTTTTTATCCCAAAAACGATTGGGAAAATTTGCTCGACAAAGATTTAAGTAAATGGGAAATGTATCTGAGCTACCAGCACAAAGTTGGTTATAAAGGTGAAGTTCCGGTAGATGCAGATGGTACGCCCATTCAGCCAATTGGCTACAACAAAAATACCAGCAACGTTTTTTCAATAGTAGAAGAAAACGGCGAACCGATATTGCGGGTCAGCGGCGAGATTTATGGCTGCGTTTTTACGAAACAAGAATTTCAAAACTATCATTTAAAACTGAAAGTAAAGTGGGGCGATAAAAAGTGGGAGCCTCGTACCAACTTGCTTAAGGATTCCGGCGTTTTATACCATTCTATTGGCGAAAGCGGGAAGGATTACTGGCGCGCCTGGATGTTAGGACAAGAATTTCAGATTATGGAAGGTCACATGGGCGATTACTGGACCATTGCTTCTTCGGCTATCGACATTCGGGCCTACTTGCCCGAAGGAAACATGAACACGGTGGCGAGCGCCAATCAGCCCTTTTTACCTTTGGGAAAAGGAACCGAACGCAGCGGTTATTGTTTGCGCAGCGAAGATCGGGAAAAGCCGCATGGTGAGTGGAACGAAATTGAACTGATTTGCTTCGGAGATAAAAGTTTACATATCGTGAACGGGCAAGTAGTAATGGTACTGCAAAATTCCCGTTACGTAGAAAATGGCCAAACTATTCCGCTTACCAAGGGTAAACTGCAACTGCAAAGCGAGGCCGCTGAGGTTTTTTACAAAGACGTTAAAATTAAAAATCTGCCCGAACTTCCGAAACAGTACGCCGCCTATTTTACTAAATAGAACCTCAGAACTGAAATTCAGGGAAAATCGAAAAAGTACTTACAAAACTTTTTCAAGTTTTTATGTTGAGTGAATACCTGAATTGCAAATATTATGTTAAGCCAGGAACAAAGCCAGAATACAAAAAGCATCGATTACAAGCAAAGATGCGCTGATGTCGGCACGGTTGCCTGTAGCTAATTTTAGAGCAGTCCAAGACAAAAAGCCCCAGATAATACCTTGGGTAATGGAATAAGTAAACGGAATGAGCACCATCGCCAAAAAGGCCGGAATAGCTTCGTGCAGCAATCCCCAATTAATTTTAGTAACCGGCCGGATCATAAAAACGCCTACCAGTACCAAAGCCGGAGCAGTAGCAATAGCCGGAATTACCGATAAAAGGGGAGCTAGAAACAGAAAGGGTAAAAACAGAATAGCCCCTACAACGGCGGTCAAACCGGTTCGCCCGCCTGCCTCAATGCCCACCGCTGATTCAATGTAAGCAGTGCCCGGGCTGGAACCTACCAGTCCGGCCAGTGTGGTTGCTACGGCATCGGTGAGTAAGGCCCGTTTTACGTGACGAGGTTCGCCGTTTTCGTCGAGCAAGTTGGCGGCTTCTGCTAAACCTACCAAGGTGGATAAGCTATCGAACAAATCGGTAAAAACAAAGGCAAATATTACCGGCACCACTGACCATTGTAAGGAATGCTGCAGATCCAGGCGCAGGAATAAACTAAAATCGGGCGCGGCAAAAATACCATTTAAACTAACTAAAGGTGGGGAAGAAAGAGCCCACCAACGGCCAAGCGGGTAAGCAACTAAAGTAGTGAATAAAATGCCAAGCAAAATTGCTCCGGGCACTTGCCGGGTTACGAGTAATGCCGTTAGAAGCAAACCGGCTAAAAAAGTAAGCAGCGCTGGATTTAAAGGGCTTACGCCAATTATGGTGGCTGGATTAGAAATAATAAATTTAGCGTTGGAAAACCCGATAAGCGTAATAAATAAACCAATTCCGGCGGCAATGGCGTAACGCAAAGGCCGGGGAATGGCCCGCACAATAAAAGTGCGGATGTTAAAAACAGATAATAGTAAAAAAATAATACCTGACCAAAACACCGCTCCTAAGGCAACCGGCCACGGTACTTTCATGCCCAGCACCGCCGAAAACGTGAAAAAAGCATTTAATCCCATTCCCGGAGCTACTAATATGGGGTTACGGGCATACAATCCCATCATCAGGCTACTGCAAAAGCAAACCAATACGGTAGCTGTGAGTACGCCGGCAAAGGGCATTCCGGTTTGGCTAAGAATACTAGGATTCACTACAATAATGTACGAGGTAGCCAGAAATGATGAAATACCCGCAATAATTTCGGTAGATAACCTGGTTTTGTTTTGAGCAAGGTGGAAGGAGTAAGGCATTCCGGAACGGCTTTTTGTTTAACCAATTGTACTAACAGAACCGAATAAAGATAAGTTATCGGGAACAGTTTACCCAATTTATTTTGCCAGGCTGCTTATTAAACAGTATAGTTTCGGAAATTGGAAATAGTGAAAAAAGAGATGTTAGGTATTAGTTATTAGCAGTTAGATTTAGGAATTTTTACTAATTAGTAAATTTTACAAGTTGCAGTAGATTATATTAATGGGGACTTATTAAATAATATAATAAATAAGCCTCTTTAAGGGAGGCGTTTACCGGTTTTAAGTTAGAAATTGAAAATTATTTTTTCTTGTTTTTAACAGGCTTGCCTGCTTTAACCACCATCACAGTTCTTTGACTTTGCTTTTTCTGTTGTCCGGGTGCAAAGGCTCTGGCGGATTGGTGCCCATATACTTTTTTGGCTTGCCCAGGAGGTAGTGATCGTGCCACCGCCGGACCAGGATGAGAGGTGCGAACTATAGTAGTTTTACAGCAAACTACTACTGCGCTTATTACAACTAAAATAAAGGTTTTAAACCAGATTTTTAATTTCATAAAAGAATAAGTTTAGCATTATCAAGTACTCCTTTCTATTAAGGCTATCTTTAAGGTAAAATGGCCAAAATACTTTTTAACAGTTTTAATGTGCTTTTAACAAAATTTTGCAATTCTAATGCCAATAAATAGAAGAGTGAATATATTTTGGAGGTTCTATTTAATGCTTCCAGCTTGATTAGAAAAGTTAAAATTACTCTACTGGTTAAATTATATTTATCTACTGGTTAAATTATATTTACTAATAGTGTCAATTCTCTTTAGAGAATCGGCGTGATTCAAAAGTATAGTTCCCAACTACCGTTTAAAACTAGGATGAAGCGCCGACATAACAGTTGAAGGATTCACCAGTAGTTTTCTTGTAATCTATTTTTAATCCAATGGAATTTATTGTTTGTGTCTTAGGTAAAATTGTTAATGCAATTTTCTTTTCATTATTATACTTTAAATTTAGTGGTAATAAAAACAGCCGGTCTTTTGTACTAGAACCGACTGAGTTATTATACTTTTAGCAATTTTATCTGGCAAGCAGTACTTTCTGGTAATAAACTTTATCATAAGTCTGCACGCGCAGAAAATATAAACCGGGTTGCACGAAGGTTGGGGGCTGCCATTGCCACGCATACGTTTTATTTGCTTGTACTTCCCCTTCAAAAAGAGTAGCTAATAGTAAGCCTTTACCATCGTAGATTTGGGCCGTAATTGTTTGTGGGCGCGGTACTTTAAAGTGTACCTTAAGTTGGGTCGAAAATGGATTAGGATACGCTATAAAATTTAGGGTGGTAGCTAGGGCAGGGGGGGTGAGAGGAGGGGTTAAATTAGTGGGTGGAGTATCTAGATTTACATAGCCAACGCCGGTGGCAGATAATCTTACTAACCAATAATCGGTATTACCCCAATTTGGCTGCGTTTTATCGCCGCCAATTCCGGAGTTAGTTCGTCCTCCAATAATTAATCCTCCTTCTCTGGTTTCTTGTACCATCCGGAGTTCATCGTCGCCGTTGCCCCCAAAACGATAATCCCAAAGCTGGGCACCGGAGCTATCGGTTTTCACGAGCCAGTAATCGCCGCCGCCCCGGGTATTCTGGGTTCTATTGCCGTTACGCCCCGAAAAAGAAGTTCCTCCTAACACGTATCCGCCTTCGCGGGTAATCACTAAAGAGCGCAGTTCTTCTTTACCTTTGCCCCCAAAAGCTTTATCCCAAATTTTATTACCGTTATTATTTATTTTTACTAACCAAAAATCCTGGTTGCCTTGGCTGGGCTGCGATTTATCCCCCGTATCTTCCGAAAGACTTTGGCCGGCCAGTAAGTATTCTCCAGTGGGTGAACTGGCTATAGCAAAAAGGTTATCCTGTTCCGAGCCACCAAAACGTTTATCCCACAGCAATTGCCCGGTGCTATCTGTTTTAACAACCCAATAATCGGAGCCGCCCCGGCTGGCTTGAGTCTTGTTGCCGTTAACCCGCGAATTGGAAGTGCCGCCCAATAAAATACTGCCGTCTGGGCTAACGAGTAAATCAGCTAAATTATCGTTGGAATTACCGCCGTAACGTTGGTCCCAAAGTTTCTGACCTTGGTTATCAATGCGAAGTAACCAATAATCCTGTAATCCCTGGCTAGGTTGGCTTTTATCGCCGCTAACCGGCGAATTACTGCTGCCGGCTACTAAATAACCGTTGCGAGGCAAAGGTCGAATCTTGCGTAATTCTTCGGTGCCGGTTCCGCCGTAAGTATGGTCCCAAATTAAATCGCCTTTATAGTCCAGGCGGATAACCCAGAAATCCCGGCTGCCTCGGTTCGTTTCCGTTTTATCGCCGCCAATACCGGACTCGGAACTTCCACCGAGTAAAAAGCCGCCTTCGGGTAATTCCAGGATACTGTTGAGGTAATCGTTACCCGTACCACCATAAGTTTTGTCCCAGATTTTGTTCCCCTTATCGTCGGTTTTTACTACCCAAAAATCATAACCGCCTTGCTTAACCTGTGATTTGTCGCCGGTACTATCCGAAAGAGAATAGCCGCCCAGTAAATAGCCGCCATCTACCGTTTGAATTACCTGGGTAAAATTATCTTGTAAAGTGCCGCCGTAACGTAAATTCCAGGAGATTAAATCGGGTTTTTGCTCTTCTTTTACTTTTACTACCCAATAATCAAATTCACCTTTTATGCCATTAGTTTTATCGAAGCCGTCGCTTAAAGAAGTAAAACCGCCTAACAGGTAATTTCCGTTGTTGGTTAGAATAACATCCGTAAGAAAATCAAACCCATTGCCGCCATAAGAGCCCTCCCACAAGTAAATGCCATTTGCATCGAGCTTCACTAGCCGGAAATCTTCGTTACGGTTATTCTCCTGATTATTGTTGGTGTAGAGGCCGTTGGTACCCAGTAAATACCCGCCATCGGGAGTAGCTAAAACCGATTCTAATTCTTTATTGGCCTGAAGGAACCGGGAAAGATTTCTTTCTAAAAGCTGAATACCGTTTTCATTAACTTTTAGTAAATAGTTGCTGCCTACTAATAAGTAATTACCGTCGGGAGTAGATACAAAATCTTTGAGCGGGGTATTGTAAGGTTTGTAATAAGTTTTATTCCACAGTTCGGTACCGTTAGTATCTATTTTTATTACGTTAAAGTTCCTGGTTCTTACTGTAAATCGGGTGCTGTCTTTTTCGTACGTTACCGAATCGGTTTCGCCGGCCAACAGAAAGCCCCCGTCGGCGGTAGCTTTCACGTTTACCAGGTAATCCAGATTCCGGCCACCCAAAGTCTTATCCCACTGCACGGCACCGCTGCTATCTATTTTAACAATCCAATAATCATTGTTTCCATTACCAGATTCCGTTTTATTTCCGCCCGTTCTGGAATTAGAGCTGCCCGCCAATAAATAGCCCCCGTCCGGGATAGCAGCTAAGGCTCTTAACTGATCGTAATTAGTACTGCCCAAAGTTTTGTCCCATTGTTTAGTGCCCGTACTATCCAGTTTTACAATCCAATAATCAGAACCGCCTTTGCTTGCCTCGCTTTTATCATCTCCTATCGGGGAGTCGGAAGTGCCCCCCACTAAGTAACCGCCATCTGGCGTGGAAATAACGGCGCCAAATTCTTCCTGGCCGCGGCCACCCAAAACTTTATCCCACTGCTTCTGCCCATTTTTATTTGTTTTTACCAGCCAGTAATCAAATCTGCCCAGTCGGGGTTGTGTCTTATCAAAACCTACTTCCGCATCCGATTTTCCACCAATTAACTGACCGCCATCCGGAGTGTTAATAATGGAACCTAACTGCGAGCGGCCGTTATTTACATTATCTTGATCGTCTTGGGAAACGCGACCGCCAAAGGTGCTTTCCCAGACAATACTTTGCGCCGAAACAGAATTACAAAAACAGATAAATGGGAGCAGTAGAAAGAGCCGCTGCAGCCAGCCACAGAAGCCCACAGACAACACAAAGGGGTATACTACTTGGAAATAGACATTTTTCATAATTTGAGTTTAGCGGTTGGTTATATAAAGCAAGAAATATCCAATCTTCCAGCGTAGCCTTCGCCATACTATTAACCACAGACAATTGCATAGCAAATGCCAGAAGTAACCTGAGTTGGAAGGTAGGAGGAATACAGACTGAAATTTATAAAGTGCAATCTAATATAGCTATCAAAAAACAGAAGAAATTTTATTTTGAACCATGATATAATTCATAACTGCTTAATATTTAGTAATTTATGAAATAGGCAAGAATGAAATACGAGTATTTACGGAATAATGAAATATTCGGATTAATAATAAGCTGCGAAACAGGAAGTTTTTTATATCCTTAAATAAAACAATATTTAATTCTGAAATATACAGAGTAGTAATTGAAGAAAAGAAAGGGCGCAATATGGTTTTGGAAAGAACCAAATTTTACACGGAAAATGAAGCAGGCTTAGTTTAATTAAATTATTACTATATGGCTTTATTCTGAGCGGAAAGCCTTTTTTGGATTGTTTGAACAGTATTGAGGAAGAATTTTGCGTTAATCAGTTATTTAAAAAAACAAAGCCCCGGCATTTACCGAGGCTTTGTTTTTTAAGTTTTTACAATTTATAATATAAAATTTAATTTTAGTCTTGGACTGCAAAAGCAGTCTTTGACTAAAGATGTAAACTTATTGCATCGGCCTTATTCTTTATTCGGTTTTAAATAATTTACCAGTTCTTAACTGACCATTCACGACGGTGCGATACAGGTAAAGCCCGGGCTTTACGAATTGGTTTTGGTTGTCTTTGCCATTCCAAGGCAATTGTTGTTTACCCGCTGGTAACACGCCAAAATCTATTTGCCGAAGCTGTTGCCCGGTTGGCGTATATATTTGTAAACTTATGGCAGCTGGTTGCGCCAGAGTTAAAGAAATTGTTACCAGATCGGTAAAGGGATTAGGATAGACTTGTACCTGATTAGTAAAAACATCTGGTTCAATTAAAGTAGTACTTTGCCTTAGGGAAATAGTAAAAACACTAGCAGCAGGAGCCACTTTCATGAGCCAATAATCGGTACCTCCCTGACTGGGTTGCGTTCTATCGCCGCTGACATCTGAATTGGACCGGCCGCCGAGTACGAAGCCATCTTCACTAGTGCGTTGCAGGTAGCGGAGTTCTTCGTTGCCGCTGCCCCCGTAAGTCTGATCATAGAGTTTGTTTCCGAAAGCATCTATCTTTACCAACCAATAATCGCTGCCTCCTTTACTCGCTTGCGTTTTATCTCCACTCTGACCCGAAAAAGAAGTACCAGCCAGCACATAATCGCCGGCTTGGGTTTGTATAGCAGCCCGTAACTCGTCGTTAGCGCTGCCGCCATAACTCAAATCCCGAACCAGGTTGCCGTTGCTATGCAGTTGCACCAGCCAGAAATCTTTACCGCCTTGGTTCGCTTGGGTTTTATCGCCTCCCTTACCCGAAGTACTGGCGCCACCTACAAAATAATCGCCAGCCGAGTAAGATTGTTCGCTTAATAAACGATTAAAGCCCATAGAGAAAAGTTCGTCGTCGCCGGGACCGCCAAAGCGTTTGTCCCAGGTTTTAGCACCCGTACTATCGAGTTGCACCAGCCAGAAATCTTTCCCGCCGCGGCTAGTCTGCGTTTTATCGCCGTTAGCCCCGGATAGAGAAGTGCCTCCTAATAAAATGCTATTATTACTGGTCAGGCTAAAGCTGCCTAAGGTTTCATCTAAATTACCACCAAAGCGTTTATCCCAAATTTTATCGCCAGTAGCGTTAATTTTCACTATCCAGTAATCTGTACCGCCTTGGCTGTCCTGGCTTTTGTCGCCACTTGCCGGGGAATTGCTGGAGCCCGCCATTATGTAATTTCCGTTAGAGAGCTGCACTACTTTTTTCAGTTCGTCGTAGCCTGAGCCGCCGAAGCTTTTATCCCATTCTTTAGTGCCTTGCTTATCAATTTTTACGAGCCAAAAATCGCGGTTGCCTTTACTCGCCTCCGATTTATCGCCGCTCTTACCCGATAGCGAAGAGCCCGCCAATAAGTAACCACCATCCATAGTTTGAATGATGCGGTTCAGAAAATCATCCTCATTACCGCCGTAACGCTTGTCCCAGAGTTTTTTGCCGTTCTTATCGCTTTTTACAATCCAGTAATCGTTTTTCCCCTGGCTGTTTTGGCTTTTGTCGCCGTTGTTACCCGAGTTGGTATATCCGCCCGATAAATAACCTCCGTCCGGGGTTTGAATGAGAGAAGTAAAATTATCCGTACCTGAGCCCCCATAGCGCATATTCCAGGCAGTTTCTAGTAGCTGATTGTCTTTGATTTCTAAATTCACGATCCAGTAATCTCCGGATTCATTTAGGCCAGCATACGTCTTATCCAAAGTGGGTTCACTTTTGTCGGCACCAATGTCGGACCAAGAATAGCCACCCAGAACGTAATTACCCAAAACACCTATTACGGCAGTAGTAAGGTTATCGCCATTTGAACCGCCAATAGTTTTATCCCAGTCTTTTTCCCCGTTTTCATTTATTTTTACTATCCAGTAATCAGTACTATTTCGGAATTGCCCCTCCATTTTTCTGGTGTCCTCACTTTTTTCGGCACCTTTATCAGAAAAGGAAGAACCGGCTAAAATGTAACCACTCCCTGCATGCGGTAGCAACGTTGTTAAATTATCATCCTGGTTTCCTCCGTACGTTTTATCCCAGAGTTTAATACCCTCTTTATCAATTTTAACTACCCAATAATCATTAGAACCTCTGCTATTTTCACTTTTATCTGCTCCAGCATTGGAACTTGAGGAACCGCCTAACAGGTAACCCCCGTCTGGTGTCTGGATAAGGGATTTTAAATTGTCATCACTTTCTCCTCCGTAGGTTTTATCCCAGAGCTTTTTGCCGGTACCATCAATTTTTACCAGCCAGTAGTCGGGAGTATAGAAAAAGCCTTTATTCGCTTCGGATTTATCGCCGCTTTTATTAGAACCAGAAGAACCACCCAATAGGTATCCTCCGTCGGGAGTAGGTAGCAGGGAGTTTATATCATCTATATAGTCGCCGCCGTACGTTTTATCCCAAATTTTATTACCCGTCGCATCTATTTTAATTACCCAATAATCTGAGTAGCCTTTTACTACACCGTTGGGATCTTCGGAAGTTCTAGAGTTGGAAGACCCGCCAAGCAGATAACCTCCATCCAAGGTAAGAACCATTGCCGATAATTTGTCGGTATAAATTCCACCAAAAGTTTTATCCCAAAGCTTATTACCCAAGGAATCAATCTTAATCACCCAGTAATCTTCTACTCCCCCTCCGTTTTCACTTTTATCGCGGGTTCGGCCGGAACGGGAGTAACCCCCTAACAAATAACCGCCATCGGGGGCAGCCAACAAAGCGGTGAGATGATCGGCGTTAGTGCCGCCAAAACGTTTATCCCACAATTTGCTGCCGGTAGCATTGGTTTTAATAATCCAATAATCCTCATACCCTTGGCTATTCTGGCTTTTATCGCCGGAGTTTTCCGAAGATGAAAAACCGCCTAGTAAATATCCCCCATCCGTAGTAGCTACTATTGCGTTGAGGTTATCAGATTTATTACCGCCAAAGCTTTTATCCCATATTTTCTTTGCTGAGCCGGGTGCCTGAACAAGAAAGGTTTGGGTGGCGGTGATAGGTTTATAATGGGTATTGCCGGCTTGGGTAGCTTTAACTGTAACTTGTCCTATTCCGGTTAAAGAGAGTGTAGTTTCCTTAATAGTAGCAGGGCCAGATTCTACTGTAAATGAAACCGGTAAGCCGGAACTAGCTGTTGCCGATAAAGTAAAAGGAGCATCACCGAAGGTTTTATAAATAATGGGTTTAAATTGGATGGATTGAATTAAATCAACTTCCTGGTTACCTAATTTTACTACCCAAAAATCTGAGCCACCCTGATTTTCCGGATCTCGGTTGGGCTCGGTTTTATCGCCACTTACTCCCGAAGGAGACGTACCGCCAATAATATAACCGCCATCACTGGTTGGATGTACTGTTCGGCAATAATCATTTTTATTACCCCCAATGGTTTTATCCCAAACGAAAGTACCAGTAGCATTCAGCTTTACAATCCAATAATCGTTGCTATTAAAATTATTTTCATCATTATAGGACTTCTGGGATTTATCTCCACTAATATCCGAATCAGAATAACCTCCCAGAATATAGCCACCATCCTTAGTCTGTTGCAAGGCACTTAAGTAATCCCTTCTATTACCGCCTACGGTTTTGTCCCAAATTTTGCCGCCACTGGCATCTAGTTTCACCACCCAATAATCAAAGCTTCGGTTACTGTTCTCACTTTTGTCGCTGCCGCGGTCAGAATCGGAGGAACCACCGAGAATATAGCCGCCATCCTGAGTTTGCTGCAGTGCACCTAAATAATCGAAATCACTGCCACCTATGGTTTTATCCCATTCTTTGTTGCCATCCGATTTTAACTTTACTATCCATAAATCATCGGCGTATTTGTAACCTCCTTTTTGGCCTTGCGATTTATCCCCGCCTTTGCCAGCATAAGAGTTACCCCCCAGAATATAACAGTTATCTATTGTTTGTTGCAAAGTAATAAACGTATCAGACTCATTCGAACCTATGGTTTTATCCCATTCTTTGTCGCCGGTAGCATTTAGTTTTACCACCCAATAATTACTGTTACCGCGCCCTCCCTTATTGGGCTCTGTTTTGTCGCCGGTGTTATCGGAGGTAGAACTGCCCCCTAGAATGTAGCCGCCATCATTAGTTTGTTGTACCGTACGTAAATTATCTGAATTACTTCCACCGTACGTTTTATCCCAAGCTTTCGTGCCATCGGCCTTTAGTTTAACCACCCAATAATCCGATTCTCCTTTTTTACGTTGAGATTTTTCACCACCAATTCCCGACTCCGAAGTACCACCTAGAATATAGCCGCCATCCTGGGTTTGGTGAAGAGATGTCAGATTATCATTGTCCTGACCGCCAAAGGTTTTATCCCAGGCTTTCGTACCATCTGCTTTTAATTTTATAATCCAATAATCCGAACCCCCTCTCGTTGATTGAGATTTATCACCTGAAGCCCGGCCGTCAGAAGTACCACCCACAATATAGCCCCCATCCTTGGTTTGTTCTATAAAAGCTAAACCATCGCTCTGATTACTCCCAATAGTTTTATCCCAAACTTTATTTTGCCCCGAAGCCAGAAAACTGTAACTAACCAGTACGAGCACGAGGGCACTCCACCAGAACCAATAAGCAATCAGGTTCGAATAATTAGCATTCCCATTGAAGCCAGGTAGATGTGTTTTCATAATAAAAGTAAAATGTAAGAAGGCGTTATTAGCTTTAACTGGTTCTACCGGAGAGTACAAAATTTCGATAAAACCTTCATATTAAAACAGTTAAATATAGAAAGAGGATAAGCCTTTTCCTATACCTAAAATTGGGTATTTTTTACCTGTAATAGTAGATTTTAACCTGGTTAATGGTTGATTGCGAAAAGTTTATTTTTATTAAAAACGGATAATATAAAAGCTACTTAGCTTTAAGTGGATAGAAATAAGCCGGATAGTATCTTCTATCCGGCTTATTTGACTTATAGACTTATATGTTTACTTTTTTACTTAGTGAGCAGCAGTTTCTGTTGCTGGTGCAGACTAGGGGTTTGCAGTTGGATAAAATACAAACCAGCGGGTTTCTGATTCGCTTGCCATTCTACTTGGTAGGTTTGGTTGGCTTTCGCTTGGCCCTGGAACAAAGTTCCCACTTCCTGGCCCTGACTATCGTAGATTTTTACGGCAACTGTTTGAGTTTCAGGTAAGCTAAACTTTACGGTTATTTGACCCTGAAAAGGATTGGGGTAAGCGGTTAAGGGGTTCGTTAAACTAACTGGTTCTTCTGTTTGAGTAGCTTCTCTGGCAGCTACTAGGGAAGAGGTTTCGGGGGCGAGTTTTACTAGCCAGTAATCCGAGAAGCCTTGGCTGGGTTGGGTTTTATCCCCGCTCACTGGAGAATTTGAACTGCCTCCTAAAAGTAAGCCCTCATCGTTGGTTTGTAAAACGGTGCGTAAATCATCTCTCTCTGTACCCCCAATAGTTTTGTCCCATTGTATTGTACCATTAGCATCTAGCTTTACGACCCAGTAATCCCGGTTACCTTTTCCATTTTCAGTTTTATCGCCACCCTTATCAGAAGAGGAAATACCCGCTAGTACGTATCCGCCATCATTGGTGCGGGTGCTGGCTTGCAGGCCAGCACCTTGTTTACTGCCAAAGGTTTTATCCCAAACTTTATTGCCTTGAGCATCTATTTTAATAATCCAATAGCTTGAAGTTACATTACCTAGTTCATCTAGATAGCCCGGTTGGCTTTTCTCGCCACTTTTAGGTGAACTACTTGTGCCGGCCAAAAAGAAGTCACCTCCATTGCCCCGGCCAAGAGACGCAAGATTATCTTCTCCGTTGCCACCAAAAGTTTTATCCCAGAGCTTGTTACCATCCTTATCCGTGCGGACAATCCAATAATCACTTTTACCCCGACTTATCTCCGATTTATCCAGATTTCTACCGGAGGATGAAGTACCCCCCAGTAAAAAGCCACCGTCCTGAGTTTGGGTAAAGCTACCTAAAGTTTCGTTACCCGTGCCCCCGTAACGCTTGTCCCAGATTTTACTACCGGTAGCACTTATTTTTACCAGCCAATAATCATAACCACCCTGAGTACCCTGACTTTTATCGCCACTAACGGGAGAATTGCTATGACCAGCCAACACGTACTCCCCGGATGAAAGTTGAATTACTTTCTGTAGTTCATCCAAACCACTTCCCCCTAAAGTTTTATCCCATTGCTTATTACCTAAAGCATCTACCTTTACCAACCAAAAGTCGCGCTTTTTAAAATAATCATATCCGGTATCGCGGCTAATCTCGCTCTTGTCGCCATTTTTGTCGGACCGGGAAGAGCCCGCGAGCAAATACCCGCCATCTTTGGTTTGAATTACCCGGTTCAGAAAGTCGTCGAAGGTACCGCCGTAGCGTTTGTCCCAGAGTTTTTTACCGTTCTTATCGCTTTTTACAATCCAGTAGTCAATCTTACCTTGAGTGTCTTGGGTTTTATTGCCACTACTCCCTGAATAAGTATATCCTCCAGAAAGGTAGCCCCCATCGGAAGTTTGGATAACCGAAGTTAATTGGTCATAACTTGCTCCTCCATAGCGCATATCCCAGGCGAGTGCTTCCGGAGCAGATTCTTCTTTAATTTTAACTACCCAATAATCCCGATATCCTTTTAGGGGTTCACTCTTATCGCCGTTAATTCCTACCAGAGAAGAACCGCCTACTAAATAACTGTTATCGGGAGTGGCTAACAAAACAGAAGGATGATCAACGTAATCATAATTTGAATTATACGTTCCTATGGTTCGGTCCCAAAGTTTTTTGCCACTTGCATCCAGCTTTATTAACCAATGATCGTCTTCTCCTTTAAAGGCTTCGCTTTTATCTCCACTTATTCCAGAAAGAGAATTGCCGCTTAGTAAAATGCCGCCATCCGGTGTGTTTATCATTGCCGAAAGTCTATCCTCCTTATTGCCACCGAAGGTTTTATCCCACAGTTTATTCCCGTTGGCATCAATCTTAACGAGCCAATAATCGTCCAGACCTTTGCTTTCTTCCGTTTTGTCGCCGGTTTTACCGGAAGTGGAATAGCCACCCAGTAAATAGCCACCATCCTGGCTGGGAAGCATTACTTTCAGGAAATCATAATTATCGCCGCCAAAAACTTTATCCCACAATTTATTACCTGCAGCATCAATTTTTACTACCCAGTAATCGTAAAATCCTTGCCCGCCCGGCCGTGGATTGGAAGAACCGCCCAGAATAAAGCTGCCGTCTGATAAAGCTAGCATGGAAGTAAGAATGCTGCTATCTGTGCCGGCACTGTCAAAAATTTTATCCCATACTTTATTGCCGTTGCTATCAATTTTAATAATCCAGAATTCTTCCGAGCCAGTTCCTCCCTGGGTCTTATCACCACTTATTGGAGAACGGCTATATCCACCTACTAAATAACCGCCATCCGGAGTGGCCACCAGAGAGGTTAAATTATCCCCATTATTACCACCAAAAGTTTTATCCCATTGCTTCTTGCCGGTAGCATCCGTTTTTACAATCCAATAATCTTCGTAACCTCGGCTAGCTTCTGTTTTATTACCATTGCCATCGGATCGGGAAGAACCGCCAAGTAAATAGCCGCCATCCGGGGTAGTTATTAAAGCGCTCAATTCATCCCGGTCGTTTCCGCCAAAAGTTTTGTCCCACAGCTTTTTGCCATTACTATCCGTTTTTACAATCCAATAATCGCTTATCGTTTGCTGATCACGATAGCATTGTGCAGACGAAATACTGCCCCGATGATCTTCACTTTTATCGTTACCTTTTTTTGATTCGGAAGTACCTCCCAGCAAGTAACCTCCCCCCGGAGTGTTAACCATAGCAGCAATAGTAGAGGCACCAAATATTTTATCACAATCACCGAATTGGGTAGGGTATTCAGTAATAATACCGCCGTAAGCTTTATCCCAGATTCGGGTAACAGGTGGTACATTTACTAAAATGCGGGCAAAAACCTCCTGAGCCGGAAAGAAGTTATTGTTCCCGGACTGGGCAGCCTTTACCGTTACTATACCGCTGCCGCCGGTAAGCGTAAGCTTATTATTTTTTAAAGTGGCAGGCCCTGAAACCAAGGTGTAACTTACAGGCAAACCGGAACTGGCATTTGCCTGGAGGTTAACAATTTTTTGAGTAGCATAATTAATGGTGGGTACGGATTCAAAAGTAATAATTTGTTTTTGCCGCTCTGTATTATCCAGCTTTACTACCCAGTAATCATAACCTCCTTTACTGGCTTCTGTTTTGTTACCAGATTTTTCTGATATAGAATAGCCAGATACAAAATAACTCCCATTTTGGGATTGAAGAACGGAGGTTAGATAATCGGCATTACCACCGCCTAAAGTTAGGTCCCAAATTTTCTGCCCTTTTTCATTTACTTTTACTACCCAATAATCAAATGCGCCCAGTTTATTTTGCGTTTTATCGCCGGTGCTGTTAGAACTTGAATTACCGCCTAATAAGTAGCCGCCGTCTTTGGTCGGATAAATATCATTTAATTCGTCGTTGCCACTACCTCCCAACGTTTTATTCCATTCCTGGGTACCATCATTGCGCAGCTTTATTAACCAAAAATCCTGACCTCCCCGGCTGGGTTCGCTTTTGTATGGTCCTGGCCCTACGTGCGCATAACCGGCTAGCACTAATCCACCATCCTTGGTGGGTTGAAGGGAAGGTAAACCATCATTGACTGCTACCGGAATAGATCTTTCCCATTGCTTGGTTAAATCGGCTTTGAACCTGACTAACCAAACCCTGAATGGTTTAAAACCATTTAAAGGAGGGTTGGTATAGCCGCCCACTACATATCCTCCATCAGGCATTAAAGTAAACCATAGGTTAGCATTGGAAGAATCTTGCGGCGTAGTTCTTTTGTAAATTATTTTTCTGGAGATCTCAGAGCCAGCCGCGCTTAACTTTACTAACCAATATTCATTTTCGCGGTAAGTAGGCCCTGTGGTGGTATAGCCATTTATAAGATACCCGCCATCGCTGGTCTGCTGCAGTATCTTCCATAAGCCATCCGGAAAAGCTTTGTCCCAGGCAATGGTACCATCGGGATTTAATTTTACTAGCCATCTTTCTCCTTCCTGGGTTTTGTCCCCTGAGATTCCAGAATTTGAATAGCCTAACACAAGGTAACCACCATCTTTGGTTTGCAACAGGGATAATACCCCCTCGTTTTTATCTCCGCCTAAAGTTCTATCCCAGGCAATAGAGCCATTAGGGTTTAACTTTACTAACCAAATATCAAAGGTGTTGGCTGGTCCTCGGTTAATTTGCGATTTGTCGCCGTTTTTGCGCGTATTTGAACTTCCTCCTAAAATAAAGCCTCCATCCTCAGTTGGCAAGGTTATGCTTAAATTCTCTTTTAAATTTCCGCCAAGGGTTTTGTCCCATTGAATGTTTTGAGCCGATGCAGCTACGGGAAAAGCCAATAAAATAAAAAGACTATAGCGTTGCTTCCAATAAGTCTTTGTTCGTACCCGAAATAGCAAGTAGAAGTGGTGTAAAAGTATTCTCATAAGAGTAGTAAAAGTTAAAATAATTAGAAGAAAATTCTTGTATAAATTCCATGTACCGGAACAGTTATTTCCGATACATGGAATTGTGGCATTATTTACTTAAAAGCAGTTTGTACTGTTGCCATTTGGTGGCCGTTTGCAGTTGTATAAAATATAAATTGGCGGGTTTGTTGCCAGCTTTCCATTCTACTTCATAATTACGGTCGGCTTCAGTTTCGCCCTGGAACAAAGTAGCTACTTCATTGCCTTGGCCGTCGTAAATTTTTATTGTTGCTGTTTCTGGTTGAGATAAAGTAAAACCCGACCCGGATGTACCTCCCAGAATATAACCGCCATCGCGGGTAGATTGCACCGATTTTAATTCATTTCTGCCAGTTCCACCCAAAACTTTTTCCCATACTTTAGATTGGGCTGGGGAATAATGGGAGATGCCAAAAAAAACCAATATGAGTGCGGCTAAACGCTGGCCATTAAAAAGAAGAGGTTGCCAAGACAACCCGCGGAAAAAAGGTAAACGTGTTTTCATTAAATTCTAATTTAGCTAAATAAGGCCTGAGAAATAGCACCAAGTAGAATGCGTGTTAGTATTTGTGGGATACTAGAGTAAAATCAGGTTAAATTAAAGGTTTTCTGAAGTTCGTACAATACCTAAAATTAGGTATTTTGTTATATAGCAATATTTATTTTAAAGAAATTAGGAAGAAGTGTTGATGGAACTATCTAGTAATTAGAAGACAGACTTCAGGTATTTAGAATTATTTGATGAATTAGAAAGCTCAGGTATTAAGTAGCATTGATTAAATAATTCTAAATTATTCAGGTAAGATGGAGGCAAACAGCAAAGTGAGAAAAGAAGCTGCGTTTACGGTTTATTTTAAAAAGACTTTAATAAAAAGAATTACGTATAAGCCAGTACTACTAGGTAGTTTTTAGATATATAAAGCAAATAGATTACTAAAATTGAACGTAACTGTACCGATTTATTCTTTTTACAAGTAGGCTTACTAAAATCTAATTCGATTAAATGGAAAAATTAAAGAAAATTTTGCTGGTAGATGATGATCCTACTAATAATTATTTAAACGAAAGATTATTAAAAAGTTTACAAATAGCCGAAGAAGTAAAAGTACTCACGGACGGCAAACTAGCTTTAGATTATATTTTAGAAAATTGTTTTACGGAAAACCACTATTGCCCCGGCTTGGTTATTTTGGATCATCACATGCCCGTAATGGATGGTCTGGAATTAATGGAAGCTTTAAATAAAAATGGAATAATAAAAAGTCTGGAAATAGTTTTTTTACTACTAGCCGTGCATACCAAGCCTGAGGAACAAGAAGCCTTCCGAAAATTGGGAGTACAAGAATTTACCCCTAAACCTTTAAGTAAGCGAACCATTAGGGAGGCTCATTTGAAATACTGGGAAGGAGACACCGCCAAAAACCATGCAAAAGGTTCTGCTAAATAAGAGCCTCAATCAGCTAAGAATGTTTCAATAAATAGTCCTGACTCAGGATTTACTTAATTAATAATAAGTCTGAAGTTTAGGATTAGCACGGCATGCAAGCAAAATTCTTCTCCAAAAAGCAAATAGTAATTGCAGTATTTACTTATTGGAGAAGAAAAGCTGTTTGGTTATAAAATTATTTACTAAATAGTAATTTTTGTTGTTCCTGTAGGGTAGGGGTTTGCAATTGAATAAAATACAAACCCGCTGGTTTAATGCCTGCTTGCCATTCAAGTTGGTAAGTCTGCCTGGCTTTTGCCTCTTCCTGGAACAAAGTAATTACTTCCCGGCCCTGGCTATCAAAGATCTTTACCGTTGTGACTTGGGTTTGCGGTAAGCTAAACTTCACAGTTACTTTGCCCTGGAAAGGATTAGGGTAAGCAGTTAATGAATTAGTTATAGTAACAAGTTCTTCTATCGGAGTAACTTCTCGGGTAGCAATTGAAGAAGTGGTTTCCGGGGCCAGTTTCACCAGCCAGTAATCATTTCCACCTTTATTAAGGTAACTATGCTCCCCATTAATGTTCGAGTCGGAACGGCCACCTAGCAATAAACCACCATCAGAAGTTTGGAAAACGGTGCGAAGTTCTTCTTTGCCCTTGCCCCCGAAACGTTTATCGTACATCTGTTTGCCATTGGCATCTACTTCTACGATCCAAAAATCACTCTTACCCCGGCTAGCCTGGGTTTTTGTACCGCTAATACTGGAGTAAGAACTACCTCCCAAAACTATATGGCCACTGTTTAAGCGGGTGCTAGCCTGGAGTTCATCATCCTGGTTGCCGCCAAAAGTTTTATCCCAGAGTTTGTTACCCTGGCTATCTATTTTTATTAACCAGTAATCTTTACCCCCTTGGCTAACCTGGCTTTTCTCGCCATTCTTACCGGATGTACTCGTACCCGAAATAAAATACTCAATCCCATTTCGAGCAATAGAGTAGGCTTCATCTGCTCCGCTGCCGCCGTAAGTTTTTTCCCAGAGCAGGTTGCCGTCTTTATCTGTTTTTACTACCCAGTAATCGCGGTTACCGCGACTAGGTTCGCTTTTGTCGCCGCCGTTGCCGGATAAAGAAGTACCGGCCAGTAAAAAACCACCCTCCGGGGTTAAGGTAAAACTGCCTAATGTTTCGTCTAAAGAGCCACCATAACGCTTGTCCCAAATTTTGTTACCAGTAGTACTAATTTTTACTAACCAGTAATCGGTGCCGCCCTGTCTGCCTTGGGTTTTATCGTTGCTGATGGGGGAGTTGCTGCTGCCGGCTAAAATATATTCGCCGGAAGCTAGTTGAATTACTTTTTTAAGTTCATCGTAGCCCGAGCCGCCTAAAGTTTTATCCCATTGTTTATTACCTTGCGCATCCATTTTAATTATCCAATAATCGCGATCACCCCGGCTGTTCTCACTCTTATCTACCCCTGCATTAGAGAGGGAAGAGCCAGCCAGCAAGTAGCCGCCATCTTGCGTTTGGATAATTCGATTCAGGTAATCATCAGCAGTGCCGCCATAAACTTTATTCCAGATGGGTCTTCCGTTTTTATCCGTTTTAAATATCCAATAGTTTTTACCCGCTTGACCATTGGAGTAATTTTGAGAGATACCCCCACTTAGATAGCCACCATCACTTGTTTTAATTACATCCGTTAAATCATCATCTTTAAGCCAACCAAAGTTAGCATCCCAGGCGCTAAAAGGTGGTTCTTCTGTTCTATTGGTACTTACCTTTAAAATCCAATAATCTGCTTCTCCTTTACTGATTGTAGTTTTATCTGCCCCAATGCCTGAAAAAGAAGTTCCTCCCACTAATAAGTTGCCCTCTTTTGTTGGCAGGACCGCAGCCAGTAGATCATTCCGGGTACCGCCAATAGTACGATCTTCTACTACCTGGCCTTTTTCATCTATTTTAACCAGCCAGTAATCGTTCCATACTGTAATTTCTAAGTTGGGGTCATAATCTCTTTTTCCCTGGTCTACTGGAATATCGCTGCGGTTATTCTCTGTTTTATCCCGGCCGTTATCAGCATTTGATGTTCCGGCCAATAAATATCCACCCCCCTGTAATTGAATTATTGTTTTTAGCTGAGAATCTCCGGTTTGAGAAGATAAGTCATGTTTTGTTTCGCCCACGTTTGAGTTACTAGCGCCTCCGTAGGTTTTATCCCAAAGCTTTTTACCATTTTGGTCGATCTTTACTAACCAATAATCTGCTATGTCCGCGTAAAAAACTGGGCTATCTGAGCTTTTTTCTTCTCCTTTAAAGGCACTGGAAGAGCCCGCCAGCAAGTAGCCGCCATCGGGTGTAGCTAGTATAGATCTTAAGTGAGAAGAGCCTGCTTCAAAAAAACTATCGCCGGTACCATATCCGGAAATACCCCCGTACGTTTTATCCCAGACTTTATTACCTTGCTCCGTTATTTGAATAATCCAGTAATCTCTTAATCCACGAATGGATTGCGTTTTATCGCCGGAAATACCTGAGCTAGAACTACCACCCAGCACGTAGCCTCCTCCAGGCTTAAGGATCATAGCAGTCAGATTATCCCGGACCTGTCCCCCATAGGTTTTATCCCATTCCTTATTTCCGTTAGCATCTAACTTTATAACCCAATAATCGCCCCGAAAGTAAGCTTCTGTGTAATTATCCCGGGAAGCCTGACTTTTATCCCCGCTTTTATCGGAAGCCGAAGTTCCGCCTACCAGAAAGCCACCTTCTGGGCTAGCCAATAATACCGCTAACCGATCATTCGCATTGCCTCCGAAACTTTTATCCCAAACTTTGTTGCCGTTCTCATCTATTTTAACTAACCAATAATCAGCGCCTCCTTTACTATTTTGGGACTTATCGCCTGATTTATTCGAGCTGGAAGAACCACCTAATATATACCCCTCTCCTGGAACAGCAATAAGGCTTGAAAGTCGGTCTGGGTTGGAGCCCCCGTAGGTCTTATCCCAAACTTTCTGACCGGTAGCATTCATTTTTACTACCCAGAAGTCGGTATTGCCTTTGCCAGTATCACTTTTATCGCCACTAACCGGCGAAGCAGAGGTTCCAGCCAGTAAATAACCACCATCGGGCGTATTTACCATAGATTGCAGCGTATCGCCTTTGCTGCCACCGTAAGTTATTTGCCATTGCTTACCTGTAAGGGTAACCACAATGCTTTGAGTGGTGTCGGCAGGCGCGTATTCAGCGTTGCCTGCACGCGAACAATGCCCGGTGCGGTTACTTTAATTAAATTATCTTTAAGTGTGGCCGAACCAGATAAAACTTCAAAAGTAATTGGCAACCCGGAACTGGCTTTTGCCAGAAGCGTAAATGCCTGATCGCCCACTTCTTTGGTTAAAAGAATAGGTTCAAAATCAATGGTTTGAATGCGGCGGAAGTTATTTTCCAGTTTTACCAACCAAAAATCTTTACCGCCTTTACTTTTTTCAGATTTCTCACCGCCTTTTCGGGAGTTGGAAGTGCCACTTAAGAAATAGTTGCCATCGCTGGTTTGTAGCACATCAGTTAATTCATCTAGTTGGGTGCTGCCAATCGTTTTTTCGTACAATAAGGCGCCATTTAAGTTTAATTTTACGAGCCAATAATCATAGGTGCCACTCATTTCCCCTCTCCGGTCTTCGGATTTTTCGCCGCTTATCCTGGAAGCAGAGGAACCGCCAAGCAAATAACCACCATCGGGGGTTTGCTGAACAGAATTTAAAAAGTCCTGTAAATTACCCCCAATCGTTTTATCCCAAACTTTACTACCATCTGCATCTAGTTTTACTACCCAGTAATCGTTTAAAATACTATCTCTCCCAGGCTCTGATTTATCGCCACCTTTGTCGGAACTGGAAGTGCCGGCCAGAATATAACCCTGGTCGGTTGTTTGTTGCAATGAACTTAAATTATCAAAATCATTCCCGCCAATGGTTTTGTCCCAAACTTTCTTACCATTGGCATTTAATTTTACGATCCAGTAATCTCTGCCCCCTTTATTTCCTCCAGATTTGTCGCCTGATTTATGGGAACTAGAGAATCCTCCTAAAACATAGCCTCCATCAGTTGTCTGCTGAACAGTAGCCAGTTTGTCTTCTCCATTGCCACCCAGGGTTTTCTCCCATAAGATAGTACCCTTCGCATTAATTTTAATTATCCAAAAGTCGTTTAGCGTAAGTGGATAGGTACTTTTACTAGATTCGCTTTTTTCCCCGCTTTTATCGGATTTAGAATATCCTCCCAAAATATAACCACCATCGTTGGTTTGCTGCAGAGAGCTTAGTTGATCGTTTCGGTTACCACCGTAAGTTTTATCCCAGGCCTTGCTTCCGTTTTTGTTTAGTTTTAGGATCCAGAAATCCTGGGCCCCTCTACTATTTTCGGTTTTATCTTTACCGGCGGTTGAATTAGAGTAACCAGCTAAAATATACCCGCCATCTTTGGTTTGCTGCAAGGCGGTTAAAACTTCTTCGCCGGTTCCGCCAAAAGTTTTATCCCAAGCTATGCTACCATTAGAATTTACTTTTATTACCCAGTAGTCGGTGCTGCCTTTACTTTCCTCCGTTTTGTCGCTGGTTTTACCAGAGTTGGAGGTACCACCGAGAATATAGCCTCCGTCAGACGTTATTTGCGTGGCGGTTAACAAATCGTCTTTATCGCCCCCCAGCGTTTTATCCCAGAGAACTTTTTGAGAAAAGCTTAAATAGGGCAAAGCCAAACAAAAAAATAGCAATAACCCAATCTTATATTTTCCGGATTTAATTGCTACTAATTGGTGATAAAAGAAATTAAAAGTAGGAGGGGAGTTCAGGTTAAATGTCATATTATCCGTTTTAATATCAAATGCAAAAAGTATTAAATCACTTAAGGGTATTTGCCTGTTTATCTTATTGTTTGACTAGGAGTGCTATAATCTTAATTTGCTAATAGCAGCTTCAAATCCTGACGGGTAGTTGGGGTTTGCAATCCCATAAAATACAAACCCGCTGGTTTATTACCGGCTTGCCATTCTAGTTGGTAAGTCTGCCTAGCTTTTGCCTTTCCCTGGAACAAAGTTTTTACTTCCTGCCCTTGGCTATTGTAGATTTTTACTGTTACTGCTTGGGTTTCGGGTAAGGTAAAGTTGATGGTTACTTTATCTGTAAAAGGATTGGGATAAGCTGTTAAGTAATTTACATTGGTTTGTACGGATGGTAAAGCAGTAGCAGAGCGGCTCACCAAAGTAGGAGAGGAAGTAGAAGTAACGGGCGGTATTTTTACGAGCCAGAAATCTGGACCGCTAAAGCCAATGGCGGGTTGGCTCTTGTCGCCGGTTTCGCCCGAATCGGAGCGGCCGCCTAGTAAAAAGCCGCCATCTATGGTTTGAATAACACTGCGGAGTTCATCGGTGCGGCTACCGCCAAATCGTTTGTCCCAGATTTTATTCCCGTCCTGGTCTAAGGTGAGCAGCCAGTAATCGCTGCCTCCTTGATTGCTTTGGGTTTTATCCCCACTAGCGCCGGAGAACGAACTGCCCGCCAGAACGTAATTACCTTCTTTGGTAAAGGTACCGGCCCGGAGCTCGTCGTTTTGCTGCCCCCCAAAAGTTTTATCCCAGATTTTATTACCTAAAAGATCAAATTTAATTACCCAATAATCGGTGCCGCCCTGGTTAGCTTGCGATTTATCACCGCTCTTACCCGAAGCACTGGTGCCGGCAATAAAGTAAATATCTCCCTGAAAACGCCCCACGGTAGCCGCTTGGTCGTTGGCGCTGCCGCCAAAAGTTTTATTCCATTGTACAATGCCTTTTTCGTCAGTTTTAACAATCCAGTAATCTTTATTTCCCCGACTAATTTCTCCTTTGTCGCCGTTAAAACCCGATAAAGAACTACCTACTAATAAAAACCCTTTGTCGCGGGTAATGATAATACTAGCCAGGTCTTCGCCTAAGCTGCCACCGTAACGTTTATCCCAGAGTTTCTCTCCCTTGCTGCTAATTTTTACGAGCCAGTAATCTGAACCACCCTGGCTGTTCTGGGACTTATCGCCACCTGCCGAGGAGTTACTGTTTCCGGCTAAAATGTATTCGCCCGTAGCGAGTTGAATAACTTTTAAGAGTTCATCGGAGCCGGAGCCGCCGTAGCGTTTATCCCATTGCTTCGTGCCTTGCGCACTAATTTTAACAATCCAAAAATCCCGGTTGCCGCGGCTGGGTTGGGTTTTGTAGCCGCTTTTTCCGGAAAAAGAAGAGCCCGTTAATAAATACCCTCCATCTTGCGTTTGAATAACCCGATTCAGGAAATCGTCTTCGGAGCCGCCATAGGTTTTGTCCCAGATTTTCTCGCCGTATTGGTCTGTTTTTACGAGCCAGAAATCGTTTTTACCCTGGCTGTTTTGGCTTTTAGAAAAGCCACTGTTCGAAGCCGAATAGCCACCGGCCAGATAACCCCCATCTGTTGTTTGGATAGCGGTCGTGAAATTATCAAAATCGGTGCCGCCGTAGCGCTGGTTCCAGGCAGTGGCATTGTATACTTTATCCTCTAATTTTATTACCCAGTAATCAAAACCCCCTCTACTAGGCTCGGTTTTATCTTCGCTAATGTCGGCGTAATTAGAACCGCCTAAAATGTAGTTCCCGTCATTGGTTTGCTGGATAGTGGCAAAATAATCATCTTCTGGCGTGCCAAAAGTTTTATCCCATTGTTTGGTGCCATCGGCCCGTAGTTTTACAATCCAGAAATCGCTGTAATAAACATCAGTGTCTTCCGACTTATCCCCGCTCATGTTCGATGATGAATTCCCTCCCAAAATATAACCTCCATCTGGGGTTAGTTCAATTGAATAAAGATAATCTAACCAATCCCCTCCTATGGTTTTATCCCACTCTTTACTACCATCCGACCTTAATTTTACAACCCAATAATCGGTGCTGCCCTTAGAAGCTTCCGTTTTACTTCCGGTTATATCCGATTCAGAAAATCCTCCTAAAATATAGCCACCGTCGTTGGTTTGCCTTAAAGTTTCTAAATAATCTATGTTATTGCCACCAATGGTTTTGTCCCACTCTTTGCTGCCATCCGATCTTAATTTTACTATCCAGAAATCGATTACGCCTTGGCTAGCTTCTGTTTTATCAAATGAAATGGGTGAAAAAGAAGATCCTCCCAGAATGTAACCACCGTCGCTAGTCAGTTGCAGGGAGGCTAAACCGTCTTCTCCTTTACCGCCAATGGTTCTATCCCATTCTTTGGTTCCGTCTGGTTGTAGTTTAACAACCCAATAATCAGTGCTGCCTTTATTAATTTCTGTTTTATTGCCGATTTTACCCGATTTGGAAGTGCCTCCTAAAAGATAACCTCCATCGGTAGATTGTACAATGGTGGTTAAATTATCTGATTTGTTGCCGCCAATGGTTTTGTCCCACACTTTTGTTCCATCGGCATTTACTTTTATTACCCAAAAGTCAGTCTCGCCTTTATTGGCTTCGGTTTTATCGCCACTTTTTCCAGAGGAGGAAGAACCACCTAAAATGTAGCCGCCATCTTTAGTGGGCATCACTATACTCAAGTTATCGTCCACATTTCCGCCAAAAGTTTTATCCCACTGTTTAGTGCCGTTGGTATTTAATTTTACAATCCAGTAATCGTTGGTATTCAGACCATATTGATCTTTATTATTGTCTTGAGTCTTTTCTCCACTTTTACCGGAGGAGGAAGTACCTCCTAAAACGAAACCGCTATCCGGAGTATTTTGAATAGAGGTGAGGAAATCACTACTTTCTCCCCCAATGGTTTTATCCCATTTAATTTTTTGAGCGGACGATGTAAAAGAAAGCCCCATTCCCAGGATTACTAAAATTTTAGATAAATAATTAGAAGTAAATAAACCAGCATGAGAATATGGGAAAAGATAGGAGTAAGCTTTTTTCATAAGTCTTAACAGGTTAATAAAAAGATTTAGTAAATTCTGATTAGGCGAACATTTTTTTACACTTAAAACCAGAATATGCAAATGCGGTAAGAGTAACTTTTAAATAGGATAAAACTGTGTTTTAGAAAGAGACTTTTAATTACCGCACTCAGGTAAATGTACCTATATTGGCTTTGGAGCACAATACCCATAATTAGGTATTTTAGTATGCTTACTATTAATTTTTTGTTACTAAATCCTACTGGATTAAGAGAATTTTGATCTCGCCCGAAGATATTTAATTTGAAAAATTTACTTTTTAGATGGCTATGTATTTTTAAAGTAGAATTTGACTTTTCCTTTACCTCTATTAGTAGGATATCTCTTGCCTGCCCTTTCCATTAATTTAAGTAAAGGTACCTGGCTGAAATAATTTACTTTTTGGCTAAGTACTTTCTAAGGGAGTATAACAAGCTTATTTGGTTAATAGTAACTTGGATTGGATCATCGTTGTTGGCGTTTGCAGTTGCAGGTAATATAATCCTGCCGGATTATTGTCGGATTCCCATTTTAACTGATACGTTTGGTTCGCCTGCACTTCGTCCTGAAACAAATTTTTTACTTCCCGGCCCTGACTATCATAGATTTTTACCGTAACTGGTTGCGTTTGCGGCAAGGTGAACTGAACAGTTACTTTGCTGTGGAAAGGATTCGGGTAAAACTGGAGTACCTTTACGGGAGAGGTAGTTGGTAACTCCTGCATTGTGGTTCGGCTGGCTAAGTTATCTGCAGTATTTAAACTATCTAGTGAAATTTTTAGAAGCCAATAATCACTGCGGCCTTGTTCCGGTTGAGTAACATCACCGCTTATCTCCGAATCGGAATGACCTCCGACCAGCAGGCCGCCATCGGTTGTTTGAAATACGGTACTTACTTCTTCTTCCCTCATTCCGCCAAATGTTTTATCCCATTGTTTATTCCCGTTAGCATCTATTTTTACCACCCAGTAGTCACTGCGGCCGCGATTTTCCTCGCTTTTATCAGCAGTGGCTCCGGAGTAGGAGGTACCTGCTATTACGTAGCTTCCCTCGAAGGTATAAGTACCGGCTTCCAGAAAGTCGATATTATCTCCGCCAAAGCCTTTATCCCAAATTTTATTACCCTTGGCATCTATTTTTACGATCCAGAAATCCGATGCACCTATATTTCCTCGTAAATCCTGGGATTTATCGTTGCTCTTGCCAGAGGTACTGGAACCGGCAATAAAAAAGTTCTCGCCGTGGCTGCGCCCAACGGTAATAGCTTTCTCGCCGCCTTTGCCGCCAAAGGTTTTATCCCAAAGTTTATTACCGTCTTTGTCTACCCGTACTACCCAAAAGTCATTGGAACCACGATTGGCTTGCGTTTTATCGCCGCTTATTTCTGAAAAAGAATCGCCGCCCAGTAAAAATCCTCCGTCGCGGGTTTCGGTGAAGCTACCTAAAGTTTCGTCTTGGGAGCCACCGTACCGTTTATCCCAGATTTTAGTACCGGTAGCCCTGATTTTTACCAGCCAGAAATCATTTTCGCCCCAACTATTTTGACTTTTATCGCCGCTGGCCGGAGAGTTACTGTAGCCACCTAACATGTATTCGCCGGTTTTAAGCTGAACCACTTTTATTAATCTATCGGCACCCGTTCCTCCATAACGCTTGTCCCATTGTTTATTGCCGGCTGCATCTATTTTTATAATCCAATAATCGTGGCCGTGTTGGCTAGTTTGGGTTTTATCGCCATTTTTGCCTGATAAAGAAGAACCTGCCAATAAATAGCCGCCATCTAAGGTTTGAATAACGCGGCTCAGATAATCCGGACCGGTACCGCCAAAACGCTTATCCCAAAGTTTTTTACCGTAACGGTTTGTTTTCACAATCCAGTAATCGGCGCTGCCCTGGCTATTTTGGGTTTTATCCCCATTTTTGCCCGATAAAGAATACCCGCCAGCCAGATAGCCACCATCAGAGGTTTTGATAACCGATGTTAGGGGATCCCCATCTGAACTGCCGAAGCGCACGCTCCAGGTTTGACTATTATTCAGCATAAAGCTATGGTTCACTTCAGTGGCTGGGTAAAAATCAGCATTGCCTGCCTGGGTAGCTTTTACAATTACTAAACCGCCTTGGCCGGTAAATGTTAAGGTATTGCCCTTAACCGTCGCTGGTCCTTGAACCACACTAAAGCTGACGGGCAAACCGGAGGTAGCAGTAGCTTTTAAGGATAAAGTTTTTTGCTGTACATAATTAATATCCGGAATAGAATCGAAGAAGATTTTTTGAGTTTGTTTCTCGTGGTTATCTAATTTTAATACCCAGTAATCACTACCGCCTCTACTAACTTCAGTTTTGTCGCCGCTAATACCCGACGAGGAATACCCTCCCAGAATATAACCCCCATTAGAGGTTTGTTGTAAGGAGGTTAATAAATCAAATTCGCTTGTTCCTAATGTTTTGTCCCATAATTCGGTGCCGTCTGCTTTAATTTTTACCAGCCAGAAATCGGTGCTATGCTCCCCATAATCGTCGAAAGTAGGGTCGCGGTTATCTTCGGATTTATCGATGCTTTTATCTGATTTAGAATCGCCGGCTAAAATGAAGCCGCCATCGCGGGTGGGTTGCATCGTTTTTAATTCATCTACCCCTTTGCCGCCGTACGTTTTATCCCACTGGATCGTACCCTTGGCATTGAGTTTTACTACCCAATAATCAGAATCACCTTTCTTTGAGGCTGTTTTATCACCGGCAGGTTCAGAATTAGACCAACCGCCCAGGATATAACCGCCGTCTAAGGTTTGTAGAATAGCGTATAGTATTTCATTTCCTTCGCCGCCAATGGTTTTGTCCCAGGCTTTGCTGCCATCGGCGTTTAATTTTACTACCCAGAAATCATTATAGCCTTTGCTGTTCTCTGACTTTTCTCCTCCAATGTCGGCCGAAGGTGAGCCCCCTAAAATAAAGCCCCCATCGCTGGTCTGGTAAAAGGCGCTTAGATGATCTATAGCTCTTGAACCTATGGTTTTATCCCAGAGCTTATTGCCGTAGGTATCTATCTTTAAAAACCAAAAATCTGCGCCTCCCCGGGAAGATTCGGTTTTATCGCCGTTAATACCGGAAGTGGAAGAACCGCCTAGAATATACCCGCCTTCTTTAGTTGGCTGGATTAAAGTTAAAATTTCACCCGCATTGCCGCCGTAAGATTTATCCCAAACTTTATTGCCTTGAGCATCTATTTTTACAATCCAATAATCTGCACCTCCTTTGCTGGGGGCGGATTTATTACCGTTATTTTCAGAAGTAGAGTAGCCGCCCAATAGGTAACCGCCATCAGGGGTAGGTTGTACGGCAATTAATTGATCGTCTTTGGTTCCACCAAAGGTTTTATCCCAGGATTTGCTGCCATCCGCATTTAATTTTACTACCCAATAATCGGCACCGGAGGTTTTGCTTTTCCGGCTTTGCGTTTTATCTCCGCTGATACCCGATTCAGAACTCCCGCCCAAAATGTAACCGCCATCTTTAGTTTGCTGAACGGAATACAAATAGTCCATTTGATCCCCACCAATGGTTTTATCCCATTGTATGTTTTGAGCCGGGGTGGAAAAGGAAAAACTAAGAAAAATGAGAAAGGTAATACTAAAATCGCGTATTAAATTGCGTGTGTGCCAGTGCCGCCAGAAAGAATAAAAAACCACCATTATTTAAGCTTTAAAGTTTTATAGTTACTGGAAGAAATAAAATTTAATATTTAGCCTTCTCCGAAACAGTTTTAAATGCTACGGGGAAGGCTTTTGCACTTACTTGGTTAAAAGTAGTTTTTGCTGTTGCTGCTTGGTTGGGGTTTGTAACTGCAAGAAATACAGGCCGGCCGGTTTATTGCCAGCTTGCCATTCCAGCTGGTAAGTTTGGTTTGCCTGCGCTTCTCCCTGGAACAAAGTTTTTACCTCCTGCCCTTGGCTGTCGTAAATTTTTACGCTAACTGCCTGAGTTTGTGGCAAGCTAAACTGAACCGTTACTTTTTCCCGGACTGGGTTAGGAAAAGCGTTTAACAAACTAATCTGCGGAGTTACTTCCGGTGCAAATGCCTGACGAGCAACAACGGCGGCGCTCGAGGTTATACTTTCCGGAGCTACTTTCACCAACCAGTAATCACTACGGCCCCAACTGGTTTGGCTATGCTCACCACTAACGTTTGAGTCGGAACGGCCACCCAGCAATAAACCACCATCGGAAGTTTGGAAAATGGTACGGAGTTCTTCGGTACCGCTGCCACCAAAGCGTTTATCGTACATGGGGTTACCCTCGGCATCTACTTCTACGATCCAGAAATCGCTGTTGCCCCGACTAGTCTGGGTTTTGGTGCCACTTACTTCGGAGAAGGAAGTGCCGCCTAAAACAATATGGCCATTCGCTAAACGGGTGCTGGCCCGCAGTTCATCGTCCTGGCTGCCGCCAAAAGTTCTGTCCCAAAGCTTGGTACCGTTGGTATCTATTTTAATTAACCAATAATCTTTTCCGCCTTGGTTATTTCCGCTTTTCTCGCCACTAGAGTTGGAAGAACTGGTACCCGAAATATAGTACTCATTCCCGTTACGAACAATCGAATTTGCTTCGTCTGTGGCGCTGCCTCCAAAAGTTTTCTCCCAGAGTAAGTTGCCATTCTGATCCGTTTTTACGGCCCAATAGTCGCTGCTGCCCTGGCTGGGTTCACTTTTGTCGCCGCTGGTATTAGATAAGGAAGTACCTACGAGTAAAAAGCCACCCTCGGGGGTTTGCGTGAAGCTGCCTAGTGCTTCTTCCTTGTTGCCACCGTAACGTTTATCCCAAATTTTACTACCCGTACTGCTGATTTTCATTAACCAGTAATCGGTACCACCCTGACTGCTCTGCGTTTTATCCGCGCTAATAGGGGAGTTGCTGTGGCCTGCTACTATATACTCTCCGGTAGATAGTTGAATTACTTTTTTGAGTTCATCGTCGCCGGAACCGCCGAAGGTTTTATCCCATTGTTTCGTGCCGGTAGCATCCACTTTTATGAGCCAAAAATCGCGCTTACCCAGGGAGGCCTCCGATTTATCGCCTGCCTTGCCTGAGAGAGAACTACCCGCTAATAAATAACCCCCATCAGCCGTTTGAATAACTCGGTTAAGGAAATCATCATCTGAACCTCCGTAGGTTTTATCCCAGAGTTTTTTGCCATTCCGGTCAGTTTTTACAATCCAGTAATCGTATTTACCTAAATTATTTTGGGTTTTATCGCCGCCAGGGTATGAGTCGGAAAAGCCGGCAGTTAAGTAGCCGCCGTCGGCAGTTTTAATAACATCGGTTAAGCCTTCGTTGCGGTAACTACCAAACAGATTGTCCCAGGCAGCGGCTAAGGGCTCGGGTGTTTTATCTGGTTGTACCTGTACTACCCAGAAGTCGGCATCACCCACGTTCCCCGTATTTTTATCGGCTCCAATGTCCGAATAAGTGGTGCCGCCCAAAAGAATATTGCCTCCGGAGGTTCGGATAGCAGATGCCAGCATATCGTTGCGTTGACCCCCAATGGTGCGGTCTACTATAAATTGGCCTTGCTCATCTATTTTTACCAGCCAGTAATCGTTCCATACCGAAGTTTTTACCTCGGTAAAGCCTTCTTTTTGTCTTTCGTCTTCTATTTTACTAATGTTACTGCGGTTGTCTTCGCTTTTATTCCGGCCGGTATCGCCGTTAGAAGTACCCGCCAGTAAATATCCGCCTTCGGGCAATGGAATAATGGTACTTAAATTGGAAGTTCCGGTATACGTCCAGAATTCGCCCACTCCAATTTGTCCGGGATAAACTACTAATCCGCCGTAACTTTTATCCCAAACTTTTTTGCCGCTGTTATTAATTTTAACGACCCAGTAATCATATATTTCATCATGCATGCCGGCCGTTTGACTAGTTTTTTCTCCCCCGGTGGTAGCGCTGGAAGAACCTCCCAGTAAAAAGCCGCCATCAGGAGTGGGCACTATACTGCTCAGGAGGGAAGCACCCGCTTCATAGTAACCTTTTCCGTTATAATAACTAATTACTCCGCCGTAGGTATTATCCCATACTTTTTTACCTTGTTCATCAATCCGGAGTACCCAGTAATCTGCCAGGCCACGGGGGGGCTGCGTTTTATCCCCGCTTATGCCCGAAGAGGAATAACCGCCTACTAAATAACCACCTTTGGGGTTAAGGGTAATGGCCGTAAGCTTATCAAATTTATCGCCGCCGTAAGTTTTATCCCATATTTTATTGCCGTTAGCATCTAGTTTCAATAGCCAATAATCCCGGCGGCTGCTGGGCTCTTGGTTAGTATCCCAGGATGGCTGGCTTTTATCTCCACTTTTATCCGATGCCGATGTTCCGCCCAGTAAATAGCCGCCATCCAGGCTGGTAACCATTGTGGCTAGCCAATCAGACTGGCTTCCGCCAAAAGTTTTGTCCCAGAGTTTTGTACCATTAGCGCCTATTTTAACTAACCAATAATCTTCCAGACCATTGCTTGCCTGACTTTTATCGCCGGATGAGTTAGAAGCAGAAGTACCACCGAGTAAGTAATTCCCGTCGGGGGTAGCCACCAAAGCAGTAAGCTGATCGGCTTGGTTGCCGCCGTAGGTTTTGTCCCATACTTTTTGACCGGAGGCATTTATCTTTGCAACCCAAAAATCGGTGTTTCCTTTTGAGTTCTGGCTTTTATCGGCACTAGCATCGGAGTTAGAAGTACCTCCTATAATGTAGCCGCCATCGGGCGTAGGAAGCATAGTACTCAACATATCGGTTTTGTTACCGCCATAGTTTTTTTGCCATTGTTTACCGGTAAGGGTTACTAAAAAGCTTTGGGTGGTATCTACTACCCGTTCATACTCGGTGTTGCCTTCCTGAGTAGCGACCAACCGTACCCAACCGGCTCCTTTTATGGTTAGTTTATTATTCTTGATAATGGCGGGACCGGATAATACTTCAAAGGTGACGGGTAAGCCGGAGGTAGCTTTCGCGACCAGGGGAAAGGCCGGATCGCCGACTTCTTTGTTTAGAATAGGCTCAAAGGTAATCTGGTTTTTAAGTTTAATGGAATTATCCAGCTTCACTACCCAATAATCAGTAGAACCTTTACCTTCTTCGGATTTATCACCCGTTTTCCTGGAAGGTGATCTGCCGCCCAATACATAACCGCTGTCCTGCGTTTGTTGCAAATCTGTTAAATAATCATCTCCCTCGCTGCCTATTGTTTTGTCCCATAAAACTTTTTGACCGTTCGCGCTAACTTTGGCAACCCAAAAGTCCCAATCATAAGAGCCGTGATTGGGTTCGGATTTATCTGCCCCAATACCAGATCTAGATGTTCCTCCTAAAAGGATACCTCCGTCTTTGGTAAGCTTCATGGAGGCCAACTCGTCAATATGTTTTCCGCCGACAGTTTTATCCCATCCTTTACTTCCATCGGGGTTTAACTTTACGATCCAATAATCAGAAAAGCCTTTGTGGTCTTCGGTTTTTTCATGGCTTTTATCGGAGCTGGAATGGCCACCCAAAAGATACCCGCCATCTGGTAATTGCAGAAGAGAAAATAAGTAATCACTAAGGTTGCCGCCAATAGTTTTATCCCAAATTTTTTGGCCGCCTGCATTTAATTTTACTACCCAGTAATCGGAATATCTATCATGTCGTTCTTCCGTTTTATCGCCGCTTATAACCCCGCTAGAGGAGCCGCCTAAAAGGTAACCACCATCGCGGGTTTGCAGGATAGCCTGTAAATTTTCGCTGCTTTTACTGCCAATCGTTTTATCCCAAACTTTGGTACCATCGGCCTGTAATTTTACTACCCAGTAATCCGTGCCCCCTCGGGAGGGTTCTGTTTTACTTCCGCTTACTCCGGAACTGGAATGACCACCTAAAATATAGCCACCATCCTGGGTTTGCTGCAGTTCAACTAATCGTTCGTCTTTATCTCCGCCGTAGGTTTTATCCCATTGTTTGTTTCCCTGAGCATCTACTTTTATTACCCAAAAATCATAATTACCAAAAGCGCCTTCAGTTTTGTCGCCACTGATCCCTGACTTAGAATGGCCACCTAAAATGTAGCCCCCATCTGTGGTTTGTTGAACAAACTGTAAAATTTCATCCTGGTTACCGCCGAATGATTTGTCCCATTCTTTGCTGCCATTTGCTCTTAGCTTTACTATCCAATAATCTCTGACTCCTTTGTTTGGCTGGGTTTTATCGCCGTTGGGTCCGGAAGCCGATAATCCTCCTAAGATATAACCGCCATCCTGGGTTTGCTGCAACGAGTATAATTGATCAATGGCATTACCGCCCAAAGATCTATCCCATTCTATTTTTTGAGCCGAAGTTAGAAAAGAGAAACCTAGGTTTAAAAAGAAAAAAATAAATAGGAAGCGCCACCTGCAGGTAAAGAATACATTTGGGTAAGGCAGAAGTGAAAATTTTAAATGTTTTTTCATGCAATTAAATGAAAATGAATGGGTTTACTTACCTGGGAGTAATTGCCCAAGTTTATATTGGGCAATTACCATAATTCTATTTCGTTAAAAGCAGTTTGTGTTGTTGCCGTAGAGTAGGGGTTTGCAATTGAATAAAATACAAACCTGCGGGTTTGTTACCGGCCTGCCATTCTAGTTGGTAAGTTTGGATAGCTTTCACTTCGCCTTGAAACAAAGTACTTACTTCTTTACCTTGGCCATCAAAGATTTTTACTGTGGCTGCCTGAGTTTGGGGTAAGCTGAACTTCACATTTACTTTCCCTTGGAAAGGATTGGGGTAAGCGGTTAAATTGTTAGTGAAGGCTACTGGTGCTTCCGTAACTGTGGCTTCCCGGGTTGTTAGCATTGAGGAAGTATCCGGGGCCGGGGCTAGTTTTACTAGCCAGTAATCACTGCTACCCTGGTTGGGTTGGGTAACATCTCCACTCACTTGGGAAGCCGACCAACCTGCCAACATTAAACCTCCATCAGAAGTGGAGAAAATAGTTCGCAGTTCATCCCTCTCACTACCGCCAACTGTTTTATCGTACACCTTATTGCCATTGGCGTCTACTCGAACAATCCAGTAATCATAAGATCCCTGACTGGGTTGCGACTTACTACCACTTACTTCTGAATAAGAACTTCCTCCTAACACAATACCCCCATCTGGTAAACTTGTGCTGGCCTGGAGAACATCGGTTTGCTTGCCGCCAAAGGTTTTTTCCCACAATAAGTTGCCGTTTGTATCTATTTTTACTAACCAGTAATCTTTATCCGAAAAACCTTCGGGGCTTTGTTCGGGATTATAGTAGGTGGTATTGGTACCGGCAATATAGAAGTCTGATCCACTCCGGGCTACGGATGCCGGTACATCGTCCCGACGGCTACCAAAGGTTTTATCCCAGATTTTATTCCCTTCTTTATCCAGTTTTACTACCCAGTAATCGGTTAAGCCGTTACTGGTTTGACTTTTATCCCCTTTGGCTCCGGAATAAGACGAACCAGCCAGTAAAAAGCCACCTTCTTTGGTTTCAGTAAAACTTCCTAATTGATCATCGCCGTTGCCTCCGTAGCGTTTGTCCCAGATTTTAGTACCGGTTGAACTGATTTTGACTAACCAGTAATCTTTTAAACCCGGACTATTCTGGCTTACATCGCCGTTTACCGGAGATTTGGTAGTGCCACCAAGCACGAATTCGCCGGTAGAGAGTTGGATAATTTTTACAAATTGATCGAAGTCACTGCCGCCGTAGGTTTTATCCCATTGTTTGTTGCCCAAAGCATCAGTTTTAACGATCCAGAAGTCACGATCGCCCTGACTAGGTTGGCTCTTGTCGCCACTTTTACCCGATAAAGAAGAACCCGCCAGTAAGTAGCCCCCATCTTGCGTTTGAATAACCCGGTTTAGGTAGTCCTGATCGGAGCCTCCGAAGCTTTTATCCCAGAGTTTTTTACCATTTTTATCAGTTTTTACAATCCAATAATCGTTTTTGCCCTTACTGTTTTGTGATTTATCGCCGCTCACCTTGGAATCAGAGTAACCGCCAGCTAAGTAGCCGCCATCGGAGGTTTTAATAACATCGGTTAAGTTATCGGTGCCTGAACCGCCAAAACGCATGTCCCAAGCTAAAGCCGGTGCATTCTTTTCTTCTTTTAACTTGATAACCCAAAAATCCTTTATTCCTTTAAGAGGTTGGCTTTTATCGCCATTATTTTCGGAGTAAGAAGAGCCTCCCACTAGGAAGTTGCCATCTGAAGTTACTAAGAGTGAACTTAATTGTTCATTGTTATTGGTACCCCCCAAGGTTCTATCCCAACTTATTACACCGTTGAAGTCTATCTTTATCACCCAATAATCACCTAAGCCTCGCTTTTCTTCACTTTTTTCGCCACTCACGCCAGAGTTGGTAGTACCACCGAGCAGGAAACCTCCATCGGGCGTTTTTATTAAAGCAGAGAGCAAGTCAGAACCATTTCCGCCAATAGTTTCATCCCAAACCTTTTTTCCGGCTTCATCTATTTTAACCACCCAGAAATCATTACCGCCCCGGCTTGCCTCACTCTTATCTCCACTTTTACCTGAATTGGAATAACCGCCTAAAAGGTAACCGCCATCTGTAGTATTCGCCAAAGCCGATAGATTATCATATGCATCGCCGCCAAAAGATTTATTCCAAAGTTTTAGTCCCTGACTATTAATTTTTACAACCCAGTAATTGCCTTTATCTATTGAAGTTGTGCCTCCTAATAAGAAGCCGCCATCCGAAGAAGGAACTATTGACTGTAAAGTACTGAGGTCGTTGCCTTCGTTATCATAAGCTTTGTCCCAAATCTTGTTACCATCCCCATCTATTTTTACAATCCAAAATTCCTGACCACCAATACCTGCTTCGGTTTTATCACCGGATTTGCCGGAGATCGACGTGCCTCCTAGTAAATAATTTCCATCGGGAGTGGCGATTAAAGTGGTAAGCACATCGCCTAGGTGACCGCCAAAGGTTTTATCCCAGATTTTATTGCCGTTTGCAGATATTTTAACTATCCAGTAATCTTCATATCCTCGGCTGGCTTGTGTTTTATTACCATTCCCGTTTGATTTAGAAGAACCTCCTAGTAAGTAACCTCCGTCGGGGGTGGCCAAAATTGCTTTTAGTTCATCCCGGTCGTTGCCACCAAAGGTTTTATCCCAAAGTTTTTCGCCATTGGCATTGGTTTTTACAATCCAATAATCAGTTATAGGTTGCTGATCAGAAAAGCATTGTTCCTCTAAAATAGAACCCAGGTGGTCGTCGCTTTTGTCATTCCCTTTTTTAGAATCGGAAGTGCCTCCCAGCAAATAACCCCCATCTGAAGAGCGAACCATAGCTGTAAGAGAAGAGGTACCAAAAATTTTATCACATTCATTTCCCTGGCTTTGGTATTCGGTACGAATGCCGCCAAAAGATTTATTCCAAAGCCGGGTTACGGGCGGAACCTGTACCACAAAAGTTTGAGTAACGGCGGGAGCGGCGTAATACTTGGCGTTACCAGTTTGTAAGGCCTCCATGGTAACCGTGCCACTTCCACCCTTAAACGTTACCGTGTTGCCTTTAACCGTAGCCGGACCGGAAACAACCCGAAAGGTAACGGGTAAACCAGAACTGGCAGTAGCTTTTAGACTAAGTGTTTTTTGAGTTGCAAAATTTACTTCCGGCAAAGCGGCAAAAGAAATGGTTTGTTTAGCTTTGGTATCATTATCTAATTTTACTACCCAATAATCATAACCGCCTTTACTTGCTTCTGTTTTAGTTCCGGAGATAGGAGATTTAGAATAACCACCTATAAGATAACCGTTATCCTTTGTTTGTATAACATTTTCTAAAGCATCTTCGGCGTTCCCTCCTAAAGTGAGATCCCAGGCTTTTGAACCATTAGCGTTTAATTTTACTACCCAGTAATCAAAAATGCCCTGGTTATCTTGCGTTTTATCGCCGCTATTGTTGGAGCGAGAGCCACCACCTAGCAGGTAACCCCCATCGCTGGTAGGTTGCAAAGCATGTAATTGATCGCTATTGCTTCCGCCAATGGTCTTGTTCCACTCCTGAGTACCTTTGTTGTTTAATTTAATTACCCAGTAATCAAAACCACCTTTGCTTTTTTCTGATTTAAATTCACCTAGGCCAGCATCGGCATAACCGCCTACAATATAGCTCCCATCCGGGGTTTGCCGGATGGTGCTTAAGAGATCATCTGCTTCTACGCCAATGGTTTTATCCCAGGCTATAGTCCGGTCTGGGTTCAGTTTTACCATCCAAAAATCACTTAAGTTTCCATCATTTTTTTGATCTTCCGATTTGTCCCGGCCTTTTCCAGAGTCCGAATTGCCACCTACTATAAAGCCGCCATCTTTGGTTTGCTGAAGGGTAGTTAAATTATCATTACTATTTCCGACAATGGTTTTATCCCAAGCTTTAGAGCCATCGGCGTTTAATTTAACTAGCCAAAAATCGCCAAAAAGGCCAGCTTCAGTTTTATCACCGCCAAACCCAAAGGCGCTTCCTCCCAAAATATAGCCTCCATCACTAGTTTGTTGCAGTTCAGTTAGAGAGCTACCGCCTTTCTGTACCCCAAAAGTTTTATCCCAGGCAATAGTGCCATCTGGTTTGAGTTTTACCACCCAGTTTTCTTTCGTGCCGGTTTTATCGCCGGACGCACCGCCTACAGAGTAACCTAATAAAATATAACCACCATCACTAGTCTGCTGTAAAGCATCTAACCGGTCGTTGGCTGCACTGCCAATCGTTTTATCCCAGGCTTTGGAGCCATCGGCATTTAGCTTAACAATCCAAAAATCGCTTTGGCCATTTTTCGGCTGGGACTTATCGCCATTCTTTCCGGATCCAGAAGTGCCTCCCAGAATATAGCCACCATCACTGGTTTGCGTGGCGGTTGTGAAATAATCATTTAAATCGGCTCCTATGGTTTTATTCCACTGAACATTCTGGGCAGAAGCCAAGAATGGAAAGCCTATGGCTAATAGTAAAGAAAACTTTAAAAAGTGCTGGAAAGTAAACTTACCAGGCTTTTTGTGAAGCCAAACGATGTTTTTTAAAAGTATTTTCATAAGCTTGGTAAAATTTGAATGGTAGAGAAAGGAACCCGAATAAAAAAATTTGGCTACCGGAAAACTTTTCCGGTAGCCAAAGATAAATCTACTATTTTGTTAAGAGTAGTTTGTGTTGTTGCCGTATGGTAGGTGTTTGCAATTGAATAAAATACAAATTTGCCTTGTAGCTGGAACCCTGCCATTGCACTTGGTAGGTTTGATTCGCTTGTGCTTGGCCGTTAAACAAAGTGGTAATTTCTTTGCCCTGGCTATTGTATACTTTTACCGAAGCAGTTTGTGTATTAGGTAAAGTAAATTTGATGGTTACTTTATCCTGGGAAGGATTGGGATAGGCAGTTAAATTTACTTTTTCGCTTGTTAAAATAGACGAAGAAACGGAATTAGTAACTCGTGCTGCTATAGTAGCCAGAGTAGACAAACTATCCGGTGATACTTTTACTAACCAGAAATCCGTTTCGCCTTGGCTGGGCTGGGTTTTATCCCCGCTTTCACCCGAAGCGGAACGGCCACCTATTAACAAGCCGCCATCTTGCGTTTGAAACACAGTCCGAACTTCTTCGAAGCTGCTGCCCCCATAACGTTTGTCCCATTGTTTAGCACCGGAAGCATCTATTTTAACTAACCAGTAATCATTTGATCCCTGACCAGCCTTGGTTTTGTCGCCACTCACCTCTGACCAAGAGCTACCCGCTAGAATAGTACTTCCGTCAGCCAAAGTAGTGCTAGCTTCTAATTGATCGTTGTCGTTGCCTCCAAAGGCTTTATCCCATAGTTTATTGCCTTGCGCATCTATTTTTACTACCCAGTAATCATTTTTACCCTTGTTGGCCTGGCTTCTCTCCCCGCTAATGGAGGAAGAGCTGGTTCCGGATAAAATAAATGTTTCTCCGTTACTGCGACTCACCGATGAAATAGCATCTTGGTTACTGCCACCGTAGGTTTTATCCCACAGCTTTTTACCGTCTTTATCTACCCGTATTACCCAGAAGTCGCTGCCGCCCCGGCTGGCCTGGTACTTGTCTCCGTTAGCACTGGAAAATGATTCGCCGCCCAGTAAAAAGCCGCCGTCGCGGGTTTCGGTAAAACTGCCTAAAGTTTCTTCGCCGGTGCCCCCGTAACGCTTATCCCATATCTTGGTGCCGGTGCTACTAATTTTCACTAGCCAATAATCATTTCGGCCTTGGGTATCCTGGCTTTTATCACCGCTCACGGGTGAGTTGCTGTAACCTCCTAACACGTATTCGCCCGTGCTCAACTGCACTATTTTTCGTAACTCATCGTAACCGTTGCCACCAAAAGTTTTATCCCATTGTTTGTTGCCTTGGGCATCTACTTTTACTACCCAATAATCCCGATCGCCGCGACTAGCCTGGGTTTTATCTCCGTTTACTCCGGAGAGTGAAGAACCGCCGAGTAAATAGCCGCCATCCCGGGTTTGAATGATTCGATTGAGGTAATCGTTCCCCGATCCACCGTACCGCTTGTCCCAGAGTTTACGGCCGTATTTATCAGTTTTTACAATCCAGTAATCATTCTGACCCCGACCTGCCTGGCTTCTTTCCCCGGAAATAACGGAGCTAGAGTATCCACCAGCCAAATAACCGCCATCGATAGTTTTAATAGCGGTGGTTAAGTTGTCGGTACCAGAGCCGCCGTAGCGCATATCCCAGAAATTAGCATTTAAAGGAACGCTCACTTGAAAACTGCGGGTAACCGCTTCTGCCTGGTAATATTCATTGTTGCCGGCTTGGGAAGCTTGTACCGTTACGGTTCCCGGACGACCAGTAAGCGTAAGTATGTTGTTTTGGATGGTGGCCGGGCCGGATAGTAAACTAAAAGAAACCGGTAAGCCGGAACTGGAGGTGGCTTTTAACGTAACGTTTTTTTGCGTGGCATAATCTACGTCTGGCAGCGGAGCGAAGGTAATCTGCTGGTTCTTTTTGGCGTTGTTATCCAGTTTTACTACCCAGTAATCGTACCCGCCCCGGCTCGGCTCGGTTTTGTTGCCTCCCGTTTCTGGAGTGGACCCGGCGATAATATACCCACCATCTTTGGTTTGTTGCAAAGAACTTAAGATATCGTAGCTTTCGCTGCCTAAAGTTTTATCCCAGGCTTTGGAACCATCGGCTTTCAGTTTAACTACCCAATAATCATCTACATATTCGCCCCATTCATCCACAAGATCGCCCCGGTTTTTTTCGGTTTTATCACCACTGATGCCGGAGCGGGAAGTTCCGCCGAGTAAATAGCCACCATCATCGGTCAGCTCCAACGTTGCTAAAACATCGGTTACTGTTCCACCAATGGTTTTGTCCCACTGCTTGTTGCCTTGAGCATCTGTTTTTACTACCCAGTAATCTTCATAGCCACCTCTTGGCTCTTCTGATTTGTCGCCGGATTTACTTGAAAAAGAATTACCTCCCAGAATATAACCCCCATCATTGGTTTGTCGAAGTACAGCCAAAGCATCATTATCGGATCCTCCAATGGTTTTATCCCAATCCTTAGAACCATCAGCTTTTAATTTTACCATCCAAAAGTCGGAGGAGTATAGTTTACCTTTATTCGCCTGACTTTTATCGCCGCTGATGTCTGACTCAGAGGTACCACCCAGGATGTATCCACCATCGCTGGTTTGCCTTACAGATTTTAAAAAATCAGCGCCTGAACCGCCAATCGTTTTATCCCATTCTTTACTACCATCAGCTTTTAATTTTAAAACCCAGAAATCGCTTTTAGGATATTGGTCGCTTGGATCCCGTGAAGCCTCGGTTTTATCGCCCGAAATACCAGAGGCAGAATTCCCGGCTAAAATGTAGCCGCCATCTTTGGTCTGCTGCAAAGAGTAAAGTTGATCATCGCCGGTGCCGCCATAGGTTTTATCCCAAACTTTCGTGCCATTAGCACTTAATTTTACTACCCAGTAGTCATATTCGCCCTTACCGTCAGCGGATTTATCGCCGCTTTTAGTAGAAGAACTATATCCACCCAGAATATAACCGCCATCACTGGTCTGTTGAAGTGCCATTAAATAGTCATTTCGGTTTGCGCCAATGGTCTTATCCCATTCTTTACTGCCGTCGGCTTTTAGTTTCACAATCCAGTAATCTCGGTAAATACCGCCGGCGGCATCCTTATTATTTTGGGATTTATCGCCACTTTTATTTGATTCTGAAAAGCCCCCAAGAATATAGCCACCATCGCTGGTTTGCTGAACAACTCTTAAACGGTCGTCTTCACTTCCCCCTAAAGTTTTATCCCATTGAATATTCTGGGCAAACGAGATGGAAGAAAAAAAAATAAGTGTAATTAAAAGAATAGCTAAGCGGAATGGGTAAGATAACCTGCCTGGCCGTTGTGGGAGCAGGGTGAGCCATGTAAAACGTGTGTTCATAAAATTATATTAAAGTTTAATTGCCAGTATATAGGAATATCCTTTCACTATTAAATTCTAATAGTGGATTCTCTATATTAAAACAGGTAAATGTACCAGTAATTAGAATAGGGCGGTATCCCTAAACTTAGGTATTTTTATACCTGAAATATTAAATTTTTGTTAAATAATTGTTTAGGAAAAGGAAAATACAGGAATAATAGAAGGATTCTGGAACAAAATAGTATTTACGGAAAAGGTAGTATTTCCTTTTAAATGATTAAAGGAACTTGAACAGTTTAAGTGTAGAATTTATTAATAAGAAATAGTATTGTACCAACAAGGATTTTGTTGAAAAAGCAACGTAACCGAACAGGTTACTACCAGCCGATAATTATTCGATTATGATTCTGGACGATTTTAGTTAACGTAAAAATAATATTTTTTGTTGACTGATTTTTTCGGGAGTTTGCAGACGTAACAGGTACAAACCATTGGGTAAATGGGGCCCAGGTTGCCACTGCCATTTTAAAAGCTGACCGGCAGGTGCTATTGCCCGGTATAAAGTTGTTATTCTGCGTCCTTGGCTGTCAAGGACTTGGACATTTACTAATTGCGATTTGCTGGTTTGATAGGTAATGGAAAGTTGTTGCGAAAAAGGATTAGGGTAAGTTCTCAAATCAGGTTCGGCGGGTAAAGTAACTTCCGAAGTGGAAAAAAAAGTAAATGCTTCGGCTGGGATGCGGGGAGTAGTAGTTGCCGGTACTTTTACCAACCAAAAATCGGTGCGACCCTGGCTGGTTTGGGTGTGATCACCACTTTGGTCTGAGTTTGAGCGGCCACCCAATAAATAACTGCCGTCGTTTTCCATCCATAAAGTACGTAGCTCGTCGCTACCAGTGCCACCAAACCGTTTGTTCCATTGCAAAGTGCCCGCGTTATTTGTTTTTACAGCCCAATAATCGCAGCTGCCCTGGCTAGGCTGCGTTTTATCGCCGCTGGCTCTGGAAAAAGAAGTGCCACCGAGCAATAAACTGCCATCTACCGCTATAGCTACCGATCTTAGTTCTTCGTTTTGATTGCCGCCGTAGGTTTTATCCCATATTTTTTGACCAGTATTATCTACTTTTAAAATCCAGAAGTCTTTGCCGCCCTGGCTATTTTGGCTTTTGTTGCCACCTTCCGGCGAGTTGCTGGACCCCGCTAACAGGTAATGATTATCTATTGCCGCTATTGTAGAAAGATTATCTTCGCTGGAACTGCCGAAACTTTTATCCCAAAGTATTTGCCCCTCGGCATTTATTTTAACTATCCAGTAATCAGAACTGCCCTGGCTAGGCTGGGTTTTGTCGCTGCTTTCCCCGGATAAGGAAGTACCGCCTAATAGTAAGCTGCCGTCGGGGTTAATCAATACGTCTTGCAGGTAATCGTTGGCATTACCGCCGTAGCGATAATCTGCTATTTTATTGCCGTTAGAATTTAATAAAACAATCCAAAAATCATAGCCGCCACGGCTGTTTTCGCTTTTATCATCGCCGGCCGGAGAAATGCTGTAACCGGCCAAAACAAAATTTCCGGAAGGTAGTTGCCGTATTTGACGTAAATCTTCGAAACCACTACCGCCATAAGTATGGTCCCATTCTTTTTCGCCTGTAGAGCTAATTTTTACCACCCAAAAATCCCGATCGCCCCTGCTCACGCCGGTTTTATCGCCACCCACCCCAGACTCTGAACTGCCGCCCAGCAAATAGCCGCCATCGGGGGTTTGTAAAAAACAGTTAAGATAATCGTTGCCAGTGCCGCCAAAACGTTTGTTCCAGATTTCCTGGCCGGCGGCATTGGTTTTAACTACCCAATAATCGAAACCTCCCTGGCTCGGTTGGCTTTTGTCGCCATTTTGGCCGGACCTGGAATAACCACCTAAAAGGTACCCATTATCGCCGGTTTTTATAAAATTAGTAAAATTGTCGTGGTCGGTTCCGCCAAAACGAACGTCAGTTATCGAAGTAACCGGCGGAAAAGCTTCGATTAACTTTACCAGCCAATAATCCCGGCTACCCTGGCTATTTTCGGTTTTATTGCCGCTAATGGTAGAGTTAGAAGTGCCGGATAACAAGTAACCTCCATCCGGGGTAGGGAGTATGGCTGCGAGTAAATCAGAATCGCGGCCACCCAAAGTTATATCCCATATCTTTTTACTAGCCTTTAAGCAAACCAGCCAATAATCTTCGTAGCCTTTGTTTTCTTCGCTTTTATCTTTGCCGGCTCCGGAAAAGGAAGTACCACCTATTAAAATATTTCCCTCCGGGGTAGGAGCAATAGTACTCAGAAAATCGTTTTTTTTACCGCCTACGGCTACTATATTGTTTTCTACTCCGTTTTCATCAATGTTGGCTACCAGATAATCATAATCAGTTTGACCCGTTGAATTTCCGATGGTAGAACCTCCCAGAATAAATTGAGAACTTACCGGCTCAAATAGAATAGTAGTTAAATAGCTATCAAAATTGGTAAAGCCATAGGTGAAATCCCATTTTTTATTTCCCTGGCTATCCATTTTAATAACCCAGAAATTATAGGTATTGAGGTTTTGCGCATTATTGGCAGCCGTTTTATCGCCGCTCACGAGGGAGTTAGAAGAACCACCGAGTAAATAATCACCATTGGGAGTCGCAATTATAGAAGCCAGGTTATCCATGTGGGTGCCGCCAAAGGTTTTATCCCATTCTTTATCCCCGTTTCGGTTTATTTTAACAATCCAATAATCGGAGCTGTTTTCGCCCCGGTTAATGTCGCTTTTGTCGCTGCCCATACCCGAAAAAGAAGTGCCTCCCAGTAAAAAACCACCATCGGGAGTAGCTATTATGGCTTCCAGGTCATCGGCGTTATTGCCACCAAAAGTTTTATCCCAGATTTTATTTCCGTACAAGTCAATTTTTACAATCCAATAATCGCTGTAGCCCCGGCTGTTTTCACTTTTATCCTCACCGGCAGCCGAATAAGAGCTTCCTCCTAAAAGGTAACCACCCTCGGGTAAAGAAATAATTACTTTCAAGTAATCACTTCCTCTTCCACCTAAAGTTTTATCCCATACTTTCTTGCCGTTGGCATCGGTTTTTACCAGCCAAAAATCTTCGGAGGTATAATAACACGGGCCAAAGCTGCAATTAACATCGCCTTTATTTACTTCGCTTTTATCTCCGCTTTTGGTGGAATAAGAAGAGCCTCCCAGTAGATACCCGCCATCCAAGGTGGGGGCTGAAGCACTAAAATAATCGTTCACGCTGCCGCCAAAAGTTTTATCCCATTGTTTGGTCACTTTGCTTTGCGCGTTTGCCCCACTGGACTTTAAGAGAAAAAATAAAACAAAAATGAAACTCAGACGAAGGGGAGAAATTGAAGAATTACAACCAAAAAGAGTAAGCAATTTTTTCATAGTACAGTATTAGCCCGTTGTAAGTAATTGATAGATAAAAAGTAATCATAAATTACGTGGATTGCACTTTAGAACAGCAGAAAAAAACGCATACTGCGCTTATAAGCAAGCAGGATTTATAAAAAGCGGAAATTTTATTTATTAAAGTTGCTTAAGGAAGGTATAAGGAGAGAAGTAGCTTATTTTATTACGTATCTTAATTAAAACAAAGAAGTTAAAACCCCAGCAATATCTTATTTACCCGCGCGATCGTTTTATTTTATTTGCTACAATGCGCGGCTCGCGGGTAAGAATTGTTTTAATGTTTAATCGTACTAAATCGCCCATGTTTTTACACCTTAGAAAATCTTCAGATTGATGGTGTTGCGCTAATTCCTGTTTTAGTTGCTCAATTTTGTCGGGGGTAGACAAGGTGTCGGTGCGCATACTGTCAATTAAGTCTTTTAAACGATAACGGGCTAGTTTTAAGCGTTGGTACAACAAGGTGCGTTCTTCGCTTTGGTATTGCTGCACGGTTTGCGGACTAAGCAATTCCATTACTAATTCTACCACTTTGTTATTATCTTTAAAAAACTGGGGCAGGTATTTAAGGCGGCGGCCTTCGTACGATTGCTGGTCGAAATCAATGGAACGTACCCGGTATTGCTCGTCTTCAAAATCGGGAGTTACATCAATTACGTAGTTGTACGAACGCATGTCGCCGAGCAGCCGGATAAAGCAGCGTTCGTTAAATTTTACAAATTCTTTGGCAATGCGTACTTTGTTGGTGTTGGGCCGGTCGAGGTGTTCTTTAATAAAAACATCACCGGGAATACCCGCAATGTGTTCCTCAATTATAGTTTCGCCGTCTACCCGGTAATTAATGCGGCTCGGCGATAAAATATGTTCCAATTCTAAGCCGTACACCCGCGATGCATCGGCGCGCTTTACGTAAAAATAATCGTAATTATCGTTGAGTTGGTTTTTTATTTGAATCCGGAACGGGTTAGTGTTCCCGAAGGTGCAATAATCAATGCGCGATACCCGCAAATGCTCCATTACCGAAATATCGCCGGCGGTTTTAAGCAAGGCGTAGTTCATGGTTAAGCCCTGACTTAGTTCCTGTTGCCGGCTTTGTTCGTACAATACCGTTTCCCACAAAGTATCTTTACCCGACTTATCGTAATACGGAAACGATTCGCTGTTATGCAGTAAATCTTCGTACCGCACAGGTAGCTTGGCTTCGCGGTCGTAAGTTTTCAGGTATTTACGAAGCCGTTTTGAAATAGGGTAAACCAGCTTTTTCTGCGTTACAACAACAGGTTCTTTAATCGGCATAATTAGGAAATTGCTTTTAGTAAAAATAAGTAGTTGTTCGTTGTTTGCCTTATAGGGCCTTGTAAGCTATACGTTAATTACATCAAAGCACTTAACCTACTCAACTGGAATTCTAATGGTTCTACTTTAATGCAGTTATTTAAATCTTCCGACAGGGTTATTTTACCGGTTTTATAAAAGTAATTATGGAGATTTTTTTATTTTAAAACGTCATCCTGAAAGGATCTAATCAGAAGAAAAGTAAAGGAGTAAGTTTGGTAATTACCTGTTGCTTAACTGATATTTCTGTATGAATCAGGCTCCCGTATTTACTAATTATTGTTAGATATTTTCAGGATGACGTAAAAAGTTGAAAATATATGAAACTGAAGTTTTAATTTTTTTTGATTAAATTAAGGAACTGACCAAAACTAATTTACTATTCTGGATTTACAAATTGCAGTAATAAGTGTCTGATATTAAATTAGTTAATTTAAAAAAGTCTAACATCTACTAGCTTGATACTTGTGTCTTTTTACTTAATTTTTCTGAGCGGTAGTTTTTAGAATAGCGTGATAAGCCGGTTTAGGCTGATACTGGCGGTCGAAAAGCAGCGGATAACTGGTACGCCCTCTAATTGGCCAATTGTTGAGCCAGGAATTGGAATCGGTTACGCCCCAGAAAGTAATCCGGCCAATTTTATCGCGGTGTTTCCTAAATAAAGTAAATAAATCAGCGTAGCGTTTGGTTAATTTTTGCTGTACAGAGTCTGGGAGCCCGTTGGTGTACACGTTAAATTTCTGATCAGTGGTAAAGGTTTCCGCAATATCCGCACCTTGCCGGCGACTCGGGTTAGGGAGCACATCAATGTCTAATTCGGTAAAATTAACTTCTACCCCTAACTTCGAAAAAGCGACAATACTTTCTTCTACTTGCTCAATGGTGGGTACCGTTAAACCATAATGTCCCTGCATACCAATTGCTTTTACTTTTATGCCTTTGGCTTGCAAACTTTTTACTAAACGAATTGTGCCTTCGCGTTTATCGGGGCGGTATAAGCTATAATCGTTGTAATATAATTCCGCTTGTGGGTCAGCTTTATGGGCGTATTCAAAAGCTTTTTGAGCAAAATCTTCCCCGATAATGGAAAGCCACTTGGTTGGCCGCATCTTACCACCTTCGTCGGCAATAGCTTCGTTTACTACATCCCAACCGTTAATTTTACCTTTGTAGCGACCTACTACCGTTGAAATATGATTTTCCATCTGTTTTAAAAGCACTTCGCGGGTAACCGGTTTACCGGCTGCGTCTTCAAAAACCCAGTCGGGCGTTTGCTGGTGCCAAACCAAGGTGTGGCCCACAATAAACATCTTGTTCTGCTGGCCAAAAGCTACGTAATCGTCGGCGGGCTTAAAATTGTATTCATCAAATTTAGGATGTACCGGCCCCCATTTAAGTGCATTCTCCGGACTAATGGTGTTAAATTGTTTTTTTATTAATTCCTGAGCTTTGGAATCCTTGCCAGAAACTTGTGGGTTGTTCACGGCCGCCCCTACGTAAAAATCCTTTTTAAAAGCTTCTTTTAAAGTAGGTTCCGATTTTTGCATCATCCCCAAACTAAAAGCCGCTAAACAAGTGGTAATCCAAATTTTATTGTTTTTCATGAGTAATGTAAAATGAGAAAATTATGTATGCTTTAAGTTTTATTAGTTGTAATAAGTAAGATTCTAAACAGATTTTAATGGAAAGAAGAAGTCTCTTCGGAAAAAAGTAACATTTGACATACAGACCTTAAACGTTTTATTCTAAGGTTTAGCAATGTAAATTGTCAAAATTCAAACCTGAAAATTAAATACCCGGAACAAATTTGGGATCTTGTTTTAGGTAATAATCCAGGGTTTGCGTCGGTTTTTCTAAACCTGCTGGAATAGGCTTACCAGAGAACGTTTGAAAGTAAAGTACGCACGCATCGCGCCACCAGCGAGCTTCTTTTTCCTGAATGTTCAGTAACATTTTTACGTGGTTAAATCTTTCGGCATCTACATAAGCCTGAGTACTTTGCCAGGTTTGCCGCATTTTACCTACTTCAGCAGCACCATTGTAGTAGCGGTGGCATAATTCATCCCACAAGCTACGACCCGATTTAACTTTATAATCCCATTTTAGGTGATGAAACCAGAGGAGAAATTCTTCGGGGCAGGTTTGTGGATTGCCAAATTTTTGCTGAAAAGCCGGGGCATATTGCGAAAGCGCGTTGCTTCCCGTTGAAGTCCGATCAAAACCAATTCCCTCGGGTGAGGCTTTATGGTAATACACCGATGTCCAATCGGCGCGTTTTTTATCTTTTATCCAGGGACCGGGACCATAGTGGTGGTCGTAGCCCATAATGTGGTGTAAACCCAAAGGCGTCATGTAATTTACTAAAGTTTCCCGCGACTGCAGCATCATGGCTTTTACTGGTTTAATAAAAGCTTCTTCGTTCGTGAACGTCATGCGCAACCATTCATCGGCCATTTTATCCGAAGATAAAGTATGATCCCAGGCTAAACGCCCAAAGCAATACCAATTGGCTTGACCGAATAAATGTCCGGTCCAGTTGCGGTCGTTGCCAATATTAGCTACACCGGCAATGCCAGTAAGTTGATACTGGTGCAAACTACCGTCTATTACTTTCGCTACTGTAGAGCCGGTGCCCTGTACGTAGGTGTCAGCCTCTAACGTTTCTTTGTAAAGCGGTGCCTGGTAAACCAGGTTGGTGGCCTGGCCTAAGTATTCCTGGGTAATCTGAAATTCCATCATTAAAGGCGTTTTAGGCATAGCACCAAATAAAGGATGAAACGGCTCGCGGGGTTGAAAATCAATCGGGCCATTTTTTACCTGCACCAATACATTCTTCCGAAAGCTTCCGTCCAGTGGTTTAAATTCGGTAAAGGCTTGTTTGGCCCGGTCGTCGGGTACTTTATTATCATACACAAAGGCACGCCACATTACAATTCCGCCTTTATCGGCTACGGCATCGGCTAACATATTGGCACCATCGGCGTGGTTACGACCGTAGTTCTGCGGGCCGGGCTGCCCTTCTGAATTAGCTTTTACCAGAAAACCGCCAAAATCGGGTACGTACGAGTAAATTTCAGCCGCTTTATTTTTCCACCAGGTTTTTACTTCCGCATCCAGCGGATCGGCCGTTTTTAAACCGCCAATTTCAATGGGAGCACTAAACCGAGCTGTTAAGTAAACTTTTAATCCGTAGGGGCGAAAAGCATCGGCCAGGGCTTTTACTTTTACTAAATAATCTTTGGTTAAAATTAAAGCGTTGGCATTTACATTCGTCAACACAGTGCCGTTAATCCCAATAGAGGCATTTGCCCGGGCATAATCCAGGTAGCGTTGGTCGATGTAGTCGGGCAGTTTATGCCAGTCCCAGATAGAAAAACCCGCGTAACCTCGTTCAACGGTGCGGTCCAGGTTATCCCAGTGATTTAAAATCCGGTTTTTAATTTTGGGCGCGCTGCTGATAGATAATTTACTAATATCCTGCTGCGTTTGCAGTAATTTTAAAAACTGAAACGAACCGTATAAAACGCCGATATCGGAATTGGCCGTAATAACCGTAACCTTTTTTCCATTAACGGTAGTAGATAAAATCAAAAATCCATCTGGGCCCAGCGGGTTTAGTTTGGCTGCTAAATTTAAATTTTTAATAATAGGCGAGTTCTGCGGGGTACCAATTATTAAAGCTCCGGTGCCTACAGTGGTGGAAGTTCGGAATGGCTTACCTGTTAAACCAGATAATGCTAATTCTAATTCCTGGCGGGCAACGGTTAGAGTAGGGGAGTTGCCTGCCGTAACTAAACTAGTTATATTTTCCTGATACTGCTGCCGCTTTTGCGGGTTTTTTAGTAAATCGTAGCGTTGCCAAAGCCGGTATCCATCGTCGGCGCGAGCAGGAAAGCTAGAGCAAACGGTGAACAGGAAAACCAGGAATGCAGGTAAATTTTTAAATTTCATACGCTTCATCTTCATTCGTCAGCTGCCTTAAGCATAAATTGGAAAAGACAGCAAATAAATATCTATAATGGCTAAAGTTTAACTAAAACAAGGCAGGTAATACTAAAGCAAATTTAAAATTACAGCTTTCTTTGATTTGTTGCTGTTGAGTCTAACAGAAAAATGAAAATTACTTACCAGGAATTTACTGTTTTTTCATTCAGACCACAGAATCTTATAAAAAAGTAATTAAGGCATAAAAGGTTGGCGGAGATGAAATCTTCAGGAATGAATTTCTGAAATAATTTAGTAATTAAATTAACCAGTTTAACGCCAATCTTAATTTGGGTAAATGATTGCTTTCCGCTACTTTCGGGAGTTAAACTTTACTCGCTACGCTATGAAAATGAGACAAACCTGGCGTTGGTTCGGCCCAGCCGATCCGGTAACGCTGCAAGATATTCGCCAAACGGGCGCCGAAGGAATTGTTACGGCTTTGCACCACGTGCCGCACGGCGCCGTTTGGCCCGTAGAAGAAATAAAAAAACGCCAGCAGGAAATAGAAGCCTTTGGTTTATCCTGGGATGTTGTAGAAAGTGTAACCGTACACGAAAGTATTAAAACCCGCTCCGGCGATTACCAGCACTACATTGATTTATACAAAGAATCGATACGAAATATAGCAGCCTGCGGCATTAAGATTGTGACCTACAATTTTATGCCCGTAAACGACTGGACCCGCACCGACCTGAACCTGGTAATGCCCGATGGCTCCAAAGCTTTATATTTTAATTGGTTCGACCTGGCCATTTTTGATATTCACTTGTTGCAGCGGCCTAATGCCGAGCAGGATTACCCGGAATATGTAGTTAGAGAAGCGGAAAAGCGGTTTCAGGAATATACCAAGGAAAAACTGGAGCAACTAGTGTACATTATAATGTTTGGCATTCCGGGCGAACAAAAGCAAACGCTGGAACAAATGCAAGACAACCTGGCCCGTTATAAAGATATTGACCGGAATGTTTTACGCGAAAATTTAAAATATTTTCTGCAGGAAATTTCCCCGGTAGCCGAAGAAGTAGGCATAAAACTAGCCATTCACCCCGACGATCCGCCCTATCCTATATTAGGTTTACCCCGCGTGGTAAGTACCCTGGATGATTTAAATTACATTCTGGAATCTGTACCGAGTCCGAGTAATGGAATATGTTTTTGTACCGGTTCCTTAGGAGCAAACTTAAAAAACAATTTGCCTGATATGGCAAAGCAAATTGGTAAACGGATTCATTTTGTGCATTTGCGGAATGTGACTAAAGACGAACACGGCAATTTTTTTGAGGCCGATCATTTAGGCGGCGATGTAGATATGTATGCGGTGGTAAAAGAAATTCTTACTATTCAACAGCAAGTAGCCAATCCTATTCCTTTCCGCCCCGATCATGGCCACCAAATGCTCGACGATCTGGCAAAAGTTACTAATCCGGGTTATTCGGCTATTGGGCGGTTACGCGGTTTAGCGGAAATAAGAGGCTTAGAGTTAGGTATTTGCCGTGCCCAAGGTTGGGAATAATCTTAAAATTTTGCAATGATAAGAAGTTGTACTTAGAGTTAGCAAAGCGCTTTAAGTACTTTTTGGATTGTCAATCTCTATTCGGCGATTATTAGAATTTAGCTTTACGCCAATCGGAGATTGGCTGTCCATAAATGGGTAGAGACCGCTTGCGCGAACTCTACCCATAACTACAATAGTTTTAGTAAAAAATGTTGAAGCTGTGGGTATATTTTATAAAGACAATGCTAAAATGTGCTGGCTTTAACTTCTGCTGCCAAGCTTAGTAATTGTTGGTGAATTGCTAAAACCTGCGGAATAACCAATTGTTGCTCGTCATTATAAACTACAAAATCCGCCCGTTTTGATTTTTCGGAATCATCGAGTTGTTTTTGCATAATGGCTTCTACGTCGGCAATAGTACGGTGCGTATCGCGTTTTTGCGTGCGGGCCAAACGAAGCGCCGCCGGAGCCAACACTAATATCATTTGGTCTACTTGTTTGTGCGCTTCCGTTTCGTACATCAGCGCTGCTTCTTTAATAAGGTAGGGTGCATTGGTTTGCGCAGCAGCCCAATCAGTAAAATCCTGTTTTACCCGTGGGTGAACCAGGCTGTTGAGTAAAGTTAATTTCTCCGGATTATTAAATACCAGTTGGGCTAAATATTTTCGATTTAATTGCTCTGTAGTAGCATCAAAAACCTGCAAACCAAAAGCATCAATTAATTCCTGGCGCAAGCCTAAGTGGTGTTGCATTACCCATTTTGCCCGGTAATCGGAGTCATAAACCGGAATTCCTAGTAACTCAAACAAACGGCAAATTATACTTTTGCCCGACCCAATACCGCCGGTTATGCCCACTTTTAACATTTTATTTAGTAGCGCGGGTAAGTTTTACCACCGGAATAACTTTTATTTTGTTAGGCTGCAACACTATTCGGTGCACGTTGGCCGGTTTACCCGTTAGTTCTACCGTAACCATAGAATCTTTGGGATTTAACTGCGCGCAATTGGCCACTAAAGAAAATTGAGTAGGATCAATCTGAACACCTTGTTCCGGAAGAAAACTGTACTTTATAGTAACGGTGGCAGGTTGTAATCTAACGGAATCACTGGGCTTGTTTTGCAAGGTAGGTATCATTATTAGATTTTGCCAGGCCAATGGTTTTACGTCAAAAGCAATTTCGGCTTCTACAATATCGCTTTTTACCAAAGCTTTATACGGATAATCCAGAGGTACGTAACTTTTAAACGGACCTTTAATGGGAGTTTTAGGTACAGAAAGTATAAAAGGATTTGGTAAAGAATCTAAAACAGATACCGGACCTTCAAATTCAACTTCGCTGGGCGTAATAGTAATAGGTTTTACCAGCGTATAATTTTGATTAATGGGCAAATGCAGGGTATCAATCGCTAAAGGAATCTTTCGCTTTACCTGTTTATCAAATTTAAAGCGAAGACTATCCGTTACAATAAAATTAAGTTGCAATCCGTCTAAAGCATTTGCTACGTTAGAACGAAATAAGTTGGCCGAAATGGATTTTTGCCGGATGATGCCTTCCATGGGAATATCAGCCGGTTGTACATCCAACATCAGGTATTTGCGCAGTAATTTCCAGCCTTTACCGCTTACGTTCAACACAATTTCTTCGGGCAAAGGCCGCAACGGAATGTACTCCCGTTGGTCATATTCAAACCGGACAGGGTAGGTTATCCGGATGTTCGTATAATTTTTATTTAACGCGTTCAAAAGCCAAAAGGTAGAGGCTGCCATAAAGCATAGCAGCACTACCCGCCAGTATTGTTCCCGGCCGTTAAATGGTTTTAAGAACCATAAGACGATATTTTTGGCTCGTGTTAATGGCAATTTAAGCTTTTTCGTTCGCTTTCGTGGTAGATTCTACCGCAATGGCAGATTTATCAAATTTAAGTCGTAGCCCTTTATCTACTTCAACCCAAACGGTGGTATCATTAATTTCCACGAGCTTCCCGTGCAAGCCTCCGATAGTTACCACGTTCATTCCTTTAGTAAGCGCCTCCCGGAATTTTTTAGCGTCGCTTACTTTTTTCTGCTGCGGCCGGATCATGAAAAAATAAAATACGAGCACAATGGCTCCAATAAAAATTATATTGGAAATATTGCTGGGGGTATTAATCTGTAATAATATATGCAACATGCTCCTGTGATTATTGGGTTCTTAAGGGACCATTGGCCGCCAGATCGGGTAAAACATTGGTTTTAATAGAAATCTGGTTCATTGCCGGTTGAGTATTGGCCTGAATGGTAATTGTTTTAGATACCTGACCCGATTTACCGTGGCTATCGAACTGCACATCTATTTTACCGTCGGCTCCAGGAGCTACCGGTTCCTTAGGCCATTCGGGTACGGTACAACCGCAGGTAGACGAGGCATTAGAAATAACTAATGGCGTTTTGCCGGTATTTTTAAATGTAAAAGTGTGTTTTACCACGGTGCCCGGTTTAATGTCACCAAAATCATGTTCCATTTCCGCGAAAGTCATCACGGGGGCATCCGCGTTTGAAATTACCGTTTCATTCGTCAGGTTCGGATTTGCTACCGTTGCCTCGGTAGGAGTAGAAGTTTCCGCAGAAGCCGTGGAATTTTCTCCCTCGGTTTTGTTTTGTAGGTTATCGCAGCCGGCGGTCAGTAAAGCTACTGCCAATAAGCCAGCATAAAGTTTAGTTACTTTCATTTTTATAAAATACACTGTAGGTGAAACAATTTAAGCTAAATATAAGAAACAGTTGCTTCTGAAAATTCTATTTCAGAATTAGGAGCGAATTTAATATACTGTTTGAAGAAAGTAAATTTTTTAACCCGATTACGTTCTTCTATTTAATTTCTTCTGGTAAGAAATGTATAAAGTATTGTTGGTTATTACCCACTCTAAACAATATTTCTACTATCCAGTACCGTCTGGTAAATCTGCCCATAAGTTACTTTAGTAAAGCAGTTAGTTGGGCAAAGTCTGTTTATTTTAAACGCGAAATTACGTTTTGGGCAAATTCCATGGTGCTGGCTTTACCACCCAGGTCGCCGGTGCATTCCTCGCGGTTCTGGAAAGTTTCGTCCATAGCGGCCTCAATCCGGTCTGCATGTTCGTGTTCGCCAATGTGGTGCAGCATCATAACAGCTGAACGTAAAAGAGCCGTAGGATTGGCAATACCTTTGCCGGCAATATCCGGAGCCGAGCCGTGTACTGCCTCAAAAATAGCCATATCTTTCCCGATATTTGCCCCGGCAACCACACCTAAACCGCCCACAAGACCCGCGCATAAATCAGATAAAATATCTCCAAACAGGTTAGTGGTAACCATTACATCAAACTGCTCCGGCTTGTTTACCAGTTGCATACACATGTTGTCGATAATTTTATCATCTAAAGTAATTTCGGGATACTCCGGGGCAATGGTTTTGGCCGCGTTGATAAATAAACTACCCGCTAATTTTAAAATATTGGCTTTGTGCACTACCGTTACTTTTTTACGATTGTGCTTACGCGCGTACTCAAAAGCTGCCCGGCATATTTTATCGCAACCTTCTTTGGTTACGCGGGCAATAGCATCGGCAATGCCGTGGCGCTCGTCGTAAAACTCCAGACCCGAGTACAAGCCTTCGGTATTTTCGCGGAACAATACCAGGTCAACGTGCTTAAAAGGAGTTTCAATGCCAACAGTACTTTTAGCAGGGCGCACGTTCTGGTATAAATCGAACATCTGCCGCAAGGTAACATTAATGCTTTTAAAACCAGTACCTACGGGCGTAGTAATTGGACCCTTCAGCGCAATGCGGTTTTTATTTAAAGAAGCAATTAACGAAACCGGTATTAATTGCCCGTTAAGGGTGTAAGTAGTTTGGCCCGCATTTTCTTCTTCCCAGGTAACCGGCACGTTGGCAGCAGCAAAAATGGTTTTTACCGCCTCGGTAATTTCCGGACCAATGCCGTCACCAGGAATTAAAGTAATTTGTGTCATAGTTTTGGATGGTTGTTAGTTGCTGGTTGCTGGTTATTAGTTCATAATTTAAGATTCATTCGGAACGAACAACTAATAACCAGCAACTAGTAACAAAATTTATATAACTTCCTTGCGGCTGTTAATCTGGTTAATGAGCAGGTCTACGTCACCCAGTAATTTTTCGGCTTTGTCTTTGGCGTCTTTTATTACGCGCTGACCTTCGGAACGGGCAGCCGATTGGGGCGTTTCCCGGCCTTCACGCAAGGTGTCAGTTAAATCCTTTAGCATATCGCGGTATTTATCTAGCTGATAGCTTAAACGATCGCGGGTTTCGCGGCCTTTATCCGGTGCATACAAAACGCCAAAAGCAGCGCCGGTTGCTACCCCGGATAAAAATGCCAAAAGCGTTGTGGTTACTTTCTTGCTCATAGTTAGTATAGGTTCTGATTAGCCTTTTGAAGCCTCAATTTACGTTTAAAAATCGAAACTTTAAAAGACTAACTGGTTTGTGGGCTTATTTATTGTCAATCAAGCCTCGGCCCGATTTCCGGATATTTCCTTTATCTGTGAGTTCCTGGGCAATTTTATCCAGTACGCCGTTAATAAACTGTTTGCTCTTAGGCGTGCTGTATATTTTTGATATTTCTATATATTCGTTAATAGTTACTTTTACGGGAATGCTTCTAAAAATATGCATTTCGCAAAGAGCCATTTTCAAAATAATTTTATCCAGCAGTGCTACTCGTTCTACGTCCCAGTTTTTTATTTGTCCGGTAATAAATGCTTCGTAGGTGGCATCTTCCTGAATGGTTTGGTTATATAAATCCTCAAAAAATACCTTGTCGTCTTCCCAATTCGGTGATAAATCCAGCAGAGGCAAATCGTCGGAAGCGGTTTCTTCTAAGGATTTAATGGTTTTATTTACCAGGCTTTTCACAATTGGTTTGTTCTCGGCCCAGTTCATGTCCTGCTCTTCAAAATATTTCTGCAAGGTTTCGTCTTTAAAAATTAAGTCCTTGTAGATAAACTTTACCAGCTCGTGATCTTCTTCGTAGGTGTGTTCGGAATTTGTTAAATAAGCTAAAAACGTTTCGTTGGGCTTTAATACGTTTTTGTACCATTGCCGAATCTGATCAGTATCAGAGCCCCAGTTAATGTTACGCCGGATAAGGCGTTGCTGATACGATTTGTTGGCCAGTAGTTTTAGAACTACCTGGTTGTGCAGGAATAGTTTGTAGTTGGGTTCTTTTTTCTCGGTAAAGCGGGTGGCTTTTTTCTCTTCTTCGTTTTCGATTAAGCGTACCAACACATCTGTTATTTGCAAGATACTCAGATAGTGGTCGTATATTTTTTCAACGGCTTGTACCATCTGGCTACCATACACTTTAAAGTCTTTTTTGAGTTGAGTTTGGTAAAACCGGATAGCGCTGTTTACCGCATCAATAATGTCTTTGTCGGTTTCTTCGGTGTCGAACTGGCGGGTTTCGTACCACTCTTTAAATAAGAGGGTAGCAATTTTTTTCTGACCTTCTAATTTTTTCCGGTCCTGTACTACCATCGAGTTTAAGTCGGGCGCAAAATCTTTCTCGATTTCGTCGAGAGCCAAAAGATAATCGGAACCTTCGGCTTGCATGTAGGCGTAAATGGCTTGCATCGCCTTGATTCGTAATGTTCTGCGGTTAAGCATTCTAGTATGTTAAAGAACGGTAAGTAATTATTTAGTAAATTTTATTTTTTGTAGTCGAGAATTCTATCGACTTACTTTAGAGCCTTCCCTGCTTTGGTTTTGACTCTTGGCCGGTAGCCCCGTTAAACCCTCTACCCTAAAAAACAGGGGGGGAGAGGCAGTTCCTACTTCTTTTAAAATTAGAAGTAAGTGCGTGCTACCTTGCTGGAATATTGTTGTTCATTCTTATGTTACTGCTACCCTGGTTTTTACTTTTAGTAGCAGGTTCTGAAATTAAGTTTGGCTCATCTTTATTTAGTAGTCCGGTTTGTCAAACATCCAGACTTTGAATTTTGTTCTGTTTATTTAATTGTTTTGTTCCTCATTCAGTTAATAGGTCCGGAAAATAGCTGCCCCGGTACATTCTGTTTAATTTACCGGAAAAGTTAGACTTTGCACAGGTAAATCGCGTACGGAAATGCCAACGGCTTACCTTATCTTTGTAATCTTCGTTAGTACGGTAAGTTTCCGAAGGGAGGCGCGAAATTAAAGCTTTTTTTACAGTTACCAGTTATCATTTACCAATTACCATTTACCATTTACCAAATCATAATATTTTTACTGTGTAGAATTGGTAAATGATAAATGGTAATTGGTAAATGGTAAATGTTTTAAACTAAATTTATTTGTGAAATCACTTAAATACTTAAATAAATACCTGTTTAAATATAAATGGCACCTGTTGCTGGGAACGCTGTTTATCATCATCTCTAATATTTTCGGCATTATACCGGCCCAGATTGTGCGCTATGCCTTTAATTTAATTGTAGAAGGCATTAATCAATATCACTTGTTTGAAGGCACGGGTAAACAAGCCGAAATTTATAAAGTGTTTGCCTGGAATGTTACGTTGTACGGTGGCCTTATTATTCTGCTGGCTTTACTCAAAGGGGTATTTACTTTTTACATGCGCCAAACCATTATTGTAATGTCGCGCTTAATTGAGAACGACATGAAGAACGAGATTTACGCGCATTACCAAACTTTACCGCTTAGCTTTTATCGCCGCAACAACACCGGCGATTTAATGGCGCGCATTTCCGAAGATGTGAGTCGGGTGCGTATGTACCTGGGGCCAGCCATTATGTACGGCATTAACCTGGTAGCGCTGTTTTTATTGGTGGTGCCGTATATGTTTACCATTAACGCCAAACTTACCTTTTACACCTTGCTGCCTTTGCCTATTTTATCGGTGAGTATTTATTACGTAAATACGATTATCGAACGGAAGTCCGACGAAATTCAGAAAAGCTTATCGGGGATTACCACCTTTGTGCAGGAAGCGTTTTCCGGTATCCGGGTTTTAAAATCGTTTGTGCGCGAAGACGATTCACATAAGAATTTTACAGGTGCCAGCGATTTGTACAAAGATAAATCATTAGAGTTGAACTTTGTGAACTCCTTGTTTTTTCCGCTGATTTTATTTTTAATTGGCTTAAGTACTATTATTACGGTATACGTAGGCGGTAAAGAAGTGATGAACGGCAGCATTACCGCTGGTAACATTGCTGAGTTTTTAATTTACGTAAACATGCTCACCTGGCCGGTAACGTCGCTGGGTTGGACCACCAGTCTGGTGCAACGTGCCGCCGCCTCCCAAAACCGCATTAACGAGTTTCTGGAAACGAAAACCGATATTATTTCGCGGAAGAATGTTAAGGAAAAAATTACGGGTGATATTTGGTTTGAAAACGTAAACTTTACCTACCCGGATACCGGTATTCACGCGTTAAAAGATTTATCGTTCCGGATTAAGCACGGCGAAACGCTGGCTATTTTAGGAAATACGGGTTCGGGTAAGAGTACGGTAGCGGCCTTGTTGTGCCGCTTGTACGATACCAGCAGCGGCCGCATTGAAATTGACGGGATAGATATTCGGGATTATGAAATTGCTACGCTGCGCAGCCAAATTGGGTACGTGCCGCAAGATGTTTTTCTTTTTTCGGACAGTATTCGGAATAATATTGGCTTTGGCTCCGCTAAAATAACCGAAGAACAAATGGTGCAAGCTGCTAAAGATGCCGATGTTTACGAAAATATAATGCGTTTTCCGGAAAAGTTTGAGACTAAGTTGGGCGAACGCGGCATTACCTTATCGGGAGGGCAAAAGCAACGGGTTTCCATGGCGCGCGCATTGGTGCGGGAACCCGCTATTCTTATTTTAGATGATTCGTTGAGTGCCGTAGATACTAAAACCGAAAACGCAATTTTAAATAATTTGCAACGCATCATGCACAATCGAACCTCCATTATTATTTCGCACCGGGTATCGTCGGTGAAGCTAGCCGACCAGATTCTGGTACTCGACGACGGCGAAGTAGTGCAGCACGGTACGCACCAGCAACTTATGGAAGACGAGGAAGGCTTGTACAAAGCGCTATACGAACGGCAGTTACAAACCGAAGAACAGGACTAGTACAGAATTAAGTAAATTTTTTAGAAAAAAGCCGGCTCCGGCATTTTATCTTTTCGGAAAATATTTGTTGATTTGCTGACCAGTCATAAATCAATCAGCCATCGGGGTGTAGCGTAGCCTGGTATCGCGCCAGCATGGGGTGCTGGAGGTCGTGGGTTCAAATCCCGCCACTCCGACTTAACAAAAGGCCTTAAACGAGTTGTTTAAGGCCTTTTCTATTCGGTAGCTTGGTAAAACCATTCCGGAAATTGAAAACTTTGTTTTTTCTATGATATAAAAAGGATGGATCCTGTTGCTAATATCCAAGAATATGCGCATTCTTAAGTAATTTCCTAATTCCTGTTTTTAAGTCGCTATCATAGTTTCGGTTTTAGAATTAAAAGTTTGAATTTAGCCTGGCTAAATACTACTTTACCTTATGCATCCAGCTTTAAGGAAATACCTGGACGGAAAGATTATAATTACCCCGGAACAGGAACAATTAGTGAACAGTTGTTTCCAACTAAAATTTACTCAGCGCCACGAAATTCTGGTACCCAAAGGTAGTATAGCCAAACATTTGTATTTGGTAGTGAAGGGTTGTTTGCGGGTGTTTTTAACCGGCGAGGATGGAAGCGAGTCCACGCGTTTTTTGTTGTTTGAAGGCCAGATGGGTACGGCCTTTCCCAGTTTTATTTTAAATCAGCCGTCGGTGGCTACCGTGGAGAGTTTAGAACCGTCGGAGTTGCTTTTGCTTAGTTACCCGGACCAGCAAATTTTGCTGCGCGAAGTGCCCGGTTGGGAAACCATGTACCGCGTCAGTTTAGAACGCAACTATATTGCTTCCATTCAACGGATAGAAAGTTTTATTACTTTAAATGCCAAAGCCCGCTACGATATATTAATGCAAAATCACCCGGAAATAATAAAACGGCTGCCCTCTAAAATTGTAGCCGATTACCTGGGAATTTCGCAGGAAACATTGAGCCGCTTAAAAACAAAAAAGTAAATTTTTTGACATTTGTCAATTTTTAGGAGGTCAGAATTTTCTTGATTTGGTAGTTTAAAACGTCAACTATGAACAAATTACTAATTCTCGCTTTCTTGTTGTTTTTTCACGGTGTCACTTTTGCGCAAAGTAATAGGGTTACTTATATAGGCCAGCGAACCTTGCCCTTAAACGATCCAACCCGCAATCGTCCACTAGTTACCGAGGTTTGGTATCCTACCACAGATAGCGTACAAAAAAGCGATAAAGTATTTTCTCCATTTATTCGGCAGTATACCGTCCGGAATGGCCGCTTGCCTACGGGTAAATATCCCTTAATTCTACTTTCGCACGGTACCGGTGGGGGGCGGCTTACCTTAGAGTGGCTGGCCCAGGCACTGGCGCAAAGCGGGTTTATTGTAGCGGCCGTAGATCATTGGGGAAATACCTTTTACAACAAAATTCCATTAGAGTTCTTAAAACCATGGGAACGGCCACAAGATATTAGTTTTGCTTTAACCGCCTTGCTGCAGAATATTGAATTTTGTAAAATTATTAACCCGCAAAAAATTGGAGCGGCTGGTTTTTCTATAGGCGGTTATACTGTTCTGTGTCTGGCAGGAGCGGAGCTAAACTACCACACGCTCATTACTTTTTATAAAACTGTTGGGCACAAAGAAGCAGAAATACCCGAACTTCCCGGCATAGCGCGCTATTTTGATGATAGTTCGCTGATAACCGCCAGTAAACGCGTGCCATCCTTGCAAGACAAGCGCATAAAAGCTTTTTTCGCTATTTCGCCCGCATTAGGAGCCGGGTTCACCGGCAAACAACAGGTAAAACTGGTAAAGCAGCCCGTGTACCTGATTGGTGCGCAAAGCGACAGCATAGCGCCGGTAAAAACCAATGCCCGCCATTACCACCAACTCCTATCGGGAGCAGGCTATTTTGAATTTCCGGGTAAAGCAGGGCATTATGTAATGCTCAACGATGCCATTGAAGAAGTTAAAAAATCGGATGCTACTTATTTTAAGGACGATGATTCGGTAAACAGGGGGCAGGTACACGCAAAAACCGCCAGTTTAGCGGTAAGTTTCTTTAAGAGTAATTTGAAATAATGGCTCAGGTAAGTAGTAAAAAACAATACTACTTACTATTTCTTATTTTTTAAAAAATCGAAACTGTTTCGCCTTTTAGAAGTTTATTTATTATTAGGAATTTCGGCAATCCATTAGTTCGTTGCCAGCCCCTATAAGTTTGTGAGGACACCTCCTCAGCCAGAATTTTTACTTTTTTAAAGAGGCGGAACAGCTCTAATGTTTAAGGGTTAGTCCTAAAAGTTATTCTTTAAATAGAAAACTTAATCAGGAGTATTTAAATATGTACCTGGACAACAATAAATATTCATTTTCACTGGCAGCTTTAATAGGAAAACAACCATTTCTATCTTTCCTAAACTTAGGAGGGAAGCTTTTCCCAACTTATCACCTTAAATTTAATTTGTCTCTTTACTTTGAAGCTGTTTAGACTTTTAAATTTTATTAGTTACAGCGCTTTAAATAGATATTACCAGAAGAATTGTGGTAAGATATCCAGCATTGGTGATGAGGATACTACCAATGACGACGTATTTCGACCTTATTACAAATACTAAACAGCTTCTTTGGAAAACATGGTACTTTTTATTGTATAAAATTCTTACTCTCAACTTATAGCATGGCTTTACTTATTTGAATTGCCATAAAACTGTAAATTTCTGCTGCAATTAACGCCCTTTAGAGACTGTAAATCCAATAAATTCAATATAAATACTATTTAAGATAAGCGTAAATGTTCTGGTAAATTAATGCTTTTATTAGTTTTGTTAAAATAGTAAAAATTTATTTAGGGGCTTTATAATGACAAAATTTTAGCCATTTTACCCGGATTTAATTCAATAAATATAACATTTCAAAGAAATACCTATAAATAGCATAAATATTTCGAGTTGCTATTTTGTGGTTAAAAATTCGTCCCTTAAATTTGTATCAGAAATTAAGAATAGCAGCAAAGATAAATATCGAATTTGTTACATTTTTTAAAAATAACATTAGAACAAAGATCAATAAAAAATTATAGTTTATAAATTTGTTCTATCTTTTATAAGTAAAATCTAAATTTTTTAAATAGTTCCGGTACTATCCTGCTACAGGTATGCCTTATTGTAATCAAAATTATTTTATGAAAAAATTTTTACTAATCGCCCTTTCTTTCTTAACAATTGTAACTACTTCTTGTCAGAAAGACGAATTAGAAGAAATGCAATCTTATTCGTACGCCGAAAAAACTGCTGCAAGCAATGCTTTTAGCTCCGAAGGCAGAAACAATTTATTAGCGGAAGCTAAATTTGAGCCTACTTTAAGTTCTTATTTTAACAAACAAATTTATACTTCTTTCGGATTTGCTATTAACAGCGATTTTGTTCGCAGCGGTTCTAAAGCAGCTAAATTCGAAATGAGAAGCAGCGACAGCCAGATTCGTTCTGAAATTTTGTTGCCTTACGAAACAAACAGTAATCGCTGGTACGGTAACAGCTTATATTTGCCAAGCAACGCCTGGGAAAACGATTATAACCCTGAAGGTTGGGATATTATCTCGCAGTGGCATGCCGTAGAAGATGCAGGTGAGGCGGCACGTCTACCCCCCTTGTCTTTAGTAGTAAGTAAAGGTCGTTTAAACTTTGTAATCTATTGGGCTACTAAATCTATCAATACTAATACAACAATAAGCGGTAAAAAAGTTTTCGACTTAGGTCCTTTAGAAAAAGATAAGTGGTTAGATATGGTTTACCATTTTAACTTTTCTCACCAATCAGACGGAGTGTTAGAAGTATGGAAAAACGGCGTGAAAGTAGTAGATTATAAAGGCCCTAACTGCTATAATGATAAAAATTACCCTTATTTTAAAACTGGTATCTATAAAAGAAGATGGTATAAAGTTACTAAACGCGTAATTTACATCGACGAAGTACGGGCTGGTAACGAAAAAGCTACTTATAAAGATGTTGTTCCTTCTGGAGCGGTAACTCCTCCAACTACTCCTCCCACTGACTCTACCACTGTAGACAAACCAACAAGTAACGAACCTTTAACTTTAACCTTGATTAACGCCAATACCGACCAACCTTTACAAAAACTTACCGAAGGTTCTACTTTTGACTTAGCTACTTTACCAACTTACGACTTAAATATTGAGGCAACATCTGCCTCGGCGGTAGGCAGTGTAAAGTTTAATTTATCAGGTACCGAAAACCAGGAAATGATTCAGTCAGGTGCCCCTTATTCTTTATTCGGAGATGCCGGTGGAAACTTTAACAACTGGTTACCTGCCTCTGGCGACTATACTTTAAAAGCCACTTCTTTCAGTGGAGCTAATGCCACCGGAAATGCTGTTGCAACGGCTAGTGTAAGCTTTAAAGTAGTAAACTCTAATGCTTACGGATCAGGTGCCCCAAGCGTAAAACTGGTAATTAACAGTGACTCCGCTTCTACTTCTTCTACCCAAGCCAGACTTAATATTTCAGCAGTAAATGCTACTCACATGCGTTTCTACGATAACGCCAACAGCAACTGGACCGATTGGGAACCAGTAACTGAAATCAAACCTTGGACTTTATCGAGCGGAGCCGGTTCTAAATGGGTAAAAGTACAAGTGTTAAATACTGTTGGAGTAATGTCCGAAGTAGTATCAGATGGTATTATCCTGCAAAATCCAAATATTGCCGATTTAAATGCCAACCCAAGTGTAGCCATGGTAATTAATAATAATGCTGCTACTACAACTACTACTAATGTTACCTTAAATATTACTGCCCTTAATGCCACTCAGATGCGCTTTTACGACAACGCCAATAGCACTTGGACAGCTTGGGAGTCGATAGCTGCTACCAAAGCCTGGACATTATCGAGCGGGGCTGGTTCTAAATGGGTGAAAGTACAAGTTAAAAATGCCTCAGGCATAATGTCTACTACCGTAATGGATGGTATTAACTTAGAAAACCCTATTGTAAGCGACCCTAATGCTACTCCAACGGTAAAAATGGTAATAAATAACAATGCGGCTAGTACCACTTCTACTAAGGTTACGCTAAATGTTACCGCTACAAACTCCACCCACATCCGCTTCTACGACAATGCCAACAGCAACTGGACCGCTTGGGAGGCAGTAAAAACTACCAGAGCCTGGACATTATCAAGCGGAGCTGGTTCTAAATGGGTGAAAGCTCAAACTAAAAATGCCGCTGGTAAAATGTCGACCTCCGTTTCAGATGGTATAATTTTAAAATAGACTTAAAGTACTCAAATATACACTCTTTATAAAAAAGGCTCTGGTTGAAAATACCAGAGCCTTTTTTATTGTATGCAAGTTTAATAATATAGGAATACTGTTCTTTATGGTATAAAATTAAATTTAGCTGTTTTAAAATGAATGTATTTAATTTATCCTTTAATGAAATTTTAATTTGACAGGCTTATAAAACAACTGGTTTTTAATTTTATTTTAATTTCAAAATCTGGTTTGTTTTAAATATTACGGAATACTAATAAAAAGTATAAAGTAAAAGGGATTTAAGGTAATAGACTGTTTATTTAAAGGGTGTTTAATGAATATTAGTAAGTATTCCTTAAAATGGCATTAAAAATTAGGTTAATATTTACTAAATCAGTTTAACAACATTTTAATGTGTCTTTAATTGGGGCTTAATTTTAGGTTTGAACATTTGCATCAAAACTACTTGCACTGTTTCATTAAACTTAAAATTTATGTCTGTAAAAAAAATAGTAATCCCGACGGATCTAACCACCCAATCATTAAACCTGATTAAATATGGCCTTGAAGTTATGCAAGGCCAAACGTGCCAGATTATTTTACTGCAACTTATTCCTCTACCAGATTCTATAACGGATCTTATAATGCTACCGCGGGAAGAAGATAAACTGGCAAATATTCATACTCCTTTCCAAAAAGCACTAGACCGCATCCGAAAATCTTACGCCGTAGAAATTAGTAAATTGGACGTTGTACCTCTTTACGGCGATAGCACTGTAAAGATTAGAGATTTTGTACAGGATAATAACATCGACCTTATTTTGTGCCCGGTAAAAGATTCTAAATCTTCGGTGCCCAACGGGGTAGAGTTGTTTAGTAGCCTGGTAACAGCAGTTTCCTGCCCGGTGCTGTACATTCCTGACGATACCGAAGCCAGCCGTTTCCGAAAAATAGCTTACGTTCTGGATACAGATGATACTTATACCTTGCTGGTGGATGAATTACTTCTTAATCTAACTTCGGGTAAAGATTATTACGTAACATTCCTGGTAATTTTTAAACCGGGTACCGACATCTTAAAGCTAGAATATGTACTCAAAAAGGTATACTTAAACAAAGAACTTAAAGAGAAAAACTGCTCGGTTCATTTAATTCAGGAAAACGATTTTAGAGGCGGAGTTTACACTTTTGTGGACGAGTTTAAAGTAGATCTGCTGGTAGCCGGCCGCAAAAAGAAATTATTTAGCAATTTTTTTCATAAAAAAAGAATTTCGAGCGACGTGGCCAAACAAACCAGGGTGCCCTTCTTAACTATTGCCTAACCTTTATCTACCCAATCAAAGGCTATACACGGTAATTGCCTTTATATCTATAAAACTATGTTACTCAAAAAAAATATTCCTATCTCGTACGTTTTCGGAAAAGTAAAGTACGAGGTAACATTTGTGGTAATCTACGCCACATTAATTGGTATCTGGGATAAGTACTTGCATGGTATAAGTATGTCTATTCCGCTGAGCGTACCCATGGTATTAGGTACGGTGCTCTCCTTACTTTTAGCATTTAAGTCAAATCAGGCTTACGACCGTTGGTGGGAAGCCCGCATTGTTTGGGGCGCCATTGTAAACGACTCCCGGACTTTGGTGCGGCAACTGCTTTATTTTATGGCCGATCCGTACGTTTCGGTAAGCGTTAAAAATTTTCAGGACCGGTTTATTAACCGGCAAATTGCCTGGTGCTATAGCCTGGGTCAGTCGTTGCGCAATCAATCGCCCACAAACCGGTTAAATAAATACCTGGAGCCGGAAGAATTAGAATTTGTGAGCAAACACGATAACGTACCAAATGCCCTGCTGCAATTACATGGTCGCGACCTGAAAAGATTGTTGCAGGAAGGTCAGGTAAATAAATACCAGCAAGTAGAACTCGACGATACGCTCACGCGCTTGTGCGACTCTATGGGTAAGTGCGAACGAATTAAAAACACCATATTCCCGGTAACTTATGGTTTATACATCCATTTTTCGCTGTTTATATTTATTCTTTTACTGCCCTTTTCTTTGCTGGATACTTTTGGGATTTTAGAGATTCCGATGGTGGTTATTATTGCGGCATCTTTCTTTTTAATTGAGAAAATGGCCATTCACTTGCAGGACCCTTTTGAAAATAAACCCACCGATACCCCGGTAACCACTATTGCCCGCACCATTGAACGAAACCTAAAACAAATGATAAACGACCATAAAGTGCCAGAAAAAATTAAAGCAGAAAGTTTTTATGTATTGTAAATTGTTAAAAGAAATAAGTCTTCGATAATATTGGTTTATGGAATGATGATTTTTCCCGTCCTTCAGGAGGAACCTAATTGGCTACATAGCGGAATAGGTTCCTCCTGAAGGACAAAAATATTTTTACTTATTGTTGTTCTATTGCTTAAGACTTTACTGCTAACGTAATAAGTATAAAGTACCCAAACCGGTCCTGTTTACTTTTTTTGATTTTATAAAGGAATAGTAGCCGATAGAAACTTGGATACAAGAAATGAACTTTTACTTTTCTAAATTTTTCTTCAATACCGCCAGGTACTTTTTCATGGTAGAACGGGTGTAAAAATTAACCAGAAATTTAGGCAAGTTAAAGCCTAGGCCATGCTTTACAATATTTCGGTCGAACTGAAGCTGGTACGTTACTTTCGTAAAATTACTGGGTAATGGTTCTACCATCCGGGTGTTTTTGGCCCAGAACGGGTTGCCGGGGATTGTTTCACTGGTAATTAGCCGGTTGTTTTGAATATCTGTGCACTGTAAGGTTGAAACATAATTTGGCACCCGGCGCGATAAAAAAGATTCTTCGGTTATTACGGTTTCTTTTGCAATTGTTCCGGTATTTAACTTTACCCAGTTAATTTCTTTACGCCATAAGCTATCGTTGGTATAATTAGATAAGTAGGCAAATACCTTTGCGGGGCTTTTAGAAATTTTAATTGTTGCTGTTAGATCGATTATATTGTCTGCCACGGGAAACTGAATGGTTAAGGTGAAAGAGGTCTAATGAATAATAAGTACAAATCTAAAATTGCTAATAAATTTTTAAAAATAACATTGAGCCCAAAGTTCGCTAAAAACAATATTTAACGTGAATTCGAGCTAAAAAAGAATAGAGCGCTAACCTTCTCTAAGCACGTCATTCTGAAAGAAATCGGCTACCTACTGGTTAGATCCTTTCAGGATGACTGAAATGGACAGCAAGAACTGAAAATAGAATTTTGCTTGCGAACACGGCTATAGGTTGTTTAGGTAGTTAAAATTAGTGCTTACATAAAACTCACGTTATTTAGTAAATTAGAATGCAGCCGTTCTGTTCAAAAAGTCATCTATTCTTTGCTTTTGTCTTAGATGATGGCGAAAATGGATTTCAGCAAATTGTAACCATTCCTGCGCATTAAAATATTTTAACCCTGGGTGTTTAGTTTTACCTGTAATCTCACTGCTCTGGAGTAAAATTCCAAGTTGCGTTATTTCGGATTTTAAAGCAATTAAATCTCGGGTTAGTTGTTCCTTGCTAGCGGGTTGCGGAGTATGCGCATTGGAAGATGGCCCTTCCAAAACTGCGTCCGGAAAACTATTATTTTGAAACATAAGTTTTGCCACGGGTGCTGCTTCTTCGGCTGCATGGCTATTCGTAATCAGACAGGCTTTAACTTGTTCCATAAAAAAAGCGGTAGCATCTAATAAATGCACGTAAACCTGCCCCATTGACCAGTTTTCCGGAGAAGGTTTTATAAGCAATTGATCAAGAGTATATTGCTCTAACTCGGCTAGCCAAATATCTATGGTAAAGGTAAAATCTGCAACTATCTTTTTCGATTCGTCTTTCAAAATTCTATATTGAACAAGGAGTAATATTTTTAAAAGTAAAAAATTTCAGGACAGAAATTTACTTAAAATTTATTGTGACTTTAAATGGACATCAGGCTGAATATTCTATTTTGTCTGCCACATTTACTAAAAAATGCCATGCAATTAATATTTTCTAATGCTTATCAAGTCGAGTAAAATAAGGGAGGGTTTCGAGTTTAGTTGGGTATTCTATGGTTTTGTTGCCTTGCCATATTTTACCGTTGGAGTCTTTCCATTTTCCCTTGGGCAGCACAATTTTACGCGTAGTGGCATTCTTTATCAGTACGGGAGCAATTAAATAACTATCTCCCAACATAAACTGATCTTTGATCTTTTCGAAGCCCTGGTGCGGAAATTCGTACTCCATCATTCGTACAACGGGCTCCCCGGTTTGGGCAGCATTTTTCACTAAAGCCATAATGGTGGGTACAAAATTTTTGCGCAACGCAACAGCCTCTTTAACCGCCTTAATGTGCTTTTCATCCAGAATACGAAAGGGGTTTACCGAAAACTGCATCATGGGCATAAAGGCGTGGCATTGCGCGGAGCGTACAATCAAGTCCTGATCAATTTGTGCGAGATTAAGGAACGAACCAAACTCCCCGCCGCCAATCATATCGGGGCAGGCAAAAGGATATCCCATAATGCCTTGCAGGGTAATTTGGGGAATTAATTTTTGTAAATCTTCCCAATTGTGGGCTTTGTCGGCTAAGCGTTGCGCCAACGGTTCCCCGCCAACTTTCCAAGCCGCCCGAAACTCATTTAATGGATATTGTACCGCCAGTTGGTTAAATAACAAACACTGTTGATGCGGCGAAATATTGCCGTACGATTTCCCGTTTTCATAAAAACGGATATCTCCGGCATCAAATTTAAAACCGTCTACGCCATATTGGTTTTGCAGATAATCCAGTTTGGCTTTAAACCATTTAACTCCGTTTGGATGGCTTAAATCCAAAACGGCGCTAACGCCATTCCACCATTCTACCATCTTGGGTTTGGAATCTTCTTTATTTAATAATAATCCTCCATCTTTGGCTAGTTCTCGGTATTCCCGGCTATCGGGGCTCACGAAGGGACATATCCAAACCATAACTTTAAACCCTTGGCTGTGCAGGGTATCCAACATGGCTTTGGGGTTAGGAAACTTATTGGCATCGAACTCCCAAACGCCGTAATCATGCTGCCAAGTATCGTCAATCATTATTACTCCGGGTGGCATGCCGTTTCGGAGCATGGATTGCGCGTATTTTAGTACGTCTTTTTGGTTTTGATTATAGGTTAATTCAATCCACGTATTGTACTGCGGTTTCTGGAATAAATCCGGATAAGGGTATTTGCCGTGGAAGGAAAAGTATTTGGCGGCTGCCTCCCGGTAAGCAGTTTGCAGGGATTTGCCGGCAGTCTGGACTTTAAGGTTACTAGCTCCCTCTATTTCCAGGCTGTTCGATTTAATTGTAAATTTTACGGGTTCTTCCGGAAAAATATACCGCCCGCTACTGGAAATAAACAATGGCTGAAGTTGATTATACGTGTTGTTCGCTTTAACCATATCAAAACTAAAACTGTTGGTGAGCGGCATTAAATGCCCCTGGTCAATAATACCAACCCACCAACTCTCGCCCTCTAAAAATTTAATTTCGGTTTTCTCCTGAGAATACGCCGATACTGTTATAAATAAACCAAGGAGGAGTGTGATCAGCTTCATGTTTATAATTTGTTTGTCTTGGTATAGTAAGTAGTTGTTCGTTGTTCGTTTAGTAAATTTTTAATGATCAGCAACTTGCTATAAATAATTGTCTTAATTCTGTCCGGTTACTTATAAGTATAGTGGCACTAGTATCGAGATAATAGATGTTAGAATTTTATGAATTAACTAATTTATTATTCGTAGTTTATTGCATAAATTCCGATAGCAGGTATATGAAATTAAAATTTGTCTGGTTACTTAATAGAGTTTATGTTCTAAAAAGTATTGCAATTAGCCATAATACTAAAAGTTAGCGGTTTAAGGCTTTGGGTGGTTAAGCCAATTATTACATAAATGCTAAATTTTACACAACAGCTAATTTAATAAGAAAGGGCCGAAGTACTAAACTTCAGCCCCTATAACATAATAACAAGTTGTTTGCTTTATAATTTTTCTACTTCTATTACCAGGGTATTTCACCCGTATCCGGATTTGTTTCTTCACTGAAAAATTTTCCGTTTGGTCCGTTTTGGTCGATTAAAGCGTATTTTATAATGCGTTTTCCGGCTTCTTCCACTTCCCCGCCCATATAATTGGTGAAATCTCTTTTGGTATAACCCGGACAAACCGCATTTATTTTAAAAGGCGTATCCCGTAATTCTTAAGCTAAATGAATTGTGTACATATTCATGGCCGATTTGGAAGAAGCATATACCGCATATTTGGCATAGTCGTAAGCCGGCCAGTTCGAATTGCTTTGAAGGGAAAGGGAGCCCACACTGGTACTTACATTTACAATTCTCGGTTCCGGCGATTTTTTTAATAAAGGAATAAAAGTTTGGGTTACGTTTATAACGCTGTATAAATTAACTTCAAAAACCTCTTTATAATGATCTGGGGTTGTTTCAAGCGCATTTTGCGGCAAAACTCCACTAATACCGGCATTGTTTATAAGTACATCTAAATGCCCTTGTTCTTTTTGAATAATAATCTTGGCAGATGCAATTGTGTCCGGCTTGGTAACGTCTATTTCAATTGCCTTTACGTTTAAGAAGCCATTATCTTTTAATTCTTGGACAATTACTTCTCCTTTTTTTATATCCCGACTGCCTAAATAGACGAACAGTCCTTGTTTGGAAAGTTGTTTTGCTGTTTCCAGGCCAATGCCTTTGTTGGCTCCGGTAATTAATGCTGATTTCATTTTTTTAATTTTAACTTTTACATAGCAAAATTGCTGCGTTAAAAAATGAAATCATTTATCATTTGGTAAAAAGCGGTTTAACGGATATTCTTTCTTATTCTACTCATCGATTGTTGCGTAACTCCCAGGTAGGAAGCAATGTAGGCCAATGGAATGCGGTTAGAAAGCGTTGGGAAGTTTTCTATAAAATCCAAATAACGGGTAGTGGCATCTTGCGATATTACCGGGCCTTTTCTAGATTTTTGGAACATACATATTTGCACCATTTTATTTTTGATATTATCCCAGCCCACAATGGTATGCGAGAGTTCTTCCCAATTTGGTTTGGAAAACACAATAAGCTTACAGTCAGTACTGGCTTGTAAATATTCTGTGGAGGATGTATTGGCCTCAAAATTTACATAATCCACTACTATACTATTCTCACTAATAAAGCATCGGGTTATTTCTTCGCCTTTGTTGTTGTAATAGCAACCACGCATAACACCTTCCACAATGAAACCGACTTGGGTGGGGATTTTGCCTGCTTACGAAAAATACGTACCCTTTTGAAGTTGTATTTCAGTCGCCTTTTTCTCGACCAGATTAATTTGTTGTTGATTTAAGTTGCCAAACTGTAATATATATTCCATCAATTCTTTCATAGCCAAAAGATAGGCAAGCTAAATTTTGATGCGTTTACCATTTGGTAAAAAGTGGATGAATTAAGATGGCGAACGGACTGGGCTATGGAGTGGGGCAGCTACCGTAAAGGTGTGGGTAGCCACAGTTATTAGCCTCTATTTTTAATGTTTAAAATACAAAAAGATAAACTCCTTATCGCCACTCATTTCAAAAGCAACCAGGTACTCTAAATTAAAATAATAGTAGCCGCTCATTTGATGGGTAGGGGTATTATTTATTGGATAGGTCTTAGATGATGCACCATTTAGAAAGAAATAATTGCCCTCTACATAGAAAAAAGTTTCCTTCTCTACCCATAATTGACTATCTGCAGCTAACCTCCAATCTCCTGTTGCTGGGTTATATTCATAGATTTTAGCAAATTTAAGAGTGCTCTGATTATCACTCAATAATTTTTTAATGGATTGTGCATTCTCCTTAGCTTTGGATGGCATCACCTCAGCAGCATCATCGTTACAACTACTAAAGATTATTGCAAAAGCAAGCACAATATAAAAGTTCAGGATTTTCATTATAGTAAAGATGTGGTGATAGATATTTAGCAGAATATTATTTTAAATGATAGAATGATTTTATAGGTAGTAACTTACCAGTAATACTCATTGTAAGTTTTCTTATATCTAGGATATTATGGAAAAAATCGATTAAAGTACAAGATTTTCATTTTTTATGTACTATTGATTCTTAGGAGCCGAACAATTTCTTTCCCCCAACTTCCCTGAAGAACTGTAAGTATCCCTAAAAATCGGACAGTTTGAAAGGAGACAGAAAATGGATACCTTAAAACTGGACAAATGAAAAAGACAAGGATTACCGAAAGTCAGATTATCAAATCGCTACAGGAAAATGAGTCGGGTCGGAAGACAGAAGACATTTGCCGGGAATTAGAAGTTAGCCGGGCTACCTTTTACCGGTGGAAGAGCCAATACGGCGGCATGGAAGCTTCGGATGTAAAGCGGCTCAAAGAGTTAGAAGAGGAGAATGCCCGATTAAAGAAAATGTATGCTGATTTAAGCTTGGATCACTCTATCCTGAAGGAGGTCATCACAAAAAAAGGTTGGGGCTCTGGCAGCAAAAGCAGTTGACTGCAGAAATCATCTCGGACTACGACTTACCCGTTGTCAGGGCCTGCCACTTAACTGGTCTGACCCGTTCTCAATTTTATTACAAGAGCTGTAAAGATGATTCCGAAGTGATTACCGCCTTGCAGGAGTTAGCTGCTGCTCATCCAGCTTATGGTTTTCGGAAGCTGTTAGCTTATCTGAAAAGAGCCGGTCAGCCGTGGAATCACAAACGGGTATACCGGATCTATAAACTGTTAAAGTTCAACAAAAAGAGAAAAGGAAAACGTAGGCTACCAACCCGAGTAAAGCAACCATTGCTGCAGCCGGTAGAGATTAACAGTAGCTGGAGCATGGATTTTATGAGTGATAGCTTAGCATCAGGTAATAAGTTTCGGACCTTGAATGTGCTAGATGATTGTAACCGGGAAGCACTGGTCATTGAAATAGCAACTTCAATTACCGCCAAAAGAGTGATTCGCACTCTGGAGCAGCTGATTGACTGGCGCGGTAAGCCAACGGCCATCCGGGTAGATAATGGCCCGGAGTTTACTAGTGTTGATTTTACGAACTGGTGTAAAGAAAAAGAAATTAACATCCATTATATTCAGCCGGGTAAACCCATGCAGAATGGCTTTATCGAACGCTTTAACGGCAGTTATCGCCGGGAAATATTAGATGCTTATCTGTTTTTTGAACTGGCGGAAGTCCGGCAACTGACAGAAAATTGGCTAGAAGAATATAATACCCGTAGGCCGCATGAAGCTTTAGGAAATCTGACCCCAAACGAGTGGTTGCTGAAAAGCAGAAGTGGGAATATGGAAAACTCGCCCCAGCACACTCCTTCAGCGCAGCCAGTTTACCACATTCCTACTTCATAATAGTGGTAGTAAAAACAATGAGAATAGTCTCATCTACACTGTCCGAAAAATGGGGCACTTACAGAACCTGTAACTAATATCCTTTTCATTTTTTTATTGATTGCCACTAACGGCAGTTTGTCTAATAACCTCGGCTAGATAGTTTCATAAAGATAGTATTCTTAAGATATATAAAGTAGCAGTTTAGACTTATTGTTATATTTTCCATGTATCGCTGCAACTGTACGCTAACTTTAGTACGGGAGCCGATTAGTAAGGCAGCTCGTGCTTGGATATAAGCCATAACGGCCTGCATCCCCAGTATGTGGAGCAGCCGGCGTAGGTTGTAGGCCACCAGCATGAGTCCCACATCAGCCGAAGCACGGGCTATGCCCTTCTTGGAGAGTACGTAGCTGTAGCCCCACTGCCTTTTCAGGGTGCCGAAAGGATGCTCGACAATGGCCTGTCGCCGCTTGTAAAGCTCCGGGTTGGCGGTAATGTTCGCTCGATTCTTTTCAAAAACGGGGGAGTAGACGTTGCGTTCGATAAGTTTGCCGTTTTTAGCCGTGGTGCAGCGAATACGGGCGAGACAACTTTTACAGGACCTGGTGCGGTACTGCCAAAAGCTAGTCTGGTTGGAATAACCCCGATTTTTAGTGTAGATGCTACCGTTGGTGGTAAGCACCTGTTGCTGCGGGCAGACATACACATTTCTGGCAGGGTCATAGGCAAAGTGCTCTAGGTTGTAGTTGGCGTCCGGGGCACTAGCAGCCGGTGCTGGAATGGCTACCAGTGTGCGGATACCCAGCCGTTGGGCGATTTCCAGTTCTGAGCCCGTATGGTACCCCTTGTCAAAGAGAGCGGAGAAGGAACTATGACCAACGATACTCTTGGCCCGGCGCAGCATATTACCCATCGCCTTACTGTCGTTGTGGTTCGTCACTTGGTAGTCAATAGGCAGGCAGTGCTTGGCGTCTACGGTAGTCTGTACGTTGTAAGCTACTTCGGTAATAGTATTTCGGATGATCATCTGCCGGCTTTCTGGATCTGAGGTGGACACCTGTTCCTCTCCCGAGTTCTTTAGCTGCTGAGCCAACTGGCGGTAATACTGTTGCCGCTGCAAGTGCTTGGTCATCGCCTGGGTGATCTGCTCTCTTTCCGCGGCATTATCTACTAGGGCAAGGGCTTGGGTGAAGCCAGCCAGCTTGTTTTCAATGTAGGCCAGGTGACGCGCAATCTTGCTTTGGTTATAGTTATTTTTCTTGGAGTTCTGAGCCCGCAGCTTCGTGCTGTCACCAGCCAGCAGTTGTCCCCCGATCAGTTGAAAGTGACGGGCCATTTGAACGGTGGTCCGAAAGACCTGGGTGATGGCTTTGGGGTAATTCTTGCGGAAGTTGGCAATCGTGTTGTGGTCCGGGGTGAGTTGGCCCAGCAGCCACATCACTTCAATATTGCGGTGGCATTCCTTCTCCAGGCACCGGGAGGAGCGGATGCGATTGAGATAGCCATAGATAAAGAGCTTAAGTAAGATGGCTGGATGGTAAGCCGGGCGGCCATTCTCGGTAAACGCCAGGCGGAAGCCTAGTTTCTGGAGCGGGAGTGCGTCTACAAAGGCATCGATGTAACGCACCTCATTCTCCGCTGAAATGGCCTCCTCCAGGCTGGCACCGGAAAAAGGAACTTGACTGCGTGGGCTACTTTGTATAAACTTCATCAGGTAAGTGAGCTAGTACTTTATTGTTTAGTTACTTAGCCTACTGGAGGTTACAAATTATATTATGTTATTAGACAGTCTGACGGACTAGTGTAAACGACGCGCTAGGCCGTCGGCCGAAGGGTGACGTTTATACATTGTTAGCTATGGTTTTTTCTTTGCTCTATCTGTACCTAAAGTCACTAAAAAATCTTCAAGGTCAATATCAGATACGCTGTATGATAAATCGTTAGTCCCGTTTGTCTGATAAATGCTACTGAAATTATTGCCGAACTCTTTGTAGAAGCTACCCTTGCCATCTGGGGAACTGAGGTCAACTTCAGATTGCTCTAAAATGATTTTGCCGTAGGACTTGCCATCCCTACAAAGCACGAAGAATCCGGCTTCATCTCCTTTTAATCGGTAAGGTGAAAAATATCCCGATGTAGGTGCTATAGTTTTTTCATACAACAAGGAAGTGTTAACGTCCTTATTGAGGATTGGGATAATTCCTCCATTTGGTGCTGCTACTATTGTTGTTGGCTGTTCTTCCTTTTTAATAATTCTGAACCAAATATCAGATTGTGTGGTGTCGGAATGGGTAGTTTGAGATTTGAAATCATATCCAAAAGTCTCTGCTTTTTTAAAATCCAGTTCTTTGCCGTCTTTGTCACCGTAAATCCGAACTCTCAAAAAAGTTGGTTCTTTCCCAGGCTCTGCTGAAATATTATCTGTCGTGAGCAAAGACTTCAGAGTAGGGTTATCCCGTTGCCTTGCCAACTTTAGATTAACTACAATCTCGTTCTTATTTAATTCATTGTAACTTCTAGTCGGTTGGTAGCCTTTGGCTTTTGAAGCTACGTCAATCTGATGCCCCTTCACAAAACGGGCTTTAAAGTTTCCGTTTTTATCTGTCGTTAAATTCTGTTTAGCAAAGGAAGCATCATCTATATTGTTCATATACCAACCTAGCACAACAACTTCAGCGTTGGTAATGGGTTCTCCTGTTTTTTCATCAATAACTTTTCCAGTCACAACAATATTCTTCCTGTCTTGGCAAGAAGCGATAGCTGCCAAAAAAGTTAATAGGGTTATGGTGAAGTAAACTTTATTCATAAAATCATAGCTAACTAGCAGATAAACGGAGTTACTCCGTTTATCTGCATTGTATTTTACTTCCTTATTCCATATATCCTGCCAAAAACAACCGATAACCGGAACAAGCCAACATCTAACGGGCTTCGGTTACTTCCAGAATAACGCTGGTACGGCGGGCATTTACGTTGGGGTTGAAGCCGACCGTCATGAGGTAATTGCCGGAGTAGGAGGTGTTGCCAGAAATTGACGATTGGGTGCCGGGATACAAATTAATTTCTTTTACCTGATACTTTTTGTTAGGGTCTAAGCCGCCCATTTTAACAGGCGATAGAGTACCGGCATCGTAGCGATTAGACACCAGGTAATTAAACATAACCGCCCGGTTTTGCCCTTCGTTTACGTACATAACCGAGGCAAAATCGTTTTCGCGGGGGCTGGCTAAGCGGTACAAATCGCCGTGCCAGATTACGTCGCTCAACGATTTATAGGTGCTTACCGCATCCTGGCAGAATTTTAAATCGTTTGGTTCCAGTTTGCTTACTACAATATCAAAACCTAGTTTTCCTATCATGGCCACGTCGGTCCGGAATTTAATGGGTTGTTTGCCCCAGTCGGTAACGTGGTTGTCGTGGGCAATGGCCGGGAAAAAGTAAGAATATTCGTACTGCATAAAAATACGTTCCAGTGGGTCGGTGTTATCGCTTACCCAAAACTCGGTAAAGTATTTTAAGGCAGCGTAATCTACGCGGCCCCCGCCCCCGGAACACAGCATCATGGGCAAATCCGGGTATTTGGCCCGGAAACGTTCGAGCACTTTGTACAGGCCCCGCACGTAATCTACGTACAAATGCGATTGCTTATCTTTTAAATATTCGGAATGCGCGTTGTAAATAACCGCGTTGCAATCCCATTTAAAGAAAGCCACGTTTGGGTTTTTGGTCATAATGTTATCTAAAACACCAAACACAAAATCCTGCACTTTGGGATTACTTAAATCGAGTACCAATTGGTTGCGGTACAAATGCTCAGGTCGTTTGGGTTCCCGAATTACCCATTCCGGGTGTTTTTCGTAGAGCTCACTTTTGGGGTTTACCATTTCGGGTTCTACCCAAATACCAAATTTTACCTGATTGTTCTGAGCTTCTTTTACTAAATACCCAATGCCGTGCGGTAATTTTTTTACGTTTTCCTGCCAATCGCCCAAGCCGGCGTTATCGGCGTTGCGGGGGTATTTGTTCGCGAACCAGCCATCGTCTAACAAGAACATATCTACGCCTAGCTTTTTCGTATCTTTAATTAGTTCGGCCAGTTTAGGCTCGTCAAAATCAAAGAAAGTAGCTTCCCAGTTGTTCAATAAAGTAAGACGGGAACCATTGCCCTGCATAATGCGGTATTTGCGGGCCCAGCGGTGCAGGCTGCGGCTGGCAGCGCCTTTCCCTTTATCGGAGTAAGTGTATAAAAATAGGGGAGTAGTAAATTCCTGGCCTTTGCTTAAAGTATATTCCGAAGCGTGCGGGTTAATCCCGGCAATTAAACGCAAATTATTTAAGGGGTCCACTTCCAAATCAACTCTAAAATTACCCGTCCATTCTACGGAACCGTACAGTACGCGGCCTTCGTCTTCGGTGGCGGGCCGGTCCAGAGATACCATAAAAGTAGGCGGTTGGTACAAATTGGCGCGCGTACCCAGTTTGGTGTCGAGTACTTTAATGCCCGATGTCAGGCGAACTTCTTCGGTTTGCATTTCTTTGGCCCAGTCGCCGTGGTAATGTTTCAGCCAGTAATTATTAGCCGATACGTACAAATTAGCCGAGGCGTATTTGTTAAGGGTTACATTCCCTTTTTCGTTGTTTTTTATCACCGACCATTGCTCCACCACGTCTTCGGCGGCGTATACTTTGTAATGTAAAGTAACTTCCAGACCATAAACGGGATCGCGGAGTACCACGCTGGTAGTAGAAACGTTATTATCGGTCTTCTGCACGTTGTGGCGCACGTACTGTAAATCCAACGAAGTATTGCCATCGGCGTGCCTAACTTCTAAGGCCGGCTCTACCAGGTTGCGCGAGCCGCTGGGCGTGTACGCCGAGTTTAAAATGCCGGAATAATCGTCGCCGCGGTGGTACATGGCAGGGGAATACTGGTATTCGCTGCTATTATTTAATTTGGTGCCGAAGTGAATAATACCTACCCGCTTGTCGGTACCTACCTGCAGCGCCATACCAAAGTGCTGCGTTTCAATGGGAATAACCGTAGCTTTTTGAGCAAAAGCTGCCATATTCGTGAGCAATATTAAAACCAATAAACGGCTTACTTTTAAGAATAAGCCGGAAAAATAACTACTTCGGGTATTATTGTTCATAGAAACTAGAATTTTAAAAATTAAGATTGTAATAGGCTGTTTTGTATTGATTGTGACCGGTAAATTACAGGTAAGTTGCGGAATTTTTTAGTTTTTTTAATTATAAGATAGGTTAAAGTAGAGAGGTTTAGAAATGGTGTTTTTTGACGCTAAGAAAGTTTTGAAATTTATTTGCATAGCTGCGGCTGATACTCCTAATATTCTACTAACTGGTTCTTGTTTGCATCGCTGCGGCTATTGCTTTCGTTTCTTAGTGATGTTGTTTCATTGCTTAGGTATTTGTTCTTTTCGTCTTCACAACTATGGCGCGGATTTACTTCCGTGTCTTTCAAATTATAACATGGTAGATAAACTTAAAAATTCTCGTTCGCATAGCTGCGGTTGATGCTTTGGTTTATAAGTGAAGTTGTTTCATTGCTCGCTTCTGGTTCTTTTTGTCTTGACACAAAAAGAACCAAAAAAACGCAAGACGCTAAAAACTCGCTGAACGCTCGAACAGTTTAGCGTCATTCTTTGCTCCGGGCTACTGTTGTTTGTTGCATAGTAGATGGGCAAAATTTTAAAAAATTAAAAAATTTAATTTTTATAATGCTTCCGCGAGCGTCCCCGCTTGTGTCTAATCATGTGGTAGGCCTCTGGCCGGGCAAACCGATACACTTGAATTAAAAGGCTATCAGCAACAAATGTCAACTGGCCAGATGCCGGACGATAGGCATCACGAGCGGGGACGCTCGCGATAGGTGGAGAACGTACAAATTACCCTTCGTTGGGGTAGGGGCGGCATAGCCACCACGAACAGTGTTTGGAAATTAATATTTGATAAATGGTACTTGCAAAAAAGCTCTCCGCCTTAAATAAGGAGGGGTTGGGTGTGGTTGACTTATTATCAGAGCCTTTAAATTTTCTTACATCCAGCGGCAAAGTATAACAATGTTAAAATGGAGAGGATAATTTCCGCATCTTCTTCGCTGCTTTTAGGAAAGGTGCCGCAGGCGGAAGAATTATCAGTAAAATAAATATGGTAACCATTCCTGATTTCCACAAAAATCTGTAAACAAAATCTTTATTAATAAATTTCAACCTTATATTTAACGGTATTAAACATTTAAACTTCGAATACGATTCATGTTAAGAAACGCGCTACAGTTTTGGGCTATCTGCCTTTTATTTCTTCTTTCAAATCAAACAGTAAAGGCGGTTTCGCTGCCTAAAATATTTGGCAGCCATATGGTATTGCAGCAAAATGCCGAAATTACCATGTGGGGCTGGGGTAATCCGAGTGAGGAGATTACGGTAACAAGTAGCTGGAACCAGGAAGCAGTTAAAACAAAAGCCAGTAACCTGGCCCAATGGCAGGTAAAACTTAAAACCCCGGCAGCGGGCGGCCCATTTACGATTATGGTAAAAGGGCATAATGCCATTAACCTGGAAGATGTTTTGATAGGTGAAGTGTGGCTTTGCTCCGGACAATCGAACATGGAATGGACCACGAATGCAGGCATTGATAATGGCGCCGCCGAAATACCAAAAGCTAATTTTCCGTCTATCCGGTTTTTTACGGTACCTCGTAAGTCGGCAGACGGTGCCCAGTTAGATGTAGATGGCCAGTGGGTAGTATGCACACCCCAAACTATGCCATATTTTAGCGCCGTAGGTTACTTTTTCGGTCGGCAAATTCATCAGAACTTAAGCATGCCGGTAGGTTTAATAAATAGTAGTTGGGGCGGCACTCCCGCCGAAGTATGGGTAAACCCGCAAGCTATTGCAAAAAGTGAAAATTTAGTTGATGCGGCTGCTAAGCTGAAAGAGGTGCCCTGGGGACCGGTAAGACCTGGTAAAGCGTATAATGCCATGATTGCCCCATTGATACCTTTTCGGCTGGCCGGTGCGTTGTGGTACCAGGGCGAAGCCAACGTGAGCGACCCTGGTAATTATGCCCAATTGTTACCCGCTTTAATCCAGAACTGGCGACAAGAATGGAGCAATGATTTTCCGTTTTATTATGTGCAACTGGCGCCTTACAAATATGGCCGTCCGCACGAAGGAGCTATGTTACGCGAAGCCCAGCGGCGAACGTTAACCACACCTAACACGGGAATGATAGTTATCAGCGACATTGGTAACAAAGAAGATATTCACCCGCGCAACAAAATTGATGTTGGTTTAAGGCTCGCTAACCTGGCTTTAGCTAAAACTTACGGTAAAAAAGATATTGTTTATTCCGGACCGCTTTATAGGAGCATGAAAGTAGAAGGCAATAAAATCCGGGTTTCTTTTGATCATGCGGAATCTGGGTTGGTAGTGAAAAATGGCAAAGAACTAACCGATTTTGAAATTGCCGGATCCGATCAGAAATTTGTGAAAGCCTCGGCCCGTATTTCAGGTAAAACCATAATTGTACAGGCTCCCGAAGTGAAAGATCCGGTGGCGGTCCGGTTTGCCTGGGATAATATCGCGGAACCCAATTTGTTTAATAAAGCCGGATTACCTGCTTCTACTTTTCATCCCGGAGATAACTTTGCCGATAGTCAGTAGCTATGCGTAATTTTATTTAAGGACTTACCAGTATTCGGCAAAAAAGTAAATGTAATAGTAAAATGCTGGGAATGGAAACATGCTCTTCATCCTGGGAATAATTTAGATAAACTGCTGCATTTTTAATCTCTGTTATTGCGTATAGTTTATTTTGACTTCAGGAATTTTACTATTTCTTACTGGTAAAGCTCTCTGGATTTAAAATAAATTTTTAAGCCTGCATAATTCATCAATTAAAAGGTTGAAAGCTTTAAGGTATTCCGGAATGCTTTATTCCTTGGTTATCATTTCCGGGTAAATACAAAAACTATTAGTGCTACAATATGGAAAGCTTGAAATTAGCGGATACAGATTCGCATTCGCTGGAGATGAATGCCGCATTATCTTTGATTTACTTAATCTTAAAAAAGCATATCGCTAATGGAGAGCTAAGAGAAACAATTTTACGAACAGTAGAGGTTGCAAGAGAACACCACCTTAAGCACATCATGATTAATTCGCAGCAGATGGATTATGTGGCCATGAGTGACCAGCTCTGGTTAGCTAAGGAATTTCCAAGGGCAGTAGCATCCCTCCCGGATCGGGAAATGGTACCTTACCGGAAAATAATTGGTATCTTACCAGAAGAGTCTACGCGGTTAGTGGTAGGCTATTCTATCATCGAAAAAGCTCAGCAATTTTTAAAAGAATACCAGCAGGTAGAAATAGTAATTTTTACGAGTGTAAATGCGGCCTTATTAACGATTGAACCTTCTTAAAATAAAACTCCCTGCGTTAGCTAATTAGTTTTACTAATTTAGTTAACGCAGGGAATTATACGGGAATTAAGTTTTACTTGGTGAGCCTAAGTTTTTGATGGTATGTGTTTTTGCTGGTTACCAAACGGCTAATGTACCAGCCCCCCGGCAGCGAACTGCCATCTAGTACGTACTCGTATTGCTTGCCGGCAATGGCTTCGCCGTTGTGTAAAATTACTACAGGTCTGCCGTTTAAATCATAAATTGTAAGAGTAGTATTTCCGGTTTCGGGTACGCTAAATTGCAGTTTGGTTTTTTGCGGAAAAGGATTTGGATACACCGTTAGCTGCTCTTTTGAATTATCATTTTTGGTAGCTCTATCTGTTACCTTAAAAGTAATTGTTTTAGAACCACCTACCATACCCCGGGCCATTTCGTAGGGGTAAATGGATGCTGATAAAGTATAAGTTCCCGGTTTAAAATCAATGCTTTTCCCTGAACTACCAGCCAGATCGTAAGTATTTAAATTTTCGATGGTAGTTTTATTATTTAAGGTAAACTGCACGCTGCCTACCCGAACCGGATTAGTAACTGCCCGAATGTTTAAGTGAGTCGGTAAAGTTGCTAAATTTAATTCATCGCCTTCTTTCAGCTCCTGAACCACGCTGCCGTTGTTTATATCAAAAAGCTCGAACCGAATTATTTTTTCTTCTACAACCCGGAAGTTAAGGGTAAGCGGAACGCCTGCTGTTCCTTTGCCATTGGCTTGGGTATACGGAACGGCGGTAATGGTGTAATTACCTTCGGTTATTTTAAAATAATCATCGGTTGACCCCGGGTAGTTGTAAGGGGCTTTGCTTTCTGTTTTCTTATCTCCGTTTACATCAAACAATACACTGCCCACGTGAGTAGGACCGGTACGGACATAAATAAATACATTGCGGGTTGGCAAGCGGGTAAGATTAATAATGTCGCCTTCCTGCAAGCGTTTAATCGTTTTACGCGAGTCGGCATCTACTAAATTAAACTCCCGAACTCTGGGTGTAGATACCCGCTCTAAGGCTTTCTGGGCATTTATTAAACCGTAACCTGTTTCAAAATCAAAACCAGGATCGTTCATATTTTGCGCCGTTTGTTCCAAGGTGGTTTTTACTTTATCGGGACTTAAATTATTGCCGTTGGCTTCCTGCATGAGCGCTGCTACCGCGGCCGCATGGGGGGCAGCCGCCGAGGTGCCAAAAAAGTAAAATTCATCTAAATAAGCCTCGCCAAAGAACGTATTACTGCCTCCGTCGGGTGCCATAATTTCGGGCTTTCGCCGCACGATCCGGGAGCGGGGTTTACCATTCTCGTCGTAAACCAAGGGGGTGCCACCGGCCGAGGAAAAACTTTCCGCTACCGGATCTTCAATACCGTAAGCCGGGGTATCCAGAAAAAATACGGCTCCGGTGGTAATGGCTCCCGCTGCATTGTTGTGTCCGTAAATAGTACTGCTATTGGTATTGTATTCTTTTATGCTTATTTCGTCGGTAGGAGCTCTAAAAAGAACGTATTTTATAATGCTCGGCGATGCACCTTCAAATTTATCAATGAGAATGTTAAAGTAATTACTGTCATAAGAGCCATCATTAAAAAAAGAAAATACCTCAACGGGGTCGTTGTTTATGTTGGCGTACGTACCTGAACTTACTACATCGGTGGTATCTTCGGTGAGCAGGTAAATATCTAAATCAGATTGCGCTCCCTTGCTGCTGCCATTTCCTACGGAATAGAAAGGTTCGCTGTACTGGAAAGAAATGATAAAGCTGGCTCCAACCGGAATAAAAATGCGCTGGGTAACATCTTTTTTCTTGCCGGCCGGGGCAAAGTTATGCGCATTACGGGCTTTTTGAGGACCAAGGAATGATTTGCTGCCAAAATAAGCTACGCCTCCTGGTTTATAAGCGGCCTGATACGAATCGCGCCCCTGGTTACCGGCCGCGGTAAAGTAACTGGTTCCGTTTTTCTTCACCTCATCTATCGCCTGGGCAACAATTCCATCCTGAAACATGGGTTCGTCGAAGTAAAGAATATCGTCTACGATAACGTTACAACCAACTTGCTGTAAATCTATAATTCCCTGAGCAAAACTGGCCTGGCCAAAATCAGCGGAGTAAAAAGCGAGTTCAGCGCCGGGTGCCACATCGTGCACCACTTCTGCCATAGCCCGTCCTTCGTCGGTTCCCCAGCCGGGAGCTTCATCCAGAAGTACCTGCACGGAAGTAGTAAAACCGTTCGGGTTATTTTTACCAGGCAAGTCTCCGGATTTAATACCTTTATCGGCTTCTCCTATTGAATTATAACTATCCGATATCAGGCCAACTTTAGAACCTTTGCCGGTTACTACCTGCTGCTTACGGGCCGAATCGGCGTATACGGCTCTATCGCCTTGAGTGGTTGCCTTGCCTATTCTAGTAGCTGGTTTATAAGCCGGACGAGCCGAGCGCATGCTTTTTAATTTTGCTACTTTATCAAGAGCGGCAATGGGTATCAGCCCCGAAACCATGCGGCCGTAAGATGCGGGATGGGTTAAGCCAAGTTTTTTTAAATCAGTTAGTAATTGTTCGGTATTACTTTCGGCCAATGCCTGTATAACAACCTGGTTGTTCTTTATCTGCAATAAACTTTTATTAACTGGAAAACGAGATATAGCGGTGGCACCGGTACCTTTATTATTTGTAGTGGCTTGATTTAGTAAAGTAGCTAATTCTGGTCCTATTTTTTGTAAAGCTTGCCCCGGAGCCATCTTAAAAGACGATCGTAGGGACTGTGCCTTGGTGGATACTATTACAAAACATATAAGAAATAATACAAGACCCAGCCATCTTAAAGTAGATAGTGGTTTGGGGTAAAGGTGAATCATGAGTGTCATTAAACTTAAGGTATTTTGTATTCTTAAAAATCAGGTATTACTCCAGGAAAATCCTATTCATTAACAGAATTTAATCCGTGGCACAAAGTGTCTGTGGTGGTTGTTGGTAGCAATCAGCCCAGTTATTTCATAAAAAAGTAAAATTTTGCACGGAACATGAATCTAAGATACCGGTAGAATAAAGAGCAAATCAGAATAATTAAATGGGTGTACCAACTTATATGTATCTGATTATTATTTGATTTTATACCTAAATAGTATCAAAAATTCTTTGTTTTAGTAAAAAACTACACTGTTCCTGCAAAGTAAATTTATTTTCTTCTAAATGAAAGGTGTTAAATTAAAAATACCCGGTAGCTTAAAGTATTTAAATGCCGGTTAATTAGCGCTGATAAATAAGAATGCGGTAACATAAGAGTTTTATATTTCTTCTATCGTTCATAAAAAATTATCTTTTATATAGTTTAATTGGCTAAGCATACTAATAGAGGCAGCAACATGTTGCATTTGGTTATTATTATTGGACTAGATGGATTGGAGCGGAATAAAATATAAGTAATAGGTAGGGTAGCAAAGAAGATTTTACCAGCAAAGAAAATTAAGGCTGCAGTGGTTTAATGGTTTTGTCCGGAAAATAGTAAAAATAAAAAAGAACTTATTTCTAAAGCATTTAGGAATAAGTTCTTTATAAGAATGGTAAAGTGAATTTTACTAATTATTCGCCAGCTACGGTTGCTGTAGGTTTGTCGGAGTACGATATTACATCCCATAGCCGGCAGGTATGTTCGGTTGTCGGATTTAATAATTTTAATTTAACGGTATGTTTGCCTACGGGTAATTGGTATTTCCAGAACAGTTCGTAACGGCGGCCTGTAAAGCTGGTAGGTAGTTCTACGATTTCGACCAATTGGTTATCTAAGTAAACTTCGGTTTTAAATACCTAATCCGATTTTGAATCCCATTTTGCGGTTTCGCCGGTTACCACAAATCCATTTCCTTCAAAGTTAAAAGTATATTCATCTTTCAGGTCCTTGTTAATGCTGGTGCGATTACCCGGCGGAAAATGCCCCACAAAACTTTGTTCTAATTTTACTGGCTGGGTTTTTTGTACGGCAATGGTAACGTTATTACCATTTATTTTACCCCCGTTGCGCGTAATTTGTTCTAAAGCATGCTTAAAGCCTATTTCGTACACATCGTTCAACGACATAGTAGTATACTTAAAATCTAAAGGCTCTGCTTATTTTAAACCTTGTTTCCAGTAAGCCGGAATTTTATTGTACCCTAACATGGTGCCTAAAATAACGGCCGCGGAAGAAGGATTACAATCGGCATCCTGGCCACAACGCGTAGTAATTTCTACAGTTTTACTAAAATTGCCCTTGCCATAAAGCTAACCAATTACCACGTAGGCCGAATTTACGGTGGCATCTATGTTAAACGATCGGTACACTCCTTCGGGGCAACCAATATCCGACGACCATTTTTTCTGAACTTCAAACCAGGTTTGCTTCCAATCGTTCGGGTATTGCTGGTGCCAACGAATAACATCTCTAATACATTGGTAATAGTTACTTTTAGCCGGAATTGTTTTTAATCCTTCTTTTACTATGTAATTCATGTCGTTAGAAGTAAAAGCCAGAGTATACAAGGCACCTAAGTATACGCCACCATACCAACCATCGCCGTAATTCATTATAAGTCCGATTTTGTCGCTGATTTTGTAAGCCGTATTAGCCATTCCCGGCGACATTAAACCGGCAAAATCAGCTTCTATCTGGTAGTCGATGCAATCGGCGTGCGGGTTATGCAACCAATGTCCGGATTCAGGAGCCTGAATGCCGTGCAAAATATTGTACCGGCCCGCCTGGTTAGCGTGCCACAGGGCATAGCCGGCGTTAGCGTAGGCTTTTGCAAACGAACTTACCGGGGCGTCTATACCTTCTTTCTCGAATACATCTACAAAAGTAAGATCCATGTAAATATCATCGTACAATCTCGGATTTTCGGTCATGGTTTTCTTTAAATAGCCATCGTACCATGCAATTGGTTGATATTCCTGAATAAGAGTACCGTTGTAGCGAAATTCCATAGGTCCGCCGTAAGTAATGCCAATAGTTTGCCCCGCCCAGCCACCTTTAATTTTATCTTGCAAAGCTTCTTTCGTAAGGGTAATGGTGCTAGGAGCAGTTTTTGAATTTTGACCAATATTGGTTTTAATTGCTTGAGCCGAAGCATTGCCAAAAAATAAGCTTAGAAAGAAAACCAGAATATTTCTCATGTTTTGTAGTAGTGATTTATGGTGATACTCCCTTGTTAGTTCTTGAATAACTTGACCCAAAAACTTACTTATCATCTCGGTGGTTTATAGCCAGACGTTAACTTGCTATTTTATATTTAATAAATTGATTAGCAGAGTTCTAATCCGGGCTTTATATGTGAAAGTAGCAGGTTTTTTAGGTAAATAACCGGCCAACTTCTACTCTCCGGACATCCCTAACCGAATTCACCTTTAGCCTAAACCAACCTTAATTTAAAAAGTAGTTGTTAAATCCTTTTTTACCTAAAAAGATTAGTGCTGAATAATTAACTACTTAAATGGTTGCAACAGGTTTCTACCATAAAGATTGATAAACTTGTCGGCCTAAATTTATTAAAGCCATCGAGTACTTGTAATAAAATACGGCTTTCTCTACGTTCAGCGTATACTTTTCTGCCTTCGGGTTAATCTATTTAAAAATTTTTTCCAATACTCCACAATAGCTTATTATAAAATAGCGGGTTATGTGGTAAAATCCAATTAGTGTATTAGTATATTCCATAAATATAATATGTGAAATAATTAAAAAGTGCAATTATTTATTTTGCTTCTGTTTTATAAATATATAAAAAATAAAAATACAACCAGCTGTAGATTAGTTTGGGCCATTAATTAAAAATTTAAATTTTTAATTAATGGCCATGTGACTACAAATCGATTAATTCTTGTATTTAGCTGTTTTAGAGTTTAAAATGAGGTTTATTGAAAATGGAATGATATCTGTAAGTTGATATAATTTGTACATTTCTAATATAAATATATCATAAAAAACCAATATAAAAGTATTTGCAACTTTATGTTGTATAGTTTTTTTGCACCTCAAAATCCTTCTTTATTTTTGTAACAGCAAATAAGTACAAAATAGAAATCTGGTTATAATTGTTGGTTGTTAATTTAATGTTTGTTTTATGATAAAAACTTCTACTCTTTCACTCTCCTTTATTGTCCTTTTCTCCATCTTTGCTAATCTTACTGGTAAGGCTCAAAGTTGGCTGGATGTAAATTCAACTGAAATCTCTACTGGGAGAGGGACTAATTTAAGTTTTGCTCTTACTAAAACCGGTACTCCATTCGTGGCGTATTCCGAAAGCGCGTTAGCTGGCCGGGCAGTTGTTAAAAAATTCGACGGTACGCGGTGGGTGCAAGTAGGTACCGGCGGCATTTCGGTTGATTATGCCGGAGAATTGGCCTTAGCTTTAGATAAAAATAATGTACCCTACCTGGCTTTTACCGATATGGCCAGCAATGGCCAACTAAGCGTTAAAAAGTTTAATGGTACTAATTGGGTAAATGTAGGTACTGGCAGCGTATCGGCCGGTTATCCGCAATCTATTCAATTAGTTATTTCTACTACGGGTGTTCCTTATTTATCATATACCGATAATGGCCGGGGTTGGATAAAACAACTGAATGGCACTAACTGGCAAACTATTGGTGCCAATGGCTTTGCTCTAAACCCTACCGAAAAAATTGCCTTAACTCTGAATGCCCAAAATGTACCTTACGTTGCTTTTGCTGATCCAGCACAAGGCGGACAAGTTACCGTACAGCGTTGGAATGGTAGTGCCTGGGCATCAGTAGGTGCGAATGGAGTGGGTACAGGTACCGCCTGCGATCTTTCTATTGTACTGGCAGGTAATGGCACTCCTTATGTGGCTTACCGGGAGTTTCGGGGAAATGCTTTAGATAAACTAGGCAAAATGAAAATGAAGCAATTTAACGGCACTACTTGGGAAGAAGTAGGTACTACTACCTTTTCAGATTCATGGGTTTATTTTGCTGCCATAGGAGTAGATAAAAATAATGTTCCTTACGTAGCTTACCGCGAAAGCTCTACTGGTATTGGTAACCCCGGTTTAACGAAAGTAAAACGTTTAAATGGACGTGAATGGGAAGAAATTGGTACTTCTAATTTAACTTCTGGTTCGTTAACCGATGTTTCTTTGGCAATTGCTGATAGTGGCTTGTTATACGTAGCCTTTGCCGATGGTGTTAGAGCCCGGCCAGCTACTGTTCTAAAATTAGATGTTCCAAAATTAGTTTTAACTACCAAAGCTCCAACAGAATTGGCTATTTTACCAAACAGCGATAATGGCATCAGCTCTACCGATGGTATTACAAATGTAAGCATGCCAACTATTACCGGTATGGCCAATCCGACCTCCTTAGTTACTATTTATGTAGACGGTAAAAATGTTGGAACTTGCCAGGCAGATAGCACCGGCCGCTGGACTTTTACCTTTACTGAGGCTTTAGATGCTGGTCACCGCCTTATTACGGCTACTGCCAGCGATGCTTTAGGAAATACCAGTGCGCCTAGCGTTTCATTATCTCTTAATTTAGATTTTACTGCTCCTGTATTTAGCGGCGTAACCGAAGGAGTTGCTTACCGTACCGATAAATCCATTACCTACAGTGGCGGAACCGCAACTTTAAACAACCTTCCGTATGTAAGTAATACTGCTATCAGCGCCGAAGGAAATTATACCTTATTAGTAACCGATGTTGCCGGTAATTCTATCAGTGTTAGCTTTTTCATTGATAAAACCATTCCGGTAGCTTCTGTACTCATTAACAATAATGCTGGTTTAACCAACATCAACAATGCAACCATTAATATCGTGGCCCCGGATGCTGCAGAAATGCGCTTCTACGATGATAATGACAATTCTATCTGGTCTAACTGGGAACCTGTAAATGCCATTAAAGCCTGGGCTTTATCTAATGGCAGTGGCAGTAAATGGGTAAAATTACAAGTGCGCGATGCAGCCGGTAATATGTCTGCTACTGTGTCAGATAACATTACTTTAGATCAAACGGCCCCTACTGCTGTATTGGCTGCTACAGTAACAAGCACTACCAGTTTAGCTACTATTCCGGTTAAAATTACCTTCTCCGAAAATGTGACTGGTTTTACGGCTAACTCTATTACGGTAACAAATGGCTTAAAAGGTACTTTTTCCGGCAGCGGCAAAGCTTATACTTTAAACGTAGTGGCACCAGTTCTGCTACCATCTATGTCAGCAACCATTTCGGTTAACATGGCTGCCGGATTAGTAACAGATGCAGCCGGAAACAAGAATGCAGCGGCAACTACTTTAACTGTTAACTACGTATCACCTATCACGGCTCCAATAGTTGCTACCAACGCTATTGCACTGCTTAATGCTAATACCATGAACGTTGGAGGTAATGTAACAAAAAGTGGAGGAAGCCCTGTATTAGCCCGTGGTATTGTTTATAGTACTACTTCAACTGCTCCTACTATTAACAGCGCTAAATTATTGCTGGGTTTGGGTGAAGGTGTTTTTTCAAGCACCCTTAAATTAAAAGCTGGTCTTACCTATTATGTACGTGCATACGCTACTAACCTGATTGGTACTTCTTACGGAACGGTTCAAAAAATTACCATACCCGCAGCTACTGCTGCTGTAACCCAATCCGTAAATGCTTCTGCTCCGAAAGTACAGTTAAGCAACTATCCAAATCCATTCCAGAATCAAACTACCATAACATTTACTTCTGGGGTGGCTACCGATTACCAATTACAAGTATACGATGTAAATGGTACATTAATGAACAGCTTAAAAGCTGGAAAAGCTAAGGCTGGTGAGAAGGTGCTGGTAGATTGGATGGCTACCAACAACATGAAAGCCGGTATTTACATTGTTCGGTTAATTACTAATGCCGGAGTACAAAATCTAAAAGTTATATACAACAACTAGCAGTCTAAATAACTGTGTGTATAATCACAAAAGCATAAACTTTTAAATAAGCACAATAAAAAACGGCCACCTTTAAAGGTGGCCGTTTTTTATTGTGCTTATTTAATTTAATTAATTTATTAAAGATTTGTCGGACGACGATTATCCGGATCAACGTCTGAATCTAAGTTTTCGATCTCTACATCAGTTCGACGAATAGTATCCCGGATGGTTTCTTCCCGTTCTTCCACTTCTTTCTCCAGCGAAATTTCTTCTACTACCCGTGCTTCTTTCGTTATTATTGGAACTTCGGCATGTTCGGTAATTTCGATTTCACCTTCCTGGAAATTAGTTAAATCTGCTTCGGTGGCCGGCCGATTTACGGGAGTACGTTCAATATGCACGTGCTCTTCCCGCAAATGAATATTTTCTTCAACTGGTTTTTCAATTATCCGGCTGCGTAAACGGGCTCCACCGGTTTCAACCACCTGTTTACCTACTTGCAGCTCTTCTTCAATTATCGGAATAGCGGTGGTGCCTTCGGGAGCTGTAGTTGGGGGAGTGGCCTGACGGTTCCGGTACAGGTTATCTTCGTTGTAGAAATCATGATTATAATAATCATCGCCGTATGAACCGGCAACAGCGGCTCCTGTTCCCAAACCGGCAAATGCATTGCGCACCGTGTTTTCGTAATCGCGGTTGAGTAAGCTTTTGTCGTATCTAGGTAACGATCTTAACTGCGAAGCATCCAGATTAGGCAAAATTACATCATCATCTGAATTATGTAATTCCGCCACGCCAATCGGGATAAGTACGTCATCTTCTTCCGTATCCAGCAAACTATCTTCTATATCGAGTACAATGTAGCGCACTTTAAGCGATTGTGGATCAAAAATTAATTCTTCTACTTCGCCAATGGTATTTCCTTGCCGGTCTTTTACGGTCCACCCGCGGATATCCGGTTGTCCTTCGGCAATTTCATAATCGCTGCCGCCTAGCTCCTGCAAGCGGTAATCTTTATCTGAATTTTCGTTTAATGCCATGATTGTAAAATGTTTAAGTAAATCAGTAACTTAATTAATACTGGAAAAACATAAATCGGGTTTACCCTAATTTAAATTTTGTCTTTGTGCCCTTAAGCACCACGGCGGACTACAATTTCTACCCGGCGGTTTTGCTGGCGACCCTCGGCTGTAGCGTTAGAAGCTACCGGTTGCGCCTCACCCACCGGATGCAAGGATATGCGGTCTCCGGTAAGATTACCATTTTGCGTCAGCCAATTTTTAACTGCTTCTGCTCTTTGTTCCGCTAATTGCATATTGTAACCGGCCCCACCTTTGGCGTCGGTATGTCCATAAATCCGTACTTCACCATTAGCAAAGCGTTTGCCCATTGAGGCAGAAACTTGTTTTAGTTTCTCAGCAGCCGATGGCTTAATAGTGTTTTTATCAGTGTCAAACAAAATGGTTTCGTCAAGGGAGTAAATTGCATAATCATCATTGCCCCGTACGGTAATATCGGCATCCGTAATTTCGTCGTAAGTAGCGGCCGGAGCGCCAAAATCAACGGTATTCCAATCAAATACACTGGTGGTGTCCCCGGTCATAGCTGTAGAATCAGCGGCAGCGGCATCGGTGTCGGCAGGTGTTGTGTTCTGGTCGCGGTTGCAGCTCCGAAATAAGAAAAATAATAAAGCCAGGGCCAGCAGGATTAATAATAGCCAAAGCCACCCAGGACGTTTACTTTTTGGTTGTACATTCAACTCAGCCATAATTGAAGTTTTTTAATAGTTTTTTGGTGTTTAAGGTGCTTAATTATAATTTATTATAGATCAATGTACGGTTAACCTTTTAATAAGTTAAATTTTTATTCTAGGTCGGGTAGTAGAACATTCGAAAAGTACTACTAGCTAGCGTACAGCGGTTTTCTGCTTTCCTTTAATAAGTAGGAAATTATTAGGATAGGAATTATGAAAAATTTGGATTAAAGTAAAATAACGACTTTAACCTCGTAAGAATTAGAGTGTGCTTGAATATTGGAGAGCAGATGTATTATAAAGCACAATTCTCCTGAATCCAGAATAACTAAATGCTAAACTGGCAACTATCTTCGCCTTCTGGGACGGGAACTTCCGTTATTACGTATGTTTTTCATAACATAATAGTAAATGCCCGCAGCAATAGCGATATAGGCAAGCCATTCGTACCATTCCATAGTTTTACTTATTTTATAAACTTAAACGAATAAATAAATCTAAAAAACTGTGAATTTTAAATTATCTTATTTGAAACCTGAATTTAGTAAATTTTTCTATCCTCCTACATTACGCCTAATTCAATAAAACCGTTTGATATTTGTTCATAGAAAATTTACTTTTTACTTGAGCATGTATAAGTAAAATTTTTATCCTTAAATTCTTTTGGAATTTTATGATAACGCACCCATAATACTCATTCAGTCAAGTAGCATAGTAACTTAATAAATTAATTTACTGTGTAGGCTGCTAAGGTTATAATAGGCTATTAGTATTCCATTTCTTAAACAGACAAAAGTCTAACATCTAATAGCTTTATACTTTTGTCTGTTTTCTCATATAGCTTTCAGATATTCTTTCTTGTACTCGTAAGGCGTTTTGTGAGTAATTTCTTTAAATTGTTTATTGAAGTTAGATAGGGTGTTATAGCCGCTTTCGTAACAAATTTGAGCAATGGTGTTATTGTCTTCCAGCAATAATTTACAGGCGTACCCAATTCTTAATTCTATTATAAAAGAAGAAAAGGATTTATTTGCTTTAACCTTAAAAAAACGACTGAAAGAAGTGGGAGACATATTGGCAATTTCAGCTACTTCCTCCAGCGAAATATTCTTTCGGTAGTTTTGCATTATAAAGGTGTATACTTCGTTCATGCGATCTTTATCGCCTTCTTTAGCCGTATTGGTATAACCCAAACTGGAAATATATCGAAACTCCGTAGAGTCAGATAAAACTTTTAAAATAGTTAACAACTGAATAATGCCTTCTACTCCAGGTAAGTACAGTAAATCTTTCATCATGGCAACTATTTTTTTCTCCGTTTGCCCGTAAAATTCTACTCCTCGCTTTGACCTATCAAATAATTGCTTAATTCCCAACATTTCTTCTTTATTGAGTAGGCAGTCGCCAAACAAGTTGTTAGGAAAATAAATAACAATTCCTTGCACCCTTAATTGGCTGTTTTTATTAAAGAAAACATCATCATTTCGCCAGAGGTGGGGCATATCAGGACCAATAAATACCACATCGCCTTCCTGAAAATGAGAAATGTTATCTCCGATAAAACGGGTGCCTCTTCCTTCCAAAACAACAAACAATTGATACTCTGAATGAAAATGCCAATTGGTATCGAAAAAAGGATCGTTTAAGTAATTTATTACGAAAGCTTTAGACTCCAGAATTTCAGATTTACGAACAGCGGTTTTCATGATAATACTTATATATCTAATTTGAGTTTTAATGAATTGCTTTCTGCTAAAATACAGTCATTAAATGGTAAAAAACAGAAAGATTATTAAAAAATAATTAAGGAACATTGTAAAACCGTCTAAAACTTACTTAAACGGATTATTAAGGCCTTATAATTTTATAAAACGGGATTGTAAGATTATATTAAAGTTTACCTGGAACGAGGATACTGGAGAATCTTGGTGGTTTATTTGATTCGTTTATGGAGGGAAGAGGGCAAATAACGCAGAATTTTTAATCTTCATTAAAAAAAATAAGTTTTAGTATTGCTAAAAAAATATTGATGATGGGCAATCTCCATCGCTTTTACAAAGCGGTGGAGTTGCATTTACAAAGGCTAAGATTGGGTATACTTTAGGTTGTTCGTGAATTCTGCTTTTCAAGTGAGCAGAATTCCTTGTATTCCATTCTACTGCATTGCTTAATTAAGTTAGACTTAATTAAAAGCACCTGACCAATTAATAAAATAAGAAATAAAAACCTCCGGTAAAAGGGGTACACAAAGTATGTTTACTGTTGTAAATGTATTAAATACACTTATTTAGATTCAATAAATGTTTGCCTAACACTTAATAGACTGAAACTCGCAATTAAACACTAAAACACTTTTTATAAATCTTTCACCTTTAACTTTTTTAATTATGAAACACCTAATACAGAGAGTTCTACCTCCTCCCGGAATCTGGCTCCGCTTGAGGTTTCTTCAGAAAAACTTACTTTATGTAAGTTTATTATTGGCAATACTAGGGTTAACCAGTAAACCAGGTTTGGCGCAGCAATTAACAGTTACAGGTAAAGTTACCGGTGAAAACAATGAAAGCTTACCCGGTGTTACCGTGTTAGTAAAAGGTACTTCCAATGGTACTGCTACCGATCCAGAAGGTAATTTTTCGTTGAATGTGCCGAATGGTAGTGGAACCTTAGTGGTCTCCTTTGTGGGTTATCTTACCCAGGAAGTACCCATTAATAACCGGAATTCAATTAATGTGGCTCTGGCTCCAGATACTAAAGCGCTGGAAGAAGTTGTAGTAGTAGGTTATGGTACGCAGTCGCGGGGAACAGTAACGGGGGCAGTCAGTCAAATACAAGCGAATGATATTACCCGTACACCAGCCGTTACTACTTCCGGTGCTTTGGTTGGTAAAGTACAAGGTATTACTTCGCGACAAACCGATGCCCGTCCAGGTGGTACCACCAATATTCAAATCCGGAATTTAGGCGATCCCTTGTACGTAATCGATGGAGTGCCGGCAGATGCGGGTCAGTTTAATAACCTGGGTATTAACGATATCGAGAATATTTCTATTCTAAAAGATGCGTCGGCGGCTATTTACGGTTTGCGCGCTGCTAATGGCGTAATTTTAGTAACTACTAAAAAAGGCAAGGCCGGCGAAAAAACTAAAATCAACTTATCCGGCTATTACGGCTTACAGAATTTTACCCGTTTTCCTAAACCAGCTAATGCCTACCAGCACCAACGGGCATTAATCGAATCGGCGCAGAACCGGGGCGAAACGTCTAACATTACTCCGGACGAACTGGAAAAATGGCGCATAGGAACGGAAAAAGGCTATCAAAGCACTGATTACTACGATTTTATTATGCGCCCCAACGTGCCGCAGTATTTTTTGAATGGCAGTGCTTCCGGTGGCTCCGAATCCATGAATTATTATTTATCGGTTACGCACCTGAACCAGGAAGCTTTGATCAAAGATTTCCGGTTCGAACGGACAAACATCCAGGCTAACTTAGATGCGGGTATTGCCAAAGGCTTACGGGTAGGTACCCAGTTAAGCGGACGTATTGAGAAACGCCACCAGGCCGGAGTGCCAGGCCTAGACGATTATTTTAATCCTTTCCTGAGTATTTTTACTATGTGGCCCACCGAAAGGCCTTATGCCAACGACAACCCCAAGTACATTAATCAAACGCACAACGTAAACGTAAATCCGGCTACTTACGACGAAGACATTACCGGCCCAATTGATGAAATTTGGCGCGGTATCAAGGGGAACGTGTATGCCCAGTACGATTTCAATTTTGGCTTAACTGCCAAAGCAACGTATTCTTACAATTTTACCAATTTTGATTTTGATGGGTTTGAATACACCTACGATGCCTACACCTACGATGAAGCTACCGATACTTATAATAAGGTGCCAGGCGGGGGTAATCAAAATCCGTGGCGCGAACGGCGTAAACGCAATGTAATCGATCGGTTTGCCCAGCTTCAGTTAAACTGGAACAAGCAATTTGGGAACCATGGCGTGTCGGCGGTTGCTGCTTATGAGCGCTCGGATGTAGATAATAAATACATGATCGTACATACGGTGCCACCCAATAATTACATCCCCATTCAGTATTTTGCCAACCAGGATTTCTTATTGGATGAGTGGAATGTAGAAGCCCGGGCCGGATATATTGCCCGTTTAAACTATAATTTTAAAGAAAAATATCTACTGGAAGTACTGGGCCGCTACGATGGGTCTTTTGTTTTTAGAAAAGATAGCCGTTGGGGCTTATTTCCCGGGGTATCCGTTGGCTGGAAGCTTTCAGAAGAAAATTTCTTAAAAGACAAAGTTTCTTTCCTAAACGATTTGAAATTACGGGCTTCTTACGGTAAAACCGGTAGCGACCGCTATCAAAATCCGAGTAATCCATCTGAAAATTTGTGGGTAGTACAGCCATTTAGTTATTTGCCGGGTTATAATTGGGCCAGCGGCAACGCAGTTTTTAACGGCAATCTGGTTACAGGCCTGCAACCAAGAGGTTTACCTATAACTACGCTATCATGGGTAGAAAATACCTCGGCCAACGTGGGGTTGGACTTTTCAGTTTTAGATAATAAAGTTTCGGGTCAGTTTGACATATTTGAGCGGAAGCGCAGTGGTTTACCAGCCTCGCAGTACGATGTATTGCTACCCAGCGAAGTAGGATACACCCTACCTTTAGCCAACCTAAACTCCGATGCCCATCGTGGACTGGAAGGAGCCGTTACGTACAGAGGTAAAGCCGGGGAGCTGAGTTATACCTTAGGCGTAAATGGTACCGTTTCCAGAAGAAGAGACCTGGAACAGTATAAACCACGTTTTGGTAATTCCTGGAACGAATACCGGAATACTTTTACCGATCGCTGGGCGAATATTAACTGGGGTTATCAGGTAGCCGGACAATTCCAATCGCAGGAAGAAATTGATAATTACACCGTTGATAATGATGGCCAGGGTAACCGCACGCAACTTCCCGGCGATTTAATTTTTAAAGATGTAAACGGCGATAAAGTAATAAACGACTTAGACCAAAGACCCATTGGTTTTGCCGAAGGCGCGAATCCTTATTTTAGCTACGGTATTAACACCAGTTTTGCCTACAAAGGATTTAGTTTGTTCGTGGATTTTTCGGGAGCCAGCATGCAATCTTTCCTGCGCGACTGGGAGTTGCGGTATCCTTTCCAGAACAACGGTACTTCGCCGGCTTATATGTTCGAGGATCGCTGGCACCGGGCCGATCCATTTAATAACGATAGCCCGTGGATACCTGGTACTTATCCGGCCATTCGCAAAGATAACGCTGGCCATGCCAACTTCCGCCGCAGCGATTATTGGGTAACCAACGTTCGTTATATCCGCTTGCGTAATTTGGAGTTAGGGTACACCGTTCCGCAGAAACTTATTAATAAAGTGGGTATCACTAACCTGCGGGTATATGCCAATGCTTCCAACCTTTTCTCGATTGATAATACCAAAGATTTTGGCATTGATCCGGAAATTTCTTCGGCCAACGGGCTGGTTTATCCGCAGCAACGCTTATTTAATTTTGGTTTTGTTTTAGGTCTTTAATTAAGCTATACATGAAAAGTATTTATAAATTTTTAATTTTTGGCGCTTCGTTATTGCCGTTATCAGCTTGCCAGGACGATTGGCTGGAACGGGAAGCTCCTAATGTAATCCTGGAAGAGCAGGTCTGGAACGATCCTAAAATGATAACCAGCTTGCTGGCCAACTTTTATAACCGTTTACCGGCCCACTCTCAAATAAACTCCGGTTGGGAAAATTTCGCGGCTTACGACGAAGCCATTTGGTCGGGTAACGGCGAGGGTTCAAATAACATATTTTCTTACGGCTTCGACCGCTGGCGTTTGTGGGATTATGCTTTAATCCGGGATATCAACTTATCGCTGGAGAGCATGGAAAAATTTGGTACGACACTTACTCCCACTGAAAAAACGCAATTTGCCGCCGAGCTTCGGTTTCTAAGGGCCTACCAATATTTTGAATTAGTAAAAAGAATGGGTGGCGTACCGCTGGTAACCAACCAATTAATCTACGATTTTAGCGGCGATGCTACTGCCTTGCAACAACCACGGGCCAAAGAAGCCGAAGTGTATGATTTTATAGCCAGCGAACTCGATGCTATTAAAGAACAACTGGGAAATGCGGGTAGCAACACGCGGGCAAATAAATATACGGCGCTCGCTTTAAAAAGCCGGGCCATGCTGTACGCGGGTTCTATTGCCAAGTACAACGGGCGATTGGCAGCTCCTATAACTACCCAAGGTGGCGAAGTGGGCATTCCGACTGACCGGGCAAATGAGTATTACACCAAAGCATTAGAAGCCTCCCGCGAAATTATTGCCAGCAACGCGTACCAACTGCACACCGGCAATCCTAACCTAGGCGAAAATTTCTACGAAGCAGTATCCCGGAAGGCTAATAACAGCGAAGTAATTATGGCGCAGGATTTTTTGGTGTCAAAAGATAAACGCCACGGCTTTACCTACGATAACATTGCCCGGAATATCCGCGAAGATAACCTTTCATCCTCCATTATTACACCGGTTTTAAATTTGGTAGAAGCGTACGAATACCTGGATGGCACGTCGGGAGAGTTAAAAATCCGCACTGCCGATAACAGCGATTATATCTATTACGATAATCTGTCGGATGTTTTCGCGAATAAAGATGCCCGTTTATACGGAACCATTATTTACCCCGGCACTACTTTTAGAGGCTTAGAAGTGCAGATACAGGCCGGCGTAAAAGTTTGGAATAATGGCGACTACCAGACCGTAGAATCCGATGTGCTCGGTTCCAGATATACAGATGGGGGGTTATTAACGGGTGCTTCGGGTCCGCAACGCTCGCAAACAGAAGTATCGAACACCGGATTTTACCTGCGGAAGTACATTGATCCGGCACCCGGCGCCAGTACCCGCGGTATTCGGAGCGATATGTGGTGGGTGCGTTTCCGGTACGCCGAAGTGCTGCTTAATGCCGGCGAAGCGGCTTTTGAACTTAACCTTTTACCTGAAGCCTTGGGCTACGTGAACCAGGTAAGAGAAAGAGCCGGCTTTGAACCGAATAGCCTGACCGAATTAACCATTGGAAGAATTCAGAACGAGCGCCGGGTAGAGTTTGCCTTTGAAGACCACCGGGTATGGGATTTAAAACGCTGGCGTATTGCCCACGAAATATGGAATGGCAGCGAAGGTAACCCCAATGCCGTGATGTATGCTTTATACCCTTACCGGGTAGTTCGGCCGGGCCACTCCACTCACAACAAATACGTGTTCGATAAAATCCGCGCTCCCCGGTTCCGGGCGCCACGTAACTTCCAGATGGGTAACTATTATTCTTCCATCGACCAGGCGGTGCTAAACAACAATCCGAAAATCGTCAGAAATCCATTTCATTAATTGATAGACATGAAAAGTAATTTTATAGCATATATCGCATTAGTTCTGGTTACTATTTTAACCGGATGTGAAAAAGATAATTACGATCCGCCTACTTCTATTTTATCGGGGCGGGTAGTTTACGACGGACAACCCGTTGGCGTACGATCCAATGGCGTACAACTGGAGTTATGGCAACCTGGCTACGATTTATTTACTAAAATACCCGTGCATGTGGCCTGGGATGGTACTTTCTCAGCTGCTTTATTCGATGGCAATTATAAGCTGGTTCGTTTAAGAGGCAATGGTCCCTGGCTCGATAACGGCGATACCATTAGTGTGCAGGTAAAAGGTTCTACAATGATTGATGTGCCGGTAGTGCCACATTTTGTGGTAAAGAATGATACCTATCAGAAAAACGCTTCGGCCGTAACAGCTACTTTTAACTTGCAGCAAATTAACGCGGGTAGCAAATTGGAGCGAGTAAACCTCTATGTAGGCACTACCAATATTGTGGACCAAAACAATAATGCGGGCAGCGCCGAAATCGTAGCATCGGCTATAACCGATTTTTCGCAGCCCATTACTTTAACGGTAAATGCGCCGGCCAGCTTAGTTAGTAAAGGATATACTTTCGCCAGAATTGGTGTAAAAACAGAAGGTGTAGCCGAAAGATTATACTCGGTGCCGCAACAAGTTTCTTTAAAGTAGTTCGATTAAAAAAAAGTAATCCGGGGTAGGCTTTTTAAAGCTTATTCCGGATTACTTTTTTTAATTTTTATAATTTGAACAAGTTTGTTTTTCTTTACCGCTGATATGTAATCCGCCAAAATTTATGAAAATGAAAAATTGCTATCTTTTCTTATTGCTTGTTTTTGTTTTTCAGGTAAATAATTCAAACGCCCAGCAAAGTAACTGGCAGCCAGCAGGTACTAAAATCCGGACGCCCTGGGCCGAAAAAGTAAATCCAACTAATCCGTTGCCCGAATACCCGCGCCCCCAAATGGTGCGCGAGAACTGGCAAAGCTTAAATGGTTTATGGGATTACGCCCTCCAGCCAAAAGCGCAGGAAGCTAGCCGGCCAACAGCTTTTAATGGTAAAATTCTGGTGCCTTTTGCCGTAGAATCTTCTTTGTCGGGGGTTGGTAAAACCGTGGGGAAAGATAGCGTTTTATGGTACCGCAAAACTATTACTGTTCCAGCTAAAATCAGAAAACAGAATGTGTTGCTGCATTTTGGCGCGGTAGATTGGTTAACCGAAGTTTTTGTAAATGGCAAATCCGTGGGAACGCATCAGGGGGGTTACGATCCGTTTTCTTTTGATATTACGGCTGCAATAAAATCCGGCAATCAGCAGGAAATTGTGGTTCGCGTTTGGGACCCGACCAATGATGGCCCCCAACCCAGAGGCAAACAAGTTAAAAAACCAGAAAGCATTTGGTATACGCCGGTAACGGGTATCTGGCAAACCGTATGGCTTGAAGTTGTTCCTAAAACGTACATCCACACTACCCGCCAAACCCCCGATATCGATAAGCAATCACTTACGGTAAGTGCGCAGGTACAAAACGGGCAAGGCAATGATAAAATCCGGGTAAGTGCCTGGGACGGTAAAAAGAAAATTGCCGAACAAGAAGTAGCGGGCGGGAGCGAGGCTATTTTGCCAATTGCCAATCCTAAACTTTGGTCGCCGGAAAATCCGTTTTTATATGATTTACGGATTGCTGTAGTTCGTAACGGAAAAGCAGTAGACGAGGTGAAAAGTTACTTTGCCATGCGTAAAATTAGCATGGCCCCCGATGCCCAAGGTACCCAACGCATGTTGCTTAACAATAAATTTGTTTTTCAATACGGACCACTTGACCAGGGTTGGTGGCCCGATGGATTATATACCGCTCCCACGGAAGAAGCTTTGCTGTTTGATATTGAAAAAACCAAGGAAATGGGCTTTAACATGATCCGGAAACACGTGAAAGTTGAGCCAGCCCGTTGGTATTATCATTGCGATAAATTAGGCATGTTGGTTTGGCAGGATATGCCGAGTGGCGACTTGGGGGCTCGTTGGGTAACGCAACCGGGCATTGAAATGCGCGATGCCGATATGACCCGCACTCCGGAATCCGAAAAAATTTACCGCCAGGAGTGGACCGAAATTATGCAAGACTTACACAACTTCCCGAGCATTGTGGTGTGGGTACCTTTTAACGAAGCCTGGGGCCAGTTTAAAACCGTAGAAATTACTAACTGGACCATGCAAAAAGATCCATCGCGGTTGGTGAACAGTGCCAGCGGCGGTAACTTTCACGATGTAGGGCACATTCTGGATTTGCACAATTATCCGGCACCCGCTATGCCCCGGGCCGATTTATTTGGAGCCAAACAAGTTATTGTACTAGGTGAATTTGGGGGATTAGGTTTACCGTTAACCGGCCATACCTGGCAGCAAAAAGATAACTGGGGCTATCAAAGTTTTAAAAATGCCGACGATTTATTTAACCGCTACGCACCTTTTATGGACGTTATGACGGATTTGATTAAACGTGGTTTATCAGCGGCAGTATATACCCAAACCACCGACGTAGAAATAGAAACCAACGGCCTGATGACCTACGACCGTAAAGTAATTAAAATACCCGAAAATCGGTTAAAGGAAGTACACGGCAAACTGTATAATCAAGGTTTAGTAAATTTTAAATAGAATTTCGTTTTCAGCCTCTTCTTCTACGTGAGAAGAGGCTGAATTTTTTAAATAGAATGTATGGCGTGCGCGAGCCAACCTCGCTCGTGTTTACTAAATTTTGCCAGTCAGCAATACAACAGATAGCTTTAGCCAGGTGCAGAAAACGACGCTAAATTGTTCGAGCGTTCAGCGAGTTTTTAGCGTCTTGCGTTTTTTTGGTTCTTTTTGTGTCAAGACAAAAAGAACAAAGACTTGAACAATGAAACAGCTTCACTCAGAAATTAAGCTACTCAGCTAGCTATGCGAACAAACAGCTTTTTATAATTTGCAAGGCGCGGAAGTTACTTCCACGCCATAGTAGTACATTTTTAATTGCAATACCCGGAAGTAAATCCGCGCACAATGATGAGAAGTAAATTTGCGCCTTAGGGTGGCTATGCAAACCAGAACGGAGTTTAGCAAAACCTGCTATATAAACCATTAACTTATTTTGTTCCCAGTTTACTTAATAGTGCCTTTCGCTTTGTGTAAACTTTCTTCTTTAAAATCAATAATGTCAGCTCCCCACGGTTTAAGTGAAAGTAATTTTAACCAGCGAAACCAAGTACAATTTTCTCAAATAAAAACTTATTACCAGCATAATCTATTTACAATGAAAAAACTAGTTGCCTTTGTTTTTATTTCTTTCCGCCTGATGGGGCTGCAAGCGCAGGAACTGCGGCCCCCGGCCGTACCTTTAGTTACCATCGATCCTTATACCAGCGTTTGGTCGTTTGCGAATAAATTAAACGAAGAACCCACTAAACATTGGACCGGTCGCAATCAAGGTTTAAATGGTTTAATTCGGGTAGATGGCAAAACCTTCCAGTTCTTAGGCGCCGAAGCTCCGGTTTATCAAACCATAGTACCTACTGCCGTAAGCGAAGCGTATCCGGTACAATACACTTTTGAAAAACCATCCGGTGATTGGACGAAACCTGCTTTTAGTGCCTCTGCCTGGAAAGCTGGGAAAGGTTCTTTGGGTTCCGATAATATGAACCCGAAACCAACAACCTCCTGGAATACCGAGGAAGTTTGGCTCCGCCGCGAAATAAATCTGCCCGAAGTAAATCCGGAACAGTTAATCTTAACGATGTTTCACGATGATAACGTGGAACTTTACATCAACGGCTTGCCCGCCTACGAATGTGCTTGTTTTACCAATAAATACCAGCAATACTCTTTATCCAAAGAAGTAAAAGCTTCTTTAAAAAAAGGAAAAAATTTAATTGCTGCCCACGTGAAAAATACGGCCGGCCCTTCGCTGATTGATTTTGGTTTGGTAAAAGAATTACCAGCGGCCGTATCCGTAAATAAAGCGCAGCAAAAAACAGTACAGGTTAACGCCACGCAAAGCATTTACAATTTTACCGCTGGCCCCGTAGATTTAAAAGTAACGTTTACCTCGCCTTTGCTCTTAAACAAACTTGATGTTTTATCGCGGCCCGCTTCTTACATTACCTGGCAAGCCAAAGCCAATGATGGTAAAACCCACGAGGTTAAAGTTTATTTCGACGCTGCCGCTGATTTAGCTGTAGACCAACCCGACCAAAATGTAACCTGGCAAAAAACAAACGCCAACGGCTTAAATTTACTGCGCGTAGGTACTGTAGATCAGAAAATATTAGGCAAAAAAGGCGACGATGTGCGTATTGATTGGGGTTATTTATACGTAGCCGCACCTCAATCAGCCCAAACCGGTACTACCATTACCATTGGCTCAGCGGCTCGGGCGGCTTTTACTAAATCAGGTTCTTTAACTACTTCTCTGGATACCAACATGCCCCGGGCGGTTAATGATAAACCAGTTGCCTTAGCGGTAGTTCAAAACTTGGGAAATGTAAGTGCCACTCCGGTTAGCAACCACGTAATTATTGGTTACGATGATATCTATTCAGTAGAGTTTTTCGGTACTAAACTACCAGCCTGGTGGCGGCGCGATGGCAAAGCTACGGCCGAAACCATGCTGGCCGCTGCCGAAAAAGACTATAGTGCCTTGCTAGCGCAATGCGCTGCATTTGATAAACGCCTGTACGCCGATGCTTTAAGAGCCGGGGGAGAAGCTTATGCTAAGCTCTGTGCTTTGAGTTACCGCCAGGCTATTGCCGCGCATAAATTAGTGGCAAACACCGATGGTATGCCTTTCTTTTTCTCCAAAGAAAATTTTAGTAACGGATCTATCGGTACCGTAGACATTACTTATCCTTCGGCTCCATTGTTTTTGTTGTACAACCCGGTATTGCTGCAAGGCATGATGGAACCCATATTTTATTATTCTGAAAGCGGTAAATGGACCAAGCCTTTTGCGGCGCACGATGTAGGAACGTACCCCTTGGCCAACGGCCAAACCTACGGCGAAGACATGCCCGTGGAAGAAACCGGTAATATGCTGATTTTGACCGCTGCCATTGCTAAAGCCGAAAAGAACGCCAACTACGCTAAAAAACATTGGAAGGTATTAACCACCTGGGCTGAATATTTAAAAAAAGAAGGCTTTGACCCCGCTAACCAACTGTGCACCGACGATTTTGCCGGTCACATTGCCCGGAACGCCAATTTATCTATTAAAGCCATTATGGGTTTAGCCAGCTACGGACAATTAGCCGGGCAATTAGGTGATGCCAAAACCGCCGAAGCTTACCAAGCTACTGCCAAAGAAATGGCGCAAAAATGGATGCAACTCGCCAATGCCGGCGACCACTACAGCCTGGTATTTGAAAAACCCGATACCTGGAGCCAGAAGTATAATTTAGTTTGGGATGAACTATTAGGCTTCAATATTTTTCCGGACGAAGTAGAAGAAAGAGAAATTAAATATTACCTCACCAAACAACAAACCTACGGCTTACCCCTGGACAGCCGCAAAACCTACACCAAAAGCGACTGGATTATCTGGACCGCCACCATGGCCAATGATCCGGCAGATTTCCAGAAATTAGTGCAACCTGTATTTAAATACGTAAACGAAACCACCACTCGTATGCCCGTCAGCGATTGGCACGAAACTACAGATGGCAAGTCAGTTGGCTTCCGGGCCCGTTCCGTGGTAGGCGGTTATTTCATTAAAATGCTCGAGCAAAGATTTAAATAATGCCTCTACTATCCGGATGGTTGGTAAAATCATCCGGAGAATATTTTTCTATTTTACTTTTCTTTCACCCAAGCTGCTGGCTCTTGCAAAAACTGTAAAGATTAAGTTTAACTTACCTCAACTCTGCTTTAAAGTACTACAGTTTTTGCTATTTATTATTTCCAAGCAAAATTGCTCTCCAAATTTACTTTTTTATATTCTTTACTGAAAAGCGGGCTAGTTGCTTATATCGGTAGCTAAGAAAAATAGACTTCAGTTTGGCTGGTGAGAGCCTTTTAGCGTTGCGGTGCTGCGCAACTGCATGGCGCAGTGCAACGAGCCAAGGTTCGCTAAACTACCCGAAAGAGCTAAGCGATGCCCGCCGGCCAGGAGGCAAACTTAGACCGTTGAATTGCATCAGCACCGCTGAATGGAGACCTGGAAAGGCTCCACACAAAAGTCTTTAATTTAGTAAAACAATAGGTTCCTACTATTAGGTAAAATGGTTAATACCAAATTTTAAAACCTGTTTAGAGCCGTTAATCTAAAAACTATGCGCGAAACTGATAGCAAGATTTTGGGCTTCTCCAAAAGAGTTCATACATTTCCGGGCCAATGGCTAGCTAATGTCATAATCCGGAGGCACCTTAAGATTTTAACGCCATTTATCCATCAAACATGAGTCAAGCCTTTTCCTGGGAGCTTTTCCACCAAGCGCCGTTAATTGGTATAATGCGCAATTTGCCGCCGGCTGCTTCTTACCAAATTGCCCGCTTATACGCCGAAGCCGGCTTAACCACCCTTGAAATAACCCTTAATTCAGAAAATGCGCCCGAAACCATTTCCAGGTTGGCCAATGAGTTTAGTGGAAAATTAAATATTGGTGCCGGAACGGTTTGCTCCTTAAATGATTTAAAACAAGCTTTAGCTGCCGGAGCCCAGTTTATTGTTACGCCCATCCTAAATCCCAAAGTAATAAAGGCCAGTGTAGCCGCTAATATCCCCATTTTTCCGGGTGCATTTTCGCCTACCGAAATTTACCAGGCCGCGCAATTAGGGGCGAGTATGATAAAGGTTTTTCCGGCTACCAAGCTTGGGCCGGAGTTTATTAAAGATGTACTTGCTCCGCTTAGTGGATTAAAACTAATACCTACCGGTGGAATTTCTTTAAATAATATTAACCAGTTTTTTCAGGCCGGAGCGCAAGGAGTGGGTATTGGCAGCGATATTTTTCCGAAGCAACTTATTCAGAATGAGCAATGGCCGGAATTGAAAAATCTTTTTCTGGATTTTCTAAAAAAATATCATCAATTTAAAGGTTTACCTGCTAAATAATATAATAAATATATGTCTAAATTCAGAAGTAGCGATTGGTTTGGCAAAACCGATAAAATGGGTTTTATATACCGGAGCTGGATGAAAAACCAGGGCTATCCGGAAGATATGTTTGATGGTAGACCGGTAATCGGGATTTGCAATACCTGGTCGGAATTAACACCTTGTAACGCTCACCTGCGCGATATTGCGGAGGTAGTTAAACGGGGCGTTTACGAAGCAGGCGGCTTTCCGCTGGAATTTCCGATTATGTCGTTGGGCGAAACATTGCTCAAGCCGACTGCTATGCTATTCCGCAACCTGGCCAGTATGGATGCCGAAGAATCGATCCGGGGGAACCCTATTGATGGGGTAGTGCTCTTGACCGGTTGCGATAAAACTACTCCTTCAACCGTAATGGGAGCAGCCAGCGTAGATTTACCCACTATTGTAGTACCCGGCGGACCAATGCTGAACGGTAAATTCCAGGGCCAGGATATTGGTTCGGGCACTTCCGTTTGGAGGTTTGCCGCCGACGTGAAAACCGGTAAAATGCTGCAGGAAGATTATATGTTCGCCGAAAGCTGTATGTCAAGGAGTGCCGGCCACTGCATGACTATGGGAACCGCCTCCACTATGGCCTGTATGGTAGAATCTTTAGGTTTAACTTTACCGGGTGCGGCCGCTATTCCGGCCGTTGATTCGCGTAAAAAAGTACTCGCACATTTGTCTGGCCGCCGGATTGTAGAAATGGTAAAAGAAGACTTACGTATTTCTAAAGTTTTAACCCGCGAAGCTTTTGAAAATGCCATTAAAGTAAATGCGGCGGTAGGTGGTTCTACCAATTTAATTATTCACTTAACGGCCATTGCCGGCCGTATTGGGGTAGACCTGAACCTGGAAGATTACGATGATTTAGGTAGTAAAATTCCATTGCTGTTAAATTTGATGCCTTCCGGAAAATACCTGATGGAAGACTTTTTCTATGCGGGTGGTTTACCGGTTATAATAAATGAACTGCGGGAACACCTGCACATGAACACCACCACGGTAACGGGTAAAGGCCACGCCGAAAATATTAAAGGCAAGATAAACTGCTATAATACCGAAGTAATTGCGCCCATTACCAACCCGCTGATTAAAGAAGGTGGTATTGCCGTATTAAAAGGTAATCTGGCCGAAAATGGGGCCGTTATTAAACCTTCGGCTGCTACCCCGGAGTTGATGGTACACCGGGGCCGGGCAGTAGTTTTTGAAACCATTGAAGAATACCATGCCCTTGTAGATGACCCAGATTTAGACATTGACGAAACCTGCATTATGGTTTTGAAAAATGTAGGACCAGTGGGCTATCCTGGAATGCCCGAAGTAGGAAATATGACCTTGCCTAAAAAAATCTTGGAAAAAGGAGTGGTAGATATGGTTCGTATTTCTGATGGCCGTATGAGCGGCACAGCTTACGGTACGGTAGTTCTGCACGTTTCGCCGGAAGCTGCTATTGGAGGTACCTTAGCGGTAGTGCAAAACGGAGATTATATTGAGTTAGATGTACCGAACCGTCGTTTGCACCTGGATATTTCGGAAGAAGAACTGGTGCGCCGGAAACTAAAATGGAAAAGACCAGAGCCGGTGGCAGACCGTGGTTACGTGAACATGTACATCAAACACGTGCAGCAAGCCGATAAAGGCGCTGATCTGGATTTTCTGGTAGGTGGCTCCGGCGATAAAGTAAGCCGCGATTCACACTAGAAAATAGTTGCAAGGTTAGAAGGTTGGAAAGTTGGAAAGTTGCAACAGTAAACAATTTTAAATAAGAAAGAAAAAATAAAATGGCACCCGTGCGCTAATCGGTGCATGGGTGCCTAAAACTTTATTATTGGTTTTAATCAGCAACTTTCAAACTTTCTAACCTAAACCTATCCCCTATACATGACCCTACTCGTTGTTATTCTCTGCATTGTATCACTTATATTATTAATAACCTGGGGTAAAGTAAATGCATTTCTGGCTTTTCTGTTGGTTTCTATTTTTACCGGGCTTGGTTTAGGCATTCCTTTATCCGCCATCAATACGTCGGTACAAAAAGGAATTGGCGATACCTTAGGGTCGTTGGTAATTGTGGTAGTGCTGGGAGCCATGCTAGGGAAACTGGTGGCCGAAAGCGGAGCAGCTCAACGCATTGCCAACTCCATGATGTCAGCTTTCGGGGAAAAATACATTCACTGGGCACTCATGATTACGGGTCTAGTGGTAGGTATTCCGCTTTTCTACAATGTGGGTTTCGTATTGATGATTCCATTAATCTTTTCGGTAGCTTATACCTACAAACTTCCTTCGGTATATATTGGCGTTCCCATGTTATCGGCCTTATCCGTGACGCACGGGTTTTTACCACCTCACCCGTCCCCGGCGGCCTTGGTTACTCAATTTAATGCCGATATGGGCTGGACCCTTGTGTATGGTTTGATGGTTTCCATTCCCGCCATTATTGTAGCCGGGCCACTTTTCGCAAAAACCTTAAAAAATATGGTATCTAAGCCATTAGAAGGTTTTGTGGTGCAGAATATTCCCTCCGAAAAGCTGCCTGGCTTAACTAATAGCTTATTATCCTCACTTTTTCCGGTATTCATGCTGATGTTTACCACCTTATTGCTGGTTTTTGTACCCAAGGAAGGTACCTTAAGTGCCCTGCTCAAATTTGTGGCCGAACCGAATATGGTGATGTTGCTGGCTGTAATGCTGGCAACTGTAACTTTAGGTTTAAACCAGAAGAGGAGTATGGCTTCTATTATGGGCGTGTACGGCGATGCTGTAAAAGATGTCGCTATGATTTTGTTGATTGTGAGCGGAGCGGGTATTTTAAAACAAGTGCTGCTGGATAGCGGAGTAAGCGCCGAAATTGCTTCGGTTTTACAAGGTTGGACGTTACACCCTTTACTGTTAGGTTGGCTGATTGCGGCTATTATCAGGGTATGTTTAGGTTCGGCAACAGTAGCCGGTTTAACTACCGCCGGTATTATCTCGCCGTTAATGAAACAAATTCCCGTTGATCCTAATTTAATGGTATTAGCTATTGGAGCCGGCAGCCTCATGTTTTCGCACGTTAACGATGCTGGTTTCTGGCTTTTTAAAGAATATTTTAATTTATCTATCAAGCAAACCATTCGCTCCTGGTCAATGATGGAAACCCTGGTTTCTATAGTAGGAATTATTGGGGTAATGATAATTGATATGATTATTCGAGTGTAATGCTCTAAAACAAAGGCGTTTGATTTTAGATTCACTCAAAAGTTTACGCTAGGATGCTTTTGGCTGGAATTCTTAGATAAGATAAATATCTATTTTTCTGATTGTGCCTGTATGAACATAAAGCTGCTAGCTCATTATTTAAGTCATTCGCTTCTCTAAAATTAACTTTACCCATATTTAATAAAAATCAGCAATTGAAATGAATTACATATCTAAATCAATTCGCACATTTATTGGAACAAAAAATTATAAGGAATCCAGAGAGTTTTACAAAGATTTAGGTTTTAAGGAAGTGGAAATAGGCGACAAGATGTGTCTATTTAAAGTAAATGAAAACGTAGGTTTTTATTTGCAAGACTATTACGTGGAAGACTGGGTAAATAATTCTATGATATTTTTGGAGGTAAATGATATTGATAAATGCGCAGAAGATTTGCTGGGTAAAAAGTTAAATAACAAATACAAAGAAGTAAAATTTACCGGAATTAAGGATTTTGATTGGGGAAGAGAGTTGTACATGAATGATCCATCGGGTGTATTGTGGCATTTTGGTGAATTTAATAAATAAAGTAGAAAGCCTACCAATTTCAAAGCACCTAAGTCAAGCTTCGTCTATTCCTTACCCCTGTATGTGATAACAAGAGTCTGATAACAATAAAAAATAGAGTACATGTTTAAAAAAACTTTTCTATTCTGCTGCCTTATTCTTTTTATTTACCTTCCGGTATTTTCGCAACAAACGGTAAAAGCGCCTTTAGTTAAGAAAACTACTTCGGGTAATCCAATTTTTCCGGGTTGGTACGCCGACCCCGAAGGCATTATTTTAAAAAATAAATATTGGGTTTATCCTACTTACTCGGCACCGTACGAACGGCAGGTGCATTTAGATGCTTTCTCGTCGCCGGATTTAATTACCTGGACCAAGCACAGCCGCATTATCGATTCTTCGGCCGTAAAATGGGTGAAAAAAGCCATGTGGGCTCCGGCCATCGTAGAAAAAGGAAATAAATATTACTTATTTTTTGGCGGCAACGATATTCACGACGATAACAAAGAAGTAGGCGGCATTGGCGTAGCGGTAGCCGATAGCCCGGCCGGTCCTTTTAAAGATTTACTAGGGAAACCCTTAATCGGCAAAATTCATAATAAAGCGCAACCCATCGACCAGTTTGTATTTAAAGATAAAGACGGTCAATATTATATGATTTACGGTGGTTGGGGCCGCTGCAATATGGCCAAGTTAAAAGACGATTTTACTGGTTTTACGCCATTTCCCGATGGCGTTACTTTTAAAGAAATTACTCCGAAAGGGTATGTAGAAGGCCCTTTTATGTTTATCCGTAATGGTAAATATTACTTTATGTGGTCGGAAGGTGGCTGGACGGGACCCGATTACCGGGTAGCGTATGCCATAAGCGATTCGCCTTTTGGCCCTTTTAAACGCATTGGTACGGTTTTGCAGCAAGATCCTAAAGTAGCTACCGGAGCTGGTCACCATTCAGTAATTCAGGTGCCAGGTAAAGACGAATGGTACATTGTTTATCACCGCCGCCCTCTCGACGAAACCGATGGCAACCACCGGGTAACCTGCATCGACCGCATGTATTTTGATGCCCAGGGAATGATAAAACCGGTAAAAATTACCTTCGAAGGAGTACCTAGCCGGCCTTTAAAAAAGTAAATAGGATAGCTATAGTTTTAACCTAGACCTTCAAAGCCAAACAAAGCTTGCCGGCCACAAGGCAAATTGGGGCTATCCAAAATGCATCAGCTCCGCTTTAAGGAGACTGAAACAGGTTTACACGAATTGGGATTTGTTTAGCCCATTCAGGATGGTTTTTCGTAATTCAATTCAGAAAAAGAACTAATTAAGAATAATGAAAAATTTCTGGCTTTTACTTTTCAGTTTTGTTGCGTTATCCTGTAGTACCAATAAGTCAGCTGATACAGCATCTAGCCAAAATTCTACTCCCGACTCATTGGCTAACTCAGGAGCAATTACATATAGCAACCCGGTTTTGCCCGGCGATTACGCCGATCCGTCGGTAGTACGCGTGGGCAATGATTATTGGGCTACGGCTACCTCGTCGGAGTGGGCGCCTTTGTACCCGATTTTGCATTCAACTAATCTGGTGGACTGGGAAACCGTAGGCCATGTTTTTCCCGAAAAAGGCCCGGATTGGGCCGATACGCATTTCTGGGCACCCGAAATTACCTACGATAAAGGCAAATACTACATTTATTATACCGCTAAAAAGAAAGGTGGTAATTTATGCGTGGGAGTAGCCAGTGCTTCCCAACCTACCGGACCGTACACCGATCATGGTCCTTTGGTTTGCCAGGAAGTAGGTTCCATTGATGCTTTCCCGATCCGCGACGAAAAAGGCGATTTGTACATGGTCTGGAAAGAAGACGGCAACAGCCAACGCCAACCTACACCCATCTGGGGCCAGCGCCTGAACGAAGAACGCACTGCTTTGGTGGGAGAAAGATTTGAGTTGTTCCGGAACGATCCTAAAACCTGGGAAGGTGGCCTGGTAGAAGGACCTTTTATTTTAAAGCGGGGCGATTATTATTATACTTTTTACTCCGGCGATGCTTGCTGTGGTCGGGGATGTACCTACGGAGTAGGCGTAGCCCGTTCTAAAACCTTGCGTGGCCCCTGGGAAAAATATGCCAGCAATCCCATCTTAAAACAAAATGCCACCTGGAAATGCGCCGGCCATGGTTCGGTGGTTACCGATGCGCAAGGGCGTGATTTTTACTTGTACCATGCCTATAAAACGGATGATTTTGTGTATCCCGGCCGGCAAGGTTTACTCGACGAAATTACCTGGAGCAAAGATGGCTGGCCGCGTTTTGCGCAAAATGCCCCCAGTGCTACCGCTGCCGCACCACTAAACCAAAATGCTCCCGACGTGTGGGATATTGCCGATGAGTTTAACCAAAATGCTTTAAGCTCTGGTTGGCAGTGGCCGGTAAACCAAAAACCAAACTATCAACTTAAAACAGAACAAAACGGGAAATTAACCATAAAAGCTTCGCCGGAAACCATTGGAACGGTACTGGCCCAAAGAACCCTTACCGGCGATTATACCACTACTGCTTTACTTGATAAAACCAGTTTATCCGGTGGCACAACCGCCGGTTTAGCTGCTATCGGCGATAACAACAATGCCGTAGGATTAAGCCTGAATAACCGCGAACTTATTTTGTGGTCCGTTAAAGAAAATAAATTTATCACCCTGGATAAAGCTCCGGTTCCTCAAGAAAATAACGTGCAATTAAGATTAATGGCTAGACAAGGCGATAAATTGCAGTTTGCCTGGAGTACCAACGGCACTACCTGGAACGAAATGAACAAAGGCAAGGCCATTGATGCCTCCTACCTGCCGCCCTGGGATCGGGGAGTACGAACCGGCTTAACCGCAAAAGGCCCCACCACAACTTCGGCCACTTTTGATTGGTTTAAAGTAGAAAACGCGGATTAGATATTTGATATTAAGTTGTAATGTTTTGATAAATTCGTATTTAATTTAAGGAGCAATATCACGTAAAAAGTTTAAGCGAATTGCTATCAATATTCGTTTAGCTATTGAGACTTAGATGGATTTCTAATGTATTAGCATTCCAAAGACAAGTGGATAAATAGCGATTGCGAAAATGTTAAATATAGACCGCCAACCACGAGTCTTGAAAAGATTCTAAGAAATACCGCATAAAAGAATAGCAGCCTCGAACAATCTACTTAGAAGTATAGTAAATTAAATAAGGCTATCTGAACAACAAATAAGCATGAGACTTATAAAACCTCGGATTACAACTTTACTGGCAATTGCTTTATGCATGAGCGGAATTTTTAATCTAATAAGTTGTAATTCTAACCAAAATAAAACCGAAAACACTTCCAACTCTTCTACCTCAACCGATTCAGCCTCTACTACTAACACTGCAGCAAGCTCTGATTCATTTACTTCGGCAAAATCGTTCGGAAAATTAAAGGATGGTACCGAAATGCAGCAGTATACTTTAACCAACAAAAAAGGTACAAAAGCCATATTTACTAATTACGGGGCTCGTTGGGTAAGTTTTTTAATTCGGGATAAAGATGATAAAATAATTGATGTGGTAGCAGGTTTCAAAGATGCAGCCGCTTACGAAGCTTCCACGGAACCTTATTTCGGCGCCACTATCGGGCGGGTAGGGAATCGTATTGCCAAAGGCCGGTTTACTCTGGATGGTAAAGAATATAAACTATTTACGAATAACGGATCCAATACTTTACACGGGGGCAAAAAAGGATTTCAGGCAGTGGTGTGGCAGGCCAACCAAAAAGACGACCATACTTTAGAATTTACTTATTTGTCAAAAGATGGAGAAGAAAACTTTCCGGGTAATCTAAACGTGAAAGTTACGTACGCTTTAACCGACGACAACGAACTTACCATTGATTATGAAGCTACTACCAATAAAAAAACACCGGTAAATTTAACCAACCACGCTTTTTTTAATTTAAACGGCGAAGGCAGTGGCACTATTTTAAACCACGTTTTGCAAATAAACGCCGATCGATACACTCCCGTTGATGCTAATCTTATTCCGACTGGTAAGATTGAGCCTGTAGCCGGAACCCCTTTTGATTTCAGGGAGCGGAAACCCATAGGAACCAATATAAACGAGAAAAATGAACAGTTAAAAAATGGGGGCGGATTTGACCATAATTATGTGCTGAACGAAAATAAAGCTCCCGGATTAAACATGGCCGCCCGGGTGAAAGGCGATAAAAGTGGTATTATCATGGATGTATTAACCTTGGAGCCTGGTTTGCAGTTTTACAGCGGTAACTTTATGCAGGGTAAAAATACCTTTAAGAGTGGAGCCAAAGACGATTACCGGACGGCTTTTTGCCTGGAAACCCAGCATTTCCCGGATGCTCCTAACCAGCCAAATTTTCCTTCTATTTTATTAGAACCTGGTGAAAAGTACCAAACCCGTACGGTTTATAAGTTTTTTTGCCGGTAATTTTTACTTATTTAACTATAGAACAAGCTTCATTGTAAAATGTCTTATATTAAAATTATTATATAGCTAGACATTACATGTTGATCGATAAAAGTTAAAAGTTTCAGTCATAAAAATGCTTTTGGGCTAAATTAAATAGGCCTAGAGATTGGCTAAAAAAAGGAACTTAAAAGGTATAAAATACCTTTAAAATACAAACAGTAATCCTTTTATCTAAGCCAATAGCAAGTGAAAAAGAAGATTGGAATAGTGGGCTGGCTTTTGCTCGTTTACTTATTTGTAAGTGCCGGATGCCAGAAGGAAACCACTGAAGTACCTGCTCCTAAAATTGCTGAACCAGATCATCTTGTTTCGGCCACTCAAGTAGCAATTATTCCTCAAAACGTACTGCAAACTCTGGCTACCAGGCAAGGGTTTGCTAAATTTATTCCCCAGATTAAACACGATGTAGCCGTATATAACTTGGTGTATACTACTACTTACAAAGGAAAGGAACAACAAGCCTCGGGTTTACTAGCTGTGCCGCAAAACATGACTACCCCAGCCCCGTTGTTAAGCACTCAACATGGCACTATGTTCCTGGATGCGGATGCTCCTACCAATTTCCCGAATACCTTTTCCGGCTTTGAATTATTTGCTGCTACGGGATACATCACGCTCATTCCGGATTACTTAGGTTATGGCATTTCAAAAGATGTTTTCCATCCGTATTACGATCAGAAACATTCGGGGCTGGTAGTGGTGGATATGATAAAAGCCGTTAAATCGTACGCAAATAACCAAAAAATTAAACTCAACAATAACTTGTTTTTGGTTGGTTATTCTGAAGGCGGTTATGTAACCATGGCGGCTCAAAAAGAAATTGAAACCCATCCGGAGCATGGATTAAAAGTTACGGCTGCCGCCGAAGGAGCGGGTGGGTACGATTTAACGGGTATGTTGGCGGCCGTTACCTCCGGGCAAAATTATGGCAATCCTTCGTATTTGGCATTTGTCCTGCAGTCGTATAATACTACTTATAATTGGAACCGGCCTTTAACTGATTTTTTTCAGGAACCGTATGCCACCCGTATACCGGAGTTATTTAATGGTGCTTCCGGAGCTAGTAAAATTAATAATAGCCTGTCTAAAAATCCGGCAGAGTTATTTAATCCAACTTTTTACGCGGAGTTACAAAAGCCTGATGGAGAAAAAGCATTAAAGCAGGCCTTAGTAGCTAATAGTTTTTTAAATTGGGTACCCCAAAGTCCAACGCGGTTGTACCATGGTACCGCTGATCAGTCGGTATTTTTTCAAACGTCGCAAACTGTTTACGACCGGTTTAAAGCCGCCGGTGCCCCAAGTGTTGAATTTATATCTATTCCGGGTGGTACGCACAGCAGTAGTTTAGAGCCTATGATTTTATTGGTAATTCCCTGGATTCAAAGTTTGAATGGGGGCGTAAGTCAGTAATTAATCATTGGCCGGCAAGTCATAGGAATAACATATAGAACCATCAGTAAAAGCCCCGATGTTTTGAGTACATCGGGGCTTTTGTTTACTGGACTGTTTTTAAATTATACTCCTAGGCTAATGATTCGTAAACTTTCCAACTCACTCAACTCACCACTTTTAAGCGGGTAATAATAAACATGCAGATTATGGTGGCTACGCAGGCAATAATCCCTACAATATTAAAGTTTAAGATTTCACCAGCTGCTGTTTTTTGAATAATCAGGCCGGAGATAAACGCCGATAATCCGGAGGCTAATTGCTGCACCGACGATTGAAAACTCATGAAACTGCCGCGTAATCTTTTTTCTACGCTGGAAGTTAACAAAGAAACGGCGGGTACAAACCGGGCACCAAATCCAATAAAAAAAGAGGTAGTAATAATTAAAGCCAGATAATGCGGTACCCGGGGCATATTCGTAACCAGAATAATGGGAATAATCGAGAAAATAGCCGTGTAAATAAAGACGCGTTGTTTCCCGAATTTATCTGCTAGTTTACCAGCTAGCTGCGAGGTTATAACGGAGGCCAGGCCACCGCAAAGGTAAATAAAGGCGAGCTCTGTTTCTTCAAAGCCAACATTGCCTACCATATACGGACTTATAAAAGGCACCACGGTAAAACCCGCAATAGTAAGCATAATCATTAAAAATAAAGCCCACATCAAATTGGAGTTGGTAAGAATGTCCAGCACTAATTTCACCGGATTTCTTTGAACGGCATTGGTTAAATGGCCGCGCATAGTTGGTAAAAATTTTAAAGCGAAAAATAGCACCAGCACACTTAAACCAGCCAACGCGTAAAAAGGAGCGTGCCAACTACTCAGGCTAGCCAGATAAAGACCTATCGGAATGCCAATAATAGAAGCTGCTGAAAAAGCGGCCATTACTTTACCCGTGGCACTTCCCCGGCGATGCTCCGGTACCACGTCGCCGATAATAGAGAAAACCAGCGCACCAATTACTCCGCCAAAAGCCCCCGCTAATACCCGGGCCATCATCAAAATTTGATAATTAGGAGCAATGGCGCAGCAAAAGGTTCCGATTATGAAGCCTATATATAAGGTTAATAGAGCGTTTTTACGGTCAAACTTATCAATGAAAAACGTACTGATAAAACCGGAAATAGCGGCGGCAAATGTATAAGCCGAAACCAGTAAACCAAATTGCTTCGGACTGATAGAAAATACCCGCATGAGTTGCGGCCCCAACGGCATCATAATTACAAAATCAATAATATGGGTAAACTGAATGGCCGCCAAAATAAACAATAGCCAACCTTCCCGGATAATTGTTTTAGGAACCAGGCTGTCCGGGGTATCGGGAGTTAAAGTATAAGCTTCGGAAGTATTAGTGTCGGACATAGAACAAAATAGTAAAAAAGTAAAAATGAAAGTGCTTGAAAACTACGTAAAGAATAAAAAGAAGTATCTGGAATTTAGAAAAAAGCTGCCCAAACAGCAACGTTAAAGAAAACACGAAGGTATAGGTTTTGTTTAGGATATGAATATGGCTACCCCAAAAGAAAACTTAATTTGTGAGCTTTGTAACCGGGAAGTAGATGCGGTAACCCGTCATCATTTATTACCTAAGCAGGAGGGAGGCCGCTATTCTGACACCGTAGACTTATGCCAGCCCTGCCATAGCACCATTCACCGGACTTTTTCAAATCGGGAGTTAGCGCGTGGATTTACAAGCGTACAAGCCTTACAGCAAGCCGAACCTTTACAAAAATACCTGGACTGGATTAAAAATAAGAATAACATTACCCGTATCTCTAATCGGCGTGGCAAGCGCCGGTAAATAGTTATCCGTTGTTAGGGTTATGGGATTGAAATGGCGGTTAATTCCTATTTATTAATTTCTAAACTCATTTTACCTGTCTTTCGGTAGAGTGGAAGATGGCAAGAGATGACTAAATTAAAAAACTTATTAGCCTCAATAGAGTTGCCCATCTTTACTAAATTTTTAAAATCACCTTTAAAGTAAATTTTTAAGTATATCCACGAGAGGATGCTTAATTAGAATATCTTTAATTTTAAAAACATTATCCGAACAACGAACAACTAAAAACGAAAGACTTTTCGTCTAATTCATGGCAAAGCAATTTATTCCTTTTACCGAAGCCAAACACCGCTCCGCCGTTATTGTGGATAGTTTACACCCCAACGGCTTGGTGCTCGCGCATTGGCGAGGTGCCGAAAACCCCCATAACACCGCCGACGATACCAGTGCTGGTATTGTTTTAAATGCGCTGCGGCAAAATATAAAAGGTTTAGACGTTCCGTACGTAACTGCCAATCATTTTGATGTAGATGGTTTTGTGGGAGTCTGGAGTATTCTGAACCCCGCAAAGGCTCTGCAAAACGAAGCCGTACTTCGGCAGATGGCTCTTATTGGTGATTTCCGGGAATTAGATTTAACCAACGCAGCGGCTGATCAGGCGCTAAAATTAGTTTGCTGGCTTAATAAAGTAGAAAAGGAAAAGTTTTACCCGCCATTTGGGGCCGACGAATGGGAAGAAAACGAAGTAGAAGCTTCGGTACCCAAATTTACATACTTTTTAGAGGTTTTTGGAGAAGTATTGGTGCACCCGGAAGATTTTGAACCAGATTGGAAAACGGAATACGAACAAGTATTAGTTGATTACCAAATAATAAACACTCCGGTTACCCAGGTTACTACTTTCCCGGAAATTGGGTTGGTACAAATTCAAACGCCGCAGCCCGTGCATTATTACGCCTTGTTTAGCCGAACCATTGGCTACGATATGGTATTAGCCAAGTATTCCGAAAACCGCTATGAACTGGAGTATAAGTATACAACGTGGGTAGATATTAGTTCCCGGCCAACTTTGCCCCGCGTTCCTCTAAAACCATTAGCCCAAATACTGCAAAACCTGGAAGCTTCTGGTCACCAATGGACAGCCGAAAGCGTTACGGATACCGGACCAATTTTACGTTTAAATGGAAAGCAATTAGTTAAAAAAGAACGTTACGCCAACCCAACCGAACGCCCTATTTATTCTTCCAGCATTGCGCCGGAAATAATTATAAAGCAAGTAGTACCGTATTTTCAGGAACGATTTAAGGGCATTTCACCAAAACAGCGCTGGACCTGGCCGGAAATAAAAGAATTTAGTAAATAAATTAAAAAACAGTAACTAATTAAAGAGACCAATTAAATAATAGATGATAAGTTGGGGGAAAAGCTCCCCTCCTAAGTTTAGAAGGGGCAGGGTGGTTGTTTACCTATTAAAACTGCTAATGAAAATGAATATTTATTTTTATCCAGGTACTTAAGGATTCAGAAAAAATAAATGCTTCTGTCTTAGAGCAGGAAACTATTTGGCTACGTTACTAAATAGATTCTTCCGGAAGGACAACTTTAGAAAATGTGTATTTACTTTAAACCAGTTTTATTAATTTACTTAAAAATGGGTTGCGGTAGTCGTTTGGGGAACAGAAAATTTTATTAAAAATTTTTAATTAAAGTAAAAGAATAGCCGGTTTAATGGTAACATAAAATTAATGTAGCTTGAGCTGTTTAAGCTGCGAAAAGTGTATATATTGAAAGAGATATTCTTAAGCTGTTTTTCCGTATGAAGAAAATTCTTTGCCCCACAGATTTTTCTAAAACTGCCACCAATGCCGTGGAAGTAGCCGCTATGGTAGCCCATTATCTGCAAGCATCTTTAACGCTGCTGCACGTTATTCATTTGCCTCTGATTGATACTACTGAAATGGCCCTGGAAGCAAATGAGGTTTTAGAAAACCAAAAGCAACACTCCCTCGAAAAGTTAACCAATATGTGCCAGCACCTCACTCAAAAGCATGGTCAGGGATTTTGCGAATACGATCTTATTGTGAAAGAAGCTTTACTGGCTGATGCCGTTAAAAATTTGTGCCGCACCGAAACTTTTGAAATGGTGGTAGTGGGTACAACGGGTGGGGGCAATTCTTTAGAAGAAATTTTAATTGGCAGTAATACGCAGGCTGTAATAGAAGGAGTAAAATGTCCGGTGCTGGCAGTACCGGCCAAAACACCGGTGCAGCCCTTTCGCCACCTGGTTTTTGCCTCCAACTACCAACCCGAAGACGCAGAAGCCATTCAGCGATTGTTAAAATTAGCGGCAATTTTTAACGCGGAGGTAAATATGGTGCATGTTAGTCAAAAAGAAGGCACCGACAGTCAGTCGAATGCGAATAAGTACCGGGAAAACCTGCAAGCGCAATTACCCGGCATTCCTCTCCAGTTTCAGGAAATTATTCACCCCGACGAAGTAGAAGGCTTAAAAGGATTTTTAACCACTACGCAGGCCGATTTATTAGTGGTTCTTAAAAAGCATAAAGGCTTTTTGAGTAATTTGTTCAGCCAAAGTTTATCGGAACAAATGACTTACCAAACCAAACTTCCTTTACTGGTTTACCACGCATGATAAAAAGAAAAGTGCTACCCAACCTTAAAGTAAGTTTGGGTAGCACTATAAATAGTAAATTTTTAAGTGAATAAAGTAGGATGAGTTTCCCTTTAGGCTTTCTTCCAGTGTCTTTCTAAAAATCCTGCCCGGCCGGAACCTACGCTGTACCGCTGGTAATGCATCGGATTCTTTTTGTAATAATCCTGGTGGTAATTTTCGGCGGGGTAAAAAGGTTTAGCGGGCAAAATAGGCGTAACAATAGGTAAGCCCTGAAAAGGGCCATTCGCCTGCAATTCGGATTTCGACTTTTCGGCGGCAGCTTTTTGTTCTTCCGTGTGATAAAAAATAGCGGTTTTATATGAGCTGCCCCGGTCTCCAAACTGACCACCTGAATCCGTAGGATCAATAGATTGCCAGAAAGTAGTTAAAATTTCATCGTAGGAAATCAGGCTAGGATCAAAAGTAATTTGCACCGCTTCGTAATGCCCGGTGCGGTCGGAACAAACCTGCTCGTACGTTGGATTAGGAGTAGTACCGCCCGTATAGCCCGACACTACTTTTATTACTCCCGGCCATTGATCAAAAGGCTTTACCATGCACCAGAAGCACCCTCCCGCAAAAGTAGCTAATTCGTAATTTTTATTTTCTTGCGCTTCGTTTTCCATGCTTTTAATAAATTATTCCTTTTTAACCAGTAGCTGTTGTTTTTGTTTCGGTATTAAGCTGTGTAAAAAGTAGAGGTTTCTTCTAAAAATAACTAGTAAGGGTATTTCTCATTCTAGTCCCCCTTCTATGGCGCGGATTTACTTCCGTGCCTTTCCTTTTAATCGTAAACAGCAACACCGCTAAATTATTCAAGTTGAAAAAGGTTGATTAGCAATAGGCACGGAAGTAAATCCGCGCCATAATGAGGTTCCTGATTTACTGTATAATTTATTACTCTTTTACTATTTCCTCTTTTTACTATTACCTCTTTCTAAGTCGCAAGACTTTTTCAAACCCTGATTCTTATATCGTGGAATAAATCAAAATTTTAAATTCTTATTCTTTATAGGCCGTAATGGTCTCGATGGTGCCATCTGGGTTATGTTTAAGTTCGGTAACTTTAACATTCCGTAGGTGCGTTTGGCCGTTGGATAACTCAGTATCGTGGTAAAATAAATACCATTTTTTGTTTACCTCCACAATAGATTGATGGTTCGTCCAGCCGAGTACCGGATTTAAAATCACGCCCTGGTAAGTAAACGGTCCGTAAGGATTGTCGCCGGTGGCGTAGGCAATATAATGCGTGTCGCCGGTGGAGTAAGAAAAATAATACTTGCCGTTGTATTTATGCATCCAGGCCGCTTCAAAAAAGCGACGATCGTGGTCTTTGGTTAACAAGGGCTTGCCTTCTTTATCCAAAATAACCACATCTTTAACCGGTTCCGCAAAATGCAGCATATCTTTACTTAAGCGTACTACTTTAGCGGTAAGAGCAGACTCATTTTCTTTTCCTAAATCGGTTTTAGAGCCGTTCGGATCGTATTTGCCGTTTTGCCACCGTTGTAACTGACCACCCCAGATTCCGCCAAAATACATATAATAATTGCCGTTATCATCTTTAAAAACGGCCGGGTCAATGCTAAAGCTGCCTTCAATGGGTTTTGGTTCGGCTTTAAACGGACCAGTAGGCGAAGTAGAGGTAGCTACCCCAATCCGGAATACATCGCTTTTATCTTTAGCCGGAAAGTATAAATAATATTTTCCGTTGGCAAAAGCCGCATCGGGTGCCCAAAGCTGCCGTCCCGCCCACGGAACATCTTTCATATCTAAAGCTACGCCATGATTGGTAACTTTGCCGCCAATGCTATCCATGGATAAAATATGATAATCGCGCATGGCAAAATGATCACCGTTATCGTTTTGGGCAATATTCGACTCAATATCGTGTGATGGATAAATGTAAATCCGGTTATTAAATACGTGGGCCGAGGGGTCGGCGGTATAAATCTCGGAAATCAGGGGTTTGTTTAAATAAGTACGATTTGTTTTCGGTGCCTGTTCTTCGGTTGCGGCCGTATTGCTAGAATCTTGATTTTGATCTTCGGTCTTTTTGTTTTGGCAATTTGTAAAAAAAACAAAGGCAGCGAACACAATTGGCCGCGAGTACCATTTTAGTAAATTTTTAAGCATGTTGGTTAGAGAAAGAATGGTTAAGTAAAAATTTTAGAACTTTAAATGTAGAGGAAAGCCAGTAAATCACAAAATTTATTATTTTACTAAATAGATATCCCCAGAACTTTAGAAGATACTACTATAAAATGGATAATACGTCCTGCTCAATGCGTTTGGGGCGCATAGTAACGGCATCCAGCAAACACCAGGTAGTTTTAGCGGAGGCAAGCAGTTGATCGGAGCCGGCCCGGTACAAACTAACGAAACGTTCGAATTTAGCTCCCTGGTGCGTTCCTACCCAGGTAAGGCCTTGAATGTCGTCGTTTAAAAAGGCCGGACGATGATAATCTATTTCGTGGCGGAGCACTACCCACAGGTAAAGCGATTTTATATTTTCGGGAGCAGCGTATTCCCAATGAGCAGTGGCAACTTCCTGTACCCAACGCAGGTAAACCACATTGTTTACGTGCCCCATTACATCAATATCTTCTTGACGTACTTTTATTAAATGGCTAAACTTATTTTGTGGGTGCTTGTCTTCCATAATTCCCGATTACGCGTAGGGTAGCGGTCGGGTTTATAAAAAGCATTTTCTTTAAAGGATAAGAATAAAGTAGCGGAAATGGGAGGGTTAAGATTCGCCCTTAAATTTGAAAGATAGATTACAAAAAAAAGCAGCGATCCTGGCCGGGTAAAGGTGCCGGTGAGGACCGCTGCCTTCTATGGTATTATTAAACCCTAAAGTAAATTTAGCTCAAAATACCTGGCGTAAGCAGTATTTAATCTATTAAATGATGCACCAAAGCGTATTTTATTAGAGCGGCGGTGTTTTTACATTGCGTTTTTAATAGTAAATTTTGCCGGTGCGATTCAATGGTACGTTTGCTGTTAAACAATTTATCGGCAATTTCCGCATTGGTATAACCTTCGGCAATCAGGCGTAAAACATTTAACTCGCATTTACTTAAAGCTTCTTTTTCGGTAGCGGCTTGTTCGTTTGCGGCCGTTGTTTGCTCGGTTTCCAAAAATTTGTAGGCTAATTCCGAACAAATAAATTTGTTACCTGCGGCTACACTTTTAATGGCAAAAATTAATTCTTCGCGGCTGCAATTTTTTACCACACACCCCAAGGCTCCGGCCGTTAATATTTGCCGTACGTAGCTTTCCTGATCCAACATTGACAAGGCCAATACTCTGGTTTGCGGATACTTTTCTCTCACGTAGGCAGTAGCTTTTAACCCATCCATTACGGGCATATTCATATCAATTACCACTACATCAGCTGGTTGAGTTTCTAATAAATCTACCAAATCCTGACCATTAGCTGCTTCCGCTACTACTTCAAAATCACTGTCTTTTTGTAATAACGATTTAATGCCATCCCGCACTATCTTGTGATCGTCTGTTATTATAATTTTTATCATGATAAGTTTATTAGTTTCTGCTCGAAAGATAGAAGGGTACTTCTAACCAACTGAGAAATGTATAGAAATTTAAGCGCAATATTTAATAAAGAAATCATCGTTATTAAATAACCTCAGACCGTGTTTACACGCCTCTAACCAGGCATTAAAATCACCAATAATTTTTTCGTCTTTAATGAGTAAATAACGTCCCGCATAATGATGTTTTATTTTTTCTTTATTACAATGATAAAAGGAGATGTTAAGAGCCATTGGCCTTTCTAACAACATAAAAAAACTGTTTTAGATTATATATGGCCATACACGAGGAATACTTTTATAGTTCATAAAACTAAGTACTTACCGTATTTTCTATGGTCTTTTTCCGTACTTCACGCAGAATTAGTAGTATTATTTACCTAAATAATTTTATTTTTAACAATTCTCGGAAAAAGAGAATAGCTCCCTCATTTGCTCCTTATAAATTTTAGTAAGCTAATGAAAATATTCGGATTGTAACATGTTTACATGATTTAAATTCCTGCGGGAATTAGGAATTTAAAATTTGCTGCGCAGTTTTCTTTCCGCTTGCTAAAGCGGCTTCAACGGTTCCCATAGCGGGGCCTTCGTATAAGGCTTCGCCGGCAAAAAATAAGGTGTCTGCTTCGGGGGAGGTGAGTATTTGTCGGGCAGCTTTACCATTTACAGTGGCATACGCGTAAGCGCCCCGGGCAAAAGGGTCGGAGAGCCAATTGTAAACCTGTCCGGCTTTTAACTGGCTTTTTAGAAAATCAACGTTCGTTTGAAATAAATAAGCCAGCGTTTGTAAAGCTTCGGTGAGTAATTCCTGGTTGCTCCAAGTGCTACGTTTTTCAGCTTCCGTACCTGCTATCCAACCGGTGAGCAATGGTGTTTTATCCGGTAATTGGGTCCACCAGGCCGAAATAGCCGAAGCATCGGTAAACAGAAAGGCTAATTCCGGCATTTTATGTTCTATAGCTGGTTCATCGGCTGCTTCCCAGAAATTTGTTTTAAACTCTAATACTATTTTAATTACGGCACCAAATCCTAGTTGGTTTATGGCGGCTCTTCGGGCAGGTAACTCCGGCGAAAAAGCAATATACCCATCAGAACCTGCTTCGGCTTGCAGTACGCCCAAAGGTACAGTAAGCAAAATTTTACGGGCGGTGTAGGTAGTGCCAGAAGTGCAAATTACCTGAACTTGATTATGTTGCCATTTGATTTCTGTTACCGGCGAAGCAATTAAGATGGTGCCCCCATTATTTTTTATTTCAGTTGCCAACAATTCTATGATTTGGTTGTAACCGCCTACGGGGTGGTAAGAATTAGCCGCAGCATCGGTTTGCCATTCTTCGCGCAAAGCAAACGTACTGGCCTGGCGAATATCAGCGGCATCGTAGCCTTCGGCAAAACGAGTTACTGCTTTCCGTAAGTTTTCAAATTGGTCTTCCGGTAAGTAGCGTTCCAAAAAATCGGCAAAAGGTATATCTTGTTCTAGTTGGTTTAAGCGGTCGAGAAGTATTTCAAAATCTTCGATAAAATTTTCTGATTCTTGTAAAACCCCGTTTAATACCTGGTAATTTCTACCTTCTAGTAAGTGTAAGGGCACACCGGCTTGCTGCAACAAGGCTTGCGTAAGCGGTAAATCGCCGTGAATAAACTCTGCGCCCGCCTCTATGGGTAATGAAAATTCCGGATCGTTTTGCGTGAAAATCCGGCCGCCCAGCCGGTCGCGCGCTTCCAGCACAGTTACTTTTTTACTTGCTTTGCTTAATTCATGGGCGGCCATTAAACCGGCTGCACCCGCACCAATTACTAAAATATCAATCATGAAGGCTGTTTCTACTTTTAAAATCTGTGTACTCCTAACTGCTAGAGAAGTTTTCAGAATAAAAGATTTACCGTTCCGCCTTTGTGCTGAATATACTTAGTAAAGCAGTTTCCCGCTAAAACTAGCTAAAGTTCTTTCTGCCAGGTTAGGTTTGTTTGTTCGTAGTGCTTCATTTCCTGAATGTTGGTGTAAAATGGACGAATTAAATTAAAAAATGCCCCAAAATCGCTGCTCTTCCGGAAACCATTTAAATGTTCCTCTACGGATGTCCAGTAAATGGTAAGAATATAATGATCGGGTTCATCTGTGCCTTTTATTAAATTATATCCTAAACAGTAAGGCGAATTTTGCAACAGTTTACCGGCCTCCGTATAGGCATTTTCAAAAGCAGTGTGTTGGGTTTCCGGAATGGCGTACCGGATAATTTCGACGGAGCAATTTTTATTAATTACCATCATGTTAGGAGAGGTTTTAAACTATTTTAGAAAATTCCTAAAAACTTTCGTCGGTAGATTTTCTTCAGATCTTTTTCGAATAAGGTATAGGGGTCGCGGTAAAACTTCAGGAAGTTAGGTGCGCTTACCTGGCCAGGAAACGGTGCGTAGAAGTGAGTAGGGCTGCGCATATCGTTGCGCCAAACCAGCACGTAAGTAAGTTGCACCGGGTAAGTTTTCATGGTTTTCAGAAGCATGTTGGTCCACCAGGTAGTATCTGGAATGGACTCTAGACCGGTTTCGGTAAAAGCGGCTAATTTGCCAGCTTTCTGCGCGTAATCTGATACAATTTTAAGTTTTAAAGCTGCTGTATCGGGAGCAAAACGGTTCCGGCCCATATCGCCGTAATTATCAACCCCTACCATATCTACCCACTCGTCGCCGGGGTACCGCTCTAAATATTGCGCTTCGGTTCTGAATTTATTATCCGGCGAAAAAGCGTAAATAAAATTGTGCACCTGTAAGCTGTCGCGTAAATACGAAACGGTAAACTGCCATAATGTAATAAAATCTTCGCGCGAAGCGTGGGGTTTGCCCCACCAAAACCAACCGCCGTCGAACTCGTGGTACGGCCTGAAAATAATAGGTACTAACTTACCATCATTGCCTTTTACCGTATGGGCCCACTCGCCAACTCCCCGCAGAATTTCTTTATACTGCGCGTGCGCCTCGCCACCCGGAATAATAGAACCTACTGCCGGTTTAGATACCGAATCGACCCAATTGAAACCACCCGGAGATATGGGATTAGAAAAATGCCAGGCTGCCGTAATTACGCCTCCCCGGTTGTAGGTATCTATTACCGTCTTTCTTACCCGTTCTTTAGCCGTCTGGATTGCCTCTGCTGGCCTACCCGAAAAGCCGCTAAAATCTATTCCAATTATGGCGGGGTGCGAGCCGGTTACCGATTTTACGTCGGAGCGATCAAAGTCGCCCATCCAGCCATGGCCGTATTCGGTGGCGTGCTGATGACCGAAAAGCGTCTGTTTTTTGGCTAGCTTCCGTAGATTATGGTATAAGGCTTTGGTTTGCCGGGTAGCTTTCCGATCGATGGGTTTATTCTTTTGCGCCTGAACTACCTGAAATGCCAACAACACAAAAATTACAGACAACATTAACTTTTTCGGCATTCTACTTTTCTTACAAATAATTTTAGATTTAGTAAATTATTTAAAATAATTGGCTATTCTAAATTTTAGATCTTATTAATACCCATAGTAAGATTCTTCCTGAAAAAATTAATAAACCTAAAAAGCTCCATAATATTACTTTAACGCTACCCGCTTCGTAGTCGAAGAGAGAGAACTCTCTTAAAATTTTAAAAAGAAAATCAGAACCCATAGCAGCAGACTTATTGGAATAGATCTCACCTATTTTTTAAGAGTTACATTCTTTAGATTAGGATTATACTGAACCAGGAATAACATGAGAGCTAATCCGGATATAAGTAAAAAATCCTATCCCTGTAGTGGGATATTATAGCCACTACCCCCTTGTAAAAGCATTAAAAATAAAAGAAGAAACAGTAAACCTATTCTGAAAAAAACCGAACTGAATCTGATTTGTTTTAGCAAATAGTAAATAATTAATTACTGTTATAATTAATAAGCGCTGTAGAATTTACTTATTAAGGGACTCTAACCAAGGCAAAGCGTTGATCATCATGGTTTCTATGCTGGTACGGTGCATTCCGCCTTCAATCGGGAAAAATTCCACGTTGGTGGCTCCGGCCGCTTTAAAACGATTAAAAGTAGTTTCGGAGGTAGAGTAAAAAACGGCTTCATCGGCGGTACCGTGGTACAACCGCGTTGGGCTTTTCGGTACCCAGGTCAGAAAACTATTATCCGTTAAAGCCTTTTTTAAAGTTTGTTCGCCGGTTGGGTTTTGTAAACCAGCGTAAAAAGCTGGGTTAAATAACGCGGCCGGGCTGTTAGTTAAACCTTGGTTAATGGCATCAATGTCTTTGGTGCCATCAAATAAAGCAGGAATGGTAGTCGCGTAAGGTTCCTGGAAAAAATCGGTTAAAGGTCGTTTCCAGTCGTAAGTAGTATTATAAGCTTGAATAATAAAGGCCAGAAAAGAGGGATTAGGATACGTAGTTGTAGTAGCAATGCCGGTGAGCATGCCGGTTAAATCGTAACCGCCCGCTCCGGCCGCTGCTGCCGTAAGCGTTAATTTATGATCCGGATTGGTTTCAATTTCTTTTTGAGCGGCCATGGTTACGTAGCCGCCTTCGGAATAACCTACTAAAAACAAATTATTATTGGCTGTAATGTTGGCACTTTTTAAGTACCACTTCGCTGCTTTTATCATATCTACCACGGTGGATGCAGAAGATTTCTGGTCGTAGTAAGGGTGAAAAGTATTTTGAGAAACACCAAACCCAATGAAGTCCGGAATTAATGTAATATAGCCCGCGGCCGCAAATAATTCGAACCCTGTAAAACTAGCCGGAAAATTAGAAGGAGCATCGGCGTTAGCGAACATAGTGCCGTGTTGAGCGCTTAGTATAGCAGGGGGGGTAGGCGTATTTTGCGGTATAGCCAGCAAACCCGATACTTCTATTGGGTTATCGCGGTAAGTAGTTTTATAAGTAAATTTATAAAAAGCAACATTGTACTTTATAGCAGATAAGAAACGGCCGTACCCGGCAGTAAGAGCATAACCTTGTAAAATAGTTTTTGAGATAGTAGTTTTTGCATCTGCCGACACAAAGAGTTCACTACCATCGGGTTCTGGGGTAACGTTATCGCCTGAATCATCGGGCTGGCAACCGGCCAAAAGCAACACCCAAACGAACAGCCAATAACTTACTAAATTTGTATATTTTTTCATGTTTTAAAGTAGAGTAATCCGTTAAAATATAAGTTATTTATTTGCCAGAACATCAGCTAACATACTATTTTTAATAACAAAACCGATAGGGTTTGCCTTATCTATAATTATTTACTTTTTACTTCCTGAATAAAGAAAGTTCTTGTATTCTGTCAATATCAAGTAAAAGAGACACAAGTATCAAGATATTAGATGTTAGACTTTAAACTTTAAACTATTAAAAAATTTAATAGCCATACCTTATTAATGCTATTCCAATGTCTAGTAAATTTATCTATTTACTTAAAATATAATTCCTGACCGTTTTTTGCCCTTTTAGTAGTGCTGCGTTATTTGTTAACTATTCATTGAAATAAGGCATACGTAGTTTAAGTAAATTAATTACGAAATGTAAAATTTTAATTTTATCCGTTAATCTGTAAAATACATCCAAAGGTTTATGCCGAATTTATTAACAGATATTTACTAAATAGCATCTTTTCTTGAGGGTATAGAATTATTCGAAAATCAGCCTGTCGTTCTATTTTCGTATATTTCTTTTGTACTTACTGTATCACTGGCATGCTCCTTCGCATTAGCATTTTTATTTTGCTATTTCCGTTCTTCCTTATTCCGGCGTGTAAAGAAAAAGAAGCGCCTAAATATGTTATTGGTTTCTCGCAATGTACCGGCGATGATGCCTGGCGGCGTGATATGCTGAGAGGTATGCAACGGGAACTGGCTTTTCATCCGGAAGTAGACTTCTTGTACCGCGATGCGAAAGGGAACAGTGGAAAGCAGGTAGAACAAATAAAAGAATTACTTACAAGCAATATTAACCTCCTGATTGTTTCGCCGAACGAGGCCGAACCCATTACGCCGGTAGTAGAACAAGCTTACCAAAACGGCATTCCAGTAGTAGTGGTAGATCGAAAAACAGCATCTTCTTTTTATACGGCTTATGTGGGCGGCAATAATTATGAGGTTGGTAAAACGGCTGGGCAATACATTGGCGCTTACTTACACGGCAAAGGAAAAGTAGTAGAAATAACCGGTTTGCCTACTTCTTCCCCGTCCATTGAGCGCCACAAAGGTTTTTTAGATGCCATCCGGAATTATCCGAATATTCAGGTAATCCGGGTTATTGCCGGCGATTGGGAAAAGAAAATCGCGAAACAAAAGTTAACAGCCTTATTTGATTCTATAAAACAGGCCGATTTGGTATTTGCGCAAAACGAGGTAATGGCCTTAGGAACCTACGAAGTGTGGCGGGAACGCGGAATTAGTCCCCGGACCAAAATTGTGGGAATTGATGGTTTAGCGGGTCCTTTGGGCGATATTCAAATGGTGCACGATGGTTTAATTGACGCGACAGTGTTGTACCCGACCGGGGGAGAAGAAGCTATCCGGACTGCTGTGCAAATTTTAGAGAAAAAGCCTTTTACCAAAGAAAATATTTTAAACACCGCCGTTATTGACCCCACCAATGTGCGAATGATTAAAATGCAAACCGATAAAATTCTGAATCAGCAGGAAGACATTGAACGGCAGCAAAAACACAATGAAGAACAATTACGCGTTTACAATAACCAGCGCATTTTATTATATACTATTTCCGGGTTGCTGGTTGTGGCCATTGTATTAGGTTGTCTGGCGCTTTACTCGTTAGTAGAAAACAAAAAAATAAATAAAATACTAAAACTAAAAAACCGGAAAATTATTCAGCAGCGAAATAAAATTCAGGAAATGGCCGACGAAGCGCAAGCTGCCACTGAATCTAAATTTAAATTTTTTACTAATATTTCGCATGAATTCCGGACCCCGTTAACCCTTATTTTAGGCCCCATTGATAGTTTGCTGCACGGCAAAAGCGACCATTTAATGGTGAAGCAAAGCTTGCGGCTCATTCAAAAAAATGCCAGCCGCTTGCTGTGGTTGGTAAATCAGTTAATGGACTTCCGGAAACTGGAAAGCGGCATGATTCAGGTAAAAGCCACCGAAAACGACCTGATCGCTTTCATGCGCGAAGTAATGCAGCCATTTGAACCAATGGCAAAAAAAAGCAACATCGAATTTAAACTGATTACGAACCTTAGCGTTTTGCCCGTTTGGTTTGATGTGAATATGATGGATAAAGTTTTTTTTAACCTTTTATCTAACGCCTTTAAATTTACTAAAACCCACGGCCGGATTCATATTTTAATAGAACAGGATGCTGCCCTAAACCAGGTACACGTAAAAGTGCGGGATACGGGAATAGGCATGACGGAAATGGAAGTAAACCGGGCCTTCGAACTGTTTTACCAGGCCAACCAAGATTCTAATAAAGGTACTGGCTTGGGTTTGCCTTTATCCAAAGAATTTATTCAGCTTCACCACGGCGAAATTACCGTAAAAAGCGAGCCTCACCAGGGCACTACCTTTACTATTCAATTACTGCTAGGTAGCCAACACTTTAAAGAAGAAGAAAAAATTAGTGCGGTAGTCGGCGAAGAAGGACAATTAAGTAAATTAATTGTAGCAGAAACAGGTCCTATTTGGCAGGATTCCAGCAATAACGAGAGTAAAAGTGAAAGTATTTTGGTGATTGAAGATCATCCGGATTTACGGAGTTTTCTGCAATACACGTTGCAAGCCAACTACCAGGTATTTACGGCCGGCGAAGGAGAACTAGGCTTAACCAAAGCAATTGAAAAGGTGCCTGATTTAATAATCTGTGATTTAATGTTACCGGATATGAAAGGAATAAAGGTGGTTGCCAGTTTAAAAGCCGACCTGCGTACCTCGCATATTCCAATTATTATCTTAACGGCTCTAAATGGTTTAGAACAACAAATTGAAGGAATGCAGGTAGGGGCCGAACTTTATTTAACCAAACCTTTTAGTCCGCAAGTGTTGAAAGAAAGCGTGAAGAGTTTATTGGCCAACCGGCGATTAGTAAAAGATTATTTTGCTAACGGCGAGGTTTTGTCTCCTGCTAATTCGCCTTCTATTTCTAAGCTTGATCAAAAATTTTTAAATGATTTTAAAAGAATTATTGATGAAAAATTAGCCGACCCTAATTTAAGCGTTGATTTTCTGAGTAGGGAAATAGGTTTGTCCCGGGTGCAATTATATCGTAAAGTTAAAGCCTTACTAAATGGCAACGTAAATGATTATATTCAAACGGCCCGCCTAACGAAATCCTGCCATTTACTCCAACAAACTTCTGCTTCTATTGCAGATGTAGCGTACCAGGTAGGTTTTTCTTCGTCTACTTACTTTGCTACGGCCTTTAAAGCCAAATACGGCATTTCACCCACCGATTATAAAATGCAGAAAAGCTACCTCAAGACGGTTTAATTTAAATGTAGTTTTAGATAGGGGAAGAAAAGAGTTAATTCTAATTCTATTTCTGTTTCTATCGCGAGCATCCACGCTCGTGATGCGTATCGTCCGGCCTTTAGCCGGTAGAAAAGTAAATTAAAGCTTTAAAAAATCTTTTCCACTAGCTCGGCTTTAGACCTACCCAATCAGAACCACGAAGCCAGAGCCTCGCTCCACGTTCTTTTCTTATCAGAAAGTACCAGTTGTGCTCTTCTATAACGAGTTTATCAATATTGCTAATAGTGCAAGAACTCCCTTCTTTTTACCACTAAATTTTAAAATTTACTAATAATTCTGATTTAATAGAAAGTAACATTATTTAACATCTTGTTACATTATTTAATATTTAGAAATAAATTTATTGTTTCAAGTTGCTGATATTAAATAATTTACGAATTAAAAATGAGGTGTATCAAAGTTTAATTGATTTTGATACGCTATCAAACGCCCTCCTCTGAAAGCCTGCCTACTTTTGATGGAAACAAAATCAAAAAAATGGCTAATACAAAGGTTTTTTTCTGGTCGATAGTGGTAGCACTAGGCGGCTTTCTGTTCGGGTTCGACACTGCTGTTATATCGGGAGCCGAAAAATCTATTCAGCAATTATGGCATTTAACTACTTTCGAACACGGGTTTACGGTGGCCATTGCTTTAATAGGTACCGTTTTAGGAGCTATGTTTGGCGGTATTCCTTCGGATAAGTTTGGACGCAAGGCTACTTTATTCGGGATTGCCATTTTATACTTGCTTTCTTCACTGGGAACTGCCTTAGCCCCGGATTGGAGTATATTTTTAGTTTTTCGTTTTTTAGGCGGTATTGGAGTAGGCGTTTCTTCGGTAACGGCACCCTTGTATATTTCCGAAATTGCGCCCGCTAAATCGCGCGGGAAGTTAGTGGCCATGTTTCAATTTAATGTGGTATTCGGAATTCTGATTTCTTATTTATCGAACTACTTATTTGCGGGTACCGGCGACCAGGATTGGCGCTGGATGTTGGGCATTCAAGCGGTACCTTCGTTTATATTTCTGGTGACAGTTTTGTTAGTGCCCGAAAGCCCCCGTTGGTTAATTATTAAAAAAGGAAGGCTGGAAGAAGCGGAAAGAACTTTAAAAATTGCCAACCCGGAAGCCAATACCCGGCAAATGGTGGCCGATATTCTTTCCTCGTCGCAGGATGAACAAGGCAGACAAGTAAAAACATCACTCTTCTCCCGCAAATATTCCATGCCTATAACGCTGGCGGTGCTGTTTGCTTTTTTCAACCAGGTATCGGGTATTAACGCCATTATTTATTACGCTCCCCGCATTTTCGAAATGGTGGGTTTAGGTAAAAGTTCAGCTTTGCTTTCTTCGGCAGGTATTGGCCTCATCAATTTCTTGTTTACGCTGTTGGCCCTCAACTTCATCGACCGGTTTGGCCGTCGTACCCTCATGCTTATCGGCTCGTTTGGTTTAATTGCTACCCTGGGGCTTGTATCTAAAGCCTTTTATTTCCAGGAGTTTAATGGTATAGCTGTACCTATTTACCTGTTTGTGTACATAGCATTTTTTGCTTTTTCGCAAGGGGCAGTTATTTGGGTATTTATTTCTGAAATATTTCCCAACCAGGTGCGGGCTTCGGGGCAAGCATTAGGCAGCTTTACGCACTGGATAATGGCGGCCATTATTGCCTTTTCTTTCCCTTACATCGCTGAAACCCTGGGCGGGGGAACCACTTTCCTGATTTTTACGGGCATGATGGTGCTGCAACTGCTATTTGTATGGCGGCTAATGCCCGAAACGAAAGGTACTTCGCTGGAGCAAATCGAGCATAATATGGTCTTGCACTAGACCCTGGATAGTAACCACATGACACTAGATTTTATATAGTAAATAGTAGATATAGTCTAAGTTAAATAGCTTCCTATAAGAATTTAGCATCCTTGTAACCCTATAAATACAATGGTAAGATTCTCTAAAACAATTGCAGAGTTCTGTTTTATAGCGAGTTGTGGCTGAATAATGATAGGGCAAGGACCAGCACTTTATTCTTAATAATAATTAAGCTTTCACAATCATGACGCAAAAAATAATTTGTTTCGGCGAAACTTTATGGGATATGCTGCCCAGCGGTCACATGCCCGGCGGAGCTCCCATGAATGTAGCCATCCATTTAAAATACAATAATTATAACCCCCTAGTTATAAGCCGGGTTGGCTCCGACGATTTAGGCGAAGCGTTATTAGATTTTTTGGAAAAGAAAAAAATTTCAACCCAATGCATTCAGATTAGCAAATCGCATTTAACCGGCGTGGTAAAAGTAAATTTGGATGATAAAAATGAAATAACCTATAAGATAGTAGAACCAGTTGCCTGGGATTACATCCAATACGAGGAAGAAGTAGCGCAGATAGTAGCCCAAAGTACTGTTTTTGTGTACGGCAGCCTGGCAGCCCGAAGCGCTACTACCCGCGACACCCTTTTGCATTATTTATCTAAAGCCAGGTTGAAAGTTTTTGATGTAAATCTGCGGCCCCCGCACTATAACCCGGAACGCATTCAAGATTTATTGCATTTCGCGGATATTGTAAAAATGAACCACCAGGAATTAGAATTAATTATGAGCTGGCTTGGATTCACTGGCACCGAACAACAGCAAATGGCTCATATCCGGCAAAAGTTCAACCTGCAAATAGTAATTCTTACCCGGGGCGAAAACGGCGCGGCTGTTTTAACCGACGAAGGGTATGAGCAACATCCGGGATATAAAGTAGAAGTAGAAGATACTATTGGCAGCGGCGATTCCTTTCTGGCCACTTACCTGAGTAACTACCTGCAGCAGCAACCCGTGGCCGAATGTTTAAAAAAAGCCTGCCTGGTAGGAGCTTATGTAGCTTCCTGTAAGGGCGCTACCCCCACTTATGATCCCCAGCTCCTGGACGCGGAATTCGCCGGAAACCAGGTCTTTCCTTCCTGAATACCTACTTTTTAATTCTAACAATAAACCTAAAACGAATGAAAAGAATCTTGTACTTAATTCTTTTGCTGTTGTGGGCAGCGCCTAACCTATACGCCCAAAACAACATAAACGTGTCCGGTAAAGTCTCTTCCGAAACGGGAGAGCCTATGCCGGGTGTAAGCATTGCGGTAAAAGGAACAAATAATGGTACTACAACCAATACCGATGGTTCCTTTTCGGTATCGGTACCTAATTCGGATGCCGTGCTGGTGGTATCTTTTGTGGGTTACCTGGCTCAGGAAATAGCAGTTCGCAACCAGACCAACCTAAATGTTACCTTACAACCAGACGTAAAAGCACTGGAGGAAGTGGTAGTTACCGGTTACCAAACTCAGAAAAAAGCCGATTTAACCGGGGCGGTAGCCGTAGTAAACCTGAAAGAAGTAAAGGATATTCCGGTTGGTAACCCCATGCGGGCTTTACAAGGGCGGGTACCCGGGCTTTACGTAGAGGCAACCGGACAACCGAATGGCGGCAACAACCGGGTTTTAATCCGGGGGCTAAATACCCTGGGTGATCCCAATCCGCTTTATATTATTGATGGTGTACCCACCAAAGATGCGCAGGTATTTGCCAGTATTAACCCAAGTTCAATTGCCTCGGTGCAGGTTTTAAAAGATGCGTCGGCGGCTTCTATTTACGGGGCGCGGGCTTCCAACGGGGTAATTATTGTAACCACCAAAGAAGGAAGAGTAAAATCGGGTCAGGAAAAAGTAAGTGTACAATTCAATTCCAATGTATCTGTTCAAACTGAAAAGCCCTGGCGGGAAGATGTTTTAACCGCCGAAGAACGGGGTCGGGCTTTGTGGCAGGGTGCTGTAAACGATCGCACCGACCCTGCCGTGCATAAAGCCCTTTATACTTACGACTGGAATGGCGATTACAACAATCCAATACTAAATAAAGTAAACGTGGCTCCCTTTGTGGGCGGCGACCCGCTGCAACCGGTAGGCAATACTAATTGGCAGGCTGAAACCTACGAAAAAGCCATTGTTACCCAACAAGATTTAACCATTACCGCCGGAACAAACAGAAGCAGTTTACTAATTAACCTGGGTTATTTTAAAAATACCGGCATGTTAAAGTACACCAACTTCGACCGGTATAGCACCCGGATTAATGCCTACACTACTTTCCTGAACGATAAGGTTAAAATCGGGGAAAACCTGCAATTGGCCCGTTCTTCCCAAACTTTACAAGCCAACGATCTGGGCGGCGCTCCCACTACCGACTTATCTATAACGCTGGCCCCCACCTTACCTGTTTTCCGGACCGATGGCACCTACGCAGGCCCGATTGGCGCCGGTTACTCAGATAGGAACAATCCGGTGCACATGCAATACCTGAACCGCTGGGATAAAAATAACCGCTTAAATGCCTTAGGTAATATTTACGCCGAAGTAACCCCGCTGAAAGGACTCGTGTTGCGCACCAGCCTGGGAGCAGATTACTCCAACGTGCTTTCTAAAAATATTGAGCCCGCTTTTCAGGAAGGCTTTTTGGGCAGAAGCATTAACAGTCTGGCCTTGCAGCAAGGTAATGAGCTTACCTTAACCTGGACCAATACCGCTAATTACCAGTTTGAAATAGGCCAGCATCGCATCAGTGCATTGGCTGGTTCCGAAGCAATCCGCAACGATTTTCAAGGTTTTGGGGCTTTCCGCGAAGGCTTTTCCACGGAAGAAGAAAATTATTATGTATTAAATGCCGGTACGGGCCGCAGCACCAATAATGGTTTAGTTACCGGTTATCGCTTATTCTCTTTATTCGGCAAAATTAACTACGCCTTCGGGGATAAATATTTAGCTTCTGCCACGCTCCGGCGGGATGGTTCTTCCCGGTTTGGTTCGCAAAATCAATATGGCTTATTCCCGGCTTTTACCCTGGGATGGAGAATTAACGAGGAGAATTTTCTGAAGAATGTTAGTGCAATTTCTGAATTAAAATTAAGAGCTGGCGTGGGTCGGGTAGGTAACCAGGAAATTGGTAATATTGCCCGTTTTGGCTTGTTCCAGCCTAATTACGGAACTTTGTTTAATAACGGCGTAGGATTTCCCGGCGAATGGCTGAATGTAGGAACCGCTTACGATTTAAGTGGCGTTAACCAGGGTACTTTGCCATCGGGTTACGTGCAGATTCAAGGCGAAAACCAAAATTTAAAGTGGGAATCTACGGATGAATTAAACGTAGGATTGGACTTTGGTTTTCTGAACGATAAAATTGTGGGTTCATTCGATTACTTTACCCGGAAAACCAAGGATATCCTGATACAGCCTCCCATAGCCAGTGCCATTGGCGAAGGTAGAGTAAAGTGGCTGAACGGAGCTACCAAAAGTAATAAAGGCTGGGAAGTATTATTAACCTATCAGAACTCAACTCCTAGCGGTTTTAACTACAGTATTAGTGGCAATGCCGCTCATTTTAGAGATAAAATAACCGAGTTACCCGCTGAAGTACGCACCGCTTACCCCGGCAACGTCGAAAAAACTATTATTGGTCAGTCGCAGTTAGCGGTGTTTGGTTATAAAACCGATGGCATTTTCCAGAACCAGGCCGAAGTAGATGCCCATGCTGCTCAAACCGGTAAAGGCGTAGGCCGCATTCGCTACGTAGATTTAAACGACGACGGAACCATTAATGCTTTAGATCAGGATTGGTTAGGTACTTTCTTACCTAGTCTGGAATATGGTTTACGGATTGATGCAAGTTATAAAAACTTTGATATATCTATTTTCGGCTCGGGAGTAGCTGGCAAAACCGGTCTGGACCCTGCTCGGCAGTTTAATTCCTTCCTTTTTGTTAACCAAAACAACGGACCAGGAGTGTTAAATGCCTGGACACCTCAAAATCCTGGTTCTAACACGCCAATGCTCTCCTTAGTAAATCGGAATGATGAATTCCGGAATTCCGATTTCTTTTTAGTGAATGGTTCTTACGCCCGCATGCGGAATGTACAGTTAGGTTATTCGTTGCCTACTGAATTGGTATCAAAAGCTAAAATGGCAAGCCTGCGTTTTTACCTGATTGGGCAAAATTTATTTGCCATAAAAAGTAAGGAATACTTAAGTAAAGACCCCGAAAGAATTGGCGGTTTTGGTAACTGGCCGCAGCCTACCACTTACACTCTTGGCGTAAACGTAAACTTTTAACCAGAAGCAAAAAAAGTAAATAATCATGAAACGACCTATATTTAAAGTGTTTATCGCAGCTGCCTTAATTTTAGCGAGTGGTTGCAAAGATTACTTAGATTATGAGCCTCGGGGTACCCTTACCGCCGACCAGCTTACTAACCCGGATAAAGTAGATCAATTAGTAACTGCCGCTTACGCTTCAATTGGTAACGACTTTTGGGATGGTTCCATTACCAGTATGTGGGCCTACGGCAGTGTACGCTCCGATGATGCTTATAAAGGAGGCGGCAGCGTGGGAGATGTGGGCGAATACAATAACTACGAACAATACAATCTGGTAACGCCTACTACCATCGGAAATGCTAATAATACCTGGGCTCGGGCGTACGGAGCTATTTCGAGGGCTAATTTCGCCTTAAAAGCGCTTAATAACTTAACGGACGCGCAATTTGCGCAGAAAAAAGTGCGGCAGGGTGAATTACTCTTTTTAAGAGGGCACATGCATTTTCTGCTGAAAATTTTATTTAAGTACGTGCCTTACATTGATGAAACCCTTTCGGAAGCCGATATTTTAACGGTATCTAACCGGCAGTATACCAACGATGAGTTGTGGAACAAAATAGCCCAAGATTTTCAGGTAGCCAGCGAGAACCTACCGGAATCTCAGCCGGAAGTAGGCCGGGCCAATAAAATGGCTGCTAAAGCTTATTTAGCCAAGGTTCGGCTTTACCAGGCTTATGAGCAAAATGATAACCATGCTGTTACTAACATCAACGCCCAAAGGTTAAACGAAGTAGTAGCTTTAACCACCGAGGTGATTAATTCCGGCAAATATTCTTTGCAGCCTGATTTCGCCGAAAACTTCCTATATGGTTATGATAACGTGCCGGAATCGGTGTTTGCGGTTCAGTTTTCCATTAACGACGGTACTTCTTTTGGCCGTTTGAGTATGGCTACCAGTTTAAATTACAGTTTGGCGCCGCAATACGGTTGCTGCTGGTTTCATCTTCCGTCGCAAAATATGGTAAATGCCTTTACCACTACTGCCACTGGTCTTCCTCAGTTTGACACTTTTAATAATAAAGTTATAACCGATGCCGATCTTACTCCTTCGGGTGTTCCCGTGGACCCTCGCATTGATCATACAATAGGTATTCTGGGTCACCCTTTTAAATACAATCCGAGCATTTTGTATGACCACAGTTGGGAACGGGTGTCGGCTTTGTATGGAAGTTTTGGGAACATGAAAGAGCAGCAAGAAGCTACTAGTCCGAGCTTTAAAAAAGTAGGCCCTTTTTACGGCAGCGCTAAAAATATTGATATTATCCGATACGCGGATGTATTGCTCTGGCAAGCCGAAGCCCTTATTGAATTAGGCCGCCAAAACGAAGCATTACCGCTCATTAATCAAATCCGGGCCCGGGCAAAAAACAGTACGGGCCGTACCAAGTTAGACAATGGCAATGCCCCTTCTAATTACAACATCAACGAATACGAAAACGGGAAAAATATCACCTGGAGCCAGGAAAATGCTCGTAAGGCTTTGCAGTGGGAGCGAAGACTGGAGTTTGCCATGGAGAGCCCGAGGTTTTTTGACCTGGTGCGCTGGGGTACTGCCGCCGAAACCTTAAATGCCTATTTGGATGTAGAAAAAACCCGAAGAACGTTTTTATCAGCGGCCAAATTTACTAAAGGTCGCGACGAATATTTTCCGATTCCGCAGAGAGAAATTGATTTTACCAAAGGTCTGTACGTCCAAAATCCCGGTTATTAAACTTCAAAGAGTAGCCTGACTTTAATTTTTCCCGGTAATCTGGTTAACTTAAATAGGAATCCAGATTACCGGATTACTTCTCCCTTAAAACCAGATAGAAATGAAAAGCTATAAAATTTTTACGTTAAGTATTTGCTTATTGTATAGTGTTTTTAGTAATATTTCTTACGGCCAAACCAGTAAGGCAAAAAAACAAACTACTCCTGACCTAGGAATTCAATTAAGTAAAAGGCAGATAAAAATTCAAAAAAATCAGCTCTATTTAAACTTCCCGGTTTCGGAAGCAAGTGCTCTGAAAAAAACGCGAATACTGGCAAACGGAAAAGTACTGGATGAATTTACTTTAGGACTGTCGGCGGGTGAACCGGATCATTGGGTTTTCTTTGATGTGAAAAACTACCAGGGCAAAACCCTATCTATTGAAGCGGAAAATGTAGAACAGCCCCAGGTATTAGAAAAAATATTTGCGGATAAGCAGTTTCCGGGTCAGGAAGAGGTTTATAAAGAAAAGTTACGACCTCAGGTTCATTTTTCTGCCCGCCGTGGATGGTTAAATGATCCCAACGGGCTAATACATTATAACGGCGAATACCATTTGTTTTTTCAGCACAATCCTTATGGTTGGCAATGGGGAAATATGCATTGGGGACATGCCGTAAGCAAAGATCTGCTGCATTGGCAGGAATTATCCGACGCCTTGTACACCCCTAAACACGAGGACATGGCTTTTTCCGGATCGGCCATTACAGACCCTACCAATACTTCGGGATTTAGAAAAAACGGAATTGATCCTTTGATAGCCGTTTATACGAGTACTGGCCGCGGCGAATGCCTGGCTCTGAGTTACGATAATGGCCGGACTTTTAAAGATTATGAGGGCAATCCGGTGGTAAAGCATAAAGGCAGAGATCCAAAAGTTTTCTGGTACCAGCCGGGCAATCATTGGGTAATGGTTGTGTACGATGAATCCCATTCAAAAAATATAAGCGCAGGTTTAAAATCAATGAATAGGGAATTTTCCTTTTATAACTCCCCTGATCTAAAAAATTGGACCTACCAATCCAGTATTCCTGGTTTCTTTGAATGTCCGGAATTATTTCAACTGGAAGTACAAGGAGCACCCAACCAAAAGAAATGGGTAATGTACGCGGCCGATGGTAAGTATAAAGTGGGTGATTTTGATGGCAAGAAATTTACTCCCGAACAAGATTTCAGGACCTATGACCACGGTGGCGCATTTTACGCCTCTCAAACCTACAACAATATCCCGGAGAAAGATGGCCGGCGCATACAAATTGGGTGGAGCCGCATTCCATTAGAAAACATGGCGTTTAATCAATTCATGGCTTTCCCGACCGAACTCAAACTTAGCAAATCCTTCGACGGCTACCGGCTTTGTCCGCAACCTGTTCAGGAAATAAAATCCTTGTACAAAAGTAATAACGTGTACCAAAATATGGTACTCAACAAAGAAAATCCCGATTTTACCGCCCCCATTAAGGCAGATGTAGTACACCTGGTAGCCGAGTTTGAAAGAGGAGATTGCAATGATTTTGGCCTGAACATTAATGGCTATGAACTCAATTATAGTAATTTGTTCACCGACTTGAATAAAATTAATTATTCGGTTACGGAGGAATCTATTTTTAAAATAGAGGCCATAGTGGATAAAGCCGTTATTGAAATTTATGTGAATGACGGGGAGATGTATTTTGTAAAACCCTGGAACTCGGTAACCGCCGAGAAACAGATTAAAGCTTTTGCCAAAGGATTAGAAGAAGGTCATAAGGCTGTTCTTAAAAAGTTAGAAGTGCATGAGCTCCATTCCGTTTGGCCCGAAAAAACCGTGACAACCGTATTAAAATAAACAATACACCCAAAGAGAACAGAGGAACTTTCACTGGGAAAAAGTAAAGGGTAATTAGTATTTAATTTTTTACTTTTTCTATCCTGCTGTTTTCTTTTTTGTACTTCTTAAGTTTATTCTTAAGCTAAAAGCTCTTTTTTACCGGAAGCTAATACCGGTGCCAAGTCTTTTTGTTCGTCAGCTAATTTCTAAAGTTGTTTTGTTTATAAGCCATAAAGAGAATTCTATCTATATAATATGAAAAAGATCTTAACCTTTCTCTTGTCTTTAGTAATTCTGTTCGGTTATCATCCACTATTTGCCCAACCCGATAAGCCGCCTTATGTGTCGGCGGTTCCTAAATTTACTTTTGGTAAAACGCTGAAAGAACAGGAGGCGCAACTCAAAACAAATCCGCTGATGCTACGGTTAGAGGAGTCGCGAAAGAAATTGGCCGGTGACCAATTCCGTCCTATTTACCATTACGTTAATCCGGAAGGTAAACTTAACGACCCAAATGGCTTATGTTTTTGGCAAGGCAATTGGCATCTTTTTTACCAGGGCTATCCGCCCGAGGACCCGCGGCAGCATTGGGGCCATGCCATTAGCAAAGATTTAGTGCATTGGCGCGATCTACCTTACGCCATTTATCCCAGTCCGGAGCGCGCCGTATTTTCCGGCTCTACGCTCGTGGAAGATAACCGGGTTATTGCCATGTACCACGGCACAGCGGTTGGTAATATGGTGGCCGTATCCAGCGATCCGTTATTATTAAACTGGGAAAAAGTTACCGGGAATGCAGTAATTCCGGCAAAAAGTACCACCGGCTCCAGCTTGCCTTACAGTGTATTCGATCCTTCTATCTGGAAAAAAGGCAATATGTACTATGCCCTTTCCGCCGGAAGAACACCTACCGGACCGGGCGGAAGGCCGGTGCGGGCCGATTATCTTTTCCGGTCTAAAGACCTTAAAAAGTGGGAGTATATGCACGAATTTGTGCAGGACGACCGGTTTACCTTAATTGGTGATGATGGCGCTTGCCCTTATTTCTGGCCAATTGGCGATCGGTATATCATGAATTTCTTTAGTCACATGAGCGGAGGTCAATACCTGTTAGGCGACTACGATAAAAAGAACGATAAATTTATTGCTACTTCGGGCGGTAAATATAATCATGGGGCCGTTGGGCCCTCCGGAGTGCATGCTCCCTCGGCCGCTCCCGACGGTAAGGGTGGGGTGGTCGTTATCTTTAACATGAACCCGGGCAAGCCCAGCGAAAGTTGGAACCAGATTATGAGCTTGCCCCGCCGCTTAACCTTGCTGTCGAAAGATGAATTAGGCCAGGAGCCGGCCGCTGATCTGGGTTCTTTGCGCTATGGTGCCAAACACATCGAAAAAATGAAACTTCCGGCTAATCAGGAAATAGTTTTGAACGACGTAAAAGGCAACGCCATGGAGATTTCAGCGGAGATTGATCCTCAGAAAGCGCAGTTTATTGAGCTAAATCTGTTGCGGTCGCCTAACAAAGAAGAATATACCCGAATCGTTTTCTTTAGAGAAAAAGGATTTGGTAAAGGTTTAGAATACCGATCAGGCCCCCAGACCGCTTCTATGCCGGCCGATTTAGTAAATTTATTTACCGGCGAAAAACCCGCACCCCGCACTCCTAATGTACCTGCCAGTTTAATAAGTATTGAATCGTCTTATTCTTCTACGTTGCCGGATGTAGGAATACGCGCGCCGGAAACGGCTACTGTTAATTTAGGTCCCGGCGAAACGGTTAAGCTGCGCGTTTTTATTGACAAAAGTGTGATAGAAGTATTTGTAAACGGTAAACAATGCGTGGCCATGCGCGTGTATCCGGGTCGTGATGACAGTACCGGCGTTTCCATACGCGCCCAAGGGCAGGAGGCAGAACTTTTATCGCTTGATGCCTGGCAAATGAAAAGTATTTATGAGTAAGTAGTTGCTTGTTGTTAGTTGCTGGTTATTGAAGTGGTTGAAAATTAATCTAAGTAAAACCAATTGCCCTCCTTTGGAGGAGTGGAGGATAAGAAGCTTTATTTAACTTTCCTTCACAATTAATAATTTACCTGCTGAATTTAGCTTATAACCAGAAGACGAGCTATTTAGATATTTAATAGAATTACCCGTTTCTTAAATTTACTTTACCAAACTCTTTATATGAAAAAACTACTTTTAAGTATGGCCGTGGGTATTCTCCTGTATGGCTGCAATTCTAAGTCAACTAATACCGAAAACAACAATCAATCTACTGAGGCTGAATCAGGAACTCCGGAAAGTGGAAAGGCAAGCAACGGCACCTACACCGAACAACACCGGCCACAGTTTCATTTTTCGCCTCCCCAAATGTGGATGAACGACCCGAACGGGATGGTTTATTACGCTGGCGAGTACCATTTATTTTACCAGCACTATCCCGATAGTACCGTTTGGGGACCTATGCACTGGGGGCACGCCGTTAGTAAAGACTTAGTGCATTGGCAAAACTTACCTATTGCTTTGTTTCCGGATAGCTTAGGTTATATTTTTTCGGGCAGCGCCGTGGTAGATGAAAACAATACTGCCGGTTTCCAGAAAGGAAATGAGAAAGCGCTGGTAGCTATTTTTACGCACCATCATCCTAAAACGGGTAAACAAGTACAAAGCCTGGCCTACAGCACCGATAAAGGCCGCACCTGGATCAAATACGCGAATAATCCTGTTTTACCTAATCCGGGAATCAGCGATTTTCGCGATCCAAAAGTTTCGTGGTACGCTTCGGCCAAAAAATGGATTATGACCTTAGCCGTAAAAGACCGCGTGCATTTCTACGGTTCAACGGATTTAAAAAGCTGGCAACTTTTAAGTGAATTTGGCAAAGGAAATATAGGCGCCCATGGAGGTGTATGGGAATGCCCCGATTTGTTTCCGCTTACTGTAGATGGGCAGCAAAAGTGGGTTTTATTTGTAAGCATTAACCCTGGCGGACCTAATGGCGGATCGGCTACCCAATACTTTATCGGCGATTTTAACGGCAAAGAATTTAAAAACAGCAATCCTCCTTCCACTACGCTTTGGATAGACCAGGGCGCAGATAATTATGCCGGAGTTACCTGGGCCAACATCCCTGCTTCGGATGGCCGTAGGTTGTTTATGGGCTGGATGAGTAACTGGGATTATGCGAATAAAGTGCCTACCGGAAACTGGCGCAGTGCCACTACCGTAGCCCGGGAATTAACACTGCAAAATACACCCGCTGGTATTCGGTTAATTAGTGTTCCGGTAAAAGAATTGCAGCAGCTCCGGCAAGATGCAAAAACTATAAAAGCCCAGGAAATAACGTCTGCTTTTAACTTAAGTAAGCAATACAACTTAAATACTCCTTTAACCGAATTAGATTTAAACTTTGACCTAACTAAAAGCACCGAGCTGATTGTAAAATTATCGAATGCCAAAGGCGAGTACGTAAACCTGGGTTATTCAGTACCGGCTAAACAATTATTCATTGACCGGACGCACACTGGTAATACTAGCTTTGAGCCGCGGTTTGCCAAAAAGCACGTAGCCCCGCTTTCTCTTTTAAATGGTAAATTAAATTTGCGCGTGTTAGTAGATGTAGCATCCATGGAAGTTTTCGCTAATCAAGGCCAGCTCGTTATGACGGATATTTTCTTTCCGACGGAAGATTTTACCAACATAGAAATAAGCTCGAAAGGCCCCGCGCAACTACTGGAGAGTAACGCATATACACTAAAATCAATTTGGAAGTAATAGCCCGGAAGAAGTCAATATTCTTAAAGGTTAACCGGAAATTTGTGTTGCTTTAAGCAAATCTGAAAAACAAAGATATACAATTAGTAATTTAGCTATTTTAGTAAAAAAGATAAAAGCTGAATCTTAGCGAGGGCTTCAGATTGGAACTACTCCGTTTATTCGTCTATTTATAGCTGGATAAACGGAGTAGTTCCAGTTATATACGAGTTGTGTGTAATTTATAATTATGGTAGAAATCAATGGGTGGGTAATCATCAGGGAAGCTTTCAACGAGCAAGAAGAAGACTAAAAATTATTAGAAGAATTAATAAAGAAAATCAAGACCACATTAATGTTGATGGACAACGTTAATGAGTTATATATTTTTAAAGCTCTAAATGGAAGTTACCATTTAGCTATGATGGCTAATCGTAATTACAGACCAGCTCATGCTATTAATTTTTTAATGGTTAGGAACCGTTGGTAAAGGTTTATATTGTCTTCTATGTGTATTGGATGATGAAGATATTGAAAGAGGTAATGATAATAAATTTAAGGTTTGGAGATTTAAAAAAGGAATCCTTAATGAATTAGACGATCCATTTTTGCCGCCTTTCAAACCTGAAGTAGAAGAATAAAAACAGCACCCAACAAGGTATATTCAAAATCCTTGCTCCGCTACGGCCTTTGCATATACTAACCATTAGGCCCAATGACAATCATTGATTTTAGATTATTATCGCCTAATTCTCAGCTAATAGTAATATTACTTTAAAACTAAATACCTAAACATATAATTGCTGATGATTTTATATCAGTTTTATAGTGTAGATTTAAAATTGATTTTTGCTGATTTAGTCTATAATAGCATGCTTTTAAATTCAGGAAGATATAGTTTTCTTGATTTAATTGTTTTACAAAATTCTAAACAAGTTCATTGTAAGCAATGCGTAACCAAGCTTTGTTGAATTTTTAATTAAAAATATTACTCTTTAAAATTTACAAATACACCCCATGAAACATGTGATGAAAGGTTTAGTAGCCGGAATATTATTTAGTTTTTCCCAGATCAGTAATCCGGTTACGGGTCAAACCTTACGCCTTGAGAAAAAGTGGGAAACCGACGCAGGCTTAAAAATTACAGAATCGGTGGTGTATGATAAAGAAAATAAAATTCTCTATGCTTCTTGCGTAAATGGCCAACCCGACGATAAAGATGGTAATGGCTATATCAGTCGGATTGGCCTGGATGGCAAAGTAGAAAAAGCCGAATGGATAACCGGTTTAGATGCTCCTAAAGGTATGAGTTTGTACAAAGGCCTTTTGTATGTAGTAGATATAACCAAAATAGTAGCTTTGGATGTGAAAACCGGCAAACGCGTGCACGATATTGAAATACCCGGTGCGGCTTTTCTAAACGATTTAACCATAGATGAGCAAGGGAGTATTTATGCCTCCGATTCTAATTTAGGTCTTGTATTTAAAGTTGTAAAGAATCAACCCGAGCTTTGGCTGAAAAGTGAGCAACTGAAACGGGTGAATGGGATATTAGCTCACAACGATAGATTTTATTTGTTAGAATTGAGCGGGGGTGGTATCTTTTACGAAGTAGATAAAAACACCAAGCATTTACGAAAAATTGCGCAGAACTTAGGCGGCAGCGATGGCATTGCACCGGTAGGAAACGGCGATTTCTTTGTCACAAACTTTAGCGGCGAAATAAATTACATTACCGCGACTGGCCAGGTTACGAAGCTAATAGATAGTAAAGCAGCTAAAATTAATTGCGCGGATTTAGCCTATATTCCTCAAAAAAAGTTATTACTGGTGCCTACATTTTATACCAATAAAGTAATAGCGTACGAATTTAAAAATAAGTAAGCGAAGCATCTGCTTAAATATAAAGGCCGGAGAAAGTTAATCTTCCAGCCTTTTTAGAACTTGTTTTGCGTTTTAATACAGAACCCACTTCTTATTTAAATGTTAGTTTTCAATATATTAGCCTAAGAAAAACCTGGTGCTTCTTTTGGTATATTAATTCGGAAGCTTTTAGTAAAAAATTAGTAAATCCCCAGCAGCATTATTCTAAAATCTACTTTGGTTTTCCATTCATCTATACTTTTAATTCTATATGATATATGCTTTATTGCTGCTAGTGTTTTAGCAATTAATTAGATCTTTAAAACATACAAAATTGATAGAGTATTGACTTAACTGGTTTAAGAATAATCCTTAATATTGTAGCCAATTTTATCAATTATTTAGATTCCGACTCTTTACTTGGATTTAGCAATTAACTGGAAATGGATGGCTGGTGGTGTTAAATCTGATTCAATGATACTTTTAGGCTTACTTTCCAGCTTTTTACTTTTTTATTAGGTCATTTGTTATATAAATCAATGGATATGTAATTTTATTGATAATGAAAAAATAACGGTAGGGTACAGCAACTCACATTATTGGGGTTGAGTAGCTTAGTTAATAAACAAAATCATTTTAATTGGAAGAGACTTTTTTAACGATACTTGATTTAATAGGAACCTTTGCTTTTGCTATTAGCGGTATACGATTAGCTTCTGGTAAACAAATCGACTGGTTTGGGGCTTATGTGATTGGTTTAGTAACGGCAATTGGTGGTGGGACCACAAGAGATCTACTATTAGATGTAACGCCATTTTGGATGCTGGATGGTAAATATTTCCTAACAACAGGTGTCGCGCTCCTGGTATCTTTACTGTTTACAAATAAAATCTTTAAATGGGGGAGTACCTTGTTTCTGATGGATGCTATTGGACTGGGATTATTTACCGTAGTGGGTTTAAGCAAGAGTTTCGAAGCGCACTTGCCTTTTTGGGTTTGTATTGTTATGGGCACTATTACCGGATCAGCGGGTGGTCTTATCCGGGATGTGTTGATAAATGAAGTACCATTATTATTGCGAAGAGATATTTATGCTCTTGCTTGTGTAATGGGCGGAGTGGTATATTTTACGTGCGTTGAGTTTAACCTTTCGAGGAGTGTAACAGAGCTTATTGCGGCACTAACAGTTATAGTAATTAGAGTAATTGCTGTAAAGTTTCATATCCATTTGCCCGTATTAAATTCCGTTAAAGTTGATGACAACGACAAAGTTGATAAAACATGACATCAGCAAATTTTGCTAAAAGCAAGTAAGCGGTAATTATTAAATGGAGAGTGGCTAGTTTTAACAAACTTTAATTTTACCTGAGCCCAAACAATGAATAGAGTGTTGTTTGCCTCAAACGTTAAAACTGGTAAAAAGTCAATTGAATAAAGTGTTTTATACGAGGTAGTATTTACTAATTATTATATGCGACTGGGTAAAAGTAAGAGGCCCGGATATTTAAACTTATTACTTTTTACCTATTGCGAGCAGGCGCCCGCATTTCTATAGATTACCTATTGAACCGGGCTAAAATTATTGGGCATTGGCTTTTAATATTAGATAGAAATACTGTTTGCATTTGCCTGAAATTACAACGGCCAGTAAGTTTAGTTACCAGCCGTTTATAGATTTTAAATATAAGGTAATAGCAGACGGTAACAAGCAATTGCTTGACTGGTACCCTCTACAAGCTTAAACCGGGGCCAGTACTTCCAGTACTTGTTCGCCGTGTTGCGTTAAATCCAATCCTACTAATTCTTCTTCGCGGGTTACACCCAGCGGCGAGATAAGATCTGTTATTTTTAAGAGAATTAAAGACCCAAAGAAAGAAAAGCCAATTACAATGCCCAAAGCAGCCAGATGCATTAAAAACAACTTTGTTTCGCCGTAAAGTAAACCATTGCCGGTGGTGTTAGCCGGATTAATGGCTTGATGCGCGAAAACTCCGGTTAAAAGTGTACCCACAATAGCGCCCACTCCGTGGCAAGGAAACACATCTAAAGTATCGTCGATGGAAGATTTGGCCCGCCAGGCGACTACCATATTACTGATTAAACTAGCCGCAGTACCAATAAAAATACTGTTTGGAATCGTAACATAGCCGGCGGCTGGCGTAATGGCTACCAAACCCACTACCGAACCAATACAAAACCCTAAAGCCGAAGGTTTTTTGCCTTTTACCGCATCAAACAAAATCCAGGCAAATCCTGCCGAAGCAGCCGCCGTGTTAGTAGTAGCCAAAGCAATAGCAGCTAATATATTCGCCCCAACCGCTGAACCCGCGTTGAAACCAAACCAGCCAAACCAAAGCAGCCCGGTACCAATTAACACAAAAGGAATATTGGCCGGAGTAGTATGCAGTTCGCCGGTTTTCCGTTGACCCAGGTATAAGGCCGCTGCCAAAGCCGCACAACCCGCCGAAATATGAACCACAGTGCCACCCGCAAAATCGAGTACGCCCATTTTAAACAATATACCATCGGGGTGCCAGGTCCAGTGCGCAATAGGAGCGTAAATAAACATACTGAACAAACACACAAACAAAATATAAGAAGTAAAACGAATGCGTTCGGAGAAAGAACCGGTTATCAGGGCCGGAGCAATAACCGCAAATTTTAGTTGAAAAAAAGCAAATAACACCAGCGGAATGGTACTCGCCAAAGTCCAGGGTTTACTTTCTAAAATGCCGCGGAACATAAAATAAGTTCTGGGATCACCAATTAAGCCTCCAATAGAATCGCCGAAAGCTAAACTAAAACCTACAACTACCCACAGTACGCTTATAATGCCCATACAAATAAAGCTCTGGAGCATGGTAGAGATCATGTTTTTAGCACTAACCATACCGCCGTAAAACAAAGCTAGACCTGGAGTCATGAGTAAAACCAAACCAGCTGCCCCCAACATCCACGCTACATCTCCGGCAATAATTCCGTCAGTAGACATTGGTTTAGAAGGGATATTGGAGAAAATAAGGCCTAAAATGCTTAGAGCAACTAAAATAAGGAAGGGAATGGCAGATAAACGTTCTTTCACGGAAATTACATTTAAATAGGTTCAGTATTTTATTTATTGATTAAAGTAATTACGCAAATATTTTAGAAATATCCGTAAAAAGAAAGCTATTTCTATTAAAATTATAAAAAAAAATTAATGAGTGCCTTAAATAAAGGGGTAATAATCCTTGAAAAGTAAAAATTTTACTATTAACAGATGTTTTTCAGGTGCAAAAGCAGTAAAGTAAAGGGAAAGATTAATTCACGTAAGCTCATAATTCATAACATTAGCATCTAAATTATATAATGGATTAAGATGCTTTGCATTTTTAGGTGGCTAGCTCAAAAAAAGATAAAACATGAATTCTGACTTTAGATAATAGTAAAATTATCTTTAAAGTAGATTTTAACCACAGAAGAAGGTTCGGTTGCTAAAAGGTTTAATGGTTCTTATTATTTTCTTGAATGATGAAAATAATAAGAACCTATAAATTCATTTTAAATCAATCCTGAATAATTTAATTGGAACAAAAAACAGGTTTGAATAAACCAGTATTTCTATCACAAAACGGCCGCTACAGAAATTCTAAAAAAATGAAGGGTTTATAAAGTAATACCTCTATTTATATAAATTTTTTTAAAGAATTATTTGTTATATTATCAAAGTTATAGAAATCCGTTACGCTTTAATTCTGGTAAAACCAAATAAAAAAGGTAACTTTACAGATTAAAGTCAGACGGCATAAAACATCCATATGAGTGAAGTTCAAGAAAGAAAAGTTTCCGATTATTCGGCAGATAGTATACAAGTTCTAGAAGGATTAGAAGCTGTCCGGAAGCGGCCAGCCATGTATATTGGTGATATTGGTATTAAAGGTCTTCATCATTTAGTTTGGGAGGTAGTGGATAACAGTATCGATGAGGCATTAGCTGGATACTGCGATACCATTGATGTAGCCATCAATCCTGATAATTCAATTACAGTGTCCGATAATGGCCGGGGTATTCCAACGGGTATTAATACGAAAGAAGGCCGCTCCGCCCTGGAAATAGTTATGACGGTGTTGCACGCCGGTGGTAAGTTCGATAAAGATACTTATAAAGTTTCGGGTGGCTTGCACGGGGTAGGGGTATCCTGCGTGAATGCCCTTTCTACCGACCTGGAAGTAACTGTTTACCGGGATGGCAAAGTTTTTCAGCAAGAATATAAAATTGGTATTCCGCAGTACGACGTAAAAGAAATTGGCGAAACCGATAAGCACGGTACTACCGTTCATTTCAAACCCGATGATAGTATTTTTACGACCACCGAATATAAATACGATACCATTGCCAGTCGCTTACGCGAATTAGCATTTCTAAACAAAGGCATTCGCATTAACTTAAAAGACCTACGCGAAATAGATGCTGAAGGTAAACCTTTAACCGAATCTTTTTATTCGGAAGGCGGGTTACGGGAATTTGTAAGTTATTTAGAAGAAACCCGGGAAAATTTAATTCCAGAGCCCGTTTACATAGAAAGCGAGAAGAATAATATTCCGATCGAGATTGCTTTACAGTATAACTCTTCTTATACCGAAAACATATTCTCCTACGTAAATAACATTAATACCATTGAAGGCGGTACTCACGTGGCTGGTTTCCGGCGGGCGCTTACCCGTACTTTAAAAGCCTACGCCGACCGGTCAGGGATGTTGGAAAAAGCCAAAGTAGATATTCAAGGTGACGATTTCCGGGAAGGCTTAACGGCGGTAATTTCGGTAAAGGTACAAGAGCCGCAATTCGAGGGCCAGACCAAAACCAAATTAGGTAACTCCGAAGTAATGGGAGCTGTAGATACGGCCGTAGGCGAAATGCTGAACCAATTTCTGGAAGAAAATCCGCGCGAAGCTAAAATTATTATTCAGAAAGTAGTATTAGCGGCCCAGGCCCGCCAAGCGGCGCGTAAAGCCCGCGAAATGGTGCAGCGTAAAAGTGTTTTATCTGGCACGGGTTTACCGGGTAAACTAGCCGACTGCGCCGATTCGGAACCAGCTAACTGCGAACTATACCTTGTGGAGGGTGACTCGGCGGGTGGTTCGGCTAAACAAGGCCGCGATCGTAAATTTCAAGCTATTTTGCCTTTACGCGGTAAAATTCTGAACGTAGAAAAAGCGCAGGAACATCGCATTTACGAGAACGAAGAAATTAAAAATATGATTACGGCTTTAGGGGTAACCTTTGGTACACCCGAGGATCATAAGGCCTTGAACATGGAAAAACTTCGTTATCACCGGGTTATTATCATGACGGATGCGGATATTGACGGTTCGCACATCCGGACCTTGATATTAACCTTCTTTTTCCGGTACATGCGCGAGCTGATTGATAATGGCTACATTTATATTGCCTTACCGCCACTTTATTTAGTAAAAAAAGGAAAAGAAGAACGTTATTGCTGGACCGAACAAGACCGCATAGAAGCTGTTCAGGAATTAGGCAAAGGCAAAGAAGACAGCGTGGGGGTACAACGGTACAAAGGTTTAGGAGAAATGAACCCGGAACAACTCTGGACTACCACCATGCGCCCGGAGACCCGCAGTTTAAAGCGAGTTACGATTGAGTCGGCGGCTGAGGCAGATCATTTATTTTCGATGTTGATGGGCGACGAAGTAGCACCCCGCCGCGATTTTATTGAACGCAATGCGAAGTACGCCAATATTGATGCTTAATGCATTTTGTTTTTAAATGTTAACTGTTTATTAACACAATAAAAGTAATTTAAACTGGTTTTTAACGTTAATTTGTTATTAATACTTGTTCTGCAAAAAAGCTTGCTCCGGCAAGCTTTTTTGTTTTTTATTTGCTTGTATTTTTAAATAAATTCGTAATTAGCACGATTGCCATAGCATTAAACCGCCGGCTTTTAAAAGCGTACTACAATAGGAAGAGAACGCGGCAAAAGCAGACATATACTTGTTGAAACGTACGATGAATCCAAATAAAATTTCTGACCAAATCCGTAAGAGTAAATACATCAGCCGCGACTTAAGTTGGCTGCGGTTTAATTACCGGGTGCTCGACCAGGTAAAAGATTCTTCTAAAAGCATCTTCGACCGCCTTAAGTTTTTGGCTATAACTTCTTCTAACCTCGATGAGTTTTTTATGATTCGGGTGGGAAGTTTATATAATTACATTGATTACGGCAAAGAACGGGTAGATTACTCGGGTTTGCGGGAGTTACCTTTCCGGAAAAAATTACTGGAATTAGCGCACCGGTTTGTAAACGATGCCTATTTAACTTTTAACGAAGAGCTTAAACCGCATTTCGAGAAAAACGGATTTGATATTTGTAAAATTGAAAGCTTAACCGAGGTAGAGCAAAAGAAAGTGGATAAGTATTTTAAAAATACAATTTATCCGCTTTTAACCCCCATGATGTATGATAATTACCATGGGTTTCCGTTGCTCATGAACCAAATATTGATCTTTGGGGTAATTACCAAAACCAACGACGAAATTAAAGCCCAGCATCGGCTTACCTTTGTGCAGATTCCCCCGAACTTATCGCGGTTCTACGAATTTCAGCGCAAAGAAAAAATTATCTTCGTACCCATCGAGGATATTATCCGTTGGCGCATCAAGAAGCTTTTCCGTAACGTCGAAATAGTATCCGTAGATTTATTCCGGATTACCCGTAATGGCGATTTTACCCTCGAAGAAAGCGATGATATTGATGCCGATTTTCTTCAGGAAATAAAAATAAAGTTAAAAACCCGGAAGAAAGGCCGAGTGGTACGGTTAGAAGTAGAAAGAAATACTTCGCCTTATTTAATGAAAGCTTTAAAGGAGCGATGGGCCATTGATAATGCTAATATCTTTACGGCTACTAACCTCATTGACCTGAAAGGGCTTTGGCAAATTATTAAGCACAACCAGTTTCGCGATAAATTATTTCGTCAACCTTCGCCGGTGCAGCCTTTTTCGTTGCCTTCGGATGAGAACGAAGATTTATTTGCGTATTTAAAAGAACGGGATGTTCTGTTGCACCATCCTTACAACAGCATTGAGCCAATGGTGCAGTTACTCGAAAAAGCGGCGGAAGATCCATACGTGCTGGGTATTAAGCAAACTATTTATCGTTTAGCCGATCAATCGCGGGTTACGGCGGCTTTGTTAAAAGCGGCCGAGAACGGGAAAAGCGTGTCGGTGTTATTTGAGGTAAAAGCCCGCTTTGACGAAGAACGCAACATTAAAGAAGGCGAACGACTGGAAAAGGCCGGTTGCTTTGTTATTTATGGGGTGAGTAAGTATAAAACCCACACCAAAATGATGATGATTATCCGGAAGGAGGATGAAAAAGTAACCCGGTACGTACACATTGGCAGCGGTAATTATAACGAACAAACGAGTAAATTATACACCGATATCAGCTTACTTACTACTAATGAGGTATACGCGCACGATGTTTCGGAATTTTTTAATGTAATTACCGGCCACTCCCTGCCCAACGATTACCAATATTTAATTACGGCGCCGAAAGACATGCGGCACCAGATTGCCGAGCTTATTCGCACCGAAGCCCGTAATGCCCGCCGGGGATTACCCAGCGGCATTGTAATGAAAATGAATTCGCTGGAAGATAAAGAAATAATTGACGAATTATACAAGGCGTCTAAAGCGGGTGTTCCTATCCGGTTAATTGTACGGGGCATTTGTTGTTTGCGGCCCGGCCGTAAATCGTTGAGCGAAAATATTTCGGTTTCGTCTATTGTGGGAGAATACCTGGAACATACCCGTTTATTCTATTTCCATAACAACAACGATCCAAAAGTATTGGGAGGAAGTGCCGATATTATGGTGCGGAGTTTTGATCGCCGCATTGAGGCTTTATTCCTGATTGTGGACGAACAACTCAAAAAAGAAGCGATAACTATCCTGAAGTATAATTTAAAAGATAACCAAAATACCTATGTAATGCGCGAGGACGGAGCGTACATTAAAAAACAGGAAACCGACGAAGTATTTAACCTGCACCAAGAGTTTTATAAATTAACGCCTGAGAAATTAGTAGATAGTTTTTCTTTACAGCAGTATTTACAGCAAGCGGTAACGGTTCCTGCACCAAAAGTTACAGATGCTAAAAATGTTCGCCAAGCCCAGTTAGTATCGGATGATGAATTAGGTTCCGACGAAGATTCTTTATTATCAATGGATGAAACTTCGCTTTCGATTGAAGAAATAGAAGCTGCTGCCAATCCTGAACCTCAGGCAGATTTGGATTAGTAAACGTATAAATTCTAAAAGAAGAATTACACAAAAAAGGCACGAGTGAAAAATCGTGCCTTTTTTGTGTTTCAACAAAGTTTGAATAAAGTTATACCCAATGTAAGCAGTAGTTGTATAACAGACTTTGATGTTGTTCTTTGGAGTCTTTCCAAGTCTCCAAAGAAAACGCTTACTAGCAAGCAAAATCTAGGATAGTTCTTTAATACGATTTATTAAATATTAAACGGTTGTTAATTCCGCTTTATGCTTCTCGTAAAGAGCTTGCAACATACCATCTTTTAAGCCAACTGTAGGAACCAACATACTTTCTACCCGGGCCCAATTCATCGCCGAAAGGTAAATACGCGCGGCAGGTACAATTACATCGGCCCGGTCGGGGTTGAGTAGTAAAACACTTTGCCGTTCTTCCATTGTCATATTCTCCAACTGATCCACAATTTCTTCTATTTGCTTTTTGAAAATAGGTTTACCGCTGGTTTTGCCAGCTAGCTCATAAATTTTATTAATATTACCACCCGTACCAATGGCGCGGGTAACCTGGTTTTTATGCGTATTATTTTTTACCCATTCTTTCATTACTTCCCACATTTCGCTCCGGCCATTATGCTGTAGTTGCCGGATGGAGCCCAGTTCAAAAGACTGAGAAGATATTTTTTGGTGATCGACGTACACGTTAAACTCAGTACTGCCGCCGCCAACATCAATATGCAGGTAATTTTTGTCATCAAGTAAATTATGAATTACTTTATTTATGTATTCGGCTTCACTAAAACCATCAATCACCTCAATTTGCACGTCTAGCAAATCGTACACCCGCTTAATTATTTCCGGGGCATTTTGGGCCATGCGCATGGCTGAGGTAGCACAAACTAAGTAATGTTCTACTTCGTGCACCTCCATGAGTAATTTAAGGGCGTGCAGAAATTTAATAAATTTAATTTCGCGGGCTTCGGAAATAATACCGGTAGCAAATACATCCTGTCCCAGCTTCATGGGGTAACGTATGTATTCCAGTCGCTTAAAAATGGGCTTTCCTTCGTAAATAAATACGTTGGAAATCTGACACCGAATGGCATTCGAACCAATATCTATCGCAGCAATTTTCAATTTGATTGAGTAATTTGATGATAAAAGATGTTTCAAAGATAGTAAATGCCGTCTTATTTGATTAAACTAAGTCTGTTTACCTATTTTGTTTTACTCCTGAAATTGAAGAAATCGAGCTTACTACCTTAACTTTTGTAGAATTGTACGAACTGTAGTCATATAAATTCGGAAGATTTATTATTTACTTAAAGCAAATTTATTCGTGGCAGAAAGGAATTTTGTAAACATGGAATTGAATAAGTAAGTGGACATAAATAGCTTTATATATTAAATGCCAGATTATTGTAGAAAGGTTTAGAACTTCAATTATTTAATCACACAATAGTCTAGCATCTATTATCTTGATATTAATGTCTCTTTGCATATATTTTAGTAAATTGATACTGGAATGCAGCCCACTTATGAAAATAGTTGAATGCCCCCGCGATGCCACGCAGGGAATAAAAAGTAAAATTGCTACGGAGCTAAAAATTACTTATTTGCAGCATTTGCTGGCGGTAGGTTTTCATACTTTAGATTTTGGAAGTTATGTGTCGGCGAAAGCAATTCCGCAGATGGCAGATACACCGCAAGTGCTGGATGCTCTGGATTTAAGCTATACTTCTACTAAATTGCTGGCGATTGTGGCAAATTTACGGGGTGCAGAACAAGCCGCTGTGCAGGAAAAAATTTCTTATTTGGGTTTTCCTTTATCCTTGTCCGAAACGTTTCAGCAGCGTAATACCCGCAAATCCATTACCGAAGCTTTCACCGAATTAGCCCGCATTCAGGATCTATGTCTGCAACGAAATAAAACTTTAGTTACGTATTTATCCATGGGTTTCGGCAATCCTTATCAAGACCCCTGGAGTGCCGAAACAGTACTTAATTTTGCACAAAAACTATCTAATTTAGGCATACAAATTATATCTCTTTCCGATACCGTAGGCCTAGCCCAACCAGCTACTATTCAATACCTATTTCAAAATCTAATTCCGGCCTTTCCGCAGATTGAATTTGGGGCTCATTTGCACGTACAACCATTAAACTGGCTGGATAAAGTAAAAGCTGCTTATAATGCCGGATGTACCCGATTCGATGGAGCTTTAAAAGGATTTGGTGGTTGCCCTATGGCCTCCGATAAGCTTACTGGCAACATGGCCACAGAAAATTTGGTCACCTATTTTGAAAATATTGGCGTACCTTTGAATTTTAATAAAAAAGCATTTGAAACGGCGCTGACCCTAGCCGGAACTGTCTTTACTTCCTGAGAAATGGCGAAACCTGTAGTTGATATATTTATTCCTTGTTTTGTTGACCAATTGTACCCCGAAACCGGTATAAATATGGTAAAAGTGCTCGAAAGAGTAGGGTGTGAGGTACGGTATAATCCGAATCAAACGTGTTGCGGGCAACCCGCCTATAATGCCGGTTTTTTAGACGAAAGCTGTCAGGTGGCACATAAATTTCTAGATGACTTTTCCGCCGAAAATACCGATTATATTGTAAGTCCCTCGGCATCTTGCGTGGGTATGATACGCAATGCTTACACCGACATGTTCGTGACTACGTCTAAGTTTATTAACTACCGGAACATGGAACGCAAGGTATTTGAATTGACTGAGTTTTTGGTAGATGTTTTACTAATTGATACCATTCCGGGCGCTCGCCTGGATGGATCGATTACGTATCATGATTCGTGCAGTGCTTTGCGGGAATGCGGCATTAAAGAAGCGCCCCGGCGTTTGTTACAGAATGTTACCGGGTTAAACTTAATAGAAATGCCCGAAACGGATACTTGTTGTGGGTTCGGTGGTACTTTCGCAGTTAAATTTGAATCTATTTCAACGGCTATGGCCGAGCAAAAAGTAGAAAACGCTTTAAGTACGGGAGCCAAATACATTGTTTCTACGGATACGAGTTGCCTCATGCACCTGGACGGATATATAAAACGCAATAACAAACCCATTAAAACCATGCACATCGCCGATGTGTTGGCGAGTGGCTGGTAAAGAAATTACTTTTTCTGTTATTTAAACTAAAAAGGCCTGGTTATTTAAATAACCAGGCCTTTTTAGTGTGATACTGAAAGGTAAATAGTTTAAGCTTCAGCTAAAATGTGATTACTTCTTCATAAACCCGGTTAAAGCAACTTCTGTAGTTTGGATTTTAAAGCCATAGTAGCATCTACCAGCGGTAAACGCACATGAGGCTGAGCGATTCCGAGCATTTCTAATATTGCTTTTACTCCTACCGGATTGCTTTCTTCGTACATTAACGGATTAATATCAACAAAATCGAAAAGAAGTTTAGTAGCTTCCGGAAAGTTATTGTCTAAGGCTAACTTTACCATTTTGCTAAACTTTTCCGGGAATGCATTTGCCAAAACCGATATTACTCCTTCGGCACCAAACGAAATCATAGGCACGGTTAGCAAATCGTCGCCGCTAATTAACATAAAATCAGCGGATTTGTGTTTTGCCAGTTGCAAACATTGTTCTAAGTTACCGGAAGCTTCTTTTATGCCAATAATGTTAGGGTGCTTGGCTAATTTAAGGGTAGTTTCGGCAGTTACGTTACTGGCCGTTCGGCCGGGAACGTTATACAATATTACGGGTACCGGGCAAGCATCGGCAAGCTGAATATAATGCTGGTAAAGACCTTGCTGCGAAGGTTTATTGTAATAAGGGCTAACAGATAGAATTGCCTGAATTCCGGAAAAATCAGTCTTTTTAATAGTTTCTACAAGACTTCTGGTGTCATTACTGCCGACGCCGTAAACCAAGGGGAGTTTACCTTGTGTAAAATCTTTAACAAAAGCCAGAATTTGTTCTTTTTCCGCATCCGTAGTTGTCGGCGATTCTGCGGTAGTGCCGTTTACCACCAGGTAATCAACTCCACCTTGTACGGTAAAATGAAGCAGCTTTTTTAAGCTATCGAAATCAATAGCTAAGTCCTGGGTGAAAGGGGTAATAAGGGCTACTCCGGTGCCGCGTAAACTTTTCATGCGTTAAAATTTGAAAAAAAAGCTACTCTATTCAAGCTTCTTCTTTCAAAAGTACGGAGTGCCTGAAATATTTCAAAGTATAAAATCCTTGCTGGTAACATTTATGCGAATAAAGAATAAGCTTTGTAATAAAAAAATACCGCTATAAGCTGTTTATAACAGGTTCATAAGCAATACAGAACAGTTAAACTTAGGCAATCATTTCCAGGAATTCAGCTTCAGAAATTATTTTAATACCTAACTCATTGGCTTTTTCCAGTTTAGCGGGTCCCATTTTGTCGCCGGCTACCAGGTACGATAATTTCTTTGATATCGAACTAACCACTTTACCGCCGTTTTGGGTGATTAAATCTTGTATTTCGTCGCGGCTGTGGGTTTCAAATACTCCCGAAATAACAAAGGTAAGGCCGGTTAACTTGGTAGAGGCTTCTGTTTTATTTACTTTTTCTTCCCGGCTAAATTGTAAACCAGCTGCTTTTAAGCGTTCGAGCAGCTGTAAGTTATCTTCCGTTTTAAAATAACTCAAAATAGAAAGTGCAATGCGGTCGCCAATTTCGGGCACGCTAATCAAATCTTCGTAACTAGCCGCCTGCAGAGTCTCAATGCTGGCAAACCGATCGGCAATTTTACGGGCTATCGTACTGCCCACAAACCGGATACCTATGGCAAACAATACCCGATCGTAAGGAACCTCTTTTGATTTTTCGATACCGGTTAAAAGGTTGTTAACAGATTTTTCGCCTAAGCGCTCCAGATGCACCAATTGCTCAAACCGAAGATCGTACAGGTCGGCTACGTTGCGCACTAAACCTTCTTCGTAGAGTTGCTCAATAGTTTCAGGACCCAGGTTCTCGATGTTCATGGCCCGGCGGGTAATAAAATGTTCAATTTTAGCCTTAATCTGCGGAGGGCAGCCAGTATCGTTAGGGCAATAAAAATGGGCTTCGCCTTCGGTACGCACCAATGGGGTACCGCAGGCGGGGCAAGTATCGCGGTATTTTACCGGTTGGCTATCGGGTAAGCGCTGGCTTTTATCTACGCCCGTTATTTTAGGAATAATTTCTCCGCCTTTTTCTACGAACAACACATCCCCTTCGTGAATATCTAAGCGCAAAATTTCGTTGGCATTGTGCAGGGAGGCCCGTTTAACGGTAGTACCGGCCAGTTGCACGGGTTCTAACAAAGCTACGGGCGTAACGGCTCCGGTGCGGCCTACCTGGTACCGGATACTTTGCAGGCGCGAAGAAGCGCTCATGGCCTTGTATTTATACGCAATGGCCCAACGAGGGCTCTTTGCTGTATAGCCTAATTCTTCTTGCTGATGAAAATTATTTACTTTTATTACAATGCCATCGGTGGCAATGGGCAAAGTAAAGCGTTTGGTTTCCCATTCGTTTATATAAGCCAGAACTTCCTCCAGGGTGGCACACTTGCGATACGTATCTGATACCGGAAAACCCCAGCGTTGCAAAGCTTCCAGCGACTCGGAATGCGTATCAAAAGGCAAAGGTTGCGCCAGCAAACTATACATAAAACAACTGAGTTTACGCTTGGCTACCACCGAGGAATCTTGCAGTTTTAAAGTACCCGAAGTAGCATTACGAGGGTTGGCCAGTAATATTTCTCCTGATTCTTCCCGCTCCACGTTTAGTTTCTGGAAAACCGAGAAAGGCATAAAAGCTTCGCCGCGTACTTCAAATTCAGTTGGATAATCACCTGCTTGCAAATGCAGGGGTAGCGCCCGAATGGTGCGGATATTTTGAGTAATATCATCGCCGCGGGTACCATCGCCCCGGGTAACCCCCATAGCTAATTCACCATTCTGATAGGTTAAACTAATGGCAACCCCATCAAATTTTTGTTCGCAAATGTATTCAAAGTCGCCTTCCAATACTTTTCGTACCCGTTTGTCAAATTCCCGCAAGTCTTCTTCGGAGTACGTATTGCTCAACGAGAGCATGGGATATTTGTGAAAAACAGCATTAAAGGTTTTCGTAACGGTGCCACCCACCCGTTGGGTAGGGGAGTTCGGTAAACGATATTGCGGGTATTCTTTCTCTAAGCGAATAAGCTCGTCGAGCAGCATGTCGAAATCGTAATCGCTTATTTCGGAAATGCTGTTTTGGTAATATTGATAATTTAAATAGTGAATGCGTTGCGTAAGTTCCTGAATACGGGCCTGTGCCTGAAGTTCGTCCATAATGCCAGTGCGGTTTAGCTGGTAAAACTACGAATCCTGCGCTTATTTTGGTAGCCGCTCACCCCTAAAATTAAAAAAGCTGCTTGTAGGCAGCTTTAATCATAAGTTTACACAGAAGCTGATTCATCTTACGAATAATAGTAAAAATATGGCCCATGTTGGTGTCTTCACCCTATCCGACCGGCTAAGGAATTAAAAGGCGGATCCTGGTTGTTTTTGGGGCATGGAACAAGCAGCGCACAGGAGCAGCAGTGTGTCCGAAGAGGAAGTTTTAGCTCGATTAAGCCTTCTCTTTGACCAACCAGCCTTGAAGCAACTAGCCCGGCAGAGTCGTTTTATTGAGCCGAGCAGCTCGCGGCTGAGTGACTGGATGTTTTTGCCGTTGCTCCTGTTAATGGAATCCACCGGCAAGGAGTTTAGCTTAAGCCAGATGTGGGAACAACTGTTTGACAGGCATGGCGTAGTGAAGAGTAAACAATCGCTGAACCAATGACTCGATTTTAAGGCCTTCCTTAACTTCGATTCTTTATCTTTTTATCTGCACCAAGTACTCGATAATATCAATACTAAATATTTGATTATTTTTGACTGACTACTTAGGTAAATTTTGAAGATGCTAAACAGCTTCGAAGCTAAAATAAAAAGGCCCTTACCTGATAGTAAAAAAATAATAATAAAAACGTACAACCCAGCACATAAAACTTAAAACCTAAAATGGCGGATAAAAACAAAAAAGGACGGCAAGGAGTAGTTTTCTCCACCGATCCCGAATTCAAATACGAATATGAGCAAGAGGAGCAGGTAACTACCTTGCCGCCACAGCAACAAAATTTAAAAGTACAACTCGATAAAAAAGCCCGGGCTGGTAAACAGGTAACCTTAGTAACAGGTTTTGTTGGCTCCGAAGAAGATTTAAAAGAATTAGGTAAATTATTAAAAAATAAGTGCGGCGTAGGCGGTACCATTAAAGACCAGGAAATTGTTATTCAAGGCGATTTCCGCGATAAAGTTTTGCAAATTCTTACCCAGGCAAATTACAAAGCGAAAAAGGTTGGCAATTAACCAGCTGGCAAAATTTATATCCTTGGCTTTAAGAACGACTTATACTTTATTTTAGAAAATTAAAATTTACCCATTTATCCTTTTTGTTGCAAAACTTTTTCTAAATCGTCGGGAGTATCAATACCAAAGGTTTCCTGGTAGGTTACAGCAACTGAAATTTTAAAACCATTCTCCAGCCAGCGCAATTGCTCCAGTGATTCTGCTTTTTCCAAAGGTGAGGGAGGAAGCTGCGTAATTTGCTCTAGAATGTCGGAGCGGTAGCCGTAAATGCCAAGGTGTTTATAATATAAATGTTTTACGGCCCAGGTGCTTTCTTCCGCGCCGCGCAAATACGGAATGGGGTGGCGACTAAAGTAAATCGCTTCCTGATGTTGGTTAATAACCACCTTGGGCGAGTTCGGGTTAAATAATTCAATAGTGGTTTCAATTGGTTTAACCAGCGTAGCCAATTGGGTACCTGGGTTTTCGAAACAGGAAATAAGTAAATTAATTTGTTCCGGCTGAATAAAAGGTTCGTCGCCCTGGATATTAACTACAAAATCGTGGGGTACATTGTAGCGGGTATAGGCCTCAAAACAACGGTCGGTGCCACTTTGGTGATGGCTTGCTGTTAAAATAGCTTCCCCGCCAAATCGCTGTACTTCCGCCAAAATCCGTTCATCGTCGGTAGCTACCAAAACTTTAGATAACCTTGCCTGGCTGGCTTGTTCGTACACCCTTTGAATCATGGTTTTGCCCTGGATAGACACTAAAGGTTTTCCCGGAAACCGGGTAGAAGCATAACGGGCCGGAATAATACCGATTATTTCCATTTATGAATTATCGTAAAATTTTAACGAAGTAAATCTAAAAAATACCTCCGCAATTTAAGTTAAGTTTGGGCAAAAGAAGCGGTTCTTCTGTCCAAAAAGTAAATTTAGTAATTCTTTCTTCAGTTATCCGTTAGGTGTCTTAACCAGATTATCTCAAAATTTAAAGCCTCGCTTTCCAATAGATTTTTTACCTTTGCAACACCAGGTAGTTGGTTGTTCTGGTCCGTTATTCTTTTGAAAGTTACTATTCCGCAAAAACAGTTTTCGCTTACGTTTGAAGCGCCAATCTGGCAAATAAAGCCAGATTATGAACAAAATTTGCTGGTATTAGAGCTACGAAACAGTGATCGGTTGCAAGTGGAATTTGCAGTTCTGGATTTAAGTACGGGTCAGATAGTAGGCCCTTTCCGGTTGCCCGAAAACTGGTGGATTGGTTTGGAAGAAGCTTCGGGAGGAGTATTGTACCTGCATGGTTTTGGAAATCGGGCAATTGGTACTCACCAGGGAATCACGGCCATAACGGCTGATTCGTTTCAGGTTAAGTGGCAACACGAGCAAGTGGTTTTTTACGGATTTGCTAATAATTCCCGGATTTTGGCCCGGCCGGTTAAAACAGAACAGGATCGTTTACTGGCTGTAGATGCTCAAACCGGTGCCATTCTGGAAAAAGATATTACACCAAAAGAAGCACAGGCCGCAATAGCTAGGTTTAATCGCTTACGGACCGTTGGTAGTAACTTTCCGGTTCATCATCCGGCTACTAGCGAGCATTTTGCTTTGCTGAGTCAGTTTATTCTTTCCCGTTCTGGGCGGCAGGCTCATGGCGCTATTGATTATTTGGAAACCGAAAAATTTCTAATTTTAGGTTATTACGAGTTAATAGCTGAGAGTAAGTGGCAAAATATTTTAGGCGTTTACTCCGCCGTCGATGGCTTGATGCTGTTGGAAGAAGTATTAGTATCTATTGGTTCCGGTTTGAGTCAGGATGCATTTTTTATAGTTAATAATACGCTGCTGTTTATTAAAGAAAAAAATACACTGGTAGGGTATTCCGTTTAATGATTATGGTTATGATGAAGGTTTTAGTAGCGGCTTTATTTTCGCTGGGAGCAGTTTCTGTTTGTAATGCCGGTCAGGCAACCCCGTTGGATACAGTAAAAGTGGAGGCTCCTAACGGCAATCAGGTAATCCGGCATCAGGTACAAGCGAAAGAAACAATTTTTTCTGTTTCACGGAAATACGGCGTTGCTGTTTCCAAAATTAAGCAAGCTAATCCGGGTTTAACCACGCTGCTGGTGGGACAGGTAATATTTGTTCCAATGCCTGTGGTAAAAGGTAATCCGGCTAAAACAGTAAATCAAATTAAAACACCGGTTAAAACAGAGCCAAAAGGTAAATCGGTTAGTACTAAGCCTGCCGGACCAGCTCTGTTTGACGGACAAGGAAATCAGGTACATAAGGTAGATAGCAAACAAACCTTATTCTCTATTGCCCGCCAATATGGGATAAGCGTTGCCGACTTAAAAAAATGGAATAATCTGCCGGACGATAACGTACACGATAATCAAACTTTAATTGTAAAACCCCAGGCAGTTGCCACAAAAGCAGTAGCTAATTCTGCGGTAATGCCAGTAAGTCCGGTTAAACCCGAAGAAGCTACTTTAACGCAAGCGCCGGTAGTTGTTTCTCGTCCGGAAACAGTACCAACCGATAACCCCGCTGTTCGCCACGACGACAACATTGACGCAGATGCTCCCAAGGTAACTATATCGCGGATAACGGAAAGTGGCCTGGCCGAATTAATCAGCGAAGGTAGACCGGGTAATAAGTACCTGGCTTTGCATAAAACTGCGCCTGTAGGCTCTTTTATTACAGTTCGTAACCTGATGAATAACCAGGCGGTTTCGGTGCGGGTAATAGGTAAACTACCCGATATTGGTTCGAATGATAAAGTAATCGTTAAAGTTTCGAAACGAGCTTACCAACGCCTCGGAGCTTTAGACAACCGCTTTATGGTAGAAGTGCAGTACGAAGTAGCCGATAAAATCCTGTCTTCTAATCAGTAAGCTTTTTGTTATTTCCGGATTTTAGGAATAAGATTTATTTTTCTTGTTCATAGAATATTTTTTTTATATAATTTAAATTTTCTGTTAATATTTTCTAATCATCAGCAGAAATCTTTTTCTTCTATCTGAAATCTTCTCTATTACCTAGCTGACTTAAATAGTAATAATTAGCAGAATCCTTAACCCAAATGTGGATAAATCTTTCTGGAAAATATAGGCTGGCAATAAAAGTAAATTTTTTTATCCGGGGCGAAAGGTTAAATTTGAAATAAGAAAGAAACTTCAGCCCGTTAGAATATTAGTATGATTAAAGGTTTTTTGGCCGCAGTTTTTACTTGCGGTTTCATTCAGGTTGCCCAAGCCGCTACTCCGGCATTAGTAGATTCGGTAGGTACAGTTGTTAAAAATGGTAAAAGCTTCACCGTTCATAAAGTAGCCCCTAAAGAAACAATTTATGCTTTAGCGCGTCGCTACGGTGTTTCGGTTACCCAAGTACAACAAGCTAATCCGGGAGTAACCTCTTTAGTAGTAGGGCAAACGGTTTTTGTTCCCAGTCGCGGTATAGCTTCTTCTGCCCAAAGTACTTCGCCGGTAATTAGTCAACAAAAAGAAGCTTCTGCTTCGGTGCCTACTAGTCCTGGAATAACCAGCCCAACAACAGGAAACGAAAGTAGTAATGGAAATAAAGTGCACCAGGTAGGAGCCCGCCAGACTTTGTATTCCATTGCCCGGCAATATAATGTAAGCACCTCTGATATTAAAAAATGGAATAATTTAGCTTCCGACGATCTGCAGGAAGGCCAAAGTTTAGTGGTGGCGCCTCCGGTTACTAGCTCCGGAACAAGTACTTCCAGTCCGGTGACCATTGCAGATGAGGAAAAAGCAGAAGAAAAGGTTGTAAGTACTACGCCAACAGCCAGCACAAAGCCTGTTACCCGCCGGGAAGAAATTAAATCGGCTACTGCTTCGGTGGCAACCCGGGATAATTCGGATGTAAAAGAAGAACGTACCGAAACCCGCTACACCGAAAACTTAAGCCGGATTTCGGAAAGCGGGATGGCAGAAATAATGGACAAAGCAGAAGGCAATAAATATTTAGCCTTGCATAAAACCGCTCCGGTGGGTACTATTTTGCAAGTGAAAAATACCTTAAATAACCAAAGTGTGTACGTACGGGTAAGTGGTAAATTACCTGAAAACAGTACCAACGATAGAGTTATTATTCGAGTATCAAAGCGAGCCTACCAGAAACTTGCCGCCTCCGACAGCCGCTTTCAGGTAGAAGTTAATTACATGCCTTAATAGTATTTACTTTTTAATTTTAGTTAACTCTGCCTAAGCTTCCATTCCGGAGATTTAGGCAGAGTTATTTTTTAGTTTTTTATTAAAAATAAACCATGTTGCCTTTCCAGGAGCTCTATTCGTTGCTCGAACATAATTATGAGAAATTTAACCGGTCAAATTTTATTGCCGATGACCCAATTTCTATTCCACGTAAGTTTACCTGCAAGCAGGATATTGAAATAAGTGGTTTGTTTGCGGCCATGCTGGCCTGGGGGCAGCGGAAAACTATTATAGCGAAATGTAACGAGCTCATGCAACGCTTCGACCAAGTGCCTTATGATTTTATTTTAAATCACCAGGACTCGGACCTGAAAGCTTTACTGGGCTTTAAACACCGGACTTTTAACGATACCGATTTACTTTATTTGGTTTACTTTTTAAACCAGTTTTATCAGCAGCACGATTCTTTAGAGTTAGCTTTTGTAGGTTCAGATTCCATTAAAATTTATAATCAGAAGGATAGGCTGGAATACTTTCATAATCTGATGTTTTCTATACCCGAAGCACCTAACCGCACCAAAAAGCATATTTCTACTCCTGCCCGTAAATCAGCTTGTAAACGAATTAATATGTATTTGCGCTGGATGGTACGCCAGGATAACAATGGAGTAGATTTTGGGATTTGGAAACACATGCGACCCGCCGATTTAATTTGCCCCTGCGATGTACACGTGGATCGGGTAGCCCGCCGTTTAGGTTTAATTACCCGTCCTCAAACCGATTGGCAAACTGCCGTTGAACTTACCGCCAAACTTCAGGAATTGGACCCGCTTGATCCGGTAAAGTATGATTTTGCTTTGTTTGGCTTGGGTGTAGAAGAACGATATAGTTAAATATTCTTAATTTGATACTTTAGGTAAAGGTTCTTCAAGCCTTAATATGATTTATTGTTTTAAATCTAGAAATAAAAAGAAAATGCCGTCTATGCGTATACCAGCATTTTCTTTTAAGAAATGATTTCAGATTATTACTACATGCGGTAAGACAGTTCAGTAGTACCGCCTGAGGTGCTCATTTTTACCGGAATACCACCGCCATTTACGGTTCCTTTTACCCTTCGCGTATCAGAAGTGCCATTAAAATTAGTTAAAGCAGTTTTTACCCGGTTGCCTTCTAAATCTAAATCTAAACCTTTACCGCCGGGTACAGTAGCGTGAACGGAACCACCACTGGTTTCCAAAGTTAAATATTTGCCTAAGCGTTGTACTTCCGCGTGAATGCTACCGCCGCTGGTGTGGGCATCAATATCGCCGGCTACTTTATCCAGGTGAATGCTACCACCGCTGGTATGTACTTTCAGTCTACCACTGGCATCGTCTACGTTAATAGAGCCACCGCTGGTTTTAGCATCCAGGTCGCCTTGGTAATTAGCCAGGTTAATACTACCGCCAGATGTATTAGCATCCATGTTGCCTTTTATGTTCTTAAAGGCCAGACTTCCGCCGCTGGTTTCTACTTGTTGTTCTCCGGTTACCGATTCTAAACTAATGCTGCCGCCGCTGGTGCGCAGGTTACAAGCCATTTGCTGGGGTATCTCTATTTCAAAACCAATGTTCAGACCATTTTCATTATTCCAGCCTCTTTCTTTGCGCTCGGCAATGGCGTAAATAGTATTACCTTCCTGCCGAACGTCGATGGTGTATTTGGCTAAAGCTTCGGGCGAGGGCGCTTCCATACGTCGCTTCCAATTAGATGGGGTTACAAATACCATTACTTTTACCTGGTTGCCCGAACCGCCCGTAACTTTAATGCTTCCACCTGAAGTTTTAGCCTGTAATTTACCGGCTCCGTTTAAAGTAAATTCTTTTACCTGGAACGGTTTTTTATCGTCGGCCATGCTTTTAAAGGCCGTAAATAAACCAACAATCGCGAAAGTCAGAATCAAGAAAATTCCTGTAATTTTTTTCATAGCAGTTAAGTTTAATAGATTGATTAAATAGTAGATGTTGCTTAGATGCAGAAGGTTGCCTGATTACACAAGCTTCCTGGTTTATTAGTTGGGTATTAATAAAAGTTAATCAAATCAGTATGGTATCCAATACTAATCAGGAATAAAGAATAGGTAAAATAAATCATATAAACTTAAAACCAGCCGAAGCTACATTGTTCAGTAACAGAAATTTACTAAAAAAATGGATGTAATTATGGATAGTAGGGATCTTAAATTCAAAAACTTTATTCGGATTTATCAAGAGAAGAGCGGCCAACTTAGTAATGATTTTAATTAACAGAATTTAAGATTCCAGTTTGTAAAACTAAGTCCATAACGTAATAATAGATTTTTGTGAATAATGAAGATTAATTTTTCGGTTATCTCTGGGCTTTTAACATTTCAGCTTTGTAAGGCGTAATACTTTCATCTTTTGCTTTGTAAATAAAAATTAGCATGTTTAAGCTAGTAACTTATAAATCTCGAATCATTGCCTCAAAAAACAATTACGATTGGCATTACCGGACCAGAATCAACGGGGAAATCTACCTTAGCCGAGCAACTTGCAAATTATTACGGAGCCATTTGGGTGCCAGAATACGCCCGCGAATACTTAGCTAATTTGCACCGACCTTACACGCAGGCGGATGTAGAAAATATTGCAAAGGAGCAGCTAGCCCGGATGAATAAAGCTCTGGAACAAGCACCCAAGCTTATTTTTTTTGATACTGAACTGATAGTGCTAAAAATTTGGCTGGAAAATGTGTATAGTACCAGTCCGGTTTGGCTACAAGAAGCTATTAAGCAACAAAATATAGATTTGTACTTGCTGATGGACATAGATTTGCCTTGGGAACCAGATCCACAACGCGAACACCCGCATTTGCGGCAGTTTTTTTTTGATTGGTACCAACGCGAATTACTAAATCATAAATTTAACTTTGTAACAATTTCCGGTTCTTACCACGATCGGTTTGAAGTTGCTCGCCAGCAGATAGATAAACTTGTATTGTAAAGCTAAGTTGCTTGTTGTTTTTAAAGCAACTTAATTTAGTAATTAAATAAGCTACCCAGGCGGGAATTTAAATTTATGGCTTAGAACGTAAAGCTTATAATCTGAAACTTACCTACTCTCATGCATACTCTTCAAAACAATACTTACCAAATTAGCGTGCAGGAGCACGGCGCAGAACTGTGTAGTTTTAAAAATACCCAAACAAACCTAGAGTACATCTGGCAGGCAGATCCGGCGATTTGGGCGCGGCATGCTCCGGTTTTGTTTCCTATGGTGGGTAAGCTCAAAAATAACCAGTACACTTACCAGGGTAAGTCTTATACTTTACCACAACATGGTTTTGCCCGCGACCAATCTTTTACATTAGAAAGTAAAACCGAAAATTCATTAACATTTCGACTGAACCAGTCCGAAGTTACCTTGGCGAACTATCCCTTCGATTTTGGGCTTTTTATAAGCTATCGTTTAGCAGAAAATGCCTTAACCATAAGTTACCGGGTGGAAAACCCCAGAAAAGATAGTTTGTATTTTTCTCTGGGAGCGCATCCAGGTTTTAATTGTCCCTTATTACCTGATGAAAAATTTTCGGATTACTATCTGAAATTCGAGCAACCGGAAACTTTAGAAAGGTATTTATTGAATAATGGTTTGCAGAACGGCCAAACGGAACCAGTGCCTCTCGAAAATGACAATCAATTGCCGCTTACTTATAAATTATTTACGGAGAAAGATGCGATAGTTTTAAAGAACCTGCGTTCCGAAAAAATTAGTCTGCGAAGCAAAAATCATGATCACGGTTTGGATTTTACTTTTAAAGGTTACCCGTATTTAGGCATTTGGACGAAAGGCCAGGATGCCCCGTTTATTTGCCTCGAACCCTGGCACGGCATTGCCGATAGCATAAACAGTTCCGGCGAGCTTACCGAGAAAGAAGGTATAATAACCTTACCGCCAAATGAAGTGTTTACCTGTGAGTATATTATAGCTGTGAAGTAATAAGCTTCAGGAAAATGAACCTGGAATAATTTCGAATATAAGCGCAATGCTTAAACAATGGTATTGAGAGCCGGATGAGAAGTTTAAAAATGCTTTCGAATAAGTATTTTTACAATTTTAATTTTGTTAAACTTCTATAAAATGGAAATCTAAATAATCAAGAATTTCAAAATTGATTAATTTAAAAAATAAAAAAGGCTTTTGCTCTGATTAGTAAGTATCAGGGCAAAAGCCTTTTTTGCAGACCGGTTAAACTACTTCTTAGGAATATATTAGTACACCATCTTCGCGCACAAAAATGCGGGGAGCAGGTTTATTATAATCCGGTTCAAAATCATTTACAGGAAGAGAAATTCCCGGGGGTAAGTCTAGATCCGGTAAATCTAGTCCAATTGGCTCGCCACCATCATCATCGCTGCCTTCAGAAGAAGGTCTATTGTATTTCCGGCGGGGCATTACAATAAAATACGCCAGTATAGTAAGCACCGCAAAGGTATAAAGTAGTGAAATTAACATAGCATTTAGTCACTATTAAAGGTTAAGCTGCATTTAATAAGGCCATTATGATTGTAACGTAATACCTAATAAGAGGTTTTTTTATTCAGGCCTGATTCTGCAACATTTTTTGTGCTCAAAATCAGGATAACAATATAATAAATAAAAAGTAAATAAGATATAATATTTGTAATAAAAAAAATTGCGGTTAATTTTGACGCAGTTTAGGGGTGCCTTAATAAATCGGGCTGAGATCATACCCATTGAACCTGATCCGGGTAATGCCGGCGAAGGGAAACACGGTTATTCTTTTGTTGCTTATTTTTTATCGGGCATTCCTGCTTGGTTTTTAATTAATCTATTTCAGCAGGATGAAACACGTACTTTTACTTTGGGTCTTTTTGGTAGGGCCTTTTTATTCTTTTGCTCAATATACAGTGAGTGGTCGGGTAGTGGATGCGCTTTCTCAGAAGCCTTTAATAGGGGCCACCGTTCAAATAAACCGAACCGGCACTACTACCAATGAACAAGGTTTTTACCAGTTATCTGCTATTCCAGCGGGTAAACAAACTTTAGCCGTATCCTATTTGGGTTATGAAACGGGTACTATTACGTTAAAAGTACAGCAAGATATTACGCAAAATGTAACGTTAAACCCCACCAGTTTACGAGCGAACGAAGTGGTAATTACCGCTACTCGGGCTAACGACAAAACAGGTACAACTTTTACCAACGTAGATAAAAAACAAATCTCTGAACGTAACTTCGGTCAGGATTTAACTTATTTGTTAGAACAAACCCCATCAGTAGTAGTTAATTCCGACGCGGGAGCAGGGGTAGGTTATACAGGTATTCGTATTCGTGGTTCGGATATTACCCGCATTAACGTAACCGTAAATGGTATTCCGGTCAACGACGCCGAATCGCACGGAGCCTTTTTCGTGAACATGCCCGATTTAGCTTCTTCGGTGCAGGACATACAAGTACAGCGGGGAGTAGGAACTTCTACTAACGGGGCGGGGGCTTTTGGGGCAAGTTTAAACATGCGCACCATTGGCTTAACCCCCGAACCCTACGCCGAAGTTACTAATACATTTGGTTCGTTTAACACCTGGCGACATTCGGTTTCCTTTGGGACCGGGTTAATGCATAATAAATTTACTATTGATGGACGTCTATCTAAAATTTCTTCGGATGGCTACATCGATCGGGCTTTCTCTAAACTGAAATCGTATTATTTTGCGGCGGGTTACACGGGTAAAACCGGTATGCTGAAGTTTGTTACTTTTTCGGGGCAGGAGCAAACCTACCAGGCCTGGAACGGGGTGCCCGAAGATTCACTTAAAACAAATCGTACTTATAATTCTTTAACCTACAACAACGAGACGGATAATTATCAGCAAGATCATTACCAATTGCATTATTCTAAAACTTTTGGGTCTTTATTTGATTTTGGAGGCGCCTTCCATTTAACCCGGGGCAAAGGCTATTACGAACAATATAAAAATGATCAAAGTTTGGCCAATTATAACTTGCCACCCGTTATACTCGGCGATACTACCATTTCCCGGACTGATTTAATCCGCCGCAAATGGCTCGATAATTATTTTTACGGAGCTACTTACGCGCTTAACTACCATGCTGCCCAAGGATTATTTAAGGCAACTTTAGGTGGCTCCTGGAACCGCTACGATGGCGATCATTACGGCGAAGTAATTTGGGCACGTTTTGCTTCTAACAGTGAAATCCGGCAGCGTTATTACCAGGGCGAAGCTCTAAAAACCGATTTTACGGTTTACGGCAAAGTAAATTACCAGGCAACCGATCAATTAAGTTTGTTCGGGGATGTCCAATCCCGAATTATTCATTACGAATTAGCCGGTACCGACGACAACCAGCGGGATGTAACTCAGCAAGCAAATTTCACTTTTTTAAATCCTAAAGCCGGTATAACTTACGCTTTTACGCCCAATCAAACAGTGTATGCTTCTTACGCCGTAGGTAATCGCGAGCCAGTCCGGAGCGATTTTGTGGACCGCAAAGGGAGTGAGCAACCTAAAGCCGAAACCATGTATAACCTGGAAGCAGGTTACCGCTTACGGGAAAACCAAACCTACGCCAATGGCAGGCAAGTGCGCTACAGTTTAGATGCGAATTATTATTACATGGATTATTATAACCAATTAGTATTAACCGGTCAGTTAAACGACGTGGGATCGCCGTTGCGTACCAATATTAAACGGAGTTACCGTACAGGTGTAGAGTTAGCCGGTTTAGTTAACTGGAACGATAAGGTTGAGTTTAGCAGTACGGTTACGCTTAGCCGGAATAAAATTAAAAATTACCTCGAAACAGTTTATGTATACGATGCCGATTATAACGTAGAAAATACTGTAGAAAATACTTATGCTGAGACCGATATTTCTTTCTCGCCTAATTTTATTTCGGCGCATAAATTAGAAATTCAGCCTGTTAAAGGTTTACGAGCAGCCCTACTGTACAAAACTGTAAGCAAACAGTATTTAGATAATACATCCAATGATTTACGCCAAATAAAAGGTTACCAGGTAGCCGATGTGCGCTTGCGTTATACCATTCAACCTAAGTTTATGAAAGAACTGGTATTAGGTTTACTCATTAACAATATTTTAAATAAAAAGTATGAGGCAAATGGGTATACGTTCAGTGAGCAATACTCCGGCGACCCTACCCGCTACGATTACAACTATTATTATCCGCAGGCTACCCGTAATTTTTTATTGTCGGTAGGGGTTAAATTTTAGATCGCGGATTTACGCGGATTCTTTTTATGAATTAAAGTTATTAAGATTCTCTGCCAGGAACAGAATGGACTACATTGTATATAAGTAGGCAATTTTTGAGAAATTCAATAAAAAAGCTTCTTCGGAGGCTTTTTTATTTTTAGCAAGGTTAAGATAGCAACTTAGTGGGAAGACCGGTAATTATTTATAATAGAATGGATGGAGATTCTGCCAAGAAGTGGTAACTTATCAGGCACACAACAATTCTGAGAAAGCTAGGTTATAATACCATAGGTTAAAGAAGTATCTTCCTAAAAAGTATATAATTGCTTACTAATTGAGTATAACTTTATTAAAATAGAACATTAGCTATCTTTCAAGAATATCCACATAGGTCGAATTTTTAATCTATTTAATTTTACATTTTAAAATCTGCGTAATCCTATTAATCCGCTTAAATCCGCGATCCTTAATTATGACCGATTATTTTCAAATTTCTGACCTGCTAACCGAAGAGCATAAGCTGATTCAGCAAACCATGCGTGATTTTGTGCGGCGGGAGATTTCACCATACATAGAAAAGTGGGCACAGGATGCGTATTTCCCAATAAAAATTGTCCGAAAATTTGGCGAAGTAGGTGCTTTTGGTCCTACCATTCCAACGGAATACGGTGGCGGTGGGCTAGATTATATTTCATATGGCCTTATAATGCAAGAAATTGAACGTGGCGATTCAGGAATGCGGTCTACTGCCTCGGTGCAAGGGTCATTGGTTATGTTTCCTATTTATCAATATGGTTCGGAAGAGCAGCGGCGTAAGTATTTACCAAAATTGGCGAGTGGCGAATGGTTGGGTTGTTTCGGTTTAACGGAACCCGATTATGGTTCCAATCCGGGGGGTATGCTCACTTCTCTCAAAGAAAAGGACGACTATTTTGTTTTGAACGGCTCTAAACTGTGGATTTCTAACTCTCCCGCTTGCCAGGTAGCCGTAGTCTGGGCCAAAAACGAAGAAGGCCGGATTAAAGGGGTTATTGTAGAACGGGGAATGCAAGGCTTTTCTACGCCCGAAATTCATAATAAATGGAGCTTACGCGCGAGTACAACCGGCGAACTGGTTTTTGAAAACGTAAAAATTCCAAAGGAAAATATTCTGCCTAACATTGAAGGTTTAAAAGGACCTTTAAGCTGTCTTGATTCCGCCCGATACGGCATTTCCTGGGGAGCTATTGGAGCCGCTATTGACTGTTATGAATCGGCCTTAAATTATGCCAAGCAGCGGATTCAGTTCGATAAACCCATTGCTTCGTTCCAGCTAGTGCAGAAGAAACTGGCCGAAATGCTCACCGAAATTACTAAAGCCCAACTAATGGCCTGGCGACTAGGCACTTTAAAAAACGAAGGTAAAGCAACTACCCAGCAAATATCCATGGCCAAGCGCAACAGCGTAGAGATGGCTTTACAGGTGGCCCGTGAAGCCCGACAAATTCACGGTGGAATGGGGATTACCGGCGAATACCCGATTATGCGCCACATGATGAACCTGGAATCGGTAATTACTTACGAAGGCACCCACGACATTCATTTGCTTATTACGGGTGCCGATATTACGGGTATTCCGGCGTTTAAGTAAACAAGACCCAAGTAGCAGGATCTAAGTAGCAAGACTAAAAATAAATAAAACAAGCCTAGCATTAGCGAAAGTCTTAGCCAAGGAAGACTTGTGCTTCATAGACATTTGGAAGTTTAGTCTCCTGACTTCAGGAATAAAAGCAACTATTATCTAAGTTAATCATGCAAACTAAAAATCGTCAAAATATTTCTTCGGGTGCTATTTGGGAAGATGTAATAGGGTATTCGCGAGCCGTGCGCATTGGCAATGTAGTAGAGGTAGCTGGTACCACAGCCGTTGACGGTGATGTGGTAATTGGCCCAGGTGATGCCTACGAGCAAACCAAATTCATTTTGTCTAAAATTGAAAAAGCCTTGCAGGAAGCTGGAGCAAGTATGGCCGATGTCGTCCGGACCCGGATGTTTGTAACAAATATTGCTAATTGGGAAGACATTGGCCGCGCCCACGGAGAGTATTTTAGTACTGTTAAACCAGTTACCTCTATGCTGGAAGTAAAAGCGCTCATTCAGCCGGAATTATTAATAGAAATTGAAGCAACCGCAATTCTGTCAACCTAAAATAAGAATCAATATAACTAGCTTGCAAATTTAGTAATTTAGAAGTTTTAAAGAAAAATGCAAGTAAAACAATTGGAATTTGCTAAATATTTTGGGAATCTTAAGGATTAATATAAAAAAGTTAGTTTTTTGGTTTAATTTTCCAGCCATAAAGGAGCGATTTACGGGTTTAAAGTGTTAACTTTAAGATATAAAACCGGAACTTTCGACTACTCATATATGCGTGAAGAATATTTAACCGGCGGTGACGATCATATGTCGCAGGCCGAAAAAGAAATAGACAAAGCCCTCCGGCCGTTAAGTTTTCGGGACTTTACTGGTCAGGATAAGATTGTCGAAAATTTAAAAATATTTGTGCTGGCTGCCCGTCGGCGGGGCGAAGCATTAGATCACGTGCTCCTGCACGGACCTCCAGGTTTAGGTAAAACTACGTTGTCGCATATTATTGCTTCCGAGCTGGATGCCAATATAAAAATGACCTCCGGCCCGGTACTGGATAAACCCAGCGATTTAGCCGGATTGTTAACGAACCTCGAGCGCAACGATGTTTTATTTATTGACGAAATTCATCGCCTCAATCCCATCGTGGAAGAGTATTTATACTCGGCCATGGAAGATTATAAAATTGATATTATGTTGGATTCGGGTCCAAATGCCCGAACCGTGCAAATCAGTTTAAATCCATTTACTTTAATTGGCGCTACTACTCGTTCGGGTTTACTTACTTCCCCATTACGGGCGCGGTTTGGCATTAATTCCCGCTTAGAGTACTACGACTCTGCTTTACTAACCAGCATTGTAAAACGGTCGGCAGATATTTTGGGATCGCCTATTCACGAAGATGCGGCTTTCGAGATTGCCCGCCGGAGCCGGGGTACCCCCCGGATTGCCAATAATTTATTACGCCGTACCCGCGATTTTGCCCAGATTAAAGGTGATGGTACCATTACCGTAGAAATTGCCCGATTTGCGCTAAATGCTTTGGATGTAGATCATAACGGTTTGGACGAAATGGACAACCGGATTTTAAACACCATTATTGATAAGTTTAAGGGTGGTCCGGTAGGTTTATCCACTATTGCTACAGCCTGCGGCGAAGAATCCGAAACCATTGAAGAAGTATACGAACCGTTTTTAATTCAGGAAGGATATATTAAGCGTACTGCTCGTGGTCGCGAAGCTACGGAGTTGGCTTATATTCACTTAGGTAAAATTCCACCGCGGCAAGTGGGTACTTTATTTGATTCGCCTTTATCTTGAGTTTAGAATTTGTTTAGTTTTTTGGGAAAAAGCAGGCTTAATGCCTGCTTTTTAATTCATGAAGATTTACTAAATTTCTATACTCAGCAATATGGGTACTTTAAGCATTTCCAAGTGCTTTAAGTAAAAAAATCTTCTTTAGTGTTAGATTAAGCCATTTACCTATTAGGTTCAGCGATTAAAATTAGTTGTTGATTAGGACTTAATTCTATATATTTTTGTTACAGTGCCAAATCAAACTCTATTTTGTTATTAACTCAACATTATACGCAATTAGTAAAGCAAAAAGCCTTAGAGCTAGGCTTTATGTATTGCGGCATATCAAAGGCCGAATTCCTCGAAGAAGAAGCACCTCGTTTGGAAAATTGGCTAAACCGTCAGATGCACGGCCAAATGCATTATATGGAGAACCATTTCGATAAACGCCTGGACCCACGTTTATTAGTAGACGGCGCTAAATCAGTAGTTTCTTTGCTGCTGAACTATTACCCGGAAGAACAGCAACCTGCAGATACCTTCCAAATTTCGAAATATGCCTACGGGCAAGATTACCATTTTGTCATTAAAGATAAACTTAAAACGTTGCTGACCTACCTGCAGGAAAATATTGGAGAGGTAGGCGGTCGGGCCTTCGTAGACTCGGCTCCGGTTTTGGATAAAGCCTGGGCCAAAAAAAGCGGTTTAGGTTGGGTAGGGAAAAACAGCAACTTAATTACTCCCCAAGTAGGTAGCTTTTACTTTATTGCCGAATTAATTTTAGATGTAGAATTAGACTACGATGGTCCAATAAAAGATTATTGCGGCACCTGCACCAAATGCCTGGATGCTTGCCCTACCAATGCTATTATAGAGCCTTACGTGGTGGATGGGAGTAAATGCATTTCGTATTTTACCATTGAATTAAAAGACCAGATACCCGATACTGTAAATGGAAAGTTTGGTAACTGGATATTTGGCTGTGACATTTGCCAGGATGTTTGCCCCTGGAACCGTTTTGCGCGGCCAAACCAAGAGTCTGCCTTTCAACCGCATCCGGACTTAAAAAACTTATCAAAAAAAGAGTGGCAGGAAATTACCGAAGAAGTATTTAGAGAAGTGTTTCGTAAGTCGGCCGTTAAACGAACGGGTTATAACGGCCTCATACGTAATATTAAATTTGTTACACAAAATAAAGAAGACTAAGTTACTAAGAAGCTTTCGTGAAAACCCGGTTAATTATGCTGTGGTAAATTCCGGAGAATCGCGCATAGCACCATTGCCGTAGTTGTTCTAATTCTTCCTGAGCGAGCATTTTCAGAGCTTTACGAAGCTCTTTTTCAAATAATCGGACATCAAAACTTACTTTAACAAGAATAGTTTTAACATACTCTAACATTTTTTTGGTGTTTAAAATCTGAATTTTTTATTTAACAATCCTTCAAAATAAAGGCTTACTTTGATGTATTTAATATACGCAATTGACTTAGGTATGTTGAAGATATTTTAAAGAATTATTATATTTATACTAAACATCATTATACTTAAGTAGTTAGGGACTGTTTTATTAAATAATATTCAAAAACCAGATTTTAAATTTATTAAGTACCTTAAATAAAAAAGGATGGGTAACCCATCCTTTTTTATTTACTTATATAGAGAAATTTGAATTATTTTAAAAATGGAGTAACAATGGTAGTTACCTGTTCGGTGGTTAAAGGCTCGTCAAAGGCTTCGGAAGCGGCAGCATCGCTAATGGTTATGCCACCAAAAGTTCCGGTTATTTTCACTGTTGCTTGGGTAGTTACATCTTCCCCGTCGTAAACAGGCTGGATTAAGGCGGGTAAACCACCGCGATCTTTTCCGGTAATCCAAGGTTTCTGATCGGCCGGCATGGTGGCCATGTCACGGCGCATTCGCCGAATGTGGGCCGCATGGCGGGCTTCAACCGAATGGATTTGAAGCGCAGCTTGCAATACGTCGTTGTTACTCATTAAGAAAGCCGCCTGTCCTTTATAGGCCCGTACTCCGGTATCTTCAAAAGCTTGAGCTACGGCTAGCATAGTACCATAATCAGTAAAGGTTTTGCCACCCAAAGCGCCACCGGCATCAAAATCAAAGGTATCAGCAGAATAATTAGGAGCATCGGCTCCTAGGGCAGTTTTTAAGAAGGCTACGTGGGCTATTTCGTGGTCCCGGATTGTTTCAAATGCTTTTTTACCGGCTGGAGTGGCAAAAATATCTTTAGCCGCGGCTTGTTTGTAAAACTCAGCTTCTAAATTTTCTAATAAAAACGCAAATTTAAGTACATCGGTAACCGACCGATTGGTTTGCCCATAAGCTTTATTCAGCATGGAACTAAAAGCCAATGGTACCGCGGCAACAGCTAACTTTTTGCCAAATCCGGCAAAGTGTTTAAAAATTGCCCGACGAGAATCCAAGCGGTCGTAAACTTCCGGATCTACTTTTTCAATTTGGGTAAGCAGGTTAGGTATATTCATGGTTTGTGGTCTCCTTTAAAATTAAGATGTAGGTAACTTACTAAAGTCAATCGTTTCTTTTACAAAGCTTTTGGCTGCGCCCAATACTGTTGCCGGATCGGCCACTAGGTCAAATCCTTTATCATTATTAGCGGTATCGGAGAAAGTGCCATTTTCGATTAAATCCCGAATTTCAGCGGCATGACGAGCTTCTACCGACACTATTTTACCGGCTAATACCAGAAAATCGGGAGTTGTAAGAAGTTTACCCGCTCCATTGTAAGCAGATACACCTAAATCTTCGAATGTTTTTGCCGCATTCAAAACCGAAGTACGGTCGTTGAAATTAATAGAAGAAAAATTTGGGGTTAAGCCTGGAATTATAGCAGCCGGAGCCGCGGCCGTTAAAGCTGCTTTAAAAAATTCGCGGTGCGCAATCTCGTGGTCACGAATATCGGTTAAAATTTGCGTTTCCAGAGCCGTCATACCAGCGTACTTAGTAGTAATTACTTGAGTATAGAAAGCGGCTTCTAGTTGTTCCAAGGCATACGCATAATTTAAAATGCCTACATCTCCGGAGCCAAGACTAACAGCATCCGTTCCGGTTGTGGGAGGCGTATACACCACTCCATTAAACTTACCATCATCGTCGTCGTTACAACCAGATAGTAACAGGGTGGTAAACGCAGCCCCAGCACCGGCGAATTTAAAAAAGCTTTTCCGGTTTATGGGTTTGTTAACCGATTCCAGTAACCCATAACCGCTTTCATTCGGTTTCAATAGTTTCGTCATAATAGGTAATTAAATTAATTGTGAAACATAAAATCTGTGATGGGTAAAGATGAGTTAGAAAGGATTATCGGCACCTTACCAAATTGCACAGTTAACCGACCTACGAAATGTCTGCTGATTTTGGATTTCAACTTTTCTAAAATAGAGTATATATTTTATTACAAACCGGGGGAATTCTTATTTACCTCAAAAGAAAAGTTACTTTATGCGCTATAAACCTTATTTATTTTGGCGTGGGAGACATACTTTTATTTTGGCAGAATAAAATCTAACTTTCCTTCGTTTTCCGGCGAGTTAGGGTTTGTTAGAATTAAATCTTGTTTGTGCTTAAAAAAATTGCCTTATTTCTTGGCTTTATAATGTGTATGCTGCCTGGCTATAGCCAGCAGATCAGCATTGAGTTTGGCTCGACCAGAATACCAATTGAAACGTATTTTACTATTTCCATTCGCCTGAAAGGAGCTACCCTAAAAGAAGCTTCCATTTTCCCGGAAATTGAAGGTTTTCAGAAAAGCAGCCGGTTTTCCAAAAAAACAACTTTAAAATCGGGTAATAACCTGCTGGAGGAAATACATACACAAAATTACGCGGCCTTAAACGAAGGTACTTTTGTTATAAAACCGTTTACAATGGTGGTTAATGGTATTCCGGTAAAAAGTCCTGGTACCAGGGTTCAAGTAGGACCTATTACAGAAGACGAAAATGCTTTAGAAACTACAGCGGAAGTGCCACCCGAAGTAAAAAATTCAACGATTAAAACGCCACAATCTTTTCTGAACTTAGAAACAAGTAAAAAACAAGTTTATATGGGCGAAGGCTTACATGTAGCCTTATACTTTTATTTACTTCCCTCAGAAAATGGGCAATTAGAATTTTATAATTTTTTGCAGCAATTACCTCCTTTATTTAAGCAAATGAAGCAACCAAATGTTTGGGAAGAAGCTTTTGAGCAAACAGAAATTTTACCTGATTCGGTGCAAGTAAGCAAAGTGCCTTACCTAAGGTATAAATTATATGAAGCGGTTTACTATCCTTTAAATACCCAAAATTTAATTTTTCCGGCTTTATCTTTAAAAATGGTAAAGTACACCACAGCGGAAGATGCTACTTTTGCAAACGAAAAGCGTCAATCGGAAATAAAAGAATTTACCACCGAACCGGAAAGTATTCAGGTGAAACCATTGCCGGCTCATCCATTACGCGAGTCCGTTCCCGTAGGCCTTTACCGCCTCGACGAAACCATAGATCGCTCGCTTATTTCTTTAAACCAGGCGGTAAATTATTCTTTTGCCGTAATCGGAGAAGGTAATATTGCCGGTTTACCCAATCCTACGTTGCAGAATCAAGCTGCCTTGGAAATATATCCGCCTCAGATAAAAGAGAACCTGCTCCGGCAAAGAGAGCGTATTTCCGGCTCTAAACGGTTTTTGTACTCCATTGTTCCCAAAGCTCCCGGTACTTTTCCGCTTAGCCGTTTATTGCAATTTGTGTATTTCGACCCGGTACGAGAACAGTACGATACGCTTACCTCTAAATTAACCCTTAAAGTGAGTGGTAAGATTAATAAAGATGCCGCCATAGAAACCGGCATTACCGGCGACTTCTACAAACTCATCGAAACGGAAGACAATGCGCTCGTGAGCATGCATAAATTCGAAAAACTTAAATTGTATACCAACCTGATTGTATTACTTTTGCTGATAATATCAGTTTACATTTTTTTGAGAAATAGATAAATGAGTAACTCGTACGGCAAAATTTTCCGGATAACTACTTTTGGCGAATCACACGGGCAATCTGTAGGAGTAGTGGTAGATGGCTGTCCGGCCGGTCTGGAAATTACACGGGAAGAAATTCAATTAGAGCTAGACCGGCGGCGTCCGGGGCAATCTAATATTACTACCCAACGTAAAGAAGAAGATGAAATTATTATCCTTTCTGGATTATACGAAAATACAACAACCGGCACCCCTATTGCCTTAATGGTGAATAATAAAAATCAGGCTGGTAAAGATTATTCTCACTTAGAACACGCTTTTCGGCCTTCGCACGCCGACTATACCTATACCGCAAAGTACGGTTTGCGCGATCACCGGGGAGGCGGGCGATCTTCGGCCCGTGAAACTTTGGCCCGGGTAGCGGCGGGTGCCATTGCGAATAAATATCTAAAACAGCAAGGTATTCAAATTGCCTCTTATGTTTCTTCGGTGGGGCCTATTGCTTTAACGGAGTCGTACGAACAGTTAGATTTAACCCAAATCGACAGTAATAAAATTCGGTGTCCGCAACCCCTGGTAGCCGAAGAAATGATTCGCCTGGTAGAAGAAACCCGTAAAAACCGCGATACGATAGGAGGGGTGATTACTTGTGTGATTAAGGGAGTACCGGTAGGTTTAGGAGAGCCCGCTTTTGATAAATTGCACGCTGAGCTAGGTAAAGCCATGCTGAGTATAAATGCAGTAAAAGGATTTGAATACGGCAGTGGGTTTGCCGGAACTGTTCTTTACGGTTCGGAGCATAACGACGAGTTTTACACCGATTCGAATGGTCGGGTACAAACGCGTACCAATCACTCCGGTGGTATACAGGGCGGTATTTCTAACGGACAAGATATTTACTTCCGGGTAGCTTTTAAACCAGTGGCTACTATTCTGCAACCCCAAACCAGTATTAACGATCAGGGCGAAAGCATTACCTTGGAGGGCAAAGGGCGCCACGATCCTTGCGTATTACCACGGGCTGTACCAATTGTAGATGCCATGACTGCTTTGGTGCTGATAGATTTCCTGTTACGCCAGCGAACCGTTCGGGTGTAAATAGATTTTTAAATTTCCTATTTAGAGAATATTTGTTTAAAACACGAAAGCCGCTTTTAAGATAGAGCGGCTTTCGTGTTTTCTGGTGTGTTGCATTTAAGTTGGCATGCTTTTTTATTCTGTTATCTTACATTCTACTTCGTCGGAGCGCCACAGAGCAGGTATTTGTATACGAGGTTAATCATAATAATGCAATTCTAAAGATGGACAAATTTGTACTTACTAAATTCAAAAAATTATTATTGTATGGCATACTGCTGATTAGCTGTGCTTGCTCCAGCGGAAAGCAATCTTTCGAAAAAGGCGATTATGACCGGGCCGTTTATCAGGCAGTAAACCGGTTGCAAAAAGATCCTAAAAACAAAAAGGCTTTAACCACTTTGCAGCAAGCGTATCGCTACGCCCGCGAAGATCATCAGAATCGAATTAAAGACGCCATTCATTCAAGCGAGGTATTTCACTGGGAAAAAGTTATCCAGGAATACGAAAGTATGAACAGTTTGATTGAATCCATTCGGGGATGCCCCTCTTGCCGGCAGGTTATTGGAGCTGAAGACAAATACCAGGAGCAATTAGAAACAGCTAAGCAAAAAGCCACCGAAGTACGTTATGCCCTTGGAATTAAATTGTTAAACGAAAATAATCGGGTAAGTGCCAAAGAAGCCTATCAACATTTTGAGCGCGCCGACCTGTTTATTCCGGATTATAAAGATGTCCGGCAAAAATTAAACAGCACTTACTTAGCCGCCCTGTTAAAAGTAGTAGTAGAGCCAGTTGAAATAGAAAAGGGAATCTACAAGCTGAGTAACGAATATTTTCAAAATAAAATTTTTGAATACCTGCAACATTACGAGGAGAAAAGCTTCATAAAGTTCTACACGCCGCAGGAAGCCCGGGCAAAGTCTTTTGTTCCGGATCAGGTGCTAACTCTCTCTTTCGATGATTTTGTAGTTGGGCAAACTTATTTAAAAGAAAAAGAACAAGAGGTAACCCGGGATAGCGTTAAAACCGGAACTGTTGAAGGTAAAGATGTGTACGGCACCGTAAAAGCCAAATACATTACTTTCGAGAAAACAATTTCTTCAAGCGGTTTGCTTGATTTTAGAGTAATGGATTGGAAAACAAAAAATGTTATTACACAAGAAAAGATGCCCGGTACTTTTGTTTGGCGCGACGAATGGGCTTCTTATAAAGGTGATGAAAGAGCCTTAAGCAAAGATCAAAAAAAGAAAGCTAATCGCCGGGAAAGTCCAAAGCCAGCTCCGCATTTTCTTTTTGTGGAATTTACTAAACCCATTTACAACCAACTTACCAGTAAAATTGAAAGCTTTTATCGTAAATATTAATTGCTAGTACAGTAGTAGAAAGCTAACAGTAAATTAACTAAAGGTTGTATTGATAAAAGTTACTGTTACAACTTTGAATGTAAATATTTGCCTTTATTAACGTGAGTTCGAGATAAGAAACACACGCATAAAAAGTAAGTTAATCTTCTTTGATTCTTCCAGAATGACAGGAATAGACGGGAAACTCTACAGTTTTATCCTTTTGGCTATTACAGATATGTTTTTTTGTTATGAAATGCTTATATCGAGCCCACGTTTTATTAGATTTTATTAGTAGAAATAATTACAAGTAAGAAAAGGGATGGAGTGGATATAGCTGTTCTTCTAAAGGTAACCATTGTACATCGTAGCTAAACCGATTCCTCCGTTAGAGTAGTATAATTTAACTTATTTTGTCTATATGTTTATGTTTAAATAAATATAATAATCGGATGTAATCCAATTGTATATACAGCAAGCTTTTAACCTGAAGCCGAACTACTTACTCCTTTAGGTTTAATAAATTACTATTAGCCAAATTAAAAATAAAACAGGTAAGAGGAAGGGGATGGAGAAAGAAGTAATATATTTAAAAAAAGAAGGCATTTTTACGCCGGCTTCTTCGGCAATGGCTTTTACCATAAAATTAGGTCCATTACCAATATAAGAAAAGGCCCCGAACAATACTGAAGCCACCGCAATAGCTTCCAACAAATGATACGTTTCCGGAGCATGAGCCAAGCCATAAGCAAAATCGTGCACCTGGGTTACGCTGCTATAGCTCAAGCTGTATTTGGCCATAGATAAAGATAAAAAATTAGCGTAGGTTGGAGCATTATCCAGAAAACCAGAAAGTATACCGGCGCTCCAGTAAACCGTATTCGGATTTAGTAATTTTGCAAACTGCGGCAATGCTGCTACGTAGGCTGCTAATTGCAAAGCAGGCATCATGGTAAAGAAAATGCCAAAAAAAAGGAAAACTACTTCTAATATTGGAGCAAAGGTAAAATGATTACCATTTAAAGCAGTTTTACTGGCATAACGGTAGCAAAAAAATGCGGCCGTTAACTGAATAATTTCCCGGATAAATGAAAACTTAAACTCATGAAAGGGAATATGCGGCAAACCGGAAATAACGTTCGGATCGAGAAAAATAGCGCCAATAATAATAGCTAACCATATTAAGTTTCGTTTGCCGGTAAAGAAAAACTCTGTTTTCTCATCAATCTTTTTTAATACTTCTTCTTTAGGTTTATAATTCAGCCGTTGGTCGCGGCTGTCCAAATAAAAGAAAATAGCGGATAGTCCTAAAATGCCAAGAAGCCAGGGTAAGAACAAATGCTGAAGCGTCCAGAAAAATGGTACACCTTTCAAAAAACCAATAAATAGCGGTGGATCACCCAACGGAGTTAATAAACCTCCCGCGTTACTAACAATAAAAATAAAAAATATAATGTGAAAGGTTCGGATTTGGTTAATGTTTAACCGGATGTAAGGACGAATTAGCAATAAAGAAGCGCCGGTGGTACCAATAACGTTGGCTAGTATAGCCCCAATAATTAAGATAAGTACATTTATAAATGGCGTTGCCCGGGCATTTACGTTAATGTAAATACCACCAGCTGCAATGTATAAGGAGCTGAGTAAGATAGCAAAAGAAGCATAATCCGCTAAAGTTTCGGCTGGTAAGTGGGTATCGTGCAAAAAAAGTAAATAATACAACAGAACTAACAAACCCAGACTTACGGCAATAAAGCGGTAGTATTTATGCCAAAAATGTTCAAAGAAGACTGGCCCGCAGGCAATTAGAATTAACAAAGTTAAAAACGGGATTGCCGAGAAAGGTGGTACGGGTGGGAAGACGTTGGTTAATAAAAGCAGGTAATCGGGCATAAATTCTATTTAAATGTCAGTAGGTAACCGGTACATAATTCATAATTATTCCGGCTAAGGTAAAAGCTTTTAAACATTAGGCCAATAATCCTGGTTTTTATTTACCAGCCGTACTAATTACTTTGTTTCGGAATATACCTTTGCCAATTTGCGGATCATACATAAAACTCATTACTTTTGAAACTTTAATATTTATTACTAAGTTTTTACCTTATTAAGGAAGCAACAACCATGATAGAAAATAAAGAAAAATCCGTTTCGGTATACGCAGAAGCCAACCCGAATCCGGAATCAATGAAATTCGTGCTGAGCACTATCTTACTACCCGAAGGAGTAAGTGTAGATTACCCCAACGTAGAAGCAGCATCTAATTCGCCTTTTGCCCAGGAGCTATTTAATTTTGAGTACGTATCGCGGGTGTTTATTGCCAGTAACTTTGTTACTGTTACCAAAAATTCCAACGACCAATGGGTACAATTAATCCCCGAATTACGCATGTTTATTAAATCGTACGTAGAAGCGGGTGGACCTATATTCTTGGAAGATCCGGTGGCCGAGCAATCCCAGGCTGTTACCGATATTACCGGTGAACTAAGCGGCGATGATGCTGTTATCTCGCACAAAGTTATTGACTTATTGGAGAACTATGTACGCCCAGCCGTTGAGCAGGATGGTGGTAATATTACTTTTAAATCGTACAAAGACGGAGTAGTAACCGTAAATTTACAAGGTTCTTGCAGTGGCTGTCCTTCTGCTACCATTACCTTAAAGGCGGGCATCGAGAATTTACTAAAGCGCATGGTGCCTGAGGTAACCGAAGTTGTAGCCGAAGGCGTTACGGATTATTGATAGTACTTTCTCTGAAATAAATTTTTTAAATTTTACTTTTCAGCAAAACAAAAAGCCCGGTCAATTTGACCGGGCTTTTTGTTTTGCTGAAAAACTATATCGTTTACGAACGAACTTTGCCAGTAGTAGCTAATTTAGGTGTAACAGTGGCAGAAGCAGTTGATTTATCATCATCAATGGTGTCCATCAGAATTGGGGTTGCAATGTACAAGGTAGAATATGTACCAGAAATTACCCCAACTAACATAGCGTAAGAGAAGCCACGAAGGGTTTCGCCACCGAATATGAACAAAATTAATACAACGAATAATACCGTTAAAGACGTAATAATGGTACGACTAAGGGTATCGTTTAGAGCCGGGTTGATTACATCTCTAATTTTACTCTTCGGATGATTGGTTAAATGTTCCCGGATACGGTCGTAAATTACCACGGTATCGTTAATGGAGAAACCGATAATGGTTAAAATGGAAGCAATAAATACCTGATCCATTTCGTAGTTCAGTCCAAAAATACGACCGATCGCAAAGAAAGCGGTTACCATTAAAGCATCGTGAATCAAGGCTACTACCCCGCCTAAGCTATATTGCCATTTCCGGAAACGTATCATTACGTAAAGGAAGATACCGGCAAAAGAGAGTAATACCGAAACAACAGCCGTTTTCTGTATGTCATCGGCCATAGTTGCGCCCACTTTAGAAGAACTTAAAATTTTAGGGCTTTCGGCACTATATTGCTTTAAACCAGCCTGTAAAGCTGCTTGAACCGTTTCGTCGGCCTGGGTAGATTCATCTTCGGCCAAATAACTGGTCGTTATTTTTAAACGGTTAGATGCGCCATACGTTTTTACATCAGTACCAGAACTTTTAAATTCATCTAAAACTGCAGTTCTAACTTCCGAAGCAGGCACCGCTTTATTAAAATTAACGATGTAAGAACGACCACCTTTAAAATCAACCCCTAAATTTGGTCCGCCTTGTACGTACATCATAATAAAACCGAACAAGATTAAAGCAGTTGAGCCAATGTAAGCTGCTTTGCGGTACTTAATGAAATTGAAGTTAAAGTTCTTGAACAGATTCTTTGAGAACACTGTGGAGAAGCTCATATTGTTTACGTTCTTGCCACGAGTCATATATTCTAAGATTAAACGCGACACGTAAACAGCGGTAAAGAACGAAGTAGCAATACCTAACATTAAGGTAATAGCAAAACCTTTTACCGGACCTGAACCGAAGAAGTACAAAATAATACCGGCTAATAAAGTAGTAACGTTAGAGTCAAAGATAGAACTGAAAGCCCGATCGTATCCTTTATGGATGGCATCTTTAATATTTACGCCCAGTGCGAGTTCTTCCCGGATACGTTCAAAAATAAGTACGTTCGCATCCACAGACATACCCATGGTTAAAACCATACCGGCAATACCGGGCAAGGTAAGCGCCGCATTAAACTGCGCTAAGATTCCAATAATAAAGAAAATGTTAAAGAATAAAGCTAAGTCCGCAATAACACCACCTTTGCTGTAATAGAAAATCATAAAGATTACCACAACGCCCATGGCAGCCAGAGAAGAAAGTAAACCTTGGTTGATTGCTTCCTGACCCAATGACGGACCTACAATGGCTTCTTCCACGATTCGGGTAGGGGCCGGCATTTTACCAGCCTTTAAAATATTTGCTAAATCCTGGGCTTCTTCTACGGTAAAGTTACCGGAAATAGAAGAGTTACCATTTGGAATTTCACCTTGTACTACCGGAGCAGAATACACGTAATTATCGAGCACAATGGCTACCTGGCGACCAATGGTAGAAGCAGTTAAACGCTGCCATTTTTTAGCGCCGGCCACATTCATCGCCATATTTACCTCTGGGCGACCTTGCTGATCAAAATCCTGACGGGCATCGCTGATAGCATCTCCGCTTACCGGAGCTTTACCATCCCGGCCTTTTTTAATGGCATAGAACTCCAGGAATTCTTGTTTATCCTGTCCGACAATAGGTTTAACTGCCCATAAGAACTTCATGTTAGATGGGAAAATGGCTTGTACTTCCGGCCGGCGGAATAGGGCATTTACTTTAGCAGTATCCCGTACGTTAGTACCTAAACCACCTGGCAAGGCAGTAAATAATTTTGCCAACTGGCTACTTTGGTTCGCAGATAAAGAATCTGTTGCAGTTGAATCAGTTTTGGCCGAAGCTACTGTGCTGGCTTTTGTAGAGTCGGTGGCAGAATCAGTTACGGGTTTGCCGGTTAAAGGATCAATAGTTGGTTGAGCTGCGGCTTTAGATAAAACATCGTCGTTGCTGGTTTTAGCAGGAGTAGTTTTCGGAGATTTGCCGGCTGCTAATTTAGCACTAGCTTCTTGCTTGGCTAATACCGCATTAAGCTGCGCAAAGTAAGGGCTAAACTCTTCTGCTTTCCATACTTCCCAGAATTCCAGATTGGCCGTACCTTGTAATAATTTACGTACCCGGGTAGCATCCGTAACACCAGGTAATTCAATCTGAATTTGATCTGTACTTTTTAAGCGTTGAATGTTCGGTTGGTTTACCCCAAATTTATCAATCCGGGTTTGTAAAATGTTAAAAGACCGATCAATGGCACCGTTTACTTCCGTATCAATAGCAGCAATTACTTGCTCGTTGGTAGAGTTGTAATTAATACGGCCTTTATTAGCTGTATTAGAGAAGATAGAAGCTAAACGCCCGGTAGGGTTTATTTCGCGATAAGCCTGGGCAAATAAAGTAGTAAATTTTGACTGGCTGTTAGCTTGGCGCTGATGAGCTACCTGTAAAGCTTTCAAAAAGTTTGGGTCTTTGCTGTTGCCCGCCATAGACTTAATAATTTCTACCGGCGAAACTTCCATAGTAACGTGCATTCCGCCTTTTAAATCAAGCCCTAAGCTTAATTCGCTGTTTTGAATCTCTTCGTAGGTGTAATTAATACCTAAAAAGCTAAATACTGGTTCTTTCCGAACCGAATCCAGATAAGCAAATTTCTTGTTAGTGTTTACGTTGCCTCTGGCATCTGTGGCATACGCTTCTGCTTGGCGCTGCACCCGTTTAGATACAAAGGTAAACGATAGGTAATACGCGCAAAGGGCGGTAACCACTATCGTTAATAACAATATTCCGGTTTTGTTACGCATTGGTAATTAGTAAAATTTATGATTAATATTTTAAATGGATGAATAAAAAATAACTACTTCGTTCTGACTTAATTATTTTATATTTTAAACCTGTAAGTAGATTTTGGGAATTGGCTTTACTTTCAGCGGTTCAACAAACCGTATATGCCCGGACAACAAAACTGTTACCGGAAAAATTTCTGAAAGTAAAAGAAAAACTAAGGAGCGTTTGGAATAATTATATAAGAAAATAAAACGCTAAAGAAGTACCTAACCCGGTAAATTTTAGATATCGGTTCCGGGATAGTAAGAAAAGGCTTTTGAAAAACTGGTGTTACCCAATTAGTAAAATGAGCCAGTTGCAGAATAAAATAAGAGGTAGTAGCTTCAAAAGTTACCTTTTGTTTTACAACCGTTTGCTCTTTGTGCGAAGTGTTTTTTTGTAATTGGCTATTACTTGCCGCATTTGCCTCTTTTACAACCGGGCGATAAGTAATAATTACCTGGTTATTGAGCAGTAAAACACAACACCAGGTTACTGCAGTAAGCAGAAACCGGATTTGTTGCGTTATGGTACGAGAAGCTGCCATTTAAACCGCGAATATACAGTATTTTACCTTATTTAGATAGATTAAATGGAATAACTTTCAATTTTTGTCCTTAAAAAAGAAACTAATACCTCTAACCCGTTTTCAAAATGGCGATTGTTCGGAATAATCAAATCAGCATCGTATTTATAAGGGCGGATATACTTTTCGTAAGTTGGTACCACGTGGTTGGCGTAGCGGTATAATACATCATCTAAACCACCATAACCCCGTTCTTTTACATCGCGCAAAATACGGCGGTGTAATTTAACGTGTTCTTCGGCGTCAATGTAAACTCTTAAATTAAGATGTCGGGCAACTTCTTCAAAGTAAAACACGAAAATTCCTTCTACTACAATAATGGGCGCCGGATTAAAAATTAAATCGCGCGGAATTATGTCCGGATTATTGAAGGTATATTCTTTACGGGTAACTACTTCGCCATTTCGCAACTTTAACAAATCCCGAGCATAAGCAGCCGAATCAAAAGACGAGGGCAAATCGAAATTAATAACCCCATTTGCATCTAATTCCTGATCATCGTGAGGCAGGTAGTAATTATCCTGCGCCATAAGACAAATATCTTTTGGATCGAACGAGTCAATTAATTTCTTTAAAAAAGTAGTTTTGCCCGAAGCGCTACCACCGGTAATCCCGATAAAAAAGGGTTGTTGCATGTTAAAGGTAAAAAGGGCGTAACAATAGCTTTCTACTGCTATTTGCACGATGTCTCTGAAACAGAGGAAAATTTTAAAAAGTTTATAATAAAATTAAGATTATAAAGGAAGCACTGATTAATCAGAAGTTTTAAATGTTATTGCCAGGCTAAAGCTTTAAATAGGTGCTACTTACATTTTTTTAAATTGTACATTTACCTGCGAATCGTAGTGAAGACCCAATAATTCGGAAGCATGCCCTTTATTTACCCCAATGGATAGCCAGCCTTGTTGGTTGTAAAAGCAAATAACATCGCCTTCATCAACGTGGGTAAAGTCGCCGGAAATCTTCTGGACTGTTTCGCGGGCAAAATGCACGGTGAAAGGGCGATCGTGCCCAATGGCATCCATACTATCGCGGGATATATTCGTAATTAGATTGCCATAATGATCTACATGTACCACATGGCCGGTTATAGCATGGTCGCTAAGCCGCAACTGACGATTAATAAGTTCCCGGTACTGCGTTATTGATTTGCCCAAACTTTTCAGATCAGCGCCATTGGCTAAAGCTAAAGCTGCGGGAGCTAAAATGTCTTTTGCGGCAAACGTGGTAGGTATTGCTACCGGTAGTTCTACCATTGTAACTGGTTGCGTTTCAATAATAAGAGATAATAATCCGTTGTCAGCGGCCAGGAAAAAATGATCCTGAAATTGGACTGCCAGATACCGGCCTTGTCGGCTGCCCTGCGAATCTACGGCTACTAAATGTACTGTGTTTAGCGGAAAATCCCGGAATAATGAGTTTAGAACAAAAGCGCCGTGAGCTATGTTATAAGCTTCAATGGCGTGCGAAATGTCTATTATTTGGGTCTGTGGCGAACTGCTTAAAATTTTGGCTTTCACGGCCGCTACGTAATGATCTGTGTAACCAAAATCAGACAAAAAAGTAATCAAACCCATACAAGCGAACTATAAATTTTGTATTATTGTAATATACAAAAGTAACAACAATTTTATTTTTAAATTAACAGAATACGCAAAATAAGCTAAGCATTTGGTAGAAAAAGTAATTACCCTAGAAAATGTATCGTTAATAGATTTTTTAGGAACTGAAAATCAAAATATTAAACAATTAGCGGCAGCTTTCCCGAGTAGTAAAATAATTTCAAGGGGTAACGAAATTAAAATTCAGGGTAAAACCCCCGAAATAACCAAGATAAACGAAATTTTAAGCTCTCTGATTGAGCATTACCATAAATTCGGGAAAATAACTCATACCAGCGTGAATCATTATATAGCCGCCGATGGTGACTCGGAAGAAGAAGTAATTGCTACTTCGCCGGATGTAATTGTGTACGGAAGCAAAGGAGGGATAATTAAAGCGAAAACGCCTAACCAGCAAAAGTTGGTAGATGCTGTAGAAAAGCACGATCTGGTTTTTGCTTTAGGTCCGGCTGGTACGGGTAAAACGTATATTTCGGTAGCGTTAGCGGTGCGAGCACTTAAAAACAAGACGGTCAAGAAAATTATTATTTCCCGGCCCGTTGTGGAAGCTGGCGAAAACCTGGGTTTTTTACCCGGCGATATGAAGGAAAAAGTAGATCCGTATATTCGCCCGATCTACGATGCTTTAGAAGATATGATTCCGATAGAAAAATTAAAATACTATCAGGAAAACAAAATTATTGAAATTGCACCTTTGGCTTATATGCGCGGCCGTACATTAAATAATGCTTTTGTATTACTAGACGAAGCTCAGAATACCACCCCGATGCAGATGAAAATGTTTTTAACGCGTATGGGGCCTAGTTCTAAGGTAATGATTAATGGTGACCGCTCACAGATTGACTTGCCGACTAAAGTTAAATCGGGCCTGGTGGATGCTTTGCAAACGCTAAAAAACATTAAAGACATTGCATTTGTAGAAATGAAAGCAGAGGATGTGGTGCGGCATAAGTTAGTTAAATCGATTGTGGAAGCATATACCAAAGCGGAAGAAGCAAAACTGGCGGCAGAACCCGAAAACAAATCGGTTGACCAGAATAACCGGCCCATTAAAATGGCAGAACCGCGGGAAGTATAAGTAGATTCTTATAGTTTTTAATAGAAAATGGATGCAGACGGAACTTTATAGTTAGCCGGCTACATCCATTTTTGTTTGTACACAGTTTTGCCAATACCTCTATCTAATACTATTTAGTAAAAGTTTTAGAGGCTAGATAGATTTTTTAACTTTTGATTAAAAATTAAATCAAGACGAAGTATACTTTCTAAACACTACTTTAAATAAACGTACAATTAAAGCGCATTCAATACTTATGATTGTTGTGAGAAGGGTAACAGACATTCGCGACTTAGACGCCGCTTTTACTATCCGGGAAAAAGTTTTTGTAGAAGAGCAAAAGGTGCCTCAAGATGCAGAATACGATCAACATGATAAAACGGCCAACCATTACCTGGCCACTTATAACGAAATACCAGTGGGCGCAGCCCGCTGGCGCCCAACTACCAATGGTATTAAACTCGAACGTTTTGCTGTTTTGCCAGCTTACCGTAATAAACAAGTGGGTAGCGCTCTATTGCATGAGGTATTGAAAGATGTATTGGCCAACTTTCCGGATGAGAAAATTTACCTGCACGCCCAGGTTCCAGCTCTTTCCTTTTATGCCCGGCATGGTTTTACGAAACTAGGTGAATTATTTACCGAGTGTGATATTGACCATTTCAAAATGGTTTATTCGGCATGATTAAATGGTCGCCTTACGTTTTTGTGCGCCTGACCATTTGTTTTGTGGCGGGTATTCTATTGCAGATTTATAGTAATAAGCTAATTGATTGGGCATCTGTTTTACTACTCTTTTTTAGCTTATTATTTTTTAGTTTACACTTTTTAGGTGCACGCCGAGGATCTGATTTACTTACCTCCTTAGCGGGCATTGTTGGTTTAGCCAGTATTTTTCTATTTGGTATTCTGATTACCCAACAACGTACCGAAATAAATCAGCCTCGTCATTTAACTCACCAACAGTTACCTGCTCTTTATTATACGGGGGTAGTAAATGATTTCGTGGTAGAAAAGCCCCATCACTACAATGTAATTCTACGGGTAAATCAGGTAAGAAATTTTAAAGGTTGGCAGCCGGTTACCGGCAAGATTATGCTAATGGTACGCAAAGAAAAGGGCCTGCTTCAACCCCGTTACGGAGATGTGTTGCTCATTAAAGGTAAGCCCGAAGTTCCTTTGCCGCCATTAAATCTTAATGCATTTAATTATAAGCAATACCTGGCTTACCAACAAATTTACCACCAGCAGTATGTCAGACCCCAGCAATTTAAAGTTCTCGGGTATCAGCCTCCTTCTCCAATACTAGCTTTCAGTATTCATCTGCGGCATAACCTGGATGCGATACTAAAGAAATATGTGCCGGAGCAACGGAACTATGCCATTGCCACCGCCCTCGTGTTAGGGATGAAGGAATACCTGGATACCGATATAAAAGCTGCCTATACCCGTACCGGAACAACGCACGTGCTGGCTGTTTCTGGTTTGCATGTGGCTTTGTTATTTTTAGCTTTAAATTATATTTTAGGAAAATTAGCCAGAACTCCCCGGCAAAAATTAGCTGTATTTCTGTTCTTACTAGCTGCAATGTGGTTATATGCTTTTGTAACGGCTTTATCAGCATCTGTACTGCGGGCGGTTGTTATGTTTACTTTATTGTCGATAGGTAAGTTCTTCCGGCGGCGTAGTAATATGTATAATATTTTAGCCGCTACGGCTTTTGGGCTGTTGGTGTACAATCCGTTCTTTTTACTCGATGTTGGTTTTCAGTTGTCGTTTGCGGCGGTTTTAGGGATTGTATTATGGCAACCACGGTTAAACAAATTAATAAAGGTTGATAATTGGTTAGGTGGTAAAATTTGGGAAGGTGTTTCGGCGTCGGTAGCGGCTCAGTTAGCTACTATGCCGCTGGCATTTTATTATTTTCACCAGTTTCCAATATATTTCTTAATGGCGAACCTATTTGCCATTACTATTTCAGAGTTCATACTGTACGTAGGATTTCTCTTATTAACTTTTGGTATAATACCCGGAGTTGGCTATATCTTAGGTTGGATCATGAATTTTTTATTAAATATTATGAACGGGGTAGTACTGGTTATAGAAAAGCTGCCAATGGCCATTATAGAAGGAATTTCACTTACCACTGTGCAAGTATGGTTACTAGCCGGATTTTTAATTTTATCTAGTTGGTTTCTGATTTATCATAAAAAAATATTTTTACTGGGGATTTCCTTAACTATAATTGCTTTCTCCGGTTTGCAATGGGCTAAAATAGTAAATCAACAAAAACAGCACCTTTGGGTGGTATATACTTTAAAAAATAATGCAGCGCTTGGTTTTATTCAAGGTAAACAGGCCACTTTACTCGCCGATTCAGCTGTGCTGGCAGATAAAATTGATTTTACTTATAACATTCAACCACATTGGTGGCATTTAGGCATCAACGAAATTCAATTTGTTTCCTTACAAACAGAAACTAACCCAACAGTACCCACATTTAAAACCCCGGCGGGCAATAAGGTAATGGTTTGGCAAGGATTACGGATTCTAATTTTAATTTATCCGGAACAATTTCATTCCACTTCGGGAAATCCCCTTTTATTTGATTACGTGCTGTTGCGTAATAATGTAAAGTTAAGTTTAGAGATATTGCAGGCTGCCGTACGCTTTAAATCTCTACTTGTTGATTCTTCCAGTAAAAATTGGTATCGACAACAACTCCAACAACAATGCGCCAAGCAACAGATTCCACTTTATGACGTTTCTAAACAAGGAGCCTTTATCTGTAGTAATGTAAATTAAATTTATAAGCGTACTACTGATAAATTTTACAACTAATTAAACGTACTATTTAGTATAATTTTTGATACTAATAGAGTAGTATTTAGAATAAGTACTCTAATATCAGTGAGCTTTATAAATAAAATTTTTTAGTTTTCTGAAACTGGTTATTTTAATTACTACTGCTAATTTTTTGTAATTTAAGCTGTATCCTTATTTAGACTTTAACGCGTAAAAGCATGCAATTTATAGATTATTACACTGAAAACCGGATTGGATATATTACTTTAAATCGTCCGGAGAAGCGTAATTCCCTTAATTTTGAGGTAATTAACGAATTAAAAGAAGCATTTGATCTGGCTGAAAGCGATGATGAATGTAAAGTCATTATATTAAAAGCGAACGGAGACGTATTTTGTGCGGGTGCCGACTTGGGTTACATGCAATCCATGCAGGATAATTCTTTTGAAGATAACTTAAATGATTCGACGAATCTGGCTCATTTGTTTTACCAAATATATACGCTTCGTAAAATGGTAATTGCGCAGGTACAAGGGCCAGCCATTGCCGGTGGGTGCGGTTTAGCTACTGTTTGCGACATAATTTTTGCCTCACCAGCCGCTACCTTTGGCTATACCGAAGTAAAAATTGGTTTTATTCCGGCTATTGTAAGTGTGTTTTTATTGCGTAAAATAGGCGAAACGCATACCAAACAATTATTACTTTCCGGTGATTTATTAACGGCCGAGGAGGCCAAAGATATAGGGTTGTTAACTTACGTAGTGCCCGCGGAAGAACTAGATGAACAGGTATTTGCGTATGCGCGTAAAATCTGCCAGCAGAATTCTATGCAATCTATCGAATTAACCAAGGACTTAATCGCACATATTCAGGATATGGACTTGCAGCGAGGTTTAGGCTACGCGGCCGAACGCAATGCTTACGCTCGCGAAACGCTTGATTGCCGTCGGGGAATTGCTTCTTTCTTAAATAAGCAAAAGATTACTTGGTAGGCAAATTAAACAATTTAGGCCCGAACAAGTTGTTGTAATATGTGGGGGAACATAGCAATTGTAATAATAACTTTTTGCGGCATGGAAGTGGTAGCTTGGTTTACGCATAAGTACATTATGCATGGTTTTTTGTGGTTTTTGCACCGTTCTCATCATACCCGGCACCCATATCCATTCGAGCGTAACGATTTATTCTTTGTTTATTACGGTATACTTTCTACAATTTTTGTTATTTACGGTAGTCCTAATTACGATTATCGTTTTTGGATAGGCATCGGAATTGGCCTCTACGGGTTAGTTTATTTCCTGATTCACGATGTATTTATTCACCGGCGGCTACGCTTATTTGGTAAAGCGCAAAATACTTATTTAAAGGCCCTCGACATTGCGCACAAAGTACACCACAAAACAACCGATAAAGAGGGGGGCGAATCATTTGGCATGTTGTGGGTAAATTCCAGATTTTACAAGCTGGCTAAAAAAAGGGTAAAGCAAAATTAGAGCAGAAAGACAGTGGGGCAATATTCAATTAAGGAACTAGAGCAATTAACGGGAATAAAGGCCCATACCATTCGAATTTGGGAAATGCGTTATGGTATTTTAAAGCCAAAACGTTCCGAAACCAACATTCGCACGTACGATGACGATGATTTAAAACACATTTTAAATGTATCGTTGTTAAACCAAAACGGCTTTAAGATTTCTAAAATAGCTTGCATGACAAGTTGCCAAATTGGCGATGCTATCTTAGGCTTAAGCGAAAATAAAGAAGAATGTCCGCACCAGATTAGTGGTTTGGTATCGGCTATGGTGGAAATGAATGAAGAGCGTTTCGATAAAATATTATCTACTGTTATTTTACAGAAGGGCTTTGAGGCTACAGTAAATTTACTAGTACTGCCATTTTTAAAGAAAATAGGTGTTCTGTGGCAAACGGGTAACATTAATCCAGCCCACGAACATTTTGTTTCTAATATTATCCGGCAAAAATTTATTGTAGCCATCGACGGCCAAATAATTCCGAGTGGCTCTAATGTTCCCCGGTTTATTTTATTTCTTCCGGAGGGAGAGTTGCATGAATTAGGTATTTTATTTATGCAGTATTTACTGCGATCGCGGCAAATACGGGTTTTATATCTGGGGCAAAACTTACCATTAGCTGATTTAATAAAGGCGTACGAAGGTTTTCAGCCAAATTATTTAGGTACGATTATTACTTCCGTTCCGGCCCGTGACCAATTGCAAGTGTATTTAAATGACTTAGCGGAACATTTTCCCGGATGCGGATTTTTTGTTTCGGGTTACCAGTTTGTTTGCAATGAAATAATGTTGCCAACTAATTTTAAATACATTGGGGATATGCAAGCTTTTTCAAAAGAAATTGATAAGCTAAAAGTAGAGCCAATTTTTTCTAAAGAAATAATCTTATCCTGATTGTAGATTAAATTAATTTATCCTACCATTTAAGTAAACAGGCAGGAGTATAAAGAATTTGGGTATTAAGGTATTGTTTAATTAAGTTATTTAATAACAATCCTATATTTCAACCATATAAATATCAATTTTAGTAAATTAATATTCTTTAGTTACTTATAATTTCTTTCTCTTTCGTTTTCAGGCGAAAGTATAGAGTTGTTTATTGATATTTAATTGAATATTAGTAAATTAGGTGAAGCAAACTATTAACCTGATGTTTAGTAATATCTTCTCAGAAGCAATAGTATCGAAAGCGTAACTCCAGGTACACAAGATTCTTTGGATTTTAAAATTTAGCTTTTAATAATCTAATTTATTTTTATTCCCTTCAATTACTTTTAAAGTAAATGGCTCCTGACTTAGTTAGGCGATAAAATTTTCCCATCCGAGCCGATTATTTACCAAATTCAAAAATTAAATTTTTTCAGGCAATCCGGAAAGAGCTGCACTTCGTTTATCCGTAAATAATATAAAAATGCCTGTTTATATAAGCCAACCTACTCCTGCCCGTTAAAAACAATTTAGAAAATTTTGTTTAATTTAATTTCAATATTATTAAACAAAATATTTTATTTTAAGTAATACCTTTTATATTTGTATAAGTTTAATCTTAAAAAAGTTGAGCAGAATGACAGCAACAGAATTTAGCTCCATGGTGCAAAAAATATCAAAATCTTTAAAGCCGGTGGCTCTTAATCTTACCCGGGATGCCGACGATGCGAAAGATTTAGTACAGGAAACTCTATTGAAAGCCTTATTAAACAAAGATAAATTTAAGGCGGGCAGTAACTTAAAAGCCTGGTTATACACCATTATGCGTAATACTTTTATTAATAACTATAATAAAATTACCAAGCGCAGCAGTAACATTGATTCTACGGAATACTTTCAGTATTTTAATACCGATGAAAACTACATTGCTAAAAATGGAGCGGTGTATACTTTCGTAGTATCGGATATTAACGAAGCCATTGCCCATTTGAATGAAGAGTACCGTACTCCTTTTATGATGTATTACGTTGGCTTTAAGTATTTAGAAATTGCCGAAAAACTAAATATTCCGATCGGTACGGTTAAAAACCGGATTCATATTGCCCGTAAGGAATTAAAGAAAGTGCTTAAGATTTATGAGCAGAATGGATAAATAATTACAGTTATTAGATCAGCAGCACTTTGAGCGAGAAAAAAGTTGTAGTTATTGGTTCTGGTTTTGCTGGCCTTTCGGCGGCTACTAACCTGGCAGCCAAAGGTTTTACAGTAGAGGTGCTGGAGAAAAACGCTACTCCTGGCGGGCGAGCACGTAGCTTCTCCGAAAACGGTTTTACTTTCGATATGGGGCCAAGCTGGTATTGGATGCCCGATGTTTTTGAGCAATACTTTCGCCGTTTTAGTAAAGCTCCCGCTGACTACTACGATTTAGTGCGCCTGGATCCTTCTTATACAGTTATTTTTGGTCCGGAAGATTTTATGCAAGTGCCCGCTCAAATGCATCGGATCAATGCCTTGTTTGAATCTTTAGAAAAGGGTAGTAGTGAGGCCCTTCACCGGTTTTTGGCTCAGGCTGCTTATAAATACCAAGTGGGCATTAAGCAACTCGTTCATAAACCTAGCCGCTCTGTTACGGAATTTCTTAGTTTAAAATTGCTGGTAGATGTTCTGCGTTTAGATGTGTTTCAGTCTATTCATGGGCATCTACGCAAATATTTCCGCCACGAGAAACTATTAAAACTGCTGGAATTTCCCATTCTTTTTTTAGGAGCTCTCCCACAAAATACTCCGGCCTTGTATTCTTTAATGAATTATGCCGATATAAGTTTAGGTACCTGGTACCCTATGGGCGGCATGTATAAAATTGTAGAAGGCATGGTGGCTCTTGCAAAAGAGCAAGGAGTACAATTCAGGTTTAATCAAAACGTAAAACAAATAAATGTCATAAACGGGCGTGCTTCGCAGGTTATTACGGATAAAGATGTGTGGGAAGCCGATATAGTAGTAGCCGGTGCCGATTATCATCACGTTGAACAGCAACTGCTCGCTCCCGAATACCGTAGCTATACCGAAAGTTACTGGGATAAACGGGTTTTAGCGCCTTCATCTCTAATATTTTACCTGGGGGTAAGTAAACGCTTACAGCGCTTAACCCACCACAATTTATTTTTTGATGAAGATTTTGAGCCACATGCTCAGGAAATTTACGAAAATCCGAAGTGGCCGGAAAAGCCTTTATTCTATGTGTCGGCTCCCAGTCAAACGGATGCTTCCGTTGCTCCGGAAGGATGCGAAAACTTATTTATTTTAATACCGGTAGCTCCGGATTTAACGGATACCGAAGACCTCCGGGAATATTATTATCAATTGGTAATGGACCGGTTGGAAAAACTTACCGGGCAATCTATCCGGGATTTTGTAGTAGTGAAGCGCAGTTACGCTCATTCGGACTTTATTAAAGATTACAATGCATTTAAAGGAAATGCTTACGGTTTAGCTAATACTTTAATGCAAACGGCTATTTTAAAACCTAGCCTGAAAAGTAGAAAAGTAAAAAATTTATATTATACCGGGCAGTTAACTGTACCAGGTCCGGGAGTTCCACCTTCGCTTATTTCGGGGCAGGTGGTAGCCGAAGAAATCCGGAAAGAATTCAGTTCATTTAATTAGAAATTAGAAGTTAAAAATTAGAAATAACATCTGCTTATACCAGAATTGATTTCTCAATTTCTAATTTCTAATTCATAATTTTTAATTAAAGATTTATGGAATTATTCGATCTGACGAGTTACAAATGCAGTAAACTGATTACTCAGCATTACAGTACCTCGTTTACTTTGGGTATTAAAACCTTGGATAAGAAATTTCATTTTCCGATTTACGCGGTTTATGGATTTGTGCGCATTGCCGATGAAATAGTAGATACTTTTCATGACCACGATAAGGCAGCCCTGCTGCAAGAATTTAAAGCAAACACGTACAAAGCTATTCACGAAAAAATTAGCTTAAATCCTATTTTACATTCATTTCAGTTAGTGGTGCATCAATACCAGATTAAGCACGAGTTTATCCAGGCTTTTCTGCGTAGTATGGAAATGGATTTAGAAGGTAAACGCTACGATAAAGATCTGTATGATGAATATATCTACGGTTCTGCAGAAGTGGTAGGACTAATGTGTTTACAGATTTTTTGCGAAGGAGACCAGGAAATGTTCGATCGCTTAAAAGAACCTGCCCGCAGTTTGGGAGCCGCCTTTCAGAAGGTAAACTTTCTGCGCGACATGAAAAGCGATTATAAAGAACGCGGCCGCGTTTATTTCCCGAAAGTTGATTTTCAATGCTTTGATAATGGCTGTAAAAAAGAAATTGAAGAAGATATTGTAAAAGATTTTGACCTGGCTTACCAGGGAATTTTAAACTTACCGCGTTCTGCCCGAATGGGAGTTTACCTAGCTTATATTTACTACCGCAAATTATTTAAGAAAATACAACACCTGCCGGCCGCCCGAATATTGTCTGAGCGCGTAAGAGTACCAGATAACACCAAATTAGCGTTATTATTAGGTTCTTACGTTAAATACAGACTAAACACCATTTGATCACCGTGAATGTACTGCTGACTGGATTACTTTTTTTTCAATTTTTTTTTCAAACTGATTTTACTTACAAAGCTGCCGACCTGCGTAAACTATACTACCAAGCAGCCAAAGATAAAAAAACGTACGAGCAACTAGCCCAGCATTTAACCCAATACAAAGGCAACGATGTTTTAATCCAGGGTTTTCAGGCGGGTATAGAAGGAGTGGGGGCAAAATACGCCTCCGGTTTATACTCCAAATTAAAACACGTTCGAAACTCTGCCCGGGAATTTGAAGAAGTCGTAAAAAAAGATCCACATAATCCGGAAATTCGTTTTTTGCGATATACTATTGAGTACCACATACCCCGTTATTTATTAATGAGCGGGCATTTGCAGGAAGATAAAAAAGTAATATTTAACAGTTTGCTGTCCCACCCACGCTCTGGTGTGGATGCGGATGCTTTTAAAATTATGCGCGAGTATTTTTTAAAAGGTGATCATAGTACCGCCGAAGAGAAAAGGCAACTACTTAAGCTTGGAGTCTGATGTATATTTACTTGTATTTAAATATTTTTACCATTCTGTTCCCGTTTTTGCTTTCGTTTGATAAGCGGGTACAGTTTTATAAAAACTGGAAATATCTGTTTCCGGCCATTGCTATTAACGCTCTTATTTTTATTGTTTGGGATTCAATTTTCACGCAGCACGGCGTTTGGGGCTTTAATAATGATTATTTACTCGGAATTTACTTTTTTAACCTGCCTTTAGAAGAAGTGCTGTTTTTTATTACGGTGCCTTACGCGTGTGTTTTTATTTATGAATGTTTGAATGTTTACGTAAAGCGCGACCTTTTGCAGCAAAGGGCTTTAGTAGTAACTATTTTATTAGCAATTTTTATATCTTTAGTGGGCTTGCTGCATTTAGGTAAATTATATACTTCGGTAACTTTTCTGCTATTACCGGTTATCTTTTTCATTCATTATTTATTCTTTAAAGATAGGTTACTTGGTCGTTTTTACCTGGCGTATTTAGTGCATTTAGTGCCTTTTTTACTGGTAAACGGAGTACTTACCTCGTTACCGGTGGTTTGGTATAATAATGGGCATAACCTGGGCATTCGGCTTACTACTATTCCCATAGAAGACACTATGTACTCTATGGTAATGTTGCTGATAACGATTACTGCTTTCGAATTTTTCCGGCGAAGACAAAAACAAAACCTTCCGTTGCCGAAATTTGTTTAGTATACATGTTACAACTGCGCGTTCATATCGATCCTAATTCCGGTTTTTGTTTCGGGGTAATATACGCCATTCAAATGGCCGAAGATATTCTCGACGAGCAAGGTTATTTATACTGTTTAGGTGATATTGTGCATAATGATGAAGAAATCCAGCGTTTGGAGAAGCGTGGTTTACGCATTATTGATCACGCGCAATTAAAGCAACTCCAAAACGAACACGTACTCATCCGGGCGCACGGTGAACCGCCCTCTACTTACCAAATCGCTTTAGAAAATAACCTGAATTTAATAGATGCTTCGTGTCCAGTAGTTCTTAAGTTGCAAAACCGCATTAAGACTTCTTATGATAAAAAAGAAAAGATTTTTATCTATGGTAAACACGGCCATGCCGAAGTATTAGGATTACTCGGTCAAACAAACAACGATGCTGTAGTTTTCGAAAATGTAGAGGAACTGTTGCAACACGAACTGCCCGCTAACATAACATTGTACAGCCAAACTACTAAAAGCACCGATAATTTCTATAAAATTAAGAACCTACTTCAAACCAAAGGCTATCAGGTAAACGCTAATGATACCATTTGCCGGCAGGTAAGTAACCGTGACCAGGACTTGCGTAAATTTGCCGCAAAGTTTGATAAAATTGTTTTTGTTTCGGGTACCAAATCTTCTAACGGGAAAGTGCTGTACCAAGTCTGCAAAGACACGAACCCTAATACCTATTTTATATCTAAGGTAGAGGACTTACAACCGGAGTGGTTTCAGTCGCAGGAGTCGGTGGGAATTTGTGGGGCTACCTCTACCCCAATGTGGCTAATGGAAGAAGTGCAACAAGCATTGCTTGCATATTAATTATTTGAAGTAAGTCAGTAACTATGCCTTTAATTCAAAAGCACCGCGGCGTTTTCATTGCATTCGCTATTATTACCCTTTGGTTTACTTGCTTATCCTTTTTACTACAGCAAACGGTAAACTGGGCTTCTCCTTTAACTTATTTTTTTATTCTGGTGCAAATGCATTTATACACGGGCTTGTTTATTACCGCTCATGATGCGATGCACGGGGTAGTTTCCCGGAATAAAAAAGTAAACCAATTAGTGGGAGTGAGTACGGCTGGATTATTTGCGTATAATAACTATTTCCGGCTTTTGCCCCGTCATCATGCCCACCATCGCCACGTAGCCACCGATCAGGACCCGGATTATCATGGCGGTAATTTTTTTGCCTGGTATTATTCTTTCCTGAAACAATATATTACTTGGCCGCAACTTTTGCTCATGGCTGTAACCTTTAACTTTTTAAAGTTGATTTTTCCGGTCGAAAATGTAGTTTTGTATTGGATGCTTCCCGCTATTTTGGCAACATTTCAATTGTTTTACTTTGGCACCTATTTACCGCACCGGGGCGAGCACGAACCTGATAATAAACATAAATCCGGCACTCAGGCAAAAAATCACGTATGGGCTTTTTTAAGTTGTTATTTTTTTGGTTACCACTACGAGCACCACGACAAGCCGTATTTACCCTGGTGGCAATTATATAAAGTTAAATCCTGAATTGCGGATTTGCGCGGATTAACAGGATTGTGCGGATTTTTATTGGCGCATTTAGTAAAATTTTAATACCTGAAGATACCACAATTTTAAAATTTTAAGTTTAATCAAAACAGAAGAGCCATTACGCATATAACGTAATGGCTCTTCTGTTTTGATTTTAGTAAATAACTTCAATTAACTCTTGCAGAAATAAAGAAATCCGCGCAATCCTGTTAATCCGCGATTCGAACTAGTAACTCAGTGGCGAAAATTGGGAAGAACTGGAATGAACCACAGCATATAAAGAGCCTTCCGGTAAAGCTATATTTCCTTCAAAAGCTACTTCTCTGGAAATCGGAAACAAGACCGGTAATTTAATAAAGGATGGCTTTTCAGTTACCGGAGATTGCTTATAACATTGCTTCGGTGCTGTAATACATTGTTCTTTCTTTATTTTTGCTTTTGTTTTTACTGCTTTTTTGTCCTGTAATTTAGGGCCACAGGTAGCATCGTGTGCTTTTACTGACGGAGAATCGGATTGAACTTGTGCTGAATTAGCAAAGCTCAGCGAGTTAAACAAAATTTCAAAAACAAGGCTTAGCCAAAAGCCATGTAACACCAGCTTTTTCATAGACTAAATTTAGGAAATTTCTTCTACTTTCTCCCACCTCTACTTAGCCTACGCAATACCTTCTTGTGGCTGCTTGAACTCTTGTTTTGCAAATGGTTTCTAATGAAGCAATTAAGATTTTTAAAGGCATGATTTAGTAAAAATATGCTTGTTTAAGCTAAAAAACGCGATTTTAAAAGTGGAAGGAGAACTATGTGGATAATGTGTATAAGTGGTGGGGAAAACCATAATTTATCCACAAAGTGGTAAAAAGTGGTAGAACGTGGTTGACAAATTTTTTGGATTGCGTACATTTGTTTACCTGAGAATTACATAAAACTTAGGTATACTCTATGAACTTTCTCTCCGGTGAATACGAGTGCAAGCTAGATCCTAAGGGGAGGTTGGTTTTACCCGCCAAGATAAAAGCCAACCTACCAGAGGAATCAGGCAATCACGTGGTATTAACCCGGGGGTTTGAGCCTTGCCTGGTTTTGTATCCAAAGCAGGAATGGAAAAAGATTTACGACCGGGTAGCAGGGTTGAATGAGTTTAACGAGGAATACCGGCATTTTCAAAGGAATTTTTTTCGGGGAAATACCGAGATAGAACTCGATAATACCGGAAGGTTTATTCTGCCGCGCACTATGGTACGGTACGCAGAGATTGATAAAGATTCAATAATAGTAGGTCTGGGTAACCGGGTAGAAATCTGGAATCCAGATAAATACGAGGATTTCCTGATTAAAGATCAGGAGAATTTCTCGCAGTTGGCACAAAAATTTTTAGGCGATCAGCCCTTAAATCCAGTAGTTGAATAATGGCATACCATGTTCCTGTTTTATTGCCGGAATCAGTAGAAGCCCTGGATTTAAAGCCTGGTGGTACTTATATGGATGTTACCTTCGGAGGCGGTGGCCATTCCGAATACATTATAAATAAATTAACCGGAGGCGCCCGGTTATATAGCTTTGATCAGGATACGGACGCGGAGAAGCAAGCGCAGCGGATAACAGATCCGGCTTTTACATTCGTGAAAGCTAATTTTCGTTATCTGAAAAAATACTTACGGTTGTATGGAGTAAAAGAGGTAGATGGCATTCTGGCCGATCTGGGGGTTTCATCGCACCAGTTTAACGTGCCAGAGCGCGGTTTTTCTACTCGGTTTGATGGTCCCTTGGATATGCGCATGGACCCTGAGGCTGCTTTGTCGGCGCAGGAAGTTTTAACAACTTATTCCGAAGAAGACCTGCACCGGATTTTTGGGATGTATGGGGAGGTAAAAAACGCCCGAACCTTAGCCCGGCAAATTGTGCAGGCTCGGGGTGTTCAGGCCATTGAAACAATTGCTGATTTTAAAAAGGTAATTGGTAGTTTAATTCCGCGAGGAAAAGAAAATAAATACCTGGCACAGGTATTTCAGGCTTTACGCATTGAAGTAAACGATGAATTAAAAGCGCTGGAAGAAATGCTGGAACAAACCGTAGAGGTGTTAAAACCCGGTGGTCGATTAGTAGTAATTTCTTATCACTCGCTGGAAGACAGATTAGTAAAAAATTTTATCGCGAAAGGTAAGTTCTTTGGCGAAGTAGAAAAAGATTTATTTGGCAACGAATTAAAGCCACTCGAATCAGTAATCCGCAAACCCATTATACCCAGCGAAAAAGAGTTGCAGGAAAACAATCGTTCGCGGAGTGCCCGATTGCGGGTAGCCAGGAAATTATGAGTTAAAAGTTAAAAGTTATGAGTTAAAAGTTGGGAGGTGTGCTGGCAAGGACACGAAAAATAGAAGACGTAAAACCTAAAACATATAACTTAAAACGTAGAAAGCATGGCCTATAACACAGTTAAGGAAAGACCACCGGTAAAACCTAAAGCCAATACCCTAAAGGCGGTGCCGATGCCTGCCCCAGTAGAAGTACCCCGGCAAAAGGGTACCAGCTTATTTCATCTTCTGGATCGCTATACCAAAGTGGATAGTATTTTTCGGGATGGATTACCGGTAAAATACTTGCCTTACGTGTTGTATATTATGGCTATTACGCTGTTTTACATAGGCAATACCCATTACGCCGAGAAAACCATCCGGAAAATTGATCGCACCAAAAGCGAAACCGAAGATTTCCGGGCCGATTATACCACACTTAAGTCCGACTACATGGAAGCCAGCAAGCAGAGCGAAGTGGCTCGTAAAGTAGCTCCGGCCGGCATTGTAGAAAGTTCATCACCACCTTATCAGATTGAAGTAGATGGGGAAGAATATTAAAAAATCAATTGTTACCCGCGTGCGGGTAGCTTTCTTGTTTGTATGTTTTTTTGCGGGCGCTATTATCTACAAAGTAGTTCGCATCCAGTATTTTGAAGGAACCAAGTGGCGCCAGATTGCCAAAGAGAGCCGCATTATTTATCAGCCGGTTTATGCTACCCGGGGCAATATTTATTCAGATAACGAAAGTATTTTAGCTACTTCCTTACCTTTTTACCGCGTCGCTTTTGATGCAACTATTTGCGACGACAAGGTTTTTAATAAAGGCATTGATTCGCTGGCCTTACTATTATCCCGGTTTTACCAGGATAAATCACCCGAAGGATACCGCCGGAAAATAAAAAACGCCCGTGCCGAGCAACGGCGCTATCTGCGTTTGCATCCGCGCCAGATTAACTATCAGGAAAAGAAAATGATGGCTTCCTGGCCTATATTCCGGGCCGGTAAGAACAAAGGCGGGGTAATTTTTGAAAAAGTAGATAAGCGTTTCCGGCCCTTTGGCTCCTTGGCCCAGCGGACCATTGGCCGTATGACCGAAGACGGCAACGGCTCGGGCTTAGAGTTTACCTATAACCGCCAACTAGCTGGGAAAGACGGAGAAGCTTTGTTCGAACGGATGGCGGGCGGAAATAAGCCGATTTACGATGGTACCGAAATTAAGCCTTTACCCGGTTACGATATTAAAACTACCATTGATATTAACCTGCAGGACGTAGCCGAAAACGCGCTTTATAAGGCATTAGTCTTAAATAATGCCCAATATGGCTGTGTAATTTTAATGGAAGTGAAAACCGGCGCTATTAAAGCCATTGCTAATTTAGGAAAAGCCAGCGAAGGGGTTTACGTTGAAAATTACAACTATGCCGTGGGTGACCATGGTCGAACCGAGCCGGGTTCAACCTTTAAACTCGCTTCCATGATGGCCCTCTTCGAAGATACTAATCTTACTCCTGAGGATACAGTGGATACCGGTCATGGCCGTCAGGTATTTGGTGGGGTAAGTATGGGAGAGGCCCACGGTGGTGGTTACGGTAAAATCTCTATTTCCCAAGTCTTTGAAAAATCTTCTAACGTAGGCACGGCCAAACTCGTTGAAACACACTTTGGCAAAAAGCCCGAGAAATACATTGAGTACTTGCAGCAATTCGGCATCGATAAACCACTTGGTTTCCAGATGCACGGAGAAGCTAAACCGTTTATTCGTACAACTACCGACCGGGGCTGGAGCCGTTCAACCTTATCCCGGATGGCTATTGGTTACGGATTAAAAATTTCACCTTTACAAACTTTGGCTTTTTACAATGCTGTGGCGAACAACGGCATTAAAGTAAAACCCATGATTGTAAAAGAAATCCGGAAAGCTGATGCAGTAGTAGATTCTTTTCAAGCGGAAACTTTAGGTCGCATTTGCTCTGAAGAAACAGCTAAAAAATTGCAATCTATTATGGAAGCCGTAGTGGAAAAAGGTACCGGTAAACAAGTAAAAAATTTAAATTACAAAGTGGCGGGTAAAACAGGTACCTCCTGGAAAACAAAAAACGGGCAGTATATTAAAGATTATTCCACTTCTTTTGCGGGTTATTTCCCGGCGGATAATCCGAAATATTCCTGCATTATTATTATTGATACCCCTAAAAAAGGCCGCATTTACGGAGGCGATGTTGCCGCTCCGGTATTCCGGGAATTAGCCGATAAAGCTTACGTTCGCGATTTAGCCATTCACAAACCTTTTGCGGCGCTCATTATGCCGGATAAACGCACCTTGCCGCCGGTAAAAGCCGGTCAGCAAGAAGAATTAACCTTAATTTGTAACCGAATTGGTATCAGCAGCCATCCTTTAGCTGACCAGGAGTGGATTAAAGCCGATTCGCAGGCGCATTCTTACGTTTGGAAACCGGTGCCGTTACAAGTAGGCCGGGTGCCCGATGTGAGTGGCATGACCTTACGCGATGCTTTGTTTTTACTCGGCAATCAAGGGTTAAAAGTAAAAAAAGTAGGAATGGGGAGAGTACAGAAACAATCATTAGATCCAGGTTCTCCTATTCAGAAAGGAAGTATCATCACACTAACGTTGAGTTAATGCCATTTTTAGAAAATATACTAGCACCTGTTTCCGTCGTTCGGCTTATTGGCCCGAGCGACGTTGCTATTCAGGGGCTTACCTTTGATTCGCGGCAGGCAACTTCCGGCAAAGCATTCTTTGCTATCCGGGGAGTGCAGGCCGACGGACACGCTTTTATTTTTAAAGCCATTGAAGCGGGTTGTTCCGTAATTATTTGTGAAATCCTACCAGAGGGATTAAGCTCGCAGGTTACGTACGTGCAGGTAAATGATTCTGCGGAAGCGTTGGCTTTAATGGCGGCTGGTTTTTACGATCATCCATCTAAAAAGTTAAAGTTAGTAGGAGTAACTGGCACCAACGGTAAAACTACTTGTGTTACTTTATTGCATAAGTTGTTCCGGGAATTAGGCTATAATGCCGGAATGCTATCCACGGTACAAAATCAGATTAACGAAACTGTTTTACCTGCTTCTCATACTACACCCGATGCCATTACTTTAAACGCTTTGTTGCAGCAAATGGTAGAAGCTGGCTGTACCCATTGCTTTATGGAAGTAAGTTCACACGCTCTGGTGCAGCATCGGGTAACCGGATTAACCTTTGCGGGTGGCATTTTTACTAATATTACCCACGATCACCTCGATTATCATAAAACCTTCGACGAATACATTCGGGCAAAAAAGCTATTTTTTGACATGCTGCCCGCTAAAGCGTTTGCGCTAGTAAATGCCGATGATAAACGGGGGGCCGTTATGTTGCAAAATACCAAAGCCAGTACGCACGAGTATGCGTTACGCAAAGCTACGGAGTTTAAAGCCCGAATTGTAGATAACTCTATCCAAGGGTTGCATTTAGAAATTGACGGTAATGAAATTTGGTTTAAGTTAATCGGTACTTTTAACGCTTATAACATTCTGGCCGTTTATGGCGCGGCAGTTTTACTCGGCGAAGATACACACGAAGTTTTAACTGTTTTATCTAGTCTTACTTCGGCTGCCGGACGGTTTGATTACGTGGTTTCTGATTCTAATATTACCGGTATTGTGGATTACGCCCATACACCCGATGCATTGGAAAACGTTCTGCAAACCATTCAGCAAATCCGTACTCCGTCGCAGCAAATTATTACCGTAGTAGGTTGCGGCGGTAATCGCGATGCCACCAAGCGACCTATTATGGCCGACATTGCCTGCAAATTGAGCGACCGGGTTGTTTTAACCTCCGATAATCCACGCTTTGAAGATCCGCAAGAAATTTTAAACCAGATGCAGCAAGGCGTGAAACCAGTTGATTTTAAAAAAACCTTATCCATCGTGGACCGCAAGGAAGCTATTAAAACGGCTTGCGCCTTGGCTGAGCGGGGGGATATTATTTTAGTAGCCGGTAAAGGACACGAGACTTACCAGGAAGTTAAAGGAGTGAAGTACGATTTTGACGACAAAAAAATAGTAAAAACCATGTTTGCCCTAATGGGAAAGTAAAAAATAGATTGTTAAATGGCTGGACAGTTGAATGGTTAGGATAGAAGTTTGATTTTATTCACCGCAATTAAACAATTTAACAATCCAATAAAGAAGAATTAATGCTCTACTATCTTTTTAATTTTTTAGACAAAAAGTTCGATTTTATCGGCGCCGGGGTGTTTCAATACATATCCTTTCGGGCGGGTATGGCGGCGCTGGTATCTTTATTAATCGCCATGATTTTTGGCGGTAAATTGATTAAAGTTTTGCAGCGGCGTCAGGTAGGCGAAAGTATTCGTGATTTAGGTTTATCCGGCCAAATGGAAAAGAAAGGAACGCCTACGATGGGCGGCCTTATTATTTTGCTGGCCATTTTGGTTCCAACTTTACTTTTTGCCCGTTTGGCCAACGTGTATGTTATTTTAATGATTATTACTACGGTTTGGCTAGGTATCATTGGCTTTCTGGATGATTACATTAAAGTATTTCGGAAGAATAAAGAAGGTTTAGCCGGTAGATTTAAAGTGATCGGTCAAATTGGTATTGGGTTAATTGTAGGTTGTGTACTCTTTTTTAACGACGATGTAGTGGTTCGGCAATACATCACCGATACTGGTAGCACGGCAGTCGATGCTTCGTCGCGTTTTAAAGATGTACGGCAAATGATTACTACCATCCCGTTTGCTAAAAATAATGAACTCGACTATTATCAGCTTTTTTCGTTTGCTAGTCCGGTTTTTGGCTCCTATGCCCGTTTTTTATACATATTGTTGGTAATAGTAATTATTACGGCTGTTTCTAACGGGGCCAATATTACCGACGGGATTGATGGTTTAGCGGCTGGTACATCGGCTATCATTGGTATTACGTTGGCTGTTTTTGCCTGGGTTTCCGGTAACTCTTTCTTTGCCGATTACCTGGATATTATGTTCTTACCTAACTCCGGAGAATTAGTAATTTTTTGTACTGCCTTTGTGGGTGCATGCGTGGGGTTTTTGTGGTATAATTCGTACCCGGCACAAGTATTTATGGGCGATACGGGTAGTTTATCTATCGGTGGAATTATTGCCGTTTTAGCGTTAATCCTGCGCAAAGAACTTTTAATTCCCATTCTATGCGGAATTTTCTTGGTCGAAAATTTATCGGTGATGGTGCAGGTAAGTTATTTTAAATACACCAAGCGAAAATACGGAGAAGGTCGGCGAATTTTTAAAATGTCGCCTTTACATCACCATTACCAGAAATTAGGTTACCAAGAAGCAAAAATTGTTTCCCGATTTTGGATTGTCGGGATTATGCTGGCCATACTAACGTTGGTAACGCTGAAGCTGCGCTAGAGTAAGAAATCTAAGTGCTTATGAAATGTAGGTGATTGGCTGATGAGTGATCAACAAAAAGGTAGATACACTAAAATTTAATTTTAACAAAATGATAGCAATACTTGGAGCGGGGGAAAGTGGAGTAGGAGCGGCCTTATTGGCGAAAGCCAAAGGTTTAGATGTATTTGTGTCGGATTCCGGGGAGATAAAACCAGTTTACCAGCAAAAATTGCAAGCGGCTGATATTCCATTTGAGTCAGGCACGCACGATTCTCTACGTATTTTAGCAGCGAGCGAAATTATTAAAAGCCCGGGTATTCCGGATAAAGCGGCTTTAATTCAGCAAGCCAAAGCGAATAACATTCCTGTTATTTCAGAAATTGAATTTGCCAGTAGGTATTCGAATGCCAAATTTATTTGCATTACGGGCACAAACGGTAAAACTACCACTACGCTACTAACCTATCATTTGCTCAAAAGTGCGGGTTTAAATGTTGGTTTAGCCGGCAATATAGGGGAGAGTTTAGCCGAAAAAGTAATTATTGATGAGTACGACTACTACGTGGTGGAGCTAAGCAGTTTTCAATTAGACGGCATGTTCCAGTTTAAAGCGCACATTGGCATTTTATTAAACATTACCCCCGACCATCTGGACAGGTACGAATACAGCATGGCCAAGTACGCGCAATCGAAGCTTCGCATTAACCAGAACATGACGCCGGCCGATTATTTTATTTACAATACCGATGATAAATTAATTAACGAGTATTTTGATTCAGCAGCATTTAAAGGGCAGTTAATTCCTTTTTCGATTGAAAACCAATGGCAAGCAAAAGCTTATTATTCGAATTCTAAGCTGATAACTAACTATAACAGTACGGAAGAACATATAGATACCAGTTCCTCTGTTCTGATTGGTAAACATAATCAATACAACACCGCCGCGGCCGTACTTGCTGCCAAGTTAACCGGTGTTTCTTCTGAGAATATCTCTCAGGCTTTAGTTACTTTTAAAAATGCCGACCACCGGTTACAAACCGTGGGCGAAGCAAACGGAGTATGTTACATCAACGATTCGAAAGCCACCAATGTAGAAGCGGTCTGGTATGCTTTGGATGGTATTACCCAACCTATTGTTTGGATTGCGGGAGGAGTAGATAAAGGCAATGATTATACCACCCTACACGCCTTAGCTAAAGAAAAAATCAAAGCTCTTATTTGTCTGGGAGTAGATAATAAGAAATTATTTGAATCTTTTACCGGAGTTATTCCGGTTATTGACGAAACCCAATCCATGGAAGAAGCGATTCAAAAGTCTAATACTTTAGCCCAATCCGGGGAGGTTGTTTTGCTTTCCCCGGCCTGCGCCAGTTTTGATTTATTTAATAATTACGAACACCGCGGCCGCCGTTTTGCCGAAGCTGTAGAGCAAATAGTTTTGGCACCATTGAAGCAGTAAAGTTAAAAAGCAGGAGTAATTTCAGAAGTAAATTTTAAAAATAATACCATAGGCAGTGGTCTATGGATAATTAACGAATAGTATGATGCAGGTAAAACTCTGGTTACGCGAAAATTTAAAGGGTGATCCAATTTTGTGGGGTATCGTAATAGCTTTTTCCCTGATTAGTATTGCGGTGGTTTACTCCGCTACGGGTACTTTGGCATATAAAAAAATGTCGGGTAACACGGAGTATTTTTTGTTTAAGCATACCAGCTTAATACTGGTTGGTTTGGCTTTTATGTGGTTTGCGCATAAAATTAACTACCGCTACTACTCCAGGCTATCGTTGCTGGCCCTGTGTTTATCGGCTCCTTTGCTCATGTTTACTTTCCTCTACGGTTCCAATATTAACGAAGCGTCGCGTTGGTTGACTATCCCCATAATAAACCAAACTTTTCAGCCTTCGGATTTAGCTAAATTGGCTTTAATCTCACACTTGGCCAGTATGCTGTCTAAGCGGCAACACGTAACCACCGATGTGAAAAGTACCCTTATTCCAATAATGTTCTGGTGCGGCAGCATCTGCGGATTAATTGCTTTAACCAATGCTTCTACGGCTACCCTTTTATTTATTACTTGTTTGCTGCTCATGTTTATTGGTCGGGTTCCAATGAAACACATTGCCATGGTACTGGTAATTGGTGGAGTTTTGGGAGTAACTGCTTTAGCTTTAGGCCAAAGAATGAAAACGGTAATTAGCCGGGTAGAAAATTTTACCAATACCGAATCTCCGGTTTTTCAATTAGAGCAATCTTATATTGCCATTGCAACTGGTGGGCCATTCGGTAAAGGACCCGGTAACTCCGATCAGCGTAACTTTTTGCCGCACCCGTATTCCGATTTTATTTACGCGATTATAATTGAAGAGTACGGTTTGCTGGGTGGCGTAATAATTTTGTTTTTATATCTGGCTTTTCTGTACCGAGGGCTAGTTACGGTAAACAAAAGTTTTGGTGCTTTCGGGGGCTTGCTCTCGGCGGGGTTGTGTTTTAGCTTGGTACTGCAAGCAATGGTAAACATGGGAGTAGCCGTGGGATTAGGTCCGGTTACAGGTTTGCCTTTGCCTTTACTAAGTATGGGTGGTACCTCTTTAATTTTCACGGGTATATCCATCGGTATTATTTTAAGCGTTAGCCGCACCGAAGCCGAGCAGGCGCCCAGTGGCAATATATTATCGGGTAATATTTCGAAAAGAGCAGTTGTACATGCAGAATAAACAACCTTACCGGATAATTATTAGCGGCGGTGGCACGGGCGGACATATTTATCCAGCAGTAGCCATTGCTAATCAGTTAAAGGTACGGCAACCCGAAGCAGAAATCTTGTTTGTGGGGGCTAAGGGCCGAATGGAAATGACCCGGGTGCCCGAAGCTGGCTATAAGATTATTGGTTTAACTATAGCCGGTTTGCAGCGTCGCCTGACTCTTAAAAACCTGACTTTTCCCTTTAAAGTAATTTCCAGCGTCCGGACGGCCAGGAAAATAGTAAAAGACTTTAAGCCCGATGCCGTAGTAGGAGTGGGCGGTTACGCCAGCGCTCCGGTATTGTTTGCCGCTACTTCCTTAGGTGTTCCTAGTTTAATCCAGGAACAAAATTCCTACGCCGGTATCACGAATAAACTACTCGGCAAGCGCGTAGATAAAATTTGCGTGGCCTACGAGGGAATGTCAGCCTTTTTTCCGGCAGAAAAATTAGTGCTTACGGGTAACCCAGTGCGCCAGGATATTGTAGGTAGCCAGAATAAACGAGAAGAAGCATTAACTTTTTTCAATTTAAAACCCGGAAAGCCTACTATATTAGTAATTGGCGGCAGCTTAGGAGCGCGTACTATTAACGAAAGTACGGCTGCCCACCTGGCGCAAATAAAAGAAAAAGGTTACCAGTTACTTTGGCAAACAGGCAAACCTTATTACCCTACAGCCAGCGAACAAACCGCCTTGTTGATAGATACTGGAATAAAAAGTTTTGATTTTATTCAACGGATGGACTTAGCGTATGCTGCTGCCGATATTGTTATTTCCAGAGCGGGAGCTTTATCTATTTCAGAACTGTGTTTGGTTAGTAAACCGGCTATTTTAGTGCCTTCGCCTAACGTAGCAGAAGATCATCAAACGCAAAATGCCCTTTCTTTAGTAAATCGGCAAGCGGCTTTATTGGTAAAGGATGTGGATGCGGCTACTAATTTGTACCCAGCTGCCTTTAGCTTGTTAGCGGATAAAGCAAAGCAAGCTCAATTAAGCGCAAATATTCAGAAATTAGGAAAACCAGATGCTGCAGAAAATATTGTAGATCAATTAATTAGTTTGCTAAAGTGAGGACGGATAAGTATAAATATATTTACTTTTTAGGTATTGGTGGCATTGGTATGAGCGCCATTGCCCGTTATTTTAACGCCAAAGGTTTACCTGTTTGGGGCTACGATAAAACCCCCACTCCATTAACGCAAGCCTTAACAGAAGAAGGTATTCAGATCCATTTTGAAGATAATATAAATTTGATACCGGAAGAAGTAAAACAAAACCAGGAACAAACCTTAGTAGTTCTTACACCTGCCATTCCTGCCGACCATCGCGAGTGGCAATACCTACGGGAGAATGGATTTGAAATTAAAAAGCGATCTGAAGTTTTAGGCATTATTACCGCCAATGCTTTTACCATTGCAGTGGCCGGAACCCACGGCAAAACCACTACATCTTCCATGATTGCGCATTTGCTACACCACGCAGGCGTTAATTGTTCGGCTTTTTTAGGAGGGATTTCGGTTAATCTAAATTCTAACTTGCTTTTAGGAAAAGACGAAGATGGTCGCGAAATAATAGTGGTGGAAGCTGATGAATATGATCGTTCGTTCCTGCGCTTATTTCCGGATATTGCCATTGTTACGTCCACGGATGCCGATCATTTAGATATTTACGGCGACAAAGAAGAGCTTATTCACTCCTTTCAGGAATTTATTGGTCAGATAAAACCAAAAGGTTCCCTGCTGTTAAACACGAAGTCCGACAGTAGAGTTACAGCTAAAATAGAGTCTTCCGTTAAGGTCTTGAATTACGGATTGGAGCGGGCAGAAATTAATGCCGGAACCATTTCTATCGAGGAACACCGTTTTAAATTTAATGTTGTTACACCTACCGGAGTTTTGCCGGGATTGGAGCTAGCGGTTCCTGGTTTCCATAATGTTGAAAATGCTTTAGCGGCTTGCGTTACGGCTCAATTAATGCGTGTGCCATCGCACCAGATTCGAGCTGGGGTAGCGGCTTACCGGGGAGTAAAGCGGCGTTTTGAATTTGTGGCCGAAACGCAGGATCATATTTACATTGATGATTACGCGCACCACCCAAGCGAAATCAATGCCTTTGTTTCTTCTTTGAAGGCATTGTTCCCGGATAAAAAAATCAAGCTTATTTTTCAGCCGCATTTATTTACCCGAACCCGCGATTTTGCCGATGAATTTGCCCAAAGTTTAAGCCAGGTAAATGAAGTGGAATTACTTGAAATTTACCCGGCCCGGGAGAAACCAATACCCGGAGTAACAGCCGAAATGCTGTTGAACCGTATTTCCGGGCCTAAAAAAAGTCTCTTGTCCAAGCAGGAAGTATTGGACAAAATAGAGAACCATCCTGACTTTGACGTAGTGGCTACCGTGGGAGCCGGCGATATAGATACTCTGGTTCAGCCAATTAAGAACATCTTAGAAAAGAAAAAAAATGTTTCAGAAGCGTAAGATTATATCTATAATTTTTGCATCTTGTTGCATCCTACTACTCGCTTTTTTGGGGGTATTTGTGGCGCAGAGACAAGCTCAAAAAGCTGTTCGAAAAGTTTCAGTGTCCATTGATAATGAGTATAATAACTATTTTATTAGTGAGCGGGAAGTAAAAAATATTCTTACGAATGATGGTGAGAAGGTTTTAGAAGGTTCAAAAATCACAGATATCGGTTTAAAAAACCTTGAATTGCGGATTAAATCGCATAAATTTGTGCGGGAAGCACAGGTATATCGTGATTTAGCCGGTAACTTAAACATTAAAATTAAACAAAACAGGCCTATAGCCAGATTAGTACACGACAATTCAGAAGAGGACGTCTATATTGATGATGAAGGTAATGTTTTACCTTTATCAGAAAGATTTACCGCACGGGTGATCCCTATTACCAGATCCTTGTTTCGGCCGGCGCAAACTCGGTCCTTTTACCAGGATTCATTAGGCCGGGCATATTTGGACTTGCTGAAGTTTATCGAAAAAGATGCTTTCTGGAAAGCGCAGTTAGCGGAAATGCAGATTGATGCCAAAGGTAAAGTAATTTTCATGCCTCAGGTAGGTACTCAGGTTATTGAATTTGGCAAGCCAGATGAAGTGGAACAGAAATTTAAAAAGTTGTTGGTTGTTTACAAAAAAGTACTTCCCGCTATGGGTTGGGACAGGTACAAACGGGTAAACCTGGAGTTTCATGATCAGATCATTTGTGAATAAAATATAGATATGCAAAACGACAAAATTGTAGTAGGCTTGGATATCGGGACAACCAAAATTTGTGCCTTGGTTGGCCGGAAAAACGAGTTCGGTAAGTTAGAAATTTTAGGAATGGGAAAAGCGGTTTCGGAAGGAGTTGTTCGCGGCATTGTGAGCAATATCGATAAAACCGTGGATGCTATCCGCAAAGCTATCCGGCAGGCAGAAGAACAATCCGGAATAAACATTGGCGTAGTAAATGTAGGTATTGCCGGGCAGCACATTAAGAGCTTGCAGCACAACGGCAGCATTACCCGGGCTACTTCGGATAATGAAATTACCGTAGAAGATGTAAACCGCCTGACCAACGACATGTACCGGTTGGTAACACCGCCAGGAAGCGAAATTATTCACGTAATGCCGCAAGATTACAAAGTGGATTACGAAGAAGGCATTGTGGATCCGGTAGGAATGTCGGGAGTTCGCTTAGAGGGAAATTTCCACATCATAACCGCGCAGTCTAACGCCATTAACAACATTAACAAATGCGTTACCCGGGCTGGCTTGGAAATCGACAATTTGATTTTGGAACCGCTGGCATCGTGTATGTCCGTGTTAAGCGAAGAAGAAAAAGATGCGGGCGTAGCTTTGGTTGATATTGGAGGTGGAACCACTGACCTGGCCATTTTCAAAGACAATATTATCCGGCATGCCGCAGTTTTACCTTTCGGTGGCAATATAGTAACCACCGATATTAAGCAAGGCTGCATGGTTATGCAAAACCAAGCCGAGCAATTAAAAGTACGGTTTGGTAAAGCCATTGCCGACGAAGCATCCGATAACGAGATTGTTTCTATACCGGGCTTACGCGACCGTACCCCGAAAGAGATCTCCATTAAAAACCTTGCTTATATAATTGAGGCAAGAATGGAAGAGATTATTGAACTTGTTTATTCAGAAATTGTTAGAAGCGGATATGCGAATAGTCTGGCTGCTGGCATTGTAATAACCGGTGGAGGTTCGCAGTTACAGAACTTAGTACAGTTAGTAGAATACTTAACCGGCCTGGATGCCCGTATTGGCTACCCAAATGAGCATCTAGGTAAAAGTAAAATCGATGCTGTAAAAAGTCCGATGTACGCTACCACTGTTGGGTTAGTATTAGCTGGTTATCAAGCTTTGGATGAACGCTTAAATCGTTATACTGAAATTGCCGCCCGTACTTCCGAAAACCGGGTAAACGAACGAGTAGCAAAACCTGCTACTGCTTCGGGTGGTAGTGACTTTTTTAGAAAAATAATAGACCGTACAAAAGGTTTATTAATCGACGATTTTGACGATAAGCAAAATTATTAAGAATTTAGTAAAGGAGAGTTATATATGAGTTTTTCATCCTATAAGTTTGATATACCTACGCAAAGCAAATCTATCATTAAAGTTATTGGTGTTGGTGGAGGAGGTAGTAATGCAGTAAACCACATGTGTGGTCAGGGCATTAAAGATGTAGAATTTGTGGTATGTAATACCGACGCACAGGCTCTGAAAAGCAGCAATGTACCCAATAAATTGCAAATTGGCGTTGATTTAACCGAAGGTTTAGGCGCTGGAGCTAATCCGGAGCGCGGTAAGCAAGCGGCTATCGAAAGCCGTGAACAAATCCGGGAACTATTGGGTAATGATACTAAAATGGTATTTATTACGGCTGGTATGGGCGGTGGTACCGGTACGGGCGCAGCCCCTGTAATTGCGAAAATTGCAAAAGAACTCGATATACTAACGGTTGGTATTGTTACTGCTCCTTTTATATTTGAAGGTAAGAAGAAACGGGACGCTGCCGAAAGAGGAATTAAAGACCTGAGCGAAAATTGTGATACGGTTTTAGTAATTCTGAATGACAAACTACGGGAAATTTTTGGCAATTTGCCTATCCGGCAGGCTTTTGCAAAGGCGGATAATGTTTTAACTACTGCTGCCAAAAGTATTGCCGAAATTATTACTGTTACCTCCGAAGTAAACGTAGACTTTGAAGATGTAAAAACAGTAATGAAAGATTCAGGCGCGGCCGTAATGGGATCTGCTACTACCGAAGGAGAAAACCGGGCTTTGCGGGCTGCCGAAGAAGCTTTATCGTCGCCATTATTGAATAACACCGACATTCACGGAGCGCAAAAGATATTGCTTTCTATCATGTCAGGCGATCAGGCTGAACTGGAAATGGACGAATTGACCGAAATAACGGAATATATCCAGGAAAAAGCCGGAGAAGAAGCGGAAGTAATTTTCGGACACGGGATTGATCCGGAATTAGGTCAAAGCATTCGGGTAACGGTAATTGCTACTGGTTTTGCCCGTGAAGCAGTAACTATTAATACCGGTCAGGTAAAAAAAAACACTTACCCGGAAACTGACCCCCAAATCAACATTTTCGATACCGATCGGAGTGTAGTTGTTAAAGAAGAGGCGGAACCTGCTCGTCCGGCTGCTCCTGTAAGAGTACCTGTACAGGACGCTTCGCCAACTCCAATTCCGGTTCCTGTTTCTACGCCCGCTCCAGCACCGGTGCCAACGCGGGTACCAGCAGAGCCGGCTAAAATTGTTTTTGATTTAGAATCGCAACACGAAGTTTTTACTCCCGAAGAAACAGGTGATGTGGTTACAAATACACCAGCCGAAGAGGAGTTAAATAATTTGCAGCAAAAATCACTGGAACGCCGCGAACGTTTGCGTCGGTTAAGCAGTGAAATTACGAATGAAGCTATTAAAGAAAAGTTAGAAGTTCCTGCTTACTTGCGTCGGAATGTTGCCCTGGAGAATGTACCCCATTCTTCTAACCGTAATATTTCCCGCTTTAATTTAAGTGATGATAACGATATTCTGGGTGATAACAAGTTTCTGCATGATAATGTAGATTAAACTTTCGCCTAAAAAACAGAAAAGCCGAATATATACTACATATTCGGCTTTTCTGTTTTGTGGGCTTTATCCTAATTCAAAAATTAAATGGACATAGGTCTACTGAGCTTAAACCCAGTAGTTTTGAAACCTACCGGGTTTGCTTCTTTAAAACTTATGTGGTATTTACTAAATCCTAGTTGGTATTATCGATGAGGTTTATTTACTCTATACTTTAGCTTATGAGTGCATATAAAGTTACCATAAGCCAATCTTTCAAACTGGTTTAGTTAATTGTTTAAAAAAATAAATTTTAGCTAATCAAGCATATTCCGGATTTCATCTTTCAGGTTTTGTAAACCGTTTTTAATGTCCGTCCAAGTGTTAGAAGTTTCGTCTTGGGTAGCCTCTAATTTTTGCGCCAGTAAAGCGCGTTTTTTCTCTAACCCAGCTATATGCTCATGATAAGTATGATTTGAATCAGCGGTGGTAGCGTGGGCCCGGCCTTGTAAAATTTTAATTTTATTATCTAATTCCTCTAAACTTTGTTGAATTTCTGCCCGGCTCAAGTTCGCTGGCGCTCGCATGTTTTCTGGTTTTAACGGGTAATGATCCATAGTAAGTATTTGTTGATGTAAGGTGAATTTACAATGTTGTGTATATACTAGTGTTACCGGTTTTTACTTAAATAAAATAAAAAAGATATACCTTAGTAAAAATTGTTAAATCTTATTTTTAACAGTTCACCTGAATTAAGAGCCACTTGGGGCAATTTTAGAAGTTCAGCCAGTTAATACAATTTATCTTATTTAGTTTGTATAGTTTACGTGATTAAAGGTGGTAAGATTAAAATGTTTTAGGCTGCCTGTTCAACAAATTGCAAAATTTACTTAATTTAAGGGCGTATTATTGTTAAATTTTAATGCTTAAGATATTATTCAGTTAACGGACTAGTTTTTAATTATATCTGGCAAGGGCACTACATTTTTACTAAAACTTTAAGGTTTCAAAATTTAAGACAAACGAATGGCATCTAATTTATTTGCAAAAAAATCAATCACTAAATTAATTCAGGAGTCGGAAGGTGGTGGCGGCGATGGTCATTCGCATACCCTTAAACGTACTTTATCGGCTACTAATTTAATTTTATTGGGCATTGGAGCCATTATTGGAACAGGTATTTTTGTTCTTACCGGGAGTGCGGCCGCACAATTTGCCGGGCCGGGCTTAGTTGTTTCCTTTATTGTGGCGGGTATTGCCTGCGCCTTTGCAGGTTTGTGTTACGCCGAATTTGCGTCTATGATTCCGATTGCCGGGTCTGCATATACGTATGGTTATGCCACTTTAGGAGAATTAATTGCCTGGATTATAGGGTGGGATTTAATTCTGGAATATATGTTTGGCGCAGCTACTGTGGCCGTTGGTTGGAGTGGTTACGTAGTGAGTTTTCTCCGGGATTTAAATATTAATATTGCGCCCGAATGGTGGAATGCTCCCGGAATTTCTTTAATTCAAGACCCTAAAACCAGTGCCTGGTTACAGGTTACAGATCAGCTCACACATCAATATGCATCTCAAGGCATTGACATTGCTTCATTACCCCATGCTACGGGTGTATTTAACTTTGTAGCCGCCAGTGCTATTATTTTAATAACCATTATTCTGATTATTGGGATTCAGGAATCAGCTCGCTTTAATAATTTAATAGTATTTATGAAGTTGTTTGTGGTACTGGCTTTTATTTTGGCTGGTGGATATTATTTGCTTCGTAATCCGGAAGTAGCTGCTCAAAACTGGACACCTTTTATACCTGACAACACCGGCGAGTTTGGCCATTATGGCTGGAGTGGTATTATGCGGGCAGCGGGGGTTATTTTCTTTGCCTATATTGGTTTTGATGCCGTTAGCACGGCTGCTCAGGAAGCTAAAAACCCGCAACGCGACATGCCTATTGGTATTTTAGGGTCATTAGTAATTTGTACCATTCTGTATATTTTAGTGTCGGGTATTTTAACAGGATTAGTAGATTACCGTCAATTAAACGTAGCAGAACCTATCGCTATTGGTATCGAAGTTACCGGTTATACTGTGTTGCGGGATTTAATTAAAATTGGAGCAATAGCTGGCTTAAGTTCGGTAATGCTGGTAATGTTGTTGGGGCAGCCGCGTATTTTCTATTCTATGTCGCGCGATGGTCTTATTCCACCTTTGTTCGGGAAGGTGCATCCAAAATATCAAACACCTTACGTTAGCTCTATTTTGATTGGGATAGTTTGTGCAATTACTGCCGGTGCTTTACCAATTGCTCAGTTAGGAGAGATGACTTCAATTGGTACTTTACTGGCCTTTGTTATTGTTTGCGGTGGAGTTTGGTACATGCGGGTACATGAACCAGAGCGTGCCCGACCATTCCGGACGCCATGGGTGCCTTTAGTGCCAATATTAGGTATGTTGGTTTGCTTTGCCATGATGGCCAGTTTAAATATTCATACCTGGTACCGGCTAATAGGTTGGCTAGTTATTGGGTTAGTTGTTTATTTCTTTTACAGCCGTAAGCACAGTAAATTAAATAAAACACCAGTAGTGCACAGCGGTAAATAAATTAACTTAAATGTTTAGTAAAAAGAGAAGGCTTAACTAAGGCTTCTCTTTTTTATTTGTATTCATAAAGAAAATTTAGCTTAATTTTAATCAATATAGGGTTTAATGCTTGTTAAAATGGCTTTTATACTCTTGTTATTAATAAGCTAATTCGCCTTCAACTCCTTTGTAAGAACCGGCAATTGCTTTTACTAATTCAACTCCTTTGTCGGTTAAGGTGCCGTTCTCGTCGCTTAAATTCGCTTCAGCTAATTGACTTAATCCGGTAGTTCCAATCATATTACGGTTTTTAAATACAATATCGCGGAATAGAGTTGTTATTTCATGATTGCCCGCCCCATTTACGCGCACCGGATTAATTAATTTTAATATTGTTTTTATTGTTTCTAATATAGCCGGACGATCCTGAAGTTGGTGGCGATTGGTAATTTCCTGCTCGAAGGAAGTTTCATTAAACGATTCTTCTTGCGGAATTAATTTTAAGGCTTCTATACTCATCGTTTTAAGTTTAGATAAATAAGATAAGGTTGTTTGTTCGTTTTGCTTTATACCAGATAAAAGTAAAATAGTTCTTATAGCTACTGGTTTTTCCTGTATTTGCTTACGTTACCTCCGCTAAAAAATTGCTTTAAAAAGCTAAATACTCTTGGTTTACAAAATAAAATTTAAAAATAAGAACACCGTTTCTTAACAAAACTTTTAAAAATCTGTTAAATAAACTCTTTAAACTTATTAAGTAAACCATTAAGAATTATTTTTCAATTAAAACTAGAACTATGAAAACCTTGTATACTGCCGAAGTAACGGCTACCGGAGGTCGCAGCGGCCACGTAAAATCATCGGATGGAATTATTGATCTGGAAGTAAATGTGCCGGAAGGATTAGGAGGCAAAAAGGGAAGTAGTAATCCAGAGCAATTGTTTGCAGCGGGCTATGCTTCTTGTTTTCAGAGCGCCGTTTTGTTGGTGGCAGGCAAGCAAAATATTCGCTTAGACCGAGAATCTACCGTTACTGCTCACGTAAGCTTATTACAAGTAGACAACGAGAAGTATGGGTTAGGCGTTAAATTAGTAGTAGATTTAAAAGGCATAGATCACGAGCAGGCAGTTGAGATAGTAAATAAAGCCCATGAGGTGTGTCCGTATTCGGTAGGTACCCGGGGTAACATTGACGTACAACTGGAAGTAGTGTAGAATAGCTTAATACCTATAAAACAAAAGGCCACCTCGAAAGAAGTGGCCTTATTATACAAAGGTTTTAGAAGTGAATGAAAATTAAGCCAATACTTCTTTTACGCGCTGAGCGGCATCTTTTAACAAAACGGCAGAGTAAACTTTTAAACCAGATTCATCTATAATGCGGGCGCCTTCTTCGGCATTAGTGCCTTGTAAGCGCACAATAATCGGAACCTGAATATCGCCAATGTTTTTGTAGGCTTCTACTACTCCGTTCGCTACGCGGTCGCAACGAACAATACCTCCAAAAATATTAATTAAAATAGCTTTTACGTTGGGATCTTTTAAAATAATCCGGAAACCAGCTTCTACGGTTTGGGCGTTTGCTCCACCTCCAACGTCCAGGAAGTTAGCCGGCTCACCACCCGATAGCTTAATAATATCCATAGTTGCCATAGCCAAACCCGCTCCGTTTACCATACAACCTACGTTACCATCTAACTTAACGTAATTTAAGTTACTGGCACTAGCTTCTACTTCTAGAGGATCTTCTTCGTTAAAGTCGCGCAGGTCTTCAAAAGCCCGATGGCGGTAAAGGGCATTATCGTCTAGGTTTACTTTGGCATCTACCGCCAATATTTTATTATCCGACGTTTTTAAAACCGGGTTAATTTCAAACTGCGAAGCATCGGTATCTAAATATGCCTTATAAAGCGCGGTAATAAACTTTACCATTTCTTTAAAGGCTTCTCCTTCCAGACCAAAAGCAAAAGCAACTTTACGTGCCTGGAAAGCTTGTAAACCTACGGCCGGATCAATCCATTCTTTAATAATTTTTTCCGGATGGGTTTCAGCTACTTCTTCAATATCCATCCCGCCTTCGGTGCTGGCCATAATTACATTCTGACCTTTTGCCCGATCGAGTAAGATACTCATGTAAAATTCCTTTGGCTCAGTAGGCCCCGGATAGTAAACATCCTGAGCAATTAATATTTTATGTACTACTTTACCTTCCGGGCCCGTTTGGGGGGTTACCAGAGTCATACCTAATATTTGCGAAGCAAGCTCGCGTACCTGATCCAGGTTTTTGGCCACTTTAACTCCGCCGCCTTTACCGCGTCCACCCGCATGAATTTGGGCTTTAACAACATGCCAACCGGTACCGGTTTCGGCCGTCAGGCGTTTAGCGGCTTCTACGGCTTGGTCGGGGTTGCGGGCAATAATGCCTTCCTGTACCCGTACACCATAACTTTTTAAAATTTCTTTTCCCTGATATTCGTGTATGTTCATGTTAGGAGCATTTCGTATGGCACGAAAGTAAACGATAATCTTATTATTTCAAATTTTTATTAGTTGATAGTCCATTGTCTATAGTCCATAGTCTATCGTCTATGGACTGATCCGTACCAGTCTGCTAAAATCTTTTCGGCGGGTTTGTGCTGGGGCGTAAAGTCGCGGTGGTCGCGGCCATTATCGCGGACTTGTGGGTACCATTTCCAGATAAAAGTACCGCCAAACCAAGGCTTTTGCCAAAGAGTCTGAAATAGAGCATCATAACATATGGCTTGGGTTTTAAGTGACTCATCTTGTTCGGATGTAATTCCTCTTTCCGGCCATTTCCAGGGTTCCACGGCAGCATCGGGGGTGCTTTTGTAGCCTACTTCCGTAAAAACTACCGGCTTTTGAAATTTACTAGCTATTTTTTCTAAATCACTTAAATATGGCTTCCAACCGGCCTGAAGCTCAGATAAAGTGGGATTATTTTTTTTGGTGAGCGGAAAGTAACCTTGTACCCCGATAAAGTCGAGCGCGTCCCAGAATTTTATTTTTTCGTATTCCAGGTACCAATTTGCCGCATAAGTAAGCTGACCATGGTAAACTTGCCGAATATCGTAAATCAACTGGCGCCATTCTTTTTCGCGGGTAATGGCTGGTTTCATTAACTCGGTACCAATACAAAGAGCTTCTATCTGGTTTTGTTCGGCTAAGCGGGCATAATGTAAAATAAATGCCGAATAATTTGTAAACCAGGCTTTCCAGTCAGCTTCGCTGGTCATTTCTATGTCTCCGATCCACTTATTTTGATCCCGATCTCTTAACCAAATATGGGGTTTTAGCAAAGTTTTTATGCCTGCTTCTTTCGCTAACCGCGTGGTGTGCATTAAACCCTGATCGCTTTCTCCCCAAAAGCTTTTACTTACGTGCGTATTAATGTTTAATTCCGGGGTGTTATACTTCTGCTGCCAGCCAAACGGCGTTTGCGCCATCCATTCTATATTTTGCTGTTTTAGGGCTACTATCTGATTTAAAGTTACCGAATCGCCGGCTACCCAATTTACTCCCCGGAAAGTAATTTTACTTTTAAATGCGGGAGTAGAGGTAACGTTTGGCTGTATCCGGAAACAGACAATAAGGACCATCATGCATAAAAAAATAAGCAGCAGCACGGGGAAAGATCTTCCAATAGCCATTTAATTTCAGGTATAATTAGTTGGGTAAGGTAAATTATTAAAAGTTAAGTTCATCCGCTAATTTTTCAAGGAAGAAACAGAAAGCGTATTTAATTAATTAAGTGAGTAAAATTTTTGAATAATTAAATCTTAATTTAAAACCTAGGCTTACTAATTTGTAAATAATGGTAACTTTTATCTAGATTTACCGATAACTACTCTTCGGAGACATTAAAATTTTAACCTTCTTGCTGCACGCTACAAATATTCATAAATCATACGGAGCTCTGCCCGTTCTGAAAGGTATTACGCTCCAGATTGCCAAAGGGGAGATTGTTTCGATTGTTGGTTCATCGGGAGCGGGTAAAAGCACTCTACTTCATATTTTAGGAACTTTAGATAATGCTGATCAAGGAGAAGTGTTTTTTAACGGAAATGCGGTAAATAAATACAAAAGTGTAGAATTGGCCCGGTTTCGTAATCAGCACATTGGGTTTATTTTCCAGTTTCATAATTTATTGCCGGAGTTTACTGCGGTGGAGAATGTGTGTTTACCTGGTTTTTTAGCTGGTCGCCCCGAGGAAGAAGTAACTACCCGCGCTAAAGAATTATTAAAAATGTTGAACTTGGGTCACCGGTTCGAGCATAAACCTTCGGAAATGTCGGGAGGGGAGCAGCAGCGCACTGCCGTTGCCCGCGCTTTAATAAATGCTCCGGAAATTATTTTTGCCGATGAACCCAGCGGTAATTTAGATTCGGAAAATGCCAGAGAACTCCACGAAATTTTCTTCCGCTTGCGCCGCGATTTGCACCAAACATTTGTTATCGTAACCCACAACGAGCATCTAGCCGAAATGGCCGACCGGAAATTAGTAATGAAAGATGGTTATCTTTTAAATTAAGAAATTGTTTCGTATTTCGATAAAAGCAAAGAATAAAATCTAGGGCATCTTCACTACCTATTATAATTCTTCACGGATTACTTTCCGGTGCAAACACCCAACTGGTACTTTTAATTGGCTCAATTTAAAACAGACTCTTATTTTAAATTGAGCCAATTAATCAATAATAATTAATTGGATAATAGTTCTTACCAGATTTTTAATGCTAAATAATTTAGTAAAATATTAATCTGGCATTTCTTATTTATCTTCAATAAAGCTCAACTAATATACTGCTACTTTCCCAGTTTCAATTACTTTGAGTTTCATTCAGGCACAAAGCACTTCTTTTGTTACTCAACTACTAAAATCTTCTGTTTGCCCTAAAACTGCATACCAAATAAACTTGGAGCTTTAATTTAAAACAATTGGCTAAACCTAGGTATGCTATAAGAAAGGAAAACTATATTTTAAGTAATTAAAACGCATATTATCAAGCAAATATAAAATTGAAACCTTATTACTTTAAAATAGTAGAAAAGCTTCCCTGCTTGGGAGAAACAATATTTTTAGAGTATAAATGTAATGCTTTTTCACCTTCATTTTTTTAGGTAAAAATGAGTTGAAAAATTGCTAAAAACTTTATTGTAAGATGTTGATAATCAGGTAGAATAATTTGCTTTTTTTATTAGCATAATGGCACCAAATACTAAAGAGATATGTTTTTAATTTGAACATAAAAACAAAGAAATGAATCAGGAAATTAAAGAAGACAAGTTAGTTAAGAAGGCGCGAATCGAGAGTTACGATATCGCGAAATCTGACGAAACCATGCACCTGGCCATCGACCTTGCGAAGTTTATCAAAGAGAATAAATTGTATCAAAATATTCAAGGCAAGGAATACGTGAACGTAGAAGGATGGCAATACGCTGGTTCCCGATTGGGTATTCTGCCCGTAGTGGAACATGTAATTAACGTAAGTACCGATACCGAACTAAAGTATCAGGCAAAGGTTAATTTGCTTAATTTACGTACAGAACAAATTGTGGGAGCTGGTTTTGCTATTTGTTCTAATAAAGAGCAAGGTAAAAAGTATTACCAGGAATTTGCGATTGCTTCCATGGCACAGACCCGGGCAATTGGTAAAGCTTACCGAAATATTTTGGCCTGGATTATTCGGGCGGCCGGTTACGAGCCTACACCAGCCGAAGAAATGGATTACAGTGGTAATACTCCGGAAACTCCCCGGGTGGAGCAGCCGCAAGCAGTAGCGGAAACAAAAGCTATGAAAGCGGTTCCAGTAGAACCAGAAAAGCAAGAAACTGCTCCGGCCGCCGCTGCGTCATCGGTTAAATATGCTTCGGCTAAGCAAAAAGAAGAAATTATTCGTTTGCTGAACAATCCGGTGATTACGCGCCAGGAGAAAACTAAGATGTTATTAAACATTAATAAATTGGATGAAGAACGTGCGACGCAAGCTATCGCGAAACTGAAAAAAGTAATTGAAGATCGCGAAGAAGAACAAAACGCAGCTGCTTAATTATTCTTCCAAAACTTACTTTTAATCGTTAAAGCCCGGTTCTGAAAGAGCCGGGCTCTTTTTTTATATAGGCTTCATTTTTAAGTTATTAAATTTATTCGTATTTTAGATAGAACCACTCTAATCTTAGGCTTTATTTAAAAACACAGGAAAAACTTCAAGCCGTAGATGGATAACATACGATGCATTCTGGTAAAATTTAATTTTTAAGTTTATTTTATCATTATATAAGATGCTTAAGTTCTATTTTTCCTTTTTGTTTTTTCTTTTGATTATAGTTTCAAATATAGCAAAAGGACAAAGCCAATTGTACACAATTCGTGTGTACGATAAATTAACCAAAGAGCCAGTTAGAAGCGCCTCCATCGTTCACTATGATTCGGTAGTAACTAAAACCAATTATGCTGGCTTTTTTCAGGTAAAATCAAATCCTGGCGATACAATTTTAATTACGCACAATAATTATGGGGCGCAATCCTTAGTAACGCCATCTAAAACCGATTTTCAAATAGGGCTTGAAATTCTTAAGGAGAAATTAGAGTTTGAAGAAGGGTTGGGAAATTTTTATAAACATTTTGGCAAAAGTATCCGTTATCCTGCGCAACCACTGCGCGCTAATATTACCACTAAAATTTTCGTTGAATTCAAAATAGATTCATTAGGCAGAAGTAATTTAGTAAGGGTTTATAATGATCCTGATAAAAGTTTTTCTCAGGATTTACCTAAAATTTTTAAGAGCTTAAAAGGTTCTTGGAGTAAGAAGTATGTTGATAAAACCTTTATATTACCTATTATCTATAGAATTCAGGGGAGAAGCCAGAATGAAAATGCACTTCCCGAAACTGTTCAGGCAGATATAATTTTAGAGGATATTGTGGTAACCGCGCTAGGTTCAAACAAATAATCGAATTATTCCGAAAGAAGGGTTGCAAATTGCGTAGGAGCACCATCCATATCATTTAATTTAGTAATTTTGAGCTCCAAAACTACTTTCCTTGGAGCTTACTATTCACCAAATCTTACAACAGTTCTGGCATTATAATGCCTTCCGGCCATTACAGGAAGATATTATTCAATCCGTTTTGGCAGGTCAAGACACCTTAGCATTGTTACCTACAGGCGGCGGCAAATCGATCTGTTTTCAGGTGCCAGCACTAGCTAAACCTGGTATTTGCCTGGTTATTTCGCCTCTAATTGCCCTCATGAAAGACCAGGTAGAGCAGCTGCAAAAAAGAAACATTGCGGCGGTAGCTATTCATTCTGGACTGAGTAAGCACGAAATAGATATTATTTTAGATAATTGTGTTTTTGGCCAGGTAAAGTTCCTGTATGTATCGCCGGAACGCTTGCAAACCGACATTTTCCGGGAGCGGGTAAAACGAATGTCGGTTTCTTTACTGGCCGTAGACGAAGCGCATTGTATTTCGCAGTGGGGTTATGATTTTCGGCCGGCCTACCTCCAAATTGCTGAACTGCGTACATTATTACCCGATATTCCGGTGTTAGCGCTCACCGCCACTGCCACAGAAGTAGTAAAGCAAGATATTCAGGATAAATTATTATTTCAGAAAGCGAAAGTATTTCAACAGAGTTTTGCGCGGGCCAATTTGTCTTATTCTTGTTTGGTTACCGAAGACAAGCATGCCCGGTTATTAGGTATTCTGCAGAAAGTACCGGGTAGTGCTGTGGTGTACGTTCGCAGCCGACGGCAAACCGTAGAAACAGCCAAATGGCTGCAAGCTCGGGGAATATCCGCCGGAATTTACCATGCCGGCTTATCTTTTGCCGACCGCGCTAAATTTCAGCAGCAATGGATAGAAAACAGAACCCGGGTAATAATTGCTACTAATGCTTTTGGAATGGGCATTGATAAGCCGGATGTGCGGCTGGTAATACACCTGGATTTGCCCGAAACGTTAGAAGCCTACTACCAGGAAGCCGGAAGGGCTGGCAGGGGTGGCAAATACTCGTACGCCACCGTGTTGCTTGGCCCCGCTGATACCGAAGATTTACGAGCTAAAGTGACCGAAGCACATCCACCCATTGACACGCTGAAACGGGTATACCAGGCTTTGGCTAATTATTACCAGATTGCCGTAGGCAGCGGCGAGTTTACTTCTTTTGATTTTCAAATAGATGATTTTACCCGCACCTATAAATTGAAAGCTTTGGAAGTGCACCACGCTATCCGAAAACTAGAATCTGAAGGATTGCTGCAACTAAACGAAGCCTTTTACGCTCCTTCTAAACTCTATTTTTCTGTAGACCACGAAGAATTATATAAATTTCAAATAGCACACCACGAATTTGATGCTCTTTTAAAAACCTTACTGCGAATTTACGGGGGTAATTTATATTCCAGCTTTGTTAAAATTAACGAACGCCAAATTGCCAGCTACCTGCAAAGTACCGAAGCAGCCGTTCGGAAAACCCTAGAATATCTGAGCCAAAGAAATATTGTAGAATACGAACCCCAACGGGAAGCGCCTCAGTTGTTGTTTACCACTCCCCGCTACGATGCCGCTAACTTACCGTTGGATAAAGCGAAACTAACCCAGTTCCGGAAAACGGCTGTGCAAAAAGCGGAAGCAGTAATAAATTACCTGGAAACTACTAACCGGTGCCGCACTCAATTGTTGCTCCAGTATTTTGGCGAAATAACGGATGAATATTGCCGGATTTGCGATTATTGTCTGGCCCGCAAAAAAGAACAACGAAAAGAAGATAATTATAAAATTCTTCACGATCAAATAATTGCCCACCTTAGCCAGCAGCCTTTGCACCCTAAAGCATTAGTAGCGCGCTTCGAACCTAAATTCGCTCTTGATTTGACTAATATAATTCGCAACATGCTGGAAAAAGGACAATTAAAATACGATAACCAAAGCAAACTAGAATTAATTAAAAGTTAATGTATAAGTCATAAATGACTATCTTTTTAGTAATTACGGGACAATAGAAACAGAGTCCGCATCCGTAAAATCTACTATTTCAATTTTTAAATCCCTGGCTAAAAAGTGTAATTTATTTAAAACCGATTCTTTTTCTAACGCTTGAATTAAATGGATTTTATTTTCTTCGGAGAATTTTAAGTAACCGTTATATACTCTGGAAGTGAACGTAGTAGAAGTAGCGGTGGAGTATAAAGTACGGCTTACCTTACTGGATTGGATAAAAGCATATTCTATTAAATCATACGATTGAATGCGACTATGTTTATAGCCTAAAATCCACAGGTATTGCTTAAATGTTTTATCCCGCACATTTATTTCTAAGCCATAGTGGGTTGTAAAAACTATTAAAAGCAGGAAAAGTGTACTAACCCCGAAGAGAAAATAGTAAGTAGGTATAAGGCAAATCCCAAAAATAAGCAGTACTACTGTCATAAAGCCTGTAGTACCAGAAAAATAATTAACCGTTTTGTAATTGTAAATGGTAGGCTTCATTATTCTGGTTAAGAAACAGGTGAAAGTTCTTGTTTAATTCTTATAACAAGCTGATTTTTAGCAATATTGTTATCTTCCTAAAATATAGCTATTAGCAGGTTCTCCAGCAAATAAGGTTCTAATTTTTTTAAAAAAATTCTGGTGCCAATCAGGTATTAAGACGGGATAACTCTAAATGCATCCGAAAATAGAAACGTAAAGGATACCAGATTCTGAAACCTGATAAAATAAATAAAAATAAATAAAAAAATTAAAAAGACGAGGCAACCATTAGGCGTTTTGTTACGACCTGTAAGTAATCCGGGCTGGTTCGAACAACTGAGATTTAAATCAATACTTACAACTAATTCACAAAATGGTTACTGCTATGAAACACCTATTCCGAAACAGCTTACGTTTTCTGCTCCCCGCCTTGCTTCTGTTTACTTTTAGTTGCGATGATGACAAAGAGGACAACAATACTCCCACTCCGCCCACCGTTACCGAGCAGGTAAAACTCCAGAATAGTTCTTCGCTGGGTAGTTACCTGGTTGATAAAGATGGTCGTGCCTTATATTATTTTTCGAATGATGCTGATGGCCAAAACAATTGTCCTGGCGGTTGCGAAGCCTTATGGCCTTACTTTTTTGTGGAGAACCTAACGGCCGATATGTTGGGTGATGGCTTAGATTTAGCAGATTTTGCTACAATTACAGCGGCAAACGGCAAAAAGCAATTGACTTATAAAACCTGGCCTTTGTATTATTACGCTCCGGCCGCAAATGGTACCAATACCTTAGAGGCTCCTAACCAAACTACCGGCGAAGGAGTAGGAGGGGTTTGGTTTGTAGCCAAACCTGATTATACCATTATGCTGGTAAATACTCAATTGGTAGGTGATGATGGAAAAAATTATAAATCGGATTATACCGAAGGCGAAGGCAAAACCATTTACTTTACGGATGGTAAAGGCTTAACCCTGTACGGATTTAAGCCAGATAAAGCCAATAAAAATACCTGGACTAAATCCGATTTTTCTAATAATTCCATCTGGCCCATTTATGAAACCGATAAAGTAGTCGTTCCTTCTACCCTGGATAAAGCCTTGTTTAGCACTACAGATGTATTTGGTAAAAAACAACTAACCTATAAAGGCTGGCCTTTGTATTATTTTGGGCCGGATGATGAGGTGCGAGGATCTAACAAAGGCGTAAGCGTACCGTCACCTGGTGTATGGCCGGTTATTCAAAAAGATATTGCTGCTGCTCCCCCACAATAATTTTTAATAAATAGAAAATTACTAAGTTTTTACCTCCTACCAACTAATTAGTGTTATCGGGTACAAGCCTTACTTGTACCCGATTTATTTTAGTAAATAATTTTAAAGAATTACATAAAAATTTACAACAAAGCCCCGCTTTGGATAATTTTGCCGCCTCTGTTATGAATATCTGCTTTCGCCTTCTCAAATCCTTCCGGACTTATCGGGCGAGTGGCATCTTCAATTAAATACGTTTTAAAACCTTCCTGTAAAGCATCCTTAATCGAAAAATAAACGCAATAATCGGCAGCTAAACCAGCTACAAATACCTGTCGCACTTGCTTCCCGCGTAAATAATCGGCCAAACCGGTACTTTTCCGGTGACCATTATCGTAGAAACCACTGTACGAATCAATTTCCGGATTGGTACCCTTCCGGAAAATGGCCTCTATGCGGTTGGTTTCCAGTACTTGGGAAAACTCAGCTCCTGGCGTTCCTCGCACGCAGTGATCGGGCCAGAGTACTTGTTCCAGTCCATTTAAATTTATAGTCTCAAATACTTGCTTATCAGAATGTTGGGAAGCGAAACTTTTATGCAAGATAGGATGCCAATCTTGCGTAGCTATTACCAAATCAAAGTGTGGTTGCAATTGGTTAACTACCTGAATTATCTGGTCACCTTCGGGTACGGCCAAAGCCCCTCCGGGTAAAAAATCATTCTGAATATCAATTAAGAGTAACGCTTTCATAGCCATTTGTTTGATTTAAGAAGTTTAAATAAAGTAAAATACTTCCGAAATTGAATTCTATTCAGTTGTTTTAAAAACTAAATAGTTTTGAAATGAACTTGTAGGTAAATCTTAGATAGATGGTAAAATTTTGGTTCGCACTTCACCAAAGCCAATCCGGATACCATTGTGTTCGGCGCAGCCTTTAAATATTATCGTGTCGCCATCTTCAAGGAAAGTTCGGGAGAAAGTATCCGCTATTAAAATAGGTTTACTGCCGTTCCAGGTTAGTTCTAACAACGAACCGTAAGAGTTAGGCTCAGTGCCGCTTATGGTGCCGGAAGCGTATAAATCGCCTACCTGAATGTTGCAACCATTGCTGGTTTGGTGGGCGAGTTGTTGATTGATGTTCCAATACAAATGGCGCGTGTTCGTTTCACTAATAAGGGTTGAATTATGATGGAGCGTTTGAAGATAAACCTTTAATTGAATATCAAAATGTTTATTTCCGGTGTATTCTAAGTAAGGCAAAACGGCCGGGTTTTGATGAGGACCCGGTACCCGAAAAGGCTCTAATGCATCTAAGGTTAATACCCAGGGCGATACCGAAGAAGCAAAATTTTTTCCTAAAAATGGCCCCAAAGGCACATATTCCCAACGCTGAATATCCCTGGCCGACCAGTCGTTAAATAAAACTACTCCGAAAATATGATCTTCGGCTTTGGCGGTAGAAATGGATGTTCCCAGAGCCGTATTGGTACCTGTAATAAAGGCAAATTCTAATTCAAAATCGAGTTGCTGCGTAGGCATAAAAGCGGGGAGCGGCGAATCGTTGAATTTAATCTGGCCTTTCGGACGATGAATATTGGTGCCTGAAACAACAATAGAAGAAGCCCGGCCATGGTAACCTACGGGTAAATGTTTCCAGTTGGAAGAAAGCGGATTTTCGGGATCCCTGAAGAGAAGTCCGACGTTGGTAGCATGTTCCAGACTGGTATAAAAATCGGTGTAATTACTAATTTTTACCGGCAAATGTAAAGTCGCATTTATTTGCTTTATCAAGCACCGATGCATGATTTGGTCGTTGTCGCGTATTTCGTCGTTGTCGGTTCGTAATAACTCCGAAACGCGTTCCCGTACTGCCCGCCAGGTGGGTTTACCTAAAGCGATAAAGTCGTTTAAATAAGGTCGGTTAAAAACCGTAGGGTCAATATCCAACAGGTCAAACAATCCTTCCTGAGCTACTGAGCATAAATCCAGAATATAATCGCCAATGGCTACTCCTACCCGTGGGTCGTGGTGACCGGTACTAAAAATACCAAACGGAAGGTTTTGGATAGGAAATTCGCTGGTCGTAGAAATTTGAATCCAGGAATGGAGTTGTGGATCGTTGGCTTTTATCATCTAATTGGGTAATGATTAAATGGATGAACACCGGATGAATATTCTAAAATACAAAAAATATAAAGTCAAAGCTATTTACCCTTCCATTGAAAAGATGGCTTTTACTAGAATAGCTACTTTTTTGTACTACTCAGGTTAAATAAATAAGTTTTGATGAACCAACTGTATCAAAGTGATAAGTGCTTTTATATATTTTAGAAAATAAAGCAATCAGGCTTTACCTAAACTTCAATTGCTTGAGCAACCTTCTGCAAGATTGTTTTAAATTAATCTTTCAGCCTTAAATACAAAAACAAACTGCTGCCTCCTCGGGTAAAATACCGAAGAAACAGCAGTTTGCTTGCTTCAATTATAAATAGGTGAGTCTAAAATTGAGAGAGTTAATTTCTTTCTTAAGCTACCGGCAAAGTAAGGTTTACTGCTTCTACCGCTCTAATTTCCGGAACTTCGCGCTTTATAGCCTGTTCTACCCCGGCTTTTAACGTCATAGTAGACATAGTACAAGCACTGCAAGCACCCATAAATTCGAGTTTTAATACCATCTCGTCGGTAAGTTCCAACACTTTCACGTTGCCACCGTCCGCCTCCAGGTACGGCCGAATTTGATCCAGTGCGTACTCTATCCGGTCGAGGAAAATATTACCTGTTTGATTTGCTACCATAATTTATTGCGTAATAATGGGTACTATTTTGGTTTTTTCTAAGCCGGCATTGCGTACTGACACTTGCTGCGCTACTGCCTGCGCTACTTCTGCGAACACGGCGGCAGCCGACGATTCCGTTTTCATGATTTCGGGTTGTCCGGCATCGCCACTTTCCCGAATACTTTGCACCAACGGAATGTGCCCTAAAACGGGTACTTGCCAACGCTCAGCCAACTTTTGAGCCCCACCTTCTCCAAAAATATAATACTTATTTTGTGGGAGTTCGGCAGGAGTAAAGTAAGCCATATTTTCGATAATGCCCAAAACCGGCACGTTAATTTGCGGCTGACGAAACATTTGTAAACCTTTTTGAGCATCGGCTAAGGCTACTTTTTGCGGCGTAGTTACAATTACAGCACCCGTAACCGGTACTGTTTGTACCAACGTTAAATGAATATCACTGGTTCCCGGAGGTAAATCAATCAACAAATAATCCAATTCGCCCCAGTCCGTTTCGGTAATAAATTGTTTTAAAGCAGAACTGGCCATTGGTCCGCGCCATACTACAGCACTTTCGGCTGGAGCCAGAAAACCAATAGACATGAGCTTAATACCAAATTTCTCTATGGGTTGAATTAAATTTTTGCCGTCCGGAGTTCTAAATACGTGGGGACGTTCCTCTTCTACTCCAAACATAACCGGAATAGATGGACCCGAAATATCGGCATCAATTAAACCAACTTTAGCTCCGGAATTAGCCAGCGCAATGGCTAAGTTTGAAGTTACCGTAGATTTACCTACTCCACCTTTACCCGAAGCAACCGCAATAATATTTTTTATGCCACCGAGTATGCCTTCGTTGTTGGCGCGGGCCGAAGTAACGCGCGAGGTCATGTTTACGGTAACCTCCGCCTCTTTATCTACCATTAACTTAATGGCGTTAATACAGGCATTCCGGATTAGATCTTTTAAAGGGCAAGCCGGAGTGGTAAGAATAACGGTAAAGGAAACGTGTTTACCATTAATCTGAATATTTTCAATCATGTTTAAAGTAACCAAGTCTTTTCCTAAGTCTGGTTCCTCCACATAACTTAATGCTTTTAATACATCTTGTTGGGTAATTGCCATAATTTTTTACCTGTTTAAAAGGCGGCGCAAAGGTACAAACAAATGAACAAAATACTACCATTGGCCTATTTATAATCTAACAAGCAGCAGGCAGAAAAGATTTAAATACCGCTGGTTTTTAATTATTTAAGTAAACTTTTCTGTGAATTTCTTTTATGATTAATTTACTATTTTGATTCTTTAAAATCAATTTTAAAGTGATTTGTTTCTGTTTAAATGGCTAAATAGATATGCTACAATGGTTTATATCGTAATTTAATTAGGATGATTAATTAAAAGTAAATTTTGTTGCGTATTAACAACAGGATGCTTTAACAATATTCGAATTACAGGTTATAAAAAATAAAAAGGAGCTGTTATTTACGTGAATAGCTCCTTTTATAGATTATTTGTTAAATTACTTTACCAGCAACTTGGCTTGTTTTTTACCAGAGACAGCCGTAGCCCCGATAATATAAAGTCCGCTTTTTAGGGGTTGTTTATGGTATATTTCGGTGAGGATGGCTCCTTTTTGATCGGTAAAACTAGTTTTTGTTTGAATTAACCGGCCTGTTACATCATACAGAGTGAGCGTTACCAGTTCCTGAGGAGCGAAGTTTTGCACATCAGCGTAAATTTTATCTCCCGCATTGGGGTTAGGATAAACTTTCAACATAGCTTTAGCAGCCGCACTTTCAGGAGCTATATTTTCTCCAAGATTCTTTCGGGCAGCAGTAGCAGGAGCAGGCTGATCGGCTCGTAATAAAGTAATGCGGGGTTTGCCATCGCCGTTGCCATCGTAATATTCTGAAAGGTACAAGTTGCCGTTTTGCAAATCTTCCACTATGTTTAAAGGATTAGAGAACGGGCGGCGTAAACCCGGAATTTTAATGCCTTCGGTTGCTTTTATAATATCTTTGTTAAATGTGCCCGGCTCCAGTACTATTACATCGTCGCCGCCACTAAAGCGGCAAACCAGTAATTTACCTTTTAGCTTGCCCTCAAAGGCATTGCTCTTGTACTCAATAACTCCGTCCGGCGATTTATTGGTGCCAAAATCGTATGACCAGCCCCGGTAATTGGGTTCAGTTGGGGTACCTACCGGATAACCGTATTGTACCCCGTTCATTGTCCAGACTACTTCACCAGGGTCTTGTGCTTCGGTAGGGTTACCCCCGTTTAGAATATATTCGTTCCGTAAATAATTAGGATGGCCGTAGTAACCCCCTTGCGCTATCCGGAATAAGTAGTCGCTTTGGGTATCGCGCACATCCATAATGGCAGGAATATCGGGTCCGGGGTAAGGCTGGCCATTCGACCAAATAGTACCGGCTTTAAGTTCCGGCAAGTTGCCTCCCGCCGCTGAGCCGTTGGTGGGTACGTACAATTCGCCATTAGAATGCCATATCAAATCGTAAGCGTTCCGTAAGCCAGTGGCGTAAATAGTTAAAGGCGCATTGGGAATATAAGGATTGTAAGTGCCTCCTTCTTCGGTTTTTGCGTCGAGCGGTAAGGATTGCTGCTGAAGTAAATTTACATCTAATCGTAATACAGTGGCAGTAAGCAAATGTTCTGCCCGCAAACCCCATGCGTCGTCCGGCGCACCCATTGCTGAATTACTGCCTTGAGTAAAATACAAAGCACCATCCGGGCCAAAATCAATAGAATTAGTAGAATGATCTTTATACGAACGAGGTAAATTAATTACATAATCCGTGACAATTGGCTGGGCAGGATCGTTTAAGTTTATCTGCGATATTTTACCGGCCCAATCCGGAACATTGGTAAAAGCCCCCGAAGAATGACTTATCCAGGCAATTAAATTAGTAGCCGAGGCATTCGGATCAAAACGAAATCCAATTAAAAGCCTGCGGGTCGTATCAAAAGGGGCAATAGTTATATTATTCGCCAGCGAACCATCCGGATTAATATCCCACCGTTCTATTTTACCACCCGAAGTAGTCGCGTAAAACCGACGGTCCGGGCCAATGGTCAGGCTCGTAAATCCATCGAAGCCAAAGGTATTATCTACTAAAGTTTGTTCGGTAAAAGATACCCCCGATAAATCGGTGGGCACATCCCCAACGGTATTGGTAGTGCTAAACCGGGAAGTAAAAGGAAGAATAGAATAGCCCAAACCATCTTGTACCTGTTCGGTAATAACAAATTCGTAAGTAGTATTGGGAGCTAAAGTAGCTGAAAGCGTGATTGCATCTCCGGCCGCCGAAGCATTTACCGCCGTTCCTTCCACCGGAGTTTTAAGATCGTTGGATACAACGGTAAATAACTTAACCGTATTGGGGTTAACGGTATTACCATTAATGGATTGCCCACTGGGATATTTTAAATCCACGGAGATAGACTGATCCAGAGGAACATCTGCTGCTCCATCTGCGGGCCGCACCGCCGTTACATAGGGCCGTAAGTTATCAGATGCTTTTACTGCCACAATATACGTGTTTTTAGAACCTAAAGCCGGACGCGCCAGATTGCCTCCAATCGTTACGGTACCAGCCGGAAAGGTTTTACTGTATAAATCCAGGTGGTCGATGCGTGGATCATTAATACCAATGCTTTCCGTTGTTTTTTGCCAGTAGCTGAGCCATGCCGGTAAAACCAGAGCGAGCGGATCGTAGGCCACGTAAACGGTTGCTTCCTGGCTCAGTTCAAACGAAAGTACCTCCGGTAGTCTATTCGCTTTATCATCGTTGGGTGTTTTAATAAAAGGCGCCCCGTTTAGAAAAGCGGGTACCGAAGTGGCCTGGTACGTGCGGTCGGTGTAGAGAAGGGTGCCAAGAGTTAATTCGGATACCGTATAAAGCCGCGGACTCTGGGAAATAAGGTACGATATTAAAGCGCCGGGTGGCTGTAAAGGTCCAAAATTCGCCTTTAGGTTTTTATTGCCATCCATTACTAGCGTGAGCGGATTAGCGCGGCCTTTTGCTGCGCCGCTCCAGCCATTAAACTGGTATCCTTCGGCGGCAGTAGCGGTTAACGTAACACTTTCCCCTTTATTAAATCGGGTTTGATCCGGGCTTTTTGTTACACTACCACCTTCGTTACTGGCAACAGTTAAGGTATACTGGGCCTGGTTAATAACACTAAAACGAATAACGGACGAAGTACCGGCTGTTCCGCGGCCATTGATTTGGGAGTAAGGAGTAGCAATTAAAGTGTAATCCCCTAAAGGTGGTGTCCAGGCACTAAAATCACCATTAACATCTCGGTATAAACCATACGGAGCTGTATTTTCGGTATGATTACGCACTACAGGTCCAGCTAAGTAAAATAACACACTGCCCACCTTAGCAGGATCTGTAACTGCCTGAATATTTAATTTTCTAGTGGGAAGAGCCGCTAAGTTCAGGACGGCACCATCGGTAATTAGTTGGATAGCCTTATCGTTATTGGCATTAATCAGGTTAAAGCCTGCTATCTTTAAGTCGCTATTGGCAGTTTGAATCTGTTTTGTATTGCTTGTTTTTTTACTTAAAGCTGACTGCGCTAAATAGCCCTGAAAGCTAATCAGAAAACCGAAAATTGCTACTACAACCCATTTTCTAGAAATAATGCCGAGAAATTGTTGATAATAAGTATAGTTTTTTTTCATACCTAATGGATTAGTAAATTTAAAAATCAGAATGCATGAGTTTGGTGTACAGTAAGTAGAAGGTTGAAAAACAGGCTTGAAAAACTGACTGGGTAATCGCTTACCTACTTTACTGGAAATACTTTATTCTGGTTATAGGCACCGCTAAAGATTGAATCAAGTTTCTTAACTATTTAACTTACCAGGTTTTAGAAGAGAAAAAGTTCTACTATTCTTTAGCAGCACTTTTAGTGGGTTTAAAAGAAGTGGAAATAAGTCGAAGAAAATTGCTTTTAAATTTTTCGTCAAGGCTAATAAAGGTAGAAACAAGAACAAGCAGAGCCTTTTTAGTAAATGAAAGCATGCCTGAACAACGAAGAGTTAATAAGAGTAGGCTTCGCAAAAGTTTAGTAAATATATAAGCTGCGAAGAGGTTTTACTTTAAAGGTTCCCTAACAGTTAACGGATAGGCAAGCACCACAGATTTAGTTTTATGAAGGGGTGTAAGAGTTAGATTTATTATTGCGAAGGATTATACCTACTCCCATGAGTAAACGAGGCTAATCCCTGAATGCAGTATAATATTAACCACTGAATAAGGCTTTCCGCTTTTACAATAATCAGGTAATTATACTCTATTACGGCCTATTTTCAAAGCTTTTATCTCATATTCTTTCTAAGATTATTTCCAAATTATTGATTATTCTTTATTTCAATCAACTGCTGAAAATAGTAGGTGTATGCTTATTTAGAAATCAAAATCATTTTCTTGCGGGTAGATATTTTACTTATTTAGAACCCGAAAATTTTATCTTTGTAAGGAAAGTAAAAAGAGGCAAGAGTAAATGGCCCTGATAAAAAAAGAAACGGTAGACCAGATTTTAGCGCAAGCCGATATTGTGGAGGTAGTGGGTGATTTTGTTTCCCTGAAAAAGAAGGGGCAGAATATGTGGGCACCATGCCCTTTTCACAACGAGAAGTCTCCTTCGTTTTCGGTATCGCCGGCAAAGGGAATTTACAAGTGCTTTGGCTGCGGTAAAGCGGGAAATTCGGTGCAGTTTATTATGGATGTAGAAGGCACCAGCTACGTGGAAGCTTTAAAATACCTGGCTAGAAAATACGGAATTGAAATAGCCGAAGAAGCAACCCCCGAAGCCACCAAAGCCCAAAACGACCGCGATAGCCAGTACATTCTTTCTAATTTTGCCAAAGATTATTACCAGAATATTCTTTTTAATCACGAACAAGGCAAAACCATTGGTTTGCCTTACTTACACGAGCGAGGTTTAGGTTTACCTACCATTAAAAAGTTTGAACTGGGTTATAGCCTGGAAGCCTGGGATGGTTTTACTAACCAAGCCCTGGCGCAAGGGTATCAGCAGCGTTTCTTAGAAAGCACCGGGCTAACCATTTTTAAAGACGATAAAAAATACGACCGCTTTCGGGCGCGCGTTATGTTTCCGATTCATAATGTATCAGGGCGGGTAATAGGGTTTGGGGCGCGAACGCTTAAATCAAACGATAAAACACCGAAATACCTGAATTCTCCGGAGTCGGAAATTTACCACAAGAGCGATGTGCTGTATGGCTTGTTTCAGGCCAAAAATGCCATTCGGGCACAGGATGTTTGTTATTTAGTAGAAGGATATTTAGACGTTTTATCGCTGAGCCAGGGTGGGATCGAAAACGTAGTAGCCTCTTCGGGTACTTCGCTTACCGAAGGACAAATTAAGCTGATTGGACGGTATACCAAAAACATAACTGTACTTTATGACGGCGATGCCGCGGGTATAAAAGCTTCTTTGCGCGGTATTGATTTAATTCTGGAAGGTGGCCTAAACGTGAATGTGGTAACTTTTCCGCAAGGCGACGACCCGGACTCATACATCCGGAAAGTAGGAGATTTAGTTTTTAAAGAGTACATCGATGCTCAGGCCCAGGATTTTATTACTTTTAAGACTAACCTTTACCTGCACGAGGCCAAAGACAACCCGGTAAAAAAAGCAGATGCCATCCGGGAAATAGTAACCAGTATTGCTAAAATTCCGGATTCTATAAAAAGGCAGATATTTTTAAAACAATGCAGCGCCTTGTTCGGGATCGACGAAGATGTACTGATTGCCGAATTTAATAAAATCTATCATCAGAATCGCCAGCAACAACAAAAACAAACCAGTACGGCTGCGCCGTCGCGGCCATTAACCGACGAAGAACTGGCCGAAGCGGAAGCATACGCTCAAGAAACTGAACAGGAACCCGATCCGGAACTGGATTTAATTTACCACCACGAGAAAGAAGTTATTCGGTTGGCACTTATGTATCCGGCCAATTCACTTTCCGACCAGGGTGTTTACCTGTTACCTTACCTGCTCGAACAACTAGATGATACTACTTTTCACACGCCGGTTTTTCAGGAGATAATGGATTTTGCCCGCCAAAAACTAGAACAAGGCCACTTTCCGCGTTCCGAAGATTTCACGAACCATCCGCAGTCCGAAGTACGTACGGTAGCCATTAATTTAATGAGCCAAAAATACGAGCTGAGCGAAAACTGGCAAACGCACCAGATATTTGTGCCCCGGGAAGTAGACCAATTGCAGTACGCCACCGATACCGCCTTATTACGCCTGAAACGTTGCAACGTACAGCAAATGATAAAGGAAAATATGGAACAACTTAAAAGTTTGACGGACTTCAACGCCATTAAAGATCAAATGGAAATTCTTAAAACGTTGAAAACGTACGAAGATCAATTTTCGGAACAATTGGGTACGGTAGTGGCCCGGTAATGAACAGGTTTGCCAATAAAAAAGTAAATTTTTACCTTGGTTCTGTTCTGCTAATTACTTCAAACATTTTTGAAGAAGTATCAACAAAATTTTTCTTTAATCACGAAAAATTAGAAAGAGAAAACTGCTAATAATTTAACTTTTGCAAGGTTATAATTTAAGTATTTATTAAATTTCAAGTTACGCTTTTTGAAAACCCTTCATCTTTGTAACCGGGTGCCGTTTCCGCCGCACGACGGTGGTGCCATTGGAATCTACGACATTATCAGCAACTTAACGGCGGTTGGTTGTAATGTAACCGTGCTAGCGATAAACACTCCCAAACATTTTCAACCCGACGAAGTGTTGCAGGATAGGGCCCGTTTAATTACGGTTTTTGTAAATACCAACATTTCCGTAACTAAAGCCTTTTTTAATTTATTTACTTCTATCCCGTATATTTTCGACCGGTTTATTTCCCCGGCTTATACCGCTAAGCTCATAGAACTACTCCGTTCCGAAACATTTGATATTATTCAGGTAGAAGGCAGCCAAATGGCCTGGTATGTACCTACTATTCGACAATATTCCCAGGCACCCATAGTTTTGCGGGCACATAATGTAGAGTATACCATCTGGCAACGATTAGCCCAGCACGAAAAAAATTTACTAAAAAAGATATACCTGCGTTATACCGCCAAACAGGTCCGAAAGTTTGAGCAGGCTTATTTTCAGCAGTTCGATGCTATTGCCGCTATTACTCCCCACGACGAAGAACGCATCCGGGATTTAGGTTGTCAAACCCGGGTAGCCATTATACCAGCCGGAGTAGAAATGAGCCGTTTTGTCCGCAACGAAGCTATTCGCCCAAAGCCTAAAAGCTTGTTTATGCTGGGGTCTCTTAACTGGATGCCCAATCAGGAAGGAATTAATTGGTTTCTGGAAAAAATTTGGCCGATTATTAGCCAGGAAGTTCCCGATTTAGAACTGCACATTGCCGGTTCGTCGCCGCCCGAAGAATTAATCAATTTACGCGTACCCAACGTTACCGTTCATGGCTTTGTGCCAGATGCCGCTGCTTTTATGCAGCAGTACGAATTAATGGTAGTGCCTTTATTGTCGGGTGGTGGCATGCGCATTAAAATTGTAGAAGGTATGGGGGTAGGTAAATGTATTTTAACTACTCCCATAGGTGCCGAAGGTATTTCCATTACGCCTAACGAAAACATTTTAATTGGTGATACGTCAGATGCCTGGATAGAAATACTGCGGGCTTACTGCCAAGGCAAATTGCCAATTAACCAAATAGCCCAAAATGCGGCTACTTTTATTCAGCAGGAGTACGATAATCGGCTGGTAATAAAAAAATATTTAGCACTATATAGTACTATTATATCTTTTAAATATTAAAAAAAATTATCTATATTAGCGAAGATTGTATAAGTAGCGCCCTACGTTTAGGAATTATCTCTTTTGTTATTTAGTTACGAGAATCATATTATTAATTAGGCCATTTATTTGTTATATAAACGTAACACATTAATAAAGTGATAGTTACGTTTAAATTGGTTGTAATTAAAATTAGTGCTATCATAAAAAAGAAGAAACCTATTTGATGAAAATACTGATATTGTTATCGCGCGTACCTTATCTCCTCGACAAAGGAGATAAATTGCGGGCCTTTTATCAATTGCAGAAACTATCGGAGAAACACGAAATTATATTATTTGCCTTAGCAGATAAAACCGATCCTTTAGCAGAAGCTACCCAGGAATTACTAAATTACTGCCGGTACGTACATTTATTTCCCTTGCCTAAAGCCAGCATTATGCGCAATGTGGCTAGCGCTTTCTGGAATAAAAAACCTATTCAGGTAAATTACTTTTACGATGTAAAAGCGCAGGCTCAAATAGATGAGCTGATTGCACAACACCAACCCGACCATATTTACTGCCAGTTAATCCGGATGGCGGAGTACGTGCGGCACGTAAAACAAATTCCGAAAACCCTCGATTACATGGATGCTTTTTCGAAAGGCATGCTGCGCCGGGCCGAGATTGCGCCATTTCATTTAAAACCCATATTTCGCCTGGAAGCGGCTCGCTTGAAAAAGTACGAGGCTGCCGTATTTGCCGATTTTCGGTATAAAACCATTATTTCGCGTCAGGATAGGGACTTTATTGCTCACCCGCGCCATAAGGATATTGCCATTGTACCGAATGGCATCCAGACAAGTTACTTTCACCCGCTTGATGTACCCAAACAATACGACCTGGTGTTTACCGGCAATATGAATTATGCCCCCAACATTGAAGCGGCCATTTTTCTGGTAAAAAAAGTATTGCCTTTAATAAAAAAACAATTTCCGGAAATAAGAATATTACTGGCCGGCGCTAACCCGAGTTACCAGGTGCTATCGTTGGAATCGCCTAATGTTACGGTAAGTGGTTGGTTGCCCGATATTCGGGAGGCGTACGCGAGTGCCCGCGTGTTTGTGGCTCCTCTTTTTATTGGTACCGGCGTGCAGAATAAGGTTTTAGAAGCAATGGCCATGAAAGTTCCCTGCGTTACTACCCAATTAGTAAATAACGGCGTGGGAGCGGCTAACAATTGCCACCTTCTTGTGGCTAATACTCCCGGAGAATTTGCCCAACATATCTATACTCTGCTTACCAACCGCGACTTAAATGAGAAATTAACCCAGCGTGCCCTGGATTTTGTGCACGAAAACTACAGTTGGAGCAAGGCCGTGGGGCAATTAGAACAAGTATTTGACCCTGAATACGAAAACGTAGAACATTCTTGAGTAACTTTGTTTTAGTATTGGGAGCTTTTCCGAATTATAAACAAGGACTTACATTATGTTCAATACCATTGAAGAAGCCATTGAAGATATAAAAGCGGGTAAAATCGTGATTGTGGTGGACGATGAAGACCGCGAAAACGAAGGTGATTTTATCTGTGCGGCTCGTACGGTTACGCCGGAAATAGTAAATTTCATGGCAACCCACGGTCGTGGGCTTATTTGCGTTCCGCTTACCGAAGAACGCTGCGAACAATTAGGCCTGGAACTCATGGTGGGCCGTAATACCGCCCTGCATGCTACTCCTTTTACCGTTTCCGTAGATTTAATCGGGCACGGGTGCACTACTGGTATTTCGGCCAGCGACCGGGCAAAAACCATTCTGGCCCTCGTCGATCCTAAAACTGATCCGGAATCTTTAGGCAAACCCGGCCATATATTTCCGTTGCGCGCCAAAAAAGAAGGCGTTATCCGGCGGGCGGGGCACACCGAAGCGGCCGTAGATTTGGCTCGTTTAGCTGGCTTCGAACCGGCGGGCGTGTTGGTCGAGATTATGAACGAAGACGGATCGATGGCGCGCTTGCCCGATTTAGAAAAAGTAGCAGATCGGTTTAATTTGAAATTAATTTCGATAAAAGATTTAATTAAATACCGCTTAAAACAAGAAAGCCTGATTACCCGGGAAATTGCCGTGGAATTGCCTACGGATTACGGTAAATTCGATTTGTATGCTTTTACCCAGCGCAGTAATGGGGCCAAGCACTTAGCTTTGGTAAAAGGAACCTGGACCGAAGATGAACCTATTTTAGTGCGGGTACATTCGTCGTGCGTAACCGGCGATATTTTTGGATCGTGCCGTTGCGATTGTGGTCCGCAGTTGCATAAAGCCATGCAAATGATTGAGGAAGCTGGCCAGGGAGTAATTGTGTACATGAACCAGGAAGGCCGGGGCATAGGGTTGTTAAATAAACTGCGAGCCTACAAACTGCAGGAACAAGGGCGCGACACCGTAGAGGCGAACTTAGAACTAGGTTTTGAAATGGACGAGCGGGATTACGGTGTAGGGGCGCAAATCTTACGTGATTTAGGAGTTACTAAAATGCGCCTGATTTCGAATAACCCGAAAAAACGTACTGGCTTAATTGGCTACGGATTAGAGGTAGTAGAAAACGTTCCGATTGAAATTGCCCCCAACCAATACAATCAACGTTACTTAACTACCAAACGCGATAAACTGGGCCATACTATTCTGAAAAAATAAATTAAGTAAAAACAACAAAGCCAGCAATCTTGCTGGCTTTGTTGTTTTGTTAAAAGTAACTATATGAAACATGCAATTGCTTATTTTGCGTTCTAATATCAAATTGTATCAAAAGCTACCATAGATTTTGCATGCTAGTAAGCATGTTCGTTGGAGCCTTTTCAAGTCTCCAGATGGCGGTGCTATCTAGTTTGACAGGGCTGAGTTTGCCTCGTGGCCGGAGGGCCTCGTTTGGCTCTTTCGGGCGGTTTAGCGAACCTTGGATCACTGCGTTGCGCCATGCTGCTCTGCAGCACCGGAACGCTAAAAGGCCCTCCACAGCCAAACTGGTGTCTATTGTGTTTAGTTACTGCTTTTCTTCCACATTTTGTATTGTGAAGGAGAAGGGAAATGATTATAATAGGCGGCTAGTAATGCCAAGAATTAATGGAATCAGACTTCCTAGTTCTGCTTTCCGTCTCAACATATTCTAATAAATTCGGCTTAATACAATCTAATAATACAAAAAAAAGTAAAAGCTGGGGCTAAGAACAAAGACACCAGTTTGGCTGTGGAGCACCTGCTAGGGTTCCGGTGCCGGAGGCATTCCGCAGCGGAGCGAGGAAAGGAAGGCTAGCGAGTGCGGAAGAGTCAAACGAGGCCCGCCGGCCAGGAGGCAAACTGGTTACCGTTCTAATAAGTTAGCACCGGAGCATGGAGGCTTGAACAGGCTCCAAAGAACAACCTCAAAGTCTGTTATAGCAACTACTGCTTACTATTGGGTATAACTTTCTAATTTCATAAAACTGCTAAGCTCCTTTTCGGTCGAATATTTACTTTTTTCCAGGGCGGCTATAATTCGTCGTTTCTCTAATTCGGTTTTATTCTGACTTAACTTTTTCTTTGCCTGTATCTCCGTTATTTCAACTTCAAAAGCCACAATTCCCTGGAGCATTTTATATTTAAATTCGTCCGGAAAGTTTTGCCATTGTTGTAAATAATCTGCCTCGAAAGTGTTAATCATGCTTTCCAGCACTTCCATTGCTTTTTCGTTTTCTGAAATAATTCTGCCGGAACCGTAGGCATGAACGGCCAGATAATTCCAGGTTGGCACGTTTAACTCTTTCTCGTAATGCTTCGGAGAAATATACGCGTGCGGCTCGTTAAAAATTACTAAAACCTTATTGTTGGTTATTTCCTGCCATTGCGGATTCGCTTTCGCAAAGTGGGAAGTCAGAATTAGCTTATCGGCTCTTTTATGAATATTAAAGGGAAGATGCGTAGCCGTTTGAAAGTTGTTTTTTACGGTTACAATAGTAGCAAAGCTATACGTCTTCATGAAGTTAAGCATCTCCTCTTCATTGGTCATCGCATTTAACTTTGGTACGTACATCGAATTTTATTTTACAGGTAAAACAGAATAATTAATGAAAGTAAAAATAGCAGTTTAGTTTTAGAAGATTGATAATTTAATGGGGTAATAATACATTTACGAATGAGTGGATAGCCCCTTAGCTGCGAGGAAAGAAAAATGATTGTTTTTCGTTTTATTTTGCCAATACCATTCCAGAGCAATTTGTTCAGTTTGCTTCACAAAACTGTTTTTGGCTTCGTTGTATTCGGTCATATCGGTAAATTCCAGCGCCGACAATTGTTTTTTCAACTTTCCATAATTTTCGCTAACGGAAGAATGCGCGCGTAAAAAATCTCTAAAAACCAGGTGCCGATGCCAGTCTTCGGTGTTTTTTACGATAATGTGCACATGAACTGAGGAAATAAAATCTTTCCCAATTATATATGAATCCTGGCTATCTATAATGGACGGAATAGTTAATGTAGATGGATTCAACCTTATGAAGAATCTGCGAGTAGGCCATTGGGGTTCGTATTTCTTTACGTAGGTGTAGCCTTCGTTTTGTAAGGGTAGAATAGTTTTATTTAGATCTTCAGAATAATTTAACCCTACTAAAATATCGATAATGGGCTTAGCTTCTAAACCTGGAACAGCAGTACTGCCAATGTGTTCTATGGTGGGGTTAAGAGATTGAAGAGTTTTCGCAATTGTACCTTTTTCATTCAAAAATATATTCGGCCAATCGGATTGGTACTCTTCGATTACCACTTTCATAGTAGTTTTTTCTGGTTTAGGATAGTTAGGTGCCGGACAAACTTAAGGAGTTATCTTTTATTTTGCCTCACTGAAAGTATTAAATGAATAATCAACCGATTTATAAGAAGCTTTTTTAGCCAAATAGGACGATTATTTAGTAAATTTATTCTATCAGCATAACCAATTTTTTGCCTTTAGTTTGGTTAGTTTCTAGTTTTTGGTGAGCTAACTGCACTGTTTCCACGTTTAAATTTCCGATGATTTCTACTTCAGCGGGTAAAATAATACGGGATTCAACTTTCTGAAAAAGTGTGGTTAGGTTTTTACCGTAAAGGCTTGTGTCGGCGATATTACCGCTTAGGGTGTAAGCATAATTGGCTACATTTAATATAGTAGTAGCTTTATTAAATAAAACTTCCCGGGCTTTAATAGTGGTTAAAAAAGTAACATCTACATAAACTCCGTGTATTTTTATCAACTCCGCGCAAACTTCTGCCATGTAACCTCCTACTAAATCAATGCAGCCATCATAAGTACCTCTAGGAACCTGGTCTTTGATTTTAGCTAAATAATCATTTTCATGGTAATCAATAATGTGCTTCGAGGGCAAACCTAGCGAAAGAAGATGGTTTTGACTTTCGGTATTGCCGGCAGTTGTTATTAATTTCTGGTATCCTCGGGTTAAAAGTAATTGAATAAGAATAGTGCCTACGCCGCCTGCTCCGCCACTCATAAATATTGTTGCCTCCAGAGGTAAAGTTAAGCGTTCAAAGCATTGCAAGGCAGTAAGACCAACCAAGGGTAAAGCCGCCGCTTGGGCGTGGGAAAGAACAGAAGGTTTTTTAGCTATTAATTGCTGAGGAATACTAATTAACTCCGCGTAAGTACCATTAGATGCTAAACTGCCTACGTAAGCCGTTATTTCATCGCCAGTGGCAAAGCCGGTAACGTTATGCCCCACTTCTAAAATAACCCCCGAAAGCTCCCGGCCTAGTATAAAAGATTTTAACAGCTTGCTTTCCGAGGAGCCTTGCCGCATTTGATAATCTATGGGGTTAAATGCCGTAGCCTTAATTTTTACCAGAACTTCATTTGCTGCTACATTGGGATTCTCTACTTCCGTTAAAGCAAAATTGTCGATGGAACCAAAGCTTTTTAAAACTACTGCTTTCATGGACACACTAAGATTTCGGGCTTTGTACGTTTGTTTTCTAAAGTTTAAGTAAACCGGATTAATGCGCTACTTGTTTTTGAAGCAGCATATAGCCCTGCGCGTACCTTTGCCCCATTAATCGAAGCCCTTCCGAATCAAAATGGATGTTATCTCCTTTATGGTTTAGATCGGAAGTGCTTACTACGGTGGTATTGGGGTCGGTAGAAGAATACTGCTTAATTTGCTCGTTTATCTGCATCCATTCATCTTTATCTTTCGAGAAAGTACCCAACTCACCGAGGATAATAGGTAAATTTTTATCCTCCATAATCTCCCTAAAATGAGTAAACAGATTCGTTAAACGGACTTTGTAGAGTGGAATGTCGGTAGGATTGGCATCGCTTTCGCCTTGGTGCCACAAAATAGCTTTTACCTGGCCTAAACTTTTCCCGATAGCGGCTTTTTCTTTAAAATTGGTAAGGAGTTTTACGTTGCGGTGCGTAGAATCGCCCAGCCATTGGCTAATAAAACTGCCCCCAACCGCCGTAGGAATAAGTAAAATAGAAACGCCATTGGGTACTTGTTTAATCAAGGTTTTCGCGAAGGAAAGCCCACTGCCTAATCCGGTATTATTAGGTTCGTAAAAGTGTAAAGGCTCTTTAGCTGTAATTACTTCGCCTTTTTGATTGATGGTAAATATTCTATCATTCGGAATAGTGTCAGCAGGTTCCACTTGTCCCCGGCCAGCCATGTTAGATTGCCCCGCCAGAAAGAACACCCAGGTATTTTCTTTCTTCGGCAAGTCCTTAACTTTTAATTCTGCTTTCGGGAAAAACTCGGTTCTTTTATTAACTAGCTGATGTTTACAAGCGGTAAATCCACAAAAAACTAAAATCAATAAAATTCTCTCTATTCTCATTCTAAGTATTCAAATACTTTATTGACCAATTGTATATGAGTATACTGTAGGGTTTGGCTCATACCGTAAAACAGCTTTACGGAGGTAAGAAATTCTCCGTTCAACTGTATGCCATTTTGTGGCTGATTAAAGATAATCAGCCATTTAAATTTTCTAAAATTCTGCTTTCGAAAATTTAATTTTATTTACGTGACTATCTGGTTTACCTAAGAGAAAACCGCTTATGCATTTTCGGCATTCGTTTGAGTATTTATTATTAGTTGCGTTATTGCAGCTGCCGCTAGTCCGCCCGTTAAGTATAATCCAATGGTCATTAGTTGAGTAGCTACCGTTTTATTGCTTGGTTCTTCCGGAAGGCCGAGTGGCTTGGGTAAAACAACCGCCGATACTCCAGCTATTAATCCTAATAATACTCCCCGGAGCCATATACCTTTTGTATTTCCCATTCCTGCCAGACCGTAATAGGCGGTATCACAGAAAAGCTCCCCGCCTACTGCCCATCGCTGTAGCTGGTCCTCAGAGGGTACTTCTTTATTAATGCTTTTTAATCCTCTTCGTATCAACTCCATATCGAGTATGTCCATGCTGGGTGCATCGGGGGTGACTCTTCTTAAGGCTTGATGGAGGGAAGCCACCGTCAGGGTTCCAGCTAACCCTCCGGCTAATGCAGCAGATACTTTCATAACAAATAATTTTGGCGTTTTTAAATAATTTTTGGCGGAAGGGTTACTTCCATAATTAACAAAATACAATGCCAGACCAATGGAAAGTTGCTAAGTACTTTATTTCCAGTGTTCTTCTATTTGTTACCTAAAAGGTAATCCAGATGTTTCATTTTTTTTTGGATGCTGCCAGTGGTAAACAACCTGTGGCGACTATGGCATGTGTAATTTTACTTTATGTTTAATTACGGATATATTTTATCTTTTCAATTAAAGCAAGAGCAAATAAATTAGTTAACCAATAAGCTATAAACATTGCTAGCATTAAAAAAGAAGCCTTAAAAGATTCCTTCTGTGGTCTATCATCGACACTGCTTATTAACAGAGGAACAAATACCAAAAATAGGAGAATAACCAAAATATATTTTCAAAGCCCAGGCCTAAAAAATAGGTTTTGGCTAGTAATTTTATTCCAGAAAGAAATCACAGCGGTAGCTTGAAATAAATAGTTGTGATATAAATCTTCTAATTTTATTAGCCAACCTAAAACAAAAAAGCTTAAAAGCGTTGGGAAAATAATTTTTGAAAATTTAAATATCATTTAATAAAAGAGGTAACTATTGTGTATACGCCACCATTACGTACATATCCCTTAATATAACTTTATAAACGTAATTAAATAGTAGTTAATAGTAAGATTGATTAACTGCCTTTTAGGTAGGTAATTTCTTACTTGCGTATAAACAAAAACACCCCGGCTGTTATCAACCAGGGTGTTTTAAAGTAAATAATTTTAAAATTTTAAGCTTCTAATGCAGCTACGCCGGGTAGGGTTTTACCTTCCATGTACTCGAGCAGGGCGCCACCACCGGTAGAAACGTAAGATACATCGTTGCCGTAACCGGCCTGGTTGATAGCGGCCGCCGAATCACCACCGCCAATAAGCGAGAAGGCACCGTTGCGGGTAGCGGCTACTACGGCTTCGGCAATAGTAGTGGTACCCACGGCAAAGTTCGGCATCTCAAAAACGCCCATTGGACCATTCCAGAGAATGGTGCGGGAATTACGAACTACTTCACCAAATTTAGCCCGGGTTTCTGGTCCAATGTCTAAACCCATCCAGTTGTCTGGAATGGTGCCGCTGCTTACCACTTCTGAGGTAGCGTCGTTAGCAAATTTATCGGCAATAACCGTGTCTGCGGGTAAGTACAGTTTTACTCCTTTTTCTTTGGCTTTGTCCATCAGGCTCAGCACTAAGTCCAGCTTGTCGGCTTCTAATAAAGAATCGCCTACGGTACCACCCTGGGCTTTGGCAAAAGTATAACTCATACCGCCGCCAATAATCAGGTTATCTACTTTATCCAGCAACTGCTCAATTATCAAAATTTTGTCGGAGATTTTGGCTCCTCCCATAATAGCGGTAAACGGACGTTCCGGATTTTCCAGTACCTTTTTCGCATTTTCAAGCTCGGCCTGCATAACGTAGCCGGTCATTTTTGCATCAGCCGGGAAGTATTGGGCAATAACCGCAGTAGAAGCATGGGCACGGTGGGCGGTACCAAAGGCATCGTTTACGTACACATCGCCGAGTTTACTTAATTTTTCGGAAAAGGCTTTATCTCCTTTTTCTTCTTCGGGGTAAAAACGCAGGTTTTCGAGTAATAAAATTTCACCGGGCTGTAGGTTTTGCGCCAGATCAGTGGCTTCTTGACCAATGCAATCCGAAGCAAATTTTACATCGGTACCAAAGGCCTGAGACAAAGCCCCAACAATGTGACGCAAGGAATATTTATCGGAAAGACCGCCTTTAGGCCGCCCCAAATGCGACATTAAAATAGCCGACCCGCCATCTTTTAGAATTTTCTGAATAGTAGGAACAGCTGCGCGAATACGTGTGTCGTCGGTTATCTGAAATTCCTCGTTAAGGGGTACGTTAAAATCTACCCGGACCAAGGCCCGTTTGCCACCGAAATTATAATCGTCTACTGTTTTCATAGTTGTTTTAGTTTAGTCCATAGTCCAGAGACCATGTTTATATTACTGAATTGTTTTATAGTTGAACAATTGGATTGTTATACTGCCAGATGGTTGAATGGTTGAAAAGATAGAGAGTTATTATTCAGAAATGCGCAATCTTTCAACTTCACAACCTTTTTCTTTATCAACTTGCAACCAGCAACCGGAAACTTGTAACAAATTAGCCGGGCAAAGTTATATTATTTTAGGGATTACAAAAGAATCTGGAACGAAACTGTCTGAATCGCGGATTAAACAATTTACACGGATTTCCCATATTATATCTTTATAGCGACAATAGAATGGATTATTATTGAAAAATTAACCATTTCTACTCCTCCTCTTCGGCATTGGGGGAAAATTTGCTTTAAAGCCGATAAATAATATGTTTGTTCAATCTTTTATTCTTTACTATACCTACTATTCATAAAAAAGGAGTAATCATAGTTATCGGTTGGCATCCGGCATTTTTACAAACCATAATCTGCTAAAACTGTATAATCCTTTTAACCTACGATTCAAACAATCTAATTCGCGGAATCCGTGAAATCTGCGAAAATCCGCAATACCATTTTCCACAATTTTAGAATATCTTTGCACGGATGAAAATAGGGATAATTTTTGGCGGACCTTCGCGCGAACGGGAAATTTCCTTTGCGGGTGGTCGTACCGTTTACGATAATTTAGATAAGTCCTTTTTTGAGGCAGTACCTGTTTTTGTAGATAGCCTGGGGAATTTTATTTTGCTCGATTGGCATTATATTTACAAAGGTACCATTCGCGATTTTTACCCGCCCATAGAAGTTTTACCGCAATCTTTGCATCAACTCCAGATTTACATTGAATCGCTAGGCGAATTAAGTACCGAAGAGCAGGATAGCATAATCAGCAAAGTAGGTAAGCGCATTTTGCCCCACCAGTTTAAAGATTATTTTGGTTTTGCTTTTCTGGCTTTACACGGGCCTTACGGCGAAGACGGCAGCATACAAGGCTTGTTGGAATGGTACCGCATACCTTATTCTGGTTCCGGCATTTTACCCTCGGCTATTGGAATTGATAAAATTCTGCAAAAAGATTACATGCATAGCCACGGCTTTCCGGTGCCCCGTTACCGCATTGTGCAAGCCGAAGAATGGGCAAATACCAGTCAAAGACCCCTTATTTTTGAACAACTTACCCGCGATTTAGATTTGCCACTGGTAATTAAAGCGCCGCACCAGGGTTCTTCGATTGGGGTTTCCATTATTAAAACTACCGATTTCAAGGCGTTTGAGGAGGCCCTAGCTCGCAGCTTTTTTGCGAAAACCATTTATAAAACTACCTGGCAAGGATATTCGGCGGAAGCCAAACTAAACTTTGTAAAGCAACTAACCGACATCCGGGAAGGAATTGGCTTACCGGTACGCACCGAAAACGGTGTGATTATTCATCATCCGGAGCAACTATTGGAAGTTTTGGAAGGAATTTTTGCCGATAATACCCGGGAAGAAATTACCTTGACTAACGTAGAAAGTGAACCATATGTGCTGCTAGAATCCTTTATTCAGGGAAAAGAGTTTTCTTGTATAGTTATTCAGGACCCGCACGGGAACCCGCTGGCTTTGCCGCCCACCGAAATTATTAAGGGAGGCGAAGTGTTTGATTACCGCAGTAAATACTTGCCAGGTTTAAGCCGTAAAATTACCCCGATAAACTTGCCCGATGAGCAAATCCAACACATCCGGCAGGAGTGTAGCCGTTTATTTAAGTCCATTGGATTTAACGTGTATGCGCGTTTAGATGGTTTTATTACTGATGATGGTCAGGTGTTCTTAAACGACCCTAATACTACTTCGGGCATGTTGCCTTCGTCGTTCTTCTTCCACCAGGCCGCCGAAATTGGCTTAAATCCATCACAGTTTTTAACCTATATTATCCGGACTTCACTGGTAGAGCGTTTAAAATCCGGGAAAGATACTGCACATTTACTAAAACAATTGCACGAGTTAGATGCGGCTATTCAAAACGAGAAAACAGCTAACCAGGAAAAAATAAAAGTTGGTGTTATTATGGGCGGTTATTCCTCGGAGCGGCATATCTCCGTGGAAAGTGGCCGGAACATTTTCGAAAAACTTGCCTCTTCGGTAAAATACCAGCCTGTACCCATTTTCCTGACCGGCTCGGCCGAGAAACATCGTTTGTATGTAATACCTATAAATATTATGTTGAAGGACAACGCCGACGACATAAAAGAAAAAATTACCCACGCGGAAGAAGGTCATTTGCACCACCCGGTTCTGGAACAAATCCGGCAAGACGCCAGCCCGATTACCGAAAAATACGCCGGAAAAATGGTACATGAACCGCAGCAGATTGACTATGAACAACTGAAAAGTCTGGTTGATGCGGTATTTATTGCCTTGCACGGCCGTCCCGGCGAAGATGGCGCTTTACAAACTGAACTGGAGAAATACGGTATTCCGTACAATGGCTCCGGAATTGATTCGTCGCGGATAACTATTAATAAATACGAAACCAATGAAATTCTGCGACAGCACGGTATTAAAGTAGCCGACCATTTAATGGCGTATAAACAAGACTGGCAGGCAAATAAAGAAAGGTTTTTTCAGAAAGTTGAAGATGCTTTTAGTTATCCGTTTATTGCCAAACCGGCGGATGATGGCTGTTCTTCGGCGGTGAAGAAAATTAAAAACCGGAACGAACTGGAAGCTTTTTCAGAGCTTATTTTCCGGGAAACCGAGGATTTAACAGAAAAACCAGCCACCGTTCTAGCACTAGGTTTTAAAGAAGAATTTCCGCAGAAAGAAGCTTTTCTGGTAGAAAATCTGATTTCGAAAGAAGATAGCTCACACTTTTTAGAAGTTACGGGTGGTTTGCTTACCCGTTATTCTCTGGATGGCAAAGTAGAATACGAAGTGTTCGAAGCATCAGAGGCGCTGGCCGAAGGGGAAGTTTTATCTTTAGAAGAAAAGTTTTTAGCCGGCGAAGGCCAAAATATAACCCCGGCCCGTTATGCTCCGGAACCAAAACTGCGGCAAAAAATTTCGGATAAAGTAAAAGCCGATTTAAAGAAAGTAGCTGAAGTTTTAAGTATTGAAGGCTACGCCCGGATTGATGCATTTGTGCGCATAAAAGAAAAAGAAGAGGTAGAAACCATAATAATTGAGGTGAACTCCTTACCTGGAATGACACCAGCCACCTGTATTTTCCATCAAACGGCAATCAATGGTTACAAGCCTTACGATTTTATCGACCGGATTTTAACTTTCGGGATGGAGCGCAACCAGAAAAAAGTAACGGCCGATTAAGGTAAATCTTCTGGTAATCATTTTTACTAAAAAATTTAAATAACACTATCCCATAGATTTATTTCGTTTAAATGTTTAACCAAAGCCAATAAACGAAAAACAGATTTTTGCATGAGTAATTTTTTTAAAGCGAATTCGCCTATTGGTCTTATCAAGCACTTAATCATTATTGCAATGATTGTTGCTTTAATGTTATTTGTCTTCTTTTTCGTGTATCTGCCTTCTACTACCAATCACGGGCAAACCATTACGGTACCTAAAATTACCGGTATGCGCCTGGATGAAGTAGAAAGTTTTCTGGATGATAATAACCTGCGTTTTTTCGTGAGCGATTCCAGCTACAGTACCAGTAAAAAGCCGTTTGAGGTTTTAACCCAAGATCCAACGCCTGGTTCTAAAGTGAAAGAAGACCGTAAGATTTACATTTCCTATAACATGAAAACACCGCCCAAAATTAAAATGCCCAAATTATTGGACGGCTCGGTAAAAAATGCCCAGTTAATTTTAAAGAGCTACGATTTGCAAGTAGGAGAAGTACGTTTTGTGCCGGATTTACAAGAAAACGCTGTTTTAAAACAATTGTACCAAGGTAAAGAAATTGCTCCAGGGGCACCCATTGCAAAAGGATCGGTAATTGACCTGGTGGTTGGAAATGGAATTGGTAACGATGAATTTGAAGTTCCTAAAGTAATAGGTATGCCTATTGATGAAGCCACCGTTTTATTGGTTGGTCAGAATCTGCAGGTAGGCAGCATTACGTACCAGGCAGCACCTAACGGCGAAGCCGATGGCACTGTTTTGCGCCAAAGGCCTAATGCTAGCTCTGGTGCCATGATTCGGGTAGGAGAGTTGGTAGACTTATGGGTAGCTGGTCCGGAACCGGTTAAAGCAGTGGAGTAGCACTGAGTATTCCTGAAGTAAGTAGCAGCATTCTCTTAAACGTTAGTGGCTTTAAGTCGTAAATTATTTAAAACTATTGCCGATGTCTTAGCTGTTTTTGTACGGCGGTTAAACGGCTAAAATTTATAGTAGCACCAGTTAACGATATGATGAAACGTTTTCTTGCCGGGTTATTTTTTTATTTTAGCTTACTTACCGGGCACGCGCAATTTGTTACGCCTCTTGAATCGTATCCAATGCCGGCCGCTACTAACCGGTATCAGGCGGCTCGTTTAAATGCGGTAGGCGATACATTACAGTTACCTTTTTTTGATGATTTTGCGAACCAGGTTTCTGGTCCAGGCAATCCGCTTTATTGGCAGTCAGGCGGCGGCGCTTTCGTTAATAATCAGTTTGGTGTTAGACCTCCTTCTGCAGGAGTAGTAACATTAGAAGGAATCCGGGCCAATGGCTTGCCTTATAACGCGCTTACCTCGTACGGCTATTCCGATACGCTTACTTCCAAACCGCTGAATTTGCAAAATTATAACCCAGTGGCAGATTCGGTTTACCTAAGTTTTTACTGGCAAGCGGGTGGCTTGGCTGGTTCGCCGGATACCTATTCTGCTACCCGCCCGGTATTTTTGGCAGTGGAATTTAAAGATGTGAACGGTATTTGGCGGGAAGTTTGGCGGCAAGAAGGACAAAACCAGGCTACCGAATTCAAGCGCGAAGATATCCAAATTCTAAATGCTGCCGATGCGCTTTATTTTTACAATGGGTTTCAATTTCGTTTTCGCAATTCGGGCGTTTTAAAAGGTACCGGCGATGCCTGGAACCTGGATTATGTTTATCTAAATAAAAAAGTCAATCCCGAAAAACGCCTCCTGGAAGATGTAGCCGTAAGTCAGCGTTTAAATTCTTTATTGAACCGGTATATGGCCATGCCAGCCTGGCAATTTTTAGCAAATCCACTAACTGAGTTAAACGATTCAACTTTTACTACTATTAATAACTTAAATAATCGGTTTGCTCCCATTACCTGGCGGGGATATACCCAAGTAATAAGTACCGCTCAACCGGCAGATACTTTTTTACGAGGAAATGCTGCCATTGAACCGCTGGCTCAGCAATACCTGGTTAATGGACAGCCTGTATTGGGATCTACTTCTGCTCTGGGCAACGATTTTACGGTGAAGAGTGCCTTGTTTTTAAATTCCCGCGAAACTTTTGACCGCACCCGGCAGAACGATACCATTTCCCGGATCACTGAATTCAAAGATTATTACGCCTACGACGATGGTACCGCCGAAAGCAATTTTAGCTTAGATAAAACCGGTCAAAGACAAGGGGCTTACGCTTTTGAAACCAACGTGCCCGATCAGGTGAAAGGCATACGGGTGTATTTGACTAAAACCAACGTAGCCAAGCATTTAATTAATTTCCGGGTGTGGGATGCCGAGGATGGTAACCCGGCTACCACCGCCAAAGTTCAGCAAGGCTTTACCATACCGGCCGTAGAAACACTAAATCAGTTTTATGATATTATTTTTCCCGCCTCGGTACCGGTAAATGGTACTTTTTTCATTGGCTGGAGCTTAAGTCCATCGGTAGCAGATTTTGTTAATTTCGGGTTTGATTTAAACGAAAGTGCTGCTGGTAAAATTAAATACAACAATGGTACTCAGTGGGAAGATTTTAACGGTGAACGCGGTGCGCTTCTGATTCGCCCAATAATGGATCGGGTAACGGGGAGTAAAGATATTTTGCCGGATCAAAATCTGGTACAAGCTTTTCCGAACCCCAGCACGGGGCAGGTTACTTTAAAAGGCCCCATTTCGAATTGGCGAGTTACAGATGCAACCGGAAAACTAATTTTAAAAGGGGAGGCAAAGAATCGTGATGTAACCCGAGTAAATTTGTTGGCTTTAGCGAATGGCTTATATTTTATACATTGCCAAACCAAAAAAGGAATCGTAATTAAAAAAATCAGCTTAAACCATTAAAAATTATGGAAGATATTACCACCAATGAACTAAAACAGCGCTTAGCTGCCGGCGAAAAGCCTTTTATCGTGGATGTAAGAGAACCGCACGAATACGATGAATTTAATATTGGTGCTTTAAATATTCCGTTGGGCAGCCTGCCCCAGCGTTTAGATGAACTGGAAGCCCACAAAAACGAAGAAATAATTTTACATTGCCGCTCTGGTGCCCGTTCCGGCAACGCAAAGGCTTATTTATTACAACAAGGTTACCCAAACGTAAGAAACTTACTGGGTGGAATGCTGGCCTGGCAAGCGCAATAATAAAGTAAATATTTACTTAAAACCGGCAGTCAGATTTATCTGACTGCCGGTTTTGCTTTTAGTAAAATTGCTCACCTAAATTGGACTACTTTTTAGGTATTCTACACTTCATCCAGGCGCATAAATTTACTAAATCTTATTTATTACATCTTGGCAGAATAAAGGTGATTGATACAGAAACTTTTAATAAAAAAAGGTTGGTAGCTTTATTTAAAATGTACTAAGCCTTTCAGTATGGATTTTGTACCAAGTTCTGAGGCCGGTTCATTTAAAATATTATTCCTGAAGATAGCCTAATCTTTTTAAAATTCGTTAGAAGAAAAAAAACCAAAATCCATGAAATCTAGAATTATTATAACATTAGTTGTAAGCGCCTGTTTATTCTTAAATCAAGTATCTCACGCACAAACAACTACCAACACAAATGTAGATTCCTTGCGGAATGCGCAACAGCAAAATATGGACCGTTTACGGGATACCAAAGAATATAGCAATGCAACCAAAAGCAAAGCAAAAGATGCTGACAGATACGAAGACGATGCTTCGGCGGTAGCCAAAGAAGCCAAGATGAACGCGAAGGCTGCCCGTAAACAAGAAAAGGCTGCCCGTAAAGAGCAAAAATTAGCCCGCCAGCAAGAAAAAGCAACAAAACGGGAAGCAAGAGCTGCTAGAAAAGCAGAAAATGCGGAGAAAAAAGCTGCTAAGGCCCGTAAGAAAGCTGATAAACAAGCTCGCAAAGCGGAAAAAGCATTAAGTAAATAAAGGCAGAAATACCTACCCTATTAATAGAAAAGCCTCTTTTAAGAGGCTTTTTTTATGATCAAGTAAGAAGTTTACGTAATTTTTAGGGGATACAATAACAGCTTGGTTACTCTGCAAAAAAATAACCAGGGTAAACATAAGTAAAAAGTATTAATCTCTCTTAAAGATAAAGATGATAGTCCTCATCCGTTAGATTAATATGAATATCCTCGGCATCAATTAAAGATTTAATAACCAAACCCAAGGTGCCTATAATCAATAAGGATGTAATGGTAATTGTTTTCATATTACAGCAAAAATTAAATTTCTATAATATTAACGAAAAATCAAGGAATTTAGTTTTGGCTCAACATTATTAAATTATTAACAACCTTTGGCGGATTTCGGGGTGCAAATTTTTAAAAATTTTAAAATATAAAAGTAGCTTAATATTACATGTTTCGGCGGTATTGCCCTCCCACGCTGAACAAAGCATGGGTAATTTGGCCTAAGGAACAATACTTAACGGTTTCCATTAGTTCTGCAAAAATATTTTGCTGTTGCACGGCTATTTCTTGTACGCGTTTTAACTTTTCTTCGGCTATTCCAGCGTTGCGTTGGTGTAGCAATTCCAGCATTTTTATCTGGTATTGCTTTTCTTCTTCCGTGGCCCGGATTACTTGCGAAGGAATTATGGTGGGGGAGCCTTTGCTGCTTAAAAAAGTATTTACTCCCACAATGGGATATTCGCCGGTGTGTTTCAGGGTTTCGTAGTACAAACTTTCTTCCTGAATTTTACCGCGCTGGTACATGGTTTCCATAGCGCCTAACACACCGCCGCGCTCGGTAATGCGGTCAAATTCGAGCAGTACGGCTTCTTCTACTAAATCAGTCAGCTCTTCTATGATAAAGGAGCCTTGCAACGGGTTTTCGTTTTTAGCCAAACCTAACTCCCGGTTTATGATTAATTGTATGGCCATGGCTCGACGTACACTTTCTTCGGTAGGAGTAGTTATGGCCTCGTCGTAGGCATTAGTGTGCAACGAGTTACAGTTATCGTAAATGGCGTATAGTGCTTGTAAGGTGGTGCGGATGTCGTTAAAATCTATTTCCTGCGCGTGTAAGGAGCGGCCGGAGGTTTGAATGTGGTACTTGAGCATTTGGGAACGGGCATTAGCGCCGTATTTCAACTTCATGGCTTTGGCCCAAATACGACGAGCCACCCGGCCAATTACGGCATATTCCGGGTCGATGCCGTTGGAGAAGAAAAAGCTGAGGTTAGGAGCAAAAGCGTTGATGTCCATGCCGCGGCTCACGTAATATTCTACGTAAGTAAAGCCGTTGGCTAAGGTAAAAGCCAACTGCGAAATAGGATTAGCGCCTGCTTCGGCAATATGGTAACCCGAAATAGATACCGAGTAAAAGTTGCGGACGTTGTTTTGAATAAAGTATTCCTGCACATCTCCCATTAAACGTAGAGAAAACTCCGTACTAAAAATACAAGTATTTTGCGCCTGGTCTTCTTTTAAAATATCGGCTTGCACGGTACCGCGCACCGCCGCCAAAGTTCGCTCTTTAATTTTTTGGTAAATTTCCGGAGGTAATACCTGGTCGCCGGTTACTCCCAGCAGCATTAAGCCTAAACCATCGTTGCCGGTTGGTAAATCGCCTTGGTAGTGTGGTCGGGTTTGGTCTTTATTTTTAAAAATTTGGTCAATTTTCTGGTTAACCTCTTCTTCCAGATTATTTTGTTTGATATAAAGTTCGCATTGCTGGTCGATGGCGGCATTCAGGAAAAAAGCCGTAAGTATTGCCGCCGGACCGTTAATGGTCATGGAAACTGACGTTTTCGGATCGGCCAGGTTAAAACCGGAGTACAGTTTTTTAGCATCGTCAAGGCAGCAAGTGCTCACGCCGGAGTTTCCTATTTTGCCGTAAATATCAGGCCGAATAGCTGGGTCTTCGCCGTAGAGGGTAACCGAGTCAAACGCCGTTGATAAACGCTTGGCCGGTAAACCCAAACTTACGTAGTGGAAGCGTCGGTTGGTTCGCTCGGGGCCGCCTTCGCCGGCAAACATGCGAGTCGGGTCTTCGCCTTCGCGTTTAAACGGAAATACGCCAGCCGTGTACGGAAACTCACCCGGTACATTTTCCTGCAAATTCCAACGCAGTAAATCACCCCAGGCTTCGTAGCGGGGCAAGGAAATTTTAGGAATTTCGAGTTGTGATAAACTGGTGTTATGGGTTTTTATTTTAACTTCCTTATCTCGGACTTTAAAAATAAAGTATTCCTCCTGATATGCTTGCCTCCGGTTTTCCCAATTTTCCAGCAGCTTCCGGTTATTGACATCAAGTTGGTGTTCCAGTTCGGTATAGGCCTGATTTAATTGATTTTTTAAATTTTCTTTATCGTTTAACGATAAATCCTGAACCGCCGCTACTGATTTTTTTAAACCGAATAACTTTTGCGCGATTTCGGCTTGGGTATTTACCCATTTATCGTATTGCCGGTTCGTTTCCGAAATTTCAGATAAGTAGCGCGTGCGGCTCGGCGGAATAATGTAAATTTTTTCGGACTGTTCGGCAGTTATAAGTGCATTCGTCTGAAAGTTTAATCCGGATTTTTGCGCAATTTTTCTCATAACGGCCCAGTAGAGTTGGTTCATACCCGGATCGTTAAACTGAGAGGCGATGGTGCCAAATACCGGTAATCCTTCATCATGTGTTTCCCAGAGTTGATGGTTGCGTTTGTATTGTTTTTTTACATCGCGCAAAGCATCCTGGGCGCCGCGTTTATCAAATTTGTTAAGGGCAATTACATCGGCAAAATCGAGCATGTCAATTTTTTCGAGCTGGGTAGCGGCCCCGTATTCCGGCGTCATTACGTACAAACTCACATCCGAGTGCTCCACAATTTCGGTATCAGATTGCCCAATGCCGGATGTTTCCAGAATAATTAAATTAAACTGAGCAGTTTTTACGATGTCTACCGCATCTTGCACGTGTTTGCTTAAAGCTAAATTGCTTTGGCGGGTAGCTAGCGAGCGCATGTACACCCGGTCGTTGCTAATGGCATTCATTCGGATGCGGTCGCCGAGTAAAGCCCCGCCAGTTTTGCGTTTACTAGGGTCAACCGAGATAATGGCTACACTGGCTGCCGGAGAATCCTGTAAAAACCGCCGGACTAACTCGTCTACTAAACTCGATTTGCCCGCTCCGCCGGTGCCGGTAATTCCTAAAACCGGAGTTATTTGTTGTTCGTTGTTCGTTGTTTGGTTCTCAGAATGGGAGAATAAATCAGCTCTGAATTTTTCAAACTCAGCGGGGTAATTTTCTGCGGCTGAAATTAGACGGGCAATAGACTTGGCGTCTTTCTTTTTTAAATAATTTACTTCGCCGTTCAGGTTTTTACCCGTCGGGAAATCGCATTGTTGCAGTAAATCGTTGATCATGCCTTGTAAACCCATGGCACGGCCATCGTCGGGAGAGTAAATGCGGGTAATGCCGTATTGGTGCAGTTCTTCTATTTCCTGAGGCAGAATTACGCCACCCCCGCCGCCGAATATTTTAATATGTCCGCAGCCGAGCTCTTGTAATAAATCATACATATACTTAAAGTACTCCAAATGGCCGCCCTGGTACGACGTAATGGCAATGGCCTGAGCATCTTCCTGTATCGCGCAATCCACTATTTCCTGCACTGACCGGTTATGGCCTAAATGAATAACCTCGGCACCGGAAGCCTGCAAAATGCGGCGCATAATGTTAATGGCGGCATCGTGCCCGTCGAAAAGCGAAGCGGCGGTTACAATCCGGAGGGGATTAACGGGTTTATATACTTCAACAGGGGCAGTCGGCATACAGGTAAAATGTTAGGGTTACAGCGTGCGAAGATAGAGAAAAAACGCCTTTTCTTATTTTAACGAAAGGCATACAGATTGGATTGCAACTAAAACGGGTAAATAAATAATGAAAAATGTAAAACGTAATAAGCTTTTTCCGGTAAGACTTGTTAATGATTTATTCTTAGTTACAATGTCGAAATTTAAACTCCGGTAATCCATGCTGACATCCGTTTATTTATCCTTTGTAAATTTTTCAGGAAAGCGCCTCTTTGCCCAAAAGGTTCCAGTTTTTGTTCTAATCTGGTTCGTTCTGGGGAGCCAGTTGCCCATCCAAGCACAGGTAAGGCCCGAAGTAGCTTTAGGTGAGCTTTTTAAAGACGTGCAGATGCAGGCCGTGTTTCCCGATTCTAAAACCTTTCCGGATTGTATTCCGCTTTCTTCGCCGGAAACTATTTTACAAGCTTACCAAACGGAAAAGAACAAAGCTGATTTTAATTTAAAAGCTTTCGTGCTGCAGCATTTTAAACTGCCACCTGAGCCAGCCACGAATTTTAAATCCGACACGGCTCAACCGGTAAGCCAGCATATAAATACGCTTTGGCCGGTTTTAACCCGGCAACCCATTCCGGAAACTTCGTCCTTAATTCCGTTGCCACATTCGTACGTGGTGCCGGGCGGCCGTTTTCGCGAAATTTATTACTGGGATAGTTATTTTACCATGTTGGGTTTGCAAGCAGCCGGTCAAACGCAGCTAATTCAGAACATGGTCGATAATTTTACTTTTTTAATCGATACCGTAGGCTTTATACCAAATGGTAACCGCAGCTATTATACCGGCCGCTCGCAACCTCCTTTTTACGCGTTAATGGTGAAAATTTTACGCGACATAAAAGGCCAGCAAGTTTTAAAGAAATACGGGCCCGCTTTGCAAAAAGAATATGAATTCTGGATGAAAGGAACTGCCGAGCTTACCGAAACAAACCCGGTAAACCTGCGAGTGGTGCGCTTACCGGATGGTAGCATTTTAAACCGGTACTACGATAATTTTCCGGAGCCGCGGCCCGAAGCCTACAAAGAAGACGTAAAGCTAGCTCAGGAAACCGGCCGGAATAAAGAAGAGGTGTACCGGCATTTGCGGGCTGCCGCCGAATCGGGTTGGGATTTTACGAGTCGTTGGTTTGCCGATGGAAAAACTTTAAAAACCATTCATACCACCGATATTATTCCCGTTGATTTAAACGCGCTGCTGTATCATTTAGAACTTACGCTGGCCGAAGTTGCCATTCTGAACCATGATACTTCAAAAGAAAACTATTACAATCAGCAAGCCAATAAGAGGAAGAAGGCACTAATAAACTATTGCTGGAGTAAAAAAGACAAGTACTTTTTAGATTATGATTTTAAAACCAGCCAAGTAACAACGGTTCCTTCTTTAGCGGCTACCTACCTTTTATTTTTTAAAATGGCTACCAACAAGCAAGCCAAAGCCGTGGCCAAACGTCTGAAAACTGATTTCCTGAAACCGGGTGGTTTAATCTCAACTCCTAACCATACCGGCGAACAATGGGATGCTCCTAACGCCTGGGCACCTTTGCAGTGGATAAGCATTCAGGGTTTACGTAATTACCGCCAGCATAAACTAGCCAAGCAGGTGAAACACAATTGGGTAGAAATAAATACCAGAGTTTATAAAAGTACCGGCAAATTAGTGGAGAAATATAACGTAGAAGCTACGCACCTGGAAGCAGGCGGTGGCGAGTACCCCTTACAAGATGGTTTTGGCTGGACCAATGGCGTATTACTAAAATTGTTATCAGAAAAGTAGGATGTCCGAAATGATGCCTGTCTACTTTTATATCAATTTTAAATTTTTGTCAGTTTTTAAATAAAAAACTAAACTAAGGTTATTTATAGAAACGCTTATTTGGTTGGAAGATAATTCAAAGTCTGTTACTTACTTTTTGAGTAATCTTTTAACCCAGAAAATCCTATTTCTGGTAAATTCTGCCGCAATTTTGTACCTTTGTTTTTCGTGTAATTGATTTATGAAGAACATCCGGAATTTTTGTATTATAGCCCATATCGACCACGGTAAAAGCACCCTCGCCGACCGACTGCTGGAATTTACTTCTACGGTAGCGGAGCGCGAAATGCAGGACCAACTGCTCGATAACATGGATTTAGAGCGGGAGCGGGGCATTACCATTAAAAGCCACGCCATTCAGATGGTGTATCAGTATAAAGGCGAAGAATATGTTTTAAACCTGATTGATACTCCCGGTCACGTGGATTTTTCGTACGAAGTTTCCCGTTCCATTGCAGCTTGCGAAGGCGCTTTGCTTATTGTGGATGCGTCGCAGGGCATAGAAGCGCAAACTATTTCTAATTTATATTTAGCTATCGGCAACGACCTGGAAATTATTCCGGTGCTGAACAAAATAGATTTGCCACATGCTATGCCTGAAGAAGTATCTGACCAGATAATTGATCTGATTGGCTGCGACCGCGAAGATATTATTCATGCTTCGGGGAAAGAAGGTATAGGGGTTGAAAATATTTTAAATGCCATCTGCGACCGGATTCCGGCTCCAAAAGGCGACCCGCAAGCTCCGTTGCAAGCCCTTATTTTTGACTCGGTTTTTAACTCGTACCGGGGTATAGAGGTTTATTTCCGGATTATGAACGGCACCTTGCGCAAAGGCGAGCGGGTAAAATTTATTAACACTGGTAAAACTTATTTTGCCGATGAAATTGGCGTATTAAAGCTAAATCAGGAATCACGCGATGTAATGGGCGCGGGCAATGTAGGTTACTTAATTTCCGGTATTAAAAACGCGAAAGAAGTAAAAGTAGGCGATACCATCACTACCGTCGAAAATCCTACTACAGTAGGGATAGAAGGTTTTGAAGAAGTAAAACCAATGGTTTTTGCCGGTATTTATCCCGTAGAAACCAGCGAGTTTGAGGAATTAAGGTCTTCCATGGAAAAATTGCAGCTCAACGATGCCTCTCTGGTCTGGGAACCCGAAACATCGGCGGCTTTGGGCTTTGGTTTTCGGTGCGGTTTCTTAGGAATGCTGCACATGGAAATTGTGCAGGAACGCCTTGAACGTGAGTTCGACATGACGGTAATTACCACTGTACCTAGCGTGCAGTTCAGAGCTTTCACCACCAAAGACGGTGAGATTACGGTAAACGCCCCTTCCGAAATGCCGGAACCCAATTACATCGACCACATTGAAGAGCCTTTTATTAAAGCCCAGATAATTTCGAAATCGGAGTACATTGGGCCGATAATATCGTTGTGCATGGATAAGCGGGGAGTTTTAAAAAGTCAGACCTACTTAACCAGCGACCGGGTTGAATTGAATTTTGAAATGCCCCTGGCCGAAATTGTATTCGACTTTTTTGATAAACTTAAAACCATTTCGCGCGGTTACGCTTCTCTGGATTATGAGCTGATTGGTTACCGGGAATCAAACATGGTGAAGCTGGACATTATGTTGAACGGCGAGAAAGTGGATGCCTTGAGTGCTATTGTGCACCGTGATAAAGCTTACGATTGGGGCAAACGTCTTTGCGAAAAGCTTCGCGAATTGCTTCCCCGTCAGATGTTCGAAATTGCCATTCAGGCCGCCATTGGCCAGAAAATTATTTCCCGCGAAACAGTAAAAGCCTTACGTAAAAACGTATTAGCTAAGTGTTATGGCGGTGATATTTCCCGGAAACGTAAACTTTTAGAAAAACAGAAAAAAGGGAAGAAACGCATGCGACAGGTTGGTAACGTAGAGATTCCGCAGGAAGCGTTTTTAGCCGTGTTAAAGCTGGATTAGTCTTTAGTCCATAGTCGATGGACCATAGTCCATGGATTACGGAATTTAAATAATTGAGCTTTCAATCAGATAAAAACTTTAGAACTGCCTTGCTATTTAGGTTCTTTCTGAATAGCGGTAATACTACTGTTAAATGGAAGGAGCTATATGCTTAACTTTTTAACTTTTCAACCTTTAAACTTTAAAACTAGATCCGCTTGGAAGTAACATTAATAGACGGTAAAAAAACGTCAGAAGCGATAAAACAAGAAATTGCTGAGGAAGTAGCTCAAATAAAAGAACAAGGTGGTAAAATTCCGCATTTAGCGGCTATTCTGGTCGGGAACGATGGCGGTAGTTTAACCTACGTGAACAACAAGGTGCTGGCCTGCGAAAAAGTGGGTTTTAAATCTACCTTAATTCATTTAGAAGATTCGGTAACGGAAGAAGAGCTGTTAGCTAAGGTAAACGAATTAAACAACGATGCCGATGTAGATGGTTTTATTGTGCAACTGCCCTTGCCTAAGCATATTTCCGCGGAAAAAGTAAATGAAATACTCTTGCCGGAAAAAGACGTGGATGGTTTTCATCCGGTAAACGTAGGACGCATGGTATTGAATTTACCGGCGTATTTACCGGCTACGCCCAACGGAATTTTAGAATTATTAAAACGCTACGACATTGAAACCAGCGGGAAACACTGCGTGGTAATTGGCCGGAGTAATATTGTGGGTTCTCCGATGAGTATTATGATGGCGAAAAATGCTAAACCCGGTAATTGCACCGTTACTTTATGCCATAGCCGCACCGTAAACCTGCCCGAAATTACTCGTACCGCTGATATAATTATTGCTGCTATTGGTATTCCGGAGTTTGTTACCGCCGATATGGTGAAGCCGGGTGCGGTAGTAATTGATGTGGGTACCACCCGGGTAGTAAGCTTAACCAAAAAATCGGGCTTCGAGTTAAAAGGTGACGTTAAGTTTGATGAAGTGGCATCTAAATGCAGCTACATTACCCCGGTTCCGGGGGGCGTTGGCCCCATGACTATTGCTTCGTTGTTGCTCAATACTTTAAGAGCGGCTAAAAAAGAAGTTTATAAATAAAAAAGCAGGTTCTCTGGTTTCATAATAATTTTCTGATGGAGAACCTTCGCTAATAAATATTCCTCTTTTTACCCCACCGCAACCAGGTTAAAAAGGAATCAAAAAAATTGTTAGGCCGTTTCAGTATACAGTATTGCAGAAAAGGGTAAGTGCAATAATTAATTGAAGTCAGGCTTTCCCGAAAAGTAAAATTTTTAAAATATTTCCATTGTCCGTAGTTAAAGAAATAATACAACCTTCCGTTTGGTCGGTGCCGGTAAATGGTAGTGAGCTGCCTTTAATGGAGGCTTTTTATACCATACAAGGCGAAGGTTATAATACCGGTAGAGCCGCTTATTTTATAAGATTAGGAGGCTGTGATGTTGGTTGCCATTGGTGCGATGTAAAAGAATCGTGGGATGCGGCCAGCCACCCGCTTACCTCCGTAGAAGCTATTGTAACCCAGGCAAAAGAATACCCCGGCAAAGCTGTGGTAATTACCGGGGGTGAACCCTTAATCTATAATTTAGATTTACTAACCCAAACGTTTCAAAACGCCGGCATCTTAACTTTTCTGGAAACTTCCGGTGCGTACCCGCTTTCTGGTTCCTGGGATTGGATTTGCGTTTCGCCTAAAAAATTTAAAAAGCCACAGCCTGGCGTTCTGAATCAGGCCAGTGAATTGAAGGTTGTTGTTTTTAATAAAAGTGATTTTGAATGGGCCGAAGAACACGCAGCCCAGGTAGCGCTTACAACCAAACTTTACCTTCAACCGGAGTGGAGCAAAGCCGAGCAGATGATGCCGCTTATCGTGGAATATGTAAAAAATAATCCTAAATGGCAGGTTTCGCTGCAAACGCATAAGTACTTGAACATTCCGTAAGCTTTACTATGGTTAAGAATTTTCTGTTAAAGCTGGTTTGTATTTTTTTGTTTATTCCCTTTGCCGAGGCGCAGCAAAGTAATTTATCCACCCAATCCGGTAAAGCAGCCGAACTCTATCAGAAAGCGCAAAAATACATTGTAGCCCGCGACTTTGATAAAGCCTTGGATGCTTTGCAGGAAGCCACCAAAAAAGACCCTAACTTTGGCGAGGCCTACATTAAAATGGCTGGTTTACACAAGATGACTGGTAACCAATCAGCCGCTTTTGCCGCTTATAAAAAAGGGCTTGCCCTGATACCTTTTAATCCGGCTCTGGCTACCGAATATTATAATTTCGCCGATATGGCGTTATCTACCAGCGATTATGCTTTAGGTAAAAAGTATTACGAACTTTTTATTCAAACCAATTCGAAAAATACGAAAGCTTTAAAGTACGCGCAGCAACAATTAAAGAACATTGATTTTGCCTTGGAAGCCTTAAAACGCCCGGTAGCTTTCAAACCTGTGCGCATGCAAGCTCCCTTAAATCAATTCCAGTTACAATACTTTCCGGCTTTAACTGCCGCCAAAACGCACTTGGTTTTTACTGCCCGCACCAGCGACTCTCCTCATGCCGACGAAAATTTATACGTATCCGTATTTCAGAATAATTCCTGGCTGGAACCGGTTTCTATTGCTAGCAGTATTAATTCAGAATTTAACGAAGGAACGGCGAGTATTTCCGGCGATGGTAAAACCATAGTTTTTTCGTCGTGTAACCGGCCTAATTCTTTGGGAGACTGCGATTTGTATATTTCTACCCGTAACGGTAATACCTGGAGCAAACCGGTAAACTTAGGCCGGCAGGTTAATTCGGCGGCCTGGGATTCGCAGCCTTGTTTATCTGCTGATGGCAGAACCTTGTACTTTTCTTCGGACCGGGGACAAGGCAGTAAAGGGAGAGAAGATATATGGGTAAGTAAGCAGCAAGAAGACGGAACCTGGTCGGTGCCGGAGAATTTAGGTGAACCCATAAATACTGCCGGTTCTGAAACGGCTCCTTTCCTGCACGCTAGTGGAAGTACGCTTTATTTTTCGAGCAATGGCCACACAGGAATGGGTGGCGCCGATATTTTCAAAACGACTTTAGCAGATTCGGCCTGGACTCAACCGGAAAATTTGGGGTACCCGTTAAACACAGCTTCTAATGAAGCTTCTTTTTTTATCACTCCGGATAACTCCAAAGGCTATTACTCTCGGTTAGAATTAGAGCAAAGTAAAAAAACGGCCAGTTTGTTTGAGTTTGAAGTTCCCGCTGCCTGGAAAAGTAAAGAAACCAGTACTTATACCCAGGGCCGGGTGTTTGATGCGAAAACGAAAAAGCCGTTAGGTGCCCAGGTACAACTCTACGATTTAAACTCGAATGCGAAAGTACAACAGGTTTTATCGGATAAGGAAAATGGTACTTACACCGTGGTTTTAAACGAAGGCCGGCAATATGGTTTGTTCATTAGCACCAGTAATTATTTGCCGAAAAGTATCAGCTTTGACTACACCACTAAAAAGGACTTTAATCCGGTAACTTTAGATATTTACCTCGACCCCATTGCGAAAGGCGCTTCGGCGGTATTAAATAATTTATTTTTTTCTACGGGTAAATATCAGTTAGAACCTAAATCTAAAACGGAGTTAAACAAAATTATTGATTTTTTAACGGCTAACAACCAGGTAAAAATTGAGATTGCCGGCCATACCGACGATGTAGGAAATGATACCGATAACCAAGTTCTGTCAGATAAAAGAGCCCGATCCGTATATGATTACTTAGTAAAACAAGGAGTGAAAAAAGAACGGATTTCGGCGGTAGGTTACGGAGAAACAAAACCACTTCACCCAAATACTTCAGAAGAAAATCGCCAGCAAAACCGCCGGATTGAGTTACGGGTTCTATAAGCAACTGCTCTCTTACGATTTAATGTCTGGCAATTAAAAAATTTAAGTTTTAATAAAAAATATTTGCTTGAAGATTAGTGAGTTAATATAGAATTAAGAAAAAAAGTAAATTTTTTTTAGAAATACATAACTAAACGTGCAACCTCTCCGTATATATACTCGGATTGATTAATTGTTTAAATGTATAAAGAAAAAGCCCGCATCTTGCGGGCTTTTTCTTTTATGGTCTATCTGTTCTTAATATCCACATAATCCCGGGCAGTTGAGCCAGTATAAATTTGGCGCGGACGGCCAATTGGTTCTTTATTTTCCCGCATTTCTTTCCATTGTGCAATCCAACCAGGTAAGCGGCCAATAGCAAACATTACCGTAAACATTTCTTTTGGCAAGCCAATGGCTTTGTAAATAATACCAGAATAAAAGTCTACGTTCGGGTATAACTTACGCTCCACAAAGTAAGGGTCAGTTAAAGCAGCTTCTTCAAGTTGTTTCGCGATATCCAGGATCGGATCTTTAATTCCTAAGTTATATAAAATATTATCGCAAGCCGCTTTAATTATCTTAGCTCTTGGGTCAAAGTTTTTATAAACCCGGTGGCCGAATCCCATCAAACGGAATGGGTCATTTTTATCTTTTGCTTTTTCAATATATTTCTTCGAATCGCCGCCATCGGCCTTAATAGCTTCCAGCATTTCAATTACTTCCTGGTTCGCGCCACCGTGCAGAGGTCCCCACAAAGCGTTTACTCCCGCCGAAATAGAACCAAATAAATTAGCGTTAGATGATCCTACTAACCTAACCGTAGAAGTAGAGCAGTTTTGCTCGTGGTCGGCGTGCAGAATTAATAATTTATTTAAGGCATCTACCACTACCGGATTAACATGATAATTTTCGGTTGGATTCGAAAACATCATTTGTAAAAAATTAGAACAATAATCGAGGCTTTTCTTAGGGTATACCAAAGGCCGACCTACTGCATGTTTATATGACCACGCTGCAATGGTGGTGATTTTACCCATTAAACGCGCAATATTTAAATCCACTTGCTCTTCGGCTAAATTAGGGTCCAGACTATCCGGGTGGAAAGCCGTTAAAGAACAAATCATGGAAGCTAAAATACCCATAGGATGCGCATTTGCCGGGTAGGCACTTAATAAAGTGCGGAAGTTTTCGTGTACCAGCGTGCGCTGGGCGATCATATCGTTAAAATGAGTTAGCTCTGGTTGAGTAGGTAACTCGCCATATATTAATAAGTAAGCAACTTCGATAAAATTTGATTTAGCGGCTAACTGATCGATGGAATAACCACGGTAGTGCAGGATGCCCTGCTCGCCGTCTAAGTAAGTAATAGCACTTTGGGTAGCGCCGGTGTTTTTATAGCCGGAATCGATGGTGATATGCCCCGTTTGCGCACGCAAGGCATTTATATCAATTGCTTTTTCGTTTTCGGTACCAACAACTATAGGCAGAGAATAAGATTTGCCTTCTAAAATTAATTCTGCTGAATCAGACATGTTGTTTTATTAAGTATAACGATGGAATGTGAGGAACTCTTCTGAAGCGAAATTATATAAAAATGTATAAAAATGAAATCTACTAGTAATAATATACCAGTAGGTCCCATGTATTAACACCTCTCCCTTATAGTAAGGCATTCCTTCTCCAGACAAATTAATTACTTAATCTATTTTTAAAAGTTATTGACCGATTTGTAGGATTTAGTAAATTTTTAAAGGTGCAATGAGCTCTATTTATCATTAAATATCACATTTAGCTATAAAAAAGCAAGGTGTGTTAATTAAAGTAGTTAATTTATTGAAATTATTTATAAAAATTAATGTCGTTTTAAATTAACCTATATTTTAAAAACATTAAATAAAGTTGAAGCAAGTATAATATATGTGAGTGTGTTAAAATTAAAGGGTGTATTTAAAAATTTTATGCAATTTTAGGACAAATGATTTAAAATTTAAAGCTGTTTGTTATATTTACACCGAATTAATAAATAAGCACCTAAATTATTAACCAACTTTAAACTTTTAAGCAATTATGAAAAGACGAGCTTTACTCTTTTTGGCTACCTTACTTATGGGAGCTTTTGCGGCGAATGCCCAGTCAGATTCTACAGCTGCAGCTGCTGCAACTCCTGCAACTCCTTCCGAAGAAGGTTCACTGACTATCAGTGGATATGTGGATGCCTACTATCTTTATAATACCAATAAACCGGAAAGTGGATTGAACCAAGGCCGTATTTTCGATCTATTGCACAATAACTTTTCTCTTGGCTTAGTACAAACAGCTTTAACGTATACCAAAGGCAAACTAAAAGTAGTCGCCGATTTAACCTACGGGCCCAATGCTGATCTAGGCAATTTTTCGAACTACCGGACTTTAAACGCGAACAAAGATGATATTACTTCTACTTCTTTTGCCATTAAACAAGCATATGGAACGTACAACTTTACCGATAAACTAGCTTTAACGGTGGGCCAATACGGTACCCACATTGGTTATGAGTTAATTGATGCTCCGCTTAATTTTAATTACAGCTTATCTTATTTGTTCGGTAACGGACCATTTTACCATACCGGCGCTAAGTTAGATTATGCCGCCTCCGATAAATTAGGTTTAATGTTTGGGGTTGTAAATGGCTGGGATGCTTTACAAGATTTTAATAACCGCAAAACACTTACTGCCCAGGTACACCTTATGCCGGTAGAAGATTTTCATTTGTACGCCAACTGGATAGGAGGCGATGAGTACAATGGTAACTCTGCTTTTGGTACCGAAAAAGGATCTTACACCAGTTTGTTTGATTTAACTACTGCCTTTCAGGCTTCCGATGCTTTTAAAATTGGATTAAACGCGGCGTATGGTTCTTTTAGCACCGGGTCGGCTACTGAAGTACCAGGTACACGCTGGATGGAAGATGCTAACTGGTGGGGAGCCGCCTTGTATATAAACTATGCCATAACCGACAAGTTTGGCTTAGGATTACGCGCGGAGCGTTTTGATGATAAACACGGCGTTCGGTATTTCGATAAAATACAGGCTACGGAATTTACTTTAACCGGCGATATTAAATTAGCCGACGGCAAATTTAATCTTAAGCCGGAAGTGCGCTTCGATTCAACTAAAGATCCCTTCTTTGCTTCCGGAGCAAGTTCCTTAAAAAAGCATCAGGCTACTATTGGCGCAGCCGTTGTTTATTCTTTTGATGGTCGATTTGGCGGAAGATAAATACACTTAGTCCCAGACAGCTTTATTAAAATAAATAATATAAACTAAATCATTCCGGTATATACAGGTTAACTGTAACTGGTTATAATACGAAACAGCTTTGCGGTGGTGTCATAGGGCCTTCTTTGGGATGTGCCTGAGGGGCATTACCGGAGCTGTTTCTTTTTTTAATAAGTAAATGCTTTAAAGAACATAGACGAAATAACTTTAAAAGGATAACTCGCCTATAAGCAGCAAAAAATTAAACAAATTGTATTCTTCTTGTATTAATTGGGCAAAAAATCGCTTAGTTTTTTTCTATGAGTGTATTCATGTTGCAATTGTCCTTCAGAAAGGTTTTTTGCAGCTATTTACTTTCCTTATTTGTCTGGCCTTGAGTTAAATTATCGTACTCATTTTTCAACTTCTTGAAAAGAAAATTCTTATCATTAAGGTGTCAACTTGCTTTTTTTATTTCGATGCTAAGAGATAGGAACAGCAGGAAGCTTTACTTAAAATAAAATTCTGGTTATAAATCTGCCTGTATGCCTCTCCAATTTACTTTTTTCTTTTTTCGCTGGTCATTTAAATACGCCGTGGCGCTCACTCTTTTTTTGAGCTTAAATCAAATACCTGCAGCAATGGCACAATACCAATTAAAGGTAAGTGCTAACAAACGGTATCTTGTAAAAGAAAATGGGCAGCCTTTTTTTTACCTCGGCGATACGGCCTGGGAATTATTCCATCGGCTCAACCGGGAAGAGGCCGATACTTACCTACAAAACCGCGCCGATAAAGGCTTTACCGTAATTCAAGCAGTAGTATTGGCAGAGCTCAACGGTTTGCACGATCCTAATCCGTACGGGCAAGTGCCCCTGGTAAACGATGACCCTGCCAAACCCAATGAAGAGTACTTTAAACACGTAGACTACATTGTAAACAAAGCGGCTGCTTTAGGTTTATACATTGGAATGTTGCCTACCTGGGGCGATAAAATTTTTAAAGATAAATGGGGCGAAGGTCCGGAAATTTTTAATCCGCAAAATGCCGAAGCTTTTGGTCGTTATTTAGGCAATCGTTATAAAGATAAGCCTATTATATGGGTATTAGGAGGCGATCGTAATCCCCGCCACGAACAGGATGTTGTTATTTGGCGGGCCATGGCCGCCGGAATTGTGGCGGGTGCCGGCAATGGCAACCAGGATAAAGTAATGATGACGTTTCACCCGCAACCCAAAGAAAAAGGAGGTTCCTCCACCTGGTTCCACAACGATGCCTGGCTCGATTTTAACATGTTTCAGACGGGTCATTGCCGCTTCTCCGATGTATATGCCCATATTAGCCACGATTATAATCTGGCCAACACCAAACCTACCATGGATGGCGAACCGATTTACGAAGACCACCCGGTTTGCTTTAACGCTAAAGAAAACGGCTACTCTAAAGCCTACGATGTGCGGCGAGCCGCTTACTTAGATTTATTTGCCGGGGCGCACGGCCATACCTATGGTTGTCACGCCATTTGGCAGATGAACAAGCCGCAAGGTAAAAACGTGAACGGTCCGCTGGGTCCTTGGTCCGAAGCTATTCATTTACCCGGCAGTGGCCACATGAGCCACGTACGTGCTTTAATAGAATCAAGACCTTTTCTGGACCGGATACCCGATCAAAGCCTGATTACCGAAGCTTTGGAAGGTGGCGACCGGATCCAGGCTACCCGTGGCAAAGATTATGCTTTTGTTTATTCTACCTCGGGCAAACCATTTACAGTGAACATGGGCAAAATTACCGGTAAGGAACTTAAAGCCCGGTGGTTCGATCCGCGGACGGGTGTTTCTACCAACCTGGGAAAATTTAAAAATACGGGTTCCCAGAAATTTACGCCACCCAGCCAAGGCCTTGATAACGATTGGGTACTAATATTAGACGATGCTGCTAAAAACTTTACCGCTCCCAAGCTCTGGAAGAAATCCTGAAAAGTATATTGAGTGTGCGTGTAAGATAGGGGAGTAATATGTACTCCAGAATGGGGTTCTCAATAAAACTTAGACATTAAGTTCGAATTAATTTCCTAACCTTTTAAAAGAGTGCTATTGCATTATTATTTACTTTTACCAGATGGAAAATGCTGATATAGAACTAGATAATGTTATGGAAGATTTAAATAAGAAGAAGGACATTGTTGGTAATATAGTAAATAACCTGGATAATTCGGGTTTGAGTGAAGTGGAAAAAGCTTTTATTCAGATATATAAACCCGAAAATTACTTAATCGTTTACGGAACACTTGCGCCGGGTGCGTCTAACCATTCAGTAGTTAAGCATATTCAAGGAAAATGGGAGGAAGGAGTAGTTAGAGGTAAACTGGAGAAACTAGGTTGGGGAGCTGAGATGGGTTTTTATGGGTTTAAACATACAACTAGGGAAGAGCAAGAAATAATAAAGGCTTACGTGCTTTGCTCAGACGAATTGGTTAATAATTGGTATAATTTAGATGCGTTTGAAGGCAATGAATACCGGCGTATTTTAGCTAGGTATGAATTAGATAACGGAGAAACCGGGGTTGGATATATTTACGCGGTTAATGAGGAAAAACTATAATCAACAGCAGCTAACCGTAACAAACTAATAATTAAACTTAATCCTACTCCAATTTTTGATCTTCCTGCTTAGTTTTTTCCATTGCTTCAGGCTCCAGTTCTTCGGCACTCCGGTTTAATTTAATAAATACGCCCCAGGCTGCCAGCAGTACAGCGGCGGCAATCCCAATGGAAGCTGCCTGCGGCAATTGAGTGGCATCTTTGTGCGCTAATTCAAAAACTGAAACCAAACATTCAATTGCCAGGGCTACAATAATAACTACCATAAACCGCGACAAAAACCTTCTTACCCGGGTAGGGGCACTCACGTGCGCTTTCCGTTGTACTTCTTCTTCCAAAATAGTTTGTCCAAGTTCCAGCGCCACCACTGCAATGGTTAATAAGCCTACACTTTCCAGAATAAAGTTAAACCGCTCCCGGATAGGCAAATTTTCTGTGGGATTGATTCCGTGCCATAACTCTATAAAACCGAAAAATATTAAAGCAAAGGCACTGCAGAGTAGCAAAAAAATAATTCCGGAATAACCAAAAGCAAAAACTTTCTCCATTATCTTCATGAGGCATCTTTAAAATTTAACAGGAAATATCGTATTACCTGTAATCCAATAAATTTAAATTAAATTGCTTAGGTACTTTCTGTCCGGTTGGTACATGAATATAGTAGATTCTCGTCACATCAGTGTAAATTAAATTTTCAACTTATTAACCAGTTACCTATTTTACATATTCCTAATGATTTTTATTGAATAAATAAGCAGATGCTATTATTTGTATGACCTTAATATTAGAATATAAAATTGAGAAAGCTTCCCCGGCAGATTTCGAAGAAATTACTGTGGTTTGGGAGGCGTCCGTTCGGGCCACCCATCATTTTTTAACCGAAGCGGATATCCTTTTCTTTAGGCCTTTAATTTTAAATGAGTATTTAAAAGCAATTAATTTATTTTGTATTAAAAATGCTGAGGGAAAAATTGAAGGTTTTATTGGGGTGCTGGACGATAAAATAGAAATGCTTTTTCTAGAGCCCTCCGCCAGAGGAAAAGGAATAGGTAAAAAACTGGTGGATTTCGTCATTCAGAACTTTAAAATAATAAAAGTAGATGTGAACGAGCAAAACCAACAAGCAGTAGGATTTTACAAGCACATTGGTTTTAAAGTGGTAAGTCGCTGGGAAGTAGATAATTTAGGTAAACCATATCCTATTTTGAGTATGGAGTTAGAATAATTTACTTTTTAGTAGTTGTTTGTTTAAAGTTGTTCGCTGTTCGACGACTAGGTAGCCAGTAGCTTGTTAGTAAACTTAACCGTTTATAAATGGCATAATTAATAGTATCGCCTAAATTTTTACTTTTCCCAAACCTTTATTAAGTAGATGAATTCCGAAGATTTTGACGTACTCTCTCGGGCGAATCGCCGAACCATTTTTTAAAAGAATGAATAAACGCGGCCGGTTCGGCGTAGCCTAAAACATACGACATACTGGTTATGGAATACTCCTTGTGCCGAAGCAGAAAAGAACATATTTGTTTTTTTAAGTCCAGCAAAATTTCGCGGAAACTGCTGTTTTCCCGTTCTAGTTTGCGTTGTAAAGAACGAGGAGTGAGGTACAACGCATCCGATACGGCCGTAATATCGGGTAAATGAGGGTCCGACATAGCCAGCATGGTTACTTTTACCTTGTTCGAAAAACTTTGATCCAATGCTTTTAAGGTTTCAATTAATTTCAGGTATTCCGGTAATAGCAAATCTAATTGCTCGACGGGCCTTTTTCGCAAAGCAGCTTTTAAAAGAACGGGCGCAAACGAAATAGTAAAATAATCTTCTTTTTTCCAATGGCTGGGGTACGAAGTAGTGTAATAAGGCGACGTTAATGAAAAGGAAAACTCGCCGGTTACCATTAAAGTAATTTCTCTGGAAATAATAGTAAGAACATTCTCCAGAATAATCCGGTTTATCTTTTTGTCCTCATTTTCTATTTGCATCAAAACTGTAATTTGTTCCGCAGTAGTAGTTGTTTTCATTTTTACCAACGGTAAGGTGGTTTCCAGGTAGGATTGTAAATAATGAAAAGCTTCTTCTATGGTGGTAACTTGCAGCGAAATCTGGTAAATTAAACCCAGCAGTTTAAGAGTTAAAAAATTACCAGCTTTTATTCCCCATAAATCATCTTTTAATTCGTCTTGTACCCAATTCAGGGCTTTATAAATTTCAGCTTCCTCAATTAATTGGTTAATATCTTGTTTGTCTAAATTATTTAGTTGCAAAGGAGTAAGCACCCGTTGCGGTGTTACGCCGCGCATTTGCGCGTAGTCTAAGAAGTTAAACAAATGGAGGGCGGCTACTTTCATTTTGTCGTAATATATCAATTTTTCCGTCCGGTAGGTAAGTAGTTTTGATTAAACTAAAAAATACTACTTATGAAACCTGTAACCACTCTCAAAACCGTAATGCTCATTAATGCGCTCAGTTCCGGGGCAACTGCCTTGTTATTGCTCTCTATGCCCGGTATTATTTCAGATTTATTTGGTCGGGGAGAAAAGCTTCCTTTTATGGTTGTTGGTCTTTTTCTGCTGGTTTTTGCTTTTATAGTTTTTACGCAAAGCCGAAGATCCTTCATTCACAAAGGCTGGTTAAAATTTATTATTGCCCTCGATATTTTATGGGTATTAGAAAGTGTGCTAATTCTTATTCCGCACCTCTTCCGTTTCACCACTATTGGTTATATCCTGATTGCGGCTGTTGCTCTATGGGTAGCCGTAATGGCTCTGTTACAAGCCAGAGGATTAAAGCAATTAACTGCTCTGCCTTCTTAAAAACCGAATAGAATAGTACACGCGCAAAGGCCAATAAATTCTTCAGTATCAGGTTTATTGGTCTTTGTTTATTTTTCCACATTTGCCGATTACATGCAAAATTAGCCTAAATTTAGCCCACTATTAAGTCAATTATAAAGAACTCTTTTCTATGGCGCTTTACTTACACACAGGCTATGGAAGCTATTACAGAACACGATATTAGTTGTAAAAGCACTTAGCTTTTTTACTAGAATTAAGCCTTGAGATTGTTGGACTACATTTTACTTTGGTACAATGATATTCGTTTTTAAAACTTCGGTTAGTACAAAGAAAAAAGCCAGACGAGTAAAGCCTCATTTGGATAAACTGCTTTCCGGCGAAAAATGGAATTTTGATTTAGAAGATTGTGATAATATTCTTCGGATTGACAGTAAAGGCGATGTTTCGCAACGGGTTGTTCTGGAACTGAATAACTTAGGGTACGAATGCGTTGAGTTGGAATAAGTAATTATAAACTTTGTGTGTAAACAAGCTTTAAGTAATTACTTAGCCCATATATTCTAATTCATTAATTTAATAAGGTAATTCGATGAACCGTATAGATCGCTTATTTGGCATATTAACTTTATTGCAATCTAAAAAATACGTTACCGCCGAAACGATTGCCGATAAATTTGAGATTAGCGTACGCACAGTTTACCGCGACATCCGGGCCTTAGGAGAACAGGGAATTCCGGTAAGTTTTGAGCAAAATAAAGGTTATTTTATTGTGCAAGGCTACTTTATACCGCCCGTTTCGTTTTCTTGCGAAGAAGCGAATGCCTTGTTACTCATGGAGAGTTTGGTGTATGGCTTTGCCGATAAATCTATTAAAACGCATTATTCTAACGCTCTAAATAAAATAAAAGCCGTACTGCGGGGTTCTCAAAAAGAAAAGCTCGAAATTTTAAATAATAATATCCGCTTACAATTGCCCGCTTGTATTCAAAACGACTACGAATACCTGTCGGTTTTACAGAATGCCATTTCCTCTAAAGTAATTGTACAGATAGATTATAAAAATAACCGCAGCGAAGTAAGCAAACGCTTTATTGAACCAATTGGCTTAATTTTTTACGCTTTTAGCTGGCACGTAATTGGGTGGTGCCACATGCGACAAGAATACCGTGATTTTAAGGTATCCCGCATTTTAAAAATTACTCCTACCGAAAAACCTTTCGAAAAACCCGAGCATATTAGCCTGGCAGATTATCAAAAGCTTATCCCCGTTGATTATTGATCGCGGATTAAACGGATTACACAGATTACGCTGATTATATTTGAAAATATAAAAAATTACAGATATGTATTCTTGCGTATATTTTTAATAAGACATAAAAAGAGGGGCTAACCAATTGGTTAGCCCCTCTTTTTAAAGAAGCACATTTCTCAAAATTGTAACTTCAATATTGATAAATTAAGGCATTTAAAATTTCGAAAATTGAACGATGCAGACCAGCATAATCCGCGTAATCAGTGAAATCCGTTTAATCCGAGATTCAGATCTGTATGGGTTCCGATTCTTTAATGCCCAACACTTCGCTGGTCATACTCCGGATTTCGTGTAATAAATCTTCGTTTTTACTGAGCGATTCGCCAAAAGATGGTATCATTTGCTTGATTTTGGTTTGCGCTTTTTCCGTATTAAAACGTTCGGGGAAGCAACGCTGCAGTAAACTCAGCATAATGGAAACTGCCGTAGAAGCCCCCGGCGAAGCTCCCAGCAAGGCAGCAATAGAACCATCAGCGGCACTTACTACTTCGGTACCAAATTCAAGTACGCCACCTTTTTTCTCATCTTTTTTAATTACCTGCACCCTTTGGCCAGCAGTTTCGAGTTTCCAATCTTCCATACGAGCTTGGGGCACAAATTCCCGCAAAGAAGCCAGCCTATCTTCCGGCGATTGCCGCACCTGATTAATTAAATAACGGGTAAGCGGAATATTTTTAAGGCCTGCAATAAGCATAGGCCGCAAATTATTGGCTTTAATGGATAAAGGTAAATCGAAGTAAGAACCTTGTTTTAAAAACTTGGTGCTAAAACCCGCGTAAGGACCGAATAATAAAGCTTTTTCACCGTTAATTATGCGGGTATCGAGGTGTGGTACCGACATGGGTGGCGAGCCTACCGCAGCTTTGCCGTATACTTTAGCCTGGTGCTGGTTAATAATCTCTGGATTGGTACAAACGAGCCACTGCCCACTTACCGGGAAACCGCCAAATCCTTTTCCTTCCGGAATTTCCGATTTTTCGAGTAAAGGCAAGGAACCACCACCAGCGCCAATAAAGACAAACCGGGCTCTTAATTTTCTTTTTTCGTCGGTAGCTAAATCTTTTACTTTTATTTGCCAGCGGCCATCTTCCGTTTTGCGCAGTTTGAGTACCTCATGGTGAAAATGAATTTTTACGCCATCCTGTTCTTTCAAATAATCGAACATAGACCGGGTTAGTGCCCCGAAATTTACGTCCGTTCCAATTCCCATGCGAGTGGCGGCTACACTTTGCGCTGGATCACGTCCTTCCATTATCAAAGGCATCCATTCGGCTAATTGATTTGTATCTTCGGAGTAAAGCATGCCTTTAAATAAAGGACAGCGGGTAAGGGCCGCGTGGCGTTTTCTCAAATATTCCACGTTGTTTTCGCCCCAAACAAAACTCATGTGCGGAATCCGGCGAATAAAAGATTCTGGTAAGTCAATCAGATTGTTTTGAATAAGGAAGGCCCAGAATTGTTTTGAGATTTCGAAGGACTCGGCAATTGATACAGCTTTAGAGGTGTCAATAGAACCATCGGGCATTTCGGGGGTATAATTTAATTCGCAAAAAGCCGAGTGCCCCGTACCCGCATTATTCCAGGCATCAGAACTTTCGGCGGCCGCCACGTCTAACCTTTCAAAAATTTCTACGGTTACTTCAGGCTCCAGCACTTTAATCATCATGGCTAGAGTGGCACTCATTATTCCGGCCCCAATCAAAATTACATCCGGATTGGCATCGGTTAAATTATCGTTGTTAGTCATAAGGTTTAATTTATAAAAGCATCATATAGTATAACAAGATGCTCTAAAAATCGATTACGAATTTTACATACAAATGACACATAAAAAAGCTGGTAATTTCGAAAAAGTTTGAAAATTGTTGCGCAGAAAGGTTATTGAGCCTATTTGAATTACGGGCAGTTACGTAACAGAACTAAATTAATTTACTATACTAGATTTCAGCACCGTAGTAAAAAGATATTAATAATCCATCATTAATGCACCTAAAGGTATGGCATCTACTATCTGGATACTCATGTCTGTTTGCTTAAGTAGTCACTAAACAATAAAAATTGAATTAAACAAAAATGCCTCGTCGGTTTTGTGCGTATCGCGTAAACATACCAGATAAACACAAAATTATTTACTAAATGCAACAACGCGAAATTACAGATCAAGAAAATACTGCCTGGACCTGCGTGCAGGCTTACGCTGCCTTAAATAGTGCCGCTGCCGAGAAAGCCACCAATATTGTGGAAAGTAACGAAGGAAAAGTACCCGTAGTTTGTACGCCCAGCGGCGGTGCTCAAACGGTGCGTTTGGAATTAGATAAAAACTGGCTCGAAGAACTTTCCGATGAACAATTAGAACAAGAAATAACGGCCAAGCAGCAGAGTTCCTAATCCACACTTTTTAATAAAAAACCTTAGTAAAGCTAAATCTATTTGCAATACTACATTAAGCAAATCCTCTCATTTGTTAAAATTTGGTAAATTCTGATTTTGTTCTTAAAATCAGAATTTGCCATTTTATAAAGCAGTAAAGCGGGCAGCAGAAACCAACAAGGAGTAAGTTACAGAAATATTCTAGCCTACATTTTGGAATGTAAGCATATAAACCAGTAAGTTGCTGGCAAAAGGCGGCAACAAGAAGAGGGAAAACTTAAAATTCTGCATTCATGAAAATTGCTTTTCTAGATACCAAAACCATGGGCGATATCCCGAACTTGAAAAACTTGGAAAAGTTTGGGGAGGTAAATTACTATGCTACCACTACACCTTCTCAAACACTTAGCCGTTGTTTAGGCCAAAATATTGTTGTAGTTAACAAAGTTCAGGTAGATCGGCTTATAATGGAGCAATGCCCAGACCTTAAGCTTATATGTGTGGCAGCCACCGGTACTAATAACATTGATTTAACGGCTGCCCAGGAAAAAGGAATTGTAGTAAAAAACGTAGTGGATTACTCTACTAACAGCGTAGCCCAATTAACCTTCGCTCTTTTACTCCAATTAACGAATAATATTCCTTATTTTGATAATTATGTTAAATTGGGTGATTATGCCAGGAACGATATTTTTACGCATCTGGGGCCATCCTATTCAGAAATCTATGGCAAACGGTTCGGGATTATTGGCTTAGGCAACATTGGGCGACAAGTAGCTAAAATTGCCAGCGCCTTTGGCGCAGAGGTAGTATATTATTCTACTTCCGGAAAAAATAACAACCCGGAATACCAACGTTTAGATTTACCTGAATTTCTGGCCACCTGCGATATTATTTCTATTCATGCGCCTTTAAACGAGCATACCCGTAACTTAATTACGTATCCGCAACTCCAACAGATGAAATTATCTGCATTGTTAATTAATGTGGGAAGGGGCGGTATTGTGCGGGAAAGGGATTTGACGCAAGCCCTCAACGAAAATTTAATTGCCGGTGCTGCTTTGGATGTTTTTGAAACAGAACCCATGGATGAAAATAACCCACTTTTAAAAGTTAACAATCCGCATAAACTGGTTTTAACGCCGCACATAGCCTGGGCCAGCCGCGAAGCCCGTACTTTGTTAATGGATAAAGTAATCCAGAATATAGAACAGTTCTTAGAAGAAAAAACGGAGAACTAAACCGCAAATTCTATCAGAAAACTAAGGTAAAATAGCTGCTCTGGTTTCTAAATTAGTTCTTTTCTTTACGAACTAGCTTGCGCAACAGGAAGGGTAAAAAAAGTAAAATTGGCACTGCTTAAAACTGATTTTTAATTTTAATAAGTCTATGCACGTTGTTATTTCTCCTAATGCTTTTAAACACAGCTTGTCTGGAATAGAAGTAGCCAAAGCTATCCGGAAGGGTTTAGAAGAAAGTGGCTTAGCGGCAGATTTTACTATTTGCCCGGTAGCCGATGGAGGAGAAGGAATGATGGAGATTTTAGTAAATTTCTGGCAAGGCACTTACCATACAGCAACTGTTCAAGATCCTTTAGGCCGCTCCATAGAGGCTGTTTTTGGTTTAATAAACAACGGGCAAACGGCCATCATAGAACTAGCTCAGGCATCAGGTCTTAAATATCTTACTTCCCAGGAGCGAAACCCACTCCGGGCATCTACTTACGGTACCGGCCAACTCCTGAAAGCCGCTTCAGAAGCAGGTGCCCGCGATTTTATAATTGGAGTAGGTAACAGTGCTACCGTAGATGGAGGTACCGGTTTATTACAAGCCTTGGGAGTAGATTTCTGGGATACCGATAACCAGCCTTTAGCTCCGGGAGCGGCATCGTTAGCGAATTTATCTCAAATAAAGTTAACCAATTTAGATCCGCGCCTGGCCCAAAGTAAAATAACCGTAGTATGCGACGTAAATAATTATTTACTCGGCGAAAAAGGAGCTGCCCGGGTGTTTGGTCCGCAAAAAGGGGCCGATAACGCCATGGTAGAAATTTTGGAGCAGAACTTAACTCAACTGGCAACAATTATTCAAAAAGATTTAGATAAAGATATTACAAAGTTGCCGCACGGGGGAGCCGCAGGTGGTACTGCTGCCGGCTTAGCCGGGGTACTAAATGCCGAATTAGTGCCGGGTACCGCCTATATTTTAAGGCAAATTCAGTTCGAGGAGATTATTAAAAACGCCGACCTATTAATTACCGCGGAGGGTGGCTTAGATGAACAAACCTTGGCCGGAAAAGGACCTTACGCTGTAGCAGAAATAACCAAACAGTACCATGTTCCGGTAATTGCTTTAGCCGGTCAGCTACCGGCTACTTTAGATTTAAGTAAATTTAAATTTTTTGATGTTGTTTTGCCTATTAGTGCCGGTCCGGTTTCTTTACCCGAAGCTTTAACTCAAACGGCTATTAATTTGCAACGTACAGCTTGCCAGGTAGGTAAATTTTGGCAGATGCTGGTAAAACAAAATAAAAAGAATTTCTCTATTTAATAAATTTTGTGAAGTATGCGTAATGCTCCTAGTTTAGTAATTCTGGCCGCCGGTATGGGTAGCCGTTATGGTGGTCTGAAACAATTGGATACTTTTGGTCCGAACGGGGAAACAATCATTGATTATTCCGTGTACGATGCCATTCGGGCTGGATTTAGTAAAATTGTATTTGTTATCCGTAAGAGTTTAGAGCAAGAATTTATTGAAACCATATTAGCTAAACTGCCTACTAGCATTTCAGTAGAACTGGCTTTTCAGGATATAAGTAAAGTGCCCGGCAATGTCTCCATTCCTGAAACCCGTAGGAAACCCTGGGGAACTGGTCATGCCGTTTGGACGGTTGGGGGCCAAGTAAACGAGCCCTTTGCCGTTATTAATGCCGATGATTTTTATGGTTTTGCGGCTTTTCAGCAAATGGCTGATTTTTTAAAAAATACGGATACCTCCGCCAATTTACCGGCTTGGTGCTTGTCGGGTTATGCTTTGGTAAACACTCTTTCTAAAAACGGTACAGTTTCGCGGGGACTTTGTAAAGTAAACGAGGAAAATAAGCTGCTTTCGGTGCGGGAATTAAAAGAAATAGAGCGGAACGAGAACGAGATTGTCGCCAATTTACCCGAAGGTAAAAAACTAACTTTAACCGGTCAGGAAATTGTATCTATGAATTTTTGGGGATTTACCCCGGCTATTTTTCCTATTTTAAATAAATACCTCGCGCAATTTTTAGAGAAATACGCTACTTCCGAAAAAGATGAATTTTATTTATCGGAAGCGGTAAACCAAATGTTAATGGAAAAAAGAGCGAGCGTACAAGTACTAATTTCTAGTGATCAGTGGATGGGTGTTACTTACCCCGAAGACAAAATGGAAGTAAAGCAACAACTTGCTGAGCTAATTGCGAGAGGCGCTTATCCGTCAAAACTTTGGGAAAACGCAGTTAACTAATGGAAATTGATTTATTTAGTAATTATCCGTCTAATTCCAGCCAAGTTACGCTCTCTGTGTCCTATTTACCTTTAGATTTGAATGGGGCGGACATTAAGGCTATTTCACAAGCATTAGATAATTTACCCCGGCAAAAAATTGCCGCTCAACCTTGGCCGGAATTTACGTATCAACCCGAAGTAAATTTTAGTATAGCGCATAACCTTACCTGGATTTTTTTAAAATATTACGTAACCGAAGAATTTGTCCGGATAGATAACTTTAAACTAAACGACCCGGTTTACCAGGATTCCTGCGTGGAATTTTTTATTTCTTTTAACGCGGAGGCTGCCTACTATAACCTGGAATTTAATGCTTTGGGTATTTGCCGGGCAGGTTACGGACCAAATCGCGAAAACCGCCAATTATTAAAGCCGGAGCAGTTACGTTCAATTCAAACCGCTACCACTCTAACCCGCTTAGATGATAGCAGTGAGCAAAATTTTTACTGGCAATTAACTTTAGCAATTCCAATAAAGATTTTCGACCAGCACCAGATTTCTTCCCTACAAGGAATGCAAGCCAGAGCCAACTTTTATAAATGCGGCGATAATGTACCTCAGCCCCACTTTTTAAGCTGGAGCAAAATAGTAGCGCCCCAGCCCAACTTTCATTTACCCGCCTTTTTTGGAAATCTTGTTTTTGAATAGCTTAAAAACTTTAACCAGATTTTTTTTGAAGAAGATAAAATAAAAGTAAAACGATACCTTACCTTTTTTAGCATTTTTTTACGCTTTAAACAAGACAGAAGAACAATTTACTTTATAAAAATTGATTTGTAAAAATATAGAAACGATGAACCTGGAATTAGAAGGAAAAATTATATTAGTTACCGGTGGGGCGAAAGGCATTGGTGCGGGCATTTCCCGGACCTTAGCGGCGGAAGGTGCTTTACCCGTTATAATAGGGCGTAACGAAAAAGATAACCTGGCAATGGTTCAGGAAATTACTAAATCAGGAGGTTATGCCGACCAGATAGTAGCCGAGTTATCTAGTCCGGAAGCTAGTAAAATAGCCGTAGAAACAGCTCTGGCCCGCCACCGCAGGTTAGATGGTTTAGTAAATAATGCCGGTGTAAACGATGGAGTTGGTCTGGAAAAAGGCGATTACGAACGGTTTATGTTATCGCTGCACCGCAACGTGGTTCATTACTATTTAATGGCGCATTATGCTTTGCCCGCTTTAAAAGAAAGTAAAGGCGCAATCGTAAATATTGGTTCTAAAACCGCTGAAACGGGGCAAGGAGGAACGTCGGCTTACGCGGCGGCTAATGGGGCACGTAATGCTTTAACCCGGGAATGGGCCGTGGAATTACTACCCTATGGCATCCGGGTAAACGCTTTAATTGTAGCAGAGGCCTGGACACCTTTGTACCAGGATTGGATTAAAACCTTTCCTAATCCGGAAGAAAAACTGAAAAAAATTACCGCTAACATTCCTTTAGAAAACCGCATGACTACTCCGGAAGAAATAGCAAACATGGTCGTATTTTTATTATCGGCTAAGTCTAGTCATACTACGGGCCAACTTATTCACGTAGACGGCGGTTATGTGCACCTGGACCGGGCTTTGTAGTGAATTTTTACTTAACTGTTAATGGCTACATTATCAAATCGTGCTTTAGGCCAGGATAGTTATACCAAGTAGTAGGAAGTAATTACTTTTTTATTCTGTGCTAAAGGTGAAAGAGCATGTTAGTATAAAATAAAAGTTTTTACGTGGAGCCTTTTCAAGTCTCAAGGAGCAGTGCTGATGCAGTTCAACGGTCTAAGTTTGCCTCCTGGCCGTCAGGCTCGGGCTGGTCTAAGCTTCCTTTGTTCGTGCCTCACAATGCTAAAGCACCGGAACCTTTGAAGGCCCGAAAGAGCCAAACTGGTGTCAGTCTCTATAGTTAAGGGAAAATCAGTTTGGTAATTATTATTCTAAAACCAAAAACAAGCCCTAGCCGGAATGTAATTTTTTTATCCAGTTTAAGGAAGAAGGGTTATGTAATCTGGTTTTATAACACAACAATAAACTAAAAAGCAAAAAGCCTTTGTAGTTAAACAAAGACTTTTTGCTTTTTAGTTTTACGGTAAACTTATTTTGAATGCATTACTCTTAAATGCTGTACGGCACGTTTGGTAGTTAATTTTATTATATAGATGCCGTTTTTGGTTTGGCTTGCATTCCAAACTGTTTGTACAGTTTCACCAGCAACTGCCTTGGCATTTTTTAACTGGCTAACTAACTCGCCATTTAAGTTATACACTTCCAATTTGTAGTCTTCTTCCTGAGCAAAAGTAAATTGGATGGTGGTTTGATCCTGGAAAGGATTAGGGAAACTAGTTAGAACAGCAGGTTTTGTAGCGGTTGCTTCCGTTAATTTGCGATTGTTTGCAGTGGAAGTAGAATCATATAAGGCCACGCTGGAATTACTAATAATAGCACTAGCAGCTTGGTTGATTATTTTAAATTTAACGGTTAAAGCTGTACCAGCTGTACCAGTTCCGGAAGCACCAGAATAAGGAGTAGATTTTAAGGTATAATCACCGGTAGGTAGCGCAATGCCGCCGTAATTAATAGTGCCATCAGTTCTTTTCTCATCTCCAAATAAAGTATATGGAGCAGATTCAGTTTTAGATATAGTCCATCTGCCGGTTAAGGCCAATTTTACACTACCTACGCCAGTGGCGCTGGTATTAATGCGGATGTTTAAATTTTTAGTAGGTAAAGTGGCCAAGTTAAGAATAGTACCTTCGGTGATGGTTAAAATATCTTTATCGGTATCTCCATTTATTAAGGTTAAACTAACTATCTGCGACATAGTGCTGGTGCTATTATTTACAATAACCGTAATTAAGTCTGCCGCACTAACTGCGTCTTGATTGTCGGTTACTACTAAGCTAAACACATACTTACCAGCTACTAATCCGGAAACTACCGGGTTTGCTACTAGGCTATTGCTTATTTTAGATGCAGATGGGCCACTAACCTGATTCCAAATATATTGTTTGATGGAGCCTTCTTTATCAGTACCAGTTCCACTTAACGTTAAGGTATTGGTAGGTAAAGTAATTGTAATATCAGCGCCCGCATTAGCAACAGGTACTGCGTTAATACCCGGGTTAGCTACTGTTATGGTTACTAAATCTGCGGCACTAACAGCACTCTGTTCGTCGGTAACAATTAAGCTAAATACATAGGTACCAGCTACTAGTTCCGAAATTACTGGTTGGGCAATAAGAGTGTTGCTTAATTTAGCGGTATTTGGTCCGCTTACCTGGTTCCAGATATATTGCTTAATAGAACCTTCTTTGTCGGTTCCAGAACCATTTAAAGTTACGGTGTTTGTTGGTAAGGTAATCGTAGCATCAGCACCAGCGTTGGCTACTGGCAACGTGTTAATGGTGGTAGTATTGTTTACGGTTACGTTCATGAAATCGGCCGCGCTTATATTTCCCTGGAGATCGGTAACTACTAAACTAAATACATAAGTGCCTGCTACCAGACCCGAAACTACTGGGTTGACAATAAGGGAGTTGCTTATTTTAGTGGCATTAGGTCCGCTTACCTGGTTCCAGATATATTGTTTTATAGAGCCTTCGTTATCGGTACCGTTGCCATTTAAAGTTACGGTATTAGCAGGCAGAACTACTGTTAGATCTGATCCGGCATTAGCGATAGGCAATCCATCGGAGATATTTGATTCATCAGTTACGGTAAAGGCTATTACTAATGGGGTACCTACGGTATCACTGTCAGAAGTGGCAGAATAAGTAGTTCCTGTTAAGGTGTAGTTACCTTGTACCGGGGTCCAGGCATTGTAGTTTGTACCTACCGCTCCAAATAAAATATAGGGAGCATTGCGTTCGGCAATGTGCAAAGTATCCGCGCCGCTTAAATGAAATACTACGCTATCTAAAGAATTGGTACTGGTATTTGCCCGAATGTTTAAATTGCGGGTAGGAAGAGTAGCTAAATTAAGAGTAGCGCCATTTGTTATAGTTTGAATATCTTGTTCAGTATCTGCATTTACTAAAGTAAAGCTATCTACTTGCTGGTTTAAAACCGGAGGTTGGTCTTTACCACCTGCCGCGATATTTACTAACCAAAAATCAGTTTCGCCTTTAGAAGCATTAGACTTATCGGCACTGGCAGCAGAGGCAGAAGTTCCGGCTAAAATATAAGAGCCCGAGGTTGTTTGTTGTACCGAACGTAAATTTTCGTAATCAGAGCCGCCAATAGTTTTATCCCAGGTTTTAACGCCGTTTACATCGGTTTTTACAATCCAGAAATCAGAGTTGCCATTGGAGTTAGCAGTTTTATCGCCACTCAGAGGAGAATTAGAAGTACCACCTAACAAAATGCCACCATCGTTGGTAGCCGTAATAACCTGAAGGAAATCGTTATTTAAACCGCCAATAGTTTTATCCCACTTTTTAGTACCGGTAGCATCTAATTTTACTAACCAGTAATCGCCAAAACCTTTAGATGCTACTGTTTTATCGCCGGAGATTCCCGATTTAGAAATTCCTCCCAGTACATAACCGTTATCTTTGGTAAGTAAAATGCCTACTAAAGCATCATCCAGGTTGCCGCCAAAAGTTTTGTCCCATTGTTTGTTACCATTCCCATCGGTTTTAATAATCCAGTAATCGCCAAAGCCCTTAGAACCGGAAGATTTGCTGCCGTTTGCGGCCGAATAAGAATGGCCGCCCATAATATAACTCCCATCGGTAGTTACCTGCACATCCTGAAAAAAGTCGTAGCTGGTTCCGCCAAAAGTTTTATCCCACTTTTTAGTACCAGACGCATCTATTTTCACTACCCAATAATCGTTTTCACCAATTTGAGCAGCAGTTTTGTTAAATCCGGTTTTACCGCTTACTGGTGAATCAGAAGAGCCGCCTAAAATATAACCGCCATCAGTAGTTAACCGGATTGCTTTTAAATACTCATTAGAGCTACCTCCGTATATTTTATCCCATTGCCTGTTACCTTGGGCATCTACTTTTACTACCCAATAATCAAATTTACCAGAGCCAGCCGCTGTTTTATCGCCGCTCACCGGTGAATCGGAAGTACCTGCCAGAATATAGCCGCCATCGGTAGTTACCTGCAAGTCCTGCAAAAAGTCGAAGCCGCTGCCGCCAATTGTTTTATCCCATTGTTTATTACCCGCTGCATCAATTTTTACAATCCAGAAATCCTGGTTTCCTTTGCAAGCCACCGATTTAGAACCGCTAGCCGGCGAGTTAGAAGTGCCACCTAAAATATAGCCGCCATCTTTGGTAGGCTGGTGTATTTGTAATATATCAGCTTTTGTTCCACCAAAAGCAAAATCCCAAACTTTGGATAAGCTTTCTTGCGCAAAACTATTTTCGTTAGAATAGAAATAAACTAATAGAATAAGAAAAACTTGGGTAAATATTTTTTTCATGTGAGGAGCTTATTTTTTGCGGGTATTCTTTAGGGTAAGAGTAGAATTTTACAGAAGAAATTACTATTTTATTAAGTTAACCTAACTGGGCTTTTACTTTTTAATAAACCTTCAGGATTAGAATTTATTGAAGAGTGTTATTTTGCTAAAAATGCAAATTTGAACTTGTTTGCAGAATAGACGGGAGAAGAAAAGTTATAATTAAGAAAGTAAAAGGTTTTTGTCATATTATTGTATCTTATTGATAAAGCTTAACTATAATCTAATGAATTAAGCTTTGTTTTATCAGTAATAACCTGTTTTTAATTAATTATTTTGATGATGCAAATATCGGAAGTATTATAATATCTATAATTATGATTGCATGCGTATTTATGTTTTTGAATTTATGAACACGGAAAAGTTATATTTATAAATTAGATAAAGTATGTATGTTGATTTAATGTATTGGTAAGGGTTTTTGTATGAAAACGCGGAAGGGACACAGGAGAAAAGTAATATTAAGCAGACTAATGGGTGAACATTAGAATTTATTAAGTATATAATTTATGGAGGAAAGCGCTCTACTTAATTACAGGCAGTACAGTGTATGTTGTTTAGTTTTGAAATAGGATTAAATTTTAATGCCTCTCTGGTAGGGTAATAGCGGCCGATGAATAGTACATATTTTTAATGCGGGTATATTCAATTATTTCTAATATCTTATTGTCTCAGTAATAATTAATTTAACCTATTTTAATGGACCTAAATGCTATTGATCGATAACTTCATCCAGCAATTCTTCACATTTTTTCCGACCCAAAAATATATTTTGCCATGGGAGTTAACGAAAAATCTGTCGGATTTTTTGTTAGAACTTATTCCCGGGTTAAGTAGCGATTATTCGGTAATCAATAATGTAGCTATTCATGAAACGGCCGTGATTGAGAATACGGCTATTCTAAAAGCCCCCGTTATTATTGGTAAAAATTGCTTTGTCGGCGCGAATGCCTATTTAAGAGGTGGAGTGTACTTAATAGAATCTGTTGTTATTGGTACCAGTTGCGAAATAAAATCCAGCATTATTTTTCCGCACAGTGCGGTAGCGCATTTTAATTTTATTGGCGATAGTATTTTAGGTAGTAACGTGAATTTTGAAGCGGGTTCTATAACGGCCAATCACCATAACGACCGCCTAGATAAACAAATTACGGTTGTTTATAACGCTACCCACCTCCAAACAGACACTGAAAAATTCGGCGCTTTAGTGGGAGATAACTCTAAAATTGGAGCTAATGCTGTTTTATCACCCGGAACTTTATTGCCGCCAAACTCTATCGTGCGAAGATTAGAGTTAGTAGAACAGAAGTAGAATACTCCTTTACAGTTCCGAAATTTCTACTTTTAAGATATTACCCGCTTCTTTTTTGCCTTCATTAGAAATAAACAAGTCGCCGGTTGGGCTAAAAGTTAAACCCTCGGGTTGCGAAAACTCCGAAGAATTTAAAATTAGTAAATTTTTAATTTCACCTGAGTTGTCCAGAATTAACAGTTTAGGTTTAGTAGCTTCGGTTACGTAAATATCACCGGTAACTGGGTGTACGTTTATCTCGGATGGCTGCATAATAGCATTTGTCTTTTTAGACGATAACCGCGCAAATACCGGATCGCGCAAATTTATTTTATAAACTGGTTCGGAGTTTAGTTTTTTGCTTTGTAAATCAAACGCGTATATTCCTTTATTATCCGGGTCGTTCACTTCGGCTCCTTTAATAGCCAGGAGTAAGCGATTTTGCTTTTTATCGTAGCATAATCCTTCTACATTTTGCTCGGCGGTTAAAGAAGTAGCGTACGTTTTAACATTTGGCTCATCTTGTTCCAAGTCTTCGATTTCGTATAATTTGCCGTCGCTGCTCACCACGTAAGCCGATTTACCTGTTATTGTAATTCCTTCGTAGTCGCCGGAACCCCCGAAAGTGATTTGTTTTTCAATGGAAGAAGTAGCCGTATTATAAATAAAAATAATGCCTGCTTCGTCTTGTACGCAGGCAAACCGATCAGGGCCCAGGTAAGCAATTCCGGAAACTTCTTTTAAAATTGCGGGCATATCCCACTTATCAGTAACCTGAACATTAGAAGATGCGGCCATCTTCTTACTTTTTTTCTTTTCACCTTTTCCCTGTTTCGAATCGTCTGTCTTAGAAGAATTATCGCAAAATATAAGCCCGATGCAAGTAAAAAAGGTTAATAACAGAACAACTAATTTTTTCATAATACTTGGAGAACAATTTAACATGGCGGCGGTAAATTTTGCAACCTTCCGGTTATCTTAGCAAGTTACCGGTTCATTTAAACCTGTAATTAATGAAATTGTTGCTTTTATCATTTACTAAAAGCATTTAATCCTAAACCAAAATAAAAAAGAATAGCCGAGAAGTTTAATATTTAGGCTTTGAGTACTAAAATATGCTATGAAGAAAGCTGACAATAAAAGAGAAGTAGCCTGGTTAAAAATATTTCTTCGGAGCCAGGTTGGAGGAAGCTATCATTCCAAATCGAAAATAGTAAATTTTGAAATGATAGGTCGTATACTTCTCCCTCTCATATTTATTTTTGGTAACTAACTTTCTGTTACTAAGGCTGGTTGCCTAATTCATCTTTCTAACTAAGCCGAATGGGTGAGTGGACGAATCAGTAAGGGCAACTTATTACAATTAACCACGTTCAATTAAATATAAACTTTCTAAGAAGAACCACTTACTATATTTAGAAACAAACTAAATGAAAAAGTTGCTAACCAAAGTTAACGTAGGCAGTTTTATGGTGGCTACGCTACTTATTTGTCATTCTTGCGCTACCAATCCGGTAACAGGTAAAAAAGATATTTCCTTTATCTCGAAACAACAGGAAATTGCCATGGGACAACAAGCCGACCCGGAGGTAATTAACCAGTTTGGATTATATCCTAACAAACAGTTACAAAATTTTATTAATGAAAAAGGCCAGAAAATGGTAGCGGTATCGCACCGGAAAGATTTAAAATATGAATTTAAAATAATTGATTCGCCGGTAATAAATGCGTTTGCGGTTCCGGGTGGATACGTTTATTTTACGCGGGGCATTATGGCCCACTTTAACAACGAGGCGCAGTTTGCCGGGGTGTTAGGTCACGAAATCGGGCACATTGCGGCGCGTCATTCGGCACAGCAGCAAAGTAAATCTATGCTGGCACAAATAGGCTTGGTAGTAGGAATGGTAATTTCGCCGGAATTTGCCCAGTTTGGCGAGCAAGCCCAACAAAGCCTGGCTTTACTATTTCTAAAATTTGGCCGAGACGATGAACGCCAATCAGATCAATTGGGAGTAGAATATTCCACTAAAATTGGGTACGATGCTGCGCAAATGGCCGATTTCTTTTTAACCTTAAAGCGCGAACAAGAGCAAAGCGAAACCGAACCTATTCCAGATTTTCTTTCTACTCACCCAAATCCCGCCGATCGCTACGAAACGGTAAAAGAGTTAGCAACCGAATGGAAGCAAAAAGTGAAAACTACTAATTTGCAGGTTAACCGTAATAATTACCTGAAAATGATTGATGGTATAGTGTATGGCGAAGACCCGCGGCAGGGGTTTGTGGAAACGTATGTATTTTATCATCCCGAATTAAAGTTTCAATTTCCGGTTCCTACTGGTTGGGCTTACCAAAACTCTCCGCAACAATTTCAGATGGCAGATAAAGACGGTAAAGCTATGATGGCTTTAACTTTAGTCCCCGGAAAATCGTTGGAAGAAGCCGCTCAGCAATTGTTACAAAAGTACCAATTGCAAGCCTTAGAATCGAAAAAGGTAACGGTTAATGGTTTACCTGCTTTTGCCATGGTGGCCGACCAGAAACCTCAACAAGACCAGCAACAACAGCAGCAACAGCAACAACAACAGACGCCTACCATTCGCACATTAACTTATTTAATTCAGTACGATAATAATATTTATAGTTTAATGGGCATTTCGGCTGCCACCGATTTTGAAAATTATTTTTCGGCCTTTAAATCTACTATGGACCAATTCCGGAAGCTGACCGATCCGGCTATTATTAATCGCCAAGCCGAGCGGGTGCGCATTAAAACGGTGGCTAAATCCGGAACGCTGTCGCAAGTATTACGGCAGTATAATGTACCCGAAAAACGGTTAACCGAAATGGCTATTTTAAACGGAATGGAATTAAATGAATCCGTTTCAGCCGGTTCTTTAATTAAAGTAGTTCAACGGTAATTTTAGCAGCGCTTTGGATTAGGAAGATTTAAGTTAAATCCTGATTAATAAAAAAATAAGTCTGTGCTGGTGAATTACTTTAATTAGCGATTCTGGCACAGGCATATTTTTTTAACGAATTCAATTACGGAGGAATAAGTAAATACTATACTAAGAAATAGCTCGGAGATAATTTAAACCTTTCTGGCTAATAACGAACTTTTGTTTGGGCGATTGCGGATGACGAATATCCGTGTAATTTAAATAACGCTCATTAATTAACTTAAGAATAAATTTCTTGTAGTTTTCGTACGTTTCTGCAATTCCCAAAAATTGTAAAATCGCACTTCGCGATTGTGCTTCCTGGCAAAATTGCAAAATATCTTTGCGGTATTTGTCAAATAATTTCTGCTCGGCAGAAAGCAAATGGTTGGAGTACTTCTGGTAATTATTTAAATTTAAGTTCATCCGTAAAGCTTCCCTACATTAATTTAAATGTTAATAAAAACGCATCTTTTAGAATTAGGTTTTGCATTTAACCATTAAAAATGAGGTCTTTATACTTGTATTCATAAAATTATTCTCAGAAGGCAATACTTCTTTAAGCAGGTCCATTTACTTTTTTATGGTTGAAACTGGTTCCGAGAAAAATCAAATAGATAAAGATTATTAAATGCTAAGTAAAAGGACTAAACATAGTTTAAAGTAAATCAACGTCTTTTTTAGTTGTCCTTCCCAAGGAAATTATTCTGCTAGGTAGCTAAATAGATTCCATCGGAAGAACAGAACTTTTAACTTATTTTTAATCAAGTCCTTATCAGGATTTATTTAGTAAAATCCGGTTTACTCCAAGGTCAAGAAATTCCTTATGTTTTTACTTTTTTGCTAAAAAATACTGAAAAATCAGTATTGATCTGCCCTTTCGTAAATTCTACCTTTAACAACCTAAAACAGTGAGTAAGTTATTACTGATGGTTAGGAGTAGTGGTGCTAAGGCTTCAAAGCCAGTGCTAAAAGGTAATAATTAGAACAGCAGTTACAAGCAGTTATTTAAACATAGAAAGTAAGTAAATGTCGACATTACAGATGCTGGATGTATTTATAGGTATAATTTTTTTATACTTGTTGCTGAGCTTTATATGTAGTGCCATTAACGAAATTGTAGAAGGCGTTTTAAAGAAAAGAGCGTCCGATCTGCACCGGGGCATCCACGAGTTGTTGCATAATACCCCGGAAAACCGATTAGTCGAAAAACTGTATTCGCATCCTTTAGTTGCTAGTCTTTATCGGGGCAAGTATAGCAGCCGAACGAAGAAGAATTTACCTTCCTACATTCCGGCCAGCAATTTTGCCCTAGCTTTGTTAGACATTATTTTACCGGCCAGTTCTACTAATGTATCCGGGGCGGCTGGTGGCGGAACGGCCAATGCCGAAAATTCCGTTGATAAAAGCCCACTCAAATCTTTGCGCGAAGCAGTATTAAATTATTCTGGTTTTCCGGCCCACCAGGCTATTCTGGCTTTAATAGATGCAGCCGAAGGTGATATAAATAAAGTGCGGCAAAATTTAGAAGTATGGTACAACGCTTCGTGGTAGTAGTAACCGATCCGGCAGATAGAAATTCAGTATTACTCCGGAGCCTTGAATACGAGTTTGAAAACGAAGCCCACGAAATTCTAAATTATATTTTAACCCATTGTGCCGAAATATCATTGTACGAGAAAGAAGGCCGCCGGGAAAAATGGAATTACCACCTGAAAAGAATTACGCAGGAAAACGATTACGAAGTTATAGCCAGCCAATCTTTCCCGACCCAAAAAGCCGCCGAAACGGCCTTTGATCTGACTATTAAAACCTTGAGGGATTTCTTTGAAGCGGAAAATTTTCACTTGGTGGAGCATATTTTACTGCGGCCCAAAGTTTCGCCGCGGGAGCGATCCGGTAAAAGAAGCAGTGCCCTAAACTCAGATGCCGTGGATATTTTAACAGTAATCGCGGTTGCCAAAGGCGAAATTACTGTTCCGTTACAGCCCAAAAGCACTACTTATACCTTCCGGATCCTAAACACGAAAAATGAATGCAAAACGAACTGGCGCTTAACCTTAAACAAAAATGATTCAGAAGAAATAGTAATTGTAAACGAAAATTTTATTTTTTACCGTCACTTAACCCACCGCATGGAGCAAATTCAGCAATTTGGCTCCAACCGGTCCAATTACCTTGTGGAGCAGAATGCCGATGGTTATTATATTTTTCGCCTGTTGGATGTAGATCGAACCTTGGCCGAAAGTAAAAAACGCTACCGCCAACAAGAAGAAATGGAAGCTGAGTTAAATAGCTTGATAACATTTTTTTCGCACGAACAATTACCTGTTTCCTATGATCCAGAAGCAGAAAATCCCTTGGTAGCCCAGGCCGATCCTTATTCTTTTCAAATTTCGATCTTAATTCCGGATTGGCCAGCTAAGTTCAGAAACAAAACTTTTAAGCATTTGCTCGAGAAAACCATTTACATGGAAACACCGGCGCACATTTATCCGCAGGTCTACTGGTTAGATCATAAACAAATGCGTGAATTTGAAGAAGCCTACAAGTTGTGGCTGGAAGAATTACCCCAAGCTGAAATTTCGAATACCGAGGTTGTAAATAATTTGATATACCAGTTAAACGAATTGCGGAAGTAAGAGCGCGATGCAAACAATAGCTATTAATAAGGAAATTTTTGAATTTACCTGCTCCCAGGAGGAGATAGCTAAAATGGTGCGGCAGGAATTTGTAGATCACATAGACACGCAAATTCACGAACTGGTATTTAAAATTATTACAGAACAGCTACCGTCGCAAAAAAGCCTGCGGATAGATAAAATTGAAATTGATTTAGGAGATGTGTACTGGCCTGAGCTTTGCGAAACGGAAATGCTGCAGAAGTTTGAGCAAGATTTTACCCAACAAATTGCTCGTTTTCAAAATCAGCCGGTGGAAGATCTTACTTTTATTAATGCAATAGCAGCTAAAAACACAGAGCAGAGTGAATCGGGAACCAGGCAAAAACAACTGCTTCTTGATTCTGATACGCTTCATTCTTCAGATGCAACTAATCTAACCAGCAATCCTCCTGTACAAGCTAACCTAACTACACCTGGTTCTTGGGCCGAGGATTGGGACTTAGTGCAAACTTTTTAGATTAAGGGTATTTTACCCTGGTGGGCTTACCAAATAAAGCCCACTGATATAGACAAAGCGGTGCAACGATTAATTACTCACCGGCCTCAACTTATCCAAAATTTCCTGCGCCAACAACAACCAGATTCTATCGTGTGGCAGCGGTTGGCCACGCAAGTAAAACCCGCTACTCAAACTTTACTGCAAGATTTATTTGAAGCACAGGAGCAGTACATACCCGTTCAAATTTTTAAGAAAACCCTGTTCCAAAAAGCTGGTTTTTCTATTCCTGTTTTAAGTTTTACCAAAGAGCAACTCACCAAACTAAAAGCCTTTATTCAGCACATTCGGTTTAATTCTTTAGATACCCGTAAAACCCGGCTCTTGCGGAAAATCATGCAGTTGCCTGGTTTAAACTGGATTCAGCATGCTGCCCTTTTTGATTGGTTGCCCGAAGCCGAGTTTAAAACGGTTCAACTGTATTTCTCGCCGGAAAATCGAACAGATAATTTAGTAAATAATTCCAAGTTAGAAGCTGCCCTGCAATTGCTTAATCCGGTGCAAATGGAATTTTTGTTGTATCCTTCTATTTCCACGGAGCTTGCTGATACTGATGAGCCTAAAGAATCTTTTAACAAAACACCTCCTCCTATAAACACCGCCGACCCGGAAAATTATACCAACTCGACAATACTTCAAAACAAAGCTAGCTCTAATTTCTCTTCCTTTTCTGATAAGTTTAATTTGCCGCCGGAAGAAGGCAATCAGACTCTTCATTCCTCAATTCCGGTTAAATCAAATCCGGATTCCCTGCTTAACGATAATCATCCTGGTTCGCGAACAATTAATTTGAATGTATTTTCTTTAACTGATCACCCAAATAGCAGTTTAAATTCTAATAAGCCCGGATTTAGTAACCAACTGTACAATCGTACCATTAACAAAACGAATACTGCGCCTGATTAGGAAATAAGCGAAAAAAAAGCAACGGCAAGCCAAGCAAACATTCAAAATTTACTTTTATATAAACCTTTCAGCAGGCAAAACAGCGGGAATTATTCCCGAGAACGCACCAAGCAAAAAGCTACTTTCCTAAACGAGGTTTTAGGCGACGAATTAACAACCCTAGCAAAAGAAGAGAAAGCAGGATTTAATCAAATCATCCGTAAATTTAATCCAGTTAACAGCCATATTCTTTTAACAAAAAAACAATCCGCGGAGCCAGGGTCGTCAGCTATTTCTATCCTGCAAAACTTATCGCTTTCCAATCAGGTAATTTTACGATGGTTGCAACAATTACCCCTACCGGAACTACAACAATTACAAGCAAAAATTACTAAAACCATTGAGAACCGTCGGGAGCGGGGTAAGTTATTACATAACCTGATTAACCATCCTTATCTACTGCAATATAATTTAGTAAGTGTTTCAGCAAGTATTTCAGATACTACTCTGGTTGATTTAACCGAGCAGCCAACGGAAAACCTGGTAAGTTCTGAAAAAGAAGAAACCAGTAAAGCGAATGCAGCAGAGATTGTTCGGCCATTTAAAATTTCGATGGAAATAGTAAATCCGGAGAGTTATGTAAAAGCAATTCACGCGCCACTAGAACAAGTAGTTAATTCTTTATCCCGGAAAGAAGCGGCCATCATTCAGAATATTCTTTGGAAAGGAGCATGTCAGACGCAAAGTGAAAAAAGCAGTTTGCGGCGATTTATGGCCAAATTACCTACCGAAAATTTACTTTTTTTACGCGAGCTAACCCATTTGCCCGTAGCTGAACTTCAACAATTAACGGCCCAAACTTCTAAACTGCCTATACTTTCATCGGAGAGTAACGGACAGGAATACCAAACAGAATATCCGGAAGAAACAACAGAAAAAAAATTTGTGGAAAATGCGGGTTTGTATTTGCTGGCACCCTACCTGCCAAGTGTATTTGCCCGATTAAACTACCTTGAAAAACAGCATTTTAAAAATAGTTATGTAGCTGCCCGCGCACTGCAGCTGACCCAGTATTTAGTTACGGGTAAACGCCAGAATCCGGAGTATTTATTGGTCTTTAATAAACTTTTGTGCGGTATTCAATTAGATGTAGCACTAGCCGGTGGCATTCGGTTAACTAAAAAAGAAATAATGGAAGCTGATAATTTGCTAGACTCGCTTATTGAGCATTGGCAGGCACTGAAAAATACTTCGCCGCAGGGATTCCGTGAATCTTTTTTGCAACGGAAAGGAATTCTGACAGAAAACGGTGCTCGCTACACCTTGCAAGTAGAAAGAAAAGGCCACGATTTATTATTAAATACCATTCCCTGGGGCTTTACTCTACTAAAATTACCCTGGATGAAAAAAATGCTGCAAGTGGAGTGGTAAAGCTTTGGCTAATTATGAATTAGAAATCAGGCCTAAATGCTTGTTTATTTTAATTTCAAAGCAGCAGCTAGTATATGATTTTAAATGAACAAAGAATAAACTAAGCGTCAATTTAAAAATTGGCTCTGTTAAAAAATCCCTTAAGGCGGAGTAAGGTCGTTAAGTTCTGTTTTAAAAGCTGCTCTAACGCGAGCGTCTACGCTCGTGTTGTTCATCGTCCGGCCATTGGCCGCTAGAAACAGGCTATTGAATGCACTCTGAATAATAATAAGGCTCTTTGGTACGCCCGGCCGGAGGCCTAGTTAATAATCTTCACGAGCGCCTACGCTCGCGAAAGCAGGAATTTATTTGCGCTTAACGGCCCTACTCCCGAAACGACAAAAACTTTAAAATTATTCAAATTAGCTTCTTATAAAACAAATAAATAAAAACGCAAAAGTTTCAATTAGCTAGCAGGAGCTACTCATATATAAAAATTAGATCATGGCCAAAATTAAAAAATGGTTCTGCCTCACCGACGAAGCGCACGTTTTTGATGAGCCTACCGAAGATGGGTACTGCCATATAGGTATGGCGTACCACGGTATTTTAGAAGAAAGAATAATAGGAGAGGAGGTAAGGCCCACCCAGCCTCCTCCACCAGAACTCACTTCGCCACCGCCCAGCAACGAAGTTGGCTTGTGCGTTTTTTTGATGGATGCTTCTTCGTCGATGGCGGACCAGGCTTTTCCGGGAACCAAACCCACCAAAATGGATTTAATTGCCACCAGTGCAGCCAGCGGCATTTTTGACTTAGAACGCATGCAAAACAATCCGAATGCCTACGTAGCGGCTTTTAAATTTGATGATAGCGTAGAGCTGATGTTTGTAGATACGGTAGCCAATTTATTGCTGCGGTTTAATAAGGACGTTAAAAAATTTGCGAATTACCTCTACGATGAATTGTACGCAATGCAGGGCGGCACCGATATTAACCGGGCTTTGCAGCAGGCGTATTCTTTTGTAGATAAGTTTTTAAAAAAGCAAATACCCGATTTTAAAGTTCCCGATTATACGCCCATGCGCCAGATTATTCTGGATAGTAATGGTAATTCGTTATCGATTGCCAACGTTCGGGTTTTAATTTATACCGATGGCATGCAGTACGATGCTGCTAAAAATAAAGTATTACAGGATAATCTTTTTAAAGTAAAGCCGCTTGCCGGCCCGAACCACGATATTGTAATTGGGGCATTTTTCGGAAAAGAAAACGATGAAGGTTGTCAGGAACTGCAAAGTTTATTGAGTCCTTGTCCCATTCACGACGAACTTCAATTCTTTTTATTAGATAACCCAGCCAGGATTAATATTTTGAAAAATTTGTTTAGGATGGCCTCCGGTGCTTCCGGTTTTTGCCCGCGCTGCCTCGAAAAACAATTAACTCGTAAACCTAATTCATAATGCTCGCTTTTGCTTTTTCGGTTTCTCTCGCTAGCATTCTGGTAGTTGCTCCACCTGCGGCTGCCTCATTATTGGATGTTCCGGGTAAAGCGCAAGCTGAAAAAAACGTAGTTTCTACCGACCTGTCTTACTCATCAAACATTAATAAGAAAAATTCCCTGCCATTTATTTCTGATAAAGCAGCATTAAGTAGACAAAAACCAGAACAACCTACTTCGGATAAGATAGGGAAGCTGTTGTTTCGGGTGGAGCCTATTACTAAACCTTCGACGGTGAAGGCGGAAGATTCTGCTTATTTGATTGTGCCGGTTCTTTCCGTACAGCAGAACAAACCTGTAGTTTGGAAACTGCGCCTGATTTTTCCCGACAGCTCCGGTAGAAAAGCCCGCGACTACCGTTTACTTCTGGATTCGCCCGAAAATTTACTAACTGAATTACTTAACGCAGGTGATAATTCAAATACGTATGGCGCCTACTTGCAAGCAATTAATGAGCAAGAAGAAGAACCGGTTACTTTAACAAATGCGGTTAAGGTAAGTACTCCTGTTACTAATGCGCCGAGTTTGCCGTCAGTTACTGCCAATAACCATTCTGTTTGGCAAACATTATTGTTTTGGGGCAGTGGTTTGGCCGGAGTATTTTGTTTGTTGTGGGCTACGAGCCGCTTTCTGGTTTTTAACGTGAGTGTAAAGTCTGATAATGCTGTTTCTTTTTCGCCCGAAAAAAAAAGTTATTCAGATAGTACAGTTGTTTCTGGCCAAGTCGAAAACCAGCGCCTTTATGAGGAGAGCCACCAGAATGCTGCCAATAACCAATTATGCCAGGCAGAAATGCCTGACTCAGAAGAAAATTTACTTTTTTCTGTAACAGAAACCCAAGAGGCAGATGCTTACAAGGCAGAACCCAATTCCTATTTTTCTACGGAAATTTTACTAACGGCTGGTCCTCGTAAGAAATACATGAGCGACCCCGATGCAGATAAAGATTTAGGCGAAGATGCTTGTGTTATGGTGGCCAATCATCAACAATTATTGCTCTGGGTGTTGGATGGCACTTCCGACCAATATTGTTTGCACAATCCGGTAGATAGGCGGGAGTATTTTCGAGTAGATTATTAGCGCAGGGAATTTCGAATAAGCTGCGCCTGTCTTTTACTCAAATAGCCACTACTTCGCTGGATGCTTTACTTCTGCAAGCCGTTCAGGAAGTTAAAAAAGATTGGCTACGGCAAATTCAAGCCTTACCCACCGATGAGCAAGTTGTTCTCCGGGCCAACATTGAGCAAAAAAACGTTCCGGAATGCGCTACCACGCTTTTAATTAGTAAAATATCTGTTAACGGCGAACTTACCGCCTATCGCTCCGGCGATTGTAAAATGGTACTTTATACGCACACCAACCGCAAGCTTAAAGTTATGAACACCACCTTATTGAGTAAAAACGACAGCAGTAACGACCGGTTATTTTTCCGGTTAGTTCTTAACGCGCAGAAAGAATTGGATATTCAGCATAATACCCCTAAGTACGAAATTGTAAAACAGGCAAATGTGCAATCTATTATTGCCTTTACCGATGGCATTGGCCTAGAATCTGAATCCCTCCTGAATAAACCCAGAGCTGAATCTTTTACGGACTTAAGAGAAGAAATAGTATATCATTTACAAGGTACCGCTGATGATAAGGCAATTTGCTTTATACAAATTAAATCAGGGAAAGAATAAATTTGCTTATTCGATTCAAAAGCCGAAAAACAATTTTCTAATCTTCATTAAGCTTTCAGTTTTCGGTAGCAATGGGAATACAATTTTAAAATACAAAGGATAGATACTGTAATAGAGCCAGGTAATAATGAAAGTAGTTATTAAAGAAAAAGAGCATGAATATATCTCCGACTATCCCCAAGGTTGGCTCTTTGCCTCCGGAGATCCTTTTAAGTTTCCTGTTTCCATCGGAAAATATACGTGTTTTGTAAAACGATTCGAGAAGAAAGGTCCGGCAGATATTTCGGGCTGGGATTTAATGCTGCAAGTAAAAGATAAGTTTGAACCCGATTTGCCCCGAATATACGATGTAGTTGAAACAGAAGAAAATGGCCGCCCGATCTACTATGTATTTTATGAGTATTTAACCGGCGAAACCCTGGAAGCTGCTGTTAACCGCAATGCCAATTTAAACTTACCCCGCCTGACGGATGATCTTTTTAAAGGCTTAAATGCCTTACATAACAAGCATTTTTGGTTCATGGATTTTTGTGAAAAGAATATTTTTGCGAATCCGGCGGCCGTTTTTTATTTATTGATTTGGATAGTGTACAGCCCACTTCCCAAAGACCCCATAACCACATGGACGGGGATAAACAATACTGGGCTTTGGTTATTACTTTTTTTAAAGAACAGCTAGGTTATAAAGATCTGAAAACCGGTGATTTAAACGGGCCAATGTTTAATTTTTTGCAAATAATATTTTTAGTGCTACGCATTAAAATTGCCTTAACCGATAAAAGATACGACTACAAATCGACGGTTTTATACGATAACCTACCGGCACTTTTAGCTGAAACATATTCTGGCTTTAAAGATTTATTTATTCGGGCCTATAAAGAAAGTCAACAAGATCAGCAATTATTGTCGGGCTCCGAAGTAAAAGAGTTTATCCTACAGCATATTATTCAAAACGACCGGGTTCCGTACCAACCTACCCTAACCGAGCCAGTAATTTATTCTTTCGAGGCGAGTGCTACCAACATAGGACCGGGCCAAGCTCTTTCCCTTTCCTGGGAAGTAGCGCACGTTACTCGTTTAGAGCTGCACCGCAACGGCCGGCTACACCAAGAAATCCAAAAAATTACAAATAATCTGGATCTGCGGGAAGCCTACGATGGTAAACCCAAAAAAGTAGTATATCAGTCAGTTAGTAGCCATTAACAATTCGGGCGAGAAAAAAAGTGAACCCGTAACGGTAAGTATTGCGGAAGCAATCATTCCGGAAGCATCGAAAGTAGTAACAACCGAACCAGAAATAATAACAGAGCCAAACGAAGTACTAGAAGAGCCAACCAGTATCTTAAACAATAAAATTCCAAACACTCAACCAGATAGCCCTACTACTAACTTTAACCAAGATCCCAAACTTGTAATAATTACAGATGTTCCGGGAATTAAACCAGATCCCAAAAAGCTGAGTTATATACGCTTGGTGTTGATTATCTTATTCCTGGCCATTGCCGCCGTTGTAGCAGTGGCAGGTTTTGGTTTGCTCTCGGGTAATAAAAAAATAGAAACCGCTACTTTTAAATCTTCGGTAATAGAAGGCGAAACTTTTGTTATTCCGGGTAAAAACTTTCCGGTTAAACCCGAAAAATTGCAGGTACTTTTTAATGGTTTTAAAAGTACCCTTGTGGGCACTACTTCTGATACGCTGCGAGTTTTGGTTCCTAAAATAAATATTACAACCGATAGTATTCCGGCCAGATTGGCTTTACTAGTGGAGAAAGATACTGTTTTCGCCGTTAATAATATTATTGTCCGTAAAAAGAAACCCATACCACTTGTTAGTACTGGTACAACCTTTTCCTCCAAACCCGATAGTCCTGCTGTAAAATCTAAGGAGGATAGTATACCTGCCGAAGCAGGTCCTTCTACTTCTCCCTCTACTTTACCTCCGAAAACTGTTACTTCTATTGAAACTCCTGGTCCAATTGGAAAAAAAAGAAACGGTAATCCAACTAAGTCAGGTAAACTTACTGTAAGGCAACCAAATCCAGGAAATTCTAAGCCTGAAAACTCACCTGTAAATTATAATCCGCCGCCGGATCTAGACCTTACTAAATTTGTGACGGTGAAAAGCAACGTAATAGCCAACCAAAAGCGAAAAGGAACCAAAGACTTGCAAATCACCATCCAAAACAGTTCTGCTTACGACCTGGATAATGTTAACGTAGAAGTAAGCTATAAAAAGAAGAATGGAAAACTGCTGCACAAAGAAGTATTAACCTTTACCAAAGTACGGGCTCATACCAGCCAAACTTTGGCTGCTCCCGACGATGAAGAAAGCAAAAAAGTAGATTTTAAGATTGTAGATATAAATTCGAAGCAAATAAATACTTATTAAAAGCCTTGTTTCTTGCTTACAATACTAGATTAAAATTTTTGCAGTAGATTTCATGAATGGTTAAGCTATAACGACAAAGCAAACCTGTTTTCCTTTTTAGGCAAACCCTTTTTACTGATTTTTTTTTTTGAGTTTGCCAAAAGAGCTTTACGATAGAAGCAATTGAATAGTAGGACCCTACAGGCAAGTCTGCAAATTTGCTGTATTTTTAGCGGCAGAAAGGTACTGGTAAACATAAAAAGTGAGCCAGTTAGCTGATAAACAGGAGTAAAGATGCTTTTGGCGTAGTGCACTAATATTTTGGATGAACAATCTTATAAATCCTATCAGAAGTAAATTTAGCCAAAATGCTGGATTATAATAAATCTCTAACAGATGATGGATCCTGGTTTAGAATTTCAGTTATTTAAGCCTAAATAATAGCGGTCATCTATCTTCTGTCTTATTCTTTTAAACGCAATTGTATCAAAAATAATTTTTCTGACCTTCCTCTTTACTTAAAAAGTGCTACTCCTCTCAAAATTCCCTTATAATTAAATACTTACACATAAGCTTATTTAATGTAATTGTGTGGAATTGCAGTGTAGATTCCTTCTACAGAGTGTAGAAAAATTCCACAGATTCACCTTCAAGCTACTCTAGATTAATTTGTAAAAGTGTTGTGTTAACACTTGTAATAAGCTTTATAAAAATCTGGCATAATAATAGCTAAGCGCGTGCGCTTTAGGCTAATTTCAATAAGTATTGTGGTGCTCTATGTAAGATTTGGTATTGATAAAATACAATTATTTTATAATTAGACTAATTTAATAGATTTTATCATTGTTTCGGAATAATACAATTAATTTAAAATTAAAAAGTTGTAAATTTCTATATAAAATTATAAAAACATATTTATCTATCTACTTTTAAAGATTAGCTGTAATTAGATTTAATTTTAAATTAAAAGCAAAATGGCTTAAAAAACTATAATATTATTAATAAAAAATATAAAAGTTACAATTTATTATAAAAAAATTTGGTTGATAGATAAATATAATATAGTTTTGAATCAGAAATCAAATAATAAAAAAGGTTGCACGCTATTAGATTTGTTATATTGATTTACGAATAGCTTTAAAGATAAATTAATTGTTTTTAAACTATTAAAATTTAGATGATTTTTAACAAGTAATCAATAATTGTCTATTTACAAAACCATTTATACAATTTAGTGAGTTTTAAATTTTGCTAGCAAGTGTACTGCCGAATTGTAAATTTTTGATCTAAACTATTGTAAACTTTAATCGTTGTTTATGAAAACTAAACTACTCTTATCAATTTCCTTACTGGCTTTATTTACGACAGCCTGCGAAACGGAAGAATTGGTTCAGCCAGAAGTTAAATCGGACGTTGAATTAACCAGTACCAGTAATGTTACCTCTGTTGATTCTTACCGGGATAATCTTTTAGTAGAGCAGCGGTTTGAGGGCTCTATTATAAGTCCGTTTAACAAACAAGTGTATACCTCTCATGGATATGCTCTTTCTAGTGCCGTTGCTCGCACGGGTTCAAAATCGGTTCGTTTAGAATTAAGAAAAGCAGATAATAAAGTACGTTCGGAAATATTACTACCTGCTGAAACTTCTAGCAACCGTTGGTATGGGTTTAGTACCTATTTGCCTAGTGGTTACTGGCAGAACAGCATGACTTCCGATACTTGGGATATAATTGCGCAGTGGCATGCTATGGAAGACTCCGGAGAGGCTGCACGTTTTCCCCCCATTGCGTTAGTGGTTAGTAAAGGCCGCTTAACTGCAGTTCTTTATTGGGCTACCCGGTCTATCAACACCAATTCTACCATTAGCGGTAAAAAAGTATTCGACTTAGGTCCGGTAATTAAAGATAAGTGGATTGATTTTGTATTTCACATTAACTTCTCGCACCAATCAGATGGTGTTTTCGATATTTGGGTAAATGGTACGAAGGCAGTTAGCTTCCGTGGTCCAAACAGTTACAACGATAAAGCTTATCCTTACTTTAAAACCGGTATTTACAAAAGAGATTGGGGAAGCATTACCAAGAGAGCTCTTTTTGTAGATGATATTCGCACAGCAGGTGGTGGTGCCACGTATGCCGATGTTGCTCCATCTGGTTCCGGTGGTACTACTACCCCGCCTAAAGAAGAAGATGAAGTGGTTACCTCTGGCCAAAAGTTAACAAGCTTTACTTTAATTAATGCCGATACTGACCGGGATATAATGACGATTTCAAACGGAGCTACTATTGATTTGTCTAATATAGGTACCCGCAACCTGAATGTTCGGGCCAATACGTATCCAGCTACGGTAAGCAGTGTAGGATTTGCTTTGTCTGGTGCCCATAGCCTTACAACTACTCAAACAGGAAAACCTTACGCTCTATTCGGCGATTCTGGTGGAAACTATAACGTGTGGCGTGCCGTTACCGGTAGCTTTACTTTAAAAGGCACTCCTTATACCGGATCAAATAAATCTGGTACGGCTGGTACTCCATTAGCGGTTACTTTTAAAATTGTAGAATAAATCTTTTTCCTACATACTGGTGCCATAATGTTTATGCACTGGATTATTAATGAACAGGCCGTTTAGCATTATTGCTGGGCGGCCTGCTCTTTGTTTTAAGTTTCCAAAAAATATAACCTTCTCTTTAAATAAATTCTGCTCCTCATTAGTAGTACTAGCTGGTATAAGATCACAACTTTGGATAAGTTCTTTATAGGGAGTATGCAAACAACAAGCTTGTACCTATTTAATTCATACAATTTCAATTGGCAAAAATAAGTCTCTTTAACGCGCTCATCTTAAATCAATCTTAGCTTAGTTAATTTAATTTTAAAAAAGAAAGCATTATCAAATTTACAAATAAATACATTTAACGAATTAGAATTGAGGTGAATTAGTAATAATCAATAACGTTCATCTAACTTCTGTCTTATTATTTTAAAGCATATTGTTTGTCTATATAGATTGTGCTTTGCTTTTTATATCAAAAAAATACTACTCCCAAAATATATCTCCTTTTGATCTTCAATTTGTTTTAAGGTTTTTCAGAAAAATTATAATGTATATACCTGTAGAAATATTCTACGAAGTGTAGAAAAATTCCACAGCTAATTATTAGTGTGTATCAAACACACTTTGACAATTGTTGATTATACAATTATTAGAGGCTTTATGTAAAGTTGGCATAAAAATGGCTAAGCGCATGGAATTTATTAAAATTTAAAGGTTGATACAATATGCACTATAGGTTTAAGCAATCTTGCTTAGTTATAATAATTCAATTTTTATTTGGCTGATACTTTAGTTTAAAAAAGAAGCTCTTTTCTAAAAAATACAAAATAATATAATATTTTAAAATTTAAGATTCTTGTAAAAATCATAAGTTACTACGATGATTGGGTATTATTCTGTATTCTAGTTGTTTGAATTGAAATTAGCTATAAACAAACTGAATCCTGGCTAAAATTAAATAATTAGTCTTTTTATACAATTATTATGATTTAAATAGAAAAATATTTGGTGAGTAGATAAATATAGTTTATGTTTGATACCACATATAATAATTTAAAAAAGGTTGCATGTTATTAGATTTATTATATAAAATTAATTTTATTATCTTATGATAATAGATCCATTATTGGATACTTAAATTAGCAAAATTCGTGATTGCTTATAAATGAATACCAGCTCTTAAAATTAAATATACAATTTGGTTACATTGAAATTTTGCTTGCAGGCGAGTTATTAAATTGTAGAATTTTAATTTAAACTATTTCTAACTTTAATCAGACCATATGAAAATTAAACTACTCTTATCCATTTCCTTACTATCCTTATTTACAGTAGCTTGCGAGACAGAAGAAATAGTTGAGTTAGAAGCCGCAGTTAAATCGGAGGTTGAATTAACCAGTAGCAGTAATGTTACGTCGGTTGATTCTTACCGGAATAATCTGATGGTAGAGCAGCGATTCGAAACCACTTACATTAGTCCATTTAACAAGCAAGTGTATACTTCGCATGGTTTTGCTCTTTCTGGTTCTGCTGCCCGCACGGGTTCAAAATCTGCTCGTATTGAGTTAAGAAAAGCTGATAATAAGGTACGATCCGAAATATTATTACCTGCCGAAACATCCAGTAACCGTTGGTATGGTTTAAGTATGTATTTACCAAGTAGTTACTGGCAAACTAGCACCGAGGTAGATACGTGGGATATAATTGCGCAATGGCATGCTATGGAAGATGATGGAGAGGCCGCTCGTTTTCCCCCCATTGCTTTGGTAGTTAGTAAAGGTAGATTAAACGTGGTAATGTATTGGGCTACGCGCTCTAATAACACTAACTCAACTATTAGCGGTAAAAAAGTATTTGACCTGGGACCGGTAATTAAAGATAAATGGGTTGATTTTGTATTTCACATTAACTTTTCTCATGAGTCGGATGGTATTTTTGATGTTTGGTTAAACGGCACGAAAACGCTTGATTATAGTGGTCCAAATAGCTATAACGATAATGAATATCCTTATTTTAAAACCGGTATTTACAAAAGAAAATGGGGAAGCATCACAAAAAGAGCTCTTTTTATAGATGATATTCGCACAGCAGGTGGTGGTGCCACCTATGCCGATGTTGCTCCATCTGGTTCCGGTTCCAATAATCCTCCAGTAGAAGACCCAGACACCACTCCTGATACCGATCCAGAAACTGATCCGGGATCATCAACCGATCAGAAGGTTGAAAGTTTTACTTTAATTAATGCAGATACCGATCGGGAAATTAAAACAATTGCAAACGGCGAAACCTTAGATTTAGCAAATTTACCTACCAAAAACATTAATATCCGGGCCAATACCAGTTTCCCGGTTGGTAGTGTGTATTTTAATCTGAGCGGTGCTAAAACCTACACTAAAACGGAGGGAGGCGCTCCATACTCTTTATTCGGCGATACCAATTCAGATTATGCTGCCTGGCAACCAGCCACCGGCCAATATACCTTAAAAGCAACTCCTTATACCGAAGCTGGCGGTAAAGGGGAAGCGGGTACCGCTTTAACCGTTAATTTTACGGTAGTTTCTGGTTCCGGGTCCAGTAATCCGCCAGTAGAAGATGGTGGTTCTACCCCGGCTATCGATCCAGTTACCGATCCAGTATCATCAAGTGGGCAAAAAGTAATAAGCTTTACTCTGATTAATGGCGATACCGATCGGGAAATAAAGACCATTGCTAACGGCGAGACGTTAAATTTAGCAAATTTACCTACTAAAAATATCAACATCCGGGCGAATACCAATACAACCGTTGGTAGTGTAAAACTAAATTTATCCGGCAAATGGACCATGTCTAAAACTGAATCTGCTCCATATACTTTATTCGGCGACGAGAAAAAAAGCGATGGTTCGATTAATTACGGCGGCATTGTCTTACCTAGCGGGGATTATACCTTAAAAGCGACTCCTTATACCGAGTCTAGTGGGCAAGGTACTGCCGGTACTCCTTTAACCATCAATTTTACCATAACACAATAGCACCTATTTTACCTGGCTGTTAAAAGTAGGAACAGCCCTTTTATTATGTAAAAAGAACAGGCCGCTTTGCTTATAAGCAGAGCGGCCTGTTCTTTTATTTAAGTTTATCGCATAGCACGTGTTCATTTTTTTTCATGATTGGAATGAGTTGAAACTAAGTTTTGAAGGAAGTAGACAAAATAAATTTTAGAGGATAAGTGGGAAAAAGCTCCCCGGCTAAGTTTAGGAAGGGTAAGGATGGTTGATTTACCACTAAAGCAGTGCCGTGCGAATAAATATTTATTTTTGTTCCGGTACTTATTTCTATAGTAAATGCTTAGTCAGAAAAATATTTAATGTGAGTTCGACACCAGCCCTTGATTTTCTATAATTACTAAAAGCACTAGAAAGAAAAATAAAATTGTATTTCTTCCTATCCATTCCGGTCATTTTGGAAGAATTTAATTAGTAGTTAAACGATAAGAGTAGTAAAACTAATAGAAAAGAAAGCTGAATTAGATATTGTATCCTTACAACCAAATTTGTACTTACTAAAAATTGTAACTTCCGGAAAAGAAGATGTTTTCCGGTTCATAAAAATAAATTCAAACTATAATCCATCAAAACCAAACAAAAAGGGAGATACTTACCGGTATCTACCTTTTTGTTTTCTTGCTAAGTATTTTCTTTTTGTTGGTAGATAATTCTCTTAAAAGCCATAAACTTTTAAGAGAATTATTGAAATAATTGTAAATAGCAAGTACAACTGTATATTTTATGCCGGAGGCAATTTTAGAGTTAAAAAAACTAATGAATGCCATTTATCCCATACCTGAAACGGAGTGGGAAGCTTTTGCTGGTTTATGGAAGCCTTTTTCTGCCCGGCGCAAAGAAGTACTTACCCTGTCTGGTAAGCCCGAAAAATATTTGTATTTTGTATTAGAAGGCGTGCAGCGGGTATATTACTTCGATGAACAGAACCGGGAAGCCACGTTGGTATTTACGTACGCCCCTTCCTTTGGCGGCGTGCTGGATGCTTTGCTGCTGCAACAACCTTCACGTTATTTTTACGAAACGCTTACCCCCTCCACTTTTCTCCGGGCGCCGGTCAGTGATTTGTTACCGCTAATTGCTATTAAGCCTACCATTGCCTTTATAATCCGGCAAGGTTTGGCTCAGGCGCTTTCGGGGGTATTAGAGAGGTTAGTGGAGTTACAATGCTTTACTTCCGAAGAAAAATTCCGGCAATTATTAAAGCGTAGTCCGCACATTTTGCAGTTGGTGCCGCATAAATATTTAGCCAATTACCTGGGAATTGAGGCCACCAATTTTAGTAAATTGATCAATAGAATCCGGATCTGAAAATGTTGGTATTTACCAATAATTAAGTTCGAGCAGCCCGCCATATTTGCATTGTACTTAAAACTTAAAACGATGCAAACAATAAAAACCTCCAAATTGGCCGCGCAAGCTTTTATTGGTCTTTCAGCGGTAAGTCTGTTAATGGTAAGTGTTATGGCTTTTTACAATCCGCAGGATGTAATGGATTTAGTAGCGGTGAAACTAACTAATAATGACGCCTTTAGTTCAATCCGGGGTGTTTACGGCGGCGTAGGATTAACTTTATTTATTAGTTTAATTTACTTGTTGCTAACAGATGTTAAGAAAGGATTAGCTTTTTTAACTTTATTGTGGGGTTTTTACGCCTTATCGCGCTTGGTTACCATTTTTGCTGAAGGTTCTTTGGGCGCTTTCGGAAAACAATGGCTCGTAACGGAAACGGTATTTTTTATTATCGCCGTGGTTCTATTATGGAAAAATAAAGATTCAGTTTTAGCTAAACCAGTAAACTAAAATGGCAACGGTAAATAAAGAACAACTTTTACAGTTTCTGGAAAATAGGGTAGAAGGTCATATTCAGGAAGCTATAAAAACTTTTCAGAACGAACAGACAGAAGTTCTCTTACAACCTGCCCCAGATGGTGGCTGGAGCATTGCTCAATGTCTAGAACATTTAAACGGATATGGTAAATTTTACCTGCCGCAAATCAAAAATGGATTAGAAGAGGCAAGTAATCCTATTCATTCGGAGATTTTTAAAGGTTCCTGGGTGGGAAGTTATCTTACCCGCATGATGGAGCCGACTACGGGAAAGAAAAAATACAAAGCTTTTAAAAACCACATTCCCGCACCAGATCTAGATGCCCACGCTGTAGTAGCTGAATTTATTCACCAACAAGAAGAATTATTAAATTACCTGAAACAAGCCCGCCGCGTAGATTTAGATACGATTAAACTTCCGCTTTCGATCACTAAATTAGTTAAATTAAAACTAGGCGATGTCTTTCAGTTTTTAATTGCACATAACGAAAGGCATATGCAACAAGCCAAACGAAATGTAATGAAAACATTTGTTGCCGGAAATAGGTAACAGGCTAATTGCTTATAATGTCAGAAAAAGGAATTAAACTTACAGCTTGCAGGTATAGGGAGCCAGAAGATAGCTGGCTCCCTGTTTAAATTAGTAAATTTTTTCAAGCTAAAGCCCGGCAAATACTTTAAAGCTGTTCCGCCTTATAGAAGTTTACCCATTATCGGATAATTTCCGCAACAATTAGTCTCCTGCCAGCTACTATAAGGTGTTAAGGACACCACCTTGGGCGAATTTCCCCCTTTTTTATAAATGCTAATCAACTTCTTTATTTATGCGCTTGAATAGCCTGTTCCAATTCTTGTTTTTTCATTTTGGTCCGGCCTTTAATATTTAATTTCTTAGCTTCTTCCAACAGGTCTTTTCTGGTAATACCGGTATCTTTACTTTTTACTTTTTTCAGTGCTATTTTAATAGCCGGGGTATAAGATACTTGTTGTTCCCCTTTTTTCGAGCCTTTGGCTTTGGTTTGTTCGGCTTCTTTTTTCTCTTCCGGACTTAGCTTATCCCACACTTCTTTAGGTAAATACCGACTGGTTTTATCTTTTTGGCGGGCATTTGGTTCCCCTTTCTGGGTTTGCCATTCTTCCTTGGTCCATTGATCCAAGGCTTTAGCCTGCTCGTCTTTTTTGCCTTTGTACCCGCCGCCTTTTTCTTCGTATTCCTTGGCAAGTAGCTGGCTTTTACGCGCCGACCATTGTCCTTTTTTACCGCCTTTATGCGATTGTTTCAGCTCTTCTTTAATTTTCTCCCGTAATTCGGGTTGGGTATATTGTTGTTCGTTCCTGTTCTTTGCCATAGTTCAATAAAGATGAATGGTTGGGTAGTAACCGTTTTATTTTGAAAAAGTTATTTAATAGTTAGCTAAAAATTATTTGTTAAATCTTGAATTGTATTACCTTTTAAACTGACTCAGGTTTTACTTTTTTTAGAAACTTTTTAATGTATCGTTCTATATCAATTAGCTTAATTTAAAACGTTACTTAATCATCCATTCTATCTAAACAACCAACTAAATATCTCGCATCAGCCACATGAAAAAGTTTAGTTTCTCTTCTCCTTTTAACCGACGCCAATTTTTAAAGGATTTATCCTTAACTCTGGGCTCTACTGCTACCGGTCTTTCGTTGCTTTCTTTAACTTCTTGTAACACTAATAAATCCGGGAATAAAGAACAATCCGGGGAAACAAGCGGACAAAATGGCCAAGGCCGGAAATTAGGTATTGCCTTACTGGGGCTTGGTAAATACAGCGAAGGACAATTAGCTCCGGCTTTGCAGGAAACTAATAATTGCTATTTGGCGGGTATTGTAACCGGCTCACCGGACAAAGTAGATAAATGGAAACGCAAGTACGATATTCCGGACAAGAACGTGTACAGTTACGAAAGCTTCGACCAGATTAAAGATAATCCCGATATTGACATTGTATACGTAGTAACTCCTAACGCTCTGCACCGCGAATTTGTAGTGCGGGCCGCCCAGGCCAAAAAACACGTAATCTGCGAAAAGCCTATGGCTACCACCGTGGAAGATTGCCAGGCCATGATTGATGCCTGCAAACAAAATAACGTAAAACTTTCTATTGGTTACCGCCTGCACTTTGAACCACATAATCAACGGGTAATGGAACTAGGGCAGAAAGAAGTTTTTGGACCGGTAAAAAGCATTAAAGCGGCCGATAGTTTTAAAATTAACGTTAAACCTGAGGATTGGCGCTTAAGTCAGAAACTAGCGGGCGGTGGCCCTTTAATGGATGTAGGTATTTACTGTATACAGGGAGTTATGTATACTATGGGCAAAGAACCTATTGCCATTACTGCTAAATACGGCGAGAAAACCCGCCCCGATTATTTCAAAACTGTAGAGCAATCCATTAGCTGGCAAATGCAGTTTGAAGGCGGCGTGATTGCCGATTGTGTGAGCAGTTACAACGACGAAGCCGGCTTTTTGTACGGCGAAGCCCGGGATGGCTGGTGGCGGCTAGACCCGGCTTATAGCTATTCCGGAATTAAAGGAGAAACAAGTCAGGGGAAAATGGATTTTGAGGAAGTAAACCAACAAGCCCGGCAAATGGATGATTTTGCTAATTGCGTACGAAACAACAAACCTACCCAGGTACCCGGCGAAATGGGGCTGCGGGATGTGCGAATTTTATTGGCTATTTACGAAGCTGCCCGGACGAATAAAAAAGTAGGTATCTAAACAGATGTAGAAAACGTGCGGTATAATTTTACTTTTTTAAGCTTGTCCGGATTCTACGGGCATTATTTATTTTGATGCGGGAACACCGCCTTATTTAATTTTTATCTACCTATTAATAAAATTTGTAGCTTACCCTTAGTAGTTAAAGTAAATGTAACCTGTTGAATTTATGGAACATTATCAGGCTGTTATAATTGGTTCCGGTCAAGGCGGTACGCCGCTCGCTAAAAAACTGGCTCAGGCTGGTTGGAAAACGGCGTTGATTGAAAAAAACCTGGTGGGCGGTACCTGCGTGAACGTTGGTTGTACTCCCACTAAAACCATGATCGCTTCGGCTAAAGTAGCAAATACCCTTGCGCAGGCAGAGAAATGGGGCATCGAGGTAAATAGCTTTCAGGTAAATCTGCCTAAAATAATTGCCCGAAAAACCCAGGTAGTTGAAAAATTTCGCGGTGGCTCCCAGAAAGGCCTGGAAAACACCGCTAATCTATCTTTAATTTTCGGGGAAGCTTCATTTGTGAACCAGAAACAAATTCTTATTCAACTAAAAACAGGTGGTTCCCAAACCATTACTGCCGATAAAATTTTTATTGATGCGGGTACTCGCCCTGCGGTGCCGGATATCCCGGGATTACAAGAGGTGGATTACTTTACTTCTACCACCCTAATGGAAAGTGAACAATTGCCGGAACACCTGGTAATTATTGGCGGAGGTTATATTGGCTTGGAGTTTGGACAAATGTACCGTCGTTTTGGCAGTCAGGTTACTATTTTAGACCACAACGATCACTTTCTGGACCACGAAGACGAAGATATAGCCGCTGAAGTACAAACGTTTTTGCAGGACGAAGGTATTCAGATTTATACGCAGGCAAAAACCAGTAAAGTAGTTAAAAATAAAGAACAAATTTCTTTAACTGTAAACATAGCAAGTCAGGAAACCGAAATAACCTGCTCGCATATTTTATTAGCCGCCGGCCGAACTCCTAATACGGATACCTTAAACCTGCAAGCCGCTGGGGTAAAAACTACTGCCAAAGGGTATATAGAAGTAAATAATAAGCTCGAAACCACCACTCCTCATATTTATGCTTTAGGCGATATAACCGGTGAAGCAAAATTTACCCACATCTCCTATAATGATTACGTTATCTTGTACCATAATTTATTGGAGAATAAAGAAGAAACAACCACTAACCGCCTGGTTCCTTACTGCATGTTTACCGATCCGCAAGTAGGCCGGGTAGGATTATCAGAATCGGATGCTCGAAAGAAAAAATTAAATTTTAAAGTAGCAAAGCTGCCCATGAGCCAGGTTGCCCGCGCCATTGAAACAGGTGATACGCGCGGTTTAATAAAAGCTATAATAGACAGCAATAACGGTCAGATTTTAGGCGCTACGGTAGTAGGGCAGGAGGGGGGCGAAATAATGTCGTTGTTGCAAATGGCTATGGTCGGAAAAGTAAATTATACAATTCTGAAAGAAATGATTTTAGCTCATCCTTTGTACGCCGAGGCACTGAATAATCTTTTTTTAACCTTAGATAAATCCGAGTAATTAGCGCTTGTTATAACAAACAGTATCAACTGCCGACCATAGAAAAGCAGTTATGAGTAGAGTTCGCGTGAGCAGTTTATATCCTTTTTAAAAACGCTAATATCTAATGAGTGTTTACTCACATACTTTTTTTCGCCAATCAGAGATTGATTGCTCATAAAGTGCTTAGAGCGCCTACACTAACTCTAAGCACAACTTATAGCTTTTTACTATTTGGATATAATATCTACTATTTTTATACGTGTGTCCTTTTATTTACTTCTGGTTATAAAAAGAGTATTGTATTTACTTTTTTTAAGGGCATAAGTGGTGAGGTGGGTACAGTTCTTCTCGCTCAGGCACGGTGCCATCGGGTAAATGCCAGGGACGCTGTTGGGTAAAAGGCAGTAGAAAGAGCTGTTTAGGCGATTGTTCTTTTGGGTCGCGGTAAGCCGGCACACCGATAGTAATTTCATTTTGGGGCACGTTTAACCGGAGTGATTGATGCAGGCGGTCCCACCACGAAAATATTACCGAGAAATTGCTATTGGTTTCTCTGGCCACAATAGAATGATGAATGCCGTGCATCCGGGGAGTTACCAGCACCCAGTTTAGGCGGCGTTCTGCTTCGTAGGGTAGCCGTATGTTGGAATGATGAAAGGCCGTGCAACCTTCAAAAATTACTTCATAAAACAAAACCAAGGAACCGGGTACCCCTAATAGTGCCGCCGCCGCACTCCGGTAAGGTAAAGAGAAAATATTTTCCCCGATGTGAAATCGCCAGGCAGTGGAAAGATCCATATCCAGGTCCATGTGATGGATGTTATGAAAGCGCCACAATAAATTGGATTGGTGCAGCAACACATGCCAGAAATAATTGGTGTAATCGAGTAGCAAGAAGCCCGCTGCATAACGCAGCCATTTGGGTAATGGCAACCAATTAAGTAAACCAAAATTTTTCTTTTGGGCCAGCCTGGCAGCAGCATACATTCCTGGCAGCAACAATAAGCGCAAAGCCGGCAGTGCAACAGCGGCTACCGCGCCATTCTCTATTATGCGTTCTGTTTTGGGACGGGTACGTTTCCGGAGTTGTTTTTTGGTTTCAATTATAAAGAAAGTAGCCGCGGCTAAACCTAGCAAAGGCATGCCTAACTTGTCAAATTTTGGAAATATAATTTTCATTAGTTTAGTTACCCATTAAAGCATTTTAGGTTACAGCCGTAGATTAACGGATAATTAACGGGCGGATACCTGGAAGGTGTATTTAAATAAAAAGCCCATTTTACAGACAAGCAATTTAGTGGTTAAGAATTAATTTTCGGTTTTAGTAAAATTTAAAACATAGTTTAACAACTCTACCTAAAACTCATCCCAGTAAAGCAATAATTGATTACATCCCGAAAGGAAAAGTTTCCGGCGTTAAATGGCCTTGTGGCTTTAAATGCAAAGGATGCAAAGCTCGCGTTTTATCTAGGTACAAGAAAGCATCGTAGCGCTCCGTTAATTTAGTTGGAACGTAATTTCCTCTTTCCCGGTCTGGGTTATACACTACCCCAATCGCCCGATGTCCAAGCCAGCCCTTAAATAACTCTATCGATCCCGGGTTTTTATTAAATAGTAAAAGCTTGTTTTCTGGTGAAAGCGCATGTAGTTTTTCTTCAACGCTACCTTTAATGGCAGGCGGAACCAGCATTTTTTGCATTGGCGCATCCCAACCCCGGCCGGCAATTACAGTACCTTCGTACGATCCAAACCCTACCAATACTACTTCTTCGGCCCGATGCTGTTCCCGTATTAGTTGCCCCACGTTAATGTCACCATCGTCGACCATGTCGGTAGCACGTGCATCGCCAATGTGGGTGTTGTGCTCCCACACTATTACTTTAGCATCTGCCCCAAGGTAATTGAGAATGGTATTCAGGGTTTCTACCATGTGTTGGTCGCGTACATTCCAGGAATTGCCACCAAAAGAAGCCATAGTTCTATAATATTTTTCGCCGTTGGCTGCTACCAAGGCATTAATTTCGGCATTTAAACCGGCTTCGGGAGCATGGTCGTACTGGGGGGCTTTTTCTTTTACTTCTAACAATAAACGTAACACCTCTTCGCGGCAGGTTTTTTTAATAGAACCCAAGCGGGCAGCGTATGCGTCTTCTTCGCCGTAAGGCTCAAAACAGTCTATGGCTTTTCTGGCATACGAGGCCGCTTCCGGATCTTCTTTTTCCAGATAATCCACAATAATTCTCATAGACTCCCACAAACTGTAAACATCTAAACCATAAAACCCAATTTTCTTTTCCGGAGCAAGTTGGTCGTTGTAATTTCGCATCCACTGCGCCAAGGCGCTTATTTCCCAGTTGGCCCACATCCAGGTAGGCCAACGATTAAAATTATTTAAAACTTCCAGAATGGTGTTTGGAGTACCCGGATAAGCTTTTATCCAACGGTTTATTTCAAAACAATCTGGCCAATCGCCTTCTACGGCAATACATGAAAAATTTTTTTCCTGAATGAGCCTCTTCGATATTTCTGCCCGCCAGGTATAATATTCGTGGGTTCCATGAGAAGCTTCCCCGAGCAACACGAACTTAGCCTCGCCAATTCTTTCCAACAACGGGTCCAGGTCTTGGATACCTTCCAATTTATAAAAAGAATTAGTTAGGCTTTGTGGATTTACGGTAGTTGCTGCCATGGTTTAAGGTTTACTTGGGAAAATAAGGAAGCTGATTTTTTGTCTGAAACACAACAGCTTTACTTTTCTATTTTATACGGCAAAAGCTAGAATACTTCCCTATAAAATTTAATTGAGTTTTATAGCAGAGCCGTAGTTTAGTGGCTATAAAGTAGTATTCTTATTTTTCTGAAAAGGTAAGCCTGGCAGCCACCCACAAGATTTTTAATCATTCTTAACATTGCAGCGAATTAATTAGAGCATCATGTTTACTTTATTTACGGTTGTCGTATTACTAATACAAAATTTTGTTGAGAGCTAATAACTCAGGTATTCTATATAACTATTCGTGTTTTGGGCTATAAACTACTTTTCGGCAGCCTTTTAATTTTTTTAACGGTTAAGGGTTTTAGTCAGGACCGGATAAATGATAAAAATCAATTGGGCTGGTACGTTTACGAGGGAGACCATTCGTTAGGGAAGCGTTGGGCCTTGCATACCGAGTACCAATGGCGCCGGGTACATTTTATTAAATCGTGGCAGCAATCGTTGGCCCGGGTCGGTTTTTCGTATCGCCTGCTCCCCCAGGTAAAATTGGGAACGGGGTATACTTCCTTTATTACATATCCGTTTGGCGATTTTCCGGCGGCAGATACCGGTGAACCTTACCCGGAGCGCCGTTTTCATCAGGATATTCAATTGTATGATACTATTGGTTATTTGCCAATTACTCACCGGTTTCGGTTGGAACAACGCTGGATTGGGCAATTAGCGGAAAACAAGGGCAAATCGGTACAAAGTTGGGAATACCAGAACCGCATTCGTTACCAAATAGCTTTATTAATACCCTTACAAGGTCGTTCGATTGAAGGCCAGGAATGGTATCTGAATTTTTTTGATGAGTTGTTCATAGGTTTTGGTAAAAATGTTGGCCGCAATATTTTTAATCAGAACCGTTTATCAGGCGGTTTAGGTTACCAGTTTACCGATGATTTTCAGGTAGAATTAAATTACCTGTATCAAATAACCCAGCATGCCGGAGCAGAACCCATTTCAGGAAAATCTATTTTTGAATACAACCAAGGTTTCCGGTTGGGAATTTCCTATAACTTATCGCTGATAAAATAATAAGGCGTTAAAGTAGTTTAAGGCAGTAATAAGATTTACTTATTTCTTAATTTTTCGCCTTCACTTTTTTTAGGATTTAAAGTAGTGTCGTCATTTATTCCGAGTTCTTTTTGCACCTGGTTAGAAGAATTTTCCGGCTCTAAACCAAAACGTAATTTCCAGGCTCTGATACCGGTTTTTAGTTCTTTTAGTAAATTATTAGGTCTTTCGTAGCCGTAAGCGCGGTATTGGTTAGGCGGTACTTTCCCTTTTTCGGCTACAAATAAAGTAAATTCCTGTACCCATTGGTTGAAAGTAGCCATAAATTCCTGTTCCTGAATCATGTCTTCGGCTTGGTTATCGCTGTACTTCCGTCCTTTACCACTGGTGCAATGTACCCATAAATTATCCGGTACTTCCACACCGCCGTACCGGCATTGCCAGACTAAGGGGGCATAAGCATCGCGTTCGTGCGCATAAGGCTCGGCTTGCGGATCAAAATATTGTTTGTGGCGTAGTATTTTCGGGCGGCCGGTTTTGTCCATTTCATCCCCACCTTCATCGCCGTAACAGAAAAAAGCGGCCGTACGGCCTTCCAAATGGTTCTGGCTCATGGACTGCCATTTTTCCTGGTGTTCTAATTCCATGGCTTTTTCCGGATCTTTGTGGTCGATGGTGTTTTCGTCTGGGTTGCCGCCATTCATGCACACCAATCGGTCGAACATTAATTTTAGATTGCTGGTAGGGCCATACCAGTTTATCGGACCAATAATCGCCCAGGCATCTGCCATATCCAGGCGCGCGTACAGATCTACATCCCAAAGTAAATCCGGTTCCGAGGAGCTGTTTTTTTCGTAACAATTACACGGCCAAACGCATAAAGCCATAGAGGTAGATACGCAGGCATTGCAGCTTTGAATCCGGGCCCGACCATACACGTTGCCTAAATCTTCGTAATCTATTTCCCATTCGGGTGGCAGCATATCCGCCATTTGCAACATTAAGGCCCTGGATTTACTATCTACGCCGGGGCAATTATACTGGCGCCTATCCGAACCCGAAATTATTAGCACGCGAAAGGGCCGTTGATCCACGGGTAATCTGGCATTATCATCGTTGGGTTTCATACAATTATATAGGCAATTATTCAGATTTTTTCTTCCGGAATCAGTTTCTTGTACGTACTAACTAATCTGTTTTGCGAAAATCCTAAGCGGTACAAGGCATAAATCAGGTAGAATATTCCTTGGGTTTTATAAATACCATGGCTTACATACTTACGAGCTGAGGTTAAAACCGGCTTTTTGATGATTACAAATTTTCCGGTTTTTTTCAGGCGTTTAATAATTTCCTGGTCTTCTAATACGCGGTATTCTTCGTTATAACCGCCGGCTTTAGCAAAATTTTCTTTCGTTACAAATAAGCTTTGGTCGCCGAACCGAAAAAAGGTGGGAGCAAAACGGGTAAACCAGCAATTGGCTTGTAAAAACCAGTTATTAAGATCAAAACGCAACAAAAAACACCCGCTGCCATTACCTGCCTGAACAGAATGAATAATATTAGTAGTAAAATTAGGGGGCGGAAGGGTATCGGCATGTAAAAAGTAAAAAATAGAGCCAGTAGCCAAAGTTGCAGCATAATTTAACTGAACAGCTCTACCTTTCTTATTACTCATTATTACTCTGGCCCCCGCTGCGGTTGCTTTTTGCACGGTTGCATCGGTGCTGCCCCCATCTACCACTATAACTTCAGTAATATCTTTCCTGTTACCATTAGCGAAAATGACTTTAATAGTTTTTTCAATGTGCTCGCTTTCGTTGTAAGTAGGGATAATTACGCTAATCATCATTAATTTTTTAAAGCTATATCTCGCATAAGCAAGTACAAGAAAATCTTATTTGCCTTAATCCGGTAATTAAAACCCTTGATAATGAAGATACTTATAAGTAACCTTACTTTGGCCCGGATATTAGGTTCTGCTTTTTAAGTAAGAAAATTATAATTTGCTTAGGCTTACGTGCGGCTATATCCGTTGGGTTCGAGAACTAAATATTAGCAAAGAAGAATTTCAAAAATCAGGGTCATCTCATTTTATCTAACTTTATCAGAGTTATACAAATTCAGCTATCATTTCCTACTATTTGTGCTCCTAAATCAAGATTACTTAAAAACCTTAATGCACATTAATTAGTAAAAAGCGACTTATAAGCTTCCCCTACTATAGCCTAAATACAGGAAACTACCTAGGTAGAAAACAAAATAATAATGAGAGGGAAAGTTGGATTTAGTAATTTTCTTATAAAAAGAGAAACGTACCGGTTGCCCTTCTGTGAACAATTATGCCTATTAGAATTTACTTTTTACTAAACTGTAAGTTTATTTTCACTTATAATTTAAATTTTTTTACCAACCCCAATAGCTATAGCTAAAAGAAGTAATTCGGAGAAGATGGAAAATTACTTAATACTTTTTTTCTTTTGAATATTTTAGAAAAGTTAATTTTTAAATAAAAACATCATTTTGGATTAAATACATTATATGAGAGGTATATCCATTAACCAGGTGGCAGTGGTACAGTTAGTAGTAATTTTAACCTCCATCATTTTATACTATGGCCGCATTTTTTTAATACCCTTAGCGTTTGCTATTTTCTTTGCCATGATGTTGTTACCGGTAAGTCGGAAGCTGGAAAAATGGGGAATAAAAAGAATACCCGCCACCTTGCTTTGCATTGTGGTTGTTTTATTATTTATGGCCGGAATTGTTTTTGTAGTTGCAGCCCAGGCTTCCAGCATTTCTCAGGATTGGCCCCAAATCCAGAAAAAACTGCAGCAAATGGTAGATACCGGACAACAATATATTCAGCAGCAATTTGGGGTAGCTCCACATGAACAAATTGAATTTGTAAAGTCTCAGATTTCTAAGTTTTCCCAATCTTTTAACAAATTTTCCACGGGGTTAGTATCCGGTAGTCTGGGCATGCTAAGTGGATTTGCTTTAACCCTGATTTATTTCTTTTTTCTGATGTGGAAACGGGAAAAATATGAGGAGTTTTTCTTGAAGTTAACGAACAGGGAGAACCAGCCGGCAGCTAAACAAAAACTGCGCGCTATTACCAAAGTTGCTTCCGGTTATTTAGTGGCCCGTTTACTATCCATGCTTTTTTTAGCTATCTTTTATGCGGTTGGTTTTTCTATAATAGGTTTAAAAAATGCTCTTCTTATTAGCCTGGTAGCGGTATTGCCTACTATTGTGCCGTACATCGGTTCTTTTGTGGGAGGTGTTTTTCCTTTAATGATGGCCTTAGTATCGGGTTCTTCGGGAATGATTTTGCCGATTGTAATAATATTAATCATAGCTCAGGTAATTGATAACAACATTATAGAACCATTGGTAGAAGGCAATAGCCTTAACCTAAGCCCTATTATAACCATAGTAGCTATTGTATTAGGCGAACTAGTCTGGGGAATAGCCGGTATGATTTTATTTATTCCTTTATTTGCTATCCTCCGTATTGTTTGTGACCATATTCCGGCTTTACAACCGTATGGCTTTTTGCTGCGAAACGATGTAAAAGAGCCCGAATGGGTGGAAAAAGTAAAAGGTTGGTTTAATAAAAAGTAATTGATTGCCTTAACAACAGGTAATACCTAAAAGTAAGGAGTAGTTGCTATAGTAGACTTTGATGTTGTTCTTTAGAGTCTGTTCCAGCCTCCATGTACAGGTTCCATCTTATTTGACAAGCCTAAGTTTTGCCTCGTGGCCGGCGGGCCTCGTTTGGCTCTTCCGCCCTCGCTAGCCTTCCTTTCCTCGACTCCGTCTGCGGAATGCTTTCAGCACCGGAACCCTAGCAGGTGCTCCATAGCCAAACTGATGTCTTTGCACTTAGCCCTAACTTTTACTTTTTTAGTAGTAATAGATTTTATTAAACCAAATTTATCAGGATTTGCTAAGAGGGAAGCAGAACAGGAAGTTTAATTCCGTTAATCTTTAAATTATTAGCTAACCATAAAAATCTTAACCAACTATAAAAACTATTTTCCTTCTCCTTAATGATACAAGTTAATTCTACAAGAGGTGGAAGAAAAGCAGTAGCTAAGAGCCAAACGAGGCCCGCCGGCCACGAGGCAAAACTTGAAATATCAAACAAGTTAGCACCGCTGCCTGGAGCCTTGAAAAGGCTCCAAAGAAAACGCTTACTAGCAAGCAAAATCTATAATAAATTTTTGATATAATTTGGTATAGTTAAAACTATTGTAGCACCTTTCTATTTAGAAAATCTAAGTAGGTAGTATCGAATAGGAAGTAATAACTTTTCTTTTTAGTAAATTATCTTTCTGTTTTTAGTAAATCGCGGTAACTAATTAATTGAATTTTTTTCTTTTTAATAAAAGCTTTTACCTCCGAATTTGTAAAAACATCGGTTACTCCTTGCCGGTCGGTAGCTACTTGCTCGTAGCCAATATGCGAAACTGCTCGTAATTCTTCGGTGTTCAAGCCGGGATGATCCACGAACAAATAAGTTTTGCCGGGCTCCAGTTTACCGAGCATATTTAAAAAGCTTTGAATTTTTTGCGGAGAGGTTTGCTTGGGGCCGTCATAACTAACGGATACTACCTGATATTCTTCGGGGTTAATATCTATTTTATATTCTTGCGCTAATTTTTTGGTAAGCGCTTGCACTTCGGGGGCCAGGTGGGTGCAACCCATATGCGCTGATAAATGACTAATCCGGGGTATTTTCTTTAGGGCTAATTCAATTTGTGCCCGGAACTCTTTTTCAATATCAGCTAGTTGCCAGGCATTTTCGGTAAGAGATAGGTCAGGATAATTTTTATTCGGAAAAATCATCGGGTAAAAATAGCCGTCCGGGTCTTTCAAGCTGGTTGCAGTTGTCAGGGGCCGCCATTTAACGTTATCCCATTCGCTGGTTAGCGTTAAATGAATACCCACATCTATGCCTGGGTTTTGTTGCAGCATTTTAACCGCTTCCGGAAACCAGGGCGAGGGCACTAGTACTTCAATCGACGTTTGAATCCCTTCCTTCGATGCTTGCAGCAAGGCGTTGTTCCCGGAATGCGTATATCCCATGTCGTCGCCGCGCACTATCAGGCGAATCGCTTTTTTCTGAGCAAAACAGGAAATAGTAAACAAGTACAGAAATAAAGTAAAAATTAATTTGCTCATAATTTTGGAGAAGTACTGGTGTAAGGAATGGCTACTTGGTTTATCAAATTACCGAATGCTATATAAATTAACAAATCCAGAAAATATAGACGGTATAGTTGGGTAAAAATAAATGGCAGAAGGATAAATATCTATAATTTTTAGTTCATAAAATTTTGAACTAACTGAACTATGTATTACCTTTGTGTCGTTAAGTAGATGTATTTAACAAAAAGTAAAGATGATGCTAAGTGAAAAACAAAAGGTGATGGTTGAAAAAGTGGGCATTTCGCACGAAATGGCCGGTATGCAACCAGCGGCTGCCCGTATTATGGGTCTGCTTTACGTAGCCGATAAGCCGGAGCTCACTTTTGATGAAATTACCGATTGCCTGCACATTGCTAAAAGTGCTACCAGCAATGCGATAAACCTGCTTTTGCAAGGCGATCACATTGAATACATCACGTACTTAGGCGATCGTAAACGTTATTTTAGGTTAAAGGTCTCTAATTGGCGGGATGGTTTTGCCAGAAGAATTGAAGGCATGACCAAGTTTAACGAAATTTTACGGCAGATTTTAGAAGTACGTACACCAGATACTCCGGAATTCAACAACAATTTAAAGGAGTTGATTGATTTCCTGGATTTTGTAAACCAGGAATTGCCCCGTTTATTACATAAGTGGGAAAGCAGAAATAAATAATTTTTTTGTCAAACAAGTTCTTAATATTCAGAACTAACTAATTACTAATTAACCAATTAAACAACGTGAAAAAACTAGTTTACCTAACCGGCTTGTTGCTATTCTTATTTCAGCCGGGATTTTCGCAAACGCAACCAGCGCCTGGAGCGAAGCTATCGCTGCCGGAGGCTCTCAAGTTTGCAATCGCGAATAACGAAACCATTAAGAAAGCACAACTCGATGAAAAGGGTGCGGAATATAAAATTAAAGAAACCAAAGGGTCTGGCTTACCCCAAATTAGCGGTACTGGTACGGTAACCACATATCCGGCTTTAGCTACCCAATTACTTCCCGGCGAATTAGCCGGTCAGCCTGGTACGCTTATTCCGGTGCAGTTTGGTACCAAGTATAATACCAGCGGGGGTATTCAATTACAACAATTGCTGTTTCGTAAATCTTTCTTTATTGGCTTACAGGCGGCGCATACTACCCAGGATTTATTTGCATTGCGCACCCAAATGAGCGAGGAAGAAGTGATTTACAACGTGAGTTCGGCTTATATGCAATTGCTGCAAACCAAAGAACAGTTTGCTACCATCGATGCCAACTTTAAACGGCTGGAACAACTGGAAAAAATATTAACCCTCCAGTACAAAAACGACGTAGCGACCAAAGTAGAGTTAAACCGAGTAACGGTAAACAAAACCAACCTGGAAAATAGCCGGCAAACTTTAAACGCCGCTTATGACCAGCAATTGAATGCCCTGAAATTTTTTATGGCCGTGCCCATGAACCAGACAATTGAAGTGGATGATGCAGCGGTGGTGTTGGATATTCCTATTCCTGCGCAAGACGATGACCAAGCTATACTGGCCGATAAAGTAGATTTTAAATTACTGAACACGCAAAAAGACTTGTATAAGTTAAACGTGAAAAACATCAGCTCTGGTTATACGCCGTCTTTGTCAGCGATAGGTAATTACAGCTATAACGCCCAACGGAACGAGTTCAACTTTTTCGATGGTAATCAACCGTGGTTTAAGGCGGTGTCTATTGGGGTGCAATTAAACGTTCCCATTTTCGACGGCTTCCAGCGGAGAAATCAGATTCGGCAGGCCCAAATAGATGTAGATAAAACCGAGCAGGATATTAGCCAGTTAACTCGCAACACGCAGATGAACCTGGAAAATGCCCGCACCCAAATCGAAACCAGTTTATCTTCTATTCAGGCGCAGGAGCGAAATGTAAATCTGGCACAGGAAGTATACCGCAATACAAATGAATTATACAAAGAAGGTTTAGCCCCACTTACCGACGTGTTAGATACCGAAGTAAGCTTACGGGAAGCGCAAACTAACCTGAACAGCGAAAGATTAAAATATCAAATAGCGCAATTATCTTATTTACAAGCCAAAGGCGGATTAAAAACTTTATTAAAATAGAATTACACAAAGAACAATGAAAAAACTGATTTATATTCTGGTTGCGCTGGTACTCGTAGGTGCGGTAGCGTTTAAATTAATTCGGAATAAAGAAGAAATGGCCACCGAAGCCTCGGTAGCCGAAATTAAAAGCGAAGCCATTTCGGTGCAGGTAACCGCACCTAAAGTGGGTAAAATAGATAAATCTTTTAACGCCCAAGGTAATTTCAGGCCGGTGCAAACCTTAACCTTACTGTCCGAAGCTACTGGTCAAATCCAGCAAGTATCAAAGCGGAAAGGCGACCGGGTACGTCAGGGTGAATTATTGGTGCAGGTAGAAGCCAATACTGCCAAAGCAGATTTAGCTACTATTGAAGCTAATTACGAAAAAGCCAAAAGAGATTTAGGCCGCTTTGAGAACTTAGCTTCCGGCGAAGCTATTACTAAACGCCAGTTAGAAGATGCCCGCTTACAAGTGCAAACCACCCAGGCGCAGTTAATAAATGCCCGCCAACGGGTAGCTAAAACCCGCATCACGGCCCCTATTTCCGGAGAAATTAACGAAATGTACATCGAAGTAGGTTCTTATTTAAATGCCGGCACCAAGCTGTACGACATCGTGAATGTAGACCGCTTGAAATTGAACGTGAAAGTAGACGAAGCTCAAGTATTATTAATTAAAAAAGGCGCTAAAGTAGAAGTTAAAGCCGATGTAAACGCGGGTCAAACTTTCCCGGGTGTTGTTACGGCTATTGCGGCGCAAGCCGATAACTCATTAAAATACGACGTGGAGATTGAGGTGAAAAATTCAAATGCGAATAGCTTACGGGCTGGCATGTACGGTACTGCTGCTTTCGAAATTGCTGATACCCGCGACGCACTTTTAATCCCGCGCGAAGCTATTGTAGGTAGCATTCAGGATCCATCAGTTTACGTGGTTGAAAACAATGTTGCCCGCTTACGCAAAGTAAAAATTGGTACCATTACCCAGGACCAGGTGGAGATTGCCCAAGGTTTAAAAGCCGGCGAGAAGGTAGTACAAAGCGGCCAGATTAACCTACGCGATGGCTTAAAAGTGAGTGTTCTTTAATTTGGGATTTACCCGAAAACGTAAGAAATAAAACAAAATGAATATAACGAAATTATCCATACAGCGGTCGACCATTGTGGTAGTGGTTTTCACCGTGTTAACCTTGCTGGGGGTTGGGGCTTACAAATCGTTGAATTACGAGTTGTTGCCAAAATTCAGTCCGCCGGTACTTACTATTACCACCTTGTATCCGGGTGCTTCGCCTTCGGAGGTAGAAAACTCAGTAACCAAGGAAATTGAAGATGCGATTTCTTCCCTGGAAAACGTGGACAATATTAAAAGTACCTCGCAGGAAAGCTTCTCGATTATTGTTATCAATTTAAAACAAGGTACCAACGTTGATTTAAGTTTGCAGGATGCGCAGCGGAAAGTAAACGCTATTCTGGCCCAGTTGCCCGAGGATGCCGACCCACCTGCTTTAGGTAAATTCGACTTCGACGATTTGCCCATTATTAAAATGGGCGCTACCGCGAATATGCCCGCTACCGATTTTTTCGACTTGATCGATAACCAGATTAAGCCGCAATTATCCCGGGCGCAAGGGGTAGCACAAATTAAAATCTTAGGTGGTCAGGAACGCGAAATTAAAATTAACCTGAACGCCAATAAACTCGAAGCCTACGGCATTTCTTCGTTGCAGGTAATGCAAATGGTACGGAGCTCTAACTTAGACTTCCCGACGGGTGAGATTAAAGATGCGAACGGCCAAACCCAAATTCGATTGGCTGGTAAGTTTTCTTCTTTAAACCAATTGCAAAATTTAGTAATCCGCCAGGATAACCGGGGTGTCGTGCGCTTAAGCGATTTAGCAGAGGTACAAGATTCCCAGAAAGACGTAGAAATCCTTAGCCGGATAAATTCTAAACCGTCCGTAGGTATTACTATCCAGAAACAATCGGATGCTAATGCCGTGGAAGTAAGTGAACAAACCCGCGCTACTTTGGCTCAGTTAGAAAAAACGTACGCCAACGTTGGTCTTAAATTTAATATTGCAAACGATAGCTCGCAATTTACCCTGGAAGCCGCCGATTCGGTTATGCACGACTTGTTCTTAGCCGTTATCCTGGTAGCCGTGGTAATGTTATTGTTCCTGCATAGCTTACGCAACGCGGTAATTGTAATGATTTCCATTCCGGCTTCTTTGGTAGCAACCTTTATTGCCATTTACTTGTTTGGCTTCTCCTTGAACCTGATGTCTTTAATGGCGATTTCGTTAGTTGTAGGTATTCTGGTGGATGATGCGATTGTGGTGATTGAAAATATATACCGGCACATGGAGATGGGTAAGAAACCGGCGCAAGCTGCTTACGATGGTATCCGGGAAATTAGCGCTACGGTAACCTCCATTACTTTGGTAATTGTGGTGGTATTCGTGCCGCTGGCTCTATCTAGTGGTTTGGTATCGGATATTCTGCGGCAGTTTGCCGTGGTAGTGGCCGTTGCAACTTTAATTAGTTTGTTCGTAGCGTTTACCTTGATTCCGCTGTTAGCCAGCCGTTTTTCTAAATTGGAGCACGTTTCAAATAAGAACTTGTTTGGCCGCTTTATTTTGGCTTTCGAACGTTTCCTGGACCGGGTAATTGAGGTATTTGCCAGCACTCTAAAATGGGCTTTTAACCACAAAATTGTAGTATTAACTTTAACTGTGGTGGCCTTTGTGGGTTCGGTCATGTTAATCCCAGCCGGTTTTATCGGTAGCGAATTTATTGGTAACGGTGACCGGGGAGAAGTTAACTTCCAGTTAGAGTTACCTAAGAATGCAACCGTAGAACAAACCAATGCCGCTACTACTAAAATTGAAAACTATCTGCAAAAGTATCCAGAGATTACCCGGGTATTTACAACGGTAGGCGCTACATCTTCGTCGCAGCAAGGTCAGAGTTCGGCTTATGAATCCGAGGTGTTCGTGGCATTGGTGCCCGTGGAAAAACGTGATTTTAGCACCGAGAAATTCAGCCGTTTGGTTAAGGCCGAAGTAGAAAGCTTAATTCCTGGAGTAAAAGTAACGCCAGTTCCGGTTGGTTTAGTGGGTAGCTCCCAGGCTCCGATCCAGATTGTGTTGTCTGGTCCTAACCTGGATACTTTATTAAATTTCTCGCAGCGGGTAATGAACGAGGTAGTAAAAGTACCTGGTACTTCTGACGTGGAAACTTCGGTGGAAGGTGGTAATCCGGAAATTGAAGTAGCCGTAGATCGCGATAAAATGGCCAGTTTAGGTTTAACTCTGGAAACGGTAGGAGCAGGTATGCAGGTAGCATTTAGCGGCAATACCGATGCCGAATACCGCCAAGGTACCAACAACTACGACATTAACATTCGTCTGGATGAGTTCGACCGCCGCAACGTTACCGACATTGCAAATTTAGCATTCGTGAACAATGCCGGACAAACCATTCGTTTAGGTCAGTTTGCGGATATCAAACAATCCTCCGGACCTTCTAAACTGGAGCGTACCGACCGGGTAACTTCCGTTAACGTAAACTCACAGGTGGTAGGTCGTCCGTCTGGTTCGGTGGGTGCGGAGATTCAGCAAAGATTAGCGGCTCTTAAAATGCCGCAAGGAGTAGGTATTACTTACGAAGGTAACCTGAAAAACCAATCCGAAGGTTTTGGTACTTTAGGAGTAGCCTTACTCGCTTCCATTATCTTCATGTATTTGATTATGGTGGGCTTGTACGACAGTTACGTGTATCCGTTTGTAGTATTGTTCTCTATTCCATTGGCGATTATCGGTGCTTTACTGGCCCTGGCATTAGCATCTGAAACCTTGAGTATTTTCTCTATCCTGGGTATTATCATGATGATTGGTCTGGTAGCGAAGAACGCGATTATGGTGGTTGACTTTACGAACAAGCTGAAGTCGGAGGGAGTACCAGTGAAGCAAGCCTTGGTGGAAGCTGTGCGGATTCGTTTCCGTCCGATTCTGATGACTACTCTGGCGATGGTAATTGGTATGTTGCCGATTGCGTTAGCCGGTGGGGCCGTAGCTGCTTCTAAAAACGGTTTGGCTTGGGCCTTGATTGGTGGTTTGAGCAGTTCGATGTTCTTAACCCTGATTGTAGTACCGATTATCTACTACATCTTCGACCGGATTTTAGCTAAGTTTGGCTTAGACAAAACCACGAAGATTGAGCTGGAAGATAAAACCGTAGAAGAGCTGGAACGCGAAACTGCGGAGATGGAAGAAAAGCTGATGCACGCTTAATTATTATAAAATAATAGTTTACGCCTACTCAGCCGTACTCTTAAAAGTCCGGTTTGGTAGGCGTAATCTTTTTAAAATTTTAATAGTAAAAGAATATAGAATTTTAAATTTTTTGCTGGCATTGAGAGAGAGAATTTTAAACCGGGCTTTAGAATTATTTATTTATCGGGGCATAAAAAGCACATCCATGGATGATATAGCCCAGGACCTGGGTATATCTAAAAAAACAGTTTACAAATGGTTCGAAAACAAAGACCATTTAATTGAAGAAATGCTGAAAACCAGTCTTTGCTGTTCCGTTGAAACAGAAATTACGAGCCAGGAAAATGCAGTGCAGGAATTTTGTTTTACGTTAAATAACCTTCTGCAAAGATTTATAGCTATTCATGCTTCTTTCTTTAATGATCTGAGAAAATATTACCCTACGGCTCATGATTTATGGGAAAGTTTTAAAGAAGAAACCATAATTCAGAGGTTTAGAACTAACTTTAGCCGGGGAATTCAAACCGGACTTTACCGCGCCGAATTAGATCCGGAAGTTTTAGCGCAGTTGTACATTAGCCAGTTAGAAGGGATATTTTATTCTGAAACTTTTCAACCCGAAAAATTTAAACGTTTAGAAATTTACCGGTTAAATGTAAAACTATTCGCTTCTGGTATCGTTACCAGCGCCGGTCAGAAATTTTTACCTGAATTTACCCAGACTGTTGAACGAATGAATTAACGGTAAAATTAAAAAATAAATAATTGCTATTGACGGTTACCTATCGAAATACCAAACGTAAAGCGCGTATCATTTCGTTTCCGGGTAACATCCACCACACTTTCATAGGAGTTCTCAAAACTACCTCGCATACTTACCCACCGGTTTATTGGTAATTCTAAAGTTATTAAAGTATTCCAGCGTACATTCGAAAAATTATTGATGGCTGGTTGGTAAAAACTAATATGCGTGAGCCGCATTCTATCGTTTAAAAAAGAATGTTTTCCTTTTAACCGCATTGAATTTCGAACGATGGAAGTAGTAGGGCGTTCTTCAAAATTGGTAGATTCATAAATAACGGCATCGGTTAAGGACACATTATGGCGATCGTTTTGGAAGAGGCGGAAACCAACTCCAGCCCCAGCTAATTTACGCCAATCTATACCACGTAAATTGCTTCTTTCAATGGTTCCTAAGCCAAATACGTACACTTTCCGTTTCTTAAAAACATCTATAAATAAATCTACGTACGTGTCACGTTCGGCTAAAATCCGGTTCTGTTTGCCGTAAGTAAACCGCGGATTAGTAGAAATATTAATAGCTGGCCCGAGAAGATTAATTTCGGCGCGTAAAACCAATAAGCTGCGGTTTACATTACCCCGCGAAAAATTACCATCTCCAATAAATCGGTAACTTAAACTATCTAGAATAGCAGCTTTAGGTTTAGGAATACTATCTGCAGGCATGCCCAGGATAGAGTCTTGTCGGACCGGTGTACCAGTGGGTTGCTGGGCATTTGCACAAAAACCTAGAAAAATTAACGGTAACGCTAATAATAACCGGCAACAGTAAGGAGTAAAGCGTGTATTCATAGGCTCAAAGTAAAGCATTAGACTGGTTTAATAAAATTTTAGCCTAAAAGGAATGGAATAATAAAAAACGAAATTGATTAAGCTTGGCTTTTCCTCTTACGGGGTACCGGGTCTGTAATGTTTACTAAATTTTTGAAATTACTTTTAAAATAGTAAAAATTCAGGATTGCTATCTGCGTAACACACGTATTAAAAATATTAAATACCCATTTCGTTTTAAGCGATAGGTGTTTGAAGGTAGGTGAATATACAAAAGCAACTACTTTTTAAATAAAATACTTTTGAACAATGTTTTTATTTTGAATTAATCTTATATTTATATTAATATTCTTCAAGATACTTAATCCCTAAAAAGAGTAGTGAAGAGTATCTTTCCTGATCCTGCTCTTCCGGTTTATGTGCTTTTTAGTAAATCCGGAAATACGAACACTCTTTAGAATACCCTCTTATAATAATTTCTTCTATGAAACTTAGGGGGTAGGTAATTGGCTATAATGCGCCCTGTTTTGCTTTCAATAAAAATTTATTTCCATTCTTAACGGAGTTCTGAAAGACATATTTCCATTTCCTATACTATTTACCTAAACTTTAAAAAGAGAAAACTATGATGACTACCGAAGAAAGTCGCCAGTTTATTTTAGAGTATATTGGCGCCATTAGCAACAGCAAGTCCGAAGCAGTGATTGATAAATATGTAGCTGATCCGGAATTAAAAGGACATGTTTTATTCTTTGAAGCAGGTTTACCTAATTACCAGCTAATCCCAAAAGATATTATTACGGAAGGCAATAAAGTAGTTATTCGGTTTGTTCTGGAAGGCGAACACAAAGGTGACCTTTTTGGAATTCCACCAACTGGACGTAAAGTAAGTACAGAAGGCATTATTATTTATGAGGTGGATAATAACAAAATTGTTAAACATTGGATGCAAGCCGATTCGAATACCTTAATGCAGCAGCTAAGTGCCGTTAAAGTAAATAGCTGAATTTTTTGAACTGAATAAAAAAGCCATTGCCGTTTACAAACGGCAATGGCTTTTTTATATTAGCTTACCAGCTAAATATTTTTGTTTAATATCAGCTTAGAACTTATTACATAGTAAAGGAAAGTGATAAACCTATATTTATAAACTCAAAACCTAATAACCACCTTTCTATTTCTCTTATATGGAATTAAATTTACTAAATACAAAAACTTAAGCCGTACTAATTAACTTCTACTACGTGGCTTTTTAACCTTACTGGTTTTCAATTGACTATTAGCCAGTTTATTAGTGGTATTTAAAATTTTAGCGGTAGGTTTAATAATTGATTGATATACTACCTCCTGAATGGAGCCGCGCACGTTCATCTCCATTAATTTATTATTTACCCTTGGATTGACCCGGTTAGACAGAAATATAAACAATAAGTCGCTTTTAGGATCGGCCCAAACACAGGTTCCCGTAAAACCAGTATGGCCAAAGGTAGCCTCCGATGCACTTAAAGTTGGGTAAGGAGTTTTGCGAGTAGCATTATCTTTTTCCGGCTTATCAAAGCCTAATCCGCGGCGGCTTATGTTGCTGTGATAAGCGGTAAAAAAATAAATTGTTTCTTTTTTAAATAAACGGACACCGTTTAATTCGCCGCCATTTAATAATAACTGGTATAGCTTGGCTAAATCGTAAGCATTACTAAATAAACCGGCGTGTCCGGCCACCCCGCCAAAAAGAGCTGCTCCGGGATCATGCACATCGCCGCGAACTAACTGATTACGGAAAAAAGGCTCGTACTCGGTTGGAGCTATGCTGTTAAGTGGTAAATGTTCCCGCGGTTTAAAGGTGGTAGTCCTCATACCTAGCGGCAAATAAAAGGTACTCCGCACGTATTCATCTAAGGGTAATCCTGATATCTGGGCAACTACTTTACCTAAATAAATAAAATCATTATCGCTATAAACGTACGTATTGGCCGGACCTAATTTACTTTGAATAATCCGTTTAGATAAAGTATCGGCCCAATCCCGACGTAAATACATATCTTCTCCTACCCGGAATGGATACCTGGAATTGGCAACAGAGCTGTAAATTCCGGGTTTAGGTTTACCGGTTGCTTCATCCATGGTTTCTTTATAAAAGGTGATAAAAGCAATCAGGCCTGCCTGGTGGAGCAGAATATCTTTAATGGTAAGAGGCGCTTTATCTGAACCTTTCACCTCGGGTAAATAATCGCCGAGCGTTTTCTGCAAATCCAATTTCCCTTCTTCAAATAATTTCATAACTGCCATGGTAGTAGCCGAAATTTTAGTTACCGAAGCCAGGTCATAAACTGTTTCCAGGGTTATCGGTTCCTTTTTGTTATATTCAAGGTGTCCATACGCTCTATGAAAGGCAATTTTACCATTTTTAGCTACTAATATTACACAACCCGGAACAGCTCCCTTCGCAATGGCATTATTCGCCAAAGAATCAATCTGGTTTAATTTATTAGAGTCTAAACCCACCAGCTCAGGCGCAACGGTTGGTAAATTAAAATCAGTTTTAATGCCGCTGCCATATACATATTCCGGCGATACGGTCACAGGTAATTTTCCCTGAGTGGGAGTTATTCCTTTTAACACGTTTACCGCCACTTCCTGCATCACCTCATCGTCTTCGTATGCGGCAATTAAATTGCGGGCTCCTGCAAAGTTTTTTAGAGCATACGGATTGCCAAAAGCCAGGCTCAGGGTGTTGGGTATTTGCTGAATTTGCTGTAATAACTGGAGAGCTCCGGCACTTATCCCAAAATTATTCGCCGGATACCTTTGATACTGGTGTAAGCCCAGAATAATGGCGTCGTATTGTTTGCCTCGCAAAGAATTTAAAATAGCCCGCGCCTGAGTTGTATCGGATTTATAGCCTAAATAAAAGCACTCGGCCCCGTATGTTTGTTGCAATTGCTTTGCAAAATGGTTGGGTTCGGTAATGCCAATTCCCACATATGCTACTTTTTTACCTGGGGTTAAAGGTAGTACTGAAGGGTCGGTTTGCCGCACTAAAGTAATAGCCTGCTGGTAAATTTCTCTTTTAAGAATAGTTACCTGGGAGTTTAAGCCAGCCGCCAACCGGGTAGTATCAATAATTATTTTTTTATTTAAGCCTAAATTATATTTGGCCAGCAAAACTTTTTTTACTTTTTCATCTATTTCGGCCCAGGTAAGTCGGTGTTCGCGGCGGGCTTTCCGAATGGCTTTAATACTGGTTTCCACATCGCCGGGTAAGCAAAGCATGTCGTTACCAGCTATCAGAGATTGGACGGATGCTTCCCCTTGCGGGTAAAATTTAGTAACTCCTTTCATTTCCAAAGCATCGGTAAAGGTAAGCCCTTTAAAACCTAATTCACTACGAAGTAAGCCGCTCACGTTTATGCGGGAAAGTGAGGTTGCCTGGTTACGGATAGTATCGATAGTAGGGATATATAAGTGCGCTACCATAACGCTGCCCACGCCTTGCTGAATTAATTGCCGGAAAGGGTATAATTCCAGTTCCTCCAGTTGCGGCATGGTTTTATTAATAACCGGTAAGTCCAGGTGCGAATCTACAGCAACATCGCCGTGGCCCGGAAAATGCTTTAAGCAAGCCATTACGCCTTTATCCTGCATTCCTTTCATAATCTGGCCGGCGAATAAGGCAACTTTGTATTTATCCTCGCCCAAAGACCGGAAATTTATAACCGGATTGTCCGGGTTATTATTAATATCTACCACCGGAGCATAATCCACCTGAATACCCATTCGTTTGCATTGTTCGCCAATTGCACTACCAAGTTTGTACGCCAAAGATGCATCCGAAATGGCACCTAAGGTTAATTGGTTCGGAAAAGGAGTTACATCGGAAAAACGCATGCCCAAACCGGTTTCCCCATCCACGGTAACTAACAAGGGCGTTCTCGCCTGCGATTGCAGTTTGTTTAAAATGGCAGCGTGCTGCGTTGATTTTCCCTGGAAAAGGCACACGGAACCAATATTATATTTTTTTAAATCTTCCGCTACTTCTTTATCATAAAATGCCACCTCCGTGCCTTTTCGTTCGGACAGGCGGACAACCATTAATTGCGCTATTTTTTCGTTTTTAGATAAATGCTTAAACGTGCTATCCACCCAACGTTGGGCTGCCGGTGAGGTTTGTAAGAATTGCTGACCGGATGCCAGAATGGAATACAAGAAAAAAATAATGGTAAGAATATGCTTCATACAATAAACTGGTAGTGAAAATGAGTGGCGCAAATATGGGGTTTGTTTAAGATAGAACGGGTTAAGTTTACCTAAAATTTAATAAAATTTAAAAATGATTTTCATTTAAAAAGGAATAATGCGCCTGATTAGATAGAACCAGGTTATCTAAAAGAATAAAATTATTCAGAATGTACCAATGGTAAATAAAAACAATTAGTAGCCTCTTTTTGCCCGGGACTTTAATGCTTTAAATTCGTTTTTAGCTGCTTTTAACCGTTGGCGGGCGGCTTTTTCTCTCTGTTTCGCTTCTTTCAATTCAATCTTACGTAAATCAACTATTTCGGCCTGGGCGGCCACCCTCGGATCATTATAAGCCTTTCCCCGGAAAACAGAACAACCAAGTACAAGTGGCAAAATAAAAAAGAATATACAGATAGGGGCTTTTAAGGAATTTAGAATTTTCATTAGTATTAAATTATTCAAGTAAAGTGATCCATTCGTTTACAGGCTGTTAAAATCACAATTATCAGCACGCTGTAAATTTTAATGGTTTTTCTTTAGGTTTACTTATTTCAGACCAATTCCGTTGCAAAAGAATGATACCCTAATAGAAACACTATCTGTTCCTGAACTCCAAAAATCGCTAACGAAAAAGCACACTCACCTAAATTATCTGCTTTAAAAAATATTACTTACTAAAATATCGGTGTGGCAACCTTAAATGCTTTATCAGAAAAATTGGTAAGATTCCTGCATGAAAGATAAAACAAAAGGTAGAAGGCAGATAAAGTAAGGTTTGTTAATTACGTTAAATTGTATTTAACCTCTTTTAAGGTTATCTAAACTAATAAAATAAGTGCTAGCGTTCATTACTAAGTTATTTGCCTTTGTTCCCTTTAAAGTCTTTGTTACCTTTATAACCGTCCAAGCATTCATTCTTTCATGAGAAAAAGTGTTCTTCTTTTTTTTGCTGTCTTCTTTTTTCTATTTCAAGCAAGTGCCCAACAAGTAACTGTTCAAAATCCCAATTCAGGCAATCTCCAGCTTACTTTTCCTAATCAGCCAGGTTGGAACATTATAAAAGAGGGCCAAGCTTTACAATTTGATGTAAAAGCCACCGGTGGAAGTGGTACCCGTTTTCTTTATTCGCTCACCCAGGGTGGAATAGATGAGATGTCGTTTGATACTTTGGGCCATTTCTCCTGGACTCCCAGTTACGATTTTGTTGACCGCCTGGCTAAAGATAAAACGGTACAGTTAATTTTTGAGGCCAGAAACGAGAAAGACCAACGCGTAAAACAAGTAATTGACCTGAAGGTGGAGCATGTAAACCGGTCGCCTGTTATTGGCGAACTCAAGCCTTTTTATGTGCAATACGACGTAAACAATACCTATACTATTGAATCTTCGGCGATAAAAGATCCGGATAATGACCCGATTATAATTGTGCCTATTAGTAATAGCATGCCGGAAGGAGCCAAATTATCGGAACAAGGTGAGTTTACCTGGAAACCATCCAACACGCAGTTTAACCGGTTACGCAACAATCCTATAACCCTGGAGTTTTACGTAGAAGACCAACCATCCAAGGCCCGCACAAAAGGTCAGTTTCGCATAGAAGTTACCCAGCAGGACTTACCGCCCAGTATTCTGGTAATTCCTTCTCAAAAAAGATTCCGGTTTAAAGAAGATGCCACCCTTAACCTGAAGTTGCAAATAAATGACCCTAACGGCGAAAACGATATTACTACTTTTAACTTCCGTTCCGAAAGTTCGTTGGTTCCTGCCAGTGCTTTAGTAAAAAATTCTCCTTCGCAGTACGAATTTATCTGGCGGCCGGGTTACGACTTTGTAAAAGACCCACTGGATTCCATTACTTTTAGTCTTACTTTTTTTGCAATTGATAAATCGAATAAACAACAAGAGCGTACCGTAATGTTTTCTATTTTAAATGCGGTAAACGAAGTTGAAACAGATAGAAAACTTTACCAGGAATACCGCTCCTCTTTATTAAGAACCTGGGATTTAATTGAGCAGTTGAAGGTTGCCGAAAATGACTTAAAACGAAAGTATAACAAAGCCCGCAAAGGTAAAAAAGCGCGTTCGCTCACCAGTGCTACTCTGGGGGCAGGTACCGGTATTTCGCCATTAGTAATTGAAGTGCCCAATACTACTGAAAAAATTACCACCATTGGGGGCACTTTAGTGATGACCATTGGTACCCTGGAAGCCACCGAAGTAATTGGCCGCTCCACCAAAGACTTGGTAGAGCGCTTGAACTACATAATGGAAAAACGCAACGAACTGCAAACTAAAGGAGATATTTTTGCCCGTAAATATGGCCTTAAATCTTCGCGGCGCCGGCCCGAATTTGTTAACGATCGGGATGAATTGGTTGCTTTGTTAAGTTTGCGGGGGTTGGTTGCCTTAGAGTTAGACTCGGGCTGGCAAAATAAGAATAAGCCAACCAACGAAAACATAGCCAAAACCTTTAAGGACTTTAACCCGGAGAATTAATTTACTAATTGTGCTATAAACCTTTAAGTGGAGTTTAAGGATTAAAAGTAGAAACAGAAAAGACCTGGTAACTCAGGTCTTTTCTGTTTCTATTGTTTCAACAATTTTGAACCATTTTTTAACTGATTATACCAGATAGGAAGATAGCACCTGTGCCTGGAGGCTGGAACAGGCTCCAAAGAAAACGCTTACTAGCAAGCAAAATCTATAATAGCTTGCCGAAAAAAGCATAAAAAATCCCCTTCCTAAGTTTATGCCTTAGGAAGGGGATTTTGCTAAAATTGAAGAATTTTAATTAGCGCCGTCTATTTTTGCGCGTTCAATGGCGTAAGTACCAATTTTTTGGCCTGTTTCTAAACCAGCCTGGCAGTCGGAGCGGTAATGGATTCCACCGTACATTCTGGAGTCAGAGGCTTCCTGAGCCATGGCTTGGAATTCACCGGCGCGGGCCGGAATCAAATAACCTAAAACGGTAGCTGCTGCCCCGCTAAAAGTAGAATGACCCGAAGTATAGGCCGGGAAGTTAGGAACACCCGTTAAGGTTTTAATTTTTGAATCAAGCTGACAAGGACGCGCATTGAAGTAAAAATATTTGGTGTTCCAGCATAAAATAGCCGCATCCATTAACGAGGCGTTTAATAAAGCATAATTACGCGCCCAGCGTACTTCACTGTACTGGTGCTTTACAAATTCATCAGTGGCTATGGCATTCCAGTGTCCGGGAGGAGTATAAGTACCAGCACCATCGGCCCAGAAGTTTACAATCCGCATCCGTTCGCGGGTAGGATTTTGCGTATAATTTAAAACTTCATCCAGTTCTTTCCGCATTTGTTCTGAATTGGCTGAAGGGGGAGCCGCCGGCCGGATAGCAGGCACTTCGGTAACACTAAATAATAAAGGTTTTACGTTGCCAAAGGCGGGTAACATAGGTGGCCGCTTGGGAGTTTCGAGAGAAAACCAGGGCGTTTCACCTTTGGCTTTACAATCGTCTTCTAATTTAGTCCATAAGGCTTGGTTTCCACCGGCGGTGCCCATACCATCGGTTTTAGCTCTTTGAATTACTTTACGGGCTACCCAGCGGCCCAGAGAATCGCCGGCAACAATGTCGCTGCGTACATTAGCGCCGCTCCACAACCGGTAGTTTTTTTCTTCTTCGGCCATTTTAGTGATGTAAGCAATGTCCCCCGGAAATAACAATTTCATTATTTCAAAAGTAACTCCTGCCACTACCGCATCTTCGGAAGGATAAGAGGCTAAATCGCTTTTCGGAACGGCAGGGTTAAGCGAATTATCTACCTGGTAAGGAGCCACACGCTTAAACTCATTTTTAAAATGGTGCGACATTATTAAGGCATCGTACTGCGCCACGCTCACGTAGGCGTATGCCCGGGCAGCATAAGGCGGATTTGAAAAAGGAAAAGTAGGATAAGCAAACGGGTTAGCTGCGCTTGGTACGGGGTAAGTTTTATCGTCATTTTGGTAAGGAGGTAAATTATGCTTTGCCACTAAATCCCGCATAATTTCGTTCCACCGCAGTACGCTGCCTTCTTTCCAGTAATTAATAATTTTTTTCTGGTCGCTGGTTAAGTTAGCAGAGAGTTGCTTTACTTCTTGTAATTCTTGCTGGTAAGCCGGGGAAGAAGTAGGTTGTGGCGCCGGAACTGGAAAATCGGCGGCAGAAGCAACAATAAATGGAGTCCAACTACCTGCTTCTGCATCCGTTTTAACGGGTTGTAAGGCTGGGTAACTAGCATTGCTTTCAGTGATGTCTTTATCGCAGGATACTAAGTAAGTAAAGCAAATGCCAGAAAGTATATAAGTAAAAATCTTTTTCATTTAACCAGAATTAATTTTTTGCAGTTTTGGGAGAAAAATCAAATATGTAATCCACGCCGGCCATAAAGCCGGTAGCCTGGCCTACGTTGCGGCCAGCCAGGGTTCGCCAGGCATTGGCGTGAAAGCCAAAGGCAGGAAGTTTAGCTAAGTAATGTTTGCCTTCAATACCTACTTTGGTGCTATTCATTTGATTGCTCACAAAGGGCATATCGTTTTTTCGGATATCAAAACCACCGAAAGTAGTCATGTTGTCTACAAAGGCTTCGGCTATTAATAAACGGCTGCGGTAACCGGTACGTAGTTGAAAGTTACCCGCATCCGGCATTTTAACTTCGTGTGAATTAATCTGATGATCGGTATAGTAAGCCGGGCGATCAATTTCTACGTTGCTCCGGTGCAGGTAAGCGCCTGAAACAGTAAGAGTGAAGTTACTTACCCGTACATCGGCAATTAACCGGCCACTTAAAACCTGACTGCCTAAGCCAACGCACAGTGGTAAAAAGTCGATGTTATATTTGTTGGAAGGAGTAGAATAACCACCCACGGCAAACAGCGAAACTGTTTGGTGGCCAAATTGCTTTTGCCAAGGCAACCACTTCACAAAAACACCTGCATCCTGAAAGCCATCTAAACCACTTAATGTTCCTTTGGTAGCCTCGGTTTTAATGTATGGCAGAGATGCCATAAAATTTAAATTACTTCTGATTCCGTAATTTACCATCAGCATGGCCGATTTTGTAGATACCCGGCCCAAATTTTCGTTGTCGCGCTTAAATGTACCTTCCCAGTAATTGGTCCAGCTGTTATAACCAACGGAGCCAGCTACGCAAAATTTGCGTTGACCCATCATAATGGCATCTTGTTCGGTTTGTGCCTGGGCTAGAATAGGAATAAAGCTTACACAAAAAAGACTAAGTCTTGATAGGAGAGAGTAAAAATTTGTTTTCATGGATGATTAATAACAATGAGAATAAGAGTAATTAAAAGAATGGCAATTAATGTTTTATTGTGCCAGAAAGGCCAAAAAGGAGTGGATTAATGCATATAGTATAAAGCAAATGAATTAAATATTATAATTGTAAACTTTCAGCTACTGGTTTTTTGGAAAAATTGCTTGGATAGTAACTGCTTTAAAATCTTAAATTTATATTATTAGCATTACTTCCGCAAGGAGCAAAGGCAAAAGATACTCTTAAATATATAAAATTTTACATAAAGATAATTCAATTATAAAAAGGTTACACAAAGTTTAAAAAATCATAGAATTTTTTGTTAAATCTTTATTATTCAAGCTTTTTTACAACTTTAAGAAATATCGTATTATAAAATGCCATAATAAGTGATGCAGTACCAGTCTTTAATTAACAAATATTATGTTTCTGTAGGTGCTTGGTCCATTTACAATTTCCTGGCGGTGTCAATATTATTAGTAAAATAGAAAGCTTTGGCAACATCCGGTTTTTGCCTTCCTTAAACTTTATCTTATGTCCATTTTCATTTAATGGATAATCCATTTTAATTCTCTTTGTGCTATCAAGAATATTTGTATCTTGCTCGTTGGAAGTTTGGAGAAACAACTTTTAGTTTCATTTTTTGATCCATCCAACTGGCTTTATCGGATTATGCTTTCTACTAACCTTAAACCTATATTTACATGAGTGATTTTACTTTTAACCGGCGGCGTTTCTTAAAAGGAGCAACAGCGTCGATTGCCCTCACCGCACTAGGGGCACAAGGTATGAATTTCACTAATCCGCCTAAGCCGCTTCGGGTGGCTCTGATTGGTACGGGTTGGTACGGGAAAAGCGATTTGCTGCGCTTAATTCAAGTAGCTCCGGTAAACGTAGTAGCCTTATGCGACGTGGACAAAAATATGCTCGAAAAAGCCGCCGAACTGGTGAGCCAGCGGCAGCAATCGAAAAAGAAACCGAAACTTTACGGCGACTACAAGAAATTGCTGGCCGAAAACAAGCTCGATATAGTAGTGATTGGCACGCCCGACCACTGGCACGCTTTACAAACCATTGATGCCATTAAAGCGGGAGCCCACGTGTACGTGCAAAAACCCATTAGCAAAGACGTAATGGAAGGGGAAGCCATGGTGGCTGCCGCCCGTAAGTATAACAAAGTAGTGCAAGTAGGTACCCAACGTAAAAGTACCCCTCACTTAATTGATGCTAAGAAAAATATTGTAGACGCCGGTTTACTCGGAAAAATATCGCACGTAGAAATGTGCTGTTACTTTCACATGCGAGCCAACGGCAACCCGCCCGAACAACCAGTACCAGCATTTTTAGATTACGAAATGTGGACCGGGCCTGCCCCGTTGCGTCCTTACGACGGATTACCGCACGTTCGGTGGTGGCGTACCTTTATGGAATACGGCAATGGTATAATGGGGGATATGTGTATTCACATGTTTGATACCGCCCGCTGGATGTTAAACCTTGGGTGGCCGAAGAAGATTAGTTCTACCGGAGGTATTTACGTGCAAAAAGAAGGTAAATCTAATATTGCCGATACCCAGTATGCTTTGTTTGAGTACGACGGACTGAATTGCGTGTGGCAGCACCGGAGTTGGGGAGCACCGGCCAATCCTGAGTATCCCTGGTCTTTAACTTTGTACGGCGACAAAGGAACCTTATTTGCCTCTACCATGCAATGCGATTTTGTTCCGGTTGGCGAAGGTGGTGAAAGCAAGAAAGTTCACATAGATGTGGTATACGAAAAAGAAAAGTATCCCGAAGATGTAACGGAACCCACCGAACCAAAAATTGAATTAAATGCCGCTCCCGCCACGCGCCTGCACATGCGCGACTTCCTGGCAGCTATCGAAAAAGGCAGTCGTCCGGTAGCTGATATCGAGGAGGGCCATATTTCCACGGCAAGTTGCCTTTTAGCTAATATATCGATGCAATTAGGCCGGCCTTTGGTTTATGACCCGAAGAAAAGAGAAGTAGTAGGTGATCCCGAAGCGACCGCTTTATTAAAGAAACCGTACCGTCAACCTTATGTGCATCCTGATCCGAACCAGGTATAGGTTGGAAAAGAGTACTTAAACACAATCCTAGTTTATTCTTGTTTCTGGCTGTTGGCGGTTAGGGGCAAGAATAAATTTTTAGAGAATATATTCTTTAATAATAGTTGTGCCTGATTTAATTACATAGTTTTAGTAAAAGATGGGATAGGTTAAAATTTAACTTAAGTGGAAGGTAGTTGTGCGGCTTTAGTAAATAAAGAAAAACACAACAAAATTTACTAAAACGTTGGTGAGGGGCTTAAGCCTAAGAGACTAAAAACCTATTAAGCAAGGCATACAAAAAAAGTAAAGCAATTTCAGCAACTATGTGGAAGCGCATTTATCAAATTTGCTTTTTAGGATTAGGTCTTTGGGGACTTACTGGCTGCGTCAATCCGGGTACCAAAAATAAACCCGACGAAGGTCCATCGCCCCCTAAAACTCCAGCCGAAGAATTATCTACCTTTCAGTTAGAATCCGGATTAAATATTCAATTGGTGGCTTCGGAGCCGATGGTTCAGGACCCGGTAGTAATTGCTTTTGACGCCGATGGCCGCCTCTGGACCGTAGAAATGCGCGGATTTATGCCTGCCATTGATGGTGCTGGGGAAAAAGAACGGGTAGGTCGGGTATCGGTGCTGCAAGATACCAACGGCGACGGCAAAATGGATAAAAGCACCATTTACCTCGATAGCTTAATCATGCCCCGCGCTTTGGCTTTTGTACCAGGCGGCGCTTTAGTAGCAGAAAATGGTTCTTTATGGCTCACACAGGATTTAAACAATGATTTAAAAGCCGATACGAAAACGCTTATTGATTCTACTTATGCGGGAAGCGCTTTGCCGGAACATTCCGGTAACGGGCTTTGGCGCGATACAGATAATTGGTATTACAACGCCAAATCTCGGTTGCGCTACCGTTTGAACAATGGTAAGTGGGAGCGGGATAGCACTGAGTTCCGGGGACAATGGGGTATCAGCCAGGACGATGAAGGCCGTTTATATTACAATTACAATTGGTCGCAGTTACACGCCGACTTGGTTCCCGCGAATTATTTAAACCGGAATAAAAACCACAAGCCTACCACGGGTATTGATCATGGATTAACTGTTGATCGCCGCATTTATCCCATCCGGCCTAATCCGGCAGTAAACCGCGGCTACATACCGGGTACCTTAGATAAAGAAGGCCGCTTGCTTGAATTTACAGCTGCTTGTTCGCCTTGTGTTTACCGGGGTAATACATTGCCCCAGGAATACTACAGCAACGTTTTTGTGTGCGAACCATCCGGTAATTTAATAAAACGCAACGTGGTTGAAGACAATGGAATCATGCTTTCGGCGCACGATCCGCATCCGGGAAAAGAATTTCTGGCTTCTACCGACGAACGTTTCCGGCCCGTTTATATAACCAGCGGCCCAGACGGGGCTCTTTATATTGCCGATATGTACCGCGGATTAGTACAACACGGCGCTTATATCACACCGTACCTGAAAGAGCAAACGCTCATCCGGAAATTAGTGCAACCCATTAATAGAGGCCGTATCTGGCGGATTGTACCGGAAAAAGGAAAATTATCGAATGTACCCAAACTTTCTACCGCTACCACCAACGAATTAGTAAATTATTTATCGCACCCAAATGGCTGGTACCGGGATATGGCCCAGAGGCTGCTCGTGGAGCAAAACAATGCCGAGGCAGTTCCTGCCTTAACGAAGGTAGCCGCTAAAGGCGAAAATAACCTGGGCCGTTTTCATGCCTTATGGACGCTGTCCGGAATAAAAAAAGATCAACCCGATTTGCTGCTAAGTTTAGTATCGGACCAAGACCCATTGGTGCGCACCACTGCCTTGCGTTTACTGGAGCCCTTGGCAAAAGGAGATAAAACTATTCAGGAGAAACTTGGAAGCGTGCTTGTACAGGAATGGGAAAATGCGCCTATAGAACAAATTCTGCAAATAGCCTTGTCTGCTTCCAGCCTCGACGCGAAAGTAGCGCATACCTTACTTGCCGGCATTGCCGAAAAATACGGTTCTTCGGCCTTAATCCGCGATGCGGTGCTTAGTAGTTTACCCGACCAGGAATTTACTTTTTTGCAAAAAATATGGCAAATACCTGCCTGGCAAACGGCGGACCCGGCTAAAGAAATTTTCTTGGAAATGCTGGCCACCGCTATCATGAAAAAGCGCGACCAAAAGGAATTGGCTTCGCTATTAGCTTTATTAGATAAAAATAGTAAATCTCTTAGTTGGCGGAAAAATGCGGTGATTACGGGCTTGTCGATGAGTGGTTATTCAGGAAAATTGCCGCCTATTCAATTAGCTATAGCCCCGGCCATATTCACAAATACAGCTTCTGATATTGAGCCCGCCCGTTTGGAAGTTTTAACTAAACAATTTCAATGGCCCGGTCATACGATAAAACCAGCCAGTGAAACCTCCGCCAAAACAAATCTTTTAAATGAAGAACAACAGCAATTATTCGCTTTGGGACGTCAGCATTTTCTTACTACTTGTGCGGGTTGCCATGGTACGAAAGGCGAGGGTTTAAACCGGTTTGCGCCTCCTTTGGTAGGTTCTGATTGGGTGCTGGGTGATGAAAAGCGCTTAGCCTTAATTGTTTTGCACGGCATGGAAGGAGCCGTAGAGGTAGCAGGTAAAATATACGATGCCCCGGAAATTTTACCAGTAATGCCTGCCCACTCCACCATGGACGATGCGGCTATTACGGCTATTTTAACTTACATCCGGAACGAATGGGGAAATAACGCGGGTCCGGTGGGCAAACGTACTGTAGGCGCCACTCGCTTAACATCGCAGGGTCGGGTAGTTCCCTGGAAAGCCGAAGAGTTGAAAAAGTACGTTCTGGAAACGAAAGCGACAGAGGCGAAGTAGTTGGTTTTCAGGATAATATAAATAAGTTAATTTCCTGTTTTAATGAATCAGATAGCTGATTTGGTTACTAAATTTTTACTTTTTTAGAAATAAACCTTTGGTTCATACTACCACTTATAAAGCCTATACTTACTAATGAACAGACGAGACTTTTTACATAAAGCTTCTATTGGTGCTGTAGCACTAGCCATTCCGAATTCATTTTCTTTTTTTAAAGAAGTGCCCATGGGAATAGTGGTGCATTCGTACGGGAGCCGTTGGAATTCCAAAACGCCGAGTGCCAAATATCCGGGCTTTACCAATGCGGTCGAGCTTCTGGAACACTGCCATAAAATTGGTGCGGGTGGGGTACAAGTGGTAGTAAAAGAATGGACAAACGAATTTGCTAAAAAAGTGCGGGACCGGCGTGAGAAATTAGGCCTTTACGTAGAGGGGTCTATTGGCGTACCCACTAAGCCGGAAGCGGTACCTGCTTTTGAGCAGGAAGTTAAAAATGCCAAAGAAGCCGGCATGCAAATTCTCCGCACGGTATGTTCGGCCGGGCGACGCTACGAAACGTATCACTCGGCTGAAGCCTTTACGGAGCTTCAGAAAAACGCCCTGAAATCTTTACAATTAGCGGAACCTGTTTTGCGCAAGCATAAAATGAAACTAGCCGTTGAGAACCATAAAGACTGGCGGGCAAAAGAGCTGGAATCTTTGCTAAAACAAGTAAACAGCGAATGGATAGGCGTTACCCTGGATTTTGGCAATAGCATTTCTTTGCTCGAAGATCCTATGGAAGTAATTCAAACTCTGGTGCCCTACGTATTTACCACTCACGTAAAGGATATGGGCTTAGATGAATACCCCGATGGATTCTTGTTATCGGAAGTGCCCTTAGGAAAAGGTATCCTGGATTTACCAAAAATTTATGCGCTATGCCGGCAGCATAATCCTAACGTAACCTTTAACCTGGAAATGATTACCCGCGACCCATTGGAAATACCTTGCCTGAAAGAAGATTACTGGGCAACTTTTTCGGGAGTACCGGGTACTGATTTAGCCCGTACCCTGCGAATGGTGCGCCAGCAAAAATATTCTGCTGGCTTACCGCGGGTTTCGCAACTCACCTCCGAAGAACGTTTAGCCGCAGAAGAAAACAACATTCTTGCTTGTCTGGCCTACAGCAATACTAAATTAGGGCTTAAATAAGGTTGCCCTCCACAAAAATGTAAAAACATTTGTTGCTATTTCTATTTTATTTTGTAATTTTCTAAAAACCAATAAATAAAAATTATATAAGAAATAATTGGTTAAGCAATTTACACCATCTTTAATCTTGCTTAATTAACGTAGTTAAATGGGTTTCTTTAGCTAGGAGATAATCCGTTTATTAGTAAATTATGGTTAATAATTAGTTTGCTACTTCTATACTATGTTGCTCACCGGAAAAAAAGTTTTAAATGCATCTCCCGCTAAAGTTTGGGAAAAGCTAATGGACACCGACACACTGGCCAGAATAATGCCTGGAATAAGCACCATTGAGCGTATAGGCGAAAATTCTTTTATCTCCACTGTGCAAATTAAACTGGGTCCGGTAAACGGTTCTTTTTCGGGTAATATGCAATTAGAAGATATTACGGAACAAAGAGCCTTCACCATAAAAGTACAGCAAACCAGTAAAGTAGGGAATGCCAACGCGGCAGTTAAAGTAAATTTATTACCGGTAGAGGATACCCGCACCGAATTAGAATTTAATGGTGATGTAAAACTATCTGGATTGTTGGCTGGTATGGGGCAACGGGTTATTGGGGGTGTTTCCAATACTTTAACGAATCAGTTTTTTACTAATCTGGAGAAAGAACTTGCCTCTTCTTCCCCGGAAGCAGCATAAAAGCTGATTACGAAATTCCAGATTATATTACCTAGTGTATCTGAATACCATATCCTTTATATAAAACACTTTTAAAAGGTAAACCATCTATTTGTTAAAGCACAATCAGTAAAAGTTTACTTGCATAATGCGTTAAAGCCTTTTACAAATAATTAGAATTTGGTGCGCTAGATTGTTAGCAGCCAAAGTGTTGCATAATGCAGGTTTCTTAAGAATAGGTTTTAGCCATTCTTAAGCAGGGTTAAGAGTAACGAAGTTAATCTAAGATTTACTATATATTTCTTACATCTAAAACCATAACTATGCAAATCCAGGTAAAAGTTAATGGCGCTGACTACACCCACGAAGTTGAGCCGCGTTTATTGTTGGTGCATTTCCTAAGAGATGTGCTGCACCTTACGGGAACCCACATTGGTTGTGATACCAGTATTTGCGGAGCGTGTACCATTCTGGTTAATGGTAAATCTACTAAAAGCTGTACCATGTTTGCCGTTCAGGCCGATGGCTGTGAATTAACCACCGTGGAAGGACTATCCCAAAACGGAGAATTGCATCCTTTGCAGGAAGGTTTTAAAGAAATGCATGGTCTGCAGTGTGGTTTTTGTACCCCTGGCATTTTAATGAATATGGTAAACTTCCTGGAGCACCATCCCAATCCATCGGAAGAAGAAATCCGTCATGCACTAAAAGGAAATTTATGCCGGTGCACCGGTTACCAGAATATTGTTAAATCGGTACAATACGCCGCTACCAAAATGTTAAAGAATGAGGAGGTACCGGCATGAGCACTACAAACGGTATTATCGGAAAATCCGTGAAACGGGTAGAAGATAAAAGATTTATTACCGGCAAGGGCAGATATACCGATGATATAGTGCTGCCTTTACAAACGTATGCCTCTTTTGTTAGAAGCCCCTACGCCCATGCAAAAATTTTAGGGGTTGACACGGAAATTGCGCAAGCCATGCCCGGGGTAATAAAAATTTACACGGGTGCCGATGTTGCTGATATAAATGGAGTTCCGTGCGGCTGGCAGGTAAACTTTAAAAACGGCGATACCATGAAGGAGCCTAAGCATGCCTTACTGGTCGCGGATAAGGCAAGGTATGTAGGTGATGCAGTAGCTGTAGTTATTGCCGAAACCCGCGAACAAGCAAAAGATGCCGCCCAAATGGTAGTAGTAGATTACGAAGAACTACCCGTGGTGGTGGATGCCGCCGAGGCAGTAAAAGCAGGTGCTCCGCTCGTGCATGATTCGGTCCCGAATAATATGTGTTATGATTGGGAGTTGGGTAATCCAAAAGAAGAAGTTAACGAGGCACTAGCAGCAACAGCCCACATTACTACCCTGGAGTTCGTTAACCAACGGATGATTCCCAATGCCATAGAGCCACGCAGTTATAATGCCTCCTATGATGCTACCAGCGAAAAATATACCTTATATACCAGCACCCAAAATCCACATGTTATTCGGTTGCTGATGTGTGCCTTTGTTTTAGGCATTCCGGAACATAAAGTAAGAGTAGTAGGTCCGGATGTAGGGGGCGGGTTTGGTAGCAAAATTTTCCACTATACCGAAGAAGCACTTTTAACCTGGGCATCAAAGAATATAAACCGGCCAATTAAATGGACAGCCGAGCGGACAGAAAGCTTTTTAACCGATGCCCACGGCCGCGACCATGTAACCAAAGCCGAAATGGGTTTTGATACTACCGGTAAAATAGTAGGTCTGCGGATAAAAACTTTCGCCAATCTGGGTGCTTACCTTTCTACATTCGGTCCTTGTATTCCTACTTATTTGCATGGTACCTTATTGCAAGGCCTGTATACTACACCTAAAATTAATGTAGATGTTACGGCCGTATTCACCAATACCACTCCGGTGGATGCTTATCGGGGAGCCGGACGGCCCGAAGCAACTTATCTTTTGGAACGCTTACTTGATTTAGCCGCTCATGAAATGGAGATGGATCCTGCTGAACTCCGGTTACGAAATTTTATTCCGCCTTTTGATGGGGTAAACCAGCCTGGTTATCAAACCCAGGTAGCTTTGCAATACGACAGCGGGAATTACGAAGGAGTACTTTATAAAGGCTTGGAAATACTGGGGTACAAAGAATTCCGTCAGAAACAGCAGGAATCCGCTCAGAATGGCAAATTACTAGGAGTTGGCTTTTCCACTTATATCGAAGCCTGTGGACTCGCTCCTTCTGCCGTGGCAGGAGCCTTGGGTGCCCGGGCCGGGTTATACGAGATGGGGCATGTACGGGTGCAACCTACCGGTAAAGTAACGGTGTTTACGGGAACGCATGGTCATGGCCAGGGTCATGAAACAACATTCGCGCAAGTGGTGGCCAGCAGGTTAGGAATTCCCATGGAAGATATTGAAATAGTACATGGTGATACTGATGCGATGGCCTTTGGGATGGGTACCTATGGTTCTAGGAGTCTTGCTGTAGGTGGCTCGGCAATTGTTAAAAGTATTGATAAAATTATCGAAAAAGGCAAGAAAATAGCCGCTCACCGATTGGAGGCCAGTGCCGACGACATGGAATTTGAGGAAGGTAAATTTACAGTAAAAGGAACGGACAAGTCGGTAAGTTTCGGCGATGTAGCTTTAACGGCCTATGTACCGCATGTCTACCCTCCGGATTTAGAACCCGGTTTAGACTTCAGCAGCTTCTATGACCCCACTAATTTTACTTACCCCTTTGGCTGCCACATTGCTGTTGTGGAAGTAGAAAAAGAAACCGGCAAAGTAAAGCTGCAACGGTTTATTGCCGTGGATGATGTAGGAAATATAGTTAACCCCATGATTGTGGAAGGCCAGATTCATGGGGGAGTAGCTCAGGGAGTAGGGCAGGCCTTGTACGAAGGGGCAGAGTACGATAGCAATGGGCAATTGACTAATGCCTCTTACATGGATTATTGTATGCCCCGGGCCGATGACTTGCCTATGTTCGAAACGACAAACCAGATTACCCCATGCCCGCATAACCCACTAGGCGTGAAAGGTGCCGGGGAAGCAGGTACCATTGGTTCTACCCCGGCCGTAGTGAATGCCGTAATTGATGCCCTATGGAGCGGCGGGCACAAAGTGAAGGACATTCGTATGCCTTTAACCCCTGAAAGAGTGTGGCGAGCCATGCAAACCACAAAAAACGGCTAACCTCAAAATTATCAAAAAATCACATTTGGTTTATTCACCATTTAATTCAGTAAAATGATACCAGCTGCCTTTGAATATAAAAAAGTTCATACCATAGAAGATGCCATTGCGTCTCTTGGTCAGGAGGAAAGTAAGTTACTCGCTGGAGGTTACAGCCTTATTCCTTCCATGAAACTGCGCTTAAACCAACCTTCCTTGTTAATTGATATCGGCGATATTCCCGACCTGAAAGGAATACGAGAAGAAGATGGAGAAATTGTTATAAATGCCGGTACTACCCACCACGATATCCTGTTTAGTGACTTAATTGAAAATAAGCTTCCATTCTTTCACCAAGCGGCCAGCATGATTGGTGATGAACAGGTGCGCAACCGGGGAACAATTGGCGGCAGCCTGGCCCACGCCGATCCGGCCGCTGATTGGCCAGCCTTGGTATTGGCTGCGGATGCTACGATTGAAGTAGTTGGAAGCGAGGGTAAAAGAAGTCTTAAAGCAACTGAATTTTTTACCGGTCTTTTTTCAACCGCCTTACAGGAAAACGAAATAATTACAGCTATCCGGATTCCTATACCAGCCGAAGGCTTTAAATCAATTTACTTAAAGTTTGAAAATCCCGCTTCCCGGTTTGCTATTGTGGGCTGTGCCGTACTGCGTTATGCCGATAGAAAAACAAATATTGCTTTTACCGGCGTAGCCGATTTTGCCTTCCGCGATGCGGGGGCAGAGCAGGTTATTTCAGGTAAAATAATAGACGACGCTACCATTAAGGAGGCGGTTAATGCTGCTTTAACCGGGGCAAATATCTTAAGCGATAATTTTGCCTCAGAAGAATACCGTAAACATTTGGCGGGTGTATATCTAAAAAGGGCTTTGCAAGAAGTTGCTTAATTATTGAGCGAAGTAAAATTCTGTTGTTTGAATAGTATAAGTAAAAGTCATTAGGGTTCAGTTATTAAAACAATGACTTGAACCTCATTGACTTTTACTAATTCATTATTTAATTAAAATTCATAGGAGAATAATTTTTACCTGATTTTTAAAATTACAGTTTTTCAATTTGGATAATCCTCAGTCAAAACATCCTATTAAACTAAATGATATTGGCGCACTTTTGCAGAGCCAGGGATATATTACCGACCCATCGGTAGCCATGTCGGTATTTCTTTCGTTGCAACTAAATAAACCATTATTAATTGAAGGGCCGGCGGGAGTTGGGAAAACCGAAATTGCCAAAGTAATGGCTAGGGTATTGCAAACCGACCTCATTCGGTTACAATGCTATGAGGGATTAGATGCCACACATGCCTTGTACGAATGGAATTACCAACGGCAATTGTTGCACCTGAAAATGGTAGAGCAGGAAAAATTATCGGTTGATGAAAAGGAAAAAACTATTTTTAGTAATAATTTTTTAATGAAAAGGCCTTTACTTCAGGCTATTACGCATAACCGCCAGCCAGTACTGTTGATTGATGAAGTTGACCGTTCGGATGAAGAATTCGAAAGTTTTTTACTGGAAGTATTAAGCGATTGGCAAATTACTATTCCGGAAATTGGTACAATTTCCGCCACCCATATTCCGCAGGTAATTTTAACCAGTAACCGTACCCGCGAACTATCCGAAGCGTTGCGCCGCCGGTGTTTATATTTGTATATTGATTATCCTGATTTTGAAAAAGAATGGCAGATTGTCCGGGAAAAAGTACCCGGTATTGACACCAGATTAGCCGAACAAATTTGCTATTTTATGGCCCAACTCCGGCAATTAAAACTGGAAAAAACTCCCGGGATTGCCGAAACCCTGGATTGGGCGATGGCTTTATGCGCCCTACATATCGACCACCTGGAAAAAACAATAGTAGAACAAACTTTAGGCGTGGTATTAAAAGATTGGCACGATACCCGGCAAGTACAAATAAGTTTGAGTGAGTTATTAGATAAAACCGGTGTGTATTCCAAATTAGATAATCTTTGATTTACCGCCAGGCATCCCTCTCCCGGAATATCGTACAGTTCTGCCGCTTCTTACGGCAACAAGGGTTTAATGTAAGTACAGAAGAAGAAACAACTACCCTCCGGAGCTTGCAATTTATCGATTACAATAATAAAGAAATATTCAGCCGGGCGCTTAAAGCGGTTCTTTGCCGGAGCCGGAGCCAATTAGAGCAATTTGATGCATTATTTACTGAATATTGGAAAGAATTAGGTAAAGCCCTGGATTCCAAAGTAAAAACCAGAACTAATCCCACCATTAAACCAGGAACAAACGAAGCCTCCTTTAAAGCATTAAAATTCTGGTTAAACGGAAACAAAGAGTCTGAGATTGAAAGTACCGCTTCGTATAGTATTCACCAGAATTTATCGAACCGAGATTTTTCGAATGTTCCCGCCCTTGAATTACCCGAAATGATACGAACTCTCAAGGCTTTGTCTAAGCGCTTGGCTGCCCAGACGAATAAACGGTATCAACAGTCGGAAAAAATAAGCCAACCCGATTTGCGGAGAACCTTACGAAAAAACATGCGATTTGGCGGGGAATTACTTCAAATTGCTTTTAAAAAGCCTAAGCATAACCGATTGAAGCTGGTGGTTTTATGTGATTTAAGTAAATCCATGGAACTGTATGCTGCATTTTTATTACAATTTATTTATTCCTTCAGTCAGGTTTATAGCCGAATTGAAACCTTTGCCTTTAGTACTTCCCTGCATTCCATTTCAAATGTTTTAAAACAAAATGATTTTTCCAGTGCGTTGCAGGCTCTGAGTGCCCAAAATTTTAACTTTAATGGAGGTACTAAAATAGGAGAAAGCCTACATGCTTTTGTGGTGGATTTTGCTGCCCGTTTGTTAAATAAACGCACCATTGTAATAATACTAAGTGATGGTTGGGATACCGGTGATACTTCTTTAATTGGCCAAAGCTTGGAAATTATACATACCAAAGCTAAAAAAGTAATCTGGTTAAACCCGTTAGCCGGTTATGCTGGTTACCGGCCCGACGTTGCCGGCATGAAAGAAGCCTTACCTTTTATTGATGTATTAGCCCCGGTCCATAACCTGGAAAGCTTAAGAAAATTAAGTAAATGGCTGTAAAACCAAAGTATTTAATAAATCCGGATATTACCTGAAAAAAATGAGGAGAGAAGTTAAATGTTAGTTGATAAGTTGAAAATAGCCTCCCTCCTTGGTTTACGCGGGATTAGGGTGGTTGTTTTTCCACTAAAGCTACGCGTGAGAATGAATATTTATTTTTATCCAGGTACTTAGTAGAGTAGAAACTTCATTATCTGGAAGTTCTTTTAGTAAAATTCTTTCCATATCCATGAAAATAGTTGTATGTTAAAAGCTTGAAAAGTTTTAATTACAAAAATTAAGATATGAGTAAAGAAATACTTCCCGGAGTGAAGCAATTTGATTTAAGTGGTAAAGCTGCCATTATTACCGGTGGTTCTAAAGGTTTAGGTTTAGCGATGGCTGCCGGTTTAGCCTCGGCCGGGGCTAATGTAATGCTGGTTAACCGGAATGCCGAAGAAGGTGCCATAGCAGCCGAAGAATTAAGCCAGGATTTTGGAGTTAAAGCAATATCTTTTAGTGCCGATATTGCCAATCAGGAACAAACCGAGGCAATGGCCGCCGCTGCTATGGAAGCTTTTGGTCGCATTGATATCTTAATTAATAGTGCTGGCATTAACATTCGGGGAGCTATTGACGAAGTCACTCCGGCGGATTTTAACAAAGTAATGGAGGTAAATGTAAACGGTACCTGGTTGTGTTGCCGGGCTGTAACGCCCTACATGAAAAAAAATGGTCGGGGTAGTATTATTAACTTAGCCAGCACCCTGGGTTTAGTAGGTTTATCCAATCGCACGCCTTATGCCTCCAGCAAGGGGGCAGTAGTGCAGATGACCCGGGCCTTAGCCTTAGAACTAGCGCCTTTTAACATTAACGTAAACGCCATTTGTCCTGGACCTTTTCTCACCGAAATGAATATACCCATTGCCGATACCGAAGAAGGTAAAAAGTTTGTGGTAGGGGCAACCGCCTTAGGGCGTTGGGCCGAGATGCGGGAAATACAAGGAGCTGCTATTTTCTTGGCAAGTGAGGCCGGTAGTTATATGGTAGGTTCTATGCTCACCGTAGATGGTGGCTGGACAGCCCGTTAAATTGCCTTTAAGATAATTGTAAAAGGTTGATGGTTGGTTTTCGTCCGCAACCTGATTACTTTATTTATTTAATAGTTTTTAAATAATACGACTTATTCTTCCAGCTACTGAAAAAAAGATATATTCCACCTACCTCAAGTTCTTACCTATGGAAAACCCAAGTGGCACTACCCGAAAAACCCGAGTTCGTTACGCCATGCTGGCGCTCGTGTTTGTAAACGTAATGATTAATTATTTAGATAGAAGTAATCTCTCGGTTGCTGCTGGTGAACTTAGTAAAGATTTAAATTTATCAACGGTGGAAATGGGTTTGATTTTCTCAGCTTTTGGCTGGACTTACGCCATTCTGCAAATTCCGGGTGGGTTATTGGCCGATAAAATAAATCCGCGGTTGTTGTATGGTTTATGTTTGATTACCTGGTCGCTGGCTACTATAAGTCAGGGTTTTGCAAGGGGCTTTGTAAGCTTATTTGGTTTACGGTTAGCTACCGGTGCCTTTGAGGCGCCTTCTTACCCGATTAATAACCGTATTGTTACCAGTTGGTTTCCTAACCACGAGCGAGCTTCGGCCATAGCACTTTATGTTTCCGGACAATTTATTGGTTTGGCGTTTTTCACCCCGGTTTTAGTAACCATTCAGTATTATTTTGGCTGGAAAGGTTTATTCGTGACTACTGGTTTGGTTGGTTTAGTTTGGGGCGTAATCTGGTACTTTTTCTACCGCGACCCTCTGGAGCATCCGCGCGTAAATCAGGAAGAGTTAGATTATATTCAAAAGGGTGGCGGATTGATCGAAGGAAAAAAAGTTGCTACGGACCAGCCTTCTATCTGGAAGTGGGAAAACTTAAAACAAGTAATTGCCAGCCGTAATTTATGGGGGGTTTACATCGGGCAGTTCTCCATGAATGCCATGTTATGGTTTTTTCTGACTTGGTTTCCTACCTACCTGGTGCAATACCGGGGATTAAATTTTATAAAAACGGGTTATCTGGCTTCTATTCCGTTCTTGGCCGCTTGTGCGGGTTTGCTTTTATCGGGCTTTGTTTCCGATTACTTAGTACAGAAAGGTAAATCGGTGGGTATGGCACGTAAGGTTCCAATTATAATTGGTTTAATTGTATCGGCTAGCATTGTTGGTGCCAACTACAGTACTGATACGGCTGCTATTATTTTCTTTATGGCGCTGGCTTTTTTTGGGGCAGGTATGGCTTTAATTTCCTGGGTTTTCGTTTCAATTTTGTCGCCCAAGCATTTGATTGGCTTAACGGGTGGCGTATTCAATTTTATGGGTAACCTAGCCTCCATTGTAGTTCCAATCGTTATAGGTTTTCTGGTAAAAGGGGGTGATTTTAAACCCGCTTTGGTTTTTATCGGTGCTTTAGGATTAATTGGAGCTTGCTCTTATATATTCCTGGTGGGTAAAATAGATTCGGTAACTGTTCCGGTGGGACCTAAAGAACAGGAGCTACTTTCGGCATCAAAGTAAAAAATTTAACAGGGCCTTTCTATGTTTTAGGTTTTTCGATTGGTTACGTAAAAATCTAAAGCTTTAGAATTTAAAAAGGTAAAAAGTAGCAAAATGCAAATCTTTATGATTTGCATTTTTTGTTTATTTACTTCTATAAAAGCAAATGCATTGCCCGGATTATTTATTTAAAATATTCACCGATATAATCCTCTTTTTACCGGTAATTCATCCCCGGTAAACGCCACCTAACTTGTTCCTCTTTTACTCCGCAAATATCTTTATACTAAAAGTTTATAATTAGATAAAATTTTAGTAAAATATATGGTTGTTTAATAGTTACATAAGGATTAACCCAGTGAAATAGGTTTAGCTGTTTTCTGTTATTTGGGCCCTCCGTTTTTCGGAAACCAAATACTAGTTAGGTTTAAACAAAAGCTGTTTCAATAAATATAAGTTCTTACCAGATATATTAGTTATTGGGGCAATGCTAAGCCGGGTAGCAACGTTCCGCGTATATAAGATTATCTGTTACTCTATTAATTTAAAATATTATGGCAATTTTTTGGACGTTTATAATTGGAGCCTTATTAGGCTATATATATGGTTACCACATCCGACCCAAGCAAAGGTTGAAATATGCCGTTCGGGAAGTTCGCGATAAATGCGTGGCCGCTTTAGAAGAAGGCAATAAAGGAGTATACAAAACTGTAGTAACCAACAGTGCCAATAAATCTTCGGAACTGGTGGTGGAAGTGAAAGAGTTGGCCATTACTCAAAGCGGACAGGTTAAAGTACAATACTTAAGCGCTTATTACCGCAATCCGGAGTTTAGAACCCGCAAAGGGGAAGCTTTGCTGAAAGAAGTACAAGGTTTATTAGGCGATTATTTACCCTTAAGTGAGATAGAATGGTACGAAACCAACGAACGGCACGAAAACATTAAAAAATACCTGAACTCGGTTACTTTAAACCACTACAACTTATTATGAATTGAAAACTATGGAAGAAACTGATATTACTATCGCCGAAAATAAAGAACTGATTCAGCAAAAAGCGCTGGCCATTTCAAAAGCCATTGATCCTACCAAACCCGAAAGTCTGAATAATTTTGGAGTGGATACGCAACGTAAGCTCGGAAATTATTCTAACGAACTACTTACTAAAGTTAAGGTAAAAGATTCGGGCGATGCCGGAGAGGCCATTAACGAGCTTTTGGCACAAATTAATATGATTAAGGTAGACGAGACCGAAAAACCCGGAATATTTTCGCGGCTGCCTTTTGTTAAAAAAATTGCCGATAAGTCTAAAAGAATTGCCAGCCAATATAATACCATCTCCGAAAATGTAGACGATGTAGTGTTAAAACTGGAAAAAACGCGGCAAAGTGTGTTAAAAGATTCTACCAGCCTGGAAGTAATGTTTAAACAAGCAGTAGAATATATTTATGAGGTGCGGGCAGTAATTGCGGCGGGCACCATAAAAATTGAGGAAATTGAAAACGAGATTATCCCGAAGCTGCAAGCCGAAGTAGAAAACAGCAACCAGGATGAAATTGCCGTGCAGCGCCTCAGCGATATGATTGGCTTTAAAGAACGGCTGGAAAAGAAAGTACACGATTTCCGGCTTTCCCATACCATTGCTACCCAGTCTATGCCGCAAATCCGGATGATTCAGACCACCAACGATGTGTTGGCGCAGAAAATCCAAAATTCTATTGTAACCGTTATTCCGGTATGGCGGCAGCAGGTAGCCATCGCGTTGGGCTTAGAAAAACAACGGAAAGCCCTGGAGATTCAGAAAAAAGTAACCGATACTACCAACGAAATGCTGTTAAAAAATGCGCAGCTTTTAAAAACCAACGTAGTAACAGCCGCTCAGGAAAATGAACGCGGCATTGTGGACGTGGAAACTCTGAAAAAAGTAAATCGCGACATGGTAGAAACCCTCGATGCCGTTATTAAAATATCCGAAGAAGGTGCCCGTAAACGTACCGAAGCCGTGAAAGAATTAGCGGCGGTACAGGAAGAATTGAACCGTAAAATTGTGGGTACTTTTGGTAAATCAAAACAAATTGAAGTAGAATAATGGCTTACGGCGAAAATAACCGGGAGCACCAACCAGAAAGCGTCCTGACTTTAGAGCAGGACGCCATTTTAAACTTGTACCTGCAAAAACTGGATGCCTATTTTGAGCATTTAAAAGAATCAGAAAAAATACAAGTTGAAATAGAAACGCTGCACCTGAAACGATTACTTACTAACTAAATGATACAATTTATGCGTTCCCTTTTTATTAGAACCGAGGCCTCGGAAGAGCGTATGGTAGTGGGAACCCAACCGGATGTGGATCTAAAAGAAGTAACCTATATCCGCGACTCCAAAGCCCGGTTAAAAGAACTGCATCATTTGTGTAAACGTTATAAAGGCACGCCGGACGAAATTAAAATTAAAGCCGTTTACGAGAAAACCCAAACTATCCACGATTACCTGGAAGGTAAGAAGCGAGGTTACGAATTAGAAATTTTTCATTTACAGAATACCGATCATTTTATCAATACGTTCACGGTTATTCTGGATGTTTTTCAGCAACAGGAAAATATAGCTGCTACAACGTATCGCCAGGGAAAAAGCCTGTCTCTTCCTGAAAAATCAAGAATATTCAAAAACAAACACAACCAGGAAGAGTACCGGAAAATAGAAATGGTGAAAACAGTTCACCAACCAGGCCCTCCTTCAACGCCGGGAGTTCCGGAACCCCGGGTTCCCCAATTAACCGTACCTGATATTTCTATTGATACCAGCGCTAAATTGCTGTATTATAAAGAAGATCCTACGGGTAACCTTATTTCGAAAGAACTTGGGTATACTTCTTCTGATTTAGAGAAAGAAGGGTTTTTGCAATACGTTTCTACCTGCCTGGGCATCCGGAATATTGCTTACATGGGCAATGCATTGCTTTCTATACCCAACAGCAACGGCTCGCAACCTACCGGGCTAGTACCCATTATACACTGGGAAGGTTTCTTATACGCACTTAACCTAAATAATTTCCGTCTATTCCCGGTAAAAATTAGTAGAAAGTAAGGGTGGTAGAAAGGTTGCTAGGCTACAATAACTATTTAATAAACTAAGGTGAAGTACGACAAAGGTATTGCTGAGGCTTTATTAAACTTTGTTTAACCTAACAGTGGTTATGAGCTGATGCTTATAATTGGCAGTAAAGGTTTTATTTTTCCCTGCAACCAACTTAATTTGTGTAAAATTAATCTTACCAAACAGCATACCCTTCCAGATAACATGCACCAGGGTGTTATGAGTAATAGCCGCTACCCCTGCAGTTAAACCTACCATAATGCTGAATGCAAGCAATAATTGCGAACGGGTAAGTCGCCGTTGAAACCTGATCAAGCTATAACGCCAAACGTTTTGTCAAAGAGAATAAACTGGACTTTTTGCCATTATTTTCCATGGAGTGTTGTATTGCTATGCTCCTTTATATAAAGTGGTCTTTTTACTTTGGATTTAACAGCAATAAGTTTTTAAACTTCTCCCATCCCGCCAATAGATTTAATAGGTCGATTGTATTCGGTGATATTCAGCTCGAATATAGGAGACAAATTTTTGCTTTTAAAAGAGGACCGGTTTTCTTAGATTATAGCAGAATAGCAATTATAACAATACTTATCAGACATTTATAGATAAATCTTCAGCGAAGGATCTTTAAGTACTTAAAGTAGATAAAAGCTTTTGTAAATACTCTTTCTAATGTCTTTATACTTGTACATTTAATCAAATTCTAATATTCTTCGAAAGATATAATACTTGTTTTAAAGTAAAGCCTAACAGGATATAATATATGAATAATATTATATATAAAAAGTTTATTTATTCTCTTTTTTCTTAATTTCTAGTATCTATAAATCATTATAAAATTACTCCTATCAAAATAGAAGAATAGTTTAATTAATGAATCTTAATTTTTGCGTTAATACTTTCCATTAGTTATTCATTAAAGTACTTTTGCAGAGTAGTAAATGTAATTATTCTTTAAAATAGTGGCTTTGCATAACAAGGAACTTTATTTATTTTGAACTAAATTTTAAAGCACTGCTTCTTTTATTTCATTTAATGATGTTAGGTGAGCAGGTTTAAGTAACCCATATATATAGTGAAATTTATAAAGTACAACTTAGCTTAAAAGTTAAGATGATACTGTTTTGTGTGTTAAATCCAAAATCTGTAACATGGATAAAGAACTACTATCAAAATTCTTTTAATAATCATAGCCGTTAACTAGCCTTTATTTTACTTCCTACAAGTTTATTTAGAGCGATTTTATACTTCTCATAATAATTATATTGAAAGTATAATTCACCTCTAAAACTTAATCAAAAACCAGTAGGACAGGAAAAACGGTATCGAAACTTAGGGCTTTACCTTAAAAGCTAAGAAGCCTTAATTCCTAGAATATCAGCACTGAACTAAATATATCTTTAACTATTCTTCTTTATCAATGAAAAGTAAAATTTTACTAACCCTGTTTATCTTTTTCGGGTGCGTTACTCATCTTATGGCTCAATCTTTAGATGATCAGTCTAAGATACTTCAGAAATGCATTGAATTGCCCGCCCTACAAACCCATTACCCCCGCACCGATAATGGAACTTTGAAACCGTTGTATGTGATGCAGCATGCTGTTTCTTTTCCTGGTAACCTCAATGTTACAAAAAATGGTAAACCTGTGGCTTTTAAATCAAAAGAAGAAGTAAAAACCAATGGTATTAGTGCCTTTTTCCTGTTTCGCGAATTCAAAGTAACACAGAATTCCGCTCAAGTCGATTTTGCCTACTATTATAATTTCCAAGGTACCTACGAAGAATTTGTACCGGTGACTTTAGAGTTGCAAAAAACGGGTAACACCTGGTCTATCACTCAATCTAAAATCCAGGAGAAATAAATCATGAAGAATTCTACTTTATTAAAGAAAATTTTTTTTGTAAGCTTTTTATTTCTGCCGCTTGTCATACTGTCGCTTCTACCAAAAGGGGCACAAGCCCAGACAGTTTTAAATAATAGTAAGCTCCGCATGGGCAATGGGGGAGAGAACTCCGTTAATACTTTCGGAAACTTACAGCAACCCTTTTATTACAATAGTAATCGGGCTCAATGGTTTGCTTTAACATATTCTAATAATCCTCTGGACAATGCCTTCGCTATTGGGGGCGTAAAAACAGATGAATGGAATGTGAATGGTACCATAGTCGTTAATCCCAGCTTAGAAAATCAGGTAATTAATGCTTCTCAGTATGTAATTAGCGCTGCTCCTAATGGATACGGTACCATCGTTTCGACAGGTAATGTGACGATTGGTTCCCAAATGTTAGAGGTAAGAAACACCTACCTTCTGCCGCAAAATAGTGCTTATATAAAAGTAACTACCCGGCTCCGAAATGTGAGTTCAAGTCCCATGGAAAATGTGCGTACCTGGATCGGGACCAGAGATGACTGGATCGGGCAAACCGATGGCCCTAACAAACAAAAAGGAAACCTGGTGAACGGGGCATTCGTGCGAAACACCGCGACTACCGCCCGGGCAAAAGCGCTTAGAATATCGACTTCGGAAGAAGGGGTAATGTTCTATACCGATTCAGATAAGGGAAATATCATTGTAAATCCAAGATATGGCGACTTCCGTACTCAGATTGTTAGTATGAACCCTACCACCAGTTCGCTGGAAATTACCAGTGATGGTTCATATGGATTTTATGTGCGGATGAATGACCTTCCGGTGGGCGCCAGTGACGAGTTTACCTGGTATTATGCCGCCGGAGAACTGGAAGATTTAAATGAGATTATAAATGAAGTAGCGCAGGTAAGCGGAAGTGTTTCTAACATTACAACCAACAGTGCAGATTTAGCAGCATCTTCTAGTATCGCCGCTACTGGTTACTGGATGGTAGTTCCTCACGGTGCGGCCCGTCCTACTGCCGCACAAATAAAAGCGGGTGCTAATTATGGACAAGTAGTAGTGACTAGCAAAGGTTCTGGTGCTATGCTGGCTAATGCAGAAACCATCTTTAAAATGACTAGTCTGAGTGCGGCAACTGCTTATGATTATTATTTCGTGACGGAGGATGCTACTGCGCATTTCTCGGATATTTCTTCCGGCACCTTTACTACCCATGCTTTGCCTTCTATTTCGCAGGTGTCTGATTTGGCTACTTGTCAGGATGTTACTACTCCGGCTATCACTTATACAGTAGGAGATGCCGATACTGCACCCGCTGCTTTAACTATTACTGCCACCTCTTCTAATACAGACCTTATTACTAATGAAAACATTACGTTTGGTGGGACGGGTGCTAGCAGAACCGTTTCCCTTATTCAAACAGCCGGTCAGGTTGGTACTGCTACGATAACCTTAACAGTCACTGACGCGGATGGGGATCAGGCAACGACTACCTTTACCGTTACCGTGAACCTGAATGATACCGAGCCTCCTGTAGTTACCAATGTTACCTATTACCAAGATGAGGAAGCGAGCAGCTTAAGCGAACAAGTAAGAGGTTCAAATTTATTATGGTATGAGGCCGCTACCGGCGGAACCGGATCTTCAACAGTACCTACACCTACTACAAGTTCTCTTGGTTCACAGGAATACTGGGTTAGTCAAACGGTAGGAGGGTGCCCTTCAGAACGGGTTAAAATAACAGTCACTATTCAGCCTAATAATGTAATCACCGGGACAGAATCCAGTAAACGGGCTTATTTTAAGCAAGCTTCTATCGTGGATGAACAACTAACCATTAGCGGAAAGGATGTTACTGAGGCCCGGGTATATATTTCATCCGGTTTCCAGGCGAATGCCGATGTTTTATCAATAGGTACATTGCCGGAGGGCATTACTTCCAGTTTTAATGCTAATACAGGAGTATTAACTTTCACTGGAACAGCTTCGGCCGCTCAGATGCAAGAAATATTACGGAGCGTTACCTTCCGCAGTACTTCCTCTAATCCTTCAGATAGAGTAATAAAATTTGCCGTAGTCAATGGGGAACGGACCGCAGAATCAACTAGAACTTTAACGTACTATAAACCGGCTACACCTTCGATACCGGTATTAACGGGCGGCACCAATGGGTTTATTAATGATGCTACACCTACAGTTACGGGAACAGCAGAGCCAAATGTACAGGTTACCATTTACAATGGCACAGACTCTATTGCGAGTGTTACTGCGGGTGAGGACGGAAGATGGACTTATACCTTTACTTCGGATCAGTCCGAAGGTGAACATAATCTTTCTGCTAGTGCCACTGATTTGCTTGGTTTTACGGGTGATAAGAGTGCCGCTCTTCCTATTGTAGTAGATACGCAAAAACCAGTTACCCCAGAAGTGCCGGTTTTAACCGGAGGTAACCAAGGTAATACCAAGGACAACACTCCGACTATTACCGGTACGGTGGAGGCAAATGCCACGGTCACTATTTACACCAATGGAACAATAACGGCTACAGTTACGGCCAATGAAGAGGGAAATTGGACTTATACCTATTCAGACGCCTTATCTGATGCGGATTATGATATTACCGTTACCGCTACCGATGCGGCCGGCAACATAAGTGAAACTAGCCCGGCATTAGAAATCATGATTGATACTTCGGCGCCTACTACTCCGGGTACTCCTGTATTAACGGGAGGAAACAATGGCAACACGAATGATAACACTCCTACCATTAGTGGTAGAGCGGAGGCAGGTTCCCAGGTGACAATTTACCGGAATGGAGAAGCGGTGGCTACCGTAACGGCCGATGAAACCGGGGCGTGGACTTACACCTTTACTACCGCCTTAGAAGATGGTGCTCAGGAGATTACAGTTGTAGCAACGGATGCGGCGGGCAATAGTAGCGCCGAAAGTGAGATCTTAACTATTCGGGTAGATACTACTGAACCGACTACCCCAACTATTCCGGTGTTAGCAGGAGGAAACAATGGCAATACAAATGATAATACTCCTACCATTAATGGTAAAGCGGAGGCAGGTTCCCAGGTGACAATTTACCGGAATGGAGAAGCGGTGGCTACCGTAACGGCCGATGAAACCGGGGCGTGGACTTACACCTTTACTACCGCCTTAGAAGATGGTGCTCAGGAGATTACAGTTGTAGCAACGGATGCGGCGGGCAATAGTAGCGCCAAAAGTGAGACCTTGACTATTCGGGTAGATACTCAAAAGCCTCAAACACCCGTTCCTCCGGTATTAGCTGGTGGAAACAACGGCAATACGAATGATAATACCCCTACTATCAGTGGAACTGTTGAACCAAACTCTATCGTAACTATTTTTACAAATGGAACCGGAGGAGAAACAATAACAGCTGATGCCGATGGAAACTGGAGTTATACTTTTGAATCAGGCCTTACCGACGGAGAATATAGCTTTACCGTAACCGCCACTGATTCGGCTGCCAACACAAGTAATGCCAGTGCTGCTCTAAAAATTACTGTAGATACGCAAGCACCAGCCGTTCCAGGTGTTCCAGTACTGGCAGGTGGCAATAATGGTAATACGAATGACAATACGCCAGCAATTTCCGGCAATACAGAGGCGGGAGCCGAAGTAACCATTTACTTAAATGGAGAGTCTGTAGCTACCGTAACAGCCGGAGCAGATGGAGCCTGGGGTTATACTTTCCCGAATGCCCTCCCGGATGGGGCTTATACCATTGCCGTGGACGCTAAAGATATTGCTGGAAACGTGAGCGAACAGAGTGAGATATTAGCAATCCAGGTAGATACTGTTCTGCCAACCGGATATGCCGTGACCTTCAATGCCGAAAGAGTAGATGTTACCAATGTGGATGCTATAACCTTACCGGTAAGTGGTGCCGAAGTAGGAACTACTCTTTACTACACGATTACCTGTAATAATGGTGGTACCCCTGTAACGGGATCAGTTAAGGTAGAAAATGCGGAATTTGATCTTTCTTCCCTGGATCTAAAAGGTTTAAATGATGGTACCCTGACCGTAGTCGCTTACCTGCAGGATGCAGCGGGTAATAAAGGGGCAGAAGTAACTGCTCAGACGGTAAAAATCATGCGTAACATTGTAGATGTACGAACCCCTTCCCTTATCAGTGTGCCTATTCGAACGGAATATACCCGCATTCCATTACCGGCGAAAGTGGAAGTTACTTATTCTACCGGGGCCAAAGAGGAAATTTCAGTAAACTGGAATCAGGGGAATTACAATGGAGCCGTAGCTGGTCAATATACCCTCACCGGAGAACTGGTACTCTCTCCTTTATCGACTAACCTGGATAATAAGTCCGTGCAGATCGTAGTAGAAGTACTAACGAACAAGGCACCAACTGTATTAGCCTTTGATGCTCCTACCTTCCGGCCGGAAGCTTCTGCGAATGAGGTAATCGGAACCTTCTCCACCACTGACCCGGATGATACCGAATTTGTTTACTCGTTAGTTAGTGGCCAGGGAGATGTGCATAATAACTTGTTCCAAATTATAGGAAACCAGCTATTCCTTAAATCTAACAATGGCTTATCGGGCCTGACCCAATTCACTATTCGAGTAAGAAGCACGGATCCTTATAACAATACCATCGAGCGGGCCTTCACTTTAACAAAAACGCAATATGCTACGGCCGTTGAAGAATTAAAAATTGTGAATACTTTCTCGCCTGATGGAGATGGAATAAACGATAACTGGATCGTACCAGAGCTTAAATTCTATAATAAAATATCAATCGATGTTTTTGACCGGTCGGGAGTACACTTATTCCATACTACTGATCCGGAAAAGGGTTGGGATGGTAAAGACTTGCGGGGCCAGGTATTAAAAGGTGCTTTCTTCTACGTGATAAAAGTCGAAGATATTCAATTGACGAAAAAAGGAGTAGTAACGATTCTTTAATATTAACGGAAATGAAAAAGATCTTATTAATTATAATAATAGTTGCTTCTGTTTGGGAAGTACAAGCCCAAAGCAGAAAACAAATTTCCAGCTTTTCTTTAATACCACAGTATTTTAATCCTGCCTTAACGGGGCAGGAAGGATCGGTGCTCAAAAGTATTTACCGCAACCAGTGGACCGGGTTTGAAGATGCGCCTAAAACCCTTTTTATTTCTGCTGAATTAGATTTAGCGGATTTAGCTACCTGGAAAAATGGTAACGCATCCAACCAGGACCGTTCGAACCAATTCTTAGGTGTTAAAAACGCTATTGGATTGTCTTTATTAAGGGATACTTTTGGACCTTATCGGCAAACGCAACTTTTTCTCAACTATAGTTCCCGGGTTCAACTTTCTGAAAAGCTAAGTTTACGGGCCGGAGCCGCTGTTACTTATGATGCCACTTCTTTAGATCAGACTAAATTAGTTATTGATATTACCAATGATCCAAAATATCAGAATTTGTTTGCCAATGATAATACGAGAGTAACTAAAGTAGATATAAATGTGGGAGTAATGTTGATGGCGGAAGATTACTATATTGGATATGCCTTACAGGATGCGGCGAAAGGAAAATTAGGTTCCGGGGGAACCTATTTGGAGAATGCTTTCCCAACCAATCACGTGGTGCAAGCCGGATACCGCAAAGTAATATCCGATCAGTTTGGTTTAATAGTAAATGGCCTTTACCGGTATGATTCTAAATTACGGGAAACATTTGAAGGCCAGTTAAAAGGAGTGATTAATAACTCCTTTTGGGCGGGCGTGGGCTACCGACAAGATTTAGCTTATTCCTTTACCGGAGGCATGCGTTTTAACCAGATAAAAGTTGGGTATACCTACGAAACAACCACGGGTAAGGCCAGCCGCATTAATGGAGGTAGCAATGAAATCGTGCTTATTTATAATCTTATGCCGGTAAATTATAAAGGATTGGGTAAAAAGATTACCCTTTGGTAATTAATAAAAACATGTAACAGCAAAAAGGCTTATCATTATTGGTAAGCCTTTTATTTTTTATTTATATAAGTACATTCAATAATCAAAGGCAATTTTAAGTCTGAGAGATGGATTTGGGAGACTACCGGAAGCGAAATTATTGCTTTGCTTCATTAATTAACACCTTTGATCTGGCCTTAAAAGTAAGTTTAGGAGCCGGAATTTGAATTCTGAATAATTCTGGAATGTTCTTGCGCTTAGTAATAATTTACAACCAGACTTAATTACCTATTTCCGTCAGCCGGTTCATTTCATTTTAGAGAAGTATCACTCCATAAAAAACTCCTCAGCAATTGTATAACGTATTTAATTCGTTATTAATCACTAAGGAGAACTTTATCAAGTAATTCTTATTATTATTGCTTCATTACTCTTTCTTGCAAAACTAAATTCCCTGACTTTATGGTAAGCAGATAGACACCGGGTGCAACATTAGATAAGTCCAGGTCAGTAGCGAGAGTTCCTTTACTTTGTTTAATGGTTTTTCTTAAAGTTATACTTCCGTGCAGCATGTCTTTCAGTTCCAATTGGTACTCGCCGGCAGGTAAGAAAGTTGCTTCTATGTGCAATGTTTGAGATACCGGGTTAGGAGCTAGTTTTAACTTTTTAATAGATGCAGACGGTTCGATTAATTCCGAAGCATTTGGAGAAATAATGCTGGCGGATGCCGGACTAACACAATCTACTTTACAAATTTGCTTGTCTGTGTATGTAATTGTGGTGGAGGTTAGTCCGGCTACTGAACCGCTGGGCTGCATTCTTCTTAAGCGGGCATATCTTACTAAGTTAGATGCCAAATTAGAAGGGTCTTTCGGAAATAGAAAATTACAAGTCCGGGTGGTTAAATCTGTTTTCATAATATGTCCGTCGCTGAAAGCAGGGTTATTTGTATTTTTGAGCGAGGAGAAGTAAGCTATGCCGGGGCAATTATCATCTGGTACGTAATGGATACCGAAACCTACATTAAAAAACATTGCGTTGTAGCTATTCCAGTTAATTCCTATTCCTCCGGCTCCGGCCCGGTACATCATTTCGCGGTTAACCCCAGCTTGATTTACTAAACCGGCGAGATAATAATTGGGGCCGAGTGCTTCCAAAATATCGTAGCATTTACTGGGGTAAAGATTATTGCCATTGCGTGCTCGCAAAATATTCTGAAATTGAATAGCACCGGCGGCTGCGGTTAATTTAGTAATTTGCATGTGGTACATGCCGGTAAAGTTGGTAAAGCCACCTACAATTAAATTATTGTCTACGGTTAAGCGCACCGCCTGAAATTCGTCGTCGGAAGCTAAATGATAATTGTTGGCCCAAATTAAGTTGCCGCCCGCGCCTAGTTTAAAGGCCAGACCATCGATGCCGTTATTACCGGAATTATCTTGCAAGGTTCCTACCAAGTAAATATTGCCGTTGGCATCTTCTACCAATTGTTTAGCAATACAATGTGCGGAAGTAAACATACCTCCACCCGGGTCAAAATTAAAACGATTGCACCAGATAATAGCCCCGGCCGATGTTACCCGGGCTACAAAACAATCCGTATGAGTGGTGCCACGTTTCGATTCTCCGCAAATAATCCAGGTAGGTTGTCCGCCCACCAATATATTCGATCTTTTAACACTCCAGGCAATATCGTTGCCCCCTGCAATATCAATTCGCGAGGAGTTTACCACAAAACCGTTAAAATTTAAATTAGTAAATAATACATCGCTTCCGCCAGCGGCAACAGCCCCGGTAACCGGATTGCTGGCAACTTCCCCCACTGCTATGTAACCGCCATTTCCACCAGCTACCCGTATTTCTGCTATGCTATTGGCATGAGTATTTAAGGCTTTACCATCTCTGGAATACTGATGACTTCGGTTACTTAAAACCGCACTGGAAGTACTTAAACGGGTAAACCGCAGCCGATCGGCCGTATTATTGGGAGCAGCTAACGCCGAATTTTTATAGGAAGTGCCAATACCCACGTAATAAAAAGCATTGTTGGCATCAAAGTTATGTTGCGTTCTGATGCCACTGTTAAAACGTTCGTTCCGGAATACCGGTGTTACGTAGTTTAAATTAAACTCGCGCTGAAAGTACTTCACCTGGCCTTGAGCCAGTTGTAGAATCAGAAAAAAAACAAGTGTTAATATAGTTTTCATTTGAATATAATTTTTAGGTGAATAGTGAATTAAAATGGTTAAGCGGAGGGGCAATAATTAGTTATTGCATTGGGGACTACAAAGTGAGTTGTAAGGTGTAGAGCGGTTAAACAGAAAATATTAAGTTGACCGACGAACGAGTAATTTTGGAGTAGTTTCCTCAAGAACTAGCGGAAACTTAACTTATTAGAGCAGGGTAGGTCTTGTTGGTACCATTATGAGTAGTCGGATTAAACCCATAGTAGTTAAAACTTCTGGTTACCTTAAATTCTTTCTGCTGCTAATAATCAAATGGCATTTTTTAGTAAATCCATGTGAGGTATGATTTCAAAAACAAGCTTTACTTCAGATATTCTTGCGCGGAGAATGTTCCTGGTTTCAAAGCCATCATAAATTTGTTAAGTAGCCGAAGTATTTTGGGGAAATTTTAAATTATCAAATCTACTCATACTTTATTGGCGGCAATGCTTTGTTTGTATGTCAACGGGCAAACCAATGCCGGCGAAAAAGTAATTTCCGGTTTGAGTTTTTACAAATTCTACATGTTGGGCGTAGGTGTAGAGTGGGTGAGCAGCTTCTTCTTGGCGGCAATCGCAGCACAATAGGTGAATATTAAACCAGGAAGCGCGGAGCGAATTGGTTTCTGCACCGCAACGATGACAGGTTTGTTTATTATAGCGCATGATCTTTAAAATTAGGGTTAGTGATTCAGTCAGAAAGATTAATAGGTTCCAATAAATAGCCTGAAGTAAGCGCGCATATTCTATAGCTATTTTGTTTTTGTTTAAGAAAGATAGGATAGTAAGGAGGAGAAAAATACCAGAAATTCACTAGTGGCGGTTATTACTTGGTACTCGGTAGGATTTTGAACACCATTAATATAATCAGCTGAATAAAAGGTAAATACCCTTATAAAAATAAAGCTCCAGCAGGTTTACCTACCGGAGCTTTGTGCCATAATAATGATTCCTTAGTTGCGGGTTTTGACTTACCGTCTCAAAAATTAACTCACTGCCGTTCAATTTTGTAAGTAACCGTTACGTCCAGGTTGCCGTCGCGGATAATGCGCTTGTGGGTGCCCAATCCCCAGCCCGCCGAACCAACATACGTGTCCAGAAATTCGGCAAAATCGTCCTTATCCAAATTGTCCTTTTCACTCACTGAACCCTGAATGGTTAAGGGCTGCCCCGGCATTTTACTAACGGTTGCACTCTTTGTTAGCTGAATGGTTTCGCCATCGGCTACTTTCAGCGGGTTGGTAAGCGATCGGTGATCCACGGGTTGATCATCCACGGTTAATTCCTAGTAAACTTCTCCTTTTCCGGTCCATTCGCCGTTGTTGGTTACGTTAATGGTAGTAAATGTTACTTTTAATTTGTCTGCCATAATAGCCTCCTTTTTAAATTGTTATTATTAATTTTTTATTAAATCATCAAACATTGGAGTTTACCTGATTTATAGAGGAAAGATAAAGGAGCAATCCTGCGAAAAACAGTGCTGTTTTACGGGTGGCATTAGGCATTTCACAAGTGGTTACCTGCAAAACATAAGTGTAGCTAAAACTTACTAAATCCAATAATTAGCCAGGTAAGTATATTAGTTGTAAATAATCTGGGGCAACAAAGGGTAGGGAAAGTTTAAAAGAATGTAATAGAGAATAAAAGGTTTTTAAAGACGATCGAGTAATTGCAGAAATTCTTCTTTTTTCCGGCGGGAAATATCTACGTGGTGGTTATCGGTTAGAATAACGTAGCCCCCTTCCCCTTTTATGTACTTTAAAATATGCTTCATATTAATCAGGAAAGAATGATGGACCCGACAAAAACCGGATTCGGTAAGTAAATTTTCAAAGTCGATGAGTTTCTTGCAGACGATTTGTTTGGATTTGTTCTTTAAAATTAAAGTGGTATAACTTCCGTCGGCCTCACAGTAAATAATATCGTCGGTCAGAAAAAAATCAATTCCATCGTGGGTAGGTACCGCTATTTTCTGGATTTTACCGCCGGCGTGCTGGCTATTATTCAAAGCCGATTGGTAATGATACGCTGGGCGGGATGTAGCTGCTTGTTCTTTTACTTTTTGTATTGCCTGAATAAGATCATCCACGTCTACTGGTTTGAGCAAATAATCTAAAGCGCTAAATTTTATGGCTTTAATGGCATAACGGTCGAAGGCCGTAACAAAAATAACGACAAAATTTACTTTTTTTATCCGCTGTAATAGATCAAAACCCGACATTCCAGGCATTTGTACATCTAAAAAAACTAAATCCGGCTCCAGCGTTTCAATTGCCTTTAAGCCCAGTTGGGGAGTTTCGCAGCAGCGCAGCACTGTTACGTCCGGGCAGTATTTATTTAAAGCCAGCTTCAAGGCTTCCCGGGCATCAATTTCATCGTCGATAATAATAGCACGGACCATACTTTATCCTAATGGAACGTGAATATCTACCCGGGTACCTAAAGCCTGGTTAAGCGAATCTTTTAAATCCGTTATGTAAATTAACTTATCCATTTTATCTTTATTCAGTATTTTTAATCGTTCTTCGGTTATTTGCAAACCCATAGATTTTCGGCCGATAATTGATTTTTTCTCAAGAATTGTGGCCATTTCTCTGCCTACCCCGTTATCTTCAATCACGCAGGTTAAGCTATCTGCCTCCTCCGTAATGCTAATGCTAATAAAACCAGGTTCATTTTTTTCTTTGTGCATTAAACCGTGCCAAATAGCATTCTCCACGAACGGTTGTAGCACCATGGGAGGCAAAAAAGTATTTTCCTGATCAATGGCATCGTCTACCCGAAACTCATACGAGATGCGGCCTTTAAAGCGCAGGCTTTCTAATTGTAAATAAGCATCGAGCATGGTCAATTCATTTTCCAGGGAAACGGAACTTCTTTCGGAATTTTCTAAAATCAGCCGGATCAATTTTGAAAGTTTTACCAGGTACCGCGAGGCCCTATTCGTATCCTCATCTAAAATAAGGCGGTTAATGGAGTTCATGCAATTAAAAATAAAGTGCGGATTCATTTGCGCCCGTAAAGCTTTCATTTCCAACTCACTCATCTGGCGTTTTAAATTAGATTCTTTAATTTCCTGATTTTTGGCCATTACTAATTTTTGATTTTTCAGGCGCTGGCGCAACAAAAAAATTATTAATAAAGCAATAATGGTTATCAGGAATAAGCCACCTAATAAGGCTTTTTGTTGTAAGGCCTGGCGCTGCGCTTCCTTTTGTCGCACTTGTTTCTCTTTGGCCAGAATAGCTATTTGCTTGTCTTTTTCTTCGGTTTGGTACTTGGTTTGTAGTTCACTGAGCCGCTGAGCCGTTTCTTCGTTCAGCACGCTATCTTTAAGGGTGGCGTATAACTGTTGGTACTCCAGGGCTTTTTCAAAATAATGCTGGGTAGAATAAAGCAAGGCTAACTTTTGATAAACATCCCGCAAAATAGGCTTGGTACGGAATTCATACGCCAATGCGTGGGCTCTTAAAAGATAGTGCTTGGCTTGCGGGTAATTTTTTAAAAAAAGGTATGTTTCACCTACCCAAATTAAATTAGCCGCCAATTTATCTTTTTGCGCTGCTTGCTCCCGAATAGTTAAAGCCCGCAGATGATACACCAAAGCACTATCGTATTGTTGAAGTGCATTAAATACTTCGCCGATATTGCTCAGGGTGGTGGCTGCGGTACGTTTCGAGCCAACGGAATAACAGATGGGTAAGGCTTGCTTATAGAAATTACGGGCTTTTTCGTATTGTTTGGTTTCGGCGTAAGCATTTCCTAAATTCACCAGAACCCGCAACTTGCCCATTCTGGCGTTTAAATCTGATTTTAACTGGGTAAAATAAGTTAGCGACTGCTTGTACATGACTATTGCATCTTCCCACTTTTTCATGGAAGTAAATAAGTTGCCTATATTCATGAATACGCGGGCTATTCCGTAAGAATTTCTTAGTTGGGCGTATAAGTCCTTAGCCTGGTAACTAATTTCCAGGCTTTTATCGTAATTCCCCAGTTCATGCTGCACTACCGCTAATTGAAATAACCCATTCGCTAATCCGGTAGAGTCCTTGTTTGATCGGCAAAAATTTAAGTATTGATTTAAATATTGGATAGCCTCGGAAAATTTTCCATCGAAGCGGGCCAGCATGCCGTAATAGTAAGTAGCCGAAGCTTTTCCCGTTTTATTATTTACTTTATTGGCCAGAAAATGAATACTATCGGCATATTGATAGGCCACGTCTAAATTGCCGATGGTACTGGCATAGGTAAAGCATAATTGCCCATAAATATCTATTTTATCTGTTTCTCTGGTAACAAAAGGAAATAGTGCCTTTAAACTGTCTACTTCATCTTGAGCCAGCGGTGATACTGATTGTCCGGACTGAACTGGCCTTAATTTGGTTGCTTCGGTTTTAAAGCAAAAAACTAAGCTAAAGAGAAAAAGTAACAGCGAGAGTAAACGACAGCGAGGTTCCATAACTGTACCATAAAAATATGAAAATCAGGTAGGTTAGGTGGCAGAATCTTCTCTCAAGGTAAGAATTAAAGGTAATAAAAGCTATAAAATTAGTGGTTATTCAGGTTAAAGCTTTATTTAAGTTATTTATATGTAGAAGTTATAATCCTGTTTAGCTTGGAGGCAATGGTTTAAAACAAAATGCCAGCACGTTACATGCATAAAGTGTATTGTTCTACGATAAGACCGTCTCTACCAGTAGCTAGGTTAATGATAGAGACGATTAATGACTTTAAGGGTTGATAGGCTTATAAGGAATAAGTATTTCATGGTTGCTTGAACAACACAACTCAAGGTTGAAACTGCGCTATGGCATCTTTTAATGACTGAAAACCAATTGTAGTGCCGGGAGGAGCGGCGTCAAAAGTACAAGGATTATTACTATCGCACTGATTAGACGGGCATACTGAACCCTCACGAGCGACGGCAATCCAGTTTATACATTGTAGATAAGGCGAGCATTTTTTTACAAAGCATAACTTAACGGGAAGGCCTTCTAAAATATAGGGTTGGTTTATTACGGTAATAACAGATGCATAATGACCGGAAAGTGCATTAGGTACGCCAATTAAAGCAACCGTGGCTAGTTTACCAGTGGCACGTAATTTAACATTTTTGAGTAAAATGTATTTTGTAGCCGAGTGGCTGAGTAGCGGTAACAAACGCTTTTTGGCAGGTGCGAGCCGGGTACCTTGTAACCACTGCGTAAATTGTTCCCGACTTATGCCTTTTACCTGGTCGAGGTTAATCGTATAAAATACATCTCCGTAGTTGAAGTTGATTATCTGAAGGGCACTTTCCTGGGCAAGCGTAGAAGTAGAAGATTGGCTATTGATAGAAGTTGCTTCGATAGGGGATTGAGCGGAAGATGAGCGGGGAGTAAAATCGTCTTCTGCTTTTTCGCAGCTTCCAATTACTGCGAGCAGGAATAAAAGCGAAAGAAATATTAATTGTTTCATAGTCATTTAATTAAGAGATTGAAAATATGGTGGAAAGGTGCAGAAATCTACCAATACAAGCAACGACTGTTTCATAACTGGTCGTTTCTATTCTATAACTGGCTAGAGTTATAAGATTGATTAGTTTATTTTACAGGTAGCCCCACTTAAAGAGAAAAAATGCCTGTTGCATATAGAGAGAAGATGAGGTGTTTGCAATTTAGCATTTGGTATTAGGATGCAGGTAAAATGACGATCACCTACTAATTTAATACACTTGTGTCTGGTTCTACGCTTTTTTAATTATTAAGTATTTTGTTTGTAGGTCAGTTAATCATTATTCCTACCTTTTATTTACTTATTAAGTATTTAAATAAGACTAGCAGCTATCCCTTCATTGCCTTCATTTCTAAGTTTATTCGACTTGTTTTTAGTTCTATTTAAAGTATTCTATTGATTGAGTAGGTTATTTTTAATCAAAATAGATAGTATCAATAGAAGCTAAGTATTTCTCAAAAGCAGAAAGAACACTATTTTAATTTAATTAAAAGGCAAAATTTCACTGTTATGATATAGGCTTTATGTTAAAAGTTAATAGCTATCTATTATCAAAATTTATTTCCCTTGTTTTACTTTACAGGGTAATATGGTAAAAGTAATTATTTGGTTATAAGAGCTTTGTGATTTTTAAGATTTAGTAATTTACATTGATGTTTTTTCTGTTTTTAGGAAAAAGTAATTTCATTCCTATAAATTGATTTGGTTAATTGTGCTGCATTAGTGAAATGAATGTTATCAACTTAATAAAATGATACATCATTATTTAACTAAATTAAATAACTTAGCCCTTTCATATTTTACATTAACCCATATTTCAAACCCCTAATGGCAAAAGAAGCAAATATTACCGAAATTGTGCAGACTCTACAAGATGCACAACAAAACAAAGAACTCTTAGGCGCTTTAACTACTAGCTTGGAACGTTACGTAGAGCAACAAAAGAAAGGTTTAGAGGAATTAGAATCTTTAATTACCAAAGCCAAAGAAGGAAAACTAACCGTGAAAAAACGGGGTGGATACCGCGGTAGAAAAAGTAAAGCCAACAGCGGATCAGAAACCGAAGGTCAATAGTATTTATTTATAAGTTTGTTGTGGAAGTACACCTAATAGAGTGTACTTTTTTTTTTGAATAAAATTTATCCATTCGTATTTTCTACTTTATAACGACGAAAAGGATTGGTGCATCTGTTTCCGCGTTTTCACTAGTTTTTATCTTAATACCTACCTTTTAGATTTCAGAAATTATCTAAAACATTCTTTTATTTCGGATACATCTATTTTATTTATAGTAATCGTATTAGTTGATCGAAGATTAGGCGCATTCGTGCTTGTAGAAGTAGTATTCCTGGTATTTAAGGGTATTTATGGGTTTTCTTTTCATTATCGTTGTAAACAAGAGCATATGTAGGTACTTATTTACCGATAATGAATGGGTATACTAGCCTTGACTGTTTTACTGTCTATTTTAATAAAGGGAAGCAATTTTAAAAGTGAATTTTCCTTATCTGTTTTCATCTAAACAGATTTAGATATTTAAGCTCAGCTTTTGATTAGAATAAGGCCAGGTATTCTAAATGTTTTAGGTTTTATAAATCCCGGTATTTTATAATAAAATAAGATAAAACAGAAAATAATCCAATGTAGCCAATGGCGGGGAGCAAGGCAGCAGTAGGAGTAAGCGCCAAAGTAGGACCCGTAATCGACTCCAACACATCGCGGCCCGGGGTAGGGGTTAAACTAGACAGAACTTTCATGGGGAAATACTGATCTACTTCGTCGGGGAAACGCGAATGAATAATGGGCTCAATAATTTTAGCGTAAATTAAAAAAGTGATAATAGCTAATCCATTCTTTCGAATCAGGAAAGCGAACAACATAGCCAAGGTCATATACCCAACCGCTTGTACAAAATAAAAAGCAAGGTGCCTAATATCCTGAATAACTTTAGCGCTTGCAGTAGAAGGAGAATAAGAGTAGCCAAAAAACAAACCGGTACCGAGCAACACCACTGTACCAAAAGCAGCAATTAATATAATTACGAGCAGTTTTGCCAGAATAACATCATGTTTAAACCAGCCATCAATTACTTGTTGCCGAAAGGTTCTAAAACTATATTCATCGGTAATGATAATTATAATCAGAATGCCCAATAATAGATTGAAATAGCTGGCAATGTAGGTCAGCTTTAACCAGATATCCGGGAAACTATACAGCGTTGGTCCGGCCGCCTGGCCATTAAGTTCTACTTTACTGCCCAGGTACACAAATAATAATAAAAGACCGGTAAATAAAAGTAAAATAGTCCAGAAAGTACGATACGGAAATAATTTACGTAGCTCGGTTATTAGTAATTGACTCATGTGTTACGAGTATTAGTAAGTTGCAAAAATTGAGCTTCCAGGCTTTTCTTTTTAACTGTAAGTTGACTCAGAACCAATCCATTTTCGAAAAATGCCCGGTTTAAATCGGCGCTCGTAAAACCTGGGGATAAAGATAAGGTAAACTGATCGCGCTCTGCTTTTATAAGAGTAATTGGTAAATTTAGTAACAAAGATTGCGCTCTTGATTCATCGCCGTTAACCTGGATAAATACCTGATCTTCTTTCGCCAAAATACTGCTTACCGGCCCGGCGGCTCGTAGTTCACCGGTTTGCAGCACGGCTACGTGGGTACATACTTTTTCCACTTCGTCGAGCAAGTGACTGGCAATGATAATGGTTTTACCTTGGCCGGCAATATTTAAAATCAATTCTCTTACTTCGGCAATTCCCTGCGGATCCAAGCCGTTCGTAGGTTCGTCGAGTACTAATACTTCCGGATTATTTATTAAGGCTGCTGCTAAGGCTAAACGTTGTTTCATGCCCAGCGAAAAACCTTTAAAAGCTGAATTCTTCCGGTTTAGCAATCCCACTAATTCTAATACGGGTGCGATGGCCTGATGCGAAACGCCTTTTACATCGGCTACTACCTGTAAATTCTGGTAGGCCGACAAGTAAGGGTAAAAGTTAGGCGTTTCGAGTATTGCCCCAATGCGCCGTTTGGTTTTTGGGCTAAGTCCTTCGCCAAACCATTGGAAACTGCCGGAACTAGCATGCAACACATCCAGCACAATACCCAGGGTGGTGGTTTTACCGCTGCCATTTGGTCCTAATAAACCGTATACACTACCTGGTTCCACGCTTAAACTCAATTGCTTTAAGGCTTGCACTGAACCGTATCGTTTTGATAAATTATCTATTTGCAGAATGGGTATCAATGGAATAAGGCTTTACAGTTTATAAAGTAATTTTTTATTAAGAAGATTGGCTTTGCAGCAATAACACTTTCCGGATAGATTTCTGAAATAAGGGTGCATGGCTAAGTCGTTCTTTGTCCTGGCGGTAATTTTCAAAATCCTGGGCGGAAGAAAAAGAAAGTAATTGTAATTCGTAAGGATATTCAGTGGGTGTTTGCACAAAATTTATTTTTTCCGGACGGATGCGGTATAGTAGTTCCCCGTTGTACTTAGGCAGTAAAGGCAATACCTGATCTTCGTACTTCAGAAAACTTTCTTCCTCGCCCTCGTGCAGGTAAACCAGCAAAGTAATAAAAAGCTTAGGTGACATATTCATTCTTATCAACTTTCCTGTTCTTCACTCTAAAAACAAGGTTTTACCTGAAATTTAGTAAATTTAACTCAAAGGTTTACGGCACAATTCGGGTTATGGGGTAACGCAGGTGTGACTTTTCGTAATAAGGCGAATGGCGGTATACAAAATCGAGTTGCGCCTGAGCATTTTTAGCTGCTTCCGGATTTTTTGTGATAAATTCCTGAAGTTGCTTTTTAAGGTTTGGATATTGTTGCAACAGTTTGGCGGCAACATCTTCAAAAACGTAGCTCGAAAAGTATTCTTTTTGCTGCAGAATTCCATCAAAAAAACCCCAGTTAAAGTAAGAATCTGTGGCTTGTGGTTCCAGGGTTTCTATCAAAAAACGGGCTGCCGGTTGGTTTACCGGAATAATATAGTCGCCGGCAAAATAATTTAGGCGTTGCTTCTCCGAGCGCACTTGTACCCCTGAGTGCAAATAATGTCCTTCGTACGAGCGGTTGCCCGTTTTATAATCAGTGAGGTAATAAACTTCGGCAGTCAGGCTGGTATCCCGCCGAAGCGTACGCATCTTAACCCAGTTTAAACGTAAACGGTCAATTACTTCTTCCCAGGCTTGGGGTACAACGTAGGCAGTGGGTCGAGTCACGGTTAAACTTGCCCGGTAGGTATTATAGTAGTTTATTTTCTTAGTGTAAGGGGCCTGACGATCGTAGTATAAACGACTTAGTCCACTTACTTCGCTGGGTTTGTGTTTGGCTTCGTAACCTAAAAAGGTAATGGTATCTACGGTGGTAGTATCTAGTTGCCAGTTAATAGTAAATTGTTTCTGGGCCAGCATTTCCTTAATGGCTTGCTGACGAGCAGCGGCAATTTTAGCAGCATCTTTTTGTACCGTCCGGATAAGGACATCCAGAAAGTTGTATTGAGCTTTTACCCGGTCCGCAAAAGGTTTGAGCATGTGGGTTTCGGTTACAAAACCAATGGTATGAAACAAAGTTGTATAACCGGTGGAGTAGCGGGGAGTTTCTAAAAAACCAACTAAACCAGAATCCGGACTTTCGCCTTTAGAATCTACGTAGGGGCACATCGGGAATTTTAGCTTTTGCATACCTACGTAGAGCTGAGGTAAAAGCTGAGAGGTTAAATATTCTCGCAATGGCCCTTGCAACTTGTCTTTTTGGGTAGCAATTAAGGTCATGGTGTGCTGGTAATCGGCTCCATTGGAAGTATGCGTATCCACGAAAATATCGGGTTGCCATTCCTGAAACAGTACTGTAAAGGTTTGAGCGTTCCGGGAATCGGTTTTAATGTAATCCCGGTTTAAATCTAAATTACGGGCGTTTCCCCGAAAACCGTAGCTTTCGGGTCCATCTTGATTAGCCCGGCTGTAGCTGTTGCGATTTAACGAACCATCTACGTTATAAATGGGAATAAATAAAACCACCACATCTTTTAGGTAGGCTTGTAATTCTTTCTTTAGCAGGTAGTCGCGGGCCAGCATCATACTGGCGTCAATCCCTTCCGGCTCACCCGGATGAATGCCGTTTTGAATTAATAAAATCCGCTTATTTTTCCGACGTAGAGAAACTGGGTTAAAATCTTTATCTAAGGATAATATGGCTATATGTAATGGTTTTCCCGAATCCGTTGAACCGTATTCTTCTAATTTGAAAGTGTCAAAGGCATTATCTAAATGTTGATAATAGGCAATACATTCTTTATAAGTAGCGGTTTTCTTGCCGTAACTCTTTTCGAAAGGCGTGAGCCAGTTACCCGGGGTAATTACAGGATTTATTTGGAGAAGTATTGAAAGGAAAGTTAAAAGCATGCGCCCAAAATTGATCTAACCAATAATAGTGTAATGTTACGGATAATTGACTGGTAAAGAAAAAGGGAAAGTACGCAGATTTAGATGATGAAGGTGATTCTTTACTTTTATTTAAAAATGAGTAATTAGCTGTAATTTGTTAACAGTAATAAAACCCTTTTGTCTTTGTCCATCAGGAGAAAGCTATTGGGTTAGTAGTTTAATATGTTCCTCCTAAAGGATCAAAGGTTTTAAATTAAATCTGGCCTTTTGCTCGATTAAGCGCCTTAACAAGAATAAATATTCATTCTCACGCCCAGCCTTAGTGGCAAAACAACTACTTATATTCCTCCTAAACTTAGGAGAGGAGCTTTTCCCCAACTTATCATCTATAATTTAATTTTCCTCTTTACTTAACTAGTTACCGGTAAAGGTAAAAAGTAAAAATGCACCAGCTCATTGAGCCGGTGCATTTAGTATATGGAGTAGTAGATAAATTTTAAACTTAGGCAGCAGCTCCCCATGGTAGACGCCCGGAATCGGGGAACAAAGGAGCCACTTTTTCGCGTAAACGAGCACTCACAAAGCTATTCTGCAAATGAGTGGGTAAAGTGACTACTATTTCCTGGTATTTTTCGATGCCGATAGCCTGAGCCACGTAACTCTCATGAACAGCGTTTAAATAGCTAACAATGTTGAGCAAGGATTCGTGAAACAACTTGAAATCAATATCAGCTTCCACGAAGCGGTCTATTTCTTTATTACTCGATGAAATACGTAAGCGGCTAAGCAAATCAAAAATAGTGGTGTAACCTAAACGCCAGGTAATCTGATCCCAATGATGCGCACTCCATTTATCGAGCACCACCCCAGTTTTACTGCTCCGTATTGCCGTAGTAGGATTACTTTGTACCTGCTGGCGGGTAGTTACTGCCTGCAGCTTACGTGTAGTCCGTAAAAACTGACCAATCTGAGCCTGAGCTTCAATGCCCTTCTCCGGAATATGCAAACCTGGTTTATAGCCGGCCAAAGGCAAGCGATGCACACTAAAATCATAATAAGGGCCAGCAGCGTAGTAGCCAATAGCACGCGGATAAGCATTTTTAACCACCAGGCGGCCGGCTTCGCGGCGCATTACCGTAGCATTATTGGTTTTTACATCCAGCGTATACAAAAAGGCTTGTAACCCGGCAAAAATGGTATAGAATGCCTGTGGAAATGTCCAATGTAAGGCATTTCGTAAATAGTCGTCGTTACCTAATTCAGCGGTAGCCCGTAAGGCGTATTCGGTACTCCAGCAGCTGTGCAACAATTTAGTAATAGCCGCTAAATCTTTTTCATCGAACTTAGCCCGATGCTCCCGGAAGAAACTTAAGTGCTGTAATCCAAAAGCATCATCCGTATGCTGAATATGGTAGTTGATAGCAAAAAAATAATTCAGAAAAACCTGCGCCGGAATGGATTTACGCCATACTTCGTCCGGCTTTTTTGGCTCTTCCGAAAATAAAGGAATTACGTTTTCGTCCGTTAGCTTTTTCATAATTTGATAACAAATTTAGTAGATCTTTTAGTTGCAAAATAAACTAAAATTTATAGCTAAGTTGTAAATTTATACTGCTGATAAACAGATAGTTGTAAGTATGATGTTTTATACTTAACTACACTATAAATTTACGAAAAACCTGGTTTAAACTAAAATATTTAGTTGAATAATTTTTTTGTAATACTATTTAAATTAGTAAATAATAACGCTTATTTGAGTAGTGTTTAGTGAGGAGATAACTGAATGGAAGAGGGATCAGAAATTAGAGAGTAAATTCTTTATAAAACAAAAAGGCCGGTAAATTTACCGGCCTTTTTGTTTTATAAAGAATTTACTAATTATTCGTTAAACTGATCCTTTACCACGTTCAGAGCTTCTTCCAGGTAAATATCCTTCTTTAAATTTTTAGCAAACCGATTTAAGCGATTTACTTTTACACTATCGGATTGGGCCTGAGCTAAATCAGATTTTAAAGCAGTAACCGTAATTTCGGGAGCACTTTTTTGCAGCGCTTCGTATTTCTTCGATTCATCTTTTGCTTTTTTCTGCATGGCCCGGTAATTAGCCAATTTTAACGAATAATACGTCATATCGGCCCTTGCTTTAAAGTTCTTGGCTTGCTGGGTAATCGCGTTGAATAATTCGTTGCTGGCTATCCGTTGTTTGCTGTTGGCTTTAATGCGCTCCACGTTTAAAGCTGGCTTAGACCAGGCTTGGTAATTGGCAGGTTTAATTTCGTCCCAAGGCAAGGCATATTCCTGTTCTTTTTCTCCTTGCTCCACAAAGGTGTATAAATCCGGTAGTATAACGTCTGGGGTTACACCTTTTAACTGAGTAGCACCGCCATTAATCCGGTAAAATTTCTGAGTTGTTAATTTTAACGATCCAAACGGTTTTAAAGCATCGTATTCAGATGGCAACACCTGGTCGAAGTCAAAAACCTGTTGTACCGTGCCTTTGCCGTAGGTAGAAGAAGAACCCACAATAATGGCCCGCTTGTAATCTTGCAAGGCCGCAGCTAAAATTTCGGAAGCAGAAGCACTAAAAGAGTTTACCATTACTACTACCGGGCCATCGAACTGCGTAGCAGAATCGCGGTCGCGTAGTACATTAGGAGCCGCTCCGCTGGATTCTACCTGCACTACTGGCCCTTCGGGAATAAATAAGCCGGTCATTTCTACTGCATCCGGCAAAGAACCACCGCCATTATTGCGTAAATCCAGAATTATACCAGTGGCGCCTTCCCGCTTTAATTTGGCAATCTCATTTTTAACATCTTCGCCGCTATTACGGCCCCCTTTACGGGCAAAATCGGCGTAAAAACCAGGCAAATTAATGTAACCAACCTTACGTTTATCCTGGATTAAAGCAGATTGCGCGTAAGTATCTTCTTTAATAATTACGTCCCGGATAAGAGAAATAACTTTAATGGTAGCATCCGCCTTTTTAACCGTTAAGCGCACTTCAGTACCTTTTTTACCCCGGATTAACTGCACCGCTTTGTCCACGCGCATGCCTTCCACATTCACCGGTTCTTGTTTTCCCTGAGCAACTTTTAAAATAATATCACCGGCTTTTAAATCGCCCTGGCGGTAAGAAGGAGTACCGGGCATTACTTCCATCACTCTTATCTGGCCGTCTTTGTCTTGCAATTGGGCACCAATCCCTTCCAGGCGGCCACTAATTTCCAGGTCAAAATCTTCCTTAGCTTTTGGTGGGAAATACTGCGTATGCGGATCGTACAGGTTGGTAATGGAATTTACGTAGCGGGCCAGCCATTCGTCTTTTTCGTACTGGTTTAATTGCCGGTAGAAATTATCATAAGTTTTAACTACTTTTTTACGCGCTTCCTCTTCTAGCTGGGGCATGGTTTTTTGCACCACCTTAGAGTCTTTATTTTCTTTTGCTTTTTCCTGAATGTCTACCAGCTCCGATAATTGCAACATGGTCTGGAACTTTAAATATTTGCGCCAAGCTTCTTTTAAAGCAGCTTTATCAGCCGGATATTTCAATTTTTCGGTATCCGTTTCTACTGTTTCATCCGTGTTAAAGTCAAAAGGTTTAGTTAAAATTTCTTTGTAATAGCTTTCTGATTCTTTTAACCGGTTTTGATACAAGTTGGTAGCAAAATCAAAAAACTCGTAAGTGCCTTTTTTTACTTCATCGTCAATATTGGTTTCATATTTACTCATTTGAGAAATATCGGCCTGAGTAAATAATAATTTATTAAATGGTAATTGCTCCAAGTAGGTTTTGTACACTTCTTTGGAAAAAGTATCGTCTATTTTTTTTGGGTGAAAATGAGCGGAATTAAGACCTTGCATTAACACTTTCATTAATACCGTGTTTTTATCGGCAATGGTATCAGGGCGATGAATTAGTTTATAAGAAGCTAATACTACTACCAGCAACAGCACGGCAGCATAAGCCAAAAATTTAGTTTTCAATCTGAACATGTTAGGTAAGTTTAAACAAAATGCTAATCAAAAGTGGTGCCCGATGCAAAAGTGGCAGTATTGATTTTAAGTACGTTAAAATTTAAATTTTGGGTAAGCTTTTCTGCCAGATATTGTGAGGTCAATAAACAGATTTATACTCATTTACGAAATGGACTAAGAACAGTATCAACTATTTCCGACAAAAATAAAACCTTTCTCTTAAACGAAACAAGATGCGCAAAATATTGTTTTAAACCTATTTTAACTTTTAGATTTATTTCCCTTCCGGATTACTTCTACTACCATAAAAGTAATCATTTAAACAATATGGTTACGCTAACCGTTTGCGCCTTATTTTGTCCTTGTCTGTTGGCTGGTTGCCAGGTGGGTCCTTGTTTTACTAATTCAATAGCTGCCAGATTGGTAGCTTTTTCCAGGCCTGCTACCACGGTAAAATTACTTAAACTACTATCCGGGTTTACGGTGAATCGAAGTCTTACTTTACCTTTGCGGGAAGCTCCTGCTGGTAGGTTAGCCCGTAGATTTAAATACTTTCTTAAATGGGAATAGCCTTTAACAGGTCTGGCGTACAGATTCTGAGCAGAAGCTTTGGGTTTGGTAACGGACGAGGTATTGGCAGAATGAACGGCATTCCAAACAATAGCGGCCGAAATCAATATGAGAAAAACAATGGCAGTAGCTACGCCCCAGGCTTTAATATCAGTAAGTAAAGTACGTGTTTTGCGGCGGGTAGTCCGTTTTTTAATAAGGTGATTTAACTCCAGTAAGGTAGCTTGCGTCGCAGCAGAGTCTGCTCGGGCAAATCCTTCCAGCGCATCGGTACAGAGCGCGCATTGTTGCAGGTGGGCTTCTAACTGCTGTTTTTCATCGGGCGTAACCTGGCCCGTGAGCAGCTGGAAAAGTTTTTCCTCAGATAAATGAACCCCCAATGGTTCGGTTCTTTGCGATGGTTGGGTATTAATCATGGTGACGATCGATGTAAATTTTTAAATTTCTTTTACCATTCTGAATGTAGCTTTTAATTTTACTTAAATCGTAACCCGTTAGCTCCGCAATTTCTTTGTACGATTTTTTGTGAAGGTAAAACAGTTCCACACATTGGCGTTGTTCCGGAGGAATTTGCGATAATCCTTTTTCCAGGGTTTCTATTTTAGCATCCAGTATTAATGCCGGAATTTCATCATCCGAACCTGCTTCTGCTAAAAAACCGTTACGAGACAAAGCTTTTACTTTTTCTTCTTTAGTTTTATCAGCCCGTAGCTTCATCAGGCAATGATTGCGCGTGAGAACGTGCAGCCAGTTGTAAAAATGAGTAACTTCCTGTTTTTTTAAAACGCCGAGTAGTTGCTCAAAAATATGCATAACCGCATCTTTGCTCTCCTCCGGATCTTTTAAATATTTCAGGCACACCCCATATACTAAGTGCGTATAGCGGCGGTAAAGTTCTCCCACGTAATTACTGTCTTTGGTTTGCTGGTACAAACGAATAAGTTCTTCGTCTTTTAGCAGCGACCCGGAAGATGGTTTTCGAAACAGCATAATAATTTAATTTGCGGCACTCTCACGGCTTTAAATACGAGCAAAATCAGGAAAAGAAAAAATTTATTTTCTTATGGAAACGGAGGTGCAAAAACATCTTACTTATACACCATTAACCAGAAAGGAGGTAAGTCGCCGTTAAAAAAAGCTCAGCCAAACACCCAGATTATGGATAGCCCTTTACCATTTACCTTAATTTTTTATGCTCTTATTATGAAACTCCTGCCTGCTCCTGATTATTCATTGGATGATATTGTTTTTGAAGGCCGCCACCAGGCTTACGGCGCTTTTGCTATTCGTAAAGCTTACCCGCAACATGTTTTAAAGGCTACCACTTATATGTTTGCGGCCGTTGGTTTACTTATAGCGGCTGCGCACGGAGGCTTGTTGTTGAACTCTGATCCGCTACCAATTACTAAGTCTAAGAAAGATATTATCCAGATTGAAACAGTAATTCTGCCCAAAGTAAAAGACAGAATTATGCAACAACCCATTACAAAACAGTTAAAACAGGTAATACCTGCCAGTGCTACAAAACGTTCGGTAACCACCCAAATAGTACCCAACGAAACTCCTGTAAAAGAATCTGTTCCGGACCAAACGTTATTTGCCGAGTCCGAGCCTGGTTTACAAGATGCACTGGGAGAACCAGGTACTGATGTTATTCCGGCAGTTGTTAATTCAGGAAGTATAGCAGGCAGTGAGATTGCTGACTCAGGAACTGAAATAAGAGACTTTGTAGAACGTATGCCCGAATTTCCGGGTGGTATGAAAAAAATGTACGAGTTTATCCGGCAAAATTTGCGCTATCTCAACGAAGCCCGCCGTTTAGGGTTGGAAGGTACGGTAGTGGTAACGTTTGTAATAGATAAAGCCGGGTACATTTCGGATATTAAGGTAATAAAAGACGTCGGCGGTGGCACCGCCGAAGAAGCTATTCGGGTGATTCGTAGTATGAAACCCTGGCAACCTGGACGGCAAAATGGCCAACCTGTTTCGGTGCGGTTTACTTTGCCTCTACGATTTTCGCTGGCTTTATAAAAGCATTTGTTTTTACGTCATCTTTTTTCCAAAGCAAAAAGCCTTGTCCTATTTGGCAAGGCTTTTTTTATTAAATTTTATTCAGCGTTCAGTCCTTATGCATTAGCCTGTTTATAATAGTTACTTTTAATTTATGGTATTGCGCCATCAAAATATTATTCGACGCTTCTACTATTGGGGCATCTACGTAAAGAACAACGGATTGTGCCTGTTTACTACTAAATTCTTCAAGATGATCACCCCTAAAACTTTTAATTTTAATATAACCCATGTAGTGCTATCGTATTTTTAGCCAAATAACAGGGTTTCATTTTTGTCTATTTAACAGGTAAATACTTGTTTTTGCCTGAAAGTATTACTGTTTTTTATTTAAGATGGAGAAGTGAATCCGTATAAATACGGGATAGGTAAAGAATATTATCTAGTTTATCAGCTAATAAACCAGAAAGCTTTTTAGAATATAAGAACCTTTGGTTAAATTGATAAAAGTAATTGATAGAAGAAACAAACGAATGGCTATTGTAATAGTTATAAAGCTTCAGCTACATCAAGTGATATAATAGCTTAAAGTTAAATTTACTCCTAACATTTATAAGTCAATATTATCTAAAAGCTTAAAATTATAAATGGTTGATATAATGCAATCTGAGTTCGTGCATTATAAAATGGATTAACGCGCATTTGCTACGGAATAAAGTAGCACGCCATCTAATTTATCTGTATTTTATTGATTTATAGATATTTGTATTTATTAAAGATTTATGGAACAATTCCGGTATTCGGGGGCGTTTAAGTTTTTTCTTAAGCGCCATCAATAAGGATGACCTTACTTTATAAATACGAAAACAATTTAAAATCCAGCGTTAGCTAACTAAAATTATGACGATTACAACCCTTCATCGGATTAATGAATTGGCGGTATCTGCTAATCAAAATCCGGTTTATGTGAATGGTAATTACTTGCAAGAACTGTTTCCGCCTGATCCTTCTAAAGACGAAAGCCAGCTTTTATCTCTAGGTTTAATTGGGCATCAACCTTTAAAGCGCAGCACAGAAGATAAGTTAAAACATTTTTGCCAACAAAAAGGAATTTCTTTTCGCGCCTATCATAACAATAAGCATTATGTTGTTTATAGAAATGCGGCTTAAAATTTACTAAATACCCTCATTTTACAAAAGAGCGCTGGAAGGCGCTCTTTTTGTTTTACTAAAGAAATGTTTTGGGTATTTAAATTTTATTTAGGCAATAGTATTAATCTGTAAAGAATTAAAGCTGTAAAAGTGCATTTAGGTAGGTTTGATGCCTGACGAAGCTTAAATAGCACTTTTTAAGACTTTGGCTCTGCTTTTACGTATAAAGAAAGGCCATAATTATGCTCAAATTTACTTATTGGTTAAAATGAAGCCTATAAACAACAAAGAAGAAAAATATATCCTGAGGACAACTCAGCATACCGTCAATCCGTGCAAACCAGTGGTAAAATCTAAAGTAATTTTTTTAGGCTTTGTATTGGCCTTAGCTACGTTTATTGCATTTCTGCTTTTATGGTGGTATTTATAAAGCTTCCTGTTTAATAGAATAATTATTTGATTATCGATTTCTCATTCAATTTCTCCGAAATAAATTAAGCTAACCTTATTGCATTACTGACCTACATAGGCATTCACTTTCTCATAAGCTTCCTGATAAGTGGGGCACTCGCCTTTATTTACAGCATTAGAATCCTTATTAGGAATAAGAACGTGCCAATGCCAATGCCCATAGTTTTGAGTAATAGTTGCTATAAGTTCATCTGCTTTATACAAGTGTCCGGCATCATCATACACGTTTCCCCGGAATTCAATTCTATCGCTTAAAATAGAAGGTGGTTCGGGGTAATTATGAATAAAAGCTTTCATGCTATTTCTTTTATGTTCCTGAATTTCTGTGTTAAATATTTTTTAATAATACGTTTTTAAAATAAAAAAAGAAAAAATACTTAGCCAACCTTGTTCGTCTTTTTTATAATGCTTTGTTTAAAGTTAACTTAATCTTTTGCTTCTAAGCCTATTAAGAAATTTCTTAAAAAGGTAGTACTATTTTGATGTTAGAATATTTGTACTATTATTTAGAATTTAATTAAAATAATCTGGCAAGCCTTTGTTAATTAAAAAAGCCTTACCAATTGGTAAGGCTTTTTTGTGGAAGTATGTAATTACTTGAAAATTAGCGGTAAATGCTTTCGCCGTGGTTGTTACGCCATTCATTTTCCAGGTGAAGGGCATCTTCTTCTGAACGGGGACGAACACCCATTACAATTCCACCGTCTTTCACGCCCGACTCATATTCTTTGGCCCGATCTTCCGGAATCCCAGAACCAACCAAAGCTCCCAATAAACCACCAGTTAACCCGCCTGCTCCGGCGCCTGCTAAGCCCGCAGCTAACGGTCCTGCTATTACCAAGCCTAGGCCAGGCAAAGCAACCGAGGTACCAATGGCGGCTACCGCCCCTACAATTGCTCCTAATGTACCGCCAATGGCAGATCCGGCTCCCGCTCCTTCTAAAGCTTTATCGCCTAAGTCAGAATCGGGGGTATGATCACCAAAATGTCTTTTACGTGTTTCGTCCGACATTACTAAATTTACATCATCTTTGCTATATCCCCGGCTCTGCAACGTAGAATAAGCGCGTTCCGCACTGTCCCGGTCCCGGAACATACCCGTCATGATGCGGGATGAACCAGTAGAAGAAGAATTATCTGAATTCGATCCACTTAAGGAAGAATTGCCTACAGTTGAACCGCTTAAGGAAGAACCTGAACTGCTGGAGCTTCCGGTGGTATTATAATCGTTAGAAGTGCTAAAAGGATTATTAGAATTATTCGGATTATCGTAGCTTCCACCAGTTTGGTTTATATTACCTGTTGTGTTTTCCATAGTTTTGTCAATTTTAGGGTTTAGAACTATTTTTAGATAAATAGTTGCGTATTGCACTATTTATCTGGTTTTGTTTATGGCTAAACGGTTTACAAGTTAATTAGTTACAAACTTTACTTAAACTTTACATAGAGCTTGACGGAAAAAAAGCAGATATAATAATATATATAATCAGGAATACATTCAGGTTGTTGAAATTAACATAAATTTTGCTTTACCTTTTTACAATCTCCCGAAGGTTTGCACTCAATATCTTAAAAATCTCCAGCTATTAAGTAACAAGCATAATTTCAGTTAACCATCTTTAAATAGCTGTTCCGGGAGAGCTCCCATTTGGTTAAGCCTTTTAATCTACTACGTTTAATTAGGTATTTACTTAGAAGCTGTTTTAAAAAGTACTTAATTGGAAATAGGGGAAATAAAAATGTACTCAAAAGGGTAAAGAATAACTTTAGACCCGGAAAACTTAAGTATATTCTCTATTATCGGGATGATTATGCCGATGGGATTAGTAGCGAAAAATGCCATTTTGTTGGTTAATTTAATGAATCAATTGAAAGCTCAGGGAATGGCCGTGCGCGAAGCCTTGATTGAAGCCGGACGGGAACGCTTACGCCCCATTTTAATGACTACTCTCGCTATGGTATTCGGGTTGTTACCTATTGCCTTAGCCAAAGGTGCGGGGGCCGAAACAAAAAATAGTTTGGCTTGGGTAATTATTGGCGGCTTAACCAGTTCCTTAATCCTTACTCTTGTTTTGGTACCTTCTATTTAATTAACGGTAGAAAATACCTTAAATAAACTGCGAAAACGTTTTGGTAGAAAAACTCCGCCTGAAACAGTTCCTGCTTAAATAATATTTTAGACACAAGTATCAAGATGTTATATATTAGACTTTAGTGTATATAAAGTATTGGAATACTAATGACTTTTACTGTAATCTCGAGGACCTGTATAATAATTTAGCCAGGTACTTACACCATTATTTTTTTCGATTTATATCAAATCGTATAAAAAGGCTATCCTAGATTTTGCTTGCTAGTAAGTGTTTTCTTTGGAGCCTGATCCAGCCTCCTGGCACAGGTGTTATCTAGTTTGCTGGGTTCAAGTTTGCCTCGTGGCCGACGGGCCCCGTTTGGCTCTTACGTACTCGCTAGCTTTCCTCGACTTCGTCTGCGGAATACTGCTGTGCAGTACCGGAACCATAGCAGGTGCTCCACAGCCAAACTGATGTCAGGTGCTAGAAGCTACCGTTTTTACTTTTTAAGTAGTATTAGATGGTATTAAGCCGAATTTATTAGAATCTGCGGCGAGGGGAAGCAGATACAGGAACCTTAATTCCTTTAATTCTTGTCATTAGTAGTAGCATCCTACAAAATCATTTTCCTTATTTTTAATGATATAAGATGTGGAAGAAAAGCAGTAGCTAAGAGCAAAGACATCAGTTTGGCTGTGGAGGGCCTTTTAGCGTTCCGGTGCTGAGGCACGAGGCATGGCGCAACGGAGTGAGCCAAGGTTCGCTAAACCGCCCGAGAGAGCCAAACGAGGCCTGCCGGCCACGAGGCACGCGTGAAATATCAAACTAGTTAGCACCTTTACCTGGAGGCTGGAACAGGCTCCAAAGAACAACATTAAATTCCGCCGTAGCTACTACTGCTTACTTTCGGATAGTAGTAGATTAATAACTGTTGAAATTTACTAAATGAAAAAAGCTGCCTCTAGTTACAGATGTACCAAGGGCAGCTTTTTATTTTTAAATGATTTAGCTTCAAAGGTCTATTTAGCGGCTTTGCGCCGCTGCATTTCTTTTTTTATAAGATTAAACTCCCGGCTACTTTGGCCGGCAATTGCAGTATTTTCTTCGGCTCTCCTTAGTAAATAAGGAATTACGGCTTCTACCGGACCATAAGGGACGTATTTAGCAACATTGTAGCCAGCGTGGGCCAGGTTATAAGATAAATTATCACTCATTCCGTACAATTGCGCAAAGTAAATTCGCTTATCCTTGGGGGCAATGCCGTGTTTAGCCATTAAATCTACGAGTAAATAAGAACTAGCCTCATTATGCGTTCCGGCGCACAAAGCAATCCGATCAATATGTTCCACGCAAAAAGTTAAAGCTTCATTAAAGAGAGCATCCGATGCTTCTTTAGTGGGGTTTATAGGGTTTACATAACCTTGTTCTGTTGCCCGGCGGGCTTCTTTCTCCATGTAAGCTCCCCGTACTAATTTTGCCCCTAAATTATAATTATTCTCTACTGCATTCTGGTAATCGCGTTGTAAAACTTCAAAACGGTCGTGGCGATATAATTGGTACGTGTTGTATACAATGGCTTTTTCTTTATTGTATTTCGCCATCATCTCGTAAGTTAAAGTATCCACCACGTCTTGAAACCAACTTTCCTCGGCATCCACAAAAATGGATATACCATATTGATGTGCCCTTTGGCAGAGAGTTTCCATTCGGGCCTTGGCTCGGGTAAATGCCTTTTCTTCGGCTGAATGAAGCGTTTCTTTTGCTTGAATTTTTACTAAAATGCGGCTATCCGCAATACCACTTACTTTAAAAACCGAAAAAGGAATATGTTTAGAAGTATGGGCTTTCTCTATCGTAGCTAATACCTCTTTTGTAGTTCGATCAAAGCTGTTTTCATTGTTTTCCCCTTCCACCGAATAATCGAGGATGGTACCAATATTGGCCTTACCTAAACTCTGAATAGCTTGGTTGCACTCCAATAAATTTTCGCCGCCGCAGAAATGGCGGAAAATAGTAGGCTTTATTAAAAACTTTACCGGTAAGCCCCATTTAAAGGCTCGTTGTACCATATTACCACCTGTTTTTACTAAAAAGTTGTTGTTCATGGTGGCAAACAAAGTGTACATTTTCATTAATTCAGCGTCGGATTTAGAGGCAAACGCTATGGCTGTATCATCAAAAGAAAGCTGGCTTTCGGTTATCATGCACAAGTAATTAGAGTAAAAATAAATTCAGACTAGAACAGAACGCTTCCTTATAAATAGCTGTTGTCTGGCTTTTTTTAATAACTGGAAAACTGTAAAAAAGTTAAGCGCTAAGTAATAGATAAAAGTAAAATCAAATAGTACTCCAAACTTTTTCAAGTGCTTTAGATCTTTTAGATAGTTTAAACTTTTACTTAATTAATTAATAAACGTGAAATTTAATAGCTATTTTTAAGCGGGCATTTTTAGATATACAGCATTTTGTTAGAAAATATTTATATCGGTACAGAAGCAGGTGAACAACTGCAAGCTTTTCTGAGTAACCGGGCATTTGATAAGGTAGCCGTATTAGTAGATGAGAATACACACGCGCATTGTTACCCTTTGCTGCGTAAATACTTACCCGAACATACGCTTATTCAAATTAAAAGTGGCGAAGAGCATAAAACTTTAGCAACCTGCGAACACGTATGGCAGCAACTAACGGATATAAAGGCTAGCCGTTGGTCGGTACTGGTAAATGTAGGAGGGGGCGTAATTGGCGATTTAGGCGGTTTTTGTGCTGGTATTTTTAAGCGTGGTATTTACTTTGTGCAGGTTCCTACTACTTTACTCGCCCAGGTAGATGCCAGTGTGGGGGGTAAAACCGGAATTGATTTTAATGGTTTAAAAAACCATTTGGGTGTTTTTCAGGAACCGTTAAAAGTTTTTATTAATCCTGAGTTCTTAAAAACACTTTCCGAGCGCGAAGTAAAATCGGGCTACGCCGAAATTATTAAACATTGGTTAATTGCCGATGCTGCTTCTTTTGAAGAGCAACGATACGTGGGCCTAATGACCGAAGACTGGACCAAGTTAATTGAGGACTCAGTAGCAGTAAAGGCCCGGGTGGTTTCGGCCGATCCCCGGGAGCAGGGCTTACGTAAAATTTTAAACTTTGGCCATACCATTGGGCATGCTTTAGAAACCTATTTACTTACTAAATCCGGAAGACGGTTATTGCACGGCGAAGCCATAGCAGTAGGCATGCTCTGTGAGAGTTATTTATCCGTCCGGAAAGGATTAATAACCCAGGCCGAACTGGAAAAAATTGAAACTTTCCTTTTTTCGATTTACCCTAAAGTAGCAATACAAACAAATGAATTTGCCGCTATTGCCGCTTTAGCTCTACAAGATAAAAAAAATACCGGCTCCACTATTAACTGCACTTTGTTATCGGGCATCGGACAAGCTGTTTACGATCAGCCGATTAGTTTATCGGAAATAGAAGCCGCCTTTAAATATTACAATACATTATGATTCATTCTCCAATAACGCTTACCCATCCTACTGGCATCCTGCGCGGATCGGTAAATTTGCCGGCTTCTAAAAGTGAGAGCAACCGGGCACAAATCATTAATGCCCTTTCTGGTGGGGCATCTACTCTCAATAATTTATCTGAAGCCAACGATACCAAAGTTATTACCCGATTGCTGGAATCTACTGCCGAAGAGTTAAATGCCGAAGATGCTGGCACCGTAATGCGGTTTATGACGGCTTATTTGGCTGTAACAAATCAACATAAAATTATAACTGGTACTGCCCGCATGCAGCAGCGCCCAATCAAAGTGTTGGTAGATGCTTTGCGCCAATTAGGTGCTAAAATTGAGTACTTAGGTCAGGAAGGCTATCCGCCTTTACAATTTAACGGTATTGATCGTCAGCAAGATTACCCGGCAACCTTGCAAGTACGAGGTGATATCAGTAGCCAATATATTTCCGCTTTAATAATGGTAGCACCACTTTTTCCGCAAGGATTAACGCTGGAGCTGCAAGGTAAAATTGGTTCACGACCCTACATTCTCATGACTTTATCCCTGATGAAGCATTTTGGGGTGAAGGGTACTTTTGATGGCACCACCATCACCATTCCGCCGCAAAATTACCATGTAAATCAATATACTATTGAGTCGGATTGGTCAGGGGCCAGCTATTGGTACAGCATGGTGGCGTTGGCTCCGGAAGCTACCGTTGAGTTAAAAGGCCTCCGTTCCGAATCATTCCAGGGCGATAGTGTAATTGCTACTATTATGGAGCATTTGGGGGTGCGTACAACCTACGTAGGCGGAGAAGTAATTTTAACCAAAAGCGACAGATTAGAACCTTTCCGATTTGATTTTACCGATTGCCCGGATTTAGCGCAAACTATTGCGGTAGTTGCGGCTGCCAAAGGCATTGCTGTAGAATTGACCGGTTTAGAAAGTTTGCGCATTAAAGAAACCGACCGCATTGCTGCCTTACAACAAGAACTAGCTAAAATTGGCGGCGATCTGGAAGATAAAGGAGAAGGTTTGTTTCGGGTAAAGCCAGCTACTAGTATCGGGGGTAATCCGGTTTTTAAAACGTATGAAGATCACCGCATGGCAATGGCTCTAGCTCCATTAGCTTTACTCACCCCTGTAACCATCGAAGAACCGGAAGTAGTAAAAAAATCTTACCCGGGTTTTTGGCGGGACTTAGAGCAATTAAGCTTTATTGTAGAGAAAGTAGAAGAGGGAAAAGAAGAGTAATTCTTGGTTTTAAATAGCAGGTTATAATTTTTATAACTAAAGTTTTACAAGAAAAATAGAAAAGTCCTCTCCTAAAAAATGAGGACTTTTTAGATAAATATTATTTCAATTGCCTGGCAAAATGCTTTATGGCTTTGTTCATGAACTGAGCGAACTCTGGGTTAGGCTTACCTTCCTGGCTGGTATAACGCTCATCATTTACGTATAAATCACCTAAGCCAGCATAAGCTTTTGCCTGTTTATCCGGTATTCCGGCTGTTCCCCAAAATTCCCGGATAATTTCATAATTCGTAGCAATTTCCTTTTGTACTTTTTCGCTTGCAGGGTCTTCATTTACTAAATTCAAAAGTTTTTTCACATTAACACTCGCTTGCTCTTTTAAGAACTCAAAGTCCTGCTTGGTTTTATTGCGTAAATGATATTCAGAGCGTTCAACAGAGGAGTCCCATTTTTCATTAGCTTCCTTTCGCCAGGCTTCAGCTGTTTCCTTGGGTAAACCTTCGTATAATTCTTCGGTAGATAACATAGCTTTGTTTTTTAAGTGGTCAATTGTTTTATCAATTGTTTGCAATAAGGTATCTAGTCGAGCTTTTCGTTGCTGCAATTCTTTTTTATGAAGTTCTAAGGCCGACAAGGTATTAAATTGCGGGTCATCTAGAATTTCTGCAATATCTTTAAGCGGCATTTCCAACTCTCTATAAAAAAGAATCTGCTGTAACCGGAAAGCTTCTGCCTTTCCATACATGCGGTATTTTTTCTCCGTACGGATCGCAGGTTTGAGCAAACCCAATTGGTCGTAAAGGTGAAGTGTCCGGACACTTACCCCGGCTAAACCAGCCAGCTTTTTCACAAAATAACGTTCCACGGCTTATTGCATTAAATTTAAAACAAACATAAACTATGACGTAAGGGGAGAGTCAAGCTTTTATTGATAAATTTTTCAAAAATTTTATAGATTAAGAACTAAGCAGAGAATTCAGAAGATATCAATTAAAAATTAATACCAAGGTTAAATTTTCACATAGCATAATCCTTACATATTAGCTAATTTGTATGGTGTACTCCGTAAAATAAACGGTCAATCAGAATGAAGTAACTGAACAATATTTATTCAAAATACCTGATGTCGAGATGGACGAAATAGTAGAATGAAAATCGACAACTTACGAATTCAAAAGTTTAACATCTACTATCTTGATACATGTGTCTCTTGACTTAAATCCCTGTAAGGATTCTAATTTTTATAAATTGCTTTTTTGATTTGAAAGAAACCTTAATTTCGGTGATTTAACTCATTCTTCACTTCTTCCACTAGCTTTTTAAAATAAGCTGCCGAATACAGCAAGCGGCTACCGTACCACGAAAACACTTCTCCATCCACTAATTTTACCAGAGCATTAGGACAAAGTTCCTGAAACTCCCGAATGTGTTTCTCCTGAAATGGATAAGGCTCCGAAGAAAGTAAAATTAACTCAGGTTGAGCTTTTAGTAATTGATCTGCTGTAATTTCTGGATAACGGTACTGAGAAGCAAAGACATTACGAAAACCACATTTTACCAGCATGTCCTGAATAAACGTGTTTTGCCCTACACTCATAAATGGTTCTCGCCAGATAAAATAAGCAGTAGGTACGTTTAAATTCGAATTTAACTTTTGAAAGGAATCACTTATTTTTTGAGTTATATTTTGAGATTTGTTTTGGGTACTAGTAAGAACACCAATCTGCTGGATCATGCTCAAGGCAGTTGTTAAATTAGAAATATCGCTCATCCAAACCGGATATTTTTCTTTTAGTTGTAGAACACCCGCCTGGTAATTTTCTTCTTTGTTCCCAATAATCAGATCCGGTTTTAAACTATCAATTACATCGAAATGGAAGTTTTTAGTGCCGCCAATAATAGATTTAGATTTTATTTTTTGAGCTGGATGAACACAAAATTTTGTAATTCCAACAATCTTGTCTTTTAAACCTAAATCAAACAATAACTCTGTTTGAGAGGGTACCAGTGATATTATCCGCTGAGGTAAACCTGGAATTTTTACCTCAAAGCCCATTTGATCATTAACTATCATAAGTTCTTTTTACCATGGAGATCAAATAAAAACACCTCACAAATAATAAAATTGTGAGGTGTTTTATACTTTAAAAAATTAATATTAATGAAAATAGCGGAAGTCGTGATCGGATGGAAGCTGAATTAAAAACTCGTACATTAGTTTAGATACATTTTCAACGTCGTCGAAGTGAACCATTTCTACGGTAGTATGCATGTATTTTAAAGGTAAAGAAATTAAAGCAGAAGCAACTCCCTCGTTTGAATAAGCAAAAGCATCGGTATCCGTGCCGGTACTGCGGGTAGCCGCTGCGCGTTGAACCGGTATTTCCGATTTCTGAGCTACATCAAAGAGCATATCCCGAACATTATTTTGCACCGCTGGTCCGTAAGTAATAACCGGACCTTTACCGCAGTATATATCGCCGCTTACTTTTTTCTCGTACATCGGTGCCTGGGTGTCGTGGGTTACATCCGTGATAAGCGCCACATTGGGTTTAATCCGGTGAGCTATCATTTCGGCGCCGCGCAAACCAATTTCTTCCTGTACGGCATTTACAATATACAAACCAAAAGGTAATTTCTTTTTATTTTCCTGGAGCATGCGCGCTACTTCAGCAATCATAAAACCACCAATGCGGTTGTCCAAAGCCCGGCCCACCAGATATTTTTCGTTCAACACCATTACCTCATCATCGAAAGTAATAACCGAACCCACGTGAATGCCCATATTTTCTACTTCTTCACGCGTATTTGCCCCACAATCCAAAAATATGGTTTCCATAGCAGGCGCTTTGTCTTGTTCTACTTTACGAACGTGAATGGCGGGCCAACCAAATACTGCTTTAACTATTCCTTTTCGGGTATGGATGTTTACACGTTTAGAAGGAGCAATTAAAGCATCCGAGCCGCCGTTGCGCCGCACGTAAATATATCCTTGATCGGTAATATAATTCACGAACCAGCTAATTTCGTCGGCGTGCGCTTCAATAACTACTTTGTATTCGGCTTCTGGGTTAATAACTCCCACTACTGTGCCGTAAGTATCTACAAAATATTCGTCAATGTAAGGCTTAATATAGTCGAGCCATACTTTTTGTCCTTCGGCCTCAAAACCAGTAGGGGCGGCTGTATTTAAGTATTTTTGTAAAAATTCGAAACTTTCCTGTCGCATGTTTAAAATTAGAATTTAAAGATTATGCATTAGAAATTATATATGTAAAAACAAGAAACGGTAAATCACCCAATCCTAGGTTATATTCATAACTTCTAACTTATTTAAAGCGGAATATTTCCGTGCTTTTTACGCGGAAGCTGGTCCACTTTGTTCTCTAGCATTTTAAAAGCTTTTATTAATTTTGCCCGTGTTTGTTCAGGCATAATTACTTCGTCGATAAACCCGCGGTGAGCGGCCCGGTAAGGTGTAGCAAATTTTCTTTGGTATTCGTCTATCTTTTCAGCCAATTTGGCTTCGGGGTCCTCAGCTGCGACAATTTCGCGTTTAAAAATTATTTCGGCGGCTCCGTTTGCACCCATTACTGCAATTTCGGCAGTAGGCCAGGCAAAGTTTAAATCGGCTCCAATGTGTTTAGAATTCATTACATCGTAGGCGCCCCCGTACGCCTTCCGCGTGATAACAGTAATCCGGGGCACGGTAGCCTCGCAGAAAGCATATAATAATTTGGCTCCATTGGTTATAATTCCCCGCCACTCCTGGTCAGTGCCCGGTAAAAAGCCTGGTACGTCTTCGAGCACTAAAAGCGGAATATTAAAGCAATCACAAAAACGTACAAAACGTGCTGCTTTGGTGCTGGCATTAATATCTAAAACTCCGGCTAATACGGCAGGCTGATTTCCCACAATGCCAATACTCCGACCGGCTAAACGGGCAAATCCTACCACAATATTTTCACCGAAATTCTGGTGTATTTCCAGGAATGAACCTTCGTCGATTATACCATCTATTACTTCCCGAATATCATAAGGTTGGTTAGGGTTTTCTGGTACAATAGTATTTAACACAGTACGGTTTTCATCTTCTACAGGTTCGTAGGGTAGGAGTGGGGTAGTATCTTCGCAATTTTGAGGAATGTAACTAATTAATTGTTTTATGGTATTCAGGCATTCTACTTCGTTGGCACACGAGAAATGGGTAACACCACTTTTGGTGCTGTGGGTACTGGCCCCACCTAATTCTTCGGAGGTTACATTTTCGTGGGTAACGGTTTTTACCACATTAGGGCCGGTCACAAACATATAAGAGGTATTTTCTACCATCAAAATAAAATCGGTAATTGCCGGCGAATAAACTGCTCCTCCTGCACAAGGTCCCATTACCGCCGAAATTTGCGGTACCACGCCCGAAGCTAAGGTGTTTTTATAAAAAATATCGGCGTATCCTCCCAATGAAACCACTCCTTCCTGAATACGGGCACCACCTGAATCGTTTAAGCCAATAACAGGTGCACCATTCTTCATGGCTAAATCCATGATTTTAACGATTTTTTCGGCGTGGGTTTCTGAAAGGGAACCACCAAAAACCGTAAAATCCTGGGAAAATAAGTAAACCAATCTGCCGTTTACCGTACCATAGCCCGTTACAACTCCATCGCCTAAATAATATTCTTTATCTAAGCCAAAGTCTTTGGAGCGGTGCATGACAAATTTTCCGATTTCTTCGAAAGAACCCGGATCCAGAAACAAATCAATACGTTCACGAGCGGTAAGTTTTCCTTTGCTATGCTGGACATCAATGCGGGCTTGGCCGCCGCCAAGTAGGGCTTCGGCATTTTTTTGTTCCAGTACTTCTATTTTAGTTAATCCGGTTGTATCTGCCATTTAACGCGCTAATCGGGTGGATTAAGATTGAGTGTGTGTAAATTTATAAAAAGTTGAACTAGCAGAAGAATAAATTTAAATAATATTAAGGCATTATTTATTAAACAAAAAAGGCTGGCAACACTGCCAGCCTTTTAAAATTAAATAGGTTTAATTACTCGGTTGCTTTCGGGTCCGATGTTTTCGGCTCCGATTCCGGTAATTCATCTTTCGTATCGGTAGTACCTTTGCCACTATTCCTCGATTGGAAGTTTAAGGTTTCTTTCCCTTCTTCGTGATCAATGATAATGGTATCTCCGTGTACTAATTCTGCCTTCAGGATTTCCTCCGCTATTGGATCTTCCAGGTATTTCTGGATGGCCCGGTTCAGCGGACGAGCACCGTATTTTGGATCGTAACCTTTTTCGGCAACAAAATCCTTCGCTTTGTTAGTCAATTCAATCTTGTAACCTAAGGCATCTACCCGGTGCAATAGTTTGCTGAGTGAAATATCAATAATTTTGTGGATATCTTCTCGGTTGAGCGAGTTAAACACAATCACATCGTCCAAACGGTTCATGAATTCAGGCGAGAAAGTTTTCTTTAACGCGCTGGCTATGGTACCTTTCATGATTTCATCCATGTTCTCTTGTTTTGCTTTGGAAGCAAAACCGATACCGGCTCCAAAATCCTGTAAATCCCGGGCTCCGATGTTAGAAGTCATGATAATGATAGTGTTCCGGAAATCTACTTTACGACCTAAACCATCTGTTAAAATACCATCATCCAATACCTGCAACAACAAGTTGTAAATATCCGGGTGGGCTTTTTCAATTTCATCCAACAATACTACGGAGTAAGGTTTCCGACGAATTTTCTCAGTTAACTGACCACCTTCTTCGTAACCTACGTAGCCTGGAGGCGCTCCCACTAACCGTGATACGCTGAATTTCTCCATGTATTCGCTCATGTCTATCCGCACTAGCGCATCTTCTTTATCAAATAAGTAAGTAGCCAGTACTTTCGCTAACTCGGTTTTACCAACCCCAGTTGGGCCTAAGAATACGAAGGAACCAATTGGCTTTTTCGGATCTTTTAAACCAACGCGGGTACGCTGAATAGCTTTTACTAACTGCGCAATAGCTTTGTCCTGACCGATAACTTTACCGCGAAGTTCTTCGCCCATGTTCAAAAGCTTAACGCCTTCTTTCTGCGCAATACGTTTTACCGGAATACCTGTCATCATGGCAATAACTTCCGCCACGTTTTCTTCCTTCACGGTGTAACGTTTCTTCTTGGTTTCTTCTTCCCAGCTTTTCTTGGCAGCATCTAACTGATCGATCAATTTTTTCTCTTTATCGCGCAGTTGAGCCGCTTCTTCGTATTTCTGAGATTTAACCACCCGGTTTTTCTCGGTTTTAATATTTTCTATTTGCTCTTCGAGCTTCAGAATATCTTCCGGAACAATAATGTTATTGATGTGTACGCGGGCACCGGCTTCGTCCAGAATATCAATCGCTTTATCTGGTAAGAAACGATCGCTCATGTACCGGTCTGATAACTTTACGCAAGCTTCAATAGCTTTGTCGGTGTACAGTACATGGTGGTGATCCTGGTACTTATCTTTAATGTTGTTCAGAATCTCAATAGTTTCTTCTGGAGAAGTTGGATCTACCATTACAATCTGGAAACGACGGGCCAAGGCACCATCTTTCTCTATATACTGGCGGTATTCATCCAAGGTAGTAGCCCCGATGCATTGAATTTCGCCGCGAGCTAGTGCTGGTTTAAACATGTTACTGGCATCTAACGAGCCAGATGCACCCCCCGCACCTACAATAGTATGTAACTCATCAATGAACAAAATTACATCTGGTGATTTTTCCAGTTCGTTCATTACGGCTTTCATCCGCTCTTCAAACTGGCCACGGTATTTGGTACCCGCTACCAAAGAGGCTAAGTCTAAAGTTACTACGCGTTTGTTAAATAACACGCGCGATACTTTTTTCTGCACAATGCGCAGGGCTAAACCTTCGGCAATAGCTGTTTTACCCACACCAGGCTCCCCAATCAAAATTGGGTTATTTTTCTTACGGCGGCTCAGTACCTGGGCTACCCGCTCGATTTCTTTTTCGCGGCCTACAATCGGGTCGAGTTTATCTTCCTCGGCCAGTTTAGTTAAGTCGCGACCAAAGTTATCGAGAACTGGAGTCCGGGATTTTTCGCCGGGCTTTTTGGCAGTACTTCCTTTGCTGGAGCTGCTGCCAAACAATTTATCGTTATCGTCGTTATCGTCGGTATCCGAAGACGCCATAGGATTGTTGTTCTGATAATCCAAGGAATCTCTTATGGTTTCGTAGTTCACGTTGAATTTGGCTAAAGTTTGCGAAGATATGTTATCTTCATCCCGAAGGATGGAGAGCAATAAATGTTCGGTGCCAATAATATCGCTTTTAAATATTTTGGCTTCCAGGTAAGTAATCTTCAGTACCTTTTCGGTTTGTTTCGTGAGCGGAATGCTGCCGGTAATGCTGGTGCCGGGGCTCGCCGTATTACGGGTAGCCTGCTCTAAAGCATATTTCAACTCATCGATCGAAATACCCAGTTTTTTCAGCAAGGTAATGGCAGTACCTTCGCCTTCGCGAATCATACCTAAAAGCAAGTGTTCTGTACCTATATAATCATGACCAAGTCGAATAGCCTCTTCACGGCTAAGCGAGATGACCTCTTTTACTCGGTTTGAGAATTTAGCTTCCATGTATATGTATTAAAAATAAAAAATGCATTAATTATGATTGCCGCCGTAACAAGTTAAGCGATTATAAAATAAAAACAAGCTTTTGTACGTAATTGTTCAGTGTAATGATAACTGAAATTACAGGTAGTTTTTTGCTGCTGGACCTTGTGAAAACAACAAATCAATTATACTCAAGTTAGGGGCAAATTGTTTGCCAAACACCTGTTGGTAAGGTTTAACGTCCAAAATGGCAGACTTCCTCTTCGGGTGTATCTGATTTCGTAAGTCTTGTACCCCGTTTGGGTACAAAGTGGTATACTCTTTTGTGTACTGAATGGGTTTGCGGATTTGCAAACTTTTTAAATAAAATTGTAAAAGAGTTTCATTTAACCCGAATAATGTTGGAACGCGTTGTTCTAATATTTGTTGTAAATAGTCGCTGTAATAAGTAAAATAGGGTGCGCTACCATATCCTGATTTAATAGTTCGCCAGTGGGTATTTAGCCATTTCTGATCGTAATCTATTTCAATTTCGGTTATTACAGTTTTACGATTTCCTTTCTTTACGGGTATAGTTAAATCTTTTACGCCCTGTGCTGTTAATACATAACAACGATTGCGGTAACTTTGTTTCACGTAATGCTCCTGCTGCTCGAGCCAGATTTCATCCGTTTTATTTACTTGCTGGAAATAAGCAATACATGGGTTATAATGAATTTCAGATAATAAAGGCATATACAAGTCGGCTTCAATACCGCTATATTAGTACCTTTTATGAGAAATCGCTTGGAAGGTACTAAATCTTCTATATCAAATCAATTGCCTGCATGAAGGAATTACCCGTCCGGAAACAATATTATCTGCTTTGGTGGCTTTTTTTGGCAATTGCCTGGCTACCATTTCCGGTACTATACCTTATTTCCGATGTATTATACGGGCTTTTATTTTATATAACCGGTTACCGCAAGAAAGTAGTATTTCAAAATTTACAACGATCTTTTCCGGAAAAGAACAAGGAGGAGCATTTAAAGATTGCAAAACAGTTTTACCGTAACCTAACCGATATCCTTGTAGAAACAATTAAGTTAGCTGTTATTTCGCCGGAGCAATTAAAAAAACGGGTACAAATTCTTAATCCGGAGGTAATAGAGGCCGAAACTAGTAAAGGAAAATTAGTTTTAGCTATGGGTGGTCACCAAGGTAACTGGGAGTGGGCCCCATCCGGCGGTATTCCGTTTCTGAACTGTCCCATTGATGTAGTATATAAACCCTTAAGCAATACCTTTTTCGAAGCTTTTGTTTATGGAATCCGCACTCGGCTGGGTCCAAATCTGGTTCGCATGAAAGATAGTTTAAGGTTTTTAATTCAGCATAAGAAACAACCCCGCCTTTTCTGTATGCTGTCAGATCAAACCCCACCCAAGAGCGAAATTCAATATTGGACTACCTTTATGAACCAGTATGCCGGCTTTTTCGTCGGGGGTGAAAAATTGGCAGCATCCTTTCATATGCCCGTATTTTTCATTCATGCGCAACGAGTGGGCCGGGGCTATTATAATTTTAAATTTATTCCCATTGAACCTGCCGGCGCAGCTTTGCAATCGGACTACCCAATTACAGAACAATTTGCCCGGATGCTGGAAACCTGGATTCACGAAAACCCTTCCGATTATCTTTGGTCGCACCGCCGCTGGAAACACGAGCGTCCGGTGGGCAGTTAAGTGTTAAAAGTTAAAAGTTATGAGTTGTAAATTAAGAAACTAAATTCTTATATTTTGATGTCAATTTGCTAATAAATAAAAATTTATTATTAAGCTGATTTTGATAACTCATAACTCTACACTCATAACTTATTTAAACATATTCCTCAATAATACCCGCACCCTGGCGAAGTACTTCAAACTGCTCATCTTCGCAGTTAATTACCGTAGAAGGTACGTTCTTGCCGTAGCCTCCGTCTATTACCGCATCTACCGAATGTCTGAATTTTTCGAATATAAGCTCCGGGTCAGTAGCATATTCGATTATCGCATCGTCGTCGTGGATAGAAGTAGAAATAATAGGATTTCCTAATTCCCGAACAATGCACAATGGTATTTGATGATTCGGTACCCGTATGCCAACTGTCTTTTTCCGTATGCCTCCTAGTCTGGGTACTTTACTGCTTGCTTCCAGTACAAAAGTGAACGGACCCGGCAAGGCTTTTTTCATGACTTTATAAACAGAAGTAGAAATATTCCGGGCATAGTCAGAAATATGGGTAAGATCAGAGCAAATAAAAGATAAGTTTGCTTTATCTGGTTTAAGGCCTTTTAAATGACAAAGACGTTCTAATGCCCGGGCATTATGCAAATCGCAACCCATTCCATAAATGGTATCGGTAGGGTAAATTACTATTCCTCCCTTGCGCAAAATTTCTACTACCTGCAGAATTTTATTCATAGGTGGGTTATCCGGATGAATTTTTATTAAAGTAGCATTTGCCATATAGTTTATTATTTAAGTATAAACGAATGCTTATTTTACCTATTAATTAAAAATTGGTTTATTTTTTTGTAGAACTATTTAGGTCTTGTTTATTGTTGGCAAGGCCAAAGGGCCTTTCTGTTTTACTAAATGCCTCTTTAGCTAGCTAAAAGGAATTATATTGTAACAAGAATTGCTTATTACTTTTGTTGCTTTTCAGTATAATTAATAAATATCTCAAGAATAAAATTTGTATTATTACAGTTTGTTCGGAAAAAGAGAAGGTTGGTGCGAGTAATAGAAATATGCAAACAAATCTATTAGAAACAATACAAGAATTAAAGATAAAGCTAGCAAAAGCAGAACAGCGTAACCAACTGTTAAGCCAACAACTAACTGAAAAAGAATTTTTTGTTGAAGAGGATAACGTTCCATTAGAAAATTACCGGGTACCTGAACCTCTATATACGTATGATACTATTTTCCGGCAGCTCTTCCAGGAAAGTCCGGAAGCCATGGTTATTCTGTCTTTAGAAGACACTATCCTTGATGTAAATAGCACCTTTTGTTCTTTGTTGCAGTATTCTAAATCTGAACTGCTACAACTTAACTATTACGATGTTGTTGATATAACAGATCCTAAACAGATTATATTCCGGCAGGAAAAATTACGGATGGGTAAATTCCGGGGCGAAATGGTTCTGATACGAAAGGATGGTAGCCGTTTCTTAGCTGATATAAGCTCTAATAAATACTTGGATCAGGATGGATATTTTAAATTCTGGGGAATTATTCGGGATATATCTAAAGAACGGGAAGCTTTAATACGTAGTGAACGAGATTACCGCGATTTATTTAATAAAGCGAACGATGCCATTCTCATATTTGATCCGGAAACGGAGCAAGTATTTGATGCCAACCATAAAGCTTGTAAACTTTATGGCTTTACTCATGCTGAATTTATAGGTATGACTTTGCAGCGTATTTCTAAAGATGTGATTCGGGGCAAAGCCTACTTGCAGCAACTTAATCGTACGGGTACTTTAGATAATATAGAAAGCACACAATACCGTAAAGATGGTACTGAAATCCATTTATCTATAAGTGCTTCCTTTATTACTTACAAAGGAAAAAAAGCTGTTTTAACAATTAACCACGATATAACCGAAAAGAAAATATTTGAAAAAACTTTACTGGAAAGTGAAGAACGCTTTGCTGCTTTTATGGATAACAGCCCGGTGCTTGCCTGGATGAAAAATACCGGTGACTGGTGTTATAGCTATGTAAATCAAACGCATAAACATGCTCTGGGACTTTCGCGGGAGTTGGTAACAGGTAAAACTGATTTTGAATTATATCCAGAATCTATTGCTGCCAAGTTGCACCAAAATGATGTTTTAGTGGCGAAAAATCAACGGGCTATGGAGTACCGGGAGGAAGTAATTTTATCAGATGGTACTAAGGGGCAATTTCTAGTACATAAATTTCCTATTCATACTATAAACGGCGATTCTTTTGTTGCTGGTACCGCTATTAATATCACCGATTTACTGCAAACGCAGCGGGCTTTAGAAAATAGTGAAATGCGAAACCGAGCTGTATTAAATTCGGCTATGGATTGCATTATCAGTATGGATAAAGAGGGTTGTATTCTGGAATTTAATCCGGCCGCTGAAAAAACTTTTGGATATCAACGGGACGAAGTAATTGGTAAAAAAATATACGAGGTAATTATTCTGTCTAGTTTACGTTCAGATTATGTGCCCAGTCTGGTCCGTTATCTCCGGACAGGAAAAAGTAAAATAATGGGCAAAAGAGTGGAGCTAACTGCGAAACGCGCGAACGGCGAAGAATTTCCGGTTGAAGTTTCCATTACCGCCACCGGCAACACAACTGATCCAGTATTTACCGGAATAATTCAGGATATTAGTGAACGTAAAGCAGCTGAATTCACTCTCCGGAAAAGTGAGAAACAGTTTCGGTTAATTACCGAGAACATGACCGATTTGGTATGTTTGCATGAACCCGATGGAAAAATTATTTATGCTTCTCCTTCTGCTCGGGATATATTAGGTTATACTCCTGAAGATATGATAGATGTTTCTCCGTACGAGTTTATTCACTCTAAAGATAAGAAACGGATTATAGAGAAAGTAATTGAAATATTAACTACTGGTAAATCAGCAAAGAACATCGAGTATCGGATTCGGCGTAAAGATGGGCAATATATTTGGGTAGATACTGGCTTGCGTCCCATATTTAATGCAGGTGGGAAGGTAATTGAAGTACAAACCGTATCAAGGGATATTACTATTCGGAAAAAGACAGAACGTAAACTTAAAAAAGCCAAAGAAGCTGCTGAAATATCGGCCTTAGCGAAGAAAAATTTTTTGGCCAATATGAGCCATGAAATCCGGACGCCACTAAATGGCGTGCTAGGAATGGCGGGTTTATTAAATAAAACAGCCCTGCACGAAACCCAGCAAAAGTACCTGGATATTATTGATTATTCAGCCCGGAACCTGTTAGTTATTATTAATGATATATTAGATCTGGCTAAAATAGAGTCCGGTAAGTTGGTATTAGAATATATTCCCTTTAATATCCACGAAATTTTGCAGGGAGTTCAACAAGCTCTTGAATATAAAGCCGAGGAAAAAGATATTTTATTAATAGTAAAAAGCATTAATTTAAATCATCCGTTTCTGGTTGGTGACCCGCACCGGCTTACCCAGGTGTTGCTTAATTTAGTAAGTAATGCTATTAAATTTACCAACCAGGGGGTAGTAGTTATTCGCACAGAAATTGTAGCAGAAACAGATACTACTAGTACCTTTCAATTTCTGGTAAAAGACTCAGGAATTGGTATTCCGGTAGAAAAGCAAGCTACCATCTTCGAAGGCTTTATGCAGGCCCACGCGCACACATCGCGCAACTATGGCGGAACCGGACTGGGACTTACCATTTGTAAAAACTTAGTAGAAAAGCAAGGGGGTAAGATTTGGGTGGAAAGCGAGCTAGGTAAAGGCAGCGAGTTTAAATTTGAACTTACTTTTCAAAAAGCAGCAGCAGCTCAAATTAAAGAAGTTAAATCAGATGGAAGTCCGGTTGATTTTACCAGTTTAGGAAGTTTAAAAATCTTATTGGCCGAGGATAATGCGGTAAATCAATTTTTGGCGCAGTCTATTATGCAGAATTGGGGTTTTACCGTAGATACAGCCCAAAATGGAAGAGAGGCCATTACTTTAGCATCTCAAAACTATTACGATTTAATTTTAATGGATATTCAGATGCCTGAAGTAAGCGGTATAGAAGCCACCCAGCGCATCCGGCAATTAGTTGATACCCAAAAGGCGAATATTCCTATTATTGCTTTAACGGCAAACGCTTTAAAAGGAGATGCGGAGCATTTTATCGCGGCTGGTATGAACGATTACCTGGCAAAACCTTTTGAAGAGTGTAAGCTTTTTCAGAAAATTGCAGCAACTATTAAACAACCCTCAGCGGTTGATGCATCATTCACCTTGAATAAAACAACATCTTTAGCCATGTCCGACTTTTCCGCCCCCGAAAAATTATGCAATTTAACATTATTGCAAAGCATGGCCAATGGCAATACCGATTTTTTAATTAAGTTCCTGCAAATGTTTATCGATCAGGTACCACCGCAAGTTCAGGCCATGGGGCAAGCAGTAGCACTGTTGGATTGGGCGAAAGCGGCTAACCTGGCCCATCAGCTAAAAGCAAATTACGACACTGTAGGAATTTCAGCTTTGTACCAGCCCATCCGGGATTTGGAAGCTTACACGAAGCAGCAAATTAATTTAACTGATGTGCCTGACTTAGTAGCTAATATTGAGAATATAAGCAATCAAGCCATTACGGAACTACAAGCCGAAATAGATCGGCTGCAAAAACAATAGACCAATTCTTTATAACGTTTTATATTTTACAACAGCAAAATTGGTTAGTAGCTGATATATTTTTAGGATAGCTCATTCGTAAATTAATCACGAAGAACTATTCTAAAGCAGCTATTAACCGCCATCATTCTGCCCCTTATTCAATTCCATCTGCTTATCTGTTTCTGGGCAGGTTTTTAAATCCTGTAAGATGTATTACTTTTGTTAGAATACCGGCAAAAAGAGGATGGTAGTGCTGGTAGGTGGAATTTTGTAAAATATGGATGTTCAGAAAAAAGCTCGTAAAAAATCTAATACGCTCCGCAATTTACTGGTGGTAGGCGGTTTATTATTCATAAGTTTTTCGTATTACGCCTACCAGATTGTATATACGCCTAATGTAGATACGCACGGTAAGCACGTCTACATCCGGATTCCGAGAGGTGCTACGTTTGAGCAGGTAATGGATTCCATTGAAAATGAAAAGGTGATAATAGACGAGTTGTCTTTCCGTTTTCTGGCTAAGTTAATGGACTATCCTAAATTAATTAAACCAGGGCATTATGAATTAATTAATAGGGCGACTAATTACTACCAGATTAGCCAGTTAAGGGCCGGGATTCAATCGCCTGTGCGGCTTACCTTTAACAATATCCGCATAAAAAGAGATCTTACCGCCAAATTAAGCAGTGATATTTCAGCAACTCAAACCGCACTTGATTCCTTGCTGCGCGACGAAAAATACGTGAAAAACCTGGGCTTTGATACTACCACTATTATGACCATGTTTATTCCGAATACTTACGAATTATACTGGAATACGTCGGCTGAGGAGTTATTAAAGCGCATGAAGAAAGAATACGATGCTTTCTGGACTCCTGTCCGGGTAGCCAAGGCAAAGTCTTTGGGGTTGAGTAAAAGTGAGGTATCTACCTTAGCTTCTATTGTGGAAGCCGAACAATCAGTTCATCCGGATGAGCGCCGCCGGATAGCAGGTGTTTACTTAAACCGGTTAAAAATTGGCTTACCTTTACAGGCCGATCCAACGGTAGTTTTTGCAGTGGGCGACTTTAGCATTCGGCGGGTTTTAAATGAACATTTGCGCTTTGATTCGCCTTACAATACTTATAAATACAAAGGTTTGCCACCCGGGCCAATAAACTTACCTTCTATTTCTTCTATTGATGCTGTATTGAACCCGGAGCAACATAACTACATTTATTTCTGCGCGAAAGAAGATTTCTCAGGCTATCATAATTTTGCTGTTACCGAAGCCGAGCACATCCGGAATGCCCGCCGCTACCAGCAAGCCCTAAACGACCGGAATATTTTAAAGTAATTGACATTAATGAATTAATAATTAGAAATAAAGAATTAGAAAAATTTAAGAACGGGTAATTCTAATGCTTAAAATTATAAATACATATAATTTATTTCATATTATAAATCATTGACGGTCTAATCATTTCTAATTTTTAATTTCTAATTCATAATTTACTTAGCATGTTTCAATCGGAAATACAAGTGCGCGTACGTTATTCAGAAACGGACCAAATGGGTTATGTGTATTACGGTAATTTTGCAGCATATTATGAGGTAGCGCGTACCGAAACGTTTCGGAGCCTGGGTGTGAATTATAATGAAATGGAAAAAGCGGGCGTTATGATGCCCGTATTAGAATTGCGTTGCAAGTACATCCGGCCGGCTCGCTACGACGATTTGCTTACCATTAAAGTAATAATTGCTAACAAACCGCACGGAACACGTATAAAGTTTGAGTACGAAGTGTATAACGAAGCCAAAGAGCTTTTGAATATTGGCGAAACTACCCTGGTATTTGTAGACATGCGAACAGGAAGGCCAACTCATATTCCGGAAAGCCTGATTTCGTTAATGGAAAGTTATTACTAAAGCATGGGACTTCAGCAGAAATACGTAGAAGAGCGACGACCCTACCGAAAATTTATTATTTTTCTAAAGCGTCTTCGCTTTAGCCAAGGACGGCTTTCGGTTTACGATATTCTGGAAGTGCTGATACGTGAACTCCGGCTAGACTCGCTTACCAAGCGGGCCTCGTACATGGCGTTTAATTTTACTTTATCTATATTCCCCACCATTATATTTCTGTTTACCCTTATCCCGTACATTCCCATTCCGGATTTAAATACCAGCATCCTTAACTTTTTGCAGGATTTTATGCCCAAAGAAATGTACGCTGCGGCGAGTAGTACTATTGAAGATATTGTAAATATTCCGCGAGGGGGCTTGTTGTCGGTTAACTTTTTATTTGCGCTGGTGCTTTCTACCAACGGTATTATGTCGTTGATGGATGCTTTTGATAAAAAATACAAAACCTTCAGGCAACGAACGTATTTGCGTAAGCGGTTAATTGCTACCGGGTTAACCCTAATGCTTTCGTTAATCCTTATTACTTCCATCGGTATTATTTTATTTGGTACGTATTTGCTCGATGTGCTGGTCTTCTACGAAATTGTTACCGAGGCTTTTACTTATACTTTAATTGTAGCGCTTAAGTACCTGGCTATTATCTTTCTGTTTTTATTGGCTACTTGCTCTATTTATTATTACGTTCCGGCTATTCACGATAAATGGCCATTCTTTTCGGCGGGGGCTGTAGTGGCTACTTTGCTTATATTTCTAGTGTCGTGGCTTTTTTCACTTTACATTAGAATATTCGATACTTACAACCATTTTTATGGTTCTATTGGCGCTTTAGTCGGGCTAATGATTTGGCTCGACTTTATTTCCATGACGTTAGTACTCGGTTTTGAAATTAACATTAGCATTGACTCTATTACCAAACGGGTTTCGCGGGTAAATTCTTAAAGGAAATAGTAAATGTTTAAATAAATAAGAACTTGGACTTTTGATTTTTCAGGTAAATTTCTTTCTGATAGAAGTCCTTAAAATTTTCATTTTTTAATTCTTTTATCAAGAGTTCAGCGCTTTAATAATCTTTATTCTTTACAACCATTCGGCACTTTGTTTTCGTTTTTTATATTTAGTAAATCTTAGCCGATATATCCCTTAAATAATAGTCCTTTCTGATTGTTAAAGTTTTATTGGTATTTAACCAGGAGAATAGCCAAAATGCTAAAGCAGCTTTTCGAATTCAGGGAAACAGATAGAAAATGGCATATTCCTGTTTTAGCTGGTTTAAGCGTAGGCATTCCCATTTTAGCTGGCTATTTCACCGGCAATATGGCAGGTGGTAAACTTGCCTCTATGGCTGGTTTGGTCATTTTATATATCCATTCTCTCAGTATAACTAAAAGTATGGTCACGCTTATGGCCTGTTCTTTTGGTATTATGGTTTCTTTTTCGGTAGGTAGTCTTTTTGGCTTTAATGCATATATAGCTCCGCTGGCACTTGGCTTGTATGCTTTTGTGGTGCATTTAGGTTTGTACTATTTAAAAATGACTCGTCCGCCGGGCAATTTTTTCTTTATCATGATTGCTTCGGTTGCTTTTTGTATGCCTTTTAGCTTAAAAAGTATTCCACAGAATATTGGCTATATTGGCATAGGAACCATGATCTCCTGTACCTTAGGATTAATTTATGGGCTGCTTACTTTTAAAAACTCCAATTCAGAAAACCAAACAATTGGAATAACTAAGAATAAGTATGTGAATTTAGTTGAGTCGGTAACCTTTGGTTTTATGGTTGGCTTTGCTTTACTGCTGGCCAATTTGTTAAAGCTCGAAAATCCGTATTGGGTACCTACCTCTTGTGCGGCTGTAATGCAAGGAGCCAGTAGCAAACATGTATGGCAAAGGAGTATTCAGCGTATTTTAGGCACCTTTATAGGGCTAGGTCTTACGTGGGGTGTCTTATTGTTGCATCCTACTTCTCTTACTTTTTGTATTGGTATAATCGTGCTACAATTAATTGTTGAATTTTTAGTGGTTCGTAATTATGGAATGGCTGTTATATTTATAACCGTACTTACAATTTTTCTGGCGGAATCTGGTAATACATTGGCGGCTAATTCTACAACGCTGATTACCGCCCGCTTTTTTGATATATTACTGGGCAGTATATTAGGAGCAGTCGGTGGCTGGTTATTATACAACGAAAGACTTCATTTCATAGCAACCAGACAAATCCGGAAAACAAGAATGCTTATATCCAGACGTAAATGAATGAAATATGGGTATACCTATGTAGTTTTAACTAAAGTAAATTTTGGAAGGTGTGTTAGTTGCTGATTATTAGTTTTTTATCAAATTATCATTAATTGTCCTGAAATATTAGGCTAGGGCTTTCATCCTCGGCCATGCTTGTTTTCCAGAGAAACAGATGAAACACCATTTAGAAAAGGTATGAAAATTTGTAAGAGATCCTTTTTCAAGAATCCTGCGCTAGATGAACAATGGTTTAAAGATTGGGTGCAACAACTAGAAGCAAACAATAGCAGGCAATACGAACGAATCTCTTTTAAAACATCATTAGGCAAAACGCACATCTGGGGTTTACACACCAACCAAATAACTTGGGATGCCTTGGTTATTTTTCCCGGCGCCCGCACCAGTTCCTTATTTTGGGATTTCGATAAAGGCCTAGATAATATAAGGCATAACGTAAGAATTTACCTGGTGGAGACTAACGGTTTACCTAATTTAAGCGATGGCAATACCCCGGATATTAAATCAATGGATTATGGTTTTTGGGCCGCCGAAATTCTTGAAAACCTTAAAATTGAAAATGCCTATGTGGCAGGAGCATCATTCGGCGGACTTATTTGCTTAAAATTAGCCATTGTGGATCCGGAGAAAATAAAGACCGTTTTTTTGTTAAATCCAGGTTGTTTGCAACGTTTTTCTTTAACTTTTAATAATCTGTATTATAATTTATTGCCTCTCTTTGCTCCCAATAAAAAAAATATAAGTAAGTTTTTAGATAAAGCAGTTTTCAGTAAACCCACTCATCAACTTTCTCCGGAGTCCGAAAAGCTAATAGTAGATTACGAACTATTTGCCATTACCCGCTATAAAGATAACACCCAAAAACCTTACTACATGGGCGATGAGCTAACAAGAGTTAAAGTGGATACTTACTTACTGGAAGGTACCAAAGACTTGTTGTTTCCGTATCAGAAGTCCATCCAGAATGCCAAAGAAAAAATTAGCAGTTTAAAAGAGATAGTTGTATTCGAAAACGTGGGCCACGGCATAGAAACCTATACCCAAGCCATGAACTTTATTGGGCAGGCTATAAAAAATTACCCTTAAGTGCTAATAATTATTAAATAGCTTCCATCTTCAGCTTAAATCATAGACTTAAAATCTCTTTTACTTTCCGAAAGAAATAGATGATTGTCCTTGCTAGTAATGAATTTTGAGTTTCTTGTTGCTAACAAATTCTAGTACCAACTACTCCATCAAACTTTCTGCTTTTCATATACTTTAAAATAAATTGCTCTATTTATGGAATTAGGCAATTCTATAGGTGTGGATATTGGTATTGTTAATTTGCCTAAACAGTTTTAGATGTACAAAATTTCTTTGCTAATCTATTGTACCAGCTTATATTTTGAATATTTAGTAAATCTTAGCTGGTTTATAACCCAATATTCTGGTTCCTTTTTCAGGACAGTTCAGGATAGTTTGTCAGGATTAATTATCTATATTTAATTTTTCCTAAATTCGATTAGGTGGAAAAGAAACCGGACCGTGGGGCTTTTATGCTGAAAGTATATCTTTTCTATAAGCTTTTAGCATTAAAGAGGTATTAACGTGAAGGAAATTAGGCTTGTATTTATGATCAATACTAAAATCTAAAATAAAATTTATAAAGAAATCCTAAAATAGAATTATGAATAAAATCGGATTTAATGTGCTGGCCTGGTCAGCTGGAATGTCGGATGAAATATTGCCTATTGTAGACCGTTTAAAGAAGATTGGCTATGATGGAGTGGAGTTTTTTGTAGGAACCCCCGATAAGGCTGCTTACCAGCGCATTGGCAACCATTGTCGCGAATTAGGCTTAGAAGTAACCACGGTTGCGACGGTGAGCAAAGAAGAAAATCCTATTAGTCCGGATGCTTCCGTCCGGGCCAAAGCTTTAGATCGTCTTAAATGGGTAGTGGACCGGACACATGACCTGCAAGCAAAAATTCTTTGTGGGCCCTTACACTCAGCGCATTCGTTATTTGCTTTGCATGCCCCCGAAGACCAGGAATATGGTTGGGGTGCCGAGGTACTGCATGCCGTTGGAGAACACGCCGCCCCAGCAAATGTTACTTTAGGATTAGAAGCCTTAAACCGGTTCGAAAGTTACCTCTGCAACACCATGGAGCAACTAAGCCGTTTAATTCGCGAAGCGCAACATCCAAATGTTCGGGCCATGTTTGATACCCATCACGCCAACATCGAAGAAAAGAAATTTGCCCAGGCTATTCAAACCATAGCGCCTTATTTAGTACACGTCCATATCAGTGAAAACGACCGGGGAACTCCCGGCGATGGGCACATTGCGTTCGACGATGCCTTTTCAGCTTTAGCTCGAATAAATTATACTGGTTCGTTTACAATAGAAGCTTTTTCCCGGAACGATCCGGATTTTGCGAATGCCATTGGGGTATGGCGCGAATTTTCTAAGCCCTGGGATATTGCCGAAAAAGGTTTAACCTTTATCCAGCAAATGTGCGAAAAACACGGACTTAAATAATTCAAATACAAAGGGGTTTGTTCTTTCCATGAAGCAATATCAATTAGCCGTTTTTTTGTTTTCTGTAGTAAGTTCTTGCCTTCAGGCTCAAACTCCCACTAAAAAGTTGGAGCCGGTAAGCTTTTCGCAGGTAACCATTACCGATAATTTCTGGAAACCTAAATTAGATAAAGTAGCCACCACTACTTTGCAAGCCTGTATTTATCAGACCGAAGACAAAACGGCTCGTATCCGGAATTTTGAGAAAGTTGCCCGTAAGCAAAATGAAAAGCACGAAGGTATTTATTACGATGACAGCGACGTTTACAAAGCTCTCGAAGCTATTGCTTATTCCTTGAAAAATCATCCGGATGCTACATTAGAAAAAAAGGCCGATGAATGGATAGATAAAATTGCCGCCGCCCAGCAACCCGATGGTTATTTAAATACTTATTATACTTTAACCGACCTGAGTAAGCGCTGGACCGATATGGAAAAGCACGAAGATTATAATGCCGGTCATTTAATGGAAGCAGCAGTGGCTTACTACAATACCACCGGTAAAAGAAAATTGCTGGATGTTGCTATAAAGTTTGCTGACCATATTGATACTACTTTTCGGTTGCAAAACCGGCATTGGGTTAGTGGCCACCAGGAAATTGAACTCGCCTTAATGAAATTATACCACACCACTAAAAACGACCGCTACCTGCAATTAGCCGATTGGTTTTTAAACCAACGCGGTCATGGTTATGGTAAAGGCGTAATTTGGGACGAATGGAAAGATCCAAAATATTGCCAGGACGATGTTCCGGTGAAAGAACAAAAAGAAATTACCGGCCACGCCGTGCGCGCCATGTACTTGTATACCGGAGCCGCAGATGTAGCCGCTGCTACGAAAGATCCCGGTTATTTAAAAGCCATGAATAATGTGTGGGAAGATGTTATTTTCCGGAACATGTACATTACAGGCGGCATTGGCTCTTCCGGCAAAAACGAAGGCTTTTCTAAAGATTACGACTTACCCAATGAACAGGCATATTGCGAAACCTGTGCCTCGGTGGGTATGGTTTTCTGGAACCAGCGCATGAATTTACTAACCGGCGATGCCAAGTTTGTGGATGTTCTGGAACGGAGCCTGTACAATGGAGCGCTGGATGGATTAAGTTTAAGTGGCGACCGCTTCTTTTATGGTAATCCTTTAGCCTCCAGTGGCCAGCACTCGCGGAGTGAGTGGTTTGGTACCGCCTGCTGCCCTTCTAATATTTCGCGTTTAATTGCTTCTTTAGGCGATTATATATACGGACAATCAGACAACGGATTGTGGGTGAATTTATTTGTGGGAAGTAATACTACCCTGAAAGTCGGTAAAAATTCCATTCCGGTAATCATGGAAACCAATTATCCTTGGGACGGAAAAGTAAAGTTAACTCTCAATCCGGCCAAGTCAGTTAAGTCTGCCGTTCATTTACGTATTCCGGGTTGGGTAAAAGGAGTACCTGCTCCCGGCGATTTGTACTCATTTACTTCTAACGCACCCGCTAAATATGAAATTTTACTAAATGGCAAGCCAATTAATTATAAAGAAGAAAACGGGTATGCCGTACTGGAACGTAGCTGGCGAAAGAGTGATGTAGTAGAGTTGAATTTACCAATGGAAGTAAAAAGAATTGCCGCTAAACAAGATTTAACCTATACCATCGACCGCATCGCTTTACAACGTGGTCCTTTGGTTTATTGCGTAGAAGGTGCCGATAACAACGGGAATGCCTGGAATATTATTTTACCCGAAAATGCCACCCTAACAACCATTAAGCATAACGTTTTAAACGAACCTGTTATAGCCATTCAGTCTAAAGCTCCGGTAATTACCACTACTCTTAATGGGGCAGGTGTGCAAACACAGCAAAAGGAGGTTATTGCCATTCCATATTATACCTGGGCCAACCGGGGCAAAAATCAAATGCAGGTTTGGTTACCTACAAAAGTAAAAGAGGTAAAAATTAACAGCGGAAATTAGCCAATCAAAAACTTAAACGTAAAAGCAGAGAACTACAAAAGGTTATCTGCTTTTCTGTTTAACATTTCTGGAAGAATCAATAAGAACTTTTTAGATATTAGAATTTTTTATCAAAAAAGTAAGCTACCTTATGACTGTGGGTACATTAATTTAAATGAGAGAACTTTAAAGAAAAGTAAAAAATTTATAGCGGGAATAGAATAGGATAGAGGTAAAAGAAAAAATATAGCAAGCCTGTAAGCCGGGTTCTGTCGCTAACCCAAAAGGATAGCGTCTTATCATTTATCTAGGCCCAACCTCACGGCGGGGCTCCATCAACCTACCCACTAGCATTGGACGAGCCGCCCTTATCATTTACCAGGTACCATTTACCAATTACCTAAATAACTGAATAAACAGTAACCAATAATAAATGAGCTGCCAGCCTATTTGGTCTTTCAACGCCTAAGGTTTACCCAGCTACAACGGTCGCCCGCGTACTGGTGCGCTCTTACCGCACCTTTTCACCCTTACCTTTTCATTTACCAGTTTACACTTAACAATAGTTAAAATTTAACAAATGGTAAATGGTACCTGGTACATGTACCGGCGGTTCTTTTCTGTGGCACTGGCTGTATTCCGGATTACGCCGGAACCCTTCCCGTTAGGAAGTAGACTGCTCTTTGTTGCCCGGACTTTCCTCTCCGCCCATAAGCGCAGCGATAAGACGGCTTACTATATTTTTACAAATTTAACTATTATTTACTGGTTTTGGTTCTTTGCCGCAGCTTACTTTAAACGCACTAAAGTAGCTCCAAATCCAAATTTTTCTTTGCGCGCATCTTCGTAATATTTAATTTGCGTTCGCCGCTGACTCAATATCTTTTGAATTTCTTTACGTAAAACGCCATTACCAGTTCCGTGAATAAAAACAATTTCGTGCATGTTAGTAGCCAAAGCCCGATCGAGGTTATCCTGAAAAACAGCTAGTTGCGTTCGCAGGATTTCGCTGTTGCTCATTAAGGCGGGGTCGATGTCCGTAAGTTTTTCAATGTGCAAATCTACCTCGTGCAAAGGCATTTTTAACTGGTATGCTTCCGGGTTCTTGGTTTCGGCCTCCGTTAAATTTTCTAAAATTTTATCTGGATTAACTTCCACTGGCTTCTGATCTAACGAAAATAAATAAGCTTCTTTTTTTACAACCGGAGCCATTTTTTTACTCTTGTAAAACGACGAAGCTTTAAACTTTATTCGTTTTACTACTGGTTCCAATAACGTTAATCCGCTTACCCGGTGCTGCAGGTACTGAATAACCAAATCGGGCCATTTATCAAAATCTTTCAGGTGCAGGTGCGAAACTACTTTACTGTTTTTGGGAGTAAGTTTATCGCTTACAATGCCTTTGTACCGGTTGTTGGTTTCTTCGCCGTAGGTAAAAAGTAAATCGAAATCGGAAAAATTAATAATAGTTACGGCCTGTAATTCTTCTGTTTGAGGTACTAGGGCCACGTACACACCGGCTGTTGCAGTTACCGGTAGGGGAGCAGGTTCGTTTTTCCGAGTTTCCCGGGCGGGCTGTTCTACGCCCACGTTTTTCAAATATTTATCTTCTTCTTCGGCAATTACTACTACCTCGCGTCGTAAAACCAGTATAGTAAAATCGTTGTCAATGGCAATTTCTACCTGATCGTTACCGATAAATTGAGTAATAATTCCTTGTTCTTTGCCGTGCAACAAGCGCACGCGGTCGCCTATATTCATATTCTTAATTTCTAATTTAATCTTTTACTAAATTGGTTTTAGCTTCTACGGGCAATTCTTGTTTAAGAACTTTCACGCAATGCCGTTTGTGCAGGCACAAATGGCGGCACCAGTTATTTTCAATTTTTAACTGGCAAATTTAAAATGTACTTGGGTTGTAGAACACTTAACTAAACACTATATTAATTTTTTTGTACTATTATTCTTTGAAAACAAATTTTTAAACCAATATGTCCTTTTTTAAAAATATAAGGGATGAAACTTAAATTTTTGCCGCTTATTAAATTCCAGCGTAGGAAAAGGTAAATGGACCATATTCAAAATAAACAGGGTTGTTTTTAAAAATTTACTCCGGGTTTTAATTGCCGCTAAGTTAATATCCGGAGCCAGGTAAAATTGCCGGTAAGCCCGAAACCCAGCTTGTCGATTCGTATCCGGATCGTTAAAAACTATTTCTTCGGTGCCGTAGCCAATTGCTATATTTAACCATTTGGGGTAACGACTGGCAGGTGAGATAAATTTTGCTACATCTACGGCTAACCAATACGTTTGGCCGTTATAATCTTTTAAAAGTTGTTCGGGTAAGTTACTGCCTAAAACCCTGGGCCGTGCCTGGGCAAACCTGGTCTGGTGAAACGAGAATTTAGGTTGCACCCGCACTTCTGACCAAGCCAGGTATTGACCTAACACAGCGGCCGAACCGGCTGCGTTCGCAATTAAATCGCCCACCGATGCTCCATAGTCTACGGCATAGCCATCTAAAATTTCAATGGGTGTTTGCAATAAAATGCCGGTTAAACTACCCCAGATTATGGCTTTTTTTTCGGGTACATTGGCCCATTTTAAGGCGCTAATAGCAAATTGGCTTTCGTGAAAAGCACTCCAAAAGTGCCCGATTTTATCTACTTGTTGCCATTCTTTATTGTCGTTAAAAAAATGAAAATGAGTGCGGGGCATATCCTGGTACCAGACTTGCGAAGCGGCAGCTAAAAAGCCGCCGTAAACTATACCAGTACCAATACCCAATTCTTTCAATTTCGTTTTGGCGGGTTGCTTTTCCGGCACAGCAAACGTTATTATGGAATCAGTCTGTGCCCAGACTTGCCCGGAAAACAAGCAAAGCAGGCATAACGCTCCTGCTTTTACAAATCTTCCACGAAGTTTTAAAATTTGCTGACGCGTATTCACGACGCAAATATACCGGAATTATTCCGGCCAACCGGAAAAACAAAAAGCTTCTGCTGTTAACAGAAGCTTTTTAAATCATTAATTATGTTGAGGATAATCGTCTTAAAGAATGCTTAAATTTACTTTAAACCGATATTATCAGCGCCGTATTTTTAGAATCTATATAGGTCGTAAAGGTTTCTAAAGATGGTTGTGCAGGCACCACCAGTGGCGTATGTTATATCCTATGTCTGAAATCTATTATCTAACACCCAACTACTTATATCAGGGTTTGAGGCGCTAAAACAGAATGATAATACACCAAGTCATCTATTGGTGAACGGATTATTTTACCAAAGGCCATATTGTGCTCATTGCTTACTTCTTCTAACACATCGCGGAAGTTATAAGCTACCGAACCCACGCAGTTAAGTGAGTACTGTTCGTAATTAGGATAATGGCAAACCAGGTTTTTAAAGAAAGCATCGAAAGATTCTTTTACCACCTCGCGGGAATACGAAAAATTGTTGTTCTCGTATAAAAATTTACTAAAACTTGCTAAAAAGCGGTTCGGTAAAGGTTTATTGTAAAGGTTATCAAAAATGTCTTCGTTGGTAAGCTCGTACGTGTCTTTAAATATTTTCTGCATGCCTTCGGGCAAGTAGCCCCGCATGTAATCGCGAACCAAGCGTTTGCCAATGTGCGAACCACTTCCTTCATCGCCCAGGAAATAACCTAATGAGTCGATGTTTAATGTAACATTTTTGCCATCGTAAAGACAAGTGTTGGCGCCGGTACCTAAAATAGCGGCAAAACCTGGTTCTACTCCCAGCAAAGCCCGGGCGGCGGCTAATAAATCGTGGCCTACGTACACGTTGGCGTTGGTAAAAACTGCCCGCATGGCAGCAGCTACTATTTCAATTTTTTCGGGAGCAGAGCAACCTGCTCCGTAATAATTTACTTCAGTTACTGCATCTTTACGAAGATTTTCCGGTAGGTTCTTTTGGAGCGAAGCAATAATAGTAGGCGTATCTGAAAAATACGGATTGTAACCTTCCGTGTTGAAATAGACCTTAGTATTGGAGTCCGTAATTAAACACCAACTTGTTTTGGTTGAACCACCATCTGCAATAATTACCATGTCAAGTAAAAAAGTTAAAAGGGTTTAAGCTGTGATTATTGTTGTACGTAATGCTCGGGTTTTTGAAAATATTTAATTGCTGCTCTACGAAGCAAAAGGTTTGTAAACTTAAGATAAATAATTAATAATTTAATAATAGTATAAGGATAAATATTTCATATTATGCAAAAACAAGAGTAATCCAACGTGATTTGTTCAGGTAATTGGTAATCTTCTTAGATAACCGGTAAGTAAAAGGCCAAAAACTTATAAAAGTTCCTTAATTGTTCACTTACCATTAACTGGCATAATTGGTAGTACTGACACCTTATATTATTTAATTTGCTGATTCTATAAAGTACTTATTCAGAGTAAAATAGTTTAGGCAAATTTAGATTAATCTGTATAAAATTTCACAATGGGGTTTAGGTTTATCCGGTTATTAAGCCAGTGTAGCTTACCCGATTTCTTTAGTAATTTATTTTAGTAATTCTAAAACTAAGGCCGATTTGGCGGGTAATTTTAGGGTAGCAAGGCTATTTTGTACTTCTTCTGTCAGCACGTTGCGGGCCCGGTTAAATCCAGACATGCGTTCAGCAAAACGGCTGGTTTCTAATGTAATTTCCTGATCAGTAGGGTTGGTAGCTACCATAATTGTTTTAGCAGCATCGAACCGAAAGTACACGTAAGTATTATTTTGTGGTAAATACTGCATTAATTTACCGCTGTGCAAAGCTGGCGTGGCTTTCCGGTACTGCGCCAGTTTCTTAACAAAATTAAAAGCTTCGTTTTCTGCGGCAGTACGTCCGGTTGCGGTAAACTTATTTTCTTTATCGCCTTTAAAGCCCCCCGGAAAATCTTTTCGTACCTCTGCGTCAGACGGATTTTTGAAATTCTTCATTAAAATTTCGGTACCGTAATAGAGGCTCGGAATACCGCGGGTGGTTAAAAGCCAGGTAATACCTATTTTATATTTATTAAAATCTTCGCCGATGACCGAGTAATAGCGGTCCATGTCGTGATTGTCCAGAAAGGTTACCAACTTAAGTGGGTTCTCATAAACGGCATCCTGGGCCAGTACCTGGTATACTAAATTTTCGTTCCAATCGGATTTTTGGTTTAAAGCCTGGTTAAAAGCGCCCCATAACACAAAATCTAAAGTACCCGGCTGGTTGCATTTAAACGGAAAGTTGATTTTATTTTTTACAAAGTATGCCTGACTAATAACATTATTAACCCACGATTCACCAAAAATATGAATGTTAGGATACTCCTCCAGTAAAGCTTGATTACACCGGTTCATAAAAGCTTGGTTATTATACAGGTAGGTGTCAATCCGCCAGGCATCTACGCCAAAATATTCTACTGTCCAGAGCGCATGCTGAATAAGGTAATTTGCGACGTATGCATTTTCTTGATTTAAATCCGGTAAAAAAGGCACAAACCAACCATCTAAAGTTATTTTTTTGTCGCTCAGGGCAGAGTAAGGGTCTAGTACTGGCTGAAATTTGTAAGACGTATTGGTATAGGTGGGCCATTGGTGAACCCAATCTTTGCTGGGTGGGTCTTTTAGGATCCAGTGGTTAATGCCTAGGTGGTTATAAACGGCATCCTGCACTACCCGTAAATTTTTGGCGTGAGCCGCTTGCACAAATTTTAGGTAAGCTTCGTTGCCGCCCAAGCGCTTATCTACCTGGTAGTGGTCGGTAAAGCCGTACCCGTGATAAGCACTTCGCATGGAGCCGCCTTCATTTGTTTGCGGTTGATTGTTTTCAATTACCGGGTTGAGCCAAAGCGCGGTAACTCCTAATTCCTGAAAATAATCTAAATGATTGGTAATACCAGTAATATCGCCGCCGTGACGCAAAAACGGGTTCTGGCGATCTGCCTCAGGATCGGCCATATCAGCAAAATTATCGTTACTTTCGTCGGCGTTGGCAAAACGGTCCGGCAGAACTAAATAAATAAAATCTTTGCTGCTCACACCCTGGCCTTTAGGATTAGTGTTTCGGGCTTTCAATTCGTAGGTATAGGTTGTTTTCTTCGCGCCGGAAAAAGTAAAATTTAGCTTACCTGCTTTAGCCGTAGGATTAATATTTAAGTCCAAAAATAAATAATTGGGATTTTCTACCTTTTTTACTTTTTCCAATTTTACGCCGGGGTAGTTCAGGCTCACCTGCGATTGGGCGATACTAGGGCCGTAAACCAATAACTGCACTTTAGGGTTTTTCATTCCCACCCACCAGAAAGTTGGATCTATTCGGGTTATTTGTTGGGTTCGAGCTTCGGTAATGGTTAAAAGTATAAGAATAAAACCGACGTAAATTCTTCGTGCCATTTAGTTCTGGGTTTGCTTTGAAGGAGGAATAAGAACTGGAATTATATACTGCTAAGTATATTGTTTTATGAGTGTATAGTAAAATGAATTAGAATGCATTAAAAATAAGTTGATTAACTCGCTTAAGCAACAAACTAAAAAGGTTAAATTCTAAAATTTAAGAAAAGTAAAGTGGAGTAGCTTATTGTAAAAATAGGTTCAGGTACGTTATAGGGAGCTTTTAGTAAAGTTTTAACCTTTAAAAAAGTAAAATTATAAACTTTTATCGCTAAGAAAATTTAGATTCTACCAAGAGGTTAATTCAATATCAAGTATTTAATTAACATTTAAAAGTAGAAGCGAAATTGCATGTGCAGATATCTACCAAATTAAAGATTCTAAAAATAAAAACTGTTGGAAAACAAACTACGTTTTGGGGATTAATTTTATAATATTTTAATCTCTAATACTTGCCGGACCCGCGCAGATGAAAATAATTGTAGATAAAATTCCAGATGATACTCCCGCCGATGCGCATTTGTACCTTGTTGGTAATTTTAACCGGTGGCAGCCGGGGGTACCGGTTTACAAGCTACAACCCCAGCCAAACGGTACCTACGTAATAACAGTGCCTTTTATGAACAGGCCCGTTGAATTTAAAGTAACGCGTGGCACCTGGGAAACAGTGGAAGCAGCAGAAGACGGCAGCGATATGCCTAACCGAAGAATTAAGCCGCCCTTTCCTGCTAAAGTTTCGGTGCAAGTGGCTAATTGGACGGATTTAGTAGAGCGGCCTCCCAGAAAGCATACAGCGAGCCCCCAGGTGCAAGTATTAGATTCTGCTTTTGAGATGCCCGAATTGGGTCGTACCCGGCGGATTTGGCTTTATTTACCTATCGATTATGCTACCAGTAAAAAGCGCTACCCAGTTCTTTACTTGCATGATGGGCAAAATCTATTCGATGCTTTTTACAGTTTTACAGAAGAGTGGGGCATAGACGAAACCTTAGATCAAATGGCGCAAACGGGCGGACCTCAAGTGATTGTAGTGGGAATTGAACATGGCGGAGAGGAACGGATTAACGAATTAACTCCCTACAAGAATCCCGAATACGGAGGCGGTGATGGCGAAAAATACCTTCAGTTTATCATTCAGGACTTAAAACCTTACATTGATACTCATTTTAGAACGCAACCTGAGGCGGAGCATACCGGAATAGGCGGTTCTTCTTTGGGTGGTTTAATATCCTTATATGCCGCTGCGCATTACCCGCACGTTTTTGGCAAAGCTATGGTACTATCTCCTTCCCTGTGGTTTTCTGATAAAATATTTACTATCGCCAGGAAAGATTTTAAAAATACCCGCCTGGTTTTATTAGCCGGGGAGCAGGAAGGGGAAGAAATGGTATCTCAAATGCAGCAGTTGTATAACCAATTAGTAGCCCATAATTTTCCCAACGAAAACATCTGGTACCAAACCCGTCCGGATGGCAATCATAGCGAATGGTTCTGGCGGCGTGAGTTTCCGGAAGCTTTTAAATGGCTTTACACAAAAAAATAAAAAAAAAGTTGCACCAAAAATTATGGATGTTATATTTGCAGCATCATGAAGATGAAACAACTTTATACTGCTGGCTGGTGGCACCTTTTAGAATCCTAAAAGAGTGAACCGGCACGTTTGTATACAGCTATAAATAGCATAAAAAGCCCAAGTTCACTTGGGCTTTTTTATTTTTAAGACTTTATTCTAAACAATTAATAAATCAATGAGACTTTATTTCTTCTTCCGGACAAATTATTACTGGCAAGGCTAAGTAAACTTTACAACAGGTTACACTTACTAAGTTTTTAGCCCTTACCAAAATCCATAATAATTGTCAGAGAAAAACGAAAATAGTAAAATGAATAAATATAAGCTGTATAGTACGCATAAACAACTCCTTGCCGATACGGTTACTCCCGTTGGAATTTATTTACAACTACGCGATAAGTACCCGAACTGCATCATGCTCGAAAGTTCGGACTACCACGGTAACGAGAACAGCTATTCTTACATTTGTTGCGATCCCATTGGTGGTTTTGAATTAAAAGACCAGGTAATCAGCCAATACTTTCCGGATGGTACCGAACAACAATTTCCTCTGGAAGATCGGCGCGATGCCGTTAAGCATTTGCAGGAATTTATTAATTCTTTTTTCATCCGGAGCAACCCGTTTAATTTTATTACTAATGGTTTGTTCGGGTACATGACCTACGATGCCGTAACCTATTACGAAGACATTGAGTTTAGACCCAAAGAAACCGCTTACCCGGAATTACCTGAAATTCTGTACCGGTTATACCGGTTTATTGTGGTAGTTGATCCGTTTAAAAACGAGCTGTATATTTTCGAGCATAGCATCGACGAAAATACTACCGGGCCAGGTCTGGAACAGTTAGAAGCTTTAATTAAAAATAAAAATATTCCGGCTTTTACTTTTACCCCCGATCCCGACGAAACGTCTAACTTTACCGACGACCATTTCCTGAAAGTTTTAGTAGAAGGGCAACGACATTGCAAACTAGGCAACGTTTTTCAAATTGTATTATCCCGGAAATTTTCGAAAGGTTTTAAGGGCGATGAATTTAATGTATACCGGGCCTTACGTTCTATTAATCCGTCGCCGTATTTATTTTATTTCGATTACGGCAATTTTAAAATTTTCGGTTCTTCGCCGGAAGCTCAAATTACTTTAAAGGGCAACAAAGCTTCTATTTACCCCATTGCCGGCACTTTCCGCCGAACAGGAAACGATAACTCTGATGCCGAACTAGCGCGTAAACTCTACGACGACCCGAAAGAAAATTCGGAGCACGTAATGCTGGTAGATTTGGCCCGCAACGATTTAGGCCGGCACGGCGACCAGGTAGCGGTAGAAGTTTTTAAAGAAGTACAGTATTATTCCCACGTTATCCATCTGGTATCTAAAGTAACCAGCCAACGCTCCAAAGAAGTAGCTCCTATGTTAATGGTAGCCGATACTTTCCCAGCGGGTACTTTATCTGGTGCGCCCAAGTACCGCGCCATGACCATTATTGACGAATTGGAACCCACCCGCCGCGGATATTATGGTGGTTGCATTGGGTACATTGGTTTTAACGGCGATTTCAATCACGCCATTATGATCCGGTCTTTTTTGAGCACCCGCAACCGTCTCCATTACCAGGCCGGCGCCGGCGTAGTAGCCAAATCCAACCCGGAATCCGAACTTAACGAAGTACACCACAAACTGGCCGCACTCCGCTCCGCCATGGAAAAAGCGGCGGGGATTTAGTTGCAGTTTACAAGTTGCAGGTTTCAGGTTAAAAGTTAATTCTAAATTTAGGATTCTGAGATGGCGCGAGTAGAAAGGTTTGAGGATTTAGAAATTTACCAAAAAGTTACTGTCATTGCTATTGATGTTTATAAGCTGTATGCTACAGGAAATATAAAACCGGATTATGGTACCCGGGACCAAATGCAACGAGCGGCCATGTCTATTTCTAACAACAATGCAGAATTTATTAGATTTCTAAAATACGCGAAAGGGTCAGCTGGGGAACTAAGAAATCAGCTGTATGTTCTAAAAGAATTGAAAACGTTAGATGATGCTTATTACCTAAACAAATACGATGAACTTATTCAATTATCGCAGTAATTGGCAGCTTTTATCAAATATTTAAAAAATCTAGAAACTAAGAATATTTAATTATTAAAATTTTTAACCTGCAACTTGTAACCTGCAACGCGCAACCCACATCATGAAAATACTAGTTTTAGATAATTACGATTCATTCACTTACAACCTGGTACAGCTAGTGAAAAAGCTAGGCTATGGCATGAACCTGGACGTGTACCGGAACGACAAAATAAGCGTGGCAGATGTTGAAGAGTACGATAGTATTCTGTTGTCGCCGGGGCCAGGGGTCCCTTCCGAAGCCGGTATTATGATGGATGTGATTAAACAATACGCTTCTACTAAAAAGATTATGGGGGTTTGTTTAGGGCACCAAGCCATTGGCGAAGTATTTGGAGCCAGTTTATATAACTTACCTGAGCCCATGCACGGCGTAGCTACCTCCGTTAAAATTACTTCTAAAAACGAAACCATGTTCCGGGGGTTGCCCACCGAATTTAAAGTGTGCCGGTATCATTCCTGGGTAGTAGTACCAACCACAATGCCGAAAGAGTTGGAAGTTACGGCTGTAGATGTGGATGGGCAGATTATGGCATTACGGCACCGGGTTCATAACGTAAAAGGGGTTCAGTTTCACCCGGAATCTATTTTAACGGAGCACGGCGAAAGTATGATGCGTAGCTGGTTAAAAGGATCCATCACGCCAAAGAAAAGCTGGATATGAAAGAGATATTATTACAACTTTTTGAGCAGAAAGCTCTCACAAAAGAAGCTGCTTACAAAGTTTTAGTAGATTTAGGCCAGGGAAAATTTAACCAGTCAGAAATGGCGGCGTTTTTAACCGTTTTCCTGATGCGAAATATTACCGTAAACGAGCTGGAAGGTTTTCGGGATGCCCTACTGGAGCTTTGTATTAAGCCTAATTTAGGTACGCACGAGGTAATTGATATGTGCGGCACCGGCGGCGATGGCAAAGATACCTTTAATATTTCTACGCTGGCTTCGTTTGTGGTAGCGGGGGCGGGGTATAAAGTTGCTAAACACGGCAATTTTGGGGTATCATCCGTTTGTGGGTCGTCTAACATAATGGCTCATTTTGGTTACCAGTTTACCAGCGACAGCGATTACCTGCGCCGGAAACTCGACGAAGCAAATATTTGCTTTTTGCACGCTCCCGCTTTTCACCCGGCCATGAGCCACGTTGGGCCTATCCGGAAGCAATTGGGTTTAAAAACGTTCTTTAACATGTTAGGGCCTATGGTAAACCCGGCTATACCACATTACCAGATGGTAGGAGTTTTTAACCTGGAGTTACTACGCTTGTACGCTTATTTGTACCAGCAGACGGATAAGCATTTTATGGTGGTGCACGCCTTAGACGGCTATGACGAAATTTCGCTCACAGGTCCGTTTAAAGTAGTTACCGAAAATGGCGAACAAATTCTCTCCCCCCAGAAAATCGGCTTCACCGAAGTTAAACAAGAAGAATTAGCAGGCGGCACAACGGTAGAAGAATCGGCAAAAATTTTTGTAGATGTTTTGGAAGGTCGAGGTACAGCAGCGCAAACCAATGCCGTAGTGGCGAATGCTGCTATGGGTTTGTACTTAATGAACAAAAACTTTTCCATAGACGAAGCCGTAGCCGTTGCCCGTGAATCATTGGATTCTGGTAAAGCCCTGGCATCATTTAAATTGCTGATAGATTAGTTAGATATTAGACGGTAGATACTACTAGATATTAGACAAAGAATATTAGATGTTAACTTTAAATTTAAATTAAAAATCATAATAATATCTTAGCAAAGCTGTAGAAAAGCCCATGTGAGAGGGTAGGGGAGCATTAGGAACTACGTTAATTCAAAAAATTAGAAATTCCTGCTCCTGCTTAGCTTAGGAGGGAAGCTAAATAGCCTAAAAAAATAAACCGTGGACTATGGACCATGGACTATCGACTACAACATGAACATACTCGAACAAATTACTGCTTTCAAGCGGCAGGAAGTAGCCGAACGGAAGGCATTATATCCGGTAAAATTACTGGAGCAAACTATTTACTTCGAAACGCAACCAGTGTCGTTTAGGAAGTATTTATTGCGCCAGGATTTACATGGAATTATTGCCGAGTTCAAGCGAAAATCTCCTTCCTTGGGCATTATAAATGCGCATGCTTCAGTAGAGCGTACTACTATTGGTTACATGCAGGCGGGCGCTTCGGCCTTATCTGTGCTTACCGATGCCCAGTTTTTTGGCGGTAAAAACGATGATTTAAAAATTGCCCGGAAATTTAATTTTTGTCCCATTCTGCGGAAAGATTTTATTATTGACGAATACCAGATCATTGAAGCGAAATCCATTGGAGCCGACGTAATTTTATTAATTGCCGGTATTTTACAAGCCGACGAAGTAAATAAACTAGCGGCTTTTGCTAAATCTCTGGGCTTAGAAATTTTGTTAGAAGTACACGACCGCGAAGAATTAGAAAGAACTCTAACGGACCAGGTAGATGCCATTGGTGTAAATAATCGTAACTTAAAAGACTTTTCGGTTAGCATTAACACTTCTAAAGAACTGGCCGCCCTTATTCCGGATAAATTCGTAAAAGTTTCGGAAAGTGGTATTAGTAAAGCCGAAACTATTTTGGATTTGCGTACTTACGGCTACCGTGGTTTCTTAATGGGCGAAGCATTTATGAAAACCAGCCGGCCAGAAAAAGCTCTGGCCTCGTTTATTGAAACATTAAAAACCGATAAACCAATTTTTGCTTAATAGCTTATTAATGATGACTGTTCCGCATTTTTCCACTTCCCTAACAAGTCCGTCCAACGCTTTACAGGTAAAAGTATGTGGAATGCGGGAACCGGAAAATATAAATGAATTAGTAACGCTTCAACCAGATTTAATCGGCTTTATATTCTACTCCAAATCCTCCCGTTTTGCCGGAGAGAAACTGCAAGCAAAAGCCCTGAAACAATTACCTGCAACGGTGCAGAAAGTGGGTGTATTTGTAAACGAATTGTTGACTACTATTTTAGCTACTGCCGAAAAATTTGAATTGCAGGCAGTACAGTTACACGGCAATGAAACTCCTACCTTATGCGCAAAAGTGCGTCAATCCGGGCTTCTGGTTTTAAAAGCTTTTGCTTTAAGCGATGATTTTGATTTTACAGTTTTAGAAGCTTACGAAGGCACCTGCAATTATTATTTATTCGATACCAAAGGCCCCCAGTACGGTGGCAACGGCCAGACGTTTAACTGGGAAGTGTTGAACAATTACTGTTTCCAAACTCCTTTTTTTCTGAGTGGCGGCCTTGATTTAGATCATGCGCCAGCAATTAAAGCAGGTCGATGGCCCCTGCTACGGGGCATAGATATAAACAGCCGGTTTGAACTAGAACCCGGCTTAAAAGATATCTCGAAAGTAAAGCAAATGCTTACCGCATTTCGAGAATAAATAGAATTTGCTTTAAAGAATATTGTTGGTTTGTAATAAAGGAATGATGGAAGGAATAAAGTAAGTTAAGCAATTTGTAAGGATGAAGTATTGCGCTTCGTAGCCAAATAGGTTCTTTCTGAATGACCAGAAAACAGGTTTTATTTTAAAACTATTATCAAAGAACCAAGATCAACTTTCCAATTTTAAAACCTTTTAACCTTTAACTTGATTTCAAACCTGCAACTTGTAACCTGTAATTTGTAACTAAAAATATATGAACTATTCTGTTGATGAACGTGGGTATTATGGTAAGTTCGGTGGGGCTTACATTCCGGAAATGTTGTATCCCAACGTAGAAGAACTTCGCCAGAAATACCTGGATATTATCTACGAACCCAGTTTTCAGGAAGAACTAGATGAGCTGTTGCGTGATTACGTTGGGCGGCCCACCCCTTTATACTTTGCTAAGCGGCTTTCCGAAAAATTTAATACTAAAATTTACCTGAAGCGCGAAGATTTAGCCCACACTGGCGCGCATAAAATTAACAATACGGTCGGTCAAATTTTGTTGGCTAAACGCTTGGGCAAAAAGCGTATAATTGCCGAAACCGGTGCAGGTCAGCACGGGGTAGCCACGGCTACGGTTTGTGCCTTGGCCGGTCTGGAGTGTATTGTGTACATGGGCCAGATAGATACCGAACGCCAGAAGCCAAATGTAGCCCGCATGAAATTACTAGGCGCCAAGGTGGTACCGGTAACTTCGGGCAGCCAAACATTAAAAGATGCTACCAATGAAGCCATTCGCGACTGGATTAGTAACCCTGAGGACACGCATTATATTATTGGTTCGGTAGTAGGTCCGCACCCGTACCCCGATATGGTAGCGCGTTTTCAGGCGGTAATCAGCGCCGAAGTACGCCAACAATTACTTTTTAAAGAAGGTACCGAGTTTCCTACTTATGTGGTGGCTTGCGTGGGCGGCGGTAGTAATGCGGCGGGTGCTTTTTACCATTATTTAAATGAACCAGCCGTAAATTTAGTGGCGGTTGAGGCGGCAGGTCACGGCGTAAATTCCGGATTATCAGCAGCTACATCGGTTTTGGGTTCTTTGGGTATTATTCATGGCAGTAAAACCTTGTTAATGCAAACCGAAGACGGTCAGATTGTGGAACCACATTCTATATCGGCGGGGTTAGATTATCCAGGTATTGGGCCGATGCACGCCCATTTGTATGATAGTGGCCGTGCCAAATTCTACGCAATCACCGACGAAGAAGCCATGCAAGGTGTGGTACTTTGCAGCCGTCTGGAAGGTATTATTCCAGCCATTGAATCGGCGCACGCCATTGCTGCCTTGCATTACATGCAGCCAAAACCCGATGATATTGTAGTGTTAAACCTCTCGGGTCGTGGCGACAAAGATTTGCAAACCATAATTAATTACCTCGACGAGCAAGATGGAAAATAAAATAGCCCAACTTTTTAAAGGACACAGTACCCCTAATTTAAACGTTTACTTTACGGCTGGCTTCCCAGAGTTAGGATCTACTACTACTATTTTGAAAACCTTGCAAGATGCCGGCGCTGATTTAGTTGAAATTGGTATGCCGTATTCAGATCCGCTGGCTGATGGTCCTACCATTCAGCAAAGTAATACTGTGGCTTTGCGTAACGGCATGTCCATTAAGAAGCTGTTTGAGCAGTTAAACGATGTACGCGATACTGTTACTTTGCCAATTATATTAATGGGTTACTTAAACCCAGTGCTACAATACGGATTCGAGAATTTTTGCCGAGAAGCTGCCAGAGTAGGGGTAGATGGTTTGATAATTCCGGATATGCCTTTAGTAGAATACGAAGAAGAATACCAGGCTATTTTCGGGAAGTATAATTTAAGTGCTATTTTCCTGATTACCCCACAAACGTCTGAAGCCCGTATCCGCAAAATAGATGAGCTCACCAATTCTTTTATTTACATGGTTTCAACGGCCAGCACTACCGGGAATACCGTTGCCGGAACCCAAAATCAATTAGCTTATTTTGAGCGCATCAAGCAAATGAATTTAAAAAATCCTAAGCTAATTGGCTTTGGAATTTCTGATAAAAAATCTTTTGACCTGGCCTGCCGATACGCCGAAGGAGCCATTATAGGAAGTGCCTTTATTAAAGTTATTCAGCAACCTACCGGCTTACAGGAAAACATCCGCGACTTTATTCACTTAATAAAATCCGGTGAAGAGATATTTAGTTAGGTTTTAGTCGATGGTCCATAGTCGACAGTCCACAGTAGAGTAATGAAAGCTTCACCTTGGAGCAATGAACGTATAAATACCGTGCTTCAGAAGGGACCTGTTTAACTAAGTAGCTAAATAGGTTCCTTCTGAAAGACGGTTATAAATCTTTCGAATAGATTTTACTTATTACGTCACCAATTTTAGTTCTTCAGCTTTCTCTAATATGAGAAAAATTTAAAATACTAAGAATACATCTTTCATCTAAAAAACCCGCATAGTCTATAGTTTATAATCTGTCGACCGTGGACTATGGACTATCGACTAAATAACATGATCATCCAACTACAAAACGAAATTGCTGATACAGAAAGAAAGGCGATAATCGAAAAGATAAAAAGCTTTAAATACAAAGTCACTCCGGTAAAAACGCAACGCGGCGATTACCTGATTGGGATTGGCAAAGCTGAATTCGATATCCGGAGCCTGGGCCACATGCAGGGTATCAAAGACTTGCACATTGTTTCGGACGATTATAAACTGGTTTCCCGGAAATGGAAGGTAAACCCATCGGTAGTTGATTTAGGGGATGGGGTAGAGATAAAGCAAGGTAATTTTACTTTAATGGCTGGCCCTTGTTCCATTGAAACCGAACAACAAGTAGAAAAAACGATTGCGCATTTAGTAGCCAATAACGTACGGGTAATGCGTGGCGGTGTTTTCAAGCCTCGCAGTTCGCCATATTCTTTTCGGGGATTAGGGATTGAAGGCTTGAAAATGTTTTATGCTAAATGCCGGGAACACGGTATAAAAATAATAACCGAAGTAATGCAGGTGTCGCAGATTGCCCCTATGTACGATTTTACCGATATTTTTCAGGTAGGTGCCCGCAATACGCAAAATTTCAATTTACTGGATGAGCTGGGGAAAGTAGATAAACCCGTATTAATTAAGCGGGGTATTTCGGGTACGATTGATGAATTACTCTATTCGGCGGAGTATGTGTTCTCGGGCGGTAACGAAAAACTAATTTTGTGCGAACGGGGTATTCGCACCTACGAAACCGCTAGCCGTAATACTTTGGATTTAAACGCCGTTCCAATTTTAAAAGATAAAACCCACCTACCCGTAATCGTAGATCCTTCTCACGGAATTGGTATCCGGGATTATATTGAACCAATGGCCTTAGCGGCCGTAATGGCCGGGGCAGATGGCATTATTTATGAAATTCACGAAAAGCCAGAAGAAGCTGCTTCCGACGGTGCCCAAACTTTAAATTTTGGTGAATCAGAACGATTAGTGAAAAAACTTCTAACTACCTATGAGCTACGTCAGAAATTAGGATAAATTTTATCGTTAAAAAATGAAACAAAAAAGCCCGGATAAAACCGGGCTTTTACATTAGATAAACAGCTTAACCTTTATCTTTTTGGTGGAAATTTGCTTAAAATGCTGTTAACAATCTCAATTACTTTGTCTTCCGGAATGTTCCGGCTCCGTACTTCAGATTCGCCTACACCCCGCCATAATAATTGGTTGTTACGCGCATCAATTAAATCCACGATAATGGTACCTTCTTTATACTGGCTGGAGTTATTAAACCGGCTGTAGCCACCATAGTAGCCGTAAGGATAGAAAGGACCAGCATTGGCGGTGGTTTGGTTAGCAAAACTAACATTATAGTTCACGTAAAACTCCGGTCTGTCAGAGTATTCCATGCCGCGTTGCGATAAATTAGCTTTAATGGCGTTTTGCATGCGCTTATCAAAGAATGTGTCGTATTGCAAAGAATCCCGTTTTATACCTGCTTTATTAGTGTACCAATTAAATGATTTGTACTCTTGAAAATTAATGGAGTGGTCGTAGTCGGTGCTTACGTTCACGTAAGGAGCACAAGCCGAAACCAAACTAAGTAACATGATAAAGCTTATATACTTAACTAATTTCATCTTTAATTATATAATTTTTAATTGTTGGTGATATAAACATGGCAATTTTAATACCAATTTATGTAATTTTTTTAAGTATTAACCTTGCTTAAACTTAAACGGTATTTACCTCTTTATCTTGTGTGTTTTACAAGAAATTATTCGGTTTAAGCTGTTTTATAATAAAATTTAGTTGAAAACGTTTTGCCTTTCTTACTCAGATTAAATATACTAAAATGAAGATTTGTCAGTATGGCAGAAACCTGACAGGAATTGCCTGTTATAAATATAAATCCCGCGGTTTACCTCGCGGGATTTTTTTAATTTTTTAAAATTTAGTCAATGCCAGTAGCCGTTTGAGCAACTTCCGGTTGCGCATAGGCCTCCAGCGGAGTGCAGGAGCAAATTAAATTCCGGTCGCCGTACGCTGAATCGATGCGGCTTACGGTTGGCCAAACTTTGTGGGTGCGGGCAAACGCATAAGGAAATACTGCTTTTTCGCGGCTGTATGGGTAAGTCCAATTGTCGGATAAACCTATTGCCATGGAATGCGGTGCGTTTTTCAAAACATTGTTTTTCTGATCGGCGGTACCTTCTTCTACTTCCCGGATCTCAGCCCGGATCGAAATCATGGCGTCGCAGAAACGGTCAATTTCTTCTTTCGATTCGCTTTCGGTAGGCTCTACCATTAAAGTACCCGCTACCGGAAACGATACTGTAGGCGCATGAAAACAGTAATCCATTAATCGCTTGGCAATATCTTCCACTTCAATACCCACTTTTTTAAACGACCGGCAATCCAGAATCATTTCGTGGGCGCAACGGCCATTAGTGCCGGTGTATAAAACCGGGTAATGTTCCTGCAGCCGGGCTTTAATGTAATTGGCATTTAAAATAGCCATTTTGGTAGCTTCGGTTAATCCTTCGCCGCCCATCATGGCAATGTAAGCGTAAGAAATAGGTAAAATACTAGCCGAACCCCAGGGAGCGGCCGATATTGCCGAGATGGCTTGCTCGCCACCGGTTTTTACCACCGCGTGCCCCGGTAAATAAGGCACTAAATCGGCTACCACGCCAATTGGGCCAACACCCGGACCGCCGCCCCCGTGCGGAATACAGAAAGTTTTATGCAGGTTTAAATGGCACACATCGGCGCCGATAGTAGCCGGACTGGTTAACCCTACCTGGGCATTCATGTTGGCGCCATCCATGTACACGCGGCCCCCGTTTTCATGAATAATATTACAGATCTCAATAATACTTTCTTCGTACACGCCGTGGGTAGAAGGGTAGGTAACCATTAAACAAGAAAGATCATCCCGGTGCTGTTCGGCTTTGACGCGCAGATCAGCTACGTCAATATTACCCCGGTCGTCGCATTTTACGATTACTACTTTCATACCGGCCATTACCGCGGAAGCCGGATTAGTGCCGTGCGCCGAAGACGGAATGAGAGATACATTACGATGATGGTGGCCTTGTGCCTCATGGTAGGCCCGGATTACCATTAAACCCGCGTATTCGCCCTGAGCGCCCGAGTTAGGTTGTAATGATATGCCCGCAAAACCGGTAATTTCACAAAGCCAGCTTTCCAGGTCGGTAAATATTTGTTTGTAACCTTCTGCCTGTTCTGCGGGAACAAACGGGTGCAAGCCGCCAATCTCCGGCCAGGTTACCGGCAACATTTCGGCGGTAGAATTTAATTTCATGGTACAAGAACCCAGCGGAATCATGCTGTGCACTAAAGAAATATCTTTGTTTTCCAAGTATTTCATGTAGCGCAAAATTTCCAGTTCCGAGTGGTGCTGGTTAAATATATCGTGCTGCAGGAAAGGGCTGGTACGTACCAAGTTTTCCGGCCAGGTTATATCTGTTTCGTGGGGCAACTCAGTCAGGTTATTTACCGAAGTTTGTTGATTCATTACCTTGGTAAATACTGCCAGAATATCTTTTAAATCGTTTAAATCAGTGTTTTCGTTTAAGGAAATACCAATAAAATTGTCGGCAAAATACCGGAAGTTTATTTCGGCCGCTTCGGCTTCCCGACGAATGGCAGTTTTTAATTCGGCGCTTTCAACTTTAATTTTTAAAGTATCAAAGTAGTTTTCATTTACTTGCTCTAAGCCAAGTTCCGTTAAGCCTTGTTCCAGCAGTTGGGTTAGTAAATGAATGTTCAGGGCAATGTATTTTAAGCGGCGTGGCCCGTGGTACACGGCATACATCCCCGCTATTACCGCTAATAAAACCTGAGCTGTACAAATATTAGAAGTAGCTTTCTCGCGGCGAATATGTTGCTCGCGGGTTTGCAAAGCCATCCGGTACGCTTTATTGCCGTGTACATCTACCGATTGGCCGATAATGCGGCCCGGTAAAGAGCGTTTGTAAGCATCGCGGGTAGCCAGGAAACCGGCATGAGGTCCACCATAACCCATGGGTACGCCAAAACGCTGGCTGTTGCCTACTACGGCATCGGCTCCCATTTCGCCGGGAGGTGTTAATAAGGTTAAACTTAATAAATCGGCGGCTACAGCTACTAAAATATCCTGCTGGTGCGCGTTAGAGATAAATTCAGAATAGTCAAACAGTTCGCCATCAGCAGCTGGGTATTGCACTAAAGCGCCAAATAAGGTGTTGTCGTTTAAGTCTAGGGTGCGGTGGTCGCCAATAACTAATTCCCAACCCAAAGGAGTAGCGCGGGTTTTTAACACATCAAGAGTTTGCGGCAATACCTGATCCGACACAAAGAACCGGGTTGCATTTTTGCGGGTGCCCTTCCGTAAACCATAAAACATGTTCATGGCTTCGGCAGCGGCCGTGGCTTCGTCGAGCAACGAAGCATTGGCAATTTCCATAGCCGTTAAGTCCATCACCATGGTCTGGTAATTGATCAGGGCTTCTAAGCGACCCTGGGCAATTTCGGCCTGGTAGGGAGTATAGGCGGTGTACCAACCCGGATTTTCAAAAATATTGCGCTGAATAACCGGCGGCAGTACCGTATCGTGGTAACCTAAACCAATGTACGAACGAAATACTTTGTTTCTTTTAGCGATGGTTCCGAATTTTTTTAAAAAATCACGTTCGGTTAATGCACTAGGTATATTTAAAGGTTTTTTCAAGCGGATTGCCGCCGGAACGGTTTCATCAATCAGCTGATCCAAGGAATTTACCTCAATGGTTTGTAACATATCCTGTATGGATTGCTTTACCGGACCATTGTGACGTTCCTTAAAAATATCGGCGGGCTTGGTTTTTATCAACATAGCTGTTTTTTAGAAGTAATCAGATGCTACTTTTTAAACGACTTCTTTTGCTTAAAAAGTTCGGTTATTATGGTGCCGCAAAAATACTCTTATTCCGGCAACTAAGCTACATTCCATTAGCTTATTTCCGCGAGCTGCCAACCTGAGAGACCAAAGAAATAGAATGCAGAATATTTCGTATTTTAGAAAACACAAGCCTATTCGCCCAAAATGAAAAAACTAGTTGTAGGAATTATCCGCGAAGGAAAAATTCCGCCCGATAAACGCGTACCCTTAACGCCCTTAAAATGCCAGGAAGCCGTTTCTGTATTTCCGGAACTGGAGATTATAGTACAGCCCAGCGCCATCCGGAGCTACTCCGACCAGGAATACCGCGATTTAAATATTCGGGTGCAGGAAGATTTATCGGAATGCGACGTTTTAATGGGGGTGAAAGAAGTACCTATTCCGGATTTATTATTTAATAAAACGTACTTTTTCTTTTCGCATACTATTAAAAAACAACCCCATAATCAGCCCTTGTTGCAAGCCATTCTGGAAAAGAACATAACCCTGATTGATTACGAAACGCTTACCAATATTAAAGGCGAGCGCACTGTTGCTTTTGGACGTTACGCTGGTATTGTGGGCGCTTACAACGGCATCATGACCTACGGCAAAAAATCTAAATTATTTGACTTGCATCCGGCGCACCAGTGTTTGGATATTGAGGATATGGAAGAAGAATACTTTAAGGTAAAAGCCTTGCCGCCGATTAAAATTGCGGTTACGGGGGGCGGAAGGGTAGCGCAGGGCATTATGGAAGTGCTCGATAAAATGGGCATCCGGAAGGTGAGCGTGTACGATTACTTGTATCATTCTTTTACCGAACCAGTTTATGCGCAATTACATTCCTCGGATTATAACCGCCGCCGCGATGGCCGCGTGTGGGATAACGCAGATTTTTACCGGAACCCGCACGAATACGAATCTACTTTTGAAAAATTTATTCCGGTTACCGATGTGTTAATGGCGGGCGCTTACTGGAATCCCGCTGCTCCTAAGTTATTTACCTCAGAAGACATGCAACGGCCAGATTTTAAAATTACTACCATTGCCGATGTTACTTGCGATGTAGATGGTTCTTTACCCTGTACCAAACGGGCGAGCAGTATTCCGGATCCGGTGTACGATTACAATCCATTTACCCAACAACTGGACCCGGCATTTAGTCGCCCGGAAAATATTACCGTAATGGCCGTGGATAATTTGCCTTGCGAGTTACCCCGTAGCGCTTCCCGCGATTTTGGCCGCCAACTTATCGACGAAGTTTTTCCGCATTTAGTAAACAATGATCCGGAAGGTATTCTGGCCCGGGCTACCATAGCGCAAAACGGAAAACTGACGGAGCGGTATGCTTATTTGCAGGAATACGCCCTGGGTGTAGAAATGTAAATAACATCCGGGTTGTATCTGAATCTGGCGTTGGTAAATAATATAGCTGATCCGTGAAGGCAAGCCGGAGTAAGAACTGTAGTCGGGTTGCTTTACTCCAGATAAAGATTGTGTTTTAAGAAAAAAAACAGCAACTTTTCTATCTTGCAGTAGATAAAACCGCTCTAATTATTAGCTAAGAAACCAGGTTTGCTGGCAGGTAAATAAAAGCAAATGCCCCGGTAAAGCTGTTAAGTAGCTTTATTCCCCTAAATCAACAATGTGCCCCCGGCTTTGCGGACCTTGGATTAAATTCCAGTAACGTTCTTGTTCCAGTTGGCGCAGGCGATTTTCCAGTTTTTGAGTTTTACGACGCAGGCGTTGCATTTCCTGGCGCATGTTTAAAATTACATCAATACCTTCCGGGTTCAAATCCAGATCCAGGGCCAGCCGTAACATACGCTCCAGTTGCTTTACTTCTGATGCCGCTACGGTGGGGCCTGCTTCGCTGGTTTGTAACCGCACCAAACCAAAGTCGGCAAATTCCTGAATCAGGCGTAATTCTACGCCGTAATGCCGGCAAAATTCTTCAATGGCGATGTAGTTCATAATTTTAATTATTTACTAATAACCAGGTACTACTTTTAAATCTGAAGGTTAATAAAAAATTAAAAATCAGTAAATACGCAGTGTTATTTGTCGTTACGCAACTGGGCGAGCTGTTGAAACAATTCTTTTTCTTTGTCCGTGAGCGCTTCGGGTAATTGCAGTACCACTTTTACGTACAAATCACCGGATTGGTCCGGCTGGTTATAAACCGGAAACCCTTTGCCTTTTAAGCGCAGCAAGGTGCCATTTTTGGTTTCGGGTTTAATTTTAAGTTTTAACTGCCCATCCAGCGTGTCCACAAAAAAATCACCTCCCAGCGCTGCCCGGTAAACGGGCACCTGAGCGTCCAGGTAAATATCGTTGCCTTGCCGGGTAAAACGAGGATCCGGAGGAACGCGTAAAGTAATGTATAAATCACCGGGTTCGCTGCCGTTGCGACCGGGCCCGCCGTTGCCTTTTAACCGGATTACCTGACCATCTTCTACGCCGGGTTTTATGTTAATCCGCAAGCTTTTATCATGCAGCGTAAAGGTTTTTTTTACCCCGTGAAACGCTTCTTCCATAAACACGGTTAGTTCCGCAGAATAATCTTGCCCCTTGGAGCGCATGCTGCCCCGACGCCCACTACCTCTTCTTTCACCAAAAATAGAACTGAAAAAATCGGAGAAATCGCTGCCTTCGTCTTCGGTTTGGTAAGTATAACGGCCTCCGCCCGCGTTTGCGCCTTGTGCGTATTGCGCCCAATCAAAACCACCGGTGCGGCCACCCGTTTGCTGATAGCGTTGCCAATCGGCTCCGAGGGTATCGTATTTTTGCCGTTTATCCTCATCCGACAATACCTCGTGGGCTTCGTTGATGGCTTTAAATTTTTCTTCGGCCTCTTTGTTCCCGGGGTTCACATCGGGGTGGTACTTGCGCGCCAGTTTTTTGTACTGCTTTTTTATTTCTTCTTTCGAGGCTTTTTTATCTACCTCCAGAATTTTGTAATAATCTTTATATTCCACGGTTACTTAGCATTTTTTATTAACCCTTTCTGGAAAGTTTATACGTAAGTTTTGCCCGGAGTAAACTAAACCCAGGCTCTTGTATTTCCTTAAAACTAAGGAGTAAAGTAAATCTAAACAAGTAGCAAAATGCCAATCAACGGATTTACTTTTATTGCTCACTTATTAAAACGCCAAAAAGGTAGTTCTAATCTTGTAAACAGATTAAAACTACCTTTTTGTTTCTTTAACCAGTCAGAACAAGTTAATCTTGCAACGGCTGGTATATGCCTGAATATTTAGATTTTAGGTTTGTCTTGTTCTAAATTACCCAAAAATTTAAAAAATTAATACAGCCACAATTTGGTAAAACAAAGCATCTACATTTTATCAGGATTTTTGCTCTTCTACTTTTTGCGGCGTTTTTAAATTTTTTTGCGTTTTCGCCTGCATGGTGCCGTAATAATCCGGAATTTGGTCGCCAAGTAACTTGCCCCAAGGTTTCAGGGAATCAATGCGGTCGAAAACAATCTTTAAAACCGCCACGAACGGAATTGATAAAAACATCCCCGAAAAGCCCCATAGAGCGCCGCCAAATAAAACAGCCAGAATAGAAGCCAATGCGTTAATTTTAACTTTAGAGGATACAATGCGCGGCACTAATATGTTGTTGTCGATGAATTGGATTAAGGCGTAAGCGCCAACAATTAACAATTGCGTTGTATACCCGTCTTTGGTTAAGGTGGCCATAAGCACCGGTAAAATAATGGCAATAATACCCCCGACGTATGGAATTAAATTAAGAATAGCACCGATTACCCCTAGTAAAATACCATACTTTACGCCCAGCGCGGTTAAGGCAATGGAGTTAAGCACAGCCACAATAGAAGCTTCAATTAATAACCCCACAATGTAACTCTGAATAGCCGTTTTAGTTTCCTGCAAAATGTCGGCAATTGGCCCGGTATTTTCGCGGGAGAAGGCTTCGAATATAAAATTTAAAATTAAAGGCTTGTAAAACAAGAACAAGAAAACATACACCGGAATCAAAAATAATATCCCGAAAATGCCCATTACGCTGGATACTGTTTGTCCGGCTAAAGCTTTGCCGCTGCTGGCAGTTTCGCGTAGTAGTTGAAGTTGTTTTTCGAGGGTAATGCCAAATGTGCGTTGTACCCAGGTTTGTAAGTTGGTGAGAATCTCGCTGAACTTTTCTTTTAGAACTGGGGCCATATCGCTGAACTGCGCAATTTGCGAAGATAAAAAGTACAATAAACCAGCCAGTGCAATAATGGCAATTAATAAAGTTAGGGTAATAGCCAGTACTTTAGGAACCCGGAGGCGGATTAACCGGGAATACAAAGGATTTAGCAGAATAGCCAGCAACACCGAAAAAGCAATGGGTACCAGCACATCGGCCAGAATGTACAGCACGTACACAAAAAGTATAATACCGAGCAGAATAAGCGTGCTTTTCTTATAAAAGGGTTCCGATTGAGTCATTTGATTTTTAAAGTAGAAAATAATTATTACTATTTCGGTTACCTGTAAACCGAATCGTACTCAAATACGTGGAACTAGCCTTTTAGATATGATTTAATCAGGAAAAGAAAAGAACACCTACAAACCGGTTTTGGTATGGCTTTTTCGGAATAAAACTTAAGGGAGAATGAAGAATAAAGGATAAAATTTAAAAATGCCTGTCTTTTTTATGATTGGTGCATTGTCGAAAGGATTGCTTAATCCGGTAAAACGACCAATCTAGAAAAGCCTGTTGGGCTATACTAGATGAAAATTTAACTTTTTTAAAAATTTATTCATGTGGATGCTTCTGGTAATGAGCCTGTAAAGCATCTTCGCCGAAATCGTTCGTCAAGTCGCGCACTACGGTATGCACGTGGTTGGCATTGTTCTGTGAGTTGTCGTATTCAATCAGCAGTACCGGGTTATGGATGCGGTAGTAATGGGCTTTGCCAATTTCCTGGGTTTGGCTGCCGGCCCAGGCAAAATACGTTTTGGCTAATCCCGCTTTTTCTACTTTCGCTCGTAAATCACCGGCTAGTTCAGGGTTGTACTTATTTAAATAAACATTTAGTAAATCTTTAAATTGTTGTTGCTGTTTGGCCGTCATTTCTGAATATAAAATTCCTTCGGGTTTCTCCAGGAGGGCTTTTCGTTTATTACTGGTAACAATGTCGTTAGGAGCTACTTCGTTAATTAAGGATTTTTTAAGCTGTTCCGGAGTAAAGGATTGCACTAATGTAAAACCCAGGTTAGCTTCTTCTTTTAAAATTTGTTTGCCTTTCTCCGGACCCTCTGGAACAATGGCTGGGTTAGAACCCATAAAAGCCGGAGTTTCTGCGACAAGGGCACCGGTGGTGGACGTAAAATTCAAAGACAAATGATGGCCTTCGATGCGGCAACCCCAAGGTTCCTGCGCCGATGGTTGACCAAAAACTGAAAAATAGTATTTACCCGGATCGCGGTAGGTGCTTTCGGCGGGTTGTTTTTCCAGGGCTTTTAAAATCACTTCCAGTTCCATAATGGCTTTTGCTTTCTGGTAACCTTGGTTGCTGAGGGCAGTTTGCACGATGGCCATGGCCATTTTCTGTTGATCAGCCGTCATTTCTTTCAAGGGTACTCCTTTGCGATCGCGGGGTACGAAATGCCAGTTAAACCGTTCTTCGTCGCCGAAAGGGAATGTAGCTTTTTGGCGTTGCTCTGGGGCTAAGGAATTTAAAAAAGCATTTACCACGCGCAGCATGTCTTTATTCTTCGGCGCGGAGAGCGTAGTTTTTTTGGTAGTGGCCGTAGTTTGAGCGAAACTTAAAACAGTAGCGAAAAATAGCAGACAGGCAACCAGGTAAGTTCTTATCATAAAAAACCGAATTTTTAAAATAAACCCTAAAAACAATAACGATCAGCTCCCAGGCCGAACCCCCAAAGTAAACAGCATTAAATATAAAGAATTATCCAATAGGAAGTTGCCCGAATGGCTCAACTTAAAATAAAAAGTAACTGCCAGGTAAATTTTTAAAATTTTAAAGGGTGTTTCCTTTAATTTCCCATGTTTCATAAATGAAAAAATTTAAAAATTCGGCTTTACTGATGAGAGGAAATTAATTTTAATGGAGAATAGAATATTACCTAAATAAAATATGTGGTATTCACGTTAGAGTAATTAACAATTTTGTAAGTTTCCGCTGCCGTTTACCAAACTCTTTTTCTCCGCCTATCTATGAAATTTCCGTTCTATTTTCGTGGTACCCACGCCTTTCCGGTTTGGTTTCTGGTTGTGTTGTGCTTACTCGTTAGTTGCCGGGGCAACCGCAACGAACTCCGGTTGGAAAGTAAAAACTTTGAAGAGCAAATTGAGCAGGAGCAGAACCTTGTATTTACTTTTGATAAAGAATTGGCTCCTCCTGCCATTCTGCAAAAATGGGATACGGTAAACTACCTGAACTTTACTCCAAAAATAAAGGGGCGTTTTAAATGGACGGCTCCGAACGAGCTGGTATTTTCGCCGCTGCAATCTTTTGCTCCCAGCACCGACTTTCAGGCGGAATTAACCGACGAATTACTAAAGCATAGTCCCAAAAAATACAGCATAACCAGCGGCCAGACTATCCGATTCCATACGCCTTACCTGGACTTACCCGAAGCGCAAGCTTTCTGGGGACGTTCCGCAAGTTCTCCGGACCAGTTAGAAGCCCGAGTGCGAGTAGCCTTTAATTACCCGGTTACCTATGCCGCCTTGCGCAACTATTTACAAGTGTCTCAAGGGCCCAGCACCGCGCCCGTGCCGGTAGAATTGGTAAACAGCAGCCCGGATTATATCTCCTTGCGGGTAAAGCAATTAAAGAATAGTACCCAGCCTTTGCGCATTCAGGTAAAGCCCGGTTTAATTACTCCCGGTAGCCAGTACCGCACGAACAAACTAATCGAAAAAGAAGTGGTTTTACCTAACCGGCAACTCTTACAAGTATCGGAGGTAACTACTGGTGTAGAAAACGGAGAAGAACAAATTTACGTGGCTACCACCCAACCCGTGCAAACCGAGAACCTGCGCGAACTAGTAAAGTTGCGGCCAGAATATGCGTTTACCGTAGAAGAAATGGAAGGCGGCTTTGTGCTGCAAGGCAACTTACCCCAGCAAACTACCTACGATTTAGTAATTTCTAAAAATTTAACCGGCTTGGAAGGAGCGAAGCTGGGTCAGGAATACGTTCACCCAATTTCATTTGCTTCGGTGCGGCCCGGTATTGCCTTTGCCAATACCCGCAGCGTGTACCTCAGCAGCCAGGGTGCGCGCAACATTGCCCTTAACATAAATAAAATTCCCCGTTTTAAGGTCAGCATTGGCAAAATATACGAAAACAATATCTTACGGGCTCTACAGGAAGGAAAAATGTACGAAGGCGAGTACGACGAAGCCGCCGATGAATATTATTCCAGCAGCTCCTACCCGGTAAACGAAACCAACGGCACTACAATTTTTGAACGCGAGTACGAAACCAACAACCTGCGCAAACAAGGCAATTCCTACTTGCTCAACCTAAACCTCGACGATCTGGATTTTGACAGTGAATTTAAAGGCTTGTACGTGCTCACGGTAACTAGTACCGAACAAAAATGGCTGCGCGATTCTAAATTGATTTCAGTTTCGGATATTGGTTTAATTGCGAAACAAGGTAAGAATGATGTGATTGTATTTGCCAATTCCATCCGGGAAGCTAAAGTGCAGTCGGGGGTGGAAGTCCGGTTTATCAGCACCAGTAACCAGGTGATTTATAAAGGAACCACCGATAAAGATGGCGTGGTACGGTTCGCGAACATTGATAAACAAGCCCCGGATTTTAAATTAGGATTAGTTACCGCCCGGTTAGGTCAGGATTTTACGTATTTACCATACAGCCAAACCCAGGTAAACACTTCCCGGTTCGAGGTAGGCGGCAAGCGCCTGAACGATATTCCCTACGATGCTTTTATTTACGGCGACCGGGACTTGTACCGCCCCGGCGACGTAATCCACCTGAACACCGTAGTACGTACGCCCACCTGGAAAACTGTGGCGGGCTTGCCCATAAAATTAAAATTATTGTTGCCCAATGGCAAAGAATACCGCAGTGCCAAAGCCAAACTTAACCAGAGTGGGGCCGCTGAATCCAGCTTTATTTTGCCTGCTGCCGCCGTAACCGGTACCTATACCGTAGAAGTTTATTCGGGCAACGAGGTGCTCCTTAATTCCAAAAAAATTGGCGTAGAAGAATTTATTCCGGACCGTTTAAAAGTAACGGCCGCTTTAAACAAACCCAGTTATAATGCGGGCGAGAGTGTAGTTACGAAGTTTACCGCGTTAAACTTATTTGGTCCGCCGGCGGCGGGGCGTAATTACGAAATGCAGCTCAGCCTGAAAAAGAAAGTTTTCGAAGCCAAAAAGTACCCCGAGTACATTTTTGATTTAGTTACGTCCGGCTCCGTAGAAATTCAGAACAGCGTGCGGCAGGGACAGACTAATGCGCAGGGCGAAGGGCAGGAAAGCTTTACTTTAGCCGATTATCGAGATATTGGATTACTGGATGGATCGGTATACACCACAGTTTTTGACGAAACGGATCGCCCGGTTAACCGCCTATCTAAATTTGAAGTAAGTACCCAACCTGTATTTTACGGCATGCGTAATTTTGAGGAATACGTGAGTACCCGGCAACCCTTGCGCATTCCGCTGATCGCGGTAGATAAAACGGGTCAAGCCATAGCCGCTCAGGCTACCGTGCAACTGGTGCGGTTTACGTACGAATCGGTGATTGAGCGTTCGCCGGATGCGGCTTATAATTATAAATCGCAGCGCAAAGAAAGCATCGTGAACAGCCGCACCATTTCTATTCCGGCTGGGGGCGCCCCGTTTGAGTTTACGCCCGTAGCCTCTGGCGATTACGAAATCCGGATAATGCGGCCGGGTGCTAGCAATTTCGTAGCCCAGGAATTTTACGCCTATGGTTTCGGTGATACCGAGAGTACTTCCTTTGAAGTAAACAACGAAGGGGAAATAGATATTACCTTGGATAAACCTACGTACGAAGTAGGCGACGAAGCCAAGGTTTTGTTTAAGGCCCCGTTTGCCGGTAAAATTCTGGTAACCGTGGAGCGCGACAAAGTACTAAGCTACTATTATTTACAAACCGATAAAAAAGCCGCTTCGCTCACGTTGCCCATCAAAGAAAATTATTTACCTACCCTGTACATTACCGCCACGGCCCTGCGGCCGGTAAAAGATAATAGCTTGCCGCTTACCGTGGCCCGCGGGTTTATGCCGGTAACTGTTACCAAAAAAAGCACCAAGCTCGACGTAGCCATTACTGCCGCCGAAACTTCCCGTTCGCAGCGCACACAAGAAATAAAAGTACGTACTGCTCCTAATGCCGAAGTAACGCTGGCCGTGGTAGACGAAGGTATTTTGCAGTTAAAAGATTACCAAACCCCCGATCCTTACGGGTTCTTCTACCAGAAGCGGGCCCTCGAAGTAAATGCCTATGATTTGTACCCATTTTTGTTTCCGGAGCTAACAGGTAAACGTTCCAGTTTTGGGGGAGATGGCTATGATCTGGAAAAACGCATTAATCCGCTTACTTCCAAAAGGGTAAAACTGGTAGCCCAGTGGAGTGGTCATTTAAAAACTGGTTCTAACGGCGAAGCCACCATTAAAGTAAATATACCGCAGTTCTCGGGTTCGTTGCGGGTGATGGCGGTGGCCTATAAAGAAAATGCTTTTGGCTCGGCAGATAAAATAATGCGCGTGGCGGACCCGGTAGTTATCAGTACGGCTTTGCCGCGGTTTGTGAGTCCGAAAGATACGATTTTGGTGCCGGTTACTTTAAGCAATACGACCGCTAAAGCTACGGCTGCGAGCACTGCCTTAGCCGTAACCGGATCTCTTCGGGTGGTTGGAACCACCACTTCAACGGCTACCCTGGGAGCAAATAAAGAGTCAATGGTCGTGTATAAAGTAGTAGCGGCACCTGCTATTGGTCAGGCTTCCGTTACGGTAAACGTAAAGGCCTTGGGTGAGTCGTTTAGCAACCGCACCGATATTACCATCCGGCCACCGGCCTCTTTAACTAAAATTACTAGTTCCGGTTCTTTAAAAGGGAGCGCTACCGCCGATATTAAACCTACCCACGATTTTTTACTGGCCTCTTTGGCTTCGCGGCTGGTTATCAGTAAATCACCGGTAGCCGAGTTTACCGACGATATTACGTATTTGCTGCAATACCCGTATGGTTGCCTGGAGCAAACCGTTTCTACGGCTTTCCCCCTGTTGTATTATTCTGATTTGGCCCGGGTTTTAAACCAGGATCGGAAAACCCGGACATTCAACCCCAACTACCTGGTGCAGGAAGCCATTACCAAAATGGAAGGCATGCAGCAATACGACGGTGGCTTTACCTACTGGCCCGGCGAAGCCGAAACCCATTGGTGGACGAGTGCTTACGCTACCCACTTCCTGCTCGAAGCCCGCAAAGCCGGTTACCCGGTAAATGCCGCCGTACTGGATAAAGTGTTAATTTATTTACAACGCAAAGTAAAAGGCCGGGCCATGGAAGAATACCGGTTCTACGATACCAAACGCCAATTGCAAAGCAAATTTATCGCGGCGCACGAAATTACCTATTCGCTTTACGTACTCAGCGTGGCGGGTAAAACCGATTGGGCCACCATGAACTATTACAAATCCAAGCCGGATTTACTTGCTCTCGACGAAAAATACGTGCTGGCCAGCACTTTTGCCCTAAGCGGCAACCGTGAAAGTTTTACGCAACTTTTACCGGCCAATTTTAGCGGTCAAACATCGGAACGCGCTTTAAATGGTAGTTTTTACTCGGCATTGCGTGATCGTGCACTGGCTTTAAACGGTTTAATTGAAGCGGATCCGGATAATCCGCAGGTAGGCATACTGGCCCGGCACTTGTCTGGTGAATTACGTTCTAACCGCTGGTTTAATACCCAGGAACGCGCCTTTGCCTTATTGGCATTAGGTAAAATAGCACGACGGGGCGAGGGAAATGTAACAGCTAAAATTTACCAGAATGGAAAAGTTATCGGCACTTTTACTGGCAAAGATGTTACGCTTACCAATAAACTAAATCGCGATAATACCTCTATTCGCACTACGGGGCAAGGTACGTTGTATTATTTCTGGGAGGTGGAGGGCATTCCTCAAAGCGGTACTACCAAAGAAGAAGATAGTTTCCTGCAAGTACGCAAAACGTTCTTCGACCGCAACGGCAACCAAATTACCCGAAATATTTTCCGCCAGAACGATTTAATAGTGGTGCGCATTGCTTTGCAAACTCAGGATAGCCGCAATATCCCCAACGTAGCTATTACCGATTTACTACCCGCCGGTTTCGAAATCGAAAACCCGCGCCTGACTTCAGAACGGGAGCTGGCCTGGGCCAAAGACGTATCGGTACCCGACCACACCGATATTCGCGATGACCGCATTAATATTTACACCACGGCTACCGCCAAACCGAAATACTTTTACTACCAAGTGCGGGCCGTCTCACCGGGCACTTTTCAAATGGGGCCTGTTGGTGCTGATGCTATGTATAACGCCGAATATCATTCGTATAGTGGCGGGGGAGTTGTACGGGTGAGGTGAATGTAAGGATTTGGTAAGGTTAAAATTACACAGATAATGAGGAGAGAGATTTTTAATTTTATAAATAAATATGAAAAGTTTAAAGAAACATCATCTTATGATTTTTATATGCTTATTAAAGAAAATCGGCTTAGGATTTCTCTTTTAAAAGAAAATTTTAATGAGGTGTATAATATTGTTCAATTTCATAACTCACTTGAAAATAACAAGACAATATGTTTAAATAGTAATTCAAAGATTAGAAGAAAGACTCAAATTAAAATTGTTAAATCTTTAATCAATTATTTATCTTCAGTTTTTTCAGTAGTTGATTATAGTAGGAGAACATTGGAAACTTATATCAAAAAAGATACTCTGCTCTATGAATCATTTCAACATAAAGTTAATCTAAACTTTACTTTAAACCCTTTGCATCGTTTTATACAAGGTCTTAGGAATTATACAATACATTAATCATATTTAAAAATTGTATCTTCAATAACTTTCAATAAAGACGATGGGAATGCTTTACAAAATATTTATATACCAAAATCTACATTAAAAGATTGGAATAATTGGGATAAGCCGGCCTTATTACTATTGGAAAAGCTCGATGAGAGAATCTACTTAATTGATTTAATTAATGAACATTATAAGATGTTTGTTGATTTTCAAGATTGGATTTTTTTAAATCTATTTTTGGTAGATTATGATTTTAGCAAAAGTTGTTATGATGAAATGAAATCTTTATTAAATGAAGCTATCTCGTTAGGACTACAAGTTAATTTGTCGTTTGATAATCATTATTTAAGATATTATAAATATTTATTAAATAAAGCTTTTATCTTAAATAGCAGCATAATTAATTAAACATGATTTCGATAATTTAGTATTATTAAAATTCTTCTATCCTTCTATCCCGTCAGTTTAGCGCAGCGTAACTGGTCGGTCTTAATTAAAAAGCAAGCTTTCAGCTTGCGTAGGGAAATTAATAAGCTTCATCAATATCAAAGCTTTACGCTGCTGATTTCCGGGTTAGCTGGCATTTTTAGAACACATATCTAGACAAGCTGAAAGCTTGTTTCTATAAAAAGCCACCAGTTACGCTGCGCTAAACTGGCGGCAGTTGTAAGGCAGTTGTAAAAGCGGAAGTGAGAACAAGTTACGATAGAAACATGTGGTTTTTAGCTATTCAATCAACTTAACCGGTAGTAAACCCGGTTGTCCGGCATAGTTGCGGGCGCTGGAATATAAATATGTTTCGGGTTCGTCTACAAACCGGCTTTTACCGGATTCTGGTGAATGTAAGTTAACTTCTGCTCCAACCCAACAAGGCGTTACTGTTTAGTTCGATAGGATGGTTGTTTTGCTGCCAGAACTGATAAATGTCGTTGTTAGGGTTTTCCTTTCCGGTTTGTTTAAAAATCCAGAGCATCCAATTACGCCGGCTTTCTTGCAAGTTAGCTTCTATAGCTTTTAAAATTTCTTTGGAAGTATGCCTTTTAAAATCGCGGATAATATCTGAAATAGGTTCTTGCGTACTGCCGATAATCGCATGAACGTGGTTGGTCATAATTATGTAGGCGTAAACTTCCAGTCCTTTGTGCTGCATGCAGTAGCGAAGGCTCTGTAACATAATGTCTCTATACAACGGTCGGGTAAATACATCTATCCATTGCACTACACTGAAAGTAATAAAATACAAGGCGTTATGGTTGTTGAATTTGTAGTTCCGGCTCATGCACGATAATACTAAATAAAGGCAAGTTGGAAGCTTGCTTGTATGTGTTTCCAGTAGTAAGAGAAAGTTAAAAATAACTTTTTACTTACTTTACTAATCTTGGTTGGTGACTACACCTGTTTATTTAAAATATAGCTTTCCGAAGAATGACAGAATGTAATTACCGGCGATCTAATAGCTTTTTAATTGGCTCCAGTAAATACATTAAGCCATTCATTTTTATCTCGTAAATGGTACTTAATTGCATACCTAATTTGCCCGGTGGAAAGCCTTCTTTGTGAAACCACTCCAGGTACGAGATGGGTAAGTCGCAGAGCAGCGTACCTTTGTATTTACCGAAAGGCATTTTCAGGCGGACCAAGTCCAATAATATTTCGGAGTTGGGTTGTGTTTCAGGCATAATCAATATCTATAGTAAAAATTAAAATTTTTTAGCGGCAGTACCATTCCGGATGAAAATAAAGCTTTGGCAATAAACTTCTACTTTTATTCCTGCAAAAGCAGAAAACTTCAAGGTTTAATCATGTGAATATGGTCAATGCCATCTTCGTCGTAAATCTCGCCGGTCTGGGTAAAACCAAATTTTTCGTAAAAAGCTTTGGCATAAAGTTGAGCCCCAATTTTAATCGGGCCGGTGCCAAATAACCGGTAACATTCTTTAATAGCCGTACTTACTAATTTTTTGCCTAATCCGGTGCCTCTCGCTTGCAAGCTGGTTACAATCCGGCCAATCGAAATTTGCTCGTAATATAAACCCGGTGGCAGCAAACGGGCACAGGCTGCTAATTGGTTATTTTGGTAGAGCAGTAAGTGATGGCATGTTTGGTCTTTGTTATCCATTTCCAGGAAAATACAATTTTGCTCTACCACAAAAACTTCGCTCCGGAGGCGCAGTAAATTGTACAATTCAAGAGGAGTGAGTTCAGGGAAAGATTTACAAACTTTTACTACTAACATGTATTTTTAAAATTTGATGAAATTATGAGTTTCATTAAGCCAGCACAAAGGTATGAACCCTTTCAAGGGTTATCGGCAACACTTACTTTTTATTTTTAATAAAGAAAAGTTTGATATTTATTAATGGGTAAGATAAAAAAGTAGGTAGGGATATGTTCCAAAATGGAGTAGGTAATGAATGTAAAAAGACAGACCAGTAAACTTTTCATTGACAAAGGAATTTTGACTTTGAAAATAGAATAAGTACCAGCCTGACTTATAATCCTTGAATCCTGTTAAGAACTAAAATTTACTAATTTGTATTGAAAGTGCCTCTTTGTTCACCACGTTGGATGATAATTGATGGCTAATTAACGGATAGGTTAAAAACCCCTATGGAGTTTTGTAAACTTATAAATTTCACTTTACTTTCTAGACCAAGCTGAAAATTAAAGCTAACTATAGATAAAGTTTGTGCGGTTTACTATATTTTAATTATAATATTCCTATTCAAATAATACTCTGAATTATTGTTTACCACATCCAAATGGGGCAGATGACTTTACCCCGGTTTTGCAGTTTAAAACCTATTACAATTTCGTGGCTGCCGGCGTTGCTACTGCTTAGCTCCGAAGTAGTTACATCGTACGAATAACCTAAATCTAAAATCGGACTTATATTTACCCCGGCTAAACCCGCAAAGGCATCGCCGTGGCGGTAAGAACTGCCTACCCAGAAACGGTCGCTGTAAATGGCCTTTAAATTAAAATCGTAAGAAGCCGGGCTAGGAAACGCTACATTTACCTGCACCGATGGTACTATAGCAATTGTCGGCGCAACATCAAATCGGACCCCACCGGTAAGAACATAATGCTTTTGCAGGGAGCCGGGGCCACTATATTGACCGTTGGTTTCAAAGTCCCGGTTGTTGCGCAACAACTGATTACCCGCTAAACCCAGGTAAAAACGCTGAGAATACAACCAAAGACCTACGCTTAAATTAAATTTAAGCCGGCTAATATCATTATCGTACAAAGTTGGGTCGTTTTGGTTTGCCAGAAACACTTCGTTCGTATTTAACCGGTATTTAATTGTGCCACCAGAAATACCCGCCGAAAGTTTAATTTTGTTGGTAAATGGTATGTGGTAGGCGTAACTGGCATTAAACGAGGTACTTTTTAATGGTCCGGTTTTATCAACCTGCGCTATAACCCCAATACCATGGTGCGGTCGGGCTTTTTGGTGTAAGCCAATTCTTTTAATCCGACGGTCTTTATTGCGTAAAGCAGAAACCGTTATATCCGTTTTATTTAACGGCATGTGGGCACTCGTATAATAAGTAAGTGGTGCGCCTTCCAAACCCATCCATTGCCTGCGAAACCCCGATTTTACATCGGTATAATCTTCAATGCCGGAGATGGCCGGATTTAGAATATAATTATTAATCATGTACTGGCTAAAGTGCGGCTGTTGCTGTGCTTTTAAACTGCCTGCCAATAAAGCCATCAATGCGAAAGTATAGACTATTTTCATGAACGACTTATTTGATAATGGTTAGGCTACCCGATACCGGTTTTTCTCCCGGTTTCAGGATAATAGTGTAATAGTAAGTAGCTACAGGTAAATGTTGCTGGTTGTAGGTGCCATCCCAAGGTTGTTTGTAACCCGTTGAAGAATATAATTGGGTACCCCAACGGTTAAATATTGTAACCTGGCAATCCGGATACTTTTCGATGTTGGCAATTTCCCAGGTATCGTTCATTCCGTCGTTATTGGGGGTAAAGCCATTCGGAACAGAAATACCGGGCAACAGAGCAACTACTACTTCGTCGTTAGCTGTACAACCCTCAGCAGTGGTAATAGTTAAAGTATAGCGGGTTGTTTGTTTCGGAGAAGCAATAGGGTTGGCAATATTGGGATTACTTAATCCTTCGGCTGGAGACCACTGGTACGTTACTCCACCTTTTCCGGCTAGTTCAATAGATTTACCGGCTGCAATAGTTATATCAGAACCCGCATCTGCCGCAGGTGTTTGTAATAAAACTTTTACCGGAACCCGTTCGCCCGCGCAACCTTGGTTTACGGCCTGGACATAATAAGTGTGTTCGGCATTTAGAGCAGGTGTGATAAAAGTAGCACCAGTATAAATTGGGCTAGGGCTGGTTACCGTTTCAAACCATTCAATTTTGTAATTATTGCTCGGTATTGTTAAAGTTGCACTGCTACCCGGACAGATAGTTACCGGATTAATGGAAGCTAAATTTAATAATGGAATTACTTTTACCTGTACAGTATTACTAGCCAGGTTAGCGCAACCACCTGAACTTACTAATCTCCGGAACCAGGTATCACGGGTTAAAGCACCAGGTGAGTAAATAGGTTGGTTATTAGTACCCGGAGCGGTTAAAAAGTTGGTTCCATCGGTGCTGATTTCCCAGAGGTAAACGGGTTGAGTACTACCACCCGAAACAGCCGAGCCTGTTAGAAGAGCAGGTGTATTGCCGTAGCAAATTGTTTGTGCCCCGGAAATAGAATTTGCTGATAAGGGTTCCGCTACCGTAATTTTAATAACATTAGATATATGCGTGTTACCGGCCGAACTTACCTTACGCCGGAACCAGGTAGTTTCTTTTAAATTATTAGCTTGATAGTCCTTCGTTTGGGCCTGGTTGGGCGCTGTTACAAAATCAGAAGCTAAACCGGTAGTACTATACTCCCAGAGGTAAGTAAAGTCTTCGTCCCCACCACTCGGAATCGAGCCCGTTAAGGTAGCCGGCACGGCATTGTAGCAAATGGTTTGATTGGCCGAAATAAGATTATTAGTAATTGCCTGAGTAACCGTTATCTCAACCACGTTACTTATTAATTCGCAGCTACCCGACAGAGCTACCCGCCGGAACCAGGTAGTTTTAGTTAAAGCAGCCGGGGCATAGGTTTGTTGCAAAGCACTACCTGGGGCAGTAGAAAAAGTTTGATTATCTAAACTGCTTTCCCAGCGATAAGTAAAAGTCCCATTGCCACCTTTGGGTTTAGTACCGGTCAGCGCAGCCGGTTTGTCGCCAGTACGAATGGTTTGATTTGCGGTAACAAAATTTCCGGCTATTACCTCATTTACCGTTATTTTAATTGTTTGGCTTACAACTGCCGCGCATGGGCCAGCAGTAACCCAGCGCCGGAAGTACCAAACTCCTTTTGCTAAAGAACCTGGAGCATAATCTTTTTCAGTAGGGTTGGTGGTGGTGTTATTAGCCGTAGTAAAGTTTATATTATCCCTGCTGCTTTCCCAACTATAAATGTATTGTCCATCACCTTTTTCCGGAACAGAGGCAAGGAGCGTGGCTGCCTCACTGCCCAGGCAAATTTCCTGGTTCGGAGTAGTAATAATGTTATTAGTTACCGGTTGATAAACATCTACCTTTACTACGTTGCTTGTATCTGGTAAACAGGCCAAATTAAACACAATCCGCCGGAACCAGGTTGTTTGAGTTAAAGTAGTGGGTGAGTAATCTTTAAGCGTGTTAGATTGAGGAGCATTAATAAAGGTAATTCCATTAGTACTGCCTTGCCAAATATACGTTGGAGTACCCGTACCGCCACCCGGAACAGAACCCTGAATTGGGCTGGGTTTAGTATTTAAACAATTGGCCGCATTTCCGGTTAAATTTATGGTATTATTGGAAATAGCTGCATTTACTCTTATAAGGATGGGGGCACTAAAGCTGGTACATGCTCCCGAGGTTACTTTGCGCCGGAACCAGGTATTCCCTTGCGGCAGCATAGTTGGTTCAAAGTCTAACTGGGCGTTTGAGCCGCCCGGGATTGTTGTTGCTGCCGAATAAAGGTTATTATCTCGGCTGCTTTCCCATAAATAAGTATAGGTAACTCCGTCACCACCAGAGGCCGGCAAACCAGTGATTTTACCCGGACGAACCTCTTCGCAAATCTCCTGGTTAGAGGCATTTAAATTGTTAACAATGGTTTCATTAACTTTAACTTCTACTACGTTGCTGTATTCAGAACAGGTACCAGAAGTGATTTTGCGACGGAAGTAAGTAGTTTTAGTTAAGTTGGGCGGTTGATAGTTGGGATTACTACCAGAAGTAGTTACGGTCTTAAATTCCTGCTCATCTATGGCTTTACTTTCCCAAATGAAGGCGAAAGAATTATTTCCACCTGTTGGATTATCGGTGCTAGTTATTTCAACTGGGCGTTCGCCGGTACACACCGGATTAGGTTGCGAAATATTAAAATTTGCTAATGGGGCTAAAACCTGAATGCTTACCGGAGTGCGGGTGCTTTTACAATTACTACTATTGGTGGCCAAAACGTAATATGTATAGGTTTTAGCTACAGTTAAAGCAGGAGTTGTAAAACGATTGCCCCCAGCAGTATTGGTAGGAATGCTGTTGCCGGCTTCATCGAAAACCGTAAACGTAACGCCATTTACTAAATTTACGGTAAAAGTAGCAGAGCTACCCTGGCATATAGGAGCAATTGGGGCAACTACCGGAGCAGCCGGCAGGGGATTTACTTTTATTTCAATAACATTACTGATATTTACTAAACAAGGACCGGAAGTTATCTTCCGGCGGTACCAAGTATTCTGGGTTAAATTTTGAGGTGTATACTCCGCTAAGGCCGGACTTTGACCTTGCGCCACGATGGTTGAGTTTGTCCGAAACGCATCGGTACTGCTCTCCCAGATATACGTATATTGGTTATTTCCGCCGCTAATTATTCCGGTTCCAATTAAATTTGTGTTTATTTCTCCCTTACAAAATTCAATTCCGCTTGTAGAAGCTATTGTATTGCCTGTAATAACAGGCAGCACTTCTACTTTTATTTCTGCTGAAACATTTTCGCAAGGGCCGGAGCGTACAATTCTCCGGAACCAGGTATTTTCATTTAAATTCCCGGGAGAATAATCCTTTTTATCTTTCGAGAAAGTTAAATCTCCGCTAATAGGGGTGAAGGAAGTAAATTCGGTCCGGCTTTCCCAACGATAGGTGTAGGTGCCAATACCGGCGCCGCCCGTTGGTTCGGTACCTATAAGCGGATTAGAAGTGCCATCAGCACAAGTAGCAGGAACAGGAGTAATGATATTTTGAGATATAATCGGGTTTACGGTAACAAGTACTGGAGTGCGGGGACTTACACAACTGGTAGTTCGGTTATGTACGTAATAAGTTGTAGCAGCCGATAAAGCCGGTGTAAAGAAAGTCGTTCCGGTAAAAATTACTTCGTTGCTGGTTTCTGAGGCAAACCACTCGTAAATGCCCCCTCTGGAAGTAACTTGTAATTGCGCCGTTTCTCCGGCACAAATAGGTTCTACAAGAGCAACGTCGGGAGCTAACGACGACGGAATAACCTCAATAACTATTTCGTTGCTGTAGTTGGGCGCGGCGCAGGAACCAGAAATAATTAACCGCCGGAAAGTAGTAGTACGGGTAATTGCCGTAGGTTGGTAGCTTTCCTGGTTATTAGCATATCTTGGATCTGTGCCGTTAGCGGCAGTTTTCCAATCCGAATCCCGGTCGGTTTTACTTTGCCATAAATACGTGAAATTGCCATAACCATCGCCTCCATCTGGTTGTATAGCGCTATTTATCAAGCCAGGTGTTTCGCCGGCGCAAATGGCTGGTTGTTCAATTGTAATGCGGTTATTGGTAACTGGTGGCAGTACTTGTACAGTAACTTTAGTTCGGGTACTATTAACACAGTTGGCACTGCTGGTACTGGTTACATAATAAGTAAAAGTGCCTTCGCGGGTAAACGAAGCGGTAGTATATGAGTTACTATTCGCAGAGTTATTTAATAAAATTGTTCCATTTTCATCGTACCAGGTAAATGTAACGCCACTTACAGGATTAGCCAATAAGGTAGCCGAACTTCCTAAGCAAACCCGTGGATTAACAGGCACTACAGGAGCCGCTGGCAGCGGGTTAACGTTGGTGAATATAGTATTACTGGTAGCCGTTGCACAAGGCGAAGCAATTGCTTTCCGGCGAAACCAGGTAGGTACCATTAAAATGCCGGGCTGAAAATTTTGCTGGTTGTTGGGGCTATTGTCTTTGCCAATGGCTGGAGTAAAACCGGTAGTTGCACTGGTCGTGCTGCTTTCCCATAAATAGGTGATAATATTTCCACCACCGGTAGCCGCCACACCCGTTACTAAATCCGGAGAGCTACCCTCGCATACTGCCGGGTTACCCGCAATTGTTTTGGGATCAATGGCTGGATTAACTGTTATTAGTACCGGCTCACGGGGGCTGGGGCAACCATTAACAATTGTTACTACATACACGGTGTACGTGCCGGCTGTACTATAGACCGGCGTAGTATAAGAATTTCCTGTTTTAAGTTTAGTACCGTTAGTAGCCGCAGACCACCATTCCACTGAACCTGTAGCAGTAGTTGTAAGGGTAGCTGCCGAATTAATACAAATAGAAGCATCTGATACTTCCGGTGCGGTGGGAATGGCATTAATAGTTATTTTTTGGGTGGCCTGAGAAGAAATACCGCACTCATTTGTTACTTTAATAACCACCGTATATACTCCCGGTTGATCAAACTGAATAGTAGGGTTAGCTAAAGTGGAACCATTGCTAGTAGTAAATTCGGCTCCACCAGCCGGGCCGGCTACTGTCCATTCGTAAGATATTGGAGTCGTGTTATTAAAATTATAGATTGGTTTGTGAGCTGTATTAGTAGAGCTAAAAGCAATTGTTGGTGAACCACAGTAGGATTGGGCACCAGGTAAGGTAACTGTAGGAATGTTTTTTATAGCTACTGTTTGAGGCGGAGCCGTAGAGGTGCCGCAAATGTTGGTAGCACTTAGATGAATAGTATAATTTCCCGCATTGGCAAATTTAAAAACCGGATCTTTAGAAGTAAGCGAAGTACCATTGAGGGTTGTTACGCCCGCCGCAGGAGTAACAGTCCATTGATAAGTAGCGGCATCTGCTTGTGATGTATTGCTAATACTAACTGTAGCCGCACAGCCCGTTAAAGGAGTTAGAGTAGTATTGAAAGAAGCAATGGGGCTCGATATAATTTCTATATTTTTAGAAACAGTACCACCTTTACATTTTGGATCAGTACCTTCTAAAGGAGCTAAATTGATAGATATGGTATAATTACCTTTTTGCGTAAAATTAATAATGGGCTTTTCTGATTTATCGTTGTAGCCTGGCGCGTAGGCCCAACCGGTGGCCGGTTCAATGGTCCATTGCCGTTCAAACTGCTTTAAATCGGGATCCGTAGCATTATAACCATAATCAGAAATATCCGTCAGGGTAACAGGGCTGTTAACACAAGCTAACGGACCTGGTTCTAATTTAAAATCCGGTGTAGGTCCATTCGAAACATAAATTCCACTACCGGTGCGGTTAGTGGTTTTACAGGCATTAGAGGCCGTAACGGTTACGGTATAACCAAGGGTTTTTCCCTTAGATGGAGTGTTATACGTATGGTAAAATCTTTTAGGATCATCCTGGTCGAAGGTGATAACGGTGCCATCGCCAAAGTCTAAGGTATACCGGGTAGAAGGCTCATTTAATTCTGTTTGCGTAATATCAAACATAAAATTAGCCGGGGCACATTCATCTGTATCTTTAAAACTCAACCCAACGTTAGGTACACTGCCATGAAAAACCGTATAAACTTTCTCTTCGGTACAATCATTTATACGTGCGGTAAATCTTAAACTATAGGTACCCCTTAGAACATACGTATGCGCTTTTCTGGCGCTAAAATCTGTAAAGTTCTCTACGGGGGTACCGTCGCCCCAATTAATAGTATAAGAGGTATTAGCTTCTTTGGTTAAAGAAGCATTTTCTACTTGTAAGGTGTAGCCCGCAGTAGAAGAGTTCGTACAGTTTACAAATGGCTTTACTAATGGCTGACTAATGGTTCTAACATCTGTTAAAGTAGCATCGGGCTTAACGGCACAATTCTGAGCCATTAAGCTTTTATTTAATACGAACGTGAATAAAATTAAAAAAAGAGTAAGAAATAATTGCTTATTCCAACAATACATATTATAAAAATGCAAAGCTTGCTTCAGTACTTAGTTTAAACAAATAGCTACTTTAAATGGGACTTTTCTTCTGGTTAATACTACAGAAGTAGACAAGGATAAAGATATTATACAAAAATATGGAGTAAGGCTGCCTTTCATAATTTTAAGTTATTTTGAGAATTATACAACTAAATATAGGAGGTAATTTATAGTATAAATTCTGTTTATAATTTCTTTTAGTTAGTTAAGTAGATATGCAAATGTTGCTTATTATTTAGTTTCTAACCAAGTTTTTATTAAGTTAGTTTACTATTAATAGATGAGTTGTAATAGTACTTATCTAATTTATTTAATTGTTTAAACAAAAAGGTAAGCAGTTTAAGGAGTGGTGTGTTGAAGAAGTAATATTATAAATTTGTTCTGTTAAATTATTAGGAGTTGTTTAGTCTTATTTTAAGCAGATTTATAATTAATTATGAAGGTGTTATTTTAATTTAAATTGAATAAAGTACAAGAGTAATATTGGAATAATATAATTATTATCGGAGAATTATTGTTTAGACTAAATTTTACGACGCAAGGTAATAACGGTGTAAATACGTTGCTCTCCTCGTTGAATACCCATTAAAATGTTGTAACCTGGCTTTAGATGAAATAAACGGTCGATACTACTGATTGTCATGGACGAAGCAGCAGTCATATTTATACTAACTACTTCATCGCCGGGTAAGATGCCGGCTTCGGCCGCCGGCGAATCGGGTTCTACGAAGTTTACAATATAACGCTGGTAATCCTTGCCGCTGGCTATCACATCTAACCCGCACATATCATGTTCAAACGGGTCCCGAAAATAGCGGTTGGGCCGGATATACATGAGTTGCTTTCGGTAATCAAATACTACATCGAAGCGCTTTAATAATTCATTCCCAATGTTGCCATTACGCGGTACCAGGTAAACTTTGGCTCCTACATCCTGGTAATTCGGGAAAGAAGTAAGCACATTACTCAGGTTAAAATGGTTTAAGGTAAAAGATTTAATCCGACCTAACTGGCCGTTAATGGTACCGCTAAGCCCTTTGCCTAACTGGGCGGTAATAGAGGGATTAGGAACCTTTATAGCGGCATTAGATTCTTGCTCTAAGGAGAGCGCATGGCCCGCACCCGTATCTATAATAAGTTTAACCGGAATCTTCTGGGAACCATCAAGCTGGGCTACAGTAGTTAAATAAGGCTTCTGGCCTTCTACCGTAATTGGAATAGGAGTACCATAACTTTTTCGGTATTTAAAATCATTAAAGTTTTGAGCTACTATCCGCAATTCCGAATATTTTATTTGTACAGCAAAACTGTTGAAAAACTGATAACCTAAAATGCCATAAATAGGAATTCCAACGTAGCTAGATAAATTAAAAACATCTTCCGATAAAACGGCAACCTGTAAAAAGCCAGCACTAGCCTGACCTAGTTTCATTTTAATGCCGGACGCCACAAAAGCTTTTAAATCGGCATCTGAGCCCATACCGGCAATAGATATGTTCACGCCGTTTTTTAATTGTAAGCTATCTTTTAAAGAAGGCTCCGTAATAAGGGTAATTCCTACTCCAGTATCTAAAATAAAGTTAAAGGGGCCCTTATCATTTACATAAATCGGAACCACAATTAAATTACGGTGCATCTGAAAAGGAACAATGCATTTTTTGTACGGAGGCTGAATAGTAAAAGCTCCCTGGCCAAAGGCTTTTGATAATGAAATGCTATAAAAGGCGGTAAAAAAAATAAAAAAAGTAATAATAGTGCGGCTGAAGATCAGTTGCCGGAAGGTAAAACCTACATGCCCAAAGCCTAGCTGCATAAGTATTCGTCCCTGTTATAAAAGACTACTCGAAATGATTTTTAATTTACTAAATAATTCTGATTATTAAAAACTTACGTTTTCTGGCAGGATTTGATTGACTTTAAACTAATATAACATTAGTAAAACGCCCGAAAATTACTTTTTTTAATCTAAAAAGGTAATTGTAGTACACCTTACTTGTCTGACCTTTATTTTTGCTTGTTTACGGATAGCTACTAAATACTTTTCCTGTCTTAAATATCCTTTTACCTAAATAAGTGCTTTACGTAAAAAGGTAGCATTGCTCATTTTAGCCTTTAAGGTAAACTGAAAACAAGGATTATGGATAATTTAACCATTTTTGGCGAGGAAATTATTGATGAAGGTGCTATCCGGCAAATTAAGAATTGTATTTCTCCGGAGGATATTGGGGTTTTAACTGCCGATGCTCACTATGGCTACGGTCATCCGATTGGGGGAGCGGTAGCTTACAAAGATAAAATTTCCTTATCCGGAGTAGGATTTGATATTGCTTGCGGTAACAAAGCCGTTAAAACAAACATTCGGGCCAATCAGATACCGGTGGCCCGCATTATGGATGAAATTGTTAAAAGCATAGGTTTTGGGGTGGGCCGGCCTAATCCGAAACCCATTCAACACCCGGTTTTTGATAAAATTGCCAAGGCTGAGTTTAAACCCCAACGTAAATTTCTTTCTTTAGCCAAAGAGCAATTGGGAACCGTAGGCGGCGGAAATCATTACATCGATTTATTTTCGGACGAAGAAGGCTGGCTTTGGATTGGCGTTCATTTTGGTTCGCGGGGTTTTGGTCATAAAACGGCTACCGGGTTTATTGCTCTATCGCAAGGACTTACTTTTGAAGACAGGGCCAAAGAAGGGCCTATGGATGCACCGCCTATTTTATTTGATATTAGCTCTGAAATAGGCCAGTATTATATAGCAGCCATGAGTTTAGCTGGTGAATACGCGTACGCTGGCCGTGATACCGTAGTGAATAAAGTGCTGGAAATACTGGGCGCTTCGGTAAATTTTGAAGTACACAACCATCATAATTTTGCCTGGTTCGAGGAACACCAGGGTTCTAAATATTGGGTTGTCCGGAAAGGCTGTACACCCGCATTTCCGGGCCAGTTAGGATTTATTGGTTCCAATATGGGCGATACTTCAGTAATAATAGAAGGAGTTCAAACGGAAAAATCGCAGCAAGGACTTTATTCAACGGTACACGGAGCAGGTCGGGTTATGTCAAGGCGGCAGGCGGCCGGTAAGCGCCGTTGGGTGAAAGGCAAAGATGGCCAGCGTTACCAGGAAACTGTTTCACCGGGATTAGTAGATTTTGAGAAAGTAAGGAAAAAGTTAAAACAACAAGGCGTTGAACTACGCGGCGGCGAAGCCGACGAAGCACCAGAAGTTTACAAGAAGCTGGACGAAGTATTGGCGTATCATGAAGGAACTATCCGGGTTTTGCACCGTTTAAAACCCATTGGAGTAGCTATGGCCGGAGGCAATGAATACGATCCTTATAAAGATTAAAAACTTAAATCTTAATTAAATTAAACTCACTTTACAATAGATGTAAAAAGGTCACGGACAGTAAAATTACCCGTGACCTATTATATTGTACAAATCTGAAAAGTAAAGAGATAATGTTAATTTATTTTTAAAATAAGTAATTGTTAATCATATAATTATGTAAGAACAAATAGTACGTCTATTAACTGGATACGTGTGATTTACTAATTATTAATTCTGCTGTTGGCTAGCTTGCAAATAACCTTCGGTAAATACTTTATACCGGTCGAAAATAGAACGAACGGCACTTTTTAAATACGCTTCGTTTTTAACGGTATTTTCCAACACTCCGGAAGCATACCCTTGCCACACGGCGCGGTTTTTCTTTTTATCAATTAATACAATAAAGAGCGTGCCTTTTTTGAGGTTGTATTTAACCGGGTCGTACTCTCTTTTTTCTATGTTTGGATCATACTCTTCATCTTCGTCGAAAATACGTCCAGTTTCAATAAACTCAGTAATGTCGGCCTGGTTATAGCCTTTGAGCAGCAGATCTTCGTAAAATAATTTATAAGAAACGAGCAAGTCTGGTCTATTTTGGTTAAAGCGGTAACCCTGTACTTCCATACGTGATTTAATCGCGTTTTCTACGAAAGGATTAAATTTGCTGGAATCATTTTCCGAATTTTTTACGCCAATAAAGTTGAAGGTCCGGTATTTCTTAAAATTACCGGAATAGCTGTAATCCGATTCAACCTTATGATCATAATAATTCATGCAAGAGGATAGATGGAGTAAAAGAAACCCTAAAAAAATCCCGTAAATCTTTCTGTTCATACTTTTATTACTTATAAATTATTTGAATTAATTTTAATAGGTAATATACGAAAAGAAATGAAACTTGTATTTAGAGTTGCTTCATTTTCAGAACAATAAGTATTTATATTTTTAATAAATAGTAACACTTACCAAGAGCTTCGGCTTAATATTGCGCCAGAACTGTATTTTGGCTGTTTTCCGTTTTAAATATTAGGAGCAGCAATTCTTTTAGCTCATAAAATTTTTCTAAAGCCTTTATATTAGGTGCTGAAAACTTAGATTAATCTGGTGCTTGTAAAGATTATAACTCATTTCCGAAACACTGTAATCTTAATATTTTATTATTGCTGCTATCAGGTTCTATTAAAGAATTATCTCAAGGGTTAAAGCAACAGGCAATGGTTAGCCGTTAGGTACTTTGGTGAAGTTATCTTGAAAAAGAATTTAGTAGAATTATTTAGCCTGGGGAATCTTATACCAAATTGTAAAAAGCATCTTCCTTCGTTCAAACCCGGTAGGTTTTAAAACCAGGAATGTCCTAAATAGAAGTTTAAAACAAATTTTTATTCTTACTTCTGGCATCCAGGAAGGATCTAATTAATTTAAGTGACTGCCGAAGGGTAGTGTGGCAAGTTATAGCAGGTAATCTCTCTGACTACTTATGTTTCGTTCTTATTTTCTGCTAGTTAGTTCCTTCCAGTATGACTAAAGTGGAAGAAGTAGTTATCATCAGACTACAATTCCCAAAGGTTTCCAACATTCCTGTTTTTAAAACCTGTCGTGTTTATACCGCTATGGTTTAACCTTCATTTTAATATGGAACCGCTAAATACAATGGGGTATTTTTAGTTGCACCACGAACAGCTACTTAAAATTAAATAGCTTAAGGCAAATTAAATAGCTTAAGGCAAATCCTCGAACCGGATATTCATTAAGTCAAACTTCTTAAAATCGCGGTAATCAAAATGCCACCATTCTTCAGAATATACCTGAAACCCATGTTTCGTCATGACTTGCTTTAGCTTTTCGCGGTTTTTGATGGCTGTAGCTGGTAAATTTGTATAATTAACGTGGGCTTTTTTAGTAAAAGCATCGTAAGCGGTAGGCATTTGTAATTCCTGCCCAGTTTTTAAATTTATTAAAGTTAAATCAACTGTGCATCCCCGGTTATGCCTTGAGCCTTCCCAAGGTTTAGCCAGATAAATTGTATCACGAACTTTCTCATAAAAATAAACGGTAGCCCGGTAAGGTCGGTAAGCATCAAAAATCTTTAATCCTAAACCTTGTTTGTTTAATTCTGTTTGTACATTTTTCAATGCTTGGGCCACTGGCCGTCGCAAAAACGCCTGGGCCGAAGTATAAACCGGTTCTCCCATAAAGTTATTAGCAGTGGCATAACGGATATCTAATTTAATATCCGGAATAACAGAGGTAATATCCACTAACTGCAGACTGCTATCGCGAGTAACTTGTTTTAAATAATCGGCTGGGTTACTGATAACTTTTAAGCCGTATTTATTGGCTTTTGCATCCTGAGCTACTCCTGATTTACTAAATATAACCAGAAAGTTTACTAACAATAAACAACGGGAAAGCGAGAATGCCATACGGGTAGGTAGTAAGTAAACCTATTTTTAAACAATAAGAACCGCTTTTAGGAAAAGAATATCAAGTTTAGTAACTGTAGAAAATTTAGGTGAAGAATAAAAGCAATAAACTTATTTGTTAGCGTAATATCGTTGAAAAAAAATGAGTAAACCAAGCAAAGTAATAAAGCTTACCAACGTAGCAGTGGTTACATACCCCATGCTGGTATATTGATTTATAACTAAACCCAGATGAATAGCCAGAACAACCAAAGCGAATAAAAAGATTAATTGATGAATTTTCATGTATCTGCCGTTAAAAGCTTAATAGGTAAATATAAAACGCGATAGATCGGGTAGATGTTTTTTGGTTCGCTTTAATTCGTTCTGATAAATTACCTGGCCTAGGTTTATTAGGAACGGATAACAGATGGTTTCGTACTCGTATTTGTCGTCGTTAAAAATGTTATCTTCGTTACCCAATACAACGGCGCTAAGTAAAAACTCCACTTTATTTTCAAAATCTACGATGTAGGCATTATCAATCATAAATCCGTACGCGTTTCCAATTTTATTAAAAATCCGGATGTTGGGCGGCATTGTTTTATGGCGATTACCGAACATAAAAAACTTAGCGTAAGTATCGTAATAAGTTGTTGTATCATAATGAGGAAAACTACTTTCGCTGGGCTTCATAGACATATACTTTAATACAAAGTCATAATCATCGGGAGTTAAGTGAAAACGCTGCTGCGCCGGGACCGCTTCCGGGAAAATTACTGACTTTAAAATTTGGTGCAGCGTTTCTAAATTAATGTAATTGCGATCCGAAAAATCCATGGGTTGGTTAATCAGTTGATTACGGGCATTATAGTAACCTTTACCCAGGTGAATATTTTTTAAAGCATTAGAGTAGGTGCGGGTATTTTGCACCAATGGCTGCTGGTAAATAATCTTATCGTTTTGGTAAAAAGTAATTGGATTGGTGTACCGGGTAGTTTCGCCGACATCGCCCACCGATAAACGGTGCAATAAACGTACATCAGAATAGCCTTTTTGGCGTAAAACTTCGCTTAATTGTTCCTGACCTAAAAATTCGTACAAACGATTATAAGCATCGTTATCGCTCACCAAAAATATTTTCTTTATGTAATGGGCAATGCTTGGTAAATTATTCGGAGCCGTGGAGTCGGTAACTACAACAGTTTGTTTAGCATATGCGCTATCAATCCGGAGGGGAGTATCTTTATTAAGGCCAGGAATATGTAGATTATTTAATTTTTCTAGAGCCAGCAAAGCCCCTGGTAGTTTTACGGTGCTGGCCGGGTAAAAGTATTCGTGGGGATTAAGCCGGTAAGTAAAGGTTTTAAAATGCGGTTGGTTCTGCTTATCGCGGTTTATTTGGGTATATATAATTTGAATGCGGTATTTTGCCGGATCAGCCAGGATGTTTTTAAAATACTCCGGATGTTTTTTAAGCAGGTTAGGCAACAACTTTCTTTTAAATAATTGCGCCTGCACGGAAGTTATACTAACTACAGATAAAAAGCCGCTGATAATTATTATAAGTAACAGATGGAGCATATTTTTTCTGTATGACAATTGTTGTGGTTCTATTATTAAGCCAATTTAGAATAACCAAGCTTGGTAAACCTGCTTTATTTTACTATTTTGAAGATGGTTTAAAGCCTTAATTATTTAATTTAATTTAATGTTGAAATACCTAATAGATTATAGGGATTTTTGCTACGTAAGGTTAACTAAACAGGAAGGGGAACAATCGGCCAAGGGGTGGTATAAAATTCAGCTCATGGGTTTTTTCGTCCTTTATTATATCGTGTTTATGATGTTGGTTGCTGTTATTTTAAACAGGACAGCCACTCCATTGCCAGCTATTTACTTTTCCCAAAATATCTTTATGGTATTGTTCACTAGTCTTCTAACATTTGCGCCTTATATCTTACTTTTTCTTTATCTCTTCCGTCGGATGGCCGCTTATCCTATTAATATGCAGATTCCGGAGCAGAAATATCGGAGCCTAAGTAAAAAACTCTATTTACATTTACTAATTGGTACGGCCTTATGTTTTCTCGTCCCTTGGGGTACCAATATACTTATACCGCCTATCCAAATCTTTTAAGGTTCTCTATTATAATAAATAAAGTTAGTTGTAAACAACTAAACTACTGGCGAACACACCTACAGGACTTGGAATACAAATTTGATTTCTAATAGTTAAGTTAAAAATATTACCGGTAACCCGTAAGTTGTAGCGTAATAATTATGATGGCAATAAACTACCTTGCTGGTTTTTGTTTTATATTTCTGCCTGAAAACTGCTCTTAAGTCAAACCCTTTATGGAAAAAAATAATCCCACCATTACCCGTGCCTGGTGTATTTACGATTGGGCCAATTCGGTTTATTCATTGGTTATTATTTCCACAATTTTTCCTATCTACTACGGAGCGGTATCGAAAAATCCGGATGGTAGCAGCATGGTTAACTTTTTAGGGTGGCACTTAGATTCGTCGGTGCTTTTTTCGTACTGTATTTCTTTTTCTTATTTGCTGGTAGCTTGTACCAGTCCATTACTTACCGCCATTGCCGATTACAGTGGGCATAAAAAGTTATTCATGCGGTTGTTTTGCTACCTGGGTTCTATTTCCTGCGTTTTGTTGTTCTTTTTTACCAAAGAAACTTTTACTATTTCGGTAATTTTGTTTGTGCTGGCGGCAATGGGTTACAACGGCAGCATTGTATTTTATAATTCGTACCTGCCCGATATTGCCACCGAAGACCAGTTCGATAAGTTAAGTGCCCGTGGTTTTTCATTGGGATATATAGGTAGTGTACTTTTATTAGTATTTAATTTAGCCCTGGTGCTGAAGCCAGAAGTATTTGGTATTAATCCGCAGAATACCAGCCTGCCCCCCCGGATTTCATTTTTGCTTACCGGTGTTTGGTGGTTTGGTTTTGCCCAGTATACCTTCTGGAAATTGCCCAATCGCCAGCTGCCCGCCAGGCGAGAAGGTTCGTGGTTGTTTAATGGCTTTCGGGAATTAAAAAAAGTGTGGCAGCAAGTGAAAAAGCTGTATTTATTAAAGCGATTTTTGTTGGCTTTCTTTTTCTATAATATGGGCGTGCAAACCGTTATGTACGTGGCTGCTGTTTTCGGAGATAAGGAGTTAAAATTAAATTCCGATGCCTTAATCCAGACTATTCTGGTGCTACAATTAATTGCCATACCCGGAGCCTATGGGTTTGCCCGGTTATCGAAAGCTTACGGGAATTTTATGGCCTTAGCCGTGGCCGTGCTTATTTGGGTGGGTATTTGCGTGGGGGCTTATTTAACCTACACCGAAAATCAATTTTATATTTTAGCGGCGTGTGTAGGCGTGGTAATGGGCGGCATTCAGTCCCTTTCCCGTTCCACTTATAGTAAATTAATTCCGGCTAATACCCACGATACTACTTCCTTTTTTAGTTTTTATGATGTAACCGATAAAATGGCTATTGTATTAGGTACATTAGCTTACGGCGGTATTGCGCAGGTTACCGGTTCTATGCGCAACAGTGTACTAGCTCTAATGGGATTTTTCTTTTTAGGATTGATTTTCTTAGTAACAATAAAAGGGAAACGGGCTATTACTACTAAAGTGGCTGCTTAATAATAAAAATATAAGAATTCAATAAGCACAACCCTAGGTTAAATTAGTTAATTGGTTCCCGCAATTACTGCAATATTTGGCTTCCCGAGCATGGCCTTCTTTGTGGCACTGCGGACAAACACGGGAGTTAAAAGTATTTTTGTCGATATTGGCTAGTTCAACAGAAACAATTCCGGTAGGAACTGCAATAATGCCGTATCCCATTATCATTAACAAGCTAGCTAATATTTGCCCAAAAGTTGTTCCGGGAGCAATGTCTCCATAACCAACAGTTGTTAAGGTTACAATAGCCCAGTAAATACTTTTCGGAATACTGGTAAAGCCATGTTCTACACCCTCCACAATATACATTATAGAGCCAACAATTACTACTACCATTAAAACCACGCCTACAAACACCGATATTTTAGCCATACTTGCCCGCAGAGCTCTGGTTAACACCTGGCCTTCATTTACAAATTGAGTAAGTTTAAAAATACGGGCTGCCCTTAATAACCTTAAAATCCGGATTACCAATAAATATTGTGAGCCTACGAGAAAAAGACTCAGGTAGGTAGGTAAAATTGCCAGGAAATCAACTATTCCGAAAAAAGAAAATATATAACGGAACGGCCTTGGGGAAGAGTAGATTCGAAGGATATACTCTAGAGTGAATAAAAAAGTAAAAACCCATTCAATTGTTTTAAAGTATTGTCGATAATTTAAAACAATTTCAGGTACAGTTTCTATTGAAATAATTAATACACTTAATAAAATTAAAAAAAGCAGGATAATATCGAACGTTCTTCCTGCTTTAGTTTCGGCCTCAAAAACGATTGTATAAATTTTGTGTTTTAATGAATCATTTTTTGTTTGTACCATTCCGAGGTCTTCTTAAAAGAAAATTATTTTAAATAAAATAAACACCTAACATCAGAGATAAACCCGTAAGTTAATTGTTTAAAAAGAAAAAGTTGAATCAAAATTTAAGGTAGTATTCTCAAATTTTGCTTTCTAAATTACTGCGCGTAACATAGAATTAAAATTTAGGAGTAAATAATAAGGCAGGTTTTTTATTTTCTTTTATATACTCCTTCTCCGTTTACAAAGGTACTAAGTACTTGTGTTTCCCGAATTTCAGAAGCGGGAATAATCATAATATCTTTATTCAGGATAACAAAATCGGCTAATTTGCCAGGTTCAATGCTGCCCCGGTTTTTTTCTTCAAAATTAGCGTAAGCGGCCCAAATGGTAGTACCGCGTAAAGCCTGTTCCCGGCTTAAAGCATTTTCTATCTGGAATCCTTTGGCGGGGTAATTTTTAGCATCTTGCCGGGCAACCGCCGAGTGAAAGCCAAACAAAGGGTTAATATGCTCCACCGGAAAATCACTGCCTAAAGCAATGGTGCCATTTTGAGCCAGCAAATCTTTATAAGCGTAAGCATGCGTTAAACGATCTACCCCCAGTCGGTCGCCGGCCCAATACATATCCGAAGTTGCGTGAGTAGGTTGTACCGAGGGAATAATGTTGTATTTACTAAATTTAGAAATATCCGTTGGGTTTACAACCTGCGCGTGCTCAATCCGCCACCGCCGATTATTTTTACTTTTTAATACTTCGCCGTAAATATCCGTTAACAAGCGGTTGGCCGAGTCGCCGATGGCATGCGTATTCATCTGAAAATTATGCTGGTAAATATCAGCGGCTAGTTTCCGGTAATCGGCGGGGCTTTGCAGCAAAAAGCCGGTTTCGCGAGGCCGATTGTGGTAAGGATGTAACAAACAAGCGCCGCGCGAGCCTAATGCCCCATCAGCATATACTTTGAAACTACTTACATCTAACCGGGCGGTATGGTAGGGGCCGTTTTTAAAATAATACTGTTGGTTAGTGGCCGAAGGACTCAGCATGGCATACAACCTTATTTTAAGTTGGTCAGCCTGCTGCAAGCTGTCGTACAAATTAATTACTGGTTTTTCTAATCCGGCATCTACAACGGTAGTAAGGCCCACCGCAAAGCAGTTTTGCTGCGCTTGTAATAAAGCCGCAATTTTTTCGGAAAGGGAAGGTTCCGGAATTTTTGAGCTAACCAACTCTACCGCATTATCTATTAAAATACCGGTTAAACTCTCGTTTTTTCTTTCGATTATTCCACCTTTTATTTGGGTATGTTTGTTAATTCCGGCTATTTCTAAAGCTTTTTTATTTACCAGTGCGGCATGGCCATCAATCCGTTCAATAAAAACGGGTACATCCGGAAACAAGCTATTTAAGGTATCCTGGGTCGGAAAGTTTTTAGTAGGCCAATCGTTTTGATCCCAACCTCTTCCTAAAAGCCAGGCTGTATTCGGGTATTTTTGCCGGTGCTGCGTTAATTTCTGTACTACCCCGGCGAAAGAAGTAGTTCCTACTAAATCTGCTTGCTGCAAGTTTAAGGCGTAACCGTAAAAATGCGCGTGGGCATCAATAAAGCCAGGGTAAATGGGCTGGCCATGCGCATCTGTTTCCTGTGTTGCCGAATACTTGCCGCGAATGTCAGAAGTGGAGCCTACGGCAACAAACTTTCCATCCTTAACGGCAAAAGCCTGGGCTTCGCCAAAATTTTGATTTACCGTATAAACCCGGGCATTATAAATTAGTAAATCAACTTTTGTTTTAGATTGGCAAAAGGAAAGTGAAAGAATAAGTGTAATTAAGGCAAAATACCTTAAAGCGAAAAAAGCAGGTTTACTCATAACGTAAATGTTTCACCGACTCGCCCGAATCGCGCAGTTCAATCATGGCGTCAATGCCGATGCTTAAATGTTTTTCTACAAAGTTGGTAGTAACTTTTAAATCACTTTCGGCCGTTTTTACTCCTTCCGGGGTCATGGGGTTATCCGATACGAGTAAAAGGGCTCCGTGTGGTATGTCATTCATAAATCCGACCACAAAAATTGTGGCGGTTTCCATATCAATGCCCATTACCCGTACGGAGCGCAGGTATTCTTTAAAATCTTCGTCGTGTTCCCATACGCGGCGGTTGGTGGTGTAAACAGTGCCGGTCCAGTAATCCATTTCGTGCTTTTTAATCATCGACGATACCGAACGCTGGAGCCGGAAGGAGGGAAGGGCGGGAATTTCGGGCGGCAGGTAATCGTCGGAAGTACCTTCTCCGCGGATGGCGGCAATGGGTAAGATTAAATCGCCCAATTTTACTTTTTCTTTAATGCCGCCGCATTTGCCTAAAAATAATGCCGCCTTAGGCCGTACCGCCGATAATAAATCCATTACTGTTGCCGCCATGGGGCTACCCATGCCAAAGTTTATGATTGTTATGTTATGCGCAGTAGCCGTTTGCATGGGTTTATTCGTACCCCGGATTTCGCAGTTAAACCGCTCGGCAAACATCACCACGTAATTAACAAAATTGGTTAAAAGTATGTACTCGCCAAATTCGTGAAGAGCCATACCGGTATAACGCGGCAGCCAATTTCGTACAATATCTTCTTTTGATTTCATAGTTCTTCGTTGCAAATTGTTGGTTGCAAGTTACAGGTTATTCTGGTTGAGTGATTAAAAGGTTTTATCGTTGAAAGGCTGGAAGATTAAAATGTTAAAAAGTTTAAATTCTATACAGTTGAAGTATAATGAGTGAATAGATGGTTATTCAAGATTTGGTAAATGGTAAATGAATAATGGTTAATTTTACCGGATGGAGGCCTTGAACTTACCGGCTTTTGCCTTTAAAGTAAAACAAGAAAAAGATAAATTCTGGATATTCGACGGTATCCGCAGAAAATACTTAGTTCTTACCCCGGAAGAATGGGTGCGCCAACATTTTATTCATTACCTGATCCAGTATTTAAATTACCCAAAAGGTTTAATTTCTCCGGAACGAGGAATTATTTATAATTCTTTGGCGAAACGAACAGATATTTGCGTGTTTGATACGACGGGACAAGTGAGTATGTTAATTGAATGCAAAGCCTCGTCGGTTAAAATAACCGAAGCCACCATCCACCAGGCTACTACTTACAATAAAAATATTCGGGCTAAATACGTAGTACTCACCAATGGTTTAGAACATTATTGCTGGCAAGTAGATTTTGAAAAGTCCATTACAATTCCGTTGGTAGGTATTCCGGATTACCAAAATTTATAAGCCTAAAAAAGGAAATGTCCCCCAAAATTTACTATTTCTTCCACTTAATCTATTAAAAGTCAACCTACCTACGGAGCCGGAGCTGATTTTCCTGGGTGTAGCCAGTAATAAAGGTTATTATCGAGCATGGCATTCCGGAAATATTGCACATAAGCTTGTAATTCCCGCGCATAGAGTTTCTTAATAGCGGGTGGTTCTTTTTTAAACTTAGTAAAACCATGCGTTTTATAACCGAATAACTGTACTTCACCATTCGGGTGAAGCTCGGTTATGTAATCGTTCCGGATTAAAGAATAAATGCCGTTTATAAAAATCAAAGCTTTCCCCGGCGATTCGGCATCCAAAACAGATGAACCAAAGGGGAGTAATTTATCGGTGGGTATATTTAAATAATCTACTAACGTAGGCAGTATATCAGCGTGTTGCGTTACTTTATGGGGGTTTACCTTCGAAAACTTTTTACCTGGCCGGAAAAAGAGCAAAGGTACTTTATGGTACCCCAAACTGTTTTTATACTTTTTTTGGTATACCTGCTGGGTATGATCGGCGGTGAGTATGAACAAGGTGTTTTGGTACCAGGGTTGTTGGGCAGCCGTCTTAAAAAAATGCCTTAAAGCAAAATCAGTGTACCCGATAGTAGAATGAATCTTTAATTTGCCTTTCGGAAATGTATTTTTGTACGCCGCAGGTAAAGTATAAGGATGGTGCGCACTTAAGGTAAACACGCCCGTTAAAAAAGGTTGGGGTTGTTTATTCAATTGTTGCGCAACGTACTGCAAGTAAGGTTCATCGAATATTCCCCAATTACCATCAAAATCTGTTTCTAAGCGATCTTTAGGGTATTCATCTAATCCGTAATAATGATTAAAACCAGCTAATTTGGCAAAAGCATTAAAACTCATGGTGCCGTTGGCTCCGCCATGAAAAAAGGAGGTATAATACCCGTGTGGTTGCAGCACGTTGCCAATGCCGTAAATTTCATTTCCCTGGTAAGCCGAAGCCATAAACGGATTATCCATAAGCGAAGGCAAACCCGATAAAATAGATGGTAAAGCTTCAATAGAGCGCCGGCCATTAGCGTAATTTTCCCGGAAAAACAATCCCTGAGTTGCCAAAGAATCGAAGAAGGGGGTATAACCTTTTCCGTTATTTTCAATTCCGGTATATTCCGAGCCAAAACTTTCTAAAATTATAATAACAACGTTATCCCGAATGGGTTCTTCCGCGGGTGTTAATGCTTTATGGGGGTCAAAGCGTAGCGTTTGCATTAAATCTTTACCGCTGTTAAAATAATGCGCCCGCTCTATCGTCCGTTTGTTCAGGCTCCGTACAAAAGTAAAAGTGCTGTTTAAAATCAAATTGCCGAGTACGGGCGGTTCATAGCTAAAAGCCGTACTTACCCGGATTGGTTTATACTGAATACCGCCTCTGATAAGAATAACCGTTAATAAAGTTAAGAAAGCAACCTGCCAGATTTTACGCCCTTGTTGTTGCGGTTGGTAAGAGTAATTTTTAGGATAAAGAAAAATTTGAATAATAAATATAATTCCTAGAATTAATAAAATATACCAATAATTCTGAACAAGCTGAGTTGCCTGAGCCAGAATGTCTTGCGTAATAGTAGCAACTTCGTTCGTGGAACGCCGGCCGATAAACTTAAAATATTCGGTATCTACTAAATTTAGTAAGATGAACGGAGTATTTACAATAAAATACAAACCTTTCAAAAACTGCTGATACCCTTGTCGGTGCAAAAATTTAGGCGGAGCTAAAGAGAAAAATAAAAATGGAATATTAATGACCAGGATAGCCGAAAAATCAAAACGTAAACCGTAGAGAAATGCAGCTAGCAGCTGGTTTGCCGGAATATCGCCGAAGGTAGTAACATTTGCTAAATAAAAAGCCACTCGCAATAACTGATAAACTACCAGCAGCAATAGCAAACGTTTTATAATAATTTTAAAAAAAGGATCGAACATTTAGTACAGTATAGGTTGCAAAATAAAGCCTTTCCAACGGAGCTGGAAAGGCTTTAGAAAGAAATATAATTTATTAAATTAACCTACTATTGATTCCAATAAATCATCAGTAGTGTTTAAAGGTAAATTCCAGGCATCGGCTACTCCTTTGTACACTACTTGGCCGTTTACAACATTTAATCCTAAACGAAGCTCTTCGTTTTCGGAGCAGGCTTTTTGCCAGCCTTTGTTTGCTAATTGCACCGCATACGGCAAGGTAGCATTCGTTAACGCCAGGGTAGAGGTATAAGGTACCGCCCCCGGCATGTTAGCTACACAATAATGCACCACCTCATCAATAATATACGTTGGATTTTCGTGGGTGGTAGGCTGGCAGGTTTCAATGCAACCGCCTTGGTCTACGGCTACGTCCACCAGTACAGTGCCCGGTTTCATATCTTTTAACATATCGCGGGTAATTAAATGCGGCGCTTTGGCTCCCGGAATCAAAACAGCTCCTATAATTAAATCGGCCGTTTTAATTGCTTCCCGAATATTGTATTCGTTAGAGTACTCGGTAATAACGTTAGCGGGCATAAAGTCAGATAACTCCCGTAACCGGGTCAGGTTAATATCCATGATAGTTACCTGAGCGCCTAAACCAGCGGCAATCTTGGCCGATTGGGTACCTACTACACCTCCGCCCAAGATTAATACATGAGCAGGTTTTACGCCGGGAACACCTCCTAATAAAATGCCACGGCCTTTTAATGGCTTTTCTAAGTATTTGGCGCCTTCCTGCGGGGCCATTCGGCCAGCTACCTCACTCATCGGAATTAATAAAGGCAACGATCGGTCTTTGCGTTCTACGGTTTCGTAAGCCAGGCAGATAGCTTTGCGGGCAATCATGGCATGGGTTAATTCTTCGGAAGAAGCAAAGTGAAAATAAGTGAAAACTAATTGGCCTTCCTTAATTAAATTATATTCCGGGGCAATTGGCTCTTTTACCTTAATAATCATATCTGCAATAGCGTACACTTCTACTATAGAAGGTAATATTTGCGCACCGGCTTTCTGGTATTCGGCATCCGTAAAGCCGCTGCCCGTGCCGGCTTCACTTTGTACATATATAGTATGTTGGTTTTTTCGTAGCTCGGCTACACCGGCTGGAGTTAAAGCCACCCGGTTTTCATTATTTTTTATTTCTTTCGGAACGCCTATTATCATGAGTTTAAGTAGGTAGGTTATTACTGAAAATCTACTTGTCAAATACAGTTCCAAAATTAATAAAAACTTATCTGATAGCAGGTAATCCAGGAGTAGTTTGCTTAAATAAATGTGCAGAAAGCTTTATTTATGAATGTAATAAGTAAAATAAAAGGCTGGTAAAGGAAGGCGAATAAGGAATTACCTGAAATAAAAAAAGGCAGCGATAATATCACTGCCATTAGTCAAAATAAAACTATGAAAAAACTATTTAAACGGAACAGCAGCGCTGCTCTCCTTTATGATGCTGGTTGTATTTAAACTCTCCACTACTTTGGCCCTTAAAGTTAAAGCTGTTTCGGGAGATACAATATCGTTAGAAATGAAACTTACTTTCTCTGTTTGTTCTCCTAACAGCCGCTGGGTATAAGTTAGTTCCAAATTTTCTTCTTTTCCTGGAGCAATTTCTGAAGCCGAAATTCTATAATTAATACAGTTACAAGGCGATTTTACCCCTTGAAGGATAAGTGGCTGTTTACCAGTGTTTTTAATGGTAAATGTAGCTTTAGCTTTTTGTCCGGCTTCTAACTTGCCAAAGTCATGGGTATTTTTAGTAAAAGTAAGTCGGGGTGAGCTGGCTTTCTGGGCAGGGGTGTAAGCAGTTTTAGCGGCGCTTGCCTCCTCTACGGTTCCTTTTATAAACAAAGCCTGGGTAGGAGTAGAAGCATTGCTGGTTACGGTAATACTTTTATGAAAAGCACCCGGCCGATCGGCACTGTTGTATACAGCTTTTACCATGCCGCTTTTACCTGGTAAAATAGGTTCTTTGGTCCAATCGGGGGTAGTACACCCGCAGGAAGGCTGCACATTAGAAATTACCACCGGCTGGTTACCTGTATTTTTAAACTTAAATTCGTAGGTAGCCTGTACTCCTTCAGTGATGGTGCCAAATTCGTGCGTTTCTTTTTCAAATTTTAAAATGCCCTGGGCCCACAAAAAATTTGGTATAAATAAAAGGCAATAACCAATTAAAAGTAACTTCGTCAATTTCATATATATACCTTCTTAATTCACAAATAATATAAAAGAATAATTACAAATATAGCAGTTTTCCGAAAAAAACATAAGTACTGATTTTAGCGTTAAACCAGAACCTTGTGATGGGTGGTGAGGTTTACGGATTTGAAATGCGGCTAAATTTTCCGTAATTTTGATTTGGATTTAGAATTTGCCCCTATAATTTGGAACTATGATGCAAACTGTTGCCCTGGTACAAAAGCAAGCTCTCAGCCGAGAGGAAATTCTTCGCGATTACCGTTTGGCTTACGAAAGCCGGCAGGCAAGTCTCACCGGTCGGAAAGAAGTTTTTATGGGAAAAGCGAAATTCGGCATTTTTGGTGATGGCAAAGAAGTAGCGCAGTTGGCAATGGCGAAGTATTTTCGCAAGGGCGATTTCCGGTCGGGCTATTACCGGGATCAAACGTTTATGTTTGCTATTGGGGAGCTTACCTTACAACAATATTTTGCTCAATTATATGCCCACGCCGATGTAGAGGCAGAACCGGCCACGGCTGGCCGTTGCATGAACAGCCATTTCAGCACCCGTTCCCTGGACGAAGATGGTAACTGGAAAAACCTGATGGAAATAAAAAATTCCAGCGCTGACATGTCTCCAACTGCTGCTCAAATGCCCCGGTTATTAGGTTTAGCATATGCTTCAAAATTATACCGGCAAAACTCCGATTTACACGAGTTTACTAATTTTTCGGTACATGGCAACGAAGTAGCTTTTGGTACAATTGGTAATGCTTCCACTGCAGAAGGTTTGTTTTTCGAAACTTTTAATGCCGCGGGCGTATTGCAGGTTCCGATGTTGGTCTCTGTGTGGGATGATGGTTACGGAATATCGGTACCAAACGAATATCAGATTACTAAAGGGAATATATCTAAGGTTTTGTCCGGTTTTCAGCGGGAAAGCCCGAATGAGCCTGGATACGAAATATTTACCGCAAAGGGCTGGGATTACCAAGGCCTTTGTAACTTGTATGCGCACGCAGTGGAGCTTTGCCGGGAACAACATGTGCCCGTTCTAATTCACGTTGAGGAAATGACCCAACCCCAAGGCCACTCTACTTCTGGTTCGCACGAACGGTATAAGTCTAAAGACCGCCTGGCCTGGGAGGAAGAACACGATTGCCTAAAGTACATGCGCGAGTGGATCTTAGCCAACGAATATGCCACAACCGATATGCTGGACCATCTGGAGGCAGAAAGCCGGGAATCTGTTCGAAAAGCGCGTTTAGCTGCCTGGAATGAATATATTGGTGGCGTAAAAGCAGATCACAACGAGGCATTAACTTTATTAGAGCGGGTGGCTTTAGAAACAGATAATTCTAACGCCAATCATATTTCCAGTATTGCCGAAGAACTTCGGAAAAATAACCTACCCAACCGGTACGATGCCATTCGGGCCGTTAAAAAAGCTCTCCGTTATTTACGCTCGGAAAAATCCCAATACAAAAAAAATATTATAAGTTGGCTGGAACGCGTAATCGGAGAAAATGCCGATCGCTATAATTCTTACTTAATCAGCCAGTCAGAAGATTCGCCTTTGCTGGTGGGCGAAGTAAAACCGGTTTATGACGAGAACAGCCCCATGGTAGATGCCCGGGAAGTATTACGGGCTTGCTTTGCGGCGGCTCTGGCCCGTGAACCTCGTTTATTTGCCATTGGCGAAGACGTAGGCAAAATTGGGGATGTGAACCAGGGTATGGCCGGTTTACAGGAAAAATTTGGGGAGTTGCGGGTAACCGATACCGGTATTCGCGAAAGTACTATTATTGGCCAAGGTACGGGCGCTGCTTTACGCGGATTACGCCCTATTGCCGAGATTCAGTATTTAGATTATTTAATCTACGCCCTTCAAACTTTATCCGACGACTTAGCCTCTCTGCATTACCGGACTAAAGGTGGCCAAAAAGCACCGGTAATTATCCGTACCCGGGGCCATCGGTTAGAAGGGGTTTGGCATTCAGGATCGCCAATGGCTATGATTTTGGGTTCTTTGCGGGGTATTCACCTATTGGTGCCTCGTAATATGACCCAAGCTGCCGGCTTTTATAATACTTTGTTAAAATCAGATGATCCGGCTATTGTAGTAGAATGTTTAAACGGGTATCGTTTAAAAGAACGACTGCCGAGTAATATAGGGGAGATCACGGTACCATTGGGTATACCGGAAATTTTACGCGAGGGTGAACATGTTACTATTGTTACTTATGGTTCTATGTGCCGGGTAGTAATGGAAGCGGCGCAGCAGCTAGCCGAATTTAATATTTCGGTGGAGGTAATAGATGTACAAACATTATTGCCTTTTGATCTTCCGCGTATGATACTGGAATCGGTGAAGAAAACGAACCGGCTTATATTTGCCGATGAAGATGTGCCGGGAGGAGCCACCGGATTTATGTTGCAGCAGGTAATTGACGGACAAGGAGCCTACCAATGGTTAGATTCACCGCCGCGGTGTATTTCTGCTCAGGACCATCGACCATCTTATTCCTCAGATGGTGATTATTTTTCTAAACCTAATGTAGAAGATATTTTTGATGCCGTGTACGAAATGATGCACGACGTTGATCCGGACGCTTATCCAACAATATACTAGCTACTCAATTTTGTAAAATACCAGATTAAAATCCTTGAAAGAATTTAATCTGGTATTTTAATAATAGCCAATGCTATATCAGCTACAATGGGTGGTATGGAAACGGTTAATTCTTCTTGTTTTTTCTCTAACACCATTTCAGTTATCTGCTTTCCTTTTTCTGTATCCCAGAAATATATCCGGAACTTTCCGGTTGCTAACCCTGGAATAATTATCGTTACCGGTAAAGGTTTCGCAGATCTGTCTAAGATTTTTAATTTATTCAGTTTACTAAATTTGTCTTTTCTAAGTAACCAAACAATTGCTTGCTGATCATCGCCACAAGCAAAACCTTTAAAAGCAGGAGAAGAAATTTGTATTTCTCCGTTCAGGTTTTTTCTATTAAGCTCGCTCCAATTTATGTAGGTAAGGAAACCCGTTACATTTTGCTGAGCTATTCGCATACCTGGAGTAAGCGTGTGGGGATGACGATTAGGCCAGCGCATCCCTCCACCTGCCGCTCCTGAAGCTAAGTGCGCCCATTGAATGTGCCGGAAATACTCGTCGTCAAACTGGGCTGGTAAAGTACGGTGTAAATCTTTGAAAGCGTGAATGGGTCCGTGTTCGCTATCGAAAAATGGCTTTGGCTGCTGTAAATGCTCCAATGCTTCCCGTACCAGAGCCCCGGTACAAATGGCCGATTCAACAGTATCTTTAGGATGGTTAATAGTTTTAGCGTCGTAAAAATGGGTAGTAGCAAAGTCGAGTTGTGGATGCCGGAAAATAACATCCGCCACGGCGGGGTGCTCGTATAAAACCGGTCCAAACAACGAAACTGTTTGCAAGTGGGTACGTCCGTACAGGCGCATTTCCATTTCCCGTAAATGGGTACTTATTTCGCTTACAAAATGAGAAAATCCTTCGGTGTTGTTTTCAGCGTGGGCCGGATGAATTTCGTTCCATAAATCCCAGGCAAACAAAGCACCACTGCTGCCCCAACGTTCGGTAGCAAAAGTTAGCCGGTTTTTAATAGCCTGTAAAGTATTGGGGCACAACAACCATTGCGACCTACGGGCACAAGGGCCGCCGTTCGCTTTGTTATACGGATGATGTTTCCAGCGAATCCACATCCAGAAAGTATCGTAAGGAGTCAGTAATATGCGAAGCCCGTATTTCCCGCAAAGGGCAAATAAATCGTCCCAAAGTTTTATCATGTTGGGTTGAAACTTACCGGCTGGTCTTTCTAAATACCGGTTTTCAGTTTGCGCATATTCCAGCATAAATCGTAAGCAAGTAACCTCGCTTTCGGCCAGGTAAGCTAAATGATTTTCAACGGCGGCTATGTTTTTCCGGCGAAATAAACCAGCAAATTCCGGCCAGGTAATAGCATCGTTTTGACCTATAGGCGTCCAATTAGCTCCATATTCTGTTATAAAGTAAGGAGCATTAGGCGCAACCTGAATCCAAGGTAAGGTCTGTGGTTTTTCTGCTAGGCTTGTTTTTTCTTTTGGAAGAATCAGATTGTCTAGTTTCTCCATTGTTTTACTCACACCTAAACCCCAGATTAATTTGCACTGAAATTGTAAAACTTAAACATTTAAAAAGAAGGTTATTTTAGTAAAACTGAATGCTTTACAACCATTTTGTTATTAGAGGATTATGATATTTTTCTAAAATTAAGAAGTTAGAGTACGATTCTTATTGGTTACTTTCATTTGAACCGCCTCTTCCCAATTCTGACCAGTTGCGGACAAGTATTCGGATTTGTTCCAGGAATGAACACTTTTATTATTGGAAGTATCTAGCTCGCATAAGTATATTTCGTGGGCAGGTCTATGCATTACATTTAAACCGCAAGAACGCAGCATAGCTTCTATGGCGGCATGGTTGGGAGCCCACCAATTAGTGACATCGCCTGCTAAACGCTGTTCAATAAAGGCCATTTTGGGCCAGCCATCTTGCTGCATTTTTTCCCGGTCATTAAAATCTAAGTCCTGAGGTACTTCTGCTACTTCTTCGCCGGGCATAGTTAAGGTTTGAAAAACCATTAAACGATTCAGTTTTTGAGAAAGAATATCCAGAGATAGTAGCGGATAACGCAAATGGTACATTACTCCCATATACCAGATTAAATCAAATTTTTGCTCTAAGTGCGCTACATCGTATACCTGTAATTGCCGGAATTCAATTTGTTTTTCCAGACCAAATTGTTGCGCTATCCAAGCTGCTTGCTTTAGATAATGCGGATCTATATCAATAGCCAATACCTGGGCTCCCCGTTTAGCTAACTCAATCGTATAAAAACCCGCATTGCAACCAACGTCCAGCACCTTCCAATTGGTTAAATCCTCCGGAATATAAGGGGCAATGTCTTGCCATTTAAACGCCGGAAAATCTCCTAAGGTATGATTAGGCGCGGTTTGGGTACCATCGGGTAAATGTATGTTATGAAACCAAGGTTTAAGTTGATCTATCTCCTGTTGTAATGTGGTCATGAGAAAATTTTGATAAATTTTTTACCTACCTGTATTTTGCTGTAGCCTGGTGTGTAACTAATTATATTGAATCAATTATTCTTTTTAAAGAATAGTATTTACTTATAAAATAGGAGCCATTGAAGAGGAAAATAAGGCTAGATTATTAAAGTTTTACGTTCCTTACTTCTTAGCAGTAATTTAAATAGGCTATACCATACTACTTGCTTTGGTTGTTGGAAGATTTAGCTTTCCGGAAATTTCCTGCACATATTGCTCTACCTCCAAAGCTCGGTGGGCAGCAGTATGTTGGTTCAATACCTTTTGGCGGGCTTTTTCCCCAATGGCATTTCGTTCAGATTCGGAAATATCCCGCAGAAAACGTAAAGTATCCTGAGCGGAATAGGACACTAAAATTTCGGTTTCAAAATCAAAAACAGAATCTAAACCATCCCAATAATCGCTGATAATGGGAGTACCACAAGCCGCTGCCTCAAATAACCGTACGCTTGGCGAATATCCCGCTTTAATCATGTCAGCGCGGGTGATATTTTGAGTGAACCGTTGACTATTGTAAAAAGCCCGGTGCTCGGCTGGTGGTAAATGATGGATGTATTGGGTATTAGTTGGCCATTGAATGGTAGCGGGGTACTGGGGACCGGCCACCACAAATTTACCTTTCGGCCATTGACGAGCCGCCTCCAGCATTAATTTTTCTAAAGGCGGTTGGCGGTCATCGCTGTAAGTACCTAAGTAGCCCAAATCCCATTTAAGTTCTTGTGGATCAGGAAAGTAAAGCTCTGGGTCAAAAGAACAATAAAGTGGTTTAGCTTTTGGTGAACCATATTTTTGCTCGAGTAAATCTAATGTAGGACCGCCTGTAAACGACAAATACAAATCATACTGCGAAATTAAATCTGGATGTAAATATTCATAATCCTTCCGCTCCAGTTTGGCTAACGTAACCGGAGTATCAATATCGTAAAAGGCTTTTATACCTTGCGCGGTTTTTATTACCCATTGCCCAACGGGCACTCCTTCGGGAACATACGAGCCTACAATTACCAGATCAGCTTCCCTTACCTGTTCGGTAAACCGAGATTTTAAATCATCTAAAGAGGCGTAGAGTTGCGTATCGCAATAACCCGGATTGGGTAAGTCGCGGCTAGAGGCATACCAGGGAACATCCCGCTCCAGGAACAAAACCTGGTGCCCGCGGGCAGCAAGCTCCCGCACGAATCCCCTGAAAGTTGTAGCATGTCCGTTACCCCAGGAAGATGTAATAGATAAACCTAGAATAACGATATTCATGGATGCTGGCTTCATACTAACTCTCCGGCTTTTTTGGTTATTTTACTATAAAGTAATTGTTCTAACTGGTCGGCTCGGTGATTATACGTATGCGCCGCCAATACTTTTTCGTAAGCAGCTTTCCCAATTGCTTTTGCTTTTTCTTCGGTAAGAGCAGCCATAATGCCAGCCACTTCGTTTCCATCTTTAGCTACTAATATTTCACTATCCGGCTCAAAAAAGAAATTGATGCCTTCCCAATAATCGGTAATAATACAGGCGGCGGCTCCAGCGGCTTCAAATACACGGGTAGCCGGCGAAAAACCATAACGGGCCATACTTTCGCGGCTGATGTTTAATACGGCTTTAGGGGTACAGTTAAAAGCATTATGGTCTTGGGTAAACACGTGGCCAATATAATTTATATTCGGACTCATGGGTTTATCACCCCAACCACTACCCCCAATTATAAAAGTACTTTCGGGTAGTTTAGCGGCAACTTCTAAAAAGAAATGCTCTACGCGGGCTTCCCGGTCGGGTAAGCGGTTACCCAGAAAAGCTAAATCGCAGGCAAACTTAGGGTTGGGCTCTACCGGAAAATGCGTAGCAGTATCCAGGGCATTATAAATAGGTACACATTGTTTAGCACCCAACGCTTCGTACGCCTGAATAACCGGATTGCCTCCGCCGTAAGTGAGAATTAAGTCGTACTGAGGAATATGGTCCCTAAAAGCATCCTCCGGATTGTTTTGCACGCGGTCTAAAGTAGCGGGAGCATCTACATCCCAGAAAATAACCATACGTTCCGGGGTTTGCAGGTTTAGTACTTCGGCTTCGAGTAGTTCATCAAAAACACCTACTCCGCTTGCTTTTACCACAATATCGGCGTGGGTAGCGTCTTCCAGCATTTTAAAAACAGCCTCTTCGGTAGCGGGGTACACCACTACTTTAGCCCAATCCGGGTCGGGTATATCGCGGTTTTCCTGCCGCTGGTAAGCATCGGGTTCGTAAAAAGTAACTTGATGACCCCGTTCATGTAAAGCCCGCACAATGCCCCGGTAATAAGTAGCAGCTCCGTTCCAGTAAGCGGAAACTAAACTGGAGCCAAAAAAAGCTATTTTTAATTGTTTTTTATTTTTCATAAACTGTTTCTTCGTTCTTGTTCCCGTAAATTTTGGCAGAATCTATTTCCAATTTTTCGCACACTTTTTCCAGTTCGTTTACCCGGTGCGCACAGGTATGTCGTTGCTGAATGGTTTTTAAGCCGGTGGTTGCTAATTCCTGAGCTTTGTTATTATCCGAAAGAATTGTTTGCAGGTGCTTTTTCATTTCTTCGCCATTTTGCGCTACCAAAAAGTCCTGACCAGCCGTAAACAAATGCTCGGCATCTTCCCAGGGAGCAGTTATTAACGGTATGCCACAACTAAGCGCTTCAAACGGACGAATGGTGGGAATGCCCGGCAAAGCTTGCACGTAAGGCCGACGTGGTACGTGTACGGTTACTTTATATTTAGCAAATTCTTCAGGTGCTTTGTAGTTGGGTAACCACCCGCCGTATTCTATTCCGGCATCCGCTAGTGATTTTAAAGCATGTTCAGGGTAACGCACGCCATAAATTTTTGCTTTCAGGCCGAGATCTTTTACCGGATTAATTAAGAATTCGTGCAATTCGGCGGTTCTTTCTTCATCGCCCCAGTTACCAATCCAAACTAAATCTCCTTCTACTTCCGTTTTGGAATGCGGATAAAACACGGTTGTGTCGGCGGCTTCGTGCCAGGTATAGGCTTTTTTAGTCCATTTTTCCTGCAGGTAAATATTTTTAATTACCTCTCCAAATGCCAGAACACCGTCGTAATGGGTTAAATCGTAAGCGGCCATGCTTTGCTTTTCGGTCACAGCCCGATGATGCGTATCGTGGAATAAGAGTTTGTAGTTACTGCGGGTGCGATGTTCTCCTACTCGCTTTACCAGTTCGTGCTCGCTCCATTCGTGCACCAACACTAAATCGGCATCTTGTAAAATAACGTCTAAATCGAGCGTTTTTAGATTGTAGAAATTAGTTTCTAAACCGGGGTAGTATTGTTGAAGCTCCTTTAATTTTTCCTGCCCGTATTCATTTACTAAATTTTGTAAACTCCAGCCATTCTCTGGCTCAAAAACTTGTACCTGGTGGTGCCGGGCTTTTAATTCCTGCACAATGCCTCTTAAAAAATGGGCATTACCATGGTTCCAGTCCGAAAGCAGGGAATGATAAAAAAGGACTATTTTCATTATTATGTTAAATTAAGGCGTCTTTATTTTAATTAATATCTACTTCTTCCAAAAGTTGTTGGTATACTTGCTCGTAATCGAAAGCCATTTGCTTCGCGCTGAACTGCAAGCCTACTTTTATCGCCCGGAAGCTGAAAATATTGCGGATAAATTCATCGGAAATTAGCTTATTTAAGGTAGCCAATAGTTGATCCGCATCTTCGGGATTAACGTAAGTAGCCGCGTGCTGCCAGATTTCTTTTTGACTGGGAATATCTCCTAAAATTAATGCGCATCCGGATAATCCTGCTTCTAAAGCCGATAAACCAAAAGGCTCGTACTTGGCAGGTAGGGCAAAAATAGATGCCCGGCTTAAATAATCAGCTATTTCTGATTGGCCTAGATAACCTACGAACTTAACATTTGGTAAATCTAAAATTTCACCCGTGCTTGGATGTTTAGCGTCGCCAGCCACTATTACGGGCCAGCTCAGTTGGGGAGCTATTTCCGTTAAAAGTTTAATATTCTTGGCTTCATCCCAAACCCGGCCCATGCTGAAAATAAAAGGCTCTTTGGGTTGGTACCGGAATAAATTTAAATCCCGACCATTATGAACCACTAAATGATTCTGGAAAGGGCCATAAAATGTTTCGGCTTCTTCGAGCATGGCTAGAGTAGGGGCTACTACCAAATGGGCGGCTTGTAAACTTAGGGTTACCCGCTTCTGGTATTCTTGCCAGTAATCCGGCGCTTTTTCTTTTTTTACATTTTGCCACCAGGATTGTACGCAGGAATGCACCACCAATATTACAGGTTTTCTCCAATTTAAATGGCCATGAACAAGGTTGTTGAGGTGAATTAAATCCGGTTTAAATTCTTCTTTTATTTGCATCAACCAGTTGGCGGCGGCATCCACTTCCTTCCACGGATTGTCCATCCATTCCAGTTTAAAGGAACTTTCAAAAAGTGTCGCGTTGGCAAGGGATTTAAATTCTTCGCGCTGCGTAACTGAAATGGGAGCCCCCATTGTTGCCAAAGCCACTTCGGCTCTTTCTGGTCCTAATGCCCGGACTAATTCAATCGTGTAGGTCCAGACACCGCCGATGGTATCGGCAGTCATCAATATTCGCAGGGGTTTGGCAGCCTGGTTCATGAATTATCTGCCGTAGATATTATCCAACACCTCGGCCACTTTTACAAATTCTTCGGCTTCCGGATTAAATTTTTCACCAGCGGCCAAGCGGTTCGCCCAAATTACCCCCGCTCTCCCAGACCAATTATCGGAGGAGGAGTAAAGTATTTCGGTTCTGGTGCCATAATAACGTTCCGCCACGAAATCGTAAAAAGAACCGTTTTGATTTTTAAAAGCTACGCCGCCGTTTGTACCATAAAATACAGCACTAATAATAGCTTCCTGACCAGCCGGTAAATTCCAGGAACAAGTTAATTGTACGTGGGTGCCGGTTTGTAAATGAATACTAGCGGTAGCATAATCTTCTACTTGTTGGTCGGGGTTAGTGATTCGTTTGCCTTTGCTGAACAAGCTGCTAGTTACGCTTTCTACCACCGGGAAATTTAAACCCCACAAAGCTAAATCTACTAAATGCACGCCCAAATCTATTATGCAGCCCCCGCCAGATAATTTAGGATCGTAAAACCAAGGCTTATCCGGACCATAGGCATTATGAAAGGTTAATTCCACGCCGTAAATTTCACCTATTTCGCCTGATTGGATAACCTGATAAACTTGCTGCATGGCTTGGGTATACCGATAAGACAAATCTACTCCTAAAAGTTTATCGGCTTGGCGAGCTGCTTCTACTACTTTTTGGGTTTCAATTCGGTTTCGACCTAAAGGTTTTTGGCAAAAAACTGCTTTACCGGCGTTAAGGGCAGTTATAGATTGTTCGGCGTGTAAAGCGCTGGGAGTAGCAATCACAACTCCATCAACCTCTTCGGTTAACATCTGTTCCAGAGAGGTTACCAGTTTGGCTTGAGGAGTTGATTTTAAAACTTCTTCGGTGTTGGCTAATACAGGATCCGAAACATAGACAATTTCGCCGGCTTTGTGCTTGGCAATGGACTCCAGCCGGTTACGGCCAATCCATCCCACGCCTAAGAAACCTAACTTGGGGAGTTTGGAAACTGTATCAATCGTGGTAGATGTAACGTTATTTATTTTTGAATCTTGTTGCATGTTAAGTGTACAAAATAAGTTTGTAGTAAACTTCTTTGTTTTAGTATAGGAAACCCCAATGGTTTTACAATTCCAACAACTTATAAGGCTAGTTACTCCATTGCCATGTAGCTTCCCATTTGAGAGACTAACTTTATTTCCTTCGTCTTAGCAAACACTTAGTATTGCTAGTCCTAAGCTCCTTTTCAAGACTGGATGTTAGCTATAAGTTCATCTATTCTGGCTGGAGGCCAGGCAATAAAACCACAAGCTCAGATGCTCGCGCTAGCTTTTAGTACCTAGAATTAAATCTTTACCAAAAGCTACTATCTAACATTCCATGTCTAAAATTTAATGAGTGCTTTCATGAATCCGTCGGGTCGGTTTTGGAGCACTTGGAAAGCTTCGGCTATATTTTCGAAGGGAAAGGTATGGGTATAAAGCGGTTGCGGATTCATCCGTCCGGATAAAACGGCATCTACCGCCTCGTGCATGCCTTGCAGGTAAATTTTGGGGTCGCGTTCGTGGGCATTAATTACGTCGAGGCCCCGCCAGTTCCAAAGTTGCACGTTTACCGCACGCATTCCATCCTGGTGATAACCGGCTATTATTAATTTACCGCGTTCAGCGGTTAATTCACCGGCTAAGTTTAATGGCCACTCTTTCCCGGTACATTCAATTACGCGCGGGCAAAATGTTCCTCCGGTTAAATTTTTTACTTTTTCAATTATTTGCCAATGGTCATCGAGCTTAACAATTTCATCGGCCCCACAATCTTGCGCAATTTTTAAAGAAAAATCGCGCTGCGACAGAGCAATAACTTTAGCACCCGCGTTTTTAGCTAATTGAATTAACAAAGCGCCTAAAAAACCAATGCCAATAATAGCTACTGTTTGTCCAACTTGAATACCAGACCGTTTAAAAATGTTGATTGCACAGCCTAACGGCTCACCCGGAAAAGGAATTCCATTAAATGAAGCAGGTAATTTTACTATAGATTCAGCTTCCGCCAAATCGTATTCGGCGTACGCGTTATACGTAATAGCGGCTATGCGTTCCCCAACTTGTACATGTGTTACGTCTTTCCCGATAGCATCTACTGTTCCCCAACCTTCATGGCCCGGATTACCGGCCTCAATGGGGTAAGTAAACCATTCGCGGCCTTGCCAAACAGGAATATTGGAAGCGCAAAGGCCACAGCCCTCCATTTTAAGGCGTATCTGGGTTGGTCCGGGTTCAGGTAATTGTACTTCGGTAATTTCTATGATTTGCGGAGCTACTACAACGGCAGCCCGCATGGTTGATATTTTATCAGCTATTTCAGGTAAGGCAACTACTTCTGGATTCATTAAGCAACAACTACTTTAGACACTTCATTTTTTTCCTGCAGAGAGAAATCAACGGGTACTTCTATACCCCGGGTTTCGCATAACCACTTATACAGTTTAGACACCCCAACTTGTACTGAATTTTTGGGATACCAACCGGTTGCTTTTTTAAATTTACTAATATCCGAAACGTAATAATGTTGATCACCGGGCCGCCAATCACTGAAATTTAACGGTACTTTCTGGCCTTGGAATTCGCCGATAAGCTCTAACAATTCGAGTAAGCTGGTGGTATTTTCCGGACCGCCGCCAATGTTAAAGGCCTGACCAGAAATTTTAGGCATGTGCTGCTGCGCCAACAAGAAAGCATCTACTAAATCTTCTACAAACAATACATCCCGCACTTGTTTGCCGTCGCCGTAAATGCTGATGGGTTTGTTTTCGATGGCGCGAATGGCAAAGTGGGCTACCCAACCCTGGTCTTCGTTACCGTATTGGTGCGGACCGTAAATGCAGCTCATCCGGAAAACTACTGCCGGAATATTATAGGTACGGGCATAATCAATTACATATTGGTCGGCGGCACCTTTAGAGCAGCCGTAAGGGCTATGAAAATCTAAAGGTCGCGCCTCGCTGATACCGTGTTTCAGAATAGTTTTATCCGAAGGATTATAGCGGGAGCCATCGACAATAAATAGTAAATCTTCGAGGCCACCGTATACTTTATTGGTTGAGGTAAATACCAGTGGCGGCGGATTATCTTGGGCCCGGATAGCTTCCAGAACGTTGATAATGCCGCGGGCATTTATTTCAAAATCATTAATAGGTAAATCTAAGGAAGTAGTTACGGCAACCTGAGCGGCAAAATGAAATACCTGATCGGCATTTTTCATGAGCTTTTTAACCGTAGGTAAATCACGAATATCACCCACGTAAATTTCTAACCGTTCTTCGTAGTTGTCGTGTAGCCATTGTAAATTTCTTTCAACGCCGGTACGGGAAAGGTTATCTAAAATTAAAACCCGTTTTCCTTCCTGCAATAAGCGTTTAGCTAAATTAGTCCCTACAAATCCGGCACCGCCAGTAATTAAGCTATATTTTCCGGCGGAGTTAAAACTGGTTTTTTGTTTAATGCAGGTTAGTTTGTTTAAGCCTTTTATGCCGTTTTCTGCCCAAAGCCGGTACAATAATTTAGGACTGCCATCGGCGCGTTGTAAACCGAAGAAATATTCGCGTTCATCCACATGAAAACCACTTAGGGAAGATGAATCCGGGTCAAGATCATGAACACTATACCAAAAGACTTTATTAGCGGTAGTTTTTAAAACATTCCGAAATTCCTCTAATTGTTGGTACTCATCGTGCTGCCAGGTCGAAAAACCGGCCGCAGTAATCCAGATTTCAGCAGAAGAATTATTTTGATTTAATACTGCTTTTACTTTAACAATAGTTTCTTCCCAACCTTCCCAATTTAAATCAAACACATTGGGGAACCCGTGCACTCCAACGGCATCTATATGCTGCATTGCACCTCTGTCGAATAGGAGCTGCAACCAGTTAGGATCTACCGGACGCATGCCTCCCAATACCGTTTTCTTACCACGTTGTTGCGCTAATTGAGCGGCAGTACTTACCATTTCGGTAAACCGTTGCCAATTATTATCGAGCGTATAATCGTATTCCAGTTTGTTATTCGGCTCGTCCCAGAGTTCTACCCATTCAAAATGCCCGCCTAAATCTGTTATAAAAACATCTAAAAAATCAGCAAATTCAGTTGGGTTAGTTAAAGGAGAAGAAGTTAGGGAGGCAACACCTAAAGCTGGTGGAGTAGCATGGAAACAAGGCAATACTTTTACTTGCTGGGCTAAACGGGAGAGCAGCCATTGGTACCAATCTTTACCTGCCGGAGTAGTATAACTGTTCCAGGAAATACCAGTCCGCAATTCTGTTACTCCTAGTTCTTTTAATTCGGCGAGTACTTTTTCGACCCGGGCTTGCTCTCCTGGCTGGAACCACTCTACCAAACCAACTAGCGGCTGGTTCTTATTTTCAATATTATTAGAAAGTATATCCATTAACATTTAGTGCTTCAGATTTAATTAGAAAAATGGCGGTGGTAAAACTTACACGGTTAATCCCCGGGCGGCTAATTCGGCACTTGCCTCATTTACCCGGTCGTGCGCTATTTGTCCTTCGAGCCACTCGGCCAATTCTGATAAACCACTATTAAAATCTACCTGCGGATAAAAACCTAAAACTTCTTTAGCTAAAGAAATATCAGAGTAGCAATGCCGAATATCACCTACCCGGTACTTGCCCGTAATTTGCGCTTTCAGGTGTTCTTTGCCTAAAACCTGGGCCAAACGTTCCGAAATTTCAGAAATGGTGTAATTGTTACCACTACCTACGTTAAATACTTTACCATCGGCTTCGGGGGTTTCCAGAGCTAAACGACAAGCTAATGCAACATCGCGCACGTGCACAAAATCACGTTGCTGTTGCCCATCTTCAAAAATCATAGGCGGATTATCGTTCAGGAACCGGGAAGCAAAAATGGCTAATACGCCGGTATACGGGTTTGATAAAGCCTGACGGGTGCCGTAAACATTAAAGAAACGCATGGCCACGGTAGGAATACTATACGCCCGGCCCACAATTAAACTCATGCGCTCCTGGTCGTATTTAGATAAAGCATAAACCGATGACAGGCACGGCATTTTAGATTCTGAAGTAGGAATAGGATTTAGTTCTTCGCCATTTTCGTCAAGCACTTCCCACCGGCCGCTTTTTAATTGTTCCAGCGGTCGCTCCATGGCTGTTACTAATTCGCCGGCGGCATTTCTGTATAAACCTTCGCCGTAAATACTCATGCTAGAGGCAACTACTAATTTCTCAACGGGTTTTTGCGATAAGCATTCGAGTAAAACGGCTGTTCCGGTATTATTTACATCGGTGTATTCCCGGATTTCGTACATGCTCTGGCCAACCCCTACCATAGCGGCAAAATGAAACACCGCACTTACGCCTTCCAAGGCTTCCAGAACAACTTTCTTGTCCCGCACATCGCCAACGATCAATTCTACTTCCGGATTCAAATATTCAGGGCGCTGGCAATTTTTTCCGTGTACTTGTTCCGAAAGGTTATCTAACGCTCTCACTTCATACCCAAAATTTAGTAATTCGTCAGCCAGGTGCGACCCGATAAACCCGGCACCTCCCGTAATCAATACTTTCTTCGTCATAGTTTTTCGTTGGTGTTATATAATTTTTAATTTTTAGAGCAATAATGATAAAGCTATCTAACATAAAAGAGTTATTCCAGTCTTAAAAAAGACTTTCTATTTCTTACATGTATAAGTGCTTTGGTAACAAAGGAAGCCAGAATGCTAATCAATAAAACAACTGAGAAATTTTTTAAATCTGCCTTTAACTTAGGTTTGCAGCGATTTAAAGCAAAGATAAACCTGCTGCTCTTAGGAGCGCCGGCTTTTACTGTTGTACTGCTAATTAAAGTAAGTGAGATAAAATTTTTCAATAAGCAAAGCGTATAGAACTATCCCTTTGTTTGATTTATTGTCCTAAAACGAAATTAAAAATAAATGGTTTGTAGAAGAAGAAGCTACTATTAGGGTTTATTAGGTATTGAATAGTAAAATTAAATTAAGAAATATTTTTAATAAACAGCTAAAAGCCTTTAGTAACAGATTACTAAAGGCTTTATTTTCAAAGTATAAAAGAAAGGGGTAGGTACTAAAATCCGTATTTATTACTTTGGTAAATCCGTATTTATATTGTAACATTTAAATGTAAAAGGAACAAAAATTTTAGTTTTTTATTCCTGATTTTTACTTTTTAAACTTAAAATTGAATGATGTCCTTAAACAAAGCCTGCGTTTAATTTTACTTTAATAATTTTTACATAGCTTCCATTAGATCTTGATAATAGTCTAAACCTAAGTGAGTAATTAAGTCTTCGCCCATCATGTGGCGTAAGGTGTTTTGCAGCTTTATTAATTGCTTAAAAATATCGTGTTCAGGGCGAAGATCCGGAGCCGTTTGCGGTGATTTAAAGTAAAAAGATAACCACTCCTGTATACCAGACATACCAGCTCTTTTAGCCAAATCACTAAATAAAGCTAAATCCAACACGATTGGGGCCGCTAAAATAGAGTCGCGGCATAAAAAGTTAATTTTGATTTGCATGGAGTAACCCAACCAACCAAAAATATCAATATTGTCCCAGCTTTCTTTATTATCGCCGTGAGGAGGGTAATAGTTAATCCGTACTTTGTGGTAAATTTCGCCGTATAATTCAGGATTCATTTCCGGTTGCAAAATATCTTCCAGCACGCTCAACTTCGAAACTTCTTTAGTTTTAAAGTTATCCGGATGATCTAAAACATAGCCATCGCGGTTACCCAGAATATTAGAAGAGAACCAGCCTTTAATACCTAAAGCCCGGGCCTGCAAGCCAGGGGCCAAAATGGTTTTCATTAAAGTTTGACCGGTTTTAAAATCTTTACCGCCAATAGGTGTTTCGGTTTGCTTAGCTAACTGAATTAAAGCCGGAATGTCGCAAGTTAAATTAGGTGCTCCGTTCATAAAAGGCACTCCCAGCTTAATGGCGGCATACGCATAAATCATAGAAGGAGCAATGGCCGGGTGATTATTCCTTAAGCCTTCTTCAAAATTTTCTATAGTTTCGTGCACTGCCGATGGCTCCAGGTAAATTTCGGTAGAACCGCACCATACGATTACCAGGCGCGCACAATCATTGGCTTCCTTAAAATTTTCGATATCATCCATTACCATTTTAGCCAGATCGGCTTTGGTAGCAGCTTGTTTTACATGATCGCCATCCAGGTTAGAAATGTAAGACCGGTCGAACACCGCTTTCATGGGCTTAATTGCCTCCAGTTCGGCTTTTACCGCGTGCAAAAGCATGGGCTCCAAAACTTTGGCTTTCATGGCCGCCTCAAACACATTATCGCTATATACGTCCCAGCCACCAAAAACAATATCGTTTAAGTCGGCCAGAGGTACAAAATCCTTAATTTTGGGAAAACGATTTTCGGTTCTTTTTCCTAACCGAATGTTCCCCATTTGGGTTAAGGAACCAACGGGTTGGGCCAAATTCTTTTTTACTGCTTCTACTCCCGCAATAAGGGTGGTGGCTACCGCTCCTAACCCTGGGGTTAATATACCAAGCTTTCCTGCTGCTTTCTCTATGGTATTGTGCATGTGTTATGAGTTTAATAAAAATTAAGAATTCTATATGATTGTTCGCATATTACCTGACAAAATAGATAAATTATTCATTTCCTGACCTACTTTACCAGAATAATTTTAAGTAATCTGTACCGGGTACAAACTATATTATGTGCTTTAAACTTTTCGCTTACAACTAAATTTTTCTTGAAAAGTTTTATTTGTAAATACCTGAAATCTTTGGTTTGTACCTGCTGGTAATCTAACCCAAAAGCTATTTGCAACTTTACTGACCCGAAAAATACCTTTAAAAGGCCTGGCAGGAAAGTAAAGGATGAAAAAGAAATAAAAATGAAAAGTGCATTTTATAGTACTATAACCGTAGTACGCATTTAAAGTGTTAAAGGTCAGTACTGTTTACTCGCCAAAATAAGGTTATTCATCGTGTTTAAAATAGCTTCTTTCAATTTTTTACTTTTTTCGTTGTTCTACCGGCTCATGGCCAAACTACCGATAATATTCGGACCCAATCCTTAACAGAAGTAACTATTACTGCCTACAAAGAAAAACCCGTTAAACAAACTGCATTGCTGATCAGTCCATTAACGATAGATAGTTTAAGCCGTTACTAGTAATTACAACCTCACCGATTTACTGGCTCGTACCCCGGGCGTTACTATATTAAGTACGGAACCCGCCAATGCCAAACCAGTTATTCGGGGGTTGTACGGTAATCGCATCGTGGTGTTGCTTTCCGGGTTAAAGTTCGACAATCAGCAATCGTAACAATAACCATTCAGGAAAAGCTTTAAAAAAGTAAACTAGTTATAGTGATTGCCACTAGGTTTTAGCAAAAAATTATTGCTGCTTAAAGTTTTATTCGGCTTTACTTTTTAAGTTGGAATTTCGCTGGTGCTATTTACTAATAAAATTCGGGCGGTTTCTTCAAAAATCTGAATAACACTCACCGAAGCCGGGCTAATTTCAAGCCGTTGAAACAAGTCAAGGGGAATGCCGGCATAATACGCAATTGTAGCTTTAATTAAATCGGAGTGGCTTACTACGGCTACTGTGTGGTTTGGATGTTGCGAACATAATTTCTGAAGTCCATTTACCATGCGGATTTGGGCTTCCAACATTAACTCGCCGCCGGGAATTCGCGTAACGCTCCGAAAAGAATTAAACCGTTTAAAATGCACATCGTTTTGAAGATCGGTAAAGGCAGCATTCGTCCAATCGCCAAAATTTAGCTCGATAAAGTCCTCATTAATCTGGGTGGTAAGCTGAAATAATTGAGCTAATGGTTCGGCCGTTTGAAAGGCTCGTTCCAGCGGACTGCTGTAAATAGCCTTGATGGGCAAACCAGAAAGCCGTTGCGCTAAATTTTGCGCCTGGTTTTGGCCTTCTTTATTTAATAGTACTCCCGGTGCCCGGCCCGAAAGATGTTTTCCTACAGCATCGGTGGTGGCATGCCGGATTAGAAGAAGTGTAATCATTAAATTTGTTTTAGGTCTTGGATAGCCTGGTTTTTACTAAAAAGTAATTTCTAAATTTACCCTAACTTACCCAGACAGAGTAGAGCAGGAAACCTTGCCTTTAACGGAACAAGCCTGTCAACCGTTTACTACAATTGCTTTAAAGTAGAGGAATTCAGGAATAAAGAATTTATAAACGAATCAACAAAATTTCTCTTTCTTGCTGATAAAAATAAGATGTATTATGCTTTAAAAATGAATAAGTTAGAATAAAATACCTGATAAATCTTGACGCTTCGGATTATTCTTCTAAAAAATTTTGGTTAATTTAAGATAACCTAAACCGCAGTAAGAACGTTGGCAAGTTCCTACTTTGTGCGTAATTTAAAATTGCTATTCCTGGTTTAAGCAACCTATTTTGCCTCGTTCAACAGAGCGCTAAAAAAAACATATTTTTATAGATACCTTGGAGAATACTACAAATACATCTGTTTTAAAAGTTGGAGTTTTAACCTTTCATCGCTGTATTAATTACGGTAGTTATTGGCAGGCGCGTTGTTTAGCAGAGGGTATACAGGCACTTGGCCACAATGTTGTTATTTTAGATCATGATTCACACCGGGTAAATTTGCTGGAGTGGACATGTGCTTTTCAACCGGTTTTGCCTACTTCGGTGCCAAAATCTGATTACCCGCTTTACCGCGAGAAAATTCTTAAATTCTTTCGCATTTTTGATTCGCTGCCGCTTTCTAAAAGATTTGACTTAGAAAACCCGGATCACATGGAAAACTACGATGTAGTAGTAGTGGGGAGCGACGAAGTATGGAATTTATCGCATCCATGGTTTGGCGGTTGTTCATTGTTTTACGGCGATGGCCTAAAGGCAAAACGATTAGTTTCTTACGCGGCTAGTTTTGGCAATTACGATGCTACCTGGGGAATGGAACCAGCCTGGGCTGAAAAACTGCGCAATTTTAATAATATATCTGTGCGCGATGCCAACTCACAAGCCATTATTAAAAATGCACTTGGCTTTGAGCCTGAAATGGTTTTAGATCCTTGTCTGCAATTTCCGGTTCACCCGGATGCCCGGCCTTTAAACCACTTGCAGAAACCTTATATCGCCGTTTACGGTCATAATTTTACGGAATCGTTTGCCAGTGAAATTCGCCATTACGCAAATAAAAAAGGGTTGCCGCTCATAAGTATTGGGTACCGGAATGACTGGGCCGATGAACAATGGCTCACCGCCGATCCGCACGATTTTGCCAACTTTATGGCGCAGGCGGAAGCGGTAGTTACTAACTTTTTTCACGGTTGTGTTTTTGCCTTGCGCAATGCCAAACCTTTTGTTTGCGAAACTACTCCTTACCGGCGGTATAAATTACAAGGCTTAATGGCTAAAATTGGGGGCGAACATCATTTGATTCCGGAAGGAACACCCGCCCAGGTGTATGAGGCACGATTAAGTGAACCTTTAAACCCGGAAATTCTACAAAAAATTAATCAACTTCGTCAAACTTCCAACGCGTACCTTGATAGTGCTTTGGGAACAAAACAATTACAATTTGCATGAGTAAGCTGCTAAGCCCGAAAGATATTGTGCGCTCTGGTTTGTGTATTGGTTGCGGAAGCTGTGTAGCTCAAGCAAATAAGCCCGATGCACAAATGAGTTTTGATGATTACGGCCAATTAAAACCAAAAGGCTCTCCGGCCTGGTTTAATCAATCTTCTTTAAGTTTTACCCAGACTTGTCCGTTCTCGCCGGGAGCGCGTAACGAAGATTATCTGGCCAATAACCTTTACCCAACTGCTTCCCAGCAAGATGGGGCAATTGGTCGGTTTCAATCTGCTTACGTGGGCCACGTTGGGGAAGAAGATTTTCGATTACAGGGTAGTTCGGGTGGTATGGTAACCTGGGTAGCCACCGAATTAATGCGAAAAGGATTAATTGACGGAGTAGCCCACGTAATAGCCACTGAAGACCCGCAAGCTGATGGACGTTATTTTAAATACCGCATTGCCCGCACCGAAGCTGAAGTACGCGCGGGCGCTAAATCAAGGTATTACCCCATTGAGTTATCTGAAATATTAAAAACCATTCGCGAAGTCCCTGGTCATTACGCGGTGGTAGGTATTCCATGTTTTATTAAAGCCGTGCAACTTTTGCGCCGCGAAGATCCTATTTTCCGGGAACGTATCCGGTTTACGCTTGGGTTGTTTTGCGGCCACATGAAGAGCGCCCGTTTTGTGGAAAGTTTTGCCTGGCAAATGCAGGTGCCCGCTAACCAAATAGAAAAAGTAGAATATCGCCATAAAGACCCAAACCGGCCGGCCAATTGGTACAATGCCCGCCTTACTTTACGCGATGGGCAAGTAGTTAACCGCGATTGGTGGCATTTAGCTGACGGCGATTGGGGAGCAGGCTTTTATATGAACTCGGCTTGTAACTATTGCGACGATGTAGTAGCTGAAACGGCCGATGTAGCCTTTGGCGATGCTTGGGTAGAACCTTATTCTTCGGATGGGAAAGGAACGAACGTAGTAGTGGTACGATCTCCGTTGGTGCAGAATTTAATGGAAAATGCTATTGAGGAGGGGCGATTAGATTTAAAATCCGTAGATGCTGCTTTTGTGCAACAAACGCAAGCGGCCGGTTTCCGCCAGCGCCGCGAAGGGTTAGCTTACCGGCTCACCTGGAATAAGCGAGGTGTGCGGCCGCGTAAGCGGGTAGCGCCCGATGCTACTTCGCCTTCCCGGCACCGGAAGTTTATCTACCGGATGCGCTTTTACATTTCGGCTTGGAGTAATCGGGTATTTAAAATTGCCCGTCAGATTCAAAAACCACAGCTTTACTACAGTTGGGCCCGTTTAGCAGCGGCGGTTTACCACGGGTTAGCCTACCACCAAGGAAAATTCGCCGAAATGCGAAAACGCTACAGTGAGCTAAAAGCATAAAAAGCGGAGGGTAAAATCCTCCGCTTTTTATTTTATTAAAATCTAACTTTACCAGTTCCCGAAACTTTTGTGATAAAGGTTTATCCTGCGTCTTCGGTGTATGAACGGAAGAAACTTCCCCGCCTTCGCCTCATTTTAATAGTATAAGATTTTATAGGGAGTATTATATGGACATCACTTACTAAATTTTCTTAGCTCCTCTTTTATCCTTTGTATAACTCCTGCACAATCTCCCGGTTGTGTTTGCCGGAATAATTGCATCGTTGGATACCAGGGACTATCTTCCCGGTTTTCCATCCATCGCCAGTCGGCTTCAGCGTGCAGTAAGGTCCATACGGGGACTCCTAAGGTTCCTGCTAAATGCGCCGGCATAGAATCAACGGTTATTACAAGATCTAAACCCCGGATAACCCGCGCATAATCCTCTAAACTAAAATTGCCGAGGTACACGCCTAAGGTTCCATCCCAACCATTAGCGGGAGCATCGGCCTGAAGAATATAAAACTGAATATTTTTTAACCCGGCTAAAGGTTTTAGAAAAGAAAATGGTAATGACCGGCGTTCGTCCCAATCGCCTGCTTTCCAAACAAGACCAACTTTGGGTAATCCGTTTTCTGATGGTAGAGGTAGCGGCTCCGTGTGCAAGTAAGGTATTCGGGAAGGAATTGTGGCTAGGGTTGTACGGAAGATATGGGGTAATTCCATAATTTCCACATCTACATCGTAGTCGGCTTCGGGAGTACCATCGTGTAACGGTAGCAGTTGATCAATGCCGGTTACGGTTTTCAAAAGCGGAATTAAGGGTGCTTGCGCCCAAACGATCACCTCCTTAGCTATTTCTTTTACTAGTGGCATGTACCGGATAAACTGAATAGTATCCCCTAAGCCATGGTAGCATCGCACCAATACGCGCTTGCCCGCAAGAGGGGTACCATCCCAGATATATTGAAAGTGCCGGGGCCAATGCCAACAAGGCTGCCCCGCGCGGGATTTCAAATCTTGATCACTTTTTTTCCAGGCTTCGTCAAAGTTTCCCCGTTTCATGTGATACATCCACAAATCGGGGGTTGCTTCCTGAACTTTCTGACTCATTTAAATTAACTTACCGTAGGAATTTATAACCGTTTGCTTAAAAAGTAAAAAGTAAATTCTAAGCGTAACGGCGCATCATGGTAACGCAGAAATCGGCAAACTCTTCTATGTTTTGAGGCGGACTGGTATGGTGCGGCTGAATTCCTTTAGATTCGGGAGTAAAGCAAAAGGTAACCGTTAAATCAAACTCTTCCAGTTTTTTCATTACATGGTCAAACCAAACTTCCGCGTTAGGGCGTAACCAGTCGGCCCAGCTTAACCCCGTCCGTAAACGTTTTACGCCTAACTTACGCAGCCAGTTAATAGCATCATCTAATCGGGGATCTTCAAAATGAAACCATTGACAAATACCAAATTCGGGAGTATAATCCGAGAAATGTTTTAAGGAGAGCTTCGGCGATCCATCTTCGCGTAAAAGGCCCATGTGAAAATGACGGTAATAGGACGAACCTTCGGCTTCACGGTGACGGGTGGTGGCTTCCCAGGTTCGTGGTAAATCGTATAAGCTGTACCAATGCGCACGCGCTACGCGCCCCATTAATAATTCAGCCGTCCGCTGAAGTCCAAACTCCTGTACTTCTTCTGCTCCAAAACTCGAAATACCTACTTCGGTAACCCAAACGGGCAAAGGAGTAACAGCTTCAATTTCGGCAATTTTGGCGGGCCATTCGTGAATCTGCCAAAGGTTCCAGTCGAGTGGAAAACCGTGTACAGCTACGGCATCCAGATTTTCGAGGGCACCGTAATTCGTTAATCTTTGAATAAAAAAAGGGTCAATGGGAGAAATCCCCCCTAATACGCGTAAAATGCCCGGGTTTTCGGCTTTAACTGCTTCCGCAGCCATTTTTACCATTTCTGCGTAAATGCGCCATTCAGGATCCAAAATAGGGTCCCAGTGTGATTTGTTGTTTGGTTCGTTCCAGAATTTAACGGCTTCAATCATATAATGCGAGTAGTTCTATTTTATTACCGGATACACTGTACGGGGTTAAGGTCGGGCAGTTCGGCGAGGCGACAAATATAATTTACTTTTTTGGGATGTAAGGTGTTTTTAGAAGGTAAGCCAGTTATTCTGTAGCAGGCTAAAGTGGTAAAAAAACTTAATTTTATAATATGTGATTAAACAAAAATGCCACCCTTTAGCAGAGTGGCATTTTATATTTCAGTATAACAAAAAAGTAAATTATTGAAAAAGGGCTACTTCGTCGGTGGTGATTTTATTACTTAAATGCAGTTGTTTATCTACAATATACACTTCAAACTTAACTATGTCACCTGGTACAAAATTCCGACCGGGCCGAATTACAATGCCATAATTTAAATCACCTTCCAAAGGACCCGTACGGCCATCCGGCGCCAAGGGGAAAAAACGCCCATTTAAACCACCCGCACTCGGAAACTGAAATTCTTCAAACTGGCCATTTCGTTTGACAAACATTTTGATGAAGTAGTTATAAAAAAACTCTCCCTGCGGTACAACCGGTCCATTCGGAACCAATGGCCCGGTTGGATTAAAGGGCGGTTGATTATCTGCATCCGTAAGACCTAAATCCCCATCTCCGTCTTCGAACCGTATAATAACTACTATCGAATCTTTAGGTTGACCATTTTCCGTGAAATGATACGGTACTACTTTCTTAAAACTAATATTGGGTTCAATCGGAAATTTAGGTGGAGTATGGCAAGACCATAACGCGCCGGTAAGCAGAAGCAGTAGAGAAAAAATAGATAAAGTGTTTTTCATTCTATTTAAGAAGTACGATTTACGTTGTAAGTTATAAGTTTAAACTATATTATATTTTAGTTAAGAAAGACTTTTCTGGTACTTAATTAATTGTATGGTTTATTAATGCAGAAACCCAACTAAATTTACTAAGATTTTAACGATTGGAATAGGTAATTGTTTTATAGCCCCTGAATGGATTTTAAACAAAATTTTAAGTATCAGCTTCATTCTCAAATCCCTACCCGCAAAACAGATTTTGAAGAACGGGCATTCGCTTTATTTCAGTATCAGGTACGCCATAATGCGGTTTACCAAGCTTATGTTACCGGATTAAAAATTAAACCTGAATCGGTAAAATCACTAACCCAAATTCCTTTTCTGCCGATTGAGTTTTTTAAAACGCAAACGGTACAAACGGATACTTTCAAACCCGAAACTATTTTCCTCAGCAGCGGTACAACGCAGGCCGAACGGAGCCGACATTTACTGTTAAATTTAGCTTTTTACCTAGATAACACTAAATTACTGTTCGAGAGCCAATACGGTAAACTTACCGATTACGTATTTTTAGCTTTATTACCCTCTTATATAGAGCAAGGAAATTCGTCTTTGGTTGCAATGGTCGATTATTTTATGCAAAAATCTGGTCAAACAGAACCCGGTTTTTTTCTGCACGACCAAAATGCTTTGTTAAAGTCGCTTCGGCAAGCAAAACAGAGTGGCAAAAAAGTAATTTTGTTTGGCGTAACTTACGCTCTCCTCGACCTGGCTGATTTTGTTCAAGAGAATAATCAAACCAGTTTGTTTCAAGATGTTATTTTAATGGAAACCGGCGGAATGAAAGGCCGCCGCCGGGAAATGATTAGAAGTGAATTGCACGCATTGTTGCAGCAAGCTTACGGGCTAAATTCCATTCACTCAGAATACGGCATGACCGAGTTGTTGTCGCAGGCTTATTCCAAAGGGCAGGGAGTGTTTCAATGTCCGCCAACCATGCAAATTGTACTGCGCGATCCAAATGATCCTTTAGACCGGAATCCAACTTTACAAACCGGGGGAATCAACATTATCGACTTAGCCAACGTAGATTCCTGTGCTTTTATCGAAACCAAGGACTTAGGTAAGCTATATCCGGATGGCTCTTTTGAAGTACTGGGTCGATTCGATAATTCAGATATTCGGGGTTGTAATTTAATGGTGAGTTAAGGTTTGTTTAATTTAAGACTTCCTGATAAGTTATAAAAAGAAAAGTCCTTCAAGAGGAAAATTCTTAACTGGCTGGTAAAATAGATTTCTCCTGAAGGACAATTATGATGGAAAATTTACTTTTTTCTAAACCTAATAATAAGTAATGATCAATCAGCAACTAAGAAACTGCTGGTCGGGCGAACGAGCGGGCATCTTCTTCCGAAATTTCGTCGTCGCTCATAATTACCAAGCGTTCCACCACGTTGCGTAATTCCCGGATATTTCCGCGCCAATCTAGTTGCTGCAGAAAGGCAAGAGCGGCAGGGGAAATACGTTTAGGTTTTGAACCATAATCGCGGGCTATGTCGGCCAGAAACTTCTGTATTAAATCCGGAATGTCTTCGCGGCGTTCATTTAGAGGAGGAACGTGAATAAGAATAACGCCTAACCGATGGTAAAGGTCTTCGCGGAAATTTCGTTCTTCAATTTCCTTTAAAAGGTCTTTGTTCGTAGCTGCTACTACCCGCACATCCACCGAAATTTCTTTTTCGCCGCCTACCCGGGTAATTTTGTTTTCCTGCAGTGCCCGCAATACTTTGGCCTGAGCAGATAAACTCATATCGCCAATTTCGTCGAGGAAAAGAGTGCCGCCATTGGCTTGCTCAAACTTACCAATCCGTTGTTTAACCGCCGAAGTAAATGAGCCTTTCTCGTGGCCAAACAATTCACTTTCGATTAGCTCGCTGGGTATGGCGGCGCAGTTTACTTCTATCATGGGCCCGCTAGAGCGGTTACTTTTTTCGTGCAATTGGCGGGCAACCATTTCTTTACCTGCCCCATTAGGACCAGTAATGAGCACCCGGGCATCGGTTTGGGCTACTTTATCAATGGCGCGGCGCACTTTTTCCAAAGCCGGAGAGTTGCCAACCATCTCAAAGTTTTTAGAAATTTTTTTCTTTAAAACTTTGGTTTCGGTAACCAGGTTTGCTTTATCCAAAGCGTTGCGTACAGTTACCAGTAGCCGGTTTAAATCCGGTGGTTTCTGCAGAAAATCATAGGCTCCTTTTTTAGTAGCATCTACCGCTGTATCAATGGTGCCGTGGGCCGAAATCATAATAAAAGGCACATCCGGCGCAACCTCCCGGGCACGTTGCAGTACTTCCAGCCCATCCATTTTGGGCATTTTTATGTCGCAAAGTACTACATCGTATTTGTTTTTGCCCAGTTGATCTAACCCTACTTCACCGTCTGCGGCTTCGTCAACGGTGTAACTTTCGTACTCCAGAATTTCTTTAAGGGTACTACGAATGCTGCGTTCGTCATCTATAATCAGAATTTTAGGCATGCTAAGTTTCTATGAAATTGTCTTTAATAACGTATTTTAATTGTAAAACAGGTACAGGTAATAGGGCATTAATAATCAGCTAATTTAAAGGTTTAATTTTTCAAAAATAGCCTTCGACTTGCCAGCAATTGAAATAAGATTAATTTTTAATCCTATTGTAAAACTTTAGGTACACCTTAGATTCATTTTGGCAATGTTTATTTAATCATTTGCGGCTGCCTAAGCCTTTAAAATAGAAATGGCTTATATCTTAAGTAAAAGGATAAAATTCCAGCCTTATGGCGGAAGTATATTTACCGTACTAAGCAGAAATAAAGCTTATAACAAACAAAGGAGTCTGGTATCTACTCTCTTGATCCTTCTATTTTTTACTTTAACGCTATCTTAAAAACTATTTTTCTTACTTTTTCGGCGGTAGCTAATGGAGCGTGCGTGTCTTCGGGGTAAAAAATTACAAAATGCTGCTCCGGTACTTCCAGCCATATCTTCGGCTGATCGCCATAAAATATAACCTCCCGCTCAGTAGTATACGGTTCGGTTATGTTTTGGCAAGCGGCAATATCCTGCCAGCCCATCCAATCGGTACCTCCTAATACAACTTGTATATCAATGTACTTTCGGTGCGATTCCAGACGAGCTTGCTCGCGCCCGCCAAAACCATAGTCATCTGACACAATAGCAAATACTTCGTCGCCCCGCAGCTCGTGCTTGCCGGTAGGTAACAACATCATATCCTGTTGCTGAAGAAACTGAAAAGCTACAGCAAAATCAGGGTGCAGGGCATTGTAGCGGGAGGCATTATTTAAATGATCAAAAATCATAGCTTTGTAAATTAATGAAATATAAAACAGAAATTTTAATGCAATAAATCAGGTTACCGGAAAATGGTTGAATTTATAGCGAAAACCAAATAAATCCGGAACATAATACCTGCCTATAAACGTTACATAAGGTTACAAAACATAATTATATAAGCTTTGATTTATCCTCAGAATTTTGAGCAAAAAATAGGTTTTACCCAAATCCGGGAAATTCTGGCCGAAGCCTGTTTAAGCGCTTTAGGTCGGCAGTTTGTGGCCCGGATGCAATTCTTAACCCGGCACGATCTTATCCATAAGCTCCTGGAGCAAACTCATGAATTTAAAAGTCTATTAGCCGCCGATGCCGACTTCCCGACGCAATATTATTTTGATGTTACGGAAGCATTAAACCGGGCCGCTATCGAAGGCAGTTTTCTGGATGTTGCTTCTTTCTTTCAGATTAAAATGTCACTCCGGACTATTCGCCAGGCTTTAGGCTTCTTTTACGAGTCAGAAGATGGTTTGTATCCGTATTTAAAAAGTTTAGGCGCAAACATTGAAATTGATAAAAAGTTAACGATTAACCTGGATAAAGTAGTAGATGATAATGGTGCGGTTAAAGATTCGGCTTCACCGGCCCTTGGTCGTTTAAAAGGGGAGTTAATCCAGCAACAAGGCATATTGCGGAAGCAAATTCAAAGCATTTTGCGCCACGCCAAAAACGAAGGCTGGACTCCCGGCGATGCCGAACCGACTATCCGGAGTGGCCGCATAGTTATACCGGTAGTAGCCGAATTTAAACGTAAGATAAAAGGCTTGATTCACGATGAGTCAACAACCGGTCAAACCGTTTATATTGAGCCAGATGTGGTGTTTGGATTAAACAATGACATTAAGGAATTAGAGAATGCTTATAATCGGGAATTAATCCGGATTTTAACTGAATTAACTACTCTTTTACGAGGCTTTATACCAGATTTGCGCAAAGCCTACCAGTATTTAGGTTTAATGGATTTTATCCGGGCTAAGGCTATTTTTGCTAATCGTACCGAATCTACTTTACCTGTATTGCATAAACAACCCCGCGTGGCTTTTAAAGAAGCGCGGCATCCGTTGTTGTATTTAACCTTACAAGCCCAGCAGCGCACTATTGTACCGCTCACTATTAATTTAGACAGAGAAAAGCGTATTTTGGTTATTTCGGGTCCTAATGCCGGTGGAAAATCGGTGGCTCTTAAAACTGTTGGTACGCTGCAGTATATGGTGCAATGCGGTCTTCTGATTCCGGCAGCAGAAGGTTCGGAAGCAGGAATTTTCGAGAACTTGTTCATCGATATTGGCGACGAACAATCCATTGAAAATGATTTAAGTACCTACAGCTCGCACCTGCAAAACATGAAGCAGTTCGTGTTGTTTGCCGATAAAAAAAGTTTGGTCTTAATTGATGAATTTGGTACCGGAACCGAACCGCAACTAGGTGGCGCCATTGCCGAAGCGGTGTTAGAAAAATTAAATGAAAACCAGGCTTACGGCGTTATAACTACCCACTATACGAACTTAAAAAACTTTGCGGAGCGTACTCCCGGCATTGTGAACGGGGCGATGCGTTACGACCCGAAAGAGTTACAACCGCTTTACCAATTAGATATTGGCAAACCAGGTTCTTCTTTCGCAATTGAAATTGCCCGTAAAATTGGATTACCTAAAGAGATTGTGCATAAAGCCAGTAAGTTGGTAGGTAAAGACAAAATTAAGTACGATCGCTTGCTGGAAGAACTGGAAAACGAGAAGAATATTTTCGAAAAAAGAAACCTGGAATTAGAAACCCAGGAACGCAAGTTACGGGCTTCGGCCAAAGAATATACCGAGTTAAAGAAACACATTGAAGAGAATAAAGATGACATTCTACGGGAAGCTAAGCTGAAAGCAAAGGTTTTACTAAAGGATACTAACAAGCAGATAGAGGCCACTATAAAGCAAATAAGGGATGCCAATGCCGAGAAAGAAACTACCAAGCAAGCCCGTCAGGATTTAGAGCAATTTGTAGAGAAGGAGTTAAAGCTGGAACAAAGGGCTGTATTACGGACAGGCATTGGCAGCAAAGCTCTGCAACCTGGTGATAGAGTTGGTTTAATCGGTCAGGAATCTGTAGGCGAAATTGTAGCGGTTAAAGGAAATACGGCCGAGGTTCTTTTCGGAGATTTAAAATCAATCGTAAAAATAGCTAACCTGGAAAGGGTAGAGGGTTCGGTTAAAAAAGCCAAAAAAGAAAAAGAAGCCGTTACTTCTGGTTATGCCCGCGGTTTGGACCTTACCCAGCGGATGTCGGATTTTAGTACCAATTTAGATGTACGCGGCGAACGGGCCGAAGATGCTTTAACCCGTGTAATGAGTTACCTGGATGATGCTGTGATGTTGGGGATACCGGAAATAAAAATAATTCATGGTCGTGGTAACGGTATTTTAAAGCAAACCATTCGGGATTACCTGCGCTCGCAACGCGAAGTAGCCAGTATCAGCGATGAACATGTTGAGCGGGGCGGCGATGGTGTTAGTTTGGTAGTGCTCAAGTAATTTCAGCATATAGTTTTATTAAAAAAGCTTCTTTCAGGTATTGAAAGAAGCTTTTTTTATGAGTTGAGATTAAGTTATACAAACCAACAGTTTTGCGGTTCTTAACTTTAAGGCTTTCAATCATCTTAAACAACTAAATTTAAATTATAAAGGTAGAAGTTGATTTTATCTTCCTTAAGTTTGCGAAAACTTAAAAGAGCTAGACCTAAACTTCTTAAAAGAAAATTCGTGAAAAATTGCTTTCTGTTTTTCATGGCCTGGTTTTTTGGCTTGCTCCTGGTGCAGGTAGGCGAGTTTTATCAGCCGGATTTTGAATTTGCAGTAGTAGAAGCTTCCAGTGGATTAGTACCGGAGGTAAACGTTGCTCATTGGCAATTAAACTTGCCGTGTATGCAGGGTATAACAGTATGTTATTTACCGAAAGCCGCTAATCCCACCCATGAATTAAGTAAGTTATGGAAAGAACCGGTTGCTGTTCAGTTCTTTACTTGCCAATTTGCTGCTTTTCTAATTAAGTTCAGGGAAAATACCTTTACCCTCAAATGTTTACCAAGTCTCCCGCTTTATTTATTTAATCGCATTTTACGATTATAGATTCTTACCTGCTTTTTCTCTTTTCTTATTTTCCAGTTCAGCATTTTCTACTTACCCGGATTATTCTAAAAAATTAGGGAAAATCCTGTGCTTCCTAAACAATTCCATTCCGGGGCATTTACTTTTATCCATAAGATTAATTACATAATGAAAAAATTACTATTCTCCCTGTTTGGTGCCACTTTTATTGCCGGTACGTTACAAGCGCAAACCGATTCGACGCAGCAAGCTACGGTAACTAAATCAGTCACTTCAATTAGAAATTCAACCTCTGAAGATAAACCTTTAAAGTTTAACCTTAACGAAAGTGGTACGCACTACTTTCAGGCTACTTTTTTAAACCAGGTCTGGTTTCGATACAACGAGAGCAATCCGGGTACTACAGTTCAAGGTGAGCCGGCCGCCCGTACTTTCGATATTGGCTTAAGGCGTACCCGCATGCAACTGTTCGGACAAATTTCGGATCGGGCTTTTTTGTATTTTCAGTTTGGGCAAAACAACTTCAATTTTAATTCTCAAATAGCCGGTAACCGTAAAATAGCCGCTTTCTTCCACGATGCCATGGGGGAGTACCACCTTACCAATGGTAATCAATTAAAAGTAGGAGGTGGTTTAACCATTGCAAATGGCTTGTCGCGTTTTTCGCAGCCCAGCATTAGTACTTTGTTGGCTTTAGATGCCCCGGTTTTTGCGCAGGCTACTGTAGACCAAACCGATGAGTTTGCGCGCAAGCTAAGCCTTTTTGTGCGTGGTCAAATTGGTAAATTCGATTACCGGGCGGTTATTAGTGATCCATTTCCTATTTATACCAATGGCAGCACCCCAGTAGCAGGCCCTAACGCTACCTTTTCCGGACGTAGCCATCATAAGCAATACCAGGGTTATCTGGCTTATAACTTCTGGGAAACGGAAGGCCATAACACGCCTTATATGACCGGCACGTATTTAGGCAAAAAGAAGGTATTAAATTTAGCTGCGGGTATAATGAGCCAAAAAAATGCCCTCTGGACCAAAGAAGTGAATGGCTCTACCAAATTGCATAATATGTTGCTCTGGTCTGCCGAAGCATTTATGGATACACCATTGAATACGGACGCCGGTACTGCTTTAACGGCTTACCTAGGTTATTATAATTACGATTTTGGCCCTAATTACATCCGGACCGTAGCTCAAATGAACCCAGCCGATGCAATTTCCATTAATCCGAATGTTAGCCTGGTAAGCGGGGGCGGTAACGGATTCCCGATGATGGGAACCGGTAATATTATGTACGGTCAATTAGGCTATTTACTAAACAAAAATCTATTGGGTGAAGGCCGTGGTCAGTTACAGCCGTATGCTACCTTTTACCGCGCTAATTTCGACTTATTAAATGATCCGGTAAATGTGTATGATCTGGGAATTAATTACCTGATTACCGGCCATAAAGTAAAACTCTCTTTCGATTACCAGAACCGGCCTTATTTTAATACCAATAACCAGGTGAATGGCCGCCGGGGAAGCTACATTACCCAATTGCAGTTATCTATTTAGAAATTCCGTTGTTGTACTGTTTAGTTAAAAAGTCCGTTGTGCTGCAGCGGACTTTTTTTATTTTCAATCAACTTAAATAATGTTTACCTCCGGATGCAGTTGAATCCCGAACTTCTCTTGCACGGAATGAATGATTTGATGAGCTAGTTCTTTTACCTGATTACCCTGAGCCCCGCCGTAGTTTACAAGTACTAAAGCCTGATCTTTATGTACACCATACGTATCATAACGACGTCCTTTCCATCCCGCTTGTTCTATTAACCATCCCGCGGGTACTTTTACTTTACCAGGGGTAGTAGGATAACTCGGAATACCAGGATATTGCTTTTGCAACTCCGTAAACTGAGTTATTAGTATTTCCGGATTTTTAAAAAAGCTGCCCGCATTTCCTATTTGAGCGGGATCGGGCAGTTTACTACGGCGGATTTGGCAAACAGCTTCGCTAATCACTTTGGGGTTTAGATTTTCTACTTGCATACTTGCCAGAGTTTGGGTGATAGCGCCGTACGAAGTATTAAAAATTGGTTTCTGGTGCAGACGTAAGGTTACACTTACTACAATGTACTGCCCCTTTAATTCATTTTTAAAAATACTTTCGCGGTAACCAAACTTACACTCTTCGGCATTAAACAATTTTAACTCGCCGGTGGCAATATGAACCGCCTCCAGGTTTTCGAATACATCTTTTAATTCAACACCGTAAGCACCAATATTCTGTAATGGCGCCGCTCCAACAGTTCCCGGAATCAACGATAAATTCTCCAGCCCTCCTAATCCTTGCTCGATGGTATAAAGTACGAATTCGTGCCAATTCACCCCACTACCCGCTTTCACTAAAGAATAATCATCGTCTAAACGGGTAACCTCAATGCCTTGAATATTGTTTTTCAGAATTACTCCGTCAAAATCCCGGGTAAATAAAACATTGCTGCCGCCGCCTAAAATTAGCTTGGACAATTGCTGTACCTCGGGAAGTTGCAACAATTCCTGCAGTTCGGTAACATTCGAAAATGAAGCAAAGTAACGTGCTTTCACTTCCATCCCGAAAGTATTATAAGGTTGAAGCGATATGTATTTCTGTAATTCCATAATAAAGGTTCCCTTGCAAAAGTACGGATTATACGTACTCTATACTAAGCTTATTGACTTGGATTAATATCCTTAGATTTAGTAAAAACAGCCAGATTGATTTTGCTAAAGAGACTAGTATTTACTTTTTAACCAGATGTAAAATTTTTACTATAATAACATATAGTATTGTAAATCAATTAGGTTAGTGGATAAAATTTAAATGATTACTTTTAATTAAAATTGATGTGTATTAAACCTTTTTTAGATCTGGATATTGGTTTATAATGTTTCTTTTAGTTAAATATGAATGTAGCAACTAGTCTAAAACTTAGGAAAGTAAGTACTTATCCGTTTACATCCGCTTTAACAGCAGTAGCAAAATGGGTGAATAACTGGGTTAAGGTTTCTTCCGGATGAAATTAATTTTGCACCTTTACAGCTTAATTATTTTATTAATGACTACTCACTCTGCTTCTTTACCTACTCCCACTCCTTACCTGGCAACTACCTTATTCGGTTTAGAAACAATTTTGGCGCAAGAGCTGGAAGCACTCGGCGCTCAAAATATCCGGATTGGTAACCGGGCAGTGGAGTTTGCCGGTGATAAACGGCTGCTATACCAAGCCAATATCTGGTGCCGTACGGCCATTCGTATTTTAAAGCCTTTTCGCACGTTTACCGCCCGCGACGAGCGGGATTTATACCGGCAGGTGAGTAAAATTAATTGGTTCGATTATATCCGTTCGGATCAGACATTTGCTATTCAGAGTGTGGTAAGCCAATCTACCTTCGATCATTCGTTGTTTGTATCGCAGTTAACAAAAGATGCGATTGTCGATCAGTTTCGTCAGCGTACCGGGCAACGGCCTTCAGTGAATGTAGAACAACCGGATATTCGTTTAAATTTACACATGCACGAAAACAGGGTAACTATGTCGTTGGATGCTTCTGGCGATTCGTTACACCGCAGGGGGTATCGGTTGCAGACCAACGTTGCTCCCTTAAGTGAAGTATTAGCCGCCGGAATTTTGTCGTTAACGGGTTGGGATAAAAAAGTACCTCTCATAGACCCGATGTGCGGCTCCGGAACATTTTTAACCGAGGCAGCCCTTATGGCGCATAATATTGCTCCCGGACTTTACCGGCCAAATTATTTTGGTTTTATGAATTGGCCCGACTTCGATGAGAATTTATACCAACAAGTATTAACCGAAGCAAAAGCGGCTCAACTTCCCGATGCAGAAGTGGAAATTGTAGGGTCGGATATAGATAAAGATTACATAGAAGCAGCCCGGAATAACATTACGCATGCCGGTCTGGAAGATTACATCCGGGTGCGGGTGCGGGATTTAAAAGATGCGCAGGGCATTGGTGAGAAGGGTATAGTATTAGTAAATCCACCTTACGGTGAGAGAATTAACCCGGATAACCTAAATCAATTGTATAAGTTAATTGGCGATACGTTTAAAACTAATTTTGCGGGTTACGATGCTTTTGTTTTTACCGGAAACCTGGAAGCCGCCAAGCATATTGGCCTGAAAACTTCCCGCCGTATTCCGCTGTACAATGGCCCAATTGAATGCCGCTTGCTGAAGTACGAATTATATCGGGGTACCCGTAAGCAAGTAGCTCTTGAGCAAAATTAATTAATCAGGTAAGATTCTTATCAGCTTGCCTAATCAAACCTCTTAAAATTGGGAGCTTGTTTTCGATTAGTGTTTACTTATAAAAGTTTCAACCCACTCGTTGCAACTTTAGAAAGCTATAAGAATACTTGTTTTTTTCGTCGGGTTCAAAATCCTGCCGATTTACTTCCTGCCATTCCTCCGGATTTATTTCCGGATAATACGTGTCGCCCGTAAATTTTTCGTGAATCAAGGTTAAAAACATGGTATCAATGTAAGGTAGGGCTTGTTGCAGGATTTCGGCTCCTCCAATAATAAATATATCCTTATTTATCTTCTGGGCGGCTTCAATGGCGGCTACTACATTGTTTACTACTATACAGTCTGGTTGCGTGTAATCTGATTGCCTAGTTATTATAATGGAGGTACGTTGGGGTAAAGGTTTACCGATAGATTCAAACGTTTTCCGGCCCATAATAATAGGATGCCCAATCGTAACTGATTTGAAATATTTTAAATCGGCGGGTAAATGCCAGGGCAATTGGTTCTGGTAGCCAATTACGCGGTTCTCCGACATAGCAAAAATAGAGGCAATCATCTTTTAATGGGTGAGCTTTAGAAAATTTGATGAATGAATAATAACGAAAAAAGAATAAGCGATTTAGTAAATCAATAACTGAATGAATAGATTATAAAGGAGACTGCCGTATGGAAACTAGTAAAAGTAAAAATGGAATCTTCTCCTTTTTAATTTCTACCATTCCTTTATTGGATTTTATATCCGCGGAGCAGTTCGTCGATGCGCATTCGTTTTTTGCCTTCTAGTTGCAGGTCCGTGATACTTAAAACTCCCTGACCGGTAAAAAAATGTAAATAAGTTTTATTATCGGTTCGGTACGAACCAGGTTCTTGCTCGTTCTCACCCGTTGATTCGGGTAGAACCTGAGCGCGGTAAATTTTAAAAATTTTATCATTTAAGGTAGTCCAGGCACCGGGAAAAGGAGATAAGCCCCGAATAAAATTGCGAATTTGACCCGCAGATTGCTGCCAGTTTATCTCGCAGGTTTCTTTAAATAATTTGGGTGCTTCTTTTAGTTCTATGGCTTGTGGCTGCGGTTGCGGCTGCACATTTCCTGATTCTATAGCTTTAACAGTTTGTAGGGCCAGATCGGCACCTACATGTTTTAATTTGCCGTAAAGCAAACCAAAATCATCTTCTTCCTGAATACTAATTTTCTCCTGTAGTAAAATATCGCCGGTATCTATTTGATGACACAGGAAAAAAGAAGTTACGCCGGTTTCTTTTTCGCCATTTATTAAAGCCCAATTGATAGGAGCAGCCCCGCGATAATCGGGCAATAAAGAAGCATGAATATTAAAAGTGCCGAGCGCCGGCATACTCCAAACTACTTCGGGTAACATCCGGAAAGCCACAATAATCTGTAGGTTTGCCTGGTAGCTACGTAACTCCTCCAGAAAAGCTTCGGATTTTAAGTTGGTTGGTTGCAGTACCGGAATACCTTGCGAAACAGCATATTCTTTTACCGGTGAATGTGTTAGCTTCAAGCCACGGCCAGCCGGTTTATCGGGAGCCGTAAGCACGGCCACTACCTGGTAATGATTTTCTACCAGTTTTTGGAGCGTAGGTACGGCAAAATCGGGCGTACCCATAAAAATAATTCTTAAGTTCTGTGGCATAGTACTTATTTCAAAATACGGGTAAATAAAAAATGATAGCGGTCTTTCAATAAATGACCAAAGAACTGGTATTAAATTACCTCAAATTTATGCTTCGGATTTGACCGTTAAAATTTTTTCTGCAAGGTAGGTGTACCAGTCAGGTTATTAAAGAATTTAGGAAATAATATATCGGCTAGCGGTAAGTCTCGATAAGATATAGTATAAAATTTACTAAATAATGGAGCTGTACAATAGGTACTGGTTATTTACCATTAAGTATTTAATGGTTAAAAACGTTTAATAACTGCTTTCTATTTAAAGAATAATTTAATAAACAAAAATTTTAGATGCTATACCCGAAACTTTCGGAATTGTTTGCGTAGGAAGAGGCGGATTAGTTGCTCAACCTGAAACCCAAAGTGTGGAGAACTTAGAATTACCTTTTTACTTAAATTTTAACGTTTCTTTATAAGTAAATATTCGTACCTATATTTGTCGCATAAAACATACGCGTGAACATTTCTAAATATATATCCCGCAAAATTGGTGGTACCGGTGGCGATTCTTTTACCTCCTCGGTTACTAAAATTGCCATAATTAGCATAGCGGTAGGATTAGCCATTATGATCGTTTCATTTGCTATTTTGCAAGGCTTCCGAAACGAAATTCAACGGAAAATTTTCTCCTTTGGGGCCCATCTGCAAATTAGTAAGTACGACACCAACAATTCTTTCGAAGGCAAACCTATTAACACCAACGCGGTAGTTAAAAATTTAAAAGGCATACCCGAAATTCAGCATTATCAGCCTTACGCTTTTAAAACTGCCATTATTAAAACCGACGAGGAAGTTTACGGCGTGGTATTAAAAGGTGTGGATAAAAACTACGACTTTAAACCCATGCAGCAAAACCTGGTGGCGGGTAAAGTAATTACCTTTTCGGATTCGGCGGCTACCAATGATATCATGATCAGCAACCAGGTAGCTAGTAAGTTGCGCATTAAACTAGGAGATAAAGTAAGCTTCTTTTTTATTCAAAATCCCCCGCGGGCGCGGCGTTTTACCGTTACCGGGATTTTTAAAACGGGTCTGGAGGAATTCGACCAGGTATATGTTTTAGCCGATATGCAGCACATCCGGGATTTAAATAAATGGAGCGATACCGTAGTAACCGGCTACGAAATTATGCTGAAAGATTTTAACAAAATAGATACGGTGGCTGCTACGGTTTTTAACCGCATGAACTATGATTTACAACTCGAAAAAGTTACCGATCAATACGCCCAGCTATTTGACTGGATGAAGCTCCTGAACCAAAACGTAATCATCTTTCTTATCCTGATTATTTTTGTGGCCACTTTTAACATGGTTTCTTCCATATTTATCATGATTCTGGAACGAACCAACATGATTGGTTTACTAAAAGCTTTAGGAGCTACTGATCCTCAAATAAGGCAGGTTTTCTTTTTTAAGGGCTTGCAATTAACTTTAAAAGGGCTGATTTACGGTAATTTAATCGGGTTAGGCTTTTGTGCCATTCAATATTTTACTAAAATCATTCCCCTCGATCCGGAAAATTACTATATGGATACCGTGCCAATTGCCTGGAGTCCGGGAATTATAATCATTTTAAATGTTATAACTCTGGTACTTACCATGATGGCTATTATGATTCCTACTTACATGATTTCCAGAATAAAACCAGTAACAGCCATTCGGTTTGATTAATTAGTCCATAGTCGATGGTCCACAGTCCATAGACCATAGTTCATTGTCCACGGAGCTTAATTTCAATTAAATTGGGTTCGTTGGTCAGCAGGTACACGGAAACAATTAAAATGTAGCAGCAATAAATATGGCTCGGAAGTTACTTCTGTGCCTTTCCTCCTTAAACTGGTAAATTGATGGGCAAACAAGGGCGCTTTACAAAGTAACGAAGGTATTCTGAGAACAAGGCACAGAAGTAACTTCCGCGCCATAGTGTTTCTTTAGATTTAGAATTTAATTAAATCTTATTCGGCTTTTCTTTCCTTCTTTTCTTACCTCCTTCAAACAACGTTCTGATACTTCAAAATGGGGAAAGTGAATGATTAGAAACTAAAAGAAATATTATTCCAACTAATATTATCAACCAACCTCCAACTATATTTAAGCTTTTGTCGCGGTGTATCCTTATGATAGCTTTATCTTCTATTAGATCCTCAGTTTTTATTTAGAGAGTTCCCTTTCCATTTTATTAATTATAGCCAACTATCAGCTAAACTATTGCCCATGGACTATCGACCAATTACTTACCTGGCAAAGCAGGTTCGCGGTAGGCAATACTGATTCCGTTTTTCTCGAAAGCTGTCCGAATCCAATCGTGTAAATCATTGGTTATTCCCCCAACATTTCCGCGTGCGGCCCAAACCCGGGTAAAAATATTAACGCCTAAATCTGTATTCTCAGTAACAACTTGCGGGGCAGGCTGCGTCAAAATTCTGGAATCGGCCGAAATAATCTGAGTAATTAATTCTTTCGCTAAGATAATGTTGTTACCATAATGCACCAATATGCGAACATCAGCCCGCCGGTTACTTTCCACATCAAAGTTAACGATGGTACTCGAAGCCAAAGGACCGTTGGGAATATAAATGGTCTTATTATCGGAAGTTTTAATAACTGTATTTAGAATATTGATCAGGTTTACATTACCGGCTACACCCTGCGCTTCGATGTAGTCGCCTACTCGGAAAGGTTTTAAAGCCAGTATTAATACTCCACCCGCAAAATTGGCCAAACTTCCCTGTAAAGCCAAACCAATTGCCAAACCCGCCGACCCTAACACCGCGAAAATGGAAGTCATTTCCATACCCAATTGCCCTACAACAGCAATAAGCAGCAGAATTTTTAAGGATACATTTAAGACATTGCGGAGGAATGGCCGGAGCGATGGGTCTACGTGGTGCACTATCATTTCGCGGTCCAGGAACTTTACGATCCGGTTTAGAACCCATAAGCCAATAAACAGCAACAGCATGGCTACAAAAAAACGGGCACCGTACGTAATAAAAAAAGTAGTTAACGTTTCGCGGTATTTATTAAAATCGAATAGGCCATTCATAAATTATTAATTAAAAATGCTTTTTTAGAGTAATGAAGCCTTTTACGCAGCTAAAGCTTAAAAAGCTGCTAAATATTGGCTTTGCAAAATAAGATTCGGATCTAAGCAAATCTGCGCAAAAGCTGCTTTCTCGTCCCTGCTGCAAACACCCGGAAAATCCCCGTACCGTCCCTGCATATCAGTAATAATCTGAAAATGAAGGTGCGGTGGCCAATCGCCGTTTTCGGGATAGGTGCCAATGCTAGAAAATTGCTGGTTTTTATCAATGGCTTGCCCTACTTGTAAGTTAGTTAAAGAAGAGCGGCTCAGATGACCATAAAGCGTATAAAAACTATAATTTTCTAGAGAGTGTTGTAAGATTATCGTCGGCCCGTAATCCCCGAAATGAGCATTATCAGCAAACGAATGAACTACTCCTGCCAAAGGAGTCAGAACCGGAGTGCCGGCAGGAGCCCAAACATCTACCCCTAAATGAATTCTCCGGTCCTTTTGATTTTCTGTAAACAAGGCGCTTCGCCGGTAAATAATTCTATCTTCCAGGTAGCCACCTACGCCTATACTTGCCCCTTTTTCTTGCAGCATTTGGGTTATGATAAAGTTAAACTGCCCCGTATTTGTTAAAATCTGGTTAGCCAATAAGGAATTATGAGCTGTAAAATCTAAACGGCAAACAGTAGAAGCATTCAAATCAATAGGTAAAACAGGCACAAAGGAATTTTGATATTTTAGGAGCAGGGCCGAAGGAATAATGGAATTAGCAGACATAAGCGATAAATTACCGCCTGAATTTAAAAAAAATTAAACCTTTAAATCAAAAAGCAGTTTACCATTCGTTTATTGGTAATTGCAGCAGGTAAAATTACCTTTGCGGAAAGAATTAATTATGAGTCAACCTAACCTCTTTTTGAAGGTGGTGGCTATTACTTCGGAAACGTCGGATGCCATAACCATTCATTTAGAACATCCCGATAAAACTGCCATTCCTTACCAAGCAGGTCAGTTTTTAACTTTAATTGTACCTATTAACGGTAAAAAAGAACGCCGGGCATATTCGTTGTGTAGTTCCCCGTCTGAACAGCCCCGACTCTCTGTTACGGTAAAACGGGTAGCCGGCGGCTTACTTTCTAATTACTTATTAAATAAATTAAAAGTAGGCGACACCCTGGAAGTATTGGCACCCATGGGTAATTTTAACTTCGTGCCCGATGCTACTTTTAGCCGAACCATTGTATTAATTGGCGCGGGTAGCGGCATTACGCCCCTGATGTCGATTGCTAAATCGGTTTTGCAGCAAGAACTTAACAGTCGAGTGTTACTTATTTACGGCAATCGAGACGAAAGCTCGGTAATCTTTAAAGAGCAATTAAAAGATTTAGAAAGCCAAAATCCCGATCGGTTTAGAGTTACGCATATTTACAGCCAATCATCCGATAGCACTTCAGCTAAAAGTTCCGGATCTTTTTTGAGTAAATTATTTGGTAAAAGCAAAAATAAAGAAGTGTCCACTGTTATACCAGAGGAGGCACTCGCTTATTATACCGGTCGGTTAAATCAAACCATGCTGATTAAGATTTTGGAAAATCTGCAAGTATTAGATTTACCGGAGACGTACTATTATATGTGTGGCCCCGAAGGTTTTATGCAAGAGGCTAAAGCGGCTTTACAGATTTTACACGTACCTGCTACCCAGGTTTTCAAAGAAAGTTTTGTCAGTTCTGGCCACAATGCGGCGGATGCAGGGGCCGGAATAACGCTGGTAGTAGGGGAACCGAATGAAATTCAAGACCAAATTGTAACGATAATTTACGAAGGCAGTGAATACAAGGTGGAAGTGCCCCAAAGCGAAACCATTTTAGAAGCGGCCCTTAACCAGGATATTGATTTACCTTTTTCCTGCCAGGCAGGCTTATGTACGGCTTGCCGGGGTAAATGCCTATCGGGTAAGGTGCATTTAGATGAAAGAGAAGGTTTGTCGGATGCGGAAATGGCCGAAGGTTACGTTTTAACTTGTGTAGGTCACCCGCTTACGAATGATGTGATAATTGAAATTAGTTAAATGGAAATTTACCAGCGCCATTAACTTTGATTTTATAACAATTGAAAGCCATGAATGAAACTACCTCAACCATAGAAATACCAAAGCGCCCCCAGCGCCTTTTTATACCCGAACAATTTGAATTGAAAGAATGGAAAACGTTAGAACCTTACCTGCAGGAATTGCAGAACCGACCTATCCATTCCGCTGCCGAACTGGAGAAATGGATGTTAGACCGGAGTGAACTGGAAAGTATTTTCGGCGAAGAAATTGGTTGGCGTTATATTCGGATGACCATTGATACCCAGAATGAAGCTGCTACGGAAGCATTTCAGTATTTTGTTACCGAAATTGAACCCAATGTAGCGCCCTACGACCATGCGCTTAATCAGAAATTAATGGAGTCGCCTTACCTGGCCGAACTTGACCAGGAAAAGTACCGCATTTATTTACGCTCGGTGCGCCGGCAACTTGAAATTTTCCGGGAAGAAAATATTCCTTTAAAAACCGAAATAACCACCAAGCAACAACAATACGCGGCAATTACCGGTGCCATGACCGTCACCTTAGACGGCCAGGAAATGACTTTACAACGGGCAGCCGATCGTTTAAAAAGTTTAGACGAAAACGTACGGCGGGAGACCTACCTGGCCATTCAGGACCGGCGCCTGCAGGACAAAGAGCAACTGGATGATTTATTCTCGGAGCTCACCCAATTACGCCACCAGGTAGCCATAAATGCTGGTTACTTTAATTTTCGCGATTACATGTTTGCCGCTTTAGGCCGGTTTGATTACACGGCTCAGGATTGCTTTGATTTTCACGCCGCCATCCGGCAATACGTTGTACCGTTGAATGATGAATTAGACAAACAACGCAAATCAGCCTTACAACTAAATGTACTTAAACCTTGGGATTTAGACGTAGATGAATCGGGCAAGCCACCCTTAGAACCTTTTAAAACCGGCGATGAATTACTAGCCAAAACTATTCAGTGTTTTTATGCCTTAGATCCTTTTTTAGGTGATTGTTTGGTTACGATGCAGCAAATGGGGCACTTAGATTTAGAGTCTCGTAAAGGCAAAGCACCAGGTGGCTACAATTATCCTTTAGAGGAAATTGGAGTACCGTTTATTTTTATGAATGCTACTTCCTCGTTGCGTGACGTAGTAACCTTGTTGCACGAAGGCGGTCACGCGGTGCATTCTTTTTTAACGCGCATGTTACCTTTAAATGCATTTAAGCAAACGCCTTCTGAAGTGGCCGAATTAGCTTCCATGTCGATGGAGTTAATTTCGATGGATCATTGGGGTTTGTTTTTTTCGGATGCAGATGAATTACGGCGAGCTAAGAAAATGCATCTGGAAAGCGTTTTAGAAACTTTCCCGTGGGTAGCCACTATTGATAAGTTTCAGCATTGGGTATATGAAAATCCGAATCATACTTTAGATGAGCGCCACGCCAAATGGGTAGAAATATTCGATGACTTTAATCAGCACGAAGTAAATTGGGCAGGACTGGAGCATATAAAGCCTTATATCTGGCAGAAACAATTGCACCTCTACGAAGTACCTTTTTATTACATCGAATATGCCATGGCGCAATTAGGAGCCATTGCCGTCTGGAAAAACTTTAAAGAAAATCCGAAAGAGGCTTTGGATGGCTATAAGAATGCTTTGAAACTGGGTTATACCGCTTCCATTGGGGAAGTATACGCCGCCGCCAACATTAAATTTGATTTTTCTGACGAATACATCCAAAGCCTGACCGACTTTGTACGGCAGGAAATGGCGAAGCTTTAGTTAGTAGTTGTAGGTTGTTAGTTGTTAGTTTGATAATAAGTTTAACTAATTTAGCTGATACTTACCATGTATAGCGGTGGATTTAAACCCACCGCTATTTAAATTTTAAGGCCACCAGTCAGCAACTAACAACCAACAACTAAACCGGTTTAAACTGCTCGAAAAGTTGATGACAGTTACGGCAATAATGCATGGAGCGGCAAAGTGTTGGACCAAATGGAGTGCGCAAAGTAGTATCGGTGCTTTGGCAATACGGACAAATGGCTTGTTCTAAAATGTCTAAATCCAGGATGAGGTTGTAAGTAGGAGGGGGAGCTAACCCAAATTGCTGTAAAGCTTTTCTACCTTTTTCCGAAATTTTATTTGAGTTCCAGGGTTCATCAAAGTTTAAAGTAACGGTATATTCAGAAACGCCGTGTTCTTGCAAAGTGTCTTCTACTGCTTTTTTCATGTAAGCCATTGCCGGGCACCCAGCAAAAGTGGGAGTGAGGACAATATTTACTAATTCTTCATTCGTAATTTCTACTTTGGTTATAACACCTAAATCTACCAGCGATAAAACCGGAATCTCCGGATCTTTTACCTCCTCTAACCAGGTCCATATTTGTTCGGGAGTGGTCATCTGTTAAGCTGTCGGGTTTAAGTTCTAAGTTCTAAGTAGTAAGTACTGGAAGTGTTAAGTTTAATCTTACCTAAAACCTACGAATCAATTTAATCAGGTGAACAACTAACAACATGCAACTAACAACTAACAACGAGCAACTAAATTATCACCATTCCGCATTTGGGTCAATGTTATAAACTTCGGTCATTTCGTTGAGTAAAGCTTGTAAATACGGAGTGTGCTGCCCCATTCTACCTCCTAGTGCGGGAGTTAAAGTATTTGGAATTGGTACTTTTAAATTTGTTTGACCTAGTATGGTTTCAATTTTAGCCAGCCAGTCTTGCTTTAATTTTACTTCGCCAATAAATAATTTACTTGAGATTATTTGTTCTTCGTAAATACTTTCTTCAAAAATTCCTAGAGCATACGGCCAGGCTTCTTCTAAAGCTTTTTGTAAACGCTCTGTACTTTCCGGGGTAGCAGTACCCAACTGACGAATTAGGGTATTGGCGTGCAATACGTGGTATTTTAATTCACTTTTAAGTTTAACGGCTACTTTCGCCAAAGGCTCGTAGGTAGATTGAGTTAAGGCTTCGAAGCGTAACAATTCTGCGTTATCAAACAAAAAATGCCGCATTAAACTAAATGCGTAATCTCCGATGGGTAATTCTACTAAATGACAGCAATGAAACTGGTTGGCATTCCGCATAAAAGCCAACGTGTCCGGATCGGCTTCGCCTAGTTCGTGGAGTAATTGGTACAAAGCCAGGCTATGGCCTAGTTTATCCTGCGCCATCGACGAAAAAGCAATGTCTTCTTCCAGCAACGGTCCAATGCCGGTCCATTCCGAATTGCGGTGACCTAGTATTAATTGATCGTCGGCCATTTTGTACAGTAAATCCACCAAAGCAAATTCAGAATCCATTTGTGTTATCGGTTGGAAGCGTGTAATTGTTTAAACTGGTTAATTTTTTCCATTACTTTATAGGCGGCAGCTTCGCGGTATTTTTTCTCAGAAGTGTTCAACCAAATGTCTTCGTTTGCCGGATCGGTGCGGTATAAATCAGCGGTACGTACTACCCAAATGTTTACGCACGGCTCCTGCGCAAAATTTTCTTTAGCCGCCTGCAAAGCTTCTTCCGGCGAATAAGCTTGCACCGTGCCGACGTGGTTATGGGCTTTCCCGCGTTTTTTCAGGTGAAATATTTCATATGCTTCTAACGGGGTGTTCCCAGTTTCTCCGGCAGCTGGTCGTAGTAAATCGTAAACAGATTGATTATCGTCGGTATAAAAACTAACGTGGATGGTGTTGGTTGCCGCTAGCCATAACCCCTTACAAGTAGCCCGCCGACTGTATTGTTCTTTCGCGAATACAAAAGCCATTTCCAGGTTAGGTGCATGAACCGGCCCCACGTACCCGTAAGGCATATTGGGTTTCTTTTGCTGAAAAACCTCGTACGTCTCAAACTGATCTAATGGCTTTTTAATTTCCTCAACTGGTTCTGCGGAAATTGCTAATCGGTTTATCCGGGGGTCGCAAGATGCTGATAACATAGTAGAGACTTAAAAGTGATGCGTGAAAAGTTGATGTAAAAACCTTTTACAAGTTGTAAATAGTAAATTTGGCAGCTTCTCAATTGAACAAGAGTTCAATTTTATTTAAGCTAAAGGTTGCACATAGCGGGCTTCTGGTCGGAGCAAGGCTTGGCGCACCCAGGCGCCTTTTTCTTCGGCGGTTCGTCTAACAGCTAAACGCTCCGCGTTACAAGGACCATTACCATTTATAACCTGCTTAAATTCTTCCCAGTCCGGTTCGGTGTATTCCCAGGTGCCTGTTTCGTTTTTGCTTAGTTTAGGATCGGGTAAGGTTAAGCCTATTTCCCATAGTTTTGGTACGTACATATCCAGGAATTGCTGGCGACATTCGTCGTTGGTAGCCATTTTTAATTTCCATTTCATCAGAATTTCGGTGTGTACCGAAATTTTATCCGGCGGACCAAAAAACATCATAATCGGCTTCCACCAGCGGTTTAAGGCTTCCTGTATCATTTGGCGTTGTTTGGGTGTGCCGGTTGCCAGGTGTACCACCGCATCGTGCCCGTATTTCAAATGGAAAGATTCTTCCACGCAAATCCGTTCCAAGGCCCGACAATAAGGGCCGTAGCTGCCTTTGGCATTGGCTAATTGGTTTACAATAGCGCCCGCATCAATTAACCACGAAATTACCGTAGAATCGGCCCAGGTAGGAGTAGGGTAATTAAATACATTGGAATATTTCGATTTTCCGGAAAGTAAATCATTCATCATTTCTTCCCGGGTTTTACCCAGAGTTTCGGCGGCACTGTATAACAATTGTGCGTGGCCCACTTCGTCCTGTACTTTGGCTAGTTGGGCCATTTTACGTTTATAACCGGGTGCCCGCGTAATCCAGGCTCCTTCGGGCAAGGCACCTATAATTTCGGAATGCGCGTGCTGTTCAATCATCCGGATTAATTGTTTGCGGTAAAGAGCCGGCATCCAATCCATGGGTTCAATTTTCTCCCCACGGGCAATGCGCGCTTCAAACGCAGCTAATATTATTGGATCCTCATTCAGGATTGTATCGCCTGGTTTAACTTCGAAAATGCTTCCTCCTCCGTACATATTCTGATTAATTAGAAATTTTTCCTTTTACAATGCCATGCAAAAATATACTATTAAAATTTGTGGCTATTTCTGTTGGGGTTAATATACCGTCGGGGTTATACCATTGGGCAATTCCGTTTAAACTGGCCAACAGAACCCGGGTAGTTAGGTGCACATCGTTAAATTTAAACTCACCTTTCGCTTTGCCTGTTTTTAGTAAATCCCGGAATTTAGCTTCGTATTCTGTTTGTAATTTTATTATTTGCCCCAAATAAGGTTCGCTTAAATGCCGCCATTCTGTCTGAAAAACGGTTGCTGCCTCTAAATTGGTGGTAATTACCCGCACGTGTTCCACAATGGCGGCTTGCAACTGATCCGTTGAGGTACCCGGCTGGCTTACGGCATTTTGAAAACCCGTAAAAAAATCATTAGCTAACCGGAAACAAACCTTCTGCAAAATTTCTTCTTTCGATCGAATATGCGCGTAAATACTGGCCGCCTCCATGCCCAGCGACTGGGCTAACGTTCGCATGGAAGTAGCGGCAAAGCCCTGGGTTTTAAATAAACGGGTAGCAGTTTGCTCAATTTGTTCTTTTCGGTTTACCAAACTCATTCATTTACATTTACTTAAATATACGCAAACTAACGTTCGTTAGGTAAATAATTTTCTTTATTTCTGATAAATTTTTAATTTAAATCATTCTTTAGAAGTAATTAAAGAAAAAGCAGAAGTAATTTATTCCATTAGTTATTCTAAGGCTACGGTTTTATATGCGCTCTTTAGGCGTCCTGAGAAATAGATTAATTTGGTCAGGTTGCGTACCTTTGAAGTGCCTGCACCGGAATAAAACCGGTAATTAAACAAAAAAAAATGAGCGAATATACTTCTTTAAACGAACTGGGTGAATTTGGCTTGATCAACGTTATTAAGCAATCCGTTCAATTACATAATTCTTCTACCATAACAGGTATTGGCGACGATGCCGCCGTACTGGAACCAACCCAGAAGCAAATAGTGGTGTCAACGGATATGCTGGTAGAAGGCATTCACTTCGATTTAACTTTTTGCCCTTTAAAGCATTTGGGTTATAAAGCCGTAGCCGTAAATGTTTCGGATATAGCCGCCATGAATGCCATACCCACGCAAATTACGGTTAGTTTAGCTATTAGCGCCCGCTATACTTTAGAAGCTATTCAGGAATTATACGCCGGTATCCGGGCGGCCTGCGCTAACTACAAAGTTGATTTAGTAGGTGGCGATACTACTTCTTCCAATTCCGGGTTAATTATTAGCATTACGGCCATTGGGGAAGTAGCTGCCGGCGATGCCGTTTTACGCAGTACGGCCAAAGTAAATGATTTGGTATGTGTAACCGGCGATTTAGGCGCTGCTTATTTAGGTTTGCAAGTATTAAACCGGGAAAAACAAGCATTTATGGCGAACCCCGATATGCAACCAGAATTGGAAAAGAAAGAATATTTAGTAGAGCGCCAATTAAAGCCAGAAGCCCGCATGGATGTTATTCATGAATTAAAAGAACTCGGCGTAAAACCTACCGCCATGATTGATATTTCAGATGGATTAGCTTCTGAACTCATGCACATTTGTACTCAATCGGGAGTTGGAGCTACTATTTTTCAGGATAAACTGCCCGCCGACGAACAGGTTTTGGATACCGCCGAAGAATTTAAAATTGATCCGGTTACTTGTATATTAAACGGTGGCGAAGATTACGAACTTTTATTTACGGTAGCTCTCTCCGACTACGAAAAGATTCGGAACCATCCGGATATTACCATTATCGGCAAAATTGCCGAAAAGCAGGAAGGCGTTCGCATTGTTATGCCAAGCGGCAATGCCTACCCGTTACAAGCCCAGGGATGGCGCCATTTTTAAGTATATTTAGAAGCAGTTTTATTTTATAATACTAAGCTTTACCCTTCAGCGTTAGATTAAAAATGATTAATTATTAAAAGGTAATTATCTAAAATTAATAACCTAATCTTATTTGGATAGAAAAAGAACATTGAGAATTAGCATTATATAATAATAGCTTACAATAACTTAAATTTAGCCATTTGCCCATATAATAGAGCTTAATGAGCAGGTAAGAAATTATAATTAAGTAGGAGGATTATGAAAAACATACTTATCCTGATTCTTCTGATTTTTATAAATAATAGCTATTCTTATGGCCAAATAGAAGGGCGGACGTATCCACGGGTAGATACGTATCCGGTTGGGGGTTCTCTTAAAATTGAAAGGGACCATCCTTTAATTTTGATAGGTACTTTAGAAACCAATGCGCCTTCTTTAATTTTGAATCCTGAAAATTTACTAATTGTAAAAACCTACCAGGAACCCAACGATTTAAAGTTTTTTGGCGATAAAGGAGTAAATGGCGTTTTAATTGGCGAGCTCAAGGAAAAAACACCTTTACTCCGCTTGGACGAAGTGCTGGATTATTTTGAAGTTCCTGTAACCGATCGTTACCTGAAAGTTTTGGTAGATAAAAACTTAGTGGACCCGGCACTTTTCTTGGCCGATGTAAAAAGAATAAAGAAAATAGAAGTACTGGAGGTAACTGAACAAGAGGTTTTATTAAATTTAGTGTATAACCACTGGGCTAAAGTTAAAGGAGAAAAATACTTAAATATTATCACCCAAGAAGAAGAGTAGTTCCGACCATCGTTGAAGCATTGGCGAAGGTTGGGTAATTCAAAATTTCAGTTCCTTGTTTGTAGTAAAGGTAAATGAATTAACTAATGGGCAGCACCAATTCGTCTGCCCATTTTTTTTAATGCATTGTTACCAGAAGCGCTTTTATTAGTTTACCATCTCATTATTTTAGCCGGCTTTCCCATCAAATTTCAAGACTGCTTCGGGTGTAACAGGAGTAAATAAATTCACAAGGTTTCCGTCTGGGTCACGAAACAAAAGGGACTTATTGCCCCAAGGCATTGTTGTTGGCTTTTGCACAAGGCAAGTTTGAAGAACGTCAGACAATCTTTGGTAGTCGTCGCCTACATCTTTTACTAAGAATTCTATTATTGCTGTACTATTTTGGGCAGCTTTGGCGACCTCTTCTCCGCCAAAAAATTGTAAAGTCCTGATGCTGCCGATGGCTAAAGTACCCGATTGGGTTGGCAGTTCAGCAAAATCGTCTGTGTATTGTGTGGCTGGTATTCCAGTTACCTGCTCATAAAATTTTACCAACTTCTTCACGTCAGTCGTAATGATTCTAATGGAAACGAGATTCATAATCCTATTTTTAGTTTTGTTAAGAAATACTTTGTTGATGCAAAGATGAAATAGGGTTATGACAGGAGTGTGTCAGGGGTGATAAACTTTTTTTTCTTTTCGTCTAAATATTCGGCAAGGGTCAGCGCGTGGGGCTTGAAACTTAATTCAAGTAATTTGATTTTTAAAATTCTATCCAGCCGGAACATTCTGAAATCTTTTCTTAATCTGCAATAAGCAATGAGCAACCAGCTTTCCTGCAAGCTGTAATACAAGGCAAATGGTTCTATCTTCCGCTCGGTTATTTCGTCTTTGTGTTCTGAATGATAGGTGATATCCAAGACCTTAAAAGAAGTAAGTGCATTTTGAATTAATGTGAGTGAACCACTTGGATTAGCATGGGATAAGGCTGGACTAATAGCAATTCGGTTGGATAATAATTCGACTTTCTCTTTTGTTGAATATTGCAATACAGCTTTTACCTTGCTGATTGCTGTTGTGTATTCTTTGCTCAGCGAAGTATCTCCACTTTTTGAAATTAACTGTTCTGCCGTTACTAAAGCGTTTGCTTCATTTTCTGTGAACATGACTGGGGGTACTTTGTAACCTTCCATTAAGGTGTAACCCTTGCCAATCTCTGTTAAAATGGGAACGCCTGCTTGTTCCAATGCTTTTATGTCACGGTAAATGGTTCTGATACTTACATTAAATTGCTCCGAAAGTTGAGTAGCAGTTAAAAGCCGTTTTGTTTGTAGTTGTGTAACAATTGCCGTGAGTCTTGAAATTCGTTTTACATCGTTATCATTCATTAGTAAGGCAGTATAATTAATCGCATAGCATTACTGCTAACTGGTTTTTAAAGGTAGTACACCTTTCCGGTAAAATTTACCTGTAAGGTGTACTACCTTTAATAATACATTCTTGTTTTGTTAAAATTATCTGTTAAGCCAGGTAATCAAATACTATTATAATTATATAGGTTTATCCATGCGTGTTAATTATTTCACATTTCGCCCGGACAAACATAAATATACCATAACCTATTAAGCCTAAAGCCACGGCACCCAAAAGAAAAGAACCAAAACTGGCATTTTCTAAAAAAGAGAAAGCATTTTGAGTTCCTCCTGCTTCGGAGGCGTTGGCATGAAGAGCAGCTTTCAGGAAGAGAAAACCTATAATTCCCCAAACAATACCCCTAGCCGTGTAGCCGATTTTCCCGGCACGTAATAACAGTTTTTGTACTTCGGGCCGCAATTGGTTGGCTTGTATTTTTTTCAAGTATTCGCCAGAGTAGGCCCGATATATTTGGTAAATACCCAGAAAAATAATACCCAAGGCCAGAGCGCCCACTAACCACTGACCAAAAGGTTTATCTAGTAACTGATGCACCAAGGATTGCTGTGTATTATCATTACCTGATTGCCCCGAACTTTTGCCTAAAGCCTCCTTACCGGCATAGAAGGCAAATCCCAGATAAACAATGCCACTAAAGGCATACCCAATCCGACGACCTATCCCTTTTGGTTTCGTTCCTTTGTGTTCCGTATCCATAAAAGCCTCGATAAAACGCCAAACGGCAAAGCATAATAATCCAAGGGCAACTAGGCCAATAAGTATTTTACCAAAAGGTTGTTCCTGAATAAAGTGAAAAATACCTGCTTTACTGGTGTCTTGAACAGTTTTACCATTTAAATCAAAAGCCGCCATAAAGGCCATTAACCCAACTAAACAGTAAACAATTCCTTTAGCGGTAAGACCAACGCGGGCAAAGAGCGTTATCCAATGGGGTTGCGGATGAGTAAGAGAGGAAGATACACTTGTTATATTCATAGTTTTAAGAGTAAGATTTAATTGTGATTTCTTACTCTTAAAAACTTAAATTTGTTTTGCCGCATTAATTTAGTAAATCTCAAGCCAAGCCATATAATGCAAAGGTTGTTTAAAGGATTTAACTACTAAAATTTTAGTTAAATTCTTTAATGCTGGAAGGCTTCAGGTAAGAGCTTATGACTTCAAAGCTAATACGATCTAGTAATTACCAGCATAGAAAAACTAATCAGAATATTAATCCTCCGGAAAAGGAATAAATACGAAATTGGTAAACTCCTCATCAATTACGAATAAACAGCAGAACTCGTCAGGGTTTTTATAAGCTTCTTTAAAGTCATCTACTTTATCCAAGGCAATAATTTTACGGCCTACAAAATCATCCAGGTACGAAGCGTAGATGTGCCATTGCAGGGCTAACTCGTCGGCGTTAATAAGTAAAGAGCCAATGGGAGTAGCTTGTTTGGTAAAAACAAAAATAGGGAATTCTGAAATTTTTCGTTTCCGGATCTGGTACGATGCCTCTTTTAAGGTATCGGCTATTACCGCAAAATCCTGGGTGATGGTGCCTAAGTATTTACCGTTTAATTCGGGATCGTTTTGCATGGTTTAAGTTGTACGTTTTATGTTATAGGTAGTACGTTTACTAAATTTAGTATAACAATAATTGTATTAAAAAGTAATATTGACCCCAGGAAGTCGCCGTCTAGTAATTCATTATTTGTCTTATAATTGCTCCTGTTATTTTAATAAATTTTCCATAGGACAATTACTACTTTGCAAGGTGTTATTACTCGTTTCCCTCACCACTTAACCACAATACCTAAAGAAGGAAGAATTGTATGTCCGAATCATAAAATAATCTAATATAGGCTTCTTACTTGCCATTTTAAATCTATTACCTACAACCTGTTACCTAATTAGCTTGCAACGAAACAATGTTTTCAACGTGATGAGTTTGTGGGAACATATCTACGGGCTGCACGCGGGTAACCGTGTATTTTTCGGAAAGTAATTCCAGGTCCCGCGCTTGAGTAGCAGGGTTACAGCTTACGTAAACAATCTTTTTTGGATTAATTTCTAAAAGCCGGGCTACTACATCCGGGTGCATACCTGCCCGCGGCGGATCCGTAATAATCACATCCGGAGTGCCGTGTTGCGCTACAAATTCGGGAGTAAGTACGTCTTTTAAATCACCCGCAAAAAATTTTGTGTTAGTAATCTCGTTTATTTGCGAATTTAAAATAGCATCATCTATGGCGCTTGGTACGTATTCTACCCCCACTACTTCCCGGCAATGGCGCGCAACAAAGTTGGCAATGGTACCGGCCCCGGTGTACAAGTCGTACACTAACTCCGTACCGGTTAAATCTGCCATTTCGCGCGTTAACCGGTACAATTCATAAGCCTGTTCCGAGTTGGTCTGGTAAAACGATTTTGGCCCTACCCGAAAGCGCAAACCTTCCATTTCTTCGTGGATGTAAGGCTCTCCTTTGTAACAAATTACGTCCAGATCGTGAAATGTTTCGTTTCCTTTATTATTTACCACGTATTGCAGCGACGTAATTTGCGGAAATGACTGGTGCAGAAAATCAAGCAGCGCTGTTATTTTTTCCTGATCGTTGTGGTATACCTGCAAAATGACCATTAAATCGCCGGTATTAGCCGTACGAATAATAAGGTTCCGCAGGAAACCATCTATTTTATACAGATTATTAAATTCCAGTTGATGATCCTTGGCGTACTTACGCACCGATAACCGGATGCCGTTAGATGGATCTGTTTGCAGGTAACAATGTTTGATATCCAGAATTTTATCGAACCGGCCCGGAATGTGAAAGCCTAAAGCCTCCCGCTCGAATTCGTTCCCCGATTTAATTTGTTCAGTGGTTAACCAACCATTATCAGAAAAGGTATATTCCAGTTTGTTGCGGTAATAAGTTGTTTTAGCCGAACCTTTTATAGGGTCTATGGGCGGTAAGGCAATTTTACCGATACGTTCCAGGTTATCTTTCACTTGCTTTTGCTTGTAGTAGAGCTGGGTTTCGTAACTGATATGCTGCCATTTACACCCCCCGCAAACACCAAAGTGTTCGCAAAATGGCTCCACGCGCAAATCAGAATAAGAAACAAAACGGATGGGTGTGCCTTCCCAAAAACTTTTCTTTTGTTTGGTTATGCGCATATCCACTACATCGCCGGGTGCTACGCCTTTTACAAATACTACGCGATTTTCGTAACGGGCCAGGCAATTGCCCTCCGCTACCATTTCTTCAATGCGCAGATTGGTGATAATGGGTAAATTCTTATATTTTTTCACGATTCGGCAAAATTACGCAGTTTTACCGGAGGCAAAAAATCTTAGGAGTTTAAACCCGCTTGTTTTTAAATTGGAGCAGATTAAAACCATAAATCTTACCTTTGTGGGCGGTATAAAAAAGTAAAATGAAAGATAAAGTAGTAGTAATAACTGGTAGCACATCGGGTATTGGGAAAGCCTGCGCGTTTGCCTTCGGGGAAGCAGGAGCAAAAGTAGTTATTTCGGGGCGAGATGCCGTTAAACTAAAATCTACCGCTGATGAACTTACGCAAAAAGGAATAATTTGCCGGGCAGTGCAGAGCGATGTTAGCCAGGAAGCAGATGCGCAAAACTTAATTTCCGAAACTATTCAGCAGTTTGGCAAGTTGGATATTCTTATTAATAATGCGGGCATTTCCATGCGGGCTTTATTTCAGAACCTGGATTTAGCGGTGATTAAGCAGGTAATGGATATAAATTTTTACGGTACTGTTTACGCTACCAAATACGCTTTGCCTTATATTTTAGAAAGTAAAGGTTCTGTTATTGGAATTTCTTCTATTGCCGGTTACCGCGGTTTACCCGGCCGTACAGGTTACTCGGCTTCAAAGTTTGCCATGCAGGGTTTCCTGGAGGCTTTACGTACCGAAGTAATGCACCAGGGAGTCCACGTTATGGTGGCCTGTCCGGGGTTTACCGCCTCTAATATCCGGAACACGGCCCTAAATGCGCAAGGCAACGTGCAGGGAGAATCGCCGCGGGCCGAAGAGAAAATGATGACGGCCGAAGAAGTGGCTACCCGAATATTAAAAGCTACTCAAAAACGCCAGCGTGAGGTTATAATGACTACCCAAGGAAAGTTAACCGTTTTCCTGAATAAATGGCTACCTGGTTTAACAGATAAATTAGTTTATAACGTAATGGCCAAAGAAAAAGACTCTCCCTTTAAGTAAATACGCAGCAATTTTATAAATTTAAGGAAGTACCAGTATGTTTTGCTTTCTAATATAAGCCCTTTGGTTTTTCCATTGTACTTCGTACCAAATATCTTTTTCTCCAGTTAATTTTAATTTATTACCCTGATTAGCCGTAGCCAGCCAGGTAGCACCCGCCGAAGGAGCCGACATTACCGGAATACGGTTGTGCCGGATAATGCCTTCCTGTCCAAAATCGAGGTAGTTAATGTAATACAATATAAAGCCCAGGTAAAAAACTAAACCTAATTTAAAATTACTGCTAACCGGTTTGTTTTGGCGCCGGAAAAAAGTAAAAGTAATAATGATAACTGCCAACACCAGCATCCCTTCCAGCAGGTGCAGGTAATATTTATTAAATTGGGTTTTAAAAAATTGTAAATCGCTGTATTCGTAACCGGTAAGTTGGTGCGCTTGGGCTAAATCTTCCATTTTACGCAGAACCGCCCGGTTGGGCGTTTTAGAGTAATATAAGTGCAAATAATACATAGCCCCGGTAAAATCATGCTGGCCCTCTTTAATGAAAGCCATTTTTAACAACATTCTGGGCGAGTACTGCTGATTATTAGCCAGTATTTTCTCGTAATGTGCCAAAGCTTCGGTGTAATGCTTTTGCTGAAACAACGAATCGGCAATAATAATGGAAAATTTATTTTCCTGACAATAAGTAGGTTGAGCAGATATAAAGAAAAAAAAGAAAATTATCCTTAAATATTTGAGACAACTATTTTGCATTCTAAAAATTCTCCCTTAGTTTTGCATCGCAATTGAGAGAAACACCTCCTGGTTGTAAAGGTAATAAAAAGATTCCGTAGCTCAGCTGGTAGAGCAATACACTTTTAATGTATGGGCCCTGGGTTCGAATCCCAGCGGGATCACCAAGTTAACCCTCTTAGTCCTAAACTGAGAGGGTTTTTTATTTTATTCGGAAATATATCGGACATCAATTTTGCGGAAGTAAATTCTTATAGACTTAGGTTTGGGCTTGGACCAGATATAATTGAAACTGCCTAAAAGACGGTCCACTTCCAGGCAGAGTGTATTTTTCAGCCTTTAGAGTAGATAAGAAAAGAATTATTACCTTTAAACATGACGTACACTCACTCCCCCAAAGAGCATATGCTGGAGCTAGATTTAGCCTGTGCTATTACCATTTATAAATCACAAGGAAGTGAGTTTGAAACCATCATTCCCTTAGTTATGCAGCACTTTGGCATGTTATTCCGGAATCTGGTTTATACGGGATTACCTGGGCCAAAAAGTTAGCGGTCTTTGTGGGTACCCGCAAAGCCTTGGCAATGGCCGTTCAAAAACAAAATACCGCCACCCGGCAAACGGTCTTGATCTACTTATTACAAGCGAACGGTTGAAGTAAATCTATATATGCTTTGTAGAACGGTTTAATTTATCATAAAACTGGTTATATGCCTCATTGCTTTCCACTATTCGCCTAGGAAATATTTGTTCTTCGGCACCCCTACATCTCTATTCATCGCCTAGTAAGTAGCAGTTGGAGGAAAAGGCTGCCGCTCCGAAGCTCCTTTTTGGCCTTCGCGGCAACGACTTGCTCCTTAGCTAGTATATAACCGTTAGAACCGGAGGAAGAACGGCTCAACTCACTTGCTGCAACCCACTAGAATGATGAAAAAAATAGGGAGTTTCCTTTTCGCCCTGAGTCTATCGCTAGGCTTACGGGCTCAAGACCAATCACCGGTGGCCAGCGCGGAACCGCTTGGATATTCCGCTCATTCCTTCTTGGTCGGCACCCAAATTCCACTGCAATTCACAGCGGGTTATGGTTATCGTTTTTCTAAGTACTTTTCTGCCCGAGTTCAGGGAGGTGTGCTTACCAAGCCTTATGAGGGCTATATCCGCCGCTCCCTGGAAGCGTTTGGTTTAGATAAGCAATTAGGCCGAGTCATTGCCAAATCTTTCCGGGGAGGCACTCTCCTGGCAACGGGAGCCAACTACCACTTTGGAAAAAGCTACACGGGACTTTACGGGCAATATATTCACCTACGGAGTGGGGGGGTTACCCCGGCCGATGCCTTAGGCATTTACTTTAAACAAGACTTTTCCAATTTCGATCCCCAAGGATTGCCGTCTTTTGTGTTTTCCATGCAGTCGAACCTGTGGCAAGTCGGGGCCTTATACGGCCGCCAGTTTCATTTTAGTAATCCCCGGTGGCGCCTCGATGCGGAGTTCAGTCTAGGCAAAGTGATAGCTTCCACCAGTAGTTTTTCCTCCAACCGGCTAGCCGTGGATCGTACGGGATTGGCGCAAACCTTGTACCAATACTTAGACCGGGAAGTGGGGACGGCCTACCAGCAACACGGCTGGTTGCCCACCATCAACCTGTACCTGGTTTACCAACTACAATAAGAGCAGGGAAAGGCGGAAAGATACAGTTCTATTCAGCCAGATACTGCTGATAAATCAGCAACAAACAAAAGTTAAGAGTTAGGTTTACATAATTCTACTTATAAGACTTACATAGCTGAGTAGGGGAGGCGAAAGAGGGGAATGTTTAATATGCAAGAATATATTTTTCTGACATTTTGGTTTAAAATAACATACTCCAACAAAGGGGGCGTCTTGCTCATTTTTCCTCAATCCAACCTACACTTAGTATCCCCACCTTCTCTGTTTTTCCTCGGAGCAGAATCATACCCAGAGCTTCAGTCTTTATTCCCTGATCTAATCCCAACTTGTTTAATAAAGATTCAGAAACAAGAAAGCTTTTCTGGTATTCGTTGCAAAGGCTCTGGATTCTGGCCGCAGTATTTAAAGTATCCCCATGATAAGCAATATCTTTTTTGATTTCACCTATTTCTACGGCCGTTACTTTCCCTGAATGAACACCGGCTTTAAATTCGGGTAGTAAGCCATAGTTTGTTAGATAAAAGCCGGCTCTATCCTGAAATTGTTTTTTACAGGCAAAGTAAAACCGGATACAATATTGATTGCTTAGACCTTCCGTTTCTGGCCAGGTGACCACAATTTCATCACCCACGTATTGATAAACTTGGGCCCGGAAGGGGAATAGTACTTCATTTATATCCGCAAAACAATCTCTGATGAAGGAACTGTACTTTAAATGTCCTAAGTTCTCGGCGATGGTAGTGGATGATTTTAAATCCATGAACATAAAAATTCTTTTTTCTTCCCGGGGGTACCGGTACCTACCTAATAGCAAAGGCACCAGAACACCGGGACCATACTTTTTATTTACCTGGTTAATGAAACTGATCACCAGCGTCATAAAAGAATAGTAAATCAGCAGAAGATAGAAAAGGTAATTCCACGACGCTGAATTTAAAATAATGCTTGTCAGATATGGAGATGGCAAAACAAAGAAGTTGAAAAAGACAAAACGTAAGAGCCATAAAAGCAGCGTAAGAAGCGCCAGGGAGCCAAGTGCTTTGAATAGAATAATTTTTCCAAGAGACATTTTTTTTAAAAATCTCCTATCCAAGTAATACCCTATTAACCCAAGGCTTACGCCATACAAAACTCCGGATGCAACGGCTAATAATAGCATAGGGCTTAATTTTCCTGTTGCAGGTAAATTATAAGCCTGATGCATTATCCTGGTCTGCAGGTGCATAATGGCTACCAACAGCAGGTTAACGATTATCCAAAAGTTTGCTTGCGTACCTACATACGTAAGCACGGGAAACCGGGCTGTATAGCGGTTCGCCCAGGTGGTGTACTCAAATTCCTTTGCCATTCTTTTTATGGTAGTTTATAAAATCAAGATGCTTGGTACTAAATGGCCAGTTGCTATTTATGCTTTTATTCTATTCATTATCTATTAGCCATTTTCCTAGGTAAGATATTGACTGTTGGCTTTTTGTTCCAGCAAGTCGGTGGGCGGGTAACCAAACTGTTTTTTAAAGGCAAAAGAAAAGTGCGACAAGTTTTCAAAACCTGTTTCATAACAAACGTCAACGGGTTTCTTATTTCTCTCGGCAAGTTGGTAATGCGCTAACTCCAACCGATTTTGAGTAAGCCATTTTTGCGGCGTGGTATTAAATGCTTTTTTAAAGTCCCTTTTAAAAGTGGTGAGGCTTCGGCCAGTCAAATAGCCAAATTTTTCGGTGGGCATGTTAAACATGTAGTTCTTTTCCATAAAGCTGATTAGATCCACTTTATGCGGATCATCAAAGTTGGCTAGCATGCTGTCAATTTTAGGGTCAATGGATCGTAAAATGCTAATTGCTTCCGTAATTTTTAAAAAAGCTAAGTTATCCGGGAACGGATCTTTCAAATCGAAGTAGGGGATTAAGGAAGCCAGGCAACTTTCCAGTAAGGGATGATGGTGGAAGCTGCGAATTCTTGGAACCGGTATTATTTCTGTTTTTACCTCCAAACGGTTATAAAAACTTCTTAGGATTTTTGTGGTTAAAAGCATTACCACAGTTTTATGCGGCAAACCATCTTTAGGATAATTAATGATGGTGGCCGGCTTATTTCTAGGAATCAAAAATATATCGCCGGTTTTAAAATGATGGGTAGCTTCGGCCTGCACAATCTTGGTTTCCCCGGAGATGAACCAGATGAGCATGTGTTGATCGAAGACAATCTCTGATTTAAAAAATTTATCTTCGTAACAGGAAAGTTTTATTTCGGGTGTCAGGTATTTGGATATATGCTCCATGGCTTAATAGCTATGAGTTAAATTACTAAATAGGTATAAGAACTAAGTTATGTTCTTGCTAATTTAAAAATGGTTATTTCGGGCGGCATCCCTACCCGTCCTGGATAACCAAGGTACCCGAAACCACGATTTACATACAATTGCTGTTCTCTTTTTTGATACAGACCAGCCCATTGTTTATAGGACCATTGTGCCGGAGAATAGGTTTTATCGCTAATTTCGATACCCAACTGCAAACCGTGGGTGTGACCACTGAACATAACATCAATATCCGGAAATTTACTGTTTACTTCCATATCCCAATGCGTGGGATCGTGACTAAGGAGTAATTTTACCGTTGCTTCATCGGTGCCTTTGATGGCTTTAGTTAAGTTGTTGTTATTTGGAAAAATGGATTCAGTAGCTGAAATATTTTGAACACCGATAATGGCCAGTTTTTCATCTCCCAGTATTACTATCCGATTATCGTCTACCAATAAGTCGTAGCCCAGAATTTTATGTGCTCGTTTTACATCCTTTACATTTTGGTTTTTAGCCTGCAAGCTTGGCTACCCCTTATAAGCTCCATAATCATGATTGCCTAAGGTACTGAATACACCAAGTGGGGCTTTTATTTTATTAAAGATGTGTATATAATCGTTTACCTCTTGTGCCCGATCATTCACTAAGTCACCAGTAAAAAATACCATATCCACTTTTTCTCTGATTAACATTTCTACGCCACCTTTTACCGCGACCTTATTAAAAAAAGAACCAGCATGTATGTCAGAGATTTGGGCTATAGTCATCCCCTCAAAAGCTTTCGGAAGATTCTTGATTACCAACCGGACATGCTGCTTGCGATAATCGTGCGCCCCCGAAATAATACCCCAGGTTAGGGTTACTGCCGGAATAGAGGTCGCCAGCAAAGCCGTTTTTATTAAGAATTCAGAACGGGTAATATTGCCATCATTCATTGCTGCTTCTGTACCACAAAATGCCTGCTTCCTTAACTTTTTGCCTAAAAATACTTTTTCTTTTGCCCATTTTAAAAACCGGAACATATCATCAATAAGTATAAATACCATCGAGAACAATTTCGAACAATAGATGATAAACAAGCCTGACAGGATCATGGTCCGGACACCCCGACCCAGCACCTCTGGATCAACAAAATTGTATACCCATAACCCAATCAATAACATTGCTGAAATAACCCAATAAATATAAAAAACAATAGCTCGGGTGGGTTTGCTATTTGTAAAGAAGGCGGATTTCGCCGCCTGCCATATATACCAATCCAGGAGCAGTAACATGCAGGTAAGGATTGGGATTACGATAAATTTACTGGCAGTCATCTGTTAAGTTTATACAGATTGACCACCGTCTACTAGATATTCTGCTCCCGTGATAAAGGAGGCGTCTTCGCTTAGCAGGAAGGTTATTAGTTTAGCTACTTCCTCCGGTTTGCCCATTCGGGATAAGGGAATAGTGCTCAATAGCTGCTCCTCCAGGTCTTGCTTCAGGCCAATCTTTTCCATTATCTCCGTTGCTACTGGCCCGGGACTAACCGCGTTTACTCTTACTTTTTGGGAAGCCAGTTCCACCGCCGCTATTTTCATAACAGCATTTAAAGCTGCTTTACTAGCGGCATATTCGGAGGCATTAGGCGGAGAAATAGAGGCAGATGTGGAGGATAGCAATACCACGGAGGCATTTTCATTTAATAAAGGAATAAACTTGCTCAAGGTAAAATAGGCGCCCTTGAAATTTACATTCATTACCTCGTCAAACATAGTTTCTTCGGCAAATTCAATGGGCGAGAATTTTGTTATACCCGCATTTATCAGCAACAAGTCAATTTTTCTATACTGTTTGGCGATTTCGGATGCTAGTTGGACAATATCTTTCACATTCGATTGATCGGCTATAAACCCAATGGCATTTAATTCAAGAGCAGCTTTTTGAATAGCATCTTTTCTTCGGCCGGTAATAATTACTTGAGCCCCTTGTTTAATAAGCTGGTTGGCGGTGGCATATCCGATGCCGCTATTACCACCGGTGATTACGGCAACTTTATTTTTAAAATCTGTCACTTTGCTTAAAATTAAAGGTGATTGATTAATTCAGTCTTGCTTAAAGCGAACATCAATCAACCTGGAATGTTATGCCGGTCATTTCTTCGCTTAATGTCCACAATCGTTTCGCATTAGCTTCATCCAAGGAATAAGGCTGTACACCGCTTGTTCCGGGTACTCCAGTAGCCAACAGTGCCACCTCCACATCTTCACAGTAAATGCCTCCAATGTTGTTTAGCAAAGGATTGGTAGCACACCAAACCGTAGTGGCAGCACCTTGGGGAATGGTTTTTAGGGAGGCTACCACTTCTAGTAAAATATTGCCTTCGGCATCGCAGAAGCCCATTTGCTGAAACAGCTCCAAGGGTGCTTCCCGACCCAGCTCGGTTCCATGAATAGAACCCGGGTGCAACGAATAAGCTCTTACATGGTATGCTTTGCTTCGGTTATCCAGCTCCAGCGCGAATAAATTATTGGCGGTTTTTGATTGCCCGTAGGCTTGTAATGTTTCGTACTCCCGGTGAAGAAAATTAGGATCCTCAAAATTGAAATCGGCAAACTGATGTCCCTGAGAAGATACATTAACTACTCGCGCCCCATTAGCTTGTTTAAGGGCGGGCCACAACCGGGCAACCAGTTGAAATTGCCCCAGGTAGTTAGTGGCCAATTGAGATTCAATACCCCGATTATTCCGGCGCAACGGCACCCACATAATCCCGGCATTGTTAATGAGCAAATGAAGTGGTCTGCCTGAGGCCAGAAACTCTTCTGCAAACGCATCAATGGAGGCCAAGTCGCTTAGATCCATTGCTGCTAATTCTACATTAGCAATGCCCTCCAGATTTTTCTTTGCTTTTTCGGTATCACGTGCCGGTACAATGACGGTGGCTCCGGCAGCAGCCAGTACTTTGGTAGTTTCCAGGCCAATGCCGGCATTCCCCCCGGTTACAATGGCGATTTTGCCAGTGAGATCAATGCTTTTGATTACATCACTAGCTGTGGAGGAGGCGTTAAATCCCGAGTTAATTGGTTTTTGCAGTTGTCCTTGGTAGTTGTTGATTTCTAATAAAGCTTTCATAATTGGTCTTTTTATTTTTGTTGAAACAAAGGTATTGACCATCAAAGCAATTGACTTTGTTTAGAAGTCCGATATTGCTTTGTTTAAAAGGCCATCCAAATTGGTGTTTTGACTGGAGCAGAATTGACTTATTTTATAAAATCCTCACCATGTATGAATGGTGCTGAGGAAGATTGGACCTATCTATAACTTGGGCTTGTGAAAGGTTGTCTAATCCGGAAATACGTTGACCAGATGTCTCAAGAAACGGTCGTGGCTGTTGCACAACTACCTTTTCAGCTGTGCCGATTTCCTTGTTCGAACTTATTTTCGCCCTTATAGTGCTCTCTAAGTTGAAAACTGCTTAGTAAGAGCAAAAGAATAGCGGATAAAAGCAGATTCTTGCTCTTTTTGGAGCGCAATGGCTTGGCTTACCACTTTCACCGGCTTAAACTTCAGATATTTTTTTAAGTTAAAAGCACAAGCAGCCAGCAGCATCACTTTGTGAGCCCCAGCTTTCCCGCGCACCCCTATTTTCCGGAGCCCATAGTGCTGAATCAAACTGCCAAAAACCGGCTCTACCGTGCTGTGTCGGAGCCGCTTCATGCGTTTGCCTTTTCTACTTTGTTGCCTGGCCAGAGCCCGCCGATACTCCGGATCGTAAGCGGTTCGCGTGATTTGCCGACATTGGCTTTTGGGAACACACGTTGGTTTTAAAGAACACTGTTTACAGTCCTGGTAAGTAGCCCGGTAGATTTTTAGTAACCCTCCCTCCGCATTGGTGTCATAGGTCTTAAAGGCGAGTACCTTCCCGGCCAGACAGGTGAAATGGTCTGCTTGTTGGTCGTAGGGAAAACCTGCTATCTCCGGTTTGTACTGACCAAATACAGGTATCCAGCCCGTTATCTTTCTTTGCTCTAAGAAGGCATAGTTACTTCCGTTAGAATAACCACCATCGGCTAGTAGTTCTGCTAAATGCAGATCATTATCTAATAGCCGTCGTTGCAATCTACAGGTAATAGCGGGCAGATATTGGCTGTCCCGGCCATCCGCAAAGTCCGCTTGCACGTGACTGATGACGCCTGTGGCCGTATCCACCGCCAGACTACAATGATAATTGAGTTGTCGGGCTTTGCCTGGTTTGACCGATATACGGGCATCCGGATCCGCTGGGCTGTAGTGCGTCTTATTACTGACCAGGCGTGCTTTCTCGTGATGGCCCCCTAAGCCTTTAGGAGTTTCTCTTAGATGATCCTGGTGCTTTTCTAACTTTCTTAACTGATGCTCGGGTGCCGAAACAAATTGCTCGGGCTTCCTGGTGGTATTTTGGCTTGGTCCATTGGTAGTAGGGGCATTTACTACCAGGTGCATTTCTAACGTTTCAGTGGGTTGTTTTAAAAGCAAGCTGTCCATGGAAGCATTCGCCTTAATAGGTGCGGAATCGATAGCATGCTGATGACCAGCAACCATGCCTTTCTCGACACATAAACGGAAAACTTGATCAAACAACGATTCGAACAAGGCCTCGGGGTAAAGCTGGCGGGTACGACTCACCGTGGAATGCCAGGGTAAGGGCTCATCTAACTGGTAGTCTAAAAAGTAAAGCAGATCTAGTCTAAGGCTACAATGTTCTATAAGTTTCCTATCACTAGTGATGTTCTCCAAGTAGCCCACCAAGCAGAGTTTAAGGAAAACAACCGGATCAATTGACTGCTGACCACATCGTCCGTAGTAAGGTTGGGTAAGCTCGTAGAGAAAATCTAGATTAAGCTGCTGCTTCAACTGGCGATAAAAGTTGTGTTCCGGTACGTGTGCCGAGAGCGAGAAGAGCAGCACCTTCTCATCTTCCACGACCTTCTTGCCCTGCATAATTTTAAAAATTAGTCCTAATCTTTTTCAACGATTAAGCTCAAACAGTAGGTTGTGCAACAGCCACGACCGTTTTACGAGACAAAATCAGAGCCTTCGAAAAGAGGCTTTTTTTGGCCAAAAACTGTATTAAATGACCATCTCACCAATCAAAAGTATTTTTGTATATTTGAGATGGCTTTCGTGAGACAAATATGAAAATCGGCTACGCCCGGGTCAGCACCCAGGATCAAAAAATAGAGCTACAATTAGATGCCTTGTCTAAGCAAGGTTGTGAACTCGTATTTCAGGAAAAGAAGTCGGGTAAGAACAAAGAACAACCGGCGCTGGAGATGTTGCTGGGGTAACTCTGCTCCGGCGATACCGTGGTCGTATGGAAGTTGGACCGGCTGGGTAGATCCTTGCGCGATCTGATTGACATGGTAGCCGAATTCAAGAAAAGGGGATTAGACTTCGTGAGTTTACAAGATAGCATTAACACCACTACTTCCACCGGTCGCTTTACCTTTAACATCTTTGCCTCCTTGGCGGAGTTTGAGCGGGAGATCATTAAGGAAAGAACAAAAGCCAGTTTGGTCGCAGCTAAGGCTCGCGGTAGAGCAGGAGGAAGGCCTACGGGTTTAACGCCCGAAGCGATGGAAAAGCCAAGTCCGCGAAACTTCTTCTAGAATCTGGCAAAAGAGCAGAGGAGATAGCTAAGATTCTGTATATTTCCCGGGCTACCTGTTATCGCTATTTGGAGTATGCTACTGAGTTTTAAACCAGATAACTTTTGCTGCTCATTATCCTAATTCTAATCTCCTGTAGGCTAAACCCACTTCAAAATATCTTAAAATTAATAAAGAAAAAGAGGCTGTTTTACATTATAAATTATTAATATAGAAAAAGTTTAGAAGGATCTTGGCTTTGTCGTTTTGTGGAGTCAGTTCAAAGAAGAAGGAGAGCAATCGACTATTTAAATTGGAGTAAGAACAGCATGGTTTATAATTTTAATTTTAAAGAGCTTACAGCTAATGAAGTAGTTCAAATCAAGCTAAATCCCCAATTGTCTTACTTGTATTTATTCTGGAAACAACATCCGAATAGTGAGCAGTTCAGAAATGCCTATCGTCTGGGCGTGTATTTAGCGTTAAAGTATAACATAAAATATTGGTTAGCTGATGCCCAGCATATGACTTACCTAGCAGGTTTCGACCAAAGTTGGCTAACCACGAAAATGCATCCCTTGTTAAAAAGTGGTAAACTTATCAAGTACGCCATCATCATGAGCCCTGATTGTTTTCTGATGACGCAGCATAAACCTAATTCTGCTTCATCCACCGAGAAGCAACCGGCCACTCGCTCTGATAATTTTCATCTATTTATGAATGAGGAGGAGGCTTGTTCCTGGTTATTTAAAGGAACAACTTACTCTCACAGTTACTCCTCTTTTATCCTGTAATATTATCAGCTACGAGGCAGATTCCAGTCTGTCAAACTTGCTTTACCTTATTATTATTTCTCTCAGCAGTATAAAGGTTTGATAGTTTGTAAGCTTCCCCAAAATTAGAACTGTTTAGCAAGAGAAAATCAATAACTTGAAACAGGGCTTATGAGAAGGAGAATCTTTACTCCTCAACAGATCACCAAAATCCTTTAAGAATTTGAGGAAGGCAAAATTGTCGCCGAAATTTGACGGGAGTATGGCCTGAGCCAAGCAGCTTTTTACAAGTGGCGGCAGCGCTATTATGGCATGGATGCGACTGAACTTAAAAGGCTTAAGGAATTAGAAGAAGAGAACCGGCGGCTGAAAGCGCTGTATGCTGAACTGGCTCTAAACTTGAAACTGGCGAAAGAAATTATCGAAAAAAAGCTCTGAAGCCCGGCCAAAAACGACAGATTGTAGCAGAGGCGTTTCACCTGCCACAAACCGGCATTACAAGGGCGTGCCGGGTGCTGAACTTAAGCAAGTCCGTTTACTATTATCAGTCATTTCAAGATCATCAGGTGGAGGAGGATGTGCTGCGGCAGAAAGCCGAGCAGCATCCCCAGGAAGGTTTTTGGAAAGCTTTTGGCCGGTTGCGCCAAGAAGGACAGCCATGTAATCATAAACGGGTCTACCGCATCTACAAAGTCTTAGGTTTAAACCTGCGGCGCAAAGCGAAAAAGCGTTTACTTACCCGCCTTCAGCAGCCCTTACAGGTGCCCGAGCAATTAAATCATACCTAATCGATTGATTTTATGAGTGACGCACTGCTGAACGGAAGAAAGTTTCGTTCATTCAATGTACTGGATGATTATAACCCGGAAGCTTGGTATATTAAAGTAGACTATTCCATAAAGAGCAATCGGGTAGTTTAAGTGCTCAACCATTTGCTTAAGCGTAGGGAAAAGCTAAAACGTATCCGCATGGATAGAAGGCCCGAGTTTATTGCCAGCTTAATGACTGAATGGAGCCAGCTTCATGGCATTAAGTTTCTTTTATCCAACCTGGCAAGCCCACCCAGAATGTTTGTATCTAATGGTTTAACGGTACTTTCCGCTGGCATGTACTCAATGCTTACTTATTTGAGAATGGATGAAGGCAGGGAAATCACCACCGTTTGGTTAGAGGATTACAATTATTAAGGACCACACGATGCTTTAGCCGGAATGGCTCCAGTAGAGTTTGCCCCGTAAAACTAAAGGAACAAGTATTATCCGCTTAACCAAAATTTATAATTTTACCCAGCTCTATAAACGGGAAACCAACATTAGTCTTAAACGGAGAGGGATTTTTATTTTTAATTGTTAACTACTTTTAAAAGATATGTTCTTTTAATAATTCAAACTGATAGTTTGACATTAGTGCCTCTTTACTTACAAGCGAATCAAATTTTTTTTTCTATTACTTAGGCAACCCATTCACAAAATCTAATTTATTAACTTAGCTAAAGAATTTAGTTTGCCGGGTACTATGGTTCCATTAACTTATTAGTTACTTTTAAAGCTTAAAGTTAAACGATAACTGATAAGCGATTACGTTCTTCATTTTTAATTTACTATTCCCAAATATATATGCAGTCCCAAACTACTTCTTACCTGAAGAAAAATAAAAAGCGTATTCTGGAGTCTTGGATGAGTAACCAGTTAACCGATGCTACCCTTCGGGAAGACTTAATCTCTAATGAAGAGCTACATACGCAATCAGAAGATTTATTAAATGCTTTTACCAAAGCGTTAAGCAGCGGTAATTTTGATATGGAGTCGGAGGCTTATCAACCCGTAGTGGATATATTAAGTGATATTTCTATCACCCGGGCACGCCAGGGTTTTTCTCCCCGCGAAACCAGTTTATTTGTACTTAGCTTAAAAAGGGCTCTACAGCAAATTTTACATGATGAATTAAAAAACAACATTCCGTTACTTTACCAGGAGGTTTTAGAGTTAAACTCGATTCTGGATAGTTTAAGTATTGTAACCACCGAAACTTTTATTAAAGGTAGAGAAGAAATTATTTTACGGCAAACCGATGAAATCAGTGAAATTTCTACCCCTGTGATCCGGGTATGGGAGGGCATTTTAGCCTTACCTATTATTGGTACCCTGGATAGTGCCCGTACCCAGGTAGTAATGGAAAATTTACTGGAAAAAATTGTTGAAACCGGTAGTCGGATTGCAATTCTGGATATTTCGGGAGTACCCGCGGTGGACTCCTTAGTAGCCCAGCATTTAATTAAAACGGTAAGTGCCACCCGCTTAATGGGTGCCGAATGTATCATTAGCGGTATTCGGGCCGAAATCGCGCAAACTATCGTGCATTTAGGCATCGATTTATCTAATATTTACACCAAAGCTTCTCTGGCTAGTGCCTTAAAATTAGCTTTTAATATGCTCAACATCGAAGTGCGCCGTGGTGAGAAAAAATCAATGGGGTATTAATGGTTATGGATAGAATACCTATTTTAAAAATGGGCGAGTTTTTACTCGTTACCATTCAAGTAGATTTGTACGACCGGCTGGCATTGACCCTGGAAAGTGACTTGATGAATATGGTGAGCCGGACGGAAGCTAAGGGTGTTTTAATTGATATTTCTTCGGTTAGTATTGTGGATTCTTTTATGGGCCGCATACTGGGTAATATTGCTTCTATGTCGAAAATAATGGATGCAGAAACCGTAGTAGTGGGGATGCAACCAGCCGTAGCCATCACTCTGGTGGAATTAGGCTTAACTTTATCGGGGGTACATACTGCCCTGGATGTAGAGATGGGGATGGAACTTCTTCGAAATAAAATTGGGCCAAAACCAAACGAAGAGGAAGATCTCTATGATGACATTATCTAAGGAAAACTTCGAGATAAAACGAGAGCCGGATGTAATATTATACCGAAACCGGGCAAAAGAATTAGCGGCTAAAATTGGCATGAGCCTGGTAGGGCAAACCAAACTTATTACGGCAGCCAGTGAGTTGGTCCGAAACATGCTCCGTTATGCGGAGGGAGGAACAGGTATCATAGAAGTAGTAGTCAGAAATAATATAAAAGGTATTCGATTAACCTTTGCCGATAAAGGCCCAGGGATTAAAGACTTGAAGTTAGCGATGCAAGATGGCTTTTCGACGGGGCGTAGTTTAGGTTTAGGATTACCCGGAGCCAAACGCTTATCTAACGAATTTGATATAAAAAGTGAACCTGGTAAAGGAACAACGGTAACGATTATACGCTGGAAGAATGGATTATAAACTGCACGTGCGGTTTGAGCTTCAGGACCGGAGCTTTTTAAATATCGTTAAACGGGATATTACTAAATTAGCAGAAAGCTTTGGGTTCTCGGAAACTGAAACAGGTAAACTTAATATTTTGGTGGCAGAAATGGCCAGCAATTTAATTAAGCATACCCCCAAAGGGGGAGAGATTCTGGTTAAACCTATTGGCGGAGAAGAGCGGATTACGGGTATCGAGATTCTTAGTCTGGACACAGGTCCGGGTATGACAGATCCTAAACGCATGATGGAAGATGGTATTTCTACGTACGGGTCTAAAGGAGAAGGATTAGGTGCCATTAAACGGATAGCCGATGAATTTGATCTTTATTCTCGTCGCGATTCAGGCACCGTATTGTTAGCCCGATTATTTAAAAAAGGCTACAAGCCGAAAGCAAGCCAGCGTAGCCGGTTTGACCTGAATGCGGTGAAGGTAGCAAAACCCGGAGAAACGTTTTGCGGCGACGGGTGGAGTATGGTACAACAGCCGGAGACTTGCCGTATTTTAATCGTTGATGGTTTAGGCCACGGAGAAAATGCGCACCTAGCTGCGAGCGCGGCAGTTACCTCTTTTCAAAAACAATCCTATACTTCGCCAGCCAGCCAACTACGGGAAGTGCATCAGGACCTTCTGCGAACAAGAGGAGGTGTCATGAATATTGCCACCATAGATTTAAAAAATAATACGCTTACTTACTGTGGTATTGGAAATATTTCGGGTCGTATTTTAGCCACGGAGGGTTCCCGGAATATTATTTCGTATAACGGAATTGTAGGGCACAACTTACCTAATACCATTAATGACCACCAGCTACCCTGGAACAATACGAACATTTTGATTCTTCACTCCGATGGTTTGAAAACCCGTTGGGACCTAAACAAGCACCCGGATTTACTTAGCCATGATACCAGCCTGATAGCCGCTGTATTATACAAAGAATGTAACCGGAAAACGGATGATACTTTAGTTTTAGTGGCTAGAACACGCCCTTAATGCTGATGAAAAAGAATATTATTAAAATTAAAATAGAAAACGAGCTGGATGTAGTGCTCGCGTACAAACGTTCTTTACAGCTAGCCGGATTTTGTGGTATTGCCATGGCGAGCCAAACTAAATTTGCTACCGCTGTATCGGAAATTTGCCGCAATGTATTAGAACATGTAGGCCACGGTCAGATACAATTTAATATTACTGAACTTAAAGGTATATTATACCTGGAAGCCTTAATCAGCGACAGGGGTCGGGGTATTAATAATTTAGAAGAACTACTAAACAAGCACTACCGGCCCCTAACCTCCAAGGGATGGGGTATTTATAACTCTAAAAAACTGGTTGAGCAACTTTTTATCGAAAGTGATAGTGAAAAAGGAACCCAGGTAATGCTCCACAAGGCAATTCCGCATAACCATCCTCCTATCAATAACGCTATTATTCAAGGCTGGAACCAGCATTTTGCCAGTGAGGCAAATATTTCTCCTTACGTGGAGATAAAAAACCAAAACATGCAACTGCTGGAATTACTCGATCAGATACGATTGAAGAATCTGGAGGTGGAACACCAGCTGGACGAAATAAAAAATTTAAATACGCAATTGCAGGCCTCCAACCACGAAATTACCAGTTTACTGCAGGAACGAAATGTAGCCAATGCCCAACTAACTGCCATAAATCAGGAGCTCGACAAGTTTGCTTATATAATCTCCCACGATCTAAAAGCTCCTTTATTCAATATTATTTCGCTTTCGGCTGTTTTACAGGAAAGTATGTTAGAGAATACTTCCGGAGAAATAAATAAGGTTGCCCGAATGGTACAAGAGCAAGCAGAGTCAATGGAAAAATTTATTTCCGACGTTTTAGAGTATTCCAGTACAGGCCGGAATTCTATTTCAAAAAGTACCGTAGATTTAAAGGTGCTATTACCAAAAGTAATCCGGTTCTTAAATGTTCCAGCGCACATTAACATTGAAGTAGCCCCTAACTTACCCGTATTATTTACCGAAGAAATTTATTTGCAACAAATATTTACTAATTTATTAAGCAATGCTATAAAATACAATGACAAACCAGACGGTTTAATCCAGATTACTTATAATCCGGGAGAGTCCTTTATCCAATTAGCAGTAACAGATAACGGACAAGGTATCCCGCTAGAGGATCAACAGCTAATATTTGAACCGTATAAAACAGGAAGCCGGCACCGAAATACCAGTACAGGTCTAGGTTTATCGATTGTTAAAAAGATTGTTCAGTTAAAAAACACGGATATTTGGGTAGAGTCTACAGGCACCAATGGAACAACGGTGTTTTTTAATTGGCCTGTAGAAGAACTGGTGGAAAGCTAAGTTTAGTAGAATGATTTATTTTTAATTCTGAATAATTTAGTTCAAGGAACATTTATTTTTTTCAGGAAAGATCTGTTATGCCTAGAATAAAATTTAAAGTAGTTGCTTTGAACAAAAAATAGTAAATTTTTAAAGATTGCCAGGGGTAATTAAACCCGCTTAACTTTAACCGTTTTTAATTTTTGATTCGCATTAGGCTGGTAGTAAATCCCTGGCGGAGAATATGATTATTAAATACAACCATCTGCATTTTTATCTTTAACAAGGGCATATTGCTGTTTTTTATGATTGCAGGTCCGGAAGGCTAATTAATAGTTAACCAGATTGTCCCCAGTAATTGCTTGTTGCGCACCTTGGAAAATTTTCCCCTTCTCGCTCCAGAAAGCATTTTTAATCAATGAAATAGGTATTTTTTAGGGGCGGTACAGAAGGAAGTTCTATATCTATCATTTCCAGAAGAGTGGACTCTATCATTTTACTCATTCCATTTAACGCCAGATCGTTAGGTTCTAGACCAAAGGGCTCTTCAATCTCACTCACCACGGCATCTAAGCCCATGAAGGCATAACCCGTTAATACAACAAATAAGGGCGTTATCCAGCCGCTACTATCTACTAAACCAAAAGGCAGCAAAAAACAGTAAGCATAAACGGTGCGGTGTAAAAGCAAGCTGTAGGGGAAGGGAATGGGCGTGTTGGCAATTCTTTCGCAGCCCCCAACAATTTCGGATAGTTTGTTTAAATTAAAGTCAAAAGCCGTTTGCGTCACAGAATCAATGTGTCCTTTCTGATTTCTTTGCTATACCCAAATTCCTAATTCTTTTAAGATCCGGATAGGCTTATACTTATCTTTCTGGATAGAAGAGACTAAGGGCCCCGGTAACAACCTGGCCAGGTCCGGGGTAGCTTCCGTTTGCCGGAGTTGGTGCTTTAAGGCATAGGTGAAAGCAATTAAAAGATGCACAAACAAATTTACCAGAGGCGATTTTTCCGGTAAGCCGCTCATGGTTAAGCCCTGGCGGGTTAAAGACCGGGTTGTATTTAAGAGCGAGCCCCAGAGCTTACGCGCTTCCCAAAACCGTTCATAACTGGCATTATTCCGGAACCCTAAGAAAATGGCCAAAGCAATACCAATAAAAGTTAAAGGAACCGGATTAAAAGAAAAATTATAATTTAATAACCTGCCCCTAAAGTAGACCACCAGTACAGAAAATAAAAATAAGAAGATTAACCTAGGCAAAATATCCTTGAGAATAGAGCCCCGCCAGACAAAAAGCAGACGGAGCCAATTTTGTTTTTCTCTTACAATCATGAATGCACTTTGGGAACGTCGTAAATTTAGAACTACCTATCTTTGCTGTAACTACGTATGAAAGTATTGGAAGAACAACGATAAAAACACTAAATGGAAAGAAATATTTTTAATAAAGGAATTCCTATTTCAGTTTCTTTAACTCCCACCTTAGAGGCAGAGAACTTTCGGCCCCAAATTTCACCCAATAAAAAAAGGCTCTTACTTATGGCCGCCTTGGCTGTTTTAGTAGGAGTGTGTATCAGCTTTATTGCTAAATTATTAGTTTATTTAATCGACCTGGTTACCAATATTGCCTTTTATGGAAACGTATCAGTAGAGCCCACTAGTCCGGCATATCACTCCTTAGGCCCGTTTGTGATAGTGGTGCCCGCTATTGGCGGAATAATTATTGGTTTAATGGCTTTGTACGGTTCCAAAGCCATTCGGGGGCATGGTATACCGGAGGCGATGGAACAGGTTTTAACTAATCAAAGTAAAATAAAACCTTCTATTACTTATCTTAAACCTATTTCTTCGGCTATTTCCATTGGCACAGGAGGACCTTTTGGAGCAGAAGGACCCATTATTGCCACAGGTGGGGCATTAGGTTCCACGTTGGGGCAATTGTTAAATATTACCCACATTGAACGTAAAATATTACTCGCCGCCGGAGCCACTGCCGGTATGTCGGCCATATTCGGCAGCCCTATTGCCGCTATTTTCCTGGCCATTGAGTTGTTATTATTTGAATTTTCGCCCCGTTCTATTATTCCGGTAGCTTTGGCTTGTATTACCGGAGCCGCCGGACACCATTATTTATTTGAAACTGGGCCAGTTTTCCCTATAGAAAGAATTATTGGCGTTCCTTCTAACACCGCCTTAGCAGGCTACAGCGTTATCGGAATTTTAGTAGGAATAATATCGGTGCTGGTAACCAAGGCCGTTTATTGGATTGAAGATACTTTTGAAAAGCTGCCGATTCATTGGATGTGGTGGCCCGCTTTGGGTGGATTAGTAGTAGGAGTGGTGGGTTATTTTGCTCCGCGTACCTTGGGCGTAGGCTATGAAAATATTACCGATATTCTCTCAGGTACGATGCCCTTACAAATAGTGGTATCGTTGTGTTTTTTAAAATTCATTTCCTGGTCTATTGCTTTGGGTAGCGGAACGTCTGGTGGTACCCTGGCTCCTTTGTTAACGATTGGAGCAGCTACGGGGGCTTTATTAGGCGGACTGATTAACTATTTATTTCCAGGTGCGGGTATTACGCTTACTTTGGCGGCTTTGGTAGGCATGTCGGCCATGTTTGCGGGGGCTTCCCGGGCGCTACTTACCTCTATTATTTTTGCCATTGAAACCACGGCACAATCGAATGCCTTGTTGCCGCTATTAGCTTCCTGTACCGCCTCGTATTTTATTTCTTTCTTTCTGATGGAAAATACCATTATGACCGAAAAAATTGCCCGTCGGGGGGTAAAAACACCGCATTCTTATGAACCGGATATTTTGGAAAAAACAAACATCGGCCAGGTAATTCAGGAGAACGGACTCGCTCTAAGTGCGGAAAATCAGATTGGCGAAGTCCGGGAATGGCTGGAAAAGGAACAAGAAGATACCAGCAACTATTTTGTTATTGTAAATCAGGACCAAAGCTTTAAGGGTATAATCAGTTCCTCCAATCTATTTAGTAATCATCATCAACCGGATACTTTAGTAGGAACACTCATTAAACGAAAACCCGCTTCTATTTCTATTGCTAGCAGCCTGCGCACTGCAGTAGAAATAATGGCGAAAGAAAATGTAGATGTTTTACCCGTAGTATCAAAAGAAAATACTTTGATCGGCGTGCTCACTTATAAAGATATAATTGCGGCCTATAAAAAGAACATAGAAGAGCACGAAAAACAAGTTCCTAATCTCTCCCTGAAAAAGTACCGGCTGCGGATATTACAACACGGACAAAAATTAATAACAACGGGAAAAAAGAATAATAAATAAAACTAAGTAAAGAGACAAATTAAATGATAGATGATGAGTAAGGGGAAAAGCTCCCCTCCTAAGTTTAATAGAAGTAGGATTGGTTGATTTTCAACTAAAGTTGTGCATGAAAATGAACATTTATTTTTGTCGAGGTACTTATAACTCAGCAACTGGTAAAAAGTGATTATAGGTAAGTTTTTAGTGAAATTAGTTTAGTTGGTGACGAAATCTATCTACTTAAATTTTCGTCTTAACAATGATAAATATCCTGTAGTAATATGATAGATGTTATAAAGCCTAACCCTAGAAGGTAATAAGTTTGCGCCGGTAATCTTTTTAAAAATTAATTATGATCACACCAAGGCAAAAAGAATTAATTAAGGCTACTGTACCCATCTTAAAAGAACATGGTGTAGCTTTAACCTCTCATTTCTACAAGCGCATGTTTACGCATCACCCGGAATTAAAGCATGTCTTTAACATGGGCAATCAACAGAGTGGCAAGCAGCAAACAGCTTTAGCAATGGCCGTACTCAATTACGCCGACAACATCGAGAATCTTTCTGTTTTACGTTCCTCTGTTACTCAAATTGCTCATAAACATACTAGTTTAGACATCCGTCCCGAACATTATGCTATTGTTGGAAAACACTTACTCGCTTCTATTGGAGAAGTGCTGGGCGAAGGAGCCACGCCGGAATTACTGGAGGCTTGGGGAGTTGCTTACGGTCAATTAGCTGATATTATGACCGGGATTGAAACCGGCCTTTATAAAGGTGCCACCGCCAAAGAAGGAGGATGGACCGGATGGCGTCCCTTTCTGGTAAAACAAAAAGAGCGGGAGTCTGCCGAGATTACTTCGTTTTATTTTTATCCGGCGGATGGAGGAAGAGTAGCCGATTTTCAACCTGGGCAGTACGTAAGTGTGCGTTTGTTTCTGCCGGAGTTAAATTTGTTTCAGCCCCGGCAATATAGTTTATCGAATGCACCTAACGGAGAGTATTACCGGATTTCGGTGAAAAAGGAAGCAGGTGCGAACCTTCGACCGAACGGCTTAATCAGTAACCGTCTGCATGATCACATTGAGGAGGGAGATATTGTAGAAATTTCTGCGCCAGCCGGGGACTTTATTCTAAATACGAGTAAATCCGGACCCGTGGTGCTCATTAGCGGAGGCGTGGGGCAAACTCCTTTGCTTAGTATGTTAGATTATCTTATCAGCACTAATAGCCCGCGAGAAATTGTGTGGGTGCATGGTTCCCGACATCCGAATGTACACGCTTTTAAAGATCGCATTGAAGCTTTACATGGCCAGCAACAGCGATTTAAGCGGCACATATTCTATGACCAATTAGAGGAAATAGCACCCGAACACCCTTACTATGCAGGAGTGGTAAATTTAAAGCAACTAAAAGAAAAAGCTATTCTGCCCGGAGCAGATTATTATATCTGTGGGCCAGCTCCCTTTATTCAAAAACAGTTTCAGGATTTAAGAGCGCTGGAAGTAAACAAAGCTGCCATTCATTACGAAGAATTTGGCCCAAATGTATTAGCCCTTCATTAACGAATTAAAGAAAGCAAGCAGATAACATCAAAGTTTCGTTCCAAGAGATAGAAGCTTGGAGCGAAACTAATATGGGTGATTTAGTAAATTTTTTAGCGGTATCGTCGTTTCCATACTTTATACCAGTTCTTGTTCATCGGATAACGGCGGTGTGGCGTTAAGTTATTGAAAATTAAGGCTACCAGTAGAAGAATCAGCACCCCCGATAGCACCGGACTTAATACGTATAAGTAGCCTAAACTTTGAATTTTAGGTGAACCAATAGTTGCAATCAAGGCGGTAGCTCCTCCTGGCGGATGCAGGGTTTTCGTTATTTGCATCAGCACAATAGAGAGCGACACCGAGAGAGCACTGGCCAGCCACATTTCATGCGGAATTAACTGATGAACGGTAACTCCTACTAAAGCCGAGAGAACGTGCCCCCCAATCAGATTACGTGGTTGGGCCAAAGGGCTATTAATTATACCATACGTTAACACCGAAGAAGCTCCAAAAGAGCCAATTAAAAAGAGATTATCGGAAGCAGAGAAATAGCGACTGTTTAGTAAACCAATTAAGCTAATGCCCATAAAAGAGCCAATAAAAGTCCAGAAGTGTTCTTTGTAATCCAGCAGCGTTTCTTTATAAAAAACATACCGGGCTCGCTTGGCATGCTTTTTCAACTTTTTCTTCATGAAAGAATTTCTAAATAGAATTTCGAACAAAGGTATGAAGAGAAAGTTTCCCGGAAAGATTTACTGGCAAATTTGAGGCGTTGATCATTGTTTTAATCAAAATACATTCCTGTTTTGGAACGCTGTTTCTAAACCCTGCGTAAATTAGATAAGTCTTTGTCAAAGTTTAAGATTAACTAAAAAGCCTAACTTTTAATTTGTTAGGCTTTTTAGTTTTATATTCTATGCGGATTAACTAATCCAAATGATGATCGTTTCGTTTTTAAAAATGCCGCATAAAATAAACTACTTTAGAGATCTCTAAAACTTAAAACTATTTAAAGATAATAGTACCAGTAAGGAGATGAGGTAATAAAATTTCCCGCGACTTGCTATTTGTACCTGAAAGTAAGTTAGATGTTCCAGTATGGGAAATAATAACAACGAATTCGCAAAAAAGCAGTCGTGAGCGGCAGTTGTAAAGCTAATAAAACAAGCTGAATTTTCTCTTGCCGGAGCAGTTTCTTGAAGTGCTGAAGTCTAGTAATTGTTTTATGCACGGTTGTCGCCGCTTAATACTTAATGCGTAACTTAAATAAAAGATACATTATATAATTAAACCAATAGACAATAAATTAAATTTTTATTTTAGTAAAACTATGTATTCTGCTACTTTTGCGGCGCAATGAGATCTATTATTTATTATAGTCCGGTAACCCCGCCCTGAGTTTCTATACTCTCTATTTGCACCTTCTTCTGCTCCGGAAGGCGCTTGTATTTTCTAAAATTTTTCAATTTACCTAGTTAAGGATGAAGCCTTATTTACGTCTGTTTGACTTTTCTCAAAAGGTTAATTACAAAAATGAAATTCTGGCGGGTTTAACGGTAGCCATGACCATGATGCCGGAATCCCTGTCGTTTGCCATTTTGGCCGGGTTTCCCCCTTTAGTTGGTTTACATGCCTCTTTTATTATGGGCTTAGTAACTGCTATTTTTGGCGGAAGACCGGGCTTAATTTCGGGTGGGGCTGGTGCTACCGCAGTGGTTTTAATTGCTCTTATGAAATCGCATGGCATCGAATATGTTTTTGCCGCAGTGGCTTTAGCCGGAGTTGTACAAATTCTGGTAGGATTATTCAAAATGGGGAAGTTTATCCGTCTGGTGCCGCAGCCGGTAATGTTTGGTTTTGTAAACGGTTTGGCAGTAATTATTTTTATGGCCCAATTAGAGCAATTTAAAACCGTAGTAAACGGGCAAGTAACCTGGCTGACGGGCCAACCACTACTAATAATGGCCGGTTTAGTTGCTTTAACTATTGCCTTAGTGGTGTTATTTCCCCGCATTACTAAAGCCATTCCTCCTTCCTTAGCTGCTATTATAGTGGTTTTTCTGGTAGTGTTGGGTTTTGAATTGGATACCAGAACAGTGAAAGATATTGCCTCGGTAAGCGGAGGTTTTCCACCCTTTCACATCCCCAAGGTTCCTTTTTCACTGGACACATTAAAAGTAATTACTCCTTATGCCTTTATTATGGCAGGAGTGGGTTTAACCGAAGGATTGTTGACTCTGAATCTGGTAGACGAAATTACCGCCTCCCGGGGCAATGGTAACCGGGAATGTCTGGCGCAGGGGGGGCTAATATCCTGAACGGATTTTTCTTCGGAATGGGAGGTTGTCCGATGATTGCGCAAACGTTGGTAAACCTCTCCGCCGGAGCAAGAGCCAGGCTGTCTGGTATTATCGCCGCACTCACCATATTATTAATTATTTTTATTGGTGCACCCGTAATTGAAAGAGTTCCCATGGCGGCGTTAACCGGAGTAATGATTATGGTGGCTATCGGAACCTTTGAATGGATGAGCTTTCGGATAATTAATAAAATGCCCCGGCAAGATGTTTTTGTGGGAATCCTTGTAGCTGTAATTACCATTTGGTTACATAATCTGGCTTTGGCTGTGCTGGTGGGCGTTATTATTTCGGCTTTGGTATTTGCCTGGGATAGTGCCAAACGAATCAGGGCCAGAAAATACATTGATGAAAAAGGAATTAAGCATTATGAAATATACGGTCCTCTTTTCTTTGGTTCCGTAACTGCCTTTAATGAAAAGTTTGAGATCTCTAATGATCCGCAAGAAGTAATCATCGACTTTAAAGATAGTCGGGTGGCAGATATGTCGGGAATAGAAGCCTTGAATAAGCTTACCGAGCGGTATTACCTGGCCGGAAAAAAATTACATCTCAAGCATTTAAGCGAAGACTGCCGTTTATTGTTAAAAAATGCACAATCAGTAATTGATGTTAATATTTTAGAAGATCCTATCTATCATGTTGCAGCCGATAAATAACACTTATACACTATTCTGCTGCCAAGGGCTTATTTTAAAGTGAGTTCGAAAGAAAAGAACCCCCTCAGAAATGAGATATTCTATTCCCATTAGAGTCCTTCAGCAGGAAATTATTTGAAATAGTTTCCTGCTGAAGGACTCTAATAAACAAAAAAACAGCAGAAGTATAGTTTTAACTGTGCTAAGAGTATTTTTTTTGTATAAGTAAGTGCTTGTCTCGAATGCACTTTATTTAAATAAAACTAAGAAGCAAAATAAATTAAAACAGGCGAAGAGCGCTTTTAAAAACCCGATTAAGTTAACAACTAACGATTTAGTAAATCAGGTTCCCAGCTGCGGCTCACGTACCGCTTGTTGTTAAATGGGGAATTCAGAGCCAGCTTATATTTACCTTAAAATGCTCCAGTGTTATGGTTACAGAGTTGGCTACAAGTATTTTATCTTCAATAATTAAGATGTTAATACGGCGGCTGGTTTTAGCAGCGGAACCTTCACTGTAAAATTGTTTTCTTCATGTAAAATAATAATATCCGGTTGATGCAAAATCTTGTATTTAGCAGCTATGTTAGCCAAACCCATGCCAGTAGAGGAAGCTGCTACTCGTTTTAATTGCAGGTTATTGCTTACTACCAACCATTCTTCCGCTTCGTTCTGGATACTTACTACTAACGGTTTGCGAACAGATACCTGGTTGTGCTTCATGGCATTTTCCAGCAAAATTTGTAAAGTAAGTGGCGGAATCAGGCAATCGTGAACACTATCAGTTACTTCAACCTTTAGGGAAATGCCTTCGCCGAAACGTGTGCGAAGTAAAAAATAATAAGCTTGGGTAAACTGAAGTTCCTGGTCCAGGGCAATGAGGCCTTTTTCGTTGCTTTGCAAAAGATAACGATATACCTGGGCTAATTCGGCGATAAATTTTACGGCTTGAGCCTGGTCTTTTTCTACCAAAGCGGTTAAGGTATTTAAACTATTAAATAGAAAATGCGGCTTCACCTGATTCTTTAGCGATTCGAGTTGAATTAGTAAGTTTATTTTTTTGAGTTCTTCGGCTTCTTGGGTAGCTATTTTCCAGGCTTCCATATAAAATAGTAATTCGTAAAAAGCGGCTACTAAAACGCCGTACAAAAACGTATACATGTAGCCATAAAATAGAAAAAAAGGATTAACGGCTAAAAGTTCTTTAGGGCTTTCGTGCAGCAACATGGTACCGGTAAATAAAACGGCATTGCCTCCTAATACGGCAAGTACTTCCAGGGTAAACCTTTTGGTAGAGGGTTTTAAAGCGTACCAACGATGAAAATACACTACCACTAAGCGGCTGGTTTCCCAAATGATTACCGCAGGAATTAAGGTATTATCTATTATCCATTGCCAGGTAATGGCCCCTTCCATAGCAAAGTTAACTGAACCGAATAATCCAAATCGGAGCAGAGCCAGAATTATAATTCCAATTAAGCGAATCCAGTAGCTTTGGGTTAGTTTCAAGGGTAATAGTAAGGAGAAGATCCACCACAAAGTAAGAAACCAGCTTGGAACCAGCAAACCGATAACTGACTCACTGGCCCAAATACTGGTTTAATTAGTAGAAAAAACTGACTGAATGGTTATAAAGGTTAATATAGAACATCGCGTACAACCAAAATAGAAAGAATTAAAACAGCCATGGGAAAATAGTATGAATTAAGCTAACTCCTTTTACTTAAGTGCACTTGTTTCATTTAATTATTAGCTGGGTAACGGCAATAAAGAGCAGATTTTAGTAAATTTAAACAACTGCCCGGCCCATAAACGGATCGGTAGAGCCGTGCTTGCCCGTTTCTACCCGGCCGGCAAATCTTTGTTCAAAAGAAGTATGCCCCGTTACTTTTACACTGAAATCGTACCAGTTAGAACTGCGTTTTAAGTCCAGGTTTATAGTTACTTCTGCCTGCCCCGAAGCGGTAGGTTTTACTTGTTTTTTTATATTATTGGCTTTATACGCAAGGTCAATAATCTCCACGGTATACGCCTGATTTTTACTGGTATTCTTAATTTTTAATTGGGCATTGCCGGTTAGTTGTTTTTTGTTCTTCGGGTGGCGTTCGTATTCTAATTGTATTTCCAGAGCCGGATCCTGGGCGTTGCCCATAAACTCCCTGAAAAAACCATTGGGACCGTACGTTCTTAAATGGTAGGCGTTGTTCTCAAAAGCCGCTAGGGGCCAGGTTTGGGCCAATTTGTCACCGGCGCTTACGGCAAAAGCCCAGTTGGCCAAAGTATCGGTTATGAGTTGTTGCTGGGCGTTGGTTTGCCGGAACGTACCCGGAGCATACACCTGAAAAGGAACGCCTGCGGTTTTGTCGCCAAATATGTCCGAGTTAGAAGCAAAACTTACTTTAAAGGCCCTTTTATCAGCGCTTAGTTGGCCGTTAGCGTAAATCTGGTAAGGTAAGGCGCAGGAGTTGCGGGTGCCTTGCTCTTGTTGCGGTAATAACTCCGAGGTATTTTTATTAATACTTTCCACTTCTTGCGGAGTTAATAATTTAAAACCCGCGGGCAGGTCTTTGAATTTGGCCTGGTGAATGCTTTGAATAAAGGCATTTTTATTAACCGATGTAGGTAGGGTAAATTTCTCGTTGTTGTAAGGTCGGAACACCGAAGTTAAGTCGCCGCAAATGCTACGCCGCCACGAACTAATGTTGGTTTCTTCTATTTTCTGGCTGGTCTTTTTATTTAAAAAAGTTTCTAAAAATTGCAGACAAGAAGTATGATCAAATACCTGCGAATTTACCCATCCGCCCCGGCTCCAGGGCGAAGCTATTACCATGGGTACCCGGTAGCCTAAACCAATCGGGCTTTCGCGCAGCCGGTCGGCGGAGTAGCCTCTTTCTTTTTCCTGGGCCATGGTAACATGCTCTACCCGGGTGTCAAGGTTTTTAGAAGCTAAACCAGTTTCGGGCCGGTCTGGGTGCGGCGGCACGAACGGGGGAACGTGATCAAAATAGCCGTCGTTTTCGTCGTAGTTTAAAACAAAAATGGTTTTTTTCCAGACTTCCGGATTTTGGGTAAGAATATCCAGCACTTCCGACACGTACCAGGCCCCGTACCACGGCGAACCCGGATGGTCGGAGAAATTAGAAGAAGCTACTAACCAGGAAACCGTAGGCAAGTTGCCGGTTTGCACATCCTTTCGGAATTGATGTAACACATCGCCTTTGGGCACGTTTACTTCGCGCTCCGTGCCGTTGTCGTTGTAAGTAAGCCGGGTAAGTTCGTGATAATCCGGGTCGTGCAGGTTAGTCACAAAGGCTTTGGCGTGAATGCTTTTCTCCCGGTCGCTTAGTTTATTATAGCGTTCCGGAGTCCATTCTTTTTGTTCCTGCAGAATGGCGACTAAATCTTTTCTCTTTTTATCGAGTTGTTTTTTTTGTTCCTCGCTTAATTTGTTCTGCTGATTTTCTTTTTCTAAAGCTTCTATTTCTTGTTTTAAAGAAACGGGCCGTTTTTGTAAATATTCCAGATGTTTGGCGTGCAGTCGCACGTTGTACTGGGCAAAAAATTCTAAATCGTTATCGGTAAAATTCGCCAACCAATCATCCTTTTCGCCTTCTAAACCGGTGTCAATACTTAGCTCATTCTGGTAAACTTTCCAGGAAACGCCCGCATCTTCTAACCGTTCCGGGAAGGTAGTCCAGCGCAAATCTTTGTGGTCGATTTCGCCGTTCCAGACGTGGGCTTTGGATTTTTCGTGCTGCTCTTCGCGGATGGTACCGGTCCAGAAAAAACACCGGTTCGGACTGGTGCCCGTTAAGGCCGAACAGAAATACTGGTCGCAGACGGTAAAGGCATCGGCTAGGGAGTAATAAAAAGGAATATCGGCCCGGTTAAAGTAGCCCAGCGTTAAGGGCAAATGGGCATAGTCTTTATTGCCCGAATTTTTAAAATCCAGCCATTTATCGTACTTGCCGTTGTTGCGGGCATCTACCTGGTCGGCCCAGGAATGGGGCAAAGCGCTCATCCAGGTAGATTTGGTGTCTTTCAGGTTTAACCGGAAAGGAGCGAAGGTTTGGCCAGCCGCATTGGATTGCAGCCACACTTTGTTTTTATTCGGTAAGTCCATGGCCCTTGGGTCGTTAAAACCCCGCACGCCCTGGAGTGTACCATAAGCATGATCGAAGGAGCGGTTTTCCTGCATCAAAAAAACAACGTGTTCGGCATCCAGGTAGGTACTGCCGGGCGACGCATTAATAGCCAAAGCTTTTTGGATGGAGGCTGGTATAGCACCCAGCAAACCAGCGCCCATAGTTAAAACGGCCGCTTTTTTTAAAAATTCTCTTCTTGAATCTGGCATTTTACTTCTACTAAACGATCATCTACTTTTTAAACAGAATTGCTCCCCTGTAACCATATAGCTGTTTATAATTCCGTTAAAAAGATTTACTAAATTATTGTAAACATTTTAGTAAATCTGGATGGTTAATTTATATGTTTTACCACCAAACTTTTATACTACTATCTCTTTGGGTTTGTGGTATGTAATAACCTCTAGGAAGTTTTGGGCATCTATACGTTTAAGGTATAAAAGGCTTGCCCATTACCAATTTGTCGCCCGATACATCTACTTCAAACAAATGAGGAATACGGCGATAACGGCCCTTTATACTTTTATGACTATGAAGGGACATTAGTAACTTACCCTCTAAATTGCGGAACAACATGCCGTGCCCGTAATTAGGCGGGGTAATCGGTTTACTTTCCTGTATCCAGGGGCCATCTAGGGTGCCACTTTGGGAATAGGCCACTCCTTGAGTGTAAACATCGTAAATCCAACTGGTCCATATCATACCTAACCGACCGGTTTTCGTTTGAAATAAATAGGGGCCATCGGTTACTTTATTAGGACGGTCGTTCCCCTTTTCATCTTTTTCCCGGCTCCAGGGAGCATCACTGGCCCGAAACATCACCTTTCCGGTACCAACGGTGCCACTTAAATCAGGTTTCAATTCAATTTTTTCGATAGTTCCGTTTAAGTTTTGGAGCCATTCGTAACAGTAAACCATATAAGGTTTTTTGTCTTTATCTACCCAAAGTGTGCCATCCAGAGTTGGCATATTGGCCGGCAAATAAGTAGGATCTTGCATGGGTACATAGGGGCCATCGGGCTTATTGCTTACCAGTACGTGGCAGGCCCTGCGTTCTATTACATTGCCTTTAACGGTGTCTATTTTAACAGCGCGGTTAGTGAAGGTGGCAAAATAATAGTACTTGCCTTTAAACGGGTGAATTTCGGCTGCCCATATCATCGGTTTGGGTCCCATCCAGGAATTAGAGTCAGTTTTTGTTACGGTGTAAGGTCCATCCCAAAGCTTTAAATCGTTGCTCTTCCAGAGCATACCGCCCGTCCCGGTCATGTAGTACAGGTTCGTTTTAGAATCTGCCAGAATAAAAGGATCACTTAAAACAATAGAATCCAACGGTATATTTTTCCTGACTTCCCGTACTCTGTTTTCTTGAGCCTTGGTTAAAAAAGAAAAAAACAAACAACTTAATAAAGCTAACCCTAGACGTTTCATATTATTATAAAGGAATCTTTAAAGTAATCAGAATACTGAACGGAATCTAATTGGCCTGCAGGTAGAGAAACCAATCTTTAAATGGCGGATAAAGTACCAGAGTTTTTTACAAAAAACTAATTTTAGATGAAATTAGGTTGTGATGTGGCTTGGGTAAGTAGCAGCAGCAATGCGTATTAATCAAATTCCTTTTTGCACAGAAGTTTAATCCTATATGTTGTTTATTTATAAGTAGCTAGCGCCAAATTCCAGGTTATGTGCTAATACCAAAGAAGACGAAAGCGAGATTGCTGTAAAACTTTTCCTTAACTAGGAGTCCCTCGATTGGAATCCCAATCAATAGCTAAGTGTTTTTCTTCAAACGGGTGCACTGAACTAATCAACCTGCCTGCATTATATTCTAAATTTCAGAATTTCTTTTAATGGTTTATAATTTATTATCAACACTTTACGAAAGTTTTCGTTAAGAAATTTTAACTTTAACACTGCTCGTACTTAACCTATACTTATTGGAATTTTGGACTTTTCTGCGCAATCGTCAGGGATTTGGCCTAACCTAGCTGAAACCTTTCCGCTCGAAGAATTATTATTTACTTTTTTTGATGCCCTCCCGATGGGAGTACTCTTGATTAAACCAATATATAATGCAGAGTCTACCATAATTGATTTCGATTGTTTAAAGCTCAACGCGGTAGTGCAACAAATGCTACAATTGCCCGATGAGCCGGGTAAAACCTTGTTGCAGTTATTTGCGCAAGCCAACCAAACTGGCGTTTTCACCTTCTTTCGAGATACTTTTCTTTCCGGCGAAACAGGGTATTATAACTTTCTTTATCAGCAAAACGGACGTAGCTGCTATTACTACCTGGAAGCTCAAAGGCGCCAGCAAGGTTTGGTGGTGAAAGTAACCGATTTTGCCACCCAGGACTTGAGTGAAGTAGAACAACTTCTGAACCAGAGTAAAGCTCAGTCCATTTATAACGCCGCTAATCAGCAGCGGGCAGAACTCAAGCGGGTGCTGGATCAGGCACCGGTAGCTATTGCCATCTTCCGCGGGCCTCAATTTATTGTAGAATTTGCCAACGCCGCCATGTGTCGAATTTGGGGCCGCACGCCCCAAGAAGTAATTGGTAAATCCCGGTTTGTCGCCACATCGGATGCCCGCCACCAAAGGTTGAAGCAAAATTTTGAAAAAGTGCTGCGAACCGGACAGCCTTACCAGGTAAAGGAATATTTATTAGCCTTAGATCGTACTCAATCGGGCATTCCGGAAGATGTGTATTGTAATTTTACCTACCAACCCTTGTTAGATGAGCAGGGACACTCTATTGGAGTAATTGCCGTTGGGGTGGAGGTAAGTGAGCAGGTATTGGCCCGAAAACAGGCAGAAGAAAGTAACCGGCAAATGGTGGATCTAAATCTTCAATTGTCGGCTGTAATTGATGAATGGCAAAAGATTAGTGCCCAGCTCCGTTTAACAAACGCCGATCTATTTGCAACCCAACAGAGCTTACAACTTCTTAATGAAGACTTAGAAAGCCGGGTTATTGAACGGACAAAGGAGTTACAACGCTCCCAAGCGGAAGTTGAAAGTCAAAGGCAGCGACTGGAACGTTTAATTATGGAAGCACCGGCGGCAATCTGTATTCTTAACGGTCCCGAATTGGCGTATGAGTTGGTTAACCCACTGTATAAGGAACTAGCCCCAGGAGATTATTTTCAATTAGGCAAAGCCTTTATGGAATCATTCCCAAATAAAGAAAGTCATTTTTTATACCAGAAAGTTCGCCAGGTGTATGAATCCGGAATAACGTATGAACAACACAGTCTACTTATTCCCCGACTCGCAGAAAATCTAACGGAAGAACGCTACTTTAACTTTATTCTGCAAGCTCGTCGCGATGAGTACAACCAAGTTAATGGTATTCTGATTTTTGCCTATGAGGTATCTGATGAAGTAAAAGCTCAAATAAAGGTAAAGAAAAGCGAGAAGCAGGCCAAAGCATTGGCGGAAGAATTGTTCCAGGCGAACCAGGAGCTTCAGTTGACAAATCAGCAACTTACCCGAACCAACATTGATTTAGACAACTTTATTTACACTGCGTCGCACGATTTAAAAGCCCCCATCTTAAATATTGAAGGGTTAATACATGCCCTTTTGCGCCAATTAACTGCCGCCGGGTTTAAGTTAAGTTTGGTACAGGATATTACCGATTTTATCTTGGAATCGGTGCAACGATTTAAGCGCACTATTGCTCATTTAACGGAAGTCAGCAAACTACAAAAAGAATATTCTTCCGAACCAATTCTAGTTTCCCTTAACGCTGTATTAGCAGACGTACAATCAGACTTAAAGGCTACAATTCAAGAGTCTCAGGCCAAAATCGAACTAGATATTCACCATTGTCCTACTGTATGTTCCTCAGAAAAAAACTTACGTAGCATTATTTATAATTTACTTTCTAACGCTATAAAGTACCGCTCCGCGGAGCGAGCATTAATAATCCGCCTGAACTGCCAAAAAGAGGAGAAATACCAAGTGCTTTCGGTCCAGGATAATGGATTAGGAATTGATTTATCGCAACAGCATAAATTATTTATTATGTTTAACCGGCTGCACGATCACGTCGACGGTTCGGGTATGGGGCTATATATGGTAAAGAAAATTGTGGAGAACATAGGAGGTAAAATTGAAGTACAAAGTAATGTAAATGAAGGCTCAACGTTTAAAGTTTATTTTCCTCTAAAACCTACTTTTTCTAATAAGAAAGCTTAACTTTTATGTGAGAAGTTTAAAAATACGCTGGTATAAGCCTAAGGTAAAATTAATTTAGCGGAAAGTTTACCATATTAAATTTTCTGAATCTTATTTTTAGTATAACGAACAGTTATAAACTACTTACTTATTGGGATTCCGATGCATCATATTATGTACATAAGCACGGCAGTAATACATGTCCAGGAAACGGAGTTAAAGCAAATGCTCACTCAGTACCGTCACAACAACGAGCGGAACCATATTACGGGTATGCTTTTATACAGTGGCGAGAATTGCGTGCAATTGATTGAAGGACAGGAAGAAACTTTGCGCCAACTGCTCTCGAAAATAGTAAAAGATTATCATCATACAAACCTGATTAAATTGGCCAATGGCCCTATATAAGAACGGTTATTTGGTAATTGGTCAATGGGGTTTAAAGCAGTATCACCCGAAGAACTCTCCGAATTAAAGGGCTTTGTAAACTCACTGGATCCGGAATTCCTACACTCCTTACCAAAAGAAGAAGGATCGGCCATAAACGTATTGCGCCAATTTGCCGAGCATAATATAGACAACCATTAACCTTAATCGCTAATAATAATTACCATAAGGGCTATGGATAAAACCTGATAGGTTTAAAGCTTACAGGGTTGGTATGCTTTTAAAATACTATTCTGGTATTTAGTAAATATAAACTTGTTTCAGAAGTATAAACTATTAAAAACTAGCAAGCTGTGCCTCCTATCTTAAAGTTAATCTTCCCGGTAACGATTGACAAATTCCTGGCCTACCTGATCGTCTTTGCGCACAAATGGCCGGATGATTAAACGGTTACCTCTTTCGTAGGTAAAAAAGCGGTACATCCAGTTGCTTACCACTACCAGTTTGTTGCGGAAACCAACCAGGTAATAGATATGGACAAACAGCCAGGCCATCCAGGCTAGAAATCCGCCCAAATGTATATTGCCTGGCAGGTCTGCTACGGCCCGGTTACGACCAATAATGGCAAGAGAACCTTTTTCAAAATATTTAAAGGGTTGTAAAGGTTCGTTACGCAGGTTTCTATGCAGGTTTTTGGCCAGATGCTTGCCTTGTTGAATGGCGGGCTGCGCTACCCCAGGATGTCCCTTTGGATAGTCTTCCAATTTCATCAGGGCAATATCACCAATCGCAAAAATAGTATCGTAGCCTTTTATCTGATTATATTCATTCACCAAAATGCGGCCTCTTTCAACGGATTCGGTGGGTAAACCTTCTATTAAGGCTCCGGTTACGCCGGCTGCCCAGATTAAGGTCTGCGTCTGAATCTGTTCGCCGCTTTTAAATTTTACTACCTCTCCATCGTAAGATTCTACTAATGTATTTACTTTAATAATAATGCCCATTTTTGCCAGGTACCGGTGAGCCATTTCACTGGCTTTCGGCGACATAGGGGGCAGTACACGGTCGAGTCCTTCAACCAGGTAAATGTTCATTTTACTAAAATCAATTCCCGGATAATCTCCCGGTAAAATATACTTTCGCATTTCCGCCAAAGAACCGGCTAGTTCTACTCCCGTGGGTCCTGCTCCGGCAATGACAATGTTGAGCAAACTTTGTTTAATAGTTTCATCTTTGGTCATGCTCGCTTGCTCCAATGCCTGTAGTAATTGGCTACGGATATCAAGCGCGTGCGGAATTTGCTTTAGAGGAAATGAATATTGCTTAATTTGTTCGTTTCCAAAAAAATTAGTTTTTGTACCCGTAGCAATCACTAAATAATCATAGGCCAGTTCACCTATTAAAGTATTAACGGTTTTGGTAACGGGGTTTACTCCGGTAACCCGGACTAACCGGAAGTGAAAATCTTCAAAATCTTCATCGAACAATTTCCGGATGGGCTCGGCAATAGAATCAGGCTCCAGACCAGCAGTAGCCACCTGATAAAGCAAAGGCCAAAAACCATTGTAATTTTGTCGATCGAAAAGGACTACTTGAAAATGCTTTCCTGACAATTTCTTTATTAAGTTTATTCCGCCAAACCCCCCACCAATAACTACTACACGTGGTTTGGTGGTGGCCGGTATATTTAAAGAGAGTTTATCAACTTGAAGCATTCGTTTAAATTTTGAATGATTACGAGAAAAGTAAATTTGTAAATCTTTTAACCAGAAACGAGAATTGCTTTTTTTAGTTGGGAAAAACGCACCTAGCTATTCTTATTAAGCGTCTACTCTTGCTAATTACACTATATATAATGCAACTAAAAGTAAACTTTAAAACAATAATTTCCTGTTATTTGTTTTGCTTTTTCCAATTCAGCTTTGGTACATAAACTAGTACGGTGCCCAGGTTAAATTTACTAAATCACAAAGATCCCGGCCATTTATAGTTAAGGTATACGACTAAAAAATATACAACTAAATAAATGTAACGAAACTAAGTATGCTTAAAAATTTAATATAACACCAGTAAGGTTTTACCTGTGAATGTAAGCTTATACCAATCCCGCCTTTTCATTAACTGGAAACTGACTAGCCGTTTCGGAAACTATACGGCCTAAATCGGTGAGAATACTTCCTAAATCCCGTAAGGTTGCCAACGAATTTATTTTTGATAAGATATTTAAAGATTGCGCTTGTTCGCTTAAAGCCAAATGGATAGCTTCCTGTAAGGTATTTACGTTTTCTTCGGAAGCGTGTATAGCCGTTTGCCCATAAGCGGCAATGCATTGAGCAGTAGTTTCCATGGCTTTTATTAATTGTTCCAGGTACGTTGGCTCCAGTTGGTAATGCGCAATACTCTGTAAATCTATTAAGCCCCGGCGAATGCCTCTTATCTGAATAGTAATTCTTTGTAATTGCACAATGTTCTCGGTAAGCTGCCTGAGCCGAACTCTTTGGTGCGTTAGTAAAGGATTGTACTTAAGACTTTGGTTGGCTAAATCAAGTGTGTCTTCGCACTTTTCGGCTTCTTTAATAAGAATATCAACTTCTGAGCGGCCCGTTTTTCTTTTGGAACCGGAAGTATCCAGTACAGCAGTCAAACTAGCCAGGGTAGCGGCTGCCAGTTTACTAAAAGTTAATATACTTCGTTCCACATCTGGTACTGCATTCTGAGGAACTATCAAAGCATTTATTATTACCGCGATAACAGAACCAATAATAGTTTCAATTATTCTTTCGTAGGCATAGCCTTCTTTTGTTTGGCCAAAAGCTAGCACTAAAAGGGAACTGATTGCCACCTGCGAAATAATTTGCTGGTTCATGCGCAAAGCTTTGGCAATACCCATCCCAATTAAGATAATAAAAAAGATGGAAAAGGCGCTTACTTGAAACCATTGGCCTAAGAGCATACTAAGTAATACCCCACCCATAATACCAATAATTCGTTGGGTAGCTTTGTTTACGGAATCGGCAACTGTAACTTGTACAGTAATAATGGCGGCAACAGCAGCAAAATAAGGATATTCTGAATGCAGAAGACTGGTGGCTATTACCCAGGATAAAGAAGCTGCCAGAGCGGTTTTCAGTATTTGTAGAGTTAAACCAAACCTGCCAAGTATATCAATTATTCTTCCCATAAAGGCTCTTACTTTTCTGGTATTTATAAGTTGGATTTTGCTTACTAATTCAGGAGATAAAGTTTAGTAAATAGTGAAAGACTGGTTAAGCAAACTTTAAATTAAGGAAATAAACAAAAGGATCAAGATATTATATGTTAGACTTTTGTCAATTAACTAGTTTAATGTCAATGTTTTATTGTAGAAATTCCGACATCCGGTATTTAGAATTAAATTTGTCTAGCTAATTATTTACAAATTTTGTTTGGTTTAAAAATTAGTTTTAGGGACAGTGGTTAATAGAACGCCTTTAGATTGGAAACAAGCGCGTGTACAGGTGTTACTCTTGTCCAGAAAAGTTTAATTTTTCTAGCCAATTTGGCTCGTAGTATTATATAAATTAGCTTTAATCTCGTAATAAGGAGTAATTTATCGAAAGAATACCCTAACTTATAAGATTTATTTATATAAATTTATTAACAATTATTTGACTTATAAAAAGCTTTATTATCTTTGTACTACTCCTATTATTATTCCACACGAGTTCGAAAACTTAGTTTTACACTTAGTTAAAAGATGACTGATTAGTATGCCCTGTTTCTTAACTAATTAGATATTATATGACAACCGTCTCTACCATAAATTTAGTTAAGAAGCCTTTCATCGCCATTGAGCTGGATACTGAAAATGAGTGGCTTTACATTAATTGGCTGGGTTCAGCTAATCCGGAAACGGGCATAGCGGGCTGCGAAGATATTATTCAGGCTTTGGAAAAGTACCCGGTGCAAAAAATTTTAAATGATAATCGCAACCTGACGGGTAGTTGGGAGGATGGTATAAATTGGTTATTACAATCCTGGTTTCCTCGTTTTTTAGGGGTGGGCTGCTTTTATATAGCCTGGGTGCAATCTTCCTGCCCTAAAGGACAAGCTTCGTTGGGGCAAGCCCTTCAACACGAAATACCTAATGTTAGCGTATTAGTTTTTGATGATCTTGAAACTGCCGCTAGTTGGTTGAAAGAAATTTAGAATTTATAAAAGGTATAATTTTTAGGTATTTAAGATAGTCTGATCTATTTTAATCTATATTTTATTTTCAAGAATTTTACTTATATCCTCCTGATAAATCTCTGCTTGTTTCACGATTTATTTTTTTCATGGTTAAAAGCTGATTTTGCTTTTTCAGCATTAATATTTTTTCCAAGACTTCTTGCTCTGTTTTAACAGTGTATAATATAGGAATAGAGAGAACCTTTTTATTAAGTAACTACAATCCGTAAATTTATTGTATAACCGTAACTTAGTTTTGTGAGTAGGATTGATATGATGTTAAGGGTTTAAACAAGGCATACTTCTACATAATCCTTACAAATAATTACATCTTTTATTTTATGATTAGAATTAACATCGTCAATCCATTCTTTTATATTATCATCTAAATTGTCGTAAAATTGACTTAAATCAATTCGCATGCCCACTTGGGGTATTATGGGTAATTGTATCCGGTTGTTTAAGAAGTGTTCGTGAATAATTTTATTTACTTGTGTTACAACATCTTGTTCTTCCTGAGAGTATCCCGTGATTGCTTCTTCAATGAATAGTATGGCATCAATCATATCTTAATAACTTTAGTAAATTAGTTATAGCTTTTCTTATTTATTTAAGCGGCTTAATTTTTTGTATTTATCTGATGTATTCCAATAAGTAAACTAACTTTAACCTAGCTCTACTCCGGATTAGGTTATAAATTATTTTATATAACTTTTCTTATTTTGCAGGCGCGGCTATACCTGATTTATTCTTTACTCAAAGTTATTTCTATTAAAATAAAAAAATCATAATGGACTAATAAACCGCCTGATGGATAATTTCTATTACGTTATTGAAGTCCAGGAGGTAAGGCTTCTTCCCCTAAAATTGAACCTTTAAAGAGAACGAAAATATAATAATACTACAAAAAACATTGTACAATTAATTAAATGATTAATTAATTAAATACCGGGAATGTTTACCGGCGAAAGGCTGTATAAGAAACTACTAAATTGTGCTAGTCTTTATTCTAGTTGAATTTGTTCTATGAAGAAAATTTTACTTGTTATTCTATTTTTACCTTTTTTATTGCACGCGCAAAACCATTCGGTAGATAGTCTTCTGACTTTGATAAAAGCTAATCCTTCTAAAACCGGTATGGTAGATTTAAATTGCCAGCTTAGCCGGGCCTACCAATTTTCTGACATTGCAAAGGCGAAAAAACACGCTCAAACGGCCGTAAATTTAGCTTCCCGCTTCCAATTCAAAAGCAAGAAAGCCGAAGCTCTTACGCTCCTTGGATATGCGCATCTAGTGCTGGGAGAATACGACCAGGCCTTGGCTTGTCATTTTAAATCCTTAAATCTGGCGCAGCAAGCCCAGGATACTATGGTTATGGTGGCCTCGTTTAACGCAGTGGCAACTATGTATCATAAGATGGAAGACCAGAAAAGAGCTGTGCTTTATCTACAAAAGGCGGGCAGTTTGGCTCTATTGGCTAAGGATACGCTGGGATTGAGTCGGGTATATAACAACTTGGGGAATGTATACGAAGAAGAAAAAAAGTTTACCGAAGCATTTTCTTACTTTTCTAAGGCCGCTCGTATGCAGCGCCATTTAGGCCGCAATCGTAATTTAGCTATTAGTTTGCATAATATGGGCCATGTGCATATTAATTTGCCGCATCCGGAAAAGGGTCTGCCTTATTTATTTGAATCCTTAGAAATAAATCAAACCATTCAGAATAATATGCTGCGCTCGGGCACTTTGGGCAGTATTGCTCAAATATACGCCTTAACCGGCAAGTGTGATAAAGCCATGCAGTATGCCCACGAGAGTTATGACTGGGCCATTAAAACGAAATCAAGCAAGAAAATAAACCAGGCGGCCAAACTGTTGCAGCAATTTTACGCCGACCGCCAAGACTACGCGAATGCTTACCGGTACTTGAAAATCGTTAATCAACAAGAAAATATTCTGGATCTGGAACACCAGAAATTAAAGGCTGCGGAAACGACAGCCGAGTACGAAAGAGCGGTTCAGGTACTGCAACAAAAGAAATTTGCCGCTGAAAAAGAAAATCAAGCTTTAAAGATTAGAAAACAACAGGTAAACCTGGTTTTTAGTGCGGCTATGGTTGTGCTGTTAATGGTTCTTTTAGTCGTAGTTTACCGAAGCCGCCAAAGGTTTAAGTTTTCTTCGCGGCAATTAACAACTGCTAACCACCGGATGCAGATGCAAAATAAGGAGATTGAAAAACAACGGGCCGAGTTATACTCCCAGGCGCAAATTTTACAAAATCAAAACCGCATGCTCGAAAACCATAACAGTTTCAAGAGCCGCATATTTACTATTATTTCGCATGATTTGCGGGCGCCATTTAATTCTTTAAAAGGAATACTAACTTTAATTAAGATTAAGGAAATGTCGCGGGAGGATCTTAATTTACTATTTAACCTGCTCGACAAAGAAATGGAGCAATCCGTAGAAATGCTGCAAAGTTTATTAATTTGGTCTAAATCTCAGTTGGCAGGTTCCAACGTTACGCTAAAACCCGTAAACATTCAGCAGTTAGTTGCCGAGAATTTACAGTTAGTGGCTTCTAAAGCAGAAGAGAAAAGCATTGTTTTAGTAAATCTCATTTCAGAAAACAGTACCATCTCCACGGATCAGGAACGTTTAAATTTTGTTTTGAGAAATATAATTCACAATGCCATTAAGTTTACTTCTGCGGGCGGACAGGTACTCGTACAAACTAAAGAAGAAGCAGAAAAGGTTTGCATTTCGGTTAGTGACACTGGTCAAGGTATATCACCCTTAAATCTGAGCCGGCTTTTTCAAGAAGATAGGTTTACTACCCTGGGTACGAGCAGCGAAAAAGGTACGGGTTTGGGACTTATGCTCTGCAAAGAATTACTCGAAAGTATAAACGCGAGCATTACAGTAGATAGCCAATTAGGAATAGGAAGTACTTTTAAAATCCTGCTCCCAAATTCTACTCTAACCCAATCTTTTCTGGTCAGGACCGATGAATTAATTCTTAATTAATTGTTGACCCTATTCGAATGTTAAGAATTTAGTAAAGAGACACAAGTATTAAGAAGTTAAATTTTCGAGGAGATAAGTATTAGATTAGTAAGTTATTAATAGTAAGATCTCGCCATTAGATTTAGATTCTGTTCTTCGGGAGAAGTCTTTATTATCACTTATTAAAATAATCTCCTTTTAAAGGAAAACTTTATAGAAAACAGATTTACTTTACAATATTTTATCTCTTTACTAATTTCAAGTAAAGTCCTTTTACCACGATTTACTTATTTTTTTAGCACATTCCTAATTTTGGGCTATTGTTAATTAGTCATGGATGTAAAAGGAAAGTAATAAAAATTGTGTTTTTAAAGCAAGAATTTATTAGCGTTCGCACGTAGGTAGTTAAGGAAGTATAATTCAATACATTTGAAGCGTCCCTGCATTTTTTAAATTCCGTCTGTTCAAAGAACCATTTAACCATTTTAATTCCCCGCCTTACAATCTTTATTGTTTTAATTTTTTAAATAGAACATTCATTCTTTCCTTAAAATGCCCTAATTATGGGTAGATGATATAGCTGCTGGATGAATATTCTAGGTTTTAGAACAAAAACAAGATCAATTAAAAGCTATTAATAGCAAGCGAGATAGCAATAAACTACCTTTATTCAGTTTTAGTAAATTTTCAGCAAATAATTTCTTTTTTAAGCTTCCTGCTCGCTGATAACAATCTTAAAAAAGGCTTAATAACAGGAGGAAGAATTGTTTTTTATTCCTTAAAGTTGAATAAAACTATATAAAAATACCTAAGATTAGGTATTGTGGCTGGCTAAGAAAAGCTCTAACTTTCCTTTCTTTACTCCAGAAATAGAGTAACCATTAACATCCACCAAGGCGCTGTTTTTGGCACATTTCTTAAATTCCTAAGTAAAAATAAATGAAAACACCTTTAACTCTTCTTCGCTGGTGCTTTAGGCAACCAATACTTACCCGTAGATGGTGCTTGTTGATTTTCCTATTTATTTGTTGCAATATACCGCATTACTCTCAGGCTCAAACCAAAATTTGGGATAAAACTCTTGGCGGAGATAAAGATGAAAGGCTTAACATAATGATTGCAACCCCGGATGGAGGATACCTTCTTGGGGGTACTTCTACATCTAATAAAAATGGTGATAAGAGCGAACCTAACCGAGGCACAGCCAGTGAAAACGGTTTTTACTCTTCCGATTATTGGATTGTAAAGATTAATGCTACTGGCCAAAAAGTTTGGGATAAGAATTATAGTTATTTATTCGGCGTTCAGGAGATCAAAAATTTGCCAAATGGTGGATTTGTATTAGGCGGAACAGGGTCTGTGACTAGTAATAAAACTGGCTACACGATTGGTAAGCTTAATGCTTCCGGCAATACTCTTTGGAATAAAACGTATGGAGGAAATAACGCGGATCATTTGTATACACTACTGCTTACCAAAGATGGCGGGTATTTATTAGGTGGCTATTCTGAGTCGGGTAAAAGTGGGGATAAGAGTACAACTTATGTGGGGCATTGGGTAGTAAAGCTCGATGGTAATGGCGAAAAAGTCTGGGATAAGAGTTATGGCGGCAGCTCTCAGGATAATTACCGGGATATGGTAGCGGCACCGGACGGTGGTTATTTACTGGGCGGTACTTCCATAAGAGGGAAAGGAGGCGACAAAACGGAAGATAAAAGAGGTTATTGGGTAGTAAAGATAAATGAAAAAGGTACCAAACTCTGGGAAAAAACTTTTGGCGCATTAACATCCTATTTTTACTTAACTTCTTTGGTAGCTACAACCGATAATGATCTCTTATTGGGAGGTTATTCCAATTCAGATGTAAACGGGGATAAAAGCGAACCCAATAAGGGCGAAGCCAATTATGATAATTATGATTACTGGATTGTTAAAGTATCAGATACGGGAAAAAAATCACAAATTATTACCTTTAATAAGTCGCCGATAACCAAAACCTTCGGCGATACTCCTTTTATCTTGTCAGCTCAGGCTAGTTCAGGTTTACCGTTAAAATTTAGCCTCGTGTCCGGGCCAGCTACGCTCGAAAACAACACGCTTACGCTTACCGGTGCCGGTTTAGTAATCATAAAAGCTTCTCAATCCGGTAATGATACCTACAGTGCCGCTCCGGTAGCAACGCAAACCATAATTGCCGATAATCCTTCGTTGGTTACCAAACTCTGGGACAAAACATACGGGGGCATTTACAACGATCAGCTTACCGACTTATTAGCCACCCCGGATGGCGGGCATTTAATAGAAGGTATTTCCCGGCTTAATCTAAGGTTGGAACCTGGTTTCTCCATTATAAAAATTAATAAAGACGGGGACCAGGAGTGGCGCAAAGACCTGGGAGGAGATTCCGATACCAGGCTTTATAAAGGAATAACTACTCCTGATGGGGGTTATTTATTCGGTGGCTCCACTCATTTACAATCCATTGATGATGATAGTTATGAGTTCCTAGCAGTAAGAACAACTAGTGATGGTACCAAAATTTGGGAAAAGCGTTTTCATGGACCGGGTACTCTGGCTGATTTAATTGCAACACCAGACGGCGGGTATCTGCTGGGAGGTAGTACGGTAGATATCAAAGGCAGAGATAAAACCGAAAATCCCCGGGGAAAAAGTGATTATTGGCTGGTGAAAATAGATGGTGACGGTAACAGGGTCTGGGATAAAACTTTGGGTGGTTCCCAAATTGAGGAACTAACTTCCTTGGTAGCCACCCCAGACGGTGGTTACCTGGTGGGTGGTTCTTCTTATTCGGGGCAGGAAGGTGACAAGAGCGAAAAGGGAATTATAAGCAAATATAATAATCCAACTCCAGATTATTGGGTAGTAAAACTCAATGCCCAGGGTAAGAAGTTGTGGGATAAAACTTTTGGAGGAAATGAACGAGATAATCTGAAAGAATTGATAGTTGCTGCGGAGGGAGGTTTCTTATTAGCCGGAGATTCCTTTTCGGATAAAAGTGGTAATAAAAGTGAGCCTCAGATCAGTAATTGTAACGATCTGCAATTTGGTTGTTCTGATTATTGGATAGTGCGGATAGATGAAAACGGCACCAAGCTTTGGGATAAGACCTTGGGTACCTCAAATGGTGAAAATCTTGCTCGCTTAGTAGCCACTTCTGATGGAGGGTACCTATTGGGCGGTAGTTCTTTTGCGAACATAGATAATGACAAAAGCCAATTTAAACGGGGTGGTTCAGACTACTGGGTTCTAAAAATTAATCGTTCCGGAGAGAAAGTGTGGGATAAAACCTATGGTGGAAACGGATACGAAAATTTATCTGGTCTCGTAACTACTGCCGATGGTAGTTTTTTACTGGGTGGTACTTCTATCTCAGAGGTAAGCGGCGATAAGGATGCTCCTAAGTTAGATAATCATCCAAGTCAGGTTGGGGATTTTTGGCTAGTTAAAATCAAAGACGAATCCGGACAAACAATTTCTGCCTGGAACCTGCGCTACGGTGGTGCGGGTAGCGAAGGCTTTACCACTATTATAAAAACTTCTGATGGAGGTTATTTATCGGGTGGGTACACGAACTCAGGAGTGAGTGGCGATAAAACGCAAAACAGCCAGGGTAAGAACGATTTCTGGATTGTGAAAACGGATGCCTTGGGTAAAAAGCTCTGGGATAAACGTTACGGTGGCTCGAGCGATGATTACCTCAACCGCATTATTCAAACTTCGGATGGCGGTTACTTGCTGGCTGGTTCTTCGCTTTCGGGTATTACTGGCGACAAGAGCCAGGCCAGCCGCGGCGACCGGGATTATTGGATTGTGAAGATTTCCAATACCGGCGAGAAACAATGGGATAAACGTTACGGCGGTTCGGGTTATGATGAACTTAAAAAAGTAATTCAACTCTCTACCGGCGAATACATATTAGCGGGTTACAGTAACTCACCGGCTAGTGGTGATAAAAGCCAGGGAAGCCAGGGAGGCCACGATTACTGGTTAGTAAAAGTAAGCAGCACCGGTACAAAAATCTGGGATAAACGCTATGGTGGCAACTTAAACGAAGCTTTAGGCGGCATTGTATTAACTTCTGATAACGGGTTTTTGCTCGGCGGCAGCTCTTTATCTGGTAAGAACGGCGACAAGAGTGAAGAAAGCCGGGGCGGGAGTGATTTCTGGTTATTACGCACTGATAAAAACGGTGATTTGCTTTGGGATAAGACGTATGGTGGTAGTGGCCAGGACGAAGCGTATTCCGTTGGGCGAGCTGGTGAAAATGAATTCTTTATCTCGGGTCAAAGCGATTCACCTGCAGGTGCAGATAAAACGCGAGATAGCCAGGGTGGCAAAGATTTCTGGTTTATTAAAATAGCGGGTACCGGCGCTAAAATCTGGGATAAACGCTTTGGTGGCACCAAAGACGAGGAACTCCGGGCCAGTATTCAGACGAGCGATGGCGGCTATATTTTGGCAGGGAAATCTTACTCGAACAAGAGTGGCAACAAACGACAAGACAGCCAAGGCTCCAGTGATTACTGGATGGTAAAAACCGATGCCGACGGCATGTACCAGTGGAGTAAAACTTTTGGCGGTAATGCATCCGAAGAACTACGAGCTGTTATCCAGACCAATGATGGTGGATTGCTACTGGCAGGAAAGTCCGATTCAGGGATAAGCGGCGACCGAACTCAGCCGAGCCAGGGCGGTACGGATTATTGGCTCGTGAAAATAGCGCCGGAAACCACGCTAATTGTAGCAGTTAGAGAAGCAACGAAAGCAAAAGAACCAATCGTTATATCAGAAAAGATGGTATTACAGGCCTATCCTAATCCATTTTCGAATAAGGCAACCATTCGGTTTACCCTACCAAAAACAGAATTTGCGACGGTAAATGTTTACGACAGCCAGGGGAATGTAGTAAGCACTTTGTTCCAGGGAGAAGTGCAAGCTAACCTAAAATACCAGGTAGAATGGCAAGCAAAGAATAACCCAATCGGTTTGTATTACCTACAGCTGCAAACGCCAACTTCCCGGAGCCAATTTAAAATGCTCCTGATCAAATAATAAACTGTTTAGTAAAAATTATAAAGGGAATTAGAAGATGTTCTAATTCCCTTTATAATTTATTAGGATATCAAATTGAAGTTTTATACCTGATTGTACTAACCTGCTTGCCTTATTAAGAGGAGATAAATTCTGCAGTTTTGACAACAGGATTGTCCGGGACATGAATTGGCAGGGAGATAAAACTCTTTGTTCTACTTTTCGAGTCATCTAGGAAGAATCTAACCAGCAGAAAAGAGGAACCTGTGAAAATTAATACCAGTGATTTACTCCTTCAACCTGAAATTTACTTTTAACATTGCTCCGGCAATTGCTCTGAACCAGTTAGATCCTTGCAGGAGGACGGGCAAGCGGTGTTATATCTAATGTTTTAGCCGCAACGCAATCTAGGGGCGTGACAATCACTATGTTTTTGATAGTACAGGCTTATCTAAATGCTTAGGTATTTTCTTCTTGCATTACTTGGGCGGGGTTGGGTGTTCTTCTTTTTCTGATAGAAGTAGCCGGAACCATAATGCGTTCGCGAGTAGGAAGAGATTGTTTTTTTCTGCGGCCCCACCAAATCATAAAACCGGTAACAGGCATGCTGGCGGCCAACAGACTCGCAAAAAAAGCAATTATTTTACCAGTAAGGCCTGCAATAGCACCCACATGAATATCGTAGTTCATCCGCATTAATTTATCGGCAACACTGGCCTTTGCAAAATTTCCGTATTGGTGTTTTACTTCTATTTCTTTAAAAGTATACTGGTCGTAATAGCGGTAATCGGTTTTCCAGTAGGTTTTGGTATCGGGGTTTAGGGCTACTTCAATGGCGGCTTTTGGGCTGTCGGGTACGTGTACATCTATGCTGCCGGTAAAGTTTGGATGAGCCGCCCGGGCGCGTTGCCACAATATATCAATAGCTGGTTGATTTAAATTTACTTCCTGGGCTTTGCTAGTATCCGAAAAGCTTTCTTCAAAAACAACCAGGTTTTTACCGCCCGAGGCAAGCCAGTAAGTAGATTTGGCAAACCACTGAAAACCCCAGACCAACCCGGTAAAAGAAATAAAAATAATTACCCAGGTCATATAAAAACCCAGTACACCGTGTAAATCGTAATTTACCCGTCGCCATTTGGCGTTCCATTTAATGGAGAAGCGTTGTTTGCGGGCCGCTTTATTTTTAGGATACCAAAGTACCAGACCGCTTATTAAAAGAATAACAAAAATTAACGTACCCGTCGCTACAATCGGTTGCCCTATGGTGGGAGGTAACCATAAATAATAATGACCCATAATTACAATCCGGAAGAAATCTTCGTCCATGTTTTTTACTTGCAGCACTTTTCCGGTATAGGGGTTCAGAAAAACGCTGTAGTAATATTCCGGGGCCAAACTAAAGTAAACTACCTGCGCCGATTTGCCGGGTTCATAACTAACACTGTGGGCGTGCTTTCCCGGCAACTCTTTATCGGCAATTTGTTTTAAAGCAGAAGGGGGTAATAAAGCTTGCTTTTGCACCGGAGTAAACCGGTAGGTTTGGGTAACGTTTTCAATTTCGCGTTCAAAAGCGAGTATGCAACCAGTAACGCCTAAAAAAAGCACCAGTAACCCCGAAGCTAACCCCAGCCATAAGTGAAGCTGACCGATCCAATATTTTAATCTTCTTTTTTCCGGTTTCATGGCTGAAATTTTATAATAACTCTCCTGTTTTAAGGCAGGAGAGTCGAATGAAAGTTGCTTTAACTAAAATTTATATGATACACTGCCCACAATGGTTCTTAACTTTTGCGGATTCATGGTGGTATAGCCTATCCAGTAACGTTCGTTGGTCAGGTTATCTACTTTTAATCCCAGCCGGTATTTGGTTTGCTCGTAAAAAGCTGTAGCTCCTAATATGGTGTAGGCTGGTAAACTAAATTCACCCATCGAAACACTGTTCATAATCTTATTATCGCTGGCGTAATTTCCGCCAAAACCAACCCCTAACCCTTTAATAGCGGTTTCCGGAAGGCGGTAGCTTAACCAGAAATTAGCCAGGTAAGGAGAAGAAGCCGTAGAGGGGCGACGGCCGTTTACATCGGCATCGGCTTTATCTAATTTGGAGTCGTTGTAGCTGAAGCCGGCTACAGCGTTAAATCCTCTAAACGGATTGGCAATAACTTCTACTTCTACTCCTTTGCTTAATTGGGTACCATCCTGAATCTGAGCTATTGCCGGGGCACGTTGGTCGGAACGTAAAATGTTTTTTACCCGGATATCGTAATAACTAATAGTACTGCTCAGTTTGCCGGCTAATAAATCTAATTTTACCCCACCTTCCATCTGGTTGGCTTGTTCTAACTCGGCTATGCTGGCTAAACCTTTAGTTGGATCGGTTGGGTTATAAGCATTGAAGGTACCCTGGTTGTTAAAGCTATTCTGATAATTAGCAAACAAGGCTACTTTGTCTTTTACCGGTTGAAATACCAAACCAAATTTAGGAGAAAGCGCTGTTTGTTCGTATCCTTCGGTAATAGTGCCACCAGTATGATCGCCTTTGTTAACAAACCGGTCTACCCGCAGCGCCGCTAAAACACTAAAATTATCTGTCAGGTTTAAAACATTCGAAGCAAAAGCGCTGTAAGTGTTGGTTTTATTGATGATGGGATAAGTAAAATCCGGTGCTCCGGTGGCGTACTTGGCCGCCATGTTGGTTTTATTAAAGGTGCTGTAATCGTAATCCGGTACATTCAGGGGAACAATATCATAGTTGCTGCCGAAGAAGTTTTGGTCGGAATTGGTATGGAAAAAGTCTAAACCTAAAACTACCCGGTTTCGCATACCACCAATTTTAAAATCGCCGTTGAAATTTTGTTGAATTTCCAGTATCTGGCTTTTGCTATTACCCGTTGATTGGTCAGCCCGGGCTAAATAATTGGCTTTACCCGCATCAGCTTCGTTTTGCGTCACCAGGTTATCGGGCATCAGGTAAAAATAAGATCCGAACCCATCCGAGAAACTGTGACTGGAAGTAAAATTGGTGGAAGAAGTAAAATGTTCTGAAATTTTATAGTTAACCTGACCGAATAAGTTGGTGCTTCTGGATTTTTGGGAAAGACCACTGCCCCGGTACGAGTTTTTATAATCTATATTTAACTGATCGGCGCGGGTAGCACCTAAAGCAGCGGCTGGATAGTAGAAAAAGATAATTTGCTTACCCGTGTTGCGACCCGAAAATACTTCTGCATCTACATGCACCGAAAGGCGGTCAGTGGGCTGATAAATTAAGCTGGGAGCCACCGCTATGCTGCGGTTATAGGTATTTTCCTGGAAGCTACCTTCGTAGTTATACGCCGAATTTAGCCGGAAAAGTACCTTTTTAGATTTATCTAAAGGGGTATTAATATCGGCGCTTACCCGGTTAAAATCATAACTGCCGCCGGATAAAGCTACTTCGCCCCCGAAATAATCGTAAGGTCTTTTAGTTACCCGGTTTAGTAAGCCACCGTAAGAAGTAAGAGAACTACCAAAAAGTGTGGCCGAAGGGCCTTTAATAACTTCTAATCTTTCTAAGTTAGCGGCATCAATGGTGCTGGTAACATTACCGGCAATACCATTTCGTAGCTGGCTTTGCAAAATAAAACCGCGGGCATTATAATAACTACCTCCATCGCCGCCCCGACCCGTTGCTTCCCACATTTTCTGAATACCGGGGGCATTGCGTACGGCATCATCCACGGTAAAAACCAATTGTTCATTTAGTAATTCTTTGGTAACAACACTGTAAACCTGCGGATTTTCAATGCTTTTCAGAGGCATTTTGGCTACAAACGGGCTTTCGGTTTTAGCAAAACGGTTGGGTTTGCTGGTTTGCACAATTACCTCTCGCAACCGGGCGGCGCTCTCTTGCAAGGTAAAGTCTACCGTTAACGATTGCCCGGCCGAAATGTCGATGGGTTTTTCTTGTGGCTCTAAACCTACGGCACTTACCCGCAAGGTATAGCTACCCGCTTTAATCCGGTTAAGGCGATAGTTTCCGTTTTCATCGGACATGCTACCACCCGGCAAATCTTTTAACCCAACCGTTACAAAACCCGCAGGGTTACCATCCGAGGTGAGGATACGACCATGAACGTTGCCGGTTTTTAGTTGGGCCAACGCGCTGTTTTCAGAAAGAACACAAAAAAGTATAAGGTATAATTGGAGGATAATTTTTTTCATAGATTTTATTTGGACTAATTCTAAATTGATACAAACATAAATGCTATGGGTATTTCCTCCAAATAATTTAGATTAATTCTAAATAAAAAATTTGAATACAGATTTACGTGTACTTCTTAAATGTTAATTTAAATTGTGTAACTAGATGAGAAAGAAGGAATAAAGTGCCTTGAATAATAAATCCCACCTTAAAAATAATTTAGAAATTACTTTTAAGGTGGGACGCTAAACGAAAAATCGAATACAGGTATAAAATAAAGACCTGTAATATCCGAAATTCGTAAATAATTATTCTACAGCTACCCTTTGCAGAACTACCTTGCAAGGCTGCGCAGACGTTACCTGAATAACATGAGATGTATATAGGGGAACTTCGTAATAATCTCCCGGACCGAAAGTATAACTGTCTTCTCCGGCCGTAATAGTACAGGTGCCTTCTACAATCAGAAAGCGTTCGTATTCTTTATCGTGTACTTCGTTGTCCGTATTATCTTGCAGCCAAACAATGGCCGTAGTAATAGCAGGAGTATAACCAATTAATTTAATGTAAACACTATCCGAATTAGCAGGTAGAACCATATCCTCCCGGTTTAACCAAGCTGCATAATCCTGTACATGCGAGTTATTATTTAAAAGGGGAGGATGGGTAACAGTTTCGCCTTTTTCTAAACGCTGCATATAATCGACCGTAGCCACAAAGAGCGACTTCATTAATGGCCGGGGTGTAACAGCATGCGCCGTAGCGTATTGCTCCATGGTGTTTTGAATAGAATCAAGTTCCTGGCGAATAGCTAGGTGCGAAGCAGCCAATTGCTCTACTTCTTCGTTTTCCGCCTCGCTGGTTAACCCCATTAAGTAGAGTTCCAGGATTCCCGATTCAATATATTCTGTTATGTGGTCTTTCATGTTTGGTTGGCCCTTAAATGTTTAATGGCCAGTTGTAAAATAATTTTTAAATCCTCTTCCGAAATTTCCAAAGTAGCCGCTGCCTCCGCACAAGTGCAGCCTTTCAGGTAAACTAAATCTAAAGCTACTTTTTCGTTAGGAGTTAATGTCCGAAACAATTTCCCTGGCTGCATTTCATTTGCCGAAAAGGTGTCCTTTGTTTTTGCTTGGTCCGTTGCGGAAACAAATTTTCCGTTTTCAAAAGTTGCATTTGGTGTGGCGCGTTCTAATGCTGCCAGTGCATTTTCTTTCGCTACCATAATCATCCAGGTTAATAGGCCACCTTGCGAAGTATTGTAACTAGTACGCTTATGCCAAATCGCCAGGAATGTTTCCTGTAAAACTAATTCTGCTGTTTGCGAGTTCCGTATTATTCGGGTAATTAAACCCAATAATACGGGGGCATAGTTGTCGTACAATAAAGCGAGTACCTGTGGTTGACCTTGTTGCAAGGAAATTGCCAGAGTTCGTTCGACCTCTTTCCGACTAGTATTATCCAGCATATAATTTAACGCTTGTTTAGGCTTACGTTTTTCTAATTACTCGTAAGAATTAAACAGAGAGAAATCAAAGATAGAATATTATAATAATATTTCAATTAAGCTGCCAGTCTTACCACCCATTATGCCCGAACTTACTTTGCAACTTAAAACGCTCTCTCTAAAAAGATAAAGACTACACTTGTTTAATTCTTAAACCTAACACGTACGAAAACGCGCGGCCATCCGGATTTAGCAAAACTCCATTTATTAAAATTATTAAAATAAAAGTAAAGGTAGAAAGCAGTCTATTTAAATAATTCTGATATTATTGTTCAGATAGAAATTTAAAATTCTGCTTTTATCCTTATGAATAAAACTTTTACTTCTCCGGTGGCGGCTAGCCCTAAACTAACTACCCTAAAAGCGCCGCGTTATTTGGCTCTGGATGTATTACGGGGCATGACCATAGCGCTAATGATTGTGGTAAATACACCGGGTAGCTGGGAGACCGTTTACGCTCCTTTCCGGCACGCCGAGTGGCACGGATTTACTATTACCGATTTGGTTTTTCCTACTTTTTTGTTTGTGGTGGGCAATGCATTGAGCTTTAGCCGGCGAAAATTTGAACAGCAAGATAATCGGGCTTTTCTAACAAAAGTACTTACCCGGACGGCGCTTATTTTCCTGATTGGGCTTTTTTTAAATGCCTATCCCTTTGTAACTTTCTCGGAAGGTAGCTTCCAGTTAAAAGATTTTTCTGCCCTGCGTATTATGGGCGTTTTGCAGCGAATTGCCCTTTGTTATGGATTGGCCGCTTTGGTGGTTCATTATTTAAAAATTAGGGGAGCGGTTGTTTTCAGTGGGCTGGCCTTAGTTACCTATTGGGCTATTATGTATTGGGCGGGTAATCATCCCGATCCATTTAGTTTAGCTAATAATGCTGCTTTAAAGTTTGATCTGTTACTACTACCCGCGAAGAATTTATACAAAGGGTATGGCATACCCTTCGATCCGGAAGGGCTCTTAAGTACTTTGCCTGCCGTGGTAAACGTAATTGCCGGTTACCTAACCGGGGTATTTATTCAGAAACGCGGCAACAATTTAAAAACCATTATGTCTCTAAACTGGATGGTAGTAATATTAATAGTAGTGGCCCAACTCTGGAATATTTATTTCCCGATTAATAAACCTATCTGGACCAGCTCTTACGTGTTGCATACAGTTGGTTTAGACTTACTGATTCTGGCCGGATTAATGTTTATTATAGAAGTACTAAGTATAAAGAAATGGACATATTTCTTCGAAGTGTTTGGTCGTAATCCGTTGTTTATTTATGCTTTATCGGGGATGATTGTTAAAACCTTAAGTTTAATCCGAATAGGAGACCAAGGTTTACAAGGATGGATTTACCAGAACGGCTACGCTAATTGGCTGGATGGCAATAATGCTTCTTTATTATTTGCTATATCGTATATGCTGGTTCTCTGGCTAATTGGATATTGGCTCGATAGAAAGAGGGTGTACATTAAAGTTTAATGAATAAACCACAACCCATTTACAGCAAGAGTAAACAAATTTAATTTTAAGAATGATAACGCGGTTTTCTTTTCTTCTATTAGCTTTAAGTTATTTACTATTTATTCAAAAAGCGGATGCTCAAAAAAATAGTAAAAAATTACCTGAATTATTGATTCGGGTAGATGATATTGGGATGAACCATGCTACGAATATGGCGGTTCAGCAATTGGCTGAATCGGGTATACCTTTTTCGGCTTCGGTAATGTTTGCTTGTCCCTGGTACCAGGAAACCGTAGATATTCTTAAAAAATACCCTAATGCCGACGTAGGGGTGCACCTGACCTTAACCGCTGAGTGGAAGTACTACCGCTGGGGACCTGTTACCGGCCAAACTGCTGTACCCAGCCTGGTAGATAGTTTGGGTTATTTCTTTCCGACGAGCCAAGGTTTGCACAAAAACAATTATAAACTTAATGAAGTGGAGAAAGAACTAACCGCCCAAATAGAACGCGCCTTACGTTCAGGAATCAAAATTTCTTACCTGGATCCGCACATGGGAGTGGCACTTTCTACACCCGAATTACGGGCCATTACCGAAAAGCTGGCTCGTAAATATAAATTGGGTATCTCTACCTTAAATGAAAATACATATTATGGTGAAACGTATACCGATATGTGGGGCGTACCGGTAGAAACCAAGAAGCAGGAGTTTATCCGTTATGTAAACAACCTGAATAAAGATAAACCTAACCTCGTTATCATTCACATTGCGCAGTCGAGCCCGGAAATGGATGTGTTAGTAGACATGAATAGTAACCTGATGAACAGCGCAGATGGAAAACCAAAAGCTACTTTACACCGGCAAACGGAATTAAATATGTTGCTTTCGCCCGATTTTCGCGGTTTAATTGGTAAGAAGTTTAATTTGATTAATTACCGGGAACTGATTAAAAAAAACGGCCTGGAAAACAGGAAGGCAGTTACGAATTAATTTAGTAAATGAACCTACCGGTATAGGCTAATTTTATTCTATTTAAGCTGATGTTTTTTACCCACCATCATCAAAAAAAGAAAAGCAACTAGCCCAAATAAAGAAGCCAGCCAGAAGACCGAAGAAATATTTTTGGTTTGGTTCGCGAAAGTCCAGCCGGCCAATAAGGCACCTATTCCTACGCCCGCTTCTACGGCAAAGTACGCCGTGGCCATGGCGCGCCCTCTTTGCTGATCCCGACTTAAATCTACGGTCCAGGCATAAAGGGTAGGGGAGCTTATACCCGAAGTAATGCCATACAAAATAGCCGCAACAATTAAAAGAACCGGCGAAGTAGCCAAAGCAGTAACTATCATCGCCAGAATTAAAATAAGTAAGCTGCAGCGCAAAATCGGTACCCGGCCATATTTATCGGAAGCACGACCCGCAAAAAAACGGGTAGCCAGAGAGGCCGAGGTAAAAAAAGTAAAATAAATGCCTTTATTCGTTAATCCCAGGTAAGTACTAAAATCCGGAATTAAGGTAAGTACCATGCCATTCGGGAACATAATTAAAAACAAAATAATGGCCGGAACCCAAACGAGTGGTTCTAAAAGCTCATTAGCTTTTATTTTTAGTAAAGAAAAGGAGAATGGTACCGGTTCGGTTACAGTTTCCCGCATTTTAGATAATAATAAAACCGAAACCAGGGAACAGGCCGAAGAAAGATAAAACATAATATTTACCGAAAACTGCTGGGCTATGGCACTCCCAATTACCGGCCCAAAAGCAATACCTATACTGCCCAACAAGCCAAATAAGCCAATTGCCTCGCCGCGCCGGTTTTCCGGGGCAATATCGGCTACGTAGGCCGAGGTTCCGGTTGGCTGAAAGCCCATGGAAAAGCCATGAACTAAACGTAGTAGAAGAAAAGCAGCTACTGAACCCACAAACGGGTAAAAAAGGGCACATACACAGCAAACTCCCGTACCAATAATTATTACCGGAATGCGTCCAATTTTATCGGCTAAACGGCCGCTATATGGTCGGCTAATAGCAGCCGTTATCGTAAATAAGCCAATTATGTATCCTTTGTAATCGCCTCCGCCTAAAGAACTTAGATAAGCGGGTAATTCGGGTAAAATCATGTAATGGCCTGCCATAAATAAGAAAGAGCAAAGGCATAATAACCAAAATTGAATCGTATAAGCCGACTTTTGAATTTTAGGTTGGTATTCCGCGGAGGTATTGCTTTCAACTTTTTCCATTTAATATCTCAAGCCTTGCTACTAAAATGGGTACTTAGGTTTAAAAGTAATTTTTACTATGGTCAATCTAAATAAAATTAGGGAAAGTTAACCGGATAGATAAAGGTTAAACTTACCGAATAACTACCTGATTAATTGTAAACGGTTGTATTTCTCCTTTCTTATTAAAATGAAAAAGCACCCGAATTTGGATGCTTTTTCATTCTACTGATACTTTAGCTTAAATTACTATTCCGTTAAACTCTTCAAATAAGTTAAAGTTTGCGGTACTTGTTTGTGCGGTTGTGGACTTTCGTCTTCGATAAAGTAATGTTTAATACCTACTTTTTTGGCTGCCTTTAAAATTGCCGGAATATCCAGCTGGCCGGTACCCAGTGCTACATCGTTTTCAATAGGCGTATTTCCGGTTAAATCGCCTTTTACGCCTTTTTTCAAATCTTTTAAGTGCATGAGCTTCCAGCGGCTGCCGTATTTATTTAACAATTGTACCGGATCTTGTCCGCCGTGAAAAGCCCACAAAATATCCATCTCGAAGGAAACGTATCGCGGATCGGTATTAGCGGCCAGGTAATCGAACAAAGTACCGTTATTATAAGGTACAAATTCGTAACCGTGGTTATGGTAACAGAAAGTAATGCCCTGATCTTTTAAAATTTTACCTACCCGGTTAAAATCACTAGCTGCTTTTTGAGCATCGGCTAAGGTAAATTCTTTTTGATGCGGTATCCAGGCCACCATTACGTATTTAGCGCCTAATACCTTGGCTTTCCGGGCTACTTCTACCGGGTCTTTAACAATTTCTTCGTATCCTGCGCCCACCGATGGACTTTTTAAATTACGCTCATCCAACATTTTCCGGAAGGCTTCGGCCGTAAGTCCATAAGGATTGGTGCCTGTTTCCAGCTCCGTAAATCCTAACGATTTAATGGTGTCGAGGGTAGCGGCTACGTCTTTTTTAAAGCTAACGCGGTAAGTATAGGCCTCCATGCCGGGCATTTGCGGAAACAAAGGCTTACCGGATTGAGCATCTGCGTCGGGCAAAAACTGACCGGAAAATAAGAGCAAAGAGAATAAATAAGATATTTTTTTCATGAATGGTAATAGGTTCTGTGAGGGGCTAAATATAAGTTTTTTTCTAAAACGATGCGGTATTTTCGTCTTTTGCTTCCTGGTAATACGCTAAGTTTTAGAAAGTTTTTTAACAGTAATGAAGGCTACCGGCCCATTTTTTAATAAATCTAATTATCCGACGGATTTAAATCAATATCTTCCAACTCATTTACATTTTCTTCGAGCATTTGTTTTAGCTCTATGTCTACATCATTTATCACCAATAAAGCAAAGAAAATAGCTTCTTCACTCAGGCCATTTTGTTGGGCCAGATTTGCCGAAATCACTTTCCAGCCGGCTTTCGCCAGAGAGTTTAATTCTATTTCAAAGGCCTCAGCCGAAATAGATTTTACTACTTTGTATTTTTTCATAAAGGGCGTATAAGTTTTTAAAATTCTACCTAAAGAAACTGTTTACGGTATTTTACCAGGTTTAGGATAACCCCTTAGGCTGAAAGTAAGAGCCGGTACTAGAATTAATTAAATTACATAGATGACCGGAACAGAAAAGAGAGCAAGGCTTTAACTGCAAATTTACGTTTAAACATTAAAATAACCATTTAAATCAGCAACTCCGTATAAAGAGAATGGATAGAAAACAAGTGAAACAGACCTTTCTGTTATTTTACTTGTAACAGTAATCATCCCAAATGTACTTCCTATCTCCGGACCGTTGCTTTAACTAAAGTATCTTTAAAACCAATAACTTTTATTTAAGGTAAGGATTACGGTATAGTATCTGTAAAAAACATAATCCCTGTACAAGTTAATGTACATCTTGCTTTTAGGTATTTAATTTTACAATTAGTACTTAAAAAAGGAAGGGTAATTACTAAAAAATTTATTTATTTTTAGGAATGTAGTTAAATTTTCAACCATTATTATGTAATATTAGTAAATTTATACTTGCTAAGGTTAGATAATTTACATTATAAAGGTAAGATGTATGAGTGATGTCCGGAATTACGAAACGTACCAAGGAGTTTTTAGCGGTTACGATATTAAACCAGGTTTTCTGGATGAAGTGTTTAACGCGCAGGGAGAAGTTTTACCGCATTATAGTTTGGTATTAAATCAGTTTAAAAAATTTAGCTTAGAAGATTTTAATGAACTGAATGAACTGGCTAAAATCTCTTTTTTTAACCAGGGAGTAACGTTTGCCGTGTATTCTGATAAGGCCCGGGGCGTAGAACGTATTTTTCCTTTTGATCTTTTTCCGCGCATTATTTCGGCAGAGGATTGGAGCCATTTAGAACGCGGGGTAATTCAACGTAACGTAGCCATTAATTTATTCATTCAGGATATTTATAACAAAAAGCAGATTTTACGCGATGGGATTGTGCCGGCCGAACTTATTTTTAGTTCGGGCCATTACGCCAAAGCCATGTTGGGCATTAATCCGGTAGGTAATATTTATAATCATATTTCGGGTACTGATTTAATTAAACACAGCGATGGCCAGTATTACGTGCTCGAAGATAACGTGCGCTGCCCTTCCGGAGTGAGTTACGTGCTTTCTAACCGCGAAGCCATGAAGAAAACGCTGTTTAATCTTTTCCGCAAGCACGATGTTTTGTCGGTACAGGATTATCCGCAACAGTTGCTGGCAATTATGCAATCGGTAGCGCCACCGAGCGATAATGAACCTATTTGCGTGGTATTAACTCCGGGTGTATATAATTCGGCGTATTACGAACATTCTTTCCTGGCGCTTACTATGGGCATACCCCTGGTAGAAGGGCGCGATTTATTCGTGGACCAGAATTACGTGTACATGAAAACCATTTATGGTCCGCAACGAGTAGATGTTATTTACCGGCGCATAGATGATTTCTATATTGATCCTTTGGCTTTTAACGCCGATTCAGTATTAGGTATTCCGGGTTTAATGGGAGCTTACCGCGAAGGTAACGTTTCTTTGCTTAACGCACCAGGTACCGGTGCCGCCGACGATAAAGCAGTATATAGTTACGTGCCGGAAATAATAAAATACTACCTGGGCGAAGATCCTATTTTAAATAATGTGCATACCTACCGTTGCGAACTGGACAATGATTACAAGTATGTACTGGAACACATGGAAGACCTGGTGGTGAAACCGGTTGATGAATCGGGAGGATATGGTATTTTGGTGGGTAGTAATTCTACGCGCGAGCAGCGTGAAGAACTAAAGAAAGCGATTACCGCCAACCGAAGGAAATACATTGCCCAACCAATAATGTCGCTTTCACTGCATTCTACCTATATCGAAAAAGAAAACAAATTTGAAGGCCGGCACATTGATTTACGCACGTATACCTTATTAGGCAAAGACAAGCAATTTGTAATAAAAGGCGGCTTGTCGCGGGTGGCGCTAACCAAAGGCAGTTTAGTGGTAAACTCTTCCCAAGGCGGCGGCTCCAAAGATACGTGGGTACTAGCCCAATAGTTTATAGACCACAGTCCACAGTCTATAGATTATTGAAGTGCTGGATTGTTAAATTTTTGTTAAGCTATATTTCATGGCTAATAGACCAGTACTGCAACACGTGAATGATTCATTATTTTATAATACCAGGTATTTCGTAAATTTTTAAAACTGCTTTTCAACCTTTAAACCCACACTATGTTATCGAGAATTGGTAATAGTTTGTTCTGGATGGGGCGCTACATTGAGCGGGCAGAGCACGTAGCCCGTTACACTAAGGTTCATTACGTTTCGTCGTTAGATGCTCCTTTAGCGCAAAACAAAGAAAATACTTTGGAATCTATTTTAACCATGGTAGGCATTCAGGCAGATTATTATCAAAAGTATACGCAACTAAATGACGATGATGTTCTCTGCTTTATTACCATAGACGAAAATAATTCTTATTCTATTGTATCTACCGTTAACTTAATCCGGGAGAATGCCCGGGGTACTCGCGACAGCATTTCGATGGAATTATGGGAAGCCATTAACCGGTTTTACCACAGTATTAATAAATACGACGGAGTTCGGTTCCAACAAAAAGGAATTTTCAGTTTTGCCCGGGAGGTAGAAGAAAATAGTTCGGTTATAAAAGGATTAATTGCCAATACGCTTATCCGCGACGAAGTATGGATGCTGATCTCCTTAGGAATTAATTTAGAAAGAGCCGTTCAAATCTGTAAAATGATTTTAACAACTTTATACGACGTCGAGAAAATAGATCCATCCAGGCGAGGTGGCCCATCGGAAAATTACCAATGGACTTTGTTGTTAAAAAGCGCCCAAGCATTTGATATGTACAAACGCTATTATAAAACCAATATTCAGCGCCGCAATATTCTTGATTTTTTACTTTTTAACGCTTTATTTCCAAAATCGCTGTCTTATAACCTAACCTACATCCAAAAAAACATTCAGAATATTGCTTTTCAAGAAGCAAAAGGTAAAGATTCGATTACGTTTAAGGTGGGGAAAAGCGCCGCGCAACTTCAATACATGACTATTGATGAAGTAGAAGATGATACCATTGCCTTTTTAAATAAAGCGCTCGAAAAGTTATACAAATTGGGCAGACTACTGGAAGAAAAATATCTTGTTTACTAATTTTTACCAAGTACTAACAAATGGCTACCGAATATACCATTAATTACCATACGCATAACCAGTACGAAGCTCCGGTAACCGAAGCCCTCTTTGAATTGTTAGTAGCGCCTTGCACCGATGCTACCCAAAGAATAACTAAGTTAACGTATTACAATTCGTTAGGGCAAGAACTTTATTACCATGGTAATCCTTTTGATTTCCAGGTAGCCTGCTTGCGCTCCGCAAAACATTTTAACGAATTTAAATTTACAATGCGGGCCACCGTAGAAAAAAGCCAGCCCTGGCTAATAGTAGATTCTTTACCATTTGCCGAAGAACAAGCTATTTTGGCTTCCCGTAATTTTTACATTGATCATCATTTGTATTTGGGTTTTACCCATTACACCAGTATTCTGGAATCGTATCATACGCGGCTGTTAAACCGTCCGCACAAGCAACCTGTTATTGATTATCTTACTCAATTAAACCAATACGTATATGAGTTACTGGAATTTGATCCGGTACCCACCAATGTGCATACCACCGCCAGCGAAGTTTTTTATTTAGGTAAGGGTGTTTGCCAGGATTATACGCATTTGTTTTTGGCCATTGCCCGGCTTAACCGCATTCCTTGCCGCTACGTATCGGGTTATTTAAATCAGGGGGGCAGTTTAGTGGGTTCGGCGGTAATGCACGCCTGGGCCGAAGCATTTATTCCCGGACATGGCTGGTTTGGTTTTGACCCGACAAATAATCTTTTAGTAAGTATTGATCATATTAAAGCCGCCCACGGCGTAGATTACAGCGATTGCAGCCCATTACGTGGCATTCTTAAAACCCAAGGCCAAAACTACACCTCGTATTACGTTGATGTTCTAACCACCCAAATGCAAGAACAAACGCAGCAGTAACATAGTTGTTCGTTATTGGTTTTGGTTGTTAGGTATCTAAATTTCTGGTAATAAGGATCTAATGCCCTAAAGCCTTTGCTAACTCTTTTGCGAATGAGCAAACCTGGTAAGTTTCCAAAGCAAGCTTGTCCTGCACCTAGATTTGGCTATAGGCATCAGATATCAGACGTACCCTTCTCTTGCTCGTCATCCTGCAAGGTTCTAACTAGTTCACTGCGTTTGCCGAAGCAATGTTAAAATTGAAATCCTATTGGAAAGCTATGATAGATTTTGCTTGATAGTAAGCGTTTTCTTTGGAGCCTTTTCAAGTCTCCATGCTTAGGTGCTAACTTGTTTGACCTGGCTAAGTTTGCCTCCTGGCCGGCGGGCCTCGTTTGGCTCTTCCGCACTCGCTAGCCTTCCTTTCCTTGACTCCGTCGGCGGAATGCCTGCGGCACCGGAACTCTAGCAGGTGCTCCATAGCCAAACTGGTGTCATTACGTGGTAGCTAAAGCCTTTCTTGTTTTTACTGACTTTTTCTATTCACTATGTAGCTATTACTAATTTTCTAAAGCTCGTGAGTTAAATTAAGTTACTATTTTTTACCACCCCTATCTCTGCTAAAAATAGGAGGGGAGCTTGGAATATTTTTAGAATAATTGGAGAAGTTAATAAGTAGTAGTAATACCAGGAGCTACTAGCAACTAACACCAGTTTGGCTATTGAGGTTTTAGCGTTCCGGTGCCGACGCAGGAGGCATGGCGCAGTGGAACGAGCCAAGGTTCGCTAAGCAGCCCGAAATAGCCAAACGAGGCCCGCCGGCCACGAGGCAGACTTAGACCGTGAAACCAAATTAGCACCGTAAAAGGGAGCCTTAAAAAGGCTCCAAGTAAGTTGCGTCATAGACTGAGGAAATGCAAAACCTGACCTTTGCGCATTAATTATTTACTATTTTTAAGAGATTCCTTCCAAACTGGTACAAAATCATAAGTAGGATAAAACTCCGTTTCGAAAGCACCCCAGGCACCTTGCTCAATAGAAAGGTTTAAAGTTCGCAATTGCGAAGCGGGTATTCTTACGGTAACTACCTGGCCAATTCCCATCATCACGTACCACGAAACTACTCTTGCCGATTTCGGCGGAAAACGCTCTATAAACTTATTTCTGAGTTGTATTTTCCGCAAAGAGTCCAGGTTTTTGTCTTGCTGGTGTTTTAGGAAAATCGTAATCATAATACTGTCGTTTATGGCCGGTACGGGATTCTTTTTTTGTGCGAATAGATTACACGCATACAGAACAGTCAAAGCAAAAAGTAAAATAAATTTTATGGAATGTTTCATTTAATAATTTCTAGGTAAATTTTTTAACAACTATTTAAAAAGAAGAACTATTAAGTTTATACACGAGTGTTTTTATACGCTTAATTTTCAAGTATTTGTTCAGCCAAAATATAAAAATTTCGTAGGGTATTACGGAGCAGGCAATCCATATCCGGATCATTCCGGGTAGAGGTATTAAACGTAAAGGAAATACGAAGATGAGTAATCAAAAAAAAGCAAAGAATTGGATTATCGGATTAATAATTTTAGCCGTGCTACTGGCAATTGGCTACGCGTTAGTAAAATTTCAGAAGTCAGATAAAAAAGTTGCGGATTACATTGTTCCCAAACTTACTCTAACGAGTATGCAGCTCACCAACTTAACTGCTGAACGGGCCGACGTAAAAATGAAAATGATTATTGATAATCCGGCACCCATTGGTTTTACCATTGATAGTTTGTACTACGAAGTTTTTATCGCCGACCAGCAAGTAGCCCGCACGACGTACCCCGATACTTTGCGACTAGAAGCCAAAGACAGCACGAAAATTACTTTACCCCTTACTTTGTATTACGATAAACTGAAAGAAGTAACCGACCGTTTGGCGCAGCAAGGCCAAGACAGCGTTAATTACCGGGTAAATGCCACTATTTTTTCCAAAACCAAACTTATTCCTAAAGATAAATTTAACCTGAAAGTAGAAAAACGATTGCCTTTGGTAACAATACCCGAAGTAAAAATTACGGACATTAAAATAACTGATTTAAAATTTAAAGGAGCCACCATGCAAGTGGCAGCTACGGTTAAAAACCGCAATGTTTTTTCTTTAGGCCTGAAAGATATGGCGTATTCAGTTAAAATAGAAGATAACGAAGCCGTAGAAGGCAACAAACCCGGCACTATAAACATACCCGCCAAAGGTACCGCCAACTTTACTATTCCGGTACAGCTTACTTTTAAAGAAATGGGTAAAACCCTTATTGATTTTGTAAAAGAAGGAAAAGACGTGAGCTACGACGTAAAGCTAAAAACGGAATTGGTTACCCAATCGAATATCTTACAGGATAGTAAAATAAACCTAAATACTTCGGGTAAACTTAAAACGGTTTTAGATGCGGTAAAAGAAAATGTTCAGGAGAAAAAAGCGGAGAAGAAGGAAGAACGAAAAGAACGCCGGGAAGAGAGAAGAGAAGCCAGAAAAGAAGCTAGAAAGTAAATAATTCAGCAAACGACAACCTTATTTTCTTGAAAACCAAGTGTATAACGCTAGGAAAATGAATAAGGTAAGAATATAATCTTGCCAGTAAACAGGAAATAAGTTTAAAGTTATTTTTCTATGTTAACCTGGCTGGATGCTCTTTTTACCTTCATTCACTTGTTTATAATAGGATTTAATTTATCTGGTTGGATTTGGCCTGCTACTCGAAAGTTGCATTTGATTGGTGTAGGAATAACTATTTTTTGCTGGGTAATTTTAGGCATTAGGTACGGCTGGGGCTATTGCCCATTACCGATTACCAGTGGCAAATTAAAGAAAACTAGGCGAACAAAATCTCCCTAATTCCTTTATCAAGTACTATGCTGATAAAATATTGACCCAGGACCTCAATGCAACTTTTGTTGATAGTATTACGGCCACTTCATTTGGCTTAGCAGCCTTACTTTCCATTTACGTGAATATTCGGTTACGAAAGCTTTAAGCCTAAAAGCTCTTTGGTGGGTATTCCTTTTCCCTGAATGAGTACTTTAAACTTACGGCCCATATCCATCAGCAAAGTTTGGGTTAAAAAAAGTTCTTGCTTAAAGTTGGCTTCGTCTTGGCCGGGAACGGCTATACTTTTTAAATATTCTTTAAAGCCCAAGGCTAATAAAAAACGGCCTTGGTTGGTGTAGCCGCAAAGTTCCAGCCCGTGTTTAGCCCCGTAATGAATTAAGGCCGAAAAGTTAATGTGGGTAGTAATATCTTGTTCCCCGATATTCTGGTACGGATTCTCGTTCACCTGGTGTTTGTGGTAGCAAACAATGGTACCCGTGCGGCGGTAATCCTGGTACAATTCGTCGGATGTAAATCCATAATCAATGGTTAGTACGTAGCCTTTGCTCATTGACGAGGCAATTTCCTGCTGCCAATCCAGCGCCTCCAAATTAATTTCTGTCCGGAAATTTAGAGGCAAAACCACGTTCATTTCGGTCAGGTAATCTTTTAAAGCAGTAGAGGCAGGGATTAGCTTTTCTGTAAAACCTTCCTGGTAATCCACGAATACTTCCATCAGTTCACTATCCATTACAATCTGGTGTACCGCCAGATTATCAATTAACTCATTCGATAAAACGCAGCCCGAAAAAGGTGCCAGCTCCTGAATAGAACTGTGCCAGCTAACTTTTTCGGCTAAGTGGCTTGCTTCTATCTGCCGCATCCAGGGGCTTTTTTCGATAATGCAGTAGCGTAGTTGGGCGTACAGTTCTTCGTTGTTTTTCAAATAATTCAGAATATCGTGGCACAAAGCCCCGGTTCCGGCTCCGTATTCTACAATAGTAAAAGCTTCTTTGCCCAGTTGCTCCCACATGTCTTCGAGTTGCCGGCCAACCATAGTACCAAAAGCCGACCCTAGGCTGGAACTGGTATAAAAATCTCCCTGGGTACCTATTTTATGCTGTGCTGAAGTATAATAGCCTAATTCGGGGTAATACAATGCCATTTCCATGTAATCGCGAAAAGAAATGGGGCCTTCTTGCTGGATTTTCTGGATTATTATTTCCTTAAGTGTCATTCAGATCTAAAAAAAGTAATTTCGTGCGGTAACCGGAAAGGTAAAAAAATAACTTGAATGTTTAATTTCCAGACCGCAGTTCCCTGTTTATTTAAGTTTGATTTTACCCCTAAATAATTTCTCCATCGGCAGAAATAGCAATTATTGCCAACGGGTTTTTAGCGGTAAATAATTTTTAAGTCGTTGGGTTTTACGAAACAGTGATTGACGGTATCCATGTGTACCGCAATATTTTGGCTGAAGATAGTTGCTCCTGAACCTTGAGAATATCTTCGGGAGTAATGGTAATTGGTTCGCCCTTTATACAAATTGTTTAAGCCATTCCCGGGCTTGTTGGTCATCTGAAAAAGATTTCATGGGAATAGGTGGCGATTTAAACTTAAACAAAATACGCATGATTAACTGCGCTAGTCCGGGTTTAGACACCATTGCCATAGCTTTATAAATTTCGGGAAGTTGCTCCGTCGAAAATTTACGGGTTTCTTTATCTGGCACGGGAGAGTTGCTCAAATAAATTAATAAAGGCACTTTTTTATTCCCGGTAATTTGTTTTACTAAAGCAATATTAGCGGCAATAATCTGCACGGTACGCTTCGGGTTTTTGGAGTAAGAATACAAAATACCTTCTGCATCTAACCAGTAATCAGCAATCTCTCCTTTAATTAACAGGCGGTCGTCTGGTGGTATCATTTAGTAATTTTGGAAATGGATTGGATGATTTCGTATTCTTAAATGCAAAAAAAATGATAAAGAATTAATTAAGGCAAATATAAAACTTAATGTCTCGCGTAATTTTTTAACTCTAGGAGGGTCTTTTGTTCTGAGATTTATTGTTCATTCTATTTATTTTAAATCAATGGTTACGTTTTGGCTAAAAAACGCTGTTGTCCCGAGAGCAGCTATGAGTATTAGGCCTTGTTATGCAAATACTTTTTTCTTTTCGTCTATCATTTTTACTTTGACAAAGAACCAAGGAACAGGCTCAAATCCATTTTATTCATCGTTCAAATATTCAACCATCTGCTCCCAATTATCTTCGTTAGCTATCAGTCAGTACTGATTGATTTTAATAATGAATATCTGAATTAATTCACTAGCAAGGTCATGGCAATGAAAGGTATGAAAGTCACCGCTTAGTTCTACTCCAATTAGATCAAATCCAATCACAATTTCTGATTCGTCAGTTACTTCAGGAATATTTCTGTTTAGATTCTCCCAAAGTCCAATTGCTCCTATACCTTTTTCTATAATACTAAACTCTTCCAACAAGTCATTCTTTTCTGATTCTGGAAAGTTGATGCTAAGAATCAGATAGTCTTGAACATTTCTGAAAAACTTATTCTTGTATTCACTTAGTACATCATAATCATAGAAAGTATTTATCCAGCCTATTTTCTTTTCTTCAATTTTTTGGTCAGCCCAAGTTTGAATATCTGTAATTTGTGTGTCAGTCAGGTTAAACTCTTCTATGGCTTTTTTAACATTGTCGCTGTTATTGACTGAGCTCCAAGTTATTGACCAACTATCGAAGTAGGAGTCATTTATACAGGTACTACATGTGTAAATTCTAGCGTCCTTGATGGAGCCGTAATTTGCCTTATGCAGTTTAATAAAATAATATGCTCCCAGATAATACTTCATGAAGTGATCTAATGCACAACTTGTATATATGCGGAATTACTCCGTTTATCTGACACATACTGACATACAAATAGAGTAATTCAGGCTCCTGTATACTATTAAAATACTTAATTTATTAAAAAAGAACTGCCTACAAAGACACGCCGCGCTTCCACGGAATAAAATCGTCCTGACCTAATTGTACCGCTTTGGGGATAATTTCGCCGCTGGCTACTTTGATGCAGAACTCCAGGATTTCTTCGCCTTTGCTTTCGATGGTGGCTTGGCCGGTTATAATGTCGCCGGTGTCCAGGTCTATGATGTCGGCCATGCGCTGGGCCAGTTTGGTGTTGGTAGATATTTTAACTACCGGACAAACGGGGTTGCCGGTTGGCGTACCCAAACCCGTGGTAAATACAATAATGTTGGCTCCGGAACCTGCTTTACCGGTGGTGGCTTCTACGTCGTTACCAGGGGTACAAACTAAACTTAAACCGGGTTTACGCACGGGCTCGGTGTAATCCAATACATCGGCCACGGGAGCAGTTCCGCCTTTTTTTGCGGCCCCGGCACTTTTAATAGCATCGGTAATTAAACCGTCTTTAATATTCCCCGGCGAAGGATTCATATCAAAACCAGAACCTACGGCTTGTGCCTGGGCGGAGTAGCCTTTCATGAGCCGGATAAATTTGTTGGCCGTTTCGTCGTCTACGCTGCGGTCTACCAGTTCTTGTTCCACACCGTTTAATTCCGGAAACTCGGCGAGCAACACCGAACCGCCTAAAGCTACTACTAAATCTGCCGCATAACCCAATGCCGGGTTAGCCGAAATACCCGAAAAGCCATCGGAGCCGCCGCATTTTACCCCTAAAACTAATTTACTCAGTGGGGCCGGTTGCCGGGTTTGTTTATTAGCTTCAATTAAACCTACAAAAGTTTGTTTTATGGCATCACCCAGTAATTGTTCTTCGCTCTGGCTGGTTTGCTGCTCAAAAAAGTAAACCGGCTTATCAAAGTTCGGATTGCGTTCCCGGATGTGCTGCTGCATCTGGTCGTACTGCAAATGCTGGCAACCTAAACTTAATATAGTAACTCCGGCTACGTTAGGATGGTCCATGTAGCCTACCAATAATTTACTTAAAATTTCAGAGTCCTGACGCGTTCCGCCGCAGCCACCCTGGTGGGTTAAAAATTTAATACCGTCAATGTTTTCGAAAACCCGTCTGGTTTCAAATTCTTCGGCGTATAATTTAAAGTCGGTGCTGGCAATAGCATCCGCGGAGTGGCTTTGTTTGTATAATTCCACTAATTGCCGCGCCTGGTTTTGGTATTTCTGACTTTTGCCGTACCCAAGTTCTTTGGTCAGGGCTTCTTTTATAATATCCAGGTTCCGGTTTTCGCAAAATACGGTTGGCACAAACAGCCAGTAATTAGCAGTACCCACTTTACCGTCGGGGCGGTGGAAACCATTAAAGGTGCGGTTTTGCCATTTGCTTACCTCGGGTGCCGTCCAGGTATATTGTTTGGTGCGGCCGCTGTAATCCGAAGCGGCGTGTTTTAAATTGGCCGTTGATATAAGTCCGCCCCGCAGAATGGGCAACATGGCTTTGCCCACTAATACTCCGTACATGGTAACCGGATCGCCCACGGCAAAATCTTTAGCGGCAAATTTATGTTTGGCGGCTACATTGTCTTGCAGCAAATACGTTTCATTTTCAAAGAGAATGGCTTCTCCTTTTTTCAGGTCGGTGAGGGCTACAATTACATCGTCCTGCGGGTGTACTTTTAATACTTTAGCTTGCATATCTAAATGAGTAATATACTAGAGTTGCGAATTATGGGAGTTAGAACCTGTTTATAACAATTTAGCCTTTCGAGCTGGTTTCAAAATCACTATTTAAAATAATCGTAGCCTTTCTGAACCATGAAAGTAAATCGGATTAAAGAATTAATTTCCTTAAGAAAAGACAAAAGTAATGGGGTTCAGGCATAATAATTAAAATTTATTCAAAAAGCTTTACTGTTTCCCGAATTCCCCCAAAATATTTTTTATTTCCGGATTAAACCAGCATCTTCCTGATTGGAATAACGGTTTGGATTAGGACGAAAGAATAAACTGGGTTAATAAAGAGTATAAACCACAAGCTAAGGTCTCTTTCTTTTATTCAGATTTTGAAATTTGCTCCAAGTTATGGAAGGAGCCAGGCACGACACGTACATTTTTACTTTTATAAGTTTATTATTTAAAACTATGCAAAATAGAAGAAATTTTTTGAGAGCTTCCGGCGCCTTAATGTTAGGAGGTTTGGGAACTTTAATGCTCCCGGGTTGTAACACCAAAGATGCCAAAACTACTTCCGAAACTGCTTCGGCGGATAGTACGGCTACTGCTGCCTCCAACCAAACATCTACGGCGACCAATTTAGCGGCTCCAGGTTTGCAATTGTATACCGTTCGTGAATTACTCGAGAAAGATTTAAAAGGCACCTTGCAGAAAATAGCCGACATCGGGTATAAAAATATGGAGTCGGCTGCCGGTTCCAAGGGCCATTATTACGGCATGAAGCCGAAAGAATTTGCTTCGATGTTGGAAGGTATGGGCATGCAGCTCAGAAGTTCGCACGTGCAAGTAGGTTATAACACAGGAGGCAAAAAACCAGAGCATGAAACCCTCACCTACGATTTGCAAAAGCTCGTTGATATGGCGGCTGAATCCGGTCAAAAATATTTGACTTGCGCTTACCTGGCACCCAATGAACGCCGGAACCTGGATGATTATAAGAGCCATATAGCCTTGTTTAACAAAGCGGGCGAAGCTTGTAAAAAGGCCGGTTTGCAGTTTGCTTACCATAATCATGATTTCGAGTTTGAGACCGTGGATGGCCAAAGACCGTATGACTTAATGCTGGCTCAGACCGACAAAGATTTAGTAAAAATGGAACTGGATCTTTACTGGGCTACTAAATCCGGCAATGATCCGATAGGTTTATTCGAAAAAAATCCGGGTCGTTTCCCGCTCTGGCACGTGAAAGACATGGATAAAACCGAGAAGAAATTCTTTACCGAAGTAGGTAACGGTTCCATCGATTTTAAACGCATTTTTGATGCAGCTAATACTTCAGGTATGGAATATTATTTTGTTGAGCAGGATGTTACTCCGGGCAACCCGCTTGATAGCATTACCACCAGCTATAAAAATTTAGGCAAAGTAGTAACAGTTTAAATAAATTCTTTTTTTTAGTACCAGTTATTTGCTTTTTAGAAAGCAGGTAACTGGTATTTTTATAATTTATTAAATTTAGTGATTTATTAGGAGCCTTTTCAAGTCTCCATTCTGTGGTGATATCTTATTTAATATTTCATGTTTTGCTACATGGCCGGCGGGCCTCATTTGGCTCTATCGCACTCGCTATTCTTCCTTTCCTCGACAGTATCTGCGGAATGTGGCTGCGCCACACCGGAAGACTAGCAGGTGCTCCATAGCCAAACTGGTGTCAGGTGTACTTAGCTAATGCTTTTACTTTTAAAGTAGAAAAAATTAATAAACTTTCATGGAATAGTAGATTAAAAGAGAAGTTTTCCTTCTTTTTTCGAGGTGTGTTCTGCTGCATTCTTCGACTTTAAGGATGTTTTATTTAAACGTTTAAGCAGTATATCAGCAAATTATTTATATTTAAAAGCTTAAAATGCTTGCTATGCGAATTCTGTTCCGATACTGCTTTAGTTTACTCTTAATATGTTTGTTTCTTTTAAAACCGGTTTGGGCTCAGACTAAGTTTTCCGGTAAAAACGTTTCGGTACTGGTTTATACTAAAAATGGAAAGGGTTACGTACACGATAATATTCCGAGTGCTGTGGCGGCTATTCAGAAACTAGCGCAGCAGCATGGTTTTAAAGTGGACGTAAGTGATCAACCACAAGTATTTACTACCGAAAATCTCAAGAAATATACGCTTTTACTTTTTCCGAGTACCAACAACGATGTTTTTGATACCAACGAGCAACGGCTGGCTTTCCGGAAATACATGCAGGCGGGTGGCGGTTTTGTGGGGCTTCACTCCGTTGTTGGTACCGAACGCAATTGGCCCTGGTTTAAAATGATGCTGGGTGGTTCCTTTGTCTGGCACCCACCTTTTCAAAAATTAAAAATCGTTCTCATTGATCCTGCTCAACCAAGTGCGCAGGGTTTGCCCAAAATTTGGGCAAAAGAAGATGAATGTTATTTCATGAAAGACCTTTACCCGGGTACGCATACTTTTCTGGCCCATGATTTAACTAACCTGAATCCGAACGAAAGTGAAAAAATGAAAAGTATTGCCGGCCCATATACCACTCTTTACCCGGCGGCCTGGTACCAAAAATTTGATGGTGGCTTAGTTTGGATTACCGCCCTTGGTCATGCCAAAACCGACTACCAGGATGCAACTTATTTACGGCATATTTGGCAGGGGATTCAGTATGTTGCTGGCCAGGTACGTAAATTAGATTATACCAAAGCTTACGCCTCTACCCACGACGAAGCCGTGCGGTATTAAGAATAACAGTTTTCAAGCTGAATTGATTTGTCAGGAATTATAAAGGTATTAACCCGTAGTCTTTATGGAGAACAATGATTCGTTTAATGCTTCGCGGCGGAGTTTTTTAAAAAAAGCAGTTGCCGGTACGGTTACCTCTGGTTTGGCTATTACCGGATTCCCGACCATTGTGCCAGCGGCGGTTTTAGGTAAAAATGCGCCTAGTAATCAAATAAACATTGGAGCAATTGGTACCGGCCGTATTTCGCGCGACCACGACATGCCCGGCATCTGGAAGCACGAACAAGCCCGTATAATGGCCGTTTGCGATCTGGACCAAAAACGAGCCGGTCAGGCAAAAGATTTAGTAAACTCTTATTACAGCAAAAAAACAAATAAGCTTTACGACGGTGTAAAAGTGTATTACAACCATCTGGAATTATTACTAAACAAAGATATTGATGCCGTAGTTATTAGCACCCCGGATCACCAACACGCGTACATTGGTATTCATGCCGTAGAAGCAGGTAAAGACGTGTATTTGCAAAAACCAGCTTCCCTTACCATTGCGGAAGGGCGGTCCCTGAGTAATGCTGTCCACCGCACCGGTAGAATTTTACAGATTGGTAGTCAGCAACGCTCGTCGGCGCAGTTTCGGTACGCCGCCGAATTGGTGCGTAATGGCCGCATTGGCCAATTAAAAACGGTATTGGTAGGTTTACCCGGTGACCCGGCCGGCGAAGAAGAGCCGGAAATGCCTGTTCCGAAAAATTTAAATTACGATGCCTGGTTAGGTTCAACGCCTTACGTGTACTACACCGAAAAACGCGTGCATCCGCAAAATGATTATAGCCGGCCCGGTTGGTTACGTTGCGAGCAATTCGGAGCCGGAATGATTACCGGTTGGGGTTCGCACCACGTAGATTGTGCGCATTGGGCCATGGATACCGAATATACAGGTCCAGTAGAAGTAGGAGGTTGGGCGGAATATCCAGCTCAAGGTTTATGGGATGTACACGGAAAATTCCGAACCGAAGCGCTTTATGAGAACGGCGTAAAAATGATTGTGAGTAATGACTTGCCCAATGGTATCCGTTACGAAGGTACAGAAGGTTGGATATTTGTTACCCGCGGCGACTATTCCGTTACGGCCAGCGATCCGGTAGCTAAAAAATCTGGTACTAAGGCTTTAGAAGCCAGCAATCCTAAATTGTTAACTTCTAAAATTGGCCCAACCGAGATCCACTTGTACGAAAGCAGCGATCACCACGGTAATTGGCTGGAATCGATAAAATCGCGTAAACCGCCCATTGCTCCCATTGAAGTAGGCCACCGTTCTTGCTCTACCTGCTTAATTCACCAGATTGCCATGAAACTTAAACGCAAAGTTTACTGGGATCCGGTAAAAGAAAAATTTAAAAACGACGACGAAGCCAATAGTATGCTTTCCCGTCCACAACGCTATCCGTATTTAGTAGGGTAGATTAAGATTAAGTAAGAGAATAATACTAGTTAATCAAAACCTTGATCGGAAACTAACGCTGTTTGACTTACCCGGTTTAGATTTTTAATAATGGCGAACAGTATAATAGTAATTAGCAAAGAAGCTAGTAGGAATAAAATGGCTTAGAAAGATCAACTTCTTTTGAATAAATATAGAAGCTGTTTCGCATTTTAGAAGTTTATCCTTAAGGAGTAATTCAGTAACAAAAAATTTGGTAAAGGCTACAATAAGGTGGTGTCCTCACCACCTTAGGCGTATTTTTTATTATTGCTAATCAGCTTCATTTAGTAAAATTTCATCTTTGGCTACGATTTCGGAATTAAAATTTGCTTAAGTTTTGATTTGCTGCGGTAGAACCTTTTTCTTTACCGGTTATATTTTTCGCTCTAAAATAAAACGAATGAAAAAAAACTCCTTAACCGTCCTGCAACTACTTGCTTTACTATTTCTGTTTTCTTGCTCGGGTAATAAGAAAGAAGCAACCAGCAACGAATCGGAAACTAATTCCTCTGCTGTGAACAGTAAAATTAAATTAATTAACCTCGACCCGGGGCACTTTCATGCGGCTTTGGTGCAAAAGTCGATGTACCCGAACGTTGATCCGCAAGTACACGTTTTTGCGCCCGCTGGGCCCGATGTAGACGAATACTTAAAAAAGATTAACCAGTATAATGGTCGGGTGGAAGATCCCACACAATGGCAGGAAGAAGTATACACCGGACCTGATTACTTACAGAAAATGCTGGCCACTAAACCGGGCAATGTGGTAATAATGGCTGGTAACAACCAGAAAAAAACCGAGTACATTAAAGCCTCAATAGATGCCGGTTTAAATGTTTTGGCCGATAAACCGATGGCTATTAATACATCTAACTTTAATTTGCTGAAAGAAGCTTTTGCCACGGCCGAAAAAAATAAAGTGCTGCTCTACGACATTATGACGGAGCGCTACGAAATTACCACAATGCTGCAACGTGAATTTTCGCAGTTGCCGGAAGTGTTTGGCACTTTGCAGAAAGGGACGGCCACTGACCCGGCAATTACCAAAGAAAGCGTGCATCATTTTTTCAAATACGTATCCGGGGCACCGCTTATCCGGCCGGCCTGGTTTTTTGACGTGGCGCAGCAAGGCGAGGGGATTGTGGATGTAACTACCCACCTGGTAGATTTAGTGCAATGGGAAGCTTATCCGGAGCAAGTAATTGATTATACCAAAGATATTAAGTTAAATAGCGCCCGGCACTGGCAAACTAAACTTACTCCCGATCAATTTAAAAAAGTAACAAATTTAACGTCTTATCCGGACTACCTGCAAAAATCTGTGGGCAAAGATTCTTTATTGGGAGTGTACGCCAATGGCGAAATTAACTACCAGTTAAAAGGTACGCACGCCAAAGTTTCGGTTATCTGGAATTATGAAGCGCCCGAAGGTGCCGGCGATACCCATTTTTCTATTATGAAAGGTACCAAGGCTAATTTGGTAATTCGGCAAGGGAAAGAACAAAATTATAAACCAGTATTATCCATTGAGCCAGCTGCCGGAACCGATTCAAACACCTTTGAATCTACTCTGCAAACTGGTTTGGCCCAGGTACAGAAGAAATTTCCGGATGTAACCGTTCAAAAAACGGGTTCTACCTGGACGGTTACTGCTCCCGAAAAATACCACAACGGCCACGAAGCCCATTTCGGCCAGGTTACCGAAAAATATCTGCAATTCCTTTCTACTGGTAAAATGCCGGAGTGGGAGGTACCCAACATGCTCGCTAAATACTATACTACCACACAGGCTTTAGAATTAGCTCGCAAAAAGAAATAGTACTATTGACAGCGGCGCTAACCCTAGCGCCGCTGTTTTTTTACACCTTTCCGTTTCTTTCAGTTTATTTGGCCACACTGGTAATTTTACTTATCAAAATTTTAACGTACCCTTCTCTGGTTCGCCCTCCTGTAAGCAACTAACCGGTTCAGAGCGACTGCCAGAGCAATATTAAAAGTAAACTCTTGGTTAAAGGAGGTAATTACTTGTATTACTTTTTATCGGTTCTTCTTTTCTGCCGGTTAGATCCTTGTTGGATGACGAACCATAGAAGGGGAAGATAAATAGTTTAACTCCTTATTCATTCAGATTTAAGAAAATATTGTTTAAGAAGCCGGCTGGATTTATTTTCTCTTAACTAAACAATCTGGTTTACTTAAATTCAAATTAGCTTGATAATTGTTTGTGGAGATCTAATATTATTAAAAATAATAATTATTATTTAAAGGTAGAACAGATTTGAAACAACAGGTGTTTGTTGTTTAACTAATACTATTTTGAAATATTAACAGATATTAACACGTTAGTAGAAGGGATAATGCTGGAATATTTAGCTTTTAAAAAATTATAAATAAGTTGAAATAAAAGCAAAGAACTTCTACCATTCTGAGTAAAAAAGATAAATTTTTGATTATCCGGGTGAAACAACTTTACTTACTTTTTGCTTTTGCTGGTTTCTTTTTAGTGGCTTGTTCTTCTTCCGATAAAGAAAAGGAAATAGAGCCAGTACCTGTTCCTACACCTTATCAATTGCAATTCTCAGATCGCTTTCAACCGCCTTCTATTCCCGAAGATAATCCCCTAACCGTAGAGGGGGTGGCTTTAGGCCGCCGCTTATTTTACGAAAAACGACTTTCGGGCAATAATACCATCTCATGCGGCAGTTGCCACCAGCAAAAACTAGCTTTCACGGATGGCCAGGCTTTTAGCACCGGTGTAGATGGTCAGCAAACTACCCGCAGTTCCATGAGTTTAGTAAATTTAGCCTGGAACAAAACCTTTAATTGGGCGGGCGAAGCTAATTCTTTAGAAGCGCAGGCACGAATTCCGATTGAAAACCCTTTGGAAATGCACCAAAATATGGACGAAGCCGTTCGGGAATTACAAAATACAGCTACTTACCCTAATTTATTTCAGAAAGCATTTGGCACGAGTACTATTACTTCGGATTTAATGCTGAAAGCACTGGGCCAATTTACCCGCACGCTTATTTCCACCAATTCCCGTTACGATAAATACCGGGCCGGCGAAGCTACTTTAACTGTAGAAGAATTAGAAGGCATGCAATTATTTTTCACGCATCCGGATCCTAGCCGCAACTTACGCGGCGGGAATTGCGGCGATTGCCACGGCAGCGATTTTTTTACCTTGCAGCAATTTCATAACAACGGGTTGGATGTGGATTTTGCCGATAAGGGTAGGGGAGCAGTAACTGGTAAAGCCACAGATAACGGCAAGTTTAAAGCACCTTCTCTCCGGAATATTGCCGTTACTGCACCCTACATGCACGATGGCCGGTTAAAGACCTTAGAAGAAGTATTAAACCATTACAACGATCATATTCAAAATGCCAGCCCTAATCTTGACCCATTAATTATAGAAGCATCGAATAAAATTCAAGGTAAATCCCTGGAGCTTACTCCCGCTGAAAAAGCTAAGATTATTAAATTCTTGCAAACTTTGACCGATGATTCCTTCTTAAAAGACGAGCGTTTTTCTGAAACTTCTACTCCTTAATAAAAAGAAGATTTAAAAAAGTCAGTAAAAAACTTTTATTCTATAACTGGCAACTATACTTTTACTGCCTAAAGATTACCTTGAAAAGTACCTTAACCATATTGCTTTTAGTGGTAATGCTGGTGCAAAGCTTCAGTAAGGTATGGATTGTATTAGATTATCAGGCCAATAAAAACTACATAGCTGAATTTTTGTGCGTGAACAAGGCCAAGCCACAGATGCACTGCCAGGGACATTGTTATCTCAAAAAACAATTGGCTAAAGCAGAAGAAGCGCAGAAAAAATCAACAAATCAAAATCAGAAGTTCGAAATAACGCTTTTCTGCCAAAATCTTTTCCGGGTTACTTTTATTCCGGCTTTTAAGCAAAATTCTTTTCAGGCTTTTAAGTCAGTGTTTTATCTTTTTTCTGCCCAATTAAATTATTTCCACCCTCCCCAGGTACTCGTTAAGCTTCTTTCTGCGGCAATTTAATTATTGCTCGTTCCTGTAAGGCACTTTTCTAAGTTTGCCCACAATCTATTCTATCTTTTTATTTTAAAGTTTTACGCTGTAATCTAGTGCAATAGTCAATTCTATAACGGTACGTTATGGAATTACAGTATTGCACAGATTTATGGCTTATAGCACCACCTTACTATTTATCAAAAATCAATTATGCAAAACGTACTTTCTAAATATACTCCCCTTTTGGCCATTGCTTTTATGGCACTCATTACTTTTTCCTGCAAAGAAGATCCGGATCCTATTCCGGCTTTACCGGGTCAGGTTACTTTAGAATTTGATAATGTGGTTGGAGAGGCTGCCTTATCGCTCGACGATCAGGATTATAATAATGCCAACGGCGACCAGTTTAAAGTTTCTATGTTTAAATACTACATCAGCAATATAATTCTGAAGAAAACCGATGGAACTGAATACAAACAACCAGAAAGTTATTACCTGGTAGACGAAAGCAACGCGGATTCAAAGTTAATTACCATAAAAGAAATACCAGCCGGCGAATACACCGGGCTTACTTTTACCATTGGGGTAGATAGTGTACGCAACGTTTCGGGCGCGCAAACCGGGGCTTTAGATCCGGCTAACGGTATGTTCTGGACCTGGAAAAGCGGCTACGTTTTCGTAAAGCTGGAAGGTACTTCGCCGCAGTCGCAAAATGGCGGATTGGTTTTTCATATTGGAGGCTTTCAAAAACCGAATAACACCATTCGCACCATTTCCCCGTCATTAAACGGAACTAAACTGCAAGTAGAAGGCGGTAAAAATCCCGAAGTACATTTTAAAGTAAATGTATTGAATATGTTTCAGGGAGTAAACACCATTAAGTTTGCCGATTTAGCTACTACCATGGGCGGCGAAAACTCAGTGAGAGTAGCCGATAATTACGTGAATATGTTTACCGTAGATCATATTCATCCGTAAGGTTTATGGGCTGCCAATCCCTTAGGAATTTCCGGCTTCTGATTCAGTTGATTTTGAGTTTAAGTATACTTGCTTGTAGCCCAGAATCAGCGGAATTAACTATGCCCAAAAATGCCCAGTTAAATCATTTTCCGGATCCTGTTTACCAGTACCAGAATAACCCTCTTACTAAAGCAGGTTTTGAGTTAGGCCGAAAGCTGTTTTATGATCCCATTTTGTCGGAAGATAATTCTGTTTCCTGCGGGAGCTGCCATAAACAATTTGCCGGCTTTGCCGATTTAGAGCATTCCGTTAGTCATGGGTTGAACAATCAATTAGGTACCCGCAATACACCGGCTTTAGCCAATCTGCGTTGGAATCCGGACTTTTTCTGGGATGGAGGCGTTAATCATTTGGAATTGGTTCCTTTAGCGCCCATTACGAACCTTTTAGAAATGGGTACCAATTTAAGTTTGGTAATCCGCAAATTGAACCGTGACCCAAAATATGTCACCCAATTCCGGAAGGTTTTTCACCAGGATACTATTAACAGCCAGCAATTATTTAAGGCATTGACCCAGTTTATCGGGGAAATGGTTTCGGCAAATGCTCCATACGATCAATACGTAAATGGCAAGACCGATGCACTTACCGAAGAGCAAAAGCAAGGCTTATTAGTTTTTGAAGCTAAGTGCAGCACTTGTCATAAACCCGGGTTATTCACCGATCATTCTTTCCGGAATAATGGTCTGGATTCGGAATTTAAGAAAGACTTGGGCCGGAAAATAATTACGGAACAACCATCCGATTTGGGCAAGTTTAGGGTACCTAGTTTGCGCAACGTGGCGGTAAGTTCGCCTTACATGCACGACGGCCGGTTCCGAACTTTGGCCCAGGTACTGGAGCATTACGACAAAGGCGTAAAAACTTCTGCTACTCTCGACCCATTACTCGGTGGGTCTCGGCTTGGTATTGCTTTGTCCAAAGAGGAAAAAAAACAATTGCTGGCTTTTCTGGAGGCTTTAACCGATAAAACATTCATTACGGATCCACGCTTTGCCGATCCATTTTAATTTTTAATTATGAAAAAACATTTTTACTTATTAATAATCCTTGGAGGATTTTTAACTATAGATGCCCGGGCCTGCGATATCTGCGGCTGCTTTATGGGTATTACTCCTTACGACAATCAAAGCAGCATGGGGGTTTTGCACCGGTATCGAAGTTTTAATGGATACCAAAGTCTTAATCAAAAAAAGCATTTCTTTCCGGAAGGTGGCGGGCTATTTACCGGTGGCGCTGATAAGGAACATGGCGGCTCGCATAGTCATAACGGCAACCCTACAGATTTTGAAGTTTACCGGGTTACCGAATTCCGGGGTAAATACTTTATTCACCAGCGAATAGAACTAAATGCTTTTGTACCCTTTGTCCAAAATACTACCCAATACAACCAAAACCGTAAAACGCTGGCGGGTTTGGGTGATATAAATTTATTCGCCGGAATACATTTGTTGCGCCAAATTGAAGTTGCCAGCGTACAGCAACGGTTAATTGTAGGGGGCGGTTTAAAGTTACCAACCGGTCATTATTACCGGACCAACAACGAGGGTATTCGGTATCCTTTGTTGTACCAGACGGGTACCGGCAGCGTCGATTATTTTGGTTATGTAAACTATATTGCGGGTTATAAAAAGTTTGGTTTAAGCCTTAACTCCAGTTATAAAATAAACGGGCAAAACTATTACCACGAAAGTATTGCGAACAGTTCGGCACACTTTGCCAATTTGTTTTACCGCTACCACCTAAACGATAACTGGAATATTAACCCATCGCTGCAATTTTTTTACGAGTATACCAAAGGCGAGAAATTTAAAGGTGAGTTAACCGGTGAACATAAAATGAACAATGCCTTGCTTGGCCCGGGCCTGGATATTTATTACAAAAATGCGGGAATTAACCTGGCTTTTCAATTACCCTTATTTCAGGAAGATATTGGGCACCCAGCTAGTGCCGGTCGGTTAGTACTGGGGCTCAACTATAATTTTAATCAGACAAAATACTTATTCAAAAGTAAATAAATTTATGAAGCGCTATCCCGGTTATTTAATTATCACATTCATATTCATCAGTCTCTGTTCTTGCGCTAAATCGGAAAAAGAACAGTTAAAGCAATTAGAAGAAAAAGTGCTAGCGGTGCACGATGAAGTAATGGGCCAAATGGATAAAATTTACCAGAAGAAACATAAACTCCAGGCTTCCCTCCAAAAAGCAGATACCACTCAAATGAATACGAGAGTTATCAGAAATCAAATAGCAGATTTAAAAAAAGCGGATGATGCCATGATGGATTGGATGCATCAATATAAAAGCCCTGCTGATTTATCGCCCGAAAAAGCTAACGTATATTTGCAGGACCAATTAGTAAAAATAGAATTAGTAAAAAAACAAGTAACTAATGCTTTAGCAAACGCAGATTATTAAACTTCCATAATGAAAATACACCCGAAAAATTTACTAAATTATTTGATTTACCGAGCCAGCTTTTTGCTGCTGCCTGGTTTACTTTTTAGCTGTTCCCAAACAGAGTCTACTCAAAATACTTTACCCATTCTGGGAGAAAGAGAAACTGTTGAACAGGTAATTAACGGGAAAACCGTAACCGACACAATTTACCACCAAATTCCTGATTTTAGTTTTATTAATCAAGATAGCCAACAAGTAACCAGTCAAACGTTAGCCGGTAAAATCTACGTCACAGATTTCTTCTTTACTACTTGCCCAACCATTTGCCCGAAAATGAAAAGCCAGTTGCTGCGGGTTTATGAAAAATTTAAAAATAATGACCAGGTAGTATTGCTATCCCATACCATTGATCCGCAGCACGATTCGGTAGCGGTTCTCCGGGATTATGCGGAGCGTTTAGGCGTAAGCAGTAACAAGTGGCATTTTGTAACCGGCGCGAAGGACAGTGTTTACGCCATAGCAGCTAAATACATGGTTACAGCCGGCGAGGATGAAAATGAAGCGGGAGGATTTGTGCATAGTGGTGCCTTTATTTTAGTAGATACCAACCGGCATGTACGAGGCATTTACGATGGCACGATTGCCGAACAAGTAGATAAATTAATACAGGATATTCCTCTTTTACTAGCCGAGAAATCGCAGCATGCTAAAAATTAAAGGCTCGGTGTTGCTCTTAATGGGGCTGGTTACAGGTGCGTGGTCCCGTTGTACCCCGGCAATATCGGATAGCGGGGAACAACTATATGAGCAGCATTGCGCAAGCTGCCACATGCAAGATGGCAGCGGCTTACGTCGGCTTATTCCACCGCTGGCTAACGCTGATTATTTAATAAAATACCGCAGGCAATTACCTTATTTAATTAAGCACGGCATGGAAGCGGGTATTACTGTAAATGGGCAACAATACCAGCAGAAAATGCCCGGAGCAGAAACGTTAACCCCCGACCAAATAACGAATTTACTAAATTTTGTGCAAACCAATTTCGGTAATAATAACGAACGTTTTACTATACCGGAAGTAGCTGCTATGCTCGACTCTTGTGCTACGCATAACCACTAGCCTGTGCCGTTATATTAAATTGTATCAAAGAGCTATCCTAGATTTTGCTTGCTAGTAAGGGTTTTCTTTGGAGCTTTTCCAAGGCTCCATGCTTAGGTGCTAACTTGTTTAATGTTTCAATATTTGCCTCATGGCCGGCGGGCCTCGTTTGGCTCTCTCGGGCGGTTTAGCGAACCTTGGCTCGTTCCACTGCGCCATGCTGCTTTGCAGCACCGGAACGCTAAAAGGCCCGAGAGAGCCAAACTGGTGTCTTTACTAGTAGCTACTGCTTTTCTTCCTCATCTTGTGTAATTAACTTGTTTAATGAAGTAGAAGGAAAATGATTTTAATGGGCGGCTACTAATGACAAGAATCAAACTTCCTTTTCTACTTCCCCTTTCAACAGATTCTAATAAATTCGGCTTAATACCATCTTTTACTACTAAAAAAGTAAAAACCTTAGCTAAGAATAAAGACACCAGTTTGGCTGTGGAGCACCTGCTAGGATTCCGGTGCCGCAGGCATTCCACAGACGAAGTCGAGGAAAGGAAGGCTAGCGAGTGCGGAAGAGCTAAACGGGGTCCGCCGGCCATGAGGCAAAATTAGTCTTTTCAAACACGATAGCACCTAAGCATGGAGCCTTGGAAAGGCTCCAAAGGACAACCTCAAAGTCCGTTATAGCAACTACTACTACTATTATTATACTAAAACAAAAAGAGCGGCCATTATTAGCCGCTCTTCTTGTTTTAGTAAATTTTTAGAATTCTTACCAGAAAATGGTGTATAAAGCAGCCAGAATTCCGCAGATAATTACAGCTCCCACCGCAAACGACGAGGAAGTTTTAAACATGGAAGAATCAATTTCCAATCCTTTCGGGTTATTCTTGCTTTTTGGATCTAGCAAGGTAATAATAACCATTAAAGCCACTAAAATCAAAAACACAATTCCCATCCGGTCAATAAATGGAATTTCCTGGAATTGGAATTTTAAATAAGTGGATAATGGTATGGTTAAAACAGCGGCTACTAAAGCGGCGGAGGCAGTAGTCCGTTTCCAGAAAAAGCCCAAAGCAAAAATAGCAAATACCCCAGGCGAAATAAAGCCGGTATATTCCTGAATGTACTGGAAAGCTTGATCGAGGTTGCGTAATACCGGAGCTACTATAATAGCCACAATAAAGGCAACTACCACTACTAATTTTCCAAAATTAACCAGCCTTTTTTCGCTGGCATTACGGTTGAAAAACTTCTTATAGATATCCAGGGTAAAAATAGTAGAAATACTATTGGCTTTTCCGGCTAAAGAAGCCACAATAGCCGCCGTAAGTGCCGCAAACGATAAACCTTTTAAACCTTCGGGTAACAAATTTAATAAAACCGGGTAAGCATGATCCGGAATAACGTGACCGGCTTCATTAGCCATTTCCGTTTGAAACTGACCATTTTTGAAAAGCACATAAGCCGCTATACCGGGTAATACTACTATAATAGGCATCATTAATTTTAAGAAAGCCGCAAATAACAAACCACTGCGAGCAGTCTTTAAATCAGCACCCAAGGCCCGTTGCGTTATGTATTGGTTACATCCCCAATAATTTAGATTTACAATCCACATCCCACCAATTAAAACGGATAAACCAGGTAAGTCCATGTAGGCATCGCGGGTACCGCCCTGGCCGTTCGGAATCATTAATTCACCTTTGGAGATAATCATACTAAAGTGATCGGCTGCTTCTTTGCGTAAAAAACCTAATCCTTCCCAGGCGCCACCGTCGCCTAGAGTAGTAGCTACTAAATCTAATGCTAAATAAGTAGTGGCTAAGCCACCCAGTACTAACACAAATACTTGAATTACATCGGTATAGCCAATTACCTTCATGCCGCCCAGGGTAATGAATATGGCAAATATGGCCAAGCCGTACATGCAGTAATAGAAATCAATACCGGAAACAGTTTGTACCGCTAAGGCACCTAAATACAGAATCGAAGAAAGATTTACGAATACATATACCAATAACCAGAATACTGCCATAATAGTACTTACCGCATCGTTGTAGCGCTGCGATAAAAACTGAGGCATGGTGTAAATCCGGTTTTTAAGATAAATGGGGATAAAGAAAATAGCCACTACCAGTAAGGTTGCGGCGGCCATCCATTCGTAAGTAGATATAGCCAAACCTAAGGCAAAAGCAGACCCTGAAGTACCAATAAATTGCTCTGCCGAAATATTAGAAGCAATCAGGGATGCCCCAATGGCCCACCAGGTTAAGGAACCTTCGGCGAGAAAGTAATCTTTCGAATCGGCTTGCCCGGTTCTGTTTTTCCGGTATATCCAGTATCCGTAGCCAGATACGATTACAAAATACACCAGAAAAACGATGTAGTCAATTGGTTTCATAAATGATGAAAGTGTGGAGGTGAGTATAAGTTGTGCCTAAAGATAAATTTAAATTTTAAAGCTAATTCTATTTACTTAAAGTTATTTTTATAAAAAAAATTAAAAAAATGGCATGTACCAGCATGTTCTAAGTAGCTAATATAAAGTCCATTTTTTTAATTCGTAATCATAAGAAAACTTCAACTGTAAGGGTTTAAAAAGGATTTTGTTAAAAATTAACAATAAATAAACCCGGGAAGTAAAAAACTCACCGGGTTTATTTTATAATATTAAAATTTTAATAATATTAGATGTACTGATTAATCAGGTTTTCGAATAATTCCTGCTTGCCGCTGATTTGTTTAGGCTCGCCATTTTTAACTGCTAATTCGCGCAGTTCTTCTAAAGTAAGCTGGCCTTGCTCAAAACGCTGGCCATCGCCGCTATCAAAAGAAGCGTACCGGGTTTGACGTAATTTCTTGTAATCGGATTTTTGCAGAATGTTATCAGCAATTGTTAAAGCACGGGCAAAAGCATCAATACCGCCAATATGTGCTAAGAATAAATCGTCGAGGTCGGTAGAGTTGCGGCGCAGTTTGGCATCGAAGTTAACCCCACCATTACCTAAACCACCGGCTTCTAGAATTACCAGCATAGCTTCCGTTAGTTCGTATAAATCTACCGGGAACTGGTCAGTGTCCCAACCATTCTGATAATCGCCACGGTTCGCGTCAATGCTACCCAACAAACCGGCATCAACCGCAATTTGTAATTCGTGCGCGAAAGTATGTTGCGCTAGTGTAGCGTGGTTAGTTTCCAGGTTTAATTTGAAATCGTCTTGTAACCCAAATTTATTTAAGAAACCAATCACGGTAGCGGCATCAAAATCGTACTGATGCTTGGTTGGTTCCATCGGCTTAGGCTCAATCAGGAAAGTACCGGTAAAACCAGCTTTGCGACCATAATCGCGGGCCATCGCCAAGAACCGGCCCATGTGCTCAATTTCGCGCTTGGTGTTGGTATTTAGTAACGACATGTAACCTTCGCGGCCTCCCCAGAACACGTAGTTTTGTCCGCCTAAAGCAATAGTTGCATCAATAGCAGCTTTTACTTGGGCAGCGGCGTAAGTTAACACATTAAAATCAGGGTTGGTAGCTGCCCCGTTCATGTAACGCGGGTGCGAAAACAAATTGGCAGTTCCCCACAGTAGGTTTATACCCGTTTCTTTTTGCTTTTCTTTGGCGAAATCTACCATGGTTTGCAGGTTACGCTCCGATTCAGCGATAGATTTACCTTCGGCTACAACATCAAAGTCGTGGAAGCAGTAATAGCCTAATCCTAACTTAGACGTAAATTCAAAGGCCGCATCCATTTTTTCTTTAGCACAGGTAATGGCATCGGAACTGCTGGCCCACGGAAACTCCCGCGTGCCCGGACCAAACGGATCGCCGCCCGTACCGGTAAAAGAATGCCAATAAGCCACTGAAAACTTGAAATAGTCTTTCATGGGTTTGCCCGCTACTACTTTGTTCTCGTCGTAGTATTTAAACGCCATCGGGTTGGTAGACTCTTTGCCTTCGTAAGCTATCTGGGAGATATTCGGAAAGTATTCTTTCGCTCCTGTTACTACTTTAACTGCCATATTTTTTGCTAGGGTTAAGTTTTAATTTTTTATAAAATGCAAATAGTTGAGTAATATAATGTTGGATTAATGCTGGGTTATACGAGAACCAAATACGTTTGCTTTAAATTAAATGGAATTAAATTTTATTTTTTAAGCGGGAAAACGGTTTAACTGTACTTGTAACTCAGCTAGCCAATCCTGGTAAATAGTTTCGTATTGTTCTTGTAAGTGGGTTTCTGGTTCAACGGACCGGGTACAGCGCAAACCGGCAAATGCTTGCGAATAATCGGGGTAAATACCTGCTCCTACGCCTGCTCCCCGGGCTGCTCCCTGCGAACCATCGGTGTTATACAGTTCCACCACCGTGTTGGTAACGGTAGCAAATGTTTGCGCAAATAAAGGACTCAGAAACATGTTGGCATCTCCGGCTTTTACCGTGCGCGCATTTATCTGCATGCCTTTCATGATGTCAAACCCGTAGCGCAGGGCAAAAATAATTCCTTCCTGGGCAGCCCGGGCCAGATGCGCTGGGGTATGCTGATTAAAAGATAAACCAGCGATGTGGGCGCCTACCTGCTGATTTTTAAGAAAACGTTCGGCCCCATTGCCAAAAGGTAAAATAAGTAAACCTTCTGCGCCGGGTGGTACGCTTTGCGCCAGGTTGTTTATTTCTTCGTAGGAGTAACTGGAATTTGCTTTTTCGGAAGTAAATATAGTTTTCCGCAGCCAGGAATTTAAAATACCCGTGCCGTTTACGCATAACAAGGTACCTGTAGATGGTTGCTCCGGGGTATGATTTACGTGCAGGAAAGTATTTACCCGGGATTCCGGATCGTAGGTAAATTGGTTATTAACTCCGTATATCACGCCGGAAGTACCCGCCGTAGCCGCTATTTCACCGGGATGCAATACGTTTAACGAGAAAGCATTATTGGGTTGGTCGCCGGCCCGGTAAGCAATGGGCGTACCCGGCGCTAAACCTAATTCTGTGGCCGCACTTGCCGATACTCCCGCTTGTAAACCAAAACTAGGCACAATTTCCGGTATAAGGTCCGCCGGAATTCCGTAATGATCTAATAAGTCGTAAGCAGGGGCATTTTCTTTAAAATTCCACAAAATTCCTTCCGACAAGCCAGAAGCCGTTGTCTGAATTTTGCCCGAAAGCTTCATGGCAATGTAATCGCCGGGAAGCATAAATTTATGAATGCGCCCAAAAATATCCGGTTCGTTTTCTTTTACCCACTTTAGTTTAGAAGCAGTAAAATTGCCCGGCGAATTTAAGTAGCACGACAAACACGTTTCGGAGCCAATTTCCCGGAAAGCTTTATCGCCCAAGGCAACAGCCCGACTGTCGCACCAAATAATGGAAGGTCGTAACACTTCCTGGTTTTGATCGACTACTACTAAGCCGTGCATCTGGTAGGCAATGCCTATGGCTTTAATGTCTTTTGCCTGAATGCGACCATCGCGGATCACCCGGTGCGTTACTTCGCTCAGGTAATGCCACCATCGTTCGGGGTCTTGTTCGGCCCAGCCTTCTTGCTTTACAATCATACCCATTTCTTGCGCCGGCGCAAAAGCCGAAAGTAGTACTACTCCGGTTGCTGCCTCTATTAAAGTAGCTTTTACCGAAGAGGAGCCAATGTCATAGCCTAATAAATACATCGTGCTTATATATCAGAATAAATTGTTGTGTAAAAATTATTGCTGGTTAATTATAATGGAAAAACAAGCGAATTTTAAAGCAAAAACCTTGATTAAACAGGCTCTAAGCTAATTTATAGTAAATCATTTGTAATAATTCGATTAGAGCCATTATATTACAAATTAAATACGTAAGAATACTTATTGTAAAAGATACAATATTAATAGATAATTCTCACCAAACCAATTTAAAATTACTTATTTTGGATGGTTTAAGCGATTAAGTTTCAATTTATAAAAATGCAGGGAATTGTGTAAGCTTGTTTAGTGGTGTAAACATTTCTCTTTCTTCAATGTTATGGCTAATTATTATACGATGCGTTATGATTCAAACTGAATTTGCCGGTTCCGTTATAAATTTTAAACCCGAAGATATTATTCCTTCCGTTTCCACGGATTGCGTTATATTTGGTTTAGACGATGGCAAACTAAAAGTTCTTCTCCTGAAACGAAATATTGAACCATCCCCAGGTTTATGGGCCTTACCAGGCGGATTTGTACTCGACTTTGAAGAATTGGAAACGTCGGCGAAGCGCACGTTGCACGATACTACCGGCATGACCAACGTTTTTATGGAGCAAGTGCAGGCTTTTGGACAGGTAAATCGCTTTCCGTGGCGGCGGGTAATTACAGTTGTTTTTTACGCGCTTATAAAATACCGCACCGACGATTTAAGAGCCGGGCCTGATGCCAGTGATATCAACTGGTTCGATATTTCGGATTTACCCGAACTGGTATTCGATCATAAACACATCTTAAACGTAACGTTGCAACATCTGCAAAGTAAAGTACGTTCTGAGCCCATTGGTTTTGAATTGCTGCCGCTAAAATTTACTTTAACTCAACTGCAGGAGTTATACGAAGCCGTGTTGCGTACTACTTTCGATACACGCAACTTTCGCAAAAAACTCCTTAAAATGAACTTGCTCGAACAATTAAACGAAACGCAAACCGGAGTAGCGCACCGGGCTGCCCGCTTATACCGCTTTAACCCGGGTATTTATCAAAAATTAAAAGAAAAAGGCTTTACTTTTGAACTGTGAGACTTCCTTACCTAATACCCATCATTAAAAATGAGTAAGGTTAAGGAAGTTTAAAATTTAAATTACAACTGTTTTATTAACTGTTTCCGACGAAGGCTCGCTGGCCCATGAAAATACTCCTGATTGAAGATGAACCTAAAGTTGCCTCTTTTATTAAAAAAGGTTTAGAAGAGCAATCCTACGATGTAGAACAAGCCTACGATGGATTTTTTGGAAAACGGCTGGCCCTGGATAAAGAATACGATATAATTATTCTGGATGTGATTTTGCCACAACTAAACGGCCTGGAAGTTTGCAAAGCCATCCGGCAACAGAATAGTTCAGTGGCTATTTTAATGTTAACTGCTTTGGGCAACACCACTGATAAGATTGAAGGCTTAGATGCCGGCGCCGATGATTATCTGGTAAAGCCTTTCGAGTTTCAGGAATTACTTGCCCGGATTCGGGCTCTTACCCGGCGGAAAAATGATTTACCTACCGGCGAAATTCTGCGCATTGCCGATCTGGAACTAGATATGGCCCGCAAAACAGTAACCCGCAACAACCAACCTGTTACGCTTACGGCGCGTGAATTTGCCTTGCTCTCGTACTTGTTGCGTAATAAAAACCGGGTAGTGTCCCGGGTAGATATTATTGAAAACGTTTGGGAAACTTCTTTTGACACCGGCAGCAACGTAATAGATGTATACATCAATTTTTTGCGCAAAAAAATTGACAAAGACCATCCGGTTAAATTAATCCATACCTTGGTAGGAATGGGGTACGTAGTAAAAGAAAACTGATTTTTATGACCATCCGCACGAAATTAACGCTGCAATTCGCTGTTATATTTTCGTTTATTCTTGTTCTGTTTTCCATTTTTATTTACGTGTTTGTTTTGTTTTACCAGGAAAGTGATTTCCAGCAAAACTTAAAAGACCGGGCGAATATTGTGGCGCACGTATACCTGGATGCCAACCAGGTAAGCCAGGAAACTTACCGCAAAATTTTAAGGCAGTATAACCAATCTTTGCCCTACGAAATTGTAAACGTTTATGACGCAACTGGCAAGCTGGTTTTTCAGGAAGGCGACGGTAGTTTGCCAATAAGCAAAGATTTAATTGCGCGTTTACAACAAGGCCACGAAGTAATGCAGCTGGTACACGACCGGCAACTGGTAGGTATTCCATATTTCGACACCAAAAAAAAACAACAATATTCTGTAATTGCTTCATCTATTGATGTAAATAGTAAACAGCAACTACGCGAGTTGCGCTTAATTTTAACTGTGGGTTGTTTATTAGCAGTAGTTATTGTTTTAGCCGCGGGTTGGGTATTTGCCCGGCAAGCTCTGCGGCCCATTACCAAAGTAGTGAAAGAAGTAGAAAAAATCAGCGCTTCGGATTTGCATTTGCGGTTAACCGATTCTGATGGGAAAGACGAATTGTCGCATTTGGCTCATACTTTTAATAAAATGCTGGACCGGTTGGAACAAGCTTTTGCCATGCAGAAAACGTTTATTTCCAACGCCTCGCACGAACTTCGCACGCCGCTTACTGCTATGATTGGCGAACTGGAAGTAGCCTTAATGAAACCCCGTGGATCTCACGAATACGAACGCGTTTTACATGCTACCTTAGATGAGGCAAAGCTTTTAACGCAACTGTCCAATGGCCTTTTGCAGATTGCGCAGGCAAGTTTTGATATCTCTAAGATAGAGCTAAATAAAGTGAGGTTCGATGAAGTTGTTTTTCTGGCTGGCGAAGAAGTAAAAAAACGACATCGGCAAGCGAAAATAGAAATAAACTTTGAAAATTTACCCGAAGACGAAAGCCGGCTAATTTGCTTAGCAAACGAATCTTTATTACTAATTGCTTTTATTAATGTTTTTGAAAATGCCTGTAAATTTTCGCCGGAGCAAGGGTTAATCTCAGCCACCATTCATGTAAATCTGGTTCAATTACAGTTACGCGTTCAGGATAGGGGAGTAGGCATTAAAAACGAAGATTTACAACACGTATTTGTTCCTTTTTTCCGGGCCGATAACGTCCGGGATATTTCGGGACATGGCATTGGTTTGCCTCTAGCCGAGAAAATTATTAAACTCCACCAAGGTACCATTGAAGTTCACTCAGCCCTGCATGTTGGTACCGAAGTAATTATTTCCCTTCCGGCTAATTTTTAATCTCATTTTAATATGCCTTTAATGTCTGTTTAATCTTGCCAGAATAAGTTTGTAAACTAAAAATAAGGTAAACAGCTATATCTTAATAACAGACTTGGAAACTCGGCATGAATTCAACAAATAGTATTTCTTTAAAAAATCTGGGCAGTGATTTACCCGCGGGCTTGGTGGTGTTTCTGGTAGCCTTGCCGCTCTGTTTAGGTATTTCTTTGGCATCGGGCGCTCCTCTTCTAGGGGGAGTTATTGCGGGAGTGGTAGGTGGCATTGTTGTTTCGCTCGTAAGCGGATCGCAGTTAAGTGTTAGCGGGCCGGCCGCCGGTTTAACGGTAATTGTTTTAAACGGTATTACTAAATTAGGTTCTTTCGAAGCTTTTCAGTTGGCGGTAGTAATAGCCGGTGTTTTACAGTTAATCTTAGGGTTCTTAAAGGCCGGTATTATTGGCCATTATTTTCCGTCGAGCGTTATTAAAGGAATGCTGGCCGCTATTGGCTTAACCTTAATTTTAAAGCAAATTCCGCATTTTTTAGGTGCCGATAAAGATTTTTTTGGCGAAATGGAGTTTTTTCAGTTCGATGGCCGTAACACTTTCACCGAAATGGTTTATGCTTTTGAACACATTGAGAAAGGAGCCTTATTAGTTGGGGTTATTTCTTTACTCATTATAGTTCTTTGGGATAAGCCGCGCTTTAAGAAATATGCGCTCTTTAAATTTGTACCCTCGGCCTTAATAGCTGTAATAGTAGCTTTAGGAATTAATTACTTTTTTAAAGCTAGCGCTCCGGTTTTAACCATTAACACTGAGCATTTGGTGCAGCTACCCACCATGGATTCCTGGACGAAGCTGGTAGCCCAGTTAACCCAGCCCGATTGGAGTGCCTTAGGCAACATGGATGTGTATATTTTAGCGATTACCATTGCCATTATTGCTTCTCTCGAAACCCTTTTAAGTGTAGAAGCCGTGGACCGCATGGATCCTTTAAAACGGGTTACGCCTACTAACCGCGAATTAAAAGCGCAGGGTTTTGGTAATTTTATTAGTGGTTTACTAGGTGGCTTACCCATGACTGCCGTAATTGTACGCAGCTCGGCTAATATAAATGCCGGAGGTAAAACTAAAGTTTCGGCTTTCTTTCACGGTATTTTATTGCTGATAAGTGTGTTGTTTTTATCTTCTGTGCTTAACCAAATTCCATTATCTGCCTTGGCTGCGGTATTACTGGTGGTTGGTTTTAAATTGACTAAACCAAGCCTTTATGTTAGTCAGTTTAAACTTGGCCTAGAGCAATTTATACCGTTTATTGTAACCATTTTGGCTATTTTGTTTACCGATTTGCTCATTGGCATCTCCATTGGATTAGCAATAGGCGTATTCTTTATATTGAAAGCTAATTACAAAACACCTTACTTTTTTCACAAAGAAAAGCATAAACAAGGCGAAGTTATCCGGTTACAACTAAGCGAAAATGTATCGTTTCTTAATAAAGCCAGTATTTTATTAACGTTGCACCATTTACCCGATAACAGCGAAATTATAGTAGATGGCTCCAAATCAACGTTTATTGATTACGATGTGCTCGATGCCATCCAAAATTTTAAAATTAACGCGCAAGAACGTAATATTCGGCTGCATTTGCAGAATATTCCTGAAGTGGTATCCACAAACGCACATTAACCAAACCTTCTAAAGTCGAAAAATAAAATGGAAAAAATATTTGAAAATAACCGTAAATGGGTAGCCGAAAAATTAAAGAATGATAAAAATTATTTTAAAAAGCTTGCCTTAGGTCAGAAACCTCGTTACCTATTTATTGGCTGCTCCGATAGCCGGGTACCGGCAAATGATGTCTGCGGTACAGGTCCCGGCGAAATGTTTGTGCACCGTAATATTGCCAACGTGGTAGTAAATACCGACATGAATATGTTATCGGTATTACAATATGCCGTTGAGGTATTGGGAGTACAGGATGTTATTGTTTGCGGCCACTACGGATGCGGCGGCGTGAAAGCGGCCATGGGCGACCAACAGTATGGATTAATTGATAACTGGCTGCGTAATATTAAAGATATAATGCCTAGGTACCAGGACGAATTGCAGGATATGCAGGATGAAGATGCCCGTTGGCGCCGGCTGGTAGAATTAAATGTACTGGAGCAGGTAAACAACTTATATAAAACTACCATTGTTCAAAATGCCTTAAATGCCGGTAAACCTTTACGCTTGCACGGCTTGGTGTATGATATAGCTAACGGTATTTTAAAAGATACGAAATGGACTACCGAAGACTTTAAACATTACGCCGAAGTTTATCACTTAACAATAGATAATTACAATAACGAATCTACCGAGGAATTACCGCGGGAAGAACCGGAAGTACAAAGAGTTTAATAACACCTTTAACTGTAAGGTTAAAGATAAAATTACATTTAGCTGTTTCTCCTTTACGCAAAAAGCCTCGCATATTTTATGCGAGGCTTTTTATTTTCAGGTTTTTTACTTTAAACCAAGTTTACCATTCATTATTACGGTTAGAAGATCCCCAGGAATCATTTCGGTTAAAATTTCTGCGGGGGTTATCGTCTTCGTGTCCCCGGTTTTCATTAAAGCCGTGGTTCCAGCGGTGCTGGCTATTCATGTTACCTCTTTCCTGATAACGCTGTTCTTCATCTTCGCCGGTAAATCGGTCCCAGGCCTGGCTTATTTTATTTCCCATCCGATCAAAAAAGCCTTCGTTTTCGTGTTCGTTGTTATGGCGATTTTGATACCGGTCGTTATTGAAGTTACGGTCTTGGTTCCAATTGTTACGGGAGCCGTAATCAGAAGAATAACGATTTTGCTGATTATAATCGTTATATGGTTGTTGGTTATGTTGATTCTGATTGCGGAATTGTTGCGATGAGCGATTATAATCATTGTTATTATCGTCATCAGTCCAGCGGTTCCAGGTTTCGTTTATGCGATCGCCGGTTCGTTCAAATACGTTGCGGTCATCGTCGTGGCGACTGTTTTGCGAACTTTGCCAGTTTTGGTGGTCGTTTTGCTGATTATACCGGTTTTCGTTCCGGTACTGCGTATTTTGGTTGTTGTAATTATAATTTTGACCTTGATCAGATTGCCGGTAATTGCCCCGGTTGTTTTGCCAGTTCTGGTCGTTTTGCGACCAGTTATTATTTTGCTGGTTGCTTTTGCGATTAAAAGGTTGATACGCCGAATATTGGCTCGGACCTGAATTAGTGCGATGATCGGCAGTACCTTCGTTAGAACCAGGTCGCATACTGGCTTGGTTAGTGCCAAATTCATTGCGGGTAGACAAGTCGCGTCGTGGATTTTCGTTTCCGGTGCGGAAACTATTAAAAGATGTCGGATCAGAATCTTCGTAATTTCTCATAATTGACATTTCTTAGTTTATCGTTCGTAAAACATAACCGCTCGTTCTGGCGGCTGGAGTACTTTTTACGATATTAAAATTAGAAATGTTCAAACAGGAAAAACTCTGAATTATGGTATTATCTAAAGAAATGAGTATTGTTTTTTATATTTAACAAAGAATAATGGAGTTACAGAAACTTATTAGCAGGATTTCTGCTTTTTATTGCAGGAATCAAAAAAATGATAAACTTAAATTATTTTTTTGTTAACCAACTGTTTTAAGGTTCCGAAACAATGGTAATTTAACAAGAACGTAGTTATACTAATATATAGCGGTTTAGTTAATTTGCTTTACAGATTAAATCCAAATTTAATTTTCTATAGTAGTTAAAACTTATTTCAAGAATATACAGATCACTCAATTTTATGATGCAAAAATTATTACTTCAATGCTTAACAGCTTTAATCCTTATTATTTCTCTTACTAGCTGCGAAGATCTTTTTAATAATTCAGATACCAAACCAGATGGTTCTGCTCCTTACGTTCGACTAGATGCACCTTTAAATAATAGTGTATTTATGTCTGGTAAAACTATTCCGATACAATCTTTAATTAGCGACAAAGACAAAATTAAAGAATTGGAAGTACAGGTAGTAAACTTGGCGGATGGTAGCCTGAACCAAACCGTTTGGGGCTATAAAAAACATCCCAAAACCAATCCGGTAATAGTTGATACTACCATCAAGGCCAGTAGCTTACCGCAAGGATCTTACCTGCTCCGCATGAGTTTAACTGATAACCGGACGAACTCTAAAGTAAAGGAAGTTCGTTTCTCCATCCGTTAGTAAAAGCAAATTAATCAACCCATTTACCTGTTTTATTAGGGCATCTGCATAGATGCCCTTTTTTATTATCCATAAATGAAAATACATGGTATTGCTATCCTTCATAGCCTATTAATGTATTATCATAAATAAAAACGAATTCGGAAGTAAACCCTTACTTGCTGGTGGGTAAAGGAGTAAGCATATATTCTTTATATATTTCTGATGTATTTTTATTTGTAAGCAAGGTGGCGCTATCAATATGAAGTACAACAGAATAAGAACAGGAAAATGACTACAGCAATTTTATTCATAGTACCGACAACCGGAGTATTACTCTGTTTATCCGGCCAAAATGGAAGTATATATGGAGTAGTTCTGTATATCTGGTAGTTGTGTTTAATGCATATAATAAAAAATAAATAAAATATATGGCAAGATGTACAGCACCATCAAGAGGACATAGAACAGCCAGTGCAGCAGCTGACTGCCCTGCCTGCGGAGGACGTTCTTGCGGATATATGTTCATATCCATCCTATACTTCATCTTACTCTTCAAGTAGCAGTAGTTACGGAAGTAGAAGTTCCGGAGGGGGAAGTTCAAGGAGCAGTAAACCGAAATGGTCCAGACCTTCATCTGGTGTTTATTATACACCAACGGAAATACGAACACTAACACCAATTCGTGAAAATATCGAGAGACGCTCAATTACACCTGACCTTCGGGATGTTTTTCTATGCCACGCTTGGGATGACCGAAAAGGTGCGGCAAAGGAACTTCACGATTTGCTCGAGGCTAATGGAGTATCTGTATGGTTTAGCGAAAAGGATGTTTTATTAGGCTCATCATTACTTCGCGAGATTGACAAAGGAATAGCCAAATCAAAAGTTGGATTAGTTTTGGTAACGCCATCCTTTTTAGAAAGAGTGAGAAATGAAGGTATTGCAGATAAAGAACTTTCAGCACTTCTAGCACGCGATTTACTCGTTCCGATTGTACACAATACCACATTTGACAGACTTCGTGAAGTAAGTCCTTTATTAGGTTCAAGAAGTGGTCTTGATACTAATGAAGAATCATTGCTAAAAATTGCATTAAAATTAGCAGAATTAGTGGAGGTTGAAGAAGAAGCTGTATAACAAAAATAAAAGAACTAAACACAACACTGTATGAACCCCAGCAGAGGCCGACGGCCTCTGCTGGGGTTCATACTAGTCCGTTGTACGCAACTGTAAAAACGAATTGTCTGCGTAAATTCACAGTTTTCTTGCTCGGTTGATTTTAACGTAGGCAACAGTTTTTCGGCATCCAGTTCGGAGCGGGAAGCTTTTCTTAAGCGCTAATTTCAAGCTTGTATCCTTTGCCGCGTATAACAACAATTTTGACACTCGTATTAAATTCCATTTTTTTTCTAAGTTTGGAAATAAACATATCCAGACTGCGGCCTACTATAACCCCTTCATCTTCCCATATTTCTTTTTGTAGCCGGCTGCGCTCTATCGTCTCATTAGGAGACAACGCGAAAATGCGTAGTACACGGGTTTCCGTTCTGGTCAAGTCGATGGTCTTTCCATTTATCAGGAGCTTACGAGCCTCCGCGTCGAACGACATTGCCCCTAAAGGAAATATACTCGTAGGCTGACTGTCAGCTACGAAAGCCTTCCGAGGCTGGACAGATTTTAAAAACATAAATCCAACAAAGGCTAAAACTGTCAGGCTGCCCAAAAGATATCCGTTCTTGGCGGTCATTATTCCGGCCGGTTTGAATTGAATGTTAATCAGGTAAGGCGCTACGGGTTGCTTTCTTCCTAAACAGGCTACAATATCATCTTTCTTATTTTTTGATATAGCATATCCATAGGCTACACGGGCACTGTTCAGTACATTAACCACGTAATCACTGGCGAGCGGGTCTTTAGCTAACAAACGTTGCGTTGTATGCACCAGGGATTCGGGTTGAAAAGTAAACGCCTTCTCAAAACTGATCTGGTATTCATTTTTGGCGATCTTTTTTACCGGTAGTACCCGGGATGTACTGTCGCCCGACTGCAGGAGTATTTCGTGTCCGATTCGGCGAAGCAAAATTTCCCTTCGGGCCAAGCCAAAGTCATCACTGCCGGTGATGCTGAAAGCCACGCAGATGATCGAGATAAACGGGAGTAGTAATAATCCGCCCAGGTGATTACGTTTGACTGGCAACAGATTTCTTCTTACAAGCATCATGTCAAGATATTATTTACAAAGTTTACACTTTTATTTACCATCTAAGTCCCTTAGCCTCAAATAAATCAACGTATTTTTATTGCACTAGCTTTAAAGAAATACGAAAAATAAAAAAAGCCTTAAACAAATCTGTTTATCGAGAGATAAATCGATGTTCATTAAAACTACAAAAAACATGAAAAAAGTTATGTATACTCTGATCTTACCGCTGGTTGTGGTAAGCGGACTAGTATTGGCTAATCGCGAGATCATTAATGAAACTGCTAAAAAGCCAGACGCAAAAACAAAGAAGACTGAGACGGCAAAGATCGTTTTTAAATCTACAGATGGCGGACAAACCTGGCAGGACATCAGCAAATGGCTGCCCAAAACTTTACGGGTAGATAGTATTCGGGGAAATAGCTTCTTTGCAAATGATAAAGGCCTGTTCTTAAGGGTTAGAAACGGACTCTATCACAATACACCAAATGCCACCTCTCCTTTTTGGACGAAAGAAACTTTCCCTGACGAACATAGCAGCATTGCCCCCGGTAAGTCCGGGATGTCTGCCCATAATTACTGGGGTGTAAATCTGAAAACAACAAACGGAACGAGTGTATGGTCGCCGATATTCGAAAATTTTCAGGCGGCACGACTACGCAGCGTTTTTGAGACCCCCGAAGGTACCATTTTCATCGCCATCAACAGAGGCATTATTAGGTCCACTGATAATGGAAAAACCTGGAAACATGTCTATGCCGGAGGCTTGGTAGGGAATCTGGCCGAGTCGAATGGCGTACTGCTGGCGACCAGTAGGAGAAGAATAATAAGATCGACCGATAATGGCGACAACTGGGCGCCGGTGATCAGTGAGGACAGGGTGGCTTTCGATGTAAAACCGATCAAAGGTGGATTCGTTGCTATCACTTCCAATTCAGAGTCGAATACCCCAAATACCAGTAGGCTAAGTACATCCTACGACGGGGGTAAAACCTGGCAGCCCATTCATTCCGCCCTTCGGGACAAAGTTGTTATTGATTCAATAGGGCGGACCTGGAATGATCGCATTAATGATCGCCTTCGTGTGCACGCATACATGACTTCCATTACCCAGGTTGGTGAAAACTTCTTTAGTGCTCATCCTGGCGGCATTTTCAGATCATCAGACAAGGGAAAAACATGGGAATTGTTGCTTCCTTCTGTAGAAGATAAAGGCTTCAATTTATTTGTTTCAGGCAACGTGATCTATGCCATACCCAGCAGAGGTGGATGTTGAAAAAATTCCCCAGCAACGTCACCGGGACTTTGCGATTCACTGCATAATAAATAGGAGCTAAGCCGCCACCTCCCCTACGGGGGACATGGCGGCGAATGAATTTAAACCTGCTAAAAATATGAAAAAGGTTATGTATGCGTTGATCTTACCACTGGTGGTGGTAAGCGGACTAGTATTGGCTAATGGCGAAATCAAAAATGAAACTGCTAAAAAATCAATCCCAAAGCCCCTCTCTGCTGCAGATAGGAAAGCTGCCTTGAAAAAATGGGAGGCTACCCCTGAAGGTATCAAGTACAAAGAATGGGAAGCGTCTCCCGCAGGTAAAAAAGTGTATGCTAGTGAAGCTAAAATAAGGAAGCATATAAGTGCTTTTACCAATATGGAGGCTGTGGTAACCTCTCTTTCTCTTCCGCCAGGTTCCCGATTAGGTTTCGGCCTGATGGTCAGGATTAATGGCGTCGATTATATTCTTGGTTATGGGCCGGAAAAGTGTAATGAATTGCAGCAACTACATAGCCTGAAAGTGAACGATAAAATAATCATAAGAAGCCATAGTGTATTGCATGCGCCTAAGTATTCCTATGCCATAGTATCGATCAACTATGTAAAACGAGATAGTAAAATAATTTATAAACGTGCCCCTCGCAAAGGCGGCTGCTGAGTAAGTTATAATGGAAAGACCTTTACAGAATTCAAAGGTATAGAGAATCAGAAATACTTTGTTAGCCGACACTTTTGAGATGGAATGATGCTTTAGTACATTTTCGGCATCGACAAGCAATCGCTTTTTTTTACTCGGGGGACTTTTTATTTTTATTTCAAAAGTAAAAAAGTAATAAACAGATTAACAATAATTTTGTGCTGACAAAAAAGAAACAGCGGCGTACAACATTGTGTTTATGAAATTGTGGCAGGACGCTCGATCATTCGGCTTTAAATCGCTATTTTGCTTTTGTAGTTAATTAAAATGACGTTTTTCAAATACCACAACTTCATAAACACTTCAACCTTGGCAGTAATTAAAAACAATAGAATGGAAGTGGTTTTATCTTATAATAGAGAATACGTTGCAATGTTTAATTTCCTTGATTAACTATCCTCTATCCTCTGAATTTAGGATAGCGCTGAAATAAGTGAAATTTTAGGTTCCATGTCTTTCCTGAATGATGAAAAGCTCATTTACTTATTGCTTTGGACAGTTTGGTTGGAATCAGTTCAAAGAGCAAGCATTATGACAGCGATACTACTTTGAAATTAGTAAAATAGAATTTCTACATCGAACTCATTGTATTCCAGATACTTGTTTTACTACGATTTCGGCATAAACACTTAATCATTAGCTGCCGCTTAATATGAGCAATACTACATCAGAAAAACTGCTAAACCATATGGAAGAATCAAAAAGCAACATGGAGAATACAGGTTCAATAAGTGGTGCAACTCCCAAGGTGACAGGAATTGGTGGAATTTTCTTTTTCTCTGACAATCCAAAAGAAACGAGAGAATGGTACGCCAAAAATTTAGGCCTCGAGGTAAATGAGTGGGGCGCCACTTTTAAATCCAGGGATGTAAACTGCCCAGATCAAGTAAATTCTCTCCAATGGTCACCTTTTAAAAGTAAAAGCGAATATTTTGCACCTTCTAAAAAAGAGTTTATGATTAATTACCGAGTTCAGAATTTAGAAGGACTTATAAAAAAGTTAAGAGAAAACGGAGTTACTATTATTGATGAAATGGAAACGTATGAATACGGGAAGTTTATTCACATAATGGATGCCGAAGGAAACAAGATAGAACTCTGGGAACCCCTGTAATAAGATAATTCCGGATAAGAGTGGAAATTCATAATATTAAAAAGTTGAGTTATTAACCGATAATAAACCTGATAGTTCTACTCAAAGGTTTCGGATACTAACCTTACTACGTATAAAGCGGTAACAATTACAGCTTAATTAAATATTTCGGTGTGAGTAACATTTTTTCGCTATTTTTAAGTATCAACTTAAGTTTTATTTACTAAATGTATTACTAAATATACTTTGTTAACCTTTATACGAAATGAAGACCGGATTTTTAAAATATAGCAGCTTACTTTTCTTGTCTGTTCTGGTATGGAGTGTTACCCCACACTTGGCTGTTGCTCAAAAAACACCCGCAAAAGTGGAAGTACCGGATTGGGCGCTACCTGGCTCAGCTACGCATAAACAAGTACCGCCACCATTAGATTTTTACCGGGAAACCCGCACCAGTAATAAGAAGATTGGTGTTTTTGAAGGTCAAAGCGATGTAGGTGCAGCCTTAGTACCTGGTTCTTCGAGTTATAACGCTGCCACCAAGCAATACACCATTAACTCCGCCGGTTATAATATCTGGTATACGCGGGATGAATTCCGTTATTTGTGGAAGAAAATGGATGGCGATGTATCGCTGGCAGCGGACATTAATTTTCCGGATAAAGAAGGCTATTTAGATCGCAAAGCGGTTGTTATAATTCGCCAAAGCCTGGAAGATGATGCCAAAGAAGCCATGGTGGCCTTACACGGAGGTGGTTTATTGCACCTAGCCTGGCGGCCTGAGAAAGGCCAGAATTTAAAAGAAACGAAAGTTGACCAACGCGGAGGTTTACCGGCTTCACAAATTCCTAACGAAAAAGAGATCGGGTTGGCAAAACGCATTGGTATAGAAAAACGGGGAAATAACTTTGCGCTATTTGTGAGCATGGCCGGGGAACCTATGCATCAGGTAGGCGAAGCAATTCAGTTGCCCTTTGATGGACCCTTTTATGTAGGAATTGGCTTTTGCTCGCATTTGCCGGATAAAGTAGATACGGCCGTTCTGTCTAAGGTAGTTTTGGAGAATGCAGCGGGTAAGGTACAATAAGAAGCATTTTCTTATTGGTACGGACAAGATATAGATAAGTATAAATTAAAAAAGAAGCTCCACTTCTTTAATTAAATCCTTCTGGAAGAATCCGAGATTAGTTACCTACTGGTTAGATCTTTCCAGAAGTACTTAAATTAAAAGCACATAGGCTGTTATTCCCCGACTTTTAGTAAATATAGTCCGGCATTAATCCGGAAAGCCCCAGTGCAGCTACTCCCAATTTCCTAAAAGTCTGCGCAGTATAATAATTTCACCTAAATGATAAGCATTGTGTTCGGCTACTAATAAGGCTTCCCGAAGTAAATTTTGGCCGGTACCATGAGCAAAAGGGGTATAAAGGTTGTTAGCAGGATCCTGCACCAGTTGAATCATTTGTTCCAGACCGTCCTGAATCGTTTGAATACTAGTATCCAGTGCTTCCTGGTTAGCCGGAGCAATTTCTTCGAGCCAGTACCCGGCGGGCCATTCCGGCGATTCATAGTTCGGGCCCCGGCTAAAATCCAAAATATCGAACAAGGCAATGCGTAAATGTTCTATTACCTGCCAAAGAGTATACGGCAGTTTTGGTACCTTTTTACCGGCTTCTTCTACATTTATGCCTGATAAAACCTCCTCCAAAGGTTTAAAAGCCTGCCCGCTTCTTAGTAGTTTTACTAAATTGTCGCGGATAACTTGGTCTTGTTGCATAGAATAAGTGTTTGTTTTACGGCTGTATCTTTAAAATCTAGGTAGACAAGAGCTAATTTTACTTTTTTTTAATGGCGTTGATCTTATCGCAGTATCTAAGTAAATGGACCGAAATAAGTTAAGCCATTTTGATCCTTCAGGTGAAAACTTTTTGACTACGTAGCTAAATAGTTTCCGCGAAAAGGACCGAATTGGAAAAGAATAGCTCCTTTCTACAGATCTTCTTTTCTATTCTCAAACGCATGTTAATATTAGAAAGCCGTCCTGCGCCAATATGGGCAAAATGGCTTTTCTGGCAAAAAATTACTTTTTATAGAATTGGGGTAGAGGATTTAATTTTGTGTTCTGCCGTTGGTGCCAGTAAGGATAAACAGCGGGTACTTCGCTGGCTTTGTCTAGTTTTTTTACTTGTTCTACAGTCAGGTTCCAGCCAACGGCATCCAGGTTTTGCCTTAATTGTTCTTCGTTCCGGGCACCAATAATAATGCTGGTAACGGTAGGGCGTTGCAGCAACCAATTTAGGGCTACCTGGGCCACGGTTTTACCTACTTCGGCGGCTAGTTCCTCTAAGGCATCAATGGTATTGTAAAATACTTCTTCGTTTACTACGGCTTCGGGTACGGGACTACCGCCCTGTGCTACACGGCTATCCGGCGGCAAAGGCTGGTTTCGGCGGTACTTACCACCTAATCGACCCGCCGCCAGCGGCGACCAGATTAAGCTACCCACTTTCTGATCGATACCCAACGGCATGAGTTCCCATTCATAATCGCGGTTAGCTAACGAATAATATACCTGGTGCCCCACGTACTTGGGCCAGCCGTATTTCTCCGACACAGCTAAAGATTTCATTAAATGCCAGCCCGAGAAATTAGAAGCGGCAATGTACCGGATTTTACCTGCTTGCACCAATGTATTCAAGGTGTGTAAGGTTTCTTCAACGGGAGTGTTGCCGTCGAAACCATGCATGTGGTATAAATCAATATAATCAGTACCGAGCCGTTTTAAGCTGCCTTCTACTTGTTTTATTAAATGAAAACGGGAAGACCCCTGGTTATTTGGTCCTGAGCCGAACGGAAAAGTACCTTTTGTAGAAATAATCATTTTGTCGCGTTTACCCGCAATGGCTTTACCCAGAATTTCTTCTGACAAACCTTGCGAATAAATATCGGCGGTATCAAAAAAGTTAACGCCTGCTTCCATGCAGATATCAATTAGCCGCGTGGCTTCTTCTACCTGGGTGCTGCCCCAGGCTTTAAAGAAATTTCCGCTGCCTCCAAAAGTGGCCGTACCAAAACTTAAAACCGGTACAAATAACCCCGAACCACCTAACTGTCTAAATTCCATAATTTTTGTTGTATTTGCGAAAAATTAAATGTTGTTTAAAATAAATTTACAGTAAACAATTATAAAGAGCGATTGTTGCAAAGGGCGTTCACCTGAGCTTTTGCTCCTACGCAAAAAAGCAAATCATTGGTTAAAGAAAATCCGGTGACAAGTTAATCTTTTAGTAAATTTTTAAACCTCCAGACTACTATGAACAAAAAAGTAATAATTACCGGCGCTACCGGCATGGTAGGAGAGGGAGTACTGCACGAATGCCTGCAACACCCCGACATAGCAGAAGTATTGCTCTTAAATCGCCGGCCAAGTGGAGTTACGCACCCAAAAGTAAAAGAGTTAATTCAACCTGATTTTTTAAAGTTTTCGGAAATACAGTTTGATTTTACTCCTTACGATGCTTGCTTTTTTTGTTTGGGAGTTTCGTCGGTGGGTATGAGCAAAGAAGAGTACTACCGCGCTACTTACGAACTTACAATGGGGGTAGCTAAAACCTTGGTTGCGCAAAACCCCAATTTGATTTTTTGTTACGTGTCCGGGGCCGGCACAGATAGTTCCGAAAAAGGAAGTTCGAATTGGGCACGGGTAAAAGGAAAAACGGAGAACGATTTACTAAAACTACCTTTCAAAAAAGCCTACATGTTCCGGCCCGGGTTTTTGCAACCTACTCCCGGTTTAAATAATACTTTAAAAATGTATTCTTACATTAAGTGGCTGGTACCGCTATTACGTCCTTTTTTATCTAATTACATGTCCACCTTGCAGGAACTGGGTTTGGCCATGATAAATGTGGTAGAGCAAGGCTACGGAAAACCAATCCTGGAAGTAAAGGATATTAAAGCCTTAGCTAAATTTTGAAATTCTAGCAACTCTATTAAAAAAGCAGCTATTTAATCTTTAAATTTTATAAGCAGATTAAAAAACAATTGTCCGGAAGGTTAGATTTACCCGGGCCTGGTGGGCGGCATTGGTAGGTGGCAAGCGGTGCAGCCAATGCGTTTGGGTAGTACCTTTCATTATTAGTAAACTACCGTGTTCCAGTACCATTGAAACAATTTCTTTGGTTTGTTTATGTTTAAAACTAAACTTACGTTCGGCCCCAAAACTTAATGAGCCAATCGCGCCATCTTTCTTCAAGTCTTTTTCGCCATCGCTGTGCCAGGCCATTCCTTCTTCGCCGGTATGGTAAAGGTTAAGCAAGCACGAATTAAAAGTTTCGCCGGTTTCGGCTTCTATTGTAGTTTTTAATTCTAATAATTCTTTAGTCCATGGCAGGGCTTTTTTGGTAATGTTGGAGTAGGTGTATTCAAATTCCTGATCGCCGTACCAGGCCACTTTTCTTTTGATAATAATAGTTTTACCGAAAATGTTTGCTTCGTCATTTTTCCAGGCAATGTTGGTTAGCAGTCGGTTCAGATAATTATCGGCTTCTTCGGGGGAGAAAATTTTACCGAAATAATTAACCGTTCCGTCTTTAGGTAATAAGTTTAGGGTAGGGTTGGCAGGGTAGTCAAACAAGTTCATTTTTTCTTTTTAAGGCAAGCAGATTTCATACTACGTTTTCAGGGACGAAGTTTATATATATGGAGAGTTACCGATCATACTTTCCAACCACTAGATTTAGTAAATAACTTAAGTGAATGATTTAATATTATTCCGGATTTACTTGTGAGGCTTCCCAGCCGATCATGGCAGTTTTACGGGTTGGCCCCCACATGTAGCCGCCAAAACTTCCGGAAGATTGAATTACCCGGTGGCACGGGATTAAAAAGGCAACCGGATTGCTGCCAATAGCGGTACCTACAGCGCGAGACGCATTCGGGAGCTCAATTTTCCGGGCAATAGAACCGTACGTAGAAAGGCTGCCCAAGGGAATTTGCAGCAAAGCTTCCCAAACTTTTAATTGAAAAGAGGTTCCTTTTAAATGCAGCTTAATCTGGTTCAGCTTGCTCCAATCGTGTTGAAATATGAATAAAGCATTTTGTTGCAGCAAATCCAGGTTCTGACGGAAGGTAGCATTCGGAAATTTACATTTTAAATCGAGGAAAGACTGAGTTTCGTCTTCGTTAAAAGCCATGTAACAAACTCCTTTACTCGTAGATGCAATAATAATTCTTCCGAATGGGCTTTCGGCAAAGCTGTAGTTGATAACCAGATTTCTACCGCCATTTTTATACTCCGCCGGAGTCATGCCTTCAATGTTCACAAACATATCGTGCAGGCGACTGGTGCTGGAAAGTCCGGTTTCGTAGGCAGCATCGAACAAAGTTGCCTGTTTTTCGGTCAGCAGCTTTTTGGCGTAATTCACGCTAATGTACTGCAAAAATTTCTTAGGGCTGGTTCCTGCCCATTCGTTAAAAATTCGCTGAAAATGAAACGGACTTAAATTTACTTTTTCCGCCACATCATCCAGATTGGGCTGGTCTTTAAAGTTGGTTTGAATATAAGCGATTGCCTCGGCAATGCGGTTATAATTAACTTGGTCCTGAATGTTCATTTTTTCTAAATTTTATGATTCAAAAATCCGAATGTTTTTGCTTTCATAAAATCCGAAACTTGCTGATGTATGTTTTTCCTGCTATTTACTTTATTTAATTAAACATTAGAAATACCGGACATTAATTTTGTTTAGTTAATCTGAAAAATAACCGCGATATAGGAATAAGCATCAGGCCGGAAAAAGCAAAAGTGATAAAGGACATTTTTAGATTAAAAGCGTGGGCAAGGTAACCAATTAAAGGCGGACCCAGTAGCATACCCACAATCCCGAATGAAGCCACTAAAGAAATAGCTACTCCCGCCGAATATTTCTCCGAGCCTCCGGCCAACGTGTAGGTCATGGGAATAACGGCCGCCGTGCCAAACCCCACAAATGAAAAGCCAATTAAAGCCGGCCAGAAGGTCGGGAAGAAAATTGCTAAATTTATACCGGTAAAAATGCACATGGCACTCATAATGTACGTAGGAGCCATCCCTATTTTATCAATAATACGATCCGACACAAACCGGGAAAAGGCCATGAATGTCATGAAAATTAAATAGCCAATGGTAAAAACCTCTTCTTTTACTACTTTCTGAAAATAAATGCCGCTCCAGTCAAACATGCCGCCTTCGCAAATAGCCGCAAAAAATACTAATAAGCCTAAGTATAAAATATAGGCATCCGGCTTAGCCATGGATTTTTTATCTTTTCCGGTGGAGCGGTCGTTGCGTAATAATTGCTGGTACGAAAGCAACGTAATTACAATCGTAACCACCGATACAGTTACTAAATGCGGCACAATAGAAATTCCCTGGGATATAATTAAAGTAGTAACCGCCACTCCTACAATACCACCTGTACTCCAAAGCCCGTGAAAACTCCCGTTTATTTTTCGGTCGAATTGCTTTTGTAAAGTAATAGCCTGGGTATTCATGGAAATGTTAAAAATGCGGGTACTTAAAGAAAATAAAAACAGCGCTATAACCAGACTTAAAGTGGATTGTGCCAAACCAATTAAAGATAGACTAAGGGCATTCAGGAAAAAAGCCAGGGTTAACGGAATACGCGTATCAAACCGGGAAACCAACCAACCTGAAATAGGCAGTCCAATCATAGAACTAATAGGCATGGTAAGGAGAACCGAGCCTAATTCGGCTTCATTCAAATTCAAAGCTGCTTTTATAGTGGGAATACGCGAAGCCCAACTGGCAAAGTTAAATCCTGAAAGAAAGAAAAATACGCTGAGAAAAATGCGGTACTTAACTTTTTGATCTATTTGGTCGGTCTTGGAGGTTATTTCTTGCAGGATACTTTTCTTCCGCTCCTTTTCAACTACTTGTTCCATTTTTTGCTTTCCCTACTATTCTTGCTGCTAAAGCGCCGGTACTTTATTAGTAGAATTTAGATTAATTACATTTTCGGCTTACCAGCGCAAAGATAAATTTAAATTACTCTGGCTTCTTACTTCCAGAATAAAATTAGGTTGCCTTACTCTGGCATTTTAGGTACTATTTTGAGTAAAATTCCGGAATAAGTAATATCTGATAAGAGAATAGGAATGGAGCAGCAAACAGCTTAATATTAGTAAATTTGATTTAAGATGGGGAATTTGGATTCATTATCAAGAATGTATGGATTGAAACCCAACACGATAGCACCAGTAAATGTATGCTTAAAAAGATTCCAAAGAAAACGCTTGCTAGCAAGCAAAATCCAAAATAGTTTTTTGATACGATTTGATATAAGTAGATAGCAAAAACCAACCTAGGGCGAACGTCCTCGCTAGTGTCTAATTATTAGGAAGGCATCTGGCTGGGAAAACAATCTTTTAATCTTATATAAATCTACAGCTCGCTCCAAAGCCAGTTATTAGCAGCTTCTAAATCGAAATGAACTTTTATAGTTCCAGCGGAAGTGGGTTCGTTATTGGAGTTGGGGCGTTCATAAACCTTGTTTGGGCTGGTCATTACAAAACACTCCGGCGCCATTACAATAGCAAATTTCCGGATTTGGTTTGATTTAAGTAAAGGCATCATGTTCTGAACTAACCAAGCTTGGTTTTCGGGTAGCATCGATTTTATTTTCTGAGCATCCGTTAACCAATAATGAGCATCTTTCCGGAGGGCAGTATCTATGGCTAAGCGGTAACTGTTCTGGAAGCGTTCTGCGTCCGGATGTTGGCGGAAGGTTAACTGGATTAAGGCGTGGTCTTTACTCCATTCAATTCTGGTAAAATCGTTTTCGTAAAGAGTTTCCAAATAGTAATCAATCATTCCGGTGAGTTCCGCTTATGGCAATTTCAATAAATAAATGTAACCCGAAAGCAACAATTTTGTTTCAAATAACGCCCATTAGGTTTCCCACTTATTTAATTTTAATCAGGGAAAAATAAGCATCTGGCTAACTGCTAAAAATAGTACTATTCAGGAATTCGTTACGGAATTTACCATTCGGGTCGTATTGGGCTACTAACTTTTTGAAATCAGCGAATTTATCGTAACGCGAAGCCAACACCTGCGGAGATACGGTAAATAACTTGCCCCAGTGCGGGCGGGCATTAAAGGGGGCTAATTCTTTTTCAATTATGGGTAATAATTTACTTACTGCCGGCCAATCTTGCTTCCAGGTAAAATGCAGGGCCACGCTTGGCCGTTGGTAACAAGGGCTCAACCAAAAATTATCCGCGGCAATGGTCCGGATTTCGGAAATAAACAAGTGCGGACTAATTTGCTTCCCTAAACGCGCAATAGCTTGTATAGCTTCCATGGCCTGTTCGCGTGGCACAAAATATTCGGATTGTAATTCTACGCCGCTGCTGGGAGTAAAGCCCATTTTAAAATGCGGTAAGCGTTCGTGCCAAGGACCCGGAACGCCCATTTGTTCGGTACAGTTTTCGGCGGATACTTCCGCAATGGGGTGCAGGTTTTTTGTAGCGGCCGTGGCTCCGTAAAAGTTTGGTTTAGCGTTGGAATTCGCGGCATCGTCCAGGCGGCTTTTAATCCAGACTTCGTTAATGCTGTTATTTTGCCAGTCCGTAAATAAACTTACACTGTAACCCGCCGATACTATTTTTTCAAAATTGTTTTTCAACTGGTCCATAGGCAACCTTTCGTAAACAAATTGCCGCATCTGGAAGGTGGGTTGCAAAGCTAAAGTTACTTTGGTAATCAGGCCCAGCGCCCCTAAACCTACTACTACACCGTTAAATGTATCGCTATCTTTTTCTTTCGTAAAAGTATGCACTTGGCCGTCGGCGGTTACTATTTCTAAGCCTACCACTGGAGTAGCTAAATTACCGTTCTCTACGCCGGAACCATGAGTAGCCGTTGTAATAGAACCCGCCACCGAAATATGAGGTAGAGAAGCTAAATTAGGGAGTGCGTAGCCTTTTTCGTGGAGGTAAGGAGCCAGTTCGCCGTATTTTATGCCGCCTTCTACCGTAACAGTATGCGCCTGGGTATCCAAAGAAATTACTTTATTTAACTGTTTAGTCGAAAGCAGGTAGTCTTTACTATCGGCAATGCGGTTAAAGCAATGGCGGGTACCCAGTATTTTTAACTTTGCATGATTTTTAATGAAAGCCTGTACTTCTTCCTGAGTTTTGGGGTAGGCAACAGAGCTGGTGCTGTAAATAATATTACCCGCCCAGTTTTTTATTTTTTCGTCGGGTAGCCATTTGGTTACCGGTAAAAGCGCACTGCCGGCAGTTGCCGCCGAAGATAATTTTATAAAAGGTCTTCTTTTCATGGTTAATCAGGAACAGAAATGCAAGGTAGTAGATGTAACTCTTTTAAGTAATTCTGTTAAAAGGTTTTGGCTTTTGTAAAGTTAAGATTTTTACTTAAAAGCAAGAGGTTCTTGTTAAATAGCAATGCTTCCAAATCAATTTAAATAAGAAAGTAATCAAGATTAAAGAGAAAATAGGGATAGCTTTAGAACTAGATTCGTTATTTCTGTTCATTTCCTTTTTTACGATGGTAATACCGCCGGGCTTTAGAAGTGCTGCCGCAGTAACCCGGATTGCACCACTGCCTTTTACCATTTTTAGTGGTATCTAAAAATAACCAACCGCACTCCGCACATTCTTTTATTTTTTTTCGGTCAGTTTGGGTTAAGGTTTGGTAAGCCGAATACAGAATAGTTTTTAAGGGTCGTTCTAAGTCATTTTCTTGCATCCTTACCAGCACGGTATACTGGGTATTCTCAAAAGTAAGGGCCACCTGACTTAAAGCGGTAGTTAAATGCTGGTTAAAAATAGCAATCTCGCCCGCATCGGGAATAGCTTCGGCGGCAATTGCCGAAAAAATGGCATACATATTCTCGCGGGTAGCTAGAATGTTATGCAAGGCAACTTTTGCTTTTGCTGGCTGTTCCTGGCTGTACGTGTATAAATTATTTAACCATTCTTCCGGCCATTGCTGAATTCTGCTGCACCAAATTATAAAGTTCTGGTAAGTAGCTAAGTAATTATGCAGAGAGGTAACTTTTCGATTTCTTATTGTATTAATAAAATCTAAACAAAGAACACCCCCATCAAACGGAATGGTTTCTATTGTATTTTGATGCGCCATTTAGGTTGTTCTTACTAGTTAACTATTTTTTACTAGTAACAATAGTAACTATTTTTACGTTCTAAACCTTTTTTAGTAGTAAAAATTTTAATAACAAAAGCAAAGAGTATAATAAGATAACTAATTAATCAACCCCCTTATTTTTTAGTTAAGGTGGGAGGTAATGGACGATAATGAATAATTTTATAAAGGTACTAGTATGAGTCAAAAGACTGCTGCTCCCCGTTGGCTGGTTTTAGTAGCCTTCGCGAATATTTACATTGTTTGGGGTTCTACTTACCTGGCCATTGTATTTGGACTGGATGGTATTCCGCCGTTTATTTTATCTTTTTTACGTTTCCTTTCGGCTGGTATTATTTTGTTTGGTTGGTGTTTGCTCAAAAAAGAATCTTTTCCTGCCTGGAAGAACCTGGGCCGAAATACTATTTGTGGCACGCTAATGCTGGTAGGTGGCTCCGGATTAGTTACCTGGGCCGAGCAATTTATTAGTTCGGGCAGTGCGGCTATTATTATTGCTACCGAACCTTTCTGGTTTATTCTGCTGGATAAAAAATGCTGGTCTACTTACTTGTCGCACAAACTCATAATTGCGGGTTTATTAATTGGATTCCTCGGAGTAATCTTGTTTTTTGTGCAATCTGGTAATACAGCGAGTACTTCTTCGGGGCAATTAACGGCGTACCTGGTTCTGTTGGGCAGTTCGGTTTTATGGGTAGTAGGGTCATTACTTTCTAAAAGTAAAACTTCTAAGCAAGATTCCACTATTATGACCACGGCCGAGCAGTTAATGGCCGCTGGGGTGGTAAGTTTACTCATTAGTTTGCTTACCCAGGAATGGCCCGGGTTTTCCTTTGCCGAAGTATCTTTAAGAGCCTGGGGTGGTTTACTTTTTTTAATTGTTATGGGTTCCTTAGTGGCCTATTTATCTTTTATCTGGCTTATTTCGGTGCGGCCACCAGCTCTGGTGAGTACCCACACGTACATTAACCCGGTAGTGGCCGTATTACTAGGCGGTTTATTTGCGGCCGAGAAAATTAATCTTTTGCAGATAGGTGCGTTACTGGTTATTCTGGTTGGCGTATTACTTACTAATATTCCGGGTTACAAAAAGCAGTTGCTGCCGTCTGATTAATTTAGATGATCTAGAAGATGTTGAGCCATATGCGAACCATTGGCCGGAAAAGAAAATCTTAATTTAATTAGGAAGGTTAGCTTTTGAAAATTTTTTTGAAAGCTTCCGGTGCAGAGTGAACTTCCAGTTTTTTGTAGATATTTTTTATATGACTTTGTACCGTTGACAGTTCCACGAAGGTGTTTGCCGCAATCATTTTGTAGCTGTAGCCGTCTTTTAACAATTTTAAAATTTCAAATTCGCGAGGGGTGAGTTTATCTACTTCATATTTATGGGTGGGTGACGCAAAAAACTCCAGAACCTTTCGGGCAATGGAAGGAGTCATGGGAGCTCCACCGGCTATTATTTGCTTAATGGCATCTACTATTTTGGTGTTTTCTTCACCTTTCACAATGTAGCCGCGGGCTCCAGCCAGAATAGCTGCAAATACTTGCTGGTTGTCTTCAAAACTGGTTAAGATTAGTACTTCGGCTTTGGAGTTTTTGGCTCGTAAAAGCTTAGTGGCAGCAATACCATTTATGTGCGGCAATTCTATATCCATCAAAACCACATCGGGTTGCAGCTCCGTTACCTGTTTTTCTATTTCCAGGCAATCCTCAAATGCACCCACCAGTTCCAAATCATTTTCCATTTGGATTAGCTCGCGTAGTGGCTGGCGGAAATTGATATCGTCTTCGTAAATCGCAATTTTTATAGCCATTTTGATAGGGAGATTTAAACAAAAGTAACAATAAGCTCACTAAAAAGATACCCCATAATTATGGGATTTCTGCCATGGCTAAGTCCAGTTTATTAAATTGTAACAGGTTAATAGTTAGTCTAATTTCTACTCCCTGATTGGATTGGGTAATTAGTGTATAGTCGGCCTGCATTTTTTGCGCGCGTTTCTTAAAATTTCTTAACCCATTTCCCTCCCCAATAGGATGTAACATTCCTTCCTCGTGATTGAAACCTTGACCATCGTCTTTTATTAAGCAGTGAAGAACATTGCCGGAATGTTCCAGTTTAATCCAGCAATTTTGGGCTTGGGCGTATTTGCGGCAATTATGAATAGCTTCCTTCAAAAATCCTTTCAGATTCCGTCTGACAACTAAAGGCAAAGAAATGGGTTGGGCACTTTTATGAAAAGTAAAGTGCAGATGAATGCCCGACATTTCGAACTGATCATTAGCGAATCGGTAGAGTTCCGCGGCTAAAGTGCTCAGGTGGTTGCTATCACTTTTAAGGTCCCGGGATAATTCCCGTATCTGGTCAATCACTTTACTGATTTTCTTGTCTAATGTTTGCAGGGTATTTTGCAGGGCTGTATCGGTAAGCTTTCGGCTTAAAATACCAAAGGAAATCCGCACACCTGCAATAATAGAAATAACTTCATCGTGTAAGTCTTCTACTATTCTTTCTCTTTCCGAAATTATTTGTTCTTGGTAATAAATTCTTTCTAAGTAAGTTCTCCGGATAAGCAGCAAAGAGAGTACAGTTGTTTCATAAAAAACTGTTACAATAATTAAACCTGATTTTATATAATTTTCTATACTAATGGGTGTTAACTCCATCAGTAAGACAATCAGGCAGGTGCAAATTAGTAATATAAACACACTTAAAAACCAGAGGTAAGTTTTATTGCAGGTTTCCCAATAAATTTTTATGCCTAGCCCAAAGGAGATAAAGAAACAGGCCATGCAAGTTATAGCCTCCACAATGTAAAGCCAATAATAAGCTTTTTCGTGCAGCAAAACCAGGTAAGGCCAGGCCATAAACCCAATAGCCAATAACACAAAAAAGCTGGTAAAGGCTATAAATAAATAATTGCTTTTAGGATAGTTTGCTTCTAACCGAAAAAAAATCCGAAATAAACCGGAATAACCTACCAATATCAGAGTAAAACCAATATAAGGGGAAGCATCTTGAAAAAAGGGGATATTTGGCCAAAGTAACCAAAAACCAAACCCAGTGGATCCAACCAAGTACAAAACGGCCCCCAATACATAAAAGCTGAAGTACATATTAATAATTCGACGGTATACCGAAACCAGCACCAAGGAACCTAGTAAGTAAATCAGGCTGCCACCAATGGTAATTCCATGAATAAAAGTGTAAAGTTCGAGGAATTTATATCCTTGATGTATGTTTATTACGTTCATTTCTGTATCCAGCATCTGCAGATGATGGTCCAGGTAAACATAAAAGGTTTTTACTTCTTTCGGATGAAGAGAGAAAGGATGATTGAAATTGACTACATGTATCCGGCGTTTGGCATAAGGGTAACTGTTGCCTAACGTATCCGCCGAAAGTACTTGCCCGGAAGGGGATACTGTATAAATAAATATTCGGAAAATATCATTGGAACTGAAGTTTAAATACCATTGGTTTCGCCAAGCATCCTGGTTACGAATAGTAAATCGCAGCCAATAAGTGGCACCCGGTCCTTCTTTGATACTTTTTTGATTATTAATTATAAATCCAGAATGGTTAAGCACCTCTTTTAAAGTAAGCCTTTGGGTAAAATCCCGGAGCAATTCGACATGGCCCGGGAGAAACGAATAGGATTGTTGATTAGTATCGGACAGAGATAAAGTATCTTGCGCCCAGCCAAGTGAGGTTGTGTAAAGTATTACCCCAATTAAGACCAAGCACTTTTTTATCAAAAACCCCATAGCTTATAGCCAGCTATTGTCAAAGCTCCTCCAGCAGCTGGTTGGCTTTAAATTAATAAAATTAATGGTACTAATTATTAAAAAGATAGTAATTAAGCCGGATGGCTTGGTTGCACTGTTTGATACAATTCTAGGTTTTTAGCGAATAGGAGTAAATACTATAATAAATATTTTTTTAAGGTGAAGTAATACAAACTATTTAACTGCTGCGCCACCTTTATTTCTCTTTCAGAAGTTGGCTTTTCTTACAATATTTCTATTCTTATTCATTACTGCCAGAATCAAATTCCCATAATCATGGGATTGATTTCCGGTAATGGTGCACCTACCTTTAATACATTCTTAAACACTGGTAAAACAATGAGTAACAAGCATAAAATTAAAGAATGTACCCGTAACTTAAACATTTGTCATCATGAAAATTTATCCACTAATCTTTATCCTCTGGGTACTATTGAGTTTACCTAAGGTATTAACTGCCCAACCAACCTATGAAAGCACCAATTACGCTATTATCAGCAACTTGGTAACCCAAATGACTACCTCAAGTATTGATGGTAGTAACAATAACAACAATAAACTTACTGCCGGCACTCTCATTGTTTACCAAACCAATGAAGGACGTTTAGGTAAATTACAGATACTTACCTACGGTTATAATATTCAGCTTCGGGCTGTCACGTACCAGCCAAGCGGCAAAATTTATAAGCAAACACCTAGTTTAACTATTCGCGGAACCTGGCTATGTGATCTGGATCAATTGGTAGAATCCAGCAGCGGAGGTGATTTCTGGTGGGAACAATTAAACAAGACCATACGGTATTTAGTACCTTGGAATAAAGCTCGATTTTACGTAGTGCCTCCTGCTCCACAACAAACCTTAAAGGGTTTTTCCGATATGCATACCCATTTAATGAGTCATTTGAGTATGGGCGGAAAAGTTATGTACGGTGCACCCGATGGGGATATGGCCACTGCCTTAGCAAATTGCAACCCGCATCATGGTGGACCTGGCATTTTTAATATGGGTGGAGATTTCATCCGGGCAGAAATAGTAAATAAGTTAGATGAAAGATATATATACCGGAAAGAAAATAAATTACATATGGATCATCCCCATGAAGGGTATCCTCATTTTAAATATTGGCCGCATTGGTCTAGTGCTACCCATCAGCAAATGTGGTGGGAATGGATCAAGCGGGCGCATGAAGGTGGGCTGAATGTGATGGTTGCCTTGGCTGTTCACAATACCCTAATCAACCAGGCAGCGGCAGGTATTGGCGACCGAGTGTGGGACGATAAGGCGTCTGTGGAATTACAACTGCTCGAAATGCGGCGTTTTGTGGCTAGACATTTTGACTTTATGGAAATTGCCAAAACACCGGCTGACCTGAGAAGAATTGTAATGGAAGGTAAATTAGCCGTTATTCTGGGCGTAGAAACGGAAGACTTAGGTAATCTATCTAGAAGAAGGTATTTTGGGCAAGAAGCTATTACCATTGATAAAGTAAAGGCAGAAATACAAAGATTATACGACCAGTTTGATGTGCGGTACATTTTGCCTATTCATTTCTCCAATAATATATTTGGGGGGACAGCTCTTTCTAGAAACTTATTTTTACTCTCTTCTAAATATTACGCCAACATTTACCCCTTTCCCTTAGAATCGTGCGGGGAAGGTATTGGCTACAAGTTGGAAAAAGAACATTTTGCTTTCCCGAGCGCAGATGCCTTGCGCAGTAGAAACCTGGGCTGGGTAATCGACAACCAACCCACTTATCCTACACCAGCAACGGGCTGTGGGCAAAGAAATATAACCGGTTTAAGCTACCTGGGAAGAGCGGCAATAAAAGAAATGATGCGATTAGGCATCATGATTGACATTGATCATATGTCTCAGCAAGCCGTTACAGATATTTTTAACCTAACCAGTGATTCACTAAGTTACCCCCTTAATTCCGGGCACAATGGGCCAAGAAATACTGGCAAAACTACTCCAGCGGATAATGAAAATAGCCGAACAGAGGATCAATACCGAGGCATTTTAGAAAGAGGGGGAATGATTGGGCTAGGTCACGGCGGAACAGCCACCGGCTTTGTAAATTCTTTTCGTAATGTAAGTCGTTTAGCAGATGGTAAAAATGTAGCCATTGGAACAGATGTTAACGGATTTTATGCCTTGGCAGCCCCTGATTCAGCAGCACTTGTAACGTATGATAGCAGTTTCCCTAATTATCAGTCTCCCGCGGGTAGGCCTTGGGACATTAATAAAGAAGGGTTTGCTCATTATGGTTTATTCCCCGACTTCATAAAAAGCTGGTTATCAGCAGGCATGACAAACAAAGAACAAGAAGCCTTCCATTCAACGGCCGAAGATTTTGCTCGCATGTGGGAAAAATGTGTAAGTCGTTCAAAGGAAATTTTTGCCGACCAACCCGATACCCGTACGGTCAATGTGGATCCCATGATTAGTTTATGCCCTAATACCCATGTTAGTGGCGATCGAGAATTTGACGGACACGGACCTAGGGTAAGGGCTAATGTAATCCTACGCATTTCAACTAGTGGCAACCGGGTAGAAGCCGTTATTAATTTTAGTGCCCGGGAAACGCAAAATGACTGGTCGGAAGTACGCGGCTCCTGGATTCGAACTATTTACACGGCTCCCTTGAGTAGGCGCATTCAGTCCATTACTTCTCCTACCCGCACCAGTATTAACCAAGTGTTAGTAGGTGGGGGCGGAAACGAAATATTTAGAGGTTGTGACGGTGATGTACATACCCTTCGGCCAGGTGGTCCGGTGGCCCGAATGTTTGTCGTTGGGGATACTGGTGGAGACGATATAAGCAGCGATGGTAACTGCAATTGCGATACGCGCATTAACCGGATTGAATTTAATCCTGTCACAGTAACCTTAACACCAGCAAGTGCTTCTAGAAAGAGTTTTGCTCCTTTAGCCGGAATTACCAATGAAAAAATTAATAAAACGGCAGGTTCGTACCTTGACCAAAATAATCCTAATCCTTTTGATCAGCATACGACCATTAACTATCAGGTAATTTCCCCGGTAAAACAAGTTACTCTCAAAATTATAAATATGGCGGGTATAACCGTAAAGCAATTTGCTAACCTGCCAACCGGAAAGCACGAAATAAGTCTGGAAGGAAATAGCTTACCCCCCGGTGTATATGTCTATACCCTCAACCTGGATGGCCAGCAGGTAGCGGCCCGCAAAATGGTACTAGTAAAATAGTCTGGTTTAGACTAAATATTGCAGGGCTTTTGTCAATTAAGAAAAATTCTTAGGGGAAGGATAAGAAAAGGTTAAAGTCCTGCTCCTTTAATTGGCGAAAGTCCTGCGATATAAATTCCTCCTCCAATCTTTTCGCCTCATTATCCCTGCCTCGTTCTGAAGCACAAGGTAGAGCACCTAATTTAACATTGACACCAAAGTTATTTCCCTCCTCTAGGATTTCTCAAACTTATAGAGCATGGTTAGCCGCTTAAGTACCTAACAAAAGCAAAATAGATTTAAAGTTAGGTTATCTGCCCTATTTCTGCAAGGTAAAAAGCTTGCTACATGAAGCATTGATCATTAAGTAAGAACCAATAACTCTTTATTCTTAAATTTTTAAATCATGAAACGTGTAATCCTTATCCTTATTTTTTTTATTTTAACTTTTTCCCATAACAGTTGTACCGAATGCCGGGAAGGATTTCAGGTGGAAATAGTTACTGTACCCCGGGCTAACTGGTTTCCGCTCGTAGAATCTGTATTAAATTCCACAAGTATCCGCTTGAATAATTATACGCCGAACAGAAATGAATTCGATAGCCGGCAAGAATTTGCTTTTTTGAAACCGAACGATAGCCACATAACTTTTAACGGAATTACCCAGGTAATTACCGAATTAGAAAACGAAGCTAGTATCCGGCGCGAACCCTTTACAATTTATATTAACGATTTAAATTCAAGCGCAGTAACTAGCGCTACTATTGGGCCGCAATTAGTAGTAAATGTGCAAATGGAAAGTGATGGTACAGAAATTATAACTGATTGTATAAAGAATATTGCGTGCGTTGAAAAACCGACCATAGAAGTGGACGATGCTATTATTACTTTGTTTTTAAAACCAGAAGTGGATGGAACCGGAAACCTGATTTTTAAGGTGGATACGGATTTTTCTGCTGCCTCCCGGGTAAGTATTTGCCACGACAACTTCTGGGCGTTTTTATGCGGGTTATTTGGCATTAACGAAGGTACAGTAAACCAGGGATTAGAAAGTCGTATAACCAGTTTCTTGAGCAGCCCCAATATACAAGAAAGGATAAACGGCTCGGTAAGGCCACTTATCTCCTCCTTACTTGGGCCAGGAGAAAGGCTTACTTCCATAAATATTGGAAATACCGGTGATTTGTTAATCACCAAGGCCGTTCCTTGTATGAGTTCCTCGTCTTTGCAATCTAAATTTCCTAATTAGAGTCTGGCTCCTAGATCGTACATAAGCAATCTACTATCTCGCCTCCTAACTCTTTCAATTTGCTACCCCTGCCGCCTGAACCTGTTAGTACGTTTGGGATTGATCGGTAAAATCAGTCTAAGGTATTGTCCTATCTTTTGCCTGTCTTTTTAAAAATTGAAATTAGGCAAACAACGAAGAAATTATTTGAATTTTTTTCTTTCAGCATCCTTGTTGTCTGGATGTGAAAACCAAGTGGAACTAGCCCTCGCTTCTGTTGCCAAGGCTGATTCGGAAGAGCAGCATAATCAACTGAATCAGGCTGTGATAACCATTGACTCATAACCCGCCAACCTACCGCCAACAATTGTGTGGTGCAGGTACTACAAAAGAATCAGAATAGAAAAACAAATACCATAAGTGCCCGAATTGGTCATCGGATAATTGGCGAACAAGTAGTACGGATAGGTATCCTTTCTACAAGATTTATAACTCATCTTCTAATCTTCTATAAAGAAAAAAATTAAGACTTAAACCTATGAAAACCATTTTATTAACTCTTTATCTAAAAACCTCGGGTATTCTATTCCTGCTACTGTTACCATTTGCTGCCTTGTCGCAGATTGAACAAGGCTTGTACACTATCAAATTAGTTTCAGCCAATTCCGTATTAAATGCTAAAAGGGCCGATATGGACAAGGATGGCTGTATAGTACATACCTGGACTTACCTGGAAGGAGCAAACCAACATTGGAAAATTGTACCAAGTAGTGTAGAAGGATCTTATAACATCCGGGTAGCAGGTACGGGTAAAGCCTTGGATGCGGCTTGGAACGAACGGTTTACTAACGGAGGACGAATTATTTTATGGAGCTTTAATGATGGCGAATCGCAGCGGTGGCGCCTAGAAAAGATAAGTGATAATAGGTACCGTATCCGGCTGGCAGTGAGCCGTAAGCTACTTTCGGGCACGGGCACTATAGATGGTAGCCGGGTACAGTTGTGGAGTAACCTTGGTAATAACACTCAAGAGTGGATTATTGAAAAAGTAAGCAAAATTACTATATCCGAAAAATATGTAGACTTGCGGCCTAATCAAACAGGTATTCAGAACCAGGGAGGAAGAGGAAGCTGTACTTATTTTGGTGCTACTGCGGCTCTGGAAGCAGCTTATAAAAAAGCGGGGTATGGTAATGTGAATCTTTCCGAAGAATTTTTCTCTATGCAGGGAAAAGCCCTTTATTTGCATCCAACCTGGAGCGATACCGAGCGAAAAGGGCCGGATGTTATGGAAAACCAATTTGCTGGAACCCAAGGAGGGGGCTCCGTATTTATTTTCTCCAATGGTTTTGCCGTTCCGGATTCGAGTTATGTACCCTATCATCCAACCGATTACCCGTGGGATACTATTTCTCAAAACGGCTCTGGTTTTTATACTCAGAAGAGCGCCAATAATTTTAATTTCAGTCTAAACAATAATAATGTGCTAAAAGCTCCCCGCTATTATAGCGCCAATTCAATGGCAAAACTATCTAATTATAAGGATGTTGCTGAATATGAACAATTATTAAGGCAAGGATTTGAAATAAATTTTAACGTTTTGATGATCGGTTCTGATGGTCATCCGGATAACATATGGCGACCTGCTTGCGATCCAAATACGGATTCCAATTGTAGACCAGGAGCGCACAATATGCTAATTGTTGGCTTTGATAAAACGGACCCTGATCCTAAAAATTATTATTTAATTGTGAAAAATAGCTGGGGACATTCCCGCATTCCCGGCTCGGATGGATTTACTTACATGCATTATGACTATTTAAAATATGCCTTAAGTGCGGAATATATTAAAAATGTAAATCCTCCTAAAAAATGGCCAGAATTAGGTTTGCTTGGCGAGTACAGTCTTGATTTTGACGGCTGGAAAGGGCGGTTAGATATTTATCATCTGCCCGGTATAAATCAATGGGGGTTTGATTTCTGGGGAGTAAACGTACCTGATAGAAGGTTGGGTATCTTTTATGACCAATACGGCAATGCTTTTCGGGTAAATGGCTCTGTTAGAAAAATTACGAACGAATTACTGGAAGTAACCTTTTTCATTAACAATGCTAAACCCAATCCTCGTTGGGATGAACTCGAAGGACGTAAATTTATTTACTATTACGATTACCGGAAAGACTTCATGGCTGGTTTTCATACAGATCCTGGCGGCACAAACCAGTATGCTGGTTACGCGGTTAAGGCTAGAAATCGATTTATTACTAATTCTGCCCGTACTCCTCGACCATTCAGGCCGGCATCCTATAAAAACTCAAGCTGGAACCTAGACATAAGCAGCGGACCTAAAGGTAAGCTTTACCTTTCTCAATCGGGCAGCAATTTATTCGGTAGTTTTTATAACAATGCTACCCGATCCTTGTCTGATGTACAGGTTAGATTTACTAATTCGAGCTTTACCCAAATGGAATTCCGGTTAGAAGGTTATACTTTAAAAGGGCAACATTTAACCTGGGAAAACGGCCTGATTGCAGGATATGATGTAATTAGTAGTAAGCCATTTTACATGGTGAGGCAAAGACCGCAAGTTCCTGACCTTACCTGGAACCAAATTGGAAGTCCTCTGTCTGGCCAGTCAACAGATATTTGTGCTTGTAATGATGGAAGTTTGTTTGTTTTAAAAAGTGATAAATCTCTTTACAAAAGCACTGCCGGAGGCGGATATGGTAGTTGGAACTTTGTGACTAACCTTCCGGCAAATACCCGGCAAATTGCCTGCGCCCGAAATTTAGTCTACTTCCAGGTAGTAGGAACCCTAAGTACCGGTGAATTATGGTTCCTTGACGGGGTAACACCTCGCAGAAGTGCAGCATTATCAAATGGGGGAATACTAGCCGGAACGGAAGATAACACCCTCGACTTTTCATATCTTTATTATTTAAATTCAGCCAAAGACCTGCTCAGAAGTTCAACAAGTGGAGTTACCTGGACAAAAATAGGGCATCCCGGAAATGCTGCTAAAATTGCCGTAACACAAAATGTACTGTTCACCCTCCAAAATGATGGTTCCTTCTGGATTAACCGATATGGTGGTTCGGATGTAAACTGGGTGAAAATTGATGCATTACCCGAAGCAAAAGATATTACCGCCACTAGCCTAGGCCAAACGGGAAAAGCAGACCTGTATTATCTACACCAGGATGGTTCTCTTTGGCGGACAACTGTTGTAGATAAAACCTTAGGTTACAATAACAGAATGGCCATTGCTGAACCAACGAACGAATCTTCTGAACTAATTAAATCGCGGTTGCAAATTTCTCCGAATCCAGCCTCTGAGATCCTTACGCTGGGTTATAAAGGGCAGAACAAAGAAATAATTACCCTCCAGGTAAGTGATATTTCTGGAAAAATTATGAAAAAATATAAGGCTGAAGGCGATTTGAATGAACAGGTAAATATTTCAGGTTGGTCAAAAGGAGTTTATGTCGTTACGCTAATGTATTCTCAGGGTATAATCTCAAAAAGATTATTAATCAGGTAAAAATTAAATTTTACTTTTTGATCCTGCGGAAAAACCAGAAGTTATTATTTCCAAAACGCAAGTAAGTCTGTTTTAGAAAGTAATTTTGAATACGGCGAGCTACAGGTAAATTTAATTTATTATCCCCCGGTTTTTATTATATTCGTCTAGTTTCTAAAGGACGTGAACTAAAAGCAAAGAAATTGCTTATTAATTAACTGAGTAAATTAGCTTTTAATAAAGATGTTTCAATTTGCTTAACATTTAATAAATTGCCCCAAATTAAAAAAGCTGGAATGATAACCATAGGTTCTCATTCCAGCTTTTTTGTTGAAAATAATTAAGCCATTCTCCGCTTTGTTAACCAAGTTCTCAGCTATCCTTTTCTTGAGTGGGAGTTAACCGGGATTCGCCAAAAAATAGTTTTGAATGCCGGAAAGTTTTACCTTAATTTCCCTAAACGTAATTAGCTACCTCAGCACAAACAGCACGTTTTCTACTTTAAGAATTTTAGCGTTTTAATCTTCCTTTTCCCCTAATTCTTCCGGATCAGATAAACTGGCGGCGGCAATACTGGTCAGACCAAAAGCCAGAAAAGCATTTCGGGCGTTGGTGTTATCCGCAAAACCAAATAGCCAGGGAGCGCTCGCGGTAAAAATACCAGCGGCTACATCTAAGGCTAAGTGGGCTTTAAAAGGCAAAACTTTTACAAGGCCCCATTCGGCCCGGGTTAAAATGCTGGTGAGAAAAAGGTTGCCTCCTAAAACACGGCACAAAGTAGTAGCTGTTTTTTCTTCTTTAAAATTAAATAATTCGGGAGCGGCGGTAATAGTAGGAATATAACTGTAGTCGGCAACGCCATGCATTTGCCGGGAAATGGGTTGTTTCATAGTTTTATAGTTATTAAAGTTTAACAATAGTAATAACTATAATGATTTCCGGCAGAAAGGTTACTTAAATGGTACAATTTCCTTTATCTGAAAAAAAATTTACTAAAATTAATATTCCCGTTTCCGGCTAAAAGCAATTTTCGCTTTTAGCCGGAAACGGGAATATGCTGAATTAAGAATTAGATTATAAGGGATTTAGGTTGTTATTGATCCAGGCTGATAAAGTTATAATTCTGGTCGAATTTTAATTCCAGACCGTTATTTAATTCTACTTCCTGGTTATTACCATCTTTTTCCCAGCCAACAATAAATTCGGTAGCATGGTTCGTTTGTACGTAGGTTAATACTTGGGCCGGGAGTACGCTGTCCGGTAATTTATTTGTTTTACCATCTATGTCGGTGCACTCGCCATCGGCATTAAAATCTAAGGTAGTACCGTTGTTTAAAAACACATCGTACGAAGTACCGCTGATTTCTTTTTCTTTCTGAATGGATGTAATGGTAGCAGTAGTAAAATGAGTTGAAATAAAATCTTTGGCAGGTTGGGGTAGTTCGGCGGCAGTTATGTTTTCTTCTTTTTCGCAGCTAAACAAAAACAAGGAGAAAAAAATTGCGACCATAAAAAATGCACTACGTTTCATAAGTTTTGGGTTAAGTTAAAAAATAAAAATGTTTAGTTATAAAGTATTATAAGGTAAGCCGGACCTGGGTAATATTGCCCGCTTGTTTGTTTCCCTCGTTAGAAATGAAAAGTTCACCTTCGGGACTAAAGGTCATGCCTTCGGGTTGCTTAAACTCCGAAGAATTTAATTTATATCGCGCTTTAATTTTGCCACTGGGTTCAAGAATAAAAATTTGCGGGTTGGTGGCTTCGGTAACTAAAATAGCACCGGTTTTAGGATGAATGGCTATTTCGGAAGGCTGAATGGCTTTATCCGGTTTTTTACTATTAGTAGCCGCCAACTGCGGATCGTTAAGGCTTATTTTAACTACCGGATTTGGCAGCAATTTTTTAGTTTTTAAATCAAAAGCGTAAATGCCTTTGTAACTTTCTGAATTAGTTTCTTTGCCTTTTATAGCCAGTAATAAGCGGTTGTGGCGGGCATCATACGTAATACCTTCTACATTATTTTTAGCCGTTAAAGGGGTAGTATAAGTTGTAACCTGCGGAGTGGACGCGTGAATGTCCTTTATTTCAAAAATTTTTCCTTCGCTCCGGACTACATATGCCGTTTTGCCTACCAGCGCAATTCCTTCGTAATCGCCGGCGGCACCAAACGTTATTTGCCGTTCAATTTTGCGGGTAGTGGTGTTGTAGATAAATATTACGCCAGCTTCGTCCTGCACGCAGGTAAATTGGTTTTTACCGAGGTAGGCAATACCCGATACTTCCGTTAGAATGGCAGGCACATTCCATTTTTTTACAACTTCTACTTTTGATGAGGCTGTTTCTTCTATCTTGGCTTTTTTCTTTTTTTTGCCTTCTTTTTTGGAATCATCCTGCGCCGGGTAGTCGGCTTTAGCAGAATCGCAGGAAGCCATAGCAAAAGCAAAAATTAGGATCCAGATATTTGCCAGAATGTATTTCATAGATTTATTTAATTTGTTTTAAGTACTTCAACGCAACTAACAGAGACTATTATTTATATTAAGTTGTTGATTATGAAAAATTTACTAAATAAACAACGAACAACTAATATCTAATAACGAACAGCTACTTATTGTAATAGACTTTACTTTTAGCCTTTAACGAATAAATTAAAGAGTAGGATCGGGTACTACTTTACCTGTTGCTGAAAAAACCCGGGTAATATCGCGGTGGTTTTTTTCTAGATCTACCCGATAAAAAAACTCTCCGTTGTTTGTTATTTTATCTAAATCATTTCCATCCACGGTATAACCTGCAAATTGTTTTTGTATTATAGCGGTAATTGGTGCCGGAAGTTCATTGGCCTGAATTTCCTGCTCGTAATAAGTAATTTTGCCCGCGCTGGTAATCAGGGCTGTGTAGTCGGTGAGGCCAATATTAAATTCTACTTCATAACCTTTTGGTTTTTTCTCCCATTCTACCTCTGTTGCATCCGGAAACTTAACTTGTTGCGCATTTTTTACAATGGCAGGTACTTTTTCCGGGGCAATGTCCTGGCTGCAGGCCAGAAAAACAGTGTTACTAAACAGAATTGAAAATAAGATCGCTTTCATAGTTAAAACTTTAGGTGACACCTAATTTTAAACCAAAATTGCAGACCGAAACCGGAAAGAATTGGGAATTTTAAAAGTTTACTTATTTTTTTAAGAAAATTTTGGTGAGAAATCTGTAAGCTTTACTGATATTTTGCCAGTATTTGCGGAAATAAAACCGGCTTGCTTCTTAAATAATCTTCACTTTTGGCTATAGTTTAGCCCATTAATGCTGCGGGGCGCGCGTGGGCTTATACTAAAATGTGTGCTTAATAGATTATTAATATTCAAAACTAAGCATACAATTTTTAAACCTAAGGGCAATGCTCACTAAAAAATGATTTGTCAACAACTGAACAATATGGTTAATTTTGCCTTTTGATTTATAGTAAGTAAATGACCTCTTGAATACGGATCATAATCAAAGCAAACCCAGGAAAATACCTCTATTCGTCTCTATTCATATCAAGGCACCACATTTATTCATTTACCCAATCTATCTTTGTGAGAGCCTGCTTTCGATTTAATAAAAATATAAATTTCATGAATTGCCGCTTTTTTATCTTTAACCAGAACAACACACCTACCTTCGTTTTTTACTTTTTTACACTACTATTAACTTCTTTTTGCGTAAATGCTCAGGAAAATAGCCCTTTCACCACTGGTTTTGAGGAAACAATTTCTTCAAAGATATTGAGTCAACAGCGTAAAATTTGGATACATATTCCTAAAAGCAATGGCGGGAATAAGGTTAAAGATAGAGGGCATTACCCTGTTGTTTACGTACTAGATGGCAGTGAGAATTTCAACACTGTGGTAAGTATCACGGAGCACCTGGAAGAATCCAGCTTGTGTCCGCCGATGATTGTGGTTGGCATTGTACCTATAGATCGCTTAAGTGAACTAACAACCGGTGTAGACAAAGACTCGCCTGAAATTGTTGGAAATAATGATAAATTCATGTCTTTTGTCGAGAAAGAATTAATACCTTATATCGATACTAATTACCCTACTACAACTTATAAGACACTGATTGGCCATTCACTTGGAGGCTTAACGGTTATCAATACCTTACTTCATCATCCGGATTTATTTAATGCGTATGTTTCCCTGGAAGCGTCCTTGTGGTGGAATAATAGAAAATTGGTGGAGGAAGCAAAAACAATTTTACCCACTCAGAATTATCAAGGGAAAACTTTATTTATGGCGATGGCCAATCGTATGGAACGAGGAGTGGATACGCTCAGTGTCCAAAAGGAGACAAGCTCATCTACTAAACTTATTCGCAGTAATTTGGAATTTATTAAAATGCTCAATAGAAATAGAAAAAATAAACTGCGCTACAGCTATAGGTTCTATAAGGACGACGATCATCCATCAGTTAGATTAGTTGGAGAATACGACGCGCTTCGGTTTGTTTTCGATTTTTACAAGCTAAAGATTTATGACAGCGAATTGAATAATCCTAACTTCAGAATTGATTCTGTATTGGAGACACATTACAAAAAAGTATCTGAGAATATGGGTTACGTGGTTAAGCCAGGAGAAAGTCAGGTTAATCGATTGGGATACCAAATGTTAGGTACAAAACAGTATAAGAAAGCAGAAAATCTATTTAAATTGAACATTGCTAACAATCCTTCGAGCGGTAATTGTTACGATTCACTTGGCGATCTGTACCTGGAAACCGGTAACAAATCCAAAGCAATAGAAACCTTCAAAAAGGCATTAACGCTGCAAGCATTACCAGAAACCAAAGAAAAACTGAATAAATTATTGAATGATCCGAAAAAGAAAGTATAATAATTTAATTCAATGATTAATCGTGCCAATTCCCTGCTTTAAAAATTAAGGGAAAGTAACGTTGAATAAAAGTGGCATTTTTCTAATAAAGTTCACCAAGAAGGCTTAGATCAAAAAATTAAAAGTAAATCGACCAAACGTGCTTTTGCTCATAGCTATAGCTAATCCGGAAATGGTACACATCCGCAATAGCTTTTACAATGGCTAAACCTAAACCATTGGAAGAGGAGGATGAATTTATTTTGCTAAAACGGGTAAACAACTGCTTATTATCCAGCGCTTCTGCTTTGCCGGAATTTTCAATAACAATAGAATTCTCGTTTACCTGAATGTGAATAAACCCGCCGGGATAGTTATGAATAGTGGCGTTTTTAAAAAGGTTTAACAACAGGATAGTAGCAAGGTCGGGGTTGAGGGTTTGTTCGCAAGTGGCCATTGCCTCCAAGTTTACAGTTATTTCTTTATACTCTATTTGGCCGGCAAAATCTTCTATAAGTTTTTTTAGGAGTTGATTCAGGTTAATTTTTTCTTCGGGTTCAAATTGTTTGTTTTCAATTTTAGAGAGTAATAGAAGAGATTTATTTAAACGCGTTAGTCTTTCCAGGTGCTGCATTACACCCGCAATCTGATTTAACTGGTCTTCCGTTAGGTTATTGCTTTCCAGTAAAAGTTCTAATTTGTTTAAGCTTATAGCTAAAGGCGTTTGTAATTCGTGCGAGGCATTTTGAATAAAATTTTTCTGGCTGTTGTAAGCTTCCAGGTTGCTTTGCACGAGTTTTTCGGCTGTTTGATTTAGTAATTGAAACTCATCAATTGGTGTTTTCTTTAAGGTTAGGGGTTTGTAATTTTCCAGTTTAAATTGCTGCAGGCGTTCCAGTAAATAGTAAAAGGGTTGCCAGGTTCTTTTTAGCAGGTAATTATTTAAAATTAGAATACTGCCAATTAAGCCTACGTACAGCCAGAGCAAGGAAAAAAACAAATCTTCCATCAGGTCATCTTCTTCTACCATAGAGGTAATTACACGCATTTCATAGTATTTATTATCTTGCCTAAAAACGGTTTTTAGTAACCGCACGGGTTCAAAATCTTCTTCGTTTTGCATGTACATCAGCGTATCCAGGTACAAGTCGCGCTGGTGTTTGGCTTGTTCAAAAGAGATTTCTCTTATTTTGTAATAGCCTTCGTCAAAGTTACTTTGCTGCAATACCTGCGGGTTTTGGGAGGCTTTTTGCATCACCAATAATTTCTGATTTTCCAGCCCATCATCCATGCTGTCGTAAATTTCGTCGAGCATGTTGTAGTAAAATAATCCGGCCCAAACCGTAATGATTAAAAGCAGAATACCGGCAAAATACGAGGTGGTATAATTCAGCAGTTTCATTCGGATACCAATTTATAGCCAATGCCATAGATAGCCTGAATTTCGAGTTGGGCCTGCGCCGTTTTTAGTTTTTTCCGCAGGTTTTTTATCTGAGAATAAATAAATTCAAAGCCATCAGCTTCGTCAATGTTATCGCCCCATACGTGTTCGGCTAAAGCTGTTTTACTCACCAGGCGTTCTTTATTAGTTACCAGGTACAACAAAATATCAAATTCTTTGCGGTTTAAGATTAGTTCTTCGTCGGCAACCCACACCTGGTGTTTATCCGGGTCAATTTGTACGTTTTCAACGGAAAGGATATTATTACCGGCAAATTTCCGGCGCCGCAAAATTGACTTTACCCGCGCATGTAGTTCGGCCATGTGAAAAGGCTTGGCTAAGTAATCATCGGCACCTAGCTCCAGACCGGCAACTTTATCGTCTAAAGAATTTCTGGCAGAAACTATGATCACGCCTTGGGCTTTTTGCTGTTTCTTTAATTCTTCTAAAATGGTAAGTCCGTTCCCATCGGGCAGGTTAATATCCAGTAAAATACAGTCGTATTCGTAAACTCCTACTTTATCCAAGGCTTCTTCCAAAGTAGTAGCCGTTTCAGTCAGGTATTTTTCTTTTTGCAACGAACGCACCAGATTATCCAACATGTCAGGCTCATCTTCAATTATTAAAATTTTCATCAGACCAGAGTTTTTGCCAAGTACGGGTTTAATTCTGTAAAAATCTGGGAATACGGGAAAAATACGAGAGAGGAGTAAATCGAAAATTTTTGAATTGCTAATACCCTAAAACGCAAGAACCACTGCTAAACAGTGGTTCTTGTTTTATCCCGCTATTAAACATTAAATTAGAATTTCTGATTTTATGTTTATACAGGTTACATTTACTTTAAAACCTGAGTAATAGGCTGGCCAACGTTGCCATTAGGTTCCTGAATATGCAACAAGGCGGCTAAAGTAGCCGCAATATCGGTCATATGCGTAACAGCGTTGGTTTTACCGGCCTGAATTCCCCAACCCATCCACACCAAAGGAATGTGGGCATCATAGGCATTCCAGGCACCGTGGCCGGTACCCGTAGTATAGCCCGGTAACCAGGCCGGTTGTAAAATTATTTGAATGGCGCCGCTACGGTCGGCATTATACCCGTTAATTATTCTATCGCGCAGGATGGCCGGAACCGTACTTTCCTGCACTTTATTTAAATCAAGTACGTAGGCAAGGCCGGGTTTGCCTTTCAGAAAATCTATACAATCCTGTTTGATGGCACTCTCGTTTAATTTGTTTTGCGCAATCGCCGGATTATTTAAGTTAACCTGAAAATTATCAAAACCTAAAATCAAGCCTTTTACCTTGTACTTACCTTCTAATTGCTTATTCAATTCGGCTTCTAAAGCGGAACTGGGCCAGGAGCCAGCGGGAATTTTATGGTCCTGCAAAAATTTAGGATTATGCGCCGCCGCATGGTCAGCCGTCAGGAATACCGTATAATTGCCTTTGCCTACTTTGCCGTCGAGGTATTTAAAGAAATTTGCTAAATCTTTATCCAGGCGTAAATAGGTATCTTCGGTTTCGATAGCATTCACTCCAAATCTATGACCAATGTAATCCGGGGAGGAACAGCTAACCGCTAAGAAGTCGGTAACCTCGCCCTGGCCTAATTTCTCGTTTTCTATGGCAGTTCTGGCCATATCTAAAGTAAGCGTATTGCCATACGGCGTAGAGCGAATGATGCCATAATCCTTACTAAACATGCCCGATGTTTTTACCGGTAGAGTAGGAGCTGTTGTTCCGCTAAATTTGCCTTCGTACGGGGTGTCATCCGGGGTACTTTGGACGTAGGTGCTACTATTATATAAGGTATTCCAATCTTGTTTCAGGTATTTTTCTGGCAACTTCTGCGCGTTAAATTGTTTTACCCAGGCCGGCAAATCTGCCATGTAATAGGTACTGGTTATCCAATTTCCGGTAGCATCATCGAACCAATAAGCAGCATTAGCAGAATGGCCAGCGGGTAATATTCCGCCCCGGTCTTTTAAGGCAACACCAATAACTTTAGAACGGAAATTAGTTGCCAGCCTTAGCTCGTCGGTAATGGTACTCACCAGTAAATTACGCGGCGACATTTTTCCCGCTGTAGACGTGCTGCCTACCGTTTGCACCGTTGGGTCTTCGGTACAATACATGTTTTTGCCCGTTGCCTGAATCGTAAAATCGTTGCCGGTAATGCCATGAAAAGCCGGTACTGAGCCGGTATAAACGGTACTATGTCCTACGGCGGTAATAGTAGGAATATATGGAATGTAGGTGTTTTCGCAGCTAAAACCTTCGTTTAACATACGCTTAAAACCATCGGGTTGGTAGCGGTCGTAATACCGGTACAAATAATCCCAACGCATCTGGTCTACCATAATGCCTACCACCAATTTGGGTCGGGGCAAAGCCTGATTTTTAGAATTTTTGTTTTGAGCGAATAAGGGAGAAAAGTAAAGCAAGCAATAAAGTAAAAGCCAATTTTTCTTCATTTTAGTAAATTTTCAAGACTATCTGGCGAAGTCTGTTGTAGAAATAGTTTTCAGATTCAAAGTAATAGAAAAATTAGCAATTATAAACTTAGAAAATCTAAAAGCTTGCGGCGTTACACCTTTAAGTACTCAATATAAATTTTTTCAAAAAATTGTACTAAGGAAAGTTTACCTGAAGAGAATAAAATATGAGTGCTTAGTAAAATGTTGCCGAAGAATTGGGGATAAGCTGATTAAAAAGCCGTTAGTTCCTTAGCAACAAAGAATTAGTTTAATACTTGAGTGATTTATATTATTTCATTTTAGTATTCTGATAATTCTAATTTATTAAAAGGGTTTTGTCACTTTTTACCTATCCTTTTCTTTATAGTTTTAGCACTCTGGGACAAACCATAACGGATAGCTCTACTACCAGGTAGTATTTACAAATTAACTTAAGAGGATATTATAAAGAAGCCAACCCGGTAGGTATTGAAAACAGGAAGGTCGAAAACTTGCGGGAACAATAGTTTGATGATGCCTACTTCTTTTACTTTTGTCATCTTGGAAGGAACTAACCGGCAGAAATGAAGAACGGATAATTGGAAGTAAGGGTTCAGCCAGATTAACCAAACTTCGGCTAAACCTTATAGAAAATAATGCGAGTTGCCAGCTATTGCTTTTGTTTTAATTTTTCGCGTTGAGCCAAATACAAACCGGCAATTACCAAAGCAGTACCGGCATACGTATAAGTAGTAATGGGTTCTCCGAGTAAAGTATAAGAATAAAAGAAACCGAAAATAGGACACATAAACAACCATAGCGAAGCTTGTACCGCATCCTGTTTTACGAGGTAAAACCAAAGCTGTAAGGATATAATCGAAACCGGACCTATTAGCCAGAAAACGGCGCCCCAGAAATTAGCATTAAAGTGCGCACTTTCTAAATTAGTGAAGTAAAGCGTAAAGGGCAACAAGCATAAACCACCAAGTAAAACCTGCCAACCATTAATTACTAAACTGGATAATTTCCATTTTACCTGGGCGTAATAAACCGTTGCCGCCGACACCGAAACCATGCCCGTTAATAGAATAAGTAAACCCTGGAGAGTAGCATAACTGTTTTGCAGTAAAGGATACGTAGCTAAAGCCACACCTGCCAATCCCATTAAAATGCCAAAACCTTCCCGAAGTTGCAAGGGCCGACGGAGCCAAACGGCCGAGAGTAGCGTGATAAAAAGCGGATTAGTAGCGACAGATAAACTGCCTATACCGGCAGATACTTCTTTTAAGGCCAGTACAAATGCTCCCAAATAAATAGTAGTATTCAGCAGCGAAAAAATAAGTAAATGCTTCCATTCTACTCCTTTAGGGTGAGGGTTTTTACCTAGCCGGAACCCATAAGCATAAAGCAGCATTAATCCGCCCGCAATAAAAAAACGAATATTTGCCAGAATTAGTGGGTGCACCTGCACTACGCCAATTTTAGTAGCCACCGATGCCGAAGCCCACAACATGGCAAATAATAAACCGATTACTACCTTTCGCATAAAAATAAAATTTGCTAAATCGGGCGCAAAGGTATTTATTCAAATGCTAATAACGAATTGATTTCGGTTAATGCAACGGGTTCGTTTTAATTTCTAAGGGCTTTAAATTATTGCTTAGAACATTTAAAAAATAAATTATTTTGCAAGTAAGAATCTTAATTGTGACGCTGTTTAGTAGTTGTAATAGGGTCGAAATACTTCTGGTAAAAACCTAAAGAAGTGCTATGCTAGATAAAGTTGGAGGCTATACAGCTTCTGTGTTTTATTATTTTGCAAGTATCAGAAACGTATAAATTTGTTTTAACAGGTAGCTATAATATTCAACTTTAAAGGAATACTGGCTCGGATGATAAGTCTTTTTGTTTAGCTACAACTACTAAGGAAACGGGCTGAGGTAAACGGGTAGGTTCAAAGTATTTTTTTAATTGCAGGAATGGCATTTCAATAAACTTATAAGAAGCCAACGCTACCACTAGTAAAAGGAGAAAGTTTTCTGCTATCCACATGTATGTATTGTTAACGATAAAATCAGGGAAATGTAATAGCACATTTAACTTGTGGAACCAGGGATAAGTATAATAAGGAATGAGAAAGTGGTATAAGTAAAGGCCATAACTTATTTTACCCAGAGCCATTAAAATTTTGTTATCTAATAAAAACCGGAGCAGATAGGGTTTGTCTTCTTTTCTTTGAATAAAAAACAGTATTGTCCAAATGGTTAAAATTGATACCAGGAATTGAACATTTACTAAATGAAAAAAGTGAAAAGTATTGTAGCAAATGATTAAACTAAAACTTGCTATAGCAAGCCAAACTGAAATTTTATATGCCTGTTTTAATCGTTGCGGGTACATTACTACAAACCAGGAAAGTAATGCTCCCATAGCTAATGCATCTAAGCAGTACAAGGTTAAAACACTCGAAAAATCATTCTTAGAAAGTATATATTGAGCATTAAGACCTACTATAATGCTGGTTACTATTATAGGTAACAGGTATTTTCTGCTGGTAAAAAGGATTATCCAAGGCCAAACCAGGTAAAATTGTTCCTCCACTGACATCGACCACAAATGGGCTAAAGCTGGCCATTGTTGAATTTTATAGATGTAAATATTAGTAGTGAAGGTAACAAAGTATTTAAAATCAATAATATCCTTGGTAATAAGAGGAAAAAAGTAGTAAATGCCAAGAACAAGAAAATAAGCGGGAAACAATCTTAATCCACGCTTTATTAAGAAGTTTTTGATTAAAGTTAGTTTATTCGTTTCCAGAATTTCTGCTTTCTTCCTTTCTTTTAGTAGAATATTGGTTATTAAAAAACCACTTAGAGTAAAGAAAATAGTGGGGGCGTTAATTAATTCCGATAATCTATACCAAAAACTGTCTTTGGGAAACCAATGAACAATAATTACGGTGAAAATAGCTAAAGCACGCAAGCTATCTAATTGTTTTATATACTTCATATGGTTTCAAAAAGGTTGATTTCTAAACCTTCCTTTCTGTAAAATAGGCAACTTGACAAGTGAGCTAAGTTTAATATTTCTGAATAATGTACAAGAAAGATGCCATTATATAGTTTGTAAAGTATATAGGTACTGTTTTATGTTCTAACCAATTACAAAAATTAACTACATTTTTGTAAGGCAAGGCTTAGAACAGTTACAATAAGTAAAAACTTAATAAATTAGTTTCTAAAACAAGGCAGATAAGTACTAAAGTTAGATGAAGCGGAGATCTAGAGAGAAAATAATGAAAACGGAAAAACAACCTTTACCTACCTTGTGCGAAATGGAAACGGCGGTGGCAAAGCTTTGGGACGTGCGGCGACATGTTATAGTACCCAACATAAGCTGGGGCATGAAACTGCACGAATGTGATTTATTAATCTTAACCAAAGCTAATTACGCCATTGAAGTAGAGATAAAACGCAGCAAAGCCGATTTAAAAAAAGATGTGGAAAAAGCGCACGCGCATCAATCTAAACGCATAAAAGAATTATGGTTTGCCATTCCGGAACAACTTAAAAATTGCCTTGACTTAATTCCGGAGCATGCGGGTATTATTATCGTTAAAAAAAGGAAATTAAAAAGCTTAAAGGTGGAATATCGGGCGGTACGTAAACGCTTGCCCGTTACCAATAAAGAAGCCATAAAGTTAACGGAAGCCGAAGTATCAAATTTGAAAAGGTTGGGCTGTATGCGAATCTGGTCTTTAAAGGCTACCATACTAAACCTGCAGCAAGAGTTACAACAAATAAAAGAGGAAAGAATCTTACTGGAAGTTTCTTAATGATCTACCTAATTCCGTAACACTATAAAATTTTTATTATACTGAGGTCTTAGGACAGGGCAAATTTTAATTTGCTTTAAGTTGGAATAGTCTAAGTATTAGTTTTGATGTAAGCTTCCCCAAAAATAGAACTGTTCAGGAAGAGGAAAAAACTTAACTTAGAACAGTACTTATGAAAAGAAAGATCTTTAGTCCCCAACAAATTGCTAAAATTCTCAAGGAATTTGAGGATGGTAAAAGTGCGGCCGAGATTAGCCGAGAGCATGGAGTGAGTCAAGCGGCTTTTTACAAATGGCGGCAACGTTACAACGGTATGGATGCGACCGAGCTGAAGCGGCTCAAGGATTTAGAAGAAGAGAACCGGCGGTTGAAAGCCATGTATGCGGAACTAGCCTTAGACTTAAAATTAGCGAAGGAGATCATCGAAAAAAAGCTTTGAAGCCCTGCCAAAAGCGACAGCTGGTGGAAGAGGTTTACCAGCAACCACAAGCCGGCATCAGCAGGGCGTGCCGGGTATTGAGCTTAAGCAAGTCGGTTTACTATTATCAAGCTGTTAAAGAGGACCAACCGGTGGAAGAAGCTTTACGGCAGAAAGCCGAGCAGCATCCCCGAGAAGGTTTTTGGAAGGTCTATGTACGGTTACGTAAAGAAGGCCATCTTTGGAATCATAAACGGGTTTATCGCATCTACACCGCTTTGGGTTTAAACCTGCGTCGTAAAGCGAAAAAGCGTCTACCCGCCCGCATCCAACAGCCCCTGCAAGTACCGCAGACATTGAACTATACTTGGTCGATTGATTTTATGAGTGATGCTTTGCTGAACGGGCGAAAGTTCCGCTCTTTCCATGTGCTAGATGATTATAACCGGGAAATCTTGCATATTGAAGTGGACTTTTCTTTGAAAAGCAACCGGGTAGTTTGGGTACTGAATCACCTATTAAAGCGAAGAGAAAAACCAAAACAGATCCGAATGGATAACGGACCAGAGTTTGTGGCTAGCTTAATGAAGGAATGGAGTCAGGTCCAAGGGATAGAATTTAAATATATTCAACCCGGCAAGCCAACGCAAAACGCCTTTGTAGAACGGTTTAACGGTACCTTCCGCCGAAATGTACTTAATGCTTACTTATTTGAAAACCTGGAGGAAGTAAGAGAAATTACGGCGACTTGGCTCGAGGATTACAACCATAAAAGACCACATGATGCTTTGAATGGAATGGCTCCCGTTGAATATGCTAGAAAAAAGCAGCTTAGTAAAGTAGTATCACCTTAATTAGAATTTATAATTGTAACCAGTTCTAAAAACGGGAAGCTTACATTTATATTATTTAAGCATTCTTGTTAGCAGACATACAATTAAATACCAATAACTAGGAATAGAAAGGCGGAAGAAAGGTGTCTATTGTCCAGAGAATTAGTAATAGTAAGAATACTCCTATCAAAAAGAAGAGGATTGATTTGTTCTTAAGAGATTTGAACTTATCAGGCGGCATATTTTTGTTTATCGGAACGGATGAAATCCACTTCAAGATAAAAATCAATGAAAATGTTATAAAATAATAATAGGAATAATCCAAAAACTTTTGGGCAAGAACATTTTCTTTTAGAATTTTTGGTGTTAGAATAAGAGTTCCCGCTTTATTATCGAGAATGGCCAGTAATGAAAGCACAGAAATATAATAGCTGGCAAGAATTCCCTTAAATTTAATTTTATAATAAGGTTCCCCAACAACCTCTCCATAATGCCGCATCGCCCAGATTTAATAAAAGTCTCTTAAATCTATTTAGTCCTTTAATTACTTAACCTAAATGAAGGGTATTTGGCAGTTATTGTTGTTTTAGTGCCCCAATTTTAATTTGACTACTTACAATATAAAAATGAAGCAAGTGCTTTTCAGGTTAAAGTTGCCAAATTTGCGAAGTACTGGAAATTGTTATTAACTCGACTTTTAGATAAAATCCGGCAGGTTAGGTTTTAAAAGTTTTAAAATAAGCGGGTGCCTTACAGTTGAATATTATCTTTATTCTTAATTAATATAACTTCTATTATTTTTCTGGCTACGTTCTCTTCTAAATCCAAAGCACTGGCTAAATAATCCGTAATTTCTTTTTCTTTATCGGCTAAAATTCCGTCGGCTAACAGGAGCTCCACAATTAAAGCAAACAACGTTGGCTTATTTTCTTCCGCTACTTTCTCTACGCTTCGGTCAATCAGTTCTTTACTACCTAGTTGCAATTGCAAAGTCATAACTTTTTCGTAGAGCGCCACCTTATCTATGTTATGGAAAAGAGTTTTGGCAACCATTATTTGAGAAAGTTTATTCGTTTCCGCCTCCGAAATATCATCATCAACCGCCATGCAGCTAAACATAATGGCCAACCAGGCTTCGGGTTCAGATTTAGGAATATAGGTAATAGTGGGTTGCGTTGGTTTGAGTACAGTGTCAAAAAGTCCCATAGTTGTAATAGTAAATTACCTTAATCAGGCAAAGAAACTAAATACCAGATTAAAAATTTATTAAGATCGTTAATTTAAAAATTCGTGCTGTTCACGGTAAACAGGCTGTTAAAAATATTGTTTAGCTCTTACCACCTTAAATTCTTTTAAAGTGCTTTTTTGCTTATATTTTTTACTGAAAATCAAACATAATAAATATAAGACAAAGCGATAGAAATAAGTAATGCTAAGTCACAATTTTTCATTACCTGTTTTTTGTCTATTCATTTGTTTTTTGAAGGTTTAACCAATAAAAGCTCTTTTTCCTGTTCATCTTATAGCTGCCAATTAAATAATTAAGTTCAGTTAATTACAAACGTAGCGCAACTAAAATTAATATGTTTGGGCCAAAACAAAAGCCACCAAGCAGGTGGCTTTTCTAAATAGTAAAGTAAATCATTACAAAAAAAGTAAATGCAGGTTAGTATTCGTAATTCGGAAACCTGCGGATAGGGCTTGTATTTACAAGTTTCCTAAATTTTAAATTTACGCCGGCTATTCGATTTCTGCGTCCACCGTTGCTTGAACCATTCAATACTTACCCAGACGACCCAGGCCATTATGATTACGGCTACTACCCATTGTTGACCATTCATAGCGTTTAACCTGTAATTTCTGATAAGTCTATTAATTCTAAGTAAGGTTCCAGCAAGTCCAGCGATTTAAAGCCTCTTACTAAATCCACTTCGTTGTCCTCTATCCGGCACCAGACTTCCGCAAAAAATTTCCCGATGGTGTAGAGATATATGCGATAAGCCCCGCTACCACGAACTACAATTAAGGTGCCCTGCGTAAAAGCCAACTCCGCCCGCCGATAGTGATCGTTACTAAAAAATTCGTATAGATTCATAACAAACTAAGTGTAATAGGGTAGAGAGTTAAATAAATAGAAAGTCTTTGTCTTCCTTTTTTTGAGAACTTGCAATAACTACGATAATCAGAGTAAAAGTGAGTAAAGATCTTAGCATATAGTATTGATTATTATTTATATATATAATTATAAATATTATGCCAGACTAAGTTGCGAACGGTACATAGCAAAACTTTTTACCCGTGTTTTATAAAATTTATCATTAGCCTTCGTCGAATTACTTTACACTACTTAGCAATAGAACAACCATAAGAAAATAAGCAGGTGCAAAGGGTACGTAAAAAAACGGAGGGAGGATTTAATCGGCTTTATTTTAGCTCTTAACTTTAACTTCTGATTTTATAAAATAAAGGAGCTAAATGAAACCTGGATATGTTTGAACAAGGCGCTAGGCTAGTAATTTATATCTAATTTTATTTTATTTAAATAAGGCTCCAGCATCGAAATATTCTGAAAGTTGCCGATGTAATCACAAGTACTATACTGCGGCCGGCAATACAGTTCCACGAAGAAATCATGCACATAATAGAGTTTAATTTCAAATACATTTGTTCGGCGAACAGCCAGATATGTTCCCCATTTTTTTAGATATACCATTTTTTCTAAATGGGTTAAATGGTTAAAATCTTTTAAACTCAACATGGCTTTAGTGGTTTAATAGCAGAATTAAAATTTACTAACAAGACGGATAGAAGAGGGGATATAGTTGCCAGGAGTTTGGCGCTACCTAAATAATAAATTAAAGCGATAAGGTATTTGGTTGTTAATGTGGGTTTCTATCCATTTCTAAAGGCAAACAAAATAACCGTGTTATAGTAAACTAGTTATTCAGTATTTTAATGCCACTAACCATAGTAATGGGTATGGGTAATAACTTACCGGCAGTTTTATTTGAGATGAAACAAAGCAAATTAAAATCTGCCTAAAAACTTTGTCTTACAACTTTATAAATTAAAAACTGAAAGTTGGTCCATTTCCTAAATTCAAATCCCAAAATCAAGTTATATGAAAAAACAGCTTACTTTTTTATTTCTGCTATACATTACGTTTACTACGGTTATTCAAGCTCAAAATAAAACATCTTGGAAAGGAAAAAAATGCGCTGTGGTTTTAACCTACGATGATGGCCTGAATACGCATGTAAACCGGGTTATTCCTGCTCTGGATTCACTGGGTTTAAAGGGTACGTTTTACATTTCGGATTATTTTGGCGGATTGCAGGCCCAAATTCCTAAATGGCGGGTAGCGGCAGCAAAAGGTCATGAATTGGCCAATCATACCATTAATCACCCTTGCACGGGTAGTTTGCCCGGGAGAGAATTTGTAAAACCCGATGCTGATTTAAATAATTATTCAATACGCCGGATGACCGATGAAATCCGAACAATGAATACTCTGCTGTACGCCATAGACGGTAAGGTTAAAAGAACTTTTGCTTATCCGTGCGGCGACACAAAGATTAATAACACGCCTTATTTAGATGGTTTGAAAGATGCTTTTATTGGGGCCCGAGGAGTGAGTCCTGCCATGCCGACAATTGATAAAATAGATTTATACAATATTAATTGCTACATGGTAAATGGTCAAACGGGCGAGGAGCTGATAAATTTAGTAAAGCAAGCCGAAGCTAAACAAGGTTTATTGGTGTTTTTATTTCATGGAGTAGGAGGCGAGCACAGTCTAAATGTTTCGTTATCAGCCCATCACCAATTGTTACAATACTTAAAAAAGCGCGAAAAAGATCTTTGGGTTGCCCCCATGTTAGAGGTAGCCGAATTTGCAAAGGAGCAGCAAAAGAAACTCTAGAATATTTAAAGTTTCTTTATCTGGTGGAGAATAAAAAACTATTATCGAACTAGTTCTTTATTTACCGAATTCAATTGAGCTGCTTTGGATTATAATTTCGAACTAATTTTAGAGAAAAAAGTAAGTCCAGATCCGTTTTCTATCAGTTAAGAACTTTACGGAGTGAAAAATTTACTAAATAGTTTTCCAGCGAACAAGTGTATTACTTATTTAACGTGCCTACGAGATAAAGATAAGTATAGAATAAAATGGAAGCTCCTGTTCCTTTTATTCCTCATTTTGCAAGAATCTAATCGGTTACTAACTGGTTAGATTCTTACATGATGACTAGATAAACATCAAGAAACTAAAGAAAATAATTTCATCTTTCTTATTTATTCTTTGTATAGTTCAGTTCTTATAGCAAACGCACGTTAACTTGGGCTTAAATATTCGTTTACATTTGCTCTACCAAAATAATCTAAAGAAATCAGCCACATTTTAAAGTTAAAAATTAGAGTGTATTTAAGTCTGATTAGGCATTTAATTTATTATGGCGGTATTATTCCTGTAAGCTTATTTTGATACAATGTGGTAAGCTATTCTGGCAATTTGAATAGTTTACCACAAAATTAAAAAGGAATAATAACCTTGGCGCTGAAGTTTCGGCCCATGTTGTATATTCCCCGGTGATTATTAGGAGAAGCCTGAAAATATTCAAAATATTTAAGCCGGTTTAAGTGCGATTGGTACGCTTTATCAAATAAATTATTCACCTGAAAGAAAAGCTGGCAAAATACTCGTCCGGATTTTTGTTTTACATTGGTTCCTACCCCCGTATTAAAAAGTACATAGCCGGAAGTAGGCGTTTCGGTGTTATCTACTGCATAAATTTTGTTTTGCCTGCCGTAAGCATCTAATTCCAGGCGGGCGTAAATGCCGGTGTAAGCGCCAACGGATTTCCGTAAAGTTCCGCGAATCTCCGAGCGGTAATGCAAGGGCAATATAAAAGGTAAGTATTTAGCTGCATCGCCGTACGTTTCGCGAAGTTTACTATTTTTATTAATTCCGTTTACGTAAGCTAAACTGTTGTTAAAGTTTAGCCAAGGCACCGATTCCGGGTGCAGGTTTAAAGTAAATTCGCCGCCGTAAAGTTGGGCTTTAGATTGTTGGTATTTATAGGTAAGATTACCTTGGTCATCTACAATGGGTTGCCCTTGATCATCACTTAAGCGGGCCTGGAAAATATAGTTGGATATGCGGTTATCAAACAATTCCACGCTGATATCCAGGTTTTTCAGGTAAGCCAAAAAGCTAATATCTTTCTGAAAGTTAAATTCTGGTTTAAATTCCCGATTGCCCTGGTACCGAATGTGCGCACCAGGGTCTAAACCGTTAGAACCTACCTCATTTATATTAGGCGAACGATAGCCACGCGCTAGATTGGCCTTTAGTAAAATTTGATCTGATAAATTATAAGTAGCACCCAAGCTACCCGAAATACCGTGGTATTGATGCGTAAATTCCGGGAATTGCAAATAGGCTCCAGGCTCTTGGGCATTCACCTTTTGGCCGAAACCAGTTGCATTAGTACCGGTGTAAAAATCATTCCAGGTTAAATGGCGGGTATCGTACCGAATGCCCCCCGATACATCAAACTTACCTAAAGTACGTTTAGTAAACACAAAAGTGCCTACATCAAACAAGTCATAATCCGGAATGGGAAAATTGGTAGCATCTTTATTTTGGTTTGTTTGATACATACCGTTTACGCCCAAGGTAGTTTCTAAGCCATTCCAGGTGGGTAAGTTGTAGTGCACATCATAGTTAAAAGTATTTAAAACCAAAAATAGAGCGGCTTTATCGGGCAGAGTAGGAAACAAGAATTCGCGGCGCCGGCTTTGCTGAAACCCGAAAGTAGCATTAATATTCCCCTGGCCAATAATGAACTGGTTATGCGTGTAAACCCGGTAATGTTGAATAGCCTGATGCAGATTGCCGATAGCGTAGGTTTTTAATTCATTATCTGGTACAATGGGTCGATTCTTTATTTCATCCTCGTTGCCCTCCCTAATAGGTTTGGTAAACTTGCGACTTAATGAATCGCGGCTGCCATCCGGAATTTCTTGCAGGTTGTCGTATAAGGTGGTTGATATTTGTGAAAAGCCCCAGGTTTTATCTACCCTGGCGGTTCCGCTTAAATTGTATTCGCGGTAGGCACTGCCATACACCCAACCATCAACGGGGTTCTGGTAGTTATGCGCTCTTTTTTGGGTGCCCCGTAAATAAAATTTCCAATCGCTTTTGTTGTACGAAATGCCTAACGAAGTACCAATTAACCCATTATTGCTATGAAAATCCGTTAATAAATCGCCTTTTAGCTTGCCATCTACTCCTTTTGGTATAGCCGGAATCATGTTAATGACGCCCGCTAAAGCATCCGATCCGTATGTAAGACTAGCCGGTCCTTTTACTACTTCGGCCCGGTCAATTCCATATTGGTCTACTTCGGTACCGTGTTCATCGCCCCATTGCTGGCCTTCCTGCCGGATACCATCGTACATATTTAACACCCGGTTATAACCTAATCCACGGATAAATGGCTTCGAAATATTAGGGCCCGTAGTGGTAGCACTTACCCCCGGAACGCCTTTAACAATAGCATCTATAATATTTGAATTTACATTAATGTTTATTTCCTTTTTGGAGATAGTAGCTATTGGGATGGGACTTTTTTTAACTTCGGTGGCGCGCGTAACGCCGGTAACTACAATCTCCTCCAGCTTTGAGGTTATTTCTTTTAAGATAAAATTAATGGTGATAGTTGATCCGGGAGTTAAGTTAGCCGAAGCTTTTTGGGATTGGTAGCCAATACTGGAGGCACCCACTTCAATAGAGCCGGGAGGTATATTTTTGATTTCGTAATAACCTTTATCGTTGGAAGTAGCCCCGAGCCTAGTACCCATTACTCCTACGGAGGCATAAGCCAACGGCTCCCCATTCGCCATTACCCGCCCTTTTATACTACTGTTCTGCGCTAGCAGGGAAATGGAAATAAGTAAAAAAGAGAATAAGGTAAAGCTTTTTTTCATGTAGTATTATTATGCCGTGTGTAACTAAGTACCTGACCAAAAGTGATTATTTATATTTAATATAGTAATTGCGCTTGTAAATTACTTAATACCAACCGCTTATACAGTAAATGAATATTTAATAATTTGCTACTTGCGCCTTTTTCCTTCCTATGAATAGCTTTAAACAGCAATTGTTTAAATTCAATAACTGGTAAGTAGAAATACCAATAGTTTTAACGAGAGCAAATTTACGGTTACAGTAAAACAAAAATTCTGATGCTAAATCGTATAACATACATGCAGTAGAAAGTGCTTTACCTTGGGTAACTAGTATAAAGCTGCAATTATATGAATTGAAATAGAAATTCCTATATTCAATCTTCAATAAAAAATTGTAAAATTAAACACGTGTCAATCAAAAGGTAAGCTAAGTACAAGGGTACTAAATCTTATTTAAGTAATTTTCTTAAAACTTACTTTTAATTGTAGGAAGCTTTAAGGGATTACTTACTACAGTAAAATGTAATGAAGCGGGTGAATTATTGCGTAAGTACAATTATCAATACTTTACTCGGGAAAGTTTTAAATTTATTATACTACTAATCTTTTAAATAGAAATATAACTATAGCAGGATAAAGTATAGAAGCTCAATAATGCTTAAAGCGAAGAAAATATTGAAAAGCTTCTAAAATTGAAGAAAGGTTGGTTTTACAGAAAAGTATTTACTTAATTTGGCAGTTAGAAAAAGTAAAATTAAATTTCTTTTAGCCAGGAAGTGGCTGTTTCAATATCATCGAAAACCAAAATAGTAATATTAGGGATATCGTATTTAAGAGCTTGTTCTAATGAAGCCTGACTTTCGGAGCAGGGAGATTGTACCCAAGCCATAAAAAAGCAGCCGGCTCCCAAAAAGCGGGGAAACCAACTATTTATTAACCAGTTGTTAATTCCATCGGCCCAACTGCCAAACACATGTCGGTTATCGTTTATAATTTTTTTTACGGGATACTTATGTAAAGCTAAAAGTATATCTTCGCAGCCAATCATTCCCATTTCATCGTTAATCTTACCCTTCCAGTTTATATATAGCCATTCCTGTTCGGCAATATATTCTATTTCGATATAAGGCTTTTTAATAAAACTAACTTTAGAAATAGCAGTTGTCATTTTTAGCTATAATTAAAAATTGAAATGTGTATAAATCATTCATACAACTATACATAAGTAGGTTCTAAAGCGGATTGGAGTATAACAAAGTTAATCAAAATAATACAAAAAAAAATAAAAATAAGGCTTTTAATTATCCACAATCAATTTAAGTATTGCAATTTAAACAAAAGTGTAGCTTAATTATTTATTAATATATGCATATAAAAACTTAAATCCGTTATAAAATTTATAATTCTAAAACGTATTATGGTCGTTTTAATGTATATGCTGGTTAAAGTGAATAGAAAAATTAAGATGGATTTACTGTTTGCTAAGTAGTTAAAACAGGAAGCAAAAATAATTGTTATACTGTTAAATTTATTTCCCTTATTGTTAATATAGAAAAGCTCCTGCTATTGGCAGGAGCTTTTTATTTACTCTTAAAATTTCTAATTGGGTTCATTTGGTTTTAATCGGCGAAAAACTCTTATTTTAGTTAAACGAGCATTTTGTTGGGTTGGTCTTGCAAGAAGTGTTGTTTATCTAATTTACTAAATATTTAAATGAATTAGCCTGGTTTTAGATATAGAGTGGGTATAAAAAGTTTACGTACATGGAAGCAAAAGTTTACTCTACTTTAAAAGAAGAAGAATACCAGACATTATCACAGCAGTTAAGCGTTTTAGCTGAAAATTTAACGAATAAGCAGCCCATTTTAAAAGAGCAGAACTCAAATGAGTTCAACCAGGCTTCCCGGGAAGTGTTGCAATTTTTAAAGCACCTGATTTAAGGTTTACTCCGAGCAGCAAAACAGCAACAATTTTATTTGCATTTATACTAAGTTCTTTACGCTTAATCAATTCTTTTATGAATCCATTAGCCATACTTGCCATCTCTATTGGCGGTTTTATCATTTCTTCTACCTGGCTGGTGCTTGCCTTAAAGTACCGGAAGGTTGCCGAGAAAGCCGTTCACTAAGCTCGTCTCATTACAGAATTTATTTTAAATACTTCCCTATTTTACTTTAATGGTAATTTGGTTCTGATTTAATCAGTAATTAATTATACCGATTTTAAAAACTGGTTACCTTGTAATTAAGTTTTATTGCTTACTACCCAAAACCAACCAGAGGCTTAATTTCATTTAAATAATTTTCTTGCTTTTCTGCTGGTTAGCGTAAAGACTTTGGCTTTTTTTAACCAACAGGTAGAAAAGCATCCTATATTAAAAAAGAGAACGTATAATATTTTTTCGTTCTCTCTTTTAAATAATCTATTTCCTTATACCAAGGTTTTTGCCTTCTTGCATAGGCTTTTATATCCGCATTCTTTGTATTCATTAGGGCTTTATAGTTTCTTTTTAAAAGGAAAGAAATGCCTTAAAATAGTCGTTTAATTGTAGTGACAATCAATGAGAAATATTTTTCTGTAACTGGCTTTCTAAAACAAGTTTTCTTTACCTGAATTAAAGTAAATTTCTTCAGGAACAAAAGCAGTTGTACTTAGCCGCAGGTTAATTTTAGGAATATCGTTTCTACAATCAGACATTTTCTTAAATTACGGAGATTCTGAAATCTGCCAGCAGCAATTAGTAAATAGCAACGTTTACTTCTAACTCTAACTGCCAGTTATAGCACGCGCACCTACCATGAAGAAAATTCTTGTTTTCTTAGCTAGTATTAACCTTAAGTCTTACCGTTATGTTGTGGGTTTAAGCCTTTTGCTCTTATTTCCTGTTTTGGTAAAAGCAGAAAATGCCGTGCGTCCTGGTAAACTAACCGCGGAGCCACCTACTTTGCTAAATCTAGGATTTGATTGGTCTATCACCGGCGACGACAACCGAAATGCAACAGTGCAAGTTTCTTTCCGAAAAGTGGGAACAAGTACCTGGCTGGAAGCTTTGCCTTTACTGCGGATAGGAGGGGAACGCGTTATTCGAGAAACAGAATTTCTGGATTATACTGTACCCAACGGATTTGCCGGCAGCATTCTGGATCTGGAACCCGGTTCCGAGTATGAATGCCGGTTAACTATGGCGGATCCCGATGGAGTACAAGGAGAGGCAGTGCACGTGGTAAAAGTAAAAACCCGAACCGAACCTAAAGCTTTTACCGGAGGGCGAACGCTGCACGTGTACCCACCCGATTGGAAAGGCCCCAAGCAGGAACCTTCTTTTTTAGGATTAAAGGCTGCTTACTACGGTTCAGGTTTAGGAGATTGGTCGGTAGTGAGTGAGCGCAAAGTGCAGCCCGGCGACATTATTCTGGTGCACGCGGGTTTGTATAAAGCCGATCGGTTGAATTACGTAGAACCGCATGGTATTCCGTTTGATGGGACTTATACTTTAACGGCGAAAGGAACCGCCGAGAAACCCATACTTATTCGGGGGGCGGGCGATGGTGATGCTATTTTTGATGGGGACGGAGCTCACCGGCTTTTTGATGTAATGGCAACCACCCATCATATTTTTGAAAATTTAACGATCCGCAATACAGATATTGCTTTTTTTGCTGGCCAGAAGGAAGTATTAGGCGCCTCTGACCTAACGGTGCGGAATTGCCGGCTGGATGATGTTGGTATTGCCCTTACAACAGAATATGCCGGTTCCAAAAACTTTTATTTAGCGGATAATATTATCTTAGGCCGCGACGATCGGCATCACCTCGTGGGTTGGGCAAATCCGGGTCTTTACGCACCTACCCCTATAAAGAGTTATTTTGCCATTAAAGTATATGGCTCGGGTCACGTTATTTGCCACAATGCCGTAGCTTACTTCCACGATGCCATTACAGTTTCTACTTACGGAACTCCGGATTCTTTGCAAAAAGCCGTAGCCATTGATATTTATAATAATGATATTCACTTGATGGTGGATGATTTTATCGAAGCGGATGGAGGAGTGCATAACATTCGGGTAATGCGTAACCGAGGCGTAAATGCCGCGCAGTGCGGCTTAAGTGCTCAGCCTATCTTTGGAGGGCCCGCCTATTTTATCCGCAACGTGCTCTATAACATACCTACTGGGTGTGCGCTTAAATTTATGTCGAAGCCGGCTGGATTGGTGGTGTACCACAATACCTTTATTTCGGAGAATGTAAATCCGCAGACTTTCTCGAACGCGCATTTCCGGAATAATTTGTTTTTAGGAACCGATGCCCCGCAAAGGCCCATTGTTATTTTCCCGAACGCGACCGCTTATTCTACTTCAGATTACAATGGTTACCGGCCTAACCGCGCCAGCACCGACCAATACCGCTGGGTGTCGCCCACGAAAGAACAACTCTGGAATTATTCACTAACGGTAAAAGAAGCTCAATCTTTCCCGAATTTAGTTAGCCTTACCAAGGCAAGTGGATTGGAAACCCACGGAGTAGAATTAGATTATGCCATTTTTCAGAATTTACGGGCGCCCGATGCCACCAAGCCGCACGCAATTTACCATGCTACGGATTTCAATTTTTTACTTAAACCTAAGAGCAAAGCCGTTGATGCCGGAATCAAACTACCTAATGTAAATTCTGATTTTAAAGGCAAAGCACCGGATTTGGGAGCGCTGGAAGTGGGGGAACCCGTACCCCTGTACGGCCCCCGGAATTTACAGGAGCGGCCATTTTACCGCTAAATTTAGTAAAAAGCATTTCAGATTATTAGTTGATCACGTTTCGTAAGGGCTTACCTTGAAGAGCCAGGAGGCATGCCTGCGCGCTTCTAACCCTAATTTCGGCTAAACCTTCTTCGGAGTAAAAGGCCGCGTGCGGATTAAGAATCAGGCGATGATGAGCCGAGTGTTGTGGATCTTGCCAAGCCTGGATAAGCACATTAATTGTAGGTGGTTCTTGCTCTAACACGTCCAAAGCAGCACCAGCTAATTTACCACTTACCAGTGCTTCCGGAATAATTTGGGTATCTACTACGGCTCCGCGGGCGGTATTTATCAGGTAAGAGCCCGGTGCCATAAAGGCTAAGGTATTTGCGTTGATTAAATGATGCGTTTCTTTGGTTAACGGACAATGCAAACTCACCACCCGAACTTTTTGGAGCAATTCCTGTAAGGTTTCTGCTCGTTTTATTCCCAAAGCTTTGTCATAGCCATCTGGTTTATAAGGATCATAAAAACTTACTTCCATACCTAAACATTTAGCGCGTAAGGCCATTGCAGTGCCAATTCGCCCTAAACCTACAATGCCCAGAGAACTATCCCGTAAGCGGCGAAGTGGTTGCCCCTGGGTATAACTCCACTCGCCGTGGCCAGAACGCAGGCGGGAATTTAAAAAATGAATGCCCCGCGTTAGCGAAAGTAACATACCCAGAGCAGTGTCTGCCACATCTTCGGAACCGTAATCCGGAATGTTTACAACCGGAATACCAATGCTACGGGCTAATGTATAATCCACGTTATCAATTCCTACTCCAGCCCGAACAATTAGTTTACAGTTTTTAAGCCGGTTAAGGGTGCTCCTGGAAAGAGTAAGCAAATGATAAAGAATTAGGGCATCTGCTTCTTCTATTTTTCCTATTAACTCTTCTTCCGAGAGTGCATTCAAGGCTAGTACTTCGGCTGTATTTTCTAAAATTTTCTTTTCTGGTTCAAGCGAATCGCTTAAAAAATCGGTTATCACTACCCGGTAGTTTTTGTTCATTTTAAGAAAGATCGGAAGTTAAGATTTACCCGAATAGGTTTATCACTAGGCAAGATAGATAAAATCTTACTTCTATGGCAAGAGAACTCAACTCTTACCTTAAATTTCGATGCAGAGTACTGGATAGCGCTAAAATTACTAAAAGTTTGAGGTTAAGGGTAGACTTTAAAATTAATCTTACCTTTCTGGAATGAATGATAATTCCTCTTACTTGTGATTAGTAAGGTGCTACAATAGGAGAGGAGGCCTGCTTCCAGTTAATGGTTTCTGAGGCTACGGCCAAGCTAGGAGATAACTAAATTTACTTCAGAATCCAGGTTAGCTACATTAAAACAAACTTAGTTGCTTGGGCCAGGTGTAAGGTTCTAATACGTCGGGTTGGTTATAGCCGGGTATATCTATTTTTTTAGAAATGGTATAAGCCTCCATTTCAATAGCTGGGAAAGATTTAATTTGCACCGTATACTCCTGCACTTGGGAATGATATCGCAACCAGTTATTTTCCTGACCGGCAGGTAAAATGGCCGGCATCCGCGAATGAATCGAACTAATAAGGGCATTAGGATCGAGGGTTACTATGCTGAAAAAGTTTCGGGGCTCACCTGTTTTCGGGTCGGCCACTTGGTCCCATAAGCCGGCTACCGCAAATACATCCTGATTTTTCAACTGAATGCGGTACGGAATCTTACCGCCTTTGGCTACTGTTTCCCATTCGTAAAAACCATCAATTAATACCAGGCAAGTTTGTCCTTTTTTAAATAAATCCAGGTAATAGCCCCAGGTAGAAAGCTTCCGCAAATTAGAATTAGAAAGAAAAAATTGTTCACCCTCAATGGTGGTAGGAATGCCCCAGGTAAAAGACTGCAATTGATCAGGTGCCTGGTTGGTAATAACCGGAAGATTTTGCGAAGGTACTACATTATAAGCCGGTTCCAGATTGGCCGGGTTTATTTGCGGGGCAAAGCGATGTTCTTTATTTACTTTTTTTTTGGTCTGAGAGGCTCGTCCACACATAGTAGTATAGCTTTCAGGTTAGACTTTATAAAAGTAAGAAAATTCGAGTAAAATGTTATTCTAAACCCTGATTTACTTTTATCCTGCATGGTATTCTTTTAAATTAGGAAATAACCTGAGAATAAATTATTCCATTACCATCATTCATACTTCTGAACGCAATCATTATTTCTAAATAATCAGGTGCTTATATAAAAAAGACTTCAGAATAGATAATCATCTGTTCTGGAATGGTATATTTAAGGAAGCGATAAAATTTATTCTTCTTAAAAATATATACCAATATGAGAGCCAAGGTTTCTGTTTTTCTTTTATGTTGCTGTAGTTTATTACTTCTTGTAATTAGTGCCTGGAAACCTTTACCTAAGTTAAAACCGGTAGTGAAAGCTCCCAACCAGGGACGTTATTTATACGTGGCCGTACCCGGAATCCGGGATTATTTAGGTTATGGCGGTCACGGCATTCTGGTTTTCGATATTGATCATAACCACCAATTCGTTAAACGCATTAAAACCAAAGGCTTGCGGGCAAATGGCAAGCCCATGAATGTAAAAGGAGTGGCCGTAAGTGTGCCTCTTAACAGTATTTACGTGAGCACCTTGCAAACGCTGCAACGAATAGATTTAACCACCGAACAAATTGTGTGGGAAAAATCCTACGTAGGAGGAACCGACCGCATGTCCATTTCGCCGGATGGTAAAACCATGTACCTGCCTTCCCTGGAAAATACTTTTTGGAATGTAGTTGATTGCGAAACTGGTGATGTTATTAAGAAAGTACCGGTAGTAGCCCGGGCGCATAATACTATCTACGGACCTTCGGGCAAGTACGTGTACATGGGTGATATTGCCTCGCCTTTGCTGCACGTAGCGGATACTCGCACCCACACGGTAGTTAAAAAAATCGGCCCATTTGGCAAAGGTATTCGCCCTTTTACCATTAACAGCGCCGAAACTTTGGTGTATGCTACCGTAGATAGTTTACTTGGTTTTGAAGTAGGGGATCTAAAGACGGGTAAATTAATAAACCGCATTGAGGTAGAAGGCTGGACCAAAGGTCCGGTTCGTCGGCACGGCAATCCCAGCCACGGCATTGGTCTTACCCCGGACGAAAAAGAATTATGGGTAGCCGATGGGCATAACATGCGACTCCACATTTTTAGCGCAATCAAACCTTACCAACAGCTAACCACCATTCCCTTGCAAGACATGCCCGGCTGGATTACCTTTAGTTTAGACGGTAAATATGCTTACCCGTCGAGCGGGGAAGTAATCGACGTAAAAACCCGTAAAATTCTAACGACCCTGCAAGACGAAGATTATAACAATGTAGCCAGTGAAAAAATGGTGGAAGTGCATCTTACCGACCACAAAGCTGTAAAAGCCGGTGATCAGTTTGGCATTGGGCGAGCGCTTTAAAGAAATGTTTATTCTAATTCAGGCATGGTATTATAGGAATTTAAATTTCAATTGGTAAAATAAATGACAACAATGATTTTGCGAAAAGCTGCCTGGAAGAAGTAACGGATAGGTTAATAAATAAGAAGATGGTTATTTTTATCCAGCGCCATTATTCGGTTAATCAGTTCTACTTTTAAAGCACAATACCGTATAACCTGGTGGCTATCTGCTTCATCTTTCAGGTGGGTATCAATATAAATTATAGCCGCTTCAATTTGATTTCGGCTCAACGTATCAAGAGATTGTTCCTGCAATATATACCGGTCTAAATGCTGCATCGCCTGCTTTCCTTTATTGGTTAATTATAGCAATATTAATTCGTTTTCTTCTAAGTGTTAAATACTTACAATTAAAAATAAAAATGCTAGTATTCAGCTTTAATAAATTGCAGGAGTATTCTTCTTCAGTTAAAAAGCAGTTAAGTGTATTATTTCCGGTTAACTTTTACTAGTTGCCAGAAAAGCCGGGCTCGCCAGTTGCGGTACTTTAATACGCGTTTTTTACTGCGTTCCTGAGGAATAATTTCATGGAGGTAAGCCAAATGCTGGTGCAATTCTTTTTTGTTTAAGCTTATAACTTTACTATCACTAAATATTGCTTCCAATAAGGTGACCATAATGTTAACGTATTCTTTTCAGTTTAAAATAAAAGTAAGCGGTAGAATAATTTAAATAAATAGTACAAACACTTAGATTTTTTGTAGTACTACTTATTTTTTGCACCTGAATAAGTAAAGTAAACATGGGATTTATCTATCCATTAAACAATTAATTTGCCTTGCCAAACACTAAGCAACTTAAGTATTAATAAGAAATTAATTAGGGTGGGTTAGTATTGAATATGTAAGTAAAGTATTGTATATTAGTGCTTTGTTTGATAGGCTTACCTTTTTGTCTTTTGCCACTTACCCATCATCTACGGCTTTCCGGAAAATAATTATAACCGGAGTTTATTTTAGAAAGACACCCCTGTCGCCCTTGGTAAAGCAGACAAGGAATGATAACCTTAATTGCTGCTTTTCTGCCTGTTGCCTGTTTATTTAAATTTAAAATTTACTTTATCTGAAAAAGATTAACGCTATTCATTTCCATCTTTGGTAAAGGTAATGGCATTAGCTTGTCACCTGAACAACTTCTCCGCCACAGGAGCAGCCTGAACCTACCCGAATAAATCTGTTTTTGGTTTTTCTTTCCCATTCTTCATCAAGGCGCTTCTATTCGTTTTCCAGCTTTTGCGTTTTCATCCAGTACCTTATAATGCCTAAAATTGAACTTACTATGAAAAAGAATTTATTCCTTCTGTTATTTAGTGCGTTACTTTTTAGTGACTTATCCTTAATGGCACAATCTCCCTGGCTGGTAGGCGGAAACGCTACAGGTGCTGTCCGCCGATTTGGTTCAACTACATCTTTTGGGGTTCAGTTTATTACCGATAATCAGGAACGCGGCATAATGACGGCCAATGGATTATGGGGTTTTGGCACTTTAACCCCTAATGCCCGGGTAAACATAAACAGCGAAGTGGGTCAAAACCCCTTCCGGATTGATGTAAATAATTTGCCTAAATTTTTGGTACATAACAACGGAGGCGTTGCTATTGGAGGCAACCTGGTTCCTCCCGTAAATGGCTTACACGTAAACGGATTAGTTGGGGTGGGCACCAGCAACCCCGCAGTAAAGTTGCATGTAACCGAAGGAACAGATGTTAACTTAGCGGGTGGCGGTTTTATAGTAGCCGGCTCCTTAACCTCAATTAATTTGGCGCTAGATAACAACGAAATATTAGCCAGAAACAATGGTGCCCGAGCAGACTTATTCTTAAACCAGAACGGAGGAAATCTGATTTTTAACGGTACAAATGGCAGTGGCAATATGGGCATTGGAAATACACAACCAGCCAGCCGTTTGCACATTACGGGCGGTACCGATGCTGCCCAGGGCGGAGGCGGATTTATTATTGCTGGTGGTCTTTCCGGTGAAAACATAGCCATTGACAATAATGAAATTATGGCCAGAACCAACGGTGTTGCTTCGCCGTTGTTTTTAAACCATAACGGCGGAAACGTAATTCTGCAGGCCGGACCTAACTCTACTGCCGGTAAATTAGGAATTCATACAGATAACCCGATAGTAGAAGCTCATTTGGTTCATGGAGTGGGTACGGGTGCCAATCACGGATTACGCTTAGCTAATTCGGGGCGCAATAATCAAAACTGGACAATTTATGTTTCCAACTCCAACGGAAACCTGGATCTATACGCAAATAATGCATTTTTGGGCAGATTTAACGATGCCACCGGAGCTTACTCCACCGTATCGGATTTAAAATTTAAAAAAGATATTGAAAAAGCGGATGCAGTAATGCCCAAAGTGTTGCAATTGGACGTTAAAAAATATCATTTCCTAAAAAATAAAGCCGAAGACAAGAAGAATTACGGTTTGATTGCTCAGGAAGTAGAAAAAATTTTTCCGGAAGTAGTTTTCCTGGAAAAAGGCGATGATGGTTCCGAAACCTATACCATGGATTATAGCGCTTTTGGCGTGTTGGCGATTAAAGCAATTCAGGAATTACAGCAAACGGTAACAGCCCAGCAGCAGCAAAATCTACTTTTACAAAAGCAAATAAGTACTTTCCAGGAAAGATTCGCGCAATTAGAAGCGGCTCTTAAATCGGGAGGTAATTTTAACTTAAACAACTCGGATTTATTAGGTGTTTCTTTGGAGCAAAACCGGCCCAATCCGGTAAATGAAATGACTACTTTCCGGTATACCATTCCGGCGGGTACCATTGCTCAAATTCAATTATTTGAAGTGGCTTCGGGTAAGCTGATAAAAACATTAGCCGCCCCCGAAACCGGGCAGGTTCAACTAAATGGCTCTGAATTACAGGCGGGCACCTACATTTACACGCTGGTTGTTAATGGAAGACTAGTCGCCGCTAAACAATTGTTATTATCTAAATAAATGTATTGACCCATCCGATTTTGTGCTTACTATAAAATGCGTCTTTTTAAAGCCATTCTTTTAGAATGGCTTTTTTTACACTCTTACCTCAGAATTAAGGAGAATAGGTCTAGTTGCAAGAGAATATGGCCAGCACTGTTCCCGAAGGAATTTCTACTAAAAAGTTAGCATTAGAAGCATCTAATATTTTGACAGAAGCGACACTTATGTTTTTCGATTTGGCTAATTGGCAGTAATAGCTAGCCATTGACTTTTTGTCCCTGTCATCGTTTATAACCGAAATAGTTAAAATACCTTGATTCGTAATGGAGGAATGAACAATTGACTTATTTTCTTTTACCTCCTGGAGAAAAGTTTGTTTGTCTAAGGCACGGAGAGGAGGTGAAATTAGGTTGCTACTTTCTGCATTTGAAGTGGCATTTACATAATAAACAAAAGCATTACTACTAAAAATCAATAAAAACAAAACTGTTAAATACCGCATTTGCCTATTTAATCTACTGTCAGCATAGCTTCTTATAATTTTATCTTTTTCTACTAGGTCCATCGTGCCTCGGAAATTAGGACCAACTATTGGTTTAGAAAAAATCAGGGAAGCAATGGCAATGGCAATAGCAGTCACTACCAGGTGCATAAACATAGTAAAAATTTAAAATTTAGATTGTTGATACAATCTTCTTTATAAGAACCGGTTAGTAAGAAAATTGTTACCGGTGTGATAAGTATAATTTTATAAAATTTAGGAAAATTCGGAGATAGTACCTGGTAGTGAATCAGGTATGAATAAAGTGTTAATACCTGACGGGTAAGAATACTATGGAAAGAGAAAGGTAGTGGTTTGGAAAGAGTTAAGAATAATTTTAGCAGTAATCTTCATCCGTTATGTTTTTTTTAATCTATACCAATACTTCTTACAGGCGGCTGTTTCAAGTTTTTATGAGCAATTTCAATTGTTTCTCTTGGTTGTATTCCTAACCTACCACATAGCCGAGCCAAGTTTAGAGGCTTGCCTTCCATTTGCCTCACTAGATCGTAAAACAAGGCTCTAGGCTAGTATGATAAATTAATCAGTAACATTCATTTAAATTCTGGATAAATACCTTTGGTAGATGTTTCGAAAGTATGATGATATAGAAAAAGGCAGCGAAGGGTTTAAGATGATGGAATGTTCGAAGTCCACATCAAAACAAACTGTCCTCACTGCCAGAGCAGCAAGATAGTAAGAAACGGAAAGAAAAAGAATGGTTCTCAGAACCTATTGTGTCGTTGTTGCAGGAAACAATTTCAGCCGGCGTACCAATATAAAGGTGCAAATCCGGCTATAAAGCAGCTGATTATACGTCTTCTGGAAAGGAATACCGGCATTCGCGACATTGAGCAGGTACTACAAGTAAGTCGCAACTGTGCGCTGCGAGCTTTGCTGAGGCATGGAAATGCGATACAGATCACTCCAGTCCACCAATACTATCGCTCTGTTCAGATTGACGAGGTCTGGAGCTTTGTTGGTAAGCGGAAGACAGGTAAGTACTGGTTGTTTTATGCCTACAGTGCGGAATACGATGAAATATTGGCTTATACGTGCGGTAGTTAGAAGCGCACAAACTGTGCGAACCTTACTAAAAAAGCTAAAAAAAGTGGACATTGCCCAGTATTGTACCGACCACTGGAAAGCATTTGCTAAAGTTCTGCTACCAGAAAAGCACCGCATAGGGAAGGCTTATACCAAAAATATAGAAGGGGTGAATACCTGCTTGCGAGCTAGAAATAGGCGTTTAGTTCGAAAAACCACCTGTTTCTCCAAGAAAAAAGAAAACCATATGGCCAGCTTAAATACCATGTTCAACTATCGAAACCAAACAAAAACTAAACATCATACTTTGTAATCCACTACCATACATTTTATTATAAAACCTTATATTGGCTATATATGCTGTCTAAAGCTTTAAACTTCTTATCTTTCTCACCTAATTCTTATTTTACACTTTATTTATTCTTTCCTGTTAAAAACTTATTTTACAAGCTCATAGAAAGAGAACTGACTAAAATTAGTTAAGTACCCGAAATTAGAAGCAATCTCGGGAGCAAAAAGAAATTAACGCATATCTAAACACTTCATCCAACCTACTCGGGTTTTGTTTCATCGTAATCACCTTGCTTAAAATGTCGAACCGCACGCATCAAACGTTTATCGACGAATATTTAATTGTGGGAGCTTTAATTTTCATGACGAGCAGCATTTTTCTTTCTTATCTATTCGAAACAGAACCGATGCTCGGGTTTCTGTATTATAGCAAATTGCCGAGTATTTCTTTATTGCGGGTCTCTTTATATTACTAATGGTAATTGTTCTTATTGCTTTTGATATGCTTTAAGAGAACCCGCACATTTACTAAATAGGAATAGGTAAGTATGGATACACCAGAATCAGGATAGTAGATGCTAAACCTTTGCTAAAGTAAGTAGCAGATGATCATTCTACTATTTCGTCCATCATAACATACAGGATATAGAGTTAATATTGCCCAGTTACTTAGGTAAAACTTTCACTACCAGCTTCGAAGGGTGTTGGGCATCGTGGTACAGGCGAACCGTGGATTTAATGTAATCTTCGGGGTTGGCCTCGTAAATATTAATAAATTGCTGCGGGTTGCGATCGGCTAACGGAAACCAGGAACTCTGAATTTGCACCATTAACCGGTGGCCCGGCTGGAACGTGTGCAAAAGATCCGGCACCGTAAAACGTACTGGGGTAGGCTGATTGGGTACAAAGGCCTCGGGTTTTTCGAAGCTATTACGGTAACGGCCCCGTATAATTTCGGCTCTAACTAATTGCTGGTAGCCGCCCATTATGGCTCTGCTACCTTCGGCCGCAACGGCATCGGGTGTATCTTCGGGGTAAACATCAATTATTTTTACTACAAAATCAGCATCAGTGGTCGAGATACTGGCTATTAGATCCGCTAGAACGGGGCCGGCTAATGTTAAATCAGTGGTTAAAGGCTCCGAAACAAAGGTAGCTACATCCGATCGGGAGGCAGCAAAACGTTGATCATCGAGCATGTAATCGGTGGTGCGTTTACGGTGGGTGCGGCTTTGATAAGGGACCGGATGGGCCGGGTCTGAAACGTACTCGTCGAAAGAATTTGTTCCGGTCGGGGCGGTATTCCCGAGCTTTCCCTGGGGTAATAAATAAAGCACTTGTTCTTTGGTAGCAGTAGGCGGCCAGGTGTTAAATGTACGCCATTTATTAGTACCTCCTTCAAAAGCAGTAGCTTCGGCTAATTTTGGGGCCGAGCCTTGTTCTTTTAAATGGTAATTCATGAAAGGTAAAAACAAGCTGTCGAGGTAAAATGCGCCGGTAGCGCTGCCAAAAGAAATATCGCCCAAAGATTTAGCTTCCTGCCACCAGCAACCGTGGCACCAAGGGCCCATTACCAGTTTATTATTTGTTTTTGGATTTTGTTTTTCAATTTGTTCGTATGTTTTAAGGGCTCCGTATAAATCTTCGGCATCGAACCAGCCGCCTACCGTTAAAATAGCAGGTTTTAGATTGCGGGCGTGCGGCAGTGGGTTCCGGCTTTTCCAGTAATTATCATAATCGGGGTGGGCAAGAATATCATTCCAGAACGGAATACTATCTTTAAAAAATTCGGTATTGGCTCGTTTAGGCGTTTGAATGGTATGCAGAAAATAATCGTAGTTATCCTGGTTTTTGCTTTGGGTTACGCCAAATGTTCGGGTGGCGGGCTTATCGGGTGTGTGCTGATCAAAACGTGGTAGAAAATCAAAAAAGTCCATCCAGAAAAAAGCGCCTTTGTGGTGTACATCGTCGCCAATAAACCAATCGGTAACGGGAGCTTGCGGCGACACCGCCTTTAAGGCCGGATGGTTGCTAATAGCGGCCGCCGTACTGTAAAAACCCGGGTACGAAACGCCGTGAATGCCTACCCGGCCATTATTGTTCTTTACATTTTTCAGCAGCCAGTCAATGGCATCGTAGGTGTCGGTACTTTCATCGGGCTGCTTTTGCTTTTTCTTATCGGCATTATTTACCAGCGGACGTTCGTGCGAAAATGTTCCTTCGGAGTGCCAGCGTCCGCGTACATCTTGTTCTACTAATATAAAACCTTCGCGCGCCAATTTAGCAAATGAAGCATTGGTATAAAGCCGGCTGTGCAGCCGCGTAGCATTATAAGGAGTTCGGGTCATCAAGAAGGGATACTTTTGAACTTTGCCCGCTTCTTTCGGAATAAATAATTCGGTGTACAGCTTTACGCCATCCCGCATAGGAATCATAACTTTACGAAACTGGTAATGCTCCGCTAAGTACAAACTATCTTGCTTTTGTTGCGCGGTTAATTTAACCGGCGTAGTACCTTGGGCCGAAAGGCTTTGGATTGAAAAAATGAATAACAATAAGGGTAGGAGACGGCGAATAATCATATCTGGCAAAATAGATTTAATTACATCCACAATATACTAGAATAGACTGGTATTAAGAAGAAATTAAACTGCCTTATTCCAAGCCATTTTCCTGTCCAGTTTCGGGAATTTATTGCTATTTAGTAAAAAGCCTTTGCTACCCAGCTGGCTAAGATCTTTTAAAATTTTAATTAGGGACAACGCTTGGTACTATTTTATGATAAAAGTCAGGATGGTGTAAGATAACAGGCGTCTGGGAATTTAGTAAAAAATAAATTTTTGTAGCCTCCGTCGGTTAGCAATACCGCTAGAATGGCCGACTCTACCATTGAAGATCCTTTTACCTCAATTTTTTACTGTTTAGGGCTTCTAATAATTTTTCTGAATTCTAAGGCAAATGAGTCCTAATATTAAACTCTTTAAAAATTTAAATTTATTATACTTTGCTCGATTTTACTTTATTCCGGAAAGAAGGGTTGGTTTAATATGCGAACAAAAATTATTCAGTTTGTTAATTGAATTTAAAAGGGAGTATTTAAGGAATTTAATTTGATTATGATTTTTAAAAGCCATACATTTTAAAATCTTTTCCTATTGTTTGTTTCAACTTATTACTTGTTTACTCTTTGCTTGAAAGCTACAATTACGTTCTGCAGGTAGAATTTTTATGCAACTAAAGGCCAATTTTGATCATTGGGAAGAAGTTATGAAACCTGCCGGTTTTAATAATTTGATGGATTCTAATGCCTTGGAGGCGGCAAATTCTGCCGGTACGCTTACTTTACCGAATCAAATTCAGATTTGGGTAGATTTTAAAAATGGTGATAAAAAAGCATTGAGTTTCATTTACCAGGCGACAGTAAAATCTCTGTTTAATTATGGTCAGAAGTTTATTCCGGATAAGGAAATTGTAGCCGATCTTATTCAGGATCTTTTTGTAGAATTGTGGAACCAGCGGGAAAGATTAAGCAATACTACTTCTATAAAATATTTCCTGCTTAAATCTTTACGCTATAAAATTTTTCGTTATCTGAAGCGAAATAAAGATGTTTTCATTAAAAATGGAATTTCGGATGATTATAATTTTGAATTGGTTTTCTCGCACGAACATAAATTAATTGAGGATGGGTTTGCCGAAGAGCAGAAAAAAAAACTGGCGTTGGCTCTAACTAAACTATCCAAGCGGCAAAAAGAAGCTATTTACCTACGCTATTACAATAATTTAAGCTACCCTGAGATTGCTTCTTTAATGTTATTAAGTGAACAATCGTCATATAATCTTATTTCAAAAGCTTTAAAGGTTTTGCATAAGCATCTGCTCCATTATGCTTACTTATTTTTTCTTATATATTGTTTTTGTTAGTATTTGCTGATTAATAAGGCTATTTTCTCTATGCTGTTATTTACCAGCATTACTTTGTACAAAGGCTCACTTTATAATTACCAGCATATACAGGCTAAAGATTCTTTCCACCTCAACTAAATAGTAAATTTAACATCGTTTTAGAATTCTCTTTAATTCTCTTCGTTTTAACTGCTTCTACATTTTATTAAATTTTGTTTGATAAACTATAAATAAAATTGATTAAAATATAAATTTTAAAATTTTAGTCTAATTTTTTGATTATAATTTAAGCGAAGCAGTCATATATAAGTGTAGAGTCTCTAACCCGACTTTAAACTGCATTATGAATTACCGAGATTATTCCGTTAGCGATTTTGCCGCGGATGCTTATTTTCAGAAATGGGTCCAAAATCCGGATATAAATACTACTGTATTTTGGGAACAATGGCTTTTACAAAATCCAGATAAAAAAATTGTTGTTGAGCAGGCCATAAAATTACTTGCTACATTTCGCTTTCAGGAAAATGCTTATTCACAAGATTTCATAAATAATATCTGGCGAAACATTGAGGAGAAAATAGAGGATACAAACAATGTAAAACCCCTTTATGCCTCCAAAAAGAATTTTTCCATAAAAAACATCATCAGGTTCCGCCACGTAGCCGCCATATTTTTAGTTTTAGTACTGGCCGCAGTCCTATTTAATAAATTATCAACTCCCCCCCTTATTTCACATTCAACTCCTTCTGGCCAGATAAAAACCATTTTGCTCCCAGACAGTTCCCTGGTAACCTTAAACGCTAATTCCAGATTGCTATACCGTCAAAGTTGGAGCACCCTTAAATTAAGAGAAGTATGGCTGGAAGGCGAAGGTTATTTTCAGGTCCGGAAAAAACCAGTACCAACCGCATCTTCCTCCGGTATTAAGTTTATTGTTCATGTTAACTTAATGGATATAGAAGTTTTAGGAACTAAGTTTAATGTAAACACTCGTCGGGGTAAAGCCCAGGTAGTACTTAATTCAGGAAAGGTGAAATTGAGCAGCCAGCAAGATAATAATCTGGTAAGTACTTACATGATGCCGGGAGACTTGGTAGAACGCACTTCCAGAACAGGCGGCTTTTTCAAAAAGGTTGTAGATCCCAATCTGTACTCTTCATGGAAGACCCAACATTTTGTTTTTAAGACTACAACAATGGCTGAGATTGTGGCAGTACTCGAAGATACCTACGGTTGGGAAATCCAACTCAAAAACCCAAAAGTAGGACAGATGACTTTTACTTCTACCGTGCCGGTTAATAAACCGGACGTGCTTTTAAGATTACTTGCTGAGTCTTTTAAAATAGATATTCAAAAGGAAGGTAATAAGGTAGTAATTGGTAATTGACCTAAATTAGATGGTTTATTCTTAAAAAGAACGATAAGTTAATCGGACAGGCGGGAATATAAAGAGGCATTAAAACCAAATTACCATTTCTACCGGCCGGTATTTGGGCAATACCAAACTGGTACCCGGAAAACTAGTATTCATTTTTATCCCTAACCCCTAACTTTAAATCGTATGTCTTATGAACAACAATCTACTTAGCAGTAAAAAGCATATTCCTGTTTGGAGTAGGCTATTGGTGTTGTTAATGCTTATTGGTTGCTTGCCTTTATCTGCTACTTCCCAGGATTTAGCGTCAGCCAATTTACCACCAGGCAAAAAAAATGGTCAGAAGATTAAATCACTGCGCGATGCACTGGATAATCTATCAACTAAATACGGAGTACAATTTGCCATCAATGATAAAGTAATCGAAAATAAGTTTATTGACCTTGAAAAGGTTAAATCCAATAATTTGGAAGAAGCTTTGTCTACTATTTTAAAGCCTTTAAAACTTGATTTTAAAAAAGTAGAAAATTACTACGTTATTCAGGAGGCGGAAGAAAATGCGCCGGAAAAAGAAAAGAAAAAGCCCGTATCGGATTCTGTAATTTCAAATTTTCAAGCTATAACAATAAGCGGAAGAGTTGTAGATGATAAAGGCGAAGGTCTGCCTGGGGTAACGGTTTTGTTAAAAGGTACTACTACAGGCACTACTACAGATATGAACGGTACGTACTCTCTTTCCATTCCGGATGAAAATGCACGTAACGGAATTTTAACTTTTTCTTACGTGGGTTTTGCCTCTTCTGAAGTAGCTATTAATAACCGGGCATCGGTAGATGTTACTCTTTCGCCGGACTTACAAACCCTTTCAGAAGTAGTGGTGGTAGGTTATGGAACGCAAAAGCGTTCGGATTTAACTGGCGCCGTGGCTTCCGTAAAGGCCGAGGAAGTTAGAAATTTACCAGTGCGCAGCGTGAACGAGGCTTTGCAAGGCCGGGCCGCCGGAGTACAGGTTACCCGTTCCAGCGGCCAACCAGTAGCCCAATCAGATATTGTTATCAGAGGTATAGGTTCCATTGGCGGTATGTCTCCGCTTTATATTGTGGACGGTATCCGGATGAGTGCCGGCAATAATTTTAACCTGCAAGATGTAGAATCAATAGAAGTTTTAAAAGATGCTAGTGCGGCAGCTATTTATGGGGCACAGGCGGCTGGGGGAGTAGTTTTAGTAACTACCAAGCGGGGGGCAAATCAAGAAAAAATCAATATTAATTTCTCCGCCTACACGGGTATACGGAAACCGGTAAATCTGGTAAAACTGCTAAATACGCAGCAATACTTTCAGGCGAAACAAGCTTTTGGCGTAAATACGAGCGGCTGGGGTGATCCCAATCAATTACCGAATACCGATTGGATTGACGAGACGTTTGACTCCGGCAAAGAACAAAGTTATTCTCTTTCTATGGCGGGTTCCTCCGGAAAATCTAACTTTTATTTATCAGCCAATTACCAACGCGAAGACGGTATCCGGATAGATAATTGGTTTGAACGTTATGGCGTTAGGGCCAACGCGGATTATCAAATTAATAAAAAATTTAAAATTGGCGAAACGCTTTATGCCTGGCGCAGGGGCGAAAATCCTTTACAAGGCAGCGGCATTCCGTATCGTTCGGTGCCTACCAGTTTAGTTCGTGACCCGAATAATCCAATAGGTGGCTGGGGCATAGCCGATTCGTATTTTGCAGGTCCAAACCCGGTAGGGAACGAGTATAAAAACCACCAATTAAATGAGACTTACGCGCTGGAAGGCAATGTGTACGCCGATTGGGAAATTATGAAAGGACTGAATTTTCGTTCTACCTTTGGGGCATCCCTCTACAATGATAAAAACTATAATTTCCAGGAAGCTTACGACTTCGGCATTGTAAAAAATACGGTAGCGTATTTGGGCCGCGACAATAATACCCAAAGGAATCTTACCGCCAACTTTGTGCTTACTTATGGTAAAACCATTGGTAACCACGATTTCAAAGCCATGGCGGGCTACGAAGCCTTTAAGCAAGATTTAAGCAGTTTACACGGCGAAGCGCAAAACTTCCAGGTAATTACTAAAACCCTGGATTTAACCACCGACCCCAGCACGTATAAAGCCAGTGGGGGAGAATATCCGCAAACGCGCTTATTATCGCAGTTTGGCCGGATTAATTACAGCTACGCCGGTCGTTATTTGTTTACCGCTAATATTCGCCGCGATGGCTCCGACCGATTTGGACCGGCTAATAAGTGGGGCGTATTTCCATCGTTCTCAGTGGGCTGGCGCATGAACGAAGAAGCCTTTATTCAGGATAATTTAACTTTTGTCTCGAACCTAAAATTACGGGGTAGCTACGGCAAACTGGGAAGCACTAGCAATATTCCGCAGTTTACTTACCAAGCTTCTTACGGCGGTGCCGGTGGTACTAATATTTTAGGATTACCCGATGGTTCCCGGGCGAAAGGTTACGCGTTAACGGCCCAACTACCCAATGAAGCTATTAAATGGGAAGAAGTGCTGCAAACGGACATTGGTTTGGATATAGGATTATTTAAAAACCAGGTAAATGTAACTTTAGACTGGTACAACCGCCAAACCAAAGACATGATTTACCAGGTTCCTACTCCTCCTTCGGCCGGTTTTAATGCTTCTAACGTGTTTACCAATATTGGTCAGATGAGTAATAAAGGTTTTGAGATTGCGGCTGATTACCGGGGCAAAACTGGTGGTTTTACTTATAGTCTTGGTATAAATGGGGCATTCAATACGAACCAGGTGAAAAAACTAGGTGGCACCAACAACAACCCCATTAATGATGGTTTTGCCGGTGATTACGTAGAAAGTACTGTTTCCCGCACCGAAGCCGGCCGGCCCATGAGTCAGTTTTATGGTTATGTAGCCGAAGGTTTATTCCAAACCAATGCCGAAGTAGCGACTTTAAACCAACAAGCCGTGGAGAAAGCCGCTGCGGCTGGTCAGCCTACCACTGGCGTATTTTTTCAGCAGGAAGCAACCGGAGCCGGCGACTTGCGGTTTAAAGACATAAATGGCGATGGCCGGATTACGGAAAGTGATAAAACCTTTATTGGTACTCCCTGGCCAAAAATAACCTACGGGTTCAACATTAACCTGGGATATAAAGGATTTGATTTAACTGCTTTATTCCAGGGCGTGCAAGGCGGCGATATTTACAACGCTAACCTATACTATACCCAGTTCTTTGTAGGAGATTACAATACTACTCCCAATATTTTTGGAACTTCCTTCTTCAACGGCAATGGCTTAACCGATAAACCGCGGGTGGGTTATACCGATGCTTCGGGCAACTACGTGCGCGACCCGAACCGGAATTACACCCGTATCTCCAGTTACTACGTCGAGAAAGCTTCTTACCTGAAATTGCGAAACTTACAGATCGGCTATACCATTCCGAAGGAGATTAGTCAGAGAGTAAAACTGGCTAATGCCCGGATTTACCTGCAAGGTCAAAACCTGATAACCATTACTAAGTACCGCGGCATGGACCCGGAAGTATTGGGTAATAACGGTACTACTGGTCGGGGAGTAGATAACTTCAATTTGTATCCACGCACGGTATTGTATGCCGTTGGGGTAGACCTCAGTTTTTAACTCAGTTCATTGTTAAACTAGAATATTATGCTTCGATATATAAGAAAATTTACTAAATCAGCGGTTTTTCTGCTGCTCATCAGCGTAACCGCTTGTAAGGATGATTTTGTGGAAGTAAACAACCCGGGAGCTCTTTCCACGAGTAATTATCCCGGCTCCATCAATGACTTGCAGCAACTACTAACGGGTTTGTACGCCACTCAACATTCCGGCGGTTTATATGGCCATAATTTACTGGGTAAAGCCATTGGCTGCTGGGACCACACCGTAGATTTAAGCTGGCAAGGTACGGCTACCTGGATTGCTTTAGCCCAGAACAATACCCAGCCCAACGACGGCTTTCTTTTTGAAACCTGGCGGGACACCTGGAAAGGAGTACAAAGAGCCAATACCTTACTAACCAGCATTGAAGCGTATCGCCCTAAATCTTTACCTGCGGAGCAGGCTGCCTTAAACGAAATTAAAGGCCAGGCGCAGTTCCTTCGGGCCTGGTATTATTATTATCTCATTTCTATCTGGGGCGAGTCTTTTATCATAAATGGCCAGGGAGGTGAAAAATTAGGCGTTCCTATCATTACAGAAGCCGCCTCCGGACTGGATCAAACCCAGGTTCCCCGCGCTACCGTCAAGGAAGTTTGGGATTTTATTATTAGTGATTTAAAAAGCGCCGAAACTTTACTGGCGGGCAAAACCTGGACCGCCTTGAATGAAAAACATAAAGTAAGTACCTGGGCCGTAAAGGGCTTTTTAGGAAAAGCCTATGTCTATACTCAGGATTGGAACAATGCCAAAACCTACCTGAAAGATGTAATTGATAACAGTGGTAAAAGCTTAGAGCCCTTTGATGTGTATAAAGACATGTTTAACGGTAAAAACGAGTTTAACTCCGAATCCTTATTTGAAGTGAACCTAAACTCTGACATGACTACCTGGGGCGCCGGCGATGTCTCGGCAGGTTCCAGTATCGGAATGGTTTTAGCGCCCACCTATGTAGGAGATAATGGCAGTGCGGCGGCTTCGGCGTGGTCCAACGTTTTTCCGCACGCCAAAAACATTGCCCGATTTGGGTTTAACGAAGGTCATTACTTTAAACCGGGTACTACCCAGGCCAATGCTACCAATGTTGATCCGGAATATGTGGCCCGGTCTTTAAAAGTGCGTCAGGATAAAACAGTAGACCCCCGGCTTTGGGTTTCCTGCCAGCAACCTTACGTAGATAGTATGATTGTAGCCGGTAAAAAACGAGCCATTTCACACTACTTGGATATTACTGAAATTAACATGGAGGCCTGGAGTTTCCGCAAGTTTGTTAACCTGACCGGGGCAGAAAGTGAAATCAACATGAATAATCCGTCTAACTTTTACTGGTTGCGCCTGGCCGATGTATACCTGTTATACGCCGAAACTTTACTAAATTCCGGCGATAATGCCACGGCTTTGGAATACATTAATAAAGTAAAACGCCGGGCTTACAGTTATCCGGTAGACGGAGCATCACCGGTAGATTACCAAACTTTAGCGGATAAAACCGAAGCCACTGATCCGGTTTTGGGCAACGATCCGTTAAAGTACGAGCGCTGGGCTGAATTTTTTGGCGAAGGGAACTGGTGGTTTGATGTACGCCGCTGGCAAATTGGCGATAAGGAAGCAAGTTATTACCAGCGGGTGCGAGGCGGCGCTATTGAATGGGCTCCTACCGATTATGCGCAACCTATTCCGGTTCAGGAGTTAAATGCCAACACCAAAATTACCCAGAACCCCGGTTATTAACCGTAAAGGAATATCCCGGGCATTTTCTTTTTTAGTAAATCTTTGCTTGGATAGAAAAGAGAATTGCCTTATTTTGATGAATAACTCTAAAAACTGTCGATGCTGGTAAATCATCGGCAGTTTTTATTTTAAAAATACAGGAGTAAAAGTAAGTGCCTCTTGCATGAGTAATCACGTGCCTTCCGTTCAAACGGATCAGCCAGTTAAAATTCCGGTAAATAAAAAGCGGTTATTGCTTTTTAAGGTAATGGCTTTGCTGGTGCCTTTTCTGCTGTTGTTACTGCTGGAAGGCTATTTAAGGCTAATTGGCTACGGACATGATTTAAGTTTGTTCGTGGAAGATCCTCAGAAAAAAGGCTTTTTAGTAATGAATAAACATGCTTCGGAGAAATATTTTACCAAAGCCGAAAATGCTACCATTGGCAACCAGGAAATATTCCGGCAGGTAAAAACACCGGGCACTTTCCGGGTATTTGTACTCGGCGAATCAACTACCATTGGGTATCCTTACTTTTATAATGGTTCCTTTCACCGGTGGCTGCAATACCGGTTGATGCACACCTTTCCGGAGAAAAACTTTGAAATTATTAATGTGTCTTTAACCGCAGTAAACTCCTACACGGTTTTAGGATTTGCCCGGGAAATAGTAAATTTTGAGCCGGATGCTGTTTTAGTTTATACCGGGCATAACGAATATTACGGCGCCTTAGGGGTAGGGTCTACCAGTACCATTGCGAGTAACCCGTACTTGGTGCGGTTCATACTAAAGCTCCGGGAATTTCGGTTAACCCAATTAATTTCCCAAATAGTTATGGGAATTAAAAAGTCGTTAACCATTCAGAAAGTAGACTTACGGGAAAACTTAATGAAACGCATGGCCGCCCGGCAGCAAATTGTATATAACTCCAAAGAATATAACTTAGGAGTGGAGCAATTTAAAACCAATGTGAATGCTCTTTGCCGGTTATTAAGCCAGCACCATGTTCCGGTTTTTATCAGTAATCTGGTAAGTAATGAAAAAGATTTAAAGCCTTTTATCAGCTTGCCAGGTAATTCAGCTAAATCTGCTCAGTACCTGTATCAACAAGCCACGGATGCTTATAACCAAAAAAATTTTAAGAAAGCGAAGCAGTTATATATCCAGGCCAAAGAAATGGATTTACTCCGTTTCCGGGCACCCGAAGCCTTGAACCTATTTATTCAGGAATTACCTGCCAAATATCCGGGAGTACATCTGGTAGATGCCAAAAAATCTTTTGAGCAGCATTCGCCGCAGGGCATTATTGGTAAAGAAACCATCCTGGAACACGTTCATCCGAATTTATATGGCTATGCCATTCTTTCAAATGCTTTTTACCAAGCTATGAAAGAGCATAAACTAATAGAAAATAACTCAAAAAGCGAGCTTGATTTTAAGACTCTTTTGCAGCAAATGCCCATTACCATGGTAGATTCATTAAAAGGTGCTTACGAAATAATGATGCTCAAAGAAGGCTGGCCCTTTAATGAACCCATGCTGCCCGAGGTAAAAAAAGAAAAAACTACGGAAGAAAGTCTGGCCGGGGCTGTAGCGGTAAAACAAATTTCGTGGGGCGAGGCAATGAACCGCTTATTAAAGCATTATTTAGTAAATAATAATCAACGGGGAGCCTTAAAAGTAACAGAAGCTTTATTGTTAAATCAACCCTACGACCGGGAAATTTACGTGCAAGCTGGTAAATTAAGCATGAACCTGGATGATTATAACAAAGCAGCTTTTTACCTGAAAAAAGCTTTTGACATGGAAAATAATCTGGAAACCGCGCAAAGCTTGTATATTACTATGTTGAAAGCAGATAAACCAGAGGAAGCAATGCCTTATCTAAGTTATGCGGCTAGCCAGAATCAATCTAATTTTCCTTTATCTCAGTTGCAATTGTTTGTGCAGCAATTAATTGCCTTGAAGAGCCGCTACCAACACGATACTACCAATATTAACTTAAGCAACCAGTTAGCCGCGGGCTATTTACAGTTCGCCAATACGGCAGCGGCATCCAAATACATAAATAAATCGCTTCGGCTGGATTCTGATAATGGAGTGGCACTGCAATTAAAAAAACAAGTTCAGGCGATACTTGCCAAATAAAATAAGAAGTTAAAATGCTTAAAATATTTCCGGAAGTTACTAAAAAGCAAGTTGTTGAAACCGGAGTTTTACTCGTAGCGGTGTTTTTATTGGTGGGCCTATACCAACATAAATATTTTTGGTTTCAATTAGCTTTAGTTGGTTCCGTATTAATTTTACTGGTGCCTCCAATATTTTATCCGCTGGCTCGCATCTGGTTTGCGCTAGGGCAGGTCTTAAACCGGATTTCCTCGGTTGTACTTTTAACTTTACTTTTTATTGTAATTGTTATCCCAATTGCTACCCTGAAAAGGATTTTTGGGAAAGACACCCTGCAGTTAAGAAAATTTAAAAAAGATAAAGAATCTGTTTTTATAGAACGGAATCATACTTTTACTCTTTCCGACATACAATATCCATTTTAAATTTACTTGTTTTGGAATTTATACAAGAATTCTGGCTTTTTCTTCGAACCCGTAAAAGATACTGGTTATTCCCTTTAATTTTATTGCTTCTTTTACTTGGCGCTTTAACTTTAATTACTGGTGGTTCGGCCCTGGCCCCCTTCATTTACAGCCTTTTTTAAGGTATGACGAAACTAACCGTTATACTGGGAATATCGGCTTTTTACCACGACAGTGCGGCTGCTTTAATTATCGACGGAGAAATTATTGCCGCAGCCCAGGAGGAACGCTTTACCCGCGTTAAGAACGATGCTTCGTTTCCCAAGAATGCCATTTCCTACGTTTTGGCAGAAGCCAGATTGCAACTGGAAGATATAACCGAAGTGGCTTTTTATGATAAACCTTTCTTGAAGTTTGAGCGCTTATTAGAAACTTACCATGCCGTAGCACCCGCGGGATTACAAAGTTTTCTGAAAGCCATTCCGGTCTGGATTAAAGACAAGTTGTTTATGAAGCGGCTGATTAGGAAAGAACTCTCTGCTCTCGGGAAATTAGCGGCCCCGATTTTATTTACGGAACATCATTTATCCCATGCTGCCAGTGCTTTTTATCCATCTCCTTTTCAGGAAGCGGCTATTTTAACTATTGATGGAGTAGGAGAGTGGACCACTACATCTTTGGGGAAAGGTTCGGGCAATTCTATCGAGATACTGAAAGAATTACATTTTCCTCATTCCCTGGGTTTGTTGTATTCCGCTTTTACTTTTTACCTGGGTTTTAAGGTAAATAGCGGCGAATATAAAATGATGGGGCTGGCACCCTATGGTCATCCTAAAAGTAAGCAAACTTTACTTTTTATTCAGAAAATAAAAGAAAAGCTTTTGGATATACGGCCAAATGGCTCCTTTTTGTTAAATATGGCCTACTTCCGGTTTGCCAGTGATTTACAAATGACTCACGACCAAAAATGGCAAGGCTTATTTAATATTCCCCGTCGCCAACCCGAATCAGAAATTAACCAGACCCACATGAATTTGGCGCTGGCTATTCAAATCGTAACGGAGGAAGTAATTCTTCTATTGGCAAAAACAATGAAGCAAATTACCGGAAGTAAAAATTTAGTAATGGCCGGTGGAGTAGCTTTAAATTGTGTAGCTAATGCCCGAATTGTGGAGGCTAAATTATTTGAAGAAGTTTGGGTGCAACCAGCCGCCGGGGACGCGGGTGGTGCTTTGGGCGCTGCTTTAGCGGTTTATTATTTAAACCAACCCGAAAAAACGCGGGTTTCCCAAAAACCAGATGCCATGCAGGGAGCCTATTTAGGTCCGGTTTATTCAGATAAACAAATTGCCCGAGCATTATTAAAATTCAATATAAAAGCAGAAGTAATTGAATCAAGGGATTTATTACTTAAAAAAACCGCTCAAAATTTAAAAAGTGGGAAAGTAGTAGGTTGGTTTCAGGGCAGAATGGAATTTGGGCCGCGGGCTTTAGGCAATCGCAGTATTCTGGCTGATGCCTCTAATTCCCAAATGCAACAACGCCTGAATGAAAAGATCAAGCTTCGGGAAGGATTCCGACCCTTTGCACCTAGCGTAAGGGTAGAAGATGTTACAAGGTATTTTGAGTGGGAAGGCTTATCTCCTTATATGTTACTAGTGGCTCCCGTAAAAAATAACATCCGTACTCCGGAGCCACCGGAGTATCATACATTACCCTTGTACAACCGATTGTCGCACCCCCGTTCTTCTATTCCAGCAGTCACACATTTAAATTATACGGCACGTCTGCAAACGGTTACCCAAACTACCAATCCGCTATTTTATGATTTGCTTACCGAATTCTTTATCTTAACTGGCACCGGTGTTTTAGTTAATACTAGTTTTAATGTAAGAGGTGAGCCTATTGTTTGTACCCCGGAGGATGCCCTGCGATGCTATCTTAAAACGGATATGGATTGCTTGGTTCTGGGTAACTATATTTTAGAGAAAAATTAAAACAAGTAAACTTTAAAAATAATTGGAAAGTTTTATAAACGAATTAAAATATTACTTAATTCATTCTATGCGTTTGAATTTAGCTTGAAACAAGTAAGCACCAGTTAATTTAGAAAATAGGCAGAAATAAAGAATATAAAAAAGCCTCTACGTTTAAGCTTTTCTATATTCTAAAAGGCATCTTACCCAATTTCTACCGGCGGAGTTCCTTGGCAATCGGAATAGACTCTTTAATTATAAATTATCCATAAGTAATGGTTACCTCTAAGATAAAGGTTAATAGATATTATTAGCCCTTGCATACCTTTTAAGCCTACTAACCAGAACTGTTTGCCAGAATAGAAGGATCAAGGTTTTATGATGGATAGTAAAACTAGCCATTCATAATAATTCTGAATAGCAAATTTCCCTGTCCTTTCGCCTTCTATAAAACCAATGTACAATATAAAATTTTTAGTAATTACAGTGCATGTGAAATCCCTTTTCTTATACTTCTATCAGCTTATCCGGGGTAATTGGTAAAGATCGGATGCGTTTGCCGGTGGCATTGAATACGGCGTTGGCAATAGCCGGTGCCATACCCACCAAGGCAATTTCTCCCAGGCCTTTCGAACCCATGGGATTGGTAAAAGGATCTTTTTTATTCACGAATAACACATCTATCGGGGGAATATCGGCATTGACCGGCACATGGTAATCGGCTAGGTTGTTGTTAATAGGTCGGCCAAAGCGGTGATCTACTACCAGTTCTTCCATTAAGGCCATGCCAATACCACCTACGGCCCCACCTATCATTTGACTGGCCGCTGTTTTCGGGCTAACAATAGTGCCTGCATCTGCACAGGACACCACGTGGTCAATTTTAATCCGGCCAGTGGCGGGATGAACCCTAAGTTTTACAAAATGTACTGAGAACGAATACATGGAATAAGGCTGTTCCTGACCTTTGGATTCTTTGGTAAGCTCCAGGGCAGGTAAATTGTTTTGCCGGAACAGATCGATGTACGAAACTTTAACGGAAGGATTTTTCTTTAAAGCTATGCTATTGTCAGAGAAAATTAAGTCTTCTGCTTTTACATCAGGATTCTTGGCTTTATGAAAAACGCTACCTGTTTTGCTGGCTAGGGCGGCAATCTGCTGTTTCAATTCGGCACAAACATCGTGTACAGCCGAACCTACTGTTGAGGTAACGTTAGATCCTCCTTGCATCGGGCCGGGTGGCAACTTGGTGCTTCCCATTTGTATAGTAATTTTATCGGGTGCTAAACCCATTGCTTCCGAGGCAACGACGGTCATCATCGTAGCTGTACCCGGACCCATATCGTTTACCGAACATTGTAACAACAACTTGCCATCTGGTTGCAGTTTTCCTTTTACGGTGGCTACCCAGCGCATGGCCCCAAATGAGCCGGTACCCATACCGTAACCTATCAGCCAGTCGCCGTCTTTAACCATTTTGGGTTGTAGCTGCCGATCTTTCCAGCCAATTTTCTCAGCTCCCATCTGGTAACATTCTTTCAAGTGTTTGCTCGACCAGGGCCGGTTGTGCTCCGGATCAGTATCAGAGTGATTACGCAAGCGAAATTCAATGGGGTCTAATTTTAATTCATGCGCCAGTTCGTCCATGGCAGACTCCAGGGCAAAAGCGCCGGTTGCTTCGCCTGGTCCTCTCATCCAGATAGGCGTACAAACGTTTAAGGGTACCAGCCGGTAACGGGTGGCCACGTTCGGACAAGCATACATAAACTGGGTAATATTTACGGTAGCTTCGGTAAATTCTTCATAAGTCGAAGTGTTCGCCGTAGCTTCGTGGGTGATACCAACTAGTTTCCCATCCGCAGTAGCGCCCATGCTTACTTTTTGAATAGTTTCCGGACGATACCCTACGTTGGTAAACATCTGTTCCCGGTGTAAAACTAATTTCAGGGGCTTGCCTACTTTTTGAGCCCCCATAATAGCTGCAATTTCGTAGGGCCAGGTGCGCAAGCCCATCCCAAAAGCACCGCCAATGTGCTCCGCTTGCACCGTAATATTTTCCGGATTTAATTTAAAAGCATCCTTGATGGAATTCCGGGTAGATTCTACACCCTGGGTTTTGGTATACACAGTTACTTTATCGGGGCCATCCCAACGGGCAATAATGCTTCCCAGTTCCATGGGGTTGTGCACTTCCACGGGATGGTAATATTCCTGCTCTATTTTCACGGGGGCATTTTTATAAGCATCTGCTTCCCCTCGGTTATAATCTTCTTTCCGCGGACCTGATGGAATTCTGGCTTTACTCAGGTTAGTTTTGAGATTAGTTTGGTGCGCTTCTTTTTCGTATTGTGCTTTCACCAATTTGGCGGCAAACAATGCCCGTTCGTAAGAATCGGCAATGATTAACGCAATGGGTTGATCGTAATATAATATTTCATTATTGTAAAAAATGCGTAAAGGCTGTCCGGCAGTAGGTGGTTTAGAAGGATCTTTCCCGGTTTGGTAGCCCGGTATTTTGGGGGCATTTACATGCGTAATAACTGCTAATACCCCAGGTGCCTGTTCGGCACTTTTAGTATCCAAGCTTTTAATCCGACCTTTAGCAATGGTACTGCCTACTAAAAATCCATAAACTAGGTTGGGTACTTTGTGTTCGGCAGCATAGGTAGCCGTTCCGGTTACTTTGGCTCGGCCATCTACCCGGCTAATAGGATTGTTTTGTTTCTTATCGAAGAAGAAATCCTTTTCCATAAATACATTATTATGCTTTTCTGGTAGCTGTTTTCAATGCCTCTACTACGGTGTTCGGGGCTAGTTTTAGTTTAAAGTTGTTGTGCCCATATCCATGTGCGCCTTTCAGGGCCAGTTCCGCGGCTTGCCGGAATGTGGCCTCAGAAGCTGTTTTTCCCTTTAAAAAAATTTCTGCTTCCGTCAGGCGCCACGGTTTGTGCGCGACTCCACCCATGCTTAACCGAACATCCTTAATGGTATCTCCCTGTAAATCTACAGCAACAGCTACCGACACTAAGGTAAAGGCATAAGACGTACGGTCCCGGACTTTTAAGTAATGCACGTGTTCTTTAAAAGAGTTATCCGGTATTTCGATACCCGTAATTAATTCGCCTCTTTCCAGGGTATTGTCCTTTTGCGGCGTGTCGCCGGGTAAGCGGTGGAAGTTTTGAAATGGAATACGGCGGTCCCCTCTAGGTCCGGTCACGAGTACGGTAGCATCTAAGGCCACCAAGGCAATGCACATATCGCTAGGGTGAACGGCAATGCAATTTTCCGAAGTTCCGAAGATAGCGTGCATCCGGTTAAACCCTTTTAAGGCGCCGCAACCGGTTCCAGGTTCTCTTTTGTTGCAGGGCATATCCGTATTGTAAAAATAAGGACAGCGGGTACGCTGCATCATATTACCGCCCACGGTAGCCATGTTCCGGATTTGCTGCGAAGCACCCGCCTGCAGTGCTAAAGATAGTAAGGGCTGTTCCTTTCGCACCAATTCATTCTCGGCCACCTCGCTGTTAAGAGCCAGAGCCCCAATATGTAGCTTATTGCCTTCTTTTTTTATTTCTTTTAAAGGCAGGTTGTTGATATCGATGAGCTTTTCCGGAATAGTTACGCCTTTTTTCATCAAGTCCACCAGGTTAGTGCCGCCAGCAATCCATTGCGCCTTACTTTCTTTTACCAGGGCATCTACTGCTGCTTTGGGAGTGGAAACCCGACTGTATTCAAAATTAATCATACTTTTTGCCCTCCCTGTTTAACCTCTGTAATGGCTTTCACAATGTTGGGATAAGCGCCGCAGCGGCAAATATTACCGCTCATGTATTCGCGTATCTCATCTTCGGAATTGGCATGGCCTTCCCGGATACAGGCAATCCCAGACATTATCTGCCCGGGGGTGCAATAGCCGCACTGAAAACCGTCGTGTTTAATAAAGGATTCCTGCATAGGATGCAGTTGATCTACGTTGGCTAAACCCTCAATGGTAGTTACTTTTTTGCCATCCTGCATTACGGCCAGCGATAAGCAGGAAAGTACCCGCTTCCCATCTACATGCACCGTGCAAGCCCCGCACTGCCCATGGTCGCAGCCTTTTTTAGTGCCGGTTTGTGCCAGTTGCTCCCGTAGCAAGTCGAGCAGGGTAACCCTGGGCTCAACTGTTAATTGTTGAGCCTTGCCATTTACTTCCAGGGAAAGGGGTACCTTCTCAAAATAAGAAACTGCTTTTTCGTCCCATCTTAATTCAGCGGCTTTTAATAAAGAAGGAGGAGCCACAGCAAGAGCGGTCAGAAGGGAAGATTGCTTTAAAAAGTTTCTCCGTCCTTCATCGGGCTGCTGGACTTCTTGTTGCGGTTTGGGTGATTTTTCAGGAGCCATTATTAGGGAGATTTACTATTCCTATTTATACGCACGCTTATTCGTTCTGCATTTTTCAAAACCTGATCTCATTCCTGTCAAGGAACTATCAGCTTTTTAAAGAGGCCATGTCAATCACGAAGCGATATTTTACATCGCCTTTCAATAAACGTTCGTAGGATTCATTAATATTCTGGATGTCGATCATCTCAATATCGGCAGGGATGTTGTGCTCGGCGCAGAATTCAAGCATTTCCTGCGTTTCGGCAATACCGCCAATCATAGAACCGGCAAAGCTTTTACGGCCCGGAATAAGGCTGAAAGCAGCAACAGGAAGCGGATGCTCCGGCGCTCCTACCAGGGCCAGCGAACCATCTACCCGAAGTAAAGCCAGATAAGCATTAATATCATGCTCTGCCGAAACACAATCCAAAATAAAATGTAGTTTGCCGCGGTACGCAGTCATCTGTTCAGGATCTATTGATAGTACCACTTCGTCGGCACCTAACCTTTTGGCTTCTTCAAATTTCGATTCGGAGGTAGTAAACGCTACTACCTGGGCGCCCATAGCTTTGGCGATTTTAAGACCCATATGGCCCAAACCACCAATGCCCACAACACCTACTTTTTTACCCGGACCAACATTCCAATGGCGTAGGGGAGAGTAAGTAGTGATACCGGCGCAAAGCAAGGGAGCGGCGGCGGCAGGATCGAGGTTTTCCGGAATACGTAATACAAAGTTTTCATCTACCACAATGCTTTCAGAATACCCGCCAAAAGTTGGATTGCCGGGAAGATTATTGTCAGGAGAATTGTAAGTTCCTACGTTGCCAACTGCACAATATTGCTCCAATCCTTCTGTACAATAGTCACATTCCCGACAAGAATCGACCATACAGCCAACACCCACCAGGTCGCCTACTTTATATTTACTAACATGACCGCCAACACTAACCACCTTACCTACAATTTCGTGGCCGGGTACGCAAGGATAGAGTGAAGGTCCCCATTCACTCCGGGCGGTATGTAGATCGGAATGGCAAACGCCGCAGTACAGAATTTCTATTTCCACATCGTGTGGGGTAGGCTTCCGGCGGTTAATATTCATTCCATTTAATGGTAAGTCTGCTGCTTCGGTACCAAATGCTTTTACTTCTTTTACTTCCATAGTTTTTAAATTTTCTTTTTTGTATTTAAACCGGCCATTACTCTAATGAGGATAGCCTTATTTAATTTATAATGTTTGTTTTCTCCTCTTACGGTAAGAATTAAATATCAGCCAAGTCTATTTTCACTTGGATAATATGAAAGACCTTCAACCTAGCAGATCTTATCATGCTGAGGATAATTATTGTGGTCTATGTATAGGTTCAATATCATAGTTATGCTAGCTAACAACATCTTGGTTAGGTTCTTATCCTATAGGCGTTTACCTGAATAACTTCTCGGTTTCTGGTTTTCTTATTATATAAAGGCATTGACCCTTATTCCGGGTCAGGTAATAGTAATCAAACCAATAATTAAGAATTTTAAATATTTTAACAAGAGCGGGATCCTAATAACAAAAGGGGGAATAGTAAGCGCCTACTATAAAAAATACCGTTGCTTTTAATAAAATAAAGTAAATAATCTATTATCCAGCGGGAGCCTGATAGCTGCAAGATCTAGTGTTTTCTCAAGCGTAGGGCATCTGCTTTCTGGAAGTTTTATACCCCTTTGAATTTAGGATTTCCCAAGGGAACAACTGTTTGTTATGTTACTTTAGTATTTATTAAATATTTTGAATTAAAGCATCAAGGCTGGCTTCTTCTTCCAGGTTCAACTTTTTGCGTAGCCGATAGCGGGCTTTGCGAATAGATTCTCCCGAGATGCCCAAAGTATGGGCCATTTCGCGGGTAGATAAGTTGAACTTGGTTAAAATTAACAACCGGGTTTCGGCCGGCGAAAGGTCCGGAAACTTCTTCTTTAACCGGTACATAAAGCCCGGATAAACCTGTTCAAATAAGCGCCAGAAGTGCTGCCAGGCTTCCTCAGTGAGCATGGTGCTGGCTACTAAATTATTAATTTTTAAAGCAAGTTGATCCGAATCAGACTTATCGGGAGTTGTTGGCAGTTGGGCAGATAAATTATCGACCAAAGCTGTTTTCTCTTTCAAAGCCTGCACATAAGCATTTAGAGCTTCTTGGGCGTACTGCAACTCTTTTTGAGCAAGTTCTACTTGCTTTTTTTGACGCATCCGAATGCGGTTGAAAAGCAAACCTCCAATTATAAGAAGTGACAGAAAGGTGCCCAATATTACGGAATAGCGCAAGCGGCTCAGACTTTTTTCACTCTCCAGCAAGTTTACTTCGGCCTGGTGACGTTTAGTCTCTGCTTTATTTACCGCCCGGTTCAGGATTTTAGCGTCCAATACCTGCTGCAAGCTGTCCTTTACCTGGTTGAGCGCATCGGAAAAATATAATGCGTTAGAATACTTTCCAGCCGCTTTGTTTAAATCTACCGATACTTGTAAAAGACGTTTGCGAAATTCTAAAAAACCAGTTGGTTCCCGGATATATTCCTGCGCTAACTTCTGACCAACGGTTAGGTAATACCCGGCACTATCTAGTTGCTGCTTCCGGACAAAAACGGTTGCCAGCGCCAAGGCAGTATAAGCGGCATCTTCCGGGGCCCGGTTAACAATTTGGCTTGTAATCTGATAGCTGCGGCGTAAATAAAAAAGTGCAGAATCATTTTGTTTTTGAGCCACAAAGGTTTGCCCCAGGTTACCAGCTCCAATGCCCACCCATACCAGCATGTTTAAAGCCGCCGCCCGAGCCATGGTTTTCCGATAAAATAGCCGGGCTTGTGGCCAACGATGTTGTTTGGCATAGATTAATCCAATGGTATTGTAGGTATTTATTTCGGTGCGGGGCAGGTAAAAGGAATACTTGGTAGCAGTTAAATATGCCGCCAGAGCTTTATCGTAATCCTCAAACCGGTAATAATACAAGCCCAGATCCGACAGGTAGCCCGAAGCATTAGGCACCTGATGGTAGCCTATTTTTTGAAAAGCTGTTTGCGCCTGGAGTAAATATTCGAAGGCGGGTCCGTATTGGGCTTCTAAAAAGTAAATTTGACCGGTATAATGGTCGCAGGAAGCAGCAATATCCGGGTAGCCTTTTTGCAAAGCCCAGGATTTGGTACGCGCCAGTTGCGCCACCGCGGGCCGGTAATCGCCCCGGGGAAAGTATTGTTTGTTGTTTTCGGAAAAAGGAATGCGGTAGCACCGCTGAAAGTGTTCGGCGTAAGCTTTTAATCTTTTATCCCCCAGGCTGTCAGCAGTGTGCACGACGGTTTGCAGAAAATGGTGGCTGTTTGTAGAATCCCAATCCGAAATTAACTGATCGGAGCAGTAACGCCAAAACAAGGGTAAGCGCTGCGAAGAAGGAACTTGAGTTAGGAACCGGGTTTGAGCCAGGGAGCTAGAATAAAGCAGCAATAAGAGGAATAGAGAAAAAAGCCGGCCTGAAAGCGTAGTAAGTTGCTGATACATAATCGAAAACCCAGCGGTTAAAGTACAAAAAAATATTTGAAGTCCGGAAAGGATCTTCTAAATCTTCTTAGTTCTAAGGCACAACTATATTCTTTAAAGTTGATTTCCAGACTCAGAACAGGGTTTTTGAATTTGTCCACGCTTTTGTCCCGGGCTAAAATTGGGTAAATATTTGAAAGTTAGTAGGTTTGACTTATTCTTCTGACCTATAATACTTATTAACTGATTAATACTAGAAGCAGATTTAGCTTGAAGTGAATCGCGCCATTTTTCTAGCTTTTACTTTAAAACTGCCATACTATGCAAATACTTTCTACCCTTTTTAGGCTCACCCACAAAAGATGGCAAATAAGGTCCATCCCAGGGTGTTTCTGCTCCGGTCGAACCCTTGAGCCTTGTTAAAATTGGATGTCGGTTGGTGCAGTAAACAAATCTTGTGATACAACCGGCCTGGAGGTTTAATTAGGGTGGGGGCATTTGGCTGGTTCTTGATTTAATGCCCCGGCTGTTGGCCGAGTTGTTAATACCTAAGCGTAATCCATAGTAGCGTATTTAAAAAACATAGCACGAGTTTAAAAATCATTGGAGCCGGATTTGGACGAACAGGTACCTTGTCTACTTATCAAGCTTTAAACACCTTGGGCTTTCCTTGTTACCATATGTTTGAAGTGATTGAAAACAAAGAGAACAAAACTCATCTTGATTTCTGGAATCGCGTGGCGAATGCGCCGGCAGGTCAGCAGCATGATTGGGAAGAGGTGTTTGCCAATTATACGGCTACCGTAGATAATCCCGGCTGTTGCGTCTGGCGAGAATTGCTGAAAACATATCCGGATGCTAAAGTATTAGTTACGCTTCACCCCCGGGGACCAGAGGCCTGGTATGAAAGTACCATGGATACGATTTATTTTACCGAAAGCATGTGGCAATTTAATTTCCTGAAGCTATTTACCCCTTTTGCTAAGAAAATGGGAAACATGTCGTCTAAATTGATCTGGCAGCGCTCCCATAAAGGAACAATGCAAGATAAGGATGCCGCAATAGCTCGCTACTTGGAGCATGTGGAAGAGATAAAAGCGTCTGTTCCCGCGAACCGACTCTTGATCTTTACCGTGGACCAGGGATGGGAGCCTTTATGTCAGTTTCTGGAAGTTCAAGTGCCGGAATCCGCGTTTCCTAAGGTGAATGATCGCGCGGAAATAAAAAAGACAATTGCCAATATTACGAAAGGTGCCTATATGTTTTTGGCCCTAGGAATAATAGCATTAACCGGGTTGGTTATTGGTTTATCGCAATTTGTACAAAAAGCGAAATAATACAATCGCTACAAGTTACTTTAAACTGGTTTTTAAATAAAAATTAGCGGCCAAGACTAAGTTAATTAACAGTTTACCTATAACCAAAGAACCCAGGGAAGTTGTAACAAATTAATGTTCAGAACGCCCAACAGGATATTTCTTTTATAACTACCATTTCTCCGTTACTAATGCTTTTATTTTCTTTTTCTACTTAAAACCGCGCACCTATGCATGTCCTTCCTATTGGTTATCAAAGCTTTCCGTATTCTGAAGATAATTTCTTATTAACAGAAACGGCCCTGACACCTGCTGTTCAGAAAAAGTTTGAACGGCTCTGGTACCTGGTTGGCAACACGCCCATGCTGGAATTATTCTACACCTTTGAAGGACAGCCCCGTTCGCTCTACGTAAAATGTGAGCAATACAATTTGACCGGCAGCATGAAAGACCGGATGGCGCTTTATGTATTGCAACAGGCATATCGGGAAGGAAAAATCAGACCAGGCGACCGTATTGTGGAAGCTACCAGCGGCAGTACGGGTATTGCCTTTTCGGCCATCGGTCGGGCGCTGGGGCACCCCGTTACGATTATCATGCCCGAAGGTGTAAGCCAGGAACGTATTGCTATTATTCGGAGTCTGGGAGCTGAAGTCGTGCTATTTACCAAAGCAGAAGGCGGTTTCATGGGTGCTATTCAACGCTCCGAAGAGATGGCCGCGTGCGACCCGCGCATCTTTTTGCCCCGTCAGTTTGCTAATAGAGATAATACGGAAGCCCACCGCCTGACAACAGGTAAAGAAATCTGGCTTCAGCTGCAGAGTGTTGATGTTATACCGGATGCCTTTGTGGCCGGTGTCGGTACTGGAGGAACGGTTATGGGTGTAGGCCGCTATCTAAAATCCCGAAACGTGGATGTTCAAATCCATCCAGTTGAGCCAGCTGAATCGCCTACCCTATCCGTAGGTTATAAAACCGGAACGCACCGCATTCAGGGCCTCTTTGATGAGTTTGTTCCCGGTATTTTAAAATTAAATGAATTAGATCAGGTATTGCAGGCCAGCGATGGCGACGCTATACTAATGGCGCAGAAGCTGGCCCGGGAACTGGGCATCGCGGTAGGTATTTCGTCGGGTGCGAACCTGGTCGGTGCCATTAAGCTACAACAGGAAATGGGTCCTGATGCTCATGTGGTGACTGTCCTGTGCGATTGTAATAAAAAATACCTGAGTACCGACCTGGTTCGGAATGAACGAGTGAAGTCTACCTATATCGCTCCTAAAGTCATATTTAAGGATTATCGCCCGATCAGCCGCTTATAAAGTAATAGTTCGGTTGTGTTTTAATTCTTCATTCTTTACCTGAAAATTATGAATCTATTACATATTACAGTCATTAGAACCATCGGCAAAGAAGTCAATTCATATTTCAACGAGCAGGTTTTTACCTATTTTGGCGTATTCCGGTCTACATAAACATATGTTTATATTACCAACTTAGTAAGCATTGATGCTTTTTTAACACGTACAAGGCTAGCTATACCTTACCATAAAGCTGGTGAAAAGTTTACCTTAGGTCATCAACGATTTAGGCCTTTTACGATGCAATGTAGATTGTTCTACCTTATTGGGTAAGCCCGCTAAATTCGGAAAAGCGTTTAAATCAACCATAAGGTTTGCGGTTTAAACCACCTTTAAAAGTTACTATTTTAAATTAAAGTCATTGTGTCGAGAACACAGGCACATTGTCAAAATTTTTCCAAAAGCAATCCAGTACCTAATTAAAACTATATCTCTAACTTAAACTCAATTTACATGAAATTAAAAGTAACAACATTGCTTTTTAGTCTAAGTTTACTGCTAGTAACCGGCTGCCGAGAATTTTATGAGTACCTGGATACTGTGGAACCTAAACCCGTTAAAAACAAGGAGTTTGCCAGCAAACTCAACCGGCCAGTTGGCTTGGCATTGGATGCCAATCAACAGTTGTGGGTTACTGAAATTGGAACCGGCAAAGACGACGGGAAATTATCCGTATTTGATTCAAATGGAAAAAAACACGTAGTGGTAGTAGGTTTTCCTTCTTTTATTGAGTCAGCCAGCCCGGATATTGTAGGCTTAAACCATTTATTAGTAAAAGATAATAAAGTTTACATTTTGCATACCAATGGTATTTTATACATCGCCGATATCAGCAACTATAAAAACGGCGATAAAGCAGTTAAGGCAAGCAGTCTCCAAAGGCAAAATATAGGTAAATTTGTTTTGAATTATCCGTTTAAAGAAAAGCCCCTGGTTTCGAATCCTTATAGTTTGACCGTAGGTCCGGAAGATAATTTGTATATAACCGATGCGAGTGCCAACGCCATTATTCGCCGCACGCCCGCCGGCAAGTTATACGTATTTACTACCTTTACAGATATTAAAAATCCTACTCCGGTTGGTCCTCCTACCCTCGACGTGGTTCCTACGGGTATTGGCTTCAACGAACAACGGTTTTATGTTACTACTTTAACTGGTTTTCCTTTCCCGAAAGGAGAAGCCCGGATTTATTCAGTAGACCTTAAGGGTAAATATACCTTGTATCAGGAAGGATTTACCACCTTAACCGATATGACGTTTGATCCGGCATATAACCCCGTAGTAGTGGAACATGCGCAATTTGGCCAACAAGGATTTACACCCAACACCGGTAGAATAGTAGTAGCCGCCGATAACGGACAGGCCTCCTTTGGTTCTGCCATCAACCAGCCAACGGCTATTGTGAGAAGCGGCCCTTTAACGTATTATGTAAACAGCATAACTGACGGGAAAATATTTAAAGTTACCAATGAATAGTTTGTTTATTTTAAATAAATAGTAAAAATAAAAGCTGCTTTTAAATAAGTTTTGACCTACTTCTAATTCTTGGCAAAACCTATAATGCCGACGAATTATCTGTTAACGCTAACCAATTAATTGCATAAGGTATTCTTTTGCTGCGACTAAAATATTTTTGGGCGCAGCAAAGTTTACTGCAGGCCAATAACCCTTTTACTAACCCATTTAATTTACCTCTTATACCTACCTGGAGTTTTTAATTAACCTCGGGAATAGGTTCTAGTTAGCACCTTTACGGTAATACTGGAGGCGCTGTATCAAATTAATTTGCTTAAGAAATAAACCTAAAACTTGATGAAGAATACTTTAATTATTGTAAGTGCCGTGGTTTTGCTGACCTCTTGCGAGCAGGCCAACAGTGAAAGTAATACCACCCAAAAAGAAGCCCGGAACATGGTTGTGGGACAAAAGGAACTGGTGGAAAGAGGCAAGTACCTGGTAGCCGTAGGCGGGTGCAATGATTGCCATTCCCCTAAAACTATGACTGATCGGGGACCCGTACCAGATAAAAGGTATTTGCTAGCAGGCCATATAGCAGAAGAAAAGTTGCCGACGCAGGGGGGAAGCGCTTCAAAAAACGGATGGGTGTTGTTTAATAGCAACAACACGGCAGCCGTAGGTCCCTGGGGAACATCTTTTGCCGCTAATCTTACCCCTGACGCTACAGGTATAGGCAACTGGACTTTAGAAAATTTCAAAAAGGCGCTCCGGGAGGGCAAGTACAAGGGTAAAGATAATACGCGCATGCTGCTGCCGCCCATGCCGTGGCCTAATTATGCTACCCTAACAGATCAGGATATTGAAGCTGTATTTGCTTATTTAAAGTCTTTGAAGCCCGTTAAAAATGTAGTACCATCCCCTCTGCCACCAGCTACCTGATGGATTCTGGTATACGGATTTTCCTTTAGAAATTTATTAAATGTTTGTACCCCTTGCCTAATAGGCAAGCAGTATATTTTTAATAATTCCGGGTGCAGCAATTTAATTCATAATTGCTCAGGTTAATGACTGGGTGGTTTCTGCTTTAAACCTTTTATAATTTGTTAGTCAGATGAGTTATCCAATGGAAGCTTATTATGTAATGCGGCTAAAGAACTACGGGTTTGCCCCACCTCTTTTTCAGCAACTTTTCACCGTGTGTCAGGCCTTTAATGATAACCTGCTCGGACATTGGGCTTTTGTTTATGGAGATATACCGGGTTACCCGGGTTGGGTCCACTACCACGGAACCAACTTGAAAGCAGATGATGCGGCGCTGAAAGCTTATTTGCAGCTACCCGATCTTAATTTGATGGAAATCCGTAACTGGGTGACGGATCAATACCAGGCAGGTAAATTAAGGTGGGGAATGACCTTCACCGATCTAAAGCTGGCTCAGGAATACCGCAATCGGTTCTTTTCTTATCTGCCGGATACTTATATTCTCTCGGTTTCGTATTCCGAACAAGAATTAGTAAAACTATGGCAGGAATTAAAAACTAATCCACAGGAGTATGACAAGGCAATTTATAAGCAGATGGAGAAAGCTATTTTGACTATGTCTCCGGAAAAGGGAAAAGTAATTGGTTATGATATTATCCAGAATTGCTCTAATGAATTGGGTAGCTTAGTTTTGGACTCTTTTCTACTCCAGAATTTAGGGCAGGATGTATCCAGTCAATTTGGGGTAGAGCTGAATGAATATGGATTATTAAGGGATATCGCTAAACGGGACGCCATTATAGATTACATGAATAATCCGGAAAGCAAAACGGAGACTCGCGCTTGGGATTGGGTGCAAGTAAAGTATTTCGCGCCTTAATTGCTATTTAGTTAAACTCGGTTCAACTTAACTTTAAAGGTTAATCAATATGAAATAAGACTATTTCCTGATTTATTTAACAGATTAGAAATAGCTTAAAGTAAATTGTAAATTACTATCCTGGCTTTAACCACTAAACTCACCTTATACAACCACTTTTTTAGCCTTAAAAAGTAAACCGCAGACTATTTTTTGTATTAGGTAAATACTTGTTACTGTCAGGCAAGAAGGGTCTAAATATAACTGTGCGGAAGATAGTGAAGTAGCCTAATTAATTTCATTTAAATAAAACCAGTCAGAAAGTACACTAGATAGTGATTCATTCTGACTGGTTTTTTAATTTACCTATCCTAATAACGGCCTATTCTTTAAATTAATTATGGATCAAAGGTGTAGAAAGCTGTAACCCGTTAAAGAGGATAACTTCTCTTTTCACCACTATAGCTAGTATATTTTGCCATTAGACTTATTGCTGAACAATCCTGTACCGTTTCTTTTAATATAGTACCAAGGTCTAGTTTATTAATTTAAAAAAGTTGTTTTTACAGCAATCTCTATTTAATAAATAAATTGCTGATTATATTCTCCCGATGGAACGCCACATTTCCACTTCTTCTTTAAATTGGTTGTTAACTACTTCCAACTTAGTATCAATGCGCATGGTAGGTCGGTTTTTTAAATTATAAGCGGGCCAAACCGGGGCACTTTGGGCGGCGGGTTTGCCTGTACGGGCAAAAGTGGTCCATAACTCCGCAAAGTTGTGCGAGGCAGTAAATCGTTCCGGCCGGTTTCCGCCGAAGAAACTTGGCTTGGCCGGCTCGCCATTTTTGGGTGGTACTTCGTTGTTAAACTTAAAGGAAATGTCCATAGCGTGCGGTGTTCCCATGGCGTAATCTGTACCCGGTATTTTGTTTTCGGATTTATAGCCAAAATTGTACAGGTAAACCGGAGCGCCGTTTTGTCTAGCTTTCTTTTCGGCTATGTCAATGGAACCCAGGCCCATCATGGTAATGGAAGAAATAGCAACAAAAATATCGGGAGCAGTGGCGTTGGGCCGGGCTTTCCGGTAAGTTTCAATAATTTTCTTGGTGTCGGCGGGGCCATACTGCGGCTCTAATTTTTGATATAGGCCGTCAAAATCCATTTTGAAAGATTCGGTATCTTTTCGTTCCCAGGCAAAAAAGGTGTATTCATCTTCGTTCCAGCCTACCAACAAAGGCTTGTTTCGGGAAATAGCTGGCGCATCCGGGTCGAAGGGATGACGAGGAAGGGCTTTTCCATCCACCACGGGGCCAAACCCACCAGCGTTTCGGCGCATCATGCCCTGGGTTTTATTTTTCTCCAGAAAAGGTGGCACGAACGGCAATTTTGCTTGCATACTTAATAAATCAGCAGCGGGCACTTCCAGGATTTTCTGCCAGTTGTTAGCCGATATATTTAATTGTTTCAACAACTGCAAGGTATTTTCATGGGCAGTTTCCTTATCCATCATGCGCACACCCGGACCACTTTCGATAGATGCTTTATTAAAATACGGTGCTGCCGCTGGCATAGCATACAAACAAGAGGTTTTTGCTCCCCCGCCTGATTCACCCCAAATCATTACATTATCCGGGTTACCACCAAACTGGGCGATGTTTTCGTGTACCCACTTTAAACCATCAATTATATCCAATAATCCCATATTGCCCGAACCGGCATAGTCTGGCCCGGCAATTTCATCCAGGTATAAAAATCCGAATAAGCCTAAACGATGATTAGTTTCTACTACCACCACATCAAAGTTTCGGGCTAAGTTAGCGCCGTCCTGACCGGCAGAACCGCCCGAACCAATTACAAATCCTCCCCCATGATTGTAAAACATCACCGGCCGTTTTTTATTATCACTGGCCGGTGTCCAGACATTCAAAAACAAGCAGTCTTCCGATGGCTCCGGCTCATTTCTTCGCGGGGCTTGTATAGCAGGAGCACCCAGGTGAAGGGCATCCCGTACGCCTGTCCACGGTTCGAGTTTTGCCGGGCGTCGGAACCGGTTATTGCCGGAGGTTTTTCCAGCGTAAGGAATACCCTTGAATATGTTTACGCCCTCCGATCGATAGCCTTTAACTTTCCCGTAAGTTGTTTCCGTCTGAACAAACTCTTCAACAATTAGGGGTTTAGAATCTAAAAACGAGGAGGCATATAATTTACCCGAAAGGGCAGTGCCAACCGCAGCCAGGGATAGTTGGGATAAGAATTGTCTTCTTTTTAGGGTATTCATTTTTGATTTAGATGAATCTTTAAGTTAAAACCTTTAGCAGGTTACATTGGTAAATTAATTAAAGCGAAAATTGGTTTACTCCCGCCTTTAAAGGCATACTTTTCCCTTTCCAGACCAAAGTTCCGGTAACCGTTTTAGGTAAGTTTATGGCTACTTTCCACTTATTTTTATCGGCTTTATATTGCACGGCAATTTTACCTTGCGGATGAGGAATTTCGCCACTAATGTTGGTAATTTCACCCAGATGCGGTTCAATTTTTACTTTTGAAAAAGCTGGCCCATCGCTGTCTATTCCCAGAATAGTCCGGTAAAACTCGATGTTGGGACTGGCTCCCCAGGCGTGACAATCCGAGCGAGTTTTGGCCAGATCCGAAGTTTCAGCCCAAGTGGTTAATCCCATTTGGATGTTTTCGCGCCATTTATCCAGCCATTTTAAATAATCGTTGCCTAAACCAGCTTTTATTAAGGCCTGGTGTAAATAAAATTTAAAATAAATAGAAGCCGGAGCCAGATTGGTATTCGTAATTAATTGTTTCGCCAAGGTTGGCATATCTGCGGGGGCAACAATACCGGTTAGTATGGCTAATGAGTTGGTATGTTGGGAATAAGTATCTTTTTCTTCCCGGTCGGCAAATAAATTTTTCTCTTTATTTAGGTATTTTTGGGTAATGGTACTTTTTAATTGGGTAATTGATTTTTCGTATGGAGCGGCCAATGCCGGGTTGCCGAACTTTGTTTCCAGGTCGGCGGCTAATTGGTAAGCCCACAGCAATTGTAAATCGAGTAGGGCAGAGGTACCGTTAGCACTCATGGGGCCTACCCCGGCCCGCCATTCTTTATCATCTACCCAATCGGTAAACATCCATTGCGGCACATTTTTTAAAGAACCATCGGCTTGCTGGTAATTTCTAAAATAATCCAGAATCTGACGAGTGCCACTTATTTTACTTTTTACAAATTCACTATCAGGTCCATACTTGCTGTAATCGTGCAACATGCCAATGTACCACAAGGAAAAGGTAGGTATGTACTGCGGCGTGTAAGATGGATGGCGACTTAAAGTAACACCTTCGGGTTGCCGGGAAAAGTCGGCTTGGTTTATAGCATTTTTGACCAGGCGGTCATCACCTGTATTGTATAAGGAAATTAAGGCCTGAATGCGACCATCCCCGATGTATTGCAATTGCTCGTAATACGGGCAATCCATATAGGTTTCGGTAGCACACAACCGGGCGGTACGCCAACCAATGTTTAAAATTTTGTTTATTTCTTCGCTGCCCGATGCCGTGGAAGCTTTTAACTCGAATGGATAACCCGTAAACGTGCCGTAAAAATCATTTAAAACCAGGGGTTCGCTTTGCGTCGTAATTTTAAGTTGAACGTAGCGGTAAGTGCGATAGGTTAAAGGGGTAAATCTTTGATCATTAGTTCCATCCGATATAATGCTATCTGTCCGTCCTAAGAATTGCATTCCTTTGGTTTCATTCCGGTTTCCCTTAACCGGAAATTTGGAATACAGCGTTTCTGCGTATTTTACCGTAATGGCTGCTCCTTTTCCGCCATTAAAGAATACGTTGGGATACGCATTGGTTAAATACGTTTGGTCTAGTAGAATTGTAATGGCCGAATTTGCCGGGATAGTAACTGCAGTTTTTTGCGTTGGGAAATTTTTCGCGATTTTTACTCCGCCCTCTACGGATACCATTTTAAGTAACCGCTCATCTTTTAACTCCATTTGAGGAATGCCGGATGGAACCAGCATCCAGCCATTGGTGGTACCAAAAGGACCCAAAAGGGTTTTGGGCAACCCATTAAATATATGCTGGGGCTTAAGCCATGGCTCATCGTTAAAGTTTATGCTTTGCCACGATTTAGGATGAGCCGCCATATTCCGGATTTCGCCGGCGCCGGCAACATAGTAAGAACGCACATTAAATTTTAAGGGCGCATAACTATTATCCCGCGTACATTTCCAGGTATTATTGGTATTTACAGTTGCTTCGGTAGCGGTTGCGCCTTGGAGAATAAAACCCGTCCGGAACGAAATCTGGGCTTCCGGTTTATATTCGCCTTCATTCCAGACTTGTGCCGCTAAAATATTCTTACCAGCTTTCAGGTAAGGTGCCAAATCCACGGTTTCAAAATTCCAATGGCTTAAATCGCCCCGGGCCGGGCCCAAAGAAACCAGTTTTTCATTCACGTATAACTTATAACGGTTATCCGCCGAAACATGAATGATAAAGGTTGTTGGTTTGGTGTTTAACTCCACCGTTTTCCGGAACAAGTATACGCCATAGCCATCTGGGGAGGCATCCGGAACCGTAAGCCAAAAAGCCGCCCATCGTTTCTGTAAAATATCGGGGTTTATATTTTGGCCATACAACAAGGAAGAATAAAGAACTAGAAAAGCAAGAAAAATACCTGATACGTATTTTTTTTTCATAGCAAGTTTTGTTGATAGTTGGCAGATGGTAATTAACAGAACATACAGAGAAATACTATCCTGTACTGTCTGTAAATAGTATTTTGTCTGTCTTATAAAATGTTACCTTTATAAAGGTAAATCTTTGATAACTAATAATATTAGCTCGAGCTTCAAGGATAATGCAAGAGAAGTGCGAGCAAATGCTTGAATTACGTTAAAGTATTAGAGTCATTCCGTCGGAAACAATTCTGCTACGTAGCAAAATTGTTTCCGACGGAAAGATCCGACAAATAATATTTCGCTCCTTATGGCTATGGCTTAAGCTTATTGGATGGGCTGCTTTTTAAAATTACTTATTTAGTAATTTAGTAAATACTAAGTAGCCAGACAAAATTAATTCTATATACTGGATGTCGGAATTTCTACAATAGGGCTTTGATATTAAACTAGTTAATTGTAAAAAGCCTGACATCTAATATCTTGAAACTTGTGTCTATTTACTTATCTGGTATACTATCCATTTTTAAGATAACCTGTCGTACTCTTTACTATTTAGATTCTATACTTCATAAAAGCATTTTCATTTTTACTAAACCAGGTAATAATCAGACTGATAGATAAGAATATTAAACTTACTGAGCCCGCAGTTAAGATATAATTTCCGGGAATTTTGTAAAGTATGCTTCCAGGGAGAAAGGCTTTTGTCCGGTAATCTGTTCCACAGCGTTGCTTACCGGGGCAACTTCTCCTGCCGCAATAGCCAGGTAAGAACCAATCCAGGTGGCTACTTCCCAGGCCGGAGCGCCTAAGTCGTTTCGCCATCTTATGGCTTGCGTAATGGTTTCTTCCTGGTACCGATAATTCTTCCCTTGGATTTGTGTCAGCCGTTCGGCCGTTTGGGCTAAAGTGAGCGCTTCCGGACCGGTAAGGTCGTAAGTGCCCTGGTGTGCAACCGGATTTAACAGTACCTGGGCAATGGTACGAGCTACATCTTCCCGGGCCACCCAAGCTACCTGGCCGCGACCGCCTGGACCTTTCATTAATTGCTGCTCGCCAAACATTTCCGGTATCAGATCCATATAAAAGCTATCCCGAAGCACGGTAAAAGATAAACCACTTTGTTTAATAAATTCCTCGGTTTGGAAGTGATCCTGCGACATGGGAAATTTACTATTTGCCGAAGCTCCCTGAAAAGACAGATAAACAATGTGTTTTACTCCTGCTATAACTGCGGCAGCTATGGCATTTTTATGTAATAAGGCTCTCTGGCCCGGAGCAGCATACCCTGATACAATAAAGGCCGTATCAATTCCATCAAAAGCATCTTGCAAAGTAGCGTTATCTTTGTAATCTCCTTTTACTTTTTCGGCTCGGGTAAAGTCTGCTAATTCTTCCGGCTGGCGGCTCATTAAACGTAGTGAATCATAATCTTTTAAAATTTCCGCTACCCGGTTGCCAATGTGGCCGGTAGCACCCGTAATAAGTATTTTATTGGCCATTATTCTTGATGTTAGTCTTTATATCTTACCTACGGGTATTAGCCGCAGATAAGATAAAAAAAGTATTGGCTGTACTTAATTAAAGAATTAATTCGCTAATTTTTAAGCGGAAGGTTGTAAAGCAATTATTATTTTTTTATGTTTTATTCGCTTACTAAAAAAGGAATAATCAAAATTTCTTAATCCTATTCTGGAAATGAAACACCTGTTATTTCTTGGCACAAGCTTAAGAATCTATCTTGTAGCAATGCGTTATCCGATTCGTGGTTGTAGCGAGTTTTTTTCTGATGGAAAAAATAAGGCCCGCTTACTTTTGCCTTCTCTTCCTTACTGGTAGCTAGCCATACCTGTGTCTCGTATCCTTTTTGCAGATCATCGGGTGCACCATTACCTCCCATTTTTGTAGGAACCCAACCGGGATCAAGGGCATTCGCGTAAACCGCTGGCCATTTACGTGCTACTGCCTTGCAAAGTAGCAGCACATGCAGTTTTGAATCTGAATAAGTAATTCGGCTAGTATCTGATTTAAAACTTTCCAGTTTTGGACGCCCCTGTAAATGCATCCCGGAACTCAGGTAAATTAATCGTTTTGGTTTTTGTACTAGACACGTTAAAATATAGGGTGCTAATGTATTAACGGCGAAAATTAGTTTTGCCGAAACCTGGTAAACACCCGCATTGTGAATAATTGCATCAAAAGGACCTAAAGCATTCGCTTTTGAAGCCAGTTGTATTGTTTCATCTATACTGCTAAGGTCGGCGGTTAGTACACCTTCCGCACCGGGTACATTATTTAAAGCCTCCTGGCCTCTTTTTTCATTGCGTGCATGAAGTACAACTTGATATTTCTGGTCAATCAGGGCCTTAGCCGCCAATTGACCAAGTCCATCCGCTGAGCCGGTTATAAATATTCGGGCCATTTGTAACTTAATTGTAACCTTTGCAATACGTGGTTTGGTTATCAATCGACGAAAACTTTTTAGCTAACCAATAAAATTAAAAGAACAATCACTCAAACAGCAATAGCTCTTTTACTCACTAAAAACCTAATTCGAACTGTTATACTGGTCCTCTGTTACTTTCTCCATCCAATCCACCGGCTTACCATTTAGACTTTCCTGAATAGCGATGTGCGTCATGGCAGTGGTGGCGGTGGCACCATGCCAATGCTTTTCATGCGGCGCAAACCAAACTACATCCCCGGGACGAATTTCTTCAATGACCCGCCCAAATTTTTCTACCGCGGTATCAACCAGTTGCTTTACTTGATCCCGCTGCGTTACATCTACAGAAACAGCCAGCGCGTGTCCACCCATATCCTGCATTTCCTTGGCCAATTTTTCAATTCGGTCTGCTCTTCTGGCCCCCAGTACCACCGTGGCACCCAGCGCTGCCAAGTGCTTGGCTGCCGCTTCGCCTAAACCACTGCTAGCACCGGTAATTATTACTACTTTTCCTGCTATGTTATTTTTCAAAATTTAAATTATTTATAGTTATTTATTGATTTTTACAATGGTAGCTGAAATAATTTCAACCTTTGAATTCATTCTAAGGCAAACGTAACCGTTGCATTTCCTGACCCCAAGGCCGCAGTAAGCCCGGCTATATTATCAATCCGGCCCAGTTTGGTGTAGCTATAAGAGGTAGTAAATGATTTGTAAAAAAGCACCAGGGTGTTGGAGCCATACAGCAATAAATCACCGGTTTGGATAGTTCCCAGGTTGGCGGCGTTGGTTGGCAAACCATTTGAAAAATCAAAGAATTTCTCGTTGTTATTCAGGTCTTGCATATCAATGGTTAATGGCAATAATGCTTTAAAGGCAGTTGCGGTAGCATTGTCATAGAGCGTGGCTGTAAACGTATGGGTACCAATTGTAATATTCATTTTACTTCTTGTTAAGTTAGGATTATTGTTCTCATTGGTACTACCCGTGTTTAGCTTGTTAGGCTCATAAGCTTCTTTGTTACAAGAAGCAAAACTGGTCAGGAGAGAGAATAGTGAGAAAATGATAATTAGGGAATGCTTCATGGCTTTTGAGCTTTAGTTTATTTTACAGCAACAAAACAGTACCCTTTGCTGCAAAGAGTTATTCTGATGTACTTTTCTGATTATTGCGTATTTTTATTCTAAGCCTTAGTTAGCCTTGGCGTATTCTTCATCCGAAACGGCGTGCAACCATTTTACAATGCCCTTCTCTGTATTAGGGATAATGTACATCTGTTGCAATCCGGTATTGGGACTGGCCCCGTGCCAATGCATCACATTGGGTGGGCATTTTACCACATCTCCTTTTTTAATGGTTTGCCGGGGTTGCCCTTTTATCTGGTGATAACCTACGCCATCCGTTATAACCAACATTTGCCCGGCCGGATGAATATGCCAGTTACTGCGGGCGCCCGGTTCAAAATAAACATTGCCCATCAGGGTGTTGTAAACGGTGTCATTCGGAACCAGGCTGTAGGCCCAGGCTTTGCCGGTAAAGTTTTCCGCTGGGCCTAATTCCCCTTTCGGGAAAATAGCATTTGTTTCCGATGAAGAAGATTGTTGTTTTACCTGGTTATCACAGCTTATGCTGAACAAGGTTACTAAAGCAAAAATGACTACAATTTGATTTTTCATAATAGCAAGTTTTATGTTCTAAATATTCTCAATTAGCTGAACCATAAGCAGCTGCTTTTTCTTTAGGCGCAGGTTTCCCCGCTTTCAGATGCTCGTTGAAAAAAGCAGTTAATTTATCAAAAGGAATAATATTTACTTGGTCGTACAAATCTACGTGGTCAGCCTTGGGTACAATTACCAACTGTTTCGGCTCAGAAGCCATTTTATAAACATCTTCCGAATAATACCGCGAGTGCGCATTTTCTCCGGCAATCAGCATTATCGGACGAGGCGAAATCATCTCCAGGTTTGCGGCCAACGGGAAATTGAAGAAGGCCATAGGTGTGGTAGCAGTCCAGGCGGTGGTAGAGTTGATGGACCTGGCGTGGAAACCACGTGGTGTCCGGTAATAATCGAAGAAAGCAGCTAAAACCGGGGCCGGATTTTTTGGTAAGGCTTCCGGAAGCACGCGCGTTCCTTTTACCAGATTACCGTTTTTATCAAACGGAACTTCGTGTAAGCCTAAAGCAAATTTGCCATTCTCCGCATCCGTCCAACGCTGCTGACTCAAGTAATCCATAACCTTCTGGCGCTGTTCCAGGGTGTAGCTATCCTTATGGCTGCGGCTCATGCTACGCGACATATCATACATAGAAGCGGTGGCTACCGCTTTAATCCGGGTATCACTGGTGGCCGCCGTAAGGGCCATACCGCTCAAACCACAAATTCCGATAGCACCAATACGGTTACGGTCAACGGTAGGTAGTAAGCCAATATAATCTACCGCGGCGCTGAAATCTTCTGTAAAAATATCAGGCGAAGCAACATTACGGACTTCTCCACCACTTTCGCCGGTGAAGGAAGGATCAAAGGCCAAGGTTATAAACCCCCGGGCGGCCATTTCGTTGGCATACAGACCGGAAGATTGCTCTTTCACTGCTCCAAACGGACCACTCAATACCAGAGCGGGCAGTTTTTGATTGGCGCTATTTTTGGGCGTATACAAGTCACCGGTTAGCGTAATGCCATAACGGTTTTTAAAAGTTACTTCTTGCCGGGTAACCTTATCACTTAACTGAAAGGTATAATGGTCGGTTTTATTTACGTCTTTTATCTTCTTGGTTGATTGTACATTTGATTTTGTTTGGGCAAAAGGCTGCCCCGAAAGCATTAGGTATGTAAGAACAAATAGGCTTATCTTTCTCATGTTATTTATTTTAATTGGTTCGGACCATTAGGTCCAACAATCATTAATTATTTTATTGTTTTAATAAATTTGGCCGGTACTCCGCCTACAATGGTATTATCCGGAACATCCTTAGAAACTACCGCTCCGGCAGCTACTACAGAATTTTCGCCGATGGTTACACCTGGTAAAATGGTGGCGTTGGCACCTATCCAGGCATTCTTTTTAATATGGATTTTTCCCGCTGTAAGCATTTGCCTATCATTTACCGAAACAGGATGCCCTTCCGACAGCAGGCAAACTTTGGGCGCCAGCATTACATTATCTTCAATGGTAATGCCTCCCAAATCCAAAAAAGTACAATCGAAATTGATAAATACATTTTTGCCAATTTTGGTGTTCTTCCCGTAATTAATTTGAAAGGGTGGAAAAACCATGCTGGTCCTATCAATTTCGGAAGCGGTAATTTGGCCTAACAGCTTTCTGATTGCTTCCGGGTTTGCTTCATTGTTCAGCCGGACCAGCAGCCCTCGGGTATCATTACACGCATGCATGATTTGAGAATAATCGGCATCGTTAAATGGAATAGTTTCGCCATTTAACAGTCGTTGAAAAATATCTGGTTGCGTTTTCATATTCCTTTAACGTTACAGCTTGCAAATAAATCCATTCTTTAAACGCTATTTGTTACACTTACTACGCATATAATGTCACATATTTCTTATTATTGTTTAAGCGAAGACTAATGGCAATGGAGAAAGAAAAAATGGATAAGGTTATATTGCTCAAAGCAGAAGGAAATCTAGAGCTGCCCGATGATTTCATTCTGCATTTTCATACCCATATCTTTTGCCACCGGGGAAGTCTAAGCTTTCTTTTTAACGATCGGCCCTATAAGTGTAAGGCCGGAGAATTTGTGTTTTGGTTTGCCGACAGCAATTTGGCAAATCTCACTTTTTCAAAAAATATTAAAGCAACGGTTTTATTGGTAGAAAAAGATTTCCTGTTCGCTAATATTCCAGATCAGAGCTGGAGTATTGATGTGTTACTGCACTCCAAAGAGAATCCAATATTGCATTTGAACGATAAAACTTACAAGCAAAAAGTGCTTTCAAATTTTCATCTTCTGTCCGATAAGTTTTTAGAAACAGGTCACCGTTTTTATTCTGAGGTATTGAAGTTGCAGATGCAGTTATTCATTTTGGAAATGTGGCACACGTTTGCGAATGAATATGAACACCGGAAACGAACCTTAGAAAGCGGATCTCTTTATGAGCGCTTTATGCAACTGCTACAAGAACATTGTATGAAAGAACGCGAAGTACAATTTTACGCCAATCGGCTGCATATTACCGCTAAGTATTTAAATTATATATGCAAACAAAATACAGATATTACTGCTTCCGAATGGATTCAACGCTATGCAAGAGAAAGGATTATGCTTTTATTGCAAAACAAAAACCTGAATATTTCTGAGATTGCCGATGAAATGAATTTTTCGAGTCGGTCCTTTTTTACCAGGTATGTGCGGAAGGTTCTAGGCGTCCCGCCTAAAGAGTATCGTGAGCGCCTGGGAGATTAATAAGAGATATCATGTAATGAAGGACTAACATTATAAAGGTTAGCTCCTTTGTGAAGAAAGTGGCTTAAAGGGATAAGAGTGCCCGTGTTTCATTGCGAACTTTTTCTGAATAGTAAATTGGCTATTGTAATAGTAAATTAAGAATTTCAAACCACCCGGGACCGCTAGGACTTTGGGTTTGTCCCGGATATGCGCTTAAAGTAGTTATTAAAATAAGTAGGGTATTCAAAACCTAAGGCGTAAGCAATATTGGCAATGTTCCAGTTAGTATGCTGCAACAAGGCTTTGGCTTCACTAATAATGCGGTCGGCAATGTGAGCCGTAGTAGGCTTACCGGTTACTTCCAATACCGCCCGGTTGAGGTAATTAACATGCACATTTAAGTATTGAGCATAGTCCAGCGCCGTCTTCAACCTAAGTGGCCGGTCGGTACTTTCGATCAGGAATTGCCGTTTCAGGAGTTCCAGAAATACGGACGAAAGCCGGGAAACCGCGCCATCACTTTCAATTTGAAACACATTATAACCCTTAAGTTTTAATTCTGAATTAAATCTAAAATAGAACGCACAACCTTGTTTTCCATGAATTAAAGTTAAGAAAAACAAACTTAGTATGATTGGTAATGTGTTAAAATGTACTATTAAAAAAGGAAGTCAGTTTTGAAAGTGTATGGTAACTATAAATTGTTGCCTACTATAACAATAGGTTAGGAGGGTAGGAGAGTAGAGGACTTTTTAATCTTGATTTTATACGAAAACTAATAAACACTATTTTGCCTTTGTGGCATGTCTAAACTTCACAAAAGTAATCTTGCTCGCTTTGTCTATCCAGGAAAGTATAGTAAACCAGAAAAGGTAATTTCTAGAGAAAATAAAAAAGCCTCTCTGTTTAAGCAGAGAGGCTTTTTGTAGCCCGTAGGGGAATCGAACCCCTGTTACCAGAATGAAAATCTGGTGTCCTAACCCCTAGACGAACGGGCCGTATATGAACCTGAATAAACGTTTGCCGTATTATTTTGGTGGTGCAAATATAGATGGCCGGTTACTTTTTTCCAAAAGTTTTATTAAAATTTAAATATTTTCAATAAAACACGAAACTCGCCGCTTTTCAACTAAAGAATAAAATAATTTGTTTTAAAAATATAGATTAATAAATTCGCCCCTATTATATTAACCCCTTAACTGTAGTTATCATGCCAAAAATACAAGTTGCCATCAATGGATTTGGTCGTATTGGCCGCCTTACTTTCAAATCGTTATTAGGAAGAGAAAACGTAGAAATTGTAGGGATCAACGATCTTACTGATAATAATACCCTTGCTCATTTATTAAAGTACGACTCGGTACACGGTAAATTTAACGGTACGGTTACCGCCGATGAGCAAAGTTTAACTGTTAACGGTCAGCGGATTGAAGTATTCGCCGAACGTGACCCAAAAAACCTGCCCTGGGGAAAACTAGGAGTAGATGTAGTACTGGAATCAACTGGTCGTTTTGTGGACGATGTAAGCGCCGGCGCGCATTTAGCGGCTGGAGCTAAAAAAGTAGTAATTTCGGCACCAGCAAAAGGTAAAGTGGCTACCGTAGTATTAGGAGTAAACGAAAATATCCTGACGGGTGAAGAAACCATTGTATCTAATGCTTCTTGTACTACCAACTGTCTGGCTCCAATGGCAAAAATACTTGACGATGCTTTTGGAATTGATAGAGGCTATATTACTACAATCCACGCTTATACTTCTGACCAGAATTTGCACGATGCCCCGCATAAAGATTTAAGAAGAGCCCGGGCTGCTGCGCTTTCTATTATCCCTACTTCTACTGGTGCTGCTAAAGCGGTTGGTTTGGTATTGCCTCACCTGAATGGTAAACTAGATGGTATTGCAATGCGCGTTCCGGTTCCAACCGGTTCGTTAACCGACTTAACTGCCATTTTAAAAAGCACACCTACTAAAGAAGAAGTAAATGCTGCTTTCAAAAAAGCGGCCGAAGCTGAATTTAAAGGTATTTTGGAATACACCGAAGATCCTATTGTATCTGTAGATATCGTAGGTAATACGCACTCTTGTATTTTCGATGCCGAACAAACTTCTATCAGCGGTAATTTAGTTAAAGTGGTAGGTTGGTACGATAACGAAGCAGGTTACTCTGCCCGTGCTGCCGACTTAATCGAAATGCTAGCGAATCAAGTAAAATAAGTTAATTGTTTTCGAACAGTTTTATTAAGAGCCCACCTAAAAGATGGGCTCTTTTGTTTTTTGATAAATCTGGAGCAGGGAATACCGGCATTTCTAAGTTGTGGGAGGGAACCACTCCTCCAGGTTCCTCTTTTCTGCCAGTTAATTCCTTGAAGGATTACTCAAATAAAGGAAATGAATAGTTTTCTCTTTCCCAACTCAGGTTTCAGACAATGGTGTTGTCAAAACCTGCTAAATTTTCCTTCTTATTTGGGTAAGCAGGTGCAGGCGGTTTAGTATTTCCTAAAAATTTTAAGGTTTTGCTACGGGTAACATCGGGAATAAACGGCGAATATCGGCCTCGGTCGGGCGTTTACCGTATTCGCAAATTTCGAAAGCTTCTACATTAATAACTTTAGCGGCTCTTTCGGCTCCGTACCATTTTTCGAGGGTTTGCTTTATCTCGGGATTGGGTTGCGACCGACCTAACCATCGTTTTGCCAGCCATTTTTTCCGCTCTTCCGGCGCGTTAGGAACCGAAGTATCGTGGTCAATCCACGGCAACCATTCGTATACCTGCGACACATGCGCATCTAAAGCATCTAATTTCTTCCCAAAAACCGGGGTTATATCAATCGCTATATCGGGTCGGAAAGGATTAGGCCGCTGAAAATTATCGCGGGCATACAAGAAAACAGGATTATTAGCCAGGGCGGGCACACTGCTTAAAATATTAGGCACAATAACCAGAAAGGACGCATCTTGCACCAGCACACCCGTATAGCGGTGGTCCGGATGGTAATCGTTTGGGCGTGGGGCTATCACCAGGTCTGCTTTCCACTCTCTAATGCGCTTAATTACGGCTAAACGGTTTTCCAGAGTTGGCATTAGTTCGCCATCGTGATTGTCCAGGACTTCGTATTCAACCCCAAGACGGCGAGCTACTTCCTGAGTCTCCTTGTAGCGCCGCTGAGCCAGCTCGCCGCCACTTATTTTCTGGTGGCCTTTGTCGCCGTTGGTAAGCGAAACGAATTTTACGGCGTGCCCGGCAGCGGCATAAAGCGCAGCTACGCCACCGCTGGATATATCACAATCATCGGGATGCGCACCAAATACCAGTACTCTAATTTTATTATTTTGCCCGGAAGAATTTAAGGATACACTGAACAGAATGAATAAACAAAGTAAATATTTTATCATAGTACCAAATGTTTAAAATGTTAGCTTTTCTGAACCGATTAGTTTGTTATTTTTCGACAAGGGATAATCCTCTAAAATAGAAAAAAGTCTTTTATTTTTTACTGATTAAATTAAAAGATAAAAGCACGAATTAATCAAAGGTTCGCCACTATCCGATACTAATAACTACTTTCGGATTTGTTAGAATATAATAAGCAGGAATGTGTCGAAGCCTTTCACCGCCTCTGAAAATTTAATTAATTTAATTAATAAGACACAAGTACCAGGATTTTAGACGAAAGGCTTCCTTTTAGTAAATTACCTTGGTATGTGGTAGCAAATTTTGTTGTACTTATTTTTAAATCTATGTGGCATAGTAAAAAGTAGATTTAATCTCCAACAAGATTTACTTTTTTACTCAAGGGCTGTAGCTTGCGTAATTTTAGATTTTAAATTTATTTGTTCAATATTTATTTGACTTTGGTTCTACCATTAAGAATTATTATAAACTTAATAGTTCTCCGTTTATAGTAAAAAATTCAAGTCGAGTGGTTAAATTATTCTTTACTGCTGTTTTACTTAATAATATAAGCAATGCCCAACTTTACCGTGAAACCAATACTATTGGTAATAACTGGTGCCCTGGTTTTTAACCTAGTACTTCCTGTCTTTTCTCAAAATTCTGCTAAAATGGTTAAAAACACCTCTGCGTCTACATCTACCGAAGAAAAACAAAAACAACGACAGGCATTATATCAACTATTAGGTCGGTTACCTAGCCGGAACCGCCCTATTTCGGCGAAGGTAGTTGCCCGAGAAGAAACGGAGGAAATAGTAATAGAAAAATTACTCCTGGATTTAAATGGATTGGAATTAGTGCCTGCTTATTTTACTAAACCGAAAAAAGTTACAGGAAAGATACCGGTGGTGTTGTTTAACCATTCGCATTTTGGGCAATACGAGGTAGGTAAAAATGAGTTTGTAAAAGGCCGCAAAGAAATGCAAAGTCCACCTTACGCCCTTGCATTGGCAAGAGCCGGCTATGCGGGTTTATGTATTGATAGCTGGGGGTTTGGGGAACGGAGCGGCCGTCCCGAAATAGATATTTTTAAAGAAATGCTCTGGAAAGGCCAGGTAATGTGGGGGATGATGGTATACGATAATTTGCGGGCTCTTGATTATTTGGAAACCCGGCCCGAGGTAGATACCAAACGCATTGCTACCATGGGTATGTCAATGGGTAGTACTATGGCCTGGTGGCTGGCTGCCTTGGACGAGCGCATTAAAGTTACCGTAGATTTAAATTGCTTAACTGATTTTCAAGCCTTAATAGAAGATAAAGGACTGGACCGACACGGTATTTATTATTACGTGCCCGATCTGTTAAATCATTTTACTACTTCCAGTATTAATGCTCTTATTGCACCTCGTCCGCATTTTGGATTAGCCGGCAGCCTCGACCCTCTAACACCCCAAAAAGGCTTGGAAAAAATAGATGCTGATCTGAAAAAAGTTTATGCCGCTGAAAATGCATCGGATGCCTGGAAGTTAAAAGTTTACCCTGTAGGCCACCTCGAAACCGCCGAAATGCGTCGGGATATAATGGCTTTCTTAAAAAAATGGCTGTAAGATACTTTTAACATAATTTTTGATGCTATTTGGCATTAGCAGTATCTTTGAATTTAAAAGTTCTGGCTCGTTCTTAAACCTGTTTTTATCAACCTGAATATAAGGCCATTAAGTATGCTACTTAGTATTTTCTTCCGTCTATAAAAACAAACTTTATTTGTCTAAATTCTACATCTTAGTAAAATTAAAATAGTTTCTTTTATCTATTGTGGTAATGGCACAATAATGATTTACTATTCAAAATATCGTAATAGCTTTACTAAAACATTTATTGTTCATAAATCAAATTACACAAAAACTCAACATTTACTTTCTTGATACTAGGTTTAGGAATAGAAAAGACTACTTGCCGCTTCTAAAAAAATATAACTACGTTAAAATAATTTCAGGTAAGATTTACCAAGTTCGAATAAGATTTACTTTCGGGGAGTTGCTGTTTTAGAATATAGAATTCTGATATTTTTATCTTATTTTAGTACTTATAACAGGATTGGCTGCTTATTTATTGATATAAGTACGATTAACTTGCACTTTTCTATGGTTGTTTACATAAGGAAGTTTTTACAAAATTATTTTTCCGCTTCAATTGCTCTTTTTTTTTCATTGTTTGTAACACTCTTTGTTTTTTATACTCTCAAAAACAAAGAGCAGGAGCAAAATGAAAGAAAGTTCATAACAAAAACTGTTCAGGCCAGAGAGGCTTTACGGAGCCGGGTGATTAATTACTTTCAGGTTTTGAAAGGTGGGAAAGCTTTGTTTGCGGCTTCCGGCAAGGTAACACATTTAGAATGGGAAAAATACATTGGTGCTTTAGAAGTAAGTAAAAATTATCCAGGCATCCAGGGCATTGGCTTTGCTCCTATTGTTCGTGCCAATGAATTAACCAAACATATTCAAGAGATTAGAAGTACTGGATTTCCGGAATATACGGTAAATCCGGCGGGTACCCGCTTGTTTTACACGCCCATTATTTTTATTGAACCTTTTACCGGGCGTAATCTGCGGGCATTCGGTTATGATATGTTCAACGAGCCTATTCGGCGGCAAGCTATGGAAAAAGCCCGCGATTCGGGTCAGCCTACTTTAACCAGAAAAGTGCGTTTGGTCCAGGAAACGGGAAAAGATTTGCAGCCTGGTTTTTTGCTGTACTTGCCGGTATACGGCCATTTTAATACGCCCGCTACTAAAGCCGAACGACGCCAGTTATTATCCGGCTTTGTGTATAGTCCTTTCCGTGCAGAAGATTTTATGGTTAAAGTATTCAACCAAAATTTTGAGAATTTACATATTCAGATTTACGATGGAACAACTATTCAGCCGGAAAATTTATTGTACGAGTCGGATAGCTTTAAACAAAAAGAAAATATACCTACTCGTTTTCCGGTATTTACGCGAATGTTGCCTTTGCAGATTGGAGATCGTACCTGGACACTCCGGTTTACGCAACAAATTGCAGTTCCTTCTTCCGGAGCAAACCTGCCTAATTTGATTCTGGCAGGTGGAGGCATAATTAGTTTTCTGGTATTTCTGGCCATGTACCTGGTAGCCAATACCCGTCGGTTTAATCGCTTAAAGCAAACCATTACGGATAATGCCACTGCCGCTTTGTTTATGATGGATGCCAAAGGGTATTGCACCTTTATGAATCCAGCGGCGGAAGCCATGGTAGGATTTACCCTGGAAGAAATTCAGCAGAAACCCTTGCACGAAATGATTCATCATACCCGGCCCGATGGCAGCCATTTTCCGTTGCAGGAATGCCCTATTGATAGGGCCTTGCCCACCAACAACAGCATGCGGGCCCACGAAGACGTATTTATCCGGAAAGACGGTACTTTTTTCCCGGTAAGTTGTGCGGCCAGCCCGATTTATGAACATGGTATTCCGGTTTCAACGGTTATAGAAGTGCGGGATATTACCGAGGAACAAAAAGCCCGAACCGCTCTGGAGGAAAGTGAAGATCGCTTCCGGAATATGGCCGATAGTGCGCCGGTTCTCATTTGGATGAATAATACGGATAACAAAATTACTTACGTGAACAAACAATGGCTGGAATTTGCTGGCCAAACCCTTGAGGAAGCCTTAAATAATGGCTGGGATAAAGTGGTTCATCCAGATGACAGGGAGAAGATAAAAGCTATTTATGTAAATGCCCGAAAGAGCCTGGTGAGTTATGCCGTTGATTACCGGATTAAGCGGCATACCGGTACGTACCGGTGGGTAGCTTCTAAGGCAACTCCCCGTTTTGATGCGAAAGGGCAGTTCTTGGGTTATATTGGGTCTATTAGTGACATAACCGAAAGAAAAGAAGCGGAAAAAAGATTAAAAGAAAACGCCGATCTACTGAACCAGATTTTTTTGGAAGTACCCGCTATTGTTTCTCTTATAAGAGCTACCGACCACGTGTATTTATTGGCAAACCCTATGTTTAGTATGCTGCATGGAAATCGTCCTTTATTAGGCCGCAACATTCGGGAGGCTAATCCAGATTTAGAAAAGTTAGGCTTTGTGGAGCACATAAATAGAGTTGTAGCTACTGGAAAGCCATTTGTGGGTAATGAAGTTCTTATTACTTTCGAGAACGAAGGAGAAAGCCGGATGGGTTATTTTAATCTGGTATTACAACCTTTAACTACGGGTCGTAACCAGGTAGCCGTGATTTTACTCTTTGCCGTAGAGGTAACGGAATTAGTGGAAAGCCGCAAAAAATTACTTTCTACCAACGAAGAATTACAAAATACGAATGTGGAGCTGCGCCGAATAAATAATGACCTGGACAACTTTGTCTACACGGCATCCCATGATTTAAAAGCGCCCATTGCTAACCTGGAGGGTTTAACTACCGATCTGAAATACACCCTTCGGAACCAACTCGGAGGCGATGAACAATTGCTGCTGTCTTTAATTTCGGATTCTATTTTAAAACTTAAGCGCACCATAGTTGATTTAACCGAAATAACCAAAGCTCAAAAGGAAGCATCGGCCCCCAAAGAATTCTTGTATTTTAAAGAAATTTTAGACGATGTCTTATCTGATTTGCAGCCCATGATTAACCAAACGGGTACGCAATTGCACATAAATTTAGAAGCGGAGAAAGTTTATTACGCCCGAAAAAACCTGCGCAGTATTCTTTATAATTTAATTTCAAATGCGATCAAGTACCGGATTCCCGAGAAAACGCCGGATATTACTCTCTCTACAACCCACACCGGCAATTTGATTAAACTTATGGTGAAAGATAATGGTTTAGGCATTCGGTCCGATCAGCAATCTAAACTTTTTGGAATGTTTAAACGGGTGCATACCCACGTAGAAGGTAGCGGGATAGGACTTTACATGATGAAACGGATCGTCGAAAACAATGGCGGAAGAATTGAATTAGAAAGTGAGGCAGGACAAGGTTCTACTTTCTACGTTTATTTTCAAAAAGAAAGAAACGTAGTAAAGAACTGATTTTTATTAATTACCTAAAAAGTTAATAAATAATTTTTAGGTAATCCAATGTAAAAAATGGGATTTACTTGAACAGTAGATTCCATCTGATTTCATTTGCAACATAATCGTAGGCAAGTAAACCAAGCAATAAACTCTACTAACGCTCAGCTCACTTTTATTAAAATGCTTCTACATTAATTTGATATTGCTGTATAAAGTTTTTCTTTTTATTAAATAATCTAATCTTCAATAGCCTTTTCGTATTTTCCTTTAGCTTCCAAAATTTTAAAAATAAAGGTTTATTCCTACATTAGGTGGATCTATATATCCTAAAAACCTATGCGGAATAATTTACTATTTGTCTTCTTTACTTACTTAGTATCAAGCCTGTTCCACGAGTCGGTTGGTCAGGCTCAGCCTTCCAATCAGGCGCCCACGCTCCGGATAAATGAACTGGAGTACCTGGAAATGCCCGGCCTGAATGTAATGTTAGCCCACGATTATTACCCCGGAGGACATCAAAGTGGGATTAGCATTATACAAAATGGTTTGCGGGTGGGTTCTAACGGCGACATTCGCCTGGAACCAACTCCTGGTCCGGGACACGCGCAGCCTAAAGTGGGTAAAAGAATGGTCGACCGGGAAAAGCAAATAATCAGCGTTCGGATGGAGTATCCCGATCCGGAGAAGAACCGCAAAGGATTTGGCCCTATTATTTATCCGGACTTTAATTTTAGCTACGAAGTAAAAACTCAACCGGTTGGCAAAGCATTTCGGGTAATGGTAGATCTGGATAAACCTTTACCCGACGAGTGGATTGGGAAAGTAGGTTTTATTTTTGAGTTGTTCCCCGGCAATTTATTTGGTAAAAGCTATTACCTCGACCAGCATTTTGGTATTTTCCCGCGGCAGGCAAACGGTCCGGGCAAACGCAATCAGGATAAGCTATTTGAAATAGAACCGCTCGCTACGGGTAAAAAGCTCACGATTGCCCCGGAAACGGAGCGGCAGCGCTTAACCATTGAAAATGTGAAAGGCAGTGAATTACAATTAATAGATGGCCGGGCTTTGTCGCAAAGTGGTTGGTTTATTGTTCGTTCTATTATTCCAAAAGGAGCTACTAAAAATGCAGTAGAGTGGTTAATTACTCCCAACGCCTTACCAGGCTGGAAATACGATCCAGTAGTGCAGGTATCGCAGGTAGGTTACCATCCAAAACAGCAAAAAGTAGCCATGATTGAGCTAGATAGATCAGATGCGCGCCGACTGCCGGTAACATTATTTCGGGTAGCGGAAAACGGTGGACTGGAAAAAGTATTGGAAAGTCAGGCAAAGGATTGGGGTAATTTTTTGCGTTACCATTATCTGCAATTTGATTTTACCCGCATCGAAAAACCAGGCATGTACCAGGTGCAATACGGCGATTACCGCACCGAACCTTTTCAAATTAACGCCGAGGTTTTTCAAAGACATGTTTGGCAACCTGTTCTGGAGTATTTTCTGCCGGTGCAAATGTGCCATATGCGCGTAAACGATCGTTCGCGGGTGTGGCACGGCTTCTGCCACATGGATGATGCGCGGATGGCACCTATCAACCATAATCACTTTGATGGTTACATTCAAGGGCCGAGTACCTTAACCAAATACCAACCTGGCGAAATGGTGCCGGGCCTGAATATTGGGGGCTGGCACGATGCCGGCGACTACGACATGCGCATAGAATCGCAGGCGACCGAAGTACTTATTATGGCCTTAGCCTACGAGCAGTTTAAGGTAAATTACGATAACACTACTATCAACCAAAATACCCGGATAGTAGAAATTCTTCAGCCGGATGGTAAAAATGATTTGTTGCAGCAGATTGAGCACGGCATACTTAGTATAGTAGGAAGTTATAAATCTTTAGGTCGCCTTTACCGGGGTATTATAGAACCTACCCGTCGGCAATATTCCCATTTAGGCGATGCCGCCACCATGACGGATAACAAACCCTACCTGGGACAAGGAGTAGGATTAACTTTTATGGAACTGCATACCAATAATAAGTTAGTAAATGGCACCAGTATGGTAAGCGGCGAACCCAATGCACCGGACGATCGCTGGGTATTTACCGAAAACAATCCGGCCCGGGAATTAGAAGCCGCCGCCGGAATGGCGGCTGCCGCGCGGGTATTAAAAGGATATAACGATGAATTAGCCCGCGAAAGCCTGCAACTGGCCCAAGAGCTTTGGGATAAAACTCAGGAAACGAATCCAATGCAGCGTGTACAATTAGCGGTAGAGTTGTTAATAGCTACCGGTGATCAAAAATACAGTACCTTCCTAACGAAAAACGCCGTCCAAATTGCTAAAAACATTGAACGTACCGGCTGGATTGTAGGCCGTTCTTTGCCGTTAATTAAGGCTAATAAGTACCGAAATACCATTATTAACGCCGTTAAAGCGCACCGCGCCAAAGTAGACGAGCAGGAAAAGAAGACGCCATATGGCATGCCTTATGAACCAGATATCTGGGGTGCCGGTTGGGGCATTCAGGAATTTGGCGTACAGCAATACTTTCTGCATACTTCTTTTCCGGATATTTTCCCGGCTACCTTTATGCTCCACGCTATGAATTTTGTGCTGGGCGTCCACCCTGGGGTAAATACTTCTTCTTTTGCTTCGGGTGTAGGTGCCCGCTCGCTTACGGTGGCTTACGGTATTAACCGCGATGATTGGTCGTACATTCCAGGTGGGGTAGGTTCCGGCACCGCTTTAATCCGTCCTGATTTTCCGGAGCTTTTAGTTTGGCCTTACTTGTGGCAGCAGACGGAATATGTATTAGGTGGAGGTAGTTCTAACCTGATGTTTTTGGTATTAGCAGCCGATAAATTATTGAATAAGTAAAACCATCTTTAAAGGGGGAGTGAGGAAGTAAACTTCGGGCGTAGGTGGAGTTAGTCTTGATTGGTACTAATACCAAATAGTAAGGATTAGTTGCTATAATGGCCTTTGATGTTGTTCTTTGGAGCCTTTTCAAGTCTCCATGTACTGGTGCTATCTAGTTTGCTACTTTCGAGTTTGCCTCATGGTCGGCGAGCCTCGTTTGGCTGTTGAGGGCAGTTTAGCGAACCTTGGCTCACTCCGTTGCGCCATGCTGCTCTGCAGCACCGGAACGCTAAAAGGCCCTCAACAGCCAAACTGGTGTTAATTGCGTTTAGCTAATGCCTTTATTTTTTCATAATATTATTAGATTGTATCAAGTAGATTGTATAAAGCCGAATCTATCAGGATTTACTGAAAGGAGAAGCAGAACCAGGAAGTTTAATTCCGTTAATTCTTGTCATTAGTAGCAGACAATTATAATCATTTTCCTTTTCCCTAATTAAACAAGTGAATTATAAAAGATTTGGAAGAAAAGCAGTCGCTACTAGAAACTTACACCAGTTTGGCTGTGGAGCACCTGTTAGGGTTCCGGTACTGCGCAGCAGTATTCCGCCGACGGAGTCGAGGAAAGGAAGGCTAGCGAGTGCGGAGGAGCCAAACGGGGCCTGCCGGCCATGAGGCAAACTCAGCCTTGTCAAATAAGTTAGCACCAGTACATGGAGACTTAAAAAGGCTCCAAAGAAAACGCTTACTATTGAGCAAAATCCAGGAAAGCTATTTAATACGATTTGGTATAACTTGTTTGACAAGGCTCAATTTGCTTAGTACTCCATAAGCCTAACAGGTGCAAAAGGGGCAACTTGGTGCTAGTAGCTGTTAATTTTACTAATCAAATATAGTAGAATCAAAAAACACCTTTTTAGGTACAAATAAAAATAGAATGAACGTTTATAAAAGGAAAGGCACACCTTGCAGTGTGCCTTTCCTTTTTAAATTTACTAAATCTATTAAAAGGATATTATTTGTTTAATTCCTGAACAGTAAATGCTTTCTGGCGGGCTTTTAAATTCTGACGGACTTTAGCTACTTCTTCGGTGCTTACTTTATCGGCATTGTTTTGCCACGACCGGCGGATGTAGCTCAGTACTTGGGCAATGTCCTCATTTGCTAAATCTTTATCGTACCCAATACCCGGCATATCGCCGTTAATTTCGGGTGCTTTGTAGAGGTGGCCTTTTACTTGTACCGGACCGGTTAAGCCATACAATACTATAGAAATTAGCTTTTCTTTATTGCCGGTTACCCACTCCGACCCATTTAAAGGTGGTGCCAATCCGTTTACCCCATTGCCATCAGGTCCGTGGCAGGTTTGGCAGGTTGAAGTAAACATAGCGGCTCCTTTGGGAAATACTTTTAGTAAAACTTTGGGGTCTTTGCTGGCCCGCGCATTTTTAATATTAGCAATAACCCCGCGTAATTGTTGGTGTACCACTAAAGTAGTGTCCGGTGCAAAAGCTATTAACTCCTTCTGAAACGTTTCTTCTTGTTCGGGTAAAGTGCTAATGATAGCATCGGCTACGAATTTGTTTTTCGGAAAAGTTTTTACTAATTGTTGGCGCATGTTTTTACCGGCAGTTTTATCCAGCGGCTGAATATAAGATACCAGGAAAGCCAGGTAAGGAGCTGCCAATGAATCCTTTTGAGTTATAAATTTATTAAAAACAGGTAAGTAGCTTTTGTAAGTTTTTTTTGTTAAAACAGAAGGTAACACGCTTAATGCCTGCATGCGCAAAGGCCAGGTGGGTTCCTGTAATAAAGTCAAAACTTCTTCGGTTTGCAAAGCACCTATTCCTTCTAAAGTCCAAAGGGCATGCATTACCAGTAAGGATTTACTTTTGTCTTGCATAGCTTTATGCAAAGCCGGTATGGCTTGGGTAGATTTACCGTCAATTAACATTTGCTGCGCTTTGTCCCGAACCCAGCCGTTCGAATGACCTAATAAGGTAACGAGCTGATCCGGGTTATTCGGCAAAGTAACGGCCTGGGAAGTTTTGTTTACCGGAACAATTTTATAAATACGTCCGCAATTTAATGGTTGAGTAAGTTGCCGGCGACCAATTTCACTTTTTAAGTAATTAGTTAAATACGTTTTATGTTGAATGATACCCCGGTACATATCCACCACGTACATAGAACCATCGGGTGCATCGAATAAATTTACCGGCCGGAAACGCTCATCTACGCTACTTAAAAATTCTTTGCCCTTATAAGCTTGTTCGCCTTTTACCAATAAGCCTTGCTCGTTAATAATATTGCGCTTAATTAAGTTAGCCGAAGGCTCTGCCACAAAAACGCTGGTAGAATACTCCGGACCAAATAAATCACCCCGGTAAACTAAAGGAGCGCAGGCAGCAGTAAAATCTACTAAATGTTTACTTTCATCTAAAATCCCGTTCATGTAACCACGGTTAACTCCCGGAGTTGGCCGGATAGGATATACTTTATTATTGGCCACAATTTTCTGGACGTAGCCAGCTACCCGACGCTGGTTTTTATTAGTAGCTCCCAAACCAGGGGTAAAGTAATCGCCTAATAAATTTTCGGAATTGGTGTTGTAGTATAAACGGCCGTAATTATCCTGACTAATACCCCATTGTCCCCGGAAGTGAGTAGGTTCAATTATCCATTTATCTCCTTTTTTGCGGTAACGCTTACTCGATTTAGCATTATAAATCCAATTATCCAGAGCCCGGTATAAACCGTTGGGCTGATGTTCTACATTACCACCTTCGGCGTATGCGGCATCTACCAATGTCTTTTTACCCGGTTTATCATTTTTGATCTCGTAATAATATAAGCTGGGAGGTTCGGCCACTAAAATTCCATTTTCAATCAAACAAATAGCTCTGGGCAGCACCAGCGAATCTAAAAATATTCGTCTCTCATCAGCTACCCCGTCTTTATTCGTATCTTCCAGAATTACTATTTTACCAATCGGCTTATCTTCGCCGGTGCCAACGGTATCGGGCATATAACCAGCCATTTCTACTACCCAGGGACGAGCCTTTTCATCAAAAGTGAGGGCAACCGGAGTACTTACCAATGGTTCGGCAGCAACTAATTTTACTTCAAATCCGGGCTCCACCTGCATTTTTTTAATAGCTTCTAATGGTGCAATAACCGGAGAAGAACTTAGATCAACCTGGGTGGGTTCTGCTTTTTTGGTTGCTTCCGGCAGGGCTGCAGCCGGAGCTAACTGGATTGGCTTATTTGTTTGGCAAAAGAATAAAAAACAAGTAAGAAAAAGTAAAAGAACAGATTTTAGCTTGAGCATAAACGGTAAATACGAATAATTTTTCGAAGACCTTCTGAGCGAAAACAGCTTGTTGCTGAAAAGGTTTAACGCTAAGAAGTTTCAAGTCAATAATTTAACTAATAATTAGGGTGGTTAAGTTCCGATTATTTAAAGGGATGAATCATAAGTCTACTGGTTTTAAGCGGGAAGTAAGCAAGTGGATAATGAACCAAGCTACGAAATAAGCAAACCCGCATATTATAAATAAAATGTTATAACCCGCGCTAATGTTCCCGGCCGCTTTATACGTATCCAGTAAGGAACCTACCAATAAGGGAAATAAAGCCGAAGCAATGGAACCCGCCATACCTCCAACGCCTACTACCGAACTAACTGCTTTTTTAGGCACAATATCAGAAACAATGGTAAAGATATTGGCACTCCAAGCCTGGTGAGCGGCAGCGGCTAAGCTTATAATACCTACGGCTACCCAAATATTGGGCGCGTACCGGGCAAATATTATAGGTAATACCGCAAAAGCAACGCAAAGAAGGGTGAATTTTCGGGCCTTTAAAATGGGCCAACCCCTTTTAATTAGATAAGAAGATAAATAACCACCGCCAATGCTGCCAAAAGTAGTAGCGGTGTATACAATAGCTAAGTGGATACTTGGTTTTTTAAGATCTAGGTTAAACGTAGTGGCAAAATAGGAGGGTAGCCAAAATAAGAAAAACCACCAAACCGGGTCGGTTAGCACTTTGCCTAAAATAAAAACCCAGGTTTGCTTAATCTGGAGTAAGCGGCTCCATTTTAATTTGGTCGTATTTTCGGTTACAGCGGGTTCATTATCGCTGTGAATATAGGCAAATTCAGCTGGGTTTACTTTTTTATGACGCGCCGGAATTTCGTATAAAAACCACCAGAAAATCAACCAAATAAACCCAATAGCACCGGTAATTAAAAAAGCTTCCTGCCACCCATAAGCGCCTAAAATCCAGGGAACCATAATAGGAGCTACCACGGCGCCAATGCTGGTACCGGAATTAAAAATACCGGTTGCTAAGGCTCTTTCTTTTTTGGGAAACCACTCGGCCACGGCTTTTACAGCCGCCGGAAAATTACCTGCTTCGCCTAATCCTAGCAAACCTCTTACCACGCTAAAACCAAAGGTACTTTTTACAACGGCGTGCAGCATGGCCGCCACACTCCAGACTATTATAGAAATGGTATAGCCTAATTTAGAACCTATTCTATCAATAAAATTACCGAAGATAATATAACCCAACGCGTAACAAGAGGCAAAAACCATTACAATATTGCCGTAGTCGCTTTCCGTCCAGTTAAACTCTTTTTCGAGGGTGGGTTTTAACAAACCAATTACCTGGCGGTCGATGTAGTTAATGGTAGTAGCAAAAAATAAGAGGGCACAAATAACCCAGCGGTAGTTTCCTGTTTTTGTTTCTGACAAGTTGGAATTACCTGGGGAAGTTATATCTCCGCTGGTTTTTACTTCTACCGGTTTACTATTCTTCATTACCTAGATTCTAAAGTGTACCCTTTTTTCTTACTTTACCCGAAAGCAGCCTATAAATTAGTAATAAAGAGTAAAGAATTCTAAATATTTCCGGTTATACCTCAAAAGAACTGCTCCATTTTTAAATTTTAATAATTAAAGCAGTTCTTTTAAATAAATTTAGGTAAAAAAAGTACCCGCGTCGGGTTCGCTTTTACTATTTGTATTCTTTTAATTTCTAGATTATATAAGTCGCTTACTTTATTGCTTTATCAGCTTCCGGGAAATTATTTGGTTGCCATACTTAATCTGTAAAAGATAAATACCGGGCGTAAGACCATAGGTATCTAAAGTAAGTGGTTCTTTTACTGCATTACTTAAGAATGTAGTAGCTACTGTTTTACCCGCATTATTCCGCAGAATAATTTCTAAAGGCAAGCTAACCGGTTCTTTTGTTTCAATAATGAGTTTATGTTGAATAGGATTGGGATAAACGGAGAAAGCGAGTTTTGCATTAGCGTTTTTTGTAGCCGGAGTTACGTTTTTAGATTGGGTAATTCCCTCATTATGTAAGCTACTGGTGTTGGTGATTAAACAAACCCAATCCTGGGTATCATTCTGAGGAGGTAAGCCCAAGGAATTTAGGCCGGAACCAGTTATTTTCTGTACTGTACCATTTTGTAAATTACCACCGGTCCGGGGATTGTACCATTGCACTAAATAATTATCCGCATTAACACCAAAATCTAAAGTAGTACTGCCTCCCTGGGGCAAGTAAACCGCATAAATTTTACCTGGTAATGCCAGACAGTAATCATTAGTAGCGGTTGTCAGGTTGTCGGCACTTTTCATTTGCCAAAACGGAAGATATTGATTAAAAAATTGGAGAGCATAACGGGTTAAATCCCACATGTGATCGCGGGAACGCCAATCTTGCGCAGATATATCAGAATTAAGAAAACGATAACCAAAATACCATTCCACGCCACCACCACCGGCCATTAAATTTCCCCATAAGGCTTGTTTTCTCGGTGAATCATGGGCATAATCATTGGCATCTGGCTTTACTCCGGTAGTAGAAGGCCCAATTTCATCTAAATTAACTATCCATTTCCGTCCGCTAGCTGCCGATTTATTGACCCAATACAGTGTTTCTGAGTGCGCGTCCGCCGCGTTAACTACCTGCAAAGAAGGGCCTTCGAAAGTGCTATCACCTAAGAGCGGCTTATAAATGGCAGCTCTTTGGGTAGGGTGAGTGTGCACATCTATCGGACTTTTATAGGGGTCTAATTGCCGGATATAATGGGAGAAAGCTTTGCGCTGAGCATCGGTATTGGAGCTTTCTTCCCCCAAATTCCAGTTAATAGCCAAATGATGACCAAAGCGGGCAATTAATTCTCGGTAGTATAATTTGCGTTGCGTTCCTAATTCCCCATTATCTAGTAATTGGTCGTTTTCCTGTTCTTGGGTAACCACGTGAAGCATTAATCCAAGCTTATCCATGTGCGAAAAAACAATTTCCCATTGATCCAGCTTCGAAACATCATACCGAATCTTGTCGATAGGGGAGATCCAGGGCCAGACATCTTTCCCATCGCCATTTACATTTAAGGTTAAAAAGTAAACAGCATTCATGCCTTTTTCCGCCAGGTAATTAAGTGCCCCAATAATGCCTTTTCCTTTACCGCCTTTCCAGACCGGATCGCCGGGTTGCCAATCGCCTAAATGAGGAGCGTAGGTTTTTGTATAATCAGCCTGAGGATTTTGAGTGTACGTGCCATCAAATTCTTTGTAGGCTAAAAAATTCTCCGGACTATCGGCCCCGCCTTTTAAAAAATATTTTTTGGTTTCGGCAAATTGCAAGTAATGCTGTCCAACGTAACGTAAGCGCCCCTGCGCCCGAAAATCAGACCCGGTTTTATCGGTAGCGGCAATAGTAAAGGTGCCGGACATTCCGTCGAAAACAGCCGGACTGCCGGCATTTGCTAAATTGCTGATGGCCACATTTGTCCCGGTTCGGAAAGAAGCTTGGTACGACCATTCCCCGGCTTCATCCGGAGAAAAATGAACCCGCCATTTCGCGCCACCAGTTGCATCGGTTTCGCCCGCATTACCGTCGGCCGCGTAATACCCCGGAACTATAAGTTTTCGGTTGCCTTTACTAAAAATTACATTTAAGCGATAATTTAGAAAAGGATTAACGGCATTTGTTTCACTTGTAACCGGACCGGTAAAAGTGAGAGTAACTTTGTGCCATTTTTTTAATTCTCCCAAAATAACAACCGGTACCGGTTTCTGAACTGAAATTTTAAAGCTGGTAGTTACCGAAGCCTTTGCTTGATCAGTAGCCGTTACTTGCACGTGTAAAGTAGTTTCCGGGGCTGGAGCGGTACCGCTAAAAGTAAGAGTACTGGCATTAAATTGAAGCCAGGCCAGTAAATTGCTGCCATCTATTAAATTTGATTTATAGGTCAACACGTCGCCCGCATTAGGGTCGGTGTATTGTCCGGCAGAGAAGGAAAATATTTTTTCTGTCACCAGGGTTTGATCGGTAGGCTTTTGTACGACTGAAGGCGGTGAATTGCTGGTTGTAATCTGAACGGTAACATTATCGGCAGCGCTCCACATATTCAAACTGTCTTTTACCTGGAGGCTAAAGATATAACTGCCTTGAATTAAATTACCGATGGTAGGTGCAGCAATGGTTTTATTATTAAAAGTGGCGGTATTAGGTCCGCTCACCTGGCTCCAGCTATAGCCGGTAATGGTACCGTCAGCATCGGTGCCGGAGCCGTTTAAAACAGTAGTAGTGGTTGGTAAAATTATAGTTTTATCGGCTCCGGCATTGGCTTTGGGAAGCTGGTTAGAAATAACTGTAAAAGAAACAGAAAAGGCAATACCTGCTACACCAGTACCGCCCGCTTCGGAAAAGGGAGTAGCTTTTAAGGTATAACTACCCAGGGCGGGTACCCAAGCATTGTAATTATCTTTCGTTTCCCCGAACAAGGCATAAGGCACCCTTGTTTCGGTTTTGTTAACTGTTTGTTTACCCCTCAAAGCAAACTTTACGCTTCCAACAATGCCAGGCGAGGTGTTCGCCCGGATATTCAAATTTTTAGTAGGTAAAGTTGCTAAGTTAAGTGCAGTTCCTCCGGTAAGGGTTTGAATAGGTTGCCCATTATCGGCATTTATTAAGGTAAAACTACCTACCTGCTGGCTGGCAAAAATTGCGGGTTTAGTAGCTTTGATAGTGCTTGATAATCCGCCCGCTTCTCGGGAGAGGTTATCAGCCAAGCTTTTAAGGGAAAATACGCCGAAGCATATAAGTAACATCAACCATTTAGAAGTAAAGGAATGGAATAGAGAATACTGCGTAATAGTTTGTTTCATGCAAAAATTTTTGAAGTTATAAAAAACAGATAGACGGCCTTTAAATTCTACATTCAGCTAAAAAGTAAAGAGTTAAAATTTTGACCTTACTATTTTCGCTCAAAAATATTTGTAACTCCACCTGCTAAAAATAAATATAGAGATAATTTCCTGGATGTAACTTAAATACTTTATTAATTTAAAAAGCGTAATAGGTTATTAGTAAGGTATTTGCGATGTTAAAACGTTGGTATCTGTTCCTTAAATGCAGTACCAGGTTTGCTGGCCGCAAGTAAAGATCAGGCGCGAAAGCAGATTTTCTGCGGTTAGTTTTCTGCTGAAATCTTCATTTATTTAATAATTGTTACGAACGGCTATCTAGTTAAATTAATATTTTCTTTAATTTCAGGCGGTGCTTATCTCAGATGAATGGATACGAACGAATACGAACGGCTGGAACAATCGCCGAATAACAGAAACTGGAAAAGCTGGGGACCTTACCTGGCCGAGCGTCAATGGGGAACCGTACGTGAAGATTATAGCCCCAACGGAGATGCCTGGAACTTTGTTTCCCACGATATTGCTCGGAGCAATGCGTACCGCTGGGGCGAAGAAGGGATTGCCGGCTTCTGTGATTATCAACAAATTTTATGTTTAGCTCCAGCATTCTGGAACGGTCAGGATTCCATTTTAAAGGAGCGGCTATTTGGCCTTACCAACGGACAAGGCAACCACGGGGAAGATGTTAAAGAAATATATTTTCATCTGGATTCCTCTCCCACGCATTCGTATTGCCAGTACTTGTATAAATATCCGCATACGGCCTTTCCGTACGAAGATTTAATACAAAAAAACCAACGCGATCGCAGCCAGCCCGAATACGAAATAATGGATACCGGGGTATTTAACAATAACCGGTATTTTGATATTGTTATTGAATACGCCAAAGCCGATACGCACGATATTTTAATGCAAATAACGGTGCACAACCGGGCCGAAGAACCGGCGCCCATTCATGTGCTGCCTCATTTGTGGTTCCGGAATTACTGGAAGCATAGTCCGGAATACACCCGCCCCAACGTTACCGCATTAACTCCGGATTGTTTAAAAGCTTCTTCCACGCGCAATGGCGCTTTTTTTCTGTACCACGATGCAGCCGGCGAACAGTTATTCTGCGATAACGAAACGAATAACGAACGCATATACCAGTCGGCGAATCCCACCCCCTTTGTAAAAGACGGCATTAACAATTACGTGGTAAACGGACAAGAAACCGTTAACCCGGAAAAACAAGGAACAAAAGCTGCTATTTGGCTGCAGGCTATTGTTCCCGGCAAGTCTTTTAAAGTATTTAAAGTGCGGTTGGTGCGTAACCGGATTATTGAACCCTGGACAAATTTTAACCGCATTTTTGAACGTCGTCGCGCGGAGACGGATACTTTTTATCGTGAATTTGTTATTCCCGAAAAGTTATCACCGGCGCACCAACATATTGCCCGTAAAGCTTTTGGCGGATTGCTTTGGACGAAGCAGTTTTATTATTTTGACGTGCACAAATGGCTGAACGGAGAAATAAAAGAGAAAGTACCTTATAGAATAGATAAGCGAAATACCGGCTGGGAGCACCTTACAAACCGGAATATTATTTCTATGCCCGATAAGTGGGAGTATCCGTGGTACGCGGCCTGGGACTTAGCTTTTCACGCTACTACTTTTGTACACATCGATCCTAATTTTGCCAAGCAGCAACTATTGCTCATGCTCCGGGAATATTACATGCACCCGAACGGCCAGATACCTTCTTACGAATGGAATTTTAGCGATGTAAATCCTCCGGTTCATGCCTGGGGCGTTTGGCAGGTATATGATATTGATCGGAAAAAGACCGGGGTTCCGGATTGGGATTTTCTGGAAAGAGCCTTCCAAAAACTGTTGATGAATTTTACCTGGTGGGTAAACCGGAAAGACGTAAATGGTAACGATATTTTTGAAGGAGGTTTCCTGGGGTTAGATAATATTGGCGTTTTTGACCGAAATCATTTGCCGCCAGGAATTAAAAGTTTGCAGCAAGCCGACGCCACCAGTTGGATGGCCATGTTCTCGTTAAATATGCTGCGCATGTCATTAGAATTGGCGAAACGTAACCCGGCTTACGAAGAATCGGCAGCTAAATTTTTCCGGCATTTTTTAAATATTGGCTGGGCCATGGACAATATCGGGGAAAAAAATATTTCTCTCTGGGACGATGAAGATAACTTTTACTACGATGCGGTACAGTTAGATAATGGTAAAAGCCAGCGTCTAAAAATTCGTTCTTTGGTAGGGATTATTCCTTTGCTGGCCGTTGAAATTATAAATAGTAAAATCTTTAATCAAATGAGCGAGTTTAAACGCCGGGCAGTAGGTATTATTCGCACTCGGACCGACTTAGCTCAACTCATTTCGCATATCGAAATTCAAAATAGCAATGGCTATCACTTATTTTCAATTATGCGTGGTTTCCGGTTAGAGAATGTCTTAAAAAGATTACTCGACGAGGCTGAGTTTCTTTCTCAGTTTGGCATACGCTCATTATCTAAATACCACGAGCAAAACCCGTATGTTTTTAATTACCAGGGCCGGCAGCATTTTATTCAGTATGAACCCGGCGAAAGCAGTAGTTCCATGTTCGGGGGTAATTCTAATTGGCGCGGACCAATTTGGTTTCCGTTAAATTACTTAATTATTCAGGCTCTTCGTAAATACTACAAATATTATGGCAAAGAATATATTTATGAATTCCCGACCGGCTCCGGAAATAAATTAAACCTAAAACAAATTGCCCGTGAGTTAACCATGCGTTTGTTACACTTATTCGAAAAAGACGAAGAGGGCAAAACGCATTACCATTCTGCGCATGAGTCTTTTGTCAATGATCCTCACTTTAAAGACCACCATTTTTTCTACGAGTTTTTTAACGGCGATACCGGTCAGGGTTTAGGGGCATCGCACCAAACCGGCTGGTCGGCTTTAATCGCTAATTTGTTGCTGGAAATGGCCGAAGAAGAAGATTAGACGAGCTTAAATATTTTAAGATAAATTTTAATAAATGAACCTTCCAGGTTGCAGAATTATTCCTGCGGTAAATGGAAGGTTCATTTATTATGGAAACATGCGTATAGACATTTAAATCGGGTTCATAATGGCAAAGCCGGTTTGCCTGAGGATTAATCCATCCTGAATAAGGAAAGTATCCGTAGCTTGAGGTATTTCATAGGTACTTGAGCGGGCCTGCCAAACTATATATATAATATCCTCTTCTATCACCTGCTTCTGGATATCTATAGTAAATCCTTCTGTAAATATGGATTCAAATAAAAATTTGAAAAACCCCTGAATAGCTTCTTTTCCTCTAAAAACATCTTCACCCAGAATTAAAATGGCATTTTCGTGGTAATCTATCATATTTGCCTGTAAATCCCGGCTTTTAATGGCCTCTATATGATGATTTAATATTTGGGTTAGATTAGCTGCTAATGTCTGCATAGTAATGAAAGATTTAAGATTAATATCCGATTTTGATTACCTAACTAGAATTTCCAAACATTTAAAATTAAACTAGTGCCGAAGTTGTTGCTGGTGTTTTTAAATATGGCCGGACATTCTTTCCTAATTGTGTCATGCCGGTAATCCAGGTTTCATCATCAATAGCAGCCGATCCAATAAAATCCTCATCCGATAAGTATGCACGCCAACTTAACAAAGGCTCGCAATCTAAGCCAACCGGATGTCTAAAACCGCTTCTCTGACCAGAGATAATTTCGGAAACAACTTCACCAACACCGGAAGGGGGTATAGAATTTTCTTTTGAGGATAGCTCAAAAGCCATAGCCCGGTTAATTTTAGGATAATTGGTTTTAGAGGTAGAGTGTTCTTTTTCTACTTTGTCAATTATTGGGGTGTAAATAACTCCTGGTTCAACAACAGCCACCCTTATACCAAATTCTACTACTTCACCAGCTAAGCTCTCGCTTACTGCCTCTAATGCAACTTTTGTCGCACAGTAGGCTCCAAAAAATGGAGGGTAAATTCTTGCAGCTAAGGAGGAAATGTTAATTATTAATCCGCTTTTTCGTTCGCGCATGGAAGGTAATATAGCCTGCATACAACGAAGAGCGCCAAAATAGTTTGTTTCCATTATACGTCGGAAAATTTCCATTTGGGTTTCTTCTACTGCCTTTAAGGTAAAAATGCCAGCATTATTGACTAATACATTAATTTGACCCGTTTCTGCTAAAATTTGCTGGGTAGCTGCTTTTACCGATTCATCTGAATCTACATCAAGGGGCAAGATAGTTATCGGAAGATTATCGCGTTGGGCTAATTGAGCCAACTCGGGCGAACGTTGAGGATTACGCATAGTAGCGTAAACAGTATGACCCTGACGAGCCAAAACTTCGGCAGTAGCAAAGCCTATCCCTGTGCTACAACCAGTAATAAGTACAAAAGCCATTTTGTAAAAGCTTAAAAGTTTATTAGAAGATTAGCAAATCACGGCTACCCTAGTCAATAAAATATTACTAAGGAGCATTCTTTCAAATTGAACTTGAAAACAGTTGGTTCATACTAGTAAATTGAACCCGTACGGCTTGATAGTAGAGGAATATAGAGTTGAAAATGATGAATTAACTTGAATAAAACAAATTTTTATTAAATTAATTATATGATAAATTGAAATGCGTTATCTGTTAATTGGTATTTTTTGTTAATACTTAAACCAAATACTTTAACTTATATTTAATAACTAGCTGATATAAAACTTATTAAGAAATACTTATTTTATTCACTTTTTTACATTATATTAGGAATAATGCATATTTGATGTAAGGATATTTACTAAACCTGAGACTATAATTAGGTTTTATTATAAAGGATTGGGCAGCTTTTTCTTTATTTAAATCTTACAAGCGAGTTTAATTCTATTAAAAATATAGTCTACTCGTTTACACGGTTTGTTGAGCGGTTACCTGATCCAATATATTTTTTAATTGGTGCGTATGCCTTTGGGTATGGTAAATAACAAAGTGAATTGCCTCCAAACGGGTTAAAAAACCAAAAACCGGAACTTCAAAGCCTGTACAGGTTTGGCTTAGATCAGTGGTTTGAATAACCTGATTAATAGCTGACTTTATTTGTTCGAGGGTAGTTACTAATACTCCTTTTTGGTAGGTTTTATTTTCCGGAGCTACAAAATCGCCTGCCTGCCGTTTAAAAGTAAAATCTAATAAGTTAGCTTTAATTCTTGGTATTTGTTCATCCGGTTTTCTAATGGTTTCTACTGTAGGGCCGTTTAGTATTCTCAAAAAACCGGAATTTACTTTTATTACATGCTGCACTAGTTGCCCCGCGGTCCAACCACCATCTTGCGGCGGTTGATTGATTTCTGCTAATTCAAATGAAGAAAATAGCTTCAAAAGGTCTTGGGCTGTTTTTTCAAATTCAGGACCAACTTGGGCAGTAAGTTCTAACAGGCTAGTGGATTCCGATGATTTCTCTTTTACGAGGCAGAGCATTTCATCGTCGTTTAAATAAATTTCTACACAAGGTTTGCTGCGGTCACTTCGCGCATCGGTAAACATTTTAGTGAAAATATCTTTAATGCTGCTTGTTTTAGTAAGCCAATCGCATACGGTTACGGCTAAGTAGTCGCCTTTTTCTACTACATAAGGGGTATAACCGTATTTTTGAGGTTCGTCTTTTGTTTTTTGGCAGACGGTTGCTAAGTAAACAATTCCTGCCGGCGTACACTCGCTTATACCATAAAAAGACCGGTTATCGCCGGCGGGAAGCTTTTCTTGTAAAGCATCAAAAGCCTCGCCAATGCCTTCCGGAAAAGTTTCAACAGCAAAGCCAAATACATCAACATCTTGAGCCAAATGATATTTTTCCATGAGTTACCTGTTAAAAGATGAAAGAATAAAAGCAGGGAGTTCCCGTTAAGCTTCGGCAACTTCAAGTACCGATAGAATGTTACCGGCTGGGTCTTTAAACCAGGCAATGAAAGGTCCGCCACCCCGGAAAATATGATCTTCATCGGTTTTTAAGTGTTCAAAATCATAAATTTCGAAAACAACACCTCTGTTCTTGAGTTCCGTTACGGCATCTTCTATATTGGGTACCGGAAAGTTAAGAACCGTATAATTGGCCGGATTGTGATTAAGTTTGGGATAAATGAGAACCTTTGTGCCACCGGCCAAATGTAAATGTAAGATGCCCATTGAAGTATCCTCCGAAACTTCCAGGTCCAATACCTGGCTGTAAAATTGTTTGGCTTTTTGGAGGTCGTTAACCGAAAAGCCACTGAATGCTTTCGTGTTTCTAAACATAATCTATTTATAAGTTTAGGGTAAATAAGAATTTAAATTAGCATCTTCCAGCCAATAAGCTAAAATTCATCGGGCAGAACTTCGGCATTAAAGCCAAAGTCCCGTAATAGCTGTATCAGGCAAGCTGCCTGAATAAATTCGGAGCCCGACGCTACCCGCAAAATATTATCGCAATCATCCAGGTCGAAATTAGCTTTATATTCATGAAAGGTTTGGTGAATAAGACTAAGCAGCATTTGGGCGTTGTGCTGGTCTTTTACATTGGTTTTAAAAACTTCTACCATCTCGATCATTCTCCTGTCAGGTATTAATGGATTGTTGCTACGTAGTTAAATGTGCTGTTTGTACAGTAGAGTAATTTTGTTCCGCTCCAGGGCAGCCAAAAAAATTAATTTCCTAGACTATTTATGCTTCTAGATTACTGTAGAACGGGGGCGGGGTGAATCAAAAAATACTGCTTACGCTAATTTTGCTTTATTTAGTAAATCTGATTTCTAGCGACAGCAATAATTAATTATATAGCAAAATTTTACGGTGCTTACTTGTATAAAGTACCAAGCGGTAGCTGGCTCGTGGTAGTTTTTTATTAATTTGTTTTCAGGATTAATTACCAGAAAGGCTCACGTTAGGTAAAATAGCAGATTCTGTAGTTTTTAGCAGTTTGTGGTGGTAAATATAAGATCCGGCTACTAAAAATAAGGGAATAAAAATAAACATCCAATTTCCCGAAGGATCTCCTTTTGAAATATGCGAATACATAGCTCCAATTAAATCAAACGCTAAGCCGGCATACGCCCATTCTTTTACTCTGGGGAAACCAGGAACCAGAATAGCGAGAATACCTAATAACTTTGCCACTCCTAAAAAAGGAACCAGATAGGTTGGGTAACCTAAACGGGTAACGTAATCAACCGCTTCCGGCGCCGAAATAGCATCGTAAACAGAGCCTATTCCTAACATAGCAGCTAGTAGTCCGGTAAAAATCCAGTAAATAATTCTTGTCTTTTTCATGATGCGAATAAGTTTAAGTGGTTGAAAATTGAAATAAATGCGCCTGTTTACTTTCGTTGTTGATAAAAATATAGAAGCGGTAAATAAATATTCGTTCAGCACCAGAAAACCGCTTCTTATATTTGAGGAAAGGGGAAGAAGTTGTGAAGTTTGAAATGAGTTTAATAAAGGAGCGAGAAATTTACAGCTAGTAGAATTTCCCCTCAATAAGGACAAATTTTAATTTTGTTGAATAGCAGCGGGATCCATGTACATAACTTCCCAAAGATGCCCGTCTAAATCTTGGTAGCCCCAGCCGTACATAAAACCTTGGTCTTGTTTGTCGTTGGGGGTAGTAGCACCTGCAGAAATAGCTTTATTTACTAAATCATCTACTCCTTCGCGGCTTTCGGCCGATAAAGCTAAAATTACCTGCGCATTTTGAGCGGTATCCGGAATTTCTTTTTTAGTAAATGATTTAAAAAAAGGTTCTACAAGCAGCATTACGTAAATATCTTCGCTGATAATCATGCAGGTAGCCTTCTCGTCGGTAAACTGCGGATTGAAAGAATAACCAAGCTTCCGGAAGAATTCAATGGATTTATTCAGGTCTTTAACGGGTAAGTTTACAAAGATTTTAGTTGCCATAGTTTTAGCTAATTATAATTGGATGTATGTTTTACTATTTGAATTGCTAATGCCCGAGAAGCATTAAATAAGCAAATAATTTAAACTCTAGTGGAAGGCTCAATTAAAGCTTTATTTTGCTGATTCGTCAACTTTGTTCCTTAGTTGATGGAAGTACTTTTCTAAAGAATCAAGCCGGGAATTCCAAATGAGGCGGTACGTCTCTGCCCAATCTGCTACTAAGATTAATTTTTCTAGCTGGGCTTCGCAGTAGCGTTCGCGCCCTTGTTTTTTTATGGCTACCAATCCACATTCGGTTAGTATTTTTATGTGTTTATAAATGGCCGTGCGGCTTACTGCAAAATTTCCGGCCACTGCTTCCATGTTCAAAGATCGGTTAGCCACTAACTGAATGATTTCCCTTCGGGTTGGGTCGGCAATTGCCTGAAAAACATCTCTTCTCATATCGGAAAGCTTATGTATCAAAGATATAGGAAACCTTTTGGTTGCATGGGGGGTGAACACGACATTAAAAGGGTGATTTCCGACAATTGCCTGATTGAGTGAAAAATGCTTTTAAGAGAGTAAACAGGCTATTATTTATATAAGTTTAAAGAGCAATTTCCCCGTTAAAGGAAGATCTAAAATCTATTTTCTTCGTGCTCTTTTTTCGGGTTTTAAATCTGATACAACAATGTGTGTAGTTAAAATCTCACAAATAATGGAATGAGAAGCAGATTCTAAAAAGATTTGCGATAGATTTTATTAAACCTGAAGGGAGATAGAATTAGAGTTTTTGAAAGTAAGCTGCTAAGAATAAGGTTCGTGCCTGGAGCTTGAACCTGAAACTAAGAGTTAGCTTTCAGTCTAAGTAGTTCGTTTCTCATCGTAGCTGATCATCCACTGTACCCCAAATCTATCGGTGACCATACCGAAATAAGAACCCCAAAATGTTTGTTGAAGGGGCATTTTAATTTGGCCACCTTCGGAAAGGCCGTTAAAAAGTTGGTTGGCTTCTTCTTCGCTGTCAGTATCCAGAGAAAGGTGAACATTATTACCCATAGTTAAGGTATGTCCCATTGATTCTAAAGCATCAGTAGCCATTAGCAAACAGCCTTTTATTGGTAGCGCTATATGCATTATTTTGTCCTGCGCCTCCGCCGGAATTTTGCCGCTTTCAGGAGTATCTTTATATCGTTGCAGGCCCAGAAATTCGCCGCCAAATACGGATTTGTAAAAGTTAAATGCTTCTTCGGTGTTGCCGTTAAAATTCAAATAAGGATTGATGGCTGCCATATTTATTTGCTGTATAGGATGAAAAAACTAAATGTACTTCTGTTTGTAATTAATTTTCTATGACTGGTTTTCTATAAACTAAACGAGCTGGTTCATTATACTTTGTAGTTCCAGGCGCTCAGCCTCCACTGCTTCCATGTTAATAAAATAAGCCATCCGCCGGTCTTTGTAGTCGCCCTCCAATAATTTTGAATGAATATTTACAATGCTAGGATGATGAAAAACCAGGTGCACGTGCTTTGGTGTGCGGGGATTAAACGTTACCAAATCTTCTTTATAAAAGAAACTGGGAGCATTCCATTTAATTCTTTCTTTAATTTGGTTGTTCGCGCCTAAAATAATCGCCCGAATAGCTTCCATCTCAGCTTTAAGCGGATGTTCCAGGTTTTGCATGTATTCATTTACCTTTTCGGTCTGGTTTAGGGGAGTTTTATCCTTCATACTAATTTACAGGCAATTCTAAACTTGCCGACCGTTGGTTGTTATTCTGAGAAGAGGAATAGTTTATTTGGTTTTCATTTTCTAATATATTTTTCAAAGCTTGTAAACTAATCTCCAAATCTTTGCCCAGCATACCTCTTAAAAATAAATGCATCAGATTCATTGGGTACGCGTTAGATCCCGTCATTCCCCAGGTAACTTTGGTTTGGTCTGATCCAATAGCTTGGGTAGTAAAGGGCGTTTGAGCAATAGCGGCAAATGGCCGGATAAACCGAACCTCTACATCTAGCTTTTCTCCTTCTAAAATATTTTTAATTTCCTGCTCGCCTTTACCCGCTTTATCGTTGCCCTCCCAGGCATACACAAAGCCTACTGTGCCATCGGTGCCGCGAAATTCTTTTTTCATATTTGGATCTGTTTGAACCCATTTGCTGTAGTAATCCTGATTTTTCAAGTGTTTTAAAAAAGTAAATACTTCGGCTTTGGGGCGGTTAATACTTATTTCGCGCTCGACTGTATATTGTTTTTCGACGAATAAAGCCGCTATTAATAGCAAGGCAACTAAGCCAACTAAGGCTATGGCAATTATCAGAAAAATGTTCATGTTATTTGTGGTTATCAGTTTTAGAATTTTATCAGATAATTAGCAGATAAATGATTGTAAATGAAATAAAGATTAAGCAATCTTTAAGAATTTCACTTCTTGCGGTTCAGGGTGTAGGGGAGCTGCCGTAGCTTTTGCTACTTTTTTCCATAAGAAATAAGACAAGAACATAACCGATAAAAAAATAAGCGGAGAAAGAATTAATCCTGTACTGTCTCCGGCGTTGGCCCGGGCGGCAAATGCTCCAATCAGGTTAAAGGTTACCCCGGCGTAGGCCCATTCTTTAATTACCCGGTATCTGGTTTGTATTAAGGCTAAAGCGGCTAAAATTTTACCTATTCCAATTACAAGCATTACGTGCACCGGATAACCTAAATGTTGCATAATCTGGCGGCCCGATTCGTGTTGCATGGCTTCCGTAATGCCAGCCATCAGAAGAAAAAGAGAGAAAAGGCCAGTTACGGTCCAGTAAAGAATTTTGACTGTTTTCGGTTTCATGGCTTACGTATTTGTTGTAGGAATAAAAACTAATGATGGTTTTGGTTGCGTATTTTTGATTGCGAGGAAAAAAGCATTTAAATTAAAGAAGTACCGGGTATGGAAAGCGCACCCGGCTTTTAGTTGGTAATTGCTAAGCTTCGGCTAGTTCTTTTATTTTGTGCAAGGCTTTGTCCCAAGCGGTAGCCATCATTTCGTACATTTCCTCGCCCATGTCTACCTCAATTTCCAGTTGGGTAGCATTGTTCTTTTCAACTAAGCGGTAAATTTCCCGGCCACCTTTTACTTCTTGCGCTTCCTCGCTTTCATAATCTTCGATGTTAGCTTTTACTATACCGTGATACTCAATGGAAAGTAATTTGCCAATTTGGTTGGCAACGATGGTGCCGATGATACCGCTGCCACTCTCGTCTTTAAAGGTGACTTTGCTGCCTTCCTGCCAATTTGTTTCCGCAAATGCCCCCGGACTGAATTCAGCAAACCATATGCGGTTATACTGGTCTTGGAGCAATATTTCCCAGATTTTATCTTTAGGAGCATCAATCTCAATTGATTTTTTAATTATCAGAGCTTCCATAATACAGTTGTTTATAGTTAATAATTTTAATTTAGGGTATATGCTCTCCTGTTATTCCAAAGTTATTTCAAAAATTACTTTTTGCTAATTGTTTTGGATTCAGACAAATTTATTAGTAATTTAGGTAACCTAAGGGGGCTATTTCCGACAAACTAGGGGGTAGATTGCGGCAACAATTAATTCTAATTATCTTGGACCAATATAACTGATTCTAGCTACCAATTCAAACTTATTTAAGCCCATGAAACACATTTCGATCCTGGTTCCGAAAGGAGCTATTTTAGGCAGCATTGAAGGGCCGCGGCAGGTATTTACCGAAGTAAACAAACTCTTAAAAAGCATGGGTAGGCCGGCCTTATTTAAAGTGCAGTTAATAGGCTTAACTAAAGAAGTTCCGGCAGCGGGAGGTATTTACACGGTTTACACCGATATGGTAGCCCAGGATATTGTTAAAACCGATTTAATAATAATTCCGGCTTTGGATGGCGATATGGTAAAAACTTTAGAAAACAATCAGGAATTTATTCCCTGGATTGTGCAGCAATACCAGGCGGGGGCCGAAGTGGGAAGTTTGTGCGTGGGCGCGTTTATGTTGGCTGCTACGGGTCTGGTAACCGGTAAAAAATGCGCTACTCATTGGATGGCGGCTAAAGATTTTCGGCGCATGTTTCCGGAAGTAAACCTGGTAGAAGATAAAATTATAACCGATGAACAAGGCATTTATTCGAGTGGCGGCGCTTTCTCTTACCTGAACTTAATTTTGTACCTGATTGAAAAATACGTAGGCCGCGATATAGCAGTTTTTATGTCGAAAGCCTTTCAGATTGATATTGAGCGCCGGAGCCAGTCGCCGTTTGTTATTTTTGCTGGCCAGAAAGATCACGAAGACGATATTATTAGAAAGGCTCAGGAAATTATTGAAAACAGTTTGACCGAAAGAATTACCGTTGACCAATTAGCGGATACTTTAGCTCTGAGCCGCCGTAACCTGGAACGCCGTTTTAAGAAAGCTACGGCCAATACTGTAGTAGAATACATTCAGCGGGTAAAAATAGAAGCCGCCAAAATGAACCTGGAAACCAGTCGCGAAAACGTGAACGAGGTCATGTACAACGTTGGCTACTCCGACCCAAAAGCCTTCCGCGATACTTTCAAAAAAATTACCGGTTTATCGCCCATCCAGTACCGCAGCAAATACAACCGGGCTATATTGGCAGAAGCTTAATAAATTTAGTAAATATTCATGCTATAATTTTCTTATTAGCAAATACCGGGTGATTGTCGCCCGGTATTTTTGTTTTAGAGATGTAAATTCTGATATTTTTTTACTTCTTCAAGAAGATATAAAGCATATCCTGGCTCTAATAACAAGATTAAGATTTGTGTAGATTTAAGACTTGTACTTCAATGTCTTAAGAAAACTTTCCTGAATAATTTGTGCTTTGTTTCAGATATCTCTAATTTTTGAGGTCTAATTAATTTAAATATGTCAGAAAATACAAAGCTTTTACGGGTGTTGGTAGTGGGTTGCGGGAATATGGGAACCTCTCACGCCTTTGCGTACCATACTTTGCCCGGATTTCAAATCTGCGGTATTGTTTCAACCGGCAAAAGTAAAGAAGTCTTAAATCAAAAACTGGGGGGCGATTATCCTTTATTCTCCGACTTGGACGAGGCCTTGCAGCAAACCCAGCCCGATGCGGTGTGCATCTCTACTTACCCGGATACGCACGAAAGTTTTGCCATTAAAGCTCTGGAAAGTAATTGTCATGTTTTTCTGGAGAAGCCCATTGCCGATTCAGTAGCTGGCGCAGAAAGAGTAGCTGCGGCCGCCCAAAAAGCAAACAAAAAATTAGTAGTTGGTTATATTTTGCGCCATCATCCTTCCTGGATTCAATTTGTAGAACTTACCCGGGAACTGGGTAAACCTTTGGTAATGCGCATGAATTTAAATCAGCAAAGTCACGGTGCCGCCTGGGCCGTTCACAAGAATTTAATGAAAAGTTTAAGCCCAATTGTAGATTGTGGCGTGCATTACATTGATGTAATGTGCCAAATGACGCGTTCTCGTCCGGTGCAGGTAAGTGCCATTGGAGCCCGCTTGACCAACGATATTCCGGTTGGTAATTACAATTACGGTCAGTTGCAAATTCGTTTTGAAGATGGATCAGTAGGCTGGTACGAAGCTGGTTGGGGTCCTATGATTAGCGAAACTGCTTTTTTCGTGAAAGACGTTATTGGTCCGAAGGGAGCAGTTTCAATTGTGGCAAAAGATGCGGGCGCAGCAGGTAAATCCGACTCGGTAGAGGCGCATACGAAAACCGAGTGGCTGCGGTACCACCGGGCAGATTTAAATGAAAAAGAAGAATTAAAGCTGGAAGATGCCTGGATTAGCATGGAAGACGAACCCGACCATCAGGAATTATGTAACCGTGAGCAGCTTTATTTCCTAAAAGCCATTCATGAAAACCTTGACTTAACCGACCATGTGGCCGATGCGGTGAACAGCCTGCGAATTGCCTTTGCCTGCGACGAATCTGTGCGAACGGGCCAGGTAGTTTCATTAATTTAAGTAAAAAGTTATTTAAAAAATACTTTACCAGCTAACTCAAATTCACTTGCTGAATAAAGTGAAATATCTATGTTCTGTTACAAAATAATCATGAATAGAGCTTGAAAAAAGAAAGTAGTCTGGTAAAATTTATCTACATCCAATATAATTTAAATTTTATTTATTAATTTAAGGAATTAAAATCCAGCATCTTGCTTTATAGGTAAGGTAGGATTTAGGTCTGATTTTGCCTGGTTTTCTTTTAGCATTATATGAAACGTCGTTCCGCAATTAAAAATTTAAGTTTAGCCTTTGCCGGTATGGTAAGTCTACCGGCTTGGGTATCGGGCTGGACTCCCGAATCAATTGGTCAGGTAAACAGCTTAACTGTACCAGATGAAAACTTACTGGCCGAAATTACCGAAACTATTATTCCGGAAACACAAACGCCCGGCGCAAAATCGCTGAAGGTACACCAGTTTGTAATGCGGATGATTCAGGATTGCTCTGGCGAAGCAGCCCAAACCAACTTAGAGCAAGGCCTGCTTAAAACCGATGAATTAGCTAATATTGCTTATAAAAAGCCTTTTATGGCTTGCGATGCCGCGCAGAGAATAGAGATCCTTACTCACCTGCAAACCTCCAATGATCCGGTGGGAAAACAATTTGTGGACATGGTAAAAAATCTGACCATTAGAGGCTACATGAATTCGGAATACGTGTTAACAAATATTTATAATTATAACATTGCTCCCGGTTTTTACCACGGCTGTGTACCCATAAAAGCCTGATAGTGGGGTGATTTTTCTTTTAAATTAATTTTTGAATTTCTTTTAATCTCTTCATGGCATTCTTCAACATAGATTCCATTAAAGACCGCACTTTTGATGCAATTGTAATTGGCTCCGGCATTAGCGGCGGCTGGTCGGCGAAAGAATTAACCGGTCGTGGTTTGCGCACCTTGGTTTTAGAGCGCGGCCGCGACGTAAAACACATTAAAGATTATCCTACTACCTTCAAAAACCCTTGGGAGTTTCCGCACCTGGGGCAAATTCCAAAGGAGTTACGCGATGCCAATCCTATTGCCAGCCGGTGCTATGCTTTTAACGAAGATGCCGCTCATTTTTTTATAAAAGACAACGAACATCCCTACGTACAGGAAAAGCCATTCGATTGGATCCGGGGTTACCAGGTAGGTGGTAAATCACTGATGTGGGCCCGCGGTACGCAACGTTGGTCGCAGTACGATTTTGATGGTCCGGCCCGGGATGGGTTTGCCGTGGAATGGCCTATTAATTACGCCGATATTGCGCCCTGGTACAGCTACGTAGAGAAATTTGCCGGTATTTCCGGAAATAAAGATGGTTTAGCGCAATTACCCGACGGTGAGTTTTTGCCGCCGCATGAGCAATCGTGCGTGGAAAAGCATTTTACCCAGCAAATGGCGAAGCATTATAATAATAAACGTCCGGTAATTATTGGCCGTTGCGCGCATTTGACCCAACCTCAGCCTATCCACATACAACAAGGGCGCGGTCAGTGTCAGAACCGCGCATTATGCCAGCGGGGTTGTCCGTACGGTGGGTATTTTAGCAGTAATTCATCTACCTTGCCCTGGGCGCAAAAAACGGGTAAAATGACATTGCGGCCCGATTCAGTGGTGCATTCGATTATTTTCGACGAGAAGAAAAATAAAGCGACGGGGGTACGTGTAATCGATGCGCACACGAAAGAAATGACGGAGTACTACGCCAAGATTATTTTCGTGAACGCCTCTACCTTAAATACCAACCTGGTTTTACTAAATTCCACTTCTAACCGGTTCCCGAATGGTTTGGGCAACGATAATGGTTTGCTGGGGAAATACATTGCTTTCCATAATTTCCGGACTACTATATCAGCGGAGTACGAAGGCTTTTTAGACACTACCACCGAAGGTAACCGGCCTAACAGCAGTTACATTCCCCGTTTCCGAAATGTATTTAAACAGGAAACGGATTTCTTACGGGGGTATGCCGCCGGTTTTGGTTCCAGCCGCATGATGGATACCGATAAATCTGGTTTTGGAGAATCCTTAAAAGCGAACCTAACGCAGAAAAAATACGGCAATTGGTTCGTCAACTCCCACATGATGGGCGAAACTATTCCGAAAGAAACGAATTTAGTAAGTCTGGATTCAGATTTAAAAGATGCCTGGGGAATTCCGCAACTGAAAGTTTCGGTAGCTTACGACGATAACGACGAAAAAATGATCGCGGATTTCCATCAGCAAATGACGGAAATGCTGACTATAGCCGGATTTAAAAACATTAAAACAAACGATCGTCCCGATAAGGCTCCCGGCTTGGATATCCACGAAATGGGCGGCGTACGCATGGGCAAAGACCCAAAAACGTCGTTGCTTAATAAATGGAACCAGTTGCACTCATGCCAAAACGTATTCGTTACGGATGGCGCCTGCATGACTTCTAATTCCACGCAAAACCCGTCGCTTACCTTTATGGCCATTACCGCTAGAGCGGCTAACCATGCGGTGGATGAGTTAAAGAAAAAGAACTTGTAAGAACCGGAAGAACTTAAGTTTTTATAGAAAGCCAATCTTATGATTGGCTTTTTTGTTTAAAAAGATGTGACTAATTAAGAATAAAATTAAAAAGTATAAACCATGGGGGTGTCCTCACCACCTATTATGTTCTTCGTCCAATACTTTTCAGTGCAAACACCTATCAAGCGCTTTTATTTAGTAAATTTCGAAACTCTAAACAGATGCTAGGGTAAAGCGTTCTGGGTTTAAGTTGTATTTGTCTAGATTAAGAATGGTTTATTCATTATTAAATTATAATTAATAAGTTTGAGTGCTTTTACAAGTGTTACCCTACTTTGAAAGAACTAGTTATAATCCTAACTTCTTTAAGTTCTTTTATCGTCATTATTATACCTTTAATTAATACTTTAAAAAGTTACAATGATGCTCGTCAGGATAAAAAATTTGAATACTATCATAAATTAATTGATGAGCTAGTTGGTGGAGGATCAAATAATGTTACTCCAATGCTATATAGGCAAGTAGCAATTATCTACGAACTAAGATTTTATTCTAAATATTACCCTAACCCTCAGAGGATACTGATTGATGCTAAAAATTCTTGGGGTAAAAACGAAAGACTGATAGAAGAAATTAATTTTACTTTAACATATATTAACTCTAGTTGGTTTGAACGACTGGTTTTAAAAAAATATTAGAGATAAAGTGCTATTCAAATTGAATTGCTGCTGTATCCCTTTAGATATAAATTATTAAAAATCTATAACCTGATTTTCATACCAATGGATTTCTTTAAGCCAAAATTCGCCTTCATAACTTTCTTAATTGGTATAATCTCAGGAGAGTGCCACGCTCAGGAACAAACCTCCATGCCTTTAATCATCACCATCGACACCAAAAAACAAGCGCAAACGATAGATAATTTTGGTGCGGCGGGTTGCTGGTATGCGGAAGGAATTGGAAAATTCTGGCCAACCCAGAAAAAAGAAAAAATAGCCGAATTACTTTTTAGTCAGGAACAAGATGCGCAAGGAAATCCGAAGGGTATTGGTTTGTCGGCGTGGCGGTTTAATATTGGCGGTGGAACTGCCGAGCAAGGCGATAATAGCGGTATTAAAGATGTGAACCGGCGGGTTGAAAGTTTTCTAAAGCCAGATGGTACCTATGATTGGAGCAAACAAGCGGGTTATACCTGGTTCGTGAAAAAAGCGAAAAACTATGGAGTCGACAAGTTAATTGCTTTCTCCAACACGCCCCCGGTACAAATGACAAAAAACGGTTTAGGCTTTAAAACTGAAAAAGATTTCCGCACCAACTTAAAACCCGATCAAACCGAGGCTTATACTAATTTTTTAACGGAAGTACTGCAACATTACGAAAAGCAAAATTTACGGTTTGATTACATTAGTCCGGTAAATGAGCCGCAATGGGATTGGACCGGAAAAATGGGCGAAGCCAAGCAGGAGGGAAGCCCTTGGCGAAACGACGAGATTGCGCAAGTAGTAAAAAGTTTAGATAAGGCCTTGGAAAATAAAAAACTAACAACCCAAATAATCTTACCCGAAGCCGCTAAACTTACTTTTTTGTACGGCGATACTACACATTCCTCACGCCAGGTACAGCAATTTTTTGGAAAAAAGAGTCCAAACAATTTAAGTAACCTAAAGCACTTGCCTAAATTAGTAGTTGGCCATAGTTACTTCACCGAAAATGGCGATCAGGAAACCGTAACTATCCGGCAGCAATTAGCTGATACGGTGCGGCAGTACGGTGTGCAGTTTTGGCAGTCGGAGTATTCGATGCTGGCTGATGGTTTCCGGGAAGGAACAAAAGCCCGTAGAAGTACAATGGATTGCGGGTTGTTTCTGGCTAAATTAATTCATCAGGATTTAACGGTAGCCAATGCGGCAGCCTGGCAGTTCTGGAATGCTTTTGAACCAGGTAAACCCGATTTTGACACGCGTTATTATTTAATTGCTTTACAGCCCAATGCGAATTATACGGATGGGGAATTTTATCAAACTAAAAATTTGTGGGCCTTAGGGCATTATAGTTTATTTATCCGGCCAGGTATGAACCGCTTACAAATTAACCGTAACGATAATTTATCCCCATTAGAAGCAGCCCAGAAAGTGATGGTATCTTCCTTTGCCGATAAGTCCGGCAAAGTGGTAGTAGTTGCTATTAACTACGAAGCAGAAGCACGGAGTCTACAATTAAATTTGAAAGGTTATTCTTCAGGAGCTACGTATAAACGCTATGTAACTACAGCCGCTTCCGGAGATAACTTAAAACTTTACCCCGCTGGTAAAATAGGAAAAGCAGTTTCAATGCCGCCCCGTTCTATTACCACTTTTGTTATTAACAAGTAGGCGATTCAAATACACTAAGGAAGTGGACAAAATTAGCTAAGGATGATTTTTTGCGTTCTACACGCATAATCGTTTGTGAAGACACAAACGATGGCTACACGATGGTACCAGAATTTAATCGCCCATAGGCAATGTCTTCACTGCCTGCTTTTGCCTAAGCCTTATTCAGGAAAAATTAAGAATATCTTACCCTATTTACTTTGTCAAGGAAGGACTTTTACAAACTACTACATTTATAGCGCGAGTACGCCTCACTCTTAAAGCGTGTTGTTTGGCCTCTGGACGGTAGGAGTTTGCTACTATTATTAAATATTCTGAATATCACCTAACTCTTCGTCTACTTTTTTGGCGGCGCGCATTAAGCTGCTGGCAAAAATAAATTCGTTGAGTTCTTTAATGTTGGTGTTCATAATATCATCTTTGGTGCCTTCCCACATTTTATTGCCTTTGTATAAGTAAATTATGTGATCTCCAATTTCCATTACCGAGTTCATGTCGTGGGTAACTACCACGGTGGTAATATCGTATTCTTTGGTAATCTCGTAAATGAGTTCGTCAATTTTTATGGAAGTAAGCGGATCTAAACCCGAATTAGGTTCGTCGCAAAAAAGGTATTTGGCATTGGGGGCAATAGCGCGGGCAATACCCACCCGTTTTTTCATCCCACCACTGATTTCAGAAGGCATTTTTTTGCCGGCATTTTCTAGTCCAACCCGTTTTAAACAAAAATTTACCCGTTCCCGGCGTTCTTCTTTGGACATATTGCTTTGCATGCGCAGCGGAAATTCTACGTTTTCCTCTACCGTCATGGAGTCAAATAATGCCCCGCCTTGAAAGAGCATCCCAATTTTCCGGCGTATTTCCTGACGTAAATCCAGTTTGTTGTTGGTAAATACTTTGCCGTCGTAAGTAATGCTGCCAATATCCGGTTTAATTAAGCCTACAATGCATTGCAGCAACACACTTTTACCGGTACCGCTGGCGCCTAGTAACAAATTGGTTTTACCTGCTTCAAAAATACCGGAAATGCCATTTAGAACTTTGGCCCCGTTAAATGATTTATGAATATTATGTACTTCAATCATGCTATTTATTCCATGGTCTATGGTCGATAGACCACAGATGGTGATGTAAGATTTAGTAATTGGTCAGGTTAAACTTACTGTTTGGTACGTAAAACGTTTAATTTACTTTTCATCTTTCTAACCTTAAAAAGTCTAATGTATAATCTGCAACTTAAAGCAACAGTTTAGCCAGCACGAAATCGGCAATTAATACGGCAATGATACTTTTGGTTACAGCATTAGTACTGGAAGCTCCAACTTCCAAAGCGCCCCCTTTCGTATAAAACCCTTCGTAAGACGAAATGGAAGAAATTAAAAAGGCAAATACAACTGACTTAATTAAAGAAAATACAATGTTATACGGTACAAACGCATCCCGAATACCTTCAATGTATTCAGTAGCCGTTAAAGCACCCGTAGCTGTACCCGCTACGTATCCACCTCCGATAGAAAGCGTCATAGCAACAATTACCAGCAAAGGAAACATAATCAGGGAAGCAATAATCTTGGGCAACACCAGGTAAGAGGACGCATTTATACCCATTACTTCGAGCGCATCTACCTGATCAGTAATTTTCATGGTACCTAAACCACCGGCAATATTGGAACCAACTTTACCCGCTAAAACAATGGACGTAATGGTGGGTGCTAACTCCAGAATAGTCATTTCGCGCACCATAAAGCCTATGGTAGATCGTGGAATAAGAGCATTGGTTAAGTTATACGCTACCTGCACGCAAGTTACCGCCCCAATAAAGGTAGAAACAATGGCTACAATAAAAATTGAATTGATGCCGATTAGAATAGCTTCATCGATGGTGCGATTGAACAAAATCCGGAAAGCTTCGCCGCGGGAAAACAGACCGCCTATAAAAAGTAAAAAATTACCAAAGGTTCTCATAATGAGGTTTTAAGTGGCAGCAGCTTTTTAAAACTGCTAAAGCGATTTACAATTGACTATATTACGTGGAAATTTATAAAACTATCGTACACCTATGCAAAAATATATATTGGTTACCGGCGGAACCAAAGGTATTGGCCGGGCAATAATTGAACGATTTGCTGCCGAGGGCTTTCATATTATTACTTGTTCGCGACGGGAAACCGAATTAAAAAAGTTAAAATTAGATTTGCAGCAAAAATATACGTTTAGTAAAGTCTTTTATCGGGCCGCTGATCTTAGCGACTCCTTGGGACTACAAAACTTTCTGGATTACGTGCATTCTCTTAAAGTTAAAATAGATGTACTGGTAAATAATACCGGCGTATTTTTGCCGGGTAAAATTCACGATGAACCTGATACTGTATTGCGGCACATGATTGAAACTAACCTGTACAGTGCCTATTTTGTTACAAAATCCTTCGTTGGGGATATGATTAAGCGGCGCAGCGGGCATATTTTTAACATGTGCTCAACGGCCAGTATTACGCCTTATACCAATGGAGGTTCTTATTGTATTTCTAAATATGCTTTGTACGGCATGACCAAGGTTTTACGCGAAGAATTAAAAGAGCATAATGTAAAAGTAACGGCGGTTTTGCCAGGGGCTACTTTAACGGCCAGTTGGGAAGGCGTAGATTTGCCGCCTACTCGTTTTATCCGGCCCGATGATGTGGCGAATGCCATGTATGCTACTTACCAGTTATCTGATTCGGCAGTCGTAGAAGAATTGTTAATCCGGCCCCAATTGGGAGATATTGAATCTTAATTGCTTAAACTTATTATTTATGTTTGTTTAATTAGATTGTTGATTTACAAATTACTATGTAATAAAGGTAAGTGTAATGTGAACAAATGAAATCTGCAAGGTTGAATTAGTAAATCATGTTAAGCGAAAGGCTTATCCAGGATCAACAAACTTAAATAAATCAGGATTAATCAAACGTATATAATTTTTGCTTTAAAATCGTTCTTGTTTAGGTATAAAAGATAATGGTAGATGGCGCTAAAATCTGCGTAATTTATTCAGAATTTTATCTTTGCGCTGATTTTAAAAGCAACCACCATCATCAAATTAAGTACTAACTACATTGAGTTTAAAGATCAGGTATTTCAGTTAAAATAGATATAAATGCGTTTACCAGGCCAGGAGGAGAGTACGGGTATATGTCGGTTGAAGTAAAGAATTTAACTAAGTTGTTTGGTGCTCAACGGGCAGTAGATAATATTTCATTTCGGGTAAATCCGGGACAGGTATTAGGTTTTTTAGGGCCAAACGGGGCGGGTAAATCTACGACCATGAAAATTGCCACGGGATATTTGCCTCCGAGTGCGGGTACTATTACTATAAACGGTTACGATGTACAGGAAACACCTTTAGAAGTTCGCCGACACGTGGGCTATTTACCCGAACATAATCCATTGTACTTGGATATGTATGTTTCGGAATACCTGGTTTTTATAGGGCAACTCTACGGATTAAAGGGAAATGAATTAAACAAACGAGTACAACAAATGATTGCCCTTTGTGGCCTAATGGCCGAGCGGCATAAAAAGATTGGCTCTTTATCAAAAGGGTACCGGCAACGTGTTGGTTTGGCTCAGGCGCTTTTACATGATCCTCAAGTATTAATTTTAGATGAACCTACTACTGGCTTGGACCCCAATCAAATAACGGAAATAAGAACCCTCATTAAACAAGTTGGTCAGGAGAAAACGGTTTTATTTTCCACGCATATTATGCAGGAAGTTTCGGCCATTTGCGACCGGGTGGTTATTATAAATAAAGGCAAAATTGTAGCCGATAGCGACGTCTCCAGCTTAACTAAAATCAATCGGGAGGAAGTAATAACAGTTGTTGATTTTGAGAGCCCTATAGAAGTAAGTTTATTGCACCAAATTCCGGGCATTCTGGAAGTGGAGCAAGCTGCTAATTATACGTACCGTTTAAAGGCAAAAAAAAATATTGATATCCGGTCAGCCGTTTTTGCTTTGGCCGCCGAACATAAATGGAGCTTAATTGGCCTCCGCCAGGAAGAACAATCTCTCGAAAAAATATTTCAATCGTTAACTAAATGAATTATGAATTAGAAATTAAAAATTAGAAATGAATAAAATTCTAACTTTTTACTAAGTAAAATCAAAATAAAATTTACTACCAATTTCTAATTCATAATTTTTAATTTTTAATTAAAGAAAGTTATGTTCGCAGTTCTGCGTAAAGAAATAAATTCCTTTTTAAATTCTATGATTGCCTACATTGTCATTGGGGTTTTCCTGCTGGCAACGGGCTTGTTTATGTGGGTTTTTCCGGATAGTAGCGTTTTAGATTATGGCTACGCCGATATGTATACGCTTTTTAATATTGCGCCCTGGATGTTTTTGTTTTTAATTCCAGCTATTACCATGCGTACTTTCGCCGAAGAAAAGAAATCAGGAACCATTGAGTTGTTACTTACCAAACCCATTACCGACTTTGATTTAATCCTAGGTAAATTCCTGGCTTGTCTGAGTCTGGCCGTTTTGGCTTTGTTGCCGACTTTGATTTATTACTACTCCGTGTACACGTTGGGCAATCCGGTAGGCAATATTGATTCGGCAGCCGTAGCGGGTTCGTACCTGGGAATGTTTTTTTTAGCGGGCATTTTTACAGCCATCGGAGTTTTTGCTTCGGCCTTAACCGAGAATCAAATTGTTGCTTTTATAGTGGCCGTATTTTTCTGTTTTTTAGTTTATGCTGGTTTTGATTCGTTAGCCACTATTGATGTTTGGGGCACCACTTCGTATCTCATCAGCCAATTAGGTGTCTCTTTCCATTACAATACGCTCAGCAAAGGCCTGATTGATTCCCGGGATGTTCTCTATTTTGTGAGCGTAGCTGCCTTATTTTTGCTGGCTACTAAATTAATTATGGAGAGCTGGAAATGGTAAACGAGCAAAACACTACAGCTAAAAGCCGCAAAAGCCGGGATATAACCCAATTCCTTGTATTAATTGGAGTAATTATTTTACTTAATTTTTTATCGGGTTTTTACTTTTTTCGCTACGACTTAACCGAAGATAAACGCTTTACCATGGCGCCGGCTACGCACCAGTTGCTGCACAATTTACCGAAACCCGTGCACGTAGACGTTTATCTGGAAGGTGAGTTTCCGACTGGATTTAAACGCTTGCAAGCAGCCGTGCGCGAAACTTTAGAAGAGTTCCGGATTTATGGGCCTAATTTTTCTTATTCCTTTATTGACCCGAGTGCGGGTACGGATCTTAAAAAGCGAAATAAGCTGTATACCAATTTGGCTTTAAAGGGCATTCAGCCGACTAACTTATTTGCCATGGAAGGCGATAAAAAAGTAGAAAAGCTGGTTTTCCCGGGAGCAATAGTAACGGCTGGGGGCAAAGAAGAACCTGTTATGCTGTTAAAAGGTAATCAGGCCGCTACGCCGGATGAACGGTTAAATCAATCCATTGAAGGGCTGGAGTTTGAACTGGCCTCGGCCATTCGCAAGTTAGCCAATACTAAGCGCAAGCGCATTGGCCTGGTAGATGGCCACGGAGAATTATCTAATCTGGAAGCGGCAGATTTTATTACTTCGCTGCAAAAATATTACGACGTTTACCGCGTAGATATAAATAAAGTCCCCAGCCTCGAAACCTTAAGTGCTTTAATAATTGCCCGCCCGGTAAAACCTTTTAGTGAAGTTGAAAAATATAAACTCGATCAGTTCATAATGCAGGGTGGCAAAGCGCTTTTCTTTTTGGATGCTATTAACGCCGACTTAGATAGTATTGGACCGCAAGGATATTTTGCGTTTCCGTACAATCTTAATCTGGATGATTTATTATTTAAGTACGGGGTGCGGGTAAATGCTGATTTGGTGCAGGATATTAATTCGGGGCAAATTCCGGTGGTAACCGGGCAATATGGCAATCAGCCGCAAACTCAATTAATGAACTGGCGGTACTTTCCGTTACTTAATACTTTTAGCCAGCACCCGCTTACCCGAAATTTAGATGCCGTATACGGTAAATTTGTAAGTACGCTGGATAGTGTACGGGTAAAAGGAATCAAAAAGACGCCTTTGTTATTTACTTCGCGTTACACCAAAATTCTGGTGCCTCCTATTACCATTAGCTTAAACGAAGCCCGGGTTAATATAAAACCTGCTTTGTATAACAAAGGCCCGCAAGCCGTCGGGTACTTGCTCGAAGGAAATTTTTCTTCGGTTTTCACAAACCGACCTCTACCAGAAGGATTGCCCGCCAATACTCTGCCCATTACTACTACCGGCAAGCCGGCTAAGCTTATTGTTTTTTCCGATGGCGATTTCATCCGGAACGAAGTTAATCCGAAGAATAACCAGCCCTACGAATTAGGTTTCGACCGTTTTATGCGAACCCGTTTTGCCAACAAAGATTTGGTAATGAATGCAGTAGAATATTTGTTAGATGAATCTGGGTTAATAAATGTACGGTCAAAGCAAATTACCTTGCGCCCGCTCGACCGCATCCGGATAAAAGAAGAACGGCAACGTTGGCAACTTCTTAATCTTGTTGGCCCCTTGATAGTACTGGTTTTGTTTGGCTTGGGTAAATATTATCTCAGGCGGCGAAAATATGCCCAGGTTTAACAATTTTATTTTCTTAAAAAGGGTTTAAAGCCTCAAAAAGAAAATTAAAATTTTACTAAATATAGTGATTTTAAGCCTGAATGGAAACGGAATAGAGGGTAGTAGAAGGGTTACAAAAGATTTCCACAATCGTGGTTTTTGGGTAGGAAAAACTCTAATTATTTCTAACTTTGTTTCATCACTTCAGACAAACAGGAATGAAATTTATTGTATCGTCTTCCGCTTTATTAAAACAGCTACAAAGCATAAACGGGGTAGTAGCGAATAACCCGGTGGTTCCAATTCTGGAAAATTTTCTCTTCGAGATTCATGATGGTACGTTAACAATTACCGCTTCTGATTTAGAAACTTCCATGATTACGGAGTTGCACGTAGAAGCCAAAGAAAATGGCCGGATTGCGGCTCCCGCCCGGATTTTACTCGAAACTCTTAAAAATTTACCGGACCAGCCCGTTACGTTTACCCTCGACGAAGAAACTTATACCATTGAGTTAAGTTCGGCCAACGGACGATACAAGCTTTCCGGTGAAAATGCCACGGATTTCCCGAAAGTGCCGGCAGTTAAAAGTCAGAACTCCATCGAAGTGCCGTCTAATGTATTAGCCCGGGCTATTAACAAAACCATTTTTGCCGTAAGCACCGATGAGCTACGACCAGCCATGACGGGTATTTTTGTGCAGCTTACCGATAGCAATATTACGTTTGTGGCCACCGATGGGCACCGTTTGTTGCGGTACCGGCGCAACGATGTTGCTTCCGGCGATTCTGCTTCTATTATTATTCCCCGCAAGGCATTTACCTTACTTAAAAATACTTTACCCGCCGAACCTACCTCGGTGCGGGTAGATTTTAATAACTCAAATGCTTCCTTCAGCTTTGAAAATATTCGGTTGGTTTGCCGCTTAATCGATGAACGGTATCCGGATTACGAAAACGTAATTCCGATGAAAAACCCGAACAAGCTAAATATCGACCGCTACGATTTACTCAGTTCCGTAAAAAGGATATCTATTTACTCAAATAAAACAACGCACCAGGTACGCTTAAAACTAGCTGGTAGTGAGCTGCAAATATCCGCGGAGGATCTGGATTTCTCGAACGAAGCCAACGAACGCTTAAGCTGCCAGTACGAAGGAGAGGACATGGAAATAGGCTTTAATGCTAAGTTCTTACTCGAAATGCTGAATAATATTGATTCGGATGAAGTAAATTTAGAATTATCTACTCCTAACCGGGCCGGTTTACTAATGCCTACTAATAACGATGATAACGAAAATATCTTAATGTTGGTAATGCCGGTAATGCTGAATAACTACGTTTAACCAAGGGTAGATTGGAAGCAGTAAATTGAAGCTTAATTTACTAAAAAAGTAAATTTACTATAATTATGATAATACAAAGGGAAGCGAAACGCTTCCCTTTTTTGTTGTTTCTAGTTTAAGCTGATTTTCTAACCGCACGCATCCGGAATATTTTTCGTCAACAATTTACAATTCCCGGTTGAAGGTTTACCTTTGCCCGAAAATTATTTTAATTGTTATAAACAGTTTACTTACTTATTTGCAGACACATGAAAAAATCAGAAATATATTTTAGTATTGCCCTTGATGATCAACACGTACCGGAAGCTATTTCGTGGCGCGCCACCGATGCCGGCGACACTATTCATTTTGCCAAGGCTATAAATATTGCCCTTTGGGATCGCAACGAATCGGGTACCATGAAAATTGATCTTTGGACAAAAGATATGCCCGTAGACGAAATGAAGTATTTTTACATTGATACCATAGGAGCCATGGCCGAAAGCCTGCAGCGTGCTACGAACGATAATACTATGGCCCAAAAAATGAAGAGTTTGTGCGAAGAGTTAATGAAACACGTAGAGGAAGATCAAAAAAAACAACCTAACGCTTAAGCTAAAACTTAAAAAGCCCCACTATAAAGTGGGGCTTTTTGTTAAAATATAAGTACTTCGACGAAATTAATTTAGACTGTTAATTGAATAAAGTGCTAAACACTAATGCTTTAATAGTTTGATAATTAACAAATAATAACCAACAACTACAAATTTAAAATTACCGGTTAACCGAAGGCCTTAAAACGGGATCGGAAGCAGAGGTGTTTAAAGATTCATTGGTAACGGCTTTGTTCAGGGTGTTTTCTTGTTTCTTCGATTTTGCTAAACCTATATTTTTCGCAAAATCTTTATCGTATTTATAAAAATCTGGCCGGTTAGCGTAATATCGGCCGTATTGGTCAAAGCTTAAAAAGCTTTCTAATTCTTTGTCCCGCTCCCGGCAAATTCCCTGGCAATTTTTTTCTACTATGCTCGCGTCATGAGCATATTTTTGCTCAATCTCCATCATCTTACTTACTTTTTCCTGATTTATTTCCCGTAAACGTTTGGCTTGAAAATTATTCAATTTCAATTCCCGGATCATTTGATCCGAAAGCCGATTAGCTCGTTGTTTGGCTATCTCAGCTTTATCCAGCTTTTGCGCTTGAACCCCAAAACAGGTAGCCCAAAACAAAAGGATTATAATTCCTGATTTTTTCATAGCTGCAATATCTTGTTTAAACAATTTTTCCGGTTAGGTATAAGAACACTTAAATGCATGAGCTAGTGCCCTCTAAAAGAAATAAACGAAAAATACCCCAGGATGTTGATGAACAAAGTAATAAGAATTTGAACATTTGCTAAACGAAGTTTTGATCAATAGGTAGAACTTGGAGGCAAGCATCAATAAAAAAGCGGCTTATATTTTAATAAGCCGCTTTCCATTCATTTCTTAAAGTTTCTATTTTGTTAAAATTTATTCTTCCACATCATCGATTCCACCGGAAACTCAGTGCGGGTTGTATATTTGGCATTCGATTTTTTATTATAGAAATTCTCGATATCGCCTTTTACCTCAAAATAAATTAACTGGCCAATTGGCATGCCCGCATAAACGCGTACGGGTTGCGTTACCGAAATTTCTAAAGTCCAGGTGTTACAAAAACCTACATCGCCTTTACCAGCCGTAGCGTGAATATCAATGCCTAAACGGCCTACACTCGATTTGCCTTCTAAAAAAGGCACGTGGGCGTGCGATTCGGTATATTCCTCGGTAACGCCTAAGTAAAGAGTACCAGGTTGTAGAACAAAACCAGTATCGGGAATTTCAAAATGAATAATTTCATTGTGCTTCCGGGCATCTATAATATCGTCTTTGTAGGTAGCTAAATGTTTACTTAAATGAACATCGTAGGAGTTAGTACCCAAACAGTTACGATCGTAGGGTTGAATGAGAATATTACCTTTAACCATTTCGGCTAATATTTCTTTGTCGGTTAAAATCATGATGGTGACTTGCAAATCAAGCCTAAAAATAGTAAATATTTACCGAATGGTGGCAGGATAAAGTAGTAGACCACCTACCTATGAAAGAAAACCAATTAATTGGGCTACCACTTACTAAACTAAGCTATCGAATGTATTTCCTGTAGGGCGGCTAAATTAGCGGCAATGTATTCATCGGCCAGTTTATCGGTTAAGGCAATCGACACAAACAAGGATTCGTATTGCGAAGGTGCTAAGTAAACACCTTGCCGCAGCATACTGTTAAAATACTGACCAAATAAAGGTAAGTCAGAACGTTTGGCAGATTCAAAATCAATAACCGGCTCAGGTGTAAAAAATATACTAAACATAGAGCCCACCTGGTTAATAGTATAATCTAATTTTAATTGCGATAAATTAGATCGCATACCTTCTACCAATTTGCTCGAGATATTATCTAAATAAGCGTAAACTTCGGGATGTTCGTTTAAATAAGTTAACATGGCATAACCGGCCGCCATTGCAATTGGATTACCGGATAAGGTTCCTGCCTGGTAAACTGGCCCGGCCGGAGCCACGCAATCCATAATTTCTTTCCGGCCACCGTAAGCACCCACTGGCATACCACCACCAATAATTTTACCTAAAGTAGTCATATCCGGTAGTACATTGTAGAGTTCCTGAGCACCGCCTTTGGCTAACCGGAATCCGGTCATTACTTCATCAAAAATTAAAACAATATTTTCTCGGGTGCATAAATCGCGTAATCCCTGCAGAAAACCTTTTACGGGTGGCACTAATCCCATATTGCCCACCACCGGTTCTAGAATAATGGCTGCTATTTGGCCTGAGTTTGCCTCTACAATGGATTTTACGGCTTCCAAATTATTAAAAGGTACCGTTAAAGTATCCTGCGCCACTCCTTTAGTAACGCCTGGACTATCAGGTACTCCTAAAGTAATAGCGCCGCTACCCGCCGAAATAAGAAAAGAATCACCGTGTCCGTGGTAACAGCCTTCAAACTTAATAATCTTATCTTTACCGGTGTAGCCGCGGGCAACCCGAATAGCCGACATAGTAGCCTCAGTGCCGGAATTTACCATACGCACTTTCTCCACCGAAGGAACCATCTGAATAATTAGTTCTGCCATTTCTACTTCGCGCCGGGTAGGAGCACCAAAAGAAAAAGATTTGCCTAAAGCATCTTGTACAGCTTTTTCTACTATTTCGCAGGCATGTCCCAGAATCATTGGACCCCAGGAATTAATAAAATCGAGGTATTGATTACCGTCTTCGTCGTAGAGGTAAGGCCCCTTAGCCGAAGCCATAAATATTGGATTACCGCCCACAGCCCGAAAAGCCCGAACCGGAGAATTAACCCCACCCGGAATTACTTGCTGAGCACGTTGAAATAAATTTTGACTTTTCTGAATCATGAAAATGCTTTCTTACTAATTTTTTGTTTAACGGAAAATAGGATTGGCTACGGTAAGCTGTAAATTTTCCATTTTTAATAAAGGCACGTATTGATTGTCCTGCGCTCCCGCGTAACCTATTCCTTGAAACACAACGCCCGATACGGGGCCTTCGTTCTGCAAACCTCCATTAAATTGCGGTCCGTATTTCTGAAGTATTTGCCCGAAATAATAAAGCATTTCAAAGCCAGAGTAGGCATAAACAGAGGGCGGAACATTATAACGGCTAGCGTATTTACGCCGGAATTGTTGCGGTCCGGGAAGCGTATTATCAATGAACTTAGGATAAATAAAGTAAATATTCCGGTTATCAAACTGGTTTAAAGAAATCTGGTTAATATTTAACCACGAAGGATACGTAATAATAGGAGTGGAGGAATCTATAAGGGCCAACCGACTCATGGTATTAATGGCTACCGAAGGCGTATTAGATAAAAGAAGCAAGTGCCCAATGGCAGTTAAATCTATTGCCGAAAGCAAAGTTGCTACAGATGTATTTTTGGGATTGAATTTCGTATACTGGGTAATTTTACCGCCTAACCGTTCAAACTCCCGTTTATAAACATTCGCAAAGGCAGTATCTTCTTTATTGGTTTCAGCCAGAATAATGGCGGTTTTATCCGGAAAATTCTGGTAAGCGTAAGCGGCACTCTGTTTAGCCCGGGTAGTAATGGAAGATTCAAATAAAAACAAGTTTGGGCTGTTTTTTACTAAACTTATTTCATCTGAAAGGGGGTTAATGCTGTTTACCGTATGCTGTTGCGTATAACGGGAAATAATTTTGTTTGCCGATTTATATACCGGCCCCACGATTAAATCCATACTAGCCAGCTCCGGTAATTGCAAGGTTGTTTTTATCTTGTTTGTATCGGCGGGAGCATCGTACGTAAATAGGTTAAGCTGAATCTGCTGTTTAGCTAAAGAATCCTGGGCCAGAAGCATTCCGGCGTATAAGTCGGTTACAAATTGATTACGCCTTGCTTTAGCTTCGGCATCGTTTTGCGGAAAGGGTAGGAGTACGGCTACATTAAAATTGTTTTTTTTAATGGCACTCAGGTTGTTGGGAGCGTATTTATTTTTATCGAGCTTAAATTTTTTTACTAAATTCTCTAAGATTTCCTTATCTGCGGCAGTATACCAACCAGCTACCAACTTATTGGCATATACCTGGGCAAGTACCTTATCATCCTTAAACCTCTCCAGAAGGTTTTGCATTGCTGCTTTATCTGATATTTGATTCAGATAATTGTATTCCATTGCCTCTACATCTTTAACTAAGCTTTTTTCTTTTATGCCCTCCAGAATAGAAAGTGCCCGTTCGTATTCTTTTGCTTCAAAAGCAAGGTTGGCTTCTAAAAAGGCAGCTTCAGATAAGTTTGGCCACGATGGATAAGCGTTTTTTAGTAAGTTAAGTTTTTGGCTGGCCTCGGTGTACTTTTTTGCTTTAGCTGCCGCTACGGCATATAAGTACATAGCGCCCGGCGAGTAAGCCGATTGATTTGCAGCAATTAACGGTTGCAATTCCGTCATGGCCAATTGGTATTTATTGGACGCAAGCAGTTGTTTGGCATTCTCGTATTTAGTGGCAAAATCCTTGGTTGTTTGGGCCCAACCCGATGGCGTAGGTAGCCCAAACAGTAACCAGTAAATAAGAAGAATGAATTGAATGGATTTATTCATGTAATAGGTTCAAAGTAATAGTTGAGGGTAGAAAAAGGTATTGTTCCTGCATTAAACTTCATTGAAGTAAAATACTTTAATGGTTAAACGCCTTTATACTACGTTACCCAGATAGATTCGAATAAAATAAATAGGTTTGATTCTCTAATTAACCTCAATTAGAGAACCTGCCAACGTTTACATTAGGATACTAATCTGTTACTGTTAAATACAACTTGTTATTCCCATTCAATGGTGGCGGGTGGCTTCGAGCTTATGTCGTACACCACACGGTTCACGCCTTTTACTTTGTTAATAATATCGTTGGATACGTTAGCTAAAAATTCATGCGGTAAATGGGCCCAGTCGGCTGTCATGCCATCCACGCTGGTAACGGCCCGCAAGGCTACTACATTTTCGTAAGTACGTTCATCCCCCATTACGCCCACGCTTTGTACCGGTAAAAGCATGGCGCCGGCTTGCCATACTTCGTTGTACAAACCGCTGGTACGCAGGCTTTGTATAAAAATATGATCGACTTGTTGTAAAATATCTACTTTCTGGGGAGTAATATCACCAATTATCCGGATAGCCAAGCCAGGACCGGGGAAAGGATGGCGGCTTAGAATTAAATCGTCGATGTTTAAAGTTTTACCCACTAGTCTCACTTCATCTTTAAATAAAGTTTTTAGCGGTTCTACTACCTTCAGCTTCATGTAATCGGGTAATCCTCCCACATTATGGTGCGACTTAATTGTAGCAGAAGGTCCTTTTACGGAAACTGATTCAATAACATCGGGGTAAATAGTACCCTGGGCTAACCATTTTACATCGGCAATTTGATGGGCTTCTTCGTCGAAAACTTCAATAAATACCCGCCCAATAGCTTTGCGTTTTAGTTCCGGATCAGTGAGACCTGTTAAAGCAGAGTAAAAGCTGGCTTTGGCATCTACTCCTTTTACGTTCAGGCCCATGTGCTGGTACGAATCGAGTACACTTTGAAATTCGTTGTGCCGCAATAAACCATTATCAACAAAGATACAGTACAGATTTTTGCCGATAGCCTGGTGAATGAGCATAGCCGCTACCGAAGAGTCCACGCCACCCGATAAGCCTAATACTACTTTGTCGTTACCAATTAAATCGCCCAGTTCTTGTACCGTTGTTTCAATAAATTGATCAGGAGTCCAGTCTTGCTGACAGCCGCAGATATGCACCACAAAGTTACGTAGCAAGGTTTTACCTTCGGTGGTATGCGTAACTTCCGGGTGAAACTGGATGCCGTACGTTTCCTGACCGGCAATTTTGTAAGCGGCAACTTCAACTGTATCAGTAGAAGCAATAACTTCAAAGTTTTCTGGAATTTCTTTAATAGTATCGCCATGCGACATCCAAACCTGGGAACCAATAGTAATTTCTTTTAACAACCGATTGGTGGCATGTACTTCGCTCAAACGGGCCCGACCGTATTCCCGAATGGTAGAGGCAATTACATCTCCGCCATTTTCGTAGGCTAACAATTGAGCGCCGTAACATACCCCTAACACAGGAATAAGCCCAAAATAAGGATTTAAATCTGGGTTGGGATGATCGTCGTCGCGTACCGAACAAGGGCTACCTGACAAGATAACGCCTTTTATATCCGGGGTGAAGGCCGGAATTTTATTAAACGGATGAATTTCGCAGTAAACGTTAAGTTCGCGTACCCGGCGGGCAATTAATTGCGTGTATTGCGATCCAAAATCGAGAATGAGAATTTTTTCTGGCATGCGCAAAAGTAAGGAAAAATGTTTTTAATTTATATCCCAGGTTTTTGCCATAAGTAAATAACCCCTAAGTTCTATCACCCTGGAAAATAAAACTAGGAATTAGGATCTTTAACAACCTCACTATCTACTTCTATTTTTTGCCACCGGTTTTAAATTAAATGGATTTAGTAAATTTTAAGAGAAAACTATAATATTTTTATCGGAACAAAGTGAATGAAAAAGGCCCCGATTCTTAGGAAATCAGGGCCTGCTTATTTATTTCGGTTAAAAGAACTTATAATCTGGAAATCCAGTTTTTTACATCCTGCGCTGCTTTACCGATTTTGTCGCCAATTTTACCCAACCATTCTTCTTGGGTACCTTCGGCATATTCTAAATCATCATCGGTTAAATGACCATATTCCTGCCGGATTTTTCCTTTAGTTTCGGTCCAATTGCTACGGGCTCTTAGCTCGGTAGCATCATTATCAAAATCATTATAGGCCATAGTTTTAGGTAGTTTAGGTTAGTATTCTACTATTGTATTTAACGGTACTCAGTATTTTAAGTTATTTAATTTAACTAGCTCTCTTTAACTGAGCCGTAATTCTTTTTTAGAGATTGTGAAAAGCTAAAGAACCTTTCCGGTTATAAAGGCTTTAGAGTAGGGATTAATTTAAAAATTAACTTATTATCAGCAATTTAAATGAGTGGTGGCTGGCAAAATCGAACGGAAAGGAAGGGGACATTTAAATCAATTTACTTATATTAGAAAAATTTAAATTAATCTTTGTCGAACGTACTATTAAATAGATTTTATGCGGAAACATTTACTTGGCTTATTGCTTTTTTTAAGTTTTTTAAGTTCCCAAGCCCAAAAAACGGCTACCAATCAGAAAATTGGAGCGGAAGTAAAATTAACCAATCCCGAAAGTGTTGGAATGAGCAGTGCGCGTTTACAGCGCATAGATAAAATGATTCAAGAGTATACCAATAATAATTACTTACCCGGGGCAATTGCTTTTATTTCCCGTAATGGGAAAACTGTTTATCAAAAATCTTTTGGCTTTAACGACACTGAAACTAAAACACCTCTGGATCCAAATGCCATTATGCGCATTGCCTCTCAAACCAAAGCCCTGACTACTTTGGGCGTTATGCTCTTGTTTGAAGAAGGCAAGTTTTTACTCGATGATCCAATATCTAAATACCTGCCTGCTTTTAAGAACCAGAAAGTACTCGATAAATTTAATGAGAATGATACAACGTATACTACTGTGCCCGCAAACCGTGAAGTAACCATCCGGCACTTGCTCACGCATACTTCTGGAATTGGCTATGCCGGCATAGGCAGCAAAGAGGCCAGGGCCATTTACGCAAAAGTTAAAGTTGGTAGTGGAATTGGTACTCCCGAAGGCAAAATAGGCGATGCCATGAACCGCTTAGGCGGAATGCCTTTAATGCATCAACCCGGCGAAAAATGGACCTATGGATTAAGTACTGACGTATTGGGTTATTTTATTGAAGTTATATCTGGCCAGCCTCTCGATAAATTTATGCGCACCCGCATCTTCGAACCTTTAGACATGCAGGATACTTATTTTTATTTACCAGCAAATAAGCACAACCGCCTGGCGATATTATACACCGAAGATGCGCAAAAAAATACGATTAAAGTACAGTCCCGCAATGGGCAATTGGAAGATTATCCGAAATTTACGAATGGCACTTATTTTTCTGGTGGGGCAGGTTTATCGTCTACCCTTGCTGATTATGCCAGGTTTTTACAGATGCTGTTAAATAATGGTTCGTACAATGGCAAACAAATTATTAGCCCGGCAACTGTGCGCCTCATGACCACCAATCAGATTGGGGAAGTAAATCAAGGCGATAATAAATTTGGTTTAGGATTTGGAGTTACTTCCCCGAAAGGAGCGACTAAATTAGGCGTTTCTGAAGGCTCATACGAATGGGGGGGGGTACTTTGGAACCAGTTATTGGGTAGACCCAAAAGAAGGGATAATAGGATTACTCTACACGCAAAAAGCTCCAAATACTACCAGCGGCGATATTGCCGATAAATATAAAGCTATGGTGTATCAGGCTATTACCACTTTCCACAACCCAATTACAGATTAATCTTTAATCCCGAATTTACCTCGATTACACGGATTAGACGAATTATTTTTAAGCGCAGGTTAAAAATAATTCGCAGATTATTTTGGTAAGTAATTCAACGAGTAGATCATCAATTACTTATCTCGCTAAGCTGATAAGAGAAGCTTTATATTTTAGATCTATTGAGATTATTTAGTCAGGATTTATCCAGGATATTTTAATTCAAAGTGGAGAAATAATGCGCCAAATTCGTGTAATCCATTAAAATCTACGATTCGGTATTGTACGTTAAAAAATGATTGTCTATCTTTGCAGCGGCAAATCGGCACGACCAGCTCCTGCTGAACTCCCCCAGGTCTGGAAGGAAGCAAGGGTAGGTGGTTGAGCGGTGCGATGTTCGGTTTGCCACTTTTTTCCTTCCTCTTTTTGGCGTTTTTGCTAAATTCTTTCTTTTTCCCTGCTAGTTTGTTTTAATTTTCGCGTAGCTTTGTTGCGGAAAAAACCATTCTTTATGAAATTTTTTATTGATACTGCGAACTTAAACGAAATCCGGGAAGCCTATGATTTAGGCGTGCTCGATGGAGTAACAACTAATCCATCTTTAATGGCGAAAGAAGGCATTAAAGGACACGACAATGTAATGGCGCATTACAAAGCTATCTGCGATATTGTGGATGGGGACATTAGTGCCGAAGTAATTGCCGTGGATTACGATGGAATTATCCGCGAAGGGGAAATCCTGGCTGAACTGCACCCGAACATTGTAGTAAAAGTGCCTATGATTCGTGATGGAGTAAAGGCCATTAAATATTTCTCCGATAAAGGTATTAAAACGAATTGCACCCTGGTATTCAACGCCGGTCAGGCCTTATTAGCGGCTAAAGCCGGAGCTACCTACGTGTCGCCATTTATTGGCCGCCTGGATGATATCGGGCAAGACGGTATGCAATTAATCGAGCAAATTGTACAGATTTACAGTAATTACGGTTATCCCACCGAAGTTTTAGCTGCCTCTGTACGCCATACCATGCATTTACTGCAATGCGCTGAAGTTGGAGCCGATGTGGTAACCTGCCCTTTAAACGTAATAACATCTTTATTGAATCATCCGCTTACTGAAAGCGGTCTGGCCAAATTCCTTGCCGACCATAAGAAAGTAAACAGCTAGAATAAATTATGAATTAGAAATTAGAAATTATGAATTTTTCTAAATAGTAAATTTTAGGGTTATTTATTCCATAATAATTTCTAATTCATAATTTTTAATTTTTAATTAATGTCATGTACATTATCAAGGTAAAAGGCAAGGCTAAAATTCCGGATTATATTCAGTTGCGGGATGAAAATTTTGTGCTGATTGCTTACTTCCGTGCCGATCGTCCGTTGAAGAATATGGAGCGGTACGGACTGGCCAATAAAGAAGAACAGCTAGCTACTGTAATAAAAGAACTGGAATTCGGGAAGCTCCAGAAACTGGAAATTTAATTATGCGTAATTTTTCTTCTTCGGCGCCGGTGGTGTCGTTAAAAGATGTTTCTATTCACCAGAATGTACAAACGGTATTGCAAGGGGTAACCTTCGATATAGATAAAGGAGAATTTGTATATTTAGTAGGCCGCACGGGTAGTGGTAAATCTTCCTTACTTAAAACTTTGTATGCCGATTTGCCGCTGCGCAATGGTATGGCCGGTGTAGCCGGATTTTCTATTTTTAAACTACCCCGCACCCAAGTACCTTTTCTGCGCCGAAAAATCGGGATTGTGTTTCAGGATTTTCAATTACTTTTTGACCGGACCGTAGCAGATAATTTACGCTTTGTACTGAAAGCAACCGGTTGGAAAGATTCTTCTAAAATTAAGCAACGAATTTCGGAGGTGCTCATGCGCGTAGGTTTAGACGCTGCTTCTAATAAAATGCCGCATCAGCTTTCGGGCGGGGAACAACAGCGCATTGTAATTGCCCGCGCGCTGCTCAACGAACCCGTAATTTTATTTGCCGATGAACCTACGGGTAATTTAGATCCGGAAGTAGCGGATGGTATTATGCAGTTATTTAATCAGATAAATAACCATGGTACTGCTATATTAATGGCCACGCATAATCATCAAATTATAAATACGTACCCACACCGGATTTTAAAATGCGAAAATGGCAAAGTACTAGACTCGGCGAAGCAAAGCTTTTCCTTAACGGATGGTATCTGAGTTATCTATTTTAATTCCCATATACAATTTTGCTGTTGATCAATTAGTAAATGTACTGCTTGCCCAGTGTTATGAAGAGGCCATTTGTTTCGAAATAATATGTTTGGACGATGCTTCCGAATCGCATTTTCAGGAGAAGAACAGATTTTTAAAAAGTTTGGAGAATGTTATTTACGAAGAACTACCCACTAATATAAGCCGGGCGGCCATTCGCAACAAACTAGCCCAACACGCTCAATTCTCCCACTTACTCTTTCTGGACAACGATTCGGAAATTATTAGTCAGGATTTTATCAGACAGTACTTACAGGCAGGTCATCCGGATAAAATTTTAATAGGAGGTACCCTCTATCCGAATGAACTGCCTTCCCATCCTTACCGCTTACACTGGAAATTTGGCCGGAGCCGGGAACAAATTCCAGCTGATTTCCGAAATCAGCATCCGTACCGAAGCGTACAGGTGAACAATGCTTTAGTCCCTCGTGCTATCTTTCTAAATTACCCTTTTAATGAAAAAATAATTGAATACGGGCACGAAGATTCGCAATGGGGTAAACGTTTGGAAAAAGCCAAGGTGCCGGTGGTGCACATTGCTAATCCGGTCGGACATATAGGACTAGAACCTTGTGAAATATTTTTAATCAAAACTCGATCCGCCATTCATAATCTTCACCGACTATATTATTCCGAAGGAATAGGGAAGGATTCTTCATTAATCAAATGGTATTTGCGATTATCGCATTATAAAGTAAAGAAGGTTTATTTTACTTTTTACCGGATTCTAAAGTCAATTTTGTTATTTAACTTGCGTAGTTCCCGTCCAAGTTTGTTTTGTTTCGATTTATACAAACTGGGTTTATTTATTCAAATAGATTATTTGCCTAAAAAGGATCATCCCATTTAATAGTAAAGAAATTGAATAAACATAAAACAGCAGAAGCCCGGCTAGTAATCGGGCTTCTGCTGTTTTCATAGTTTAATAGGGAGTTAAATCAGGATTATTCGTTTTCTTTTTTGCCATCAAAAGCATCTTTTACTTTTTCGCCGGCCTTATCAGCCGTTTTACCTACCGCTTTGGCACCTTTAACCACTCCTTCTTTCACGTCTTTACCGGCTTCTTTAGCCGCGTGGCCTACTTTATTACCTACCTTAGCACCTGTTTCGGTAACATCCTCAGCGGTATTTTTAGCAGCAGTACCTACTTTATCGGCTACGTTGCTACCTTTTTCTTTGGCATCTTTACTGGTTTCTTTTGCTTTTTGACCTACTTGTTGAGCTCCTTTCTGCACTTTGTCTTCAACCTTTTCACCGGTTTGTTTCACATCGGCGGCAACCTGGCTTACTACAGGGTCAAGTTTCTCACCGGTTTTTACCGTTTCGTACTTGGCTTTAGCTTTAGTAATTTCAATTTTATCTTTACTAGATATCTGATCTTCTATGGCGTCTTTACGGTCATCTAAAGCTTGATAATAAGCTTCTACTTTGTGCCATTGATCTCTAGTAAAATCATTTTTGTTCGCTCTTACTTTTTCTACAAAATTGTCGTAAGCCTCGCGGATGGTGGATGAAGTTTGTGTATTAATATTTGCCGTATTAAAATTACTCATGAGATCACTGGTGCCAGTAGTAGCAACTTTGTCGGGTGCCATACCACCGCTCAGGTTAGTGCCGAGGGAGTTCCAATACGAACTATAACGAGTCTTTAAGTGATCAATTTCCTGACGCCGATTTTCATCGTAATTGTTTTGGTACTGATCTAATCGGGCAACTTTCTCATCGTACATAGTCCGCTGATCTTTCCAACTGCTGCTGGCAGTATCCATAGTAGCAATAGCGCTGGAATCGAGAGTGCTCACGTAATTCTTGTAATCCGTATAAGCAGTTTCGCCATCGTTAGCAGCGGTAGAATTATCAGTAGTTTGAGAAGTTGAGCTTTTAGAATCCGATGAACAGCCTATTTGCATACCTGCTAAACTGAAGGCGAGTGCAAAGCTCATTATCGGAGTTTTAATTAAATTTTTCATAGTTTTGTTCAGGTTTTGGCAAAGTTAGGCTTTTCTAAATATTAAGTCTAACATTATTATAAAACGCATCTAACATAAGATTGTTTCAATTCCGGAATGGCAGACAGTAGTACTGCAGGGTTGCTATCTGGGAAATGTTACTTTTATATTTATTTAAGATCCGCTGATTTTTTACTTAAAAATTTTACTAATTTTTTGTTTCCTGCTTATGCATCCCATCCGCTTTTCCGATGTTTCGGATAGTTGTACTTTATTAAAGCCAGACCTGGAAAATGCGTTTGCTCAGGTACTAACCGAAGGTAATTTTATTAAAGGAACCCCGGTAAGAGATTTTGCCCAGGAATTAAGTAAATATTTACAAGGTTCCGAAGTAATACCTTGTGGCAATGGAACAGATGCCTTACAAATTGCTTTAATGGCTTTAGATATACCGCCCGGCAGCGAAGTTATTGTACCTGTTTTTAATTATGTTTCGGCGGCAGAAGCAGTAGCCTTGCTGGGGTTAGTTCCGGTATTTGCCGATGTACTTCCCGACACCTTTACTCTTGATCCAGCATCGGTAGCCGCCAAAATATCTTACAAAACCCGGGCTATAATAGTGGTGCATTTGTTTGGTCAATGTGCAGACCTTAAAACACTTACCTTATTAGCGCAAAAACATGATTTATTTATAGTAGAAGATAATGCCCAAAGTTTGGGTGCGGAGTATATTGCGGCAGATAGTACCCGGTATTTTGCGGGCACGGTAGCCCATATTGGTACAACTTCTTTTTTCCCGACGAAAATGTTAGGTGCTCTGGGAGATGGAGGCGCTCTTTTTACGAGAGAGGAAGAGCTAGCCACCGCTATTCGCCAAATTGCCAGTCATGGTCAAAGTCGAAAATACACCTACGAACGGGTTGGAATAAACTCGCGACTCGATACTATACAGGCAGCTTTTCTTTTAGTGAAATTAAAATACCTAGACACCTATATAGAACAACGACAATTATTGGCTCAAGAATACGATCAGCATTTTCAGGATAGCCGTTTGATTCAGGTTCCGGGTCGTGCCGCTTACAGCACGCATGTATTTAATCATTACGTAGTGCAAGTTCCTGCGGAGCAGCGGGATAATTTAAGAACTTATTTACTCCAAAAACAAATACCCACGGCAGTATACTATGCTACGCCTTTGCATTTGCAGCCTGCCTACTACTATTTAGGTAATTTTTACGGGGATTTTCCGGTAGCAGAAAGTCTTTGCCAGAAAGTAATGGCGTTGCCCTTGCATCCTGCCCTCACCTTAGAACAAGTAGATTATATAATTAGCTGCATTAAAGAATATGAGCATAAATAAGTTGAATCGCGGATTTCCACAGGTTAAACGGATTTAGCAGATTATTTATGGCAAGAACCGGATAAGAGTTTTAGATTTTACTTTGCTTTGAAAATTAGAACCAAGGGCAACTACTAAAGTATTAACCAATAGTAAGAAGTAGTTGCTATAGCAGACTTTGATGTTGTTTTTTAGAGGCTGGAACAGGCTCCATGTCATGGTTCCATCTTATTTGACAAGTAACCAGTTTGCCTCATGGCCGGTGGGCCTAGTTTAGCTATTGCTCTTAGCTACCTGGCTTTAACTATCAAAGGTAAAAGATTTAGTAAATACGCCTCCTCGCGCAAGTGCTACTTCGCTGAACACTTGGGCATAAGAACAAGAGTCAGTCTCCCAACTGACGTAAAAGGGCTTGAGTTTCGCCAGTAGGGAGACTGACTCTTGTCTGTAAGGCACCAGTCCCACTCCACTAAGACTTGCGCTAGCAGGGTGTGCTAGAAAAGAACCTAGAAAGTAGCTAGCAGGAGAAAGGCACAGAAGTAACTTCCGCGCCATAGTAAGTGTCACCAGTCCCGCTCCGTTAAGACTTGTGCTAGAAAGGGTAACAAAGATAGTAAAAGAAGACAGGTTAATTAACCTTTGTTATTTTCGGTAAAAGTAAGATTAACGGTAGCTACTCGAAACAATACCAGTTTGGCTGTTGAGGGCCTTTTAGCGTTCCGGTGCTGCGCAGCAGCATGGCGCAACGGAGTGAGCCAAGGTTCGCTAAACCGCCCGAGAGAGCCAAACGGGGGCCGCCGGCCATGAGGCAAACTTAGCCCTGTCGAAAAAGTTAGCACTTGAGCCTGGAGGCTTGAAAAGGCTCCAAAGAAAACACTTACTAGCAAGCAAAATCTATAATAGCTTTTTGATACAATTTGGTGGTATAAGATTAGTCGCTATAGATGATATTGCAAATATATATGTCTTTATAAAATTATCACTTAAATGAAAAGTCTTCCTTTATTTGAAGTATTGCCTGAAGCGCGCCACTAGCTTATCCGTCATTTCTGGAGCCAGGTTCAGGTTTAAAACCCCAATTATGTAAATCAAGGTTATTAAACCAGAGCGAATTAGAATATCAATGAAAGTAGAAGATACAAACGGTAATTGCCACCCCACCACGTACGCTAATATGGCTAGCATTATAATTTGCAAAGAAGTTTTATCAAAAGGCTGCATTTTATAGAAGTAATACACGCAAGCCAAACGAATAGTATTTATAACGCCGTATACAATCAGGAAAACAAAACCAGCCCCGTTAATACCGTAATTCCGGATAAAATAAGGATTGGCAATAATGGTTAACAAAGCGAGGGAAATGTTAAAAATCAAATCGTAACGGTAACGCGGCGAGGTTAACAATATATAACCGTTCACGCCGGAAGCTAAATCAAAAAGGCGGGCAGCGCACACAAATAAAATAACGTATTTCCCGGAACTGTAAGCTTTTGGCAGCAAGGCCAACAGATTATCAATATTGGCCCAGATACCGATAAACAGCAAACAACCTATTACAAGATTAATGCGGGTTACTTGCTTATACAGCGCCTGCATGGCAGTTAAATTTTGATTTTTCCAGAAATCTGCAATTTGAGGTAAAGCAATTTTGTAAATGGAACTTCCGGCTATTAAAATTACACTGGCCACATTGGTAGCAGTGGTATAAATACCGGCATCGCCCAAACCATTATAATGGGTTATCATAATAGAATCGATAACGGTAATAATGGTGCTTGAAATATTACCTAAAAAGGCGTATAAACCATACTGCAGCATTGGTTTAATGGGTCGGTTTTGCCAGGGCTTCAGGTTAGGGGAAAGATGAAATTGTTTCAGCCAAACCAGGTAAATAAATAATACAACCGCTATACCGGCGTTTACCCCAATAAATAAAAATAAGAATGTTTCAAAGTTAATCAGGTGAGTGGCATACAACAATACGCAGGCACTTATTCCAATCCTCAACAAAAAATCTTTGGTAAAAGAAGGGATAACGGTTTTATAAAGAGAAGTTAAGTAGCTGTTAAATAAAGTAAAAAGTAATGTAAAAAGGCTAAGCGGACCAATGTAATAGGAGTATTGCCGAAGGAGCGGTGCTTCTTTGGCGTAATAAGCTAAAATCTGGGGCTGAAATGCATAATACAGAATAATTATAATGGTGAAGCCCAGTAATGGTACGCCTAACAGATACATTAAAAAATTATAGTGCCGGTTCGCCTTATCACGGAAAAAAGGAAAAAATTTAATACCAGCACTTCCAAAACCAAGCGCCGAAAGTTGAGCCAAAACCAATGCTATATTAGGTAAAACGCGGGTTAAACCTACTTGTTCTACACTTAAGATGCGCGGAAACAGCACCATCACATTTATGTAACCGATAAGCACGCCAGTGTACGAAATAATACTATTTTGAATACCCTGCCGTTTGATAATACCCATGCTGTGTTGTGCTAAAAAGAAGAATGATTAAATCTTGTTTACTACTTTATTTATTTGGCAAACTTATTACTTAAAAGGAGAATAAGTGTTCATTGCTTTTTACTTGGAAAATACCTGACCAGATGGATGCTCTAACAAATTTACGACCGCACTAATGGTTTTAAAACCTGAACCTTGTTCCTGTAAATACTCCATGATCTGGTGGAAAGCCAAGGGGCCGTTCGTAAGATTATGAATTGAAAAGTTTTCGTTGTGCCAGAGCCAGGTAAAGCAGCCGCCAAATTTTTTTATTTCTTGCAGCATAGGTGTAATAGCCGGAAGTATTTCAGAAGCGGATAGTTGCAGGTATTTTGGGTGATGTAAAGTAGCATCCATTAAGTGTAAGGGTACTTCAAAAAACCGAAAGGCTTCCCGCTTTTTAAAATTGAATAATTGAAAAGGAAAACAGGTACCGTGCCGAAAACCAAAATGTTCTGAAAACCCCAACGTAGTATCGTAGTTCATTCCTGCTTCTTCGAGTAGTTGGGGCGTTATTTGGGGTTCAAAGCGTAAGTAATGGAACCGATTACCGTGTACCGGTAACTTTAATTTTTTTACTTCTGTTTGAAGTTTATTTTTAGTAAATGAAGTAATATGGCTGCCGTGTATCCCTACTTCAAACTTTTTCTGCTTGAGTAAAGGCAACCAGGCATGGTAACGGGATTGAGAAATATCATAATCGGCGTTGGCTATACCTTTATATTTTCGGTTATTAGCTAAAAAGAAAAAGGTAGATGTTACGTTGTACTTTTGTACTTCCTGTATTACCTCCGGCACATTACACCAATTATCCTGGCCCGAAATTTTTTGTTTTAACAGTTTACTAAACCGGGACCACTTACCTTGTTTTAAGGCTTGTATTCCTTCTACCCGCCAGGCAGTTTGGCAATTATCAATATCGTGGGTTAAGCAGGTAGTAAAAGGCGCTTCATGGGCTAAAATAGATATTAATTTTAAACCATATACTTGTTCGATGGCCGTTTTCAGAATATCAAAATAGTAATTCACTACCGGAATGGTAATGAAGTCATATTTACTTTGTAGGCTTTCGGCATAAGGGAATCGGCCAAAATTATCGCGCTGAGTAGAATAATATTCCTGCCAACCACTCAAAAAATAAAATGCATTCGCAATAATATCCGCTTTAATAACGGCTTGATCACCCACGTAGGTTATTATTTCTTTTACTTCCGGAGCTCCAAACCAAAACGGAATTTTCTGATTTTTCCAGGTATAAAAAGTTGGTGGTGTTTCAGGGAAAGGAGCTGTTTGTTCAAAAAAAGTAAATTTTGTTTGAGTAATCTGAATACGACTCTGGTTATTTAGGCCATAATGAATTTCGAAAGACTGTTGAGGAGAATAAATATTGTAAAATTGAGCCAGTACGTATTTAAAGATTGCTTCCATGGTTAAGCTTTGCCCGATTTTAATAAATATTCTTTTATATAGCGCAAAGCTAACTCATGGCTGCGACCTTCTAATTCGGTGCCCATCACGGCATTATAATATTTTGCCCGTCCGGACACCTGAGGTCGGTTTAGTTCATAGCTGCTAATTAGAAAGGTCAAATCATTTAAATCTGCTGCTTTTTCTACTAATTGGTGGCGCACATATCCGTAATAATCATCTACAAAATTACTTTTTTCCAGACGGTAATAAATACTTAAAATATTCAGCATAACTGCTTCCAGGTGAATGGAAGAATCGGCGGCAATAATAACATCTTGCTTTTGCAAAAAATCAAAAGCTGGTTCTACTTTAGCATTTGAGAACTGAATTCCAGGACTAATCTGGTTGATAAAATTAAAATTACGACGATCGCTGGGATGCGGGCGAAAGCTGATTTTTTTATCCGGAAATTCCTGTACCAAACGGGTTAGTAGTTCTTTAATCCGGTCGGTTTCATCAATAATATTGGCACAAACGCCTATACTTTCGATAGTAGTACTGGAATTTTTGTTGGCTAAATATTTATCAGCCTTGGGCATACCTATTAATTTCACCTCACCTAATACTGGTCCGCAAGCCCGGTACTTATCTAAACTATCCTGACCTTCGAGTAAACTCAAGTCGAAAGATAAGGGCGGAAAATTAGTGCTCACGCTGGCGTGTTGCAGGTAAATAGTTGGAATACCTACTTCTTTGGCAGCAATTAACAATGCCCGGGGATCAGTATTATGATCGTTAGCGAAAATGATAGCTATAGGACGGTATTTTTGCAGGTATTTTAATGATAATTCATAATAGCCCACGGCCGTATAAATTAAATCGAAGAAGCGCAGCGCCCGCTTGCCTTTCAATTGGTACAAACCCAACAACAGAGGAATAAATTTATAATAGTAAAAAATTTTAAAACGGGTGGGTAAGCGGGTTACTTGTTTGTTATAAATTCCGATTTGTTTGTTTTGGCCGGCTACAAAAACAGCTTCTGGCAGGGCAACTTTTATAAATTGCAGCGATTCATAATTATTTTTACTTACTACATACAACCATACTTTGCCGGAAATATTTTCTTTATTCCGGAAAGGCAGAAATAAATCTAGGAATAAGCGGCCGCCGGTATACAATAATACCCGCCCTAACCGGGCAAATACATTTACCGGACTTATAGCATTAATAGCATGGGCAGGAATGGCAGCAAACGTGTCCGTAAAACGCAGTTGTAAAATATCGGCGTAAATATGAACCAGCTTGCTGTACCGCATTAGAGCAACTCCCAGGTTAAAGGGGTACCCGCCTTAATAAAGGTCTTAGCCGTTTTATTTAATACCTGCTCTAAATACTTCGGCTCCAAACCTTCATTCGGACGAATAATACGAATATTTTCTTTCGTGAATGGTTCTCCGGCTTGTACATCTTTGGCCACGTAAATGGAACGTTTGTACAAACGGCTATTTTTTTCGGCTTTCTGAACTCCGTATTGGATAGTTCCCAAAGCCAGAAATGCCCGTTCAGATTCCACCACTAACGATTGCAGTTCCTGCGGTTCCAAAGAAAACGCTGAATCTACGCCACCATCCGCGCGGCGCAAGGTAAAATGCTTTTCAATAACACAAGCTCCTAAAGCAACTGCAGCTACCGAAGCTCCCACGCCCATGGTGTGGTCGGATAAACCGACCGGCAAATTAAATAATTGCGCTAAATGGGGAATGGTACGCAGATTGGTATTTTCCGGCGAAGAGGGGTATGTGCTGGTACATTTTAGTAAAATAATATCGGTACAGCCGTTAGCCTGTAAAGTACGTACGGCTTCGTCGATTTCAGCCACTGTGGCTACGCCCGTGGAAATAATAACGGGTTTGCCGGTAGCGGCTACTTTTTTAAGTAAAGGCAAGTCCGTATTTTCGAAAGAGGCAATTTTATAAGCGGGTACCTGTAAGCTTTCCAGAAAATCAACGGCCGTTTCATCGAAAGGTGAACTGAATGCCAGAATACCTCTTTCCCGGGCTCGGTTAAATAAGGCTTGGTGCCACTCCCAGGGAGTATACGCCTCGCGGTATAAATCATATAATTCCCGGTTTTTCCAAAGCGAATTCGGATCTTCGATGGTGTGTACGCCCTCAATCGTCATGGTATCGGGGGTGTAGGTTTGCAATTTTATGGCATCTGCTCCCGCATCGGCGGCGGCATCTACAATGGCTAAGGCGCGGTCGAGCGACTGATTGTGATTTCCTGACATTTCGGCAATAATAAACGGCCGGTGCGCCGGACCAATTTTACGATTGCCAATGGTTACTTCTAACATTTTATAAATTCTTTAAAAATTCTTCGGTTATTTCGTCTAAGCTTAAGATGTTTCGGTCGGCTTCGTAAGCTTCGCCCGGCTGTAAATGACGGTAATTACCCCGCATTATCCGGATAGTTTTAAATCCGAGGGGTTTTAATCCGACAAAATCTTTGCTGGGGTTATCACCAATGTACACTATGTTGGCAGGTTCGGTTTTCTCTAACTTACCAATTAATTCAAAACAATACACCGAAGGTTTCGCATTTTTAATACCAAAGCGATGCGTAATAAAAACCTTTTTTACTTTATCGGAAACGTGTAAAGCTTTTACTTTATTCTGTTGCACTAACTTATTACCATCTGTTACTACGTACAAAGGATAATGGCGGAAACGCTCTAAACATCGAATAGCATCGGGGTACAATTGAATTTCAGGGGCATGGAGCCGGTAAATACTCAGACATTTTGTTACCAGTTTTTGGGAGTTCTTGCCGTACTTTGTCAGAACATCATTAAAAATAGAACCCCGGCCACCTGCTTCGAGTCGATTTAGTAATTTAGTAAATAATTCTTCTTCGGGGCAATTAATTAAAGGCGCTAAGTAATTGGCGACCGCTTTAAATCCGCTTTTAACAAAAGTAATTTCTTCGTAAAGGGTATCGTCCAGGTCAAATACTAATACCATATTGAGATGTTACTCGTAATTAGTTGTTCGTTGTTAAGGTAATAAATGGTTGAAAATAAATGCCTTATAAGGATTCAGGATTAGCGTAGCTTTTAAAGTCGAACCACGAATAACCAACAACTATTATACAACCAAGTCTTGGGCAAACCGGATTTGTTTTTTTTCTGACGTGCGGGCAAACGGGTAAACGTCTAAATCTTCGCCCTGAGCTTCCAGTAAAGCCCAATAAAAGGAATCTAATCCGCATTGTACGCTTAAAGTAGAGGCGCCACCAAAACGACTGTTACATTCTATTACATGAAATTGCCCATCAGGAGAAACCAATACTTGTACCACCACGTGGCCGCTTAACGATATGGCCGTGGCTAGTTCCTGGCCTAATTTTTCCAGAGCCGGAAACGAAACGGTTTGGGTAATCTGCGATTCGCCGTTGATTACTAAGTCCCGGGTGCGGGCAATTATACCTTTTACTTTGCCTTGTTGAGTTACGTACATATCCAGGCTGTATTCCTGGCCTGCAATAAAAGGCTGAAATATGGGATGTTGTAATTTCTGGGCGTGCGTACTAGCATCTTGCTTACTTAAGTTAAGGCCCATGTTTAAAGCCCCGGCGCCATACCTTTCTTTTACTACGTACCGTTCAGTGTCCTCTAAATCTTCTATAGCTTCAACAGTAGGAATTAATGGTAAATTTTTAGCGTTTAAGGTTTGATAAAATTGTAACTTATCTAAACAAACCTGCACGGCCGATAAAGAGCTCAGCATAACGGAAATTCCATTAGCGGCGAGCGAGTCTTTATGGGCAGCCCAAAATACCAGTTCTCCGTCGCGGGAAGGAATAATTAAGGTAATATTTTCTTGCTGGCAATAGTGGAGCAATTCTTCTACTGAAAGATCCGTTATACGGGGCATTTGCCAGAAACGATCTACAAAGTGTTTTCCAATTATTTCAGAACTAACATCGGCCCCATACAACAATATATCAGGATCAAACTTCTTAACCGCTGATTTTATTGCCTCTAACATGGGTACTTTGCGGGCAATACTGGTTACCAAAACATTGCCAGTAGAGGAGGTTGCTAGTTGTTTTGTTAGGGCGTCTTGTTCGTAGGAAATTATCTCCGGTATGGTATCTTCCAGTTTTCTCGCAGGCAGCCAGCCTGTTACTTTTTGGAACAAAGTCATATCCGCCTGCGATGCTTCGTATAATATGTCGGAATTTTCTTCCTGGTAAGTTAAAGCCGGGAAGTGCTGTTTTAGCACATCAATCATTTCTGCAACTTTTCTAGCTTTACCACTACCCAAATTTATAATGCCTTTAAAAGCGGTAGGTCCCAAGCGCATTAAACCTTCGGCCACATCACCGGCGTAGATATAATCGAAAATGCCTTCTTTTTTAAAAACCGTTAAACTTTCCTGATTTAACAAAGCCCGCACCCAACGCGATATTATATCGCGGGAGTTTTTTCCGTAGCTGCGGTAAATCCGCACGCAAATGGTTTGAAATTGCTCTCCTCGGAAATCCTCTAAAAAGCGTAATTCAATTTCGTGGTTTAACTTGGCCGAACCGGTTAAATTGCGAGGCAGGATTGGGTCTGTTTCTTTTAAAGAATAAGGCGCAGCAGCAGGCTCCTGAAAGTTGTATAAAATTGGATCGTAAATCAGGTAACTCGACGCAAAAATTACTTTTTTTATAGACGGAAGATCTTTTATTTCCGTCATTAAATGGTGGCTCAGGTTTACGTTGTGCTGGTAATTTTCTTCCCAAAAACCATACGTTTCTTTGGAGCGCTCGAACGTGGCCGCTAAATGAAAGAAATACTCCGGGGCAAAAGTCTGCAACTCAGCGGCGGTTATATAGTTTAAATCGCCTTTGCGGTATTGAATGTCAGATGGCCAATGAGTAGGACGATCTTTTAAATCGCCAATTAGTAAAATGGCGCCGGCTTCGTGTAATTTCTGGACTAACTCATTGCCAATAACGCCGTTGCCACCGCTGATAAATACCTTTTTTCCTTTATACATGATATTCTTTTAAAAAACCGTGCAACAGGGAATCCACCAATTGCTGGTCAATAACTACGTGTTGCCGCATCCGACCCTCAAACTGAAAACCATTTTGTTCTAAAATGGCAATATGGTAAGGTCGAATGTCGTACGTTTCGGTAAATATCCGGTTAAAATTTAAGTCCTCAAACGCTACCTGTTTCATTAGCGTGATAAAAGCCGAAAAACTCACCTGGTATTGTTCCTGATTCTGGTAAATGACCGGGTCTACCAGAAAAGACATTTCGAACCGCCGTGATTCCCAATCAATATTCGTTAGGCCACCGTAGCCAATGCACGTATTGTTTTTTAAAAAACTGAATAAAATAATTTTAGGCTGCGACTGGGTAAATATAGGCAAAACAGCTTGGCGATAATAATTTTCCTGATCGGTATTGGTTAAAGGAGCTTTTTGGCGTAAAACGGCCAATTGACTGTTACGCCATTCTTTAATTAAGAAAATGTCACTTTCCCGCAAAGTAACAATACTATAATCCTGAAAAAAGTAAGATTCTTTAGAAAGTGCCTGGTATTTAGTTACCTGCATGATTATGAGGTTTAAAGAAAGAAATAATCTGGCGACCCATCCCTAAATCGGCTAAGGCGCGGTAGTATTCTACGGTTTTATCAATTGAAATAGTATGCATCAGGTTATCAATTTGGATGCGGGCCTGGTTGCATTCTTTACCTTTGCTTCGATCTTTTACGTAGTTGGTATCCGGATTTACTAAAGCAAAGTCAATCGGAAAATCAGCCATGGTAAAAACTTCATCCCAACCCGAATCTGCTGCAATATTTAGTAATCCCGCTTTATTAAAATAAGATAAATGATCGGGTAAAGCCACCCAAAAATCAGAATCGATAGCTCCTGTTTCTTTTAGATACTGCTGCAAAGGCGAAAAGTCGTTGGGTACTTCCACTACTAAGGCTCCATTATCGGCTACCAGTTCGCGGCAGTTTAGTAAAAGTTGATGCGGGTTTACCACGTGTTCTAGTACATTATCCAGCCAGATAACCGTAAACTTTTCTTTTTGGGCGATTAATTTCTGAATGTTTTCGTAAATGTTACCTGTTAACAGGTTCTCGAGACAGCCGGGGTTAAAAGTTTCACAGCCGTAACGGCTGAAATCCAGACCTGTAACTTGCCAGTTGCGCTGTTTATAATAGCTTAAAACCCAACCTTCGCCGGAGCCTACATCCAGCAAAGAGAGCGGCAACAAGCTGGTTAGGTTAAAATGTTTCTCCAGCACCAATTGCTTTTGCGCTATTTTGTTATAAATGTATTGTTGCTCCTGCGCGGCGTAGGCTTTCTCGTACGTGCCTTTAGTATCCTGGTAATATTTTTGGGAGTAATAGATTTCCAGTTCTGCTTCCGAAGGTTTTTCTTTGACTTCGTGAAATCCATATTTATTTAGTTCGATAGTAGGCAAAGCTGTTATCCTTTTTTCTGTTCAATGTGGGCGTTTATTTTTACCAGTTCCGGATGGCTGCGCAATAATTTTATTATCTCCTGATAAGATAAAGTATCGGCCTGAAAATCCTCGATTAATATTTTTATTAATTGAAAATCTTCGGGCGTATCTACGGTTATTCGTAAGTCACTGGCATCTTCGGAATAAACTACATGCTCCGCCTGGGCGTGCTCTTTTATGTATGGTGTAACATGTTCTTTTTGAAAAGTGGTTTCGGCCTTTAAAAATGCTTCTTCTAATTGCTGAAATGAAAAAATTTCAAAGTCAAAACCGCGTGGAAAAGTGCGTACAATTGAATTAGACAAGTAAATGGTTTCGTTTTGCCACTGCAGGTATTTTTCTACTCCTGTTTTTATTAAATCGCCGTCTACAAGGGGGCAATCCGAGGTAACCCGTACGATAACATCTAATTGGTTTTCTAGCGCCGTTTCGTAATACCTTGAAAGAACATTGTCCTCGTTGCCCCGGTAACAATAAACACCTTCCTGTTCCGCAAATTGGGCAATTACATCATCGGTAGCATTGGTGGTAGTAGCCAGATAAATCGGAAAATTATTTTTTTTTAACCTATCGGTATGGTATTTTAATAAAGGTTGGTTTTTCACGGGCAACAAAACTTTACCCGGTAACCGGGTGCTTGTCATTCTTACCTGAGAAATAATACCGACTTTTTTCAAAACGCTTAAACTTAAATTATTGCTCGTTCACGAACGCTAAAACTTTTTCAATTACAAATTCCTGTTCCTCTTTTGATAAAGTAGGATACATGGGCAGGCTTAAACATTGTTCGTAATAATTTTCGGCCGCCGGAAAATCGCCTTGCTGCCATCCTAGTTGCTGATAATAGGGCATGGTATGCACCGGAATATAATGCACCTGGGCATAAATGTGATGCTGCCGCAAGTAATCGTATAAACCCCGCCGGTTTTTTACTAAAATAACATATAAATGATAGGCATGTCCAGTTTCGGATTTATCATCGGAATAAGCCGCCGGATTCAAAATAATAATATTTTCATCCTGACCAAAAACTTCGTCGTAGCGAGCGGCTATTTCCCGGCGTTTTTGCAAACCTGCATCGGCCCGGTTTAGTTGCGAAATGCCTAAAGCCGTTAGTATATCCGGAATTCGGTAATTGTAGCCTAGTTCCTGCATTTCGTAGTACCAACCACCTTTATCCTTGGGCAATAATTCGGGTTTTTTAGTAATGCCGTGCGTACGCAAGAGCACTAACTTATCGTATAATTCTTTGTTATTGGTCGTAATCATGCCGCCTTCCCCGGTAGCAATATGCTTTACCGGATGAAATGAGAAAATTGCTAAATCGGCGTACTTACCGTTACCGCACAATTGTTTTTGACCTTGATTATCTAAAAAATAACCACCTGGTGCGTGACAAGCATCTTCCAATATCCACAGATTATACTCGTCGGCTAATTGCCGGAAGGCTTCTAAATGAACGGGTAAACCGGCAAAATCTACGGGTATAATTCCGGTAAAAAAGCCTTTCGGTTTACTTTTTAGTAAATCTCTGACTTTGTCAATGTCCATTAAACCCGTAGCCGGATCAATATCGGCAAACCAAACGGTACCGCCGCAATACCGCACGCAATTTGCCGAAGCCACAAAAGTAATAGGGGTAGTAATAACGTTACTTTGTTCATTCACGCCCAGAGCCATCGCGCACAGGTGCAAAGCGGCAGTGCCATTTGCTACGGCAACTGCATACACACACCCAATATATTGCGCAAACTTATTTTCAAATTCTTCAATCTTAGGACCTTGAGTTAAAAAGTCGGATTGCAGCGTTTGTACAACCGCCTGAATGTCTTCTTCGGTAATTTGTTGTTTCCCGTACGGAATGGGTTGCATGGTAAACCTGGGTTATTTGGGAGTGTAAAGATACTAGCGACCGCTACAATTACCATTATGACTGGTTTTATTTTTGAATAGAGTAGTTACACACAGGTTTACCAAGTTAAATAATTATTATATCTGAATGTTTGAATTTTTTTCCTCGATTTGGAATTTAGAATTTTAATTAAGGCTATTTACATGAAGCATTTTTTACTTTTATTTTTATTGGTAAGCTCTTTAACAGCATTGGCTCAAAAGGAAGCCAACATCTGGTATTTTGGCGAATATGCGGGCTTAGATTTTAATCGCGGAGAAGTAACTGTTTTAAAGAATGGAAAAACGAATACCCAGGAAGGCACCACCAGTGTAGCAGATAAAAATGGGAATTTACTTTTTTATTCCGATGGCATAACCGTTTGGAACAAAAATCATACTCCAATGCCTAATGGGTTTGGATTAACCGGGCATAAATCGGCCATTCAATCGGTTATTGCTGTTCCTAAACCAGGATCGGCTACTTTGTACTATCTTTTTACCGTAGATGCCATTGAAAACGATTTGAGCAATGGCTTGCGTTATTCTGTTTTAGATATGTCGCTGCAAAATGGTTTAGGCGATATTACTGCTACTAAAAATGTTCTGCTGGAGGCACCAGTTACCGAAAAATTAACGGTAGTTCGCCATACCAACAATAAAGATTTCTGGATTCTGGTTCATAAATGGAATTCTTATGAATTTTCTTCTTATTTGCTCACCAGCTTAGGAGTAAATACCAAACCTGTTATTAGCAAAACAAGTTTTTACCATGGCGGTGAAATGCTAAATGCGATTGGCTTTTTAAAGGCATCCGTAGATGGTAAAAAGTTGGCATTAGCTGTTAGAGGTTCCAACAGATTTGAACTTTTTAATTTTGACGCGAAAACGGGTCTACTATCAAATGGTATTGTGTCGCCGGAAATTTATGTAAATGCTTTAGGCGTGGAGTTTTCGCCGGATGGGAAAAAACTATATGGAGCCGTTGCCACAAGCAGGCAGATTTTTCAATTTGACTTAACCGCATCCAAAACTCAAATCTTTAGTAGCGGTTTCGTGATTGGTAATTCCGTAGATGTGTTATGTGGCCTCCAGTTAGCACCTGATGGCAGAATTTACGCAACCCGCCGGTATAGTAATTATCTGGGAGTAATTCAAAATCCAAACCAAACAGGAACGGCATCTAATTTTGTAGATGATGGTTTATATCTAGGTTCCGGCAAATACGTTTGGTTCAGTTTGCCCAATTTTCTTCCTCAGTATTTACAAATTCAACCAATAATTGAAAGTTTCGATTTTACTAATACTTGCGAAGGCGATAGTACCTTATTTACTATTGAAAATATACTGTCCAATCATGAATACGTCTGGAATTTTGGTGATTTAAAATCAGGCGCGTCTAACTTATCTACTAAACTTAAACCGGCTCACAAATTTACCAATCCGGGCCAGTATTTGGTGAAGCTAACAGTTAAAGCCGAAAGTGAATGGTATTCAATAGAAAAAAAGATTACCATTTACGGACGACCACTTCTTTATCTGGGGGCTGATACGACTTTGTGTAAAGACGAGAAATTAATGTTAGGTAAGTCGATTGGGAATGTTAGTTACAAATGGCAGGATAATTCTACGCAGGCAACTTATGAGGTAACAAAATCAGGTAAATATTGGGTGGAAATAATTAACGAAAATGGCTGCTCCTATACCGATACCATTGAAGTAAAATACCGGGAAAACAGTTGTCAACCAATCATTCCGAATATTATAACGCCCAATGGGGACGGTTTAAACGAAACATTTTCCATAAAAGGAGCACCAAATAAAAAATGGCAAATTAAAATCTTTAACCGCTGGGGAAATTTAGTTTACCAGAATCCGAATTATGAAAATGAATGGAATGCCGGGCAACAACCGGATGGAGTTTACTATTACGTACTTCATGATCTAACTTCTCAACAGACCTTGAAGGGATATGTAGAAGTGATGAAATAAAAAGCCCGTTTTTCTTCAAAAATAAAATAACAACGGGCCAGTTAAAGCTCTAAGTTATACACTAATTAAACCGAGAAGGTAGGATCAACGTGTTGTTTTATTTGTTCGCGGATTTGTTCCGGGGTTAACCAATCGGTGTTTGATTCGGAATTATACCGGAAACCTGGTTCCACGAAATTGCCCTGAAATTTTTTCATAAAATTTTCAATAGACCAAACCGGCGTAGAAGGAAGAATAACGTAATATTTTTCTAATTCAACGGTGTTGTGCGAATCTGATTCGGTAATCATTTCTTCGTGTAATTTCTCGCCGGGACGGATTCCTACAATGTGGGGCTGCGCAGTAGGGGCAATAGCCGTGGCAACGTCAATGATGCGGTAAGAAGGAATTTTAGGAACAAATATTTCTCCTCCCCAGGCATGTTCCAGAGCGTGTAAAACCATTTCTACTCCGTCTTCCAGCGAAATATTAAAACGAGTCATGTGCGGATGAGTAATAGGCAAAACGCCTTCGTGTCGTTTACTCAGGAAAAAAGGCACTACCGAACCCCGGGAGCCAATTACATTACCGTAGCGTACCACCGAAAAAGTTAAATCGCGGGAGCCTTTCATGTTATTGGCAGCCACAAATAATTTATCGGAGCAAAGCTTGGTAGCACCGTACAGATTAATGGGGGCGGCGGCTTTATCGGTACTTAGGGCCACTACTTTTTTAACGCCACAGTCCAAAGCGGCATTAATTACGTTTTCCGCCCCAAAAATATTGGTTTTAATGCATTCCATTGGGTTGTACTCGGCCGCTGGTACTTGCTTTAAAGCGGCCGCGTGCACAATTATGTCAATTCCTTCACAGGCCCGTTTCAAGCGATCCCCATCGCGCACATCGCCAATAAAATAACGAATGGCTTTGTACTTTTGCGGCGAGAATACCTGGCTCATTTCGAATTGTTTTAATTCGTCGCGCGAAAAAATAACCACGCGCTTTACTTGAGGCCAACGTTCTAAAACCGTTTGAACGAACTTTTTACCAAAGGAGCCAGTAGCGCCAGTGATTAAAATTGCTTTATTATTTAAATCTAATTGCATGAGATTGTATCATCCTTAAACGAAGAAATTAAGTTAGTTAAAACTAAATGTCTATCCATAATTTCTTTTAAAGGCGCGAATTTACGCAATAATTATTAGTCTGCTGTTTTAAACCAGTTAGAAACCTTACTTTTATCCTTTTGAAAGATTAAAACAATTTGGCCGGTTAATGCTACTTAAAAAGTTTTTTCAAATTTTTAGTGCTTCCGTTAACTACTACTATCAGGCAGTTTCCGTTTTTAATCATCCGCAAAAAAGAACGCTAAAGCCTGCTTATCTCCTGAATTTTACTCCAGCAGAAAAACAGTTCCTGGAAAAAAGTGCGCATTCGTTCAATTACGTAGTTGATTATTCTTTAGGCTTCCGGCAAAAAGAATTATTTACTGTACCATTAAAAAATGTTTCTTTTCTGGGTCATTCGGGGGCATTGGTCTGGAAAGGTAAAGTAGTAACCGAATCGGTATTTGACTTAATGCGTTTAACTAAATCGCCGGCCTTTCGCAGTTTTGCCTTATTAAGCACCAAACGAAAAAAAGGAGTATTCAGCTCCCTTATGCATTTCCCCTGGGCCGAAACGAGTAATTATCATTGGTTTTTGGATGCCTTGCCCCGCTTGTTTTTACTTTTGCAAGATGCCGCTGAACCAATTACGCTAATTGTGCCGCAAAATATGCCGGCTTTTCAGCGCGAAACTTTAGACTTTTTATTAGATAAACAATCCCATATTCGATTAGAAACTATTAGTAAGCTGGAGAAATGGCAAGTATCTGAATTTATGCTGCCTTCTTTTGTAGCGAATCACAACAGTGGATATTTGCCGCCGGATATTTTAGAAAGCCTTCGAAGTAAAATTTGGGCAGGCTACCAGGTTACCTCAACCGGCAAACCGAAACGAATTTATATAAGCCGCAAGAAAGCTAACAAACGGAAAATTATAAACGAAGACCAGGTTATAGCTGCTTTAATGCCATACCAAGTGCAAATAATTAATGCCGAAGAGCTAACGTACCAGCAACAAGTGCAATTATTTTATAATGCTGAAGTGGTGATTGCCCCGCACGGAGCAGGTTTAACTAATATCCTATTCTGCCAACAAGCCACAGTATTGGAATTGCATCCGGTGGATGTTATAAAATCGCATTATTTTTTATTAAGTAAGGGCTTGAACTTTTCCTATACCTACTCCATAGGAAGTAAATCTGACGAAAAACAAAATTTTACGGTTTCTATTCCTGATTTTAAAGAGCAGTTAAGCTATTTGTTTGACAACTCGCCTACTTTCCTTGAATAATCTCTGCCAGTTGACCGGTTAAAGCTCGGCGAGAGTACCGGTGATAATCCACAATGGGTAAATCCAGGTTCGGGTTAATTTTCCAACTCCGGGTTAATTGGTCCAGGTAATCTACCATTTGGTCGAAGGCAGCATAATGAAAAACCCGCCCGGCACCGCATTCGTCAATTATCCGGTCGGCATCACTGTTTATAGGTCCGATGCAGATGATGGGTTTGTTAGAAGCCAGGTACTCGAAAAGCTTGCCTGGCAAAATACAAAAGTTATTTACTACATCCGGAATTCCCATTAACAAAACCGTGGCTGACAATAAATAACGGATAGATTCGTGGTGCGGTACAAACGGAATTATTTCGGATATGGAGGTAATACCGGCCTGCTCTACCTGCCGCAGTACCATTTCGGAAATTTTACCAACAAACCGCAGTCGAAAGGGTACTTCTGGATAACGGCGGGTCACTTCGGCCAGAGCTTTTAAAAATAATTCAATGTTATACGTTTCTGATATGGTACCGGTATAGGTAATGCACAGTTTATCTTTGGGCGGTTCAGATGGAAAAGTAAAATCTTCTTCATCGTAACCATTCGGCAATACTTTTATTTTAGTAGAATCAATTTGGGCAGATTTCGCCGCGAGTAACCGTTTTGTATCGGCGCTGGTAACCAAAATAGCATCGGCTCCTTCAATAACGGCTTTTTCGTAGCGGGCATCAATTTGCTTGGCCAGAGTGGTATGGTTTAACTCTTTGTAGTAATAAATATCCGTCCAGGGGTCGCGCATATCGGCAATCCATTTTACATGCGGAAATTCTTTTTTTAACTTTAACCCAATTAATTGCGAGGAGTGCGGGGGGCTGGTAGTAATAATGGCCTTAATAGGTTCAGTTTGTAATAATTTTCTGCCGGCACTTACCGCATATCGGTTCCACCCAACCCGGGCATCCGGAATAAATAAATTCCCCCGGATAAAATTAAATATTTTCTGAATCAGGTTTTGATTATTTTGATTGGCAAACCCACCGTAGGGAATTTCCTTCTTGCCGGTTAATTTTTTATAATACTCAAACGGTTCGCTGGTATTCGTCCGGATTACTCTTACCGAAGCGGGTACATCTGCTGCCAGCGAATAATCCAGTACCGGATACGCACCTTTTTTATCGTCTACCGTTATTACCGTAGGAGTTAGATTAAACTCCGGCAAATGTTTTACAAACTTCAGGCAACGCTGTACACCGGCTCCGCCGGAAGGTGGCCAGTAATAAGAAAAGAATAAAACATTGCCGGAAGAAGGATTTTGCTGGTTTGCCAAGGATAATTTAATTCTAAATTAAGTAACAGATAAATAACCCGGATTAATGATTGCCTTATGAGCAATATTAATAGCGCGAATATACGTTGCTGGCGTAAAAATGTCAGGTAATTTTATTTTTTCTGCTTATTTTTGTATACCATAAGGAGATACACTCATGTTTGATAGTTTAAGTAGCAAATTAGACCGGGCCTTTAAAACTTTAAAGGGCCAGGGTAGCATCACTGAAATTAACGTAGCACAAACCATTAAAGAAGTCCGTCGGGCTTTGGTAGATGCCGACGTAAACTATAAAGTAGCGAAATCGGTAACCGATAAAATAAAAGATGAAGCCATGGGCCGCGATGTTTTAATTGCGGTATCGCCGGGTCAGTTAATGGTTAAGATTGTGCACGAAGAGCTTACCCATTTAATGGGGGGCGAAAAGCAGGATATTCAAATAAAAGGAGACCCGGCCGTAATTCTGATTGCGGGTTTACAAGGTTCGGGTAAAACTACCTTTACTGGTAAACTGGCTAATTACCTGAAAAAGCAAAACCGTAACGTGCTGGTGGCGGCTTGCGACGTGTACCGCCCGGCTGCGATTGACCAGCTAAAAGTATTAGCGGGCCAGGTAGGAGTGGAGGCTTATACCGAGCCGGAAAATAAAAATCCTTTGCAAATAGCTCAAAATGCCATTGCTTTCGCTAAAGCTAATAACAAAAAAGTAGTAATCGTGGATACCGCCGGCCGTTTAGCCGTGGATGAAGCCATGATGCGCGAAATTGCCGAACTGAAGGAAGCTTTAAAACCAACCGAAACCTTGTTCGTGGTAGATTCCATGACGGGGCAGGATGCGGTAAATACTGCTAAAACGTTTAACGACCGGATTAATTTCGATGGCGTTGTTTTAACTAAGTTGGACGGCGATAGCCGCGGGGGAGCTGCTCTTTCTATCCGGGCAGTGGTAGAGAAGCCAATCAAGTTTATCAGTACCGGTGAAAAAATGGAAGCGCTGGATTTGTTTTATCCGGACCGGATGGCACAACGGATTCTGGGGATGGGCGACGTAATTTCGTTGGTAGAACGCGCTCAGCAAACTTTTGACGAAGATGAAGCCCGCCGCATTAACCAGAAAATCCGCAAGAACCAGTTTAACTTCGATGACTTCTTATCGCAACTCGAGCAAATTAAAAAGATGGGCGATATTAAAGATCTCGTAAGTATGATTCCGGGAGTAGGTAAAGCCATGAAAGACGTGGAGATTGATGAGAATGCTTTTAAGCCTATTGAAGCCATCATCAAATCCATGACAAAAGAAGAACGGGCTAACCCGGATATAATAAGTGGCAGCCGCCGGAACCGGATTGCCAAAGGTAGCGGCACGAACATTCAACAGGTGAATAACCTTATGAAGCAGTTCAACGACATGCGCAAAATGATGAAAAACATGAATAAGCTAACCGGAAAAGGCGGGGCTATATCAAAAATGAAAATGTTTAAATAGAATTTAGGATAAAGATTTTAGATAAAAGATTTTATGCTATTAAAAAGAGGGCTTTCAATTATGGAAGCCCTCTTTTTATATATTTTAACGAAAGTAAAAAGTAATACCAAATAGTAAGAAGAAGTTACTACGGCGAACTTTGATGTTATTCTTTGGAGCCTTTGCTAGTCTCCATGCTCGGGTTTCATCTTATTTGATCAGGCTAAGTTTGCCTCGTGGCCGGTTGGCCTCGTTAAGCTGTTTCGGGCGGTTTAGCGAACCTTGGCTCACTGCGTTGCGCCATGCTGCTTTGCAGCACCGGAACGCTAAAAGGCCCTCAACAGCCAAACTGGTGTCTATTGCGTTTAGTTACTGCTTTTCTTCCAGATTTTGTATTAAGAAGAAGGAAAATAGCTTTTATATGCTGCTACTAATTTTAAGAATGACCGGAATAAAACTTCCAGTTCTGCTTTCCAACTCAGTAGATTCTAGGCAATGCGGCTTAGTACAATCCAATACTACTAAAAAAAAGTAAAAGCTGAAACGAAGAACAAAGACATCAGTTTGGCTGTGGAGCACCTGCTAGGGTTCCGGTGCCGTAGGCATTCCGCAGGTGGAGTCGAGGAAAGGAAGGCTAGCGAGGGCGGAAGAGCCAAACGGGGCCAGCCGGCCACGAGGCAAACTTGAAGCCTCAAACAAGATGGAACCAGTGCATGGAGGCTGGAACAGACTCCAAAGAAAACGCTTACTAGCAAGCAAATCCTATGATAGCTTTTTTACACAATTTGATATAAATTAATATTCAGATTTATGTGGATTTTTGTTCCATTCCTGAAAAGCAACAATAGCTTCTTCGGGCAGTAATTGCTCCATCGCAACCTGGCACTCATGCCGGGGTTTTTCTAATTCCTCGTAGATAAAATTGTCGTCGAAGCCAACGGCAGCGGCATCTTGTTTGGTATTACCGTAGTAAACTTTTTGGATGTGGGCCCAATAAATAGCCCCAAAGCACATAGGGCAGGGTTCGCAACTGGTATATAGTTCGCAATCGTTTAAATGATAGGTTTGCAATGTGGCACAAGCCTTCCGGATGGCATCAACTTCGGCGTGGGCAGTTGGGTCGTTGGTAGCTAAAACCTGATTAAACCCCCGGGCAATGATTTCTCCGTTACGAACTACTACCGCACCAAAGGGGCCACCAAACCCCTCGTTCATTTTTTCAATGGATAGCCGGATAGCTTCCCGCATAAATTCTTTTTTATTTTCCATCAGGCATAATAGGTGTTTTTATTCATAAACTTACTTCCGTAATTGAGGTAAGATAGTATTTAATGATGCAGATTAAGTAAGCCAACTATCTACAAGGAGGATAAACAATTTGCTTTTTACGTGTTATCTGATTTCAAATCATTTAAAATTTCTGTTAATTCTATAAGTACTTTATGCCAGATTCTTACCAAATCATTCGTCAGAATAGGTAGCAATTCCAGATGTACTTGTCTAGCGGAGTAAGTTTCTACTAAATTTATTAATGTATGCAGCTCTTCCACCCCAACTAAGGTAGCGGCAGATCTCATTTTATGAACAGACTTTTTTAAATTTACCCAATCCTGGTTCTCGGTATGATAATAAAGCGTCTTTATATTTTCGGGGGTTTGTTGTAAAACTAAGGTTATCATTTCGGTTATAAATTCAGCATTATTGCAGCCTACTTCCTGCAAGTACTTTAAATTAACAAAATTACCTTTTGTCTTCAATGTTGTATCCTGTCCCGCATTAGGAGATGGAAATAATTGTTCAGAGATAGTATTTTTTCTATGTGCTTTGGCCACAAGTATAATGAATACTGATTGCTTTACTTTATGAAATATTTATACAGAACCTTAATATCTCATTTATATACGGCTATACATAGATTATTATAAAATAATAGTCTTCTTCCTGATTTTAACTTCACAAAGTCCAAGCTTTATTTTAGATTATTTCAACAATTCAATAGGTAGTACGATTTCTCCCTAATAATAGATTAAAAATTATTAAATAGGTAAAGTTTAATAAATGCTAATGAGATTTAGGAAGAATTTATAAAGTAAACATTAGCTGGGGTAGAGTTCTGCGCCGGTAGGTTATAATAAATCCATCTTCTCCGTACCAGAACAAAATTTAGGGGTTAAGAATATAATGTAAGTGCCTTAAAGTAAATTTATCAAATAAGGTAAAATAAAAAAGCCGTTTCCTTACTGAAAGGAAACGGCTTTAAACAGCCAAATATTTAGTAAAAAATTAATCTTCGTCTATAATAAGCCGGAATCTACGCAAGCCTTCCCGTAAAATAATATAGAATACGTATAAAAGGCCCGCCAGTAATCCAATCAATGCACCCTTAACCGCATTTTTTTCAATTGTGCCGCTGGCTGGTTTGCCAAAAGTAATAAACCGGTCTATAATCTCAATTTCAGAGTTTATAAATAATAAGCGGTCAATTTGCAATTGTAGATCATATAATCGGAAATCTTCCCGGTAAACATCGATTGGATTCGATTGTTTGTCATTTAAAGTTACGTTGGTGCCGGTTTTACCTGGGCCTTGGGGTAAATAGCTTTTTGCCATGTAAGATTTAAGGGTATCTAAGTTTTTCGATTCCCGGATTAATTTGGCCTTTCGGTTTAGCAAATTTTTTCTTTCAATGGCTATTCGTTTATTAACAAATTTATTGTTTTTAATATAGTTTACCAGAATAGTATCTAAACCAACCAGAGTGGTGGTATCGTATACCTGCACCATAATCTGGAAGGTAGAATCGCTGTGATTTAAAATCAAAGAATCTATCCGTCTCTGATTGCCTTTTGTACTTTTATAAAGGTCAATCAGCATTTGCATATTGGGCGAAATAATCTGCTCTACTTGAATTTTTCGTAAAGTTTTCGCCTTTTCCGGTTCTATTTTTAGTAAATTAGCCAGAACCCGGTAGTTATTCTCAGAGCAAAGCCGGTTTAAGTTTTGAATGGAATTATCTAAAAATTCGCCCCTGTAATAGGCCGAATTTAAAGTCATTCTGGATTCGTAAAAAGGTTTGAAAGCGTAGAAATAAGCTATTCCCAAAATAATACCGGCAAGTACCAAAGCAAGAATAATTTTTGTTTTGGAAATTAAAGTATCCAGGTATAAAAAGAAGAATCTAAAAATAGATTTAAAAAATCTTACAATTCCTCTCCCAATAGAAATAAAAATTTTACTCAGATCAATTTCGTCCAAACTGGAATTATTCTCAACTGGAGTACGCTCTTTGTAACTCATATATTAAATTCGAAAATTTACTTTTTTAGGTTGAAACGAGTAAGCGATTTTAGTTAGTTAAATAAACTAGCAGAATACTAAAGTATTGTATTCGTTTAAAATATTATTTCTTTAAAATAGAGCATCTGGTTCTCATTGAAACTCTCCTTATCTAGTTTCCGCGCAAAAGTATAAATATTTACTAAAAGGTAAGCTACGCTCTGGGCCACTAAATTAATTTTGCTTTTTAATCCTACAATCATGAAGTTTGTGCAATGAAAGTAGTCATTCTTGCAGGTGGTTTAGGTACCAGATTAGCTGAAGAAACAGATTTACGGCCAAAACCCATGGTCGAAATTGGGGGCAAGCCCATCATCTGGCATATCATGAAAATTTATTCAACTTATGGTTTTAACGAATTTATCGTTTGTTTAGGCTATAAGGGCTATGTAATTAAAGAATACTTTGCTAATTATTTTTTGCATCAGTCAGATGTAACCATTGATTTATCAAACAACGATCTGGAAATTCATAATAGTTTTTCTGAAAAGTGGAAGATAACCTTAGTGGAAACCGGCAAGGATACACTTACCGGAGGGAGAATCAAGCGCATTCAGAAATATATTGGGAATGAAAGATTTATGCTTACTTATGGCGATGGTGTTAGTAACGTAAACATTAACGAACTCATTGAAGCGCATGAATCCGGTAAAAAACACGTAACCATTACTGCTATTCAGCCATCCGGTCGTTTTGGGGTATTAAGTTTAGAGGAAGATAACCACATTACTTCTTTCCACGAAAAAAGGAGCGAAGATGTGGGTTGGGTAAATGGTGGTTTTTTTGTGTGCGAGCCTGAAATTTTTAATTACATAGAGGGCGACAGTACTATTTGGGAGCGCGAACCGTTAGAGAATCTGGCAAAAGAAAACCAGTTAAAAGCATTTAAGCATAGAGGTTTCTGGCAACCTATGGATTCATTAAAAGATAAACTGGATTTAAACGAACTCTGGAATAGCGGGAATGCCGCCTGGAAAATTTGGTAATGGAAGCATTTCTGCGCGAAAATTATGCTGGCCAAAAAGTTTTTGTAACGGGCCATACTGGTTTTAAAGGTTCCTGGCTGCTGGTTTGGTTAAAGCAATTAGGAGCAGAGGTAATGGGCTACGCCAAAGCGCCCGAAACCCAAGAAGAACTGTTTAATCAAATCTCCGGCGAAGATTATTGCTATTCGGTAATTGGCGATGTATTAGATAAACCGTTTTTAACCAAGTGTATTTCAGAGTTTCAGCCCAGTTTTGTTTTTCACTTGGCCGCCCAACCTTTGGTAAGAACTTCTTACGAAATACCCGTTGAAACCTTTGAGGTAAATACCATTGGCACAGCCAATGTGCTAAACGCCGTAAGAACACTTTCGGGTAAATGTACAGTCGTTATAATCACTACAGATAAAGTTTATGATAACCAGGAATGGCCGTATCCTTACCGGGAAGTAGATGCTCTTGGGGGCTATGATCCGTACAGTGCCAGTAAAGCATGCGCCGAATTGGTAACTAATTCTTACCGCAATTCCTTTTTTAACGTTAAAACTGTTTCAGTTCATCAAAAAACAGTTGCTACCGCCCGGGCAGGTAACGTAATAGGTGGTGGTGATTGGGCCCGCGATAGAATTGTGCCGGATATTGTGCGGGCTTTACAGAATAAAAATCCTATTCCTGTACGTAATCCCTTAGCCATCCGGCCCTGGCAACATGTGCTAGAACCTTTGTTCGGGTATTTACTATTAGGTGCTAAATTAGCCCAAGAGCCCGAAATATACTCCGGTGCCTGGAATTTTGGCCCTAACACAAACGATACTTTACCCGTCGAAAAATTAGCCCAGTTAGCAGTTCAAGTATGGGGAGAGGGATGTATCCAGAACCTAAATTTAGCAAATCAACCCCACGAAGCAGGAGTACTTAAACTAGATATTAGTAAAACGCAAAAATTATTAAAATGGCGGCCTTATTTAAATACCATAATGGCCGTAGAAAGAACCATTCAATGGTATAAAAGCTTTTTGTTAAAGGAAAGTAGTGCTTCGGAATTAATACTCGCCGATATTGCCAGTTTTTTGAATCAAATAAATGAAAGTGAATAAGTGCAATGGAAAACCTAACAGCTACTGGCTTTAAAAATATAAACGGAGAACTACTTTCAGGGTTAGAAGAAATTGCTCTTCGGAACACAAGTAAGCAATTCCGACCGGGAGTAGACTATATTCCGGTTACTGGCAAAGTATTAGATGCCCAGGATTTACTTTATGGTGTAGATGCCACTTTAGATGGCTGGTTAACTACTGGCCGGTTCGGGCCTGAATTTGAAAAGAATCTGGCCGAATGGGTTGGGGTTAAATATAGCTTTTTAGTAAATTCTGGTTCTTCCGCTAACTTGGTTGCTTTTTACGCTTTAACTTCTCCTAAATTAAAAGACCGGGCTATAAAACCCGGCGATGAGGTAATTACGGTAGCTGCTGGTTTTCCTACAACGGTTAACCCTATGATTCAGTTTGGGTGCATACCGGTTTTTATTGACGTAGATATACCCACCTATAATATTAAAGCCGAATTAATAGAACAAGCAATTACTCCTAAGACAAAAGCCATTATGATGGCGCATACCTTGGGTAATCCGTTTAACTTAAGTGTAGTAAAAGAAATTGCTAAAAAATACAAACTTTGGCTAATTGAGGACGATTGCGATGCTTTAGGAGCTACTTACCAAGGTAAAAAAACGGGTACTTGGGGTGATTTGGCTACTTTATCTTTTTACCCGGCGCACCATATTACTATGGGCGAGGGCGGAGCAGTTTTAGTAAATAATTTAAATTTACGTCGAATAGTAGAAAGTTTCCGGGATTGGGGTCGAGATTGTTATTGCGTTCCGGGCGCAGATAATACCTGCGGAAAGCGTTTCTGCTGGAAACTGGGCGAATTACCGGAAGGGTACGATCACAAATACACGTATTCTCATATTGGATTTAATTTAAAAGTAACCGATATGCAGGCTGCCATTGGTATTAGCCAGCTTAAAAAAGCCGATTATTTTGTAGAGAAGCGGAGAGAAAATCATAAACTGCTATACCAAAAGTTAAAGCCCTTTGAAGATCATTTTATTTTGCCGGAAGCAACTCCTGAGGCTAACCCTAGTTGGTTTGGTTTTATGATTTCTATCCGGGAAAACAGTCCGATTAACCGGAAAGATCTTGTTTCTTACTTAGAAGAAAATAAAATTGGTACTCGTTTATTATTTGCCGGAAATTTACTTCGCCAACCGGCTTATCAGAATATTCAATACCGGAAAGTAGGGGATTTAACGAACACCGATTTTATTATGAACAACTCTTTTTGGTTAGGCGTTTGGCCCGGATTAGAGGAACAACATTACGATTATATGGTTGAAACTCTGCATACTTATTTTAAACAAAATAATATTTCCAGGGGAGAATCGTAAGGTATGGTTTCCCTGCTACCTGACCTACAACATATTCTGATTCATACAAAAGATGTATGGCCTTTTCTCCGGGATAAGCACTTGTTTATAACGGGAGGAACTGGCTTTTTTGGCCGATGGCTTTTAGAAAGCTTAGTTCATGCCAACATTACCCAGAACCTGAATATTCAAATTACTGTTTTAACCCGTAATAGCGAGGCATTCCAAACAAAAGCTCCGCATTTATTTAATTATTCTTTTTTAAAGTATCTGGCAGGAGATATTCAAAATTTTACTTTTCCGGAACGCTCTATTGATTACATTATACATGCGGCCACCGAAGCTAATGCGCAACTAAATGCGGAAAGTCCGCTTTTAATGACGGATACTATCGTTGCTGGTACCCGCCGGGTATTGGATTTAGCCCGAAAAAAGCAAGTGAAGTCCTTGCTATTAACCAGTTCCGGAGCTATTTACGGCCTCCAACCACCCGAATTAAAGCATTTGTTTGAAGATTATTTGGGAGGACCAGATATCACGAATCCTTTTTGGACCTACGGTGAAAGTAAACGGATGGCAGAATTACTTAGTGCCATTTATTTTAAGCAATTTAATATTCCAATTAAAATCGCTAGGTGTTTTGCCTTTGTAGGTCCTTTTTTACCATTAGACACTCATTTTGCTGCCGGCAACTTTATTTTAAACGGGTTAAATCAACAGCCCATAATTATAAAAGGGGATGGTACTCCTTACCGATCCTACTTGTATGCTGCCGATCTGGTAATCTGGTTGTTGCGCATTTTAATTCATGGCCAAGCCGGAAAGCCGTACAACGTAGGATCGGATGAAGAAATATCTATAGCGGAATTGGCAAATTTAGTGGCCCAGCAATTTCAGCCGGTTTTAGAACCGCAAATATTAACTAAGCCGCAGCCACAGTTAGCTCCGGAACGTTATGTACCATCGGTTCAACGGGCGAAAGAAGAGTTAAATCTTAAAATTGTTATCTCTTTAGAAGAAAGCATTAAACGCACCATAAATTTTTACGGGAAAGAATAACTTGAAATTATGCCAGTAGAATTAAAGCGCCCTTGTCCGGTATGTCAATCGCAAACCGGAAATTTTCTTTATCATCAGGATTTTATTCTGTTTGATGGGCATCCGCTAAGTCAGGGGTATGATCTGGTTTATTGCGATAACTGTTACTTTACTTTTGCGGATACCACCGTTACTCAAGCAGATTACGATGAGTATTATACAAACTTATCGCGCTACCAGGATAATAAAACATCAACTGGCGGCGGTGAAAATGCTTTGGACGCTAAACGCTTAGACGATACCGTAGCGGATATTGTTAAAAAATTAACCTCAAAGAACGCCCGAATATTAGATATTGGTTGTGCCAATGGCGGGCTACTCAAACGATTTAAAGATTTAGGATACACCAATTTGGTTGGCATTGATCCATCGCCGGTTTGCGCAGAAAATACAAAGAAATTAACAGGGTTAGAGGCACATGCCGCAAGCTTGTTTCATATTCCGGCTCACTTAGGTACTTTCGATGTTATAATAGTATCTCATGTATTGGAGCATTTGTTTGATTTATATCAAGCAATTGAAGGGTTTTATGCTATTTTAAACGAAGGCGGAATTGTTTATGCCGAATGTCCGGATGCCGGTAATTACTATAAGGTTATTCACGCACCCTTTCAGGAAATTAACACTGAGCATATTAATCATTTTTCTACAACGTCTTTTTTTAACCTGTTTTCTATTCATAATTTCACAAAACTGGCCGATGGTAAACGGTCTTTCCTGATTCCTTCCGGATTACCATATACCGCCGTTTATGGATTTTATCAGAAAAGTGCGGAAAATACCAGTAATGAAATTACTAAAGATTATGCAACAGTAGAGGCAATTCAAAGTTACATTCAGAAATCTAGCTTAATTTTAACTAGAATAAATGAAAAAATAGAAGAATTGAACTCCAGGCAAAAAGAAATTTTTGTTTGGGGTACTGGCCAATTAACGATGAAACTATTAGCAAATACTGCTTTGAGAAATGCCAATATAAAGGCTTTTATTGATTCCAGTCCCGTAAATGCAGGTAGACATTTAAATAATCGTCCTATACTTCATCCTACCAAGGTGGCCGATTTTATAAGCAAAGATGATGTGATTTTAATTACTTCAACAATCTATGAAGAAGCAATTCAGAATGATATTAGTACTATTTATAAATTCCAGAACCAGGTAGAGGGATTAAAAAGATTTATAGCGTAAAAAGCCGGCACTTTGATAAGAATTCGAATGGAAGAAATTATTGATAAACTCTTTGCGGAAGATGTAGAAAGTGCGGCAGCCAGGGCAGCTGCCCCTTTTGATCATTTAGTAAAAGGAAGAAATCTGATATTAATTGGTTCCGGAAACTTAGGTTTAAAGATTTTGCGCGTTTTGCAAAAACACGATCTTGCACCAATTGCCTTTACCGATAATAATCCGGCTAAATGGAATAGTACCCTAGAAGGTATTCCTTTACTATCTCCGGCAGAAGCCGCCGAAAAGTATAAAGATAATGCTGTATTTATGGTATGCATCTGGTCGCCGGGGCATTTCTATAAAAAAACAAAAGAGCAATTTGAGTTATTAGGTTGTAAAAATGTAATGCATTGCAGCCACTTGTTCTGGAAATACCCGCAGGAGCTACTACCGCATTACCATTTTGATTTACCTCAGAATTACCTGATCCATAAAGACGCGATAAAAGCGGCCTATAATTTACTAGCAGATAATGAATCTAAAGCGCAATATCTGGCTCATCTGAAAGCCCGGCTTTTTCTGGATTTAGAAGCTATTCCGTTACCTTCCGGCGAAGCGCAATACTTTCCGGAGAACTTATTTCGTTACTCGGAACAAGAAGTCTTTTTAGATGGTGGTGCCTTTATCGGCGATACCTTAAAAAGTTTCCTGGATGTCTATGAAAATGGTTTTACATCATATATGGCTTTAGAGCCAGATCCAACTAATTTTTCAAGTCTAAATCAGTACGTTGCAGATTTGGATGCCTCGGTAAGAGCAAAAGTAAAAACCTTACCCTACGCTGTAGGTAATAAAAGAGAAAAGTTGCGGTTTAATGCCACCGGTGGAGGGGGAGCCGTTATTAGTGATAGTGGTTCCGTGGAGGTACAGTGCGTTACAATTGATGAAGAGTTTGGGGATTCACCGCCAACTTTTATCAAATTAGACGTAGAAGGAGCGGAACGTTATGCCCTGCAAGGAGCCCTGCATATCATACAACGTTATCAGCCGTTGATTGCGGTTTGTATCTATCATATGCCAGATTGTTTGTGGAACATCTTATTATATTTGCAAAAAATTAATCCGGAGTATACATTTTATTGCCGAACGTACGAAGGCGATGGTTTAGATTTCGTTCTGTATGCCGTTCCGGTTGGCAGAGTTATATAGATTTTACGATTAAATAAGAATGATTAAACTATCAGATTTTATTTTTAAGTATTTAGCCGATAATGGCGTTTCCGATATTTTTTTAGTTACCGGGGGCGGTGCGATGCACTTGAATGATTCTATTGGCAAAGAAAAAAGAATTAATTATATCTGTAATCACCATGAGCAAGCCTCTGCCATAGCTGCCGAAGGTTACGCGCGCGTAAAGGATTCCGTGGGAGTAATAAACGTTACTTCCGGACCGGGTGGTATTAATGCCTTAAATGGGGTTTTTGGAGCCTGGACCGATTCCATTCCACTTTTGGTTTTATCCGGCCAGGTAAAACGGGAAACCTTAATGTCGGGCTATAACATACCGGGGTTGCGGCAATTAGGTGACCAGGAAGTAGATATTATCCGGATGGTGCAAGGTATAACCAAGTACGCCGTGCTGGTTACCGAGCCTAACTCTATTAAATATCATTTACAAAGAGCATTACACCTGGCCATGGCTGGTCGTCCGGGTCCTTGCTGGTTGGATATACCTGTGGATGTACAGGGAAGTATGATTAACGAGGAAGACCTTTTCGAGTATGATCCGAAAGAAGATCAGATTTCTTTTGACTTAACCAACTTACCAGATTATTGTCAGCAGGTTATTCAAAAAATAAAGGATTCAGAAAGGCCAGCCTTGTTGGTAAGTACCGGCATCCGTTTAGCCAGGGCTACCGATTTGCTAGAACAGGTAGCAGATAAATTAGGTATTCCGGTGACAACTGCCTGGTCCCACGATGTTTTTCCGCACGACCATCCTCTGTACTGTGGTAAACAAGGCACTATTGGCGATCGTCCTGGTAATTTTACGGTTCAGAATGCCGATGCCGTATTAATAGTTGGTAGCCGGATGCCCATTAGGCAAGTGAGTTATAATTGGGATAATTTTGCCCGTTGTGCCTACAAAATACAAGTGGACGTGGACCAGGCCGAGCTAAGTAAACCTACTTTTAAGGTTGACCTGCCCCTACACTACGATGCCAAGGTATTTTTAGAGGAAATGAATCGCCAATTAGATCAATTAGACTATAATGCCTCGAAGTATGAATCCTGGCTTAATTGGTGTAAACAACGAGTTGACAAGTATCCTGTTTTACAGGCCAAACATATTAATGGAAGTGAAAATTTAAATCCGTATTACTTTTTATATACCCTTAACCGACAGCTTAACGGAAAGGATGTAATTGTATGCGGCGATGCCACTGCTTGTATTGTTACCTTCCAAACCTCTTATATTGTTAAAGGGCAGCGGCTTTTTAGTAATTCGGGTTCTGCTTCCATGGGTTATGATCTTCCGGCAGCAATTGGGGCAGCTGTAGCCAATAAAGGGCAGCGTATTATTTGTTTGGCAGGCGATGGTAGCATTCAAATGAATATTCAGGAACTTCAAACGGTGGTTCATTACCAATTGCCCATCAAAATCTTTATTTTAAATAATGGTGGTTACTTGTCTATTAAATCAACACAAAACAGCTTTTTTAAACAAGCAGTAGGTAGCGGTCCAGAAAGTGGAGTAAGTTTTCCGGATATGGAGAAAATCGGAAATGCGTATGGTATTCCATCTTTCCGGATAGAAGGAAACAATTTTAAGGATACCCTGGAAAAGGTATTAGCAGCCGAGGGACCCGCTTTAATTAACGTTATTTTAGATGAGCAACAATTATTTGAGCCGAAACTAAGTTCTAAACAATTGCCGGACGGTCGGATGGTTTCTGCTCCTTTAGAAGATATGTTCCCTTTCCTGGAAAAAGAGGAGCTTATGCAAAACCTGCTTATTCCGGCTATTAAGTTCTAGTATGCAATTCCAAAATATTATTTTTGATTTAGACGGTACTTTAATCGATTCTTTTCCGGGCATAGAGCAGGCTTACCAAGTTGCCCTGCATCAGGTTCTGCCGGAAAGAACGGTACCCGACATTAAAAATCTGATTGGTCCACCCATTGATAAAATATTTGCTCTCTCGCTGCAACTGGATAATGAAGTTATCCTGGCCGGGTTAGTTAGAGAATTTAAAATGGCTTACGATACTATTTGCTGGAAAAATACTGTAGTATATGATGGCGTTAGGGTGGTGCTTGAGCAATTAAAAAACAAACAATATAATTTATTTATTGTAACAAACAAAAGGCAGGCACCCAGCTTGAAAATTTTAAATCATTTCGACTTAGCCGATTATTTTACTGAAATAATTTCTCCGGATTCTTATCAATCTAACTTTACGGTAAAAAAGGAAACCTTATCTTTTTTAATGCATAAGTATCAAATGCCGGCTAAAAAAACTATTTTTGTCGGCGATTCAGAAGATGATAGAGAAGCTGCCGCATCAAATAACATAGATTTTGTAGCAGCTGTATACGGATACGGCAAAGCCAATACAAACCAGGTTTATAGCATAAAAAACCCGGAACAATTACTTACATTGATATTTAAAAATTAATTTTTCATGATTAATACAAATATATTCGAAGATCTATTTGTCCTGGAAATGGCAAATAACCATTGGGGAAGTGTAGACCGAGGATTGAAAATAATTAATGATTTTGCGAAGATTGTTCGGTTTAACAATGTTAAAGCCGCTATAAAATTACAGTTTCGGGATGTAGATAATTTTATTCATAAAGATTTTAAAAACCGTACCGATATCCGGTACATTAAAAAAACTTTAGACACCAAATTATCCCGGGAAGAATATGGTATTTTAGTCGATGCTATTCGTAAAAGTGGTTGTATTCCTATGTCTACTCCTTTCGATGAAGCTTCCGTAGACTTATGCGTAGAATTAAACATTCCCATCATAAAAATTGCTAGTTCCGATTTAAACGACTGGCCTTTGATTGAGAAAATTGCTAAAACTAAAAAACCGGTTATTGTTTCAACGGGTGGTTCGTCCTTAAAAGATATGGACGATTTTGTTACTTTTTTTACAAATCGTAATATTCCGATTGCCATTAATCATTGCGTTTCTATTTATCCGGCTGAGGATTATGAATTAGAATTAAATCAGATTGATTTTTTAAAGAACCGTTATCCTGATTTAGTAATAGGGTATTCTACGCACGAATATACTGATTGGACTTCTACCATTATGATGGCCTACGCTAAAGGTGCTCGCACCTTTGAGCGGCACATTGATATTGAAAGCGACGGAATACCTGTTTCTCCTTACTGTACCTTACCTCATCAGGCTGACACCTGGTTTAAGGCATTTAACAAAGCTAAAGAAATGTGTGGCGCCCCGGGTATATCCAAAAGAAATCCACCGGAAAAAGAAATTAAGTATTTAGATGCATTAGTCAGAGGAGTGTATGCTAAACGCACTCTTGAAAAGGGCTATACCATTACCCATGAAAATGTAGAGAAAGATTTTTATTTAGCTATTCCTTTGCAAAAAGGACAACTTTCGTGCCGGGAGTTAATGTCGGGAGAGACCTTACTTACCGATTTGCACGTTGATCAAGCTGTTAAAATAGATGATATTGATTCGCCGTATGCAGGTAATGAATCGTTGAAAAACATTATTTATAAAAGAGGATTGTAATTCTGTTATCATTTTTAGAAATGGAATCTATTGTTACAATAGATTCCATTTATTTTTAATTGTATTCTACTAAATTGTTTTGATACTTAGGTTAATAAAGAAAACTGGATTCAATAAGACAATTGCTTTCACGGTTGCTGGCAAGAGCGTAGGCATTCTCGGAAGTGTTCTTATTATAATTTTGATATCTTCATTTCTTAGTAGCAAGGAACAAGGATTTTACTATACGTTCGGTAGTATTACGGCATTGCAGGTTTTTTTTGAATTAGGACTTTCGTACGTAATTATTCATTATGCTAGTTATGAAACAGCCTGGCTAACCTGGAATAATAACCTTTTTGAAGGTGATTTTAAAGCAAAATCGCGCTTGTCTTCGTTGTTACATTTTACCGTAAATTGGTACCGCGTAGTTTCTGTTTGTTTAGTTGTATTGCTGTTACCATTAGGTTGGCTTTTCTTTTCGGCTAACCAGGCAAACACTGAACAAGTTAATTGGTTAGGCCCTTGGACTTTATTATGTATAAGTACAGCCTTATTCTTATTTATTACCCCTGTTTTTTCTTTTTTGGAAGGTTGCGGCAAAGTAAAAGAAGTTGCACTATATCGCATTTACCAGAGTTTATCTAATTATATTTTTATTGGTTTATCGTTGGCATTAGGGCTGCGGCTATATTCTTTAGGTATTGGAGTGGCTATATCATTTCTGTGCGGTTTAATTTGGTTAAACTTAAAATCTAACCGGGTCTTTTTAAAAGATATTTGGGTTTCTAAAATATCGGATTATAAAATTAACTGGAAGCAGGAAATATTACCTTTTCAGTGGAAAATTGCTATTAGTTGGTTAAGTGGGTATCTAATTTTTCAGTTATTTAATCCGATTTTGTTCACTTTTCAAAGTGCTGCAGTTGCTGGTCAAATGGGTATGAGTTTAGCTGCTTTCAATGGAGTGTCTTTAGTAGCAATGGCATGGGTTAATACTAAAATACCAACTTTTTCAGTGTTAATTGCTAAAAAGGAATTTGAAGAACTAGATCGAATCTTTTTTAAATCTGCCCTTCAATCGTTAGTAGTTGTAACAGCTGCTTCTTTTACTTTAATAACCGTTATTTACCTTTTGCATCGATTTGATATTTCAATTAGCACCCGGTTTCTACCCATAAATCTATTAGTTATTTTGGGTTTCATAAATATTTTAAATCAGTTTACTTTTTGCCAAGCTATTTATTTGAGAGCCCATAAGAAAGAACCATTCCTGTTAAATTCTGTAGTTGGATCAATTTTAACTGGTATAAGTACGTATGTGGCAGGTCGTTATTTTGGGGTAGAAGCAGTAGTAATGATGTATTTTTTATTAAATCTGGTTGTTGGCTTACCCTGGAATACTTATACATTCTTGCATAAAAGAAAAGCTTGGCATAGTTATCAGCCTAATTAAATTTTCCAAGCGAAACTTTATCTATGGAAGAACCCGTGTTACTGCCTAATTATAAAAGGTTAGCTCAAAAATTAGAATTAGTTCTTTTTACTTACAATCGTGCGCCATATTTAAATCATGCATTAACCCAATTGCAAGGCAGCCCATTTTCTTTTTGCAAAATTACCATTCTGGATAATTGTTCTACGGATGAAACTCCGGCAGTAATACAGCAGCATATAGCCTGTTTTCCTAATATGGTTTATGAAAGAAATAAAATCAATATTGGTGGTAATGCAAATATATTAAGAGCAGCCGAAAGAAGTAATGGCCTGTATACCTGGCTTATTTGCGACGATGATGAATTTGATTTTAGTAATTGTGATGACGTTATTGATGTAGTGTTAGAAGAAAAAGTTGATTTAATTCATGTGGGAGGGCATGGTACTAAACCTTGGCAACTGGCTGGCATTACCGCTACTCCTAAAGAATTAATGGCAAAGGGTTACCATTTTGTTAATAATGCGAGTTTTGTACCTGCCAGTTTGTTTCGAACGCAAGTATTTTACGACAGCCTGGACGAAGCCTACCAAAATATTCGTAACTGGTACCCACATTTAGTCTATACTTTTAAATTTTATACCGATAACAAGCTGGTTTATCTGGCTAAAAACCGGATTGTAACCGCGTCCGTGGGGCGGGCTGGTTATAATTATGATGATTGGCTCGATCGCTGGGTAAACACAAGCTTTTTAATGAAGCAATCTTCGGATAGAAGAAAAGTCTTTTTCGATGTATATAACGGAGAAAAGAAGTTAATTACCTTAGCCAGACTTACCTTACATGCTTTTAAGAAAAAAATAAGCTTCTTCTCATTATTTAAAGTATTTTACTTATACTCCGTACCGGGTTTATTGGCAAGTATTTTCTATTTAGCAGGCATTGGTTTGTTGTATCCATTTATAAAAAATATAGGAAAGAAAGATTAAACCATATGTTGGTTTAACTTAAAAAAGTATTTATGAAAATGGCTATTGATTGCAGAGCATTAAGAAATGCTCCTTCCGGAATTCCCAATTTCTTGGTTGCTTCTATCAATGATTTTTCGAGGTATTTTATTAATTGGGAGTTTTTTCTTTTATCTAACGAAGAATTTCATCCGGAAATAGCTAAACAAATAATTTACCGGGATAATATTAAAGTAATTATTGCGCCTTTATTGCTCTTTAAGAATGTTTCTTTTTTATGGTTAGTAACTAAAGCAAATTTTATTGTTAATAAAATTAAACCCGATTTATACTGGTCGCCCGCATTTTTATTACCGCCTTTTTTAAGTAATAAAATTCAAACGCTTGTAACTGTTCATGACGTAGTTAATAAGGAATTCAAAAGTACTATGTCATTAATTGGAAGAATTTACGCCCATCTTCTGCAAGATTATTCTATTAATAAAGCAGATAAATTGTGGGCAAATTCTTATTACACTACTAGTGCTATAATGAAATATTATAAAACCAGGAGGAGTAAAGATATATTTACAGGTTTTTTCATTAATAAAACCCTTTTTAAACCAATAACTATTTCGGACCAAGAAAAGTCTGCACTTTTAAACCAGTACAATGTAAATTCTAATTTTATTTTATTTGTAGGCACTCTGGAACCTCGGAAGAATTTGGAATTTCTTTTAAATCTAATGCCTTCTATTAAACATTTAGAAGTTAAATTACTCGTGGTTGGAGCAAAAGGGTGGGGCAAGACAAAAATCAGTAGTATTGTAGAGAGTACAAACTATCCTTCTGAAAAGGTAGTATTTTCGGGTTTTGTTCCTAGTGAAGATTTAATTATGTTATATAATCTTGCCTCTATCTTTATTTCTACCTCCCTTAACGAAGGCTTTGGGATGCCCCAATTAGAAGCCATGGCTTGTGGCTGCCCGGTAATTGCCCCCCATAATTCAGCTATGATTGAGGTGGTGGAAGGGGCTGGAGAAACGGTTCGTTCCTGGGAAGTAAATGATTGGGTTAACGCTATTACTAAAGTGCTTATAAACCGGGAAGAATATAGGATTAAGGGTTTAGAACGTAGTAAGCAGTATGAAGCAGAATTTGTATTGAAACAGTTGTTTTCTTATATAAACAATGAGAGAAGCTAAGTTATCTTAATGTATGTAAATTATTAATACTCATAAAAAATTAAAGGGTGAAATTAATTTTAAATAAACGTGAGTTAGCATTAGTAGCATTTACAATCTTCTGTTTTATTTCTTTTCAATTAACAGAGATAAAATTTTATAACATAAAAATTAACGAATTACTAGCCCTTCTTTGTTTGCCATTTCTACTATATAACATAAAAACTTTAAACAAATATGTAATTTATCTTTTACTTTTTTTTTGTTTCTTATTAATCACAACTGTTATTCAAAATAATTTTCAAACATTTTACTTTGATCTGGATAGTTTAAGTATTTTAAGAAAGCCTTATTTTATCAGTATATCCAGATTTCTTGAGTTAATTTCCTGTTTGGTATTTACGGTAATTGTTTATAAAACAGTAAATTACTTAAGAGACAACCAGGTAACTTTAAAAGTAATAATTAACTCAGTTTTATTGTTGAATTTCTATTTTGCCTTATTCCTCCTGTTTGCTTCTTTATTTTATTACTTAAACATTTTCTCTTATAGAGAATCTACCATTATTTACGATACCACACCCTACTTACCTACTTATACCTTACGGTTAAGAGGTTATTATGTAGAAGGAGGACCTTTAGGTTTAATGTTTGCTTTTCTTTTTTGCCTTTCTACTTTAGTAAATAAAAAAGAATATCTACAGAAATCCGTTTTTATATTAATAATACTTTTAGCCCAATCTAAGGCAGGAATGATTGCTGTTCTGGGATGGCTTTCATTTAGATTTTACCGAAAGTTCAGGCATACTAAGCTGATGAAATACATCATATTTTTGCTTGTTCTGCCTGTCTTTTTGTTTATCTCTTATAAAATAGCCAGCGGGTATGTAATAACTCTTAAAAACTTTGAACAACAATTATTAGACAGAGAAAAAGACGAAACCCTGATTATGGGCCGTACAGCCGCAATTAAGATTGCTCCGAAAATGGTGGCGCAGCATCCGTTGTTAGGGATAGGTTTAGGAAATTACTCATTAGTAAGGAATGATCCCAATTATCTAAATGGGATGCCTCCAGTGCAAGGTTGGGATTTGCCCGGTTTAGGTGGATTAATAACTTTATTAATTGAAAATGGGATTATTGGGTTTACTTTATTTATTTACCTTTTATGGCAAATTTATAAAAGATATGCTCCTTTCTCCCTTATATCACAAGATGCCATTATGATATTCTGTTTAATATGTTTGTTAGGGATACAGCTTCAATTTTTATATATCTGGTTTTTGATTGGGTTGGCTTTAGCAGCGCCGGATGCCATAGAAGAGAATGTAACGCATGAACAGGAATGACAAACTTTTGATGGTAATTGATGCTCGATTAATGGATACTTCAGGTATAGGAACCGTATGCCAGAATGTAATTCCTTTACTAAAAAGTAAATTTAATATTATTTTATTGGGTAAACGTGCCGTACTGCAGCATTTTAGTTGGATAGATTCGATTCAAATAATTGAATTCTCTACAAATATTTATTCTTTAAAAGAACAATTAGATTATTTTAGTAAAATTCCTGTATGTGATTACTTTCTTTCGCCGCATTATAATGTACCGATCTTACCCATTAAAGCCAAAAAAAGAATTGTTATTATTCATGATGTGAATCATATAGCTTTAGCGGCTAATCTTAATATAATCAAAAGATTATACGCAAGATGGATTTTAGCTAGTGCATTAAAATTATCTGATATAATTTTTACAGTATCAAATTTTTCAAAATCAGAGATTATCAAATTTTTTCATGTAAAAGAAAACATGATAAACACTCTTGTGCTAGGGGTGGATAAAGCAATTTTCAAGCTCTATGATGCATCTGAAAAGCAAAGTATTCAGGTTAAGTATAATCTACCGGAGAAGTTTATTTTGTATGTTGGTAATGTAAAACCCCATAAAAATCTAATAACTTTAATAAAAGCATTTGCTTTGTTAAAAGCTGAAAGTTTTGGTGAGTTGGGTAAGTTGGTAATTGTAGGTAAAAAAGAGGGCTTTATTACCAGTGATTTAAATTTAGACAGCGAAATAGAACGCCTGAAGTTAAGGGATGATATTATTTTTACTGGTTTTGTTGAAAGCCAAGACTTACCCATAATTTATAATCTGGCTAGTTTATTTGTTTTTCCATCTTTTTACGAGGGCTTTGGTTTACCGCCAGTTGAGGCGATGGCCTGCGGTTGTCCTACTTTGGTATCAAACGTTTCCAGTTTACCGGAAGTATGTATAGATGCTTCTCTGTATTTTAATCCTTATGATCCGAAGGAATTAGCTCAATCTATTCATTTAATTTTAAAGGATAAATCAATACAAGAAGAACTACGAACAAAAGGCTTTTACTTAACAGCTAATTACAATTGGCAGAACACGGCTGATAAGATGACAGAAGTTATTTTAACTAAATAAAGATCTATGATTTTAAAATTTCGCAATTATAAAGTTCTGTACGAAATTAATCTAGTAATAATTGCACTCTTACTTCCTTTTACTGAATACTTCTCTATTCAGTTTGTGAGCATCAGTATAATTTTATTAATGTTAGGTTGGTTGCTTTTTAATGATAAATCTAGATTCTTTTCACTAACTAAATCCGAAAAATTAATTTTATTTTTTTTTATTCTTTCTTACTTAATTAATCTTACTAGTTTATTCAGGGGCGGAAGTAGTATTGCGGAGAAAGTTTTAATAAAAAAGTTAGCTCTATTATTATTACCAATTATTATAGCTACTGGCCCTCGTTTAACACTTCTGCAAATCAAGAGAATTATATTTTGTTTTATCCTTAGTTTAGTAATCAGTACTATCCCCACTTATTCAATAGGTATTAACAATCTTTTATCGCCTCAAAATGATTTAAATGATCTTGCTGATATTTTATTGATTCATCGTCCTTATTTTGGCTTGTTTTGCGCTTTTTCAGTGATTGCCCTTTTGGTTTTGTTAAAATTCAAAGACAACATTTATAAAAAGATAACTAGTTTTTTAATAATAATTTATCTATTATTTTTTGCTGGTATTATTTATGCAAAAATGGCTCTGATTGCTTTTTTCCTAACTGTTGTACTATCTGGTTTAGTGTGGCTTTTAAATAAGCGCTTCTATATGTATTCAATCCTTTTGGCGGCAATTCTACTAGTTGGAGGATTTTTAGGTTATCAAAAAACTCCTTCAATAAAATATAATATAAGCAATGTGCTGGCAGGTAAAGATTTCTCTTTTAATGAGTATAATATTTTAGTAGTTGGAAGTATAAATACCCGATATGTTAACTGGGGTTGTGCCTTTAAAGTCTTAAATACAGATAACAATTGGCTGTATGGAGTAGGATCTGGTAATTCTCAGAATAAACTGCAAGAATGTTATAAAACAAGAAATCTTTGGGTTTATGAGAGTAAAATGAATTCCCATAATCAGTTTATAGAAGAAACACTGTATAATGGAATTGGAGGAATGCTTATTTTTTTATGTAGTTTATTGTTGCCCGGCATTATTTCTTTTAAAAGAGGTGATTTTTTGCATTTATCCTTTCTGATTTTATTTACTCTTTGCTGTTTAACGGAAAGTATCCTGTCGAGGCAAGTTGGGATTATTTTTTATTCTTTCTTTAACTCCATTTTATTCTTTAATTTTAAAAAAAATCCAGAAAGTATAACCTTACATGAATAGGAGAGTCGCCTTAGCTAAGCATTGGTTTTTAAATAGTAAAAACGATATCTCTTTTGCCGAACTATTATCTAAAGTTTTGGAAAAAACCAGTGACTTAAAAGCTAAGCCCTTTATTTCAGAAATACAACATGAGAACGGACAATATAAAGTTGATATAAAAAATATTGGCATTTTATATTATCCGGATAATATGCCAATTAAGTCTTTATACCAAGTAATTACCGAAAGTACAGATAAAGAGCAATGGCATTATTATGAAATTCCGGAAACCCAGGTGGCCCAAAATGATGTGGTAGTGGATTGTGGCGCCGCCGAAGGATTATTTAGTTTAATAGTTGCAAAGAGGTGCGCAAAAGTTTACGCGATTGAACCTCTGCCTTCCTTTAATCAATCACTAAAATTAACCTTTGCCAAATTCCAAAATGTAGAATTAATTGCTTGCGCTTTGTCTAATAAAAGCGGTAATGCTTTTATGAACGACCACGATATTTCTTCTGCAATTAGTGATACAGGAAATGTGCCTATTAAAATTGAAACAATTGATAACTTGTTTTTTAATAAAGGTATTGAAATAAATTATTTAAAAGCAGATTTGGAGGGATACGAAATGGATATGCTAAAAGGAGCGACAAAAACAATTAAGCGATCCAGACCTAAAGTGGCAATAACTACTTATCACAAAGCAGAGCACGCCCATCAAATCAGAGAATTTTTACTAGGAATTCATCCTGATTATAAAATTAAGTTTAAAGGGATTGAAGAAAGGGCGGGAGCTCCTGTAATGCTGCATGCTTGGTAGATTATGAAGTTATAAAAGTTTTATTTTCCTAATTCTTACCATAATCTATTCCTATAGTAGTCCTATTATTACCTTTAATCCATTCCGTTCCAATCAATCTTTGGAAATAATTTTATGTATTTGTTTGAAGAATGGAGCAGGTTCTTGGTTATTTATTTTTGAATTAATAAAACAGAGTTTTAATGAAATTAGCCATTGTGCACGACGATTTAATGCGTCGTGGTGGAGCAGAACAGGTAGCACGATGTTTTCATTATGCTTTTCCCCAAGCCCCTATTTTTACTTTAGCTTATGATCCGGATAGTACATATCCGGATTTTAAAAAAAGCAAGGTAATTACTTCCTGGTATCAAAAGCTGGCCAAAGACGAAAACAAAATGAAAAAGCTGTTTTTCCCATTTGGACTGATGGCCATGCATCAGGTTGATGTAACAGGGTTTGATGTAGTTCTACTCTCTTCTACCTATTGTGCTAAATACGTTAAAGTTTCTCCTAAAGCCATAGTTGTTAATTACTGTCACCAACCTTTTAGGCTCGCTTGGTATCCGGAATCTTATGCTGAATACGTACAGGCCAAAGGCTTTAAAAAATTAATTCTAAAGTCTATTATTTCAATTCTTCAACATTACGATTTTAAAGCTGCTAAACGCACTAATTACTTTATTGCCAACACCGTTGAAACTAGTTATAAAATTAAAGATAAATACAAGGTTAAGGAAGAAATAGAAGTAATATACCCTCCGGTAAGTAGTAAACAATTTTACGTAGCTGCGGAACCGAGAGACTACTATTTAATGGTAACCCGATTAGAATATTACAAAAGGGTAGACCTGGCCATTGAAGTTTTCAACCAACTGGGATTACCTTTAATAATTGTAGGTACCGGAACCAAAGAAAGCGAACTAAAGAGTAAGGCTAAAAATAACATCCTGTTCAAAAGTGGATTGTCAGGTGCAGAGTTAAGCAAGCTCTATGCAGAATGCCGGGCTTTAGTCTTTCCGCAACACGAAGATTTTGGTATTACGCCCTTAGAAGCTAATGCGTCGGGTAGGCCCGTTATAGCGTACGGTGCAGGAGGAGTGTTAAGCACGATGATCCCTTTAAAAGATACTATCCAAAAAAGCACGGCTATTTTCTTTAAAGAGCAAACAGCGGAAGAACTTATGCTGTCAGTTAAAAGAATGGAAGTAATGTATCTTGATTTCGACCCTGATTTTATCCGGAAAAATGCCTCCCGGTTTGAGGAAGAAACTTTTATAAAAGCGATCCAGAATTTTGTTAAAACGAAATACCAGGATAATTGCAAAAGCTTTATTAAGAGTTAATTAAAAATCAATTCAAACACTAAGGCTTTTTTTTAATAGATTTGCCCAAAAAACAGGTGTTTAACGTTAATGGCAGGCCAGAATCAAAAGTACATTAAAATAATAAATTCTTTTGGAGATTTAATTTTACTAAACTTAGCAGCGCTGGCCGGGTACGTAAGCCGATTTAAAGGATTCGATAATTTTGTAGAATCTCAATTCTTAAGCTTATTACTGTACTGCAATCTTGCCTGGATTACATCTGCTTCTATTTTAAATTCTTATAATATAAAGCGGGTTACCCGTATTACTTCTATTGTAAGTAACCTTATCAAACAGGTTATTTTATACATCTTACTGGTAGAGGCCTCCTTAAATATTACCAAGCCTTACTTTTTCTCCCGGGAGTTTCTTACTTACTCCTATATTTATCTTACTATTCTTATGGTTTGCTGGCGGGTAGGACTTACCTATTTGCTAAAATATCACCGGATCAAAGGAGGCAATTATAAGAAAGTTGTTATTGCCGGGTTTGGTAGAGCTTCTAATCAGTTGCGAAAATACTTTGAATCAAGGCCCGATACGGGTTATAGGTTCTTTGGGTACTTTGATGATCATTCCAGAAACTCGAGCAAATTTCTTGGGCGAATAGAAGAATTAGAAGAGTACGTGGTTCAGAATGAGATAGATGAAATCTATTGTTCTGCTTTTGAACTTACCAGTAATCAGGTAGCCCAAATCATAGATTTTGCGGAAGATAATTTAATACGGTTAAAATTTATTCCGGAAGCTAATTTAATTCAGTCGCGCAAATTAGAAGTAGATTTTTACGATTTACTTCCCATTATGAATCTCCGGCCAATTCCGTTGGATGATTCTTTTAATATGGTGGTAAAAAGAATATTTGATATTGTTTTCTCTTTTTTAGTAATTGTATTTATACTTTCGTGGCTGATTCCCTTGGTAGGATTGCTTATTAAGTTAGATTCTAAAGGTCCTATCCTGTTTAAACAATTAAGAAACGGACGCGATAACAAACCTTTTGTGTGTTACAAGTTCCGGAGTATGCGGGTTAATGATGAGGCAGATACGAAACAGGCCACGAAAGATGATGATAGAGTTACTAAATTAGGCAGCTTATTAAGAAGAACGAATTTAGATGAGTTGCCGCAATTTTTTAATGTGTTAATCGGGGATATGTCGGTGGTTGGCCCCCGGCCTCATCCCGTTAAATTAAACGAGAATTACCGGCGGTTAATTGGGCGTTATATGTCGCGGCATTTAATAAAACCAGGGGTAACCGGTTTAGCCCAGGTAAAAGGGTATAGGGGAGAAACATCTGAGTCGCATCAAATGAAAAACAGAATAAAGATTGACTTATTTTACATCGAAAACTGGACTTTCCTGCTGGATGTTAAAATTATTATGTTAACCATTTATAACATGTTTAAAGGCGAAGAAAATGCTTTTTAATAAATAGTTATAAAAACAAAAAGCCGGAATTAAGTAATTCCGGCTTTTTGTTTTTACAGTAATCTGCTACTACGCTTTCCGATAAAGAACTTCTTTAACTGCTTTTACCGTACGTTCGATATTGGGCAGCGAAGCCTCAATAAGCGTAGGAGCGTAAGGCAAAGGCACGTCGCGGCAAGTAACGCGTTTTACAGGAGCATCCAGGTAATCAAATGCGTTGTGCTGCACGTGAAAAGCAATTTCCGAAGAAATAGAGGCTAATGGCCAGGCTTCTTCAATCACTACTAAACGATTGGTTTTCTTAACCGATTCTATTATTGTTTTATAATCAATTGGTCGAACGGTGCGTAAATCAATTACTTCGGCTGATATGTTATCTTTTTGGAGTTCTTCGGCAGCCGCTAAAACTACTTTCATCATTTTACCAAAAGAAACCAATGTTACATCTTTACCCGGCCGTTTAATATCGGCTACGCCGATCGGAATAATATATTCCTCTTCGGGCACTTCCCCTTTGTCGCCGTACATTTGCTCTGATTCCATAAAAATAACCGGATCTTCGTCGCGGATAGAAGATTTAAGCAAACCTTTCGCATCGGCCGGATTACTAGGAACAACAACCTTTAAACCCGGACAGTTGGCATACCAATTCTCGAAGTTCTGGGAGTGCTGCGAAGATAACATGCCGGCACTACCAGTAGGTCCCCGAAAAACAATAGGCACCCGGTACTGACCACCCGACATCGACATCATTTTGGCCGCTGAGTTAATAATCTGGTCAATTGCTACCAGCGAGAAGTTAAAAGTCATGAATTCGACAATTGGACGGAGGCCATTCATAGCCGCCCCAATTCCTATTCCGGCAAAACCAAGTTCGGCAATGGGGGTGTCTATAATTCTTTCCGGACCAAACTCATCCAGCATTCCCTGGCTTACTTTATAAGCTCCGTTGTATTCGGCTACTTCTTCGCCCATTAAAAAGATACTAGGGTCGCGCCGCATTTCTTCGGTCATGGCTTCGCGCAAAGCCTCTCTAAACTGAATTGTTCGCATTTATATTTTTATTTATTCTAGCTAAGATGATGTAATTCATTTAAGTTATTTGCCAATCCAGATAAAATGAAATAAAACCCGGAAAACCAAAACTTGCTCTTTTAACAATCAAAACTACATATTTTCTGAAATACTTACAGTATCTCGCCTTAATTTTTGTAATTAGTACGTAGAAAAACCAAAACTTGCCGAACCCAAGGAACACTTTTACTTACTTATTATGCTTTTGTTCAGTTTTTTATTATTTTCTCGTTCAAATTAGCATCTAAAGCATATGAGTAGTTCTGCAACCTTGTAACCGCTAAGTAGTACATATACTATACATCAAAGTTGGACCTAAATCCTTAAAACATATACTATTACTTATCGGTAATACGTTGAAGTAAATTGAATTAAGAACTTAAGACAAATTACAAAGTAAGATTCCAGCTTTAGATTATTAAGTTTAATTTTGCATTACGAATGAAACGGTTACAATATTTTATCGAGTCGCAGGCATTTGGCGTTTGTACCGCTTTGGGCGAAAAACTGGGTTTTGCTACCAGCAGTATTCGAATGTCCTTTATTTATTTGTCGTTTTTAACTTTTGGTTCTCCGGTACTTATTTACCTAATGCTGGCTTTTTGGTTGAACATTCAGAAGTGTTTACGGCGGCAGAAAAGTACTGTTTGGGACTTCTAATTCTGGGATTTTGCCTTCACTAGACATTAGGCCGAATCAGTTAAACTGATTTAAATCTAGTTCGCGGTATGTTTTTTTCCGGCGAATAAAATATTCCCAAACAATACTGCCTTTAAACCAACCAGTTAAATGGGAAGGTTTCTGCGTTAATTGTTCTTTTCGCTTCAGTTGCCAGTAAGATCTGTTTTGCCAAACGGCATAGTGGGCCTTAATCACCGCCCAGCCGTCGGCTGGTTGACCAGAAATTAAAAACTTTAAGCTGGCAATCCAATCTAAAAGTAGGCGGTTAAATAAAGTAAAATAGAAATTTTGCGCCGGTAAATTTTTATAAAGTAAAGCTAAACCATTCCGGAAATTTAAGTATGTTTTACGCGGGTTGGAAGCAGGTAAAGTGCCGCCGCCTACGTGGTAAACCTCACTTTGGCCACAATACAGTATTTGGTAACCTGACTTTTGTAATCGCCAGCACAAGTCAATTTCTTCCATGTGGGCAAAAAAAGCTGGTTCTAAACCACCGCTTTGCTGGTACGCAGCTGCCCGTACAAACATACAAGCGCCCGTAGCCCAAAATACAGGAAAAATATCGTTATACTGTCCGTCGTCCTTTTCCAGAGAATCAAATAAACGTCCCCGACAAAAAGGATAGCCCAATCGGTCTAAAAGGCCGCCCCCGGCACCTGCATACTCAAAATAGTTACGATGCTGGTACGATTTTATTTTTGGCTGACAAGCGGCAATGGTAGCATCGCTTTCCATTAATGCAATAATTGGGTCTAACCAGCCAGGCGTTACTTCTATATCGGAGTTCAACAGAACATAATAGTCAGCTTTTATTTGTGGCAAGGCTACATTGTAGCCTTTACAAAAACCTAAATTTTGATGGTGTTGAATTATGTTAATGGCAGGATAATTTTCCTGTAAAAAGAGAATAGAGGTATCCGTAGAATGATTATCTACTACATAAATAAAATGACCAGCAGAATGAGCTATAACGGAAGGTAAAAACTGAGCTAAAAACTTTTGCCCATTCCAGTTTAATATTACAATGGCAATAGTTGGAGCAGGCTTATAAACCAAGGCTACTTAAATCTAAGCCGGGAATATTAGGTAAAAGGCCTTCGGTGTTACGCTTCATTTCGTCGCGGGCTTTATCACTTGCTTCGTCTAATGCTTTATTAACTGCTGCTACAACTAAATCGCTCAACATTTCTTTATCGTCCTGATTTAATAGAGAGGCGTCAATTTCAAGGGAAATTAATTTGCGCAAACCGTTCGCTTTAGCTTTAACCATGCCTGCTCCAGATTCGGCCGTTACCGTTATAAACTGAAGGTTATCCTGCGCCTCTTTCATCTTAGCCTGTACCTCTTTAATTTTACCCATCATAGAAAACATATCGAACATAGCAGTAGCAGTTAAGTTATTTATATTAATTTTTGCGCAGCAAAGGTAAGGATTTAAGAAAATAATACCTACTCTTAAACAGGTGCGAAATAGTTTTAAGATAGTTATAAACTCAATGAGGAGAATTATTATTGCCGGTAATCAGGCGGGTACTGATCCGGTCACCTAACATTAACTTATTATTAGGTGTAGCATTCGCGTTTTCTTCTACTTCATTGGTTTTATTTACAATTTTCCGGATAATGGAATCCAGATCGTGCGTTACAATGTTCAGGTTGGCCAGGACTTCCAGGTTAAACGGGTCTAATAAATTCTTGTAATTAAAGGCATTAATAAGACCCAGAATGTTTGCCACGGGCACCCGCACTTCGTGCGATTGAATCCAGGCAATTTCTCTTAGCTTTTCATTTTGCTTCTGAATTTTTAACTGGTGGCGTTTATTTTCGGTAATATCCCGCGAAAAACAGCCGGTTCCGGTAATATTGCCATCCCGATCCCTTATCGGGTTAAAACTTACGTCAACATAATTCACCTCCTTATCCGCCGTTATTAACTGATCTTCTATCGTGTAAATTTCGCCTTTAAATGCCCTTTCGTATAAGTTTATCCACTTATTTCTGGTTTCCGGATTTAATTCCGGATAAAGCACGCTTTCCCCTTTTTGTAATGCCCGACCGGTCCATCGCGTTAATTGATTAATAAAAGGTTGGTTGGCCGTTATGAGTTGATAGTTTCGGTTTACCGACCAAATTAAGGCGTGCGGATTGTTAATTAAAGCATTTAAGTTTTGGGTATCTTCGAAATCTTTCTCCTGCGCTAGTTTTTCTTGGGTTATATCCTGTAAATAAACTGTTAAACCCTCGGTGGCGGGATAGGCCGATACGCCAAACCAGGCTTTAAACCGGGGATAATATTCTTCAAACTGAACTTTTACTTGTTCGTTTATTGCGCGGTTGTACTCATTATAAAACTTGAGCGAGGTTGCTTCGGGAAACTGATCCCACAGGGAGGTGCCCATAATATCTTTCCGGTTGCAATGCAGAAGTTTTTCAAATTCTTTATTGACATAGGTGAAATTCCAATTCTTATCAATGGCGTAAAAACCATCGGTAATACTTTCTAAAATATCATTTATTCGCTGGGTATACTCTTTTATTTTTTCGACGGATTTAATTTCTTCGGTAACATCCCGCCCCATTCCTTGTAATTCGGTAATTTTAGTATTGAACGTTTTAATCGCTACAAATTCCCATTCCAGAATTAAACTGTCACCTTTCGCATCCGGTTTTTGAATCATGAGTGGTACCACTTGCCCGGGTTGTTGCAAACATTTATTTATTACTTCTTCAAACCGGATATGGTCTTCCGGTTGAGAATCGTGGGTAAACAATTGGCCAATAATAGTATCAGGACGATATTCTAATTTTTGACAATAAGCCTGGTTAGCAAAAGTATAATGACCTTGGGTATCAATACGAATTAAGAAGGTGGTTTGCGACTCAATAAGGGAACGCAGGTAGCGTTCCTTTTTTGCTAACCGGTTGGTTAAAATGCGGTTTTCTTGTTCGGCGTGAATAATAGGAGAAATATCGAATGCCATTATCAACCTGCATTTGCGGCCATTGTATTCGGTGGTGTTGGAGTAAATACGAACGTAAAACAATTCGCCGTTTTTGCGTTGATGGCACCAAATCCCGCTTTTTGAATACGTAGGAATTTCTTCTAGTAACCTTTTTTCCAGCGCATCAATGCTTTCTTTCGGGCGAATATCTTTGATTGTCATTCCCAAAAGTTCTTCGCGACTGTAGCCATATTCCTCTACCATGGACTGGTTTACTGCTACCAAACGCAGCGTTTCCACATCAAAAACCCACATCGGATTAGGATTTTCGTCGAACAAACGACGAAACTGCTTATCGATGTTTTGACGTTTAGTAAATAAGCGGTGCAGGAATCCGTACAGTACCATGGCTGTAATGGTAACATAAGCATATCCTTTCCAACTTTCCATCCAGAAAACCTGTTGTTCTGAAAGCTGAAAAATATCAAATAGTTTTTGCAGAGCCAAACTGCTAAAAGCCATCCAACATATGCCCAGAACCAAGTAAACCAGTGCAATTCTTTTAGCCATGGCCACAACAAATAAGTATAAATAAAAATTTAAGAAGATACTTCTTCTATAGAGCGCTAAAAACTAATTAAAAATACTACTATTTTTATAAGAACAAAAAATAAAGCGCCCGTTGGCGGGTAAATTAATAAGGATTAGTAGTAAAAGGCGCTTACTTAATTAATGTAACAGAGCCTTTTCGTTGAATGGTATGACCGTCGAGATCCTGGGCAGTGAAGGAAAAAATATAAGTTCCTACGGGCGCATCCTGGTTGTTTATTTTGCCGTTCCATCCTTCGCCGGGGTTTTTACTTTCAAAAATAACCTGTCCCCAACGGTTATAAATTTTTAGCTGGACCGATTGAATAAACCGGCCTTTTATTACAAATACATCATTTAAACCATCATTGTTAGGAGAAAATGCCGTTGGAATAGTGGCTGAAAAAGCTTGGGTTACCCGAATTTTATTTGAATAGCTTACTTCCGGAGTATTAGCAGCCATTACTTTAATGCGGTAAGCCAACAGTTGACTGGATGTATTTAACTTTGTATCGGTAAAAGTTCTATTTGTTCCTACCTCATAAGAGCCAAGTAGTTGGCCCGTAGCATCGTCGGATACTTCTACGGTATAGTGTGGTGCCGTGCTAAAGCCCACGAAAGCTGACCAATTTAAATTTACCCGGTTCTCCGCGGAAAGAAACATACCTTTTAATATAACCGGGCAGGTCTGGTTACTCACAAAGGAAGTAAGTCCGCAAGGATCGGTATAGGTTGCCTGGTAACAAGCCGGTTCATTTTCGTTAAACGGTGCGGTATCCAGCAAAGTACTTTCTTCTGTACTGCCTAGGTTGATAGTAGAACCGTTGTTAATTTGTTTTTGCCAGTTTGCTGACTGAAGCATTTCTTGGAGGGCTGGCTGTAAACGCAACTCTACCTGATTTTGAAGGTTGTAAGAAGCAATCAGAAATCCGGCTTTGGGTGGTATAGTAGCGGTTACCCTTTGGCAGGTATCATTTGAAAACGAGGATTGATTGTTCTTTAATACTACTTCTAACTGATAGCAGTATTGCTGTCCACAGGTTACTGCTTTATCCTCAAACAAGGTAGCCGAAGCCGGTAAGGTGTGTAGTAGTTTCGCATCGCGGTAAATTTGGTAATTACTTACATCAGCCATTACCGGGTAAGGCTGCCAGTTTAAGCGAACAGTTTTATTCTGAGGGCTAAGTGCGAGGGACTGGGTAATTAAAGTATTGGAAAAAACATTAATAAAGGTACCACAACTATCGGTAATTTGGAGGCGATACTGGTAAAAGGTGCGGGTATCGGTTTGATCCAAGGCAATGGTGTACTGGCCGCCGGCCTGTGGTTTTACTCGTTTAACTTCCCGGAAATCCGAGGAGTTTAGCGCGGCTCGCTGCAAAATATACCTGTAATCCGATTGTAAATTAAGCGCATTAATCTCCAGTTTACCTTGTTTGGCGGAGTAGTTGTTAATTTTTAGACTTTGTAATTGCGGTGTTACTATTTCATTTAAAGGAGTAATGGAAATCGTATTTTCCGTTACGCAGAGTGCCTTTCGATAAAAACCTTTAATCCGGAGAGTAAAATTTGCAGCCGATTGAAATTGGTAAGTAGTGTCTTTCCCGGGTAATACCCGCCGCTCGGTACCATCGCCAAAGTTAACGCGGTAATAATCATAATGCGTGTCGGTAATTCTAAAACTTACTTTATTAAAAGCGCAGGCAAAACCAATTAAGGTGGGTGGGGGAGTGTCTAGTACCGTGAAAGTACGCTCAAATTGGTTATTGCCAGGTAGCCCCGTATTAATTAATTGGGTAATCGTATAAGTGCCCGGTACGGAATAGACCACACTTTTAATTGTATCCGGAAAGGCCAAACCGTTGCTTTTATCGGTATCGTAATATTCTTTATCGGGTTGAGCGTTAACGGCGCAGGATTTAAAACGGATAGTCTCGCCTATGCAAAAAGTATTTACTTCTACACCCTGGACATTGTACGCCTTAAATTTTTCGGGACAATTAGGTTGGGCTATTAATTTAGAACCAGATAAGCAATAAAGCAGAAATAAACAGAAAAATTTGAATGGTGTATCAATTAGTTGGCGTAGTAGCATACATAAACGAAATCGTTTTCCGGATAAGTTCGGCAAAAACAGCTTCCTTTAAAACGTCAATTACCTGGTTTCGGTATGCTGCCTTTCTGTTCCCGGTTAAATTTAGATTAATTTGTTGATTAACTGAAGGTGCTAATTGCAGGATGGTGGCTAGAGCCATTATTTGCTCCAGATTTTTCAAAATCTGGTAAGGTTGCAACCAAAGATGATGCGTGAAATTAGTAGAAGGTCCAGAATTTATATCCAATCCCCCCTCGTACAAAATTAAATTTTCCTCACTTAGGTTCTGTAATAATGAAAGCAAGTACTCCGCTTTTAAAGGTAAACTTTCCCTAAAAAAGTAAAAAGTAGCGCTTTTATCAACTATCTCGGAGAGGCTTTCTCTCATGTGTTCGCCAAATTTAGCCAGTAGTTTTTCCAGTTGGTACGTTAAACCGTTCACGTGTTTTTCCTGGGTTGTCGGAAAAGCTAAAGCTTCGTTTAACTGAATCTGTAATTGCTCCATTTGATCCAGGAAAAGATTGTTGGAAGGTGCCAGATAATCCGACTCAGAAAGAATAATTTGGGAAAAAGTGGATATTTTTTTGAACTGAATAAAATTGTATACCAAACTACCCAAACCTAAAAAGGAAGTAGTAAGTAGCGCGTTGGGCAATTTTTCTGGCCAGGAGAGAAGTGGCCAGCTAAAAATATCGTGCACATCGGCTGCATTTAGTAAATAATTTTGAAAATACACTTTACCCTTTCCAAATACCGGCATTAGCAAATGCGCCGTAGGAGAGGCGGGAAGTCCCTGACTAAATACTTGGGGAAAAATTTCAAATTGGTAAAACTCCAGTATCCGGGAAATAATTTCAGGACTGGCAGCAAGCGGATTTTTAGTAAAAAAATCTGCCAGGAGTAACAGCAGCACCCGCGTTATTTCAACCGGTACTTCTGAGCCCAGGCCAATAGCAAAATTAGTTAGGTCTGTGGATTGTAAACTCTCCGCTTCTAAATTACCTTTATTTAAATTGAATGAACTGGCAGATTCAGCTGAATAATTGATGCTTACCTGTTGAGCAAGAATATTCTGAATTGTTTTTACTGTTAGCGGATTATCGGGATGGAGCCAGAATATATTTTCCATTATTAAACCGCCAATTTCTTCAAAATCTCTTCTATACGTAAGCTTTCCTGTTCGCCGGTACGCATATTTTTTAGTTTAAGTAATCCGGAGGCAATTTCTTCAGAACCAATTAACAGCACGTACGGAATCTTTTTCTGGTCGGCGTAAGTCATTTGCTTCGCTAATTTAACCTGGTCGGGGTAAAGCTCCGTAGCAATATTTGCTGCCCGGAGTTGTTGTAAAATAGGTAAAGCGTATACTTCAGCAGAAGCATCAAAATTAGTAATTAGTACTTGGGTGCTGGTTTGAGCCGATTCAGGAAAAAGATTTAATTCTTCCATTACGTCGTAGATCCGGTCTACCCCAAAGGAAATGCCTACTCCCGAAACATTCGGTAAACCAAACATGCCCGTTAAATTATCGTAACGACCACCGCCGGAAATGCTGCCCATTTTTACATTATTTACTTTTACCTCGAAAATGCAACCGGTATAGTAGGAGAGACCTCGGGCAAGAGTAATGTCAAGTGCAAGTCGATTAAAATTTTTAAAACCTAAATTATTTAAATATTCTCTTAACTCTCTAAGTTCAACAAATCCTACAGGTGTACGCATTATTTTGGTTATAGTATTATTCTGATTTTTACTATTACCCTCTACATCATCCCTAATTTCGCCTAAAGCTACTTTTACTTTATCCTCTAATTCGTTAATTTTTTCAAATGAACCATTTAGAGATAAAATCTCAAATAGCTTATTAACCATTTCAGAAGTATAACCTTTATCTATAAGTTCTTTGCGAACTCCATCTAAACCTATTTTATCTATTTTATCTATTGCAACAAATAAATCTATATCAGTACCTTTTGCTCCTTGTAGAAACAAAAATTCGTATAATACACCTAAAACTTTACGGTGATTGATTTTAATAGTAAAATCTTCAATGCCTAAGCTTGTCAGCACTTCATCAAGCATCAGCACAATTTCAGCTTCGCAGAGTAGGGATTTAGTGCCTACCACATCGGCATCGCATTGGTAGAATTCACGATAACGGCCTTTTTGTGGGCGGTCGGCTCGCCATACTGGTTGAATCTGGTAACGTTTAAACGGGAAAGTAATTTCGTTGCGGTTCATTACCACAAAGCGGGCAAAAGGAACTGTTAAGTCGTAGCGTAAAGCCCGTTCGGTAATGGCTGAAGTAGAAAAAGGCTGTTGTAATATTTTGTTCCAATTCTCTTGTAACTTTTCTTTTTCCGGCTCTTTCTTTTCGTGGAGTCCGTTGTTTAATATTTTAAACATTAATTGGTCGCCCTCTTCGCCGTATTTACCGGTAAGTACCGATAAATTTTCCATGGCCGGCGTTTCTAAGGGTTGGAAGCCAAACTTCTGAAATGTTTGCTTAATGGTATTAAATATATAGTTGCGCTTGCCTACTACTTCCGGATTAAAATCCCGGGTTCCTTTCGGAAGGCTCGGTTTTTCTTTACTCATGGTTGCTTCTGTATTCTGGCGCGAAGGTAATAATTTTGGATCGCGGATTTACGCGGATTAAATTGATTTCGCGGATTAATTATTAGAGAGAGATTTGTTGGTAACGAAGCAACAGATAAAAATCAACCACCCCAACCCCTCCTCATCTGAGGAGGGGAGCTTTCTGGCTATTTTATTGCTCATTAATAATCCGTGAAAATCCGCGATTCAGATAATTAATCTAAAATCCAATTAACGTTGTACAAATCTTTTCGGCGATCGCGGAGGTTACGCACACTGCCGCCAGTGTTCAGGTCTTTTAGTAAATCTAAATCTAAGTCGGCAATTAGCGTCATCTCGGTGTTTGGGGTAGCTTCCGCTACTACTGCATCGTGCGGAAAAGCAAAGTCCGAAGGCGAAAACACAGCAGACTGGGAGTATTGAATGTCCATATTTTCAACGCGCGGCAAGTTACCTACGCTGCCGGTAATGGCTACGTAACATTCATTCTCGATGGCCCGCGCCTGAGCGCAACGCCGAACCCGGAGGTAAGCATTTTTGGTGTCGGTCCAGTAAGGCACGAATAAGATTTTCATATCCATGTCGGATAGCATACGGGCCAGTTCCGGAAACTCTACGTCATAGCAAATCAGGATACCTATTTTTCCAATGTCGGTGTCGAAAATAGAAAGTTTATTCCCGCCTCGCATACCCCAATAGGCCGCTTCATCGGGAGTTACGTGCAGTTTGTATTGTTTATCGTAGGTACCGTCGCGACGGCAGAGGTAGCTTACATTATGTAATTGCTTGTTATTATACTCGGGCATGCTGCCCGCAATAATGTTTATGTTGTACGACAAGGCCATGGTAATGAGCTTTTCCCGCACTTCTTCTGTATAGTCAGCTAAGGTCCGGATAGCGGCAGATGGGGATGGATCATTGGATAAAGCCATCATGGGTGCGTTGAAAAACTCCGGAAACATGATAATATCCGCCTTATATGAACTTACGGTATCCACGTAAAACTCAATTTGCTGCAGTAAATCTTCCAGAGAAGTTAGATTGCGCATTTGCCATTGCACAATGCCAATTCGTACTACGCTTTTCTGGCCACCAATCAGTTCTTCGCGTTCTTCGTAATACACGTTAATCCATTCCAGCAAAGTAGCATAGGCTTTCGACTCAATATCGCTGGGCATGTAGCCTTTTAATATTTTCCGTACGTGGAAATCATTACTTAACTGGAAAGTGAGGATAGGGTCGTATATTTCCTTGTTCCGCACCATATCAATGTATTTGCGCGGCGACATTTTTTCGGATTGTTCCATATAACCCGGGATACGGCCACCGGCAATTATTCCGCGCATATTCAAATTTTCGCACAGTTCCTTGCGGGCATCGTACAAGCGCCGGCCTAAACGCAAATTACGGTACTCCGGATCAACAAATACGTCCACCCCGTAAAGAGTATCGCCGCCAGGGTTATGGGTATCGAATTTACCTTTGCCTACAATTTGTTCGTACGTATGCTTATCGCCGTAGTCGGAATATTTTACAATAATACTAAGCGCGCCGGCTACTACTTTTCCTTTATCAGTAATACAAATCTGGCCTTCCGGGAATGCTTTTAATAAGGCCACAAACTCTTCTTTGGTCCAGGAACCGCCAAGGTTGGAGTAAACCGTATCCATAATGCCTTTAATGGCTTTATAGTCGGCTAATCGTAATTGGCGGAGGGTTAATTTATGTTCGGTTTCTTTGTTTTTATCGGAGGCTTTATTTTTTTCAGTCATAGTGATTTTTATTCAAACTGGTTAATTCAGGTTTAACCGCACCTATTCAAGCCGTATTTTCACTTGAATGATTATAAACAACAAAGGTAGTTATATTTTAATTTCCGGAATGTCGCCTTCCACTACCAGTTTACCGGCGGTAGCAACCTGTATTTGTTCAACGGTTACTCCCGGAGCACGCTCCCGTAAAACAAAACCTTGTGCCGTTACCTCTAAAACAGCTAAATCTGTAACAATCTTTTTCACGCATTTTATACCAGTTAAAGGCAAGCTACAAACAGGCAATAATTTAGAATGGCCATCGCGGCTGGTATGTTGCATAGCGACAATAATGTTTTTAGCGGAAGCTACTAAATCCATAGCGCCTCCCATGCCTTTTACCATTTTACCTGGTATTTTCCAGTTGGCTATATCGCCGCGTTCCGAAACTTCCATAGCGCCTAAAATAGTTAAATCAATGTGTTCGCCGCGAATCATACCAAAACTTTCCGCGGAATTAAAGAGCGAAGAACCAGGTAAAGTTGTTACGGTTTGTTTACCGGCGTTTATTAAATCAGGATCTATTTCATCTTCTGTCGGAAAAGGTCCCATACCTAATAAGCCATTCTCCGACTGCAATTCCACGTTTATGCCAGCCGGAATATAGTTTGCCACCAAAGTAGGAATACCAATTCCCAGGTTTACATAATAACCATCCCGTAATTCCTGGGCAATCCGCTTCGCAATACCGTGTTTATCTAAGGCCATTTTAGTTGTTAGTTGTTGGTTGCTGGATTATAGTTTTTTGTAATAAGTTATTAGTTGATTAGTAGTTCAGGTTAATTTCCTGTTCATATAATAACTGTTAAACTTAGATTTGGTAGACGCCTTATTTTACAAGCACCGGAATTTACTTTTTTATATTACCTAAAATCTACCAACCAGCAATCAACAACGAACAACCAGCAACTAAACTACTGTGGCTTATGATCGGCTTGTTCTTTGGCTTTTTGGTTTTCGCGGGCATCTTCCATGGAATGCGCTTCTACTATACTTTCCTCTTTTTCGGCAATATCCGATAATTGATCGTAATAACTTTTTAAAACTTTCAGTTCTTCGTCGCTTAAATCTTCGATGTTAATTAACCGGTTACTGGCACCTTTTAGCGCAGCTACCACTTCGTTTAACTTTAACTGAATAGCCTGGGAATCTTTGTTTTGTGATTGTTGAATTAAAAACACCATTAAAAAAGTAACAATGCTGGTAACGGTATTTATTACCAATTGCCAGGTATCAGAAAATTTAAATAATGGACCGGTAATTCCCCAAACTAAAACAAAGCCAAGAGCTACTAAAAACGAAATGGGCTTACCCGAAAAACAGGTTATTTGGCTGGCAAATTTTTCGAAGAAAATCGTAAATCTGCTCGGCTTTTTATTTCTAATATTTTCCATACCGTATTTTTATTGTATAACTTAAATCCTTACGGTACGTTGTTCGATTCGTTTTTCGTACACCTCTCCTTTAAATATCCGCTGCACAAAAATGCCGGGCGTATGAACGTGATTCGGATCTAGTTCACCGGCGGGTACTAATTCTTCTACTTCGGCAATGGTAATTTTACCGGCAGTAGCCATTATCGGGTTAAGATTGCGGGCAGTACCTTTGTAAACTAAATTACCGGCCGTATCACCTTTCCAGGCTTTTACCAGGGCAAAATCGGCGCGAAGCCAATGTTCCAGTAAATACATTTTACCGTTAAATTCGCGGGCTTCTTTGCCGGTACCTACTTCGGTTCCGTACCCGGCCGGCGTAAAAAAAGCGGGAATACCGGCCCCGCCGGCCCGGATGCGTTCGGCTAGTGTACCTTGCGGAATTAACTCTACTTCCAGTTCACCGTTTAGTAATTGTCTTTCAAATTCGGCATTTTCGCCTACATAACTTGAAATCATTTTTTTTACCTGACGTTTTTGCAATAACAGTCCCAATCCAAAATCATCCACGCCCGCGTTATTCGAAATGCAGGTTAAATTTTTAATGTTTTTGCGCAATAATTCAGCTATAGAATTTTCGGGAATGCCGCATAATCCAAAACCACCCAGCATTAATACGGCACCATCCGGAATATCCCTCAGGGCTTCTTGAGCATTTGCTACTACCTTATTAATCATAGACAAGATAAGTTTTAAGAAACCGGTTTTAATAATATACGAAAAAGTAAGGATAGAATTGGATTCCCTATAAACTTTTACGCGCAACTATCATGGAATCTCAATTGAAAAAAATTTACTTCATCTATAAGGGGAGGTAAAAGTAAAATATAAGTACCGGTATCGTTGCCGGTAAAATCGGTATCGTTTCCGGTAAAAAAGAAAAGATTTTCTTCTTTTTGAATGGCAATTAACCCTTATATTGCCAGAAAGCGGGGCCAAAAAGGGATTCAAACTGTCTGTTTTTTATCTGTTTAAGGATGAGGAAAACGAATAGTAGTTTTAGATAAAAATAGTAAGTAAAGTAGTTATATACGTTCTTTTCATTCCTATTTCAATCTAATCAAAATCCTGCCTCCGCTCTTTTTGCTTGATAATTGATCTTTCGATTAAACACTCTTTGATTTTCTTGATTAAACTTTAGCCTCATGATTCTGAAAGCGGAAAATTTAAATAATATTGCGGATACCGGGAAAGTAGCTGCTCCCTTGCCTTCTTTCGCCCAGTTACCCGAAAAAGTATTACAGTTTGGTACGGGTGTTTTACTGCGCGGCCTTCCCGATTATTTTATTCATAAAGCTAACCAGGCTGGTATATTTAACGGGAGAATTGTAGTGGTAAAATCTACGGATCAAGGTGATACCAGTGCTTTCGAAAAGCAAAATAATTTGTATACCCTTTGCGTGAGGGGGATAGAAGCAGGAGAAACAGTAGAAGAAAATTTAATCTGCGCCGCAATTAGCCGGGTACTTTCGGCTACTTCGCAATGGAAGCAGATTCTGGAGTTTGCCGCTAACCCGGAGCTAACCGTAGTTATTTCTAATACTACAGAGGTAGGTATACAATTGGTAGAAGATTCAATTCAGGCGCAGCCTCCCGTTTCATTTCCGGGTAAATTGCTGGCAGTTTTGCTCGCGCGTTATCAGGCTTTTGCCGGTGATAAAACCAAAGGCTTAATTATTTTGCCCACCGAACTTATTCCGGATAATGGTACTAAGTTAAAAGAAATAATAGTAGAATTAGCCACTCAGCAACAACTGGACACTCCGTTTTTACATTGGCTTACCGAAAGTAATATTTTCTGCAATACGCTCGTCGACCGGATTGTACCGGGTAAGCCGGAAGCTACTAAATTAGCTGCTTTAGAAGAAGAATTAGGCTACCACGACGATTTGCTCACAATGTCGGAAGTATACCGTTTATGGGCGATAGAAGGTGAGGAGCGGGTACAGCAGGTTTTAAGTTTTGCGCCTGTGGATGAGGGCGTGGTAATTGCGCCTGATATTAATATTTACCGGGAATTAAAACTGCGGTTGCTGAACGGAACGCACTCCTTAAGTTGTGGCCTGGCTTTTTTGGCTGGCCTGGCAACGGTTAAGCAAGCCATGGACCAGGAACAAATGGCCGAGTTTATCAGCCAGCTCATGCAAGACGAAATTGCACTTGCTATTCCTTACCCCATAGAATCAAAAAATGCCCAGGATTTTTCGCGAAAAGTGCTGGATCGCTTCCGTAATCCGCACCTCGAACATTATTGGATCAGTATAACAATGAATTATACTTCTAAACTAAAAATGCGGGTTATTCCGGTTTTACAACGTTATTACGAATTATTTCATCAGGTTCCGGAAAGAATGGCGCTTGGGTTTGCGGCTTACTTGCGATTTATGCAGGTAACTGAACAGGAAAATAGTAAATTCTACGGCCATTTTGCCGGTAACCGGTACCTCATTAACGACGATAAAGCCGCCTTTTTCTACGAACTTAACCAACAGCCCGATAAAGTAAATTGGGTGCCCATTATTTTGCAAAATCAGGAATTATGGGGTATAAATTTAGCTACACTTCCCGGGTTCAGCACGGCAGTTCATAAGTACCTGAACCACATAAACGAAATTGGCGTGTTAAACTCCTTAAGAAAAGTAGGCTTAACAAAAGCAAAAAATATGTAAGGAATTGACTTTCTGTTTTTACTAATTTGGTTTACTGTTTAAATGGTAGAAGCCATGGGGGTAGGTTTACTTTTAATGTTGTGCCCGGTTTAGTTTTTAGCGTTAACAGAACTCAGTAAGATTTTAGTTTAAACCGCTAGGTTGAGGTTGATAAAATACCGGATAGCAGTGGCGAAAAGTAAAATCTTTTCTGGAAAGTTGCTCTTATTTTTTAATCAGAAATCAATAATCTCAGATAGCATGAATCAGGTTTCCGTAACTGCTTCCCGGAAGGCAACCAATAATTCCACTTCGTTTTTAGACGAAAATTTTTTGTTACAAAGCAAAACTGCCCGGCAATTGTACCACGATTTTGCGCAAAAGGTACCTATAATAGATTACCACAACCACTTGCCTCCCGAGCAGATTGCCCGCGATCATCAGTTTCAGAATATAACTCAAATCTGGCTGTACGGCGACCATTATAAGTGGCGGGCCATGCGCACCAATGGCGTGCCCGAGGCGTATAGCACCGGAGATAAATCGGATTGGGAAAAGTTTGAGCAATGGGCGGCCACGGTTCCGTATACCTTGCGTAACCCATTGTACCATTGGACCCACCTGGAATTGCAAAGGTATTTTAACGTATCCGAAATTTTATCGGAGAAAAACGCCCGGCAAGTGTACGAAACGTGTTCTGCTCTGCTGCAAACCCCGGAATATTCGGTGCGCAATCTGCTGCGCAAAATGAACGTAGAAGCGGTTTGCACTACCGACGACCCGATTGATTCCTTGGTGCATCATCAAAAAATTAAGCAAGATAATTTTGAAGTAAAAGTATTACCCGCATTCCGGCCCGATAAAGCCATGCAAGCTGAAGATGTAGAAGCGCTGAGTAAGTACATCCAGAAGCTCGAAGCAGTTACCAATACTTCCATTTCTACTTACCAGGATTATTTAATTGCTTTAAAAAGTCGCCACGATTATTTTGCGCAAAACGGTTGTGCCGTGTCGGACCATGGGCTGGAGCAACTTTACGCCGAAGACTATACCGAAACCGAAATCCAGCAAATATTTAATAAAATCCGAAACCAGCAGGCGCTCACCGAAAAAGAAATTGTGCAGTTTAAATCGGCCATGTTGTTTCAATTTGCCCTTTGGGATCACGAAAAAGGCTGGGTGCAGCAATTTCACTTAGGCGCTTTGCGCAACAATAACCCTCGGATGCTGCGCCAATTAGGGGCTGATACCGGTTGGGATTCCATCGGCGATTTTCGGCAGGCGCAGGCTTTAGCTAAATTTCTGGCCCGGCTCGATAGCGAAGATTGCTTAGCCAAAACCATTCTGTACAACTTAAACCCCGCCGACAACGAACTAATGGCAACCATGGCCGGCAATTTTAACGACGGCTCTGTTCCAGGTAAAATTCAGTTTGGCTCGGGCTGGTGGTTCTTAGACCAGAAAGACGGCATGATTAAACAAATAAATGCGCTCTCCAACATGGGTTTGCTCAGCCGGTTTGTGGGTATGCTCACCGATTCGCGCAGCTTTTTATCGTTCCCGCGCCACGAGTACTTCCGCCGCATACTCTGTAATTTATTCGGCGAAGACGTAGAAAACGGCGAACTACCCGCCGATCTGGATTGGATAGGAAAAGTAGTGCAGGATATCTGCTATTACAACGCGAAAAATTATTTCCGTTTCTAAATATATTTTCTTGTAAAGTTTAAATCTATTTACGGTATTTAATAAATAATTTATTTATATATAGCAAATTTACTAAGTTATTCCGGTTATCGGTTGTTTTTGAGCCGATAACCGGAATAACTTAGCTGCATATATGGTTAATAATCGGAATAGCTCCGTTTATCTGGTAGTTGTACTTAATTTTAGTTTATGAATTTACTGAATCCATTATTGTCTGTTAAGTATGAAGACAGAAATGCTTTACAGATTATTGGATGGTGGGAGCTAAGAAGGCCTCTCTATAACGTGATCGTTTTAGTTTGTGGACTTATAAGTATGTCAATAATGTCTCTACTGGTTAAACTGGAGCCATGGGAAGACATAGTAGAACCAATAGTAGTTTTAGGCTTTGCCTTTATATGTAATTTAGGTTACACTCTTGGTTGGGTCAGTGAAATAATGAATGTCAAGACTAAAACCTTTGGACCAAAATTATTTAAAGTAGGTTTATACTTTACTTTGTTCTGGGTATTGCTGCCAGCTTTATTGCACATAATATTATGGGTTGGCAGAGGCTTTGAACGAATGGAATAGAAAAAAACATAGTACAACACGAGCTTTACGTTAGCTGTGCCGCCGTAATGCCTAATCCGTTATGGTTAATTTAAATTAATGAAAACAAAGCTCCATATCTTAATTGTTTTGGTTATGGTTGCTTGCAACAACCAGCATGAAAGTTATGATCCTTGGTTACCTGAAGGAATTAAATACTCATATAGTATCACAACTTACTATGGAGAGAACAATGATCTAGATAATCACAGGGGTATAGAGTATTACGATTCATTAAATAGAATTCTTTTAAAGGTCAGTCCTGAAGAAGGCTGTACTAAGTATGAATATGACAGCATAGGAAGACTTCAAGAGGAGAGATGGGGAAGAAACTGCCAATTTGTTAGTAGGCTTATAATGGTGTACGATAAGGCAGGAAATCATTTAGGTGTATTTAGTACTCAAGATTCAACAGTAAATATTATACCTGCTCCATTCAGGCAGACTAAATTTTATGATAGCGAAAACAGACTTATAAAAGAACTTACTCGCGATCATACTGATGCTGACGGCAAAAAAAATGAAGAGTGGAAGGAGTTAAGGTATTCGGACGGAAGAATTAGTAAGGAAATCATAACATGGAATGGAAGTTTAGAATGGGTTGGTATATACGAATATGATAAGTACAACAGACTAGTAGCTATTAAAAGAAGACGGGGGCAGGTTACTCAAAATAAGTATTTCAGATATAATAAGCAGGGAAAAGTAATCGAGGAAAAAAGAACCAGTAATGAATATCCTATCTCTACAAATGCTACTCATTATGCATGGAACAGCAGCACCTTATATGAATATGATTCAACTGGTAGTTTAGTTAAAGTATTTTCATTAACTCATAAAGGAGACATGGATTTAATTTCACGGTTCGTAAAGAAATACAACAAACCATAACCACACCTATACGGCAGCTGTGCCGCCGCATAGCCCAGTCCGTTGAAGGGTATTTGAATAAAAGCAAAATGTAAAATGAAAAAATGGATTGATGTAAACGCTAGTAAATTGGATTCAAACCAATATTTCACCGACCTCATTTTACTTTTTCCTGATTTGAAAGAAAAAATAGAAGAAGAAGACCCTTCTATGATTCATTTCAGAATGGAAGAGTTTGCATCTTATACCATCGACCACATCAAAAATAAAAATTGGCAAAAACTGAAAACGTGTTTCGACTTTCAAGAATCTAAAATTGATTTAGTAAACTCCGACTTAATTAATGCAATGAATGTTTCATATTGCGAAACTTTGATGCTTGGTGAGGTTGCTGGACAAATGGATAATGTTATTCCAATGATGGGAACTAAGCTGCAGCGGCTTTATAATGAATATCAGGAATATTATAATAGACTTACAAAAACCTCCTGAAAAACAAACACCCTACAACACCGTGTATACCTCACCTCGGCCGACGGTCTTCGCCGCCGTTTGCACAAGGCCTTACCGGTAATTAAATCGAGGCAAAACTTCAGATATAATTATATGAGACGATTTCTTTTGCTTCTGACAACTTTGATTATGCTTTCGCATCTGGCAAATGCACAAAATGGGCAAGACATCAAACAGACGCTTCTTGATTTCAATAGTGCGGTTACAAATAAGGACATAGCCAAAGCATCCACTATGTTCGACAATGACAGCAATGTAATACTTGCGGGTTCAGGAAAAGAAGAATTGCATAAGGGGAATGCAGCAATTAGAAAATTTTTAGAAAAATTTCTTTCCCAGCCATTTCGTGTTTCCTGGAACATGAGCAACATGAGCGTTAACCAAAACAAAGAAACTGCATGGGCATTTGTTGATGGAACGGCTACGATTCAGCATGATAAAGGTCAAGTAGTGGAAATGCATTACCGAATAACGGTTGTGATGGTAAAAAAAGGTAAAACTTGGAAATGGAAATTATTTAATGGCTCAGTACCACAAACAAATTAATTAATTTGACATCGACAAACGACTGCTAACAATGTGTTTATGAAATTGTGACTGGACATTAAAGAATCAGCTATAAATCGCTATTTTGTTTTGCGGTCAATTGAAACGGACGTTTTTCAAATGTCACAACTCCATAAACACTTACCCGTTAGACACAACTTACTTGATAACAAATTTTTAAATTGAACAACTATTAAATTGAATATGAATACAATTTATTACAAACTGACATTAATGATTTTAGCTCTATTATTGTATTCATGTGAAAAGGAGGAAGAACAAGTAAGTAAGTTACCGAAAACCTACATGGATTATGAAAATTTTGTACAGGAAGGTTTAGTAGCTTATTACCCATTTAATGGTAATACCAACGATTTAAGTAAAAATAAGCTACATGGAAAAGATAATAATATAACCTTTACTTCTGATAGATTCAATATCGAAGGTGGCGCCTGTTATTTTAATGGTGAAAATAGCTATGTTTAAATCCCTAATTCTAATTTATTAAATAGTAATGCATTTACTGTTTGTTTCTGGTATAAAGCCGATTTAACAGATAGTTTGCGCCAGGCAATTTTATCCAAGTCAGATACATCCCGATATGGTTACTCCATAGACTTGAAGAACTCTGAATATTATTCTAATGTGGGTTTTGCCTATAAAGATAAAAAAACTCAATTTGAGAGTTGGTCTTTGTTTGGGCCCCGGTACAGAGAATGGGTTCCCGGAGCCGAAAGAAAATATGAATTTGCGGTAGTCGCATTCAGTGAAAAAGCCTTTGTTGATTATTTGGGTGGACGAGCCGTAGAATATTCACCATCCACATTTTTTAATTCTAATGTATTTGATTTATATATTGGAAAAAGTGAAAATGGACGATATAAAAATTTCAAAGGAGAAATAGATGACCTGCTAATATATAATCGAATACTGACAAAGGAAGAGGTTGAAAAGTTGTATAGATGGAAAAAAGGACAATAGCAACTGCCAACATAGCTTGAATTATATTGGGGTGAAAGTACCCATTCTATAAAGTTGTACTTTTATTAAAGTCGATACATCTTAAAAAGATAGTGCACCTAATTCCCCAACTTTACTTAAACCTAAGGTTAGCAGCAATATTAAAATAAAGTCCTGTGTATGGTTGGACAACTAATTAGAACCATGCAATCTTTTATAGATTTCTCAGCCTTATAGGTATTGCCATTACTGGTCTTTATCCGGGAATTTTTGTGTTAGTATTGGTAGCCTTAATTCCCATTGCTTCTAAGTTTTACGCTAAAAAGATGATTCACCAGCCCCACGATTCTCAGAAAATTTACTATACAACACTCACCATTTTTAATGTGCTTTCTATTTTAGTCGTGCTATGGATGACATTAGTCATCGTGCATGACCGGGTTCTTCAGGACTGCTGTTGATGTTTAGTAAGATAGCACTTAATACATGGGTTCTGAGAAGAAGTTACTTTGACCCAAACACCTATAACTAAAAGATATATTTAGTAAATTTTATACAATTAAAAGTGCTGTAAGACTCTCTATAATAATCCTGATAACTTAATATTAAAGAATTGATATACAGCTTATTTACTGGTTATTAATCCAGGATTTATTAAAAGGAATAATTAACCTTAACACAACTAATTAAACTGCTTCCTCCCGTAAGATTACCATCCGTTAGCCAAAGAAAGTTTAGGTAATTTTTAATTCTAGCGAAAACTTCTTTCTTTTATTTCTTTTGAAGTAAAAGATTATGTTACCATTTCATCTCCGAGTTCTATTAGTCCTGTTTATCAGTTTTCTTCCGGCTTATGGCTGGTCACAGGCCGTTGCTGAAAAACTTAATGCAGCTTATAAAAAATTTGCCAACGATCCGCAACTTCGTAATGCCACCTTATCATTGTATGTAGTAGATGCCACTACAGGTAAAATTGTTTTAGATAAAAATGGGAGAGTAGGAATGGTGCCCGCTTCTACCCAGAAAGTAATTACCAGCGTAAGTGCTTATGAACTGCTTGGTAAAAATTTTCAATTTCAGACCCAATTTGCTCTTTCTAAAAACAAAGAAGAGGGTAGGTTATTAATTGTGCCCAGCGGCGATCCTACTTTAGGCAGTTGGCGGTGGGCTGGTACTTCCGAACAGGCAATAATCAAAAAAGTAAGTCAGGCTATTCAAAAAGAAGCGGCAGCTCCTATACGGGAAGTGCGGGTAGATACGCAAGGGTGGGAGGGAGAAGCTATTCCGGATGGTTGGGTTTGGCAAGATATCGGTAATTACTACGGTGCTGGTTCTTTTAAACTAAACTGGCACGAAAACCAGTTTGATGTTTTTTTAAAATCCGGTAAAAATCTAGGTAACCCGGTAAGTATTGCGAGTATACAACCTGCTTTGTATGGTTATTCTTTGCATTCAGAACTTATTGCGGCCGCCCCCGGAACCGGTGATAAAGCTTTTATTTACTTTCCTTTAAACGCTCCTGCCGGAGTTATCAGAGGCACCATTCCAATAAACCAAAGTAATTTCAAAATTTCGGGAGCGCTGCCACAGCCCATGCACCAGTTTATCCGCTCTTTACTTGATTCTCTCGGGAAAGAAGGAGGAAAAACTCCTAAGAATGTACCCATTAAAAGTACCACCCATACTTCCGCAGCCGATTATGCTCCTTTATGCGCGGTAGTTTCTCCTCCTTTAGATAGTATTATTTTCTGGCTAAACCGTAAAAGCATTAACTTATACAGCGAAGCTCTGGTAAAATCCCTGGCTTATAAAAACAAAAAAGTAGCTTCTACCGAATCCGGATTAGAAATTATACGCAATTACTGGAAGCAACGGAATATTCCCGAGTCGGAGTTAAACATGGTAGATGGTTCCGGGCTATCGCCCTTAAACCGTATAACGGCTCATGCCCAGGTAAGTATTTTGCAACATGCTTTACAACAAACCTGGTTTAAAAGTTTTTACGCCAGTTTGCCACAATTAAACAACATGAAAATGAAGAGCGGTACTATTCACGGAGTTAAAGGATTTTGCGGGTATCATACTAGTTCTAACAAGCACCAATATGTTTTTTCTTTTTTAGTAAATAACTACAATGGTTCTTCCCCGGAAGTAGTGCAGAAAATGTATAATGTGCTGAATTGCTTAAAGTAATTTTATCATACAGATTAATACTTTTTCTGATAGAATTGATTCAGCTTCCTGAATCAATCCATACTTCAGTAATTTTATTTTCTAAAATTTTGATCTATAATAGCAACATAAACTTTAAAAGAATATGAAGTACGGGCATAAAGTATCAGGTTGGGCTTTGGTGTTTATTTTGCTGGCTTTTAGTAACCAAAGCTGGGCGCAAAGGGCAAAAAAACAATCGGGCACGGGTAAACCCGCCAATGTAATTTTTATTCTGGCCGATGATCACCGCTACGATTTTATGGGTTTTACGGGTAAAGTACCTGGTCTGCAAACGCCTAACATGGATCGGCTGGCCAAAGAAGGCGCGCATCTCCAGAATGCCTATGTCAGCACCGCTCTTTGCTCGCCGAGTCGCGCTTCTATTTTAACCGGTCAGTATGCCCATACGCACACCATTGTCGATAATCAGGCACCTTTACCAAAAGGTTTAACTTTTTTTCCGCAGTACTTGCAGGAAGCAGGTTACCGAACCGCATTTTTTGGCAAGTGGCACATGGGCAATACCGAAGACGAACCGCAACCAGGTTTTCACCATTGGGAAAGTTTCCGGGGCCAGGGAGTGTACTATAATCCTAAGCTTAACATAAATGGTAAACAAGTAACTTATTCGGATAGCACGTATATTTCTGATTTACTAACGCAACATGCTATTGATTGGATGAAGCAACAGGATAAGCAAAAGCCTTTTTTTATGTACTTATCCCACAAAGGAGTGCACGCCGAATTTGAACCCGCTAAACGTCATCGGGGTCGTTATAAAAACATGCCGGTTCGTTATCCGGCTTCCATGTTTCTGACGGCAACCGATACGAGTAATACCTGGCCCTTGCGAAATAAAGTGGCGGTAAACCCCGAAATGAAGACAGAGGTGAACCTGGCAGGTATTCCGGAATGGGTGAAAAAGCAACGGTATAGCTGGCACGGCGTCGATTACATGTACCACGGACGCATTAATTTCGATGATTTTTACCGCCGTTACTGCGAAACTTTGTTGGGTGTAGATGAGAGTATTGGTCAGGTGTTGGATTATCTTAAAAAAGCGGGTATTGATAAAAATACCTTAGTTATTTACATGGGCGACAATGGTTTTTCGTTCGGGGAACATGGTTTGATTGATAAGCGTCACGCCTACGAAGAATCGATGCGGGTTCCTTTGCTGATGCGTTATCCGGACGTAATTAAGCCTGGTACTAAAATTACGCAGGTCATACAAAATATTGATATTGCTCCTACTATTCTGGCAGTGGCGGGGAAACCAACTCCGTCACAGATGCAAGGCCAATCTTTTTTACCTTTGTTGCAAGGCAAGCAAATGCCGTGGCGCGACAAAGCTTTTTACGAGTATTATTGGGAGTATGATTTTCCGCAAACTCCAACTGTTTTTGCGGTACGTAGCGGGAGGTATAAATACATTCGGTATCAGGGAATCTGGGACACCAACGAATTATTCGATCTTCAAAACGATCCGGAGGAAGTCAATAACCTTATAGCTAAACCCGAACATCAAGCCCTGGTAAAACAATTAGCCGGCGAACTTTATGATTGGCTGGAAAGCACCGGAGGCATGCAAGTTCCTCTTAAACGCACCATAAAAATGCGCGACGGCGATTACTTACATCCAAATCAATATTAGCGGCGTTGAAGTTAATATTATGGCAGTAAGTTTTATTTAATATCTATAAAAAGATGAATTTAGAAAGTCATAATTTTTTAATCATCTTACTAAATATTCGAGTAAAATTATTTATTAAGATTTCGTCATTCAGAAGGCATATTTTAGGCTATTTAGTAAAATAGTTTTCTCCTGGAGGACAATGTTAGGAAACGCGGATTTACTTTATTAAGCTTTTATCTCTTATCTATTTTTTTATTTTATATCTACTTGGCGTAAAATTTAGGTGGATTGATTTGGTGTTAAGATTATATATTATATCACATTGTTTCAAAAAGCTATTATAGATTTTGCTTGTTAGTAGGCTTTTTCTTTGGAGCCTTTTCAAGGCTCCAGGCTGTGGTGCTAATTAACTTTTTAACTTTAAGTTTTGCCTCATGGCCGGCGGGCCTCGTTTGGCTATCTCGGGCGGTTTAGCGAACCTTGGCTCACTGCGTTGCGCCATGCTGCTTTGCAGCACCGGAACGCTAAAAGGCTCTCAATAGCCAAACTGGTATCAGTTCTTGTAGCTACTGCTTTTCTTCCACCTCTTGTTTCATTAACTTGAATAATTAAGGAAAAGAAAGGAAATGATTTTAATGGGCTGCTACTTATGATAAGAATTACCGGAATTAAACTTTCCGGTTCTACTTCCTCTCTCAGTTAATCCTGATGAAGTCAGCTTAATACTATCTATTACAACTAAAAAAATAAAAACAGTAGCTACCAGCAAAGACTCCAGTTTGGCTCTGGAGCACCTGCTAGGATTCCGGTGTCGGAGGCATTCCGCAGACGAAGGCGAGGGAAGGAAGGCTAGCGAGGGCGGAAGAGCCAAACGAGGCCCGCCGGCCACGAGGCAAAACTTGAAATATCAAACAAGTTAGCACCGCCGTCTGGAGACGGGAACCGGCTCCAAAGAACAACATCAAAGTTCGCTATAGCAACTACTTCTTACTATTGGGTATAACCCTTAGATTATAAAATTAATCTGCCTCTGTTATCCAGAATTTAGTAATATTAAAACCGCAAAATAGCAGCATCTGCTTCCACCTTCAAAAACCCGGTTTTAACTAAATTCTATATCCGATGCGATCTATAAAACATCTACTTTTATTAGTTTTTCTTTTTGTATATTCTCATTCATTTGCTCAGCGTTCTGTCTGGACGAAAGAACAGGCTAATGCCTGGTATGCTCAGCAGCCTTGGCTACTCGGGGCTAATTACGTACCGGTAAATGCAATTAACCAGCTAGAAATGTGGCAGGCTGAAACTTTTGATCCCGCTACTCTGGAAAAAGAAATGGCTATGGCGGAAAACCTAGGCTTTAATACCATGCGGGTTTTTCTGCACGATCAACTCTGGAACGCCGATCAGGCGGGATTTACGGAGCGCATTAACCAGTTTTTAGACATTTGTGCCAAACACAAAATCCGGCCTTTGTTTGTATTATTTGATTCCTGCTGGGACCCTTTTCCGCGGTTGGGAAAGCAGCACGAACCGGTGATAGGTTTACATAATTCCGGTTGGGTACAAGGACCGGGAGCTGATATTTTGAAAGACCCTAAGCAATATCCACAGCTGGAAAAATACGTGACCGGAGTAATAGGCCAATTTAAAGAGGATGCCCGCATTTTAGGCTGGGATGTGTGGAACGAGCCGGACAACATGAATAATTCCAGCTATAACCGCTGGGAGCCCGTTAACAAAGTAGAATTAATTACGAACTTGTTACCCCAGGTTTTTACCTGGGCCCGTTCGGCTAATCCGTCGCAGCCGCTTACCTGTGGTATCTGGGCCGGCGACTGGTCTACTCCGGATAAATTAAAACCAATCGAAAAAATCCAGGTAGAAAATTCTGATGTAATTTCGTTTCATAACTACGACGATGCCCCCGAACTCGAAAAACGCATTGTGTACCTACAACAATACGGCAAACCTTTAATTTGCACCGAATACATGTCGAGGGGTAATAAAAGTGTATTTGAGCGCTCGTTGCCCGTAGCCAGCAAATACAATGTAGCCATGATTAACTGGGGCTTTGTAGCAGGTAAATCCAACACTATTTATCCCTGGAATTCGTGGCAAAAAGTTTATGCTTCTGAACCCGAACTTTGGTTCCATGATATTTACCGGTCCAACGGTGAGCCTTATAAAGCAGCCGAAGTAGCTTTTATTCAAAACATTATTAAAGAAAAAGCTTCTGCAAAAAGCAAAGGTTCTAAGAAAATTAAAACAAAGAAAAGAGCGAAAGCTGCTGCTATGTAGTAAGGTAAATTTTCTTCTAAAAAGCCACTAAAAATAAATAGTGGTTTTTTTACGATTTTTAATATATTATAAATAATATATTAAAAATCGGTAATGTATTTGCATAAGGAGTAAAAAATAGTTTTCACTCTTTATTTAAATACTTATGAATGAAGTTTACACCGAATCTAAAAAATTTACTTTTCATGGTAAAAGCGGTAGTTATTTCGAATTGCAAGTAGCAAATTGGGTACTTACGGCTGTTACTTTAGGCATTTATTATCCTTGGGCAAAAGCGAATAAACTCCGGTACCTTTACCAGAAAACCGAATTTGCCGGTAGTCGCTTCACCTTTCATGGTACCGGTAAGGAAATGTTTAAAGGGTTTATTAAAGCCATTGGTCTTTTTATGGTGCTTTATGCCGTACTGGTAGGTTTTGCCTTATCCGGAGACCCTAATTTAGTAAAAATAGGAATTGCAATTGTATACTTAGGAACTGCATTCCTTATTCCAATGGCTTTGCATGGTTCTATGCGTTACCGAACTTCCCGGTCTTCCTGGCGGGGTATTCATTTTGGCTATAGGGGTTCTCTAAAAAGTTTATACAGCGTATTTTTCGTGAATTTATTTCTAACCTTATTTTCGTTTGGAATTTATATGCCCTGGTTTATAACTAATTTACGGAGAGAAATAATCGGGAATTTACGTTTCGGCGATGCACAGTTTTCGTTTGAAGGTAGTGCCAGTGAGCTTTTCATGATTTTATTAAAAGGACAACTATTAACCATTCTGACTCTTGGGGTATACTATTTCTTTATGACGCGTGACCTTTATAAACATTTAGTAAATAATATCTTTTTACATCAAAATGGCGAGTATGCCCACCTGGAAATTAATATTACCGGTTGGGGATTAGCGAAGTTAGAAATAGTAAATCTTTTTATTTTAATCTTTACTTTAGGTTTAGGGGCACCGCTTGTAACGGTACGTACCTTGCGTTATTTATTGGCTAATACTGAATTAGAAGGCTTTTTTGATCCGGATGGTTTAGTACAAACCGAAGAGCAATACCAAAATGCTACTTACGAAGATGTAGCCGATATGCTGGATTTGAATTTGGTATAAGTAAATTGCCGTATGAATTCTGCTTTTACCGGCACTTATTTCGATGGAAATTCTTCCCGACCTTATTCTGCCCAGGTAATGCTGGATCCGGGCCAGGTACGAATTACGTATCTGGTACCAGACCAGGCAGTGCCGCTTACTGTTTATTGGCAACCTTTTCGTATTCAAAAAGAATTATTCGCCGATCAAGATACTATTACCCTTTGTTACGGAGATTATCCCATTCAAAGATTAGAAGTAAGTAGTCCGGGGTTTAAAGAAGCATTCGCAAAACAGTATAGTCCAATTCCCTACCATAAACCTCCGGTTATTATATCAGAAAACAAGATACCCCGGTGGTTGTGGGTAGCCGCCTTGATTTTGTTGGTTTTAGTATTTGGCTTTTATTTCTGGGGCTTACCCAGACTAGCAGATAGAGTAGCCCGTATTATTCCGCAAGCTACCGACGAGTATCTAGGGAAACAACTGCACCAGCAAATAACAAAATCAGCTACAATAGAACCAGAACTAACCCGCGAGGTACGGGGTTTTATGCGGCAACTACGTATAAATAGTGCTTACAAACTTCACGTTACGGTAATTAAAGAAAATAATCCGAATGCTTTTGCTTTACCGGGCGGTTATTTAATGGTGCATAGTGGTATATTAAATCGCATGCAAAAACCCGAAGAACTGGCCGCTCTGTTAGGGCACGAGGCGGGTCACATCCAAAACCGGCATACTACCCGGGCTTTGTTTAGAAGTTTGGGAAGTTACTTATTTATATCTTTAATTTTAGGGGATGTTTCAGGGATAACCAGCGTTGTTATTCAAAATGCGGATATGCTGAAGCAACTGGAGTATAGCCGTAAACTAGAACAGGAGGCTGATGAATTTGGTTTTAACGTACTACGCCAAAACCGCATAAATCCGAAGGGAATGGTAATGTTGTTTCAACGGTTAAAGCAAGAAGAAAAAAACTCTGGAAACGAAGCGCCGGATGAGTTTTTAAGTACGCACCCTCCGCTGACTGCCCGGATGAACCAAATTAAGAAAATGATAAAACAACAGCCGTATACCAGTCAAATGCCTGATTCGTTAAATTATTATTGGCACCGGATAAAGCAATCAAAATAAACATCAAACGGAAAAGCCTGCTTTCATGAAAGCAGGCTTTTCTTTTTGTAAAAAGGGTTATACCCTAAAGTTTTAACAATCTATTAAAACGTGAGTTCGAGATAAGAAAATCCACATAAAAAGTAAGCTAATCTTTTTAAATTCTGTCATTCTGGAAGAATCTAACCGGTTACTTGCTGGTTAGATTCTTCCAGAATGACAAAATAAACGGGAAACTCTACTATTTAATTCTTTTAACTAATACAGGTATACTTTTTTGTTATTATATTCTTATATCGAACTCACGTTATTAAAAGAATAAGCAAACCTGGCAAGTTCCTAAAACAAGATTGTCCCGCACCTAAATCCCAGGTAAGACCATCTAACGTATTCACCTCATGTCCGTCATCTTGCAAGTATCTAACCAGCAGAAAAGAGGAACCGGTGAAAAGTAATTCGAGTTAATCCCTCCTTCAACCTAAAAATTACTATTTGGCACTGCTCCTGCAATAGCTATGAATTAATTAGATCCTTGCAGGATGACGGACAAGAGAAGGGTGGAATAAATAGTTTTTCTTCCTGCCAACTCAGGTTTCAGCCCATATCCTAGTAAAACTTACTAAAGTTATTCCCACTTAATTAAACAGGCAAGTTCAGGCGATGGAGAGTATTATAAATAAGTTGAAGAATTCAGGTTATAGATTTAAATCACCAGCTATTTCTTTCAGGGATATTTCGGCCAACTTAGCTACGTATTGGGCATTGTTAAACCGAACCCGGGCATTCAAATAATTTAATTGCGCATCGCGAAACTCAACGGGAGCAATGCTGCCCAAGCGGTATTTATCTAAAGTAATATTTAAATTTTGCTTCGCGATTTTCTGGTTATTTTCTTCCAGGGTTACTAAAGTTAAACTGGTAACGTACGATTGGTAAGCCGAAGCTAATTGTGATTTAATGTTTAAATCTGCTTTTTCGTATTGTAACTGAGAGTTTTGAATGAGAATTTCGGCATTTTGCTCGTTTCGTCGTTGTAAGAACCCATTAAAAATATTGACGGAAGCGGAAAGGCCATAGTTAAAACCGCGGTTATTGGCTGAAGTGGCAAAGCCAAGGGCCGATTGTGACTGGTTAAAAGTGTAACCACTGGTAACCCCTAAACTAGGGTAGCGGTTTGCCCGCACTTGTTTTAAATCTAATTCCGCAATTCTTTTATTTACCAAAGCTACTTTTAATGCCGGATTTTGCTGATTAGCCAGATCGGATAAAGAGCCAAGGGCTAACTTATTGTCAATAAGTAAAGTATTAGGTACTCCAAAAACGATATTCACATCACGGCCTAAAATTTCATTGAGCTGGATTTGAGTATTCCGGTAAAGAGCCTGTTGCTGTACCAGGTTAGTGGTATCAGTGTTTAAATCTACGCGGGCATTTAAAACTTCCAGGCGGGCGGCTTTTCCAATAGTAAACCGGTTTTGCGCCGTTTGTACCCGCAACCTCGAAATAATAATGGCCGAGTCATACGCCCTTAATTGCTGTTGCTGATTTACTAATTGATAATACGTACCAATAACATCACCTAAAGTAGTAAGTATGGTTTGTTTTAATTCGGCGTCGCCTAACTTTTCCAACTCTTTTAATTGCTCATAGCGGGCAAACATCCGGAAACCATCAAAAATGGTCCAGTTTAGATCGGCCCCGTAGCTAGTATTTGAGCTTTTAACATTGTTAAATTCCTGTAAACCGGTCTGCCGGGTTTGCTTACCCGTTTGTATATTGTTGTTATTGGTAATATTGGCACCCAGTGAAGGCACCATACCGGCATTGGCCCTGCTTACATTGTTGCGATCAATAGCTAAATCATTAGATACTAATTTTATATCGTAATTTTTTTCGAGGGCAATCCGAATGGCATCTTCTAAATTTAAAATATCCTGCGCCTTTCCGGGGAAAAAGATGAATGTTGAAAGCAGACATACCAGAAAAACAAAAATAGACTTCATAGTAAATGGTTATAAGTTACAGGTTGCAGGTTTCACTCATTAACCTGGCAAATTTTAAACTGTAGCGAAATTTAGTTGATAGACTTTTAAGAAAAACAGATTCCGGTTACTATCCAATATAAACGGCCTTCCGGGGAAAGTTATTTATCGGGCAGTAACCGGGATAATTATTAGTGAACACTTTCCAACACTTCTCTTTCTATTTCTTTAGCCCGTTGTAGTTCCGGATTTGGTTTGTATTCCCGCGACCATATGGCGTAAATGGCCGGAATAACAAATAAAGTTAGTATAAGAGAAAATAGCGTACCGCCCACAATTACTATACCCATGCCCATACGGCTTTGAGCCGCCGCTCCTAAAGCTAAGGCAATAGGTAAGGCTCCCAACGCAATGGCTAAACTAGTCATTAAAATAGGCCGTAAACGGGCTTCGGCCGCTTCCAAAATAGCTTCGGCTTTCGATTTTCCTTCTTCTTTTAACTGATTAGCAAATTCTACAATCAGAATACCGTTTTTCGTAACCAAGCCTATGAGCATAATGGTACCAATCTGGCTGAAGATATTCCAGGTTTGACCAAATAACCACAACGATAGCATAGCCCCTGCTACCGCTAAAGGCACGGTAATAATAATAATTAAAGGGTCAATAAAGCTTTCGAACTGAGCCGCCAGAATTAGATAAATAAGTAATAAAGCCAAACCAAAGGCGAAGGCAGTATTGGAACCACTTTCCACGAAATCGCGCGATTCGCCTCCTAAGTCGGTAGTAAAGGTGGGGTCCAGAACTTTAGCGGCAATACGGTCCATGGCATCAATGCCATCGCCGATACTTTTGCCCGGTGCCAAACCAGCCGAAATAGTAGCCGACATATACCGATTGTTATGATATAGTTGCGGTGGACTGCTACGTTCCTGTAAGGTAACCAGGTTATCTAGTTGAATTAACTGACCAGTGCTGCTGCGTACAAATAACGAAGTTAAATCTAAAGGATCATCCCGGTCAACTCGGTCAAACTGGCCAACTACCTGGTATTGTCGGCCTCCCATAATAAAGTAAGCAAACCGTTGGCCACTTAGCGATAATTGTAGGGTTTGTGCCACATCAATTACGGATACACCCAAACTCTGCGCTTTTTCCCGGTCGATGGTAATGTTAATTTCTGGCTTGTTAAATTTCAAATTCACATCCGGGTTCGAAAGAGTAGGATCCTTGCTAGCTTCTTCCATAAACAACGGAATTTTTTCTTCCAGTTTCTTAAAGTCCTGTGCCTGGATAATGTACTGGATAGGCTGTCCGCCTCGCCGATTAACGGATATAGTAGGTTGTTGCGAAACCATAGTACGAGCTTCCGGATATTTGCGGGTTAGCTGGGTTAGTTTATCGGCAATGTCTTTTTGCGAGCGTTCCCGTTTGCCAGGGTCTATCAAAGTCATTCGCATCATACCATTATTTACGGAACCAGCTCCACCCCAACCTGGCGAGGTAATAACCAGATTAACCGCTTTTTCCGGAATAGAATCGTTTACCAGTTGAGTAAGCTCCTCCATAAAACGGTCTGTATACTCAAAGGAAGCACCTTCCGGGGCAGTAACTTGTACCCGTAACATGCTACGGTCGTCATAAGGAGCAGTTTCTTTTTGTAAAGTCAGATAAAATAAAACAATTAAGCCCAAGCAAACGCCAATAATCGGAAAACTCAACCATTTCCTTTCCATAAAGCGACCAAGCGCTTCGGCGTAGCCGGAATTCATTTTCTGGAAATAAGGTTCGGTAAAATTATAAAACCGCGTTTTTTTGTGCCCCCCTTTTTTCATCAGGTATGCGTTCAGCATGGGGGTAAGCGTTAAAGAAACAAAGGCCGATATGAGCACTGCTGCTCCAATTACAACCCCAAATTCCCGGAATAAACGGCCTACAAAACCTTCGAGGAAAATAACTGGTAGAAACACCGCCGCAAGTGTAATGGAAATAGAAATAACAGCTAAGAATATTTCATTGGAGCCTTTAATAGCCGCTTCAATCGGCGACATACCTTCTTCTACTTTCTTGAAGATGTTTTCCGTTACTACAATCCCATCATCCACTACCAGACCTGTTGCCAGTACAATCGCCAATAAGGTTAACACGTTCACCGAAAACCCGGCCAGGTACATGATAAAGAAAGTAGCAATTAAGGAAACCGGAATATCAATTAAAGGGCGGAAAGCAATACTCCAATCTCGGAAGAACAAGTAAATAATTAATATTACTAGTACAAGAGCAATTAAAATGGTTTCAGCTACTTCAATAACAGATCGTTTAATGAACAAAGTGTTGTCCATTACTATATCGAGCTGCAAATCTTTGGGTAAATCATTCTTTAGTTTTTCGAACTGATCATAAAACTTGCCCGCGATTTCTAAGTAATTAGAACCCGGCTGGGGTACAATGGCTAATCCAACCATGGGAATACCCGATTCGCTCATTTTGGTTTCCAGGTTTTCGGGTCCTAGTTCGGCCCGGCCTAAGTCGCTGAACCGGATAATCCTGTCTCCTTCTGATTTAACAATTAAATTATTAAACTGCTCCTCGGTAGAGAGATTGCCTAATGTTTTAACCATTAACTCTGTGTTGGAACCACTTACTTTGCCGGAAGGCAATTCTACGTTCTGGCGATTCAGCGCTTCTCTTACATCTGCTACGGTTAGGCCATACGAAGCAAGTTTCATGGGATCTAACCATAAACGCATAGCGTATCTTTTCTGCCCCCAGATTTGCACACTACTTACTCCGGGAATCGTCTGTAAACGTTGTGATATTACATTTTCTGCGTAATCGCTTAACTCTAATTGGTCGCGGGTTTCGCTCCGTACCGTCATGGTAATAATAGATTCCGAGTCAGCATCGGCCTTAGACACCACCGGTGGCGCATCAATATCCTGGGGTAAGCTCCGGATGGCCTGAGATACTTTATCTCGTACATCGTTGGCGGCTTCTTCCAGGTTTTTTTCTAGGTTAAACTCAATATTTATGTTACTACGGCCCTGGTTACTGGAGGATGAAATATTGCGAATACCATCAATGGAATTTATGGCTTTTTCGAGCGGTTCGGTAATCTGCGATTCGATAATATCGGCATTGGCACCTGTATAACTGGTACTAACCGATACAATGGCCGGATCGATGGATGGATACTCCCGGATACCCAGGAATGTATAACCAATAACGCCGAACAAAATCAGAATAAGGTTAATTACAATAGTAAAAACCGGTCTCTTTATGCTGGTGGTAGATAAACTCATTTTCTGCTATAATTTAATCAACTTCTGGGTAACCGGACTTTAACCGGAGCATCTTGTTTCAAAGTCATAATTCCAGTGGTTAACACCGTATCGCCTGGTTGCAGGCCGGAGGTTATTAAAATATCTTTTTCGGTGCGGGTGGTAGCTTCTACTTTTACTTCCTGCGCTTTGCCGTTTTTAGCAACAAAAACTTTTTTACCATTCTGGATGGGAATAATTGCCTGAGTGGGCACGAGTAAGGCATCCGGAATAGAGGCTAGCGGAAACTCAATGTTGGCAAAAGACCCCGGTAATAATCCGCCGTTAGGATTAGCAGCCCGGGCCCGCAATTGTAAGGTACGGGTACTGGCTTCAATGGCTGGCTCTATGGCGTAAACAGTAGCCGAATATTTTTTACTGCTGCCCGCCACCGATAGTTGCAGTTTAGTATTTGGTTTAACCTGGCTGGCGTATTTTTCCGGTACCGAAAAAGCAATTTTCACCGGGTCGGTGCTGATTAAGTTAGCCACAATAGTTTCGGGAGTTAAATACCCGCCCACTGATACATTACGCAAACCAATACGACCAGAAAAAGGGGCAATAATAGTAGTTTTATCTAATTGAGCCTGAATTAACTGAGTTTGTGCCTGCAAGGTTTTGTAATCAGCAGTAGCAATATCGTATTCTTCGCGGCTAATGGCTTCTTTCTTAAACAATTGTGCTGCCCTTTCAGCATTTTCGGAAGCTAGATTTTGCCGGGTTTGAGCCTGGGCTAATTGGGCGCGTAACTCAGCATCATCTATTTTTAATAAAACCTGACCAGCCTTTACGTTACTTCCTTCATTAAAACTTATGCTCCGGATTAAGCCGGAAACTTGTCCGCGGATTTGTACTTGCTCGTTGGCTTCGATAGAACCGGTGACCGCCAGGTTGTTTGCAAATTCGCGAGGTTTTACTACTATGCCATCTACTTGCATTACTCCGCCTTTTCCTCCTCCTGGTCCGCCTGGGCCTCGGCCACCTCCAGCACCCATTGGTCCGCCGCCCGCTTGCTTTTTATTCGCCGAAATGCGGTAAACTATCAGAGAAGCAAATCCGATAACTAATAGGGCATAAATAATGTACTTAATTTTCATGAGTGTTTTAGAAGTGTTACTTGCGAAAGCGCTAAATTATAGTTAGATATTTTAATATTATTTTTTACCACATATAGTTTAACTACCGGTTTTGCATTGCTCTGTTTTTAGTACTCATTTTTAATTGTTAGTGATTCAAATAAGACTTTATTTTATTAAAAGGAGCCCTTTTGTGCAGACGCAAAATAGTAACCGGCTTAGGTATACAGAAGTTTTATAAATTAATCGCAAATTACCCTTGGATTCTGTTTCAATTCTGAAGTTTAAGGCAAGTAAATTTAAATTTACCCTAACAAAATAGGTAGAGAAGCTAATGGAAGTTTTACCTGATTTAAAAGCAAATAATGGCTAAGACAAAAGACGAAAACTTTTTTCAGAATGTGTACGAAATAGTACAACTCATTCCGGCAGGGCGGGTTACCTCTTACGGGGCAATTGCTAGCTACCTGGGCAGTAAAGGTTCGGCCAGAATGGTGGGTTGGGCGCTTATTGCATCGCACGCCAAGAGCGGTATTCCGGCTTACCGCGTAGTTAACCGGAATGGTTTGCTTACCGGTAAACAACATTTCGAATCACCGGATGCCATGCAAGCCAGTCTGGAGCGGGAAGGAGTGCGAATAGAGAATGATCAGGTAGTTGATTTTGCTAAATTATTCTGGGATCCGGCAAAAGAATTATTATAAATCACAGATTTACACATATTACAAGAATTATTTTTGAACCGCTGCCTACTACGTATTTCACAATCGGCAAAATTACTTTCATTAAACTGGTGCTAACACGATATTTTAGTTTTGTGTTTGTTATTTGGTAATCATCCGGCTGAATAACAGAACTGCTTAGAATTTGAGCCAGATAATCCTACAAAAATGTTTTGCTATACGTTTAGTAAATTCTCCCACTTCAGGATAAGCATCATTAGGTATTTGCATTTAGAGTAATAGCATTGCTTTAATAAGAAAATACTACTCCATTCGTTTTCTTGCTTTGCATTCTCAATTATCCTGCGGATTCCGGCAGATTCAATTTTCCTTCTTATCTTGCTATTATATTTATATAATTCATCTTATTTTAAAAATTATGACAATAACCTATTACCGGCTAGGTGCCTTAGCCTTAACCGGACTTTATCTGGCTGGTTGCAGTACTACCGTTCCTACGCAGCAGGCCACTACCACCGACACTGCCGCTAGCCCGGCTACTGTTTCAACTCCCAAAATGAATATGGGAGTAGGCTTAGATCCGGCAAACCTCGATACCACGCAATCTCCCTGCGCCGATTTCTTTCAGTATGCGAATGGTGGCTGGATTAAAAATAATCCGGTGCCGGCAGCAGAAAGACGTTGGGGCAGTTTTGAAGAACTAGCCGACAAGAACTATGCTGTACAGCGCAATATTTTAACCGAGGCCGCCGCAAACACTTCCGCACCCAAAGGCAGTAACTCGCAAAAAGTTGGCGATTTTTTTGGTTCTGGCATGGATTCTACCGCTATTGAACAATCGGGTATAACCCCGCTGAAGCCTTATTTTGATAAAGTTGCAGCCATTAAAGATGCAAAAGGTTTGCTGACCACCGTGGCACAATTAAAAAAATCCGGCATTAGTGGAATGTTTAGTTTTTATGTTGGTCAGGATGATAAAAAAAGCACGGAGTACGCCATCTTTTTAAACCAGGGTGGTTTAGGTTTACCCGATCGCGACTATTACCTGAAAGAAGACGAGCGTTCTAAAAATATCCGGGCAGAGTACGTGAAACATTTACAGAACATGTTCACGCTACTCGGCGACGATGCAACTATGGCGCAAAAGAATGCCACTAAAGTAATGAGCCTGGAAACTCGGCTTGCCAAAGCTTCCCGCACTCGTGTAGAGTTGCGCGATCCACAGGCCAACTATAACAAAATGACCATTGCCCAATTGCAGAAACAAACCCCAGCCACCAACTGGAACCTGCTCTTAACGCTAATGGGAGCTAAGAACGTAAACGAAGTAATTGTGGGGCAACCTGCATTCTTTAAAGAATTAAACACCTTGGTTAAAACCAGTTCTCTAAGCGATTGGAAAACGTATCTTCGCTGGCATTTAATTCATTCTACGGCTCCGTATCTGAACCAGGCTTATGTACAAGAAAATTTTAATTTTTACGGAAAGGTACTTAGTGGCACCAAAGCCTTACAACCTCGCTGGAAACGCGTATTGCGCACCACCGATGCCGCTATTGGCGAAGCAATGGGACAGTTGTACGTAGAAAAAACTTTTACCCCCGAAGCAAAAGCCAAGGCTCTGGAAATGGTGAAAAACCTGCGCGATGCTTTTCAGGAGCACGTACAGCAATTAGATTGGATGAGCGAAACCACTAAAAAACAAGCTTTGGTAAAATTAGATGCCTTTGCGGTTAAGATTGGTTATCCTGATAAATGGAAAGATTATGCGGACTTGAATGTTGGTCGGGAATCTTACGTAACGAATGTGCTGCAAGCAAATGAATTTGATTTTAATTATAATGTAAACAAGCTGGGCAAACCTATCGATCGTGCAGAATGGGGCATGACACCACCTACGGTAAATGCTTATTATAATCCTTCCATGAATGAGATTGTGTTTCCGGCCGGTATTATGCAACCTCCGTTTTTTGATCCAAAAGCCGATGATGCGGTAAACTATGGCGGTATGGGCGCCGTGATAGGTCACGAAATTACCCATGGCTTCGACGATCAAGGCCGCCAGTACGATGCCGAAGGAAACCTGAAAGATTGGTGGACAAAAACTGATGCCGACCAATTTACCAAGCGGGCTGATATGGTAGTAAACCAATACGGGGCCTACGAAGTGTTGCCTGCGGTTAAAGTAAATGGTAGCTTAACCTTGGGCGAAAACCTGGCCGATATTGGTGGTTTAAACATTGCCTATACGGCACTGCAAAAAGCATTAGCTGGTAAGAATAAAGACAAAATTGCCGGTTTTACCCCAGAGCAGCGATTCTTTTTAGCGTGGGCCCAAATCTGGCGGGTAAATGGCACCGAGCAATATTTTAACCAGCAAGTACAAACCGATCCGCACTCACCTGGTCGTTTCCGTACCAACGGACCTTTAACCAACATGCCGCAATTTTACGAGGCTTTTGGTTGCAAACCCGGCGATAAAATGGTAAAACCCGCAGGTGAACAAATTAAAATTTGGTAATTATTCTAATAAACAAAAAGCTTCTTCAATACGAAGAAGCTTTTTGTTGGCAGTTGTTTTAACTAAGTAAGAAAATATACCCTATTAAAAAGCCACTCTTGTTGGAGTGGATTTTTTTATATAAAGGTTAAATGTTTTTTATTTTTTACTGGCAGAAGCTGAATTAGTTTTTTTATCTACTGTTTTTTCTTCTTGTAAGGCGGTAAGGTTAGAATCAGTAGTCTCTTTGTAAGATTTGTAAGCCGTTAATTGTACCGAATTAAGTAAAGCGGTAAACTTCTTATCAAAATTTACTTCTACTTCCTTTAATTTAGCAGCTACAAGGGTGGGGTCATTATTGTACATAGCCGCAATCTCATCCGATTTTAAAATTCTTTCCCGATTCAGGGCTCTTAATTTAATATATTCTGCTTCGTTCAATTGCAATTCGGTAGCCATTACCCGGGTAAGTAAGGTTATTCTTTTTTCAGCGGAAGAAGGAATATTTTGCGCTTGACCGAAAGTGCTAAACAAGAGGACCACTACAAAACTTAAAACTGCTTTTGTCATAAGGATAAATTTAGGCAAAGGGAAAGTAAATTAAAAGAGTTAAAAGAATTTAATAAATAGTTCAAATATTATATATGTTTAGATTAATATAGTACGTTTTCATTTAATAATAGTTATACTATATTAACTATTATTAGTAAATATTATTATACACTAGTAGCTAAACAACTTTATTGCCAAATATAGTTATTTTTTAATATTTATTTGTTATATTCTCCTAATTTTTGTAATTAGTTTAGTAAATTATATGCATTTAAGAGTTATAGCATTTTTATATAATGCAAGTGATTGTAAGTTTCTATAGATAATTTGCTGAGATAATTAATTGAAAATTACAAGTATAACTGTATATTTAACAAGTTCAGTGTAATAACAGCTTAGTAGTTAGTGTAAATAGTGTAAAACCTTAAACCAAATCATTATGAAATCTGAACTTTTACTAAATAAAACAGAATGGAGAGTTTGTGCAAAATGCGGACGTTCCTACCTCTCTCAACAGACTGCCTGTGCTGAATGCTCCTTACCCCAAAGTAAACCCGAGTTTTTGGCCGGTTTAATAACCACCTTTATTGGAATTATAGCCTTGTATTTTTTATTTAAACTCTAGGAATTTTAATTTTTTTGTTTTTAGCAAGTTAAAAGTAACAAGGATAAAAAGGCAGCGAAATCTATTTATTTTCGTTAGAGGTTACATATATTTTTAATATGTTGACCTTACTACGCTGCCATTACTATATACCATGGAAGAAATATGCTACCTGTACAAAAATTTGAATCGCTACCTTTAGCCGAACAGATGCAGTATATTCGGGAAGAGGGGCATTACCTACATTATAGAATAAAAGGTTGGTGTAAAATAAATATTTATTGGCTGGGAAGCTTTTATGCCGAAGTATGGTTTTTATATAATCTAAAAGATGTAGGTTTAATACGAACCTATACCAAGGCTACCTGTCTGGATCCTTACTTAGCAGAAATGAACGTTCCGCTTCTTTTCGAATAAATTTGAAAGGAAAGTATAAACAAAATTATATTATAGTTAGATGAACCGAGTTAAAATAAAATTAGAAAAATAATAGTTTACAGATAAAGCGGCATCTCTGAAATTATATAATTAATTTGGTGGCAACAAGGTCTTGAGTTTACCGGAATGCACTACTAAATCTTGATTTTACGATCTTAATTAGTAGGTTTATTCCTTAATTAAACCTTATTACTATTTAAATTTAACAATATAATTGTAGCTCATGAATCCGCTTTTAAACCATTTCGCTACTCCTTTTAATACGGCTCCTTTTTCATCTATTAATATTGAACACTATTTACCTGCTATAGAGCAAGCTATTCAAACGGGTAAACAAGAAATACAGCAAATTACAACTAATCCGGCCCCGGCTACTTTTGAAAATACCATTGTAGCTTTGGAGCGCAGCGGGGAGTTGCTCGATAGAATCTCCAGTATTTTCTTTAACCTGAACGCGGCCGAAACTAATTCAGAATTGCAGCAACTGGCCAAGCAAATTTCACCTATGTTAGCTGCCTACGGCAACGATATTATCTTAGACGAAGAACTTTTCCGGCGGATTAATCAGGTTTACGAAAGTAAAAATCAACTTACATTAAATGCCGAAGAAGCCACCTTGCTGGATAAAACCTATAAAAGCTTTATCCGGAACGGTGCGAATTTATCGGAAAATGAAAAAAGCAGTTTACGCGAAATAGACAACCAGCTATCCCGTTTGTCCTTAGAATTTGGAGAAAATGTGCTGCATGAAACGAATCAGTTTTCCCTGGAAGTAACGAACCCTGAAGATTTAAAAGGACTTCCGGAATCCGTCAGAGAAGCCTCGGCTCAAGCTGCTTTAGAAGCGGGTAAAGAAAATTCGTGGCTATTTACCTTGCATTTACCCAGCTACATTCCTTTTATGATGTACGCCGGAAACCGGCAACTTCGCCGGCAACTTTACCAGGCTTATGCCACAAGGGGGTGCCAGAACAACGATTATGATAATCAAACGGTAGTACTGGATATTGTTAAGTTAAGGCAAGAACGCGCGCAATTATTAGGTTTTGAAACGCATGCCCATTTTGTTTTGCAAGAAAGAATGGCCGAAAACCCCGATAAGGTTCAACACTTTTTGCAGGATTTATTAATCCACGCCAAACCGGTAGCTAAGCAGGAAGTTGAAGAGTTAACAACGTATGCTAAGCAAATAAATGGTCCGGAAGAATTACAGCGTTGGGATTTATCTTTTTATTCAGAAAAATTAAAGAAAGAGAAATTCACCATTGATGATGAAATTCTGAAACCTTATTTTCAGCTGGAAAAAGTTATTGAAGGGGTATTTGCGGTTTCTAATAAATTATATGGTTTAGTGTATAAAGAAAATACCGAAATTGAAACCTATCATCCGGATGTAAAAGTGTACGAAGTGGAAGATGAAGAAGGACGGCACGTAGGCATTTTCTACTGCGATTTCTTTCCCCGTCCGGGAAAACGCAATGGTGCCTGGATGACTTCCTACCGGTCGCAACAAAAAGTTAACGGCTCCGATCAACGGCCGCATGTAGCAATTGTTTGTAATTTTACCAAGCCCACTTCCAGCAAACCCGCTTTACTTACTTTTAACGAAGTACGGACTTTATTTCATGAATTTGGTCATGCATTGCACGGCTTACTCGCCAATAGTACTTATTCGAGCCTTTCTGGTACGCACGTGTATTGGGATTTTGTGGAGCTTCCTTCCCAGGTTTTTGAGAATTGGACTACCGAAAAAGAAAGTTTGGATTTATTTGCCCGTCATTACCAAACCGGTGAGCCAATTCCCGATGATCTGATTCAACGCATTAAGGATAGTACCAACTTTATGTCGGGTTACGCTACTTTGCGGCAAATTGGTTTGGCCCGTTTAGATCTAGCCTGGCATACCACCCAGGCCAATACCGTAGAAGATGTATTTACTTTTGAAAACAAAACGTTAGCCGAAACTGAAATTTTCACTTTTGTACCGGGAGCTAATACCAGTTGTTCTTTTTCGCATATTTTTCAAGGCGGTTATTCTTCGGGTTATTACAGTTATAAATGGGCGGAAGTACTCGATGCCGATGCCTTTGAGTTTTTCCAGGAAAAAGGCGTATTTAATAAGCAAACAGCCACTTTGTTTAAGCAACACATATTATCGGCCGGAGGCAGTGAACCTCCTATGATTTTGTATAAACGTTTCCGCGGTAAAGAGCCTTCTCCAATGGCTTTGCTCAAGCGTAACGGATTGCTCAAAGTATAAAATCAAGTTAAGAGACACCCGTGCCAAACTATTAAATTATAGGATGTGTTATAGTTCAATAGCTGAATGCCAATAATTATTTGTAATCATCTCTTTGTACTGTTACATCATCATTTTAAAATTCTTTAAAGTTTAATATTAATTAAAGCAAAGATTTACTTGATAGATAAATAACTTTTTAAACAAAAAAGCAAGCCGGAAAGCTTGCTTTTTTGTTTAAAAAAATGATTCATTAGCGCAAATTATCATGAATTTCTTTCGCGCATTTTGGGAGACCCATGCTCCCGCATTTCTTTTCGTTGAGTCTGGTACTTTGTAAATTGTTCTGTGGTTAAAATGCTTTTAAGCTGAGTTTCATAATTATCCCGAAGAACTTTAGCTTCTTTCCTAAAGCCATTATTCTGTGAACCATCCGTACTATTAAATTTACCCCTTAAGCCTTGCATCTCGTTTAATCGTTTTAGATTTAATGTTTGCAGTTGGGCTTCTTGTTCAGCAGTTAAATCTAAAGATTTCGACATCATTTTGGTTTGACGCAATGCCCGCTGCTCTGGAGTAGCACGTTCGCGTTTTAATGTCTGTTGTTCGGTGTTTACCTGGTTATTTGTTTGGGCGTAAGATGCAGAAACAGTAAAGAAACCAACAGCAAGAGCAATTAATACCTTTTTCATATTTAGTAATAATATCATTAATTTATTACTTAGAGCTTAATGCAAGCAAAAGGTTTAATATCGAACTCAAATTTTTTACTAAATGGAGGATGGAAATAAGAATATAACCGAAATCCTTTATTGATTATTTTAATTATTCTACTTACTTATAAAAGCCCAATGAAAGAGAATTTAAGTAAATGGTTTAGTGGCAAATGGAAACATCAACAAACCAAAATTTACTTTACATAAAGCTTTAAAAGTATTAACCATCTGAAACAAAAACCTGCTCTTATCAAAATAAATTCAGCTGTTTGCCGGCTTTAGTACAAAACAGATGGTAGTTATAGGGTTTCATTTGCCGGCCTTGCATATACTTTTGTTTAGCTACCCGGAACAAATTGCCTATGGTTTCTGCCCATTGGCCCTCACCCGTCATCCGGCGACCAAATGTGCTATCGTTTATTTTTCCGCCGTGGCAGGCAGCAATTTGATTTAATACTTTCTCGGCCCGGTCTGGGTAATTCGTGGCTATCCAATTCCGGAATATATCGCCAATAGATCCGTTTAAACGCACAATATTATAAGCCGCAGAAGAGGCGCCGTGGTCAGCGGCTTGCCGCATTATTTCTGGTATTTCATGGTCGTTAAGTCCGGGAATAATAGGTGCCAACATTACATTTACCGAAATTCCGGCACTGCTTAATATTTTTATTACACTTAAGCGTTTAGCCGCTGCCGCAGTACGAGGTTCCAGGCGCAGCCGGAGTTCTTCGTTTAAGGTAGTGAGCGAAATATTTACATGAAGTAAATTTAATTTATCTAACTGCTTTAAAATATCTAAATCCCGGAGAATGAGCGAGTTTTTGGTAATAATACTTACCGGGTGCCGGTATTCTAACAGCACCTGCAGCATTCGCCGGGTAAGCTGCATTTTTTGTTCTATGGGTTGGTAGCAATCGGTATTACCTGCTAACATAAGAGGCAATACCTGCCATTTAGGATGTTCGAGTTGGGCGGCGAGAGTTTCGGGAGCGTTATGCTTAATAATAATTTTTCTTTCAAAATCTAAACCGGCACTGTAACCCCAATATTCGTGCGTATTGCGGGCATAACAATAAATACAGCCGTGTTCGCAGCCTTGGTAAGGATTCATGGAGTAGGAAAGTCCTAAATCCGGACTTTCTATCTTGTTAATAATCTTTTTAGGCGACTCAGAAAAAAACTCGGTTTTAGAGTTTTGCAGAAATGGCTCATCTAATCCTTCCAGGTGTTCTGTAACGTATTCATTCTTCCGGAAACGATTAGCCGGATTAAATTGGGCACCCCGACCTTTTAAATATTCTGGCTCTTCCATGAAGCTAAGATAAAAATTTTAGCTAAAAACAGCTACTATAAGCTAAAAAAATTAGTAAATCAGGCGTATGTGAACCTATACAGCTTGTTTGCTAATAAAAGTTAGTATTATAGAAGAACCTGACGGTAAGCCTTAGAGAAATGCCACAAGGTAATGATAAAGCAAAATACCTTTAAGTAATAAGAGTAATTGAAGTATTTGGTAATCCTGAACTACTTATTATATAATGCAATTAGGAGCTCTACATACAAGTTGGGATAAGTAACTATTTTAATAAAAAAGTTGCACTTTACGCAAAGGAGTTTTTTTTGTTTCTGTAGTTAAAAATTTATTTTTTAAATTTCGGATGTAAACAAATTTTAAAAAGCTGATTCAAGAATTACAGTACCATGCTTATTTGGATACTATACTTTTAAAAATATATGTCTATGCTGGAAATAATTAATGTGGTGGCCATTTCGATAGGTTTTAATCTGCTTTTCTTTCTGTATGCTTCAACCAAAATGGAAACCAAACTGAATCCGATGGTTACTACTTTGTTTTCCTTTGTATTTAGTGTTCCATTAAGTATTCTTATGGCCGGTGTTTACACCATAATGATGATATACGCTGTGTTGATTGGGGCAAATGAAGATGCCATGTGGGCTTACCTCGAAGAACGCGAAGTAACGGAATAAGAAGAATAAAATAGGAGTTAAAAATAAAAAGGGCACATTTAGAAGTGTCCTTTTTATTTTTAACTATCTAACTCACTTTTTAGTAATATTTTGAAAGTAGTACCTTGGTTTGGTTTACTAAACACTTCAATTTTGCCATCGGCATTTTTTACAATTTTATTAACAATATAAAGACCTACTCCCGAACCTTCTACGTGGTTGTGGAACCGTTTAAACATGCCAAATAACTTAGATTGCTGTGCTTCTTCAATTCCTAATCCGTTATCCTTAACCGTTAAAATAGCATGATCCTTTGTTTTCTCCGTCGCTATTCGGATGAGCAATGGTCGATCTGGGTCGCGGTATTTAATAGAATTACTAATTAAGTTGTATAAAATACTTCGTAAGTTGGTTTTAGAAAATTTGATGGTGGGGCACTCCTGGCAGTTAATTTCTATAACAGCATCTGATTCTTCGATTAAGTTATTGATGCTAAGCTTAATATCTTCCACCAAATCTTCTATGTTTACCTCCGCCACATCATCTGCATCCAACTTTTCGGCTTTGGTAATTTCTGCCAGGTCTTTAATGGTAGCTTTAAACCGATCGACGGACTTCTTGATATGACTCAGAATTTCCAGAATATGGTCATCGGCATTTTCCAACTCCAATTCCAGATGGTACAACAAGCCTTCTATGTTGGAGATTGGTGATTTTAAGTCGTGCGAGGCGGTATAAACAAAATTATCTAAATCGTTATTAATGCGCAGTAGGTTTACATTAGTTTTACGCAGTTCTTCCTGCGCTAACTTTAAATTAGTTAAATCAATTAATGAACCCAACATCCGGTAAGGAATTCGGTTTTCGTTTAAGATGATAAACGCCCGGTTAAAAACATAAGCATACGAATCATCGGCTTTCCGGAAGCGGTATTCGGCCGACCATTGCTCTTGGCTGCTATTGATGGCATCGTTTAAACTACTTATAATCCGATCTTTGTCTTCGGGATGAATGCGATCAAACCACGATTCTACCCCAGGCTCTATTTGTTCCGAAGTATAATCGAACATCGTTTTAAAACCTTCATTCCACCATACCTTGTTGTTCATCATGGTCCAATCCCAGATAACATCGTTGGTGGCTAGAGAAATAAGCCGGAAGCGCTCTTCACTCGCTGATAGTTCCCGGGTACGTGCGCCAATACGTTCTTCTAATTGGTTGTTTAATTTTTTAAGATTTTCTTCCGCTGACTGCAATTCCTGGTAAGCCGATAATAATTTTTGCTCGGCTATTTTTTTCTCGGTAATATCAGCAAATGTAACAGTTAGTCCATCTTCTACTTTAGTGGCTACTGTATGGAACCAACTCTCCAGTTCATCATATTCGTAGTAATGTTCAAAATTTAGTAATTCGCCGGTGTTTACTACTTGTACAAAACGATTAAATAATCGACTCTTTTTCATGCCCGGCATTTCGGTGAGTAAACTTTTGCCAGGAAATTGCATGGGATCTTTCTTTAATAAACGGCCAAAAGCCTCATTGGCCATGCTCCATTCAAAATCAATAATTTGATTATCGGAGCTTCTAATTGCTTTTAAAGCAGCAATACCATTAATGGAACTGTTTAAAATACCCTGAAGAGTATTATTTAAATTTTTTAATAGGGTTACGTCTACAAAGGTTATAACTACACCGTCTAATTTATTGGTTTGTTTTAAATAAGGAGCCAGGCGCATCAAATAATAACTGCCATTCCTTATTTGAATTTCTTTTTCAATGCGGTTACCGGTATCTATTACCGTTTGAATATCTTCAATAAAATGATTATATAATAAATTATTGGAGAAATGAGCAAGCGGCCGACCAATGTCGCTCGGAATTAAATTAATCTGGTTAATAATTGCAGGAGTAAACTTCCTTATAGTTAGTTGTTGATCCACAAACATTTGTCCGATATCGGCATTGCGGAAATAATTATCCAGATCTTCGTTTAATTCAATTAACTCTTTGATTTTTTGTTGATGTTCGGTGTTAACGGTATGCAACTCTTCGTTTAACGATTGTAGTTCCTCGTTGGTGCTTTGTAGTTCTTCGTTAGCCGAGAGTAATTCCTCATTATTCGATTGCAGCTCTTCGTTTGATACTTCTAGTTCTTCAAAAGTAGAGTATAAGTTTTCCTTAGTTTCATTAAGCTCTTGTTCTAAAGCAATAATTTGCTCATGGTGGTTCGAAGCAGAAATATGTTGCGTTCTTGCCTTTTGATTTTTAGGCAGGATAGCTTCCGAAAATAAAACAAATAAAAACCGCTCGTTGTATTCGCCTCCCAAAAATGGTTTGATTACAATATTAATTATTTGCGAGGAGCCATTACGGGTTAGCTTTACGTTTCGTAAAATAGCTTTTTGATTGGTTTTTGCTACTTTTCTAATAGAAGCACCCAGTGTTACAGCCAAATCTTCGGGAACCATTTTAGTTAAACTAAATTGCAATTGCCAATCGGGCAAGTCTAAGTATTTTTTGTAATCGCCAATAGCGTGCAACAGCCGATAGTTTTCGTCGATGCAAATTCCGGCGTAATTATATTCTTCTACCAGAGTACTATTAAAAATATCGCCTATATGTTGCTGAATACTTTGTTTATTTCTTTTATTCTTGGAAGGTTCAGGAATTCGCGAATCAACTTGTAATTGGCGCACCATTATATTTTGGGGCAACGTTTTGCGCGAAGCTTCCAGATTTTTAAATATTTTCCATTTACGGCTTATTTCGGCGAAATAATGCTTTAAAGCGCCTAAATTCTCACTAGGACCCAGAAATAAAAATCCCCCTATGTTTAGCGCAAAATGAAAAGCTTGTAGTACTTTATGTTGCAAGCTGCCGTCCATGTATATAAGCATGTTGCGGCAACTTATTAAATCTACTTTACTAAATGGGGCATCTTTACCTACATCGTGGTGCGCAAAAATGATCATTTTGCGGATGGGTTCACACACAATATAATCGTTGCTGCGGCGCACAAAATACTTAGCCAACATTGGCGGCGGCAACACCTGGGTTATACTTTCGGGATAAATACCACGCGAAGCAATCTGAATAACTTCTTTATCTACATCGGTAGCGAATATTTTTACCGGTAAGTAAATTTTATGCTTGGTTAAGTAAGTATCGACCAACATGGCCAGCGAATACGGTTCTTCGCCGGTGCTGCAACCTGCCACCCATATTTTAATTCCTTCGTCCTTATTTTTAGTCCGTATTAATTCTGGGATTACTTTTTCTTCAAGTAGGGCAAAAGCACGTTCGTCGCGAAAAAAACGCGTAACATTAATTAAGAAATCTCCGCATAAATGTTGTATTTCCGAGGGCGTTTCTTTTAAATAGGCCAGATACTTATCGTACGAATCGAAGTTAATTTCCTGCATTCTTTTCGCAACCCTGCGGGACAGAGTAGGCCGTTTATACGAGGTGAAATCGAGGCCACAGGAATCTTTGGCATATTCCAGAATTGCTTCCAGTACGGAATTACTTTTTAAAGAAGTATCATCAGTAAGGGTACCTGGTAAATTGGAATTATTTTCAAAGTAATTTATAAGATAAGTTGCCATTTGAGGAGGAGCCAACACGGCATCTGCTAATCCGGTAGCAATAGCACTATTGGGCATACCATCAAAGTGAGCCGTAACGGGGTCCTGTACCACTACTATTCCACCCGCCGACTTTATAGCCTCTAAACCACGGGTACCATCGCTGCCGGTTCCAGATAAAATTACAGCTACACTTTTGCTGCCCTTATCGGTAGCCAAAGAATGCAGAAAAGTATCAATAGCCAGGTTAGGTACCGGGTTTTGATTTTTTTCGGCTAACCTCAGTTTGCCTTGCTGTATGGTAAGGGTATTTTTATTCGGAATTAGGTAAATGGAATTAGGCTGCAGCATTAAACCTTCGCGCGCCTCCGAAATAGGCATAGTAGTATGCTTCGTCAGCAATTCGGGCATTAAGCTTTTATGCGTAGGCGAAAGGTGTTGAATTATAACAAATGCAGCTTCGGTATTAGAGGGTAAATGGTCGAAAAATTCGTTGATAGCATCTAATCCACCGGCAGAAGCACCAATGGCTACTACAAAAAAATCGGTTGTCCGGGCTCGGGAAACTAACTCGCGTGGTTGGTATAGCGATTCGGAAAGTAAGCTGTTGCTTGTTGATTCTATTTCCATTCTGTTCTGCCGAAGCCATTAACTATAAATCAAATAGTAGCCAAGATAAGCAGCTTTGCCATGATCCTATTTTGCAATTTGCAGCTGATTACCACTCTACTAAAGATTTAAGTTGGCCTAAAATTAAGATTTTGACGCTGAAAATTTGATTATCTGAAATTTATAGTTGCGTAAAAATCTATATTTAATTTATTATAATTACCTTAAAATAACAAGTTCTAATAAAATACTCTTAGTTAGAACATATAATCTAATAGCAAAATTTTTTAGTGAGTATCCCTCACAATGCGTTCTAAAACGGCAATGCGCAATTGCTCGGCCACGTGTACGTCTTGCTCCGACCAGGGTAAGGAAGTATGTTTTACCTGTTCCTGCCAAACGGCAAATGAATTACGCGGGTGGTAAGTTTTTCCATCCGGTTCCATGGTAATGGCCTGGTTAGGATTGCCGCCCCAGCTTATCGTCTGAACCATTTCTTCCCGGAAACCTAAAATATAATCGCCTCTTTCCAGCGCAATAGGAAGCGCAATTAAGCCACTCGCTACCTCTTTATAGTTAACGGCAGGTTCTAAAGCTTGGGCTAAGTTTTCGGTAGTATGTATTTTATTAACCCGGGACCGTTGCAGCCAATGCACAATACTTTTAATTTCTTCGTTGGTGGGTGTTTTACCTACTTTCTTAATTTCGCCATCTAACACTACAGCTGCTCCCGAACTTGTAAATAACTGATTTAAGGTATAAGCTCCCCGAACTAAGCCCTGCCTGAAATCTTGCTCGTTGTACATCTGGGCTAATAGCCTTGTAAAAATATCGTTTAAACTATTTATCTGCCCTAAGCTGTATTCGTTTTCTTTGGCTACAACCTGCGCCGAAATAATAGATGATAATAAAACAAAAGCCGAGCGCATCTCGAACGAGAGGTTTTTAGGCGTTTTATGATGGCAGGAAATTAAACCCCAAAGCACATTATCTTTAACAATAGGAGTGGACATAGAAGCTTGTACTCCCATATTTTTTAGATATTGCAAGTGCACATTAGCCACGCTGCGCAAATTACAATCCGACAAATCGGTGAAATTAGAAGATATGGGATTTAAAACCGGTACCAACCGGGCTGGCGTGTATTCCCGGTTAGGTATCAGGCGGAACGAATTCTTTAAATATAAATCACGTGCGTTGCGAGGAACATCCGAGGCTGGAAAGCATAAATTTAAATAAGGCTGCATGTCGGGCTCCAAGGCTTCGGCCAAAACGCTGCCGTTCCAGTTTTTATCGAACTGGTAAATCATTACCCGGTCAAAGCCAGATAATTTCTTAATTTCCGATACGGCAATCTGGCTCAACTTCTGAATAGAGTCGGCTTTTTTGAAGGCCGCTAAAATAAACATGATTTCCTGGTAAATGTGCACAAAATCCAGCTCGCTGCTAGTCACCGGCGAAACGTTGGGCTCAAGTTCCAATAAAATATAGTTCTCTTTGGTATGAATAACGGCACTAAACTTTTGCTCCGCGTTATTGATAGTAAAAGAAACATTTTCCGGTATCCGGTCTTCAATATTCCATTGCTGTGTTTTGCGACGAATAACCTCCATTTGTTCCGGCAAAATAATATCGGCCAAATTTCGGTTAAGTAATTCGGTAGGCGTTGTTCCTAGTAAATCAATTACATTCTCGCTGATTTGCCGGATTAAAAAGGTTTCTTTTTGCACCACCATAATAAAACCGTGTGGTTGCACCAGGTTTATAAAATGCAGGGGTAAACTGCCGCAAAACTCCGAATCGTAATTTTTACTGGTGGGTATATCCATTTAAAATTTATAATTAATTATTAAACCAAACTTCTAATTTTTGAAAAGTACAGGTGGCAGAATTTACAATTGCTTCTTCCTGGGTAGAAGTGGAAGTATAACGCCTTAAAGCTTCCTGGAAGGCCTTCCACTTAGGACCGGTTTGCGTACCGTAGCCGTTAAAAAAAGCGATTCCGTTTTCGGGAGTAAAACCTAAAGTTTCATACACAATTTTGGAAATAAACTTTCCTCCTAATGTTGAGCCCTCCATTACGTACAAAGCACCTAAAGCACCATTAAAATCAGAAATAATGGGTACATCGGGGCAAAGGGGTAAGGTAGCAAGCACAATATTTTCCTGGTGAATAGCCCGCAAATCCTGCAAAATACTGGCAGCTTTTCTTCGGGTAGCTAAGTCGGGAAGGTAATATTCTAAACCAGCTACATGGTGAATGGCGTTTTCTAAAGGCTGAAAAAAACCGTAAAACTTACGCAAAATCTGCGTGTAATTTTCCGGAGTTAACGTACGGTTAGCAATGGGTTGCATTAAAGGACTAGCTTCTACATTACGGTGGCTGGTGGCAGTTCTAGCTTTTAAAGCTTCTAAAATCATAAAAAATCCAGACTCTATTATCAAAAAATAAAAAGCCTTCGTTCATAACCGAAGGCTTGGTTAATATTAATACGTAAATGTAATTAATCTATTTGCCACGATTCCATTTTTATTTTTTCAATCTGTAAATAGCTTTTAAAATTTTGCAATAATTGCGTCATTTCTTCGTCGCGCTGGTTCATTTGCGTAAATTCTTCGTCAGACTGCGTTAAAACCGGCTGTAATTGGAAAATGTTTTGTTTTAATTGTTCTACTACCACCTGCGAATGTTGCCGGACTTCTTCGGGCAATTCTTCATTTAAAATATTGGCGTTTAACTCCGCTACGTAATCTTCCATAAAAAGCACCATATCCCAGGGATTATTCGGACGGTTCCAGACGAACTGCACGTTGCAGCGCCGACACTTATATTTATTCGATTGCCAACCTTTTTCGTTCCGGACAGTACCCGTTAATTTTAAATAAGTATTTTTGTGGCATTGCGGACAAGTAGCATGGTCTTGTACAATTTTACGCAGCTTGGCGCGCTTCTCTAAAATAGCTTCGCGAGCAGCCGCATTCGCAAAAATTTGGTCAGCCAGTTTGGTACACGATTCGGAAACCTGCTGGTGCTCCGGACTAAGTTTACCTAGTTTAACAAGTTTCTCCGCCCGTTTACTAAAGTAGTTGGTCAGTTTTACTACTTCGCGTTCGTTTGGTTTTAAGTTATGAATTGTCATGTTAATTCTAAAGATTATCTGTCCGGCAGTTTGCTGTTCTGCTTACTTATTACTAAAAAAATTATTGACTCTCCTTTTCCAGTCGATTTGATAATTTAATTTCATTTCATAATAAAAAGCAACAGAGAAAATCAAAATTAGAGTAATACACCATCTAAAGCAATTGTTTGAAAAGCCGAAAGAGTTAATGGAGCGCCTGGTATATAATTAGGGTAAGAAGTTTTACCGGTATTATTGCCAATGATTGTATGCGTATGCACCGTAAAATTTTCTGGTAGTATTACCGACTGTGGTTCGGCAGTATGATTAGTTACAATCAGGCAGGCGGCCGCTTCTTTGGTTAATAGGAGAGGGGTTACTTTTAAAGGCTCCGGATAAGTAGTGGGTAAAACCTGCGTTGGTTTAAAAGAAAGTATATAGTATAATAAATGTCCTACGGCAAAAGGATGATCTTCCTGGTAAATGCCGCGAGGGCCAGTAGTTTCGAAATAGGTAATGGAGGCAGCTCCTGCTTCAGTTAAATATTTGAGACTTGCTAAAGTCCAGCCGGCAATAAAATCAGTTGGCTGCCGCGGATCAAAGGAATTAGTAAATTTTGTTTGGTCTGATGCCGTTTCTTCGTTTAAACGAGGTTGTAATGTAACCGGCGTAATATAAATTGGGCGCTTACCGGCAATGTGCTGAGCGGTTTTAACGGTATCGGCCTGTGCTGCGGTATTTTCAATTAAGGTTAAATCATCAAAGGCATGTACCTGCGGGTTAATGGCGTATGTTATAAAATTAGTGGAGGTAAACGTAAAAGGATGCCGGTTAAATTCAGTAAAGTTCGCATCGCTACCACCACCCAGCAGCACTCCTGGATAAACAGTACGAATAGCCAAAGCTACTTTTTGCAATAAATTATCCGTGGTATAACGACTAGCAGCTTCAAAAAGTAAAATGCTTTTCAATTGTACTTCCTGTAATTGAATAAAATTTAAAAACTGGTTAACCTCCTGGGCTGCATCTTCCCCGAAAAATAAAGCCAGTTCTAAAGGAATATTCAAGGCGCTGCTCTGGCGAATGGCTCTTTTAAGTTGATCTAACCAACTAGCCTGATTTAGGAAAATATCGGTCCGAAGGTGCTTTAACCCTAATCGTTGCAAAAAATCTGATTCATTTGAAGTAAGATCTGAATTAGTTGCATTTAAACCTAAACCTATTTCAGGAAAAGATACGGGCTGCGATTGAAGGTAAATCTGCGAAACGGGTTTGGTGCGCGCCTCCGCCGCTGGTACGGGCTTGACCAACCGGAAAATAACTTGTTGTTTTATTTCGTCGCCGGAATTTACCTGCGCCGGAATGGGCTTACTTAAAGGCGTGCAATACGTCTTAAAAGAAGCATCGGACCAGTTACGTTGGTCTTCGGTTTCAAAAATATCTCCGCTAAATTCCAGGCGGGCTAATCCTTGTTCACCAACCGGCCACTCCATAGCCGTTAAATCAAGAAAGGGCTGGTTCGGACTAATAAAATTAGGAAAGGTGCTGTACGTAAAACTGTTATCCGGATGTTCTAACCGGCAAGCTTGCCCGCTTACTCCGGTAATGGGATGCAACACGCAAAAACCCGCCCGATTCCTTAAAAAGTTGCTCTTAGCCAAGCCATAAAGATCGAAGGTTATAGTGCCGTCTGGTTGACCATTAATTTTAGCCCGCCACTCCATTTGAATATCTTCGTGGTTCAGGTGGTAGGTATAACTAATGGTAAAAGTATCTTCTGTAGTTTGGATATGTTCATCGGAAAGGGTGCCCGGTATGGTTTGCCAATCCTGATCACGTATCGCAAAATAAATCATCCGTACTGTTTCGTGCCCTGCTGTTTGTATATACCGCAGAAAACCTTTTTCATAAAATGCCTGCACCGGCCCGGCTTTTACAATCATAAAGTAGAATTTAGGTGATCAAAAAGTACCAGCAATTTACAGAAAATAGTGGCTCTAGCCAGCTTAATATTTTTGCTACAATCGTGCCTTTGGTTGAAGCAGTTATTACAGAATGCTTTATTATCTATACCGGCGTATGCTTACTGCCGGAGAGTTAGCGTTAAGCGATTTACCATAAAACCAGAGTAGCGAAGAATTTGTAAGAAGTAAATTATAAATCCGAATGAGGTAGCATTCTTTTCAACCGCGGTGATTTTATTTGAATTAAATACACTACTCAGAATTAGTAAATTTAAAACACCTTGGTTACTTGCTTGTTATATTTGAAACAACTGGTTTCTTAAAAATATTTCCTAACTTGATTTAGCTATAAGATAACTAGTTATGAAACAGTTTGATACCTTAGTAGAGGCTCTACAGGATTTAAAAAGACGGGGTTATACCTACAATTTTAACGTGGCGCAAGAATGCCTGGAATGTGCCGAAATCAATTTAAAGTTATATCCGCAGGATTTTAATGTCACGGAATTTTACCGTTTCGAAGGGCCAACCGATCCGGCAGATAGCACCATCTTATACGCCATTGAAGGTAAGAATGGCACCAAAGGCGTACTGGTCAATGCTTATGGCGTATATTCCGATCCAGGCTCAGCTGCTTTAATGGCTAAACTTCATTTATCCTAAACTATTTCGCGAACAATCATGGAAGAACAAACCGTACAAACCCAGCCTGCCCGGAAGAAAGATCCCCGGATTTCTTTGCCCTTAGAAACCCTTCGTAATATTTCGCTTTTCGAAGGATTAAGCAATGAACAATTAAGCTGCGATATTGTAGGTGAAATAAAAGAATACCGCCGGGGCGAAATTATGTGGCAGGAGGGAGAACCTGCCCGTTTGTTTGTGGTAGTATTAGAAGGTACTTTGCAAATTTACCGGATTGTACGCGGGCAACGCTTACTCATTAATAAATTTACACCCGGCATGACCGGAGGCGAAGTTCCTTTATTGGCCGGAACCCCGCACCCCGGTAATGCAGTTGCTTTAACAGATGTAAAGCTGTTTGTTATTTACGAAGATGAATTCTGGGAAATGATGGGCAGTTGCTCTATTGTGCGCAAACGAATTTTAGCCAACATGGCAGAACGCACAAAAGAAATAAATACGCTTACCAACCAACGCGAAAAATTAATTTCCTTGGGCACTATGTCGGCGGGGCTGGCCCACGAATTAAATAATCCGGCATCGGCGGCGAAACGAGCATCTCAAAATTTACTAAATACTTTGGAAGCTTTTGATACGCACTCGTCGCAGATGTTGAAAGACGTTGTTTTTAAAGAAAAAAACTTACCCGGTGATCCTTTTTTGCCGCTCTATGAAAAAATGCAGCTCGAAGGTTTAAAATTAAATACCCTCGAAAAAAACGACCGCGAAGATGAACTGCTGGATTGGCTCGAAGAGCAAGGGGTAGAAGATGCCTGGGATGTAGCCTCTGTTTTTGTATCAGTAGGAATAACCCGCGACATGCTGGCCGAATTTGCGGAACAGTTGTTACCGGAGCACATTATTAATTTCCTGCATTGGATGCCCAAAGATATTGAAATGCGCCTTTTAGCGCAGGAATTAAAGCAAAGTACCGAACGGATCAGCACTCTCCTTCAGGCCATAAAGGCGTATACTTACATGGATCAGGAATCGCAGTACCAAAACATTGATTTACACGAAGGCATTACCAATACGCTTATAATTTTAAATCATAAATTAAAAATAAAGGAAATTGAGGTTGTAAAAGAATTTGGTACGAACATCCCGCAAATCCATGCCTTCGGTAGCGAGCTCAACCAAGTCTGGACCAACTTACTCGATAATGCCATTGATGCGGTTCCGCCAAAAGGAATAATTAAAATTCGGACCTATATCGATCCCATTGACGAAAATATGGTCTCAATTGAGTTTCAGGACAATGGAGTAGGTATTCCGCTGGATATTCAGGAACGCATTTTTGAACCGTTTTTTACTACCAAAGGTGTAGGAAAGGGCACCGGCATAGGTCTGGAAATTTCGCAACGTATTATTGTTAATCAGCACAAGGGTTCTATTAAAGTAAAATCAGAAACCGGCAAAACCGTGTTTAAAGTTTGCTTACCCATAAATTTAGAACTTTGCACTCAAGAAAAGTTTGTTTAGTAATCCTTTTAAGAACTAATATATAATTCCCAATTTTTCTGCTGTGTTTTACTGGTTCGCTTTTTTTTGTAAATAATTCTTAACTATATAGAAAGAATTAGTTTAACTGTGCCTTTATTAGCAAAGTAATTTTTTCTAGAAATAATAATCCATCTACTAATTAGGGGTAAAGGTAAATGAAGCAACCTATTATATTCGTTATCGACGATGATCCGCAGGTACTGCGGGCAATTGAGCGGGATTTGCGTAAAAAATACCGAAAAGAGTACCGCATTTTAACCGCGGAGTCGGGTGAAGAAGCACTGGAAATAGTAAAAGAATTAAAGCTGAAAAGCGAAGTGGTAGCTTTATTTCTGTCGGATCAGCGAATGCCTGGCTTACAAGGAGTTGATTTTCTGGAACAAGCCAAAGAAAATTATCCCGATGCAAAACGCGTACTTCTAACGGCTTATTCTGATACTAATGCCGCTATTCAGGCCATAAACAAAGTGCAACTCGATTATTATTTAATGAAGCCTTGGGACCCACCCGAAGAAAAATTATATCCTATATTAGACGACTTGCTCGATGATTGGCTTATTAATTTTAAACCAGATTTTCAGGGTATTAAACTGGTAGGTTTTCAGTGGTCGCCGCAATCGCACCTTATTAAAGATTTTCTGGCCGGAAACTTAATTCCGTATCAATGGCTGGATATCCAGACAAATTCTAAAGCTCAGGAATTACTGGATTTAAGTAAAATGGATGCTAAAAATTTACCGGCTCTCTTTTTTGAAGATGGTAGTTATTTAGCAAATCCGGATTTGTTAAGTGTGGCTACCAAAATTGGCTTAAACGTTACTGCTGCCGCTAATTTATACGATGTGGTAATTATAGGGGCAGGCCCCGCCGGTTTAGCTGCAGCAGTATATGGAGCATCGGAAGGATTAAAAACGTTAGTAGTTGAGCGACGAGCCCCTGGTGGCCAGGCCGGAACTAGTTCTAAAATTGAAAATTATCTGGGTTTTCCTACGGGGCTTACCGGGGCAGAACTTACCCGTCGTGCCATTGCGCAAGCTACCCGCTTGGGTGCAGAATTTTTAGCTCCCCTGGAGGTAGTAGATATTCAGTTAAAAGACAGCTACAAAATTCTGGTACTTACCGATGGTACCCAAATTAAAACCCGCAGTATTGTACTCACTACCGGTGTAGATTACATGCAATTACCAGCCGCCGGCATTGATAATTTTACCGGTGCCGGCATTTATTACGGTGCTGCCACCACCGAAGCCGTAGCTGCCCGTGATGAAGATATTTATATAGTAGGCGGCGGCAATTCGGCGGGGCAGGCAGCTATGTATTTATCTAAATTTGCGGCTAAAGTTTATATTTTAATTCGGGGGCAAAGTTTAGCGGCAACCATGTCTCAGTATTTAATTGACCAAATTAACAATACTCCCAACATTCAACTACTAAACCGGACCGTAGTAAAAGAGGCTCACGGCGATAGTCGCCTGAAAGAATTATTACTGGAAAACGTGGAAACGAAGGAGTGCTGGAAAGTGAAATCGCATTTCCTGTTTATCTTTATTGGCGCTAAGCCTTGCACCGATGGTATTAAACTAGATTTTATGACCAATGGCAAAGGGTACATTGAAACAGGCCGGGAGCTAATTAAATACGAAAACTTTCGCAAAAAATGGAAATTGGATCGGGAACCTTTCCCGCTAGAATCCTGCTACCCCGGAGTATTTGCAGCTGGCGATGTTCGGTCCGGGGCCATGAACCGGATTGCCTCGGCCGTTGGTGAAGGAGCTATGGCTATTAAACTAGTTCACGAGTATTTAGCCGAAAATTAATTGTTAGTCCCCTGACCATAGTCCATAGTCCACAGATTAGATTGCATTAAAAGTAAAGGATAAATGGTACCTGATAAATGTTAAATGATAAAAAGTAAATGAATAAGAAACTTTGTTCTCATCTTCAGGCTCTGAACGAATTAAAACCAGCGGATAAACACTACTGCGAAGAATGTGTAAAAACCAATTCTACCTGGGTGCATTTACGTGTTTGCCAAACCTGCGGTAAAGTGCATTGCTGTGACGACTCACTGAACAAGCATGCTACTAAACATTTTCAGGATAGCCAACATCCGGTAGTTTCCTCCGCTGAACCAGGAGAGTACTGGGTCTGGTGTTATCCGGATCAGCAATCTGCCAGTTATTAAAGATTAGAAGTTCTATTTAATATAGGACAATAGAACTTCTAATCTTTATCAAACATCTACTTTACCGGCCAGGTAGTCCGTTAACTTTCCCCATTGAATATCTTGAAAACCTGCCCACCCACCGGCAGCAATAAGGGTATTTAGAAAAGACCGGCTACCTGCCTGATAATTTTGATTATTGATTTTTTCGTTTTTACCGATTTGGTATCCCCGTAATACATTGCCCTGGCGCTCTATCCGAAAAGTACTGCTCGCTTCTTTTACAAAAAAATGCTGCGTTTCCGCTGATCCATTATTAGGGTTAGAGCAGGGATGCACGGTAAATTGAGAAGAATTTTCATCTTCTTGAATATCTTCTATTTGCACCCAATTTTCTACGGTTATTCCTGGTAAGATTATTTGAATAAAATAGCCTTTTTCGGGTTTTTCCTGGATAGGTTGTCCTTGTGTGTTATGCAGCTTAAACGTAGAATTTATGCCGGGTAGTTTACTCCAGCTATTTACCGTGTACAAGCGACCTTTCCCCTCCTTATAAGCTATTTGTGCAGTAGCTTCATCAGCATAAGTTTGCTCGCTGCAAAACGTTTTATCTTTTCCGGCTTCTCCCGTTAAAACCTCCCACTCATGTTTTATTTTATTTATAAAATTATCTTCAGCCATTACTTTAATTACTTTAGATGAAATACGGTTTGCTTTACGAAGAGGATAGGTCGCTTGTTTATTATTTGATAAAGTAATGCGTTTAAAAAATAATTTATTTTAACTTTTGATTCTTTAACAAAAAAGCCTGCTTCCGGAGCAGGAAGCAGGCTGAGATCTTCTATTTACTAAATTTGCTAAAAAGTAATTTTATCGAAGCCACAGTAAGAATGTAGTACTTCAGGTAATAAAATTCCCTCGGCCGTTTGATTATTTTCGAGCAGGGCAGCTACAATACGAGGCAGGGCTAAGGCACTTCCGTTTAGAGTATGTAGTAACAGCGTTTTACCACCACCGGGCTTATATCTTAAATTTAAACGATTGGCCTGATAGGTCTCGAAATTACTGCAGGAACTTACTTCCAGCCACCGGTTTTGCGCCGCCGAAAAAACTTCCATGTCATAGGTTAAGGCAGAAGTAAAACCTAAATCACCGCCGCACAGCCGCAGCACCCGGTAAGGTAATTCTAATTTCTGCAGCAAACCTTGAATGTATTGACTCATTTCATCGAGAGCCGAATAAGATTTATCGGGCTCCTCGATCCGCACAATTTCTACCTTATCAAATTGGTGCAAACGATTTAAACCTCTTACATCGGCTCCCCAGGAACCAGCTTCCCGACGGAAACACGGCGTATAACCGGCATTGCGAACAGGTAATTTATCAGCCGCAATAATTTCGTCGCGGTATAAGTTAGTAATCGGCACTTCTGCTGTCGGAATTAAATAATAATTATCTTCCGTAGCGTGGTACATTTGTCCGTCTTTATCGGGCAGTTGGCCGGTACCATAACCAGAAGCTTCGTTTACTAAAATAGGAGGTTGAATTTCGGTATAGCCCGCATTTAAAGCTTGATCCAGAAAGAAGTTAATTAAAGCTCGTTGCAAACGGGCACCTTGTTTTTTGTAAACCGGAAAACCTGCCCCGGTTATTTTGTTACCTAACTCAAAATCAATAATATCATATTTTTTTATGAGCTCCCAATGCGGTAATGCATCCGAAGATAAAGTCGGAATTTTTCCGTGTTGGTATACAATTTCGTTATCTTCGGGCGTTTTACCTTCAGGTACGCTGTTATGAGGCAGGTTGGGCAACTTTACCAGCACATTTTGTAATTTTTTTTCAATTTCTGACAACTCTTCCGCCAGATTTTTAGTTGTAATCTTAAGAGCGGCTGTTTCTGCTTTCAAAGCTTCCGCTTTTTCTTTCTGGCCGCTTTTCATTAGCGCACCAATTTCACGGGCTAGACTGTTTGCTCGAGCTTGTTCTTCATCGTGCCGGGCCTGCTGGCTACGGCGTTGGTTGTCCAGATCTAAAATAGTTTGAACTTCCTGAACGGCGTTTTTATAGTTTTTTTTTGTTAAACCAGCCAGTACTAATTCTGTTTGCTCTCTTAAAACCGATAATTGCAGCATTTTTTTCGTTTTATATCGGTGTAAAATTATACTTTTTTGAATTAAGCGCGTAGTAAATAAAAATATTTCAAAGTTCTTGAAAACATATAAAATAAAATATACCTTAACATTTGCTAATTAATTAACATTGCTATAACATTGCAAGGCTAATTAAACGAACCTAGTTTCCTGGTTCACTCAATCGAATAAAAAATAATCAGGTTTTCCTTAAATCTATCTCCTGTTGCTGCCCGCATCCTGAGAACCATAAAATTTTGTTAAAATTCTTAACCTTATATGTACAATATTGAAGAGTTGAAAGATAGACTTCTTTCAGAGCTAAAAGAGATTGCTGAAGGGCTTGGTGTTACAAGCTTTAACCGTTTAAGTAAACAAGACCTTATCTATAAAATATTAGATCAGCAAGCAATCACCCCCCCCGAAAAACTTCCCAAAAAATATAAGACGCCCGCTCGTAATCAACCCGTAGCAGTAGCAGAAGCGGTTCCTGTACCCGCTAATCAAGGTCAAATAGATTTTGCAGCGAAGCCCACGCCGGAATTAACTCCTGAACCAGCCGTAGCTTTAGCAACCGGTCCGGAAGTTACCGCTACGCAGCCCGAAGCACCCGTGCGTCGCCCAGCTACTCGCCGCGAGCCCCGGATCCGGACTGCCACAACTACTACTACCACTAATCCGGAACGAGTAAATACGAATAATCAGGAGAATCAGAATCGCGAAACACCAGTACCAGAACCTAAACCTGTTCCGGAAGTTGCAGTTCCCGAGGAAGTAACCCCAGTCCGGGAAATTGTACCTATCCGGGAACGGCAAAATGGAACGGCTCGCGATAATCAAGAAATAACGCCTCCCCGAGAAAATCGGGAGCCTGCTCGGGAACAGCCGAAGCCCCGTGAAGAACGCGAAGCGGTTACTGCCTTACGCGAAGTTAGAGAACCAGCAACCCTTACGCGGGAGCCAGCTCCCGCACCTGCCCGTGAGCCCCGGGAAGTTAATCCGACGCCACAACCCCGCGAATTCCGGGAATCTAACCGGGAACCGCAAACACAACCAAATCGGGATAACAGAGAGCTTATTCGGGACCAACCGCGCGATAACCGCGATAATAACCAGCAACAACGGAAACCTAATCCCAATCAGCAATCCAATAATAGCATCAACAATAACAACTTTAAAGAATTTGATGGAGTTATTGTAAACGAAGGGGTATTAGAGTTAATGCAGGATGGTTATGGTTTCTTGCGGTCTACGTATTATAATTACCTGGCTAGCCCCGATGATATTTATGTTTCGCCTTCGCAGATTAAATTATTTGCCTTAAAAACCGGCGATACTGTTAAAGGACAAATTCGGCCGCCGAAAGAAGGAGAAAAGTACTTTGCTTTATTAAAAGTAGATTCAATTAACGGCCGTACTACCGAAGAAATTCGCGATCGGATACCCTTCCAGCATTTAACGCCCCTTTTCCCGGAAGAACGGTTAAAGCTGACCACCAGAGCCAGCCAATATTCTACCCGGATTATGGATTTATTTGCGCCCATTGGTAAAGGCCAACGGGGTATGATTGTGGCCCAGCCTAAAACGGGTAAAACTGTATTATTGAAAGAAATAGCTAATGCTATTTCCGAAAATCATCCGGAAGTTTACCTGATGATTTTGCTGATTGACGAACGTCCGGAAGAAGTTACCGACATGGCCCGTAGCGTAAATGCCGAAGTAATTGCTTCTACTTTTGATGAAACAGCGGAACGACACGTAAAAATTTCGAGCATTGTTTTAGATAAAGCCAAGCGCATGGTAGAATGCGGCCACGATGTAGTAATATTATTGGATTCTATTACTCGTTTAGCCCGGGCGTATAACACCGTAGTACCAAGCTCAGGTAAAATTTTATCGGGTGGGGTAGATGCCAATGCATTGCATAAACCTAAGCGTTTCTTTGGAGCAGCCCGTAACGTAGAAAATGGTGGTTCTTTAACTATTATTGCTACTGCCCTAATTGATACCGGCTCTAAAATGGACGAAGTTATTTTTGAAGAGTTTAAAGGTACTGGTAACATGGAATTACAGTTGGATCGTAAATTGGCCAACAAACGTATTTATCCTGCTATTGATGTGCCGGCTTCGGGTACACGTCGCGAAGATTTGTTAATGGACAAAGACGAATTAAACCGCGTTTGGATTTTGCGCAAGTTTATGTCAGATATGAACTCGGTAGAAGCAATGGAGTTCCTGAAAGATCGGATGAAAGGCACAAAAGACAACGACGAGTTTTTGATTTCAATGAATAGTTAAACTATCCTGATTTCAATATAAAAAGCCCCGGCAGATTCTTCTGCCGGGGCTTTGTTGTTTTATTGGTGAAATTACTTTAAAGTTTTAAAGACTTAAACTTAGTTTAGTAAATAGTAATATTAAAATAAAAGCTAAACTCAAACTAATCGAAGAGACTTTGTTCATGCGCATGGTATTTTCAAAATTGGCGGCTGTTGTATCTTTATTTACTTGCCAAAACCAGCTACTAAAAATAAATAACACCGGACCCGTACAGATTAAGAAAATATAAATATTACTAACATGATTGGTAGTAAGGTAATTCCAGATTAGTAAGCTGGCTCCAACCAGTAAACTTACGGCTGAAAATATGAAAGTACCTTTTATACCTAAATACAGACTTAAAGTACGATCGCCGCGTGAGGCATCTTCGTGATGTTGGTATACTTGCGTAAGCGGGTAAGAACCACATAAAAACAAGGTGCTTACAAAAGCAAAAATTAAATTGGATGGTTGCATTATTTGGTTAGGTGTGGCAGCGCTACCTAATTGCACTATTATAAAAGTAAAGAATCCTTGAAAAAAGATCACCACTAAAGTACTGATAACAGGATATTTCTTTAACCGGATTTTATCGTAACTATACGCTTTGGATACCAGCAAATAAATGAAAATTCCGGAGGTAAACTCCAGCGATACAAACAAAAAAGAGCAGGTAACTGCCAGAAAATCAAAAAGCAGAACAAGCCAGAATAATTTTTGAGTAACCTTCGGTGGATGTTTTAAGCCGCCAATACTACCTTCATCTTTATCAAAATAAGAATTATATCCATTGCTAGCCGGATAAACCAATAAATGTAAGATAACAAAAACCCATCCTGCCTTAATAGAATTAAAAGTTGGTAAAACGCTTAAAGCAAACCAATAAACGGGCATTAAAAACACCGAAAAAGGAATTCGCATTAATTTGAAAGCATCAGCCATTTGAAAATTTTAGGTTAAATATTGCAGGTTACAGACTGCCAGTTGGAAAGTTTTAAAGTTGAAAGGCAACTGGTTATAAGTAGTCAAGTTAAAAGTTTCGACTTTATAAATGCCCAGGATTACATTTTTCCTAGAAGCTTGATCTATCATTAATTTATAAAGTAAAATCAATTTACTTAAAGTCTACCTTATCACTTATAACAAGTAATTTAATCCGGATAGCCAATCAGGTAAATAACTTTTGAACCACTCCAATGCCGCGCTTTGCCCGCTTGCCAGGTATAATTTTCAGAAGAAATATTCCGCGTTAATTGCCAGAGCATCTCGGGCGAATATAAACGAAGAATGGAAACCATTCCGTCCCACATAATGCAAAGGGGCAAAACCGGAATAAGGTAAGTAAAAAATAAACGGCTGAACCGGAAAGGTTTAATAAAAGGGGTAACAATTAAAATAATAAAAGGAAATATAAACAAGACTAAGGCAATTTCCAGCCAACTTTTGTTTGCACCTTCAAATACCCCAATAGGCACTTTTTTACGAGCGGCATCTTGCAGAATTGCCTTAGCTAAACTAGGTTTAAAATGATGAAACGCCGAAAAAATAGTCCGGAAATTAGTAAATGTACCCGGAACATTGGTGGCATCAATGGGCTCGGCAATATAGCTGATTGCACCATCTGTTTGCTTTTTTACCAGTTCAAACGCCGGTGGATTTGGAAATTTGTCCGTTAAAGTAATATGAACCGAATAACCCAATTGTTTACTCAATTCTTTTTGAATACCGGCAATACCGCCGCCGCCACCCGAGCATAAATCCAGAATATCAGGTTCTGAAGTGTGTCGCATGGCTTCCTGCATAAGCGGTAGAATGGGCTGGTATATGCTTATTTTACTAATCATAAACCGTAGGTAATCCATCATGCTTTGCCGCAGAATATCTGGAAACCAGGATAAATCTTCAAATTCAAATAAGTGGTAACGTTTCATACATGCTGAGCATAGTTTAGTAAGTTACAAGTACTCTGGTAAGCTTTTTAAAGAGAGTAACTTACACTTAAATATCCTAAAGCTTACTCCTTTACCTCACCTTAAAAGCCCAACATTTTAGTAAGTAAACTAGGGTGAAAACTTAATTTTGGACAAGTTTAGTATTTAAGAAGGCTATTATTTTTATTTTTTCAACGGGCTCTTATTACCCAAACCTGCCTATTTGTATCTATTCGGGGAATAGTAGGAGCCGCAAAAGTTCTATTAATTCTATCCGTACCGCACTTGTATCACTGCTCCACTATCGTACAGTAAATGTTCGTTTTCGTACACAAAAACCAGAAATATTTTAGATGTAAAAAATTAAGTTGTTGATAATAAATAGATTGTGAAGAATGGCATTTGGCTTGCAAATTTATTGGCATACGTTAATAAACGAATAGTTAGGAATACAATACCAAGCTAAAGCAACTTAAAAAACATTCATCATAATCAAAAACAATATAAGACATGAAAAAAGCAATTTTATCTCTCGCCATCTTATTTCAGGTTGTAGTTGCATCTGCCAATAACAAAGGCGGAAACCAAGAACTTACTGTTTACAAGCAACCATCTAAAGAAACAGAAATTTTAAAAGTTCTTTCCGAAACCGATGAAGTAGCACTCGTGCGGCCGTTTAATAACAGATGGTCGATTGTGACGGTAAACAAAGAAGTAGGCTATATGTCGAGCTTTCAGTTATCGCAATACAACAAACAACAACGGGCAGCCGCTATAGCTAAGGCCAAAGCAACCAAGACCAAACAAAATGGCCGTTCTTAATAAAAAAGTAATTATCTAAACTTGTTAATTTAAAATTAAACCGGCGAAGCTTTCTTCGCCGGTTTTTTATTTTTTCTGAGGCTGATAAACGGAACTGCTTTACATTTAGGATAGGTGAAGTCTGAAAGTTAAATAATTGTAAATCAACTGTTATGGCTGGTTTAACCCGGTAAAAAAAATTAGGCAGAAGCCAGTTCAAACTCCTGGGGCAAAGAAAAACTTAATTGGTGGCTTCTACTACGGCCGTGTAAATGAGCCAGAAACTCGTCGAGGTAAGCTTTGTATTCTATTTGATAATCTTCGTGCAGATTCTTACGAATAAGCTGGCCGGTACGAACCGTTAATCGGGCGGTAGTAACAAAAAAGCTGCGGTACACACTCTCGAACTGACCAGTAAAATTATCGAAGATGAGCTTTAGTAAAAAAATATGCAGTTCTACTTCGCCTTTTGCGTCTTTGGTAATCCGCTTAAAACGGGCAATTTCTTTTATAGCTTTCCGCAACGATTTATTTAAACTTTTCGCAAAGCTCCTACCGGAAGTAGTATGCATTAGATCGTGAATTTTCTCAGAAGTTTCTTCGAGCAGATGTTCCATCGTTACATCGTCTAGCAGTTCAAAAACCAACATGTCGTAAAGCTCCGCATCGCGGCGAACAGCCCGTAAAATCAGGTTTTCTTTTTCTTTTTCAGATAATTCTTTTAAAGCTCTTTTAAATTCAGCAGAAGGCGCAGGCATGGATTAGAAACAATATTATATGGTTTAATTCGGAATGAATTACAGGTTTTTCTTGTTATATTTTTTTATATATCTACTTAAGTAAGACAATTTCCCGGACTGGAAAAGTTCTTTGCGTGTTAATTGGTATATTATTAATATTTTTGATTTTTAGAAATCCAAAAAGTTAAAATGCAGGTATATACCAAATTGCAGGGGTTAATTTGGTATATGTTACCAAACATTACTTAAACCATTTAGCTAAATCTCGTAAATTTTTGTTATGCCTACATCACCTGAAATATTACACGACGAAGACATACTACTACTGGAAGAGCATATAGATTTGCGTAATTTAGTTGTTTATAACGACGACGTAAACACATTTGAGCACGTAATCGAAACGCTTATTCAGGTTTGTAATCATTCGCAAGAACAGGCTGAACAGTGCACTTATCTTATTCATTACAAAGGCAAATGCACTGTAAAAGTTGGGGCTTTCGAAGAATTAGCAGGTATGTGTACTGCCATCCACGAACGGGGCATTTCTGCCGACATTGTTTAACCTGATATTTCTGAATGAATTTTCCTTCTAAACTGATCGAAAGTGCCGTTGATGAGTTAGCAAAATTACCTGGTATTGGCCGTAAAACCGCATTGCGCCTGGTACTACATTTACTAAAATCCGAAACGGAAGAAACCACCGATTTGGCCGATGCCCTTACCAAAATGCGGAACGATATTACTTATTGCGAGCAATGCCATAATATTTCGGATACGGAGGTTTGCAGTATTTGCGCCAATCCACTTCGCGACCAGACTTCTTTATGTGTGGTAAGTGATATTCGCGATGTAATTGCTATTGAAAATACGGCCCAATACAAAGGCTTATACCACGTTTTAGGCGGAGTTATCTCGCCCATCGAAGGTATTGGGCCTTCAGATTTAAATATTACCTCTTTAATTGAGCGTATTCCAGGTTCGGAGGTAAAAGAAATTATATTGGCTATTAGCCCCACCATGGAAGGCGATACTACTTCGTTTTATATTACCCGCAAGTTGCGCGAATTAGGCGTAAAAATAACCACTATTGCTCGGGGAGTACCGGTTGGCGGCGAACTGGAATATACCGATGAAATTACCCTGGGCCGGAGCATTGTGGAACGAACCAGTTACAATAAGGTATAATCTATTAATGAACTTTATAGAAAGGCTACTGAATATCCAGTAGCCTTTTTTTTGCCAAATGTGGAACGTAAGTAGCAAAAGCCGGATCAACCAAAATGTGATTCTAATGATTCGTAAATTCGAGAGCAGGGAATCTGGAGTAAAACCGGTGATGATTAAATTAATTCAGAAGTAGATTATTCATCGGGAGAAGCTTTTAAAATTAAAGAATTAAGTATATCTAAATTGGTAGAATCTTTTACGTAATCGTACCAAGGCACCACCAACGTAAAAATTATTACTTTTACGAAGCAATAAACGCTTATTAATACTAATCTTAGAAGAGACTTCTTTATTAATAGGAGGCATTTTTTATCATGTATTAATTTAAGTCATAAGTAAAAGTTTTTTATATATTTAAACCGCTACCCGGATTTCACAAAAGGTTTTCATTAATTTTCTGGGTAGTTATACTTGATATTTATAGATATTTGCAGAAATCACCACGTACGTTTGTTTGAAAAAACTGTCTGTTATAATTGTTAACTATAATGTATGCTATTTCCTGGAGCAGGCGCTGCTTTCCGTCCGGAAGGCTATTCACAAACTAAATGCTCCCGCCGAGGTATTTGTTGTAGATAATAATTCGGTTGATAATTCGGTTAGCATGTTGCAGCGCCGTTTTCCGGAAGTAAAGCTGATAGAAAATAAAAAAAATTTAGGTTTTTCAAAAGCCAATAACCAGGCTTTGCGGCAAGCTACCGGCGAATACGTCCTGCTTTTGAACCCCGACACGGTGGTGGAAGAAGATACTTTTATTAAATGCTGCTGCTTTATGGACGAACATCCGGAGGCAGGTGGTTTGGGTGTAAAAATGTTGGATGGCACGGGTACCTATTTACCCGAATCTAAACGAGGATTACCTACTCCTTGGGTAGGATTTTACAAAATTTTCGGCTTAACCCAACTTTTCCCGAATTCGGAAAAATTTGCCCGATATTACTTAGGCCATCTCGATAAAAACCAGATTCAGGAAGTGGAAGTGCTGGCAGGTGCTTTTATGTTTTTAAGGCGCTCAGTTTTAAATAAAATCGGTTTGCTCGACGAAGCTTTTTTTATGTACGGCGAAGATATTGACTTGTCTTACCGCATTCAGCAAGCAGGTTATAAAAACTATTATTTGCCACATACCCGTATTCTGCACTACAAAGGAAAAAGTACCCGGCACAGCAGCCTTAACTATGTAGTTGTATTTTATAATGCCATGGCCATTTTTTACCGCAAGCATTTTTTCGGTCGAATGGCCTTGGCTTATTCTTATCTAATCCAGCTAGCTATTGTACTGCGGGCAGGTGTTTCTATTTTAGCGCGTATACTAAATACTTTTTTGCCTTTTCTCGACGATGCCGCCTTGCTTTTTGCCGGTTTATACGGGCTAAAAGTTATTCTGGAACAGCGTACTTCGTTAGAATTTCCGCCATTTTTTACTTCACAAGTACTACCTCTAACCGTAATTTTATGGATTGGCGCCATTTATTTTAATAATGGGTACGAAAAACCATTTAAACTAAGCCGGTTTATTCAGGGTATAGTGGTGGGTACAATATTGGTAGCCGCTTTGGGTAATTTTTGGTCAAACGCTAATTTATCGCATCATTATATTTTATGGGGTACAATCTGGGCTTTGTTTGCTCTTATAGGTAAACGGTTTTTGTACCATTACGGGCAATACAAAAACTTTCAATTAGGTAATCGACCAGGGCGTAGGATTGCTATTATTGGCAGCGAGCAAGAAAGTAAACGCGTGCTAGAACTTCTTAAACATATAAATTCGGGCACTAAAATTATTGGCTTTGCCAGCCCCTACGTAGCCGATAATTCCGCTAAAGAATATCTGGGCGAGTTACAACAGTTAAAAGATATAATTCAGGTACATAAATTAAACGAACTGATTTTTTGCGGAAAAGATTTATCAGTAACTCAAATAATTGAGTGGATGGTTGCGGTAAACGACGAATCGGTTCAGTACAAAATATTACCCGAAGACAGTGAGTATATCATTGGCAGTAACAATAAAAATACCACCGGCGAGTATTATGCCGTACCATTTGAATTAAACTTGTTTAAGAAAGAACAAATCCGAAATAAAATGCTTCTGGATTTTGCTTTGGCACTAATTTTTCTGGGTTTTTCTCCCGTATTAATTTGGCTGGTACAAAATAAAATGGGCTTTATCCGGAATTGCTGGTTGGTTTTAAGTGGTAATTACAACTGGGTAGGCTTGCAAAATACCTTAGATCAGCATTACCGGAAGAATAAAGCAATTTTAACTCCCAAAGATCAGTTTCATTCTTTAACTAAACCGGACGAGCATACGATCCGGCAAATGGAAGTGCTATACGCCCAAAAGTACAGCGTTAAATTAGATATTGATATTATATTTAAAGCCTTCCGTTATCTCGGCCGAAAGGCAATATGAATTAATTTACTAAAAAGCTCCTAAAATCCCTCATCTGATTGGAGAAGTACAGTTAGGGTTATTTTTACTCAAGTACTTTAAATAAAACCGCAAAGTAAATTTAGGTAAAAATTATTCATTCAGCTTTCTTAAACTAATTTCTACCCGACGGTTCTTTTGCCTGCCTTCAGCAGTTAGGTTAGGGGCAATTGGTTGGGTGCTGCCGTATGGAGTGGTAACAATCCGGTTTTCTTCCACGCCTTTCGACAATAAATATTCTTTTACTTTTAACGCTCGTTTGTCCGATAATTTCCAATTGCCAACGTAACTGCCAATAGAATCAGCGTGACCACGCAGCGATATGGCGTATTTTTCATTTACTATTATTTCAGCTAATTGGTCTAAATTAGGGCAGTAATCATTCCGGATGGAAGCTTTGGCAAAATCGTATTCTAATTTAGTAATTACATCTACTTTCAGATTTTTATTTTTAAGTTTTTCTGGTCCGATTACAGACTTAATAACAGGAACGGTATGGTAGGCATTTACGCCGGTAGCAACTAAGGCCAGGCAAAAAGCAACGGTTCTGAATAATTTTGTTCTCATCAAATAATTGGATAATTAAGTTAAATAGGTAAAAGCTCCCTTAAAAATTGTAATCCTAATTATGTTTAATCCTTACTTACGCAATCAAACCTGCAATTGGATTTCAGCCCTTATAATTTTATAACGATAGTAGACCTATGGAAATAAGTAGCAGAAAACGGCGCGTTTATGAGAAAGTATTTACCGCCTGGTTCGCGGCAAAAGGAAGTTTAATTGAATAATTTTAAAAGCATTTAATATTAAAGAGGGGAGTAGCAAAAGAATGTTAAATAATTATGAATACATTTTAAATTTTCGAATTTTTTCTGGTGCGATAATAATTCAGAGAACCACATTAAGCAATTCCGTTATAAATCTGTATTTTTGGCCGCATAACATTTAACCAATATGGAAATGACAGAACAGGCAACCAGCTTTTTATCCGATCGCATTACTTCTTTAGCAGAATCGCAAACCATTGCGATGGCCAAGAAGGCGCGCGAACTGGCGGCTCAAGGTTACGATGTAATAAACCTGAGTTTCGGCGAACCCGATTTCCAAACTCCGCAGTACATTAAAGATGCCGCCAAGAAAGCCCTCGACGATGGCTTTACTTTTTATACTCCGGTGGCCGGCTATCCGGATCTGCGGCAAGAAATTGTAAATAAATTAAAACGCGACAATAATCTCGATTACAAACCCGAAAATATTGTGGTTTCTACCGGCGCCAAACAATCCATTGCTAATGTGGTAATGAGTTTAGTAAATCCCGGCGACGAAGTAATTATATTTTCGCCTTATTGGGTAAGCTACGAAGAAGTAGTAAAACTAGCCGAAGGAATTCCGGTGCAGGTAAAAGGTACCATTGACAACGATTTTGCTATTACCCCGCAGCAACTCGAAGATGCCATTACCAGCAATACCAAATTGGTAATGTATTCGTCGCCGTGTAACCCAACGGGCTCGGTTTTCTCGAAAGAAGAATTAGAGGCTTTTGCCAATATTCTGGCGAAGCATCCGCAGATATTCGTGATGGCCGATGAAATTTACGAATACATTAACTTTACCGGTCAGCATGCCAGCATGGCGCAATTTGATTTTATTAAAGATCGGGTGATTACCGTTAATGGTTTTTCTAAAGGCTATGCCATGACCGGCTGGCGCGTAGGTTACATTGCTGCTAACAAAGAAATTGCCGATGCCTGCGATAAAATGCAGAGTCAGATTACCTCGGGTACTTGCTCTATTGCTCAAAAAGCAGCCGTAGCCGCTTTAAAAGGTGGTAGAGGTTCTGCGGAAGAAATGTCAGCGGCTTATTTGCGCCGGCGCGATTTAGTATTAGGATTAATGAATGAGATTCCGGGTATCAGAACGTATGTACCGCAGGGAGCTTTTTATATTTTCCCGGAAATAAGCTCTTATTTTGGTAAGTCGTTTAATGGCCAGGTAATTAATAACTCCAACGACCTGAGCATGTTCATTTTAAATGATGCGCACGTAGCCGTAGTTTCCGGCGATGCCTTTGGGGCGGATGAATGCGTGCGTTTCTCTTTTGCTGCTTCCGACGAAAAACTGGTGGAGGCCATGCGCCGCTTAAAAGAAAGTTTAGCCAAACTTGTTTAAATGACAACATTCAATAGCCTGGAGGCTATTTTTGATTCTTTTAATCAGTTAACGGTGCTGGTAGTCGGCGACGTTATGATTGATTCTTATTTATGGGGCAAGTCCTCGCGCTTATCACCGGAGGCTCCCGTTCCGATTGTGAACGTAGTCCGGAAAGAAAAGCGTTTGGGTGGTGCCGCAAACGTAGCGCTCAATGTGCAGGCATTGGGCGCTACGCCTTTATTATGCGCCGTAATCGGCGAAGATTTTGTCGGGGCAGAATTGCTGCGCTTAATGGAAGAACAGCAATTACCAACCGACGGTATCATTAAAAGTCCGGACCGGATTACCACCGTTAAAGAACGGATTTTGGCAGGTGGCCAGCAACTGTTGCGCATCGATGCCGAAATGGAAGCTGAATTATTAGAACATGAGTCGGCGCATTTGGTGCAACAATACAGTAAGTTATTACCCTTAGCCGATGTAGTAATTTTTGAGGATTACGACAAAGGTGTTCTTAACGAAGGAAATATCGCGGCTATGATAGAATTGGCAAGGCAACACGATATTCCAACCGTGGTGGATCCCAAAAAGAAAAACTTTCTGTCTTACGTGGGTTGCACGTTATTTAAGCCCAACTTAAAAGAACTAAAAGAAGGTTTAAAAATTGATTTCGCAGATTCAAACCACGTAGCATTTGAGCAAGCCGCTTTTACGTTACAGCAAAAATTAAATACGCCCACCATATTAATTACCCTTTCGGAACGGGGCGTATTTTATTTATCGGGCCCGCACAAAAAGTACATTGCTGCTCATTTAAGAACAATTTCGGATGTATCGGGAGCGGGCGATACCGTAATTAGCATTGCGGCGCTTTGTTTAGCCTTAGATTTGCCCATTGCCTTTGTGGCAGGTTTATCTAATTTAGGCGGAGGATTGGTTTGCGAACAAGTAGGCGTAGTACCTATTGACAAAGTAAATTTACTGGTGGAAGCACAACGTACGAATACATTTCAGTTAGTTAAAATTACTCCGGTAATCAAAATTTAAATTTTTTAAAAACGTTTAATGGTGCAACCGGTAGCTCGGTTTTGGGTTACAGCCGGAACCTGATTACCTAAGATAGCATCTAAAGCAGTTTTTAAATAAGATTCTTTCACGTAGCCTTCCACCTGCGGATTATCATCTATAGCACCTTTGTAACGGAGCAGGAAATCGCCGTTTTGCGGCTGCAATACCACTGCCTCCGGCGTTTTGGTGGCGCCTAGTTGCTGGCTTACTTTCTGGTTAGTATCTTTAAAATAAGTAAAATCGGCATTATCCGGAGCGTTCGTTTTATCAACAGCGTTACCATCATTACCAGGACTATTATCGGTACTAATGGCAGGTTGCACAAACAAGAACGTAACTCCTTTACCCGAATATTCTGAGTTTAATCGTTGAAGTCGGCTTTTATACAAACGGGAGTAAGGACAATGGTTGTGCGTAAATACTACCACTACCGCTTTGCTGGACGCATAATCGGCAAGAGCTAATTTCTGACCGGTTTCATTTTGTAAGACAAACGGTTCTACTTTTTGGCCCTGAGTAGAAGTTTGAGCCTGTAAATGTATGGCGGTTAGTAGCAATAAATTAATAAGAATTATTTTTTTCATAATTAAACTTTGCCTTTGATAGGTAAACTTTAGTAGGTTGGTTGTAAGAAGTATAAATATATAATGATTTTAATATTTATGACTAAGGTACTTACCCAAAAATTCTATTTAATGCTATTAAATTTTTTACAAACGTCAGTTTTAACTTCCTAAACAATAAGTAAGTACCGTGTCCTTTTCTACTTCAAAGTAAACTATATATTTTTTTTGAAACTCAGGAGTACGGATGAACGCTTCCATATTGCCGGTTAGGCTAATAGGAAACGGCGACAAAAGTAAATTTTGATTAAAAATCAGATTTTTTTTTCCGTAAAGTTTGTACAAAGATTCTTTTGCACTCCAGGCAATGGTAAGTTTTACTAAATCGTTGTTAATAGCTAGTTTCTCCTCTGCATTCAAAAATTTATTCTGCACCCGGCTTACTTTCGATTGTACTCTTTCAATATCTATGCCAACCGGAACATTATTAGAAAGTAATACAGCCACCTGTTGTTGCGTGTGCGAAATGGAAATGTGGTAAGAACTTTCGGCAAAGTAAGGTTTTCCAATTTCGTTATTATGCAGGGGATAAGGTACCGATGTAAAGTACTGCAACATTTGGTAAGCTAGTATGCGGCTGGCTAACCACTCTGTCTGCCGCTTATCGTGTGTGATGAATTCGGGAATTTGTAATTCTGCCGGTAAATTAAGGTAGGCTTTTAATTGTGCTACCGTTTCGGTTAAGGTCCAGCGGCCTATTAAAGTACCTGGAGCTATTTCTTTTATCTGAGCAATGGGCATCGCGGATTAAAGGTACTAAATATTTTACTTGCGTTATTCTATTAATTAGAAGCTACAGCATACCGGAAGACTTTTGGGTATTTTTCCGGAAAATTACTTTTTCTTAAATAGATTCTTGTAAATTAGTGTTGCACCCTTACTTTAAATTTAATTTTCATGAATTACCGCACTATCCAGGTACAAAAAATTACAACTTTTACTGGCCACCGGGATTGCGTGTATACCTTGGAAAAGTCGGATAGGGAGGAAGTATTTTTTTCTGCGGCTGGTGACGGCATGGTAGTGGCCTGGAACTTGGAAAATTCCGGTAATGGTGAGTTAATTGCTCAGGTACCGGCCTCGGTGTATGCCTTGCGTTATGTGCCCGAAAAAAATTGGCTGTTGGTGGGGCATAATCATAATAGTTTACAAATTATAGATATAGCCAATAAGGAAGTACTAGCTGCTGTACCCTTACCACCCGTAGCCATTTTTGATATTGTTTGGTCAGGAAAAACGCAATTCATCTACGTTGGTTTAGGCGATGGTGGCTTAGCTGTTATCGATGCAAATTCTTTCACATTAAAAAAGATAATTAAACTTTCTCAAAAAAGTGCGCGTTGCCTGGCACTAAACGAGCTAACGCAAGAGTTAGCCGTTGGATTTAGCGATCATTCTATTCGGGTGCTGGATGCAACGTCCTTAATATTAAAATTCGAACTTAGCGGCCATACCAATTCGGTTTTTACCGTGGCTTATTCCCCGGATGGGCGCTTTTTGTTGAGCGGTAGCCGCGACGCACATTTAAAAGTATGGCTGGCTACGGCAGAGTATACCGAACATACTTCTATAATTGCCCACATGTACGCCATTAATCATATTACATATAGCCCAAACGGAAAATTTTTTGCTACCTGCAGCATGGATAAATCCATTAAAGTTTGGGATGCCGAAGCCTTCCGGTTATTAAAGGTAATTGATAAAGTAAGGCATGCGGGCCATGGCACTTCGGTAAATAAATTATTGTGGTCGGGTTACCGGAACCAGTTAGTTTCGGGTAGCGACGACCGTACCATATCAGTCTGGGATTTAAATTTTAGTTTAACTTATGAAGATTACACCGTTAGAGATTAGGCAAAAAACCTTTGAAAAAGCTTTCCGAGGTTGTGATAAAGACGAAGTTTCGGCTTTTTTATTAACGCTTTCGCAAGAGTGGGAAAAACTGCAGGACGAAAACAAAGAACTACGGGTAAAACTGGACATTTCCGGTAAAGAAGTTCAGAAAATGCGCGAAGTAGAATCCTCGCTTTATCGCACGCTTAAAACAGCCGAAGATACGGGCAATAACATGCTGGAACAAGCCAATAAGTCGGCGGAGTTAAAGTTGCGGGAAGCCCAGTTACAAGCAGATCAGTTATTGAATGATTCGCGGTTAAAAGCCCGCAGCATTATTGAAGATGCCTATAAACAATCGGAAAAAGCTATTGACGATATGCAGCGCGAAGTAAAGCAACTAGAGCAGGAGCATCAGCGTATGGAGAGTTACCTGGAAAGTTTAGTCCGGGATTTAAAGAATTTAGCCCAAGACGCTTTGGAAAAAGTAGAAAAATCAAACAAACGCCCTCGCACGTACTTATCTGGTATTCTGTCTCAGGCGGCAAATGTTAAAGTAAAACAAGTAGAATTAAGTAAGGAATTAAAAGATGTGTTCTCCACTTCCAGTGTAGATTCTATTTCTTTAAATCCTCCGGCCATGCAACAGAGGGCGGAGCAGTTATTGACGCAAAATTCCGTAATTGCCCAAAACCCCGCTGTGGAACCTATTCCGGAAACACCTGCTCAACCGGACCATAATCCGACACCGGACGTTACCCCGCCGCAGCCGGAAATTCCGGATCCGAAAACTCCGGTACCGTCTCCTACTGGTCCGGAGATAGAGCGGCCAATGCCCGACATTCCAGATAACCCTTCACCTGCGCCGGAAATAGAACGTCCGGTTCCGGAAATAAGCCCCATTTCGCCGGGGACGCCGGAAGTACAACCGCCGTTAACGCAACCAGGTGGCCCTACTTTTAATCAACTGAAACCAAGCGCCAAACCAGTGGCTCAACCGGTTGGTAGCGGTTCGTTTTTTGACGAATTAGATTAAACCGGCTAATTAATTATGCAAGGACGCATTACTCTGGAAGGCATGGAGTTTTTTGCTTTTCATGGGTATTACGATGAAGAGCAGAAAATTGGGAACAAGTACGGTGTAGATTTATTTATTGACACGGATTTACAAGCAGCGGCCCAAACCGACGAATTACCTAAAACGGTAAATTATGAGGTATTGTACAAGTTAGTGTACGAAGAAATGAAAGTGCCTGCTCGTTTACTCGAACACTTAGGCTACCGCATTATTGATCGGATTTATCATAAATTTCCGCACTTAAAAAAAGTAAAAGTAAATATCTATAAATTTAATCCTCCGCTTGGCGGAATTTGCCACAAAGCCAAAGTAACTTTAAAGGAAAAGCGATAGATTTAATAAAAAAGGAAATCCTTCTTTCTAAGCCAAAAGCCCGAAGGAAGGATTTCCTTTTTTTCTTTTCTCTTGTGCAAATATCTATATGTAAGTATCCCTAAAAATCGGACAGTTTGAAAGGAGACAGAAAATGGATACTTTAAAACTGAAAAGATGAAAAAGACAAGGATTACCGAGAGTCAGATTATCAAATCGCTACAGGAGAATGAGTCGGGTCAGAAGACAGAAGACATTTGCCGGGAATTAGAAGTTAGCCGGTCTACCTTTTACCGGTGGAAGAGCCAATACGGCGGCATGGAAGCTTCGGATGTAAAACGGCTCAAAGAGTTGGAAGAGGAGAATGCCCGGTTAAAGAAAATGTATACCGATTTAAGTCTGTGTAAGCTTCCCCAAAAATAGAACTGTTCAGGAAGAGGAAAAAACTTAACTTAGAACAGTACTTATGAAAAGAAAGATCTTTAGTCCCCAACAAATTGCTAAAATTCTCAAGGAATTTGAGGATGGTAAAAGTGCGGCCGAGATTAGCCGAGAGCATGGAGTGAGTCAAGCGGCTTTTTACAAATGGCGGCAACGTTACAACGGTATGGATGCGACCGAGCTGAAGCGGCTCAAGGATTTAGAAGAAGAGAACCGGCGGTTGAAAGCCATGTATGCGGAACTAGCCTTAGACTTAAAATTAGCGAAGGAGATCATCGAAAAAAAGCTTTGAAGCCCTGCCAAAAGCGACAGCTGGTGGAAGAGGTTTACCAGCAACCACAAGCCGGCATCAGCAGGGCGTGCCGGGTATTGAGCTTAAGCAAGTCGGTTTACTATTATCAAGCTGTTAAAGAGGACCAACCGGTGGAAGAAGCTTTACGGCAGAAAGCCGAGCAGCATCCCCGAGAAGGTTTTTGGAAGGTCTATGTACGGTTACGTAAAGAAGGCCATCTTTGGAATCATAAACGGGTTTATCGCATCTACACCGCTTTGGGTTTAAACCTGCGTCGTAAAGCGAAAAAGCGTCTACCCGCCCGCATCCAACAGCCCCTGCAAGTACCGCAGACATTGAACTATACTTGGTCGATTGATTTTATGAGTGATGCTTTGCTGAACGGGCGAAAGTTCCGCTCTTTCCATGTGCTAGATGATTATAACCGGGAAATCTTGCATATTGAAGTGGACTTTTCTTTGAAAAGCAACCGGGTAGTTTGGGTACTGAATCACCTATTAAAGCGAAGAGAAAAACCAAAACAGATCCGAATGGATAACGGACCAGAGTTTGTGGCTAGCTTAATGAAGGAATGGAGTCAGGTCCAAGGGATAGAATTTAAATATATTCAACCCGGCAAGCCAACGCAAAACGCCTTTGTAGAACGGTTTAACGGTACCTTCCGCCGAAATGTACTTAATGCTTACTTATTTGAAAACCTGGAGGAAGTAAGAGAAATTACGGCGACTTGGCTCGAGGATTACAACCATAAAAGACCACATGATGCTTTGAATGGAATGGCTCCCGTTGAATATGCTAGAAAAAAGCAGCTTAGTAAAGTAGTATCACCTTAATTAGAATTTATAATTGTAACCAGTTCTAAAAACGGGAAGCTTACAGTAGTAGAAAGGATATAACAATCCATTGCGTAAATCCAACAATGTCCAACATCTACTATCTTGATACTTGTGTCTCTTTAATTATGAAATTATTTATATGCTAGATTTAGTAATTCCTGAGCGGCAGCAAAAGCGGATAATTGGCCGGATATAACTTGTTGTTCTTTTTCTTTTATATGCTTGGCTACTTCAGGATGCGCGAAAAATTTTTCTTCTAAAGTCTGGCGAATCGTTTCACGGAACCAGTAAAGATGCTGTTGGTTGCGTTTTTCTTGCCAATATTTACTTTTTTGCATTTTTTGAGCATACTCCTGTATGCTTTTCCAAACTTCGGAAATACCGGTGTTTTCTAGAGCAGAACTTAATTGTACCGGAACTTGCCAACCAGATGGCGGCACAGGAAATAAATGAAGAGCATTTATGTACTCTGCTCGCGCCACACGGGCTTTCTCTAAATTAGATCCATCGGCTTTTGTAATTATTAAAGCGTCGGCCATCTCCATTATTCCTTTTTTTAAACCTTGCAATTCGTCGCCGGCGCCAGCTAGTAACAAAAGCAGAAAAAAGTCGGTGAGGCTATGAACGGCCGTTTCAGATTGACCCACGCCCACGGTTTCTACAAAAATAACTTCGAAGCCAGCCGCTTCGCATAATAGTATACTTTCGCGGGTGTAACAGGCAACCCCGCCCAAGGAATTACCAGCCGGAGAAGGGCGAATATACGCCTGGAGCTGAGTAGCCAGTACGGGCATGCGGGTTTTATCTCCCAGAATACTGCCCCCGGTTCTTTGACTAGTAGGATCAATGGCTAGTACCGCTAATTTTTTCTGTTCTTTTAAAATGAGATAATTGCCTAAGGCCTCAATAAAAGTGCTTTTACCAACTCCTGGAGCACCCGTGATTCCAATTCTGATGGAATTACCGGAATAGGGTAGAAGCCGGTTAATTACTTGTTGCGCGAGTTCCTGATCAGCGGGCAATTTACTTTCGACTAATGTAATTGCCCGGCTTAATACCACCCGGTTCCCGGCCAGAATCTGATCTACGTACTGATCAACGTAAAAGCGTTTTACCAAAACCTACTCTGTTTTAAATGAAAGATTTAAATGGTACGCAGGCAGAAGTGAAGGAGTAATAAAAAAGATAAATAATTTATAACCTATCTCAATTGACTGTAACGAATATTGAAAAAGAAGCTTTGCACAAAATTAGGCAAGCCGAGTTCGCTATGACTTGCTGAGTCCAGCATCTGACCTTCGTCAACGTAGTTACAGCCCAAACCCGGAGCATTTGGGTTATTTATTAATCCCAAGGTAGTTTCTTTTTCTTTCGCCAGGTAAATTTTACCATCCGGACCTAGTTGTAACGAACCAATTTTATCGGCTTTAGAAACCGCAATAAGGGTAGGGGATTCTTCTACGGCTTGCCGGGAACCCAGTAAATTAAATTGCCAGATTTGAGAAGGTACGTTGCCAATTCCGTTGGTTGTTCCATAGAGCTTAGTACCATCCGGTGAAAATTCTACCCCATAAGCTTCGTCGTAGTGGTCAAAAGAAATAGGGTTCGATACTTTACCAGTGCTGGCATTAAAGTCGAAAACTTCAAATTTATTGCTGTCGCGCCAAAGTGCTAAGGCAAGTTTTTTTCCGTCCGGCGATACTTTCATAGCTCCAATTGCTTCTTTGTTTTTACCCTTATGAGTCGTACCTACGTTACTTACAATTGGTTGCCGGCTTACTCCGGCCGCCGTTACCTGGTAGGCGTAAAAACCATCAGAATTCCACTTATGCGTAATTACCCAGTAATCTTTGTTGTTGCTATGTTTAACGGCGGTTAATTTTTCGGAAACGGGTGAAATCAAAAAGTTGTTTTTTTTAGCAATATCGCCCATGCCATTTTGCAGTTTCATATCCACTTCGGAATAGCGGAGGCCATACAACTGCGATTGCAGATCGGCGGTGAAAATATAGTAAATATTAGGGTTAAGCGGACGGGGCACAATTACCGCCGATTGGGTAGAAGACCGATGACCCATTAAACGATTGCCATTCGGCATTAATTTATGCTCGCGGTTCCAGACACTTACGCCATTGGTATAAAATAGTAAATTCCCGTCGGTATTTGAAATAGTAGCGCAACCTTCCATAGTAGAAAGCATGCTATTGGCCAATGGTACGGGTTTTCCGCTGGTAAAATCTAAACCTGCCCGCTCGCCAAAATACCAGATGTTGGCTTCTTTCTGCGCATACGCAGTCTTATTCACCCAAAACCATGATAGAAACAAGCAAGCGAAACAAATTTTTTTTAACATAATTGGATTGATGCAGAGAGTTAAGGTCGATGTAAATTCGAAATTTTCGGGTAAAAATAAAACAAGTACAACAAAAAAACCGGAGAATATAAATACTTACTAATTTTATGGCTCTTATTCAGTCAGATATATTTAGATTTAGTAACCAACAGATTGATTTAAACTTTTTACTTCAAGAGCTTGGCTGCATTTAATAGTTTATATTATTTAAAACGAGTTTATGGATGAGTTTATTCGAATTTAAGCTATAAAAGACTTTAAAGAAATAAAAAAGCCCACCAGCTACCAGCCAATAAAACAAAAGCCCACTCTTATTTGAGTGGGCTTTTAACGCGTACAGTAATCGGACTGTAGTGGGATAAAGTTTTTGAGGATATTTAAGCTACTTGCAGGAATAACTTTTCTTTTTCACGACGCACTTTTTTCTGGTTGGCTAACCAATCATTGGCTTCGTCGCGGTAGCCCAAAGGCAGCAAAGTTACACTACGCAAGCCTTTTTCTTTAAGGTTTAACAATTCATCTAAGGCGGTGGCATTAAAACCTTCCATGGGAGTGGCATCTACCTGTTCGGTAGCAGCAGCGGCGATAGCCGTACCAAAAGCAATATAAGCCTGGCGGGCAGCCCACTGAAAGTTTTGCTCAGGAGTGTTGCGGGTAACAATGCCCACCAGCGAGCTTTTAAAATCATTTAAAGTTTCCGGCGCAACTCCGCGTTCGGTGGCCATTTGATTGATGTACTCCGTTACTTGCTCTTCGGTAATATTGTCCCAGGCGGCAAATATAAGTAAGTGCGAAGCTTCTACGATTTGTGGTTGATTAAAGGCTACTTTCTGAATCTCACGCCGCAATTCTTCATCTTCAATTACTAAAACGGTATAAGGTTGTAAGCCCATAGAAGAAGCAGAAAGGCGAGTTGCTTCTAAAATGGCATTTACTTTTTCTTGTGGCACTTTCTCACCGTTCATTCTTTTTACAGCGTAGCGCCAATTTAAAGCTTGTATCAGGCTCATAATTTTATTTGTTTTAAATGAGTTAGTAACTGTTTAATTTTTAATTACTTAAATATTAATAATAACACTGTTAACTTATAGCACAAAAAAATATTTATTGGTTAATAGTTAAATGTATTTTACTGCTATTATTATTTCTAACACTGTTAATTAATAAATAAAAAAATTAGGAAATGTTTTTAATAAATCCTTGAATAGCATCTTGTAATATTAATTGATTTAATTTGTCAGGAGCTTCGCTTCGGCCGGTTAAATTAATCGATATTAAACCATGTAACATTGACCAAAAGGTATGAAACTTTAAAAAATAATCAACTTTCGGGTTTTTGCCAGAGTTAATTAATTCTTTTATAGTTTCCTGAAGTATGTTACTAAATTGCTTCATTTCTGGCGTTTGCCGCACTGTTTCGCAAGTAGGCATGCCTAAGCCATACATTAACTGGTAATATTCTTTATTAGCAAAAGCAAAATTCCAGTAAGCATGAGCCAGGGCTTCTAATTGAGTCGACGGTTCATCGTGCTGTAGCTTGGCTTCTTCTAATTGCAGGTTTAACAGCCGGAACCCTTCTTTAGTAAATTCCTGCAGTATGGCTTCTTTGTTCTCGAAGTGGTTGTAGATAACGGGTACGCTGTACTCAATAGCCTCCGCAATTTTACGAATAGAAAGCGCTTGCCAGCCTTCGGCTAACACCAAAGCCCAAGCCGCCTGGAGAATACTTCCCCGAACTTCTTCTTTTTGTCTTTGTTTGCGCTCTATGATTCCCATCTACTTATCTGTTGTTAGAATAGTTAACAGTGTTAGTAAATTTAAAGTTCATTTACCTTTTTACCAACTATTTTTCGTTTTATTTTAAATTTAGTAAATAGAAGCTAAATATCAGGTTAAGAAAAATGCCAGAAGGCTATAGATGTGGTTATTAAAAGTAATTTCCCCAATAACTTCCCAACCGAGGGATTCGGTATGAACCTGGTGCGAAGCTTTATTTGCTTGATCAATAAAGGCAATACCTAAGTTAAAACGGGTTTTAAGTTCTTCTTTCGTTTTCTGAAACATATTCTGGAGCAAGCCTTGCCGTCGGTAATTTTTCGCAACGAGTACTGGTCCGTAAAAAAAATAATTATAGTGGGTTACAGGTAAATTCTGGTAGTTTAGTTGGGGTAGCTGAATAATAATTTCCTGTACCAAAGGCGGATACTTACCCGGCGGTAAATTAGTATTGAGAATAAAACCTGCTAGTCCTTGTTGTTGATAGGCTATTATACAAGGTGCCGAAGCAATCATAGCAGATATTGCCGCTTCGGAGAAAACACCAGTTAAAAACCCAGATTGGCGCTCTTGTAGTGAAAGATTCTGGTAAGTATATGCGTTAGCTAAATCAACTATTGCCGGTACATCTGCGGCTGTAGGTACCTTTATATCAAAATCTTTCATTAAAACAGTCGAGTAGATTTCTGCAATTATTTTAATATAAAGGTGCTTAAAAGCTGGTAAACCTGATTAATATTATTATCCTTGCGGAATTCTTTTTTTATTGGTTCTGCTTGTCCGGTAACCCAGATATTTAATTCGGCATCTAAATCGAACATGCCGCCGCTTTCTTTCGAGAAACGGGTAATAGATTTATACGGAATAGATAAGTACTCTATCTTAGAACCAGTTAAACCTTGCTTATCGACAATTAACAGGCGCTTATTGGTAAAAACCAACATATCGCGCAATATTTTAAATGCTTTTTCCAGATTTTCCCCGTCCACTAACAAAGGCGCAAATTCCGTCTGTATTGTTTCCAGCGACACCTCACTGGCATTTCCCATTAAACCATCTAGTATTCCCATCGTTTTAATTTTTAATTTTTGCAACTTAAAGATTTCTATTTAACTACTTCTGTTAGGGCTTCAAATATTTCACAATCTAAGTGTATTGCTAGGTGCAATTAATTTACTTGATTTTTAATATTTTATAAAAAATCCTTCTGGTAAATATAAGGTTTATATGGCCAATTTATATTTCAAAAGCCTATTCTATTTGCATGTTATATATTTAATAATTAATATTGTAAAAATAATATATTAGCTAAGTTATAAAATGAAGGGCATGACAGGTATCGTCTTAATTATTATCGGTGTATTTTTTATTATATCTGGTACTGCAGTCATAATGAAGAAGAGCAAAAATCAAGTTGAAAGGATAGGCAATACTACTTCAACCAGGATAGATATTGATTCAGTTGAATCAAAGGTAACTTATCAAAATAAGGAAGCAATAGAAAGTGGTATTAACAAAAATGACTCACATGATTATCTAAATACTACCAAGCAATCAAACAATATTTATTCAAGTAAGTCCGATACTAAAGAAAATAGTTCAGAACAACCTAATGATTCTAAAAGTAAAGGTGATGCCTTTGAAAAATTTATTGTTCAAAAGTTTAATCAAAAGTTTTTTATATTAAAAGAATGGTCTGGAGATAAATATATTAATGGCATTTACGCTGAAAACGCAATGAATCCAGATATGTTGTTTGAGTTTAATTATAATAATAGATCTTACAACTTTGCTGTAGAGTGTAAATGGAGAAAAAATTTTTACTATGATGAGGTTGAAATAGCTACTCTTAGGCAGATTGAAAATTATAAATCATTTTCAAACAAAAAGAGAGTTCCAGTTTTTATAACCTTAGGTATTGGAGGTGAGCCATCCTCTCCCAATCAATTATATGTTATTCCACTGCGTGCAATTTCACGAAATAAATTAGATAAAGCTTATTTAAAAGAATACGAAAAAGATCCTTTCGGAAATTTTTTCTTTGATGTTGAAACAAATGAATTATTAACGAAAACTCTCGAATCAAAAGAACAGGCGAAAATCTAACTATTTAAAACCGTTATTCGTATCTTTACTTCCTTATCCTTATCTATTTAAAATATAAGTTAACGTACATAAAAGCTCTTTAGATTTATTTTTTTGGCGGATTATTTAATTGTTGGATGGTAGTGGGCTTTTATTTGTATCGTAACCCAGTTCTTTTAATTTTTGCTTAAAAGTAACTTGAGGCGTAACATCATAGCCAAAACCTAGAATGCCACTTACTTTATTATTTTCGTCGAAAATAGCTTGATAAGTAAAATTAAAATAAATTGTTTCTGGTGCTTGATCGGCAAAACGATATAAAGTAAAAGGAATTTCTTCGGCAACGAAATCCTGGCCGGTTTGGTAAACTGATTGTAGTACTTCTAAAAAACCTTGGTCTACAATTTCCGGTAACGCTTCGGCTACGGTTTTATGTAACAATTCGCGGCCGGGGTACAGCTCCTGGTAAGCCGGATTAACCAGTTCAAATCGCAGTTCAGAACCTTTTAGAATACAAAAAAGACCGGGGGCTCGCAAAATCAGGCGTTCTAAAGTAGACCGCTCCGCTTCAACTTTTTGAAAAGCAAGGTGTACCTGGTCCGACAACTGGGACATTTGCTCGTTCGTTGCCAGTAACTCCTGCACCATTATTTTGGCATCATGAATATCGGTATTGCTGCCTACCCGCATGTTTACAGCACCCTCTAAATTGACTAGCGGTAAACTTTTTGTTAAATGCCAACGATAGTTCCCTTCTTTGTTACGAATGCGCACTTCGGCCTGAAACTCTTCGTTCGGCGGCAAGGCTACATCCATTTTTTTCTGCACCGCCGCTAAATCATCCGGATGAAAGGTGTTGCGCCAACCCGTGCCCAGTAATTCTTCGGCGGATAATCCGGTATAGTTAAGCCAACGCTGATTTACGTAGGTTACATTGCCCTGGGTATCGGCAGTATGAATGAGCTGCGGAACAGCATCGGTCATGTACTTAAATTTATTTTCCATCTCAAGGTGGGCCCTTTTAGCCAGTTCCCGTTGGGTGACATTACTCGTACGCCGAATAATATATTTAACTTCACCCGCTTCGTCCAGTATAGGAGTATGAGAGGCTTCCCAGTAGCGCGTTTCGTAGCCGCCGCCTTGGGCTGATGGCCGGACAATATCGTACCGGAGCGGTTCAAAATAATTTACAATTTTTTCCCGGAAGGTTTTATCAATAGATTGCCGTAAAAGGCTGGTGTTTTTAGAGCTATCATCCTCCGGACTGTCCGGGAAAGCCTCTAGCAGGTTGCTGCCCATTAATTGCTCTCGGGTGCGTAATACCAAGGTTAAATATTTATTCGTAACCTCCAAAACCGTATAGTCCGGGGCAATAGCAATTAATGCTTCCGGAATATTAACAAATAGTTCGTGTAAATCTACTTTCGCGTTTTCAGACATTCTCATTAGATAGTAATTTATGCAAAATTTGTTGGGCAGCTATGCTAATAACCGTACCCGGACCAAAGATGCCCACCACCCCGGCATCGTATAAAAACTGATAATCCTGCGCCGGAATTACACCCCCGGCAATAACCAGAATATCAGCGCGATCCAAAGCTTTCAGCTCGGTAATTAATTGCGGAATTAATGTTTTATGACCAGCCACCAAACTGCTTACCCCAACCACGTGCACATCGTTTTCCGTTGCCTGGCGGGCAACTTCCTGCGGAGTTTGAAAAAGCGGTGCAATATCCACGTCAAAACCCATATCGGCAAAGGAAGTGGCAATTACTTTAGAGCCGCGGTCGTGCCCATCCTGACCCATTTTAGCCACCATAATGCGTGGCCGGCGGCCATCTACTTGCGCAAACTGGTTGGCCAGTTCTTTGGCTTTTTTAAAATTCTCATCGTCGGAAAGTTCGGCGGAATACACGCCGGAAATAGCTCTGGTCACTGCTTTATATCGTCCGTAAATTTTTTCTAATGCACTCGATATTTCGCCTAAAGTAGCCCGGTTACGAGCGGCTACTACTGCCAATTCTATTAAATTTTCGCCTCCACCCTGCGCAGCTTGGGTGAGCGCCTGTAAAGCTGATTCTACCGCAGAGGTATTGCGTTCGGCTTTTAATTGAGCTAAGCGTTTTATCTGGGTTTCGCGTACTAAAGTATTATCAATATCCAGTACTTCCACCGGAAAGTCATTTTTCTCGGGGCGGTATTTATTTACTCCCACAATTACATCTTTCCCGGAATCAATGCGGGCCTGCCGGCGGGCAGCGGCTTCTTCAATGCGCATTTTTGGTAAACCGGTGGCAATGGCTCGGGCCATTCCGCCTAAATCTTCTACTTCCTGAATAAGGTCCCAGGCTTTATGTGCCAGCTCGTGGGTGAGAGTTTCTACGTAATAAGAGCCACCCCAGGGATCTACTACTTTGGTAATATTGGTTTCGTGCTGCAGATACAATTGGGTATTACGGGCAATGCGTGCCGAAAAATCGGTTGGCAGGGCAATGGCTTCGTCGAGAGCGTTGGTGTGTAAACTTTGGGTGCCTCCTAAAACTGCCGCTAAAGCCTCTAAGGTAGTACGAGCTACGTTATTAAATGGATCTTGCTCGGTTAAACTCCAACCCGAGGTTTGACAATGCGTGCGCAACATTAATGATTTTTCGTTTCGGGGGAAGTAACGTTGCATTAGCTTGGCCCAAAGCAAGCGGCCCGCTCGGAGTTTAGCAATTTCCATGAAATGATTCATGCCAATCGCCCAGAAAAACGATAAACGGGGCGCAAACTGATCAATGTCTAATCCGGCGTTTAAACCGGTACGCACGTATTCCAGGCCATCGGCGAGGGTATAGGCTAGTTCCTGAGCAGCGGTTGCACCGGCTTCGTGCATGTGATAGCCGCTAATACTAATGGAGTTGAACTTAGGCATACGCTGTGCGGTATAAGCAAAAATATCGGCCACAATGCGCATGCTGGGTTCTGGCGGGTAGATATAAGTATTCCGCACCATAAACTCTTTCAAAATATCATTCTGAATAGTACCGCTCAATTGATCTGGTTTCACCCCTTGTTCTTCGGCCGCTACAATATAAAAAGCCAAAATGGGTAATACCGCTCCGTTCATGGTCATAGAAACACTCATTTGATCCAGGGGAATCTGGTCAAAGAGAATTTTCATGTCCAATACGGAGTCAATGGCTACACCGGCTTTACCTACATCGCCCTCTACTCGGGGGTGGTCGGAATCGTAACCCCGATGCGTGGCTAAATCAAAAGCCACCGATAATCCTTTCTGACCACCGGCCAGGTTCCGGCGGTAAAATGCATTGCTTTCTTCGGCAGTAGAAAAACCCGCGTATTGCCGGATAGTCCAGGGATTGCGCACGTACATGGTAGAGTAGGGGCCCCGCAAGTACGGCGGAATGCCGGCCGTAAAACCTAAATGATCCAGTTCCTGAATATCAGTCGCCGAATAGAAATGCTTTAACGGAATTTGTTCTGCCGTTTTCCAGGTAGTTGGCTCCGGCTGGCTGGTAGAATTTTTAACAACAGTTTTATCTAAAGAAATTTTCGAAAAATCAGGCTTCACGGTCAGGCTTTGTAATGGAAAGAATTTAATTAACTATCAATAGTTTGTTCTTTTTGCAAGTGTTCCTGAATGCGAGCTACAATTGTAGTGGTATCGCATCCTTGAAAAAGAAATTCGTCGAAACCTTGTTCTTTTAATTCGGCCTTCATGTGGTGAGGATTCGCCGCCAGAATAATAGCTGGTTTATTTTTGTGGCTTTTAAGGGCCGGGCCAATTTGTTGGGCAAAAGATTGATATTCTTTAGTAGAAGACGATAAAACAATTACTTCTCCGGAAACCAAAGGTAAGGCTTGAGCCGCTTCTGTTACCGAATTAAAATGCTGGATCTCGGTAGTAAACCCAGCGCAGCCAAAGAATTCTTTAGCAAAAGAAGCATTCAGGTGCCGTTGAATAGCATCGCCCACAGAAGCTATTACTACTTTGGGCTTTTGCCGCCGTTTCAGGTAATGTAGTTCTACCGCAAACCGCATTACTTCTAAGGAGTAAGCCGCGCGGGTAGTATCAAAATAATTGCTTTGAATAAGCTTTTCCGGATCGTAGTCAAATTTTTCTTTGGGGTTGATAAATTTATTCGTGCCAACCAGAATATCCTCCCCGGAAGCAACTTTTTTAAATTTTTGCTGGGCTACTTCATTTAAAGAGTTTTTAATATAATTGTTTTGCCAATTAGCCACAAAGCCACCTGTTTTTTCGAGATCCTGAAATATTTGCCAGGCCGACTCAGCGAGTTGACTAGTTAATGTTTCGAGATAATAAGAACCGGCAGCCGGGTCAATAATCTGGTGTAAATACGCTTCTTCTTTTAACAGCAGCGAGATATTACGAGCAATCCGTTCCGAAAACTCGTTTTCAGGACGGATGGTGTTATCAAAAGAACAAACGGCTAAACTGTCGCAACCGCCTAGTACAGCTGCCATGGCTTCGGTGGTGGTGCGTAATAAATTAATGTGCGGGTCGAAAGTAGTTTGATGCCACCGGGAAGTTTGGCTGTGTACCCGGAGAGCAGCCGCTGCTTCCAAATCCAGACCGTAGGATTTTATAATGGTAGCCCAAAGCAAACGAATTGCCCGTAGTTTAGCCATTTCAAAAAAATAGTTGGTGCCAACAGCCAATTGAAAATGCATGTTACGGGCAACTAATTCCGCAGGAATTCCCCGATTGGTAAGTTCATCTAAACAGGCAACGGCAGCACTAATGGTATAAGCTATTTCCTGCACTACTGTTCCGCCTTTAAAGGCAAAGCCCGCCCCATTTATCGAGAGTAATTTATAAGAAGTATTGTCCTGGTATACCTTCAGCAAAGCAGCTAACTCATCGTAGTAAGACCGGGTATAAAAAGTATGGGCTTCGGATAGGTTAAAATAAATAAAACCGCGTAGTACTGAAGTTGAAATGTGTAGCTCTTGAAGGACGTTATAAAAAGTTTTTAGGAAATCAGTTGGTTTTTGGCTTACCGTAAAACTGATAGAAAAACGGTTGTAATCTATATGTTGCAGTAAATAATTAAAATCAAGAATTACTTTATCCTGAAGAATAAAATGCAAACCATCGGCGCCTTGTTCTACTGCTTTGGCTCCTTTATCTACGGCTGAACAAAAATTGTGACTAACTGTAATAACGGCAATATTTTCCCAATTATTATTCGCTGTTTTATGGCCGCGGACAAAAGGATACTGAACAGGAATAGCTTCGGTTAATGGCTGATCAGCTAAGTCTTCTGAGTGGTAGCATGGTTGTATGGTTATACCCTCCGGCGAATGCCAGGTTAAACTTTCCGGATCTTCTCCTTTTAAATCTTTACGAACTTTGTTTGCCCATTCCGAACCAGAAATCTTTTTAAACTCGGGAAACAAAGAAAGGCGCTTTAATGAATCTGGCATACAATACGGTTTTATTTAGCAGACAAATTTAGGCTATAATTTAAATAAACTGCCATTTAAAATGTGTACGCCATTTTTAGCAAAACGGATTAATATTAGCCTATTCCGATTCACCTGTCCGCTTTTTTTATCTGCCCAATTTACTATTTAGAATAATCTGTTTCACAAAATAAATATGGGTTACTTTACGGAAGAAGAGCAGGGTAAAACCGAAACGGCTATTACTTATAAATGTCCTTGGGTTTATTTTGTTTAGTATTCCGCTGATAATAATTGAATGTTATTGTTATGTGCCTTTTGGTGTGTATTATAAATGGACAATCCAAAAAATAAAATGTTCAATAACGAACAGCTAGTAACCCGACACTTTTCAAAAAGTGCTCCTTAAGGTTCCTTTTCAGGTTTTTAGCATAATGGCACACCCATTGTAACTTCTGTTACCGAAGTTCTTTGGCACGCTGCCAGTTACTGTCAATCCATCTAAAACCTATAAAATTATGAAAAAGCTAATTCTTTCACTCGTGTTATTTCTGCAGTTCGGTTTAGTAATGGCCCGCGACAATTTTCCATTAATTGGAGTAAAAGTTCGCAGTGAAAACGTTAAAATGTACCAGCAGGCAGGTACAACTACTCCCGTCATTCAAACTATTGCTACCACCGACCGGGTAGAACTAATTTGCAAATGGAATAATCAGTGGGCGCAGGTAAAAGTAAACCATAAAATAGGTTACGTTTTATTTACAGAGTTAATGTTCCAGAAACCAGAACCGTAACCATCTGCCTCACAACTTTATACGGCTAGCATTTACTAAAACCGCAACCAAAATGGATGGTATTTAAAATGGTAACATAACAATTTACCTTTTTAGGTACCGTTCATTTTAATTTAGTAAATCAAGTAAATTCTTTATTTAAATGTCTCTAACTTATTTAAGTGAAAAGCAGCTTTTAAAAGAAGATTCTGAAGAAATGATAAGTAGTGATTATTGGAATTCTTGTAAATTATACCAAATTGTATCAAAAAGCTTTCCTAGATTTTGCTTTCTAGTAAGGGTTTTCTTTGGAGGCTTTCCAAGTCTCTAGGCTGCGGTGCTATCTAACTTTCTACTTTCAAGATTGCCTCCTGGCCGGCGGGCCCCGTTTGGCTCTTCCTCACTCGCTAGTCTTCCTTTCCTCGCTCCGCTGCGGAACGCTTCCAGCACCAGAACCCTAGCAGGTGCTCCACAGCCAAACTGCTGTCTTTATTCTTAGTTACTGTTTTTACTTTTTTTAGTATTATTTGATTGTATTAAACTGGCTTTTTCAGGATTTGCGGAGAGGGAAAGCAGAACAGGAAGTTTAATTCCGTTAATACTTGTCATTAGTAGCAGCTATAAAAATCATTTTTCTTCTCCTGAATGATACAAGTTAATTATACAAGAGGTGAAGAAAAGCAACAGCAACTAGCAACTAACACCAGTTTGGCTATAGAGGGCCTTTTAGCGTTCCGGTGCTGCAGAGCAGCATGGCGCAACGCAGTGAGCCAATGTTCGCTAAACCGCCCGAAAGAGCCAAACGAGGGCCGCCGGCCACGAGGCAAACTTGTTACTTGTCAAATAAGTTAGCACCGCACCCTGGAGACTTGAAAAGGCTCCAAAGAATAACATCAAAGTCCGTTAAAGTAACTAATTCTTACTATTTGGTATAACATCTCAAAAAATTAATTTACTAAACATGCTTTCGAGATTGGAGTAAAAAGGAGTTACTATTCCAATACTTATATACGAAAAGCCAAACATCTACTATCTTGATATTTGTGTCTATTTACTTAGCAAAATGTAAATATTTTATTTTTCCAGTTCAATTGTAAAAATTGACTTAGTAGCTGTTTTTTGAGCGCCGCCTTCAAAATAAACAACATTAAAGTTCTCTTGTTGCCAGGTCATTTTAGTATCAGTAAGGTTTGTTACTTCAAAAATAGAATTTAAACCAGAGGCAATTAAGTTGATGTACTTTTTACCGTTTTGCTCGTTCAGGGTGTATGTGGCATATTGAGCAATGGTACCCCCATTATTGGTGATAATATTTTTATTTTGGATAATGTATTTAAAATTATTAGTAGTACTTTCTTCGTAGACTTTATTATTGGCGGCGTCAAAGTACTCGGTTTTATCAGAGGTTACGTTCCAGACGCCTTGTACTAACTCATCAAAAGTTTTAGGTTTTTCTTCGTCTTTTTTACAACCCAAAGCAAATAAACAGAACAAACAAAAATAAGATAGCCATTTCATAAGTAGTAATTTTCTAAAATAATGCCGTTGGTTCTTCAATCAGGTTAATGGCAAGAGGCTTCTCCCAGTTCGGTACCGTAGGCGTAACTTTTACCATATTTTGTATCCGCCGCATCTAAAATTACTACACCGCCCAGATAAACATTTTCCGAATTTGCCAAATCACAATAATACATTGCCATTTCGGTTTTGTCTTCTCCATCGTTTGCTACGATAATAGCCAAATAGCCTTGCTCCGTGTAAATTGCCCGTACTATAGCCGGGTTATTTTTAATAGTATTTAAAAAAGCCTTTATGCTCATTTTATGGGTATTTTCAGTAAGCGATCTGGTCCGGTTTCTTAAATGCACGCGAGCATAGTAGGTTCCAATATTAGCAACAATCACCAAGAGCAGGATGCCTAGCCAAAGTTTAACCGATCTTTTTTTATTATAAAGAATCCCGATTAAAAAGATAATTAAGGTTATAACAATATTTAAGAACATATGCTTTTTAACTCTCTCAAATTTATAGCAATATAGAGGAATTAAATAATCTAATACCTTCTGGCAAAGCAGATGAAAGGCCGATAGAGCTGGTAAACTTAAATAGTATACCATCAAAATGCCTTCTGATTTTTAAGTAACTATAGAGCTAATATAACTTAAGTGCTACCTATATTAAATTTAAAATGTTTGATGATTGTGATATGATTACAGTTAGAGTTAGAGATTACCATATTCACGTTACATTCTGAAAACGCTATACGTAACAGAACGCCAAATTGTGCTTACTTAAATACGCAATGCGTTAGCTTAATAGATTTTAATAACGTAGTTCACCACGTGCTGGATACAGATAATGGTGCAGTTATGGGCTACTCTTTCTGGACTGTTTATAAAACTCGGGGTTATCCTGATAAAATTCATGCTATTAATCTGAAAGATTATGCTAAAAACATGGACTAACTAGAAATAAGCATCTCGTATTCTCTTTATTTATATATTTTAATTGATTTTAATTTAATGAGATAAAAATTAAAAAATGCAGCTACATGCTGCGTTTTTTATTTTACCATTATCGTATTGTTGTATTTATTGTATTTTAACTAAGATATACGAATAATGGATAAATTACATATTGGCACCTCTGGCTGGAGTTATCGTTGGAAAGGTTTGTTTTATCCCGAAGATCTTCCATCCGCTGACTACTTACCTTATTTCTCCCAGCATTTTAACTGCACCGAAATAAACAGTAGTTTTTATCATTTCACCATGGAAAAAACCATTCAGAAATGGTTGGACCAAACACCTTCTGACTTTAAGTTTTGTGCCAAACTGAACCAGGAAATTACCCATAAACGTAAATTCGAGAACGCCGAGGAGCCCTTAATTAAATTTATGAGCCGGTACGTTCTTATGGGAGAGCGCCTGGGAGTTATTTTAATTCAGATTGCCGGCAGTTTTCGCTACGACCGGCCAACAGCCGAGAGTTTTTACCGTTTACTTCGGCAGCACTATCCCGAGGTTAAGTTTGCATTAGAAGCGCGGCACGCGTCTTGGTTTTCGGAAGAATCCCTGGATTTACTACGTGATTATGAGATTACCTTTGTCATTGCCAGTGCCGGCAAGCGTTTCCCTAGCTTAGAAACTACTACTACCGAAACTGTTTACCTGCGTTTGCACGGCGACGAGCGTTTGTATTCATCCTTATATTCCGACGAAAAACTGGAACGTTATGCTTATATGATCAATGATTGGCTGCTGGATGATAAAGAAGTTTGGGTATTTTTTAACAATACTATAATGGGTAGTGCTATTACAAATGCCAAAACCTTACAGACGCTTCTCGCTAATTTGTAAACTATTTGATGGTTAGTTGTAGATTAATTTTAAATGGAATGAATGGTAATTTAAGGCCGATAACAGAATAAACTTGAATATTTAAAGAGGTATGATCCAGGTAATATAGATATTTTCAAATAAGTTTTACGCTTGTTTGATTTGTTTTAGGAAAAGCTATTATGTATATTCACTAATCACCTTCACCCATTATCCATGAAGAGTTTCCGCTGGCGGCTTTATTGGCGAGACCTTATTTTTACTTTTTTACTTTTTTCTTGTCAACGAACCTGGCAGCCAAGTCAGCAATTACGGCCCGAAGCGAAGTTGCCGGTAAATGCAGCAGTAGCGGCAGACATGGCTACCGAATCAATGATAGTACCTTATCGCCAGAAAGTAGAGCAGCACATGCAGGAGGTAATTGGTACGGCTCCTGTGGAATTAAAAAGTAATTTTGTGGAGTCGTCGCTGGGTAATTTTGTGGCAGATTTACAGCGCAGTCAGGCGGCCACTTTATTGGGAAAACCCGTGGATATGGGACTCATGACTAAAGGTGGCTTACGCTATATTATTCCGCAAGGAAAAATTACCATTGGCGATGTATTTGAATTAATGCCTTTTGAAAATGAACTTTTGGTACTAACTCTTTCAGGTTCTACCGTCGAAAAGCTTTTTCAGTTTGGCGCGAAAACAAAAATTTTATCGGTATCAAATGCCTCTTTTACTTTACAAAACGGACAAGCAACTAATATTCTAATTGGTGGTCAACCTTTAGATACGCAAAAGATCTACACCCTGGCTATTTCGGATTACCTGGCTAATGGAGGAGATAATTTAAGTTTTTTGAAAGAAGCCATTAAAACGGAGAAAGCGGGTATTTTACTGCGCGAAGCCATTATTCAGCACATTCAGCAACTAACGGCTCAAGGAAAACCGGTAGAAGCTCACGTAGAAGGCCGGGTGAAAGTGATGTAGTTAGAAGGTTAGAAAGTTGATAGGTTTTAAAGTTGGAAGGTTGAAAAATTAATTTTTAAAATTATTTGATTATCGCTAGTCTTAGTGGAGTAAGACGAGTGATGAATGAACAAAAGTCAGCCTCTAAGCTGACGAAACAGATTACCAAAAAAAGTAAGTTGCTGGACCGGATTTACTTAACGATAAATCAAAATATTAAATAGTACATATTCAACCGTTGAACAACGAACAACTAATAACGAGGAACTACTTTATAACGTCCGAATAATGAATAGACGTGATTTTTTGAAAAGAACTGCGGTTGGAGTGGCGGCAACTGGTTTCATGGCTTTGCCTGAAGATATTTGGGCTGCCTCAACCGTGCGGTTAACCATTCTGCATACTAACGACATGCATTCGCGCATTGATCCCTTTCCGAACGATGGGCGAACGAATGGTGGTTTAGGTGGTATGGCCCGGCGGGCTACTTTAATCAGCCAAATCCGGCAGCAGGAACCCAGTGTATTATTACTCGACTCCGGCGATATTTTTCAGGGCACCCCTTTTTTTAACTTTTTTGGCGGCGAGCTGGAGTATAAGTTAATGACGCAAATGCGCTATGATGCGGCTACCTTTGGTAACCACGATTTCGACAATGGATTAGCGGGTTTGCAACGGCAATTACCAAATGCTGGATTTCCTTTTTTATCGGCTAATTACGATTTCAGTAAAACTATTTTGAAGGATTGTTTTCAGCCCTATAAAGTTTTTGAAAAGCAAGGCATTAAAGTAGGCATTTTTGGTTTGGGTATTGAACTGGCCGGTTTAGTAGATAAGAAAAACTATGAGGCTACGGTTTACCTGGACCCGGTACAACGAGCTGCCGATATGGTGAAACAACTCCGCGAAAACGAAAAATGTAACCTGTTAATTTGTTTGTCGCACCTGGGTTATAAATACGAAAACGCGAAAATAGATGACCGGAAGCTGGCTCAGCAAGTACCCGGTATAGATTTAATATTGGGCGGCCATACGCATACCTTTATGGAAGCTCCCGAAAAAATAAATCACTCCAATGGCCACGAAACTATTATTAATCAGGTAGGTTGGGCCGGAATTAATTTAGGACGGATTGATTTTAATTTTAGTAAAAAAAACAAGCAAAAAATAAACGTTGCGGCTGTGGTGCTGCCGGTGGGGCAGCCTGTAATAAGTTCGTAAATAAATAATTTTTTGTTAAGTATTTTTTTTAGATTTTTGTAGCCCTCAAAAATTGTTGGGCCTCGGTAAATTGTAGGATAATAACTTAAGGAATAGTGACTTTCATGATCAAAGACTGTACGACAGTATGGAAGAACTGTCTGCAAGTAATAAAGGATAATATAGGTGAGCAAAGCTACAAAACGTGGTTTGTGCCTATTGTACCTTTGTTACTGAAAGATAATGTGCTGACCATACAAGTGCCGAGCCAGTTTTTTTACGAGTGGCTGGAAGAACACTATGTGGGCTTGTTAAAAAAAGTAATTTACCAGGAGTTAGGGAGCGAAGGCCGCCTGGAGTATTCCATTATTGTGGATCGGGGCAATGATTTTAACAAGCCACAAACGGTTAATATTCCTACGAAGAAAATACCAACCGCCATTACTAATTCGTATCAGCCGGAACAGCATTTCTTAAAGAACCCGTTCGATTCTAAAACCATTGATCGTAATTTTTTTAATTCTCAGCTGAACAGTTCTTACAATTTTGATAATTACATTGAAGGCGATTGCAACCGTCTGGCGCGTTCTGCCGGTTATGCCGTAGCTACCAAACCGGGTACTACTTCGTTTAATCCTTTAATGGTATACGGCGGTGTAGGTTTAGGCAAAACGCATTTGGTTCACGCCATTGGCAATCATATCAAAAGCACCTGGCCCGAAAAATTTGTGCTGTATGTTTCTTCCGAAAAATTTGTAAACCAGTTTATCGAGTCGTTAAAAACAAATACAGTTCAAGATTTTGCTAATTTTTACCTGCTCGTAGATATTCTAATAATTGATGATGTGCAGTTTTTGAGTGGCAAGGAAAAGACCCAGGAAATGTTTTTCCACATCTTTAACCACTTGCACCAATCCGGTAAACAAATTGTGATGACTTCGGACTGCGCACCGCCTAAGTTAAAAGGTTTAGAAGAACGATTATTATCGCGTTTTAAGTGGGGTTTAACCGCCGATTTACAAAGCCCTGATTTTGAAACCCGCATGGCTATTATCCAGAAGAAAATGCAGGCTGATGGAATTGATATTCCGAATAATGTAATTGAATACCTGGCTTATTCGGTAGATACCAATGTGCGGGAACTGGAAGGAGTACTTATTTCTTTAATTGCCCAATCATCGCTTAACCGGAAAGAAATTGATCTGGAACTGGCCAAAAACGCTTTAAAGCATATTATTGAAGACGTTGAAACTGAAGTAAACCTAGATTTTATTCAGAAAACGGTAGCCGAGTACTTTGATGTAACTTTAGATTCGCTAAAAGCAAAAACCCGGAAAAAGGAAATTGTTACGGCCAGGCAAGTAGCCATGTATTTTGCGAAAGAGTTTACGAGCCATTCGCTTAAATCAATTGGCTATCATTTTGGCGGTCGCGATCACAGTACTGTTATTCACTCGGTGCAAACAGTTTCAGATTTAGTTGATACGGATAAAAAATTTAAAGCTTCTATTCAAGAATTACAAAAGAAATTTAAAGTGAAAACCGGGTAAAATAGCCGGCTAAATAAAAAATATGCTTTCTAAAAAAGCGAAATACGCCCTTAAAGCCCTTTTATACCTCACCAAAAACGCCGATAAAGGCCTGATTTTAATTTCGGATATTTCGGAACGGGAACGTATTCCCCGGAAATTCCTGGAAGCCATTCTGGTTGATTTAAAAACCCAAGGCTTGTTACAAAGTACCCGCGGTAAAAACGGGGGGTACGCTTTAGTAAAAGATCCTGCCCAAATATCAGTAGGTAATGTAGTCCGTATGATTGATGGCCCGTTAGCACCAATACCTTGTGTTAGCCATTTGTATTACCGTAAGTGCGACGAGTGCGTGGACGAAATTACCTGCGAAATCCGGATTGTAATGAAAAAAGTGCGCGACGCTACTGCTAACATTCTGGATACTACCTATTTAACCGACCTGGAAAAAATAAATTCCTTAGTGGCTTAAAAAAATATTTGCCACTTTCAAAACTTCTTTCTTTATTTGTCTATTATTTCTGTAGACAATATATAAATAACTTTAAAGATGTATAAATGAATAATCAGGTTAATCTTATTTACTAATAACTAATAAATAAGCTTGATACTTTCTATTTATAATTTATAAAAGCTTGAAAATCTTTCTTCTAAAAGCAAAAAGCCAGCACCTAAAATTACTAATCCCTTTTTAATTCAATGAAAAAAATTTTATTACTCACTTATTCTTTTCTGTTAACATTTTTTACTGTTTATGGTCAGGAAAACAATATTATTGAGATTTCAGGTCAGGTAACAGACCAGGAAGCCAAAGGGCCTTTGCCGGGAGTGAGTGTGTACGTGAAAGGTACCGTAACCGGAACAGTAACCAACACTACCGGAGATTTTTCCTTACGTACCAGGTTAAGGTTTCCGTTTACTTTAATTTTTTCATCTATTGGTTTTCAGCAGCAAGAATATGAAGTTACCGGTGTGGGTTCTAAACTGAATGTAGCCATGGTAACACAAACAGTATTAGGGAAAGAAGTGGTAATTACAGCTTCCCGGGTTGAGGAAAGTATTTTAAAATCCCCGGTAGCCATTGAAAAGTTGGATATCCGTGCTATCAGAGAAACCCCGGCTCCCAGTTTTTATGACGCTTTAGAAAATGTGAAAGGGGTGCAAATGACTACCTCGAGCCTTACCTTTAAAGTGCCCAATACCCGCGGCTTTAACATTCCTAATAATTTCCGGTTTATGCAACTCGTTGATGGGGTAGATATGCAAGCTGCTACCTTGGGTGTACCCCTTGGTAATGCCATTGGCCCCACTGAATTGGATATTGCCAGTGTTGAGATTACTCCGGGAGCTGCTTCGGCGTTATACGGCATGAACGCAATTAACGGTATGGCTAACCTGATTACGAAGAGCCCCTTTTTACACCAAGGATTAAGCGTTTACCAAAAGACTGGCGTAAATCATGTTGATGGTATTGATCATGATCCCAGTGTTTTAACCGAAACCGCTATTCGGTATGCGAAAGCATTTAATAACAAATGGGCATTTAAAATTAACGGAAGCTACATGCGCGGAACGGATTGGCGCTCAAACTCAACCACTGATCAAAATCCTAATACTTTAAATACTGCTAATCCGGGCTTTCCGGAATTAGCTGGGGCCAATAACCCTGCTTACGATGCCTGGAATAAATACGGTGACGAAAATAACAATGCGGTTACTTTAAGTGGTGTTCAGTACCAGGGTAAAAACCAGACCTTTTTGGTAAGAAGAACGGGATACTGGGAAAAGGATGTTGTTAGTCCTATTGTAGATAACTTAAAGTTTGATGCGGCGCTGCATTACCGGTTAAATGATAATGCGGAGCTTTCGTACGGTTACCGCATTGGTAAAATGGATGGGGTTTTCCAAAGGGGTAATAAAATTCAGTTAGACAATGTACGGGTCCAGAATCATCGTTTAGAATTAAAAGGGACTAATTACTTCATTCGGGGTTATGCCTCTATCGAAAATACCGGCGATTCCTATAACGTGAAACCTATGGTAGATAACCTGGATATTACCGGGGGCGGCACGAACCAGGTTTGGGGAGGCAAATTTAAAACAGCTCTGCAAAACGAATTAAATAACGGAGTTGATTTAACAACAGCTATGCAAATTGCCCGGCAATCCGCTGACCAGGGTCGGACTGAGCCTGGAACTCCCGCCTTCGAGAGCTTGAAAAATACAATTCGGGGCATAAATAACTGGGATCATGGAGCGGTGATTCCGGGTGCACCCGCTACTGGTGGTGCCTGGTTAAAGCAAATGAGCCGCCTCTACCACGCCGATGCGCAATACGATTTTGGGGATAAAATCAAATTTGTAAACGTATTAGTGGGCTTAGATGCCCGGATTTACGAGATTATTCCGGATGGGAATAACTTCGTTGATTTCTCCCGGCCAATTGAGGAGAGAACTCTGCTCGGTGGCAATAATGTATATTATAAGAAAATAGGTGGTTTTGGTCAGGTAACGAAAACTTTATTCGATAACAAACTAAAACTTTTTGGTTCGTTGCGCCTGGATTACAATCCGGAATTTGATCCTAAGTTAAACCCCCGGTTAGCAGCCGTTTACACACTTTCGGAGCAGCATAACTTTAGGGCTTCGTTCCAGAATGGTTTCCGGTTTCCTTCTTTGTTTGAGGCCTTATCTTACGTAAACAATGGTAATGTACGCCGGGTAGGCGGGTTGTCTTACATAAACGAAGGTTTAGGTTACCTGGATAACTCGTATACGCTAACTTCGGTAAATACTTTTAATGCGGCTGTTAACAAAGACGTAACCGCCGGACTTACCTCTAACGATGCGGCTTTAAAAAATCGAAGCTTACTGGATGTTACCAACTTATCGGCCACCCAACCTGAACGGATTAATTCCTTTGAAGTAGGCTACAAAAGCTTACTACTGGAAAATAAATTAGTAGTGGACATTGACGCTTACACCAATGAATACAGTGGCTTTTTGGGCCAGGTGGAGGTAGCAGTACCAGCTTCGGATAAGGTAAGTACGGATGCTTCGGTAATAGATATGTTAGCGGCGAACCGTAACAAACAAACTCGTTACCGGGTGTATACCAACGCTAAAAACAAATACAATAATTACGGATCATCGTTGGGTATTACGTACAATTTTTATCAGAAATTTACTTTAGCTGGTAACGTAAACTATAATAACATTAAAACCAACGAAGAAAAAGATGTGTTTGTAACTGGGTTTAATACACCTAAGTTTATCACCAATTTATCTATCGGCAACCGGGAGGTAATTAAAAATACAGGTTTTAACATTGTCTGGAAATGGCAAGACTCTTTTTTATGGGAGAGTCCGTTAGCGAACGGATCGGTGCCCGCTTATCATACTTTTGATGCCCAGGTTACCCACCGGGTACCAAAGATGCATACAACCATAAAAGTTGGTGGTGCTAATATCTTTAATCAACGTTATATTCAATATGCGGCAGGTCCTACTATTGGCGGTCTATATTATGTAGCCTTAACAGTTGACGGATTATTAAATAAATAAGTATATTTACCAACAAATAATTTTGTATAACAAAATGAACGCTCACTGGTTATAATAACCAGTATAGAAAAATGAACAAAATGGATAAGTTTCTAAAAATTAATTTCCTTTGTTGTATGCGGGGTTGTTGTAGCTAGCGGCCATACCGAAGTAGAATTACGGTACTGGCGATATTAGTTAAGAATCATTGTTCTACTTTAAAAATTTTCCGCATGAAAGCAATTTCTTCTGTGTATTATAACACATCTTCTATCCCAAACAATTCTTTTTTTAAGTCTTCCATTGAAAACGAAAGTAACCTATTAGTTGCTCCTGAATCTGCACTTGCTCTACCGTTAACGTTAGCTAAACCTAAAATCACGGTCCTGGATAAAAGCCAGTTACAAGAACTTCATAAACTAATTAAATCTTTTCAGGCCCAGGTGCGAAACTCAGTAGCACTTATAAAGTGGTTGCACGCTAAAACCGGTAACAAAACAACAGCAGTTAGCTCTACTGGTCAGGAACCATTCACCTGGCAAAGTTCCTTTGGCGAGAGTCTTTCGTTCCGATTTTCGACTAATTCAGATGCCTTTACTTTATTTTCTGATACGCTTATGCGGAAAAGTTATTTTTTGCACCACCACGCGCAGGTAGATACATTCAATCAATTAATAAAGGTGCGGGTAGCCGTAAACCGATTGCCCGAGCTGGAGCAAGAATTAAGTATTGTCTTTGAAAATATAAAACCAATTAATTACCTCGAAACGCAGCTGCTACAAAAACAACAATTATATTTTTCGAAGCGGCAGGCGGGATAAATCCGATTCTAAACCAGGCTGCATATTGTTGGTCATTAAATAATTAAAACAAATTAATAATTTTTCAGGCACAGAAAGCCTAGGCTACCGAATTGTTTTTTAGTGCTTGTTATAATCAGAAGGCTTTTAGATTATTTAATAACTTTCTCTTAAAAACATGTTTAACTTAAATTAAATAAAATACTATGGCGTTACGACTGGGGGATATTGCCCCCGATTTTACAGCAGAAACCTCCGAAGGTGTTATTCACTTCCACGAATGGATGGGTAATGGTTGGGCAGTTTTATTTTCGCATCCTCGTGATTATACTCCCGTTTGCACTACCGAATTGGGTGCCGTAGCTCGACTTAAAGATGAATTTGATAAACGTAATACTAAAGTTATTGCTATTAGTGTAGATCCCATCGATTCGCATGCGGGCTGGATTAAGGATATTAATGAAACGCAAGATACCACCGTTAATTTTCCTTTAATTGGAGACCCTAATAAAGAAGTTGCCAATTTGTACGACATGATTCACCCAAATGCCAGCGATACGGCTACAGTGCGTTCGGTTTTTGTGATTGGTCCGGATAAAAAAATAAAATTAACCTTAACTTATCCGGCCTCCACCGGAAGAAACTTCGCCGAAATTTTACGGGTAATTGATTCGTTACAGCTTACTTCCAACTACAGCGTAGCTACACCCGCCAATTGGGAAAATGGTCAGGATTGCATTGTTGTGCCAGCTATTGCAACCGAGGATATCCCGGCTAAATTTCCGAAGGGCCACAAAGTAATTAAACCTTATTTGCGTACTACCCCCCAACCAAATTTATAATTTTTCCTATTAATGTAAATAAAAGTAGCGGTTCAGTTTATGACTCGCCGCTACTTTATTGCTATTTATTTAGAAAGCATAAACAGAAAAAAGGAAGGGCTTACTTGTAATTGCTTTTTATAAATTTTTATAAAGTTTAATAGAAGCATTTAAAACCTAAACAATAAGACTAAATAACACCTGATAGGTTGGGTAATAGTTCCCCTCCTAAGTTTAAGAGGAGTATGGGTGGTTGTTTTCCAATAAAGATGTTAAACCGAATATTTATTTTTACCCAGGAACTTAGGAGTTTTAACCATAGAATTTAAAAAAAAATTACATAACTTTCTGATAATTAAATTACTATACTATTTTATCCCCAATTAAACGCTATTAACCTGATTTTTTTTATTGAATAAGATAAATGGATGGTAGGTGTAAGGTTAAATGATGAAAGATGAGGTCGGATTGTGTATTTACAAATTTCATTCTCTCCTTCTATCACCAGTAAAGAATTGATATAGTATTTAGTAAATAAAATCTATGCTACCATCTAATAATACAAACCAAAGCGAACCTGAAGTAAATACAACCGTTATTGTACCGGTTGATTTAGAAACTCCGGCTAAGACTGGAAAACCAAGAAATATTTTATTTCACTTTGGTGTGGTAGGCATTGTACTAGCCACTATTTTAATTTTTATGGGCCAGGTTCCCGTACAAGATTCTGCTACGGTTTATGATTGGTTAGCACAAAATACTACTTCGGAGTTTTTTCTTTATATGTTGGGTGGCTTTATTGCGCAAATGGTAGATGGGGCTTTAGGTATGGCTTATGGGTTAACTTCCACTACTTTTCTTCTTACCTTGGGTATTTCTCCGGCGGCGGCAAGTGCCAGCGTGCATGCTTCCGAAGTTTTTACCAGTGGTGCTTCTGGTTTAATGCATTTAAAATTAAAAAATGTGAACCGTAAATTATTTGCTTCCCTTTTGATTCCAGGGGTAATTGGGGCGGGGTTAGGCGCCTATATACTTTCAGAGTTAGAAAGCTATAACTACATTATAAAACCCTTAGTGGCCAGTTATACTTTGGTATTAGGAGCTTTAATTATAATAAAAGCTTTTCGACCCAATCGGTCTAAATTAAAAGAAAAGTTAATTGCACCTTTGGCAGTTTTTGGCGGTTTTATGGACTCAGTTGGAGGGGGCGGTTGGGGTCCTATTGTTTCTTCTACTTTAATTGCCGGCGGACATTCTCCTCGTTTTACAATTGGCTCCGTTAATCTGGCAGAATTTTTTATTGCCTTAGCTAGTTCAATTACTTTTTTCACTATGATCGGTATTCATCATTGGCAAATTATTGCTGGTTTAATCTTAGGTGGCGTTATTGCCGCACCTATTGCTGCTAATCTGTCGAAGAACCTACCAGTGAAAGGCTTGATGATATTAGTCGGGATATTAGTAATTCTGGTAAGTAGCCGGATTTTATATATGGCTTTGGGGAGTTAGTTTACTTCCGAAACTTTAAAAGATGCAAGATTCAAATTTTCTAACTGAACTTTCGGGTAAAGTAATATCCTAAAACTAACTACCCCGAATAAGAATTAGTAAATTTCTTCTACCGCTACCATGTTCTTTGTTTAAATACCCCTAATTTTTTATTGTCAAACAGTTTGTTACGGTTACCTTTTGGTGTTTCAAGAATTACATTATAGTAATTATTTTCCGCATCAAAGTATGGATTTGATCTAAAGCAACTGTCATGTTTACTGGCTTTAAAGATTTATTTAGTAATAGGGAGCAAACGGAAAACAGGTTAATAGTGGTTACAAATCCATTAGGTTTTTAGCAGCTTGGGAATCAGGATTTTTCAGGTGTTTTTTAAACCGAAATGCTTCCTACTTTGTAATATTTCTGATATATTAGTACTTACCTTATCTGATTATATTTTTTCAAGCAATTATATATCCCTATAGAGCCTTCGAATTAATTAATTTCACCTCTAAATAGTCGGTAATTATGGATAATGGAGTATTACTGAACGAAATCAACAATCAGTTTTTTACTTATCTGGCCAACGATTTCGGCCTGACCCACCCTTCCCACAAGCTGGAAAATTGGTACGACCTAAGCTTCGACGAATTTAAACAAGAACTCATTAACCGCGACATTACTTTCGACGACACTACTATTTCTGATTGGGAAGAGTATTTTACCATTCAGCAGGAAAAAGTAAAAAAACTGCAGCAACCTATTTAAAAAGTAAAACCCGCCAGTTTTTTGCTGGCGGGTTTAATCTGTTCAGAATATTTTTTTCTAAATGTTCCTTACGGGAATATACCTAACGATAAGTAACTTACCGCAATTTTCTCGGTAGCACTGTAAAAAGCAGCGGTGCGCAAGTCCGATATGGTAGGATGCTCCCGCATAACGTCGCGCATTTCATGGTAGGCGTGAATCATGGTATCTTCTAAACCTGAATGAACCAAGGTAATTTCATCGGCTCCCCGAATAATTAACTGCCGTTCTTTGGCAGAAATGCTTTTACCTGTGGTAGTTTCAATTGTATCAATAATCCGGCGCAGACTGGCTTCTTCGGCACGTTTTCCCATGCGGCCAAAACGTACATTCGATAAGTTTTTCAACCACTCAAAATAAGAAACTGTAACACCACCCGCATTTAAATACAAGTCGGGTAAAATAAAGATATTACGGCTTAGTAAAATTTGTTCGGCTGGTTGGGTAACAGGACCATTTGCGCCCTCAGCTATTATTTTTGTTTTGATACGTGCCGCATTACTTTCATCAATTTGATTTTCTAAAGCGGCCGGTAGCAGAATTTCGCATTCGTACTCAAGCAAATCGATAGAATTCTCCACGTTGGTAGCACCGGGGTAGTTTAAAATAGAACCAGATTCTTTGCGGTGCTTAAATACTGCTTCAATATCTAAACCATCTGGGTTGTAAATGCCGCCTTCCCGCTCGGCTATACCTGTTATAATGACACCATCTTGCTGGCAGAAATGAGCTGCGTGGTAGCCCACATTACCTAATCCCTGCAAAATTAAGCGTTTACCTGCCAGGCCCGGCGTAATCTTTAGTTGGTTTAAAATTTCTACGTCTTGCAAGGCTTCGCGTAAGCCAAAATAAATACCTAAGCCTGTTGCTTCGGTCCGGCCCCGAATACCGCCCTGGCCTACTGGTTTACCGGTAACACAGCCTAAAGCACTTGTTTCGCCGTATTTAAAAGTATGATAGGTATCGGCAATCCAGGCCATTTCCCGACTACTGGTACCGTAATCCGGGGCAGGTACGTCCATTCCTGGTCCAATTAAGTTTTTCTTGATTAGTTCGCTGGCATAGCGGCGGGTAACTTTTTCGAGTACTTCTACCGGGGTGGTACGCGGATTTATTTTAACCCCACCTTTTGCTCCGCCAAAGGGTACATCAACCAAGGCGCATTTAAAGGTCATAAGCGTAGCCAAAGCAATAACTTCGTCCTCATCCACGTGAATACTGTAGCGGATACCACCCTTGGTAGGCAGTTTGTGGTGGCTATGCTGGGCCCGGATACCTTCAATTACTTCTACTTTGCCGTTTACTTCTACCGGAAAATTTACTTTATATACGCTGTTGCATATTTTAATTTGTTCTAAAATGCCGGGCGGTAAAGTAGAATGTTTAGCGGCTTCGTCGAAATAATGATGGACACTGTTTAAGAATTGTTTTCCCTGGGATTCCTGATAAATCATAGTTTTCGGGTAAGGATTATGAGAAAGATATATATAAAACGAGCTGAGGCGGTGGATTGTTTAAAGGAATTTAGAAAGTAATTTAGCTTCACCTGATTATGCCTTAAAATCTAGGATACCACAAACTGCCTAATTTTGATTTTTCTGTATTTGTAAATTATTCAATTACCTGACTTTTAAAGATGGCCTAATTATTAAATTTTTAAAGAAACGAAAAATTTTAGCAAAAATGATTGTTTAACTAAATTATATTCTGCTTGCATAACTTTAGGTATAAAGCCTCAATTTAGGTGCCAATAACAACTGGTTTAAAGCAAAATGTGGAATACTCTTAGTTATCAACGAGTTATCCACATTAATAATGGTACATAAAGAAGATTGGGCTTTGCCAATAAAGTTTGGAGGCAACTTGTTTGGACGAGCTTGTGGAAAATTATTAAAGTAGATTTATATGATCTTTCTGAAGAAAGTTCTTACTGTTGCTATGATATAAAAATAGTGGCTGATTATAAATTTAGTAAATTCTAAAAAGGTTAGAATTACGAATAAGCAAGAACCCTTATTTATGGAATCAAGCAGTTATCGGGAAATTAGCTATTGTGTTTAGTGAAAGTAAAGCTTAAGTATCTATCTATTCGGTCAGCTAATAAGATTTACTTTAATTCTATTAATAAGCCTGGTTCTAAAAAAATAATTGCTACGCCTATAAAGTGGTTATGCCTGAGGTTAAATGCAGAAGAATTCTTATTTTAAAGAAATTTTTAAATAAATCTAAATTCAAAGCAACCATCCCATAAAACCTTCCGTGCTGGGGGTGCAAAACAGAAGTACGTGGCTGAAAAAAGTTTTGAAGATATACGGCTCCTGATTCAGGGCTGCTTACAGTCGGATAGGGAAGCGCAGCGAAAGTTGTATCAATACTTCTTTGGCTATGCCATGAGCATTTGCGTGCGTTATTCTAAAAGTAACGAAGAAGCCCGGGAAGTGCTCAATGATGGGTTTATGAAAGTGTTTACTAAAATTGAAAAATACGACACAGAGAAATCGTTTAAAGGTTGGCTACGCCGGGTAATGATCAATACTGCCCTGGATAACTATCGCCATAATTACAAACATTACCACCACCGTGATCTGGAAGAAGCCGAAAAGGAAACAACCGCCGAAAATATTACGCATCAGTTAAGCCATGCCGATTTGATGCAGCTCATTCAGCGTTTGTCGCCGGGTTACCGTACCGTTTTTAATTTGTACGCGATCGATGGCTATACCCACGAAGAAATTTCAGAATTGCTGAATATTTCGGTAGGTACTTCTAAATCAAACTTATCGAAGGCCCGCGCTAATTTGCAGGCCATGTTAAAAAAAAGTCAACCGGATGAATTTAAGAAGTATGCCTGAAGAAGAAGAACTGGATAATATGTTCCGGCAGGCAGCGGATTCGTTTCAACCGGATTTCGACCCCGAAGCCTGGCGCGATATGGAAAAGAAGTTGGATGCAGCGGATACGCCTAAATCAACTTTTGCCAACTGGACCAAGCGATCATTGCTGGTGCTTTTATTATTAATGGCCGGCTGGTTAGTATATCGTTATACGCAACCGGAAAAGGAAATAAGTAAAACAGAACAAATTACTATTCAGGCCGAAAAACCTGGATTGCCTTTAAGAAATAATTCAGAAAAAGAAGAAAAGCAAGGTAAGAATATAGAAAAACCGGAAGTTGTAAGTTCTACGGATAAAAAGGATGTTTCTAACAGTTTACCAAATTTTAAAGATAAAACAAACGATATAGCTCAACTGCCAAGCCACGTAAATAGGGCAGTAACGGAGCAAAAAGTTGGTATTTGTTCCAGGCGTTTAAGAGTGGCAGCAAACCAGGCAAAAAAAGGTGGTGAGATGCTGAGTACTTCAATTCAAAAAGAGGCAGGAATTAAGGATACAAACAATTCTTTAATAACAGAAAGCACTGTTACAAGTGCAGTAAATAATGAAATAAAAGTAGATACTACCTTAACTGCCAAATTGTTGAATAATAATCAAAATGCCGCGGCTGATTCAACAGAGAAGATAGACCAGAAAACAAATATTGCATTGGACCATAAACCTTTGCTGGATTCTGCTCAGCTTCAGACTTTAGCAGATTCTGCCCTAAAAAAAACGCGCACCCGGTTTTTGGGCAGATTAGGATTAACGTTGGCGCTGGGGCCAGATTTTAGTACGGTTGGTTTTGTAAAGCCCGAAAAAGCCAGTACAAATATTGGAGTACTTTTAAGTTATAAAGTAAGTAACCGGTGGGCAATTTTAACTGGTATGGTGCGGGCGCGCAAAGTTTACGGCGCTAAACCCGAAGATTATCATCCGGGGCCAAATTACTGGCCGGCCGGCCAACATTTACCGGATGATATAAATGCGGTATGTAAAGTCATTGATATTCCGTTGAACGTTCGTTATTCGTTTTTGACTTTACCTACCCACGTGGCATATGTGCAAACGGGTTTATCGAGTTATATTATGCTGCACGAAGATTACCGCTACGACTATAGTAATTACGGCAATCCATATAGTAAGCATTGGATAGTGGATAATAAGAACAGGCACTTCTTCCAGGTGCTAAATGTATCGGCGGGTTACAACCGTCAAATATCGCCGGTTATTTCAGTAGGGGCAGAGCCTTTTGTAAAAATTCCCTTGGCAGGTATTGGGGCCGGCAAAGTAAACCTGACCAGTATGGGAATATTTTTTAACGTTGGATACAGTTTTCGTTAAGACCTGATCAGTAACTAAATAATAACCACTTTAATTTAAACTTATGCACCACTTTAAATGGCGAATGGCATTCCTATGCCTTCTGAATTTAGGCTTAATAACTGGTTGTGCCAGCGATAACGAAGAAGATTTATACGCGAACCCAGGTACCTGCGATACTTCGGCAGTTACTTTTTCTGGCACCATGAATGCCATTTTGGAAAACCGGGGTTGCAAGGGATGTCACGGAGCCGCAAGCCCATCCGGAGGGGTTATTCTGGATTCGTTCGCCGAAGTACAAAAACGGGCTAATAGCGGCCAATTAATGGGGGCAATTACCCACGCCCCAGGTTTTACTCCAATGCCCTTCGGCGGTACCAAAATATCAGATTGTGAAATTGCCAGTATAAAAAAATGGATCGACAATGGTACGCCAAATAACTAACCATAATATGGTCATCCACCATTAAGTAAATTAAATGTGCGGCCTCTTTAACAGATTAATTAAGAATATACATCGGTATTTAGTAAAAATAAGTGAGTCGTTTCTATACCGAATGTTTTAAATCGGCTTTCACTACTTGCATTAGTTACAACCAGTTACTATAAAACTTAATACTTGTTGCCTGTTATTTAATCCTTATATTATTTTCTCATTCCTTAAACTAGTAATCCATGAAAGTTTTCCTGTTGCTAATATGGCTGCTAGTGCTGGGCAGTGGTGAAGGAGTGGCGCAGAACCGCTACTTCACCCGGGCCGGGCACATCTGGTTTTTCTCTGAAACACCCATCGAGAATATCGAAGCACATAATAAAGCCGTTTCTTCCTTTTTGTCTTTTGATACCGGGGAGCTGGTATTTTCGGTGCCCATGAAAAATTATGAATTTCGAAAGTCGCTGATGCAGGAGCATTTTAACGAAAACTTCCTGGAAACCGATAAATATCCCCGAGGAACTTTTAAAGGTACCATCACCAATATTCAAAGTATTGATTTCCGGAAAGATGGCGTGTATCCTACCAAAGTAACCGGTACCCTTACTATTCATGGTGTATCCCGGCAGGTTACCGCCGATGGTACTTTAGATGTGAAAGGCAACCGGATTGGGGCAAAATCAACATTTACTATTACTCCCCAGGAATATAATATTGAGATTCCGCTGTTGGTGCGCAATCACATTGCTAAAATAATTCAAATAAATGTCGACATGCAGTACGAACCGTATGTTGCCAAACAATAACTTTTAAATGGTTTTCCTATGCGTCAGAAATATTATCTGTTCCTTTTCGTAATTTTTTGTAGTGTATGTGCCCGGCAAGCTGCTGCCCAGGACGATGATTTACTAAAAATGGCGGAAGCCGCCGACAGCACCCAACAAAATGCCAGCTATACTACGGGCATTTTTAAAGGTACCCGCATTATTACGGGCCATTCGGTGCAAACCAACGCGCAAAAAGAACTGGTACTTCTTATTTCGCATAGGTTTGGTACTTTAAATAGTGGGGCTTATAATTTCTTTGGTTTAGATAATGCGGTAATGCGGCTTGCCTTGGAATATGGCCTTACTAATAATCTAAACGTAGGCTTTGGGAGAAGTTCTTACCAGAAAACTTTTGATGGTTTTTTGAAATACCGCTTTATGCGTCAACAAGACGGCGGTTGGCAACGGCCCGTCTCGGCAGTTTTATTTGGCAGCGCGGCTTTAAATTCGTTGCGGCCCAGCAACCCGGAGCAGGACATAATGTTTAAATCCCGGCTTACTTATACCACTCAGCTTTTAATTGCCCGAAAATTTAATCAAAATTTATCGCTGCAATTATCACCTACCTGGATTCACCGCAACCTGGTTCCTACCCGCCAGGACGAAAGCGATGTCTATGCAATTGGTTTATCCGGTCGCCATAAAATAACCAAACGCACCTCCTTCAACGCCGAGTATTTTTACCTCTTGCCCGGCCACACCGCCGATACCTATACCAATGCTTTATCGCTTAGTTTTGATATAGAAACGGGTGGCCACGTATTTCAATTGTTGTTTAGTAATTCCATTGGCATGATTGAAAAAAATCTGATTGCCGACAATATGGGTACCTGGGGAAATGGAGATATTTACTTCGGCTTTAATATTTCCCGCGTTTTTGATTTAGATAAAAGCCGGAAAATGGATAAGAAAAAATATTGATATTCTTGAAAACGCAATCTGTTAAGCTGAGTGGTGTTTGCGGTAAGAATAATTTATAAAAAAGTAGAATAGATATTGTCTGTACCAGATTCTATATCTACTCTACTTTTTTATTTATCCCGTTAGCTAAAAGCACTAAAATATTTGCAGGACTAATGTCCTTCTTAGCCAATACCTTTAGTTACCGCTTTCATTTTGTTAAGTGCTGTTTGTGCTACCAATAATGGTTCTTGGGCGTAATATTTTTTATTAAATACCTCAAACGAAATTACTAAAGGACGATCGGGGGCTTTTACCGATTGCAAAATTTTCTTTATTGGCGCTACTCCATCGCCGGTGTAAATCCGATCGGCATCCGTAATAGTAGCCGATGGCATATTTGCTGCGTAATCGTTTACGTGAAAAACTTCCATAGCTGGTTTACCTACCAGTGGCAAACTTTCTATACTCGATCCGCCTTTGTACAAATGATACACGTCCAATAACACGCGTGCTCCCGGATGGCCGCTTTCCAAGGCTACGTACATCACTTCGCTCAACCGGCTCAGGTTTTTTGAAAATCCCCACATTTCCAATTGCGGCATGACCGTGGTCTTTTCGCCTAACTCCAATATGGCCCGGTAACGCTCGGCTGCTTTTTTTAAATCTAACCCGGGTTGTTCGGTAGCACCCATGGGCGGGGCTGCAGTACGGTGGCAACCTATTTGGGCCAGCAATTCCATTTCGCGTTTTAGTTGTTCCAGGCCTTTGGTGCGGGTAGCCTCGTCGTCTACAATCCAGGCGGCAAAACCAATCGCATTTTCTATTTTCAAACCTAAATCATTAATGAGTTTGCGGGCATCCTGCACCGTGTTTCCTTCTTTCAGGTAATTTTCTAACGTTTCCATCCAGATTTCTACTGAACGGAATCCTGCTTTAGAGGCAACTTCCAGTTCTTTAACAAAACCCAATTTATGGCCCCGGATGGTACTTAAATTTAAGCAATAAGTAAATGGAGCAGGAGCTGCTGCGGGTTGGGCCTGGCTTTGGCCAGGTAGCAGCGAAAGGCCAACCGAGGCACTTAATAATTTTAAAGAATCACGACGAGAAAAAGAAGTTGCGGACATAGACGTTTTTAGAGTAAAATGCAACCCCTAAATTATCCCACTCTTTCGAAATTGCAAATTTTAGGCCGGTCTGCTGGCAATAATTATACAATTAATAAATTTACAGCCATTATCCGGAAGATCATCGCCATAACTTCTACAGTAAATTACCAGACACTTTAATCTCCCTCTTTTCAGAAGTTTAGGGGAATTAAATAAAAAACCGGTCAGTTTACTTGACCGGTTCTGATTTTGAATGGGGTGTCTTATTTTTAGGAAGTAATTGTAGCATTTGCTTTTTAATTTCATCCAGAAGATGGGGGTCGCGTACCCGGCGGCTCAGGTAGTTTAATACGGTAACAAAAGCTTCCCGATCCTGCCACGGTAATGAGTTTACATCCATGCTTTTTAACTGATACAAATAATCGACAACCATATAATAAATTTATTTTTAGCTGATAAAAAAATTAAACTGAATCCAGCGCCCAAATAAGTTTTAGCTCTCCAATAAACTAATGCAAAGCAGTTGCTTTTTACTAATTTATTCGCTAACCAGGAGTAAATGTCTCTTTTCTGTTTTACTAAGAATAAAGAACAATACAAGTATAAATTTACCTGTAAATGAAAGATAAAGTTACACAGCGTATGTTACGCTTATGTTACTATTAGCGGGGTGTCTGGTTATAGGTTTCAAAATAGAAAAAAATATACGTTAAACCTAGTCAAAACCTTCAAAATCCGTTTTTATTTTCCAGAATCCGTATTTATTTCCTATCTTATTACCCGTAAATGTTCAATTTTAACTTGTTTGAATTAGTATTACATTTCCGAAAGTGCTTATATTTACCTTTGATATTTGTTAAAAATGTAGCTGAGAAGAACTAAGCTTTTAAGGAGGATAAAGCTTATAATTTTACCGCCTATTAAAAGAATATTACCGAAAGATAACAACTTAATAACGGTACTATTAACTTAAAATTCACTTTTTTTACTAAAAAGAAAACATCTAATATTAAATAAAACAACCTTATGCTACTCTGGTTGTTTAACCATAAACCTATAACCTAAATCAAAAAACTATGATGCTTAAGTATCTCTTTGTCTTTTTACTTGCTTTTTCTTTTTATGAGGCTAACGCCCAGCGCTCCAAACCCGACCAGCTTGCAACCAAGAAAGGTTCCGTTACGATTCAACCGGTGTTACATGGCTCTGTAGTATTTACCTGGAATAACAAAACCATTTATGTAGACCCATACGGTGGAGCCGCTGCTTTTTCGAGTTTAACTGCTCCCGATTTAATTTTGATTACGGATATTCACGGCGATCATGCTGATTTAAAAACTTTGGAGGCTATTAACACCACGAAAGCTAAATTTATTGTTCCCGCTGCTGTGGCCGAAATGTTACCAGCTAACCTGAAATCTAAAGCTACCATCCTAAAAAATGGCGATCAAACTATTCAGTATGGTATGGGAATTACCGCTGTGCCCATGTATAATCTACCGGAAACGGCTGATTCGCGGCACCCGAAAGGTAGAGGAAACGGGTATGTGCTCAATATTGGCGGAAAAAATATTTACTTATCCGGCGACACGGAAGATATTCCGGAAATGAAGGCTTTGCAAAATATTGATGTAGCTTTTGTGTGCATGAACCTACCTTTTACCATGGATATAAACCAGGCCGCAGAGGCCCTGCTGGCCTTTAAACCAAAAGTGGTTTACCCATATCATTACCGTGGCCAGGATGGTTTAAGCGATGTAGAAGCATTTAAAAAATTAGTAAATGATAAAAATGCCCAGATAGACGTTCGTCTGCGTGGTTGGTATCCTTCTAATTAAAACTTAATCTAAGTTCCTGTTTTCGTACCAGGACAATACTTAGCCGGATTCCTGATAAGGCATAAGCCAAAAAGGAATCCGGTTTTTCTATTTTAACGCTTTATAAGGTTTAATACAGCAAAAAATTATGTTGCAGCCCATTTACGAAGAACAAGTACTGCGGGAACTTAGAGACTGGCAACGCCAAATGCTGCGTTCACCTTCCTTTACTAATCGCCTGGCCAAACGGGTACAGCAAAAAATTAACACCATTATTCCCGAAAAAGTACAACAGGTAATTACCGCTACCATTAAACACATGATTCGGGCAGTTTTATTTGGCGCCGAATTTACCACCCGAACGCCTACTTATAATCATTCCTTAGAAATGCGCGAAGCTATTATCCGGGAGCGTATTGAATTTTTCAAAAAAACAGCGGCCGCCGAAGGCGGTATTACCGGTGCAGGCGGCATCTTACTTGGGTTAGCCGATTTTCCATTATTGCTAGGTTTAAAATTAAAAATGCTCTATGATATTGCCGCCCTTTATGGCTATAATGTAAGCGATTACAAAGAACGAATTTATTTGCTGTACATCTTTCAATTAGCCTTCAGCAGCCAGGAACAACGGACGCATATTTACCGGCAAATAGTAAATTGGGAAAAACAAAAACATAATTTACCCGACGATATTCACCAGTTTGATTGGCGTACTTTCCAGCAGGAATACCGCGATTACATTGACTTAGCCAAAATGGCGCAACTCATACCCATTATTGGGGCGCCGGTAGGAGCGGTGGTAAATTACCGATTGCTGGATAAATTAGGCCGCTTTGCCATGAATGCTTATCGTATGCGTTGGCTGGACGAGAGAAATAAAAGTGAGGCTTAGAAGGTGTTTTAAAAAGTACTTAGGGGAAAATAGGGGAATAAAAAAGTACTCAAAAGGGTTAAGAATAGTTGAACCACCAACTTATCAAAACCGAAATGAGTACTAGTCAAAAGAAGCAAAAACGGCGGAGATATCCAAGTGATATCAGTCAGAATGGCTGGCAGAAGTTAAAGAAGTTATTGGAAGGACCGGATTCAGCCATCAGGAAAGCAGGTCGCCCAGCCGCCGATTTAAGAGAGGTCATAAACGCTATTTTTTATGTAGTAAAAACGGGTTGTAGTTGGCGGAGCATGCCCCATGACTTACTGTGCTGGCAAACGGCGTATGGTTACTTTAATGGCTGGAGTCAGAATGGCACCTGGGAGTGGGTTCATAGCGTTTTTGTAAAAAAGCTGCGGTGCCAATCCCAGCGCCAAGCTTGTCCCTCGGCGGGCAATATAGATTCCCAAAGCATCAAAACAACGGCTTGTGGGGGTTCTCACCGGGGCTTTGATGCGGGTAAGCAAATCAAGGGCCGCAAACGGTTTGTTCTTACCGATACCCAAGGCTTGCTGTTAGCCGTATGGGTATGCGCTGCCAGTGTTTCGGAAAAGAAAGGAGCCATGCCATTGCTTCGCTATAGGAAGCGAGTGCCTTATCTAGCTCATCTCTGTCGGCGTATTAAATTGGTTTGGGTGGATGGTGGTTACCGGGGAGAGGATTTAATGGCCTATGTAAAAAAGCTATGGGGCTGGTGCTGGCAAGTAGTGCTTCGAACAGATAATACGAAAGGCTTTAAAGCCTTGCCCCGTCGATGGGTCGTAGAAAGAACTTTTGCTTGGCTGCTGTTTGCCAGACGACTGAATAAAGATTATGAAAAGAACCGTCGTAATAGTCAGAGGATGGTCTACTTAGCGATGCTAGCCCTCATGCTTAAACGAGTTTAATCTATTTTAAAACAGTTTCTTAGATTTTTTAGTGGTTAATAGACATTAACTAATGCCCATTTATTTAAGCAAGCTGATATCCGATTATTTCTATTCAAACTAAATCTTACTTAAATTAGTTAATAGAATAAAGCATTTACCTAAAACCTAATATGAATAACACCGATAAATCTGCCACTTATAATACATTAACTCCCGAAGAAGAACGGGTAATTTTGTACAAAGGCACCGAAATGCCGTTTACAGGTAAATTTAACAAAAACAAACAACCCGGTACGTACGTGTGCCGGCGCTGCAACGCTCCGCTTTACCGGTCCGCAGATAAGTTCGACTCGCATTGTGGCTGGCCCAGCTTCGACGATGAAATACCAGGTGCCGTAGAACGCGTGTTGGATGCCGATGGTTACCGGGAAGAAATTGTTTGTGCTAATTGCAAGGCCCACTTGGGTCACGTATTCGAAGGCGAACGTTTTACCCCCAAAAATACCCGGCATTGCGTTAATTCTATTTCCATGGATTTTATTCCGGAAGAATAAATAAAAACAATCAAAATAGTAAAAAAGGATGGCTAAATAGGCCATCCTTTTTTATTTAAAGGATATTGAGGCCCCTTAGTAAATCGCTTGAAGTTAACACGCTACTATTCTAACACAGAGAATTTAACCAGGAGCAGAAACAATAAAAGCTTCATCTGTTTATCTCGAATTACTTCCTTCCTAATTGTAAAAAATTAATATCCGGCACGGCTATTTGTCCGTATTGATGGTTAAACTAAAGCGCTTATGTCCGTTCCGAATCCAAATTTTGGTATTACCAAAAGTACTACCGTTACACCGGCCCCCGAAGAATTTAAGAATCCACTGCCCCGCGTAGTATTACGTTCAAATACCTACTTATTACTGGATGGAGAGTGGAAATTTTGCTACGACCCCGATGATCGGGGATTAAGCGAAGGCTGGAATAATGGGCAGCATTGTAAAACAACTGCACAATGGCCAGGTAGTGTAGAAATGCACTTAGCGGCTGCTAAGGGGCAAAAAGATCCTTATGCCTGGCAAGATAAAGTAGTGGTGTGGTACGAGCGGGAATTTCCTAAGCCGGAGCGTAACGGCGATCCAACTCCGTCTATGTTTCAGTTAACATTTGGGGCTTGCGGCTACGAAACACGCGTTTGGCTGAATGGACGCTTATTGCGCACCATTGAGGGCGAGGAGGTGCATTACGGTGAATATACCTCTTTTTCGTACGAGATTGGAGAAGAAGATCTACTCCCGGTAAACCGCCTTAACGTGCGCATTGCCGATACCATGGATGCCGAGATTCCCCGTGGGAAGCAGGAATCGCACGTATACAAACGCGGCGGCATCTGGTACCAGACTAACACGGGAGCTGTTCGTAGCGTTTGGATAGAAACCGTAGAGCGCAACCGGCTGCGGTCGCGGATAGGGGTTATTAGTGTAGTAGAAGATTACCTGGTTCGCTTTAACTTAACCACCCGTATTCACGATCCGGGGAAGTATATTATTCGGTTAAAAGTTTTTCCGCAGGAAAAAAATGCCGAGCCGCTGGTTACTTCCGATTTTGAATTAAACCTGCAAGCTGGTCAGAAAGAACAACGTTTGGTAGTGGAAGTTCCGGATGCAAAATTATGGTCGCCGGAAACGCCAAATTTGTATTGTGTAGTTGCCCAGCTTATTGATGCCAACGGCTATGTTGCCGAGATTGAAGCTCAGTTTGGTTTGCGTAAAATAGAGGCGCGCGGCCGGTTCGTGTATCTAAATAATAAACAAATTTACCTGGACGGCATTTTGTACCAACCGGGTACGGCCACTTACGATGAAATGCAGCGGCACTTTTACGCCATGAAAGCCTTGGGTTGTAACTTAGTGCGAGTACATATCGCCGGGGTAGATCCGCGCATTTATAATCTGGCCGATGAAATTGGATTGTTGTTATGGGTAGAAGTTCCAAGTCCGCATAGCTCCACGCCTTTAAGCCGACTAAATCACCAGGCCGAGTTAATAAGAATGTTAGCTTTACTGGAAACCAATCCGTCGGTTATAATCTGGAGTTTGTACAACGAAGATTGGGGCGCTCAGGATATTGCCACTAACCCCGAAACGCGCCAGTATATAGTAGACATGTATCATTACATGCTCATTAAACATCCCCAATACCTGGTAGTAGACAACGATGGCTGGCAGCATATTTCCTGGGAAGGTAAATTAAAATCGGATTTACTCACGGCACATTTGTATACTCCCGATTTAAGTCGTTGGCAGGAATTACTCGACCGGTTAACTAACGGCGAAATGGAAGGAGTAGCCGCTTTTCCGTTGGTAGTAGGCGATCCATTTTTTTACCGGCGACAAGTACCTTTAGTGGTGAGTGAGTGGGGAGGCTTTGGTTTTCCGGATTACGGCGGACCAAAAGATGCCGAAGAACGAACCGAACGTATTCGGCAATTTAAGCACGAGTTGCGGCAACGGCCCATTGCCGGCGATGTGTATACCCAGGCTACTAACATAGAAGATGAACGGAATGGGTTAATTGATGCGCATACCGGCGAATTAAGCGTTCCTCCCGGACTTTTATCGTCTTCCTGATTTTAATTTTTAATAAAAATTAGTGTGCTTCATCAGATTAGTTAAATTTAGCAAATGAAATAATTTTTTATTGCTTTTGTTATACTTTGTTTAAATGAGATGTATAAAATATTTTGATAAAAGTTGTAACTATTGTTATATTTTATTCCAAACTTTAATCAAACAAAATACTTATAAAATAAGAAACCCTTGCTTTTCCGGTTAACCTGGAAAAGCAAGGGTTTAAAATAGATGGATTAATTGTGTAAAAAGAATTAAGCGGCTCTTTTGAAATTTTCAACCGGACCGAACTTAGCTTTCTGAATAGTTTTGCCTCTTTTAGTTAATTCAATTTCTACGGGAGCCATCATTCTGGTTAAATCCGAGGAAATTACTTTGCTGTAAAACGCCTCAGCTTCCACAGAAGCACCTTTGCCAAACGAATGACGAGATTGATTTTTATTAACCGGCATACCGGGAATTAATTGATAGTTAGTGCATACTACTTCGTAAGACGGTAAAAAAGGATTGATAACTTTCCGGATTAATTTTTTCATGCGTTTGATTTATGTATAAATAATTTATAATCTATAATTAGTTGTTCCTCTTTAAGTGATGTAAAATTACTAAAAGCAAATAGCATCGCCAGCGTTGAATTATTCTATTGTTGTTATTTCTCTTGTAGCTGGTTTAGGTGCTCAGGTAAAATTAAAATAATACAATTAGCCATGTATGAGTAATTTTAATTACAAACACTAATCCATTTGTATAGCCTATACTCTCTTACAATCCAGTATAATCAAGCATTTGCCCGATTTAGTAAAACCTTCAGGAATTATTTACGCTTATATACTTTATCAATTAAACTACAACTAAAACTATGAGCACAACACCGCAAAATACCGATAACATACCGGCACCAGACGTTCAAAAAGAAGGCGAAAACGTAACGGGTGGCTCCGACGAAAACCAAGCCCAAACTCCTGACGAAGCCAGCACTCCGGATGTTCAAAAAGAAGGTGGCGAATACACCCCAGAAACGGAAACTACTAAAGAAGAAAGTACGGGCTATAACGAGTTGCCCGATCAGGCAAAAGTAGGTGGAGCATAGATAATCTATAAGTAATTATTTTAGTTATTATGTTAAATTAAAGTGCTTGTATTAGCTGGTCCTCCGGCAATAATACAAGCACTTTTTTATTGCGGTAGAGAAGGGTAGAGCGGTAACATAGCGCGGGCCAGGATAAAATTCAGGAGGGAAAAGCTATTTATAGCTATAAGCATTAAATAAATAAGTTAAAAGAAAGCTAACATACAGATTTTTAATAAATTGGATAATGCAAAACCTTAAAATTTATCTATTAACTTATCCTTTCTACTATGCAAACAAATTTTACTTACCCACCCATGCCCCTTGGGGTAGACGAAAAAATTATTCGACCTTCCGCCGCATTTAAAACCGAAGTTTTTAAAGTTTTAGGTACTATTATTTTCTTTATTCTTACCTACTTTACTTTGGTTGGTTTAGCCTTAGGGTTTGCCGCCGTGTGTATTGCTATTGCTGTCTTATTGGTTTTTACCATCACCAAATTCTTTACTATCATGATTGGTCTCGGATTAGCCGGCTTGGGGCTGATGGTAGTAATATTTATGATTAAATTTATTTTTTCCCGGCATAAAACGGATCGCTCCGGTTTAATAGAAGTTACCGAAAAAGACCAGCCCACTTTGTTTGCCTTTATCCGGCAGGTAACCCGCGAAACGCAAACCCCTTTCCCTAAGCGTATTTACCTTTCGGGCGATGTGAATGCCAGCGTATTTTATAATTCAGGTTTCTGGAGTATGTTTCTGCCGGTCCGGAAAAATTTGCAGATCGGATTAGGGTTGGTGAACTCCGTTAATATAAGTGAATTTAAAGCCATACTGGCTCATGAGTTCGGGCATTTTTCGCAACGCAGCATGAAACTAGGCAGCTATATTTATAATGTGAATCAAGTGCTATATAATTTACTTTACGATAACAAAGGTTTTGAACGGGCATTAAGCAATTGGGGTAGCGCCAGTGGTTTTTTTTCCATTTTTGCTCATTTAACTGTAGGGGTAATCAACATCATTCAGTTTATTCTGCAAAAAGTATTTCTGCTGGTAAATAAAAGTTACTCTAGGTTATCGCAACAAATGGAATTTCATGCCGATGCGGTGGCTGCTTACGTTACTGGTTCGCAGCATTTAGTAACCTCTTTGTACCGCATAGAAGCGGCGGACGTTTGTTTTAATCAATTGCTCGACCATTATAAAAACTGGGAAGATGATAATTTAATGCCGGACAATTTGTACCCGCAGCACCAGGTAGTAATGCATCAGTTGGGCCGGCAATTAAACAATCCAGTTGAGCACCATTTCTTGCAAATAAATGCGCAAACCACTTCTTTATTTCATCAGAGCCGCTTGGTTGTTAAAAATCAATGGGCCTCGCATCCTAGTACCGAAGACCGCATTGTTCATTTAAATAGTTTAAATATTCATTCCGAAACTATTCAGGAGCCAGCCTGGAGCTTATTTAAAGATGCTGAGAAGCTACAACAGCAAATGACGGTTAAAATGTTTGAAGAGGTAGTAGTAGCTTGGTCTCCTGTTGTACTGGATTTAACTGCTTTCCGAGATAAAATTACTAAAGAAGAGCAAGATTACAGCTTTGATGCTGCATACAAAGGGTTTTACGATAGCCGGGATATTACTATTTTTAGCACCACGGAGCAAGCTCAACAGGCTTTACAAGAAGTAAATGCCCCGAATAAACTGGAAGATTTTTTAACTGAAGAAGCTTGCCGTTTACCGGCTCAGGTAAGTAGTTGGCAAAGAGATGTAGAAGTGTTACAAAAAATTGCAAACGGTAAATCCGGCATTAAGAATTTAGATTTTGATGGAAAAAAGTACCGGGCCAAAGAAGTCGAAAATATTTTATCAGAACTTACCCGGGACGTATCCGAAGCGCAACAAAAACTGAAGCAACTAGACATTCAGCTTTTTCAATTCTTTTATCGGCAAGCCTTAACCCAGGGTAAAGCAGAGCAACTCAAGAGCCTATACCAGCAACTTTTCGAAGCCATGAAGGATACGGAAGGTGATGAAAAATTTTATGAAAGTATCATTTTGGTTTTACATCCTCTTTTTACACAAACGTTAGCTTTAGAAGCGGCCGCTGTATTGTTAGATGAATTAGCCAACCGGGAAAAAAATCTTAAAAAAAGAATAATAAAATTTTTAGAAAATAGTACTACTCAGGATCATCTAACTGAGAAACAGCTTGTAAAGTTGAAAGTGTATGCCCAAGCCGAAGACCCTATATACCTAGAGGGTGAAACCGTTAACGAACATGCGGTAAGTTATTTAATGGAAATGGCGAAAGTTTTTATCAATCTTAGTACTGAAAAAGCTTTTAAAGTAAAGAAGCATTTACTCCATACGCAACTAACACTTTTAAATACGTCTCAACTTAAACCAGAATACTAATAAATTGTGTTTCAGGGCCACTGATTTAAGTACTTAACGAGCGTTCGAGATATGAAAAACCCACATAAAAAGTAATCTCATCTTCTTTAATTCTGTCATTCTGGAAGAATCAAACCGGTTACTTGCTGGTTAGATTCTTCCAGAATGATAGGAATAGACGGGAATCTCTACAGTTTAATTCTTTTGGCTAATACAGGTATGTTTTATTGTTATGAAATGCTTATATCGAACGCTGGTATTTAGTAATAATTACCCCTTTACAGGCAAGTAAGTTTAGTTTTAATAAATTCCTGTCTACGCAAGCATGCTACGCTCGTGAATATTATTTCGGAGATTTTCGCCCGGGTTAATCCAAGATCCTTATTATTTAATATGCAGTCATTCGCCTGTTTCTACTGGCCAGAGGCCGGACGATGAACAACACGAGCGTAGACGCTCGCGTTAGATCAGTTTTTTACAACAGAACTTAACGCCCTTAATATTTTGGAGAGTAGGGGAGAATTTGCCTAAATGATACTTGGTAATCAAAGTAATTTACTTTTTATTCAGCCTTAATTCTCCACCTAACTCCTGCAACAGTATTTTATAATATTCAGGTAATGTCAGTTTTTATTCTAAACGTAAACGTTAGCTTTTAACCATTTAATGCTGGCAGCTGGGTCGTCTATGGTTTTGGCGCCGTCTTGTTCAATAAAAGTATGCTGCACGCCGGATAGTTTGGAGTTTTCGAAAACACGTTTAAAATCGAACTGACCGGCTCCTACCGGGCAAGGCCGTTTGGTGGTCGGGTCAATATCTTTCACGTGCCACAGTGGGAACCGGTTCGGATATTGTTTAAACATGGCAACCGGGTCCATACCGGCCATAAATGCCCAGGCTAAATCCAGTTCCATGTATACTTCGTTTTTGTTGGTATTGGTTAAAATGTAATCATAAGCACTTATACCATCCACTTTAGCAAATTCGGATTGGTGGTTATGATAGGCAAACTTCATTTTATTTTTCCGGGCAGCTTCACCAGCTTTCGCGAAAATTTCAGTTGTTTTTTTGATTTCATCCATGGTAGACTCCGCTGAACTGGAACACACCACCCAGGAACAACCTCCCTCTGCCGATTCGTCAACGATTTGTTGTAAGTTCTCAGCTAAGTTGGTTCGAGGGCCCCCGGGCATGGTTGGCCGGGTAGGAGGGGTAGCAATAGCCCCTACCGCTCCGCTAGCTGCTGCAGGGGGAGTAGTTCGGGTTCTCGGAAGGCCGCTATAATGATTACCCACCCAGGTCATGCCTAAGTCTTTAACCATCGCGCTAAATTCTTTCGGTTTGTGTCCGTAGTATAAGCCGGTAGCCGTACCTGTTGCGGTTTCTAATTCTTTCACTCCAATATCGGCAATTTGCTTTAGAACCGCTTTGGTATCCACATCGGGGCCATTTAGTAAAAAGTTGAGCGTATACGTTTGAATTCCAACGGGCGGGTATTTGGCAGCTAAATAACCAAATAAGGAATTAGCGTTACTAATTGAAGGCAATAAACCAGCCAGGGCCAAAGCGCCGGAAGTTTTTAAAAAGGATCGTCTGTTATGCATATAAGTTTCTTTTAAAGTCAGTTAGTATATAATTCAAAATTAAGGGGTATGTAAAAGCAAAATCTGGAATATAAATTAGTAAGAAAGAGAAATATAAGAGAATCTTTTTGATTTTTAATGCATTGCCTTCTTCAAATAAAACTTGGTTTTTAAAGCTTTTTACTACTACCCGGAATACCGTTTAGTATTCACGTAAGCTTATTGAAGCACTTTCTTTCGGGTTACAAATACTTCTTGTATAAATTGTAAAGTACCCGTTTATCTGAATCCGTTAAAATGCTGTTTACTTCCGTTTGAATAAAGTGAAGCTTAAATGCTTTTATGGCAGCTGCTAAATCGCTGGTGTCGTACCCAATAATCCGTAACGCTTCAATCGGGTTAAAGCCAGTGGGCACTCCAGTAACGTTCAGAACACTATCTGCCGCTATAAGCGTGGTATCTGCTACTAAAAAAGTCGTATCTATTAAATGAAGTGCAACATTAGCAAGGGTAGTATCCGTTAAGGGAAAATTTCCCAATACCTCGGCATCGTACCATAAACCAAAGCCTTGCTGGGCCAGTTGTTGCCAAGGAAAAGTAGCATTGGGGTCGTTTTTACGGGTAGGGGCAATATCGGCGTGGCCGATAAAATTGGCTGTGGGTATGTTATACGTTTTCTTTAAAATTGCCAATAATTTCAGCAAGCTCGCTACTTGATCAGGAGCAAAAGGTTCAGCCCCGTTATTATCCAGTTCAATGCCAACGGAAGAAGAATTAATATCAGTATTATTTCCCCATTTACCGGCTCCGGCATGCCAGGCGCGTAAATAATCGTTCAGCATGTGGTACACTTTGCCATTGCGGTCAATAACATAATGGGCACTTACCTGGGTACGGGTTTGCGTAAATGTTTGCAGGGTTTGAGCCGATGAACTTTGGGCAGTATGGTGAATAATAATATAATTAGGCTTCCGAACATTAAAATTTGTAGACCCAACCCAGATATCTCCCATATTTAAGCTATCGGCACCTGGTGTTACTACCGGAACTTGCCGCAAACTGCGGGCAAAAGCTTTTACTTGTTTTTTATACGATTTATTGGTGGAAGCATAAGGATTAGGGGCGCAGGAATATACACTCAGGCCACTTATTACTAATATGCCCAGGCGGATTAAAGCTTTTTTCATAGAAACCGAATTAACGGCTTCAAGTTAAGCATAAGGTTTAAATTGCCTATTTAGATTACTAATGAAAGTAATTAAAAAGAAAAGGTACTTGTTACATGGCCGGAAAGCCGCCGTTAATTATAGAAAATTTGCGAATGCATTATGTATAACAGATCCTTCCTTTAAGGAGGGTTACTTCCTGAAAAAAAGAAATAGTAAAATTACCGCTAACAGCAATTTATTAGCGAAAATAGTAGCCCCGGATTACCTTGCTGAAAATTGCGGTTATAAGGCGATCATTTTACTTAAAACATCTGGTGGAGTTTGAGTAAGGCCTCGGGCATTTATTTGTTCAAAATAGGTGTACCATCCAGCACCCACTACTCCTTCTTCAAATTCCTGAGCAGAATTAGCATCTGGGAAACTCCAAACCGCAAAGAAATCGTAATCAATTCGCTGATAAGTATTTTGATCATTTACTCCCCAGCTTATAATCTGTACCCCATTCTCCAACAAATTTTGAATAAACGGCCCTAGTTGATTAATGTAATTGCTCCGTTCTTCCTGACTTATATTTTGCCAAGCGGGGGTTGCTTTCCAGAGTTCGATGTACGTAATCATAGCTTTAATTTTTTTAGGTGTAAATGCATAATAATTTAACTAAAATTTACAATAACGAACCACTATTTGATTAATAATTAATTATGAAAGTATGGGCCAATTAACCAGCAAAATTTTTGGTTGTATTTTTTAGTATAATCATAAAGCAAAAACAGCTTAAATCTTCTATAACATCAAATTGTATCAAAAATCTATTCTAGATTTTGCTGGCTAGTAAGCATATTCTTTGTAGCCAGTTCCTGTCTCCAGGCGGCGGTGCTAACTTGTTTGATAATTCTAGATTTGCCTCATGGCCGGCGGACCTCGTTTGGCTCTTTCGGGCGGTTTAGCGAACCTTGGCTCACTCCGTTGCGCCATGCTGCTCCCGCAGCACCGGAACGCTAAAAGGCCCTCAACAGCCAAACTGGTATCAGTGCTTGTAGCTACCTGGTTCTAGCTATCAAAGGCAAAGTTTTAGTAAATACGCCTCTTCGTACAAGTGTTAAGCGAAGCGTCACTTGGGCGTAAGAACAAGAGTCAGTCTCCCGACTGAGGTGTATTAGGGTATTCGCCAGCCGGGAGACTGGCTTTGGTCGATAAGTCACCAGTTTCGCTCTGCTAAGGCTGGCGCAAGCAAGATATGCTAGCAAGATGTACTAGAAAAGAATACCAGACAATAGCCAGCAGGAGAAAGGCACGGAAGTAAATCCGCGCCATAGTAAATGCCAATAAATTAAAAGCAAAGGAAGTGGCAATGTATGCCAAAAAGGACTGCAGTAGCTAAGTGCAAAGACATCTGTTTAGCTGTGAAGCACCTGCTAGGGTTCCGGTACTGCGCAGCAGTATTCCGCAGACGGAGTCGTGGAAAGGAAGAATAGCGAGGGCGGAAGAGCCAAACGGGGCCCGCCGGCCACGAGGCAAAACTTGAATTATCAACCTAGATAGCACTCAAGCCTGGTGTCTTGAAAAGGCTCCACAGAACAAAATCAAAGTTTTCTATAGCAACTACTTCTTACTATTGGGTATAAAGGGTAAGAAGAAATTCTGAGCTTACTTTATCTTAAAGTATTGTTTTAATAACTGAAAAAATAAAAAAGCCGCAAGTTTTAGCTTGCGGCGGAGGGTAAGTAGGCTGAATGAGTTGCTATATTTAGAACCTTTACCTATTTTTTAGAGAATAATTTGCGAACCAAGCGTACAATTTTTTCAATAACAAAGCCCAGTATAACGCCACCAATTGCGCAAGCCAGGGCTTTAGCTAACCAAGCCAGGGGCGGTACGCTGGCTAAAGAATGTTCCAGGTTTTCTACCAGGTGATGTAAAAAAGGAATGCCGTGGGTAATAATTTCGAAACCAACCCATAGCATGGCCGCGGTGCCCACGTAGCCTAATATCTTTAAAAAATGCGGCATAAATTTTACAATGCCTCGTCCGAGGTTTCGTACCTGTGGACTATGAGTTTCTTTAGCCAGGTGTACACCAAAATCATCGGCTTTTACAATTAAACCCACAAACCCATAAACAGCCGCCGTAATAAAAACCGCTACGCAAAACAATACCACGATTTGGGAAATTAATGGTTGATCGGCTACCTGGCTGTAAGCAATTGCAATTATTTCAGATGACAGAATAATATCGGTGCGTACGGCGCTTTTTATTCTTTCTTTTTCCAGTTCTTCCGGGGTGGTTATTTCTACGGCTGCGCTTTTGTCGTGTGCCTCCTCGTGCGAGCTAAACATGGAATGCACTTTTTCGTAACCCTCGAAACATAAATAAGCTCCACCCAGCATGAGTATAGGTTGGATAGCCCAGGGCGCAAAAAAACCGAGCAACAGCGCTGCCGGCGCTAAGAAAATAACTTTATTAATCAGCGACTTTTTGGCAATCTGAAAAATAATAGCCAGCTCCCGCGCGGGATCGAGGCCTACTACGTATTTGGGTGTTACAGCGGTATCATCAATCACAATGCCGGAAACTTTACCGGTAGTTTTGGCAACCTGCGTAGGAACATCGTCTAAGCTGGCCGCGCTAACTTTAACGAGGGCACCAATATCATCTAATAAAGCAAGGAGTCCGGATGGCATTATATATATTTTAGTTTTAGTAGATTATTTATTTACTTTTATTTACCCAACGCTTTTGTTTTGCGGTGGTTTGCCTCCAATTTAGGCAGAGCCTTATCGATTACCAAATAGTAAATTGGCCTTGGCTACTAAGTGGTTTGGAGCAGGTCATTTACAATTAGGTAATTTAATTTGAGGCAGTACTTTTAAGGGCACTAGTATCAGCACAGTACTCCATTCATAAACTTTTTGTTCTATTCTTAATCTAACCCTGAGGTATTAATATCAGATAAATTACGCTTTTCCGCTGCAATCATTTCATAAAAAAATTTTCTGGGCACAGCCATTAACTGCTTTTTCCGTTGTCTGCGGGGTACGGGATGGTATTACGCAGACTTTCGATACGTTCCGGACTAAATTTGGGAAGCGGTAAATCGTGAGTGTTACGCCAATTATTTACTTTTTCTTCGGCAGCTTTCGTGTTTTCTTCGGATTTTCCTGAGTCGCGGCCCAGGTAAACCGTTTGCGACGGAAAAGCAAAACCCGAACCGCTGGCTTCTACTACGTCCATCATCCGGAGCAGTAAATCTTCCTGAATTTCCAGAAACTCGTTAAAATCGGTGGTGAGTACATAAGAGAAAACCTCCAGGTTATACGAAAAATCGCCAATGCCTACAAAACGTACACGCGCGGAATTGGGATCTATTTTAGGATGCGCATATAGAATGGAGCGCAGCTCTACCAGTAAATACCGGAGTTGGTCGGGACTGGTATCGCAGCGGACGCTGAAAGTAGGATGAAACCAAATGCGATCCCGGTGCGCGAAGTTTTCGATGCGTTGCGACGAAAAATCCCCGTTCGGAATAGTAACTACGGTGCGTTCGTTAGTGCGAATGCGGGTAGAGCGCATGCCTATGGTTTCGACGGTGCCTACTGTATCGCCCACTTTGCAAAAGTCACCTACCCGGATGGGCTGGTCGGCAATTAGCGTAACGCTGCCTACAAAATTTTCTACCGTTTTTTGGGCTCCTAATGCCAACGCCAAACCACCCACTCCCAAGGCAGCCAAACCAGTAGTAACATCAAAACCCAGGGTACTTAAAATGCCAATAGTTCCAAAAACAAGAACGGCAATTTTAGCGCCTCGCCGCAGGAACAGTACTGCCGAAAGCCCCGCCTGGTGTTGGTGCCGGATCATTCGCCGCTCTATAAAACGACCAAAAACATCCACTAACCGCCACAAAAGCAGCAGAAACACGAAGAATCCTATAATTACCGTAAGAACACTGAACTTTTGCCGCACAATAATGGAGATACCCGCCCGCTGACTAAATTCAAAAAAGAACCAAAGCGCCAGATATAACTGCAACGGCAAGACAAAGGCGGTGATAATGCCGGATATAGGATCTTCGGTAGCCCGGTACCAGCTTTTCCGGAGCACAAACAAGAAAGCCTGCACCAGGCACCAGCTCACAGCATAGCTTCCTATTGCAATAAGCAGCAAGGCTAGCCAATGACCAATGGGCACGCCGCCCCATTTGTTTTTCACAATCACTTCGGGCATTACCTTATCGGCGATGGGAGTAGAGGTTTGCTCAATTTCTTTGGGAATGCGCTGAACAGTTTGGGAAGAAAATAACCAGATCGGGCCACCACTAGCATCTTCGGTCTTCTCCAGGAATAAATCAAATTTTTCGCCGTTGGCAGTAGCGTTACCCACACGTTCCAGATTGGTGCCTAGATTATCATCTTCCCGGCCATTAAAGTTATCGCTGAGTAAAGAATACGGAACAATTTCTCCACCGTGATCAAGCAACCGTTGCAGGGAATGCGCCAATTGTTCGCCTTGCTTTTTCTGTTTGCGGGTTAGATTAAAATACAGTGCCGCTTTCGGGTAATCTTCGTCGGCCAGTGACCGAATAAATCCTTGCACCGCTCCGCGCGGGGTACGCCGTCCAAGGGTATCGTTTGGCCAATCGGGTACAGCCGCTGCCGAATCAATAACTTGTTCTTTTTTGGGCAAGGACAACTGCGCCCAGGCAGGCGTTTCTACCAAGCCCAGTAAAAACAGCGCAACAAAAAAGATTTTAGCAAAGACGGATAATGGTTTTAAATATTTAAAAAGATATAAAAATAAAGGCACTAAAAATTTCATGGTAAAATTTTAAATTAAAAAGATTTACAGCTACGCCATTTATACCAGGTAACAATTCCTTTCACACCAAAGCCGTTTGATTTCGTGTTTACGAATTTATGGTAGCTAGGTGTTACAAACTGGGCAAAGCAGAGTAGTAAAACATTTATACCAACTTGTATCAAAAAGCTATTATAGATTTTGCTGGTTAGTAAGCTTTTTCTTTGGAGCCTTTCCAAGTCTCCATTCAGCGGTGCTGATGCGATTCAACGGTCTAAGTTTGCCTCGTGGCCGGCGGGCCCCGTTTAGCTCTCTCGGGCGGTTTAGCGAACCTTGGCTCGTTGCACTGCGCCATGCCTCCTGCGTCGGCACCGGAACGCTAAAAGGCCCACCACAGCCAAACTGGTGTCTATTGCGTTTAGTTACTGCTTTTCTTCCACATTTTGTATTGTGAAGGAGAAGGGAAATGATTATAATAGGCGGCTAGTAATGCCAATAATTAATGGAATGAAACTTCCTAGTTCTGCTTTCCGTCTCAACATATTCTAATAAATTCGGCTTCATACCAGATAATAATACTAAAAAAGTAATATCAGCAGCCACTCGCAAGAAATACCAGTTTGGTTGTGGAGGGCCTTTTAGCGTTCTGGTGCTGCAAAGCAGCATGGCGTAGTGCAACGAGCCAAGGTTCGCTAAACCGCCCGAGAGAGCCAAACGAGGCCCGCCGGCCATGAGGCAAACTTAGACCGTTGAATCGCATCAGCACCGCTGAATGGAGACTTGGAAAGGCTCCAAAGAAGAACCGCAAAGTCTACTATATCAACTAATGCTTACTATTGAGTATTACTTATGCAATAGTCTATCCTCTATTATCTTGATACCTCTGCTTAGTTACTTACCACTTTCTATAAACTAAAACGCCCGGCAAATTCATCGGGCGTTTTAGTTTATATCTAACAAAAATATGTTCGGTTAATAGCCATCTACTTTTAGTACTTCGTACCAGATTTCGTTATTATGAAGTACCGGTTTGTACTGTACCCCATCTACAATGTAATAGGTTTCACCGTCAATTACTACTTCTTCGTAGCCATCCGGAATGCTTTCCACTAAAGCGCCTACGGGTGGCCTTACCACTTCGTAGTAACCATTCCGGAGTTCGTAATAAGTACCGTAGTAATAGTAATAAGGGCGTTGGCTAATGAAAAATCGAAGGTGACCCGCAGGGATCATCCGGGTACGCAAACCAACAGGAGCGGGCACTACCACGTAACGGCCGTTCATGGGTCGATAATAAACGCCATTGTCGTAATGGAAATAAACGCCGCCAAAAGCCACAGTTATCGAACTACTCGGGGCAAAGGGTACCGAATAACCTCTTCGGGGTAAGTTTCTGTAATTCCAGTTAGGGCTGCGGTAATTGGGCCGGTTGTAATGACTGGGTGCCGGGTAAGTAGGATGCGCGGGATAGCGGTAATTTCTGTTGCTCCCATAAGCTAACTCCCGGCTTCTTTGCCGATCCGGCGATTGGTACCGTTCCCTATCCGATGAATAACGCTCCCGATTAGAGGACTGGTACCGCTCCTTGCGACTCATTTCCGGGCGGGGAGTGGGGTTCCGGTAATCTCTGTTCAGGCTAGGGGAAGAAGGCCGGCTTAACTCCCGATTTGGCCTGCCACTTTCCCGGCCAGATGGACGGTTGTTTTCCCGGTTGTTTGTTCTATCGTTTTGGTGAGTACTACTCCGGTCCGGACGTTGGGCAAAACTGGAATTCGGAAAAACCAACCCACCCAGCAAAGCTACTCCCAATAAGAAAGCCGGTTTCTTTAAATCAAAAATAGGTTTAAAATGTAAAATAGGTTCTGTTACCCTTTTCATGTATGCAATAATTTATAATCGTTAGATTATAAAAACTGAAGAAGGTTTAATTTCTATATTCAGATTTTTAAAATTTATTTTTGATCTTAAAAAAGACACTAGTATCAATATGCCAGATGTTAGACTTTAATGTGTATAAGCAATGGAATGTTACTCCTTTTTTCTACGATCTCGATAGCATGTTTAGTTAATTAATTTTGCCCAATTGCTTATTTGAGGCTTATGTAAAGGACCTAATTAAAAATTGATTTTTAATTTACTTTTATTTACCCTGTCCTCTCCGCCGTAAATGGGTTAAGTTCTTTTAGCTTCTCCTTTGCATCTTCCTCGGGAGAAGCAATATCCGGTCTCTAGCCCGTAGAAAAATTTACTGGTGCGCCCGGCCAGAGGCCTACCAAATAGTAGACACGAGCGTAGACGCTCGCGCCAGGAGGGAGTAGGAGAAGCTAAATACCAGTATGATTAGTTTTAAAGGCCTTTTTTTACTTAACTCCTCCAAAGTTTCAGTACCAATTAGTTCTAATTAAATCCTGCTTTCACGGGCGTCTATGTTCGTGAAGATTATTCAGGAGGTCTCCAGCCGGGCGAATCCCATAGTCTTGTTATTATTCAGAGTGCATTCATTCGCCTGTTTCTACCGGCCAGAGGCCGGACGATGAACAACACGAGCGTAGACGCTCGCGTTAGATCATTTTTTCAGAACACAACTTAAAACCCTACCTACGAAAAGGGACTTTTCTCCTGGTACTTTAATTTAAAAATAAATTCTCAGAAGTACGTTTTAAGGTTGAGACGGAACAAATTTCTTTCAGCCGTATCAATAGTAAAGGTGCTATCATTAGCATAAGAAGCTCCATAGATTTAGTTACGCAGTTAGTTAAGCAGTAGCTACCAGCAACTGACACCAGTTTGGCTCTCTCGGGCGGTTTAGCGTTCCGGTGCTACGCAGTAGCATGGCGCAGTGCAACGAGCCAAGGTTCGCTAAACCGCCCGAGAGAGCCAAACGAGGCCCGCCGGCCACGAGGCAAAACTTGAAATATCAAACTAGTTAGCACCACCACCTGGAGACTGGAACTGCCTCCAAAGACAAACTTCAAAAAATCCTAACCACAGAAACAAACCCGAAAAATAAAATTCTTATCTTCCGCTTTTAATCAAAACTCACTTGCATGAACAAATTAAAACTTCTACTCTTTACCTTCATTCTTCAGGTAGGTATTTCTTTTAGCAGCCAAGCGCAAAAACAATTTAAAGTATTACTGGTAACCACTACCAAAGGCTGGCACCACGAATCTTTGCACGCCGGAGTATTGGCCATTCAGCAAATGGGCATTCGTAATAATTTTGATGTGGTGCTGTGGGAAGACCCCAACGGATTTACCGACAAATACCTGGATCAATTTAAAGCCGTAATTTTTGTAAATACTACCGGCGATATTTTCGATGCGAATCAGCAAAAAGTAATGGAGCGCTTTATTCAATCCGGAAAAGGTTTTGTGGGCATTCATAGCGCTTCCGATACCGAGTACGATTGGGAGTGGTACACCAAACTGGTTGGCCGCATGTTCCATATTCACCCCACTGTGCAAACGGCTAAAACTAAAATCGTAGACGCTAAATTTCCGGGTTTACAAGGCTTTGCGGACGACCGCCTTTGGACTGAGGAATGGTACGAGTTTGGCCCGGAAAAAACCACTGGTCTGAACTACATTCTCAGCGTAGACGAAAGCTCGTATAACCCGAAAGTAGACTGGGGTCGCGTAAAAGGAGAGGGCATGGGCAAACTACACCCGGTTGCCTGGTACCACAACTACGACGGCGGCCGCGCCTTTTATACCGCACTAGGGCATTTACCTACCAACTTTAGCGAACCCGCATTCCTAAATCATTTATACGCCGGCATATTCTGGGCTGCTACCGGGAGAAAGTAATTTGTTCCAATTACCTCGAACCTTAACTTTTACTAGTAAATATTATACAACCCAGTATTCGTTAACTTAATAGATTAACGGATACTGGGTTTTTATTTTACGTGGTTTATCCACTGGAAAAAAGATTTTTAATGATTTGCCTTCAAAGAATTTAAATGATATAGCTGATACAGCCAAACTAATTGAGAAAAGTCAATTCGCAGGAGAAAAGAAATCTTCTCCAATCCTGCAAATATCTATATCTGGAGTCGTATAAAGGCTCCAAAGAAAAACATTAAAAATGCGACTTGTATACTTCAAGCCAATACGTAAAAAGACAATATAAGGTGAGTTTAAAAATTAACCAGGCCTCCTCCTTCTAACTTTAGAAGAAGAGCTTTTAACTTGTTATTAAAAATTTTGTTGTAATAACACCTAAGTAGAAACCCGATTTAAAATAAAAAGTAAACAGAAATAAACTTACGATTCCTGTTTATGGCGCTTTATTCGCAAGAAAAATTAAATACTCTGTTCATTAACCAAATTAAGAATTACGCCATTTTTGCGATGGATACCCGGGGTATTATAACCTCCTGGAACAAAGGCGCCGAACGGCTAAAAGGGTATACCGAAAACGAAATTGTGGGGCAGTATTATGGAGTGCTATCGCCGGACGAATACCAGCAGGCCGGCTTACCGGAACGGGAAATGAAGATAGCTTTAGAGCAAGGCGTGTACGAGGCCGAAGATTGGCGAAAACGCAAAGATGGCGCGCTTTTTTGGGCTGATTTAATGCTCACGCCTATTTTTGATGAGGCAGGCCAGCACTTAGGCTTTACTAAAATTACCGGCGACATTACCAAACAAAAAGAACTGCAGGATAAATTAGCCGAACGGCAGCAAAGTGCGCTGGAGCATACCAACACCGAACTAAAGAAAATTAACTTCGACCTGGATAATTTTGTTTATACCGCGTCGCATAATCTGCGCTCACCGATTACCAATATCGAAGGCCTGATGGATTTACTGCAGGAAGAATTACAGGAATCCGGTTGTTTAAACAATACCGTTAATGAAATAGTAAAACGCGTTAATTCGTCGATTAACCGGTTTAAGCACACTATTGCCGATCTCACTGAAATTAGCCGTTTGCAGAAAGATTACATCGAAAACCCCTCCGACGAATATCTGGATATAAAAGAGGTGTACGAAGACATTATCGTGGATTTAGAAGATCCCGTTAAACGGAAAGTATGTTTTATTCAAACCGATTTTCAGGTACACGAGTTAAAGTTTTCGAAAAAGAATTTTCGGAGCATTTTGTATAATCTGATTAGTAATTCTATAAAATACCAGGACCCGGAACGCAGTTGTATTATTAAAATTAGTACCCGTTTGCAGGAGCCTTACGTACTTTTACGAGTGCAGGACAACGGCTTAGGTATTAGCCAGCACCACCAGCAACAGCTTTATTCTATGTTTAAACGGTTTCACGACCACGTAGAAGGATCCGGAATTGGTCTTTATATGGTAAAACGGATACTAGACAATGCCGGCGGTAAAATTGAAGTGGAATCGAAAGAAGGGGAGGGCACCGTATTTAAGGTTTATTTTAATGACAGCATGTAGAAAGAGTAAGACAATTAAATGTTTGTCGAAGGGTAGTGGCTAACGAAGAGTTTGCGTATCCTCGATAAAATCTCTTTCTAAAAAAAAATTAGTGTATATCATTTAACTCCATCAATCGCCATTACCAATTCCTGCAAAGCCACAAGTGTTCTACCATCAAATGTATCTGCCTGTAAAGCTTTATGGAATTTCATGGTAGCTCTTTGCTCTACATTCAGGAAAGTATGGGCATCCACTTCTTCCAGGCCGGTAAAAACATCGGTATAATGCGATCTGATTTGGTTAGGTTTTTGGTAACTAACCAGGGCATCGGAGAATTTATGCTGGCCATTAACGTACGATTGAAAAGCATCCTTTAACAAAAGGAAATAATGTTGCTTTTGGTCTTCGCGCCAGGTATCTAGCTGGGAACTTAAATCGTGTAAAAAAATAAGCGTTTCGCGTTGCAGGCGCCGGTTACACCAGAGAGCCGTCCATAAATGGTTACTTACTTTTTCCTCATTAAATAAATTATGCGACGTAGAAAAGCATTGCAGGTAAGTTTTACTCCGGGAGTTGTTATAGGCCACATAATTTAAGGGTAAGTAATTTTTTAGTAAATTATCTTTTTCCCGGGTACTGTCTACGGTTAAGTTGTCCCAGTAATAGTTGGACATTTCGGAGCGGGATAAGCGTTCTTCCATGCCGGTTGGTTCCGGCGAAAGTAATTGCAGCAGAATGGTAGAAGATTGGGCCAGGGAAATAGAAGTCATGGTGTCACCTTGCTGGTCGGCTACTTGCGCCAGGTAATCTATCCCATCTACCAAAGCTTCAATGTAGGTATATCCGTTCAAAACTTTGTTCTGAGCCAGGGTGGCCAAAGTATTTTTTAAAAGCTTTAACCCTTCCCCGAAAACATCTTCCTCGGGTACCCGATTTGTTACGTAAAATTGCTCTATAAAACTGAACAAACCCCGGATTGGTGCCGGCTGGTAGCTAATTAGATCTTCATATTGGTATTGTTTCTTTTTTAGCCGGAATAAATCGGCTATAAATCCTTCCCAGGAGCTTACGTTTTCTCGCCGGAATAAGATGGCTAAAAGCCTGGTTATGGTTCTGTTTTGATCAATTTTCTCGAGCCGGTTTATCCATTGGCTTACATCTAACCTGGCCAGGATTAGGACAATAGTTGTTAGTAGTAAATCATAATCGTTTACTTCTTGTAGGTGCCGGGGAATGTCGGAGAAAGAGCCGTGCGTTTCACTCGTTTTAAAATTTACCTTTAATCCATAATTGGCAAAAACGCTGCTTAGGTTTAATCTGATTTCCCGCGGTTGGGTAACGGATAGAATGGGACCGCTAACCAGATAGGATAGAAATTCATGCGTGTATCCCGGACAAAGCGGATCAATTACCTGGTACGCTCGCCGGGCGTAACCACCAATCATTCCCGCCAAAAATTCTTTTTTGTAATTAGATGGCAGGTTCCGGAATTGCAAGCTGGCAATTTCCGGGTCTAGCCGGGCTTCGTGCCGGTAATTAGCCTTTTGCATCCGCCACCGACCTTTAATACGGTCGAAGGTAAAGTTCTCGAAAAAGTTAGAAGGGTAATAACTGCCGGAAGCATTAAAATTGGCTAAGGTTTCGCCTAATACGTACAAAGAATCGGCAGCCGGGTATATGTATAATTCGCTTAAATGAACAGGACCTTCAATTTCTGGTGCGTGCATTCTATCTTTTAAATTAACAAGTAGCAGAGACCGGGAGAGTACTTTCAAGAAAAGAGACAGTCTTTTTTACCTAAAATTATTTCTCGTATTCCTGCGTGTTCTAGCCTTTATGCAAGGATAAACCCAATGTTCCCGCATCTTTTTATAGATTCGCCAACATAGGCTTTTGTTACCCCCCTTATTTAAAATATTTGAATGAAAATACTAAATCTTGATCTGGCTACTTGATTATTTAGAAATTTCTCTACCGGAAATTACCTCCGGGAATAAAAAAGTAAAGGATTAACATTACTCAAAAAGTGAGGGAATCTCTGTAATGAGTTAAAGTGCCTGGTTGCTTTTGGCTTGGCTGTTTGAAGCTTGGGTCATTAAAAATTATTTGGAAGTACCGGCATTTACCCTTCTATATTTTAACAAGGCCTTAAATCTTAGTTTAAGTAAAGTATAGAATAAATGGTTGAGGTAGGGTAGTATTTTTACTTTGCAAACCTCATTCCGGTTCGGCAATTACCCAAAGTACTCAACTGTAAAGCGAATGGGTGAAGTGGTTTATCATTCGAATTTATTAATTCTTGATAGTTGAATCCTTTACTGAAGGGCAAAGCCGTTAAGTTCTTTTATATGTACCCTGGTATATATACCCTGGCGCGAGGCTCCCGCCTCGTGGCTACTATTGGGTAGGCCTCTGGCCGGGCATACAAATAGGCTTTAGCTACGGAGATAATAAGATAATTTACTACCGGCTAGAGGCCGGACGATGAAACTCACGAGCGAGGACGCTCGCGATATAACCAAGTGGGACTTTTAGCTAAAATCCTCCCCAACCCCCTCCAAAGGGGGACACTCGTTTTATTCTTAATCCTGGTCACTTTACAATTTCTAAACTCTTCTTTAAGAATTTTAGATGGTCCTATATTGCAGATAAATCCCCCTTTGGAGGGGGAAGGGGGAGGATTTATAAATGGATAAAACTTACGTAGACGGTTAACCAATGTGCTGAGATATACAGATTATAAAGGTGGAATTCAAACAGTTACTTTAACCTAAAAATCAGGAATATGCCAGATGTACAAGTTTGATGCTATCGATAGTACCTGCCAAAATGCCCAAGTTTTAATCTATTACAGGTAGGGTTTAAAGGATTTTATTTCTGGTTAAACCGGTAATGCAAACCGATGCCAAATTGGTGCTGCCTTTTTTCCTGCGGTAAAAACTCCTGCGGATCACCCCATAAGTAAAGTGGTTCTACTACCAGCCGGTTCTGAAATACAAAATTTCCGCTTACAAACGAGTGCGCCCCGTTCGTGCCAAAACGGGCATAAGAGCCGTTCCGAATGCCGAAACCCGAACCAATACTGGCCTGGTACCGCATTCCCGGTAAAGCCGAGGGAAACTGGTCAGCCAAACGAAAGTCAACAAAAGCTATCCGGGTAGGGCCAATCCTGACATTGAACTGTGGGTATACGGGTGTTTTGCGGCTGCCCCAGCCGGGCATACCCGAGCCACTTTCCTCTTTATCTTCGAGGATGTACCGTAAATTACCCACGTGGAGCCCGGCGCCCAATCCGTACCATTTTTTATCCAGCTTTATATAAGGGTTTACTCCAAATAAGGTGGTTTTATGCGTCTCACCGGGCATACCGCTGGTAATATCGGTTTCCTGGTGGTTGCCCAGGAAAGCATTCAGGCCGTACGTTACTTCTTTATTGCCTTTCTGTTGGGTAATAGCGTACCCCGCTGCGCCTAGTGTATAATCCTGCAAATAATATTTAACGTTACCTTCCCGCCCACAGCCATTGACATGGCCAATAAAATAGGAGTTCTGGAAATTGCCTTCGCCAAATCCGATTTTAAAAGTATGATAGGATTTTTGCCCGGAGATATTGGTTGTTGAGTCGGGCCGGCTCAGGGGCAAGGTTTGGCTCATTAAAAATAGGGGCAATAAAAGTGTAACCAGCGCCACCCACCGGAATTGCGGCACAAATATATTCCCGAATACATACCAGCTTACCAGTACAATGGCGGGGTACAAGGCCATGTTTAACGCCAGCAATTCGGTGAACGTAAACCAATCGCGCAAACTCCAGGTAATGACTACCAGGCTCAGCAGAACCAAAACGGTGACCGTAACGGACGGTAATTTTTCGGGGCTAGCCTCAGGCGTAAAATGCTTTTCGCGGTAAAAAAACAAACTACCCAGAAAACCAATAACTACCAGAATACCCCATTGCAGCGTTATTAATCCGCCTGCCGGAGAACCACCCGTAGTATGCGCCAACGGCGACCGGAAGAATTCCAAAAAAAACCGGAAAAAGCAATACAACAGAATAGAAGCAGTTAACAAATTACCGGGGGCTTTAATGTGCCGCCGAAGCAACAGCAATAAACCCACCACCAGCAATCCGTTCAGGGCTTCGTATAACTGGCTGGGGTGCACCGGCAACGAATACATTTCCTGCGCCTGAATAAGACCCGCCTGAAACTGGTGGTAATGGGGCAAAGTGCCCGGCAAATACTGCACGCCCCAGGGCACTGTAGTTGGGTTGCCGTAACAACAACCAGCCAGGAAGCAGCCGGGCCGCTGTAAAGCAATAGATAAGGGAATAACGAAGGCAAAAGCATCCAGCGTTTCGGTTTTTAGTCGCAGAATCTTTTTTAGTAAAAAGAACCCGATGGCCACCAGCAATAGTCCGCCCAAGAGGGTTTTACCCGATGTAGCCGGGAAATAATGTTCCGTTAAGAGTACCTGCCATTCGGCCTCCGAATACGAAAATAATTTGGTACCGATAATGAAAAAGAACCGGGTGCCGGCTAACACCAGCAGCCAGGCTACCAGGTTGTATTTTCTTTTTACCCCAATCCACAACAATAAAAAATACCCTACCAGAAAGGCGAACAAGTAAAATAAATCGTAGTAAAAACCGCCGTCGGCATTGACAAAGATAAAGAGTAAGTTGTTCATGAGGCGAAAGGTTAAAGGTGAGAACGGGGAAGCACAGTACAACTTAATCTATTAACCGGTAGGAGGTTAACTTGCAGGAATATACATAAAAATTTAAATAATTAACAGGAATAAAAACATATTCCGCCAGCAGGTATTTTCTCTCTTTTTTACTGACTGATTTAGTAAATTTTTAGGAATGCACCCTTGCTTTTTATTGATTGAGGGTAACCGCAAACCTTGAAAATTTACAAGGTGTTTTCTGATTTTAGAAAAATGATGGAGAGTACAGGCTGGTTGAACGCTTTTCCGGATTCAATGGAATTTACCTTTTCGAGGATAGGGCCCTATTCCCGTATTGTTTCTTAAAGGCTGCTCGTATTTGTAAAAAATTCTTACCTCTCCAGAAGAAACCACTTATTACCGCCAAAGCCTGACCAAAGTACAAGAAGCCGCTTCGGATAACCGGAATAGTAATATCGTGCGCGCGAAGTGGCCGGTTACCTATCTTCTGAGCAAAATAGGCAGCAGCTGGAAATTCCTTATTCTTTAAGATTGGCTGCCGGCCACCAAGCATTAAAGTGAGTTAAAAAAATGTATTCCGGCCATTACCGAAATTATGCTGATTCAACATTTAAAAGAACGGAATACTGCTAACCTGGTTTCCCATAATTTAATACAGCTTGATCCCTACAGGCTAGACCTGGGCTAAATGTTAAAAATTGTCTTTCATTTACTTATTAATAGCAAATTATTTACGATGTAAACCAATTTGCTATTAATAAGTAAAAAAAGCAAAAAATTTTACTTCTAAAAACCGTTGAAGATTTACCCTGTTTAAAAGCTGATGAAAGTAAAAACAGAAATAAGGTAAATGCTGGTTTTCTTGCTTACATTTAATCTTAAATCAGATCAGAACTACGTGCATGGGTAACATAACAGAAGAAGTCTTCGGACAGATGCCGGATGGGCAGGAAATTAGTTTATTTACCTTAACTAACCAGAATGGCTTGCAGGTAAAAATAACCCCTTATGGCGGCCGCATTACTTCTATCCTGGTGCCGGATAAAAAAGGCCAGCTCGTTGATGTGGTACTGGGTTACGATGATCTGGCCGGCTACTTAGCCGATGAATCGAACTTTGGCGCTATCATAGGCCGGGTATCTAACCGCATTGCCAAAGGCCAATTTACCCTCGATGGGCAAATCTATACCCTGGCAATAAACAATGGCCCTAATCATTTACACGGCGGGCTAAAAGGTTTTGCGAAAGTAATCTGGCAGGCCGAGGTAACCAGCCAAAATACGTTAGAGTTAACCTATCAGAGCCCGGATGGGGAAGAAGGATATCCGGGTAATTTAACGGCTCGGGTTATTTACTCCCTGTCTGATAACAATGAACTCCGAATTGAGATTAGTGCCGAAACCGATAAGCCCACGCCGGTGAACCTGACGAGCCACAGCTATTTTAATTTAACCGGCGGCACCGATACCATCCAAAACCACCAATTATACCTGAATGCGGATGCCTACATTGCGGTTGATGAAACCATCATACCCACCGGCGAAATGCCGTCCGTGCACCATACTCCCATGGACTTTACCCAATCCAAAGTTATAGGCAGCGGTATAGTGCCAACAAAAGGTATGATAATACTTTTGTTCTGAATAAAACAGATAGCAACTTATCGCTTGCTGCCCGGGCGCTGGACCCCGCCAGTGGCCGACAGGTGGAGGTGTATACTACCCAACCCGGTATTCATTTTTATACCGCCAACCACCTGAATAACAGCTTTATTGGAAAACAAGACCAATTTTACCAACAATACCAGGGGTTTACCCTGGAGACAAACCATTTTCCGGATGCTCCCAATCAGCCGACTTTTCCCAGCACTATTTTACAACCTGGAGAAACATTCCAGGAAACTACCGTTTACAAAATAACTACTTTTTAACATTTTAATTGTACCGGAAAAAGCCAGTAGCCGAAACTGATTTTGGGTAATGACCATTAGCTTATAACCCCAGAGAAGCGTGCCACTTAATCGGCTCAACAATTTAATATTATTACCTTGACCAGCAACGAATCTACCGAATTGTCTAAAAGCTTTATGTTTGGGGTGGAAATCATAAGCATCTTAATCCGGCTGGTCTTTTACTGTTACCACAAAATAATGCGTGTACTTGCCCTGCTTCTGCACGAGGCTCGCATCCGGGCAACTTTCTATTTTCAAAATCTGCGGCACCTGCGATTTGAGGTTTAGGAAATACATAGTGGCTTTTTGCATTTGCTTAATTATATTGCCAATTTTAAGTTAATAAACAATCTTAATTAAAGCTTTTAATTTGTAGTAGATATATAACTAACTTGAGACTAGATCCGAAAGGTATTAATTTAAATAAAGTAAATTTTTTATTTTCTTTATTAATTTGCTACGGATTCAGAATTTGATAAAATACATCTTTATAACCCATCATTAAAACAAATTTTAAAATAAAACTAAAAATTAACTTGAAATTTGCATAGCAATAATATATGAATTTACATTACTACATTCCATACGGTTTCCTAAGCTTCTAAATAGTTTTTGGTTAATTTTTAACTTAATAAAACTTAACAGCATAAAAAAGAATGTGAATAAACTAAAAAATGAGTTCAAATAAAAAAGCCTATAATGCTGAAACAATCTTACAAAATAAAATTTTTAAGAGAAGAAGAATTATTATTGAACGAAAAAGGAAAGGATATTTATTTTCCAAAAGAAAAACAAAAATTAGTTCAGTAATAAAGGAAGTTATATTTGCTCCTGAAGATTTTAGATTTATTGATAATCCAGAGTTATGTTTGAATTTTTTTAACTCATTACGTTCAAAAGACAAATGTTCAATTGTTGAAGGAAAAAGAAAATTTAGAATTTCATTATCAAGAGTTAAAGAAATTGACTTCGCTACTATTAGTATTTTGAAATGTATATTTGAGGAAGCTAAGTTTTATGGAATTAGCTTTGAAGGTACTTATCCTAGAAATGAAGATTGTAAGAAATCTCTTCTTGAATCAGGATTTTTAAATAGAGTCAGTGAGGATGAAGCAAAGGAAATTCAAATTAAAAGTAAAGGAAACTATTTTTCACTTGAAAAAAAACAAGGAAAATTAACTCTGAAGGATTTTGAAAATTTTGAGAATATTTCAATAGATGCTTATGAATATGTATCTGGTAAAGAAGGTTTTTCTGATGAAATCATCACTATGTTAAAAGAAATTGGTGGAAATGCAATTGAATGGAGTAACTCATATAATCAACAATGGCAAATTGGTGTTTACAAGGATAATGGTAAAGTAATTTTTAACGTTACTGACCTTGGAAGAGGAATACTTGATACGTTGTATGTTAGTCAAAAGCTTAAATTAGTAGATTTGTTCTTTTTTCGAGATAATTTGGAAATATTAAATAGAGCTTTTGAAAGAAAATACGGGTCTCTATCCCAAGAAATAAATAGAAACAGAGGCCTTCCTTCAATTAAGAAAATATTTGAAGATAATAAAATATCAAATTTATTAGTTTGCACTAATGATGTGTATTTGAATTTTCAGCTACCTTCAAAATCACATATGTTCAAAAGAGGTAATTTTAAATTTTATGGAACATTCTATCAATGGGAATATGACCAAAATTGTATTTAATGAAATGGAAAACAAGTTAAAAGTATTAAATGTGTTAGGGAAATATACAGGTTTAAGGCATAGTATCATTAGCGAAAATTCAGGCGAGGAATTCTATCATAAATTCTTAAACTATGCTTTTTATGAGTCATTTGTAAAAAAGGAAAAGTTAGAAGTTGATTTAGATGGAGTAAGGGGTTATTCTCCTTCATTTATAGATGAAGCATTTGGTAATTTGGTTTTTGATTTTAAATTAGAGAATGTCAAGAAGTATTTAATTATAAAATCAGAAGATTTTGATTATTGGATTAAAAATATTTATGAAGATACTTACGATGCTTGGGAAAGTAAAAGAATCAAAAATGAATTACCTAGAAAAACTGAAGATCATAAACCTTGGTGGAGAATAATAAATACTATTCCTGAAAAAAGTGTTTGGGAAAAAAAATCTGCTTTATGATGTTTAAAGTTTCAGAATTAATTGCAATTATTGATATTGTTGTAAATGCAATACTAATAATTGGGTTAGGGATTATTATTCAAAAAAATCAAATTAATTCAAGAAGCCTTAAGGATTATTTTATGAACGAGGTGGTTAAACTGCATTCTGATATTATTGTTTTTTTAGACGAATTAGAAAAACCAATTATGCCAAAGGACGTTGAAAAAAAGTTCGTTGTAAATATATCAAAATTGAATACCATTACAAAGATAATTGATAATCGTTATAGCATGGATAGTAATGAAATTGTAAGAGATTTTATAAAGTTACAAACGCAAATAGAAAATGACAACCATTATATTTCCAACTATCTTGGTAATAATTTAACAAGTTTGACTTACAATACAGCTTCTGATGTTTCACAGTTCAGGTCTACTAAGTTAAAATTGTTTCACGAAGTAGTTGTTAAAGTAAATGATCATAGTAACTTAATTTTTTAAATTATTTATGAATTATACACTTATTTTTATCTATATAATTAGTGTCTTGTTTTTTACTTCATGTGTAAATCCAGAAACAGATCTTCAAAATAATAAAATTATCGATTTAAAAGAAAAAGATAATTACTTGAATTCTAAAATAGAAGATCAAAATCAAAAAATTAAAGAGTTAAATGAAAAGATTGAAAGTATGAAGGATGAAATTAAAGATTTAAATACTAGGTTAGAACAGTCAAATAAACCTTCAAAAATTAAGGTTTAGGTATTTTATGTTTTTTAATATTAGAAATAAATATTTATATTTTATGAATTTATTCTGCAAGAATTCTAATGTCTTATGTTTTTCATCTCTTTAATGTACCATCAACTAATTAACTTGGTACATTTTACAACAAAGTATTAGTTAATATTTGTGTAGTATTATTTGTTTTGCATCAATAAGGTTTGTTTCAATCAATAGTTTGCGCCATTGCATTAAATCGTACTTCAACGAATTGATTCAATCCAGAGAATTTATCATTGTGCCGCGTAATAACACTAATGATGATGCGGTGGTTATTATTTCTTTGAAAGAGTATATTGGTTTGCAGGAAACTAATTATTTGCTTGCTTCGCCCGCTAATTGTCTGAAACTGGAAGATCCAAGCCCAATTAAATGCCGGTAAATCGGTAACATTTCCACTGGAAACCTTAGAGCCCGGAACAGCTCAGTAACATGAATAATATTTTTACGGTCTAATCCTCGGAAGAATACTTAAATTTACAAAACACCGATCTGATTGTTGTAAATAGAATTAATGAATAGCTACAAGTTATCCGGCGTACTCCCTTTAAAGGGTTAGGCAAATCCTCAGAACTCCTCTCTAATATAAATGGTTTTTAGTCCTGCAGGATTAATGACGAGCATCGGCTTGTTTACCGCATTTTTGGTACCGAAGGCATAGACCAATTTTGTGAAGTAGCGCAATGTTGGTATTATTACAAGTAATGTTTAGTTTAATTCCTTATAAAATTAAAAACTTTTAAATTTTTAATCATCAATTAAGTTTGAGGGAATTAGTAACATAGAAGTGGATAAGTAGTAGGGTTTAAACTTAGAAATAGTTATGAGTAAATTCTAAGCTAACTAAAAGTCTAACACTTATTACTTATTGATCAAACGAGAAGATTAAATTTTAGCTAATCAAAGAATAATATTTCTTTATTTCTCTTATATTCCAAAATATAAAAGGACATAAAATTATTATCCCTAACCCTAAAAATGCTGCTATAAATAAATCCAAATTCCAAGATGCTTTTAGCCGTATAAATAGGGCTATTATAGAAAATGATGGAAGTAACCAAACAGAAAACAATACTAAAATAGTATTGATGTTCCCTTTATACAAACCAATCCAAGGATAAGAAAATCTTCTTTTTTGTACTTTTTCTAATCTTAAGTTTTCTAGGACAATGCTTAAATGTGATAAATAGTATAAGAGAAATAAAAATAGAACTAAAGGACATCCTATAAGGACCAAATTTTGTGGAAAATGCAATTCAAAAACTGTAAGTTCTTCGTTAGCTTTTTTTTCTTCCCATTTTCCCTGTAATACAAAATATGCTTCTTGAGGTGATTTGTTCATTACATCCCCCCATACTTGTCTTAATTTAGGAAATACTATACTGTTTTGCACAAATGGTTCAATTGTTTTTGAAGTATCTCTTTCTTCTATCCATTCAGCAATAGTCTTTACTTTTTGTTTTACTAGATTGCCTCTAATACTACCAGTAAGGTAAATACTTGGTTTGTTTTCTATTGATCTAAATTCTGCCGAGTATTTTGATATTCCATTAAGTAATAGTCCAACCATACTAGATTGGTCTTCTATTCCATTTTCACTGTTATCTAATCTAAAATCTGTTAGGATATAACCTGCTTTTATTGTATCTGGAAACCCTCTTTTATAAAGTGTCTTTTTCATTTCACTCATATCAGGTTCAAAAAAATAAAAATCAGGGTAATTTGATAGTCGTCGTCCGATTTCTGCGATAGTACCTTCTGAGATAGTATTCAATTTGTCTTCATCAAGACCTTTCAGGTCAGCTAATAACTTTATTCCTTTTTTTTCATTAGTTATAAAGTCTTCATTCATATAAACAACTCCTGATATTCCCTCTTTACCAACGATTTCCTGAAGGGTTTCCATAATTTTTATATCTATAGCTCTTTCAACTGCTACATGGTCAAGATAATCTAAGTAACCTTTAATCTTATCTCTTTCGCTATAGGTCATAAAATCCTTTAATTCTAACATTGCATCTTCATATATTTTTGCTTCATCAGGAGACAAAGCAAAGATGAGAATGGCAGCAGCCAAAAGTAAAAGAAGTCGATGGTAATCATTCAAAATTTTAAAATATTCATCTAATTTGTTATTTTCTTGAGAAGAATTTTCCATAGTAAATTATTATTGAACAAAATATAATCAATTTATTATCAGTACAGTATTCTCCATTTATTAATTTTTAACTTTGATAATAACTTTTTAAAATTACCTTGCCTTTCAACCCCTTCACCATAGATTTACCCGTTCGGGAAATAATCCCGGACGTAATAGAACACCTTGCCGCCCGTAACACGCTGATTGTACAGGCGCCGCCGGGAGCCGGTAAAAGTACCTTGTTGCCGCTGGCTTTGCTAAACGAACCCTGGCTGGCTAACCAGAAAATAATTATGCTGGAGCCCCGGCGTTTAGCGGCCCGCACCATTGCCGAGCGCATGAGTTTTTTGCTCGGCGAAGAACTGGGGCAAACGGTAGGCTACCGCATCCGCTTCGAGAACCGCACATCCGCGCAAACCCGCATAGAGGTAGTAACCGAAGGCATTTTAACCCGCATGCTGCACTCCAATAATGCTCTGGCCGGAGTAGGGCTGGTAATATTCGATGAATTTCACGAGCGCAGTATCCACGCCGATGTAGCCATGGCTCTGAGCCGCGAAGCCCAGCGCACCCGCCGGCCCGATTTGCGATTGCTCGTGATGTCGGCCACGCTGGATATGCCCTCGCTGTCGGGTTTACTGAACGCCCCGGTGGTGCAAAGCGAGGGGCGGCAATACCCCGTAGAAATTATTTACACCGGCGACCTGGACGAATCGCTGCTGCCCGACCTGACCGCCCGCACCGTGCAGCGCGCCCTCCGCGAAAAAGCCGGCGATGTGCTGGTGTTTCTGCCCGGCGAAGGCGACATTAAAAAAGTAGAAGGCCTGCTGCGCCGCCAGCTTTCCCGCGAAATTGTTATTCATCCGTTGTTTGGCATGCTGCCGCCCAACAAGCAATACGCTGCCATTATGCCCGACCGCAACGGCCGCCGCAAAGTGGTGCTGGCGACCTCTATTGCCGAAACCAGTTTAACCATTGAGGGCGTGTCTGTGGTGGTAGATTGCGGTTACGGCAAAACCAGTCGCTTCGACCCCAACTCCGGCTTGTCGCGATTGGAAACCGTGCAAATCAGCAAAGACGCCGCCGACCAGCGCGCCGGCCGGGCCGGTAGGTTAGGCCCCGGTACCGCGTACCGCCTCTGGACCGAAGCCACCCACGCCCGCCTCGCGCCGCACCGTACCCCCGAAATCCTGGAAGCTGACCTGGCCTCGCTGGTGCTGGACATGGCATCGTGGGGCATTATCGATATAAACCAGCTTACCTGGCTTAGTCCGCCGCCCAAAGCCGCCTTGCTGCAAGCCACCGAAACCCTGCACCAGCTCAATGCCCTGGAGCACGGCCGCATAACCGAACACGGCCGCAAAATGCACGCGCTGCCCACGCACCCGCGCATTGCCCACATGCTGTTAGCCGCCGAGGAAAGTGACCAACTAACTTTAGCTACCGATATTGCCGCCATCCTGGAAGAGCGCGACCCGCTGCCCCGCGATGCCGGCATTGATATAAATCTACGGATTGAAGCTTTGAGCCGCTACCGCCAGGAAAACGTAGGCGGCAAAGGCCTGAAGAAAATAGAAAAAATAGCCACCCAGTACCGCCGGATGTTCGAAATAACACCCGATAACGGAGCTGTAGACCCTTACGAAACGGGCGTGCTGCTGGCGTATTGCTACCCCGAGCGCATTGCCTGCGCCCGCCCCGGCAACAACGCGCAGTTCCAGCTGGCTAACGGCAAATACGCCCAGGCCGGTCACCGCGACGACCTGGCCCACGATCCCTGGCTGGCCGTAGCCAAACTGGATGCCCGCCAAGGCATGGGTAAAATATTCCTAGCATCGCCGCTCAACCCCAAAGATTTGGCCCCACTCGTAAAAAAGCAGGAAACCATTACCTGGGACACCACCGACGGCGAACTCACCGCTTCCTCGGATTTACGCATCGGCTCCATTGTGCTGCAACGCAAACCTTTACCTACGCCCGACGACAAACACCGTCCCGCCGCTATTTCAGATGCCCTGAAACGCGAAGGCGAGGAACTGCTAAACTTTTCGGAAGCCGTAAACCAATGGCAAAACCGCGTACTCAGTCTCCGCAAATGGCGCCCCCAGGAATCCTGGCCTGACGTGAGCACGCCTACCTTGCTGGCTACGAATGGGGAGTGGATTAAACCGTATTTAGTAAATGTGGAAGTGCCGGAGGATTTATTTCAGATAGATTTATTGTTGATTTTAGCCGGTTTTTTAGATGCGGAGTTGCAGGCGCGGTTAAATAGTTTAGCTCCCGCCGAAATTACTTTACCCGATGGTTCAACCATGGAACTGGAATATTTTGCCAACGGTGCCCCGCCCGTTTTAGAAATCCGGTTACAGGATGTATTAAGTTGGCACGAGCAACCACTAATAGACGAAGGAGAGATGTCCGTAGAGCTGCACTTACTTACGCCGGATTTAAAGCCATTAGTAGTTGTATCAGACTTAAGTAAATTCTGGCGGGAAGAGTATCCAAGTTTGAAAATTATGTTAAATGAAAAATTCCCTAAGGTAAATTGGCTGCTTAGGTAAATAAGTACCTGGACAAAATTAATTATTCATTTTCACTCGCACCTTTAATAGGAAAACAACCACTCCTCCTACATTAGGAGGGTGGCTTTTTCCCTAACTCATCCTTTATCATTTAATTCGTCTCTTTCCTTAGTTATCTTAATAGCTGTTTAACAATTATAAATTTAATAATATAAAAAAAGTAAAAAAGTTGCCTAAGGTGGTGTCCTCACTATCTTAAAGGAGCTTGCAACCAATTAATTGTTGCGGAAATAACCCTATAATGGATAAACTTATAAAAGGCGAAACAGCTTCTTATTTAAAATTTACATGAAACGATTACTCATTGCTTTTTTATGCTTTTGCTCTCTGTCAAGTGGTGCCCAGAATCTTAGCCTAAAGCAGTTATTAAAATTCCAGCGAATGCAACAAAATGAAATAACGGAAAAGCTTCATAAAAAAGGCTGGTTGTTCATGATAAATAATGCTCCCACAGCCGACTTCATGGGAAAGGCAGTGTGGGCTTATAATCCGGTAGAGGTAGGAAATATGGAGAAAGGAGCGGAGGCTTGGTGTGTTCTCTACTACTTACCTAAAAGTTCATCCCGAATATTATATAATTACTTTAACCTAAAAGCTTTAACCCGAATACATAAAAAGATTAAGCGATATAAAATGAGTAGAATAGAAACCGGAAATGAATTAAAAGGAGTAAGTTCCCTTTCATCTTACACAGATTACGCTAATAATACTTTCGTTTTTAGCCTAATGACTTACGACACCCCTATCCGGTTCGGTATTAAAATTTTCGACAAGGAAGATTTTATGAAGGCAAAAGAAAATAACCAGTTATAGTTGCTTCAACTACCAGAATAGGTTACACAAATAAATGGCGCTGAGTATAACTTCCAGACATAAAGCCGGGAGCTAAAGTTGTACGCGTAAAGATAGTGGCGGCTATTCTATATAAAACAAGTTATTATCGGATAAAGCCTGCATGATATTTATAAATGTTAGCTCCTAAATGTTTCACCGCTTCTTCTGTCTCTTTGGTTAAATTGCCAAAAACATCTAAACGGGTAATAGGTGCAACCGCCAGGAGTTCAGGTAACATTGGCCCAACATTGGCAAAATGAGCTAACACTGCCTCTGAACTTTTAAACGACTCTACCAAATACGCTTTAGTTTCGTCCTGGTTAAAGTAAATCTGAAAAGCGTTGGTGTCTGGCTCATGGTTTTGAATAGCTTCCCGGAAGGAATCAATAATTTTCCTGAACGCCTCCATTTTACCTTCCGCAATTGTAAGCTCCACGGTATATTGCACTTGATTACTCATATCGATTCGTTTTAGGGTTTTATAAATAATACACTTGAATATTTTTAATGAAATCTGTAACAAGAAGTTAAAGAAGCACTTCCGGTTGTCTGCTAAACAATAAGGAAAGTTTTTTACTATTTCTATTTATTAAAATACCCTTCAACCAACAATTTTAAAATGCGGCCTATGCGGGCGCATGTTAGTTTATTTGAGCAAGTTATGCAATACTGATAATTCAGTATTTTTAGGCAGGTAGGGTAAAATTGTACCAGCTTCAATTACAGTTTTTATCGAAATATTTATCAGTTACTCTTTGCGCAAAATGGAAATAAAAATCAAAGGAAAATGCTGCAGAAAGTGTAATTTTGATGATAGTTACCCGCGATTGTGTTACCAGAAAGCTAAAAGTTGAAAGTTTGTATTGCCGAAAAGCCCAGTGTTGCCCGCGAAATAGCGCAGGTAATTGGCGCTAAAAGTAAAAAGGATGGTTATTTTGAAGGGAATGGTTACCAGGTAACCTGGACCTTCGGGCATTTTTGCCAGTTACGCGAACCCGAAGATTACCGCCCCGAATGGAAGCGCTGGAGCATCCACGAACTGCCCATGATACCGGAAAATTTTGGCATTAAATTACTGCAAAACAAAGGCGTGGAGCAACAATTTAAAGTTATAAAAAAACTGCTCGAAACGGCTACTCTGGTTATTAATTGCGGCGATGCGGGCCAGGAGGGGGAAGTAATTCAACGTTGGGTACTTACCGAAGCCAAGTACCGGAAACCATTTAAACGCCTCTGGATTTCGTCGCTCACCGAAGAAGCGATCCGGCAGGGTTTTCAAAATTTAAAAGAAGGTTCGGAGTTTGATTTGCTTTACCAGGCGGGTAAAAGCCGGGCCATCGGCGATTGGCTGCTGGGCATGAATGCTACCCGTTTGTTTACAATTAAGTACGCGCAGGGCCGGCAATTACTATCTTTGGGGCGGGTGCAAACGCCTACCCTGGCCATGATTGTTAACCGGTACCACGAAATTCAGAATTTTAAGCCGGAGCCTTTCTGGGAATTAAAAACCATTTACCGCGAAACAATTTTTGCCAGCACGGCCGGAAAATTTTTGCAGGAAGAAAAAGGGCAGGTTATTCTGGAAGCAATAAAGCAGGAAGAACTAACCATTACCGACATTGAAACGAAAAAAGCCGTTGAGAGTCCGCCCCGCTTGTTCGATTTAACTTCGTTGCAGATTGAGTGCAACAATAAAATGGGTTTATCGGCAGACGAAACCTTGAAAACGGTACAAAGTTTATACGAGAAAAAAGTAGTTACCTATCCGCGCGTAGATACCACTTTTTTACCCGACGATATGTACCCCAAAATTCCAGGTATTCTGCAAGGCTTATCGGCTTACCGGACTTTAACGGAACCTTTGTTGCAAGCCAAAATCCGGAAAACCGCCAAAGTATTTAACAATAACAAAGTTACCGACCACCACGCTATTATTCCAACGGGAGCCGCCGCCAATAATTTATATGGCCCCGAAGCCGGTGTGTACGATAGCATTGTGAAACGTTTTCTGGCTGCTTTTTACCCGGATTGTATTGTGAGCAACACTACGGTAACCGGCGAGGCCGCCAAACATACTTTCCGGGCCAAAGGCCGGCAAATTTTAGAGCCGGGCTGGAGGGTAATATACGGCAAAGAAGAAGAAACGAAGAAAACGCCCACCGAGGCCAACTCCGAAGAAAAAGAAGAAGAAAATGCCGTACTACCTACCTTTGTAAAAGGGGAACATGGACCGCACCAACCTATGCTGGATCGAAAAATGACCAGTCCGCCCAAGGAATATACCGAGGCTACCTTGTTGCGCACCATGGAAACCGCCGGTAAACAAATAGAAGACGAAGAACTAAAAGAAGTACTAAAAGAAAATGGCATTGGCCGGCCTTCTACCCGGGCCGCTATTATCGAAACGCTGTTCAAAAGGGAATATATCCGGAAGGATAAAAAGAAGATTTTACCCACCCAAATGGGTATCGACCTGATTGGAGTTATTAAAAACCCTACTTTAAAATCACCGGAGTTAACCGGGCAATGGGAAAAAAAATTGCGCCAGATTGAGAATGGGGATTTTTCGCCGGCGGCTTTCTTAACCGAATTAAAAAATTTAGTAGATGAAATGGTGCGGGAGGTAAAAAGCGACCGTACCGTAATGGCCATTGAGCCAAAACCCGTTTCCACTCCCGAAACTACTACAAAACCAAGCGCCAGCAAATCCACCGAAAATAAAGTAAAAACCAAAGCAACTAAGGAGAATACACCGGGCTTTGGTCTTTGTCCGGCCTGTAAAACGGGGCATATATTAAAAGGGAGCCAGGCTTACGGCTGTTCCCGCTGGAAAGATGGGTGTTCTTTTCGGTTACCCCTTACGTTCGGGGAAAAAGAAATTCCGGCTAAAGCTATTCAAACCTTATTAGCGAAAGGTAAAAGTCCGGTTTTGAAAGGATTTGTTATACCAGATCAGGCTGGTAAAACTGATGTCTATTTAATTCTGGATGATAATTTAAGTTTAAAAGCACTACCAACAGATAAAAAGCCGGCTACTGACCCATTCGAAAAATGCCCGAAATGCCGAATAGGTAAAGTTTTAAAAGGTAATTCGGCATATGGTTGCAGTCGGTTCCGGGAAGGTTGCTCGTTTTTAGTGCCATTTGCCATTGCGGGTAAAACTCTATCGGAGAAAAATGTGGTGGATATTTTACTTAAAGGTAAAACCCCCAAGCTAAAAGGATTTGTGTCGCCTAAAACCGGAAATAAATTTGAGGCTGTATTGAAGCTTAACGAAGAAGGTAAAGTAATATTTAAGTTTGATTGAAGTTCGGAATTATTGTTAAAAATAATTTAAACAAGTTAAGTATTCTTTGGTTTACGCTTCAGAAAAGGCGAATAACTTTCTCTTTTGTTTTTGTTGCTTATGCATAAGGCCACCTTTACTATTCTATCGTAAATGGTTCCTCTAGCTAATTTGTTTAGTGGTTAGCGGTTGCGGAAAATTTAATTTTTGCCCAAATTAGTTTCTGGCTAATTCTATTTATTAGCACCCCCGCAAGTAAAATGGTAAGGGAATAATACGCTTTTACCGGTATTAAAAAGGTAAAAGCCTGCCTAATAGCAGGAACTTATAATCTGGCCGTACTAAGTGTAATAACCAATAAATCTTTAAAGCCCTCAGATATACTATAGCTGACCATTCGAGTAAAATTAAAATTCTGATTTAAGCCAATACGGGAATATCTAATAAGCAGCATTATGCGTATGTCCATTTAGTAATTTTACGCCACGTAAATACATGAACTTATTTAAAGTAGTATGCAGCCATTGGGTAAATACCTGGTTTTCCTGGGTTTAATAATTGTTGGCTTAGGACTGCTGTTGTGGCTGGCGGGCAATAAACTTAGTTGGTTCGGCCATTTGCCGGGCGATATCCGGATTGAAAAGCCTAATTTTAAATTTTACGCACCACTCACCAGTATGATTTTAGTAAGTATTTTGCTGAGTTTAGTAATGTGGCTTATCCGGCGGTTCTTTTAGATAAAAGCAAGTGTTTGTTCGGCGAAAAAATTCGTGAAGCCGGTGAAATCATTAACTTTTGTTCAAGACTAATTTCGTGCAAGCGCTAATTAGTAAATATTTCTTAATTGCTAATGCTTTTATTAATAACAAACTGGAATAAAGTAAATAGGATTTTTCTATAAGGCAGAATACCTATAATGCCTAAAGTTAAGTAAACATAAAACGTACTATTTCATTAATAATCAGATTTTAAAGATACATCCGACTAATTCTACAAAACCTATGGTATTCAGAGGTACGCGCCTTTTATTTATATTTAGTATATTCTTTTTGTTCCTATCCTGCGACCGGCAAAAAGTTAAAGAATCGGGGGAGGTTACTACTCCAGAGCAACAATTCACCGAGGTAAAAGCAGCTTTGCTGGAGAAAATCTGGCGCCTAAACCCGGAATGGGCCACATCGGTGGGATACCACAAATACGACAGCGAACTGGTAATTCCTACTCCTGAACGCCTGGAAAATGAAGTAGCTTCTTATCGGTCCATGCTCAACGATTTGCATAAAATTAACCGCACCAACTTATCGTTGAATAATCAAACCGATTACCAAATGCTCGAGGATTTTTTTAATGGCCGCATTTGGTACGCTACCGTTCTAAAACCAGCCGAATGGAACCCGGCCGATTATAATATAGGGGGAGGAGTGGCCGAAATTTTAAATGGCCGGTACGATAGTTTAACTAACCGGCTGCGGAGTATTTCATTAAAAATAGAACACGTAGTACCCTATTACGAAGCAGCTAAAAATAATATTAAAAAGCCTACGCTGGAGCATACGCAATTAGCCATTTTGCAAAACAAAGGCGCTTTAACCGTGTTCGATGAACTGGCTGATTCAATAAAAGTTGCCCGATTAAAACCTTTCGAAAAAGACTTTCTACAATCGCGGATTGCCACTGCCAAAACCGAAATTAACAGCTATATCAGCTTTCTGCAAAATGATATTCTACCAACCGTCCGGAAAGGTCAGGGACGAAGTTTTAGAATCGGAAAAGAACTTTTTTCGCAAAAATTCAAGTATGACATTCAATCGGGCTATTCCGCTGAACAGGTTTATCAAAAAGCTTTGCAACATAAAGATTACCTGCACCGCGAAATGCTGGCTCTTACGCAAAAATTATGGCCCGTTTATTTTCCGGATGAACCGTTAACGCCGGGTTTACCGGGCGTTAAACAATTATTAGGTAAACTGGCCGAACAATACGTGCGCCGCGATTCTTTTTTAATCGCCATTAAAACGCAAATTCCGCAACTGGTTGCCTTTGTAAACGCTAAAAAATTATTAACCCAGGATCCAACCAAGCCCTTAGTAGTGCGCCCTACCCCGGAATACATGCGCGGAATAGCCGGAGCTTCTATTTCGGCTCCCGGACCTTACGATAAAAGTGCCAATACCTACTACAATGTAACCCCTTTAACGCATTACAATGCCGCCGAAGCAGAGAGTTATTTACGCGAATACAATAAATATCAATTACAGATTTTAAATATTCACGAAGCCATTCCGGGACATTACACTCAACTTATTTACGCCAATAAATCGCCTTCTATTATAAAAGCAGTTTTAGGTAATGGTGCCATGGTAGAAGGTTGGGCCGTTTACTCGGAGCGCATGATGCTGGAACAAGGCTACGGCAATAATGCGCCGGAAATGTGGCTTACCTGGTACAAATGGAACATGCGCGTGACCCTGAATGCGATTATCGATTACAGCATCCACGTTTTAGGAATGACGGAAAAAGAAGCTTTAGCCTTACTTGTGAACGAAGGTTTTCAGGAAGAAGCGGAAGCGCGTGAAAAATGGAAACGGGCAACTCTTTCGCAAGTTCAATTATCCAGCTACTTTACCGGTTACACCGAGATTTATGACTTACGGGAAGAAATGAAGAAAAAGCAAGGCAAAGATTTTAATTTAAAGAAGTTTCACGAACAATTTTTAAGTTACGGAAGCTCTCCGGTACGCTTCATCCGGACTTTAATGCTTAAAAATGAGAATTAAATAGCTAAGAATTATAAATCTGGTAACTAAATAATGATACTTTACGAGTAGCCGAAGAACTTACTTTTTTAACATTTACTAAATGCAAGAGGTAATTTCTGCGGCAGTTCTGGTCCTATGTTTTTTATACTTTCTAAAATTTTATACTACGTAGCTTTACCCGTAGTTTGGCTGGTAGTACTTTTATTATTTGCTTTATTTACCAAACGGGGCCGTTACCGGCGTTTAGCTGTAAGATTGGCGGCTATTGTGGTGCTTTTTTTTACGAATCCATTTATAATTAACGAAGCTTTCCTGCTCTGGGAATTGCCGCCAAAACGCCTGACCGAAATACCCGTTTCGGATGCGGGTATTTTACTAACCGGAATTACTTCGTTAGAGAAATCGCCACATGACCGGGTATACATAGAGCGCGGAGCCGACCGGGTTTTGCATACCTTATGGCTATACAAAACAAAAAAAATAAAAAAAATAATTATTTCCGGTGGTACCGGCAGTATTAAGACGATTTATACCACGGAAGCCGCCGAATTAAAGAAGATTTTACTTTTAGCCGGCGTACCGGCAACAGATATTCTGCTGGAAGATAAAAGCCAGAATACCCGCGAAAACGCCCTTTTTACCTCACGTTTACTCCAACAAAGGCCGGATATCCATTCCTTAATTTTAATTACCTCTGCCTTTCACATGCGGCGGGCCGAAGGTTGTTTTAAAGAAGCCGGCGTAAATGCCATAAGTTTTCCGGCTGACTTTTATTCTAAAGATCGCAGTTTCTTCCCAAATAGTTTAATTATTCCTTCCGCCGAAGCCTTTGCCAACTGGCACCTCCTCATTCACGAATTATTAGGTTTTATTACTTATACTATTTTAGGATATTGCTAAAACCCAAAATGGAATCGTGTATTTTTATAAGAACACACCTGTATCTTTTAATAAAAAAGTTAACTCTATAACTAATTTTATATATTAATTTTTTAATATACGTATAAACAATTAAATTGCAGAGTTGATAAAGAAAACAGTTCTTTAAAAAAAATGAATAAATGATAAATGAATTCCTGCATTAGTTTGTTGTACTAATTATATATCAGGAAGAAAAAGTATCTGTTTTGGATATTTTAATATTGACTAATTCTTTCATTTGTAGGCGGTTAATTATATAACTTGTTTTAACGAGCCCTTGTATTTTAGATGTCCGTATTTATTCTTAAATTATATGCGAAGAATAGGAATGAAATGAAGCTAACCTAATATTTAATAATTTAAACATCCCTTTTATGAACCTAATTAGACCCTCATCCTCTAATCATAATCTTAAAGTAAGAGCAGTAGGGGTACTTCTTTTTTTATTATCTTTTATTCCACGTATTAGCTCTTATGCTCAAACAAATCCGGTACTATTCAGAGACGATTTTAACCGTTCCGAATTAGGAGATAATTGGAGTATAGCCAATGGCTGGTCTATCCGGTCGGGCTATGCGTATAATTCAATTGATGGTAGCGGGGGTACTTTATCTACAGCAGAAAAGTTTTCGGCTCCTTCTTTTATATTAGAAACCACGAGCAAAGGATATACCGTAAATTACCAGCGCGAATTCCGGATTGTTTTCGGCCAGAATAGCCAGGATGTAGATAGTGCTTTCGCTTACGTTGTAAGTTATACTCCTTATGCAGGCGGGCAATTAACTTTATCCCGCGCCGAAGGTAACTTTTATTATACCCAATCCTTAGATGAAGTAAGTATTTACCCTGATCTGGAAACATCCCGGTGGTATAAATTTAAAATTGCCCGCTACAAAAGTGGCCTTATTCAGGTATATTTAGATAGAGGCAGAGGTTATCCCAGTATTCCTACCTTAGAGGCTATTGATACTACTTATCCGCAATTGGGCCATTTTGGCTGGCAAATAGATACCCAAACCGCCGCCGAAGATTTTTTTGTTGATTGGATTGAAGCCCGCCAACCGGATGTAGAAAAACCAGCTGAAAGAGAAAAACCCGCTCAGGATGATTTAGTAACGCAGGTCTCGGCAGCCAGTAACCGTTCGTATTCGGTAGCTAAGTTAAACCCAGGTGAAAAATCGTATTCCGATCAGTTATTTTCAATTACTTCAATTCCAGAATACTTAAAAGGGGCTTCTTTTATTCAGTCGTCGAGTGCCGATAAGCAAGATACCAGCCGTACTTTTTTAACTATGTTTTTGAAAAAACCGGTAGTACTATACGTTGCCTACGATCCTAAAGCTACCCGATTGCCAGCCTGGTTGAGCGATTGGACAAAAACCGGTGATATTATAGAAACTGATGATCCGGCAAACAGCTATCTGAATGTGTACAGTAAATTAGTAGAGTTCCCGTATATCTATCCGGATCCTTTTTTGTTAGGGGGTAACCTCACTCCACCCGCCGCGGGGGCGCAATCGAATTACTTGGTGATAGCGGTAGAAAAACCAGCCATTGCGAAATACGAAGCCGAATTTGCTACCATAAAAGGAGGGCAAGTTGACATTAATCATTTAGGATATAGCGGTACCGGTTTTGTGAACTATATCAACCCAAACGATGATTACGTTGAATGGACTGTTAAAATACAAACCCCGGGATTATACAATGTGGGTTTAAATTATTCGAATGGCCGGGAAGCTAACCGGGCATTGCATTTTTCAGTGGATGGTGTCGGATTTGCCACCCATGCCTTTACTACTACTTATAGCTGGGATACCTGGTCTTTTTACGGGGGAAATAATATTTTTCTGTCGCAGGGTACCCATACTATCCGGGCTTCGGCCATTGGTCAAAGTGGGCCTAACGTCGATTATTTATCTCTTTCTTATGTATCGGCAGCCAAGGAAATTTCCCGCGGAAGATCAGCAATTGCCGGGCTTTCTAACAATAATACGGAAAATAGTAACATGGCTATTAAAAAGCATTATGCTTATCCGAATCCTTTTGCGAACAGCACTACCATTACGTACACTTTAAGCGAAGATGTACCCGTACATTTGGCGGTTTATTCTTTACAAGGGCAGCAATTGAAAGTTCTGGTAAATGAAAAACAAAAAGCCGGTACGCACGAAGTTCATTTCGATGGTGCCTCTTTGGCCAAAGGTGTGTATCTGTACCGCCTACAAACGGGCAAACAAAATACTTTTAGTAAAATAGTGAAACAATAAGTACTGCAACGAAATTAGTAGAGGCTATTATTTGTAGTATAATGTTGATTATTAGAGATTTACTAAATAAGCAACGAGCAACTAATAACAAACAACTACTAGAATATTTTCATAAAAAAGAGCGGCAGTTATATAACTGCCGCTCTTTTTTATGAAAATATTCTAGGCTACCCAAACGGTTTTCTGGTTCACAAACTCCCGGATGCCTACATACGACAATTCGCGGCCATAGCCGGATTTTTTAATACCCCCAAAGGGTAGAGCCGGATGTGACTGGACTATTCCGTTAATAAATACTGCCCCTGATTCTATTTGGCGGGCTAGTTTCCGGGCTTCCTGCACATTGCACGACCAGATAGAAGCTCCTAAACCATAGCGACTTTCATTTGCTACTTTAATAGCTTCTTCAGCATTTTTTACTACGAAAATACAGGCTACGGGTCCAAATATTTCTTCCTCGTGAGCGGGCGTTCCCGGTTGAATATCCGTTAACATCATCGGGTGAAAATAGGCGCTTGTTTCATCGGGTCGACCACCTTCCAGAAGGATTTTTGCCCCTTTTGCCACCGATTCATCTACTTGCTTTTGCACCGAAGCCGCCAGGTCTTGCCGGGCCAGAGGGCCGTAATCCGTGGTTTCGTCTAAAGTATCACCGGTTTTAAGTGCCTGCAAGTAATGTTTCATGCGGTTAATAAATTTAGGAGCAATTTTTTCTTCGATAATAAACCGTTTGGCTGCAATGCAACTTTGACCCGTATTAATCATGCGGGCTTTGGCTGCCATTTCAGCCGTTTCTTCCAGGTTAGCATCGGCTAGTACAATAAAAGCATCGCTGCCTCCTAGCTCCATTACTGTTTTTTTAATTTGGCTACCAGCCAAAGCTGCTACACTAGCCCCGGCACCTTCGCTGCCCGTAAGCGTTACAGCTTTAATGCGGTCATCTTTTATTAAAGTTTCTACTGCCTCCGACTCAACTAAGGCCGTGGTGAATACTCCCTCCGGAAAACCAGCTTTTCTAAAAACTTCTTCAATGGCCAAAGCGCATTGGGGTACATTAGATGCGTGTTTCAGCAAGCCCACATTACCCGCCATTAAACTAGGTGCCGCAAACCGGAAAACCTGCCAGAAAGGAAAATTCCAGGGCATTACCGCCAGAATAATGCCCAGTGGCTCGTAGGAAATGTAGCTTACAGATGCATCAGAGTGAATATCTTCGTCCTTTAAATATGTTTCGGCGTGCTCCGCGTAAAATTCGCAGCAAAGGGCACATTTATTTATTTCACCTTTTGATTCGCGGATGGGTTTACCCATTTCCAGGGTAATAATTTCGGCGTAATGGTTTACATTATCTTTAAGCTCCTGCGCGGCACGCCGCATTAAGTCGGCGCGTTCGGTAAAAAGGGTTTTTCGCCAACTTCCAAAAGCCAAATCAGCGCGATTTAGTGAATTTTCTAATTCGTCGGGTGAATGAGGAGTGAAGTTTTTAATTACTTTGTTTGTTGCCGGATTTAAAGATTGTATGGCCATAAGTTAATTACTTGTTACACTTAAACAATCAAAATACTCCTAAAAGCTATTAATAGTTTAACTCTATTTTATTCTGCCTTTTTTACAGATTACTTGCTAAAATTAAGAATAATGCTGTTTAAACGGTATTCAAAAATTTTGATTAAGTAAATTAAAAAAAAGTAAAACAAAATAGTGTAAAACCAGTTTGAATAAATAATTTTCAAGTTTATTATGTGTATGTTTGAAAAGGTTTTCTGATCTACAGTAAATCCAAAACTAAATTTTAGAATTGTCACCAAATCAGCCAATAGCTACTTCAGAAGAAGAATTAGTTGCCCGATTACGGGTGCCGGAAGATGCCGCTGTTGGGCAGTTATACGATATGTATTCACCTGCCTTATATGGGGTTATTTTACGGATTGTAAAAGATACTGAAGTTGCCGAAGATGTGCTGCAGGAGTGTTTCGTAAAAATATGGTCTTCTTTTTCTTCGTACGATGCCAGCAAAGGTAAACTGTTTACTTGGTTAATTAATATTGCCAGAAATTTAGCAATTGATAAAATCCGATCCCGGCAGTATCGCGTAGGTTCTAAAACACAAGCTTTAGAAAAAAGTCAAATTCAATATACCGCTGATAGTAGTGGTTTTCGGCCAGAGCATATCGGTTTAAAAGAACTGACGGAGAAACTTAATCCCGATCAGAAGAAAGTGATTGATATGATGTATTTCGACGGGTTTACGCAAAGTGAGGTGGCCGAAGAATTAGAAATTCCGCTCGGCACGGTTAAAACCCGGGCAAGGGCCGCTATAAAAGCTTTAGGAAAATTTTTGAAATAAGTACATAAATAAATTGGATATTCAGGAATACATAGCATCTGGGGTTTTAGAATTATACGCTACCGGGCTTTTACCGCCCGCCGAAAGGTTAGAAGTAGATCGTATGTCAGCTCTTTACCCACAAGTACAAGCGGAGCTACAAGCAATATCTGATTCTTTAGATTCCTACGCGCAATTGCACGCCGTAGAACCACCCGCTCATTTAAAAGAAAAAGTTTTACGTGCTATTATTACAACTGCACCTATCGGGAACACTGTTGCCGAAATTACTCCTGAACCAGAAGGTAAGCAAATTTCCTTTCCAGTTGACTCGCCATTGGATGAATCTTCTGCGGCACCAGGGTATAGTTGGTGGGCCATTGCCGCCACCGTTTTACTTTTAGTTAGTGCTGGTTTTAATTTTTACTTTTTTACGAACTGGCAACGTTCCGAAAATCAGTACCAACTGGCTTTAGCTTCTCAGAACAGATATGCCCAGCAAGTTCAGCAAGTAAATAATAAACTACAATTAACCACCGAGGAGCTACAATTTTTAACGCATAACAAAACACAAAGAGTAGATTTAAAAGGAGTACAAAAATCTCCGTCTTCCTCGGTGTTGGTTTATTGGAATACCAAAACAAAAGGTGTTTTACTAAAAGTAGCAGATTTACCAGTACCTCCTCCTAAACGGCAGTATCAATTATGGGCGTTGGAAAACGGTAAACCCATTGATGCGGGTATGCTAGACCTTAGCGATTCAACGGCGGTTCAGCACATGAAAACCATTGCCAATGCCCAGGCTTTTGCCATTACCTTGGAACCAGAAGGAGGGAGCCAAAACCCAACTTTGCAGGAAATGTACGTAATGGGTCAGATTTAAAAATTGTGTATTAAATGGAAGCTTAATTGCCAGCTGATATATTTGCTGCATGTTTTCTATTCCTAAATTTTATCGGTTCAAAAGCAACTTTATAAAGTTCTTTCTCTTTGTTATTGTTAGTTTTATAGGGGGTATATTGGCTTGTTCGAGCCGGAATGGAGTAGCAGGACCCGGAAATTATACGCAGTATTTTAATGTAAATTGGGCGCAGCAAAAATTCTGGGACGATGGCTTAGCCGAAGTAGCCACCTACCAGGCTCAAAGAATTGTTTACAATAGAGCCCGGCAGTTTGATTATACTTTAATTACGGTTAAAGAAGATTTTAATAAAGCGTTTAACGTTAAAACTGATGATTATAAACGCAGTGATCTTTTTCCGGTAATAAAAGTAAACGAGTTTGCCCGGATTCCCACTGAAAATTATCCTTATCATTATCTAACGTCCTTATTTTTTAAGCGCGAGAACCCGGTTACAGTACATAAACTTACCAGTTCGTCGCAGGAGTGGTGCGGCAATACGTTTAAAGCTATTACGCAAAAGGGCAATTCTTTTACCTACCAATTTAATTCTTACTGGGATAATCAAGGAACCGGTGAATTGTCTTTGAAAGAACTTGCTTTATTTGAAGACCAGTTACCTTATACCTTGCGCAGTTTAAAATTTAAAGAAAACCTAACTTTTAAAGCGCCGGTTTATGAGTTACAGCAAACGTCTAAAGCTTTGCCCCCGACTTTATTCCAAGCTACATTTTCTATTAGCCAGGGCTCCACTGAAGAATTTCCGGGAGGTGCCTGGCTGGTAACGGTGCAATTTGCCCCGGATAAGCAAAGTCAGTATTGGTTTAGTAAAAAATATCCGAATGCCTTGTTGCGGCAAAGATCCTACGATGGCCGAACATTAGAATTAAAAAATATTCAACGCTTCGCTTATTGGCAGCATTAATTTTCGGATAATAGTTTGCCAGTTCTAATTAATTAGGCAAAAGTATCAGGATATTAGTTATTAGACTTTTTTAAGGTTCAGAAACTGAATGTCAATATTAGGAGACAATAGTCTCGTCCTCAGCATCATGTTTAGTAAATTCATCTGGTCTTGTTACTTATTTTCTATTTCTAGTTTTACTCTTTAAGCTAAATTTTTCCAGGAGATAACTGTTAACTTGCAACCTGCAACTTGTAATTACAAAGTATGAACACGCATTTTAAACCCGAGACTCTACAGTATATTACCGACCTCAAAAATAATAATGATCGAAATTGGTTTCAGGAAAATAAAGAGCGTTATGACTTGGCCCGACAGGATTTTTTACTGTTTGTAGGCGAATGGATAAAAGGAGTAGCTGCTTTCGACGAAAGTGTTACGGACCAAAAAGCAAGTGAAATTGTTTTCCGGATTTACCGCGATGTGCGGTTTTCCAACGATAAGCGACCTTACAAAGATCATTTTGGCGCGTACTTAGCCCCTGGTGGTCGTAAATCTGTTTATCCCGGTTACTATTTTCATTTCAGTTCGGGTAATCAGTCATTTATAGGGGGAGGATTATGGATGCCACCCGCTCCTCATTTGAAAGCGGTGCGTCAGGAAATAGATTATAATTTTCAGGAGTTCTCCGAAATTGTGCATAGTCCGGAATTTACTAAAAGTTTTGGGCAGGAATTAGCCGGCGAAAAATTAAAATCCTCGCCAAAAGGCTACGATGCCACCAATCCGGCTTTAGATTACCTGAAGTATAAGAGTTGGGTAGCCACTCATTCCCTCACCGACGAACAGTTACTACAACCCGATTTATTAAAAAACTGCCTGGGAATAGCAAAAGCTTTAATGCCTTTAAAGGATTTTTTACTGCGCCCAATGCTGGAAATAAGCAGCGATTCAGAAAGAGGGTAAATATTAAAATTAATGAATGGATGAAGTAATAAGCTTCCGGTTTTTTACTATTTCCCAGATTAACCAACCATAAACCACAATATATTCCAGGGCAATTACATATAAATTTTCTTGGTAAAGTTGAGTTTGATAAGCTGCATAGGAGAATACAGCTATTCCTGACCAAACCAGGGCATACCGGAAAGGCGTAAAAACACTAAGGGCAACCAAGGTGGTTAAATACCACGGATGTACAGTAGTAGCCAAAAACAGGTAAATACTTAGTGCCAGGAGGAAGTAGGTAAGTAAATTTTGATTGAACCTATTACGGTTCTGGTAAGCTGCCGCCATTATAGTAACGAAAGTAGCTAAAGATAGAAACGGGCCTAGAACCCCAATGGTATTATACCCCAATACAAGGGAACCAAGCCAACGAAAAACGTAATATACGCTGGCATTAAATTCAAATTTCTGGAAGTATAAATTAAGGCTTTGCCCAATATTCTGAAATAATGCTTGCGATAAAAAAGGCAAGAATAATAAGCATAAAGTAAATCCGGTTGCGCTGGCAAATACTAAAAATTTCTTCCAACCCAAATGTGCTAATAGAAAAGGCATAAAAATTAAGGGTATCATTTTTACTCCTATGGCTAACCCCAAAATGGCTCCGGATAAAAGAAGTTTGTGCCGCTTTAGTAAATAGATACTGCCCAACAAGCCGCAAATAAGCAGTGCTTCGAAGTGAAGGTTACCGGTTAGTTCTACTATTACTAAAGGATTAAAAGCGTACCAGGCCACCCGACTAACCGGTATATGGTAGTGTTGTAAAAGCTTAATTAGGAAAACAATAGAGGCTGCTTCGGCCATTAAAATAATAAACCGCATACTTAGCACCATTCCCCAATTACTTTCCGGTGCTATCCAGGCGCTAAAGGCAAATACAAATTGGCTAACAGGCGGGTAAACAGAATAGTAATGCGGGGAGTTAAGGTGTTTAAATAATTCTAGATTGATGCCGGGTATTGGCGTTGGAAGGGTTTGGTAATAGGAAGGTAAATGTAAGAACGGGTTTTCGCCGGCCACCCTTAACCGTCCGTCCCAAATAAACCGGAAATAATCATCGGACAAACTTGGCCATGAAAACATTAACACAAGCCGAAGAAATATTGCTGCCGGAATTATAAGTTTTAAAGATAAACGCTGTTGCAATAAAAGTATGTAGGCCGCAAAGCTCAGGGCAAAAAGAAAAATTAATTGAATAAAATTGGATCGCTCGGTATAGTAGCCCAACCCAACATATGTTATTGCCGATACGAACAACAATATACTAGCTTTCAAGATTGAATTAGGCTTCATGGAGAGTTAACGACTGTGTTTAAGCGTTAAAAAAAATACGCCTCCAAAGCCCAGCATTAACATGGTATAAAAGGGGAGTAGGCCATAGTCCCGGAAGTAGAATGCTAAAATAATTCCCGCAAGAAAATACAAGGCAAGCAAACCTTCTAAAATAGTAAGTAAGTTGATAGAAGCCGTTTGATAGGCATTATTTTGCCAGGAATCAGCGGGAGTACGCAGATTAAATTTGGGCGTACGAACAAACGGAGTTTTGATACCTAAGTAGCCTTCCAGCACCGCTAAGGCATTATGCAGCGATAAACCCAATGAAAAAGTAAGAAACCAGAGAAAACGCGGGAAAAAAGTAAATATAGAAACTGACCGGTTTTTAGAAGTTTGCCGGTAGGCAGTCCAGTAAAACAAAACCAAGCCCACCAGACTAATTAAAAATAAACTACCCGATTTAAACAAATAAAAATAGGGTGTCCAATGTTCGCGGATAAGTAGGAGGGGTAAGCTTAGAACGGCTGATAGAAAAACGCAAACAAAAATGCTGCTGTTACCTAAATGAAAAATAGCGTGTACTTTCGTTAATAACGGTTGATCGGAGCGTAATACTTTTCCGAGATTTTTACGGGCCGTTTCGGCGGCGCCTTTGGTCCAGCGAAATTGCTGCGACTTTACGGCGGGCATGGTAGCGGGTAATTCGGCGGGTGCGGTAACTTGTTCTAAATAACGGAACTCCCAATTCCGCAGTTGAGCCCGATAACTTAAATCTAAATCTTCGGTAAGCGTATCGGCTTGCCACCCGCCGGCATCCTGAATGCAGGTTTTTCGCCAAATGCCACCGGTACCGTTAAAATTTATAAAAAAATGACCGCAACTCCGTCCGGTTTGTTCAATGGTAAAATGGGCATTTAAGCCAAATGCTTGCAACTTGGTTAATAAGGAATAATGGCTGTTTAAATGTTCCCACCGGGTTTGTACTACCCCAACGCGCGGGTGGTTGAACTGGCGAAGCGTTTGGTGCAAAAAATCAGGTTCGGGTAAAAAATCTGCATCAAAAATAGCGATAAATTCACCAGTAGCAGTTGTTAAACCATATTGTAAAGCCCCAGCTTTAAAACCAGTTCGCGATGGACGTTTTACATGCGTTATATCTAATCCTTTGGCTTGGTAATGAGCAACTTTGGCCGCGATAAGCGTTACTGTTTCATCATCCGAATCGTCGAGTACCTGAATTTGAAGTTTATTCGCAGGATAATTAAAAGCGGCCACGGCATCTATTAAACGTTCCACCACGTAACGTTCGTTGTAAATAGGCAATTGTATGGTTACACGAGGAAGCTCCTCTGGAGTTAATAGCAAAGAAGGGTTTATAGGTCGATGCTTTGTGGCTTGGCAACGCAGGTAAAGATAAGTTAGATGCACTTGTATCAGGCTGTAGCAAAATATAAAACTCAGGCACAACCCATACACCAGCACTAATAGCAAAGCCAAAATCGTCATCACCTACAAATATCGGAAAATGGTAGCAATAATTTTATAACCGGCCATAACCGTACCTTTCACCGTACCCGAAATTTTAGAAAAACCAATCCGTTTCCGGTATCTGACCGGAACTTCTACGCTGCGTAGTTTTAGCTTAGCTGCTTTTAATTGCATTTCCACAGTCCAGCCATAGGTACGGTCCTGCATATTTAATTTAAGTAAAGCCTCGGTACGAATCGCACGAAATGGTCCCAAGTCGGTAAAATGGGCATTATAAAATAAACGTAATAGAGTAGTAGCTAGCCAATTGCCAAAAATCTGTTGCGGCAGCATGGCTCCTTTCTCTCTTTGGCCCAGTGCCCGGGAGCCAATAACCAGGTCAGCCCGGTTTTCTAAAATAGGTTGAATCAACAAAGGCATTTCTTCCGGATAGTCCGAGAAATCGCCATCAATAAATACAATAATTTCGGGTTGTTCGGCAGGCAATTTAGTAAGTGCGTACTCCATGCCGGTGAGGCAAGCGTTGCCGTAACCTGGTTCCGAAGCAAATAAAACAGTAGGGCCCGCGGCTTTTGCTACTACTGCTGTATTATCGGTTGAATTATTATTGACTACTATTATTTCTGAAATAAGAGCAGGCGGAATAGCCTGAATTACCTGAGCAATTGATTTTTCTTCGTTGTACGCGGGAATAATAACGTGAATAAGGGGCATGCGGGTAGTAATAAACCGCCGTAAAGATGAACAAATTAACTCAACTCTGAAACCGTATCTCCATTTCTTGGTTATATAACTTTAAAAATTGAGGCGGGTAGTATTTGCTACTCCCATTATAGGTTTATTTAATTTTACAATTATGCTGAATCCTGGAACACCAGCTCCTGACTTTGAACTAAAAAATTCGCAAGGCGAATCTTTTTCCTTATCCGATTTACAAAACAAGAAGAACGTAGTATTGTATTTTTATCCTAAAAACGATACCCGCGGTTGCACGGCCGAAGCCTGCTCTTTTCGGGATCAATTCGAGATTTTTCAGGAACATGGTGCTGAAGTAATTGGCGTTTCTTCCGATGATTTAGCGTCTCACCAAAAATTTTCAACTAAATACCAATTACCTTTTACTTTGTTAAGTGACCCTGCTGGTAAAGTGGCTAAAATGTACGGGGTACCTAAAACGCTGGGCTTAATTCCGGGCCGGGCTACGTTTGTTATTGATAAATCCGGAACAATTCAATATGCATTTAATTCCCAGTTAAAACCGTTGGAACACGTACATAATGCTTTAAGAATTTTGCAGCAACTTTCTTCGGACAATACCTGATACAATCAGATTATTTAAGTTTGAATGAATTGGTGGAAGAGGGGAGAGCTGCTTTCTATTTAGACTTTTACGGATGGTTTTAACTTGAAAGAATATTTTTATTCTTCTTGTAAGATTTACAATTTAAAGGTGTAATATAGTCACTTTATTTTGGGCTGAATTTAAATATGAATGTACTTACTGGTTTTAACAATTAAGTTTTAAAATATATCTACTAATTCGTATGTCTTTAATAATTCAGAGGCGAAAGCTGGTTTTATTAATTTTTATTTTAGTAGTTTCTCTGGTTAAAAAGGCTTGGTCGCAAACGCCGGCCATCCCGGAAGTTCTGGATGCGGAACTAACAGGTTATACTTATCCCTGCCCGGTCCATTTTTTAAACTTAAAAATTGAAAATCAAGCCTGCCGGATGGCTTATATGGATGCCGTTCCGGAAAAATTTAATGCTTCGCGTCCCGCCATTGTACTGTTGCACGGTAAAAATTTTTTAGGCGCTTATTGGCGACAGACCATTAAATTTTTAAATAAACAAGGGTACCGGGTAATTGTGCCCGACCAAATTGGTTTCGGAAAATCTTCTAAACCCTCTCTCCACTACAGTTTTCACCAGCTTGCTACTAATACCCGGCAATTATTAGATACTTTAGGCGTAACAAAAGCCATTGTAATTGGGCATTCTATGGGCGGAATGTTGGCTACCCGGTTTGCGCTCATGTATCCGGAAGTAGTTACTAAATTGATTCTGGAAAATCCGATTGGGTTAGAAGATTACCGACCAATTGTGCCTTTTACTACTTTAGACGCTGCTTATCAGAAAGAAGTAAAAACCTCAGAAGAATCTATCCGGAATTATTTTAAAACTTATTTCCCGGAGTGGAAACCGGAATACGACGAATGGGTAAAAATACCCGCCGCCCAAACCCACAGTAAAGATTACCCGGAAGTAGCTTTTGCCTCGGCCCAAACTTACGATATGATATACCAGCAGCCCATTATTTACGAATTAGAGCAACTGCAAATGCCTACGTTATTAATTATTGGACAAACCGATCGAACGGTAGTGGGTAAGGCCAACATTAAAGACAAAACCGTATTGGCCAAAGCCGGAAATTATCCTACTTTGGGGAGAAAAGCCGTAAACCAAATTAGAACCAGTAAATTAGTGGGCTTACCAGGAATAGGCCACATTCCGCATTTACAAGACCCGGATGCTTTCCATAAAGCCGTTACGAATTTTTTAAGGTAACTAGGTATAAAGTAGAAAACCGCATTTAAATCAAGTATTTTAACTATTTAGTTAAGAAAAATTTACTAAATAGTTACCAATAAATAACTACTACCTTATAACCTACTTCCTTAACTTAAAATCCGTAGACTTTCCGGTGAAATAAGGGCAGTTGGCTGGTAACGATTTTCACGGGGGCCGTTCTCTAAGTTTAAAACGCCCCGCGGACAAACAGTGGCGCACATACCACAACCCACGCACGAAGCCCGGATAATTGGTTGACCTTGCTGCGCATACCAACGTACATCAATTCCCATTTCGCAGTAAGTAGAGCAATTACCGCACGAAATACATTGGCCGCCATTAGTTGTTATCCGGAAACGGGAAAAATGTTTTTGTAAAATACCCAGGTACGCTGCCATTGGGCAACCAAAGCGGCACCAAACGCGTGAGCCCATAATTGGGTAAAAACCTACGCCAATTACGCCCGAAAAGATAGATCCAATGAAAAAACCGTAGGTTTGCGAAAACTCATTTGATAAACGACCCAGTAAGCCCCCACCCATAAGGGAGTTAATCCATAGCAACAGCGTAGTAAGAACAATAAAGCCCAGAATAGGATAAATTATAGCTACTTCCCAGCGCCAGGCAGCCCGGGATTTATCTGATAAATGCCGGTACGGATCGCCCGCTGTTTCGGCCAATCCTCCGCAGCCACACACCCAACTGCAATACCAGCGTTTCCCAAAAAAGTAAGTGAGTATAGGTACGCCAATTAAAGAAATTATGGCTGTCCAGAAAAAAAAGAATACTCCTAAAGCTCCTGGCGTTTTAATTAAATAACCTACCGTACCCGGAAACAAATAATCGTATTTAAGCGGCCAAAAGTAAGATAAATAAAACTCCGGCTGGTTTAACTGAACTAAGAAATACGGAATTAAGTAAGCCAGCACTAACTGGAAAAACATTACAGATAAGGTGCGGATAATCTGGTAAGGACTATGACGATATTTTAATAATGCCCGTACTCCCATAATCAGAACGGCCAACGTGTAAAAGGTGCCGTATAAAAACCACCGGTCGGCCGCATTGCCGCGCAACCAGTAACTTAGTGGATTTATACTGCGAATAAGGCCATTCATTAAATCGGGCCACCAGTATAATACCACGTAAAAACCCGTTAAAAATATTCCGGTAACCCAAGCTATTGCGCCACGACTAGTGGAGCCGCGCAACCAGATTCCATTATTTCTGATACCCGGATGATTCTTGAAATAGGTGCGCAGGAAATAAACAAGCAAAGATGTTAAACCCACTAAAATCCCGGAGAACATTAAATTCCTCTCGCCGGCAGCTTGAAAGCCACTTAAAAAAATTAATAACAAACCTAAGCCAAACCCGCTTAAAGCTACTTTTTGCAGCCAATCAGTTTCATCCGGAAACTGAATTGCCGTAGTGGTTTTACCGTTTAATGCCATGCGTCAAAAATAAGCAGAATTGGAGATTAATGATGGTGGTGATGACCGTGGTGATCATCGGGTTTTGTATTATAGTTAATAATTGCTCCTACAATAAAAACTCCTACCCAACAAACATATAAAGCATTATAACTGGCAATATGTTTATCGGTTAGCAATAAAATAATATGGGCAGCGAAAGTCATTATCAGCCCAACTACAGCTATAAATTGATAGGAGTTCATCTCCCGGAAATTATATAATTTACTTGCTTTCATGTTTCTGAATTTAAATGAAACGATTTAAGAAGGAATATTTGTAAAATTAAAACAGGGATTCACCCCCAATAGTTGTTAGTAACAAGGTAATCTGATTCTGTATCATACGAAAGAAATAACCGGAATTAAGTTTTATTCACAAATTTTTGTTAGCAGAAAGATTGCTTACCTATTTATGTTTTTCAAGCTCAATAAATAAAAAAGGGAACGTTTCTACGTTCCCTTTTTTAGATAATTAGTGAGGTAGCTTAATTTTCTATTATAACTTTCGTTTGTTTTTGACCTGAAGGTCCATTGGCTTTAATAATGTAAATGCCGGGTTTCATGGTTTTCGTTACGGGCAACTCCGCCGAAACAATTCCATTCGCATCTGTTTTAACAGTTTTAGCCTGATAGATTTGTCCGAAGCTATCATAAATAGTAAGCGTTACGGGTTCTAGTTTACCAAAATCAGCCAGATCTACATAAATTTTTGATCCAATGGTATTTGGGTTAGGATATACTTTCAGCACAGGTTCTTTATCAGTTGCCTTTTTGGTAACCTTATTTATCATTTTATTAGCATTAGCTTCTAACGATTCAATGGTTGTGGAATCATTGACTTCGTACTGAATACCAAATCCAACTAATTCTACGGATACCACTTGATCTTTCTTCCGTTTTTGGCTAGATGCTTCGAGTTTGGCTGTTTTTAACCCTGCCGAAGCGGGAAAGAAAGCGATATTAAAGGTTACGGAGCTGTTTTTACGAATTTTTACCGGTTTATTTGGTTTAGCATTGGGTTGCCCTGTCATTACAAACTCCCTCGCATTTTCTCCTACAATTCCCAGGTTTTTCAATTTAAGGTTACCCCGGCCAGTATTTGATATGGTTACGGCATGTTGGGTAACTTTAGAATAATCGGGCAACTCTGGCTTGCCCTTATCTTTGCCCTTGTCCTTGTCCTTGTCCTTGTCTTTATCCTTATCCTTATCTTTTTTAGTGGTAGGTGCAGTAGCCAGCGAATTTACAATTTTAGAACTAGCTGTTTGCGTAACTCCCACCACTTCGGTAGCAGTAATCTTCTCCGGAAAAGCAGTGGCAAATCCATCTTCGTCAGAAATGCTGCTCACCCGCAACAAAGTAATTTGAGCGGTTCTATCCGGAATATTGTTCCAGTTAAACTCAATCACGTACAAATTACCTGTTTGCACATCTTCCACAATATCCAGTGGGTTAATAAAGCCCGACATTCCAACTAAACCCTTGGTACCGGCACCCGTGTAACTTGTCAGGATATCGTAATCTGCTTCCGGGCTGCCTTTTGTTAAGGAACCTGGTTGTAATACAATTATATCGCCCCCGCCACTAAAACGACAAACCAGTAATTTGCCTTTTAAAGCGCCGTTAAAAGCATTGCTCTTGTATTCGATTGCCCCATTAGGTGAGCGGTTCAGTTCAAAATTAAAGGCGGCTCCCCGGTAGTTAGTGTCTGATCCTAAAGAACTAGGATATTTCGGATTATCGGCGTAGCCCCGGTTAGCCACGTACTCGCCACGTAAAGGATTAGGGTGCCCAAAATAACCCACCCCTTTGAGCGGATTAATACGGAATAGCCAGTCATTTTGCACCTTCACTCCTGAAGTAGCAGCTACAGCCGGGCCATTGTAGAAGGTGCCATCTGGTCGGCGGGTACCCGTCACGGAAATCGGTGTGTTACCACCTGCCGCAGAACCGTTGGCCGGTGCATATAACTGACCATTACTGTGCCATACCAGATCGTAGGAATTCCGAACTCCGGAGGCATAGATAGTAAGCGGCGCGTTACTGGCAAACGGATTATACGTACCATCGCTCAACCGCAATTGACTAGCTGTAGCTGTATTTATTAAATTTTGGTCAGAAGTAGTTTTAACGTCGAGGGGTAAAGTGGTAAGTTTGGCAAGGTCTAAACGTAAAATGGCAGCCGACAATAAACTTTCGGTACGCTGCCACGAACCATCGTACGAACCCATCGAACTATTACTACCCTGGTCGATGTACATAGCGCCGTCTGGCCCAAAAACTAAACTATTTACTAAATGGTCTTTGGCCGAACGAGGTAGGTTAGTTACCATTAATTGTTCGATAGCTAACCCGGATCCGCTTAATCTGGAAATTTTACCGTCAAATTCCGGTGCGGCAGCTAAGCCAGAAGAGCAATGCGATACATAAGCTACTAAATTGGACGCAGTAGACGTAGGCGCAAAAACTAACCCAATAGCCGAGCGGTCGCCGTATTTGCCTTGTAAAGTATTAATAACAGCTTCGTAGGTAAGGCTGCCATCCTGGTGATTAATGGCATACCGTTCAATATTGCCGTTAAGTAAAAGAGCATAAAATTTACCATCCGGGCCAATGGTTAAAGAAGAATACTTCTTGTTTTGGGTACCTGGAATGGGCACTTTCGTAAACTCCACTAAAATTGGATCAACCGGTTCAATGGCGGCACCTGTAGTAAAAATAGCGTTATACGGAACGAAGGAAGCACCACTAAGTGATTTAACGCCATCCGTAACCATAAATTTATAAGTAGAATTGGGCTCTAAGGCAAAAGTAGGCGAAAAGCTGATCGCGTCACCACCGCCGGTACCTTGCACCACCCCTTGTATTTGAGTAGTAGTATTGCCCGATACTTTGAGAAGTAAAACTGTATTAGTGGTAATGGTGCTGTTGTCTACGCCTCCCTGGTAACCTTCTACTTCGGGTACAAATAAGTTGTTAGCCGCAATACTGGAAGTATTTACACTTACACTAGTAGCACTATCCGCTGGTGTAGAAGAAATAACATAAGGGTGAGGAGCGCTTACCGTCAGTATGATAGCAACACTTGCCGTTCCGAAGCCGGAGGCTTCGGCGTTTATAGTGGCTTGGTAAGTACCTACAGGCAGGTCTTCGGCTTTAGAATAATCAAAAATTACATTTGGCTCGGCACCGGTATGGCTCGGATTAAAACTTAACCAGTCACCTTTATCCCCATCGTATTGCGCAGAAATAGTGTACTGCACATCATTTTTATTAGTGGTATTGCTTAAATCTAAGGAGAACGTTTTATTACTGCTGATATCTCCTTTTTCTACGGTTATTTGCTGCTCGTTTAGAGACCAAAACGCAAAAGGTCCATTTGTAACGGGTACAATTTGCGTGGAGTTGATTTTAGTATTAAAGCCACCATCGGCATCAATCGTTAACAAACCATCGGTAACTGCTACCCGTACCTTGGCTGATTTAAAGCGGGTGCTGGTTCCGGTAGAACCCGAGGGTATAAAATCCGAAATGGCCTGGCGGCCTTCTACGTTCACTGAATGGCTTTCGGGCAACGTATAAACACCGGCATCACCGGCCGAAACGGTTACATCGTAAATGCCATTGGCTACTTTCATTTCCCAGAAACCTTCGGCTTTAACACCGTTAAAAGCGCCAACTACATCGTCGGCTTGCATGTGGATTAAAGTAGCTAATGTGGCATCGGCAGGCGTATTTCTGTTCCGGCCATTGCCTATTATATCTAATAAACTGTTGTCACTTCTTTTTCTCCAGCCATATTGCAAACCCGTGCCCTGGTTTGGACTCGTACGCGTACCAAATGCCTGACCATAATCTGCTAACCAGCCCGAAGGCGGAACGGTAGACTGATCCTGAAAATTAACTTTAACTTCAGCTGCTGGGTTTACCATTACAGTTACGTAATCCTGACTACTCGCCACATTTTTATCGTCTCTTACGGTAAGAGTAAACTGGTATTTACCCGCGTAAAAATTACTAATTGTAGGAGAAGCAACTGTTTTACTGCTGAAGGTAGCTGTACTTGGCCCGCTTACTTGTTTCCAGGTATAGCTGCTGATAGTGCCATCAGAATCTGTTCCGGAACCCGTTAAAGTTACTTCGTTAGCGGGCAAAGTTATTGCTTTATCCGGACCAGCATTAGCCAAAGGAGCTTTATTGGTAGCATTAGTGCTGTTAATTACCGTAAAAGATATAGTTTTAGCGGTACCCGCTGTTCCTTTACCACCCGAACTCGAGTAGGGAGTTGCCTTTAAAGTATAACTTCCTATTTTTGGCGTCCAGGGTAAATTGTCGCCGAATAATTCATACGGACCTTTCGATTCTATTTGGTTTCGGCTTTCCGTTCCGCTTAAAATAAAAACCACACTGCCAATGGTAGCCGGACTAGTATTGGCTCGTATATTAATATTTGTGGTTGGTAACGTAGCTAAATTAATAGTGCTGCCACTTGTAAGAGTTTGAATGGTAGCTTTGGTGGCGGAATTAATTAAGATAAAGCTGCTTATTTGTTCACCCGCAAAAGCCGTTTTTAAATTGGCAGAACCGATATAATCGGCAGAGGTATTTTTAATAGGAACAACTTTAAAAGCAGATGCTTGACTTTGAGAGCTAATTAAAAAGTAAAATAGCAAAAGCAAATAGCATTTAATAGGGAGTGATAGTACGTTAAGAGATTTGGGTACAAGCTTTTTTTTCATACAATCAAGGTATTAGTTTTCTGAAAGGCTGCAAGTTAGTATTTGTTTCATTATAATTATTAATAACCAGACTGGTGAAAGGTTACTGGTCCGTTACCAACTTTATTTGATGTTTATACTACAAACAACAATAATTAGGATACAAATCGTGCAAATTTAATTTAAGGATAACAACCTGGAATAAGTAAGAGGCTCGTAATGTAGATCTTACAAAGCAAAAAAAGGGAGAGTATTAAAATGATGAATTTTCATAAAGATATTCTAAAAAGTAAGATTTAGTAAATAATTTTGGTTTAGACACACTAGTCGCTTTTCAAATATGCGCCATAAAGTCTTTGCCAGATTTTAACTTAGTACTGTTTAATTAAATATAGTAATTATACTACATTTAATTGTTGAAGGTTATTCTTTTGGACAAATTTTGAAGGGCTTATTCTGGCGTGTGGATAAATCAGAACTATGATTGCCAGCAAGTAGTTTTTTACTTTGTTATGATTCCACAACGTAGCTATTCTAACTACATGAGCAACAAAGTACAGATTGTTTTTAGTAAATATTACTTAAAAGACTAGCAATAAGGTCAGTTAGAATGAAATTATTACGAACTGGTTATTTTACGAGCGTACGAGATACAGATAAGTTTAGAAAAAAAGGAAGCTCTTTTCTTTATTCAGTCATCTTGGAAGAACCTATTGGTTACCTACTAGCTCTCTAAGAATACTAAAATAAACAGTAAGTAACCTGATAATAGAATTTTATCTTTCTTAATCATTCTTTGTGTAAATAGGTGTTTCTCTCGAACACACTTTTTTAATAAAGATAGTTGGGGTAGTTACCTTGGGTATTTGCCTTCGGAAAATGGAAAATTAAATTCAAGGAGTTTAACGCACTCCGTTTTCCGGGAACTTGGCTGTTTTGGTGCGGTAAAATGCCAAAATATCTTCTAAATCTTTCTCGATGTTGCCCGTTGGATAAAAAATTGGACCAACACCGGCTTCTTTTTTAGCATAGTCGAGGTAACCTAGGCAAATAGGTACATTCGCGCCAACTGCAGCATGATAGAATCCCCGGCGCCAGCGGGGCTGGTATTTACGGGTTCCTTCCGGCGTAATCATAATTACCATTTTTTCGTTCTGGTTGAAAATGTCAACCATGGCTTGTACCAGGCTATTATTTTTACTTCTATCAACGGGCAAAGCGCCCATGTATTGAATCCACGGACCCAATATAGGCCATTTTATTGCTTCTTTTTTAATAGTAAAACGTACATCTACCCCCATAATGTAAAAGGCGCAGCGGGCATACAAAAAATCCCAATTACTCGTATGCGGCGCAGCTATCATAATACATTTAGGAACGTTCGCCGGAATACGGCCAACAACTTTCCAGCCCGATACTTTAAAGATAATATGAGATAAAAATTTTGCCAGCATTGTGAATGAGAAGTAAACACTAAAAAGCCAGTTCTTTCGCTTTGAACTGGCTTTTCCTGTTAAAAGTAAGAAAAAGATTTTAATTATCTATTGTAGTAAACTGAATTATGGTTTAAACAGGTAAGATTGATTACTTTATTTTAAGCCCTAAAGCGCCTGTTAAACTTGTGGTTAATAAGTGATTTGCCTTAATATTTGTTACGCGGACGTTCTGTTTGAATGCCCATTTTACCCCGGTAAAGGAAAGCATGCACGGCCACGCCAAAGGCAGGGCCAAATTCGGTTTGCCGGACTACCCCTGCCGAAGTAGGATAATTATTTTGTAAGTACCGGAGTGATAAAAGAGGCTCTATGGCTACTTTTTGATTAATGAAATGGGTATAACCAACAGCTAACTTTCCTTCCAATAATTTAGAATCCACATTAGAATTGAAATTCCTTAGCCCCATACCAAAACCGGCTTCCCCGAATAAACCATTAACCACGTAACCTCGCACAAAAGGACCGTACAGGAAAAAGGTGCTGTTGGGGCCATTGCCTTTTATTTCGTTTTTATAATTAAAATAATTCAGGCTGGCCTGCAAACCTACGGCAATAGTAGGAGAAAGAAAATACCCGGCTTTTACGTCGCCTTTAAAATCAGCAACAGTGCCCTTATCCGGATTACTTTCCGGGCTACTAGCTGCGCGGGAATAACTTCGGAATGATCCGTTAATAGAACCACCTACTAAGTAGGTGCCTTTCTTCACGTAGGTTTGGAGTAAACTGCGGTTTGTTTGAGAATAAGCCGAAGTAGAAAAAAGTAAAAAGAAGAAAAGAAGATAACGCATATAGATTTAAATTTTGTTATTTACATATTTGATATAAATAACAAATGATATGCCGTACTTTAATCTATTTCCTTCTTTGAATTATTCAATAAGCATTTTAGAATATTAAATATCTATAAGTTAATTAATCTTTTAAAGCTAACAACTTGTCTGACAAGCTTAAAGTATGTTCGTAACCCGCTTCAAACATTTTGCGGGCATTTTTTAGATCCGTTAAACTAAAATACTTTAACAAGGGCGGCTCAATTACTAAATTGCAAAAAGATAGGCGGGGTTCGACTGTATTGTTCACCGCCAAATGGCAGGTACGTTCCAGAATACTCCGGAATGTTTTTAATTCGGCTTCGGAGTTCATGGGGTTTACGTGGCTGGCAATCCGGAAATCGGTTATATTTACTAAACATTCTACCGGTAAATTATTAAGCAATCCACCATCTACCAGCAAATAGTTTTGGTACTCTACCGGCGGACTAAGTACGGGAACTGTATTGGAAGCTAACAAAGGTTTGATTAACTCGCCTGAAGAAAAATATATAGTTGTACCCTGGCGTAAATCGGTGGCACAGATATAAAATGGTAAGCTTAAATCTTCGAATGTTTTGTTGCCTAAATACTTAACAAATTCTTTCTCCAAATTATCTAAACGGATTAAGCCGCGTTTGTTAAAAGCTGGCCGGGCCAGTTGCCAATAAGATATTCGGGTAGCAATTTCAAAGATTTCTTCCGGGGCAAACCCGGCAGCGTAAAAAGCGCCGGCAATAGCGCCGGAGCTTACCCCCGACAGAGCGTGTATCGGTATTTGTAGTTCAGTAAGAGCTTTTAAAGTTCCTAAATGCGCCATGCCGTGCACCGCACCGCCCGACATCACTAACCCAATTTTCATCTTTTATACGTCTGCTAAAGTAAAGGCTTCGTTCATACGAACACCTTTTTCAGTAAGTTTTACGGTGCAGCACTCGTGAACAGGATCGTGTTCAAAATATAATATGTATTGTTCGGTAGCGGCAACATTTAAGAAACTCTCTTTTTCCTGTAAAGTTAGCAAAGGCCGGGTGTCGTAACCCATTACATACGGTATAGGTAAATGCCCCACGGAGGGAAGCAGGTCCGCGACGTAAACTATTTTTTTGTCTTTGTAGGGAATTACCGGTAACATCATTTTATCGGTATGCCCATCTACGTACAAAATATCGAACTGATGAAAAGGTGAAGGTTGCTGTGGATGAACAAATTTTAAATGGCCACTTTCCGCTAAGGGTAAAATATTTTCCTTTAAAAAGCTAGCTTTTTCGCGGGGGTTCGGTTCAGTGGCCCATTTATAATGGTCTGGATTGGTCCAGTAAGTAGCGTTTGGAAAAGTAAGTTCTAAAGATGCTCGATTGGTATTATACTGTACGGCACCCCCACAATGATCGAAATGCAAATGGGTTAAAAAAACATCGGTAATATCCGAAAAAGCAAACCCCGCCTTTCGCAGGGATGATTCTAAAGTATGCTCTCCGTGGAGGTAATAGTGCGAAAAGAATTTTGGGTCTTGTTTGGTGCCGATCCCCGTATCGATTAAAATCAATTGATTGCCGTCTTCTATCAGTAAACAACGCATGGCCCAGGTACACAAATTATTCTCATCGGCGGGATTAGTGCGTTGCCAGATACTTTTAGGAACCACTCCAAACATAGCACCCCCGTCTAATTTAAAAAAACCGGTTTCGATAGTATGTAGGCGCAATTTAGTTATGAATTAAGAGTTGAGTTATGAGTTATAAATGAAGATGTAATTACTTTATTTTATTTACGACTAAGGTCAATTTTTGACTTACAATCTTATCGATTACCTTAAAAGTAATATAAACTTATAACTTATAACTCATAACTTTCAACTTACAACTCCTGCACCACACCCATAGCAGAGAATTTCTCAATTCTTTGAATGGTGCGCTCTTCGGCAGGTATAGCTTCTAATTCAGTTAAGGTTTTTAGAATATTTTTTTTGAGTATACGAATCATTTTTTCGGGTTCGGTGTGCGCTCCCCCTAATGGCTCTTTAATAATACCGTCAATTAGACCGTTCTTTAACATATCGGTAGCGGTTAACTTTAAGGCTTCGGCAGCTTGTTCTTTGTAATTCCAGCTACGCCATAAAATGGAAGAACAAGATTCCGGTGAAATAACCGAGTACCAGGTGTTTTCGAGCATGAGCACCCGATCGCCAATTGCTATTCCTAAAGCCCCACCCGAAGCACCTTCGCCGATTATAATACAGATAACCGGCACTTTTAACATAAACATCTCTTTCAAATTCCGGGCAATGGCCTCGCCCTGGCCACGTTCTTCAGCTTCCATTCCCGGAAATGCTCCTGGCGTGTCGATAAACGTAACAATAGGTTTGTTAAATTTTTCGGCCATTTTCATCAAACGTAAGGCTTTGCGGTAACCTTCCGGATTTGCCATTCCGAAATTGCGCAGTTGCCGTTGTTTGGTATTACGGCCTTTTTGCTGGCCAATGAACATAATAGTGCGGCCATTTATCTCGCCAAAGCCACCTACCATGGCTTTATCGTCCGAAACGTTACGGTCGCCGTGTAATTCAATAAATCGGGTGCTTAGGCCTTCAATGTAATCTAAAGTATAAGGGCGATCTGGGTGGCGGGACAATTGTACTCGTTGCCAGCGGGTTAAGTTCGCGTAAGTTTCTTTTTTAAGAGTTTTAATTTTTTCTTCTAACGCTTTTACAGCTTCGGTTACATCTACCTGGCTTTCAGCCGCCAGTTTTTTCATCTCTTTCAGTTTGCCTTCGAGCGCTACAATAGGTTGTTCAAAATCTAGAAGCATACATCCGGGGTTAGTTCTACTACACAAAGTTAAGGGAATCTTAGAATTTACGTAAGAGTGCCGTAATTAATTAATAAAGCATAAAATAGTACCCTGGCTTTGAAACAGATAGCTATTAACTTTAAAATAAAGTAAAAATATTTAGGAGAAGGTATTGCAGAATAAAATTTAACCCTATACATTTGCATCACTTTAACGGAAGAACAAACCTTCAGATTAAAGAAAACGGTCCGGTAGTTCAGTTGGTTAGAATGCCGCCCTGTCACGGCGGAGGTCGCGGGTTCGAGTCCCGTCCGGACCGCAAAAAAGCCCTTAGCTTAAGTCCTAAGGGCTTTTTTTATTTGCTTCGGAAATATTTCGGACACTAATTTCAAGTAAGTAAATTCTTATAAATTTATATTAGGGCTTGGACAATATATAATCGGGACTGCCTAAAAGACTATCCACTTAAAGACGGATTATAATACTCTTCCTTTAAAATAGGTAAGAAAAGAAGTCTTACCTTTAAACTTTACTTATTTTCACCCTGGTGCAGGAACTCTATCTTTAGTGTAACCTATCCGATCTATATGCCGGCACTTGACTTGCAACCTTCCGCGGAGTTAGAAAAACTCTCCGGTATTGTCAAACGCATTACTTTCCACAGCGTAGAGACCGGCTATACCGTGCTAAAGGTAAACAGCTTTCAAAAGCCGCAGGAAGAAATCACGGTACTGGTGCACCAATCCAAAGTATTTGCCGGAGCTACCCTGGACTTTTATGGTCAGTGGACCACGCATCCGAGTTATGGACTGCTATTTAAAGCTACCAAGATTATTGAGCGGAAACAAGCAACGGCTAATGCTCTGGAAAAATACTTAGGTTCCGGGTTGATTAAAGGGGTAGGGCCGGTAACCGCCAAAAGAATCGTCAAGCATTTTGGTCTTCTCCGGAAATCAATGTTGTATCAGCCACGACGGTGGCTGTTGCACAACCTACTGTTTGAGCTTAATCGTTGAAAAAGATTAGGACTAATTTTTAAAATTATGCAGGGCAAGAAGGTCGTGGAAGATGAGAAGGTGCTGCTCTTCTCGCTCTCGGCACACGTACCGGAACACAACTTTTATCGCCAGTTGAAGCAGCAGCTTAATCTAGATTTTCTCTACGAGCTTACCCAACCTTACTACGGACGATGTGGTCAGCAGTCAATTGATCCGGTTGTTTTCCTTAAACTCTGCTTGGTGGGCTACTTGGAGAACATCACTAGTGATAGGAAACTTATAGAACATTGTAGCCTTAGACTAGATCTGCTTTACTTTTTAGACTACCAGTTAGATGAGCCCTTACCCTGGCATTCCACGGTGAGTCGTACCCGCCAGCTTTACCCCGAGGCCTTGTTCGAATCGTTGTTTGATCAAGTTTTCCGTTTATGTGTCGAGAAAGGCATGGTTGCTGGTCATCAGCATGCTATCGATTCCGCACCTATTAAGGCGAATGCTTCCATGGACAGCTTGCTTTTAAAACAACCCACTGAAACGTTAGAAATGCACCTGGTAGTAAATGCCCCTACTACCAATGGACCAAGCCAAAATACCACCAGGAAGCCCGAGCAATTTGTTTCGGCACCCGAGCATCAGTTAAGAAAGTTAGAAAAGCACCAGGATCATCTAAGAGAAACTCCTAAAGGCTTAGGGGGCCATCACGAGAAAGCACGCCTGGTCAGTAATAAGACGCACTACAGCCCAGCGGATCCGGATGCCCGTATATCGGTCAAACCAGGCAAAGCCCGACAACTCAATTATCATTGTAGTCTGGCGGTGGATACGGCCACAGGCGTCATCAGTCACGTGCAAGCGGACTTTGCGGATGGCCGGGACAGCCAATATCTGCCCGCTATTACCTGTAGATTGCAACGACGGCTATTAGATAATGATCTGCATTTAGCAGAACTACTAGCCGATGGTGGTTATTCTAACGGAAGTAACTATGCCTTCTTAGAGCAAAGAAAGATAACGGGCTGGATACCTGTATTTGGTCAGTACAAACCGGAGATAGCAGGTTTTCCCTACGACCAACAAGCAGACCATTTCACCTGTCTGGCCGGGAAGGTACTCGCCTTTAAGACCTATGACACCAATGCGGAGGGAGGGTTACTAAAAATCTACCGGGCTACTTACCAGGACTGTAAACAGTGTTCTTTAAAACCAACGTGTGTTCCCAAAAGCCAATGTCGGCAAATCACGCGAACCGCTTACGATCCGGAGTATCGGCGGGCTCTGGCCAGGCAACAAAGTAGAAAAGGCAAACGCATGAAGCGGCTCCGACACAGCACGGTAGAGCCGGTTTTTGGCAGTTTGATTCAGCACTATGGGCTCCGGAAAATAGGGGTGCGCGGGAAAGCTGGGGCTCACAAAGTGATGCTGCTGGCTGCTTGTGCTTTTAACTTAAAAAAATATCTGAAGTTTAAGCCGGTGAAAGTGGTAAGCCAAGCCATTGCGCTCCAAAAAGAGCAAGAATCTGCTTTTATCCGCTATTCTTTTGCTCTTACTAAGCAGTTTTCAACTTAGAGAGCACTATAAGGGCGAAAATAAGTTCGAACAAGGAAATCGGCACAGCTGAAAAGGTAGTTGTGCAACAGCCACGACCGTTTCTTGAGACAAAATAAGAGTCTCCCTAAAGAGGCTTTTTTCAGCTAAAAACCGTATCAAATGACCATCTCACCAATCAAAAACAATTTTGTATATTTGAGATGGCATTCGTGAGACAATTATGAAAATCGGTTACGCTCGGGTGAGTACCCAGGATCAAAAATTAGAATTGCAATTAGATGCCTTGACTGGTCAAGGGTGTGAGCTCATCTTTCAAGAAAAGAAATCGGGGAAAAACAAAGAACGACCCGAACTGGCAAAGCTGCTGGGCCAACTCCGGTCTGGTGATACGGTGGTTGTCTGGAAGCTGGACCGGTTGGGTAGATCCTTGCGGGATTTGATTGACCTGGTAGCCGAGTTTCAGAAAAGGGGAGTAGACTTTGTGAGTTTACAGGATGGGATCAACACGGCTACTTCCACCGGTCGCTTTACCTTTAACATCTTTGCTTCCCTGGCTGAGTTCGAACGAGAGATTATTAAGGAACGCACAAAAGCGGGCTTAGTAGCGGCCAAATCTCGGGGTAGAGCAGGAGGGAGGCCCGCTGGTTTATCCCCGGCCGCCCAAGAAAAAGCCAAGTCGGCCAAAGTACTTTTGGCCTCAGGTAATAAACCCGAGGAAATCGCCAAGATTCTGGGGATCTCCCGGGCTACTTGTTACCGGTACCTGGATTATACGGCTACCGAATCAAAGTCTTGACTCAGCCATTTAGCCGATAGCACATGAATCGTATCCTCCAGGTAGTAGGCATTTCTTTGATCATCGGAACCGCTTTCGGCTTCTATTTCTATTTCACTAATCTCAACCGGAACGTCATCCTTATATATAATTCCATCTTGTCTAGTGTCTCTATTGGCTCCCTGATGATGTTGTTTATCTACCAAAGACAGGTAGTTCTGCGGGGTATTCGATTAGAATCGCTCCGGCTCCTGGTGATGATGCTGTTATTAGTAATCGCGGCTATTCTGGGTACGGAGCTAGCGCACGGGTTACGGGAAGTCGTGCTATTTCACCGGGAGTTTCACTTTACGAATAACCAGAATATTTACTTTCTAAACATCATTATTGTCTTTGTCACCGGCATTCCCATCTACCAGCAGGAAGTTTGGAAAGAACATACTCAGGTTAGAATCCAAAAACAGCAATTTGAGTTGCTGCAGTTAAAGCAGCTCCAGACGCAAACCGAACTAGAGATGCTGCGGGCGAAGATCAATCCCCATTTTCTCTATAACGTTCACAATGCCATTGCCGGGCTCATCTATGCTGCTCCTGAGCAAGCCGAGCAAATGGTGCTGCTTTTATCGAAGTTCTTCCGCTTTACGCTGAACAAAACCAGCAACACCTTTCATACCGTGCAGGAAGAAGTAGAGATTAGTCAAACCTATTTGCAACTACAACAAATCCGGTTTGGGGAACGGCTGCAAACGCATTGGGCCATGGCTCCGGACTGCCCGAACGAACAGCTGCCTTCCTTTATCCTACAGCCACTGGTAGAGAATGCCGTTAAGTATAGCGTTGAACAAGTACCGGGTCCCGGTAAGATTGCCGTATGCATTTATAAGGATCATGATTGGTTAGTCCTGCAGGTGGCCGATGAGGGTCCAGACTTTAAAGAACCGCTGCCGTATGGGTTTGGTTTACAAAGTATTTTGGATAAGCTTAACCTGCTTTACCCGGATCAGTACACTTTTACCCTGCACCATCATCCCCATAAATATGTCCAAATTCGACTTTACTCCCCAGCCAATTAAAAAGAGCGTTCTGGTGGTCGATGATGAGGTAATTGCCCGCCAACGGTTACGACAACTTCTCCAACCGTACCAAACCCAATTAGAAGTAATTGGCGAAGCCAGTGATGGCCAGCAGGCGCAGCAACAGATAGAACAGTTGCGCCCGGATGTCGTGTTTTTGGATATTGAAATGCCGGGTAAAAACGGCCTACAGGTAGTAAAAGAATTACAATACCAACCTTTGATCGTCTTCGTAACGGCCTATGAGCAATACGCGGTTAAAGCTTTCGAAGAAAATTCGCTGGACTACTTGCTCAAACCCGTGGAGCCGATACGCCTGGCTCGGACCGTTCAACGGTTATTAGAGCGGCAGCAACCAAGTCCTGTCTTGCCGGCTCAGCTACAAGCGCTCCTGGAGCAACTACAACCGGTCAAAGAGTTAAAAGTGATTCCGGTGAAGACGGGGGATCAAATTGTGTTAGTACCGGTGAAAGAAATCGTGTTTTTAGAAGCGAAGGATAAATACGTAACCCTCCACTTAGTTAAGAAAAAGTATCTGTTGGACCAGTCGCTTGCTTATTTAGAAGAACGCCTCCCCGCAGATTTTATCCGGGTACAACGAGCTTACATTATCAATCAAAATCATATTCAAGAGATACGCAAGTACTTTAACGGCGGCTTCGTTTTTACTATGGCTACTGCGACAACCACTAGCATCAAAAGTGGTAGTACGTACCAGGAAGAATTGAAGCGCCGGTTCGAGATATAAGGAGTTGGATCCCCTAAGTCCGTCCCTATTACTTAGTAGTTCATCCTCCTAAATCGGGAGCTCATCAGATTAATCTGGCTGAAGGGGCCTCTTTTCGCTTTTCTTACGGGGAAAAAGTAAAAGATGGAAACTTTGCACCGCCTCAACATTAGCTTGCACGTGCTAGCGGGAACCTTGGCCTTAATCGCCGGATTTGTGGTTCTCTTCTTGGCTAAGGGAAACCAAAAGCACGTTCGCTTTGGGCGTTATTTTCTTTGGGCTTTAAGTGTGGTTATCCTGACGGGACTGCTAGGTGTTATTGTATTTAAAAGGAATACTTTTCTGCTGGTAATTACGCTCTTGAGTGGCTATACCGCTTTTAGTGGCATTAGAACGCTGCGGCTAAAAGGCCAGAGACCTCAACTATTAGATGCATTAGTGCCGGTAGGAGTGATGAGTGCGGCCGGGTATTACCTGTATTACATACAATCCATTGGCATGTTTTGGGCACCGGTTGTTATTTATTCGACTTTAGGAGCGCTTTTTTGGGTAACCCTCTATGACTTAAGCCGATTTTTCCTTTCCCAAACAAGGCGACAAAGGCTTTATATAACGGAGCATATCTATAAGCTAGTGAGCTCCTTGATTGCCATTACTTCCGCTTTTACGGGAACAGTTTTACCCCAATATCAACCGTACAGCCAGATCTTACCCACGGTTTTTGGCCTTACTTATATCGTAGTAGCAGCAGTTTATTTCTTTAAAAAACCTGTGAATCGGTCTATTCGCCTTCCCATTACTGCCGATCAGTAAGTGTAAGTACATTTACTATAATTAAATGTCCCTTTAACTAATGTAAAACGCTAAGGCATTAAAACATAAGGTACGTCCCTTCCTGATTCCTGAGAATGTAAAGGCTATGTTTTAAGTATATATTTATAACTTTGTTATTGAGTTAAGCCCTTCTTTATTCTATTTCTTTATGACTAAATTCCTATATACACGAAGAAACTAATCTAGCTCAATCAATACAGCAAGCCGTTAAAACTGAATTTGGTGGTTTTGTTAGATTTTTTGTTTCTTCAAATGGACAGACTATTCCTGCCGGCACTAGCTTTTTCAATCATATGATAAGGCTGGCAAATGGAAAGTAAAATTAATTCGGGAATTGAAAGCAGCAAGTTTCAAAATACCTATTAAACTATCTGATAGAATTTAAACAAGATGGACCTAACTTTTTATACATCTTTACTAGAGGATGTTAAATCTCGTATCCGAATAGCCCAGACGAAAGCAACTTTGGCTGCTAATGCAGAAATGATTTTCTTGTACTGGGATATTGGCCAATTGATTTTTCAGCGCCAACAAGAACAAGGCTGGTCAGCTGCAGTAATTCCTAGACTGAGTAAAGACTTGAAAAATGAATTACCAGAACTCAAAGGGTTCTCCGAACGCAATTTAGGGAGAATGCTGGCTTTTTATCGGGAATATCCACCTGAAAAAGATCAGTCTGTAAATTTGCCACAGTCCGTGGCAAATTTACAGACTGATAAGATGCAACTGAAAGTTGTTGCTCAGCTTCCATGGGGGCATAATTTATTGTTAATTGAAAAAATCAAAGATATGCCTTCCCGGATGTGGTATGCCCAACAAACTATCCAAAATGGTTGGAGCCGGGATGTATTAAGCCTAATGATTAAAAGTAATCTGCACTTAAGACAAGGCGACACAACTAATAACTTTGCTGAACAACTACCTAATCCGCAATCAGACCTAGCTAGACAAAGCCTTAAAGATCCGTATATTTTTGATTTCTTGACTCTAACTCAACCTTTTACAGAAAGAGAACTAGAGGTAGAACTTACTCGGCATATCGAAAAATTCTTATTGGAGTTAGGTACTGGTTTCGCTTTTGTAGGCAGACAGTACCATCTAACAGTAAGCAATCACGATTATTACTTGGACTTATTGTTTTATCATCTACATATGCGATGCTTTGTAGTAATTGATTTAAAAAAAGGAGAGTTCAAACCTGAATATGCTGGGAAAATGAATTTTTACTGTTCAGCAGTGGATGACTTGTTAAGACATGCAACTGATGGTCCCACCATCGGATTAATTCTTTGCCAGACCAAGGATAAAGTAATGGCTGAGTATGCCCTCCGGGATGTAAAAAAGCCAATTGGAATTTCTGAATTTGAATTAACTCGTGCTCTTCCTGAAAACCTCAAGTCAAGTCTGCCTACGATTGAGGATATTGAAAATGAATTAACTCACAATAAATAAAATTAAGCTTTATGAAATTTATAGATCGACATGATATTGAAAGATGGGCAGAGCGATATGACTCAAAGGGTTACTTGCCAAACTTAATTTCAAGACTTGTGCGATCTACTACTCCTTTAGGTACATTCGTAGAGTTTCCTGACGGTAGCAGTACATTTATTGGGGGTTGGGATGGTAAGGTGATTTGTAATGAGTCAACCCCATACGTTCCTGCAGGTACGTCACTGTGGGAGTTCGGTACAGAAGTAAGTTCTGCAGGAAAAGCGAACAGAGACATGGCAAAACGGACAGCAGATACGCTTGGATATGAGCCATCAGATTGTACCTTGGTTGTAGTTACTCCCAGATTTTTCAAAAAGAAAGATGAATTTAGACAAGAGAAAATAGCACTAGGTATTTGGAAAGATGTGCTTATTTATGATTCGCGGAATTTGGAAGAATGGTTTGAAATAGCCCCCGTGCCTTCACGATGGTTCTCAAGTTATGTCAAAAAATATCCCCCAGACGGGATCATAACTATTGAAGAGTATTGGAAGGAGTGGTCTACAGGACCGATTGGCATACTTCCACCAAAAGCGGTAACAGCAGGAAGAGAATATGAATCTGATCAACTCCTAAAATTTCTACAAGGAGCTCCAGCAATTTTACCCGTACAAGCTTCATCAAAGGATGAGGCTGTTGCTTTTATTATCGCAACAGCCATGCAGTTCGAAAAAGCCCATCAAGAAGCATTTGCCGCAAAGGCACTTGTGGTAGATACGTCTGCTAACTTCAGAAGTATTCGAATAAATCAGTTTGGACTCAATCTTATTGCAAAGTTTGATCATCCACAAATTTTGTATGCAGGTGTTGCAGATGGTCATCATGTCTTAGTCCCGTTGGGAGCAGATGACACCTTTAATCAAGATAAGTTGGTTTTGCCACTAATTGATAGAGATGGATTGGTTGAAGCGTTAAAATCGATGGGGATATCCGAAACGATAGCTTCCAGTTATTCAAAGGAGAGCGCTCGAAATATAACCGTTCTCAAAAGGCTTTTAAAATTTCCTCAGAATTGGCTAGAATGGGCTGAACCTGAGAATGCCAAAGAGATTATTCCCGGAATGTTGATTGGCAGATGGAATGAAAAAAACAAAGGGGATATTGAGCTTATTGAAAAACTGGCTCAAGAAGACTACAAGAACTTTATCAAGAAGATCTCAAGATGGAATGAACATGAAACTCCACCATTTATAAAAATAGGTGAAACTTGGCGATTGACTTCACCTCTTGATGCTTGGGCTCATTTGGCTGAACATCTTTCGTTAGAGAACTTAAATAGTCTTAAAGAATGTTTTTTCGAGGGGTTTAAATATGGTAACCCTACACTAGAACCAGATTCAGATAAAGCCACTTTTACTCAATTCTTATCTAAAGAAAAAAAATTCTCATCATGGGCTCGTGAAGGGTTAGCTCAATCCTTAATTCTTATTGGGTTATATGGCAAGGGGTTAAAAATTCTAGATTTGGAATCACCTCAACTATGGGTTGATGACATTATAAATGAGTTACTGAATGATGCAGATGGTCAATTGTGGGTTTCATTAAATCATGAAATGCCTCTTATCTCCGAAGCTTCTCCCAATAGTTTCTTTAACGCCATTTTTGACTCGCTTGAAAAATCCCCTTCTCCATTGTTGGAAGTTTTTCGAGAGGTTGAAGGCTTTATAACTCCAACTAGTCATCATACTGGTTTGCTTTGGGCTTTAGAGGGGTTGGCTTGGGATCCTGAGTATTTGAATGATTCAGCTATAGCTCTAAGTAAATTAGCTCAAATTGATCCAGGTGGAACTATTTCTAATAGGCCAATTAACAGCCTCGTTGAAATATTCAAACCTTGGCATTATCAAACTTTGGCGAGTTTTGATGAACGCATGAAAACCGTTCGTCAAATTGCTACTATCACCAAAGAGATAGGCTGGACTTTGCTTTTACAAATGCTGCCTCAAAATCACGGAGTTGGTCATCCGACTCAAAAAATGCGTTGGAGAATGCTTGATCATAGTTTTGATAAAAGCTATACCTACAAAGAGATTTGGGATACCCATTCCGAAGTTGTTGACATAATAATTTCTGTTTTTGACTATTCAGAAGGTCAATTATCTGACCTTCTGGAGAGTATTATTAATTTATCTATTCAAGACCGTGAAATTTTACTGTCCTTCTTGGATTCCGAGTTAGATAAAATTCAGCAAGTTGAATATAATGCTTGGCACACCTTGAGAAATAATCTTTCTCATCATAGATCATACCCTGATACTGATTGGGCTTTAAGTGAAGAAGAATTAAAAAAATTGGAAGTCGTTTATGAACGTTTAACACCTAAAGATTCTATATTAAAATATAAATGGCTCTTTGACGATCAGTGGCCAAGATTTCCAGAAGGAAATGAACTTGATGAAGGACAAAGTGAAAGCCGACACGATCAAATGCAAAAGAAGATAGATGATCGAAGAGTCGAAGCACTTAAAATAATACTTGAGGAATATGGATTAAGTAAAGTTATTTCCTTGAGTCAGTCTATTAAGGAGCCTTGGTTCTTAGGAGATACCTTAGCCAAGGTGTCAAATAATGATGAGGTATTAACAGAAGTTGTTGAACTGTTAGGTACATCGGATGATAATGTTCTGAGATTCGCTCAATCATTTATTTACCGAAAGTCAATTCTAAACGGAGAAGAATGGATAATTCATTATTTCGAACAGTTTGATAAAAAGCAGATAAAGAACAAAGCACTTGCTAAGTTTTTCATACCTCTGAATCAATCAAAAAAACTATGGGATTTTATCAACGGACTCTCTGAAGGAATCAAAAATGAATATTGGCTTCATATGAACCCTCGCTTTTATCGTTTAAACCAGGATGAGATAATATACGGACTCAAAGAGCTTTTAAATCATTCTAGATTTATTAGTGCAATTGATGTTGCTAGCCATTCAAAGGAAGAAATTCCATCAGATTTAATTGTGGAAATATTGGAAAAGGCAGCTACAATTGAATCTAAAGAGACAGCTCGTCTTCATGGTTATGAAGTTGATCAACTTTTTGAAGAGATTGATAAACGTTCAGATGTGGAACGAGGAAAAATGATTCACCTCGAATGGTTATATCTATCAATATTGGCGTCCTATGGTAATAGAAGGAATCCACGGGTCTTACATGATGAGCTAGCAAATAACCCAAAATTTTTCTTAGAAGTACTAAAATGGGTTTACATGCCCAAAGACAAGGAATTAGTAGAAGAAGAACGCCAAGGCTTGTCTGAAGAAATTATTGGGAATAGAGCTATGCAAGCCTATAAGCTGCTTGACTCTTGGAAGAGAATTCCTGGAGTAAACGAACTAGGTGAAATTGACAAAGATAATCTAGAAAATTGGGTCAAAGAGGCTAGAAAATTAGCCCAAGAAGCTGATCGTATTGAGGTAGCTGATGCTCAGATTGGTCAATTACTGGCACAATACCCTGAAAAGGGATCAGATTGGCCGCCTGATGAAATATGTCAAATGATTGAAATGGTTAATACAGATAGTATTAAAAGAAATTTTTCGTCAGCTACACATAATAAAAGGAGCTTCTCATCAAGAGGGCCGTTTGATGGAGGTAATATAGAAAGAGGTCATGCAGAATATTTTAGTAAGCTTGCTAAGGGACACCGTAGAAAACACCCAATTATTGCCCGAATCTTTGATGGATTAGTTGATGGATATTTACGTGAAGCCAAAAGAATGGACGAAGAAGCAGAGAGGAGTAAGTTGGATTATTAAAAAATAAAATGGCTTACTACAAAGGCATAAACGTCATCCTGGGGCTGATAACATCGCTTGCCATTTAGCCAAGTACTTAAACAGCAATTTAAATTAGGAAATGGATTCTAAGAACATTCATATTTCTTTTCGTCGCTATTTAAATTACATCAATTGGGAGATGCACGAGGAAAGCGAATGGATTTTTGTCGGGGTAAAAGAAGAATTTAATAAGACAGAAACTACTAAGATTTTAAATGCCTTCTTTGAAGAAAGTGAATTATATCTTATTATAGATAGACATAACTCATTCCTAATCCAGAAAGAAGAGGCGATTACAAAGGTTCTAGAATTTATTAAAGAACATAATCCTACTCTTGTCAATATGGACTTTAGTAAAATCATGGAGTTCAGTAAGATTGGAGTTATAAGATTAGGAAATAGAAAATTAGAAGTAGAGTAACAATAGGTAAAAACTTCTAAACGGCAGCTGGGATGTACCAAGCTGCCGTTTAGTGTATAAAATCTAGAAACCAGTTTCTATTTATCATAATAGTAGTTATTAGGACATTTATTACCTTCCTTCAACTTAACCTTTCAACTTTCCTCTTTTCCACTTTGGTTGCCTCAGTATCGAACAACTAAGTGTTCGTTTTTGGAACAACCTGGTTGGTACTTCACCCATTTAAATTGGCCTTACGAGCGCCCAATGGCTGTTTTATCTTCTTGGTTCAGTATTTGGTATGCAAATGAGTAGGATATAAAATATTTTACCCTAAAACGCATCACTAGTAACATGAAAGGAGAACAATTAGGTGAGTTTGAAGAGTTGGTTCTGCTTACCATTGCCTACCTCTATGAGCGGGCTTACAGTGTGGCTGTGATGGAAGAACTCAGTCAACGCTTGGAGCGGCCCCTCAGCTTAGGAGCCGTACATCGGACCATGCAACGGCTCGAAGAAAAAGGAATGGTTTTATCGCACTTAGGAGAAGCCACCGCCGAACGGGGCGGGCGGCGGAAACGGTTGTTTACCGTCACCGCCGCCGGCGAGCAAGCCTTGCACGACCTGCGGCGGATCCGCCACGAGCTATGGACCGGCATCCCACAAGCCGCCTGGGGAGGAAGTTTATGAAACGGGAATACCCTTCTCCTCCCGATCCTAAGGACGAACCGGGAGGTTTCCCTTCCTGGGCCGAACGTTGGTTAAAATTACTCATGGCGCCGCATTTACGAGAAGAGCTACTCGGTGATCTCCAGGAGATGTTCCTTCAACGAAGGCAACAGCACGGCTCTTTTAAAGCCCGCCTGTTTTATCTGTGGCAAATGCTGCTCCTGTTGCATCCCCGACTCTGGCGCCGGGAAGCTACAACGACTTCTCCTTCTTATCTCTCTCAATTAAACCACTATCCTAAACCTGCTTTTACCACCATGTTCCAAAACACTTTTCTAGTTGCCTGGCGAAAGCTCCGCCGGCATAAATCCTATACCCTGATTAATGTTTTAAGCCTGAGTCTGGGTATGGCCAGTGTGATCCTCATCTTCACGCTCGTTAAATACCACCTGAGTTTTGATACCTTCCACGTTCACAAAGACCGGATCTATCGGATTACGACCGAGTTTCACGAAGATAAAATTCGCTTTAATACCGGCGTACCTTCCCCCTTGGGAGAAGCTTTTCGCCAGGATTATCCGGTAGCTGAAAAAGTAGCCCGGGTGGCTTTTTTAACCAAGCGGGTTGTGGCTGTATCACCGCAAAAGAAATTTGAAGAGGATGTGGCTTTTGCGGAACCAGCTTTTTTTGATATCATCCATTTGCCGCTGGTGCCGGGAACGGCGCCGAACGTGTTCCAAGGACGGCAGACCGCCCTGATCACCGAGCGTCTGGCTAAAAAATATTTTGGCGAGCAGACCGCCGTGGGACAAACGATCCGGATCGATGATTCGCTGGTGGTTTCGGTGGCGGGCGTTCTGCAGGATCTACCCCGCAACACCGATTTTCGCAGCGAAATCTACGTGCCTTTTTCGCACTTAAACGAACACAGCCCTGGGTTAGTAGAAAAAGACTGGTGGTATAGCGTCAATAAACAAATGCAATGCTTTATCCGGTTAAAACCGGGCGTATCGGCCGCTGCCGTGAATGATCTGGTGCTATCGGCCATTTCCCGGACGTATTATGACGAAAAGATGGCCCAGTTATTCCGGTTTAAACTGCAACCCCTAGCCGATTTGCACTTCAACCCGGACTTAGGGGGTTATACTGAAAAGAAGAATTTGTGGGCCTTTGCTTTTATTGGTTTTATTCTGATTATCACTACTTGCGTCAACTTCGTTAATCTGGCGACGGCGCAGGCGCTGGGCCGGGCCAAAGAGATTGGCATCCGCAAAATCCTGGGCAGTCAACCCCGCACTTTATTCTGGCAGTTTATTGCCGAAACGACGCTGCTGACGGGGTTTGCCTTGCTCTTGGCAAGTACGTTGGCCTACTTGATATTGCCCTTCGTGAATCAGCTTTTTGAGCTGCAACTAGAATTAAACCCCGGGCAGGATATTTCCTTGCTCCTCTTTCTAGCGGTATTAATGCTCGTAGTTATCTTTTTAGCGGGTTCTTATCCGGGTTTGATTCTGGCCCGCTTTCAGCCCATTGTGGCGCTAAAAGGAAAACTTTCCCAAAAGCAAATCGGCGGTTTCTCCTTGAGAAAAGGTTTGGTAATTACCCAATTCGCCATTTCCCAACTGCTGATCATGGGCACCTTGGTCATTGCCCATCAGATGCGGTATGCCCGCCAGGCAGATCTAGGGTTTGATAAGGAAGCGATTGTGTTATTACCGGTACCGGATGTACATAAAGCGAAAAGCCATGCTTTAGGCGCGCAGTTCTCGCGGGTTACCGGCGTGGAAAAAGTAACCTTTTGTTACGAGGCTCCCACCTCCGAATACTCTCCCACGACGGGCATTCTCTTCGACTCTAGGCCCGAAGCCGAAAAATTTTCCATTGTCCAAAAATTTGGCGATCAGGAGTATGTGCCGACTTTCGGGCTGAAAATCGTGGCGGGTCGTAATCTGTTGCCAGCCGATACCATCCGGGAGTATCTGCTGAACGAATCCGCCGTTAGAGCCCTGGGATTTACAGTCAATCAATCAGTATTGGGCAAGAAAGCCGTTATCAATGGTCACCGGGGCACCGTGGTGGGAGTAGTGAAAGACTTTCATAATAAATCTTTTCACGCCGCTATTGACCCCCTTTGTATTACAACCCTATCGGAAAACTATGCCACGTACGGGATAAAAGTAAACTTAAAGAGTCTGGCCACGAGCTTGCCGCAATTACAAAAAGCGTGGGATGCGACTTATCCCACGGCCATCTTTACCTATCGTTTCTTAGACGAAGACATTGCCCGCGCTTACCAGCTGGACACCATGATCCAGTGGCTCATTCAGGCTTTTGCGGGTATTGCTATTTTTATTGGTTGTCTGGGTTTGTATGGCTTGGTGGCCTTTATGGCTACCCAGAAAACCAAAGAAATTGGCGTTCGGAAAGTATTGGGAGCTAGTTTGGGAAGCATCCTGTGGTTGTTCTACCGGGAATTTTTACGCTTGCTCTTGTTGGCTTTTGTCGTAGCGGCTCCCCTGGCCTGGTGGCTCATGCATGAGTGGTTAAGTAACTTCGTCTACCGGGTAGAGCTCGGCAGCAGAATTTTTGTTTTAGCTATTCTCATAACCGGTGGAATAGCCCTAATAACGGTGGGTTACCAATCGCTAAAAGCCGCTTTAACGAACCCCGTGCAATCGCTCCGTTCCGAATGAAGAAGCAGAAAAATGGGTCTCATCTTTTGATCTTAGAAATCAAATTTGTCCCTTGATTTTTGAGATAGATAAATAAGATAAATTTAAAGCCAGAAAAGGCCTGCTGTGAGTAGACCTTTTCCTTGCTCTTTATTCGGTCGTTTTCTGAAATCATAAGTTCTCAAGCTAATACGGACCAGACCTCTTCCTTAAGTTTTATTATGCTTGGCTGGTAGAGAATTAAAAACTTATTTCTGTCAAATCCAAAGGAAAAAGATCACTTTACGTACAGGAGCAAAGGCATTACATTCATCCGGTGAAAATTATGGCAAGAAGGCCGGCTTATTCTCTTGGGCAAAACTTTTGGCGTTATAACCTGATCAGGTTTCAACGACGATTTACCCGTCCTCAATTATTATATGTCTTCAGCATTATAGTTGGCTTAACCGCGGGCATAGCAGCCGTTATTCTGAAAACGCTGGTGCATTCCATTCGGGGTATTCTGGTAGCCAACAATTATTCCATTGCCTCGCAATACCAGATTTACCTCAACTTTCCCCTTATTGGCATTTTGTTGACAGTATTATTTATCCGGATATTTCTGAAAGGAAAATTTGATCGGGGGGTTGCCAGCGTGTTAAAAGCTATTTCCCAGCAGTCGGGCCGGTTAGAAAAACATAAAACATTTACTCACATTATTACCAGTGCGATTACCGTGGGTTTTGGCGGTTCGGCGGGATTGGAATCACCCATTGTTGTAACTGGGTCGGCTATTGGTTCCAATTACGGGCAATTGCCTTTCTTTCCTTACAAAGATCGTTTGGTTCTGTTGGCATGCGGGGCGGCAGCAGGCATTGCGGCGGCTTTTAATGCTCCTATTGCCGGTTTACTGTTCGCCCTGGAAGTGCTGCTTACCGATGTGACCATCTCTGCTTTTATTCCGCTAATCCTGGCTTCTGTAACGGGGGTCCTATGTTCTAAAATTATTTTGCAGGAAGAAATATTATTTCGGTTTCGCTTCTTACAACCTTTTGATTATCATAATTTAATTTTTTACCTGCTTCTGGGTTTATTATCTGGAGTAATTTCCTTGTATTATGCTTTTGTTACTTTAAAGGTGGAAAGCCTTTTTCACCGGTTTGGTCCGCAACGACAACTGGTAAAAGTTTTAACCGGCGGCCTGCTGCTGGGAGCCCTCATTTTTTTATTCCCGCCCCTTTTTGGCGAAGGTTACGAAAGTATTAAGGATTTGTCACAGGGTAATATGCAGGCTTTGTTTCAGCATACCTTGTACGAGCAAATGCACGACCAGGAGTTGTTCATCCTGATATTTATTGGAGCTATTGCCTTAGTAAAAGTTATAGCAACATCAGTTACCCTGGCCAGCGGGGGGAACGGCGGAAATTTTGCTCCTGCTTTGTTTGTAGGGGCTTATATCGGTTTCTTCTTATCGCGGTTAGTAAACCTGATTTCTCCGTTTCGGTTACCCGAAGATAATTTTACCGTGGTGGGAATGGCCGGCATTCTAGCAGGTGTCATGTATGCTCCTTTAACGGCTGTTTTTCTCATTGCGGAAATAACCCAAGGCTATGATTTGATCATCCCTTTAATGGTAGTTTCAGCTACCAGTTATGCTTTAGTACGTCGCTTTGAATTATTTCCAATGGATACGCGGGAACTGGTACGAAAAGGACAAATTCATACGCATAACCGTGACCAAAATATCCTGCAATCCTTAAAGCTGGATCAGCTGCTCGAAACGGATTTCCAGACTATTTCTCCTGAAGCTACTTTACGGGAAATAGTAACCGTTATTGCCACGTCTAAGCGCAATTTGTTTCCGGTAGTGCAGCCCGAAAATGGAACATTGGCCGGAATTCTGGTAACTGACGACTTGAAAGAGGTGATGTTTCAACCGGAACTGTACGACAAACTCATCGCTCGTAACTTACTAAAGGCCCCACCAGCCTTGGTAGAAAGCAACGAAGAGATGCCGGCTATCATGCGCAAATTTGATCAGACAAAGGCCTGGAATCTGCCGGTGGTGGAGAAAGGGATTTATCTGGGTTTTATTTCAAAATCAAATATTTTTACGGCCTACCGCAGTTTCCTGTTGATGCTTTCATAAAAAGAAAACAACAACTAAATAGAAAAAGAGAGTTTCTGTAGTAAACCATTTTTTAACATTAGTTAACTGATAACTAGAAACTCAGATAATAACCTGATAAGTAAGGTTATGTAAAACCACTTGCTGTAATCTCAGGAAAACGGTCCTTTTACGAGATGAAATTTCTCAACCTGAGTTGCCGACCAGATAGTTTTAACAAGTTAAAATTTATTGGTACTTTGGATAAATTGGACGAAACAAAAATAATTTTTTTCTCAGCAGTTAAAAAGGCGGCGGCCTTCTTATTTCCCACAAGCCTTAATCATCCATACCATGCGGTTTTCTTCTCTTTTTCTCCTATTGCTCCTGACCCGTTTTTTGGTCTTTGCGCAAGCCTATAAACCTCCTCACTTGGAGAAAAAAGGAAAAACCATGCAACTGGTAGTAAAGGACAAGCCCTTTTTAGTTTTGGGAGGAGAGCTGCATAACTCCACGGTATCCGGAGCCGCTTACATGCGACCCGTATGGGCCCAAATGAAGCAGAAATACCTCAATACAGTATTGGTCCCGGTATATTGGGAACTCATCGAGCCGGAGGAAGGCAAGTTTGATTTTGCCTTAGTGGACAGCTTGATCTACGGGGCCCGGAAACAGAACCTGCATTTGGGTATTCTTTGGTTTGGGGCTTTTAAGACTACCTATTCCACTTACGTTCCTTCCTGGATAAAGACCAATTCAGCTAAATACCCCAGGGCCCAGAATAGCAAGGGCGAACGCTTACCCCTGTTGTCCGTTTTCTCTGAAGCTAATTTAAAAGCCGATGCCAAGGCTTTCAAAACTCTCCTGCAGCATATCCGGCAAGTGGATGAGCAACACCAGACCGTGATTATGGCCCAAGTGGAAAATGAAGTAGGCATCTTTAATAACCCGCGGGATTATAGTGAAGTGGCAACTAAAGCTTACCAACAAGGTGTTCCGGCTGATTTAATGCGCTATTTGGCGGCCAATAAAGGTAAACTGCAGCCGGAGATGGAGACTGCCTGGAAGGCGAACGGTTACCAAGCTTCGGGCAGTTGGGAGAAAGTATTTGGGAAAAGTGTGGTGGAGGAGAAAAACCCCCAAGTCTTTTCTTATTTACCCGAAGAATTGTTCTCCGTCTACCAGTATACCAAGTTTGTGGGGCAACTGGCCGCGGCCGGTAAAGAAGCTTATCCGATTCCCCTGTTTGTCAATGCCTGGCCCAAAGCCGTAGGATTTACGGGAATACCGGGCAAGTACCCCAGCGGGGGGCCGGTGCCGCACACGCTGGATATCTGGCGGGCGAATGCGCCGGCCATTGATTTCATTACTCCAAATGTGTACGCTTCTAAACAAGGTATTTATAATTTAGTGGAGCAATACCACCGCCCGGGAAACCCGGTATTTATTCCCGAAATCCGGCAAGGACTCGAACCAGCTAATCTGGCTTTGTGGATCTATGGCGGGCACGATGCGATGGGGGTGGCTCCCTTCGGCATCGACGACAGCTCAGCGGAAGCGGACCCTTTTACTAAAAGCTTTGCCGTTTTAGAGCAGGTTCAGGAGTTGATTTTACATCATCAGGGTAAAGGAACGATGGCTGGCATTTTTGTTGACACAGCTGCTAAGTCGCAAACGTTTACTTTAAAGGATTATTCCGTCAAAGCAGATTTAGTGGTCCCCCGAAGCTTTCCGGGCGCTGCTCCCACGCCCAAAGGCGCTTCTCTGGCCGGCGGAATGATTTTCGCTATTGGTCCGGATGAATTTATTGCTGTAGGGAAAGATTATGAACTAACGTTTACGCCCTTGAAGGCCGATTCTCAGAAAACCCAAGTGGATGTAGATTACCTGGAGGAGGGTACGTTTGTGGCAGGCAAGTGGAGAACCATTCGGCGCCTGAACGGGGATGAAGGTACCGGGGGTGGAAGTATTGGTAGCTTAGCCATTAAAAACACCCGGGTCGGGATGGTGCGTTTCCAGAAAAATGCTACCGATGATTATAGTATCGTCCGGGTAAAGTTTTACCGGTACTAAATGGAAGTATATTCGTTAACTCTTACCTCATAATTGGCCAGCCAGATCTGATAAGTCGAATAATGTAAAACAAGGCAAGAAATGTCTCAGGAAAACGGTCGTTTCCTGAGATGATTTTGGTCAACGTATTACGGGAAGGCACCTATTTATTCTCCATCAACTAATTTTTTAGTTCAAATTATTTGGATATTTTAAACTAATGTTTTAGTTTTAACTAAATAATTAGTTTGAAACATTTAGTTAAATACATTTGGCCATGAAAGAACTAACCAAAGCCGAAGAAGAAATCATGCAGGTCTTATGGGAATTGGACTCCGTATTCGTCAAGGACATCATCACCCAATTACCTGAACCTAAACCTGCCTACAATACCGTTTCTACTATCGTGCGAATCTTGCAACAAAAAGGATTTGTCGGACACGAAATACACGGTAAGTCGCATAAATATTATCCTTTGATTTCTAAAGAAGCCTATACCAAATCATTTATGAAAGGATTTGTAAAAAGGTACTTTAGCGGATCCTATCAGCAGATGGTTTCCTTTTTTACCAAAGAGGATAAGCTCAGCCTGAACGAACTGGAGCAACTCCTGAACGAACTGAAGGCCAAGAAACCATGAGCAATTATCTAGTAGAACTTTCGGTGATCCATATTGCCTTGCTATTAGGATATGGATTCTTTTTGAGAAAGGAGCGGCAGTATGCAAAAATGAGATTCTACCTAATAGGCGCTACTCTTCTGGCTCTTACCATTCCGTTGCTCAAATTACCCAATCTATTTTATGTCAACCAGGAACCAATAGCGGCCCTACCTATGGAAGCCATTTCCCTAAATGCGACGACCATTACTCCTATAGCTGATAGGTCCGTCTGGGACTATGATCTACTCATCTGGACCTATGGAGCCATTAGTGCCCTCTTTCTGCTGAAATTCTTCAACAATATGCTCTATCTCGTCTATCTAGGGCGCAAGAGTAGCCGGGAGAAATTTAATGACATGTCCATCCGCAAAGTCGCCAATATGAAAGGAAGTTTCACCTTTTTCCATTGGATTTTCCTGAGTGATGAAATAGATAATAAAGGGCCGGATTATGCAATAATTTTAAAGCATGAAAAAGGGCATGCTTCCCTGGGACACACCTACGATATACTATTCTTCGAGTTGTTTAAAGTGTGTTTTTGGTGGCTCCCCACTACCTGGTTTATTATCCAAGAAATAAAAAAAATACACGAATTTCAAGCGGATGCTTACGCCCTCCGGTCCTATACCATGGACCAATATTCCTCTATCCTGATCAGTTCTACTTTGAAGTCCCATGGACTGAACCTGGTTAGCTCCTTTCACGATGGTTTAATTCTAAAACGACTCTTAGCCATGAAACAACAAACTAAAAAGGTAAGTCCCTGGAAACTGGGGTTATTATCAGCCCTGTGTTCTTTACTCTTCGTAGTATTCGCGTGTAGCGAAGAACAAGAGCCAAAATCAAAAGAGTTGGGGAGCCAAAGTAACCAAAGCGAAAGAGCTGTTCTTACCGTCGTAGAAGAACAACCTGAATTTGCAGGAGGAATGAACGCTTACTATGGGTATGTAGCAAAGGAAATAAAGTATCCCTTATCAGCCCGCCAAATGGGTGTAGAGGGGCGTGTAGATGTCCAGTTTGTTATTGAAAAAGATGGTTCCTTGTCAGACATAAAGGTCATCAAAGGGATTGGTGCCGGCTGTGACGATGAAGCGGTAAGAGTGGTGCAAAATGCTCCTTCGTTCCAGCCGGGTACGCAAGGCGGTAAACCGGTAAGAGTACGCCTGGTCCTGCCTATCATCTTCCAGCTAAACGAAGGTAAGAGGAATGAGGACAACAGCACCCCAGGAAAAATCATGGTGGAGGAAGTCGAATCAAGCCAAGGAAGGCTAAGGGTAGACGCCAACTATGCCCAGGATGCCTGGTCCGGTACTGTTTACGATCCGGAGGGCGAGAAACTGCCCGGGGTTAACATCGTGGTAGTTGGAACCACAACCGGAACCGTATCCGATATAAATGGCCATTTCAAAGTAAAAGCCCATGAAGCCAATGATCTCTCTTTAAGTTTCATCGGGTATGAAAGCCTCCGATTAGAAGGAAAATAATCAGCAACTACATAAACCAGCTTAACCCTCTAGGGAGTGGTGGACATCCGCCATTTCCATGGTGGTAGGCGTAAAAAGTTTTAAGAACATGGCAAATCTTAATTCCATTTATTTCTTCTTTTTCTTCTATATTCTCCTACCTTCTTACGCGGAATTACAAGCCCAGGAGGTGGCCCCCCCATTGAGCCGAAAGGAAAGATCCTTTACCATTCATTCCATTAGTGGTAAACTGCAAGAGAACTATATTTTTCCGAAGGTGGCGGATAAGATGGTTCAAAGCCTTAAAACAAATCTAAAGAAAGGTAAATACAACTCCTTGGTCAATCCACCCGAATTTGCCCGGCAACTTACAAATGATCTCCGGGAAACAAGCAAAGATAAGCACCTAATGGTGGTCTATAATCCGGCGGTTATAGCTCGGGAAAAGGCTTTAATCGATAAGGACAGAGCAAATGAAGAAGCGGAATGGGCCAAAGAGTTAGTGAATCATTTAAAACGGGACAATTATGGCTTTAGAGAAGTAAAAATTCTGGACGGAAATATTGGCTATTTGGATTTAAGGGAGTTTACCGATCCAAAATATAGTAGTGAAACGTTAGCGAACGCCATGCATTTTCTGGAAAACACGAATGCCTTCATCATTGATTTGCGTCAAAACGATGGTGGTTCCCCAGAAATGGTTCAGCTGCTGGCAAGTTACTTCTTCTCCTCGGAACCTGTGGTCCATTTAGCTAATAACTACAATCGTCCCAAAAATGAACTAACAAAATCATGGACTCTGCCCAACGTGACGGGTACGCGAAGACCTCTGACGGATTTATACATCCTGACAAGTAGTAAAACATTCTCCGCGGCGGAGGCATTCAGCTACCAACTAAAGCATTTGAACCGGGCCACCATCGTGGGGGAAAGAACCGCTGGTGGGGCACATCTTACCGGATCCGTAATTGCCACCGACAAGTTTTACGTCAGGATACCACAAGGCCGAACAACCAGTCCCGTCACCAACGCGAATTGGGAGGGAATTGGGGTGACACCTGATATAGAAGTGAGTGCTGAGGAAGCATTGCACACGGCGCACACCAAAGCACTTGCTGGAATAAAAGACCGCTAGTTGACGTTACAAACTATGAATTGTATTTAACTCAGAAAACACTTCTATTTAACATATAAGTCGTTATCAGAGAAATACTTTTTCCTGCGTTCTAAGCATGATTTTTTCAGATTCCTTTTCTGGTACTTTAATAAGATATTTAAAAATCACCCTTTATCATTTTTGTTTGTTGCATATTAATTAATATATATATAGTATATTTATTACATTATAACGCCTATCCAGCTTCCCTTAGTTGGATAGGCGTTATATTAACGGACACCTACTAGCTAGCCACCAAAAACTATTGCCTTTTACCATCCTATATGCAACGCCTCTACTTATTCTGCTTAATTTTCTTCACGTTTTTTTCTTCTTGTTCTAAACCGGCTGACGAAATAGTGGAGCCTCAGGGTTATATTCAAGGCTACTTCAATTCCGAATTTGTGGTATTTGATCACCTAGGTTATGCCGGCAAAGAGACGGGTAATACGTATTTCTTCGATGAGTTGGGATCAATGGATGCGCAAGGATTAAATCAGGTTAACCTCATTCGACGAGGAATCATTCCTTCCCTGGGCTCACGGGAATGCCACATTTACATCAATGGCACCCCATTAGATCAAATGGTTACTCCGATGAGGTATGACAAGAAAGCCTATCCCCAACAAAGTAGTTTAGTGCTTCTGGATCGTACCCACCAGCTGGATACTTTGTTTAGTGCCACGGATCGTTACAACTATTTGGGTGTAACCTGTGCGGATCCTCTCCAAGTCATAGTTACCAATCGGACCAATGACGTACTGAAAGGAACCTTTGAAGGGCAGATCCGCACCCCCACGGGATTAATAATGGAAATCAAACAAGGCGAGTTCTGCTTAAGAATTGATAGAAAGAAGATGTGAAGAAACGTTTCCTAATACTACCTATATGGCAGCTTTACCACAACATAGCTTCGGCCCATTAACGCTTCCCTCCTGCTCGACTGCCTTGGTCATATAAGTACAGTTATATAAAGTAATTCTAAGCTCATCCCTCTCTCCGGGAAAAAAAGGTTGCTTTAAACATAGTTCTGCTCCTCCTTAAATTAGCAATTAGAAAGCAGGTATTCCTGCGAGAAAGTAACTATTTTTAAAGTACCTTCCAGCAGCGGATAGTAGGGAACCTTTTATGACGAGCAACATCATTTCGGAAGTCAGTACCAACGGGGAAGGCAGTAAAGTCTTGTACTCCTCCGTTCAGCAATTCGAACATACCGGCTGTGCCACGGCCGTCATCCTCAATTATGTGCTTACCGGAACGGAACATTATTCGCTCGAGAACAAGACCCTTCCCGTGCGGGCTAAGCAGTATTTGATCATTAATCAGGCCCAATCTTTTCACGTCTCCATTCCATACAGCCAGGTTCCGGTAACGGCTTTTGGCGTCTATTTAACGGAAGCTTTCCTGGCCGATGTGGCCCGCAATTACCAACTCCCGGAAATAGATCTTCTGGACAATCCTTTTGCATCAGCGACAAGTAAATGGGAGTTTTTTGAAGGTGTTTATACTCAGGACTCTTTACAGTCAATTCTGCAAAAATTGGAGAAATACTTAAATCTCGCTAAAAGCGAGTTGCAACTTCCCCGGCAGGAACTTTACCTCCAACTCGCCCAAGAACTTTTACTGGCTCATCGCTACCTGACCCAAAAGGCTTTTAACCTGCCGGCCAAAAGGCCCGCCGTTAAAAGAGAACTCTTTAAGCGGGTACAAGCCGCTAAGCTTTTGTTAGATGAGACGCCCGAAAACTTGAAGATCTCGCAGCTAGCAGCCATTGTAGCTTTATCCGAGTTTCACTTCTTCCGGACCTTCAAACAAGCATTTGGACAGAGTCCCCATTTGTACCAAACCCAAAAAAGGTTAGAGAAAGCCGCTGGGTTCTTGCAACAGGAAGCCTGGTCAGTGAGCGAGATTGCATTGGCCGTGGGATTTGAGGATATCTATAGCTTTAGTAAGGCCTTTAAGAAATACTATCATCTATCCCCCTTGCAGTACCGGCAGCAATTTAGCAGGATTGGATAAATACTTTCCAGTAGCGAAGAGGCACTTTTGGAAACTCAACCATCAGAAAGATGCCCCCTTATAAAGCCCTTACTCGTCCCATTGCTTTATTCCTTTTCCCGGATGAACCCAAACTTAAAACAGCTAATCTAAAGAGGTTATGCTGAACTTTTCTCATCCGTTGTGGAAGGTATTGTTACCGCTGGTAACCATCGTGCTGGTTTCCTTTATTGCCCGGAGAAAGCTACATTATTCCTGGCAAAAGGACCTTTTATTAGTGCTTCCCCCTCCTAAGATTCTCCTGTTCTGGATTTTGGTTTTTGGGACTTATATGCTCAGCACAGACTACTTCTGGCACTGGCGGGGAGACTGGAATTTTCAAACCTGGCAACAGCAATCCTTATTTACTTCTATCACCCGGGTCTTCGCCGTAGTTATAGCGGGCCCGCTGGCCGAGGAAATGCTATTTAGGGGGTTGTTATTGATCCGGCTTAACCGCACGGGCCTTAATCGTGGGATAAGCTTAGTACTAATTACCAGTGTTTGGGCCGGGATTCACATGGAATATTCTTGGGAGATAATCATATTAATTTTTGGCAATGGTTTGCTACTAGGTCTATCCCTTTACTCTTCCCGTTCTTTACTAGTTCCGATGATCCTGCACATGATCTGGAACGGGTACGCGGTTTGGTAAGTTTATTTTAGGGCGAATTCAGCCAACTTATATGGGAAATAAAACCTTTACTGCTGTCTATTTATGTTTTCTTATAACCAGCATTATGTAAAATAGAGTAAAAGGAGTAGGTTTAAATAAATAAGATATTGATTTAAACCTACTCCTTTTACTAAATGTATGTAATGGCAAGATAAATTCATGACGAGATGATCAGTTTTGCTGTTCACGTACAGAAAACCGGGATAAGAAACGGATGGATTTTACCTTATAGCAAACCCTCATCGGCAAAGCTCAGGAAGGTACCTTGCGGCGATACAATAACATGGTCCAGCACTTTTATCCCGAATAATTCCCCCGCTTTCTTTAGTTGGTGGGTCAGCTTTTTGTCCGCCTCCGAAGCAGTGAGCGAACCCGAAGGGTGATTATGCGAAATAATAATGCCGGTACTCAGGCCTTTGAGGGCCACCGCTAGAATCAACCGGATGTCCACCACGGTTGCGGTCATTCCGCCGCTAAATCCTCTGTATACGCCCAGTACTTTGTTGGCATTGTTCAGATAGAGGATAATAATCTCCTCCCGGATGCCTAGATAATCCGGATCGTAGTAATTTTTTAGTACCTGGTAAGCTTCTTCCGAAGTTGTAATCACTGGCGCTTCTCTTGTTATCCTAGAACGGTATTGCAGGCGGATTTCCCGCACGGTATTTATTTTTTTGTTCATGCTTTCCTACTAATGAAAAAGCCCATCCTATGGGACAAGGATGGGCGGTGAATAAATCTTTAAAATGTAAATCAGAAAGGTTTAACTTTTATCCGTTTAAAAACCAGCTGGTGCTCCCGCCACTTAAGGCTTGTTGCACCTTGTTGGTAAAATCGAAGGCGTTCACGGACCGATCCAGAAATTGGTCAATGTAGGTAGACTTATTTACCCCTGTGAACAAGTTATAAAACCGCCACAAGTTGATGTTGCCATCTTCCTGGCGGCAGAAGCTCGCATCCTTATAGTAGTCCTTACACACGGCTCCGAGTTGGGTATCGCCGTACGACAAAGCGGGTATCTGTTTCTTTTCTTCGGCGGGTAAATACGGATACATGCGGCACCGGCCTAGTAGTTGGGCAAACTGCTGTTCCGTCAAGGAGTAATCGGTTAGAGTTTGCAGCTGTTTTAAGTGCTGGTGTTGGTCATAGCTATCTAGTACCCGGTAAATACCAGTTCGCAACTGTTCCAGGCTCGTCACCTTTAAATTACTGAAGTATCCATCGGTTCTAACACAAAGATTGGTGCAAACCGTATTCTGAAAACCTATGAAGATTTTGAAGTGCTCCATGGCTCCTTTCTTGTTGTAAAGGTTATCCAGGTTATAGGCTTTTACTCCTCCCACTAGCAAGGTTAAGGTATTCCCGTCAATGACATCCAGGATGGTGGGTATTTCCACACAGAACATCATGCGTTCGTAGTAGAGAGTGCGTTCCCAATCCTGCAACTGGCTGGCTGGTTTATCTTTGGCTTCCGGAATACGGCCTTTAATCGGGTGCGACACTCTAATTTGGGGCTCGAGAATCGGCTCGCCCTGGAATGTATCAGAGACGGCTTCTACGATGGTTTGAATGAAATCAGATTGGCTAATGAGCGGTTCATTGTCTTTGACAAAGACGGGTATCAGATGATTGTGCTGGATTTCGGCTAAGCTTACCGCCAGGGTGTTGGCTTCGATAAACGCCCGGGAACTGGAAGATTGTTCCAATACTACGGTGGGGTTCATACGTCTACTGGGATAGGAGTTAATGGGAATGATGCTGTTTTCCATTTCGGTTTAAATTAGATGTGGTTAAATGATTTTGCGTTAGGGTACTTTTGAGAATAGATAATTTTTGCTGTTGGTATTCGGCTTTCAGGTACACCTGCTGCTCGGGGTAGCGGTGATACAGTGCCGAGAGTTCTTTTAAGGAGGTACATAGGGCAATTTGCTCCCGAATCGTGGGTTCGGTTTCACTCGGGCTACCCAGCTCACACCAGTTCCGAATTTGTTGACCGGTATCTGCTGTTAATAGGTGAGGTGGTTTGCCCTGGAATAAGCTCGTCCGGTCTTTGGAAGCACTTGCCTGGTTTTTGGTATCCAGGTCAAAGACCAAAGTAAACTCGTAATCCAGATCATCGCGTTGAATGGCTTTCAGGCCTACTTTCTCCGGCACCAGCTTGCCGTTCTTCTCGCTGAGCACATAGTCCTGCTTGGTGCGAGCCGTGGCAATAATGTGAGCGGGAGAATGCAGCAAGGCTTTGACAAAGTGATTGTGCCGGGGCGTAACCTTGCTCCAATTGGTAAAGCTATTGCCGCTCAAAGAGGCGTGGTAATCCAAGAGGAATTGCCATTCCAGGGAGATGGTATCCAAAATAATGACCTCCATGCCGGCGCTTTCACAAACTTGTACAGCTTCCTGGTAATGTTCCGGAGAGTAAGGTTCCGCTAAAGGGAGTACCTTATATTCGCCTAAGTGGCTGTAAAGGGAGGCCGAGTAATGTTCCGTGTCTATAACGGCAACCTTGGACCAGTCGCCACAGAGGCCATAGGCCACAAGTAAGGCACTGTAAGTTTTACCGGCACCCGCCGGTCCTTGCAGGCACAGGCGAATCTTTGCCTGGCTGCGTTGAGCAATTTGTAGTTCCATAAGAATGATAGCGATATAGTGCGCGTGTAGAAAAGGAAAAAGGATAGCAGCTTGGGGCTACTATCCGGAAAGTAAGAGTAAGGAGAGCAGGAGAAATTAGCCGGGTAGTTCTCCTAAGCGGGTCAGACCTAATACAGGACCGTGACGTTCCGGTTGGTAGGCATAGGCCACATCAACGAGCAGGCGCTTGCCCAAGGCAGGTTTCCGAAAGTAGTAGGGAGCCGTTTTAACTTTTACTACATGGCCGGGTAATCTCTGCCCCAGAGTCATGGTATCCATAACTTGCCGGGTAACCTGAGCCTGACATCTTTTCTGGACCGCTACCCGGTCACCGGTACTTAGGCATGACACCATCTCGGCTCCTTGCCGGACATCCACGAGGTAGGAGGCTTCTCCTTCGAGAGGAGTAACATTTTGAACTTTTAAAACTTGAACCATAGCTGAATGATTTATAAGTGAACACTGGTTCAGGAGGGGGGGAGGTCGGTTTTCCAAAGGTACCCGGGGGAGGGGTAAGGGGTACCTAATACGCGTGAATACACTCTGGGTAAAAATTTTTTTACAAAATTTTTTGGCACTTTACCAGAGGGTACCTCTCGGCGATAGCTATCTAATATATATATTACGGTGGAGAGGATTATGATAATAGAGAACAGTTAAAAGAAATCTGGGGAGAGGGGATACTACTTTCACGCGCGTGTACAGAATTATAGAAAGCTACTTCTAAGATGTACTACCAGAGGGAAATGCTGGCTTGAATTGTGCGTGCTATCATGCAGGTAAGAAAACGCTTAATTCCCGTCTGGGAAATTACCCTTAAGTCTGGGATGAGGATTGGTCAGCATGGTAGACAAACAACTGGTCTGACTCGGAATCAGACGCATAAAATATCGGTACTGGATGGAAATTAAAAAGTGGTATAAGTATAAACCTACATATATGTAGGTTTATACTTATACCACTTTTTAATCGGGAATTTAAGCACCAGTTTTTACAATGGTTAAGCTACCTTAAGGGAGTTAGGGGAAGGAGAAACTCTAGGGTATTTTCCATTAATTGGCATGAACCAATTTTCTATCAATCCCATCACTGGGTATATGACTAAGGCCTTGGACAAGGTTGTGGCAGGTTCAATGGATTTCTAAATATCAGAATTTTCTTAACGCAAAAATAACTACCTACTGATTAAGTTATATCTTTTATTTTTTTGTATATTCCCTAGGTATTTAGCTGACCGCTTCTCTTTAAACAAATCTACCTTATTGGTACTTTCATTCGCTCTCCCGAATATCTACTGAGGTTATACCATTAACTCCAACTGGATTCTGATTTTGCTATTTCCTTTAGCCTTTTTTTAATTTAATCTAACATTAGTATGATCATGCCTTATAGAAGTAAGAGTATTTCTAGTTTACCTCTATCCGCAGGTTGGACAGCTATTATGCTACTTTTCTGGCTATTGGTTACTTTCTCCACCCAAGGTCAAGGCAAACTCTGGCAAAATAATTTTGGTGGTAGTAAGGAGGATAACTTAAATTCCATGCAACGAACCAGTGACGGGGGTTATATTCTGGCAGGTAGTTCTAACTCCCTCCTTAGTGGTGACAAAACAGAAGCCCGCCGAGGTGATTATGATTATTGGGTAGTAAAGCTAGATGCCAACCGAAACAAAGTATGGGATAAAACCTTGGGCGGGGAAAAGGCAGACTGGTTAACCTCGGTACACCAAACGAGTGATGGCGGGTATATATTGGGCGGTTATTCCTGGTCTGGAAAAGGTGGGGATAAATCAGAAGCTAAAAAAGGGGAGTTAGATGAAAATGGTAATCCTACCAGTGATTACTGGGTAGTAAAGCTAAAGGCCAATGGCACCAAAGCCTGGGATAGATCATTTGGTGGCGACAATGATGACCGATTAGTTTCATTGCAGCAAACGAGTGATGGAGGCTATATTCTGGGAGGTTATTCTTACTCGGGTAAGAGCGGTGATAAAACAGAAGCTTCTAGAGGAATGTATGATTACTGGATTGTGAAGCTGAATGCCAATGGTACGAAAGCTTGGGATAAAACAATTGGCGGAGTTAGTTCTGATGTCTTAACTTCGATGCAGCAGACCAGTGATGGTGGCTATATTCTGGGTGGTAAGTCTGGATCCGGTACTAGCGGTGATAAATCGGAAAATCCCCGGGGTAAATGCAACCAAGGTTACTGTCTTGATGATTATTGGATCGTAAAGCTACAGGCAGATGGCCGTAAAGTTTGGGATAAAACAATTGGTGGTTACGGTGCTGACCGGCTGAATTCGCTGCAGCAAACTCAGGATGGTGGTTATCTTTTGGGAGGTACTTCCTGGTCCGGAATAGGGGGAGATAAATCCGAACCATCTAAAAATGATGATTACTGGATTGTAAAGCTGCAGGCTGATGGTCACAAAATTTGGGATAAAACTATAGGGGAAGCAAGTGATCAAGGCTTATTCTCGGCGCAGCAAACGAGCGATGGAGGGTATATCCTGGCGGGAAGCTGGATGGTGAAACTAGATGCTAACCGGAATAAAGTATGGGATACCAACATTAGTGATAATGGGCAATATTCGTTAACTAGTTTGCAACTTACCAGTGATGGGGAGTATCTTCTGGGAGGACGTTCCTGGTCTAATACAAATATGTCGGAATATTGGCTAGCAAAACTGGATAATAGTAGCCGATTAAATCAAAGTATCACCTTTTCTCCTATTCCGGATAAAACTTTTGGCAGTGAGCCTTTTGCCATTACCGCTCAAGCCAGCTCTGGGTTGCCGATTACCTTTCGCGTAATATCCGGGAACGCTGCGGTCAAGGGAAATATCGTCACCATTACGGGAGTAGGGGAAGTAATTATAGAAGCTTTACAAGCCGGTAATGCTACTTATATTCCAGCTACCGCCAAGCAAACTTTCTTCGTGCCTCCAACCAAGAAACTGTGGGATATAACCATGGGTGGGAATAAACCCGATAAGCTTACCGCCATGGTTCCTACCCCGGATGGAGGTTATTTAGTGGGCGGATCTTCCCTTTCGGGCAAAACCGGCGAAAAGAGTGAAGATGCCAAGGGAACTCCCAATGAACAAGGTTACTACCCGTCAGATTTTTGGCTTGTAAAACTCGATAGTCAGGGTAAAAAAATGTGGGATAAAGCTTACGGTGGAGATGAGGCAGATCATCTTGCTGTCATTCTTCCTACGCCAAATGGCGGTTATTTGCTGGGTGGCTCCTCGGTTTCGGGTAAGAGTGGGGATAAAAGCCAACCGGGCATGGGAAATACGGACTTTTGGCTGGTAAAAATAAATGCGACTGGTCAGAAGCTGTGGGATAAGACGTATGGTGGCAGTGCGGCGGATAACCTGACTAGTTTACTGGTTACTCCAGATGGCGGGTATTTATTAGGCGGCAGTTCTTACTCCGGTAAAAGTGGCGACAAAAGCCAGGCAAGCCAGGGAAGTGGTGATTACTGGCTGATAAAGGTAGATGCTGAAGGCCGGAAGGTTTGGGATAAGAGCTTTGGCGGGAGCGAAACGGATAATTTGACAGCAATAGTAGGTGCTCCGAAAGGGGGCGGGTACCTTATCGGTGGTTCTTCGGCTTCGGAGAAGAGCGGGGATAAAAGCGAGGTGAGCCGAGGCTTGGAAGATTATTGGATAGTGCGCTTAAAAGAAGATGGTACTAAGCTGTGGGATAAAACTTTAGGTGGCGTAAAAGAAAGGTATAAATGGGGAGATTGCCCTTATGAAGACCCGACACAGTGTGTTACCGAATTAGGTAAATCTATTCTGACGGCCTTGCTCGCTACCCCGGATGGCGGCTACCTGCTAGGGGGATATTCCAGTGCCGAGTACGGGGCAGAAAAGACCGAAGATAATCAGGATGTACATGATGATAATTATTATTTCGATAGCGAAGATTATTGGGTAGTTAAAATAAACAGTACGGGTACGAAAGTGTGGGATAAGATCTATAATGGCCCGGTTGATTGCACGCTTGCCTCCATTATCCCTACGCCGGATGGCGATTACTTGTTGGCGGGTACTTCCGGTGCAGGGTACTTTGAACCGGGAGCAGAAGATTATTGGTTGGTTAAGATTGACGGTGAAGGCACGAAGAAATGGGATAGAACCCACGGAAGTTTAGATACCGACGAGCTGACAGCAATTGTACCTACTCCAGATGGTAGTTATCTATTAGCCGGTTCTTCGGCGGGTGGTATTGGGGGAAATAAAACAGAAGCTTCCCGTGATTTCAATAGCCAATACGCATTGGATAAACGAGATTTTTGGCTGGTAAAAGTAAAAGAGGAACTGCCATTAACGGCACAATGGGACATGCGTTACGGTGGTTCCAGCAATGATGGCTTTTCTACCATAATCAAGACCTCTGATGGTAGTTATTTATCGGGTGGTTATTCAACTTCCGGAGTAAGCGGGGATAAAAGTCAGAGTAGCCGGGGCAAGAATGATTATTGGATTGTCAAATCTGATAAGAACGGGAAAAAGGAATGGGACAAACGCTACGGTGGAAGTGGTGATGATTACCTCAACCACATTATTCCGACGAAAGATGGGGGGTATTTACTGGCGGGTAGTTCTTTGTCGGGAAAAGGAGGTGATAAGACAGAAGCTAGTCATGGAGACCGGGATTACTGGCTAGTAAAGATAGACAAGCAAGGTACTAAAGAATGGGACAAGAGCTATGGTGGCAGTGGCATAGATGAACTCAAGAAAGTCTTACAACTCTCCACGGGAGAATACATATTAGCCGGGAACAGCAACTCTCCGGTGAGTGGAGATAAAACGAAGGCTAGCCAAGGTAAGCACGACTTCTGGTTAGTCAAGATCAGTAGCACGGGCAAGAAGCTGTGGGATCAACGGTATGGCGGCAGCTTAGACGAAGTTTTGGCTAGTATTGTTCAGACGGCGAATGATGGCTTTTTACTAGGAGGTAGTTCCTGGTCGAGCAAGAGCGGGAATAAGACCGAATTAAGTCGCGGCAAGAGTGACTTCTGGTTGGTTCAAGTAGATAAGAATGGCAATCAACTCTGGGACAAAACGTATGGCGGTACAGGGCAAGATGAAGCCTACTCAGTAGGAAAATCTGGGGGTACTTACTTCTTAGCCGGGCAGAGTGATTCCCCCGCTGGATTAGATAAGACGCGAGATAGTCAAGGAGGATTAGATTACTGGCTGTTGAAAGTAAGTAGTAACGGAGAGAAGGTGTGGGACAAACGGTATGGGGGAAGTAAAGATGATGAGTTAAGAGCCAGTATTCCGACCCAAGATGGCGGGTACTTATTAGCCGGAAAGTCCTTCTCCAACAAGAGTGGTAATAAGCGGCAAGATAGTCAAGGGTCGAGTGATTACTGGATCGTGAAAGCCAATAAAGAAGGACAGTACGAGTGGAGCAAAACTTTTGGTGGTAGCAGGGCAGAAGAACTACGAGCCGTTATTCAGACTCAGGAAGGTGGTTTTCTGTTAGGAGGAAAGTCCGAGTCCGGAGTGAGTGGCGATAGAACCCAGCCCAGCGAAGGAGGAACGGATTATTGGCTGGTGAAAGTAGCGACTGAGAAAATATCTATTATTACCGAGAAAGAAGCCATTGTTATGGCAGAGCCGGTAAAAGAGACGGAGCTAAGTCCAATTACAGCTTATCCTAACCCAGGCAAAGACCAGGTAATTATAAGCTTTACTTTGCCGAAATCACAAACAACTACGGTGAAGATTTACGATAGTCATGGTAGGAGTATAACCACTTTGTTTCAAGGAGTAGCAAAAGCGAAACAAACTTATAAACTGCAATGGCAAGCAGATCATCAACCCGCAGGAATGTATTTACTGCAACTGCATACTTCGGAGAGGACCCGCTTTACTAAACTCTTGCTTGTTCGTTAATACCCGTTATTTTCTATGGTTAGCTAATCTGGATATAGGTAAAGAATCCAGGTTAGCTAGCTTATTTTTAAGAAGCATTCTGATAATTATGAGTTAGTATATAATTGTGCTATATTATTAATTTTTAGTATATTACAAAGTTGTTTTACTGCTGAGTGTTCTTTGAATGGGCAGTAGTTTTATAAATATTTCCATCTTTTCGGCAATCTGGTTAGGTCTCCTTCTTTCCTCAAATTGGGTTTGTGTTCTTTTGTTGAATAAGTATTTTCTATTTGCTTGCAATTATCCTCAATTATGAAAACACCTCTATCTTTTCTAACTATCCATGAAGGCTTTTCTAATTTAAAACCTGCCTGGTTCCCGGTGGTTTTTATACTATTATTCTTCTTGTTGAGTATTCTCTCCTCTCAAGCCCAAAACAAAGTCTGGGATAAAACAATAGGTGGAAAAAATGAAGATAAACTTTCCATTGTAGTAGCTACGGCCGATGGAGGCTACTTACTGGGTGGTTCGTCTCTGTCGAATAAAGGAGAAGATAAGAGTGAAGATAGCCGAGATAAGAAGAACTACATTCCTAATAATAAAGGCGATTATTGGGTGGTAAAAATAGATAGTAAAGGCCAGAAAATTTGGGATAAAACATACGGCGGAGATAATTCGGAAGAACTTGCGACCATAGTGGCTTCTCCGGATGGCGGGTATTTACTAGGCGGTTCCTCCCATTCAGGGAAGAGTGGAGATAAAAGTGAAAGTAATAAGGGAACACTAGATGAATATGGATATATTCCTGCCGACTTTTGGATAGTGAAAATAGATGCTAACGGCAAAAAAATATGGGATAAAACCATTGGTGGCGATGACGATGATGAACTCTCCTCCATTGTGGCTACTTTGGATGGCGGCTATTTAATGGGCGGTCTTTCCGAAACAGGTAAGAACGGGGATAAATCGGAGCCATCTAGAGGTATTAGTGATTTTTGGTTGGTAAAAATAAAAGCAGATGGTTCCAAAGTTTGGGACAAACGGTTTGGGGGAAGTAATATCGACTGGTTATCTGCCTTGTTAGCTACCCCGGATGGGGGATATCTGCTCGGTGGAAGGTGCGATTCGCATAAGAGCGGCGATAAGAGTGAAGAAAAGTCGGGGTATTGGGTTATAAAGATAGATGCTACAGGTAAAAAGCTTTGGGATAAAACTTTAAGTGGAGGGTATAACCTTACTAGGTTGTTGGCAACAGCGGATGGGGGATATTTGCTTGGCAGTTCTGCCGGTTCGGGGAAGAATGAAGACAAGAGTACCTCGTATGCCGGGTATTGGATAGTGAAATTAAAAGCCAATGGTGAAAAGGTGTGGGATAAGAGCTACGGTGGCAGTACCTACGATATGTTTGCCGATATAGTATCCACGCCGGATGGAGGTTACCTACTGGCGGGAACTTCTAACAGGAAAAAAGGGGGCGATAAGAGTGAGGATAAAAATGGATATTGGTTAATTAAGATAAAAGAGAATGGAGCCAAAGTATGGGAAAAAACTTTCGGAAGTGTAGAAGGTATTTGGAATTCATTTCAATTAGGATCTTTAGTAACCAATAAGGATAAGGGGTACTTATTAGGGGGGACTTCTTTTTTAGGTATTAGTGGGGACAAAAGTGAAGCCAGTCGGGGTTCCTATGACTTTTGGGCCTTAAAAATAGAGGATGTTACCGATATCAATAAAAAAAGACAAACCATTACCATACCAACTCCTCTTATTACAAAATCCTTGGGCGATTCTCCATTTATCCTTTCTGCTCAGGCCAGTTCGGGTCTGCCCGTAACTTTTAAGTTAGTTTCAGGTCCAGCCATTCTTAAAAATAATAATCTCACAGTTACCGGCGTAGGGAAAGTTATAGTAAAAGCTACTCAATCAGGTAATGCTACTTACGCTGCGGCTCCCGAAGTTACTCAAACTATTTTAGTGGATCCTTCTTCTCCTGTTACTAAACTCTGGGATAAACGGTATGGAGGAAAAACGTATGACAAACTTGTAAGTATGGTAGCCACCCCGGACGGTGGGTATTTGTTAGCGGGAGATTCTAATTCTGGTAAAGAAGATGATAAAAGTGATGCTACAAGTGGTTACTGGCTAGTGAAGATAGATAAAAATGGGAAGAAGATATGGGATGTAACCTTAAGCGTTTTGGGGGATCTGGGAAATAGTCTATCAAGTATGATAGTCACCCCAGATGGAGGCTATCTACTGGGAGGTTCTGCCTATTTCGATTTTAGTAATGTTTATTGGGTAGTAAAAATTAGTAGTAATGGTACTAAGCAATGGGAGAAGAGTTTTGCTAGCTCTGATAACAACTACCTGGGTGCTCTAGTAACTACGCCAGATGGAGGTTACCTGTTGGGTGGGGAGTCTGGTACGGCTGTGGCGGGTGATGGATATGATTATTGGGTAGTAAAAATTGATGCTAAGGGCAATCAGGTTTGGGATAAGCACTACGGGGGGAATGATTATGATTTCCTGTCCACTCTGCTGGTAACTTCAGATGGAGGCTATTTACTGGGTGGTTCTTCTAGTTCGGGTAAGGGCAAGGATAAGAGTGAGCCTAATAAGGGTGGGTTGGATGAGTATGGTTCACCTTCTACCGACTATTGGTTAGTCAAGATCGATGCCCAGGGTAAAAAGATATGGGACAAAACCTTAGGTGGTGATAAGAGTGATGGCATTTCAGAGATTAAAGCTTTTCCGGACGGGGGGTATTTAGTAGCAGGTTCCTCAAACTCAGGTAAAAGTGGCGACAAGAGCCAAGTTAATAAAGGTGTGCCAGATGTAAATGGTTACTCAACATCAGACTTTTGGCTAGTGAAAATTGATAGTCAGGGTAAAAAGGTGTGGGATAAAACTATTGGTGGTAATGCTAGCGACGGGTTAGCAACAGTAGTAGCCACTGTAGATGGGGGCTTTCTGTTAGGTGGTTCTTCTTCTTCGGGTATCGGTGAAGATAAAACTGGGGAGTACCGTGGAGGCCAAAATTCCGGTGATTATTGGGTTGTAAAAATAGATAATAGTGGTAAAAAGCTATGGGATAAAACCTTAGGAGGAGATAACATTGATAAGCTTTCAGCACTAATTGTTTCCCGGGAAGGCTATTATTTATTAGGAGGCATTTCTTATTCAGGCGCAACCGGTGATAAGAGTGAACCTACCCGAGATACTGGTCCTACTCTAAAGGGAGATTTTTGGGTAGTACAGCTAAAAGAAGAACTTCCATTAGCAGCCGAATGGGACTTTCGATATGGTGGTTCAAGTAATGAAGGTTTTACGTCGATAATTAAAACTACGGATGGAGGTTACTTGTCGGGAGGCTATTCGGCTTCTAGGGTAAGTGGGGATAAAAGTCAAGTTAGTCAGGGCAAGAACGACTACTGGATAGTGAAATCTGATCAGAACGGTAAGAAGTTGTGGGACAAACGCTATGGAGGCACATCAGATGATTACCTCAACCGGATTATCCCGACGAAAGATGGAGGGTATTTACTGGCGGGTAGTTCATTGTCCGGGAAAGGTGGCGACAAAACGGAAGTTAATAAAGGAGATCGGGATTACTGGCTTGTCAAGATAGACAAGCAAGGAAATAAGGAGTGGGATAAGAGTTATGGGGGAAGTGGCTCGGATGAACTCAAGAAAGTGCTACAACTCTCTACGGGAGAATACATTCTAGCAGGTTACAGTAACTCACCTGTAAGTGGAGATAAAACGCAGGCGAGTCAGGGAGGGGATGATTATTGGTTAGTCAAGATTAGCAGTAAGGGAGAGAAGTTATGGAACCAGCGGTACGGTGGCAACTTAGAGGAAATGTTAGGAGGGATCGTGCAAACGTCGGATGGTGGATATTTACTCGGCGGCAGTTCCTGGTCGGGTAAAAGCGGCAACAAGACGGAAGGAAGTAGAGGTAAGAGTGATTTCTGGCTAGTTGCTGTAGATAAAGAAGGAAAGCAACTTTGGGATAAAACTTACGGAGGAACCGGTGAAGATGAAGCCTACTCAGTGGGAAAAGCGGGCACTACCTACTTCCTGGCCGGGCAAAGTAATTCTCCGGCCGGATTGGACAAGACCAGGGATAGTCAGGGAGGCTTGGATTACTGGCTCTTAAAAGTAACGAGTACGGGTGAGAAGGTGTGGGATAAACGTTATGGAGGAGAAAAAGACGACGAGCTTAGGGCTAGTATTCCAACCCAGGATGGTGGCTACTTACTAGCTGGAAAGTCCTTCTCCAACAAGAGTGGTAATAAGAGGCAAGATAGCCAAGGATCGAGTGACTACTGGATCGTGAAAGCCGACAAGGAAGGTCAATATGAATGGAGCAAAACTTTCGGCGGCAGTGGTGCAGAAGAGCTAAGAGCCGTCATTCAAACCCAGGACGGTGGTTTCTTGTTAGCAGGTAAGTCTGATTCGGGGGTAAGTGGCGACCGAACCCAACCCAGCCAAGGAGGTAGTGATTACTGGTTGGTGAAAGTAATTCCTGAAGCCAATCCTATTGTAGCCGAAAGAGAAACAATGCTTGTAACAGAGCCAGTAGTAGAAACCGAACTAAGTTCATTAACGGTTTATCCCAATCCAGCCCAAGAGCAAGTAACGGTAAGATTTACTTTGCCCGAAACGCAAGCTGCTACAGTAAAGGTGTACGACAGCCAAGGAAGAGAAACAGCTATTTTGTTCCAAGGCCAAGCCCAAGCTAACCAAACTTATCAACTTCAATGGCAAGCTAATAACCTACTTGCTGGGATGTATCTACTACAATTGCATTCTTCATATAAGAACCATACTGTTAAACTTTTGCTTCATCGCTAAGTATTTAGGTGCTATTTAATAAGTTAACTGGTACAGGTATGAGTATTGGAATCGGGGCTACCAATCTTTTCTATATTTTGTTTCTCGGTGGTTTAATAGAACCAGACAAGAGAATGTGTTTAGCTTTTATCTCTGTTTATCAGTTTATTACTTTGTTGTTTTAGTAACCAGATATTTCTATAAAACAGGTTGAAGTGGTAGTAGTTAAATCGTCTAGCAGACCTCTTATTTTCCTCTTACTTCTTTCCGACGGCATTTTAAACCTATTTTGAATTAGTATTTATCTTCTCTTCAAAACCCTTACAGTAATGAAAACATCTTTATCAATTAGGAAAGAAGGGCTTGCTGCTAAACCTCATTTTTGGGTTCAGTTAACTCTTTTGTTGTTTTTATGGCTACTGATAAGCTTCTTTGCTCGAGCTCAAACAAAAGTGTGGGACAAAACTATTGGCGGCGATAAAGAGGATAACTTCACGGCAATGGTGGCTACATCTGATGGCGGCTATTTGCTGGGGGGTAGTTCCTACTCGGGTAAAAGTGGCGATAAGAGTGAACCTGAGCGAGGATCAAATGACCCGTTGAGTTATGATTACTGGGTAGTAAAAATAGATGTGAACGGAAATAAATTGTGGGATAAAACTTTCGGCGGTAATAGTAGTGATGAGCTTCATGCTTTAGTGGCTACACCGGATGGCGGCTATTTGCTGGGGGGCTCTTCCTATTCGGGCAAGAGTGGCGATAAGAGTGAAAACAACAGAGGCACCTTGCAAGGCAGTTTTTACGATACTCCAGACTATTGGGTCGTGAAAATAGATGCGAACGGAAATAAAGTATGGGATAGAACCTTTGGGGGAAAAGGTTATGATGACCTTACTGCTTCGGTATCTACCTCCGATGGTGGGTTTTTACTGGGAGGTTCTTCTAATTCAGGGGAAGGCGAAGATAAAAGTGAAGTAAATGGAGCTGGATGTGAACAGTACTGTAGTTATGATTATTGGGTAGTTAAGATAGATGCTAATGGTACTAAGATATGGGACAAAACATTTGGAGGCAATAAAAACGATAAACTAACCTCCCTGATTGTAACTAAGGATAGTGGTTACTTACTCGGCGGTTTTTCAGAGTCAGAAATAAGTGGGGATAAGAGTGAAGCTAGCCGGGATGCGGCGGATATTCTCAACAATAAGGGTGATTACTGGGTAGTAAAAATAGATACTGATGGTAAAAAGCTCTGGGACAAAACAATAGGAGGAACATTAAAGGATGAACTTTATTCTATGTTGTTTACCGCTGATGGAGGGTACTTAGTTGGCGGTTCTTCTAATTCAAACATAAGTGGCGAGAAGAGTGAAGCCAAGGGTGGATATTGGATAGTAAAGTTAGATAGTAACGGTAAAAAGGTCTGGGATAAAAGCTATAGTGCCGGTAGCCTTACAGCTATGATAGCTTTGCCTAGTGGCGGATTTGTATTGGCAGGCTTTTCTAGTCGGCGTAAAGGAGCCGACAAAAGTGAGGACAAATCTGGCTGTTGGCTTGTCAAGGTAAAAGAGAATGGAACGAAAGTTTGGGATAAAACTTTTGGTGACGGTGGTTATGCCCTCAATCATGTTTCTCTGGTTGTAACACCTGACGAAAACTATTTATTGGGTACGACTTCCAGCCAAGGTATTAGCGAGGACAAAACGCAGGAAAGTAAAGGGAGCAATGATTACTGGGTATTGAAAGTGGAGGATACAAATAAAAAAAGTCAAACCATTACTTTTAATTCTCCTCTGCTTACCAAAACCTACGGAGAAGTACCCTTTATTCTCTTGGCTAAAGCTAGTTCCGGTTTGCCGGTTACTTTTCGCGTTGAATCTGGCCCTGCTACCCTTACCAATAATACGCTTTCTCTCACTGGAGTGGGTAAAGTCACGATAAAAGCATCTCAAGCCGGTAATAACACCTATAGCGCAGCTCTTGACGGTACTCAAATTATTCTCGTTGATCCCTCTATTCCGGTTACTAAGGTATGGGATAAAACCTTTAGCCGGCGGTATAACGACGAACTTACTACTGTAATAACTACCTCGGATGGTGGGCATTTACTAGGCGGGATATCCCGACTATACATGTACCAGGAAGCCGGATTTAGAATAGTAAAAATAGATAGCAAAGGTCAGACAGAATGGGATAAAGACTTGGGTGGTAACGATGACAGAAGACTGTCTTTAGGAGTAATGGCTTCCGATGGCGGTTACTTGTTTGGTGGTTCTTTGGGTTTGCTAAGTATGGATGATGAATCGCAGGATTTTTATCTTTTTAAAACGGATAAGGAGGGAACAAAGGAGTGGGAGAGACAATTTAGGGGGCCGGCTCTTCTTTCAGCAATGATAGCAACATCGGATGGCGGTTATTTACTAGGGGGGACTACTAATGAAATAAAGGGGAAGGATAAAACCGAACCTCCTCGTGGAGGAAGAGATTATTGGGTACTAAAAGTGGATGCAGCGGGGAATAAGCTTTGGGACAAAACCCTGGGAGGTAAGCAAGATGATTATTTAGCCTCATTAGTTGCCACTCCAGACGGTGGTTATCTGGTGGGTGGTTCTTCTAATTCGGATAAAGGTGGCGACAAAAGTGAAAACAAAAAAGATAATCCGAATGAGGATGGTTATTTCTCTGATTATTGGGTAGTGAAGCTAGATGCTACCGGCAAAAAGGTGTGGGATAGAACCTTCGGGGCAGATAAATTTGATAATCTTACTGCCATGGTGAATACAGCAGATGGCGGTTACCTGGTGGGTGGTTCTTCTTATTCAGATAAGGGTGGCGATAAGACGGAAGGAAATAAAGGTAACCTGGATGAATTTGATAATATCACTCCAGATTATTGGGTAGTGAAGCTAAATTCCAAGGGTAAAAAAGTATGGGATAAAACCTTTGGTAGTAAACAAACAGATGCACTTACTGTTCTGCTTCCTACTTCAGATGGGGGGTATTTACTGGGAGGTGATTCCGATTCCAATATTGGAGGAGATAAAACGGGGGAATACCGCGGTGGCCTTTATTTTCAATCAGGGGACTATTGGCTGATAAAAATAGATTCGAAAGGACAAAAGCTATGGGATAAAACCTTAGGGGGAGATGACAGTGAGAATCTTGTTAGCTTAGTTGCCGCCCAGGATGGCAGTTATTTAGTGGGCGGTAGCTCTAGATCAGGGGCCAATGGCGACAAAAGTGAATCAGGGCGCGAGCTTAACGGCAGCCAAAGAGGAGACTGGTGGCTGGTCAAGATCAAAGAGGAATTACCATTAACGGCACAGTGGGATATGCGTTACGGTGGATCCGGAAACGAAAGCTTTACTACAATCATCAGGACAGTGGATGGTGGTTACTTATCGGGTGGGTATTCTAGTTCGGGAGTAAGTGGCGATAAAAGCCAAGCTAGTCAGGGTAAAAACGATTATTGGATTTTGAAGAGTGATAAAGACGGTAAAAAGCTCTGGGATAAGCGTTATGGTGGCTCTGAAGATGATTACCTGAACCGGATCATACAAACCAAAGATAGCGGTTATTTATTGGCGGGTAGTTCCTTGTCTGGGAAAGGTGGTGACAAAATAGAAACAAGTCAAGGCGACCGGGACTACTGGATCATAAAAATAGATAAAGCCGGTACGAAAGAGTGGGATAAGAAATACGGAGGTAGTGGCTCGGATGAACTCAAAAAAGTGCTTGAACTAAGTACAGGCGAGTTCATTCTGGCAGGCTACAGTAATTCCCTCGTGAGTGGAGATAAGAGTCAAGCGAGTTGGGGAGGTAATGATTACTGGTTAGTTAAGATTAGCAGTAAGGGAGAGAAACTCTGGGACAAACGCTATGGTGGTAGCTTAAATGAAACTTTGACCGGTATTGTCCAAACTGCAAATGGTGGATTTCTTTTAGGAGGCAGCTCCTTATCGGGTAAAAGTGGCGACAAGAGTGAGATAAGTCGGGGCGGAAGTGACTTCTGGCTAATTAACTTAGATAAGAATGGTAACAAACTTTGGGATAAAGCTTACGGCGGGAGTGGAGAAGATGAAGCCTATTCCTTAGGGCAGGGCGAGACCAGTTACTACTTTATCTCCGGGCAGAGTGATTCCCCAGCAGGATTAGATAAATCCCGTGATAGCCAGGGGGGTAAAGATTTCTGGTTTATTAAAGTAACAAGTAGCGGCGCTAAAATCTGGGACAAGCGCTTTGGAGGCACGTTGGATGAAGAACTACGAGCCAGTCTACGGACCAGTGATGGCGGGTACTTACTAGCCGGCAAGTCCTTCTCCAACATGAGTGGCAACAAACGGCAAGACAGCCAAGGCTCCAGTGATTACTGGATCGTGAAAACGGACAAAGACGGACAGTACCAATGGAGTAAAACTTTTGGGGGCAGTAGTGCCGAAGAGTTAAGAGCCGTGCTGCAAACCAACGATGGTGGTTTCTTGCTGGGAGGTAAGTCGAATTCAGGAGTGAGTGGCGATAGAACGCAGCCTAGCCAGGGAGGAAGTGATTACTGGCTAGTAAAAGTAGCTCCCGAAGCTAAGCCTATTGTAGCCGAGAGAGAGGTAATGATTGTAGCTGAGTCGAAAGAGAAACTAAACGTACTCCAAGGTTTTCCGAATCCGTTTTCAGAGGTAATAACAGTTCGTTTTACTTTACCGCAAACCCAAGATGCTACCTTAAAGGTGTATGATGGCCAAGGTATAACGGTAACTACTTTGTTCCAAGGGGAGGCAAAAGCAAATCAAACTTACAAAATAGACTGGCAAGCTCGTAACCAACCTGCGGGTATGTATCTGTTACAATTGCACACCTTAGATAAAAATCAAATTGTTAAACTCTTGCTTTCTCGTTGAAAACTTTCTGTTACTTAATTTGACTACTTGGTGCGGGTTTTATGAAAAATTGGATACTTATTATTAAAGTTCTTGTGCATTTTTAAGGTGTAATTAGTTGCTTAGGGGAATAGTTTTTAACTCTTTTTTCTTATAAAGTCTTAGGTTGTTTAGCGGCTCTGTTTCTTAAAAACATGGATCAATTCAACAGCCGTTTAATGCTGCTCAACTTTCTGGCTAGACTATCTTCTATATTCTTAGTTGGGCTATATTTCTCTGATTGGTTATTATTTAATTACCTCATTTAATAATACTCTTACATTATGAGTACTTCTATTCTCCGGCAACCCCAGCAAATCTTGGTATTACCAATCAGTTATAACCGATTATCATTCATTTTCCTGTTTTTTTTACAATCGGCATTTCATTCGCAAGCCCAAACTAAAGTCTGGGACAGAACTTTCGGCGGAAGTCTTTCGGATGAACTATCGGTGATGATAGCTACCCCGGACGGAGGCTATCTGTTAGGCGGAACTTCCGAATCGGACAAGGATAAGGATAAAAGCCAAACCAGCAGAGGAATTGCTGATTATTGGGTCGTAAAATTATCAGCCCAAGGTATAAAACAATGGGATAAAACCTTTGGGGGAGACAGATACGATCGTCTTACAACTTTAATAAATTTACCAGGAGGTGGTTATTTACTGGGAGGTTTTTCGGAATCTGGAATAAGTGGTGATAAGACGGAACCTAATGAAAACTTTTGCGATGATTATGAATGCTCCTATGATTATTGGATTGTAAAAATAGATGCCTCCGGAAATAAAGTATGGGATAAAAGTTTTGAGAGGTCTATTAATGACCAGCTTCAATCGGTTTTAGCTACTCCAGATGGTGGTTTTATTTTAGGCGGAACTATTGGGTATACAACCGAAAAATTTAATGTGCTTAAACTAGATGCTTCTGGTAAAGAAATATGGAGTTATACTTATAAAAGAAAAGATGGATGTAACCAAAGGCTGTTCACCGTTGTACCGACTGCAGATGGGGGGTATTTGCTGGGAGGAAATATGATTCGATGTAACGGTACGCCAAATGATTATTGGATAGTGAAGATAGACAAGGATGGTAAACAGCTATGGGATAAGGCCTTTGGTGAAAGTTCGACCGAAGACAATCTTGTTGCCATTACCCCAACTTCAGATAGTGGTTTTTTACTGTGTGGTCATTCTCCTTCTGCTGCGGGCAAAGTTAAGAGCGAACCAAGTAAAGGTGGTATCGATTATTGGATAATTAAAGTAGATGCGAGTGGTTTAAAGCAGTGGGATATAACATATGGAGGTAAAGAGAACGATGTATTAACAACTGTTTTAAAAACACAAGATGGTTATTTGCTGGGTGGCAGTTCTGTTTCAGGTGTAGGAGGAGATAAAAGCGAGGCTGGCCAGGGAGGTAATGATTTCTGGCTGGTTAAGATTGATGCAACCGGAAATAAGTTGTGGGATAAAACCTTTGGGGGAAATAGCAACGATTACCATTCTGCTTTAATAGCAGCCGGGAAGAATGAGTATCTATTAGGAGGTGCTTCGGAATCAGGTATTAGCGGAGATAAAAGCCAGGCCAGTAAAGGTTATCGGGATTATTGGATAATTAAGATAAAGGAAAAAAAAGCTCAAACTATTTCATACTCTACTCCCCTTATTACCAAAACCTTGGGCGATGCTCCTTTTATTCTTTCGGCGAAAGCCAGTTCGGGGTTGCCCGTTACTTTTTCACTAGTGTCTGGTCCGGCTGCTCTTAGCGGCAATACGCTTAAACTTACGGGTGTAGGTAAGATTGTAGTAAAAGCATCTCAGGCTGGTAATGGAATATATAACTCCGCTCCGGAAGTTACCCAAATTATTTTGGTGGATAAACTTGCCCCGGTTACAAAAGTTTGGGATAAACGCTTCGGAGGAGAGAAATATGATCGACTTGGCGCAATGATAGCGACGCCAGATGGTGGTTATTTATTGGCAGGTAACTCTGATTCTCATAAAAGCGGGGATAAAAGTGCAGAGAAAAGGGGGTATTGGCTCGTAAAGATGGATAAGAATGGGACAAAGATTTGGGACATAACCTTAGATGAAAAGGGAGATTTAGGGGCCACACTTTCTAGTATCATAATCACTGTTGATGGGGGTTATCTAATTGGTGGAACTTCCAATTTTGATTCAAGTAATCTTTACTGGATAGTTAAGATTAGTAGCAATGGTACCAAGGAATGGGATAAGACCTTCGGTAATTATGGATCTAATAATTACCTGGAAGCCATGGTAGCTACACCAGATGGAGGTTATTTGCTGGGCGGTACATCTGGTTCAGGTAGTATCGGGGATGGATATGATTACTGGGTAGTGAAGATAGATAGCAAGGGAAATAAGGTATGGGATAAAACTTACGGTGGAAATGGCAGTGATTTACTTTCCTCAATTGAGGTAGCTTCAGTTGGTGGATATCTTTTGGGGGGTACCTCTTTGTCCGGTAAGAGTGGGGATAAAAGTGAAAATAACTGGGGGACACCAACTGGAAACGATACTTATCCGGAAGATTATTGGGTAATAAAGATAGATAAGAGTGGTAATAAGATATGGGATAAAACCTTAGGTGGGCATAGTGTAGATTACCTTAGGGCCATGGTAACTACCTCGGATGGCGGGTATTTGCTAGGTGGTGTTTCTGCTTCTGGTAAATCCGGAGATAAAAGCGAAGGCAGCAGAGGTGGATATGATTACTGGGTAATTAAAATAGATGCTGCTGGTAAAAAGATTTGGGATAAATCCATTGGAGGAAAGGATTTTGATAATCTTACCGCTTTAGTAACTACTCCGGATAATGGCTATCTTCTGGGTGGTTCTTCGGTTTCGGGTGTTGGGGAAGATAAAAGTGGGCATAACCGGGGAGGTACATTATTTGGCGATTATTGGGTGGTAAAGATAGATAATAAAGGAGAAAAGATATGGGATAAGACCTTAGGTGGAAACGAACAAGAAAGTTTTACTACTATACTGGCTTCTCAGGATGGTAATTATTTACTAGGGGGCACTTCTGATTCAGATGCCAATGGCGATAGGAGTGAGCCAAATTGGAGTCCTCGTCAAAGTGGAAGAGGTGACTACTGGGTAGTAAAGATAAAAGAGGAACTGCCTTTAGCGGCACAATGGGACCTGCGTTATGGAGGGGCAGGCAACGAAGGCTTAACTACAATTATCAGGACAGTGGATGGTGGTTACTTATCGGGTGGTTATTCGGCTTCGGGAGTAAGTGGCGATAAAAGCCAAGCAAGCCAGGGTAAAAATGACTACTGGATTGTAAAAAGTAATTCAGATGGGAAAAAGCTCTGGGATAAGAGGTATGGTGGCTCTGAAGATGATTACCTGAACCAAATAATTCTCACCAATGATGGCGGTTATTTACTGGTAGGTAGTTCCTTGTCCGGAAAAGGAGGAGTTAAAACAGAAGCCAATCGAGGAGGTCGAGATTACTGGATTGTCAAGATTGATAAAGAAGGCACTGAAGAGTGGGACAAGAGCTTTGGGGGAAGTGGCTCGGATGAATTAAAGAAAGTATTTCAACTGAGTACGGGAGAGTACATATTAGCTGGGTACAGTAATTCCCCCGTGAGTGGAGATAAGAGTCAAGCGAGTTGGGGAGGTAATGATTACTGGTTAGTTAAGATTAGCAGTAAGGGAGAGAAACTCTGGGACAAACGCTATGGTGGTAGCTTAAATGAAACTTTGACCGGTATTGTCCAAACTGCAAATGGTGGATTTCTTTTAGGAGGCAGCTCCTTATCGGGTAAAAGTGGCGACAAGAGTGAGATAAGTCGGGGCGGTAGTGACTTCTGGCTAATTAACTTAGATAAGAATGGCAATAAACTTTGGGATAAAGCTTACGGCGGGAGTGGAGAAGATGAAGCCTATTCCTTAGGGCAGGGCGAGACCAGTTACTACTTTATCTCCGGGCAGAGTGACTCTCCGGCAGGAGCTGATAAAACCAGAGATAGTCAGGGAGGCTTGGATTACTGGCTCTTGAAAGTAACCAGCACGGGAGAAAAGGTGTGGGACAAGCGTTATGGTGGCGATAAAGATGATGAGCTAAGAGCCAGTATTCCCACTCAAGGTGACGGGTACTTGCTGGCCGGAAAGTCGTTTTCCAACAAGAGCGGCAACAAACGGCAAGATAGTCAAGGCTCAAGTGATTACTGGATTGTGAAAACAGATAAAGAGGGACAGTATCAGTGGAGCAAAACTTTTGGCGGTAGTGAAGCCGAAGAATTAAGAGCCGTGATTCAGACCCAAGAAGGGGGTTTCTTGTTGGGTGGAAAATCCGATTCGGGGGTAAGTGGCGACAGAACCCAGCCAAGCCAAGGTGGTAGTGATTACTGGCTGGTGAAAGTAGTTCCGGAAGCTTCTGCGATAGTGGCCGAGAGAGAAGCAACACTGGTGGCAGAACCAATTATTGAAGCGGGGATACGCTCCTTAACCGTTTACCCGAATCCAGCCCAGGAGCAAGTAACTGTAAGCTTTACATTACCCCAAAAACAAGTCGCAACCGTAAAGGTATACGACAGTCAGGGCAGAGAAATTAGTACTTTATTCCAAGGGAAAGCGCAAGCGAATCAAACTTATCAAGTAGAATGGCATGTTGGTATTAAAGCTGCGGGTATATACCTGCTACAACTACATACTCCCGGGACAAGCCACACTACCAAACTCCTGCTCACCCGCTAATAGATCATGCTAATTTGTATGGTTAGCTAGTCTCGGTTCCGTAATAGAACCTAGGTCAGCTAACCTAAATGTATGGCTTGCTAGGTATGGGGTTACCTTTGTAGCTAATTAGGTTTATTATTTATTTTTTGGTATATTCCCAAGTTGCCTCACTGCATCTTTTCTTTAAAAAGAAGCTTGTTGCTTTGGTGCTTTCTGTCTTCTCCTTCTCGGCAATCTGGTTAGATTCATTTCTTTCTTCCAGCCAGTTCTTCCTTCTGATGCCCGGTTAGTGTTTCTACCCCGTAAAACCATCTCCCAATGAAAACAACTTTATTCTTTTTTCTTCAAATCAGGCTTCTTTTCAGCTTAAAACCTGACAAGTATCGGGTAGCCTTGTTGCTGTTAATAGAGTTGTTTATTTCTTTCGCCTCTCTCGCCCAAACTAAAGTTTGGGATAAGACCTTAGGAGGAAATGGCACAGATGAATTAAAAATCGTACAACAAACCAGTGATGGGGGCTATATCCTGGGTGGCTCTTCTAATTCCCAGCCTGGGATCGATAAATCGCAAGCAAACAAAGGAAACTTTGATTACTGGGTGTTAAAGTTGAATGCGGATGGTTCTAAAGCTTGGGACAAAACATTTGGGGGAAGTAAAAGTGATTATTTATTTTCTCTGCAGCAGACTAAGGATGGTGGGTATATTCTGGGAGGTAATTCTGAATCCGGAAAAGGGGGCGATAAATCGCAAGATGCCAAAGGTTACTCTGATTATTGGGTTGTAAAACTGGATGCCAACGGTAGCAAAGCCTGGGATAAAACCTTTGGCGGCACCGATTCGGATGAGTTAACTTCGGTTCAGGAAACGATTGATGGCGGTTATATCCTGGGCGGTTCTTCTTCTTCCAATAAGAATAGTGATAAAACTCAGGCAAGTAAAGGCAGCTACGACTACTGGATAATAAAGCTACAAGCCGATGGCACCAAAGTCTGGGATAAAATTTTGGGCGGAAATGATTCCGACTATTTATCCTCGGTCCAGCAAACTGGCAATGGGGGCTATATTCTGGGCGGCCATTCTCGCTCCGGCATCAGCGGGGATAAATCGGAAGCTAGTAAAGATAGTAGCAGTGATGATGATTACTGGATAGTAAAGCTAACACCTAATGGGACCAAAACCTGGGACAAAACCTTGGGCGGAAATAGTAGGGATGACTTACATGCGCTGCAACTGACCAAGGATGGTGGGTATATTGTGGGTGGTTATTCTTTTTCCGGCATCAGCGGCGATAAAACAGAAGCATCTAAAGGAGGAAATGCGGATTATTGGGTAGTAAAGATAGGTGCCAATGGTACTAAAGAATGGGATAAGACCATTGGCTGAGATAGTTGGGATGAGTTATACTCGCTTCAGCAGACCAAGGATGGTGGGTATATTCTGGGAGTGTGGACTTTATCTGGTATGGGGGGCGATAAAACCGAAGCTCCTAAAGGAAAAGGTGCCGATTACTGGGTAGTAAAACTTAATGCCACCGGTACGAAAGTTTGGGATAAAACGATTGGTAGTAATCAAATCGATGTACTAACGTCATTGGAACAGACAGTTGATGGCGGCTATATTCTAGGTGGCTACTCTTCTTCTGGTGTAGGGGGAGATAAATCAGAAGCTAACAAAGGTTCTGTTAATTCTACGGATTACTGGATAGTGAAACTCGACAGTAGCAACCGGTTAAATCAAAATATTACTTTTAATCCTATTTTGGATAAAACTTATGGCGATGCACCTTTTGCTCTTTATGCTAAGGCTAGTTCCGATCTGCCTATTACCTTTCGGGTGGTAACCGGAGCAGCTACTTTGAATGGGAATATTTTAACCCTTACCGGGCCGGGTATAATAACGATTGAAGCCTTACAAGCGGGAAATGCTATCTATAATCCTGCCTCCGCTATCCAAACTTTTTTTGTGGAGCTAACAAATCCTATTAATTTATGGGATAAAACCTTGGGTGGCTATAACCCGGATGTTCTAACTGCTATGGTGACTACACCGGGTGGAGGTTACTTACTGGGCGGTAGCTCGGAGTCAGGCAAGAGTGGTGACAAGTCCGAAGCTAGTCGGGGCGGATCTGATTATTGGGTGGTAAAGGTGGATCAGCAGGGCAATAAGCTTTGGGATAAAACTTTTGGCGGAAATGACCGTGATGAACTTACCGCCCTAATACCTACTGCTGATGGCGGTTATTTGTTGGGGGGGCGTTCCCGTTCAGGTAAAAGTGGGGAGAAAAGTGAAGAAAGCCGCGGGCAAAACGATTATTGGATCATTAAAATAGATGGCAACGGGCAAAAGATCTGGGATAAAACATTAGGAGGTAATGAATATGATTACCTTTCCACGTTGGTTGCTTTGCCGGATAATTCCTTTTTACTCGGCGGTTCTTCCTCTTCGGGGAAAAACGGAGATAAGAGTGAACCGAACCGGGGAACCCCTAATCAAAATGGTTACCCTGCTACGGATTTTTGGCTGGTAAAGATAGATGCCCAGGGAGCAAAATTATGGGATAAGACCTTCGGGGGCAGCAGCAGCGATGGACTGACCGCCATAATAGCTACTCCGGATGGTGGCTTTTTGCTAGGTGGTTCTTCTGCTTCGGATGAGAACGGCGATAAAAGTCAAGACCGTCGCGGTGTAGAAGATTACTGGGTAGTACGTGTGAGTGAAAACGGTACCAAACTCTGGGATAAAACCTTTGGAGGGATAACAGAAACTTACCAATTAGACAATTGTGAAGGGAGTTGTCTTAGGGAAATAGGTCATTCGGTTCTTACTACTCTACTTCTTACCCCCGATGGAGGATACCTGCTGGGCGGCTACTCCAATGCGGATAAAGGTGCCGATAAAACGGATAGCAACTTAGGTTATTCAATAGATAATGCTGATTTACGAGATTATTGGGAGGTAAAGATTGATAGTAAAGGGACAAAATTATGGGATAAAACTTACGGTGGTATTGCCGTAGAAAAAAGTGATAATAGTACCGGTTATTTTATTACGGGCAACTCTGTTCTTCGCAGTATGGTAGCAGCGCCAGACGGTAATTACTTACTAGCAGGTACCTCCGATTCAGATAAAGGAAGGGATAAAAGTGAAGGTAGTAAATGTGGAGAAATTATCGAATATCCGGCTGAGGATGGGGGATATTACACCTTTTTCCCAAGTGCCGAAGATTATTGGTTAGTGAAGATTGATGGCAATGGCACGAAGAAATGGGATAAAACTTATGGCAGCGAAGATTATGATGAGCTAGCTACCATAATAGCTACTCCGGAGGGCTACGTGCTGGCGGGTTCTTCGGCGGCTTACGGCATCGGCGGGGATAAATCAGAGGCTTCCCGAGATACAACATTTCAGTATGCCAGCGGCAAACGCGATTACTGGGTAATAAAGCTAAAAGAAGAGTTGCCTAGTATGGTTCAATGGGAGAAGCGGTATGGCGGTTCGGGTAAAGATAACTTAACAGCCATCATCAAGACTTCGGATGGCGGATATCTCTCAGGAGGTTATTCCACTTCGGAGATGAGCGGGGATAAAAGTCAAGCGAGTCAAGGCAAGAACGACTACTGGATAGTGAAGAGTGATAAGGATGGGAAAAAACTCTGGAACAAACGCTACGGGGGAACAGATGAGGATTACTTGAATACACTCATTCAGACTTCTGATGGCGGTTACTTGCTGGGTGGTTCCTCTCTTTCGGGAAATGGAGGAGATAAGACAGAAGCTAGCCGGGGCAGTCGCGATTACTGGATAGTGAAAATAAGCAGTACGGGCGTAAAGCAGTGGGACAAGCGTTTTGGAGGCAGTGGAGTAGAAGAACTCCAAAAAGTACTGCAACTCGCTACTGGAGAGTATATCTTAGCTGGTATGAGCAACTCACCCGTGAGCGGAGACAAAAGCCAAGCTAGCCGCGGTGAGCAGGATTACTGGTTAATGAAAATTGATAAAAATGGCAAAAAGCTCTGGGATAAGACTTATGGCGGCTCTTTAAACGAAAATTTGGAAGCCTTGGCACTTACTTTAGACGGAGGCTTTCTGCTAGGGGGCAGTTCTCTTTCGGGCATTAGCGGTGATAAGACCCAGGCGAGTTGGGGCGGCAGTGATTACTGGATAGTCCGGGTGAATGACAAAGGGACGAAGTTATGGGATAAACGTTTTGGGGGCGCGGGCGAAGATAACCTGATGGATTTAGGCAGCACCCGCACTGCTACGGGTAACTTCTTTCTGGCCGGTCACAGTACCTCAGGTGCCCAGGGAGACTTTAGTCAGAGCAGTCAAGGCGGTAAAGACTTCTGGATGCTGAAGATAAATGGTGAGGGAACTAAAATCTGGGATAAGCGCTTTGGCGGTAGCGGTCACGAAGGCCTACGTACCATTCTGTTAACCACCGACGGGGGCTACTTGCTGGCAGGCCGTTCCGAATCGGGCATAAGCGGGGATAAAACCCAACCGAATTGGGGTTCGAGTGACTACTGGATCGTAAAGACAAGCAGTACGGGGGTTAAACAATGGGACAAGCGTTTTGGAGGAAGTGGATACGAAGAAAACCGGATGGCTCTGCATACTTCCGATGGCGGGTACTTACTGGGAGGTCGGTCGGATTCTGGGGTGAGTGGGGATAGAACCCAGCCTAGCCAGGGTGGCACAGATTACTGGCTGGTGAAAGTAACTCCTGAAGCTACCTCCATAGTAGCGGAAAGGGAAGCCATGCCATTAACAGAACCGGTAGTAGAAGCAGAACTACATTCATTAACGATTTATCCGAATCCGGCCCAAGACCAAGTAAATATTCGCTTTATCATTCCTCAAACTCAAACAGCCACGGTACAGGTGTACGACAGCCAAGGCAGAGAAGTAGCTACTTTGTTCCAAGGCCAGGCGCAAGCAAATCAGCTCTACCAACTTCACTGGCATGCGAGGAATCAAGCTGCCGGAATGTATTTACTGCGCCTGCATACCTTGGGTAAAAGTCAAATTTCTAAGCTCCTGCTTACTCGTTAAATTACCTTGGGTTAGTTGGGTTTCAAACGAATCCGACCAACAAGCTTAATTTTATGCCTTCCTCGGTGCAGGATTAATTACTAGGTCTGTTAGTTATTACCGTTGGTTTTCAGTAGCTTATTGGTTGGTTAGCTACCAGCTATTTTTATAATATAGAGCCGGTAACATTTTACTTTCTCGGCAACCCAGCTATTTTCCTCCTATTCCTCCAGCAGGGTTTTATTCTGATGCGCGACTAGTATTTCTTCTTTCTAACCCCTATCATAATGAGAACACCTATCCTGCTTAAAAGTAAACTTATTCTGGGTTTACTTCCTTCCTGGAGCCAGGCAACTTTTCTGCTGCTATTAGGGCTGCTAGTTACTTTCTTCTCCCAGGCCCAAACCAAAGTATGGGACAAAACTATTGGTGGTAGTAGGAATGACTATTTTAAAGTAGTACACCAGACCAGCGATGGCGGTTATATTTTAGGTGGTACTTCTGGGTCTGGTATCAGCGATGATAAATCACAAGCGAATAAAGGACCCTGTGGTGAATATTGCACCTCTGATTATTGGATAGTGAAGCTAAAAGCAGATGGCAGCAAAGAGTGGGATAAAACCATTGGAGGAGATAGGGACGATTATTTAACTTCTCTTCAACTTACCAGTGATGGTGGTTATATGTTGGGTGGTTCTTCTAATTCCGGAAAATCCGGCGATAAATCCGAAGAGAATAAAGGAAAGGAAAGTGAATACGGTTACCCTACCGATTATTGGATAGTAAAATTAAAAGCAGATGGCACGAAAGAGTGGGATAAAACCATTGGAGGAGATAGTGGAGATGAGTTAACTTCCTTACAGCAAACCAGAGATGGCGATTATATTCTAGGAGGCACTTCTTCCTCGGGCAAAAGCGGAGATAAAACCGAAATTAGCAAAGGTTATAGCGATTTATGGTTAGTAAAAATAGATGGAAAAGGCCAAAAGATATGGGATAAGACCTATGGAGGGATGTATTACGATTATCTTGCCTCTGTAATCATTACGCCGGATGGCGGCTACCTAATTGGCAGTGCTTTCAGTGATGTTAATTCTCAAAGTATTTTAACCCTCATTAAATTAAAGGCCGATGGTACTAAAGTTTGGGAAAAAAGTATAGATGAACAATTCTCCAGTCAGCAACTTGTTCCACAAATTACCGCTGATGGGGACTACGTAGTGGGTTATGGCGTCTTTTCTCTTTACGAACCTGATCCTACTAATTTTGGTATTATAAAAATTAAAGCCGATGGCACCCAGGTTTGGAATAAATCCTTCGGCGGATCAGGTGAAGAAGTATTAACTTCTCTCTAGCAGACGCGAGATGGGGGATATATCCTAGGTGGTTCGTCTATGTCAAACCGGAGTGGAGATAAAACGGAGGATAATAAAGGTGGATACTATAGGGGTGATTACTGGATAATAAAACTAAGCCCCGATGGCAATAAAGAATGGGATAGAACCATTGGCGGCAATAGTGACGATGAACTTACCTCGCTAGAGCAGACGAGCGATGGTGGCTATATTTTGGGGGGCACTTCTTCTTCCAGCGTTAGTGGTGATAAAACTCAAGCCAGTAAAGGATATGACGATTACTGGGTAGTAAAGCTGAATAATAAGGGTCGCCAAGGTCAAGATATCACCTTTGCCCCCACTATTTTCCTGAACCGAGCCGTCGGTGATGCTCCTTTTGAACTGTCGGCTACGGCTAGTTCCGGGCTGCCGGTTACGTTTAAAATAATCTCGGGTCCGGCCAAAATCAAGGGCAATATTGTTACGGTTGCCGGAGTGGGTACCGTCACCATCCGGGCTTTTCAGGCGGGCAATGAAACCTATAATCCAAGCGAAGCTACGCAAAGTTTTGAGGTAGAAGAAAAGAAGCTAGTGAAAGTACAGTGGGACAAAACCTGGGGTGGCTATAATCCGGATGTTGCAACGGCTATAGTAAATACTGCGGATGGCGGCTATTTAGTAGGAGGATATTCGGGTTCGGGGAAAACCGCCGATAAAAGTAGTTCCGGCCAGGGTTCCAGAGATTTTTGGCTGGTAAAGATAGATTCCCAGGGAGCGAAAGTGTGGGATAAGACTTATGGAGGTAATAATGCGGATAGTCTTACTGCCATATTAGCTACTACTGATGGCGGGTATTTGCTGGGAGGTTTCTCGGCTTCGGGTAAGTCCTGTGACAAGAGCCAGGCGAGTCAAGGGAGTACGGATTATTGGCTGGTAAAAATAGACGAGAATGGTCAGAAACTTTGGGATCAGACTTACGGCGGGAGTGCTGCTGATAACTTGACTACTGTACTAAGTACCCCAGATGGAGGTTATTTACTAGGGGGCAATTCTCGGTCCGGTAAAAGCGGGGATAAAAGTCAGGCCAGTCAGGGAAAAAGTGATTATTGGCTGATTAAGGTAGATGGTGCGGGTAAGAAGCTGTGGGATAGAAGCTACGGCGGCAGCGAAGCCGATAAACTCGCTAGCCTGGTGGTCGCTCCCGAAGGCGGGTATTTGGTCGGCGGTGCATCAGCTTCGGGTAAGAGCGGGGATAAAAGTCAGTCGAGCCGGGGCATTGAAGATTATTGGATCATAAGCCTAAAAGAAGATGGCACAAAGCTTTGGGATAAAACCTATGGCGGGATAAAAGAAACGTACGAACACGAAGATTGTGGTGCTTTTGAAGATCCGGATGATTGCCATTTCCAGGCGGGTAGTTCCGTGCTTACCTCTCTGCTGGTCACCCCAGATGGCGGCTACCTACTTGGGGGCTATTCGAGTGCCGAGAAAGGAGCCGAAAAGACCGATAGTAATCTGAATTACGGACTTAATTCTGGATTAAACGACTATTGGGTAATAAAGATAGACGGTAAAGGCACGAAAGTATGGGATAAAATTTACGGCGGTATTTTAGCAGGAGGCTTTTTTTCTGGGTTTACGGGTAATTCCAAGCTGAAATCCATTATCTCTACTCCGGAGGGAAATTATCTCTTAGCGGGTACTTCTGATTCTTATAAAGGGGGCGAAAAGAGCGAAAATACTAGGGGACAAGATATCCTGTATCCAGCAGAAGGGGGAGGGTATCAGGAAATTTTCTTACCAGAAGATTACTGGCTGGTGAAGATAGACGGAGAAGGCACGAAGCTTTGGGATAGAACCATTGGTAGCCGGGAATCAGATTTTCTGGTTGGGGCAGTACCTACTCAGGATGGAGGTTATGTGCTAGCGGGTTCTTCGATGGGTAGTATTGGAGGTGATAAAACCGAGACTTCCCTAGATACTACTTTCCTGTATGATTCTAGAAAACGCGACTACTGGGTAGTCAAGGTAAAAGAAGACCTGCCCCTTACCGCACAATGGAACCTACGGTATGGTGGTTCGGGGAACGAAGGCTTTACTACGATTATCAAGACCAGTGATGGTGGTTATCTCAGCGGAGGTTACTCAGCTTCAAGAGTAAGTGGCGATAAAACACAGTCTAGCCAGGGCAAGAACGATTACTGGCTGGTGAAAAGTGATCAGAATGGGAAAAAGCTGTGGGACAAACGCTATGGTGGAAGTGGTGATGATTACCTTAACCGGATTATTCCGACGAAAGATGGGGGTTATTTACTGGCGGGTAGTTCTTTGTCGGGTAAGAGCGGCGATAAGAGCGAAGTCAGTCGAGGAGATAGGGATTACTGGATCATAAAAGTAGATAAGGCTGGTACGAAGCAGTGGGACAAGAGCTATGGGGGTAGTGGCTATGATGAGCTAAAGAAAGTATTACAACTCTCTACGGGCGAATACATTTTAGCTGGATACAGCAACTCACCCGTAAGTGGAGATAAAACGCAGGACAGTCAGGGAGGTAATGATTATTGGTTAGTCAAGACCAGCAGCAGCGGAAAGAAACTCTGGGATCAGCGGTATGGCGGCAGTTTAGACGAAGTTTTAGGCGGAATTGTTCAAACAGCGGATGGTGAATTCTTACTAGGCGGTAGTTCTTGGTCGGGTAAAAACGGCAATAAGACGGAAGCCAGTCTCGGCAAGAGTGATTTCTGGTTAGTACAAGTAGATAAAGAGGGCAAGCAGCTCTGGGATAAGACCTACGGCGGTACAGGGCAGGATGAAGCTTATTCAGTAGGAAAAGCCGGAAGTACCTACTTTCTGGCTGGGCAAAGTGATTCTCCGGCCGGATTTGATAAGACCAGAGATAGTCAGGGAGGCTTAGATTACTGGCTTTTGAAAGTAAGTAGTACAGGCGAGAAAGTGTGGGACAAACGCTACGGAGGAGAGAAAGATGATGAACTACGAGCCAGTATTCCCACCCAAGATGGCGGGTATTTGCTAGCCGGAAAGTCGTTTTCTAACCGGAGCGGCAACAAACGACAGGACAGCCAAGGCTCGAGTGATTACTGGATCGTAAAGGCGGACAAAGACGGGCAGTATGAGTGGAGTAAAACCTTAGGAGGTAGCGGAGCAGAAGAACTAAGAGCGGTCATTCAGACCAGTGAAGGAGGTTATTTGTTAGGAGGAAAGTCCGATTCGGGAGTGAGTGGAGATAGAACCCAACCAAGTCAGGGAGGCACAGATTATTGGCTGGTGAAAGTAGCGCCCGAAGCTACCTCCATTGTAGCCGAAAGAGAGGCTATCGTTAGGACAGAGCCGGTAATAGAACCAGAGCTAAGTCCACTTAGAGTTTATCCTAATCCAGCTAAAGACCAGGTAAGCATCCGTTTTACTTTGCCGCAAACGCAAGTAGCTACGGTAAAGGTATACGACAGTCAGGGCAAAGAAAGGGCTACTTTGTTCCAAGGAGAAGCAATAGCCAATCAAAATAATAAAATCCACTGGCAGACTAGTCGTCAACCTGCAGGAATGTATTTACTGCGCTTAAATTCTGTAAATAAGAGCCATACAGCTAAACTCTTGATAGCTCATTAAGTTTCTACTCACTTGTTACTGCTGGGTATTCATCTGCTTTTTAAGGAATATTGGATGAACTTACTACAGAAATAAAAAGCATTGTATTCAGCATTAAAACTTAAGAAATATCATTATTTAAAAAATGATCTGCTTTTTCTAGTTTACAGTTTAATTTTTTGTAGATTAAATCCTGTAAAAATATTATTTAATCGCCTTTTACCCTTCCCGGTGGCCTGGCTAGTTTACTGTTTCCTCAAGCGCCAAGTTCTCATTTTGATGTTCTTCAATTAGCCGAACTTTTTTAAACACCTACCAAAATGAAAACACCTGTATCTCTTCTATTAAGAGGTAGGTATCTTTTTACTTTCCTGTCTTTCTACTCTCGATTTGTTTTTATGCTCTTGTTATGGTCTCAATTTACTACTTCTTCTACTGCCCAAATTAAGTTGTGGGATAAAACCTATGGAGGGAACCGAAGTGATAAAATAGCTTCCGTACAACAAACCAGTGATGGTGGTTATATTTTAGGCGGTTCCTCCAACTCGGATATCAGTGGGGACAAATCCGAAGCCAACCGGGGAGTATGTACTGACGAGAACTGTAGCACTGATTACTGGGTAATTAAGCTAAACGTCAATGGTAGTAAAACCTGGGATAAAACTATCGGAGGAAATAAAAAAGATGAATTGAGAAGAATTCAACAAACAGATGATGGCGGTTATATCCTTACAGGTTTTTCTAATTCCGACAAATCGGGTGATAAAGCGGATTCCCATACGGGTATTTGGATGGTGAAGTTAAAACCCGATGGTACCAAAGTCTGGGATAAAACTTTTAGTGAAGATGAATTTTCATTTCTACAGCCAACCAACGATGGTGGTCTTATTTTAGGTGGCATTACTTATTCCGAATCCAGTTCTTATGATTATTGGGTATCAAAGCTGAATGCAGATGGAAGCAAAGTTTGGGAAAAGACTTTTGGAGGGGATAGCCAAGATTTACTAAGCTCTTTGATTACTACTCCCGATGGTGGCTATCTACTGGGAGGCTCTTCTTACTCAAATAAAAGCGGCGATAAAAGTGAACCAAGAAAAAGTAATTGTTATAAATTTAGTGAGCCCTGTAATGATTATTGGGTAATAAAGATTAACGCCGCGGGAAAAAAGCAATGGGATAAAACGTACGGAGGGTATGCGGAGGATAGACTCACTACAATGTCTATTTCACCTGATGGAGGATACTTGGTGGGTGGCATCTCCGAGTCAGATAAAAGCTTAGATAGAAGTGAACCTACCCGGGATGAAACAGAAAACTATGATAAAAAAGGGGATTTTTGGATTATTAAGATTAAAGCTGATGGCACTAAAGTATGGGATAAAGCTTATGGCGGTAATAGATCAGATGAACTTGCCTCTTTGCTGAAAACTCCGGACGGTGGTTACCTTTTGAGCGGCTATTCTCGTTCAGCCGGGGGCGGGGACATGGGTATCCGCAGAAGTATTGGCAGCATTTGGGTCTTAAAAATTGATATTAAAGGAAATAAACTCTGGGATACCAATGTAGAAAGTGGGCCTCAATTAGCGCTTACTAGTGATAGTAATATTCTATTGGCCAATACTAATAACGAATATCGCTTAGCTAATAACGATGATTATTGGTTAGTAAAGCTCCAGATCCCAAACAAGAAAGTACAAACTATTACTTTTTACCCTCCCGACCAAGCCCTTACCAATTCGCCGTATACCCTTTTGGCTAAGACTAACTCAGGTTTGCCCGTTACTTTTAAGCTTATTTCCGGACCGGCTACTCAAAAAGGCCAGCAGTTGCGATTTACCGGGTACGGCACGGTAGTAGTGAAAGCATTTCAGGCTGGCAACGATAGCTATAGTCCTGTGGAATACACCACGAGCTTCCAGGTACAAAGGCTCCCTAAAAAACAGGATAAAACCATCGGAAGTGATGGTGCTGATATTCTGGCGGATATGGTAGCTACTCCCGAAGGTGGTTATTTGCTAGCAGGTACTTCTGCTTCGGGTATATCTGGAGACAAGAGTATGGCTAGTAAAGGCTCTTCGGATTATTGGCTCGTGAAAGTAGATAAAAATAAGAATAAGGTTTGGGACAAATCCTTTGGAGGCAAAGGTGCCGAGACAATTTCTATTATTATAGCTGCTACAGATGGTGGTTATCTGTTAGGAGGCTCCTCTTCCTCAGGTAAAGAAGGTGATAAAAGTGAAGTCAGTAAAGGTGCGAGTGATTACTGGTTAGTAAAAGTAGATGCTACGGGCAAAAAGCTATGGGATAAAACCATTGGTGGAAATCAGGAGGATAACCTCACTACAATTATAACCACACCTGATGGCGGGTATTTACTAGGGGGATATTCCCGATCGGGTAAGAGTGCCGACAAAAGTGAAAGTAATAAAGGCAGACCAGATGCACAAGGAAGTTATTCACCGGATTATTGGGTAGTGAAGATAGATAGCAAGGGTAAAAAAATATGGGACAAAACCTTTGGTATTACGGAAGCAGATAGTATGCAAGAAGATAGGTTAACATCTATTATAACCACCCCTGATGGGGGATATTTGTTGGGTGGAACAAGTGGTTTTGAGACGGGAGACGTAGGCGCGCAGGGTGTTTACTGGATAATAAAAATAGACGCTCATGGCCAGCAACTCTGGGATAAAACGTACGCCCGTGACTACTACTCTAAGCTATCAGACTTAGTTTCAACACCCGATGGTGGTTACTTGTTGGCGGGTGTTTCTAGTTTTGAACCTTCTGTATACTGGATAGTAAAAACAGATGGTAAGGGTAATAAAATATGGGATAGAACCTATGGAGGAGGTTCAATTCTTCCTTGTGCGGCTTGCGAAATAAACAGCTCCACTCCGGTAGAAATCTTACTTACTCCATTGGGTCATTATTTACTGGCTGGTTATACTTATTCCGATCAAGGTGGCGATCGAAGCGAGGAAAACAGAGGACGGGAAGATTACTGGCTCGTAGAGATAGATGGAAATGGTCAAAAGATTGTTGATAAAAGTTTCGGTGCACGTAATTCCGACAAGTTAACGGCCATTATAGCTGCTCCTAACGGACGCTATTTGCTCGGCGGCTATTCTAACTCCACCTCCAGTTACGAAAAGAGTGAAAACAGTAAAGGCAATTATGACTTTTGGCTGGTAGAAACCGAAATTAGTATTTTCCCTCCCTCTACTCTGGAAGCCTGGAATCTCCGCTACGGCGGCAGCAATTCCGATTATCTGACTACCGTTGTTAAAACTTTGGATGGGGGGTATTTGCTCGGGGGCTATTCCTACTCTCCAAAATCAGGCGATAAAAGCCAGAATGGTTATGGCAAGAGCGACTATTGGGTAGTAAAAACCGATGCAGCCGGTGCCAAACTCTGGGACAAACGTTATGGTGGCACCGGCGAAGACTACCTTAAAAGCATTGTTGGAACACCTGATGGCGGCTTCTTATTAGGCGGAGGCTCTGAATCGGGTAGTAGCGGAAATAAAACCGCTTCTAGTAAAGGCGGTCGGGATATTTGGGTAGTAAAAATCAGCAACAGCGGCGAAAAAGTCTGGGACCAGAGTTATGGCGGTAGTGGCACCGAAGACTTACAGAAAATAACAGTTCTATCAGATATGTATGGGGGCACATATTTGTTAGCCGGTTACAGCGACTCGCCGGTGAGTGGAGATAAAACCCAAGCCAGCCAAGGCGGTCTGGATTACTGGTTAGTGAAACTAGATGGTCAGGGTAGTAAAGAATGGGATGAACGTTATGGAGGGAAGGCCAACGATTACGTAGGCGATTTACTAGTGCTGGAAAATGGGGATTTACTCGTGGGAGGAACTTCTTTTTCTTCCCGAAGTGGGGACAGAAGCCAGGCCAGTCAAGGTTCAAGTGATTACTGGCTGCTAAGAACCAATTCGGAAGGAAAGAAACGCTGGGACAAACGTTATGGCGGCACCGATCAGGATCAGCTGATGGCTCTGCTGCGTCCAAATAAAAATACTATCCTACTAGCGGGTTATAGTGCCTCGGGTAAGTACGGCGACAAGAGCCAAGATAGCCAGGGTGGGAAAGACTTTTGGTTGGTGCAGGTGAATAGCTCAGGAGACAAGCAGTGGGATAAAACCTACGGTGGTAGGGAAGAAGAAACGCTGCGTTCGTTGATTTCTGATAAAGATGGAGGGTATGTACTAGGAGGAACTTCTTTCTCCGGAAAAGGTGGAGATAAAAGTCAGCCTACTCAGGGAGCGAGCGATTACTGGTTAGTCAAAACCAATAACAAAGGTGAAAAGTTCTGGGACAAACGCTTGGGAGGCAGCCGGGAAGAAGAACTCCGGACCGTGTGGACCACCGAGGAAGGCGGGTACATACTGGGAGGACGGTCTAGTTCCGGGGTAAGCGGCGACCGAACCCAGCCCAGCCAAGGAGAAAATGATTTCTGGTTGGTAAAAGTAGACCCGGAAGCTATCCCCATAATAGCTGAGAGAGAAGTTAACCAGGAAAAAGAGCCAACAACGGAGCTAAGTCCAATGATGGCTTACCCAAACCCAACACTAGGAGAAGTAACTGTAAGATTTACACTGCCGCAAACCCAGTCCGCCAGCGTAAAAGTGTATGACAACCAAGGCAGGGAAATCACAACTTTGTTCCAGGGTGAGGTCAAAGCGGAGCAGACGTATGAAGTGGAGTGGCAGGCAGCTAACAATACAGCTGGTATGTACTTGCTTCGCTTAGATACAGCCAGGAAAAGCCACATGATCAAACTACTGCTTACCCATTGATTTTTTAAAGCTAGCTGGCCTTCTATAAAACTAGGGCAATTAGCCCGTTTTTAAACCTTCGGCAGAGCGGAATTAATTACCTGATTTATTGAAAAACTTTTTTGTTTTTAGATAATTAAAAGGCCACTATCCGGGGAGGAAAAGAAAAGGGAGTAAGTGAAGGCGAAACTAGTCAAACAATATATTCGGTGGAGAGGATTTTGGTACCTGAGAATAATTAAAGAAATTCCGGGAGAGGGAGATACTACCTCCACTCGCGTGCAAAAAGGAGTGGAAGAAGTTCCTGCTAAGATGCACTTCCGGAGAAAAATGCTGGGTTAATCTGCCAATGCTACCAGGGCGGAAAGAAAGCACTTAAGTCCCGTCTGGAAAATATTCTAAAGTCCTAAGCGGGGATTAAAATTAGCCGGGCAGCATGGCATTAACCTTGGAAATATGGGTTAATTAAGGGTACTAAATATATAAATTAAAAAGAGGTATAAGTATAAACCTACATATATGTAGGTTTATACTTATACCTCTTTTTAATCAAGGGTTTAGGCAGCAGCTTTTATGCTGGTTAAGCTACTTTAAGAGAGTTAGATGAAGAGCGGATCCGACGGTATCCCCCCTCTTCATCTTTAAGCAGGTGCCCTTTGTCTACCATCTCCCTCACCCGGTTTTTAGCGGAAGCTTCCCTCAAGCCTGTGGCAGTTTCAACGGATTTCCAAATCTCAGAATAAGTATAAACACGGGAAAGATCCGGACAGATTTCATCCACCAATCTACGCAATGCATCTTCCTTATTTTCCGCTTTTGTGGTCTTAACTTTGAATGCATGGTAGACATGGTGCCCCTTCTCCGGATCGAACCGAAATTGCAGATTGGGCAAATTGCCGGTATTTCGTAGGAACTTGCCTTCGATGGTACTTATTTCGGAATCGTTGTCCTTGGCTACTGCTATCACCGACTCACTTTTACGCTCTAATTGGCTGCCAAAGTGACCTCTCGTTTTTTCAGAATTGGGATTAAAGTGGAGTACGATTACCACTGGGCACTCGTACTCAATAGCTAGTGTTTCAAAAAACTTAACTACTTCGTTGCTTTCTTTTTGGTCATTGATATCCAGCACAAAATCGGCTCCTCCATCCAATATTATCAAGTGAATTCCCCCGTGTAGTTTGGCTACATGCTCACACAAGAACTTTAGCTTTGCCCGCCTTTGATGTATTTCCAGTTCCCGGAGGTTATAGGAATGAAACCATTCGGGATGCGTGGTTCTAGATGCCCGCTGGAGAACCTTCATCAATCCCCGGTAATGGTCATAACGGGATTGTTCGCCGTCAATGTGCAGGACACATTTACCTTCCAAATTGGGACTTATTGTTAAGCCAAGAGTGTCAGGTGTATCACCGGGTCGAGCCATTACACCCACTAATATGCCCGATAAAACCCCGCTTTTACCGGCTTTAGCCTGACCGGCAAGAGTAGTTAAATTGCCTCTGGTGGATATGGTATGTCCGACAATGGAGATGACTGCTTCGGGTTTCTTAATGGGTTTGGTGGCATCGAATCGAAGCTTCTGCAAGTCGGCAAAATGTTCTTCAATGGTGCTGCGGCTTTGGGGTTGTGCTAATTGAGTTATGGGGAAAGTAGAACTATTCATAGAAAATTTCTCCATTATCATCCATTCTCTTTATGGTTTGCTCAAACCATTCGTAAAAGCTTTGAAAATCCTTAGCCACATAATAGAGCCACTTATCTTCATTAATTTCTCGAGGTTTTCGGTTTAAAATTTCGCCGGCTTCATATAATTCATTCTTCGTGATTGTAACTTCAACAAACAAACTAGGTTCATCTTCAAAAATATAATTGTAATTAACCAAAATAACTGCCCTATCCGGGTTTAAATTGCTACTTATTATAGTACCTGTTTGATCATTATAATAAGTTTGGGAAATATCGGGGTACCAGTCGCCTACTTCTTTAAACTTTAAATAATTTGAAATACTGTTTGCTAAATCTTTTACAGTTTTGTCGGAGGATTGCTTTATTAAGAGTGATGGCGGAGAACAATAGGCTCGTAGTTCAGGGTCTGCTCCCTGCCATAATTTCATCATACTCTCGTGTATAAGTTTATCCAGTTTGCCTAACGCTCTCATGCTGCTCTCCTCCATTTAAGTGGTTGTTCTAAAGATTCCAGGATTTCGGACTCGAAGAAATATATCCGGCTGCCAATCCGTTTAAATGGTATACGACCGTCCTTCATCCAATTACGAGCAGTGGATTTGGAGATGCTTAGTAGCTCGCAAACTCTTTCAATCTTGATGGGTGGTTCTGATTGTGGAAAAGATAGTTTTTCAGCAGGGCGTGTCTGCTCCAGAATAATTAACAAGAGCTGCTCTATGTTGCTTAGCCTCTCGTCACTCGGTTTAAAAGTTTTAAACATGATGAATGGTATATTAAATTTTTATAAAGCAAAATTATAATATACCATTCAGCAGAATTGGATTAACCGGTTATTTAGAAGGGTTATTTTATGCAACTAATTGATAATAAAAGAGTAATATCTTGTAATCTGCATTTAAGCTTTCAACCTTCCTGTATTAATGAGAGCAGATCCTTATTAGCTTCTTTAACACCCTTTGGGCACCCTTGATTTTGTAAAAGTTTGATTGCCCCTTCTACAACCTCACGGTCTTTTCTTAAATGCACTTTACCATTTTGAAAATCGCCTAATCGATGATAAAATTTATCACCTGAAAGTCCGTAATCCTTTGTAAAGTATTTTATAGCCTCTAATTGGGTAGCCATTTTAAATTCCTCTGCTATCTGTGCAAAAGATTGAATTTCATTATGTATCTGGCCGTAGAAATAAAATAGAACTAATTCATTCTGGGTAACTTTAGGCTTTCTCTTAGGTAATTTATTAAATTCTTCATGTTGCTTACCATTATAGAAAAGATTAGTGTATGCATAACGCCTTTCATTTGGAGGAGTTAATATTGCCTTAATGGGAGTGACGGGCCTATCATTAATAATCAGAACTGGGTAATGGGCCTTTTCCCCTTGTTTTGTTGTTAAGCTAGGTTTATCTTTTATGGCTAAATATAAAAGTCGAAGGACTGGGTCACTATCCATTGTTAGAAGAACTTTACCTGGTTCCAGTGGTACAGTGCAGGAGGAACTCCTTGGCAGCATTAATGTCTCTTCATTAATTAACTCCTGTTGTTTTTTGACTGCTACCTTAAACGCATTTAGAATTCTAATCCGCGTATCCCAATAAAAAAGTTGATCTTTTTGTTTCTGATTTAACAATTCTAATTTTTTAAGTGTAATGTAATCAGATCGAAGGTTAAGTCCTTCTAAAAAATTCATTTTATTCTTATGATATTCAGAAACTCTATCCTCTATTTCTCTTTCAAAATGGGCGCTTGTATTTAAATCATCAAAATAAGAACCTTCTTCGCTATACTTGTCGAAATCTTCTAAGTACTCTTGTAAAATTATTTCCCGAATTTTTGGAGTCGGATTAAAAACTTTTTCTTGCTCTTGAACTATTTTCAAGATCTTATCACCAAAATTTACCATACAAAGTGTTAATAGAATTTAAGACTTACTATCAACCGGCATCTGCCAAATCTGGTTCATTTCTGTCTCTGTTACTTTCTCGCTTATTTTTATGTACTTTTTAAAAGTAGCATAATTAGAATGACCAGAAATCCGCATGACTACCTCTGGCCGCATTCCTTTTTCGAGCGATAGGGTGATAAAAGTCCGTCGAGCCGTATGGGTGCTGATAAACTCGTACTTCGGTTGGGTATTGGTCAGCTTCTCATTCCCGCGTCTTTTAGTAAGGCTGGTGGGCTCATCAATGCCTACTAGCTTACCTAACTCTTTCAGGTAATCATTTGTCTTTTGGTTAGACAACACGGGTATGGGTCTTATTGCATCTTTATACTTATTTAGGATGGCTAAGGCGAACGCATTTAAAGGAACTTGATGTGATTCATCTGTTTTAACGGTCCTTAAATGCCACTTATCTCCTTTTATATTACTTTTCTTCAAATTAGCTATATCCGAATAGCGTTGGCCTGTAAAGCAGCCAAAACAAAACACATCCCGTACCCGCTCTAACTTAGGCTTATGGGATAAGTCTGCTTGGTAAAGCCTCATCAGTTCTGCTTCGGTTAAATAAATGATGTCTGCTCCTTTCTGGGGTGCCTTAAATTTTTTAAAGGTAAGGTTCTGATGAAGATCCCTGGCTAACGCCCAATTCATAAAGGATTTCAGAGTAGCGAAGTCTTTCCATAAGGTATTATCTGTATGCTTTTTCTCCTTTATTAAATAAGTACGAAAAAGGTCGAAGAATTGCATATTTATGGATTCGAAGGTCAGCTTATAGTTCTTCTCATTGCTAAAATTTTCCAGGTGATTCAAAAGTACACGGTACTTAGTAAGAGTGCCTTTACTTCGTTCAGAAGTATTAATATCGATATAGGTCCGGAAAAGGTCGGCAAAGGTGGCTGTTACTTGTACCTCTTTTTTCTGCAATATACCCAAGACTGCTTCCTTTAATTCCTCGAAGGAAACAGCATTATCTTGGGTCAAGCGGTTATAGAGCTCGTGCACATTTTTCTTTAATCCATCTAGCCATTCATTGAAGCTGGAGAATCCGGAATATTTCCGGTTAACGTGGTTACCATTTCTATCTGGTTTAGGGTTCCAGCATTTTGGATTTATATACTGTCCAGTATTCAACTTAATGGTCTGCTTACCGGTGCGGAGAAAAAGATAAATGGCAGTTTCTCCTTCGGCTTTTGGTTTATCCAAGTAATAATTTAGGGTCATTAAAAATGAGAGTAAGAATGCCCAAATATACCATACACATTTAATTTTCGGAAATATTTCGGACACTAAAATTGTACTTGCCTGTTGGTACTTGCTAGTACTTATATTGTAAAATGCCTTTATGAATAATAATTAAGGCATTTTGGTGTGTTTTAGGAGTAAGTAGAATTTAATAATATCAATATGTTCGAGTCCCGTCCGGACCGCAAAAATGCCCCTTAGATTAGTTCTGAGGGGCTTTTCTATTTTAGGCGATTTTAGTTTATTTCTATTTTCTTTGGTAAGCTCCCAGTAATAAAGCTGCTGATTTGATTTTCTGACCTGGCTTTAAATTACAGGATCCAATAGGAGCTGCTACCTTAGACTTTGATGCTAAATTTTTCATACCTTAAACCGGTTTTATAATGATGAATAATTAGTGAGTTAAGCCCGGAGTTCGCACCTACGGGTTTTTTTCTAATTATAATTAGTTGTGACTTGTTATAAACATTTATAAATTATAATGAATAGTTATAAAAAATATTTTTATTTATGTTTATAGCAATTTTGAGAGTAGATACTCTTAAATTGGGATATGAAAAAACTACAGATACAAATTTCGGATGCTGCCCACTCTGAACTACTCAAAATTCAGTTGGAAAGAAAGGTGAATAAAGAGCCAAGAACAACTATAGTGGAAATTGCTAGTGATGTTTTAGAAAATACATTAGTAAAGGATAAAAAAGACATTTCCGCCAAGTAGCTATAATATGCTTAAGATAAAGTTATTATTTGTTGCTATTTTGCTTGCCTTTTTTTCTATTGGTCAAACCCCTATTGAATATTATACTAGGGCAAATGAATATGGTAGTTTAAGACTTCCATTATGTGACTTCAAGGAAATTGCTTCAGATATAGAATATTTTGTAAAAGATACAACATCAGGCAGCTCTAATCCTCGGGATTTTCCCTTGCTTAAATGTGATTTTAGAAGAGATGAAAAAACTATAACCTTAACCTCTTTCAACCAAGTTAAGTTGTTGAACTTAGAAAAGGAAAGTTATACCGAAGTATCCCTGGTTTATAATTTCGATAATCAACCTATTACTGAAGCTAATTTATCATTAGGAAATCGGTATCGAAAATTAACTGTAAAAGGAACAGACGAAAAGAAAGTTCAAGCTCTATACAGAGCCATCGATGAGTCTATCCATTCCAAAGAATACCCCGTTCCTTTACAACAATATAAAGAATTTGTAATGGGTTTAGCCTGGTTAGTATTTTCCTTTTCTTTTTTTAGTTTGAAGAATGTAAGTGAAAAAGCTTCCACTATCCAAAATGCTATAAAGAAAGCTGTTTGGTATGCAATTTTAATTGTAATTTCAGGAATTGTGGTGGTTTTATATTCCGTAAATAAGATTAACTTCTTTCCTGATCTTTTACTTGCTGCTGACTCATCTTCTTGGACAGATCGGAACACTAATTTATTAGGTCTCATCGGGTTTTATATAACTGTAATTACATTACTTTTTAGTATAGCCAAGTATATCTATAAAACCATTTTTAAATAGGAAAATAATATTTTTAAGAAGTCCTGAAAATAGAAAACCCTAGCAAATATTGCTAGGGTTTTCTATTAAAGGCTAGCTTCGTCTTTAATGGTCTGTATTTCATTTAGCTCATTGCCAACTTCCGTAGCCACTTCATAGGCTTTAAGTAAGGTTTTTTAGGTTCTGATTTCTTCCCGAACGCCGCGAACATCTTGTACCAATGTGCCGAAATCATTGGAAGGGTTGAAGGGTTATAAGATAAGGAGCCTATAACGCCACCATTCACATACAAGCCACCTTTTGCTATGTGTACTTTTAAGCCGCCTCGATGTAAAAAGAAGCTAGTAGCCAGTATTCTAATTCACCCTCATTGACAACCGTATTTAGGGAAAGAAAAACTTATTAATACTAGTTAATCAGGAAACTTTCGCTGGTTTTGATCTACTATCCATTAGCTAATGACGAACCCGAAGAAGGCTAATTTTAATTAAATCCTTCTTTGGGGTTCAAACATTAAATGCCAGGCAGTAATTCTAATTGAATAACATTTAATGTAAATAAAAATTTAGAAAGTATGAATCAATGTATTTATTCTTAATAATTAAATATTTTGCTTACTCCCTACTAACTACCAGGAAAAACAAAAAAGTGGCTTGTCAATTTTTCTCAAGTAAGAATTTAAGTTTAGTAGTAATTTTTTTATACTTGATACTTAACGATATTTTCACTTATAAAAAGAGAAATGTTGCTAAGTAATTAAGCGCCAAAGACCATTATTTTATAATTATTATAAAAAAGATAAAGATTTTGGTGCCAAAATTTGCAATAATTTAAAAGTAAGGTTAAGTTAGATGCACTTCGGAATAATTTTGTACGGAGTCTATTCTATTTTCTACTCATTGGCGATACAGGATGTCTTTTTATCCTCATCAAGAATGTATCCTGTGAAATAAAGTTCTTCTCTTTATTTCTAAATCATTCCATTCTTCCCGCTTTCCGCTTTTTATTGTTAAACCCTTAATCATATCTATTCATGACAAGAAAGCTACGTATTTTATCACTCTTATTGGTTTTGCCTTTTCTGGCACAAGGTCAAGCGCCAACTTTCTCGAAAGAACGCGGCTTTTATGATAATCCCTTTCTGTTAACCTTGAGCTCTAGTCTGGAGGGAGCTACCATCCGGTATACGATTAATGGAACCGCTCCCACACCTACTACTGGTTTCATTTACTCCGAAGCTATTCCGGTTAATACCACCAGTGTGGTCCGAGCCTTTGCTTTTAATAGTTCAACTACCACCCCTGTTATGACGCATTCTTATCTATTCTTAGATGATGTGCTAAAGCAACCCGCCAATATTCCGGGTTGGCCTAATAATGTATATGCCACTAATTCAGTCGGGGGAACCGCTACTCATGACTATGAGATGGATCCTCAGGTAGTAAATAATTCTGCTTACAGTGGCATGATCAAACAAGGAATGACCTCTATTCCAACCATGTCGTTGGTTTTAGACAAAAATGAATTCTTAGATTTATACGAAGGCGAGACTACCTTTCAATCTTCGGTGGAAATCTTGTATCCGGATGGTTCCAAAGAACAATTTGATACCGGCTTGGAATCGCATAGCCATAATCGGATGAAGCGAGCTCTAAAACTAAATATTAAGTCTATTATTTATACTAACTTATTTAAAAAGGCCTTACTGAATGGGGAAGACGCAGCTACTTCTTTCACAAAGACTAAAATTGTATTACGTGCCGGCAATAACCGATCTTGGGCACGGGGCTTTAATGCCAACCGCACGTGTTATACCCGAGATGAATGGTACCGGGCCTCTCAATTAGCGATTTTGTAAGCTTCCCGTTTTTAGAACTGGTTACAATTATAAATTCTAATTAAGGTGATACTACTTTACTAAGCTGCTTTTTTCTAGCATATTCAACGGGAGCCATTCCATTCAAAGCATCATGTGGTCTTTTATGGTTGTAATCCTCGAGCCAAGTCGCCGTAATTTCTCTTACTTCCTCCAGGTTTTCAAATAAGTAAGCATTAAGTACATTTCGGCGGAAGGTACCGTTAAACCGTTCTACAAAGGCGTTTTGCGTTGGCTTGCCGGGTTGAATATATTTAAATTCTATCCCTTGGACCTGACTCCATTCCTTCATTAAGCTAGCCACAAACTCTGGTCCGTTATCCATTCGGATCTGTTTTGGTTTTTCTCTTCGCTTTAATAGGTGATTCAGTACCCAAACTACCCGGTTGCTTTTCAAAGAAAAGTCCACTTCAATATGCAAGATTTCCCGGTTATAATCATCTAGCACATGGAAAGAGCGGAACTTTCGCCCGTTCAGCAAAGCATCACTCATAAAATCAATCGACCAAGTATAGTTCAATGTCTGCGGTACTTGCAGGGGCTGTTGGATGCGGGCGGGTAGACGCTTTTTCGCTTTACGACGCAGGTTTAAACCCAAAGCGGTGTAGATGCGATAAACCCGTTTATGATTCCAAAGATGGCCTTCTTTACGTAACCGTACATAGACCTTCCAAAAACCTTCTCGGGGATGCTGCTCGGCTTTCTGCCGTAAAGCTTCTTCCACCGGTTGGTCCTCTTTAACAGCTTGATAATAGTAAACCGACTTGCTTAAGCTCAATACCCGGCACGCCCTGCTGATGCCGGCTTGTGGTTGCTGGTAAACCTCTTCCACCAGCTGTCGCTTTTGGCAGGGCTTCAAAGCTTTTTTTCGATGATCTCCTTCGCTAATTTTAAGTCTAAGGCTAGTTCCGCATACATGGCTTTCAACCGCCGGTTCTCTTCTTCTAAATCCTTGAGCCGCTTCAGCTCGGTCGCATCCATACCGTTGTAACGTTGCCGCCATTTGTAAAAAGCCGCTTGACTCACTCCATGCTCTCGGCTAATCTCGGCCGCACTTTTACCATCCTCAAATTCCTTGAGAATTTTAGCAATTTGTTGGGGACTAAAGATCTTTCTTTTCATAAGTACTGTTCTAAGTTAAGTTTTTTCCTCTTCCTGAACAGTTCTATTTTTGGGGAAGCTTACAATTTCAGGAGTAGGAGGAAGAGGAACTTTTGTGCATTTATACGTGAACGGATTGTATTGGGGCCTTTACAATCCGGTGGAACGTTCCGATGCCGGTATGCTATCCAAGTATTTTGGCGGTGCCTACGAGGACTGGATGGCTTTGGATCACGATGGTATTCGACACGGGGACCCGACTCGCTTTAATTATTTAACAAATACACTCCTCAACCAAGATCTGAGTACCAGTACCAATTACGAGCAATTTAAATCGTACTTAGACGTAGAAAAATTCTGTGATTATCTGATTGTTTCCTGGATGACAGGGATGAGCGATTGGCCAAACAACAACTTTCACGGAGGTAACCGTAATGTGCCAGCCGAACCTTTCCGGTATTTTGCTTGGGATAATGAGTATTCCTGGGATGTTTCCTTCAACTCGAATCAGGGAGCCTGGGTGCATCCCCAGTTTCGCAAAAATCCTACGGGAACGTCTACTATGGCCAAGATTTGGCATGCTGCTCGGAAAAACAGTGATTTTATGCGGGTATTTGTGGAACGGGTAAATAAGCATTGTTTTAATGGGGGAGCTTTGACCGATGCGGCTTCGAGGGCCCGTTGGGCGCAAATTAATAACTACATTAATACTGCTATTATTGGAGAATCGGCCCGTTGGGGAGATGCCCTGGAGGACGGCGTAACACGTACGCGTAATATACATTGGTTGCCCGAGGTAAACCGAGTGGATGGCCTGATGAACGGAAATGTAACCCGGTTTATTAATGCCTTAGTGGCCGAAGGGTATTATTCCGCTCCTAGCTCCAGTCAGAAAGTAGTTAGTTTTAGTTTGATGAACGCCGATACGGATCAACTAATTAAAGAGATCCAACCAGGAGAAGTTATTAATGTAGCTGCTTATACTACCAAAAACTTTAATATTCGGGCTAATACAGAACCGTTAACGGTGGGTAGCGTGAAAATGGCTTTAAGTGGCCAACAAGTAAAAAACTCTACCGAAACAGCTGCTCCTTACGCTCTTTTTGGTGATAATAACGGCAACTATAATAATTGGGTGCCCACCGCAGGTGATTATACCTTAATGGGTACACCATATACGCAAGCTAGTGGGGGTGGTACAGCGGGAACACCGCTTACTATTTCCTTCAAGCTAGTCAATCAACCTACTTCTACTACTTACAATTTAACGGTTACTGCCGCCAACGGATCCGTTTTAAAAAGTCCGGACCAGCCCAGTTACGAGAGTGGTTCCACTGTAATGTTAACGGCAACACCAGTTACTGGATACCAGTTTAGCGGGTGGAGTGGGTCTGCTTCGGGAACAGCGAACCCGCTCACCATTACGATGAATGTCAATAAGAGCATTACTGCCAATTTCAGCCGCACCGGTACGTCGACCTACAGCTTAACAGTAGGTACAACGGGGAGCGGCACAGTTACTAAAAGTCCTAACCAAGCTAGCTATAATAGTGGTAGCAATGTAACTCTCACAGCTACCCCAGCAACAGGCTACACATTCAATGGTTGGAGTGGTAGTGCTACGGTAACAACTAACCCGCTTACGGTAACCATGAATGGTAACAAAAATATCAACGCCTCCTTTATTCTGGCACCGGGTCAACAGGTAGTAAGCTTTACTTTAATTAACGCCGCAACCGATCAGCCTATTAGAACCTTAAGTTCAGGGAGTGAAATTAATCTGGCCATCGTAAAAAGTTTGAACATTCGGGCGAATACGAATCCGAGCAGCGTAGGTAGTGTCAAATTGGTATTAAGCGGCAAACAGAGTAGAAGTACGGTGGAAACAGGTGCTCCCTATGCCTTATTCGGTGATAAAAGCGGTAATTATAATAGTTGGACTCCCGCCACAGGAAGTTATACCTTAAAGGGTACCGCCTATTCCGCAGCCAATGGTGGCGGTAGTGCTAGTGCAACTTATACGATAACTTTTACGGTGGTAAATAAGTCAGTTACGCAGTCAAGAGAAGTCTTAGAGGTAGCAGAAAAAGCAGAAAAGGAACAAACAAACATGTTTGGTCAAGTAATAGCTTATCCAACTCCAACTCCATTTGGGCAGCTGCAGGTCAAACTAAGCAAACCTATCAAAGGAAATTTAAATTACTTTCTTGTGTCTGCAACAGGAGCTAAACTTGCCGCCGGCCACTTATCGTTAAATCAACCAAGTTCTGAACTTTCGTTTGACTTCTCCCGGCAAATGAAGGTATCAGGAGTTTATTACTTGCGGTTAGAAGGTGAAAAGGTAAGAGCAAATGTCAAGTTAATGCGTCAGTAATTTTTCTGAAGGTAGATTATTATTAAAAAAAAAATTGGCTATTCAACTTTGGATTTTGTAGTTGAAATTATGATTTAGTAATTGAAGCAAAAATCAAGCGTTATTTGATCTGGCAAGAAGCCTTCCTTACGAAGAAGGCTTCTTGCTTTTAGGTGCCTTTGCGTATTTAGATGTTTTCTCATGTAAGAGATTAGTTTATAACTCTCATTTTACATAACTGCACTTGTAGTGCCAGTTTATGGTTATTACTTCACCTTAATACGTCCCCCATGGGAAGGGGAGAGATAAAACTTTATTTTTAGCTCTTTTTCCAGGTCCAGTAATCTATTATTTAAGGCAATATTACGAAGTCCAATAGTGCTTCTTAAAGAGTCTGCGTGAGTAGCTTCTGGCTGGGAAATTTCTTGCTCCCAAATCACAAAGGCTTTATCCTTTCCACCAGTATCCACCACGCAACGCCACGATTCAATGATAGCAAGCTCAATGGCAGAAATTTCTCCACGCTCGAAAGCCGCGTAAAGTTTAGGGCGTAACTCCCGGTAAATGGAATCATGCTCATTGTGGCTAATCAGCACCGTTGCCCAAGAATGGTCGCCAATGATCTTTTCGCCGGGATATCCTACTTGATCCATAATTTGATTAATCCGCCTAACTTGTGCTCGATTGTGCGGGACAAATTTTTGCTTGGTGTACCGCTCCCGCCACCTCTTTCCGGGTGTTAGTGCCACGCGAAGAGCTCGTTTCTGATCCGCTGTCAGCATTTGCTTGATCTCCGCCTTAAGAGCTAAATTAATATTTTTCTCAAATGCTTTTTGAAATTGATCTTTGTTCGCCTGCAGCTTTTTAAATTTGGGTTCGGATTTAAACTGCTGAAAGGTTTCTCTTTTCCGGATCTGTTGATAAGTCCAGCCTTTTTGCATGGCTATTTCCAAAAAGAAATATAAGTTAGCAGTATCTTGCGAGTAGGCAGCCAGTTGAGCGGCAACCTTCAAATCCCGCAAAAAAACATGCGGATAGGTAGCAGTCAGATGTCGATAGATCTTTAAGCTTTCCGAAAACTGCCTGGCTACCAGGTATTCTTCTGCTTGTATAATTTGCTGATGATATTCTAAATAGTTTGGAGTCTGGGCCGAACATAAAACAGGCAAAAGTAACAACAGGAAGAGGCTTTTCATAAGAAGGATTTCTATCCAGATGCCTTTTACTCCTTAAAAGTTGCCTGTTAGTAGGCAAAGGGTTAGAAATGCACAAAGTCTTCTTTACCATGGCTGCTAACAGGCTTGGGTAAAAAGATTTATTTAACGTGAGTTCGAGATAAAAAAAGAATACAGCGTTATTTTTCTTTAAGTACGTCATCCTGATAGAATCTAATTGATTACCTACTAGTTGGATCCTTCCAGGATGACGTATATGGATAGGAAAACCTGAAAAATAGAATGTAATCTTTCTTGTTAGTAATATAACCAAAGAACCAACCCGTAGAAGTTTAATCCCCTTGAGCACTACCTGAGAATACCTAGTGCTGATGAATACGTGGATTCTGGCAAACAGCAAGCTCCGTAGAATCAATAAAACTACTCCCTTGGTTTGAGCCAGTCTTTGTCGGCGCATAAACAAAGCAAGTTAAACGGTATAAGCTTGCATCAACTCCACAAATTAGTTATAAGAAACCAAGTTCGGAAAATAGGCCGCCATCGCTGACCATTAAGCATCTTAATGAAGTTGCTCTAAGGAGCCCCTTACTTGTCTCGTCGAAAATATACCTGGAAGGTAGAGCCCTCATCCACCTTACTACTAACTTCAATTCTTCCCCCGGCATTCTCTATTATTTTCTTAACCATGTATAACCCAATGCCGGAGCCTTCTACGTGGGTATGCAGTCGTTTAAACATGGTGAAAAGTTTTGATTGACCCGACAAGTCCATGCCTAAACCATTATCGGTTACGGTAAGTACCTGGTAATCGTCCGTGCTAGCACAAAGTATTTGGATTATAGCTTGCCGGTTAGGTGAGCGGTACTTGAGTGCATTGGAAAGGAGATTATAGACTATACTCCGCATATTCTTTTCCGCGAAGGGAATGGTAGGACAATTAGTTACCTCCACTTCGACACGGGCCTGGGCTGCTCGAATGTCGTTAGCTAGATCTAATTGCACCTCGCTAATTACGGACGCTAGGTTGACGGAGGTAGCTTCCAAATTATTTTCTTTCTGTAACTTGGTAACTTCCGTTAAATGCCCGATGGTGCGTTTAAAACGTTGCACTGAATCGGCTATTAAATGCAGCGTATACTGGATGTCTTCGGCTCGCAAACTTGCGGGTGATAACTGACTCCGCAGAGCCTCCATCAAGCCTTCAATGTTAAGAATAGGCGCTTTTAGATCGTGCGAGGCCGTATAGATGAAGTTGTCCATATCTGCATTCATCCGACTTAACTGTTGATTAATGCTCGACAGTTTTATATTGGCTTCCTGCACCTGATTATGGGAGAAGCGCAATTCTTCATTGACTGTTGCCAGTTCCTGAGCATAGTGTTGCAACTTCATTTCTGCTTGTTTTATTTCCGTTATATCGACTGAAGAGCCAACGTATCCATATATTTCACCGTTGGGGTAATAACTGGGAGCGGCCTGGGAAAGTAGCCATCGGTATTCCCCATCATGGCGTAAAAACCGGTGTTCATTGCGAAAAGGCTGCCGCTGCTCAAATGCCTCACCAATGGTATGGATACTTCGCTGCTGGTCTTCCGGGTGAATGTAGGGCAACCAATTATCGGCCTTATATTTCTCCATAGAAATACCTAAAAACCCGAGCATAAAGCTATTAGCATATTTAAGAGAAGCATCCGGGGCCAGAGACCAGATCATCGTGGGAGAAGCATCGGCCATAAGCCGGAAGCGCTGCTCGCTTTCTTCTATTTTTTGTTGGGCTTCGTTCAAGGCCGTAATATCGGCTCCGGTATTTACAATGCCATAGACCTGACCCGCGGAATTTATTAAAGGAGTAAAACTAAAATTAAAGTAAAAGGACTTTAACTGACCGTCTACCACCAGCTCAAGTTTCTGATTTTGGGTATGATAGGGAATCCCCGTTGCCAGTACGTGATCCAGTTTTTCAAAAATTCCCTGGTTCGCTAATTCAGGTAGTAAATCTTTATAGCGCTTGCCGATAATATCATTCCCTTTTCCTAAGCCATTCATCAAACTTTGATTGGCAAATTCGATGCGCAATTCATTTCCTAAATAAACCCCGATAGGGTGGTGAGAACTGGCTATAATGGCTCGTACTTGTTGCTCACTTTCTTCTATTCCTTTGCGAGTCAATGCCTGTTCGGTTACTTCGATTGCAGCACTGAAGACGTTGGATGTTGCAGTATTCCCTAGGTTTTGGTCAACTTGTATTGGATTTGTAATTTCATTGTTCGCTAGTATGAAGTATGCTACATTACCGTCTTTTGCTAGTACCGGTTTACAACTCACGGACCAATACCGTTCTTCCAACACTCCCTTGGTGTTTAGGACATCGTAGCGAATTATTGGCATTTGGGCTTTCTGTTTAGATTGCCAAACCTGCTTCAACAAGATACGAATAGGGGAAGGATCTACCACCGCAGTGGTAGTTGGGTTTTCCGGAAATAGGGTAAAGAAACTTTTCCCAATGGTGTCTTCTTGTTTTCTACCCGTAGCTTGCAACAGATCCTCCGTAATGGCTAAAATAGAATAATGGGGAGCATTTGGGTATAAAACAAGGAAGTTGCCGGGCATTGAGGCATAAATGGACTGAAAATTTAGGAGAGAAAGTTCAGGTAGAGCAGAAGAAGTGTTGGTCATAAGTAAAAGGAAACAAACCTTAAAGTCAAAACTTAAAGCAGGATAAAAGGTTATAGAATGGGCAAGTTATTTAAAGGCAGATTAATTTAAATAACTTTAAAAAGAGTTCCTGACGATTATCGTTCGATTATTTTAATTGCGAAATCAGAAGATACATTAATCAAATATTTATGAGGAAACGACTTTATTTCTATGTTTATACTTAAATCATTTTACATAACTGAACTTATAGGGGCAATTTTATCGGGTAACAACAGGTACCGAAATAAGGCAGCATAGGAGAAAGAACCCCCGTATGATTAAGATTATAAAGTCACAGCGGCATGGGGTAAATTAAATCCTTGATGAACCAAATCTGTTATAAACTTCTACCAGAAGGTTTTCTTTTTGATATGTAAATAAATTATAAAGTTGCTATGCCTCACTCCTTTATAAACTTGAAAGTTTGGTGCCCCTGATCGGATTCTAGTTGCAGCAAATACAAACCGGCAGGAAGGGAGGCTACATTTATTTGCAGTTTATCATTATTTACTTCTTGATGCGGGTTGTAAAGCATTTCCATACCGATAACATCACTAATGGAGCTTTGTAGATTAGTAACTGGAACATTCAGTTGAATTGTTAAAAGGGTTTTTACCGGATTGGGATAAATACTCGTGGCCACTATACTTTCCGCTACTAACTCCTCTGCCGTTATAAAGCATTCCCCCGCCGCTACTGGCAACACTTCAATGGCCGAAACACACGCTTTATCTACGATGGAGATAAAGCGTACATTTAGGATCCCATCGGAAATAATAATGGATTTTGTAACAATAAGGGCCTTTCTAGCTCCCCCCGCGGCTGCAAAAATATCGTAGTTACTTAACCAACTGACTCCTTCGGCGCTCACGTTAAACTTTCGTTTACCAGTTGTTATATGAAAAATTTCCGCAAAATGCAGTTTCACAGTATAAGCGCCATTCCTAATAGGAATGCTGTATTCAAAGTTTCCCCCGTTGTTAGTAGCCCGCCGGTTATCTTGGTAGAGTGCATCGTTGATTGTATTGCCAATAGCTGAAGCTGTTGAAGAAATACTCGTTGCGCCGCTAAAGTAAGTATCGGCGCTAAATTTGCCTAAGGAAGTAGCTACTGCACTACCACCCGCATTAATTCTTACCATACTAGCTTGGCCAACCGTAATAATAACCGTTTTAGAAGTGGAACTCTGGCAGCCCCAGATTACCCGGAATTTAAACGAGTCGGTGCCGGTAAAGCCCGGATTAGGCGTATAAACGCGGTGCGCATTCGAGCCGGTTACCGTACCATGTTGGGGTTGGCCAGCTATCTTAAACTCTAAAGGAGTGCCGCCGCCCGTAGCAGTAAGCGTAATGGCTTTCGGAGTGTTTATAGCTGTTGTAACACTCTGAGCTTTCGCTATAGGGTTGGCTTTCTGCACCACCAAACTGCCCCATGGCGAATGACCATCGGTACTTAGGTTGAAGTGATGTAATACCGTAAAGTTGCTATCATTGGTTATTTTAAAAATGGTCCCGCCTCCATACGCACCGCCCTGAAAGGCCATGCCGTATAATGTATTGGCAGAGCCTTTTACTAGGCTGCCTTTTGGATAGCCGCCATCCATCGTAATATTTAAACTATGTAATAAAGTAAATGAGCCCTGTGGAGTAACCTTAAAGATAGTACCATAACCGTAAGCACCACCCTCCTCTGTCATGCCATACAAATTATTATTGGTACCCTGGATTAAGCTATTGCTAAAAGGGGAGGCTCCATTAGTCTTGTCAAAATATTGAATTACCTGAAAGACACCGGACGAGGTTATTCGAAAGATAGTACCTTGGCCATATATGCCGCCAGAAGAGGTCATTCCGTAGAAATCACCGTCGACACCTTGGACTAAGCTGCCTTGAGGAAAACTACCATCTTTGAATTGATTTAAATTATAAAGTACTCTATAGGCCCCACTTGCGGTTATCCGAAAGATAGTTCCGTAATTATAGGTTCCGCCTGAGTAAGCAGTGCCGTAGAAGTTACCGTCAGAGCCTTGTACCAAGCTACCCCAAGGTTTGCCACCATCAATCGTTCCGTCCAGGTCCCAGAGTACGGTTAACGTGCCACCCGGCGTTATTTTAAAAATAGTACCATAATTATACATCCCACCTTCTAAAGTTACACCATAAAAATTACCATCGGCGCCCTGCACTAAACTACCCTGGGGGTTACCACCATCCGCAGCCTTATCAAAAGATTTAAGAGTAGAAAAGGTACTGTTGCAAAACTTATATATACTACCACTATTATCACTAGTACCCCCCTTTTGCGTCATACCGTAAAAAGAGCCATCCCAGGCTTGAATTAAGCTGGCACTTGGGTTAGCTCCCGAACCTTCGGGCAAATGAACGAGTACGGTAAAGGCACCACCGGGTGTAATTTTAAAAATAGTGCCAAGCGAATTATTTCCACCTGCGTAAGTCATGCCGTAAAAGTTGCCATCGTTGTTATTGCGTGTGAGGCTACCCCGCGCATATTTGCCATCAGGCAAGGCATTCAGATTTTTAAGAACCGTATACGTACCGCCTAGCGTTATTTTAAAAATTGTACCAAAACGATACGTTCCGCCGTAAGACGTCATGCCATAGAAGTTGCCATCAATATTTTGCACTAAACTACCGTTTGGCCAACCGCCATCAGGAATCATATTCAGGTGTTTGAGAACAGTAAATATACCCCTGGGAGTAAGCTTAAAGATGGTACCATAACCATACGTTCCACCCTGGTAGAGCATCCCGTAAAAATTTCCATCCGAAGCTTTGATTAAATTATTTACATTGGCTACTGCTCCATCGGTAATAGGATTTAAATGCCGCCGCACGCTAAAGGTGCCGATAGGCGAAATCCTAAAAATGGTACCGGAACGGTAAGTACCACCAGCTGAGGTCATGCCGTAAAAGTTGCCGTCATCTCCCTGGATTAAACTGCCGCGCGGATTACTACCATCATTCGCCTGGTCTAAATGACGCAGTACAGTTAACGTACCTTCCAGTGTTATTTTAAATACAGTACCATAACCAATATAAGGAGTGTTATTACCATACAAACCTCCTCTAGAGGTAAGTCCATAAAAATCGCCATCGGCACCCTGAATTAAACTACCGTAAGGATTACCTCCCTCCGTTGTAAGACTGAAAGAATGCAGTACGATAAAGGTACCGTCCGGCGTAATTCTAAAAATAGTGCCTCTGCCATTGGTACCACCATCCCGTGTCATGCCGTAAAAGTTACCGTCGGTACCTTGCACCAAGCTGCCACGTGGGTTGCCCCCTTCTAATAGACCATTAAAACTATGCAAACTTGTTAGCATACCGGAAGATGATATTTTAAAAATATTCCCGTAGTCATAAGTACCACCAGACGAGTTCATGCCGTAAAAATTGCCATCCGAAGCTTTAATTAAATCGCCGGTAGGGGAATGTCCGGATTTGGCAAAGGTTTTTTGAACTGTAAAACCTGATCCATTGCTTTGAATGGTAAAGGCCGTACCTGCGCTCTGTAGTCCACCAGCAGAGGTCAGGCCAAATAGAATGTCTTGTTGGGCTATGGCAGCAAAATTTGATAATAAAAATAGTAAACCGGTTACCAGCCATGCTCTAAGATGGCTAAAATAGAATGAGTTCTGCAGGTTGATTATTAAAGGGCAATTAATTGCAGAGGAAAGTAGATTTCGAACAGCTAATGTTATTGATGATTTCATAATAGACTATTCCTGGTTTAAAAATAACCTGATTACCGCAAGTAAAAGAAAGGTAAAAAAAGAGGTGGGGCTTTACTGATTTAATGAAAACGAGCTTAGTAGCTCTGCCTGTAATTTGACTTTTATTATTTACTTAATAGAAAATCATGAAAATGGCATTAAAAGTAGAAGCATGCCGCAAGTGTCAAGGGCCAGGTCGCTGGCGTGGGAATCTTTAAGCTATTAGTGCTTATGTTTAAACTTAATTCATTTACAAAATGATTGCTCGACTACCGGCATAAACAGAACTAATCGGTAGGAATTCTAAAACCTATCAGAAATAAAAGATAAACAATAATATTACAAAACACAACCTTAATTTATTAGAAATCTTGCTTTTTTAAATAAATATACTTAAATGGATTTACTTCACTTTCCGCCTAAGAAAGTCATTCAGCGATAGGGCATCTTATTTGGTTGAGTACGCTAGTGGCGGAAATTTTCATTGTTTCTAAAAATGAAATCCGAATATAGATTTAAAACCCTCCCCAAGAAAGGACCATTTTTCTGAACATGGTCATTATAGTTTAATATAAACAGTTTATCAGACCAGCGGTACAACACTTTAAATAGCTTTACTTAATTGGTGTAAAGCTATTTCAGGAGTTTGTCTAACATACTTTTTTTATTAACCTGGAGTATAAAATTCAAAAATTAAGCAAAATAGACTATGCTCCCATAATCTCCTGTTTTAACGGATTTTGATGGGAGTAAGGCTTTCATTAATAGCACAAATTGATTGCCTCAGGCACCTATTTGAAGATTAACTTTACTTTTTTAAGGTTGAGCTAAAATACAATGAAAATGTATACGACGTAGTAGTCGTTTAAGGCAACGCAAACGCCACGTACCGATCCCCTGACTTGGTTTTAAGTTTGCCTCCACCGCAGGCAATCACGACGTATTGCTTTCCATTGACGGCGTAGGTACTCGGTGAAGCATACCCGGCAGCGGGCAGTTTGGCGCGCCAGAGTTCACGGCCCGTTTTTCGGTCGAAAGCCCGAATGAGTTCGTCGCGCGAGGAAGCTATGAACAGCAACCCGCCCGCCGTAACGGCCGGTGCACCATAGTTGTCGGTGCCAGTCGGTGGTAGACCTTTAGCTACCAATTCGGGGTACTCGCCCAGCGGGACTTGCCAACGGTGTTCGCCCGTATTCATATCAATTGCTGTAAGTGTGCCCCAGGGTGGCCGGCTCACAGGATACCCCGCCCGGTCGTACCAGCGGGTAAACCCGGTGTGATGGTAGGGGGCGGTATTAAGGCTCGCCTTGCTGGCAACGGACGTTGTTTTGCCGAACAGAAAATCCACAATAGCTTTGCGCTCAGCTTCCTTTAGGTTAGTGAAGGCAGGCATCATACCCTGACCCTTAGCTACCACTTGGGCTACAGATGTCTCGTTGCGTTTTTTGGAAATACCTGCTAAAGTTGGATAGCTACCGTCGTGGCTACCTTCGCGGTTTTGACCGTGACACGAGGCACAATGCGTTTGGTAGAGTTGACTACCGGTGCGGTTAACAACTCCGGCTGACAAAGAACTTTCAGGGGTTGGAACAAGTCCCATAGTGACCGGAATTTGCTTGGAGGGAACGTACATAATGCCCTCTTCGTCCACCGCCGCTCCGCCCCACTGCGCCCCCCCGTCGGTGCCGGGGAAAAATACGGTCCGGTTGGGACTTAGGGGAAGAGGAATGAACTCCTTTCCCGATTGCCAGCGCCGAAGTTGGGCCACCACAGTATCTCGGTCGGTTACAAAGTCGTTAATATCGCTTTCAGAAAAAGATTGACGGGTAAACGGCGCAGGTTTCAAAGGGATAGGCTGAGTGGGCCAGGCTTGTTCCCCTGGGACGCTGGATGCGGGCATGGGTCGTTCCTCAATCGGAAACAGCGGCTTTCCCGTGACCCGGTCGAAGACAAAGAGGAACCCTTGTTTGGACAATACGGAAACGGCATCTACTTTTTTGCCTTCATGGACAACAGTGAATAAATTGGGAGGAGCCGGAATATCGCGGTCCCAAATGTCATGGTGGATCGTCTGAAAATGCCAGAGTCGCTTGCCCGTGGACGCGTCGAGAGCCACAAGGCTGTTGCCGAACAAGTTTTGCCCAGGCCGGTTACTGCCGTATAAATCGAAGGCCGCAGTTCCAGTAGGCACGTAGACAATGCCACGCTGGCGGTCGATGGCCATGCCCATCCAGTTGTTGGCTCCACCAAAGTTAAGGTAACCGTCTTTCGGCCAGGTGTCGGCTCCATACTCGCCGGGATGAGGAATGGTGTGGAACGTCCAGGCAAGCCGCCCTGTGCGCAGGTCGTAGGCGCGTACGTCACCGGGCAGGGCAGGGGCGATCTCCGACACCCGATGGCCCATGATGAGCAGATTTTTATACACCACGCCCGGCGTGTTGCTCACCACGTAATCGTCGGCTCCGGGGCGGGCGAGACCATCTTTTAAGTTAATTTTTCCTTCTTTTCCAAAACTGGGCACCGGTTTCCCGGTTCGGGCGTCGAGAGCGTAAAGCAGCGCGCCGTAGGCGAAGAAGATCCGGGCCTCCCGCCCATTGGTCCAGTAGGTAACACCCCGGCTATTCATGGCAAAGGTATTGTCAGTGAAGGCCGTTTTCCAAAGCTCCTTGCCCGTGGCAGCGTCAAGCGCAAAGGCCTGCGACCCCGCCGAAACACCGTACAGCACGCCGTCGATAATAAGCGGGTTACACTGAATTTGAGTGTTGTTTTTGAGTGTGTCCACCCCACCTGAAGCATATTCCCAGGCAACTTTTAAGCCCGCAACATTACTGGGGTTTAACTGCGTAAGTGGCGAAAAGTGGTTGCGATCTGGCCCACCGTTGTATTCGGGCCAGTCGGTGGTGGCGGGTTTTTCGGTCAGGCTGAGCAGGCCAACTGTCAGGAGTAAGGCTGAGTAGGTGAAACGTTTCATGAGTAGGTTTGGAGGAAAGTACGAATGTAAACAAAATGGCCGAAAGTAAAGAGGTGTTTTGTCCGGAAATACATTTACTAAACTTCTCACAAACGGATTGTTCTCCTATTATATATTACTTTTATTTACGGAGGTGTATTCTATCCACGCTGCTGAAAGAGAAACAAGCAATTCTTCTACGAGCGTACAGATGGATTCAGAAGCACAGGGTTAATAACCAGTTAAAAGATAATGTATTAGGTAACGAGTACACTATCATATCTAAAAATTTCTGAGTCTTACCCCTAATCCAAAATTGGAATTAAATGATTTCTTACCAGCGGCGCAAGAGGTAGTGGGCACTTGGCCAGTTGGATTTAATTAATCAAAGTTCTAAGGGCCCATCTCTTGTTTACCCACCAAATGATATTGCGAATTATAGTCGAAAAAAATGTGGGAGGCGGTTGGAAACCGGATGCAGGCTTATAAAGCCAGCTCAATCTTGGTGAACTTCTTTTTGATAGGAGCAGAATAGGGAGAAAGTCGGCCAACTTCTACATTCGAAAAATATAATGCCGGACTAACTGCTAATCTGGTAATTCTTTATTTAGAAGCTATTTAGTAAAGTTTAGCTTTGCTGATTTTTCGAATAAATTGCACTGTTTAAGCTAAGAAGTAGAAGTCCAGCCTAAGTTGGGCTTTGGTTTCAAAGCGGACGAGCAAAGCTTTAAAACTATTTAACTAGGCGTTAGCCAGTCCAATCACCTTTCTACTTTTGAAATTTACTGAAACATCTCAGAGACTTTTTGCAGCTGTATTTATGCCTATTATTTTATTAAAGCTCCAGGAAGTAATTTTTCCAGATCTACTTGTGATACCTTATTTTTCTTTATCCTACGTTTCTAAATTGTTTTAGTAAATTAATCAACGGGCACCAAGTTTATAGAATTAATTTCTGCAACATTTTTATTTGATACTTGTAAAGCGCGGAGAGTTACAAGTTGCTTGCCCGAAGCTATATAATAAGTACCTACTTCCATTCGCTTCCAACTACTCACTTCGTAAGCTTCTTTTCGAGGTACCCTGTCGGGGCTAGGAATCTGTGCGGAATAAAAAGCATTTTTTATAGTTGCTGGTTTGCTTTCTTTGCCAATGCGACAAACAATCCGGGAACCCACATCCGTCTTTTTACATAGGTATTCGATCTCTACCCGGTATTTCCCTGAATCCTGGCAATTAATTTCCCAAGAAATACTATCGGTGGTGGTATTCCATCTTTCAATCCAATCATGAGCCCATCCATGTCCTTCTTTAAATTTTATTCCCGCCGTTAACGAGGCTTCATAGGTGGGTAGAGCCACTCCCTTTTGGGAAACTACAATGGGTCGGTTATACATTAAATTTGCGGAAACTGCGGTAAACCATTTCTTGTAATCGTCTGTAAATTGATTTACTAATTGGCTGTTTACACTAGCGAGATCCGTTTTTTCTTCCGGATCCCGCCTCAAATCGTATAGCTGAGGTTTGTCATTTTCATATACCAAACGATACTGGCTATTGCGGAAGCCACCCGCGTTCAAATCTACGGGTACTGTCATGAAATTGACGTGGGTATAAAGATTTCGATTGGCCTTGAAAGAAACACCATTATTCAGAAGCAAAGGGACGAGGCTCATTCCGGCTATCGGTTTACCGGGAATGCTGGTGAGTTTACATAATTCCGAAAGGGTGGGATAAATATCTACGTTCGCAATTGGAACGTCAATGTTTTGATCCGCTTGGATATGATTTTTCCAGCTGATGAAAAAAGGAGCCCGAACCCCTCCCTCGTGTACGCTGCCTTTTATTCCTTTCATCATATCATTAAACCGATGGCCATTGGGACCATTATCAGATAAAAATAAGACGATGGTATTTTCTTCGAGTTTGTTCTGTTTAAGATATTGTAGAATTTTCCCGACGTTTTCATCTATATTATCTACCATACCATAAACGGCAGCTAGTTCATTGTTTAATCCTTTGTCTTTGTATTTATTAAAGTACCGATCCGGCACCTGAAAAGGAGCATGAGGCGCATTATAGGGGATGTAACAAAAAAAAGGCTTGTTTTTATTATCGGTTATAAATTGAAGCGCAGCATTCGTTAATACATCAGTGATATATCCCTTGGTTTTTACCTTGGCGGCATTTTTTTCCAGGTTGGTATTAAAATAATTAGATAAATGGCCGGCACTAAATCCTAAAAATTCATCAAAACCTTGATCGTTTGGACGACTGGGGTAATGTTGCCCATTATGCCATTTGCCAAAAATTCCGGTTCTATACCCATTAGCTTTAAATAATTCGGCCAATGTTGTTTCTTCCGGATCCATTATCTCCAGTCCTTTTGAAACCGATAAAACACCGGTACTTAAATGATGGCGTCCGGTTAAGATACTTGCCCGGGAGGGGGCACATAAAGGGCTAACATAAAAATGCGTAAATTCTTTACCTCTTTTAGCCAAACTATCTAAGTGCGGAGTTTCCACCCAAGGGTTATTATGCAAACTTAAATCTCCCCAGCCTTGGTCATCTGTTAATATAAGAATGACATTGGGCCTAGATTGGGCTACCATCCAAGTAGGTAGAAATAATATAATTCCGAATAGAAAAATACTAACCTGGAATAGAGTTTTTGTCTTAAAAGGCATGTATGTGATTTAGTAAATTCTAATTTACAAGAAATAAGATAGAGTTGTTAATTTCTAACAACCGCTAAGAAACGTTGTTTTTCCTTGCAATTAATACATTAAGTTTTACAAAAAGCTACTAAAAAGGTAACTAGTTGGGCGAGTAGGAGGGAAATAGTAAATGTTAGCATTGCTGCGGTAGCACCGTGACGAAGGAACTACTGCTGAATTACGAAATTATTATTTTTGCTGCGGCTAGCCTGCCTAGCAGGACTAATTTTGTTGGCAGCTGGCCTTTGTTTCTGAAGTTTGTTTCCTGGTATTACCGTCCAAAATAGTAAAGTTAATACCCCCAGCAAAGATCCGATTTCAATAAAGTTATGCAGGAATACATTTGCTGCTGTTACTGCAACAAGAATTACTTCCTCTATTGAAGTAGCAGGGATGCGCAGGCGAATGAGACTAACGAAAATAGCAAATAAAACAAAAAGCATTTCCACTAACATTAGTCCAAACCCTACCACCATGCCGAACCATCTAAGTCCACGGGAAAAAATAACAGCCAATTTCCAGTTAGCTACCATTAGCCAAACTCCAAAAATGTTTTGAGTAAAAGTATAAAAACCGTTGGAAAGTAATTTAGGAAAAATCAATACTGCGGAAAGAGAGGTAATAACTATTGATCCCAGTCCTATGTACGTTAAGAAGAAAAATCAGGGAATAAGCACCCTTATAGCCTCATCTCATTAAGAAAGTTGAATACTATATACAAGAAGCAACGTAACAACGTTAAATCTGATAAATATTAATTATTAAATAAACTCTACCCTTGTTCTTTCGGAAGAATGGTTTAGTGTTTAAGTAATTATATAAATTTTCCATATGGAGCAGGAAACCAAAGTAGTAATTCAGCAAAAGTTCAGGCACTTAGAGGATGCACTAGCTACCGAAATAAGTCAGGAAAGTGTTATACGGCAGTTGGAAGAAGGGGAGAATGTGTTGCAAACCGGACAGTTTATCCGCTCTACTATCCTGGTTTCGGATGGGTTACTGAAAGTGTATCGCGAGGATGAAGAAGGCAATGAATTTTTAATGTACTACCTGCAACCTGGTGATGCCTGTGCCCTATCCATAATGTGTACCTTGCGGAACGACCAGAGCGGCATTAAAGCGCGGGCAGTTGTTCCTTCCGAAGTAATTTTAATACCAGCTCACCTAACTGAGGTTTGGTTGGGTAAATATAAAACCTGGAATCATTTTGTGATTTCATCTTATCGGCAACGCTTTGAGGAACTGCTGCAAACCCTGGATAGTGTTGCTTTTAAAGCCTTAGATGAGCGCTTATTGTTTTACTTGAAGCGTTACCAGGAAGTGCAAGGCCGCGAGGTAAAATTATCACACCAACAAATTGCCGATGACTTGAACAGTTCCCGCGAAGTAATATCACGGCTTTTAAAAAAGCTGGAGCAACAAGGCGCGGTTATACTACACCGCAATTACATAGAAGCTCTAAACTTGGATATTATTTAGATTATTTAACGGGAATTCAAATTTAATTAAGAGCCGGCCAATTATAGGTCATGGCATTAAAGGTATACTTTCTACGCGTAGTTGGTTCTCTTAAAATAATTCAGAAACACCTGATTCATCCAACCAATTTTATAAGTCAACCATTAGTTTAAATTCTAAGGAGAAGTTATAATACTCGCAGTTTTACTCTAATCTTCCGGGAAATTGGTTTCTAAAAGCTGGTTGTTAACCGCTGCACTGGGTTCTGTGGGGATAATAGCCGCAACTCTTATCTAACCGGCTCCATCCTCCAGAATAATACCCGGCCACATTATCTCATTTTTTTCACCTGCCGAATGGCTTGGCAAACTCATTTGGGTTGCAGTCACTTAATAGTTTTATACACTCTGAAACCTGCTACCTGTTTTACTTTAGATTTTCTTTGAACGATATTATAGTAAAGCCACTAATCTTAAAATCCAAAACCGCCTTTCTTAATATTTTCTTCTTTAATTAAAAAATACAAAAAAGCTTAAAGTGACCAATGTCACAGAGATTGGTTTAAGAGCTGTGGACCTTTGTATCCAAAATTTAAACAGATGGAAATAATTGGATACCTTGCGGCATTGTTAATTGGGCTTTCGTTGGGTTTAACCGGGAGCGGCGGGTCTATTTTAACCGTACCGATTTTGGTTTATTTAATGCGGCTAAGTCCGGTAATGGCTACTTCTTACTCGTTGTTTGTGGTAGGTACTACCAGTTTGGTAGGTGGTTATAACTTTTACCGGCAGGGATTAGTGAACTTTAAAGCCTCTCTCATTTTTGGCTTGCCTTCTTTAATAACCGTTTACCTGTCCCGTAAATTTTTAATACCCGCTATTCCCGAAGAAGTCTTCCGGTTGAACAGCCTGGTGGTTACGAAAGAGCTGCTGCTCATGGTTTTGTTCGCCTTGCTCATGATTCTGGCTTCTTACAGCATGATTATTAAAAAATGTTGCCAGGATTGGAAAATCAATCAAAGCGAAAAAATTAATTATTGGCTGATTGTTGTTGAAGCTATTATAGTTGGCTTAATTTCTGGTCTGGTAGGTGCCGGCGGTGGATTTTTGATTATTCCGGTACTGGTAATTTTTATCCGGTTAGATATGAAAATGGCCGTAGGAACTTCGCTTTATATTATTGCAGCCAACTCCTTGTTTGGCTTTGTGGGCGATATTTTCCAGTATAAAATAGATTGGCGTTTTCTGCTTATATTCTCTGCGCTTTCCATAGCAGGAATATTTATCGGTTCGGCGTTTGCAGATAAGACTGATAGTGGCAAATTAAAAAGAGGCTTTGGCTGGTTTGTTTTGGTTATGGGGGTTTACATTCTCTTTAAAGAAATATTTATGTCCTAATAAAACCAACGTGACTTATATCACCGAAACAGGCTTAATTAGTACCGACCTTTGTATCATAAATTTTAACAACGTATTTAAAAACTAAGAATATGAAAATAGAACAAATATATACCGGCTGTTTAGCGCAGGGCGCTTACTACATCCAATCCGGCAACGAAGCGGCTATTATTGACCCGTTGCGGGAAGTAAGCCCTTACCTGGCAAAAGCCGAAGCGAATGGCGCCACGATTAAATATGTTTTCGAGACGCACTTTCACGCCGACTTTGTTTCGGGGCACGTGGATTTAAGCAAGCAATCGGGATCGCCTATTATATATGGACCAAACGCCAATCCTACTTTTACCGCCCACATTGCCCCAGACGGGGAGGTATTTAAAGTTGGCGACGTTACCCTAAAAGTGCTGCATACGCCCGGACATACCATGGAATCTACCTCTTATCTGTTAAGTGATGAGCAGGGCAAGGAAACCGCTTTATTTTCCGGTGATACCTTATTTATCGGTGATGTCGGCCGTCCGGATTTAGCCCAGAAAGCAGCCCATATGACCCAGGAAGAACTGGCCGGCACTTTATATGATTCGTTGCGGAACAAAATTATGCCTTTGCCGGACGATATTATGGTGTATCCGGCACACGGGTCGGGTTCGGCCTGCGGTAAAAACATGAGCAAAGAAACTACCGATACGCTGGGCAATCAGAAGAAAACCAATTATGCTTTACGGGCTAATATGACCCGCGAAGAATTTATTCAGGAAGTTACCAATGGCTTAACGCCACCGCCGGCTTATTTCCCGCTGAACGTAAAATTGAACCGGGAAGGTTACGAAAGCTTTGCCAAGATATTAAGTCAGGGAACGCAGGCCTTAGACCCGGAAGCTTTTGAAGCCGCTGCCAACGAAACCGGAGCCGTACTATTGGACACCCGCAACCCGCAAATTTTTGCCCAAGCCTTTGTGCCTAATGCTATCAATATTGGTATCGACGGTAGTTTTGCCCCGTGGGTAGGCACTTTAATTCCGGATATTCTACAGGAAATATTAATTATTGCGGAAGAAGGCCGCGAAGAAGAAGTTGTTACCCGTTTAGCCCGGGTAGGTTACGACCAGGCCATTGGCTACCTGAAAGGTGGTATTGCCGCCTGGAGAGCGGCCGGCAAAGAAGTAGACCAAATCCAATCGGTTTCGGCCGAAGAACTGGCCCAGCGTGTAGCGGCCGGTGAAAAAGTGAATATTCTGGATGTGCGGAAAGAAACCGAGCATTACGCCGAACATGTAATTAACTCTGAGAATGTGGCGCTGGATTATATTAATGAAAATTTTAGCCAGGTAGATAAAAACAAAACCTACTACGTGCATTGCGCCGGCGGCTACCGTTCCATGATATTTAATTCTATCCTGCGGGCCCGGGGTTACGACAGCCTGATAGATGTAAAAGGTGGCTTTAAAGCCCTGAAAGATTCAAATAAATTCCAGGTAAGCACTTATGTTTGCCCCAGCACCATGAAGTAGGTTTTTAGTATTTTTAATTGTAACCACCGGATGGTTGGTGTGCATAGGCATGCAAGTCCGCGCAGGAGTAAACCTACTGTTTTACAGCAGTTTACCAAACGGCTTATAAATCATTGTTCAATACCGGTACTCACGTATCATTTATAAATATTTAATGCTCAATTTACTCAAACAACCCTGGCCCTGGTATACCTCTGGCACGGCCATAGCTTTTATTATGGTTCTACTTTTGTTTTACGGCAAATCGTTTGGTTTTTCGTCTAATCTAAGAACCCTGTGCACCTTAGCTGGGGCAGGTAAAAAAGTTAAGTTTTTCGATTTTGATTGGCGAACCCAGAAATGGAACTTACTCTTTCTAATGGGGGCAGTGCTAGGGGGCATCATTGCTTCTACCGTGTTGAAAAGCGAGCAACCCTTGCAATTGTCAGAAGCTACTATTAAGGACTTACAGACATTAGGAATTAACTTTGACGGACAATTAAATCCTGCTCAACTATTTGGATTCGATTTTATCACTTCGCCAAAAGGTTTCCTGATTCTACTTTTAGGAGGCATTTTGGTCGGCTTTGGTGCCCGTTACGCTGGTGGCTGTACTTCCGGCCATGCTATCAGTGGTTTGTCTAATATGCAAATTCCTTCGCTGTTAGCTGTAATAGGCTTCTTTATTGGCGGCTTAGTCATGACGCATTTTTTACTACCCATAATTTTTTAGGGCATGAAAGGATTTAAATATATAACAGCGGGCATTTTGTTTGGATTGATTATGGCTAAATCAGAAGCAATCTCGTGGTACCGTATTCAGGAAATGTTTCGCTTTCAATCGTTTCACATGTACGGCATTATCTTTACGGCCGTAATTCTGGGGGCAATAGCGGTTTACCTGATTAAAAAATTCAGGGTCAGAGATACGCAGGGGAACGTAATAACTTTTAAGGCTAAAAATAGAACCTTGTCCCGGTATATGATAGGAGGCACCATCTTTGGATTAGGCTGGGCATTAACCGGTGCCTGTCCGGGCCCAATGTTTGTAAATGTGGGTTTTGGTTATTGGACCATGCTTATTGTAATATTTGGTTCTTTAATCGGCACATACTTTTACGGGGTGATCATAGATAAACTTCCGCATTAATATATTGCATTCCGGGTTGGGCATTAATAAAACAGAATGCTCTTCTGCAATGACATTTTCCTAACCAGGTAAAGCTTTTATGATTAATACCTAATTAGCTGGTAAACCTTTAAATAGCGGCCAATGTGGCCCAATTAAAACCTACCTTACGTCGTCCGGATGCAATGACATGGGTGCGGGCCCATAGTGTGATTTGTGTCCAATACAGTGTTGTCCTTCAAAAGGTTGAATACAACCGGGTGCAACGGCTAATAATTACTAAAAGGATTCGCCGGAATTCGTTACAGGAATTATTTAGGGAAATTGCCCCGGTGATTGAGTTGCGCAGAAGGGTACAGAAGAGTTAGCAGATAATATTGTTATTAAAGTAGTACAGTGGGATACAACCCCAAAAAATAAATTAACTCTATCGGTTTCGAACCAATTATTGGAGGGTAACAAGGGCAATAGGTAAAAGACTTAAGTCTCAGAACATCCTAAGAGAATAAACTAAATTTGCATTACTAACAACAGATTTTGCTAACGTATTAAAACAGACTAGCTATCATCTTGCGTTATTATAAATTGAAGATGAAAAATATAATAAATTGGATTAAGAAATTACCGGGTTGGGTATTTGCCTTGCTACTATTTGGCACCTTGTACCTGACCGGGCTGCACACCGAAGTTATTGGTCAGGTACAAAGAATAATTCTGGCCACCGGATTCATCAAACCCAAAGTAGAAGAAATAAACGAAAATACAACTCCAGGCGGAAGTTCCGCGCCAACGCTGGTTGCCGACTATAACTTTCATTTGCGCTCCCTCACCGGCGAGGAGGCTTCGTTAGAATCACTCCGGGGGAAAGTGATTTTCATGAACTTCTGGGCAACCTGGTGTCCGCCTTGTATCGCCGAAATGCCAAACATTCAAAGTCTGTACGAGAAAGTTCATTCCGATAATATTGCCTTTGTAATGATATCCTTGGATCAAGACCCGGCCAAAGCACAGAAATTTATTAAGAAAAGAAACTTCACTTTCCCGGTTTATACTCCTAATGGTCCTTTACCAGCCGCCTACGAAACGCAGGTTATCCCAACTACCTTTGTTATTTCACCCGAGGGGCAAATTGTAGCCCGCAAAGACGGTATGGCGGATTATGACAATCAGGAATTCCGGGAATTTATGCAGAAAATGACGCAGCCGGATAAAATTTTGTCCAAGGTCAATATGCCAAAATTATTATTTAGTCAGGAAGCTAAAAGCTACCTGGCCAATTAGTCCAAAATTATTTTCCTGGAAGTTCGACCCAGTCCGGATTATGCAGGTAGGCAATTGAATAAGGCTTTAAACTCTAATTATAATGGTTCAGAGTTTCTAAATCAACTTTCCTCTTTGGACACAAGTTATAATGAGTTTTTTGTGCGGTAAATGGCCGCAAAGGGCAGCTAAATTGATGCAGGAGATGGGATCTCAATGGGTGTATAATGTTTCCGAAGATTTTTCAGGGTTAAAAAGAGCAGACCTTCCATTTAGTAAATAAATCCTAGAATTAAAATATTATAGAAAAATTTCTGAAACTTTATGTTCCCTCATTCATAGATAAGGCAATTATCTGGTAAAAGAAATACTATATCCTAGTTGGAGGAATTAATTCTACTGACTGAACGGCATCACTTTATTTTCTGGCTACTATAAATAATTCTTAGGCAACAGCACCAAGCCAAGGTCTGACAGGGTTTCTGGCTGAGCTACTGCAAGAAATAACTAATCGCAGAATTAATTTCAAAACTCTTAATCGGCAGTAGTATTAACTATTGATTAAGAGTTTTTTCTTGAAAGCCTTCTTGTAAGCTTCCCGTTTTTAGAACTGGTTACAATTATAAATTCTAATTAAGGTGATACTACTTTACTAAGCTGCTTTTTTCTAGCATATTCAACGGGAGCCATTCCATTCAAAGCATCATGTGGTCTTTTATGGTTGTAATCCTCGAGCCAAGTCGCCGTAATTTCTCTTACTTCCTCCAGGTTTTCAAATAAGTAAGCATTAAGTACATTTCGGCGGAAGGTACCGTTAAACCGTTCTACAAAGGCGTTTTGCGTTGGCTTGCCGGGTTGAATATATTTAAATTCTATCCCTTGGACCTGACTCCATTCCTTCATTAAGCTAGCCACAAACTCTGGTCCGTTATCCATTCGGATCTGTTTTGGTTTTTCTCTTCGCTTTAATAGGTGATTCAGTACCCAAACTACCCGGTTGCTTTTCAAAGAAAAGTCCACTTCAATATGCAAGATTTCCCGGTTATAATCATCTAGCACATGGAAAGAGCGGAACTTTCGCCCGTTCAGCAAAGCATCACTCATAAAATCAATCGACCAAGTATAGTTCAATGTCTGCGGTACTTGCAGGGGCTGTTGGATGCGGGCGGGTAGACGCTTTTTCGCTTTACGACGCAGGTTTAAACCCAAAGCGGTGTAGATGCGATAAACCCGTTTATGATTCCAAAGATGGCCTTCTTTACGTAACCGTACATAGACCTTCCAAAAACCTTCTCGGGGATGCTGCTCGGCTTTCTGCCGTAAAGCTTCTTCCACCGGTTGGTCCTCTTTAACAGCTTGATAATAGTAAACCGACTTGCTTAAGCTCAATACCCGGCACGCCCTGCTGATGCCGGCTTGTGGTTGCTGGTAAACCTCTTCCACCAGCTGTCGCTTTTGGCAGGGCTTCAAAGCTTTTTTTCGATGATCTCCTTCGCTAATTTTAAGTCTAAGGCTAGTTCCGCATACATGGCTTTCAACCGCCGGTTCTCTTCTTCTAAATCCTTGAGCCGCTTCAGCTCGGTCGCATCCATACCGTTGTAACGTTGCCGCCATTTGTAAAAAGCCGCTTGACTCACTCCATGCTCTCGGCTAATCTCGGCCGCACTTTTACCATCCTCAAATTCCTTGAGAATTTTAGCAATTTGTTGGGGACTAAAGATCTTTCTTTTCATAAGTACTGTTCTAAGTTAAGTTTTTTCCTCTTCCTGAACAGTTCTATTTTTGGGGAAGCTTACATTCTGAAATAAAGGTTTTGAATTTAGCCCTGTCTGGCTGAGCCCTCATGACTTCTTTTTATAATTTGCACCGGTTTTAATTTATAGGTTGTATATCCAATTGTATTAATGAACAATAATGAGCTGGCCACCAAGCAACACTATCCTATATTAGATGGTCTTCGCGGGCTAGCAGCCATAATAGTTGTTACATTTCATCTAGACGAACCATTCTCCATCAGTAATTTAGATAAAATGGTTAATCACGGGTATCTGGCCGTCGACTTTTTCTTTTTAATATCTGGTTTCGTAATGGGTTATGCTTACGATAACCGCTGGTCTAAAATGACAGTAGGTAGTTTTTTCAAACGCCGTATCGAACGGCTTCAACCCATGGTAGTTCTGGGGATGACCCTCGGCGCTATCGGGTTCTATTTTACAGATTCTGAAATCTGGCCGCTTATTCATACTATTCCGCTCTGGAAGATGCTACTGGTCATGCTGATCGGTTATACTATCCTGCCGGTTCCCTTACCCTTGGATATACGTGGTTGGCAGGAGATGCACCCTTTAAATAGCGTAGGATGGTCCTTGTTCTTCGAATACATTGCCTACATTCTTTATGCTGTCTGGATCAGAAAATTTTCCCATACTACCTAAAGTGTTTTGGTAGGCCTCTCGGATATTGCCCTGATCCACCTGGCCATCACTAACGGAGATGTCAGTGGTGGCTGGACATTGAATGTGGAACAGGTACGGATTAGATTAACCCGTACCATGTACCCTTTCTTTGCCATTCTGTTACTTGCACGGGTAGCAAAGCTAACACGCATTAAACATGCTTAATTATGGTGCAGCCTTTTAGTCACCATCGTTCTTTATATGCCGCGCATTGACGATGCCGAGCATGTTTGGCTAAACGGAATCTATGATTCTGTTTGCATTATTATCCCTTTTTCGCTGATCGTATATTGGGGCGCCTGTGGAGTGACGCTTACGTCAAGGGAGAACAAAATATGCCAGTTCTTAGGGAATATATCCTATCCGCTTTACCTGGTACATTACCCACTAGTCTATTTTTACGTGGCCTGGATTAGTAATCACAAAGGCATAACAATGGTGCAAATGTGGCCCTATGCGTTACTGATTTTGATAGGAGGGATTGTTTTGGCTTATGCTGCCTGGAAATGGTATGATGAGCCAGTTCGCAAATGGCTGCGAAAAAAGTTGGCGGAGGATCGGGAAAGGAATTATGTAGTAGTCCAAATGTAACAATTATTAAATCAACAATTCGTAAATCAAGAGCGTTGCCCTTTCAGCCTATTTCCTATTACTATTTGGTAACTGTTTAGGGTAAGGATTGTTTTTCTGAGAACAACCAGGTTCATATTACATCTAACTGGTTATAACTTAGAGTTGCAATCCCATTGTGCACAGAGGAAACAATGAGGAGATTAAGTCAATATTCTGAAAAAAGAAGAAGTGCTAAAATACCAGTTTGAGCCAGACGAAAATGCTACTCCAGCGCTACTTGTATGAAGAAACAGCTAAATGCATTCTTTATAAGATTGGTTCGCCTAATAATGTAGAGCAGCCGCTGCTGTAGGTATGCCTATAGCACCGGCGGTTGGTGTGGTGCCGGAGCTACTGGTCCAGCCACTCTTTGAAAGCATTGGCTTTGCTGTTGCTCACGATGATGTCTGTTGGAAAGGCAGGTTGTAGTAACAGATGCAAGCGTCCTTTGAAGTAGGGCCTTACCTCCTGCACGGCGATTATATGCACGATGAGCTGTCTGTTAGCCCGGAAAAAAGCTTTTTTTTCCAGTTGGTCTTCTAATTGGTCTAAGGTGTGGTTGATGATATAGCGCCTACCTTGTTGCGTTACCAGAAACACTACCCCTTCTTCTGCCCAAAAATAAGAAACCTCCTCTACCGCTACAGCTTTAATGGCCTGCCCGCTCTTTACGAGAAACCTTGAACGGGAGGGCTGGGGCGGTGGTGCCTGTACCAGATGGTGCAGGTTACTTATTTCCTGCGAAACATGGTGTTGCTTCAGGTCTTCGTGCTTCTTTATGGCCTTTGCCACCTCCACTGCCTTTAAGGGTTTCAGGAGATAATCGATGCTGTTGACCTGGAAAGCCTCTATTGCATATTGGTTGTACGCTGTCGTGAAGATAATTGGACATTTCACCTCTACCTGCTTAAAAATCTCAAAACTGCTGCCGTCAGATAAGTGAATGTCGCAGAAGATCAGATCCGGGCTTTGGTGTAATATCAGCCACTCCACCGCTTCCTCTACAGAACCAATGGAAGCCACAATTCTGGCTTCGGGCCTGAGCCGGGTGATAATGGCGCCCAGGGCATCGGCTGCGAGTTGCTCATTTTCAATGATAAGTATTTTCATGTTGCTCAACTTTAAGTAACGGCAGGCGCACGATAAACTCCTGATCCATTTGCTCTATTTCCACTTCTTGGCTGGTTAGGTAGCTGTACCGGGTGCTTATGTTCTTTAAGCCAATCTTGGTTGATTTTACTTCATCGAACCGTGGCTGCAGGTTGTTTTTCACTACCAGTTTGCCGTCTGCCACAAAAATAGAAATTAAAAGGGGTTTCCGCGAAGTGGAGCCGTTGTGCTTTATTGCGTTCTCGATTAACATTTGCGCTGCTGTAGGGGGGAGCTCCAATTGCCGGTACGCATCGGGCACCTCAACCTGAAATTGCACGTTCTCGCCGAACCGGGTCTTTAGCAGGTACAGGTATGCATGTACCAGTTCAAGCTCGGTTTTTAGAGGCACCAACTGTTTGCTGCTGCTATCGAGCAGGAACCGGTAAACCTCTGAAAGCTGACTCAGGAACTGTGCGGCCTTATCCTGGTCCACATAGATGAGCGAATGCAGTACATTCAGGCTATTGAAGAGGAAGTGCGGATTTATTTGGTTTTTCAACGCTTCCAACTGTGCCCTATAACTCTCTTTATGCAGTTGCTCTGCCCGTAAATGCTCTGCCTGCAGCAGCTTTGTTTTCCGTTGGCGCTCTACAAAGTAATAAAAGAAGAGGGAAATAATAGCTCCCACCACAAAGCTCGACCTAACCCGAATAGGCAGCACCTCCACGCTGGGCAGAAGAATATTTGTTGGCAGGTACACAAAGAGTAAACACAGGAAGAGGCTGGTTACAATAACAAATGCCGCCTCTAAAAAAGCATTCATATAATCAGGAAGTCTTGGAAAAGGAGGAGCATAAAAGAGCGTTGAAATCTTAGGATGCATCCAGAATGTGGAAATAAGAAACAGCGACACGAGTAGCAATTCTTTTAGTGCACTGGCCTCAAACCAGAATATGGTGCCCAAATTAATGAAGACAAACGTGTAGAAGAAGAAGACAGATGTTAAGGCTGCTGTACCAACTCTGGTAAGTATAAAGTTCCAATTAAAGTGCATCTGCAGGGCGGGCGGTAGTTTAATTCAGTTTTTCCTAGCTGATGCAATTAATGTAAGTTCCTTTCAATTTGCAAGCACGATAATCTTACTTTGCAGTTATAGATGGGCATAAAAGATTACCGGCTATTTACTTCGGCCAGTTTTTAGTACCCCAATCTATCTGTTTCATTCCAGTGCCTCTCCTTTTCATTCAAGTTATATCCAAGTTCATTCACCTAATGTTCCGGTTCATCAGCATGTGGTTTCATTGCTTCCTGTGTCTTTTCATCTTTGATCTACAAACAGCGCAAAGCTGAAGAAGAAAGAATGAAAAACAACTAAACATAAAAAAGACTATGAAATTACTCAAATTACCCCTTTTTGTTCTGTTCCTATTTTTTGCCCAGCATGGTCTGGCCCAGGGAAAGCTTTCCGGCACCGTGCAGGACGCTAAAGGGCAACCCTTGGGCTTTGTAAATGTGGCCGTGCTGAAAGCCACAGATGGTAAAATAGTAACCGGAACCATTGCCAGTTTGGAAGGTGGCTTCCAGATGGTAGCGCCAGGTGCTGGCATGTACAAAGTCAGGCTTAGTATGATTGGCTACACAACATTAGAAACGGCCCTATTTGAGGTAAACGGAAATAACTTTAACAAAGACTTTGGTAACCTAACTTTACTGGAAGATACAGGAATGTTGGGGGAAGTGGTTGTGCAGGCTATGCGCCCTACCGTGATAAATCAGGCGGATAAGATGGTGGTGAGTGTGGAAGGTACTGCTCTGGCAAGTGGCGCAACTGCCTTTGAAGTGCTTACAAAATCTCCAGGGGTATGGGTAGACCAGGAGGGAAATATAAAGCTGAACGGCAAAGCCGGCGTGCAGATCATGGTTGATGGCAGGACGTCTTACCTGAGTGGCAAAGAGCTGCAGAACCTGCTTCAAAGCATGTCGGCGGAAAACATCAAGGATCTGGAAATTATAACAAACCCTTCCGCCAGGTATGATGCAGAGGGTGCTTCCGGCATCATCAACATCAATCTGAAAAAAAATACCATAGCCGGTATGAATGGTAGTGTATATGCAGGATATCAGTATGCCGAGCTACACGGCTATTCCGCCGGCACTGATCTTAACTACAAGCAAGGCCGTTGGAGTTCTTTTGCGAATCTGGATGTGGCGGAGCGGACCCGTTTCCGTAGCAACAACATGCAGCGCACCTCTTCTGATAACATTGGCCAAAGCCTGAACCAGCGGCTAAAAGAAAAGGGCTCCCGTTTTGTGCCGGCATTACGAATAGGAACGGATTATTCCATCAACACCCAACATAGTATAGGAGTATCCGGTAGTGTTTCCCGCTACCGGACACAAGATCAGGTGCAGGCCAACACGTACCTGAGCCATCTAAACCAGCAAACGGACGTGTATGTAAATGCCGCTAACAAATCGAATAACAAATATAATAACAGCGCTTTAAACCTGCACTACCTAGGCAACCTGGATACTCTTGGTACCACGCTGTCGGCTAATGTGGACTATGTGCGATTGATAAGTGATGATAAGGCCAGCTTCCTGAATAAGTATGACAGCCTGGGCACTGAGGCACCTGTCAGAACAGATTTGTTGCTTTCAGAAAACCCGGGCACTTACGATATATACGCAGCTAAAACCGATTTTACCAAATCACTTGGTAAGCTAGGCAAACTGGAAGCAGGAGCAAAAGTAAGCCATGTTGTATCTGATAATGAACTTCACTTTTATACAACAGCTGGCAACATACAACACCTGGACGAGAGCAGAAGTAACCACTTTATATATAAAGAAAACATATATGCTGCCTATGCCAACTACGCTACTCCAATGGGCAAAAGGTGGCACCTGCAGGGAGGCTTGCGGGCAGAGCAAACAACAACAGAGGGCCGTTCTGTAACCCTTAACCAAAGCACTGAACGGAAGTACCTGGATCTGTTTCCCAGCTTGTTTTTGCAGCAGAACGTAAATGACGAGTATCAGATCAGCTACAACTATAGCCGAAGAATAAACCGGCCACAATATGAGTCGCTTAATCCATTCGTGTTCTACCTCGATCCTTATTCGCTGGTACAGGGCAATCCTTACCTGAAGCCACAGTACACCCATTCTTTTTCCCTGACTCAAACCTTTAAGCAGCGTTATAATCTGTTGCTGGACTACTCGCTCACAAAAGATTTTATTGCAGAGGTACCGGTCCAAATTTATTCTGATCAGTTAACTATTTTTCAGCAGCAGAACGTGGATGATAGGAAGAGCACAAGTGCTACACTGGCTGCTCCCGTGCAGGTGTCGGCTAATTGGGAAATGAACAACAATACCACGCTTCTTTACCAGCGCTTTGCCCTAAACAGAGGTGAACAGGTACTGCAAAATGAGCAAGTAACTTTTCTGGCACAAACGAACCATAACATACTACTACCGGGAGGTATGCGCATGGAAATAAACGCGGGTTACCAGGGCCCAATTGCTTATGGACTTTACCAACTGAAGGATAACTGGTGGGTAGATGCGGGTTTAAAACGATCTTTTTTAAATGAAAAACTGGACCTGAGCCTTAGCGTTACAGATGTATTCAGAACCAAAAGAATAGCGGGTCACACAACTATAAACGGAAACACAACCACTTCACAGCAATATAACGGTACCCAAGCCTTTAAAGTAAATCTGCGTTACCGCTTCAGCAAAGGAGAGAAGTTTGAAGCAAAGAAGCTCCAGGTAGATTTAAACGAAGTTGACAGAGCCGGGGGAACTAAAGGTAACTAGCCGAAGTACATAGGCAAAAAAAACATACTAGCAGAAAACAAATGGCCGATTAAATAATAGCAAAAAAGAAAATTATTTTTCCTGGGAGACCACTTTTATAGCTTATGTAAAAGTGGTCTCGTTATAAGTCTGGGTAAATAAAAAGCAATTAATATGATTGCAGTAAAAATGCCATCGTCACCCACCTACAATGGGGTAATAGGTAGAAAAAACCATAGTTGCTGTTTGTTCTATAAAAAAATAACAATGTAATAAATAATGGAAAAGTAACTGGCATTAAGTTTCCCTTCTTGTTAAAATTCTATCTCCTCTAGCCATCTTGGAAAATAGTAAATTAGGTTGGCACTTGAGGCGAGTTTAGAGAAAAGCCTGCTAAAATCTTTGGCTTTTTCACCTGAAAAGGGTACTTCCTGACTCACCTAAAAAATAAATAGTAAATTTTTTGAAATAATCTTTCCATTTATACGATTAATTCGTAGATATACGGAAAAGTCGTATAAATGGAAAGATTAACTAAACCAGAAGAGGAAACCATGCAGGTTATTTGGCGAACCAATGGTGGATTCATCAAGGACTTTCTGGAGCATCTTCCCGCTCCCCAACCACCTTATACTACTTTAGCGTCCACCGTCAAAAAGCTCGAACAAAAGGGTTTTATCCAGAGTGAAAAGCTAGGTTATTCTTACCGCTACACTCCTCTGATTCAGGAAAAAGATTACAGCCGGAGTTTTATGAGCAACTTCATCGGTGATTATTTTCAAAACTCTTACAAAGAGCTCGTTTCCTTTTTTGCCCAGGAGCAACAGATAGGCGCCGCCGAACTCCAGGAAATTATTGAAATGATTGAAAAACGTAAATCTGAATAAGATGCCAGCCTTGTTTGTATACCTGTTGCAAGTTAATTTCGCTTTGGTGCTCTTTTACCTGGCGTACCGTTTTCTGCTGCGTCCCCTTACTTTTTGTACCTTAAACCGCTTCTTTCTGGTCCTCGGCATTGGCTTTTCCTTGACCTATCCGCTGATAGATATTTCTCAGTTATTTAGTAAACAGCCGGACTTTAGTGTTCCCTTTACGGTTATTGTTTCTGATTGGAGAACCCTTTACTTGATACCGGAGCGAGTACCAGCATCTTCTTTCTGGCTAGTTCTTGGATTTCTTTTTGGGTCGGGGGTGGTGCTCACAGCTTTGCGCTTTCTCGTTCAACTCTTTTCTTTATATCCTATTCACCGCTCGTCCATTCCTGCCTGGCATAACGGGTTTTCCTACCGCCAGGTAAAAAACAGGATAAACCCATTTTCCTTCTGGCAAACAGTCTATCTTCATTCTAGTCAGCATTCACCGGAAGAGCTTACTGCCATCTTGCAGCATGAGCACATCCATGTGCGCCAATGGCATACCTTGGATGTACTGCTTGTGGAAGTTACTGGTATCTTATGCTGGTTCAACCCAGTTGCTTGGCTCCTGAAACAAGCGGTGAAAGAAAATTTGGAATTTATTACGGACCGGCAGATGCTCCTAAGCGGGGTAAATAGCCAATTTTACCAATACAGTTTAGTGCGCCTCAGCGGCCTATCCTCGGGGATTACCCTGGTTAATAATTATAATTTTCTAACTATAAAAATGCGTATTGCTATGATGAACAAATGCAAATCTCCCTTACGGCACGTTGCCCGATATGCCATTCTAGTACCCATGATAACTGTTCCACTGCTGGCTTTTACCGCCTGCAATGATGAGCCGACACTAACCCCCGGTTCCTCTTATAATGCCCCGCAATCACCAAGTGTACAAGTAACATCGCCGCAGGCCGTGGTTTATTATATTGACGGGAAAAAAGAAACGAATACCGTCGCCAAAAACATGGATCCCAGTGAAATTCAAAGTATGAATGTTTTCAAAGGGGAAAGCGCCCGAAAGTTATTCGGGGATAAAGCCAGCAATGGGGTAATCGTTATTACTACCAAGAAAAACCAGAATTCGCCGCAAGTACTAAAATTCAATGAAAAACTCTCTTTGCCTAAGTAGCCTTAACTACCAGTAAAGACAAGTGTAAGAGGGGAGAGGCTTAGTCCAACTTCCCTCTTATTGCGTTAGTGGGCCTGGAAAAAATAAAGCCGATCGGGCGGGATAGTCTAAGTAAAGATTCGTATACCAAATATGAAATCAAAAGGGAGCCTTTTTAATTACTTAATGTATGCAGGAATTTTAATATGTACCGCCTGTAATCAAAACTCTAAATCCTCAGAAAAAAGGTCCCCGGAAAATGTGGCCAGGGATAGTACCCTAACCGAAATCAAAAAAACTATATCCGGCAATTTTAGCCCGCAAACCGAACTAAGTTTTGATTCTACTTACCTGCATCAGTTTTTTCAGGAATACCCCGCCTTTCATCCTTACGAAGCCAATTTAAAAAGATTTTATCGTACCCGAAACTTTGCTTATGCCTGGTTTGATAAACGGGGTTTAATTGAACAGGCTGGCAACGTTGCCAATAAAGTAATTAATATAGAGCAGGAAGGAATCCGGCAGGAATTGCCTTATCGCCAGGAATTTGATTCTTTACTAGCGGAGGCACAAGGTGAGGCTTACGTTAAACCCGATCCCAGAACGGAACTAATGCTAACAGCCGGTTATTTTGCTTTTGCCCGAACAGCTTGGGAAGGCTTAAATGATTCTATATCACAGGCCATGCAGTGGTTTGTACCGCGTAAAAAAGTTTCCTATAGCGAATTTCTGGATAGTCTTCTAATCCAACCCAGAGAAAGAGTAAAAGAACCGGTATATCGGCAATATGAATTATTAAGAACCTTTTTACAGCGTTACCAGGAATTAAATAAAAAGGAAGTATGGAGCCCTATTCCATCCAAAAAGAACGGTTACCAACAGGGAGATAAATCAGCAGAAATCCTTCAAATAAAACACCGTTTGCAAAAATATGGCGACTTTACCGGTGATACGAGCACGAACCTTTTTGATGTTGCTCTGGTAGCAGCAGTAAAGCAATTTCAGCAGCGCCATGGACTTCTATCGGATGGCATTCTTGGAGGCAGTACTTTAACAGAATTAAACGTGCCTTTAAAAACCCGTATTCAGCAAATAATAGTAAATATGGAACGGAGCCGGTGGTTGCCTATACATGCAGAATCGGATTACCTGGTGGTGAACATTCCGGACTATACTTTACGGGTTTTTAAAAACGACAGTGTGACCTGGAAATGCAGGGTAGTGGTGGGTAAAGCGGTACATAAAACAGTAATTTTTAGTGGGGATATTAAGTATGTAGTTTTTAGTCCGTATTGGTACGTTCCGGCCAGTATTGTCAGAAAGGAAATTGTGCCGGGAATGCGCCGCGATCCAAATTACTTAAACCGACACAACATGCAGGTAATCGGCCAGCGAAATGGGTTACCAATAGTCCGGCAAAAGCCAGGCCCTAGAAATTCCTTAGGGCAAGTAAAATTTTTATTTCCTAATAGTTACAGTATTTACCTGCACGATACTCCTTCTAAATCTTTGTTCCAGGAAAATTCACGGGCTTTTAGCCATGGGTGTATTCGGGTAAGCGAACCGGCCAGGTTGGCTGCCTATTTGTTACGGGATTATCCGCAATGGACACCACAAAAGATAAAAGCGGCCATGGAGGCCGGCAAAGAACAGACCATAACTTTAGAAAAGGTGTTACCGGTATATATAGTCTACTTTACCGCCTTCATTGATGCCCAAGGAAATATAAACTTCCGAAAAGATATTTATGACCGGGACGAACGTTTGGCCGAGATGTTATTACCAAACGTTACCATTTAACTGGGTGTACAAAAAAGAATAACTTTTTAGTGCCATTCTTTAAACTAGGAAATTAGCACATTTGGTATAAGTAAATCAGCCAGAACTTCAAAATAAATTAAAAGAGTATTAGACAACTATCCTATTTCTAAAAGAGTATACAGGTTAATACCTAATCTTAAAAATATTATAAACGATGTGCTTTACTCAAAAATTATTTGCAATAGGACTTGCTTTACTCCTAATCGTGGGAGTGGAACGTACGCAAGCCCAAGAAAATAATCCCGGACCCAAATTCGGAATTAAAGGAGGATTTAATATTTCTCAGCTCTACGTAGACCAACCAAATGCCGAAGACGAAAATATTAAAGTAGGTTACCATTTAGGTGTTTTTGGTAAAGTGCCAATTACGAGTTTTTTGGCCATTCAACCGGAAGTTCTTTATTCAAACGTTGGTTCTAAAGTTACTTATGGCGGTTCAGACCTGGAAAACTTATTTGGCATTGAGCCTGGGGAAGTGCGATTTAATTTAAACTATATCCAGGTACCGGTAGCTTTAGCGGTTAACATTGGTCCGCTTAATGTTCATGCTGGGCCTTATTTAGCTTATCTGGTATCCGCTAACGTGAAAGATCTGAAAACGTCCAACCTGAACTCAACGGACATTAAAGAGCTAAAAACCGATGACTTTAACCGGTTAGATTATGGGGCATTAATTGGCGTAGGCTTTGACGTAAGAGGCGTTACTGTTGGTGCCCGTTATAACTATGGTTTACGTGAAATTGGGAAAAGTGGTCTGGCAGGAAGTTTAACGAACGATTCTAAGAATTCTGTTACGCAGATTTACATTGGTTTTGGAATTTAAACTAGTGAGGTAATACATTAAAAAGCCTTGGTTCTAAATCAGAACCAAGGCTTTTTAATTTCAAGTAAGTTTTATAACACCTTCCTGCAAAAATTCTTTCTTATATAAAGAAGCAATATTACCCAATCATAACAAGTGCCTTATCCAATGACATAATATTCAAAATGTTTATTTAGAAGGTAAAATAAAGGTTTTAAATTTTTTAGGCCAGAGAAAGTACATTATACAAGTCCCTTCAAATTTTCTAAGTAGCGTAAATCCCTCCTTTTAAACGTATAAACTTATTTTTATCCAACTTGGTTTGTACAACATTATCTTTCCATATTAGTACTTTTCTATATTCCGCTTACAAGTAAAATGTTTCCTGGTTTAGAATACATTAGTAGCCTCCGCTTCCTTTAAGTTATTTATCCATTATAAATTTTTCCAGTTGCCTTTTTTTCCGGGCCCGATTTTATCGAGCGTGCCTATATCCTTGCATTTCAACTTCTTTTACTTCTTAAATCTTAAGGCTAACCCTTCTTATTTAATTAAAATTTCGTAGAACAATTACTTAAACCAGCCTACTCTTGATTAATGCTTGCGCCTTTAATCAAGGTAGGACACCAAACCGGAAGATTATGCAGCTAGGATTTATGTTTGCTACAGGTATCGAGAACAGCATACCAACTATACAAAACGGCACCGTACGAATGGACGAGCTTGAAAAATGCGGCCATTACACTTACTGGAAAAAAGACTTTGAATTGGTAAAAGAGCTCGGCATAAATTTTCTTCGCTATGGGCCTCCTCTGCATAAAGCCTTTTTAGGTAAAGGTAAATTTGACTGGTCGTTTACTGATGAAGCCTTTGCCGAATTAAAGCGCCTTAATATTGTACCTATTGTCGATCTCTGTCACTTTGGTGTGCCGGATTGGATCGGCAACTTTCAAAATCCTGAATTTCCGCAACTGTTTAAAGAATATAGCCGCGCGTTTGCCGAACGCTACCCCTGGGTGCAGTTGTATACACCGGTAAATGAAATGTACATCTGCGCCGTGTTCTCTGCTTTGTATGGGTAATGGAACGAGCAGATGACAACAGACAGAACATTTGTTACCGCGCTCAAGCACATTGTAAAAGCCAACGTCCTGGCTATGCAAACCATACTTGAGGTACGGCCCGATGCCATCTTCATACAAAGCGAATCATCGGAGTATTACCATGCCGAAAATCCTAAGGCTATAAAGCCGGCAGAGTTAATGAATGCCCGCCGATTTCTTTCGCTTGATCTGAATTATGGCCGCCGGGTAGATTCCGATATGTATGAATACCTGATGGATAACGGCATGACCCGCGCGGAGTATCATTTCTTTTTGGAAAATAACTTAAAGCACCACTGCATTATGGGCAATGACTACTACATCACGAACGAGCATCGTGTATTTGCGGACGGTTCTACCCAGGCCTCCGGTGAAATATTTGGCTATCATGTAATAACATCGCAGTACTACGACCGTTACCAGTTGCCGGTCATGCACACCGAAACGAACCTGAAGCAAGGCCCTAAGGGGGATGAAGCCGTATACTGGCTTTGGAAAGAATGGGCCAATGTACTACGCGTGCGCAACGACGGTCTGCCTATTGTTGGGTTTACCTGGTTTTCGCTTACCGACCAGGTGGATTGGGATACTGGCCTGCGGGAAAACAATAACCAGGTAAACCCGCTTGGTTTATATGACCTGAACAGAAACATACGACCTGTGGGTACGGCTTACAAAAGAATTATATCGGAATGGCGCGAAGTACTGCCTACCCAAAGCGTTTGCCTGACGGTGCCGGTAGTAATGCCCAGCGAGCACAACGAGGAATGGGCTAAAAGAAAACGGATGCAAGCCAGACAGGAAATTAATGCAACTACTAATTCACCTACAAACGAATAAATTATGCTATTAAAAGATAAAGTAGCCATTGTAACCGGCGGTGCAGGAGGCATTGGTATGGCCATTGCGCGTAAATTTATTACCGAAGGGGCTCGTATTGTACTTGCCGATTTAAACGAACAAAAATTAGCAACTGCTGTCCAATCTTTAACCCTAACCAATAACCAAAGCGTAATAGCTGCTACCTGCAATGTATCGGTTGAGGCTGAGGTGCAGGCTGCCGTACAAACAGCCATCGATCATTTTGGTCAGTTGGATATTGTGGTGAACAATGCGGGACTTATGATCTTCAAACCCATTGAAGAGCAAACCGAGGAAGACTGGATAAGAATATTAAAGGTTGATCTGCTGGGTGCCTTTTTTTTTATCAAGCATTCCTTCCTTAACATGAAACCCGGTGGGGCCATTATCAACGTAGCCAGCATTCATGCAATAGAGACCGAACCGCTGGTAGCCCCGTATGCCGCTGCCAAAGCTGCCTTGGTGTCGCTTACCCGCTCCGCAGCCTTGGAAGGTAAAATTAAGGGAATACGGGTAAACGCCATATTGCCTGGCGCAATTGATACGCCTATGCTTTGGGACAATCCTAATGTAAAAGCCGGTATCGAAAAAATTGACCCTAATGATGTAGGTAAACCCGAAGACATTGCCTCCGCTATCACGTTTCTCGCCTCGGCCGAGGCGGCTTTTGTGCAAGGCGCAATGCTAACTGTAGACGGGGGAAGACTGGACCGACTATAGGCACACGTAAGTAAGTAAGTAAGTAAGTAAGTAAGTAAGTAAGTAAGTAAGTAAGTAACAAAATGGTGTAAGCAACGACAGGATTACTTTTATTAACCCGAGCGCCCTAGTAAGACTAGGAAGTCTATTAAGTAGCTGTTCAATATGAATTTAAATTTACTAAATGTATAGTAAACAGTTTAAAAGCCATAAAAACAGGAGGTCAAATTTGTGAAAGGTGGAAGAATCAGAATTAAGCTTTTATTTATCGAATTTATCTATTAATATAAAAGCTTTTTACAGAGCATAGTAGTGCTTTCCTCCTACAAATATATAAAATTTAGTTTTCATAAGAATAGGAGCGGGAGTATGCTTGTAAGATAAATTGCCGCTTCCATGATGAAGGTGAATGTATGTGGTCCTTTTTTTACGGGGAATAAATAGATGGTGGATTCGGAATAAAAGTAAGTTCTAAAGATTTATAACGGTTCTCCTAATGAACAAAAAGTTCTTGACATTGATCGTTCCGGTTTTGCTATCTTTTCTTTTTTCCTGCAGCAGAAATGAGGTAGTAAATTCTTTAAATCCGGAGCAAAATAGTAAAATTGTTTTCCTGGGAAATACTTTTGCCGTCGGCCTTCAGGATCAAAATTATTTTGAAACTCTTCTATATAAAAGTTTTCCGGAGCGCAATCTTAAAATCCGAAATTTAGCCTGGAGTGCCGATGAAGTAAATTTACAACCCAGGCCCGTAAATTTTGGAACCGTTTATGAGCACCTGCAAGAACAAAAAGCGGATATTATTTTTGCTTTTTTTGGGCTAAATGAAGCTTTTCAAGGCTCTGATAGTTTAGAAAGCTTTAAGCATCAACTGGCTAATTACCTAAGACATTTACAGCAGCAAAAGTTTAACGGTCACTCCAACCCCCAAATTATTCTGGTTTCCCCAATTGCACACGAAATGCTGGGAGGATTCTTACCCGACCCCGCTGTACATAACCAAAACCTGAAGCAATATACCCAGGGTATGCAGGAGGTTGCCCAAAAGCTAAATATTCCCTTTATCAATTTGTACGAGCCTACCGCCGAACGGATGAAAAGCGAAACAGATTCTTTAACCTCCAACGGAATATATTTAAATGAGCGGGGGTACAAAGCAGTCAGCGAAATAATGGCTCAAGCGTTAGACTTATCAATTTCTACCTGGACCAATGACTTATTTTCTATTCATCTACAAAAGGCAATAGGAATAAAAAACCGCCATTTCTTTTACAAGTACAAAGCCGGAAACGAGGAATATATTTACGGCCGCCGGCGAGAATGGGCGGGTGGACAAACCCTAAGGTCGGAGTTAGCGAAAATTGATAAAATTATTCTGCGACTGGACAGCGCTATCTGGAAAGGAGTAAAAACCAGCAATGGTCCGGATATTAAAAAAATCCAGAACATTATTCAGTATAATAAGCAATATGAACCCCTTAAAGAATCGAGAGAAGCACTTACAAAAGCCAAATCCCAGTTTGTTCTGCCAAAAGGTTATCAAATAGAATTATTTGCTTCGGAACTAGATTTTCCAGTTGCCAACCCGGTATCGTTTACTTTTGATGCGAAAGGCAGAATGTGGGTGGGAACAATGCCGTCATACCCCCACTATTATCCGGGTAGCCCGCCCAACGACCAAATTATTATTCTGGAAGATACCAATCAGGATGGCAAGGCAGATAAACACCGGGTATTCGCCGACAGTTTGTACCTACCTTTAGGGTTTGAACTAGGAGACGGAGGCGCTTATGTGACCCAAGCTCCGGATTTTGTATTTTTAAAAGACACGAACGGAGACGGTAAAGCAGATAGCCGAAAAATCCTGCTCCGCGGCTTCGGCACCGAAGATGCGCACCATGCCATCAGCAATTACACCTGGGGCCCGGATGGGGCTTTATATATGCACGAAGGTACTTTTCTGCATTCCCAGATAGAAACACCTTATGGCCCGGTAAGAGGAGCTAACGGAGTAACCTGGCGCTACGAACCCCGGACAATGAAATTAGAGCCCTATGTCTCTTATCCTTATGCGAATCCCTGGGGCAATGTATTTACCCGCAACGGCACGCATATAATCGGGGATGTTTCTACTGGAATGAATTATTTTGCCCCGCCTTTAACTGTTGCTATCAACTACCCGATCAAGCATAAGGAAATGAAGGATTTTCTTACTTCCAGGCAAAGGCCCAAAACTTGCGGAATAGAAATTGTATCCAGCCGGCAGTTTCCGGAGAGCGCCCAGGGCAATATTCTTTTTAACACTTTTATCGGCTTTCAGGGCATTAAGCAACATAAGCTTACAGAAAAAGGAAGTGGTATTGTAGCAGAAGAAATTGAACCCTTGCTGCAATCCAAAGACCCTAGTTTCCGGCCGGTAGACCTAAAGTTTGGCCCTGATGGCGCCTTGTATGTACTGGATTGGTACGACCCCATTATTCAACACGGTGAACAAGGATTCCGGGAGTCTCAGCGGGATCATACCCGGGGCCGGATCTGGCGGATTACCTACCAAAATAAAGCAGCTTTAAAACCGATTGATCTTACCCGGTTAAGCATTAACGAGCTTTTAAACCAATTAACAGTTTATGAAGACAGAATCCGGTACCGGGCCAGAACTCAGCTAAGAGAGTTTCCGGAAGAACAGGTTATTCCGGTCCTGGAAAAGTGGCTTGCGCAGCTAAATCCTTCCGATCCGAACTATGAATATTATAAGCTAGAGGGGCTTTGGGTTTACCAGCAGTTCAATCACCCGGAAGAAAAGCTGCTCGCAGAGCTTTTAAAAAGTAAGGATTATTCGATAAGAGCAGCGGCCACCCGGGTATTGTTTTATCAAAAAGAAAAGATAAAAGGCGCGGAGAAGAAGTTAATTACCATGTCGCAGGACCCAGCCCCGCGCGTAAGGGTAGAAGCTATTGCGGCCTTAAGTAATTTTCCATCAGAAGCAGTGGTAAAAGCTTTATTAGCGACTACGGAGCTACCCACAGATGATTATATAGATTATGCTTTAGCGGAATCGTTTAAACATCTGAAACCCGTTTGGATGGCAATGTTCCGGAAAGATAAAGCTTTTCTGGCCAATGAACCCGAAAAAGCAAATCGCTTACTGCGCCCGCTAGCTTCGCAAAAGGACTTAGATGCAACGGAGTACTTTGTAAAAGATGATCCGATGTGGCATTCCTTTTCCTACCGGGCTCTTTCCCAAGAGGATTATACCGCATTAGAGAATGTTACCGCGGTAACTCAGTTCCGGAATAATCTGAAAGTACTTCCAACTTCCGATCAGATTCGTAACGTCAATGCAGCCAAGTCGTCTAGTCCAAAAAAGGAGGGATTGGTTATTCATTTGGCTTCGCTTCCAGGAAAAATGTTGTTTGACAAATCAACAATTACTATTCCGGCGAATAAGCTTATTTCGCTTATTTTTGAGAACCGCGATCAGATGGCGCATAATGTAGTAATTGTTATGCCGGGAAGTATGGAGAAAGTGGGAAAAGCCGCTGATGCTATGGCCAGTTTAAAAGACGGGTATGAAAAAAACTTTGTACCTGACTTGCCCGAAGTTTTATTTGCGACTCCGTTGGTTAATGCCGGTAAAAGCTTTCGCCTGAATTTTAAATCACCATCCAAACCTGGAATGTATCCTTTTATCTGTTCATTTCCAGGTCACTGGCAGGTAATGAAAGGAATTATACAGGTAACTAATGAACAAGTAGCCTTAAACTAAAAGCATTAAAAAAGTATGCACGCTCCCTTAAGTTTAAGATAAAAATTTACTAAAAGCTTGAACTACCAATGTTACATGCGGATTTTTGCTTTCGAGGAGGCCAAGGTGCCTGAAGCTATTTTATACAATGTCGGTTAAAGCCTAAGCAAATCTATTAAACAGGGCCTTATTTACAAAGCTATTATGGAACCTGGTTAGCCAGGTAGGAGATAGACATGCAGCCAATTTTTCTGAACAATAACCTAAGAATACCCGACCTACAACTCGGCTAGTACAATATAGGTATGAATAGAAACAGCTATCTATATACTAATTAACGGTTGCTTCTATACCAATTATCACTTATTATTTGTAAAGGGAAGTATTTCTGCTTCTTTACCTAATTTTCATTCCAACAGCTATTGTCTTTTTCAGAATAAGGAAATTGTGCCTTTCTATTTTTAATAATTATAACCTTCAGAGCCTAACTTAATTGTAAGTAAAAGCAAAGTAGCATCCCATGTCCTCTTTCATACAATTATTTGTCCGAAATGGACGCTAACCTGTCCTTTCAAACTCCTCTTTCAGGGTTTAATTTTACAACGTGATGAAAACGAATAAGTTAATCTACTTTTTCATCCCTCGAGTTCTAATCGTGTAACCTTAAATCCAATAAACAAATGAAAAAGACAAAGACAATCGTGTTCTCTATTATCACCAGCCTTTTGGTGCTTAGCTTCTTGGGCTACCTGGCCCTGCAACCGGTTATTGCCCAAGGTTTAAAAGTTTATACCGGCAAAAATAACATGCCCTGGTCGCACCCAACTTTTGATAAAGAAAAAAAGACCGTATTTATTGTAGCGGAGAATAACGGAACGGAGATGTTTGACCTAATGGCGCCCTACTATTTATTTAATGCGACTGAAAAAGCAAATGTTTACGTTGTATCCGAGAGAAAAGCGCCTATTTTATTAGTAAATAGTCTTTTTATTCTTCCCCATTTCTCCTTTTCCGAAATAGATTCCTTGCGCCTGAAATCAGATGTAATTGTTATTCCGAACCAAACCGTTTATCTTAAAACACCCCCAAACCCCACCACAGTAGCCTGGATAAAGCAACAATATACCGGCGATAACATTATTCTAGCTGTATGCGACGGCTCCGTAACGGCTGCGGCAACCAGTTTGTACGATGGCAAACCAATAACCACTCATTCCAGCGATTGGAACAAGGCCAAAAAACTTTACCCAAAGGGTAATTGGGTTCAGCAGGTAAGTTACACCAAAAGTAATAATCTGTACAGCACCGCCGGCGTATCCAATGCTACCGAAGGAAGTTTAGCGGTTATTGAAGAAGTATTTGGGAAATCGGTAATGGAAAAAGTAATGAAACAAGTGCATTATCCGCATGCGGAAATTAAAACCATTCACCAAAATTTACCATTCAATACTTCCGCCGTTCTTACTATTGCAAAAAAGGTGTTATTCAAAAAAGACAAGAATTTGGGTGTTCTCTTGCAGGATAGTATCAATGAATTTGAATTGGCTTCGGTGTTAGATACCTATACCCGCACTTTTCCGGCTTCCCTGAATACTTTTGTTCTAAATGGTACATCGGTAACGTCGCAGTATGGTTTAACTTTACTGCCTACCGCCAATTTACCAGTAAAAACCTTAGACGAATTGCATGTTTTAAGACCGGAAAATTTTTCCAGAAAGGCGGCTAGCTTAATCGCCCACAAAGAGTTGGTTATGTATCAAAGAGAATCGTTACAATATCCTTTTCTTGTTTGCCTGGACCGGATTAAAAGGCAGTATGGCTCCAATTTTCAAAAATCGGTTAAGCTCATGTTAGATTATAATTAAGAAGAGAAATTTACTAAAACCATACTTTCAAAAGTAAATTAACCTCTTTCTTTACCAAAAAGTATCTTTTATTGATGCTTTAAAGAAGGCTTTATACCCATCATTATTCTTCAACTAATCGCTTACAACTGTGAAAATAGCTTTTATAATTCCTCCCTGCGTAGAATTGTTGGATTTGGCGGGTCCCCTCCAGGTTTTTACCGAAGCCAAGGCTTATGGCCTGGAGGTAAGTTTAGAATTCTACTCCTACCAACCTGAAAATGTAAGCAGTGCGGGATTACCCATGGGAAAGGTATTACCTTATATAGAAGCTTACTTACAGCAAGAAGATTTCCTTTTTATTCCGGGTATGGAATTTGATTACCTAAACAGTGCTGAATTTAAAGCAGAAGTAGATTTTTTTTCCTGGGTGAAGGCCTGTGCTGATAAACAGGTTACTGTTTGTTCGGTTTGCAATGCTGCTTATATTTTAGGCGAAGCCGGATTATTGAACAACCGCGAATGTACCACTCATTGGCGCCGTGTAAAGGATTTGCAAGCACGCTTTCCTCAGGCAAAAGTTATTGGCGATACCTTATACGTTAAGCAAGATAATATTTACACCAGTGCCGGAATAAGCGCCGGCATTGATCTGGCCCTATCGGTTTTAGAGGACCTGAAAGGAGCTTTTTTTACCCACCAAATTGCCCGAGGTTTGGTCGTCTATCAGCGCCGGAGTCAAAAACACAAACAAGAAAGCATTTACCTGGATTATCGCAACCACCTTAATCCCCACATTCACGAAGTACAGGACCACTTAATTAATAACTTAGCCGGAGATAACCGGATTGAAAATTTAGCTTCCCTGGTTGCCATGAGCCCCCGCAACTTAAGCCGGGTTTTCAAAGAAAAAACGGGCATTACTATATTGGAATACCTGACCCACCTCCGGGTAGAAAAAGCAAAAACATTTTTAAATAATCCTTATTATACCGTAGACTACGTGGCCGCCCAGTGTGGTTTTAAAACTGCCCGGCAATTGCAAAAACTATTAAAGGCTATTAATTAAGCCATTTCCCTCCTCAATAACCTGGTTCTTCTGTTCCCCTTACTGCTGCTGGCAGCAGTAAGGGCTGGCAACGGCTTTGCCCAAAAAAGATTCAGATCAGGTTAATCGATTGTGAGTCTCCTATCTATTAGAATTATAAAAATCAAAAATCAATTATGCAAGATGAAAAAGTTTCTTTTCTATTCCGTTTTAGTATTTCTTTTCAGTTGTGAAGAAGAAAATATAGATCCAAACCTAGTAGAATCGTTTTCCCTTACTTCGGCGAATACTGGCCGGGATTATACTATTTCTGTTCACTTACCCGAAGATTACTCCCTTTCTGCTAATACCTATGCTACCCTGTATGTGCTGGATGCCGAACAGGACGAAGACTTTGTGGCTATAACCTCAAAAAAAGTAAGTGCGGCTTTGAATAAGTCCAATGTAATAGTAATAGGTATTCGGTATAAAAAAGATAATGCCCGGGATATAGATTATACCCCAACTGTTACACATCATGGAAAAGGAGGGAGCGCGGCTTTTTTAACCTTTATCAAAGAAGAATTAATTCCCCGCATTCAGACGGATTATCGGGCAGATACGCTGCGCAGTCAAAGAACCATTATTGGTCATTCTTATGGGGGGCTGTTAGGAGCGTATGCTTTTATTAAACATAACGAGTTGTTTGGCAATTATCTCTTGCTTAGTCCGTCCTTATTTTATGATAATTCCATTATTCTCCAATACGAACAGCAAATCAGGCCTTCTATAAAAAATAAGAAGCAATTGGTATTTGTGGGCGCGGGCAGTACTGAGAAAGACTTGTTAGTGGCTAACGATTTATTTTACCGGCGATTAGTAAATTTTTACCCTCATACTACCTCTTTATTTTCCCTGGTACCGGGCAAAGGTCATCTGGCATCCAAGAATACAGATATTGAAAAAGCCATTCATTTTTATTATAAAAATAGATAACATGTATAAGCACATCCTAATTCTTTGTTTATGGAGTAGTAGCTACCTAAGCTTCGCCCAAACGAATATATCTTGTTCAAAATACCCCTTCCGCCACTTTACTTTGGAACCTGCCATTGGAACGCGTTTAAATAGTTTTATAGGTGGCCCGGATGTACAGGTATCAAACTTACTGCAATACCGGTTAAAACAAAAAATAAGCTTTATCACTCATAGTGCTTTTTCCTCGGAAGGTGAAATTGCCTGGGTACCAGATGTGAAGAAGAATTATAGTTATACCTTTTATCAAAAAATTGGCCTGGGTGCGTCCTTTAATACCAGAAAAGCTTCGCATGTCTTTTCTTTTCTGGCAGGGGTGAAATATAATACTTTCTCTGGCTCCTTTTACAATAAAGAAATACCCGAGCAAATAACAACCAAATCAAAAAGCCTTACTTCTGACTATGGTTGGCTGTATAATTTAAAACTAGGGCGAAAAAAATATTTTTTTAGTAGCCGGTTGTACATTCCCCTGAAAGATGGCCTAGCTGGGATCTTGGAAAATGCAGTTCTTGAATTGGGAATGGGGATAAGCTTAAAAGATATGTATTAATGTAGTTTTAGATTTTTTTTAAATGTTTGTTTCTGGAATAAGTTGATACATTATTTCAATGAATAGAATGAAAATTTAGCTAAAGAGTGGATTAAAGGAAACAGCGTTGAAGAGATAAGGAATATTATTAAATATGCACTTGCGGGTATTTACTATAGGTTATCTGTGGCATCGCGCTGGGTCAGTCCCATTCTCATCCCTTTAGGAGGCTATTAGCTGTTTTCTTTTACTAATTCTTATCAAATAGAAATGAAAGGCTCTGCTACCAACTTTCCTTATCTATAAAATTATATAAAATATCTCTAAAATTTTGTAAAGGCTAGGGCAGAAGAGCAAAGTACCTTTGTCCTATTCAAACAGAGTAGTTAATAAAAAGAATAGGAAATATTTTTTAAACGCTTCTCTTAGAGCAGCCAACAGCAATTATTCTCTGGGAACTACAAATAGGTTCTTACAAATATAACAGCCGCCAGCTTTCTTATTCCTTACCAGAAAAATCCTAAAACCACAAACCATAAAATTATGAAAAAATTAGTATTCCTATTTTTACTCTTTTTCCCGCTGGTGATGTACGGGCAACAAAAGTATACCATCAGCGGGAACTTAAAAGACACCCAGAACGGGGAAGATCTGGTTGGCGCCACCATTAGCGTACAAGGTAGTACAGCCGGAACCACTACGAATACCTACGGCTTTTACTCTTTAACCTTACCCGCCGGTCCATACACCTTGGTTTATTCTTATTTGGGTTATACTGCCATTGCCCAATCCATTTACCTGAATCAGAATATAAACTTGAATCTGGAACTTACCCCGAGTGCGGCCACCCTGCAGGAAGTAGTTATTACCAGTCACAAAAAAGATGCAAACGTCCAGCAAAACAAGATGAGTACCGACGTTCTGCCCATGGAAACTATTAAAACTTTACCTGCTTTTATGGGGGAAGTAGACGTGATGAAAACCATCCAGATGCTGCCCGGGGTACAATCGGGTGGGGAAGGCACTTCTGGTTTCTACGTGCGGGGCGGTAGCATCGACCAGAATTTAATTCAACTGGATGAAGCGCCCGTTTATAATGCTTCTCACCTGATGGGTTTCTTTTCGGTGTTTAATGCCGATGCGATAAAAGAAGTAGAACTTTACAAAGGTGGTATCCCGGCCGAATACGGCGGTCGCTTATCTTCTCTGGTAGACATCCGGATGAAAGAAGGCAACAACAAACACTTTGATGCATATGGCGGAATAGGCACCATAGCCAGTCGCTTTACCCTGGAAGGCCCTATTGTAAAAGATAAAAGCTCGTTTATTCTATCGGGGCGCCGTACCTACGCCGATATGTTCCTGAAGTTAAGCTCCGATGAAAATATTAATAAAAATAAGCTGTACTTCTACGACCTTAACACTAAGTTAAACTATAAAATTGGCAAAAAAGACCGTTTATTTATTTCGGGTTACTTTGGCCGGGATGTGTTCCAGTATAAAGAACTCATGCGCATGGATTGGGGTAATGCAACCGCTACGGCCCGTTGGAATCATTTATTCACCGATAAACTGTTCTCTAACTTTACGGCCATTTACAGCAACTTTAACTACAATATTGGTATGCCCAGCGGCAACACGGCTTTTAGCTGGAAGTCTAATATTGAGGATGTAAATTTAAAAGCTGATTTTTCTTACTTTCCGAATAACCGCAATACCATAAAATTTGGTCTTAGCTCTATTTACCATACTTTTAAGCCGGGTATCATTCAGCCGCGGTCTGAAACTTCGGTAGTGAGGGAACTCTTGCTCGACGAAAAATATGCCCTGGAAAATGCTTTTTATTTGAGCAATGAGCAGGAAATTTCGCCCCATTTTTCTTTTACGTATGGTTTGCGGTATTCCTTTTTCCAGAATATGGGCGGTCGGGTACAGAATTACGATGCTACCCACCAACTCGTAACAGATACCGTTACTTACGCCCGCACCCACATTTACAAAACGCAGGGCGGTTTCGAACCGCGCCTATCTGCCCGCTTATTGCTAAACGAGAACAGCTCCTTAAAAGCTTCTTACAACCGTACCCTACAATACCTGCACCTGGCTTCCAATGCTACTTCGGCCTCGCCGTTTGATGTGTACATTCCGTCGGGCAAATACATTAAGCCGCAATCGGCCAACCAAATAGCACTGGGCTATTTCCGGAATTTCCGCCAAAATACCTTGGAGGCCTCCGCGGAAGTGTATTACAAAGACCTGAAAAACCAAATTGATTTCCGCGATAACGCCGAACTGCTATTAAATAATAACCTGGAAACCGAAATTTTAACGGGTACCGGAAAAGCGTATGGCCTGGAATTAATGGTTAAAAAACAAACCGGCCGTTTAACTGGCTGGGCCAGCTACACCTTATCCCACACGGAGCGCACCATAAAAGGCATTAATAGCGACAAAGCCTACCCGGTGCGGCAAGATAAGCCGCACAACCTGGCGGTGGTAATGTCTTACCAGATCTCGGACCGTCTAACCCTCGGGGCAAACCAGATGTATAGCAGTGGCAATGTGGTAACCATGCCTTCGGGCTCCTACCGCAACGGTAATATAATTGTACCCATTTATACCGAACGCAACGGTTACCGGCTCCGCGATTATCACCGCCTGGATTTATCTTTAACCCTAAATAATAAAAAACAACCGGGGCAGAAATACGAATCCAGCTGGAATTTCTCGGTATTTAATGCCTATGGTCGCAAGAACGTGTTCTCGGTTCAACTAGACCAAACCGAAGAAACACCTTCCCGGATGGAATCAAAAGAAATCTCCATTATTGGGGCAGCCATTCAGGCGGTTACCTACAATTTTAAATTTTAAAATTATCTCTTTTTTAATCACCCATTGTCAAAATACAACTATGAAAAATTTTGTTTTTTTCTTTTTCAGTTTTCTGATGCTGGCATTAACCAGTTGTGAAACCGTAGTAGACCTGGACCTGAAACAAAGTGAACCGAAACTAGCCGTTGAAGCCATTATAACTGACCAGGCTAACCAAAACACGGTAAAATTAACCTTATCGGCACCCTATGCTAAAAATGTAGAACCCACTCCCGTTAACGATGCCCAGGTAATAATAACCGATAATGCCGGCAATACTATTCCATTCATCCATGAAACCAATGGGTTGTACAAGCCCGCGACAGATTTTAAAGGGGTAATTGGACGAAGTTATACGCTTACCATCCTGGCTAACGGGCAATCGTACACGGCAACCTCAGTATTGAATTCGGTACCCACTTTAGACAAAGTAACTTATGAATATGTGGATGGTAAAAACGACGATTATGGCCGCGAAGAAGGGTATTATATCTCCACTGCTTTTCAGGATATAGCTGGGGTAAAAAACTATTATAAACTATATGTAGTGGTAAACGGCCAGCTTCGGCAACAGCAATCCAGTGATATTCTGGTAACCGAAGATAAATTATACGATGGCTCTTACCTGGACGATTTACAGCTATTTACTGCTTTTGCCCAGAACGACCAACTAGAAGTAAATCTGTTATCGCTTACCAAAGAAGCCTATGATTTTTACGCCGCTATGAGCGATTTAGCTAACCAGGGTGGTTTAATGGGGCGGAATCCGGCCAATCTGCCCACCAACATCAGCAATGGCGCAGTAGGTTTCTTCTCAACTAGTGCTATCTCCTCTAAATCTCTAGTAATTGAATAGGATAATAGCCTAATTATCAATTAAATATAATTAAATTTCTAACGTAATTTTATAAAACGTTGATAAAATTATATAAGAAAAAGGGCGTCTTGGCAATGTAACTTTGTCTTGTTCTCCAAAGGGAATAACCTATAAATTTTAACCCTCCTACCAACTAACTTTTACTTAAATCTTCCCAATTATGAAAGCTAATCAGAATTATTACCACTTAACTGCCAGCGAATTTGAGTGGCAAGTTTCAACCGAAAAAACAATTAAAGCCTGGGGGTTTAATCAACAACTACCGGGGCCAACCTTAAAAGCCCGAAAAGGAGAGGAGCTAATTGTTAAGGTTACCAATAATCTAGAGCAGCCTACTTTTATTCATTGGCACGGCATCCGTTTGCCCGCTTCTATGGATGGTACCGGCGAAGTGCAGAAACCTATCTTACCCGGCGAAGATTTTGAATACCGGTTTATAGTACCCGATGCCGGCACGTTCTGGTATCATTCGCATGCCAACGAAACCGAACAAATGGAGCGGGGCATGTACGGGGCTTTAATAGTAGAAGAGGAAACCGACATTATACAGGCGGATGCCGATAAGGTTTTTATGATTGATGACATGAAACTTACGGCAGAAAATGAATTTACTAAACCCGGTTGGTTTATTCCCCGCATTATCGAAAGACATGATGGCCGCCAAGGCGACACCCTCCTGATTAATGGTAAGGAAAACCCTATTATAGATATGGCGGCTGGGCAGCAGGAAAGATGGAGATTTATTAATGCAGCCAGCGCGCGTTATTTTGTTTTGCACCTTAACGGAAAAGCATTTAAAGTTATTAGCACCGATGGCGGCTTATTGGAACAATCCCGCAAAGTAACCCAATTGCTAATAACCCCCGGTGAACGGTACGATATAATTGCCGGACCATTTGCCGAAGGCGAAACTATTCCGCTGGAATCTTTGCCTTACAACCGGGTAACTTTCTTAAAACCCAAACAACAACAATTTGCCACTATTCGGGTAGGAGAACAGAAGCCTACCATAGCTGTAATCCCGGAAAATTTAAGAAAAATTGAATTACTCGCACCTCGAGATGCCTCTATCACCAGAAAAGTAAAACTTTCGGTTGGGCCCAGTTTAAAAAATGGAATGGATTTTCTGGTAAATAACGATGTGCACGTAAACGATAAACCGGTTAATGTTGGAGAATTGCAAATCTGGGAAGTAAATAACGCGAGTCTCATGGACCATCCTTTTCACTTACACGGGTTCTTTTTTCAGGTACTGGAAGAAAACGGAAAAGCACTCGAATATTTGGCCTGGAAAGATACCTACAATTTACCCCCCCGAACAAAAATTAAAATTGCCTGGGTACCCGATAACCGGCCGGGCCGCTGGATGTATCATTGTCATATTCTGGAACACCATGCCGCCGGTATGATGGCTAACTTCGACGTGGTAGATCCGGCAAACCCCGATCTAAACCCAGTTTCTTCGGAACATTCCTGTCATGTTCATTAATATCCCAAACTTTCACTATCCGATACTTCCGGCCATGTTATATTCCTATAATTTTAAAAATCAACTTCCAGTGCTTCCTGGAATTCAAGGCTTAACTATTCAGGAGAATTTTGATTCGGCCTTTATGGCACAACTGGGACAAATTACCCTGGATGAAGCAAACCAACGGTTTTTAGATGGAAATAAAGCCTTTGTAGCTTATTTACACCATAAGCCGGCCGCATTTGGCTGGGTAGCTTTAAACAAAGCTCGTATTGGAGAATTAAACCATGGATTTAAACTTCCTTTTCAGCACGGTTACCTCTGGAACTTTAGAACTTTAGTTGAATTCCGGGGCTTAGGTATTTACCCGCATTTGCTGCATTATATTTTAAATTGGGGTAAAACCAACCTGGATTGCTTCTGGATTATGCATGCCCCGGAAAATAAAGCTTCGGAGAAAGGAATCCGAAAAGCAGGTTTTAATTTCATTGGCAAAGTTTCCGTAATAAACAGCCACGAAGTAATTTTTACCCATGAAAACCAAGTGCTTCCTCTGGCAGATATCCTGGATACCTTTAGTTTCTTAAAATCGGAAGAGGATCCTGCCTCCTGTTGGAATTGCAGTAGTCCTTATTTAAAAAATCGCACGCCCCATTGCTGCTGCCCAACCGAAGAAACAGAGTGCACTCAAAATATTTATAATTACGCTTAATTTAATACGTGTACATTCTGGATGAAAGTAATATTACCTTTAAAAGTGCGGAAGAACATGGTTGTGGCTTATTCGTAAATTTAAACGATATTCGCCTGTTTACGACCATTTGTTATGATAAAAATCAGTCAAAATTCTCTACAATTACTTTTAGCTGTATGGTATTTTATTGGTTCATTCTTGTTTAGTAGTTATTCATTCGCGCAAAAGCAAATTAAGGCCGATTCCGTTACTATTATGCGCCAGGAAACGCAGCGCCAGTTTAACTTGGATCCGCAGCAACCACTTACTGACCGGGTGCGGGTAACCTCCCCGGAAACCCTTCAAATGTTCCGTGAAGCAGGAATGTCACCCCGGGAGCACGAGTTAACAACCGATGAACGTAGCCAGCTAAAACAAGTATTAGCCGCCTTACCACCTCTGCACCAAAAGGTCTTAAAGGAACATTTACGAAGTATTAATTTCTTAGATAATATGCCCAATACCGCCCTTACCACTACTCTAAACAGCAGCAGTTTTCCTGTTTTCGATATTACGGTGCGGGCGGCAATCTTCCATCAAACCGCTTCGGAATGGATGACCGAGAAAGAACGAACTTGCTTTAAAGCCGAGGGTTCTTCGCTGGAAGTATCCTGCGATATTGGTTCGCTGAGTGCTTTACTCTACGTGCTGTTGCATGAAACAACCCACATGGTAGACGGTACATTGCATCTGGCCCAAACCTCTGGGTTCAGTAAAGGAATTTGGAGCGACCGAACCCGTATAACAGCAGAATATAGCCCGGCCTTGTTCGACAGTACCCGCTACCGGGGCGGCAAGCCCTTACCCATCAGGCAGGCACCTTCATTATACCAATCTTTATCCACTACGCCCTTCGTCTCCTTATACAGTACCAGCAGTTGGAACGAAGACCTGGCGGAATATTTGTCGGTTTACCATTTTACCCAAAAATTGAAGCAGCCTTTCCGGATTATTCTGCGGGATAATGGCAAAGAAGTGTTGGTGTATGAGCCGTTGAAATCAAAGCTGGTGCGCAGCCGTTTGAAAGAGATGAAGCAATTTTACCAAGTGCCTGCTCAGCAAGGTTAATAGTATATTAAAGCACCGAAATTACATTTGAATTTCTGATTAGCTTCTTAAAAGTAGCAACCATAAGCCGGATTCAAATTGCTAATTTTTGCAAATTATTATATTATTGAAGGAATCGTTGCAGTAAGAATGAACGGCTTTACGCTAAATTAAATAATTTTACTATTAATAATTTATGGTTGGAGCGGCATCATTTGTAAAATTAAAAATGCACGTAACTAAAAGTTGAATTTCTATGGTCGTTTTTTATAAATGGATATAAATATTTTATAATAAAAATTGATTTTTTATCTTGTTCCCTTCTAGGTTTTTGTATCCGGATGAGTGACTAAAGTAGAACAATAGGAAAGGGTACAAACATGAAAGATTTATACGAGTAAGTCATGAAAAAAAAATATTTTATTCTTTTTTACTTTTTACTATTATTAATACCCAAAATAAATCCGGTTTATGCCCAGGAAACCGAAGAATTACACGAATTTGACGAATTACAGGTTGACAAAGTAATAATTGCTAAAAGCAACGGGAAAGCCTCGAACCAAAAGTTTAACATGACCAGCAATTCGGCTAGTCTGGTGAAAGCTTTCGGGCCACCTACGAGTAAAACCATTGAGTTTGCCGAAATGGACCAGGTTGATTTTACCGTTTACCGTTATCCTGGTGCCGAAATTTCTTTTTATCAAGATAAAGTAATTTACTTCCGGATTAAAGGCCCTGAATTTAAAGTACTGGCACCCACTACGGGAACTAACAAATTCTCCATTCAGGTAGGAAAGCCAATTAGCGGATTAAAGCCTGTATTTCCAAAATCGTATAAAAATTTAAACAGCGATGGCGTTTTGTTTTTTTGGTTGTATTCTCAGGCAACTAATAAGAGCACTAAAAAATTGACAAAAACCAGGCTAGAACCCGGCATTGGTGTTTTCACCACCAACGGACTTATAACTGACATTGTATTTGAAGAATAACCCTTGTTAGTAAAATACCCTCAGTGAAGAAGTACAAATGGTTACCTGTTAATAAATTTTCCGAAGCGTTTTTCTAGTACCTGCTGGCGATAGACGAAAATCCCTTCTAACTGTTTTTTTACGAACAAGGCATGCACTAAGGCTCCCAACGGGCCAAAAGGTAGTTTGTAATGCACCTGGTCCCGCATTTCCACACCACCAGGTATCTCTTTAAAAAAATGGGAATGGTGCCATAAAGCGTACGGCCCAAACCGCTGCTCATCAACAAAGTATTGTTTATCTGCCACGTGGGTGATTTCCGTCATCCAGAAAATTTTAATGCCAAACAAAGGTTTCACATAGTAAGTAATAATCTGGCCCGGGTACATTTTAGTTGAATCCGAATTGCTTAGAACTTCAAAACCCATGTAAGAGGGAGTAATTTCAGCCAGGTTGTCCGGTGAAGAAAAAAAATCCCAAGCTTGGTCTAAAGTAATGGGTAACTTATGGGTTCGCTTTAAAACATAGTGGCTCATGCCTGCATTACAGTTAAGTATTTAGTAAATTTTACTTTCTGCTTACCTAACCGAAAGAAGTACAATAAGTTTTCGGGAATGGCAAATATCTCATTTAACCCGATTAGTAGAAGTTTGTAAACCTGAATAAAAATCAAAGGGCAATTAGTGCTAAACAGTACGGGTAATCTCAATAACTACATTCTTTTTATTAAATTCTTTCTATTTAAGCCTTCAGGTTATTTGTATATAGAATATAATTTAACTAAGTAGTGCCTTTTGATTCTTTACGTTTATACTTCTTTTTGCAACTTCAGTAATTTGAACAAAATACTAAATTTTTTAAACGACTACGTGTTAGTTCGGTATTTTCTTGTTATAAATACAAGTGGTTTGCCTAAATCAGTAAAAATTCTGCATAACCTCTTCATTTCCAATTCGTAATTGTAAGCTTATGAAAAAAGAGGAGATTTATTTGGGGGATTGGCAACGATTATTGTTGGGTAATTCTCCGTGGGAATTTATGCTGGAGGTTTTTATCCGGACAATAATTATTTATGTGGCTCTACTTATTACCTGGCGCTTGTTAGGAAAACGCATGAACGCCCAGTTAACTATTACCGAACTTGCCGTAATGATTACTTTGGGGGGAATTGCTTCGGTTCCAATGCAATTACCAGATAAAGGTATTTTACTGGGTATTTTAGGTCTAGCCTGTGCTGTAATCTTTCAGCGAGGTTATAATTATTTAACCTTTAAATCGCGGAAAGCCGAAGTTTTAGCTTACGGTGACGTTGGCCTGTTGGTGAAAGATGGCGTTTTGCAATTAGATCAAATGAGGGAATACAATATTTCTAAAGAGCAGGTATTTGCCGGTTTGCGCTCTCAGAAGATTCTTCACTTAGGCGAAGTAAAACGCGCTTACCTGGAATCGTCGGGTTTATTTAGCATTTTTAAAGAAGAAGATCCGAAACCCGGATTATCGGTTTTACCGGAAAAAGACGAACAATTGCACCAGTCCGAACCGCAGGATAATACCTACGCCGCCTGTCTGCATTGCGGTAATATTGTTAAACAAACAAAATTTAATAAACAAGCTTGCCCTAATTGCCAGGAACATACCTGGACTTACGCAGTGGCCGCTTAATATACATTTTATGAAACCCGAAGATATTCATATTACAGATTATTTGCGTATTCTCCTGGGCGAGGTTCCCTGGAGCTTTTTAATAGAAGTTGTTATCCGCGTATTTTTTATTTACCTGGTTCTAACGCTTGCCATGCGCCTAATGGGTAAACGCATGGCGGCCCGTTTAAGTCGGTCCGAAATGGCGGCTTTAGTAGCCTTAGCTGCTTCTAACGGGGTTGCTATTCTGGCTCCTGACCGGGGATTATTACCGGTGTTTATTATTGCCCTGGTTATTATTTGTTTTCAAAAATTCATTGCCCTCCGTACCCGGGATAACCCCCATCTGGAACAAATTACAATGGGCGATGTGGATGTACTAATTAAAGATGGGGTACTGCAACTGGAATGCTTGCAGCATACCCGCATGAGTCAGGAGCAGGTTTTTGCTCAGTGTCGTTTTGAACAAATAAGTAATTTAGGAAAAGTAAAACGTGCCTACCTGGAAGCCAATGGAGCTTTTACTATTTTAAAAGACGAAGAAAAAAAAGCCGGGCTTTCTATCTTACCTAATTGGGATAAAGAGTTTCGGAATACTCAGCAAGCAGCCTCGGATACTTTCGCCTGTTGCAATTGCGGCAATATTGTTACGCATAAGCATCAAGCACAAAATGCTTGTTCTGTTTGTGGCGAGAAGGAGTGGAGTGATGCTGTGGTTTCGTAATCTTTTGGTGTGAAGCAAGGGTTATTACTTGGATCCTTTTCAAGTCTCCAGATGGCGATGCTAACTTATTTGATATTTCAAGTTTTGCCTCGTGGCCGGCGGGCCTCGTTTGGCTCTCTCGGGCAGTTTAGCGAACCTTGGCTCACTCCGTTGCGACATGCCTCCCTCTTCGGCACCGGAACGCTAAAAGGCCCTCAACAGCCAAACTAGTGTTGGTTGCTTGTAACTACCTTGTTCCAGGTTATTGTGGTACTAGAATTAGTAAATACTCAACCTCGCGCAAGTGTTAAGCGAAGCGCCACTTATGCGTAAGAACTTACGTCAGTCTACTGACTGACGTAAAATGGTTTAGAATTTGCCTGTCAGGAGACTGGCTTTTGTATGGAAGTCACTAGCCCCGCACCGGTAAAGCATGCGCTAGTTAGGTTAGCAAAGTCAGTGTAGAGAAGACAAGTTGGTAAACCTTCTGGATTTTCAGATAAAGTAAGATAAACGGTAGCTAAGAGCAAAAGACACCAGTTTGGCTATGGAGGGCCTTTTAACGTTCCGGTGCCGACGTAGGAGGCATGGCGCAACGGAGTGAGCCAAGGTTCGCTAAACCGCCCGAGAGAGCCAAACGAGGCCCGCCGGCCACGAGGCAAACTGGTTAGGTTACCTGTCAAAAAAGATGGAACTTGTGCATGGAGACTGGAACAGGCTCCACGGAATACAAGCTCTCTTAAGATAATCTTAGAGTTAACTCTTTCTTTACTCTACAAACAAAACCAGCCCTTTCAGGTATTCTCCTTCCGGATGAAAGATAGAAACCGGGTGATCGGCTGGTTGAGAGAGGTGGTGCATAATTTTAATATTCCGGCCAGCTTCAATGGCGGCCGCCATAATGGTGTTGTTAAATAAACTACGATCTACGGCTTGCGAACAGGAAAAAGTAAATAATATGCCGCCCGGTTTAATTTGCTTTAAAGCTTCTGCGTTCAGGCGTTTGTAGCCCATTACGGCGTTGTGCCGTACATTATGGTGCTTCGCAAAAGCAGGTGGGTCCAGGATAATAATATCGTAGGGTTGCGGTTGATTTTTGAAAAAGCTAAAGGTATCTACCGCAAAAGAGGCATGGCGATCACCGGCCTGGTTTAAGGCGCAATTCTTGTCGGTGAGTTCAATGGCTTTTTTAGAACTGTCTACCGAATGTACCAGCGTAGCTCCGGCATTTAAGGCATACACCGAAAAGCCGCCCGTATAACAAAAAGTATTCAGCACCGATTTACCCGGAGCATAATTAGCCAGTAGTTGCCGGTTTTCGCGCTGGTCAATAAAAAAGCCGGTTTTCTGACCGGTTATCCAATCTACGTAAAAAGGGTTATTATTTTCCTGCACAATCTGAGCCTCGTTGCCGCTCCCAATTAAATAACTGTTTAAGGGGGTATCGGTTTCCTGTAAGTGCAGGGTTTCAGCACTTTTATCGTATACTGCCTTTAATTGATGGCCGTAAACTTCCTGTAAAGCTTGGGCAATTTGTTCTTTGGCCCGGTACATTCCTACACTATGCGCCTGCAGCACGGCCGTTTCGCCGTATACATCAATAATTAATCCGGGCAAACCATCTCCTTCGGCAAAAACCAGACGGTACACATTAGTTTTCGGATTATCAATAAATCCCAAAACTTGTCGGTAGTTATAGGCTTGCTGCAATTTAGAGCGCCAGAAAGCAGCATCCGCCGCGGTAGGTTCAAAAGAAAAAATCCGTACCGTAATGGAGCCTTTCTGGTAATGGCCTGCACCCAAAAACTCGTTCCGGCTCGAATACACGTCCACAGTATCGCCATCCTGCGGCTCTCCCATAACTTTTTTAATTGCTCCTGAAAATACCCAAGGGTGAAACCGTTTAAGCGATTGTTCTTTACCAGCGTGTAAAATAATGCGAATCCGTTCCGTTGACATAAACCTGTAAATTGAGCCGCAAAGGTAGGGGTTTAGCTGGTTAAATGCTCTAATTGTTAAAGATGGAATGTTGGCAAGTAGTTTTTACTACAAAGAATAATTCTCTTACCTGTTTTAAGAAGGAGGTAAGCTGCGATTTTGTAAACTATCCAATTTAAAAAAAAAATTTTATTTAGTAAAAAGTAAAGCATTGAGTTGATCCAGGACAGGTTGATGAATAGAAAATTCTTTCTGCCCGATGAATTGTATGAGTCGCAAACCCGTTACATTAGAGGTAAAAACAGTCTCCGCACTCATTAAATCTAACTTTGAAAAAATGCCTTCCTCTACTTTTAAGTTTTCAATTGCTGCGAGCCGGAGTATATTTTTCCGGATAATGCCGGCTATACAGCCCGATGGCAAAGATGGAGTGTACAAAACTGCTTCTTTTACCCAAAAAATATTGGCCACTAAAGTCTCTGAAATAAATCCTTGATTATTCAAAAGAATAAGTTCGTCGAGTTGCTTTTGTTTTTTCTCCAGACTGGCTAATACATAATTTACTGCGTAAGGGCCTTTAAAAAAAGATAACGGCGAATACGCATTTTGGACGGTAGTGGCAAAATCAGCACTTGCGATGACGGAAGGAAAAGAAGCTTGCGGTTGCAAGGTAATCAGGGTTTCGGCGGTATTTTGTTCCGGGGTGAACAAACCATCGGGCGTACGCCAAACGTGCAATTTTATCCGGGCACGCTGCTGCAATTGATTTTGTTTGGCAAGTTCCTGTATATAAGACTCTAATAAGGCTTGATTTTGTAGTTCTGCCGGTACCTGAATTTGTAAAACTTGTAGTGCCTTTCGGGTTCGTTCCAGATGGTCGGCTAAAAATCGAATTCGGCCATTATCCAGAATAATGGTTTCAAATAACCCATCGTTGTACTGAAAAGCCCGGTTGGTGTAAGAAAGCGAAAAATTCTCTTCTGAGATTAATTTAAAATTATGCAAAAGGTACATCTGATTATTCCTGGTAAGCCTGGTTCAAAAACTCCTGATAATGGGCATAAAATTAGTGCTTCGCCAAATTATGAATTAGAATTTATGAATTAGAAAGGAGTCCAGGATTCTTAAATCTTTTAATTTCTTCATTCCTAAATCTACTTTATTCTCAAATCTTCTTTGGAGGAACACTAGGATTAAGATTACTGAAGCTGTGATTACGTTTCAAAAATGATAAATCCTTAAGACTGATAAAAACCCATATCAGGTTTAATCTGAATCTAGAGGTAATTATATAACTATACCAAAGCAAACTTTTTACCCGGTAAGGACTTAACCACTCCTTTAAACTCCAGGCCCAAAAGCACCGAAGCCAATCGGCTTACCGGAATCTGAACTTTCCAGGATATATTATCCATAAGTTCTTCTTTATGGGCATGCAGCAGCTCAATTATCTGCCATTCTTCGGGTTCAAACTCGGCGGCATTTAGGTGCAAACCTTTACTATGTTTAACCGCCGCCGGGGCTAAAGCTTCGTCCCAGTTTAACAATTCTTCTAAGTCTGACAACTTGGTATAAATGGCTGCCTGGTTGGTTTTAATTAGGTAGTTGCAACCTTCCGAAACCTTTACATCCAGATTCCCAGGCACAGCCATTACATCTTTGTTATAACTATTAGCAATATCAGCGGTAATAAGCGCTCCACCTTTTATGGCGGCCTCCACAATTATGGTACAATCTCCTAAACCGGCAATTATCCGGTTGCGGGCCGGAAAGCGGGGAGCATCGGGTTTGGTGCCAAAAGTATTCTCGGTAAGTATGCCGCCACTTTCGAGCATTTTCTCTACGGTTTTGCGGTGTACCGATGGGTAAATAATATCTGGTCCGCTAGCCATTACACCAACAGTAGGCAATCCGGCTGCTACGGCGGCTCGATGCGCGAAAATATCAATGCCGTAAGCCAGACCACTTACTATAACTGGGTTGTGCTTTTTTAAATCGGATACAATTTTCTCGGTGATGCGTTTGCCGTAATCAGTAGCCTGTCGGGTACCTACAATACTTACTATTTTCGCATGGTTAAGATCAGCGTTGCCTTTGTAATACAGCAGGCAAGGTGCATCGGCAATCTGTTTTAAACGGGCTGGGTATTGGGGATTGGTATAAAACAGAAGTTGTACTTGTTGTTGTTCGGCTTGCTTTAAAATACTTTCGGCTAGCTGCAGGGCTTGGTTTGGGTTCATATTTTGCACCAAGGTTTGCCCAATGCCCGGTATTTTTAATAATTGGCCTTTATGGGAAGTAAAAACCGCTTTAGCCGAACCGCAGTAGCTAATAAGTTGCCGGGTGAGCATATCTCCTACACCCGGCAGCAATCCCAGGGCCACTTCATATAACAAAGAATCTGATGCCAATTGAGTGTCTGTTTAAATACTTTAGATTAAAACCCGTTTACGCAGGAAAATTGCAAAAGTAACAAAACAGGAAAACGGTAAATTTTAATTTTAAAATCGCTTTTAATTCTTAAAAGAAAGAGTAGTAATATTTAGTAAATGAAGAGGAGCAGTGGGGTGAGGATTATACCTAAAATAAAGCGGTGATGTCGGTATTTAGTCTGCTTTTAAGCTATTAAGGATAAAAAATTAAATATTATAGGTATTAGATTAACGTAAGCATCGGTTTCACGTAAGCATTACCGCATTAAAAAATAGAAACTATGGAAACTTCACAAGTGCAGAATAAATTAGCCGATTTAATTAAAAACCCGACCGCCATAATGGACGCCGTAAAAAATCCGGGTAAGTTTGGTTTAGATTATTATAATTCGCTTTCGAACCGCAACAAACAATATTTGGTATTTGCCGGGGCCGCTGGGCTACTCATTTACGGCATTATACTCGGTCGCCAAAATAAAATTTCTTAATTTATTTAAATGGCTCCTTTTTAGGGAGCCATTCTTTTTTTAATTGTTTTAGTAAATATTCAGCCAATAATACTAACTCAACTCACTTTTTACACTAACCAAAAATTCACGAATTTTTTCCAAAGATTTAATAATTTCTACTTTGTCTTTGGTTTGTACGGACCGGTTCTTTAATACTTCCCGTGCTCCCTGTATCGTAAAGCCGCGTTCTTTTACTAAATGATACACCAAACGTAAGTTTTCAATATCCGTTTTGGTAAACAGCCGGTTCCCTTTTTTACTTTTTTTAGGTTTTAGTACCTCAAATTCCGATTCCCAGAAACGAATAAGCGAAGGCGCCACTTGAAACATGGCCGCTACCTCTCCAATGCTATAATATTGTTTTTCGATATCTTTTTCTTTAAAGGGCATAATCCAGTTTAATTATTTCGTTAGAAATTATTCAGCAATTTATTCTGAGCAAAAGTTAGGTTGTACCAGTTTCAACGTTAATTCACTTTGCCGCCATCCTTCTTAAAACAACCCATAAGATTTTACCTTCTGAATGTAAATGATTTAAAAGCAAAACCACTGCGGGTAAAAATCAGAATAAGGTTACCGATTAATTTTAAAAAATACTACTTTTGCCGACACCCATAACGATACGCTTGGGTGAAAAGCATTGTTCTAAGCGAAATTGAATTATTTTTTGCTGATAAACAATACGATTCGTCTACAAACTTGAATAAAGACTTAAAGAGTATAAATGAATTCTTCGGAGATCAGACAAAAGTTTCTTGATTTTTTTGCTTCCAAAAAACACCATATTGTACCGTCGGCGCCTATTGTAGTAAAAGACGATCCTACCCTCATGTTCACGAATGCGGGTATGAACCAGTTTAAAGATTACTTTTTAGGCAACAAGCCCGCACCTTGGCCACGGGTAGCCAATACCCAAAAATGTTTGCGGGTCTCTGGTAAGCACAACGACCTGGAAGAAGTGGGTTACGACACCTACCACCACACCATGTTCGAAATGCTGGGCAATTGGTCGTTCGGCGATTACTTTAAAAAAGAAGCTTTGCCCTGGGCCTGGGAACTGCTCACCGACGTATACAACCTACCCAAAGAACGCATGTACGTTAGCGTTTTTGGTGGCGACGAGAAAGACGGTTTACCGGCCGATGAAGATGCATTTAAAATTTGGAAGAAAATTCTGGGTGGGGAAGACCGCATATTGTTCGGTTCTAAAAAAGACAACTTCTGGGAAATGGGCGACACCGGCCCTTGTGGTCCTTGTTCCGAAATTCACATTGACCTGCGTTCTGAAGAAGAAGTAGCTAAAACACCCGGTAAAGAACTCGTAAATAATGATCATCCGCAGGTAGTGGAAATCTGGAATAACGTGTTCATGGAATTTAACCGTTTGGCCGATGGATCTTTGGTGAAACTCCCTGCGCAACACGTAGATACGGGCATGGGCTTCGAGCGTTTGTGCATGGCTGTTCAGGGCAAACAATCCAATTACGACACCGATGTTTTCCAGCCCATGATTCAGTTTGTGGCCGAACAAGCCGGTGTGAAATACGAGGATAATGAGAAAACCGACATTGCGATCCGGGTATTATCTGATCATATTCGGGCCATTGCCTTTGCCATTGCCGATGGTCAGCTACCGTCCAATAACAAAGCCGGTTACGTAATCCGCCGGATTTTACGTAGAGCGGTGCGTTATGCTTTTACTTTCTTAAATTTTAAAAAGCCTTTCCTGTACCAAATGGTACCGGTTTTAGCTGATCAGCTAGCGCATATTTTCCCCGAGCTAAAAGCGCAACAGGCTTTTGTGCAACGGGTAATTGAAGAAGAAGAACTGGCTTTCTTGCGGACGCTGGAAAATGGGTTGAAGCGCTTGGATTCTTTAAATGAGACCTTTAAAGGAAACCAAAACCGAATTGATGGGAAAACAGCTTTTGAATTATATGACACTTTTGGTTTTCCGGCCGATTTAACTGCTCTAATTGCCAAAGAAAATGGTTTTTCAGTGGATGAGGAAGGGTTTGAGATAGAAATGCAGGCTCAGAAAAATCGTTCGCGAAACGCAGCGCAAACAGAACAGGGCGATTGGATACTGGTGGGCGATGATGTACCGACGGAATTTATGGGTTATGATGCAATTTCCACCGAAGCCCGCATTGTAAAATACCGGCAGGTAAAAACCAAAAATAAAACCGAGTACCAGATTGTGCTCGACCGGACACCTTTTTACGCCGAAAGTGGCGGTCAGGTGGGAGACACTGGATTTTTAGAATCAGACTTAAGTAAGGTAAAAGTTCTCGATACTAAAAAAGAAAACGACCTTATTATTCATATTACCGCCGACTTGCCTTTGGATATGGAAGTGCCCGTATTGGCCCGGGTAGATGAAGAGCGTCGCCGCCTGATTCAGAAAAACCATTCAGCTACGCATTTACTGCACGCGGCTTTACGCGAAGTACTCGGCACGCACGTGGCCCAGAAAGGTTCTTTGGTAAATGATAAATTATTACGTTTCGACTTTTCGCATTTTACTAAAGTAACCGAAAGTCAATTGCGGGATATTGAAGCCATTGCGAACCAGCATATCCGGCAGAGCATTCCTCTAGACGAAAAACGTAACGTACCTATTGCCGAAGCCAAACAACTTGGAGCAATGGCCTTATTTGGCGAAAAGTACGGGGAATTTGTTCGGGTAATAACTTTTGATAAAAATTACTCCGTAGAATTGTGCGGGGGAACCCACGTACCCAATACCGGCGAGATTGGTTTACTAAAAATAGTTTCGGAGAGTTCGGTAGCTGCCGGCGTTCGGCGCATTGAGGCGTATACCGCTGATCAGGCTCAAGATTATATAAATAACCAATTGGAACAATTAGAGTCTGTAAAGGAGGCTTTGGGTGCCCAAACAAACCTTACAGCGGCCATAGAAAAATTACTTTCTGAAAATAATTCTTTAAGAAAGCAATTAGAGCAATTTGAGTTAAAGCAACTCACTACCCTTAAAGATACCTTATTAAGTAAAAGCCAGGAAATAGCTGGCGTGAAGTTAATTGCGGAAAAAGTGGAGGTTAGCTCTTCGAATTACCTTAAAAAATTAGCCTTTGATACCCGCAATGCGGCCGGTGATAATTTATGTTTAATATTAGCTGCTAAAATTGATAATAAGCCCCAACTAGCGGTAATGCTCTCGGATAATCTGATAGCAGAACGAAATTTGAATGCCGTAAATCTGGTTAAAGAATTAGCCAAAGAAATAAAAGGTGGTGGAGGTGGTCAGCCGTTTTATGCTACCGCCGGTGGTAAAGAAACAAGTGGTTTAGCTGCTATCCCCGGCAAAGCGGCAGAGCTAGTAAAAAGTTTACTGGCAAAATAATTAGATCTTCTTTATCAGGAGGTTATAATTGTTTGCTTAAAGCTTTTAATTTAATTAAATTTATCTATTTTAATATAAAATAATCCAGTATTAGGTAGTGCAGATGCTGGCTATTAATGACACGATGGAAGAAAATTTGCGAGAAAAATATCAGCCGATTATTGGTTTAGAAGTACACGCTCAATTACTGACCGAAAGCAAAATGTTTGCTTCCGACTCTACGGAGTACGGCACTTTGCCGAATACCAACATCAGCGTTATTACTCTGGGCCACCCGGGTACTTTGCCAAAAGCTAATCTAAAAGCCGTTGACTATGCCATTAAAATGGGCTTAGCTACTAACTGCCAAATCACCCGTCAGAATATATTTGCCCGCAAAAACTATTTCTACCCGGATTTGCCAAAAGGCTACCAGATTACCCAGGATAAAACACCCATTTGCCGGGAAGGTTACGTGTACATACAAACCAGCCAGGGCGAAAAACGCATTGGCATTACCCGTATTCACATGGAAGAAGATGCGGGTAAATCCATGCACTTAGCCGGCGAAACCGAATCGCTCATTGACCTGAACCGGGCGGGGGTGCCGCTGATCGAGATTGTATCGGAGCCGGATATTCATACTTCCGAAGAAGCTTATAATTACCTGACGGAGATTAAAAAACTGGTTCGTTACCTGGATATCTGCGATGGTAACATGGAAGAAGGCTCGCTGCGTTGTGATGCCAACGTGTCTGTTATGCTGAAAGGAGCCGAAAAATTTGGTACCAAGGTAGAGGTAAAGAACATGAACTCTTTCCGGAATGTGCAGCGTGCCATTGATTACGAAATTGAGCGCCAAATTGAAATGTTGGAACGCGGCGAAACTATTGAATCGGAAACACGGGGCTTTGATGCCGTAACCGGAACAACCAGCGGCCAGCGTTCAAAAGAAACCATGAACGATTACCGGTATTTTCCGGAACCGGACTTAACTCCGGTATTTGTTTCGGAAGAAATGCTTACCACGATTAAAGCCGAAATGCCGCCTTTACCGCATGAACTCTACGAACGTTTTACTAAAAATTATCAGTTACCCGATTACGATGCCGGCGTTTTAACCGACCAAAAAGAAATTGCTTTGTACTTTGACGATCTTTGCCAATATACCACCAATTACAAAGCTGCTTCGAACTGGATAATGGGACCCGTTAAATCATTCATTAATGAACTGGCTTTGCCCGTGAGCGAATTTCCATTGCAGCCGCAGCAATTAGCTGATTTAATTGGGTTGGTAGATGCCGGTAAAGTAAATCATACGGCGGCCAGCCGGAATATTTTCCCGCAATTAATACAAAATCCGACGAAAACGGCGTTACAAGTAGCAGAGGAACTTAACCTGATACAAGAATCAGATGATACTCAATTACAAGGGTTTATTGATCAGGTATTAGCGGGCAATCCTAAAAAAGTAGTTGAATACAAAGCGGGTAAAACTGCCTTGGTAGGCATGTTTATGGGTGAAATCATGAAGCTTACCAAAGGTAAAGCCGACCCGAAAACGGTAAACAAATTGTTACAGGAAAGCCTGAAGAAAGTATAAAGTAATACATTCTAAGTAAACCGGTTTTTAGACATCTAATTTAAAGATATTTAACTATTAACTTGATTAACAGCTAACGTAACTTATTAGAAGTTAAGCTATGGATCTGACGAAATTGAGATAAAGAATTATACCTGGTTTAGTTATTTAAACGGGTTGGCTTTTTATTTCAGATGTTGATTTATCTTTCTTACCTGAGTAAAATTACCAAGAAGCAGGAGTGCAAAAACTTTTATAGAAATGAAAAAAGTAATATTAATTGGGTTTATACCGCTTGCGCTGCTAGGAGCCTGTAATAAAATAGGTTCTAAAAACGGCGTAGATAGCGGCAGCTATAAAATTTACGGTAAATTAAATAACCAGAGTTCGGGTAAAGTTTACTTGAGTGAGTTAGGAGAGAAGCAGTTTGTTACCCGCGACACAGCAACCGTCTTAAACGATGGATCTTTTACTTTCGAAGGCAAAGTAACGGAGCCAAGTGTTTACCGGATTTCCCTTACCGACGAGAACATGATCTTATTTATGCTGGAAAATAAGGAAATTCAGGTTGAGGCCGATGCCAAAGACCTGAATAAAACCTACGCCATTAAAGGTTCGGAAGAAGCCCAGTTGTTTAAAGAACTAACCGATAAGCTGGAAAAAATGCAGGCTTCCGGTATGCAATTACAAAAACGTTTTACGAAAGCAACTGAATCGGCTAATGAAGATTCGGTGAAAGTAATTCAGGAAGCTTACCAAAAAATACAGGAAGGCAACGTAAAAGTAATTAAAGGCTTTATTAAACAACACGATAAAACTGCCGTTGCCGCTTTTGCTACTTTAAACTTAATTAACCCTGAAACGGACCTTGCCTTTGCTGATAGTATGGCTACTTTGTTGAATAAAAGCAAGCCTGAATCGCAATATACGAAAGCATTAATAAAGCGCCTGGAGCCACTGAAAACCTTAGCTATTGGTAAAGCTGCCCCGGATATTACGCTTCCTACGCCCGATGGCAAAACCATGTCGCTTTCGTCGCTCAAAGGAAAATACGTGTTAGTAGATTTTTGGGCTTCGTGGTGCGGACCTTGCCGACAAGAAAATCCGAACGTAGTGCGCATGTACCATAAGTACAAAGATAAAGGTTTTGAAATTTTTGGAGTGTCGCTGGATAATTCCAGGGATAAATGGTTGGGAGCGATCCAAAAAGATCAGTTGGTTTGGCCGCATGTGTCGGACTTAAAAGGTTGGGAAAGTGCCGCCGCTCAGTTATATAACATTCAAGCTATTCCGCAAACCGTGTTACTCGACCGGGAAGGTAAAATTATTGCCCGCAATTTACGCGGCCCGGAACTGGAGGCTAAAGTTGCGGAGTTATTAAATTAACCTAAATATTTTAAAAAATAGTAAAAGGTTGTTTAATTAAACTAGTAAATTATAAATTAAAATTTAAGCTTTTTCAAACCTAAATTAAACAACAAAGGCCTTCTATTCAAGTAGGCCTTTGTTGTTTAAAAACAATAGATATTTAACTTTTAAGCTATTGGTTTTAAAGAAGCTGTTTAGTAAGGAAAATTTATCCAGGTAGCACCTATTATGGTTTTACCATCCATCCTCTAAAGCTGGAGGCAAGCCATCTATTGTTTGGCAAGTAAATAATAATAAATAATTACTAGCTTCTGAATAGCTACTAGCTTCAGCTAGTGGATTTAAAATTACTTCAAAAACATAGCTTGCAGAGCGGCCCACAATTGTTTTTTCTTGTTTACATCCCGTTCAATAATTTCAAGTTCTTCCACAATTAGCAAAGGAGTATGGCCAATACTGGCTGGTTTGTAATAGCCTACTCGTGAATCAGCAGTCATGTCCAGAATATTTTTCCCGAATACAATCAAGTGTTTCAGGTTTTCTGCTTTGCTTAACTCGTAAATATTTATTGGTTTTATATTTAAAGTATTCACGTAAGCTACATCGCTGGGCGTGTACTTAATTGCTCCTAAAATTTTTACTAAAAACTCATTTTTGGGTAGCTCCTGAAATGCATTCTCAGGTTGAGATACTAATATTAACAAGCCTTTTTTATTATCTCCCAGAACAGGATATTTCTTTACCGGAGCCGTGTTGCCTAATTTTTCTATTTCTGCCTTACTAATTGGTTCGGGTTCTATAACCGGCATTGAAAAAACAACTGGCTCGGCTTGCGTTTCGGGTAGAATAAACAAAGGCTCGGTAAAAAGCTGTTGATAAAAACTGAGTTCTGCTGCCTGTTCCGCCATATAATATAGATTTAATAATAAATACCTAAAACCTACCACTTAAAATAATCAACCTGCAACTACTCCGTCACGTTTTGGTCTAAGTTAAAAATAGATTTTAATTCTTTTGCTTCGTGGGGTTTCATGCGGCCCGCAAGGACGAGGCGTAGTTGCCGGCGCCGCAAAGCGCCTTCGTATAAACTTTTTTCTTCGTCGTTTTCGGGTATTGCTTCCGGCACATCTACTGGGGTTCCATTTTGATCTAAAGCCACAAAAGTTAAAAAAGCTTCGTTGCTTTTCATTTTAGTTCCCGAAGGAATATCTTCGGCCCACACATTTACATGCACTTCCATAGAAGTGTTAAAAGCCCGGGTTACCTGGGCTTCCATGGTGATAACATTGCCCAGTTTAATGCCTTGTTTAAACGAAATATTATCTACCGAAGCCGTTACTACAATGCGGTTAGAGTGTTTCTGCGCCGTAATAGCCGAAACAATATCGAGCCAGTGCATCAGCCGGCCGCCCATTAAATTGTTTAAGGTATTGGTATCATTAGGCAATACCAATTCGGTCATGGTGGTAAATGATTCTTTAACGCTTTTCAGTTTCCGGACGGTCATACATCAATTTTATTCCGCAAAGATACCGAAAATTAACATATACCATTAACCAGGTACCATCTACCAAGTACCAATTATTGGTTAGAAGTATGAACCCAAGAACCTGTTTCGTACAACCTAAAATGTTCAACCTATTTATTCCAGCCAGATTTACCTAATAATGGCACAAATTTAAAGCTATCGAACACTTCGCGGGTAAATTCATCGGGCGTTTCGCGCACCACGCGCACCATTTTTTGAGATTGTTCATCGCCCACCGGAATAACTAGGGCACCGCCTATCTTTAATTGAGCCAGCAAACTTTTTGGAATAACCGGAGCCCCGGCTGTTACTAAAATTTTATCAAAGGGAGCTTCTACGGGTAAACCTTCAGAACCATCGCCCAGGTACGTATGGGGGCGTAATCCTGTTTTCTCAAAAAATTGCAGTGCCTTCCGGAATAATACCTCGTTGTATTCTATGGTGTATACATGGGGCGTAATTTCAAGTAAAACGCAGCACTGGTAACCCGAGCCGGTTCCAATTTCTAAAACTTTATCATTGGAATTTAACTGTAATAGCTCGGTTTGGTAAGCAACGGTATACGGTTGCGAAATGGTTTGGCCTTCGCCAATCGGGAAAGCTTTGTCCTGGTAAGCATGTTCCAGAAACATTTTCTCGAAGAATAAATGCCGGGGTACCGTAGCAATGGCCCGTAAAACCCGCTCGTCTTTTATACCTTTTTCTTTTAAAAGTTTAACCAAGACTTTGCGCATTCCTTTTTGCCGGTACGAATCTGTGTGCATGCGTTAAAAAATAGTTAGTAAAATAATTCTTTTCCCGGTTCAGAAATACCGTTATTTTTGAATCTAATATTAGATATTTCGTTTTTTTGGGGCAGGCATTTCTTTAACCAAAATTGCGAAACCGCGAAATTAGTAATCTCACAGGATATACAAAATGAATACAAGTGCTCTGGATTATTCTTAAAGTGTTTTTAACCCTATCCTTCAATTAATTTAGACTTTTCTATTATTAAAAGAGCGCTTTTTGTGCGTAAAATAAAAAAGATAACTTTTGTTCTTATCGATTTTCTAGCCTCCTTCCTGGCTTGGGTTACTTTTTACATTCTCCGCAAAATTATTCTGGATGAAGGTACGATTGATCTGACCTTAAATCTAGTAGGTAATGCAGCCATTGTAGCATCTTTCTGGACTTTACTTTACGCTTTAACGGGCTGTTACCGGGATATTTTCCGGAAATCGCGGGTAAAAGAAATCTTAAACCTGGCTCAGGTTTCCTTTTTTGGCGGTATCATTATTTTCTTTGTTTTATTGCTCGACGACGAAGGAATTTATAATTACAAGGCCTATTACAAGATTATTTCTACCTACCTGTTTGTGCATTTTTTTATTTCGGCGCTGGCCAAAACGCTGGCCATTATGCATACCCAGAACCTGGTTAAAAAAAGAAAAATATTCTTTAATACCTTAATCATTGGTTCGAATACCAACGCGCGCGAAGTGTACAGAGAATTAGAAAAAAATAACCGCCATTTAGGTTTACAGATAAAAGGCTTTGTGCACGTTTTCGATTCTTTTGGTCATTTTTACGAAGACGAATTATGCAATTTAGGACCCTACGGCGAAATCTCAGACTTAATTAAACAGCATCAAATAGAAGAAGTAATTATTGCTATTGAGCCATCGGAGCACGAAAAAACTACCGAAATTTTAAGCTTACTGGAAGGCGAAAATGTGCACATCAGTATCTTACCGGACGTATATCAGATTTTACTCGGTTCAGTTAAGGTAAACCATTTATTCGGTACTCCGCTCATTGAAGTAAAACAAGATTTAATGCCCGTTTGGCAGGAAATCTCGAAACGGGTAGTAGATATTGGGGTGGCATTTGTTTTTATGTTGTTCTTTTTTTGGGTTTACGCTGCAATTGCAATTCTGGTTAAATTATCTTCGCCGGGACCAATTATTTACCGGCAAGAGCGCATTGGTAAGAGTGGCCGGCCGTTTTACATTTATAAATTCCGGAGTATGTTTGCCAATGCCGAATCCAATGGGCCAGCCTTATCCTCCGATGCCGACCCGCGGGTTACTCCATGGGGAAGATTTATGCGTAAAGTTCGCCTGGATGAATTACCCCAGTTTTACAATGTTCTGCTCGGCGAAATGTCGTTGGTAGGGCCACGGCCGGAGCGGCAATATTTTATTGATCAAATTGTGAAAGTTGCACCTCAGTACAAGCATTTACTACGCGTGCGCCCGGGTGTTACTTCCTTGGGCCTAGTAAAATTTGGTTACGCTCAAAACGTTGACGAGATGATTAAACGGTTAAAATACGATATTCTTTACATCGAAAACATGTCGCTGGCCATGGATTTCCGGGTGCTTTTGTATACGATAAAAGTAATTGTAGAAGGCCGGGGAAAGTAATTTAGTTGGAAGGTTAAAAAGTTTTAAGTTTTAAAAATTTAAGGTTATTGGGTGTAAGCTATAACTGAAATATATAAACAAAGAGCTTTAATTAATATTCCGGAGTTTAACCAATTGTTTTCTAAACTCTTATCTTCATAAAAAAACAAAACCTACTTCTCAGAAGTTTTAAAGTAAAAAATAAGCATGTTTACGGGCATTATAGAAACACTTGGCAGAGTAAAAAGCATTCGGGAGGAAAAAACCAACAAACATTTTATCTTAGAAGCGGATATTACGCCCGAGTTAAAGATTGATCAAAGCGTGTCGCACAATGGTGTTTGCTTAACGGTGGTAGATATTGATCAACAGGAATACACGGTAACGGCTATTGCCGAAACATTGCAGAAAACTAATTTAAACAGTTTAAAATCCGGCGATTTAGTAAATCTGGAACGTTGCATGTCTGCTAATGGTCGCTTTGATGGCCACGTGGTGCAAGGGCACGTGGATCAGGTGGGAACTTGCGTGAGCGTTACCGACCAGAATGGCAGTTGGTTATATACTTTTACGTACGATTCTAGTTTAGGCAACATTACCGTAGAAAAAGGATCTATTTGCGTAAATGGAATTAGTTTAACGGTAGTTCATTCGCAGGATAATCAGTTTTCGGTGGCCATAATTCCATACACTTACGAGCACACAAATTTAAAAAATGTACAACCCGGTAACACAGTTAACCTGGAATTTGATATTATAGGTAAATACGTTGCGAAGTTGCTGGGTAAGTAGTTGTTGGTTGTTCGATAGTTAAAAAAACTGAATATCAATAATTACCTTAAATTATATTATAAACTGATTTTGTTGTGGCATTATAAACTTAATATAGTCTAAATAAAACCGGTTGAGCTCTGTGGAACTCACCCGGTTTTTTGGTTTACCTTTAAGTAGCGCCTAATCGCGTTTAACCAGTTTACTAAAATTGCTGTCCGGACTTAGAAGTATAGCTAGTTTCTTTGCTTCAAATTCTTTAAAAAATTCATCCCAGCTTACTTCTTCAAAACTTTCGTTGTCTTTGCTTTTCTTAGGGAAATGAATCCGTAGTACTCCTTCGCCTTTGCCATCGTCTTCGGTTCCTTTAATGATAGACGGAACGCCGCCGTGCTGCTTGGCCCATTTTTCAATTTCTTTGCGGTCGGTGGTTTTTTTTGCTTCGCTCATAGTTTTATTTTTTAGTAATAACTCCTATACGCACCCGACACCGCTTAAGATTTTTCATTTCAAAAAAGAGTTTACTTGTATTATAAGGGTGAATGAACAAGTGAGAGAACTAAACTTAAAACTTTTCGAATGCAAAACTAGCGGCTAATTACAGTGTGGCGACTTACGCCGTAGCCACCCCAAATTCCTAAACCACCCTTTATATTAGAACGAACGGAAGTAGGAAAACCAAAGGGATTGCCATTGCTGGCCCGGTCAGCCTCCATCGTAAACCAAAACTGGTAATGGTGATAATCTATAGCCGCCCATCTTAACCTTACCGTATCGCCCCGCTTAAAGTAACTGTAAGATTCCAGGTCTAATTTGGCCGATTTTGGGTAACCGCGCTCCAGGGGAAAATCAATAATCCGGCCGTTTACAAATTCATCGGTTAGAACAGAAGCCTGGTAGCCAGGGTAAAACGGCTCTTTATTTCGACTAGTAAAAAAACGTACATTATTTCCTAAGGTATCAGGATCCTGGTAGCGATACCATAAGGTTACTAAACTGTCATTTTTAGGATTTGGGTGCGGCACAAACCACAAAGAATCAATAGGGGTGAGGTTAGGTATGCTGGTACTGGCGGTTAATACCTGACCGTTAGCAGTGATCTGTAGTTGGTATTGCTGCCCTAATTTTCCTTTTAACTCCGTTGTGGTATACACGTAGAAATCTGTTGCGGAGGAAAAAGGAAGGTTTATCCCGAATAATTCACTAACCATTTGTTTTTGTTCAGGAGAAAGATCTTCTAAATTTTGTTCAGTTAGGATAGTAGATTGATCTTTGGTACTTACTATTACCGTAGCGCCATGCACAAAAGAATTAGTAAAAATATTGCTTGGAGTACCGGACAAAACCGGAACGCTGCGGGTTAATAGTACAAAAGGTGGGTTGTCTTGCTCAATATGCCCTTGCACTACCAGTTTTTCTTCGCCGGCTGCAATATCTAAGTTAATAGTTTCTTCGCAACTGGTTAATAGTCCCAAAAAACTAAACAGCCAAAGAATAAACAAACAATGTTTCATTATTAAAAACTAAAATTCCAGGTAACCGAAGGAATAGGAAAAGGAAAAACACTTACTTTCTTAGCCTTCACCAATAAAGTGGCATCGTACGCGCTTCCTTCGTTATCGATGTAATAAAAAAACGGATTGTGCCGGCCATACGCGTTGTACACGGCAAATGTCCAGCTGGAGTTAAGCCGTTTCTTTTGATTTTTCTGGTACGTGGCCGATAAATCTAAGCGGTGATTGGATTGCATCCGGAATCCATTGCGAGCACCATATTGGTAAATAACAGCATCTTCTACCACGTAGCGACGTTCGGGCAAAGTTACGGCCTGGCCGGTTCCCAGTGTAAAAGTGCCGCCCAAAGTCCATTTTTCATTGTATTTATAAGACGACACCAAAGATACATCGTGGCGGCGATCGGAGCGGGCCGGGAAAGTACGTCCACCGTTTAAATCCGGAAAAGTGCGGGTAGTACGCGCCAGCGCATAACCCAGCCAGCCTTGCATCCGGCCCTGGTTTTTACGTATAAAAATTTCTGCACCGTAAGAGCGTCCTTGCCCCGCCACAAATTCATATTCTAAATCTTTGTTTAAAGGGCCGGGCACGTAGCCTTCGCGATATTCCAGTTGATTTTCCAGGGTTTTGTAATATACCTCTACCGATGCTTCATAAGTATTTTCTTTAAAATTGCGGAAGTACCCGGCCGTGTACTGCCACGAGTACTGCGGTTTTACCAAAGCCGAACTGGGTACCCAAATATCTACCGGTAAAGCGGTATAGGCGTTCGATACCAAATGTAAGTACTGGGCATTACGCGAAATTCCCGCTTTGATGGAGGCCGTAGGTGAAACAATGTACCGGAATGACAGGCGAGGTTCTAAGGCCAGGTATTCTTTTACTTTTTGGCCCGCTTGGTAGCTAATGGAGTCTATTAACTTACCTGTATTATCAAAATTAAATTGAGTAAAAGGACCGGTTTGCCGCAAACCGCTGGCCCGAATTCCCAGGTTTATTGTGAGCTTATCAGAAAGTACCCAGTCGTCAGATAAGTAGAATGCTGCTTCGTGCGCTTGTTTTCGCCGAACCCGGTCGGTAGCAAAATCTACTCCTTCGTCCGTTTGGGCGGTGCCGGTACGAGGGGTAACCAGGTGTTTGGTGTATTGTAAACCGTATTGCAACGTATGCCGCAAACTAGGGTAATAATCAAAATCTACTTTTACGCCCACATCTTCCACCCCAGTATCCAGCTTGGAATCGTAATTATCAAAATGCGAATCAAAAATAAAGCGGTAGCGGTTATATATTCCCGAAACGTTCAAAAACATTTTCTCAGAAAATAAATGGTTCCAACGCGCTACAGCTATTTTATTGCCCCAGTTAAAATCAGCCTGAAATCGGCCATCAGATAAATCGAAAGCACCCACATCCTGGCCCAGGTAACCGCTCAAATAAAGCCGGTCCTTCCGCGAAAGCGTATAATTTACTTTGGCGTTAAGGTCGAAAAAAGAATAAGGTACTCCGCCCTGAGAAGTGTTTTTCAGAAAAGGATTCGCGATAACGTCCAGATAAGTACGGCGGCCGGAAATCATAAAAGAAGCTTTTTGCTGAGCTAAAGGGCCTTCCACTAAAAACCGGGAAGCAATTAAACCTACTCCACCGGTACCCTGAAATTTCTCTTTATTTCCTTCTTTCATGCTGATGTCTAATACAGATGCTAAACGGCCACCGTATCGGGCGGGCATATTGCCTTTTATAACGGTAGTATTGCGGATGGCATCGCTGTTAAAAACCGAGAAAAAATTAAATAAATGCCCCGGGTTATACACCACTGCTTCATCCAACAAAACTAAATTCTGATCGGCCCCGCCGCCACGTACGTAAAAACCGGTATTTCCTTCGCCACCCGATTTAATGCCGGGCAATAACTGAATGGTTTTTAGAATATCGGTTTCGCCAAATAATACCGGTAAAGTTTTTACCTGTTCCATAGGTAAAATAATCTGGCTCATTTGCGTACTTTTTACTTGCTCATCGGGCCGTTTATCTGAAATAACAACTTCCTGTACTTGCACCGAAGCCGGGGTAAGTAAAATGTTTTGTTGCTGATTTTGGGTGAGATTTAAACTAATTTCCTGCGATTGGTAACCTAGATATTGAGCAATTAAGGTATAGCTACCTTGCGTTAAGGTTAAAGAATAAAAACCGTAATTGTTAGCAGTGCTGCCTTGGTTTACTTTGTCCTTAACCCGAATAGTAGCGCCCAGTAAGCTTTCGCCGGAAACAGCATCGCGGATATAGCCGCTTAAAGTTAGTTTTTGCTGCCCCCAACCCACTACCGGTATGAGCAAAAAAATGAAAAGAGAAAGAAGTTTATCCAAAGGGAATTTATGCCGTACTTACTTTTATGATAAACAAAGTTAAGGGCAGAAAGTTACCGGTTAAAGAGGCATTTTTGTTTTAACTGGAGAGGCAAAGGCTGGTTTATTCATATAAAGAACGCAAATGAATAAGCAAGAATTTAGCTTGAGAAAAAAATCAGATCAATTAAGTAAAAAATTAAACCGAAAAATAAGAATACCGCACCACCAGCTTTCGGAAAATTAAACCAAAAATCCAGCCCAGGAAAATCCCCAAAATTGCGCCGCCAAGAACATCGCCCGGAAAATGTACCCCTAGGTAAATTCGGCTGTACGAGATAACGGCGGCCCAGATAAAAACAAAAATTTTAAAATACCGGTAGCGTTCCGGTAAGATTAGCGCAAAGAGCATGGCTATGCCAAAGCTGTTAGCCGCGTGCGACGATAAGAAGCCAAATTTACCGCCGCAACCTGCTACAATATTAATGGATTCGGATAAGGAAGAATCGTGACAAGGCCGCAGCCGGGCAAAAAATGGTTTAATAAACCTGGAAGAAATACCATCGGCAGCTGCTAAAGACAAAGCAATAATTAAAAACATTAAAATACTTTGCCGGCGAAAACGATAAATCAAAAAAGCTATTAATATAGCGTAAAAAGGAATCCAGAATTTACGGTCGGACACCGCGATCATGATAGGATCCCAAAAAGAGGAATGATACCCATTAATTGCTAAAAACCATTCCTGATCCAGTCTTTTTAAATTTTCCAGCACTATGTATTAGTCGAAAGCGGTTTTGAATAATACCTGCAAAGTAAATAATTAAAAACAGATCTCCATACATTGATGATATCTGCTATTTAACCCCAGCCCTTATTGATTATTGCATTTATAACTATAAAGACTTAAGGAATTTCATAATATAAATACAAAGCCTGCTTTGGAGCAGGCTTTGTATTACATAACTAAACTTTATTATTTGTAATAGATTACCTTCCGGGTTTGCGTAATCTTACCGGCCTGCATTTTGATAATATACATACCCGGCATTAAGTTACCAGTGCTAGTGTTCCAATTATAGGAATGGGTGCCCGCTTTTACTTTTTCTTTCACTAAAGTAGCTACTTTTTCTCCCACCGAATTGTACACACTTATATCCACCTGAGTGGCTGTTTTAACTTTATATTGAACAATGGTAGAATGATTAAATGGATTAGGGGCCACTTCAAAATCATTATCCAATGCTTCATCGGTTAAACTAACCTGGGTTTGGATATTTGCGGTTAAATCACTGAAGTTATGCGCGCTCGCTAAACTAGAGAAATCCAAAGTGAAATCTTTTTCGCTTAGTAAACTTTGTTTTTTGAAGTGTAAAGTAAATATGTGAACCGCGCCTTTACCCCCCGCCGGATTAGCATTTACGATAGTTAATTTTCCTGCTTTGAGTTCATCGGTATTCACAATAGGATCTTCAAAACCTTGCGATTGTCCCCCGTTAAAGCTTAAGAGTTCCAGCGCGGCCGTATTCCACTTAATAGTCGTGGTGAAACTGCCTAATTCTTCCTGGGTAGGAGTCATGTTTACTATTACGGGTACTTCAATCCAGGAGGCATCTTGCTTATTCACCGATCCATTAGCCGTAATCATAACTTTACCTTTATTGTTGGTTTGGGCCAGGCGGGAATCTGCCTTGGCATCAGCCGGACAGAAAGGTGTACCTACCGGGAATTTACTGGTACCCCGGAGTTCATAATCCAGAATTATTAAACCATCGGCAGAATTGGTTTTCTTGTCTAAGTTCACATCCCCAAAGCCTTGATCGATCCGGGTTTTTGCCCCTTTCGGCACGGATTTGCCGGCATCATAAGACAGAACAATTAAACCATCCGTCGAATTAACGGCGTCATCTGTATTTACATCGCCTAATATACCGCCTCCTTTACTCACCGTTGGCTCACAAATCTGGATTAGTAATTTAGAAGTCAAGTTGGCGTAGGTTTTAGCAGCCGCCATAACGGAGAATTCTGCTTTCAGGCTGATTTTTTCGCCGGCTTTGGCTTTGGTAATAAAGTTGGAATTCAGAATGTCTACCACCCCGGCCATTCCGGTAGAATTAGCGCCATTAAAGCTTAAAGTACCAGCGGCTTTATCTAACCGAACAAAACCTTTGTACTTATTTAGTAATTGAGCTGTTCCGAGAGCTTCTAACTGAGCCGGATCCCAGGTGAGTTTACCGGTGAAGCTACCCAACAGATTATGTGGAGCGGCCGATTTGCGCATATCTACTTTCAAGCGGAAATTCCATTTACAACCTTGCACCACTTTATCCGGGCAGTTGTTTTGCACCACCACATTTTTAGAGCAGTCCTGAAGCAAATTAAAAACAGAAGATACACTGCAGCCTTTAGCATCGGTAATAATAACGCTGTAAATACCATCGGGCAGCTTACTGGCTGAGGCAGCATCTAAATCAGTCAGGTGGCTCCACTTGTAGGTATAAGGGCCCGCGCCGCCGGAAACGGTAACTTGTATTTTACCGTTGGCGTTGCCGCAAGTAGGCCGCTGAACCGAGATCTTGCCTAGTTTAAGACTAGACTGGCCCCCGGGACAAGTAGAAGGATCTTTGGGTTCGACAAAGTCGAGTATGCCATTTTGGTTGAGATCTTTATCCGCTTCCACCGAATCAGGGATATCGTCGTTATCGGAGTCTTCGTCCAGGTAACAAGGGATGTCATCATTATCTACATCGGGGAATTTATCTTCTACATCGGTGGGAATGCCATCTTTGTCCGGATCATTAGAGCCACTGGGCGGGAAAGAAGGAGTGTTCAGGAAAAACGAAGCCGTAGTGATGCGGGTAAATGGTTTTACATTAATTCCCGGATTAGCAGGACCCGGAAAAATAATTTCACCCGGAAGTACTTTGGCTTGATCAGAAACAATGGCCTGGATGGTAGCCTGATAGATTCCCCGGTAATTATAATCGAAAAAAGAAGCAGTTACTTTTCGGGTAAATGGATCCTTCGTAAATTGTAAAGGCGCATAGGAACTGTCTGGCCGGAGAACAAAACCACTATAATCAACTCCTTCCTCTAAATCAGCTAGGTATGAAGCCATGGCCGATATGGTAACGGTGTCCTCGGGAGTAGCTATTCTAGGAACAGCATCCGCGTAGAGGTCCGGAGAAGGGTTCTCGACAAAAGCTAAAATATGCCCGTAGGTAGCCCACCCAGTAGCAGATTCCACTTTAATATTCCAGACGCCGGCAGCGGGTCTAGGTACGCGAAGAATTTGATAATAAGTATCAAACCCTATGAAAGGTTTATCCTGCGGAGTGATTAGGCTGCCATCCGGACCGGTAATAGTGAAAGTAGGAAACCAGGTTTTGACATCGGGATTACGGTTGGATAGAAAAACGACCAATCCTAACGCATCCGTTTCCACGTTTACCGAATAATTCTGAGATTCTACTAAAGCACCCTGGGGTTTTCCGGTTGGTTTGGGAGCACCAATGATGATTTGCCCGAATAAAGAAAATTCATTGCGCGGTAATACTAAACTACTGCCATTGTGAATAGCCGCTAATTCCATGTAAATAGGGGGGAGTTCATCTCCAGAAGGCGCATCTAACATTCTTCCGCCGGTAGTTGAGGCAATATCGGATAACAACGGCCGGTCAGCACCGTTTCCGACGGGTATCGTAAAAGTGCGGATATGTCTATCTTTTAACACTCGAATAACATCTTGGGGGTTGGTCCCCCGGTTGTTTTGCCCATCAGAAAGCAGAAAAAGGGTAGGATTGGCACCGCTTTTACCAATCATTTCAAAAGCGCCAGCTAAAAGGCCATCACCAATGGCCGTATTATCACCGGCATTTAATGCATTTATTGAGTTTTTTATAGTGGGTACATAAGTAGAGGTAAGTAATTGAACGGGTTGATCAACGGTGGCGGCATCATTAAACGATACTAAACCTAATTGATAATTGTTTCCTAAACCCACTGATACATCCACAAAGGCCCGAGCCGCGGCTTTGGCAAATTCTAGCCGGGTAGTATCTCCTGCATCTTCTTCCAGCATACTGCCGGAGCGATCCATAACCAGACAAACCAAGTCACTGGCATTTACCGTTTCTACAACGTTGAGAAATGCCCTGCAGTTAGCCGGTTGAGCTGCTACGGGCAGAGCTGGAATTGCGAGCCCCAGGGCTGGAAAATTGTTAGACAGTACCTGCCATTCCGATAGCCCCCCAAATCTGAGTGTATGACTAGAAGACTCAAAACGATTGGTAGTACCATTAAAACCTGGACACGTACTACAATTCATTGCCGTACCGCCGCAAGTATTAGTAACGCAACTGGTACCATCGCCCCGAAGAAGATCATGGTTGGCGGCAACTGTGAATTCTGTTTGGTCAATACCGCTTTGTTGCATTAAAGTATTGTTTCGTGCATCAATGGTACCTGGGTCAAAAGCCGGACCAATGCCACAAGGGCCTTCCCCCCGGCATTGTTCCGCGTATTCGTCTCCTAAGCCAAAAGCCATGTGCCCGAGTTCATGTGCCAGTATTGCCCCATTTATATTTACTGCATTCTGAAACAGATTAATGTGTGACCCTAAGTTGTTAAATCCACTTAAAGGAGAATTAGAACGCCCGATTTGCGGTAAAATCCATACGTCAGCGCGATCTTCATTAGTTCCGCCGGCCGTAATAGTAACCGTACCAAAAACTATTTGTCCATCTGTGGCATCGCAGAGAATGTCGCTCGCATTGTCAATGGCTTGTCGCAGCCGTGTTATATCCGCTGGAGCAGGTATATAACGATAGTTAATGGAGAAGTTCATTACCCCGCGAATACCAAAGCTATTAGCTGGAGCTGCTACAACTTGCCCGTCTCCGGCAAGTGCCTGTTGACTTATCGAAAAAGAACCCAAGAAAATACAGACTATTCTAAAATTTAGAATATAGAAAGCTGGGTAGGATAAAGTCTTTTGTACTGGAATTCTTTTTTTTTCCAAAAGGAAATGCCAAGCGTAACACAAATAATTTAATAAAGAAAATTTCATAAGTGTAATAGTTTAGCTTACATAAAATAAAGTTGGTTTAACAATAACAGGATAGTTCTTGGAGAAAGCATGTTTAACTTCTCGGAAGAGAAAGGAAGACTTCAAGTAATTACAATTCTACTCAGGAAGATTGAGTTATTTCTTTTCCATTAATATGGAAGATGAAGAGCGTCATAACGCTACACAATTCAGGCTTGATTAAAAAAATGAACTGAATTTGTGTCTGCAGGACAAAAAATAAGGATCAATATGGCCTTATTAAAGTTGTTTGATTTTTTAATAGTTTCTAAGTTAAAGCTATTTCCTCAATAAAAGGTGTCAGGAAATATAATTTCATCTTTGGTAGGATGTTGTACTTGAGGAAGCCAAGTAGTAGTAGTATCAATTACAAAGCATCGATGAAATAAATTATACTAAATAACTCATTAATTCAAATTTTAATCAATGAATTATTAAAGAAGTGATTTGAATGCTTAGTAAATCCAGATTAAATATTTCGGCAAATTTTAACAATAATAACACCCCAAACAACTATTTGGTTAATGGAAAGTAGCAAGGAACTATCATCAATAGACTACATCTTATTTGCGAAGGCAAGGGATAGAAAAGGAAGGATCCAACATGTACTTGAATCGGATGGTAGAATTGAGAATTTACTTCTTTGAAGTAAATTCCAAACTTACACCTGACTACTGGATTATTCGCATTTAAGCAACGTGTTATATTTTTCTAAATATTGCTTTTTAAAATGATAAGCTACGTCTTAAATTAAAATAAGTAATAATTTGATAAAAATTAATTAAAAAATAGATAATATGAATTGGAGGAATTACACTTTAATAAATCATTAGTTAGATTTTAATAAAAATCTGAGTAAAACAAATATATTAATACAAATTGATTATTCAAGTTTATTATTCATTATCCTTCTTTTTCTCTAATTATAAAAAAAATTAATGGAACCTCCCATACTCATGATATAACTTGAGGTACTAATACTTAATTTTTAATTTCTCCTTTGAAACAATCAATCAGATGAGTTTTACCATCAATAGTATTTATTTTTAAAAGATATTTCTTCTGGTCATCCTCGGTAAACTCATAAGATTGACCATCCCGGCTCAGCCACAATTTATGCGATACGGTAGTGGTTAGTTTAGGAGAAGGAATGTTAAAAGCAGTACCCGCAATGCTACCGGTATGTTTACCATTTTGGTATAGCTGAATGACCGGAGCCTGATTTTGGTACCAATAATTTACGTAGGCAAAAGTTTGTCCATCGTTCGATAATATGCCATCGGTGTAACCATCGTACAGGTAGTGGCTTTTCCAAAGCAGGGTACTATCTTTATTTTCTTTTTTATATACAAATATTTCCCATTGTCCATAAGGCGGGTTGGTTTTAGTTGAGTTCTTTACTCCTTTAATGTGGGCAACAAAATGTTTATTAGCCGATTGAATGCTGAAATCGCACCAACAGGGTGGTTGATCTGCCCAAGTAAGTACCGGTGCCAACACAAGTAATATTATAATTATACTTTTCATAAAGTCAGAATTTAATAAAAGACACGCTTAAAACCTACCATTTGATCTCCCGGTACACCTTAAATTATCTCTGAATAAGCCATAATCTTATTTATGCACTAAACCTAATTTAAGACAAATACTTTTTATTATGAAACGGATTAGCCGTTGCTTTTAATATAAATACAAAGCCTGCTTTGGAGCAGGCTTTGTATTACATAACTAAACTTTATTATTTGTAATAGATTACCTTCCGGGTTTGCGTAATCTTACCGGCCTGCATTTTGATAATATACATACCCGGCATTAAGTTACCAGTGCTAGTGTTCCAATTATAGGAATGGGTGCCCGCTTTTACTTTTTCTTTCACTAAAGTAGCTACTTTTTCTCCCACCGAATTGTACACACTTATATCCACCTGAGTGGCTGTTTTAACTTTATATTGAACAATGGTAGAATGATTAAATGGATTAGGGGCCACTTCAAAATCATTATCCAATGCTTCATCGGTTAAACTAACCTGGGTTTGGATATTTGCGGTTAAATCACTGAAGTTATGCGCGCTCGCTAAACTAGAGAAATCCAAAGTGAAATCTTTTTCGCTTAGTAAACTTTGTTTTTTGAAGTGTAAAGTAAATATGTGAACCGCGCCTTTACCCCCCGCCGGATTAGCATTTACGATAGTTAATTTTCCTGCTTTGAGTTCATCGGTATTCACAATAGGATCTTCAAAACCTTGCGATTGTCCCCCGTTAAAGCTTAAGAGTTCCAGCGCGGCCGTATTCCACTTAATAGTCGTGGTGAAACTGCCTAATTCTTCCTGGGTAGGAGTCATGTTTACTATTACGGGTACTTCAATCCAGGAGGCATCTTGCTTATTCACCGATCCATTAGCCGTAATCATAACTTTACCTTTATTGTTGGTTTGGGCCAGGCGGGAATCTGCCTTGGCATCAGCCGGACAGAAAGGTGTACCTACCGGGAATTTACTGGTACCCCGGAGTTCATAATCCAGAATTATTAAACCATCGGCAGAATTGGTTTTCTTGTCTAAGTTCACATCCCCAAAGCCTTGATCGATCCGGGTTTTTGCCCCTTTCGGCACGGATTTGCCGGCATCATAAGACAGAACAATTAAACCATCCGTCGAATTAACGGCGTCATCTGTATTTACATCGCCTAATATACCGCCTCCTTTACTCACCGTTGGCTCACAAATCTGGATTAGTAATTTAGAAGTCAAGTTGGCGTAGGTTTTAGCAGCCGCCATAACGGAGAATTCTGCTTTCAGGCTGATTTTTTCGCCGGCTTTGGCTTTGGTAATAAAGTTGGAATTCAGAATGTCTACCACCCCGGCCATTCCGGTAGAATTAGCGCCATTAAAGCTTAAAGTACCAGCGGCTTTATCTAACCGAACAAAACCTTTGTACTTATTTAGTAATTGAGCTGTTCCGAGAGCTTCTAACTGAGCCGGATCCCAGGTGAGTTTACCGGTGAAGCTACCCAACAGATTATGTGGAGCGGCCGATTTGCGCATATCTACTTTCAAGCGGAAATTCCATTTACAACCTTGCACCACTTTATCCGGGCAGTTGTTTTGCACCACCACATTTTTAGAGCAGTCCTGAAGCAAATTAAAAACAGAAGATACACTGCAGCCTTTAGCATCGGTAATAATAACGCTGTAAATACCATCGGGCAGCTTACTGGCTGAGGCAGCATCTAAATCAGTCAGGTGGCTCCACTTGTAGGTATAAGGGCCCGCGCCGCCGGAAACGGTAACTTGTATTTTACCGTTGGCGTTGCCGCAAGTAGGCCGCTGAACCGAGATCTTGCCTAGTTTAAGACTAGACTGGCCCCCGGGACAAGTAGAAGGATCTTTGGGTTCGACAAAGTCGAGTATGCCATTTTGGTTGAGATCTTTATCCGCTTCCACCGAATCAGGGATATCGTCGTTATCGGAGTCTTCGTCCAGGTAACAAGGGATGTCATCATTATCTACATCGGGGAATTTATCTTCTACATCGGTGGGAATGCCATCTTTGTCCGGATCATTAGAGCCACTGGGCGGGAAAGAAGGAGTGTTCAGGAAAAACGAAGCCGTAGCTGTCCGCGTAAAATAAGGTACATTAATTCCCGGATCAGCTTTACCAGCAAAAATTCTTTCGCCCTGGAATAATTTAGCCCCGCCCGAAACAACGGCCTGGATGGTAGCCTGATAGATTCCCCGGCCATTATAATCGGCGAAGGAAGCCGAAACTTTGCGGGTATATGGGTCCCGGGTGAAGTGTAATGGAGCGGTGGAACTATCGGGCCTCATTATAAAACCACTGTATTCTACGCCTTCGTCAATTTCAGCTACGTAAGAAGCCATGGCCGATAAAGTAATAGTATCGGATTCTGAAGCCACTTTCGGGAAAGCATCTACGTGTAAATCGGGGGAAGGATTTTCAACAAAAGCTAACACATGCCCGAAGGTGGCTCTACCACTGGCAGATTCTAATTTAATATTCCAGGAACCGGGAGCTGGTTTGGGTATCCGGATGATTTGATAATAGGTATCGGTACCGATAAAAGGTTGATTTTGAGGGGTGATAACACTACCATCCGGACCAGTAATGGTAAAAGTAGGAAACCAGTTCTGAATATCCGGATTACGGTTGGAAATAAAAACAACTAATCCCTGCGCATCGGCTTCCACGTTTATTGGATAATTTTCGAATTCTACTAAAGCACCTTTCGGGGTATCGGCTCCTTTAGGGGCACCAATTATAATTTGACCAAATAAAGAAAATTCCTTACGGGGTAATACTAAACTGTTGCCGCTGTGAATAGCCGCCAATTCCATGTAAATAGGCGGGAGTTCATCTGCCGTGGGAGCGTCTAACATTCTTCCGCCGGTAGTACCGGCAATATTAGATAGCAACGGCCGGTCTGCTCCATTGCCCACCGGAATGGTAAAGGTGCGGATTCCCCGGCTGCGCAGAACCGGAATTACGGATTCAGGATTGGTACCCCGGTTATTTTGCCCATCCGAAAGCAGGAATAGGGTAGGATTAGCACCTTTTTTTCCAACCATCTCAAAAGCACCGGCAAGCAATCCGTCGCCAATAGCCGTATTTCCACCAGCACTTATTCCATCAATAGAACTTTTTAACGTGGCGGCATAAGCAGTTGTTAGTAATTGAACGGGTTGATGAACAGTGGCGGCATCACTAAAAGAAACTAAACCTAGCTGGTAATTATTTCCTAAGCCAAGTGAAACATCAACAAAGGCCCGGGCAGCAGCTTTGGCAAATTCCATGCGGGTAGCTCCCCCGGCATCATTTGCCGTCATGCTGCCGGAGCGATCTATTACCAGACAAACCAGATCACTGGCATTTACCGTATTTACTATATTGAGAAAAGCCCGGCAATTAACGGGTCGAGCTGCTACGGGTAGAGCTGGAATTACAATTCCCAAAGCAGGGTAATTGTTGGCAATAATCTGCCATTCTGAATTACCGCCATGAATAAGCGTATGTTGTGAAGATTCAAAACGATTGGTGTTCCCATTGAATCCCTGACAGGTACTGCAATCCATGGCAGTACCGCCACAATTATTGGTAACGCAATTAGTACCATCGCCCCGAAGAAGATCATGATTTGCCGCTACCGTAAATTCTGTTTGGTCAATACCGCTTTGCTGCATTAAAGTATTATTCCGGGCATCTATTGTACCCGGATCGAAAGCCTGACCTATACCGCATGGGCCACCAAAACGGCATTGTTCATCGTATTCATCTCCCAATCCAAAAGCCAAATGGCCTAGTTCATGGGCCAGAACTCCTCCATCTATTCCTCCTTGGTACAAATCAATATGAGAACCCAGATTACCAAAACCGCTCCCATTAAAAAAGAAGCTTACCCCCGAACGTCCACCTTGGGGTAAAATCCATACATCGGCGCGGTCATCGTTGGTTCCACCAGCCGTAATGGTAACCGTACCAAAAACTATTTGCCCATCAGTGGCATCGCAAATAATATCACTGGCATTTTCGATGGCCGTTCTAACCCGGGTAATATCCGCCGGAGCGGGTATGTAACGAAAATTTACAGAGAAATCCATCACCCCCCTAATACCAAAACTATTAGTTGGAGCAACTGCTATTCGCCCATCACCCGCGAATGCTTCTTGGGTATAGGTATAAAAGCTTATAATCAGAATAAGAATTCTAATTAAGTAAGAAGGTAGAAGAGTGCGGGAAAATAAGTTTTTAAAATAGAATATGGTTCTTTCTAAAAGTATTTTCCGAGTACCATTATTTATTGGAGTATGAAATAATTCCATGAGAAACAGGGTTTGTTTAGTAACTTTTCGGAAAGCAATTCTGGAATCATTTATCTAAAGGAGAAAACAGGTTTTCTCCAAAGAATAGGAAGAGAGCAGCTATTCGTAATTCAGTACAGCCCTAGTGACGGAAAGGAAATTATTAAGGAATATTTTAGAAAATGGACTATAAAAAGAGTTGGCTTAACTGAAAACAAATTCTAGAAATAATAAAATTATCTACCAGGCTATCAATTCAAGTAATTAGTAAAGTAAGTTTCATAGCATAAAACACGTTTTTAGGTTTATGAAAAATTTTCAAAATAGAGATATAGAACGAGATCAAAAGCTGTTTAAAGGGTTTGGTTTTAAAAATAACTTAAAGGAATACCGATCTACATTTTTCGTTTTAAGCAATAAAAAACAGTTTTAAAAATCTATAATAAAAACTCATTTGCGTGAAAGAAGCTTTTTAAGATTCAATAATTCCGCTAGAAAGTATCTATGGAAGGTGGGAAGCCTACTTGTACCGCTGTACATTAATGCCGCCAAGTTTTATTAAAATTTTTAACTCACTTACTTAAGGCATCCTTAAACGGATATTGATTAAATTTTAAAAATAGCTCCTGCTTGTTCTGAAATGCGAATAGTACCACCCTTTTTAAAACGAGGTGCAGACGGGTGTGCGTAAAAGTAAAATATTGCTGCAACCAGGGTAATGAGTTAAGCTATGCTGTAGTAAATGCTGGTGTAAAAGCAGGAACTATAATCCCAATAAGTAAGTCTAAGATCAGAAATGGCCGACAGTAAGCAGAAATCAAAATTCTTTAACTTTAATTTTTGGTTCCTGCTACTTATAAAATCAATAAATAAGGAAGAGAGCTAAAAAACAATAATTTATTACAGACTGTCAGAATGGTAGACAGTGGGAGAAGGTGAACTCAAAAAATTAATTTTACCTTAAGTAAATATAAAAATTAAAAGGAAGAAATGCAAGGGAATAGAAGTAAACTTAAAGCTTGTACTACTTACTATAACAAGTAAATAGACATAAGTATCCAAATATCCCATGTTAGATATTTTGTTAATAAATAATTGAATTTCAATTATTTATTAACATCGATTCAATCATCCTGTACAGTAAACTAATTGTGCCCAGTTACTTATTAAAAAATATTGTAAGTTGTATAAGTAAATAAACCTGGTTTGTAAATGAGAAACCTAGGAAGAATTAAGAATTGAAACTACCTGAACAATTATAAATTTACTAAATCACCTGAATATTGCTATCAACTTAAATAGCAATATTCAGGCAGAATGAATTAAACGTGTAGCCAATCCACGTTCTTTTTTAAGTATTGCTGGGTTTGTTCTTCGGCGCTACCGGGTTCGGGTTTAAAGTTGTATTTCCAGGAAGCGTAAGTGGGTAAACTCATCAGGATGGATTCAACCCGGCCACCGGTTTCCAAACCAAATTTAGTTCCCCGATCGTGTACCAGGTTAAATTCTACGTAACGGCCACGGCGAAGTAACTGCCATTCTTTTTGCTGTTCGGTGTAAGCTAAATTTCGGTTCTGGTTAACAATAGTAGTATAAGTAGGGGCAAAAATATCGGCAACTTCCTGCACAAAAGAAAAGAGTTGTTCTAAAGTTAAATCTTCTTCTAAAGGCGTTAGCCGATCAAAGAAAATACCACCAATGCCGCGGGTTTCGTGCCGATGCGGTAAATAAAAATAATCGTCGGCCCATTGTTTAAACCGGCTGTAATAATTAGGGTGGTGACGATCGCACACGGTTTTGAGTTGTTCGTGAAAATAACGCGCCTGCTGTAAATCCAGATAAATAGGAGTGAGGTCTATTCCACCCCCGAACCAGGCTTCGCCGTTGCCCGCTTCCAGGTAACGTACGTTCATGTGCGTTATCGGAATTAGAGGATTTTCAGGATGCAGCACAACGGAAACACCGGTGGCAAAATATCGGGTATCAGGCATTAATAATTTAGTTGCTGCAGCCGTAGGCATATCTCCCGAAACGGCGGAGAAATTAACGCCCCCTTTTTCGAAAATAGCCCCATTCTGAATAACCCGGGAGCGGCCGCCCCCGCCACTTTCGTGTTGCCAATTATCTTCCTGAAACGTGACCTTCCCATCACATTCTTCCAAACTTTTACATAATCGATCCTGAAAATCACGAAACCAAGCTTCTATTTCTTTCTTCATATTTTGTTCTAAAGCAAATCGGGTGGACTAATTAAAATAATTTTTATCTCGTTTACTAAATTTAGTTCTAATGGGCTGGTAAGGTAACGGAATAAAAGTAAGATGGAAACCGTACAAAACTACTTTAAAACGCGCTTCCCTAATCCATAAAACTATTTACTTTTTTAACGATGAAGCTGCTTTGCATTTTAGAAGTTTAGCCATTATCGGGTAATTTCCGCAACTATTAGTTTGTTGGCAGCTCCTTTAAGGTGGTTGGGGCACCACCTTGAGTGAATGTTATTACTTTTTTTACTAAATGCGAAATAGCTCCGATATAAATATTTACTTTTTAAAGATAAAACGTGGGAATATAGAATAATTAGGGTTAGTTCTATTTATATAATGCTTAAGATTAAAACTTTAGATTAGTATTTATTAACTATATAAGTAAATAATTATTGGAACGGCAATCTGTTTTTCCTGAAGCGAGTGTATAGCCATAGGGTATGTTTTTACGTAAACCTAATGGCAAATATAACGCAACCCAAATCTTTGGAACTTTATCTGAAAATTCTGCTCCAAGCTTATTCCCGAATGCTAACGGCCCGCGCCATGGCCAATACGTACGAACAAAACCGGCAGATTTGCCGCTACGTGCACAGCACTTCCCGGGGACACGAAGCTATTCAGCTAGCTACGGCTTTTCAATTAAGTGGCCACGATTATGCTTGCTTGTATTACCGCGACGAAGCCATGCTGTTGGGCTTAGGCTTTACGCCGTATGAACTCATGCTCCAGTTACTAGCTAAAGCCGATGATCCTTTTTCTGGTGGACGTATTTACTATGGTCATCCATCGGTAAGGCGAGAAGGTTTGCCCATTATTCCGCACCAAAGTTCGGCTACAGGTATGCAGGCCATTCCGGCTACGGGCATGTCCCACGCCATTCGTTTTCTGGAAGCGCAAGGTATAATTCCGCTGGAGCGCCAAAGTGTGGTATTATGTTCGTTAGGAGATGGCGCCGTTACCGAAGGAGAAGTATCTGAAGCCCTGCAAATGGCCGTGCTTAAACAGTTGCCTATTATTTACCTGGTGCAGGATAACGACTGGGGAATATCGGCTAAAGGGTCGGAAATGCGGGCAATGGATGCCTATGAATTTGCCCAAGGCTTTAAAGGTTTAGAACGCATGCGCATTGATGGGTCTGACTTTGTTCATTCTTTTACCGGGATGAAACGGGCTTTTAATTATGCGCGGCAGGAAAGAAAACCAATTTTGGTACATGCCAAGTGTCCTTTACTGGGTCATCATACCTCGGGCGTACGTAAAGAATGGTACAGGGGCGAGAGTATCGAACTTGCTCTTAAAAACGATCCTATTCCTAAATTACAGGCCCAATTAGTAGAAGCTGGCGAAACAATAGCTCAATTAGAAGAAATAGAACAAGAAATATTGCAACTGGTAGCAGAAGCTTTTTCCCGGGCAGTAATAGCACCAGAACCGGACCCAACTACCATTTACCAGCATGATTTTGCACCAACTCCTATTGTTCAGGAATCGGGCACCCGGCATCCAATTGGAGCGGCAAAAGTGACCATGGTAGATGCGGCCTTACACGCCATTGAAGAAATTTTAAAAGATTACCCCGAAGCTTTATTTTACGGCCAGGATGTAGGTAAACAACTAGGCGGCGTTTTTCGCGAAGCTGCTCTGTTAGCCGCCAAGTACGGCGATGAACGGGTTTTTAATACCCCTATTCAGGAAGCCTACATAATTGGTTCTACGGCGGGTATGGCGGCAGTAGGAGCCAAGCCCATTGTTGAAATTCAGTTTGCCGATTATATGTGGCCGGGGTTAAATCAACTGGTAGAAGAGCTTTCTAAATCTTGTTATCTCACCCAAGGTAAATTTCCGGTACAATGCCTTATTCGGGTACCCATTGGCGCTTACGGTGGCGGCGGACCTTACCACTCGGGTAGCATTGAATCAGCATTACTCACCATCCGGGGTATAAAAGTAGTGTATCCATCAAACGCGGCGGATATGAAAGGTTTAATGAAAGCTGCTTTTTTAGATCCAAACCCGGTCGTTTTTTTGGAACACAAAGGATTATATTGGTCGAAGTTGCCGGGCACCGAAGAAGCTAAATCATATGAGCCAGCTGCCGATTATATAGTACCGTTAGGGCAACCCTGCCAGGTAGTAAACGCTGACCTCGATAAAAAAATGCAAGGAGAAAGTCTGGTAGTTATTACTTACGGAATGGGTATTTACTGGGCGCGGGAAGCAGCCAAAGGTTTTAAAGGTCAAATTGAAATTATAGATTTACGCACTTTGTATCCCTTAAACGAAGCATTTTTAGAAGAAGCCATTCAGCGGCATGGTAAAGCTTTACTGCTCACGGAAGAACCCTTGCTCAACTCTTTTATTGAATCTTTAGCTGGTCGATTATCGCAGAAATGCTTCCGGTATTTAGACGCGCCTATTTTAACTTTAGGGTCAGAAAATGTACCAGCAGTACCATTAAACATTTGCCTGGAAAGTAAAATGTTGCCAAATGCCGATAAAGTTGCTAAGGCCATTAATCACCTCCTGCATTATTAAAAAAGTAAATTTGTTAGCGAATGAAGCTTAAAATTAAACTTAGGTTGATTCTTATTGTAGTTTAGGAGCAGGATGTATACTAATTAGTATAAAGTAATTGTCAAACAGGCTAAAAGGGAAAGAACATTTTAGTTAGATAAATGTCTTTTATGTATGTAGACTGTTCAAGTCTACAGGCTCTGGTGCTATCTAGTTTGCTAACTTCAAGCATTGCTTCATGGCCGGCGGGCCTCGTTTGGCTCTTCCCGGCGGGTCTAAGCTTCCTTTCCTCCTTCGTCGAAATGCTGCGCACCAGAATCTTAGAAGGACCTCCGCAGCCAAACTGGTGTCAGTTTTTATAGCTACCTGATATTTGTTTGTTAATTATTTTAGTCCAAAAAACAAATTAGAGTAGGAGTACAACTTTTTATTTCAGCTTATGGAAGAATGTTTATGTGATTTGCTATTACCTTAAAGAAATAAATTACTAAAAGAGAATTAAGAAAATTGAATATTTGTTTACCCCGGAGAACTTATGTACCAAATGCTAGTTTCCGGTGGTAAAAATTTTAATTTTTTACAAGGCGCTGCACCAGATTAAGTAGCCGTCCTCTTACTTGAACCTGGTAGGTACCACTGCGAACTCCGGTTATATCTAAACGGAAAGCATTAAGACCAACCGTTGCAGTTCTTTTTTGAGTATAAATTACTTGACCTGAAACATTGGTAATAATTATGTGCACTTCTTCGGATGACTTGGCGCTAAACTCCAAGGTGAACTCGCCAGTTGTTGGGTTCTGGAAAGTCCTAAGAAGGGAGCTAATACTACTCTCGCGTTTAACGGCAATAATTTTACTAAATCGGCTATTTCCATCAGTGGCTACTATTTTTAAACGGTAATAGCTGGTTCCGTTTAGCGGATTTTTATCGGGGAAAGAATAGGCAGTTTGCTGCTGCGTCGTACCGACGCCTTTTACCTGGCCAATGGTTTCAAAAGAAATTCCATCGCTACTTCTTTCAACAACAAAATAATTATTTTTTTCTTCCGAAGCCGTTTCCCAGTGCAATTGAACTCCATGCATCTCCGGCCGGGCAATAAATTTAATTAATCCTACTGGTAAGGGTATGAGTATATCGCTTTGCCGGAAAGCATAATTTGGAATTGGTTCCGTGCCGAAAGTAGTAGAGTCAAATAAATCTAACCAGCCATCATTATCCGAATCGTGGTAATAACTTAAACCATATTCCAGGTAATTCAAACGTCCGTCTTCATCATCGTCTTCTAACCAATCCGGAATACTATCGTTATCTGAATCATTTGTATTGCTGTAATAAGCAGTTGCCGGGCCGTTACCAGCCGCCAGAGCATTTGCTCTAAACTGATCAGCTAAATCTTTTAATTCCGTAAGGGAATAACCCGAAACCTGCGCCGGGTTTGAATTATCGTAGGCTTCAATGGCATCGCCGTAGGCATCCTCGTCACTGTTCTGATCCAGATAATCGGGGAAAGAATCTACGTCGGTGTTTACCGGGTACAGGGCTAATCCGGAAGGGGCTGAACAACCGCAAGTCACATCATAGTTATCATCAATCCCATCTTTATCGGCGTCAGTGCCTTTAGGCGTAATTACAGGATTACCAGGTGAGGCCTGGGCTTCCAGGTAATCCCGCAAACCATCATTATCGGAATCCAAATCGAGGAAGTTGTATAGGCCATCTCCGTCAAAATCGTTAAGGCTCCCTTCCGTAATAGTAGTGGAACTCTTCGGGATACCATTAGCACCTACCGGACTTGTTAAGCGACCGGTATTGGCGCTATAGTTAGAACTGGGAACCCTTCCAAAGGGAGTTTGCTCTACCACATCGGTAATGCCATCGCCATCTGAATCTAAATCAAAGGCATTAATAATACCGTCCCTGTCTTTATCGAATAAATTATTTACTTTCGTTACACTGTTGTAATCACCATTAGGGAAGCTTGGGTCCCGATAGTTTTCAATTCCATCATTATCATCATCGGCCGAAGGATTGAAACCATTGGATTCCAGTAAATCCGGAATGCCATCGTTATCATCGTCTAAATCGATTATATCAGCCACTTTATCTAAATCCTGGTCGGTAGAAATTAGAGGAATAGTAAATACCGCGGCAGAAGCATCCTCGGCATTTTCATTATCTTTTACAATATAGCTAAAAGTAACATTAGCCGTATTGCCTATAGCCGGATCAAATTGAATCTGGTTCCGGTTAGTCCAGGAAAAAGCTGTATTAATAGTAGCCGGTATGTTATTTACGTACAATACTCCTTGCGAAGCAGAAGGCAAAACACTAAACCGAAAGGTACTAATAGACACATCATCGGTTCCGTTTAAAGCATCTAATAAAGTTATGCCTGCTAAGTTTGATAAAGCAAAGCTGTTAGTCTGATCCTCAGCCACGGGTTCTCCGTTTATAGGAATGGTAACAGTAGCGTAAGAAGCATCATTTGCGCCTGCGTTGTCTAAAACGGTAAATTTAAAAGTAACATTTGCCGTATTAGCCAAGTTTGGATCGAAGCGCAAGGTATTGGCTAAATTCCATTGGTAATTCGTGTTTAGTACAAGAGGTGTATTTACTACTGTATTAAAAGTGATAATGGTCCGGGTGCCGTCTTTGCCTGTTTGAGATAAGGCGTTTTGATTTAGAAGGAAATGTAAAAACAGAAAAAATAAGACGTGAAATTTTTTCATGACCAATCAGTATATGCAATATAATCTCCTTAGCCCTTTAAACGGGCTTAATGAGATGGGGTGGCGTTAAGATAATTATTTTGAGAAAATTAGGTTTTTTCTATGTTCTTACTAATTCTTTTTAGTTAACTAAAAAACTTATATAGTAGAATGTATAGAAAGAATATATTAGATAACAACAAGATCCAAAAAGAGCGATTAAAAAGCCGAGATTTAGAAGAACTTTTACCTGGGCCAGGTTTTAATCGGGTAATCGCCGGTTTAGTTTTATAAGTTAGTGAATTAGAGGCATACTTGTAATCAAAATAACTTTTCATGGAACTTGCAATATAGTGTTGTTAACATTATACATGTTAAAATCACCACGGTCAAACTAAAACAACATAAAATACTAAATATAGTGTTTTGATAAACCGCATGATTTAACAGATGAACTTAGAAAATTTAATTGGCAAAATGAATTAAACGAAATTTTAACAAATTAACTTACTGATTAGTAACGCGAATAAATTCAAAGAATTATTTTTATTATCCGGTTATTTAAAATATAATTCATCAAATAAAACCTAAAATTCCACTTCTCCAATTAAATTACGATTTCCTCTTCCATTCGGATTTAATTGGTCAAGTGGCTTTCATTTAACTTAAAAAGGATAACCAATCCCTAAGTTAAAGGTTGTGTGCTTATTATTTCTGTTAAAGATATCTTTTAAAGTGAATTGGTTTAAAACGTAGCGGTTACCATAAGTAAAAGCAGGATCGAATACTTTCGTCGAAAAGTCGAAACGGGCAATTAAAAAGTTAAAATCCAGACGTAAACCGGTACCAACTCCCACCGCAAATTCACTTAAAAAATCGCTCCATTCAAATTGGGAATCAGGTCGGTTTTTATCTTCGGAAATCATCCAGGTATTACCCGCATCAATAAAAAATGCGCCATTCAAATAACCCACTATGTTAAACCGGTGTTCCAGGTTGGTTTCAATGAGCATTTCACCGGGTTGTTCGGTATCGTAATCGCGTTCCATTATTTCGTTTCCGAAACTATCCCGCATAATCTGGTTCGTATCCGGGTCGCGCATGGGCCTTTGGGCGTAATATGCTCCCGGTCCTAACCGCCGGGGACGCCAGGCCCGGATGCTGGAACCACCCCCGCCAAAAAAATATTTATCGTAAGGCAAACCCACCGATTTAAAAGGCTGCACTAAGCCAATATTCAAACGATACACCAAAAAAGATTTGTTGGATAGTTTTAAATATTTGCGGTAATCGCTGTTTACCCGGTAAAACTTATATAAGCGTAAGTCGCCTAAATAATTCAGCTGCTCCTTAGATCTAAATTGTTCGGCCGCCAGAGCAGTTAACCCGCCTACTTCAATGAATAAACGCCAGAATTGCCCCGAGTTATTATTGCGGAAATCGTTATAAAACCGGGTAAAATTAATACTAGGCACTACTGCATTAGTAAAACTTTGGCCGTAAGTCGTATTTTTATTCAATAAAGCTTCGAAGTCCGGGGAAAGCCGCGGTGTTTTTATTAAACTAATATCTACTGGGGTAAAAACGTACTGCACCTTTGTAGAGGGTTGCCAAATGTAATCAAAAGTAGTTTCCAGGTTGGTTCGCACATATTCCCTTCTGTCAACGTAGGTATAAGATACATTTAAGCGGCTGCGCGGGTTAAACCTACTAAATTGTTTATTTACCCGGAACGGCACCAAAAACTGCGGAAAGGTAAGTCCGATATTCCCCCCAAAGTCTTTCATGTAGATAGATTCGCTAAAATCTAAGCTACTATATTGGCCCTGCAAACCTCCTCTTAAACCAATATCCAAGATTTCGGCGCCTCCTAATATATTCCGCACTTTTAAACGCAGGTTCACAAACGGGCCGGGTAAACGAGCAGTATAACTTCCGCCAGCTTCGCTGGTTTCCTGGTACTTTTTGGTAGGCGATACGTTTACAAAAACATCTAGCTGCGGAGAACCTAGGGAGTCAGGTAAAATGGTATAATTTACGGAATTAAACCGAAACATGTCCAGGTTATTTAATTGCTGTTGGGTAAGCTGAGTTAAATCAAGGCTGTAGCGTTGGCGCGGGTAAATGGTTAATTTAGAATCAAGTACCTTAGGATTTATTCTGTGCCGGTAAGCCAGGTATTTAACATTATTGTACCAAATGGTATCTCGCTTAAATCCAAAGCGTTTTAAACCGGCATCACCGATAAAACTTACTTCGCGAATCCGGTATTGTTTATGGGGCTGATTATCTTTGTTATTGGCAATTAAATAGGTAAAATGGGCGGTATAAGGTGCATAATTGGTATCTACTTTGGCCGTAATAAATGGTTTTCGGAATTCGTAATAGCCTAAATTGCGTAGTAAAATTTCCAGCCGGTTTCGTTCCTGATCAATAATTTCTTCGTCATAATTCTGACCAACTTTTAACAAAGCCGCAGTTTGCGCAGAGTCTACAATGTGGGCGATAACCGAATCGGCAATAGCATGGGTAATTTGAGTAATTTTAGTGGGTTTATCCTCATCTACTAATAAATTAAGGTAAACTTTCTTTTCTTTGATTTCTTCGGTGTACGTTACTTTAGAATGAAAAAAGCCTTTGGTGTTCAGGTAGGTTTTTATCTGACGCAGGGTAGCCTGCGTTTTTGTAGTATCGTAAATGGCAGGCGGTTCTCCCACGGTCATTAGCCAATTGCCTTCTTCTCTTTTCCGGGTCATTACCGCTAATCGTTGTTCCCGTTTAGCCAATATATTCGAAATCCTGACAGAATCCGTACCAGCCGCCGCAATTTTAGCATCCGTTTGAACCCGGTATTCGTCTATCCATCTTTGAATTTTATTTGGATTATAAAACTTTTTACCAAAGTAATAAAGCGACAAGTAGGGGGTACTACCTAAAAACTTACGATTTGGTTTTTGTTTGTATAAGGTGCTAATTTGAGCAGGGTCATTTACCGCTACCCCTTTCAGCTTAATGGAATACAATAAATTTTGGTTTTTCTCTAACCGGTGCGTGGGTACGCACGAAGCAGCTAACCAACTAGTACTGAGAAAAAAAAGTATATAACCCGTTAACTTCAAAATCACCTTTGCTCTATGTTATCGAAAGCAGCTTTAAAATATATCAATTCTTTGCAAGTAAAAAAATACCGTCATCTCCACCAAGCCTTTTTGGTAGAAGGAGCTAAAAGCGTGAAAGAGTTGCTTTTATCTGATTACACCATTGAAAAGCTGTTCGTAACAGAAGAATTTCTAGGTAAAAGTACCGAAATAAAGGCGAAAAGTTTGACTTACGAGCTAATAGACGAAAAAGACCTTACCAGGGCCGGCACCTTTTCTACGAATAACGCCGCCTTGGCCATTGCTAAGATGAAAGCGCCTGCTTTTTTTGCACCAGATTTATCAACCTTAACGTTGGCTTTAGATGATATCCGCGATCCGGGAAATTTGGGTACTATTATCCGGATTGCTGATTGGTACGGTCTGCAGCATATTATTTGTTCGGAAACCTGCGCTGATTTTTACAATCCGAAAGTAATTGCAGCTACCATGGGCTCTTTTACCCGTGTGAATGTAGTATACGTTACTTTGCCAGAATTCCTGAAAAAATTACCCGCCGACCTTCCTCTATATGGCGCTTCGCTCCATGGCCAGAACATTCATCGCTTAACGTTACAACCTACCGGAGTACTTATTATGGGCAACGAAGCCCACGGCATCCGGCCCGAAGTAGAAAGCTGCTTAACCCAATTAATTAAAATTCCCCGTTTCGGAAAGGCCGAGTCCTTGAACGTAGCGAATGCTACGGGTATAATCCTGGATAATTTTTTTCGAAATGGGTAGAGGTAAATTTTATAGACTTACGAGAAAACAAAGAGGAGATTCCGTTTAAGAATCTCCTCTTTGTGTGAATAGTCCTGAAAGAATTTTTTTAAATCCGGAAGCCGAAACTTACAACGTTCATTTTAGGACCGCGATTATCTTTGAACAAGTCATTCAGGTTGTATTTAGCAAACAGATTAATCCATTTGTAACCAATTAAGAAATTAACGCCGTACTGCATATCTTCCAGGTTGTAATTACCGCGCTCTTTATCTTTGTAGGTATTGCCCTCGCTTTGGTATTTAATTTTAGTGTGCGAGCCTAAACGGTACCCCACAAAGCCGCCGCCGCCAATCTTAAAGGATTCTTTGCCGTTTTTGTCTTTAAAGTTTAATTCAATAATTACCGGTAAGTTTAACGAAGAAGTGGTAAGCTTACTTTTTTCTAAAGATAAGGTAGACTCGTTGTAAAAAACCGTGGTGTTATTTTCATCGGTAATGCGGCGGTTTTTGTCCAGCATGTAATTATTAAAAGCAAGTTCTAAACCAGTCCGGAATTTTAACGGGCTTTTAACTCCACCAATGCGGGTAGAAATGTATTGGTTTAAGCTAATGTAACGAGAACCAATAGGTTTTAAATCGTACAAGCTATTGTTCAATTCAGGAACATTTACGAAGGTGTTCAAACCTAAATCAATGGTGCTGAAAAAGCGGTGCCGGCGGTTCATTTTACGTTCCATCTTTTCTTTCCGGAGGCTATCGTTGCGGGTTTTAACATTCACGTACACCGAGCCATTGTGGTCATCATCGTCCTCATCATCTTCGTAGTCTACTTCTACTTTAACCAGGTCTCCTGCATTAGCCGACCAGGTTTGTTTGCTTCCACTATTACCGCTTGCCATTTTAATTTTAATTTGCTCGGGCGCATTAGGGTTATTCAGGTCTTTGGCCGGATAAAAGGTCATGCTTATTTCGGCTGAACCATTGGGGCTCGACTTACTCATGCTCTCCACCTGCTGCACGTATTTATTTAACAAAACCATTAAGGAATCCAGGCTATATTTTTGGAAATTTTTTAGCTGGCTGGTGTTTTTAACTTGTAAGGTTAGGCTGGCACCATCGGCTAAATTAATCTGAATAGTATCCAGGAGCGAGGCTACATATTTAGGTTTCGCAGCTAATCCGTTCGCCAAAGACACAGCGGTAGCGGCAACCCAAAAAAGGGCTGTAATGATAAGTATGCGTTTCATAAAAATTTTAGATTAGAGGTTAATAACTTTGGAATATTTTTGTTTTAATAATTTACTTTCTACATCAATTCGGTAATTGGCATTTAAACCTAAAGCCGATAATTCTACTTTTTCGCCATTCTTTAAATTGCGCGCTTGTTTAAAGATATTTTTAACCAGCCGCCCTTTCTTCGATATGTTTTCCTTGATAATTTCCTGCGTATGGGAGTATTCTTTTGCATTGGAATTATCGGTATAAGCAACTTCCGCTTCCGGGGCTTTCTTAATAATTACCTCCATAATCCGTTCTTCGGCCACTGTTGGTAAATTGGGTACGTTTTGCGCTACTACTGTAGTAACTGGTGAATTTTCCGGCACCGTTTTCCAGTCATCCTTTGAATAAGTTTTCTCTTGATTTTTTAAATGGTGGGTAGCTACTAAAATGCCAGGCCGTATTTTTTTACCTTTTTTAATTGGTTTGCTGGTAGTAGTACTAGTACTAGCGTTATTAGTGGTTTCTTTAACTTTTTCCTGCGTTACCGGCTCTACTGTTTCGGGCAGTGCCGGTGCCTGGGTGTTTATATCGGCTAAAATAGGCTCCTTCATTATTAAAGGAGTTGGTTGAGTGGTAGCAGGTTTTAAATTGGCTAAATCTCCATTTACTGGTAACGAACTATTAGTTCTGAACCAAAATAACAATGCTCCTGATAGTAAAATTAAGCTTACCGATGCCGCCGCGTAATACACCCACATTGTAGGGCGTTTTTGCTGTACGGGTTCCATTTTGCTCTGCAAACGAGCCCAGGCGTCAGCCGATGGCTCAGGAGCAAACTGCCCGAATTTGTTTTTAAAATATTGATCTACTTCTTCTTCCTTCATGATATTTTTTGCTTTTAAAGCGTAATCGATTCCTGGTTTTGTAAACGCCGCTGCAACATGGCCCGCGCCTTACTTAACTGAGATTTAGAGGTTCCTTCCGATATATCCAGCAACTCTCCAATTTCTTTGTGCGAATATCCTTCAATGGCGTACAAGTTAAACACGGCCCGGTAGCCGGCGGGTAGTTCGTGCAGCATGCGTAATAAATCTTCGGTGGCTAAATCCTGTTCCGCGTTGGCTTCGGTGGCTACCTGCAAAATATCTTTTTCTATGGCCAAATGCATTGGTTCTTTCTTGCGTAAAAACCCGAGTGCTTCGTTTACCATAATACGTTTCATCCAACCTTCAAAACTTCCTTTGTTTTCGAACTGAGTAACATGTTGAAACACTTTCACAAACCCTGTTAACATTACTTCTTCGGCATCCATCTGGTTTTTTAAATAGCGTAAACAAATACCTAACATTACCCCGGCGTACTTTTCATACAGGGTTTTATGGGCTTTGGCTTCACCTTTAACTAAGCCTCGTATAAGTTCCGCTTCGGTCACGTGGATGATTAAAATTGTTTCAGATTACTAAATTAAGACTGTTTGTTTAGTAGATGCAAGCCGATTTATATCGGTTGCCTGATAATCTAAAAAAGAAGTAAAATTATTTAATTGTTATTATAAAATACTGAATTTTAGTAAATTATAAATAAGGAGCAAGCTAATTTTTGTTAAATTCAGCTGTATAGTAACTATTAAAACCAGATTTAAACCTTATTCGCCTAAAGCCTGAATAACTTTTAACATTCAACGATTATTCATTCGGCAGTTTGGTTGGATTTTGATGCTGGAGAAAGGAAAGCGGAATTGTTAAAGTAACTGAGGAAAAAAGGGAGCTACTTAAAGAACAGATTTATTAATTTTTTTAATGCGATTAAGTAGAATTGAATATCAAATACTAATTTCTTGATTTTATAGGTACTTAAAGTAAGTTCGAGCACATGCTTGAAATAAGTATTATATGAAAGACGGTTTATGCGATATAGGATAAGTTATAATATTTGGATCATCCAGAAAGAAACTAGGTAGCTACGTAGAAAAAGAGTTTCTTCCTGAATGACCCGATAAATAAGATTTCTCTCCTTTATTCTATTTCTAACCTCCTACTAATACCCAGCCGCATATAGTAATTTAGTAAATATTGCCTGGAATAACTAACCCTTTATAATCAAAAAACAGCAAAAAAGTAAAGCCTGGATCATCTTGCGATGCCAGGCTCTAATAGCGGATCAGAGTTCGAATATTTAAATTAATATTCGCCTACGGCCAACATAACCAAGGTGCAGTGATGTAAAGTTTTAATATTTTGTTCGGCGGCTTTTCTTTCCAGTTCCGGGTTTTCAGTGCCGGGGTTAAATATAATACGATTTGGCTTTAAACTTAAAATATAATCGTACCAAGAAGGCTGATTTTGAGGTCCCACGTATAAAGTAACTGTATCTACATTTTCTACCGGATTTTTTTCAGTGTCAATCTTAATTCCGGCTACATCGCCATTCCGGATTCCGACGGGCACTACCTCATGACCATACTGTTTTAATTTGTGTACAGCCCGGTAAGCAAACCGCGACGGATTATCCGTAGCGCCTAATACAACTGTTTTTTTCATAATGGTAAAGAATTAATTCCGTTTATGCGGGATAAATATTTGTTTACCCAAGATAAATCCGGATGCGATTTAATAAAAAATTTGCATTTAATACTGCCAACTTAACGATTAAAGTAAATAAAAATGCTTTAAACGTTGATTTAACAGACTTTCTATTTTAAAAGTTATATAATTTACTTCTACTATTATTTAACGGTTCACTTTGGCGGCAATTTTTTCCGCGCACCGTTCTCCATCCATAGCGGCAGAAACAATTCCACCGGCATAACCCGCACCTTCGCCGCACGGATACAAGTTGTTAATTTGTACGTGTTCGAGCGTTTCCCGGTCGCGCGGAATTCGTACGGGGGACGAAGTGCGGCTTTCTACCCCTATAATCTGGGCTTCGTTACTTACATAATTTTTCATTTTACTGTTAAAATAAGTAAATCCTTCGCGCAATCGGTATGCAATGCTGGCCGGAAATAATTCATTCATATCCACGGAAGTTAAACCGGGCTGGTACGACGTTTCGAGTAAATGGCTGGAGAGCTTGGATCGGGTAAAGTCCTGCAAAAGTTGGGACGGGGCTTTTTGTGTACCTCCCGCAATAGCGCAAGCTTGTTGTTCCAGGGCTTGTTGCAAGCGTAAACCCGCTAATGGTCCATGGGTTTTTACGTCCATATCTTCTGTTTCAATAGCTACTACAATACCAGAATTAGCAAACTTAGAATCGCGCCGGCTCGGCGACATGCCGTTTACCACCACTTCGCCCGGAGCAGTAGCAGAAGGCACCATAAAACCACCCGGACACATACAGAACGAAAATATGCCCCGCTGTTTTTTAGCGTAAGTAGTTTGGTGCACCAAAGCATACGATGATGCCGGTAAATACGGTCCGCGGTTATCGCAATGGTATTGAATGGAATCAATAAAAGATTGCTGATGTTCTACCCGCACTCCCATGGCAAAAGGCTTGGCTTCAATGTAAATATTTTTGGAAGCCAAAAGCTCGTAAATATCACGGGCCGAGTGTCCGGTTGCTAAAATTACGCCTTCGCCTTCGAACAGATTACCCGCTTGGGTAACTACTCCTTTTATAGTGTTTTGCTCAATTATAAAATCTGTAACGCGGGTATCAAAATGAATTTCTCCACCGGCGTTTAAAATACTTTCCCGAATATTAGAAATTAAAACCGGCAGCTTATTTGTGCCAATATGCGGGTGCGCATCAAACAAAATATCGGGAGTAGCACCGTGCTGCACTAAAATTTGCAAAGCCCGGTAAACATCGCCCCGTTTCTTAGAACGGGTATACAATTTACCATCGGAGTAGGTACCAGCACCGCCTTCGCCGAAACAATAATTAGAATCCGGATTTACAACGTGTTCTTTGTTAATAGCTGCCAAATCCCGCCGGCGGGTGCGTACATCCTTGCCCCGTTCTAAGATTATTGGCTTTAAATTTAATTCAATACAGCGCAAAGCCGCAAACAAACCTGCCGGACCAGCTCCTACAATAATAACATGTGGCGCTTTATCAACGGTAGGGTAGTGGAATTTAGGTTGCAGAATATCGTTTGGGGGAGTGCTAAAATATACGTCGGCCCGTACCCGTAACAATACATTTTTTCCACGGGCATCTATCGAGCGTTTTAATTTATGAATGTAGGCTATCTCTTCTGGTTGGGCACCCACGTTTTTTAAGATAGCATTTTGCAGAAGCGCTTCATCGTAAGCTACTTCTGGAGGAAGAACCAGTTCTAATTCTTTTTTCATGAAAACAAGCCGGGTAGTTATCCCAGACATTTAAATTTTGAATACTACTAAAACAATGTTTTAGCCCAGCAAAGTTCGGATTTTCTTTTAATCAATCTATATTTTAAAGAATGTTGAATAAAATTAAGATCAAGTAATTTTTGAAAACAGCGAAAGAGAATTCTTGTACAATACTTTGGCAGTGAGGTGAGCCATTCGAAACATTTTAAAAATTTGGTTTGTCCAGAAACCAAAAAAGATTGCTGTTGGATGACTAAAATTTACTAAATTTTTCGTTAAACCAGTATGGATTATTTTGTGGATAAAAGCTCGGTGGTAAGAAGAATCTGGGGCAACAGCGATACAATCTTATTTATTTTTGCCGGATCTGCGGCGGAATTTGCCTTAAATAAAGCGGTGGATTGGTTGTACTTTACTGGCCGATTACCCGCCGATCCGTTAGGACGATTATTTTCGACGGTGGCTTATGCGCGGTTAATAGTTTTTTCGGATAGAGTAGGAGCTTACCGGGCGATCGATAATATGGCAACTATTCATGCTAAGGTAGAAAGTAACCGGGGTGCCGCTATTCCGGACTGGGCCTACCGCGACGTATTGTTCATGCTGATTGATTATTCCATAAGGGCTTATGAATTACTGGAAAGAAAATTAACCCTGTCAGAGAAAATAGAAGTGTGCCAGGTGTTTTTGCAGGTGGGGCAGCGGATGGGATTAGTAGGACTTCCCACCACTTACCAGGATTGGCTAGTAATGCGAGAGCAACATTTAGAGCAAGATTTACAATACAGCCACTATACAAAGGATTTATATCAGCAATACAAAAAACATTTGGGGCTTTTCCGGTTTATTTTGCTAAAGCAGGCACAACAATTATTGGTTTCGGAAAAAGTAAATAAGCTGCTGGGTTTAGGTAAAACAGCTTACATGAAACCAATTGTAATTGCCTATAAACTCAGTAGAAAGTTAAAGTTAGATGGATTATTAAAAAACAGTATCTTGCCGGCTTCTTACAAAGCTGAAATCAAGAGTTTGGATAAAATTCCAGCTTAGTTTAGATAAGCCTTTTAAGTATTTGAACTATTAAAAATTTGATTATTAATTTTAGATGAATCGAATAAATTAAAATTAACGTAGATTTCAACTCATCTGATTTTAGTTTTTCTTTACAGTTTAATAAAGTTAAAGGTATCTCTACTATTTGCTTTTAAGTAGAATATCCTATAATAGTTTACAGAATATATAAAATGAATAAAGGATTATTGATTTCGGTAATATTAGCAGTTATTGTTTTAGGGGCTTGGTTTATTATGCGTTCAGAAGAGCCACAAATAGAACAGGATAATTCTAATGCGCAGCCTACCACTTCTGTGGCGAGAACTCCGCCCACCCCGGCTAACGATTTACCTAATTTGCCCCTTACCAAACCGGATCAAACAAAAATTAACGCTAAAGATTTAAAAGGAAAAACGGTTCTCATATTTTTTGAACCGGATTGTGAGCATTGTCAGCGCGAGGCGAACGAAATGCAAAAACATTTACCAGCTTTTGCCAAGTACACGGTCTACTTTTTTTCGCCGGCACCTTTTGATCAGATGCAGCAATTTTTTATGAAATATAATTTATCTGGTCCTAATATTTTTTACGCTCAAACCCCATTCAATATCATCTTACAAGAATTAGGCGCCATTCCGGCTCCTTCTGTTTATATTTACACGGAGCAGGGTAAACTGGTAAAAGCCTTTAAAGGGGAAACTCCCATGGAAAATATTTTGCCCTTGTTGTAGAATCAAGTAAATTTAAATCGAGCATCGGGGAAATTTAGTTATATTAATTAGGAAATGTATAACTAAAAGACAATGCTTTCTAAGTCATTTTGAATTAATATTTTATACCTAATTGTAACAAAAAGCTATTATAGATTTTGCTGGATAGTAAGCTTGTACTTTGGAGCCTTTTCGAGTCTCCAGGCAGCGGTGCTATCTAGCTTGAGATTTAGAGTTTGCCTCGTGGCCGGCGGGCCTCGCTTGGCTGTTTCGGGCAGTTTAGCGAACCTTGGTTCACTCCGTTGCGCCATGCTGCTCTCAGCACCGGAACGCTAAAAGGCCCTCAATAGCCAAACGGATGTCTTTCTCCAGTAGTTACCTAACTCTAGCTTTCAGAGGTAAAGAATTTACTAAGTCCGCCTCCTCACGCAAGTATTAAGCCAAGCGTCACTTGAGCGTAAGAACAAGAGTCAGTCTCCCGAATGACGTATAATGGCTGAGTTTCTGCCAGTCGGGAGACTAGCTTTTGTCTGTAAAGCACAAGTCCCGCTCCGCTGAGACTGGCGTCAGCAAGTTGTACAAGAAAAATGTGCTAGAAAAGAACCTAGAAAGTATCTAGTAGAGAAAGGCACGGAAGTAACTTCCGCGCCATAGTGAGTATCACCAACCCTACTCCGCCAAGACTAGTGCGGGCAAGGGTAACAAAGACAGTAAAAGAAAACAGGTTAATTAATCTTCGTCATCTTCGGTAAATGTAAGATTAACGGTAGCTACTAGCAAAAGACACCAGTTTGGCTGTTGAGTGCATTTTAGCGTTCAGGTGCTGCAAAGCAGCATGGCGCAACGGAGTGAACCAAGGTTCGATAAACCGCCCGAAACAGCCAAACGAGGCCCGCCGGCCACGAGGCACACTTGAAATATCAGACTAGTTAGCACCGCTGCCTGGTGACTTGAAAAGGATCCAAAGAACAAAATCAAAGTTTACCAAAGCAACTACTTCTTACCATTGGGTATTATTAAATATCATTGGGTAGTCACAATTGTGGTTAGTAAACCTTTTAATAATTGTACCAGGGTAGTAGGGTAAATTCCGATATACACCAATAATAGGGCTAAAATAGCCATTGTAGCCCCTGTAGCAAACGAGATAGCCGGATGAAGTACTTTACGAGTTTTTTTCTGACTGGATTGTGTTTGGGCAAACATGGCGGCAATTACTTTAATGTAGTAATATAAGCCAATTACACTATTAAGAATGAGCATAATAACCAATAACCAGCGTTGGGCATTTACTCCGGAAGCCAATATATAAAATTTACCTACAAACCCTGCCGTAAGCGGAATACCCGCCAGAGAAAGCAGCATAGCTGTAAAAATAGCGGCAGTGGCGGGGCGTCGCCAGAATAATCCGCGGTAATCGCGGAGCCGATCGGCATCGCGCCGGGTATCTGATAACAAGGCTACAACTCCAAACGCACCGAGGCTGGTAATAAAATAAGCTACCAAATAAAAGCTAACTGCTTCTACTCCCAATTGATTACCGGCTAAAAAAGCCACCAGAATATATCCTAAATGCGCAATAGAAGAATAAGCCAGTAATCGTTTAACGTTTCTTTGCCGCAAAGCCAGCAAGTTACCCGCCAACATAGAGGCAATGGCAATAATAGTAAAAACAAGCATCAGGTTCGGGTAACGATATCCATCAACCTGGGCAAAAAAGCGGATTAACAAAGCTATCATGCCGCCTTTGGATACCGTGGCAATAAAGGCCGTTACCGGAGCCGGAGCCCCTTCGTACACATCGGGCGCCCACATATGAAAAGGCACTACTCCTAATTTAAATCCAATACCCACTACCATTAGCCCGAAACCGGTTAAGAGTAAAGGAGGCAATTCCGGTAAAGCTTTTAAATGGGCGGCAATACTCGCAAAAGCCATTGTACCACTGTCGGCATAAATTAATGCCATACCAAATAGTAAAAAAGCCGACGACATTGCCGCCAAAATTAAATATTTTATGCCGGCTTCATCGGAATGTTCGCGGGTACGCAAATAAGCAATTAAACTGTATAAGGCCACACTTAAAACTTCCAGCCCCAGAAATAGGGCCATAAAATGCTGGCTAATTACTAAAACGCACGAACCAAGAGTGGCAAGAATAAGCAAGATATAATATTCTTCGCGGCGTTCTTCCCGTTGTTCAAAGTAGGCATACGATAACATGGTAACAAAAAGAGACGTTACCAAAATCAGCCCTAAATTAAAGATACCCCAACCATCAATTATAAAAAAAGGATCTATCGTGTAGGGATGATTACCAAGGAATAAAAGAGTGGTTAGGGCTATTATATGCGCTACTAAGGTTATGCCGTATATAACTTTATGATTTCGTTTTACCGCTATTACCAGCATATTTAAGGTAGCGGCTCCTACTAATACCAGCAGCGGCATCAGATAATTGAGATCATTTAAGCGCATGCGAACCTCCTTTTGTTGGAATGGATAATACAGAATCCGGAGAAATACTTTGCTGGGCTACCTCGACGGGTTTTGCTGTTTTTACATTTTGTTTTTGATAAGCCTGCAGTTGTTCTTGCAAGGATAATCGTGCCCGGTCTAAAACAGGTTGCGGATTTAACCCCAGCCATAAAATTGTAATTACCAACGATGCAGCCATACCCATTTCCCTAAAATTAAGGTCTGGCATTAAATGGTCAGAATGGTTTTTACCCAGAAATACCTTTTGCATAATCCGCAGCGAATAAGCAGTAGCGGCCACTAACCCAATGGTGGCAAAAATGGTGAGGGTTCGGTTGGCCTGCCAACTACCTACCAGCGTTAGAAACTCCGCAATAAAATTTCCTAAACCAGGTAAGCCTAGCGAAGCCATCACAAACACTAAGGTAACTACGCCCATTTTGGGTATGGTAGACCAGAAACCACCCATTTGCCGGATATCGCGGGTGTGCAGGCGTTGGTACAGAAAACCGGCCAAAATAAACAAAGCTCCGGTACTTAAGCCATGCGTAATCATCTGCATAACCACGCCCTGAAATGCCCACTCGTTAAAAGCAAATACGCCAAGTGCCACAAAGCCCATGTGGCTCACGCTGGTATAAGCCACTAATCTTTTTAAATCCGTTTGCGAAAAAGCCAGTATAGCCCCGTACAAAATACCAATTACACCCAGCAACATGATCCAGGGCGCAAAAGCCTGTGCTGCCTCCGGAAACAAGGGTACCACAAAACGCAATAACCCATAAGCGCCGGTTTTGAGCAACAGTCCGGCCAGAATAACACTACCGGCCGTGGGTGCCTCGGAGTGTGCATCCGGTAACCACGAATGGAAAGGTACTACGGGCAATTTTACCAAGAAGGCAGCCAGAAATCCGGCCATTAGCCAGCCACCAACTGCTGGTGGGAAAGAAGTATTAAGTAATTGAAAGTAATTAAAGGTATAAGTACCTGTGTTATTTCCATGAATAAAGTAAATTCCCAGAATAGACAAAAGCATCAATAATCCGCTGGCCTGCGTAAAAATAAAAAACTTATAAGCGGCATACATCCGGTTTTCGTGCCCCCAGATCCCAATTAAAAAGTACATCGGAATCAGCATTACTTCCCAGAAAAAGTAAAACAAGAATAAATCCATAGTCAGAAAAACTCCGGTAATGCCCGCCAGTACCCACAAAATGTTAAAATAAAAGAATCCGACTCTGGTTTTAATTTCCGTCCAGGAAGCCAGAATAGCTAGTATACCCAGAAAGAAAGTTAAGAGTAGCAAAAGTAAACTTAAACCGTCCATAGCCAGCGAAAACGAAACGCCCCATTGCGGCACCCAGGGAATGTCTAACCGGACTATCCAGCTACTGTTTGGTTGAATAAGAGCGGCACTGCTGGTCCAGAAAAGCAGAGTTGTCAGGAAACTGGCCAGTACTACTCCGAGGGCAATCCAACGCGGAAATGCCGGGTTTAATTTGCTAGATAACCAGGCAATAATACCACCAATCAGAAGAAAACTAATTAACCAGGTTAGAATCATGGCAGTAAGCTTAAGGTAATAATTAATAAGGCTCCCACTACTATCCCCATCATATACCAGCGCAAAATACCACTTTGGGTGCGTGCCAAACCGTGGTTAAAAGCACGCGTCAGGGCCGCTATAGCGGTGTATATTTTATCAATGAAATCGTTTTTATTAATAGTAGCCAGAAAAACAAAAGGCTTTACTAATATCAAATCATATAGTTTATCAAAGCCCCAGCCCGAATACCAGAACCGGTGCAGAGACATAGCCCAGCCTGAATGCTCCAAACTATTTTGTAAAGTCGGATTTTTAAGGTAAAATAAATAAGCCAGGTAAACTCCCGCCAGTGAAACGAGAGCCGCTAATACTTGAAACAGCCATTCTAAGCTTCCGAGAGTTTCGTTAATGGATGTAGCTGGTAAGGCCGAGGTCAGAAAATCAGAAAAAACAGTAAAATGTCCAAAATTATGGGGCAACTCAATAAAACCACCTACCAAAGAAAGAATGGCAAGTATGATTAGAGGAATAGTAATTAATTTACCAGGCGGATGGGATACCTGCGTTTTTGCCTCCCCATAAAAAGTAAAAAATACCATCCGGAACGTATAATTACCCGTAATAAAGGCTCCAGTTAACCCGGCCAGATAAAGCCAGAAGTTACCTCGCTCACTGGCGAGAGAATACCATAAAATTTGATCTTTGCTGTAGAAACCGGCAGTAATTAAAGGTAAAGCCGCTAGAGAAGCCGAACCAATCAGAAACGTCCAGAAAACTACAGGCATTAATTTCCGGAGACCTCCCATTTTAAACATATTTTGTTCGTGGTGCAACGATATAATAATAGCTCCGGCGCTTAAAAAAAGTAAGGCTTTGAAAAAAGCATGGATCATAAAATGAAAAATACCCGCCGACCAGGCACCCACCCCCAGCGCCAGAAACATATACCCAATCTGGCTAATGGTAGAATAAGCCAGCACCCGCTTTAAATCGGATTGGGTTAAGGCCGAACAACCAGCCAGCAATAGGGTTACGGCACCAATAATAGCTACTGTTAATTGCGCTGCCGGGGCTAAATCAAAAATGACGTGCATGCGGGCGATTAAATATACTCCGGCCGTCACCATGGTAGCCGCATGGATAAGAGCCGAAACTGGAGTAGGACCAGCCATCGCATCCGGCAACCAGGTTTGCAAGGGTAACTGTCCTGATTTACCAACGGCGCCACCTAACAACAGAAAAGCAATAATTACCGCATTTTGGGTTCCTACTGACCACAGCTGCGGTGCCTCGGTGGCAATTGTTTGTATGTGTAAGGTGCCGAAGTTCTGAAATAACATAAAAAGGCCGATGGCCAAGGCTGTATCACCCACGCGAGTAGTGATAAAAGCTTTCCGAGCCGCATAACCGTTAGCCGGTTCGGTGTACCAGAAACCAATTAGTAAATAACTACAGAGGCCCACTCCTTCCCAACCCAGGTACAAAAGCAATAAATTATCGGCCAATACCAGTACCAACATCGAGCCCACGAATAAATTGAGGTAAGCAAAGAACCGGGCAAAACCTTCATCGGGCGCCATATAGGCCGTTGAATACAAATGAATAAGGAAACCCACGAAGGTAATAACAAAAATAAATACCAGCGACAAGGCATCCAAGTGAAACGCGACAGATGGATTAAAGCCCGCCACCTCAAACCATTGCCAAACTTCCTGGTGGTAGTAGGGCGGAGTAGGTTTCCCTGAAATAAAGTTAATTCCTAAAATTATGGTTATCAGGGCTGCTAAACCCACACTTCCCACCCCAATTAAAGCTACGGCCGAGCGGGATAGCCTAGTGCCCATCAAGATAAGTACTAGCGCCCCGGCAAAGGGCAATGCAGGTATCGTCCAAAGTAAAGCTTCCATAATTATCCGTGCATTTGATTGGCAGCGTCACTGTCCAGGGTTTTTAACTGATGGTATAATTGTAGAATTAAAGCCAATCCTACCGAAACCTCCGCCGCAGCCATGGTTATAATAAAAATGAACATGACTTGTCCTTCGGGCTGCGCCCAGCGGGCACCGGCTACAATAAAGGCTAAACCAGCTGCATTCAACATGATTTCCACGGAAATCAGCATGAAAATAATATTGCGCCGGATCAAGACGCTAATTAATCCCAGCATGAAAAGAATGCCGGCCAACATCAGGCCATGGTCCATGGGTATGGGGTTCATCCTTCTGCTCCTTCTAAAAAACGGTGAATAACTTTTCTTTTTTGTCGGCCGAGGTGGTAAGCTCCAACAATACCGGCCATCAGCAGCATACCGCTTAATTCTACTCCCAGGATGTAGGGTCCAAAAAGAGACAAACCCACGGCCTTGGCCTCAACCGGTTGGCCCTGGTAACTAGGTGAATCGGCAGCCGTAAAAATATAGAACAACTCACCCAAGAGTACGAATGAAAGAATAGCCGGGCCAATCCAGATGCCGGGCTTTAGCCATTCTTTTTCGTGTTGCACGTCTTCGTGGGTCAGGTTTAGCATCATAATCACGAAAATGATGAGCACCACAATAGCTCCCGCGTAAATAATTATTTCGAGCGCAGCCATAAAAGGAGCGCCTAGCACAAAAAAGATGACCGATATAGCCAGAAAAGAAACCACCAGGTAAAGCAAGGCATGAATTAGATTATAGCGGGTAATTACCAGTATGGTAGAAACTATAGCCACTGCTGCTGCTAAATAAAAAGTAATTTCCATAGTGTTAAGGCATTAAGCTTTTTACATCAACTGGTTCGCTTTCATTTATTGCCTCACCTTTTCCTTTGCCGCCGATGGCTAAACCCGCAACTTTGTAATAGTTATAGCCAGGATATTTTCCTTCGCCATCTATAAGCAAGTCTTTTTTCTCGTACACCAGGTTCTGACGGTTGTATTCGGCCATTTCAAAATCCGGAATTAGTTGAATGGCGAAGGTGGGACAGGCCTCCTCACAAAAACCACAGAAAATACATCGCGAAAAATTAATGCGGAAAAATTCCGGGTACCGGCGGCCGGTTTCATCTTCGGTACTTTGCAACGAAATACAATCTACGGGGCAGGCAGCCGCACAGAGGTAACAGCCTACGCAACGTTCGCCCATATCCGGGTCGCGGGTTAAAACAATTCGGCCCCGCCAGCGCGTAGAAAGTTTCGCCTTATGTTCCGGGTATTGAATGGTATCCCGTTTGTGAAAGGCATGCAGAAATGTAAGCCACATACTGCGCAGAATACTCAACATGTTACCTCCTTTTTTTAGATATTAGATTTTAGACACTAGACTTCTAATACAGTATTTATAATTTTTACTTTTAACCAGCACCTGTTATATTTTATAATCTTATGGTCTTTCTTAATCCTACTTCTTGTATCTAGCATCTAGTGTCTAGAGGCTAGTCATTCATCCACAGCACTATACCCGCAGTAACCAATAGGTTTAGTAATGTTAAAGGCAGCAGAATTTTCCAGCCGTATTCCATTAACTGGTCGTAGCGGGGGCGGGGTAAGGAGGCTCGCAGCAAAATAAATATGCTGATAAAAACAAATGTTTTTAAAGCAAACCAGACTACCGGTGGCAAAAAAGCGGGTCCCAGCCAACCGCCAAAATATAAGGCTACTACCATGCACGAGATAAGAGTAATGCCCAGGTACTCGCCCACGAAAAACAAACCGAACTTCATACCGGAGTATTCGGAGTGAAACCCAGCAATTAATTCGCTTTCGGCTTCAGGAATATCAAATGGTAAGCGATGGGTTTCAGCTACTCCGGCAATAAAAAAAATAACAAAACCAATGAGTTGCGGTACTACAAACCACATTCCTCGCTGCGCCTCTACAATATCCCGCAGGTTAAAAGAGCCAGCTAGTAATACTACTCCCATCAAAGCCAGGCCCATAAATACCTCATACGAAATCATTTGGGCTGCACCCCGCATGGCACCCAGTAAAGCGTATTTATTATTTGAAGCCCAACCGCCCAAAATAATGCTGTAAGCGCCCATCGATGACATGGCCAGGAAGAACAGAATACCAATATTCAGGTCGGCCACCATAATGCCGGGTGCAAACGGTATGATAACGAAGCTCAATAATACCGTTGTCATTACAATAGCCGGTGCAATGACGAACACGGCTTTATCCGCGAAAGGCGGAATCCAGTCTTCTTTAAACAAAAGCTTTAAGGTATCGGCCAGCACAATGAATAACCCAAAAGGTCCGGCGCGGTTCGGGCCATAGCGGTCTTGCCAGAGTGCCAGCATGCGTCGTTCCACCCAGATGAGTCCGGCGGCTACGTTCATCATCACGAAAAGAACACCTCCTGCAATCAGGAAATAATTTGGGGCTGATTCTTCCATTCTGGTTTCATTTCTGTTTTTGATTCTGATTCTGTTTTAAGAATAACTGCCCAGGTAGGTAGTTCTGCGAAGGGCACACCCGGTAAGCCTTTCGGTAAACCTGCCGTTCCTTTCGTAAGAGTATGGTTTAGTTTTATTGGCAACTGGTGCGTTTGCTTATTTAATTGGAAACGGAGTGGCTCTCCTTCTTTTAAGCCTAATGCCAAAGCATCGGCCGGACTCAAAGCCAGGTAAGGATCGGGTATTCTTTGGGCAACGCCGGGAGATAAAATACTCAACTCCTCCGAGCCGAAGATATGGTACAACGGCACCAGAAACAGGTGGTCGGGGAGAGACTGAAAATTTTCAGGTACGGCAGTAAAATAATGAGGAACATTTCTCTGTTCAGGTTCTATTAGCCGGATTCCCGGATCTCCGTAACGTAAAGGACCGCCTACTTCTTCCTGAAATTTATTGACCGATTGCATGGAGTTCCAGCCCGGTGCCCAGAAAAACGGAATAACCGGCGAAGGCACGATGCCGCGGTAACCTTCCATGGTAAAAGATAATGGCGAATCAGGGTCTTGCGGTGGTTTGGGTTCACTCACATTTATATGCGCATTCATTGCGGTGCGGCCGCTGTAACGATGCGGCTCACGAGCAATTTTTTCTCCGGCAATCCTAAAACTGGCTGGTGGCGCTAATTTTTCAACTCCTTTAAACTGCTGGTTTTGTTCCTGAATGGCCCTGGTAATATCGTCCAGATTTTCCCAACCGGTAAGGATGGGATGATGCCATAATTTGCCTATTTGGGAAAGCCAACGCCAGCTTTCCTGAATATCTTCTGAGGTAGGGTATACCTGGTAAAACCGCTGTGCCCGACCTTCATTATTTAATAAAGTGCCGTCGGCTTCGGAAAAAGTACCAGCGGGTAGTAGAATGGTAGCCTTTTCACTGGTTGCATGATGCAGGTGATCCAGTACTACTATTTCCTTTGCTTTTGTAAAGAAAGAGTCGACAATAACTTTATCGGCACTGCGGTAAAGATTATTTTCTATGATTATTACGGAATCAGAGTAGCCATTTAATACTGCCTCAAAAGCCGATTCCAGCCTATGACCACCTAGCATGGCTAAGCCTAAGCTATTACATTCGGGAACAGTTAAAACAATACCAGCTTCTTTATTTTTAGCGTGTAAGGCAGCAGCAATATTGGCGGCAGCTTTTAGTACGGCTTCGCTGCCGCTGGAACAACCCGAAATTATTAGCGGCTTTTTGGCAGCTTTAAGGACTTCGGCAATTTGCTGCGCTAATAGTAATTCAGCTTCAGGTATATTCATCGCTGGTGGAGCATCACTGTTAATGAAATAAGCTACAGCAAAACCCAATCTCGCTATTGAGTCTGGGTCAGCATGCGAGGTGGCAGTTGCTACTTCATCAAGTTTAGTTGCAGTTATAGTAGAAATAAATAAGGGGCCTGATTCGCCCTGTGTTAGTTCCCGGACAGCAGCATCCTGCCACAAAGGTATATTTGCTTTTGTTACAATTTCTAAAGGTTGTTGTCGAACAGATTGCCGCACAGCCAGAGCTAGCATAGGAGCGGTATTGGTCAGGTCTTCACCTAATATAAAAACAGCATCGGCTTGCTCTACTTCCCGCAGCGAGAAAGTCCGGGCGGGGCTTTCTTTTAAAACTTTTAAAGCAAGCGCCACCAAATCATAGTCGTTATCCGAAACTCCCTGGTAAAAGTTATCTGCACCCACTAAAGTTTTTAAAGCAAAGTTTGACTCCAAAGAAGCACGCGCCGAACCAATACCAATCACGCGGGCGGGTTCTAAAATATTTGCAACCTGTTGTAAAGCCACCTCTTTAGAAACCGCTTCGGGCAGTTGCGTGCGCACCAAAGCTCTACGAATGCGGCTGGCGCTGTTTACAAATTCATACCCGAACCTACCCCTGTCGCAAATAAAATAACCGTTTACCTCGCCGTTATACCGGTTGGTGATTTGCCGGAGGGAACCGTAGCGTTCCCCGGCGGTAATATTGCAACCCAAGCTGCAATGGTGGCAAACCGATGGAGCCATGGTCAGGTCCCACTTGCGGGTATAATGCTGTTTCAGGGTTTTATCGGTAAAAACACCGGTGGGGCACACTTCGGCTAAGTTACCGCTGAATTCATTTTCAAGTACGCCGTCTTCGCTCCGCCCAAAGTATACGTGGTTATGAGCCGCAAAAACATCCAAATCTTTGCCGCCCGCATAATCTTTATAGAACCTTACGCAACGATAACACTGAATGCAGCGGTTCATTTCATGGTTCACGAAAGGACCTAAATATTGATTCCGGTAAGTGCGTTTTTTAAATTGATAACGGCGATAAGCATGTCCCGTCATAACGGTCATATCCTGCAAATGGCAGGAGCCGCCTTCATCGCACACGGCACAATCGTGCGGGTGGTTGGTCATGAGCCATTCAATTACGGTTTCCCGGAATTCTTTAGCTCCCGGCTCATCTACCGACAGGCGAAGGTTATCCCGCACCGGCTCCATGCACGACATTACCAACCGACCTTTGGTATCCGTTTCATCTTTAAATACTTTTACCGCGCATTGGCGGCAAGCGCCAACTGAACCCATAGCCGGATGCCAGCAGAAGTAGGGTAAGTTAAAACCTAAAGAAAGACAGGCTTCTAATAAATTCCTATCTGGTTTTACCTCGTAAGGTACATTATCGATATAAATGGTGACCATTCCTACCTCCAGGGACATTGTTTCTCGTGAATGTGGCGTTCAAAATCCTCCCGAAAATATTTCAGGGCGCTCTGCAGAGGTTCCATGGCACCCGGAGCCAACGCGCAGAACGTGTTGCCGGGACCTAAGAGTTTTGTATGATAATCGAGTAAGCTTATATCTTCCAGTTTGCCTTCGCCTTTGTCAATGGAAAGCAGAATTTTTTCTACCCAAGGCAAGCCTTCCCGGCACGGGGTACAGAACCCGCAGGATTCCTGCGCGAAAAAGTGCTGCAGGTTGTGCACAAACCCCACCGGGCAGGTGTGATCGTCCAGAATAATCATGGTGCCCGTACCCATACGACTGCCAGCTGCCGCTACAGACGGATAATCCATTTGCACATCTAAGTGTTCTTCTACTAAAAAATCGGTAGAAGCGCCTCCGGGTAAGGCTCCCTTAAATTTGTACCCATTCCGCATGCCACCGGCGTGTTCTTCTACTAATTCCCGGACGGTAACACCCATGGGTAATTCCCAGGCACCCGGTTTATTTACCCGTCCGCTGATACCGTATAATTTAGTGCCTGAATCGTTAGTACGGCTTAAACTTTTAAACCAGGCGGCTCCATTGTTAATGATGTGCGGCAAACAACTTAGCGTTTCTACATTGTTGACTATGGTTGGTTTACCAAACAATCCGCTTACCTGCGGGAAGGGGGGCTTCGCGCGGGGAGTAGCCCGTTTACCTTCCAATGCATTGAGCAATGCGGTTTCTTCGCCGCACATATATCGACCTACTCCGGTGTGCAAATACATATCTAAACTAAAACCAGAACCAAATATATTCTGACCTAAGTAACCGGCTGCATAGGCTTCGTGAATAGCTTTGGTAATTTCCTGAGCTGCTTTTTTATATGCCCACCGCAGAAATACATAAGAAATATCTGCTTGTATGGCGTAAGAAGCGATGATCATTCCCTCGATGAGCTGGTGTGGGTTGCCTTCCAGCAAGAGCCGGTCTTTAAAAGTACCAGGCTCCATTTCATCGGCATTTGCTACCAGGTATTTTGGTCGGGGCACGTCCGGTCCCATGGGTACAAAGCTCCATTTTAATCCGGTACTGAATCCGGCTCCGCCACGGCCGCGCAGGTTCGATTCTTTTATTAAATTAGTGACGCCTTCCGGGGTAAATTCCTTAAGCACTTTTCGCACAGACTGGTAACCGCCTACTTGTTCATATTCCTGTAGGTTGAGGGGGCTTCTATCTGATCGAATGTGCTGGGTTAATGGCCTTTCCATAGAAGGGTACGTTTGTTAAAAGATGAAATTCTTATGGTTTGTATGATTAAAGTCTATTAAAATTAGTATTAACAGTTTTTCTGTGGAGCCTTTTCAAGTCTCCAGTTGTTGGTGCTAACTTGTTTGAACAGTAATCAGTTTGCCTCCTGGCCGGCGGGCCTCGTTTGGCTCTTCCGGGCTGGTCTAAGCTTGTTTTGTTCGTGCCTCACAATGCCTCGTACCTCGGCACCACAACCTTAGAAGGCCCTCCACAGCCAAACTGGTGTTAGTTGCGCTTAGTTACTGCTTATCTTGTAATACCTAACCAAATACTTTTTATTCATTCCCGTTTATAGGTGTTCTGATAAATGTACTCTCTTACTATAAATATTTTCTATCCATTAAATTTTAACCTCCCAACTATCCAACTTTAATACTTTCTAACAAAAACAACCCGCAATTCACTTGTACTTACTCAGAATTTCATCTAACTTTTCGGGTGTGACATCCTGGTACAAATCCCCGTCTACCATCAGGGCAGGGGCGTGGTCGCAGGTACCCAGGCAAACATTGGGCAGCAGGGTAAATCGGTTATCCGGGGTAGTTTCGCCGTATTTTATTTCCAGTTTTTGCATCAGGTCCTTTCGGAGGTTTTCGTAGCCCATTACCCAACAACTGATACTATCGCATAATAAAATAACATGCTGGCCCACAGGTTTCCGGAAGATTAAGTTGTAAAAAGTAGCCACGCTGTCCAGTTCATGCGGGGTCATTTCGAGCATAGTTGCAGTATCTTTTAAGTTCTCGTCCGAAACCCAGCCCCGGTGGTTTTGTACTACCTTAAGGGCTTCGATACAAGCCGCTTTTTTATACGGAACCAAGCTTATTTCATGCTCTATCTCCTGAATTTCCTCGGCAGTTAACATGCTTCTTTAAAAATTATGAATTAGATATTATAAATTAGAAATGAGTGGTTAATATTTAAATTATTGCAGCACTTTATGAAAGCTCCCCTCCTAAACTTTGGAGGAGCAGGGGTGGTTGGTTTTTATTTTTAACTTACTTCTGTTCCTAATTTTTATTTGCTCATTCTAAACTCACACCTTTAAACATTCTACAATTCACCGGTCAATATCCGCCAGTACATAATCCATGGCACCTAATATGGAAAGCAAATCGGCTACGGTATAGCCCCGGCTGATATAAGGCAGCATTTGCATGTGCGGGAAGGAGGGAGTCCGGATGCGTACTCTGTAAGGCGAGGTATTACCATCGCTGGTAAGGTAATAACTGTTGGCTCCTTTGGTAGCTTCTATGCAGCTCATGGCTTCGCCGGCCGGAATAACAGGGCCCCAGCTCACATTTAAAAAATGCGTGATGAGGGTTTCAATGTCCTGCATGGTATGTTTTTTTATGGGCGGCGTGGTTAGTGGGTGGTCGGCTTTGTACGGTCCAGCGGGCATGTTTTTCAGGCATTGGTCAATAATGCGTAAGCTTTGCCGCATTTCTTCTACCCGAACCAATGCCCGGTCGTAGCAATCACCGTTATTACCAATGGGTACTTCAAAATCGAATTGCTCGTAGCCGGAGTAAGGTTGTTTTTTCCGGAAATCCCATTCTAAACCACAGGCGCGCAGGTTAGCACCCGTTATGCCCCATTCTATAGCTTCATCTAAAGTAAATATACCAATGCCAATAGTGCGGGCTTTAAACAAGCTATTGCGTAGCACCATTTTATCGTATTCTTTCAACCGTTTTGGAAAATAATTCAGGAAATCCTGAACCAGTTTTTCCCAACCTAGGGGCAAATCCTGCGATACTCCTCCAATCCGGAACCAGTTAGGATGCATGCGACCGCCGCAAACGGCTTCCACAATTTCAAAAACCTTTTCCCGGTCCGAAAACATGTAAAATACCGGCGATAACTGACCTAAATCTTGGGCGAAAGTACCATACCAAACTAAATGACTGGCAATCCGGAAAAACTCACACATCATTATCCGAATTACTTTTACCCGTTCCGGTACTTCGATACCGGCTAGTTTCTCGACTGCTAGTAAATAGGCCAGGTTGTTCATCACACCGCCCAGGTAATCAACCCTATCCGTATAAGGAATATAGGTATGCCACGATTGGCGTTCGCCCATTTTTTCGGCACCCCGGTGGTGAAAACCAATTTCCGGTACGGCATCCACAATATCTTCTCCGTCGAGTTGTAGTATTATGCGCAACACGCCGTGGGTTCCCGGGTGCTGGGGCCCGATATTCATAAACATGAAATCGCTATCGTCGCTTTGACGTTTTAAGCCCCATTCTTCCGGGTTAAATTGCAGGGCAGCTTGTTCGCGATCTTGTTTTTCGTTCCATAAGCGAAAAGGACCCATTTCGGTTGCCCGGGCGGGATGTTCTTTCCGGAGAGGATGCCCTTCCCAGGTGCGGGGCATGAGAATACGGGTGAGATGCGGATGTCCTTCGAACTTAATGCCGAATAAGTCAAATACTTCCCGTTCGTACCAGTTGGCATTTACCCATAAATGAGTAATGCTTGGAACCGAAGGATATTCGCCAAATAAACCGACTTTTAAACGGACAAAACTGTTGCGGGCGAAAGAGAAAAGATGGTAAACAATGGTAAAATCGGCGTGCGGCACATGGTTGGTACTGCGGTTGCGCGTGCGTTCATCAACGGCAGTTAAATCATAAAGAAAAAGGAAAGGCTGCTCAATTTCAATCTTTAAATAATGGAGTATGGCGTGGATCTGGTTAACGGGTATCCAGAGAGTGAGTATGTCATCCTTCGTCGTTTGCCGGGTAAAAGTTTTTTCCCCGAACTTCGACTGCAATAACTCCAATGTATCGCGGCTGCTTTCCATATATGTAAAAATTACCCTTTGTTGCGGGTGTTGCCTTGTGCCTTATGCTAATACCTCATGAAACTTAGTATCGGGTGGTGTTTATTTTTTGAAAAATGCTTAAAAAAATAAATGCTAATGTTGAAGAAAGATCACTTCATATATCTAAAACACTTTATGTTCCTGTTTGCAAGTAATAACCTTTATATTTTATGTAAGTCCTCAGGGAAATGATTTGCTCGGATAATAAATCAGCGTTCACTTTACTTTTTAATTGATTTACAAATTCTAATCCGGCTTTAGTTACACCAATAATTTCGGTTGCTACACCTATTTCTTTATAGGTATCAAAATAGGCCACTTTTGCCACTGGAAGTGTTAAATCTTGGATTATAGAATAGCCTTTGTTGCTCAGTTCCGAAACTGTTTTATCAAATTCTTCTTCCAACACCGAAAAAGCTATATGTTGTACGCCCCCTTCCGGATGTTTTTCAAGGTAATCTTGGTAGATACTTTGACCAGAAACGGGTTGTATTAGCTCCAGCATACTATCACCTGAATAACCCATATATAAATGAAAAACAAAATTGCCTGGTTGCCCGAGATAAGTGCCTTCTGTATCCTCCGCGCGAATGTTTTCCATTTTTGCAAAGTCAGACACACCTAAAACTTCCTGAAAAATCTTTTCAGCCGCCTGGATATCCTTTACCACCAAACCAACTTGACTGAATCGGGTACCGAAATTTGGGCTTACAGAATGTTTTTCCATAAATAATTTTTAGGATACAAATGCTTTTAATTATTAAAACTGATTGTAAACTGAGCGCCACATTTAAAATCTAAACCTCATCCGGTGACCGGAAAGTAGTCATTTGTTGTCTTCTTTCGAGCTTGCGGGCTTTTACATCAATTTTCTCGGGCCGGATTATACCTTGTTCGCCAACGGTCCAGCTTAAGGGTCTTTTTTCTTTTCCCACCGACTCGGATAATAATACTAATCCTTCCATAAAGGCGTCCGGTCGGGGTGGGCAGCCAGGCACGTATAAATCCACGGGTAAAAATTTGTCTACACCTTGTACAACACTGTATATATCGTACATACCGCCGGAATTGGCACAAGAACCCATGGATATAACCCAACGCGGTTCCATCATTTGCTCGTGCAAGCGTTTAATAATAGGCGCCATTTTAATAAATACAGTACCGGCAATAATCATTACATCAGCTTCGCGAGGAGTACCCCGGATTACCTCCGCGCCGAATCGGGCCAAGTCGTATTTAGGAGTCATGCTGGTAGCCATTTCTACGAAGCAGCAGGAAAGCCCGAAATGGAACGGCCACATAGAATTTTTGCGGCCCCAGGCTATTAAACTCTGCACGGAACTCAGCATAATGCTTTGCTGCACAGATTCCTCGAAAGAACCGGTGCCTTTTACCGTATTGGCGGGAGTCTCCGGTTTACTTAACCACCATTTCATGAGCCTTATTTTTAGGAGATATTTTTCGGTAAGCCTGCAGAATTTTCTTGCCATCCGGGCCAAAGTCCAGGGCTCCGTTGCGCCACTCGTAGATTAAAACCACCACCAGTAAGAGTACAAATACCAGCACCCCCATATACCCGTACCACCCTAAATCCTTAAAAGCTATTGCCCACGATACAATAAATATTGTTTCGACATCAAAAATGACGAAGAGCATAGCGATTAAGTAAAATTGAGCCGAAAAGCGCAATCGGGCCGAGCCGGTACTCACAATACCGCCTTCGTATGGTTCGCCGGTAGCGCGTTCTTTATGCCGCCCTCCTAGAAAATGGGAGACGGTTAAAATAACGCCTACGAGGCTAAAAACGATAGCGCTGTAAAATAAAAGTGGCCAAAGTAGGGGAGTGCTTTCAGTAGTTGAATTCAAAACAGATTCCCTCCCGAGAATCGTTTGATTTTGGTAGTTACCGCATCAACGTCAAATACTCACTAACCGGAAAAGTAGGAATTAATGGCCGGTTATGTAATGCTCCAGATCCTCAATAATGATTCTTTGTTCTTCGATAATGAACTTTACGAGGTCACCAATAGAAACAATACCTACTAATTCGTTGCTATCTACCACGGGTAAATGCCGGAATTGTCGGTCTGTCATAAGCTTCATGCAATCTTCAACGGTGGCATCAGAGTTTACCGTAACCGGATGCTCGCTCATTACCTCCCGGATCAGCGTTTCTTTTGAAGCTTTTCCTTTCAGGATAACTTTGCGGGCATAGTCCCGTTCAGTAAAAATTCCAATAAACTTACTGTTTTCTATGACTAAAAGGGCGCTCAGATTCTTTTCCATCATGAGCTCAAGTCCATCGAAAACAGTTCTGTTGGGGTCAATGGAATAAATTTTATTCCCTTTTTTTTGTAAAATATTTCTGACCTTTCCCATTTTACCTCTTCCTCCTCAAGAGTATTAAGTGTAGAAGGTAGCAGTAGTTAATAAAAATATATAATGAGGTTTAATATAGGTCGCTGGAAATGTAAAGGATTTAAATATAAATAAATTATTTAAACATTTACAAATTTATTTAAATTTTTATTATAAAATTTTAGATTTTAAAGTGCTTACTGTCTAAATAAAGTATAGATTCAATATTTTAGTAAATTTATTTTTTTTTAATTGCTGGCTTTCAATACTTTATGTTTGTTATCAATATTGTTCTATTGTAAAGCATCATAACATTTTATTTTAAAATTAACTGTAAAAGCTTCTTTTTACCCGAGGTAAAATCAATTTTACTAATATTATAGGCTCCTAATATAGTCTGGTGTTTACTAAAACAAAGTCTAAAGTACCGCTATTCGTTAAAAATTATGCTCACGAATTGTAATTAAATCTTTTTCTTCGTCCACATCGGTAAGTTCCGGCAAGAGGGCTACGGTTTGTCCGGCGGCTTTTATGTTATTTAACGTGTCGGGTAATACCGAATCGGTACTCCACTTTTTACCTTTAAAAAAAGATTCGTTTAACACTTTCATACCTAATAAATAGTAACCGCCGTCCTGGGCCGGTCCAATTACCACATCGTTTCTTTCCAGTTTATCGAAGGCTTGTAAAATTATTTCTTCGGTTAATTCGTAGCAATCGCTGCCAATAATGCACACTTGTTCGTAGCCCGCAGTAAAAGCTTGTTCAAAGGCGTGTTGCATGCGTTCGCCTAAATCCTGACCCGATTGAACGTAATTGTCGTAAAAGGGCGGGCTCCAATTATCTTCCTGAATGAAATCGGAATAATAAACAGCTTTGGTTACAGGTAAGGGAAGCGTTATTTCGTAAGTGCGTTTCAGAAGTACCTTGTACACTTGCAGTGCTTTTTCTTCGCCAATGCTAGCTGCTAATCTGGTCTTAACTTTTCCGAACACTTCATTTTTAACAAAAATGAGGAGTAATTTTTTATTCATAAACTTTAATGCCTTTTTTTAACCAGATTGCCCAATAATGGTTGTAGGTATGGACACTGTCGGTGGGAGTATTATCCGGTTTTACTACTATCATACCTTTATTTTTCCATTCAAATATGCCACCGTATAAGTTCCGGACGTTTTTATAACCTGCCCGAAGTAATTTCTCACCAATTTTCTCGCTCCGCACACCTACGGAACAATAAACCACAATGGGGGTATCGAATGCAAGGTGTTTTACCTGCGCCAGCGAGAACTCATCATAATTTACGAACTGCGCTGCGGGTAAATGACTTACCGCAAATTCGGCCGGTGAGCGGGTATCCAGCAAAATTATGTTTTGATTATTCTTTAATTCCGTAGCTAATTGTGCCGGCTGGATAAGAGGTACCGTTTTTTTATACAATATGTTTAGTTGCTTATCGAAAGCAGTTTGTCCACACCCCGGAATTATAAAAGATAAAAGCAGTTGAACAAGTATGGTAATCTTTTTCATTAAAAAGGAATTGCTCCAGCAATAACGGTAATAATTTACCTAATTCATTTAGAAGCTGATTAGCATTTATAAAAAAAGTAAAAAACTTTGCCCTTATAAGGGCAGGTATTAATTAATTATTGCGGAAATAAGCCGATAGGGATAAACTTCTAAAACGCTAAATAGCTTCATAGATAAGAAAGTACACCACTCAATCTTTATTCAGGAAAGGATAAATACGTTATTTGTCATAAGACAGAATTTACTAAAAATTACGGTTAAATTAATTTAGAGCCTATCTTGTGCGTTGTCTTACGGATTTTAGAGCTTAATTAATTGTTAAACAACGAACAAGTAATAACCAGCAGAAATTTTCTACATTATTAAAATAGATAAAGGGCCGATAAAAAATTTTGAAGAGTGATATAAGACTTTGCTACACTAAAAATATAATAGTTTAGTACTACAAAATAAGTAACGAGGCAAGATTAGTTTACTGTACCGGATGTTTGAAGGAGGTCATATAACTTTGATATTCAATTATATATTAACTAACATCTAACATCTTTATACTTATGTCTCTTTACTTAGCTTTATTTAGGTTGCATTATACTTATGCCTGATTAAATAGGAAACACATTTTGAATATGAAACATTATTTAATTACCCTGCTTTTAAGTTTACTTTCTATTACCTGTTTTGCCCAAACTGGTTCTGCCATCACTTATAAAAATCCGGTTATTGCCGGCGATTTTGCGGATCCTTCTGTGATAAGGGTGGGTGATATTTTTTACGCGGCAGGTACATCTTCGGAATGGGCCCCGGCTTATCCAATTTATACTTCCAATGATTTAATTAACTGGCAATATGTAGGACCTGTTTTTAATCAGCTTCCATCCTGGACTATGGGCAGTTTTTGGGCTCCGGAGCTTTATCACCGAAATGGCACTTTTTACGTGTATTATACGGCTCGCCGCAAATCTGACCAACGCTCTTACATTGGAGTAGCCACTACCCGGGATTTAAAAAAGGGATTTACTGACCATGGTTGTTTACTAGAATGGACGAACGAGGCTATTGATGCTTTTGTGCTGGAGGATGCGGGTAAACTTTTCATTACCTGGAAGGCATACGGACTAGACAAAGGCAAAGCCACCCAGATTCTGGGCCGGGAATTAACCCCCGATGGATTAAAAGTAAACGGGGAGGTATTTACCTTACTGCAAGCCGATCCCAATAACTGGGAAGCAGGCGGGGCAGAAGGACAAGCAATATTTAAACGAGGGCGCTATTTTTACATGACGTATTCGGGAAATGCTTGCTGTGGGCCTGATTGTAATTACCAGGTAGGTTTAGCGCGGGCCGAGAAATTGCAAGGTCCCTGGGAAAAGTACGCGGGTAATCCCGTGCTAAAAAGCGGAGAGAACTGGAAATGCCCCGGTCACGGCACCGTAGTAACTACCCCCGATAACCGTTATTTTTACTTGCATCATGCTTATAAAAGTTCTGGTTTTACTTTTACCGGCCGCGAGGGAGTACTCGGCGAACTCATTTGGGATAGTAAAACTGATTGGCCAACTTTTCGGTACGGAGATACGACACCCGCACAGGCTGCGGCTCCATTTACAATAGCTCAGAAGCAAAACCTGAACGTATCGGCTAAATTTGAAAAAGGAGAAAAGCCACTTTCCTGGGTGTGGGATGTAAGCCAGCCTGCTCCTGAATTCAGTCTGCAAAATGGGTATTTGCAATTGCCAACGAGTATGGTCTCGCTACCAGCCGGTAATTTTTTAGGGTTAGTGGTTAAAAATGGTACCTATGCTTTTACCGCGGAATTCCAGCCTCAAAATAAGGTACTGCAAAGCGTTTGTATTTACGGCGATAGTAAAAATGCTCTGGGGTTCGGTATTAACCAGGATTCCCTGGAACTGTGGCAAGTAAAAGACGGGCGCCGGGAGGTACTACAAAAGCTCTCGGTACCAGGTAAAAACTCACCTATAACCTTAACTTTATCTAGCCGGCAGGGGAAGTCTTATCAATTTAGCTGGAAGAACAAAAACGGTAAATCAGGTTCAATGGGTAAAGAACCACTGGATGGTGCTTTTCTGCCTCGTTGGGATCGGGCTCCCCGAGTGGGCATAAGCGTAAAAGGCGAAAACCAAGCGGCCGGAAAGATTGGGTATGTGCTTCTTCAGTATGAATAAAAGTAAAATTTAGTAATTAGCGTGCGTTCGAGATAAGTATTAATCTACACTAAGAATAAATAAGGTACTAGCAAGAAAGATTACATTCGCTTTTCACGTTTTTCTTGTCCATTAAAGTCATCCTGTAAGGATTTTCCAAGTAAGTAATTGATTAGATCCTTACACGATAACGTACTTAAAACAGAATAACTACATATTCTTTTATTCTCCCGAACGCACGTTAATTAAACTTCTCTTTTAATATAGCAATCTCCACGGGGGGTGAAATGCGCTCGTACAAAATATTATAAGCCGCCGAAGTTATGGGCATGTTTACTTTAAGCTTTTTATTTAATTCGTGAATAATCTTCACCGCGTAGTAGCCTTCGGCAATCATGTTCATTTCTACCTGAGCCGACTTAACCGAGTAGCCGCGGCCAATCATGTTACCAAAAGTACGGTTTCGGCTAAATTGAGAATAAGCGGTTACTAATAAATCGCCGAGGTAAGCCGAACCACTTAATTGACGCGGACCAGGATGCATGGCCTGCAAAAAAGCTTCAATTTCCAGCATGGCATTAGAAACCATTACCGCCTGAAAGTTATCGCCGTAATTTAAACCGTGCGCAATGCCACAAGCTAAGGCAATAATATTTTTCATGACTGCGCAGTATTCAATGCCGTAAATATCTTCTACGGGAGTAGCGCGCACGTACCGGTTGCGTAACAAAGCACAGAATCTTTCGGCCAATGCTATATTGGTTGCCCCTATACTTAAGTAAGATTGTTTTTCCAGTGCCACTTCTTCGGCGTGGCAAGGGCCGGCAATCACGCATTGATGAGCTAAAGGAACCTGAAAATTATTTTCTAAATATTCGGTTACCAAACAATTTTTATCCGGAATCATACCTTTAATGGCCGATACCAGAAACTTATTTGCAAAAATACGGGAAGGCAATTTCTGTAAAACCGATTCGACGAAAGCGGCTGGAACGGCCAATATTACCCAGGTTGCCTGCTCTATAACGGCTACCATATCAGTAGATGGTTTTACGTAAATTAAATCAAAGGTAACGCCACTTAAATAGCGGGCATTGTGCCGGTACGTTTGCAAGTGTTCCACATCAGCTGTGTGCCGGAACCACCAATTCACCGGTATTTTATTTTCAGAAATAATTTTTACTAAGGCAGTGGCCCAACTACCCCCCCCAATTACTGCTACGCTTTCCAAATGTTTAATTATTCTAATGAGGTATTTATTTGTTAAAACACCTTTAAACTTTTAACGGTTTTAATTCAATTTTATTCCTTTAAGCCGGTTAAGGCTTTTATTAATGTAAGTTGCGATAATAGCTGACCAGGTTTAATAATTTCAGAACCAACCCATAAATTTAAATTACAATTTTATAAAACTGCTAGTAGGTAAAGTTGTTCAATGAGATTAATTTAGTTTCATAGGAGGTCCCACTACCTGCATTTCATTATCTGCAAAAATCTTGGCTATTTCCTGTTGACTTGGTTCATGGTTTAAAGCAGCCATAGTAACAAAGAAATTTTCTAATCTCCCAGCGGGTTGCAATATTACACTCATTTTTCCCTTTTCCGATACTTGTGTCCAGGCATGAGCAACTTTTCGTGGTAAAAATATGCTATCGCCCATAGTTAAATCATACTGGTTGCTCCCAACCTGAAATTTATAGGAGCTTTCTATAACATAAAATATTTCGTCCTGGAAATGATGAATATGTAGAGGCGTTCCCTTGCCTTGTGAGAGAGAGGTTTGTTCAAATAAGGCCAGGTCATTATTGGTATCACTTCCTGATATTTTAACATCAAGAATGTTTGAGTTTACACCTTTTAATTTAATATGCCCATGAATTCTTCCTTCACCAGCCGAAATCTTAAAACCTTTATCATTTCTTGTTAGCTTTTTCTGAAGTTGTGAAAATCCATAATAGGGCACGGTTGCCAAAGCAAGTAGTGCTGCAAGAAATTTATTTCGTTTCATAATTTTAAAGGCTTAGTAAATGAAATTCCATATAATGCTGACTGTATTCCCGATGGTTGGTTAATAAAAAGTAAATAACAATTTAAATTTTCATTGTTTCTATTTACTGACGGAAAGAAATTGCTGCTAGCAGTTTGCAGCTTGGCGAAGGTGACGACTTTCACAACAAATGTGGAGGCGAGAAGCAAATTTAAATATCCCTAAACGGGTTTGCGGAGCACCGCACCGTCCTATTTACTAAATCTGCTGCTAGGGATGGTGGTATTTATATGATTGCTTTTTATTAGTTAAAGGATTGTCTGAATTCTAAGTGAGTCAAGTTTATTTTTGCCTTGAACAACTTGTTAAACAATTGCGAATGTTCAAAACCCAGTTCATAGGTAATTTCACTTTCAGCAAATTCGGAAGTTAACAATATTATTTTAACTCTATCTATAAGTTTATTATAAATATGCTGTTGGGCATTCTGGCCAGACAAAGAACGTTACATATCACTTAAATGGCTGGGCGATAAATTTACGAGCTTAGCTAAATATTGAACGGTTGGCAAACCTTAAATGGATGATTTCTCGTTGTTAAAATAATCATCGAAAAATTTATCTGTCTTTTCTAATAAGTCATGGTTTCTTATTTCCTGTTTAATAAATTGACGTTTGGAAACCCTGTTACTGTAATTTATTAATAATTCAACTTTTATAATAATTAAAACCTGGCTAAAATCATCTATTCTTACCCTCCAATTCGGCTTCAATTATTTTAACAGTTTCTCTAATTTACTTCTAGTTTCATTGAATTTTTTGATAGTCAAGGCTTTTTGATAATTTTCGATTACTCTTGCTTTTTCACCCTTGGCAGCATAAAAGTCTCCGAGTGAATCATGCACATTAAAACTTACCGGATAGTTGCGGACATTTGATTGGAACAGGTATTCTGCTTCCTCCATTTTCTTTTGAGACAGGGCCATATAACCCAGTTGATTTATCATCATTTCCGGTACCGGAACCGTAAAGCCAAACTGCTTAGATACTTCTTTATAATGATCTTCGACTTTAGTAATGGTGTTTTTGGAGAATTTTAAGTAGTCTTCATCTTTGAACCGAAAATCATAAAACTTAAATATGAAGTGTAACGCATCATAGGTAGCAATTAAGGGTACAGATCCATGTGAGTCGCCCTTGTAATACTTGTAGCCATAAGTCAAACCGTTCCGTTTATTTTTCTGTACCAGCTTATTCAGGGTCAGAATGGAACGAATATGCTTGGTTGGGATTGTGGTATCTCGTTTGACTTTTACAGTGTCCATTCCCGGTTTCATGGTATTAGCAATTCCTAAAAAGAGCTTTTTGCCTTTGTAGTCCTGCTGGGCGAGCAGACCACCAGCTTTTGAAAGCAGTTTCTGGTTGTCCCACCACATGCTGGGGTCAATTGCTATGTAGGCATTAAATAGATCTTTGTGATTTAAAAATAGGTTTGTAACGGTTAACCCACCAAGGGAGTGACCGATCAACGTACGGTAAGGTAAAGTTGAGTAGGTTTTCTCAATGTAGGGCATCAATTCCTTTTCCAGGAAAGAAGCAAACTGTTCGCCTCCGCCCGAGGTTCTAACGGCATTGCTGTCGTTCATTAACGGATCAATGTCAACATGCGAAGGTGTTAAGTCGCGGGTTCTATCAGTATTGGGAATGCCCACGACAATCATTTCCGGGCAAATCATGTTGCCGTTGACAGAACTGAGTTGCTGGACCATACCAACTACCGAGTAGAAATGAGCATCACCATCCAAGAGGTAAACAACAGGGTACTTTGCTTGGGCGTACAATCCGCCGGAAGCGGAGTTAGGGACATACACCCAAATCTTCCTTTTTTCCTGCAGGATTTTGGAGTCAATGCTGTCGATGGTGCCCAGAATAATTTTGTTTTCTAGTTGGGCATTGCATGCATAGGATACAAGGATCAATAAGAGACAGGAAAGATATTTTCTCATATTAATTTATGAATGGGTGATAATAAGTTACGCATAACGGCTTGGCTATGGCGTGTTTTAGTGCGCTATAGGTTTTGTTGGTTTAAGTAATTTTTAATTTTATTCCTTTCTTGAACTTCTTCTTTATTCAGGTCAAAATGAATTTCATCGATTTTGTGAACCGGACTATCAATGCCATATATGATGTTTTTATTAAAGGATTTGAAGTCAATTTCTCTAAATTTCTTTTTGAATAAGATACACTCCTGATTATCTATATCAATTATCAAGATTTTTTGAATAGTTCCTATTAGTAATGTTCGTTTCCAAACTGGTATGGCTACTTTGTTTCCTTCTGCATTCCAAATAGGAGGCCCGCCACACAGGTCATTTATTAAATGCTTTCCGCAAGAATTATCAACTAAGTAACATTTCCCTGCTAGTGGGCTACCTTGGACAATTTCAATTAAAGTACCATATTCCATTCTATATTGCCGGTCAGGTGAAAACATCTGTTCACCACCATTTTCAAAAATCCACGGCTTAGTATAAGAACTTTCTATTTTCTCTATCATTCTTAATGCTGCCAACGGCTTGTACATAAGGCGAGCAAGGTATAGCCGAAGCTTGGCTTATGTGCTGGGTTATGTAGTGTTTTTCATCTATGGCAGGTTGTCCCAGCCGATTTCTGGATTATCAAGTAACGACTGAAGATAATCCCTGTCTGGACTTACCAATGTTCCGTAATCAGTAGCCGATGGAATGACCACTTCAAAAAGATAGTCACACTCACTTTTCAGCAATTCATACCTTCTGTTTCCTTTGATATTATCCAAGTCTAAGTAAGCTGGCGACAGCTGGTTTAACTGTATGAATTCAATTCCACCTTTCCAACCAGGCATTAAGGGCTTAAATTCTTCGGTCGGCAGAATGAAGTCAAACTTCAGTCCTTTGGCAAGAACATTTAGATTCTGCACTTCTTCTTTAATTGGTAGATTAAACTTCTGCCATTGAAATCCACTTCCTGTTGTATGGTTATGTACCCAAACATACTTATGGCTATCCCGAATTAAGTACTTGAGAATTCCTGTAGTAGCAAAGTCAAGCACTATCCTATAACTACCTGGGGCGGTTTCTTTGATACAGTTTATGTTCTCTTTGAAGTCTACTTCTTTCATGATTCAAATACTACATAACTACCAGGTATACGGAGTAACTCCGCTTATCTGCACTATACACGCGGATATAAACGTAAAGACTACTCGGGTACTACTCGAGTATAAACACAGCTATTTACAATTTACTAAATCTGTCTTACTTATGTAAAGAGGATGCTCCACTAATTAACAGCCGCTATTCATCACGTATTCCCTTCTTCTTTTTCGTCGCCGCCTGCTTTGTTTAACGTTTTTTCGTCTTTTATAATAACTGCGGTACCATTCTTGAGTTGCTTGGTTACTGCCCTAAAAGGCCCTGAAATAACTTCCTGACCTGGTTTTAAGCCGCTGGTAATTTCAATATTATCAAAATCGCTAATACCGGTTTTTACCTCCACCATTTTAGCTTTGCCGTTTTCCTGCACAAAAATTACCTCTTTCAGGTTTTCGGCCGGGGCGGGTTTGGTATTGGCATTGTTATCCCCGTTAGCATTGTCCGGGTTATTATTTCCCTGGTTAGAATTACCGGGGTTTTTATTTCCTTCGTTATCTCCTTCGGTGCGGGTAGTTACGGCTGCTAACGGTACCGATAAAACGTTTTCTTTTTGTTCGGTAATAATATCCACCGAAGCTGTCATGCCTGGCCGGAAAGGAGTAGAATTTTTCTTTTTTAAATTATGATAAGAATCGCTGAGCAAGCGAATACGTACTTCAAACTCGGTTACAGCCTCTAAGGTAGTAGCATCTTTAGCGGTATTGGCAATGGCCGTTACTACTCCCCGGAATTTAGTGTCGTCGTTTGAGTAAGAATCTACTTCTACAATGGCCGAGTCGCCGAGTCCTACCCGGATAATATCGTTTTCGTTAACGTTTACCCGTACTTCCATAGAGTTTAAGTTAGCAATCCGGAGCATTTCGGTACCAGCCATTTGCGAAGTTCCTACTACCCGTTCGCCGCGTTCTACTGCCAGTTTCGATACAGTGCCACTTACGGGCGCGTAAATTGTGGTTTTACGCAAATTTTCGTTGGCATCATTCAGGCTGGCCTGAGAACTCTTTAAATTAAACTCCGAGGCCCGTACCCGTTGCCGGGCCGATTCTATTTCCTGTATACTGGCATCGTACTGCGCTTTGCTCTGGTCAAATTCCGATTGGGAAATTACTTTTTGCTTAAAAAGCTCGGTATTGCGCTGGTGCGTTAACCGGATGTTGGAGCTACTGGCAATTAACTGCGATAACTGGGCTTTGGCCTGAGCTAAGTTAGCCCGTTCGGTGTTAACCCGCGCCCGCTGGGCTTCTACCATCGACTGGTAATTATCGGCCCGGATGCGCAATAGCAACTGGCCTTTTACCACCGAATCGCCTTCTTTTACGTGCAATTCCGTAATTTCACCCGAAACATCCGGACTGATTTTTACTTCTACTTCGGGTTGCACTTTACCGGAGGCACTTACTTTTTCTACTATTTTTGTCCGTTTGGCTTTTACTACAATTACCTCTACCCCGTTGGGTTTGCCAATCCAGCCTTGTTTTTTAGCAACTACTAATCCTACTATTAATACCAAGGCAACGGCGCCAATAATGTACAATAATCGGTTTGAATTTCTTTTGGCCATGTTTTTTGCTGATTAGTATCTCTAGAAGGTGATGGGTTTGTTTTGGTAAAAATCTAAAACTTTCAATCGAAACGTGTATTCATATTTTGCCTGAATTACATCTAATTCGGCGCGGGTAAAGTTGTTGCGGGCTACGTTGTAGTCGGTAGTGTTCATTACCCCGTTATTGAACCGGATTTCGGCATTGCGGAAAGTTAGCTGGAAGGCAGCTAACTGTCTTTTCATGGCAATAAAACGTTTTTGTGCCGCAACGGCATCGGCGTACGATTGCTGAATAGTTTGCCGCAGCTGATTGCGCGTAATTTCGGAATTTAAGACTGCGTTTTTATAATTTATTTTCGACCTTAACACGCCGTTGCGGGCACTTAAACCGTTAAAAATGGGAATCTGTAAATTTAAAAATACCCCACCACCCCGGTTATCCTGTAGTTGAGTAAGGTAAGTGTATTTTTCTGTAACCGGTACTTTTTGGGTCATAATAGTATAAACCTTTTGATTTACATCCCGGTTTACCAGCCCAATTACTTGTTCAAAGGTTTGCTCCTGACCGGCATCTACTACTCTTATTTTATTTAAATTAAAATAGTTGGTGCTAAAGTTACCACCTAAAGATAGCTGCGGCATTAAAGCACCTTGCGATACTCTAATTCCAGCTAAAGCGCTCTGGGCCCGGATATCGGCACTTTTAATTTCGGGCATGCGCTGCTGAGCTATATCATAGACGTTGGTAGCGTCAAAGTTTATTACATCTTCATCCGGATCCTTAATATCGGGCTTAACTACTTTAAAATCTTTTAAGTCCTGCAAATCTAATAACTGCATTAAGTTAACTGCGGCAATATCTCTCCGGTTTTGCGCATTAATTATACTTACCTCGTCGGTTGCAATCTGGGAGTTTATTTCAAATACATTGCTTTCGGCTACGCTGCCGGCCTGGAAAAGCTTTTGGGTTCTTTCGGCCTGTACCTTCGAGCTTTCTAATTGTAATTTAGCCGCTTGTAATAATTCATCGCTTAAAATAATTTCCAGGTACTGTGATATTATATTTAAAATAACATCATTCTTGGTTTTTTCCAGGTCCGATAACGAAGCTTCATAATTAAGCTGGTTTTGTTTAATCGTGTTCCGTAACTGAAATCCATTAAAAATAGGCACATTGGAATTAACCGAAAAACTATTAGCCCGGGTATTCTGATTTACTAAAACCCCGGTAGTAGGGTCGTTGTTTAAACCAAAGTTTATACTGTAGGAAGTACCGCCATTTACGGTAGGTAAAATGTTATTGCGGGCTTGTTTAGCATTAATAAAAGCAAGTTCGCGGTTTAATCCGGATTGTTTGAGTAGTAAATTGTTCTGCAAGCCATAATCCAGGCATTCTTGCAAAGTCCAGGTGGTTTTTTGGGTTTGTGCCTGCGCTTGCGCGGGAGAAGCCGCAGCTAATCCGGCCACAAGAACTGCTGCTACAATAATTTTTTTAATAGGATTGATCATCATAAATCGATGTTAGGAATGTAGGTTATTTTTTTAATCCAACTAAGCTGACTAAGGTATTGGAGGGTAATTGGCTTCAATCCGGTATCCATTTGAATAAATTGCCGGGCCAGTTCGTTTTTGGCGCGCCGCGATACGTTCATGGTAGCAATATTACAATCATCGTGAGCGATAACACTGCCAATAAAAGCAATGCTGCCTTTTACGTCGTCGGCATCAATAATTAATGTATGCAAGGTAGCCGAAAAATCACAGGCAAATCCATCTACTTCCACAATGCTGATTACCCCACCACCGCGGCTTTCTCCTACTACTGTTACCTGGTTAGTAATGCCGGTTAATTCCAGTTTTACAGTGTTGGGGTGTAGGGTAGAGGCATTTCCTACCGAGCGGAAAGTATATTGTAAACCAACTTTTTCCGCGTAAGTAAAAGCATCTTTCAGGTGAACATCATCGGTGGCAAAATCAAGTAAGCCGGCAATAATGGCCCGGTCGGAGCCGTGACCTTCGTAAGTGCGGGCAAAAGAGTTATAAAAAGTAATGGCGGCAGTTTGCGGAGATTCGCCTAATACCCGGATGGCAGCGCGCGCAATTCGTACCACGCCGGCGGTGTGAGAACTGGAAGGTCCAATCATAACCGGTCCGATCATGTCAAAAATACTACTTCTTTCGGCCATCTGTCGAATATATATGCCTCGTATTCAAAAGGTCAAATTTACTTAATAGCTTCAATTAAGAAAGTTTTATAAATAATATTTAAAATTGAATGAAGTAAGGAGATAAAAGTATAAAGATATATGATGTTAGACTTTTGAAACTATAAGTGACAAAACATTAATATTTTAAAAAAAACAGCCTAGCCATCCATTATAGTAAATTAATTTTGTACCGTTACTTACTTAAAATAAACCTGCGCTTTACTTTGCTTTTTGCCAGCTAACCTTTTTCAGTATTATAGATAAGGAATAGTAGGGTAATTGATTTTTAAGCCACAAAACGGTTGAAAGTATCCGGATTACCTGAGTTAAAAACCAAATCGCTAAATCTATCGGCAAGAGTAGATAAAAAAGTAAATTTATTTTACTTTTTAAGATGCGAATAAACTTGTAAAGGTTGCCCCTAGGATAGCAACAGTATAAAAATTTAACTTTAAGTTTACGCCCTTAACCATTGTTCTTTTGTTAAATGAGCATGCCATTGGAGCCACAGGTATTAGAGCAGCTAAAAAAACTGGAAGAAAAATATTCGGCCTTGGGTCAGGATCTTGCTGCCTACCTGGAAGGATTGTACCATTCCGATTTTTTAAATTACTGGGATTACATTCATCTGGATACGTTGTTGAGTTTACAAACTCCCCGCACTACTTTTCCGGACGAAAAGATATTTATTCTCTATCATCAGATTACCGAATTGTACTTTAAACTTTGCTTAAACGAGTACGAACAAATTGGAAACCTGCCCGACGATGCCTTACCCGAATTAATTATGCGCATCACCCGGATAAATCGCTATTTCGAGAACCTGATTGATTCATTTGACGTGATGGTGGACGGCATGGACCCGAAAGAGTTTTTGCAGTTCCGGATGTCGTTAATGCCGGCCAGTGGCTTTCAATCGGTTCAGTTTAGAATGATTGAAATTTGCTCTACGGATTTAAAGAATTTGATAGATAAAGAAAAGCGCAATGCTTTGGGTTTAACGGCCGGACACGATGAAATGATGGGTTGTATTTACTGGAAAGAAGGTGCCACCGAAGTAGATTCCGGAACCAAAACCTTAACCTTACTGCAATTCGAAGAAAAATACGCCGATATGCTTTCGGCATTTGCTTTAAAATATAAAGATAGAAATGTATGGTCGTTGGTGCAACGTTTACCCGCAGCCGATCAGGAAAACCCTAAATTATTGCGGCAGTTAAAATTGTTGGATAGCAATGTTAACGTAAACTGGCCTTTAATGCATTTTAAATCAGCGGTAAGATACCTGAAAAATGAGAAAGATACCCTGGCCGCTACCGGTGGTACCAATTGGCAGCAATATTTGCCGCCCAAATTTCAGAAGCGTATCTTTTTCCCTTCAATCTGGACCGAACAGGAAATAGACGATTGGGGAAAAGGCTGGGTAGAAAAAGTTTTAAGCGATTTATAATTATTAAAGTGGTAGGTAAAAGGTTTTAAGTGGTAAGTAGTCTTTGTTCAAACGTTTTGCTATTCCATCAAGCACCATAAAAGATTAAAGAAAATTGAAATTAAAAGTATAGTTTAGAAGGTTTTCTAAAAAGCCTGTTTAGTCCTGATTACGGAAGACTTTTTAGAAAACTTTCAACTTAAAACATAAAACTTTTGACCTCCTAACTTATGATTTGGCTTGCTGATTTTGTGGGAGAGTGACTGGGTCAAAAGAAGTAAATACTGTTTCGGGTAGTTCGTCGAAAACCTGAATGTCGGTAAGTTTGGCTTTACCCCGATCGCCAGACAATTTAATGTGGCCATGCGTTTGATAATCTTGCCAAGGCATAACGAATGCAGCGGCAGAATCGTTAACATTTCTATAATGTGCCCATTTGGCTACCAGGTGAGAAGCTTTATCTACGTAAACCAAGTATTTATTATCGGGTGTTACACCCACATTCTGGAAAGTAAGCTGCAAAACATCGGCTTGCCGTCCGGCCGAAACAGTATCTTCGCCTACGTATTTAAGGGTAACTCCGGAATCTTTTAACTTAAAAGGCATTACAAGCCAGTACGAATCATTTATCCAGGCTTCTTTCCCTTCTTTCAGGTATTTAGCCAGCGAATCGGGTTGGGTTACTTCCGTGCCATTCTTAAACACTTTACCTTTGCCGGTATTAATATTCACCAACGTTTTCGTGCTATCTTTTAAATTTTCAATGCGCACGTTGCCGGTGTACTTATCCCAGATTAACTTACGAGCTCCAAAAAAATTCCAGGCAATGTAGTGTGTCGCATCCCAATTCTGACGTCCGCCTTGCGCAGCCATAACCGAATCGGCAATTTGAATTGCTTTAGGGTCGGAACCCGCCAGGTTAAAGCCATCCATTGGGGGATTACCGGTTTGTTTCTGCTCTGCCTTCTGGCACATCTGAAAGGAAAGGCAGGCAATTAGTAGTACTAAATTTAAAAAAGTAGTTCTCTGTTTCATAATATATAAATGGCTAAAAGGAGCGTGTTAAACCGAATTCTTAAACGATTAACTTCTAATTTAAAAAAGTAAGTTTTACTAAAAGTACGCTTTGTCTGGCTTATTAAAATTTACTTATTATATACAATTAAAGTAGGGCAAAAAGGTACCAGTATTTTTGTAATAAATTAAATATTTTATCAATATTCCTTTATTATAAATAAAACTTAGCTAATATTAAATGCAGCCGAAGAATGAGGCTTAAACAATAAACCTTACTTTAAAAATCTGGTATTTACTACCTTTTATTTGCATTCCCGAAACAAATGAATTTTCGAAAAGCTTTTCTTTTATTTGCCACCCATGTTCTTTTTATCCGCTGCTCGTCAGAAAGCAACTCTACCTCGAAAGATTTGTATTCTGACCAAAAACCAGGGCAAGCAGTTTCGCATGATGCTTACAGCGTTTTGTTGCAAAAGTATGTTTCAACGCAAGGAAAGGTAAATTATAAAGATTTTTTAAAAGATAGTACGGCCTTAAACCATTACTTAGAAAGCCTAAGCAATAATCCACCCGCTGAAACCTGGAGCCGGGCCGAGCAATTAGCATATTGGATAAACGCTTACAACGGGTTCACGCTGCAGTTAATATTACGGAATTACCCGGTAAAAAGCATTAAAGATATTGGCAGTAAAATTAAAATTCCTTTTGTGAATACTCCCTGGGACAAGAAGTTTATTCGAATAGGTCAAACCTGGATAGATTTAAACCATATAGAACATAGTGTTTTGCGTAAAGAATTTAACGAGCCGCGCATTCATTTTGCTATTGTTTGTGCTTCCGTCTCTTGCCCCACCTTACTAAACGAAGCGTATACAGCCGCAAATTTAGAACAACAGTTAAACAACCAGGCCCGAATATTTATAAACGATCCCAGCCGAAACCAAATTCAATCCAACCGAATTCAGATTTCTAAAATTTTCAGTTGGTTTAAAGGTGACTTTACCCAGCGTGAATCTTTGATTGAATTTTTAAATAAATACTCACAAGTAAAAATCAATCCAGATGCTCGGGTTTCTACCCTCGATTACAACTGGAATTTAAACGAATAATTTCATAGTACCCTATCCATCCCTATCAGAAGTCAAATTTTAAGCAAAGCACCATCTAATAGGATCGATACTGAGATAGTTGAAAGGTTATTTTAGTTGGAAGGTTGAAAAGTTATAAAGTTGAAAGGTTTTAAGGCTTACAATGAATCTTATTAGAAGAAGAATAATTGAAATTCGACTTAAAAACCTTAAAAACTTATTCAAGAGAGTTTTAAATTAATAAACTTTCTAGCCTTAAACTTTACAACCTTCCAACCTTTCAACTAATTATTGCGACCAAGCGGTAGGTTCGCGGTCCCAGCGGTGTTGTTTTAATTGCTGCAACAGTTGTTGCGATAAACCTTTGCCATCGCTGGCTTTTAAGTTGGCTTTGGCGTGACTTACTTTGCGCATACCGGGTATAACAGTACCTACCTGCGGATTACTCAGAATAAAACGTAAAGCCATTTCGGGCATGGTCATACCGGCCGGAAGTAGTGGTTTTAAAGCATCGGCGTGTTCTACGCTGGAATTTAAATTTTCTGGTACAAAGTAGGTGCTGCGCCAATCATCTTTAGGGAAGGTTGTTTCTTTCGTAAAAGTACCGGTTAAAGTACCTTCGTCGAAAGGAACCCGGGCAATGATACCCACATCCAGTTTTTCGCAAAGCGGAAACAATTCATCTTCGGGAGCCTGGTCGAAAATATTATAAATTACCTGAACGGCCTCAATTAAACCAGTCTGTAGGGTGTTCAGCACATTATTGGGTTCCCAACGGTTAACACTTACTCCCATTGCCTGAATTTTACCGGCCTTTTTCAAATCTTCAACGGCTCGCTGCCAACGTTCATCAGTGGCCCAGGCATCTTCCCAAACGTGGAATTGTTGCAGGTCAATTGTTTCCACATTTAAGTTTTTCAGGCTTTTCTCCGTGTATTCAATAATATGATCGTAAGGAAAACAATCTTCCAATTTCGATTCGCGAGTAGAAGGCCATTGAAAGTTTTTCGGGGGAATTTTAGTAGCCAGGTATAATTTTTTATCGGAATGGCGTTTTTGTAAGTTGCCTAATATCTGCTCGCTGCGACCGGAACCATAACCCCAGGCAGTATCAAAAAAATTACAGCCTTGTTCCACGGATAAGTCCAGCGACTGATTCGATTCATCATCGTCCGAGCCGGTCCAACCAGCCAATCCCCACATGCCATAACCCATTTCACTTACTTGCCAGTTGGTGCGGCCAAATCTTCTGTATTCCATAGTTTATTTTTAAGTAATTTATCTTAAAGTTAAAATTTAGTAAAATTAATTATTTTAAATTCCTGATCACGGGTTAAAATGGATTTCATGGATTACATGGCTAACTTTAAGAGCCTTGTTGCTGGACTACTTTGAATAGGATGGTTCGATTCAGGTTAGCCACTATATTTTCCAATTTAGTTAGTAAGTTGTAGAAGTAAATTAACGCTAAGTAATGATTTAGTAAAAAGAAAATTACAAAATTAACTGTTCAGTTAAAATAATCCGCAAAATCTGAGATTTAATAATTCGTGGAATCCGGGTGAATCTGCGATTCTAATGTTTGCAGTGCCTCGTAAACTTTATGTACCGGTAAGCCCATTACATTATAAAAAGAACCTTCCAGCCGATGAATGGCTACCATTCCAATCCAATCCTGAGCCCCGTATGCGCCCGCCTTATCGAAAGGTTGGTAAGTTTCCAGGTACCAGTTAATCTCTTCTTCGCTTAAACTTTTAAAATAAACCCAGGTTACATCGTGTAAAATAATTTTATGTTGCTGGGCTAATAAACAAACGCCCGTTATAACCTCGTGCGCTTTCCCCGAAAGAGATTGGAGCATGGTTCGAGCTTCGGCAAAATCAGCGGGCTTGTTTAAAACCTGATCTTCGAGGCAAACAATGGTATCTGCCGTTAGTAGAATTTCTTTTTCTGCTAAATCTTCCCGGTAAGCTTCGGCTTTCTTACTAGCTAAATACTCAGCTATTTCGTGGCGATGTAAGTTTGCCGGAAAAGATTCATCCACTTCCTTAACTCGTATGGTGAAATTTAAACCAAGCTTTGCTAAAAGTTCTTGCCGACGCGGAGAATTAGAGGCAAGGACTAACTTCGAGGAGAAATTCATTTTCTTTAATTGAGCTAAAAACAAATCCACTAATTACCTTCGGATAAAAAAAAGTCGATTTCTGAGGCATAAGCGCTCCGCTGTAACATACGTTTTTTACCTGGTCAATGGTAACGCCGTTGGTAATAAAGGCCACTTCAGCTTCTTGATGATCTACCCGGCTCAAACATTCGGCAAAATTACGGATATACTGAATCTGGTCGCTGGTTCGCTGCGCTTCCTGCTGTATGCCTAAAATTTTTTCCAAAACAAAAAAATGCAGAACGGTTAAATCCAGGTCCTTTACCACGGAAGGTAAGGGCCAACTAATTTGCTCGTGCACCTCAGGTTTTAGACGGATTTTATAAGGCTTGCCCCGCAGGTACATGCCAAATGCCCATTTCTTCCCGGCAATAATTTCGTTTAAATCATAGGGGTCAGCCAGTGGAATTAAAGTAAAAAATAAATCTAATTGAGCTAAAAATTTTTCGTTCGTAAATGGCAAATGCAACAACAACCGGTGGGTAGGTAAAATGCGTAAATCGTGCGCTTCGGTGTTGGTTAGGTAAATAAAATGGTAATTATAGGCCTCGTTACCAGTGTGCTCAGGATTGGAAGCCATGCAGGTTTTCCGGTATTGCAAAGAGCTTTCGTAACGATGATGGCCATCGGCTAATAGCACTTGCTTATCTTTTAACACCCGAACAAACTCTTGTATAATGGCCGCATCCTGAATAACGGCTACTACATCGCGTACCCCCTGGTAATCTTCGGATTCGTGCAAAGGCGCCTGAATGCTCTCATCCATGTACTTTTCCAGCGTAAAATCCGGATCGGTGTACAAGCCATGCGTAGGACTAGCCTGAAGCTGGGTGGCAGTTAATAATTCAATGCGATCGTTTACCGAAGCCGGAATGGTGTTTTCGTGGCGCAATAATACCTGATCGTTCCAATCGTAGGCTTTCATGTGGCACATAAATCCTTTGCGGCAATATTCCTGATCAGAATCGGGTAACCTGAAATACTGGTAGTAAACGTAAATTCCCGGTAAGTAATCTTGTTTCAGAATGCCATCGGTTTTCCAGGTTTGCAGCAGTTCGGCCGCTTCTTTAGCCGGAAAAGCGCCTTGGGGTACCGATAAGTGAATACTATTATATGGATTCTGGTAAAGCGCTTCCCGTTGTTTTAAAGAAACAACATCGAATAGGGGGGAGGTTAAATCCTGAATAGAATTGCTTAGATCCTGGTTATAACGCCAGCCCCGTAAAGGAATAATTTCGGCCAAAGTGAAAAATTTAAATAAAAACAGCTATAAATAATTCTGGTACTAAGGAAGATTTATAATTAAGGAGCCAGCCGCGAAATTTGCCATTCAGCGTTTGCTGATTCCTGGGTATACACAATACGATCGTGCAAGCGGTTCGGGCGACCTTGCCAAAACTCTATTAAATGTGTCCGCACCAGATACCCTCCCCAATGTTCGGGGCGCGGTATTTGGGTTAAACCCGCGAACTTATCTGTGTAGAGTTGGTTTGCCTCTTCCAGTTCTTGCCGGCTGGTTACTTGTTTACTTTGCGGCGAAGCCCAGGCACCTACCTGGCTGCCAAGTGGCCGGCTCCAGAAATATTCATCTGATTCAGATTCGGTTACTTTTTCTACGGTACCTTCCATCCGTACCTGGCGTTCTAACTCGGGCCAGAAAAAAGTAAGTGCCACCGCTGGGTTAAGAGCCATGTCTTGCCCTTTGTGGCTGAGATAGTTCGTAAAAAAGAGAAATCCTTCCGGATTTACTTTTTTGAGTAAAACAACCCGTGCAGATGGAATACCTGCCTGGTTTGCCGTGGCGAGAACCATAGCTGTAGGTTCGGGTAAGGCTGCCTGAATAGCCTCTTGTAACCAAACATTAAACTGTTGGAAAGGATCAGCAGCAACACTATTTTCATTTAATTGTTGCAAAGAATAGTTCTTCCGGATACTGGCAAGGTCAACAGTTAAACTCATATATATTATAATATTCATATTTTATCAAGCTTAAAATGCTAATTTTTCTAAATTATATCGCATTACTCCGAAAATTTTAGTATTTTGCACCCTAAAATCTTAATTCTTTCTAATGGTAAACGGATTGATTTAAGTATTTAACGCCAGAACTGTCCAAATTTGAGAAAATAATTCGTACAAAGTAGATTATTTTTCAAATTACTGCTACTATTAACCTCAAAATAGCGTAAAGCGAAAGGTTAATTCATGACCTTTTAAAACAATAGTCTTCCGAAGCTAATTTGAATTATGACGAAAGTTAAAAGTGGCAGTATTCTTATTTCTGAGCCTTTTTTAGGCGACCCTAATTTTGAGCGTACCGTAGTATTGGTTTGCAAACACGACGAAGAAGGATCTTTTGGGCTGGTTCTGAACCGTAAAACGGATCTAAGACTAAGTGATGTTCCCGAATTAGAACAGCTTAACTTTGATATGGAATTACATATAGGTGGTCCAATGGAGCATAATACATTGCATTACATCCATCAGATTTCGTTATTAAATGAATCGATAACTTTAGGATCAAACGTTTTTTGGGGCGGAGATTTTGAACAGCTTAAATATTTATTAAGTAATGGCAGCATAGATACGGATGATATCCGGTTCTTTCTCGGTTATTCCGGGTGGACAGCCGGTCAATTAAACGATGAAATAAAAAATAACGTGTGGATTGTGAATAATTCAGCAACTGATAAATTATTTAACTTAAATACCGATTCACTCTGGCGCGATATATTAAAAGAAATGGGTGGTAAATACAAAATATTGTCGAATTACCCCATTGATCCAAGTTTAAATTAAACCAATCGGCTTTGTAAATAAGCATAGATAGCATGTTAGAAAACGAGAAAAATAGTCCATCCTCCGGTAACGATAACATTCAATCCAATCCTCGTTCAGATGGTGGTAATCCGCAGGAGATTTTAGAGAGAAGATTAGCCGAATTAAATGCCCGCGATAAAACAATACCTCAATCGGTAGGCGGTACCCCAAATCCGGATCTGGTAGATCCTATGCCGGAGCCGCAATCGGAAATAGTGAAAGAAAATACTGCCGATAGTTCCGCAACAACAACTGGAGTAACTGATTTAGTAAATTCTACCGAAAGTTCGGAGGTTAGTACTCCTGCCCAGGAACCTGTTCAGGCGGAAAAACCAACAGGTTCCGTCAGCTTTGAAGTGCCACCTATTGAAAGCAGCGTGGTAAACCAGGCCGACGAAGTATCAGGTTTTGAAGGGGATTTAAGCAGCAGCAACGACATTGCGCCGGATGAGCCATTTAGCGAAACAATTTCGGATGCCGTAGAATCTTCTGATGCAGATGCAGGAGCCAATGCGGCACCTGCTGCCATAAATGAGGATGCTGCTAGTTCATCAGCTATGAGTACCGCCGGGGTAATTCCAACCCAGGAGGCCGCCCCCGTACAAACAGAAAACGTTAATCCGGAGGCGGGCATTATAGAGCATGATTCGGTGGAGCACCCCGATGAAGCGCATTCCGACGATTATATTCCGGAAATTGATTATAGTACCTTACCGGCACCCGAATTAAAAAAGCAACTGCTAAAAGCTTATAAAACATCTGACCCAAGGAAAAATGCCCGGCAAATTTTTGAGATGTACCGGCAGTATGAGTTGCGGGTAGCCACTGAGAAACACGATGCTTTAGAGAAGTTTGTGGCCGATGGGGGAGATGCCGGAGATTTTGCTTTTAACAACAGTTCTGAAAATCAGGAAATTGAACGTGGGTTTCAGCAATTCAGGGAAAACCGCAACCGCGAGCTGAAAAACGAAGAAGAGCAGAAAGAAAAGAATTTAAAGCGCAAAAACGAATTACTCGAACAATTGCGGGCTTTAGTAGAGGCAGCAGAAACAAAAAATAGTGCCGACAAACTCAAGACTATCCAAAGCGAATGGAAAGCCATAGGAGCGGTGCCAACTTCTGATGCCCAACAGCTTTGGAATTCGTACCACGCTTTATTAGATAAATTTTACAACAACCGCAGCATTTTCTTTGAGCTGAAAGAACTCGACCGCAAGAAAAATTTACAACAAAAAATACAGTTGTGCGAGCGGGCAGAAGCTTTATTGGCCAACCCTTCTATTAATGCTTCCTTACAGGAATTACGACATTTACACGAAGAATGGAAAAACATTGGTCCGGTACCTAATGAGGCGCGCGATGGTATTTGGGAGCGTTTTATTCAAGCTTCAGAAAGGATTCACGAACGTAAGAAAGAATATTTAAACGTTCGGAAAGCGCAGGAACAGGAAAATTTGCAGCGCAAATTAAACGTACTCGAAATTGTAGCTCCTTACCAAACCTTTAACTCAGACCGCATTAATGATTGGCGCGATAAAACCGATGAAATCCAGAAGATAAAAGATCAGTGGGATAGTATAGGGTTGGTACCCAAAGAAAATGCCGATGATGTAAACCGCCGTTTCTGGAGCTGCTACAAAGCTTTTTACCAGCACAAGAATGCTTTCTTTAAACAGCTCGACGAACAAAAAATGCAGAATCTCCGGCACAAAACCGAGTTATGCGAACAAGCCGAAGCATTAAAAGACAGTACAGATTGGGAGGAGACTAAAGAGCGTTTAATTCAGTTACAGAAAAAATGGAAAACCATAGGCCGGGTACCAGATAAGTATTCCGACAAAATCTGGAATCGTTTTAGAGCGGCTTGCAACGAGTTTTTCGACCGCAAGCAAAATCAGCAACAGCAAAAAGAAGCAGAACTGGAACGCGCTGCTTCCGAGAAATCAGCCTTTTACGATAAACTGTCCACTCGGTTAAGTACTCCTTCTACTACTGCTGGTTCTCTGGAAGAGTTTAATCAACTGCTCGCCGATTGGCGCAATTTTGAGGAACCTGGCCAACGGATAAACGGGAAACTAGAAGAACGCTTTTTTGATCTGTTGCAGAAATACCTGGATACGATTCCGGATATGAGTTACGATAGAAGAAATGAAATAGCCTTTCAACTTCAACTAGACCGACTACGTCACCATCCGGATGCTTCGCATAAATTATATCAGAAAGAGCAAAACATCCGGAAAGAAATCAGTACGCTTGAAAACGATATTAGTACCTTACGCACCAATATTGAATTTTTTGCCCGGTCTAAAAACGCCGAAAAATTACGCGAAGAATACCAGCAACGCATCGAAGATGCTACTTCCCGGATGAATGTGCTGAAAAAACAACTACGGGCAATCCGCTCTTAATAATTATTCTTTTTGATTTTCAGGTATTTGAAAAAAACTGCCCGAATACTTAACTAAGAGATTTGGATTATTAATTGGAGTTACTAATTTTGTATCCGCTTACAAACACGGAGCAATAATTTAGTAAAAGCCTCCTTAGCTCAGCTGGTAGAGCAACTGACTTGTAATCAGTAGGTCGTTGGTTCGATTCCGACAGGGGGCTCTTCAAAATCAAGCACTTATAAGAATTAATCTTATAAGTGCTTTTTTGTTTGCACCCAAATTGATAAACATAGCTTAGTAAGCTAATCTAATTAAAATCATTAGACCTGATAAAGTCCTTTTTAAGAATTAAGCTGATAATCACAAATACTATAGTTAAGCTTTTAAACTAAATCTTATAAGGCAAATATTTTTCTGGTTAAGCTAAATTACTTCCTAAAAGGTTTAATATAGAGATTAACTTCCTGCCAACATTTTAATAATCATCAATTAGTCCTCTATAAAATAAAAGAATAGAATTCATATTTATTAGGAAGATAAGAGAACGACTCCTAAAGAAAGATGTAAAAACTTTAATTTTAATTTCCTTTCTTGCATTATAGCATTAGCACTCCTTGCTTCCTTTAAATTTTTAGCTAGATTTATTTTTAAGTTATTATTTAATTCTTGTCATGAGTAATCAGGTATTTATTCCACCACATTATAAGTCTATTTTAAATCCTACCCGTACCGAAAAAGCTATAAAGCTTACAAAAGATATATTCGAGCACCAGCTTTCTGCTGAATTACGGTTACGACGGGTTACAGCGCCTCTCTTTGTGCTAAAAGGTACAGGTATCAACGATGATTTAAACGGCATTGAAAGACCAGTAAGTTTCCCGATAAAATGTATGCAGGAAACCCAAGCTGAAATTGTGCATTCGCTGGCGAAATGGAAACGGTGGAATTTAAAAAAACTGCAAATACCGGAAGGTTATGGTTTGTACACCGATATGAATGCCATTCGTCCGGACGAGGACCTGGATAATATTCATTCTTTGTACGTAGACCAGTGGGATTGGGAGCGGGTTATTACCGAGGAAGAAAGAAACCTGGATTTTCTTAAACGTATTGTTCACAAAATTTATTCGGTAATGAAAAGGACCGAATACTTGCTTTATGAAGAATACCCGGAATTAGCACCAATACTACCCGACAAGATTACTTATATTCAAGCGCAGGACTTACAAGACCAATACCTGGATTTAAGCTCAAAAGAAAGAGAAGACCGGGCGGCTAAGGAGTTTGGGGCGATATTTATAATCGGAATTGGAGGACCTCTAGAAAACGGGGAAAAACACGACGGCCGTGCCCCGGATTATGACGATTGGACCTCGCCTACGGAAGGTAATTACAAAGGCTTAAATGGCGATATTGTGGTATGGAACGAAGTACTACAACGTTCTTTCGAGCTTTCTTCGATGGGAATTCGCGTAAACCCAACGGCACTACAAAACCAACTAGCCCTTGCTGGCTGCGAAGACCGGAAAAAGTTAATGTGGCACCAAATGTTACTGCAAAACGAATTACCTCAAACTATTGGGGGCGGCATTGGTCAATCAAGGCTGTGCATGTTTTTCCTGCGCAAAGCTCACATTGGCGAGGTACAATCCAGCATTTGGCCAGAATCTATTCTCGAAATCTGCACTAAAAATAATATCCCTTTACTTTAATTTATTTACTAAAAACTCAATTTATAAAGGCTAATGGATAAGTATTACTTTGATTAAATCCAGCTTAGGAATAGCTCTCTACCAATCTTAAAAATCCATGGTTTTTAGTGTATCTTTTTAATTAAAAAATGATTTTACCTTTACCTTTTAGGAAGAGGAGATTTGTTTATAATAGAAAAAGAGCAGGGTCATTGTACAAAATTGTACAATGGCACTGCTCTTTAAGAACTAATAATTTATTAAGAAATTACTAATTTAATTATTGGTTCCAGCCGCCGCCAAGTGCCCGGTAAATATTGACCATGGCATTCAATTGCTGCATTTTGGTTTCCACCAGATCAAATCTGGATTCTAAAGCATCCCGCTGGGTCAATAGTACTTCCATATAATCAGCTCTGGCTGATGTGAAGAGAATGTTTGAAATATCAATGGATTGATTTAAGGCTTCTACTTCTTGTGATTTTAAATCGTAGAATTTCCCTAAGTTATTGATCTTTGCCAATTGATTAATTACCTCTATGTTGGCGTTTAGAATGGTACGCTCGTAGTTGTAAACAGCCTGGATTTGCTTAGCATTCGCACTATTATAAACGGATTTAATTGCATTCCTGTTCACCAGTGGCGCCGCTAAGTCTCCGGCAAGCGTATACAACAATGATTCAGGCTTCAGCAGAAAACTTGGATTAAAGGCTTGGTAACCTATACCAGCGGAAATACCTAAGGAAGGATAAAACATTGCTTTAGCTACTTTAACGTCCAACTTAGCAGCTACCAGTTCCAGTTCAGCCTGCTTTATGTCTGGCCGGTTAGATAATAACTGCGCGGGAATACCGGCCTGAATGGTTTGCGGTATTAGATTATCAAAAGCCTGATTATTTCTTTGAATAGGCTGCGGATACCTACCTACCAAAAAATTAATTCTATTTTCCGTTTCTGTGATTCTTTGCTGAAGGTCGTACTGCAAACTTTGAGTATTGAGTACCTGAGCCTGGAACCGGCGTACTGCTAACTCGGTAACCTTTGCTGCTTCTTTCTGGAGCTTAACAATTTTAAGCGCGTTATTCTGGATCTCAATGTTTTGTCTTACAATCGCCAACTGATTATCTAAAGCTAATAATTCAAAGTACGAATTAGCAATTTCGGAAATCAGGTTAGTAATCATAAAATTTTTGCCTTCCACGCTAGACAGATACCTGCTTAAAGCCGCTCTTTTGGCATTGTGCAGTTTATGCCAAATATCCAACTCCCAGGTCGCGTAGGCACCTACCATAAAATCTGGGAGTGGTTCCGGCATTTCTTTTTCTGGTTTAATATCGGTGGTAGCTTCCATCGCACCTATATTGGTGTATCGGGCTACTTTATCTACCCCGGCTCCGGCTCTTAAACCAACAAAAGGTAAATACTCTCCTTTTCTCGCCCTTACTTCATTTTGAGCAACTTGAATTTCCTGTAAAGTAATATTTAACTCCTGGTTATTTTGCAGGGCCATGTCAATCAAAGAAGTCAGGTTAGAATCGGTAAAGAATTCCTTCCACTTCATTGCAGCCATATTGGTAGTATCCTGCGAGTTATTGAAACTCGCAGGTAATGCTGTATTAGCTGTTTTCTCCACTATAGCGGGAGTTTTACAAGCCGTATAGGTTAGGGAAATAACAGCTATTCCCACCCATTTTAATTTACTTTTCTTAAACATGGTTTTCACTTTCTGTAACTTGGGGAATACTGTCAATGGCATAAAGATAATCTTCGGTTAAAGGCGTTTCATGTTCATCTTTAATCAGGTGACGGCCATCTGCCATACGGGCGAAGATGTAGTACAATCCAGGAATAAGGATAACCCCGAAAATTGTTCCGAATAACATACCACCGAGGGCAGAAGCACCGATTGTTCTGTTTCCAATAGCACCTGCACCTGTGGCATTAATCAACGGTATCAATCCGGCAACGAAGGCAAAGGAAGTCATTAAAATAGGACGGAAACGAACCCGGGCACCTTCTATGGCGGCATTTAAAATTGTTTCTCCCTGTTGTCGTTTCTGAACGGCAAATTCTACGATAAGCACGGCATTTTTCCCTAACAGACCAACCAACATGATAAGCCCGATTTGCGCATAAATGTTGTTTTCCAATCCCATTATCTTTAACAACATAAACGAACCAAATACCCCAACCGGCAAGGAAAGCACTACCGCAAACGGAATAATAAAACTTTCGTACTGGGCTGCTAACACAAAGTACACGAACAACAGTACAACCATGAAAACATAAAGAGATTCATTTCCCCGGATAGATTCATCGTAAGAAAGACCTTCCCAGGCAATATCATACCCTTTCGGCAAGGTCTTAGCGGCTACCTCCTGAATGGCTTGTATAGCATCTGCCGTGGTATACCCACCTGCTGGAAGGCCCTGAATAGCGGCTGAATTGTACAAGTTGAAACGGGTAACTTCATTAGGTCCCTGCGTTTTTTTGAGTTTCATGAAAGCGGAGTAAGGCACCATTTCGCCTTGGTCATTTTTCACAAAAAGGTTTAAAAGATCCGATGGAAGCCTCCTGAATTTAGGGTCAGATTGCACGTACACTTTGAAAAACTGATTAAACTTGATAAACCCTTGTTCGTAGGTACTACCAATTAAAATATTAAGGTTTTCCATGGCTTTACCAATAGACACCCCTTTTTGCATGGCTAGATTATTATCTATCTCTAAATCATACTGCGGATAATTAGCGGCAAAAAAAGTAAATAAGCCCGTGAGTTCCGGACGCTTGCGCAGATTATCCATGAACTGTTGATTGATCATATCAAACTCATGGTAGTCAGTATCAGTATTTTTATCTAACAAGCGCATAGAAAAACCACCGGACGAACCAAAACCCGGAATAGCTGGTGGTTCGAAGAATTCTACCACAGCGCCAAGGCCTTTTGATTTCTCTTCTAATTCCTCCATGATTTCCTTCAAGGTATGTTTGCGATCTGACCAGGTTTTTAAGTTAATCAAACAAGTACCCGCATTAGAGCCCCGTCCTTCGGTCATAATCTCGTAACCGGCCAAAGAAGATACCGATTCCACGCCATCAATTTCTTCGCAAATCTTTTGCAGACGTTGTGATACCTGGTTGGTTTTTTCTAAAGTAGAACCGGGAGGTGTCTGGATAATGGCATAGATAGTACCCTGGTCTTCGTTCGGAATAAATCCGGCGGGTAAAATTTTATTTTCGTAGAAAATACCCAGGCCAAATGCCAGTAAAATACCGAAAGTAAGCCATCTTCTGCTAACAATTGATCGTAACAAGCGCACATATCGGCCGGTAAGTCTTTCGAACCAATTGTTAAAACCGTCCAGTGCTCTGGAAAGCAGATTTCTCCTTTTAGGTTTACCATGATTATTTTTTAATAACATGGCGCATAATACCGGAGTGAGCGTAAGGGCTATTACCGCCGAAATTACAATGGAGCTAGCCATGGTAATGGAAAACTGCCGATAGAAAATACCCACTGGACCTGTCATGAATACCAATGGAACGAATACGGCGGTCATTACCAGGGTAATTGCTATAATAGCACCTCCAATTTCCCGCAATACTTCCAAAGTGGCTTTATAGGGAGATAAATCCTTTTCTTCCATCTTGGCGTGCACTGCCTCCACTACCACAATGGCATTATCTACTACTATACCAATGGCCAATACTAAGGCGAATAAAGTAATCAGGTTAATGGATAATCCAAAAAACTGAATAACAAAAAAAGCCCCAATCAAAGATACCGGTACCGCCAGAATCGGGATTAAAGTAGAGCGCCAATCGCCCAGGAATATGAATACTACAATGGCAACCAGAATAAACGCGTCGCGCAAGGTATCAATTACCTGCTCAATAGAAGCATCCAGGAACTGAGAAACGTCATAGCTGATTTTGTAGTCCATTCCCGGAGGAAAAGAAGTTTTCATATCTTCCAGCTTGGCTTTTACTTCGGCAATTACATCACTGGCATTACTGCCATAGTTTTGCTTTAATACAATAGCAGCCGATGGTTTACCATCCAGGTTAGAATAAATATCAAAGAACTCACTTCCTAATTCCACAGTGGCGATGTCCTTCAGGCGGATGCTTTCCCCTTCGGCATTAGCCCGGATTATGATATTGTCATACTCTTCGGGTTTGTTATATCTACCTTTGTAGGTGAGCACATATTCCAAGGATTGAGCGGCAATACCGGAGCTTTGACCTAACCGGCCTGGTCGACCAATTATACTTTGTTCGCCTAAAGCTTCCATTACTTCTTCCACGGAAATTTTATAAGCCCGCATACGGTCCGGATTTAACCAAACGCGCATAGCGTAGCGGCGGCTACCTAAAATCTGAGCCCGGGCTACCCCTTTGGTTCTTTGTATTTCCGGGATCATTTTAACGGTAGCGTAGTTGAATAAGAACTTTTCGTCCATACTCTTACTCTTAGAGTAGAGATTGACGTACATCAACATACTTGGCTGGATAGGGGTAATTACAACCCCTTCCCGCTGAACTAATTCGGGCAAGAGGGGCATCACCTGGTCCACCCTCGTCTTGACTCGAATTACCGCATCGTTGGGGTTGGTTCCCGGTTCAAAAATAATCCGGAGGGTAGCCTCACCGGCACTAGTGGCATCCGTAGCAATATAACGCATACCTTCAACGCCGTTTATCGCCTGCTCTAAGGTAATCAGGGTTGATTTTACCAGTACATCGGCACTAGATCCAGGATAAGCTATAAAAATATTTACGGTGGTGGGAGCAATATCCGGGAATTGAGAAATGGGCAATTGCCGGATGGCCAGGCCACCAACAAAAACTATAATGACCGATATTATTATTGCAAATACGGGTCTATGCATAAATTTACTAAACATGTCTTCTGCTTTTTAGGATATTTAAATTATTCCGCATACAACTCTAATTGCGACATGGCAGTCTGAGGCTCTAAGAACTTGGACTGAATTTTTTGATTTTCCCGTACTAAACGTAAACCTTCCAGCAGGATCTTATCATCTTCAGCCAAACCTTTTTGAACCACATAAATATGCGGCATTTCCGCTGCTACTGTAATTTCTCTTGATCGTAACACGTTGCCCTTATCCACTACATACACGTACTTTTTATCTAAAACTTCAAAAGTGGCTTTCTGCGGAATCATCAAGGCATTTTTCATTGGCACTGCCATTAATATGTTACCCGTTTCGCCATGCCGTAACAGTCCTTTGGGATTTGGGAAGGTTGCCCGAAAAGCAATATTTCCTGTTTCGTTGTTAAAATCTGCTTCAATGGTTTGAACTTCTCCAGGGTAATCAAATACCTGTTGGTTTGCCATTTCGAGTTTAACTTTTGTTATGTTATTGCTTTGCTGGGTGGTTTTGTAATCCAGATATTCAGCTTCAGGCACATTAAAATAAACCCACATTTTACTATTATCGGAAAGGGTAGTAAGCAAATCGCCTTCGTCTACCAAGCTACCCAGCCTTACCTGAAAATGGTCCATGATGCCATCAAAAGGAGCTCTTATTTGTGTGAATCCTAAATGAACCTGGGCCAGGGTTACTTCAGCTTTGGCTTTATTTAATTTTGCCTTGGCCATCGCCAATTCATTAGGCGACACCACATTACCGGAGGCAAGCTTGAGGGTGTTTTGATATTCAATGTCCGCAAAACTGGCTTCTGCTTGGGCTTTTTGCAGTTCTGCCTCATACATAACGGGCATAATTTGAAACATTAATTGCCCTTTTTTTATAGACTGTCCTTCGTCTACAAAAATTTTCTGTAAGTAACCTTTTTCCAAAGCTCTTACTTCAATATGGCTTATCGCCCGGATTTGACTAACGTATTCCTTGGTAATCAAGGTGTCTTTTTTTAAAGGGCTGGAAACCAGGAATTTAGTTTCCTCTTCCTTTTCTACTTTTTGCGATTGACAGCTTGTATAGCCTAGTAAGGCACACAAGCCCAAGAGCATGAAAATTCTCTTCATGTTAGTTAAGCTTTTAAAAAGATATAAGGATTTTAATAAATTTTATTTGGGTTGTGTATATCACAAATACAGGATTCCAAGCCTTAAAAGGATGGTAAAATAAGAAATACACGGGTGCATCTTTTCAGCTAAGTGCTAGTAGACGCAGGTAAATAGTAATTAATGGATTAATAAATAGGCAAGTTTAATTTGCCTGATTGCAGTTTGAATCAAATCCGGAAAACCCGGAATAAGAGGTACCACTTATAAGAAGAGAAATAAATAGAATGCTTACAGGAAGGTAAACATTTTAGGAAGAGGAAGCTTAAGAAGCCAAATGCCAGAGCGTAAAATAGAGAAGTAAAGTAACTACTGCCTTCTAAAAATTTCTTAAAAGAAATATAATCATGTTTCTCTTCTTCAATTTCGGCAGCAATAATTTTACAGGTCTCTTTTTCTGTGCTGGATAAAGTAGACTTGAGGAGCAGGGTCTGGCTATTGTGCAAGGAGCCAAAAGTGGCTCGTTCAGACTTAAAAAGAACCTTTTTGGAAGCATGGCATATACACTCTTGATATGAATGTGCATACAGAGTACTATATACACTTAACAGGAGTATACTCAGGCTTAAAAGATATCTTACTATCGCCTTTATCATGCTAGCAGCAAAACTACATCAAATTGATTTCACAGACAAATAATTTAACATTGAATATTAAGAATATAATAAAAAATTTCATCTAATATTCAATAAAACTTACAACATTACCAATCAACTAATCAAAGTTCTTAATTTTTTTAAATGGTAAAGATTAACGCATTAATTTTAAAATAATATGAATGTTCCCGTGACATTAAGGGTACTATACTTTTCTTAATTCTTTAGTTAGTTAAATTGATTTGATTATAGTGGTAAAGTACATTTTTTTTTGTTTGGTATACCGAATATTGGTTTGATAGTAGGTGAGTAATGGAGAGAGATTTGGATGGTAAGAATATGTTAAAAATAAATTTTTAGAACCCCACTAAATTAGTAAAATTAAGTAAGCCTTATTTCTTACTTATACATGGTATACTTTAATACATCAGTGTTATTATTAGCCGTCTACTATTTAGTTACAATCACAAAATAATACTAAGTCACCACTAAGTAAGTTTTCTAAAATTGGCTTATTCAAACGGCTTTAAACCTGTTAAATTTTTACTTGGTTGTCAGTTTAAATCTGTCAGTCAATATTTTAACTATTTTATTGGCCTGAATTTCCCATTCCAAGAGCGGGTTTTCAGATGTAATTAGGTTATCTGTTGGAACAAAGTTATTTTGAAAAATGTAATTTCCGGCGTTATCTAGTGGGATAGTATTGTTAAACGATTTTAAATCAGTTTTTGCTCCTTTCATAGTAGAATCTAAATTGAAAATTTTATCGAGTGAAACCTGGTAGCCTGCTTTAATATTGCTAGCAATAGCAGAGTTAGGAGTAAATATATAATCGCACCGTTTAATAGCCATTTTTTCTAATTCGTATTTCCAACCTTGGTTATTGAGATCACTGTGATCCTGGGATAAACTTGGTATATAAATAGCCAAAGGTTTACTTGTAACTAACTGTAGCTCGATCCCCGCTAAATAAGTCAACCAATTAGAGGCAAAAATTAAATCGTAAGAGCGATCGGCGGCAAACCGAGTTGCAAATCGGGCATATTCTATGGTTTGAGAATCTACGGTTAGTGTATCCCAATTGACAGAATCAAAAATATTGATGATTTTAGTTTTAGAACCATCACTGCTGTTTTCAGAAACAGTTTCCTTTAAATTAATAAAATCAGGCCTTCTTTCCTTTAAATAACTCCGTTGATTCTCAGGTTTGTCTGGAGAGCCATAAAGGGGGATTTCCTGCCGAATGTAATCGGCCTCGGCAAAAGGTTGAGCTTTCGGTAAACGGCTGCCAGAAGAATATGAATCAAAATTTATATTATTTAACCCCGTTACATTTATATTATCTGGAACTACATCCGGGTTTGCTTTTGGTAAAATTAAAGATATAGCCAGTTGAGTAGACATAGCTTTAGCCATCCAGTAGCTATTAGTTTCTGATCCATTAGCTACTTCAGAAAAAAAATCCCAACCTAAAAACAGTACACTTAATTGATACATTTTCAGTTTTAAAGGATTAACTAAATTTACTTGACGGTTAGCAGGAAAATTCTCAACGGTAATGTCTCCTACAAGTTATTTCTAGTCTATTTACCATTGCTTCTGAAATAAAGTTTTTATATTTTCTTACGCTCCTTATTTCTTAAATTATTCCACTTCTAATTTCAATTTGAAGGTACAACAGATGATTTAACCTGGTTCAGGCTACTTAACAAAATCCGTATTTATTAAAATAATTAGATATATAGTCTCTTTTTTAAAGAAAATCTACTTAAGCTTGGCAGTGCTTTTGAAACAAGCTATGGCTGTAATAATCCGTATTTAAGAATTCTATTTGGTAAATTAGAGTTAGATAAAGTCCATTAATAAAGATCTGGCAAATAAGTGATGTGCCTTATTTATAAGGTTTTTACAAAGGTTAAAGCCAGTAATTTTATGAGAAAGTTCTTTTAAACAGCTTCTTTAGTACGAAAAGGTAAGTTATTTAGATAGGTAATCAGTCTTAGACGAAAGAAAATTAATTTAATAGTAAGTGTCTATAAGTTAGTAAATTATATAATATGTATGAAGTTTATGAGGAAAACACTTTAATTCCTTTACCTTAGCTCCGTCATTTAATTAAGGATATTTAAGGTAGTTAGAAGTAATAAATTTATTGCCTAACCCTAAGAAAATTGTTCGTAGGTCCCCAAAAATTAGTCTTAGAAATGCTTAATATTTCACTTTTTATTAATGAATATTGTCATGTTGCATGTTATAGGATAGTTAAATGGAACCATTTGAAGGAGATAGCGGAGTAAGGAAGAAAGATACAACTTATGTGACCATGATTTTACAAAACGGTATTTTCCAGGCCTACTACAAAAAGCTGAATGTTTTGGACCTACTTATAGCAAAAACTGCTGTACAAGACCGGATTATTTTTTTTAAAAACACCGCCTACCCCTGCTTATTTGATATTACGGAAGTAAAAGAAACTACTAAAGAAGCCCGCGACTATATGGCCAACGAGGGCAACGAATTAGTTGTAGCCAGTGGCATGGTAGTAAACTCGCCCATGCTGAAAATGATGGCTAATTTTTATATTATGGTTAATAAACCGAAAAACCCTACCCGCTTGTTTACGGATCGTGCAAGCGCTTTGGACTGGCTCGAACAGTTTAAAAGTAAGTCTTAAAAATAGGTTCTTAACCTTGTTATTCTATTCTACAAATCCAGATAATAATTTTTTACCACCATCTAATTTCATATTCTGTTTAAATACTTAAGCTCCTCTTTTTATAAAATATTGCCACGAAATTAAGATTATAAAGAGTAAGATATAGGACTAGGAAGATAAAGCTAAACTTTCTTTAAATAGAATTTATATTGCAAATATTCCTCGTTAAAATTGTCCCATCAACCGGAAAAAAGCTTTTTCTATTAAGCTTTAACGATTTTAAATTTGAACTATCTAAAAAATTAGCTTTATACAGAATTCTAAAAATATAATTTAAATAAGATGGGTATATTTTCGAAATATGTTTCACCGTGGTTAATGAATAAATTTATGTCTATTAAGGCTATTCCTCCTTACCGGGCAGAATTACTAAACCATGCTTATGGGAAAATACTGGAAATTGGATTTGGATCTGGTTTAAATTTGCCTTTTTACCCGGCCAATATTAAAGAAATTAATATTGTGGAGGTGAACGATGGTATGAAAAATTTAGCTCAGAAAAACATTGCTCAATCTTCTATTCAGGTTAACTATCATACCATAAATGCGGAGCAACTGCCTTTTCCGGATGCTACTTTTGATACAATAGTAAGCGCCTGGACTCTTTGTAGCATTGTGGAAGTGAGCAAAGCTTTAATAGAAATTTACCGGGTGCTTAAACCGGAAGGCCAGTTTTTATTTGTAGAGCATGGCCTAAGTAACGAACCGCAGGTACAAAAATGGCAACACCGGCTCACGCCCGTTCAAAAAGTTATTGCGGATGGTTGTCATCTCGACCGGAATATAGAAGCGCTTATTGCCGGGGCCGGCTTTCAGTTTAGTAAACTCCGGAAAGAATATGCAGGAGTACCTAAAGTGGCCAGTTATTTTTACATCGGAATTGCTACCAAATCTTTAGCTTAATTCATCACTACCTAGTTTTATTCTGTACAAATTATTTTTATCCTTCAGACAAGCCTATAAATTTTACTTGGGTACCCCATCCTAAAATAGAAAATTTAGTAATTCTGCTTATAACCTGATTAGCAGAACTACTCCTTACCAACCTTATTTTTTAGACTATAACTATTGCTTTAATTCTAAAGAAAGGTAATTGTTGATTATCTAATTACAATCATATCGCAGCAAAACCCAACTTGCCTGAAAAGTTACATCGTTAAATAAGCTTGACCAATCCGGATGATAACTTTTATAGGCTAGGGTACAGCCAGCTACTAATTATTCGTTTGCATCTTCGAGGTAAGCATTGTTAAATTCCTTATTAAGTTCAGGGTGCCAGCGCCGGCTCCATTGGAGCAATGAGTGGCTGCAGATTAATTTTTTGTAAACAGGATTTGGTTTAGTTGTTTGAATTACCGCAACTAAGGAATAAACCCAAATAATATAAAAGCAACTGCGTTAGTATATAATAAAATCTATTTCAGTTACATGAACTCTTAAATACTTAAATTTACCATATTGTTACGTTTTAGAAGGACTTTTCTAGTAAAATCTCGTAAGTAAGTATATTAAGTGTTTTATTATTTAAACTAGTTTTTATTGAAACAAATAAAGAATATACATTAAAGTTATAATTCATTATTACTCCTTTACTGTCTAAGTTTTATACTTGAACTTGTTTTGCAAGCAGCTTTAGACTAAATGGATAAAAATTACTAAATTTTTATCTTAGCTTTTTCAATTCGCTTAACATCTCTCTTTTTTAACCAAGTTTTTATATTATGGAAGATGTGCTCAAAAGAAATAATGTAACCGCTAAAGGGAAAGGTGAAACTCCCATTCTATTTGCCCATGGCTATGGTTGCGACCAAAATATGTGGCGTTTTGTTACACCTGCATTTGAAGAGAATTATAAAATTATTCTTCTGGATCAAATGGGGTTCGGAAAATCCGATGTTTCGGCATATACCGCTCAGAAGTACGATTCTTTGCAAGCTTACGCCGATGATATTTTAGAAGTAGCAAATGCGTTAAATATAAAAGATATAATTTTTGTAGGACATTCCGTAAGTGCCATAGTTGGAGTACTAGCGGCTATTACTGCCCCGCATCTTTTTCAGAAATTAATCTTGATTGCTCCATCGCCGCGCTACATTAATGATACCGATTATTCCGGTGGATTTGCTCAGGAGGACATTAACAATTTACTGGAATCGTTGGATAGTGACTATTTAGCCTGGTCGGTGGCAATGGCCCCGGTTATAATGGGAAATGCCGAGAAGCCCGAATGGAGCGAAGAACTGGCAGCCAGTTTCTGCCGGAGTAACGAAGAAATAGCCCGGAATTTTGCCAGGCTTACTTTTCTTTCTGATAACCGGGCCGATTTAAAAAAACTTCAGGTTCCATCTTTAATTCTGCAGTGTCAGAATGATGTAATTGCGCCCTTAGAAGTAGGAAACTATATGAAACAAAGTATAGCCAATAGTAATTTAGTAATACTAAATGCCACCGGGCATTGCCCTAACTTAAGTGCTCCAGAAGAAACTATAGAGGCTATTAAAAATTTTTTATCCACCGAAAAAGTGCTTTATTGAATTAAACTATTGATCGTGAACCAACGCATGAAAACAAGATCGACAGAATTATTAAGCTTTAATGGAGAGAAATGAATTAAAAAAAGTAAACGGCGACTTGTTTTTTGAGGCACAAAGAAAAGGCGCTAATTCGTACATTTTCGCCAACTGGATTGGCATTCAATCCTTGGAGGCTATTATGCTAGGGGCCAATTTGGTTTTATCTATGTTGCGTAAAGAACCATGCATGGCTATTTTAAATAGCAACAAAGAATTAATTGGTCCCTGGGACGAAGGTGCATTATATCTGGGGAACAAGTGGGTAATGGAAGCAAACGCCTTGGGAGTTATTCACTTCGCGCACGTTCTGGCACCCGGGGTTTATGGCCAAAGGTCCTTCGAAAAGTTTTTCCGGCTAGCGCAGCCTTACTTGCAAATTGAAGTCTTTGAAACAGATGCAGAAGCAGAGGCTTGGCTGCTCAGCTAGCTTCACTCTGCCTTTATATTTTACTTTTTTATTATCTTATCTAATTACTTTTACTAAAATCGGTGATAAAATTTTTGGTTTTATCCTGATTTTAGCTCTACAAACACCCAGGATAACCACCAACACAAACCTTCTCTTACATTTCATTGAACCTAAGCCGCTCCCGTATCTTTCATAGTAGGAATTAATACCAGGTAGTATTTACTAATTATAATAAGAGTATATTAAAAAGAAGCCAACCCGGTAGGTATTAAAAACGGGAATGTCGAAAACATGCCGGAACAATAGTTTGATGATAACTACTTCTTCCATTTTAGTCATCCTGAAAGTAACTAACCGGCAGAAAAGAAGGAGGTTGGTTGGTAAAAAGGGAGATTACCTACTATAATCTTATAGAAAATACTACTACAGGCATTCTAAATTGGCTAAATCCTGCCAGAAGAAGGGGAATAAGTAGAAAAAACTGTTTTAAACTTCTATTTCCGACAATCCTGTTTTCAAAACCTGCCGGGTTTGAACAATCGAAGGTTCTTTTTACTATTTGGTTTAAGTTGAAACTACAATGCTCACACCTGTTTAAATATAAATTAAGAATGCTGCTCTAAATTATACTGCAAATAAAGGAATAGGCTTGTGTCAGGTTTCAGAAAGAAAAATTCATACATCCATTTTAATAACCTTAAAACAAATCTGCTTCTGGACTGTAAACGAGAAGAATTTTTTTTGCATCAACACCTCCTTATGGTGTACGTAAAACGAAGTTCATTTTAAATTTAACTTAAAAAGTAAAAAAATATGGCTAGCGAAACAACATCCGCCTTTTCTGCCGATTTTACGATTGGTAGTGATTTAACTGTTAACCGTATGGGGTATGGTGCTATGCGTATTACCGGAGAAGGTATCTGGGGACCACCTCAGGATAAAGAAGAAGCCATTCGGGTATTACAAAGAACTGTTGAATTGGGAATTAATTTTAGCGATACTGCCGATAGCTATGGGCCGCACGTATCCGAAGAGTTAATTGCCGAAGCTTTACATCCTTATCCAGCAGGTTTAGTAATTGCGACGAAAGGCGGCTTATTGCGTACAGGTCCAAACCAATGGCCTATTAACGCGCACCCCGACCATTTGCGTGAAGCGCTGGAAGGAAGCTTACAACGATTAAAACTAGACCAAATTGATTTGTATCAATTACACCGCGTTGACCCCGAAGTACCTTACGAAACATCCTTAGAGTTTTTGCAGCAAGTACAGGAAGAAGGCTTGGTTAAACACATAGGTCTTTCGGAAGTAACCGTTGATCAAATTAAAAAAGCCCAGGAATACGTTAAGGTGGTATCGGTGCAGAATATGTACAGCGTGGATAACCGCAAATGGGAAGAAGAACTGGAATATTGCCGTCAGCAAAACATGGCATTTATTCCCTGGTACCCACTTGCCGGCGGCAATTCTAAAGCATTGGCTAAACTAGACACAATCGGGCAAAAGCATGGCGCTTCTAAACAACAAATTGCCTTAAGCTGGCTCTTGTACCATGCTCCCAATATTTTACTTATACCCGGAACTTCTAAAGTTAAACACCTCGAAGAAAATTTTCAGGCAGCCTCAATAAAGCTTTCGCCGGAAGATATAAAGGTATTAGACCAGCTAAATACCGCCGAAATCTCGGGCTAAGTATAAGTTTTACTAAATTGAAATAAATAAAATTACTGAAACACGAAAGATGGAATATATCCGCTTAGGTAACACCGGCATGAAGGTGTCTAAAATTTGCCTGGGTTGTATGACCTACGGTATCCCAACTGAGCGTTGGCCCTGGGCCTTAAACGAAGAACAAAGCCGGCCATTTATACAAAAGGCACTAGAGCTCGGAATTAATTTTTTTGATACCGCTGATATTTACACCAACGGAGCCAGCGAAGAAGTAGTTGGGCGTGCTTTAAAGGATTTTGCTAAACGGGAGGACGTAGTAATAGCTACTAAAGTACATGGGCCCATGGGTCCCGGACCAAATGACAAAGGCTTATCGCGGAAACACATTATGAGCGCCATTGATGCGAGCCTGCGGCGTTTAGGAACCGACTACGTAGATTTGTATCAAATTCACCGGTGGGATTATGAGGTGCCTTTAGAAGAAACCTTAGAAGCTTTGCACGATGTGGTTAAAGCAGGAAAAGCCCGGTACATTGGCGCTTCTTCGATGTTTGCCTGGCAATTTGCCCAGGCGCTTTACACCGCCGACTTACACAACTGGACGCGTTTTGTATCCATGCAGCCCCAGTACAATCTGGTTTACCGCGAAGAAGAACGCGAAATGCTGCCTCTTTGTCAAGATCAGAAAATAGCCGTTATTCCTTGGTCGCCATTGGCACGAGGCTTACTTACTGGAAAACGCACCAAAGGCGGTAATGAAACCGAACGGGCCCGTACCGATGCTTTTGGCAAATCTATTTACACCCGCGATGATGATTTTCATATTTCGAATTTAGTGAACGATATTGCCCAGGAACATGGTATTCCGAACGCGCAAGTGGCTTTAGCCTGGCTGTTATCCAAGCCTATAGTAACTGCCCCCATTATTGGCGCGAGTAAACCTGGTCACCTGGAAGACGCTGTGGGAGCCTTATCAGTTAAACTTACTCCGGCGGAAATTAAGCGGTTAGAAGAGCCTTACCAACCACATCCGGTACTTGGCTTTTCGTAATAAATAAACTTGAAAAAAACTTAAATTCTTTTTCAAGAAAGTGTAACCTAAGAACTGAAATACCGTTATTAAATAGTGTAAGCTAAAGCAAGTATGTTTTAGTAAATAAAGAAAAGCCAGACTTGAAACGTTTGGCTTTTTTTGTCTTCTACTTTCGAAATTCTTATACTAAATTTTACTTATTCTTTTAAATGGTTGAGTTTAATATCTAATTAGCTTAGCGGATGAACGTAGGTACAGTTTCATTTGCCTGCATGCTGTTTTAGCTGTTGTTCAAAGCCAAACCGATCAATTTGAATCCAGTATTCTACTATTTTTCCATTTTGTACCCGGTAAACCGCACTCGCAATTTCAATTAAAGGTTTGCCAGTGGGGGCATAACCATCCAGGTTGGTAAGATGGTGGCCGGTTTGTTTCCAGCGGGCATATACTTTATCTCCTTCGGCTAATAATTCTGTAATTTGGAAAGAGTAATCACCGTATTGGGTTAAAAACTCGCGCACGTGATCCGCGTAATTTTCGGGGGTACGTTTAACCGTGGTTTCATTCTCGGCATTTACCTGGTGCGCCAGTACCGTTTCTGCCAGGTAAAGATTGGCATTATCCGGCGTCTTGCCTGAGCGCACTTCTGTTAGAAAAGCTTTTACAATTTCCTTGTTGCTGGTTACATCTAAAATCATATACTTCTGTTTAGTTAAAGTTTCGAATGAGTTTAGGTAAATAGAATCTATTTTGCTTTTATAAATAGCATTGCTTTTGCAAATAGATTCACTGGGGTGGAGTTTGTTACCTTGTGAATCTATTGGATGTAACCAACTGATTACTACCAAGGAAAAAAGTAAATTTTTCATAGTTCTGATAGATTTGCATACAAAGTAAATTGTTTGGCTTTAATACCGGAAATACTATTTTTGTCAAGAACTAATACCAAAAAGGTATAACACATGGACCTGCGGCACTTAAATTATTTTCTGGTTTTAGCGGAAGAACTGCATTTTGGCCGGGCCGCCGAGCGTCTGCATATTTCGCAGCCGCCCCTTACCCGCATGATTCAGCAAATAGAAAATGATTTGGGAGTAGCACTTTTTGAACGCACAAAACGCAGCGTAAAATTAACCCCAGCCGGATCTGAGCTGTGGCAGGATGCCAAACAAATGTTGTTGCAAATGCAAACGGTAAAGAAGCGCCTGGCCACTCACGGCCAGGGACAAACCGGTACATTAAAAGTTGGATACGTAGGAGCCGTAATGCACAGTGCCTTGCCCACATTATTAGCTGATTTTGCTAAAAACTACCCTAACCTGAAATTACATTTTGAAGAACAACCCAACCTGAATTTAGTACACGAATTAAATAACGGTACCCTGGACGTTGCTTTTGTTCGAACCTGGCTACACGTAGAAAACTTACAGGAAGACCTTGTCTTGAACGAACCTTTTGTAGCCATACTGCCCGAAAACCATGCTCTGGCTGGTCAAGAAAAAATTAAAGTAAAAGATTTAAAACAAGAAAAGTTTATCACTTTTACCCGGGAGTGCGGCCCAACTATTTTCGATAGTTTTGTGGTTTTATGTTCCCGGGCTGGTTTTACGCCGCATATTTTGCATCATGCCTCCCAATTAAATTCCGTTCTCCGGCTAGTGGAAAGTGGTTTTGGCATTTCCTTGCTTCCGCAGCATGTACAAAATGGCTATAATTTAAAAGTAAAATTTATTCCTCTGGAAGATGCTGCCGAAAACATTCCGTTGTTAATGCTCTCCCGCAAAGAAAACCCTAACCCGGCCTTACTTAATCTGAGAGATTATTTAAAAAGCAGTAGTGTAGAGAAGCTAATAAAATGAAATATGAATTTTATGGCACTAATCTACTCTCTACAATCTTAATGCGGCTGTCCACTTACTTATAAATTTTATTTGAAATTGGATTTACTTCCTGATTTTCGAATCCTGCGTAACAACAATCTAAAAGCTAAAATCAGCAAATTGGCTCTTTAAAAAATAGGAGTATTAAAAATTCTATTATAAGCAGCTAATGTTTATTGGAGTTTAGTATTTTGACTTTCATGAATATGGATACTAAATTTTTAAAACAGAGTAACCTAAATGATAACAAGCGCGTTAAATAATAATGTAAACTAAAGACAGTAAGTTTTAGTAAACAAAGTAGAGCCAGACTTAAAACGTCTGGCTTTTTTTATATCCTTTTCCAACTGACCTCTTCATTCTACCTGCCACCTGGCGGACAATGCTGTTTCAAATAATTAGTATATAAAGTAGATAAATGCTCTTGAGTACCTTCTCCTTCTGAAATGCTGTGCGTGCGGTTTGGATAAGGCATTACTTGAAACTGCTTATTGTATTTTATGAGTTCGTTAATGAGTTGTTCGGCATTGTTGTAGTGCACGTTGTCGTCGCCGGTACCGTGGATGTAAAGTAAATTGCCGCGTAAGTTTTTAGCGTAGGTAATCGGGGAGCCTTTTACAAAATCTTCTTTATTTTCCTGGGGCAAGCCCATGTAGCGTTCCTGGTAAATATTATCGTAAGTTAGTTGGTTGCCTACCGCTGCTACCGCTATCCCTGTTTTATAAATTTTTGGGTGCTGAAATAGTAAATTTAACGTAGCTGAACCGCCTCCGCTCCAGCCCCAAACCGCTACGCGCGCGGTATCTATAAAGGGCATTTTTAAAATTTCTTTAGCCGCTAAGGCCTGATCATTGATGTTGACTAAGCCGATTTTGCGGTAAACACTTTTGCGCCATTCCCGCCCTTTAGGTACAGGCGTACCCCGATTATCTATTCCCACGTACACGTAACCATCATCGGCCATATTACCTTTGTATAAGCGATTATTACTAATGCCGTACACATCTTTCACAATCTGTCCCCAAGGCTCAGTATAAACGTTAAATACCACCGGGTACTTTTTGGTTTTATCCAGGTTAGCAGGTTTTAACATCCAGGCATCCATTTCTACCCCTTCGCTGGTTTTAATTTTTAAAAATTCCAGGTTGCTTTTTGCTTTATCGGCTTTTGCCACCGCATCTGTTACGGCGCTGGTTTTATCTAAAGATTTATGATCAGGCAAACTTAGCCATTCGGAAGTCTGAGGCGTGTAGTAGTTCGAAAACAAGTGGCGGGCAAATTTGCCGTTGGGCGATAAAACGTATCGGTGCGTGCCGGCTTGGATAGTCGGCGATAAACGTTCTAATTTACCTTTACCATCCAATCGAGTGCGGTACAAATACGTTTGTGTTGCATTTTCGGGTGAAGCCGTAAAGTAAACCATACCTTCGGGCTCTACTACTTTTATAATTTCCATTACATCGTAATTGCCGCGGGTAATTAAAGTTTCTTTTTTACCATCGTGGCTAATCCGGTACAAGTGGCGCCAGCCGTCTTTTTCGCTGGCCCACAAAAACTCGCGTCCCTTATTTAACCAATCCCAGCCGCCGTTCGCATATTTGGGGTCCCACAAGGCCAGCACATCAATCCAGGCATCCTCTTTTTCCTGGTAAATTAGGTTTACTTTTCCGGTAGTTGCCTGCCCAATAAATAAACGACTCTCGTTTTGTTTGCGGTTTAGCTGCTGCAAAATAATCTCGTTCGGGTTTGCGGTCCATTCCAGGCGAGGAACGTAATGCTGGCGCGGGTCGCCAGGTAATTGCAGCCAGGTAGTTTTAGCATTAGTTACTTCTACTACGCCAATTTTATACGGAGAAGGTGCTTCACCAGCTACGGGGTATTCTACAGGTGTTACCTGCGAGTAAACTGAATCTATTAGGTTTACCATTAAGTAATCTTTTACCTGGTTAGCATCCATCTGCCAATAAGCGATTCTCTTACTATCAGGGCTCCACCGGAAGCCATTACGACAGAAAAATTCTTCTTCGTAAGCCCAGTCAAAGGTGCCATTAATAATCTTCCGTGTGCCGTCGGAAGTGAGGGGCTTAGTAGTTTTAGCGCTTAAATCTTCTACGTACATATTATGCAGGCTCACATAGGCTACCTGATTGCCATCCGGCGAGAATTGCGCAAACATTAAACTTGCAGCGGGTTGGTTCTTACCAATTTGCGTAAAGGTTTGCTTTTTTAAATCGTAGACCCAATAATCGCCGCGCGTATGCTCTCGCCAGACTTTGCGGGTATTGGTAAAAAGTAAAATTTTTTGTTCGTCCGCAGAAAAAGTAAAGCTGCGGAAAGCCAGGGGAGTAGCTTGACCATTCGGAATTAGTTTTTCTTTCGCCAGAACAACCTGCTTTTCACGCCCGGGCAAAGTGAATTTTACTATATTCCCTTCTTCCTGCTGTACAAAAGCCTTACCGGATTTTAACCAGGTTATAGCGCCGCTGTTTTGAGCCACAACCGGATAAATCTGACAAGCTATAGCAAAGAGTAATAGCCAAAATTTTAAAATATTAGATTTCATGCAGTAAGATTATGAATGCTAAGTCTGTTTGGGAGAAAGTTAGGGTTTTTAGCAATAGTTTTATATTCCTATTGGCGGTTCTTCCGTGTGAAAAGGATGAGAAGCTTAAAAATTTTACAAAAAGCGCTAATTAGTGCTTAACAACTTACCACTAACTTAATGTGCGCTTCGGTAGCCAAAACCAAACAAGGTGTGCAGGGCAATATTGGGTACAGTGGCGGTGCCACCACCGAGCAAGGGCATACGGGTCCAGGCAGCTGTAAGCTTTACTTCCGGCCGGAAAAACCAATGCTCTGCTACGCTTATAGGTGGACCAACTGCGGCTTGTACACAAATTCCGGAAACATGATACCCTCCGCCTGTAAAGCTTTTCACGGGATTAATCGCTTTGCCTCGGATACGTCCTTCCGGATGACCAATTACCATTCCCAGACCAATCCGGATAATACTCGGAGAGTTTCTGTAAGGCACAATATGGCTAAGCATAGCCAGATTATAGCCATGCGATACATCAAAATGCTCTATTTCTGAAGTAGGATTTTGCAAATATAATTTATGGTGCACTAACTCGGCACTCCATTTTTGGTAGCCTAACCGGTAAGCATAATACGGGGAACCGTGCCAAGGTAAGGTATGGTAGCGCGCTTCAAATTTAATTATCTCCTCACCGCGCTGATTTATCCGCAAAGTAGTAGGCAAACTCCACGATGTTCCGGCAAATACTTCTGCTGTTAAGCCCTGACCGACAACCGTAAAGTTATTACTTGCTATTACCAAAAGAAGTAAGATTAACCGGTAAACTTTTCTGATTCTCACCTTAATTTATATACTCAAACTTAGGTAACGAAAAGAGAAAAATAGGGTTTATAAAAGGGGAAGGTACTCTTTAACCATAAATGAAAGAAGGCTAAAGAAATTACCATATAAAAGGCAAACCGCTTTCTATATCCTTCTTCCTCATCCAAAACTATTAAGCTTTCTAATTACTACCTGATATTAAGATAGTTTTAATAAATATTCCTTTTCATGTAAGGTTTTCTTGCTTTGGTCGTCTTTGTTTAAAAGAAGACAACGGTAGAAGGATGAAAGTTTTTCGGGATTCACTAAGTTTTTATTACAGCTCCTTCCAAATAAGGAGTACAGGTTAATTTCTTCGCTCTTAAGTTGCTTAAGAGCGAAGAAATTAAATTTTCTGTTGATGCTGTTACTTTCCGGATAAAGGGAAGTTATCTAAAAATAAGTAATAGTGGTGACCTGATTAGCTTTTAAGTTTCGGACTTTTTCCACTATCGTTTTCAAGCATTATCTCTAAACTTAGGTGGTTGGTGCAGGTTCGTTTACCTGATTAATAAATTTTCCTTTTTCACTACTTGCAAGCATATTCAATTTCTATCCTTAATTGTATGAAAAAAGCTTGGTTGCTTTTACTCTTACTTTTTTTTATTCGAGCTGCTCAAAGTGCTCCTGCCGATTCTGTTCAGGTAAAGAAGAAATATGTTACAAAACAGCTTTCAGGCAGCCTTATTAACTTAGACGGCGTGCCCGATGAAGAAGCCTGGAAGGCGGTAGAGTGGGGTGGTGATTTTACGCAATACCAACCCAACGGGGGCAAACCTCCTTCCCAAAAAACAAATTTCAAAGTTTTATACGATACCAAATTCCTGTACATCGCTTACCGTTGCCTCGATGCAGCACCGGATTCCATTATTAAACGCATGGGACGAAGAGACGAATTTCCGGGTGATTGGATAGAAATAAACATTGATAGTTACCACGATCAGCGGACGGCCTTTTCCTTTAATTTGTCCGTCTCGGGGGTGCGCAGCGATGAATTTGTGTCGAACAACGGCAATAACTGGGATGCGAGCTGGAACCCCATCTGGTTTGCCAAAACGCATGTAAATTCCGAGGGCTGGTCCGGTGAAGTGAAAATTCCGTTTAGCCAGTTACGGTACGGCAACGAACCCGAAAAAGTATGGGGTCTCCAGATTATCCGGCGATTGTTTCGGAAAGAAGAGCGTTCTACGTGGCAAAATATCCCGCAAAATGCCGGAGTGTGGGTGAGCGCCTTTGGGGAACTGCACGGGTTACATGGCATTCCCATGCACCGCCAAGTAGAAATTGCCCCTTACGTAACTGCCCAAACCGACCGTTATAAGAAAGAAGAAGGAAATCCGTTTGCCAAAGGTTCTGATTCTAAAATGAACGCCGGCGTAGACGGTAAATTTGCTATTACTAACGATTTAATTTTAGATTTTACTATAAATCCCGATTTTGGCCAGGTAGAAGCAGATCCTTCTCAAGTACGGATTGATGGTTTTCAGAATTTTTTTGAAGAGCGACGGCCTTTTTTCATTGAAAGCCGCAATATTTTTGATTACCGATTAACCGGTTCCGAAGCCGGGGGCGATTACGACAGCGATTTATTGTTTTATTCCCGTCGGATTGGTAGTTCTCCGCACGGCAATCCGGAAATTAACGACGACGAATACCTGAAATCACCCCAAAATACTTCAATTCTGGGAGCACTTAAGTTTAGTGGTAAAACCAAAAAAGGTTGGAGCATTGGCGTTCTGGAAAGCATTACGCAACGAGAAATAGCTACTATCGATCATGACGGACAACGAAGAGAAGAACTGATAGAACCGCTTACCCATTACTTTGTTGGACGTTTGCAGAAAGACATTAAAGCGGGTAATACCATTTTAGGCGGAATAATAACTGGCGTAAACCGCGAGAAAGGTTTAAGTGACCAACTCCACCGGAATGCTTATTCCGGTGGGTTAGACTTTGTGCAATATTGGAAAGAACGAACCTGGTACATTCGCGGAAACGTAGTTTTTAGCCAGGTACAAGGCACTAAAGAGGCCATTTTAAATACTCAAACTAGCTTCGAGCATGTATTTCAACGCCCAGATGCCCGCGAAGTAGCCGTAGATAGTAACCGCACTTCTCTGGCCGGGATGGGAGGGACTTTTAGGTTTGGTAAAATTGGCGGGAAAACAGGTAAGTTGGGACAGGTTTTTAGATTTGAAACAGGCGTAACCTTACGCTCTCCTGGTCTGGAATTAAATGATCTTGGTTTTATGCTTACAGCCAATGAAATTAATCATTTTACCTGGGCCGGTTTACATTATCAAAAACCCTTTTCTATTTTCCGGAATGCCCGTTTAAATTATAATCATTGGGCCCGGTGGGATTATGGCGGTCAGTTTCTGTACCAAGCTTTTAATTTTAATTCGCATGCAACTTTTAAAAATTACTGGCAATCTGGTATGGGTTTAACCTGGAACACTTTCGATATATCAAATAATGCTCTCCGGGGAGCTTCGTCTATTCGTCGTCCGCCTGGTTTAGGAAATTTCTTCTACGTAATATCCGACATGCGCAAGAAATTCTATGTTACTCTAGAAACATTTAATTTTTGGGGTTTTAGTAATACTGTAAAAGGAAACAATATAGATTTAACAACAACCTTCCAACCAATCAACGCCCTTCGAATAAGTTTAACCGGCAGCTACTCGTATAATTGGCGTCGACAAGACCAATACGTGAGCGAGGTAACTTCTAATAACCAGACCCGCACCATTGTGGGGCGGGTAGCCCAAAAAACGTTACGCTTTACCGGTAGAATAAGCTATAATATTACCCCCGACCTTACCGTGCAATATTACGGACAACCCTACATTACGCGTCCGGTGTACGACAACTTTGCTTATGTATCCAAGCCATTAGCCCGCAAATATGACCAACGTTTTCAACTAGTGGATAGAAGCCAGATGAGTTTAAGTAATGATGAATACAAGATAGATGAAAATCAGGATGGCACTCCCGATTATAGTTTCACCAAGCCGGATTTTAATTTTGTGCAGTTCCGCTCTAACCTGGTTGCCCGTTGGGAATACCGTGCCGGTTCTGAGTTATATTTAGTTTGGTCCCAAGGCAATACCCCCGATGCGAATGCTGATATTAACACTCCTTTGGCCAATAGCTTATGGAAAAATGCTTTTGCCGAACAATCGCGGAATATCTTTTTAATAAAATGGACTTACCGATTTTTAAGGTAGGTTAAATTGGTGCTTTGTTCAATTTAATAATCCGTACAGGTTTTAAGAGGCAAAGGGACAATGGGGATTAATTGAAAAGAGAAAAGGTCGTAGAGAAGCCTTAACACACAACTTACCTACGCCCGATGAGCATCCAAGAGATACTTTCTATAATAATGGGCAAACTTTCTGGCTCTAGTAAATGGCAACATAATTTTTTGATAGAAGTGTTCCAGGCCTAGTTCAGCTGGCTGGGGCGAGCCACCTTTGAGAATCTGGCCTGGTATTCGAAGTTCAATGAACTCACCCTCCGGTGCGGATTCAGCAAATTCTTCGACTGGCTAGCCTTTATTCTGGGCTTGCAGTAAAGTGGTTACCAATCTACTCTTGTATTGGCAGCCGCTTTATTGCAAACGCTTCAAACGAACCCTGCAGGTGGTGCTGGTAAACCGATAAGCGCTTGTTGGTAACTTCCATCGATCAACAACAAGAGGCCGTATGAACAACTCAGCCAACAACCCTCCCTTGAGCTATTTGACCTCAGTACCTTAAATCTTCAGCATTAGCTTAACAAGGCCATTTAATCGAATCTGAACCTGTACGAACCAATGTTAATTGAAAGAACGTCTGAAATCCAAGGGCGACACACTGGTTTTAAGCTTAAATAGTTTACTAAAGGACTGGGGATGCTCAAATCCTAATTCATAGGCTATCTCACTTATCGAAGCCTGACTTGTCGATAACCGCTCCTTTGCTTTTTCAATCAGGTGGTTATGAATGTGCTGTTGGGCGTTTTGCCCAGTCAGTGATCGCAGCATATCACTTAAGTAACTGGTACTGACGTTTAATTGCTCAGAAAGAAACTGGACAGTCGGAAGTCCCTGCTTGGGCGAGTCTGGTGACTGGAAGTAAGCTTGCAAAATCTCTTCTGTTCTTTGAAGTAAATCGCTGCTTACCGCCTTACGGGTGATAAATTGCCGGCTGTAAAACCGGTTGGAGTGATTTAGCAGCAATTCGATCTGGGAGATTACAACGTCCTGGCTGAAATTATCAATTCTGTCTTTTAATTCTTCTTCTATACTTTGAAAAACAGATATTATAATGGTCTTTTCCTTTTCGGACAGATGCAATGCTTCATGGATAGAATAGGAAAAGAAACCAAACACTTTAATTTTCCTGGCGAGTTCGTAACCAAGTAAAAAATCCGGATGGAAAAGTAAAGTATAACCACATTGGTCACTGAGTGGGGCATGCCCCCCTGTGATTTGATTCGGCGAAACAAAAAACATTCCCCCTTCGTCGAAATCGTAGTAATGCTGCCCATATTTGAACTTCCCCTGAAAGTTCGTCTTATAAGAGATCTTGTAAAAATTTAAAATGTGCGGGTTGGGAAGCCTTTCTAGGGGAATGTTACCTGTGGCATTATTTATCAAACTTACCAATGGGTGCATAGGTGCCGGTATGTCCAGCACTTTATGCAACCTTGATAAAGAATCGAATCGATGATTAGAGATTTCATCCTTCATATTATCTGTTTATTATTTGCTTTCAATGCTGCCCAAGGCTCCCTGTACTCCGTTAAGCATTTTCTTTGCCTGTTCCCAACTTGAATCGTTTGGATTGAATGTACTCCGAATATACGCAAGAATGCTTTGACATACAAAGGCAACACGCTCGGGGTTTTCATCACTGGTTTCGCGGGCATCGTAACCTGATATCCCACCAAAGATGTGCTCGGCACCGAATACGGTAAGCAGATCCTTGGGGCCGGGACTTTGATAATAAGCATCGGCTCTCCAATTGTCGACATCAGAGAACATAAGGTTTACGTCCTTGTCCCCGTTCACTATAAGCGCAGGCAAAGTCATGGTGCCAAAATTGCCGGCTGCCAACACAGGATAATGCTGTCTGTTGACTCCATTAAAACCTTCGGGACCACCGCTCACGCCGATCAGTACCTGGGCTTTTATCCGTGGTTCTATGGAATTTACTATTTTACCTGTTGCAGGATCCGTCACATCCATGCCAGCCAGCATAGCAACGGTGTGGCCGCCCATGGAATGGCCGATGGCTGCAACTTTTGCTTTGTCGACTCTTCCATTCAATCCTGGTACTGTTGAAATAATTTCATCTAAATGATCCAGGATAAATTTCATATCGTTTGCTCGTGAACTCCAAAACAAGGGTGCTTCAGGAAGGGATGAGGAAAGCCCCAGTGCTTTGGAGTTCTGGTGAGTAGGTTGAATGACGACAAATCCTTCTGCCGCAAAAAAATCAGCAAGCGGCCCATAACCTTTGTATGAAGAGAGAAAGTTAGAGGGCCCATGTCCATGCGAAAGAAGAATGACCGGCAGGTTGTTTCCGCTTGCAGGAGCAGAAACTTTCATTTCAAGGTCTACGTGACGGCCGGGAACAGATAATACAATTGGACTAAAGCTGATGATGGGAGTTTGTGACTGTTTCATTTTTTTGAATTTTGATATTGGCAAAGTTAATCAGGCTTCAAACTCCGGGTTTAGCTAAATCGGGGCATTACGTAGCCAAACTCCGGCAGGATATTAATAACTTGGTGGAATGTTATGAGGACAGTTATGGTGCTCCCCTAATCCTGTCCAGAATTTGGGGAGCACCCTATTCTACGCTTCGACAGCAAGGCAAACATCTGATCACCAAACTTCGCTCAGATCCCGATTTATATTAGTTATAACACAAGGTAGCCGCCAACCCAAACAGCAAGGAGCGAGCCGTAAATATACCGGGAAAGTCAACGTTGAGGACTCGGCAAGTTGGTCAAAAATGGGGGAAGAAACTACCTATGTTTACCTGCAACTCTACGCACAATGGCGATATTCTAAAAGGTATCATCGCAGTCTGTTAGTGGTTTTAGTGCGCAATATAAAAACCAACAAGTACGTCTTACTATCCTCAACCTATCTCCATCAAGAGCCACAACAAGTAGTGCAATACTATTAACTGCGTTTTCAACTCGAATTCGTTTTTCGCGATGCTAAGCAGTTCACGGGAATGTCTCAATGATAAGCACGAGAGGAGGCTAAGAAGGATTTTCATTTGAATCTTTTTTTGAGTGCCGTCAAAATTGCCCGATTGGCACTTCAAGAAGACCAATCCTATCTCAACTCTATAAATGCCTTAATACGCAGACAAACCAAACAGCGAATAGCTGAATTAATTTATCAGCAACTCAGCACTTGTAGCTCAGTTGATTTTAAACACTATAAGCCCATGTATTTTCAATTATTTCCTAAAAAGGAAGCGTATACTTTTCTTAAAATGTACACACTATGGTCTACTAAGAATTAAAATTTTTTAATTGACAATAATGCCTAAATGCTAATGGTTTTTATTCCTTTGTTCGGAATAGTTTTCTAGGAAAATGGTTTGGTTAGCCAAGGGCGAAGTTTGCTCCAACAGTTCAAAGACCCAGTAAACAAATATTTAAACGAAATTCTACCATTATTTACTTTATTTTATAGTTTCGTGCTTCATCCAAAAAGCACCCATGAACTCTTCGGTACAAAAAAGAATTTATTTTGTCCTTTGTTTTTTCTCTATTTTATTAACAGGCGCTTCTAATAAAAAAAATGAAGAACTTGCCTGGATTCGCATTAATCAGTTGGGCTATTTACCCGAGGGTGTGAAAGTGGCCGTATGGTGTTCCAAGCAAAATCAGGAAATAAAAGAATTTGAATTAGTAAATGCCCGAACAAATAAAGTAGTGTACCGCGGTGCTGCCGGTAAGGCTTTTGGTGCTTACGGTCCATTTACACAAACCTACCGGCTTGCTTTTACCTCTTTTACTAAATCTGGCCGGTATTATTTAAGAGTGAATCAGGCGCGCTCACCGGAGTTTAAGATTAACAAAGAGGTATATCGGGGTACTGCTGATTTTTGCTTGCGCTACCTGCGGCAGCAACGTTCGGGTTTTAATCCTTTTTTACAAGATAGTTGCCATACGCATGATGGATATACTTTGTACGGCCCCATGCCCGACAGCACACACGTAAATGTAGTAGGCGGATGGCATGATGCCAGCGATTATTTACAATATTCTACTACGTCGGCCAATGCTACTTATCATTTATTATTGGCTTACCGCGATTTTGCTCCGGTTTTTACTGATCGGCACCAAGCCAATGGTTTAAAAGGAAAAAACAAACAAGCCGACGTTTTAGATGAAGCCCGTTGGGGTTTAGACTGGCTGTTAAAAATGCATCCGCAAGACGATTGGATGTTTAACCAAATTGCCGACGACCGGGACCATTCTGGTATGCGCCTGCCCAAAGAAGATAGTGCTTACGGACGAGGCTACGAACGACCAATTTACTTTATTAACGGAGAGCCGCAACAAAGAGGTAAATTTTTAAATAATACCACGGGAACTTCCTCAACTGCAGCTAAATTTTCGGGAGCTTTTGCTTTAGGTTCTCAGCTTTATCACAAACTAGACTCAAACTATAGCCAGCGTTTAAAACAAAAATCAATTTCGGCTTATGCCTTTGCATTAAAGAAACCAGGCGTTACGCAAACCGCCTCGGTTAAAGCACCTTACATTTACGCCGAAGATAATTGGGTAGATGATATGGAGTTAGCCGCTACCTGGCAAAACCGGTTAGAAGAAGCTTTACAATACGCCCAAAAAGAACCTGTAACTCCTTGGCTAGGTACCGACACAGCTAAACATTACCAATGGTATCCGTTTATTAATATGGGGCATTACGAGTTAGCCAGCCGCTTACCAGAAGATTCGAGAAAAGTTGTAATTAATTACTATCAGGATGGCATTAACCGGGTGTGGCAAAAAGCCCAAAACAATGCTTTTTACCGGGGAATTCCTTTTATCTGGTGTAGCAATAATTTAACTACTTCCTTTGCCCTGCAATGTTATTGGTACCGGCAACTAAGCAACGATTCCCAATTTACTGAACTCGAACAAGCGAATATTGACTGGCTATTTGGACTAAACCCGTGGGGAACTTCCATGGTGTACGGCTTACCGGCCAAAGGTGATACTCCCGTTGATCCGCATTCGTCTTTAATGCATTTAAACAATTACCCAATTGATGGCGGGCTGGTAGATGGTCCGGTTTACGGCCAGATTTACAAAAATTTAATCGGCATTAAGTTGTACAACCCCGATGAATACGCTGCTTTCCAGAGCGATTTAGTAGTATACCACGATGATTTCGGTGATTATTCTACGAACGAACCTACTATGGACGGTACTGCTTCGTTGGTTTATTTGCTAGCCGCTCAGGAAAACGCAGGAAGAAAAGCAAACACTAAAAAGAAATAGTTGTAGATAACTTTTTTGGGATTTACAATTTAAACAGAAAGATTACTATTTGAAGATTAAGTTTTTCTGTTTGAGTACTTCCCCCTAACGGCTTCATAATCATCAAATAACGAATAAGTACTTATTCAAAAATTATTAATTTTAAAACAAAGAGGTACGTTTTTGCGGATAAGCTTATCTGATCACCCTGAGGAAAACCGATGCAGGAAAAAAGCAATGGCGCCAATATTTCGGAAATGGAATTAACTTCCCCCGATAGTGCTCATTATTCTTTTACTATTTTAATTCGGGAAGAATTAGGCGTAAATAATATTTTTACTTTAACGGTTACTGGCACTGATCCCCAAACCAAACAGGTGAAAACCTGCTACTATCAGCTAAAAGAACGAAACCATACGGATTATTTAAATTTATTCGAAAAATTAGCACTTGATTTCGGGTTACGGACACCCCAGAACCGCCAACTGGTGCAAACCAATCCGCAGTTTAAAGCTACTTACCGGGAAGTGCTGAGTAAAAATTTAAACCCGCAAATCTTATATGGCTACGGCGATCCGGCAGTAATCCGGGTAAAGCAACAAACCGGTGCAGAAGAACCGCTCTATTATTTACTTTCTACTTCTAACGATGCCCCGCATGCTTTCCCCATTATTCGCTCCCGCAATTTACAGGATTGGGAATTTGTAGGCTTTGTATTTCCGGAAAACCGCAAACCCGCCTGGGCAGCTAACGATAAAATGGTAAGCGATTATTGGGCACCCGAAATGCATCAGATTAACGATAATTTCCACGTTTACTTCGTTGCCCGCGATAAAGATACCCGGGAGCTCTGCATTGGAGTTGCCAAGTCTACTCATCCGGATGGGCCTTTTTTGGCGGATGAAGAACCAATTTTAAAAGGCAATGTTATTGATCCGCACGTTTTTGTGCAGGATAACGGATTGGCTTATTTATTCTGGAAGGAAGACAACAACGATGTTTGGCCAGGTAAATTAATTCAATTTCTTTTCGAAAATCCAACTTTCATCCGCGACTTATTTGAGGAGGAAGAAAATCAAATTACGACCTCTTTTATAGTAATTTTATGGCCCTGGGTGCAAACCCTGGAACCCATGGAACGCTTCTTATTTAACCAGGTTTTTATTGAGGCCATAATCAGCAGGTATTTACTTTTTTATGATCGTTTAACTGAATTAAAAAATACACAAACACAGCCAGTTCAGCAGGCCATTTCAGTTATTCAGCGATACATGAAAACCCCCATGTACGCCCAACAACTATCCGCCGATGGATCGAGTTTGATAGGAGAAAGAACTAAAATTATTGAGAATGATCTGGCCTGGGAAGCACATTTGGTAGAGGGCATGTGGGTAACGCATCACCAGAATAAATTCTACCTGTTCTATGCCGGTAACGATTTTTCTACCGATCAATACGGAATTGGTGTAGCCATTGCCGATTCGCTTTTAGGCCCTTACCGGAAAATGCCGCAGCCATTTTTGCAATCAACAGCCGAGTGGTGGGCACCCGGGCACCCCTCGGTAGTTGTGGACCCTAATGGGAAACCGCAACTTTTCCTGCACGGTTATTTTCCGGGTAAAGCTGGTTATAAGCAGTTTCGGGCACTGTTGTCCATACCCATTCTTTTTAAAGAAGACCGGGTAGTATTAGGGAAGATATAAGCCAGAAGACACAAGTATAAAGATATTAGATGCTTGACTAATGTGCTTATTGTAAAATTGAAGCTCAAAACCTTATTACCATAATCCCGACCTTCAATATATTAAACTATTTCTGTCTTCTTACTTAAAAGAAAGCAGTCCGGAGGAAAATTTACTTTTTTCCGGACTGCTTTCAGGAGTTTACTTTTTTACTATTTGGTTAATACTGATTTAATAATTAACCTAAATATATTAGTCGAATATCCATTAATTAGTAACTAACCACTTCTTTAATTTTAAGCTTCGCCCATCATTAAACCTTCAATGGTATGCGCCTGGTAAATAGGTTCTAATTTATCCACTAGCCGGTAAGTTAAATGTTCTTTCAAACTCTCCGGAAGTTGTTCAAAGTAGGAACGGGTAATTTGTAAATCGTGGCGTTCTGCATTTTTAGCAGTGGGAGAGTCTACGCCTAGCACCAAAGCCGGCCGGGGTTTATTTGAATAATTAGCCGTACCCCGGTGAATGGTTAAAGCCGACCGGGCGGAGATATCGCCCATTTTAGGAAATTTCCGTTGGGCTCGTTCCTGGTACCGGGCGTAACTTTCTTTCGCTGGAAACATGTCGTGCTGAAAGTTTATTGGTAAATCCCACTGAGTGCCGGGTGCAATTTCAAAAGGTCCCATGTCTTCGGTAACATCTACGGTGGTTAAGTTAAAGGCCAAAGAATTTAGCCGGCGACCTAAAATGGTATCTTCCGGTGCGGGAAAGTCGCGGTGCCAGGGCTGTTCTACTGCTCCCGGATTTGGAATATCAAACCCGATTTCTACAATTTTATAATCTGGCCCCAGCACGGCTTCCGAAACCGCCTGCACCCAGGGATGCGTCGCTAATTCTACAAAGCCCCGGATATCTTCGGGGTGAATTTCTACGTAATGCCGCTTCGGACCACGGCCAACTGCCCCACCGGGCCGCTGCAAAGCAGCTTCGTATAAAACCCATATATCTTCATCGAGTTGCTGCACCCACTCCCGGCTAAAAGCTCCTTTCAGGGCAATTATACCATCGCCATACAAACCTCCCAAAATTGAGGCTACATCGTATGTTGCTATTGCCGGATTTATTACTTTTTCTGCTAGCATCGTTCTGAAATTTTAAATTTAACAACCATTTCATTTTCCTGTAACCCATATGTGTCAGGATTATTTTACCATTCTACGTTAACCTAACGCCTCTGTATAGTTGAAGTTACAACGAAAAAAGCTTAAAGCTAGGGTAGAAGGCGAATAGATTGTTAAGAAGAAGTTGTGTTTAGAACTTGTTGTATTATAAGAATGTCCGGATTAGCTTATAGTTTACCCCAAATTGCAAGATAGCAGTGTCCTTAACGTAGTTACCCTTATTGGCCTTAACGCAAATAATGCATATCGTATTGGATGGCTTTATTCAGCAAGTTTCCCGGGATGAAAACCTGCATTCCACTTAAAGTTATTTAAATCCACTCAAATTATGTTTGTTCCACCTTAAGAGTACATTAAAACCCATCAGCGAAGTAGTTTTAAATGACTCTTTAACTGAATACTATCAAGTACTTCAACGAAATTAGTAGAAGCTATTATTTATAGTAATTTGTTAAGCACCAAAAACTTACTAAACCAGCAACGAACAACTAATAACAAACAACTACTTACTTGTTGCAGGCACTTGCTGGAACAACCAGGTAAGTAAGTCCGTACCTGCCTCAAAATTCTGGTACTCGGCTGGTAGCTTCCTGCCATCCGTATACTCGTTGTACAACCAGGGATCGCCAACCGCAAACACGGTGCCTTTGCCTACTTTGGCTACTGCCATTACCACATCGCCTTTATGATCTAACACCGATTTAGCCGGAGATTTCAGGTTTAAAGTGCTAATATCCTTCAAGAAAAGCTGACGACCATTCTTGAAAATGGAATGATTAGCGGGAACCACAATTTTTCCTAATTCAAAATCATTGCCTATAACTAAATTCTTGGTTTCTTTTTTAAACTCAATGCCAAATGCTTTTGCCAGCGTATTAAAATGGTCAAATTCGTTATTCGGTAAATCGTTGCCCATTAACAACAGAACACCTCCATTTTTTACCCATTCCGATATAGCTTTTACATGGGCTGGTTGAACGTAATTGGGTTGGGCAGTTTCCTTTTCCGTATCCGGGTCCACAATAAGATATACATCAGCATTTTTCAGGTTCTGAGCGGTAGGAGCTTGTTTTAGCTCTGCTGTTTGAGCCCTCATGTAGCGGGCATGTTCGCCTAACAAAGAAAAACCATTATTATCCTGCTCCTCCCATTTATAATGAAAAGGAATGGTTTGCCCGCTGGCATCTTTTATAAACTCATTATTAAAATACCCATCCAGCAACAAAGTTTTTCCTTTGCCTACGGTAGTAATCGTGCGTAATTCCATTTCGTTAGAAGCCATCAGAAAAGCGCCTACTCCGTTCGGATCGTTCGTAACTACTTTTTTACTATACAAAAATTCATAACTATCGTCTCGGTAAGGGCTTCCTCCCAGATTGTCGACGCTTGCCGTACCTTCCAGATTAACCTGGCCTGTTTCGTTTGTTTTAATAAACTCTTTAACAATTCCTTCATGCCCTTTTAGAGCAACGGCTTCATATTTCTGAGGCAGATAGCCTAAGCGTACTGCTTTGCCTAGGGCATAAACAAATAAACTTGATGCTGATGCCTCCGAATAATTGTTTTTACTTGTTGGCTGATCTAAGATCTGGTACCAGACACCGGATTTGGAATCTTGTACTTTTTCTACGGCTAAGGCAAAACGTTCCAGAATTTGTAGCAGGGCTGTCCGCTGCGGATGTTTAACCGGAAAATACTCCAGTACATCTACCAAACCCGCACCGTACAAACCCATAGCCCTTCCCCAAAACAAGGATAAATCTGTATTCCTATCAATCCACTTTTGTGTTCTTGCTTCATCCCAGCCAGGATTTAACAAACCTGTTTCTGTATCACGCAAATGGTTTTCCAGAGAAATAAATTGATTAGCGATGTCTTCGAAAGCCTCGGGTTGATTAAACGTGGCGGCGTACTCGGCATAAAACGGTTGAGCCAGGTATAAATCATTTAGCCAAGTTTGATATGGATATATATTTTGGTGCCAGAAATTACCTTCTTTGGTACGTGGCTGTTTTCTTAGTTGTTCACGCAGCAAAGTGGCCGCTTTATAATATTTCTCCTGCAAAGTTACTTTGTAAAGAGTTAATAAAATCCGGCCATTCTTAACATCATCAAGCTCAAAATCTTCGGATTTGTACCGGGCTATGCTGCCATCCGGCTTTACAAAACGGTTCATACTTGTTTGCACGAACTTAAAATAGGCTCCTTTTGCTGTTCGCCGCCAAACATTCGTAAACCCCTCCAGTACTAAGCCTTCGTCGAATGACCAGGTAGCAGCCTTGCCGGTCTCTGTTACCAGCGAATCTTGCCAAATATTTACAGCAGTAGCTGCCATTTTCTCTGACCAGGAACTACCCGGCGTTTGGCTATAGGAAAAGGGTGCCGGCAAAATAGTGCTTGCAAATATTAATAGTAAGGATAAAAACTTTTTCATAACTGATTACCTTATTTTATAACAGATAAGAATAATGCTTTCTACTTAGTTAAGAGTAGCTTTACTTGCTGGTTTTTAGTAGCCGTTTGAAGTTGCAGAAAATACATGCCCGTCGATTGATTACCCGCTTGCCAGTTTACCTCATAAGTTTGATTAGCTGTTGCTTCCCCCTGATATAATGTAATTACATCTTTTCCTTGGCTGTCATAAACTTTTAACCTGACGGACTGGGTTTTGGATAATGAAAAATTGATTTTTACTTTTTCTTTACTTGGATTGGGGTAAGCCATTAAATATACCTGACTGGTAAGATCAGCGGATTCTTCAATTGGATTTACTTTCTTTGCAAAAGCTAAAGGAGCTTCTACTAATTCAGATGCTACCTTCACCAGCCAGTAATCGGTTCCACCCTGACTAGATTGAGTCCGGTCCCCGCTTACACCCGAGGCGGACTTTCCGGCTAACAGCAAACCACCATCATTGGCCTGGATCACGGCGCGCAATTCTTCGCCTCCGCTGCCACCATAACGTTTGTCCCACTCGAATTGTCCATCCTTATTAGTTTTTACGATCCAATAATCGCCTAAGCCTTGGCTATTCTGGCTTTTGTTACCACTCTTTTCAGAGTACGATGTTCCAGCCAGTATATATCCACCGTCGTTAGTTTGCGTGCTAGCACGGAGTTCTTCTTCTTTAGCCCCACCAAAACGCTTATCCCAGATTTTTTTGCCTGTGCTGGTTACTTTAATTAACCAAAAATCTTTGCCACCTTGGCTGTTCTGAGTTTTATCCATTCCGGCAGGAGAATTGCTTTGCCCCGAAATAAAGTAATCATTACCCGTCCGGCCTAAAGAGTATGCTTCATCGTTACCGCTCCCTCCGTAAGATTTATCCCATAGTTTAGTGCCGTTCTTATCCAGACTAATCAGCCAAAAATCATTGCCGCCCCGGCTTTCTTCGCTCTTATCTCCATTTTTACCCGAAGCAGAACTACCACCTAATAAATAGCCATCATTGGAAGTGGATACTATGCCGCCCAAAGCTTCGTCTAAGTTACCGCCAAAGCGTTTGTCCCAAATTTTAGAACCTGAATTATTAATTTTTACTAACCAAAAATCGTTCTCACCCCGGCTATCTTGACTTTTATCACCATTGGATGGCGAGTTGCTGTTACCTACTAACAGGTATTCGCCGGAGGCGAGTTGAATAACTTTCTTCAATTCATCGAAACCAGAGCCGCCGTAACGCTTATCCCATTGTTTTGCGCCATTATTGTTGATTTTTACAATCCAATAATCACGATTACCCCGACTAGGCTGGCTTTTGTCGCCGCCACTACCCGAAAGAGAAGAACCCGCTAATAAATAGCCTCCATCTTGGGTAGGAATAATGCGATTCAGGTAATCATCGCCAGAACCACCGTACCGTTTATCCCATATTTTTTTACCATTTTTATCGGTTTTTACAATCCAATAATCGTTTTTACCTTGGCTATTTTGCGTTTTATCCCCACCATTACCTGAATTGGAATAACCACCGGCTAGATAACCCCCGTCCGACGTTTTAATTATGGTAGTAAAACCCTCGTTACCATTACCGCCATAACGTAAATTCCATTCGGCAATGCGGGGTTGATCGTCTTTTAGCTTCACTAACCAGAAATCAAAACCGCCTTTTGAGGCTTCTGATTTATCGTTGCTTTTGCCTGCCGAAGAAGTACCTCCCAGAAGATAATCGCCCTCATTGGTTTGTTGGAAAGCAGTTAAATAATTTTCACCAGCCGCTCCGTAAGCTTTATCCCATTCTTTAATGCCGTTGGCGCTTATTTTTACTACCCAGAAATCTGTAGAACCTTTATTTGCCTCCGTTTTATCGTTATTTTTGCCTGACTTAGAGTTACCTCCTAAAATAAAACCCGCATCCCTAGTTTGCTGAAGAGAGTATAAATAATCACTATCATTTCCCCCAAATGCTTTGTCCCATTCTTTCGTGCCGGTTGCACTTAGTTTAATTACCCAGTAGTCAAAGCCACCTTTAGAGGCTTCCGATTTATCGCCGCCTTTTCCTGATATGGAGTGCCCTCCCACAATATAGCCACCATCATTGGTTGGTTGCAAAGATTTTAGCCTGTCATTATCATCGCCACCCAAAGTTTTATCCCATTCTTTGGAGCCGGCAGCGTTTAGTTTCACTATCCAATAATCGGTGGTGCTGCATCCATTTTCGGCACAATCACCTTTATTAATTTGGGTTTTATCACCGCTTATGCCCGAAGCAGAAGTACCTCCTAATATGTAACCGCCATCCTGGGTTTGCCGGAGAGAGTACAAATTATCATAACCGTTGCCTCCTAATGTTTTATCCCATTCTTTGGTGCCATTGGCGCTTGTTTTTACCACCCAAAAATCATAGCCTCCTTTAGAACCTTCGGTTTTGTTTCCGCTTTTGCCCGAAGAAGAATATCCTCCCAATACATACCCACCATCACTTGTCTGCTGAATGACAGTTAAATAATTTTCATTATTGCCACCAAAGGTTTTATCCCATTCTTTACTGCCATCGGCTTTTAATTTAACTATCCAGTAAGCGCTATGACCTGCACTAGCTTCGGTTTTATCGCTGCTTTTACCTGAAAATGAAGTACCACCCAAAATATACCCGCCATCCCGGGTTTGCTGAAGTAAAGCTAAATCATCGCTGTAATTGCCGCCATAAGTTTTATCCCATTCTCTGGTGCCATTCGCTCGTAGTTTTATAATCCAATAATCAGTATAGCCTTTGGCAGCTTGGGATTTATCCCCACTTATGTTCGAAGAAGAATACCCGCCCACAATGTAGCCACCGTCCCGGGTTTGTTGAAGGGAGTATAAATCATCATAACCGCTGCCACCTAAGGTTTTATCCCAGATTTTAGTTTGAGCGAAGCTAATGGTGCATAAGTTGCCAATAAGTAACAAGATAGTACACAGGCAGCGCCAATTATACCTTTCTACCTGATGGGTTTGGATCAGGAAATAACGATAAAATCGTGGTTTCATAAATGTTTTACTTTATGTGATATTACTATTGGATGGAAATCAGGAATTACTAAAGCGTGGTGACTTAAGAAACTAATACCTTACGCGCAGTAGCCAGTTGGGAGAGTAGCTAAAAATAGAAATTTAAATATAGAATGCAAAAAGATATTTATGAAATGCAATAAATATTTATAGTGTAAAAGCCACAATTTTGAGCTGTACTATTAATAAATTTTAATTATTAATTCAATCTCTGAATTTCTAAATTAAATAGTATATGATATTCTAGAGGTGAGGTAACTAATTCTTGTTCAACAATTCTCAAATTTGATAATTTGCGACTTCTTTTGGGTAGAATGATTGAAATGAATAACTTTGATTAATGTATTTTACTTGTACTCACCAGACTTTACCGGGATAAATTTCTCTACAAAATTCTTTTATTTCATAATTAAATAATCATGTTAAGAATTTCATTAAGTTTCTTTTATGTTATTTTAATATCTCTTGGTTTAATTAGTTTCATCCGGCAACCAGATGTATCTTCTTCCAAGGTACCTAATTCCACCTTAGTTATTCCTCAAGAAGGGCCGGCCGATTTAAAAATTACCAATTTTGCCGGTCCAGATTTAACACCTAGTCCGGCCTGTTTGGCGGTAGCACCAACTGGAGAAGTGTATGTGGGAGTGGATATGATTGGCTCCTTGGGTAAAGATCCAGGAAAAGGCAGCATTGTGCGCTTAGTAGATAGCAACAATGATGGCACCGTAGATCAGCACACTACTTTTGCTCAGGTAGATAATCCCCGAGGTATTATTTCGGTAGGTGATCAAGTTTTTGTTTTGCATACTACTTTTTCCAAAGAAACCGGGAAAGCCAGCGGCATGGATTTAGTAGTTTTTGAAGATAAAAACCACGATGGAGTGGCCGATGGTTCGTCTAAACCGCTTATTCAGGGTATTAGTAATCCTAAATTTTTACAAAGCCGTGGTACCGACCACGCTACCAATGGTATCCGGATGGGCATTGATGGCTGGATTTACATTGCCGTAGGCGACTTTGGATTTCATGATGCCGTAGACCGGTCCGGTAAAAAATTAACCATGTTGGGGGGCGGTATTGTGCGGGTGCGGCCTAATGGTACCGAAATGGAAGTATACACCCATGGCATGCGCAATATCTACGACGTAGCCATTGACCCGTACATGAATATATTTACCCGCGGTAATACCAACGACGGAGGAGGCTGGAACATTCGGTTTAGTCATCAGATTCAATCCGGAGAATACGGTTATCCGGTGTTGTTTCAACATTTTACCGATGAAATTATTCCGGCACTCGTAGATTTAGGTGGCGGTTCCGGAGCAGGTTCTTTATTCCTAGACGAGCCAACCTGGCCTGAAAAATATAACCGTGTTCCGCTTATGGCCGACTGGGGACGCAGTATGTTGTACGTGCACCGGGTAACACCAGATGGACCTAGTTTTCGGCAGAAAGACGAAGAATTTATAAAATTACCCCAAATAACCGATGTGGATGTAGATGGTTCCGGCCGAATGTATCTTTCGGCTTGGGATGGTGCCGGATACTCCGGTAACCCCGCTAAAGGTTATGTGGTGCGGGCAGTACCGGCCAATTGGACTTACAAACCATTTCCGGATCTGAAAAAAGCATCTGTTAAGCAACTGGTTAATTTACTAAAATCTGAAAGTGCCGTGGCTCGCCTATACGCGCAGCAGGAACTGCTTACCCGGCCCGCTAAAAGTACCACTAAAGCTGTCTGGAAAATGGTGGCTGATAAAAGTTTGCCTTTGTATGCCCGGGTAGCTGGCCTGTATACCTACACCCAAGCTACCGGCGAAAAAGGAAATGCCGATTTAGTAAAATTAACCCATGAAAATGATATGCGAGAGTTTGCCTTGCGAGCACTCAGCGACCGGAAGACCCACATAACCGGTGTACCAGTTGAACCTTTCCTGAAAGGTTTAAAAGATCCATCTATACGTGTTCAAACGGCATCCATAATAGGTTTGGGTCGTTTAGGGAAACCGGAGGCTATACCTGCCTTGTTGCAAATTAAAGTGCCCGCTTCTTTTGTAGCTCCAGCCAAAGATGTTGAAGGGCCGCATGCTACTCCTAATTCAACTATAATTCCAGCCCATTTCGCTATGCGGGCTTTAGTAAGTTTAAATGCGGTAGATGCCTGCGTTAACGCAATTGGTACTGAAAATTCTACACTTGCGCTTTGGACTTTGCGGTACTTCCACGACTCAAAGGCAGTGGATGGTTTAATTAAGGCATATGGACAAGCAAAAGACGAAAATCTAAAAAACCAAATATTGGTTACTTTGTCGCGGTTGTACAAAAAAGAAGCGCCTTACGATGCTTCCTGGTGGTGGGGTACCCGACCCGATTCGCATGGTCCTTATTATAAAGGAATAACCTGGGAGGCTTCACCTAAAATCGAAAACTTCTTAAAAGAACAATGGAGCAAAGCCGATGCCTCCGATAAACAACTTTATGCAGATTTGAACAGCCGCCACCGCATGGGCATTACTGAATTTGGCGGGGAAGATTCTTTAGCCGCGAAAGACGACATTAAAGTAGATCTGGAAAAAATCCGGAATCAGAAAGGACAAATAGGAAAGTCTTCTATTGAAGATGTAATGTTAGCCATTGCTAAAATTAAAGGAGATCCGGTGGTGGGTAAAGGTCTTTTCACCCGTCAAGGTTGCGTGGCCTGCCATAGCATTAAAAAAGGCGAAGTTCTGAAAGGACCTTTTATGGGGCAGATAGGTTCGATCATGAACCGGGAGCAAATTGCTGAATCCGTATTAAAGCCCAACGCCTCCATCTCGCAAGGTTTTGCAACTGTTACTATTTCCGCTAAAGGAGGAAAATCGTATACTGGGTTTGTTTCGGAAGAAACAGCCGACAAAGTAGTGATGCGCAATATTGCCGGAGAAGTTTTTACCATAAAAACCAGCGACATTATATCGCGCAAAGAAATGGAAACCTCCATGATGCCAAGTGGCCTGGCCAACGCATTATCTTACGAAGAATTTGCCTCCCTCATTACTTTTTTATCCGAACAGAAGAAGTAATTTGTTTAAGTTAATATTAATCAACTTTATAGGTTTAAATTTCCTTTTGAATATAAGTAATAGAAAGTAAAAGAGCCAGCTTGTTTAAACAGGTTGGCTCTTTTGTTATAATAAATGGAAATTCTAAAAAGGCTGAATACGTTAATGAATGCCCAATTTAGCATATTGATACAAGTTTGGCTGAGGAGAGCCTTTTAGCGTTTCGGTGCGGCGCAGCAGCCTAGTGCAACGGAGTGAGCCAAGGTTCGCTAAACCGTCCGAGAGAGCCAAACGAGGCCCGCCGGCCATGAGGCAAAACTTGAAATATCAAACAAGTTAGCACCGCTGCCTGGAGACGGGAACCGGCTCCAAAAACTAACCGTTAATAAGCCGTTTACTTGTAACTTAAAATAAATTTAACTTAACACCTCCATTCACTACAAACCCATCCAGTGGGGCATAGATATCCCGGAAAGTTGGATTGGTAATGCTGCCAGTATAAATGCTATCGAATCGGGTTTGCCGCACATCCAGGAAATTCTCGAAGTTGAGGTACAAAGAAAACTTTTGGAATAATTTTTCGGCCATAATTCCGGAAATTACATAAGATTTACCCGTGGTACCATCTGTTAGTTTTTGTTTGCTAAAATAATAAGACTCTAAACCGATTTTCCATTTATCTTCCGCCTCGTACATTAATACGGCATTAATGCGGTGTTTGGGAGTTAAAGGATTTATGGTTTTACGTTTACCTTCGTGAATAATAGTATGCGTGAAAGTATAACCTAAAAACATATTAAAATCTTTATAGCCTATTTTAAAGTTTGTTTCCGTGCCTTTCGTGTCCAGGTGACCCGGTCTGTTTTGCAAGATATAGGTATTGTTGCCAAGCGATTGCAAGGCTAATGGATGATCTAAAAAGGTGTAAAAGAATAAATGGTTCACATTAAAGCTGATAGCTTCCTGGGCAAAAGAAGTTCGGTACGTAAAATCCAGGTTGGTGCCATAACTGCGCTCTAATTGATTGTTCTTCGGATTTAGAGGCAAAATTCCGCGATACTGCAAGCGTTCGGTTTCTTCGGTAAAAATAGTAGGAGCTTTGTAGCCAAATCCACCGCCTAGCCGCGAGGTAAAATTAGGTTTTATTTTAAAAAGGGCTGATATCCTTGGGAGCCAGGCAAAGCCGTAATCCACCACATAATCACTCCTTAACCCTGTTTCCAGGTGCAGCCAGTTTTCTACTTTCCACGTATTCTGGACAAAAGCTCCTATAGTAGTTTGCTTGTAATTGCGCAAAGTAAAACTATCTGCTTTACTTTCCCGGAAGTTTTCCGTCCATAAATTTAAACCCGCTACCCAATCTGATTTTTCGCGGGAGTAAGCATAAGTAGCTTCACTAAAGGTATTTACCTGCTTGCCGTTAAAGGAATACTCCGGAATTTGCAAGTCCCGGTTAAAGTAACTAATGCTGTTTTTAAAATTTATTTTACTGGCAGAATTTAATTGATGATTAAAAGCAAGCTGCGTTGAAGAGCGCTTGGTTTTATTCTCTTCATAATACGAATGGTTATTGTTTCTTTCGCCTTTTATGTAATGGATATCGCCACCCAACCGGTTTTCGAAAACCGTATTTATCCCAAAATTTAAATTTGTTTTGGTTGAGGGATACCAGAAAATTCTTGGGTTAAAAGTATAGCGTTTAAATTGAGGAATAGCCGATAAATCCGAGTGGGATGGATCATAGGCAAAATTACTGTTTCGGGCAGCGAATACCGTTACTCCTACCTTTTGCCATTTTTGTCCATAAAAACCATTTACATCCAGGCCGCCCGCCGTAGTACCATTTAGTAAAAAGCGGAGTTCGGGTTTTTGCTGCGGGGTTTTGGAAATAAGATTTACTAAACCGGCAATAGCACCGCCGCCGTACAAGGTAGAACTGGAACCCTTCACAATTTCTACTTGCTTTAAATCCAGGGGAGGAGTTTGCAACAAACCCAAACCACCCGCATAACCCGAGTACAACGGAAAGCCATCTTTTAAAATTTGTGTATAGCGCCCGTCCAACCCCTGAATGCGGATGCTGGCATTGGCCGAAGTAGCCGACGTTTGCTGGGTTTGTATACCGGTACTTTCGCTTAATATCATGCGGATGTCGCCGGGTTTCATATTAGCTTTTTCTTCGAGTTCTTCCCCGGCTATAAACTCTACCCGGGTAGGAATATCCTGGATGGTCCGGGAACTGCGAGTAGAAGTTATTTCTACTGTTTCCAATTCTTCGCCGGTGCTGTGAAGCAGAACAGTAATGGGTTCGGAATTGGTTAAGGGAAAAGAAAATACCTGATTAATTTCGGTGTAACCTACGTGCGAAAAACGAAAAGTAAAAGTGCCGTTGGGTATCCCGTTTATAATTATTCGCCCTTGTCCATCCGAAGAAGCTCCCAGGTTGGTGTTTAGAAGAACAACTGTTGCTCCAATTAAAGGCTCTTGCGTTTCGGCATCTTTTATGTAAGCATTTAAAGTATTTTGACTGTAGGCAAAAGTGGTACATAGCCACGCCCACAGAAATAGAATTACAATCTTCATTTCTTTAAAAAGTAAAAAAGTTTTAAAAAGCAGCCAGCTTTACTCACCATTAGTAAGTAGCTGACAATTAAGAAAAGAAGAAGAATAATTTAGGCGGTTGCCAGATAGCAGCAGAATAACTTGAAACAAATTCCGGTTTAAACCAAGTAGGGGTTTGCGTTTCCGGAAAAGTAATTAAATTTAGTTTAAAAGTTAAAGTAGAAAAAGTAAATCCATTGCAACTGGAGCAACTATAAAAAGGGGAACAAAAACCAGCTTCGGAACTAGAATTAGAATTTTTACCCTTGGTTTGTTCTGATTTGGGCTTTTCATTTGGGCAATTATCAGCAAGGCAACAAGGTATAGTTGCTAGGAGCAATACAAAAACCGATAATAGTAAAGCCAGCGTTTTCACCGCACAAATATAGCTCGTTTAATTTCATATCTTCACTTAAGATGGTAGTAAAGAAAAATTCAGCCTGGTAAATTTCCTAATAGTCAGTGATCAGGAAATTCATCAGGCAGAAAAGTAATTTTTATTTTAAAGCTTTTTTGCTTTTAGCCTTAAACTATTAGCAACTACTGATACCGAACTTAATGCCATTGCTGCCCCCGCAATCATGGGGTTTAGCAAAAAACCAAAGGTTGGATAGAGAATACCGGCCGCTATAGGAATACCGATCAGGTTGTAGATAAAAGCCCAGAATAAATTTTGCCGGATGGCTAATACAGTTTGCCGCGACAATTTAATAGCTTTTGGTAATAATTGTAAATCCGATGTAATGAGTGTCATTTTGGCTACGTCAATGGCAATATCCGAGCCTTTTCCCATGGCAATGCTCACATCGGCCTGAGCCAGGGCTTGCGAATCGTTAATGCCGTCGCCGACCATACCTACTACTTTCCCTTGGTTTTGCAGCGATTTTACAAAATCGGCTTTATCGCTGGGCATTACTTCGGCTTTAAAATTAGTAATTCCAACCTGATGCGCTACTGAAGCCGCCGTACGGGCATTATCGCCGGTGAGCATGTATACGGTTATACCTTGTTCCTGCAAAGTTTGAATAGCCTTGGCTGACGTTTCTTTTATTTTATCCGCAATGGATACCAGGGCAACTACCTGCTGTTCTTCAGAAAAATAAATAATGGTTTGAGCCGCCTCGGCCCAGGTAGTAGCTAAGTCGTTAAACTCGGCTGGTATTTTAATTTTTTCAGAGATCATGTAGGACAAACTGCCAATCCGATACATTTTGTCTTGCCAAATAGCTCGCAACCCTTGGCCGGTAATACTATCAAAATTAGCTAACGAAACAGTGGTAATATTTTTTTCACGTAGGTTACGTACAATAGCTTCGGCTAAAGGATGTTCCGATTGCTGTTCCATGGTGAGCAATACAGATTCTAAAGCCATTTGCCGCAGTTGTACATTTTCCGCCCAAATTAAGTTGTTCACTACAGGTTTGCCCTCAGTAATGGTACCGGTTTTATCCAGCACTAAGGCGTTTAATTGGTGCGCTTGCTCTAAACTTTCCGCATCTTTTATTAAAATACCTAATTCGGCACCTTTGCCTATTCCCACCATTATTGCCGTTGGGGTAGCTAAACCTAAAGCGCATGGGCAGGCAATAACCAATACAGTAACAAAAGCCAGCAAACCTTGGGTAAAACCATTATCACCGCCTAAAACAAGCCAAATAATTAAGCTAAGCAGTGCCAGACCAACTACTACCGGTACAAATATTCCGGCAATTTTATCTACCAGTTTTTGTACCGGAGCCTTGGAACCTTGGGCTTGCTGTACCAATTTAATAATTTGAGCCAGTAAAGTATCGCTACCTACTTTTTGAGCCACAAACCGGAAACTGCCTTTTTGATTTATGGTGCCGGCAAATACATTATCATTCATTTGTTTACTAACCGGAACCGGCTCCCCGCTAATCATAGATTCATCCACGTAAGAAGAGCCCGCTGTAATCTGGCCATCTACGGGTATTTTTTCACCCGGACGAACCAGTATTAAATTCCCTGTTTGAATGTCGGCTACAGGTACTTCCCGTTCTTGGTCGTTTTCTATTAACCATACTGTTTTTGGTTGTAAGCCAATTAACTTTTTTAAAGCCGATGAAGTATTCGATTTCGCGCGTTCTTCTAATAATTTTCCGAGCAGAATAAAAACAATTATAAAAGCAGCAGATTCAAAATAAACGTGCGGGTGCAAACCCCGGGCGTACCAAAACTCGGGGTATAGGGTATTAAAAACGCTAAAACCAAAAGCAGTACCCGTACTTAAGGCTACCAGCGTATCCATATTAGCTTTCCCGTGGCGGGCTTGCCGGAAGGCGTTAATAAAAAAGTTTCGGCCAAAAATAAAAAGCACGGGTGCACTTAATACCAACATTAACCAGTTACCATAAGGCAAGTTCATGAAAAACATACCCACTATAACTAAGGGCAAAGTAAGGATTGCCGCCAGAATGGTATTTCTTTTTATGGTTTGATAATGATTTTGCTGCGCTTGTTCCTGCTTTTCCCGGGCATTTTCAGAGTCAATAATTAAATCGTAACCAATAGATTTAACAACTTTTCGCATATCAGCTAAGCGAACTTTTTCCGGGTCATATGCTACCTGCAACGTTTGGGTGGCATAATTTACATTGGCATTTATTACCCCGGGAGTACTGGCTACCATTGATTCAACGCTAACCGCACAGGCAGAACAGGTCATACCGGTAACGGGCAGCATTACTTCTTTAGGTATATCTTTATCCGTTAGAACGGAAGTTGGCGAAGGTTTACTAATTGTTTCCATAAGAATAATATTGTACTATTATTAACACAAAGGTAGCCCAACATCCTGCCCGAACCGTTACAGAATTTTACTAAATAGTAATAAGATTATGCTTTTTATAAAAGTGAAAACCTTAACTTAGTTGATTGATACAGGTAATTTACGCCTCTTTATAGCAGAATTGGTTACTGAATTGATTACACTTAAAATGCACAATCAAAAATTCTCCCTAATAACGTTAGGTTTACTTCTAACGGCTTCCGGTATATTCTTCAGTTTTAATAAAAAAGAAGCGCCGGCTATTGTTACCGTAAGCACTTTTGGTAAACAGCCGGTAGTAACGGTAGATGCAGCTAACACGATTAAAGTGGTATTTGGGCAGGAAGAAGAGGTATTTTATACTACTTCCAGCAATAACGGCCAAACGTTTACGCCACCACAAAAAGTAGGAAAACAAAAACAATTGGCTCTCGGAATGACCCGTGGCCCGCAAATAACTACTACCAAAGATTATACAGTAATTGCTGCCGCTGCGCACACGGGTAAAATACTAGTTTACCGTTTAAAAAATAACGATACCAAATGGAGTGAGCCCGTTAATATCGTTGATCGGGATACAACGGCGAAAGAAGGTTTTGTTGCTTTAGCCAGCGGAACAGAAAATACCCTACATGCTGCCTGGCTGGACTTACGATTGAGTAAGAAAATCAATATTTTTACGGCTACTTCAAAAAATGGGGGAAAAACCTGGTCGAAAAATAAACTGGCTTATGCCGCGCCCGAAGGTGGAATATGTCCTTGTTGCCGGCCTTCTATTACCGCCGATACCAAAGGGAAGGTGTATATTATGTTCCGTAATGAATTAAATGGTTCTAGGGATATGTACCTGGTAACTTCTTCTGATAACGGACAAACTTTTGGCCCGGCTAAAAAATTAGGTATGGGAACCTGGGTATTAAAGGCTTGCCCCATGGATGGCGGTGCTTTAGCTCTGAATAAACAAGGTAACCTGGGATCAACCTGGCGACGCGAAAACACGGTTTACTACGCCGAACCCGGCACCATGGAACAGAAAATAGGAGAGGGCCGGGCTAGTTCTTTGGTAAAAACAGCTAAGGGTAACTATTTTGTTTGGCAGCAAGGAAATCAAATTGTAGCGCTTGCCCCAGGTAAATTGAGTCCGGAATCAATCGGCACCGGAACCTACCCGCGTTTAGCCGCTTTATCTAACCAGCAAGTTTTAGGTATTTGGGAAACAAATGGAAAAATTGTGGGCAGGCTTTTACCGTGATTATTTACTAAATTAAGATTTTTCCACTTTTCGGTTTAGTCCGGTAATCAATTCTAAAACTATTAAAGTAAGTATTTCTAATTTGGCTATGTGTAGATTGTCTAAGTTCAGGTATTTTGGTATTCTTAACTTAGATGAAAAAGAAGTTTACCATTTCGCGGATTTACTTCCGTGACTTTCATAATTTGCTATACTGAGAAGAGATATGTGGGCGAGGCACGGAAGTAAATCCGCGCCATAATGAACCTATGATATACACGATCCTTCAGCAACAACAAATTCTACTCATAAGACAATCCTTTTAATTGCTTATTATCGTAGTAAAAAGGCTCAAAATTATTTTCCAGCACTTCGCTGGTTACCTGCATTGATTGACAAACTACATTGCCGAATATACTGGCTACAGCTGCATCGGCCGCGTCGCGCCCATTGGCTATTTTTACTAAACCATTTAAAGGAGCCAATTTGGTAGCATCAAAAATAAGCCAATGGCCGCCAATATAAGCCTCAAAACACGCGTGAAAATCCGGGGGATTAAGATTGTATGCGTAAGCAGTAAAATAACGGGCGGGTATGGAAAGAGCCCGGCACAAAGCTATACCTAAATGCGCAAAATCGCGGCAAACGCCTGCCCGTTCCGAAACAGTATCATAGGCAGACGTTTGCGAATTGGTGCTGCCACTCAAATATTCTACGTTTTCGTAAATCCAATCGGTTATCGCTATTACTTGGGCAAAAGTATTCTCTATTTTCCCGAACTTATTATTAGCCAACCGCTGCAATTTATCGGATTGGCAATAGCGGCTAGGAAAAAGATTAGGAATAATATCACCGTCTAACTGCACGACCGGAGTAGCGCCTTTTTCTTGTTTCTGGTCAATTATCTGAGAGATGGTATCTACGGTAGCTTTGTAGGAAATTTTAAAAATTAAAGGTTCAGTTACTTCTAAGCGGATAAACCGGTTCGCGTTTAAAGCTGAACTAAATTCTTCTAAGCGGATATAAGGCTCTACCATTAACGATTCTTCCAGCACCGTTTGAGTAGCTGTGCGGAGAGCATGAATATTTAAAATAAAAGTGCTGGGTTGTAGTACCTGGTATTCTAAATCGCTATGAACCTGAAACTTCATGGATTATTTAATAAGTAATTCGGCGAAAATAGGTTAAAGTATAATTTATAATTCCTTTGTTATTGCAATATTATAAGTTTAACAACAAGCAACTAACAACAAATAACTACTTAATTAAGTTTTGGGTAGTTTATCGAAAGCTAGCTCCATCCATTCTTCCGGAATGGCATCCAAAGCTGATTTTAATTTAGCGGCCCATACTTCCGAAATTTCGCCTAAATCTTTTTGTTCGTAACGGTACTCTACCATCGAAAAACTATCCTTTTTGTATAAGATAACATCTATCGGAAATTCAACGTCGTTATTGCTTACCCGCGTAGAATCAAAAGAAAGAAAACCGGCCTTTAAGGCTTGTTTCATAGTACTATCGGCATGTAACACCCGGTTTAAAATAGCTTTTCCCTGGCCGGAGTTGCCAATTATAATATAAGGAGCGCTTTCGTCCAGTTCCACCCAATTGCCTTCGGAGTACAGCAAAAACAATTTATGTTCCGCGTCATCCCGTAATTGCCCGCCCACAATGGTATTTAAATTAAATTTAAACCCGGCACTTTCTAAAGCAGCTTTATCTTCGTTGGCTACTCGTTTAATCTGTTCGCCAAATGCAGTAACGGCTTTGTATAATTTATTATAAACTACTCCTTCATCGAGCAATTCCTGAAAGTAAAGAATCGCTTTATCGCGCACAGACCGGAGGCCGCTCGTCATGATAAAGAGGGAATAATTTTCTTTTTGGTCAATAAATATCTTTTTTTTAACAGTTGTATTAGTACCGGCTGTAATGCGCGTATCAGCCAAGGCAATCAAGCCTTCTTTTACTTTAATTCCTAAGCAGTAAGTCATAAATATTTGCTTCTTCTAATTCTTTGCAAATTACATTTATATCATATAAAAAAAATTTACTTTGTTTCGGTTACTAATCTTTTACAATAACTTGCCGATTATAATTTACAAATAAAAAGCTTGTAACGCCTGCCCGGATAAATAGTTTAGAGCTAAAAGCTTAAATACTTAAATGTAAAGTTAATAACTAGTAGCGTTTGTATTCCTGCGCTTTTCTGGCTAACCATTATAAAAAAATATAACCTATAATAGGGCTCTTTTAAGTGGAAATGCCAAAGAATATAAGTACATTATCCGCCGAAAAGAAGCAGGCTTGTGCTGGGGAAGAATTAAATATTACCTAAAGGTTTCGCGAGGAACCTTACCCGAGAAAAGGAATTAAATAAACAATCTGTTCAACTAATATAACCCACCTTATGGCATTTCAAATTAAAAAGAAAGGCGAATTGTACGACGTTGTCATTGTTGGCTCCGGAGCGGGAGGCGGCATGGCTGCTAAAACTCTTACTGAAGCTGGTCTGAAAGTAGCTTTATTAGAAGCCGGTCCGGATTACGATCCTGCCAATCCAGATCAGCAAACCCAATTAAAATGGCCGTACCAGTCACCCCGGCGAGGTGCTAACACCACTCGGGCCTTTGGCGATTTTGATGGTGCCTATGGAGGATGGGAAATTGATGGTGAGCCTTATACCCGCCAGGAAGGTACTGAATTCGACTGGTTCCGTTCCCGGATGATCGGCGGGCGCACCAACCACTGGGGACGTATTTCGCTGCGGTTCGGGCCACATGACTTTAAACGGGGCAGCATAGATGGGCTGGGCGATGATTGGCCGCTTTCGTACGAGGATTTAAAACCGTATTACGACCGGGTAGATAAAATGGTAGGGGTATTTGGTACGAACGAAAATTTACCTAATGATCCGGATGGTTATTTTTTGCCACCGCCCAAACCACGTTTGCACGAATTAATGATTAAGAAAGCGGCTACCAGCGTTGGTATTCCCGTTATTCCGGCCAGATTATCTATGTTAACCCGGCCGGTTAACAAAGACCGGGGTTCTTGTTTCTTTTGTTCCCAGTGCGGCAGAGGTTGCTCGGTTCACGCCGATTTTGCTGCTTCTACGGTTTTAGTAAAGCCGGCCCGTAAAACCGGAAATGTAGATTTGTACGTTAACGCCATGGCCCGGGAAGTATTAACCGATAAAAACGGTCTGGCCACCGGTGTTTTGTATACCGATAAAACTGATTTACAGGAATACCAGGTAAACGGAAAAGTAGTTATTTTGGCTGCTAGCGCCTGCGAGTCGGCAAGACTTTTACTAAATTCTAAATCAGCTCAACACCCGAACGGACTGGCAAATTCCAGCGGAGTGGTAGGTAAATACCTGCACGACTCTACCGGGGCTTCGCGTAGTGCTTTTGTACCGAAACTAATGGACCGTAAACGGTACAACGAAGATGGCGTGGGTGGTATGCACTTGTACATTCCGTGGTGGCTCGAAGGAAACAAAAAACTAAATTTCTCCCGGGGTTATCATATTGAACTAGGCGGTGGTCTGGGAATGCCATCCTACGGTTTTGGTTTCGGCATTGAACGAATGAACGGAAAATACCCTAGTAAAGACGGAAAAACTAAGGATGCCGGTGGTTACGGTGCGTCTTTAAAAGATGATTATCGCCGCTTTTACGGGGCAAACGTTGGTTTTTCGGGCCGGGGTGAGAGTGTTCCTCGCGAGTACAACCGCTGCGAAATTGACCCGAACGTAGTAGATAAATACGGTATTCCGGTGCTTAAATTCCATTATAAGTGGACCGAACAGGAAGTAAACCAAGCCAAACACATGCAGGATACTTTCGAAGAAATTATCCACGCCATGGGTGCCATAGCTAACGGGGAAAAACCAGGGGCAGATGAGCAATACGGTTTGGCGGTTCCCGGCCGGATTATTCACGAAGTAGGAACAGTACGGATGGGCAATAACCCAAGCAAATCGGCTTTAAACAAAAACTGCCAGGCACACGAAGTGAAAAACTTATTTGTGGTAGATGGGGGTCCTTTTGTGTCGCAAGCCGATAAAAACCCGACCTGGACCATTATGGCCTTATCTATGCGGGCCTCTGAATTTATAATTGATAATCTTAAAAAGCGGAATATATAATAGCTATTATTTAGCTTATAAAGCAAAATATTATGGACAGAAGAGAATCCCTGAAAGTTTTGGCCATTGGTTCGTTAGGAGCCAGTGCCCTGTTAGTAGGTTGCGATAAAAATTACGGTGAAAAAGGTGATGAGAAAAGCACTTCGGATGTAAAGGACGACGCGAAAGCGGAAGGCTACGGCCGCACCCCCGAAGAAAAAGAGCGGGACGCCAAGCTCATGAAAGAGCAATTTTTCACGAAAGAAGAAATGGCTACCATTGCCATTTTGTGCGATATTATTATTCCGAAAGATGACCATTCCGGTAGTGCTACCGACGCGAAAGTGCCTGAATTTATTGAGTTTATGGCGAAAGACCAACCCAGTTACCAAACTCCGTTACGCGGGGGATTACGTTGGCTCGAAATAAAATCAACCAAGCTTTTTGAAAAGGGTTTTGCGGATGCAAGCAAAGAACAGCAAATACAACTGGTTGATATGATCGCTTACCCGGATAAAGCAGCCAAAGAAAATGCTCAAGGGGTGGCCTTCTTTAACCAGATGCGTAACTTAACAGCTACCGGCTTTTTTACTAGTAAAATAGGTATTGAAGATATCGGATACAAAGGGAATCAGCCTAACGCCTGGGATGGGGTACCCGATGATGTATTAAAACAATACGGGCTGGAGTACGATGCTAAAACTTTGGCGCAATGCCTGAAAAATGAAGACCGGGGTAAAATGATGACTTGGGATTCGTAATAGTAAATTTTAAGTAAAGATAAGCCGGTTTAGAATTACTAAACCGGCTTTTTTATGCTCCCTATATTTAGATATTTGCAAAAAAATAATTTTGTTTATGAACCGACGTAACTTCGTTCAGCTTTTAACGGTTGGCAGCGGAGCGGCCGTTAGTGGCTTGCATGTACCATTTGCTAATCAATCCAGGGCACAATCTTATTCTTCCGGAAAAATGGCCCAGGAACTAAAGGCAGACTTAGTTATTGCCGGCGGCGGATTAGGTGGATGTGCGGCGGCATTGGCCGCTTTACGAAATAATTTAACGGTTATTCTTACCGAAGAAACAGATTGGTTAGGTGGGCAGCTTACCCAACAGGGTGTACCGCCCGATGAGCATCAATGGATTGAAACACACGGAGCAACGCAACTATACCGCGATTTCCGCAAAGCAATCAGGGAATATTACCGGCAAAATTATCCGCTTACCGAACAAGCTCGTTCCCAGCCATATTTTAATCCGGGTAACGGGGCAGTTTCCCGGATAGCGCATGAACCACGAGTAGCTTTAGCGGTATTGTATAACTTGTTCGCTCCTTATCTCAGTTCAAAAAAATTAACCCTGCTTTTAGAACATAAAATTAGTAAAGCCGAGGTTACCGGTAATAAAGTCCGGAGCTTGCAAGCCTTAAACCTGAAAAAAGAGCAGGAGGTAGGATTAACGGCGCCATACTTTGTGGATGCCACGGAGTTGGGTGAATTACTCCCTTTAACCAAAACTGAATTTATTACTGGAACCGAATCTCGCCAGCAAACCCGCGAACTGCATGCTCCCGAAAAGGCGGACCCCCATAATCAGCAAGCCTTTACCGTTTGCCTGGCCATGGATTATGTTCCTGGTTCTAACAATACCATTGATAAACCTAACAATTTTAATTTCTGGCGAAACTTTACTCCTAAAATGAATCCGGCTTGGTCCGGTATGTTACTCAGCTTGGAATATTCTGATCCTAAAACCTTAGCAACAAAAGCTTTAGGTTTTCACCCCGAAGGAGTGGCAACTGGTCAAGCCTTGAACCTCTGGAACTACCGCCGGATTATTCATAAAAGCAATTTTGTGCCGGGTACCTACGCCGGTGATTGCAGCATCCTAAATTGGCCTCAGAACGATTATTATTTAGGAAATTTAGAGGGAGTGAGCGAAAATGATTTTAAAAAACATGTGCAGCAGGCGAAGCAACTAAGCTTATCGCTTTTTTATTGGCTGCAAACCGAAGCACCCCGCCCGGATGGAGGACAAGGTTGGCCAGGCCTACGTTTACGCGGCGATATACTGGGCACCGAAGATGGGTTAGCCAAATACCCGTACATCCGGGAATCAAGGCGCATTCAGGCGCTATTTACCATTTTAGAAGAACACGTGGGAGCGGCTAATCGGGCTCTGATAACCGGTAAAGAAAAAGATAATACGGCCGCGGAGTTTTACGATAGTGTGGGAATTGGATATTACCACATTGATTTGCATCCGAGCAGCGGCGGGAACAACTACATCGATTTTGCGTCTTTACCTTTTCAAATTCCCTTAGGTGCCCTTCTTCCCAAAAGAATGGAAAACTTATTGCCGGCCAGTAAAAACATTGGAACTACTCATATTACCAACGGTTGTTACCGCTTGCACCCGGTAGAGTGGAGTATCGGCGAAGCAGTAGGCTTGTTAATTGCGTTTGCCAAACAGAAAAAAGTATTACCCCGTGAGGTGCGGGAAAAAACTAATTTGCTGGTAGAATTTCAAAAAGTTATCCGATCGCAGGGTATAGAGACGCACTGGCCTACTTAATTTACTATTTAAAGCTAGTGGCATGTCAAACCTTGTATCCTTTTAGAAGTACGCGATCCTTGATTGTTTTTATTGCGCCAATTTTCAAACAATATCAGGTAGTATTTACTATTTACAACAAGAGTATATTATAAAGAAGCCAACCTGGTAGGAATTAAAAACAGGAATGCCGGAAACCTGCTGGAATTATACTCAAGTAATACATAATTTTTCCTCTTTAGTCATCCTAGAAGGAACTAACCGGCAGAAAAGAAGAACAGATCATAGATAATTAAGGAGATTACCTGTTATAACTTTCTAGAAAACATTACGGCAGTCACTCTAAATTGAAATCCATTTAAGATGACGGAAGTAAGTAGAAAGAACTGTTTTAAACTTCTATTTTGGGCATCCCTGTTTTGAAAATCTGCCAGGTTAGAACTATTGATGGTTCTTTTTATTATTTGGTATAAGTTTCTTTTATTCGCAGGTGAATTGCTTACAAACAAGCACTAGCTTTAGCAAGTATTTTATTTTTATATTGTGCCGGATTACATTTCTACTTTTTTGTATGCGCACTCATTATTTGCTACTATGGCTATCCATCTTTCTCGTTGCTTGTTCCACCAGAACTAACACCAGTAGCACAACTGCTTCGCAGGTTCACCCCCGAATGTTGATATACGGAGATATTTCTGATATAGGAGAATCATTAGAAAAAACAAATACTAAAGCCAATTGGCAAATTACAAAGGCTTTGAATAGTAGTTATTTAGTTGATGATTCTTTAAAAAATTTCCAGCGTCTTGTACTTTCGTCCTTCTCGCTTTCTCAACTAAACCATCGGCAGATTACTTCTTTGAGACGGTTTATGGAGGCCGGGGGAGGAATACTAGCTTTAACTGATTCAAGTAATAATGCCCAAACACAAGCTTGGGGAACTGATTTACAAAATTTTATACTTGATAAAAAAGTAAAACCGGAAAGCGGCAAGCTTCTTCTTTTATCCCAAGCTGATCATTCACCGGAAAAAGTTGGAACCGTATTCGAAATAACTGACCTTGAAAGCAACCTGCCGGATTATAGTAAGGCAACTACTTTGCCGGTGCCGGATTCCAGCCGCTATACCTATCAGGTTTTAAGCCAGGGTATGAACGAACCTATGCAAATGGCTCTGCTACCCGGAAATAACGTATTATTTGTAGAACGTAAAGGAGCCGTAAAGCTGTTTGATGCCAACTCAAAACAAACCAAAACCATCGCGAATATAGAAGTATTTAGCGGCATCGAAGATGGATTACTGGGAGTAGCGGCCGATCCGGGCTACGCCCGAAACAACTGGATATACCTTTACTACGCCGTACCCGGCGAAAAAGCCGTAAACCGCCTGGCCCGAATGGAATTGCGGCAAGATAATCTGGACCGAAGTACGGAAAAATTTTTACTCGAAATTCCCACTCAAAGAAAATATTGCTGCCACTCGGCGGGTTACCTGCATTTTGGCCCGGATGGCCTGCTGTATTTGGCTACTGGCGATAATACCAACGCCGAAGAAACCGAAGGCTATATACCCATTGACGAACGTCCGGGCCGGCAATTGGCGGATGACCAGGCAACGGCCGCTAACTCCAACGACTTACGCGGAAAAATTTTGCGCATTAAACCCGAGCCGGATGGTTCTTATTCCATTCCGGAAGGCAATTTATTTCCGGTAGGAACCCCTAAAACCCGGCCCGAAATTTACACCATGGGCCACCGCAATCCGTATCGTTTCTCGGTTGACCCCAAAAATAATTTTGTATACTGGGGCGATATTGGACCGGATACCAAAGTACCCGCCTCAGAAGGAACTTTAAGTTACGATGAAATTAACCAGGCCCGTAAACCCGGATTTTATGGCTGGCCTTACTTTTTAGGAAATAACGAAGTATTTCCTTACTATGATTACGCCACAAAAGCTTTTCGGTCTACTGTATTTAATCCGCAAAAGCCGATAAACAATTCTCCCAATAACACCGGCATCCGGGAATTACCCCCGGCCCAACCGGCCATGATTTGGTACGGCGACGGAGCTTCTAAGCATTTTCCTTTGGTAGGTAAAGGCGGCGAATCGGCTTTGGCAGGGCCGGTTTATTACTCCGATTTATTTCCAAATGCCCCATACAAATTGCCCTCATATTACGATGGAAAGCTTATAATTTACGATTGGGTAAGGCGTTGGTTTATGGCTGTATCTTTCGATGAAAATAAAAATTACCTGCGCATGGAGCCTTTTCTGGATCATATAACCTTTGCGGCTCCCACAGATATGCAAATTGCTCCGGATGGGGCTATCTATATATTAGAATACGGTACTAACTGGTTTGCCAAAAATAACGATGCCCGCTTAATACGGGTAGAATACGCCGAAGGAAACCGCAAACCAATAGCTAATATTAAAGCAGATAATTTATACGGGGCAGTGCCTTTTCAAGTGAAGCTATCGGCCGCTGATTCCAAAGATTATGATAAAAACGACAGCCTTCAATTTACCTGGGAAGTAGCAGGTAAGCATTTTACCGGAGAGCAAATAACTTATACATTTACCCAACCCGGAATTCACGACGTAACTTTAACAGTAAGCGATAACCACCGCGAAAGCAGTACTTCAATGGTGCAAATAAAAGCTGGCAATGCGCCGCCCGAGGTAAATATTACAACCACTGCTAACCGGAGTTTCTACTGGGACAATACCTCGCTTGATTACCAGGTAAAAGTAAAAGACACCGAAGACAAAGTAATCGACCCGAAACGGGTAAGCCTTACCTGGAATTATATGCCGCAAGGTAAAGACGTAGCAGTAGCGCTCACCCGTTCGCCAACTTCGGTGAACGTACAATTTGCGAAAGGTCAGTATTTAGTATCTACTTTAGATTGTAAAGCCTGCCATTCCCAAAATCAAACTTCCGTTGGTCCTGCTTACGTAGCCGTGGCAGCGCGTTATTCGGGGAAAGTTGGCGTTGAACAAAAATTAGCCCATAAAATAATTACGGGCGGCAGTGGTAATTGGGGACAACGTACTATGTCGGCCCACCCGGATTTACCCGAAGCAGATGCTACGGAAATAGTACGATATATTTTGTCTTTAAAAGAATCAACTTCCTCTTTGCCACTTAATGGAAATTTAGCTTTAAAAAGTCACCTGGGGCAAGGCAAAGAAGGCTCTTACCTGTTAACAGCCCTGTATACCGATAAAGGAGCCAATGCCATGGAACCTTTAAGTGATCGGGATTATATTTTATTGCGTAACCCTTTGGTACAGGTAGAAGATTACGACGAAGGCAACGTAAAACTAGGTACCGTTACCACTGAATTTTTAACGTACGCCACTACTATTAACCACCAAAGTTTCGTAAAATTTAAAAATATAGACCTTACTCATTTAAAAAGCCTTACTTACCGGGTGCAAACCAGCGGCCCTGGCGGAAACATAGAAGTACATCTCGATCAGCCTAATGGTACCTTGGTAAGTAGCATTATTATTCCGGCAGCTAAAAATACGGATGCTAAAAGCAAGTGGCAGGAGGTAATAACACCCTTCAACCAGAAAACAAAAGGCATCCACGATTTATATTTTGTCTTTACCGGCACCAATCCAAATCAACAAAATTTATTTAACCTCGATTGGATTTACTTTTCGAATAAGTAAATCCTTATATGTTCTCTTTTAATAAAAGGTCTTAAAAGGCAGAGACCAATTAAATGATAGATGATAAGTTAGGGGAAAAGCTTCCCTCCTAAGTTTAGGAGGGGTAGTTGTTTTTCTATAAAAGCTGCGCTTATATATGTTTGTCCAGGTACTTAAGTATTATGGTAAATCATTCCTCATTATGATTTATGAATAGAAGATCAACTTCATTAATTAACATATAATACCAACTACAATTTACTAAATACCCTAATAGATATGAAAAAGGAGCAAACTGGTAGGTTTAGAAAACGGGAATATCGAAAACCACCCGTAACAATAGTCTGATGATGATAGATACTTCCTCCACTTTCGTCATCCTGGAAGGAACTAACCGGCAGAAAAGAAGATTGGATCATTGGTGATAAAGTAGATTAACTACTATAACTTTCCAGACCACTCTGCGGCAGTCACTTCATATTAATAAGATCATTCCAGTATGATGGAGGTAGGTTATAAAAGTTGTTTTAAACTTCTATTTATGACAATCTTGTTTTCTAAACCTACCGGATTTAAAGCCATAGCCCCTTAGTGCAATTCATTTAGGTGATTGGGTTTAATTACAATAAGTACTTTGAGGGAACAATAAAGTAAATACAACTACAATACTGAAAGTTCTAATTAAACTAAAAAAAGATAAAAGACTATTTAAGCTGTTTGATTTTAGCAACTTATTCTTGGATGGTACTCGTTTAATTTAAGATACCAATTTTAAATACCTTCGTGTTCTAAGCCCCAAAGGTTAAAGCTTATTCTGGGATGGCTACCAGCTTTCCGGGCAAGCTCAGCGGCAAGCAGAGTCATCCGTTCAATAGTTCGATTATTCTTTAACAAACCTGCATCTAACACCCGGAAAGGCAAAGGTTTTAATAAATCCTTTATTTGTTGGCGGGCATTTTCGTCATCAGCAGTAACATAAATATCGCTTTTTAAGCCTTGCAAAACCGGGTTATCAAAAACTACCCAATACGTATTTTTAAAAGCACCTACTACGGTACTATCCGGTATTACTTTTTGTAATTCTTCGGCGGCAGAAGTATTATAAGGTGTGGTAAAATCGTCAAAATTGTCGTTAAACGGATTAACAATATCTATCACAATTTTTCCTTTTAATAATTCCTTATACTTTTCGGCCCAAGGCAGTAAATCTTTAAACCACAACGTCGGAATAATTACATCAGCCTGAAGCGCTTCTTCCATGCTAACAGCTAATAAATCAATTTGTAATTCGTGCAGTACATTTTGCGCCCGTTCTTTTTCCCGACCGCTAAATAAAATGGTGTGAGGAGAATACTGGTAAAAAGTTTTCACTATTCCTTTACCCATCCGCCCCGTTCCAAAAATAGCAATGTTCATCTTTAATAAGTTTAAGCATTTTGTTTCCAAAATTAGCATTCGGCTTTTGTAAAAGAAGTTCTCAATTTAAAATGTCATCTTTTAATTGTTCGTAGTTCTTCTTGTAAAATAGGTAACCCGGCTTCTTCAATTTACTCAATTAAAACTGGCACTATTTATTCTATCCTTTAAAGAGATTTTTAAATAATACCTAAATGGATGTACTTAAAGTTTTAAATGAATCAACTTAGTTTATATAATTCAGTATTAATCAATTAAATCAATTGCTTTTTCTAAAGCAGCATCTTTGCCAGCGGTTAGTTCCGACTTTTTATTTTTAATCAAAATATCTGGAGCAATCCCAATTCCTTCGTAAGATTCACCATTCGGACCGTGCACATCCGCTATGGGCACCCGGAAAACCCATCCATTAGGTAACTCGCGGCGCATAGCATCCGGGATAGCACCACCCGTAGAATCACCCACAATGGTTACGTTCTGGTTTTGTTTCATGGTGAGTACAAATGTTTCTCCGGAGCTAAAGGTAGCTCGCCGGGTGAGCACCACTACTGGTTTTGTAAACTGGTAATTACCTTCGGGTTGGGTGTAAAATTTTAGGGTAGGGCCAAAATCCGAATGTTGGGGACCATTGCGCAACCGCGAAGTAAAAGCTAAATGCTTTTCGGAAGCAAACCTGTTTGCGATATGCTGACTCACCCGGTCTTCTCCGCCGCCATTTTCCCGCATTTCAATAACTATTCCTTTGCTATCCCGCAATTCATCCAGTATTTTATCAATAGCCTTCACGTAAAAGAGATAATTATTTTCAAAATGCAATAAATTAATGTAACCAATAGTGGCCGAAAGTTTGCCGTAGACAATAGCATCGCCGTAGGTTTTTCTTTGAATTAAATACTTTTCTGCTACAGATTTATCAAAATCTTCGAAGGTTTTTCTTCCTAAAATACCGCCGCTGTAAGGAGGTAATCCGGAACTACGCAAAGGCCGGAGAAAAATGTGATTGTCGTTTAAGGGAGTAAGCATACTTACCATTATAGAATATAATGCCGCTTCGGTGGTTGATGTTTTTACCTGAGGTCGGTATTGGTTATAAGCAGCCTTCCAGTCAATTTTTTTTACTTCAAAAGAACCGTACAAGCGATCAAATTCCTGCCACAGTTTTTCAAAGTTTTCTTCCGGATTATTGGGGGCTTGCGGCCCAAGGAATACTTTTTCGCAGGAGGTTAAGGTAAAAAATGTTAAAAAAATTAAAAGAGAAAGAGATAAGGTTTTCATAATTTATAGTAGGATTGACTTTTACAGAATGGGTATTCGGATTAGGTGGATTGTTTTAGATGAGTAATAATTATTTAGAAATAATTAAATGGCTAAAAACCGATAACTGGTTTGTAGCAATAAGGCTTGGGAATAAGACCGGATAGGCCGAGGATCGGGGTAGTGAAACCAACTGAACTGATACGAAGCTCCTAAGGCAAAGCGGCGGCTTAAGTGCAAGTTGTAGGTAGTCGCCAGATTAATTTGCTGTAGTTTAGTAAGAGTAGCTAAATTACTGCCCTGTCGAAAGAATTCGGTTAAGTTAGTACCATGCGTAGATTTCGGATAATTAGCGTAGTTAGCCCGCGATACAATAGCCAAGGCTGGAATACTTAATTGAGTACTAAAACTATGGTGCCGCGCCGGTTCCCACTCGGCCAGGATAGCTGCGTTTACGCTGGCGATGTTAGTTGCCCAGAAAGTATTAGCTATTTCGTCTGATAATAAAAATCCGTTGCTTAACTCTCCGCCTGCAAATAATTTCCAAGTTGGTGCGGCTTTTAGCGGTATTTGGCGCAGATAAGCCAGTTTTAATTGCAAGGCATACAAGGTAGGTGTAATGGCATAAACATAATTATCGTCGCCGTAGGTACGTGATTTAAAGCGCTCCGGAGAGTAATTACCCCAGGCCGGATTTAATTTCAACAGAAACCGAGATTTTTCGCCCCGATTAATAAACTGGAAAGCAGCCGTATTAGAATGATGGGTTTTGTAAAGTAAGGGCGAAGCCTGGGCATCTAAAGTGGTTTGATGATAAGGGCCATACGCCAAACTAATTTCTTTTTCTTTGTCCTGGGCGTACAACTCAGGGAGCCAAGTGAGGCAAATAAAGAGCATGAAGAATTTTTTCATAGGATTGTATAATTGAAAGAGTAAGTGATAAAAGGGTAGAACTAAGAATTAAGTAAAATGACCAGTGTTTGACTCAGAAAAAGCAGGCTGGAAGTTTTCTCATAAAAGCTATTTACTTTTTTCGGATAAACTGAAGATTGGTAATAGCGGTGCGGTTAAACGTAAAACCAGTTGGTATTCCGGCAGTGTTCGAACTAAAAACCAAGGTATTGTTACCGATTAAGTCCGCGAGAAAACGATTCCCTTCTATTGGCTGAAAAGGAATAAACACTACTTTATAGAGAAGCAAACCCAACTTTTCTTTCCTTACTACTAAATGGTAGGTTTTTTTAAGTTCGGAGCTGTAATATTTACCGGCGTAGGTTTTTAATTGAGCAATAGTTAGTTCTTGTGGGGCTACTTTTTGCAGCAAAAAACCATCTTCCCGGATAGGTGTTTGCTGCAAGGTATTTACTTGTCCGTCTTCGGAGCTAATAAAACGGAGCTCGTATTCTTTTAACCCTTGGTTTTGGTAAACCTGGGGAGCTAATGCGGTTAAAGGAGCTTTATACCCATTAAAGGAAGTAGCCGAAAATAATTTTTCATTTTCATGAGTAATGATGGCTAATTCCTGGTTATTGGCTGAGTTTAAATAAATGCCGGTTAATTTACTTAAATCCTTATTAGGCAAACCATTGAAACCAGCTATTTCAGGAATTACTTTATTTTGAATAACGCTTTCCCCCACATGTAATAAATTAGGAGTAAGGCTATACATATCATCGGTATTGGCCAGTCCAATTACAGTTACTTTTTGCTCCGGAAACCGGACCATTTCGGCCTTATAACCCGGGTCGCTGCCGCTGTGGCTGGTAGCTAAATATTCTTTGTAAGGAGCTACTTCTAAACCATAAGCATATCTGCTTACCTGGCCATTATTGAGGGTACCAGGGGTTAAAATTTTAGTAATTAAAGTGGGGCTGCCTTTACCTAATTTGTTCTGATAAAAATTTTCATTCCATTTAATTAAATCCGCCAGAGTAGTAACTAATCCACTGGAACCTACCGTATTGCCCTGGAACTCACTTTGGCGGTATCTTACCTTACCTTTTTTGTAATTAACGCCGTACCCTTTAACTAAACCCGGAATAGTCTCTTTAAAATTACCGTAAAATCTACTATGGTTCATTCCTAATGGCCGGAAGATAGTCTGCTCCGTAAATTCAGGAAAACTCATGCCACTCACCCGGGCTACTATTTCGGCCAGTAAAACATAACCGCCATTCAGGTATTCGTAACGCTCACCGGGCTTAAAGTTTAAATTATTTTGCCGGGTCATGGCTGCCAGCACATTGGCGTTGGTGTACTGTTTTTCGCCTTTAAAGGTAAGCCCAACCAAAGTAAACCCATCCCGCAGACCGCTGGTATGGTGAATTAAATGTTCAATCCGTACGGTTTCGCCTAAATCGGGTAGTTCCGGTAAGTATTTTCGGATATCATCCGAAGCGCATAACTTACCTTGTTCTTCTAATAAAGCAATGCTCATAGCCGTAAATTGCTTGGCCATAGAGGCAATCCAAAAAGAATGATTTGTGGTAAGTGGTTCTTTTTTTTTGATATTAGCCATGCCATAGGCCCGCTGGTACAGCACCTGTCCGTCGCGGATAACTGCTATAACTGTGCCGGGAGTTTTAGTCGAATTCCAGGTTAAAAATAAAGAATCTATGTGTGCCTGCAGAGGTGGAGATATGGTCTGCGCCTGAGTAGAGTTAAAAATACCTAAGCTTAAGAGGAAAATCAGGCTCCAGGCTAGCTGTAAAAGTAAGGGTTTCATACATTTGTTTTGTTTAAATGAGTGGCACAAAACAAATCAAGAAAAGCCTCTTTCCTGCTTCCAGGAACAGTTTTGCTACTGAAACGCCTATAAAAAAGCGACGAGTTGGTGGTTAACGTTTCAGCCAGCGCCGGAACGCGGGAGCTTTATCGCGGCTAATGGTAAAGCTTTCGGGTAATTTGGAATGAGGCTTAAGTTGAACCGTAAGTTTCCCGTGGGTTTCGGTGGTAAAGCTTTCTATCAGATCGGCGGTTAAAATAAACTTACGGTTTGCCCGGAAAAATAGACTCTCGGGCAGTTGTTCTTCCAGGCGATCCAAAGATAAATCCAGCAGGTAGGTTTTATTATCGGCGGTAAGCAAATAAGTTTCTTTGGCTTCGGAGTAAGCACAGCTTATTTCGGGGTACGGTACCCGTATTTCTTTTTTTCCGGACCTAACCAGCAAATGTTCGTGGTTAACCGAAGTTTCTTGCTGTAACACCTGCACTAATGACTCTTTTTCTGATTGGGTATACAGGTAAGAATCATAAAAGTACAAGCCGATGTAGATGCCATTAATAAATAGTAAAAATATTAAAGCAATTATAACATCCAGGCTCCAGTAATGCTCCATTTGGTAAGGCCGAATAAAGCGGTATTCCAATAAAACTAAAATACTAAGGGATAAAATACCCGTAACACAAGTTGCTATAATCTGAATAACCAGCCGCACTACGAAGTTTTGTTGCCACGGATAGTGTTTATCGAGCTGGGTTATGATTAATCTTACCATTTGCCAGACTAAAAATATCTTGACAGCGTCACTTAGCACCTCATACACAAACCAACTATTAAATTGGATATCGTCGTAGGTGAGGTAATAGCCAAAGGCGGTTATAACCGGAATGCCTATAATTCGAATCCATTTATCGTGGTAAACAGGAAGCGGCTGTAACGGAGTTAATTCAGCAGGCATAAAGCTAAACAAATACTTTTAAAGGCGAAGATACAAGGTAAATAGGTTGCATTATCTATCCAATGGCTGCCTAATTTTAATGAGATTTAGTAAATTTTCTTACGCTCTCTGCATTGGTTTATTTATTTTTAAAATTACTCCTGATGTACTACTATTAAAGTTATTTTTGATCTTTTTCGACAAAACAAAACGTTAGACCAACGCTTAATTTGTATTATTTGATTATTTTCTTTAAATTTATTTAAAATATTAATTACAAAATCAAGCTTAATTTAATGGCTTGTAATAAATTTAGTTTAATCTAATAAGCTCACTGTTCTATTACAAACCTGATTGCACTCCATATAATGGCATTATTTAGCCTTTTAAAACCTATACTTCTACGGTCATTCTTCTAAATACTCCAACTTCTTTTAACTCGGTAGAGGTCTGATTTTTGAAGTTATTCTAATAAACTTATCTCAACAAAGCAAAACTAAAATTTATGAAAAAAGCCTTACTTCTTCTGGTACTTATTAGTGCAACCAGCGGCATTATCTCGGATAATGCTTATGCGCAGCAAAATTGGTTAGTAGGCGGCAATAGCTTAACTGGTGTGGGCAGAATTGGGTCGATCAGCAATAATTCAATTATATTCCTGACTAATAACGAGGATCGGGGCCGGGTAACAAATGCGGGTTTGTGGGGTTTTGGCACAACCGAACCTAACGCGAAAGTTCACATTAATAGTGCCTTAGGGCAAATTCCTTTACGCATACAAATTAACGGTACCACTAAATTCTTAGCGCACAACAATGGCGGACTTTCTATCGGTGGTTTTGATAATCCGCCGACTAATGGCTTGTATGCGGCGGGTAGAGTAGGATTTGGTACACCTGTTCCTTTAGCTAAACTCCACGTGAATCATAACAGTACCGCTAGTGCTCCGCACTTATTTTTGTTTGAAAATGATTCAGATTATGCCCGCTTACACTTTGGCAATACCAGTACCTCAAATTACTTTGCTATAGCTGCTCTACCGGCAGTGAATAATGCGGCTTCTAAACTTAATTTCCGCTACAGTGCTACCGGCGACATTTTAACGGTTCAAGGTAACGGTAAAGTGGGCGTAAATACAACTGCGCCTCTTACTGATTTGCATGTTCGTCATGGTATAGGTTCCGGCAACACCGATGGCTTACGAGTAGCTAACAGCGGTGCTAATAATGAAAACTGGACCTTTTACGTGTTAAACAGCACCGGCGCTTTGGAGTTGTATGAAAATGGCCAATTCAGGGGTTCTTTCGACGATGTTTCCGGGGTGTACACGGCCGCTTCGGATTTAAAAATGAAAAAAGATATCGAGAAATCCGATGTGGTTTTACCGAAAGTACTGCAACTCGGCGTTAAAAAGTACCATTTTCAAAAGAACGCTCCCGCCGATGATAAATACTACGGAATGATTGCCCAGGAGGTAGAAAAAATTTTTCCGGAAGTAGTACACCACCAAAAGGCCGATGATGGTAGCGAACATTATACCATGGATTACAGTGCATTTGGAGTGTTGGCCATTAAAGCCATTCAGGAGCAGCAACAAACCATTAGCTCCTTAACCGAACGAATTGCTAAATTAGAAGCTACTTTGGGCACTAACAACAATTCTAATTTCGTAAATACCGATTTAATTGGAGCCTCGCTGGAGCAAAATCAACCCAATCCTTTTAATCAGATTACCACCTTCCGGTACACCTTGCCGATTGGTACGAATGGCTTGCTAAAAATTTATGAAGCTACTTCGGGTAAATTAGTTAAAACTTTGCCTGCCCCAGCTAGTGGTCAGGTGCAGGTAAACGCTCAGGATTTAAAAGCCGGTACTTACGTGTATACTTTGGTGGTAAACGGTAAAGTGGCCGCTTCGAAGCAAATGTTAATCGTGCAATAATTTTATATTTAAAAAGAAAACCCCGGCTATAGTTAAATAGCTAGGGTTTTGTTTGGATGCAAATTGTTTAGCAGTATAAAAGATTCTTTTTACTCGTGCACCACTTTTCCGGAGCCGCTAATTTTAGTATTTACGGTTGGGTTACCCCGGTAAAAAACTGTACCGCTACCCGATAAATCTACATCAAGGGTTTTACTGGCCGAAACCTGGGTCTTGCCGGAACCCGCTACTTTCACTTGTACATCTTCGGCGGCCAGATTATAAGATTTTACTTTTCCCGAACCGGCTATAGTAATTGATTGCTGTTTGGTTGTGCCCGCCAGTTCCATATCGCCGGAACCCATCACCCGCGCTATTACTTTAGTAGCGGCCAGTTCTGCTTGAATAGTGCCCGAGCCATTTACCGCCACCGACAATTCAGAAGCTGTTAATTTATTCTGACCCATTATTTTACCGGAACCGTTGATATAGAATGAACTTACTTCGGGTACGGTAAGGTATACTTGCACGGTTTTACTCCGCCGGATACATTTATCAAATTCAATTTTCCATTTACCATTTTGCACGTTGGTATTTAATTCATCCAGAATGTTGGGCTCACCTTTTACTTCTACTTTTTGGGGAGATCCTTGCGTAATGTACACTTCAAAATCGCCGTTTACATCTACTTCGTGAAAAGATTGTAATTGTAGGGTGCGGGTAGTTATATCACCCTGACCTTTAATGCAAAATGGGCCATCTTCGTCACAAGAAGTTAAAAATAGTAAAGCTAAGGCCCAAATTCCGGTGTAAAGAAATTTCTGTTTCAGGTTAAATTGTTTTTTCATAGTTAAATAGGATTGTGGATTGATTAGGTATTATGTTTAGTTATAAGATTGAATTTGTAAAATTTTGAAAAGTTCCAGGCATCAGGAAATCCAATAAAGAATATACTGTTTCGGCTTTTTTAGTTAAAGCACTACCAAGCTGTTTGACAAGGAAAATAATTGGAACCTTGTTCGAAGTTCGTTTAATGAAACTTAATCTACCAAATAGTAAAAAGGGACTTCTTTCGTTCAAACCCGACAGGTTTTAAAAACCTGCCGAGTTTATACCGCAATGATTTTACCTTCATTTTAATAGGAAACCGCTAAATACAATTGGGTTTTAAATGAGGCTGTTCGTTTTTTTTTACTCAGAAAAATAAGATGGTGAACTACTTTACTTTTGTTCAGCAGGAGGGACCGGTGGATGAACATTAATGCTTTCGTGCAACAATTGCCAGCCTTTAATTGGATCTTTCCGCCACACGTGCATGTAAACCCCGGTTAAAGTAGTATCCTTTTCTGAATCCTGGGTGGTTGCTGTACAAGAACCATAAACCACACCTAAATCCTGGGCAGCAGCTAGCTTATAACCTTCGGGTTTAAACTTTAGATTGGTTTTTTCGGTGAATAAAGTTTTCTTTTCAGCTTCGGAAACATAAGGCGCTTTGCCAGTGCGTAGTAAACGGGCCGCTGGATGCAAAATTTCCTGATAACCTGCTGGTGTACCCGGCTGAATTTTTGCCGCTAAATTCTGATCTATTTTTATTAAATCTACTTTTTCTCTTTTCTGGTTCTTTTCAGCGGCGGGCTCAATTGTTTTTACTTCATTTTCCATCCAGGCAATGCCCGTGTTCCCATGCGAGTTACCTAAATCGATTACAAATGTCCACTTACCATCGGCTTGTTTTTCCCAGACTGTAGCGAAATCGCCGAAAGCCACATCTTTTCCTTTTACCTGGAATTTATAAGGTCCCGACGTGTACCCTAAGTCGCCGGAGGCAGCAATGGTAGCTACTACTGGATCCCAGATTAATTTTCCGGAGGTATCCGGCGGCATAAACTGGTAAATAGGCCGGCCTTTTACCAGTTTACCTTTATTTTCTAACAAGGAGTTTTCAGACATAAAAGCTAAGAAAGCAGCTCTGGTATCTTTAGTAAGCGCCATTTTCGCGAAATATCGTTCGGTATTAATTACTTCCTTAACCTGAGCTTGCGCGTATAAACTAAAAATAAAGAAACTCACTACTAGTAATAAAAATTTTTTCATTTGTTCAGAAATAGACAGTTTAAGCGTTATGCCGGTTTTCAACTGCTGTGCCAAATTTGAATTGTGAGTTTAAGCCAATAAAAGTCCTATTTTTAATAAACTATACCCTTCAAAGTGTTCGATTTCATACAGTTGTGTCCGATTTTGGAACAGATTTAGTAAAAAGGGTTTAGCAAAATGTACGTTTACCAATTAGTACAAGGCAAATATTAATGAACCACAGTTAAAGCTTTTTCTAAAACAGCATCTTTGCCGGCAAGTACCTCTGCTTTTTTGTTTTCAACTAAAATATCAGGGGCAATTCCAATGCCTTCGTAACTTTTACCATCAACCGCCCGGATATCATTAATGCTAATAGTATAATACCAGCCATTAGGCAATTCCCGTCGCGCCTGATCGGAGTAAGCTCCCAAAGTGGTATCTCCGACTTGTACAACGGGTTTAGCTGCTTTAAGTGCCCAAAGTAAAACTTCCCCGGAGCTGGTCGTCCACCGGTTAGTTAAAATTACTAAAGGCTTGGTGTATTGGTTTTTGCCTTCGGGTTGTACGTACCAATTTACGGGTGTAGTAAAATCCGTGTGTTTAGGCCCATTACGTTTGCGACTAGTCATAAACAGTTTTTTAGTGGTAGCAAACCGTCCGGCAATGTAAGCGCTATTCTTATCATAACCTCCTTCAAAATCACGTAAGTCCAACACCAAACCATCCGTATCTTTTAAATAATCGTAAATTTTATCCAGCGCTTTTTGGTAATAACCTTCATCTAAGCCCGAATCTTTCAAATAAATATAACCAATTTGGGGAGCAAGTTTACCATACGTAATGCTCGGGCTGTATTCTATAGCCTCTGTCAGGTAATGTTCTTTTACTACTTTTAAAGAAAAATCTTCGTGTTTTAATTGGCCGGCTAAACCGCCATCGTACTGCATGGGCGGTGTACCCGGCGCGAGTAGGGTCAGGTGGCTATCGTTTAAGGGGGCAAGCATCTCCGTAAAAATTTTAAATAGTTCGGCATCGGTGGTAGTAGGCTTTACCTGGGGCCGATATTGGGCATACAAGGCTTCCCAGTTTATATTTTTCACCGAAATAAAAGCCGATAATTGATCGTATTCATGCCAGAGCTGTTCAAAGTTTTGCTCCGGGTTGTTGGGGGTAACTGGTCCGACTAAAGTATCTTCGCAAGCCGATAAACTCAGCCAAATACCTATTAGTGTAAAAAAATTACTAAAAAGTTTTTTCATGATTTTATAATGGAAAGGATTTTAAAAAGAATAGTTTAATTGGGCTTGAAGATCTTGTTGATACGCCCGGATGGAATGAGGTTGGGTATAATGTTGCCAGTTAAAACTATAGGCTACTCCTGTTTGCCAATGGTAATTTAATTGGTATTGGTAGGCAGCACTTACATTTAGGCGTTGATATTGGTGAAGGGAGGTAAAGCGGCTACCCTCGGCAAAAAATGCTCTAAGGTTACCTTTTTCCGGGTCCGAGATGCTGTTGCTGTAAGGCATTCGGGAAAGCAAAGCAAAAATTGGAACAGAAGCTCCTAATTTTATTTTTTGTTTACTGGTTAAAGCTTTGTCGTACTGCAAGGCGGCGTTTAAAGCCGTGCTATTCATTCCCCAGGTGCTCCAGAAACCAATATTATCGGAGTACCCAATCCATTCTTGTAAACTAATGCCGGCAAATAAATTTTTGTTTTTAATGCGGTGTAAATATCCGGCTTCTAACTGCCCGAGGTATATGGTAGGCGCATGGAGTATTTTGAAAGTGTTTGTTTCGCCGTAAAAATCAGTGCTGCTCATAATAAATTCCCGGGCTCCAAAACCCTTAGGCAAAGCCGTACCTGTGCCTGCCTGAAAATGAAGGTACCTTCTGGATTTGGGAGCGGTGTGTTCGTAGGTGAGGCCAAGTCCATTTAAATTGGCCTGGTACACCAGGGGCGACGCTTGCTTGTCTAAAAAGTGAAAATTGCTGCGGACATAAGCTATTTGCAAAGAACTTTTTTTCAGATCCTGGGCCTGGATAAATTTGGTACTTACTAAAAGGAATAAAGCAAGCAGCCACTTAAAAGTAATAATAGGTTTCATAGTTGTTTAAATCTTAGAATTTGGGCAATAAGGAGGTAAGGCGGATTATTCAGCCGGTTTAGGATAAGGAAAACTCGAAGGTGATTTTACCAGCAAGATGGTTGCCGGTAGTAGAACTTAATTTTTTGTAGCCGAGGCGCTTTTTTTCTTGCGGATTAAGTCGAGCGTTAATTCCAGATCGGCATCGTGTTTTTGAAGAATATCTTCTATGGTGGGAATTACTTCGTGATCAGGTAAAATGCCCCGGTCTGGGTAAGGATAATCTTCTACGGCCATGTAGTAACCCCATTGCGGCGTAGCTAATTCAATTTTAGTATTGGGTAAAACGGCAACTACAAAAAAACCACTGGTGTTACCATAATAACCACCACCCGTTTCGCGCCCTATAAACGTAGCCCGGTTGTTAGAATGCGCAATGGCAGCAAACTCCGAAGTAACCGAAAAACTGTATCCATCCGTTAAAATATAAACGTCGCCTTTAAAGGGATGCGATTGCGGTTTTTGGGTTTTTAGTAATTTTTTGAAAGGAAAGGTATACATTCCGTCTTTACTTTTCCGAATTAGGAAGCGACGGTACACCGGAAACATTTTCGGTACCCAGGCAATGTGTTCGGTAAAGCTGAATTTTTTCTTTTGAGCCACCCTTATTTCATCATAATACCGGAAAGGTTTGTCGCTGAGATAGCTGTAAAGTAAAGCGCCCCATTTATCTATTCCGCCTTCGTTGCCGCGCACATCAATAATTAAGTTCTGGATATTTTTAGCGTTGAGCTGCCAGAATGTATCCCGATAGAATTTCTTTACATCCATCTGGTCTTTGTACACGTTAAAATTATCAATGGTTAAAATTGCCGTGCTGTTTTCTTTGTATTGCAGCCGCATAGGCAAACGCGGTGCTGGCTGATCTTCTTTTTCTAATTTTTGAATCGTAGCTAAATCAATGGCAGGTATAGAAACCGTTTTTACCTCTGGATTATTTTTTTCCCGGTAAGTAATTTCATAAGTGCCAGAACCACCCACGTATGTGCCGTAGTAAAAAGGGAAAAATTTAGTTAAAGATAAATACTTAACGGCTTGACTATTACCATCGGCAAAATACACGGTAGGTAATAACTTATCGATTAAGTTTTTGATGGGTTCTCCGTTAATAGCAATTATTTCAGAACCTAAGGGGATGTTATCCGAACCAGCATTATTACGCACGAGGTAGGCCTCTTTACCCGGAAAATATAAGTCCAAGGGAAAGAGTTTATCCAAGTTGTAATAATACTGCCAATGCGGGCGCTCGTGTGGCATGTATTTTACGTGGCCATCTTTTAAAGCGACGATAAGGGGAGTGGCTGCCACGTAAAACTCTTGCTGCGTCATAGGTCGGTTAAGAGTCTGATGAATACTATCGAAAAGTACATCAAAGCGGGCTTTAGGCGTATAGCGGTAAAATCCCGGGTGAGACTCTTCTAAAATGGTACGCATTACTTTCAGGTCGGCTTGCAACTGAGCTGGAGTGAACTGCTGATTTGATTCAGCCGCAGTGGGGGTGGATGAATTAGGCTGGCTCATGCCCTTGTACGAGCCGAACACTAACAGCGAGGATAATAGACAACGTTTCAAGAAGGTTACTGTTTTCATGTTTTTAGACGAAAAGAACGTTGCAAATGTATCGCCGCTGAAAACGGTTGTCGTCTTACCCGCTAAGTTCAGACGCTTTTACTGGTGTTTTGTTGGTTAATCCGCTAAGGTCGGACGGCTCTGGGCATAGCTCCGCACGTATTCGGAAGGAGTTTGCCCGGTTTGTTTTTTAAAAACTGCATTAAAGGTAGCTTTGGAATTAAAGCCAGCTTCTTCTGCAATTGCCAAATTAGTTAAATGTTTAAATTTAGGATCCACTAATAGTAGTTGCGCTTCCGCCACCCGGTATTGATTTATAAAATCGTAAAAGTTTTTATCTAATTTGTTGTTAATAATTTGTGATAAATGGTGTTTCGGAATCTGGAGCAGCGCCGCCAAATCCTGAATAGTAATATTACTTTGCCGGTAGGGTTTTTCTTCTTCCATATAATCCAGCAAACGGTTTAAATACTTTTGGCTTTCTTCCGGCTTTAAACTGGATTTTTGGTATTTCTTTCCCAAATCCTCGTTTGTTTCCAAATCATATAACTCCTGCGCTGGGGTAGGTAAAGGCTCTTTTTCAATTAGACCTTCCGAGTTTTCTAAATTTATGTTCGTCGGTGCAGGGAAAGCTGCTACTAGCCGGTTTACAAAAACCTGCGGTTGCGCCAATGCTTTGTAACCAATCCAATACACCAAAGCCACTACCATTAAGTAATGCAGATGATAATGGTAGATTTCAGTAAATACGGGCACATACCATTTCTTAGCGTAAAAGGCGATTGCTGCTACAAAAAAAATACTTAAGATTGAATAGATAAATTGCTTTACCCATTGTAGCCGGATTTTTTCTAATTCGGAATAAGTGTCAAATATTTTCCTTTCGTAACGATATAAAGCTTTTAAAGAATAAACCAGATAAAAAAGAATCTGGAACAAAGTAGCCTGACCAATTAAACCAAAATCGTCTTTACGGGCAGTTTCAAAATCATTTAAATAAGCAATTTTATCGGCGGCGGATTTTAAATAGTAAGGCAGCAAATAAAAAAAAGTAATTACGGCCGGAATAAAATGAATCACATCCACCTGTTTGAACCGGGGAACCCGTGATGTAATTTTCCGGGTAAAAAGGTACAACAAAGGACCAAAGAAAAGCGGAATAAGCCAGCTAACTTTACTCAAATGCGGAAAAGTAATAAAGAACTCCCGGGTATCGAAGGCAACTAAAATAGATTGCATCGACATTAAAAAGATTAAAGCTCCCAGTAGCCGGTTAGCTAATTGATTTGTTTTACGGGTAAATAGTAAAAATGCAAGTAAAATTCCCTGCAATGCTCCACCAACAATGATGAACTGCAGAATTTGGGTAAAACTCATATTTTAATAGCCAGAAGTGCCGCAAATTAATAAATCTATGGCTTATTACAGGTATACTTAGCTTTTTCTAATAACATTTTAATGGCTTTTTCGCAGAAAATGGAAGCTCGTAACCTTATTCATTCTCCTTAATAAAAAATTATCTGGTGTACTAATAGGTATAAGTAAATTTTTTGCCAGTTGAAGTTCAGGAAGTAGGTGGAAAATGATTTTTCTTCCGGAAACTTCTTTCAGTAAAAATACTTACTCCTTCATTAGTTTGAGTATATTGGCCGCGAGAATAAGTAAGCAGAACAGGTACCTTCTCCCATCATTCGTCTATTTAAAGTTTGGCATTATACTTTGGTTATACATTTAATCTCCGGCCCTCGCAACATTTCTACCGCGCTGATGTACTCTTTTGCCCAACGACTGGACGTGAAAGTAATGGATGAACCTTTTTATGCTTATTATTTAATTTATAGCCAATTAGAACACCCCGGGAAAGAAGAAATTTTAAAAACCCTGGAACCGGATCCTGTAAAAGTATTTGGGCAGATTCAAGAACAAGAGCAAACTTTTAATAATGTTTTCGTCAAAAACATGGGCCACCATTTGCAGGGCTTTGATTACAGTCCGATAAAACATTACCAGAATGTTTTTCTTATCCGGGACCCGGGGCAAATGCTATTGTCTTATGCCAAAGTAAGGGAAGAGCCTACTTTAAATGACATTGGTTTAAAGCAACAAGCCGAGCTTTTCACCTGGCTGCAAGCCGAAGGTCAAAATCCTCTGGTTTTAGATGGTAATGAACTTAGAAAAAACCCGGAACATGTATTACAACAGCTATGCGATGGCTTAGGCTTACCATTTAACCAAGCAATGCTTAACTGGCCGGCTGGTCCGCGAGCAGAAGATGGTTGTTGGGCTCCGTTCTGGTACGCTAAAGTGCATCAATCTACTAAATTTATGGCGCCCGATACCGATAGTTCTCCTTTACCTAATTCTCTAAGGGCCACTTACGAGGCCGCTTTACCTTATTATACTACTTTAAAACAATACGCTCTTTTAGCCTGATTATGCTGCAACAATATGACTCCCGCAATGCGGATATTAAAGTTTGGGTAAATGGTTTATGTTCCCGGCAAGATGCCCGGGTCTCGGTTTTTGATAGTGTGGTGCAAGGCGGTGATGCGGTTTGGGAAGGAATCCGGATTTATAATGGTTTTGCTTTTATGCTGGAGCAGCACATTGACCGGCTTCAGGAGTCGGCGCATGCGCTTGCTTTTGCCCAGATTCCAAGCCGGGAAGAAATTAAAGAAGCTGTAATTACTACTTTGCAAGCAAATAACATGCACGATGGGGCGCATATCCGGTTAACGCTTACCCGCGGCGAAAAAATAACTTCGGGCATGGACCCCAGATTAAACCAGGCGGGCTGCACTTTAATTGTACTAGCCGAACACAAGCCCCCGGTTTACGATAACTCAGTGGGTATTCGTTTAGTAAGCAGCGCCATTCGCCGCAATAATCCGCAGTTCTTAGATTCTAAAATTCACCATAATAATTTACTAAATAATATTTTAGCCAAAATAGAAGCCAACTTGGCTGGCGCTGATGATGCTTTAATGCTCGACATCTTAGGCTTTGTGGCCGAAACTAACGCTACTAATTTATTTATGGTGAAAAAAAATATTTTGTACACGCCATTACCAGATGCCTGTTTACCCGGAATTACCCGAAAATTAGTCTTGGAAATGGCGACAGATTTAGATATACCGGCTATCGAAAAAAATTTATCCCTAACGGAGTTTTATAATGCTGATGAGGTGTTCGCTACCGGAACCATGGGAGAACTTACCCCCGTGCAGGAAATAGATGGCCGTACGATATTAAACCGGCACGGCTCAGATATTCTGAGCAAATTGCAACAGCATTTTACTACCAAAATTGAAGTGTACGGCGTAAAACTGCCTTTTTAATTGAGTTTATAATACTTGCTTTACAATAGAAAATCGGTTTACATTTATACGGTATTAACAAAATTACTAAAGTCTATATCTAAAAAACTTTACTTCAAGCTACTTAGGTATTTAATCATATTATTTCCTATTTTACTAACTATTTATTTTGTACTTCTGCAACTCGCAGAAATTTAAATGCTTTTGTACTTTTTCACGCGTTGCTCATGAAACCTATTGTACAAATTTCGCTTGACCTTACGAATATCGAAGAAGCCTTGCAAACGGCTGCTTTAGCCCGCCGGGCTGGCGTAGATTGGTTAGAAGCGGGCACCCCCCTTATTCTGGCCGAAGGTTTACACGGGGTACGGCAGTTAGCCCAAAATTTTCCGGGTGTTCCTTTAGTGGCTGATTTAAAAACAATGGATGGCGGCTATCTGGAAGTGGAAATGATGGCAAAAGCGGGAGCTACCCACGTGGTGGTAATGGCAAGAGCGCACGAAGAAACCATAAAATGCGTGGTAAAAGCGGGCCAGGATTTTGGCGTAAAGGTAATGGGCGATAATATGGTGTGCCCTGATATGGTGGATGGGGCAAAATGGCTCGAAGATTTAGGTTGTGATTACGTCATTCATCATATTGGTTACGACGAACGCCGGGGAATTGCTGCTCAGGGAAAACGGATGCCCAGCCCTTTAGATCAGTTGCGGGAAGTAGTACAGGCGGTAAATGTACCCGTGCAAGCAGTTGGTGGCCTTTCTCTGGAACAAGCCATTCGTTGTCCGGAGTACGGTGCTCCTTTAGTAGTGCTCGGCGCACCTTTAACCATTGATGCAGATGCTTTTAGAACCGCCGATGGTGATCTGGAAAGGTCCTTGCGAATGATATGCGACAAAATACACGCTTATGGCGATGTGCCGGTTGGCAAAGGTTAAGTAGTAAGTAAAAGGTAGTAAGTAGTAAGTTTATTATTTACTTTATTTTGTCTGCTGAGCAACCTTGTGAGTAATTCACTATCCAGCATTAAATTCGATAGCCGTTTTTTACTTTATGTTCCTACAATAATTAAGTAACTGGACAAGATTTATTTACTATTATTGATATCTAAATGGAAGAAATAGTAAATGGATAAGCTGCTACATACTTAGGCATAAGTCTACTATCTTGATACATGTATCTCTTTATTTAACATATAACCTTCAACCAAAAACCTTCAACCTATAATATGAAATCTGCTGCTGTTGTCAATTTTGCTCCTCAAAAAGGATCCGTGGAAGTACGGGAAATTGCTGAACCTACTATAGGCGAAGAGGATGTGCTCCTGGAAGTAGCCAACGTAGGCGTTTGCGGTTCCGATTTGCACCAATGGACGGCCGATCATAGTTGGCCGGTTAATTATCCGGTAGTATTGGGCCACGAGTTTGGCGGGCACATTGCGGCATTAGGAAGCAAAGTTATAGGCTGGAAAGAAGGAGACCGGGTAGTTAGTGAAACGGCCGCCGTTATTGATCCTAATAATCCTATGAGCCGGAGCGGTTTGTATAACTTAGATCCAACCCGGAAAGGGTTTGGTTACGGTGTAAATGGGGCCATGACCCGGTTTGTACGGGTACCAGCCCGTTGCTTGCACCGGGTGCCCGAAAATCTGGCATTTGAAGAAGCCTGCTTAACTGAACCTTGCTGCGTGGCTTTTAACGCGGTGGTAGAAAATTCCCGGTTAAAGCCCGGCGATCGGGTGGTGGTATTAGGACCTGGCACTATTGGAATTTTATGCGCGGCCATGGCTAAACTTTGCGGGGCGGAAGTGGCTTTAGTAGGCTTGGAAGCCGATAGGCACCGGTTAGAAATCGGGAAACAATATGGTTGTGAACCTATTATCGGAGATGCTACTGCCTGGTCGCAACAACGGGATGGATTAGGAGCTGATTGTGTGATTGATGCGGCCGGGGTAAGTGCTACTTTAAAAATGGCTTTGCAACTGGTACGTCCGAACGGGCAAATTGCGAAAGTAGGTTGGGGACCACAACCTTTAAACTTTTCTCTCGATCCATTGGTACAAAAAAACATTACGCTGCAAGGTAGTTTTAGCCATAATTGGCCGGTTTGGGAGCGGGTAATAGCTTTGTTAGCCAGCGGACAATTAAATGTAAAACCCATAATTGGAGGTGTTTGGCCCATAACCGAATGGTTCGAAGCGTTTGAAAAAATGCACCGCGGCGAAGTAGTAAAGAGTGTGCTTAAACCCGTATAATTATGCGGCTGCAAAACAAAGTAATTATTGTTACCGGTAGTTGTACGGGTATTGGTAAAGCCATTGCCGAACGCTGCGTAGCCAAAGGTGCCCAAGTTATTATTCATGGTTTAGAAAAAGAATTAGGCGAAGCAGTAGTAGAACGTTTGGGAGCCGATAAAGCTACGCTGCACATTGAAGATTTAACTAATCCAGGTACTCCGCAACGCTTAGTAGATTTGGCATTGCAAGTTTTTGGCCGGTTGGATGCTGTCGTAAATAATGCGGCGTGGGTTACCAGCTCCAACATTCATACTACCGATGAAGCTTTTATGCGGCGGGTTTTAGAAATTAATACCATAGCCCCGTTTGCTTTAATTAAAGCAGCTTTACCGCACCTGAGCCAGGTACGGGGTTCTGTGTTGAATATTGGTTCGGTAAATGCCTATAGCGGAGAGCCTAATTTAATGGCCTACAGTGTGTCTAAAGGGGCGCTTATGACTTTAACGCGTAATTTAGGCGACACGCTTCACCGCGAAAATGGCGTACGGGTGAACCAAATAAATCCGGGTTGGGTACTCACCGAAAACGAAGTCCAACGCAAACACGAACAAGGACTACCCGAAGATTGGTACACCGAAATACCTTCCGTGTTTGCTCCGGCGGGTCGTATTTTGTGGCCTTCGGAAATAGCCGCCGCCGCTGTTTATTGGTTAGCCGACGAAAGCGGACCTATTAGTGGGCAGGTGGTCGATTTAGAGCAACATCCCTTTATTGGCCGTAACCCGCCAAAAGATACTTCTACCATTCCCAAGGCAGATAAAGAAGAAAGCAAATAGGATGCCTGTAAACAACTTATATTCATAACATTAAGCATTTTAAAGAAATTAGTAATACTGCTTTTTATGCTGATTGACTTGTTACCTAAATTTACTAATCCAACAACGCACAACTAATAAGGAATAACGATTTATGCCTCAGTTAGCTGCTTTTCCGAAAGCCTTTATGCAAGCTCTTTGTAAAGATGGTACCATGCAGGTTTCTGAATGGATTAACCTGGCCGTTAAACTAGATATTGATGGCTTGGAATGGTACGCAGGTTTTTTGGAAATGACCGATAAAAGTAACTGGTCCCGTTTTCGGCAAGAGGTAGAAGATCACGGAAAAGTTATTCCAATGTTGTGCTGCTCACCGGATTTCACGCATCCGGATGCTGCTTTCCGGGAAAAAGAAATTGAAAAGCAGAAAAACTGGATTGATATGGCTTATACGCTCGGCTCTTCGTATTGCCGGGTGCTTTCGGGGCAAAGACGCCCGGAACTTACGATTAAGGAAGGAATTAACTTAGCCGCCAGGAGTATTGAAGCTTGTTTACCTTACGCCCAGGAGCGGGGAATTACTTTGATTTTGGAAAATCATTACAAGGACGATTTTTGGGAATATCCGGAGTTTGCTCAAAAGATGGATGTATTCTGGGACTTGGTGCAACAGGTACAACATCCCAATTTTGGGATTAATTATGACCCAAGTAATGCCTACCTGGCGGGCGATGATCCTTTAGAATTATTACGTTTAGTAGCACGGCGGGTAGTTACCATGCACGCCAGCGACCGCTATTTAATAGAAGGTACTCTGGAAGATTTACGAAAAGAAGAAGGTGGTGCCGCCGGTTACGCCAAACGTTTACGCCACGGTGAAATAGGCAAAGGTTTAAACGATTACGATGCTATTTTTACTGAGTTAAAACAAGTTGGATTTAATGGTTGGATTAGTATTGAAGATGGAGTAGAAGGAATGGACCAACTAGAACGTAGCGTAACTTTCCTACGCCGCAAAATAGCAGAATACTGGGATTAACATTAAACATATACCAATTACCATTTACCATTTACATATTATTATTAAATAATAACCTTATAAGAATAAATTTCAAAACATTGTTTTATTAAAAGCATTCAGCAATTCGTAAAAAAAAGCTATTTTGTTATTTAAACTACTAAACGCTATTTACTGTAACATGGCACTTGGTAAATGGCAAATGGAACTTGGTAAATGGTAACTGATAAATGGTAAATGATATTACACCCTAATATAAATCTTTCGCTTATCCAGCAAATAACCTACAAACCAGCAAAGCAGCATGAAACTTAAGGCAAATGCTAGTGAACCTAGATAGCCGCCTAAAGGGGAAAATATTTTTTGGTAAATAGCGCTGTATAAACTTCCTTCACCGCTCTGAAAAAAGTATAGCAAAATTGCCAGCACTTCGGAAAGTAAATAAATAAACAAGGGGTTACGACCGAATACTTCAAAAAAGTACGTCCAGCGGGTTTTATGCCGCAGATCAATTACGTACACCAGCATGCCTAGTAAAATACAATCTATGGCTACCGTTAGCACTACAAAAGAGCTCGTCCATAATTTCTTGTTAATCGGGAAGGCTAAATTCCAGGCATAAGCTATAAACAATAACACGCAACCTACTAAAAGTAATCTAGCCAGAGCTTCGAAGTTTTTGCCTTGTTTTTGCAGGAAATAACCCGCTGCAAATCCAGCGGTCACATTGGCAATGGCAGGTAACGTACTCAATAATCCTTCCGGGTCAAAAGGTACCCCTTCGCCCATGTACAAATGCGAAGGTCCAATCAGCCAATTATCCAGTTTTAAAACCGCATTGCCATGCAAGGTCAATTGAGCACCCGGTTCTCCAAAAATTAACAGCAAAGCCCAATACACAAAAAGTCCGATGATAGAAACTACCAACGCTCTTCGCCATTGTAGAAAATAAATTAAAAGTGCCGCTATGCCAAAGGCCAAAGCAATGCGCTGTAAAACCCCAAAAATGCGGGTATTTTCAATGGGATTACCCACTAACTGACCTTGTTCGTAATGCACAAACGGAAACCAGTACATAAGGTAACCCAGCATAAAAATAATAAAAACCCGTTTTAAAATCTTGCTTATTACCTGGCCCTGAGCCATAGTGCGGTAACGTTGCATGACAAAGCTCAGAGCATTACCCACCGCAAAAAGGAAGGACGGGAAAACTAAATCCGTCGGAGTGAACCCGTGCCACTTGGCGTGCAGCAATGGGCTAAAGGTAGTAGCACCGTTACCTGGGGTGTTCACAATAATCATAAAGCAAACCGTCATTCCCCGGAAAACGTCCAGGGCGGTAAATCGCTGGGTAGCAGCAGCTGTAGTAATAGCCATTTTTGTTACAGGTAAAGGTGTGTCAAATACAGGTTCTTATGTAATGTTGATAAAAGTCACAATTTAGATTTTTCTTCTTAATTAAACTGTATTAATATTTAAAGTGAATTTTTAAATTAGAATAGGGTTCATTTGAATCGCTCCTAATTTAGTAAATTTAACCAGCTTGCCAAGGAGAAGAAAGGTTTAATCGTCGGGATAATCTTAATTAAATAGCTGTATTTAATTTACTTTAAACGAAGCAATTTTCCTGGTTAAATTTAAATTTTAGTTAGTAGTTTTGCTCGCATCCTTCATTAATTTATTTTATACATTTCACCTATCTATATGCCTAAAAATATTAAAGTTGGTTTAATTGGTTACGGTATGGCCGGCCAGGTTTTTCATGCGCCGGTTATTACGGCCGTGCCCGGACTTCAACTAACCAAAATCAGGGAAACCAAACCCGACAATATTCAACTGGCTCAAGCGCGTTACCCCGATGCGGTAATTGTTCCGGATTCGGAAGCTATTATTTCGGATCAGGAAATAGAGTTAGTAGTAATTGCTACTCCCAACAGTTCTCATTATTCATTGGCCGAAAAAGCACTTCTGGCGGGTAAGCACGTGGTGGTGGATAAACCTTTTACCATAACGGCAGAGGAAGCAGATAAATTAATTGATTTAGCGGCGCGGCAAAATCGGGTATTAACGGTTCACCATAACCGCCGTTGGGACAGCAATGCCAAAACTCTCCGGAAGATAATAGAAAACCAAATGTTGGGGCGAATAATAGAATTAGAAGTTCACTTCGACCGTTACCGGCCTTTTTTACGAGCCGGTGCCTGGCGCGAAGAAGATACTCCTGGTTCCGGTATTTTGTATGATTTAGGTGCCCACTTAATCGACGAAGCCCAGTGTTTGTTTGGTTTACCCGAAGCCATTACTGCCGATGAACGCATACAACGCACTAACGGAAAAACCATTGATAATTTTACCATTGTTTTAGATTATCCGCAGTTAAAGGTTACCTTAAAAGCTGGTATGCTGGTGCGCCAATTAGGCCCGGTTCACGTACTACACGGCGAAAATGGAACGTACATTAAGTACGGCCTGGATGTGCAGGAAGCTGCTTTAAAGGAAGGTTTGCACCCGCTCCATACACCCAATTGGGGAAAAGAACCGGAGGCAAATTGGGGAACTATTAACACCGAGTACCAAGGCCAGCACTTAATGGGTAAAATAGAAAGTGAACCCGGTGATTACCGCGAATTTTACGTGAATGTTTACCAGGTTCTATGCGGAGAAACTGAACTAGCCGTAACGCCCGAACAAGCCCGCCAAACTATCCGGATTATTGAACTGGCCCGGCAAAGCAGCGCCGAAAAACGGACTCTCCCTTTTAGTAGATAATTATTGCTAATATTATGTAAAGTAATTCGTTTCTTTAAATTAAAGTTACAAGTGTATTCATCTTTTAAATCTGAAAAGATGAGTAAACTACTTATATAATTATTCTAGTTTTTCACCTAATTAATTAAATATATGTCCATCTCCAAAGAAGCCGATTTAATAGGGATGCAAAATGCCAGCGCAGCGGTAGCGTATACGTTAAAAGAAATGAGGAATTACGTGCGGCCAGGGATGACTACTCTGGAAATTGATGAATTTGGCGGTCAGGTATTAAACGACTTAGGTGCGAAATCGGCTCCGCGGCTGACTTATAATTTTCCGGGTTGGACTTGTATTAGCCTGAACAACGAAATTGCGCACGGAATACCCTCTGTTCAGAAAATAGTAAAAGAAGGCGATTTAATTAATATTGATGTGTCGGCGGAGCTAAATGGTTATTGGGCGGATAATGGTGGCTCATTTGTTTTAGGCGAAGACATTCATCAGCATCAACCTTTAATAGAAGCTTCTAAACAAATATTACGGAAAGCCATTTTTAACATAAAAGGTGGAGTTCGTATTTCTGATATTGGCTATTTAATAGAAACTGAAGCGAAAAAAGCGGGCTATAAAGTTATTCAGAATTTAACGGGCCATGGTATTGGCCGCAGTTTACACGAAGAACCCCACGAAATAGCTAATTATCGGGACAAATTTAACTTAACCAGGTTTAAGAAAAATTCGGTTGTAGCCGTAGAAACGTTTATTTCAACCGCTTCTACCAAAGCGCTTACCCAAAAAGATGGATGGACTTTGATAGGCAATAAAGGCGGTTTTGTGGCACAGCACGAACATACCATTATTATTACCGATAGTACACCCATTGTGTTAACAGAAATGAATCAGATTTGGGAAAATTAACTTCATTTTGATTAAATGAATTTATTACCTCTTTTCAAAAACAATAAATCAAATCTTATTTTCAAGGAAGCGTTATAAAGGTTAAGTAGCTGAATCTATTTTCAACATAGTTAAAATTTAGTAAATTTTTTCTGAAGCTTTTTCGCATTATAGTAGTTTTTCCATTACCAGTTAATTTTCGCCTCAATTAATTTGTTGTCAGCTCCTTCAAAGTGACGTGACGAGGACACCACCTAAGGCAAAATTTTTTACTTTTTTAAATGCTAAACAGCTTCCCTGTATATTAACCTGATTATAAAAGTTTTTGAACTTTAATAATTAAGGACATGAAATGATATAATCTGACTTCTGAAGCTACCTGGCTAGTCGATTACTTTATTTTGTAAAAAAGCACTTTAATTTAACATTAGCACTTGGCTTGGTAGCGGCCTTTGGCCGAGTAATTCAATTAGGTGGCTTTGGTCAAATACCTTTGTGGTTAAATATTGCTTTAGAAGTAATTATTTAATCGGCGCGTATTTTACTTTTTGTCTACGTGCTTGGGTTCGCCAGTTTAAAAAAAGGGCTGGTCAGAATTAAGCTATTTTTAACGCAGAAAGCTAACCGACGACAACTATTGGTAGCAGCAAAGCGAAGAATAAAAAAGCAATGGGTAGCCATACTGCTTAACTTTGCCTGCTTTTTGCTGATAGCTTTTCTAATAAATTTATTAATAGAGCACCTAGCTTATAAAACTTGCCTTTTGCTATCCCTCAAAAATAAAGGTATTTTAATGACTACCTCCTCGGAATGGACAATTTTACTTTTCTTTAAAAATTTATCTGTGATTCCGTTTACATTGGTTGCGGAAGCTATATTTATTCTTTGGATTACGGATAAACTACAAATATCACGCACCTGAAAGGTACTTTAGAGAAGGTTTAAAAAGTTTTTGGTTACTTTTGATCCTTATCAATGCGGAATAAAACTTCTGTTTACCTAAATATTTATTAACAGCCAGTATGTACTAATTATCATAAGAGTAGATTAAAAAGAAGCCAACCTGATGGGTATTGAAAACAGGAATGTCGAAAACCTGCCTGAGCTGTAATTAAGTAATACATACTTCTTCCTCTTTTGTCATCCTGGAAGGATCTAACCGGCAGAAAAGAAGAACAGATTATTGGTAGTAAAAGAGATTAACTACTATAACTTTCTAGACTAATCTGCGGCAGTCATTCTAAATCGGTTAAATACTTCCAGGAAGACGGGAGTAAGTAGAAAAAACTGTTTTAAACTTCTATTCCCCAACAATCCTGTTTTGAAAATTTGTGGTACTTGAACTCTATAAGGTTCTTTTTACTATTAGATATTATTATGGAATGTAGTATGTAAAACTTGCATTAAATACTCTAAAAATAAATTAGATCGAAAATAAAAAAGCCTTCCTCTTAGGGGAGAAAGGCTTTTTTAATTTTAACTTTTTACTCTTATTTGAAACCCCATTTTTTCACCATGGCTAAGTCTTCGCTTATACATACTAATGGCTCTTTACCTTGATAGGATTCTTGTTCGATGATAAACTGAGTAGTGCCGCCCATTTTCCGGCCTAGTTCCATTATTTCCCTAACGGGTATCACGCCCATGGTTAAAATAGTACTTTCGTAACCACCCATTTCACCTTTCTCACTTTTAATTTCATCTTTCACGTGCATCGATTCAAACCTTCCCGGATACTTTTTCATGATATCCAATGCCCGTCCGCCCGCACCATACATATTGCCTATGTCCAGCTGTTGGGCCACCAGTTTTGAGTCGGTGTTTTCCATAATAATATCGAACATTGTTTTATTATTCAGCTTGGTTGTAAACTCAAAATCGTGGTTGTGATAGCCAAATTTAACGCCGGCTTTTTTGCAGAGTTCCCCGCATTGGTTAAATACATCTAAAAAGCGCATTAAGCCATCTGCATCTTCCCGTAAACTCTCATCCATCGAAGGGCTAATCACGTATTTCTGACCTACTGTAATTGAATCATCTACGGTTTTTTTCCATTCATCCGTGAAGTCCTTTTTATCAGCATCGTAATGTTGCTTTCCCAAAACAGAGTGTCCGCTCGGCATTTTCAGGCCTAAATCATTCAGAATTTTCTTAAATTCAGATGCCTCGTAGCCATAAAATTTACCATTACTATAACCCGCGTGCTCTACGTTTTTGTACCCCATTTTAGCAACTTTTTGCAACGTATCCAGCGGGTTGGCTTTCATCTCGTCGCGCACCGAATAAAGTTGAACACCAACGATTTCTTTTGGGTTTTTAGCGGCAAAAAGCTGCTTGCTCCAAAGAGCCGAGCCAGCTAATGCTACCGCACTGGTTTTAATAAATGTTCTGCGGGAAGTTTTCATAAGTTAGTAGGCGTAATTGTAAGTAATAAGTAGTAATGAATAAGATAAAAACAAAGCCATATTGTAGGTAATAAATTTTATTTAAGATAATTAGGTTAGGTAAATTTCATTCAACTAGCTTTATTTAATTGTAATTTTATTAAAAAGAAAATTGTAATAGTTAAAAGTATTATAATCAGATACATTCAGAAAAGTTTGTACAGATTAATTTAGTTTGACTTATGAACTAGATTTTAATATTGCTTTATTTTCGATTGATACTTCTGAGCCTTCAGCTAATAATACAGAAGTAGGTGAACAGTTATTCAAAAACTTAAATATCGGTCCGTAATTCAAAGTAAAATCTACTGCTAAGTCATAATCCAGAATGTGGTATTGTAGCCATTTTGGGTGTTTCACTTCATATTCATTGCTGCATTGATTGTTTACTTTGGCATAGCCCCAATAATGTTCGGTTATATATTCCGCTTCGCTTCCAGTAACAATGGGCGTAGCTGCTTTTTCAGCTTTTACTTTAAGGTATTGCCACTTTTTATTTTTCTTCCACCGGTATTCTACTTCTCTTGAATTTTCATCTTCGAGCCATTGGTGTTGCATGGACAATGTTTCATACTTTTCGTTGTAAAAATTATTGGCCACAAAAGTAATGGCTGGTTTAGGTACAATTTCCTTTATAAAAACAACTCCCCGGTGCCAGGCATTATTCTTCCATCTTTTTACATAAAACCTCAGATTTACTTCTTCAAAATTTATGTGAAAAGGTATTTTAACTCCCAGTAACCGGGTATTTAGAAACCGAAACCCAACCAGACTTATGTAGCATTTCTCATCATAAAAATCTAATTCGGTACCATAAGGCAAAAACGCTTCTAAAAGGTCGGGCTGTATTTCGTAGTTGATAAAAGCTAACTTACGCCATTCAGCTTTTAGAAAACTCATGTTTGTTTTTTACGAATTAGAAAAATAAAATTACGTTTTTGACTTTTTACCTTCTTTCACCACTTTCATGTTTACGGGGTCCCAGTTGATAATCTTTTTTTCAAAATAGCTATCGTTGCAGGCTAAACTAGGAGCAGCAGCCCGAAATCCAAACTCAGCATCTTCTACAATTTTTTTACCGTTGCGCACGGCTTCAAAAAAGTTAGTAACATGGGCTAAATGCATGTCGTTACCACCAGGAGTTTGATACACAAAAGAAGTTTTAAGTCCTGGGCTCTGGTCCTCGGGTGAGTATTTCTGATTATACTGGTGCCGTATTTTTTCCTGCATCGCTTGCGGATAGGTGTTCAAAGCATCCCAACCACCAATGCCGGGTGCTTTTGTCATTTTATTATGGCGCACGGTTACCGAATTTCCTCCAATTTCCATAACTCCTTCGCTGCCCACAAACCGGGAAGTACCTGCCTCACCCATGCCGCTTACAAAATTGACCCGCAACATTACTTCAAAAGCCGGGTGCTCGGCAGTTTGCGGATATTCCATTACGGCCGTCATTACATCGGGTACATCGCGGCCATCTTTCCAGTAATTTAAATTTCCGGTCGAAAATATTTTGGTGGGTCCTTTTGAATCGAGTACGGTATGAATGGTAGATAACAAATGCACAAATAAATCGCCAGCCATGCCGGTACCAAAATCGCGATAATTCCGCCACCAGAAAAACTTTTTCGGGTCGTATGGTATTTTACCCATTCCGGCAATGTAACGGTCCCAGTCAATTGTTTCCGGTGAGGCATCTAAAGGCATGGTATATTGCCAGGCACCCAAGGCGCTTTGACGATCGGTGGATGCTTCTATTAAGTTAAGCTGCCCAATTTCGCCGGCTTTGTAAAATTCCCGGCCTTTTTGCACCGATAAACCACTTACCCATTGGCTGCCCACCTGCAATGGTTTACCTGTCTTGCGTTGCGCTTCAATTACCGGTAATCCCTCGCTAATTTTTTGCACCATGGGTTTTTCGCAGTACACCGCTTTTCCTTTGTTTAAGGCATCAATGGTCATGCGGGCGTGCCAATTATCGCTGGGGGCAATAATCACGGCATCAATATCGCTACGTTCCAGTATTTCGCGGTAATCACGGGTAGTAATTAGGTTAGCTCCGTATAATTCTTTTGCCCGTTCTAAACGGCCGGTATATAAATCACAGGCAGCAACCAGTTCCACGCCTGGTACTTGTAGCGCCGAACGAACATCGTTATATCCCATAATGCCCATGCCAATGCAGGCAATCCGGATGCGGTCATTTGCCGAAATCTTTTTTTCGACGGCTAAAATTCGCTGCTCAATAGTTTCCGGCGATTCGGTTAAGGCCTGCACAGAACCACCTGCTAGTAAAAGACCAGAGGCTCCTAATTGTTGCATAAATTTTCGACGAGAAGAAGTTGACATGGTTGAAAAGATTATTTAAAAAATCTGAACACTACCTTAAAGCCAATCCGATTAGAACAGATACAAGCTTTGCTTTTCCAATATAAGAATATATTCAGAATCAAAATAAGAATATTCTTACTTTATCTGCATTCAGAAAATAAGAAAGAAATAGAAATAAATAGACCTGTAAGCTTGAAGAAGCAGGAATACCTGGCAACTCAAATTAAAATGGTGTTAGGGTCAGGTTTGTTTTTAGCCCGGGTATTCAGAAAAATTTACTTTTTTAGTTAATAATGCATTTTCCTATTTCACTTACCAGATTGAAGTCGTATTTAGTAAGTAAACTCTACTGGTATGTAAGTAAATAAGTGTAAATTAATGCTTGTTTATCTAAATCCATCTCTAAGCTTAAAGCCAATTACTTTTATGACTGCTGCATCCGATTTTACAATTTCAAACCGACGTACTTTCTTGAAAACCAGTTCTAGGGCAGTTGCCAGCTTTTTTATTGTGCCGCGATATGTTTTGGGAGGGACTGATTTTATTGCTCCCAGCGATAAATTAAACATTGCCTCGGTAGGAGTAGGGGGTAAAGGTTTAGTAGATTTAGAAAGAGCTTTTAATAATGGTACGGATAATATTGTAGCCTTATGCGACGTAGATGGGCGGCAAGCTCAGGAGGCAAGATTAAAATGGCCAAATGCCCGGTTCTACCACGATTACCGGCACTTGCTTACCCGAAAAGAAGTAAAAGATATTGATGCCGTAATTGTAAGTACCCCTGACCACATGCACGCACCAATTGCTATGGCCGCCATGCAGTTAGGCAAACACGTTTACGTAGAAAAACCGCTTACCCACGATATATACGAAGCACGTATGCTTACCCAGGCTGCCAAGCGTTATAAAGTAGTTACGCAAATGGGTAACCAGGGCAGCAGCGGCAACGATACCCGCACCATAGAAACCTGGATTCAGCAAGGCCTTATTGGAGACGTTCATACCGTACATACCTGGACGAACCGCCCTGTTTGGCCGCAGGGTATTCCTACGCCCACCCAAGCCATGCCCGTTCCCAAAACCGTTGACTGGGATTTATGGTTAGGTACGGCACCAGTTCGTCCTTACCACGAGGCGTATATGCCTTTCCGGTGGCGCGGTTGGTGGGATTTTGGTACGGGTGCTTTAGGTGATATGGCTTGCCACATTATGGATGTTCCGTTCAGGGCCTTAAAATTAAATTATCCGGAATCGGTAGAGTGTAGTGTGGGTTCTGTGTACGTCGACTTTTTTAAAGAAGCGCATTTTACCGATAGTTGCCCTCCTTCGTCGGTTATTTATTTTAGATTTCCGGCCCGTGGTAATATGCCGGCAGTAGATTTTAGTTGGTCGGATGGGGGTATTTTACCGAAGCGCCCCGAAGAACTATTGCCCGATGAACCTTTAGGTGACCGGGATGGGGGAATGATTTTTATTGGTACGAAAGGAAAAATTAGCGCCGGTATGTGGGGCAGAAAACCTACGCTTTTACCTACCTCGCGCATGCAAAATAACTTACCGCAAGTAACCGTGCCATTAGTAGAAGGAGGGCCCGATGGACACCAGCAACAATGGGTGAAAGCGTGTAAACAAGGGCACGGAGCTTATACCAGTTCGCCGTTTGAAATAGCAGGACCTTTAACAGAAACCATTTTAATGGGAAATCTGGCTGTACGCAGCTACAGTTACCAGCAACCCACCGCTGATGGCAAAGATTACACGAACCCTGGCCGTAAAAAGCTACTCTGGGACGGACAAAATATGAAAATTACTAATTTTGATGTTGCCAATCAGTTTGTAAAAAGACAATACCGGGATGGTTATAGCTTATAAATAACTGTACCGCTACTTTTTGTAGGCTATCTCTCTAAAACCAACAAAGTAGCTTAATACAAGATCGTTAAATTTACTTATTTAAAGTAAATAAAGTATCTAGCCGGTGCTGTTGTAAGATATTATTGAATTCTTCGACTAAAGCCTTATTATTAGCAGCGCGGTCTTTGCGGTTAGTAAGTTTTACTTTGTATTTATCCTGTTCGCGGGTTAATAATAAATGTTGCATAATTAAACTATTACCCAGTTCAAGAGAATCGTTCTGTATTTTTTCGATGCGCTTTTTATTATTGCCAAACAAAACGTTTAAAACGTTAATGTCCATATTTAAGTTAGCACCGCCGCCCATTACATACCGACCACTTAACTCAAAATCTGTTAAGTTACTGTTCATACTCAACCGCGGAGTAATAAACTGATTGTTTTCCATAATAAATTTGGTCGTCACGTCATCAAAATATAAATGTTCGGTACGTTCTTTTCGCATGAAACGTAAGGCATTCTGAATAGGAGCCACCTCAATTAACTCCATTCCTTTAAAGGTAGCATTCGCATAAGCTACTGTTCGATCTATAGACGGGGAGAAAGTATTATCTAAATGCGTGACAAATGAAACGTTGCATTCTACTTGTCCTCTAACGTTTTCGCTGCTCAAAACATCCAGTTTCATTTGATTCGCTACGGCAAAAAATTGCTGCAGGTCGATATTTGATATTTTGGCTTGAATACGCATCGGGTACATGCCATTCGGATTTCGTAAAAGCATATTGCCGTGGCTGTTTATCTGACCATTAAAGGCTTGCAAACTGAGTTGGGTAAGTTTTGCCTGGTCTTTGTTTATGTTGGCGCGCAATACTAAGTTTGAACCTTTAAGATATTCGTATTCTACCCGGCGGGCACTGGCATTTAATTGCAACCAAAAGCTATTTTCGCGTAAAGCAGCTCGCCGGCGGCGTTGGGTTTTAGTTAATGGCCGGTCAGATTTGGGTACCAGATCTTTCAAATTTGCTATATGCTGCATAAAAGTCTGGAGATTCAGGAAATCGTAATGCAAATTTGCTTTTAAATACGGCATCTGAATACCCTCTTGCGTTAATTTAAATCCTCCCGAAGCAGAAGCCTTGCCTCCATCCGGCGAAATAAAGTGCATATTAGTAAGCGTTACCTTCCGGCCCAATTGGTTTACCTGGAACCGAAGCTGTCGAAAGGCTTCTTTCTCCGATAAATTGAAAGTGCCGACCCGCACATTAATTTGGGAACTGGCTGCTTTTAACAAAGATAAAAGGACCGGGTTTGTCTGACCACCAGAAGAAACTGACTTTTGAACATTTTTTTGCGTCCTCTTTTTTTCTGGACGAAAGCTTGCCAGCACGTACGGGTTAGCATTTGCAGTAAAAGAAACCTCTTTGGTAAATTCAGAAGCAGGCGAGGAAGAAAGCTTCGCGTACAAGTTACCTTGTAGCCAATTGGGATGTAGTTTCTCAGCTTCGAAATCTACTTTCGCTTTTAACTGGCCAGGTTGATCGAAGAGATAAGGCAAGTAATTTTGTATAGAAGCGTTTAATTTAAACGGATGGCCATCAATTAAGCCGCCTAAGTTTTGCAATCGAAGATCTTTATCCGAAAATTTAAATTTGCCGTTTACATTGCGCCACATAACTGCAAATCCGGAGGGTTGAAAATTGGCCTTTTGTAATTGAATGTCTCCCTGGCCGGAAAGGGTGGGTGTACTGCTGCGTAAAGAATCAGGTAATACGCCGCTTATTTTTAAATTGCCCGAGATGACACCCTGGTTGGCTTTCGTTAATGGTAAAGGAAGTAATTGCGTGAGAGTAGGTAAATCAATCTGGCCATTTCCCTGAAAAGTAAATGCTGGTTGCGTAAAATCTTTTAAACTCAATTGCATCTGAATAAAGCCACTTCCCAACTTTGCTTTAATATCAGTGATATTTAATTGGCTCGTTTCTGGTAAATGCTTGGGGCCGTTATCGAGCATGCCCACCAGCGACACTCCGGTAAGTAAGCTTTTATTATCGGGTAAATATATTTGCCCGTTTACTAAACGAAAGTTAATGATACTACGGGGGCGCATGCGGGGGCCGCTAACGCCATTAAACCGGCATACTAAATAAACCTGGCTATTGGATTTCATTTTGGCCAAGGCAGGCTGAGCGGTAGGTGGCATTATTTGCCTGAAAATTTGCAATACAGGTTGGTAACCCGTTATCGATATATTTAACTGAGCCCCTTCTCCGGTGGGCAAGCGGGTATGCGAGCCTTTTATCTGCAAAACAGCACCGTTAAATACGGCTTTTGCTTGCTTAAAAACACCTTGTTTTTTTTGTAAATTAAAAACATATCCGGCATCGGCCTGAAACGTTTGATTTTGAAATAAGCGCCGCCGGTTAGAAGTAAAATAATTAATTTTGCCCAGTACATTTCCGTTTATTTCCAGGTCCTGTTCTGTCCTTTTTACTCCCAGTTCCGTCTGATTAATTTGCAGGGACATAGCCGTTTTTTTGTATAAATTTTCACTAATGAACTGGCTATTTGTTATTGCTAATTTATTTATCCGAAAAAGAAACTTTTTAGCCGTAGTATCCGGATTAATGACTTGCTTGAAATGCAAACTGCTTTTATTCCCATTTTTATCTATCCGCTGATGAAAAATTAAACCATCTAAGTTTACGCGGGCAATACGTATATTACGCAGGTTAAATTGCAACAAGTGAATAATTACTTCGGCGCGTTTTACGGCTAATACTTTAATTGGAGTTGTATTGCTAGTATCGAGTAAAGCCACGTTCTCGAATGTAAAAGTCATGCGCGGAAAATGCTTCCAAATAGAAAAAGTAGTAGTAAACGATTGTAAAACTAAATCTGATTTTTGGTTAAATTGAGCCCGGAAATATTGGGTGGCTTTATTCTGATAAACTCGGGACAGAATCTCAAAAGTAATACTTCCTAAAACTGCTATAAGCAGTAATATAAGTAAAACTTTTTTATAATTTACTTTAAGGCGCATAGATAGGGGTAGTGCTTTTACTCAACAGCAACAAGCAGTTCTTAGAATTATTAATAGTTTAATAGTTATAAACTTATATTTAGGAATAAAGTTGAGTTATTACAGCCACAACTTAACTTTAACAATTAAATGGCCATTCTGTTAAACTTAATTCAGATTCTTAATGGTAGCCTTTATACATTAAAAGCACTAGCAGACATTTAACCCTTCTTATAATTTAAGTTTTATTAAATTTTTACCCGTTATTTGCACACCGAAAACATGAAGAAATTTTCGGTGCTCATTTTCTGTTTTATTCAATTTCAAGAATGCAACTCGTTGAAGTAACCACGCCTGCACTGGCCCAAAAATTTATACAAGTAGCCGTTGACTTATATAAAGATGATCCTAACTTTATTAGGCCTTTAGATAAGGATATTGAACAAGTTTTTGACCCGAAGCAAAATAAGTATTTCCGGCACGGCGAATGTACCCGTTGGCTTTTATTAAATGCTGAAAAAAAAGCAATTGGCCGGGTAGCAGCTTTTATAGATAAACGAACCGCACCTAAATTTGAACAGCCTACCGGCGGAATGGGTTTTTTTGAGTGCATTAACGATCAGTCCGCCGCAAATTTACTTTTTAAGCAATGCCAAACCTGGCTAACTAACCGTGGCATGGAAGCCATGGATGGTCCCGTTAATTTCGGCGATCGGGATAAATGGTGGGGTTTGCTGGTGGAAGAATTTTCGCCTGCTTCTTACGCTACTAATTACAACTTTCCGTATTACCGGCAGCTTTTTGAATCGTACGGCTTTCAGGTCTATTTCAAACAATTTACGTACTACCGTAAAGTAATGCAACCGCTTAGCGAGCGCTACACCAAAAAAGCCAAAGCCATTTACCAGCATCCTGATTATGCATTTCGGCATTTAGAACGTAAAAAATTAGCTCAATACGCCGAAGATTTTCGGAAAGTATATAATCTAGCCTGGGGCAAACACCAAGGCGTGAAAGAAATGAGTTCGGCTCAAGCCATGGTAATTATGCAGCAACTAAAACCAATATTGGACGAACGTATTATGTGGTTTGCTTATTACAAAAATGAGCCCGTTGGTTTTTTTATCTCTATACCCGAATTAAATCAGTTATTCAAATTTGTAAATGGCAAGTTGGATTTAATCGGAAAGATTAAATTTGTTTACCATAAATGGAAGGGAAGTTGCACGCGTATGTGCGGCATTGTTTTCGGTATTGCTCCAGACCACCAGCGTAAAGGAGTAGAAGCGGCTATGATTTATGCCAGCAGCACCTATTATCGGAGCCAGTCTAATTTCCCGTATCAAGATATTGTAATGAATTGGATTGGCGATTTTAATCCTAAAATGATGCGCGTAGCCGAACAAATTGAAGCTCAAATTTTTAAAACTCACTTCACCTACCGCAAACTATTCGACGAAACCAAAGAGTTTAAGCGGGCTCCTATAATTTAAGACCAAACGTAATTACGAATAGCATAGGTACTATACTTAATTTAAATTAGTAAGAAGAATAGTATTACCTATGATAAAAATCTTTATAATTTCAGTATTAATCCCATCTTTTTACGTGTTTATACGATAAATTTAATATTAAATTGTAATCTATCTTAGAAGCATAATTCGTTTTTCTTTGCAAATTTATAGTCTAAAATATTATTAGTCGTTAAAGAAGTTAATAACTATACGAATTGGTACATAGTTAAATTAAGATCTAATATAATTTTTTTTGTACTAATCTTTCCTGTATATCCAATCGTATAAAAATAATTAAAGAAATTTATTGATTCTTTAATTAGGTAAAATTGGCTTTCCCGGTGATAATTAAGTATATTACTACTAGTTATATTTCAACTCAATTGTTCTTTTAACGCGATTACCTGTTTTCTTTTTACTATTCCCAAAATCAGAATTTCAACTTTATGACAGTGAGGCGATCTCTACAAACAGATGGTAAATTTCGGGCCTTAGTAGAAAACACTCCTGATACTGTTGTGGTTGCCGATGATTCTAATAAAATAATTTTTAGTAATAATAAAATTTTTTCCACTTTTGGTTATCAGCCAGAGGAAGTTCTAAATCAGCCACTCACTCTTTTATTGCCACCCGCTTACCGGGATATTTACGAAGTAGAATTTAGCCGCTTTATCAAAAACTATAAAAACCGGGGCTATAATCCTATATCCGAAGTACCAGGCTGCTGTAAAGATGGTAGTATTTTCCCCGCCGAAATTTCATTATCTGTTTGGCACGAAGAAAATCATATGTTCTCGTCGGTAATTATTCGGGATGTTTCAGAGCGAAAGAAATACGAAGAGAATTTAGAAAGTGAACGTGAATTTCTGAAGGGAATACTAGATAGTGCTGAAGATATAATTATTGGTTGTGACGAGAATGGAGTTGTTAATTTTCATAATGAATCTGCCCGGACAAAACAACTTATTTCCTCTTTCAAAAGTAGCCATTTAAATTCTCCGGAAAAATGGTTAAAAGCAGAACGTATTTATCAACCGGATGGCATTACTCTCCTGCGATTAGAAGAACTTCCCTTATATCGAGCCCTTAAAGGTGAGAATGTAAAAAATCAGGAGCTAATAATTAGATTAGCTAATAATAGGAATTACTTACTAATAGCAAATGGTCGGCAAATTGTCTGTAAGGAAGGTATAGTTAAAGGGGCCGTTATTGTACTACACGATATTACTACTCTCCGAGAAAATACAAACAGCATTATTGAAAAGAATCAGCAATTACTACAAACTTTTAATGATTTGAAGGATGCCGAAAGAAAGTTGATTGAAGCCAATAATCTACTGGAATTGCGCGTAAATAAACGCACCCAAGAACTTACTGCCAAGAACCAAAAGTTAAATTATTATAATGAAGCTTTACAAAAAGCCAATATCGATTTAGACAATTTTATTCACATTGCTTCCCACGATTTAAAAGTGCCTATTGTAAACATGGAAGCATTGCTTAAAATACTGCACCAAGTTGTTAGTAACGAAAGTGAAGATGCTTTAGACATTATTGATAAGTTGGAAATTTCGGTGGGTAGAATGAAAAAATCAATCCAGGCCATTTCGGAGGTAGCTAAAGTTCAAAAACAAATTGAATACCAATCCGAGATTGTTGATTTAACAGAGTTGTTGGTTGAAATTACCGAAAGTATTGCCGAGCAAATTAAAGCCGAAAATGTGCAATTGGAATACGACTTTTCGGAAGTGCCGGCCATCCGTTTTTCTTACATAAACTTAAAAAGCATTTTGTATAATTTAATTACCAATGCTATTAAGTATAAAGCACCCGATAGAGACCCACACATAATAATTTCTACTCATGTGCAACCAGATGGATTTATTTTGCACGTACGAGATAACGGACTAGGGATTGATCTGGAGAAAAATGGCGCTAAACTCTTTACCATGTTTAGTCGGCTGCACGACCACGTAGAAGGTTCCGGAATTGGCTTATATATTATTAAACGGATTATCGAAAATGCCGACGGCACCATTGAAGTAAGCAGTCAACTAGGAGTGGGCTCCACCTTTACTGTTTGCTTAAAAGACTGAATATAATATAATAATATTTAGTAAATTACTTTATTAATAATTTAATGTATAAACAATTTCTCTTAATTATTTTAAGCTTTTAGCAACATCAATCTTTCACTAACTGCTCAATAGCTAACTGTACTTTTTCAAAGTTAAATCCTGCAATAACCTTGTCCATGGCTTGTTGAATTTGCTCGTTGCATAAGTTACCGATGCTGCCTTCATGGGTATGGTGAACTTCATGCGCCGGATAAAAATTACCTTCTTCAATGGCCAACCCGATGTTCCGGTAGGCTTCCCGAAAAGGTACTCCTTTTAGCACTTCGTTATTTACTACTTCTACGCTAAATAAGTATTTGTATTTATCATCATCCAAAATATTTTCTTTTACAATAACATTCTGCAGCATAAAAGTGGCCATCTGCAAGCATGATTGCAGTTCCTGGAAAGCGGGTAAAAAACTTTCTTTTACGAGTTGTAAATCGCGGTGATAACCCGATGGTAAGTTGGTAATGATTAAGGCAATTTCGTTGGGTAAAGCTTGTAATTTGTTGCATTTCGCCCGCATAATTTCAAAAACATCCGGGTTTTTCTTGTGCGGCATAATGCTGGAACCGGTGGTTAAATTATCCGGTAAACTTAAAAAACTGAAGTTCTGGTTCAGGTACAAGCAAATGTCCATGGCCATTTTACCTAAAGTAGCTGCTAAACTTGCTAAAGCCGACGCCACATTCCGTTCGGTTTTGCCACGGCCCATTTGCGCGTAAACCACATTGTAATTTAAAGAATCAAAGCCAAGTAAATCAGCTGTCATTTGCCGGTTAAGCGGGAAAGACGAACCATAACCAGCCGCAGAACCTAGGGGGTTTTTATTACTGATGCGGTAAGCCGCTTGCAGCATCAATAAATCATCTATTAAGCTTTCGGCGTAAGCCCCAAACCACAAACCAAACGACGAGGGCATGGCAATTTGCAAGTGCGTGTACCCGGGCAACAGTTTATCTTTATGTTCTTCGCTTAACTTGATTAGTTGATCAAAAAGCGCTTGCGTGCTTTCTACCATTTTTTGAATCTCGCTCCGGATGTACAGTTTTAAATCCAGCAAAACCTGGTCGTTACGCGAGCGCCCACTGTGAATTTTTTTGCCGGCATCTCCCAATCTCTTAGTTAATAATAATTCAACTTGCGAGTGTACATCTTCAATGCCTTCCTCAATGGTAAAATTGCCGGCTTTAATATCCAGGTAAATATTCTTTAACTCTTGTTGTAAAATCGTTAGATCAGTTGTTTCTAATAAACCAATTGAAGCCAGCATTTGAGTATGTGCCAGAGAGCCCAGAACATCAAATTCGGCGAGTAATACATCCATTTCCCGGTCGCGACCAACGGTAAATTTTTCTACTTCTTCTTTCGTGGTGGTATTTTTCTGCCAGAGCTTCATAGTTGATTGGGTATCAGGTAATAAGTATCAGGTATTAGGTATTAGGTAGTAAGTAATAAGTAGTAGGAAGAGTTTTAATGGTCATTCGGATACAAAATTTTAAAAAATTAAAATATCTACCATCTTGCTGTATGCTACTTGCTACTCATTATCTTTTATTGATAAATTATTTGATCTAAAATTTTAATGTATAATTCTATGCCTTCTTGTATTTCAGAAAGGTAAATAAATTCATCGGCGGTATGCGAACGGGCAGAGTCGCCAGGACCTAACTTTAACGATGGCACCGTGAGCAAAGCTTGGTCGGAAGTAGTAGGGGAGCCATATAGATTACGGCCTAAAGCTAAACCGGCTTGTACAACTGTCGTTTCTTTACCAATGCGCGAAGGTTTAAGTCGCATCGAGCGCGGCTTTACATCGCAATCCACTTGGGCTTTAATGATTTCCAGCACTTCTTCGTTGGTATAAGCATCGGTTACCCGCACATCCACGGTAAACTCGCAGCTATCCGGAACTACATTGTGCTGGGTACCCGCTTTTATAACCGTGACGCTCATTTTAACCAGCCCTAGAAACTCCGAAATAATTGGAAATTTAAAATTTTGAAACCAGTTGATATCCGGAAGCGCTCTGTAAATCGCATTGTCACCTTCTTCCCGCGCCGCGTGCCCCGAAGTACCTTTGGCTACGCAATCCAATACCATTAAGCCTTTTTCGGCAATGGCTAAGTGCATTTGCGTAGGTTCTCCCACAATGGCAAACTGAATGGGGCCGAGCTGCGGGATAATTAACTCTAAGCCATTTACCCCGGAAACTTCTTCTTCAGCAGTAGCCGCCATAACCAGGTTATAGGCTAAATTCTCCTGTTCGTAATAGTGCAGAAATGTTGTTATTAGAGCTACCAGACAGCCGCCTGCGTCGTTGCTGCCCAAACCAAACAGCTTACCTTCTTCCAAGGTAGGTGTAAACGGATCTTTCGTCCAATCTTTGTTGGGTTTTACAGTATCGTGGTGCGAGTTAAGCAGAATGGTTGGTTTATCCGGATGGTAATGCTTGTTAAATGCCCACAGGTTATTGCGTTCGCGATGTGCTTCAATGCTATTTTTTTTAAAAAAAGCATGAATAATCGCGGCGGTATTTTCTTCCTGACGGCTGAATGATTCCGTGGCAATCAAGGATTTTAATAAATCTACCGCTTCCTCGTAAAGGCTATCTAGTGGCATGTAGTAGTTTCTACAGATAAGGTAATCTGGAATTTTCGGTTTTAGTTTGATTTTACGTACAAATCACCGGCTTTAATAGCTGATAGCCGAATGCCTTTAATCATGGCCGAGCTAAAACCTGCGTGTTCCATTTCGTTTAAGCCGGCAATGGTGCAACCTTTAGGAGACGTAACTTTATCAATTTCGCCTTCGGGGTGATTACCGGTAGCTAATAATAAAGCGGCCGCTCCTTTAGCTGTTTGTGCGGCCATGTGCAAAGCCTCCGCCGCATGAAAGCCAATTTCAGTTCCACCTTGCGAGGCTGCCCGGATAGACCGCAAAAAGAATGCAATGCCGCAAGCACATAAAGCCGTTGCCGAGGTCATTAATTCTTCATGAATTTCAATGGTTTCGCCTACCGTATCAAATAACTCTTTAACTAAAGCCAAATTTTCCTTAGTAGCATTATTGGATGCCAGACAAGTCATGGATTCCTGAATAGCAATAGCGGTGTTGGGCATCGCTCGTACTACTTGTACCTGCTTGTCCAAGCGGTTGGTGATATCATTTACACTTACCCCCGAAACTACCGAAATTAAAAGATGGGAAGCAGCATTTACTTCGTCGCGGATAGAATCTAACAAACCATCTAGTTGTTGAGGCAAAACTGCAATAACTACAATGTCAGCTTCCCGAACCGCCTGCGAATTATTATCGGTAATTGTAAAACCTTGCACAACTAAATCTTGCAAAGCCCGAATGTTCCGGCGCGTAATGGTAATTTGGTTGCCTGCGTACTTTCCGGATTTTACTAACCCTTTAGCTAAAGCTACGCCCATATTACCGCCACCTAAAATGGCTATTTTATGTTGATTACTGGTAGTGGTCATTTCTGTATAATTAGTGTTTTAGAAATTAACGTAAAGCATCTAACTCCCGGTAATTTCAAAAACTGGTTACAAATGTAAAACAGTGCCCGCTGGTTTTTGTTGGTTAGTTATAGTAAGCACATCGTCGGCATGGGTAATGTAAACAGCTTTCACACCTTCTTGTAGTGCTTGCAGGGCATTGTCCATTTTAGGAATCATACCTTGAGCTATTACTCCATTTCCACGTAACTCCTGATAAGTGTCAGGCGATATTTTCGGAATCAAACTTTCTTCATTGTTCACGTCGCGCAGTACGCCTTTCTTTTCGAAACAATAAATTAAGCGCACTTCGTAATGGTTTGCTAAAGCTACTGCTAGGGTAGAAGCAATGGTATCGGCGTTGGTATTTAGTAAATTTCCAGCGTTATCGTGTGTGATGGGAGCCACAATTGGGGTTAAACCAGCATCTAAAAAAGACTCCAGAATAGAAGCATTTACTTTAGCAGCCTCTATATCACCTACAAATCCGTAATCAATGGCGCCAACTTGCCTTTTTTTGGCTGGAATTAAGTTTGCGTCTGCGCCGGTTAAACCAATTGCGTTACATTGAGCAGCTTGTAATTGGGCCACAATGTTTTTGTTTATCAGGCCGGCGTAAACCATGGTAACTACCTTTAAAGAATCAGCATCCGTAATCCTGCGGCCATCAATTAACTGCGGCTGGATGCCCAGAGATTTACTTATCTCCGTAGCAATTTTTCCACCTCCGTGAATCAGAATTTTAGAACCCACTATGTGAGCAAAATCTTGTAGAAAATGCTCCAGTTTACCGGTATCATCAATTATATTGCCGCCAATCTTTACGATATATAGTGGTTGCATTTGTAAAATTTAAAAATTTGCTTCCAGTATTTTCTTTAAAACCACCTGCGCGGCAAATACGCGGTTAGCGGCTTCCGCTATAACTAAAGAATTTGGCCCATCCAGTATTTCAGCCGAAAGTTCCAGATCACGGCGCACCGGTAAACAATGCATTACTTTGGCCTGATTTGTTGTCTTTAACCGTTCGTTAGTAAGCAGCCAGGAAGCATCCGTAGTAAGAATTTTGCCATAATCGTGGTAAGCCGACCAGTTTTTTACATAAATAAAGTCGGCGTTTTCCAAAGCCTCCTCTTGATTATGCGTAATGGTGGCTCCCGTGGTAAATTCTTCCGCGAGTTCATAACCTTCCGGATGCGTCACCACAAAATCAACGTCGGCTTGGCTCATCCATTCGGCAAATGAGTTCGGTACTGCTTGGGGTAAGGCTTTCACGTGCGGCGCCCAGGTAAGCACCACTTTCGGCCGAGGTTTAGTTTTATGCTCGGTTATCGTGATTAGGTCAGCTAAACTTTGCAGCGGGTGACGGGTGCCCGACTCCAGACTTACCACCGGTATTTCCGCATACTTGATAAATTTTTGCAGAATATCTTCGCTGTAATCTTCTTCGCGGTTTTGTAATCCCGGAAAAGACCGGATACCCAATATATCAAAATACTGCCCCATTACGCCGGCCGCTTCTCTAATGTGCTCTACCGTGGTACCGTTCATGATTACGCCGTCGCGGGTTTCCAAAGCCCAACCTTCTTTGTCAATATTCATCACAATTGCTTCCATACCCAAATTGGTAGCAGCTTTTTGGGAGCTTAAACGGGTACGCAAACTCGGATTTAAAAAAATTAATCCTAAAGTCTTTTGTTTACCTAAATGCGAAAAGGCAAAGGGGTTTTTCTTTAATTTTAAAGCTTCGTTTACCAAAGCATTAATATCGGTCACGTCGGCTACCGAAGTGAAATTTCTCATAGTGCGTAGGTTTTTGCCAGTACAGCCTGAAAAGCTTCCAGGAAAATGTCGGCTTCTTGCTTTTGCAGGTTTAAGGCCGGCAATATACGGATGGTATTTTTATTTGAAGAAGAACCCAGGAAAATATGATGCTCTTCCAGTAATTGCTTGCGAATAGGAGCGGCGTTATCCGGTAATTCTACCCCAATCATTAAACCCTGGCCACGGACTTCGGTTATGCCCTCTATTTTGCTTAAATTATCCATTAAGTAGTTACCTAATTCTGCGGCATTCGCTAATAGATTTTCTTCTTTAATTACATTTAACACCGCAATAGCGGCTGCGCAAGCCAGGTAATTACCCCCAAAGGTGGTGCCTAACATGCCGTGTTTTGCCTGAAACTTAGGATGAATCAACACCCCAGCCACCGGAAAACCGTTGCCCATACCTTTCGCTACTGTTACAATATCGGCCTGCACCTTACTGTGTTGGTGGGCGAAAAATTTACCCGAACGGCCATAACCCGATTGAATTTCGTCGAGAATGAGAACAGCGTTATGGGCATCGCAAAAACTACGTAGTGCCCGTAAAAACTCTGGCGTTGGAATATTTACGCCTCCCACACCCTGAATACCTTCAATGATGACGGCGCATATTTCTTCTGGATTTTTTAAATTTTCCAGGGCTTCCAGATCATTAAACGGTAAAAATACGGTTTCATGATTGGCATTCAGCGGAGCCAGAATTGATGGATCGGGCGTAATGGCTACCGCAGCAGAAGTACGGCCATGAAACGCTTTGGTAAAGGCTAAAACTTTTTTCCGTCCGTTGTAAAAAGAAGCTACTTTTAACGCATTTTCATTAGCCTCAGCTCCGGAATTTATTAAAAATAAATTGTAATCTGGGTAACCACATAGTTCTCCCAGCTTAGTAGCTAGTTCTTCTTGTTGCGGAATTTTAACGGAGTTAGAGTAAAAACCAATTTGCTCTAATTGATCCGTGATTTTTTGCACGTAATGCGGATGGCTGTGGCCAATTGAAATAACAGCATGGCCGCCGTACAGATCTAAGTATTTGGTTCCCGATTCGTCCCAAAGGTAAGATCCCTGGGCTTTTACCGGTGTAATATTAAAAAGAGGATATACATCGAAGAGATTCATTTTTCCAGAATTTAAAAATTTAAAAATCAGCACTACTTACTTAATACCGTAACTCCAAATACAGTTGAAAAATGGTTCTGATTTATAGAGTTACCTACAACTTTCTCAAAATCCAGCCGGTTTTAACAACAAGCCCGAAGTTTCCGGTAAATTAAAAAGCAAGTTCATGTTTTGTACCGCTTGCCCCGAAGCACCTTTGAGCAGGTTATCAATCAAGCTGATTATAACCAATTGATCTTCGTGTTTTTCGAGGTAAAGCAAGCATTTATTTGTATTTACCACTTGCTTTACATGCGGGTTTTTATCCGTAACATGAGTGAAAGCGGCATTCTGGTAAAACCGCCTGTAGTTTTCGTAAGCTTCTTCGATGCTCCAATTACAAGTTAAATACGTGGTGCATAATATACCCCGGGTAAAATTGCCACGGTAAGGCACAAAGTTAATGCGGGGAATAGCCTGGTTACTTTGTAAGGTTCCCAAAGTGCGGCGCATCTCGTTTAAATGCTGGTGATTTAAAACCTTATAAGCCGAAATATTGCTGTCGCGCCAGCTAAAATGACTGGTCTCAGAGAAGCTTTGCCCAGCACCAGTAGAGCCAGTTATACCACTTATATGCACATCGGATTGAAGTAAACCTTGTTCTGCCAGGGGGAGTAAAGCTAACTGCATGGCCGAGGCAAAACAACCTGGGTTGGCAATGTTCTGTGCCTTCCGAATTTTGTCGGTTCCCAGTTCGGGCAAACCGTAGGTAAACTGCCGATCCGCAAACGTGGGATTCACCCGGAAATCCTGACTTAAATCAATTATTTTAACATGAGCGGGAAAAGATTGCTGCGCTAAAAATTTCTGCGAATCCCCATGACCCAGACACAAAAATAACACATCAATATCACCCACCATATCCTGGCTAAATGCCAGGTCAGTTTCTCCCACCAAATCGGTATGCACCGAAGCAACAGGTTTGCCGCCACTGCTGTTGCTATGCGCAAAAACAATGTTAACCTGCGGGTGAAAAATCAGCAAGCGTAAAAGTTCTCCGCCAGTATACCCGGCGGCACCCACCACGCCTACATTTATTTTCTGTTCATTCATTTTAAAGGCTGTTTACTTTATGATGAATCATGGTTTGATTACCAAATATTTTGGAAAAACCTTTTACATCTTCGCCGGTCCAGGCATTGTTCATCTCACCGTAAGAACCAAATTTAGATGACATTAAATCATGATCAGAAGAAATACCAATCACATGGTAACGGTAAGGAGCTAAGGCAACTGTAACTTTACCGGTTACCGTACTTTGAGTATCCATCAGGAATTTTTCAATGTTGCGCATTACCGGATCTAAAAACTGACCTTCGTGCAGCAAATTGCCGTACCACACGGCCAGTTGATCTTTCCAGTATAACTGCCACTTAGTAAGCACGTGTTTTTCTAAAGCATGGTGGGCTTTGATAATTACAATAGGTGCAGCAGCTTCAAAACCAACGCGGCCTTTAATGCCAATAATAGTATCGCCCACGTGAATGTCGCGACCAATACCGAATGGTGCCGCCATTTCCGTCAATTTCTGAATAGCGGTTACCGGGTTTTCAAAAATTTCTTCATTAATGCCTTTTAGCTCTCCGTTTACAAAGGTTAACGTTACTTCTTCGGCATCTTGTTTGGAAACCTGGGTAGGCCAGGCTTCTTCGGGCAGGTAGCCGTACGAGGCTAAAGTTTCGGCGCCACCAACTGAGGTTCCCCACAAGCCTTTATTAATGGAATACTTAGCTTTTTCAAAATTCATTTCTACGCCGTGGCTTTTCAGGAAATCAATTTCATCCTGGCGCGATAATTTATTATCCCGGATGGGAGTAAGGATTTGTACTTCAGGAATTAAAATATTAAAAATCATGTCGAACCGCACCTGATCGTTGCCCGCACCGGTGCTGCCGTGTGCTACATAATCAGCACCCACTTGTTTGCAATAGTTAGCAATAGCTACCGCCTGCGATACCCGTTCGGCACTTACCGATAAAGGATAGGTGTTATTTTTTAGAACATTACCAAAAACCAGGTACTTTATGCAGGAATCGTAATAATTATCTGTTTCGTCCAGAACAGCAAATGATTTAACGCCCAAAGCGTAGGCTCTTCTTTCAATCTCCTGTAGTTCGGTTTCATTAAAACCGCCGGTATTTACAATAGCCGCGTGTATTTCCAGATTTAAGGATTCAGCTAAATATTTAACGCAATAGGAGGTATCTAGGCCACCACTGAAAGCTAAAACTACTTTTTTCATTCGTGTTATTTTGTCTAAAATCAGATATGAGGTATATTTTTAAAAAATAATCAAATTTAAGGATACAAAAAGAGCAGCCCGTTAGCTGCTCTTGCTGGTATTATAAATCGGAAGAAGAATCTTCGGTATCGCTGAGCAGAGTGTTAAATTTACGTTCCCTATCTTGGGCCGGATCATAAAGCATAGCCGTGCACAAGCAGTTTTTGCGCTCTTTTAAAGTTAAAATTTCAAAATTAACGCAGCTCCGGCAACCTTTCCAGAATTCTTCGTCGTTGGTTAGTTCGGAGTACGTAACCGGACGGTAGCCTAAATCTGAATTAATTTTCATTACGGCTAAACCGGTGGTTAGCCCAAATATTTTTGCAGCGGGATATTTACGGCGCGAGAGCGCAAAAACTTCCAGCTTAATTTTTTTAGCCAACCCACCTTTTCGGAATTTTGGAGAAACAATTAACCCCGAGTTAGCCACGTACTCGCCATGCCCCCAAGTTTCGATGTAGCAAAAGCCCGCCCACTCACCATCTTTGCTAAGTGCAACAACGGCCTTTCCTTCCAGCATTTTGAGTTTTATGTATTCGGGTGAGCGTTTGGCAATACCAGTGCCTCGCGATTTAGCAGATGATTCCATTTCGTCGCAAATGGTTTGCGCCCAAATAGTATCCTCCGCAGTGGCTACTTTTATAACAAACTGATCGTCTGACCCAGGAAGATTGTTAACCTGAGGAACATCAGTTTTTTTATCTTCAATCATTATCATGGTGAATTAAAAAGAATTAAAAATGAGTAAAATCCTGCTTAAGATTTTAAAAGAATAAACTGAAATAATTGGAGTGGAAAAGGGTTACCGCATAAGTTACCCAGAATAGATTACGCCCTTACGGGGAAATCCTGTCTACAAGCAGGCCTAAATAATGGAGACGCAACAACCATTGCTACCGGAAGAGTAGGCAGCGTAGAAGTGGCTAGCGTAAAAGAATAATATTTCTCCATCTTTTTTAATTCGGTGCAAATGTAATTAAAATACTAAAAAACCAAAGTTTTGGTTCGAAATTGTTTGTAAATTTTTTATTAAGATATTCTAAAACCTAGTAACCTGAATCCATTCTCATACAACAATTTTCGTTCCTATTTTTCTTCTCACAAGCCTTAAGCATTTAAAAAAATTTAGATTTTACTAAAACTATAACCCTTTAATATTTAGTAATTTATAATAAAAAACGAATTTTAACCTGCCATGCTTTACTAATTACTTCTAATCCGCCGAGCTTTTTTTAGTTTACGGTTGCATTTAAATTTATTATTTTAAAAAGTAAAAGCTTTAATTTGGCGGTAAAAAGATAAAGACCGGATACTTACCGGTTTTATTAAGTATGAAGCTTTGTATTATAGGAATTGGCTTATTGGGAGGTTCGTTTGCTTTAGGCTTAAAAGAAACCATACCTGATCTTACCGTTATTGGAGTAGATAATAATCCGGAGCATGCGCGAAAAGCTTTGGATTTAAAAATTGTTGAACAAATTATGCCGTTGGAGGCAGCTGTATCCATTGCAGATTTAGTTGCTTTAGCATCCCCGGTAAATGCCATTGTAGCATTGCTCCCACGGGTCTTGGATTTAGTTGCACCTTCGGCTGTAGTAATTGATTTTGGCTCTACCAAAGAGTTGATATGTTCGGCCGTCCAGCATCATCCCAAACGGGACCAATTTGTAGCCGTTCACCCCATTGCGGGTACAGAGTATTCTGGTCCGGAAGCAGCCTTTGCCACCTTGCTGAAGGAAAAAACTATGATAATCTGCGAACCGGAAAAAAGCAGCCCCACCGCCTTAACTTTAATTAAAGAGCTGTGTCATAATCTAGAAATGCGGGTTAGTTACATGGATGCTACTTCGCATGATTTACATTTGGCTTACGTTTCGCACCTAAGCCATATTAGTTCCTTTGCGCTTGGTATTACGGTTTTAGAAAAAGAAAAAAACGAACAAAATATCTTTGATATGGCGGGCAGCGGTTTTTCTTCCACGGTTCGTTTGGCTAAAAGTTCGCCAGATATGTGGGCTCCAATTTTTACCCAAAATGGTAGAAATATTTCCGAGGCACTTCGTAATTACATCGAAATTTTGCAGAATTTTAAAGAAATAATCGACAACCAGGATGAGAAAAAAAGCTACGCCCTTATGCAGGAAGCCAACGAAATCCGCCGCATTTTGCAAGGAATTAAATAAGGTTAAATAATGGAATTTATACCCACATACTAGGAATATAATACAAATTTACTAACATATTTACCTATAAATTTACTAAATATTCTCCTGCAAACATTAGAATTATAACGCAAAATTATTAAGAACACTGCCGCTTTTGCCTGCTCTTCAGGCAAATAAATACGAGTAATAATTAATGTTTATGGAAGAATTATTTTTACCCGGGCGGTTCTAAAATTTATTTAATGCGCTTTAAAAGTAAAAAGGTATAAAGTCTACTAAAACAAAAATCATCAGAAACCATTCTTTCTGAAGCAATTAGATTTTAATTAAGCGCATTTAAATGAATTTTAAACAATTAAATTACGTTTAATATAATAGTGGTTACTTATTAAATAAATCAAAAAGATTTTCGTTATCATTTAAGTATTTGTTTAATAGCAGACTTTTTTTGAAAATTTATTAAAAATTGTTACTTAGTTTTGAGGCAGTCAAATAAGTTTTATTCTTATCCTTATTTATCTTTTACTTCCATGTTGCTCACCCCCCGGCAGGGATTAATTTTTGTTTTTTTCTTCTTATTGGTTGTATTGGTTGGTTGTCGTCCTGCTTGCCCTATTGCTTCTTGCAGTGTGCGCAAAGTACATCACCATAGTGGTAAAATTTACCGTGGCCAACCTATCTGGAAACGGCAAAACCCACATATTGGCCAAGGAATACCGCGTGATACCAAGGAGAATCCACAGCATAACCGGAAGAAGAACCAAGAAAACTAGACAAAAACCTTAAATTTTCTGTAACTTGCAGGCCACGGTTTCTAAATAGAATACTACATTTTTAACAAAAAAATGACAGAAGGCGAACGAATAATACCTATTAATATTGAAGATGAAATGCGGGGAGCGTACATCGACTACTCGATGTCCGTTATTGTTTCCCGAGCCTTACCAGACGTACGCGACGGCTTGAAACCCGTGCATCGCCGCGTTTTATACGGTATGTCGGAGTTAGGCGTAACTTACAATAAAGCATATAAAAAATCAGCCAGAATTGTAGGCGAGGTACTCGGTAAATATCACCCCCACGGCGATTCTTCTGTGTACGACACTATGGTGCGGATGGCTCAGGATTGGTCGTTACGTTACCCTTTAGTTGATGGCCAAGGTAACTTTGGTTCTATTGACGGCGATTTTCCGGCAGCGATGCGGTATACGGAAGCCCGGCTAAAACGTATTGCGGACGAACTCCTGGGAGACTTAGATAAAAATACTGTTGATTTCATTCCAAATTTCGACGATTCTTTAAAGGAGCCGAGCGTTATGCCGGCCAAATTACCGAATTTATTGATAAACGGTACTTCCGGAATTGCGGTAGGTATGGCTACCAATATGGCGCCTCATAATTTAAACGAAGTAGTAAACGGTATTATCGCCTACATTGATAATCACGAAGTTACTATTGCGGAGTTAATGCAACACATAACAGCACCTGACTTTCCTACTGGTGGTACTATTTATGGGTACGAGGGCGTTCGGTCTGCTTACGAAACAGGTCGTGGACGGGTAATTGTTCGGGCTAAAGCTACATTTGAAACTACTCCTTCCGGTAAGGAGCAAATCATAGTTTCAGAAATTCCTTATATGGTTAATAAAGCGGCCATGATTGAAAAAACGGCAGCTTTAATTAACGAAAAGAAAATAGAAGGTATTTCAGATTTACGCGATGAATCGGATCGTGATGGCTTGCGCGTGGTATACGATTTGAAGCGTGATGCGATGCCAAACGTAGTTCTGAATAACCTATATAAATACACGCAATTACAATCATCTTTTGGGGTAAACAACGTGGCACTGGTTAACGGTCGGCCACTCACACTTAACCTGAAAGATCTGATTCGGTACTTTGTGGAACACCGCCACGAAGTAGTTATTCGCCGGACAGAGTTTGAGTTAGGCGAAGCCAGAAAGCGGGCTCATATTTTGGAAGGCTTACTTATTGCCTTAGATCACCTGGATGAAGTAATTGCCTTAATTCGTTCGTCGCGTGATCCGGATGTGGCCCGGGTTGGCTTAATGGAGCGTTTTCAGTTATCTGAAATTCAGGCGAGAGCTATTTTAGATATGCGTTTGCAGCGTTTAACCGGTTTAGAGCGGGATAGACTTACGAAAGAGTACGAAGAAATTAAGCAGTTGATAACTCGGTTAGAAGAAATTCTGGCTAGTGAAGAATTGCGGATGCAAATCATTAAAGACGAACTGATTGAAGTTCGCGACCGCTACGGAGATCCGCGCCGCACCAACGTGGAAATGTCGTCGAGCGATTTTTCCATGGAAGATATGATTCCGGATGAGAGCATGGTTATTACCATTTCGCACGATGGTTATATTAAGCGGACCGCTTTAACCGAATACCGTAGCCAGAGCCGCGGTGGAGTAGGTTCTCGCGGAGTAGCAGCCTCTAAACAAGACGATTTTACCGAACACTTATTTATTGCCAATACGCATAATTACATGTTGCTCTTCACTGAGTCGGGTAAGGTGTTCTGGCTGAAAGTTTATGAAATACCGGAAGGCAGTAAAACAGCTAAAGGACGCGCCATTCAAAACCTGATTAACATTGAGAAAGAGGACAAAGTACGGGCAGTAATTAACGTGCACGATTTAAAAAATCCGGATTACGTTTTAAATAATTACTTGATTTTCTGTACTGAGCAAGGTACCATTAAAAAGACCCCGTTGGAATCTTACTCCAGACCTCGTTTAAACGGTATTAATGCAATCACAATAAACGACGGGGACAGATTATTAGATGTGCGTTTAACCAACGGCTCTAACGATATTGTACTGGCACTAAAATCAGGTCGGGCCGTACGATTTAACGAAGACAAAGTACGCTCTATGGGCCGGAATGCAGCCGGAGTGAGAGGCGTTACTTTAGCTAACGAAAAAGACAAAGTAGTGGGAATGGTTTGCTTAAGCGATCCAAACATGAACTTGCTGGTAGTTTCGGAAAAAGGCTTTGGTAAACGGTCGCCGTTAGAAGAATACCGCATTACAAACCGCGGCGGTAAAGGGGTAACAACTTTAAAAATTACCGAAAAAACCGGCAGCCTCGTTGCTATTCACGGAGTTATTGATTCAGACGATTTAATGATTATTAACCGTTCGGGTATAACCATCCGGCTACGGGTAAGTGATTTGCGGGTAATTGGCCGCGCTACGCAAGGTGTACGGTTAATTAAAATAAACGAAGGCGATGAAATTTCATCGGTAGCAAAAATCGAATACGAAGATAAAACCGAAATTGTCCTGAATCAGTCGGAGTTGCCAGCCGATGAATCTTTAAATCCGGATTTAACCGATCCGGATTTAATCAATGAAAATTAATAAACCCTAACTTAAACTAAAACGAGTAATTTATTTGTATGAAAAAACTTTTGTTAACTGCCGTTGCCGTCGTGAGTATGCAAATGGCAATGGCCCAAAAATCTGAAGTTACAAATGCGATATTGTCTTTGAAGAATGGGACCTTAGATAAAGCAAAAACTTCGATTGATAAAGCTGTTGTGCACGAAAAAACAGCGAACGACCCCAAAGCTTGGTTTACCAAAGGAGAAGTTTATTCCGCTTACATCGAAAACCCTATTTTTGGCAAGCAAGTACCCAATGCTGTAGAAGAAGCTTACCAGGCTTATGATAAAGCTATTGCTTTAGACAAAGATGGCGAGTGGGGCAAGCAGGCAGCAGCCAAAAAAGATAATTTGTACGCTGGTGCATTTAACAATGCGGTAAATGCGTATAATGATAAGCGGTACGACGAAGCTATTAAAGCTTATACCATGGCGCAGAATATTCGTCCGCAAGATACCACTGCTTTTGTATATGCCGCTTACGCCGCCGAAGCCAAGCAAGATTATGCACTGGCTAAAGAAAACTACAAAAAGCTTTTAGCAATGAATCATAAAACGCCTATGGTATACAGCCGTTTGATTTATTTTGCTAGAGACGTAGATAAAAACGAGGCTGAAACTGCTTCTTTATTACAGGATGCTGTAAAGCAATTTCCTAATAATAAAGATTTTATGTTAGAAGAGTTAAACTTGTACATTAAAGCAGGTAAAGGCAAGGAAGCTATTTCTAAAATCGAAAATGCAGTTAAAGTTGATCCGAATAACGCCAATTTATATAATGTTTTAGGATCGATTTATGATCAAACCGGCGAAAAAGATAAAGCTCGCCAGAGTTACGAATCGGCTCTTAAAATTGATCCGGCTAACTTTGACGCTAACTTTAATATGGGCGTTTATTACTACAATAAAGGAGCCGATATTAACAATAAATTAAGTAAATTAAGTGCTGCTAATCAGCAAAAATCCGGAGCTAAATATGCTGCCGATAGCAAGCAAAGCTTTAATGCCGCTATTCCTTACTTCGAAGCTGCGCATAAATCAAATCCAAACGATGCCAGCACCATGGAAACATTAGCTAAAGTGTACATTCAAACTGGCCGCACCAAAGATGCCGAAGCCATGAATAAAAAAATGGACGCTGCTAAAAAATAATCTAAATTTATTTTTTATAAAAAGGGAAAGCTACTGAAGCTTTCCCTTTTTTATTACCATTAATTTTTGATGTACATTATAGATAAGGATTGATTTGAAAATCTAGCAAATATTAGCTAAATCTGAGTAAACCTTAACTTGTTTAAAGGTATTATTAAAGCTTACTGCTCCGCTATTATTACTTAATTTAGTAAAAATAAGAGTCTTCACTACCATACATAATTAGAATAACTCAGATCCATTAAAATATATACCGGGATAAAAAAGCAGGTGATTCATTCAGAGTGAAAGCTTTTTGTATATTGCACATTGAGCAAAAATTAAGAAGTTACCTTTAAGTGCTTCCGCTAAATTTTTGTAAATTATCCTCTAATCATATAATTTTTATAAATCTAAGCTGCTTAATCAATCCAATGGTAGAAAATCTGATCCAGTTTTTTGGTCGATTACATCCTTTAATTGTGCATTTGCCTATAGGCATTCTGATGCTGGCTATTGCCTTGCAACTGCTGGTTAATTTTGCGAAGTACGCGCGTTTTCGGGAATTTTTGCCATTGTTGTGGTTTGCTGGTTTTATTTCGGGTGTAATGGCTTGCCTGGCTGGCTTTATGTTAAAGCAAGACGGAGGCTACGACGAAGAAGCCGTAGATTTACATCAGTTTTTAGGTATTGCTTTAACTTTACTTACGGGTTTTGTTTTTTTAATCCAATCGCAACGTTTTCCGCAGAAACTACTTGTACCCGGTGTTTTGTTAGCTACTTTATTCCTGATAGGTACCGGGCACTATGGCGGTAACTTAACCCACGGCGAAGATTATTTATCTCAACCCTTGACCGCCTTAATGGGGCAAACGCCTGCTAAAAAAATACGCAAGCCTATTACCAACTTAAACGAAGCCGTAGTATACGCCGATTTAGTAGAGCCGGTACTCGAACAAAAATGCTATCAATGCCATAGTTCCAAAAAGCAAAAAGGGGATTTGCGGTTAGATTCACCGGAAAATATCCTAAAAGGTGGTGAACACGGCAAAATTATCATTGGTGGTAAAGCCGATGAAAGTGATATTTATAAGCGTTTAATTCTTCCCGAAGAAGATGACGACCGTATGCCCCCCAAAGGCAAACCACAACTAACCGAATCAGAAGTTCAGCTTATTCATTGGTGGATTGAACAAGGGGCAGGGGATTTTAACAAAAAAGTGGCCGAAGTTCCGCAAGACGATAAAGTGAAGATTGTTTTATCTAGTTTAACGAAAGAAGCAGACCCCAAAAATTCTGTAGCTGAAATTCCTGAAATTCCGAAGGCTAAGGTAAAGCTGCCGGACAATTCTGTGCTACAACAAATTAAAAACCTGGGGGTAGTAGTAAGTCCGCTTACCCGCGATAATAGCTACGTAGCCTTGAATATGGTTAACGCGCCAAATTTCTCAGACGCCGACATACAATTATTGGCTAAGTTAAGCGATAATATTATTTGGCTGGATATGTCGGAAACTAAAATTACGGACAATGGTTTGGTGCACTTAAAAAAGTTAAAAAATCTTACCCGCTTAAGCCTTGATCAAACGGCGGTATCCGACGCCGGCCTTTCAGCTATCCAATCACTAACCCATCTAAAATATTTAAACCTTTATGGCACCAAAGTTACGGATCAGGGGTTAAAAATATTAGCCAGTTGTAAAAGCTTGAAATCTATTTACTTATGGCAAACCAAGGTGACTTCGCAGGGAGTAGCCGCCTTACAAAAGCAAGTGGGCCAAGAAGTAGAGATTAACTTTGGTACCGATACTTTATAATCTTTCTGACCATGAATAACAAGCATTTCTTATTTGGGGTAGTTACCGTTTTGTTGCTGTCGCTGGGCAGTTGCAGCGAGCCGGACTTACCGCCCGAAGTAGAAAAAGCTATGACCCAGGTTCCGGCTAAAGTTGATTATAACCTACACGTAAAACCTATCTTATCGGATCGTTGCTTTGCCTGCCACGGGCCGGACAAAAACAAGCAAAAAGGAGGATTACGGCTGGATTTAGTAGAGGCTTACCAAAAAGAAAATAAAGATACCGGGCGTAAAGCTTTAGTACCAGGTAACTTGGCAAAAAGTGAAGTGTTTCACCGGATTATCAGTACTGATCCGGAATATTTAATGCCTACTCCTGAATCGCATTTGCAATTAAGTCCGGAAGAAAAGGCCATTTTAATTAAATGGATTAAAGACGGTGCCGAATACAAGCCGCATTGGTCATTGGTAGTACCTCAAAAAGCGCCTTTACCTACCATTAAGAAGAAAAATTGGGTTAAAAATTCCATAGATTATTTTGTTTTAAACAAGCTTGAAGAAAAAGGCTTACAACCAAACCCGGAAGCTTCCAAGGAAACTTTAATCCGGCGGGTATCTTTTGACTTAACGGGTTTGCCGCCCACTATTGCCGAAATAGATGCTTTTTTGGCGGATAAAACACCCCAGGCCTACGAGCGAGTGGTAAACCGATTATTACAATCTCCGCATTTCGGGGAGCGCCTGGCCGTAGATTGGCTGGATGTAGCTCGTTATGCCGATACGCACGGCTACCAGGACGATGGATTGCGCAACGCTTATCCCTGGCGCGATTGGGTAATCTCTGCTTTTAACCGCAATATCCCGTACGATAAATTTATTACTTACCAATTAGCGGGCGATTTACTACCTCAACCTACGCGTGAACAATTAATTGCCACCTGTTTTTTACGTAATCATCCGCAAAGTCAGGAGGGTGGCATTGTAGACGAAGAATACCGAACAGAATACGTAGCCGATCGGGTGAACACGTTTGGTAAAGCTTTTTTAGCCCAAAGCACGGAATGCGCCCGGTGCCACGATCATAAGTACGATCCAATTTCCCAGAAGAACTATTACGAATTATCGGCTTTTTTTAATAGTAATAACGAAACCGGCGAAATACCTTATACCGGCGAAGCCAGCCCGAGTTTAATATTAACTAAACCCGAAGCCGAAGAGAAGTTATACTTTATCCGGACTAAGCTAAAGCCGTTGGAAGATAAACAATTACAAAAAAGTAATTTCGAATCAGATTTTGAAAAGTGGTTACAAAAGGCAAAGGAGAATCCGGCTAAGTATATTAACAGTAAGTTGGGGCTTTTAGGCTATTTTTCTTTCGACGAGAAAATTCCTACTAATAAAATTAAAACTACTTTAAACGCTCATTATACCAGCGGCGAAAAAGACCGGAACCCAACAGCTTATTCGGGCAAATACGGCCAGGCAGTTAAAGTCGACGGGGATATGGGAGTAGAGTTCAGCAAAGAATTAACCTTCGACCGCTATGAACCATTTAGTATTAGTGTTTGGGTGAATGTTTTAAAACCAGGTGAGCAAGGTCCGCTCTTTAACCGCACAAACGGCGAACTCGATAATTGGCGCGGGTATCTCTGTAGCTTGAATAAAGATGGTACTTTATCCCTTAAATTTGTGCATGTTTATCCGGCAAATGCTATAGAGGTACAAACCATTCAAAAATTAGCGCCACAATCCTGGCACCACCTGGCGCTTATTTACGATGGCAGCAGCAAAGCTACAGGCATCAAGTTTTACCTGGATGGTAAGCTCACCAATGTAAAAGTAATTAACGACGACCTAAAGCAAAGTTTACTATACGCCAAAGACAAAATTAACTGGGGTATTCAAAACTTTAAACTCGGTCAGGCATCTATCAAGTCTATTTCGAATGTAGCTTTTGATGAGTTTAGAGCTTATAACCGGCAATTGGCTGCTTTGGAGGTACAACAATTGGCTGGGGAAAAAAATCTTATTCAAACTTTACTGACTAAACCTGTTATAAGCCTTTCAGACGAACAAAAGGATCAATTACGGGAATATTATTTACTAAACTTTGATCCGCAATACGGTTCTCTGCAAAAAGAATTAATGAAAGCCCGTAGCCGCGAAAACGAGCTGCTCACCAATCAGGAAGAGGTAATGGTTTACAAGGAATTACCAAAAGCACGTGCCACTTTTCTATTAGACCGAGGTGCGTACGATGCGCCTAAAGAACAAGTGCACCCAAACACACCGGAAAAAATTTTAGCATTCGACAGGAAATTACCTCAAAACCGTTTAGGATTAGCTAAATGGTTATTAAGCAAAGAACAACCATTATTTCCGCGAGTGGTAGTAAATCGTTACTGGCAACAATGTTTTGGACAGGGCATTGTAAAAACAGCCGAAGATTTTGGTAACCAAGGTGAATTACCTACCCATCCTGAATTGCTGGATTACTTAGCCGTTACTTTCCGGGAAAGCAACTGGAACGTAAAAGCTTTGCTAAAAATGATGGTACTATCGGCTACTTACCGGCAATCGTCGGTACCTACGGCGGAGAATAAGGCCAAAGATCCGGATAATAAATTATTCAGTCGGGCACCTTCGTACCGTTTAAGCGCCGAAATGATTCGCGACAATGCCTTAACTGCCAGCGGTTTGTTAACGCCCAAGGTAGGGGGTAAAAGTGTGTACCCGTATCAACCGGCGGGTATCTGGGAAGCTTTAGCTACCCGAAATGCTACGCATTACGAAACCAGTAAAGGACTGGATTTGTACCGCCGGAGTTTGTACACCGTTTGGAAGCGCAGTTCGCCCCACCCCGCTATGATTAACTTTGATGTGCCCGACCGCTATATGTGTAGTGTACGCCGTCAGAAAACCAGCACTCCTTTGCAAGCTTTGGTATTAATGAACGATGTGCAATACATAGAGGCAGCTCGGGTTTTAGGTGAACGCATGATTCGGGAAGGTGGTTCTACGCCGGAACAACGCATTTCGTATGCTTTCCGGGCTCTAACCAGTCGCCGACCTCGACCGGATGAATTAACCATACTAAAAGATTTATACCAACAGGAGTACGCTGATTTTATAAATAATAAAGCTCGTACCGAAAAATTACTACAAGAAGGAGAGTACCCACGAGATAAAAAATTAGCTGCCGCTGAGGTAGCTACTTGTGCCGTTGTAGCCAATACTCTCATGAATTTTGATGAATTTGTTGTGAAGCGTTAAATATATTACTATGTGCCATCACCACCATCACCAGCAAGTTGCCAGCCAAATGAACAGGCGGGAATTTCTAACCCGTACCAGCCTCGCCGGCGTGGGCATTGCTGCTTTATCTTCTTTACTACCCAACAACGTTTTTGCCGATACTAATCCAAAGCCCATATTGCCTCATTTTGCTCCTAAAGCAAAGCGAATTATTTACTTATTTCAGAGCGGTGGGCCCTCGCAATTAGAATTGTTTGATTATAAACCCAAGCTTAAACAACTTTTCGGACAAGAACTACCGGCTTCTATTCGGGGTAATCAACGCTTAACCGGCATGACCTCTAACCAGAAATCATTTCCGTTGGCCATGGGTAAATTCCAGTTTGCGCAGCACGGAAAAAGCCAAGCCTGGGTTTCGGAATTGTTGCCCCATACTGCCAAAATTGTGGATGATTTATGTTTTATTAAATCCATGCACACCGAGGCTATCAACCACGACCCGGCAGTTACATTTATTCAGACGGGTAGCCAGCAAGCGGGTAGACCTAGTTTCGGTTCGTGGCTGAGTTATGGTTTGGGCAGCGAAAATCAGAATTTGCCGGCTTTCGTGGTATTACTTTCCCGAGCCAGGGAGGGAGATCAGCCACTTTATGCTAAGCTTTGGGGGAATGGTTTCTTGCCTTCGGAACACCAGGGCGTTATTTTCCGGTCAGGGGATAATCCAGTATTTTATCTGAACAATCCGGGTGGCATGGATAAAGTAAGCCGCCGCCGTATGCTCGACCATTTAGCTAAACTGCACCAGGCCCAGGTTAAACACGTTCTCGACGAAGAAATAAATTCCCGCATTTCGCAATACGAAATGGCTTACCGGATGCAAAGCTCGGTACCGGCAACGCTGGATATTAGTAAAGAACCCGAATATATTTACGATATGTACGGGGAAGAATCTAAAAAGCCCGGAACCTTTGCCGCCAATTGTTTACTGGCTCGCCGCCTGATTGAAAAAGATGTGCGTTTTGTACAGTTATATCATCAGGGCTGGGACCAGCACGGTAACTTACCTAACGATATTAAGTTAATGGCAAAGTCGGTAGATCAGGCATCGGCGGCCTTAATTAAAGATTTAAAACAACGGGGTTTATTAGATGAAACTCTGGTAATTTGGGGAGGTGAATTTGGCCGCACCAATTACTCGCAAGGAAAATTAACACCCGAAAACTATGGCCGGGATCACCATCCACGCTGTTACACCATATTTATGGCCGGTGCCGGCATTAAAAAAGGTATATCTTACGGCGAAACCGACGAATTTGGCTATAACATTGTTAAAAACCCGGTTCACGTCCACGATTTTCAAGCTACTGTTTTGCATTTATTAGGTATTGACCACGAACAATTGATTTTTAAAAACCAAGGCCGCCGTTATCGTTTAACGGATGTAGCCGGCAAAGTAGTGAAAGATATTTTGGCCTAAGTAAGAATTATAAGTGGTGTTTAATTAAAGGGTATTTTCTTAAAATTCTTTCTATTTCACTCCGCTCAGGTTCTATTTAGGTTAAAAAGTAGTGAGGAATACCTCAAAAATAAAAAGTAAAAAAGCAGGTTAAAGTACCTGCTTTTTTACTTTTTATTCATAAAAGCTTAACACTATAAAGCCTAATTTAAACAAGCCTCAAAAATTAAAAGTATACTTACTATCGGGGTTATCTAGCTTCGTGCTCTGGCGTTGTTTGCCTACTGTAACATGCACCATGTTTTGCTGTTCCGGGTGCTGGTCAAATAAAATGGAATCGGCTATTTCCAGGCGTTTTACCGTTGTGGTTTGCGGTACTTCCAGGTAGCACCAGGCAGCATCTTCTTCAATTTCATAACCCAAATACTTCAGCTTAACTAATTTACCATCAACCCTAAGTTGCAGTTGATGTTGCAAATAATCCGCTATTAAATCATTTACTTGTTTTGCGTCAGTCGGTTTAATAATGTTAATCTGAACCTGGTATTTTTTTTCTAAAGTTTTTTCTAAATCATCAAAAAATATCCGGCTGCTTATTTCCAGACTTTTACTTTTTTCATTGTGCCGGATCTCGGTGACACTCACGAAAAAAGGATGAATGAAAGAACTTAAATAAAGAAAAGTAATAAAAATATACGATAGCATAGCTTAAGCAAGAGCGGGAAAATACCAGCTTTCTATTTAATTTAACGCCAAATTACAAAAAGAAATTCATGCAAGATTTTTCTTTATACTTTGCGTTAGGTTGGGAACATATTTTAGACTGGCAAGGGTATGATCATATTTTATTTGTTTGCGCCCTTTGCGGAGTATATGCCTTACCCGATTGGCGGAAAGTATTCGTATTAGTTACGGCCTTTACATTGGGTCATTCCGTAACATTGGCGCTAAGTGTTTTAAATAAAATTAAAGTACCTACCGAATTAGTAGAATTCCTGATTCCGGTTACTATTGTATTTACCTGTTTATCTAATATTCTGCGAAAAAAAAAATCGGCAGCCCTTATCCGGTTTAACTATTTAATGGCCATGTTGTTTGGTCTTATTCATGGTCTGGGATTTTCGAATTATCTTAAGAGTTTACTAGGGCGTAATTCAAACATTTTAGCGGAATTATTTAGCTTTAACCTAGGTTTAGAAATGGGTCAAATAATCATTGTTTTAACTATTCTGTTTTTATCTTTTATCTTTACCGAAATTGTTAAAACTCCGCGGCGGGAATGGAATTTATTTCTGTCGTCGGCAATATTTGGTGTAGCTTTTACCATGGCTATAGAACGCCTGGCCAATTTGATGCAATAATTTTTAATTTAAATGAAAAAACGCTTTTTAACCTTCCTTTGTATTGCCAGCTTAAGTACCGCAGCTTCGGCGCAAAACCTGAGTAATCCGGAGTCTAATCACGGGAATAAATTTGAGCAATTGGGTACGATGATTCAGGATCCCAATATGTACCGCTCAGCCTCCGGGGCTCCTGGTCCCCGTTATTGGCAACAACGCGCCGACTACGATATCAACGTAGACTTGGACGACCAAAAACAACTCATTACGGGTTCCGAAACGGTAACGTATTACAATAATTCCCCCGATCCGCTTACTTACATCTGGCTGCAACTCGACGAAAACGAACATAACCTAAAGAGCGATAACCAGAAGTTTGAAGAAAGCAGCATGAAAGAAAAAATGTCTATTGCGGACGTTAAAGAAATCATGGGGCACAACCAAGATTTGGGGGTTAAAATTCAAAGTTTAACTGATGGAAGTGGCAAAACATTAAAGTACACCATTAACCAAACCATGTTGCGCATAGAATTGCCCAAAACATTAAAACCTGGGGAGCGCTTCAAGTTTAAGGTGGCTTGGAACTATAACATCTCTGACCGTATGACCATTGGTGGAAGAGGTGGTTATGAGTATTTCCCGGAAGATGGTAATTACTTATACACCATTTCGCAATGGTATCCCCGTTTAGCGGTTTATTCCGATTTTCAAGGTTGGCAAAATAAACAGTTTACTGGTCGCGGCGAATTTGCTCTTACGTTTGGTAATTTTAAAGTAAACATTACGGTACCCGCCGACCACGTAGTAGGAGCCACCGGCGAATGTCAGAACTATAGCAAAGTGCTAACGGCGGCCCAGATGAAGCGATGGAACCAGTCAAAAAATGCGGCGAATCCGGTTGAAGTTGTGACGAAAGAGGAAATGACGCAAGCCTTAAAAAGCAAAGCTACCAAGAAGAAAACCTGGACGTATGTAGCCAGCAATGTGCGGGATTTTGCTTTTGTTTCGTCGCGCCGCCTGGTTTGGGATGCCATGGGCACCAACGTTGAAGGTAAAAAGGTAATGGCCATGTCTTACTACGGACCGGAAGCTTACCCACTGTATAACCGTTACTCTACGAAAGTGGTAGCGCATACTTTAAAATCGTACTCTAAGCATAGTATTGCTTATCCTTATCCGGTAGCTATTTCGGTGGAGGCAGCAAATGGAATGGAATACCCGATGATTTGCTTTAATTACGGCCGGGCCGAAAAAGATGGTACTTACTCTGAAGCTACCAAATATGGCATGATTGGGGTTATTATTCACGAAGTAGGTCATAATTTCTTCCCGATGATTGTAAATTCCGATGAGCGCCAATGGACCTGGATGGATGAAGGATTAAATACTTTCTTGCAATATTTAACGGAGCAAGCCTGGGATAACAACTATCCATCGCAGCGCGGACCAGCCCACAAAATTGCAGATTACATGCGCTTGCCCAAAGAACAGTTAGAGCCTATCATGACGAACTCGGAAAATATAGTTCGTTTCGGTCCTAACGCTTACGCCAAACCTGCTACTGCTTTAAATATTTTACGGGAAACAGTAATGGGCCGGGAATTATTTGATTATGCTTTTAAACAATATTCCCGCCGGTGGGCCTTCAAACATCCTACTCCCGCCGACTTTTTCCGGACTATGGAAGATGCATCAGCTGTAGATTTAGATTGGTTTTGGCGGGGCTGGTTCTATGGAATAGATCCGGTGGATATTGCTATTTCCAACGTGAAGTATTATCGGATGGATACCAAGAATCCGGAGGTGGAAAATCTGGAAGCCAAGGCTACTCGCGAGAAAGCTGAATTTAATATTGGCCGCGAACGTAATCGGCAGGAGGGAACCAAATTTGCGGTAGAGCAAGATACTTCTTTACAGGACTTTTATAACAAGTGGGATCGATTTGCGGTAACCCCGGCTTCTAAATCTGCTTTTAACGAGTTTCACGCTGGTTTAAGTCCTGAAGAAAAAGCCTTATACGATACCAAAACCAATTTTTACGAAGTAGAATTTACTAATTTAGGTGGTTTGGTAATGCCATTAATTTTGGAATGGACGTATGCTGATGGTTCAAAAGAAACCGAACGTATTTCGGCGTATATCTGGCGTAAAAACGAAAACAAAATCACGAAGGTATTTGCGAAAGCCAAAGAAGTGAAAAGCCTGCGGTTAGATCCATACCGCGAAACCGGTGATATTGAAGAAAATAACAATGCTTGGCCAGCGGAGTATGCTCCTTCTAAGTTTGAATTATTCAAGCAGAAAACGGCTCCCCGCGGCTCTTCTACCGGACCCAACCCGATGCAGCAAAGTCGCCCCGCGAACAATCAAAATCAGTAAATAATAAGAAATAAATTATAAATTTTATAAACCCCTCTCAACAATAAAATTTGAGAGGGTTTATAAAATTTATATAATTTGGGTTTTAGTAATTATAAGTAGTCCTTTATAGTATTTGCTTTACTACGCTTTACTTTGCTTACAGTCCTCCGAAAAGGATCTAACCAGAGGAAAAGAGGAACCAGTAAAAAGTAAATTCAATTAAGTAACCAGACAAGTTAATTTATTATTTTGGAGGTTGCGATTATAGAGATAGGGTATTGTTAATAAATCAATTATTACATCAGAAGTTTATCATCTAAAATCTTGATACTTGTTCTCTTTCATTCGAATTCTCGAAAGCTAAGGTTTTTCTAAATAAAGCAAAACCACACCGTTATCATACACCTGGTGTTTTGTTAATTTTAGATTTTGCTGCTGCTGCACCTGAGGCAATAATTCAATTCCTTCTCCTAAAATGAGCGGAATAAAAGCAATGATGTACGAATCTATTAAACCTGCATCGTGCAACAAGGTATTAATTTCACCGCCACCTACTAACCATATATCTTTACCGGACTGCTGGAGTAAATCTTTTGTAAAATCTACTGGGTTTTGATTAATTAATTCTACCTGCGGAATATGAGGTTTAGTTAAATCACGGGTAAAAACGTAGGTTTTTTTTCCTTCATAAGGCCACTCGCCTAATTTCAAACAGATTTCGTAGGTTTTGTAACCCATTACCAAGGTATCTATTTCGGCTAAGAAGGCTTCGTAACCGTAATCTTCACCGGCATTAGGGTCTGGTAACCAATCAATAGAATCATCTTTGCGGGCAATTTTTCCATCCAGGCTAGCAGCAATATACAATTTCAGTTTTCTCATGTGCGCTCTTATTTAAATTGTTTCTATGGGTTAGGCTATTTTATAATCAATTAATAATCAGCGATAATTATAATTAAATTACTAGAGGGTTCGGGATATTTGCCTCAATAAGTTTAAAAATCCTTATATTGAGTCGGGTAACTTTTAGCTTTAAAATTTGTTTAAAAGTCAACTAAATAAATCTTTTATTTTAAAATTTAGCCCGGGTAAGCAGTTAATCTGTTTTCGCGATTTATTTGATTTGGGAGCTATTCGTAAAATTTGCTTATTCTTTGTTGTGAAAAGAATCTTCTTTACTTCAATTAACTACAACTAGTACTCCCACTTAAGCTGTTACGCCTTAAAAATGAATAAACTGAAGCGTATTTTAATTACCGGAAGTGCCGGATTTATCGGTCATCATCTTCTGCTTGCGCTCTCCGAATTGCCGGTTACCATTGTTGGTTTAGATTCCGTTAATGATTATTACGATCCGCAATTAAAAGCCGGACGTTTACATTTGCAAGGCTTTGATCTGGACTTGATTAAATATAATACTTTAACGGTAAGTCAGGGTAAAGCAAATATTTCTTTTATTAAGCTGGATTTAACCGATGAACCTGCTTTAACCACGCTCTTTCAGGAACAAGATTTTGATGTAGTAATTCATTTGGCTGCCCAGGCGGGGGTACGGCATAGTTTAAAAGATCCGAAATCGTACGTGGCGAGCAATTTAGTAGGTTTTGCTAATATACTCGAATGTTGCCGTCACTTTAAAATCAAACATTTACTATTTGCCTCTTCCAGTTCGGTGTACGGCAATAATCAAAAAATACCTTTTTCTGTTCAGGACCGAACAGACACGCCGGTTTCGTTTTATGCTGCTACTAAAAAAGCCAATGAAGTAATGGCGCATAGCTACGCCCACTTGTACCAACTACCCATTACCGGGATGCGTTTTTTTACGGTTTACGGTCCTTGGGGGCGGCCCGATATGGCTTATTTTTCATTTGCTAAAGCTATTCAGGAGCAAACGCCCATTAAAATTTATAACCACGGGAACATGCTCCGGGATTTCACTTACGTAGATGATGTTATTCAAAGTATTATTCGCCTAGTAGATTTGCCGCCGAAGGCCGAAGAAGGCCGGGTGGTTCCGTACAAATTGTTTAATATTGGAAACAGCCAGCCGGAGCATTTAATGGAACTGGTAACTATTCTGGAGCGATTACTGCAAAAAAAAGCCATTCTGGATTTACAACCAATGCCGCCCGGCGATGTACCTGCTACTTTCGCCGATGTTCAGGATTTAATAGACGCTACGGATTTCAGGCCACTTACTTCTTTAGAAACCGGTTTAACTCACTTTATTAAGTGGTATACCAGTTATTATCAAAAGCAATTTCTGACAGTGAGTTAAGTAATATTGATTACCTTTACGGGAATAAACAATTGCTATTAGCTTACGAAAGTACTGTTATGAACCTAGCCTCCAGTCTTCGGGCTGAATCCTCTTTAACTATAATTGTTCCGGTATTTAACGAAGAAGAATGCCTGCAGCCCTTCAGTGAAGCCATGGATGCTTTCCTGGAAAAATCACCGATGCCTACGCAAGTACTTTTTGTGAACGATGGTTCCCGGGATGAGAGTTTGGCTAGGATTAAACAAATTTGTGCTAGTAAAACCGGCTACAATTATATTTCGCTGGATAAGAATTATGGACTTAGCACCGCTTTTAAAGCTGGAATTGACTATTCTACAAGTACTTACATTGGCTACATCGACTCTGATTTACAAACTTCACCTTTAGATTTTCTGCTTTTTTTCCCTTACCTACCCGAGTATCAAATGGTAAATGGTATACGGCAAAAGCGGAAAGACACCTTCGTAAAGAAAATATCTTCTAAAATTGCTAATAATTTCCGGCGTCGGATGATTCAGGATGGAATTGCTGATACAGGATGTCCGTTGAAAATTATGGATGCGGCATACGCAAAGCGGGTTCCTTTTTTTACCGGCATGCATCGTTTTTTACCCGCTTTGTTTCAGTTACAAGGGGGCAAAGTAAAGCAAATACCGGTGCAGCATTTCGAGCGACTAGCGGGTTATTCTAAATACCATTTATTTAATCGGTTGTGGGGACCTTTGCAAGATACTTTTGCTTTCCGGTGGATGCGCAAGCGTTATATCCGGTACCAAATAGCCGATCAATTCCAGAAAGAAATGCTGCATCCTCACCATGACTAAAACCGATTATTTTATTTATGGCATTGGATTATTAGCCCAATTATTATTTTCGGCCCGGCTTTTACTGCAGTGGATTCAATCTGAAAAAGCCGGTAAAGTTTTGTCTCCTGCTTCTTTCTGGACCACCAGTATTATTGCATCCATTTTGCTAATGATTTACGGAGCCTTGCGGGAGGACGTAGTGGTAATAGGAGGGCAGGTAATTTCTTATTTTATTTATTTACGCAATTTAAAACTGAAAAATCTTTGGTCCGAAGTGCCATTTGTTATTAGGTGGCTCGCTATACTTTTTCCTTTTTTTACGTTCGCCTGGTTATTTTTATACGATAATTATACCTGGAATCACTTACTGGAACATAATAAAATATCGGGGGCTTTAATTGCCTGGGGCGGCTTGGGCCAGGTAGTATTTACCCTGCGCTTTGTGTATCAATGGTATTTTTCCGAACGGCTGCAACAATCTGTTATTCCAAACGGCTTTTGGTTAATTAGTTTGGTTGGGAGTTTAATGATTATGTCATATGCAGTTATCCGGTTAGATCCGGTTCTATTTATCGGACAGATATTTGGCGTGGTAGTGTACATCCGTAATTTTATTATTGGTACCCGGGAAAAATCCAGTTCTAAAGTTATCCAACAGCAAAAAAGCGAAGCAGAACCAACTGCATCTGCTAGAAAAGCTATTCCTTAACTTCCCAATATCTATTTAACATCAGGCAGCCAATTTACTCGTTCTTAAATGCCGCAAACGCTACATCAAGCCACAACTTTAATCCAGAGAACTTCCGTTCAGGTACTCCTTCTCTTTGTTATTTTATACGCTACCTTTTTTCAGAATTTACAAGCCATAGAGCCGTCGTTAATGGAGGCCCGCAATTTTACAACGGTGCGCGAAATGACCCAAAACGGAAATTGGCTTATTCCTACTTTAAACGGAGAAGCGCGTTTAGCAAAACCTCCATTACCTACGTGGTTAACGGCTATTTCGGTATTAATTTCCGGAGATTTGTATGATTTAGTAACCTTGCGGTTTCCGGCTGCCTTAATTGCTAGTTTAGCCGTTTATTTTCTTTTTCTACTTTGCCGGCAACTTACTTCCGACCGCCTTACGCCTTTTTTGGCAGCCCTGGTATTAGCTACTTCTTTTTCGTTCTTTAACATTGGGCGGCAAGGTACCTGGGATATTTATTGTCATTCCTTTATGATTGGAGCAATTTGGTTATTGGTAAAAGGATTGCAAACCAACGGAAAGGCTTACGGTTATTTTGTGGGTGCCGGGATTTTGCTGGGTTGTTCTTTTTTGAGTAAAGGCCCCGTTTCATTTTTTGCTTTATTACTTCCTTTTCTGCTTAGTTATTGGTATGGTTACGGCAGGGCTGGCTTTAAAAAGCATTGGTTTGGTATTTTGCTGGCTTTATTCATTTGCCTGGTACTTAGTTTAGCCTGGCCCTTGTACATTTATTTACATGAACCCGCTAAGCTCGCCACCAATATATCCAATGAGAGTACCGCTTGGGTAAACCGGCACGTAAAACCTTTTTGGTTTTATCTTAGCTTTCCATGGCAGGCCGGTGTTTGGGCTGTATTTGCCGTAGCCGCTCTTATTATTCCGTACGCCCGACGGCGCATTGCCCCTTTCGGAAATTATCGTTTTTTGAGTAGTTGGGTATTTATTTGTTTGTTTTTGCTATCCCTAATTCCCGAAAAAAAAGAAAGATATTTATTGCCATTACTAATACCGCTGGCTTTAATAACGGCGCATTATATTCGTTTTCTGCTGGAAGCATTTCAACAAAAAACTACGGCCAAATCCGATCGGTTTATTTATACTTTTAATAGTCTGTTATTTACTATTATTTCCTTGGGAGTGCCGGTTTTATTGTACTGGTTTGCTTTTTCAAAGAATATTGTTTCTTTAAGTGCCTTTGCTGTAAGTAGCATATTTTTTATAGGATTAGGAATTTGCTTTTTACTGGCTTTAAAAAAGAAGAATTTTGGCTTGTTTCTGGGGGGAACCGTAGGAGTACATATTTTAAGCTTGTTTACCCTTTTGCCCAATTACCAGAATATGTTTTATCCGGTTAAAAACTACGTAGGTTTAGATAAAGTAAGAGAGCAGAGAAATTTAGATGCATTACCTTTTTATGCGCTTCACAATATATCGCCGGAACATATTTGGGAATTAGGGAAAAAGGTAGATACCATAACAGTGGTAAACCAAAAATTAGAACTCCCTGCTAGTTTACCCATAGCTCTCTTTTCGCGCGATTCACTTTCAACAGCTATGTTACCAGAAGCTAATTTAAGCCTGGAGAAATTAGCCCAATACCAATACGACCGTCGCCATCCGGAAAGAGTGTATCATTTATACTTAATATCGAAATAGAAAGTACTTCAACAAATTAAGTTAATAGTATATTTTAGAATGCCATAAATAGAAGTGTGCTATTGGTTATATAACGAGGACTAATTATTAACAACTATTTACTCCATCTACACCTTTTCAAAAAGTTTATTTCGAAACTCTCCGGGGGTAAGGCCATAGTATTTTTTAAACAGCTTATTTAAATGGCTGCCATCGGTAAATCCATATTCATAGGTAATTTGGGCAATACTGCGGTCGCTGAATTGCAGGCGGTTGCGTATCATTTGCAGTTTATACTTTAAAATATATTGCTGCAACGATTCACCGGTTTGCCTTTTAAAAAATACACTTAAATAAGTAGGCGAATAGTTAAATTGTTCGACTAATTGATCCATGCGCAATTGTTCCGGCTTTTGAATATGCTGGCTGATATAAGATAATATCTCTTCAATAAGCTGGCTACTTTTCGGATCTTTTACTTCGACTCCTTTTTCATGAACCACGTTGCGCGCCAGTATTCCTAAGATAGCTTTCATAATGCCGTTCATAATTAACTCGTACGAACTTTCGGTACGTTGCTCGTACTCGTGGAGTAATACAGTAAGTAAATGTTCGAGTAATCCCTTTTCTTTCGCGTTGCTCACTATTGACCCGCAGGATTGGTACGGAGCGTTGAGGAGGGATTTTATAGTGCGCATCCAAACTGTGGATTGCGGTAATGTTGCATCTTTTACAAAAGCTTCCGTGAAGCGGAGGTAGCAAAAGGTGGTTTTTTCTTCAATCTCAAAATAATGGTAATCTTCCGGACCTAATAAAAATACATCGCCAGCCGAATAAGTAAAAGTATTACCGTTAATAAAATGCTTTCCCTGACCGCTGCGGATAAATATTATTTCAAAATAGCTGTGTTTGTGAACCGGGTGCTGCCATTCACTGGCTGTAAATAAATAAATGTTAAATGGTTCGTATTGAATATACCGCTTCATATGCTAAAGCTACAGTTTTAATAGTGAATTTTTACCATAATTTACTGTAAAAATTAGGAGCTTTTTACAAAAACTTGTTTAGTATAAGCTACCAAGAATAGTAAAGTAATTTTGTGCAGTTACATACTATAAATTTATACAAACTAGAAAGCTGATGCATATTTAAGAAGTTTATCCATTAATGAATTATTTCAGAAACAATTAGTCTCTTGCAAGCTCACATTAGGTGGTGAAGACACCACCTTTGGCGGAAATTTTTACTATTTATATAAAGGCTAAAAGGTCTCTACTCTATTTATCAACCTTAATAAAATTGATAAATATATTATCTCTAAAAGCATCAGATTTTTGTCAATAGCCAATCTTATCTACTTAACTATTCGGTACCAACTTAAACCAAATTGTAAATAGTACTACTTTATTTTAGTAAATGGAGGAATTTGAATTTGTTAAGTAAAGATAAATTAGAAAGCTTTGTATGGATGGGGCTTAGAGGAAGAGAACAGTGGTGTTTTTTTTAGAAAAAGTAATTTTAAGTAAATCAAACAAGGGTTTAAGGTCCTAAATTAGAGAGTAAGGTCCCGTTCTTTCAAATAAGAAAGCAAATTATCAATGTCGTGCAGCGATTGTTGCTGGGCATATTCAAAATTATCCTGCAATAAGGCTTCATGTTTAATAGCCGCTTCCGATAAAAATTTATCAGCGATGCGCGAAAGCGTGGTAAAATGGCTATTCCCTTGTAAGTCTTCTTCTAAAGGATCTAGTAACTCAAGTGCGTCTTCTATTAAGCTACGGAGAACTAAAATATTCCCCCGGCTGTAGCGCAAAAAATTAATTTGAAATTTTATTCTCTCTATTTCAGCTCCCTTATCCATACAAATCGATTTTTTACTCAATATAAACAATCTCTCGCTAAATGAATAGGAAATTTAAAAGATAAAAATGAAAATTACTCTTAAAATAAAACTACTAAAGAAGCTATTTTGCTTACTGTATTCTTTTTCAAATAAAATAGTTCGGGAAGCTGTTGATTTTGAGCCTTCTATTGGTTTCTGTTGATTTTTAACCCTCGTACTTAATGGTACTTTTTGATAATCTGCATTATTTTATCAAACAGAGCTGTATTTTCATAAACTCCTCTAAAATCTAAAGAGTGCGGCCCATAGGCAAACACGGGAACCGGAATAGCCGAATGACCTTTGGTGCTGAAATTACTGGCTACGTACCCTTGATTTACACTACCTTCCAACAGCGATAAACCTCCGGTTTCGTGATCGGCGGTAACAATTACTAAAGTTTCACCATTTTCGTCCGCAAACCGCATAGCTTCTCCTACCACCTGATCAAAATCCAGCATTTCTTGTACTACATACGGTAAATTATTTTCGTGGCCACCGTGATCAATCTGAGCTCCTTCGGCCATAATAAAGAATCCGGCTTTGTTCTTACCTAAATTCTGAAGGGATAATTGTAAAGCTTTCTTTAAAAATTCGGCTCTTCCTTTAGCTTCTGATAGCATTGCCGTAGTATCCAGCACCACCATTTTACCAGCCAACGGTTTAGAAAAGGTAGCTAATCTAGTGGAAGTTTGATAGCCTTTTTGCTGCAAAAGCGTAAATAAATTATGCGAATCCTGGCGTTCAATAAATGCGGAACTATTGCTGCCAATTAAAATATCCACCGGACTGTTCAGAAAATCAGCAGCAATGGCTTCACTTAAACTTCTTTCGGATTGGTGCGCGTAAAAACTGGCCGGGGTTGCATCGGTAATATCACCAGCCGAAATAATAGCCGTTTTCATTTTTAACGCATTTATCAAATCCGGAATGGGAGTTAGCCGCCTCCCGGTGGAATCGACACCAACGTAGCGGTTTTTGGTTTTCTGCCCTGTGGCCATAGCTGTAGCGCCCGCTGCTGAATCGGTAATGTAGCTATCCGCCGAAGCTGTTTTGGAAAGGCCAATGTTCCGGAAATTAAAAATATTTAATTGCCCGACCAACGCCGTATACCCCGCGTACATTTGCGCTAATCCCATGCCATCGCCAATTAGTAAAATTACGTTTTTAACCTTTTTCTGCTCGTCGTTATTTTGGTATTTAGGCGAATAAACTTATTATTTAACCTTTGATTGGTAATAGTTAGTAGGAAAATTTTTCAAAAAAGTAGTAAGCCCGGTTACATCATCGGTGCCAATGTAATTTACCCCCAGCTGCATTAATTTTTTCCAGGTATTTACGTTATCGGGGGTGGCCCAAAAGCGCCATTTTTTATTTTGCTGGTGAGCACTATTTATGGCTTCGCGTATTTTAGCTTCATCAGTTGCTAGTAGGCGACCTTTGCCGTTCCAAAGACTATAATTTTTAAAACTAGCACTAAATAGTTTTATGCGTTTTAACTGTTCGGCAGTATATTTTACATCTGGTATTCCATCGAAATTTATATAATCGGGGAAATTACCCCAAGTAGCAGGATTCGGACGCTCCCCGCTAATTACTATTTGGATGGTAGCGTTGTTAATTATTTCCGGGTAATGGTTTAGTTTGCGCACTAAGGCCGGCAGGGTAGTGGTACCATCGGTTTTTAGATCAATGAAAATTTGCAAGATTGCTTTTTTATCGGGATAGGCGGTGCCCTTATTCTTTCTGATTTGAACTTGTAAAGGCTTTAAATACAAAGCATCCAAGGTCCGATCCGATGAAATTTCCTGGGCTTCGTGGGCCACGTAAAGCTCCTCCTTATTTAAAAATACATCGGCCTCAATAGAACCTACCTGACGTGTATAGGCATTGTAAAAAGGAATGGGCTGCACGTAATCGTTATGCGCGTGCACCTGGGCCGAGGTATATGGAGTCTGCGCCTTTGTTGTTTGTAAAAGAAAAAATAACACGAAAAATAAGACGAATTGCTTCATAGATAAAGAAATTTAAAACCTGGCAGCCGTACTTATTAACTGCCACAATACCCATTTGCAAATAAGCAAAAGATTGAGTTTGTATTAATTTGTACCTGATTAATTTTAAGTAAATTATTTTGATTTTGTATCATTCAGCCTTTATATAAGTGAATACGGGAGGGTTTTCTATTCTTTTGTAATAATTAACACTATTCTTTTCAAGTATTAACAAGTCCTAATTACGTACCGTATTTAAATGGATTATTCTTGCTTACTATCTATTTAGTTCGTAGTTCTTTAGGTTCGGGTTTACTATATTTTAAAGGTAAGCTTTGTGAAAGGATTGGTTTAAATAATCTAAAAAGATTTATTTTTCTTGTCTTATACTGTCCTCCGCAGAGTATATTGTTCCTTTTAAGAAATGGATAGTTTAAATAATAATTTCTTTCATTAAACTTAATTTAAGTAATATCCTCATTAGAAGATGGTATGCCCACTCGTTTTAAAAAGTAAATATGGCAAACACAAAAGTATTTTTTTGGTCGATAGTTGTAGCCTTAGGCGGCTTTCTTTTTGGTTTTGATACAGCAGTTATTTCGGGAGCCGAAAAATCTATTCAACGACTATGGCATTTATCTACTTTTGAACACGGGTTTACGGTAGCTATTGCTTTAATCGGAACCGTATTAGGAGCTTTATTTGGTGGTTTTCCTTCCGACCGGTTTGGTCGAAAATCTACTTTAATTGGGATTGCCGTTTTGTATTTAATATCCTCGCTGGGAACGGCGCTGGCACCTACCTGGACAGTTTTCTTAATCTTCCGGTTTTTAGGCGGTATTGGGGTAGGAGTTTCTTCGGTAACGGCACCCTTGTATATTTCCGAAATTGCGCCCGCTAAATCGCGCGGAAAGCTGGTAGCTATGTTTCAGTTTAATGTGGTATTTGGGATTCTGGTTTCTTATTTATCTAATTATTTATTTGCCGGAGCAGGAGCACAAGACTGGCGCTGGATGCTGGGAGTACAAGCGGTGCCTTCGTTTATTTTTATGGTTACCGTTTTGTTTGTTCCGGAAAGTCCGCGTTGGTTAATTATAAAACGGGGCCGCATTTCGGAAGCGGAGAAAACATTGAGAATTGCTAATCCGGAGGCTGATGTTCGCCAGATGATAGCCGATATCCAGACTTCGGCGCAGGATGTACAAGGTAAGGAGGTAAAAACTTCTTTATTTTCAAGTAAATATTCAACGCCCATAATGCTGGCGGTGCTGTTTGCTTTTTTTAATCAAATGTCGGGGATCAACGCTATTATTTATTATGCGCCCCGCATATTTGAAATGGTAGGTTTAGGTAAAAGTTCCGCTTTACTTTCTTCGGCAGGTATTGGGCTAGTTAACTTCTTGTTTACTTTGCTGGCCGTAAATTTTATTGATCGTTTTGGCCGTCGCACGCTTATGCTCATCGGCTCCTTTGGTTTAATTGCTACTTTAGGGTTAGTGGCTAAAGCCTTTTATTTTCAGGAATTTAGCGGCATTGCCGTACCCATATACTTATTTGTGTATATTGCTTTTTTTGCTTTTTCGCAGGGGGCCGTAATCTGGGTATTTATTTCCGAAATTTTCCCTAATCAGGTGCGGGCATCAGGGCAGGCATTAGGCAGCTTTACCCATTGGTTTATGGCGGCTATTATAGCTTTTTCATTCCCATATATCACCGAAACTATAGGGGGTGGAAATACTTTCCTGATTTTTACCGGCATGATGGTGCTGCAATTGCTGTTTGTGTGGCGCCTGATGCCCGAAACCAAAGGCACCTCGCTGGAGCAAATCGAACATACTATGGTTCTTCATTAAGTTGTAGGTGGTAAGTTGTAGGTAGTAGGTTTTACATATGAGAAAGCAATTTGCCTCCTTTTGCCATTTAATTTAGGTAGAGTATAGAGTAAACAGCAGCATAAAGCCCTACGGAAAAGCTCAGATCTAAGCTTAAAAGAATTAGGATTGTTTACGTTTTCCAATTTTCGGTTATTAGAAAGAAGCTGAATGGCAGTAACTTGATTCGCTTATTAAAAGGATCAATAAATTTATAAGAAGAGAAAATAATATTCTAAACTCTATTTCTCTTAAAGTTACAATTACCTGATATCTTAGTCCTCAGCATAATTTATTTTCCGGAACTTATAGTAAAATAAAATTTAAACGTACAACCTAAAACGTATTACTTAAAACCCAGCCGGATGGAAAAAATTATCTGCTTTGGGGAAACTTTATGGGATATGCTGCCTACCGGCAAAATGCCCGGCGGAGCACCCATGAACGTGGCCATTCACTTAAAATACAATGGTTATGATCCTGTTATGATTAGCCGGGTAGGTAACGATGACCTGGGAAAAGAATTAGTGGCTTACCTCAAAGCTAAAAAGATGGATGTTACGTATATTCAAACGGGTCAAACGCATTTAACCGGGGTAGTAAAAGCTAACATCACCAACAAAAATGAGGTGTCATACAAAATTGTGGAGCCGGTTGCCTGGGATTACATTCAGTACGACGATGAAGTAGCAGAATTAGTAAAACATAGTGATGTATTTATTTACGGCAGTCTGGCGGCTCGCAGTGTTACCACCCAGGAAACTTTGCTGAAGTATTTACCGCTGGCTAAACTAAAGGTTTTTGATGTGAACCTGCGTCCGCCGCATTACACCCAGCAAAGAGTGCAGCAATTACTCCAATTTGCCGATATAGCCAAAATGAACCACTTGGAATTGCGGGAAATTGTTGGTTGGCTGGGCGCTCATTCAGAGGAAAAAACAAACATGGAGTTTTTAAAAAAATTCTTTAACTTAAAACAGTTAATTGTTACCCGTGGAGAAAATGGTGCCGCTGCCCTTACCGCAGAAGGTTATTTTGAACAAGCCGGTTATCTTGTAGAAGTTGAAGATACCATTGGCAGCGGCGATGCTTTTCTGGCTACTTATTTAAGTAATTATTTGCAGCAGCAGCCAACTTCTGTTTGTTTGCAAAAAGCTTGTTTAATTGGGGCATTTGTAGCAACCCGCCCCGGTGCTACTCCCGAATACGACCCGACTCAAGTAGGCGAAACCTTCACTCAAACTTAGTTTAATTGAAGAGAATGAATTACATTAGCTTGCCATGAATAATGAAATATACGTAGTTCCTGATTATTTAACCGGCAGTAAAAAATCTGAAACGCATATCCATTTCTACTCCGCCAATAAATCTTCGGTAAAAAACAAAGTTGTCTACAATCAATTCTTAATTTGTTTTATGTTGCAGGGCACAAAAGAAGTGCTTTCTCAAAACAAAAAAGTAAAAATTAACAACCAGGAAATTCTTCTGCTGGAAGCGGGAAGCGTGCTGATGACGGAGAGTTTAATTGCTAATCAGAAGTTTGAAAGCATTTTACTTTTTTTCAGCGAGAAGTTTGTAACGGACTTTTGCCTGAAGTACCAAAAAACTCTTAAAAATATACATTCCCAAGAAGAAGCTTACCCCGTCATCCCTAAAGATAACTTTTTAAACAACTTTCAGAACTCTCTTCTTTTGCTGCAAAATAATGGTTTAGAAGAAATGAAGGGATTAAAGCTTGAAGAACTTCTTTTGTATTTGCATAATCATAATCCCCGGGAATTTTTTTCATTTTTGAGTTCAACTTCCAGTTCTTCCCCGGAAAGCATTATCAGAAAAGTAATGGCGCTTCATGGTAATAGTAAATTAACTATTGAAGAACTGGCTTTTTTGTGTAACATGAGTGCGGCCACTTTTAAAAGACACTTTGCGGTTGCTTTTCAAACGAGTCCTAAAAAGTATTTAACCGAAAACCGGATGCAGAAGGCCCGGCAATTACTGCAACATAAAAAGGCGCCCTCTAAAATCTACCTTGAATTAGGCTACGAAAGTTTATCGTCTTTCAGCAATGAATTTAAAAAGTATGTGGGCGTTTCTCCGAAAAAATTTCAGAATAGAATTGAGCTAAAAGATAAAGTAGTTGAGCCAATAGCGTAATAACTTGAATTCCTTTTCCTAGCATCTTTGCTAAAAACAATAAGCTATGAAAAGAATCTTCTTACTTATTATTTACTTTTTTTCTATAAACCTGGTATTTGCCCAAAATTTTACGCTTAAAAGCAATGACTTGGGCGGACAAGCTTCTCCTAAACAAGTATTAAATGGCCTGGGCTGCACCAGCGAAAATTTATCGCCCCATCTATCCTGGGTAAATGGTCCGGCAGGTACAAAAAGCTTTGCGGTTACTATTTTTGATGAAAGTGCTCCTACCGGTAGTGGCTGGTGACATTGGTTAATTTTTGATATTCCGGCTACTATTAAGGAGCTTAAAACCGGTGCGGGTACTATTACTCTTAAACTAGCTCCCTCTAAATCCATTCAAAGCCTAACTGATTTTAGAGTACAAGGGTATGGCGGCCCGTGCGCACCCGAAGGAAGCGGGCAGTATAAATATAGTATTACTGGCTTTGCACTTAAAACGGAAAACTTAATTTGGATGGTAACGCTAACCCGGCTAGGGTCGGCTTTATGTTAGAGCAGCAGTTATTAGAAAAAGCAGCTTTGGTGTTTTACTATAAAAGATAAAGCAATGAAATCCGATTATTTAGAAAGTGTAATCAAGCAGTTTGAGTACTACAAAATGCTGGGCGAGAAAACCTTTGATCAACTGGCCGAGGAAAAACTTTTCTGGCAATACAATGCCGAAAGTAATAGTATAGCCACTATTGTAAAACATTTATGGGGTAACATGTTGAGCCGTTGGACGAATTTTTTGACGACCGACGGCGAAAAAGAGTGGCGTAACCGCGATGCAGAATTTAAAAACGATATTACCACCAAAGAAGAAATGCTACAAAAGTGGCAGGAAGGTTGGAAAGTATTTTTAACTAGTTTATATGCGCTCTCCGAAGCCGACCTGCAAAAAACAATTTACATTCGCAACCAGGGGCATACCGTAAAGGAAGCTATCAACCGGCAGTTGGCGCATTATCCTTATCATGTGGGGCAAATAGTTTTTATAGGTAAAATGGCCGCCGACCAATGGCATTCGCTTTCTATTCCAAAAGGAAATTCCAAACAATACAATGCCGAAAAATTTTCTAAACCCCAACATAAAGAACACTTCACCGATGAATATCTGAATAAGCCGGAAAGTAACAATTAAGTGTAGTTTAAAAACACAAAACTTAATTCATCCATTAAAATACTATCTCACGCAATTGGTTTGTAATAATTAATATTGGCGTTTTCGATTATAATTAAGGCAGAAAATATATTAGTATGGAACAAGTAAAATGGTTTGAAAGAGACTTTCAGTATAACATAAACCAGAATATTTTCCCGGCCATTATGGAACGGCTCGCCGGCACCCCAATCCGGCTGGAAGAAAAATTAAAAGCTATTCCGGAGAATATATTATCTAAAAAAGTAAATAATACCTGGACAATAAAAGAAAACGTAGGGCATTTAACGGATTTGGAACCACTCTGGCAAGGCCGCTTAGAAGATATAAAGCAAGGCGCAACCGAACTAAGACCAACCGATTTGCAAAATACCAAAACCACTCTGGCCAACCACGATGCTAAACCCTTGGTAGATTTACTAAATGACTTCCGGAAAATAAGAGAACAAACATTAAAACTGCTGGAAAACCTGGACGAAGGAACAATTTTTAAAGCAGCATTGCACCCGAGGCTCAAAACTCCCATGCGAACCCTGGATTTATTTTTATTTGTAGCCGACCACGACGATCATCATTTAGCCCGAATTACAGAGTTGCTTAAAACGCTACCATCTACTTATCCGAATTCCTCATCTTAAGCTTTAAACAAATTTATAAGTAAGACTTTCCAATTAAGAAAAGAGCATGCTTTTACGGGATTTAAATATTTATTGTTTCGTCTTTTTACTTGAAAATTATTCAAATGAAAGGAATAGATTGTTGAAATTATTCTAAAAAGTAGTAGAAATACGGATTTCCAGTATGAATCATCTAAATAAAAACTTAAATTAGAGGATACTTAATGGTTAATTTAAACAATTTCTAGCAATTCTACTTTATGGAACTTCTTGATCGCATCGTAGAACATTCTACGGTTCCGAAATATATTCAGGTGGTAAACGCTGTTATCTCCGATATTGAAGCTGGAATTTTAAAACACGGTCAACGAATTCCTTCTATCAACGAAACCAGCGAAATGTATTACTTGTCGCGCGATACCGTTGAAAAAGCCTACAAAGAATTACGGGAAAAAGGTATCATTACTTCGGTACGGGGCAAAGGAAATTACATTTGCCAGAACTTCTCCACCGATAAAATTCGGGTTTTATTGTTGTTTAATAAACTGAGCGCGTACAAGAAAACCGTATATTATTCACTTTTAAAATCTTTCGGCGAAGACGCCATTGTAGACCTTCACATTCATCATTACGACGGAAAAATCTGCGAAAACCTGATTAATGAGAATTTGGGTAAGTACCATTATTACGTAATAATGCCGCACTTTTTTGAACATACCGAAACCATTATTCAAACGCTCCAAAAAATTCCACCGCATAAATTAGTTTTACTCGATAAAAATTTAGTCCAGTACACCGGCGAATGTGCCGCCGTTTACCAGGATTTTGAACGCGATATATATAGTGCCCTGCACTCCGGCATTGATTTATTGTACAAGTACCAAAAGCTAGTGTTAGTATTTCCGAAGGATTTAAATTACCCGCCCGAAATTGTAAAAGGATTCCAACGCTTTTGCCAGGAAACGTCGTTTCCGTATACTGTAGTAGATGGCATTGAAAGTGAATGCATTACGCCTAAAACTGCCTTTATTGTATTGGAAGAATCGGATTTAGTAGATTTAATTAAGCACAGCCGTTCCGAGAACTGGGTTTTAGGCAAAGACCTCGGCATTATTTCTTACAACGAAACGCCTTTAAAAGAAATCCTGGCAAATGGAATTACGGTTATTTCTACAGATCACGCTAAAATGGGCGAAACGGCTGCTTACATGATGCTGCACAAAAGAAAAGGTAAAGTAATTAATCCTTTTACTTTAATCCGTCGCAAATCACTTTAGTAATAAAATTATTTCTAAACTGTAAATTGTTTGGTCATTTCAGCTACTACTTTACTTAATAAATTATAATTTCTTGTAAATAAGCTTTTTATAATTTTATTTTCTGTTGAAATTGGTGCGGAGTACAACGGACAATTTTCTTAAATTGTTTATTAAAATTAGCAATGTTATTAAAACCGCTTTCGTAGCAAACGTGGCTTACGTTCAGGTCACTATTCAAAAGGCGTTTGCAGGCGTAGCCAATCCGGATCTCATTTACAAAGTGCGAAAAGTTTTTCTTGGTGCGGTTTTTAAAATAACGGCAAAAACCCGAGTAGCTCATCATGGCTAAATCTGCTACTTCTTCTACGCTAATTTCTTCTTTAAAGTGATTCATAACATAAGAAAAAACCTTATTTAGTCGATCGCTGTCTTTTTTATTCTGGCTGTTTAGTTCTGGGCTGGATAATAATTCGTACTCCTCTGATTCTGCTAATTGACTCAGCAACAAAAGCAAGGCAGTTAACCGGTCCATTCCATTTAAAGTAAGAATTTGTTTCATGGCCAGCGCTGCTTTTTGTTGCGTTGCACCTAAAATTTTTATGCCCATTCGCGACCGGTCGAACAGCAATCTGATTTTTAGCATTTCCGGAATTTCCCCGAAGCTTTTACCTAAAAATTCTTCCCGAAAATGAATCACCAAAGAACCTCCCGTGCTTATAGTATCGTCTTTCCGGTACCAGTGCGGTAAATTTGAACCTAATAAGTCAACTTGACCTTCGCAAAAATCCGATACATGGTTGCCCACAAACCTCTTGCCCTTTCCTTCCAGAATAAGAACCAATTCCAACTCTTCGTGGTAATGCCAGGGTGTTTCAAAAGAAGGAGTATAAAAGGTATCGGCTAAAAACGAAGATTGTTCCGAAAGCGGTAGTTTTTGAATATGAGGTTTCATACTCATTTTAGCTAACTAGAAAAATGTACACTTTAATTTACCAAATTACTTATAAAAGGAATAAAAATGGTCAAAAAAGTTTAGGTAATTAAGTAAATAGTAGTAGCAATTTGCCTAAGTAAAGTACATCTTTAACTAGCTTTTCACCAGAAATATAAACTAATTATGTCTTTCACATCTCTTAGTCCAGTCCAAAAAAATCAGTACGAGCAAGATGGTTATATTATTATTCCTAGTTTTCTGAATCAGGATGAGGTGGATTTACTTTATGGTTTAGCCACCGGCGATAACGCCCTCCGGAATCATGCTTTCGATTTAAACGATCAAACGGGCAAACGCACCAAATTAACTTTGTGGTTTACCCCCGGCGACGATACCTACGGCTTGTTAACTCGCAGCGAACGAATGGTAAAATCGGTTCAAACTTTATTGGGAGAAGGTGAGGTGTGTCATTTCCATTCTAAACTTATGCAAAAAGAGCCGAAAGTGGGTGGCGCTTGGGAGTGGCACCAAGATTACGGTTACTGGTACAAAAATGGATTTTTGTATCCGGATGCTATGCTAAGTGTAATGATTGCGCTTACTCAAGCTAACCAGGAAAACGGGTGCTTGCAGGTATTAAAAGGTTCGCACAAAATGGGTCGGTTCGAGCATTTATTTGCCGGAGAACAGCAAGGAGCTGATCTTCCTTTTGTAGAAGAAGCTTTAAATCGGCTCGAAAAAGTTTATGTAGAATTGAATCCGGGCGACGCTTTGTTTTTTCACAGTAATATTCTGCATATGTCGGAAGCTAATCTTTCTGATAGACCGCGCTGGTCTCTAATTTCGGCGTATAATCTGAGCTACAACGTTCCTTTTAGGGAAAAAAACACTTCTTGTATTACCCCGGTGAAAGTAGTGCCGGATGCTTCTATCCTGGAATCAGATGCTACGGGGCTTTCCGAACAAACCGATTTCCTGAAAAAAGAACAGGAAATTACCCTGAATGTTAAATAAGCAAATAGTGGTTAGTTATTAGTTGTTGGATTAGTTAATAGTTTGTAGTTTAAAATTTAAGCTTATTCTAGTTAAACTAAATTCGTTGTAGCATTTAACTGAAGGTTGTTAAGGATAAGTTAAAGAATAACTTAATTCTTTATTAATTCATATTTAAATTTTTACTTCTCTTGTTTAATAACTTGATACTTGTGTCTATATAATTTAAGGCAAATAAAATACTTCTTTTAATGGAACAGACACCGGTGAATTGTCAGGGTTGGTATCCATAATATCGGCCATGTAGGCCCACCATTTTTGCACAATAGCAGTGCTACCAAGATCCTGCGACGATTGCCCACTTAATTTTTGTACGGCGTACAAAGTATCCGTTTCTTCATCCAAAAAGATGGAATAGTCGCTGATGCCGGCTGATTGGAGAAGTTGCTTTAATTCCGGCCAAATGGCTTCGTGGCGTTTTTGGTATTCCGCTCTAAAACCAGGTTTTAATTTCATTTTAAACGCCACCCGTTGCATCATAAATTTAAAATTATCTTATCACCAGCTTATATTACTCTTTTGTTTCCTACCATAAAACGGCAAAAATCCTTTAATCTTGCTTTGTTTAAAGGTAAGTTATAGCATATCTAAGCCCGTCCTGCGGTATCTTGTGGCAGAACTAAAAGCTAAAAAAATAAAAAGTAAATATTTTAGAATAAAGGAAATTGATTGTAGAATTACCCTTCAAGCATCCTTCACCATAATTCCTTTTTCTTAATTCAGTTCCTTCAATATTCTTCTTCAAAGAATATTCCAATATCTACGGTATTCAGCAAGTGAAACAAGTTTTCAACTTGCTTAGGACAATATTATTAGCCTTCAAAATTAAAAATACCTGTTACAGGATAGTGCAGGATGGGTAAATTTATCAGTTTAGCTACATTAGATAATCCTTTAAAAGAGTTAACAAACTTGGGAAAGCAAATAAAAAATTTACCCTAAATGCTTATTTACAAGGTAAAAAGAATAGGGATATAAGGCTATTTTACCTAATTAATTAAGTAAATTTATTAATTGGTAATAACTTTTAACTAGGTAATATATCACTATCATTAATATTTAAAAGCTTAATATTAAATACCTAAATTACAATCGTTTATCTTACTTTATTTTACTAAACTATTTAACTTTAAAAACAAACTAAACTGTTTTTCAAAATCAGTCATATGAACAAAAGTACATCCGGAATTAAATTGTTGCTCACGCTCTCTGTCTCTTTTATGGTGGGTACCTCTTGTCGTAACACCAAAGAAGCCGATAACAAAGCGCAGGCATCGGCCACCACGGAAACGAAAGCCGTACAAGTTACCAGCCCGAAGGTCGAAAAGTTAAAATTGCCCACTGGTTTTCAGGCCGAACATTTATACAGTCCATCGGAGAATAAGCAAGGTTCCTGGGTGGCAATGGCCTTCGATAACAAAGGCCGGTTAATTACTTCGGATCAATACGGCTTTTTATATCGCCTGGAATTACCGGCAATGGGCACCGGTGGCAGACCGAAAGTAGAGCGCTTAAATGTGGGTATTGATAATTCGGTAAATGCCGATACGACCAAGCCAAAAGTAGGAATGGGTTACGCACAAGGTTTGCTATACGCATTTAACAGCTTGTATGTAATGATTAACCATAACAGCGACCAGAATTTCGAAAAAGGCAGCGGTTTGTATCGTTTACAAGATTTAGACGGCGACGATCAGTTCGAAAAAATAACTTTGCTTAAAAATTTAAAAGGTGAAGGCGAGCACGGCCCGCACAGCATTAAACTCTCTCCCGACGGAAAATCGTTATATGTAGTGGCGGGTAATCACACGGATGTACCCGAAATGAATGCTTACCGATTGCCAAAAGTTTGGCAGGAAGATAATTTATTCCCGTTAATTAAAGATCCCCGGGGTCATGCCAACGACCGGATGGCACCTGGTGGTTGGATTGCCAAAGTAAATCCAGAAGGAACTAATTGGGAATTAATTGCCGCCGGTTTCCGAAACACGTATGATATTGCTTTTAACGACGCGGGTGATCTTTTTGGTTATGACTCTGATATGGAATGGGATTTTGGAATGCCCTGGTACCGTCCTACCCGTATTTGCCACGTAACCAGCGGTGCCGAATTTGGCTGGCGCACTGGTAATAGCAAATGGTCGCCTACTTACCCCGATAATTTACCTCCGGTATTAAATATTGGACAGGGTTCGCCTACTAATCTTATCTATTCTGGTGGTGCTAAATTCCCGGAAAAATATCGTCAAACTTTATTTGCCTTTGATTGGAGCTTTGGGATTATTTACGCGGTGCATTTACAGCCGCAAGGGGCCTCATATTCCGCCACTGCCGAAGAATTTATTTCGGGTTCTCCTTTACCTTTAACGGATGGTACTATTGGCCCGGATGGTTCTCTTTATTTTATGACTGGTGGGCGTCGTCTGGATTCTGATTTATACCGGGTTTACTATACAGGTAATGATGCAGTTACTACGGCAAATACAACTCAATCTGCTGCCTCCAGCCCATTAAACCAGCTTAGAAAACAATTAGAAGAATACCATGGCGAACCAAAAGCCGGTGCAATTGCTTTGGCTTGGCCTAATTTAAAGCACAACGATCGGTTCATTCGCTACGCTGCCCGTATTGCCGTAGAACATCAACCATTAGCCGAATGGCAAAATAAAGCCTTGAAGGAGACCGACCCAGTTGCTCTTACTCAAGCCAGTATTGCTTTGGCTCATTTTGGTGATAAATCTTTAAAGAACACCATTTTAACTAACCTGACTAAAGTTAATTATAGTGCTCTCTCAGAATCTCAGAAAGTAGATTTATTACGTACTATTGAGTTAACTTTATCGCGGATGGGCAAGACGGAAGGAGCAATGAATGCCCGTCTAAATTCTTATTTAAATGCCAACTATCCGGCGCAAAACAATGAACTTAACCGCCTTTTGAGTAAAATTTTGGTTTACATAGATTCGCCAACAGTAGTAGCCAAAACCTTGGATCTCTACGAACAAGCGAAAGATGATAACTCAAGTCAAAAAACATTTACGGAGTCTTCCGACTTAATTTTGCGTAATCCGCAGTACGGCTTAGATATTGCCAACATGTTAGCTAAAATTCCACCGGCTCAGCAAACCTATTACGCCACTGCTTTAAGTATGGCTAAAGCAGGCTGGTCAACTCCTTTGCGAGAAAAATACTTCTCCTGGTACACGAATGCTTTTAAAAATTATGCAGGCGGTAGAAGTTTTGTTGGCTTTTTAGATAAGGCCCGTAAAATGGCTTTGCAGAACGTACCTAAAGATAAATTTGACTATTACAATAAATTATCCGGTAGCGAGATGTTAACTACCTCTGGTTTAGATATAGCGGCTACTGCCGTACAACCAAAAGGCCCGGGTAGAAACTGGAAATTACCGGATGCCGTTGCTGCCGTAGAAGGTAAATTAGAAAACCGGAATTTTGAGCAAGGTAAAGCTATGTTTGCGGCCAGTCTGTGCAGTTCTTGCCACAGCATGCGCGGCGAAGGCGGGGCTATTGGTCCAGATTTGACGCAATTAGGTACTCGTTTTTCGGTGAACGATATGTTGGAATCTATAATTGATCCGAATAAATACGTTTCCGATCAGTATGCTTCTACTGTGTTTGTTTTAAAAGATGGTAGTTCCGTGGTAGGTCGTTTGGTTAAAGAAGATGCAGATAAATACTCGATTTCTCAGAACCCATTTGCCCCTGAAACATTGCGTGATATTCCGAAAAGTGAGGTTGCCCAAACTAAAATTTCTAATGTTTCGATTATGATGCCCGGTATGATTAACCGCTTAAACGAAGAAGAGTTGAAAGATTTATTGGCCTATTTAATGTCGGGCGGCAATAAAGAACATACCGTTTATGCAGCTAAAAAGTAAAATACAAAAGATCTGAAGTAAAATCTAAAAATAGCAAACTTTGGAATCGGGTCGGTAGGAGTGAGGTGTTTACCTTTCCTGCTGACCCATTCTTTTTTAGTAAATAGTCTAACTAAAAAAGTGACTTGGTAAGATTCTGACACCCAATAATCAGGTTAATAAATGTAATTTAACCCTACACGTGACCCTTGTAACAGCATTGCCCAAATACCCCTTACTTTACTTTGTCGCTGTACCCTTGTTCTAATTACTATTTATACAATGTTAAAGAGCTTAGTGGCAGGTTATGCTTCTCAGTTTACTTACTATGTTAATAAAAAACAATTGGTAGTTATTGCTTGTGGCGGGAGCTAACGACGATGTAAATCCGGAGATAATTATGTGGCATATGGTTTAAATAATTGGATTTAAGTAAATAGACCCAAGTATATTAATTATTAGATTTTAGATGTTAGACTTGTGTGGGATTGAACCTCTTTCCATTAAAGACATAGCTAAATAATCTCCACCTTCAGTCCAAAAATTATTTCTGTAAGGTAATTAAATAAAAAAGCCCACATACTACGTGGGCTTTCTTGTTCCGGATCGATTAATTATTGGGAAATTAGTCGCACTTATAGGATAAAGTAGTTACTTCGGCGGCATTACCGGTTTCGGTAGATGTAACTTTAGTAGGATACCCATCGCTATTATATTCATAAACATTGTTGGTAGTATTGGTAGTAGCTCCCGTATCATCTTTATCCACCTTAACGGTAATGTTGTTGGTGGAAACCGTAGAAGCATCCTGGAATAGGAAACCAAGCGGCTGCGCCGGATTCTTTTTATCATCAAACTGGTATTCCGTACTGCCATCCAGCACCATATTATTCATAAACTCGGCTGTTGTTGGAATGGAAGTTGGATCAAAATCCTGTAAAAGTTCTTGAATAAATAACGGATCAAGAGAATAATTCATGGTTTTAGTAATATTGCCATTCGAAGAAGTATAGCTGGTATAACTTACCGGAATGGTTGCCTGAATGGGAATACCAAGAGTGGCTAAATTGAAATAAGTAGTGGTTTTACTCAATACTTTATTTGTATACTCCGAAGTAATAGATAAAGCATTAATGGGAGTAGTACTGCTGCCTTGCACCGTAAAGTAATTTGCTTTACTTACTAAACCATCGGTGGTGTACTCATAAGCAATATAACCAGTGGTGGCGTTACTACCATCAAACTGATTGGCTTTGGTTATTTGTCCGGCCTGATTGCGTTCAAAAGTAAAGTAGTTATCGTTAGCGGTACCGGCACTATCAAAACTAGCCTTTGAAAGTTGATCGTTGGTATAAGTAAAGGTTGTAGTATTATTTCCTTCCTTCATTTCAGTTATCACGCAATCCTGGCTGCCGCCTCCGCCCGGCGAAGGATCATCATCATCGCTGTTATTACAAGCACTAACTAAAACCAATAAGGCCAAACAAAGACCGGCAAACGGGTTAAACTTTTTTTTCATAGTAAATTTAATTTGGGGGATTGAAGAAATTAAGAATGTTTATAGTTTATGGATTTTAAAGTACTAGAGCCGAAAAAAAGTAAAGGAGTTGCATGGCTTTTAAAATTAATTTCAAAAAATTAATTAATGGTACTCCTTCTTACTTACCTTCTCTTTTGACAGGAAAACAAACTCCTGTACCAGTACCCTGATATTTACTAAAAATTTATCCAGAATCGAAAAAGCTTTTTTATATTTAATACTTTGTAGCTAGTAAAAAGAGGGCTTATAATCACCTTTGTAATACTTTCGGCCTAAGTTACAAATCTTTATAATTCAATTCTATATATAATGAAAAGAAAATCCTGGTTGGTAAGTGCGGTTTTATTATCGTTGGTAATTACCTGTAAAACTCCCAGCCCTGTATCTCAAATTAATTCAACGCCGCGCCAGGTAGTAGATAAAGATCCCCCGGCTGTACCCTTATCGCCGGAAGAAAGTATGCAAAAAGTGCAGTTACCGCCCGGTTACCACTTGGAGTTAGTAGCTTCTGAACCCATGGTACAAGAACCGGTAGCTATTGCCTGGGACGGGAACGGACGCCTGTTTGTAGCCGAAATGAATACCTACATGTTAGACGTGTACGGCACCGATAAATATAAACCTGTAAGCCGGATAAAGTTATTGGAAGATACCAATGCTGATGGTAAAATGGATAAGGTTTCCGTTTATGTTGATAATCTGGTATTACCCCGCATGATTTTGCCTTTAGATGACCGCTTGATTGTAAACGAAACCAACACCAATCATTTATGGAGTTACCGCGATACTAATGGCGATGGGATAGCCGACGAGAAAAAGCGGGTATACGAAAATAATTTAGTAGATACCCGCAATTTAGAACACCAGAAAAGTGGTTTAATCTGGAATTTAGATAATTACATCTACGTTTCCCGCGACCGTATTCGCTTTCGTTATAAAAATGGCCTGATAGAAGCTGATTCTTTAATTGAAGACCCGGGCGGGCAATGGGGAGTAACGCACGATAGTTATGGCCGACTATTTTTCTCTGCGGGAGGAGCGGAACGGCCGGCGGTATCTTTCCAGCAAAACCCGGCTTATGGCCGTTTAGATTTAAAAGATCAGTACAACGAAGCTTTTTTAGCTACCTGGCCCATTATTGGTACGCTAGATGCCCAGGGTGGCCTTAAACGAATGCGGCCCGACGACAATTCTTTAAATCATTTTACTTCAAGTGGCGGACAATCTATATTCCGGGGCGACCGGCTTCCGGCTGAATTACAAGGAGATTTTTTTACCCCTGAACCCGTAGGTCGTTTAATTCGCCGGGCCAAAGTTATTAACCAGAACGGAAAAATATCTTTGCAAAACGCTTACAACCAAAAAGAATTTATCGCCTCCTCCGATATGAATTTCCGGCCGGTAAATACGGCAACCGGGCCGGATGGCTTGTTATACATTGTAGATATGTACCACGGTATTATTCAGGAAAGTGAATGGACCAAAGAAGGTAGTTACATAAGGCCCCAGATTTTAGCCAGGGGCTTAGATAAAAATAATGGACGTGGTCGCATTTATCGGGTGGTACACGATGATTTTAAACCGGATCCGGTAAAACCGCAGTTGTTAAATGCTTCTACTGCTGCACTGGTTTCTTATTTAAGTCACCCTAATGGCTGGTGGCGCGATAATGCCCAAAAACTTCTTGTTATACGCGGCGATAAATCGGTGGTGCCAGCATTAAAAGAATTAGCCCTTAAAAAACCTTCTTTCTGGAAAAAAATATTCTCCCGGCCAAATAAGACTGAACATCTAACTAAAATTCATGCTTTATGGACTTTAGATGGGTTGGAGGCAATAGATGAAAATACATTGTTTGAAGCATTTAAAGATGAAAATGCCCAGGTAAGAAAGACTGCTTTATGGATTAGTGAAAAATTTCTGAAGCAAAACAGTACGGAAATGCTCCAGCAACTTCAAAATTTAAAAAATGATCCGGATCCCGAAGTAAAAATTCAGATAGCTTTATCCATGCGGGCTCTGCCAAATAATACGGGAAATGCGTTGGTACAAGAGTTAATTACCCAAAACCCTACAATTCCATTGCTGGCAGAATCGGAAACAAGTCGGCAGAAAACCGTTGAATCTATTGCCCGGAGGAAAGAAGAATTTCGCAAGTTAACGCCTTTAGACAGAGCTTTGTTAACGAAGGGAGCTGTAATTTTTCAGCAAGTTTGCGCTGCTTGTCACGGCCAGGATGGCAAAGGAATTGCCTTGGGCAGCAACGACATGGTAGCACCGCCTTTATCCCGCTCCAAACGCATTAACGGCGACAAAGCTGCGATTATCCGCATATTATTAAATGGCTTATCCGGCCCGGTAGAAGGAAAAACGTACCCCGACGTAATGCCAGCCATGGGCCATAACGACGATGAATGGATTGCTGCGGTATTAAGTTACGTACGAAACGATATGTACAACAAAGCCCCTATTATCCGCCCGGAAGAAGTAAAAGAAATTAGAACGCAAACAACCTCCAGGGAGAAATACTGGACCTTGGATGAATTACAAGCTTCGGCCAAGTAGAAATTTGTAATTAAAAAAAGCTGTTATAATCAACTATATATGCCAGCTAGGATTTACTAAATATCTTAACTGTTATAAAGAAGAAGCTCTCCTATGGCCCACTATGGCGCGGAAGTTACTTCCGTGCCTTTCCTTTATGCTAATTCCTCAGAATTTTAAAATAATTGATGCTATACAAAAAAGGCACGGAAGTAACTTCCGCGCCATAGTGCCTTATTTTCAAGAATAAAGTATTAAACTAAACTCTTTCCAGTTTTACAGGATAAGTCTTTTTTGATGCCCATTGCGGTACGTACAAGTTTTCGTCCGAATCTACGCAAACGTCGTGTGGATGCATAAAACCCAGGAAGGAACGGTCTTTTTGCTGTTCCTGTAATACATTTTTCACGTACTTGGGCTCAGTTCCACCAGGCGTGGAAATTACCCTGTCTTTTTCGTCGAAGATAGTAATGTAGCCGGAGTTTGGATATTCCTGAGAAGTACTGCGGTAAACGGCAGCATATAAATTTTTTCCTTTTAAAACCGGCCGGCAAATAAAGGAACCGGGCACCGGAATGGTACTGAGGTATTTTCCATCCAGGGTAAATCGTTTCAGACTCATGTGCGATCGGTCGGTGATAAGCAGGGTAGGGTTTTTAGAATCCCGATTATCAAACAACACTCCGTGGCAGCAATCAAAAGTTTCGTTAGCAGTGCCTTTGCCGCCGAAATGCCGAATGTATTCGCCTTTTTGGTTGTACTGGGTAACAAAATTCATTCCGTAACCATCGGCTACGTAAATATCGCCGTTGTTCGGGTTAACGGTTGTTTCGGTTGGTTTAAATTCACCGGAATGGTTGTAAGATTTATTTTCTTTAGGGTAATCAATTTTAAAAATTTCTTTCCCTTTTAAATCGGTTTTAATTACCTGGTTCCGGTCGGTATCGGTAATAAATAGATATTGTTGTCCTCCTTCGTTGCTTAAAGTTAAACCGTGTGCTCCAGGGTAGCTAGTGCCCCAGGCTTCCAGTAATTTCCCGGATTTATCGTAAATCAAAACATTATTCTTGGTTTCGTTTGTAAGTAATACTAACCGGCCCTGTGCATCTTCTACCATTTCGTGACAATCGTTTACCGGATTTTTGCCAGCATCCAAAACTCCCCAACCTTCCACAACGCGGTAACGGTGCGAATTATGGCCCAAGGTAGTAACATTGGTTTGAGCCATAATATTTTTAATCCAGATGTTCGGGAATACTGAACTTGCTACTAATGCTGTTCCTGCTTTTTTAAAAAAATTGCGTCGGGAGTTATTGTCAATCATTGGTGGTTATATAATTATGCAGTTTTTTAAGGTTATTGATTAGAGACTTTTATGAGTCTTCGAAATGGTTAACTAATTTCGAAGTTAAAGTTTGTTACAAAACAAGGTTGAAAAGTTTTGTAAACCTTTATGCCCTCTAAATAGTCCAATAAATTACTAAATAGCTCTTCATTAAGCAAATAATTCCATAACTGGTTTTCCTAAACCATCTGGCGTAGTATAAAATGGACGTTCTTCAATAATCGCGAGCGCGTCTTCGGCAATGCCTAAGGCATGGTAAATGGTTTGATGGATCTGATCAATTTTAATAGGTTTTTCTACGGTTTTACATGGCCTTTCATCAGCCGTTCTTCCGTAAACATTGCCTTTCTTTAAACCGCCACCAAACATTAAAATAGAGCAGCCATCGGTAAAATGACGGTGCATGCCGTAATTTTTAATATCGTTAATAATGGTGGGTTGTTCTACCTGGTGCTTTACTTCCGCTCCTGGCCGCCCTTCCAGCATCATATCGCGGCTAAACTCACTAGCCAAAATAACAATGGTTCGATCTAAATGGCCGGTTTTGTCTAAATCCTTAATTAATTGTGCAACCGGACCATCAATTTGTTTCTTCATATCGGCTGCCCGCGTATGACCGTTTTCGTGGGTGTCCCAACCTAAAAAAGGTACGTATTCGGTAGTTACGCTAATAAAACGGGCGCCTTTTTCCGTAAGTCTGCGCGCCAATAAACAGCCTAAACCAAACTTGCCGGTATTATAAATATTATAAACTTCCTTAGGTTCTGTGCTTAAATCAAAGGCTTTGGCTTCGGGCGAGTTGAGCAGCATATACGATTGCTCCATGGCTCTTTTCAGTGATTCTTTTTGGTAATCGCTGCCAAATTCCCCAAAAGCACTTTGGCTAATTAGCTCGTTGTATAATTGGTTGCGCCGCTCAAATCTTTTATACGACATTCCTACTGGAGGCTTAACACTATCCAGACCGCTGGTAGGATCCTCAATCATGAAAGGTCCAAATTCATTTCCTAAAAAGCCTGAAGTATGAAAAGCTTTTAATTCTTCCCCTTCGCCTAAAGTTAAGCGTTGCCCAATATCAATAAAAGCCGGAATTACCGGGTTTTTAGGGCCGAGTTCTTTCGCAATCCAGGCACCGAGGTGCGGGGCGGCAACGGATTGAGGCGGTTCGTAACAGGTGTGCCAATGGTACTGATGGCGGGAATGCAGAATAAAACCTAAATCCGCGGCAACGTACGACCGGATTAAAGTACCTTTATCTATTACTTTCCCAATGGATTCCAACCCTTCGGAAAAGTGAATATCATCTAAAACAGTCGGTACCGATTTAAAAGTACTCAGCACCCGATTTGAATCCATGCCTTTCTCGTATGGGGTATATCGTTTGGGGTCGAAGGTGTCGGTGTGGGCCATACCGCCGGCCATCCACAACAATATAACGGTATCTGCTTTCGATTGCGCGATTTTGTTTTTAACCGCTTCTGATTCCAACACTTTTTGATTTTTATCCCGGCTGCAAGAAGTTAATAAACCACTTAAAGGTGCCCCGGCAGCTAAGGCTGATAAGGTAGCAGCACTGGCAGTTTTCAGAAATTCTCGTCTATCCCACTTGGTTTTCATCATGGTTAATAGTTGCAAGTTATAGGTTGCAAGTTAAAATTTAGTAATTTATTAAATGTCAGAAAGCTAAGGGTTCTCCTCTCTAAAGCTTGGTACAATTCACTCATAAAGAACCAATTTCTTAACATTAGATTTAGTAAATCCCTTTTGATTTTACAATAATTAATGGTTTATAAATAAGTGTAATATTCCATTCACTTAGGTTAATGAAATTGAGGAAACCTCAGTTGCTCCTGACTTTAGCCAGGAACTAGGCTATAATATAAATTGAAATTCGGGCAGCAACACAATGGCCCAAAGAAAATCCTGAACCGCTTCGGATTGCGGAGTAGTACCCAACATTTGTTTAGCTACCTTCATCTCACGGGGGAGCGGAGCCCGCCCAAGGGCTTTTTTGTAAACTTCCCGGATAATAACTTCTGATTCTTTGAATTGCGAAATCCAGGTATCGGCTCCTTTTTTTAACACCTCGTTAAATTTTTTGCCATTGGTAAGCTCCATTGCTTGCAACAGATTGGCCTGGGACTCACGGCTGGTTAGCACAGTTTCGCGGTTAGGACGACCTAATGCTGTAAGGAAACCATCGTTTTTCACCAGAGAAGCTCGCACAAAAGGTGTTTTCAAAGGGTTTGGTTTTTCTTTACCAGCCGGATTGTATTGCAGTGCAGAATCGGCGTAAACGGGCTGAATGGTACGGCTCACCGCATCTGCAAATTGTTCCGCAGATAAGCGACGACGCAGCATGCCCGTAAATTTATAATCGGTGGTATTTAGCTTGTTTACATCTTTTATGCCGACTGATGGTAACTGGTAGGTTTTAGAAGTAGTAATCAGGTAAATTAATTCTTTTACATCGTAACCGCGGGCCACAAAATCAGAAGCCAGCCAATCGAGTAAATCCTGGCTCCAGGGTTCGTTATCCATGGCATCTACCGGAGCTACCATGCCGCGGCCCATTAACTGTGCCCAAACCCGATTCACCAAAGTCCGGTATAAGCGGCCGTTTTGGGGTTTGGCCAGGTTTTCGGCCAATTGTTTTAATTTTACCTCTACCGGCGCATTCTTATCAATAGTACCTAGTTCTTCCCATAAAATTCTGGTTTCTGCCATTTTACCGGTAGGCACATCGCAACGATTAATTTCCAGGGTGGTATCGGCAAAAACGTTGGCAAAAGCGTAGGCATCGGCTAGCTTCCAGTCGCTTACGAAGCTATCGTGGCAGGAAGCACATTTTAAGTTTAAGCCTAAAAATACCTGCGATACATTTTGCGCGGCCTGCATTTCTACACGCTGGCTCGCGTTTACCACGCCCCGCCATTGAATGCCACTAATAAAACCTTTCGATTCTTCGGTAGGGTTTAAAAGCTCTTTTACAAATTGATTATAAGGTTTATTATTTTCTAAAGATTTGTATAACCAATCCGAAATATTGTAGCGTCCGTTAGTAATATAGCCCGTACCCGTATAATCGTTACGGAGAGCATCGTTCCAGAAAGTAAGCCAGTTCAGGGCATAATCTTCTTTGCGGTTTAGTAATTGTCTTACCCAAATACCTCTTTTATCCGGACGGGTATCCTGCATAAAGGCTTGCAACTCTTCCGGAGAAGGAACAATACCAATAATATCCAGGTAAATGCGGCGCAGGTAAATGCGGTCGCTTACTATTTTTGGCCAAACTGTTTTAGATTTAGTAAAATATTGGTTAACCAATAAATCTACCGGGTTTTGCAATTCTTTTGTAGCAGGAGGTAAGGTGGGTAAACGAGGTTTTAATTCGGCTACGCGGTATATACTTTTTTGACCTTTGTCTGGCCAGGGGGCACCTTTTTTGATCCAGTAAGTAATAAGGGCAATATCTTCGGTACTCAGGGCCTTACCTTTGCCGGGCATAGATTCTTTGTGGTTGCGCGGCAAAGTTATGCGCCGGATAATCTCACTTTTTTCCGGCTGTCCCGGAATAATAATTGGGCCCGATTTACCCCCTTTAAATACCAAATCTCTCTGATCGAGCCTTAGTTCGCCTTTTATTTTATCGGAGCTGTGGCATTTGTAGCAACTATGAGCAAAAATGGCTCTTACCTGAACGCTTAATTCTACTTCTTTCGCGGGGTCGAGTTTGCCACCTTCCTGCAACGATACTAAAGTAAACTTTTTCTCCCCGGCGGGCGTGTTTTCGTAATCGTCGCTCCACGGCATTACACTAGTTAAGTAAACGTCGCCGTGGGTTAATGAAGCGCCATAGTGGCCGGCAGCGGTAACTCCAACTGCCGTAAAAATTAAAATTCCACGATACAATTTTACTAAATTCCAGCGTTCCCGCTTTTCAACTATGTACAAAACAAAAGCAGTAAGTACACTTAAAACGGCAGTAGCTACTCCCGTCCACCGATGAAGGGATAAAAGCTCACCAGCGTAATCTTCCTGACCGGCCAGCAATAAACCCAAAACAGCAGCAATAACGGCACCAGCAGCGCCAATTAATACCAGTAAATCAATGCCGGGACGTAAGCGGGAAGTAAAGTTTCGAAAAGTGGCTACTTCCAGAATTGCCGCTAAACAAAGCAAAGTTACCGGGAAGTGGACTGCCAGGGGATGCAAGCGCCCAAGTAATTTCCAAAGCCAGAAACCTCCAGTACTGGAAGCTGTAGCCACAGCTGGTTCGGCAAACCCGTACGCTAAACAATTGGGTAAGAAGTAACAGATTAGAAGGAAAATACTAATTTTAACGAGTTCTGTTCTGGTAAAAGAATATTGCTTCATAGACTAAATTGGTAATAATTGCCGAAACCAGAGAACTTAAAAAAGATTACTCTTTTCATAATCAACTTATTAAGGCATGTAATCATTCCATTAATAACCAGGATTCTGGGTTAATTTATCATTTATCAGAATTTGGGGTGCCGGTATAGGAAAAACATATTCATTTTCGGTGTACACATAATCCAGGGCATTAAAGGCCACACCGCCTCTGTCAACGGTAGGCATTGCCTTTTCTTTAGCTGCATACTCATTCATGAATTGCGCTAGTTCGGCGGGCGTTTTAGTTCTTTTTAAATCAAACCAACGGTGGTTTTCAAAAGCCAGTTCTACTCTTCTTTCCTGCAGTACTTTCTCCCGGAAAGTTTCTTTACTTAAGCCATTTAGTTCCGCAAGTCCGGCCCGTTTCCGTACCTGGTTCAGGTAATCATAAGCTTCTGCCGTTGGGCCGGATTGTTCATTAAGCGCTTCCGCTAACATTAATAAAACGTCGGAATAGCGAAGAACCGGCCAATTATTGTCGGTACGGCCGGCAATAGTATGCGGGTAATGATACTTGTTAATAAAAGGTATGGCTACAAATTCACCTTTGGCATTCGTATAGCCGGTTTGTAATGAAATATCTTTTCGTAAATCGCCTTCCTCATAGGCGGCAATCATGTCGTTGGTAGGTATATTTCGGCCGGCGGGAGCAACGCTGGCAAACCCGGTAATAATGCCCTGAGATAAGCGGGGGGCAAAGGTGTACATAAAACCGCTCCACTCGCCTAAATCGTTACCGCCCTGGTATTGTACTTCAAAAACAGATTCTATTCCGTTTTTTTTCTGCGGATCAAAGTTATCAGCGTAATTAGCATTTAAAGCATACCCCAGGGGTAACACCTGTTGCAGGGTGGAAACAGCCTCCGGATACTGTTTTTTTGTCAGATACATTTTGCCTAACAAACTTAAAGCCGCTCCTTTCGTTACTCGTCCGGCATTTGCTGCATTGTAGCTATTGGGCAAGGCTGCGGCCGCCTCTTTCAGGTCTGTTTCTATCTGCGTATAAATATCAGCCTCGGGCGATCTTACTAAATCAAAAGCTTCGTCAGGTTTATCCAAGGTGGATGTAACCAAAACAACATCCCCGAAGTAGCGCACTAGGTTAAAGTAATAATAAGCCCTGATAAATTTAAGTTGACCTTCTATAACGGTTTTAGCGGCCGGATCGATAGTAGTGCTGGCAGCTAATTTCTCCAAAGCAAAATTAATGTTATAAAGGCCCGCGTAATAGGTATTCCATAAGTTGGAGATTTCGCCGTTGCCCGAATTTACCGTTGAGAACTCAAAAGCTTCCCAACCCGCTGCTCCGCCGCGGTCCAGGGGATTAAAATCCAAAGTGGTGTTATCGGAAATAAACTCCTGAAAAATATACTGATTATTCGAAATTGTTTGGAGTTGGCCATAAACTCCGTTCAGAGCTTGTTCTACTTGTTTTTGATCTTTATAAAAAAGGTCAGTACCAATGCGGGTAGGGTCGGTGGTTACTAAAAAGTCGTCGTCGCACGAAAATTGAAGCAGGCTAAGCAGAAGAATACTGGTGGCAGTTATTTTTTTCATTTGACTTAGATTTAGAAGTTAAGACTAGCACCCACGGAGAAAGTTCTTGGAACCGGATACGATTCATCGTCATTATTTAGCTCGGTACCACCCCGCACACCAGCGTCGGGGTTATTACCAGGGTAGTCCGTAATTAAAAACATGTTAGAGGCATTGACAAAAATGCGGGCATTGTTTAAGAAGGATTTTATTTGTGGCAGGGTATAACCCAAAGTAATATTTTTTACCCAGATATGTCTAGCATCGTACACGTACCGTTCGCTGCTTTCCCGCGACCACTTAAAGTAGTTGGTGCCGCCCTGTGAATTTTTGGCGTTGGGGTTAGAACCCGGGTTTTCGGGAGAGCGCCAGCGGTCTTTGGCTTTATCCAACACATTAAATACGCCGTCCATATTCATGGTAGAGGCCTCTATATTCCGGTAAACATCGTAGTTCTGAGCTCCGGTAAATAATATATTAAAATCGAATTTTTTATAATCGGCGGCAAAGGTCCAGGCCCAGGTAAAAGCCGGATTAGGGTTGCCAATCTCCACCATATCTTTGGTGTCGTAAGAAATTACCCCGTCACCGTTGGCATCAAAGAACTTCATACCGCCCGGAATTACCCCGTCTTGTTTAGGTGCCGCATCAATTTCGGCCTGGGTATTAAAAATGCCAAGTTTTTTATACCCGTAAATCATCCCAATCGGGCGGCCCACTTTCTGCACATTATAACCTCCATAAAAGCTGCCGTAATAAAGCATGTCATTGGCTCCTTTTATGGCAAGTATTTTACTCCGGTTAAAGGTTATATTGGGGCTAGTCCGAAAATTAACAGGTCCAATGGCCGTTTTAAATTCCAGGCCAAATTCAAAGCCTTTGTTCTGCACTTTTCCGATGTTGGCCAAACTCGTGGTAAACCCAGAAACGGCCGGAATGGAAATAGGCAACAACATGTCATTTGTAATTTTTTTGTAATACTCAGCTGTTAAAACTATTTTGTTATCCAGCAAGGTTAAATCCATACCCACATCTAACTGGTTTGATTTTTCCCAGCCCAATTCGGTGTTGGCGAAAGAGCTTACAACTTTACCTGGCGCAAAAGCATTACCTAAAATATAATTATTGGCATTCATGAAAGCCAGGTGCGAGTAATTACCAATGTTGTTATTACCGGTCATTCCCCAGCTTGCCCGCAGTTTTAAATCGTTGAGCCACGTAAATTTGGGCATAAAAAGTTCTTCGGAAACGCGCCAGCCCAGAGAAGCCGCCGGAAAATTACCGTACTTATTTTTTTCTCCGAATCGTGAGCTACCTTCGCGTCGCATGGAAGCCGAAAATAAATATTTATCTTTAAAGGAGTAATTTACCCGGCTTAAATAGGCCAGCAAGTTCCAGCCATACTCATAAGAATTGGACGACCGGATAGAGGCTGCCCCCAGGTAAGGCACCAGGTCATCGGGGAAAGTATTACCTGACCCATCTACACCCCGCACTTTTTCTTCCTGGGCCGTAAATCCAACCAGTACATCCAGGTGATGGTTGGGTCCTAGCTCCGGGGCGTAAGTCAGCAGTTGGTCTGTTGAAAGATTGTACAATTGTTCGGTAATTTCGCGGGCGGTAGCCGTTTTGGGTGGCGCTCCCGCAGTACCGGAACCTAAAGCCGAGCCAATGGTAGAAGGAATATACTCGTTGTAATTATTATAATTTAGTTTCGCATTTACCGAGGACCGGAATTTCAAACCTTTCAACAAAGAGAGTTCTATGTATCCATTCGATAATACATCCGCAATATTTCTTCGGCGGGTTATATTTTTCAGCGCAAAAACCGGGTTTGGATAGCCAAAAACACCATCTGATCCGCCAATATAAGGTCGTAAAGAACCGTCTTCGTTATACATAGGCTCCCGAGGGTCCATGATTAGGGTAGAACCTACCAAAGCATCGCGCCCATCGGTATTGGCAACATTTTGTTTCGAATAGCTGCCATTAATATTAAAACCAATAGCGATGAATTTATTCACTTCGCCGCCCAAATTAGCACGCGCCGAAATCCGGTCGTAATTGGTTTTGATAATGGAGCCTTGTTCTTTAAAATAACCCACCGACAAAACTGATTTGATTGGTCCTTTTCCGGACGAAAGCGTTAAGTTGTAATCCTGGTAAGGAGCATTGTTGTAGAGAATTTCGTCGAACCAGTTGGTAGAGTATTTGGTTTGTTCCGGAAAGCGATAACCAATCGGCACTTCAGAAATATCCGGTTCCCGATTTTGGAAGTACCGGATGTTATCCATAAAAACTTCTTTTTTAAACTGGGCAAATTCAACCCCGTTCAGCACTTTTACTTTTCTAGAATCCGGAATATTCTGAATGCCGTAATCAGCTGTAAAAGTTAAACCTACTTTCCCTTCCTTGGCATTTTTGGTAGTAATTAAAACTACCCCGTTTGAACCTCTGGCCCCGTAAATAGCCGTTGAGGCCGCATCTTTCAGAATTGTAATACTTTCAATATCGTTTGGGTTTAAATTCTGCCCCACGTTGGTTCCTACCGCAAAACCGTCTATTACGTACAGCGGATCGCTGCCCGCTCCCAGGGAACTTATACCTCGTACCCTTACCTCAAACTGGCTACCGGGCGTTCCATTTTTCTGCTTTACGGCTACGCCGGGAGCTTGGCCCTGAATCAACCGCGTAACATTAGAAGCGGGTACTTCCCCAATATCGCCCATGTTTATATTGGAAACCGCCGAGGTAATATCGCGTTTTCGTTGGGTACCGTAACCTACCACCACCACTTCTTCCAACGATTTTACATCTGCCGACAGCGTTACGTTAATTGAACTGCGATTATTAATTGCTACTTCCTGGGTATTATAGCCAATAAAGGAAATCACCAAGGTACCATTTGCGTTGGGTACATTCAAGGAATAATTGCCCGATGCATCGGTGGAAGTACCCGCAGAAGAGCCTTTTAACAACACGGTAACGCCGGGAAGGCCTTCCCCTTTATCATCCGCTACCTTACCGGTTACGGAAACAGCCTGGGCCCAGGAACCAGTGGTTGCGAATAACAGTAGCAGGAAGGAAAATAGGTACTTCCGCTTTTTTAGTAAATAATCTTTCATAAATAACACCGTTTAGCTGTAGATGAAATAATTAGAACCTTTAAAAAGAATAAGCAGATAAAACCAGTAAAAAGGGGCTGGACTTAACTGTATGGATAATGTCCGGATTTAAAATCTAAGCGGATGTCTGTAGAATAACAGACATTCCTTTACTCTGAATGAAAGCTTATATTTATATAGTATATACCTGGAGGTACCCCCAGGTATAAATTAGGCTAGTTAGGTTAAGCTAAAAACTTATGCTGCATTAATGGCGAATTTATGCCTTAGTGTTCTTGCCAGAAGGAACTGATGAATCTTTCAGCCTAAAAAATCCTCTCGGTATTATTAAGGTAAAATTTATAGAATTATTTAAAGGGAACTATCCTGTTGTATCCTGCACTCCTATGATTTATGTAAATTTTCCAATATAGCTAATGAATTAATAGAAAATTTTCAGCTAGTTTACAAATTGCCTTTTAACATTTTTAACAAGGCAAGAAAAAATTAAATAATAATTTCTGATTGAAGAAAAATTAATTCAGAAACACTTCATCAATTAATAGTAAAGCCGGACTTCCTTTGCTCTTGTGCCAACCAGGCAATCCTTTTAAGGGTTTCGCAATAATTTTTAGGTAAGAAACCTGGTGAGGTTTAAATTTACTTTCTACTAATTTTATTACTGGTTTATTCACCTTGGTAGGTTGTTCTGGTTTTAGAGTTGCTAAATGCTGCCATTTGTTTAAAGTAGTAGCCCCCCAAACTTCTATCACCTCCGGAGGAAAGATATTGTTTTCTGATTCAATTAGAGTGTTAAGGGCAATGGCCGATATAGTAACAGGCTGCTTAAATTCCGAAATAAGCTCCATGGGGTGTTTATAAAAACCGCCCCAATTATTTGCCCAGGCGGGGCTATTGGCATTAAAAGTACCTAACTCGCCGTCAAAAAACGTTTTAGGGCCATTCGCCTGGTGTACCCGGTTAAGTGGATAGGCTAATCGAACGCTATCGGGTTTAAAGGAACTTCGGTAAAAGTTAAACACAGCTACTTCGCTGCCCAGCCAGCCGGTTTTAAAAGCTTTCGCTTTTAAAGTAGTCATACCGGCCAGGGTAGTTCCGTTTTTAAAAATGGGAGATGTAATACTGTCCGGTACGCTGCCATCCAGGGTATACCGGATTGTAACGCCTTTAATTGGATGGAATAATTGCAAAGGCAGAGTTTCCCGGAAAATAGGAGAGCTGTTTTTAAGTTGGGGCGGGTTTAGTTTAATAAGGGTAGTACCATCGTCTTTAAAACCCGATATAAAATTAATAGTTTTATACGTGTGCTGTAGTTGTTTAATCTCGGCATCGGCTAAGCCAGTATTCCACAAAGTTACCGTACGCAGGTTTTTGAAATTTGCTATTTGTTTTTGTAAATCTTTGTAATGCAGGTTGGTGCCGGCCAAAGATAGGCTCTCTAAGTGTTTTAGTTGAGATAATTCCGCTAATCCCTTTCCGGTAATATCCGTGAAATTTAAGTTTAACCAACGTAGATTTTTAAATTGGCCTATATTTTTTAAATCCGCATCTTTCACCGGAAGTTTGTTTAACTCCAGCGATACTATCTGTTGGTTAACTTCCTTTAAATCAGCTAAGGTGTTGGTATTAAAAGCTTGTTTGTTATAAACGTTTACAGCTAAAGCCGGCGACTCTGTAGCGAGTGGCGTTATTACCCGGTAATTGGTATTTAGCTTTTGAATAGTTTTTTCATCTGCCGCGGCAAAATCATAGGCGATACCAGCATCCTCCACAGGTTTTAAGAAGTTGGTTGCTAATACACGAAGGGAATCGCCAGCAGGAAAATCAATTACTTTTTTACTAAAATCGGCATCCTCCTTTACCCACAGGTGCAACAGTTTCACTTCTTCTGGGGTGAGTTGGGTTTTATTGGCCGGTGGCATGTGTTTTTTATCGGCAACAGGCAAGTAAATCCGTTTCATTAGTAAACTTACTTCTGGCTTACCCGCTACGAATAATTTACCGGTTTTTCCGCCCTTTTGCATTGCAGCAGAGTCAATTAAAGCTAATTTGCCTTTTAGCTTATCCGGATTATGGCAGCTCACACATTTTTTTTCAAAAAGGGGTTGAATAACGTGCTCGAACATTTCTGCTTGCTCTACTGGTACATTCGGAACTTCGGCAATGGTGATGGGTTCCAGAATAAAATTATCGCCGTGGGTTAAAATAGCCCCATAGTGCCCGACAAAAATAAGAGTAAAAGTAGTAACAAGGGCCCCAGTTTTAGCTATGGTTCCAGTGTACCAACGGTATTGCCGACTCCAGTAAACAAGAGTAGCAAACAACAAAATGCCTACCCCCAGCCACTTATGCCATTGCAAAATTCCCCCTTCGTAGCCTTCTTCCTTCGATAAAAAAAGGCCCATTAAAACAGTAACTGCCGAGGTTAACAGACCAGCCAGGAACAGGTTAGAAGTGAAGGTTTGATAAAATTCCTGCGTGTGGTATTTCGTAGCAAAGCGAAAAAACTCCAGCACCATGGCCAGCAGCAGAAGTACGATTGGGAAGTGCAAAAAAATGGGATGCATTCTGCCAACGGGTTGCAGCCAGAATGGTACGGTTATTTTACTTTCAAAAACCAGGAAAAAAAGAATGAAAATGTTAAGGGCAAAAAGTAAATTTTCGGCATAACCTTTCAGGTTGATTTTCATGGGTGAAGTGAAAAATGTATATTATCAAAAATATTGGGTAGTAAATAGTCTTTTTTTAGGTTTGAAAGATTTCATCTTTCAAGTTAATGGTACTAATGGTTCATTTCGGGCTATGTTCGCTCCTGGTCGCAGGGCCTCGCTGCCCAAACTGCAAAATCATCCTGTAGCTACTGCTTACCGAACAGTTATCATTTAGAATATATTTTTACACATAATAATTATTCAAAATAGCTATGCAACATCGAGCAGTTCAAGTTGCAAAAGCCCGACGATTTTGTGTTTGAGCGGAGCGAGTTTAAAATCGTCTTGACTTTTTTGGTTCTTTTTGTGTCAAGACAAAAAGAACAAAGACCTAAGCAATGAAACAACTCAGCCTAAAACCATATAAAAGCCGAAACTATACGAACAGTTAACTCATTCTGTTTCTTTCACCTAAGCAAGTATTTAGAATCTTACCTTAAGTCGCCTGCTACTTAAAAAAATTTATACTAAAATATCTTTCACTACTTTCCCCGCTACATCCGTTAAGCGGTAACGGCGACCTAAATGTTTAAAAATCAGCTTCTCATGGTCCAAACCTAACTGGTGTAAAACGGTAGCTTGAAAATCATGAACGTGGACCGGATCTTTAATAACGTTATACCCAAAATCATCGGTATCGCCGTAAACAATCCCCGGTTTAACGCCGCCACCGGCCATCCAGATGCTAAAACAACGCGGATGGTGATCGCGGCCATAATTATCTTTGGTTAATTTGCCCTGGCTGTAACTGGTGCGGCCAAATTCTCCGCCCCAGATTACCAGCGTTTCGTCGAGCAAGCCCCGTTGTTTTAAATCGGTAACCAAGGCCGCCGAAGCCTGATCCACGTCTTTGGCCTGGCTGGTAATTTCGTAAGGCAGGTTTCCGTGCTGGTCCCAACCCTGGTGATAGAGTTGCACGAACCGGACTCCGTTTTCCGATAATTTTCGGGCCAGCAAACAGTTCGCCGCAAAGGTACCAGGCACCAAACACTCTGGTCCGTATAATTTTATGACGTCGTCGGGTTCTTTGGAAAGATCCATAACTTCGGGCACGGCGGTTTGCATGCGGTAGGCCATTTCGTATTGCTGTACCTTGGCACTTATTTCGGGATCGCCAAATTCTTCGTAGGCTAATTGGTTTAAGGCCGCTAAGTTATCGAGCATTTTCCGGCGTGCGTGCCGGTCCATTCCTTCGGGGTCGCGAATGTAAAGCACCGGATCTTCGCCTTTACTAAATTGCACGCCCTGGTGAATAGAATCAAGAAAGCCGTTGGTCCAGAGTTTAGAATAGACGCCTTGTCCGTTACCAATACCCCGGGAAAGCAATACCGTAAAAGCGGGCAAATTCTTGTTTTCGCTACCTAAACCGTAACTCAACCACGCGCCCATACTCGGTCGGTTACCTTGCTGCGAACCAGTCTGCACAAAAGTTAAGGCGGGGTCATGGTTAATGGCTTCGGTAAACATGGATTTTACAATGCAGATATCATCCACAATTTTAGCCGTATGTGGAAACAAATCGCTTACCCAGGCCCGTGACTCGCCGTATTGCTTGAAATCAATAAAAGAACCGGCCAAGGGAAAAGAATCCTGATTGGCCGTCATGCCGGTTAGGCGTTGATTCCCCCGCACCGAAGTAGGCAATTCCTTGCCATTCATTTCCCGCAGTTTAGGCTTGTAGTCGAAAGACTCCAGTTGCGAAGGAGCCCCGTTCTGGAACAGGTAAATTACCCGCTTGGCTTTGGGCGCAAAATGGGGAATACCCGCACTTAAACCCGAATCATCCAGGCCACTGCCTTTGAAAAGGTCCGGAATTAATAAAGAGCCTAAAGCAACGCTTCCCAGTCCTAAACTTAGCTTGGATAAAAAATGACGGCGATTAAAATTAAAGCCGTGTTCCAGAATTTCTTTTTCCATGGTTCAGGATTTTGAAATAGTTTCTTCTAAATTATAAATGGTAGTAACTACCTGCATGAACGCGGCCAGCTTCATTTTATCGGTTTTTGCGGGTAAGGGATATTCCCCTACCGCTAACCGTTTTTCTGCAATGGATTTGTTTAAAGTTTTAAGCTCTTCCTGGTAATAATTGCTTAGCAGTTGTAATTCCTTTTGGCTTGGTTGGCGACAAACAATTGTCCGAAATGCTTTTTTTATTTTATTTTCCGTTGAGTTATTTTCCTGCAACAATTTGGCGGCCAATACCCGGGAGGCTTCCAGAACAGTTGGGTCGTTCATCATGATTAAAGCTTGTAGCGGCGTATTAGTCGTAAGCCTTTTTACTTCGCACTGGTCGCGGTTACTGGCATCGAAAATACTCATGCTGGGAGGCGGCACGGTTCTTTTTATTAAAGTATACATACCCCGACGGTAAAGGCTGGAACCATGGTCTTGTTTATAAACCGAAAGCAAACCCCGCCCCGAGGTAGCGCCTTCCCATAAACCCGGCGGCTGGTAAGGTTTTACACTTGGTCCGCCAATAGTTTTATTTAACAAGCCGCTGCTGGCTAATACTAAATCGCGGACGAATTCGGCGGGTATCCGGTACCGGGGAGCCCGGGCTAGTAAAATATTATTGGGATCAGTCTTTAATTTGGCCGGCGTTATTACCGCCGATTGCCGGTAAGCAGCAGAAGTAACCAATTGTTTTACGAGGCGTTTGGTATCCCAGCCGTGTTCCCGGAAGTCAACGGCCAGCCAATCTAGTAAAGCCGGATGCGAGGGAAGTTCGCCCTGCATGCCAAAATCGCCGGAAGTTTTAACAATGCCTTTCCCGAAAAATTCTTGCCATACCCGGTTTACGTACACGCGGGCGGTAAGCGGGTTTCGTTCATCAAATAACCATTTAGCCAGGCCCAGCCGGTTTTTTGGGTAATTCTTATTAAAGGGCAGGATAGCTTTGGGGGTACCGGGCTGCACTTCCTCGCCGGGTGCATCGTAAGCGCCTCGGTTCAGGATATGGGTTTTTCGCAAGGTATCCAAATCGCCCATAACCGATACAATTAACCGGGTGGTATCGGGTTTATTAATAAAGGTTAAAATATTTTTTACTTCTTCGTTGCTGATAGTTATGAGTGGTTTTTTAGCGTAGGTCTCGGGTCCGCCAATTACCGATTCTATGCCTACTTCTTTAACGTTGTTAAAAAAGGAGTAAAGCTGATAGTATTCTTTCTGCGAAAAAGGATCGTATTTATGGTCGTGGCAGCGGGCGCATTCGGTAGTAACTCCTAACAAAGCTTTGCCAAAGGTATCACTGCGGTCCGAAACGTACATTACCCGGTATTCTTCGTCTACCACGCCGCCTTCTTCAGTAATTTTATGATTGCGGTTAAAACCAGTAGCGAGTACTTGTTCTTTAGTAGCATTGGGCATTAAATCGCCGGCTAGTTGCCAGGTAATAAAATCTTTATAAGAAATATTTTGGTTAAGTGCATGAATCACCCAATCGCGCCAGGGCCACTGCGTGCGGTAACCATCGTCCTGGAAACCGTGAGAATCGGCGTAGCGGGCCACATCCAGCCAGTGCACCGCCATTTTTTCGCCGTAAGCCGGATTTTGTAGCAATTGATCTACTATTTTTTCATAAGCATTAGCGCTGGTATCGGCCATAAATTGATTCATTAACTCCAGGCTGGGAGGAAGGCCAATCAGGTCCAGGCTTACCCGTTTAAGCAGACGCTCTTTATCGGCTTCCGGGTTAGGAGCTAAACCTTTTTGCTCTTGTTTCTCCAGAATAAAGTAATCAATTTCGTTTTGAACCCAGTCTTTTTGCTTTATTGGAGGTAAAGCAGGTTTTTTCGGGGCTACAAATGCCCAATGCGGTTCGTATTTAGCGCCCTGTTTAATCCACTTCTGAATTAATTGTATTTCGCGATTGGTCAATTTGAGATTAGAATTAGCCGGCGGCATAACCAAAGTAGTATCCGGACTGGAAATGCGCTGGTATACCACCGATAATTCAGGTTTACCTGGTACCAAAGCGTGCGCGGTGGGATTTTCTTCTAAAGCTTTATAGGCTTCTTCTGCGATATCTAACCGTAAGCCAGCTTCCCGTTTGTTGGCATCCGGACCGTGGCAGGCATAACAATTATCCGATAGAATGGGCCGGATGTCGAAGTTATAACTTACTTGGTCAGGCAACTGCTCGCCCGAAGTTTTGAAGTCTGTCCCAGAAGTACACGCTTGCAGGAAAACTGCAGCGGCAAAAAGTATCTTCCAAAAAATCCTTTTCTGGGTCATATTAAACTCGATTTAGTAAATTATAAGCAGTTTAGTAAAATCAGAAAATGAGGTTAATCATTTACGTTAAAGACATCTATTCATAAAACCCTAAATAGTATATTAACTTTGATAACCAACAATATACAAAATTTAACGTTAAAAATTCATAAATCCTTAAAGAGAATTCTGCTATATAATTCAGTTGTTGATTATACTTTTTGCATTTGTTAAACTCTCCCAGCCGATAACTAAATTTTTAATTCCTGCTAAACTGTATCTTAATTAATCTATCTGGGAAAAAAATTATGAGTAGATGTTTTTATCAGGACTAACTAGAAAGCAGTAGTATGGATTGTGACAACGGGCAATGCCGCCGTTGCAGCTGTTTGAGTATTTACAAACAGCTATTGAGCGTACTACTCACTTCCCTGATTATAAAAAACGTACAACCCGTCCTTTCCGGCCACTATTATATCTTTTCTGCCGGAGCCGGTCAGGTCGGTAACGCTGAAATAAATGCCTGCCCCTTTGCCTTCCCCGAAGGGACCGTAACTCACAATTTGCTTCGTGAAAGACTCGCCATTCCATTTATAATAGTAAATACCTAAAGGATCAAACTCGCCGGGGTCGTTGCCGTTGTGAGCACGAAAACGCTTGCCGGTTATTAATTCCTCCTGCCCATCGCCATCTAAATCTATCCAATGCATGGTATGAAACTGCGAATTGTTTAAGTCGATAGCGTGTTTTAACCAGGTAGTTTTTTTTGATTTTTTGTCTTTTTTCTGCTCATACCAGTGTAAACCATAGCTATGCGCTTGGCCCACTATTAAATCGTTCAGTCCATCTTTATTTACATCCACCACTAAAATGGGTACACTGGAAGTGCCTAATTTAAAATCTTCGTGAAAATTCCAGGCTTGTTTAAAGGGTTGCGTTGGAGCTTCGAGCCAGCCATTCTCTACCAGTAAGTCGCTGCGGCCGTCGCCGTTTACATCGCCGAAGCCTAAACCATGGCCATGTTTGCCCATAATCCGGTGCGCCTCAAAGCGGCCGGTTCCTTTGCCCTGGCTATTTTTAACTAAGCGATATATTACTAAAGAATCATTCGGCGTATTAGGAATAATTTCCGGAATGCCGTCGCCGTCTACGTCCCAAGCGCGGGTGGTTTCAATGTTTCCGGCTTCAGCAATACGGTGCTCGGGCCATTCGTTTCCGTTACCCGGGTTTTCGCGCCAGGTTAAAGTTTTACCAAACCAACCTCCGGTAACAAAATCTATTTTATTATCGCCGTTTACATCTAATGGAACCGTGGAAAAATCGTCCCAATATTCTCCGAAACGTTTTACTTCGCCAATGTAATGCCGGTTTAAAAACTTTGGCCCTTCGTACCAATAAGCACCCGAAACCAGGTCCGGAATTTTATCATTATTTACGTCAAAAACATCTACCGATTCAAAACTCTCTGCAGCAATTTGTTGCTTTGTAAATTTTAGTGGTCTGGTTACTTTATTGGCTGGTTCCTTAGACTGACCGGAACAAATATTTACTAAAAAAAACAAACCTAAGGCAGGTAAGAAGGCTTTTTGCATGAACAGCTTTATATTTAGTAACCTAACCGCTTACAGAAATTTTAATTAAATATAATTTCACCTAAGCGGCTAGACCTGAATGTTTGGGAATTATATAGTTCTCAAATTATATTCTTAATTATATAAAATTATCCTGTTGTGTCCTGTTTTAAATTATTACAGGAAGATCCGGGAAGATGGGTTATTATTGGAAAGGTTAAAAAATTATCTTTTGAGTTTTTGTTTATCGATTCTGATAAAGTTTTTGCCAAGCTTCAAAAAACAAGTTTAGCGATAATTGTTGAACGGAATAATTAAACTTTAAACTTGAAATAAACAGGATACGACAGGATAGAAAGCCTTACAGCATCAGATAAATTAGCAAATAAGAACCTGGTTTTTAACCGGTATTAGTAAGTGGTAAATTAGTTAAAAAACCACTTTAAATAATATCCCGGATGTATTCAGGTTATATATGGGGGTTTTCTAAACGTAACAGCAAAATGCATAAAAAAACTTTTTTCTCCTTTATTCCGGCAGCAATCCTGTGCGTGGGTTTGCTGACCGGCAATTGTCAGAATAAAAATGCCAATAAAAACCAGCGCGACAAGGAAGGGTTTACTTCTATTTTCGACGGTAAAACTTTAAAAGGCTGGGAAGGTGATCCTAAATATTGGCGCGTGGAAGAAGGAGCCTTAGTAGGGGAAATTACTCCTACCACACTTTTAAAAACTAATTCTTTTATTATTTGGCGGGGTGGCACTCCAGCTGATTTTGAATTTAAAGGTTCTTTTAAAATTACCACCGATGGCAATACCGGCATTAATTACCGCAGCGAACAATTAACTGATATTCCGTTTGCCTTAAAAGGATACCAGGCCGATATTGATGGAAAAATCCGGTATACGGGTCAAAATTACGAAGAGCGTGGCCGTACTACATTGGCTTACCGTGGCGAAATTGTAACCGTAAATACCCAGGAGAATGCCGAAAATCCTGAATCTTTCCGGGCGAATGTAAAAAATAATGCCTGGCAGGCCCGCCAGGTTACCGGCTCGTTGGGTAAAAGCGATTCCCTCCAAACCTTAATTAAAAGCAACGACTGGAATGATTTTCATATCGTGGTAAAAGGCAACCGGTTGCAGCATTATGTGAACGGGGTTTTAATGAGCGATGTAACCGATAAGGATACTGTAAACCGGAAAATGAGTGGCTTGCTAGGGGTGCAAGTTCACGTAGGCCCCCCCATGAAAGTACAATACCGTAACCTGCGGATAAAACAACTTTAATCTAAACTACAAACTTTAATCTATCAGGGCGAGAACGGTTTACCAACTGTTCTTGCCCTTTTTTATTTAGTAAAAAGTATAAACTCATATTCTTACAAATTATACTGGAATGAATGTGAAAGACGTATTTCTATTAGTATCGCTTTCCTACCTATAAAGCAGGTTCCGTATCAAGTTATTGGTGATGAGGCACGAGGCATGGCGCAACCGAGTGAGCTAAGGTTCGCTAAACTGCCCGAAAGAGCCAAATTGGGCCTATCAACCTTAAGGCAAACTGGTTACTTTAATACAACATCAGCACCGTAACCTTGAGACTTGAAATGGATCTTCGCAAACAAGATTATTCTCCTAACCATTGCCGGAATTCCATGGCTTTTTCGCGGCTGATAATAACTTCTTCGGCAGGGGAGGGATTCAGATTTAATTTGAGTTTTGCATTATAATCCTGACTAACTTTTTCTACGGCCGTATAGTTGACGAGGAATTGGCGATTGGCCCGGAAGAAATCTTTCGGAGGAAGGGATTTTTCGAGTTCTTCCATGGTAAAATCAATCTGGTACCGGCGGTTATCTTTGGTCAGCAAAAAATTTATTTTTTCTTTAGTGAAGAAGTAAGCTACCTCGTTACTGGTGATAGGAATCATGCGCTGGCCTTGTTTTACCAGAATTCGGTCCCGGTACTGCCCAGGGGTGGGCAATTGCTGCTCTTGTAATTCTTTTAATAAAGCTTCAATCTGAAGGGTTAAAGGCTTTCTTTCGGTAAATACCTTTTGTAGATTTTTTAATTTTTGTAAGCTTTGTTGTAATTCCTTTTCCTGAATCGGCTTTAGCAGATAATCAATGCTGTTCAATTTAAAAGCCCGAATAGCATGTTCATCATAGGAAGTTGTAAATATTATCGGGCAGGCTACTTCTATCTGTTTAAAAATATCAAAGCTTTGCCCATCTGCTAGTTCAATATCTAACAATAATAAATCAGGAGCCAGATGGGAATTAAACCAATTTACCGTAGCTGACACACTATCCAGCGTGGCCTCAATGGTACAAGATGGTTCCAGTGTTTCCACCATCTTCCGTAAACGGCGAGCGGCAATAGCTTCGTCTTCAACTATTACGATGCGCATGTATTTTAGGGCTTATTAAAGGTATTTGTACTTGAAAAATTGATTCATTTTCCTGGATTATAATTTCTGGCTGATTGAGTAAATGGTACTTGGCCGATACATTTACTAATCCCATTTTGTTGGAGAAAACTGCTGTTGAGCGTTTTTGTAAATTATTCTCTACTAACAAATTGTTAAAATTATCTGAGTAAATGCGGATGTGCAAAGGAGCAGTTTCGGAAATAATGTTATGCTTTACCGCATTTTCTAAGAGAATTTGCAAGGTTAAGGGCGGTATCAGGTAAACTTTTAACTCAGGTGCCACCTCCACTATTAAAAATACGCCTTTTTCGAACCTGGTTTGTAATAAGTAAAAATAGGCCTGAATAAACTCTAATTCCTGGTCAAGGGGGATAAGTTCCTTTTCGTTGCTTTGCAGCAAGTAGCGGTAGATCTGCGATAATTCATCTACAAACCTCAGCGCACGTTTAGGATCTTCTTCTATTAAGCCGGAAAGGGTATTTAAGCTATTAAAAAGAAAATGTGGGCTTACCTGATTTTTTAAGGAATCCAATTGGCTCTGCAAATTTCTTTTTTCCAAATCTTCTGCCACTGTCACCGATTTTTTCCATTCCAGGAGGTAATAAATACATTCGTAAACGGCCGCAATTAGCTGGCAAAAAAACAAGGTCATTCCTATGCTATACAGGAAGTTGTATACATTCATCTCCTCATGCTGCCAAAAACCTAATAAAAATTCAACCCAAACGTGCCAGCAACCTACCAAAATGGAAAGTAAAACCACTAAGAAAGCTAAAAGTAAAATCCGTGAACCCTGTTTTTTTAATCCGGTAAATTGAGAGCGGCTAAACCGAACGGCCAAACGCGTACCTTCCCACATTACAAACGTAAAAAGTAATTGCCACAACAGAATTTTTAATACAGGTTCGTGTTCCTGGGTTACCCGGGGTAAGTAAAAAAACAAGAACAATATTATATTCTGAATCAGCATGCCGGCTATTCGAATCCGGGTATCATGAAGCTTCTGCATGTATATTTTTCACGGAAAATACAATTACCTTTCTTAAGTTAAGAAATAATCTTCAAACTTCTGGTTTGTTTAGCCGATCCGGTTAACTCACTAAAGGATTTAAAATTAATTCGGGGGAGGTGGTTCTTGTTTCCGATTTAACATTTAAAGAATAACGGCGACTGGCTCTATATACTAATAGCATTAGCGGAACCGATGTTAAAGAAGGAAGCAAGCTAATGGGATTAAACGGAACCAGAGGCAGCGTGATTAAAATTTGTAAAAAACCTGCCTTGTAAATTCCATAGTGATCATTCCAATTACCCTGAAAGACTTGAGTTAATTTAGTTAATACATAATAATTTATAATTACGATTAAAACTCCAAACTGAATTAGGGTATATAAGCGTAGATCGTACTCAAAAGTACCCGCTTTTGCTTTCATACAGGCTACTACAATAACGGCAATTAAATGAGCGCACATATTAAGCAAGGTATAAAGCGTTAAAAACACCAGGCTAAAAGTATAACCTTTGGAGAAGTAAACTTTTTTTTTCCGAAAGATAAAGTAGCAATAAGATAGGGTGGCAAATACTGTAATTACAAATAAAAGGCTGTCGATGAGTTGGCGATTTAACATGGTTATAGGTGTTTTAGGTTATAGTTTGTAAATTATGTTAAGTAGTATAAACAGCTAAATAAGTTTTCACTCGCAAAATAGGCCCGGCTAAAAGAGGTTTATGGTTTAAAAATAAAAGGAGAGTAGCAGCTTTAAAATTGAAGTTTTTTAAAGTGTCAGAATTCATTGCCGAATTAACACTTTAGAAAGCTGAAGCGTTTTTGCCTTTATGAAAGAGAAAAAACTTTAGATAGATAAATGTTCGAAAATGACAAGCTTTCTGTTTAGAACCGGATTAATTACATTAGTGCCAAATTTAAATTGGGATTTATATCCAATCTCGTTGACAATTTGCACCTGATACAGCTGATTTAACAATTAATTAGGTTTTTGGCGGCAATTACTTGTTGGAGGGAGTTTAGTAAATCTTGCCTGATATTAGTTGGTGAGTTTCCGCAGTTAACCGGAAAGAGATCCAAAAAGTATTGCTCGAAGAGATCTGGTAACTTGGTACCAGTACTGGCTTAATAGGCATTAGTAGCTAATCCTATTCTTAAATCCGGCGAAAGAATGAGATAAGAATCGGGAAGTGCGGAAATATTTTTTCTAATTTAAATAGGTTATTTTGGTGTTCATCCAGTTGAGCATTCCCGTTAATTAATTTTTTTGCTTGTTTTTTTATTTCTGCACAAGCAACTGTATTGTTAATTATAGGTTAAATAACTTGGGTACTTATATAAATAAAGAATTACGAATATTGTTATTTCGCTGTAAGTAGGAGTAAAAGTAGATCACCTTATAAATAAAAAGCCAGTATTATATTTTTTGCATGATGCTGAACATCAAATACAAATAAAAAGTCAGGCCTAACAAACTAAAAATAGTTTGTCAGGCCTGATCTGACTATAATTAAAAAATTTTACCGCTTACTTAACCAGCTCGGCAACGTTGGTACTTTTCCAACTCCGGGTAGCTGCCGATTCCAGAACGGCTTCGCATACTAATTGAGTTTCCAATGCTTCCTGGAAGGTAGGAGAGCAGGGTTCGCCACTTTCCAGACTTTTTAAGAAATCAGCTACCTGGTGCACAAAGCTATGCTCATAACCAATGGATAAGCCGGGCACCCACCATTTACTCATGTAAGGTTGATCTCCGTCGGTAACGTGAATAGAACGCCAGCCCCGCACGATTGATTCGTCGCGGTGGTCAAAGTACTCTAAGCGGTTCAGGTCATGTAAATCCCAACGAATAGAAGCGTGCTCGCCATTTATTTCGAAAGTATACAAAGCTTTGTGTCCCCGCGCATATCGGGTAGACTCAAACAAGCCTAATGAACCATTTTCGAAATGGCAATGGAAAATACAAGCATCGTCGATACCAACTTTTTGTTTTTGACCGGTAACGGCGTGTGTACGTTCTTTCACAAAGGTTTCTGTAACTGCCGATACATCCGTAATGCTGCCATTGAGCCAGATAGCCGTATCAATGCAATGCGCCAGTAAATCACCGGTAACACCGGAACCAGCTGCTTCCACATCCAAACGCCAGGTTCCCGCGCCACCTTGCGGCACATCGGCGCTTATTGTCCAGTCTTGCAAGAAATTAGCCCGATAATGAAAAATCCGGCCTAATTTACCTGAATCAATAATTTGCTTAGCTAAAGAAACTGCCGGCAAACGGCGGTAGTTGTACCACACGGTATTAGGTACTCCGGCTTGGTTAATGGCTTCCACCATTTGCTGCCCTTCTTCTAATGTCCGGGATAGTGGTTTTTCGCACAAAATCATTTTACCAGCGGCGGCGGCGGCAATGGCAATTTCCGCGTGCGTATCATTGGGTGTACATATATCAATGGCATCAATATCGTCGCGGGCTACAACGGCTCGCCAATCTGTTTCATACGACTCGTACCCCCATTGTTCGGCAAAGGCTTTTACTTTATCAGCGCTACGCGTACAAACTGCTTTTAAAACCGGCCGGTATTGTAGTTCCGGAAAGAAATCGCCTACGCGCTTATACCCGTTTGAATGCGTTCGGCCCATGAAGCCGCCACCGATTAATCCAATTCTTAATTCTTTTTTATTGCTCATAAAGGTTTAACCAATTAAAGATTCTTCGTTTACTTGTACCGGTTCGTGCCAGCCGTGGGCCTGACGTACTTTTATCAGGGTAGCCAGAATGTCGTTCCAGGTTTGTTGGCGCGTCATTACCTCATTCGGGAACATGCAGCCATCCCAGCAAATATGTTGTACAGCTTTAGTTAATTCCCCTTTTTCGTCGCGTAACCAGAAACCAGCATCGTTTACAATGTCGAGTTTGCCGTTTGGATCGGTGGCTAAACAATGGCGACCGGTTTTGTCGTGTGAACCGGAACCAAAAACGGTGCTGTCGTTTTGCGCCACGTGGAAGTCGATGGTCCAGGGCCGCAAGGCAGCGGTAATGGTTTTTAAGCCCTCAGTTAACACGGAACGGTCGCTCCAATCATAATTTTCAGGTAAAATGCGGTCTTCCGGATGATTGTACCCCAATAAATAAAGTAAGGTATGAGCCATATCTGCCTGAAAACCCATATTCGGCCGGTTTACTGCCTCTAAGGTGGCTACCATGGTACGCCAGCTGTGCATGCCTCCCCAGCAAATTTCACCTTCGGCAGCCAGACGTTCGTTGTATTCAGCGGCTACGTCGCAGGCTTCCTGAAAGGTTTGTACAATTAACTTAGAATTATTCACCGGGTCTTGCTCCCAGGCTTCAGGAGAACTGGCAGAATCAATCCGGATAACGCCGTAAGGCCTTACCCCACGTTCCCGCAAAACTTTGCCAAACTCGCAAGACCGGCGAACCATATCCACGAAAGTGGCCCGCTCTTCCGCGCTACCCATTGCCGGTCCTCCCCAAATGGGTGCTACCAGGCTTCCAACATTTAAATTATAAGCCGAAACTTTGTCGGCCACTTCTTCGGCGGCTCTCCGGATATCATCCAGGGTACCTTCCAAATTAATGTGCGGATTAAATAAACCCAGGTCTACGCCGTCGAATTTTACGCCATCTACTTCTGCAGCGGCGGTCATTTGCAACATGGTGTCAAAAGGTATAACCGGTTCAGAATCGGGACCTTTGCCCACAATACCCGGCCAGGTGGCATTGTGGAGTTTAGGATAGTTATTTTCAGTCATATAAATAAAAGGTTAGTAGCTAATTTATATTAAGTAGTTGTTGATTATTAGTTGTTCGTAGTTCCACCACTAAATTTCTAATAATCAAAAAAATAAACATAAGCTGTAATCTAAACTAATTTTGTTGAAGCTTTTAAATGGATAAGTTCATACTCCGCATAAAATACAACTAGAGTCCTAAATCCGGGTTACCCGGGCCAAAGTGTTTCAGCATCACAATTGGATCGGTACTGGATTGATTTACTATTTTTACTCCTTCTTTAGCGGCTTTTTCGCTGACAAAAAACTCGTCGTTGGTTAATTGTCCGTAGCGGATCAGAGCGGGAGTTTCAATGTCCCATACGCCCATTTTTCCGTGCCCTTGCATCATAATTAAACCGTAAGCGCCGCTATCCTTAATGGTTACTGCTGCTCCCGGCAATACTGTTAGTTCTTTGGCGCTATAAGCTTGGTTCTTGTAGCAAATCCAGTTTTCGATGTACCCTTCAGCCATCATTTCGGGTAAAGATTTTACGGGCCGGGGCCGCATAAAATGATTTTCCATAAAATACGGATCTACGTTGGCTTCCCAGTCAATTACTTCTACTAATAAATCGTAATCGCCTTTGCGGTCTTCGGGGGTACCATTCCACAATAATTCTTCCGGTATAATGGCTTCGTTTACCAGTGATTGGTACATGGCAAATATATCCGAAGCTTTTTGCGGCTCGTAAGTACATAAACTACCGGGAGCATGTAAAATCCCAGGAGGAACATCCCACCCAGTGCCTGGTTCCAGGCGGTAAGCCGAGGAGAAATTGGTTATTTTGTTATCGCCTTTGGTAAAGTTTTGCAGACACTCCTTAATTTGTTCTTTAGTTGTACCCGGCGCAATACCAAAAAAAGTATAAGGAAAATCGCCGCCGTGATTATTGAGTTGGGGCGGGAAATAATAAGCCTCCGGTTTGCCTAGTTGGCCCACCATCGCCGCGTACTCATCGCTGTGGTGAATGTGATGCGGAAGTGGCCCCATGTTATCGAAAAATTTGGAGTACATAGGCCAGGCCTGGTATTCGTTCCACAGGCGGTCGCCAATCAATTCACCTTTTAATTCGTCAATGGCGTCTTTCAACAAAATCTGCTGGTCTTTAGAACCATCGTTAAAAACAATAGCACTTAAACCTTCGTTTTCGCCGGTAAGCGGACCATTTTTAGCCGGAGTAGTAGACGATAACCACCGTTCATCAATTCCGCCGCGTTCGCCGCCGAGCACATAATAATCATCGGGGTGCAACTTAATTCTCCGACCAGGTACACAGAACGACCGGGGCACCCAGGTAGGAGCCAACCGAAGTATTCCTTGACCTTGTTCTAAAGCTTTTGCTGCTAAACTTAATTTTTCCGTAGTTTCCATAAAGAATTGGGTAGGTTAATCCGCTAAAAATCTGTATTATTTAAAAATTCGTGAATGCTTTCTTGAGTGGTAAGTACTTCTATTTGTAAATCGTATTGCCGGCTTTCGCCCGGGTTGATAAATAAAAGTTCTTGTTGTTCCCGGGCTTTTGCTTGCCCGATGGGAGGATGCGTACCCGGTTCCAGGCCGGTAACGTATTCGTTTTTTCCCCAGTGCTGCCAATTAGTTAGCCAGGGAAGCTGCTCTTTCTGAAACTGTAAAGCAACAGCTAAATTTAAGTGGGAGTTGTGTAAGCCGGTGGTACACCAGCCGTTGGTATCCGGGGTAATTTGAATAAAGGCTACTTCTTCGCCGCCACCGGAGTGGGCTTCTAAGGGAGGAGAACATTTTCGGAAGTTATTTCCTTCTCTAAATATCTTGGTACTCGTTACTTCTCCCGGCGATTTCCATGCACCGTTCCAAATTAAATCGGTGCCTTCGTCTACGAGCGGCCAACCAAAATTACAATGGTAAAGCAGCATGTGCGGCGCAGGTGTATTGCCCCGGTTGGTAATTTCGTCTTTTATCTGGATGCTAGCCTGACCCAGGGTGCTGGTGATAGTTCGTTTTAATTCCAGGCTAGGTCCCAGAACTTGGGTTTGTTTCATGCGTCCGGTTATACTCATTTGCATTTGACCGGTAAGCAAATCGGGTTGAATGATGGACTCTATCTCGGCGGGTATGTTACTGATTTGACCGTGTAAGCCACGTTCCCCAGTAGCATCTTGCTCGGGTCCGCCCACGTGCGATAAACCGCAAGTAGTAACTAGGCCACCCCCAAAGGTTCGTAGCCATTCCAAACCATGATTAGAGAAAGGTTCCGGGGCAGTAATTCCGCCATGACTTAACCAGGTTAAACTATGCTGATTAAAAAAAGCATCGGCAATATCCATGGCCCGGTCTAGCACTACTTTGTACCGTAATCCGGTGCCAGTATTTATCCAGGCTATCCGCGTTCCCCGTCCGGGGCCGTTGTCCAACACGGCGGTTTCGATGCCACCCAGTTGAGCCGGATTAGAAATTTTATTTTGCCAAGGTTGTGGTGTCAAGTTGTTCTTTTTACTAATAAGCTTAAAAACTAAAAAGAAAAATAATGAAATAAAAACAAAATTGGGGTTTATCCTTGTTAAAAACCCGCACAGGCAACCAAAAGAGTCCTCTACTAAATCATAAATTTTTAAGTTTAAATTCTAACCTTAAAAATGGGCCTTGTAAGTAGGGATGGCGCTTGTGAAATTTCTATCCTCAAGTATTAATTATTAAAAAATATAAAAATTACTTTTTTGAATAAAAGGCACGAAGCTGAAGCCTCGCACCTTCTTGTTTTAAATAATTTTGTTCCGCTGCTTCAGAATAATTTGTAATTCATCCGGCAGGTTTAAACAAACCAGCACCCGTTACTATAAGTATCGGGTGCTGATTATAAATTTTAGAAGTATGGGCTTAACGCGGCTTCGTCGGCTGGTAAAGCGTAAAACAAAGTAATGTTGCTGAAAGCGTGGCTGCGCGGCTGGCTACCTTCCGGATAATAATAGGCTACAGGATCAGCTTTAACGCGTTGACCATAAGCGGTAATTACATCAATGGCCCGGCCAGTCCGTACGAGGTCGAACCAACGTTTGTTTTCAAAGGCTAATTCTACCCGTCTTTCCTGGTAAATGGCTTCCCGTAAGTCACCTTGGGCTTCGCCTAAACCAGCGCGGCTGCGAACCTGGTTTAAGAAAGTGGCTGCTTCACCGGACTTACCTTGCTCATTTAAAGCTTCGGCTAAGAAAAGTAAAACTTCGGAGTAACGATACACAGGCCAGTTGGTACCGGTATTGTTATGCAAGGCGTGCGGCTTAGCGTATTTTTTAATGTACGGATATACTTTGTTGCTGCGGGCACTACCACTTAAAGTAATGTAGCCAATAGAAACATCTTTACGCGTGTCGCCGGGTTCATAAGCATTAATAATATCCGGAGTAGGAATGTTATTGCCTTCGGCATCCAACGGTTGGGGATTAGAAGTTCCCATAATAGAGGCCACTTCCGGCATTGCCATTGGCCGGGGCATAAATTGGTAAATAAAGTTACCGTTTAATCCGGCAGAACCTTCCAGAAATTGTACTTCAAATACCGACTCCATATTATTCTTATTGCTGGTAGATGTAGAAAAGACATCAGCGTAATTAGGAATAAGAGAGTATTCGTTGCTGGTAACTACTTCTCGTAAAAGCGTTTCGGCTTCGGCCCATTTCTTTTGATTAATGTACACATTGGCCAATAAGGTACGGGCGGCTCCCGAAGTTACACGGCCTGCTTCTTGTTTTGACTTAGGTAACAACATCGGAATGGCCTCGGTGAGATCTTTTACAATCTGGACGTAAATTTCTTCTTCCGAAGCTAATGGCAGTGCCGCTTCTTCGCGGTTAGTTACCGGCGTTAAATGCAAAGGCACTTTGCCAAAATAGCGCACCAATTCAAAATAGGCGAAGGCCCGCAAAAACATGGCCTGGCCTTTTAAATTATTCTTCGACTCGGCGGCGAAATCAACGTTATCAATCGTGGATAAAACTTGGTTTGTCCGGGCAATAATTAAATAATCCTGGCGGTACTGATTTAAAACGTGGGTATTGGAAGTTACTCCATTAGCTGTAGGAATGGCAAAATCGGCAATATCTTCCTGCTGTTCCGTAGCGCCGAAAAGCGGGTTACGGGCATAGTAAGTATTATCGGAATGCATTTCACCTAAAAGCCAGGCCCGATCGTTAAAAATAGTACGCAAAGGAACGTAAGCCGCATTAACTGCCTGCTGAAAATCAGCCTCTTTGGTGAAGAAGGTAGCCGAACTTAGTTGTGTTTCCGGCACAACCGTTAGAAAATCATCATTACAGCTGCTAAGCATAGAACCTACCAGCAAGGTGATTATGATTGTTTTTTTCATTCTATTTAAAAAGTTAAGAATTTTAAATTTTTAATCATTTAAGCTTTCTGGTATTGCTTAAAAATTGACGTTAATACCAAGTGTATAAGTGCGTGGCACCGGATAATTAGAAAGGTCTATGCCTTGGCTTAAATTACCTCCGTTGCCATTACCATCGCCTTGGGCACTGGTTTCCGGGTTTGGACCACCTTTGTATTTAGTAAATACATAAGCCTGCTGAATAGAAGTGTAGATCCGGGCCGAACGGAATACATTCTTAAGTTCGCCAAGAGTGTAACCCAGGGTAATATTTTTAATAGTGAAGTAAGAAGCATCGGCAATAAAGTGGGTGCTCATCCAGTCTCTTTCAATACCGGTAACATTACCACCACCAACGGTAGTACCAAACATACCTTTACCTGGATTTTCGGGAGAACGGAAGCGGTCTTTTACTCCTTTAACCATGTTAAATACACCATCCAGGTTAGCAGTGCTGTATAAGTGGCGCATTAACAATTGGTTGCCGTAAGAACCAGAACCCACAATAGAGAAATCGAACTTACCGTAGGTTAAATTGTTGGTAATACCATAAATAAAGTCAGGGAAAGGATTACCAATAATAGTACGGTCGTCGTTATCGCCGCCGTTTGTAATAATACCGTCGCCATTAACATCTCTTAACTTAATACTACCCACTGTAGAGCGGCCAGGAACCTGAGGCGAATTATTAAGATCTTCTTCGTTCATGTAAAGACCTTCTTTAATAAGGCCATAGAATTGGCCGAATGGCTCACCTACTTTGGTGATATGGAAGGAGCCATAAACCCGGTCAATGCCTTCGGCTAAGGAAATTACTTTGTTACGGTTAAAGGAAATATTGGCATTAGTAGTCCAGATTAATTTACCCTCGGTGTTACGGGTATTTACCGCAAACTCATGACCCCAGAAGTCAATCTGACCAATGTTGTCGTTAAAGTTGGTAAAGCCAGCTTCCTGCGCTATCTGCACGTTGTATAACAAGTTGGTAGTTTTCTTCTTGTAGAAATCGTACATAAAAGTGACGCGATCGTTAAATAAACCTAAATCCAGACCGGCATCAAATTGCTTGGTGGTTTCCCAGCTTAAGTTAGGGTTGGCTAAGCTTATTACCGCCGAACCAGGAGCCACATTATTACCAAAAGCAGCGTTAACGGTATTATTAATTAAAGCATAAGGAGTGTAGTTACCAATGTTATTGTTACCGGTTATACCATAGCTGGCTCTAACTTTAGTAAATGAAATGGCCGGAATACTCCGCATGAATTCTTCGTCGGAAATTACATAACCCACGGAAACGGAAGGGAAGGTACCCCAACGGTTAGCAGAACCAAAGCGGGAGGAACCATCGCTCCGTACAGCAGCAGTAAACAAGTACTTACCTTTATAGTTATACGTTAATCTGGATAACAAGGAAGTTAAACTCCATTCCTGCACATCGCTGCTGGTACCACCGCGGTTAATATTTAAACCACCCTGAATAGTGGGTAGGCGGTCATCGGCATAGGTATCTGCCTGTACGCGGCTGCCATCAAACTGGAAACGTTGGTTGGTATAACCGCCCAAAAGTTCAAAATGGTGATCGTTAAAACTTTTGCTGTAAGTTGCTAAATTTTCGTTCAGCCAGGTAAAAATCTGCAAATTATTCCGGATAGAAACCGCGGTAGTAGGAATAGGAGTATTAATAGCGCTGGTAGCGGTTGAAGGATTAAAGAAGAAAAACTTAGAATTGTATAATTCGGCGTTAAAGGTAGTTTTTAATACTAAATCCTTTATTGGCCGGAATTCCAGGAAAGTATTACCCAGAATGTTCACGTTTCTATTTTCGTTTACTAATTCTTTCGCGGAACGCACCCAATTCGGGTAATCGAAAATATTACCGGTATTGGCCGGGAACCGATTAAATTTAGTTAACTCCCCGTTTTCATCGTAAATAGGCATTACCGGCCAGGTATGCAAGGCATTGAATAAAATACCGGTTCCGCGGTCACCATCGGTACGTGGTGTATTATCAAACACGTACGAAGGAGCCAGGTTAAAACCAAGCCGGAATTTATCTGAAACATCGTAAGTGGTATTTAAGCGCAAGGAATATCTTTTGTATTCATTATTTAAAACTACCCCTTGCTGATTGAATACCCCGGCCACTACGGCGGTATTTACTTTTTCTTTATTAGAAGTAATGGTTAAGTTATAGCTTTGCATAGGAGCGGTGCGCAGCAAAGCATCATACCAGTCGTTATTTTTATCCCGGTATTGCGCTGGGTTCTGAAAAGCTTCGGGCACAGGTTGGCCGGCATCTTCGTAGTATTCTTTTTTAAATTGGGCAAATTCTTCGGCGTTCAACATTTCAATGCGGCCCCGCTCTGGTACCTTCTGGATACCCACGAAAGAACTAAAGCTTACGTTGGTTTGGCCGCTTTTTCCTCTTTTAGTGGTAATTAAAACAACCCCGTTCGCTGCTCTAGAGCCGTATAAAGAAGTTGAAGCCGCATCTTTTAAGATGGAGATATCTTCAATTTCGTCGGGGTTTAGGGTGCTGATGCTGCCGGTAATCGGAAAACCATCTACTACGTACAAGGGATCGCTGCCGCCTAGAACGGATAATTGGCCCCGGATACGAACCGAAATTCCCTGACCAGGTTTACCGGTGGCCTGGGTAATTTGAACCCCGGCTAAACGACCCTGTAGTTTTTGGGTTACCTGCGAAACCGGAATATCCTTAATTTCTTTGGCGGTTACCGTTTGTACGGCGCCGGTTACTTCTTTTTTAAGCTGACTACCGTAACCCACTACTACTACTTCGTCCAAGGCTTTGGTGTCGGGAGCTAAAGTAATATTAATAGAAGACCGATTATTAATGGCTACCTCTTGCGTGGTATATCCAATAAAAGAAACTACTAATGTACCATTACCATTGGGAACGTTCAACGAAAATGCTCCGGTACCATCGGTGGCCGTACCGTTGGTAGTGCCTTTTAATAGAACAGTGACTCCAGGTAAACCTTCGCCTTTATCGCCGGAAATTTTACCTGTAACTGTTAAACTCTGGGCGTTGGCTTGGCTCCAGGAGAAAAAAAACAGTTGCAGCAGACAGGCATACTGCATCAATTTAAGTAATCTGTGCTTCATAAGTTTGATTGTTAGAAATATGAGATTTAAGGGTCATTTACTTATTGCAAATACTAACTCCATATAAGAGCTTTTATTCAGAATAACTTGTTTCGGGGAAGCGTACTATAATCAACCTTTCAATATTTTAAATTTACCGGCAATAATATAGTAGACTATCCTGCACTATCCGGGGTAGCAAAGTGAAATTTTAAAAATTTCATAAATTTTGCTTAATCGGTTAAGCTAATAACCAAATGCCTGATACTCCTTTTTAAATTTTGAATAAAAGAGGATAATTTTTTGATTTTAATTAATTAGAATCTGTAAGGTAATCGAGGTTAAAGTATCTTAAGCTTTATCATTCATAAAGCTATCATTGATCTTAGATGAAAAAGGACTTTTAAGGGCCACAAAAAGCCGCTTCACGTTCACTTTATTCGCACTCAGGAAAGATTTTTATAAATAAAAGCCTCAACCAATTAAAAGAATGAAAGGCATTGAACCAGAATAATTATATGTACTGGCTTTAAATAAACCTAAAATACAATTTAAATACTTTAACTGCTAAAACTGCAAGTATGTACAGGATGGAGCAGGATAGCATTTAATTACTTAGGACCGGTACGTACAACCAGGTAAATACTTACCTAACTTTTACTTAAATGGAATGCTTTTAATTTTAAAGTTATTGATCTATTATTTTTTTACTGTTACTAAAAAGCAATTTCTTACCAGGCATTTAGTACCATGGCAGCACCCAGAGCCGTACCCTGGGAATTTTCAGAAACTACTAATTGCAGTTTAGGAAATGCTTCCTGGAGTAAATGCATAAATATCTTATTCTTACAAAATCCTCCGTCTACTAACAGGTAGTTAAAGGCATCTAGGCGGTACTCACTGGCCAGGTGAATGGCTTTTATCTGGGGTTCCAGTATATTTACCATTAAGGCATGGTAGGCTTCCTCGTACGAATTATATAAGCTTAAATCCAGAGAAATAGCAAGTTGGGGGTTGGTTTGGGTGGCGGTAGTTTGGTTTGAAACTCCTGGGCTTACTTCAGCTACAGTTGCCCGTACCAGGTTAGGATTGTAAACGACTGTTTTAAAATAATCACTTGGTTTTTGAAAATAGTTCGCTAATTTTTTGGTTTGTATTTCGTGTTCGTTGCCAATAAAAACCCGGGAAGCCCGTACCGGATTACCGTCGTAGGTAAAATAGTTAAGACAATCCTGTTGCAACATTTCTTCGGTTAAAGCAGCTTTGGCAAACGGATTTAAAGTAATCCCCCAGGTGCCCGTAGAAAGTAATAAAAAAGGTTCGGTATATTTTTTTAAGTAAGGAATTAAAGCGGCAGAACTATCGTGTAATCCAATACCGGCCGGAATTCTATTCTCCCGGAAACGAACTTCAAAGGTAGTGCCGTGTTCGGTAATTTGTGGTAATAAGCGGATAACATCTTCCTGATATACCCAGCGATGGTAAAAGTTATTAGTATAATCCCACAAGCCGGTATGGCAACCGATACTGGTATATTCCGAAACTTTATGGCCCGTAAACAGAAAAGCACAGTACTGGGGCAAATGCATGGACGTTTGTATCTGGCTAAATAGCTCCGGCCTTTTATATTTAAGCCAGTAAATTTGTAAACCGGAATTTAACATACCTAACGGAGGCGAAGCGGTTTGAGCAGCAAACGACAGTACCGAGCCATACTGTTGGTGAAATTGCTCATGCAGGTCTTCCGGGTATGGCTTTAAGTAAGAATATAACGGAGTAGCCGGTTTATTTTGCGCATTTAAATGCACGAAACTGGCGCCATACGTTGTAAAATTAACGCCAATTATATTAAAACGGGTATCTGCTTCAAGGTTTTGCCAGGTGGTTTTCAGCCAGGTTGTTAAAGCGGGTAAGTCTTCGGCCGGATGCCCATCCTCATCCGTTATTTCCGGAAAACGAGTTTCTATTTCGTGTATAATGTTATAAGATTGATTAAAAAGAACGCATTTCTTGTTCGTTTTACCAATATCAAAAATTGCTACACACGTCTCCATTAATGAGTTATAAGTTTTGAGTAATGAGTGGTAAATTTTATTAGTTAATTGTTACTAGGTAAATGGCAATTAGTAAATCTACAGACCGGTTGTATAAGTTTTGATCCCGCGCTGCCTTATTAATTCTTGCCGGATTGTATTTTGCCGGTAAAAAGCAAGAGGATCAATGGCTGCTCCACTTTCCAGTCGGGCCTGGGCCAACAAAGGACGAACATCGGTCCGGAAGGCATGTTGTAAAATTTCCTGGGCTACAGTAGTATCGTTTTGTTCCTGCGCTGCTTCCAGTTTTTTGCGGTCGATGATAAGTGCCTGGGCATACGCTATTTTAATGGCTTCTACCGATTGCAATAAATCTTCTAAAGGATCTTTAACGTTATGGCTGGCATCAATCATCCAGCTAAGCGGCGGATTTTGTACCTCCTTGCTCGACATGCCTTCTACTAATTCATTAAATATTAAGAAAAGCTGAAAAGGCCGCATGGAACCTACGGTAAGATCGTCGTCGCCGTACTTAGAATCGTTAAAGTGAAAACCGCCTAGTTTGCCTTCCATTAAGAACCTCGATACAATTTGTTCAATATTTGTATTGGGTAAATGGTGACCTAAATCTACCAGGCCTAACGCTTTTTCCCCTAATTTTTGGCAAAAAAGGAGGGAGGTGCCCCAATCGGCTACTACAGTAGAGTAAAAGTGCGGTTCGTAGGGTTTATACTCAATAAAAACTTTCCAATCATCGGGTAAGGCAGCGTAAATCTGGTGAAAAGAATCCAGGGTACGCTGAAAAGAATGTCTGAAATTTTGCTGACCCGGAAAATCGGTACCATCAGACAACCAAATAGTTAAAGCTTTAGAACCTAAATCAATTCCGTGTTTAACAACTTCTATATTATGCGCAATAGCTTGGTCACGCACTTGCTTATCGGCATGCGATAACGAACCATATTTGTAAGAATGTTCTTGACCTTCCTGATCTTGGAAAGTGTTGGAATTAACGGCATCGAACTGTAATTCGAAAGAAGCAGCTAGTTGTTTTATAGCCGTTGCATTTTGCGGAATATCCCAGGGAATATGCAGCGAAATAGCACCGCTGGATTGGTTTAAAGCGTGAAGTAAACCAACATCTTCTATTTTTTCTTCCAGGCTACGGGGCTCCCCACCGCCCGAAAACCGGCCAAAGCGCGTACCTCCGGTACCCAAGGCCCAACTAGGGATAGCAATCTGGAAAGCGGATATTTGTTCCAGCAAGGCCGTTACATCTTGTCCCTCGTCTTGTAAAGTAGTCGCCAGAAACTTGAACTTCTGCTGCTGTTTAGCGGCTAGTTGATCGTTATGCTCATCAATCCGTGATTTATCCAGAATCATAGCCTAATAGTTGAGATGAATTAAAAACTTGATGGTATTAACCGGGAACTTGCTGCGTAATTTCAATCTTAAATTCTTTTCTAAAAAGACAGAATTTGAGATTTTATCTAATTTTATTTAAGTAGTAATAAATATTCAATTTTAAGATATAGGCCTCTGACAGGGTTATGAATTTACTTAATTTTAGTTTTAAAAAAGTAAATTTCTACGCCCGGCCAGAGGCTTACCTAATGGTAGGCATGACCTAAGACATACGCACCATAGAATAATTTTAACTTAAGAATAAATTATCTAAAACTTACCGAACAAAGGCTGCCGGAACGCCACCATCTACGTTTAGCACGTTGCCCGTGCTTTTATTTAGTAAGCCGCCCACGTATAAAAATACGGCATTCGCCATATCTTCGGCCAGCAACTCTTCGTTTAGAACTGTACGTTTGGCGTAGTAAGCAGGCAATTCGGCAATGCTAATGCCGTAAGCTTTCGCCCGACCTTCTGCCCAGCCGCTTTCCCAAATCTTACTGCCCCGGATTACGGCATCCGGATTAACCACGTTTACCCGAATTTTATCCGGTCCTAATTCTGAGGCCATTAACCGCGACATGTGTAATTGAGCTGCTTTAGCCGTGCCGTATGCCACATTATTCGGACCGGATACCAATGCATTTTTACTTACAATATTTACTATATCGCCGCCTAGTTGCTGCTTCCGCATAATGCGTACGCCTTGCTGCGACACTAAGAATTGTCCTTTTACCAGAACATCCTGCAAAATATCATAATCAGCTTCCGTGGTATCCATTAAAGGTTTTGAAATAGACAGACCTGCGCAGTTCACCACAATATCAACGCCACCAAAGGCCAGGTTAGCGGTTCGGAAAGTATTGTTAATGGCTTGGGCATTGGTTACATCTACTACTGCAGTAGCAGCGGTATCGCGGCCGAATTTTTTATTAAATTCAGTTTGAGCTTCCTGGATGTCGTTTTCCCGCATGTCGGCCATTACTACACAAGCACCTTCCTGCGCTAATTTATCAGCAATGGCTTTGCCAATACCGCCGCTACCGCCGGTGATTAAAGCAATTTTACGTGACAAAGGTTTTTCTTTGGGCATCCGCTGCAATTTCGCTTCTTCTAAAAGCCAGTATTCAATATCAAAAGCCTCCTGCTCCGGTAAACCACGGTACTCGGAAATAGCCTCTGCTCCCCGCATTACATTTATGGCATTAATGTAAAATTCACTGGCTACCCGGGCAGTTTGTTTGTCTTTAGCAAAGGAGAACATGCCTACGCCGGGGTAAATAATAATTACCGGGTTAGCATCGCGCACGGCCGGGCTATTATCGTGTTTACTGCGCTCGTAATAAGCTGTATAATCGGCGCGGTAGGCTTCAAATTGTTCTGTTAATTGTGTCTTTAACTTTTCAGGATCGGATATATTGGCATCTGGAGTCAGGTTCAGAACCAGAGGACGAATTTTAGTTCGCAGAAAATGGTCAGGGCAACTGGTTCCCAGAGGAGCCAGAGTTGCTAAATCGTTGCTATTAATATATTCCAGCACCCGCTCATCGTCGGTAAAATGCCCTATCATGCGATTTTGGCTAGAACACAATCCTCTCAGAACAGGAATTAACTCACTGGCTTTATTTAAGCGTTCTTCGGAGGGTAAAGAATTTAATTTAGCACCACCAAAATTTGGCCGTTTTTTGCCGTAATTTTGTTGCAAGTATTCTGATGCTTTTTCAATGGTTTCCAGAGTATTAATGTAGCTTTCATAAGCGGTATCGCCCCAGGTAAATAAACCATGACTGCCCAGAATTATACCCGTAATGCCCGGATTGTCCTGCACTGCTTTTTCCATTTGCAGGCCTAAATCAAAACCGGGCCGCTGCCACGGTACCCAGGCAACTTTGCCACCGAATAATTCTTTAGTAATTTGCTCGCCGTCTTTTGCTGCTGCAATGGCTATAATTGCATCCGGATGCAGGTGGTCAATGTGTTTAAAAGGCAAAAATGCGTGCAAAGGAGTATCAATAGAAGGCGCTTTTGAATCTAAGTCATAGATACAATGGTTAAACAAAGCTACCATTTCGTCTTCGTGGGCCAGGCCCCGGTAACGATTTTTAAGGCTGTGTAACTTATCGACGTACAAAGCGGCTAAACCGCTTTTCTTTAAAGTACCCAGGTCACCGCCGGAACCTTTTACCCACATTACTTCAACGTCTTGTCCGGTTAATGGGTCTGGTTGATACACCTTACAACTGGTATTGCCCCCGGCATAATTCGTTAAACGGAGGTCAGCCCCCAATAAATTAGATCGGTAAATTAACAGAGCTACCTCGTCGTGTTGTAAAGCACTAGCTTCTTGCTCATCCCAAAGATAACTTACGTATTTAAATGTGGTGGTTGCGGCCGAATTATCCATGTTCATAGGTATTTTTAGTTTTTTTAATGCCAAAAGATGGGTTAACAGGTAAATACTACGTATAAAATATAAAAGCAGTAAATATGGTTTGTTAAATACCGGCAATTACAAAATTTTTAAAATAAAGGCCAATGCCGGTAAGGAATAAGTGAATTTAATTAGAGCCATCAAATTAGCCATCCTGTACTATCCGGGGATATCTGCGAAATAATTTAAATACCAGCCTATATAGCAGGTTATTTTACCTCTAAATGTCCCGCTATGATGCCAGGTAGTTACCGTAGCCTACTACCATGGTGGAGGCAATAACAGTAGCTATTCCTAAAATAATTACCCGCATGGTTCTTGGGCTGGCTCCCTTCCATTCGTTAAAATAAATACCCCAGATATTACTCACGATTATAATAAAAGCCATGTGCAGGGTCCAGCTAGAAAAGCCCAGGCCATTAGCCGAAAATAAACTCTCGCCCATACCGTAAAAAAAGAATTGTAAATACCAGGTGGTACCGGCAATAGCCGAAAATAAATAATTTTTAGCTAAAGGCGTTTGAGTATTAATGTAATCGCCGCCCGTTTTATTTCGAATATTCAGGTACAAACACCAAATAAAATTAGTGGTTAAACCGCCTAATAAAATAACGACTAAGGTGGGGTTGTTTTGCCAAAGTGGGTCAATACCGCGGGCCACAGTAGCTTCGGCAATGGGTTTACCCGTTTCGTAACCAAAGGACATAAAAGCGCTTAGTACTCCCGAAAAAATGGCTACGATTAACCCTTTAGGAAAGTTAAATTCCTTGATATTAGCGGTTTTTTGTTCAGCAGATAATTCTTTTTCTTTTAAAGTACCCGCTTTACCGCAAATGCCAATACCTACTAAACACAATAAAACTCCCGCAAAAATAACCAGCCCGGAGGTAGTGCTTAATAATTCGGTTATGGTTTTAGCGTTACCCGATCTGCCAAAAAATTCATAAAATACCGGCGGAATAAGGGTGCCGAAAGCGGCGCAAAATCCTAGTACAATAGCCATTCCCAACGAAAGCCCCAAGTACCGCATGGTTAAGCCAAAAGTTAAACCACCAATTCCCCAGAGCAAGCCCATCAGGTAGGTGTAGAATAAAGTAGAACTCTCGGTAGTGGTTAAAGTTTCTAAATAACCGGGCGCAGTTAGTGCGGCTCCCAGGGGAGGCACAATTAACCAGGAAAAGAAACCACCCACTAACCAATAACTTTCCCAGGCCCACTTTTTTACTTTATTGTAAGGTATATAAAAACTGCCCGAGGCAAAACCGCCGATAAAATGATATAAGAGTCCGAGAATAACCTGCATGGAGGAGTGGGTTGTAGAAAGTTTGGCTTAACAATTTAATGTAAGGAAACTATGAAATGTAGAAGATTTGAAAAAGTAAACTATCCTGCTCCATCCTGTTTAGATTTTCATAAAAATTAGGCAGAATTGGCTTTTATACTGTTTTTTAGGCGCAAACAGATAATTAAATTCTCAAATTATAAACTTTTGCTTACTGTTTTTCTTCAACTGCGTATAGCCAGATTTTAAAACCTACTGAGAAATATTCTGCGTAATCGTACTTAAAGCAAAATCTAACCTATGAAGCAAATTGTTACCGCCGCACTTTCTAGCTTATTAATTATTGGGTGCACCACTCCATTATTAACCAGTAACCAATACAAAAATGAGGAGTTACCTTTATCTATTGTGCTGCCGGAAAGCAAAAATGTGGTACCACATAAAAAAAGCCTGCAGCAGTTTGCGAATAAAAAATTTAAAAAGTACGCGGCCATGCTCACCGAACAAACGCCGCAAAAAATACTGTTTTATAGTGGTGGTAACGATAACCCGGACCAGGTACCTTATGCCGCCATTGGCAGCGTGTTAAATTCGATAGATACTACTAAAATTAAAAAGTCGGGCTTCGCTAATCGTAGAGTAAAAGACCAAGGGTACCTGCACAAAACTACCATCGACAAAACTAATCGGGTAGTGTCCTCTGAATTTTTAGTAAAAATGCCTACCGATTATTTTTACCTTTTTGCTTCGGCTCCGATTAATAAAGCTATTATTCAGAATGAGGAAGCTATGATTATTGTGCAAGACAGTTTAAACCGGAAATATTCGGCGGCAATTGGTACTATAAAATTCGAGAAGTAAAAAAACAATCCGGCAATTAGTATACAATATTCTTCGTACCGTTTACTTTTAGACGGAATATGCTGCCAGTAAAAGCTTTTTAGTAAAATTCAAATAATAAGCAGAGCAAGGCAAAACTCCACTTATGACCTTAACGCAACCTTAAAAATGGGGAACCGCTGACCGAAGATAGGAACTTAGATTTTCCTTGGTTATAATTTCCAGGGGGAGCAGGTTATTTTGTGGCGGTTCTTTTTTTAGAAATAAATAATTTACCAATTGCTGAACACCTAAAAAAGTTTGGTGTTTGGCATTCTGATTAATCAAAAAACTAATTGTTCCGGCTTCCAGGTATTTAATATTTTCCGGCAACAAATCGTAGCCAATTAGCCTGGGCGCTTTTTGCTTTTTCTGGTATAACAATTCAGCAATAAACGATACACCTTTGGAAGTTGTAACATACACTCCCGCTAAAGTATCATCTAACAATAATTCATGAATACCTTTGGTGTCTTTTGGATCTTCGGTATCCTTAATATTTAAAACTTTTATTTTAACATCAGGTAATTTTTTTTCTTGTACATACTCCTCAAAACCTTTTTGCTTGTCCAGGAGGTGAATGGAATTAACGCTGTCTTCGTTAATATGTAAAATGGCAAAAATGCCTTCTGTTAAGTTGCCTAAACACATTAGTTCGGCGGCTACCCGCCCGCTTTCGTATAAATTCTGGCCAATAAAACTTAAAGGGGCTACTTCCGGAATATTGGTATTGAAAACTGTAAACGGAATTTTATTTGCCTGACATTGCTGCAAAAAAGGTAAAGCTTCGTGGTAAAAAATAGGGGCAATTACTACTCCGTCGGGTTTGGCGTGAAAAACGGAATGGGTTACTTGCTCGAAAGAATGCTTATGGTACAAGTCGAAAAAGTAAGTTTTAATCTGAACGTCGTATTGGTGCCAATCCGTTATTGCCTGCCGGACACCAAGCTCCGAATGAGCCCAATATTCGTCTAAGCTCGGGTCCGGTATAATAACGGCAATCCGGAAATTCTTTTTAGTTCCTAGGGTTCGCGCTATTAAGTTAGGTTTATAATCAATTTCTTTTAAAGTCTGAAGAACTTTCTGCAAGGCTTCCTCCGAAACTTTCCCCCGGTTGTGTAGTACCCGGTCAACGGTGCCGCTGGAAACGCCGGCTAATTGTGCAATATCTTTAATTCTTATGTTCTTCTTTTCCATGAAAATTACTTAGGCAGTTTTCCGGTTAATATAAATAATCCGTACTAAAAATTAATATAATATTTACTATAAGCTATACTGTAGCTACATAATTTATAAAGCTCTTTCCGATACCCTTATAATAAAACAAGACTACTAATTATAGTAGCCTTGTTTTATTGATTAAAGAGAAAAAAGTAAATTATTTATCCCACCAAACCCGTGAGGTAAGTAAATCGCCGCCTTGCAGGTTGGCAACTCCCGATTGTAAACCGGCCGGGTTGTTTGAAATTTCCGAAGCCGGATAAATCATACGGCGCGGTATAGTAGCATTGGTAACATTACCAGGGTAATTTACCGGAGTTAACTCGGGGTAACCGGAACGACGCCAATTAAACCAACCTTCGATAAAGTTAAAGGTAGTAGATGCTTCGAGCCAGTATTGTTCGTTAATCTGCTTCAGCGGGTTCTCCGTGCTTAATGGATTGGCTGTTACGTAAGTGGAAATAGCAGCATCGTTAACAGTTGCCGCGGCATCTAACTGAGTAAGCGACTGCATGGCACCACGTAAACCATTTGCGTAATGTTCAGCTGCGGTTCCGCCCACGTTCCAGCCCCGGGTAGCCGCTTCCGCTAATAAGAACTCGGTTTCGGCGTAAGTCAGAATAAAGTTTGCCCCATTCCGTTTCATGTAAACATTTACCCGCGGACGAGAATAGTTACCCAAGGGGGCAACGTCGGTACCCGTACCAGTTCCTCCTGGATAATTCGGGTGTTTCCGGATATCGAAAGCGCCTCCGGATAAATCGTAACCATTTGGCATACCCACCTGCACTGCGGCGCTGGTGTTGCCGGTTAAGCCTTGGTTCGCGTTGTTAATGGCACCCGCTTGCGGAATCTCACCGATTACGCCTAAACGCGGATCGTTTTGTGCCTTTAAGTAGTCGATTAAGGTTTTGCTCCATCTTACTTCCCGGAAATCATCAGGAGTAAGTAGTGCGCCGGTGGTGCTGTTTTGCGTATCGCCGTTTGCCGCATCAGTAATAATAAAACCGTTATCAGCGGTGCTGGCAAAGGTACCGGATGCCGCTGCTTTTTCGGTCCAGGATTGCGCCGCGGCCGGATCAACTTTCGTTAAACGCATGGCTACCCGAACCATTAAAGAATAACCAAACTTTTTCCATTTGGCTACATCACCGGCATAAATAAGATCGCCGGTTGGCTTAGGAGCCGCCGCATCCAGGCTGTTTATGGCCGCTTCCAGTTTCGGCAACAAGTCCATGTAAATATCCTGCTGCTTATCGTATTTCGGTGCGGTTACACCTTCAGCCGCTTGTAAAGCTTCGGTATAGGGAATGTCGCCGTAGGTATCTGTAATCCGCTGAAAAATCAACACCCGCATGATATTGCTGATAGCAATCACATTTTTAAAACGAGCTGGGTCCTGAGTGTTCGCGATTAAAATGGCTTGATTTAAGCGGCTTAATGAGGAATAGCCATCATTAAAAATACGGCCCTGGTAATCGGTAAAGTTACCAGCGTTCACGTATTTGTCACCGTTGCCATAATAATTGTACGTACTAGCTAAAGCCTGAATACCCGTTGCCTGATACAATAACTGCGCGTAACCCGTGTTAGAGAAACCTAGCTGCGCATCGGCCAGCAAAAAGTTAGGATTAAACTGAGAAGCATTAGCAGCGTTCGGATTCGTATTTACTTCGTCTAAATGGTCCTCGGAACAAGCCGGGGCCAACAGTACCGAAGCAAGTGCTAAATATAGAAAAGTCTTTTTCATCAGAAAATTATTTGAATTTAACGTTAACAGTAAAACCGTACGTTCTGGCAAACGGCAGCGAACCACCTTCTACTCCAGCGTAAGTTACTAAGGAAGAAATGGTGTTTTCCGGATCGATGTTATCGGTGTGCTTCATGATAGTAAATAAATTACGACCAACTAAAGACAGACCAATCGATTGGAATGGAGTTTTGGTTAACAAAGTAGGCGTAAAGGTGTAACCTAAGGTTAATTGACGGAATTTAATAAAGCTACCATCCAGTACCGATACAGCCGAAACGTTATTAGCTAATTGCGGATAGTAAATGTAAGCCGGAACTACTGTTTCGTTTACGCTACCATCTTCTTTTACACCTACGGCTACCACGCCGGTTTCACGACCTACTAAAGTTGCTTGGTTTAAGCCCCGAATGTAAGAGTAATGCTCGGTTGCTGAAAGCACTTTATTGTTGTATTTAAAGTCAATTAAGAACGACAGGTTAAAGTTTTTATAAGCGAAATCGTTATTCCAGCCACCGTACAAGTTTGGTAAACCAGAACCCATTGGTTTTAAATCTCCGCGTAACGGAACACCATTGGCACCAATAATAACGTTACCACTAGCGTCGCGCTTGTAATCGTAAGCCATTACCTGGGCAATAGGTAAACCTTTTACGATAGAAATATTACCATTTAATGGGCGGTAAGTACCGGTTTGCAGCGGCGAAGGATTCTCAGACTGATCGATGTCTAAAACTTCGTTCTTCAGTTTAGTAAAGTTAAAGGAAGTATTCCAGTTAAAAGCCGAGCGAATTGGGTTACCTGATACCATTAACTCAATACCCCGGTTAGAAGTAGAACCTAAATTAACGGAACGGCTGTTAAAGCCAGTGGCTGAAGACAAGCTAGCTGATACAATTTCACCTTCGGTCTTGCGGTCAAAGTAAGTAACATCTAATCCTAAACGGTTATCTAAAAACTTCATTTCTGCTCCAACTTCAAATTCGTTCAGGCTGAAAGGTTTTAAGTTAGCGTTAGGTAATTTGGAATCAAAAGAACCGCGGGCTACACCATTGATTGGATTATTTACATTGTAGTAAAAAGCAGTTTGGTATGGCTGGGCTGGCTCACCACTGGTTTCAGCGTAAGAAGCCCGTATTTTACCGTAGTTTAAGGCTGGGGTGTTCAGCAGGTCAGAAAATACAAAGCTAGCTGATACCGAAGGTGTAAATAAGCTCCGGTTGCCCCGTGGTAAAGAAGAGAACGTATCGTAACGGCCGGTAGTGCTTAAGGTTAAATATTTGTAGCTGAAATCGGCAGTATAATAAACCGATGGCGTTTCCAGAGCCGTGTACAAATATTCTGAGTTCCGGGTACGGGTGTTGGTTGGGGTATACAAGTAAGGCACAATAAACTGACTACCATATAAACGGGTGCTTTCGGTATTGTTCCGACGGAAGTTACCCCCTACACTAGCATCAATCGAGAAATCATCGTTAATGTTTTTGCTGAACGACAACAACGCATCGGTATTTAACTCTAAACGGGTGCCTTGGTATAAAGCTTCCAGAGATCCTTCGCCGTTTGAAGAGAACAAGGTACCGTATGGGTTAACAGTAAAGCGACGGTCGCTGGAGAAATCGTAACCAATCCGGGCTTGTAACGAAAGAAAATCAAAGAACTGATAACGGGCCGAAATAGCTGAAATTAAACGACGACGAGAGATATCATTTTTAAATTGATTTACCACGAACCAAGGGTTAGTAGCGTAAATATCATCACTCCAGGCAGTTTCTAAACCATTATTCGAAGCATCGTAACCCGGGGCCAGGCTAGCCTGATCTACGTTAGTTCCTAAGAATACAATGTTGTTGGCGTTCATGGGCGCATCACTCAAATACGGACGGTTTTTGTCTTTTTGGTCAATGTAATTCGCCATTAAGTTAAAGCTTAACTTTTTGGTAAGTTCGTAAGAGGTGTTAAAGTTTACCGTTTTACGATCCAGACCGCTATTGCGCAAAATAGACTGACCATCCATGTTCGAAAGCGATAACCGGTAAGTGCCGCGGTCGCCTCCACCCGAAATAGCTACGGTGTTAGTCCAGGTTCTTGCTGTACGGTAAAAGTTTTCAATATTATCTTTTACCGCCGAGTAAGGATGTAATTGTCCATCAGATTGAATGGTAGGTACGCCATCCAGACGCTCGCCCCAGGAATTACGACCTGATAAAGCCGCAGAAGCTACGTCAACGGGTCTTACACCTTGAGTTCCCTGGCCGTATTCATATTGCCAATCGGTATTGTCAACGGCGCGGTCGAACTGTAAGTTAGTGTTGTACTCGATGGTGGTTTTTCCTTTTACCCCGCTTTTGGTAGTAATTTGAATAACACCGTTCGCCGCACGGGAGCCGTACAAAGCCGAAGCTGTAGAACCTTTTAAAACGGTCATGGTCTCAATATCATCCGGGTTAATGTTACCAATACCATCACCTTGGTCAGCACCGCCCCATTCGCCGGAGCTACCGCGGTTTGAGTTATCCATTGGCACACCGTTGATAACGATTAAAGGTGAAGAACTACCAGAAAACGAAGTTACCCCCCGAATGTTAATCCGGGCAGAAGAACCCGGTCCGCCACTGGTACCAGCTACGTTTAAGCCTGAAACCCGACCTGATAAAGAGTTGGCTACGTTGGCTTCGCGGGCTACGTTTAATACTTCGCCGCCTACTTTAGATACAGAATAGCCCAGTTTACGCTCTTCTTTTTTAATACCCAAAGCCGTAACTACAACCTCTTGTAAAGCGGTAGCATCGCTTTCGAGTACCACATTAATAACCGTGCGGTTATTAACGGGAACGGTTTGGTTTTTATAACCGATGTAAGAAAAAATTAGGGTACCATTGCCAGGTACTTCTAGGGCGTAATTGCCCTCTACATCCGAAATAGCACCTTGCGTGGTTCCGTCGATCTGAATACTTACGCCCACCAAAGGACTATTATCGGATCCGGTTACCCTGCCGGTTACTTTAGTACCCTGCGCAAAGCTATATCCATAGCTTAGAAACAGGAGTAGTACAAACAAGTGTAAGGTTTTTTTCAACATAAATGAAAGTTTAAAAGTGGAATAAAAAGATTGAGAAAGTAAGACTTGCTTTAGGTGCAAAACACGGTGGGGTCAAGTTTGTTTGCGTTAATGGGTGTGGCATTTTAAATTATTAAGCAAAAACCAGTATACAGGTCCTTAGAAATAATGGAAGTTTAAAGCATTTAAACGGATCTTTTCTACTAGGGCTCTTTAATTTTGATCTCAATTTTAGGGTTATTAGCAGAATTTACTAAAAGTAACCTCCTAATAAAACTACTTTTATAGAAGACAAATAAAATGATAATCTAATTAGGATAAAACATTTTTTAAAGAAAAAATTATAATATTAAGGAACTCGCTTGTTTTTAGATCATTAGCAATACTTTAAAATGTGTACGTACACATTTAAGGATAGTTTATCGCGTGTCCGTACACACAAGTCAATTTAAAAATTTTATTTTGTATTTCTTTTTCCTATGTTTGATACTCGATCAAATGGATGTAGTTTAAGTACAAAATTTTAATTATTTGTGAATCCCGCCTTTTCGTCCTTAGGTATGAAACTATATTAAAATTTAAAAGGCAGGATAAATAAACCCACAACAGGTATTACTAACTGGTACTTTAATGACTATCTTACTTTGTTAACCTGAATTAATAAGGAAGCTTTAGTAACGGCCATTTATTTGATTTTTTGCTTGGTCACAGTACTCCCATAAGATTCAAATCTGATACTTCACGATAACTGAAATGAGAAAACTTTTTACTACTATACTTTTCTTCGGATACCTGTTAAACAGTTGGGCGCAACAGCATAATACGTCTACCAACTACATACCGCCCACCGACCCGAAAGTGCAGGCCAAACTTGCTAATTGGCAAGATTTAAAATTTGGTGTTTTTATGCATTGGGGCACTTACAGCCAGTGGGGAATAGTAGAAAGCTGGAGTATCTGCCCCGAAGACGAAGGCTGGACCCAACGTAAAGGGCCTTACGCGGCGGATTATACTACTTATAAAAAAGCGTACGAAAATATCCGAACCGAATTTAACCCGGTAAAATTTAGTCCGGAAAAATGGGTTACTGCGGCTAAGGCAGCCGGTATGAAATACATGGTTTTTACCACCAAACACCATGATGGCTTTGCCATGTTCGATACAAAACAAAGCGATTATAAAATTACCGATTCCAAATCAGCCTTTGCGACCAATCCGCGCAGCAACATTACCAAAGAAGTTTTTAATGCATTCCGAAAAGAAGATTTTTTAATTGGCGCGTATTTTTCTAAACCTGATTGGCACAACGAAAATTACTGGTGGCCTTACTTTCCGCCGAAAGACCGTAACGTAAATTATAATCCTGCTAAATACCCGGAACGTTGGCAAAAATTTAAAGATTTTACTTATAACCAGATTGGCGAGTTAATGACGGATTATGGCGCCGTAGATATTCTTTGGCTGGATGGCGGCTGGGTACGGCCTAAAAATACCATTGATCCTGCAGTGGATTGGCAAAAAGCCATTACGTTTGAACAGGATATTGATATGGCCCGCGTGGCTAAAATGGCCCGCGAAAAACAACCAGGTTTAATCGTGGTAGATCGCACCGTAACCGGCGAGTTCGAAAATTATACTACTCCCGAACACACCGTACCGGATGAACCCTTGCCTTACCCTTGGGAAACCTGTATGACAATGGGCGATTCGTGGAGTTTTGTACCCAACGATAAGTATAAGTCTACGAACCAGCTTATTCAATTACTCGTAAAAATTGTATCCAGAGGCGGTAACTTTTTACTAAATATTGGCCCTAGTCCGGAAGGTGATTGGGCACCCGAAGCGTATAATCGGCTGCAACAAATTGGCGATTGGATGAAAATAAATGGCGAAGGAATTTACGCTAGCCGTTCCGTTGCCCCTTATGAACATCAGAATATTTACTACACCCAGGCTAAAGGTAAATCTGTAATTTATGCCTTCTGGCTGTCGGATAAAGAAGACGTTGCTTTACCTGCCACCTTGCAAATTCCTCTGAATAAAATAAATCAGGTAAAAAAAGTAAGCTTACTCGGACGAGCAGATAAACTCACCTGGCGCTTTAAAGGTAATTCTCTCCAGATCCAGGTACCAACTAAGTTGCAAAAAAAGAGCAGTTTAAAACAAGCCGCAACTTTTAAAATCGAATACTAAAAACGAAAAGCTTATTCTGCTTACTAGTTAAAGTTTATAAAAAATCTTTCTTAATTACGCAGCGAAAGCTTGGAGTGTAATGGATATGCTATCAGAACATAAAATAATCGGGCTGGATATTGGCGGCACCAAAATTCATATTGGCTTAGTGGAAGCGGGTAAAATAACGAAAGAATTAAAAATAGCCACGGCCGCTCAAGCTTCTAAGAAAGAAATATTAAATCAGCTGGTGCAAAGCATTGAGCAATTAATGGAGCCCGATGTTATGGGCATTGGGGTAGGGGTACCGGGCTTGGTAGATGAAGAAAAAGGAGTAGTTTGCGATGTCCAGAATATTCCGGATTTTACGGAGATTCCACTTAAAAATTACCTAGAAGACTACTTTCGCAAATCGGTTTACTTAACCAACGATGCCAACAGTTTTATACTGGGCGAAAAATTATACGGACGGGCGCAGCCTTATAAAAATGTGGTGGGTTTAACTTTAGGGACTGGGTTTGGAGGAGGTATAATTTTAAATAACCAGCTTTATTCCGGGGCTTTTTCGAGTGCGGGCGAGTTTGGTGGTATTCCGTACCTGGATAGCACCCTGGAAGATTACTGCAGCGGCAAATTTTTTCAAAATCAGTTTGGCGTTTTAGGGCAGGAAGTTCACCAGGCAGCCGTAAAAGGCGATAACAGGGCTATTGCTATGTTAGAACAATTTGGTACACACCTCGGCGAAGCCATTAAAATGATTTTATTTGCTTTAGCCCCGGAGGCCATTTTTTTAGGTGGATCGGTGAGTAAATGTTTTCCTTTTTTTAAAGATGCCATGCAGCAACGAGTTGAGGAATTCCCATTTGAGCGAGTAAAGAAGCAATTAATAATTGAACAATCGCACATGCGGAACGGGGCAATTTTAGGGGCGGCAGCTCTGGTTCAAATGAAAAGCAAAGTTTTATCGCCTTTATAAGTAATAGCCTAATTTATTCAGGTAGGTAATTTTACTAAAACCATTTTAGCTTAAATAATTTATTTCTCCGGTATCAAATTGAATAAAGTGAAAATTACCAAATTGAAGGGTGCGTTTTTATTTGGATATTTTTTATTGCAGCAGGTTTTCTGTACTGCTCAGGCCATTATACCAAATAAAGATTACATATTTAGCACTCCGCAACATTACCTTACTTCTTTCACTTCGGAAGCGCCAACCATTGATGGAAATTTAAATGAGAGCGCTTGGCAAGCCGCTACCTGGACAAATAACTTTATTGATATTGAAGGAAAACAAAAGCCGAAGCCTACCTGGAATACCCGGGTTAAAATGTTGTGGAATGATACCTGCCTGTTTATTGCCGCCGAACTTCAAGACCCTCACGTATGGGCCACTTTAAAGCAACACGATACGATTGTTTATTACGATCACGATTTTGAGATTTTTATTGATCCGGATAACGATACCCATAATTATTACGAAATAGAAGTAAACGCCTATAATACCATCTTCGATTTGTTTATGACCAAGCCGTACCGGAATGGGGGTCGGGCAATAATTCCCTGGCAAGCTGTAGGAATGCGCTCGGCGGTGCAAGTGCAGGGAACTCTTAACAACCCGAACGATACAGATAAGGGATGGACCGTGGAAATGGCAATTCCTCTTCGTACGCTTACTTCTACTGGCAGATCTAACCGGATTGAAGAAGAAACCAACTGGCGCATTAATTTCTCGCGGGTACAATGGGACGCCGTTGTGCAACAAGGCAAATACGTTAAAGTTACCGGCCCCAACGGCAAACCTTTACCGGAACATAATTGGGTTTGGTCACCTCAAGGCCTCATCAATATGCACTTTCCGGAGCTGTGGGGTTACTTATATTTTACCCGCAAGCCAGTAACAAAAAAACCAACTTCTGCTTTTACTTTACCTTACGCCGAAAAACTAAAACAGCATCTTTGGCAAATTTACTACTTGCAAAAAGAGTATTTCCGGAAAAACCGGCGCTATGCGGCCTCGCTATCTGACTTAGGAATAAAAAATAACCAGGTTAAAGTAGATAGTCAGATGAATCAAATAAGATTAGAAGCCAATACGTATCAGTTTATGGCTTTTATTAAAGGTAACGATCCGGTTACTTACAGCCTAAACCAGGACGGACTTGTTCAAACTATTAAAGAGTAGTTGATTATTTTACTATATTAGGGTAAAGCAATTTGCTGCCTTGTTCCGGATCAGCATTCCGGATGTTTTACTTGTTATAGAAAATCGAATAATTAAATAAAGATTGCTGGCGGACATGCACGGGGCTTAACTTTAACAAGCTCGTTAACTTCGCATTTAACATTTATTATTTAAATTCTTTTATTTAATTATTTGCGAAGAAAGTTTCTAAACCAGATCTTCTAACTAATTCAGTTTACCACCACAAATTAAAAATATGTCTTTCCTTGGCCGTCGTAAATTTATAAAAGCTTCTTCGCTGGGTATGTCGCTGCTGGCTTTTGATCGCTCTGCTTTTGCTTCTTTTCTTCCCACGAGCCAGCCGGTTCCATCAGCTCCCATTGTTATATCAACCTGGGATTTTGGCATTCCCGCCAACCAGGCCGCCTGGAAAATTTTGAGTAATGGAGGAAGGGCTTTGGATGCGGTGGAAGCAGGTGCCCGAATACCAGAAGCCGATTTAAATAACCATAGTGTGGGTCGGGCTGGTTATCCGGACCGTGATGGTTACGTAACTTTAGATGCCTGCATTATGGATGAACAAGGAAATTGCGGTGCGGTGGCAGCAATGGAAAATATTGATCACCCTATTTCAGTTGCTCGGTTGGTAATGGAGAAAACGCCCCATGTACTTTTAGTAGGAGCGGGAGCAACTCAATTTGCGATAGAAAACGGATTTAAAAAAACAAAATTACTTACCCCCGAATCGGAGAAAGCCTGGCGGGAATGGTTAAAAGAAGCGAAGTACAAACCTACCATAAACGTCGAAAATAAATTGTATCGTCCGGATAAGTTACCGGGTAATAAATTTAACCACGATACAATTGGTATGCTGGCCCTGGATGCAAAGGGTAATATGTCCGGAGCTTGTACTACCAGCGGCATGGCTTTTAAATTGCACGGAAGGGTAGGAGATAGTCCTATTATAGGGGCCGGCCTGTACATCGACAACGAAGTGGGAGGAGCGACTTCTACGGGTGTAGGCGAAGAAGTTATCCGGAATGTTGGCAGCTTTTTGGTGGTAGAGTTAATGCGACAAGGATACACTCCCGAAGCGGCCTGTAAAGCCGCAGTACAACGGATCATTAACAAGAAACCAGATAAGGTAAAGGATCTGCAAGTAGGATTTTTAGCTTTGAATAAAAAAGGGGAGTACGGAGCCTATGCCATCCAGCAAGGATTTTCATTTGCCGTTTGCACAGCCCAAAAACAAGATTTACTTGTGCAAAGTAAGAGTTCCTTTTAAAAGTAATATTTACTAATCCTTTTCTAAAATTTACTTTTTTTTATTAATAATAAACCTTAAACCTGGTTTATAGGATATTAATTTGGTTACGTTTTAAAGTTTCAGAAGAACATGCAGTAATTGTATAATGAAACATGAATTTATCTAAATATTAAAACATATTATGAGTTAATTATTATTATCCGGATATTTGTATTTAGCTATTTATTGGTGAGTAGCTTTTTTTTATATAAAGATCCGAGTACTTTATGAATAAGCTTAATTGTGTATTATTAGTTGATGATAACGAAACAACCTGCTTTATTAATCGTCTGCTATTAGATAAATTAAATATTGTTCAAGAACTTTTAACTGCCCGTGATGGTCGTGCTGCTTTAAATTTACTTCAGGAACGTTTAAATACTGGTGAGCAACTACCGGAGCTTATTCTGCTCGATATTAAAATGCCGGGTATGGATGGATTCGAATTTTTTGCGGAATACAAACAGCGACCCGAGTTTTCTTTCAGCCTCATTGTTATGCTTACTACTTCGCAAAATACCCGTGATTTGGAACAGGCAAAAGGTTTAGGAATACCTTATTACTTAACCAAGCCTTTAACGTCGCAAAAAATTTCTGACATTGTGGATCAGCATTTTAAATTAAAACAGTCTAACACCCTTTAACCTAAATAGTTGTTCGATTAGTAAAATCTAAATTATTGGTAAATTTATTAACTCAAATTTAATTTATTAAAGTACTTATTCTTTGCCATTTAACCTTGTTCGGTTAATTGTTGCAGGGCTCTGTAATAATTATTTAATGAGTTTTCGCAGGTAAATAGGAACAAAAAGGGCTCTATTAATTCCAATTCCATCAACATAAAACTACCGTTTACCTCTAAACCATCTACCCGGGCGTACAGGCAATCTGAGGCAAATTTTTGCACAATACCACTCGCCTCCACCAGCAGGTGCGCCGGCGGATCGGTAGGGTAGATGCTTCCTCCTAAATAATGCTGCACCCGAAAATCTCCTTCCTGGGGTGTTTTTAACAAACAGTGACTAAAATTTCCATTAAAATACACGAACGACCACTCGCCCTGGGTTTGCACCTCCGATAAAAAAGGCTGAGCCAGAAAAGCTTCCTGAGCAAACAAGGCGTTTAGTTTTATGGCTTGTTCTTCGGCAGTTTCGCGGGTAATGGCAAAAGTATTTTTTGCGCCTCCGCTTACGCAAGGTTTAATAATAATTTTATCCGTCCCAAATTGCCGGAAAAGCTTATCCATTTTAAAAGCCTGGCCGGGTTCAATCAAAACACTTGGTGTAATAGTAAAACCGGCCGCAGCAATTTCGTGTAAATAATGTTTATCGGTATTCCATCTTACAGTTTTTAAAGGATTTAACATCCGGATATTTTTCTGCTCAATTACATCCAGCCAGTCTCTAAAATCCAGAATGTAATCAAAATAATCCCAGGGCGATTTTAGAATTAGTAAATCATATTGCTCCCACTTTACCAACGGATCGTTCCATACTTCAAAAGTTAAATCCAGGCCTTTATACTTTAAAAAGTTAAATAAAACAGTGTCTTCGTTCTCCACCGAAGAATTGTATTTTCCTTGATCGTTGTAAGTTATGAGCGCAATTTTGGTAGATGACATGTAGCTATTTTGGTGTGATAAGTATAGATAAAAATCTAATCGAGGTACGTTTTAGTAAAGTACTATATTGACGGTTTTAATTAAAACCCATAAACTGAAAAACCGCCATCAATAGCCAGGCACTGCCCGGTTATGTAACTGGCTGCCGGCATACATAGAAAAGCAGCAGCAGCAGCTACCTCTGCTGGTTCGCCTACCCGGCCCATGGGCGTGCGGCTAAGTACATCGTTTAAATAATCTTGATTTTGCAAAACAGCATCGGCCAAGGGAGTCCGGATGTACCAGGGAGCTAAGGCATTAACCCGAATATTATCGCTGGCCCATTCTACGGCTAAATTCTTGGTTAATTGAATCATAGCGGCTTTGGTCATGCCGTAAATAGCACCCGTACGCAGGTGATTTAAACCGGAAACCGAAGATATTTGAATAATATTGCCTTGTTCGGCTTGTTTAAGTGCCGGGAACAATAACTGGCTTAAATGAAAAGCCGAAGTAAGGTTCGTATCTAATAGTAACTGGTATTCTTTCTCCGAATAAGCAACAGTTTTTTTCCGGATATTAGTACCAACATTATTTACTAAAATGTCCAGCTTTCCCCAATTTTCGGTGATATATTCGGAGAGCTGCACCCTATCTGCCGACCGGCTTAAGTCCGCGGAAATTCCACTGGCTTGCAAATCTTGTTCCCGCCACTCTGCTAATAAAGCATCCAGTTCGGCTTGTTTTCGGGCAACAATTAAAACCTCGGCTCCTAACTGTAAAAACTCTTCGGCAATGGCTCGGCCGATACCTTTGGTACCACCCGTAACCAAGGCCCGCTTTCCGGCTAAAGTCCAGCGGTTAGATTTAGTTGCGTTATTGTTCATTCTACTATTCTTGAATTACAAATTTTTTATACTTCTATTTTTATTACCAAAGGCTCTTACGTAAACCGATAAATTAAGTACAATTAAAGCACTTTCTTAGCTATTTAATCCATCTACTTACATTAAGTCAACCATAATCTTCGTCGTACAAATTAAAATTAGTAAAAGATAGATGCAATTCGCCGGCCGCAATAATGTGGCGGGAACGGCAGAACAAAACAAGAGTATGAGGTCCGGAAGCAATGGCGCCTAGTAGTTCCGGTTCACTGCTCAGGATAGTTACGGGATCGGTTACTTTGCGGCGGGCTGCACTTGTTTCAGTGTAGCTGGTATAAAATAACGTAGGATTGCCTGTTAACACCACCCGGATTATTGCCGTCTTTATTTCCTGATTAGTAGTGGTACTTATATCCAAGTCCAGGCGAATATTTTATTCCACCGTACTTATTACTATATCCACTAACCGGCTTCCAGGAAAAACCTGAAAAAAATTTTGTAAAGTGGCAGCCGGATTTCTGGGAAAAGAAATTTCTGTTCTCATAATAAAATCTAGCTTAGCTAAATAATACTATTTACGATAGGCAGATAAGTAAGTAATACGTTTTAAGTTATAGGTTTTAAGTTTATAAAAATCTTTCATTCCCCTACTTAACTCAAAAATAACTTAAATTTAATTCTGACATTTTACTTAAAATTGGAGAAAGGAATTGTTTACCTATTTTATTACTAATGGTAAAAATAGAAAATATAGACAAACTGAAGGGCAGGCACTAGATTGTTGTATTAGGAAAATGATATTCATTTAATTACACTGAAATCAAACATTTTGATACATCTATCCCTTTACTTAACTAGGTTCAGGTTCAGAATAGGATTTAAAAAAGTAATTAAATTAAGCTTTTTAAAGTTGCTGGTTTATCTATTTTACCAGAAGCAGTAGTGCAGAAATTAGCAATGTATTTAAATGCTTTTGGTATTTCGTACTTATTGAGTATTTGCTGTAAATGTTTTTGAATAGATTCTTCTTTGGTGTTTTCTAACTTTTCTCCTTCGAGTACAGCTACAATACGTTGGCCTAGTTTAGCATCGGGTAATGGAGTAATAAAAGAACGATAATTTAGATCTAACTCTAGTAATGCTTGCGCTAAAGCTACTTCTACTTTTTCGGCCTGAACCTTTACTCCACCGCTATTAATGGTATTATCTACCCGGCCTAACCATTCAAATTCATGTTCTGAAATAAGGTTTGCGAGATCGTTGGTAGTAATTAATTGATCATTTGTTAGATTACCTATAATGGTCAAGCAGCCTCGTTCATCCAAGCCTAGTTTTACAGAACTAGCTGCCTTAAAGTAAGAATCAGGTTTGCTCCCGTTTAAACGCTTTAAAGCCACATGCGACGATGTTTCGGTCATGCCGTAGGTGTGATAAACGGGCGCAGCAATATTCTGAATTTGCTTATATAATATATCATTCACAACAGCCCCACCCACCAAAATGCCTTTCATCTGGTCTAATAAATATTTCTTTTCCGGCGACTCTGTTATTATTGCCTGTAATTGCAGGGGCACGAAGGAGCCAAAGTCATATTCATCCGGACCATTAGGAGGTAAATATTTAAAAGGATTTCCAATAGGCTCGATTATCGTTAAATGTAAATTGCCCACTAACCCGCGAACCAGCATCATCATACCACCAATGTACTCGGTGTTTAAGCAAACTAATGTCCGGTCATTTTCTTGTAAGTTTAACGCCAGCAACGTATTTTGTGCACTGGCAATCATTTGAGCCCGGGTTAAAGTAATTAATTTGGGAGCACCCGTGGAGCCAGAAGTATTAATAGCAATTTCCTGAACCCCATTCAGCCAGTTTCGACAAAATTCCAGGGTAGTAACTTCGTACCCATTCAAGGGTATGCTATTCCGGAACGAGTAATTAGCAATTTCCTCGTAGTAAAACTTCTTCCCGTTAAGCAGCAGGTGATCCATAATTCGTTGTTAGTTGCTGGTTGTTAGTTATTGGTTATAAGTTGTTTGATTTTTATAAGTTTTTAGTACTTAGAAAAATTACATAAAGTTAAAGCGACTTTTTGCCTGCTCTTGTTTAATCAAAAGAATTCCCAAGAAGTATTTCTAGAATCAACCTTAACATGTGCTACAAATTATTTTAAACTATAAACCAGAAACTAACAACTAAAATCAAGGGAATTTAGGGAATTTCGAAAAGTCGGGTTTCCGTTTTTCCAAGAAAGAATTTTTACCTTCTTTGGCTTCGTCGGATAGGTAGTAGAGTAAAGTAGCATTACCCGCTAATTCCTGAATACCCGCTTGTCCGTCGAGTTCGGCATTAAAAGCAGATTTTAACATCCGCAGAGCAATAGGGCTTTTTTCCAGTATTTTCCGGCACCATTCTACAGTTGTTTCTTCGAGTTGGTCAAGGGGAACTACTTTATTTACTAAACCCATATCCAAAGCTTCTTGGGCATTGTATTGGTCGCACAAGAACCAGATTTCACGGGCTTTTTTCTGGCCCACTATGCGGGCTAAATAAGAAGCACCAAAACCACCATCAAAAGAACCAACCTTAGGGCCAGTTTGGCCGAACCTAGCGTTGTCGGCGGCAATACTTAAATCACAAACTACGTGCAATACATGGCCACCGCCAATGGCCCACCCGGCCACCATCGCAATAACTGGTTTTGGAATACGACGAATTTGCATTTGTAAATCCAAAACGTTTAAACGGGGCACTGCATCTTCGCCAATATAACCCCCGTGACCGCGTACGCTTTGGTCGCCGCCACTGCAAAAAGCTTGTCCTCCTTCGCCGGTAATAATAATTACTCCTATTTCCGGGTTTTGGCGGGCAAGTTCCATGGCATCGCTCATTTCCTGAACCGTAAGAGGCGTAAAGGCATTGTGCTTGTGCGGCCGGTTTATACTTATTTTCGCAATTCCTTGGAAATACGAAAACAGAATTTCTTTATAATCTTTAAGGGTTTGCCAGTTGTACTTACTTTGCATAGGTTTTTGATATTAGCTAACTCCAATTTTTAAATGCGTCCGAAGGTAGAGTATACGCCGGAAAAATAAAACGGATAAATAATGGATTATAAAACAACAGCCACCGCTAAAGGTTGCAGTGGCTGTTGTTTTACTTCAGGCGTTTGCCTTTAAGTTGCTTGAAATTAGCTTTTTACCTCAAATTCAGGTTTCTTCATAATGTTCCAGATATTTATCCACAGACCAAGGGCCGGAACCAATAATAAAACAACTGATAAGGAGTATTAAGGTAAATAAGGCAGTCCACCATTCGGCGGTTGTAGTATTTAACTGGATTTCTGACCAAACAAAATTGATACCGCCCTGCGCCATGTTGTTGTCAGACGCCATCCGGATACCAGGCATGGTAAAGAGAACCGCGCCTAATAAAATTGGAATCTGGAAAAAAATGGCTATGCGGGTAAGAAATCCTAAAGCAATAAACAAACCGCCAATAATGTGCATGTACGCAATAAACTGAATTAATACTTGGGCATTCCAATTTAAACTTGTCCCATTTAAAGCATTAATGTTGGAAATAAAAATTTGTACGGATTCAATTTGGCTAAGAACAATAAAGCCTTTCACAAACAGAAAAACTCCTAAGCCCATTCGTACAAAATCAAACCAGGCAGGATAATGCGTAGAGGCCCAGTTTTCAATTTTTTGAGTAATTTCCATAGCACTTTAATTTAAAGTAATTAAACTACTGATCCATTTGAAATTAAACCTCTCGGTGAGTACGCATGTAATGGTCAATAGACCACCGGCCGGAATCGAAAATGAAGAATACAATCAATAAGCAGAGTGTTAATGCCGAAACCCACCATTCGGTATTAATGGATCCGTATTCTAAACCGGGTCGTACAAAAAGTACTGCTCCCACCAGAATAGGAAGTTGGAATAAAACAGCAAGTCGGGTTACCAGGCCCATCGCAATGAGTAAACCACCTACTAAATGCGCAAAAGCAATGTAGTGCGCAAACCAAAAAGAAGACCAGTCCATGTTAATGTTAATCAACAACCTTTCTAACACGGCGATGTCGCTGATAAATATCAGCCCTTTGACGAAGAGGAAGATTCCGAGACCAAATCGGATAAAGTCGAGCCAAATGGGATGATGCCGATCGGCCCACAGCTCAATTTTGTGCGTTACTTCCATAATCCTAATGATTTTAAAGCGTCTAACCAAATATACGATTTAAAATGACACTAAGACTAAGTTATTGAAACAAAGTTACTTGCTCTTGAAAGGAGATTGCTGTCGGTACAATTGAAAAAAATCAGCGTTTTCTTCGCTTTTAGTAAATATTTCTAATATGCCTGGGCCGTTATTCCAAAAATTAGCTAGGTTTTCGGTCAATTGCTGCAAGTTTTCGCAAGGGTAATATTTTAAATTAAACTCCTGTGCTGTTAATTGGGCGTTTAGACCTTGGTATGTTTCGAAGAATTCTGCTAGTTCCGGTTGCTGGCGCGGTCCATCAATCAGCCTAAAAATGCCGCCAGCGTGGTTATTTAAAAGAATAATACGCAAGTTATTCGGCAAGTAATTATGCCATAACCCATTGCGGTCATAAAAAAATGCTAAATCTCCGGTTACTAAAGTAACTATTTGATGAGTGCTAAGCGCACTGCCTACTGCGGTGCTGGTGCAACCATCAATGCCGCTGGTACCTCTGTTTGCAAATACACTAATATTTTGTTCGGGTTTTAACCCGATTATATTCGCGTACCGCACGGCCATGCTATTAGCTACATGTAAAATACTGTTATCCGGTAAGTGCTGTAAGATCCGGGCAAATGCAGTAAATTCATTAAAATAGTTTTGGCCTAGAAACGCTTGCAGATAATCAGCCGCTAATTCTTCCTGCGTTCGCCATTCTGTTTGGTAGCTTTTATTAACGGTTTCTTTATTAGTTGATGCTTGCGTAAAAAAGCTTTGCGGAGCACACCTAATTATGCGCGTAAGCGACTGAAAAGGATCGGCGGCGGTACCGGCAGGTTGCAAGTGCCAATGTTCCCGGGCCGGGAAATCTCTTAAAAATAATTTTAAGTTCTTCGAGATATTAGATAAACCAAATGAAATTAATAAATCTGGTTGTAAATCATCTGCTTTTTTTGTGCTTTCCCCGTTTAAGAAAACATCGTGGTATCGGATAGCCTCGGGTAAAGTATGCTGGTTACTAATAATATCCGCCACCATTACTGCCCCTGTTGCGCGAACAAAAGATTGTAAACCAGCTTGCGTAGCTGTTTCTTTTGCTTGTTGTCCGGCTACAACTAAGATTTTAGAAAAATTTAGTAATTCTTTTTGCAGTTGGTCTTGTTGCGCTTTGGTTAAAGCATAGGCATTGTGCCATTCTTTTATAACTTTTACTTCCGGATTAAACGCCATTGTTTCGCCGGGTTTGGGATAAAACGGTTCCCGCAAAGGCACGTTTACCTGCACCGGACCCGGTGGGTAAGCTTTAGTTTCCAGAATAGCTTCAGAAAGTATCCGTTGTGCAAACCAATTAGCGTCCGGATGTTGCGTATCTACGGGGAAAGTAAAACTACGCTTAATATGTGCCCCATAAATGTTTTCCTGCCGGATCGTCTGACCATCCAGTTGATCAATCCATTCGAAGGGGCGGTCGGCGGTAAAAACCAGTAAGGGTACTTGTTGGTAAAAAGCTTCGGCAATAGCTGGACCATAATTTAAAACGGCCGTACCCGAGGTACATACCAAAGCCACCGGTTGGTGCGTAGTTAAGGCTATGCCTAATCCTATAAAAGCAGCTGCCCGTTCGTCGCTGATGGTTCGTACCTGAATTTTTGGGTGCCGGACAAAGGCCAAAGTTAAAGGCGCACAGCGCGAGCCGGGCGAGAGAATAACATTTTTAATGCCGTGCTGGGCGCAAATTTCAGCAATATCAAAAACAGCTTGTAAGTTCATGAGGGTTGAATACGGAAAACTTGCCGCATGGTGTCCATTTTCATACGGGTTTCCATCCATTCTTTATCGGGTTCCGACTCCGTGGTAATACCGGCTCCGGCATATGTAAGCGCTACTTGCTCTAAAAATTGGGTGCAACGCAGGTTTACGTAAATATTAGATTCGCCGTTAATATTTACCGGACCAAGAAAACCGCTAAAATACGCCCGATCATACCTTTCTTTTTGCAGAATAAAAGCAGTGGCGGGTTCTTTGGGCATGCCGCAAACGGCCGAGGTTGGATGAAGAAGCTGTAACATTTGAGTACCTAAAGTTGGAAAAGTTTCCTCATTCATATTCACGGTAAAATCGGTACGCAAGTGCATTAAATTACCTGCTACTACCGTGCGCGGACCTGTTTCCTGGTACTCCCGGAGGCGAATGCTTTTAAAACAATTAAGAATATAGCGCTCCACCATAGATTGCTCTTCAATTTCTTTTTGCTGCCACATGGCCTTGGCCGGATTACTACCCGGCGTTAAGGGTTGCGTACCAGCCAAGGCTACGGTTTTAAAAATTTTATTGGAGGAAACCTGCACCAATATTTCCGGCGAAGCGCCCATCCAGGTACCAGTATCCGGAATAGAAACCAGGGAAGTAAAAGCATTTGGGTAAGTTTCCTGCAACTTAATAAAAGTATCTACCACGTCAAATCCGGCAGAAAGCTCAGTGACCCGAACCCGCGATAACACCACTTTTTCCATTAAGCCGGCTTCAATAGCCTTAATTCCTTCTTCCACTAATTGCTTAAACTCGCATTCGGGGGTTTGATGCGGCTTCACTTTCCGACTAACATGCCAGTTATTCGCTGAAGCACTTTCTTTAATTTTAGCAAAGTAATCTTGCAATCGTTGCACCAAGGCTACATAATCCGGATTTTCGTTTAACTTAAAGTTAAACTTTAACTTCGCCAATAAACTGCTGTACGTAATATCTGCTTTTATAAATTGCGCCGGATATTTTTCGGAAACCTGAAAAGGATAAAAAGCAAAACCTGAAGTGCCTGATTCGAGCTGGGGTACTTCGCAAGAAGTTTGGGCAGGGCGTAAAGAAACGCATAATTTAATTTCGCTATTGCTGCCGGGTAAACGCCAAACCGCTACAGGTAACTGAAACCGGATAGCTGTTGCAAATAAAGCTTTTAATATGACTTTGTAATCGCCTTCTAAGTTCACTCAGTTTATAATATTTCTTTTAACTCACTATTAGAAGTACCAGACCTAATTAAACTTTTGATAGAATAAGTAGTTGTTCGTTGCTGGTTTAGTAAATTTTAAATGCTTCCCAACTTACTTTACATATAAATCTTAACTAATTTCATCGAAGTACTTAATAATTAATACCTCTGCTTTGTTCATTCTCTGTCTTTTACAAAACCTAACAAAACTCTAATTAAACTAGCTTTTTACTTTTTATTGTAGTAGGATATTTATACTTAATTTTTCAATATTCAGCAATTTTTATCCATTCGCCCGGTCTAAAACGGCCAAAGTTAAACGGCTCACACAAACTAAATCGCCGTTGTTATTAGTAATGCGAATATCCCAAACATGCGTTTTTTTGCCTATATGCACGGCAGCAGCTTTGCCGTAAACAAATCCATTCCGCACACTTTTTAAATGATTCGCATTTATTTCAATACCAACACAAGCTTGTTTCTCCGAATCTACTTGCATTAAACCGGCCACACTACCCAACGTTTCGGCCAGAGCAGCAGAAGCTCCCCCGTGTAAAAGACCCATTGGTTGATGCGTGCGATGGTCTACGGGCATTTTGCCGCATAAATAATCTTCCCCAATTTCGGTAAACTCCATACCCAGGTGTCCGCCTAAGGTATTCTGGTTCCAACTATTCAATATTTCGAGCGTATAATCAGCTTTTTTCATTCTTTTTCGATTCGCTTTCTAACTGATATTATTCGTATTTTGCGCCAAACAAAAGTAGATTAAAATTGAGTATCAAAAAAGTTTACTTACTTCGTCACGGCCAAACTGATTATAATCTGCAAGGTATTATTCAGGGAAGCGGAGTCGATTCCTCGTTAAATGCAACCGGCCGACAGCAAGCTGATCTTTTCTTCCAATGCTATAAACACGTAGCTTTCGATAAAGTTTATACCTCCGTACTCCAACGCAGTATTCAATCCGTACAAGGTTTTATAGATTTAGGAATTCCGCACGAAACGCATGCGGGTTTAAACGAAATCTGCTGGGGCACCCGCGAAGGTACCCGCGTTACCCCGGAAGAAGACGCGTATTATTTTGATGTATTGCAAAAATGGCAAGATGGAGATATTACTCTGCGGATTGATGGGGGAGAAAGCCCGCAAGACGTGGCCGACCGGCAGCAAAATTTTTTAGATGTTTTACTTTCCAGACCCGAAGAACAAACCGTTTTAATTTGCATGCACGGCCGGGCCATGCGCATTTTATTATGCAAATTGCTTAATTACCCGCTGCACTGCATGGATTTATTTGAACACCATAATTTGTGCTTGTACCTTTTACAGTATACGGGTAGTATGTTTAGCGTTCACCGGCACATGGATATTGAGCATTTAAGACCCATGTTTTGAATTAACCTGTGAACCATTGTTCATAGTCCCTAGTCGGGAATTCCTAAACCAAAATACCAGAACTAATAAGGATAAGAGTTTTTTGAATGGGATTTAGGTGAATATTTAAATTTTTAATTCTTTTACCACTTCCTATAACCTGCTGACTTTGGACCAGCAACCATGGACTATCGACTATCAACCAAATAAACTTTGATAAAAATAATTTTCAATCTATTTTTGAACATTCAAAACAAAACAAAATATGGCCGAAGTTATAAAAATGCCGAAGATGAGTGACACAATGACCGAAGGGGTGATTGCATCGTGGCTTAAAAAAGTGGGTGATACCGTAAAATCAGGAGATATTTTAGCCGAAGTGGAAACGGACAAAGCCACTATGGAACTAGAATCATACGAAGATGGCACACTGCTCTTCGTGGGGCCAAAAGAGAAAGATTCCGTTCCGGTGGATGGCATTTTAGCAATAATCGGAAAACAAAACGAAGATATATCTGGCCTGTTAAGTGAAATTCAGGGTGGTGGCAGTGCCCCTAAAGCCGCTGAACAACCCGTCGCACCGGCTGCTACTCCGGCCGATAAACCGGCTCCAGCACCTGCTGCCGCTGCTCCAGCCGCACCAGCGCCATCTAGTGCGCCGGTAAATGCCTCGGTAATTACCATGCCAAAGATGAGCGACACCATGACGGAAGGTACCATTGCCAACTGGCTCAAAAAAGTAGGTGATAAAGTAAAATCCGGTGATATTTTAGCCGAAGTAGAAACCGATAAAGCCACCATGGAGCTGGAGTCGTACGAAGACGGCACGTTGCTTTATGTGGGCGTAGAAGCCGGTAGTTCGGTGGCAGTAGATGGCGTAATTGCTATTATCGGCGAAGAAGGAGCAGATTACCAACAATTACTAAATGGAGGCAACGGCGGAGCGGCGGGAGCTCAACCTACACCTGGCCAGAACCTAAACCAGGCAGATGAGCAGGTAGAAAATGCACAAACTGATACCCAGATTAATAATAGTACCCCCTCAGGATCCAATCCAAATGTTAACGTTCCTGGTCAAGGCCTAAACGGGCAATCGTCTCAGGCTTCTGCGGCAAATACCGGTGGTCGAATTTTTGCTTCCCCATTAGCTAAAAAAATTGCCGAAGAAAAAGGAATTGATTTAGCTCAGGTAAAAGGAAGTGGCGATAACGGGCGTATTGTAGTAAAAGATGTAGAATCGTTTACTCCAGCCGCTGCGCCTGCAGCTCCTGCAGCAGCAACAACAGCTGCTCCGGCACCGGCAGCTAAGCCTCAACCGGTAGCAGCCAGCGCTCCGAGCCAGGATTACGAAGAGGTACCTGTTTCGCAAATGCGTAAAGTTATTGCCAAGCGTTTAAGCGAAAGCTTATTTACAGCACCGCATTTTTACCTCACCATGGAAATTGACATGGACAAAGCAATTGAAACACGCAATGCTTTAAATGAGGTAAGTCCAATTAAAATATCCTTCAACGATTTAGTAATTAAGGCTGCCGCTGCCGCCTTACGTTCTCATCCAGCCGTTAACTCGTCTTGGTTAGGTGATAAAATCCGGTTTAATAAACAAATAAATATTGGGGTTGCTATGGCCGTAGAAGAAGGTTTATTAGTACCCGTTGTGCGCCAGGCCGATCAGAAAAGCTTATCGCAGATTGCCGGCGAAGTAAAAGATTTTAGCGGTAAAGCCAAATCCAAAAAGTTACAACCTGCTGATTGGGAAGGAAACACCTTTACCATTTCGAACTTAGGTATGTTTGGTATCGAAGAATTTACCGCCATTATTAATCCGCCGGATGCTTGTATAATGGCCGTGGGAGGTATTAAACAAACTCCGGTTGTAAAAAATGGCCAAGTGGTACCGGGCAACGTAATGAAAGTAACTTTATCTTGCGACCACCGGGTAGTAGATGGAGCAGTTGGCTCGGCTTTCTTGCAAACCTTCAAGAAACTATTAGAAGACCCTATCCGAATTCTGGTATAATAGTAAAATTTAAATGCATAAAAAAGCCCTTCAATTTGAAGGGCTTTTTTATGCATTTAATGTCAGAAATGAGTTTAAGCAACTCCGAACCTTTCTTTAATATCGCGTATAGTAGCTTTGAAGAATTACGAATTTATGAATATTGAAATTATCTCGGGTTCGCCGCGTCCGGACAGTGTTACTTTTCGGGTAGCTCAATACCTGCACAATTTATTTGCAGCTAAAACCAATTACCACATTGGGTTAATAGATGTGCGGGAGCATGCCTTCGGGTTGCTGCAGCGGGTAATTGTATCCGTAGAAAAAGCTCCCGAAGCACATAAAGCCATTGCGGAAAGAATGTTCGCCGCCGATGCTTTTATTTTAGTTACCCCTGAATACAACGGCAGTTATTCACCGGCATTAAAAAATTTGCTCGATCATTTTCCTAAACAAATGCATAAACCATTTGGCATTGTTACCGCTTCTAAAGGCGCTATGGGCGGTATGCGGGCCAGTCAGCAAATGCAGTTGCTTATTAATGCCTTGTTTGGAATTGGTTCGCCGTATATGTTGGTTATTCCTTTTGTCGATAAAAAACTAGATGCCGAAGGAAATTTACTCGATGGTAGCTTTCAGAGTAATATTGATACTTTTGTGCACGAGTATTTATGGCTTGCAGAAAGAATTTGTAAAAACAATAAGTAAGTTTTACAATTGCTCATAAATGTATAAACCAACTTATAGAAACAGATAACCAAAAACTCTATGGTTATAACTTATTGTAAGTAAAACCAGCCTCCAGCCGAAATATTAAAAGCTACTAAACCTACTTCCCGGCTATAATATATTTCACTAAACGAAATGGGATTAGGTACATTATTACCGTAAATATGCAGTACGTTTTTATAGGTTATACCATTTAAAGTAATTTCTATTAAGTACTGGTCGCGCCAATCGTTGGTTATATATAACTTTGAAACACTATTAAACATCGCATCCACATTTTTAGCGGGCGGTTGCTTGTAATAAGAGTTTATTTTTACTAAAACTTCCTGCGTGAGAATTATATTTAATTGAAAAGCGGTATCAGCCTGGTTAATTAAGATAGATTCAGCAGATTCAATCTGGTAATCGCCGCAAACTTTATCGTGGCCAACTTCCCGGCGATTTAATTTTCTTACCTTAAAAGTAATCGAATCCTGGTTTTCGTTCTTAAATGTAACTTCTTGATTTAACTGGTAAGGAGCCCACGCCTTTATGGTTTCATTTAAATTTAAGTCATTATTAGAGCAACACGCGCTCAGTAGCATTACCAATAAACTCAGGAAAGAATGGTATACATTTATTTTTTTGCTATTTATCACACAAAAAGTAATTTTAAACAGGTAATCGCTTCGGGTAATAACCCAATAATTTATTAATGTACTAGTTTAGGCCAACGAGCAAAGCGCGCTTTTGAATCTGAAAGCATTAGCTAAAGTATTTCGGTGTAAATTTATTTATTTCTAGCCTGGCCAAGCGTTGCTGGCAGGAATGTCCAAAAAATAACCATGTATTTCTACATTATTTAAATAGCTTTGCGCTTTCATTGTAAACCTAGCTTTGGCCATAAAGAAAACCAAATCCCCGGTTTAGAAGTTGTAAGTATTAAAATACATTTTAAAACTGAACATGGCGCTCGAAAAAATAAGATCCACCACCGTTTTAGGAATAGTTCATAATGGCCAGGTAGCTCTAGGGGCTGATGGCCAGGCTAGTATGGGTAATACCATTGCCAAAAGTAACGTAAAAAAAATCCGAAAACTGCTCGACGGTAAAATAGTAACGGGCTTTGCCGGCTCTACGGCCGATGCTTTTACTTTGCTGGAACGCTTCGAAGAAAAATTAAATGCCTACAACCAGAACATGAAGCGGGCCGCCATTGAACTCGCTAAAGATTGGCGCACCGACCGGTATTTGCGCCGCCTGGAAGCCATGATGGTAGTAGCTAACAAAGACGAACTTCTGGTAATTTCAGGTACCGGCGATGTTCTGGAACCTGATAACCAAATTGCTGCAATTGGCTCAGGCAGTATGTACGCTCAAGCGGCGGCAACTGCCCTTAAGAAACATGCCCCACATTTAACCGCCGAAGAAATGGTACGCGAAGGTTTATCCATTGCGGCCGATATTTGCGTATTTACCAATCATAATTTAATTATTGAAAAACCAGCCGGATAATTGAATTAAAACCGACTATTTGTAGTTTGACCAATAGTTTAAAAAGAAGCTGAAGTAGTATAACTTACTAAAAGCTTGTTCTAAATATCAGTAAATTATAAAAAGCTATCGCACAGAATGAAGGTAACGGAATTCCTTAAAAATCAATACAGACATTTTAACGCCGCTGCATTAATAGATGCGGCCGAAGGTTATAAAACGCATTTGGCTAACGGCAATAAAATGCTGGTAACTTTAGCCGGTGCTATGAGTACCGCCGAACTGGGTATTAGCTTGGCCGAGATGATCCGCCAGGATAAGATTCACGCTATTAGCTGTACGGGAGCTAACCTGGAAGAAGATATTTTTAATTTGGTGGCGCACGACTTTTATGAGCGCATTCCTCATTACCGCGACTTAACTGCCCAGGACGAAGAAAATTTACTAAATCGGCACATGAACCGCGTAACGGATACTTGTATTCCGGAAATGGAAGCCATGCGCCGCATCGAAAACACTGTACTTAAGTTTTGGGAAAAAGCCGATCAGGAAGGAAAAGCTTATTTTCCGCACGAGTTCTTTTACCAGATTTTACTCTCCGGCGATTTAGAGCAGTACTACCAAATCGACCCGAAAAACTCCTGGATGTTAGAAGCTGCCAAGAAAAACCTGCCCATTTTTGTGCCGGGCTGGGAAGATTCTACCTTAGGTAATATTTATGCCGGTCACGTAATAAGCGGCGACATCAAAAACGTACATACCATGAAAACCGGTATTCAGTACATGATGCAGTTAGCAGAATGGTATACCCAAACTGCAAAAGAAGAATCTACTATTGGCTTTTTCCAGATTGGAGGCGGTATTGCCGGCGATTTCCCAATTTGCGTAGTACCTATGCTGCACCAGGATTTACAACGCACCGGAGTTCCTTTGTGGGGTTATTTTGCCCAGATTTCTGATTCTACTACCAGTTACGGTTCTTACTCCGGAGCTGTACCGAACGAAAAAATTACCTGGGGTAAGTTAGGCAAAGAAACACCTAAATACATTATTGAATCGGATGCTACCATTGTGGCACCTTTAATCTTTGCCATCGTATTGGATTTATAATATTAAAAATATAGTATATTTAAAGCCGGAGCTTGCAAAAGTTTCCGGCTTTTTAATTAATATTGCATAAATTATATATTTAATAATATTAATATATATTATGCAACGCATATTTACTTTTATTATATGGGTAAGCTTCTTGCTTTTGTTTATTCCCTTTAAATCCTTTAGTCAAAAAAACTTTACTCAAGCTTACTTGATTTTACCTTCTCAGGATTCGGTGCAAGGTTTGATTGATGATCAAAATTGGGGCAAAAACCCGAAAGTGATCTCTTTTAAGAAAGACGAAAGCTCCGTTGTTCAAAAATACAAACCAAGTGATATTCTAGGATTTGGTTTACGTTTGGGTGAACAGTACAGCAGCCAAATTGTATTGGTTGATAAATCTCCGACTGATCTTGCTTCTCTCCTTGAGGTTTCTGAACAAACCAGCAACTTTATAGTCCAGGATACGGTTTTCCTTACTCAATTAGTGAAGGGTTACACCAACTTATATTATTTAAAAGATGAAAATGCCAAAGTGCATTTTTATGCGCAAAAACTTAATAATCCTATTACCGAGCTAATACAGGCAAAATCTATTACTAATGTAAAAGGCAAGTATCTAGTAGTTACTTCTGACACCTATAAGAGCCAACTAATTAATTTATTAGCTGACTGTTTAGCCTTACATTCCGAAATCAATAAAGTAAATTTCCGGCAAAACGATCTTATTCATCTCATAGAAAAGTATAATAATTTAAAATCAGGTGTTACCAACCAAATAACGCCAATTAAATCTGAAGCAAATATTTTGTTTGGTTTGGTGGCGGGAGTTAGCCAGACTAATCTAACTTTTTCTGGGCAATACACCAATTCCAAATTAGTAGATAATAAGTTTGAAACAACAGTAAACTATATTTTGGGATTACATCTGGATTTTATAATGGATCGTAACCGAAGAAAATGGTCAATGCACAACGAATTAGCCTGGAAACCTTATAAAACCCAAGCATCTTACGAATTTACTAAATCGGCGGATAATTATGAAAAAGGCATCTATAAATTGGGTTTTGGTTACGTGGGAGTAGCTAATCTGCTCCGTTATACCTGGCCCTTAGCCCATTTAAAACCATTCATTAACGCTGGCATTGCTCAAAATATAGCTTTAACAAGCGTAAATAGCCATAATAAAACTACGCACTTTTACGCTCCAGATCAGGAAAGTACAACCGCAGTTTTAGCCGACTATAGAAAGTATGAGCAAGCGCTGGTAGTTGGTGCGGGAGTTACATCTAACCGGATTAGCGGTGAAATACGCCTGGAAAAAGGTAATGGAATGTCGGCTTATACAGCCCTAAAATCATCCAAACAAATGATACAAGTTTTACTTTCTTACCGATTAAATTAAGAATCAATAAACTTGAACGGTAATACATGTAAGAAAAGTAAATAGTCCCAAAAAGTAGATTTAGTGTTTAGATTAAATTTCCGGGAAGCCGCTTGTTTGAACCGGTCTAATCTCAATCCTTCTCTTAAAATCATAGAAATTCCCTGTAATCTTACCCAAGATTATATATAAGCCTAATTGAACCAATTTAGTAATTTCCAATTATAATCCGCTGAATAAAAGCACTTTCATATCAGTAATCATGTTTAAAAAATTTACTCATTTCACTTGGGTAAGCCTCTTGGTATTGGTTTTATCAAACACTGCCTACGCTCAAAAAAATTATGTGAAAGGCTATATAATTCTGCCTTCTCAAGATACTCTTTCGGGATTGATTGATGATCAAAATTGGGAACGCAATCCTGATTTTATTTATTTTAAGAAAAATATAGAAAGCGAGAAGCAGCGGTTCGGAATTAGCCAAATTATGGGATTTGGTGCTGAAACAGGCAATTCATATCGTAGAAGTGTTGTACAGGTAGATGCTACTCCCACCCGAGTGGAAGAACTATTGCTTATAGCTAAACCTAAGATAAGAACGGACACTGTATTTCTGCAGGAACTGGTAAAAGGCAACGTTAACTTATACCACTTAAGCGATGCCAATCATAAAACTCACTTCTTCATTCAGATTAAAAATAATGCTATTAAAGAGTTAATTCAACGAAATTATTTGGTTACTAAAAATCGACAACAATTTTTAGGCACCTATAATCAATATAAAGATCAGTTGCAGTATACCTATCTTACTGAATGTGCGTCGCTTGTACCTTTAATTAAGAATACCACCTATACAAAATTTGCTTTAACAACCTTGATTGAAAAATATAACACTTGCTTAAATCCGGTAAGTGAAGCTGAATTTAAAACTGCTCTGGATAAGCATGAGCTAAAATTTAATATTGTAGCCGGAGCCAATAGTACCCGATACACCTTCAAAGGAGAAAGAAACAAGTATTTAACGGATACTAAGTTTGATTGGCAATCTAACCCGATGGTTGGATTAGCTTTTCAGGTTTTATTGCCTCAAAACCGCCAAAAGTGGTCGATTTATAATGAAGTAACCTGGAAGAAAAACTACACGAAGAGCAAATACCGATTAAAAGACGGTTTTACGGACGAGAGTGGTACTGTTACAATTAAGGCGGATTATATAGGTTTAAGTTCGCTGGTGCGCTATTCCTGGATGAACCCAAACTACCAGCCTTTTCTAAATGCAGGCATTACCTTCAACAGATTGTTAAATCTAGATACTCGAGTACAAACAGTAGCAAAACATAGTACTTACAACGAAGTTAAAGATGCACCACTTATAACAGACCCCCGCAACTTTGAGGTAGGGGTAGTAGCAGGTGCCGGTATTAAAGTTAAAAAAGTTACGGCTGAACTTAGGCTGGAAAAAGGTAGTGGATTTTTAATTTACCAGAAATTATCCGTTGATAAAAATATGCTCCTGTTTTTGCTAAGCTATCAAATAAAGTAAACAGAAGATATTCTTGGTATTTCTTTATAAAATACTAAAATTTTAACGTTATAAAGCTGTTGTATGTTACTATGCTATTATGAGGAAAATTCAGCTTATTATATTAAATAGGGACAAGTTTATTAAATATACTCAAAGGGATAAAAATACAAGAAAGGTGCTTCTCGTTTCTAATTAATTACCACTGGTTTAGAGGTAAACAAGTAGGTAGTATCTTGCCGGAATTGGTTGTTTTCGCTTCGTAAAATACTAAAATTGTTAAGTTCAATATCCCAGTTATACGTTCGTTTATTTAAGTAACTTATTATCTCAGGCAATATTTTAGGGGTAGTATCGCGGAGCGCCAAGGAGATATGCGGCACCCAATTATCCGGATCATAAAAATTTATGGTATTTCTACTGAATGTCCGGATGCCCCGGTATAGTTCGGCATGAACCTGGTTAAAACCATCGGCCCGAATAACGGGCACAAACACAACCGGATGTTCCCCCGGAAAAATACCTAAACCAGTAGTTTTTACCCGAACGGAATTGGTTTGCCCGGCAGCTTCGCTTAAGTAAGTTTTTAACTGTGCCAGCTTCTCTACTTCACAAATTAGCCAGGTAATATGCGGATCGGCCGTAATCTTTACTCCTCTTAAACCGAAGATCCTTTCCAGATCGTCGATTATCCCGTTCACAATTTTAGAATGCTCCGCATCAAGTAAGGAAACAACCGCTACCATCATTTATTTTTAACCTGCAAACGAGAGAAAGCAGGCATTCGTTGTGTTAGTTTTAAGTGTTATTAGATAGAATAAAATAGAAAGTTACTAAACCACGTAGTTTTTACATTTTGTTTTTGTTTAATCACTAAGTAAATCTCCTAAGAAGGACGCAAAATTTGTAAGTTTCAACTTTAGAACTTTTTAACCTTCTGAGCTTATATTCTTTAGACTTGCAACTTGCTGTAGCCTTACTTACCTTTGCGTTTTTTATTTCTACAATTCATGATTTCTATTAATAATCTCGATTTTCATTTTGGTAGCCGCACCCTCTACGAAGATGCCAATTTACACATTAAACCGAAAGATAAAATTGGGTTAATTGGCCTAAATGGTACGGGTAAATCTACGCTGCTGCGCGTGTTGGTAGGGGAGTATAAGCCTGATAATGGAACCATCCAGATGAGTCGCGAAACTACTTTGGGCTTTTTAAATCAGGACTTATTGTCGTACCAAACAGAGGATAGTATATTACTGGTAGCTATGCAGGCTTTTGAAGAAGCCTTGGTGTTGCAAAAGAAGATCGAGGACGTTTTACACGAATTTGAAACAGACTACCGCGACGAACTGGTAGATGTTTTAGCCAAACTGCAGGAGCAATTTGAAGCCTTAGACGGCTATAACATTCAAAATAAAGCCGAAGAAATTTTAGAAGGATTAGGTTTTAGCACCGAGGATTTGCAAAAACCCCTAAAAACTTTTTCGGGTGGCTGGCGCATGCGGGTAATGTTGGCTAAAATTTTATTGCAAAAACCATCTTTGCTGCTGTTAGATGAGCCTACTAACCACCTGGATTTACCTTCGATTAAATGGCTCGAAAATTATCTGGAAAACTATGAAGGATCGGTTATAATTGTTTCCCACGACCGGGAATTTTTAGATAAAACTACTAATACCACCGTTGAAGTAGCGCAGCAAAAATTAAACTTATACGCGGGTAATTACTCTTTTTACCTCGAAGAAAAAGAACTTCGCAACGAAATCCAGAAAGGCGCTTTTGAAAACCAGCAATCTCAAATACGGCAGGCCGAGCGGTTTATTGAGCGGTTTAAAGCCAAAGCCTCGAAAGCCAAACAAGCCCAGAGCCGCGCGAAAATGCTCGATAAATTAGAACGGATTGAAGATGTAGCCAGCGATGCACCAAAAGTAAATTTTAAATTTCAGTTTAACGTACAACCAGGCCGTCATATTCTACGCCTGGAACACATGAGCAAAAGCTACGGCGACAAGGTTATTTTCCGGGACACGCACGTAAACATTGAACGGGGCGATAAAATTGCTTTAATTGGGGCTAACGGTAAAGGTAAATCTACGCTTTTACGCATTATTGCCGGCGATGAAGCAATTAATGGCAAGCGCCAACTCGGGCACAATGTAATTATGTCTTTTTACGCGCAGCACCAGTTAGAATCTTTACACGTAGATAACGAAATTCTTCAAGAACTGATAGAAGCTGGTAGCAAGCGTAACGAAATGGAATTACGCGGCATATTAGGTTCTTTCTTGTTTACGGGTGATGCAGTATTTAAAAAAATAAAAGTATTATCCGGAGGAGAAAAATCGCGGGTTGCTTTAGCTAAAACCCTTATTTCGGAAGCTAATTTTTTGCTGCTCGATGAGCCTACCAACCACTTGGATATGCAATCGGTTAATATTCTGATCCAGGCTTTGGAACAGTACGAAGGTACTTTTGTGGTAATTTCCCACGACCGTTACTTCGTCGAAAATGTGGCAAATAAGATTTGGTACATCGAAGATTATCAGCTAAAACAATACCCCGGCACTTACCACGAATACGAATATTGGCAGGAACAACGCGATAAGAACAACCGGAAAACGGGAGATAAAATAGAAAAGCCCACCGCAACTAAGCCGGAACCAATTAAAACTTCAACTACATCGGCCAACACTGCCGCTTTGCAGCAGGATCTTAAAAAATTAAACCAGCAGTTAAAAGAAGTAGAAAATCAAATCAGTGACTTGGAAACCAAACAAGCCAATTTGGAAAAACAACTCGCTGATCCAAATATTTACGGTAATCCTACTCAATTACAGGAAGCTACCCAGCAGTTCGATTCTATTAAAAAGCAACTGGAACTTAAAAATACCCAATGGGAAGAATTCTTGCTGGCAATTGATGAACTCGAAAATCAAGTAAAAAATTTCTGATAAAATAAACCAGAAGTTGGTGTATATTCGTTTTATTACCTTTACGCTTAATAATGAATAGACACCAACTTTTTTTATTTTCCGTTCTTTTTAGCTCTTTATATTGGGCAACTTCCTGTGTTCCTGTAGAGCAAACTACTGCTACCTCGGGTACTACTTCCGGTAAATCAGAATATTCCGGCTCTACTGGACTCCGCTACGAGGATTTTGTGTATGATCCAACCATAAAGTCGGTGCAGTTCTATGTACAAACCGGAAACGCCGAAGAAGTTTTTAATGCCCCGGTGGTTCCTATTACGCAGACAGACCCGGTTATGCTGGAGTTTGACCAGTTAAATACCCCCCAGCAACGGTTTACGGTTAAATTTGTTTACTGCAACATCGACTGGGCAGAGGCGCGCTTAACCCAGATTCAGTTTATTGATGAGTTTAATGAGTTTTATATTACTGACGCACTCTCTTCTTACAATACCAAAGTACCGTATTTCCATTACCGGTTTCAATTACCCCGCGTGAAATTGCCCGGTAATTACCTGGTAGTAGTCAGCGACCGGAGTGGTAATCCTATTATTACCCGCCGTATGATGGTCTACGAAAACAGGGTGACAGTCGCCGCCAGATCAGTTTTACCAGTAGGAACGGAGGAACGCGCCACTAATCAACAAATCGATTTTAATATACTATACCCCGACTACCCGGTGGTAAATCCATCTCAGGAAATTAAAGTAGTATTGCGCCAAAACGGACGGTGGGATAATGCCAAAACTAATTTGCGGCCCTCTTTCGTGCACGATACCCAAAAACGATTAGAATACACCTTGTTTAATGGTACTAACAGTTTTCCGGGGTTAAAAGAATACCGCGGTTTTGATGATCGCAATTTGCGCGGTCGGGGTTTTAATGTAGAAACCGTTAGCTTGGAAGCAAATCCTGTTGAAATAAAACTTTACCCGGAGAAAAACCGCTCCCGCGACGTTTATTCGCAGGATGTGGATATAAACGGAAAAATAGTTTACGAAAACCGGCGGTTTGGCAGCACCAATACCGGCGATCCGGATTATGTACTGGTTAATTTTTCCTTGGCTGCTCCCGATCCGGTACCCGGTGATGTTTATGTCTTTGGCCAATTGAGCGATTGGAAATTAGATCCGGAATATAAATTAACTTACGTGCCGGCTGCGCAACAGTACGCTGGTAAAATATTGTTAAAACAAGGTTATTATAATTATTCCTTTGCGCTGCAAGCGGCTAATCAGCCTCAAAAAGCTAACGAAGTTTATTTTGAAGGTAGCCATTTTCAAACCCGTAATAATTACGACGTACTCGTTTATTACCGCCCGCCGGGAACGCGTACCGATTTACTAATTGGCTATCAATGGCTTGAAACTAATGGTACCCGCCGTTAAAAATGCGGTAAATCTATTTTAATCATTTTCGTATATTAAAAAAGTATTTTTTCAGTTTAATAGGAGATAACCATAAAAGGCATGTTTTCTATTTTTTCTCCATCTTAAGTTTACAATTAAATGACTTTAAAACATTTTGCTTTAACCGGTTTTATAGCCGTTACAACCTTTTCCCAAATTGCCCAAGCCGATACTGGCCACCGCGAACTTCGCAAAAAATACCAAAAATCTTTTGTTGCTGATTCAGTAGCTTTAAAAGCTCCGAATAATTGGTTTAATCTGGATTTTGCGAATGATAAAGTTTTAGGGGTAAGTACCGAAAAAGCCTACCAACACTTGCAAAACCGTACTTCCCGCACAGTGGTTGTTGCCATTATAGATTCAGGCGTAGATGTTAAACACGAAGATTTACAAGGCATTATTTGGGTAAACCCTAAAGAAGTGGCTGGTAATGGAGTGGATGATGATAAAAATGGCTACGTAGATGATGTAAATGGCTGGAGTTTTTTAGGTAACAAAAATGGCCAGAACGTAAAAGACGATACCTACGAAGTTACCCGGCAGTATGCCCGTTTGCGCAAAGAGTTTGAAAATAAGAAAAAGATTAAGCGCAAACAAAAAGAAGAATACGCCCAGTACCAAAAAATAAAAGCCGACTACGAAAAAGAGGTAAAAGAAGCGCAAGCGCAGGCCGCCGATTTTCAAAAGTTCTATGATACGTTTAAACAAGCTGAATCTATTGTGCAGAAGCACTTAGGCGTAACCGATTTTACACCCAGCCAGGTTGAAGCAATTAACTCCACGGATATGCGGGTAATGAAATCGAAAGCTTTGTTACAGTACGCTTACGAAAACAACTTAGTGGCAGAAATTAAAAATGCAGCCGAGCACTTTGATTATGTATTAAAATTTGGTTTAAATCCTGATTTTGATCCTCGGTCCATTGTAGGAGACAATTACGAAGATATCAATGATAAATTTTATGGCAACAACGATGTAATTGGTCCGGATGCCGACCATGGAACCCACGTGGCCGGTATTGTAGCCGCTAACCGACGCAACAACTTAGGAGTTAAAGGGGTAGCCGATAATGTTAAAATTATGGTGGTGCGGGCTGTTCCTAATGGAGATGAGCGGGACAAAGATGTGGCTAATGCTATTTATTACGCAGTAAATAACGGGGCTCAGGTAATTAACATGAGTTTTGGTAAATCTTACACCTCTAATAAAGAAGCCGTAGATGCGGCCATGAAGTACGCCGAAAGCAAAGGTGTATTATTGGTGCATGGTGCGGGTAATGACGGCGAAAATCTGGACCAGGCCACTAACTACCCATCCCGTACCCTGAAAAATGGACAAACGTTACAAAACTGGTTGGAAATAGGAGCTACAGCTTGGGAAAACAATGAAAAATTTGTCGCTAATTTCTCGAACTACGGCAAACAATCGGTAGATGTATTTGCCCCCGGCGTAGATATTTATTCCTTAGGGCCTAATCAAATTTACCAAGAGCATAGTGGTACCAGCATGGCTTCGCCAGTTACGGCCGGGGTGGCTGCCTTATTGTTTTCATACTTCCCGGAACTAACCGCAGTACAAGTGCGGGATATAATTTTGAAATCATCGCTTAAATACTCTAATCTGGAAGTAGTAAAACCTGGTTTAGATAAAAAAGTAGAAACGGGTCTGGTTCCTTTTGGCTCTTTGTCTATTACCGGTGGGATTGTAAATGCTTACGAGGCCGTTAAAATGGCTGAACAGCTTAGTGCCCAGAAATAATTTTTGAAGTTTTTACAAAAGAAAAACCAGCTCCTTTGGGCTGGTTTTTCTTTTTATAGAATATTTGTAATCTTGTAATTAGAATTAAATTTTAAGCTGGGGAAATAATACCAAATCGTATCAAAAAGCTATTATGGATTTTGCTTGCTAGTTAGAGTTTTCTTTGGAGCCTTTTCAAGTCTCCAGGCAGCGGTGCTGATGCGAATTGAGAAGTAACCAGTTTGCCTCATGGTCGGCGGGCCTCGTTTGGCTCTTTCGCACTCGCTAGCCTTCCTTTCCTCGACTTCGTCTGCGGAATGCCTGCGGCACCGGAAGCCTAGCAGGTGCTCCACAGCCAAACTGGTATTAGTAGCTTGTAACTACTGTTTTACTTTTTAGGTTGTATTAGACTGTATTAAGCCTAATTTATCAGGATTTGCGGAGAGGAAAAGCAGAATAGGAAGTTTCATTCCGTTAATTATTGTTTTTAGTAGCCGCCCTTAAAAACCGTTTTCTTCTTCTTATATTAACAAAGTTAACTATACAAGATGTGGAAGAAAAACAGTAGCTACAAGCACTAATACCAGTTTGGCTATGGAGGGCCTTTTAGCGTTCTGGTGTACGGAGCAGCATGGAGCAACGCAGTGAACTAAGGTTCGCTAAACCGCTTGAGAGAGCCGAACGAGACCAGCCAGCCACAAGGTAAACTCAGCCCAATCAAATTAATTTAGCACCAATAAATTGGAGACTCGAAAAGGCTCCAAAGAACAACACCAAAGTCTGCTATAACAACTACAACTTACTATTTAAAATAAGATTTTAAGGAGCCTGCTGCCTTTAGTTCAACTGATTTACCAGGTTAATTAGTAATTATTGGGTCTAATCCATTCAGACCAGCATAAATTTATGGCTTATTGCGTTGAATAAAATCCCAAAGGTTGCCATATAAGTCCTGAAATACAGCCACTGTTCCAAAAGGCTCCTGAACGGGACCCCGCACGAAAATTATGCCTACTCGCTGCATATTTTCAAAATCCTTCCTAAAATCATCGGTGTACAAAAACAAAAATACGCGGCCGCCTGTCTGATTTCCAATCCGGCTTATTTGTTCATCCGTAGCAGCTTTCGCTAATAACAAACGGCATCCATCAGAGCCTTTGGGAGCAATAACCACCCAGCGTTTTGTTTCAGTTAATACTGTATCTTCTACTACCTCAAAATTTAGTTTTTGGGTGTAGAATTCTATTGCTTCATCATAATCTTTTACTACCAAGGCAATTTGCCCGATTTGCTGATTCATGCAAGAATAATTAATTATTAAATGCTACTAAAATACTCTTTAAAATTAAATACTGTAGTAGCAAGGATTGAATACCTAACTAAAATTATATTTATATTAGGATTTATTATAAAAAACTGTTAATTTATAATGATAAATCAAATTAGCCAGAAAATTATAAGTGTAGAGACAAATTAAATGATAGAGGATAAGTTAGGGGAAAATCTCCTCTACTAAGTTTAAGAGGGGTAATGGGTAGTGGTTTTTATATTAAAGCTGCGCGAGAAAATGAATATTTACTTCTGCCCAGGTACTTAGTTGGTTCATTTACTTAATTACTTTATAAGTAGAGTTAATTCTTTTGCTAATAAATAGGCACGTTCTGGTATAATTTAGTTTCAAATTTATTTTAAACAAGGACTCACTTTTGCGAATTGTTGATTTAAATAGTTATGAAAAAAAACAAAGCTTCTTCTTTAAAGAAAATTACGTTTGGTAGTGTTTTCTTTTTAGCGCTAATCTTTATTTGTTTTGCTTTTAAAAATACTAAATCACTTATTATAAGTAACGCGGCACATTCCACTACCGGTACTTGGGTATCGGTTACGTCAACTTCTGGCTCACCTACGGCACGGCACGAAGCAAGTTTTGTACAAACCGGTAATAAATTTTATTTACTAGGCGGTAGAAAAATAAAACCCGTTCAGGTTTTTGATCCCAAAAACAGAACCTGGACCAATAAGGTTAATACTCCCATTGAATTGCATCATTTTCAGGCAATAACCATAGACGGTTTAATTTACGTAGTAGGGGCTTTTACAGGATCTTATCCGCACGAAAAACCTGTTGCTAACATTTACATTTACAATCCGGCCACGAACAAATGGATTACCGGGGCTTCCATCCCATCTTCCCGGCGGCGGGGATCTTCGGGAGTGGTTGTTTATAATAAAAAAATTTATGTAGTGGCAGGTATTAAAGATGGTCATTGGGCAGGTCACGTAAATTGGTTAGATGAATATGACCCGGCTACTAATAAATGGCGTATTTTAGCAAATGCACCACGCGCTCGTGATCATTTTCAGGCTGCGGTAATTAATGGCAAATTGTATGTAGCAGCAGGAAGGCGGTCATCGGCGAGTACTAACCAAACATTTAACTTAACTGTTCCGCAAGTGGATGTTTATGAATTTGCTACCAATAAATGGACAACCTTAGCCAGTAGCAAAAATATACCTACGCAACGGGCCGGAACTGCCACCGCCGTTTTAGGCGAAGAGGTAATTATAATAGGCGGCGAAAGTGGCTCGCAATCAACGGCCCATAAACACACCGAAGCTTTAAATGTACGAACCCAGACCTGGCGGCGGTTAAAAGACTTAAAACAAGGCCGGCATGGAACCCAGGCCATTGTAAATAATAATAACATTTATATAGCCGCTGGTTGCGGAAACCGGGGTGGAACTCCAGAATTAAATACCCAAGAAGCATTTTATTTTGATTCCCGTACTTCTCCAACCGGTTTGGCAATAACCCAAAGTAAGTTAACCGCTCCAACCAGTTTAAGCTTTGGAACAATAGCTATAAATTCATCGAGTAGTAAAACCCTAACTCTTTCTAATACTACAGGTAACCAAGCTATTGTTATTTCTTCTTTCACTAAATCGGGAGCAAGTGCTTTTGCCTTTAGTTCGCCTTATACCGTGCCTTTTATACTTGCCCCGGGCAAGAGTGTTAATATTAGTTTAAGATTTAGTCCTAAAACAACCGGAACCCAATCGGGAAGTTTAGTGGTGAAGCATTCCGGACAATTAGGCAGCACATCCATAACTTTTAACGGAACGGGTAAATCATCTACCTCCAGAATGGAAGAAGATATTAGTAAAGAAACGGTTGTTTTAACTCAATCTTTGGTTGCTTATCCAAATCCAATAACGGATCAACAATTTAAGGTTAAGCTTCCGGAGAACGTAATAGGAGAGGTGCCTTTCGTTATTGTTAATGCCTCTGGAATAGCTATATTAAAAGATAAATTAATCATTGAAAATCTTACTTCCATCTTGCAATTTAATTTATCGGAGCGGCCACTAAATTCCGGCATTTATTTCTTACGAATGAATGAACATGGAAAAAGCTATTATGCCAAACTATTAATAACCACAAATTAGGAGCATTTAGTAAAAAAATAAAGGGCTAGCGTAAAAATTGCGCTGGCCCTTTAATTTTTACTAAAAGTATGCAGATAATTTATTTTCCCGAATCTATACAAACAACAAAACTAATACTTCCTGTTGAATTACCATTTTAGGAAAATTAAGCGCTCCGTTTTTTGTGTTGCCTTATTTTAAGTAATTATATTTCTTTAGATAAGATATTGGCACCTATTTACAATCCTTTATACAAAAAACCTCCGTTGAATGTCTTTCCATTTTAATGTATTTATCATTGTTAAACCTAAATTACAAAGGATACCAATTTTTTATAAGCAAGAAGATCTTAGAAAGAAATTATTACTTCTAAATTTAATTTAAATAAAATTTGCTTTAAAAGGATGATAAATATTTGTATTACTTATTTATAGTTCATTTTAATTTTAATATATTTAATTAAATTCATTAAATTATGGTATGAGAAACCTTTTAACCTTAATTATTTCTTTTTTGGTTCAATCCTGTTTATCGCCTTTGTTGTTATCGGCTCAGTTTTTATCACCCTCTGTAGAATATCAAGTATCCAGTATTAAAGATCCAACAATTGATATTGGAACCATAGAATCAGCAACATTTGCAGTTAAGCCTGATTCTCTTCAAAGTGAAAAACTGGTAGAAAAGAATCTATTAGAATTTATTAAAATTGAATTATTAAAAAAAGGTTGGAAAGAAACTGCTATTCAAAATGCTGATTATATTTTTGAAGTTAAATTTAACATGAAATCAGACCAAAGAACTAGAATCGGGTCAACCACTGATATGGTTTGGGATCATGAGTCAAGCAAATTTATCCCACAACAAAGAGCTTATTCAAATTCAGAAACCACTTTTGTAAGTCAAGTTTTTATTAATGCTTATACTACGAGTTCTAAAACTATTCCAATTTGGTCCTCCAATTGCATAAGTGATGGTTCAAAAAATAATATTCTTTATCCTTCAAAATATATGGTGCCCTTTGGTATTTCTGTATTCCCTAATCAAGGTAATTGGAAAAGAGTAGTAAGGGTTGAAAATTAATACTCAAAATAATTTAAAAGCAAAGGGTATCTTTAATCAAATTCCAAATAACTCCTAGCTTTAAGTTTATACATCAAATAATCTTGCTTTCATTAAGTTTTTTAGCCTTACCTGTACTATTTAACCGCCACCTTTACTTTCACCTATCAAGTTCATTAATTGGCTCAAGTGCCTTGATAATGGGGCTGATCTTGTTTATCTATTTGAATTTTTCTTTTAAGGCCTTGGTGCTGCATTTTATATTTTAAGATACCCTGTTGGTTTGTTGCCCGCTATGGTTACTATTTTGGTACTTGTTACTTACATGCTTGTTTATAATAATAATCTTGAAACAAATATTTAGGAATTAAAATAAACTGTAAATATATATATATGCAAAAAGCCGCCTTAACTCTAGATTAAGGCGGCTTTTCTTATGAAAACATTTTATATTTTTTTAAATATAGTTTTTACACATTAAACCGGAAGTGCATTATGTCGCCGTCTTGAACCACGTATTCTTTTCCTTCTACGGCCATTTTACCGGCTTCTTTTATTTTTGTTTCAAATTTATATTCCTGATAATCTGGCAGTTTAATGACTTCGGCCCGGATAAAGCCTTTTTCAAAATCCGAGTGAATTACACCGGCCGCCTGCGGGGCTTTCCAACCTTTCTGAATGGTCCAGGCACGAACTTCTTTTGGCCCGGCTGTAAAATAAGTAATTAAATTTAAGAGGTGGTAAGAAGCCCGAATTAATTGATTTAAACCAGATTCTTTTAAACCGTATTCGGACAAAAACATTTCTTTTTCATCCGGATCGGTTAATTCAGCAATTTGTGCTTCAATAGCGGCTGAAATAACTACAACTTCCGCGTTTTCGTCTTTTACGTGTTGTTTTAAAGCCTCAATATATTGGTTACCCAAAGTAATGGAAGCTTCGTCAACGTTGGCTACGTAAATAACCGGCTTTAAAGTTAATAGTTGTAAATCGGCTACTGCTTCTAGGTCTTCGTCGGTGAAAGGTAAAGAGCGTGCATTTTTACCACTTTCCAGGTGCGCTTTAAAAGCCTGTAAAGAGGCCAGTTCTTTTTTTGCTTTAGTATCGCCGGCTTTAGCAGTACGCTCTACTTTGGCAATTTTTTTATCAATTGATTCCAAGTCTTTTAATTGCAGCTCCGTATCAATAACGTCTTTGTCGAAAACCGGATCTACCCCGCCGGCTACGTGCACTATATTAGGGTCGTCGAAGCACCGCACTACGTGAATAATGGCATCTACTTCCCGGATATTCGCTAAGAATTTATTTCCTAAACCTTCGCCTTTACTGGCTCCTTTTACTAAGCCGGCGATATCCACGAATTCTATAATAGTAGGCAGCACCCGCTCCGGATGCACCAATTCTTCCAACATCTGCAACCGTTCGTCCGGAACAGTTACCACGCCCACGTTAGGCTCAATAGTACAAAAAGGATAGTTCGCCGATTCCGCTTTCGCACTGGAAATGGCATTAAACAAAGTTGATTTCCCGACGTTCGGCAAGCCTACAATTCCGCATCGTAATCCCATGAAAATAGTATATATGCTAGTTTTAAAGTGATAAGTTTTCCGAAAAACAGGTAAGTTATAAAACCAGATCGGCTATTATGATCCGCTTCATACGGTACTGTATACTTCGTTCAACTTAAATTTAGATTTGGGCGCAAATATAGCTACAATTTTGTTAGCACCCTTACTTATCGCAAAATCAAGCTTTGAAACCTAGAAAGAATTAGAATTTGAAGATGGAGGAGTAGATAAATTTAGTAAAAGCTTTACCAAAGTTAAGTTAAAAACAAGAAGGCCAGCGCCAGGAACCCTAAAGCATAAAGGCCATATACTTTTTTATCAGAGGTAGTAAAGAAACCGATAGCTGCGGCTATAAAAGCAAAAATGGTTTGAAAACCAGTTATCCGGAAAAGTGCAGAACTGGTGGTACTATTTGCCAAATGCCGGGTAATAAAATCTGCATCTAGCTCTGGATCATCTATATATTTCCAACCTCTTTTTTTTATTTCGGCTTGTTTTTCGGTTTGTATTTCTTTTTCAATTCGGGGATAAACCAGAAACCGGTAGCCTAAACAAACAACTGCCAGGAAACAAAATAAAATAAACGGGCCTTTAACCATCCGAAGCGGATTTTTAAATAAAACAACCAACCCTATATTTAATATTAATAATACCGCAAGAACAATCTTCAGGTTAGTTATTAGGGTAACCATTTACTTTAAAATTGAAAGAATTTAGATTAGATGCAGAAGAACGATTTTAATGGAGAGTAAACTAAAAAATACGATATTGTTCTTCGCAAAAATTTACTAAAATGATAGAATTAAGCACGATTTAAAATAAAAAAGCCCACGCAAAGCATGAGCCTCATCCAAGATGATATCCTGTAAATAGCCTAAAAATTACCTATTCCCACTTTAGCTCGTCGTCGAGAGTGGCTGGTTCCGTGGCTTGCTTTTCCAGTTCTGCCAGGATATCCTCGGTGAGGAGTTCTGTTTTTACGTGGTCGATGGTACTTTGCAAGGCTTCGACAAATTTAGCGAAATCTTCTTTGTACAGGAAGATCTTGTGCTTCTCGTACGAATAAGTATCGTCTTTAAATTTGCGTTTACTTTCTGTGATGGTAAGATAATAATCGTTTGAACGAGTAGATTTCACATCAAAGAAGTACGTCCTTTTCCCTGCTCTTATTCGTTGCGAATAAATTTCAGCTTTTTCGTTGTTCTCTTCCACTTTTCTCTATTTTCTGGTTTAGATATAAGGCTAAAGTAATATATTGTTATGATTTATAAAAATTTTCATAGTTAATTTTAGATTGTTTTTGTAAATATATTTTTTGCTTAACGTAGTAGAGTAATTATTTTACTTACTTTTCGTTAGAAATCGGTATCTCTTTAATAAGGGAAATCGTTGATTATTTATCTTTCTTTCTGCTATTTAGGATTTACCAGCTTTAGATGAAAAATACTCTCTCCATTGATTTAGCCGCTATTCGCCGATTTGAAAATTTAGAATTTCTGGCTAAGCAATTAGTGGCCGGATTTATTACCGGTTTGCATCAATCGCCTTACCATGGCTTTTCGGTAGAATTTTCGGAACACCGGTTGTATAACAGCGGCGAAAGTACCCGCCATATAGATTGGAAAGTATTTGCCCGTACCGATAAAGTGTTCGTGAAGCGCTACGAAGAAGAAACTAATTTACGTTGTCATATATTGGTGGATGTTTCCCCGTCTATGTATTACCCGGTAGAAACTTACGGTAAAATAGCTTTTAGCGCTTTAAGTGCGGCTGCCATTGCTGTTATGCTCCAAAAACAGCGCGATGCGGTTGGTTTAGTAACTTTTTCAGATAAAATTAATTTGCAAACGCCGGTAAAATCTACGAGCACGCACTTGCATACGTTGTTGCTTAATTTACAGCAAGTGTTACAACAACCCACGTCTACTAAAACCACCGAAACGGCAACCGTCATTCATCAAATTGCGCAGCAAATTCCTAAACGCTCTCTGGTAATAATTTTTAGCGATATGCTGGGCCGCAACGACGACACTTCCACAATTTTTGCGGCATTGCAGCACTTAAAGCACCAGAACCACGAAGTATTGTTATTTCATGTAATGGATAAGCGCACCGAAGAACAATTTGATTTTGCCGAACGGCCGTACATTTTTGTAGACGTAGAAACCGGTGAAGAAATTAAGTTACAACCTTCGCAGGTAAAAGCGCAATACCAGGCAGCCATCAGCCAATTTAAACAAGATTTAGCTTTAAAATGTGGCCAATATAAAATTGATTTTATTCCGGTAGATATTTCCGAACCTTTCGATAAAGTTTTACAATCTTATTTGATTAAACGGGCAAAGGTAAAGTAGTTGTTTGTTGTTCGTTGTTCGTTGTTATTTATATTATTGGATTGTTGATTTTAAAATTTACTAAATCTAAAATTAGCGACTAACCATTAACGTTCGCCTATAGGTTAATTAAACTAGTAGTACTTACAATATTCTGCTTTAATAAGAAGAAGACCAATTACTATAATCTTACTAATCAACTTTTAAACCTTCAAACTTTCTAACTTTTCAACAAGCAACCAGCAATTTAACTATCCAGCGACTTCCAAAGGTATTTACAGGCGATGGTACGGTAAGGGCGCCAGTTTTCGGCTATTTCCCGCATTTGCGCAAATAAGATTTTGCCCGAAGTTTCTAAGCCATAAGCTTTTTTCATGGCGTTTTGAATACCTAAGTCCAGAACCGGAAAAACATCCGGGCGGTCTAAAGCGAACATTAAAATCATCTCCACCGTCCAGCGGCCAACGCCTTTAATTTGGGTGAGGTGCGTAATTAAAGCCTCATCTTCCAAAGCATTTACAAAAGCATGTTCCAGTTGTCCGGTTTCCTTAAAAGCTGCCACGTTGCGAATGTAATTTAACTTTTGGTAAGATAAACCCACCCCACGCAGGGTTTCATCGGGTAAAGTTTGCAGCAGCTCCGGGTGAGGATATTGTTCCGGAAAAAGATTTAAAAACCGGCTTTTAATAACGCTGGCTACTCTGGTAGATAATTGCTGACTAATAATAGAACTAAGCAAACTGAGGTAAATATCGGTTCGGGCCGAAGACTCGATAATGGGCCATCCTTCAATAATAGTTGCCAAAACAAGATCTTGTAACAAAACAAGCTGCCAATCAGAATTTTGATTCATTTTTGTAGAATTTAACGGTTGGGGTTAAATCTTTACTCAAAATTAAATTCTGGTAAGGAATACCCGAGACATAAAAAGTATAATCTTGCTTTGGCTTAAAACCCAACTTCTCGTAAAAGAAAAGGGCTACAGTATTATTTTGCCAAACAGATAACCATAGGGCCGCATAATCATTGTTTTTACTAAAATTTTCAACAAACTGGTAAAGCTGCCGCCCCATACCTTTCCCGATATAATTTTGCAATACATAAATCCGCTCCAGTTCAACTGCCATATTATCTTTAAGAACTTCCGGCTGGCGATCGTCCCTTATTTTAGCATAACCAATCGGAGTTACTTTTAAATTTGCTAAAAAGTAGGTCGCTTTTTTTTCTTCTATTTCGGCAGTTATTTTTTCTTTCTGAAACGAGGCAGCTAAATACGGGAGCATAGCATGTTGAGGCACTACTTCGTAAAACGTTTCCAGGAAAGTTCTCCGTCCCAGTTCCGCCAGAATGGATGCATCTGCCGGTTCAGCCAACCGGATTTGTAACCCTGCTTCGGAAAAATGGCGGAACGAATGCATATTAATTATTGAAATCTAAATGCCGGAGCACTTGTACTGTGTGTTCGAGCATGGCATCGGTAAAATCTAAATGCGTTACCAGGCGAATACTCTGCGGGCCAAAATCCAAGGCCAGTACATTTTGAGCAGCTAGCTTCTGCAAAAATTGGTTTTCGGTAATCTGATCCGTTAATTTAAAAATAATAATGTTGGTATCTACCGGTTGAATATTCTGAACATAAGAACAGTTTTGCAAGGTTTCGGCCAATATTTTAGCTTTATTATGATCTTCGACTAAACGGTTTACGTGATTGTCTAATGCATAAATACCGGCAGCAGCTAAATAACCCGCCTGACGCATACCACCCCCAAAAACCTTACGAATACGGCGCGCTTTCTGAATAAATGCTTTATTGCCTAATAATACCGAACCAACCGGAGTGCCGAGCCCTTTAGATAAACACACCGAAATGCTGTCGAAAAACTGACCATACGGCTGCGGCTGTTCGTTGGCAGCCACTAAAGCATTAAAAACACGGGCTCCGTCTAAATGAAATGCTAAATTATTTTCGCGGCAAACTTCTGCAATAGCTGCTATTTCGGGTAAAGTATAAAAAGAGCCTCCACCTTTGTTGGAGGTGTTTTCTAAGGTTACTAATTTAGATAAAGGATAATGAATATTGTTCGGGCGGATGCCGCTACGTACCATAGCCGGCGTTATTTTACCGCGTTCTCCGTGTAATAAGTAAACCGAAGCGCCGGAATTAGCCGCAATTCCCCCGCCTTCGTACTGGTAAATATGCGAGGTATAATCGCAGATAACTTCCGAAAGGGGTTCGGTATGGGCTTTAATGGCAATTTGGTTGGTCATGGTACCGGAAGGGCAAAAAAGTCCGGCTTCTAAATTAAATAAATTAGCCGCTTTCTCTTCGAGCGCATTCACAGTAGGGTCTTCGCCAAAAACATCGTCGCCCACGGGAGCACTAAACATCACTTCAAGCATTTCAGGCGTGGGCCGGGTAACGGTGTCGCTGCGCAGATCAGATATAAGCATGATTAAATTTTAGAGTATTATTTTAAAAGTAAAGCAATTTGCAAAATTATAGGCATACTGTTCTTTTTGCAACTTAACTGGCCAGGTATAAATCGAATAAGATGCAGGTAGAAAGCTCTTTAAACTTAAAAAACGACTTATATCGATATGAGGAGATTACAAGCGGAGTAGAATTTTTTGAAAATGTAAAATTTATATCTTACTTTTGCGGTTCAATTTAAAATTAGAAAGATGGCAGTTACCAGACTTAAAAGAAAAGATCGTAAAAATAAAGCAAGAGCTAATAACAAGCAGCGGATTATAAAGCAATTATTAGCGACTCCGGTTATTAAAAATGTAGATGTAGATGCGTTAAAAGCTCAATTTTCAGCTTCTGCGCCTGCTGCAGCGCCTGCACCGGTTGCAGCAACTACTACTGAAGCTTCTGCCGAGTAGTTTTTCTTTCGTTAACTTTCATCCTTGATAAGTTAACTGCCGTCTGCTTAGGTTTAATTCTAAAAGATTTTGATAAGTGTATTTGCTCCGGCAGGTACACTTTTTTGTTTTAAGCGCGTTTTCCTAGTTCTATTACTTTTAAATCGCTCATTTTTCCTTCGCTAACCATAAAAGTAACCAGAGTTCGCACCTTATGAAAACCATGTTTACCGGCTGCCCCCGGATTTATGTGTAATAAGTGGTTGGCTTTATCGGGCATAATTTTAAGAATATGCGAATGCCCGCAAATAAATAGTTGGGGTGGGTTCGCTTGAATCTCTGCTCTTATTTCTGGATTATATTTACCCGGATAGCCACCAATATGCGTCATTAATACATCTAGGTTAGAACAGGTAAACCGTAAAGTTTTAGGGTGTATGCGTCGGATAGTAGAATCATCGATATTGCCGTAAACGCCCCGGAGAGGCTTTAGGGCCGCCAATGTTTCCGAAACTGCCAACGTACCAAAATCACCGGCATGCCAAATCTCATCACAATAACCTAAATGCCGCAATATCTGCTCATCCAGGTAGCCGTGCGTATCCGAAATCAGGCCGATTTTCATTTAAGTTGGAAAGTTGAAGGTTAGAAAGTTGAAAGGTTATTTTAAATATTTATTATTTAGATTGGTTTACTTGGAAAGTAAATAGGCAATACTAACATTTGAATTTCATCGAAGAATATTTTACATTCTAAGTTTCAACCTTTCAACTTTCTAAATTTCCAACTAATCAACCTGTAACTTCTTTTCCCCAAGTGGCAGGATTTTTTCGCCAGTCAGAGAGGGTTTGTAGGGCGGTGGCGTTTATGTAACCTTGTTCCAGGGCAATGCCTAATAAATTCTGGTAATTGCTAAGCGTATAGAAGGGAATATCAGCTTCCGTGAAATTCTTAGTTGCCACTTCAAAGCCATAGGTAAAAATGGCCACCATGCCCACTACTTCCGCACCTGCCGCCTGCACTGCTTTAGCAGCTTTTAAGGAGCTTCCACCCGTCGAAATTAAATCTTCTACTAACACTACCTGTTGGCCTTCCCGCAATTTTCCTTCTATTTGGTTACCCATACCATGGCCTTTTGGTTCCGGACGCACGTATATATAGGGTAAGTCCAGAACATCGGCTACTAAAGCTCCCTGGGCAATACCGGCAGTAGCTACTCCGGCAATAACTTCTACTTGAGGAAATTGCTCGGTAATTAACTCGGCTAAACGTTTCTTAATATACGTACGAATAACAGGGTAAGAAAGAGTTACGCGATTATCACAATAAATGGGTGAGTTCCAGCCCGAACTCCAGGTAAATGGATTATCGGGGCGAAGTTTTACAGCTTCGGTTTCGAGCAGGAACGAAGCTACTTTAAGGGCAGTTTCAGACTTTTGCATGAACGAAAGTACGTAATAATTTTTCAGATTTTTTACGCGCTCTTGTTTTTGTTTCCGAATTATTCTTTATTGATTTGTAAAAACAATGTCTACCTTCAGCTAAAACTTTCTCGATGAACGTTTTCATAAATGATATTCCTTTGATAATCAAAAGAACCAGTGAGAAGGTATTTAAACACCATTACGATTTGATTTTGGACGAAAGTTCTTCTTTTACTTCGAAAGATTTAGTAGGAGATGTCCTGATCCGAAACGTGGGTGATGCAACTATCGACCGAATGGTACGCCTGATGGAGGTGAAAAAATTAAAAAAGCTTAATTCACTTACCTTAATTACCGATAAAAAGAATCGGCTCATCCGCCACCTGAAAGATCAATTTAAAATTGTGAAAGCGGCTGGCGGATTGGTAGTAAAAGATGGTAAAATTCTTATGATTCACCGGTTAGGAATGTGGGATTTACCGAAAGGTAAACTGAAAAAAACCGAAGATGAACGAGAAGGAGCCATCCGGGAAGTAGAGGAGGAGTGTAACATTCAGGTGGAAGCCGTAGAGAAGTTACCTAAAACCTGGCATTCTTATGCTTATAAAGGCAATAAGATTTTAAAGAAAACCAGTTGGTATGTGATGCATTGCCTGGATGATTCTATGATGAAACCGCAAGCCGAAGAATTTATCGAAGAAGTAAGGTTTATGACGCCCGATGAGGTAGAATCTGTTTTACCGGAGGCATACGCTTCTATTGCTTTTGTTATTCATTATTACTTACGCGCGGCTAAATCCGGAATGGTATAAAAGCATCTACGTTGCCGCCATACGAGTGAATTTCCCGGATAATAGAAGAGCTAATGGCGGCCAGATGCGGCGATGTAATCAAAAATACTGTTTCTAAACCAGTATTTACGTGGCGGTTGGCTTGCGCAATGGTGTTCTCGTACTCAAAATCTGTAGTATTGCGAAGGCCCCGAAGTAAAAACCGGGCGCCTGTTTGCCGGGCAAAATCGGCGGTTAAACCTTTGTACGATTGTACCCGAATGCGTGCATCCTCACGAAATAATTCGCTGATTATCTCAATCATTTTTTCTACCGGCATATAACGTTGCTTGGTGCTGTTGTTGCCAATAGCAATAATTAACTCGTCGAACAAGACCGCTCCTCGTTGGGCTACATCTAAGTGGCCGTTGGTAAAAGGATCGAATGACCCCGGGAATATGGCAATTCGTTTCATGTGCAGGAGTTAAGAATTATAAGTATGACGTTTTGCAGAAATTTTGCTATCGTAATGAACAATTTAGTTAAATAATATCTGAGAGTTCAACAATTAGCAATTCAACGAGACAAGATTTACTGTTACTCACAAAAGTGTAAAGCAAATAATTCAAAGTAACGGTGTTCAAACTTTTCCTCGAATTTGTAACTGTATGATAATCCGGTTGGCCTTTTTCCGAGCTGTACGTGGCGTACGTACTTCCGTAAAATATCAAATAAATCCGAGTCGTGCAGAATATCTCCCCAAACCTGCAGAGGGTCCTGGTCGGGGTTAAGTTTGTGCTCTTGCATTACAAAAACTACAAAATAGATAAAATCTTCCGGACTCAAATAGTAAAACACATTACAAAATTCCAGATTACCATCTTTCAGCAAAATCAAAGTAAGGTAATTCTGTTCTACGTAGGCGTAAATTTTTGATTGCGCGGTTCGTTCCGTTATATGGAGTAAGGTTTCAATAAGGGCACTCGTTTGATGGCAAATTTGCGTTTTTTGCGGCGAGAACAATTCGTAAAGCAAAGAACCCAAAAAATGTTCCGTAGCAAAAATATTGACCATATCCGTACCTGGATGGTGATAGCTCAATACCCGGTCATTGATTTCGTCTAGTTCGGCGTGTAATTTTAAATAAGTAGTCGCGGCTTTTGCATCGAAAAGCGTACCAGGCAAGAAAGTAAATTTTTGATTTTTTATCCCTATCCGAATCTGGTGCCATTTTACCGTACTATAAAAAGCATGTTCTGTAATAAGGGTACGTAACTGTTGTACTAATTGAAGGGGAGTAAATACGTTGGTAAGTGCGTAATCTTCAAGAGCAACAAATTTATGCCGGATAGTATCTTCGATGCCGAAGCGAAAAGAATTTTTGCTGGCAGCAATGTATAAATTGTACAAATCCGCATTAATAACAGCAAAGGACTCGTCGATTATTTGCGTTTGGAGCTGGTAATTATAGCTTGTAGTAGTCAAAAGGGCGGAAAGTTTTATAATTAAAAGTCTGCAAAGGTAAAAATAAGCATTTAGGTTGGTTACTTAAATTTTCTATCCGCTATAAAACATTGGGGTAATTAGTTATATGCAGCAAATCATCTAATTGCTTTACCTGGTGTAAAATTTTATGTAATTGATCGTTAGGAATTTGCCTGATTTCCGACAAGGTTTTAAAAGCTACTTCAGCTATTAATTGGTTATCCGGGGTAAGTTCCGGATCATGCCCGGTTATTAAATTTCCTCCCATAACTTCTACCTTAAAAAATACCTCTAAAGCGTGCAAGGGTAAAGAAATAAACTCGTTAATAAACAAGAAGCTGCTTACTTGTATGTCCAGACCGGTTTCTTCTTTAAACTCCCGAATTAAACCACTTTGCATCGACTCGCCGTACTGTAAACCACCTCCCGGCGGCGACCACAAGCCCGCTGTATTTGGCGCAAAAGGTTTATGCCGGATAAGTAAAATTTTATCTTGCTGCAGGCAAATACCGCAAACACGTACCCGCAGTTTACCGGCATAATGCGGTTCCGAAACAGTAGCTGCCATACTGGCTAAAGTAATTTTAAGTTATAAATACAAATAAAATTAGAACATAACCTAAATAAAACTATCCGGATTAAAAAGTAAAAGCAGACGGATAAACGTAATTTGTAGTACAATCCATTCCTGCAACGTACTTTTATAGCATGATAAAAACCTTGAATCCAGATTTTGAAAACACCATCCGGGAGCGGTTACAAAACCAACATTTTATGGCCTTGGTGGGTTTTAAAATTACTAAAATTGCCGAAGGCGTAGTGGAAGGAGAATTACTATTAACGACCCATCATCAGCAACACAAAGGTTTTGTTCACGGTGGAGTAACCGCTACCCTGGCCGATATTACGGCTGGATTAGCTGCTGTAAGCTTAGTACCAGCCAACCATCATGTGGTAACAGCCGATTTAAAAGTTTCTTATTTAAACCCCGGATTAGGCGAGAAACTTTTTGCGCGTGGTTGGGTGTTAAAACAAGGTCGTAAACTTAATTTTTGTGAAGCTGAAGTTTATTGCCAGAGATCAGACAAGCCTGCAATTTTAATTGCCAAAGCCACTGCTATTATGGCCACTATTGCTCCGGAGGATTTAGAAGTTAAAAATTAGAAATTATGAATTCATTCTTGTATGTCCGAAAACAGCTAAATTTATAGAACAGAGAAGTTGAGAATTACTAATTAATACTCATCTTATTAGATTTCCTCCTTCTCATTTCTAATTCATAATTTCTATTTTCTAATTCATTTCAACCGACATGCGTCCGGAAGAAGCCTTACTCAAAAATTTTCCGTTCGAACCGACCGCCGATCAGGCGAGCCTATTCAAAAAGTTAGATGCGTTTATTTTAAGCCGCACCAATGGCAAAGAAGTATTTATGCTGAAAGGGTTTGCTGGTACGGGTAAAACTACGGTACTTACTTCTTTAGTAAAAATCTTAAATTCTTTTGGGTATAAGTATGTATTGTTGGCGCCAACCGGCCGGGCCGCCAAAGTAATGTCGTCGTATTCTAAAAAACCGGCTTCTACTATTCATAAAAAAATTTACCGCCAAAAAAATAATCCGTTTTCTGAAGGTTTAGCCTTTACCCGTCAGCCTAACAGATTAAATAACACAGTTTTCATCGTGGACGAAGCTTCTATGATTTCGGACGAGAAAGCATTCGGCGACAATGGCTTGCTGCAAGATTTAATGGGTTATGTTTTTGAGGGCCAAAACAATAAATTATTGCTAATTGGCGATACGGCTCAGCTTCCCCCGGTTAGTCAAACCATTAGTCCTTCGTTAGATGCAGCTTATCTAAAATCTAATTTCCGTTGCGAAGTATACGAGATTGAATTGCGGCAGGTAATGCGGCAAGCGCAGCAATCGGGTATTTTAATGAATGCTACCAGCTTACGGGAACAACTCCGGCAACCGGAACCCCAGCTTAAAATGCATACCCGGCCTTATAAAGATATGTACCGGATGACCGGCGAAAAACTAGAGGATGGATTGCGTTATGCCTACGATAAGTTCGGAGTAGAAAATACAACCGTTATTTGCCGCTCTAATAAAAATGCGAACTTGTACAACCAACATATCCGGCGGCAAATATTTTTTTCGGAAGATGAAATTGGCGTAAGTGATTACCTGATGATCGTGCGCAATAATTATTATTGGTTAGATAAAAATTCAGAAATTGGCTTTATGGCGAACGGTGACTTTGTAGAAGTTACTAAAATTATTCGCTACGAAGAAATGTACGGCTTCCGGTTTGCCGATATCCGCATTCGCTTTGTCGATTACCCGAACGAAGAAGAACTGGAAGTAAAAATTATGCTGGATACTTTGTACACCGAAGCACCGGCTTTACCGGCAGATAAAAATAAACAATTGTACCAGGAAGTATTAAAAGATTACTCGGATTTAAGCACCAAACGCGAACGCAGCCAGCAATTAAAAAAGAACCCGTATTTAAACGCCTTGCAAGTTAAATTTGCATATGCTTTAACTTGCCACAAAGCCCAAGGCGGCCAATGGGATGCCGTATTTGTAGACCATGGCTATTTAAAAGAAGAGATTACCGGCATTGATTTTGCTCGTTGGCTATACACGGCGGTAACACGAGCTGCCTCCGAATTATATTTAGTAAATTTTAATCAGCAACTATTTGGCGATTAAGAACATAATTTTACTAGGTTTGAAACTATAAATTTATATTTTTGTTTTATATTCAACTTACTCAATCAATTCATTCGAGATGAAAAAATTAGTTTATTTGGCTCTGAGCTTAACTTTAGGCGTTTCAGTTGCTAATGCACAAACTACTGCTCCGGCGGCTGCCAGCAAAGTAGTAACCAATGGACCTGCCATTACTTTCGTAGAAAGCAAGCACGATTTCGGAAATATTAAACAAGGTGATGTAGTTGAATACACTTTCAACTTCAAAAACACCGGTAATCAGCCACTTTTAATTTCAGATGTAGGGGTTACTTGTGGTTGTACTGCTACTGATTACACCAAAGAACCAGTTGCTCCTGGTAAATCTGGTTACGTAAAAGCTAAATTTAATTCTGCTTACAAATCTGGCATGCAGAATAAAATTATTACTGTTAAGTCTAATGCCACTGCCGGTGATGCCCAAGTAGCTATTATTTCTAACGTTATAGTACCTACAGAAGCCTCTGCAAAACCAGCCGACGCAAAAAAGAACTAATAAATGCAATGAATTGATTAGATACTTCTAATCAGGTTTTAGTAAATCTTTTATAAAAAAAGCCCCGGTAAAAATATTTGCCGGGGCTTTTGTTTATTTTATAGTTAATCCCTTTACCTGTTTTCAGCAGGAATTTTAGCAACAGCCATTGCTAAATACAACCAGCCGGCAATAAATAAAACCCCGCCAAATGGAGTAATTGCTCCTAATACTGTAATACCAGTTAAGCATAAAACATACAGCGAGCCCGAAAATACAAGTATACCTAAAAGAAAAAGTAAATTAATTACCCGGAGTTGCTTAAGTGGTACATGAAACTGTAAAAGGCCAATTAGTAAAATGGCTAAAGTATGATACATCTGGTATTTAACAGCAGTTTCAAACGTATCCAGGCGACCTGCAGCTTCAAGGGAAGGTCGAAGTGCATGCGCCCCGAACGCTCCTATCATAACAGTAATGGCACCTAATATGGCAGCCGTTACTAAACTTTGTTTTTGATTCATAAGTTATTTAGCGTAATTACGAGCGCCAAAGATAGATGATCCTACCCGGATCATGGTACTGCCTTCTTCTATGGCAATTTCAAAATCCGCACTCATTCCCATCGATATCTCCTTAAATCGAACATCCTGAGAAAAAAAAGTATTTTTTAAATCCTCAAATATCTCTTTCAATGTTCTGAATTCCTGCCGGATTTGGTTTTCAGAATCTGTATTAGTGGCAATTCCCATAACTCCGGTAATGACACAATTTTTTAGATTTTGGTAATTTTCGGATTGAAGTAGTTCTTTGGCCTCCGCCGGCGAAAGCCCGAATTTAGATTCTTCCTTAGCAATGTATATTTGTAAAAGGCAGTTTATGGTGCGGTTAGTTTTAGCGGCGTGTTTATCTATTTCTTCAAGTAAGCGCAAGCTGTCTACCGACTGAATAGTATGCACAAAGGGCGCGATGTATTTTATTTTATTTGTTTGTAAATGCCCAAGCATGTGCCACTCTATGTTAGAAGGTAAATCCGAAAACTTTTCTGCCATTTCTTGGGCTTTGTTCTCCCCAAAAATACGTTGTCCTGCCTCATACGCTTCTTGCAGGGCTTCAATAGGCTGGGTTTTAGATACAGCTACTAATTTACAGTTAGTGCCAGCTAACTTTTGCTGAAAGCTTTGAATATTGTCCTTTATCGTCATTTATGTGGGTTACAGGTTATAAGTTGCAAGTTACAAGTTGTAACGAAAGAAGATTGAATGGTTAGATGGTAATTTATTAGATTGCAATTCGTACTCTTAAATATAGTCCGGCTGTTTAATTATAAAAATTTTTAACCTGCAACTTGTAATCTGCAATTCTTAATCTTCCAGAGCATTCGACAGGAAAGTGTTTTTTGATAAAAGCCAGAGCAACAGAAAAAGTATCGCCCATTTAAGATAAATCTGGTAGTAATCGTTGTTGTTTCGGAAGCGTAGTTCTTTTATTTCGGACTTTTCTAAAAGATTGATTTTTCGAAAAATTTCTTGCAAAGCATTGGTGGTAGTTGCCCGGAAAAATTGACCATCGGCTACCTGGGCTATTTCACGTAAATTCGTTTCGTCGAGCCGCGTATTTACGTAGGCTATTTCGCCTTTTTCATTGGTGTCGAATGGTACCCGGCCATCTTCGCCGATTCCAATAGTATAAATGCGAATATTAAAGGCATGGGCTAATCTGGCAGCAACAGCCGGTTCAATATTTCCGCCGGTATTTTCTCCATCACTTATTAAAATACAAACTTTTGATTTAGTAACTGCTTCGCGCATGCGGTTAATGGCTACACCTAAGGCACTGCCAATAGCGGTACCATCGTTGGGAATCATTTTAAAATGAATTCCTTTAATGGTTTCCCGGAGTAAATCATAATCGGTAGTTAAAGGAGCTAAGGAATAGGCATCGCCGGCAAAAACAACTACTCCAATTCGATCCTGAAAGCGGCCTTTAATAAAGCGCAAAGCTACTTCTTTAGCAGCATCCAGCCGATTAGGCTTAAAATCTTTTAACTCCATTGAGCCCGAAGTATCTAACACCAACATTATATCAATACCTTCCGAAGATTGTTCGATTACTTCATTAATCCGCTGAGGCCGGGCTAAGGCTACCATTACCAATAAGGCAAACATGCCAAAAATAATATCCGGAATATAGCGTAAGATGGAAGTCCAATGCCATTTGGCTTTACCTTCGAAAAAAGCAATATCTAACTTTTTGCGGAACCGAAGCGTGGTGAGCCAACGTACTAAAAATATAAAGGGTACTAAAGGCAACAAGTACAAATAAATAGGATTGATCCATTCGAAAGATTGGAGCGTGGCCAGTCGAAACCATTCCAGGTCAAACCAGTCGAAGGCATTATCGGGAAACGACAACATGGAGTGTCTGATCTTTTATAAATTCGTAACGCCGATCGGCAAAATGGTGCAGCAAGTAAAAAGCCACAATGGTTTCCGAAGATTGATCTGATAACATGTTACCGTAAATAGCTTTATCAAATAAGCGTAAGGCGGTAGCAACATCTTCGTCTTCGCCATAAAATTGAGTAATTTCTTTGGTAGTAAATGAATTTATGGCGCTACCTTCTAAACGCGTCAGATAATTTTTCCATAGAGTAATGGCTTTTTCAATGTTTTGCAATGATTGAGAACGATTAAATCGTTCTATATGCGCATTAAACCTGGATACAAAAGCTTTATGGTCATTTTTTAATTTGTACAGTTTAAAATTAGCCACAATCCGGCGGCTAAATAATCCCCATATTACTAATAGTAAAATTAATAGTAAACCTAAGCCAAGCAGTACGTAAGGGTAATTAAACCTTTTTCGCACGTCCATTAACTTTGTAGCCGATTTAAGGGAAGCTACATTTTGTGGCGTAACTTTTACCATTTCCTGCAAAAATATACTATCAGAAGCAGGCTTTATTTGTTGAGAAGCCCCATTCTGCCACACTATCACTGGTATTTGTAAGTGTTGTACAGCGCTTAAGTCAAAAGTTCGGAGCATATAAATGGCACTGTCTGTACTTACTTCTCCGCTGCTTCGAGTGGGAAAAAAAGTTTTAGAAACAAATTCAAAAGGAGCAAAAGAAAATGCCGAATCGGGGAATATTACTTCCTCATTGGAAGGATGCTGGTAATAAAGAGTATACGGAATAATTTGGCCAATTTTTAGAGAGTCGCGTTTAAAAAAACCAATAGGTAATTTACCGCTGGCCTTAACCGCAAAAGGAAATATAAAAGTAAATAACCAAAAAAAAGATAAAATTATTTTACGCACTTTTACGCATTAAATTTCGGATTCTGAAAAGATTGACAAGTTGGGGCACATATTCCTCTGTAGTATCAATGGTAAGGTAATTAGCTTGGTATTTCCGGCAAATTTTAGCAATTTTTTCCTGATTGTCGGCGTAGGTAGATAAATAACTATGCTGAAAAGTAGCAGAGGAAGTATTTACCCAAATGGTTTTACCAGTTTCTTTATCCAGCAAAGGAATAATGCCCATAGCCGGAAAATCTACTTCGCGTTTATCAACCAACTGAATTACAACTAAATCGTGTTTCTTGGCGAGCATAGTTAATTCTCGCTCATAATTCTGGTCAATAAAATCGGAGATAAGAATAATAATGCTCCGGCGTTTAATAATACTTAAAGCCAATTTAATTCCGGCGGCCAGATTGGTGCGTAATGATTTTGGTTTTAATTCAAAAATAGATTTAATGATAGTATAGGCATGTTCAATGCCTAATCCAGGTTTTACGTACTTTTCTTTTTGATCCGATACGCACACGATGCCAATCTGGCTGCTTTGCTTGGCCGCTACTAAAGCCAGAACACCGCATATTTCTTTACCAATATCAATTTTCTGCTGACCCACTGTACCAATTGCCTGCGAGGCACTCACATCTAGAATTAAAAAAACGGATTGCTCTTTTTCTTCTTTATAAGTTTTAATAAAGGTGCCGTGGCCTTTGGCCGTAACGTTCCAGTCAATAGCCCGTACATCATCACCGTACTGGTAGGAGCGCACATCGTCAAATTCCAGCCCGGTACCTTTAAATACGGAATGAAAATTGCCTTGCATTTGAGTGTTAATTGCCTTTCTGATGCGAATCTCGTACTTTTGCAGCTTTTTAACCAGGTCTTTCATAAGGGCTAACCATTTCTCTCCAATTTTAAAATTAGAATTTATTTAGCTAATATTCATTCGTGAAATATTTCTTTTTAGTACTAACGCTTTTTTTACTAATTCGGTGTGCTCCGGCCGGCGAACCTAAACCTGCCCATTTACTCTCCGAAGAAGAAATGACCAGCATTATGATTGACGTGCATTTGGCCGAAGCTCAAATTGAAAATGCTGGTCTACCGCCCGATTCCGGCGATGCCGTTTACCGGAAAATGCACCGTGAAATTCTACAAAAGCACCAGGTTAAAGAAGCTGATTTTAATAACAGCTACCAATACTACTTGCGTAACCTGAACGGACTTGATAAAATTTACGAGAAAGTAATCGACAGCCTCACCGTACGCGAAACGCTATCCAAAGCAAAACAACCGTAGTGAGTTGGGTTGGAGTTACAGGTTTGAGGTTTCGAGTTGCAGGTTACAAATTGCAAGTTAAATTAAGGCTAGAATTATTTCTTGATTTAGATACAGAAAAAAAATAGTAAATTAATAACTTCATATCTATTTCTAAAACATCTTACTACTTACAATCTCCAACTTACAACCTGCAACTATTGAACTACATCAATTTTGTGCCATTTGGTAATGGGCTTTGTGGTTGAGCCAAAACAATGTTTCCATTAGCATCTTCAAAACCAGTTATTAAAACTTCCGAAATATATTTACCTATCTGCTTGGGCGGAAAGTTTACTACCGCTACCACTTGCCGGCCAATTAATTCTTCTTTTGCATAATTTACCGTTATCTGGGCACTTGATTTTTTAATTCCAAATGCCCCAAAATCAATAAATATTTTATAAGCAGGCTTGCGAGCTTCCGGAAATGCGTGCACTTCGGTAATGGTACCTACTCGTAAGTCTACTTTTTCAAAATCGTTCCAGGAAATCTGATCCATAATACAGATAAGTAAAGGGTTGGTAACTAAAGCGCTTGCTGGTCGTAATCAAAGCAAAGCGGTTTTATTTTGCCAAAATTAAAAATTGTATTTGCTTATAAAACCATCCTTACTTTTCGCCTTGAAATAAAAAATAAAACTATGAAAAACGAATCTGGCAACACGTTGTCTATTTGGGAACACGGGGTAGAAATGCCTTTTACTACTAGCTTACAAGCCGATATGCAGTGCGATGTTTGCGTAGTGGGAGCAGGTATATCAGGATTAACTACCGCTTATTTACTTTCGCAAGAAGGAAAAACAGTTATTGTATTAGAGTCTAAAGAAATAGGCGGGGGCGAAACATCCCGCACCACGGCGCATCTTTCTAATGCCTTAGACGATCGTTACTATAAAATTATTAAGCTTCACGGTGAAAAAAATGCCCGTTTAGCCGCAGAAAGCCACACCGAAGCCATTCGCAAGATTGAAGAAATTGCTAAAAAAGAAAATATTGATTGTGATTTTGAACGGGTAAACGGCTATTTATTTGTGCAGCCCAGCGACTCAGAAGATGAACTGGATAAAGAACTGGATGCCTGCTGGAAACTAGGTTTTACCAGCGTTACTAAATTGAAAAAGTGCCCGGTTCCAAGTTTATCCGAAGGATCCGTTTTATGTTTTCCCGACCAAGCGCATTTCCACCCAACCAAATACCTGGCCGGATTGAGCAAAGCAATTCTGGACAAAGAAGGTTGTTTAATTTTTACGCATACCCACGTTCAATCTTTTGAAAATAATGGAATTGTCCGGGTTAAAACCGAAGCCGGATACACGATTTCTGCCAATCAGGTGGTGGTAGCAACCAACACTCCCATTAATGATTGGGTAACTATCCACACCAAACAAGCTCCTTACCGCACCTATGTAATTGGTGTAAAAATATTAGAAGATGCCGTACCAAACGCGCTTTATTGGGATAACTCCGACCCTTACCATTACATTCGACTGGTAAAGGATCATCACCCGGATGCCAACCAGGTTGGTCAGGATACTTATAATGTAATGATTGTGGGTGGAGAAGACCATAAAACCGGCCAGGAAACCGATGAGCGTGAACGATTGCGCTGCTTAGAAGAATGGGTTCGGGAAAAGTTTCCTATGGCGGGCCAGGTAGTGTATCAGTGGTCGGGGCAGGTAATGGAGCCGGTAGATTATTTAGGCTATATTGGTAAAAACCCCGGAGAAGATAATGTATATATTGTTACCGGCGATTCTGGGCACGGTATGACCCATGGCACCATTGGCGGCATTTTAATTACCGATATAATTATGGGACGGACTAATGCCTGGGAAAAATTATATAGTCCTGATCGGGTAACTTTTTCGGGGCCATCGGCTTTGGAGTTTATCAAAGAAAACGTAAATGTTGCGGCGCAATATAAAGATTGGGTAACCCCCGGCGAAATTGGTGGTTTAGAAGGAGCCGTGCCCGGTACTGGCAAAATTATGCGCAAAGGAGTGAATAAAATTGCAGTTTACTGTGATCTGAACGGGGTAATTCACGAACGTTCGGCCGTTTGCCCGCATTTGGGTTGTATAGTTAGCTGGAATAACCTGGAAAAAAGCTGGGATTGCCCTTGCCACGGTTCCCGTTTTGATCCATACGGTAAGGTAATAACTGGTCCGGCACTTTCTGACTTGGGAAAACCTTTTTAATTTCTGAATACTAAAATATAGAAGCGTTTTACTTTATAAAAAAGCCACTACCTTTTAGATAGTGGCTTTCTTTATGAAAAATTTTTTAGAATCAAAACTAACTAAACACAATTTATGCTGAGCTTCCCTTAGAAACTAGCCGTACTTTTATCTGTAGCATCAGAAGCAAATGCAATTAGAGATTCTAGCTGCGAAGCTACTGTTTTGGTCCAATATGCTTGCTTTATATCATCTAAACCGTGCTTAGATTCTGTATCATAGCGTTGCTGCGCTTTTTGCCAATCAGCAAAAACTTTGTTTACTACAGCTTTAAATCTGGTTTTATCACCGGTGCATAAACTTTTTTGCTGGCTTAGTTTCTGGCGCAGTAAGCGGGCATATACTTCAGTTAAATCAAAGTGCAATTGTTCGTGTTGCAGTAATTCTTCGGAATTTTTGTTTTTAGACCAGGATTCATTAATAGCAAACTGGCATTTAACATCAAAAACCATTTGGTTGTTTTTACAGGTGGCTTGCACTCCAATATTAGTAGAAGCCAAAGCATGAAGCGGATCGTTTACATCAACTTCTTTCTGAAAATCATCCCAGGTTAACCTTCGGTTACTGCTCCAATCTATAGAAGAATTTACTATTTTTTTGGAAGTATCAAAATTGGAATTTACTAGTACAAATGAATGGGAATTGTCGCCCTTTATCCAGAATAAGAGCACAAGTAAAATTTGGATTAGCATATAATTAAGCAGCCAAAAAATTAAGAGTTGTTGTAGTAATAACTAAAAAACTAAGTTCTTCGTGCGAAGCTGGCCGATAATTTTTTAAAACGAATAAATAACAAACAAGCGGCAATTGTTAATCCGGTTAATAATCCTAACCAAATGCCGTTTACCCCTAAACCCGCGTGGAAACACAAAAAATAGCCCGTTGGTAAACCCACTATCCAATAAGCTAAAAGAGATATAAAACCGGGCATTTTTACATCTTCTAAACCGCGCAATGCCCCCAAACCAACCACTTGCACGCCATCTGATAATTGAAAGAGTGCCGCTATTATTAATAATCCGCCCGCCATTTGAATTACCTGGGTATCCGTAACAAACAGGAGCGGAATAAAACTTTTACTTAAGATAAGTACTATTGCCATAACCGACATGAACAGCAAAGCCATTAAGATGCTGCTAAAGCCTGCCTGACGCATTTGTTGGTACCGGCCCCGGCCTAACTCATTGCTTACTCGAATAGTGGCCGCAGCGGCAATTCCAGTAGCCATCATGTAGGTTACGGCGGCAACGTTAATGGCAATTTGGTGAGCCGCCAGTTGCTTAGCACCCAACCAACCAATCATAATGGCGGAAAAACTAAAAGCGCTCATTTCAAAAACCATTTGCACGGCAATCGGAAATCCTAACTGAATCACGCGCCGCATGTGTTTAAAAGAAATTAGCTTTCGCTGTATGGCATGCCGATATTCCGTAAATCTGGGTGACTGCCAAATATACATTCCCATCATAATGGGCATCATAGTTCTGGCAATTAAAGTAGCAGTAGCGGCTCCTTGTAATCCCAGGCGCGGAAATCCTAAATTGCCGAAAACGAGCAAATAGTTTAACCCAAAATTAACAATATTAGCTACCACCGAAATATACATGGATTGGCGCGTTAAAGATAAGCCTTCGGCAAACTGGCGTAACCCTTGAAAAACCATTAAAGGTATGAGCGAAAAAAATAACAGGTGCAAGTAAGGTATAGCCAACCGGACTACTTCGGGCGGCTGTTTTAAGAGATATAAGTAAGGAGAAAAGCTATAACCCAGTAAAAACAGAATAACCCCCACGGCAGAACAAACCAAAGTACCGTTAAATAACAATAAAGAAATTCGCCGGCGATTTTTCCGGCCATCAGCACCTGCAATTAAAGGGGTAATGCCCATGGATATTCCTAAACCCCAAACCATAAATAAGGTAAAAACACTATTACCCAACGAAGCCGCCGCTAAAGGCAACGTGCCCGTGCGGCCTACCATAATGCTGTCGCAGACTGTTACCAGAATATGCCCCAACTGACTTAATACAACCGGATAGGCGATATGAAAATTTTGCTTAAAATTTGATTTAAGATCAGTTGCCAGCATTGATTTAAGAAGAAAAAAAGCGAACCGGCAAAAGTACGATAATTTCAGAAGTTATATTTCACAATCCACTCATCCACGGAATACTACTGGTGCAAGTCGTGTGAACCAATCTGCCAACTATAACGCGGAAGTTACTTCCATGCCTCTACTTTTTAGAGTTTAATGCCCTCCCTATAAATGCAAGGCAAATTCGTGCGAAAATTTTTGACTTATATGCCATTAATCTACAGGGTACTACTCGTGCAAAGCATGTAAGCCAGTCTGGAGGCGTTCTAAAGCTTCCTTTAATTGTTTTGGCTCTAAGGCAAAAGAAATTCGGGCAAAACCAGGGGCTCCAAAGTAATCACCGGCTAAAAGTTCTAAAGCATATTCTGCTTTTAAATACTGACATAAGGCAATACTACTTTCCAGGTATTTACCCTCAGTGGTTTTCTTTTGTAAATAAAAACTTAAATCGGCGAAAACGTAATAAGTTGCTTGGGGTTCGTTAAAAGAAATGTTACCAATTTCCTGCAACTTAGAACAAATATAATTTCTATTCTGGACTAAAATAATATGCATGGGCTCTAATATCGATTGGTAGTTCTGTAAAGCCACTGCTGCTGCTATTTGAATAAAAGGACTCACTCCTGAAATAGTATTTTCCTGAAATTTATAGCAAGTTTGATAATATCTTTCCGGAACAATTAAATAACCAATCCGCCAACCCGACATGGCGAAGGATTTAGAAAACCCATTTACTACTGCAAAGCGATCAATCTCATCGTTAAATTCTAGCAAAGAAGGTACCCGACTTGTAAAAGCTACAAAATCATAAATTTCATCCGATAGGATAATAACTTGCGGGTGTTGGTTTAAAACCGAAAGTAGATTTTCTATATCTGCTTCCGAATAAATTCTGCTTGTAGGATTACCTGGGTTACATAAAATAAATAAACGGGTTTTAGAAGTAATTGCCTGGGCTAAAACCTCCGGATGAATGGTGTATTCATCATCCGGTGAAGTAGGTAGAATAACTAACTTTGCCTGAACTTCCCCGATTAACTCGTGAAAGCCAAACCAATTAGCTTCCGGGGCAATCACTTCATCGCCAGGTTTAAGAACTGTCCGAAACAAATTGAAAAGCGCTTGTTTTACCCCAGTCGTAATCAGAATTTTATCCGGCGAGATTTTTACTTTATTTACTTCCTGATATCGCTGAGCAATGGCTTCGCGTAAAACCAGTAAACCTTCGGTGGGACCGTAAGAAGTAAAGCCTTGTTTTATAGCGTTAATGGCAGCTTGCTGTACAATTTCGGCAGTTTGAAAATAAGCCGCCCCAGAAGCCATATTTATTAATTCCATTTTACCAACTTAGCTTAGCGGATGCGAAATAACACATCGGCAAAGTAGTGATTTGCATCTGTAAAAATCAGTTCTGTTTCTAAATTCACTTCTGCTGCTAATTCCTGGATTTCTGCTTTTGAAAATTTATACGAGGATTCGGTATGAATAGCTTCCCAGGCTTGCAAAGAAAAAGTAAAATCCAGTTCCTGTAAGGTAATTTGCTGATCGCGGGTACTAATTAAATAACTTCTCATTTCGCCGGTTACCGGATTATACTCAGCAAAGTGCTGAAAGTATTTTAAATTAAAATTACCGGCAAAAGTATCGTTCATTCTTTGCAGAAGATTAAAATTAAAAGAGGCGGTAACACCTGCTGCATCGTCGTACGCCTGGCGAATAATGCGCGGATCTTTTTTTAAATCGAAGCCAATTAGTAACTGATCGCCAGTTTGTAGAAACTGGCGTAGTTTTTTAAGAAATACCTGAATTTCCGGGTAAGTAAAATTACCAATGTTAGAGCCTAAAAACAACAACACCTGCCGAATTCCGGATTCTTGTTTTAATTGCGTTAATGCTTCAAAATAATCACCAGCTAAGGGTACTACGGTTAATTGGGGAAGTTCCTGAGTCAAGTTTTCTTTTAGCTCCTGTAATGCATCTGATGAAATATCCACCGGAACAAAAGAAAACCTTGTGTATCTTTTTAATAAAGCTCGAAGCAAAATTTTAGTTTTAGCAGCATCGCCGGCACCTAAATCAACCAAATTAAAAGGCTGGTCGGAGCAAAAGCCAGAAATAATTTTTTCTTTTTGTTGGGTAAATATTTCCGTTTCGGTGTGGGTAAGATAATATTCCGGCAACTCCATTATTTTCTGAAAAAGCTTGCTACCCACCCCATCGTAAAAATACTTCGACGATAAAGTTTTTTGCTTTTTACTTAATCCTTGCACCACATCCAGGGCAAATTGCTGTTGTTCGAAGGATAAAGTTGCGCTATTTACCCCTGTTATATACGAATTATTGTTCATGTCTATTTTGTCGCGAGCCGGATGCCGGTAAATTGCCATCTTTTATCCGGGTGAAAAAAGTTACGGTAAGTAGGGCGAATGTGGCTGCGGGGCGTAGCACAGGAACCACCGCGCAATACCATTTGGTTAATCATGAATTTACCATTGTACTCGCCTAAAGCGCCCTCCGCTTTATTATACCTCGGATAAGGTTGGTACGCACTGTACGTCCATTCCCAAACATCGCCCAGAAATTGGTTGGCATTTACTTGGTTTTTCGAAAAAGGTTGGGGATCGAAATAGCCATTTTCTAAAAAATTGCCCGCTTTACGATTGGTGGCATATTGTTGATTTGCTACTTCCCATTCAAATTCAGTTAAAAGTCGTTTGCCCGCCCAATTGGCAAAAGCATCGGCCTCGTAAAAACTAATATGGGTAACAGGAGCATTTAAATTTACTTTTTGTAAGCCATGCCAAGTAAACCGGTACCAGCCATCGGTATGTTTGGTCCAGTATAAAGGAGCTTCCCAGTGTTCTTGCTTAGCTAATTCAAAACCTTCATGCAGCCAGTATTTAAAGTTCTGATAACCGCCTGCTTCTATAAATTCCAGGAATTCTCCGTTGGTAACTAATTGATTACGAAAAGCAAACTCATCTAACCAAACCTGATGAACACTTAATTCATTATCAAAACAAAAATCAGTACCAGTATACCCAATTTCATATAAACCGGCTGCAACCGGTAAATATTCTGGTTTAGGCAAGCTGGTTTCCGGGCTCACGTACTTTTCAGCCGGAAGTAAAGCCGGAGTTAAAGGATTGGTACTTAAAATATATTTAATGTCGGTAACGAGGAGTTCCTGGTGTTGTTGTTCGTGTTGCAGACCCAACTCAAAAATTGGCAACATTTCAATTAAAATGTTATCCGTAAGTTGATTTAGTAAATCTGCCACATTCTCGTTTACATAAGCACGATACCGGTAAATTTCTTCAATGGGCGGACGGGTAAGTGTACCGCGGGTTTGGCGCATAATCCGGCTACCAATTGAGTTATAATATGAATTAAACAGATAATTATATTCCGGGTGAAATACGGTATAATCTGGCGCATACTTTTGTAAGATAAAGGTTTCAAAAAACCAACTGGTATGGGCCAAATGCCATTTCGGCGGACTAACATCCACCATTGGCTGTACTACGGTATCTTCGGGCAATAAGGGGCGGCACAAAGCTTCCGTTTGATCCCTGATTTCCAGGAAGCGCTTTAAGTAATTTTCCGTAATAACAGTAAGAACATCCATCCTGAATATCTCCTTCATAATTGTTTCTGGGTATAACTTATTTTATAACTAAAAGTTTATAGGTCAAGCCCATCTAAGTAACTTTTATCAGCAAAGAGAAAAATTAGTAACCATTAAAATTCAACAGCGAAAGAAAATGTGGCTACTATTACAAGAAATATTAAGCGAAAATTAGTTTTAAGCTTATACTCAGAGAAGATAAAGTCCATTAGAAAAGTTAAAGCAACAAAAAATTTACTTTTTTTAAAATAAATTTAAAAGATTATGGCTCTGTGCGCCGCCTTACAAAAAAAAATACTTCAGTTTAAATTCGACGCCCGTACTTCTAGGGGTTCTATGCAGCAACATGTAGTATATTATTTGAAAATTTGGGATAATCTGGAGCCAGAAATAATAGGAGTGGGGGAGTGTGCGCCTTTGCCCGGTTTGAGCCCGGAATACGGACCAGAATACGAGACATGGCTGTACAATTGGGTTAAACAATTTAATAATTTATCTCTCGAAATTGAAACACTGCCGGTAGCAGAAATAATCCGAAAATATGATTTAGTAAACTGGCCTTCCGTGCGCTTCGGGTTAGAAACGGCTATGCTGGACTTACAGAATAAAGGGCAACGAAAGCTTTTCTCGAATTCTTTTTCACATTCCGAAGCGGGTATTCCTATAAATGGCTTAATCTGGATGGGTGACCGGGAATTTATGCAGCAGCAAATTGAAAAGAAACTGCAGGAAGGTTACTCTTGTCTGAAACTCAAAATTGGCGGTTTAGATTTTACAACCGAGTTAATGCTTCTTCAGCAAATCCGCGAAGTAGCCTCTGCTTCTAACTTAACAATTCGGTTAGATGCGAACGGCGCTTTCCGTCCGGAAGATGCTTTACAAAAATTGGAGCAGTTAGCCGCTTTTACTATTCATTCCATAGAACAGCCCATTAAACCCAAGCAGCCAGAATTAATGGCATACTTATGCAGCCAATCTCCTATTCCTATTGCTTTAGACGAAGAATTAATTGGCATTGTAGATAAGAAGGAAAAACAGCAGTTACTATCCACTATACGGCCAGCTTATATTATTTTAAAACCTAGCTTGGTGGGTGGTTTTGCCGCTACGCAGGAATGGATAAACCTGGCAGAAGCGCAAGGAATGGATTGGTGGATGACTTCTGCCTTAGAATCCAATATTGGCTTAAATGCCATTAGTCAATTTACCGCTGAATTCGAGGTAAAGCGGGAGCAAGGTTTAGGTACCGGTCAGTTATACCAAAATAATATACTCTCGCCTCTGCAAATTCAATCGGGTAAATTATACTATGATTCTACTAAAGTGTGGGGCAATCTAGATTAAATAATCACTGTTGATTTACTAATTTTATAAGAATAGTTAAGCAGCAATATTAGAGTTATAACTTTCCGGAGTTAAAGTCTTCATTGAATATTACTTTTAATTGAATTCTTTCTCTAACATTGCTATGGCTCGGGGCACTCCGGTACTGGCTATTTCATTTATTAAATACAAACTAGGGCGTTTAGTTACCGCTGGTAAGTTTGGGTCAATAACGTAAACGGGTATTCCGCGGGGTACATAATTAATTAAGCCAGCCGCCGGATACACCAATAATGATGTGCCAACTACCATAAAGGCGTCTGCTTCTTGGGTCTCTTCCACGGCCGTTTCCATCATGGGCACCATTTCCCCGAACCAAACAATATTAGGCCGGAGTTGCGAACCTTTCTCGCACAAATCTCCCATTTTTAATTCCCAACCATCCATCGGGTACACCAAATTTTCATCTACAGTACTTCTCGATTCAAATAATTTACCGTGTAAATGCACTACATTCGTAGAGCCTGCTTTTTCATGAAGATCGTCTACATTTTGCGTGACGATGGTAAGGTCGTACTTATCTTCTAACTGTGCCAGTGCCAGATGCCCAGGATTAGGATTTACCTGGTTCGCCTTCTTACGCCGTTCGTTATAAAAATTTAACACCAATTCTGGATTCCGATGCCATCCTTCCGGCGAGGCTACTTCCATTACGTCGTGGCCTTCCCATAAACCGTTCGCATCCCTGAAAGTGGCGATGCCGCTTTCAGCGCTAATACCGGCTCCTGTTAATACTACTATTTTCTTGCGTGCTGCCATAAGAACTCTTAAATTCTTGCTTACTACAATTTTTATGAAATGTTAAACCTGTAAAATAAAAAAGCGAAGTAAAAACTTACTTCGCTTTAAGATTAGGTAAATTAATATTGAAATTATTTCTTTTTAGCTGTTGCAGTTGCTTTTTTAGCTCCAGCTGTTTTTTTAGTAGTTGGCTTTTTAGTAGTTGTTTTCTTTGCGGTGGTTTTAGTAGGAGTATCAGTCGTTGATTCCGCCTTTTTCTTAAAACCACCTCGAGCTGGTTTATCCGGTGCTTGTTCCGCAAGCGTTAAGCATTCTTGCAGGGTCAGTTCGGCCGGAACTTTATCTTTCGGAATTTTAACGTTTTTCTTACCAACGGCAATGTAAGGCCCAAAACGACCATTCAATACCTGTACATCCGGATTCTCGGCAAAAGATTTAATACATTTCTCCGCGTCAGCCTTCCGTTTGTTCTGAATAAGTTCAAAAGCTTCTTCGGCACTAACCGTAAAAGGGTCTAATGTTTTGGGCAGAGAATAAAACTTGTTATCGTGTCGGACAAACGGACCGAAACGTCCAATGGCGGCAGTCATGTCCTTCTCTTCAAAAGTGCCGATTATTCTGGGCAATTTAAATAACTCCAGGGCATCTTCTAAAGTTATGCTTTCTAAAAACTGGCCTTTGCGCAGACTGGCATAAACCGGCTTTTCTTTGGTGTCTTCGTTTTCTTCACCCATTTGCACAAAGGGCCCAAACCGACCTAACCGGGCCGTAATTTTTTTACCCGTTTCCGGATGAACGCCTAATTCGCGCGTGCCGCTTATAGTAGATCGTTCTACATTCTGGCTGGAGGTAACTGTTTCGTGAAAACCGCTGTAAAAATGTTCAATCATTTTATCCCAAGCCTTTGTGCCAGCAGCAATCTGATCAAATTCTTCTTCTACTTTAGCCGTAAAAGAATAATCAATTACGCTCGGGAAATAATCTACCAAAAAGTCATTTACCACCATCGCCATGTCGGTCGGGAATAATTTTGCTTTTTCTGCTCCCACCAGTTCGGTTTTTGTTTCCGCAGCAATGGTATCCTTAACTAAAGTTAATACTTGGTATTTGCGTTCTTTTCCTTCGCGGTTATCTTTTTCTACGTAACCACGCTTTTGAATAGTAGAAATAGTAGGAGCATAAGTAGAAGGACGGCCAATACCCATTTCTTCAAGTTTTTTTACTAAACTGGCTTCGGTATATCGTGGTGCCGGACGTGAAAACCGCTGCGTAGCTTGTAATCTCTCAGCAGTTAAGGATTGTCCTATGGTTAAAGGAGGCAGCATATCTTTTACATCATCATCCTGCGTTTCCCCGTCATCTTTCGATTCAATGTACACTTTAAGGAAACCTTCGAAAGTAATGACTTCGCCGGTAGCAATAAACTTTTCTTTAACTGTAGAAATTTTAATAGTAGCCGTTGTTTTTTCAATTTCGGCATCGGCCATTTGAGAGGCAATGGCCCGTTTCCGGATTAACTCATACAAACGTTGTTCATTCCGGTCAGAAGAAACTTCTTTCGCGAAGAAATCAGTCGGCCGAATTGCTTCGTGCGCCTCCTGCGCGGATTGCGATTTATTTTTGTATTGGCGTACTTTTACATATTCTTCTCCAAAGGCAGCTGTTATACGGGCAATTGCTCCATCAACAGCTTCTTTAGATAAATTTACTGAATCGGTACGCATGTAAGAAATCTTACCCGCTTCGTACAACTTTTGCGCTACCGTCATGGTTTGCGACACGGAGAATCCTAGTTTACGGCTTGCTTCCTGTTGTAGAGTAGAAGTAGTAAAAGGCGCAGCCGGGGAACGCTTTAAAGGCTTTTTCTCCAAATTTTCAATGGTGTACTCCGCACCGCGGCATTTTTCTAAGAAAGCCTGGGCTTCGTCCTGGGTTTTAAAACGTTTAGGTAGCTCTGCTTCCAGTTTCTTGCCATTCACGATAAAAATAGCAATTACCTTAAAAGCAGATTCGGCCTTAAACCGCTCAATTTCCCGTTCGCGCTCCACCACCAGGCGTACCGCTACGGATTGTACCCTACCCGCTGATAAACCAGTCTTAATTTTTTTCCAGAGTACCGGCGATAATTCAAAACCCACCAATCGGTCTAACACACGACGCGCTTGTTGCGCATTCACGCGGTCAATATCAATACCCCTGGGCGATTCAATAGCGTTTAAAATAGCATTTTTAGTAATTTCCCGGAATACAATGCGTCGCGTTTTCTTATCGTTTAAGTTTAGGGCTTCAGATAAATGCCAAGAAATAGCTTCTCCCTCACGGTCATCGTCGGAAGCGAGCCAGACAAGCTCTGCCTCTTTGGCTAACTTCTTTAATTCCGCTACTACATCTTTTTTATCTGCCGAAACAATATAGGTGGGTTTAAAGCCATTCTTTATATCAATCGCATTATTATCTTTGGGCAAATCGCGAACGTGACCAAAACTAGATTTAACAATGAAGTCCTTCCCTAAATAACCTTCAATAGTTTTTGCCTTGGCAGGCGACTCAACAATTACTAAGTTTTTAACCATTTATGTGCTCTAACTACTCGACCGACCGGCCTTTTTTTCTCAAAGATGATTATTTTTTCTAAAATACAACAAACTTGCCCTTTTCCGATTAAAGCATTTTTGTTAAAATTCAATATCAAACTGTACTTTTAAAACCCCAATCTTACCTTACAAGTTCAATAGCATTTATGCGGTATCACTTATTTATATGTCGACATGGAGAGGCGCAAACCCCTTCTTTTCACCAGGCTGATTTCGACCGTGACTTAACTGAGAAAGGAAAAGCACAAGCAGTTCAAGCAGGTAAATGGCTGCAGCAAACCGGTTTAAAGCCCGACCAAATCGTGTGCAGCAGTGCTCTTCGTACTTTGAGTACTGCTTCTATAATTGCTAATCAATTTACTATTAATCAAGATGCTATATTACCTATCCGAGATTTATATAATGCTTCCCTAACCCAACTTCTAAGGTCCCTAAGTGCATTAGATAAAAACCGTTTTGTAATTTTATTGGTAGGCCATAATCCTGGAGTATCGGAGTTAATAGCTACTTTAAGCGGTACGTATAAGGGAAATGTGCCCACCGGTAGTATGCACCACCTTTGGTTTGAAATGGATAATTGGACGGAATTGGAGTATACCTTAGCACAAGGACATGAACCTAACTAAGAAGATATAAGTACCAAGATATTAGATGTCAGACTTTTAAATAATTTAAGTTATTGAAAATCAATATTATAATAACAAAATCTTAACCATCAATTTTAGTAAATAATTTTGTACGGTTACATACTAATATTTACGGTTAACTTTAAATTACATTAAGTAGCAGGAAAAAACTAAATACAAGCAGCGAACCAACAAAATTTAACTAACCTTATAGCTAATAATTTAATCGTAAGCGAAGGTTTATCTAAACTATGGCAACTACTACTGTATCAATAATTAATCAGAAAGGTGGAACCGGCAAAACCACTACTACTATTAACCTGGGCAGGGCTTTAAGCAAACTGGGTAAAAAAGTATTACTTATTGATTTAGATCCGCAAAGTAATCTTTCGTATTCCTTAGGGATTACCGAGCCTGAATTTACTTTGGCAGATGTTTTTACGGGTAACAAAAAACTTAAAGAAATTATAGTTGATAAAGACGACAATTTCTCGGTTGCTCCCGGCTCGCACGAATTAGTTGACATTGAAATATCGTTAGTTACTCAGGAAAAAAGAGAAAGTTTTTTAAAAAGTATTCTCGCCAATGTAAAAATTTTTGATTTTATCCTGATTGATTGCCCGCCTTCGCTTTCCGTCTTAACCGTAAACGCCTTAACGGCTTCGCAACAGGTACTTATTCCCTTGCAAATGGAAGTACTAACCTTACAAGGTTTAAATCAGATTTTAGCCACTGTTAAACAAGTTAAATCTACTTTAAATACTAAGTTAAAAATAAAAGGTATTGTGATAGTTATGTATGATAAACGCCGGAAGCTTAGCTCAGAAGTAGAAGCATTTTTACAAGAAAGTGTAGACGAAAAGATTTTCCGTTCCAAAGTCCGTTTAAACGTAAAACTCGCCGAGGCCCCTTCTTTTGGACAAAGCATACTGGATTATGACCCTAATTCTAACGGGGCGCAAGATTATTTAGCTGTAGCGAAAGAGTTCCTGGAAATATAATATAGGTAATTAAACCCCAACCAATAAATACCTAAATTTTGCTTTTACTTATTACTGGCTCGCCCTTATACTTTACTAATGGCGTGGTAAATTGTGGGGTTTTGTTTATTTTTACAGGATTGTTTTCGATTATAACCTGTTCTATCAACAAAGTTTTCCTGTATATAAAATGGTATTACTCGCTTCGCCGTGACTTACAATTACCGGTTATAATCTAAATATTTTATATCTTTAAATGTCCATAAATAAGGTAATATCTTATTAGAATTTACTTTGGCAGCTATTATTATCAGAATCAGTACTTTTATTTAAATATCGTATGGCTTTAGGAAAAAACATGAAGTTGAATAAAGATAAGTTGATTGCTCCACCGGAAACTAGCAAGGTGCCTGAAGCGTCTCCAGCAAATGCTGCTGCTAAACCGGAAGCAAAACAAGCTCCTAATCCAGCTGCAATTAAAGAAGTGGTTCAAGAACCTATTTCTGTTTCGGAGGCTTCTACCTTACCTAAAAACGGGAGAGACATAAGAGCAATTCGAATTTCTGCTGGCGGTAATTCTGCCCGCAAATCTTCTATGGCCGGCGATGGTTCTGATACCCGTGAACAAAATTACCTGAATGAACAACTTAACCGGGTTTTGTATGCTTTAGATGCTTTTAAAAAAGGCGATGTGTCTGTTCGGCTTACCAAGCAAGACGATGATATTTTTGCGGAAATAGCCGAAGCGTATAATTCTATGGTGGAAATGATTGGAGGTGTAGGCGGCGAGGTATCGCGCATTTCCAAAGTAGCCGGAGTAGAAGGAAACTTAAAAGCGCGGGCTTCGGCCGAAAGTGCTTCCGGATTCTGGAAAGACATGATTAATAATATTAATGGCCTGGTCGATTCCATTGCTGTTCCGGTTTTAGAAGTAGGCAAAGTTTTAAAAAATATTTCGAAAGGAAATCTAGACGAAACGTTTCAGATTCCGGTTTCCGGCGATTTCAAAGTAATGGCCGAAACCATTAACCGCACCATTGATAACCTTAATCTTTTTGCCGGGGAAGTTACCCGGGTGGCTCTTGAAGTAGGTTCGGAAGGAAAATTAGGCGGGCAGGCTTCGGTACCAAATGTGGCTGGTGTTTGGAAAGATTTAACGGATAACGTAAATACTATGGCAAGTAACCTCACCAGCCAGGTGCGGGATATTGCCAACGTAGCCACTGCCGTAGCCAAGGGTGATTTAACCCAGAAAATTACGGTAGATGTAAAAGGTGAATTGTTGCAGTTGAAAGAAAACATCAACCAGATGGTGGATTCTTTAAACATCTTCGGGGATGAAGTAACCCGCGTAGCCCGTGAAGTAGGTACAGAAGGAAAATTGGGTGGGCAAGCCAGAGTACCCAATGTTGGCGGTACCTGGAAAGAGTTAACCGATAACGTAAATACCATGGCTAGTAACTTAACGAGCCAGGTACGGGATATTGCTAACGTTGCCACCGCCGTAGCGAAAGGCGATTTAACCCAGAAAATTACGGTTAATGTAAAAGGGGAGCTGTTAGAATTAAAAGAGAACATCAACCAGATGGTGGATTCCCTGAACATCTTCGGGGATGAAGTTACCCGGGTAGCCCGGGAAGTAGGTACCGAAGGAAAACTCGGCGGCCAAGCCATTGTACCCAGAGTAGCGGGTATCTGGAAAGAATTGACTGACAACGTAAACTTAATGGCTAGTAACCTGACCAGTCAAGTGCGTGACATTGCGAACGTAGCTACTTCGGTGGCTCGGGGTGATTTAAGTCAGAAGATTACGGTAGATGTTAGAGGCGAACTCTTGCAACTGAAAGAGAATATCAACCAAATGGTGGACTCTTTGAACATTTTTGCCGGGGAAGTAACCCGGGTGGCCTTGGAAGTAGGTACCGAAGGAAAATTAGGCGGACAAGCTACTGTTCCCAATGTTGGCGGTACCTGGAAAGCTTTGACCGATAACGTAAACTCCATGGCGAGTAACTTAACGAGTCAGGTACGCGATATTGCTAATGTAGCAACAGCCGTAGCAAAGGGAGACTTAAGCCAGAAAATGACGGTGAACGTTAAAGGTGAAATCCTGGAGCTCAAAAATATTCTGAACCAGATGGTGGACTCCCTGAACATTTTTGCCGGGGAAGTTACCCGCGTGGCCTTGGAAGTAGGTACCGAAGGGAAATTAGGCGGACAAGCCAACGTGCCGAATGTAGCCGGTGTTTGGAAAGCTTTGACCGATAACGTAAACTCCATGGCAAGTAATTTAACGAGCCAGGTACGCGACATTGCTAACGTTGCCACCGCCGTAGCGAAAGGCGATTTAACCCAGAAAATTACGGTAGATGTAAAAGGCGAGCTATTGCAACTGAAAGAGAACATCAACCAAATGGTGGATTCTTTGAACATCTTCGCTGGAGAAGTAACTCGGGTGGCCTTGGAAGTAGGTACGGAAGGAAAATTAGGCGGGCAAGCTACTGTTCCCAATGTTGGCGGTACCTGGAAAGCTTTGACCGATAACGTAAACTCTATGGCTAGTAACTTAACGAGTCAGGTGCGGGATATTGCTAATGTGGCAACAGCCGTAGCGAAAGGCGATTTAACCCAGAAAATTACGGTTAATGTAAAAGGAGAGCTGTTAGAATTAAAAGAGAACATCAACCAAATGGTGGATTCTCTGAACATCTTCGGGGATGAAGTAACCCGGGTAGCCCGGGAAGTAGGTACCGAAGGAAAACTCGGTGGACAGGCAACAGTGCCGAATGTAGCGGGTGTTTGGAAAGCGCTTACGGATAATGTGAACTTAATGTCCAGTAACTTAACCAGCCAGATGCGCGACATTGCCAATGTGGCTACATCTGTTGCCCGGGGTAATTTAAGTCAGAAGATCACGGTAGATGTAAAAGGCGAGCTCTTGCAATTAAAAGAGAACATCAACCAAATGGTGGATTCTTTGAACATCTTTGCGGGCGAGGTTACCCGAGTGGCTTTAGAAGTAGGTACCGAAGGTAAATTAGGCGGACAAGCCAACGTACCGAATGTAGCGGGTGTTTGGAAAGCCTTGACCGATAATGTAAACTCCATGGGGTCCAATTTAACCAGCCAGGTACGCGATATTGCCAACGTAGCCACCGCGGTAGCAAAAGGCGACTTAACCCAGAAAATTACGGTAGATGTTAGAGGCGAGCTTTTGCAGTTAAAAGATAACATCAACCAGATGGTGGATTCCCTCAACATATTTGCCGATGAAGTAACCCGGGTAGCCCGGGAAGTAGGTACCGAAGGAAAACTGGGTGGTCAAGCCAATGTACCAAAAGTACAGGGAACCTGGAAAGAGCTCACCGATAATGTAAACACCATGGCCAGCAACCTGACCCTGCAAGTACGCGATATTGCTAATGTGGCCACAGCCGTAGCAAAAGGCGACTTAAGTCAGAAAATGACGGTGAACGTGAAAGGTGAAATCCTGGAACTCAAAAATATTCTGAATCAGATGGTGGACTCCCTGAACATCTTTGCTGGCGAAGTAACCCGGGTGGCCTTGGAAGTAGGTACTGAAGGTAAATTAGGCGGGCAGGCGGCTGTACCCAATGTTGGTGGGGTCTGGAAAGACTTAACCGATAATGTAAACACCATGGCCAGTAACCTAACCACCCAGGTGCGGGGCATTGTTAAAATTGTAACGTCCGTTTCGAAAGGAGACCTAACTCAAAAATTAATTTTAGAAGCAAAGGGAGAAGTTGCAGACCTGGCAGAAACTATTAACCGCATGGTGGATGACCTGAACCGATTAGCGGGTGAGGTAAGCCGGGTTGCCCGGGTAGCTGGAGTGGAAGGTAAATTAACCGAAAGGGCTACGGTACACGGAGTAGGTGGTTCTTGGAAAGAATTAGTAGATACTTTAAATGATTTACTGGAATCCATTGTAACTCCGGTATTGGAAGTATCGCGGGTAGTACGGGCTATCTCAGAAGGTGATTTAACCCAGAAGGTAGAAATTCATACTACCGGAGATTTGCTTTCCATGTCTAATGCTTTAAATCTTGCGGTAGAAAATTTAAATTCTTTACTCGGAGAGATTAATGAGTCTTCTCAGGTAGTGGGTTCTTCTTCTGAAGAAATGGAAAATAAAGGTTTAGACATGAGCCGCGTTACGGTAGATGTAGCTTTAGCCATGCAGCAAATGGCCGAAGGAGCGCAAAACCAAGCTTTAAAAACCGATCAAGCCTTCAAATTGATCGAGGAAATCATGAAAGCGACGAAAGCTACCGCTAATAAAGCCGATATAGTGAACCGGGCCGCCATTTTAGGGGAAGAAACCTCGCAGCTTGGTTTAAAAACCGTTGCCGAAGTAGTGAAAAACATGGAAGAAATATCTTCCGCCGCGGCCTTAACTGCTAAAACTATTGAAGTATTAAGTACTCGGTCGCAGGAAATTTCTAAATCCTTAGGCGTAATTACGGATATTGCTTCCCAAACTAACTTATTAGCTCTAAATGCGGCTATTGAAGCGGCTCGGGCTGGCGAAGCAGGTCGTGGTTTTGCCGTAGTAGCCGAAGAAATCCGGAAATTAGCCGAAGGCTCCCGTAAATCCGCGAGTGAGATTGAAACATTAGTAAACGATGTTAAGAAGGATACATCTTCGGCAGCAGCGGCTATTTCTACCATGGAAGGGCGGGTATTAAAAGGTAAAAATGCAACTTTTGAAGCTTCCGGAGCCTTTAAAAACATTGCTACTTCCAGCGGGGAAACCTTACGTACTTCACAGGATATTTTAACCGCTACCGAAGTGCAGAAATCTTCCATTGCCGACGTAGTAAAATACGTGGAAGAAGTAGTAGCGATTGCCGAGCAAACCGCATCTGGTACTCAACAAGTAGCCGGTACAGCCAAACAATTATCAAGCTCAATGCAGGAAATGACGGCTTCAAGTCAGCAGTTAAATGAAATTGCCGAAGATCTTCAATTAGGTATTTCCGCCTTTAAGCTTTTAGAAGATAATCGTTTTTACCAACAAAGCCGATCTATCCGGCATATTCCGGAAAGTCCAGTTAAAGCAATTTCTGCCCGGCGAGCGTTAACCAGCAGTACTAATGGTACTTCTAGTCATTCGGCCAAGGGTGGGCAACGAACCAATTCTGCTTTACCTAATTCCATCAATCCTAAATTAGAAGCTAATCGCACTTCTTTAAACGGCGGAGAAAACCCGAAGAAAGCCCCAGTTAGGAAGGCCCCTAATAAGTCCAAATCGTAAGTATGAATACCGAGAGTATTAGCGAGAAAAAAGAAGTAAATCGGGAGCCCAGCGTGCATTTAATTGTGTTTAAGCTGGGCTCCGAAGAGTACGGAATCCGGATTGAACAAGTAAAAGAAGTTACTTTCACCCCCGAAATTGCCCGAATGCCCAAAATACCCGTTTTTATTAAAGGGGTAGCTAATATTCGGGGCGATATTATTGCTTTATTAGATTTAGAAGAAAGGTTTCACATTTCCTCGTCCGCACTCGTTAACGGTGAGGCAAAATCCTATTCAAAATCGTATACTCTGGTATTAGAAGCAAAAGATTATACTATAGGGTTATTGGTCCGCGAAGTACCTCAATCTTTATCTATTCCTGTATCCAGGATCGAAAAAACGCCTTCTTTTATTCAGGATTTACAAATTAATGACAACTATATTGAGGGGATTGGGAAATTAGGAGAACGTTTGATTATTGTTTTAGATATTCACAAAATACTTACTTTCGATGAAGCAGAGCAGCTAAAAGCTTAATTTAGCTTTGCTTTTTCGTACATCTTACATGCTGAAGAAATTTCAGAAAAACTTAAATGAATGATGAAAAAAAGAATATTAATTGTTGACGACTCTTTTTACATGCGTACCATGCTTAAAAACATGCTTACGGATGCAGGCTATGAAGTAGTAGGGGAAGCGCCTAATGGACAAACAGCATTGCAGCTGGCCCGGGAAACTAACCCCGATTTAATTACTTTAGATGTAATCTTACCTGATAACACCGGCTTAGATGTATTAAAAGGAATTAAGAAAGAGCAACCCGACATGAAAGTAATTATTGTAAGTGCCGTTGGTCAGGAAGTTATAGTAAACGAAGCCGTTGAAAATGGCGCTTATTCCTACATAGTAAAACCTTTTTCAGAAGAGAAAGTTCTGGAAACCGTAGGAAATGCTTTAAAAGAATAACGGCCACTACATTATTTCATAATTTAGTAATTAATAGCTGCTAGACAATTAATTAAACCCCTATTTTTAATTGGTTACTTTAGCTACTTAACGCCTTATTATAAGTTTAATAACCCGTTTATCCTGAAGCTATTATTCCCGGAGAAATCAAGACTAGCTTTGAGTAACAGGAACAGCCAGCTAAGTTGTTTTACTACAACGCATGAAATCGAGAGAACAAGAATATAAAGAAATATTTATTGCCGAAGCTCTGGAATACTTTGATGCCCTAAACCGGCACATTAGTAACCTGGAAAAAACTCCGGACGATGACCAGATTTTGGCAGAAATATTTCGGTTGCTGCATAACTTAAAAGCTAATGCTAAAGCCATAGGTTACCTCCCAATTTCTGATTTAGCGCATAAACTCGAAACCGCTTTTGAACTGGTTCGCAAACACGAATTAACTTTTAGTAACGAAGTAGCTACTGTTTTATTCGACGGGATTGATTTATTGGGGGAATTACTTTCCAACGTAGACGATCCTAACTATAAAATTCTGGACGAAAGTTTATTTCACAATCTGGATATTCTGGCCGAAAACGGGGCAACTAAAGATTTATCCGAAGCAACGAAGGTTCAGAAATTAAATGCCCGGAATTTAACGCTCTCCGATCTGATTTATATCCAGATCAAAAAGCTCGATCATTTACTAAATTTAGTGGGTGAATTAATAATTGACCGGGACCGGATTATTTCTTTAAGCAAAGACTTAAACAGCGAAGATTTAAAAGCGGTAAGTTCTCATTTATACCGGATTACTGAAGAAATTCAGTTCAGCGTAATGGACGCCCGACTGGTAAACGTAGGAACCTTATTTAATAAATTTCCGCGCATTGTCCGGGACATTGCCCAAGCCGAGCAAAAAGAAATTCAGTTGGAAATCATTGGCCAGGATATTCAGATTGACCGGAACATTTTACAAATAATAACGGATTCGTTACTACATCTGGTTCGGAATGCCATTTCGCATGGTGTAGAAAAAACCGCTGACCGTTTAAAAAAGAACAAGCCTCGCCAAGGTACTCTTACTTTATCTGCTCAAAGCGACCGGGATAATGTTCTTATTAAATTAAGTGATGACGGCAGAGGAATTGATATACCCGCTGTTAAAAAAGCCATTGTAGCCCGTAAATCTTTAACCGCCGATCTCGTGGACGATTTACACGAAAACGAGGTTTTATCGTATTTATTTGAGCCCGGCTTTTCTATGGCGAAAGAGGTAACCGAATTTTCGGGCCGGGGAGTTGGTTTGGACGTAGTAAAAAATGCGATTGATTCTATTGGCGGACGCATTCAGGTTACTTCCGAAAAAGATAAAGGCACTACTTTTACGCTGCATTTACCTACTTCTATTGCGGTAAAAGGAGCCTTACTTTTTGAAGTGGAAGAAGGCTATTATGCTATTTTGCTCATGCACACTGATTCGGTAGTTTCTATTGATAAAGATGAATTGCACGAAGTTGGTAATATGCTGGTGGCGAACATTAAAAATGAAACGATCCCGGTTATTTATTTAAGAGAATTTTTAAACAGCAATGATGCTCACATGAATTTGGGCAGCAAGGACCGATTAAATGGTACCGTGCAAAATATAATTATTATTGTTTACAATAATCGTCGGCTAGGTTTGATAGTGGATAAACTATATAGGCAACAGGACATTGTTATTAAACCATTAAATAAGCCGCTGGATAACATTGAAATTTACGGGGGAGTAACCTTATTGGGTACCGGTAAAGTATGTCTGGTATTAGATGTGCCGGCGATCACCCGTTATTTTATTTCTAAAAAGTAGCAAATGGCTCTATATAGTTATATGCAGCCAAATAAAAAAGATTTATTCATGGAATTACAAGTAACAGATTTAGAAAAAGATATTATCAAAGAAATTCTAAATATTGGCTTGGCCCGGGCTGCCGATTCTTTTGCGGTGATTGCTAAAGACAAGGTACTAATGAAAGTACCTGACTTAGAATTAATTGAAGCTAATGCATTATCTAAATTTATTTCAGGTTACGAAGGAACCCATGAAATTATTCAGTCGGATATAAAAGGGGATTTTAACGGCACTACTTTAATGCTTTTTTCGGGCAACCACGTAGAAATGCTTTCGCTGGTATGCCTTAATTTAAAACGACCTTACCAGAAGCCACTTACCGCCATGCAGGAATCTCTGCTCCTGGAGATTAGTAATATTATAACGGGTGCTTTTGTTACGCAATTGGCTAATATTTTAAAAGCAGATATTTATGGTTCGCCGCCCATTTATCCTCAAAATGGCATTACGCATTCACTAAATCATATCTTAGACGTAAACCCTCTTTTTCAGCCAATTATTTTTACGGTGCTAACGCATTTCACCGATCACGAGGGCATGGTGGAACTCCCGCTTTTCCTTTTCTTCGATACTATAACTTTTAATAAGATTCTCGAAATAATTCGTTCCTACAAATTTTACGAAGAGCGTTAATTAACGCTCTTTTTTGTTTAATCATTTTGCAGTACCTATGTTTTAATAAGATTTTAAAAAATAAAATTTCAATTTTCCTTTCAGAAAACACCTAACAAGGTAAAATTTACTATTTAGACCTAATTTCTTTTAATTTAAACTATGAAGCATTCAACAGCCGATAGAGAAACAAGCAGACAAAGTAAAATATTAAATTTTGACCCGAGTGGCGTGGGTGACAGCAACGCCGGAATTTATGGGTTACCTTTTACCCCCGATGAAGCCACTGTGGTTTTAATTCCGGTTCCTTGGGAAGTTACGGTGTCGTACAGTGCTGGCACTGCTCTGGGGCCGGAAGCAATTAAGTCTGCCTCTTCGCAAATGGATTTATACGACTTAAATATTCCGGATGCCTGGCAAATTGGTTTAGCGCTGGAATCAGTTGCTACCGAATGGCACGAAACCAGTACGCGTCTGCGCGAGCAAACGGCAGCTTACATTCAATACTTAGAAGGCGCTGAATCTGATTTAACTGAACAAGATGTTACAATTTTGCTGGATCAGGTAAATAAGCAAGGCGAAGAATTACTAAATTGGTTAAAGCAAAAAGCAAAGCTTTATTTAGATAATGGGCAATTAGTAGGCGTTGTAGGTGGCGACCATAGTTCTCCCTTGGGTTTAATGCACGCCTTGGCCGATAAGCACGAAGAATTTGGCATTTTACAAGTAGATGCCCACGCCGACTTGCGCGAAGCTTACGAAGGATTTACGTATTCGCACGCTTCTATTATGTACAATGCTCTAAAATTACCCCAAGTAAAAAAACTAGTACAAGTAGGTATTCGCGACAGTGCCGAATCAGAAAATGCGTTAGTACATCATTCCAATGGCCGCGTTTCTACGTTTTTTGATTCTTTTTTAAAAAATGAAATGTACGAAGGCAAAACCTGGAAAAAACAATGCAAAAAAATTATTGCCCAGCTACCGCCGAAAGTATACATCAGCTTTGATATTGACGGCCTCGATCCGAAACTTTGTCCGGCTACGGGTACGCCAGTGCCGGGCGGATTAGAATTTGAACAAGCCGTTTATTTAATTAAAGCTTTAGTAAAATCTGGTCGCGAAATTATTGGTTTCGATTTATGTGAAGTAGCTCCAGGGGATTCGGATTGGAATGGCAATGTGGGTGCCCGGTTGTTGTACCAGCTGAGCAACTGGATGGCGGTCTCTAACAAAGTAGTTGAAGCAGCCGGCGAGTAAATTAATTTTCGTACTCTAACCCGTTAAATTCCGTATAGCATTTGGGCTTACTTTAAGCCATGCATTAAATTAAAATCTCACTGCTTTATTCTGCCATTACAAATTTTAAAAACTATACTAGATTAAAGCTAATAAGTAGTAATTGCTTAAGTGGTTTGTTGCAGGTTTTAAATCTATTCACCTAAACTAAATAAAACTATGGGATTTATTATTAAGTTAATTTTAACCGGTGTGGCGGCAGCAATAGCCGCCTACATATTACCCGGCGTAACCATCGATGGCATAGGAACCGCTATTTTGCTGGCCTTGGTATTAGGTATTTTAAATGCCATTGTAAAACCCATTTTAATTGTTTTATCATTACCCATTACCATTATTACCTTGGGCTTGTTTTTACTGGTAATTAACGCGCTTATTATTCTACTGGCCGATTACATTCTATCAGGGTTCAGCGTGGATGGGTTTATCTGGGCTTTAATATTTAGCTTTGTATTATCTATTCTTACTTCTATCGTGGACATGATTACAAAGTAATTTTTAGTAAATAACGAAAAAGGCCCGGTATTAAACCGGGCCTTTTTCGTTTAAGCAGCTTTGGTTTGCAGCCAGTCCTGGCAAGCTTCGGCGCATTCCTGGCATTCTTCAGCGCACTTCTGGCAATGATCCGCATCGTGTTTCGAACATTCGGCGGCGCAAGCTTTACAAATCTCAATGCACTCGCGCATAACGTGCGGCGCATGCGGCGAATTACGCGCTACAAACCGGGCGGTTAAAGTACAGATATCCGCACAATCGCGATCCAATTGGATGCAGTTTACCATCATTTTTACATCTTCTTCCTGCAAGCAAAGCGTCATGCACGTTTCGCAGGCAGTAATGCACTTTATTAAAATGTGCTCTAAATTATTGGTTACTTCCGATTTCATAGTTTTTAAATTGAGGTTAAAAGAACAGTTAAGTTTAATTGTACGCGGCTCAAACAGGCATGTTCAGTTAAATACAAGCATTTAGCCAAATAGTCTGCTTTCGTTTAGCTTACCGACCAAAAACTTTTTAAACCTTGCATCTAAAACCTTAAATTTGTTGTTAGGAGAGCAAAACAGGAAAGATGATTACAGCCGCGCAACAAGTATTAAAAAAGTTTTTTGGTTATGACCGTTTCCGGCCCATGCAGGAAGATATAATAGCTACGGTTTTAGCAAAACGCGATGCGATTGTTTTAATGCCAACGGGCGGTGGTAAGTCGATGTGCTACCAGGTACCCGCTTTGGTGATGCCGGGTATTTGCGTGGTAGTTTCGCCTTTAATTGCGCTTATGCAAGACCAGGTGAAAGCCCTTACAGCGAATGGGGTAAATGCTGCTTTTCTTAACAGTACCCAATCAGCGGATGTGCAGTATAACATTGAAACGGCTTGCCTTGGCCGAGCTATTAAATTGCTGTACGTATCGCCGGAAAAATTATTATCGAATGGCTTTTTCTCTTTTTTAAAACGCTTACAAATAAACCTTTTTGCTATTGACGAAGCGCACTGTATTTCGGCTTGGGGACATGATTTCCGGCCGGAGTATACCCAATTGCGTTCTTTAAAAGAACAGTTTCCTACGGTGCCGGTAATTGCCCTAACCGCCACCGCCGATCGTCTGACGCAAAAGGATATTCAACAACAATTGCGCTTGCAGGATCCGGCTATTTTTATTTCTTCCTTCGACCGGCCCAATATTAATCTAACAGTTTTACCGGGGCGCAACCGGTTTAACCGCATCATCGACTTTCTCGATCGGCACAAAGGACAACCAGGTATTATATATTGTTTAAGTCGCAGTACCACCGAATCGCTCAGTCAGAAATTAACGGCTCAAGGTTATAAAGCTGCCCATTATCACGCTGGTTTATCGGCAAATGCCCGGGCAACTACCCAAAGCGCCTTTCTAAAAGACAATATTCAGATTATGTGCGCTACCATTGCTTTTGGCATGGGCATCGACAAATCGAATGTACGCTGGGTAATTCATTACAACTTACCGAAGAATATCGAAAGTTACTACCAGGAAATTGGGAGAGGAGGCCGCGATGGTGCGCCCGCTAATGCCTTGTTATTTTACTCGTACGCCGATGTGTTGAATATGCGTAAAATGCTCACCGAAGGCGATAAGAAACAGCAGGAACTGCAATTAGTAAAATTAGAGCGCATGCAGCAATTCGCCGAAGCTACCAGTTGCCGCCGGAAAATTTTACTAAATTATTTTGGCGAAACGCTTAAAAAAGATTGTAATAACTGTGATATCTGCCGCAATCCGCCCGCTTCTTTCGATGGTACAGTACACGCGCAAAAAGCACTATCGGCCGTAGCCCGCATGTTAGAAAAAGCCTCTTTGGGTTTGGTGATTGATGTATTACGCGGTTCCCGCAGCCAACAGGTATTGGAAAAGAATTTCGACCGCATAAAAACCTACGGTGCCGGCCGCGATTTATCTTATATCGATTGGCAAAGCTACTTGCACCAAATGATTAACCAGGGCCTCTTGGAAATAGCCTACGACGATGCTTATACTTTAAAAATTACCCCGGCCGGGAAAGAAGTATTAATGCAGAGCAAACCATTTGCCCTAGTTAAATTCGAGCCTAATGCGGCAACCGAAGTACAAGCGCCCGTTAAAACCAAGAGCAAGAAAGAAATTTTAAAAGACGAATTGTTTGAGCGGTTGCGTGCGCTGCGTAAGAAAATAGCCGACCAGAATAATGTGCCGCCTTACGTGGTATTCAGCGATACTACTTTAAGTGAAATGGCCCAGGAAAAACCAACCAGCCGACCAGCCATGCTATCCATTTCTGGAGTGGGTATGGTAAAACTTGAAAACTACGGCGAAGCTTTTATAAACGAAATAATTTCTTTTGTAACCGACCAGCAGGAGCAAGGCAATAAAGTAAAAGGCGCAACTCATTTAGTAACTCTGGAGGCCTACAAGCAAGGTTTTAAACCTAATGAAATTGCTTTGCAGCGAAACTTAAACATTGTTACTATTTATTCGCATTTAGCCACTTTGTACGAGCAAGGCTACGCCATCGACATTAAAGAATTTATCTCTGTTTCCGATTACCTGAAATTAGAACCTACTATTAATCAATTAGGGGCGGAAACTAAATTAAAGGAATATTTCGATCATTTTGGGGGCTCTGTAGATTACAATACCATTCGCATGGCTTTGGCAGTTTACAAACGAAAACAGCAGCCAGTTAAATAAATGATACTGAATGAGGCTAGCGCATTAATGACCTAGTATTTTCTATTAATAGTACTTACTTGTTGGGTTAAGAACAACCTAAGTAGTTAAAATTAACGTCACATTTCTTTCTAAATTTAAATTTTCCGGCGCATGTCTGTTCGTTGGGCTTGCGTGTGCTATTTTTTTAAATAAATTAAAGAATATTTCTAAATGCTTCTGAATTAATTTGCTAAATGATTTAGAATTAATAAAAAAATTAGTAAATTTACTTTGTCTAAAAGAATAAATTTCCGTAAAAGGAAATAGGAAAACAAAGGCATGATAAATACTAATTTAAAATTTCTGAGAAAGCAAACGGGTCTAACCCAGTCACAGTTAGCCGAAAAGCTCAACATTAAGCGTTCCTTGATTGGAGCTTACGAAGAAGGCCGCGCCGAACCAAAACTAAGCACCTTAGTAAATATATCCAAGCTGTTTAATATTTCTTTAGATATTTTAATTACTAAAGATTTGCCATCGAGCAGTACGGAATCTAGCAGTATGGCGGTTCAGCGATCCAGTAAAGGAAACTTGCGAGTATTAGCTATTACCGTTGACCGGGAAGATAAAGAAAATATTGAATTAGTGCCTCAGCGCGCCAGTGCCGGTTACCTGAACGGATACGCTGATCCGGAATTTATCGAAGAATTACCACGCTTCCGGCTACCTATGTTAAGTACCCAAGGTACGCACCGGGCATTTGAGATTGCCGGTGATTCTATGTTACCCATTGCTTCGGGTGCGGTAATCATTGGACGCTTTATTGAAGATTGGAGTACGATAAAAGATGGCACGCCCTGCATTATTGTAAGTCAGAAAGAAGGCGTTGTTTTTAAGCGGATATTTAATAAATTAAAGAACGAAGCTGTACTGTATCTTCATTCAGATAATCCATCTTATTCACCTTATCAAATTCAAGTAGAAGATATTTTAGAGATTTGGGAAGCCCGCGCTTACATTAGCACCACTTTCCCGATTGCGGATTTATCATTAAATAAGCTTACCTCAATTGTGTTAGACCTGCAACAAGAAGTACTTAAATTAAAGAAAGCTTAAGTTAAACAATTATATCATCCTGATCGCCCGGTTTACTTATTTGTAAACCGGGCTTTTTATTTATCAGTAATTTTAATTTCTTTTAAAATTACTGTTCCTGCTTTGCTGCTTTAACTTATAAACTAATCTCGCGTATTTTAAAGAAAGATTAGAATATAAAGAATTCCTATACTCTCACTACAAAAAACTATGGTAAAACTTATTAATGCCGAAGACCGCCATTTCTCGTCGGCTGGTTGGCTGAAATCGCATTTTTTATTTTCTTTTGCCGATTACTACGACCCGACCAATATGCAATTCGGACCTTTGCGGGTTTTTAACGACGACTACGTAGCACCAAAATCTGGTTTTCCGCAACACCCACACTCCGAAATGGAAATTATTACCATTGTATTAGACGGAGAAGTAACGCACGAAGATAGCATGGGTAATAAAACGATAATTAGTACCGGCGATGTGCAACGAATGACTGCTGGAACAGGAATTACGCATTCTGAAACCAATAACAGCGATAAAGAATTGCACTTGCTCCAGTTATGGTTCCTTACGAATAAACGAGCCTTAAATCCATCGTACGAGCAAAAACACGTTGATTTTCACGATAGCAAAAACGAATTAATTCCGCTAGTAACAGGGCAAAAAGTATTAGAAGATGTAGTGTTTATGAATTCAAACTCTACAGTTTACTATTCCTATTTAAAAAAAGATAAAGAGATAGATTTTAAAACTTTCGAGATTCGGAAAACTTTAATTTATGTTTTAGAAGGCGAATTGTTTGCCAATGGCATGCAAGCCACTGCCAACGATCAGTTGCGCATTGACGATGAAAGCGCCATCTTAATCCGGGCCAGCCAGGATAGCTCTTTTATTTTAATAGACGTTCCGGCAGTGGAGGCTAACTACTAGATGTTAGACACTAAATTCTATTTATAAGATTAATATAATTAAAAAGGCAGCAACAGGCTGCCTTTTTTGTTGATGTGTTAAAGTTGAATCCTAAATTGCCTCACCTAAATTCTATATTCATTTCCTGAAATCTAGTGTCTTGTGTCTTGTGTCTAGTTTCTAACATCTATAGTGTGTACTTCCTGCCTTTGTTTTGAGTTTTCAGGTAGTCCATTAACGGCTGAAAGTAGGCGATCATGGCGCGGGCACTCAAATCTTCCCCGGTTTTTTCTTTTAGTACTTGCCGCCAATCGGCGCTGGCACCGGGGTACATGATGCTGGTTAAAAACTTACCTACTTCTTTATTGCCATAGTAGTTCGTGGCGTGCGGATCTTGTTTTAAAATTTTGGTAGCAATATGGTCATGCAACTGAAACAAAATTACAAACGACAAGGCATAATCATAATACTGCGCCGGGTCGTCGTTGATGTGCGTTTTAGTAGTGGCATCAGCGTATTTATCACTACGTTCGTTGGGTGGTACAATGCCCTGGTATTGTTGCGCCAGTTCCCACCAGCGTTTGTTAAAGTCTGCGGGTGCTAAGTTTTTGGCGTATAAATCGTGCTCAAACTCACTCATAACCCCAGAAGCAAACGGAACAAACACCACGTAGTTTAAAGCTTCTTTTAGTAAATTTTGTACCTGGTCGGCTTTGGCTTGCGCATCTACTAATTGCAAATTAGCCAGAAAAGGTTGTTGCATAGCGGCTAAGCCCATTAAACTACCCATAGCTTCGTGGTACGCCCGGTTAGCACCGCTGCGTAAAAGGATGGGTACGTTGGGGTTGGTGTACGTGAGATAATAGTAGATATGCCCTAATTCGTGGTGGGTAGTTTCGTACCATTCCGAGTTTGGTTCTACGCTCATTAAACTACGGACATCGTTTTCTAAATCCATGTGCCAGGCTGAGGCGTGGTTGTTCTTTTTGTAGTTCGCGCCGGCAGGAACCGGGTACAAACTGGATTTAGTGTAAAAACTGGCGGGCAAGGCCGGAAAGCCCAAGCTCTGGTAAAAACGTTCGGCTTGTTTTACCTGCCATTCAGCGCCTTTGGGTTTTAAAGCGGCATCGAGGTTACTGCCTTTTACTTCTACCATTGCACTCCAATCCTGGCCCCAGCGGTTAGGTAACCAATGCGCCGGAAGCATGTCAGGTACTTCTTTTACTCCGTATTTCTTGGCTAATTCGTAACGGGCGTAGGTGTGCAGTTCCCGGTACAAAGGTTTTAACTCCTGGTTAATTTGGCGCATTAAAGCCATCATGGCTTCGCGCTTCATGCCATAATCCTGGGCCTGGTAACTGAAATAATCATCGTAGCCGAGCGCTTGCACGGTTTTGTTACGCAGATTCCGCAGATTTACTAAACCCGGTTTAAGAACGGTGCCTACTTCTTTACTCGCCTGCCAGGCAGCTAAACGTTTAGCCGGATCTGTTTCCGTTCTTAAAATTTCGTCAATCTGGTTTGTTGTAACCGATTTTCCGTTTAGTTTGTAATCAAAGCCATATAGTTTTTCGGATTGTTCGGTCTCGGCTTTAATGCGGCTTTTTACCACATCGGCTACAGTTTGCGGATTGTTGGCGGCGGCCCGTAATGCAGTTTCCAATTGCTTTACTTGTATTGTCTCCAACTCTTCTTTATGCTGCAGCAAGTCTTGTAATTGCTCGATGTTTTCTTTACTCCCGGTAAAAGCCGCAAATGCCTCGTTGGCTCTACGAGTAGCCACCGCATTGGCAGAATCACTGGCCACAATTCGGGTGTTCGAGGCCCATTCTGCTTCGCTGGAGGCGGTGTACAATTTTTGATACTTCACCGAATACGCTTGTAAAAACGTATCCGCTTGCTGCTTATAGTCTTTCTTCGTTTCACAGGACCATAACAGCGCCAGCGCACATCCGGAAAGCAGAAATTTTCTCATATTTTTAAAATTTTAAATTATATAGGCGAGGTACTGGTTATAGAACAATTTTTAAATTTACTAAACCGGCTGGTATATATCTGTAGGTTTCACCGCTGTAGTAATAACTTTTAAATCCTGCAAAGTAGAGATAACGGTTTGCAGGATTTCTTCCGATACAGGTTCGCCCGTAGACCAGCGAGTGCTTTTAAACCAGGCCACCGCATCTTCGGGTTGCAGGTGAAATTTCTCTACTACCAAATCAACGGACTGCGGATTCGTCATGAATTTTTGAGTGGTATGATTGATAATAGTAAGTACTTTTTGGATGGCAAGTAAATTGGTTTGCAGCACCTCCTCCCGCACCGCAATCACGAAGCAAGGCCAGGGCGTAAGCGTTTCGCCTACCCGCCGGAACTCACCGGAATCCACGAGGGGTTTGGTCATAAATTTTTCCCACATAAATGCATCGGCTTCCTGGTTTTTAAATGCGGCGCGGGCGCCATCTAAATTACCCACTAAAACTAATTCCTGGACTTGCGGATCCCAACCACGTTGGGTCGCATCCACAAAAGCCATTAGGTGCGAGCCAGAACCCATGCGGCTTACGGCGTAGCGTTTCCCTTGTAAATCATCCGGGGATTGAAAGGTAGAATCAGCTGGTACGTGAATGCCCCAAATTAAAGGCGAATCTACATACACCTGCACAATTTTACTGGGGTTGCCATTAGCAATATCGGCCACTATGCCTTCGGTGAGTAAAACGGCTATATCTAAGGTATTATTCCGTAAATCTTTCGCCATGGCACCGGTACCTCCGGCATATTCCGTCCAGGTAAGATTAATGTTTTCAGCCTGAAACAATCCTTGCTCTATGGCTTGATGCCAGGGAATGTTAAAGTGTTCGGGTACACCGCCAATGCGCAACTGGGTTATTTCTTCCATAGTTTTTTAAAGTTTTTAATAGGTTGCTAGCCTGTATACTGTTTCAAGCTAGTCATGTTTATTTCATTTAGTTCGGAAAGCTTTTTTAATCGGAATTTAAATCTATGGGTAAATGTTTAAAGTAACTTTAAATAATTTTTGTAGGTGTTCGTATAGCTGACAGAGTAGCTTTGATTGCTTAGTGAAGTTGTTTCATTGCTTAGGTATTGTTCTTTTTGTCTTGATACAAAAAGAACCAAAAAAATCAAGACGCTAAAAACTCGCTGAACGCTCGAACAGTTTAGCGTCATTCTTTGCATATGGCTTAGGCTATCTGTTGCATCGGTTCTGGGATAAATGTCAAATGGAGTAAGATTTATTCCCCTGAGTTAAATTATTTGATCCATTTGTTCAGCTGTTTTGGGCTGGTAATTAACCATTTTAGATGATTGTTAAAATCTAATATCCAACATCCAACATCTAATATCCCGTTATTCTTCTAGCAGTTCTGGTTGAGATGGCGTGTTTTCCGGTTCCAGGTCAGATTCCCGTAGAAAATTGGTATCGATGGTTTTGGTGGTACGGGCACCGAGTACTTTTAATTGTTGCACTTTCCGGATTAAGTTGCCTTTACCTTCGGTGAGTTTGTTCATGGCAGCGGTATAACTGGTTTGGCTGCTTTCAATGCTTTTCCCAATGGCTTTTAAATCTTCCACAAAATTGGCGAACTTATCGTAGAGCAAACCACTTTCGCGGGCAATCTTTAGCACGTTATTTTTTTGACTTTCCTGTTTCCAAACACCTTCTACAGTACGCAAGGTAGCCAGTAGGGTAGAGGTGGTTACAAATACAATGTTGTAATTTAAAGCTTCGATAAATAGCTCCCGGTCGTGCTGCATGGCCAGGTTAAAGGCCGGCTCAATGGGAATAAACATAAGTACAAAATCGGGGGAGTTTACGCCAATGAGTTGGTGGTATTCTTTTTTGCTTAAATCCAGAAAATGGGTTCTTATAGATTGTACGTGGCTGTTTAAGTGTGCTTGCTGCAATACTTCATCGTCGCAATTACAATAAGCATCGTAAGCGGATAAAGAAACTTTCGAGTCGATGATGAGATGTTTATCACCGGGTAGATTCACGATGACATCCGGACGGTACAGTTTATGATCGTCGTTGCGGAGCACAACTTCGCGGCGATAATGCTCATCTTTTTTCAAACCCGATTTTTCCAGTAAAACTTCCAGTAAATATTCGCCCCAGTTGCCCTGAGTTTTGCGTTCTCCTTTTAGAGCCCGGGTTAAATTGATCGCATCCTGACTCATTTGTTGGTTGAGTTGGGCTAGCATGGCAATTTGTTCTTTTAAGGCGGTGTTTTCCTTTAGACTTTTCTCGTAGGTGGTATCTACTTTCGTTTCAAATTCCTTGATGCGTTCTTTTAATGGGGCCAAAATGGTTTCGAGGTTTTCGGCCGAGGCTTTTTTAAAGTGCTCCGCATTTGTAACTAAAACCTGGTTCGATACACTGGAAAATTGCTGCAAAAAGCTATTGCGAAGTGCTTCCATTTCCAGCTTCTGATCTTCTAACTTTTGCTTTAAATGATAAAGATCGGTTTCGGTTTTGGTTAACTCTGATTGTAAACCCAGAATGGTGTTAGTCTCCATCCGTAATTGTTCTTTAAGTTGGGTTATTTCGGTGTTTTTTTCCTGCACCTGGGTCTGCCAAACTTGCTGCGCTACCAATGCCTGGTTTACTTGTTGTTGCGCCGCGTTTTGCTTCGCTTTTAAAGCCAGATACGCGCCTATTAAACCAACCAAAAAACCCGTGATCGCCAATATTATTTCCATTCCCTGAATTTACTATTATTTGGGTTTTGTAACAAATTGTGGGGGTAGGAAGTGCCTTTTGCGGCGGCTAAGCTTTTTGTTTATATTCTATTATCATATTTGGACCTAAAGCATAGCAAATGTAATTCTTTGGAACCGGTTCCCGCCTCCAGGCGTTGGTGCTACCTAGTTTGACAAGTACCCAGTTTGCCTCATGGCCGGCGGGCCCCGTTTAGCTCTTCCGCACTCGCCAGCCTTCCTTTCCTCGCTCCGCTGCAGAATGCTGCTAGGCAGCACCGGAACCCTGGCAGGTGCTCCACAGCCAAACTGATGTCAGTTGCTAGTAGCTACTGTCTTTACTTATTTAGACTGTTTCTGTGATTGTGTTTGAGCTAACCTTCAATAATTCAATGTAAGTATAAAGTAAGTATAAAGTAAGTATAAAGTAATTATAAGATTGCTTATCATTCTAAAGGTTATTATAAGTATAGCGGAAGCTAAACGAAACTGACACCAGTTTAGCTAGTGAGGGCCTTCTAAGGTTCTGGTTTTGCGCAGCAAAATTCCGCAGCGGAGCGAGGAATGGAAGCTTAGACCGCCCGAACTGGCTAAACGAGGCCCGCCGGCCATGAGGCAAAACTTGAAGTTAGCAAGTTAGATAGCACCGGAGCATGGAGGCTTGTAAAGACTCCAAAGAAGAACCGTATGTAAAAAAGGCTAATAAATAAAAAAGCTGCCGAATGGGCAGCCTTCATATAGAATTTAAAATAAACTTATTCTGTTTCCAAAATCATTTGCGAACCATCGGCGGCTTGCAGCTTTAATTCATCATCCGTTAAATTCAATACCTGAAAATTTTCGGTTAAATCCGAACCAACGAACTGCAACGATAAATTCTTAGCCATAGCATCGTAGGTCCATTTACCGGAAGCGTTTTGCGTGGGCGAACGCATACTGAACGAACCATTCGCGAAAAATTGAATTTCCTGTTGTTTTTCTTCTTTGGTTACTTTGTCTTTTTCACCGGAAGCCGTAGTTTCTTTTTCGGTTTTCCAGACTTTACTATCGGCGCCGGTAAGCATGCCGGCGTTCCCCACAGTATCCTTTTTCTGGCAGCCAGCGCCAAAAAGCAGGAGGGTAAAGCTCAGCAGCAGCAGGTAATTTTTTAGGTTAAAGAGTTTCATAGTTATGTAGTTAAATTGGGTTTGCAAGTATCTGGTTATACTTTAGTTTTTGAATATTACGTCAGAATCGGGATTAAGTTAAAAGGCCGGGATTAATTTAGTATGAACCCGGAGTAAAGCCTCTTATAGTGGTAATTCCCAGATAATTAAGTTATAGCCAATGATTTTTAAAATTTTTGAAGGTCCTAAACCAATTGCGGGTAATTTGATCATCTGATTAAAGTCCGGTTAGATTTTGCTAGAAGATTTTAAGAGGCATGGATTTTTAAATTTTTTAAAAGTATGCCTTTCTCTAGTGGTAACTTAATATTGTCAGTATAAAGCCAATAGGCACCAAGCTTTACCGGTAATTGCTTCTCTGAATTAGAACATAATATAAACGTGTAGCGTATGTTTAATAAAAGGCAACATCTAAAAGATTGCTCTTTTGATTACAGACTAATATACCAGATACTAAAAACTATGGGACTTTTTGATTTCTTAAAAAAAGGGGAAGAAAAACCGGCTCAGCCGAAAGCCGACCCGAATAAAAACGCCTTTAACGTACCACCTACCGGCAACCAGGCGCAAGCCAACAACCGCGATGTACCGCAACCAACCGCTGCTCCGGCTGCGGCGCAAAAAGAATATTACACCGTAAAAAGTGGTGATTCCTTGTCTAAAATTGCGAAAGAATTATACGGCGATGCCCAACAATGGCATAAAATACACCAAGCTAACCTGGACCAAATAAAAGATCCGAACCTGATTCATCCGGGTCAAAAATTTGTGATTCCGCGGTAGCTGAAAATATAAAAATTTAAAAATTGAATGATGATAAAGAAAGCAGTTCTGAAACCGGAACTGCTTTTCTTTTTACAATATTTAAGATATTAGCGGGCGCAAATGCCGCGGTAAATGCAATATTAGCATACTATGGCGCGGAAGTTACTTCCGTGACTTTTAGAATAACCTCTTAAAAAAAATGTTTATCTTTTTTTCTAAAAATTAGAAATCTGTGGTTTATAAATGTTATAAGTCACGGAAGTAAATCCGCGCCATACAAGGCTTCAAAAACTCTTTTTATTACCGGGCGCAGATTCCCCGGTAGATGCAATATTGGCAAACTTCCAGGTCGTTGGTCTTCCGGATAGGGATGTCGGGGTTTAGCATATCCTGGACAAAAAGTCTCAGGTAATCTTCGGAATGCTGAATGTACGCTTCCAAAGTTTCGGGCTTGTTTTCGGAAAAAGCAATATCGGAAGTCATAAATCCGGCATTTAAATTCCGGAAAGATATAATTCCAGCTTCAATTTCTGGCTGAAACAACGAATTATCCAGACTACCTTCGGCTTGCATCTTTTTGGCCATCAAGTAGCGATACAGCCACAGTTGCCGCACTTTCTCGTATTTGCGATTGGTGAGTAAATTTTCCGCGATGTGTTCTTGTTTGATTTTTAAATCGGCCGCGTTCACCAGGCCGGTTTTATAATCAATGACCCGCGTAGCTTTAGCGGTACTATCAATGCGGTCGGCTTTACCGGCTATTTTAACTTTGATTACTTCATCCTCCAAGTTTACCTCCAATACCGTTTCCAGCACTTGTTCCAGACTGATAATGCGTAGCGGTAAATCCGGCGATTCGGATTGTTTTCTCAGGTAAGTTTCCAGCACCTGCGTAGCAACTTTCAGGAGTAAGTAATTCATGCCTTGCTCCGGTACGTTGCCCAGAACACCGGTTTTAAAAGCCAGTTGAACCCGTTGCGGCAACACCGCCCGCATGCGGTCAATGTCTTGGGCAGTCACCAGTAGTTTCTTTTCGAGGAAAGGTTTAAAATAATCCTCCAGCACTTTGTGTACAATATTTCCGAACTGGTCGGCACCAATTTTCTCTTCAATGTCGTCGGTTTCTTTCAGGCCGGCAATTTTGTTGAAGTAATATTGCAGCGAACAGTTAATGTACATGTTTAGGTGCGACGGGTACAAGCCTTTTTGCAGCGCTTTTTTAAGGCTAGCCAGCACTTGCTCGTCTTTCTGAATAACAATATCGGGCTCGTAGGTTTTGCTTTCGTGTTGTTCTACTACCGCAGTTAATTCCCGGAAAGTAATATTGGGATTGGCCGGTACCAGATGGTGTTGCAATTGCAGAATAAATCGGCTTTTCTCGCCAGAACCGTAAGTGTCGGAAGGTAAAATGTACAGCAAGTTTACGCGTTTGGCTCGTTGCAGCAAGCGGTAAAAATAATACGATGTAATGCTTTCTTGCTCGGCGTAAGTGGGCAAACCAAAAGTTTTCAGCACGTCGTAGGGCATCAGCGATTTGTGACTTTTTGGCTGCGGCAAAACGTTTTCGTTGACTGATAAAATTATTAAATTTTCAAAATCCAGCGCCCGGGTTTCCAGGAAACCCATTACCTGAATATCCGAAATGGGTTCGCCGCTAAACGGCAGGCGGGTTTGCGCAATGTTTTCGTACAAAAACTTTTTAAAACTGCGCACCGAAATGCGTTGTTCCCGGCAATCGAAAATAGAATCCAGTCGCTTCACCAGCGTATAGAATATATACAGGTACTCGGTTTCAATGGGGTTTTCGGCCTGAAACTGATATACTTGCTTGAGTAAGTCAATGAGGTTGTAAAAAGAAGCAATGATATCGTCGCAGTTGCGCCAGGTCCGGAATAAAGCTTTAAAAATAGGATGTTCTTTGCCCGCATCAATCAACTCTTTCGCCGAAACCAGTACTTTGTTTTGGGTGATGATCTCGGCTAAAACTTGGGAAATTAAATTTTGCTCCGCGGCATCTTCGGTGATGGTATTGTAATATTGCTCGTAGCGCCGGATAAACGGGTGACTGAGTATTTTTTGGACCGTGAGGTAATGGTAGCGGTTTACTTTGTAGCCCGCGTCATTAGGCTGAATAACGCCGGTTAAATGCAGTTCGAACAGTAAATCAATCAGGTTGTAAAGGGGCGTGCCTTTAAAGGTAAGCCCCATGGTAACGTTGTAGTCCGGAATATCTTCGCTGATGGAATGCAGCACCGGTAGCAGCATGGTTTCGTCGGGCAAAATAATGGCGACCTGCGCCTGCGGGTTTTCCTGCCGGATTTGCTGCAGCAACTGTCCGGCTACTTTGCCTTGCATGCTGGCGTTGGCTACTGCAATGGCGTTAATTTCTTTGGTGCTGGTGAGTAAGTGGTTTTGCTGCCATTTCCAGTCGGGGAGTTGCCATTGCTTTCGGTAGCGTTTTAAGAAATACCCGGCCCGATTCTGGGTATTTTCATCCATGTAAAAATCATCCGAATCGAACAAAACCTCAGCTTTGTGTTCTTTTAATAAAGTGCGAATAATAACTTGTTCCGACCGACTCAAGGCATTCAGGCCGACAAAGATGAACTGGGAGCAGGTGGTTTTTTGCACAATGTCCAGCACGTTTTCGGCCACATGCCGGTACGCCATGCCAATGTACGCTTGCTTTTCGGCTTTTAATTTTTTCTTCAGCCGGGTGTAGGCTTCCTGCAAGTTGTCCCAAAGCTTAAAGTATTTTTTGAGCATGGGCGAAATATCGAAGCCGGCGCGTTTCGGGTCCCAGCGTTCCAGGGCTTTGGCCTCACTTAAGTACTCAAACAGCTTGCCGGTATTCACTACTTCCTGGTCCATGCGGCTGAAATCTTCCAGTAAAGTACTCGCCCAGGTAACGTACTGGTCGAACTCAATATTCGGATCCAGCTCCTGCATAATATCGAACAAATCGAGTTGCAGGTGAATGGGTTCCAGCACTTCTACCCGAGCCAACCGGGTAACAAAATCCTCCATTGACGACACCTCCGGCGACCAGATACCTTCGCTGGCTACTTGGGCCAAGGCATTTTTAAAATAAATGCTCGCCCGCCGGGTCGGTAAAATCACGCAAATCTGGCTGATGTTTTCGGCGTGTTTGCTGTAAATATATTCGGCTGCCTGGTGCAGGAAGGTTTTCATTTCGGGATGGTTTTGAAAATTGCTTTTTAGAACTGTTGTATGTCAGTCTCTAAAAAAGTAAATGCTAATTTAAATTTAAGCTTCTGAAAAACATAAACCATAAGAAATAACCGGAATAAAACTAAGTGGCTTCGCGTCAGCAGTTTTAAAAACAGTATTATTCCGAATAAGACTTTTCGATTTTGGATATTCAACCGAGTAGAAATGTTTATGTTTGATTTTGCAAGAGGCGAGGAGAGTGCCTTCGCTTAAAACTCATGGTAAACCGAAACCTTTACGCTAATTCTTAATTTATTTTAAATTTTTGATGCCCCATTTTTTAAATTATAATTGAAAAAAATATCAGCAAACATGTTAGACCTGGCACCCATTACCCGAATTCTAAGAGCTAAGGCGAGCTCTCAGCTTTTAGTTGCCGCCACGCATTATTTACCGGTTTTCGAAGAGTTAAGCCAAGGCGCATTGTCCATACCGGAATTGCAGGAGCGGCTGCATTTAAAAGACCGACCCGCCCTAGTTTTGTTTCCGGCTTTGTGCGCCATGGGTTTGCTGGAATATGATGCCGCAGGAAAACTGAGCCTGACGGAAACCGGAAAATATTTAACTACTGCCAACACCACCAATCTGCTGGGCTACGTCGGTTTGGAAAAAGATGATCCGGGGGTGATAAGAATGGTGGAATGGTTACAAAATGACGGACCAGTAAATACCAATCAAGGATTTTCATACGTAAAAGATGAAGACGCGCCTTCGCCGATGGATGAAGCGGAAACCGCCCGATTTTTTACCATGGCCTTAGCGGGTAGGGCTAAGTTTCTTTCGCCCCTGGTAGCTGATAAAATTACCCAACAACCCGGGCTATTACTGGATGTGGCCGGCGGCACCGGTTATTATACCTATCAATGGTTGCGGAATAATCCAACTTCCCGAGCCATTGTTTTCGACCGGCCCGAAGTGCTGAAAATAGCCGCCGAACTATTCACGGAATTCTGTCAGGACCATCCGGCGGAGGCTACTTCCCTACAAAACCGGTTAACCTTTATGCCCGGCGATATGCTGACCGATGAACTTCCGGTTGCTTATGTTTTACTGGCGGCCAGTCTGTTTCATGACTGGCCCGTAGAAACCTGCGAAAAGCTGGCGGTGAAATTTGCTAAAGCACTTAAACCGAACGGCTCCTTGTGGGTACATGATGCTTTTTTAAATGATACCCTGGATGGACCTTTAGCCGTAACGGATTATTCGGCGATGCTTTTTTTAGGAACCAAAGGCCGTTGCTACAGCAGAAAAGAATACCGAAGCTGGTTTACAAAAGCCGGCTTAGTACCCACAACAGACGAAATTCCTACTCTACTGGATTATGGACTGATTGCGGCCATAAAGCCAAGGGAGTAATAAATAAAAAACTCCAAAGTAGTCGCTCTTGGTTGATTTATGAAACAGTGGTTAATATTTGTATTTCTGTAATGTAACACTAAACTTATTAATGATTTTAAGTCGTCAATAATGTTAAATTTTAAAAATTTGCTTTCACTTCTTCCACATAAACCCATTTCTGCACTTCCTCCACATCAAAGTAATACAGCACGCATTCGATTTCTGTAAAGAATAATTCTTTAAAAAGGCTGGCGTAGAAGTTTAGGTTGTCGGCGTGTTCCTGGGTGAAGGGCGGGGCTTTGAAATCCAGGAGTACTACTTTGGTGCCATCGAAAACAATGCGGTCGGGTTTGTAGCGGGTAGCCCGTACGTTTAAAATTTCTTTTTCTTTTTCAATCAAGATGTCTTTGCTGAAGTAACGCTTGATCTCGGGATGGTTGATGATCTTTTTTAAAGTTTCGCGTAGTTCCGGGGTTTCTTTGCTGCTGAAAATGCCTTCGTTTACCAGTTGCTTCAACACAAAATTCAAGTCCTCGATGGTGGTAATGCGGGAGAGGGCGTAATGCAATTTGCGGTTCAAGCGGCGGTATTCCTGCTGCGTTTCAAAGTCAAACACGTTGTTGGCGTGTTGTTTTAGTTTCAGGCGTTGGGTCCAGTTAAAAGAACTGAATAAATCCAGGTGAAAAACCTGCTCGGTTACCGGCGTGCTGGAATGTTGCGTGGCCGTACCTTGCGCTAACTGGTAACACAGCTGTTCTTCTTGCCACAACTCCTGGTGCTGCAAGTATTGGTACAATAAATAGCTGATGTTTTTCTGGTTGCTTCCCTGGTTGAAATCTTTTTTCTGGGCAATTAAGTACAGACGGTCCTGGGGGCGGGTAAAGCCAACGTACAACATGTTCAGGTTTTCGATAAAGGTTTTTTCCAGCTCCATCTGGTACTGAAGCTGCAAAGGCGTTTCTTCCAGACGTTTGCTCATGGTGACCACTGCGGCTGGCAAATCATGGAAAACAGGTAAGTCGGCGGGCAAGCGGCTCCACAGCAAAGCGCTGCGCTGCGGCTCCACCGACCAATCGGCAAACGGAATAATCACTACCGGGTACGCCAGCCCTTTGGCTTTGTGAATGCTGGTAATGGTAATGGCGTTGCGGTTTTTGGGCGAGTTAATGCTGAGTTTCTCTTTGTGGGTTTCCCAGTATTCCAGGAAATTATTGAGGTTGTTGCTTTGATTCAGGCTGTATTCCAGCACCACATCCAGGAACCGGAACAAGTACTCGCATTCATTATTCTTGTCTAATAATTTAAAAACCCGGATAATCTTTTCGGTGAGTTCGTAGATAGATAAATTGCCCGTTTCTTTTTCTTCCAAGTCGTAGCCAGCCGCCCGGAGTTCATCGAAGAAAGCGGTATTGTCGGCGCAGTTCGCAATCGTGGCAATCGTCTGGGTGAGGGTGTTGTCGGGTTGCACGTTTAGCACCACTTTGCAGAACAAATACATGGCTTCGGAGCGGGCCAGCGTATCGTCGGGGCGGTTAAAAATCCGGAACAAGGCTACTACCAGGTTTACTACTTCGGCAAATTGCAAGGAAAGCGAGTCCTGCGAAATAATGTCAAACTTTTTTTCTTTCAGGAAGCCCGCCACTAAGCGGCTGTTACGGTTGGTGCGGCTCAGTACGGCAATGTCTTTCCACTCGTAGCCTTCCGCTAGGGCGTGCCGGATGAGTTGCAACACGATTTGCAGGGTACTTTCCTGGTAAGTGAGTACTTCGGGCTTTTCGTAGCCTTCGTACAGAACCTCGGTGCGTTCGCAGGAATTTAAATCGTGTTGGTAGTTCGTATCTTCGTTGTGAGTGAAAATTACCTGAATGTGGCCGCTAGTGCGAGTGTTGCTTTCGGGCGTGGCTTGTTTAAAGTTTTCGTCGTAAATGCTTTGCAGCATCGGGTAAGCCGAATTGCTTTCGCTCACAAATTTAAAAAAATCGTTGTTGAAGCTGATGATTTCGGTGGCGCTCCGGTAATTGGTGTTCAGGTCGGCGGGCGTTAAACTTAAATCTAAAGTGTCGTACCGGGCTTCCAGCAAATCCTCGTTTTTGCGGTTCTGGTACAAGGCCGGTGTGTTGCGTTTGTACAAATGCAGAATCTGATCCATGTCGCCGCCGCGCCACCGGTAAATCGCTTGTTTGGCATCGCCCACCGCCATGTTAAAATACCCCGATGCCAGCGAGTTTTCAATTAAAGGCAGTAAGTTATTCCATTGCAGCGACGAGGTATCCTGAAATTCATCAATTAGGATGTGGTTGTATTTTTCACCGAGGCGCTCGTAGATAAATGGCACCGGCTCGTTCAACACAATGTCGGTAATGCGCTTATTAAATTCCGAAATATGCACCAGGTTGGTATCGCGTTTAATATCCTGAATGCATTTTTCCAGTTCATTCAACACCGAAACTTGGTACAAGTGTTTAATGATCTCGGATATTAAAACATAATTCGCGCTTTGCTGCGCCCGGATGGTTTCGATGGTTTGGAAGTATTCTATCAGCTGGCTTTTAATGCCATTTAGCCGCGCTTCTACATCTTTCGGAACTTTGGCGCCACACCATTTATCGTTGTTGATGGTTTGCTCGGCGTAAGAGTTTGGCTTCTGAAAATCAAAATTTTTTAAATATTTATTAAAGAATCCGTAAATTCCTTTTTCTTTATAATGTAAAAAACTTGCTTCAATCTGGTGAGCGCTGAGTAAATCCAATGCCGCTTGCGCCGCTTCTACCACGGCTTCTTCAATCTGTTTTTTATACCGGTACAAGTCTTGCCGAATTTTTTTAAAATCCTGAAGCGTTAGCTTCTGCAATTCTGACACCGCTTCGTACACCTGCTCGTTCAACAAATTATTGGCAAAACTGGCTAATTCATCGGGTAAACTGTTCCAACTCCGGCCTTCGTCGGCTTTTTCCAGGGCGTATTGTTCCAGGGTTTGAGCGAGTAAGCTGTTATCCGGCGAATTATTTACTTTATCCAGCAACATCGATACGGCCGTATTGAGCAGGGTAGTGGTATCCAGGTCTACTTCAAAATTGTAAGGAATATTGAGTTCGCGGGTAAAAGCCGTCACCACTTTGTTCACGAAAGCATCTATGGTACTCACCGCAAACTCCGAATAATTGTACAATATTTGCTCAAAAGTTCGCTGCGCCCGCGCCCGTACCATTTCCCGGTCTGTGTCTGGTTGGTTGTATTCTGTTTGAATTTCGGAAGTAATCCAATCCAGCAATTCTTCACTACGAGCCTGCGCCCGTGCATCTGCCTGTATTTCGTTAAACTGCCGCAAAGCCGATAGTATACGTTCTTTCATTTCGTTGGCGGCATCGTTGGTAAACGTTATGGCCAGAATGGAACGATAATACCCCGGATTCTCGCTCTGCAAAGCCAGTTTCAGGTATTCTTTGGTCAGGTGGTAGGTTTTGCCGGAACCGGCGGAAGAAGAATATATTTTAAATTGCTGCGGCACGCGGTTTCGTAGTTCGTTTTTGGTTGTTTGTTATTGACAGTTCCGTTGTCGTTGCTGATTTAAAGGGCAAACCTGTTAGCTAAACGGAGCTGTTTTTTAAAATTACATTTTGCGGAGCGGATAAGCAAAATAGTTGTAAGTAGAGTTTTGTACTTCTAATATCTTGAAATGTTTAGCATGTGTTCAAGTATGAAACAATATGGCAGCGTTATTTTTACAGCCGGTTCCCGTCTCCAGGCACAGTTGCTATCTAGTTGGATATTTCAAGTTTTGCCTCCTGGCCGCAGGCCTCGTTTGGCTCTTCCGCACTCGCCAGCCTTCCTTTCCACGCTCCGCTGCGAAATGTGCCTGCAGCACACCGGAACCCTGGCAGGTGCTCCACAGCCAAACTGGTGTCAGTTGCTCTTAGCTGCTGCTATTTTGTTTGTTAGCAAGTTGTTTTTTACTGTGTTGTTTTTTACTGTTTTAAAGGGCTGGAATTTAGAAAAGTTAAAAAAATCAAACTTGCAATAGGAGAGAGCTACTTTTATTGCTGTGTAGATGTTTCGTAGCTAACAAGGTTCCTCCTGAATGACACGGAGCGTAATTTTTATTTTTTAAAACTTTGCCTGCATGCTATGCAACATACAACTTCAGCCAGGTGCAATCATCGACGCTAAACTGTTTGAGCGGTCAGCGAGTTTTTAGCGTCTTGACTTTTTTGGTTCTTTTTGTGTCAAGACAAAAAGAACAAATACTTCAGCAATGAAACAACTTTAATCAGAAATCAAAGATAATCAGCCAGCCATGCGAACGAAAGCTTTTAGTTAATCTGTTAAGTCACGGAAGTAACTTCCGCGCCATAGTGGAAATAAATTAAGAATTATTCTACAGAAGAGTGAAGAACTGAATGAATTAAAACGTAGCCTTGCTTGTTATATTATCATTAAGCAAAAGGAATAAGCCTAAAATGTAAATAAAAAGCTTACCTTTGCCCCGGAATTATGGAATCAGCGTACGGATTTATCTTCATTTAAATTTTTGTCGTTCGATTTGTTGCATTAAAACCCGTCTCATTTTTGCCTTCATAAATGATAAATACCGGTTCCGATGCAAGCCTGCTGATGCCAGATTGCGTAAAACCTATTTTTTAAAAAATTTAATTCATGAACAATTTAAGATTTGACGAGCTTCCACTCTCGCCGGAAATGCAACGTGCTATTGCCGACATGGGCTTTGAAGAAGCATCACCTATACAAACCGAAGCCATTCCGGTATTAATGCGCGGCCAGGATGTAATTGGCCAGGCGCAAACCGGAACCGGTAAAACCGCCGCTTTTGCCATTCCTACCATCGAGAGCATTGATGAGAATGACAAAAGTGTGCAAGCACTGATTTTGTGCCCAACCCGGGAACTGGCTATCCAGGTTTCCGAAGAAGTAAATAAACTAATAAAGTATAAGCGTAACATCAGCACGGTGCCAATTTATGGTGGCCAGGCTTACGACCGCCAATTGCGGGCTTTAAAGCAAGGTGTGCAAATTGTTATTGGAACGCCGGGCCGGGTAATGGACCATATTGAGCGCGGTACGTTGCAATTAGATAAAGTTAAAAAAATTATTCTGGACGAAGCCGACGAAATGTTGGACATGGGTTTTCGGGAAGACATTGAATTTGTTTTAACCAAGATTCCTGCCGACCGTCAGACTATTTTCTTTTCGGCCACGATGAGTAAGCCCATTATGGAGCTTACCAAAAAATACCAGACTAATCCGCAGATCGTAAAAGTAGTACACCAAACTTTAACGGTAACCAACATTGAGCAGGTTTACTACGAAGTGCGTAACAACATGAAAATGGATGTGTTATCGCGCGTAGTAGATATGTACAATCTAAAATCGATCATTGTGTTTTGTAATACCAAACGCATGGTAGATGAATTGGTAGCGAATTTGCAAGCGCGCGGTTACTTTGCCGATGGTTTACACGGAGACATGAACCAGACGCAGCGCACCAACGTAATGGCCAAATTTAAAAATGGCACGCTGGAAATTCTAGTAGCTACTGACGTAGCTGCCCGCGGTATTGACGTGGAAGATCTAGAAGCCGTATTTAACTACGACTTACCGCAAGACGAGGAAGCTTACGTACACCGCATTGGCCGTACCGGCCGCGCTGGTAAATCCGGTAAAGCGTTTTCGTTTGTGTCGGGGCGTGATATTTATAAATTAAAAGATATCATGCGTTTTACCAACGCTAAAATTAAGTTGGCCAGCGTACCAAGCTACGAAGATGTAGCCGAAGTAAAAACCACTTTGTTTTTGAGCCAGGTAAAAGAAGTTATTCAAAAAGGAAATTTAACCAAGCACATTAGCCGCGTAGAGCGTTTACTGGCCGAAGATTTTACTTCCTTGGAAATTGCTGCCGCTCTCATGAAAATGAGCATGCGTGAAGAAAAAGCCAAAGAAGTTTCGAAAGAACTCGATGGCCCGCGCGAAGGCATGAGCCGTTTATTTGTTACCATTGGTAAAAAAGATCGCGTTAACCCGAAAGATATTGTCGAAATTATTTCGGATAATACCAGCTTACCGGCCAGCAAAGTAGGCGATATTAGCTTGTACGATAAGTTTTCTTTCGTAGAAGTTCCAAAAGAATACACTTCCGAAATAGTAGATAAATTAGGTCGCACCACCATGTTGGGCAAACCGGTATCTTTTGAAAAGGCGCAAAAGAAAACTGCTGGTTCCGGCGAAGATCGTGGTGAAAGAGGTAATGACCGGGGAGGTGACCGTGAAAGAAGTAGAGGCGACCGCGGTAGCTACTCCGAAAGAGGTGGCGATCGAGGCGGCAATAGAGGCGGCTTCTCTGACCGGTCGGACCGGGGTGGTTTTGGCTCCCGCTTTGGCGGTGGTAACTTCGATAAAAAGAAAAAACGTAGTAACTACTAATATCCCAAACTAATATTTTGGTAGCTACTTAAACCGTAAATAATTATTTAACTTCTTTATTGATAGCTATAAAAACTAAAAAGGCTCATTCCTGCTAAGGAATGAGCCTTTTTAGTTTTACAATAATAATTAATAAATGTTTAACCGAACGGAGAAAGTTAATATAATTCGTTTAATGAGTAACAGCCTTTAGGCCCACGATAGAGCCAATCAAAGTAGTAATAAAAACTATTCGCCAAAGTTCGGCGGGTTCTTTAAAAAATAATATACCCAATATAGCGGTACCAGCCGCGCCAATTCCCGTCCATACAGCATAAGCGGTACCCATTGGTAAGGTTAAGGTGGCTCTGTATAAACAGAACATACTGGTACTCATTGAAATAAAAAAACCAGCAATCCAGATAAAATAATAAATACCAGTAGCTTCTTTTGCTTTGGTAAGGCAAGTGGTAAATCCAATCTCAAACAGACCTGCCAAAATTAAAAGAAACCAAGCCATACGTTTTTTTTATTATTTTACTATTTAACTTCCTTACCGGGGTATTGCCAGACAATAATCTAGGTTACCCTATTTATCAGTGGACCTTACGTTCCCAAATAGGCAAAGTTAAAAATATTTTTGGATTGACCTTTTCCGGTTTTGCTTCTAAATCCTAATTCGTAAGGTCAAGCATTAAGTTCTGGTACCTCTGAATTTAAAGTAGCGCCTTAATTTCCTATTTCAGGATTAAAATTTTTCACAAGCATCATTTAAAAAATGAAAATAGTTTAGTAGGTATCTGATAGGCAAAAATTATATGGGGCGTACTCCTTGCTAACACCTCTAAGTAATGCAATGATTTTCAGATGCTTCTTTCATCTTTATTCTTTATCGATTACCTAAACGAACTTACGATTATTAGCTCGTTACTTCAACCAATCGTAATTGGTTGTGGTAAGCAGTATGGCCAAATTTCTTTAACATACGGTAATGCGATTTTAAGGCGGCCCAAAAAGTAGGACTTTCAATGTATGGCAGGTTAAATTCATGGGCTGTTTGCTTTACAATTTTGGAAATTGCCGGATAATGAATGTGGCATACCTTCGGGAAAAGATGATGTTCTATTTGTCGGTTAAGACCACCCAATAAAAATCCAGCCATTTTGTTATCAGTTGCAAAATTAGCAGTGGTGCGCATCTGGTGATTGGCCCAGGCTTCTTCCATATTACCTTCTTCGTTCGGCGTTGGGAAATCGGTACCTTCCACCACGTGCGCTAACTGGAATACCAAGCCCAAGGTTAGTCCTTCGGCCAAATGCAGACCAACAAACCCGATTATAAATTGCCACCAGGTAATATCTAAAACTAGCAGTGGTAGAGCTATAAAAAAGAAATAATAAATAGCCTTGTAGAAAAACAAATTAAAATATTCGCGTTTGGGATGGTTAATGGTTGGATGTTCGCCAATCTTTTTCTGAAAAAACTTTATATAATCTTTCCGTAGCACCCAGGAAAGAGAAGCTAAACTATACACGCCAAAAGCGTAAAAATGCTGATAGCGGTGTAATTTATTTACTTTTTCTTCTTCCGAAATCCGGATTAAACCAGGGGCTACTTCAATGTCTTCGTCGTGGCCGGGAATGTTGGTATAGGTATGATGCACCACATTATGCGAAATACTCCAAATATAGGGGCTGGCTCCAATTAGATTAAATACAAAACTGAACAGTTTATTTACTTTTTGATTAGCGGAGAAGGCCCCGTGTATAGCATCGTGGCAAATATTAAATCCAATAAAAGCGCAGAATATACCCAGCAGAAGAGCTAAACCCAACATTGTCCAGACTGAAAATGCATTAGAAAGAAGAAGCAGGTATAAAGTGAGGGCGCCCGTTAAGTAAAATATAGTTTTTACCCACATGGCTTTATTCGCATATTTAGAAGTGGTATTTTCTTTTAGGTAACTTTCTACCCGTTGGCGGGTAGTGGCAAAAAACGTTGAATTACTCGTGTTGGTAAATTTGATTTTGGTTGACATAAACTTTTATTGGTGAACGGAAAAGAAAGTAAAGTAATAGTGCTTTACCTTAATGGGAAGGATTGCTTGTAAAATGTAGATGGTAAGATCAGAAGGCAAAATTCTCCTTCTAACCTTACCTTAAAAGTTGGCTTGTAAACGGATGAAAGTGGTAAACGGCAAAAAAGGTGTATTTACCTTAGTGGCTAGAGTTGGTTATACGATGATGGATGCATTTGTTTTCTTATGAAGGTAAGCATTCGGATTGTGTTCCATTGCTCCTTCTGGTAACCATTGCCACCAAATTCCTAAATCTTTTTGAACGATATTTTTATAAAATGCTGGTAGTTCCTGGGTTTCGCCTTCAAAATATTGCCGGAACTTCTGGTCTCCTGCTAATCTATTACGCACCTCCCGGTAAAACCGCAAACGTCCAAAACCTTCGGAAGAAACGGCCCGCATAAAATTCATCCACTTGGCCGCCCGGCTCGGACTAGCTACAAACCGACGGTAAATTGCTTTTTTAGAGAAAGTGTAGGCAGTTAAGTCAATTACTTTGTCATAAAAATCCAGCCATTCATAATTTTGGGGTTTTACATTCATGGCCAGGTGGTTATTTAAAAAGTGAAAAGGAAAGGGCAATACCCGGCCATTGCGCTGATAATCTAAATTTAAAGGAGCTGCTTCGCCAAAAGCACTTAAAAGCGAATAACCCGGAAAAGCCGCCGGCGAAAGATCTACAAACCGTTTAGTGAGTTCAAAGGGCTCATCTCCCGCATCACTGTCCAGTCCTAATACAAAATTGGTTTGTACGTATGGTACGTACCGAAACATCATATTTACGTGTTCCGAAATACGATTAACTTTTTCTTCTCCGGCTAAGCGGTTAGTCCGGGATTTGTTTCCCAACTCATACCATGATTCTATTCCTGGTAACAAAGCATCGAAGCCGCTACGCTCCATAACCTGCAGGTGTTCTTCGGTTAAAATAGAAAGGCTGCTTTCCGCAATAAAACGAAAACTTTTTAAAGGAGCCGCCGAAGCAATGGCTTCCATATTATCTTCGAACCGTACGCCAAAGTTAGGATCGTGCCAGCCTACATAAGGTCTTTTGAATTTTGTTAGCAAAAAGCGCAGATCTTCTTTAATCACCTCAAAATTCATGGGCTGGTAAGGCACGGTGGCATCAATGCAAAAAGAACAGGTGTAAGGGCAACCTACGCTCCCAATCATGGGTACCATCTGTAAAAAAGGTGCTTTTTTTAAAGTAGGTTCGATAAACTTCCAACGCTCTTTTACCCCAGGTAAATGAGCAGGTTGCCGGTTTGCCGAAAGATGTTTACCAATTGGGCGCTGGGGTGAACAATCTTCTAATACTTCTATGATGGTAGATTGGTGGGTAAACCCCAGGACATAATCAAAATATTTAACGGCATCGTCCGGATAGCAACGGGCATGGGGGCCGCCTAAAACCGTTACAGTCCCTTGACTACGAAAATAATTACTAAGGGCGTATGCCAATAAAGCTGCTTGCGTAAAGGAACAAAGAAAAACTAAATCTAAGTTTTTAGGCAATTCCCGGCGTAAGTCTTCCAAGCCGGTATAACACATTAAAGTTACTTCATGCCCCTGTTGCTCACACCAAGTTGCTACTACTTGCGGCATAATACTCGCCAGGTTGGCGTGCATCGTTCGGGCCCATAAAGTATTGGTAGGCCCTTTGCTTACCAGATCAATAACACCTATTTTTAATTTTGTCATTTTATAATTAATTAATGGATCTGGTCTGTCTTTAAATCTAACTTCAAACTAAAACAATGGAGAAGCTAGAAAATGTAAATATTTGGTAACACAAGCATAGATGTAGCTTCCTACTTTAGCAGCGAAAGCTAGATTTCATTAAAAGTAACGGTTTGGTATTTTTTTGCTTTAAAATACTTGATTGCAAATTACAAAGTCAAATATTTAAAGAAGAAGAATTAATCCATATAAGATTATATTTTAAAGATATATTTTTTTGTTTCTACTAACTCTAAAATATAATTATGCTTAATGGCTCCCGATTTAATTTCAAAAAGGTGGAACCTGCTTACATATGGAATAAGTAGCTAACTGAGCTTGTCTGTTAAAACAAGCTGAATTATAATTAGCAGTTAAATAGGGGAGTAATATAATTCTTTTTATCATACAAATTAGTTGAGTAATGTAATAAAGCGTAATACATAGAAAGATTAATATTACTGCAACTAAGTATAAGAAGCAGGTTTAAAAAGCATATTTGTGTTCTTTAAACTTAAAATATTGGTCTTTTTACATGCGGTTAAACTAATAATTGTTTAACCAATAAACCAATGCAAAAAAGAAAATTACCAAGATTGAACTTATAAAATGGTAATGTAAAATATATTACTAATTATAACAAACAATAAGGAGGTTAAGTTACGGTGTATACGTATTAATTCTTACGTATTACGTACAATAATTATTGTAAGTTTTACTTAGAACCTTATTCTAATTACAATAAAAAAGCCTATTCAATAAAACAGAATAGGCTTTTTACATAAGAAAAAGTAATTTTATACCTGAACCCAGGCTTGTTTTTTATTGCTTTCAATAATTTTATCACATAGTATCAACTCACGTAAACCATCAGCGAAAGTTGGGTAGCTAGGTTCAGCGGGTTGTTTTCCTTCGCGTACTGCGGCATAAACTTCTTTAAATAATTGCTTGGATGTATCCGGGAAACCTTCGTTATGGCCACCCGGGAAGGAGATAAGCTGGGCACTTTCTTTGTGTACTAAAGCGGGATCGCGCATCAGCACTTCATTCGCACTATCCCGTTTACCAATCCAAACATTGTTAGGCGATTCTGAACACCAGGAAACGGTTTGGTTAGAACCGGAGATTTCCAGGCTTAAACGGTTTTTCCGGCCGGCAGATACCTGACTTACGGTTACTACCCCTTTGCTGCCATCGTTAAACCGAATCATTACCGTAGCGTAATCTTCGGTATTAATAGGAACTTCCTGGTAATCTTCGGGTTGTAGCATTTTACCGGAATACGTTTCAATTGGTTTGGTAGGTTTCTTCCGGTTCGGATGTACGGTTGAAAAGTCTGCCATTACAGCAGTAATTTCTAAACCGGTAATGTATTCTATTAAATCAATTAAGTGCGAACCAATATCGGCTATAGCTCTTGATTCACCGGATTTATCAGGCTCTAAACGCCAGTTATAATCAGTAGCGTAAAAAAGCCAGTCTTGCAAATACGAACCTATTACTGAATGCACGTTTCCTAGTTCGCCTTTTACCCGCATGGTGCGCATATGGCGGATTAACGGATAATAACGCAGGTTAAAGTGAATAGCATTTACTAAACCGGTTTTAGCGGCTAGTTCTACTAATTCCTGAGCTTCGGCTACTGTATTGGCTAAAGGTTTTTCGCATACTACGTGTTTGCCGGCGAGCAAAGCCGCTTTAGCCATAGGATAATGCAAAAAGTTGGGCGTACAGATATGCACAACTTCTATGTCCGGATCGGCCAACATGTTATCGAAGTTACCAAACGATTTTTCAATGCCTAAACTATCTGCTTTAGAACGAGCATATTCTTCGCTGAAATCGTTAATAGCTACAACTTCTATATCTGGTTGCCGACGAAGCGCTTCGATGTGAGCCGGACCGATGAAACCTAGGCCGGCGACACCTACTTTTATTTTTTTCATAATTTAACGAATATGAGATGGTACGAACCGCCAAATATATTCTTTTCATCTGAATGGATACAAAAAATTTAAGCTTGATTATAAAATTTTTAATTAAAGATAGAAAGCAGGAGATAACTACGTTTAGTAAAAAGAAAAGGCAGAAGCTTGATTAAACTTCTGCCTTTTCTTTTTACTAAACCAACTAGTGTAGGATAAATTTAAAATAGTAAATTTTATGCTTGGTCCCGCAGACCCCGGATATGATCATGAGCTTCTTTTACCAGTTGATATTGTTTTTCAACAATGGCTTTAAGTTCCTGGGGCAAATCAGCTTTCATGGCTTTTTCATAGGCCGCAACGGCATAATCTTCGCCGCGCTCGCATTCAGATAAAATACGTTTGCGATCCCGGGCAACAATAGCCGACGATAAATCCAGCCACGCCCGGTGAACGGTCCCTTCTATTGAGCCGCTTTCGTTATCGGTTTTACCCATGCGATGCAGTTGGTCTTGCAATTCAGTAATCATACTATCCCGTTGAACGGCATACTGGCGGAATAAACCTTTTAAATCTTCTTCGTGTACATCATGGGAAGCAGTACGGTAGCCTTTTTCGCCGTCTTTAGCGCGTTCTATCAGGTGGTGCACCACCGAAACAATTTCTTTTTCTTTGTCCATAGTTTTATTTTGTTTAAAGTAGAAATATTTAATTTTTTCTTATAAACTACATTGGTAGACAAAATGTTGCTGGAAAAAGAGTAATCCCGCGAAATCAGGAAAAATGAAAAAATTGTTTCTTTTATAAAGCCATTGCTTTACCCGCTAAGTAAGCGGTTGTCCAGGCGGCCTGAAAGTTAAATCCGCCGGTAATTCCATCGATATCTAAAATTTCGCCGGCAAAGTATAAACCAGGAAATTGTTTACTCTCCATTGTTTTCGGATTGATTCCGTTTAAATCCAGTCCACCACACGTAACAAATTCGTCTTTAAAAGTGGTTTTACCCCGCACCTCAAAGGGCGATCGGAGTAAGTGCTCCAGCAATTTGTTTTGGTTTTTAGCGGGTAAATCAGACCATTTAACTTGGTCATTAATGGAAGCTAAATCTAGTATAGCTTTCCAGAGCCGGTGCGGTAAGTTAAATAACGGATGGGCAGCCACTGTACGGCGGGAATAATCGTGCCGGTGTTGCAGGAGAAAGGCCCGCAACGATTCTTCGGTATGTTCGGGTACCCAGTTAATTAATATAGTAAAATGATATTTCAGCTGCTGCAAAACCCGGGCTCCCCAAGCGGATAACTTGAGGATGGCTGGTCCGCTAAAGCCCCAATGGGTAATGAGCAAAGGTCCTTCATTTTCTAAATTCTGGCCCGCAATTTTCACTTTGACTTTGGGCACAGCCACACCAGCTAATTCCTGAAAAGGCGAACGGGGCACGTTAAAAGTAAATAACGAAGGTACCGGTTCCTGAATAGCTAAGCCTAAAGATTGTAACCATTGATAATTTTCAATTTTAGGACCGCCTCCCGTAGTTACCAGTACTTTATGAGCAAAAAGCGCTTTGCCATCAGATAATTGTAACTCAAATTCTCCTGGTTGATCCGGTGCGCGAAGCGGCACTATTTTATTTACACTTATACTTGTTTCTACTTTTACGCCGGCTTTGTTAGCCCCGCTCATAAGGCAGTTTACAATTGTAGCAGAATCATTCGTATCCGGGAACATTCTGCCGTCAGGTTCGGTGTGCAAACGAACACCTCGCTGCTGGAACCATGCTACCGTTTCTTGGGCCCCGAATTCTTTAAAAGGTTGTTTCAAAAATTTACCGCCCCGGGGATAGAACTGAATGAGTTGATTCGGATTTAAGCAATGGTGGGTAACGTTGCAGCGGCCACCGCCGGAAATCCGCACTTTGGCCAGAAGCTTATTGGTTTTCTCGAATAAAATGACTTTTGCCTTCCGGTTATTTTCCGCACAGGTAATTGCACCAAAAAAACCAGCCGCACCACCACCTACCACTACAATTGTTTCTGTTTCAGGCACTTTCTACGAATAAAAATTTAATTTTCTTAAAAGAATAACATTGGATCAGGGCGAATAAATTCGTAAGCCAGAGCCGCTTTAATTTTTTCGTTACTTATTATTTTATATTGAGGCGTATCGTGCATTGTAAACTGTGGGGGAGCTAATTGTAAAGCTTTAGCCGCGGCCGTATAGAATTCTTGCCGCGAGGGATGTTTGTCGGCAACAGCATTAAAAACCTCATTATGCGGAATTGGATTTTGAATCATTCGGAAACAAAGCTGCAGGCTGTCGTCTAAGTAAATTAAATTAACCGGAGATTCGGGTTGAGGCACCTCCATTTTTCCGGCTAAAAACCGACCTGGATGACGACTGCCGCCGACCAAACCTCCAAAGCGGAAAACAGTTGTTTTATAATGATTGCTACTTTGCAATAAAATTTCGGCTTGGTATAATGGACTTTCTTTTATGAGTGCTTCCAAATCATTTTCCGTAACCCAGCCATTCACGTCGCGGTAAACCGAAGTAGAAGAAATAAATAAAACTTGTTTAACGGAAGATTGCTTTAAAGCTTTTGCTAATCTTTCCATTTGCGGCAGGTAAAGCGATTCTCCACCCGCCCGGAGCCGGGGCGGAAAGCTAATTATTAAAAAATCCGAATCCAGAAACTCAATTAGAGTTGAAGATTCAGATAAATCGGATAGGTTAATTAAAAAAGGTTGAATATTTTTTTGCCGGAATAATTCTAGTTTTTCGGGGGTAGTGGTAGACCCATATACTTGATAACCGTTGGTGACCAAATGCTCGGCTAAAGGAAGACCTAACCAACCACAACCCAAAATACTAACCCGCTTAAGATTTTGCATAATAAAACTTTACCGGACAAAAATAGAGAAATATCAAGCTTCAAAAAAGCCTTTTGTTAACCCAAGGAGTTATACCACCGCTACCATAGGTTCTTCTTCGTCCTGGTGGCGCGTTTCCCAACTCCGGAACCGGGTAATTTCACTCTGAAAAGTGGTAACAAACCAGGCAATCACACTTAAATCGTCGGTATAACCAATTAAAGGTAGAAAATCCGGAATAATATCTAAGGGCATTACCAGATAAAGCAAAGTAGCAATTCCGAGAAGTAAAGAACGAGTAGGTATTTGCCGGTATGAACCATTTGCGTAGGCCTGCACTAACCGGATTAAGGTGAAAAATACGTCTTTTATTTGCGCGAAGCCACTTTTCGAACTTTTAGCATCTACAAATTTATCGTAAGCTTCTTTCAACAACAAGCTAATTTTTACCGGTTTGCCCAACAAGGCCGACGCTCGCTTAACCAGCATGTGAAAAATAGCTTTTTTAGAAATTTCTAAACCTTTATCTGTTAGTGTACTCATAGGGCTATAAAGTTAATTTAGGGTTTTATACGGAAAAATTTTACAATTAGCTAGCGGAGATGCTATATTGATTTTTACTTTTACTTTGATATAAATCTTTTATTTTCAGATTTTTTTATAAATACATAAAGCTATGATTTCCAAAGCCCCCCTTTCTGAGGTAGCGCCTTTTTATCATCGTTATTTACAGCAAATACCGGAAGGAGATATTCTGGTTCGATTGCAGGAACAGGCAGATGATATTAGTAAATTGCTGACCTCGCTTTCATCGGAAAAGCAAAATTTTGCTTATAAATCTGGTAAATGGACCGTAAAAGAATTATTCGGCCACATGATTGATACCGAACGCATTATGGCGTATCGGGCACTTTGTATTGCCCGCGGCGAAAAACAATCTTTGCCCGGGTTCGAGGAAAATGATTACGTTGCGGCTGCTCAATTTAGTAAACGGGAAATAAATAGCTTGCTGCAAGAGTACCAGTTACAAAGACATGGTAACATTACTTTATTCGCGAGTTTTGATGAAACTACCTTGCAAAGAGCCGGTACCATGAATAACAACAACGCAACCGTAAGGGGCATACTAACCATAATAGCCGCCCACGAATTTCATCATTTGCAAATATTAAAAGATCGTTATCAGATTTAATATTATTAATTAGAAAGCCTCGCTGGTTACCCGAACAATTTTTATAAAAATAAAACCATTTGTTCTTCGTGGTAATAAATACCGGCAGAAGTTTTAATAGCATTTTTTTCGTGCGAAAACTGCTCAAAGCCAAAGCTACTGTACAGGCTTTTAGCTTTTACATTACTGGCAATTACCGTAAGAAAGACCTGTTCCAGACCGGGTAATTGGCGGGCCCGATCTAGCGTATTTTGAATAAGAAATTTCCCGATTCCATTACCAGCAAATTGTTTGCTCACGTACATGCGGTACAGTAAAGCTTTATGCCGCATGTTGCGGGAAGTTTCGCGTTCAAAACTTACTACGCCCATTAACTCTTGTTGTTCAGTAATAGCCGCCAAAGTAAAACTTTCCGGAGTTCCTTCGGTTGGGAAATAAGCCCATCTTTCATCACCCGGACTAGTACGAAAACAATCAGGATGGTCGCGCAAGCCTTGCTGAAAAAAAGCTTTGTAGTCTAAAGGATAGATGGCCGTTAGCTCAATAAGGTGCATGGTTTGGTCTAGATCATTAATTCGGTTTAATTGCAAAATTGTTTTAAAACAAATGCACTTACTTTTCTGATTATTGCAAGAAAAATTACCAGAAGGTTCTTATCCGTAACAGTTACTTATAAACCCAAAAATAATTTATTTCTTAAAGGAAAAAGTAAAATTCAATTTAAACTTTATTAAAAACGATAGTACCAAAATGAAAAGCCTGCTCCGGATAAACAGAGCAGGCCATCTTAATACTATATAATTATAAAAGGTCGTTGGCCAGATTGGCTAATTCCGACCGTTCTCCTTTTAATAAAGTAATGTGCGCGTACAATGGGTGATTTTTGGCTTTATCAATTAAATAAGATAACCCGTTGCTTTGCGTATCCAGGTAAGGAGTATCAATTTGGTAAATATCACCGGTAAACACAATTTTAGTATTTTCGCCAGCCCGGGAAATTATAGTTTTAATTTCGTGGGGAGTAAGGTTTTGCGCCTCATCCACGATAAAGAAAATGTTCGATAAACTCCGGCCCCGAATATAAGCCAGCGGCGTAATTACTAATTTTTCTTGTTCGGTTAATTCTTTTAATTTCTGGTGTTCTTTACTGGTTTCGATAAATTGGTTCTGAATAAACTTAAGGTTATCCCAGAGCGGCTCCATGTACGGATTTATTTTTGATTTAATATCGCCGGGTAAAAAGCCAATGTCGCGGTTACTGAGCGGAACAATGGGGCGCGCCAAGTAAATTTGCTTGTAGTTGCGCCGCTGTTCAATAGCACCCGCTAAAGTAAGTAAAGTTTTACCCGTACCAGCTACCCCCTGAATAGTTACTAATTTCACATTCGGGTTCATAATGGCGTGTAAAGCAAATGCTTGTTCGGCATTACGGGGTTTTATACCGTAGCCCGTTAATTTATCTACCCGCTCAAGTCGCCGTTCTACCGGATTATAATAAGCCAACACCGAATTTTTAAAACTCTTTAAAATATAATAATGATTGTCCTGGGGTTCTTGCGTTAATACTTCGAGGTTGGTAGATATGCCGGTTTCGTACAACTCATTTATTAAGGTAGCCGGGGCATTTTCCAGACGATCGTTACCGGTATATAAAGCATTTACGTTTTGCACCTTACCGGTTTCATAATCTTCGGCGGGCAGGTTTAAGGCGCGGGCCTTTAAGCGAAGGTTTATATCTTTGGTTACCAGAATTACCTTGCTGTCCGGCATTTCGTGCTGCAGTTGCAAGGCTGAGTTCAAAATTTTATGATCGGCTTTACGCTCATTAAACACTTTTTCGGCATCCACCGGTGAATCATGGGTCATTAATACCCGGAAGTTACCTTTGTTTTTACCGTTAAGCGGCAACCAATCCTGGAGCTTATTTTCATGCGATAGTTGGTCGATGAAGCGAATAAATTCACGGGCTTCAAAGTTTTTAATATCGTTACCTTTTTTAAAATTGTCGAGTTCTTCTAAAACAGTAATCGGAATAGCTACATCATTTTCTTCAAAATGCTCTACGGCACTGTGGTCGTAGAGAATAACAGAGGTATCCAGCACAAAAATCTTCTTTGTTTTAGGGGGAGTTTCCGTTTTTTTTCGGGCAGGAGCTCTTTTTGCTTTTTGGGTTTCGGTCATATGCACAGAGTAATCGTTTGAAACAGTAATTCTATTGGTAGTTTAGCTAATGTAAGGCGTAAGTCCTAATAAGGGTGCCGGAATATTTCTACGGATGGACTCTTTAAACAGGCACTTATTTGAGAGATTTTTAAGCAGAAAGTCGCGAAAAATTATTTTTTTTAGCTAAGCTTTAACAAGAAGTAACTTACCGGAAATCCATAAATAAAATTAAAAGCTTAAGTAACTTATAATGCAGAAATTTGTTAAGTTAAAGAGGCTTTTATGTAAACTTAATTTACTAAAATACCTGAATTAGAGTTCAATAATGTAGAGCCCGGTTCGTTTAAAATGCATCTACTTATTTTTTTGCATTAGAAATTTGCTTACATTTAATCAAACAGCAAGCAATTATTAATAAAGTAAAAACACATGAAATTATTACTTCGATTAGGGCTGCTGCTGGTGCTTGGGATAGCCACTAAACCAGCGGCAGAAGCGCAGGTATTAAAAGATATCTTTGGGAAAAATAAAATTAACAAGAATAAAGAACACGTTGGCCGTTGGAAGTATAAAGAAGATAAAGAAAATCCGGAGGTAATAACGAGTAAAGGCAGGTTTAAAAACGGCAAACAGGTAAAAAAATGGAAATACTTTTACCCGAATGGTCAAGTGTACCTGGTTGAAAAATACGATTCAAAAAAAGACTTTCGTATTTTAAATGCTACCTATTACCACCGAAACGGAAAAATTGCGCACACAGGCCAAGCCGTTCAGGAAAATACAGCCAAACGCATTCATTATTACTGGATTGGCGACTGGAAGTATTATAATGAAGACGGTACATTACGCAAGACAGTAATTTACGAAGCGGGTTGGCCAGTTAAAGCCATTTACCCCGATGGCCACGAAGAAAAAGAAAGTGCTGAACGGTATCAAACCGGCCCGCAACTGCAATCACTTTAGTACAAATTTACCTGCAATTGCTCTTAAATAGTAAAAAGACACGGGACTTTTACCTGTGTCTTTTTACTTAACTTAATGTATAATAGTCTTCTTTTTCTTTATCGTGCAACCGGAGGTAGCCATGTAATACCAGTTTAACCAGAATCCGGTAAGCTCTACGCTGCGATATATTGGCTAATTTCATGAACTGCGCCAGAGTAATCCGTCGGTTTGTTTTTAAATATTCTAATACCTGGTAATCGGGTTTGTCCAGGTTTAAAGGTCGGGTGGCTTCGGTTAAGGCAGTTTCGGAGCGTAAAGCTTTGTTTACCATTTTGCTCGATTGCACACTTTCGTCTTTTACCCGCACGTAGCCGCGCCAGTCATTTTCTTTTACTTTGGCTAAATGGGGCTTTAACGAACTTTCCGGAACTATTACTTCCAGTACCAGTCGTTTTTCGTATTCTATTTCTTTGTAATCTAATGTAAGAGGAGGATCGCAGTAGAACTGAGCTGCTAATTCTAAGGTGTGTTTTTCTTCTTCCGGATCAACTCCCACAATAGTACCATTATCCTGCACGCCTACTAACAGAATACCGCCCTGGGTGTTGGCAAAAGAAACTAAGGTACGAGCAATTTTATCCGGGTGCGTAATTGTTTTCTTAAAATCCAACTGCTCATTTTCACCAATGGCAATTAAGCGCAAAAGGTCGTGCATGTTTGTAATTCTGTTCCAAATTATTTAACAGCAAAGCATGAAGCTTAGTTTTACGGGTGAATAATTTTAAAACGCCGGTAACATTTTGATTAATTTAGCTGATCAACTGAATGCTTATGTTGCTTTAGCTCGACGGCAAAAAAAATTTTCAATATACGTTCGCGACAAGGATAACTATAATAATGCAAAAAAGCGGGTAGTTTACCCGCTTTTTTGCATTATTATAGTTGATTTTACCTTTAGAAAGGCAAGTCGTTATCAATTTCTTCGTTCAGGAATGGGCTACTTGTAGCTGGTTGTTGGGCACGGTTACTGTTATTTCCGCCGTTGTTTACTGGGGCGGCACCTGCACTCTCAACGCGCCAGGCTTGCAGGTTGGTAAAATACATGGTAGTACCGTTTTTAGTAAAAGGCTTACCTGAAAGATTAAAATTTACTTTTACTTCATCACCAATTTTAAACTGATCAATCACACTGCATTTATCCTGCGTCAGTTGAAACTTAACGTGCTGGGTAAAAGAACCATCCGGAATTTCCAGCACAAATTCACGCTTGCGGAATTTATCACTTACCTGAATCTCATCGAATATTTCGTGCAACCTTCCTTGAACATCAAAAGACATAATACCTAATTTTATGAATGAAAAATATAATTTACGTATGACAAATATACGTATTTACTAGCTTAAAATTTGCTTTTAACTAGAATATTTACAGTTAATTTACTATCTAAAAATTTGATTTTTGTGGCTTATGAACCCAATTGCTATTGCTATTCACGGAGGTGCCGGCACCATTCTACGGGCGCTCTTAACAGAGGAAAAAGAAAGGGCTTATTACCAAGCTTTACAAGATGCGGTAGAAAAAGGCCACCAAATTCTGGCAAAAGGTGGTAGTGCCCTGAAAGCAGTAGAAGAAACGGTTCGGGAACTGGAAGATTGCATTTTGTTTAACGCTGGCCGAGGCTCCGTATTTACCCACCAGGGTGAGCACGAATTGGATGCAGCTATTATGTGCGGAGCTACGGGTATGGCTGGCGCAGTGGCGGGTGTACGTCGGGTGCGAAATCCTATAACATTGGCAAAGGCGGTAATGCAGCATTCTGAACATGTTTTATTAACCGGCGAAGGGGCCGAAAATTTTGGGCACCAGGTAGGTGTTGCCTTTGAACCCGAAGAATATTTTTTTGATGCCTTCAGGTACGAGCAATGGCAAGCTGCCAAAGCCGAAGACTCAATAAAACTAGATCATAGCGCTCCTATACTCCCCGATAAGAAATTAGGAACCGTGGGAGCAGTTGCTCTAGATGCTGCAGGCAACTTAGCGGCGGCCACTTCTACGGGCGGTATGACCAACAAGAAATTTAACCGGGTTGGAGATACTCCTATAATAGGAGCGGGAACCTACGCCAATAATGCTACTTGTGCGGTTTCCTGCACCGGTCACGGCGAATATTTTATGCGGGCAGTAGTAGCCTATGATGTATCGTGCCTGGTTGAATACAAAGGCTTAACTATTACGGAGGCTTGTTTGTATGTAGTACAAGAGAAGCTAAAAAAGCAAGGAGGGGAGGGCGGACTTATTGCGCTCAATACCAAAGGCGAGATAGCGCTAACCTTTAACTCAGAAGGAATGTACCGCGCCAGTAAACGCAACGATGAACCTACTTACGTGGGGATTTATGAATGAGTGGTTGAGTGAAAATACTTTAAAATTATTAAAGAGACACTAGTATCAAGATATTAGATGTTAGACTTTTGTAAACCTAAGGGTTGAAAATCACTAATATAAAAGTTACAAACTAACCATCAATCATCTTAAATTAATTTTGTCCGGTTATTTAGTAAATTTTTAAGTTGAGCTGGTGCTTTACAGCGTGTTGCCTTTATTGATGAAGAATTTAAGAATGTAATCAAAAACATAATATTGTCTAATTTACCAAATTATACCAAATCGTGTCAAAATTCCATCCTAGATTTTGCTTGCTAGTAAGCGTTTTCTTTGAAGTCTGTTCCAGCCTCCAAGCTCAAGTGCTAACTTGTTTGGGAAGTAACCAGTTTGCCTCGTGGCCGGCGGGCCTCGTTTGGCTCTTCTGCCCTCGCTAGCCTTCCTTTCCTCGCTCTGCTGCGGAATGCCTGCGGCACCGGAACCCTAGCAGGTGCTCCACAGCCAAACTGATGTCTGTTGCGCTTAGCTACTGATATCTCCCATTCAGAGTAATATTTTTTAATTGCTTAAGCGGAATTATGTAAGGTTTAGTTGTGCCTTACATAGAACAAGAGAATCTACTAAAATTAATTTTATCTGTTGATTGTGGCTACTACGAATAATTTATCCATTCCAAATTTATACTAGGTGTGGCAGAAAAGCCGAAACTACAAGCAATTGACATCAGTTTGGCTGTGGAGGGCCTTCCAAGGTTGTGGTGCCGAGGAACGAGGCATTGTGAGGCACGAACAAAACAAGCTTAGACCAGCCCGGAAGAGCCAAACGAGGCCCGCCGGCAACGAGGCAAACTCAGCCTTGTCAAACTAGATAGCACCGGAGTCTGGAGACTTGGAAAGGATCCACAGAACAACATTAACGTCTTCTATAGCAACTACTGAGTATTAATTATCTACCCATTTAAAAATTATTTTGGTGAAAGATTATCCAGGATGTCTTGTACGTGACGTTGGTGAGCTTCTGAATTTTTGTAAAATTCGCGTAAGTAAATATCATACACATTACCTTTTGCCAGCACATGCATAACAATATTCTCGATGGATAATGGTTCACCCCGATTGGCTTCGTCGGCGTTGTTATAACCAATTCGGTAGCCATCTACAATTATTACCAGGTTGGAGCCAATGGTTTCGATTAAGTTACCTTTGGTAATGAGTACTCCCGTGTCTTCGCCCAGGCCAATGCCTATTTTACGGGTATGCAGAGCTACCGCTTCCATTAACCTGCCGAACCGGCCACGCTTCACAAAATGCGAGTCGATGATTACGTTAGATAAAAAATTTAAACCGTGATCTAGTTTAACAGTTCCTTTCATTAAAGCCTCGAAACTACTACCGCGTTTTATCATTACCCCAGACATAGCCATGGCTCCCGCACTGGTACCCGCCAGTACAAAAGATTCTTCGTGCTGGTAGCGGTGCTTGCAGATGTTTAAAAATTCCGTATGTAAAAACATGCGTGTTAAACGGGCCTGGTCGCCACCCGAAAATAAAATACCATCTGCTTGCCGCAAACGATCTAAATATTCCGGTAAATCCGCTTCGGGTGGGGTACGGATGTGCATTAAACCTACATTGGTAATACTGAGAGTGGCAAAAGCTTTTTGATAAATATGGCCCACTTCCTCCGGAATCATGGAAGCAGTAGTAATTACTTCAATCCGCGGGTTAGTTTTGCCTAACTCAGAGGTGAAGCGTTTTAAAATTCCTAATTCAAAAAAATTAAGGTAGTATTTGCGCCTGGTACGCGGGTTGGAATAGGTGCCCTTATCTTCGTTGCCGCCGATGGCTATAATTTTTCCTTTAGGTGTATGCACAAGTAGTTTGTTAATCTGCTTTGGTTACGGTTATAGCCAAATTTTCAGCAAATCCGTTACATAAGCGTGTATGCAAAGTAACTAATTTTGATTACAAAGTTAGCCCCCTACAAAGCCATTCTTTTCGCTTTTAACCTTGTAACAGGCTATAATATTAGAAGTAAAAAGCTTTAAATAATAAGTCGAATTTTAATTTTGATTTATTAGTAAAATTTAATTTTTCTATATCCAGGTTACTCTATAATGCTCAAAAAACGCAGGTTTAATAGAACTTTTTTAATAAACCTTCCGGGTAGGGAGGCGTATAGAGGTTAACACTTTTAATAAGTTATATTCTTAACTAAAATATAAAACTATGAAAATGCAATCTTTGAATGATTTATTAATTCATCAATTACAAGATCTTTATGGCGCCGAACAGCAATTGCTGAAGGCTATGCCTAAAATGGCTTCTACGGCTAAGTCTGCTAAACTAAAGCAGGCTTTGGAAACCCACATGACCGAAACCCAAAACCAGGTTAAACGATTAGAGCAAGTTTTCCAGTCGATGGGAATCGAAGCGGAAGCTATAAAATGTAAAGCAATGGAAGGCTTGTTAAAAGAAGCCGATGAAATGCTATCGGAAGATGCTGATCCGGAAGTAATGGATGCCGGTATTATTGCCAGCGCTCAACGGGTAGAACATTACGAAATTGCCGGTTACGGTACTGCCAGTACCTACGCCAAATATTTAGGCCATAATGAGGCATTTACCTTATTACAAGAAACCTTAAACGAAGAAAAGAAAACCGATGAATTGCTTACGGGTATCGCAGAATCATCGGTAAACATTAAAGCTGAAAATCACTAATAAAAATATATTAAATAATTAGTATATTTCAAAAACTATCCCTATATTTGAACAAGTATAGTGTAATTTAGAAGTGAAAATCCTGTATGTCGTATTTAAATGCGGCATGCAGGATTTTCCTTTTTATAACCATTTAAGATAAAAGATTATACATCAGGCAAATAACAGCTTATCTACCGATTGGCGGGTTACCGCGTGGTAATTAGGGCGGGCTTTTTCATAAATACTTTTCGCCTGATTTTTACCTGTTGGTTTATCTGCTAATAATTTAAACAAAGGCAATACAAACTTACGCCGGCCTACTCCCTGCAAAAACTTTCCGAGCGCTTCTTCTATAACCTGATAATCCTTTTTTAAACCCATCTCCAACCAAGCTGCCAGAACTTCGGCATTGCCCGACTGAGTAAAATGAAAAGCATTATCTAAAATGGCCATTTCGCTGGCTTGTAGTTCTGTTTCTATCAACTGCAAAAAATACAACCATTCGTGCGTAGTCCAGGGTAAATTTGCTAAAACCGATGGATCTTTTGTGCTTTGCCATTCTTTTGCTTTTTCTTCTATTAAAGCAAACCGGGCCGATGAAACTTTAACGGCTACTTTGGGTATGCCTGGCTCATAAATCCAACATTCTGGTTGCACCTCTTTAGTTAGAATTCCTTTTTCCTGGTCAAAAAATGAAGATAAAAATTTCAAAAAATTTTCGGTAGTGTTGGATTGAAAAGCAAAACTTTGAAAATAATTCTGGATAAAAGCATCAAACCGAGCTCGGCCAACTGCTTTTTCTATAGTTAATAAAAAGAGATTGCCTTTTTCGTAAGCTATTTCCGTTAAACCTTCGTCGGGGTCCCGATTTACTAAATTTAATTTTAAGCAAGTATCCGGGTTGGTTTCGCCTAGTTCCTCAATGGTTTTATTTAAATCTTGGTAACCCAATACTTTTAGCATGTCGGCGTATTCAGGACCATAAAGATATTCCATAATGCGGCGTTCAAAATAAACCGTAAAGCCTTCGTTTAGCCAAAAGTCGTTCCAGGTGGCATTCGTTACTAAATTGCCCGACCAGGAATGGGCTAATTCGTGCGCTACTAAACTGGTTAAAGAACGATCTCCGGTGATAATAGTGGGCGTAGCAAAAGTTAAACAAGGATTTTCCATTCCCCCAAATGGAAAACTGGGTGGCAGTACCAAAACATCGTAGCGGCCCCACGGATAGGTACCATATAAATCTTCGGCGGCCAACAGCATTTTTTCCATTTCGGCAAATTCATAAACGGCAGCCGGCAGGGTGGCGGTTTCTGCGTAAACTCCGGTCCGGGAACCTACTGGTTTAAATTGTAAGTGACCAACCGCCAGAGCCATGAGATAGGAGGGAATAGGATGAACCATTTTAAAAATATAAAGGCCATTATTTACCATTTCCTGCGGATTTTCGGCACTCATTAAAGCTAAATAACCAGCCGGCACCTGAACCTGGGCTTCGTATGTAAAGCGCACCGACGGTGAATCCTGGCAGGGCATCCAGGTACGAGCCAGAATTGCCTGCGATTGCGTAAATAAAAAGGGGTGCTGCCCACCAGCGGTTTGTTCGGGTCCCAGCCATTGTAAAGCCGCCGAAACAGAAGTAGTTTGGTAATGAATAGATATTTCATCCGTATCATTTAGTAAAGGAATCTCTAAAGGTTGCCCTAAAAACTCTTTATCTGGCCCTAAATTAAAAGTATCCGGTGCCTGATTCAGATAAACTGCCTGAATGAATAAATCTTTAGTATCTAAAATTATTCTCCGGGCATCGGGTTGCTTTTGAATGCGGTAAGTAGCTACGCCCGTTAATATTTTACTCTCAAAATCGACCTTTAACTGTAAAGCCAGGTGAGTTACTATGGCTTCTTGCGGTTGAGAGAAACTGTGCGGGTCATGAGTAGGGGCAGAATCAGCGGACATCATAATGGGACTAAACTATTAATTACGATAAATATTATTTTTCTAAAGAACCATGTAAATAAACGTTACTCTTCTTATTTCAGGAAAGTTATTCTTGTTAAAATTAAAATATTTTTAAAATGCTTAATAAAATATTATTGTAGTGAATACTATAATTCATTGATAAAAATTTACTAAATACCTGTCGTTCAGTCTAATTTCCAAGGTAATCAGGTTTGCCATTTTCCTGGATAATGCTTTTCTCTTCTGAACACCGCTGGTTTTAAGGATAACATTTTTCGGATATACCAGTAAAAATAACTACCCACTTCAATATTTCTTTATCTGCTGATACAAAAGCAGCCACTTAAATTTTTGATTTTGAAATAAATGGTGCTGCAAAAAAGGTAGCTTCCGGAAAAGAAACGCTTGTGTGGGTAAGTTAAAAGTATTAGAATCCGATCCGAATTATGTTAAACTATCGTAACCCAAATGCCTGCTGGCAAATACTAATTTGCTTTTTAATTTTTACTCAAATAGCAGCTTGTAAAAGAGCAAGTAATAAAGAAAAACTTTCAAAAGAAGAACAAGCAACGGCTAAAACGGATAGCGCCTCTATTGAAAATTTTATCCGGCAAGAACCAAAATTGAAAAAATACCGGGCAACTACTATGCTTTTCTACCGGACCCGAAACTATCGATTAGGCTGGTTTAAAAAAGATAAACTGGTACCCCAGGCAAATACTTTTTTAAATGTAATTAGTAAAGCTTCGCGCGAAGGATTAAACCCCGAAGATTACCAAATTAAAAATTTTAGCACATTGCTCCAGCATTATGAAACAGCTAAAGAAGATTCCGTAAAACAGCAGTTGAAAGAAAAAATAGACGTTACCTTATCGGCTTCTTATTTTAATTATGCTTCCGACTTTTACCGGGGAACGGTTAATCCACGAGAACTGGATAATATTGAATGGAGTGTAAAACGGAATAAAATAAAACTGCACAAAGCACTACAAACCATTTTACGCGAGAGAAGCAGCCGCTACCCTTATTACCAATTTGAGCCGTTACACGAAGATTATGATCGCTTAAGAACAGCTTTGCAGCAATACCGCACTATTCGGAATCAGGGCGGCTGGCCTAAAATAGAAAATGTGAAAAACAATTTGCACCGCGGCGAATCTTCAGCGGCCGTACCTTTGTTGCGCAAGCGCTTGCTAACACCGGAACGTTTACAAATTAACCGACCCGACTCCACGCGGTATGACGAAGAACTGGAAAAGGCTGTACGGGATTTTCAGGAACGCCACGGTCTTAAAGTAAATGGCACAATTAATAAAGAGACCTTAAAAGCCATGAACGTATCGCTCGACGATCGTATTGACCAGATTATTATTAATATGGAGCGTTGGCGCTGGATTCCAAAGCCCAAAGAAATGGAGCGCAAACATATTTTCGTAAATATTCCCGAATACACCTTATACGCCAAAGACAAAGGTAAATCTGTTTTTAACATGCGGGTTATTGTGGGCAAAGTGATGAATTCTACGCCTATTTTCAGCGATAAACTAGAATACATTGTTTTCTCACCTTATTGGTACGTACCCTTTTCTATTATTGAGAACGAGATGAAACCGCATTTGCTGGCCGACCCGACCTGGCTGGAGCGAATGGATATGGAAGTGGTGCAAGGTTCTGGAAAAAATGCGGTACCTGTAGATCCTTCTTCTATTGATTGGAGTGCTATTACTAAAGAAAATTTTAAATACTTAATCCGGCAGCGACCCGGACCGAAAAATCCGCTGGGCGATATAAAGTTTATTTTCCCCAACGAGCACGAAGTGTACTTACACCATACGGCGGCAGCAGAATTGTTTAACCAAACGCAACGCGGTTTTAGTCACGGGTGTATTCGGGTAGAAAAGCCGGTACAACTAGCCGAGTTTTTACTTGATGGTAAACCGCAGTGGACCGAGGAAGCTATTGAAGAAGCCATGCACGCTGGAACCGAACAATACGAAAACCTGGCCGAGAAAATACCGGTTTATATTGTATACTTTACTTCGTGGGTGGATGATAAAGGTCGTATTCATTTCCGCGATGATATTTATGGTCATGATAAAGAACTAGAAAAAGAATATTTTAATTAATTCAATTTCCTTTTAACCAAAACAAAAAGCCGGCATTTTTAAGTGCTGGCTTTTTGTCTTAATGATTCATCGTTTACTAATTATTTACATTTTATTTAGAATTCTATAAAAGCTGAGTAACAAAATATAGTAAATAAAAGCTTATTTCCTTCATTTCTTGCTTTTTCCATTTGGCAAAAGGTAACTTTTACACGTTGCTTTAGTAAAAAGAACATCCTTTATGGGAAAAAAGTAGATGAAAAATAATTTATTTAAAAAGCTATGAAAAAGAATTTGTATGTATTTTTGCTGGCACTAGCGACAGTGGGAGTAGGATGTCAGGGAAAAGATCACCGTACTCCGGCTGAAGGTTATGGGGCCGGGCAAATAGAAAATAACAACGTCGATAATCCAACAGATGATAAGAATACGTCGATGGAATCTCCGGTTGATATTAAACCTGATAGTGGTGTAACAGGTATGGACAGCGCCGAATTGGCTAAAAAACCAGGCCAAACCAGTTCCCAGGATCCGGATGCTGCGAAGGCAACTTCTGTAACGGAAAACAATGCGGGTACCTCCGAAACCAGAGGTCAGGAAAATAATTCGCCGAGCCGGCAAATGCCGCAAACCAATAAACCACAGAATTAATAACAACAATTATTGTATAAACTGTTAATCCAAGAAATGAAAAAATTAATCTATGCCGGAGTGTTGGCGCTGACACTTATTTCAATTCAGGCCTGCGAAACGCAAAGCGATCGCGAGGGTGATCCTAATAAAGATGCTGCTCATAAACGAAATCATCGAGGAGAATACGCCGAAAAAGCTCAAGAGTCGCATTAACCGGTAAAAAGATGGATAGCCTCAAAAGCTATCCTTCTTTTTTTACAAGCGTTTTAAAATGTTACTCTTCGTATAAAATGCGGATGATGAAAGTAGAATGAGTTTTTGCTAACTTTTTTGTCATTTGCTACACCGTAGTTTCACTGGAAATCGTTAGATTTGTTAATAGTATGCAAACTTCTGCTCCCTTAAAATTATCGCAACTCAACCAACTAATTCAATATGCCATTGATGGGGTTTTTCGGGAGCAAACCTATGCCGTAATTGCTGAAACTTCTGGTATTAAAAATTACGGCGATAAGCGGCAATGTTATCTTACCCTGGTAGAAAAATCTGAACACTCCAACGAAGTGCTGGCTTCTATTCAGGCTAAAATCTGGGGAAATTGTTACCATACCATCCGCAATTTCGAAGAAACTACCGGCCAGCCTTTTAAAGACAATATTGAAATTTTATTTAAGGTCCGGATCCAGTATCATATTTACTATGGCCTTAATGTTTTAATTGAGGAAATTGATTGTAATTATACTATTGGGAAGCTAGCGCTTACCCGGCAAGCTGTTTTACAAAAATTAATCGATCAAAATCCGGATGCGGTACAATTAGTAAACGGCGAGTTTTTAACGCGTAATCGGCAGCTCAACTTTCCGCCCGTAATTCAAAAGATAGCGCTTATATCGTCGGCCCAGGCCGATGGGTACAACGATTTTGTGCACGAGCTTTACTTAAACAAATTCCAGTATACTTTTCAGGTAGATGAATATTTTGCCCAGGTGCAAGGCAACGAAGCCGCTAACCAAATTTGTCAAAAGCTGATTCAGATTTACCAGTCGCAGATTGCGTACGATGCGGTCGTTATTGTGCGGGGTGGCGGGAGCCAACTTGATTTTAGCGCTTTCGATTCGTACACCGTAGCCAGGGCAGTAGCACGTTTTCCCATTCCTATTATAACCGGTATTGGGCACGAACGAAACGAATCTATTTGCGATTTAATGGCCCGGCTACCCACTAAAACCCCTACTAAAGCAGCTGCCACCATTGTAGCGCATAACCGAAGTTTCGAAGAAACTATATTGCAATTGCAAAAAGTAGTTGTTTCTAAAACCAACGAAGTTTTAAGTGCCCAAAAATTAATTTTACAGACTTTACACTCCAAAGTAATCCGGAAAACGCACGAGTGTTTAAACCAACAACAGCAACGGTTAAGACCTTTATCCGGAATGGTTGTACAATTAATTCATCGGCTCGTAAACAACCAGCGGTTTAAATTAGCTAAAATAACCTACCAGTTAAATGGCAGCACCGAAGCTTTAATAAAAGCCGAGCAGCATAAATTAGTAACTATCAAGAATACCGTAAAGCTGCTTAGTCCGGAAAACGTTTTAAAGCGGGGTTATGCTATTATTTTTAGAGGCGATACCATTATTAAAAATGCAGCCGAAGTAAGACCCGGCGACGAGATAACCACTATATTCCAGGATTCTGAAATTATAAGTACCATTACCGAAACCCGATCTACGTATGAATAAGGTAAACGATGACCTAACGTACCAACAGGCTTTAGAAGAATTAGAAAACATTGTAGAAGCCTTGGAAGATGAAACTATTCCGGTTGATGAACTTGCCATAAAAGTAAAGCGGGCCTCGGATTTAATTGAATTTTGTCAAGCCAAACTAACCGAAACGGACGAAGAGGTTAAGAAAATTTTAACTTATTTAGAAGACAAAACGAAAAAATAAGTACATACTTCAAGTAAAACTTTAAGAATAGCGGCGCTTGTAATTATTCTATTTTATAGTAAAACCCGTTTGCCCTATCTTTAACTACTATATAGCTTATAGTCAATTGTATAATATAAAACTATTTGTTTATAGCTTCTAATCAACTTCTTTTAAAATAATTTAAACTAAAAATGCAAAAAGCATTTAAAAACTTGTTGGTTTAGCCAATTAACAGCATTAAAATAGTTATATTTAATTTTCAAAAATTCACAAAATATTTATCCATTATTTACTCATTCTAAGATGTTCTATAACAGAATCAGGAACTTACTTAAACATAATTTTGTAATATCCTTAATTAAGTAGCTGATAATCATAATATTTACTTATATTAGCTAAATAATCCTTTTATTTTGAAGTAGAATTGCAACAAAACCATAGATTTTGAAGTAAAATACTTTAAAGTAGAAGAGTCGGTAAAATAAGGTAGGTCATTAACACAGGAACAGAAAAAAAATGGAAAAAGTAAACAAAACACAAAACAGTACAGCTTCTACGGGATGGGTAAAAACTACAAAAGAGTCTGCATTATCTACTACCAAAGTAGAAGATAAAATTGTTAGTCGTGTTTCTTTTGAACCAGATCCTTATGCCAATGTAAGTTTTAATACTTATCAGGATATTTTAGATCGGCGCAACCAAATGCTTGGTACCGTAAAACCAAGTTTATATACTTACGACGCAGATTAATTTAGTAAATTTTATAAACAAAAAGCCTCTTGGTAAAATAACCAAGAGGCTTTTTGTTTATAAATAGTATTTGATTTAAAGTTGTAGTACTGCTTTTAATTTGGTATATCCGGTGCGGCTTACCGGAATTTCGGCACCGGAACGCAGCTTGGCAATATAGGTGTCTTTTTGGTAAGGATCTAAACGAGTAATTTGCGAAATCTGAACCATATACGACCGGTGCACCCGCACAAATTGCTGCGGATCTAAAGTTTTTTCGAAGTAACTCATCGTCCGATTTTTTAAATATGTACCTTGGGCCGTATGTAAATTCACGTAATCGTCGTCGGCGGCTAAGTATAGAATATCTACTACCGGAATTATATTAATCTTATGGCCTAGCTTTACTACAATGCGGTCGTGCCGTTCTGCCGATTGCGCTGCCGATTCTAATAAAGCTTTTGTTTTAACTTTGTTATCCGGAATGGTTAATTTATGATCTAACCATTTTGTTATGGCTTTATCAAATCTTTCCTGGCTAAATGGTTTTAATAAATAATCTACTGCGTGCGCTTCAAAAGCTTTTAATGCGTATTGATCGAAAGCCGTAGTAAAAATTACGGTAGGGGGCTCTTCAATTAATTCCAGCATTTCAAACCCGTTTATCTTTGGCATTTGAATATCCAGAAATATTAAGTCGGGCTGGTGTACTTGCACTGCTTTCACGCCTTCAAAACCATCGTTGCATTCCTGCACAACTTTAATTTGCGGAAACGCTTGTAAGTATTCTAAAATCAACGAACGAGCCAAAGGTTCATCGTCTATAATCAATGCTTTGATCATATTGGGGAATAGTTAAAATAGTAGTAAAAAGCGAACCATCTATTTGCGTGGCGAACAAATCGTAACGGGCAAAAAGTAAATACAAGCGGCGCTGCACACTGCTTAAACCAAATCCAGTACCTTGCCGCGGCCGGGCAGTTTGCGGATCAAATGGATTTTGAATAATTAAACGTAATTGATTTTCGATGCATTGGGCTTGCAGGCGAATAATTACGTTATCGATTGTATCGTATAAGCCAAATTTTATGGCATTTTCAACAATAGGCTGCAGCAGCATGGGGGGTAAGCGCATTTCGGCACAGCCGGGTTCGGCCGTTATTTCGGTTTGTAAGCGGTGGCCAAAGCGCACTTTTTCAATATCCAGGTACAACTGCAAATGATTTAATTCTTCTGAGAGACTAACCCATTGGTCTTCGTCTTTTTTTAGGGTACCGCGTAAAAAGTCGGATAGTTGGTGAATCATGTGGCGTGCTTCGGCGGGTCGGTTGCCTACCAGGGCACTTATAGAATTTAAGCTGTTAAATAAAAAATGAGGATTTAATTGCTCCCTTAAATTTAATAATTCAGCTTCACGGGCTAGTTTTTCGGCTTGAACCTGACGTTGTTCATGGGATTTTTGATCTTGTTGATTGTGCCAGATGATAGTGAGCATAGAAATCCAGCTCATAGTAAAAAAACCAAATATGAACCGGATGGGCAAAGAACGAATTAGAAATGTTTCATAACCCGCTTGATCTTCGTTGCATACCAGCAAAAACTCGTAACACAAAAAGAGCCAGATTACCGCGAGTAATAAACTATACGAGATTAAAAACCAATAACGGTCAATGCGGGGACGGTAAAAACGCAGAATATTTATTAGAATAAAGGACGCGCCAATTAGTAAAATATTGCTGATGGCACAATCTGACCAGACTACTTTGCCTTCCCAACCAAAACTATTTAGGGCATAAGCTTGCAGAAGCCCCAGCAGCAACCAGCAAAATAGTAAGCTGAGTAGTATTCTGGGTTGAGTAAACGGAGAGGATAATACCATTCTACAATTTTACTTTTTGCGCCTCAATTATTATTTACTTAAATATAACTTTGAATTTCCAGCCCGCCCATAAAAGCAACGCCTTGCAGAACCAGCACTTTGGGGTTGGGTGATTTAATAGTGGGAGCGAGGCTACGCCGGTCTTCTACACCGCCCATTATAGCCGTAATTTCTGAAATAACTTCCCAATTTGATGGTACAATCAGCTTACAACCGCCCATTATCATGGTAATATCCATTATTACCCGACCTTGAATGTCGGCTTGAGAAAAGTTGAGTTCGGCACCTCCCATAAAACATGTAATATCGGCTCCCGTTATATTTTTTGAAAAGATATTGCGTTTCACTCCGCCCAACATGGCACTAATATCAATAAACTCTGGGGTGAAAGGCACCGAAGAATCTGGATTAATAGTAGATTTTGCTGTTTCAGGTTCAATTGGGTCTATTGGTTGTGTTGTAGTAATGGGTGGCTCATCTCCGTTCAGGATAGGAATATTAGCTGGTTGGTTTTGCAGCCGCTGCTCATAATTATTTCGGCGCTGGTGCCAGCGTTGCCGGTATTCCGACTTATCAGGCCAGGAATGATTCCGGCGAAAGATCATAAACAAACCAGCACCAATAATTAAAAGGGGCCAGGTAAAACGGGTAATCTGAAAAACAGGATACATTTGGTCGAATAAAAAGGCAAATCCAAGTCCTATTAGAAATAACCAGGCAAAGTTGCGGAAGCTGCTTTTCGCGCCATTAATTAAGCCAACCACCACTAAAATCATAGGCCAGGAAAACAACCAATGCGGAAAATGATAACCCATCTGTCGCAGCAGGAAAATAATACCTACGGAAACAATTATTAAACCGGCTACTACTTTACCGGCGGAAGAAGAGGTTCGATGAGAGTTCATAATTTGTTTATTTTTTCGAAAGGTAGCATTTGCAACAAGGTTTTACCAATAGGCTTAAGGTAACCGATTAATAAAAATCGGTAAATACTGGAGAATTGTCGGTGAAATATTTCAAGAAGCTACTCTCAGCTAAATTATATTTTAAGTACACTTTCATACCTTACTTCACCTGGAATGTACCATTATCTTTATGGTTCTATAGCACAGCTTTTTATAATATTTGGATTGCGGTTTCACTTCCTGTATTTTAAATAAAAAAGTAAATCAGCAACCAGGATTGTTAGTTTACTAAAATATTTAAAGTAAAAAAAGGCTTCATTCGTCTACTTAATTAGTTGCATTTGTTTTAAAGTCCGGATGAAGGATCAATCCCGCAATATAATTCAGACCATTAGTGCTTACGGTAAAGGTTTATTTAACTTTATCCGCGGCCGGGTTACCACCAAAGAAGAAGCAGAAGATATTTTGCAGGATGTTTGGTACCAGCTCAGCCATGTAACGGATTTAGATGAAGTAGAACAAATGAGTGGTTGGCTTTTTCGGGTGGCAAAAAATAAAATTATCGATCGTAACCGCAAGAAAACAGTAGAATCGTTGGAAGATTTTACTTTTTTAGGAGAAGATGGCGAGTACAATTTAGCGGATATCTTATTAGTAGATGAAACCGATCCGGAAACCGAGTTTGTAAAAGAAATATTCTGGCAGGAGCTTTTTACTGCATTAGACGAATTACCTGAAAAGCAAAAACAAGTTTTTATCTGGAACGAATTAGAAGATAAAACCCTGCAACAAATTGCGGATATGACCGGAGAAAAATTAAAAACAATTATATCGCGCAAAGGGTACGCGGTACAACATTTACGTAAACGTTTAGAAAACCTGTATAACGAATTCTTAGATATTTAGCTGGAAATATGTACAGAAACCCTAATAAGAACAGCTGGACCCGGAAAAAGCGGCGAGCAGGCTTGGCTCTTTTCTTTTTATTGTTAGTGCTGGCAGCTGGAGGTTTGGTTCAATGGCTCTGGAATGCTATTTTACCTGAAGTATTACCCGCCAAAGCATTAAACTATGGTCAGGCTTTAGGATTAATAATTCTGTGCCGGATATTATTTGGCAGCATACGATTTGGCTATCGGGCAGGTTCGCCTTTTTCCAGGCATCCCCAAGGCTTTCGCGGCAAATGGTTAAATATGAGCGAAGAAGAAAGAGCCGCCTTTAAAGAACAATGGCGGAAACGTTGCGAGCACCGCAAAGAGTAAGTTTCACTTATATAAAAAATAAGATTGCCCATAAAGTAAAATCTATACTTGTTCGTCTTCATTAGTAAGAATATAAGTTTTAACTAAATTTTTACTAAATAATCATGTATAGAAATAATAATGCAACGCGGGAAGCCAATGGATGTGGTTCTGCGTTCGGGAAAGCTGGTTTTTTTGGTTCCCACCGATTTAGAAGTAATTACTTCCGGCGGCCTAAATACAACATTCCGCTGAATATTATTGATAATGAAAATGCTTTTGAAGTACATGTGTACGCACTTGGTTTTGCAAAAGAAGGAATTAAAATTACGGTGCAGGACGATGTATTATACATTAGTGGCGCCCGAGCCGTAGAAGAAAATAATTCTCCCAACTTCAGTCATCAGGAATATCCTGTTAAATCCTTCGAGAGAGTTTTAAATTTAAACGGCCAGGTAGATGTTTCCAAAATTAGCGCCAAACAGGTAGAAGGTGTATTAATAATTACTTTACCAAAGAACGCCGCTTCCCAGCAATCGGCTCAAGAAGTTACGGTAGATTAGTAGACATGCCATTTAACTAGTAAATGACCAAAGGTTTAGTTTATTGTTTAAAGCTAAACCTTTGGCTATTTTTATAAACAGGAACAAATGGAATGATAAATGGAAAATCAAAATAGTAAGTTAGCCTCTAAGAGGCCAAGGCCGCAGCAACTCCCAATTCATTTATTCGCAATCAAAACTTTTTCTTTTAGTTGGTAATGTTTGTGACCCTTATTCGTCTTTGTTGGTGAAAGCCTCAGCAGAGTTTATTATAAGGCTCCTAATAAAGTATGCAACTTTTAAAATTTCCGGTTCTTATCGGATTAATTCTCGTTTCTTTCTCTCATTTGGTAAATGCCCAACCCAGGCACATTGCTATACCAGCCACCGATTCTATTAAACATTGGCAAAATAAATTCCACGTACCCCTGGTTTCCGTGGGCATCATTGAAAAGGGTCAGATTAAAGAAACAAAGGTATTAGGGGAGCTACCCTCTGGAATGCCCGCCCCAGCGGCAACTTTTTTTAATATTGCCTCTCTAACAAAACCGGTGGTAGGCATGCTCATCTTACAATTAGTTAGTAAAAAGCAATGGAATTTAGATCAGCCTTTATCTGATTTCTTTGTCGATCCGGACTTAGCCCAGGATGAAAGGCACCACAAATTAACCACCCGGATTGTATTAGCCCACCAAACAGGACTTCCCAATTGGCGCGGAAATAATCCTAATAAGAAAATGACCTTTGCTTTTGAGCCGGGTACCCAGGTAGCTTATTCGGGGGAAGGATATATGTATCTGGGACATGCTTTGGAGCACAATTTTAATCGGTCCTTAAAAGAATTGGCGGACTCGTTACTCTTTAAGCCATTAGGCATGAAAAATACCCGGTTTTATTGGGATAGTAAGATAAATGAATCGTACTATGCTGGTCGGCACGACAAAAGTGGGAAGCTTCTGGAAATGGAAAAGTGGTATGAAGCCAATGCAGCTAACTTACTCTTAACCACCATTGAAGATTATTGCAAGTTTGGGGTGAGTGTTTTACAAAGAAAAGGCATTTCTAAAAAAGTATATCAAGAAATGACACGCCCCCAGTTACCCAAAAGAATGCTAACTTCCCGGCAACTAGGTACAAACTACACCTTTGGTTTGAGCTGGGTCTTGTATCCTAATTTAAGTAACGGCGAAATGGCCTTGGTACATTCAGGCAGCAACCCCGGATTAAATACCTTTATATTGTTATTACCCAAGTCGCAGCGTGGGCTGGTAATCTTTACCAATGGAGAAAACGGCCGGGAGCTATATAACAAAATTATAAGTAACACGCTCGATCTAGGGGAAGAGTTCTTGTCCAGATCGAGCCAGCCCATGCTTACACGTTAACTATTATAATAAATAGTAAATTACCTAATAATAGGGGAATGGGTTCCGGTTCAACGAGTACTTGGCGGCATTAAAATCCATTCATAAGAATAAACAATTGTTTAGTTGGAACCTCTTTGAAAGTCTATTTAACATAATATAAATTATAAGACAAATTAATATTTTATTTCTGGCCATTAGATTATAGCTTCAAAAACAAAATTAACAATATTGCTATGTTTGTAGTTAATCAAAAATCGATTTAATAATCAATCGAACAGCTGGCAAAATTCATTAGTATGGCAGAGAAAAATAATTTAGAAGTTTGGTTACGCGGACCTATAGCAGATATTCATTGGAATTTGCAACCAGTGGCACATGCATTATTACAGGCGCGTGAAGAAGTAAATGAATTAACAAACAATTTTAACGAGGATTTACTTTGGAAAAAACCTGGCCCGGTAGCTACGGCGGGTTTTCATTTGCAACATCTTACCGGAGTTTTAGATCGGCTATTTACGTATGCTCGTGGCGAGGCTTTAAATACGGAGCAATTAAAAGCTTTAGCTCAGGAAAGTCAACCTGATGTGGCACAATTAAACTTAATCGGTTTAGTGCAGAATTTTAATAATCAGGTAGACAAAGCAATTGCCCAACTAAAACAAACCGACAGCAATCAATTAAGTGAAACCAGGCTTGTTGGTCGGGCTAAAATACCTTCTACTGTATTGGGTTTACTTTTTCATGCAGCAGAACATACCCAACGGCACTTGGGGCAACTATTAGTTACCGTAAAAGTTTTAGAATCATCATCGGAGTTACAATAGAAAATTAACCGGCTCTAAGCAAGAGCACCCTATTTAACATAATAACTAAACTTGATTATTTTTGTATAAAACATTTGTTAAGTGCGAGCCGGTAATTTCTCTTCTACGTAAATTTCTCCCTGGCGAGTTAATTTCCACCCAGTGGTGGTATTGTCTATAATCTTTTGGAACCAGAGCCGCTCATTTTTTAGGTTTATAATTATTTGTTTTAAATGAGCCGGTTTTCCTCCTAAGTTCAATATCCGATAGGCATAATCAATGTTGCCCTCGGTGAAATATTCCTGGTGGTTTACTTTAGTAATATAATAAGCAATAGTTATAATGCGGTTAGGATTACCACTACCCGGATTTTTGCGCCGGAAAAAAGATTCCAGCCCCTCCTTATATTCATTTTTATACACGTCAAACTCATTCGGTACAATACTATTGGCTATTACTTTTCGGGATACTGGAATGCTGCGAATGCTGTTAGATCTGGTATTGCCGGAAGACACATTTTTACGTGGCGTGTAATTTTCTCCTGTATCATCGTTTAGGCGGAGTAAACTTTTTACTTTTTGTAGTCCCGCTGTAGTAAACCGAAATTCATTTTCTTTAACGGTAGCCAAATATTTTTTAAATAAGGATCTCCAATTAGTACCTAAATTTTTAAATCTGGTTTCGGTTTTTCTTTTATCCTTATACAATTGCCACACAATATCTCTTGTAAAAGTATTTGCCCCATAATTAGAATTGTAAAAAGCAAAGAGCAACAACCATTCATTTTCTTTACAATCAAGTTTTATTTCTAAATCATTTAGGTGCGGATATATAAGAGTAGGTTCCTCAGTTGCATTACTATGGCTCTTTACTGATGGTAATTGCTTTGTAATTGATTCTATTGGTAATTCTTCATTCCCGTTTACTTGCTCTTGCTCCACTGATTCCGTTGCAAGTAAATGGCCGATGTTTTCCTCTTCGCTATTATTAAATTTTATTTTATTTAGCAATAGGTCCGCTATCACTTCTTTCATTTCTTTACCAACCTCATTGGTAAATTCTATTTCGTATATCCGTTCGTCTTTTTTTTCCCTCAGTTTAAAAGTATTAACAGAAGAATTTTGATTTATTGCAGTAACTGCTAGACCACAATTACTACAATTTCTTGCTTCCTTAACTAAGGGTTCACCGCAGCCTTTACATTTTACTTGCACTCCACAATTATGGCAAAAATTAGCGTCCTCCATAATAGTCACAGAACACGATAGGCAAATTTTTTTTTCGCTCATATTTATCAGCAAGTAAATATTTCAGAATTATCTTACAACTACTAAATATAAGAATAGAATATCCAAATTTAAGATTTCCGTTCAAAATTTTCCTGATATGGATAAGTTATACTTATACACACTTCAACAGCAATATGGATAACTACCTTTTATCAACACCTGATAAATGATAAGAAGATAGCAAGAACAAAACTGGCTAATTAAGATTTATCTTACTCTTATAAATTCTTATCTCTATTTATAATTCATGCGTTTATAAGATTTATTAAGTTAAATATTTAATCAAGTCAACTTATTGTTTAAGATAAGATTTAAAATATCCTTGAATAACTTGAAGATTAGTAAGAAAAATTATTGTTATTGTAATGCTATACTCATTAATTTAAATGATAATTATGAGTATGTTCTGAAGAGTCTGAAAAAAGCACATAATAATTATGCCTTCTACAAAATGACATAGCTTACCATTCCGGTTTGATGTAACAAGATAAAAACCTAAAAACCTAGTTCGGTTAAAAAGCAAGGAATGATACAGGCTAAATAGAATCCTCTCCCCTACCCTATTGAAAATGAAAAAAGCCCTGAATGTTTAGGGCTTTTCACTAATTATTGATTATTGCTGAATTAGCTAAGCTGAATTCCGCTCCGCGTTTATGATACCAAAAGAACAACGCATTACTAGTTTTTCATAGATTTTCTTTTCGTCTCTTTCTAATTGTTGTTCTTCCATAGCCCGTATTTTAGTAAGAGCATATTGCTGAATGGTAATCAATGGTAACTCTATTCTTTGTCTTAATTGAATAGAAAGCTGGTCAATGGGTTTATCTGCCATTAACTCGTCGCTACCCGAAAGAAGAAGTAAATACTTTTTGCTTCTTTCAAATTCTTCGTTCATAATCTTCCAAAGAACACCATATTTAGGGTGCTCCGCCAGATAAGCCGTAACTGGAAAACAGCATTTATTCATGGCCATTTCGCAATTATCGAGTAACGTTTTAAAGAATAAAGAATCTTCGTATAAAGCTTTTAATTCCGGCCATTTACCAGCGGCTTCCATTTTCTCTAAGGCAGTTCCTACGCCATAAAACCCAGGTACGTTTTGCTTTAACTGACTCCAGGCTCCAACGTAAGGCACGGCTCGTAAATCGTCTAGGTTTAATTGACCGGATTTACGTTTAGCCGGCCGACTGCCAATATTAGCTTCGGCGTAGTACCGTAAAGGGCTTACATAATTCAGGTATTCCAGAAAATCAGGGTGGTTTTTTAAAGTATTATACGCATTAAAGCTTTCGTTAGCCAGGCTAATAAGCAATTCTTCTTCGGGCTCGGTTAATGTTTTTTCCCGGTTTGAGAAAAGTGCATTACTAATTCCGGCATGCATTAATTGCTCCATATTGTACCGGGCAGCATCTACAGTACCGAAATTAGAGCTAATGGTTTGCCCTTGAATGGTTAATTGAATTTCTTTATTGGCAATGTTTCTTCCCATAGAGGCATAAAATTGGTGCGTTTTTCCACCTCCCCGGGCGGGCGGCCCCCCCCGACCATCAAAAAATACAACCTCTATCTCATATTGTTTAGAAAGGTTGCTAAGCATTTCTTTAGCCTTATAAATGCTCCAGTTTGCCATTAAATAGCCGCCATCCTTGGTTCCATCCGAAAATCCCAGCATAATGGTTTGCACGTTACCGCGCGATTGTAAGTGTTGCCGGTAAGTTTGATTTTCATATAGCTTTTGCATAACAGATCCGGAATTCCGCAAATCTTCGATTGTCTCGAAAAGTGGCACGATATCCACCGAAATAGATTCTGGTTCCCAGCCCCGCAGTATGAAAAGGGCATATACTTCTAATACATTTAGCGCACTGGTACTATGGCTGATAATGTACCGGTGGCAACCTGCTTCTCCGTTAAAGGCCTGAATAGTTTTAATAGCATTTAATGATTCGAGGGTGTCTTGCAACAGCTCGTCTTCAAAAAATGCAGGTTCAATAGTTTTTTCTATTGCTAATAAAGCATTGATTTTATCGTCTTCAGATAGTTCTGCGTAATTTTCAGGTAAAACATCCGACTTACCTGCTACTTCTTCCAGCAATCTGGTATGCACCGAAGAATCCTGCCGGATGTCGAGTGAAGCGAAATGCAAGCCAAACAAATCTACTTTATTCAGAAAAGAATCTACCTGGTTTACAAATAAGCCATTATGCAAGCGCAGAATAGTTGCCCGAATCTGCTGCATGGTACCTTTTATTTCTGCTACTGATAAATCGGCTTTATAACCTGGTACAAATAAATTATTGTATAATCGTTGTTCCAGGTCTGCCAGCAAATTAGCAACTCCTTTAAAAGTAAGGCGTTTTTTCAACCGGCGAACTTCCAAATAATAAGATTTTACTATTCCACCCCGCAAAGCCTCGGCTACTTTTAAGGTATTAGGCACCGTTACAAACGGATTCCCATCCCGGTCTCCGCCTGGCCAAAAACCCATTCTAATTAAAGGATTATTCGGATTAATAGCATTTGGAAATCTGTTTTTTAAATAAGATAAGATTTGACCGGTAGCTGGATAAAAGACATTTTCTAAAAACCAGATTAAATTTACGGCTTCGTCGTAAGGGGTAGGTTTTTCTTTTTTGAAAAAAGGTGTTTTACCTAACTGTTGCAGGTAAGAATTTGCTAAAGCGGTATTATCGTTCGTTAAGGCTTTAGATAAATCATTAATAATTCCTAGAACCTCACTGGGATAAAATTGTGTGGGATGAGCAGTTAAGACCAAACGAACGGAAAAATCCTGTAATTTTTCAGCTAACTTATTCTGGGTCCGGTACTGAACAATTTCAGATTCCAGATGCTTTAAGGTGCCAACTCCTTGCATATCGTTTATCTGATTAAATGCTGCATCTTCTAAAGCATCAAATAAAACTACCTGGCGTTCGGCAAATTGAACAAAACGAAATAATAAATCGGTTTGCTCCTGTTCAGTGGCATAAGAGGTATACTGCTGAAAAAATGATTCAATAATTTCGTTCGGACTAGATTCTTTTTTTAATCCTTCTTCGCAATGTAACAAAAACAATGATAAGAGCACTCCTGTTTTCTCTACCCGATAAAAGGGCAAAGAAGAGAATAAGCTATTATACATTTCGTATTTGAAACCAACCAGGTTCCGGAATTGGTGCAAGGAACCGTTTGAATAAGCACTCATGCTATTATATTTTAATTCGCTGAACAAAGCTAGGCTTTTATTATAATTAACATAACATGCCGTTTAAATTTTAGAAAAATTTTCTACAAGAGGACTGTTTTATTGCAGGATATTCGTAACACTTCAAGTTTAAATAATTAGTAAAGAGAGCCTTTAATTGCTTATTTTAAAAAACAAAGCCTGCTCTTTGTTCAAAGAGCAGGCTTCATCGAAAATAGTGATTGAATTTAGATTACGGTTTGGTTACTGATAATTGTTTGAGAAGCAGTATCGTACCGCTCTTCGGCTTCTTGGCGGTCGAAAAGAGCCCCGGCTATAGCTATAGCTAAAGCTATTACCAATGCCGGCCAAAAACCGCGCACCTCAAAGTTACTTAACAATTTATCTACCAGTTTAATGATTATAGCAGTTACTATCAGGCGAACGAAAAAACTTAGCAAAAAGAAGGTTACTAAATTAAGTGGTAAACGCAGCAAGAAACCAACCGTAACATTTAAAATACTCACCAGAAAAGCGACCCACAAAGCAGTACCAAAGCTTTTTACGCGCACCTGGGGCAATATATAAGCCATTAGCATTACGACACCGGCGTTTACTAAAAGGTTAAGAATGTAATTCATAGTTTTAAATGGGTTTGGTTAAATAGGATTGGATGAAATAATTAATTGTAAGCTTCTACGATAATCTTAGATTAAAGATTATGAGAGAAATTAATTATAAGGGTACGTAGCTGATAAAAAAAGAATAATCTCCTGAGTAGTAATTATTCGTAAATCTGGAGGTAACGAACAATAGAATGATCGAAAGCTTGTCGGGCATTTTGTTTAATATACGGCTCAAAAGCTCCGTACATGCGTTCAAAATTCACGCCCTGCAGGGCATCCCGTATAGCAATTATTTCTGCCTGACGTAAAGGAATTAAGTTAGGATAAGAATACATAAACGAAACGGATTGCCGATCCATGGCAACCTGGAGCGTATCGCCGGATAATACCACTCCTTTTCCATCGGCCCCAGCTGGCCAATGCAGTACACAAGCTCCCGGAAAATGCCCGCCGCAGTTTATTATACTTATACTATCGATTAGTTCTAGTATTTTTCCCTCCCAAAACTGAATAGCATTATCTGATTGCGTTACCCATTCTTTATCAGAGGCGTGAATGTAAATGGGAGCATTGTTAAATGTGCGGCTCCAATTAACAATTGATGAATAATAATGCGGATGGGAAAGCGCAATAGCTTGAATACCTCCGAGGCTTTGAATAAATTTTATGGTGTCCTCGTCAATCAGAGTAATACAATCCCATAGAATATTTCCGCTAGGGTTTACAAGTAAATAGGCTTTCTGAGCAATACCAAATTTAGGAGTAGTGTGGATCTGATATAAATTTGGCTCTACCTGTTGAATATCATTGCGGTATTCTTGCTGCATTTCCGGTAAGGTAGTCCAGGTTTGTCCCTGCCAGTTTACGTACTGGCGATCGTCTTCGCAGATGATACAACGCTCCGGTTCTTTATCGGTAGCGGCATATTGTACGCCGCAGGTTGTGCAGATATAGTTTACAGGCATGTTTAAGCTTTATTGTTACATATAACTTATCCGAATAAATCTAATGCCAAAGCAGAAACTCAATTTAACATAATCTTTAACATTTAAGAAAACATTTCTACGGCCTTAGAATTACTATAAATACTTACCGGAACCTGCAAACAGTAGGCTCGTTAAAGATTAATGATTTTATCCTTATTTCTGATGCCGCTTTTGTAATACTTGAATAACGTCGGATAATTGCAAATCTGAGGCAGCTAATAATACCAGCAGATGATATAATAAATCAGCCGCTTCTTCCTTTAAACGTTCTTTATTGCCGGCTACAGCATCAATAACTGTTTCCACGGCTTCCTCTCCTACCTTTTGTGCAATCTTCTGAATTCCTTTTTCAAAAAGCAGATTCGTATACGATTTTTCCTGCGGATTTTTGCGCCGGTCCTGAATTAGATTTTCGAGATATTTTAGAAAAAACACATCGGGTGTTGGAATTGTATTGGAGGTATTTGTATCTGGAGCTGGTTCAAAACAAGTACGGGCACCGGTATGGCAAACCGGCCCAACCGGATTTGCTTTAATTAATAATGTATCTTGATCGCAATCTACCTGAATACTAACTACGTGCAGGAAATTACCGCTGGTTTCTCCTTTGGTCCAAAGGCGATTTTTGGTTCTGGAATAAAAAGTAACTACTTTTTCTTGCTGGGTTTTTTCGTATGCCTCTTGGTTCATAAACCCAACCATAAGTACTTCCTGAGAAGAATTGTCTTGAATAACTACGGGTAACAAGCCACCAGCTTTTGCAAAATCTAATAACATAAACGAATAGGTAAATCCTGGTTAACTAAATATTTTTTAAGGGCAGGAATGGGAATCTCGCCGAAGTGAAAAATACTGGCAGCCAAAGCAGCATCTGCCTGTGCTTTATTAAATACATCCGCAAAGTGTTCCATTTGGCCGGCTCCTCCCGAAGCAATAACCGGAATAGAAACTCCCTGTGAAACAGCACCGGTAATATCCAAAGCAAATCCGTTTTTGGTACCATCGTGGCTCATAGAGGTGAGCAAAATTTCGCCGGCACCTAAATCCGTAATTTGTTTTGCCCAATCTAATGTAGCATGTTCCGTTTCCAAGGTTCCGGCGCGGCTAAATACTTTCCAACCCGTAGCAGTTAATTTGGTATCAATGGCAACCGTTATACATTGGCTACCGAAACGTTTAGCCAGATCGTATACCAGTTGCGGTTCTTTTATAGCGGCAGAGTTAATAGATACTTTATCGGCTCCTTCGTGCAGAAGTACTTCCACGTCGCGGATAGCACCAATACCGCCTCCTACCGTAAACGGAATATCAATATGGCGCGCAATTTCCCGGACGAGTTGAGCAAAGGTTTTACGCTCTTCGTTAGTGGCGGTAATATCTAAAAACACCAGTTCATCCGCTCCTTGCCGGGCGTACTCGGCGGCCAAAGCCACCGGATCACCTGCATCCCGGATGTTTTCGAACATTACCCCTTTCACGGTTCGTCCGTTTTTTATATCCAGACAAGGAATAATACGTTTTGTTAACATACAAATTTATTTAAATCTGCCAGGGTAATGGTTCCTTCGTAAATGGCTTTTCCAATAATTACGCCTTCCATTCCGATAGCTTTTAATTCTTCTAAATCGTTAATGGTTGTTACACCACCGCTAGCAATAAACCCAGCTTTCGGAAAACTTTGAACCAGCTCGGTGTAAGTTTGAGTAGCCGGTCCCTGCAATTTACCGTCTTTACTGACATCGGTACAAATAAAGGTCTGAGCCCCGTATTCTAAATACTGTTGAATAAAATTAGTAAGCGAAACCGTAGATTGCTCAGCCCAGGCATTTATAGAAATAAAGTTATCACGAAAATCGGCTCCAATAATTATTTTATTAGCCCCGAATTTTTCTAACCAATGCTGCACTAAGCTTACCTCGCGTACGGCAATACTACCAGCAGTAATTTGCTGTGCTCCGGCATTAAACGCTTGCTGAATAGATTCTTCTGACTGAATACCGCCGCCAAAATCAATAATTAAATTTGTTTGAGTAGCAATGGCTTCTAATACAGCTAAATTTAGAGGTTTACGTGCCCGGGCTCCGTCTAAATCTACTAAATGCAAGCGTTGTAAACCGGCATCAACAAATTGTTTAGCAACTTCTACCGGATTGCTGGCATACGTTTTTTGCTGGGTAAAATCACCTTCAGTTAGGCGGACGCACTGGCCACCAATAATATCAATCGCGGGAATAATCTGCATCATAAAGCGAGGAAGTTCTCTATAATTCGTGTACCGGTAGGGCCACTTTTTTCGGTATGGAACTGCATGGCGTAAAAATTTTTGTATTGTACAGCCGCACTAAAAGGTTCTGGGTAAGCTCCTGTGGCAATGGTGTATTCACAAACGGGTAAATAATAGCTATGTACAAAATAAACGTAATCCTGCTCATTTACGCCATTAAACAAATCGCCTTTTAAATCAAATAAGTTATTCCAACCCATATGTGGAACCTTTAAGCTATGATTAAACCGAACCACATCAACTGGAATAATATCAAGCATTTGCGTGTCATTTTCTTGGGAGTGCCGGCATAAAAGCTGGATACCTAAACAAATGCCTAGAAAGGGTTGCGTTAATTCAGGAATTACTTTATCTAAACCGCGGGCTCTTAGCTCCTCCATAGCAGAACTAGCCTCCCCTTCGCCCGGAAATATAATTTTATCGGCGCTTCTGATCACTTCCGGATCAGCGCTCAAAGTGGCTTCTGCTCCTAATCTTTCCAGCGCAAACTTTACTGATTGTACATTACCTCCTTTGTAATCAATAATAACAATACTCATTATAAAATACCTTTGGTACTGGGAATCTCCATTTTGTTTACGTCACGCGCCACTGCCATTTTAATAGACTTAGCTACTGCTTTAAAAATTGCTTCAATTTTGTGGTGTTCGTTGGCACCTTCGGCTTTCACATTTAAATTACATTTAGCAGCATCCGAGAACGATTTAAAGAAGTGGAAAAACATTTCTGTTGGCATATCGCCTACTTTTTCACGTTTAAAATCTGCTTCCCAAACCAACCAAGGTCTACCGGAAAAGTCTAACGCTACCTGGGCCAATACATCGTCCATGGGTAATAAATACCCGTAGCGGCTAATACCTCTTTTATCACCTAAGGCTTGGGCAAAAGCTTCGCCAATGGCAATAGCTGTATCTTCGATGGTGTGATGCTCATCAATGTGTAAATCTCCTTCTACCTGAATCTTCATATCTGCACCTGAATGTTTACTCAATTGCTCTAACATGTGATCGAAAAAACCTAATCCGGTATGGATGTGCATCTCTCCGGTACCATCCAAGTTTAAATTAACTTTAATTTTGGTTTCGTTGGTATTGCGGATGATACTTGCTTTACGAGCAGGCAAACGAAGATAGTTGTAAATTTCATCCCAACTGTTAGTAGAAAAAGCAATTGTAGCATTATAGCTTTCGTTGAGATAAATAGCTTTACATCCCAGGTTATCAGCTAATTTTATATCGGTAACTCTATCGCCAATCACATAGGAATTTACTAAATCGTAATTTCCTGATAAATACTTTTGCAGCATTCCAATGCCAGGCTTGCGGGTAGGTAAATTTTCGTGTTCAAAACTTCTATCAATTAAAATGTCTGAAAAAGTTATTCCTTCACCGGCCAGAATTTCCAACATTTTGTTCTGGAAAGGCCAAAAAGTATTTTCCGGATAAGAAGAAGTACCTAATCCGTCCTGGTTCGTAACCATCACAAATTCATAATCCAGTTCAGAACTAATCTTATATAAATTTCGGATTACACCTGGTAAGAAGGAAAATTTATCGAAGGAGTCTACCTGATAGTCGGTTTTTGGCTCCACCAGTATGGTTCCATCCCGGTCAATAAATAAAACTTTTTTCATTAAAAATTTTCTAATAGAATATTTATTAAAAATTTAATTCACTCATATTCAATATACTATATGCAATACTATAAACTAAAGCTACAATCTCCTAAATATAGTTTTTCAAACACGTAACCAGCTTTCCGTTTTCTGATTTAGTACCAACAGATATTCTTAAACAATTAAAGCAGCCAGGTTGCGTAGTGCGGTTTCTAACCACAATTCCATTATTTAAGAGGTATGCATATACAGCATTGGCATCCGTTACTTCTACCAAAATAAAATTAGCATCCGAAGGATAAACTTTTTTGACTACTGGTAAATGCTTTAAGGCTTTAACAAGTATTTCCCGACTTTCTTTTATTTCTTTTACCATCTCGGGTAAACGAGCGGAGTTTTGTAAAGCTTCTAAAGCAATTTGTTGAGTAGCTTCGTTAATGTTGTAAGGTGGCTTGATCTTGTTTAAAAAGGAAATTACTTCTTCCGAAGCGAATGCCATTCCTAATCTTAACGCGGCCATACCCCAAGCTTTAGAAAAAGTCTGCAATACTACCAAATTAGGATACGTACTTAGTTGCGTAAGCCAGCTATCTTCGGAAGAGAAATCAATGTACGCTTCATCAATTACTACTAATCCCGAAAAAGATTGTAAAATGTACTCGATACTGCTCCGGTTAATTAAATTGCCACTTGGGTTATTAGGAGTGCAGATAAATATAATTTTAATTTCAGAATGAATTTGCCCTTGCAGCTTATTTAATTGAAGTTGAAAATTCTCGTCTAATCTTACCAGCTTTAACTCTACATCGTTCAGATTAGCAGATACTTCGTACATGCCGTATGTGGGGCTAAAAGCTAGAATTTGATCGTGACCAGGTTGACAAACCAATCGAATTAGGAGATCAATGGCTTCATCGGAGCCGTTGCCCAGAAAAATTTGTTCTGGCTTCACTCCTTTTATTTGGGCAATGGCGGCTTTAAGTTCTTTCTGATGCGGATCGGGATAACGGTTGTAGTGCTGGTTGGCCGCCATGCTACCAAGGTTATTTTCATTTGCATCGACAAAGATGCTAGCCTCGCCTTCAAATTCATCGCGAGCGGAAGAATAAGGTTTCATACCCCGGATATTCGGGCGAACCAAATTAGTAAGTTTAAACATTTGATAAACTTTTTAAGCGAATACTTACTGCCTGCCGGTGAGCATCCAATCCTTCGGCATCGGCCATTATTTCTACTATTGGACCAATAGATTGCAAGCCTTGCGGACTAAGGTGCTGAAAGGTAATTTTTTTAACAAAAGAATCTAAAGAAACTCCACTATAAGCCCGAGCATAGCCGTTAGTAGGCAAAGTATGATTAGTACCCGAAGCATAATCTCCCACTGATTCAGGACTATAGGCACCTAAAAATACCGAACCTGCATTGGTTACCCCTGTGGCCAGGTGTTCCAATTCCTGAGCAATAATAATTAAGTGTTCGGGCGCATAGAGGTTTGAAAAGGCAAGCATTTCTTCTGAATCTTTCAGCAAAATTCCTAAACTATTCGTTAAGGTTTCTGCCGCTATATTCTGACGAGATAGATTTTTTAATTGCTCTTCTAAAGCTTGTTCAACTAAAGGAAGCAGTTGTTCTGAGTTCGTAACAAGTACCACCTGCGAATCGGTACCGTGCTCCGCTTGCGAAAGCAAATCGGCCGCTACAAAGCTAGGATCGGCTGTTTCATCGGCTATTACTAATACTTCTGAGGGGCCGGCCGGCATATCAATAGCTACTCCGTACTTTCCGGCCATCTGCTTGGCCACTGTTACGTATTGGTTACCTGGTCCGAAAATTTTTGAAACGGCTGGTATTGATTCGGTGCCGAAAGTAAGGGCTGCTATCGCCTGACTCCCTCCAACCTTACAAATAGTAGAAATACCTAATAACGAAGCTGTAAATAATATGGCTGGATGAACAGAACCATCTTTCCCGGGTGGTGTGCACAGTACAATTTCCCGACAGCCGGCGAGTTTAGCCGGAATTCCTAACATTAACAAGGTAGAAAACAAAGGAGCAGTACCACCCGGTATGTATAGGCCTACTTTTTCAATAGCTACGCTTTTACGCCAGCAACGTACGCCTGGCATTGTTTCGACGGGGCGACTAGCTTCTCGTTGGGTCTCGTGGAAAACAGTTATATTTTTATAAGCCTGCTGAATAGCTGTTTGTAATTCCGGGGAAATTTGTTCGGCGGCAGTAGCTATTTCTTCAGGCGATACTAACAAGCCGGTTAAACTTACCTTATCAAATCGGGCGGTAAGTTCCATTAAGGCTTTATCACCGTTATTACGTACCTGATCGAAGATTACTTTTATCTGTTCTTCAATTTTCTCAAATTCCTGAACGGGGCGTTTTATTAAATCTGGCCAGCTTTCCCGATCAGGATACAATACTTGCTTTAACATTACAAAATCATTTTCTCGATTGGCACTACTAATATACCTTGGGCACCAGCTTCGCGTAACTTTTCGATTATTTCCCAGAAATCATCTTCGTTTACCACCGAATGCACAGAACTCCAGCCTTCTTCCGCTAAAGGTAAAATAGAAGGAGCTTTCATACCTGGCAATAAAGATTTAATACGGGGTATTGCTTCGTTAGGGGCATTTAGTAAAATATACTTAGCTTTCTGGGCTTTTCTTACCGCATCAATCCGGAATAAAAGTTGATTTAAAATGGCGCGTTTCTCATTGGTCAAATCCTGGTGTGCAATTAATACGGCTTCGGAATGAAAAACAGTCTGTACTTCGCGTAACCCGTTGCTGATTAACGTACTCCCCGAAGAAACAATATCGCAGATAGCATCGGCTAACCCAATACTTGGCGCAATCTCAACCGAACCGCTAATAGTATGAATATGAGCTTTCACACCTTCGCCGGATAAATAAGACTGCAGTAAATTTGGGTAAGAGGTAGCAATGTTTTTACCTTCCAAACCAGAAATATGATCAAATTCGGCGTTTTTAGGAACCGCAATGGACAAACGGCATTGCGAAAAACCTAATTTTTTTACTTGCAGTGCTTGTTTACCTTCTTCCACAAGAACGTTTTCCCCTACAATTCCAATGTCGGCTACTCCATCAGCAACGTAACCGGGTATGTCATCGTCGCGCAGAAATAAAATTTCAAGAGGAAAGTTGGTGGCTTCGGTTTTAAGTTTTAAAGAAGAATTAACAAAAGAAATACCGCATTCCCGAATGAGATTAAGGGAATCTTCGCTTAATCTACCCGACTTTTGAATGGCTAATCGAATCATTTTTAATTTTTATATGCTTCCTGAATATTAAAGTGAAAAGCTATTGATGAAACAGCTTACAACCAGGAGTTTCCTCCTTCCCGAACGTAAAAACTATTATTCTCCCCGGGAGGAATGATGGTAATGGTGAAAATGGACAGCAAAATCAAACGCGTGAGAAGGCGTTGAAAGAGGAAAAAAATTGTATTGTTTGCTGTATTTCATCATAAGATGATGCAAATGTAAGCCAGAAAATGAATTATAAAAACTTATCCTAAATTTTTCTGTTTCCGCATATAATTTTCTATCATTTTTTGTAATTTGCCTGAAAATTATAGTATTACGCCTTTACTACATCTCAGTAGATTTTAAATTGTCCATATTAATGCTGTATTTTGGCATTATTTTTTACTTCTGAATAAGATAATCTGCTTCGGTTAGTAGTTGATTAAGATTGGTTGTTCCTGAGAAAAACAATTAACTTTTTGAATTTACCTTTGTACTATGCGTGCTATTTTAGCTTTTGCTTGTTTCACTTTCTTTTTGGTCCCGCAATTTGTTCAGGCGCAATTGCGCTTACCCCAACCTAGCCCGGCTGCTATGGTAATGCAAACCATAGGTTTAACAGAAATAACCTTAAAATACCATACTCCCGGAGTAAAAGGGCGAGAAGTTTGGGGAAAATTGGTGCCGTATAACGAAGTATGGCGCACCGGAGCCAACGAGGCTACTCTTATAACTTTTTCGGATGCCGTTAAGTTAAACGGAGAGAATGTGGCGGCCGGAACGTACAGCTTATATTCCTTACCTGAAAGTGCTGATTCTTGTTTGTTTATCTTAAACAAAAATACCAGCTTATGGGGCGCCGAAGGATACGATCCTAAAGATGATATTTTAAGAATTCCGGCGCAAGTAAAAGAAGTTCCTACCCAAGAAACATTTCAATTTGTATTTTCTGATGTACTGCAAAATACCGGTACTCTGAGTTTTTTCTGGGAGCGGAAAAAAGTTTCGGTAAAAATAGAAGTGGACACCGATGCCAAAGTATTGGCCATGTTGCAGGAAGATCTAACCAAAGCTAAACCAGACGATTGGCAAATTTACGCGCAAGCAACCAATTATTTAATTTCAAAAAACACGCTGCACGAATTAGCTTTAAAATGGATTGATAAATCGTTATCCATTAACGATAACTTTTATAACAATTGGATTAAGGCGCAGTTGCTGGCTCAAAAAGACGAATATGAAGGAGCCGTAGACTTGTGCAAAAAAGCTATAAAATTAGGCAAAAAGGACCAGGAAGAATATAAAAAATACGAATCCAATATTGAGCGTAATTTCAATGTCTGGAAGTTTAAGCGCTTTGAAGCGAACATAAACTAAATGGCTTATTTTCAAAGTTTTAATATTTTGATAAAAGCAAAAAGCGGAAGGTATCTTCCGCTTTTTGCTTTTATGATTTAGTAGCCAATTTTACAGGTTACTTTTGCACTTTTACTAATTTAGAATTGAGCGATAAAGCGTAGATTTACTAAACGGGAAGACAAGTAATTGGGTACGGCGTAGGTAATGTTTTGAACATCTTTCACGTAATTATAGGAAACTACGTTGTTTGCCGCAATTAAATTTAGAATTTCTAAACTTATCCAGAGGCTTTCCAGACTAACTGTTTTATCCGTAGTTGAACTATTAAAAGAGAGTAACTTAGAAAATCCAATATCTACGCGCTTGTAAAAAGGCATATTAAATTGATTACGGATAGACTCATTTCCCGGCGGACTAAAGGGTAGTCCAGTACCCACTACTCCGTTCAGGTACATTTTGTAAGACGGATGGTCAGGAATGTGATCCTGAAAAAAAACGCCAAAAGTTACCCGTTGATCAGTAGGCCGCCGAATGTAGTTGATGGGCCTTTTACTTACCGGTTTAAAGGTCCCCAGATCATAAATGGTAGAATCGCCGGATATATTTTCTTTTGTAGTAAGAATTCCTAAGCTAAACCACGATTCAGCTCCTCGTATAAATTCTCCGTTTACGCGTAAGTCAATCCCGGCAGCATAAGCTTTCGCATTATTCTGAGCAAAATAACGTAGCCGCACATTATCTACCTCGTAAGGCACCACGTTCGTCAGTGTTTTATAGTAAACTTCGGCTGTTAGTTTAAAAGGACGGTTCCAGGATAAATACCTGTATTCTGCTCCGGCAATAAAGTGCAGTGATTTTTGCGCCCTTAAATTTAAATTCAAGTCACCTTGCCGGTCACGCAATTCACGGTAAAAAGGAGGTTGATAATAAACGCCCAGCGCCAATTTGTAAGACCAATTTAAATGAGTTGGTACGATTCCCGTATACTGCACTCTAGGGCTAATGAGTAATTCGCGGTTAACGGTCCAATAATTTAATCGTACCCCGTAGGTGAGCGTACGCAAAGAATCTAGTTGCCAGGTATGTTGCCCGTAACCTTGGTAGCGATAAGAAGGCAGTTTTAAGTTAGAAGCAAATTGCTGGTTTACCGTTATATAATCGGCGGAATCCATTAATCTGTATTCCTTTAATTGATCCGTAATATCTTCGCGCGCCGCTTTTATTCCTAATTGCCACTCCTGCCGGTTGGTTGGCTGCCAGGTATACCGGTTTTCTAAAGCAAAAATTTTAGCAGTTAAACTATTCCGGGAATGTTCGAAATCGGTGCCAGCCTCCACATTACGTACTTCTTCGTTCGGGTTCCGGGTTTGTTTATCATCTATTACTTCGTAAAAAGAATAACTCGCCGCTACATCTCGTAATTCCCTCTCACGAGCGATTACAGATGAAGCAGTTATTTCGGTAAAAAACTTTGGGGTAAAGCGATGTATTAAATTCAATCCACCTTGGTACGATTCATACTCCATTCGCTCGTGCCCGTTGTAGTCTATACCTAATTGCACCACCCGGTCCCTGGTGCCAAAGGAAGTTTCCCGGTAAAAAGGTATAACTTCGTATTTATTACGAGCTACACTGGCTAGTATTCCTAAAGTAGTTTTGGGTAATTCTAATGATCGGCGAGATTTACGGGTTAAATCTATTGTAATATAACTTTGAGCATCTGTGAAACTAGGCTGGTAGTTGCCGTTTGTTTCCAGAGAGTTAAAAACTAATTGTGCATTTTTATAACGTACTCCGGCTAAATAAGTAATTCTTTTATCTTTAGAAGCAGCTTCCAGGTGTACCCCTCCACCAATTAATCCGCCATTTACAGAGCCGGCCAGCTTTTTAGGAGTTTTATAAGTAATATTTAATACCGAAGAAAGTTTATCGCCCCATTTAGGTTGCCAACCGCCCGATGAAAATTGCACGTCTCGCACTAAGTCTGGGTTTACGAAGCTAAGCCCTTCTTGCTGCGCGTTACTTACTAAAAATGGCCGGTAAATTTCAATGCCATTTACATAAACTAAATTTTCATCGTAATTACCGCCCCGAACGGAATAAGTTGAAGTAAGTTCGTTATTACTAGATACACCCGGGAGAGTAGCTAAAATTTTATTAAAATCGTTGAATGCAGAAGGCAATTGCTTGGTTATACGCGGATTCAGGCGCATAATACTTACTGCAGAGTTAGCATTAGTAAAATTTTGATCGGTGACAACAATGGTGGAAAGCGCGTTACTTGCCGTTAGAAGCTTTACTTTAATTTCCCGGTTTTCTTTATTTTTTAATCTAAGCTGAATTTCCTGATTCTGATAACTCAAGTAATTTATTACTAAAACTATGTCTTTTTCAGCAGGAACCGTAATCTTAAACATTCCGGCAGCGTTGGTTTGACTTCCGTAGGTCTTTCCTTTTATAATTATACTAGCGTATTCAAGCGGAGCACCGGTTTCATCCATAACCAGGCCCGTAACAGTTGCTTGTTGGGCATAAACTAAAACAGGAAAAAATAACCAGGCCAGCCATAAAACCAGTCTCAGATGCATAAAAAATAAATCAGGAAGCGATATTTTGTAAATTAGCGATGGTCTGTAACGGATCACTCGCTTGAAATACAAAGGACCCGGCCACCAAAACATTTGCCCCCTGTTCTAAAAGTAAGGGTGCTGTTTCTTCGTTTACTCCACCATCTACTTCAATTAGAGCATGCGCGTTTTTTGATTGTATTAACTCGCGCAAAGCAGCCACTTTGGTATAGGTATGCGGAATAAATTTCTGGCCACCAAAGCCCGGATTAACAGACATAATGAGAACTAAATCCACATCATTAATAATGTCTTCGAGCAAAGCAACAGGGGTATGCGGATTTAACGCTACTCCCGCCTTGCAATCTACATTTTTAATCTGTTCAATAACCCGGTGTAAATGCGGGCAAGCTTCATAATGTACCGTAATACTATTGGCTCCGGCTTTTTGAAATTGTTCAATGTACAACTGAGGGTCAGCAATCATTAAATGAACATCCAATGGCTTTCGGGCATGTTTATGAACCGCTTGCAACACTGGTAAACCAAAAGAAATATTAGGCACAAACCGGCCGTCCATTATATCACAATGAATCCAGTCGGCAGCACTTTGGTTAAGTAATTCAATTTCGGTCTGTAAATTAGCAAAATCAGCTGCTAAAATAGAAGGAGCAATAATTGGTTTCATGCAGCAAAGATAGGCACTTTGTTAGTACTACTCGGAGTAATTTAGCTGATAATTCAATCAGAGTTTTAAAAACCGAATTGTTTCGGAGCGGTTCAAGCTAGTAATAACGCATTGATACATACCCGCAGAAAGCCCGGTGATTTCAAAAGTAACGAAAGTACGGTCGGTTTTTATTTTATCGTAATGGTAGGTAAATACGTTTACTTCCTGCCCAATAGCATTAAAAATTTTGATTTCCGTGTTCTGGTCGGCATTTACGGGCACTAATACGGTAAAATGATTATCCTTGACTGGGTTGGGAAACAATTTAAATCCAGTTAGATTTTTTTCAGAATCTTGTTGAGCCAATAACTGGGCTCTTTTAAAATGCGGTATGCCAAAACCTAAACGATTATCGGGCTGTGTAGCTTGCGAACCTGATAATTTCAGATAATCCATTACTTGTAAATTGGTTAACTGCCGGTTGGCTTGCCAAAAACCAGCGACCAAGCCACATATAATGGGGCTAGAAAACGAAGTACCATTGGCACCAATTATTTTTCCGGTTGAATCAATAACTGCTGATTTTAGTCCTTGACCTGCTAATTCGGGTTTAATGCGCCCATCAGAAGCGGGACCAAGCGAACTAAATATGGCCCGGTTCCCTAATGAATCAGTTGCTCCAATACTTAACACCGAATCAGCATCGGCGGGAGCGGTAATATATTGCCAGCCATTGTTTCCTTCGTTGCCGGCGCTTACCACTACCAGCATGCCCGTAGCGGCCGCAAAATCAGCAGCGCGGGTACAAATAGCTTTATCCCCGTTCATATCCTGGTAAGAATAGTTACCACTGGAACCATCAAAAGTATTATAACCTAAAGAGGTTTGGATAATGTCTACTCCAGCGCTATCGGCAAACTCTGCCGCCAATAACCAATTAATTTCTTCGATCTTCTGCTCTCGTTTTACATCTTCCGTAATAAACAACGAATATACTGCCTGAGGAGCCGTGCCCACAAATGTTCCCGGCTGATTTGCTGCCAAGGTAGATAGAACTTCGGTGCCGTGGTTATCTTTCTTAAATACATTGGCATTCTTATCCACGAAATCAAAAGTCGCTTTAATTTTTTTATCTCTAAATAAGTGATTAAAAGCCGCGATTCTATTTACTCCCGAAAAGCCACCATCAAATACAGCAATACTAATTCCTTCGCCTCGGTACCCATCGGCGTGCATGGCTGGCACACCAATTAATTTAGCCTGGCCGTAAGATTCCCCGAATTCTTGTTGGATTTTTACGAACGAAAGTTTTTGATCATTTTGATTTTTTAGGGTGATGTAATTTTGCCCGTTAGTTGAAGGATTCTTACTAGCTCTTAACCCAACCGTTTGGGTTTCTTTAACAAAAGGTAAAGCTTTTATTTTGCGGTACGTACTTGTATCGCATTGCACTAAAGCACCATTAAACCATCGAGAGGTATACCACACACGGGCACCATTTGCTTTGAGTTGAGCTACATACTCAGGCGTAACGGGTAAATCGCGGGAAACAACGGGTATTTGGTAGCGTTGCCGCCGGTCAAGAGCAGCTGTTGACAGAAATGTTTTTGGTTCCTGAATAGAAAAAGGAGTATTAGTTTTATCTTTAAAATAAATAAAATGTTTGCTTAAACCAGTTGAGCCAGGGTTTATTTGGCTCTGACTAGTCAATGCTCCTAGAATTAAAATACTCGTCAGAATCCAAATTTTCATTTATGGTTATTTAATGGAACCATGTTCCTGTAATTTCTCTGTCCGTTTTATTCCGGTAACGATAAATTGTTTTCCTACTTCACAGCCATTTTGCCGGTCCGGATCCGAACAATAATTAAAGTCTATTATTTGTTTATAAACTCGACCTACCCCGTAGGCATAGATTTCAAACGCTTCCTGTTTTTCTATTGCATTGTCGTTTGAAAATTGTTCTACTTTTACTGTATTCGGGTAAGTAAGGCCATTTAGTAAAAATGCTACGTTCTGGTTGGCAAAAGAGTAAAACTTTTGTTCGGAGGTGTTGTTTACTCCGGATTGCGTATTATATATGTTTGCATTCCACTTTTTACCTTCTTTAACCGGAAAAATAAACTTAACTACTCGTAAATTATTTTGCGTTACGCTTACATCAGAAGCTGATTTATTTACTACGTACACCGAATCTGAACTCCATTCTTCGGCAGTAGAATTGCGGCGCGAACGAATAATTTTATACGTGTCTTCATTCGTTAAGTCTTTAAAAACCGTATCTACTCGTTCGCGCACAAAATAATTAACAGAATCGCTGGCTTGATGGGCAAACTGGTTTTGGTAACTTGTTTCGGTAACATGGTAAATCCAATAATCGCCTACTTGCAAAGGGTAATATTGTAATCCTAGCCCCTCTGGATTAGGATCAATCTTTTCGGTGCAGCCGATAAAAAAGAAACAAATAAACAGAACCAGCAGCCCTTGTTTTAACATTATTTAAGCTACTAAACGTTATAACTGGCTTCAATCCAGCCACCGCCTATTACATCGTTGCCTTCGTAAAAAACAGCGGCTTGCCCGGGAGCAATGGCGTGTACTCCCCGTTCAAAATGCACTTCCATTTTGTCTCCTATTTGCTCAATTACCGCCTCCGTACCCGGATCGTTGTAGCGTACTTTCGTAACAGAAGCAGTAGGTTTATCCATCAGGTCGGCATATTTACTTAAAGTTAGCTTACCCACCCGCATGGCATTTTTAGCCAGATTATCGTAATTACCTAAAACTACCCGGTTTTTATCTTTCTCTATTTTAGTAACATAAGCGGGAAACCCTAAAGCAATACCTAAACCTTTGCGTTGCCCAATGGTATAAAACGGATACCCCTCGTGTTTACCTACTACTGTTCCATCTTCCAGCACAAATTCACCACCGGCTACTTCTGTTTGTAATTCCGGCACCCGACGTTTTAAGAAACCCCGGTAATCGTTATCTGGAATAAAGCATATTTCGTAAGACTCTGGTTTTTGCACCAGTTCCATAAAACCACGTTCTATGGCCATTTGGCGAATTTCAGTTTTACGAAGATTACCTAACGGGAAAATAGTACGGCTTAAACTCGCCTGAGAAATTCCCCATAATGCATAAGATTGATCTTTATTCTCGTCTAAACCTTTCGAAATTACAAAGCGGTCATTTTCTTCGCGGATGTTCGCGTAATGCCCGGTAGCAATAAAATCACAACCTAATTTATCCGCCCGACGCAACAAAGAATCCCACTTAATGTGCGTATTGCACAGTACACAAGGGTTTGGGGTACGACCGGCAATATATTCGTCGGTGAAATGATTAATTACATAATCGCCAAACTCCTCACGGATATCAATTATATAATGCGGAAAGCCTAAAGAAACAGCAATATTACGGGCATCATTAATAGAATCCAGGCTACAGCAACCAGTTTCTTTTTTATTTCCTCCGGCAGAGGCATAATCCCAGGTTTTCATGGTCATGCCTACTACTTCGTAGCCTTGTTCATGCAGCATTACAGCGGCTACCGAAGAATCGATCCCACCACTCATGGCTACTAAAACCCTACCTAATTTACTCATTATTAAAGTTATGCTAAAAATTAAAGTTATTGCAATAAGTTGCAAATATACCAACAAGCTTTCACTAATATAAGTTTAGGAATTGTTTTTAGCAGTTAATTGTTGATTGCCAACCTTATCTTTCTTTAAACACTATATATTTTTATTAGAAAAGCTTACTCATTTCCCAAATACTTACTTATTTTGACTTTGGAATACTTTGCAACAATGTTATAGTATAAATGTTAGCTAAACTTCATTTTCTTCGTTATGGCTTTAATCACTTCGGTAATAGTAAATAGTATTAATAATTTAAGCGATGCCCGGTATTGTGCCGGTATGGGCGTGGATATGCTTGGTTTTTGCCTCGACGAAAGCCAACCAAATTATATATCATCCCAGGAGATAAAGGAAATAGCCGGTTGGGTAGCTGGTGTACAATTGGTAGGTGAATTTAAAAAGGCTACCGTAGAGCAAATAAATGCGTTAACCGAAGCTTGCCAACTAGATTACGTACAGCTTGAAAAGCAATATTTAATTGATGAAATTCAACAAATTAATTGCCCGGTAATTCAACGGGCACGCTTTACCAAAGACACCATTGAAAGTGAGCTAATTGAAGAAATGCATTTGTATAAAGATCATGTGGCTTCTTTTTTGATTTTCTCGGATGATTACCAAACCATTGATGAAACCAACATTCGTTTTCTGCAAGATTTAGCCCGGGACTTCAAAATCATAATTGGTTTTGGAATTTCAAAAGAAAACGTAAACGAGGTGTTACAAATTATAAAACCTGATGGTATTGCCCTTAAAGGCGGCCAGGAAATTAAACCAGGCTTGAAAGATTTTGATAAGCTTCAGGAAATTTTTGAAGAACTAGAAGAAGTTTAGTCAATAGACGATAGTCCACAGTCCCTAGTAAATGTTATGAACTATTTTCTGTCGACTATGGACTATAGTCTATCGTCTACCTTCTATATGGTATACTGCAAATATTTAATAGTTTGTCTTTCCGAGAGAAAACGTTTTTCGTACGTAGTCTGAATACCAAGGGTATGATGCTGCAAATCGGATTGGTATAAATCAAATGTATAAAGCAGGTTTTTTGCTTCGCGCATTTGCAACAAATTCAGGGTAAATTCAAATAAAACTAAATCATCGGTTTTAAAATGAATAATCCCGTCTGGTTTTACCAAAGACTGATAAATATCTAAAAACCGGACGGAGGTAAGGCGTTTTTTCTCATCCCCTCTTTTAGGGCGAGGATCCGGAAAAGTTACCCAAAGTTCACTAATTTCTCCGGGAACAAATTGTTCCGATAACTGTTCAACAAAATTCCGGAGAAAAGCTACGTTAATTAAACCATGCTTTTGCGCCAAACGACTACCTTTCCATAATCGGGAACCTTTTATATCTACACCAATAAAGTTTTTATTCGGAAATAAATTAGCCATGCCAATGGTATAATCTCCTTTGCCGCAGCCAATTTCTACTATTATTTCGTGGTTATTTTTAAAGAATTCTTCGTTCCAGTTTCCTTTTATCTGGTCAAAAATTGATTTTCCTGGTTCTACTACAATATTATTTTCTGCAATCTCTTTAAATCTTGCTAGCTTCGATCGGGCCATTTTGTATTATAATTCTTCTATTTCAGCGACGACAAACGTACTGCCGCCAATAAATATAACTTCGTTTTCTTTAACATTAATTTTTGCAGCTTTAACAGCATCACTCACGGTTAAAAAAGGCTCCCCTTTCAATCCTGCTTCATCTGCTAATTTCATTAGCTCATCTACCGGTAAAGCTCTAGGAATTTGCGCCTGACAAAAATAATACCGGTAATGTTTGGGTAAAAGCTGCAGAATTTCACTTACGTCTTTATCCTTTACCGCTCCAAACACAAAATGAACCAACTTGTTGGTTGTAGTTTCCAACTGAGCTAATACTTGCTTTATACCATCCGGATTATGTCCGGTATCGCAAATAATCAATGGATTATCCTGTAATATTTGCCAGCGTCCTTTAAACCCAGTTATGCTGTGTACGTGAGAAAGCCCGTCTTTAAGATTTTTTTCGCTAATATCGTAACCTTTCTCTTGTAAAATATCCACTGTAGCCAATACTCCTGGTAAATTATCACGCTGATAATTTCCCATTAAATCCAGTTCCAGATCTTCCCATAATACCCGTCCATTTTCTCTTACCTGGAAGTACTGTTTCCTAAAAGTTCGATGGTTAAAATGAATTTGATACTGTTGATCAGCAAATAAAATAGTTGCATCCACTTCAGCAGCCTTTTTAATAAAAACTTCACTCACCTCCGGTTGCGTTTTGCTGATTACAACCGGTACGTTAGGTTTAATTATACCAGCCTTTTCCAAAGCAATGCTGGGTAAGTCATCGCCTAATAAACTTTGATGGTCGAGGCTGATGTTGGTAATAAGGGAAACCAATGGGGTTATAATATTGGTAGAGTCTAACCGGCCACCTAAACCAACCTCTACAATAGCAATATCCACTTGTTCATCGGCAAAGTATTTAAATGCCAAGGCAACCGTCATTTCAAAAAAGGAAGGTTTAATCCGGGCAAATAATTCTTTATTATTTTCTACAAAAGCTACAACGTACTCCTGCGGTATATCCTTGCCGTTAATTTTAATTCGTTCGGTAAATTCTTTTAAATGGGGAGAAGTATATAGCCCGGTTTTATAACCGGCCTGCTGTAAAACAGCCGCTAACATGTTCGAAGAACTACCCTTTCCGTTAGTGCCGGCCACATGTACCGACTTAAAGTTATGCTGCGGATTATCTAATACAAGACACAGGCTTTCAATATTTTCTAAGCCTTTATTAAAAGCAATATTGCCGACGCGGTGAAACATCGGCAAGTGCTGGTATAAATAAGAAAGACATTCCGGATAAGTCATGCCCGAAACTTAGTTGAATAGTTGATGTTACTTTGCCCGGATAATAAACCGAATTGTTCCGGTAGCTCCCACATTAGCCGCTGCACTAGAATTAGTACGCGTAAAAGTAGATCGATATACTTCATCGCGGTATAATTTTTCTAAAGCCGGTGAAACGTTGCCGCTTACTTTCACTACAGATTCCACTTGGCCATCTTCGTCAATTTTGATGCGGAAAACTAATTCTCCGGTTTCACTGGAGGTATCGTTCGGTCGTGGTTCACGGTCGTAACCCCAGCCCGGCATGTTTAATGAACCGGAGCCACTTCCCCCGGATCCTGTTCCAGGTTTACCATATAATGCCTTCGAGTTTAATGACCCATTCGAGTCGCCCTGATCCCCAACCTTTCCGGGGCGGTCACCGTTGTTATTACCCGTGGCCGCATTGCTGGACCCGGCATCCCCATTTCCAGTACCATTGGTAGCTTTGGATTTACCCGGATAAAGGGCTTTTGGTTTTTCCTCGACCTTTATTTCCTCTTTAGGTTTTTCAATAACTTTTGGCTGCGGTTTCTCTATTACTTTAACGTTCACCGGACTTTCTTCAGTAGTAGTAAGTAATTTTTCTTCTACCTCTTCTTTTACCGGTTCTGGCTTTATTTCGGGTTGCGCCGCTTTAGCAGGGCTAGCCGGAGCAGGCCGGCTATCTTCGGTATTTTTGGATTCGTTGGCAGGAGCTGTAGTTTGCACATCTCCAAAACCTTCTGCATCTACGCCATAATTAAGAACAATTCCCTCGCCACCGGATAACGGCGGTTGCGGTTGCCGTAATATTATAAAGAAAAATAAAGCTATTAGTCCACCGTGAAACAGTAAGGTAACTAACAAGCCGTATTTTCGATAATCCTGTTCATTTACGGTCATAGCCTTTCCCCTAACCTTTTGGCGTTTGAGTCGCCATAATCATTTTAATCTTTAATTTATTACCTACCTCCAGAATATCCACCAAAGTTTGTACGTTTAAAGTCGCATCAACCCGTAAAACAACTGTTGGCTCAGCTATACCGGCTACCACCGCTCCCAATTCCTGTTCTAAATTTTCCGGAGAAATCAAGCTTTTGTTGATATAGTATTCTCCTTTTTCGTTTACCGATAAATTTATTTGTTGTTTTGTTACAGATTTACCGCTGTTGGCACTAGGTAACAAAAGTTTAATTACATTGGGGTTCACCATGGTAGAAACAATAAGGAAAAACAACATCAGGAAAAACATGATGTCGTTCATGGAACCCGTTTCTACGTGCGAGGTCACCCTCCTACGACCGCGTAATTGCATATTTTAATTCTCCTGTAATAAATCGGTAAATTCAATGGCGTTATTCTCCATTTTAAAAACTACCCGATCTACCATCAAGCTTAAATAATGATAACCAACGTGCGCTATAATACCCACAATTAAACCAGCCGCCGAGGTAACCATTTTAGTGTACAAACCACCCGAAATCTGGGCAATACCAAAATCTCCGGAAGCCGAAATAGCATAAAATATTTTAATTACGCCGATAATGGTTCCAATAAAACCTAACATGGGAGCAATACCGGCTATAATACCCAGAATACTAATGTTCTTTTCCAGTTTAGTTACTTCCAGTTTTCCAACATTTTCGATTGAGGTTTCAATATCTTTTAATGGTTGGCCAATCCGCTTAATACCTTTTTCAATCATGCGGGCAATGGGTGTACGGGTTTGACCGCAAAGCAACAAAGCTCCCTGCAAATCGTGGCGCAGAATTAACCCTTTTACCTGATTCATGAATGAATCCGGGTTTTGCGAAGCTCTTTTAATGGCCACGTAGCGTTCGGCCATAATGTAAATAGAGATAATAGAAAGAATTAGAATCGGGATCATTACCCAACCGCCTTTAAAAAGCAAATCAATAAGCGATAATTCAGGATCTACGGTTGCGGCCGCAGTTGCTACATTGTTTAAAGAATCGGTGGCAGTGGTGGAAATTTGTAAGAGAAAAGAATTCATGTTAACGTTTAAGTATCCAGATAGTATTTCCGTATTTATTTTTTAATGCCGGTAAGTTTTGCAATGCCTGCTCCCGGGAAGTGTATTCTGCAATAGCAATCCGATAAAGTTTGGCATCTCCAAACGGGGCAATAATCTTGCCCGGCCTACCCTTTTTCGCAATTATTTTCCGGTTACGTTCGGCACTCTCATAATTAGAGTATCCGTTTACAATAATGTAGAAACGCTCCGATGTAGTATTAATTGTAGCCGGGATATTTGCTTTTGCGGTACTTTCTTTCCGTTCCGTTACTTTGGCAGGAGGATTTACTTTTGGAGTAGTTGTACTTGCGGTTGCGGTTGATTTAACGGTGTTGGTCGATTCTGATTTAGAACCAGTGGCTTCTTTACCTAAAGCCGCATTAATTTCGTCAATGCTAAAATTACGTTTAACCTCGACGGGTTCAGTGGAAGTATTAACTTTTTGAGGAGCTTTGGCCGGAGAGTTTTTTGTTGCGCTCGCTCTCGCCGAAATAAGAACCGCTTCACCGGGAGCAATACTTACTTTTTTAAGAACTTTTTGGTTTTTCTCTTCCGCATTATCCGTTTTTACTTCTTCTAAACTCTTTTCAGGCGTAGTATTTACTTCTCCTATTTCCTTGTTGGCAGAACTTGCCGAAGTGGATGCAATTATAATATCTGAATCCGTGCTTGAAGGTGAATCTTCATAAGAACCCAGGTTGGTGTCATCCGTAGTTAAATCAACAACAGTGTTATCGATAGTGGAAGAATCATCTACATTAACTGGTTCTTTTAAAGTAGAGATTGTTTCGCTGGTTGGTTGAAATAAGGTAATAGGATTAATGGCGCTTATATTATAGTCGGTCTGTAAAGAAAGTAAATAAAGACCGGTTACTACAACCCCTCCAATCATTAAGGCTGCCGCCGCCCGGTAATACTGGCGAACTTTATTCCGGAAACCTTTTTTAGATTTAACTGATTGATCTTTTAACAAAGTCCGGAGAATAACCGGCTCAGAAGCTATTATTGGTTTAGAAATAAGCTCGGGCAAGCCAAAAGAATCACTTAAGTAATTTTCATTTTCTACGTATTCAAAAATAACTTTACTTTCTTCATTTAACCGGAAAATGCCAATTCCTTGTAAATCAAACCGACGGTTTTGATTCAGCTCCCGTTGTAATTCGTGCACAAAATGCATTACCTGCAACTGGGCTTCTTCCGCGCTTAATTTATAATTGTAAGCCAGGGTACTAATTAGTAAGCCATCGTTCAGCTTTAACTTTTCGTTAAAGGCAACGCGCTTAGCCGGTGGCAAAAATGTATGACGAATGGGATGAATTTTTGCTGGCTCATAATGCGTTATCAGGCCGCCAAAATCGGGCATAATCACGCAGTCATGGTCAAACAACAATTTTTGAATATGTTCTAATACCATAAGCTAGGCTTTTAGAAAGAATACGAAATACCACCAATTACATTAAGTCCTTTTGTAGGATAGTTCACATAACGCTCGTATTTCTTATTTAAAATATTATTCAGCATCACGAAAGTCGAAAACTTATCTGAGAACCGGTAATCAGCTTTAAGATTTAAATCTACTATGTTGTCTGTTTTTTTCAGTATCCGGGAAACAGTTGTATTATCCGAATTAGTTCGGGCAATACTGCCGTAGGAGCTGCTAATATAGTAAAGTTCGCCGTTAAAGAAGAGCTTATTGTAAATATTATACGTTCCAAAAAAACTAGCCTGGGTGGCGGGACGGTGAAATGGCTTGGCTAAACTTGCCGTTTTGTACTTATTGTATTCTGTACGGGCACCTAAACGTAACTTTTCGGATTGATTAAATACCAGTTCGCCAAAAAAGGTTAACACATTCGTGTTATCATTATCATAAAAAATATCGAAACGGGAAGAATCGGAAGCGGCATTATTAAAGAAGTATAAGTTACGATAGCTTAAATAAGACACCCGGGCCGTAAAACTTAAATTTTTACTAATGTTACCCGTTAAACCACCGTTTACATCCAGTGCCTTATTTACATCGGCAATTTGTAAATTACTATTCAGGTAAGGATTTTCCTGAGTTAATTGGTACAAAGACGTGCGCTGCAAATCGCCGGATAAATTTCCGAATAAAACTAATTTATCATCGGCTACTTCATAAGCTATTTTTAATACCGGATAAATATTCATTTTTTTTGCATCATTTACCTTATCGCCGGTATATGCCAAATTCACGCCTACACTGTAGTCAAACCGATCACCATCTACTTCGTAGGCCGGTTTTAATTTAAAAAATCCGCGGGTAGTTTTGCTGGAGTCCTGGTAAGAAATGCCCGAAAAATCGGCATTAAGGCTAAACCGGGAAATAGCCGATAAAGCATAAGTTGCGCCTAAATTAATGGCGACATTACTTTCCCGCGCCTCAAAGTTGTCCCGGAAAATAGAAACACCTACGCCTGCCTGGTACTGCAAAGGGCTTTCAGTATTCTTATTATTTAGATAACCTTGGAGCGAAATACGGTTAAACAATTGCTTAATTGAATCTTCTTTAACACTCTCATCTAAAGGAGAATATCCGTAGAAGTTATACTTATCGTGTCCGTAGTTAAACTTACCTCCAATAGTTAAGCCATTAGTGTACGATTCGCCGTTTAGGCCAATGCTGCTATTGCTTACCCCGGAATTTGGAACAGGTCCTTTTGAAGATGAAATATGGCTAATATTGGCACCGTACGAATACTGCTCATCGCGGTTATTATGGAAATAACCTTTTACGTACGGAGTGCCATAATTCCCATAACCTAATTTTAAGTAATTACCAGGAAGCGGAGTTTGGTCTTCCGGCTTAATGGTTAACACGCGCATGTTCAGGTTAAGGTCCTGCTGGGCAAGTTTGTAGTCCGTAAATTTATACGATACGGCCGTTGGTTTTTTCTGCGGCGGATCTACTTTAAACTTTTCAAAATTCCGGCTCGCTTCGGGTAATTCATTAACCCGGCTTTTTTCTACTACAATTTCAGCATCTTCTAGCTTACCTGTATTTTTTTGTGCCCAGACGGGTGAGGCAATCAAGGTACAAATTCCAGCTAATAATGCTAAGCCCGCCGTCTTCATTTTTTTATTTTTCATTATTTAATAGAATCCGTCAGAACGTTAGTTAAATCAGTTTTTGTAGAATCTTCTTTTTTCAGGCTGGTGTTGGCACCGGGTTCAAGAGCGGCCAATTTAGCTTTAGCTTCTTGTACAATCTCCTGGTTCGGGGAATTTTCGATTACAGAATTTAAGGTAGCTTTTGCCTGAAATAATTCGTTAGTAGCAGTATAATTATCGGCAATTAAAATAAAGGCTTTACCGAGCCAATATTCATAAGCCGAGTAATTGCTGCTAATTTTAAATAAATCGTTCAGCGATTCTTTGTATTTCTTTTGTTTATAATGGATTTCACCTACTAAATACTGCGCCTCAGCTCCGTTTGCATCGGTGGCAGAACCTACGGTGGTAGATAATTCATTAAGAGCTTGTTCTAAATTTCCGGCTGCGTAAGAAGCTTTACCTTTGAATAAAAGCGCAGAATTGTACGCATTTAAAGAAGCATTTCCTTGGGCAATTAATTCATCAGCAATTTTACTGGTATTGGTATAATCGTTCGTTAAAAAATAACTTCGCATTAAACCCATTAAGGCATTGGATTGATCTTTCTTGCTGGTAGCTGTTTCGTGTAGCCGGTTATAGTAAGTAATGGCTTCCGGATAATTCTTATTTTCGAATTCAATTTCGGCCGTCCGGTAAATGGCACGGCTTAGATATTCGGATTTACTTTCAGCTACCACTTCTTTAAAGGTGGCTAAAGCGGCCTCTTTATCGTTATTTTTTAAGTAAGCATCGGCTAAAAAGTAGCGGGCTTCCGGAGCGTACGGGCTGGTTGGGTAAGATTTTAAATAAGTTTCCAGGCGCGGAATAGCAGGTTCATATTTTCCACCAAGGTACAGGGATTTAGCTGCTTCAAACTCTACGCTTTCTAAGGCACCGTTTTGTGGATTAGCTGCCTTGAATCGGGCCAGATAAACATCAAATTCTTCGCTCTGATTAGTGGCTGCCAATACTTCCTGCAAACTATACAAAGCGTTTTGTGCTACTTTAGAAGAAGGATAATCGTTTAATATGCGTTTAAAATCAGCTAAAGCTTCGGTAGGTTTATTTAAGTTGGAATAAGCTACTCCGCGTTTATGTAAGGCATTCGGTATTAAACGGCTATCGGGTCTGGTATTAATCAAGTTAGAGAAACCCGTTATAGACGGCGCATAGTTCCCTGCTTCAAAATCAATTAAAGCCCGTTGGTAAGCGGCTTCGTCGGCATATTGCGAACGTGGGTAGTTGGCTACCAGAGTGCGCAGGCTTTCAACAGCCTGTTCCCGTTTGCCCTGAATACCATAAATTACGCCTTTCTGGAAATAAGCAAAATCGGCATCAGCAGCTTTTAGCTCGATGACTTTATCGTACAAGGCTAAAGCCTGGCTGTAGTTTTTCTGAATATAATAGCAATCGGCTAAACGAATGGTAGCATCGTTAATATTAGAATTATTAGCCTGCGCTCCTGCATCGCTGATGAAAGTTCTAAAATGCGGTAAAGCTTTATCGTACTGCTGGGTATTGTAATAAGCGTACCCAATTCCATAACGGGATTTAATGTAATAATCGGTTTTAGAAGCGTTGGAGGTTTTAAAAACGGCTCCGTAACTCGCTATAGCTTCGTCCCACAACTGCGCAATGGATTGAGCTTCGCCTTTTAAGAAAAAGCTAGCCGCCCGGATTTCGCTATCGTATTTATGTTCCAACGACTTATTCAGAGCGGTTAAAGCTTCCTGAAAACGTCCATCGTTAAATAATTGTACGGCCTGGAAATAAGTAACCCGCTGATAGGTTTCGTTAATGCGCGATGAACGATTACTTAAAGACTCAATGTGCCGAACCGCATCCCCGTAATTACTGGTATTTAAATACGATTCACTTAAAATATCGTCGGCTTCCGAAATTAACTTTGATTGGGGAAATTTCTTCCGGAATTCACCTAAAGCATTTATTGATTCGTTGAAATTGCCATTCTCATAATTTAATTGGGCGTATTTAAGCGTAGCCGCTTCAGTAACGGGCAAGTCAAAATTTACCCGGCGCGCTTGGTCAAAGGCCGCCATAGCAAATTGCTTATTTTCTTCTTTTATGTAACTTAACCCTAAATGATAGGCCGCATTTTGTCCTAAAACTTCTTTCTGCGACGCAACCGGCTGAAAATATTGAACAGCGTTTTTGTAATCACCGGTTTTGTAATTGGCGTAGCCTAACTTATAAGTAACCGTATGATCTAATTTCTTTTTACCCTTAGCGTACTCGTTAAAATAAGTAAGTGCTTTTTTATAATTGTTTTTCTTATAATAGCCATCTCCTACTAAAATTCTAATTTCATCTGCATTCTGAGGTTCCGGCTGTTGTTTGAGCACCCGCTCGCCGTAGGAGATTACTTCGTCTGTATTACCTTCTTTATAATAAATTTCGGTGAGCATATAAGGCACAATTTGCTTATAGGCTTCATTTTGCTCCGCTACTTGTAAGTCTTTTTTTGCTTTGGCATAATCAGCATTCCGGTACGATAAATAACCAGCGTAATAATTAGCCGCGTACACGTAGTTATGATCACCCGTTTTGTTCCGATCGAAAAGTACTTTGGCTTTGTCGAATTGTTTTTGGGCAAAATAAGAATACGCTAATTTAAATTCTGCTTCCCGCATTTGCTTATCATTCAGGCTAGCGGAAGGAGTTTTCTCTAAATATTCAATTGATTTCTCGTAATCTTTTTTATTAAAATAGAACTTACCCAATTCCATGTAAGCTACGGAGGCTTTAGGATGCGCCGGATAATTGGCTGCAAAATCTAAAATTAATTTCTCGGAATTGGCGTGCATTAAGTACAAACCACTTAAAGCATAATAATATTGGGCATCAATGGTTTTGGTATTATCCCCGATAAGACTGACGTATTGGGCAAATGCTTGTTGGGCAGCGCCATATTTCTCCCGGTCAAACAACTCAAGTCCTTCCTGATAGTAATGATCTGGGTGGGAAAAAACCTGCGTATGTTGGGCTTCAGCAAAGGAAGCACTTCCCAAAAGGGCAGATGTTATTAATAAAGAATGGAGTTTTCTCATGGTAAAAGAACCGGTTAAATCCGGCGCGGCGCAATTAAAAAATCAAAATTAATAAAAACCGGCAAAGCGGCGCAGCATTTTTTTATATTCCGGTAGAGCTGTTATATAAAAGCGGCCTTTTGGTTGTGGAATAATAACGGCAAGCAATCACATAAATTTTACCTGAATATTAAATTTTACAAATATTATTTAATAAGCGAGTATTTCTTCCGGCATGGGATGTAAAATCTTAAAAACTAATTCCTGCATTATTTCGCCGTCCGTCATATTTCCTCCTTCAATGCCTTTACTCTGCAAATCGGCCACTCTAATAAAGTGAATAATCTGAGCCGTACGATAATAAGTAAACGTTCGCATGGCTTGCTGGTACTCTTTTACCAAAAAGCTACGATTGCCTAAGCTTTTACTAATTGCTGCCTCAGATTTATCCGGAGAAGCGTGCAGGCACAATAATTTAGTAAAAAAAGAAAAGAGTAACGTTAAATTGGGTATGATGGGGTTGTTTTTAGGATTGGCTTCGAAGTACTGAATAATACGATTAGCTTTTAAAACATTGCCCTGAATAAGTGCTGTTTGCAGTTCAAAAATATTGTATTCTTTACTAATACCCACATTTTCCTGCACCATCCGCTCATCGATGGTTTGCTCCGGTTTTAAGTTAAGGGCGAGTTTATCAATTTCATTTGCCAAACGCGAAATATCTGCCCCAATATATTCACTTAACATTAAGGTTGCCTTTGGTTGAATTTGTAAATTTTTTGATTTTACGTATCCGGTAATCCAAGTGGGCACCTGGTTCTCGTATAACTTCTTAGTAGTAAGCAAAACGGCATGTTTGTTTACTGCTTTGGCTAATGACTTACGCCCATCCAGCACTTTTAGCTTGTAGCAAAAAACCAGAATGGTAGAAGGCAAAGGATTTTGCAGATACGCCTCGAATTGCTTCATGCCCGCCTCACGATCAATATCTACAATGGATTGGGCTTCTTTCACGATTACCACCGAGCGCTCCGACATCATGGGGTAACGTTTGGCTTGCAGTAAAATAGTGCTGATATCCACATCTTTGCCGTATAAAATCACTTGATTAAAACCTTTTTCGCTTTCGGCTAAAGCATGCTGTTCAATGTAATTAGAGATTAAATCAATAAAATAAGGTTCTTCACCTTGCAAAAAATAAACAGGGGCATACTGCTTATTTTTTAACTTTTGTAGTATTTCCTCGGCCGTCATTTAACAAAAATATGGGAAGCAGTAACAAGGAACAAGGAACAACTGATATCTTTGCGCCCGAAAATTACTTTTATAATAAAGTTCTTACCTAAGTAATTTTTAATCTGAGATTATACCTATTCACCATATAATGGAAGGCTCTTACATGAATCTAGTACAAGAATTAAAATGGCGCGGCATGTTTCATGATGCTATGCCAGGCACCGAAGAACAACTTACCAAAGAAATGACTACCGGTTACGTTGGCTTTGATCCTACGGCTGCCTCTTTGCACATTGGTAATTTAGCCACCATTATGTTGCTGGTGCATTTACAACGTTTTGGCCATAAACCTATTGCCTTAGTAGGTGGTGCCACCGGCATGATTGGCGATCCTTCGGGTAAGTCCGCTGAACGCAATTTGCTCTCCGAAGATACCCTTCGCCAAAATCAGGATGGAATCCGGAATCAGTTAGAAAAATTTTTAGATTTTAACTGTGGACCTAACTCGGCTGAAATGGTAAACAATTACGACTGGTTCAAAGAATTTAATTTTCTGGGCTTTTTGCGGGATGTTGGCAAACACCTCACCGTAAATTACATGATGAAAAAAGAATCGGTACAAAAGCGGATACAAGTTGATGAAGAAGGTGAAGGCCGGGCCGAAGGCTTGTCTTTTACGGAGTTTTCGTACCAGTTATTGCAAGGGTATGATTATTACCATTTGTACAAGCACAAAAATGTGCGGTTGCAAATGGGTGCTTCTGATCAATGGGGCAATATAACTACTGGCACCGAATTAATCCGGCGGATAGATGGTGGAAAAGCGTATGCTTTAGTAGGGAAATTAGTTACTAAATCTGATGGTACTAAATTTGGGAAATCCGAAGGAGGTAATATTTGGCTGGATCCCAACTTAACTTCACCTTACAAATTCTATCAGTTTTGGTTAAACTTAGCGGATGATGAAGCCCAAAAGCTGATTAAAGTTTACACCTTATTGCCGCAGGAAGAAATTGACACTTTAATTACGCAGCACAACGAAGCGCCTCATTTGCGTACTTTGCAAAAAGCGCTGGCAAAAGATGTAACTACCCGGGTGCATACCGAAGAAGATTATTTAGCTGCTATTCAGGCCTCAGAAGTTTTATTTGGCAAAGGAGATATTAGCGCATTACGCGCCTTATCTGAAGATTTACTTTTAGCGGTTTTTGAAGGTGTACCACTTATAAAAGTTTCGAAACAATCTTACCAAGAAGCTGGTTCTGTAGTAGAGTTTTTAGCAGATACTACTCATTTTCAAATATTTGAATCAAGAGGCGAAGCGAAACGCATGCTGCAGAATGGTGGGGTAAGTATTAACCGCGATAAAGTAGCTGCTTCTGCTACAGATTTAAATTTTGAGCTTCTGCAAGGTAAATATTTAGTTATTCAAAAAGGTAAAAAGAACTACTACTTGGTGGCAGTGGAGTAGTTAATTTTTGGTTGCAGGTTGCAAGTTTCTTAATTAAGTAACTAGGCTAAATCAGTTTACTATACTGGTTGTTTGGATTGATGTAATATAATATTGATATACAATCATTTATTTACAAAAAATCTAACATTTAATATCTTGTACTTATATCTTTTTACTTATAAAAAGTTATTCCAATGTAACTTTTAACCTGCAATTTGTAAACATATTAAAGCAAAAAAAGTGGTCCTGTGAGGGCCACTTTTTTTGTTGGTTGGTGTGGAAAGTTCTTGAATTACTTTTTAGCCTTTGAAGTGCTTTTTTTAGCACCAGCATTCTCCTCAGAGCCACCAGCCGCATTGTTCTTCATGTCTTGTACCTCTTTTCTAAGGTCTTGAGCAAGGTTTTTCAGGTCTTGCATCCCTTTTCTTACCCGGGTACCAGCTGCTGAATTTCCTTTTTCGTAGAACTTTTCGAAATCGCTCTCCAAAGACATTACTAAGTCTTTAACACTGCTAAACTTGTTCATTAGAGTTTTATTAGTTGTGGAACATAAATATTTGATCGCTCTAATATACACAATATTCAATACGAAGCAAAAAAAAGGGGCTTTTTATAATATTTTTCGTAAGTTCTAGACAGTTAAAGCTGATTTTGAATACAGACCTTTGTCCAACTTCTCTGAAATTCGTTCAAAAGCTTCAATAGTTTCCTTTACATCTTCCAAAGTATGCGCGGCAGTTGGGATTAATCGAAGCATGATAACATCTTTAGGCACCACCGGATATACAACTATAGAACAAAAAATACTATAATTTTCACGCAAGTCTAAAGTAAGTTGGGTAGCATCCGGAATCTGGCCTTTTAAAATAACCGGAGTAACGCAGGATTGGGTAGTACCTATATTAAAGCCTTTTTCCCGTAAACCATCCTGTAAGGCATTGGTAATTTCCCAAAGTTTATCTTTTAACTCCGGTTTACTCCGAAGTAATTCTAATCTTTTAATTGCTCCTACTACCAAAGGCATCGGTAACGATTTCGCAAATATTTGCGAACGCATATTATAGCGCAAATATTCTATTACCTGCTCCGGACCTGCCACAAAAGCACCTATGCTGGCCATAGATTTAGCGAAAGTAGAAAAGTAAACGTCAATTCCGTCCTGTATCCCAAAATGCTCGCCGGTACCGGCGCCGGTTTTACCCTGAGTACCAAATCCATGCGCATCATCTACAAACAAACGGAATTTGTATTTTTCTTTCAGAGCTATAATCGCCGGAAGATTACCTAAATTACCCGACATTCCAAAAACACCTTCGGTAATTACTAAAATGGCACCTCCGGTTTCGCTGGCTAAACGGGTAGCTCGTTGTAATTGCTTTTCCAGGTTTTCCATATTATTGTGCGTATACACAAAGCGTTTCCCCTGGTGCAATCTTACTCCATCTATAATACAGGCGTGCGATTCTGCGTCGTACACAATTACATCGTGGCGACTTACTAAGGCATCAATAATGGACACTACGCCCTGGTAACCAAAATTCAGCAATAAAGCATCTGGCTTCATTACAAAATCGGCTAATTCTGCTTCCAATTGCTCGTGTAAATTAGAATTACCCGACATAATCCGAGCCCCCATTGGGTAAGCCATACCCCATTCAGCGGCGGCTTCCGCATCCACCTTACGAACCTGCGGGTGGTTGGCTAAACCTAAATAATTATTTAAACTCCAGGTAAGCACCGGTTTACCCCGAAATAACATACGGGGAGCAATCTCTCCTTCTAATTTAGGAAATGTAAAATAACCGTGTGCGTAATGTGAATGGCTGCCTAATGGTCCTCGGTTGGCTAACAGTTTATCAAATAAATCCACTCTGTCTTGTATTAAGTGATGGAAAAAACAAATTAATCTTTAAATTCAACCGGCAAGTTACCGGTCACTAAACCCCGGCAAATTTAGGATTTAAATGTTTTATAAACAATTTTAATAATTGACGGGAATAATATAATTAGTAATACTATAAGCTTAGTAGAGATTACGTTATTAAAGCCAAATTGTACACAGCGGCATGAGAAAAATAAATAAAATTTTAGTAGCTAACAGAGGCGAAATTGCTTTACGCGTGATGCGGTCGGCCCGGGAAATGGGCCTGAAAACGGTAGCCATTTACAGCGAAGCCGACCGTAATGCATTACACGTGCAATATGCCGACGAAGCTATTTGTGTAGGAAAAGCAAAATCCGCCGAGTCTTACTTGCGGGGAGATAAAATTATTCAAGTTTGCCACCAGTTGCAGGTAGATGCCATTCATCCGGGGTACGGGTTTTTATCTGAAAATGCGGATTTTGCGCAAGCTGTTCAGGATGCTGGAATTATTTTTATTGGCCCTACTCCTGCCGCTATTGAACTAATGGGCAGTAAACTAGCTGCCAAAGCAGCGGTAGCAAGATATAACATCCCCATGGTGCCCGGCACCGAAGAAGCCATTACCGATGTTGAAGCGGCCAAAAGAGTAGCGCAAGAAGTAGGTTTCCCCATTTTAATAAAAGCCAGCGCTGGCGGAGGCGGCAAAGGTATGCGTATTGTTTCGGAGGTAAGTAGCTTTGAGCAACAAATGCAGCTTGCGGTAAGTGAAGCAACGTCGGCTTTTGGTGACGGTTCGGTGTTTATTGAAAAATATATTGGCTCGCCCCGGCACATAGAAATTCAGGTTTTAGGTGATACGCACGGCAACATTGTGCATTTATTTGAACGGGAATGTTCTATTCAACGGCGACACCAAAAAGTTATTGAAGAAGCTCCTTCGAGTGTGCTAACACCTGAATTACGCGCAGAAATGGGCCAGTGCGCGGTTAACGTAGCCAAAGCTTGTGACTATGTGGGAGCCGGCACCGTTGAGTTCTTGTTAGATGAGAATAATTATTTTTACTTTTTGGAAATGAATACCCGCTTGCAGGTAGAGCATCCGGTTACCGAGCAAATTACGGGTTTGGATCTGGTGAAAGAACAAATAAAAATTGCCGAATGCCAGCCCTTATCTTTTAAACAGGAAGATTTAAAAATTAACGGGCATGCTTTAGAACTGCGGATTTATGCCGAGGACCCACAAAATAATTTTTTACCGGATATTGGAAATTTAACCACCTATAAACGTCCGCAAGGTTTAGGTGTGCGCGTGGATGATGGCTTTGAACAAGGAATGGACATTCCCATCTACTACGATCCTATGATTGCCAAACTAGTTACTTTTGGGGCTAACCGACAAGAAGCAATTGCTAAAATGTTGCGCGCCATTGACGAGTATAAAATTACTGGTGTCGAAAATACGCTGGAGTTTGGCAAATTTGTACTGCAACATCCGGCTTTTATATCGGGTAATTTCGATACGAAATTTATTGAACATTATTTTAAGCCCGAAGATTTACAAGCTCCGGCTAATCCAGCGGCGGAGCAGGTGGCTGCTGCTTTAACCGCCTGGCTGTATGAAACAGCTAAGCCTAAAACCGTTACCACCACAAATAATTCTTCTCCCGTAACTTCTAATTGGAAAAAAAACAGGGTACGTTAGAAACAAGAATACCTGTAAGTACTAACGAGTAGACTAGAACTTAAATTAATTCTTTGAATTATTTATCAGCTAGTAGGTGGTATGCTTTTAAAGCTTATTCGATTTAGTATTATATTAAATCGAATAAGCTACGTACCCCAAGGTGCCTTTCTTTAGTAAAACCTTCGCCGTATGTTGTGCCAATTAAATGACCCATTTCGCGACTACGGGCTTCAATGAAATCTAAAAAATCGGGGTTGGAAATATAAGTATTAGGCTCCGAATTAGTAGGATCATAAAACTGGGATTTAAAAGCCTTAATGGCTTCCAGTTTAATATTCCAATAAGGAGTAATATCTACTACAAAGTCAGGTACCAAAAGGCGGTCTTGTATGTAATGGTAAACTGCCTTTGGGCGCCAGGCCACTTGCGTTGTATTTTCATCTTCAGTTTGAATTTGTTTCAAACCTGCTAAAAAACATGCTTCCGAAACCAAAATGCTTCCTCTCCCATGATCCGGGTGGCGGTCGGTAACAGCATTGGCAATTACAATTTCAGGTTGGTAACGCCGCAGCATTTTAACTACTTCTAACTGATGCTCCCGATCGTTACGAAAAAATCCATCGGCAAACCCCAGGTTTTCCCTTACGTGCAGCCCCATAATAGTAGTTGCTGCTGCAGCTTCCGCCTCTCTAATAGCGGGAGTTCCGCGGGTACCTAATTCACCTTTGGTTAAATCTACAATACCTACCTTTTTTCCGGCCTTTACATGAGAAATAATCGTTCCGGCGCAAGACAGTTCAATATCATCCGGATGAGAGGAAAAAGCAAGAATATCTAATTTCATATTTACTATTTTATTTAACGCGCAGCCTACGCCCGGCCCGAATAGTAGTTCGGGCAGATATATGATTTAACCGCGTAAGTTGGGACACTGAAATCCCGTATTTACGGGCAATAGAACCTAAAACTTCTCCCCGCCGGACAGTATGGTAAACGGTTCGGCGGGCTTTATGTTTTTTGACAGAATTATAGTAATTGAATAAAGCTGATGTTATCACAAAATCATTTTGAAGTAACTTATATTCCGGAAAATCATATAATCTTTCCGGATCTATGGGATTACCTTGATAACGTACTTCATAATGTAAATGCGGCCCGGTGCTGCGACCAGTACTGCCACCTTTACCTAGGAGCTGACCAGCTTTAACAAATTGTCCCACTTTAACCAAGCTTTTACTCATATGGCCATACAAAGTTTCTAAACCATTGTAATGCCGCACTACTACGTAATTACCGTAACCTCCCCCATCCCAGGTTGCAATACGCACCACCCCATCAAAGGCAGCTAAAATAGAATCCCCGGTATCCAGATCCAAATCAGTACCATAGTGCCAACGGTAACCTCTGAAACCAAAATCAGAAGTTATCGGGGTGGTCTCGAGTGGCATTTTACTAAACCGATTACGGGCTTCATCAATCAGTTTTATTGGAATAGCCTCTTTTATCTGGCGACCATCCATGCGATATGGATTCACGCTGCGGGTATCCCAAATGGCATAATAGCCTGCTATTTTAATCCAGGAAGAATCAATCAGTACTTCTTCCGACATTTCTACAATACTTTGTTCCCCCAAATCCAGAGTAGTAGTATCTTCGCTAACAATAGATAGTTTTCTGGCCGGGCTAAATACGGATTTGCTGGCTTCCGATTTCTCATCAGGAAATTCCTGGTACTCGATTAAAGTAGTGGTATCCGGCTTTACATATTGAATCTTAGGGGTTTTAATTTTAAAAAAATCCTTTGATTTTTTCTTCTGTGCCCAGCCTTCGCTAACACTTAACAAAAGAAGCAATATGGTTATATAGTAAGTTAAAGCAGATTTAATTGAAAACATTCGTGCTTGAAGTTTAGCAGTAACGTTAGGTAGTATTCAGATGACTCTTAAATAAACCTCATTACTGCCATTTTTATTGTGAGATAGCTATTCATTACCTCTTATTACTTTCAGACCTTTTTTATTATAGAATTAGTAACCAGTTTCGCTTAAGTGGTAATTAGAATACTTTAAAACATATTACCATTTTAACTTCTCCCCTAATAGAAACAGGACATCCGAAAATACGCGCCAGTTGCCACTCGTATAGAAAGTTAATATTAAAAATATAGTAATTTAAACCAGAACTAACTTCTGATGATTACTTACTTTTAATGTAATTCATTGGCTACTAAATAACGTTCTGCATCCAAAGCTGCCATACAGCCGGAACCCGCTGCGGTAACTGCTTGCCGGTATACATAATCCTGAACATCGCCGCAGGCAAATACCCCGTCTACGTTCGTCTGCGAAGTACCCGGAATTGTTTTTAAATAACCATTAGCATCGTGGTTAATAAATTTTTTAAAAATATCAGAATTAGGTTGATGCCCAATAGCCACAAAAAAGCCTTTTACATCTAAAACCCGATATTCCCCGTTAACTACGTCTTTAATTCTGACTCCATCCACGGTATGCTCGCCTAAAATTTCGTCGGTAACTGAGTTATATATTAATTCAATGTTATGGGTTTTCTTTACGCGTTCCTGCATAATTAAGGAAGCACGCATTTCGCTTTTTCGAACAATCATATACACTTTGCTGCATAAGTTAGCTAGGTAAGTAGCCTCTTCACATGCAGTATCTCCCGCTCCTACAATAGCTACATCCTGCCCCCGGTAAAAGAACCCATCGCACACAGCGCAAGCCGATACGCCACTGCCATTTAAGCGAGCCTCCGATTCTATTCCCAGCCACTTAGCCGATGCGCCGGTTGCTAAAATAACAGCATCCGCTAAAATTGATTTCGAATCATCAATAACAACTTTATGCGGCTTTCCGGAAAAATCTACATCTGTGGCAATACCGTAGCGAATATCGGTACCGAACCGTTCTGCTTGCGTACGAAAATCTTCCATCATTTGGGGGCCATTAATTCCTTGCGGATAACCCGGATAATTTTCTACATCGTTTGTAATAGTAAGTTGTCCGCCAGGTTGTAAGCCCTGGTACATCACTGGATTTAAGCCCGCCCGAGCCGCATAAATAGCAGCAGTGTAACCGGCCGGACCAGAACCTATAATTAATAATTTTACTTTTTCTTCTTCCATTTATATAAAGAATAATCAAATGCGGGGCAAAACTACAAAATAATAACAATTCAAACAGTATTTGTTCTAACCTCGCATTGATAAAACCTAACAGCTTTAAAAGCAAAAAGCCTTAACATGTAGCTAAGGCTTTATTAAAATAATTCTTAAAAAACTAGCCTAAATATGGCTTCAAAGCTTTGCTACGAGAGGTATGACGTAAGCGACGAATTGCTTTTTCTTTTATTTGGCGTACGCGCTCCCGGGTTAAGTTAAACTTCTCTCCGATTTCTTCTAAGGTTAAGGAATGTTCGCCATTCAAACCAAAATACAAGGTTATCACATCAGCTTCCCGTTTGGTTAACGTCGATAAGGCCCGCTGTACTTCTTTCCGAAGAGAGTCGTTCATTAAACCTGTATCCGGCGATTCTTCGTCTTCGTTTTCTAATACGTCTAATAAACGGTTTTCTTCGCCTTGTACAAACGGAGCATCCACAGAAACGTGGCGACCAGATATTTTTAAAGTATCTACTACTTCTGAAGTTGTTAATTCCAGTACTTCCGCAATTTCTTCCGGTGAAGGCTCTCTTTCAAACTTTTGTTCAAGCTCCGAAAAAGATTTAGATATTTTGTTTAAAGAACCAACCCGGTTTAAAGGCAAACGCACAATCCGGGATTGCTCGGCTAAAGCTTGAAGAATAGACTGACGAATCCACCAAACGGCGTAAGAAATAAATTTAAATCCCCGGGTTTCATCAAAACGTTTAGCTGCTTTAATCAAACCTAAGTTACCTTCGTTGATTAAATCGCCTAAAGATAAACCTTGATTTTGATACTGTTTCGCTACCGAAACCACAAAGCGTAAATTAGCTTTGGTCAATTTTTCAAGAGCAAACTGGTCGCCCTCTTTTATTCTTTGAGCTAACGTAACCTCTTCATCAGGAGTAAGCAAATCAACTTTACCAATTTCTTGTAGATACTTATCCAGCGACTGACTCTCGCGGTTAGTGATTTGTTTACTTATTTTAAGTTGTCTCATTAGAGTATGTCGTAAATTTTATTATTTGGTATTAAAGTGTTTTCAGCAAAAAATGTTTAAAAAATGAATTTAGATTTACTAATATTTTATGAAAATATATAAAGTACTTAATCTTCAAAAATATTAAATGAAGCTAAAATCAAATTTCAGGTGAATTAAGCCAAGGAACTACTCGCATTAAGTTAAACCAGAAAACGGTGGCCCCAGAAAGGAAACCACCGCTATACCAGAATAAGTTCGATTCTTTAAGAATTTGTTTGGGCTTGTTCGCCGGCTTTAGGTATTAACACTTTACGCGACAACTTAAATTTACCGGTTTTTTTATCTACATCAACCAGTTTTACTTTTATTTCTTCGCCAATTTCTAAAACGTTATCCATTGATTCCAAGCGTTCCCATTTTACTTCGGAGATATGCAGCAAACCATCTTTGCCCGGCATAAACTCAACAAAAGCACCATAAGGCTGAATTGATTTTACCTTACCAATATATACTTCCCCAATTTCCGGAACGGATACAATAGCCTTTACTTTACTTACGGCTTCATCCATAGCTTGTTGGTTATTGGCAAAGATATTTACATGGCCTTTATCGTTTTTCTCTTCAATAACAATGGTAGCACCCGTATCTTTTTGTATTTGCTGAACTACTTTTCCGCCTGGTCCAATAATAGCTCCGATAAATTCTTTATCAATAACAATATTGTAAGAGCGTGGAGTATGCGGCTTATAATCCGGATTAGTTTCGGCAATGGTTTTAGCCATCTCACCCAGAATATGTATCCGTCCCGCTTTGGCTTGTGCCAGAGCTTGGGAAAGAACTTCAAAAGATAGCCCTTGAACTTTGATATCCATTTGACAGGCTGTAATACCGTCTTTCGTACCAGCTACTTTAAAGTCCATATCGCCTAAGTGATCTTCATCGCCTAAGATATCGGATAGTACAGCAAATTTACCGCTTTCTTTATCGGTAATTAAACCCATAGCAATCCCCGATACGCCACTCTTTATTTTTACGCCGGCATCCATTAAAGCTAAAGAACCCGCACAAACAGTAGCCATAGAAGAGGAACCATTTGATTCCAGTATATCAGAAACAATACGGATTGTATATGGGTTTTCGGTTTCGGATGGCAATACTTTGCGCAAAGCCCGCATAGCTAAGTTACCATGGCCAACTTCGCGCCGTCCAGGCCCCCGGTTTGGCTTTACCTCGCCCGTTGAAAAAGCAGGGAAATTATAATGTAAAATAAATTTGTTATAGCCCGAAAACATAGCGCTATCGATCATTTGTTCATCCAGCTTGGTTCCCAGAGTAACTGTGGTTAATGATTGCGTTTCGCCACGGGTAAATATGGCGGAGCCATGCGTAGAAGGCAAGTAATTGATCTCAGACCAAATAGGCCGAATTTCATCTAACTTACGTCCATCCAAGCGAACCCGTTCGTCTAAAACTACGTTCCGTACGGCTTCTTTTTCGATGTCGTGGTAATACGTTTTTAGTAATCCTAAATTAATTTCGTGCTCTTCGGGCAAAGCAGCAATGAATTCATCAATAATCGCCCGGAAAGCAACTTTACGTTCTGATTTTACACTATTACCTGATCTGGCAACCGCATAAACTTTATCGTATAATTCAGCACGCAAACGTTCTTTTAAGTCTGGGTCGTGTGTTTCGTGTGAGTATTCTCGTTTTTGCAACTTACCCACTTCCTGCGCTAATTCCACCTGAACCTGGCATTGAATCTTAATAGCATCATGCGCTACGCGAATAGCTTCGAGCATTTCTTCTTCCGAAACTTCGCTCATTTCACCTTCTACCATGGCAATGCTATCCGCCGAACCACCTACCATAATATCAATGTCGGCCCGCACTAAGTCTGATCCTAAAGGATTGATAACGTATTGTCCATCAATCCGGGCTACCCGAACCTCAGAAATAGGTCCGTTGAAAGGAATATCCGATACAGCTAAGGCCGCTGAAGCTGCTAAACCAGCTAAGGCATCAGGCAAAATATCTGTATCAGCTGAAATTAAATTTATTAAAATTTGTGTATCGGCGTGATAATCTTCCGGGAACATAGGACGAAGAACGCGATCGACTAGCCGGCTAATAAGAATTTCGTAGTCAGACAGGCGCGCTTCCCGCTTTAAAAAACCTCCCGGAATTTTACCGGAGGAAGCAAATTTTTCTTGATAATCAACGGATAAAGGTAAGAAATCCGTGCCTTCCCGGGCTTCTTTCGCCGAAACCACGGTAGCCAACAACATGGTATTACCCATCTTTACGACTACTGCTCCGTCGGCTTGTTTGGCGAGTTTGCCGGTTTCAATGGTTATCTCCCGGCCATCGGTTAAAGTTATTGTTTTATATATAGCGTTATAAGACATATATTATGGAAAATACATAAAAGGGCCGTTTGCCCTTAAACAAATTTAAAATTGAAAATAACGGGCATGTAAAAAAGATTAGGGAATCCGTAAATTGAATTCCCTAATCTTTTTATTTTCTAATACCTAATTCGCTGATAATGGCCCGATATCTTTCAATTTCGGTGTTGGACAGGTAGTGGAGTAACCTTCTTCTTTTACCTACCAGTTTTAATAGACCTAAACGGGTAGAGAAATCTTTTTTATTTTCTTTCAAATGCTCCGTTAAGTGATTTATACGGTGAGTAAACAAAGCAATTTGGGATTCAGCAGAACCTGTTTCGGTTTTAGACTTTTGTAAGCTGTTCTTTTCAAAAATTTCTTGTTTCGCTTCGGTAGTTAATTTCATCGGGTATTGTTTACTTAAAATATCTTTCTTTGTCGTTTCTATTAGGCGGCAAAGGTAAGTATTTTTTTAGATTATTTAAAATAATTTACTTTATAATTGCCGGGTATTATAATTTATTCCGCTTCAGGCGTAAAGTTAAACGGCGCCAAAAATCAATTTCTAACAAACTAGAATCGTTTCGAGCCTGGAACAGGAAAAATAAGCCGATAGGAAGCAGTATTAAATTAGCAGCCCACATTCCGGCTCCCACCATTACAATACCTTCGCGCCCCCATTTTTCACCTAATATGGTTAATACGTAGAAGATGATAAAAAACAAAATAGAGATAAGTACGGGCATTCCTAAGCCACCTTTCTTTATAATTGCTCCTAATGGTGCTCCAATTAGAAACATAATCACGCAGGCCGCTGATTGCGTAAATTTGCGAAATATCTCAATCTGGTAATTATTGCTTTCGCGGTACGTTACTTTCATTTTTTCGGTATATGCCGTAGTAAAGCTTTTTATATTCCGCGCTTTGTTGGCAGCCAAAGAAATAATATTAGGGTTTGGTGCCGGTAAAGGCCTTTTAGAAATAGCCGTTATCTTTGGCGTCTGCAATCTTCTAAGAGAATCTGCTTTAAAATAGGCGTAATAAGGGCCTAAGTTGGGCGCTACTAATTTGCGTTCCTGCTTTAATTGCTTTTGTAAAGAATCGGTTACGTGCCGGAGCTCTTTGATATTTAACATCATCCGGCTACCTTTAAACAAATCCTCGCGGGTACGATCGAGGTTAAAGGAGGACAAATTAAATAACATTTTCTGAGAGGTAAATTTCTGGCGAACAAATCCCGCTTGGTTATCATTACCAGTATTAGAAGTCTGTTCTGCGTAAATTTTACCCCGAAACAAATCGAAAGCTAAATACTGGTCGTTGAATTTGGTATACATCCGACCGGAATCCGCGATAATAACGCTGGTGTTTCCTCTACCGCTGGAATGATCATAAATCATTACCCCTTTCAAGATATCGCCTTCATCTCCTAATTTTTCAGTTACTTTTATACTGTAACCCGGAATGCCATTATAAAATATATTCTCCCGAATATCCAGCGAAGGCTTTTTTTGCCGAATATCCCATAGTAAACTGTAGGCTTTTAAATTCGCCTTAGGTACTATTTTATTGTTAAAATAGAATGCTGCAATACTCAGAAAAAAAGTAAAAATAAAAACGGGTCGCAGGATACGAATAAGAGAAATACCAGAAGTTTTAATAGCCGTTAATTCGTGGTGTTCGCCTAAATTGCCATACGTCATCAGGGAAGAAATCAGCACGGCTAAAGGCAAGGCTACCGGGGCCATGTTTAAGCTAAAATACATTAAAAGCTGCGCAATTACAAAAAAGCCTAAGTCTTTACCTACTAAATCATCGAGGTATTTTAGCATGTATTGGGTAAGTAAAATAAATTCTACTACCGCAAAAGTTAACAAGAAAGGACCAATAAAAGAGCGTAGTATAAGCTTATCTAATTTTTTCATACAAGCAAGATCATTCCGTATACCTTTGAAAATAGTATACAAAACAAATCGTAAATTTAGGTTTAACAGGGTAAAGCAAAATGCAACTCATAAACAGGCACTCTGCATTCACGAGTATATAACGTTATTTAACCGCCAATTATATCCCGTAAACCTTGAATTAAACCATCCCACATTTCATTCAATTCCACTAAGTCCGTTTCATCGGAATAATCAATTACTCGAAGATAATGCTCTTGGGTAAGTTCACTCGTTTCGATGCAAAAATCCATGTAATTAGGATCTGGCTCGTGGAGCTTCTGATCATTTAAGAAAACAAACCGCACCGACTTATTCGTTCGATGACTGTTCATTTCAGCATAATGATTTTGGTTATCCCAAATAAAATTAAATAGTTTATCTTCATTTAGCCGAACATCGTGGCAGAACCATTGGGCTAAACCAGAGGCAGTGCTTAAGTACGGATAAATCATCCGGGCTGAAGCATTGATTGGGTATTCATTGGTGTACTTAAATTTGCTCATAATCATAAGCCTGGTAGTATTAAATTCGCTCCTTTAATTAAATCAAATTATTTTATTTTAAAAACTTGCTTATATAATATTGTTATGTCTACATTTGCACTCCGAATTTCAAGGCGGGGTAGCTCAGTTGGTTAGAGCACAGGATTCATAACCCTGAGGTCAGGGGTTCAACTCCCCTCCCCGCTACAAGCCTCTAAACTTTATGTTTAGAGGCTTTTTTATTTCGAAGCGGTTCGTCTTAAGGTTTTTAACGGTTAAACTTTTTAATCAAAAAGCAAACAAATTGCAGATGAATGTAAAAATCCGTTAGAGAACTTCCTATTTACTAAATGTATACCGAAAACTTCTAAAAAGAAAACAATAACTAAAAAGCAAAAAAAAAGCTTAACCCAAGGTTAAGCTTTTCTTCCTTTCTTTAAAGTACTATTTAACTTTCTCAACAATACCTCTAAAAGCTTCCGGGTGATTCAGGGCTAAATCAGCTAAAACCTTGCGGTTTAAGTTAATGTTAGCCTTTTTAAGGCTGCCCATAAATTGAGAATAAGATAATCCATATTCCCGGACACCCGCATTAATACGTTGAATCCACAAACCGCGGAAATCTCTTTTCTTAGCTTTTCTGTCGCGGTAAGCGTATAATAAACCTTTTTCTACGGCATTTTTGGCTACGGTCCAAACGTTTTTACGACGTCCGAAATAACCTTTTGCCAGCTTCATGATGCGCTTTCTTTTTTGTCGGGCAGCAACGACGTTTACTGATCTTGGCATTTCTTACTGTTTTTGGAGAGTGGTGATTTTTACAAATACTTTTTAAACCAGGCCCCGGGTGATAAATAATTTAATTACAAGAAAATTATTTAACCAATCTAAACTGGTTAGCTATTTTCTATTAAAGGTTAAGCATTGCTTTAACCCGTCCCAGGTCAGCATCACTTACTAAACCAACATGAGTCAGACTTCTTTTCTGCTTCGTTGTTTTCTTTGTCAGAATGTGGCTTTTAAAAGCGTGTTTGCGCTTTATTTTGCCCGTTCCGGTCAGAGAAAATCTCTTTTTAGCACCAGATTTAGTTTTTACTTTAGGCATTTTATTTATTTAGTTGTTAAAATTCTTTTTAAACGTAGTTGCACAAATACTGCAGCCAGATTTATTTTTTTGGTTTAGGAGCTAAAAACAAAAACATTCGTTTTCCTTCCAGCTTAGGCATTTGCTCTACTTTGGCATATTCTTCTAAAGCCTGGGCAAACTTAAGTAACAACAGTTCACCGCGTTCTTTAAATACAATAGTGCGGCCCACAAAATGGACGTAAGCCTTTACTTTAGCACCCCCTTCTAAAAACGCTTTGGCGTGTTTTACTTTAAATTCAAAATCGTGGTCATCTGTATTAGGGCCAAAACGTATTTCCTTTTGGACTACTTTCTGCGTTTTAGCTTTTAATTCCCGTTGCTTCTTCTTGATGTCGTACTTAAACTTAGAGTAATCTACAATACGACAAACCGGTGGTTCTGCTTTGGGCGAAATCTCAACTAAATCCAGATTTTGCTCCCGGGCAATTGCCTGCGCCTGGGTAAGCGAATAAATACCTGGCTGAATGTTATCACCAACCAAACGTACTTCCCGCGCTATAATTCGGTTATTTATCTTATAAGGCTCCTCTACGACCGCTCTGGGTCCGGGGCGTTTATTTGTAGGATTTATAGTTTTACTCGTTTAAGTTTAACATTTTACAATTAAGGTGCGAATATCGCATAAAATAATATATTTTGAAAGTAAATTTTACTTTTTACTTAAAATATCCTCTACCATCGACTTAAAATTACTGATAAAAAGGTCCACTGTTAAGTTTCCCATATCGCCGATGCCGTGTTTCCGAACCGCAATAATATTATTTTCCTGCTCCTTCTCCCCTACAATAATCATGTAAGGAATTTTTTGTACTTCTGCATCCCGTATTTTACGGCCAATTTTTTCGTCCCGGGTATCAATATGACCACGAATATCTTCCTGTAACAAGCGCTCGTAAACTTCCTGGGCATAATCGTGGTACTTTTCCGAAATAGGTAAAATAGCAAATTGCTCTGGACTTAACCAAAGGGGGAAGTTACCGGCACAATGTTCAATTAACACTGCTACAAAACGCTCCATCGAACCAAAAGGTGCCCGGTGAATCATAACAGGCCGTTGTTTAGTGTTGTCAGACGCGGTATATTCTAATTGAAAGCGCTCAGGCAAATTATAATCTACTTGAATAGTACCTAATTGCCACTTTCTTCCTAAAGCATCTTTTACCATAAAATCCAGTTTAGGACCGTAAAAAGCAGCTTCGCCGTATTCAGTAACAGTAGGCAAACCTTTTTCTTGCGCTGCTTCTATTATAGCACTTTCGGCTTTTTCCCAAACTTCGTCGCTGCCAATGTACTTAGAGCGGTTAATTGGATCACGTAAAGAAATTTGAGCGGTATAATCTTCGAATCCAAGGGCATTAAACACGTATAAAACCAAATCAATTACCTTGTTGAATTCCTGCTTCACCTGATCGGGCCGACAGAAAATATGCGCATCGTCTTGGGTAAATCCCCGTACCCGGGTTAAACCGTGCAACTCCCCACTTTGTTCGTAGCGGTAAACGGTACCAAATTCAGCTAAGCGAAGAGGTAAATCGCGATATGAACGGGGTTTAACTTTATAAATTTCGCAGTGATGCGGACAATTCATGGGTTTTAATAAGAATTCTTCGCCTTCATTTGGCGTATGAATAGGCTGAAAGGAATCCTTACCATATTTTTCGTAGTGCCCGGAAGTAACGTACAATTCTTTACTACCAATATGCGGCGTAACTACTTGCTGATAGCCAGCTTTCACCTGAGCCCGCCGCATAAAATTTTCAAGGCGTTCGCGCAAAGCAGTACCTTTGGGCAGCCACAAGGGCAAACCCATGCCTACTTTCTCCGAAAAAGCAAATAATTCCAGTTCTTTCCCTAATTTCCGGTGATCGCGCCGTTTAGCTTCTTCCAGTCTTTCGAGGTATTCCGTTAAATCTTTTTGCTTAGGGAAGGTAATAGCATAAACCCGGGTAAGCTGTTTACTTTTTTCGTCGCCTCGCCAATAAGCACCCGCCACGTTCATGAGCTTCACTGCTTTTATAAAGCCCGTATTCGGGATATGCGGACCGCGGCATAAGTCAGTAAAATTACCTTGGGTGTAAAAAGTAATGGTACCATCCTGCAAATCTTGCAGTAAATCTAATTTATACTTATCTCCTTTTTCGGTAAAGTAAGCTATAGCATCGGCTTTGGAAATTGCTTTGCGTTCGTAAGGGCTTTTTGTTCGGGCCAATTCTAACATTTTCTGCTCAATGGCCGCAAAATCATCTTGCGAAAGCTGGCGATCACCTAAATCAATATCGTAGTAAAAACCATTTTCAATGGCAGGACCTATGCCAAACTGAACACCCGGATACAAAGCTTCCAGAGCTTCGGCCATTAAGTGGGCCGAAGAATGCCAATACGTAGCTTTTCCTTCCACGTCGTTCCAGGTCAGCAACTGAACAGTAGCATCCTGCGTAATTGGCCGATTAGATTCTACAATTTCATTATTTACTTTAGCAGCCAAAACATTGCGCGCCAAACCTTCACTAATTCCGGCAGCAATTTCGTGACCTGTTACGCCGGCCTCGTATTGTTTTACGGAGCCATCGGGTAATGTAATATTAATCATTCTTTATTTTTTGTATTTTCTTATTTTCTGCCTGCGCTTGCCGGCGCGCTCTAAATATAGCCAGCAAACTATCTCGTCTTTCTTTTTCGTCTTGACGCAAACTATCGCGTTTTATTTTATATAACTGGTACATGGTGCGCCGTACGCCCCACATGGCTTTTATGTTCTCCGGTTCCCGTTTATAAATCCATTGGTAATGGGCCAAGGCTTGTTCTAATTTTCCGGTTCTTTCATAGCTTTCACCTAAAACTAAATGTGCCTGGGGTAAATTATCCGAATGTTTTAAGGCCTTTTCTATTTCAGCAGCAGCTTCGGAATATTTATTTTTATTAAAAGCTAATATTCCTAGTCTTTGGCGGGCAAGATATAACAAAGAATCGTATTTTATTGCATTTCGGTAACTAATGTAAGCGCTATCTACCTGCTTTAAGTTATTATAGTACTCGCCTCGGTAGAACCATAAATACGCGTTAGCAGAATCTTGTTTTTGCCCCGCCCGCAGGTAGTCTAAGGCAAGAGCATCTTCTTTTCTGGCAAAATAAATTTTTACCAATTGGTTATAAGCTTCTACTAAATCCGGTGACCGGCGAATGGCCGACTTAAAATTACGAATGGCAGCCATAGTGTCTCTGGTTTGAGCGTAAGCTAAACCCCGGTAAAAATAAATGTATTCGTTTTGCGGAGTTTCTTCGGCTGCATCGTTCAAATACTGCAATGCCATGCCATATTTTTTACTAAATAAATAGAGTTCTCCTAATAGCACATCTAAATCTGTACTCCGGAAATTTAAATCTTCGGCCCGGGTTGCGGCAGTAAGAGCGGCGGCGTAATTTCCTGTTTTACGTAGAATTTGTGCTTTCCGAAAATAGTATTCACCTTTTTCTTCGTCCTGAGCAATGGCTTGGTTGATATCCTTTAGCGCTGCTGTATAGTTATTGGCCTCCACATAAAACTGAGCCCGCTTAAAATAATGGGTAGCATTATGAGGATCGCGGTTAATGGCGGCGCTAATTTCTTTAAGTGTATAAGCAGGATCGTATTTTACTTTTTGAAAATCAATCATTTTATCCTGACTTTGTTCCGGAGAAGAACAGGACGAAAAGAAAAGACTGCCAATAAAAAAAAGTAAAATTTGTTTTAACATGCTGCCGCTAAAGCTTAATGAATATACCTGCAGGAAAATTATCGATTTTTGATTTTTAATGTGATACGTTTGAGTGGATAGTTTTTAAACAAAATTCAGAAATAGAAACCTTAACTTCGGGCAACTTTACGTGCGCATTTCAGAATAGTTAAAATATCTAAGTTTTATGTACTTACTACTTACTAAATAATATGGGCAATTCTAGCAGATATTCGCATTATTTATATTTGAGATATTGTTCTCTTCTGAGAAAAGTAAAGCTATTTTACAACTTAAACTGCAAAGAAAATTTTAAACCAAATTTCTTAACATCTGGATTTTGCAAATAAGTTACCCGGTGAAAAGCATCAATTCGCAACACTTTAAAGATGTTTTCTATGGCGTAACCAGCTTCAACGTAAGGCGTTTTGTTTAAGGTTCCAACGGGTTCCTGTGGAGTTCCATTATAGCCAACGGGTGAGATTAGAGCTTGATTTTCTTTACTTAACTGGCCGTATAACACATTAGAAGTACCTACTATTCGCCATTTTAACTTCTTGATTAAAGGCAAGCGGTTAAAAAGTAAACCTTCAAAATATTGCTCGTAATGCAACGAAGCGTACGTATCACTGGCGAATTCAAAATAATTCATCAGGTTAAACGTTTGAGCATAATAAAAAGGCGTTTCGTTACCCAAATGATTTTCTAACAAAGGATACGGTACGGGAGAATAAATTTTACCTGCTTCTAGACGGTATATTGCATTTCCTAAACGGCCCATCACAAAATCATGTTTTACCCCCACATCAATACGTTGGTAATCTACTGTAGAGCCAAATAAACCGTTTAAACCTAAAGTGTATTTAAAAGTAAAAATTGGCCAATGCGTAGTTGATCCTAAACTTATCCGTTCGTTGTCGTTCTGTACAAATACTTCGTTCTGGGCGTAACGAGTAAAAAAAGTTACAGTCGTACTCGAAAAATCACGGGTTAAAACTTTTGGTTGTTCGCCTTCCTGCCGGTAATATGCAAAATCATATTCCGGTTTGAAAATGCGGTTACTAAGTGAAATGCGCTGCCTTAAACCCGGAAAAATATCACGTTGCAAATACCCGCTCGTTTGGGTTAAATAAAAAGGGCGTCTTAAATCGCCAAACCGGGAAAAACCCGTCAAAAAGTAACTATCCTCTAATTTCTCCGACATTAAACCAACTCGTTCAACATCTTCTTTGCGGGTAAAACCCACTTCGCTCCACTTTTTGCGGGAAATTATAAAGCGAGCCGATGTTTCGTATTTAAATCTTTTATCCAGAGTGCCGTAAGCTGCAAAACCTTTTAATTCCCATTTATTACTAAAATCAATGTTGGTTTTGCCTCCCACCTGAAACCGATGCCCTTCCACATTATTGTGGGCGTAAAAATACGGATACCGACCAATGTTAATAGGCCCAGCTTTAAAGTAACCGGTGGCTAATACCGTAACTACTTTGGTAATGTGTTTAATGCGGGGAGTAGATTTAATTGAATCTATTAAAGAATAAACCTGCTTTTCGACGGCGGTTAAAGTGTCGTGCCGGCTTTGTTCCCAGAAACTTTCCGAACTACTATTTGCTTTATCAGCCAGCACAATGGGTTGATCAAAAAAGCTTTGTTTTTGCTCTTGATTAACTAATATGTTTTTACACGAAGTATTAATTTTAGCAATAATTCCGGGCCGGGATTCACTAATACGAGCCAGATTCATGGTTAAATCCGTTTTGGAGGGTAACCAAGTTCCTCCGGTAACGGGCAAAGCTTCCTGAACCAAATGAATTTTTTCCACAAAGTTAATATTGGCCGCTTTACTGACCAGTACATCAATCTTTCGTAAGGCAAACGACGAATCGGCAATCCAGATAGAGCCGTTAAAAGCTAAATCCTGAGCCCGTTTAGGTTCTATTTTAATTTTATAGCAACGGGTTTTACCAATGTAAACACTATCTACTAAATCATACTCATAGGCACTTTTCCACCCATCGGCCATTGGACTAATAAAGTTTTTTTGCAGAACACTTACGTAGTTTTGGTAAAAATTATAATCCTGATACGAGTTGCCAATTACCTGCGCTACTAAATTACCGTCCTGAATACCATAACCCGTAACTTTAGAGGCTTTCACAATTTCTTTGGTTTTGCGGGGGTCACGGTTATAGTAGAAATCTGATACGGATTCAGAAATAAAGAAAGGTAAAACTTTCTTCCCATCATTGCTTTGGATATACATTTGCGAATCTACTACAGCAGATAGTGCCGTACGTAAGCCAATTTTCTTCTTTTTAGGCGCCAGGTTATCAATATCAAATTGCATTTTGGTGTACGCCTCAAATTGGTATGCCCGCAAGCGCCTTTTATCGTTCGTTTTTTTATGTTCGATTACCTGGCGCATAATCTTAAAAGCAGGATTTTCGCCGGGCCGAATTACTACTTCCTGCAGATTTAACGTGCTGGCAAATAGTTTAAAGTTAAGTTCCTGTACGCTTACACCTCTTTTAAGTGCTTTAGATAAAGTACGATAACCAACAAAAGAAACAGTTAGCGAATCGGGGAGTTTAGAAAGCTTAATGTTAAACGTGCCTTTATCGTCGGTAGTGGTACCAATGTTAGTGTTTTTTATATAAACATTTACAAAAGGAAGTACTTCGCCGGTTGCAGCATCGGTTACTTTACCAAAAATTCGGTTTTGAGCTCGAGAAGTTAATACCGAGAGTACAAGAATTGCTATAAATAAAAACTTATACAAAGCTCAAAGAATTAGAAGGCAAAATTAAATTCAAATATTTAAAATAACCTTATACCGGTTCATTAGTTTTCAACAAACCAGTTTTTTTATTCATATGTTAATATTTTTTATAAATTTTAAAATGAAGATAATTAAAACGTGCGAAAGTAGTGTATAGAATAGCACATAAAAAAAGCCGGCATTAACCGGCTTTTTTTTTTTTTAAGATATTTACTTGTTAACTAGGACTCAGGTTATTAAGCATCACTTTGCATCGACGGCTAAGTTCTAAATCTTCAGTGGTGATGGGTTGCACTTGCATAGCGTTTTGTAATATGGCAATACTCTGGTCTACCTCTTTCATTTCGCGGTAAACAATTGCCAGATCATAATAATAATTAAGATTGCTACCATCTAATTTTATGGCTTTTTGAAAGCAATTAACCGCTTGTTTGTTACTTGCCTCCGACTTAGTACAGCCTTTAATTAATTTAGAGATGGCACACTCAAATACATTCATGTTGGCCACCTTATAATGCCAGCGACCTAATAAATGCCACGAATTGGCGTAGTTAGGATTAGAAGCTAAAGATTTATCTATATAAGATTTAATTTCTTTTAAATTACTAATCCGCGCTTTAGCACCAGAAACAAAAGATAAATTTGACAGAGCTAAGGCCATTACATAATTAGATTCAGCACCTTGTTTTTTTACTTTTAAAGCTTTTTCAGCAAAGTCTTTTGCTAAAATAAAATGCTCTCCTTTTTGTAATTCATCCGAGTAGCGTAATCCAATCCGGGAGTGTAATAAACTAACTTTATACAGGGCTTCGTAATGATCAGGATTTACCACCAAAACTTCTTCAAATTTTTGAAGCGCTTCAGCATCTTTGTATTCGCCTAATAGTTGATTAGCCTCCCGAACAAGTTCATCAGAGGTGTTAAGAGAAAAGGCCCGGCAACAAATACACATCAACACGAGCCACACACCAAACGATTTGTTCCAGACCTTTATCATACTAACTTTGAAATTCTATAATTAAAATAAATTTAGTTGTCGCTTCTTTGGTTTTGATTCCGGAGAAGCAGCATTATCTTCTACGGAACTATCTACTAACAGTTTTTCAGTATTTTGAGAATCAGGTTGCACTCCCACCAGATTATCTTCCAAAGCAAGAGCTACGGCGTCTGGTTTTGCTATCCGGCGCGGAGACAAACCTTTTACAGGTTTACTTATAATATCTTCGGAAGTGGGTTTGAGTAGGCTGATGCCAAAAATTCTGAAGTAATTTAATTTATTACCAGTAGCTTTCCAACCTTTTACGTCAATAAATTCATTTAACAATATATTTTCAGTTTCTTTTTCTGATTTTTTATCGCCCTGAAATTTAATTTCTACTTGTGGTTCCGGGTGAGCGGAAACGGAAACCAATTTAGAACCTTTGTTTTCACTGATAAATACAAATCTTTTACCAATGGTAGAAGTCTCGATTTTAAAACGTTTTACATAGGTATATTTATTTTCCCCATCGTAGTGAACCGCTGAGATTACGCTTTCCGGATCGAACTTTTGAATAATTTCGATATTAGCTACATCATAATGGTTAGTTAATTCAAATGACGTTTGTTCATAGGAACCATCTTTATATATCACCAGAATAGTATCTTCTGTATTAAACGAGCCCAGGTATTTGCCACGCGATTCAGTGTTTAAACGGCCAATTACTTCGTCGTAATAAATTTCCCGGCCACCTAAAGTAGATTCACCCCGGCTTTTCTGCACTATTTTCTTAACCGGGTATTTAGTAACGGTATTCCCCAAGGAACCTTTGCCTTTAATCATTAACTCAGCAAAGTCAAAATCAAAAGATTTAACCCGCGCCGTGGAAGCTGGGGTAAGCGTTATATTCACCACTTCTGATTCGCTGTTGGGATTGGCGGTTAGATAATGTACTTTGGTGCCTTTATTGCCTTTCGTTAAATCATATTCTTTATCACGGGTAATACCGGTTACAGAGAAACGTTTTGCGAAGGAAATACCGGTTTTACCATCTACATAAATCATGTTGTACACCATGTGTTCATCATTTTTATTGTAGATACCTGCATAAATAATGTCTTTGCCCACAAAGGTTTTCTCCGCAATTCTGGTTACCCGGAACTTACCGTCTTTGGTAATCGCAATAACATCGTCCATATCGGAGCAATCGGTTACAAACTCTACCGATTCATCTTTTTTCAAGCCATAACCTACAAACCCATCGGTTCGGTTTACATACAACTTCTGGTTAGCAATAGCTACTTTTTGCGCGGTTATAACATCAAAGGTGCGAATCTGCGTTTTGCGGTCTCTACCAGTACCATATTTCTTAATTAAATTTTCAAAATAAGAAATAGAGAAGCGAATAATGTTAGCCAGATTATCGGCGGTTTCGGCCATTTCCTCTTCCAGCTTTTTAATGTACTCGTCCGCTTTAAAGGAATCGTATTTCGAAATTCGCTTAATTTTAATTTCGGTCAGTCGTAAGATATCTTCAGTGGTAACATCCCGGCGTAATAACTTTCTGAAAGGCTTTAATCCTTTATCAATCGCTTCGAGTACTGCCTCCCACGTTTCACATTCTTCTATTTTGCGGTAAATACGGTTTTCGATGAAAATTTTCTCCAAAGACGACATATGCCATTTCTGGTCGAGTTCGGCCAACTTAATCTCTAGTTCGCGCTGTAATAAATCTACCGTTTTTTGGGTAGAAATTCTTAGCACTTCCTCTACCGTTAAGAAATGAGGCTTATCATCAATAATAACGCAAGTATTAGGCGAGATTGAAATCTCACAATCGGTAAAGGCATACAGCGCATCAATTGTTAAGTCGGGAGATACACCAGGTGGCAATTGCACGTGAATTTCCACGTTAGCCGCGGTGTTATCGATTACCTTTTTAATTTTGATTTTATTGTTCTCGCTGGCTTTTACAATGGACTCCATCAGCGCCGTGGTAGTGGTGCCGTATGGCACATCCCGGATAATGAGTAAAGTTTTATCAACTTTCTCAATTGTAGCCCGAATTCGGATGCGGCTCCCCCGAACTCCTCCTTTGTAATCCGTAACGTCTACCATTCCAGCCGTTGGGAAATCCGGAAATAGCTGAATAGGTTTTTTCTTTAAAACATCAATAGATGCCCGGACCAACTCCTTAAAGTTGTGGGGCATGATCTTGGTAGATAAACCTACCGCTATACCTTCCACACCTTGGGCCAGCAGCAATGGAAATTTAACCGGTAGAGTCACCGGTTCATTTTTGCGGCCATCGTAAGATGCCTGCCAGACTGTGGTATCGGGGTTGTAAACTACATCTAAGGCAAATTTAGACAACCTTGCCTCAATGTAACGGGCAGCGGCTGCACTGTCGCCGGTGCGCACATCGCCCCAGTTTCCTTGAGTTTCAATTAGTAAATCTTTCTGACCTAAGTTCACGATCGCATCGCCAATAGAAGCATCGCCGTGCGGGTGATACTGCATGGTTTGCCCAATAATGTTGGCCACTTTGTTAAAGCGACCATCATCCATTTCTTTCATGGCGTGCAGGATGCGACGCTGCACAGGTTTTAAGCCGTCTTCAATGGCGGGTACGGCCCGCTCCAGGATTACGTACGAAGCGTAATCCAGGAACCAATTTTGGTACATGCCATCAACGGCGGTAATTTCGTGTATCTTTTCTTCGCCGGCAAACGGTTCTTCTCCGTTCAACAGCGCATCATTCTCATTTTCAGTATCCTTAAGCATAAACTTCCTCTTCTACGTCCTCAACAATGTCTTTTTCTACCTTGAGGTTGTCGATAATAAAATTCTGACGTTCCGGTGTGTTCTTACCCATAAAATAACTCAGTATTTTCTGGATAGAAGTTTCGGTATTTAAAATAACCGGTTCTAATCGAATATTATCGCCGATAAACCTACCAAACTCATCCGGTGAAATCTCACCTAATCCTTTAAACCGGGTGATTTCTGGGTTTTTACCCAGTTTTTTCATGGCCGCCTGCTTTTCTTCTTCGTTGTAGCAGTAAATAGTTTCTTTTTTGTTGCGCACCCGGAACAAAGGCGTTTCCAGAATAAACAAGTGGCCATTTTTTACTAAATCCGGGAAAAACTGTAAGAAGAAGGTAAGTAGCAGCAAGCGAATGTGCATGCCGTCTACGTCGGCATCGGTAGCAATCACAACCCGGTTATAACGTAAATCTTCCAGGCTTTCTTCAATATTCAAGGCGTGCTGGAGAAGGTTAAACTCTTCGTTTTCGTATACTACCTTTTTCTTTAAGCCAAAGCAATTAAGCGGTTTACCGCGCAAGCTAAAAACTGCCTCGGTATCTACGTTGCGCGATTTAGTAATAGAGCCACTCGCCGAGTCCCCTTCCGTAATAAATAAGGTAGAAAGCAGGTGTTTTTCGTTTTGCTCATCGGTAAAATGTACCCGACAATCGCGCAATTTGCGGTTGTGCAGGTTGGCTTTTTTGGCGCGTTGATTAGCTAGTTTTTTAATCCCGGCCATGTCTTTGCGCTCCCGCTCACTTTGCTCAATGCGGCGTTTCATGGCATCAGCCACAGCCGGGTTTTTGTGCAGAAAATTATCGAGGTGTTCTTTTACAAAATCATGAATGTAATTGCGCACGGACGGACTATCTGGCCCCATTTGAATAGAACCCAGTTTAGTTTTAGTCTGAGATTCAAATACCGGTTCCTGTACCCGTATGCTGATAGCTCCTATTATAGATGCCCGCACATCCGAAGCCTCGTAATCTTTCTTGAAGAATTCTTTAACAGTTTTGGCAATAGATTCGCGAAAAGCCGCTAAGTGGGTTCCCCCTTGGGTAGTATACTGGCCATTAACAAAGGAATAATATTCTTCGCCGTATTCATTACCGTGAGATAAGGCAATCTCAATGTCTTCGCCACTTAAATGGATGATTTCGTATCGAAGGGCTTCTATATCGGTTTTATGGGTCAATAAATCTTTCAGGCCGTTTTCGGAATAAAATTTCTGACCGTTAAAGTTTATGGTTAAGCCCGCATTCAGATACACGTAATTACGGATCTGGTTTTCCAGGTATTCCGGGATAAAACGATAATTTTTAAAAATGGTATCGTCCGGCACGAAGGTAATGGTGGTTCCGTTACGCTGGTTAGTTTCAATTACCGGATGGTCATTCAGTAACTCCCCACGTTCAAATTCAGCTACTTTCATCTGACCGTCGCGTACAGACTGAACTTTAAAATAACTGGCCAGGGCGTTAGTAGCCTTGGTACCTACCCCATTTAAACCAACTGATTTCTGAAAAGCTTTGCTGTCGTACTTACCGCCGGTATTAATTTTACTCACACAGTCGATTACCTTGCCTAACGGAATACCACGGCCGTAATCGCGCACCTGTACTTTATGATCGGTGATTTTAATTTCAATGGTTTTACCGTTCCCCATCACGTATTCATCAATGGAGTTATCGATAATTTCTTTTACCAGAATATAAATACCATCATCCTGCGAGGAGCCATCGCCCAGCTTACCAATGTACATACCGGGCCGGAGCCGGATGTGCTCACGCCAATCTAGGGAGCGGATACTATCTTCGGTATAATTGTTTGTTACTTCAGCCATTCTAAAGAAAAGACGTTTTAAAAAAGATTTAATGTTAAAGTAAAGAAAAAAATTTATAACCCCGAAAGCGGGGCACGTATAAGGCCTAGAGGTTATGCATCAGAAATGCTAATGAAATTTGCATTACAAAGCAAGAGTTGAGTTTCTGTTACTTGTTTATGGTAAACTAATTTTACATCTTACAGGTTCAATAAAAACGCTATTTGTTGGCTGTTTGCCCCTACTTTATAAGTTAAAAGCTAACATTTATTTACATGAATTTAGCTAAATTTTCTGGAATTTAAAATACTAAATGCTAAAAATTTTACTAAAAAATGGAAATTTCCTTCCCTAAGTACTTTAAGTACACTATTATTTTGCTGGGCCTGGTTTTGCTGATCTGGTTTTTGCAAACCTTTAAATCTATATTAGTACCTATTTGCTTTTCCGGTTTGTTTGCTTTGTTGTTGGTGCCGCTTTGCGAACGTTTAGAGAAGTGGCGTATTCCCCGGCCAGTGGCGATTTTAATTTGTATAATTGTAGTAATAGCATTTCTGGGGGGACTTATCTGGCTGTTGTCTTCGCAATTAATTGGCTTTATTCAGGAATTAGGTACTTTATCCGATAAGGTAAATGAGTATATTCAAAAGGTACAGGTGTTCTTGCTGAAGAACTTTGGCATTAAACCTACCAACGGTCGGGAATTTCTTACTAAAAATATTGGATCGCTGCAACAAACCGGCACCACCATTTTAACGGGCACTTTATCTTTAACTACAGGTGCCTTAAGTGTACTTACTATTATTCCTATTTACATTTTTTTTATGCTCTATTACCGCGACCACTTCCGGCGGTTTATGTTTAAATTTATTACCCGCGATAAACGATCTACTTTAATTACTACCATTGATAATATTCAAAAAGTAGTAGAAAGCTACATCTCCGGATTAATTATAGTAATTGTTATTGTTGCCCTACTCAACATAACGGGCTTAATGATTATGGGTGTTCCGTACGCGGTGTTCTTTGGTATTTTTGCCTCAATCCTTACTATTATTCCTTACATAGGTATATTAATTGGAGCAGCTTTACCTGCCTTATACACGTTAGTACAAACCGGGTCGTTGGTAGATGCGATTATTGTAATTGGTATTTTTGCGTTTGTGCAGTTCCTGGAAGGTAATTTTATTACGCCTAATATTACCGGTTCTAAAGTAAGTATTAATCCGTTTGCGGCGGTTTTGGCTTTAATTATTGGCGGCGAAATTTGGGGAGCCGCCGGAATGATTTTATCAATTCCGATTATAGCCATTCTAAAAGTATTGTTCGACGCCTATGAGCCTTTGGAACCATTTGGTTTTTTACTGGGCGATATTAACAGCAATTCAGAAAAGCCTAATGTATTTACTACGCTTTCTGACCGGGTAAAAACCATTTTTAATCTGAAGAAAGAAAAAGAAGAACAGGATAAAGTATCTAAATAAGTATTAATAAGTAACTCTTTCATTACTAAAACTTAAACTTTTAAATCAAGTATAGATTACTATTCAATATGCTTATTTAAAAACTCTTTATTTTATATAAAAAGATGGAAGTAAATCAAAATGATAATTTTTCGCGGGCGCTTAACGACCTGGTTGAAACTTGTAAGGACGGCATGAAAGGCTACGAAACTGCCGCCGAAAACGTAAACGATCCGCAACTAAAGGCTGAACTTAGCAATTTAGCTCAACAACGGGCGCAGTTTGTAAGCGAATTACAAAGTCAGGCGCAGCAATATGGTATTAGCGCTCAAACAGATACTACCATCGAGAGTGTTGCCATGGAAGCGGCCGGTGCCGTACACCGGGGCTGGATAAACCTGAAATCTGCTATTGCGGGAAACAGCAACGATGCCATTCTGAGTGAATGCGAAAACGGCGATGCTGCTGCTCTAAAAACTTACGAAACCGCTTTAAATGCGCAAGGTTTACCCAATGAAATCCGAAACATTGTAGAAAAGCAACACAGCGAGATTTTAGAAGCTAAAAATCGCCTCACTACTATGAAGCGTTCTATTTAATAAAAATACTTTAATACTTATTGATTGGAGCAGCTACATTAGCTGCTCTTTTTTTGCCTACACAAAGACATTTAAGTTAGCCTGCTAATAAAATGAAGCCCTACTATTTAGTAAATACTAGTTTTTTTAGTAAATTTAAAGCATTCTTACTCATTAATTAAGGGTTTATTACTCTAAAATCAAGTACTTAAGTTGAAACTATGCATTGGTTCGCATTTGTTATGCTTTAACATACTTCTTTTAAAACTAAAATTAGCCGCATTGTACGCTATTATTGATATCGAAACAACCGGAGGGCAACCTACCCAGGACCGGATTACCGAAATCGCGATTTTTATTCACGATGGCAACCAGGTAGTAGACCAGTATAATACCTTGATTAATCCGGAGCGGCCTATTCCTTTTTTTATAACGCAACTTACCGGCATCACCGACGATATGGTACGGGAAGCACCCAAGTTTCATGAAGTAGCAAAAGAAATTGTGCAGTTCACCGAAGGAAAAATATTCGTGGCCCACAACGTGCGGTTTGATTATTCTTTCATTAAAAAAGAATTCGCCGATTTAGGTTTTAACTACCAACGTAAAACGCTTTGCACCGTGCGCTTAAGTCGGTCGCTTATACCGGGTTTGCCTTCTTATAGCTTAGGCAAATTGTGTAAAAGCGTGGATATAGATCTACAAATGCGGCACCGCGCTATTGGCGATGCCGAAGCCACGGCTAAGTTATTTGATAAATTAATAAAATTAAATCAACCGGCTATTGCTAATTCTGATGATGCTTTAGCACCGAGCAGCAAAAAATTACTGTCGCAAGAAATGCGGACTTCGCTTTTGCCGCCCGCGATTTCCAGATCTCAAATTGATGCGCTGCCCGATTCGCCGGGAGTATATTATTTTTATGACGAAACAGGCGAGATAATTTACGTAGGTAAAAGCATAAACATCCGGAAGAGGGCGATACAGCATTTTAACATTGATGTTAAAAGCCGTAAATCTATTGAATTCAAAAACCGCATTGCTGATATATCTTTTGAGTTAATGGGAAATGAGCTGGTAGCTTTGCTTTTTGAATCGGATGAAATAAAACGCTTAAAACCACATTATAACCGGCAGCAGCGACGCAGTGTATTTAATTCCGGCATTTATGCGTATTACGACCAAAATGGCTACAAGCGCTTAACGTATCAAAAGGTATCCTCAACTAATCCGCCCATAATTGCTTTATCTAATCATTTTAAATCGAAAGATTTCCTTTTTCATAAAGTAGGTAAATTCAATTTGTGCCAGAAACTCTGCGATTTATATAAAACCAATGGCGCTTGCTTTGATTACCAGGTGCACCAATGCAAAGGAGCCTGCATTAATAAAGAATCGCCGGAAGAATACAACGCTCGCGTAGACCAAGCCATAGAATCGTTTACCTACGAGAATGATTCTTTCGTAATTATTGGCAAAGGCCGGGAACCTGGTGAGCGTACCATTGTTTGCGTAGAAAACGGCCGCTACTTAGGTTTTGGGTTCGTTGACGAAACTTTTAGCGCTTCTAACATAGAGGATTTTAAAAGCGTCATTAAACTATACAACGATAATAAAGATATTCAGCAAATAATTCGCGGCTACCTGCGCACCAAGCACCGCGATAAGGTTATTATATTTAGTTGAATTGCCGGCTTGTTGATTTGTTAAATGGTTAAAGTGCGAGATTGCTGTTCTTGTAAGAATTAATGCTAGTAAATTTAATTACTAAAAAATTAGCGCTCTAACCATTTAACCATTGAGCAATTCAATCATTTAACTATTTGGTAAAGCACTTTTTAGCATTTGGATCACCATTTTCTCTGTTGAGGACAAATAAGGATCGCTGGGTTGGTCGGCGGCGTGTTTTTTTAAGTAATCGAGTAATTGATCGTTTTTAAAAATTTCCAGAATCTGCGGATGCACGTAGTACTTACTGCAAACAGCGGGAGTATTGCCTAATCCTTTAGCCACTGTTTTAAAAGCATCTTTTACCGACTTTTCTTTTTCCAATTCCGGTTTTTCGTCGAGTAACTTTTCTAAGCATTCTACCATTAACACCGTTCCGCCCCAGGTTCGGAAATCTTTGGCCGTAAAATCAGCCCCGCTAATTTCCTGAATGTACTGGTTTACTTGCCCGGACTCCAGCGTTTGTCGGGTTCCATCTTCGTCGTAATACTGGAACAAGTCGAAGCCCGGAATATCTTTACATTTTTTCACCAGGCGGGCCAAACGCCGGTCTTTAATATCAATTTCGTGGCTCACGCCTTTTTTACCCACAAACTGAAATTTCACCTGGTCGCCTTCAATTGCTACGTGTTTATCGCGCAAAGTAGTAAGGCCATACGATTTGTTCGCTTCGGCATATTGGCGGTTACCAATCCGAATCAATGATTGATCTAGTAGATTTAGCACTATAGCCGTTACTTTCCGCTGGTTTAAGGATTGTATTAGTAAATCTTTTTCTATTTGCTGGCGAACGGTGGGTAGCGTTTCTCCAAAAGAAATCATCCGGCTAAATTTAGTTAAGCTACGGGTGTTGCGCCACTCCGGATGATAAATATACTGCTTACGTCCTTTTGTATCGCGGCCCGTTACCTGAATATGCCCGTTCGGCGAAGGGCATATCCAAACATTTTCCCAGGCCGGCGGAATGATTAATTTCTTTAACCGATCCAGAATTTTAGGGTCTGTAATTTTTTCGCCTTTTGTATCCAGGTAAGTAAATCCTTTTCCGCTTCTTTTGCGATTAAATCCTTTGCCCGTATCTGGGATGTATCTTAAACCTGCTTCGGCTGCCGATTGTACCGGATCAGCGTAAAGTACATGTACGTCTTTTTCTTCCATTAACTATAAAGTAACTCGTTTACTTTACCTTACCTGGCACATAAAAGTTATGGGTAACATTTAAAACTTTAAAAAGTAAATGAAAACAATTTTTTAGATGAAGTTTGTGGTTCTATTTTGCGGGTAAATTTTAACTTAATTAACAATTTTTATTCAATTAAACATGACATATAAAGGAGCTTCTTTACTAGTTCTTTTTTGGGGAATAGTTAGTCTTATAAGCGGAGCCATTGCGTATTACTTCATGGGCTCTTTTGCGAAATCTATTGCTATTCAAGGTCTTCTAATTGGTTTTTTAGGATTCAGTATCGGGCATTTTCTGAACCGAGGTCGTAAACAGGCGTTTATTCTGGCGGTTGCTGGCGGTGTGGTATTTGTTTTTTTACTAGGCCATTTAACCTCAGCTGCCTTTAATCAGGAGCAAAATTTACTATTTACTGATGCTTTTGCTCCGCAGCCTCAAAATATATCCCTGCTGGTTACCTCGGCTATGTTTACATGTACCGTTTTAACGCTGTTGCTACTAGTAATTTTTGCGCGTTCCATTTATATGAGTTTCCGGAAAGATGTTTAATTTTTAAAAATCCATTATTTAATAAACCAAAAGAAATTTTCCACCCGCAATGCAATTAGGTTGCTGCTTCAGTAAACCGCTTTAGTTCAGTTATTTCCTTTAGGATTACTTGTTAAACTTAATGGTGAAGTAAAAAAGTAAGTTTTCCTACTATAGTCTGCCACAATAAAATGGCACAATTTTCTATTATAGGTTACTATAATTACCATCGTTTCCATTTAAAGTTAACGCATTTTATGATTCAAATTTTTAAGAAAATTTCCTTACTGGGTTACTTAGCCACCCTATTAAGTGTAGGAGGTTGTACCGAAGATAAGAACGGCGACCGATTATATTTTTCTATTGAAGATGATATTAAATTAGGCGCTCAGGTTTCGCGCGAAGTAGATTCTACTTACCAAGCCAAAGGCCAACTGCTCGACCCCGCCAACCCCAGAAACAAAGTAGCCTACGACCATTTAAATCGTATAGTAAATAAAATTTTAAGCTCGGGTAAAGTAAGCTACCGCAGTGAGTTTACCTGGGACACTAAAATTATTAAAGATGATAACGTATTAAATGCTTTTGCCACTCCGGGTGGCCATATTTACGTTTTTTCTGGTTTAATAAAATACTTGGATAACGAAGATCAATTTGCCGGCGTACTGGGGCACGAAATTGCGCACGCCGATCATAGGCATTCTACTAAGCAATTGCAACGGCAATATGGCTTAACCATTTTATTGTCCGTAGCACTAGGAGATAATCCGGGTACTTTAACTCAAATTGCAACCAATCTGGCTACTCTAAAATTTGACCGCGATGCCGAAAAAGAAGCAGATGCGTATTCGGTTGATTATTTAGGTGCTACTAATTACTATGCTTGTAATGGTGCGGCGGGCTTTTTCGAAAAAATTATTAAAGAAGGCCAGCAGGGCCGCACACCGGAGTTCCTCAGCACGCACCCCGACCCGGGTAATCGCGTGGACGCCATTAACAATAAAGCCGCTGCCGATGGCTGCAAAACTCAGCCTTCCGGAGCTACCACTTATCAGGAATTTAAAAATAGCCTGAATTAACGAATATAACCCAAATACCAAGTACACGTAAATCCTAAGGAGAATTCTTCTTAGGATTTTTACTTTCCGCCCATGTCAGACTGGAAAACTACTTTCGTTCATTATATCAGCCAGATAGAAGAGAAATTTGATGATCTTACTTTACGGCTAAGGCAAAGGTTAAATTACTTTCATCCGATCCAAATTGTACCTTATCGCAGTTATGGTACTCAAAACCGGCTATATATTAAAGGCCGGGTACTCGAGAACAAAGGCATTGCTCAGGCCGGCGATAAAGACACCGTGCTGAATAACTTGCTGAACATGTATAAGCGATTCGAAAGCGATGAGGTAATAAATGCCCGATTAAAAATTGAGTTTCAAGGCAAAGAGCACGAAATTGTTTCGGATAGAGAAGGTTATTTTGTAATCAACATTGAACCTTCTGAAACCTTGCATCTAGACAAAATCTGGCACCCCATAGAAGTAAAACTCTTGGAGGCACCCATTCCTTACACCCAGGATATATACGCTACCACCGAGGTTTTAGTACCCCCTCCGGATGCGGAATACGGTATTATCAGCGATATTGATGATACTATTATTCATAGTAACGCTTACAGCGCATTAGGCATGTCGCGGATTGTTTTCTTAAACAATGCCCGTACCCGTTTACCTTTTGCCGGCGTCTCAGAGTTTTACAAATCGCTGCAACTAGGCCGTAACGGCAAGCGCAATAATCCGTTTTTTTACGTTTCCAGCAGTCCCTGGAACATGTACGATTTACTCAAAGATTTCCTGGATTTAAACGAAATTCCGGCGGGTCCGCTCCTGCTCCGTGACTTTGGACTATTGCAAAATAAATTAATAGGCTCCAGCCACATGGGCCATAAGTTTAAAGAAATACAGAACATACTGCTTACTTACCCGGAGCTAAATTTTGTTTTAATTGGTGACAGCGGTCAGGAAGATGCCAATATTTACCGCGAAGTAGTAAAGCAATTTCCGTCGCGCATTTTAGCCATTTACATCCGGGATGTGCAACTTCCCGAACGTGAAAAAATAGCCATAGCTGTTTCCGAAGAGATGAAAGATCATAAGGTACCTATGCTGGTAGTAGATAATACCGTGGAAGCCGCCGAACACGCAGCCCAAATCGGCTTAATTTTCCAGGAAGCTATTCCGGCCATAGAAACGGAAAAAGAAAAAGACAAAGGCCAGGAACCTGGCAAAGAACCGGTTTAGTTTTTCGTTGTTAGTTATTGGTTGTTAGAGTTTCTTTGTTTCCAGTCCATTCGCTAGGTTATATATTCTTTAAATAGATCAGCTTCATTAAAATGGCAAAAAGAAAAACCTTAATTTTTAGAAGAATATAACTAATAACCAGCAACCAACAACCAGCAACTAAATAGCGTCTTGCATTAGTAATTTTACACTTGTAATGCCGCCCATTAGGCGCATGTTACGCGTTACAAACCGGCGTTTCTTTAACGTGTACGAGGATGGTTTTTTTACCGAATATTTTATTGGATTGGGTAGTACAGAAGCAATTAATGCTGCCTGCGAAGCCGATAAATTTTTGGCCGAGGTATGGTAATACTTTTGAGCGGCAGCTTCAATGCCAAAAACCTGATCTCCCATTTCAGCAATATTCACGTATACTTCCATAATCCGGTGCTTGCTCCAGAAAAATTCAATGAGCATGGTAAAATAAGCTTCTACCAGCTTCCGGATGTAACTGCGGCCATGCCATAAAAAAACGTTCTTAGCTACTTGCTGACTAATCGTACTTCCTCCAGCAATACGTTTGCTTTTTAAGTTTTTTTTAAAAGCTCCTTTAATGGCTTTGTAGTCGAAACCGTCGTGCACTAAAAACAGTTGATCCTCAGCGGCCATTATCGCCAATGGCACATTGGGGGTAACATCTTCCAGCGAAACAAAGTCGTACCGAATGCGGGGATTTACTTTTTTTTCCTGCCCTGCTTTTGCCCGACGCTCAATCATATGCAGGGTTGCCGGAGGCGTAAACCATTTGTAAACCAGTACCCATAAAATACTTAATACAAATAATAGTAAGACCAACTTTAAAGTAAGGTCACGGATAAGTTTCAGATTCATTACCATTGCCCAAAAATACAAAGGTTCTCCGCACAGAAATAACTAAATTTACATACATTTTTTACCTTATTTAATCATACATACCATTAACTTTCCGGGGCGGAGTTGGTTAAATCTATAAGAGGCTACACCATTCCATTCGTACTATGGCAAATTTTCTACCTTTATTTCCTTTAAATATTGTTGTTTATCCGGGCGAAAAGATAAACCTGCACATTTTTGAGCCCCGCTATAAACAACTGGTAGAAGATTGCTTCGCGGCGGGTAAACCGTTTGGCATTCCCGCTTTTCTTAAAAAAGGAGTAAGCGAAATCGGTACCGAAGTGAATGTCCAAAGCATAGATAAAACGTACCCAGGTGGCGAAATGGACATTAAATGCAAAGGAGGCAACTTGTTCCGGATTATTAATTTTTACCGGCAGTTACCTTTTAAATTATACGCCGGCGGTGAAGTAGAAGTACTTCAAGATACAGATGATGAAGATTCTATAATGAAGGTGCAAATTCAGGAGAAAATTCAACACTTGTACGAAATTCTAGGACTCGCCACCCTATACATTAATTTGCCCGAAAATTTTAAAATTTACGACATTGCCCACCAACTAGGCTTAACTTTAGAACAAGAGTACATTCTGCTACAGTTTCGGCGGGAGAGCAAACGCCAGGAAATGGTATTGGCTCATTTAATTGCCATTTTACCAGTGATAGAACAAACCGAACGCTTAAAAGAACGGGTTAAATTAAATGGCCATTTTAAAAACCTGATTCCCCCGAACTTTTAAGTATTTATTAAGTAAACTTTACTTTTCTGATTATAAACTAAATGCAGCTTTTAAGTTATGCATATTCCGGAATATATTTTACCGGCCTTACTCCTCCTGGTAGTTGCTATTGGTCTTTATGCGTGGTACCGCGAGCGTCACTTACGGTATAAACCCTATTATAAACAAAAAGCAAATTCGTTCTTTTCTGATGCTCCTTCTTACCCCAAACAAGCACCCCAACATTCTATTTGCTTAATTGGGGATACCGGTAATATTACCGATGCCCAAAACGACCCGGTTGTTAAATTGCTGCGTACCTGGTTAACTGAAAATCCGGATAATGGTACACTTATTTTTTTAGGCGACAATATTTACCCGGTTGGTTTACCTCCCATTGGCCATAAAACACGGGCGATAGCCGAAAAGCGATTAAAAGTACAGTTAGATTTGGTGCGGGAATATCCGGGGCAGGTTTTTTTTATCAGCGGAAATCATGATTGGAACAAAGGCCGGGCAAATGGCTTGGAATACGTACTGCGGCAAGAAGAATATATTACTAAATATTTAAACCGGCCTCATTGCTATTTACCAGCGGGTGGTTGTCCTGGCCCGGTAGTTCGACATTTGTCGGAAAACATTATGTTAATTTTTATAAATACGCAATGGTGGGTACAAAAAGGAGTTCGGCCAATAGGAAAAACATTTAACTGCAGTACTCAATCCGAAGCTGATTTTTTCCGGCAGTTAGAAGAATTGCTGGTTCTTTACCCACAAAAGCAAATTATTATTGCGGCTCATCACCCTTTGTACAGTAATGCCATGCATGGCGGTAAATTTACTTTAAAACAACACCTATTTCCGTTAACCGCCGCTCACAAAAAATTTTACGTACCGTTACCAGTAGCAGGTTCTATTTACCCGGTTTACCGTAAACTCTACGGCCCCGAAGAAGACATGTCGAACCCGCGTTACCGGCGCCTTCGCAGAAAGCTTTTACAGATATTTCATAAACATAAGAATATTATTTACGCCGCCGGCCACGATCATAATCTGCAGTATTTTGCCATTAAAAACAACCATTACCTGGTAAGCGGCTCGGGATCTAAAACTGCATTCGTGCAAAGTGGCGGCCGGGCTACCTTTGTGCACGAACATAAAGGCTTTTTTGTGGTAGATTACTTTAATTCCGAAAATATATGGTTAAGCGCCCTGGAACCTCCCCGACCCGGAACACCGGATAAGTATACCGTTGCTTTCCGCAAGAAAATGAATCCGCTTTAAGTGAGCGGCTCGGTGGGCACTACTACCCGCAGGCTTTTTGGCAGCAGTTTTACTTCAATTTTTCTTCCTAGTTCTACCACTTCGCCGTCTATTTGCGCCAACGTATCAGTATAGTTGTATATGGTAGCCGTTTTACAAGGCAAAATACGTGTGTATTCCGAGTCTTCGGGCGTTTCGGTGTACAAGTTATACATTAGCTTAAAAGCGGCCATTTTCGGGAAAGATTCAATTAAACAGATTTCAAAAATGCCATCGTCAATTATTCCGTTCGGGTTAATTTTAACGTTGCTTCCAAAAGCGTTAGAATTAGTAATAGTGAGCATAAAAGCATCCCCTTCAAAGGTTTCCTGATCAGTCTCAACCCGGTATTTATGGCATTCGTAATTTAAATACTCCTGCAGCGCAATTAACGCGTAGGTTTGCGGTCCCCGAGATTCGGCCTCGCTGTAGCGGGCTACCACTAAAGCATTAAAGCCTAAATCGCTGATGTGAAAACACGGGTGCCCATTTAACTCTAAAGTATCAATTCCTTTTATGGTATGATTCGTGATGAGAGCCAGAGCCTCCTCTATGGTTTGCGGAATACCCAAGTCTTTGGATAAACCATTGCCGGAACCAAGCGGAATAATACCCAAAGGCAGTGAGGTGTGATTTACGGCCCGGGCAGCCAGGCTTACTGTTCCGTCGCCGCCCGCAGCAAAAACCGCGTCCGGATCATAGGTCTTTATTAGTTGTTTGAGTTTAGCAAAATCGCCTTCCCCGGTAGTTTTGTAAATTTTATATTTAAGATGATACTGATGACAATATTCCGAAATAACAGTTCCCAGATCACTTTTATCCACATCTCCTGAAATCGGATTGATTACAAATAAGATTTTCTGGAAGGATATGTTTTTTGGCATAGGAGTTTTATACGGATGTTAGAGTAAGTATAATATACTTTCTTAAAACGATAATGTTAAATCTAATTATTGTTGCTTATTATTAAACTAAGCAATAGAATTAAAAATTAAAGAGAATAGGTTAATAAAAACAATAAACCGCCTAATGGTTACACAAGGGCGGTTTATTGTTTTTAAAATTATATTTAAATAATGTTACTAGGGAGTAAGCCCACTGGGTAAGCCGTTCGGAAATTCCTGAGTAATGGCTTGTTCAATTTTTGTAATTCGGTTTTCCGGATTCGGGTGGGTTTGAAAAAATTCAGGTGTGCTGGAGTTGCCGCCGCGCGAAGAAGCCAAAATATTCATAACCTCTACCATGGCTCTGGGATCGTAGCCGGCAGATGTAGTAAACCGTACCGCTAAGTTATCTGATTGAAGTTCATCATCCCGTCCGTATTTCAAGGTCATTAGCTTGGCAATTGCGGCGGCAGCTATAGGTCCGGCTACACTGCGCGGATTATCCGGGTCGTAGGTAGCCACTCCTGCTGCTCCTGCTAACCCTTGCGTTAGCTTGGCTTTTGCTAGTTGTTGCGCCGAATGCCGGGCTACAACGTGTCCGATTTCGTGCCCCAGTACGCCGGCCACTTGGCCTTCCGTTTTTAATTTACTTAATAGCCCCGCCGTAATAAACACCTGACCACCTGGTAAGGCAAAAGCATTTATGGTTTGTTCATCGGCCAGTAAATGAAAATCAAATTGGTAGGGAGTTTTACCGGCATCGGTTTGTTGCACAATACGCTGCCCAATTTCTTTTACCCGGGCGGCTGCCTCCTTATCGGGGTGTAAGCCGCCGTATTGCGCCGCCATTTGGGGAGCTGCCTGTAAGCCGAGAGCAATTTCCTGATCAACGGTCATATCTATGTGCTGCATTTCGCCGGTAACGGTATTTTCTTCGCGCTTACACCAATATGTTACCAGCGAAAAGCCGGCAATTAGTAAAGCAATAATGTATCTTAATCCTCCTCTCATAATAGTTTTAATTAGGTTACATACAAACCAATACTTTTGAAATTAGTATATTTCCGTTTGCCTTAAATGTGGAAAAAATAAAGCAAGTAGATCCGTAGAAAAGGCGAAAGCTCTTCCAAAATTTACTATTTCTTAAATTGGTTTGTATTAGTACAATAAATAAGTTATCACTCTATGAACGGCTTTTAGTAAGGATAGTTTCAGCCTGATTAGCTATGCCATATTAACTCTTTTATATTGAAAAGTAAATTCAGGAAATAAGGCCAAGTAGCTGATAATCTTACGTTTATTAATTAAATATCTTTAACAGTAATTAGTATTTAATGGCAGATGCAAGAAGAATACTATATTAGCTAAGTAGCTAAAACTTTTAATTTTAGTTTAGAATTAAAGGCAGTGTTTGGGTTATTTTAACCGATTTAAATAGAATTTTAAATGCAATGATTTAGATTAATTTCTAAATAGAAAAGCCATTCTGATTTAAATCAGAATGGCTTTGTTTTAATATATGGTGAACTTCTTAACTGGCGCTTAACGAGAAAAATTGTGCAGCAAAAGAATCAATTGCTGAAGCTTCGGTTAAGTAAGGCGACGAATAGGTTTTATCCGATCCGTAGATGTACAAACAAGTATTATTTTTTATTTTATTGATAATGGGCTTCGTTTCTTTTAGCGGTAATGCCGGGCACCCTAAACTACGTCCCAGACGACCATAACGTTGAATAAAATTGGCACTGACGTAATCGGCCCCATGGATTACTACGGCCCTGGCAAGTGCATTGGTGTTATAATTTTGATCGAGACCATTTAACTTTAAAGACAAGCCATGCTTACCCAAATACGTTTGAGCTGTTAAATAAAAACCCAGACTGCTTTTAAAAGAATTAGGTTCATTAGAAAAAGCCCGGGCAAATTCATCGCCGGTACCTTTACCGTGCGCTACCCAAGTATTAAACAATAATTTATGATTTTTCAGGTCTATTACCCACAACCTTTTTTGCCGGCTCGATTTAGTAAAATCTACAATGGAAAGAATGGGTTTGATGAAACTACCGGGTTTACTTTGAATATTATAATACCCTACTAAGGCCTTCCGGAAAAGAACAAAGTCTAAATTAGCTTTGTCTAAGCCGGTTTGCGTAAATAAAGTATGCAAATGCGTTTCGAAAGCTTGGGTTTTAACAGCTACTGATATTTCATCAGTGGAGCTGCTTTTTGCCTCGAATTTGTTTTTAATTGAATAACCCGGAGCAAAACTATTAGCCGGATAAGAAAAACTCACAATAACAAAGCACAAGTAAAAAATATATCTTTTAGCCATTAGCCAGTAATAAATGTATTTTCTGAACGACAAACGCAGCTTTTTATTTAATTTGTTCCGAAAAATGTCCTTTCAAAGCAAAAGTTTTTCACTTAACATTATATCTAAAGTAGTTAGTTAAATTTAAAAATGAATGATTTTATCTAAAAAGTTATTATACCACTTATCTTTTTGTTTGATTATTTGGACCTTAGCCGGAAGTTGTCGGTCTAAAGTTACTTTTCCGGATTTTGATTCGAAAGCCTGGAAAAATGATAAATATGCTTGCCAATCGGTACGAAATAAAATGATTCCGGAAGTTAAAAAGATAACCCCAAAGCTTCGTGGGTTAGCTATTTCGCAATTAATGGGAGTGCTGGGCAAACCGGACAGCGAGGCTTTGCTGGCCAACAATGAGCGCATTTATTATTATTACGTGCAACCGGGTAATCAATGCCAAAATAAACTCGAATTATCTACAGCAAATAAATTACTGGTACGGTTTAATGCCTTAGAACAGGTTAGTGAAATAACTTTTGAACAACCTTTACCCTAATAAATAAAAATGCCGTAATCAGGTGATTACGGCTTTTAAACAATATTAAATTTTTACAGAAGAAATTAAAAATCTTTAGCTTCCCGGCGCGAACGATCGAAGTACATCATGGTAATATAGCCGGTAAATGTACCTACAATCATGCCCAATAAAGAATTGGCCCCAAAAATCATTAAAGGCGATAGGTTAGATCCAAAAAGGTCCATCAATCGCAAGTCGGCTGTAAAGCTCTGATCAATAAAGTAAGAGTAAATAAATAAAAATATACCATAAAAAACGGATCCGACCAAGCCTACTAAAAAGCCAATGCCCAATCCATTCAAGTAAAACATGCCTTTTACTTTATGCTTAGAGAAGTAGTAAATAGCCATTGTAGCGGCAATAATAATAAAAACCATGGCCAGGAACCGGACGGTGTCATTTTTATCTAAACCGATTACTTTTAAGATTAAAAAGTAAATCATCATTGCTAAACCGCCGTAAATACCGTAGCGGAAACCAGTTTTTTCAACAGAAGGGTTATTCGAATTCATAAATCCAATGCTTTTTAAGTGAATTTGCTAGTTCAAATCTGCTTTGCTTACTAGCAAAATATTATTAAACCCATTTACTTAAATTTAAGTCAGCTAGTTGTGTTTTAAGTTAAAATTTTATTTTATAATAAAGCAAACGGGTGTTGTTCAGTAAAATAAACACAAATAGAAGGTAATTTTAAATAGCAATAAGGCGGAGCATATTAGGCAATTTATATATATAAAGGGTGATAAAGTATAGTATAAAACTAAGTTTAGCAATAGGTAAACTCTACTAAAAACTGGACAAAGTGGTTTTAATTTCGTACTTTTGCACCCAATTTTAATATAAGCATTCGAAATTTATGATTAGTACTTCCAATGTAAGTTTATCTTACGGTAAGCGGACATTATTTGAAGATGTTACCATTAAGTTTGTTCCCGGCAACTGTTACGGTTTAATTGGCGCAAACGGAGCGGGCAAATCTACCTTTCTTAAAATACTTTCCGGCGAAATTGATCCGCGTACCGGGAAAGTAGAAATTCCGGCGAATCAGCGCATGGCGGTTTTAAAGCAGAACCATTTCGAGTTCGATGAGTTTCCGGTAATTCAAACAGTAATTATGGGACATAAACGCCTGTATGATATAATGCAGGAAAAAGATGCTATTTACGCCAAAGCCGATTTTACCGAAGAAGATGGTATTCGGGCATCGGAGCTGGAAGGTGAGTTTGCTGATTTAGAAGGGTGGAACGCTGAAAACGACGCGGCTACCTTACTTAGTGGTTTAGGCATTGGCGAGGATTTACATTATTCTTTAGTTAAAGATTTAAGCGGTAACGAGAAAGTACGGGTGTTATTAGCCCAGGCGCTTTTTGGTAATCCAGATATTTTACTGCTCGATGAGCCTACCAACCACCTGGATGCCGAATCGATTATGTGGCTGGAGAATTTTCTGGATCAGTTTAATAATACGGTAATTGTAGTATCACACGACCGGCACTTTTTAGATTCGGTGTGTACCCACGTAGCTGATATTGATTTTGGGAAAATCAGCTTGTATGCCGGTAATTATACTTTCTGGTACGAATCTAGTCAATTGGCTTCTAAACAGCGTTCCGAAGCCAACAAGAAAACCGAAGATAAAAGGAAAGAACTCGAGGAATTTATTCGTCGTTTCAGTGCCAATGCTTCCAAATCCAAGCAGGCTACGTCACGTCAGAAATTATTAAATAAACTGACCTTAGAAGATATAAAACCTTCGTCGCGCAAATACCCGCACGTACAGTTTAAGCAAGAGCGCGAAGCAGGTAATCAATTGTTGCACCTGGAAGATATTAGTAAATCTACGGAAGATGGTACCTTATTATTTAAAGATGTAACCTTTACGGTAGAAAAGAAAGATAAGATAGCCATTTTAGGACGCAATGATTTATCGGCTTCTACGTTCTTTAAAATATTAATGGAAGAAACCCAGCCGGATAAAGGTACTTTTAAGTGGGGAACTACTACCAATGTGGCCTTCTTTCCGAAAGATAATGCCGAATATTTTAACACGGATTTAAACTTGGTAGATTGGCTGCGGCAATACTCCGTCGAAAAAGATGAAAGCTTTATCCGCGGATTTTTAGGCCGGATGCTGTTCTCGGGGGAAGAGTCGTTGAAAAAAGCTAATGTTTTATCGGGGGGTGAGAAAGTGCGGTGCATGTTATCCCGGATGATGCTGCAAAGCGGTAACGTTTTAATTCTGGACGAACCTACCAATCACTTAGACTTAGAATCGATTACGGCTTTAAATAACGGGTTAAAAGATTTTGCGGGCACGGTGTTATTTGCTTCACACGACTTACAATTTGTGGATACTATTGCCAACCGCATTATTGAATTAACGCCAAAAGGTATTATCGACAAACGAATGAGCTACGAAGAATACCTGGCGGATGAAAACATTAAACAATTAAGACTAAAAATGTATTCGTAGTTTAATTTGTTTATGCAACCATTTAAACAAAAATGGCATCTACAAGTAATGAGTTTAACTTAATACTAATACTATAAAATGACTATCTTATTTATAAATAAAAAAGCTTTCGGTATTTTACTGGGAGCTTTATTTTTTTACTCGGTATCCGGAGTGCAAGCCCAGGTCAAGGATTCTACCAACCAAAAACCAGCCTTAAACAATGAACTGCCCGGAGCACCCGTACCGGTACCAAACCAACCAAATCAAACAAGTCCGGCTACGCAGCCCACGGCTCCGGTTCAACAACCTACGCCGGAAAAAAAACCAACTCCCAGAACTACTCAGCCAGAGAAGGATGACTCAGACGCTCCGGTTTATCAGGCTGATCCTAATTTAGAGCCTTTACATCGTAAATCAAAAGCGGAAATGGGACAATCCGGTGAAGAAATGCCGAAAACTTTCCTTGACCGGACGTTTATAGGTAGTACCGGTGGTATTGGTTTTGGCTCCAATTCTTATTCGGGTTCGTACTTTAACATAAGTTTATCGCCCTTTGTTGGATACCGGATTTTAGATCGTTGGGCAGTAGGCCCGGGAGTTACGTACGAATACGTAGGCAGCAATGGCTATCACCTATCTACTTACGGTGGAAAATTGTTTACGCAGGTCGATTTGTTTAAAGGCATCTTGTTTCATGCCGAACATGAATTTTTGAGCGTAGCCGACTTAGAATTAAATCCAAGCCGGCAAATTGTAGAAACGCGCCGCAACATTAGTTCTACCTTAGCGGGAGGCGGTTACCGCCAAATGAATGGTAATTTCGGAATGGACTTGTACGTACTTTTTAATTTAAACAACGGCGTGTATCAATATCGGTCTAACCCAGTGGTACGCGTAGGCTTTATCTATAATTTACATTCCCGCAGGTAATCATTTACTAATTATCATTTACCATTTACCAAACACTTATAAATGTTAAGAATTTATTATTTACTGGATAAATAATAGACCATTGGTAAATGGTAATTGGTAAAAAACAAAAACCACCTGTTTTACGAGGTGGTTTTTTTATGCCAATAAGTTATTACTAAACTATCAAGCGCCTCGAATTAATCTTAACAGGATGGCAATTACTGCAATAACCAGCAGAATGTGAATTAACCCTCCAACGGCATCCGGAAAGCCCAGAAAACCAATTAACCATAATATAATTAATACAACGGCGATAATATACAAGGTGTTTCCCATAGTTTAAGGTGTTTGTTTAGTTTATAATGTTTGAAGATTAACTATTGTTAGGCTCGCCGTATTAATCCTAAAATAATTGAGATTACCGCAATAACTAACAAAATGTGAATTAAGCCACCTACAGCAGAAGGAAAGCCTAAAAAGCCAATGAGCCAAAGAATAATTAATACAACGGCGATAACATAAAGCAAATTTCCCATAGTTTTATTTAGTTTAGTTTGGTTTGGATGAATAAATTTGCTCACTTGTAAATTTTAGAAGAAGCTAAATTTATCCGGTTTTTAACATTTACGCACAAACATCAGAAAAGATTTATATTGGATTATTTTTTAGTAGTATTAGGTAATTGGCCTTTTATTAAAATTTTTAAAGGTATAGCTTAAACTTTTCACATATTTTTACTAAATAATTAATAATCAGCCACTTTAATATATTTCTAAAAACGTAAAATACTACTCATACCAATTAAAGTATCAAAATTAATTTTAGTCAATTATTTAACAATTCAAAGGTAAATAGCCATTTATTTCAATATTATAAACTATATATTTGGATTTTTTAGGAATTCTTTATATAGTTTAATATTTATAATAAATAATTAAAAAATTCTATGAAAAACATTGCGGTAATTGGCTCGGGTACTATGGGCAACGGCATCGCGCACGTTTTTGCGCAGCATCAATTTAAAGTTAACTTAGTTGATATTTCAAAAAATGCTTTAGAAAGGGCTCAACAAACCATTGCTAAAAACCTGGATCGCATGGTGGCCAAAGACCAATTAACCGCCGAACAGAAAGAGCAAACTCTTCAAAATATTACTTTACAAACCGAACTTGCCCTTGGCGTGCAGGAAGTAGATTTAGTAATTGAAGCCGCTACCGAAAACGTAGAGTTAAAAAAGCAAATTTTCCGGGAGTTAGATGAAAAATGCCCGGCTTCAACCATTCTGGCAACTAATACTTCTTCTATTTCCATTACGCAAATTGCTTCCGTTACCAACCGCCCTGAAAAGGTAATTGGGATGCATTTTATGAATCCGGTTCCCGTAATGAAGCTAGTAGAAATTATAAAAGGCTATAATACCACCGAAGAAGTTACCGAAACAGTTCGGCAGCTTTCGCATACACTAGGAAAAACTCCGGTGGTAGTTAATGATTATCCGGGCTTTATAGCTAACCGGATTTTAATGCCTATGATTAACGAGGCTATTTACAGTTTATACGAAGGTGTGGCGGGCGTTACCGAGATTGATACTGTCATGAAATTAGGCATGGCACACCCCATGGGACCGCTTCAACTTGCCGACTTTATCGGCCTAGATGTATGCTTATCTATTTTGAGAGTATTACACGAAGGTTTTGGTAACCCGAAGTATGCACCATGTCCTTTATTAGTAAATATGGTACAAGCCGGACACAAAGGAGTAAAATCGGGCATTGGTTTTTATACCTATACCCCCGGCAGCAAAGATTTACTAGTAGCCGAGCGGTTTAGATAGTTGCAGGTTGAAAGGTTGAAAAGTTAAAAGGTTGTAAGGTTAATATTCTAAAATTATAGTGTATAAAACCTTACTAAATAGTTCTTTTGAATAAACAATTTACTAAATCAACCTTTTAACCTTTCCAACCTTTCAACAACTAAACCGCCACGCTATTTTCGCGCAGTGCTTCGTTTAAGGAGGTTTTTAAATCGGTACTTTCTTTCCGCTGACCAATGATTAGGGCGCAAGGTACCTGGTAATCGCCGGCTGGGAAAGTTTTATTGTACGAACCAGGAATAACTACCGAACGCGGCGGCACATAACCATTGTAAATAACCGGCTCGGGTTGCGTTACATCAATTATTTTAGAAGAACCAGTAATACATACATTGGCACCAATTACGGCTTCTTTACCAATATGGCATCCTTCTACTAAAATGCACCGGGAACCAATAAAAGCGCCATCTTCCACAATCACCGGTGAGGCTTGCACGGGCTCTAGTACACCTCCAAGTCCTACTCCCCCACTTAGATGCACATTTTTACCTACTTGCGCGCACGATCCAACGGTAGCCCAGGTATCCACCATGGTTCCTTCGTCTACGTAGGCGCCAATATTTATATACGACGGCATCATAATTACACCTTTCGCTACGTAGGCACCGTAACGGGCAACAGCATGGGGTACTACCCGCACGCCTAATTGTTCGTAATTTTGTTTTAAAGCCATTTTATCGTGAAACTCAAACGGCCCGACTTTAATGGTTTCCATTTTCTGAATCGGAAAATACATTAAAACCGCTTTTTTAATCCATTGATTTACTTGCCATTTACCATCGCCCGTTGGTTCGGCCACCCGCATTTTACCTTTTTCGAGTTGTTCAATTACTTCGCGGATAGCATCGGTGGTGGCTGCTTCCTGCAATTTAGTCCGGTCGGTCCAGGCTTCTTCAATTAGTTGTTGCAATGTCATATTCGTCGTATCTGAAAGTATATTCGTGGCGTAAAAGTAGCAGATTCTCCCTAATGAAGAAAACCCGCATCTTACTATCTTCTGTGTTAAAGCCAATAAACGACACCCGGATGTTGGAAAAACTAGGTAGTTCGTTGGCCCAAATACCGCAAACGGAGATACACATTGCTGGTTTTCCAGTAAAAGAACCTCAAACAATTTTGCCTATTCAATTTCATTCCTTTGCTTATTTTAAAAGGTTAAGTTGGGGCCGGGTAAAAGTACAATGGCAATATTGGCAATTGTTGCGGCGGTTAAAACCCCATTTAATAATAGTAAGTACCCACGAACTTTTATTTATTACTTCGCTGTATAAACTCCTGCACGGGGGTAAAATCTGGTACGATGTGCGGGAAAATTATTTTCTGAATCTTATCACTCAAAACGCTTATCCTTATATAATTAAGTATTTATTGGCTTATGCTATTCGCGGGTTCGAATACCTATCGTCCTCTTTTATAAATTTTTATTTATTAGCCGAAAAATCGTATGCTGCGGAGCTTCCTTTCTTAAAAAACAAATTTATCCTTTTGGAAAATAAGTTTAAGCAAATGGCCAAGCCACCTTATTTACCTAAGCGTTACCCGATTAAAATAAATACACAGCAAGTTAAACTCTTGTATTCGGGTACTATTTCCGAAATGCATGGTATTTTTGAAACAGTAGAACTATGCCGGCACTTGCATCAGGAAAACGCCGGTTTTTCGCTCACCATAATTGGCTATTGTGCCATTGCTTCCACTTTACAAAAGTTAAAATCAGCAATCAAGGACAAACCTTACATTACTTTAATTGGGGGTGATAAACTTGTTCCGCATTCTGAAATTATAGAATATATTCAACAAAGCGATTTAGGTTTACTGCCCTACCAACCGCATCCGAGTACTTTTAGTTGTACTCCCACCAAATTATTTGAATACCTGGCAAATGGTTTACCCGTATTAGTGCAGCAAAATCCCAATTGGGCGAATCGCGTAGATCAATACCAGGCCGGAATTAATCTGGATTTTAGAACAGTAGATTACCAGCAATTACTTCGGCAATTACAGGAACAAGTGTTTTTTCCAACTGGTGTTCCGGAAGATGTATTCTGGGAAACAGACGAATGCAGATTAATTAAGTTATACAACAAGAATTTTTAAGGTTATATAAATAAAATAATCTAAATTATTAAAATAAATTTTTAGACTTGTCTAAATTTTAAATAATTAATGTATATTTGTTGTGAATAAGAAGGTTATGAGAAAATCTAAAATTGCCGGAGTAGGCCATTATGTACCTGAGAAGGTGGTAACCAATGCGGACCTGGAAAAAATAATGGAAACTTCTAACGAGTGGATTATAGAACGGACTGGCATAGAAGAACGCCGGTATTTTGAACCCGGTAAAGATACTACCGCAAACATGGGAGCTAAAGCGGCCAAAAAAGCTTTGCAAATGGCGGGTTTAGATAAATCTCAATTAGACATGATTGTGTTTGCCACTCTAAGTCCGGATTATGTTTTTCCGGGTTCGGGGGTATTGTTGCAACGTGATATGGGCTTAAAAGAAATTCCGGCCCTGGATGTGCGTAACCAATGTTCCGGTTTTATTTATGCGTTGTCCGTGGCCGATCAATTTATTAAAACGGGTATGTACAACAATGTGCTGGTAGTTGGTTCCGAAATTCATTCTTCGGGTTTAGACATGACAACCCGCGGCCGGGCAGTATCGGTAATTTTTGGGGATGGAGCCGGAGCCGTGGTACTTACTCCTTCCGAAGATGAAAATACGGGTATTTTATCGACGCATTTACATGCCGATGGTGAACTGGCCGAAGAATTATCTTGTCTGGCCCCCAGCAGTAATGCCCCCGAGCGCCTTACCCAAGAAATGATCGATAATGGTTCTATTTACCCTATTATGAACGGCCAAACAGTTTTTAAAAATGCGGTGGTGCGGTTTCCGGAAGTAATTATGGAAGCTTTAAACAAAAACGGTTATAAACCCACCGATATCGACATGCTTATTCCGCACCAGGCTAATTTACGGATTACGTCTTTCATTCAGCAAAAAATGGGTTTACCTGCCGAGAAAGTATTTAGCAATATTCAGCGGTATGGCAATACTACGGCGGCTTCGGTGCCTATTGCTTTGAGCGAAGCCGTAGCGCAAGGAAAAATAAAATCGGGCGATTTAGTGTGTTTGGCGGCTTTTGGTAGTGGATTTACCTGGGCTTCTGCCCTAATCAGATGGAATTGATTACAGTTGATAGTTGCTGGTTGTTAATTATTTGCATTTAGACCATAGTCGATAGTCCATGATCAACAGCCACTAAGTGAAATGATTGATGGGTTATTAGATTGCTTGGTTGTTAAATTCTAAATTCCTAACCGCAAAACCTTACAACTTTCTAACTTTTTAACCTTCTAACTTGCAACAATTAATAACGACCAACAAACAACTAAATTAAGAAGTGCTGAGTTATACCGAAGAAAATTATATTAAAACCATTTATAAGCTTTCCCAGAGCAATAACCGGGAGGTAAATACCAATGCCATTGCCGAAGCACTGCAAACTAAAGCGGCTTCGGTAAGCGATATGTTAAAAAAATTAAGTGGTAAAAATATTATTTTTTATGTTAAATACAGGGGAGTCTCCTTATCGCCGGAAGGGCAGCAAATTGCTTTACAGATTATCCGGAAGCATCGCCTTTGGGAAGTATTTTTAGTAGAGAAGCTGCGCTTTAACTGGGACGAAGTGCATGAGGTAGCCGAAGAGCTGGAACATATTACCTCACCCCTATTGGTACAACGCTTAGATGAATTTTTAGGATTTCCCAAAATTGACCCGCACGGTGATCCTATTCCAACTGATGAAGGCATTATTCATCAACCCGAACAAGTACTGGCTGCCGATTTATCTGTTAATGCCAGCGGAGTAGTAAGCGGCGTAAAAGATAAGCAACCTTTATTCTTACAACACCTGGACAAAATAGGAATATGCCTGGGCATGAAAATTACGGTTCTGAACCAGATTGCTTACGATAAATCCATGGAAATTAAATTAGAAGATGATAAAAACCTGGTGATTTCGCACGAAGTAGCCCGCAACCTTTTTATCACGATCTAAAAGCTGGTTAATTTTTATTGCGGCAATAAAAGAATAATAAACAATCAATCTTTCCCAGAAGCCGACAAGGCTCACTAGTTCAACATGACGGATTAATGCCACAGGATTAAACCTGGATTAAAAATTTTACAACCCTGCCTATGTTAAACCAAAATACTATATCAAGGAGTAAATCTTTAGAAGAAGTAAATGCCACTGTAGACACTACCGGACAGAAAAGCTTCTGGCGAAAATTATTTTCCTTTATGGGACCTGCTTACCTGGTGAGTGTAGGCTACATGGACCCTGGTAATTGGGCCACCGATATTGCCGGCGGTAGTCAGTTTGGTTATAAATTAATTTGGGTTTTACTCATGTCGAACCTGATGGCTTTGCTGTTGCAAAGTTTAAGTGCCCGCTTAGGAGTAGTGCAGGGAAAAGACCTGGCCCAGGCTTCGCGGGAGTTTTACCCGGGAATTATTAATATACCGCTTTACATTTTAGCCGAAATTGCTATTGCCGCTTGCGACTTAGCGGAGGTGCTGGGTATGGCCATTGGGTTACAGTTGTTATTTGGATTGCCCTTAATTTGGGGCGTTAGTGTAACCGTGCTCGACACGTTTTTACTTTTATTTTTGATTAACCAGGGTATGCGCAAAATGGAAGCCTTTATCTTGGTACTGGTAACCATTATTGGGGGTGCTTTTGTGCTCGAAATGTTGTTTGCCAAACCCGCTTTCAGTGACATTGCATCCGGCCTGGTTCCGAGTATTCCTAATAACGAAGCTTTGTACATAGCAATAGGTATTATTGGCGCTACCGTAATGCCGCATAATTTGTATTTGCATTCGTCGTTGGTGCAAACCCGTAAGTTTGAGCGAACCCTGGATGGTATTAGAAAAGCCATTAAATTTAATTTTATCGATTCGGCTATTGCCTTAAACCTGGCTTTATTTGTAAATGCCGCCATTTTAATTTTAGCGGCTACTGCTTTTCACAAAAATGGCATGTATGCCGTAGCCGAAATTAAAGATGCGCATAAATTTCTGGCTCCTTTACTCGGTACCCAATGGGCTCCAGTATTGTTTGCTGTTGCTTTAATTGCTGCTGGCCAAAGCTCCACTCTTACCGGCACGTTGGCGGGTCAGATAGTAATGGAAGGGTATTTAAACTTGCGCATTCAGCCGTGGCTCCGCCGCATGATTACCCGTTTATTAGCCGTTGGTCCAGCCTTGTTTGTAATTGCCTATTTCGGCGAAGAATACACGGGCAAGCTATTGGTTTTTAGTCAGGTTATATTAAGTATGCAGTTAGGTTTTGCAATTATTCCGCTTATTCATTTTGTGAGTAGCCCAAAGCGCATGGGCGATTTTGTAATTGGGATCTGGGTTAAAATTGGGGCGTGGGTTGCCGCTACTATTATTGTTATTTTAAACATTAAATTGGTTTTTGAAGAAATTTCCGGCTGGCTGGCATCCACCTCGCATCCTACCCTGATCTGGCTTACGGCAGTACCCATCGCAATAGCAGCCTTAGTACTGCTCCTGTACATTACTTTTCAGCCTATGGTAGTAAAAGCGTTGCGGCCGCATTCGGTAGCCCCGCACCATCGGGCCGTAGAATACCAACCTTTAGCCAAACCCATTTACTCCCGCATTGCTATAACTTTAGATTTCAGTGAAGTAGATAAATACGTTATAAATAATGCTTTAGCTATAGGTAACCAAGGGGCAGAATACGTGTTAATTCACGTGGTAGAAACGGCCGGGGCCATGGTTATGGGCGAAGATATCGAAGATTTTGAAACGAGCTCAGATAAACAAAACCTGGATCGTTACGCCAAAGACTTGCGCGAAAAAGGCTACCACATAAAGGTAGAACTAGGTTACGGCAATCCCAAAAAATGTATTCCCAAAATTGTAAAGAATTTTGAAGCCGAACTATTGGTAATGGGCTCCCACGGCCATCGTTTAATGAAAGATTTAATTTTAGGTACCACCATCGATTCTGTGCGGCACTCCGTCAAAATTCCGGTGTTGGTAGTGTAGAAGTTACCACAAAGCTTTCTTTATTATATCAGGATTAAACCAACGGAACAAATACGGACTTCCCGCTTGTTTCGTTAAAAAAAGGAACTACAAGTTTGCTAAGCTAAAAGCCTCACCAAAACTGTGGCACACCTTTTACTTTTTGAATTATAAACTATGCCTTTCTTCCGATTTCTATTCTTCTTTTTAGTTTTAATTTACTTGGGTGTATTCCCTTGTAAGGCCAGTGCCGAAACTAAAAACTACAATAAGCCGGATAAACCTAAAAAAGCAACTATTCAGTGGCTTACCTTTGAAGAAGCCGTAGCAAAAAGTAAAAAAGAACCACGTAAAATTTTTATAGATGTATACACAGATTGGTGTGGCTGGTGCCGCAAAATGGAAAAAAGTACCTTTGCGGATCCCACCGTTGCCGATTATGTGAATAAGAACTATTACGCTGTGCGGTTAGATGCCGAAGGCACAAAACCCATTACCGTAGAAGGAAAAACCTACAAGTTTAATGAAGCAAACCGTTCGCATGAGCTAGCCTACGCTTTACTTCAAGGTCAATTAAGTTTTCCGACTACCGTTTACCTCGACGAAAATTTAAAAATTATATCACCGGTGCCGGGCTACCTTGACGTAAAAACGTTCCGGAATATTATTACCTATTTTGGGGAAAACCATTATAAGAAAGTAACTTTCGAACAATTTACCGCCGGCCAAAAGCAAGCTGGCAAACAAAAATAAACTTTGTATACTCCGTTTTGTCAAACGCATCTTTTTTTTCTAACCACGATACCATTGTAGCGGTAGCTACTGCTGCAGGTAAAGGCGCAATAGCCGTAATTCGATTATCTGGGCTCCAAGCCGTTCAAATAGCAAATTCCGTTTTTAAGGGGAAAGATTTACGTACCCAGGCGTCGCATACCATTCATTTTGGTACCATCCGCGACGGAGCCAGGCTCGTAGACGAAGTGCTGGTATCTTTGTTTTTAGCGCCTCACTCCTACACCAAAGAAAACGTAGTCGAGATTTCCTGCCACGGCTCCGATTATATTGTGCAGGAAATAATAAAATTACTGTTAAAAAATGGTGCTCGTTTGGCCCAGGCCGGCGAATTTACTAAACGGGCTTTTCTGAATGGCCAGTTTGATTTAGCTCAGGCGGAGGCCGTAGCTGATTTAATTGCTGCCGATTCTTCTAAATCGCACGAAGTAGCTTTAAAACAAATGCGTGGTGGTTTTTCTGCCGAGATTAAAGCCCTGCGGGCCCAACTGATACACTTTGCCTCGTTAATTGAACTGGAATTAGATTTCGGAGAAGAAGACGTGGAATTTGCTGACCGTTCGGCATTAGAAAACCTGATTCACGAATTACAAAGGCTCATCCGCAACTTATTGCAATCTTTTGCTTTAGGCAACGTAATTAAAAACGGCGTACCAACCGTAATCGTGGGAAAACCTAATGCCGGGAAATCTACTTTGCTCAACGTTTTACTCAACGAAGAAAAAGCCATTGTATCCGATGTACCGGGTACTACCCGCGATTTTATCGAAGACGAAACTTCCATTGAAGGAATCTCTTTTCGGTTTATTGATACCGCTGGCTTGCGCGAAACCCAGGATAAGGTAGAAGCTATTGGCGTGGAACGCTCCCGTCAGAAAATAGAAGAAGCTGCCTTAATTATTTATTTATTTGATGTAAATGAGCTTACTCCCGCCGATCTGGCTTTAGAGCTGCAAAGCTTAAATTCGAATGGCAAACCCGTTTTAGCCGTAGCCAATAAAGTAGATTTAGCGAGTAATTTAAATCAAGCTGCCTATGAAGCGGTTACCCCCATACTGTTTATTGCTGCCGCGGATAAAACCGGCATCGAACTGCTGAAAGAAAAATTAATTTCTACGGTAAACCAAGGTAACCTTAATACCGGTTCCAGTACCATTGTTACCAATCTACGACATTACACTAGCTTAGAGCAAACGTATCAAGCCCTTGATGCTGTTTTGCAAGGTTTATCTACTGGCATCAGTGGCGATTTCTTAGCCGCCGACATTCGCCGGGCTTTATATGCTCTAGGTGAAATTACTGGCGATATAACTACCGATGATTTATTAGAAAATATTTTTAGTAAGTTTTGTATCGGAAAGTAATTTAAGATAAACCAAATAAAAATAAAGTCAAGGGTTTTTTTCAGATATTTCGGTTTAAGTTAAACCTTATATTTTTAACTGTTTAATTATAATTATGCTATCAGAGGAAAAGTTTTTATACAAAATACTTAGAAATTATAAAGATACAGTTAAAAACAGGCGTTTAGATCAGGATTTTCAAATAGTAGCACTGTCAATGCAGTTGTTGACATTATCATTACAAGTGAAACCTTCAGAAGGCAATAAAAATTTAAATAAAACATTACGAGATTATAATAAATTAAATAGCAATTTAGAAGCTAACAATATAGATTTTGATATTTTAGTAAAAGAGAAAGTTTATATAAATACATATTTTCATTTTGAAGAATTTATTTTTAAAACCTTTGAGGCACTTTACAAATATCTTCCTAAGTTTTTAATGTTAGATGAAATAACGATTGATTATGAAGACTTGTTTGAATAAAGCACCATAAGATATATAAGAAATAAAGTAATAGAAAAGAAAGTAAAATCAATAATTCAAGGTTGCAATGTTTATAATCTATTAAGTAAGTTCAATTCAATATTTAAGATTGATTTTAACTATGATAAAGTCTTACTTGATAGACTATTCATTTTATCCCAGAACAGAAATATTCTTGTTCATAACAAGGGGATAGTAAACAACATATACCTTATTGAGCTTAATAAAAAATCATTGATTACTAATTTAAATTTAGGTGAATATGTATTAAAAGATTTAGATCATACTGATGAAATTAGTAAAGCTTGAGATTTGATTGATGATCTATTTAAACATATTAGATTAACTATTATAAAGGATCACACTAGATTAGTTAATTATCATAATAATTTAAAGAAAAAATAACAAGGAAAATTTATTAGATTAGAAAACCTTCGTGATTAAATTAATTTACAAGTCACACAAACTAGTTTAATGTTGATTTGTGTTTTTTATGCATTAAAAAATAATCTACTACGGTTTTATAGCTTTCATTTTTTGAAGTTAGACCAATGTAAAAAGCTTTAGTTTTAGAGGTAAATTTTTTAATTACATACTTCTTAATTTAAAGCCCATTTAAGCTTGTTTAAAAACATTTTTATAATTGTATGGGCATACCATTATTTAAGCTTTTAATGCAGCCTTCAAGCCATAAACATTAAGTTAACCTATTTTAAACTATGGGCAATTAATTATTTAGTTATAATTTGTTAAACATTGTTATAAGTTAAAGTCTAAAAATTATTATTAAATAATATTTAGATAGTAATTGGATGAGTTTAGCTACATGTAAAAATTAAATTGCACTTCAACATGTTGGATAAATAAGGGAGTTATTTAATAATATTATTTAAACATCAATATTGTTTATTTTCGAGACATGTATAAGAAAAAATATACTAAAATGATTTTCAATCAACTATTAAATCAACAATGAGTAGAAATGATAATAAAAGAAAAATACTTTTCGATAAATTCGCTAATCACTTAAATTTATTAAAATAAAATAATTTTTTACCTGAATTGGAATTACCCTTTAGCAAGACATACATTTGTCCAATTTGTTTAATCAAGTTTTCAGAAGAAGCATTAAGCGAGAAGGTAAAAAACAATCTTACATTGGAGGACGCTCCGCCAAAATCTTTAGGTGGTAGTCAAATTGCTTTAACCTGTAAGAAGTGTAACAATACATGTGGTCATAAAGTAGACTTCCACTTATCAGTTAGGTTGCGTGAGCTTGATGAAAGGGCATTTAAACCTAATACAACTCAAAGAGTGACCCTCGCAAGGATGGTAAAACTGTAAATGGTTATGTTAAAGTAGATGACCATGGAAAAATGCAAGTTATTCACAGCATAAAGTACAATAATCCCATTATCCTTAAAGGATATATTGAATCCATAAATGCAAATACCTCAAATGGTATTGTTGAATTGATTCATAAGAAAACTAAAGTCGAACAAAGGTTATTTGGCATCGCTTTACTTAAATCAGCTTATATTTTAGCTTTTGCTAAATTTGGATATACATTTATTCTTAACAATGTTTATGATAGGTTAAGAGAACAACTTCTTAATCCAGATAAACAAATCTATCCAGAGCACTTTTGGACCGAGCAATCGGTTTTTTCTAAACAATATGAAGGGGTTCATTTTCTACCAAAAAAGGGTTTGAAAGTGTTTTTGTGATTTTCCCCCTAAAGAATGGTTCAACAATTAAAAGGTTCGGTGTATCGCTTCCATTTTTTACAAAGCCATTTGAAAATATTGTTGATAAAATTATTAATTTTCAACCTGGCCAATACTTGAGCTTTGATCCAATGGTAGGTGGCGACTATTTATATGACTTAAATGCAATAAATAAAGCAATGATTTGGATCCAAAATTTAAAAAAATAAAGAATTTTACATAAAGTTAAGTTTGATGTGAAGTTACCGGTGAAATCACTTTATATACAATAGTAAAAAAACCAATATACCTTTTTTTGTTGTTAATTTTACTTTTAAAATAAAATAATATTTACAATATATTGATTATAAGCTGATTAATACTCCCAATTTACCTTTTGCATTGGAAAGTAATCTAAGATAAACCAAATAAAAATAAAGTCAGGTGATAACACCTGACTTGGCTAAAAGAAGCGTTTCCTTTAATATTCCTTCCATACTAAAAGCTTGAACGAAATGGTTCACCTTTGAAAAGCTCCATTAGGTATGCAAAAGAGCAAGGCTTACCGGAGCTCTTTAGATTAATGCAGTTTAAGATTGTGGGGAGCGAATATACCATGTAGATTATCCAAGCCTACACAGACAGGCAGCGTCCATAAATTAAATTCCGAATTAATTCCCTAAACATCACTACTAGCCGTGAAACCTTAAGGTACTGGGGGCGGATTATTCAGGTCGGTGATAGGAATGGCATATTCTACCGCTACGAACTTCAGCGACTCGTTACCCTAGAGAGCATACAGCAATAACTCCGGTTTATCTATTTCAAATTCAACATCTAACAAGGAGGCATTGATATAGTAAAAGCCCATATGTTGGCGGTAACCTGTAACTTCGGTATTGTAACCGGCAGCAATGGCGTTTTGGATATTAGTATAGGGGGAAACTGTTAATCGTAGCTGATTAATTTTTTTATCCACCACGGGCGGCCCCTAGTCTATTTGATAGTTAAACAAAGCTTGCCCCGACAAGAAATAAGGTAGCCATAAAGCCTCTTATCAGGATAAAATTTACTTTTTTTAATAGCAATTACGTTTAATTAATTCATGACTTAGCCTTTTGATTGTTTATTATTGGGAAAGCGATAAAGAAGGCCGGGTAGTATTTCTTTCAGAAGCCACAGATTAAACAGCTATTATTAAACCCCATCGTGAGGCGCATGGTTTATTTCCGGCTTATGTAGTTCAGGGAAAGCAGGGAAAATAAATCAAATTAATATGCTTAAGGTACTGGATGGTGTTTGTTGCTTTTAGCCGGGCAGCCGCGATACGGCACATTCCTTACGCTCCGCGCCTATCCCTTGGTGCGCGCAGCAAACTATAATTTAGATGGCGGAAGCGCCCATGATCCATTTGCACTACACCAATTAAGTATTTAATAATCGGTACTTTACAAAAAGAATGGTTCTTTATTAATAAGCAATGGCTTTTAGGTAATTCAACCCTTTTTGGGTAATTACAAATTTACCCTGCCGGGAATGGCGTTTATCCAATAAATTACTTTTAATAAACCGTTGCGTAAGTAGGGCACCAATATAACGGCTATAATTAAACGAGGTACAACCTACAGAAATGTATTCCAGAATATCGGTCCGGCTTTTTGCCTGTAAACAGAATTCTAAAATTTCTTTTTTGACATCTTCTAACAGGGGAATTTCTTTTGCTTCTATCATAATTTGCTCTTTTCTTTAATTACTAAATAAATTGCATTCAGGAAGGTCAATGCCCTAAAGCCAGTATCTATCTTATAACGTTTAAATAATGATAGCGGATGCCTTTATTTAAGATACCTGGGCGGCTGTATTAAGGCAGAAAATAATAGATAGTATGTAAGGTATTTGATACCCTAGAAATTATAATCCTCTACCCAGCCCATTCGTTTGGGTTTGGAGAGCATATTGTTCTTCCAACCCTTGAATCTTCGATTGTAAAAGAGTTGTATAACTATCCACATTTTTCTTCTCTTCGTTCAGGAGACGATAAATCTCTTTTGATTTCTGGTGAATAAAAGTAGATTGGGTTTGATGTTCGTCTCTCAATCGGTCTATTCGGTTATTTTCCAATTCTACCGCCGCCTGCGTTACAGATAAGATCTGGTTTAGCACAACCGATGAAGTAACACTTGATTCTGACGGTAAACTTTCGCGTTTACTTTGTTTAACTTGCAAGGGAGAGCTGCTTGGCTTTATCACCCCTAAAATAGGTTTGGCTAGAGCACAATAAGCCGTATAACTTAATTCTGTGGCAGCCATCACCGCATCTATTTCTTTTAAGTCCGCCCGAAAGGTTACGATTCGGCCCGACCATTCGGCACTTTTCTTTTTCCAGCTATTCAAGAGTGCAACCAGTTCATTTTTAGTATTATCCAGCTCATATTTAAGTTGCATGGGGCTTTTTATCATTTCACTGGACATAACAAAAAATTAAAAAGTTAAAGAAAAAAAATGGAAGTTAATAAAGTGCGATTCGAGTGATTTACTAAAAACTAAAACTTTTACTTTCTAAAAAGTTGTTTCCCGGACTTAGCGCAATAAATAATTAGTACCGTTGCGGATCCACTTTTCAAAGAAGGAATTATCGTTAAATTCTCCGGTTAATAATTCAAAATCAGCCTTATTCTTTTCCGGACGAGAATCCATGAAATTTTGAAAATGCTTTTGATTATTGTCCACCCAATCTCTACCTTTTTTTAAAGCAACACATAGGTATTCACTGGTGGTAGTATCTACTAAATATTTTCTGTTCATCTTAGGTAATTTTTAGAATAAGTTAGAGTAATATTTTTAATGGCATGTGATAGAAAAAAGAAGAAACTTCTATTAGGCACAAATAATAAAAAAGCCTTACTGTTCGTAAGGCTTTCGTATCAGATATCTTATTTACAATTAAGCGAGTTTCACGTTTATTGCATTTAATCCTTTTCTTCCTTCTTGCAGGTCAAAAGTTACCTGGTCATTTTCTCTGATATCTTGCAACAAGCCAGATACATGGACAAAGTAATCTTGATCTGAATTTGCTTCTTTGATAAACCCGAACCCTTTCAGGTCATTAAAGAATTTTACTGTTCCGTTATTCATGTGATATTGTTATTTATACAAGTACCACATTTTTAAAGCAAGATAGGTTCCTTTATTTTTTACAAAATCAAATAAATATTTTTCAATTCAGAATAAAAAAGTAAAAACCGCGAAGAATATAGTGAAACGTTAGTCGAGGTAAATAATTAAGCCTTTGATATTTGCGCTCGGATAAATAAGAAAAAACAGGTCATGGGCTTAATGAATAATAATTACTAATTTAATTTATTTTTCTTCCTAAAACCGTAAAAATTTATTTAAACATTTTTCTTCGTAAGCAGTTTTTTCTCTATTAGAAAGCCTGTAATGTAAGTCTTAAAAGTATCAACTTATTACTTTATGTTTTCTTTCAGAAGAATTATGTCTAATTTTCCTAAATAATGAAGCGGTAAAATGTTTTATTATCAAACGTTCTCTTTAGGAGTTATTACTTTATCTAATTCTACATGCTAGCTACCATTTTTGATCAATGGAGTCAATCCAGTAAAAAAGTTCTGTTCCTCTTTAATATGGCCACTGGCCATTTTGATTATTTAAGCCCTTCTTTAACAACTCTTTGGGGAATAAAACGCGAGCAGGTTTTACATGATCCTAAGCAGCTAATCACGGCTATTGATCAGGATGATCAGGAAGCAGTTACTTTAAGATATGAGAAAGTACGCCAGGGTATTTCTATTGAAATTGAATTTAATATTTCGCTACCAGAAAACCAGCAGAAACAAGTTAAAGTAGAAGCCCAGCCTATTCTGGATGATAACCACGTGATAACCCACCTGATGGGCCAAGCCGAAGATGTTACTTTACAAGCCCAGTATCGCGAATATTTGATGGAGTTTAGCCGCAAAAAGAATAATACCTTGCACATTGTGGCCCACGATTTACAAGGCCCATTAGCTATTATGAAAAGCGTGGCCTCTTTACTAGATGCCGACCATGCCGAGCACCGGTATGAAGAACTGACCAACTATACCCAAATTATTAATAAGGCTTACCATGATTGCACCCAGCTTATTCATGAAGTACTATTAGACGAACATATTCATTCGGTGAGTACACCGGTAAGGCGCAATCGATTTGATGTTGTAAATAAGGTGCGACAAACGGCATCTACTTTTATCAAGTCCCAGGTGGTAAAAATACCCATTCACATTGAATCTCCGGAAGAAAAAATTATGGTGGAGTTGGATGAGGTAAAATTTACGCAAATCATCAATAACCTGATTACGAATTCCATTAAGTATACCCCACCGAAAGGAGAAATAACGATATCCCTGGTTTCGGAAGGGGCCAACTTACTGTTAACTCATGCAGATACCGGAATAGGTATTCCGGTGGAATTGCAACCTTATTTATTTGATAAGTATAACTCTAAAGCCCGGCGCCTAGGTTTGAACGGCGAAAAATCAAATGGTATTGGCTTATCCATTATTAAGGACCTGGTAGAGCTACAAGGCGGCAAAATAGAAGTGAAAAGCGAAGAAAATCAAGGTACCACGTTTTACCTTACTTTTCCTCTCCTTACTTAATCTCCGGATTCGGATATTTACTAAATGGCAAATATTCCAGGTATATCATCAATTTTTTTTCGTTCTTCTATAAGATTAAATTTTATAGAAAATACCTTTCTGAAGCATTTAAATTCTTTAGAAAGGTAATTCTTATTTTTAGTTAGGCTTACTTTGAGGAAGTAGATTGTTTAGAGTCCACGGATTGATTACTGGTAGCAATTACTTTCACCGGTCCCATCAATCCGGAAGGCAATAACTTTGCATCGGCTTGGTAGAAAGGCATAGTTGTAAAAGTAATTTTGTTGGTTACTCCTGGTTGCGCATCTCCAATTAGTCGGTTTACCCACAGGTTGGTTACTTTTATCTCCACGCTATTTTTTCCTTTTTTCAAACCATCAGTTATTTCTAACTTGAATGGCTTTTTCCAGACGGTACCCACATTCTTCCCATTTACAACTACTTCGGCAATGTTTTTTACTTCGCCTAAATCCATTACGTAACGAGCTTTTTTATCTAGTTTCGTCAGGTTAAAGTTGTTGGTATAAGTAGCAGTGCCCGAAAAATACTTAATACCGGCGTCCGGATTCTCCGACCAGCAGCTTAATTGAGGAAAACTGACACTTTGGGGAGCGCCTCTGTCTTCCTGAAAACGAACGTTCCAGGTGCCACCAATCTGCGCAACTTCCGATTCGAAAGTTTTTGGCTTCGTAAAGGAAGTTATTCCTGTATTTTCGCGGAAAACAATAAAATAGGCATCCCAGGATTCAAACTGCAGCGGCACAATGGTACGCCCGTCTTTTATCTGGTAAGAAACTTTTTCCACCTTTCCGGTTTGCGGGTGCCATAATTCCGGCACTTTGCCTGTTACCCGGAAACTAATTTCGGCACTATTCGGGTCCTCGCTGCGGCTATTTAGCCAGTATAAATCGCTATCGCCAGTATTACGGTGCACATACAACACTTCGGCTTTTGCATTATTTACTATTACATCTTCCGGCACGCTTACAGATTTAAGCACATCTACTACGGACTTGTTAGCCGATACATTCGGATTACTCCAGATTTCATTTACTAAAGCAGTAAAAGCGGCCGGATCATCTGCTAGGCTGGGTGATTTTTCGGGTTTAACTCCGGTAACTTTCGCTCCTGCTTTAACTAAAATAGCCAGTTTTTTCAGGACGGGCAAAGTCATTTGCCTGGCACTTTCATCCAGCACCAATACGCTGTAAGCCATTCCGCTGGGAGTTACAATTTTGCCGTTTTTTACGTTTAGTACATTCAACAGAGCAGTAGCATTTACAAAATCGTACTCGTAGCTAGGAAAACCAGGTAATTTATTAGCATAGGCAGAAGTAATATTATAATTCTCTCCGTAATAATACAGCACATCTACCACCGGCTTACCTTGCTGCAACAAATAACAACTCCGGCCCAAGTAATCCGTCCAGGCTTTTGCTTGTTCGGCCCAGGTTTCCTGACGGTTAAAATACTGACCAAATGGTCCTAGAGAAAAGCCCGGTTTTTTATCATCTAAGGGCTGATGCACCGAAGTGTGAATCACAAAACGGTTTAAGCCGGAAGCCATTTCCATATCCGCAGTTCGTTTCAATTTTTCCGGATGAAAAGAAAAAGCATTCCCCACAGAAGTCATGGATTCGGCGGCTACATATTCTTTACCGTAGATATGGGCCACCGATGCAGATTCCCGGATGTCGGCTTTGCTTCTTACTTCTTCCTCGCCCCCACCCGCTAAACTACCAGGCGTCCACATGGCCGACATAGGTATATCGGCGTTGCGTTTCACATCCATGCCATCGGCCAGGTAAATCCGCTTGTTTTCGTGCGATTCGGTGTAGCGTTTCATGCCGCGCTGGTGCAAGGCTTCTCCAATGGCATCATAATGGTTTTCGGTTATTAATTCCCCAATAGTTTTTCTGAAATCCCACAAAAACTTTTCGCTGTCTTCTGTACTTTTCACTATTCGGCCAGTTAAAACAGGAATCCAAGGTTTAAGGTCATAGCCCCGGCGCTTAGCAAATTCTTCCGGTAAGGCTTTCGTCCAGGTCATGTGGCCGGCTTCGTAGCTGTCCAGAACCATAAATTGCAATCCTTTGGCTCCCATCTGGCCGCCGGTGGCATCTTTATACATATCCAGGTAAGTGTTTATGTATTTCGTAACCGCTCCCTTGTCCAGTTTATCTACTTCTAATCCGGTAGCTTCGGGCGAAGCCGGGTGATTCTGACGACCCGTTAAAGAATATCCTAGTCGGATAACAGTCCAAATTCCGGCTGGCGCTTTCCAATCCAAAGAGCCATCCGCTTTCATTTTCGAGGTTAAGTCCAATACATTCTCCGGGGTAATAACATCGGCTTTAGCAGAAGCCACTAAGGTAGTTTCCTTCCAGGGAGTAAAACCGGCTTTGTCCTCAAAAAGATGAATCCGGTCGGTATTGTGCAGCACTATTTCAGCTACATTTACTCCTTCCGTTTTAGGTGGTTCTACTTTACCACCGGCCATGGCAGCAAACATATTTACCTGGGGTGGTAAGGTTTTAAAAGTAAAACGGAAATATTTAGCAGTTATAGACGGAATGCTTAACGTATTTTGCGGAACAATGCTACCAGGGATGGTTGCTACTTCTTGGAAGTTTACGCCATCATTACTTACTTTCAACGCCCGGTTCTCTGGTCCGCCATTAAATTCCTGCAAAGCAGTTTGGCTGGCTCCGGCAATAGTAAAAGCTTTAAAAGTTTGCGGCTTGTCGAAAGCATATTGAATCCACATATCTTGACCTACTTCGGCAGGAGGTAAAAAGCTGGAATTAGTAAGATTTCCATCCGTCAGGTCAGTTAGGTTAAAAGTGCCGCCGCTGGAACTTACTTTTGGCTTAAAATTAACGAATGTTTTATCATTTTCCGGTAATCGATAGGCAATTACCAATGCATCCTGATAATAAGTTGGCAAAGGCTTGGTAGACCCGCCCAACATCGTAGAATTACCCATTTTTACTTGCTGAAAAGGACCGGTAGCAGAGGAAGGTTGGGGTAATTTACCTGAAAAAGGTTTGCCTCCTTGTACCCGGGTTTCCGTCCAGACGTATTTTTTCATGCCATCCTGAGGTTCTACCCAAGGTCCGCCCGTTACGCTCCAACCTGGTGACCCAGCAATAGCCATTTCTAGTTGTAATTTCTGCGCTAAATCAGTGGTATATTTAAAGGCTTCTTTCCATTCGGGCGTCATAAAAACCAGCTTTTTGGGTACCACCAACGGAGTAAATAAACTGGCATCAAAATTCTGGAAACCGCCAATACCGCTGCGGTTCATCCACTCTAAATCTTTTTGTATTCCTTCTTTGGTAATATTACCGTTCATCCAATGCCACCAAACGCGCGGCTTGGCCGCATTGGCTGGACTCATAAACCCAGCATACAATTTATCTTTCTCTGGCTGCGTGGTTTGAGCCAGAGAAGCAGTGAATAAAAACAAAGCCGTAGCGATAGTAAAAATTGCTTTCATTATAGAATAATATGGTTGGAATTATTAAATCAGGTAATCTTTGAAAAAATAAGCACATTAAAAGCAGGTACTGTTTTTACCAAATAATTACAAATAGGTACAAGAATTACGAGCTGCTAATCACTCCTTACTTCTTGCTTTTACCCTTATAACTAATTTGTAAAATTGAACTGACAACCTAAATCAAGTGCCTGAACCGTAGAAATTTTAGCATTTGGTTCTTGCTTGGCTCCTTAATCTTAATTCTAATTTGATGAAGATCAGAAAAGTAAGTATCCTGTACTGTGCTGAAAGACGCCTTAGTAATAAAAGGTGAAATTAAATAAGTTTATCCTAATAGGTGCGTAATTTTTACACATTACAACAGAATAAACTTTTTTATGCTAAATCTTCAATCATTGATTTCTACAGTTGAAAAAAAAATATTTTTATCTGAATGAAGATTTATGGGAATATCGCTAAAGAATTTACTAAAAAGGCTGAATGAATTAATTTGAGACAGGAACTATTAAGCAAAAAATATTAGAATTAATTGAAAATTAAGATCATACCTTTTTAATAAAAATTTTTATTAATTTAATGATAGTTTTTATCTGTATTACGTATAAAACTATATTTTTTGATTAAAGCCTTAATCCGCTATTCGGTGAAAATGGATTGTATAAAGGCTATATTCAGGAAAGAAGTAAGGTAAATAATTGAAATTTAATGGATTCCTTCTATTTTAATCTGCTTCATTTGTTGAGAGCTAAAAGCAAGTAATTATTATAAAAATTGCTAATTACGTAGTGCTTTTACCTCGGGTGTGTCAGGATTATGTAAGGTTTTAAAATTCTTATTTTTTATGAGTTGTTAGTTCTTGTTTTGGTAAGTATTGGCAGCTTTTTTGTGCATTGTTTCAAAAAACTTTTATTTTAGAAATAATTTATTGTAAAATATTAATAATCAAATCAATTAATATTTTTTTACTGCTTACGATTATGCTTAAAATTTACTCTTACCTTTCAGTAGTTGCAAATGCTGGATATCTAAAATGGTTAGTTGTATCTGCTATTTGCTTGTTTCTTAACCTTCCGGTACGTGCTGATGAATTAGTTTACCGCATTAACGCTGGTGGCAGTAGTACCAGTAGTTCTGTAGGCACTTTCGCAGCCGACAAATATTACTCCCCGAGTCCGGGTTATATTACCTCCACCACCAAAGCTATTGCCAATACCAATGATGATGTAATGTACCGAACGCAGCGTGGCTCCAACACTAACAATGGTACTTTCAACTATAACTTGCCGGTGAGCAACGGACAATACCGGGTAAAACTTTTTTTAGCTGAAATATACTGGACCAAGGTAGGGCAACGGGTATTTGACGTAACGGCAGAAAAAACCAAGGTATTAGATAATTATGATGCTGTACGTAGAGTAGGCGCTTTTACTGCTACCAATGAAACTTTTACCATAAATGTTTCTGATGGTACATTAAACCTTTATTTCAGCGCATTGGCGAGCGATGGCGGCGTAAATCGCCCTCAAATTTCAGGACTCGAAATAGTAAAAGTTACCACTACAAGTACGGATTTTACTCGTATTACCTGGGGAACGGCGGCCAGTCAGCCTTATGGTACCCACGAAGTTCACGGCGAAACGGTTAATGGCAAACTGTATATTTTTGGAGGTTACGATGTTACTAAATCTACATTTACTCCTACTAAACGGGCTTTCTGCTATGATCCCAAAACCAATACCTGGAAAGCGATTGCCGATTTACCGCATACACCTAAAGGCACTAATTTTGGTGGTATTACCCACGTTGGTACGGCTACGGATGGTACTAATATCTTTTTTGCGGGTGGTTACCCATCTAATTCAACTGGTACCGGACAAGTTTTTGGCACCAGGCAAGTTTGGCGGTACAATGTAGCTAATAATAATTATACTGCTTTACCCAACTTACCCGCCGAATTAGCGGCCGGGCAATTAAAATACCTGAATGGCAGACTTCATTATTTGGGAGGAGCCAACAAATCCCGGGCCGATGTATCGGTGCATTATACGTTAGATTTGAACAATCTTTCGGCCGGTTGGAAAACACTAGCCTCTTTACCCAATGCTACTAACCATGGGGGTTCCGTTGTATACGGAGGTAAAATTTATTACATCGGGGGAGCCCATGGTCAAAATGATGCAACGGTAGCCCAGAAAACCGTTCAGATCTATAATCCTGCTACCAACTCCTGGACGAAAGGAGCAGATATGCCAACTGGCCGGGATCATATTTCATCGTCGGTGGTAGTTTATAATAACCGGATTTTAGTATTAGGCGGACAGACTTCTTACAATGTAAGCAGCGCTTTAGTGTCGGCTTATAAGCCGGCAACTAATACTTGGCAGGAGTTAACTCCCTTACCGGTTAAAAAGTCTACGGGGGTTGCGGCTGTAATAAATGGCATTATTTACTACACCGGTGGTATTCGATCTAAGATAAACTATAAAGGCGTGCCGGTTCAAACCGCTTCCAGTACCTCCGTTGCCGAAGTATCTGAAATCACTGACCAGAATTTATCCCAGCAAATAGTAGTTTACCCGAATCCCATTAAAACGAACGCTAAATTTTCAGTAGAACTACATCATTTTGCCCAGGAAGAACAGGTTTCCGTTTGGTTAATTGATATGCTAGGCCAAACTCTTCAATCTACCTCGGTTGTTACTAACGCCCAAGGGGACGCTACCGTAGCATTTCCATTACAAGCAACCATAAACCCAGGTATGTATATTATAAAAGCTCAATCTCCGTCTGGTAAAGCGCAAACCAGAATAATGAAAGAATAAACCAGAATCGATTAAAATTACATTTATATAAAAAGGAGGTTCAAAGCATGAGTCTCCTTTTTCTTTTTATATTCTCTCCGGATTTCGTAAAAATAAGCCTTGTACTTCGTATATCTTAAAATATTTCCGGGACAAGTACCTATATTCAATAGCATTAAGTAGTTTTTATAGCAGACTTTGATGTTGTTCTTTAGAGCCTTTCCAAGTCTCCAGGTACTGGTGCTAACTTGTTTGACAAGCCTAAGTTTTGCCTCGTGGCCGGCGGGCCCCATTTGGCTCTTCCGCCCTCGCTAGGCTTCCTTTCCTCGACTGCGTCTGCGGAATGCTTCGCACCGGAAGTCTAGCAGGTGCTCCACAGCCAAACGGGTGACTGTTTCTCTTAGCGCTGGCTTATCTTTTTTTAGTATTATTAGGTTGTTTTAAACTGATTTTATCAGGAATTGCTAAGAGGGGAAGCAGAACCAGGAAGTTTAATTCCGTTAATCTTGAATTTATTATCAATCATAAAAACTATTTTCCTTCTCCTTAATGATACAAGTTAATTATACAAGAGGTGGAAGAAAAGCAGTAGCTAAGAGCAAAGACACCAGTTTGGCTATGGAGGGCCTTTTAGCGTTCCGGTGCTGCAGAGCAGCATGGCGCAACGGAGTGAGCCAAGGTTCGCTAAACTGCCCGAGAGAGCCAAACGAGGCCCGCCGGCCAGGAGGCAAACTTGAAATATCAAACAAGTTAGCACCAGTACATGGAGCCTTGAAAAGGCTCCACAGAAAACGCTTACCAGCAAGCAAAATCTATATAGCTATTTGATAAGATTTGATATTATAAGTTTTACTTTTAAGTAAACAATTTCTAACATTAGGCAAAGTTGTATTCTAAAATCAAAGGCATATTACCTGCTTCGTTAAGCAAAACTTTTTACATTTCTGTTTTTAATTAGGCATTACCAAAAGAATAAATTTCCATGAAGAAAAATAATTATGGTACCCGTACGGGAAGAAGAAAATTTTTAACTTTCGTCTCTAAATTAGCAGGTACCTCTCTGGTATTGGCCTTGCCGGGCGTAAGTCTGGCCGAAAAGGGGAATCCAACACAAACAGCATCTTCGGTAAAACAAATTATTGATATAATTTTAAAAGAGATGCCCAATGCTCCTCTGGCTACAACCGTAGACCAATTAAGATCGGGCAGTATGGATCAGGAAGTTACCGGAATTGTGACCACCATGTTCCCGACTTTGGAAGTTATTCAGAAAACGATTAAAGCAGGGGCTAATTTTATTATAGCGCACGAAACTCCTTTTTACAATAACCAGGACGAAGTGGATTGGCTACAACAAGACGATGCTTATAAATACAAAGTAGATTTACTAAATAAACACAAAATTGCTATTTGGCGCTTCCATGATTACTGGCACGGGCATAAACCCGATGGCATTATTATGGGCAACTTAATTAAGTTGGGTTGGGAAAAATACTATGATGCAAACAATCCCAGAATACTAACTTTACCTAAACCCATGACCATTAAAAACATTGCGGCCTTAGTCAAAAATAAATTAGGCATATCTTCTGTTCGGGTGGTAGGTAATTTAACCCAGAATTGCAGTACTATTTACCTGGCATTTGGGTATATGGATAGCAAAAGACAAATAGCAGCCATTCAGGAATACAAGCCTGATTTAATTTTAAGCGGTGAAACCCGAGAATGGGAAACGGTAGAACGAGTAAGAGATGGTTTACTGATGGGGCAGAAAACATCGTTACTGGTGCTGAGCCACGCCGTTAGCGAAGAAGCCGGAATGGAGTACGCGGCAAAGTGGTTGCAGCCTAAAATTGCGGGCATCAAAATTACGCATATTGCTTCTAAGAGCCCTTTTGTATTTTTATAAGTCTAGGTAATTCATTTTCCCCCAAGTCAAAAAACTTCCTAATGGGATAAGAAATACTTTAGCTTATCCTGATTCTTACTTTCCTATTATCTGGTTTTAAAAGCAAATTTAGTTTTGCATTAAAAAAAGTTTGAAAATCGTAAATAATGATTTAAAATTTGTTTTTAAACAATTTTAAATAAACTTCATTTGCAGATGGGAAAGCTTATTTAGCTTAATCGATTAAATTAGTAAATTTTTCATTTATAAGAAGGCAATCAATGCGTAAGGGTAAAACTTTTTTTTTAACAAAGCGGGAGCACGGAAATAATTTTTAAGGACTTTCCTAAATAAAATTGAATTCATTCTTCCGAAGTAAAAAAGGATTGTAACGTCACTAATGTAAGCTTGCCATTAAGAAGTCTTTTTCTATTCATGCACAAACATTACTTGGTTTATCTTTTTTTGTTTTTATTGGTGGGGTTTCGGGCAAATAGCCAGCGGTTAACGTTACCGGAGGCAATCCAAACCGCCGTAACTCATTACGGTACCATTCAGGCTAAAACCAATTACTTAAAAGCTTCTCAGGCTTCGGTTAAAGTTAGTTCATTCGATTATTTACCCAATGTAAGCTTAGCCGCGCAGCAGGCTTACGGTACGGTAAATGGTCAGTTTGGGCCTTTAATAGCTAGTGGCGGCTTAAATGCTGCTTCTGGCGGTCCTCCTTTTCCAAGCCAAAACTGGAATGCTGCTTTTGGCGCTTTATATCTGGCCAACGTAAACTGGGATTTTTTTACTTTTGGTCGGGTACACGAAAGAATTCGAGTAGCGCAGGAGCAAGTACAGCGCGAATCGAATGATCTGCAACAGGAGATTTTTCAGCACCAGGTACGGGTAGCCGGCGCTTATTTAAATTTATTGGCTGCTCAACGGTTAATGTTATCGCAACAAAAAAACCTGGTACGAGCCACTGCCCTGAAAAACGTAGTGGTGGTACGGGCCAAAAACGGCTTAAATCCCGGAGTAGATTCTTCGTTGGCGAATGCGGAAGTGTCCAGCGCTAAAATAGCCCTCACCAATGCTCTTGATTACGAGCAGGAACAAGCCAACCAACTAGGCCGCTTAATGGGCCTGCCTCAGCAAAGTTTTTTACTCGATACGCTTTTTGTTAACCAGATTCCGGCTTCCTTAAACGCTTCTGCTCCGGCTATTGAAGAACATCCCATTTTAAAGTTTTACCAGAGCCGGATCCGGGTAAGTCAGGAGCAGGAAAAATATTTAGATCGGTTTAAATATCCGGTTTTTTCTGTTAGCGGGGTAATGCAGAGCAGGGCGTCGGGTTTTGAAACTACGTATAATGAGCTTCATCCGGACGCTTACACTCCAAATTATTGGAATGGTATCCGGCCAACCCGCAGTAATTACCTGATCGGTGTAGGAGTAACCTGGAATATAATCAGCCCTTTACGGGTGCGGCAACAAGTTACTGCCCAAGCCTGGACATCGCGCGCGTTGCAAAACGAATTAGAGGTGGTTAACCAACAAATTCAGGCGCAGCAAGCACTGGCCGAACAAAAAATAGTAAATGCCCTTAATAATACCCGCGAAGCGCCGGTGCAATTAAAAGCCGCCCAAGATGCCTATCTGCAAAAATCGGTATTGTACAAAAATGGTCTTACTACTATTGTTGATATTACCCAAGCATTGTACACACTTAACCGGGCAGAAACTGACCGGGATATTTCTAATAACAATGTATGGCAGGCCTTATTGTTAAAAGCAGCGGCCAACGGGGATATAAACTTGTTTTTAAATCAATTTTAGTAAATTTTAAATAAGAAGTAAGTGGTTGATTAGTGATTCTTACCGGCTTAGTAACAAATTTTTCTCATGAATTTAATCAGAAGCGCCCTTCGAAATCCTATATCTATTTTAGTAATTGTAATAGGCTTATCCTTTTTTGGAATTAACGCCGTTCGTAAAATCAAGGTAGATATTTTCCCGGATTTGAATTTGCCGGTTATTTATATATCCCATCCTTACGGAGGTTACACGCCTACCCAGATGGAAGCTTTTTTTGGTAAGCAATACGTTAATTTGTTGTTGTATGTATCGGGAGTTAAAAATATTGAAACCCGGAATATTCAGGGATTAACCTTAATTAAACTTACTTTTTACCAGGGCACGAATATGGCGCAGGCCGCCGCCGAGGTAACAGCTTTTACAAACCGGGCGCAAGCTATTTTCCCACCTGGCTCGCAACCGCCCTTTATTTTACGCTTTGATGCTTCAACTTTACCCATTGGTCAATTAGTGTTGAGCAGCCCCACCCGGTCCAATAACGAATTAATGGACATGGCAAACGTGTATATTCGTTCTTCTTTTACCTCCATACCGGGTTTAGTGGCACCAGCGCCTTTTGGCGGTAACGTACGTACCGTAGTCATTAAAGTAGATCCGGAACTGTTAAGAGCCCATCAGCTTACCCCCGATCAGGTTGTAGAGGCCTTGCGCATAAATAACCAAACCACCCCCGCCGGAAACGTACGAATCGGCGATTATAATTATTATACTCCGGCCAATACCATTATCAAGAACATAAAAGACTTTGGCGCTATTCCGCTTTTCCGGGGGAGTGTGCAAAACGTGTATTTGCGCGATGTGGCTACCGTAGAAGATGCGGCAGATATCACCAGTGGTTACGCCCTTGTAAATGGGAAACGCTCTATCTACCTGCCCATTACTAAATCAGCGGATGCATCAACTTGGGAAGTAGTCCAAAACTTAAAAAAGGCGATACCACGTTTTCAAAGTTTGTTGCCCGAAGATGTAAAATTATCCTATGAATTTGACCAATCGGTTTATGTTATAAACGCGGTTAAAAGTTTAATTACCGAAGGTGCTATTGGAGCGGTATTAACGGGTTTAATGGTATTGTTGTTTTTAGGCGACCGACGCGGGGCTTTGATTGTGGTATTAACCATTCCTGCCTCTATTATTTCGGGGGTTTTATTTTTGCATTTGTTTGGTCAAACGATCAACATTATGACGTTGAGCGGCCTGGCCCTGGCAATTGGAATTTTGGTAGATGAATCCACGGTTACCATTGAAAATATTCACCAGCACTTAGACATGGGTAAACCCAAAGCATTGGCCATTTGGGATGCCTGTAAAGAAATTGCGTTTCCTAAACTGCTTATTTTACTTTGCATTTTGGCGGTATTTGCCCCGGCTTTTACTATGACCGGTATACCCGGCGCTTTATTTTTGCCGTTGGCGATGGCCATTGCTTTTTCCATGATTACGTCTTATTTTCTGGCGCAAACCTTTGTGCCGATTATGGCTAATTGGTTAATGAAAGGACCTCACCATACCTCCGCCAATGACGGGCATGTATTAACCGATGAAGAAGAATTTTTAGCCTTGGGTTATACGGCAGCAGATGAACACGATACCTGGGGCCAGAAACAAAAATTACTGGAAAAACAACGAACTAATAAAAGTGTAAAACTAAGCCGCTTCGACAAATTCCGGAACCGTTTCCTGCGCTTTATAGATCGACTTTTTCCGCACCGGAAATTGGTTGTGCTGCTGTACGGTGTTTTAACTTGCGGAATTGTTGTTTTACTATTCGGAACTATTGGGCGCGATGTTTTGCCTAAAGTAAACGGCGGTCAGTTTCAGGTACGTTTGCGGGCAGCAGATGGTACCCGCTTTGAAAGAACCGAAGACAAGACTGTGCAAGCTTTACGCATTTTGGAGGAACTGGTAGGAAAGCATAACATAGCCGTAACTTCGGCGTTTGTGGGGCAGCATCCGGGTCAATTTTCTACCAGCCCCATTTACTTATTTATGAGTGGCCCGCAGGAAGCCGTGTTGCAGGTAGCTCTAAAAGAAGACTATAAAGAAGATTTAGATGCATTAAAAGAACGTTTCCGCAAAAAGGTAAAGGCAACAATGCCTGAAATCAGGGTTTCCTTTGAACCCATTGAGTTAACCGACAAAATCCTGAGCCAGGGCTCCCCTACCCCGATTGAAGTACGAATTACCGGCAAAGACAAAAAGCTTAATGAAGAGTACGCCCGTAAAGTAATTAATAAATTAAACCAGATTGCCTACTTGCGGGATGTTCAGTTAGCCCAGCCAACCAAATATCCAACCTTAAACATTTCTATTGACCGGACCCGGGCCGCTCAATTAGGAATTACCGTATCGGATATTTCCCGCTCGTTAATTGCTTCTACTTCGTCGTCTAGGTTTACCGAGAAAAACGTATGGATCGATCCTAAAAGTAACCAAAGCTACAGCGTGCAGGTGCAGATACCCGAAAATCAAATGAGCAGCGTGAATGACATTAAAGAAATTCCGGTACTGAGCAATCAACCACGGCCATTATTAGGAGATGTAGCCGATATACAGCCGGGTACTACGTACGGCGAAAACGACAATTTAGGCGCTATTCCCTTTTTGTCTGTTACGGCCAACTTAAACGAAAAAGACCTGGGGACGGCCACCACCGATGTAGCCACGGCTCTCCAATCCATCGGGGAACTGCCCCGGGGACTGACTATTCAAACTAAAGGGTTAAGTGAAGTTTTATCCGATACTTTAGACAGTCTGCAAACCGGATTGCTGACGGCTATAGTGGTAATTTTCTTAATGCTGGCAGCTAATTTTCAATCCTTCAAAGTTTCCTTTGTTGTTTTATCCACCATTCCGGCTGTATTGTTGGGAGCCTTAATTCTTTTAATTCTTACCGGTTCTACCCTTAATCTGCAGTCGTACATGGGTATTATTATGTCGGTGGGGGTTTCTATTGCCAACTCGGTTTTATTAATTACCAACGCCGAACAGTTGCGGCGGCATAACGGCAATGCCTTATACAGCGCCAGAGAATCGGCCGCTCTGCGGTTACGCCCTATTTTAATGACCAGTGTGGCCATGGTGGTAGGAATGATACCGATGGCATCTGGTTTGGGGGAAGGCGGCGACCAGGTTGCTCCTTTAGGCCGAGCCGTGATTGGAGGATTAATTGCCTCAACTTTTGCTGCTTTAATTATTTTGCCGCTCGTATTTTCCTGGGTACAAGGCAAAGCTTCTACTGCCTCCGTATCGCTTGATCCGGAAGATGAAGAAAGTATACATTACATTCCTGAATTAAAAACATTGCCTGTTATTGAGCGGGTTTGATTTGTTAGCTTAGAAAGAAAATAATTTATCTTGTACAGAAATAAACCATGAATTGGTATTCTAATCATTTATCCCGTTTAAGTTTTGTTGTAGTTCAGAGTTTTTTAGTAACTGGTTTGCTGGCCGGTTGCCAAAAAAAAGAAACCACTTCGGAAAATAATACCGATACCCAAACAAATATTACTAAAACTCCGGTAACGGAAGTTTTCTCCCTGCAAAGGGGCCGCTTGTCTTCGTCTTTGCAAATTCCGGGTGAGCTGATAGCCTACCAACAGGTAGACTTGTACGCCAAGGAAAGCAGTTTTGTCAAAAAGCTTTTTGTGGATGTGGGTTCGGAAGTAAAGACAGGCCAACTCCTGGTTACCATGGAAGCGCCCGAACTAGGTTCTCAATTAGCCGGAGCGCAATCGAATATTAAGTCACGGGAAGCGATTTACCTGGCCAGCAAAGCTAATTACGACCGTTTACACGTTACCAGTCAAACCCCCGGTACTATTTCACCGAACGATCTGGAACAGGCTGCCGCTCGCAAAAACTCGGATTTAGCTCAATTAGAAGCAGCCAGAGCGGCTTACAAGCAAATTGCGCAAACCCAGAACTATTTACAAATACGGGCACCCTTTAGCGGGGTAATTACCACCCGGAACGTAAATCCGGGTGCGTATGTGGGACCTTCGGATAAAGGATCGGAAGTACCCTTATTCACGTTGCAGGAACAGCAAAAACTACGTTTAGTAATTTCGGTGCCGGAGTCGTACACCGGTTATCTGAAGCAAAATAATGAAGTAAGCTTTACCGTAAAATCACAACCAAATCAGGAGTTTAAAGCAAAAATCAAGCGGATGGCCGGGGCTATTGATAGTCGGTTTCGTTCGGAACGGATTGAAATGGATGTGATTAACCGGGATAAAAAATTATTACCGGGCATGGTGGCCGAAGTGAACCTGCCTTTACCGGCGCAAGACAGTACGTTTATGGTGCCTAAATCGGCGGTGGTTAACTCTACCGAAAGCATTTTTGTAATACGCGTAGCAAATAATAAAGCCGAACGGGTAGATGTAAGAACCGGCAGAGAAAATGAAGGTACCGTAGAAATTTATGGCGATTTAAAACCCGGCGATCAATTACTAAAAATGGCATCGGATGAAATAAGAAATGGCAGTGCCCTGCAAAATATAAAAACAGCCTCGCTTTAAATACCAGTTAATAGCTAAAGAAATTTAGATTTCAAGTAATTGATCATAAATACTACTATGCGCGCCCAAGATACCCAAGCATTTAAATGGAGGCCTACACCCGTGTATTTTGTTATTAGTGAAAAATTTAACTCCAACCATACTAAAGAATCTCAGGTTTAAAACTGGTAGATGTTAGCCTTTTGCATAAGTAAGTAGTCGCTTATTAATCTACTATTTCGTCCATCTCAACCTCCGAAATAATCAGTCTATTTAAGATTCCTATTTAAGCTTGAGTCCTTTAAGCCACAAATTTAGTAAATACCAGGTCCTGCTGGGTGGTATAAAAGAGGTAGCTAATTCCTTAAATCCAGACTATTAAAAGTCGTTTAAAAATCGTATATTTATTTGGAAGACGATCCTTCAATTAAAACATACAGTACCATGAACGCAGCTCAAGATCTCCATTCTTCTCCCCATTTAAACAGCGCGAGTAATCCTTTATGGATGGATGGCTTACGCATTGTACTCGGGCTATTTTTATTTGCAAAAGGCCTGATGTTTTTAGAACATAATAGCGATGTGTTCTATGTATTCAGCAATAGTCAGAATTTAGTGTCAATGGAAAAAGCCACGCTGTTTACTAGCGTAGTTCATATTATCGGCGGTTTGATGATTGCGGTTGGGTGTTTAACCCGTTTCTCGCTGCTTTGTCAGTTCCCCATTCTGCTGGGTGCCATGCTGATTGTGAATCCCCAACGGGGTGTTCATTTAGGTAACACCGAACTTTGGCTCTCTATTCTGGTGACGGGATTATTGTTATTTTTTATGATTGTAGGACCTGGCCGTTATTCCGTGGATAATAAGATTCTACGTCCAAGGCAGCCTGAATTGGAAGAATAAAACATAAGATTTAAATTTATAGGAGTTAATATAAGAGCTGGACTTTCCTAAAATGCAGTGAAAGTGCTGGCTTAAACTTAACGCTTATAGAATAGCCGAAAATAGCAAACCTAATTTCAGAGTTTTAGACTATAGATTTTTCGCAGAGATCAAGCTGCTGATAAAGTTATACATGTACCTCAGCAATATTTTACTGCGCTGATGCCGGAACCGTTTCATCTTTATTTCTATATTTCATTTTAAAATAAAGCATCATTCCGTGAAAAGATAAGGCAATAGCGTTAGTAATAATAATAGGTAAATCCGACTTAATAATACCATAGGTGAGCCACAAACTCATGCCTACTACGTAAAGCAGGAACATTTTCGTAGAAACATCTCCCACCTCTTTTGTTTTCCAGGTTTTAACTAATTGGGGTACGGCTGCCAGCGAGGTACAAGCTCCCGCAACTAATCCTAATATTTGAATCATATCCATAAACCCGCATACGCGAAAAAGTGCGAGAGTTTTAGGTGTAAACTACTCATTTTAACTGTTTAATATACCTAATTGTTCTTCCTAACCTCTTCCTGTTAATAGTATATAAAAGCTCACATTGATTAATTTTGCCTTTTTCCTTAATTTATTCAGTCAAATCCAAAAATTCAGGAAAATTGACATTTTGGTATTGCAGGAAACAGGAAATTACTAGCGGTACCATTTTTAAATTAAATTCGTATTTAAACCAGAATAAGAGTTAAGCTGATGAGAATTAATTTAATAAAGCAAATTCTACTTTCCGGTTGCTTTTTAATGGCAATAGGCATTTTTGGCTGCAAAACCAGTGCTGGAACAAATAGCGCTGCCAGTGCTACCAATAACAGAAATTTGCCCCCTGTAAATGTTGATATAAGAGGAAGCATAATCATGAGCCGGTATAACCAAGGACAAGTTATGTTGGAAATTGAAAGTTTTGCTGCCAATAAAGGAACGCGCTATAACCGGGCTTATGTACTTGTTTTACCAACCACCCAAATAATTGGCCCGGATGGAGGTTCTATTAGTTTAAGTGAATTGCGCCAGGGACAAAATGTAGCCGGCTTTTTAAGAGGTGGAGGAAAAGGGAATTTAGTTGGAATTGGGGTCGCCCGCAAGTTGTGGATAGAGGAAGGGCCATAACCTAATAGAGTTCTTTGAAGATTCTTTTCATTCTTTCAAAAATATTTCGCTGGCCCGGATTTACTTATGTTGATTTCAATAAAGACTAATTTTGAGTTTGCTTATTTAGTACCTTAAACTGATGCAATAAATCTACTTCTATAAAGGCCTAATTAGAAAAACCAATAGACTTTTAGGGCCATGGGCCCCTAATACTAAGGATTGCTCAATATCGGCAGTTTTAGAGGGACCAGCAATAAAGGTAGCAAATCCGTAGTCCAGGGTACCAATTTTACCGTACGCTTCGTGCATGGTAGGTACAATGGTTTCGGCAGGTATAATCAAGGCTAAGTGCTGGGCAATAAACGGTAAAGCTCGTTCTTGTATTAAATCTTCGGTTACCCAAACAGCCCCATTTTCGGCAACGGCTAAATTAGCTTCTACTACGGCTAACTCCAGATCGGCAAAAGCGTGGGCGTTCTTGTAATCTAAACCTGTTTGTACCAACTCAGCTAATTCTTTGGCCGAAGAGAATATGGTCTTCGTTCCAAACTCTTTTTTTAATATTGTATTTATTTCAGCGTACGAACTTACCTGGTGTACCTCGCCCCCTATTGCTTGTACCACTTCGCTAAATTTTCGAACCGAGTCGGTAAAAGGAGGTTCAAAAAACGGAACTGTTGGTAAAGGGGTATTTTCGGGTTGATTTCTTTTAACGGCTTCTAATATTTTTTCGCGGCTACCCATGGCCATTCTCCTTTCTGTTCTTCTTGTACCAATCGTGGAAAGATTCTTTGGGTGGTTCGGGCATGTCGCGTTGTTTATACCAGGGGTTAAAATTATTATTCACCATAAAAGGTGTCGTTTTCATGAACCATTTACCTGTTTTGCCAGCCATGCGGTAAAAAGCGGGGTGACTAAAAGTAAATGCCATTCCTTGCATAGCCGCTTTCTTGGCGGCTGGGGCGTGCCCTTCTTTTACTAAAACCTGCCGCCATTTATACAACTGGTCGTGAATATCAATTTTTACCGGACAAACATTGCTGCAAGAACCGCATAAGGTAGAGGCAAAAGGTAAATCGGCGTAATCTTTCATATCCAGATTAGGCGCCAGAATAGAACCTATCGGCCCGGCAATCGCATTGTGGTAACTGTGTCCGCCACTTCGGCGGTAAACCGGACAAGTATTCATACAAGCCCCGCACCGGATGCATTTTAAAGAATTACGGAAATCTTTACGCCCTAATTGCCGGCTACGGCCGTTATCTACCAGTACAATATGCATTTCCTGGTCAGGGCGAGGCTTTTTAAAATGGCTGCTGTAGGTAGTAATGGGCTGACCGGTAGCGCTGCGGGTTAACAGGCGCAAAAATACTCCTAAATGCTGCCGAAGCGGAATAAGTTTTTCTATACCCATACAAGCAATGTGCACATCGGCCAGATGGGCACCCATATCGGCGTTGCCTTCGTTCGTACAAACTACAAATTCGCCGGTTTCGGCCACGGCAAAATTTACTCCGGTTAAGGCTATTTTCCGGGTCAGGAATTTTTCACGTAAATGCAAACGCGCTGCTTCGGTTAAAAACTGCGGATCGGCATTACCGGCCGGGGTACCTAAATGCAGGTGAAACAACTCTCCTATTTCTTCTTTCTTTTTATGAATGCAGGGTAACACAATATGGCTGGGTGGCTCCTGCGCTAATTGCACAATGCGTTCTCCTAAATCGGTATCAATTACTTCTACTCCTTCTTCCTGCAGGTAATCGTTTAAATGGCATTCTTCGGTGAGCATAGATTTACTTTTTACAATTTGGGTAACTCCATGCTTTTGTAAAATACTCTTTACGATAGCATTATGCTCCTGGGCATCAGCGGCCCAATGCACCTGAATACCATTCTTTAATGCATTTTCTTCGAACTGAATTAAATATTCGCTTAAGTTAGAAAGAACATTATGCTTTATTTGGGAAGCCAGGTTCCGCAAATCCTCCCACTCGGGCAGGGTGTGCGCGGCTTTATCGCGTTTGGCCCGTACCCACCACAAGGTCTCATCGTGCCAGTTTACTCTTTCTTCGTCCTGGTTAAATTTATCGGCCAGGGTTGGGTGTTCGGCTATTGTTTTATGCATAGCTATTTAAAATTTCAGCAATGTGTTTTACCTGTACTTTACTATTTTGCCGCCGCAAAATGCCTTCCAGGTGCATTAAACAACTCATGTCGGCCCCGGTTATGTACTCGGCTCCGTGTTCCAGGTGGTCTTTTACCCGGTCTTTGCCCATTTTGGCGCTTACGGCTTCTTCGGTTACGCAAAAAGTGCCCCCAAAACCGCAGCATTCATCTTTCCGGTTTAAATCAATCAGCTCCAAACCCTCTACCATGCGTAATAACTTCTCGGGCTTAGAGAAAGGATCCGCTACTAATTCTGTCATTTGCGACAGTTTTAATCCTCTTTGTCCGTGGCAACTTTGGTGCATCCCTACTTTATGCGGAAACCGGGCAATTATGTTTTCAACCTTTACCACGTCCGTCAAAAATTCGGTAAGCTCATAAATTTTTTTCCGGATGTGCGTGGCAGCTGCTTCCTCTTTACCTACTTCGGCGTGCAAATGGTCTTTTATGTGCAATACGCAACTACCCGAAGGCGAAACGATATAATCTACCTCTTTAAAATTCTGAATAAACAAATTGTTGCATCCTTGAGTTAAGTGCTCAAAACCGGAATTTGCCATGGGCTGGCCGCAACACGTTTGATTTAAAGGATAAACCACTTGTAAACCTTGCTTTTCTAAAAGCTCTAAAGTGGCAATTGCTACTTTCGGGTAAAACTGATCTACGTAACAAGGAATAAATAAACCTACTGTCATGAGATAACGGGGTGCAATTGGGCGTACTAATCTAGTTTAAAATTATTCTTTATAAAAAGTAGAGTGTCAAAATCACAACCTTTTCAGGGTAAATACATTCCATATTTAACTTCTTTCTCTACCTGCTTTATTTTGAATCAATCTTCAACTAATGTAGGAGAATCGCAAGTGGTAAGTATCCTGTACTGTACTGCTAATTTTTAGCGCTCTTATTTCCGTAAACTATTTACTTTATTTTCCATCTGTCTTTTACCTTTTTAATAGCAACTTAAAATAATTGGCTATTCGGGCTATCAAAGTTCTAATGCGTTCGTAAGACCTTAGAAATAAATTTTTTAAGTAAAGGTTTACAGCTATGGATGATAAAATAGAAGGAATGGACGAAAGTATGAAAGCCATGCAACGCCGACTGGATGAAGTATGGGAAGGCAAGGAAGATGAAGTAAATACTGGCGGTAATACAAAAATGCAAGCCAAAGATCAGGATAAAATAAATCCGGGTGCAATGGCCGGTGCCGCCGGTGGAACGGCTGATTTAGGAACAGATAAAAATTCGGGTGGCGAATTGGGTGCCCCCACAGGAGAAGGTTACAACGGCCATGTAGGCGGGACTGGCACCGAAAACGGTTAAATTTGGGTTTTCTAAAACGAAGGACCCTTCTTTCACTTAAGCAGGGTCCTTAGTTTTAGAAGAGTTATATCTAATTATCTGCTCTGAAAAGCTAAAATGGATTACTTCGCTGAAACTTTAGGAACCATTAGTTACGCCAACCAAATTAAATGGTAATAGATTTATTAAAATACTAAAGAAATGCGATTGGAACTACGGTTACTATTTTCAGTAAAGAATTTAAATAGATCAGTCGTTTTTCAATTTCATCTTTCATTTTCATGAACCTCATTACTGTCTGAAAATTGCCTTCGCTGTCCAGATGAAAGTCAATATAAAATAAAGCTTTTTTTGCTTCTTCTACACTTAACTTCTCCACGTCAAGATTATCAATAATATGTTTTAATAATCTAGCCATTTTAGAACAATTTATTTAATTAGTAAATTTCAATAAAAAATAGGAATGTAACAATTGTATGTAATACGGTATTTGCGGAGTATTGACTGAGTAATTATACTCATAATTTCATATAATATTGGTTTATAGACACCTATATAAGTACTACCCCTAAAGACTCAGGCAAAAATTCAACTTTAAATTGGGTGGCTAAAGAGAAGAGAAAGGATCTGCAAAAAAGAAAAGTACTCCTAAGTTAATGAATAAAGAGGTCCTTGTTATTATCGAGAACTATTAATTTATTAATTAAATCAATCTTTAAAAGACAGTATTGAATCATTTCAGCACTATCTTCTGGTTCTTCATAAATGTAGGTATCAATATAAAGGATGGCTTCATTGATTTGAGTTTTGGTAAGTTTTTCGAGTGGGCAGTCTTGAAAAAAACCTTGTAGTAGCTGTTTCATCCTTTTACATTTCTTTCTTGAAGGTAAGGATAATTATAATAATTACAAGGTAACCAAAATGTTAGAAAGTAATGAAGGCGCTTAGGCGAATATTAAAGCGTATTGGCATAAATTAACCAATTATTAACTTGTTTGTTCGGGCTTATTTCAAAGGCAAGTTTGTGATTTAAGTAAACCCAATATTCCCCCGAATTACCGGAGAAAGTACAGTTGGGTGGTCCGTATTGTTGCATTAACTCGGTAACCGAACTTCCTAACCTGATTCCTTTACTAGTTTTACCCGCGTAATTTTTAGGAGTGTATCTTACTAAATACTGGCAGCACGTTGTTTGAACACTAAAAAGTAATTTTTCGGTGTCGGGCTTGTATTGCAGCAGCAGGTACGGTTTTTCGCTCACTTTTACGGTGGATACTGGATTCGGCAGGGCAATTCTGGCGGCTTCCCCCATTATTTGTTCTGGTTTGTTTCCCTTTGCTTTTAAAGGCGGGGTAGTAATTTCTTCCTGATCAAACCAACTCTTAATCCAATCGGTTACATTAGCTAGTAGTGGTTCCTGCAACTTACTAAATAAATTCTGGTTGTAAAGAGCCATGTAGGCTTGCTTTTGCCGGGCTTGTTCAAAATCTTGCCGGGCTTTGTCGGGTTGTTTGTCTTTGTAATAAGCAATGGCTCGCATGGTGTGCGCATTACCCGATAATTTGGAGGGTTCCAGTTCATTAATAACCCCAATGGCAGCTGCCTGATTACCCTGAAGCAAATAGATGCAAGCCAGATTAATAAAAGCCGGCACGTAACCCGGATCTATTTCCCGCGACTTTTCGGAGTAACGGCGGGCATCGGTTAATAATTGGGCAAATTGTTTGGCCTTAAACGAAGTGGGCGCGGCTCTATGAATAGCCGTTAACCGGCTGCGCGCGTCTAATTCAATCGGGTAAATAAATCCGGGTGGTTCGGTGGCCTGGTACAATACCAAAGCTTGTTGCAATTTTGCGGCGGCTAAATTATTCAGGATTTCCCGGCTGGGAAAACGGTTTAGTAAGTAATCAAAACAAGAGGCGGCATATTCAAACTCCTGAAGCAAGTAGAGAAACTGACCAGCTTTAAATATGGCCAGCATTTGTCCGGCTTCAGTCTGTTTTTTATTATAAATGGCTTTGCGTTCTTCTTTGGTAGGATAGCCCTGCAACTGATCGGCTAAACGGAAACGCTGGTATAAAACGTCTATTAACTGCGGAAATACCCGGCCGGTAGAAAAACCAGCTAATTCCCCGTAAAAACAGCCGTAAAAATCAGCCTCCGATTCAAAGCGTTCAATATCTTTCTTAGGCGTTTGTACCGAAGTCTGGCCAATGCCAAAAGTATAATACCAATCGTGTTTTTCGTAATGATGCGCTAGTTCATGGCTTAGCAAAACCGCTAATGCGTTAAGAGAATCTTTACCCAGGCTGCGGCACAAATCATATACTTCTTCGCTTAATTGAATGATGGGCCGGTTACCGGGTTGGTACTGCGCAATTACTTTGGGCAAGCTTAGTTTTCGGGCTATAATTGTTAATTGAGGTTGCGGCCGACTATTGGCGTACACGTAAGTTAAGCGATCCATTACCTGGCGGGTTATCTTATACTTAGGTGAAGTTTCCGGTAAATTCTGCGCGTTTAATTTTCCGGCTACACTCAACAAAAGCAAACAAAGCGCTCCCCAAACCACTTTGGCGAAAAAATGACTATACGGATTTGCCATGTTCGGTATACTTTAAATGGTTTATCGCTTTATTAAAAATGGTCTCTTCAATTTCCTATTAGTATCTAAATTCTCCGGAGGTTAACAGCCTTTTAGTAAAAAATTAAATAAAAATTTCAAGATAGAATCAGATTTAGTAAATTAACTTAAATTCGAATTTAATTAATAATTACCTGACATACACTAGTTTAAAATGAATTAACGGGCAAGCACCACTTTTAAGTTTACCAGGCTAATGAAAACCGCTCCCCTTCTTGCCTTATTCTTCTTTACTCTGGGTAACACTTGGGTAGAGGCTCAGAAACTGACCTGGTTATCGGATACTACTCAGGCCCGGAAGTGGTACCAACAGGCGCTTACCTTAAAACAAAAAGGCAACCCCGACAGTGCATACTTGTTTCTTCAGAAGGCAGCAATTATTTACCAGAAAAATAAACTATGGCGCCTGAAAGTCAGCTGCTCCAATGAAATTACCCGCACTTTGTTAATGAAAGGTAAATACAAGGCTGCCTTGCAAAATGCCTTAATAGCTTTACAGGAAAGCCAGACCAAGTTAAAAAAAGTAAATTTTACATCTGCCGATGCCCTTCATGTTATGGGAATTGTGCAGTATTACCAGGGCAATTACGATAAGGCCTTGCAATATTATCAGCAAGGCTTACAACTCAAACTTACTTTACTGGGCGATTCGCACCCTAGTATTTCTTCATCTTATAACAATATTGGAATTATCTATTACCGCAAAGGTGATTTTACTCAGGCCTTAGAATATTTTAATAAGGATTTACAGGTTTGCTTAAAAACAGCCAATAATAACCGCTTAGGGATAGGGGCTTCCTACGGCAATATAGGCAATGTTTATTTTGACAAAGGCGACTATGAACAGGCGCTTACTTACACTCAAAAAGCGTTGCAATTTAAACAAGAAGCGCTCGGAGAATTTCACCCTGATTTAGCCAGTACTTACAATAGCTTAGGCAATATTTACTCTTCTAAGGGCGAGTTAGATAAGGCTTTGGAATACAATTTTAAGGCCTTGTACCTTTGGCAACAAGCTTTAGGCGAGGCGCATCCAAATGTAGCCGCCGCTTATAATAACATCGGAACCATTTACGAAGAAAAAGGTGAATATGAGAAAGCAACTGATTATTATCAGAAAAACCTGCAAATTCTTCTCAAATCCTTCGACGAAAATCATCCGGATTTAGCGAGTGTTTACCATAATTTAGGTACGGCCTATACTAAACAAAAAAAGTTTGAGCTGGCCCTGCAAAATCTTCAAAAAGCCTGGCACATCCGGCGCTTGGCCTTAGGAGAACAGCACGACGATGTGGCTGATTCGTACATGGGCATTGGAAATGTGTACTGTGCGAAAGGTGAATACGATAAAGCCTTGGACTATTACCAAACCAATGTCCGGATTGTGCGTCAAACTTTGGGGCAAAAAAATCCGACAATGGCGGTGGCTTATAATGCGCTAGGTTCCGTTTATCTGGCAAAAAAGAATTATCCGGCTGCTCTGCGGTATTACCAGCGCGCATTGGTAGCCAATATTATTTCCTTTCAGGATACTGTGCTTACTTCTAATCCTATTCTAGGCCGCAACGCCAATATTTATCTCGATGGAAGTTATTTACTTACTTCGCTTCAATCAAAAGCAGAAATCCTGGAAGAGCAATTTACCCAATCGCATGCTATTCCGGATTTACAATTGGCTTACCGCATCTACTGCACCGCTGATACCTTAATGACCCAGATTCAGCATAACTATTCAAGAGAAAATGACAAAGTAGCCTTTACTAAAAGAACCAGGGAAATATACCAATCGGCTTTACCTTTAAGCCTGGAACTTTACCAATTAACCAAAGATAAGATTTACCTGGAGAAAGCTTTTTATTTTGCCGAAAGAGGAAAAGCCTTGGTTTTATCGGCTACTTTAGCCGAGTCGAAAGCGAAAACATTTGCCGGTATTGCAGATTCGCTGCTCTTGCAAGACCAACTACTCCGAAGCCAAATTGCCAATTACTCCCAACAAATAGCCCAACAACTCCTGCAAGCCGAAGCTGCCGACAGCGCCAAACTACAACACTATCAAACCCTTTTATTTACCGCCCATCGCCAACAAGAAAACTTAATCAGTAAACTGGAGAAAGAATATCCGCAGTATTATAATCTCAAGTACCGGCCCAACACAGTTGCCTCAGCCGACATGCAAAAATTAATGGACGAGAAAACCGCGGTGTTGGAGTATGTGGTATGCGATTCGTTTTTACATGTATTTACCTTAACCCGCCAAAATTTTGAGTTGCAATCCCTGCCCATTGACAGCACCTTTCACCGGAAAATAGTAGCTTTTCGCCAGGCTATTCTAAACCAAGAAGAAGATTTATACCAGCAAGTTGCTTATTCATTATTTAAAATTTTGCTGCCTGCTTCTTTGCCAAAATCCATTCAGCGGTTACTCATTATTCCGGAAGGGGAACTTACCACTTTGCCTTTTGAAGCCCTACTTACCCGCAACAAAAGAATAAAAAGTAAATTCGCTCCGTACTTACTAAATAAATATGCGATAAGCTATGCCTACTCTGCCCGATTGCACTACGAAAGACTTACTCAATCTCCCGAAAACACCCAAAAACACCTGCTGGCCTTAGCTCCTATTTTTGCGGATTCCGGTACAAGTGCGATGGTAACCAGGGAACGGCCCCTATTAGCGTACCAGGATACCAGTAATGATAAAAATACAACTAATAATAACCTTAACTCATCCGGCTTTGCTCCTCCAGAAATTTCCAGAGGTTGGTTACGGAACGGTCAGTACGTATCGCCTTTGCCGGCTTCAAAGCGGGAAGTAGAATCCATTGCGCAACAGTTTGAGCAGCGGGGAAATTCGGCTACCATTTACTTGAATAACCAAGCCCAGGAAGAACAACTTAAATCAAGCGATATCACGCACTACAATTACTTACATTTAGCCACCCACGGCATGGTAAACGAAGACTATCCGGAATTGTCGGGTTTACTCCTGGCGCAGGATAGCACTTCTGCAGAAGACGGAATTTTATACCTGGGTGAAATCTACAATTTACGCTTAAAAGCAGAGTTAGTCACCTTGTCGGCTTGTGAAACCGGTTTGGGAAAACTGGCGAATGGCGAAGGTGTAATTGGCCTGACCCGCGCCTTATTGTATGCCGGCGCTCGCAACGTAGTAGTTTCTTTCTGGAAAGTACCCGATACCTCTACGGCCGATTTGATGGAAAACTTTTATGCCGCCTTCCTTACCGGACAAGACAAAGCCCAAGCCTTACAAACAGCTAAACGAAAAATGGCTCGTAACCAAAAATACAACCATCCTTTTTATTGGGCTCCTTTCGTGTTAGTAGGCAAATAAAATTCGCCTTTTACTCCTGGAACTAACCTGAAAATGGGAAATATGGTTGAATTCTCTATAATATGAATCCTGCCGATCTTGCTAATTCTACTGGCGCGAGCGTCTTCGCTCGTGTTTAGCCATTTGGTAGGCCTCTGGCCGGGCAAACCTAAAAACTTCAGTACGGAGCAATGTAGGAATTGCTAGCGGCCAGAGGCAGGACGATATTCATCAGGAGCGAGGACGCTCACGATATAATTGGTTTTGAGTCGACAGCTTTTATTTGGAGCCTAAACCCATATAAAGTAACAGAATGGATTATCTGAATTCGTTCGGAGGTTTGGGAGTCTTGCCTGCCTTTTTCGCACTTGCTATCCTATCTTTCGGCTTGCCTTAAGAATGTTAAAGTGCCTGAAATTTACAAGACTCTTAATAGCTAAAATAAGGTCAGGTTTTCTTAGCACAACCAATGAAAGGTTAATTGCTCTTATATTTTTCTCTTTTCACTATCCAACAACTAACAACTAATAATTAACGCTTTAAGGATTGTTTAGGGCGATAACGTTGTAAGGGATACCCAATCGAATCAACGAGTAAAGTATATTGTTCTTTGGCCTGGTTATATTGCAGGGTAAGCTGACTAGCCGTAAAATTTCCGTACAAACGCAACGTATCATCGAACTGGTAAGCGGAAATGGAAGATTGATACAACAAAATAGTAGTAGTGGAATCCGAAGTTGCACCTGAAAATCCCAAAGTTGGGTCTTGTTCTTTTACCTGATAACGGATTATAAGGGGTTTTTTCAACAATTTCTCCTCTTTCACCTGAGAAAGGACGGGCGTTCTTGAGTTAGGCTGGTAAATAAAGTAAAATACAAACGCTGCCGTTAACAATATAAGAATGGAAGCCGCTACCCCATAATTAGTATAGGAAACAGATTTACTTTTTACTTCCGCAAACCCTAATTGGCGGTGCAAACTTTTTAATTGCTGCTGCAAATCTTGGCGGCCTACCAGTTGCGCCTGGTCTACAATGGAGCGCTGCACGGCTACTTCCTGCCGAAAAGCATTATCGCTGTGTAAACGATGAATAAAATTTTCTAACTCCTCCCCTTGTAGTTCACCCGCCAAATACCGCTCTATCCATTCGGTATGAAAATGGCCCTCATTTACCGGCATCATTTTATTTAATTATTTAAGTTCTGGAAGAAATTTCTTTTTTAATCGCTCCACACAACGAAACTTTTGTTGTTTAGCGACATTGGCATTCGAATAATTTAATGTTTCAGCTATCTGCTCTAAACTTAATTTATGGTAATAATATCCGACAATAACGGTCCGGCACGGTTCTCCTAAACCTTCTATCGCCAATTTCAAGGCTGCGTCGTCCAGGTAAGGAGTTTCGGCAATGGGTTCTTCCGCCGGAATTTGCTGGATATGTTCTTCTAAATCGGTAATGGGTACTTGTTTTTTCAGCTTACTCAACCATTTATTCCGGCAAATGGAGTATAAATACGTTTTGACCGCAGAATTCATGTGAAAATTTCCTTTTCTTACCTGTTCGTAAAGAGTAATAATTCCTTCCTGGTACAAATCCTCGGCTTCCTGCGAATTACCGTGATTTAGCCGGACAAAATTGGCAATCATGGGCCAGTACGTGCTGTAGATAAACTCCAGCGCCTTAGGACTTCCATTTTGAAGTCCCTGAATCAATACTTCATCCGATTGGTAGCTGATCTTCAAATTCTGTAGTACCTGGTTAGAATAATTGAATAAAATTGTCTTTGGATATTAGTGTCTGGTTCGGCGAAAGGTTAACACCGGTACTTAGAAATTTTATTAGCCGCAAGTAGGTTATCTGGAATAAATTCGGCAAAAATCATCCGAACTTCTGCTGTGCATAAATTCAAAATTATTTTCTCCCTCTTATTAACCTTTTTCAAACTGGCTAAAAACTTGTAATTCTAAAAGAGGCCTTTGTTTAACTTGTACATTTTGCTCTAATGCCATACCCCTAAGCCAAGCTGGTATTAAACTCTTAAGCAAGAGCTTTATTGAATAGATAGTTAAAGATAATTATAATATCAATTATAAATACTTGTTCTTTAGCATTTTATTTATGTAAACGCTTATTTAATTATTGTTGCGAGTACCAGATTTTAAGTTTTTCAGAAATTATAAAAAAAATTTCTTTTTACCTGTTAACCTTTTTTTCAGATGGCTACTAATCTGCAAATCAGGATAAAACTTTGGTCCCCTGATAAATCTCAACTATCAAACCTTAAACAATTAATTAATCATTTAACAATGGAATTAGCATTAGAACAAATCAGAGAACAACAAAAACAAACCTGGAACAAATTTTCACCAGGCTGGCGCAAATGGGACGACTTTACTATGGATTGGCTAAAACCTATGGGAGAGGAAATAATTCAATCTTTACAACTCAAACCCACGGATAAGGTTTTGGATATAGCTGGTGGCACCGGCGAGCCGGGACTTAGCATTGCTAACCTGGTAACGCAAGGGAAAGTAATTATTACTGATTTAGCCGAAGGAATGCTGGAAGTTGCCCGCGAGAATGCCGCTAAAAAAGGTATTACCAATATAAAAACCGTAGTTTGTGATGTAAGCGAATTACCCTTCGCAGACGAGTCGTTTGATGCGGTAAGCTGCCGTTTAGGATTTATGTACTTTCCGGATATGCTGTTGGCTGCCAAAGAAATTGCCCGGGTATTAAAACCTAGCGGTAGAGTGGCCACCGCCGTTTGGGGAACACCTGACAAAAATTTCTGGGGAACTGCTGCCATGAGTACCATCAATAAAACCATGCAATTACCAGGTCCGCCACCCGGTGCTCCGGGTTTGTTCCGGTGTGGGAACCCAGGGTTTATTGCTGATCTATTTTCTCAGGCTGGTTTTAAAAATATCTCGGAAACTGAAATTGGAGGTAAACTAGAGTGTGGCAACAACGATACGTACTGGAACTTTACCAACGATGTAGTTGCCCCCGCAGTAGCCGCCCTGAGTAAAGCCGACGAAGCAACCATTGCTAAAATAAAAAGTGACGTATTTCATTTAGTAGATCAGAAATGCCCGGATAAAAAAACAGCTCTGGATTATGGTGCGGTTGTTATAAGCGGCCAAAAATAATTGAAATTACTTTCAACCTAAACAATCAAATCTTGACATTTGGTGCCTGCTGGCAAACACAATAATTAATGCATTGTAAATCCAGTGTTCATTTATTTACTAAATATTACTTTTCTAACAACTTCATTTTACCTGTACATCATTTAGTAATCAGTTAAGAAATAAGTTAAGTTGTAAATAACGCTAATCTTGTATTAAAATTATTAATATAAGGTTAGCGTCTTCGAAAATTCACCTTCCTTCCATTAATACTTTTAGTAGAATAAAATTTAACAATGGCATTAAATTAACCATTGCTAAGCCTTGTTAATATTCAATTTTCCTATAATAAAATCCGGAGATGCTAAATAACATTTTCAGCCGACCCGAATCTCCCCCTTAAAACAAGAATCATTTTAACAATTAATTATTATCTACAAAACCATGAAAATCAAAATTTTTACTTTTTACTGGTGTTTAGTACTATTTAATTTAACTACGCTGGCACAAACAAAAACAGAATTACCGGCAGAGTACGCATATTACCGGAACGGGAAAAAAGTACTCTTAACGCCAAAAGCCGACGAAGTATTTGTCACGTTTGCATCTAAGGTGAACTTGGCTAAAGGGAAAACCCTCGGCATTCCGTTGCAAAATCAAATAACAAAAGTAAACCAGCAAGACGTATTTGCGCCGATGAATGCGGTAAGGTACAAGGTTAATTCTTCAAAAGCTGGCTTAACCGGTAACTTATCTAACGTTACGCAACAATTCAACTCCAATCAGGATGTTATTACTGCTTATCCGGCATTCAAAATTGGAAAAGAAACCGTGTACGTGGGTAATAAACTTACCTATACCCTGAAAAAGGACGGCAACCAGGAACTAGTAAAAGCTTTCTTGAAAAGTAATAAAGCTACTTTAATCGAAGAAATTGACCTGGGAGACCGCAAATTGTACGTTGTAGCTATTTATAAAGGCGGTAACGTTTTTACAGTAGCAAATGGCTTATTTGAAAAAAGCTTAGTAGAATACGCCGAACCTGATTTTACTTTTACCGGCCATTCCGACTATTTGCCTAATGATATCTTCTATCCCTCGCAGTGGTTCCTGAGCCAGGACTCGGACGCCGATATTGATGCCCCGGAAGCCTGGGATATCACAGCGGGTTCTTCTTCGGTAGTGGTAGCCGTTATTGACGGGCACGGCTATGACCTGAGCCACCCGGATTTAGCTGGCCAAATAGTAAATCCCTACGATGCAACGAATAATGGTAATTCACCTCTGCCCCAGAACGAGTACGCCAACCACGGAACTCCTTGTGCCGGTTTAATAGCCGGTGCCACTAATAATCGTATTGGTGGGTCAAGCGTGGGAAATAACATTAAGGTAATGCCGGTTATGATGGGCTACAACGTAGAAACAAACGGCCGGTGGCATACCACTGCCGACATTATTGCCCGGGCTGCCTCCCGCATAATTAATACGCCCGGGTTAGTGGCGGTAAGTAATAGTTATACGTTCGGCTCCAACGATTTTGCTGCTACCGTAGAAGTTAGTTTTTCTGCCATGCGCTACAACAGCAGGAGTGGCTTGGGCGCGGTTATCCTGGGTTCCACCGGCAATGACAATAAAAATACCCCTATCTTATATCCGGCCAATTATGATTTTGTGGTAGGCGTGGGAGCATCTAATGTTAGTGATAAGAGAGCCAGTTTTTCTAATTACGGAGGATACGTTGATATAGTAGCCCCCGGTGTGAATACCATTACTACCGACCGGAGCGGCATAGCCGGATACGTTAACGACGATTATACATTTTTTGATGGTACATCGGCAGCCTGCCCCGTTGCAGCAGGAGTAGTGGGTTTAATGGCCTCCCTTCGTCCGGATTACGGTGCCTCTAATTATATGATTGCTCTCCAAAAATCAGCGGAGAAAGTAGGCGGTTATGAATACCTAACGCTCGCCGGACACCCTTATGGCACCTGGAACAACGAAATGGGTTATGGTCGGGTGAATGCTTTTAGAGCTTTGCAGTTTATTCAAGGGTTACCTTTGGTTTACAGTTTTGAACCGGTAGGCGGACCCGTAGGTACCAGCGTTAAAATTAAAGGCAAGAATTTTCTGGGTGCGGGTTCGGTTACTTTCAGCGGGGTTAGTGCCCAGTTTACGATAGTAAACGAATCCACTATTATCGCTACATCTCCGGCCGGGGCCGGCACGGGCTACATCCAGGTAAGTAATGCCGCCGGAACTGGTACCAGCCCCAATCAATGGTTAATATCGGCTTATTGCATTCCACTCTACGAAACTCCTTGTACTTCCGGAGATTTTATTAATAATTTTAGCTTAAATACGCTGGCTAACAATAATTCTGGTTGCAACGGACAAGCCGGCAACTACATTAACTATGACCCGGTAGGCACCAATACCACCTGTCTCTTAAAAGGGCAGAGTTATACTATCAGCATGCAAGGTGGGCCAAACCTCTCGCAAGGTTTTGGAGTTTGGCTGGATTGTAATAATGACGGCGACTTTAACGATGCTGGAGAGTTTATTTATAAATCTCCTACTCCCGGCAAAGGTGTATTTACCGGCACCGTAACTATTCCATCCAATGCCACTACTGGTTTGCGACGCCTGCGGGTCCGGACAAAGTATTTTTCTGTGTTGGCTGCCAACGAATCCTGCTCTACATTTAACGTAGGCGAAACCGAAGATTATACCGTGGCCATTGGGTATTGCGTGCCTACCCTTAACTGTCAGCAGGGAGATTACATTAATAATTTTAGTTTTAATACTTTGGTTCATGATGATTCAGGCTGCGACGGCACCATTGGTGGTTACACTAATTTTCCTGCTACGGGCTCGCTTACAACTACTGTAGCTAAAGGAAAAAGATACTCGCTTAAAGTACAAGCCGGTTCTTTCCCGCAAGGCTTCGGAGTGTGGATTGATTATAACAACGACCAGGATTTTGAAGATGCCGGTGAATTAATTTACGCCTCTCCTACTGCAAGCACGGAACCCTACAATACTACTATTACCATTCCGACCAATGTTTCTACCGGGCAACGCAGGCTGCGGGTGATGAGCAAATACAACACCTTGGTAACAAACACCGATGCTTGTTCGGATTTTGCGAACGGCGAAGTAGAAGATTATACCATTACAATTGCTAATACCGTAGTAGCTTCTTCGCAGTGGAACAAACGCTTTGGTGGCTCCGGAACCGACAACTTTTCTAAAGTAATCCGCACCAAGGATGGCGGGTATTTGCTCGGCGGCCACTCTCCTTCTCCGGTTACCGGCGACAAATCGCAAGGTAGCCGCGGCGGCAACGACTACTGGCTGGTAAAAACCGATGCTCAGGGCAATAAACAATGGGACAAACGCTACGGCGGCGATGATGACGACAACCTTAATGCTTTAATTGCTACTAGCGACGGTGGTTATTTATTGGGCGGTAACTCCTTATCAATTCAAACGGGAGATAAAAGCCAGGGTTCCCGGGGAAGCAAAGACTACTGGGTGGTGAAGGTGAACGCCAGTGGCGTGAAGCAATGGGACAAACGCTTCGGCGGAACTTTAGATGATGATCTGCGCGCACTTATTCAATTACCAAGTGGTGAATATATTTTGGCGGGTCATACTTTATCCGGTGACAATGGTGATAAAAGCGAAGAAAACTGGGGAGCGAGCGATTTCTGGGTTGTAAAAATCAGTAGCACCGGAAATAAAATCTGGGACAAACGTTTTGGTGGTACTGGCGAAGATTGGTTAGAAGCCGCCTTGCTAAATTCCGATGGCAGTCTGTTGCTGGGCGGTCGTTCCACTTCAGGCAGCAATGGCAATAAAACGCAGGCTTCGAGAGGCGGCAGAGATTACTGGGTAATCAAAATCAATTCAAGCGGTACCAAACAATGGGATAAACGGTTCGGCGGCAGTTTAAATGATGATTTACAAACTATCATTCGCACTTCTGATGGTAATTACCTGTTAGGCGGTACTTCCAATTCTTTTGCCAGTGGAGATCATTCGCAAACTAACCAGGGAGGTACGGATTACTGGCTGGTGAAGATGAACAGCAGCGGCAATAAACTTTGGGACAAACGCTTTGGCGGCACGGAAGTAGAAGAACTTCAATCGCTCATTCAAACCACAGATGGCGGCTACTTGTTGGCTGGGCGGTCCAACTCAGAAAAATCCGCCGATAAATCGCAAGGAACCCATGGAGGCTTCGATTATTGGATTCTGAAAACCAACAATAACGGAACCAAACAATGGGATAAGCGCTTTGGCGGTAATGCCGATGATAACTTACGTTCTGCCTTACAAACAGCAGATGGAGGGTATTTACTGGGCGGCAGATCCAATTCCGACCTTTCGGGCGATAGAACCCAGCCTACTCAGGGAAGCACCGATTACTGGCTGGTAAAAGTATCGCCCACCGGTGGTGCCATTGCTCCACCAGCAGAAGCTAACTCACCAGTAGAATTAGCACCAGAAGTAACATCCGTATCGGAGCAAGCAGTTGAGAAAAAAACCTTTCGCTTAGAAACGTATCCTAATCCTTTCTCAGATAAACTCACCGTTAGCTTTACTCCGCAAAAATCTGAATTTATTACCGTTAAAGTATACAACAGCCAAGGGCTGGAAATAAAAACTTTGTTCCAGGGATCAGCAGAAGCGGGCAAAAAGTTAGAACTCACCTGGCAGGTTTCTTCCGAAAAGGCTGGTATGTATATCGTCCGTTTTGTTTCTAACAGCATTACTACTTCCCAGAAAGTGCTGCTCAGAAAGTAATGAAAAAGGCGTAATGGAGGCGAATGGTAGAAATTCATAAAAAATTTCCTGCCATTCACCTCTCTACGGCCACTACTACATTCAGACAAAAACTTACTATGAATTTGAGGCCATTATGTTCTCGATTTCTTTCGCGAGCACGCCATGCTAATGAGCTTTATCTTCAGGCCTCAGGTCGGTTGGAATTAATTACTGTCTTATCTTTAAAGAAAAGTAAATCGATTCGCTAGGATGTAGATTTACTAAATTATTAAAAACGATGCCTCAGCGCCAGCTTTTCATCTAGCAAACTTAACAGCCCTAACCTTTAATAAGAGTTAGGGTATCTGGAAGCATAAAGTTATTAATAGGGGTTTTAGGGATTAGTAACTTTCAATAACAGCCCTTTTCCTCTTATTTATTTTCTCTTAAAGGCCACTTTTCAGATGTGTAAAGAGCTTGCTTGGATAGGTAATTTAAATAAATAACTTTTTCCTAAGCGTAGAATTAATGATCCTGTCCAATTCTATAATCCGAAATCTTCTTTTGCCAGCCCTAATCTAAAAAGTCAATAAACTTTATTTAAACGCTATGAAAACAAATAATCCATTCATTTCTACCATCTCCATGGTACCGAATTTAGAAAAAAACCGTTCCCTTACCCGACGCTCTTTCCTGCAATTATCTGGTTTGGGCTTAGGCGGGCTTCTTTTATGGAGTTGCAACGAGCCTCCACCTAATCCTTCACCGATTAGCTGGCAACCGCATGCCTTAACGCCGGTATTTTACGGCTTCAAAGACTACAGCACTACCGAGGGTGTACCGGGTAAATGCCGGGTATTCTTTCCTACTATTGATGGTTCACCCCAAAATGCGACTATTTTACCCGCCCGCTATTCTTACCCACTTATAATTTTAGCGCATGGCCACTGCGACGAGATGAACCATTATACAAAATGGTTTCAACTACCGGCTCAACTAGCCCGTTGCGGGTACGTGGTAGTGGTACCCGAAATGCCCGGCATTAGCATTCACCCTTCTAATCCGGATCATCCCAGTTTAACCCGCCTGGCTCAAATAGTAACCTGGATGCGGTCGGGTTGGCCGCATAGTAATTTATTATTTTCTTCGGCTGCGCACACGGGCATTATTGGTCATTCTTACGGAGCCTTATTGGGAGCCCGTTTTGCGGTGCAGCAGCAATTAGCGGCTTATGCCTCTATAGCCGGAGTTTGGGAAGATTGGCCATCCGGCTCGTTGCCTATAGCAGGATTTACTAAACCTACTTTATTTATCCGGGGCACGGATGATTGGTTTACTAATGTGAGTAATTTGTTATGGTCTTCGCTGGCCTTGCAAAAACACATGACAGTATTTAAAGATGGCCGGCACTGGGATTATTTACCAGCCGGTATGAGTACCTGCGAGAATGGCCGCGGCCCTTGTACCCGCACTCCGGTCATAACCGCCGATATAGTTTCCATGTTCTTTGCCAAATACCTGCAACCGAAATTTACCTCGGCCTTAAGCCTGCGCATTCCCGACAGCCTCGTTCCGCCACTTCCCCTGCAACTCACCTACGAGCAGGAATTTTACGCCGGATCTCATCTTACCGGATTTCCCATTTCTAGCAACTCGGGGTGTACAGTTACTTTATCCTGGGAAACCTACAACGGAAGTGGCAGTGTTTAAAATAATAATTCAGTAACAATAAAGAAAAGTTGTTTTTACATAATTATGCTTATAAGTCTAGTATTATCTGACTCCATATTCATTAAGTAAATTCATAAAAATATAAGGCCTAAATAATATTCGCAGCACGGCTTTTTACCAATAAGGGTAAAAGATAAGGAATACTCTTTCTTCTACATGTCGTTTTTGTACAAGCGTAAATATTTTTAATACTATATCTTTGAAGAAAGTAAAAATCTTATTAGTTTAAGAGTACATGAAGGCCGAAATATTTAAACCAAGTCCTTTTCTTAGGCAATACATTGATAATTACATGCTGGTAGATATCAACTGGCAAGATACGGCTGCGCTGGCATCGGTGTGGCGGTTAATACCTTACGGAAAAATATCGATGCTCTTTCTGTACGGCGATGCCCATGAATATAACTTAATAGGGCCAACTGCCCCCATGCAAAAAACCCGGCAAGCTTTTATGGTTGGGCAGCTAACGCAGCCTATTTGGTTAAAATTTTCCGGTCATACCCGTTTAATAAAAATTCAGTTTAAAGATACCGGCGCGCAGCAATTTCTGCCCATGAACATGGAAGAATTTACGAATGTACCGAGCCTGGATTTAGAAGCCATTTGGGGTAAGTCTATTTCTTTACTGTTAGAGCAAATTTTTGAGGCCAACTCAGATGTGGAAAGAATAAATTACTTAAACAATTTTTTGGAAAATCGCCTGTTGCCCCAAAACAATCAGGTAGATTACGTAGATTATACGTTGGCTCAATTAAAGTTAAACCAAGGTAATTTAGCAATTAAAAGCCTGGAAGGGCAACTAGGTATCAGTACCCGGCAACTCGAACGGTTATTCCGGACCCGGCTAGGTTTATCGCCTAAGGAAATGAGTAAAATTATTCGGCTCAACTGCGCTTTTTCTAACCTCGAAGCTAACCCTACTGCTTCTCTCACGCAACTTTCTTACGAAGCGGGTTACTACGACCAAGCTCACTTCTCCCGCGACTTTAAGGGAATTGCAGGGGTTAGTCCTTCCCAGCTTTTTTCGCAAACTTCCCATGAATTATTTGTTACCCACGGGGAATGTTTTGTGAAGCAAAAGCCTATGAACTTGTCTCGGAAAACGAGCATTTTAGCAACTAAGTAATACTGCAAATATTTATAAAACAGATAGGCGAACCACATTTTTTTGTGTGTTCGCTTTTATCATTTTAATCCTAAACAAAAATTTATTTAGTTAATCATCAATTAATATCATGTCGTTTTTATACAATCATTAACTTTAGCGGTGTTCTATATTTGTATCATTCTAAATCACTAAAAATTTATAAAGATGCAAACCTTAACCACAAACCTTATTAACCCTGAGATTAGTGCTTACCGTAACTACCAGGGTGGATTTTTTAAAGTTTTAATTTCGCCGGAAGAAACCCAGGGCAACTTTGCGTTGATTGATATGACCTTACCGCAAGGAGTGGAACCTCCCGTACATTTACATTCGCGCGAAGACGAAACATTTTACCTTTTAGAAGGGGAAATTACTTTTTACGTAGGAGAAAAAGTTACTAAATTAAAGACCGGAGAATCTATTTTTGCTCCCCGGCAAGTGCCGCACCATTTTAAAATAAATACCCCCAGTGCCCGGTTTTTATCTTTAATTACCCCCGGTAACTTCCTGGAATATTTTATGCAGTTTAGTTTTCCGGCCGCCGAAGAAGTACAAGTAATTCCTCCTCAAGGGCCTCCACCCTCTGAACATATTGCGTTTATGATGTCGGAATTAAATCAAAAATACGGGGTATTATTTATATAAGCCTTTTTCAACCAGCCATTATTCTGTAAATATGACTAAAGCAACCATCCTTTTTAAATCACCGAATGTTTCGGTACTCCGGCCACCGGAAAATAAGGATGGTACGTTTACAATTAATCCGGCCAAGCTCGTTATTGGCAAAAAATCCGTATTACTGGAGCAGGATGCGGCAGAGCTACTAGTAAACTATTTACAGGTTATTAGCGCTTATTTTTATTCTTTTCAAAATTCAAAAAATATAATAGCAGGTTTGTTTGAGCAGATAGGCGTTATTTTAACAGAAATCTCGCTTAAACCAGGTCATTCAGTAATTACCAACGGCCAGATATCCCTATTAATTCAACAATTGGGCTGCCTCGACGAATGGCGAAAACAATATCCTTACACCCTTAAATAAATCTTATCTTATAAAAACTAGATTGTGCAAGTAAACAGCTAGCGCTGGCTGTTTTACCTTTCTAAATCTGGCAGAAATTTACTTTTTTTAAGTTTACCCACTCTTATCTAAATAAAACAACAACTATAAATAATACAAAAGCAGCTATTATAAAAATAATAGCCTGGCAGTCTTATGCCCAAAACTTACTAAATTCTAATTAATTCTTAAACTATAAAATTTTCTATAATCGTCATGAAATCAATTCTAACTTTTTGCACCCTCTTATTTATAAATGTTTTGCTTTTATTGAGTAGCTGCAAACACACCGAACCAGAAGCAAAAGAAACGTATGTACTCGATAACAACTCAGTTGCCGAATGGAAAGGCTCCAGTCCAGCCTTATTTCACGAAGGAGATTTTTCGGTAAGTAGTACTAACCTAAAAGTAGTAAATGCTAAAATAAAGAGTGGTACGTTTACTATTCCCATTGCTTCGATCCGGAATTTTGATTTATCAGAAGAAGTAAAACCGCAGCTTTTAAACCACTTAAAAAGTCCTGACTTTTTTAATTTAGCTTTGTATCCGGAAGCTTCTTTTACGATTGTGCAGGTAACGCCTTATACTGGCAAAGAAAGTACGGCCATTATAGGCGCTAACTACCTTGTAAACGGCAATTTTACTCTCTTGGGAAAAACTAACTCCATCAGTTTTCCGGCTAAAATAAATATAAATAACAAAAAGCTTACGGCGGAAGCTACTTTTACCCTCGACCGCACTAAATGGGGCATGAACTATGCCGCTGATCCTGCCTTAGGAGAGCATCATATTTTACCCGCAGTAAGCATTCACCTACTATTAAACGGACACAGATCTTAAGGGTAGGCATTTTAATGTAGGTCCTTCCGGAGAAAACTAGTGACCACGTGACGCTAATTTTTTCTCCGGAAGAACCTCATTAAAGTAGAATAACTAATTTCTAAAGGTGTTCCTTTCTTAACTTGAACGCATATTAGAATAAGTAAATTAAGACGTAAACAGTCTATTATTTATTTAAAAGGAGAGTTGACTGTAAGTCTTAAAAAAGTTTTTGCCGAAAAAATTCATGCGTTATTATAACTTTGTTTCCAGGGATTCTTTAAATTATAGTTAAAGAAAATTAGTAATTAAACTCACCTTTAAAATAAAATAGTAATTGTGGTGCCTTGGTTTAAGGTGCTGTTTACCAGAATTTGACCGTTAATATTATCGACCATTCGCTTTACAATGTACAAACCAACACCGCTGCCTTCTACGTGGTTGTGAAAGCGTTTAAACATAGTAAATATTTTATCCTGTTTGTCAAACGGAATTCCCAAACCATTGTCGGTTACTGTAAGAATTACCTTGCCATTTCCATGGTTTATTTTTACTAAAACTTCCGGAACTCTTTCTGGCGAACGATATTTTAAGGCATTACTCAGTAAGTTATATAAGATGCTTTTAAAATTCTTTTTAGATAAATTTAACCAGATATGATCTTCTCCCTGCACCTTGATGTTGGCGTTGGATTCAATAATCCAATTATTTAAATCTTGTTTCACACTTTCTACCACTTCAGAAATATTTATTTCTTCGCATCTTTCTGTATCGTTACTATTATTAACTTCTACAAAAGTGGTAAGGTCTTTTATGGTGCCGGTAAATCTCTTTAAGTCAGACTTTATCAACCCTATAATTTGCTGAGTCATTGGTTTATCGATAATTTCTTCTTCCACAATTTCCCCCAAAATATCAACTAAGCTGGCAATATTGGTAATCGGCGATTTTAAATCGTGCGAGGCAGAGTGAACAAAATCATCTAGTTCGTTATTTACATTCGTGAGAATTCTGTTTTTATTCTGTAAACTAATATTACTGGTATGGCTCCGTTCCAGTAAGTCCACGCTTTGTAAATGAAAAGATAGAAGTTCGGTAAATAACGAGAAGGTGCCAACAACCTTTGTATTGTTTAAATCGGCTGGTTTAGCATCTATGGCGCATAGCGTACCGAAGAAAGTTCCATCTTTTAAAATAATTGGAAAAGAGATGTAGCTTTGTAAACCGTATATTTTAGGAGTATGATGGTTACAAAAAACCGGATCTTCCGCTACATTATCAATAATAATGGGCTGGCGAATATCCCGGATTTCGTTACAAAGTGTTGTTTCTACTTTTAATTCTTCACCTTCTTTTAAGCCAAAAGCCACTTCATCCCGCACCTTACAAGCCAGCCACCTGTCATTTGTTACCCTTGCTACAGCGGCAAAACCCATTCCGGTTAGTTGGCAAATAACTTCTAACATGGTGGGGATAATCGAAATCTGCCTTACGGTCTCGAAATCTTTAAACAAATCGTCTTGAGAATTAATCATCTAAATAGCTAGTATTAAATTACTACGGTGGAGTGCTACGCTACAGGTTAAATAGCCCGACTGTTAATCAGCAGGAAAACCTAAATGGATAGGGAAAGGTTTCAAGGTTCTATTGCTTTAAGACCAGAAATTAGTATTACCAGATTTAACCGGTATTATTTTGTTTAAAGTATTTACTCGGTTACCAATTATTGGCATTTATTAAAGTTGTAGTTAACATTAGTTACTAGCCTAATTATTTAAATTTTGGCCTATTTTTTCTATTATAATTTATAAAACCTTATATTGTTTAAGTATTTTATGCATTTAACAGCGGGCAACAAGAGAAGAGATTTATATCTACAATACTTTCTTTAGCGGCTTTAGAACCAGCACCTAACCCCAACAGCGCTTAATTTCTTATAATTATAAATGATTTTCAATTTATAAGAAAGCTGAATAGTTGCTTTCCTAAAGACAGTAAAATTTATATTTTTAAACAGAAAGGATGATTTAATGCAAATCAGAATATAACAGGTATCAATCATCGTGGACAAGATTTTTATTTACTAAAAATGCTATTCTAATTTAAATTTCTTTAAGTGCATCTTTCATAAGCTTAACGATGAAAGTTATTTTATAGCCCTGTTACTATGGTGTATGGCGGCAACTGCCCCAGCGCAAAGTACCCAATTAGATAGTTTGGAGTTACTAATTATAAAAGCTGCTTCGGAAACAGCCCGCATTAATTTGATAAACCAAAAAATACGGCTGTTGACTCGCGTTAACCTGGATTCGGCTTAAATATTAAGTAAAGAAATTATTAGAAGGGCTCAATTGCTGCGCTATCATTACGGGGAAGCAGTTACCCGGATTAATCAGGCCAGCAGTTCCAGCATGAAAGGTAATTTCTCTTTAGCCGTTCTAAATTTAGTAACGGAATAGTAAAAGTAAGAGTGGGCGACAATGGCATGGGTATTCCGGATTCAATCAAACAGAAAATCTTACAACCCTTTTTTACTACTAAACCCACTGGGCAAGGTACTGGTTTAGGCTTGTCATTAAGCTATGATATTGTTATTAAAGGTCTCGGCGGGGAGCTGAAGGTGGAGACAAAAGAAGGAGAGTTCGCAGAATTTATAGTTATATTACCTATTGCTTAAATATTGAAAGATGACCCTACAAAAAGAACAAGCCTTACTTGATGCGTATGAGAAATTTATACAGCTAAATTTAGGCAACGTGCCCTTAGAATTAGCTCCTGGTCTTGTGGCAGAAAACATGATGATCTATGATACTGCCAAGGATGAAAGAGTGTTTTCATTAAAAGATTATCTGCAAATAGTATCCAATCAACGGGAACAATCAAAAGGTCATATTGTCCAAATTGCAGCAACTCCTGTATTTCACAAAACTTCAGCAAAGGAAGATGTCGCAACCATTGTCACAAAATTAATACTAAAAATAATGGTAGAGGGCAATCAGCATGAAATCTGTATTAGACTAACAACGGTAATGGAATTTCAGAATGAACAATGGCTGGCTGTTCATGTACATGCTTCTAAATCTGACGATAGATCAACAAGCGGGGGCACTTTGCATTTAAAGGAGTGGGAAAGTAAAAATGAGCAACTACAACAGCTGGTAAATGAAAAAACCGCTGACCTGGAACATAAAAACCGGCAGTTAGAGATTGAAGCCGCTTTGGAAAGAGTACGAGCCAAGATGATGGCCATGCATAAAAGTGAGGAGTTGAAGGAAGTCATTCAACTGATACTGGATCAGCTATGCGGGCTACAATTCAATATAGACTCAGCGAGCTTTGTGGTAGATTTTAGAAAAAGCCTTGATTTGCGAGTTTGGGTGGCAGCCCCCGGTCAGCAATACGCTTCCCTAATCAATCTTCCTTATATAGATCATCCAATATTTAAACGCTTGGTTGAAGCACAGGAGAAAGAGGAGCATTTTTATGCACTTACCTGCACAACGGAAGAGAAAAACAGGTTTTTTGATCATTTTTTTAAATACGCTCCGGTAACGGAGGAAAGAAGAAAAGTCATGTACAGTAGCACTGGTTGGACGCAATCATCTGTATTAATGAAAACAGTGGCCTTAAATATTTATAATTACTCCGGAATTCCTTTTTCCGAAGAACAGAATATTACGGTTTTACGATTTGGTAATGTCTTTGAACAAACCTTTACCCGTTTTCTCGACTTGCAAAAAGCTGAAGAGCAAGCCAGAGAAGCCCAAATAGAAACTGCACTCGAAAGAGTAAGAAGCTGCTCCATGGCCATGCAAAAAAGTGAGGAGTTAAGAGAAGTAATTCAGTTGGTGTTGGATCGGTTATGCGACCTTAATTTTAACATCCATTCAGCAAGTTTTGCGGTTGAATTGAACGAAAGTAATGATTTAAGGGTCTGGGTGGCGGCACCCGGCCAGCAATATGCCTCCCGGATTAATTTTCCTTATTTAAATCATCTAATATTTAACCGTTATGTGGAAGCAAAAGAAAAAGGAGAAGAATTTTATATACTTACCTGTACCAAAGAGGAAAAAAACAGATTTTTTGACCATTTTTTTAAATATGCACCAGTACCGGAAGATAGAAGAAATATTGTGTATAGTAGCAATGGCTGGGCACAATCTTCTATGTTAATGAAAACAGTTGCCCTGAACATTCAAAATTACGACGGCGTTTTATATTCAGAAGAACAGAATAATACCCTAAAACGGTTTGGCAAAGTGTTCGAGCAAACCTATACCCGCTTTCTGGACCTGCAAAAAGCTGAAGCAGGCGCCAAAGAGGCAGTAAGGCAAGCATCATTAGATCGGGTACGTGCCGAAATAGCCAGTATGCGCACCACCAGCGACCTGGAACGGATTACGCCATTAATTTGGAAAGAATTATCCGTACTGAATGTGGCATTTATCCGATGCGGTGTTTTTATCATGAGCGAAGAACAACAGCAAGCTCATGTTTATTTATCTACACCCGATGGGAAGGCCATTGCTGCCTTTCAGCTGCCGTTTAAAAATACAGAATTAATTGAAGGTGTATTGAGCCACTGGCGAAACAATCGAATATTCGTTGACCATTGGGATGCACAAAAATTTGCCGCCTGGACAAAAAGCTTAGTGGAAGCAAGCCTTATAAAAAAAGGATGAAAAATACAGTGCTGAAAAACCACTAGAAAACTTGTATTTACACTTTGTGCCTTTTTTGCAAGGCATGTTGTATGTAGGCAATACCGCACCACTTACCGAAGATGAAATCAGCCTGGTTCAATCGCTGGCAAATGCCTTTTCTACGGCTTATGCCAGATACGACGATTTTACAAAACTGGAAAGTGCTAAACAACAAATTGAAGCAAGTTTATCTGAGTTAAGAACTATGCAGTCGCAGTTAATTCAAAAAGAAAAAATGGCTAGCCTCGGTGAACTCACCGCAGGCATTGCGCATGAAATACAAAACCCTTTAAATTTCGTCAATAACTTTTCAGAAGTAAACCAAGAGTTAATTGCTGAGATGAAAGAAGAACTGGCAAAAGGTAATCTGGAAGAAGTAAAAGAACTGGCAGCTAATCTGGAGGAAAACGAACAAAAAATAAACCACCATGGCAAACGTGCCGACTCCATTGTAAAAGGTATGCTACAACACTCCCGCAGCAGTTCGGGCGAGAAACAATTAACAAATATTAATGCTTTAACTGATGAATACTTACGCCTCTCCTACCATGGCCTCCGATCCAAGAATAAGGATTTTAATGCCATCTTAGTCACTGATTTTGATTATAGCCTTGACAAAGTGGAAGTTGTACCGCAGGAACTGGGAAGAGTGTTATTAAACTTATTAAATAATGCTTTCTATTCCACCCAGCAGAAGAAAGCACAATTGAACGGCCAATTTCAGGCCGAGGTGAGAGTAACAACCTGCCGGACTAATGGGAAAGTGGAAATTAGGATCCGCGATAATGGTACCGGTATTCCGGAAAGTGTAAAACATAAAATCTTCCAGCCTTTCTTTACCACCAAACCCACCGGACAAGGTACCGGATTAGGCTTGTCGCTGAGTTACGACATTATTACCAAAGGGCATGGCGGTGAGCTGAAGATTGAAAGCCGGGAAGGAGAATATTCGGAGTTTACAATTTTGTTACCGTTGTAATACCAAATAGTAAAAAACACCTAAGGTTACTTTTTTTATTTTTCGAACTTATAAAAACCTACTACGCTTCAAACGTATTTTCATTGATCCCCAGCTTGTTTTTAGAGTGAAGTTCAACCGGGAATTCCCATAAATACCGGATATGCTCCAGCGTTTCTTGCGTACTTTCAATATCCAGTCTGCGATCTTTTTGAATATAATGCGTCAGGTATAATTTACTGGTTTGGTGCTGATCTATTTTAGTAACCTGGATGTTCGGGACATGAAAAGATCGGTCGTATTGGTTACTTAACTGTTCCCGGATTTTTTTGTAACCCCGCTCATTGTGGATGGATCCTATCTCGTACTCTTCATCGTTTTCGTTATCTACAATGGTAAATAATTTCATATCCCGGATAACTTTCGGTGACAGGTATTGTAAAATAAAACTATCGTCCCGGAAATTTTCCATAACATAATGCATCTGTTCCAGCCAATCTTTTTCGATCAGGTTCGGGAACCATTGTTTATCTTCTAGGGTCGGATTCTGGCAAATCCGTTTAATATCCATAAAAATATTAAAACCTAAGGTATACGGGTTCAGGCCCGAATAATATTTACTATTGTATTCTGGTTGGTATAAAACGCCGCTGTGGCTTTTTAAAAACTCCAGCATAAAGCCATCGTTTAAATAGCCTTCCTCGAAAAGCTTATTAATAATATGATAATGCGTAAAAGTGGCAAAACCTTCGTTCATTACCTTAGTGGCACCTTGGGGGTAAAAGTATTGCGCTACTTTTCTTACAATTCTAATAATTTCTCTTTTCCAGGCGGGCAGAGCGGGGGCGTATTTTTCAATAAAATACAAAATATTTTCTTCGGGCTCTTTCGGAAACTTCTGTTCTTCTCCGGGGCTAGGTTCCGGTAATTTTAAACCGGTAGGTAAGGTTTTCCATAGTTCGTTAAAGTTTTCTCTTTTAATCGTAATCAGCTTTTTCAGCCTTTCGTTTTCTTCTACCGACGATAAACGAGAAGGCTTTTTGTAATTATCCACTCCGTGGTTCATCAGGGCATGGCAGGCATCTAAAACACTTTCTACTTCGTCTCCACCAAATTCTTCTTCGCATTTTAAAATAAAATCACGGGCAAAAACCATATAATCTACTATTGTTCCCGCCGAAGTCCATTCTTTAAACAGGTAGTTGTTCCTGAAAAAGGCATTGTGTCCCTGGCAGGCGTGCGCAATAACCAGCAGCATCATACAAGTAGAGTTATTCTCCATGTTATAACTAATGCAGGGATTAGAATTAATAACCATTTCGTAGGAAAGCCCCATACGCCCTTTGGTATAGTTATTCTGGTTCAAGACGAAATCTTTCCCGAATTTCCAGTGCGGGTAAGAAGTAGGTAAACCCGTTAGCGAGTATGCATCCAGCATTTGCTCCGAGGTTACAATCTCTATCTGGTTCGGGTACGTTTTTAATTTCAGGTATTCTTTCCCGATTTTACTTATAATTTTATCTGCCGCTTCCAGGGTGTCATAATCCCAATTCGGGTTACAGAACAGGGCCCTATAATTTTCTGTATCCATTATTATTTACTTTTTTCCGCCTCTACCCTGCTTTTACATTATTTCTTTTCCGGAATAGTCCCTGGAAGACCGGCCATATGTCAAATACTTCGTTAATATGCCTGATGGCAAAGTTTTCGTCATTGCTGATTTGGTTGTAAGCCTGCCACAGATCGCTTTGTTTGGTCCGATTGTTTATTTCGATATAGGCCATGTATTGAATAATTGGTAAAATAGTTTCCTTTACCAGCTTTTTACATTCCAGGGCATCTTGTTTCGACCACACGTCTCCGTCGGATGCCTGGCAACAATACACATTCCAGTTTTCATCGTACCGGGTGCGAATAATCTGATGCATTAATTTTAAAGAAGGAGCCACTACCGTTCCGCCGCTTTCTCTAGAGTTGAAAAATTCGTCTTCGTTTACTTCTTTGGCTTCGGTGTGATGACGGATGAATACCAGTTCTACATTTTTATACAGCCTGGTAAGAAAAATATACAAAAGCGTAAAAAACCGCTTGGATATATCTTTCTCGTGAAAGCCCATGGAACCTGAAACATCCATAATACAAAACATAACAGCAGATGTAACCGGAATATTTATCCGTTCAAAATTGTTATATCGTAGGTCGATATCCTCGAAAAAAGGAATGGTAATAGACTGCCGTTTTACTTTTTCTATTTCCTCTGCCAAAGCTTCCTTTTGGTCAGGATGGTTACAATTGGCAAATTGCGCCTGAAGGTTCTGCAGTTTTTTATCTAATACCCCTTTTAAAGCTAAACGTCGGCCCAACGATTGCTGGAAGCTTGACTTGATATTTAAGCGGGAAGGAACGCTATCGCGGGTATAGCCTGCCCTTTTCATTTCAAAGGTTTCGGTACTTTCCATTAACTTTTTTACCATATTGGGAAGCGCCAGATCATCGAAAAAGTATTTCATAAATTCTTCCCGCGACAAAACTACGGTAAACTCATCTTCCGATATTTCCGGGCTGTTAGATCCTTTTTGGCCACCAATACCGCCCTCTCCTTCTTTTGGTTTAGGGATGCGGTCCCCTTCGTTAAATCGGTCATTGCCTGGCTTTACAATTTGTTTTTTGCCGGTTTTAGGATCATGCTGAAAGTTAGGTTCTTTTAATCCCCGAACGGGTACTTTTACATTGCCCCCCGTATTGCTGTCTTTAATGCTTTCCTGGCTTATAATATCCGGAATAGCCCTTCTGATTTGGCCCTCCACCCTTCTCAGGAACTTTTGCCGGTTACCCGTAGATTTTCCTTTATCATTTTTTCTTCTATCAATTATATGGCTCATGCGTCTAAAATTAAAAGTTATGAGTTATGAGTTATGAGTTATGAATTACAATTAAGGAGTCCGGATTGTATGGGGTGGGTACTTAAGTAAAAACTATAGCCCGAAATGAACTCCTACCAAGAGCTTGATTAAAGTAATGAGCAATAAATTGATTCAATATGGTGCAATCATCAACTCATTACTCTTAACCCATAACTCTTAACTGCTAAGCTAGTGTTTTTCTAACGCGCATAAACCAATCTACCAGTATCCGGATTTGCTTATCGGTATAGCCTCGGTCTTTCATTCTTCTGGTAAAATCACGGTGTTTCTTCTCGTCTTCTTCGTTGGTTTTTACGGTAAAGGAAACTACCGGCAACAGGTCTTCGGTATTGGTGAAAATTCTTTTCTCGATAACGTTTTTAATTTTTTCGTAGGAATCCCACCGCGGGCTTTTACCGCTGTTATTAGCCTTATGCCGCAAAAAGAAATTAGTAACTTCGGCCCGGAAATCTTTTGGATTGGCAATACCCGCCGGTTTTTCAATTTTCTCTAATTCATCATTCAAGATTCTGCGGTCAAGCATTTCACCGGAGTCCGGATCCCGGTAATCATTATTTTGCATCCAGTGGTCGGCATAAATGACATACTTTTCAAAAATATTCTGACCATAAGAACTGTACGATTCGATATAGGCTTTCTGAATTTCATCGGAAATAAATTCGGCGTATTTACTGGCCAACAATGATTTTATCAGATGCAAATACTTGGTTTCCGTTTCAGGCGGCAACATCATTTTAATTACTTCCTGCTCCAGTACATACAATAAATGCACCGGGTTGGCCGCAATTTCCTCGCTATCAAAATTGAAAACCTTTGATAATATTTTAAAAGCAAATCGGGTAGATATTCCTTGCATTCCTTCGTTTATACCGGCATCATCGCGATATTCTTGGATAGACTTGGCATTCGGATCGGTTTCCCGTAAGGTTTCTCCGTTGTAAACCCGCATTTTAGAATAAATAGAAGAATTTTCCGGCTCTTTTAACCGCGACAACACCGAAAATTCGGCTAGTAACTCAATGGTTTTAGGAGCACAAGGCGCATCGCGGAGAGAGCTATCCCGGATGAGTTTTTCATAAATTTTAATTTCTTCACTTACGCGCAGGCAATAAGGCACCTGTACTTTATAAATTCTGTCCAGAAAAGCCTCGTTCTTTTTATCATTCAGGAATTTAGCCCATTCTGATTCGTTGGAGTGCGCCAGAATAATGCCATCAAACGGAATAGCGCCAATGGGTTCGGTGCCTTTATAATTCTTTTCCTGAGTGGCGGTTAAAAGTGGGTTAAGTACCTTTATGGGCGCTTTAAACATTTCTACAAATTCCAGTAAACCCTGATTAGCCAAACAAAGACCACCGGTATAGGAATAGGCATCCGGGTCGCTTTGCTGGTAATCGGCCAGTTTACGAATATCCACTTTGCCTACCAGGGTAGAAATATCCTGGTTGTTTTCATCGCCGGGTTCCGTTTTAGATATTGCAATTTGTTCCTGGATAGAAGGAAACAAACGGATTACTTTAAACCGGTTTATATCGCCGTCAAACTCCCGCAGCCTTTTAGAAGCCCACGGACTCATACAACTAGGAATGTAACGCGCCGGAATGTGGTACTCTTCTTCTAACTCTCCGGTATAATCGGCAAATAAACCCAGCGGGCTCTCGAACACCGGACTTATTTGATCACCTGCCTTTAATACGTAAATGGGGTTTTGCTGCATCAGGTGCTTTAATTTTTCGGCTAAAGAGCTTTTACCCCCACCTACCGGCCCCATCAAATATAAAATTTGTTTTTTTTCTTCTAAGCCTTGCGCCGAGTGCCGGAAATAAGAAACAATCTGTTCGATGGTACTCTCCATCCCATAAAAGTCCTTAAAGGCTGGATAAATTTTAATCTTTTTATTGGAGAATATCCTGCTAAGCGCCGGGTCCTGACGCGTATCTAATATTTCCGGCTCCCCAATTGAATCCAGGATTCTTTCAGCGGGCTTGGCATACACTTTCGGGTCCTTCTTACATTCCTCCAGGTAAGCCGCCACTGTCATTTCATTCATTGAGGCACTGTAATTAGTCTTAATTTTTTCTAAAATGTTCATGTTGGTAATCTTTAAATTAACATTCTCAGAAATACTTTACACCGTAGACTATTTAACAGCTAATCAACTCAATTATTTACATAACAAAGGTTGCTGTTAAGCAACTAATCTATTTTTGGGCATATAAAGCGCTTTTTGTATAAAATACCTGTTGTTTCTTAAGTTACAAAAAATATATGTAATGTGTAATATGTTCATTGTTATATTTATAACGCTTTTAATCTATTTTTTAACATACCAATTCAAACTATACTTTCAGACTTGTTCCTTTATTGTTCTGTACCATGCAACGAAATGGTAAAATCTGTAATTAGCCTGAATACGAACACTAGGATGGCTTTAAATAAGTTCTTAAACCCGCTTGTTTGATGTTTGTCTCCGCTTTTAAATAGTCTAGACTTTGTTCATCAACAGAACACCTGATTAAGTTATTCTAGATTAGGGAACAAATAGTAAATTTAGAATGCCAGTAGAGTTAACAGGCGAATTGCTGGAAGGTAAAGTTTTAAAAACTGTAGTGTAGAAAGAATGAAGCTATATTAATCGAAAAGAGATAATTTCTATTCCGAATTTTTAATTATATTGAAAGGATTCTTGTAGCACCCAAAGAGCATTTAGTTTAAGGCAACTAAGTCCTCAAATAATAACCAATAATTCAATTTTAGATAAAAGTACTTTCCCCATTTACGAATAAGCTTAAATCATGTAATCTGATATTTACAAAATTTCAATAGGTCCATGAAAAATCAATCTTTGCTCCATTCCTGGTCTTCTTCCGCGAAGCAATTGGTTCAACCCCAACGTTCATCGGATGTAAAAGCGAAGTATCCTGCCCCATCCACTCTACCTTTCAGTAACGACAAAAAAGCAAATCGCTTACTTTCGATTGATGCGCTACGAGGTTTTGATATGTTGTTGATTGCCGGCGGTGGTACCTTTCTGGTGTTAATGAAAGATAAAACCGGATTGTCTTGGATAAATTGGATAGCCGATCAATTAACCCATCCGGCTTGGCACGGATTTACTTTTTACGACTTTATTTTTCCTTTATTTCTATTTCTGGCCGGCGTGTCGTTGCCTTTTTCCCTGAACAAGGGCTTGGAAATGGGAATGAACAAATCAGATTTATACCGCAAGGCTTTCTGGCGGATGGTAATTTTAATTGTCTTGGGTATTTTAGATAAAAATGCACCTTTTCCTTTTTTCGAACCTTCGCAAATAAGACTTGGTAGTGTTTTAGGGCGAATTGGTTTAGCTGGTTTTGTTACCACTTTACTGTATCTAAATTATTCCTGGCAAAAGCGTTTAACTGTTGTAGGTATCATACTAATTTTATACTATGCCGCTCTCTTTCTTATTCCTGTGCCCGGTTATGGTGCCGGTAACCTGACTTTTGAAGGAAACCTGGTAGGCTGGATCGATCGTACTTTCTTACCCGGCCGGTTATTGCAAAAGACTTACGATGAATTAGGCCTCCCAACCCAATTTCCGGCTATTTGTCTTACTATATTAGGGGCTATGGCTGGCGATATTTTACGAACCACCTGGTCAGAAAACCGAAAAGTAATTACGCTTTTGCTGGTTGGTATTGCCGGAATTATTTTTGGTCTTCTCTGGGACTTGCATTTCCCGATTAACAAACACCTTTGGTCCAGCTCTTTTATTTGCTTAACAGCAGGCATGGCTTTTATTTTTCTGGCCGGTTTTTATTTAATTATTGATGTCCTTAAGTTCCGAAAATGGGCTTTCTTCTTTATGGTAATCGGGATGAATTCCCTTACCGTGTACCTGTCTTACCGGTTCATTGATTTTATGCATACTTCAAAACTGCTTTTTGGCGGTTTATATGCACCTCCTCCAGAACCCTGGCACGAGGTTTACCAGGCTTTTGGGGCTATGTTACTCGTGTGGTTCTTCCTGTATTTTCTATATCGGAATAAAATATTCTTGAAAGTTTAAATTCGGTAAAGATTTAATGTATTAAAGCAAGATATAGCACACAAGTTCTTCTAATTATTTACAGCCTTAATCAAAAATTAGCTTTGGTTAATCACAAAGGTTATGCTTATCGGCGAAATTTCATAAATATTACTACTGGCGCGAGCGTCCACGCTCGTGTCTACTATCTGGTAGGCCTCTGGCCGGGCGAACCGATAAACCTATATACAAAGGATATACAGATAAATTCCAACCGGCCAGAGGCCGGACGATCTTCATCACGAGCGTGGACGCTCGCGATATAAATGTTATAAAACGTATTTCAATCGCCAATAAATTTAGTTCTGCAAAAATTCACGGAGTTTTAGTAAATACCTGCTGATAATGAAGAGAGGGCTGAAGAATACCGCTGCTTTGGTCGTAAAAATCCTTACCTAACTCAAATACGCCATTGTTCACTTTGTTCCAGGAAGCATTTGCCGCTGGGTTATACCCCATCATGGTTTTCCAGTTTTGGTAATTCATGTTACCGTTGGTTTCCATTAACCCCATGTTTATACCCGGAAAAGGAGTAACCCGCGCCGCCAGGTTCTTATGCCAATCTACTAAAATGGGGTTTACCGTTAAATCGGCACACAGGCATGGCACACCCCGTTCTTGAGCGAGTTTGGCTACTTTCATCGAAAAACTTAAAGTTTTAGCTATTCCTTTCAAAACCAAAGCACCGTAACCTTGCTCCAACCTTCTAATAGCGCTGGCTTCGTCGTGAACACTTTCATCGCCGGCAATGGCAATACCCAGGTCTTTTACATTTTCATCGTTTTTTTCATTTAGCGGTTCTTCGGCAAATAAGATTTGTTCGAATGCGCCTATTTTTTTAGCATGATCGAGGTAACGTTGAAACGTTTCCTTTTTCTCATAGCGCGCATTGGGATCGATGGTGTAAATTAGTTTACCATTAGGCGTATGATCGGTCCGGAGATTCTTTAAAGTAGCATGAATTAAAGTAAGACGTTCCATGTCTTTTTGTAACATTTCGGCTTGAGAACCCGGTGCACCACTTTTTATTTTAAAGACAAAATAACCTTCCTGAGCCGCCGCTTTCAAATCGTTCGTGGGCATACCATAGGGCACCTGGTACATAATGGCTATTTTGTTGCTGCGCGCCGATAAAGCCTTTTTATAAGGCTCCGGAACCATCTCATCGAAATTTTTAAATTTATTTTCCGCCGTATACAAAACCCAGGCCGCATTGTCCAGACTTACCAAAGCGATATAAGTAAAAATAGGGCTTAAATCTTGCTTGCCGGTTATCTGTTTACCTAACCGCATCGCTTCCGGAAATATCTTTTGGATTAGTTCTACCGGTGTTGAAAAAGGGGTTTGCTTTACCAATTGTAAGGCTTGTTCGGTTAAAGCATATTTTAAAGCATTGCCGCCAGCCTCGGAATGAGCAGCAAATAAATCGGCATCGGCGTATAAAACGCTCTGGGTAGCCAAGCCAATGCCGCTATTACCCGAAGCTGTTTCCAGTTTCGTTATTGTTTGCCATAGCTCAGTTAAATACCCCCCTTTAAAACCAAATGGGCGCACCAATTTTTCACGCTCAAAATTAGAATCGGTACGGGTAACTTGTATTGTTTTGAGAGCGTATTTAATTGGGCTGGCAAATGTTTCCAAAGGAATAGTATTAGCGGTTATCAAGGCACTAGTTAACTTTACAAAATCGCGTCTGTTCATTAATTAGTAGTTGCTCGTTCTTAGTTGTTCGTTGTTCGACTAATAAGATTCAGGTTTTCAGGGTACTACTTTAAATCATGCTCTTAACTAATTTCGTTGAAGTACTTATTTACTAATGCTTATGCTTGGCTTACTCCTACTTCTCCGGAGAGTAGTTCCTTAACAAATTCATCGTCCACCAGGTCAGGGTATGCGGCACATACCCGCTCAATTTCTTCCATTTGACAGGGCGATAATTCTTCATCCGGATTTAAGCACCAAGTGCCGGCTAATAAACCTTGGCGGCGTAGAACTTCGTGAATACCCGGTATACAACCTTGAAAATGATGCGCCGGATCAAAAATGGCGGCATTCATATCAATTACGGCAATATTCTTGGTTAACAACTCTGCTAATCCTACTCCTGCCTGCTGCTTAACTGTTTTTACTTCGGTCAGCAATTCAACTGCTTTTTTGGTCCAAACGGCCCAATGGCCTAATAAGCCACCCACGAAATCTTTTTCTAGAATTTCACCTGCTACTCTAAAACGATAAGTAGTTAGCAAATCAGCGATAATGTTATCATCGTTGCCGGTATACAAAGCAATTTCCTTCCGGCGATTGGAAGAGCAAACGGCCCGCACCACATCTAAAGTCTGGTACCGGTTAAAAGCTGCTACTTTAATGGCATGTACATTTGAAATTTGAGCAAAGGCATACCAGAAATCATAACTAAAAATCCTGCCGCCGACACCAGGCTGCAAGTAAAACCCAAATACCGGAATAATATCTGCTACTGCTTTCACCCGCTCCAAAATTTGCTCTTCGGTCCAGCCTTGTAAACCACCCATGCTCAATAAACCTAAATCATAACCATGCTTAACGGCTATTTGCGCTTCTTTCAGGGCTTGTTCAGTTGGGCCTACTAATCCGGCAACTTTTATAATAGGTCGATTTAATTGGGCAGCTGCCACTTCTTCGGCGGCCAGGCGCAGTACCGTTTCGTACAGATTTACCTTCGGGTCCCGGATTTCGAATTGGGTAGAATGAACCCCTACGGCTATTCCACCGGCACCACTTGCCAGGTAGTAACGGGTGAGTCCACGTTGGCGTTCTTCGTCTAATTTCTTTTCCTGCGTTAAGGCTAAAGGATGCGCCGGAATAACCGTGCCCTCGTGCAATAAAGTTTTTATCTCGGGTTTTAATTCGTATGTTTTCATATATTAAAACTTACCTTGCCTTTCCTGAAAATGAGTAGGTTTATTGTAAATTTTGCCTCCGCCCTGCAATCAGGTAACCGTTATCTCCATCATTTGGCGCAAGGTAACGCGGGGGTAACCAAACAACCAGTGCGCTTCCGAAGCATTGCTTAATAAGGCAGTGGGTTGTACTTCGTTTATGAAAGTTGGTTCTTTGCCCAGGAGTCCGCCAAATTGTTCAGCCAGCCATTTAACAGAAACAGTTTCGGGACCGGTTACATTTAAGATTTTGGTCGGAACACTACAATGCTTTAAAGCCCGGAGAGCTATTTCATTAGCGTCGCCCTGCCAAATTACATTTACATTGCCGGTGGTTAAGTCAATTGACCGTTCCTCGTTAACCGCTTTTGCAATTTCCAGCAGTACCCCATATTTAAAATCGATGGCGTAATTCAGCCGGTAAATAAGCGTAGGAGTCTGGTTTTTTTCGGAGAAGTACTGGAAAATGCGCTCCCGACCCAAACAAGATTGACCGTATTCGCCCACCGGCCCGGTAGGATAATCTTCGGAAGGACCGCCCGAACTTACCGGGCTAAAGGGATATACATTACCCGTGGAAAAAGCCACAATCCGGGAATCTTTATAACGTTCCGCCACCCGGTCCGGCAAATAAGCATTCATGGCCCAGGTAAAAGGTTCTTTTCCGGTGGTGCCAAACTTAGTACCCGCCAAGTAAAGTACGTTGGCCGCATCGGGCAGCGCCGCTAAATGGCTTTCATTTAGTAAATCGGCGGCAATAGTTTCAATTCCTTCAGCTTCCAGTTCGGTTTGGGTCTGAGGGTCTGAAAAACGGGAAACTCCTATAATGCGTTTTTTTACTCCGGCTAAATCAATTGCTTGCCTGGCTAAGCGCGCCATACTTGGGCCCGTTTTCCCACCTACTCCCAACAAGATAATATCCCCTTCCAGGTCGTACATGTCGGCTATTAAAGCTTCCGAAGGTTTTAGTAATTCTTGTTCTAATAATTGTAAATCAATCATATAAAAGCTACATACTATTTTAAGAACAACTCGTTTATATTACTGGCGGCCAATAAAATAAGGATCAATAAGCCTAAAGAGCCAAATATTTTCATGGTAACTGTATTCTTGAGCTTACCCATTAAGTGGGCATCGTTGGCTACAAAATAAAGAGCAATGCCTATAAACGGTACTAAGAAAATAGTAACGCTCTGAGCAAAAACAATCAACTCCAAAGGCAATTTCCCAAAAACAATCGCGATTATGGCTCCAATAATCATTACCAAGGCAATAAGTAATCGTACCATTTGGTTGTTCAATTGGCTACCATAACCTAAGGCATCGCCCAATAAAGTACCACCTACACTGGCATTACCTACCAGCGAGGAAAAAGCTGCTCCAAACAAACCCGTTAAAAACAGGATAGAAGAATATTTACCAAATAGTGGTTCCAGTGCTTTGGCCATATCGGAAGCGCTTGTTACCGGAATGCCTTTGGGATGTAATACCGCAGCCGCACATATTAAAACAATGGCACTCATTAAACCCAGAATAAAAATACCGGGTATACTATTGCTATCTTTTTCTTTTATTTCCGGGTTTAGTTTAATCCGCTCCTGCACCAGGTAGGATTGGTAAAAAGCGCCCACAATGGAGAAACAGGAAGCCGTAAAGGCAATTACCAAACCTAAGGAACCCGCTGGAATAGAAGGTACAAACCCGCTGGCTACTCCCGATAAACTGGGCTTAACCATAAACAAAGTAGTAATAAAGGCAAAAAGCATAAGGGCAATCAGAAAGATCATTAGTTTTTCCAGTACCTTATAAAAACTCCGGAAAAAGAGTAAGGCAATGCCTAAAATATTAAAGAAAACAATCCAGATAACCGGTGAGGTACCGCTGGCTTCGGCAATGGAAATACCTACCCCCACGGAATTTCCCGCCTGGAAAGAAGTAGTCACAAAAAACACCCCAATGCCTATAGCAATGGCTGCCGCTTTCCCCCATTTAAGCCGGATAGTACTTAACAAGGATTGCTGCGTAGCTACTCCTATCCGGGCGCTCATGGTGGTAAATAAGGTCATAAAAAAAATAGCTACCACTACTATCCACAAAAGCGAATAACCATACACCGCCCCTAATTTAGAGGTGATGGTCATTTTACTCGGTCCAAAAACCAAAGCGGCTGTAATAATACCCGGACCCAAAGACAGCAAACCTTTTTTTAAATAGTTTATAATTTTGGGGGTATGGGTTCTACTGGCAGTGCTATTCTCTGGTTGGTCCGTAACTTTAATATCCATCCGATTTATGATTAGGAGGTTTAAGATGTTGTTTTCTTATTAAATTAAATCTATGTAGTGCATTAGGTTAAACTAATAATGATTGTAGTTTATTAATTTTTCGTTAGTTGTTTACTTATTCTATGTCAATGGAAATAAAGTAAAACTAACGGGTACATGCATCAATATAGAAATTATTTAAATAAAATTTGGCCTATCTATTTACCCCTTTAGGTTAAAAGAATTTTAGAAAAATAATTAAAACATTAAAAGCAATAATTATATAATTTATAAGAATAAGCTTAACTTGGAGAACTAATTTCAACCTTTTCTTTTAAGTTAATAAGGTGAAAGCAACCAAGTGGACTTGGCTTAACCTTTAATATAAATTGAACTCCCCGTTAAGCAAGGCACCTGCTCTTGTTTCTAATCTTCTTGAGCTGTTTGAATAGAAGGATAACCTTGCTATATTAAAAATTTTGCCTTAATTTTTAATCTAAGGCTTTAGATGGTTTGGGTCATAGTTCTATTTAAATCAGATTAGCTATATACGTTTTCATTTTAGTAATTCCTATTTCACAGGTTAATGAAAACTCTTTTACTCATTTGTTTAATTAGTTTATTCCTTCTAATAAACAATCAGTATATAAGTTTCGCTCAAACAGGAAAACTTCGTTTCGAACACCTTACCACTGCCGATGGATTCTCTTCCAATACAACTTGGAGAATGTTGCAGGATAAGAAAGGTTATCTGTGGTTTGGTTCATACATGGGTTTGGACAAGTACGATGGATATTCGGTTAAAACGTACAAAATGGATCCGTTTGATCCTACATCGCTTATCCACAACTTTGTTTCTGCTTTATATGAAGATAAAGATGGTTTAATCTGGATAGGAACAGCCGAAAGTGGTATAAGTAGATTTGATCCAACCACCGAAAAATTTACAAATTTTCAGCCTACTCAGCTTAAAAACAGTTTCGTACCAGAATTTAGATCGGTTTCGGTGATTAACAGTGATAACGAAGAGCTGCTTTGGATAGCTAATTGGGGCGGTGAATTACGTCGATTTAATAAAAAAACTGGTAAATTCTTGGCAAGTTATGAAATAGAGCCACCCTCCATTAAGGGAAATAATAGTTCCTCTGATTTCGCTATTTTAAGTTCTTTCAAAGATAAAAGCGGAACATTGTGGTTTGGTGGTAAAACTGGTTTACATCAACTTATTCTCACCCCCGAAAAGAACGGTGCTCCCAATAAGGTCAGTTTTAAACATTTCCATCATGATTCCTTCAATCCAAGCAGCTTAAGCCATAATTATGTAACTAGTATATACCAAGACCATACTGGGGTACTTTGGATTGGAACTGATGGCGGAGGTTTAAACCGGATGGATCCAAAAACAGGTGCCTTTACCCATTTACAGCACGACCCACAAAACTCTTTTTCTTTAAGTAATAATTTTATTGGCCTCTCCAGTATTGCGGAGGATTTAGCGGGTAATCTATGGGTAGCCACGCAAAACGGTTTAAACCGCTTTGATCGAAAACAAAGTAGATTTACGCATTATTATCATGATACCACTGATCCTTCCAGCCTCAGCACCAATTTACTTTCGTATCTCTTCCTTGATCGGTCAGGAATTCTGTGGATAGGATCCAATTCAAGTGGTATAAACAAATTGGATCCTCATCAAAAACCATTTAAGCTACTTCGAATTAACCAATATCTGCCTAATTCTTTAAGTAACAATTTAGTTACTTCTATTTGCGAGGATAAAGAGGGCGTTCTTTGGATTGGCACCCAGAAAGACGGCTTAAATGCTTTTGATAATAAAACAGGTAAGTTTACCCAATACCGACATGACCCGAACAACCCCCAAAGTATTTCAAGTAACAACGTACAACCCCTCTTGGTAGACCAGTCTGGGATACTTTGGATCGCAAGTTCCGGAATGCTATCTCAGTTCAACCCCAAAACCGGAAAATCTAATCCTATAATTAAGGGTTTAGACTATGTTATTACCCTTTACGAAGACCCTCATGGAATTATTTGGATAGGCACTAAAAATGGGATTAAAGGCTTCGATCCTGTAACCCGAAAAATAATTCATCATTACGGGCACGATCCCAAAAACTCCCAAGGGTTAAGTGATTACGAAGTCTATACTATCCTAAAGGATAAAAAAGGTGATCTTTGGGCAGGCCACGGCAGTGTTGGTGTAAGCAGATTAGATGCTAAAACAGGTAAATTTAAACACTACCTACCTAACCGGCTCGATACTACTAGTTTAAGCTCCAGTATTGTTTTTTCTATTTATGAAGATTCAAGGGGAAACCTCTGGTTTGCCACCTTGGGTGGCGGTTTGTGTAAATTCAACTTTGAGCAAGAAAACTTTACTACTTACACCGAAAAGCACGGTCTTGGTAACAATACAGTTTTCTCTATTCTAGAAGATGAAGGCGGTAATCTGTGGTTGGGTACAGGTAAAGGGCTTTCCCGGTTTTCACCTACTCAGAAAACATTTATTAATTACGATTATAGTGACGGTTTGCAAGGTAATGTATTCAGTATAGGAGCTGCCTTTAAAGGGAAAGATGGAACACTTTACTTTGGGGGAACAAATGGCCTAAGTTATTTCCAGCCAAGTTCCATAAAGCCTAATAATTACTTACCACCAATTGTAATTTCCCAAATAAAAGTTTTTAATAAACCACTGGTAGGCAAGCTCCCAAAAAGAGATATTGAGCTTAAGTACCGGGAGAATTTTTTCTCTTTTGAATATGCCGCTCTCAATTATACAAACAGTCAGAAAAACCAATATGCTTATAAGTTGGAAGGAGTTAACTCCGATTGGGTTTATTCCGGATCTCAGCGATTTGCCAGCTATACCAATATCGATCCTGGCACCTACATCTTCCGCGTAAAAGGTTCTAACAACGATGGAGTTTGGAATGAAAAAGGTACTTTTATCCGTATTATCATACATCCTCCCTGGTGGCGAACTAGGTTGGCCTATGGATTCTATTTTCTATGCTTTTTAGTTGGAATGTTTGCCTTAGACCGTTTTCAGAGGCGGAGGATAGTACAAAGGGAGCGGAACAAAGCCAGAAAGAGAGAACTAGAGCAAGCCCACGAAATCGAACGGGCTTATCATGAGTTAAAACAAACGCAACAACAACTTATCCAAAAAGAAAAAATGGCTTCTTTGGGTGAACTCACTGCTGGCATAGCCCACGAAATACAGAATCCTTTAAATTTTGTCAATAATTTCTCAGAAGTAAGTACCGAGCTGGTCGAAGAATTAAAAGAAGGGCCTTTCCTAAACCTGCCATTCTCAGAAAAAAAAGAAGCAGAAGTAATTTTGAATGACCTGGAGCAAAATTTAGAAAAGATACAACATCACGGCAAACGAGCCGATTCCATCGTTAAAAGTATGTTGCAACACTCCCGTGCATCAAGTGGTGAGAAACAATTAACCGATATTAATGCAATAGCTGAAGAATACTTGCGTCTCTCCTATCAAGGCGTAAGAGCAAAATACAAAGATTTCAACGCCAGCTTAATAACCGAATTGTATAGCACCATCGGGAAAGTTGAAGTGGTACCCCAGGACCTGGGAAGAGTACTACTTAATGTATACAACAATGCTTTTTACGCCACCCAGCAAAAGAAAACTCAACTAAATGGCCAATACCAACCGGAAGTAAAAGTAAGCACCTGCAATCACGATGGAAAAGTAGAAATCAGAGTGCGGGATAATGGCACTGGAATACCTGAAAATTTCAAGCACAAAATTTTTCAACCTTTCTTCACTACTAAACCCACTGGCCAGGGAACGGGTTTAGGTCTCTCCCTTTCCTACGATATTATTACCAACGTCCATAATGGTGAATTGAAAGTAGAAACCGAACTAGGTGCTTTTACCGAATTTATTATTATATTACCCCTAGCTACTAAAACCATTATAGGCTAAAAACCGCCTTTCAGATTTAGAATATTATTTTATGTATTTTTTTACGTTTCTAGCGGTTTTCCTGCTTTTAAGACGCCTGATTAGTTCTACCCAGGGCAGTCCGGCTTTTTTTAAATGGAAACAATGGTTGAATATTACCAGTTGGGTGACGGTTGGTCTTGCTTTTTCTATCAGCGGTTTCGTAAACGATAAAGTAGCGGGCTTAGCGGCAGCCTTTTACCTCTGGATAGTATTGGTTTACATTTATAAAGAACCTGAATTTTTTCCTTTCCGCTCGTTTCTTTATCCGGTTATTCCATTTGCGGTAATCACCTTTTTAAGCGCAATTGTTGATTTAATTTTACCTGAATTTTATGAAAAATGGGAAAACTATTGGAGCACCGCTCTACTGGCCGCTTTTGTCTGGAATTTTGCGAATTGGGTAAATGCCAACAAACAGCAAAAAGCCCTGGAATACGAAAGGCAGCAACGCTTACAGGAAGAACAACAGAATAAAATTATTTCAGCCCGGAAAGAAGAGTTAGAAGTTTTAGTAGCCCAACGCACCGCCGAAATTACCAAACAAAAAGAAGAACTGGAATTAGCCGTAAAGGAACTCCAAACCACCCAAGCCCAATTAATTCAGCAAGAAAAACTAGCCTCTTTGGGGGAACTTACAGCTGGCATTGCCCACGAAATCCAAAACCCGCTCAACTTCGTCAATAATTTTTCTGAAATAAACATGGAGTTGCTGGACGAATTACAGCACGAAATAGATCAGGGTAATCTGAACGAAGTAAAATTAATCGCCAAAGATATTGTAGATAATGAGCGTAAAATTATTCAGCATGGTAAACGCGCCGATAATATTGTAAAAGGAATGTTGCAGCATTCGCGGGCAAGTGTGGGCGAAAAACAATTAACGGATATAAACGCCTTAGCCAGCGAATATTTGCGGCTTTCGTACCATGGTTTACGTGCCAAAGACAAAAATTTTAATTCGGCTTTGCAAACCGATTTAACGCCCGATTTAATTAAAATAGAAGTAGTGCCCCAGGATATAGGCCGCGTATTGTTGAATTTGTTTAATAATGCATTTTATGCCGTTGCCGAGAAAAAGAAAAAGCTGAATGGGACCTTTAACCCAACTGTAACCGTATCTACCAGAGAACAAAACGGACAAATAGAAATCCGGGTGCGCGATAATGGCACGGGTATTCCGGAAAATGTAAAAAATAAAATTTTTCAACCTTTCTTCACTACTAAACCTTCGGGGAAGGGAACCGGCTTAGGCTTATCTATTTGCAACGACATTATAACCAAAGGGCACGGCGGGACTATGGATATTAACACCATAGAAGGAGAGTTTTCCGAATTTATCTTGCGATTGCCTCGGAGAAATGGATAATTAATAACAATTTAGTAATAATCTGTAATAGAAAATTCATGAAAATATTGGTTGTAGACGATGAAGCAGATGTACGCCCGCTGTTTGAACAACGTTTCCGGCGCGAAGTGCGGGCGGGTGAGCTGGAGTTTCAATTTGCTCTATCGGGCGAAGAAGCCTGTGCTTACCTTGAACTACACGACTCTGAGGTAGTGCTTATTTTATCGGATATTAACATGCCCGGAATGAGTGGCCTGGATTTGTTGCGCTTTATCCGGACGAAACACGCCAGCAAACCGCCCGCCGTAATGATGATTACAGCTTACGGCGACGAACAAAATTACCAGCAAGCCATGCAATATGGGGCCGACGACTTTTTAACTAAACCCTTGGACTTTAGTACCTTAAAAGAAAAACTTAAAACGATTGCAACCTGATGGCCAAAATATTGGTGGTAGACGACGAGACAGATTTAGAATTACTTATAAAGCAAAAATTCAGGCGCAAAATAAGAGAAAATGTTTATGAGTTTGTTTTTGCTCATAACGGGCTGGAAGCTTTGCAAAAAGTAACCGAGCACCCTGATTTAGACATTGTTTTGAGCGATATTAACATGCCCGAAATGGATGGCTTAACACTATTAACTAAATTGCCCGAATTAAACCCGCTGTTAAAAGCAGTAATGGTTTCGGCCTACGGCGATATGGATAATATTCGGATGGCCATGAACCGTGGGGCCTTCGATTTTGTGTGCAAGCCCGTTAATTTCGAAGACCTGGAATTAACCATGGATAAAACTTTGAACCACGTAGGGCAAATGCGGGAAACCATGCAGGCCATTAAGGAAAATAACATCCTAAAAATGTACGTGGACGAGAATGTGCTGCAATTTATGACGCACAAAGAGTTCGAGAACGGCCTAATGGTAAACGAGACCCTGGAAGCCACCATTATGTTTATTGATATTTGCGGCTTTACATCCATTACCGAAAAAGTGTCGGCGAACTTGGTAGTAAATCTGCTAAATAAATATTTCGACTTGATGGTAAAAGAAATTATTGCGCAGAAAGGGCACGTAGATAAATTTATGGGCGATGCGGTAATGGCAGTATTCCGGGGAAAATTCCACCTGGACCGGGCCATTGATGCTGCCCTGGCGGTTAAAGAAAAATTAGCCCGCGAAGCAGAAGTGCAGTTAGAAGGCATTGCGTTTCAACCCAAAATTTCCATCGGCATTAATTCGGGCGAAGTGATTTCAGGTAATATTGGCTCGGCTTCGCTGCGGCGTTTAGATTATACTGTTATCGGCGACGAGGTAAACTTAGCCCAGCGCTTGCAGTCTATTGCCGAACCAAACCAGATTTTAATTTCCGAGGCTTCTTACGAAAAAGCAAAAGAATCTTTTAGCTGCCAGAAAATCAAAGAAGTAAGTCTTAAAAATAAAGTGAAGCCGGTTGTTATTTACGAAGTTTTAGAATAACAATAGATTTTAGACGCTAGATGTTAGACAGTAGACAATAAATAGTAAATGTTCATTATTCTACTTACTTGATAATAACTGGCTTAATTTGTTTTAATATAAATGCCTGACAGATTATCGTATTAACCAATAGTATCCAACATCTAATATCTAATGTCTAGTGCCTAGTGCCCAGTATCTTCTTATGAAAAGTCGGATAGTTACCTTATTAAATATTAAACCAACGGAAGTTGGGCTGGTAAAGCAACTTTTTCTGGTGCAGTTTTTTTTAGGGGTAGCTACTTCCTTTTTATTTACCAGTGCCCTAACGTTATTTTTAGCAACCTACCCCATTAAAGAACTGCCCAAAGTATCGTTGCTGGCGGCCGGGTTATTGTTGGTGGCCAACTATATTTACGCTCGTTTAGAAGCCAAATTATCCGCGAAGAAGCTGCTTCAGGTAATAATATTATTTTCTTTAGGTTCTATTGTTTTCACCTGGTTAGAGGCTACCCTTTTTTCCATTTCGTGGCTGCCCTTTTTCTTATCTGCCTGGAATTTAGTAGTGTACATGCTGGTAGGTTATGCTTTCTGGGGAATGACGGCCATTATTTTTAACGTACGGGAAAGCAGAAGAATATTTTCTATAGTGGGTTCCGGCGATATTCCCGCCAAAATTATTGGTTATTCAGCCGTGGCCGTTTTAGCCCCCTTAATTGGGGTAATAAATGTGTTAGCTCTTTCTATAGTGGCTTTCCTTTTAGGCTATTATTATTTAAATAAATTTAATCATGCCAGTATTGTAGCTATTCCGGAACATAGCCATTCTTCCCATGCGCCTGGCCATTTAACCAATCACCATTCCGGCCTGGTTGAACGTTTTTTTCAGAATAACCTCATATTGGTAATTGCTTTTTGGTCCTTCGTTGGTTTTACTATTTACTCCCTTATCGATCTTACTTTTATTACCGAGGTTAAAGTTAGATTTAAATCGAGTCACGAATTAGCTTCTATTCTGGGGATTTTCTTTGCTATTGGCCGCGTGTTAGCCATTTTTTTAAAATTACTTTTTAGTAGCCGCGTAATTAACCGGCTGGGTTTAGCTAATTCTTTACTTATTACTCCGGCTGTTTTATTATTTATTACCGCCACCGTTTTAATTCCGGGCAATTCCTTAAATACAGGTTTAATCGTTTTTGGAATAATGGTTTTATTCTCGGAAGTCTTGAAATCGGCGGTACAGGACCCGGCTTTTTTTATTTTGTTCCAGCCTCTTCATCCCCATACCCGTTTAAAAGGCCATTTAATTACCAAAGGCTATACTTTGCCCTTTGCCTTAGTAGTGGTTAGTATTTTTGCTTTTATTTTCCGGAATAAAAATGGCGATATTTCCATTTCGTTGGTTTGCGGTACGCTGGCGGTATTACTAATTTTCTGGTCAGTACTCGTTTACCGGATTAAAAAAGAGTATTTACAAATAATTATTCAGGCCTTAAAAAAAGGATATTTTACCGGTAACCAGCTATTCTTAAACGACCAGGCCGTCAGAAATTTATTATTAGCCAAAGCCGAAAGCGCAAAACCCAAAGAAGTGCTTTTTGCTTTAGAATTATTGGAAAAATCGGGCTATACGAAATTAAATAATTTACTTTTAAGAGAACTTATTAGCCCTTTTGCCATAGTTAAAAAATTTGTTCTTTCCCGCATTATCCGCCGGAACATTTCTGGTGCCTTACCACTGGTGCAACAACAATTACATACTGGTCCTGATCCGGAAATAAAACCCGATTTAATTAGAACTTTTTATTATTTAAACCCGGACCAAACCTGGGCACAAGCTGAATTTAATAATTATGAACCGCTAAGTAAGAAAGCTGCTTTGCTAGGTTTGGCTGCCCGAACCGAATTGAAATTTAGTAATCTTGTAGAGCAGGAAGTAAGTTTACTAGCCTCCAGTACACACAAAGAAGACCGAACACTTGCACTGGATATTATATCCGAAGCGCTTCATGGTAATTTTAACCTTAGTCTAAAACTTTTATTGCAAGATCCGGCGCCCTCTATTTACAGAAAAGCAATAGAAACAGTTGGTAAGGTAAAAGCCTTTACTTTGTGGCAAGCAGCAGCACAAATGGCCATTCAAAATAAAGCGGTTCATTCTCTGCAGAAAGCAATGTTTTTTTTTGGTGATTCTATTTTTGCTCCGGAATATAGGCTTTCCGATAATGTACCAGATACTTTTCTATTAGCACAGATAAATACGGCAGGTAATTGTACCGGCAAATATTCAACAGCTTACCTACTACATTGCTTAAATTTACAGAAGGAATTTAAAGATGCTGCTATGGCATCGCTCTTCCACAAAAAAGTAAATCTGGCTGGCTCCGGTGAAAAAGAAATTGTTTTATGGCTGGAAAATAAGTTAGATCAGTGTACCCATAAGGTAAGTACTTATCAAAAGCTAGCGTCTTTTGCATCCGTGGCTTTGTTGGCTAATGCCATTAAATCAGAAATAGAGCAAGACTTGCTGGTTATTATTAAAGCATTTGCCCTGTTGTACGATCGGTACGGACTGGAACGGGTGTTGCAATTAGTAAAAAATGCCGGCAACGATACCCGCATTTATAATGCCATTGAGATGTTGGAACTGAGTATTCCCAAACGGTATTTTTCACGGGTAGATAGTATTCTGGAATTTTTACTCGATAGTAGCCTTACTCCAACTGAAAAATCATTTAACTCTGCCTCAGAATTTACCCCGGTTATACAGGATGTAATAAGTTCCGCCAGTTTTAATGTCTGGACGAAGTCGGTGGCTGTTTACTTAATTCCGACTTTCAGGGATAAATCGCTAAATAAAATCTTAGTGGAGGCTCAGGTCGAAGAGAATAATCCTTTGTACAGCGAAACAAAAAATTTTATTTTATCGCAAGTAGAGTTATAATTGCCCAATGTTATTAATTGAAAAAGTTTTAACCTTACGGTCTTCGGAAATTTTCCATAATACTCCCGAAGCAGAATTAGTGGAGCTGGCCAGCGTATTAGAAGAACTTTACCTGGAACCTAACGAGACTTTATTTAAAAAAGGGGACGTGGGCGAATGCATGTATTTTATTTACAAAGGACAAATCCGCATTCACGACGAAAATCTTACGCTAGCGGTTTTAGAAGAGAATGAAATTTTAGGTGAATTATCGGTGCTGGATGCCGAAACCCGCTCGGCGAGTGCTACGGCGCTGCAGGAAACTATCCTTTTAAAGCTGGAACAAGAACCTTTTTACGATATTATGATGACCAATGCCGAAGTACTCAAAGGAATTTTAAAAACTCTGGGCCGGCGTTTGCGCATAATGGACGCTAAAATGGCGGAAGTAAAAGTTAACTCTCCAGCCGGGCAACCTTCGCTTTAATCTGGGCTAAATGCTGCTGTTTCACAGGGTTACGGCGTTGCCTAGAAGAAGGCGTAAAATAATGATGGCTTTCCAGGAACTTAACCTGTACTTTGTTCCAATCTAAATCATTTTTTACCAGGCCTTGCCACAAAAACTCCTGGTACAGGCTTTGGGCAATAACATCAAAATCCTGTCGGCCGAGGTAATCTAAATCGGCATCACAAATTATTTGCTGCAATTTTGTTTCAGGAGCTTGCGGAATGCGGGTAGCTCTGATTAAGCCAAACACAATTTCTTTTTGTAAGGAAGTTAAGCCAAAATACGTTAAATCTTTTTCCGCAATTTCACATCCTTTTTCTTCGTGGCCCTGGTAAGTATCTAAAAATCCTACATCGTGGTACAATGCCCCTATTTTTAGTAAAAATAAATCTTCTTCGGCAGTGACATTTTCTAAATCAGCAATAACTAAACTTTGTTCGAACACATCCAGAGTATGTTTGAGGTGGTGATAGGTAAGTTTTTCTGATAATCCGGTAACTAATTTATGCGTAACAAATTCTTGAATTTTAGAAAAATCAATGTGTTTCATTTTATCGGGTGGCTTAGCTAAATATACTTAAAAAACTATTTTTTGAATTCTGATTTAGGTTACACTTAACAAATGTACCTTTTAATTATAATGAGTAAAATAAAGTAAGAGACCAGAAAAAAAGTAAATTATTCTAATATTCAGGCGGAAACTTCCCGGTGGCAGTATAATTAAGTTCTTTTATACAAAACCTGGCGCGAGCGTCCTCGCTTGTGTCTAGCTATTTGGGAGGCTTCTGGCTGGGCTAACCGATATACCTTTCTTAAAAGCAAATCAGCAACAAATTCCAATCGGCCAGAGGCCGGACGATGGGCATCACGAGCGAGGACGCTCGCGATATAATGAGAATTCTACTTTTTGGAGAGAGTAGTATAAGATATTTTCGTTTTTAATAATTAAAACTTTGGCAAAAGCAGGCAGTGAAGACACTGCCCATGAGCGATTAAATTTTGTTGCAATTGTTTGTGTCTTCACAAACGATTTTCCGTGTACAATCCCAAAAAATTGTCTTTCGCTACTTTAAGCTAATTTCGTCCACTTACTTATATCCTTTCCATTTAAACCGTATAATTATATAAATAAAGTAAGCCGGTCTTTCTTCTTGAAAGACCGGCTTACTTTATTTATGCTGGTACAGAAACTAATTTTTTAAGGAATAGCTACCCGCGAAATAGTAAAAGGTAACACCGGATCGTTAGTTGTCCGTTTGTTCAATTGGCCGTTTACTACCAAAAAGTAATTTCCTACTTTATCAATTGTAGTATTAAATAATAAATTGCTGCCAAAGCCTGTGCCTACATTACCTTGCGTAAAATCGTCGTTTAAGGTTACCGGAAAAATCTGGCCGGTAGCGTTGCGGGAAACATACAAGGTTTTATCGATTAAATAAAGACCATCACCGGCAGTTACGGGGGTATTTAGCGTTATTTCGGTAATGGCTTTGGTGGCTTTTTCGATACGGTACAGCTTACCCGAGCTGGAAACTACTATAATTAAATATTTATTATCCGGCGTATTAACAATTCCATTCGCGTTGGTGCTGGTACCATAAGGTATTTGGGTATCGGTAAAAGTTAGCCATTCTTCCATGTCCTCCGAAACGGTTTCGCCAATGGTGGTGCGGTAAATCTTTTTTACCTGCGAATCGGTGAAGTAAATATGCGTATCGTCGTAAATGCAATCGTTAATAAAACCTGAGTCAAATAAAGCTTTGGTATTCCAGCTTTGCAGAACCATGCCGTTCATATCCAGCACCTGAATGGTATTACTTGATCCTCCGCACACCCAAAGGCGGTCCATGGGATCAATCTTTAAACCGGTAGCCGCTCCCCGGTATTGCAGGTCGCCTTTAGCAAATAAATTGGCTTCACCGTTTTGTACTTTCACCCGCAGAATATCGCCGTTGGTAACGCTACCGGTAAAAAAAGCATTGGACTTTTCGTGGTAAGCAATACCCTCCGGGAAAAAGGTATTACCGGGCAGCACATAACTTTCCTGGGTTACAGGACCAGAAGTGGTATCATCGTCTTCGGAGCAGGAAAAAACAAAAAAACTAATAAAAATAATTAAAAGTAAATTTTTCATCTGGATGCAATCTAGGTAACAAATACCTGGATAAACGGATAGCCTTGCCTATTGGTTGGCTAAGCCCCAAACTGCTTGATTAACCAAGGTGCTTTACAAGTTAGGACCTTAACATTACAAACGCGTAGCCAAAGCTTATCCACTTGCCCGGTCAGAGGCCTACCCGATAATAGCCACGAGCCAGGACGCTCGCGCCAGTTTATGCACGGAAGGACTTAACTATCCTGCCACCGGGAGTTTCTGCCTGAATATCAGAATAATTTACTTTTTTTCTGGCCTCTTACTCACCTACTGGTAAAATCAATTGATTTAATTTTACTTTAACTTAGTTTTATTAAACTTAATCGTGAACAAACTGCCTTTGCCGGGTTCGGAATCAATGTCGAGGGTACCGTCGATGAGTTGCAGGCGGTTGCGAATGCTGCTGAGACCAAGACCGGTTATGTCTACTTGTTCAGGGTCGAAGCCTATGCCATTATCTTCCACGCGTAATACAATTTTTGTTTTTTGATTTAAAATCTGGATGCTGGCTTCGGTAGCTTGCGAATGTTTTAAAATGTTATTGAGCAGTTCCTGGCAAATCCGGAAAATGGCCGTTTCCAGTATTTCATCGAGCCGGTCGGGTAAACCCAATACTTCGCATTGCAACTGAATTTTAGTAGAATTTACCCGTTTGCAGATTTCCTGAATGGCAGCGGCTAAACCAAAATCGCGCAGGATAGAAGGCATTAACTCAAACGAAAGCTGGCGGGTTTCTCTAATGGCATCGTTCAATAATGTATCAATACCGGTTTGTAATTCTTTATCTTCCTTTTTATCGGGGTGCATGTCACTGAGCTTTAACTTAGTGGCATAAAGCAACTGACCCAAACCATTGTGCAGCGCCTCTGAAATTCGTTTACGTTCGCTTTCCTGGGTTTCCAGAATAACATTTAAGATTTCTTTTTGTTGGTTTAGTTTGGTATTAATGCGCTCATCTTCCAGGCGCTTGCGTTCGGTAATATCGTGGATAATACTAAAACCGCCCATTACTTTCCCTTCATTGTCGAAGAGCGGAATGGTAATGGTTTCGTAATAGCCTTGCCGCAGCCCGTAAGGGTGATCGTGCAATATGGTTTTTTCGCCTTCTAAAGCTTTTTGTATGGCTTTACCTTCGTCGTTAATCCGATATTCCGGAAAAAGCTCGAAAATACTTTTACCTAATACTTCTTCCCGAGGTAGGCCGTTGTATTCTTCCATTACGGTATTCCAGGCAGTTATACGGGCATCCATATCAAAGGCCACAATACCATCGATGCTGTTATTGAGCAGGCTTTCCGAAAATTCTTTTTCGTGCTTTAATTTCTCCTGGGTAGTTACTTCGCCGGTTACATCCTGGGCCACACTCATTATTTGCAGGGGTTCGCCGGTGGGAGCGTATTTAAACACCGTAAAGCGGTCGCGGAACCAACAATATTGGCCTTTTGCGTCATTTACCCGGTACATTAATTCCTGAATAGGACTATCCTCCGAAATACTGGGTTTTTGTAAAAAATCTTTTAGCCGCGGTACATCGTCCGGGTGAGCGAGTTGAAGCAAAATAAATTCCGGATTGTGATTAAATTCTTCGGGCGAGTAGCCCAAGGCTTCGGCAATACTGCGGTTCACGTAAATCTCTTGTTGCGTAGCCAGGTCAAACACATAAATTAAATCAGGAGAGGTTTCGGCTATTTGCCGCACAAAGTAGCGGTTTGTCTCTAGTTCTTCTTCGGCCAGTTTGCGGTCGGTAATATCATTAAAAGTTAGTACCAGGCCATCGTTAAGTTTAACCGCTACTACGTAAAACCAGTAGGTTTTACCTTCGTATTCCTGGTTTACTTCTGTTTTTAAAGTTTGCTCGGTTTCTACTACCTGCACTAATTTATTAAATAAATCAGGTTGTAAAAAATCCGGAAATTCTTGTCGGATGCGCCGGCTAAGGAGTTGAAACTCGGAACATTTTAAAAATTCCTGGGCCGGCGCGTTTAACAAACTCCATTCAAAATCTACAATTTGGCCAGCCTGGTTGCGAATAGACTTAAAAGCCTGAATTAAATTTACAGAACTGTTTAAAATACCCGAATGCAATAACTGCAAACTTTTAATTTCATTAATATCTATAAAAATAATAATGGCGCCGTCTATCCGGCCATCCTGGGTAATGTAAGGCATTACCCGCATTAAATACCAGGTACCCACTTTGTCTTGTACTTCTTTCTCAATGGGAGTGGGCCGGACAATTACCTCTCTTATATCTTCAATTAAATTGTTATAAATTAAATTATTAGAAATCTGGTAAATAGAACGGCCTATGTCGCTTTCAATTAAGTTAATCTGTTGGGTAGCGGATGGCGTATATTTCCGGATTTCCAGTTTACGATCCACAAAAATCTGGCTGATATTGGTGCTCCGGAAATAATTATTCAGGTCGTCGTCGAGCTCCATCAGCAATTTTATTTTATACTGGTGCTCGGCGTTAATGGTATGCAGCTCTTCGTTTAACGATTGCAGTTCTTCGTTGGTGCTTTGCAATTCTTCGTTTGACGAAAGCAGTTCTTCATTAGTACTTTGCAGTTCTTCGTTCGAAGTTTCCAATTCTTCTACCACGGCCTGCAAATCTTCTTTGGTGTGCTGCAATTCCAGTTCCAGGTCAGAAACCCGGCTTTCGTTTTGCTGTTCGTACCAATGTTTTTCGGGATCTTTAATGCCAATAGACTCCGACACTTCTTCGGAGAAAAGCACTAGAATAAATTTTTGCAGTAAGCGGCGGTCCTCTAAGTAAGGTTTTATTACTAAGTTCAGGCGGCGCATCACGTCGTGGTGACGAACCTGTACGTTGGTAATGGTAATTTTTTCTTTATCGCGTACGGCTTTGCGAAGCAGTGTGCCCAGGTTCAAAGCCAAATCGGCGGGTACCATTTTCAGCAAATTCATGGTAAGCGCTCTGTCCGGCAAAGTAAGGTAATGATTATAATTACCGGCCCCATGCATAACGTTAAAATTTTCGTCGACGTAAACCGCAGCGTACCCGAGTTCTTCCAGCAGGGTTTCGTTTAAAGCTTCGGCAATATGATTGGTAAGCGCCAGATTATGGCTTACCTCCCGAATAAATTTTTGATTATCCGGATTATAATCTTTGCGGGTTAAGCCAACCGAAAAATTCTCCAGGCCCAGAGGCATAGCTTGCTCCGTGTTGCGGAAAATTTTCCATTTTTTATTAATCTCCACAAAGTTTTTCATGTCGCCCACGCTCTCGCTGGAACCTAAAAACAGGTAACCACTTTTCTGGAGGGCATAATGAAACTTGGCCATTACTTTTTTCTGAAGCAAAGGATTCAGGTAAATGAGCATGTTGCGGCAACTCACCAGATTTATTTTGCTAAAAGGCGGGTCGCTGATAATATTATGGGGCGCAAAAATTACCATTTTCCGGATTTGCTGACATACCCGGTACTTGCCTTCTTCTTTCACAAAATATTTCAAGATTCGCTGTTCCGATACCTCGTGCAAGCTGCTGTAGGGGTATAAACCTTTACCGGCAAATTCCAGCGAGTTCCGATCAATATCCGAAGCAAATACTTTTACTTCAATGTCTTTTTTGGTGTTTTCGAGATATTCGCGCACTAAAATAGCCAGAGAGTAAGCTTCCTCGCCGGTAGAGCAACCGGCTACCCAAATACGTAACTGACCGGAGTTTTCTATTTCGTCGATTAAATCGGGGATTACCGAATGCTCTATTACCTCAAAGGCATCTTCGTCGCGAAAAAACTTGGTTACGCCAATTAAAAATTCCCGGCTAATGGTTTCTACTTCTTCGAGGTGCAGTTGCAGGTAATCTAAATAATCGACCAGGTTGTATTGGTTGGTAACCGCCATTCGCCGCGACAAACGCCGGATAATAGTAGGCCGCTTATAATTATGAAAATCCAGGCCGGTGCGGTCGTGTACCATGCCCAATATTTGTTCTATGGTTTCGTTGTTTTGGCTCTTAATAGATTCGGATATTTCCTCGGATAAGGGCGCAACTTTAACGTAATTAAAAATTTCTTCGGGCATAAGCTCGGGCGGCAATACAAAATTAGCGTGCCCTTTTTGAATAGCATTGCGCGGCATGCCATCGAACTTAGCTGTTTCCGGATCTTGCACCACTACCAGGCCCCCGGCTTTTTTAATTGCCGTTACCCCCTCGGCACCATCGTTGCCGGTACCCGATAATATAACGCCAATCGCTTTTTTGCCTTTATCGGTGGCCAATGATTTAAAAAATAAATCAATAGACCGTAACGTGTTTATTTCGGTTTGGCGATCGGTTAAATACAATACATTATCCCTGATAATTACGTGCTTGCCGGCGGGCATTATATACACCCGGTTTTCTTCTATGGGCATGCTGTCCTGGATATCGGCAATTAATAATACCGATTGGCGCTTTAAGATGCTGCTGAGCACATTTTGGCTTTCCGGGGCCAGGTGCTGCACCACTACGTAGGCCACACTATCCGGGGGAGTATGCTCAAAAAAAAGCTGCAACGCCTGCAAGCCTCCTGCCGAAGCGCCAATTCCTACTACAAACGGATCGTTCTTTACATTAGTAGAACCAGCACGGGTTGGTTCTTCGGGTTTATCTTTATCCAGGTTGTTTCCTGGGTTCTCTTCAGAATACGTCATCACAAATAAGGCAAGAAAGCGTTAAGTTAGTAAAAGGCAGGCAGGGATTTGTATGGTAAACTATATAATACGTATAAACCGCTAAAATGCCGTAACAAACAAGTATACAAATTACGGTAAACCCCGATGGCGGCGGTAAGGATACTTAAATTTATGGGAGATTTATCCTTAATCTATTTTTATGCGTTAAGTAACTTATAAATTGTAAAATAAATTTAATAAATGGTTGCCTCAGGACATGATATTGTGGTTATTGGCACTTCGGCCGGCGGTATGGAAGCATTGTGTAAATTAGTTTCACAACTTCCTGCAGACCTGCCCGCGGCCATTTTTATTGTGCAGCACCTAAGTATGGACTCTTCCAGTAGTCTGTTGGTGAATCGTTTAAAAAAACATACCGCATTAAAAGTAAAGGTAGCCGAACATAACGAAGTTTTTCACCATGGCATGGTGTATATGGTACCTGCGGACCGCCACATATTGCTCACCAAAAAGCAAATTTTAGTAGTAAAAGGTCCCCGCGAAAACCAATTTAGGCCCGCGGTAGATCCTTTGTTTCGTTCGGCAGCCGCTTACCATGGTTCTAAAGTAATCGGCATTATTTTAACCGGTATGATGAACGATGGTACCGTAGGACTGGATGCCATAAAACGTAGCGGTGGTATAGCCATAGTACAAGACCCGGATGAGGCGGAGTACCCGGACATGCCCCGCAATGCCCTCCGTAGTGTATCGGCTGATTATGTAGTACCTATTTCGGAGATGGGTAAATTGGTACATAATATTAGTCGTATGCCCTCTAGTGATAGTATTACCGTACCGAATGATATTGTAAGCGAAGCCCAAATGGTTGAACGGGTTATGACCAATAGTACCATGAGTAGTATAGAAAGCATGGATGAATTAGGGCAGCGTTCCAGTTATAGTTGCCCCGAATGCGGCGGTGGCCTTTGGGAATTAAAACAAGGAAAGGTTAACCGCTACCGTTGCCACTCCGGCCACGCGTATAACGATGAAAGCCTATTGAACAGCATGAGCTCCATGCTCGAAGAAACCTTGTGGGTATCGATGCGGATATTAGAAGAACGCCGCAACATGCTCATGACCATGGCCGATCAAGACCGCAACAAAGGCCAGTCGCGCTGGGCAGCTATGCAACAGGAACGCGCCGAAGAAATGAAAGTACACGTAGACCGCCTAAAAGAAATTCTCCTGAATCGGAATTCAGTAGCCCGCCATTTAGATCTTAATAATGGAGATGATAACCGGGAAGCTAGTTGATTTTTACTTTTTTTGGGAATTCCCTATTAGAGTAATTTAGTTATAGTTTTATCGCAACCTTCTTCGCTCCTGATGCATATTGTCCGGTCTCAGGCCAGCTAGAGCTTTTATTTACTTTTAAATTCAAGTTTATTCGACCAGTGGCCTACCTGATAGTAGATACTATGCAGGAGCCTTGCGCCACCTTTTCGATGAAAGGATTTTAACCACTCTGTTTCTCTGAAGTAGTTAAGCGGAGGATTTTCGTTTTTTTAGGTTAATAGAGGGGAGATTTTATAAATCTCCCCTCTATTAACCTAAAAACTGAAAATCCTCCGCTTAACTATTCCAAAGAAGACATTTCATAACTAGATGTAGATTCTAAATAAAAGCAAAGAACAAAATTTAGTAAATATGAAATTAAAAAGCTTCCCCTAAAACTTACTTCTAAACCCCAGAAAAGTCATTAAAGCAAATAATACAGCTACAAAAAGAAGAGCGATCCGTAAAGTCTGCCAATCTGCGAGAAAACCAATAATGGGCGGGCCAAACAAAAAACCGGAATATCCGACCGTAGTAACCATGGATAGGCCCACTCCCGACGGCAAACCCGGCGCATTACCGGCAATGCTGTAGGCAATGGGTACCACGGTAGCTAGACCCAAACCCACAATAAAAAATCCAGTAATTACTAATAACGAAACCGGAAAAGCCAAGGACAAGGCAAGCCCAATAAAAGCTACGCTACCACTATAAACCAACAACTTCCGGTCGCCAAAGTAAGATCGTGCCCGATCGCCAAACAAGCGGCCAATGGTCATGGCCATAGAAAACGCGGCTAATGCAATAGGCGCTAATGCTTGGGAGGAATGGGCAACGTTTTCCATGTAATTCGAGCTCCAATCCGACATGGCTCCTTCACCGGTCATGCCGCAGAAGGCAATAATGCCAATACTCAATATGGCTTTAGTTGGTAACTGGAACCCTCCCCCACTTTCGCCGGATTGTGCCTGCGGAGTATCCCGGATCAGATGCCGGGAAGCCCAAGCCACTAACAATAGGCTGACAATGACTACACTTACAAAATGAGCGAATAAACTTACATTAAATTGGGCAAATAAAGCGCCGCATCCTGCTCCTATCATCATGCCCACGCTAAACAAAGCATGAAACGACGACATAATGGGCATTTGGTATTTTTTTTCTACTAAAACCGCCTGGGCGTTCATGGATACATCCAGTAATCCCGCCGACACTCCCAGTAAATAAAACAAAATTCTTACCTGCCACACTTCCGGCAGCAAGGGAATAGGCGGAACCAAAAGGCAAAAGATTATAGCTCCCAGCAAAGTAATAAAGCGGCTGCTTTTTTTATGAATTAGCCAACCTGTGAAAGGCATAGAACTGATGGCTCCCATCGAAACAAAGAGCAGTACCAACCCTAGAGATTTATTATCGAGATTATACAATTCCTGGATGCGCGGCAGCCGGGCAATCCAGTTCGCGTAGATAAAGCCGTTAATCAGGAAAATAACGTTAACGGCCAGCCGGTCTAATTTCATGCGATACCGGCGGCTTATACGGCTACCGGCGCTTTAATTGCCGGGTGAGGATTATAATTTTCGAGTTTAAAATCGTCGTAAGTAAAATCGAAAATAGAAGTAACGGCCTGATTTATTTGCATTTGCGGCAAAGAACGAGTTTCACGACTTAATTGTAGTTGCGCTTGTTCCAGGTGGTTCAGGTACAAATGAGTGTCGCCACCGGTCCAGATAAATTCGCCGGCTTGTAAGTTACAAACCTGCGCTACCATTAAGGTAAGCAAAGCGTAAGAAGCAATGTTAAACGGCACACCTAAAAATACATCGGCACTGCGCTGGTACAACTGGCAGGAAAGTTTACCATCGGCCACGTAAAATTGAAAAAAAGCGTGGCAAGGCGGCAGTTTCATTTTATTAATTTCGGCTACGTTCCAGGCGCTCACAATCAGCCGCCGCGAATCCGGGTTAGATTTAATCTGGTTAATAACCTGGGTAATCTGGTCGATGTGGCCACCGTCCGGCGTAGGCCAGCAACGCCACTGCGATCCGTATACCGGACCTAAATTACCATTTTCGTCGGCCCATTCGTCCCAGATTGAAACGCCGTTATCTTTTAAATACTTAATATTGGTATCGCCTTTTAAAAACCATAGCAGCTCGTGAATAATCGACTTTAAATGTACTTTTTTAGTGGTTACTAACGGAAAGCCTTCGGCCAAATCAAAGCGCATCTGGTAACCAAAAACACTTAGCGTGCCGGTTCCGGTCCGGTCTTCTTTCCGGGCTCCATTTTGAATAATGTGTTCGATCAGGTCGAGGTATTGCCGCATAGTTGTTTATTCTGCTGGTAAAAAAAGTAAAAATTTTAAAGCTGTTTACTCCCTGTATTCCCATCTTAACCCTAAACCTCTTTTTTTGTTTAAAGTTGAGGGAAGCTGAAACTGAAATTGCTTAAAGCCAAAAATAAAAAAGTCTGCCGAAACTAGCAGACTTTTCCCATGCTTATATTTTTTACTTAATTCAACAGAGATACGATAGGATCGGGTGTGGCTTTCGCTACCAGCAAACTAGCTTTTTGGTGTAGGCAAGATTTTTTAGGCCGAACAACAGTTTTAGTAACCACCGAGCAGGCTTTTACTTTTACTAAACATTTAGAAGCTGGAAAAGCTGAGCAAGTAGAATTAGTTGTACTTTTATTTACCTTTTTTCCAGTAACCGTATGGGTGGGTTTAACTTTAGCGGGCAAATCGGCAAACGAGACGGTGTTTACCAGAATAGAGCCTTCGGAGGCATAATTGCCCACGTAAGCTAAGAAAGAGAGCAATAGGGCAAATTTTTTCATGATAATATCCGTTTATAGTCGAACAATGGAGGTTATTATCGGGTTACTTACCTTAGAAAAGGCTTCCTATCTTTTTGTGAAACGCTGCATTCGGCGTAATATTTTAAAATGTTATATAAAAAACTTAGTTATAGCGTACTCCTCCTGATTTTTCTGTTTACGTGCCTTAGTTTATTTTTTATTTCGCGCCTGCGCTTTGATTATAACTTTGATCACTTTTTCCCGAAACACGATCCGGATCTGAGTTTTTATTTAAAGTACCGCGAAAAATTCGGCAACGATAACGATTATTTATTACTCGGTTTATCGCACCCCAAAACTCTGTTTGATTCAACTTTTTTAAAAAAAGTAGATTCTTTAACAACGTTTATTTCTCAGCTTCGCCACGTAGAACGGGTACAATCTCCCACTACCCTCAGCAGCCCGATTATTGAATCTTTTGGCATATTTGAAGTGCCTTATCTGCACGTGAACCAACCGGAACGATACCGGCAAGATAGCCTGGCTATTTACCAATCCGAAGGTTTGGTAGGTACATTTTTTTCGCCCGATGCCCGGTCCGTTACGCTCCTGATTCAAACTTCGCCGAACCTGACCAAATTACCCAGCGATTCTTTACTCCTTCACCTGAAAGAGAAACTCCAGCAAATCAATTTACCGGATTACCACATTGCCGGGAAAGCGGTAGCCCAATCTATTTTCGTGGACCGGATGCAATACGAACTGGCGTTGTTTATGTCCATTTCCATTGCGATGGTAGTTATTTTTCTCTACTTCACTTTCCGGACCTGGTGGGGCGTGGTAATGCCCTTAATGGTGGTTTTAATTTCTATTTGCTGGGCGATGGGCTTAATGGGTCTTACCGGCACCAACATAGATGTTATGACCATGCTGTTACCTACTATTATGTTTGTGGTGGGCATGTCGGATTCGGTGCATATTTTAACCCAGTACGTTTCTGAAGTAGCAGAAGGAAAATCCAAAACCAAGGCTATTGTTACCACCGTTAAGGATGTGGGATTAGCAACTTTTATTACGGCTATTACTACCGCTATTGGTTTTTTAACTTTACTAACGGCCGATATTGGTCCGATCCGGAATTTTGGGGTGTACACGGGTATTGCGGTGGTAGTAGCCTACCTGCTCTCTATGACAATGTTGCCCGCCATGATGATGCTCATGCCTTTACCACCGCGCACGGCTCCTAAAAAAGAAGCTTTTACCTGGCCTTTTTTATTGCGCCGCCTGCTTTTATTTGTGTTTAAATACCGCAATCGCATTTTGGCAGGTACCGTGGGTATTATTCTGGTTTCAGTTTATTGCATTAGTTTAATCCGGTTAGATACCACCTTGCTGGATGATTTATCAGACGATGATCCCGTAAAACTAGACTTTAAATATTTTGAGCAAAATTTTTCGGGTGTTCGCCCTTTTGAGTTGTATTTGAAAGCCGTTCCGGGCCACACTCTTTATGAATTACCGGTTCTGCGCGAAGTAGAAGAAATAGAAAAGTACCTGGGTTCTCAATATGGATTAAAATTTATTTTTTCTCCGGTAACTATTGTTAAAAACCTGAACCGGGCGGTAAATGGCGGCTCGGAGACTTTTTTTAAACTACCAGATACGGAAATTCAATGGCGTAAACTGCAATCCAAATTAAAACTATTCCGGAAACGTCCGGAGTTAAATTCCCTGGTAAGTGCCGATCAAACCGAAGGACGCTTAAGCGGCAAAATGGGGGATATTGGCAGTGCCCGGGCTACCGTGCTTACAGACCAGTTTCGGGAATTTATACGGCAAAATACAGACTCTAAATTGCTGCTGACCCATGTAACGGGTAGTTCTTTGCTACTGGATAAAAACAACGACACGCTTACCCGCGATTTAATGGAAGGCTTGCTGCTGGATATTTTATTTATCGGCGGAATAGTAGGCTTAATGTTCCGGTCGTTTAAAATGATTGTGATTACCTTGTTACCCAACATTCTCCCAATCGTTCTTATTGGAGCTTTTATGGGAATAGCGGATATCAACTTGAAAGTATCTACCTCCATTATTTTCACCATTGCCTTAGGTATTGCCATCGACGATACCATTCACTTTATTAGTAAATTAAAATTAGAATTACTAAGTGGCAAACCTTTGTATTACGCTGTTAAGCGAACGTATTTAACAACCGGCAAAGCAGTTATAATTACCAGTTGTATTTTAATGGCGGGTTTCTGTACCCTGATATTTTCTTCTTTTGAAGGTACTTTTTACGTTGGCTTACTAATCAGCTTAACCTTATTATTCGCCGTTTTATCCGATTTATTGCTGCTTCCCATTTTAGTAGTTTACTTCTTCCGGCCTAAAACTAAAGTGGCCGGGAAAGTAGCGCAGAAGCAAATTCAGAATCAGTAACATTTAGTTTTCCAGTAGTATTAGACCAGTGTTATCCTAATTAAAAAATTAAAGGCTTTTTCTTTGGAGCCTTTCCAAGGCTCGATGCTTAAGTGCTAACTAGTTTGCTAGCTTCAAGTTTGCCTCATGGCCGGCGGGCCTCGTTTGGCTCTCTCGGGCGGTTTAGCGAACCTTGGCTCACTCCGTTGCGCCATGCTGCTTTGCAGCACCGGAACGCTAAAAGGCCCTCCACAGCCAAACTGGTGTCAGTTGCCAGTAGCCACTGTTCTTGTAACTTTAAACAATTAGAGCATTTACTAATTGAGTGCCTGCACTAAATTAGTAAAATAAATCTATCCTTCTGGAGGAAACTAGTTAACTACGTAGCCAACTATTCTCTTCCTAAATTACGGGTACGATAGAAGGATTCAATTGAAGAAGCAAATCAATCCGATGGCAAACTCATATGAAACGGTAAGCTTTAAAAAAGCTAATTTTACTAAAATACTATAGTTAATATTCTGGTAAAAAAGGTAGCTACTCGCAACAATACCAGTTTGGCTATGGAGCACCTGCTAGATTTCCGGTGCGTAGCATGCCGACGGCAGGAGGAAAGATAGCGAGTGCGAAAGAGCCGAACGAAGCCCGCCAGCCACGAGGCAAACTGGTTACCGTTCCCCGCATCAGCACCATTAAATGAAGGCTTTTCAAGCCTTCACGTAAATAGCTATTATTAAGGAGTAACTAATTCCTTTTACAAATTCTATAAAATCATCTTTAAAAGAAAGCTGTATTGCCTTTTAGAAGTTTATCCATTATAGGGTAATTTCTGTAACAATAAGTCCGCTGAAAGCCCATACAAGGTTGTGAGGACACCACTTTAGGCGAATTTTTTACTTATTTTAAAAGTATTAAACAACTTTAAGGTGAATGACTACAATTTACTAAAAGCAAGTAAACTGAATATTGTTACGTTACAAACCAAGAACCATTTATAATGAGCGTTCAACGCGAATTAGAACTTGAAAGAAAAAGCTCCTTTGAGCGAAGATGTTAGAATTTGTCTATCTTTCCATCTGAATAAATTGCTTTTAATGCCTTACTTTTAAAATGAAAATAATCTTCTTTGCAATCCTGTTCTCGTTAATTACCTGGCAATCCTACGCATTTGTACAAGACGATAGCTTGCGTGTTTTATTAACGCAACGCGAAAAATTAGTAAAAGACTACCAGTTTTATAATGCGCAGAACAGCAACTTTTGGGGCAAAAAATCGAAAAAAGATTTACTCCGGATTATTGATACCTTGAAAGGTATTATCCGGAACGACAGCAAAATTATAAACACTATTAAAACCAGCACTTTACGGAAAGCGGCTACTTTAACGGTAGAACAAAACAAAGTTGCCGAACAGGTAAAAGACGATAAAGTAGCCATTACCAACACTATTTACACGCTTAAAACCCAGATTGCCAACCTGGATAATTTACAAAAATCGCGACAACGGAAAATAAACGAATTAACCGAAGAAGTAAATCAGGAACGTGCCAAACGCAGCGACCGCGACAAAATTATTGCCCTGACAGCTATGCTGTTAATTGGAATGCTATTGTATATTTTTAATTTACGCCGGAAACTAAGCCTTTCTGCCGGTAAATTCCGTAAATAAGCGCACACCCAATTTTCCCTGTCTAGGTTGGTAGTATACCCATTGAGATAGTACAAACCCAGGAATTTCGAAACCTTTTTACAGTTAAATGGATTATATACTATTGCACTTAATTGATTCATTTTTAAATACTAGGCTGCTTATTTTTAATAAGTAAAAGCAGCCTGCCACCTAAATTAATGATAGATATTACAGAAGAGTTAAGGCGAACCCAAGCCTTGCTTAAATTAGAACAAGAAGAAGACTTAAATCAATATAAATTAAAGAGTACCCGCAGTCCCATTTCGGAGCGAAAAGAAAATGGCTTATGCTGGTACCCGATTGTAGTTACTAAAACCGAAATTGGTTTTGGCAGTAAGGTAGTAGTTGAACTGGAACGCACCTCCGGGAAAGACCAATTACACTTATTTCAAACCGGTAAAGCAGCTCAGATTTTCTCCAATGCTTCGGGTAGCCAGGGCCACGATGGGCAGGTATTAACCGGGGTTATTACCAGTTTAAAACGCAACAAACTCACATTAGCTACTACCAAAGAAGACTTACCCGACTGGATTGACGAAGGCAAATTAGGTATTGACCTGACCTTCGACGAGATGAGTTACCGGGAAATGGAAATTGCCTTGCGGAAGGTGATAGAGGCAGATAAAAGTCGTTTAGCCCAACTAAGAGATATTTTACTGGGTAATGAGCCGGCTCGGTTTAAAGAACATTTTACGTTTCAGTCTATTCCGGAATTAAACGAATCGCAGAACCAGGCAGTAAAAAATATTCACCAGGCCCAGGATGTAGCTATTATTCATGGTCCTCCAGGTACGGGCAAAACCACTACCCTGGTACAAGCCATAATGCACACCTTGCAAAACGAGCGCCGCTTACTGGTATGCGCCCCCAGCAATACGGCCGTGGATTTACTCACCGAGAAACTTGCCGCCCAAGGGATTAACGTTATCCGGATTGGTAATCCTTCGCGCGTGTCGGATTTGCTTTTGGAACATACTTTGGATGCCCAAATTATGGCGCACCGGGACTACAAAGATATTAAGGTGCTGCGCAAAAATGCCGAAGAATACAAATCGATGGCCTTTCAGTTTAAACGCAAATTTGGCTGGGAAGAACGCGAACAACGTCGTTTAATGAAAGAAGAAAGCCGGAGAATGCTGGCCGAAGCCGAAAATATGGAACGGTATATTATTGATGATTTACTCGATCGGGTGCAGGTTATTACTTGTACTTTGGTGGGTTCGGCAAACCGGGTAATCCGCCATTTAACCTACGATACCGTTTTTATCGACGAAGCCGCTCAAGCCCTGGAGCCTGCCTGCTGGATTCCGATTACGCGGGCCAACCGGGTAATTTTAGCCGGCGATCATTGCCAGTTACCTCCTACGGTAAAATCCATTGAAGCCGATAAAAAAGGCCTAAGTACAACTTTGTTCGAAAAATGCATTGAGCGACAGCCCCAGGTAGCGGTAATGCTCAAAACGCAATATCGCATGCACGAGCACATTATGAATTTTTCGAACCAGCAATTTTACGGGGGCGAATTATTAGCGCACGAAAGCGTAGCTGCGGCAGATTTACCAGCCTTTCACGAGATTTTTGCCGGTAACCTGGCCGTTGAATTTGTAGATACAGCCGGTTGTGGGTACAACGAAAGAGCCTTTTCCGAAAGCTCCAGCGTAGCTAACCCCGAAGAAGCAGATTTACTATTACAGCATATTCAGAATTTACTAAAAGATTATAGCCCGGAGCAAAAACAGGAAATTCCGTTAAAGATTGGCATTATTTCGCCGTACCGGGCTCAGATTAATTACCTGAAAGACGAAATTGAACACAATCCCCAATTAAGCGATTTACAGAATCGTCGGATGTTAAGTGTGGGCACCGTAGATTCTTTTCAGGGCCAGGAACGCGATATTATTTACATTAGTATGGTTCGTAGTAACAGCGTGGGCGAAATTGGTTTTTTAGCCGACATCCGGCGCATGAACGTTGCTATGACCAGAGCCCGCAAAAAGTTAGTAATTATTGGCGATAGTGCTACGCTTACCCGGCATCCGTTTTACAACGAATTTTTAACTTACACCGAGAGTATTGGGGCATATAAAAGTGCCTGGGAACTGACCAATATTCTAGAATAACCGTATACCGGAAATAATTACCGGGAACGTAGATAATATATCCTTAACTTTGCCAACTTAAAAAACTATTAGACTTTATGAAAATTAGCAATAATACCGTGGTAACGCTGACTTATGATCTGAGTGTATTAGATGAAAACGGCGAAAAAAGCCACGTAGAAACAGCGGGTTCCGAAAACCCAATGGTTTTTCTTTACGGCGTGAGCGGTTTACCAGACAAATTTGAAGAACACCTGGATGGTTTACAGGAAGGCGATACTTTTTCTTTTTCTTTAGAATCTGGAGAAGGCTACGGCGATTACGACGAAAATGCTTTAGTAAGTATACCAAAGAATGTTTTTGAGGTAGAAGGCTCTATTCCGGATGGAATGCTGGAACCCGGCAACTTTATTCCTATGGCCGACAGCGAAGGTAACCAGATGCAGGGTCAGGTTGTAGAAGTGGGAGACAATGAAGTTCAGATGGATTTTAACCATCCTTTGGCTGGTCGTACTATGCATTTTGATGGGAAAGTAGTAAGTGTACGCGAAGCTACAAAAGAAGAACTATCCCATGGACACGTTCACGGCGAACACGGTCACCATCATTAATTTAGACTTAAGTTTAAATGTAAAAGCGGGAGAACATCCCGCTTTTTTTATGCTCGTAATTTCCTTCTTGCTGTAATATCTACTACAAGCAAACAGGGCTAAGGTCAATTACTTAAAACTTAGTAGTAGGTAAAAAATTAGTTAAAGTAGATAAATCTTTTTTCGATTCATTTAGCAGGAAACAAGTTTACTACGCACCTAAATAGTTTCCTGCTGAGTGAATCAAATACCTCAACTTATTTTTACTTTTTGCTTGAGTTTAATTTAGGTAATCAATCTATTTTACCTTGTTCTTTTCAGTTGAATGATACCAATAGAATAGTACTTAGATTTAGTAAAATTCAAACCCCATATAATCCTTCTAGCCGAAAAGAACAATCCCTCAAAACAAAATTAAGTAGCCACAACCTGTTTAACATAATTCTGCAACTCAGGAAAAAATTGCTCAAAATCTTGCTTATAAATTTGATAATTTTCTTCTAACGTTTGGGTGGCCGTAGACATATTGGAAGCAAATGTACTTCGGCGGCTTAAACCATTTAAAGAATCTTGAATGCCCGCAATTTGAGCGTAGCGGTGCAACCAGTTTTGTTTGACCATGTACGGCAAAAAATAGTGAACCCTTTCGGGTAATATATGGGAGTAACTTTCTACTGTTTGGTAGACGTACAACGAAAAATCGAGCAAGGAAATGGAAGCGTACTTCTCAAAATTTGCTGCCAGAAAGTGGTCGTAAAACATGTCGGTGGTAACACCAGCAAATTTCCCTTGCTCAGGCCGGAGCCGCTCTTTGGTCTGATGCACAATAGGATGCGAATCGGTATACGTGTCAATTAACCGGTGCAGTTCAATTCCCCGGCGAATACCCGCGGGGTATCCATCTTTTTGCCGGCCTTTTACCGAATCGGCAATAAAGTTACCTACTAATAGTTCTTCGTCGGAACCAGATAAAAAAGTATGCGCTAAAAAATTCAATATGCTTTTATTTATCTTCTCCAATCAAAACCAATTACCTGGTTTTTGGTTAAATCTACATAAATAAATTTATCCCGTATAAAAGAATTAGTACGTGTACGCTTGATTAGTCCGGAAATAACTTTTAAAAAAGTCATTCGTACTGGAATTAACGAAAAATTAAACGATAAAAACTATGGAAAATACGCCTAGCCAAGATCTGGAAAAGCTAATAGATTTAATTAAAGATATTAAAACGGCCATGTTTACTACCGCCGAAGTGGATGGTACTTTGCGCAGCCGCCCTATGCGGACGCAACAGGTAAAACCTGATGGTATACTTTGGTTTTTTACCGGAGAAGATTCGGCTAAAACGCACGAAATACAGCAAGACCGGCACGTAAACGTAAGTTATATGGATGATGCCAGCAATACGTACGTATCTGTTTCAGGCAGAGCCCGCACCGTTAAAGATAAAGCCAAAATAGATGAACTTTGGAAGGAACCGTTAAAAGCCTGGTTCCCCGAAGGCAAAGACGATCCTAATATTGCTTTAATTAAAGTTACAATTGACCAGGCTGAATATTGGGATGCGCCTTCGAGCACGTTGGTGCATTTGTATGGTATGGCGAAAGCAGCTATTACCGGCGAACCCGCTCATCCCGGCGATAACAAAAAAATTAATTTATAATAATTTAGTAAAATGGCACAGAAAGGAGCTGCATAGCTCCTTTTTTCATTTGGTATTTCTTAAATTCTTCATTCTTGCCTCAGTCCAACGTACCACCTACTTATACTACTCTTACTTTATTCGGCTTAAAGCCGAACCGAATCCGTTGGGGGCTGGCACAAATGGGAACCTCTCCTCCCCTGCTTAAATCAGTTCCAGGTTTAAGTTTTTTTAAATTATTAGGCAGCGGTAAAGGCCAGGTATTTTCTCTAAAACCTGATTTTAAGCGTTATGGTTTATTTGCTACCTGGCAATCCGAAGATGCCGCAAACGATTTTTTTACTAAATCGGAGATAATGCAACTTTATCAGGATAATAGCCAGGAAATATGGACGATTAAACTTTTACCTTATAAAGCACACGGGCTTTGGGATGGGAAAAACCCTTTACCTAACCTTGCTGTTGAACCTGCTCCCTTGCAATCAGTTGCCGTTTTAACCCGGGCTGCCATTAACTGGCGATCTTTGCCTGCTTTCTGGAAAAACGGTACGCTTACCAGCCAGGCTTTGGAAAGTGCTCCGGGTGTAATGGCAGCAATTGGTTTAGGCGAACTTCCCTTTGTACGGCAAGCTACTTTTAGTATCTGGAGCAGCCAGGCCCACATGCAAAATTACGCTTATCAAAACCAAGCCCACCGGAAAGTAGTGCACCGTACCCGCTCCGAAAAATGGTACAAGGAAGAATTATTTGCCCGTTTTCAAGTCCTCTCTGCCGAAGGTACCTGGAATGGAATTAATCCGCTGGTTACCGGATTAGCTGGTATTTAAAGGTTTGTACCTGTTGTTTATCTACCACTAATTATAGTTATTTAAGAAATTTTAACTTTTCAGCCTGCTTAAACCATGAGAAAATTAACAAGTACTCGTTGTTTTATTTTTGGTTCTGTAATTTGCTTTTTCTTTTTTCTTTCTTCACCGGTCATAAGCCAAAATACCCCAACTCTGGCTAAGCAAGGCACCGTAGAACGCATTAAAGTACACGGAAAAGGTTTGGAAGGTAATTTATCCGGCGACTCTCCCGACCGGGAAGTTTCTATTTATCTGCCGCCCAGTTATAAAACCAATCCTAAGCAACGGTACCCGGTTGTTTACTTATTGCATGGTTTCACCGACAATGATGCGCAATGGTACGGTTTTCAAACGCACTGGATAAACTTGCCCAATGTGGTAAACAAAGCATTAGCTGCTGGTCAGTTAAAAGAAATGATTTTGGTTACGCCCAATGCCTATACTCGTTTTCAGGGCAGTTTTTATTCGAATTCTGTTACTACCGGCAATTGGGAAGATTTTGTAGCCAAAGAACTTGTGGCCTATATTGATAGCCATTATCGCACTATACCGCAGGTGGCCAGCCGAGGCATAGCCGGACATTCCATGGGTGGCTACGGAGCTTTTCGGATTGGGCAGAAATATCCGGAAATTTTTTCGAGCGTGTATTTATTAAGTCCGTGTTGCCTTAGTCCTTCTGAAAACGAATTAAAAAATCTGGAAAATTTAACCCGATTAGAGAATATACAAACGCAGGAAGAAGTAAATAAAGCCGATTTTTTAACGCGAGCTACTTTTGCTACGGGTGCTGCTTGGGCTCCAAATCCCAAAAAACCACCTTTTTACCTGGATCTACCCACTGCTAAAGGCCAGGTTCAACCTTTAATCCTAGCCAAGAGAATGGCGAACATGCCCATCGCGAACCTGGATCAAAATATAAATAATGTAAAAAAGTTGAACGCCATAGGTTTTGATGCCGGTACAAAAGACACGAATATAGCCGCCAGCATCCAGGTTTTAGATCAGCAACTAAATAACTACGGCATTAAACATTCTTTTGAAATTTACGAAGGCGACCACATAAATCGGATTGCCGAACGGATTGAAACAAAAATGCTGGGCTTCTTTTCGCAAAATCTATCTTTTGAAAGTAAAAAGGTTAAATAAATTTACTTAAAAGCGCCTCTTATAAGCTTATTTTACCCACTTAGTATAAAACTAAGTGGGTAAAATAAGCTTATAAGGGTATTCATTTAGAAAGTGTAGCCTAGCTTGTGCACTAATATTTGCCAATCTAAACCTTGCCGGTAAGAGGTTTCGGAATAACCCGAATTTGCACCTAACAGCTTATCCAGTTGGGCCAAATATCCTTGAATACTTTTTTGTAATTCCTCGTCTTTGGGCCAGGCGCCACTTGCCCGGCGCATGGATTGCCGGAAAATACGGTAAATGGTGGGGTTCAATATATCTTCGTGTTCGGTGCACGGCCATTCTTTGGGATTAGCAGCAAAGTATAATATGGCTTCAATGGCTTTTTTAATTGAAACGCCTTCCGGAGTAACGTAATTCCATAAATCAATACCGGCATTTTCGGCCAAGCTCCCTAAGCGCAATAAAAAATCCAGGTTTTTCTGACAATAAGTCGCGGGTTTAGTCCGCCTTAACTCCTCGGGCATGGCGCCTGCGGGTACCGCAATTTCTTTAACAGCACCCATTTTATCTTTTACCTCAATTTTGCCCGCCTGGGGTAAAATTTGATTGGATAATAGACCTTTGGAGGTTTCCGTGTCTTTAATAATTTTGTTAATTTCATCTACCACCCAAGCATCTTCGCCGATAAATTGAGCATAAGTTAATACCTGAAGTTCGTACGCACTCCGGATATTATTATGGGCATTTTTTATACCCAACATCATCTCGTAATGGTAAAAATCTTCGGTACCTTCCTTGGGAGCTTCTTTATAATTGGTAGTCATCCATCCCCATAAGCTTCGGAACCAATCTTTTAAACCGGCATCCACATCAGAGGCAGCCGTTAATGCCTTCGAGCCTTGTAGCAATTGGTAGCCGTCTAATAATATCGTTAGTACTTCGGCATCTACAAACCCGGTGGCCCGCCCAAACCCTCCGTTCATACCCTGAATAATCTGAGAGTATTTAAAATGTGGATTCATTTGAGTGGTTTTATCCAGAAAAAATGCCTTTAATAAATTCAAGGCTTGTTCGGCATAAGCTTCTTTCCTTGTAAAAAAATAGCCTAAGCCTAAAAACTGAATATCCTCGCAAATATTTCGTAATAAAGTTTGATCCGGAATGGCGTTAGATTCAGGATTGGTTTTGCCGTCAATAACAACATAAGGCAAGCCTTTTTCATTGATTGGATCTGGCCACCAATAGGTTGCTAAACTTACATAATCGTTCGGCGACCCGGTTGCTAACATGGGCTTGGTTATTGTAGCGCCACTTTCATCCTGAAACCTATAGGTCTCGGGTTTAGGAGCAATACCGTAAGGAGTTTTATCTAAAATATTCCTTTTCTTAATATAGCTCTTAAGCTTATCGACAGCCGTTTTTAAAGCAATGCGGTTAGAGGACCCGGATAAAACAGCATTATACGTTTCGGCATTCGTTTGCAATGCCGCAAATGACCAGGTAAATGTACCGCGAAGGTTATTAAATGTGCCTAAATGAAAATCTGCATCCGTATCAGATTGATCAGTAGTATCATCGGTTGTTCCTGCTTCCGGTTCAAATTCAAAGTTAAGGTACTGGTCCTCCGAATAGGGTTGATCAATTTCTAGTTCAGACTCATCCACGCTAACAGCTTGGGCATTATCCGAAAGAGTTCTGGCTCCGGATAATGTAGCAGTTGGTAATGCCGAAGGTTCAACAAGTTGCTGATTATAATTTCCAATAGTATTATTTTCCATTTTACTGCGTAAAAATTACTTCATGCTCTAATTTAAACAGGTACGGGTTGCAAGTAACGATAGGGATAGGTAGTTTTTGAATACCTTTTAGGTAATAAATAACTTTGTTTCACCTGATAATTGAACTTATCAGGAATTGAAGTAGCCGGAATTCTGGTTATTTTTTTACTAAATATAAGTTTATTTTTAAACGCTACGATTAAAATATTTATTTAAAAATTTACAATTCTCTGCCTGGAATTTCCTTAGTTTTTAAACTCGCAACTAAATTGGGTTCTATTTATAATAACTGCAAGGTTTTTAGCGAAATGATGACATACTTAGTAAAAAAAAGTATTTTTGCTTTTATCTCGTTTATAGAGCGGATGAGATTGGCGAATTTATAGAAAGAAAGTACCGAAATGTCAGACTACAACTTTAACCAGATTGAGAAAAAGTGGCAACAATATTGGAATCAACACCAAACTTTTCGGGTAAGTATTGACCCAAACCGGCCAAAATACTACGTTTTAGATATGTTCCCGTATCCGTCCGGTGCCGGATTACACGTTGGTCACCCGCTGGGTTATATTGCCTCTGACATAGTAGCTCGTTACAAGCGAATTAAAGGATTTAATGTTTTGCACCCCATGGGCTTCGATGCCTTCGGCTTACCCGCCGAGCAGTACGCGATTCAAACAGGTCAGCATCCAGCCATTACCACCGAACAAAATATTACCCGCTATAAAGAGCAGTTAGCGAATCTGGGATTTTCTTTTGACTGGAACCGCGAAGTTCGAACCTCCGACCCTAGTTATTATAAATGGACGCAGTGGATTTTTTTAAAGTTATTTGATTCGTGGTATAACCAGGAAACGAACAAAGCCGAACCTATTGCTACTCTCCTACACAAATTTAAAAATTCAGGCAATGCCACAGTTAAAGCAGCCTGTAACGAAGAAGAAATTCCAGATTTTACCGCAAGTCAATGGCAGCAATACAGTGAAAAACAACAGCAGGAAATATTATTAAATTATCGCTTGGCTTTTTTGTCGGATGCTACCGTTAACTGGTGCCCGGCTTTAGGTACCGTTTTGGCCAACGACGAAGTAAAAGACGGCGTATCGGAACGAGGTGGCTATCCGGTAATTCGCCAGAAAATGAAGCAATGGAGTTTGCGCATTTCAGCCTACGCCGAACGATTACTAAACGACCTCGACCACATAGATTGGACCGATCCAATTAAAGAAATGCAACGCAACTGGATTGGTAAATCTATTGGCGCGGAGCTTAATTTTAAAATTAAAAATTCAGACCAACAGCTTAAAGTATTTACTACTCGTCCGGATACCATTTATGGTGTTTCTTTTTTAGTGATAGCACCGGAACACGAATGGGTACCCGAACTAACAACTCCTGACCAGAAAAAGGCCGTTGAAGAATACGTAAATACGGCCAAAAACCGTTCGGAACGCGACCGCATGAGCGATGTAAAACATATTAGCGGTGTTTTTACCGGTTCTTATGTTATAAACCCCATTAATGGCGAGGAAGTACCCTTATGGATTGCCGATTACGTACTAGCCGGCTATGGCACCGGTGTGGTTATGGCGGTACCAGCCAGCGATAGCCGCGATTTTAATTTTGCCAAACACTTTAATTTACCTATTATTCCGGTAATAGAAGGCTCTACCCCCGACGAAGTTTACGAAGCTAAAGAAGGAATACTAATGAACTCGGGCTTTCTGAATGGTTTAGCGGTAAAAGAAGCTATAAAAGCGGCCGTAGCTAAATTTGAAGAATTAGGAGTTGGTAAAGGTAAGGTGCAGTACCGGATTCACGATGCGGTGTTTGGCCGCCAACGTTACTGGGGTGAACCTATTCCTATTTACTATAAAGACGACATTGCCTACCCGTTACCCGAAAGTGAGTTACCGTTAATTTTACCAGAGATTGATGCCTTTTTGCCCACCGAAACCGGCGAACCACCTTTAGGCAGAGCCAAAGATTGGAATTACCAAGGTCAATATCATTATGAGTTAACTACAATGCCGGGTTGGGCGGGCTCAAGTTGGTATTATTTGCGGTACATGTCGCCGGAAAATAAGGCACAGTTTGTTACTCCGGAAGCCGAAGATTACTGGGGTAGCGTTGATTTATATATTGGCGGCTCGGAACATGCCACGGGCCACTTATTATACTCGCGTTTCTGGTATAAATTTTTAAAAGACCTGGGATTAGTTTCGCAGGAAGAGCCATTTAAAAAGCTCATCAACCAAGGCATGATTCAGGGTCGATCAAATATCGTTTATAAACAATTATTTGGTTTATTTAGTAATAATTTCACTGGTGAAGAAGAAGATGAAGGTTTTCCTAGTTATCACTTCCCAAGTGTTTTTGTTTCAAAGCACTGGTATAATGTTTTGAAGGAGAATGATGGCAAACAAGAGTATGAAAGTTTATTAAGCCCGATATTAGATAGAATTAAAATCGACTTAAAAGAAAAGTATCCAACTAAAAATATAGAACCGTATTTGCAGGTAATATCACCGCAGTATGTTGATGTTAATATTGTAGAGAACGACATACTTGATTTAGAAGCTTTTAAAGCCTGGCGGTCAGATTTAAGTGATGCTGAATTTATCCTGGAAGATGGAAAATACATTTGCGGTTGGGAAATCGAAAAAATGTCGAAGTCAAAGTACAACGTAGTCAATCCGGACGATTTAGTGCATAAAGTTGGGGCGGATACTTTGCGGATGTACGAAATGTTCTTGGGTCCATTAGAGCAATTTAAACCCTGGAACACCAACGGCATCGACGGCGTACATAAATTTTTAAAACGCTACTGGAAGTTATTTTTTGATGCAAACGGAGTTTTTTACGTTTCCGACGAAGACCCTACGCCAGCCGAGCTGAAAACTTTGCACAAGACCATAAAAAAGGTAGAAGAAGATATTGAACGGTTTTCGTTTAATACTTCGGTAAGTACGTTTATGATTTGCGTTAACGAACTTACTGCCTTAAAATGTAATAAGCGCGCCATTTTAGAACCGCTTACTATTGCTTTATCGCCGTACGCCCCGCATATTTCCGAAGAGCTTTGGCATTTGCTGGGCCATGTAGATAGTATTTCGTATGCCCGTTTTCCGCAATGGCAAGAACAGTTCTTAACGGAAAACTCATTTGAATACCCAATTTCAGTAAACGGCAAAATGCGCGGTAAGCTTACTTTCCCGACAAACATGCCAAAAGAACTTATTGAGCAGGAAGTAGTGAGTTCGGGGTTAATTGATAAATACTTAGAAGGTAAAACTCCTAAAAAAGTAATTGTAGTACCTAATAAAATTGTAAACGTAGTAGTATAAAATGTAAAAGCCCGGTAAGTACTAAAACTTACCGGGCTTTTAAATAGGATTTTATTTTAAATTATACCGGAAAACTATATTTAACAATTCTCTTATATAATTCATCCGGGTTAAAAGGCTTACTTAAGTAATCATTCATACCCACTTGAAAAGCTCTATCCTGAATATCTAACATAGCCGAAGCCGTTAAAGCAATAATGGGTAGCGTCTGGTACTTCTCCCCTTCTAAACGTCGAATGGCTAAAGTGGTATCATAACCATCTTGTTCCGGCATTTGCAAGTCCATCAAAACTAAGTTATAATCGTTGCTTTTCACAAGATCCAAAGCAATCAACCCATTTTCGGCAATATCAAAATCTATTTCCCACTGGTTCAGGAATTGCTTCACCAGAAAAATATTAATCTGGTTATCTTCGGCAATTAACAACCGGATTCCTTTTAAACTTTTTGGGGCAGAAACTATAGGATCTTTAGAGTCAGAAGAAAATTGCTGGGTACTATTTTCGAAAGTTAAGCTAAAGTAAAAAGTAGACCCCTTACCCACCTGGCTTTCTACCTGAATATTACTGCCTTGTAGTTTTAGTAAGTGTTTGATAATAGTAAGTCCTAAACCAGAACCTCCAAATTCGCGGGTAGTATCAGATTTTGCCTGAGTAAAACTCTCAAAAATAAGCTCCAGTTTATCTGCCGGAATACCAATACCTGAATCGGTTACCCGGAAATCAACAGTAGTGTGAGTTTTTGTTTGATCTTTTATAGCTGCCGAAACAATAATGCGTCCGGTTTTAGTAAATTTTACGGCATTGCTGATAAGGTTAGTTAAAATCTGACTCAATCGTACGGGGTCGCCCACCAAAGTAGTAGGTAAATCCTGATCTAATAATAATTTTAACTGTAAACCTTTTTCAATGGCTAATTGATGAAGCGGATCACTGATTCTGGTAATTAATTTTTTAGGATCAAAATCAATTTTTTCAAACTCAATTTTTCCGGCTTCTATCTTACTAAAATCCAGAATATCATTAATCAAGGTTAATAAATTATCCGCCGAAAATTTAAGTACTTTTAAATACTCCTGTTGATCTGGCCGGGGATCGTGATTCAATAATAAACTGGTAAAACCAATAACGGCATTCATTGGGGTCCGGATTTCGTGACTCATTGTAGATAAAAAGTTGCTTTTGGCTTCGTTCGCTGCCTCCGCTTTATTTTTTGCCTCAATCAGTTCTCTTTCGGTTTGTTTAAGTTTGGAAATATCTTTTGCAATAATCAGAATACCATCTACTTCTTTGGCATTATTCTTTAAAAATGAAAAAGAGCAGGAAGCAGGAATTTTAGAATCCTGCTTGGTAGTAAATAATAACTCCTCATTTAAGGCTTTACCTTCGTACCTAAACTTTTCCAGCAAGGCAGGCAATAAAGAATTATCACTCTGCTGCACCACCATTGAAAAAGGAATTCCCTGCAGCTCTGCTTCTGTATAACCAAGTAATTCTTCTACTGCTTCGTTTGCATTCCGAATAGTAAAATCCGTGTTAAGAATCAAGAGCATATCTACCACCCCTTGATAAATGCTCTGCATAAAATCGCGGGAGACGGTAGAGTTTTTCAACTCTTGTCCCAGCATACTTACCCCGGCAATTAAGGCATCTAATTCGTCGCCGGTTTCGGAAGCTTCCATAGTGTAATCGAAATTACCGTTAGCTACTTCCGCAATCAGGGTAGTTATTTCTTCAATTCTATCGTTCAGAACTTTCACGTACTTGATTTTAAACTTTGAATCTAGTCTTTTTCTACAGCAATGGTGGCTTCTATTAACTCCATGGCATAGTTGTCTTTGGCTTGGAAGTAACCTACTTTAGGGTAAAGGGTAGCTCCTACTCGTTTCTTTTCAATAGATGCCGAAATACCAAAGTTCACTTTTTTGCAGCCTAAAGCATTTGCTCTTCTTATTACCTGATATAAGGTTTGCCGATAAACGCCGTATTCCATTAAGTAATCATAATCCATACCAATTAACATTGGGCTGTATATTTCAGCAATATTTTTATGGCAAAAACAAACAGAAACGGGTTTACTATTGCTGGAATATTCTTCTTTCAGGTACAATACTACAAACTCCCATGCCGGATCTTCGTTCATTTCGTAAAACAACTTATCCGGGCTAAGGAAGGTATTTAAGTCAACATTGTTATCTTTTACGTTTTTAAACAAGCCAATTGCATATTCTAGTTCCTCAGCGGGTAATTGGTTTTTAACTTTTACTTCGAAAAAGTGCTCATTTCTCTTAATTTTTTGCGAAAAATGCCGTCTGCTTTTCGGAGAGATGCTTTCAACGTAACCATCCACCGAACTCCAGTCTAAATTCTCCAGTACACATGATTCCGGCATATCTATTTTCACAAAGCCTTGTTCTACCATAAATTCATCCATTACGGTATCACCAGCAGCAAAATCTCTTAAAACCAAATTACTCGCATTTACTTTATCCTGCTCTTTATAAACTTCTTCCAGTATACCTTTAAATGCTTTCTTCCAGTAAGGGCTTTCTCTATCTATGTAAAGATGGTCGCCTTCGGTGAACAAGCTACCCATAAAAATACCTGTCGAGGTCAGATAATACGGATTCAGTTCTCTTTCTTTCTCAATAACTCTGGATACAGAACCTTGGGAGAACATGTCTTCTTTGTGCAAGCCAACTACAAAAAACGTCATTAAAACTATTTTGCCTTGGCTGTCTTCTACTACATAGTATTTAAAGTCCCAGTTGTTTTCTTGTTCTTCATTATTCCGGAAAGATTTTTCTAAAAACATTAATCCATGCCAATCAAACATGCCTCTGTTGCCTAAATATTGGTTCCATAGAGTAGTATCAATTTTTTCAACGGTAGAGTAGCGTTTAACAGTAAGAAGATTTGAGGTTACCGGCTTGGCAATAGCAGCAGTTGAAATTTGGGCCGAGGGAGCCATTTTAAAAGCTTTCCGGATTTTTTCGTCTGTTTGATTCGTTTCAATCAAGGCACTTTCGAAATGAAGCTTCAATTTATCAACCAGTACTTCTATTTGCTCTATTGAATTGTTAAGCGAAATAGTAATTCTAATTCCAATATTTTTGGCAGGAACCGCCGGGAATGTAGCTAAATTTACGTAAACCCCATCATTTAATAATTCCTGAACCAAATAATTACCCATGTCCATGGTTCCGGTTCCAATAAAGAATATTGGGCTGTTATTTTCGTGAACCAAGGGTAAATTAGTTTGCTTCAGTAAGCTATTAAAATAAGCTATTTTCTGTTGCAGTTCTTCCTGGTACTCGTATATCTCATCACTTAAGTGGATGCGGGCTGAGGCAATAGCAGCTCCAAGAGTAGCGGGCTCTATCTGCACGGAGAAAGTAAGCGGCCCGCCAAAATTATTTACTTTATTATACCATTCTTCATTCGGGAATAACGACAAACCTCCGCAGGCTCCAAATCCTTTACCTAAGTTGGCGGTAAGAATCATTTTACGGTATAAACCTTCGGGCATTTGGCTCATTACATAACCCGTACCGTGTTTTCCGGCCCAGCTCATGCCATGCGCATCATCTACATATAAATATAATTGTTCGTATTTCTCGGCTAATGCAATTAATTCTTTAACAGGAGCATAATCTCCGTACATAGAGTAAACACCATCGGCCATGTACCAGATCTTATCATATTTATTGCGTTGCTTTTTAATACGATCTTCGAGCATTTCCAGATTATTATGCCGGATCATTTCTACCGCTACTCCTTGCGTAAGCAATTTTTTTACGGCTTCCTGCACACTGGCGTGTACCTGGTGGTCCAGAATTACTAAATCGGTAGAACGGATAATGCTGGGAATAGTAGTTAAGTGAGAAAGCGTACAGTTTTTAGAAATTACCACCGGAACATTGTACATTTCCTTAACTAAGCTTTCCAGTTCACTGTATAAAGGGTTAGATATATAAGTCCGGGACATTGGGAACTGAGTTCCGAAGCGCTCAATGGCATCAATAGCACCTGCTTTAAGTTTAGGATGATGCTCTAATCCTAAGTAGCCACACGTACCAAAATGTAAAACTTGATGGTTGTTTAAAGTTAAATATTGTCCATTTAAAGAATGGTCTTGCGCATGCAGGTGAATGATTCCTTTCTTCTTGGACACCGACAAAACAGAATCTACCGTATCAATAATGTTATTATGTCTAATTTTTGCCATTTTAATTTTTAAATTTGTAGGGTTGATTTTTCTTAGTTTTTCTCTTTAAATTGGACAACACTAATATTGCACTTTATATTCAAAATAAATGTCACAATTCCAAGAAGGTAGTAGAACCCGAACCCAAGAAACAAAATATGTCTTAATGTATATCCAAGACGGGATCTTTCAGTGCTTCTTTAAAGCAATGGATGTTATGGATATTAACGTGGCTAAGGTTACCGTAGAAAACCGGCTGGAGTTTTTTGCAAAAGAATCTTACCCTTGTTTGTTTGATATTACGCAGGTGAAAGAAACTACTAAGGAAGCCCGCGATTTTATGGCGAATGAAGGCAATGATTTAGTTTTAGCCAGTGCAATGGTGGTAAATTCCCCCATGCTGAAGATGATGGCTAACTTTTATATTATGGTAAATAAACCTAAAAACCCTACCCGCTTGTTTACGGACCGCGAAAGCGCTTTAGAATGGCTGAAACAATTTAAGAGCAATATTTAAGAAGATATTGTACTTAAGAAAGGTTAAACTAAATTAAAAAGCTTAAATCAAAAAATAGTTATTTATTCTTTTTTAAGAAGTATAATTTTCAGTTTTCAGAATGAAGTATGACTTATTTGATATTCCATCCAAAAAAGCAGCTATTTTCATTCCTTGCAACTAAAATTAAACCTGGTATTTAGCTGATTATAAAAAAGATAAGAGCAAAAGTAGTATATAAATTATACAAACTAATTCTGCTCTAATAATTATGAGAGAAGGCCAATAGGAGGCTCGTCCTGAATATTAATGTTTAATTTTTGAGCCCGGGTCAGTTTAGCATAAACAAGGTTGTAAGATTGATCTATCCAATCTTTTAGAACCAAGTCGGGTATGCTGCCCTTAGTACTAATAGTATTCCAATGCTTTTTATCCATGTGGTAGCCAGGCTTTACTTCCTCAAACTGCTCCCGAAGTTCAATAGCTTTTACAGGGTCACACTTTAAGTTAATGCTGGCAAATTCATTAATATCGGTAAGGGCAAAAATTTTACCTCCCACTTTAAATACCAACGTATTATCCCCGAACGGAAGTTCTTCGGTAACCCCAGCCTTAGAAAGACAATATTCCCGAAAATCTTCGATGTTCATTAGAACAAGTATTTGATGGCCATATAAATTAAACCTGCCAGAAAAATACTCATAGACAACTTATTAATAAAGTGCATGGTACGCAGGTTGAAATTAGTTTTACGGTTAGGGTCTTTTTTGCGAAAAAAATAAGTAGCTACTTCCGAAAAATTAAATAATCCCATTTTCTATAATTACATTTAAGGTATAAGTGTATAGTATTTAGTAACAATTCAGAAGCAAAAAGAATTTAATATAGCTGGCTTTAGTAAGTAATTAGCGCATCCAATTATTGATTATCCTCTATTACCAATTTTTAATCAATTAACCGATTAAAAGCTTTTATTTTAGTAATTAAGCAATATTCAGTTCTGCTTCTACGGGTTCCACCCAACGGTTATCTTCTTTAATTAAATTAATTAGTTCATTTACCGCTGCTTCTTCGGGTACCGATTTTTTTATTACGGCTTGCCCCCGGTATAAGGCTATTTTGCCTTTACCTACTCCTACGTAACCATAATCAGCATCGGCCATTTCGCCGGGGCCGTTTACAATACAACCCATAATTCCAATTTTTACGCCTTTTAAATGGTCGGTACGTTTCCGGATCATGGCGGTAGTTTCTTGCAAGTCAAATAAAGTACGGCCGCAGCTTGGGCACGAAATATATTCCGTTTTACTCATGCGGGTACGGGCTGCTTGCAAAATACCAAAAGATAAGCGGTTGAGTTGGTCAATTTCATTCAACCACGTTGTCTTTTCTCTATCCCCTAAACTTTCGGTACTTAATAAAATGCCATCGCCTAAACCATCAATTAATAAACCGCCAACATCCGTAGAAGCATATAACTGGGTTTGTTCTGCCGCCATCTCCGGATAACTTCTTTTAATAATTACCGGATTTTGCACCCCATTATTCATTAACCGGAAAAAGTTCTTGCGCAATTCGGCCATTGCATGGGCATTATCAGTTGCAGCGATTAATATCACCGAGGTATCCATTTTTAATCTTCCAACCATTGCATCGGTTAGATCCTCGATGTGAACGCTTAAAAAATTTACTTCAGGATGTTTCTCGGTTGGATTTAAATATTCGGAAGGAGTAAGTAATGGATAACGGTCATTCCGGTTTTCAGAAGTTAACCAAGCCGAATAATCTACTATTTCTTTTAAGCCGTTGGGCAGCATAAAAGTAATTGGCTGCTGACCTGTGTAAATATAATCCGCCCCCAAGTCGTTCATGTTGAACTTATCCAACAACATAGAATAAAGATGGCCAACACATTTTAAATCGGCGTACTGAATAGTAGTTAAACGGCTTAAATCGGCAAATACTCTGGGAACATTCTGCCCTCCTATATTATTTACTTCTACCGTTTCGCGCCGGAAATACTGAAAAGGATTAAGGGGTACGTTACAAATGGGTTTGATATACTTATGTCCGGCCCGTTGCGCATACCGATCAATGAGCATCCGGGCAACAGGAGCTTCGTATTCCGGTGCCTCAGTTAAAGAAACACGCACCGTATCTCCAATCCCATCTTCCAGTAAAGTACCAATCCCTACTGCTGATTTAATTCGTCCGTCTTCTCCTTCGCCGGCTTCGGTTACACCTAAATGAAAAGGATAAGGTTGTAAACCTTCTTCCTCTAATTTTTGGGCTAATAATCGGTACGCCTGCACCATTACCTGGGTGTTGCTGGCCTTCATGGAAAGTACAATATCGTAATAGTTCAAATCTTCGCAGATGCGCAAAAACTCCAACGCACTTTCTACCATTCCGAGTGGCGTATCGCCGTAACGGCTTAAAATACGATCGGATAAAGAACCATGGTTGGTTCCAATGCGCATAGCCGTGCCGTATTCTTTACAGATTTTAACTAATGGTACAAATCGTTCCCGGATGCGCTCCAGCTCAGCCTGATAAGTGCTATCGGTATAATCTATTACTTCAAACTTCTTTTTATCGGCGTAATTACCGGGGTTAATTCGTACCTTTTCAACAATACGCGCAGCCAGTTCCGCGGCATTCGGTGTAAAATGAATATCGGCAATTAATGGAACCTGGTACCCCCGGCGGCGGAGTTCCGCTTTTATATTTCGTAAATTTTCGGCTTCTTTTACACTTGGAGCGGTAATACGCACGTATTCGCAACCTGCATCAACCATCCGGATGGTTTGCTCCACTGAGCCTAAGGTGTCCATGGTATCCACGGTGGTCATGGATTGCACCCGAATAGGGTTATTTCCTCCTAGTGCTAAATCACCAATATAAACTTCGCGCGTTTGTCGGCGCAGGTATTCAGTAAGGCTGGGGCAATACGTTTTATTCATGATAACGATTGTTGTTATTTCTACAACAAACTAGCCGGTAGGTTAGTGTCCGGCACGGTAAAATTACTATGCAATGATTAAACCACCATCAACATTAGATTGTTTTACTTATAAATAAATACCGAATTTTATTATTATTCGTTGTAAAAATGGTAAATTAAAGATCTTAACAGAATTTTAAACATTAATTTTTATAAGAAATTTTAATTAGCATAGTATGTCACCTTTAAATATACAGAACAGTTGGCAAGGCAAGGTCTTTAAACAGGCAGCGGCCTTTGGCATTAAAGGTCAGCAAATTTTAGATGTTATTTCGTTAACCAGAAACGCGATTAAGGAAGAACTACATACAGAAGTAAGAAACGGCCAATATAAAACAGTTTTACAGTTTTTACTCAATCAATCGGTGCAGCACGGTAAAAATGTTTTATTTGATAAAATTATTCAGCGAGTAGCCGGTCGTTTAATTCTTCGATTGGGTTTACCTGGTGGCTTAGCCGTAACCATTGCGAGTTTAATTGTGCCGATTTTAGTAAAAGGACTTGCAAAGAAAGCAATGAAGAATGTAAACGTACAAAATTTATTGGCTCGCTTGGATGCCCGGGATCAACTGCCCGATTTAACTGCTTTAAAAAGTATTTTCCGGCGGAACAACCCTGGGGCAGCGGCGGCTTAAACGTTTGCTTTAAATTGTATACAATAAAAAAGGCGCCATTTGGAGCGCCTTTTTTATTGTATACGTTCTTATTTATATAAGAAAAAATATTATTAGTGTCTAAACAGCATTTCGCGGTATTTCACTAGTGGCCAATCCTCATCGTCCACCATTAATTCTAATTTATCTACGCTGTAACGAATAACATCAAAGTAAGGACGAACTACATCGCAATAGTTAATAGCGCGTTCCCGGGCATCTTCAATTTTATTAGCTACTTTACGGGCTTCAATCATTTCTTCCACGTTTTTCTTGATAATGTTTACGTGTTTAGAAATAAACTTAATAGATTCAATGGTTTCTTCGGTGTACTCACCCTGGTCTAAACCAAGATCCCGAAGTCCTTTAATATTATGAATTAATTTATTTTGGTAAGCTACGGCAGTTGGAATAACGTGGTTATTGGCCAGGTCACCTAATACACGAGCCTCAATCTGAATCTTTTTGGTATACTCTTCCAATAAAATTTCATGACGGGCATGTAATTCTACTTTCGAGAAAATACTATTCCGGATAAATATATCTTCTGAGGTTGAACTTACTAAGAAATCAAGTGCTTGCGGAGTAGTGCGTACATTAGATAAACCACGGCTCGCCGCTTCGTCTTCCCAATCCTGAGAATAACCATTGCCTTCGAAACGGATAGCTTTAGAAGCTTTAATGTATTCGCGGATAATTTCGACAATAGCTACTTCTTTTTTCTTGCCTTTTTCAATTAAAACATCCACCTTTTGCTTGAAGTCAACCAATTGGTCCGCTACAATTGCGTTCAGGATAGTCATAGCCGAAGAACTGTTAGCAGATGAACCTACCGCCCGGAACTCAAACTTATTACCGGTAAAAGCAAAAGGAGAAGTACGGTTACGGTCAGTGTTATCTAATAAGATTTCCGGGATTTTGTCAATACCTAATTTCAGGTAAAGGTTATCTCCTTTATCAATAGAAATCTGAGAATTATTTTCCAGTTCGTTTAATACAGCATCTAACTGCGAACCAATAAACACCGACATAATAGCGGGAGGCGCTTCGTTGGCTCCTAAACGGTGGTCGTTGTTAGCTGAGGCAATCGAAGAACGCAATAAATCGGCGTGCTTGTAAACTGCCATTATAGTAGAAGCAAAGAACGCTAAGAACTGCAAATTTTCTTTAGGCCGTTTACCCGGGCTTAACAAGTTTACACCAGTATCGGTCGAAATTGCCCAGTTATTGTGCTTTCCGCTACCATTTACACCTTTAAATGGTTTCTCGTGCAATAAGGCTTTAAAGTTATGACGCTCGGCTACCTTGCTCATTAAGTCCATTAACAACTGGTTGTGGTCAACGGCTAAATTAGCATCTTCAAACGTAGGGGCACATTCATACTGGTTAGGCGCCACCTCGTTGTGACGGGTACGTAACGGAATACCTAACTTTAAAGCTTCTTGCTCAAAGTCAACCATAAAAGTATGTACCCGAGGAGGAATAGAACCAAAATAATGGTCTTCTAATTGTTGCCCTTTAGCAGGAGCATGGCCAAACAAAGTACGACCGGTCATTACTAAATCCGGGCGGGCATCGAAAAGAGCTTTATCAATTAAGAAATATTCCTGCTCAATACCTAAGGTAGCAGTTACGCGGGCAACATCTTTATCAAAATACTGGCAAACATCTACTGCAGCTCTATCCAAAAAGGTTAAAGATTTAAGCAAAGGCGTTTTATAATCCAGGGCTTCACCGGTGTAAGCTACAAACACCGTAGGAATACAAAGGGTTTTAGCGCCGTATGTTTCCATGATAAAGGCCGGAGAAGTAGGATCCCAGGCAGTATAGCCCCGCGCCTCGAAGGTATTCCGGATACCACCGTTCGGGAAAGAAGAAGCATCCGGCTCTTGCTGAACTAATGCCGAACCTTTAAAATTTTCGATAGCTTGGCCATCGTTATTTAAATCAAAGAAAGAGTCGTGTTTCTCGGCGGTAGCGCCGGTTAAAGGTTGAAACCAGTGGGTGTAATGCGTAGCTCCTTTGGAAAGAGCCCAGGTTTTCATAGCAGCAGCTACCGCATCTGCTACTGCCCGGTCTACTTTAGTGCCATGTTTAATGGAAGCTACCAGCTTTTTGAAATACTCTCCTGACATGGTAGTACGCATGGCTTCCATGCCAAATACGTTTTTACCGTAATATTCAGATATTTTTTGAGAGATTTGAGGTACATCTACTGGTTTACGGTGATCTACCAGTTCCAGCGCTTTAAAACGAAGTACGGCCATAGTATGATTAAGTGTTTATTAATAAGTTAGTCAAAGGTAATAATTAATCTTTTGCCTCAAAATGGTAACATTAAATTTTTAAACATTTTTTTAAAAATAATAAAAATATTACAACATCTGCCTTTTATTAAAGACTGATTTTTTTAAAAAAGTATCTTTTTAGATCAAAATGATTAATTTTTATTGGGTAATTTTTAAAACCCATAGAGCTACTCTTTTAAACTTAAATTTAAAATAAATTTATATTTGCGGAGTGAAACAAGCATATCTCCGACCTGTTATTTACTTTTTTTTCTGGCTGTTTGTAAGTGTAGTAATTAAAGCTTTATTTATAGGATACCATTACACCAAGGCAGCCGAACTCACTTTTTTAGAAATTTTTAAGGTATTTTTGTACGGCTTGCGCATGGATGCTTCTTTTGCAGCCTACTTATGTGCTGTTCCGTTTATTTGTTTTCTGCTGGAAAGCCTTAAAAAACATTTATACCTCTACCGGTTAGTTAATGGTTATACCTTTCTAATAATCCTTGTTGTGGCCGGCCTGGTTACCGCTGATCTGGAAATGTATAATGCCTGGGGTTACCGGCTCGATGCAACTCCTTTGCAATATTTAAATACTCCCCAGGAAATGGTAGCTTCTGTTTCTGCAGCACCCGTATTTTTACTAACGGCTATTTTTTTGCTATTAGTTATTTTGTTTGCAGTAATTTACCACCGTGTTGTTAATCCACTTCTAAAGAAAAAAAACAACGCCTACTTTTCTAAAGGAAGTAGAGTGATGGCGTTTTGTTGCCTGGCTTTATTAATCATTCCTATCCGTGGCGGGCTGCAACATATTCCTATAAACCAGAGCGATGTCTATTTTTCCAATAAGTTGTTCGCGAATCACGCTGCGGTAAATCTACCCTGGAATGTACTCTATTCGTTAAACCGAAGAAATTACGCGGCCCAAAACCCTTACAAATACATGGCTATGGGTCAGGCACGAAAATACGTGGATTCGCTGTATGTACTGCCCGCTTCAGCCGATAACCAAAATATCTCCGTTTTAAAATCAACGCGCCCCAATGTTTTATTTATTATTCTGGAAAGCAATACTGCAAAGCTGGTGGGATGCTTGGGAGGCGAACCAGGGGTAACTCCACACATTGATGAATTAGCCCGCGAAGGAATTCTTTTCACGAATATATATTCTAGCGGCGATCGCAGCGAGAAAGGATTAGTGGCTTTATTAAGTGGCTATCCGGTGCAAACTACTACCTCTATTATTAAACTACCCCGTAAAACCGAGCACCTCCCCCACCTAAGCCAAGTATTAAAAGCGCAAGGGTACGGTACCAGTTATTATTACGGCGGAGAGCTGGCTTTTGCTAATATTAAGTCGTATTTACTAAATGCGGGGTATGATCGGTTAGTAAGTAAATTCGATTTCCCTTCTAAAACGTATAATTCCAAGTGGGGAGTACACGATCATGTTTTATTAAACCGGTGGTTAACGGATTTAAAAAACGATAAACAACCTTTCTTTTCCACCTTATTTACGCTTAGCAGCCACGAACCTTATGATATTCCTATTCCGGCTAAGTTTGCTGGTTCCGATGAAGCTACTAAGTTTAAAAATTCAATGTATTATACCGATTATGCCATTGGTAATTTTATAGAAGAAGCTAAAAAGCAACCGTGGTGGAATAATACGGTAATTGTTATGGCGGCAGATCATGGTCACCGGTTTCCAGGCGACGATCCTAATTTTAAACCTAGTAAGTTTCGCATTCCTTTTTTACTTACCGGAGGTGCACTTAAACAAGCTTATCCGCCCGTATCTATTATTGGTTCGCAAACGGATATTGTACCAACCTTGCTCCATCAGCTAAAATTACCTACCGAGCAATTTAAATGGGGAAAAGATCTTCTGAATCCGGCTACTAAATCTTTCGCTTTTTACGTTTTTAACGATGGCTTTGGCTATGTAACCCCTGCCGGCACTATTACCTTCGATAATGTTGCTAAACAAGTAATTACCAAAGATTATAACGTACCCCCGCAACAACTTAATTATGGTAAAGCCTACATGGAGCTTTCCTTCGAAGATTATTTAAATAAGTAGTCCATAGTCGATGGTCCACAGACCACAGTAGGTTTTTTAGTTTATTAAATCATTATAATTATGATGCCAGAAACGGTAAACTGTTAAACTTTCAGACAAATAAAGGGGCATTCATTTTAAGCATTACATAATAAAAAAATCTGCGGACTGTCGACTATGGTCTGTGAACTAACAACCAACAACTTTCAACTATTTTTACTAATTTTGCGGCGCAATGAAAAAGGTGGCATTTTATACGTTGGGTTGTAAACTGAATTTTTCGGAAACTTCTTCTATTTCCCGGATTTTTCAGGAGCGGGGTTTTCAAAAAGTAAATTTTGAAGATCAGGCCGATATTTATGTAATTAATACGTGCTCGGTAACGGATAATGCCGATAAAAAATGCCGGAAAGTAGTTAAAGAAGCTTTAAAACACTCGCCTAACGCTTTTATTACTATTGTAGGTTGTTATGCCCAGTTAAAACCGCAGGAAATTGCTTCTATTCCGGGAGTAGATGCTGTATTGGGCGCCGCCGAAAAATTTCAATTAGTGGATATTCTGGAAGATTTTGTAAAAAAAGAAAAACCCCGGATTCACGCCAGCGCTATTTCGGAAGCCAATACGTTTCATAATGCCTATTCTTTCGGCGACCGCACCCGTACTTTCTTAAAAGTGCAGGATGGCTGCGATTATTCGTGTTCTTTCTGTACTATACCTTTAGCTCGCGGTAAAAGCCGCAGCCAAAACGTAGCAACTGCCGTAGCTTCGGCCAAAGAAATTGCGCAAAGCGGCGTAAAAGAAATTGTACTTACCGGTGTTAACCTCGGAGATTTCGGGATTATACCCGTATTGGGCCGCCAGGAAACTTTTTTTGATTTAATTAAACAGCTTGATCAGGAAGTTACCGGAATTGACCGGTTCCGGATTTCTTCGATTGAACCTAATTTGTTAACCAACGAAATAATTCAGTTCGTAGCTGGTTCGCAAAGGTTCGTCCCGCATTTTCATATTCCGCTGCAATCGGGTTCCGATAAAATTTTAAGATTAATGCGCCGCCGCTACTTGCGCGAATTGTACGCCGATCGGGTGGCTTCTATTAAGGCAGTTATGCCGCATTGCTGTATTGGGGTTGATGTAATTGTTGGTTTTCCCGGCGAAACGGAAGCAGATTTCCTCGAAACCTATAATTTCCTGAACGAATTAGATATTAGCTATCTTCACGTTTTTCCTTACTCAGAACGCCAAAATACCAAAGCAATAGAAATGGCGGGCAGTGTACCTCTTTCTGAAAGAAACCGCCGAGCCAATATGCTTCGGATTTTATCTGAAAAGAAAAAACGCCACTTTTACGAACAACATGTTGGCCGCGAAACTACCGTACTTTTTGAAGCCGATATTACCAATGGTTTCATGGAAGGTTTCACCGATAATTACATTCGGGTGCAGGTGAAGTACGATCCCATTTTAGTAAATGAATTAAAAAAAGTGCGATTAGCGGGAATTAATGCTGTTGGTTTAATGGAAGCGGAAGAAGCTTTTGTGGAAGTTTTTCAGCATTAAATTAGTTAACGGAAAGCGGAACATCAGTATTCTTGTTCCCTTTATTGGTTTTCTTATCTAACTTAAATCGCAAACCAAACGATAAACTTATCAAACTGGGATATCCGGGTACGAAGGTGGTAGAAAAATCTAAATTATTGGTAAGCTGGTAATTATATTCTAACTCACCGGCGTACGGAATAAATTTATACTGCCAATATGATTCTGTAGTGCCATTGAAAAAGCCGGAATCCTGGTAATCTGGTAATCGGTACCAATTACGCCGGTAAATAAAAGTTGGCCCCAAACCACCGCTCAGAGAATGTCTGTGGTTTTGAAAAATAATGGCTCTAAGACCTATGTGCGTGAAACCACCTAGCTGCGCAGCGCAATCCGTATAAATAGCCTGAATTCCTTTTACCGAGAACTTTTGCGGTTTCCAGAATTGCTCGTAAGAAAGCATTCCGCCCAAATTAAAAACAAAATAACCTTTTTTGTCCGGATTGAGCGGCATTAACGGGGCGTTTGGATCTCCTTTAGGATGCAGACTTAGCCCAAAATACTTAATGCCCCAATATTGTTGCGCATTAGCATTATTCAAAAGCCCTACGCTTAATAGCAACAGCGTTAAACAAAATTGCTTTTTATAATATTGTAAGAGGCTCTTCATCCAATAAGTGAGGTTTGAAACTGCGCATTTATCTACTTGCCACAATTAGTTCAGATATAAAATTTGCACTAGATTGAAAGTAGATGCATTATTTATTTAATATTAAGGCAAACTATTGTACGTATTACGGCTATATAACCGCCTTTTTGCTTTAAGGTTCTGCTGGTTCCGGTTTAATTAATAAAACCAATTACCAATATTAAATCCTTTTTAGTTTAATCCTCAGGAAACGAAAAGAAAAATCCTCCAGTGGGTACTACAGATTTGATGAATTCAAATCTGTAGTACACTTACTTAGTAATCACCAGCCCTATATAGTAAAGAAAACTCATATGTTATTACCTTGCTTAACGTAAATCGGATTAGCCAATCGTCCGGTAGAGTCCACAATTTTTAAGAATGCACCTCATTTTACCTCTAAAAGAAGTATTACCTTGTCAAATAAAAGTTTCGAGATTGTTATCTGATGGAATGGCTGGGCACGTAGTTTATTATTTAAAGCTGTGGAATAATATTCCGGAAGGAAATTATAATATTATGGAAGCACTGCTGTTTTAAACCAACCAAGAATAATTATGGGGCGGCTACAATCCACTAAATCCTACAAAGCAGTGATATGGTTGGGAATTGCTGGCGGAGGTTTGGATGGTTCGGCGTGAAGAATAGATATTCGGTTAGCTCAAAAATTAGTTTCCGACGAAATTGCTGTTTTACGTTTGCACTACCGTTATGCTAATGATTTATAAGATTGCGTCCTGAATATTTTTTTAGGAGTAGATTATTTCAAGCTACCCGATACATGCTCCCGGGAAATTTACGCGTGGAAAAGTACCTAAATAAAATTACAGTCAAGTTGCTAGCACGAGTTAGACGAATACCAGGACCAGGTAGATCAGGATTTACTAAATTGGCTGAGTAAAAAATTAAATTAACTATTGATCATCCTTTTTATCCGCCCTTGTTCCAGGTAAAGATAGTTAGGCACAAAGTCTGGAATCTCATGATCGTAATGCGAAACCAGGATTAAAGTGGTGCCATTATCACAATATATGCTTAATAAATCGGTAGCCATTTCGGTATATTCCGGACTCAAGCCTTGAAAAGGTTCATCCCAGATTATAAGATCCGGATTCTTAACCAGCGACCGAATAAGTAAAACCAAGCGCTGTTCACCCGCCGAAAGTTGCAAAAAAGGCTTATTTAGTAAATCCAGCCGGTTGAAGAACGAAAAATGTTCCTGAATCAATTGAGATTGTACGTCGGTTAGTTGGCGCGGGCGAGTAAGCGTGTCGGTAAAACCGGTTGCTGCCACTTCATTGCCCGTTAACGGTTGCCGAAAATACAAGTGCAGTTCGGGCGATACAAACCCTATGCGTTTTTTAATATCCCAAATACTTTCGCCGGAGCCTTTACGGTGGTCAAACAATACAATTTTATTAGCAAAAGCCTGAGGGTTGTCCGCGTAAATTAAAGAAAGCAGGGTGGTTTTACCCGAGCCGTTAGGACCAACTAAGGCCCACTTTTCTCCTTTTCGCACTGTCCAAGTAATATTATCCAGAATTACATTTTGTTGGTATTGCACCCGTACTTTATTCATCTGAACGGCTATCTGGAAATCTTTACCCGGTTTAGGCATTTTTATTAAATCCCCGGAATCTAAACTAGTTTCTTTTAAAGGCTGGGCTGGCTCCTTCTTTCGTAAAACTTCGTAAAATTCCGCCCGGGAATACTGGCTTTTCATTTTAAAATCCTCCAACCAAAGTACCCGGGAAATTTTCTCCGGTAGATCGGGCTGGTTGGAGGCTAACAGCACCTGAGTGCCTTGTTGAATTAATTCGTTTATTATTTCTTTTAAATGCTGACGCGATTCCACATCCAATCCGGTAAACGGATTATCTAAAATCAATAATTTCGGCTTTTGCAGCAAAGCACGGGCAATTTGCAATTTTCGCGTTTGGCCATTCGATAGTTTTATCAGTTCAAATGGCAACAAATCTTTTAATTGCAATAAGTCCGTAATTTGCTCTAGTTCTGCCGGCGAACAATGCGAAGCTGCCGCAGTTAATAAATCATTTACGGTTGGTATTGCCAATTCACTTTCCAGACTTTGGTAGCGTTGCTGGTAAAAGGCGCGGCTGTAGTTAAAAAAAGAGTTTTGCTGCTGAAAAGTAACTAAAGCTGTTTGGCTACGGTATGCAGATCGATCTATTACCTGAAAAGAAGCATTTTCGGCGGACCGAACTTGCAATTCGAATTTACCGGACCGTAAAGGCAACTGGCCCGCTAAAGCGGATAAAAAAGTAGTTTTACCTGCTCCAACCGGTCCGTAAATTGCCCATTGTTCATCAGGCTGTAAATGCCAGTTTATATCAGAAAAAACTATTTGATTTTGCCGGATAAAAGAAGCATGTTCTAAAAATAATTGCAGCGAACCGGCCAGGTTCTTATCAGATGAATTCATGTATTGGAAAATCTGGGGCAAAATTAGTAAAACCCCAGATTATACAATTACGGAATTATGGTAAAGAACAAGTTTGTTGATTTTACTTGCGCTGGTAAAAATATAAATTAACCGTTTGCGTAAAACCTTTCTCGCTTAATGTAAAAAAACCAGAATTATCAACAGCAAATGTTAAAGCTTCGCCCTGGGGCTCTAACTGGTACGGAATATTCGTAAAATTATTCTTTAGGGCCTCTACAATAGATTCTTTATCTTGCCGGGTTCGGTGATACAAACTGGTGTAAGTTTTTAGTAAAATTTCTTTCCCATCTTCTGAAAGAGCAGCACTTACAATGCCCGTATATGGAGTATTACCAACCTGCGTAACTGAATTAACGCCGTTATAATTATAAGGAAAGGTCAATTGATAAATGCGCGAAGGATTATCCTGTTTGGTAATAATATAGATGTCTTTGGTTTCCGGATTTACTAAAAATGCTTCCGCATCGTGCGACCCATCGGGGTATTGGAAACGGATAGCTTTTACATTACGGACGGTATCTTCGGTTAAAGCGGGTTCGGTAAATTGATAAAAAGTATATTCTGGGTAAACTTTACTATTATCTCCAATATCGCCGATATACAGCTCATTACCTACTCGCGTCATATCTTCCCAATCCCGGTTTACTGCGCCAGCTAAATAAACGGGCTTTACTACATTTCCATCATGATTTAATAAATAAAGCTGCGTTGGTCGGCCACTGTCTTCGTGCACCCACAAATTACCCGGATTGGTTTTGCTATCTGCAATGCCGGAACTTTCTTCTATAATCGGTTTAACCGCGTGCTTATCGGGGGTTTGTTCAAATTCAGCCGTTTTAGTTAGCGGTATTTCAGGGAGCTTATCGCAGGCAGAAAGCAAACCCAAAATGGAAATTAAAACTATAATTAAAAAAGGAGAGAAATACTTTGCCATTTTCTGGTTAGTTAAACAACTAGATGCAATTTCATTTTTGAAATATCTGTAAAACTAAATAGCTAATAACCTGCCATTTATTTTAACTCCTTACGGCTAGTAAAAACAAAATAATAAATCAGTTTTCAGTTTTTATATAACTAAACCAATACCTAGCCCACAATAGCTGATTAACTTAATGCATATTTCGCAAAAAACATATTCATCCATTAAACTTTAGTAATTCGAGTATTCTGGAAACAATAATATTATCTCATTTATATTTAGTAGACTTCGGCGGCAATCAAATTACTTTATCTATATTTAATGCTTTACAGCATTAGCTTTTAGTTTAAAATGTATTTGTGAAACTTAAAATCAGTTTACTTTAAATAGAAATTTATGACATTTTCCGACCTACAACCATCTCCTACCTACGACAACGCCTATAAAAAGCGGGTGGCTTATTTTTCCATGGAATTCGCCATTCATCAACCTTTAAAAATATATTCCGGTGGCTTGGGGTTTTTAGCTGGTTCGCACATGCGAAGTGCGTTTGAGTTAAAGCAAAACTTAATTGGTGTTGGTATTTTATGGAAATACGGCTATTACGACCAAATCCGGAAGGACGATCAATCAATGAACGTTTTATTCCAGGAAAAGCTATACTACTTTGTAAAAGATATTGGTGTCCGGTTCCAGATTGATATAAATAACACGCCGGTTACCGTTGCCGCCTATTACCTGGCCCCGGAAGTATTTGATACCGTTCCTATGTTTTTCTTGTCCACGGACTTACCAGAGAACGATTATTTAGCGCGAACTACTTCCCACCATTTATATAACGCCGATACGGCCGGTAAAGTAGGCGCGAGTATTTTGTTGGGTGTTGGCGGGGCTAAGTTGCTAGATATACTGGAATATAACGCCGACATTTACCATTTTAACGAAGCCCATCCTCTACCCGCTGCTTTTTACCTTTACGATAAGTTTAAAGATTTAGAGGAAGTAAAAAAACGCGTGGTATTTACAACGCACACACCCGAAGAAGCCGGAAACGAAAAAACCGATATCCATTTATTAAATAAAATGGGCTTTTTCTGCAACACTCCGCTAGAAGAAGTACGCCGTATTTCCGGAGAGTGGGGCGATATTTTTAATCATACCCTGGTAGCGTTACGCATGGCCAAAATTGCAAATGGAGTATCTAAAATGCACGGAGAAGTAGCCCGCCAAATGTGGAATGCTTACCCGGATATTTGCCCCATTCTGCATGTTACCAATGCGCAAAACTGGTGTTATTGGGCAGATTCTCGTTTGTACCAGGCTTTAAAATCCGGCGATGACCAAGCATTCCTTAAACGGAAAAAACGCTTAAAAAAGCAGTTGTTTGAGGAAGTAGCTAATCAGGTGGGCGACATTTATAAAGAAAATGTATTAACTATAGTGTGGGCGCGCCGGTTTGCCGGTTATAAACGTGCCGATTTGCTAATGCGCGACCTGGCCCGTTTTGAAAGATTGGTAACTAATGAAAAATACCCAGTGCAAATTATTTGGGCGGGTAAACCTTATCCGATGGATTATGGCGCTATAGGAACTTTTGACCGGCTGGTACAAGAATCAAAAAAATTCCCGAATTGTGCAGTAATGGTAGGGTACGAACTAAAATTATCTAAATTATTAAAAGGCGGTGCCGACCTGTGGCTGAACAATCCGCGAATCCGGAAAGAAGCATCGGGTACTAGCGGTATGACCGCCGCCATGAACGGTGCCTTAAACTTTTCCATTCCAGACGGCTGGATTCCTGAATTTTCTGAGCACGAACACAACAGCTTTATTGTTCCGGCGGCTGGTTATATGAGCGATTTTGAAATGGATGAATTTGACCATAACAACATTATGGACATGCTGGAAAACGTTATTCTACCTATGTATTACGAGCAACCGGATAAGTGGCTCCAGATGGTAAAAAACAGTATGAACGAAATTATTCCAACTTTTGAATCCGGCAGAATGGCCGATGAATATTATAATAAAATTTATAACGCTTAATTAACGTTTGTAATTTAGGAATTTAAAAGCCGTCAGAGACTTAACTCTAACGGCTTTTGCTTTTACAAAAATTTACTTTTTCTTCAATCAGTTAAAGTTTCAAATCAGAAGCCTGGTTATGGGCAATAATTTACTTTTTACTATAAGTTCTTTACTTATCTTTTTTTGCTCCAAACTTTATTTTAGATTTTTTCAGTATTTATCCCAGAATAAAAAGGTAAAAAAACCTAAGTAAACAGTTTACATCTTCCGTAAAAGATTCTGAATACAGGTAAAAAGTGGATTTTAATGACTTCAAATAAAAATACAAAAAATAAATTAAGAGAATCGGCGCCTGGCATGGCCCAGATTGTGGAACGGAATATAAAAGCCTTACTACAACGCCGTCGCGAAGATGCCCAAAACAAATCGTGGCAAGATAAAATTGCTGATACAGTAACTAAGTTTACGGGAAGTATGAAGTTTGTGATTATTCACTTGCTTTTATTCGGTAGCTGGATTCTCTGGAACGCTAAAATTTTCCCCGTTAAACCGTTTGACCCTTCGTTTGTGGTGTTAGCTATGTTTGCATCCGTAGAAGCCATATTCCTATCCACCTTTGTGCTTATTAGTCAAAACCGAATGGCCGCCCTGGCCGATAAACGCGCCGATTTGGATTTGCAGGTAAGTTTACTATCTGAACACGAAATTACCCGGCTAATTACCTTAGTAACACAAATAGCCCGCAAAATGGATATTAAAGAATCACACGATCCGGAAATCTCGGAATTAGCCCAGGATGTTCACCCGGAAAAAGTATTAGATTCTATTGAGGAAAACGAAGAAAAATATTCCGAAAAAAATTAAATTTTACTACTCGTACCGTAAAGATTCAATAGGATCGAGCTTAGAAGCTTTAAATGCCGGATAATAACCCGAAAATAAACCTACCATTACACAAACCAATAACCCAACTATAACCCAAAGCCAAGGCACAATAAAAGTACCATTGCCCACCAGGGAAGCTACCCCGTTGCCCATCAGTACGCCAAATAAAACACCGGCAACACCACCTAAAAAGCAAATTACAATGGCTTCTATCAAAAATTGTTGCCTGATTTGCCGGGCAGTAGCACCCAATGCTTTCCGAACGCCAATTTCGCGGGTGCGTTCGGTAACGGAAACCATCATAATATTCATTAACCCAATAGAGGCACCCAACAAAGTAATAAAACCCACTAAAAAGCCGCCTACTTTTAAATAACCGGTAATCTCGTTCATAGATTTTAACATGGAATCGCTACGGTTAATTTCAAAAGAATCTTCCTGCCCTAAAGCGTCGCGCCGAACTTTGCGCATAATGCCGGTCGCCTGGTTCATGGCGAAAAATAAGTTTTCTTTTTTAAGGATAGCCGTTTTAATATCGTACGTAAGCGCTTTTTGCCGGGGCATTTGGTTGCCTGTTACTAATGGAATAATTACCAGGCGATCGGCTCCGCCACCACCCATGTTATTGCCGCTTTTCTCTAATTGGCCCACCACTTTAAATCGTCGGCCTAACATAAAAATAGACTTACCTACCGGGCTTTTGCTTTTAAATAATTTATCGCTGATTTCATTTCCTACAATTGCCACGTTGGCACCGGTTTCCAGTTCGCTTGCTGAGAATGGCCGCCCAATTTGTACGTTATAATTTTCGTTCAGCAAATAATTTTCGTCGCCAGCCGTAACGTTAATGTTAGGATTAGTTTTAACATTTCCGTTTTTAACAATAGTAGCGCCCGAAATAAAAGCTGCTAAACTTACCCGGGCCTCTTCGCCGGATATTTCTTTGTACCGTCGCGCCTGCAAATAAGTAATAGGTGGGTAAATTTTTCCTTGGCGGCCATTTTCCTGGTATCGATTAGTATACCCTTTCGCCACAATGTCAAAAGAATTGGCGCCTAACGAAGAAAAAGTTTGATCAATTGAATACTTAATGGAGTCAACGGCAGTTAATATACCTACCAACGACATAATACCAATGGATACTATAAGAGCTGTGAGAACAGTCCGGAGTAGATTGCTTTGAATAGAACGTAAACCTTCTTTAATATTTTCGATTAAATTCATGGTATACTTAGTTTTTCGCAACCCGATGCCGGAGGTTAACCGTTAGAACTACTTCGGGTTAGAAGGTTTAAATTTAAGCGTAATTTCGGGAAAACCCCTCGTTTATAAAGTTTAATTTGTGTAAGTTACAATAGTTTACTTAAGTAATAATTAAATGGTACATAAGTTATTTAGCACCTTGGTGCTTCTTATTTTTATTTCGTTGCGCGGGTTGGCATCGCAGGTACTTATTCCGATGGACGAATCCCAAAAAGATCATTTAAAATCGTATGGATTAGCCTATTGGGTTTTACAAAATCAGGTTGAAGTAGATTGGCTTTTAAATTATAAGGGCGGTTCTTTTGCCTTTGCACATAATCCTAAATTAGAGAACGAAATGGTAGTGCGCGGTATTACCTATCAGGTAATTTCGGATGCTCAGTATAACCAGGTTCTGTCTAAGATTGCTTCACCGGAATCGAACATGGATGTGATGAAGCTGGAAAAAGTGCCGAAAATTGCCGTTTACTCTCCTAAAACCAAACAACCCTGGGATGATGCCGTTACTTTGGTTCTCACCTACGCCGAAATTCCGTACGATGTAATTTATGACGAAGAAGTAATGCAAGGTGTACTACCCAAATACGACTGGCTCCATTTGCACCACGAAGATTTTACCGGCCAATACGGTAAGTTTTACATGTCGTACCGCAATTATCCTTGGTACATTGCGCAGCAACAAGAATCGGAAGCTACTGCTAAAAAGTATGGTTTTAATAAAGTAACCCAATTAAAGCTGGCTGTTGTAAATAAAATTAAAGAATTCTGCGTAGGGGGTGGTTTCATGTTTGCCATGTGTTCAGCTACCGACACTTATGATATTGCGCTGGCTGCGGATGGAGTAGACATTGTAGCCGAAATGTTTGATGGTGATGCGGCGGATCCGGGCGCTCAAAAGAAGCTTGATTTTAGTAAAACCTTTGCCTTTAAAGACTTTATAATTAGCCGTAACCCTTATGATCCGGAGTTTTCGAATATTGATAACCAGCAACACGAGCGGGGTTTAATGGAAAGCAACGATTTTTTCCAGTTATTTACTTTTTCGGCTAAATGGGACCCCATTCCTACTATGCTCACGCAAAACCACGAGAAAACCATTAAAGGGTTTATGGGGCAAACTACTGCTTTCAAAAAACAACTCATAAAATCAGAAGTAGTTATTATGGGGGAAACCAAAGCTGCTAACGAAGTTCGCTACATGCACGGCACCTTGGGCAAAGGTACCTGGACCTTTTACGGGGGCCACGACCCCGAAGATTATCAGCACCACGTAGGCGAAGAACCCACTGATTTAGCACTCCATCCTAACTCACCGGGCTATCGTTTAATTCTGAACAATATACTTTTCCCTGCCGCCAAAAAGAAAAAACTTAAAACCTAGTTTAGTTGCTGGTTGTTAGACAAGACAAAAATTAACCACTAACAACCAGCAATTTAAGTTTTACATTCATTTGCAAAAAAGCCGGTTAAACCGGCTTTTTGTTTAACCCCAAAAGTAATAATGAATATATGTTACTATGTTCAATACCAACCCGTTGCAAGTAAAAATATATTGAAATAGATGTCTAGGACTCGGTAATTCAAGTATGGGTTCTGCAGAAGTACAATTATCTTTAGGAATTATTAAAACCAGATTTACTGTGCACCTGAATAATTTATCTTTCCTTTTACTATTAATTTTACTATGTTTTAATTCTTCTTGTTCTATTGTGAGCCACAATTCAGGTTACGATGCTAATCCGGTATTTACGCCTTTTCACGAGAAATCCGGCGAAATAAAAGCTAGTGCTGGTTATGGCCGGGTATTAGGTATTCAGGCTAATGCTTCTTATTCGTTTTCTAACCGATTTACCGTAATGGCAGGAGGTGTTTACAATCATCAAACTATTTCTACGATTGGCATATTTAACTCGGTTTATTTTAAAATGAAAAGCCATTATGCGGAAGGTGCATTAGGTTATTATTTTCTACTGCCAGGAAAACCCTTTACGCAAGTAGAAATATTTGCTGGATTAAGCTCTGGTATAATGAATAAAAAAACAGATCGGACCGGGATTTCTCGAGTTATCAGGAATGGAGAAGTAGTTATAAAAAGCCATTTTTACAAATTTCAGTAAGGAAATCAGCGGCTGACAATTTAGAAGTGGGCCTTGCAAACCGTTTTTCCGTTGTAAGATTTGGTGAGTTAAACTATACTGCTTATGCCGATACTGCCAGTTATAAAAATGTGAGTGCACTGTTAACTGAACCTGTACTAGTAGTAAGTTACGGAAAACGTTTAAAAGCTACTTCCCAAATTGGGATAGCTATCCCACTCACCAAGGCTTTAAATTCTTCAAGCGGAACAAGCTTTTCCAATGCCAGTATACTTTTTCAACTCGGAATAAAATACACTTTTAGGTAAAAATCCTGGTATCTAATTTTAGTAGTTGGTAGTTCGTTATTCGTGAGCATTAGTAATTTTCCTTTTATTTCAAAAGCCAACAACAATCAACCAGTAACTAAATCAATGCATTCTATCCGGGCGGTGTTCCAGGTTTTGGATGATTTCGGCTTCAATTTTTAGAAGTTCCTGCAAACGGGCGTCTACTACTTCGGCGGGCATGTATTCTTTGGCTAGTTTTACAAAGCTAACGTAGTGCCCTGCTTCTGAAGCCATTAACTCGTAATAGAATTTTTGCAATCCTTCGTCGGGAATATTTTTCCAGAGCAGTTTAAAGCGTTCGCAACTCCGGGCTTCAATTAATGCATTTACCAGCAAATGGTCCATTAACTGGCGTTCGCGCTTATCACCTTTTCTTATGTGTTTGCTTAATTCTACAACGTATTCATCCGGACGGTTGCGCCCCAGTTCATAACCACGTTTTTTTAATTCTTCTAAAACCCGTTCAAAATGGCCCCATTCTTCGGCAACTAAGGCCGTCATCTCGTCAACCAATTTACTTTTATCAGGGTATTTAACAATTAAAGAAATAGCCGATGTAGCCGCCTTCTGCTCGCAGTATGCATGATCAATCAAAATTTCCTGGATATTTTTTTCTGCTATATTTACCCAACGCGGATCGGTAGGTAATTTTAATTTCAATATAGTTTTACCCGGATTAGTTGCTTCTTCCATTAGGTTACAAGTTGCAGGTTGTAAGTTACAGATTATAGGTTTAAAGTTTTAAGTTATTCTATTACAAGTAAGCAGGAGTTTGTTGAAACTGGGATTGATACTAGTTATACGATTAATAAAATCTTTCTTTTAAACACAACTTGCAACTTGCAACTTGTAACCTTTTAACCATTTAATCAAAAAACATCCACCGAATACCAAAAGTTAAATTGCGGGGCTGTCCCAGATAAATGGGTGTAGTAAAATATCCGTCTCGCGGAAACCCTTGATTTACGTGGGCCATTTTAATAAAAATATTTAACGACTTTATATCAGCCGTAATAAAGGCATCTATAACCGGGTAAGAAGGCAACAGGAAAGTATTCTGCAAATAAAAATGCTGGTTAGCCGGCATGTAGGCATCGGCGTAAAATTGATCTTGCAAAAACATTTCGGCACCCACCTGGCCATACAACACCTTTTTAAATAAATGGCCTTCAAAATAAACTTTAGAATTTACCATCCATTTCGGTACCCGGATAACTTCAGCTTTTGTATTGTCGGTGTAATTAAAAGTATTATCGAAATGAAAGGAGCCTAGCCCCAAATGATGGTGCAAGCTTAAAGTATATAGTTGCAACTGTTGGCTAGTTTGCCTTGGAACTGCATCAGTGTCAAAATAAATGTAATTCTGCAGGTTCGTACGGGCAAATTCTACATCTAAAGTATTATGAAACAACTTGCCGTTAACCCGAATAGACGTTCGATCGGCAACGGTATTCTGGAAATTATTATTTTCCCAATCAAAGTGATTCGACAGTAATCGTTGTTGGGTGTAAGTAGGTGAATACGACATGCGGGTTTGCGCTACCGTTAAGAATTTTAGGCGAAGGGCTGCTTCTAACCTATAATCTTTAAATAACTGATACTCGCCATTAGCGGTAATATCAAATATATCTCTAAACTTAAACTCGGCCTGTCCACCTAAAAAGTATTGTCTTTCTTTGCTTTTAAAACTTAGATTTATGGTATCAGTTGGTGGAGTTACCTCTTTTTCTACATTTATTAAACTATTTAGGTAACTCGTATTGCGTTGTTTAAAATACCCTTTAAAAAAATGCAGTTTACTGTCGCTCATAATGCCAATGGAGTTTTCCAGAAACCGAAAGTCAGCTGCTTCGTTGGTGCGTGCCGAATCATAATAAGTCGCCGGATAAAAATAAGAACTCGTTTTCCTGCCTGTACTGTCGTTATTATAAGTTAAAGCATTGTCTTTAAATCGATTAAACTGCGAATAGTAATCAAAAGTATGATAAACTTTCAGGTGTTCATTTGCTATACGGAACACCTGACTCAAATGTACATTTTTACGGTACTCACGGTTCGATGCTGAAGATAGATATACCTGTACTTCGTCGGTTTCATATAAACTATCTAAACTGCCTTCATCCAGTGGATCGGGACGGATACCGCCGGATTCGAGCATGGCTTGCTCAGTATACCGCACGTTGGCAAATAAATGATACCGGTTTTCTTTGGTTTGCAGGTGAGTAAAAAAAGTAATTCCTGTTCTTTCTACTTGCCTCGATCCACGGACATTACTGCTTCCATAAAATTTTTCACTGGCGATACGCTCGTACGTGAAGCCTACATTAGCGTTCTCATTAACATTGCGGCTAAAAGTACCATCAAAAATCTGCTGCCCATTGCCCCCTGAACATAATTTAAGCGCGAGAAAGGTGACTTAGTATCATAATACGTTTGATTGGCGGGGTTCAGGTTATAACGGTCAAAAATAGTACGACCAAAACGGGCTCCAATTTGTTCGGGCAAGGTAAAGAGCAAGCGCTTAGCCGGAGTAGCTAAATTGCCTAAATCCTGGTAAAAGGTAGTATCGTGGTACCAGTTTCGCAGTTGCTGTAAGTTTGTAAGGGCAGTATCTACGGTGGGTAAATTATAATTACCCCGGAAAATTAAATCTTCCCGTATTACCTTGGTGGTTTTAGGACTGTAAAGGTTAACGGTAGAATCATTTAAGATTTGCGCCTGGGCAGTAGAAAATACCAGAAGGCAAAATAAAAACGAGGCTAAGACGGTTTGAATATACTTCACGTTCAAAATTAATTAATTTCCAGTTCTTCTTTACCTCTTACCTGCCACATGATTTAAAATAAGGTTATCAAAATTAATTTGATCTATTAAAAAATTTACTTTTACCGGAATATAAAATAAAGGCATTGTTTGCCAGATAGCAGCTAATTTAGGTTCAACCAGTTTAACTGCATCTTTTCGGGTAGTAAGGACACTTACCGGTTTATCCAGAGCATAACGTTGCCAGTCTGATAAAATTTTCTGTATATCTTTTTCTGTGTACGCGTGATGGTCAGGAAAACGATAATGGTGCAAGATCTGATAGCCTTGCTGCTGCAAATATTCTTCTAAAGGCTGCGGTTGAGCAATGGCCGTTATTAATAGTACAGCTGGAGTAAATTTTACATTTGCACTGCAAGCTACTGGCGTACCATATTCGTAGCGGGTAAAAAATACCGGCACAGTTTTACCGGCGGTTTGAATAATAGCTTGCCGGATAATTTTCATTTTCTCCTGCGGCAAAGCAGTTTGGCATTTAGTTACTACTACAGCATCAGCCCGGTTTGCTCCCTTCGGAAATTCGCGCAGACGACCCGCCGGTAAAACTGAATCTTTGTAAAATAAACGCGAGTAATCAGTTAATAAAATATTTAGGGAAGGCTGCACCGGGCGGTGTTGAAAAGCATCGTCCAGAATAATTACTTCTAAATCTGGTTGCTGCTGAAGCAAGTGTTTTATTCCAATTACCCGATTTTCCGCAACCGCTACGGTAGTTGCCGGAAAATCGAGGAAATATTGAAAAGGTTCGTCGCCCAAGGTAGCCGCCGAGGCAGAGGTATCTGCCAGTAAGTAACCTTTAGTTTGGCGTTTATAGCCTCGGCTAAGAGTCGCAACTTTTTTATTGGAGAGTAACCGCAGTAAATATTCTACGTGCGGGGTTTTGCCCGTGCCGCCTACCGTTAAGTTACCGACACTTATAACCGGCATCGGAAATTTAGTTGCAGAAAAATATTGCTGATCGTATAACTGATTACGCACCGCCATTACGGCACCGTAGAGCAGCGAAAAAGGATACAATAAAAATTGGCTTACGTTCATGCCGCTCGTAATTTGACGGCAAAATTAAAATATTTTTAGGCTTAAAACAGTCCGAATCTAAAATTATCAATTGCTACCATGACTAAAATAAGAGAAATAACCAACCTACTCGAAAAATCAGCGCCTCTCTCCTACCAGGAAAGTTATGATAATGCGGGTTTGCAAACCGGAAACCCCGCGGATACCGTTACCGGAGTTTTATTAACCTTGGATTGTACCGAAGAGGTAATAGAAGAAGCTTTGGCAAATAACTGTAATCTGATAGTTGCTCATCATCCGGTTATTTTTAAACCTCTAAAAAAATTAACCGGCCAGAATTCAGTTGAAAGAGTAATTATAAAAGCTTTGCAAAATAATCTGGCTATTTACGCCTGCCATACCAACCTGGATAGTATTTTAACCGGGGTAAATGATAAAATCTGCGAAAAGCTAGGTTTACAAAACCGGAAAATTTTAGCTCCTAAATCCGGATTGCTCCGCAAACTTATCACTTTTGTACCCGTCGAAAATACTGAAACTGTATTGCAAGCGCTTCACATGGCAGGTGCCGGCAATATTGGCGATTACAAAAGTTGTTCTTTCCAGGTAACCGGAACGGGTTCCTTCCAACCAACCGGTAATGCTAACCCGGCCATCGGAGAAATAAATAAACAGGAATACGTTAACGAAGACCGGATAGAAGTTATTTTTCCCACTCCCATAGAAAGTACTTTATTAAATGCCTTGCGCGAATCTCATCCGTACGAAGAAGTAGCCTATGATATAATTCCGCTTACCAACCTTAACCAGGAAGTAGGAGCAGGTATGATAGGTGAACTACCGGAATCTTTACCCGAAAAAGCTTTTATAGAGCACTTAAAACAAAGCATGAATTTAAATTTAGTAAAACACACCCGTTTCCGGCAGCAGAATATTAAAAGAGTGGCGGTATGTGGCGGAACCGGCAGTTTCCTGATTAAAGATGCTATCCGGCAACAAGCCGACGTATTTATAACGGCCGATTTAAAATACCACGAGTATTTTGACGCCGAAAATAAAATAATTTTGGCCGATATTGGCCATTATGAAAGCGAAGTTTTCACAAAGGAATTATTTTATGATATTATTAAAAAAAGTTTTACTAATTTTGCAGTCTTGTTATCAAAAGTAAATACCAATCCTGTCAGTTATAGTTAAGCACTAAATGGAAAGTACCGTAGCTAGTAAATTGGAAGCCCTCATGAAGCTTCAGCAAATAGATTCCCAGTTAGATGAAATAAGACGTGTTCGGGGAGATTTACCGGAAGAAGTTAGGGATTTAGAAGATGAAATAGCCGGTTACGAAGTTCGGGTAAACAAATTTGATGAAGAAATAGAAAACCTAAATCAAACTATTGCCGCCAGAAAACAAGCCATTAAAGATTCTGAAGGTCTCATCCGGAAATACGAAGACCAACAATCAAATGTGCGTAATAACCGGGAATACGATGCCATTACCAAAGAAGTAGAACTGCAACGGTTAGAAATTCAGATTTCTGAAAAGAAAATCAAAGAAGCCTACTATCAAATAGATCAAAAACACAACGAAATTGCCGGCACAAAGCAAAGATTAGATGAACGTCGCAAAGACCTTAACTCTAAAACTGGTGAATTAAACGTTATTGTTTCGGAGAGCGAGGAAGAAGAACGCAAACTTTTAACGGACCGCGAAAAAGCTGTTCAGAATATTGAAGACCGTTTGTTAAATGCCTACACCCGTATTCGTCAGAATGTGCGCAATGGTTTAGCCGTAGTAACCGTAAAACGCGATGCTTGCGGCGGTTGCTTTAACACTGTTCCGCCACAACGTCAGTCAGATATTGCTTCACACAAAAAGATTATTGTTTGTGAGCACTGCGGTCGTATTTTCGCCGATGTAGAGCAAAAAGCAGTTATCTAAGTCTAATAACGAAAAGAATATAACAAAAAAGGATGGCCAATAGCCATCCTTTTTTGTTATTCCTGTACCAGAGTTTCTATCTTAATCACCTGGAATTTACTTTTAAGAGATAAAGAGTTTATCAATACGTTCTGCCGTAAATGAACGTAATAACCAGTTTACCTATTACTCTCAAATAGATTATGTTTCAACAGGCATTTTCGGTTGATCCACTACCCATTTCTTTGGCCGAGTTTAAACAGAAAGCCTTACACTGGGCGAACTCGTTTCCACAGGTAGCATATTACGAACCGAACCAGATTGCGTTCCCTCACCAAGGTTTTCAAAACTTTCTGGCGGTTAGTAATACTTTTCTGACGATTAACCAAGATAAGGCTTTAGATTCTTTACAAACCAAAGTCGATAATATTCAGCAAACCCTGTGTTGTATTCTCAGCTACGAATTAAAAAACCAAATTGAACCCTTAACTACCCGCCATACGGATAAAATTCAATTTCCAGTTTTGCATTACTTTTATCCTGAAATCACTATTAATTTTAGGGAAAATTTTATTATTATTTATTCTAAATCAAACGATTGTCACCATCTATTTAAAGAAATACTAAATACTCCTTTACCGGATAAAATATCAGAACAATCCATTCAAGTAAAAGAAAGTATTTCAAAAAAAGAGTATATCCGGCAGGTAAATAAAATAAAAAAACAGATTCTGGAGGGGGATGTTTACGAACTTAATTACTGCCAGGAATTTCACGCCGAGGTAAAAGCTTTCAATCCAATAACAGTGTTTAATGCTTTAAATCAACTTTCGCCAATGCCATTTGCCGGCTTTTACAAGGTGAATGACCGTTATTTGCTATGTGCCTCGCCCGAACGTTTTTTAAAAAAGTCCGGAAATACCTTAATTGCCCAGCCTATTAAAGGCACCATCCGCAGGGGGCAAACTGCTATAGAAGACGAACAATTAAAACAGGAATTAGCTACCAACGAAAAGGAAATTGCGGAAAACATGATGATTATGGATTTGGTGCGGAACGACCTGGCCCGATGTTCCAAAATCGGCACGGTAAAAGTTGAAGAAATGTTTTCCGTTTACGCGTTCCGGCAGGTTTATCAAATGATTACTACTATCCGTTCCCAGGTAGCTCCAACAACTCCCTTAAGCCAAATATTACGTTGTACTTTCCCGATGGGCAGCATGACCGGTGCCCCCAAAATACAGGCTATGCGCTTAATTGATCATTACGAAAACTTTGCTCGTGGTTTATACTCCGGAAGTTTGGGCTATATTTTACCAAATGGTAATTTTGATTTTAACGTGGTTATCCGAAGTATTCAATACAACCAGTCAAATGAACACTTATCTTTTGCGGTAGGAAGTGCCATTACCTACGATTCGGATCCGGAAAAAGAATACGAAGAATGTTTACTTAAATCTGAATCTATATTAAAGATAATCAACAGTTAATAACTATTTAATTAAACAATAACATTAAATCTTAAACTACTTATAATATCGGTTTTTAGTAAGTAAATAAACCTTTTACCTAATAATAACCTCTCTTATTATTCGAACCTTGGAAGTTCTTTATATTTAGTAAATATTATTAAAGCTTAACCAATTTAGTTCATCCAATCTAATTGGTTAATCAAACATTGGCTAAAGGGAATAGTTAATTATTCGTATTTATTCAGCTATCAGGCAAATAACTCCTCTGGTGTTTTCGTTCAGTTTTAGGTTTGTCTTTTATTCAATATTAATATCTCTGCCATTCTGTCATTCAAAATAAAATTTGTAAATTTGCCCTCTTTAAATGAATAGCATGAACAACTTAGTGGTAGATCTGGATTTTATTGATAACCGCACGGCGGAACAAGCCGCTTGCGAAACCAAAATCAGCGCGGAGACAAATACCGGCCATTTCCGGAAATTATATATTGAGAGTTACGGCTGCCAAATGAATTTCTCGGACAGCGAAATAGTAACTTCTATTTTATTTAAAGAAGGCTTTGATACTACCTCTGACATTAACAAAGCAGATGTAGTATTTCTGAATACCTGCTCGATACGTGAAAAAGCGGAACAAACGGTTCGGCACCGTTTGGTGCATATTAACGGTTTGCGGAAACGCCGTCCGGGTTTAATTATAGGAGTTCTGGGTTGTATGGCCGAGCGTTTAAAGAAGAACTTCCTGGAAGAAGAAAAGATTGTGGATTTGGTAGTAGGACCAGATGCTTACCGCGATTTACCAAATTTACTAAACGAAGTAGATAATGGCCAAAAAGCCGTTAATGTACTTTTATCGCGCGAAGAAACTTACGCTGATATTAATCCGATCCGGTTAAATTCAAATGGGGTTTCGGCGTTTGTTTCCATTATGCGGGGCTGCAATAACATGTGTTCTTTTTGCGTAGTACCTTTTACGCGCGGACGCGAACGGAGCCGGGAACCTTTCTCCATTATCCGGGAAGTAGAAGATTTAGTATCTAATGGATTTAAAGAAGTTACCTTATTAGGTCAGAACGTAGACTCTTACCAGTATATATCCGAAGATGGTTCAGTAAATATTAATTTTGCCGGATTGCTGGAAAGGGTGGCCCAGGTAAACCCTAATTTACGGGTTCGTTTTTCTACCTCACACCCCAAAGATATTACCGACGAGGTTTTGTATACCATAAAAAAGTACGACAATATTTGTAATTACATTCATTTGCCGGTACAAAGCGGTAACTCCCGGATTCTGGAATTAATGAACCGGACCTACGACCGTGACTGGTATTTGAACCGGGTAGATGCTATTCGCCGGATTTTAGGCGAAGATTGTGGTATTTCATCAGATATGATTACGGGTTTCTGCTCCGAAACGGAAGAAGAACACCAGGATACGCTTACCTTAATGGATTACGTACAGTACGATTACTCGTACATGTTTTACTATTCCGAACGTCCTGGTACCCTAGCTGCCCGCAAATTACAAGATGATGTGCCACTGAAAGTAAAAAAACGCCGCTTAGCCGAAGTTATCGAGAAGCAACGCCAGCTTTCTTTGCAGCGCAATCAATTAGCTTTAAATACAGTACACCGGGTTTTAGTAGAAGGATATTCTAAAAAATCGACGGAGCATTTAAGTGGTCGTAACGATCAGAACAAAGTAGTAGTGTTTCCGAAGCAACATTTCCAAAAAGGGGATTACGTGAATGTTTTAGTTACAGATTGTTCGGTTGGTACTTTAATAGGCGAAGCCGTTGATTAGTCAATAGTCGACAGACTACGGACTATGTTGATTTATAAATGCTAATATATTTAGATATAGCTTTAAATATTAATAAATATTTCATGACTATGGTCAGTGGGTTAACTAAATATCTCCATGGATACAGGTCAGTAGACTATCAACTATGGACTATTGACTATGGTCTATGGACTAATAAAACATGAATCAATCAGAAATACAAAGTATAAAACAAAGATTTGGTATTATTGGTAATTCACCTTTGCTCAATTATGCCATTCAGGTAGCGGTACAAGTGGCTCCCACCGATATGACCGTACTTATTACCGGCGAGAGCGGTAGCGGAAAAGAATCGTTTTCGAAAATTATTCATCACTTAAGTCCCCGTAAGCACGGCCAGTTTATAGCCATTAACTGCGGGGCTATTCCGGAAGGAACCATCGACTCCGAATTATTTGGCCACGAGAAAGGCTCCTTCACCGGCGCGCAAGAAGCGCGTAAGGGTTATTTTGAAGTAACCAATGGCGGCACCATTTTTCTGGATGAAATTGGCGAGATGCCTTTAGGTACCCAGGCTCGGTTGCTGCGGGTACTCGAAAACGGCGAATTTATAAAAGTAGGCTCTTCTAAAGTACAAAAAACGGATGTGCGGGTAGTAGCGGCTACCAACGTAAATTTACTAAATGCAGTTCGGGAAGGTGGCTTTCGCGAAGATTTATATTACCGGCTCAATACAGTGCCGATAACCGTACCCCCTTTACGGGACCGGGGAGATGATGTATACTTATTATTCCGGAAGTTCGCGGCAGACTTTGCCGAGAAATACCACGTTAAGCCCGTAACCTTAACCCCCGATGCGGTAATTGAACTGCAACGTTTTCGTTTCCCGGGGAATATTCGCCAATTAAAAAATATTGCGGAACAAATTTCCGTTTTAGAGTACGATCGGGAAATTGATAGTACTAAGTTGCGCCATTATTTACCTCAAGAAGAGGTAAGTTCGTTACCTATGGTACTTCCTGGCATTCGTAAAAACGAGCAAAATTTCTCGGAGCGTGATCTGCTTTACAAGGTGCTTTTTGACATGAAAAAAGACGTAACTGATTTAAAAAAATTAGTGTACGAATTTATTAGCCCGCAAACGAATAAAGCTTCTATTTTACAGGAACACGGGCATCTTTTTGAAAACATGGACGACATTGATCGTCATAACTATTCAACCCCGGAGAAATCAGATAATATTTTACTTTCGGTAAATGAGGATTCCGATGATTACGATAAAGTAGAAGACATTCCGCATGAAACCGAAGAAGAGACCTTATCTTTAGAAAGTAAAGAAAAAGAAATGATTTTAAAGGCTCTTAAAAAGCATAATAATAAACGGAAGTACGCGGCTCATGATTTAGGCATTTCGGAGCGAACTCTTTACCGCAAATTAAAACAATACGACATTGAAGAATTATAGTGTATTTAAAACAAGCTTATTCTTTTGGCTTGCTTTTACTTTAACCGGTTGCGGTGTTTATTCTTTCACCGGTACTAACATCGATCCATCTATTAAAACCATGAGCGTTCTCAACTTTGAGAATAACTCCGGCCAGGGACCTTCTAACTTAACGCAATTGGTAAGCGAAGAATTTAGAGATTATTTTCAGCGTAACACTAATTTAAAATTAATTCCGCAAAACGGAGATTTACAGTTTGAAGGACAGATATTGTCTTTTAATTTTAGTCCGGCAGCTTTACAGAAACAAGGAGAAACAGATGTGGCTTCCGTTAACCGACTAACTGTAAGCTTGCAGGTACGGTACAAAAACAACAAAGATCCGAAGCAGGATTTTGAACAATCTTTCTCCGCTTTTCGCGATTTTCAACAAAATCAGAATATTTCCTCGATTGATAATGCCGCCTTGCGCCCAATCGTAGAACAGTTGGTTATGGACGTATTTAATAAATCTCTGGCTAATTGGTAGTGGGTTAAAAGGTTTGAATGTTAGAAGGTTAAAATTATATTTTCCATTATCTAATAAGTGCAAGAATATATTTTCAAGTTTTGCGATTTATGCTTTTGTTGATTGAATTAATATAAACAACTAAACTTTATAGTCTTCCAAATTTTAACCTTTTAACTTTTCAACCTTCCAACTTTTCAACCTTTTAACAAATAGCATGAATAAATCAGCTTTACTCCAAATGATGAACCACGTTTCGGCGCTCTCCGATCAGGATGTGGAAGAATTGGAAAAGTTGGTTAAGAATTTCCCGTATTGCCAAACGGCTCATTTGCTTATTGCAAAAGCGTCGTTGGATAAAGGTAGTATGCTGTCGAACCAAAAGCTGCGCAAAGCAGCGGCTTACGCTACTAACCGACATTTACTAAAAAAATTAATCTACACTTCTGACGCTGCCGTTTCGCTTGCTGCCATTAACGAACAAGAGTATACCGAAACTCAAACGGAAAAACCGGTTTTAAATAACTCTAATCATCTGATTGAACCGGATGATACGGAGCAAAACCAAGTTGGTGCCCCCATCAGTGAAGATGAGGTAGAAGTGGCAGAACCTGCACCAGAAAGTACTACAGCAAACTCCGCATTAGCCACCAATTCTCTTTCTATCTCTCCGGAAGAAAAGGACCATACCGAATCAGTCGAAATAATTATTTTACCTGATGAAGAAGTAACAGAAATAGAGAATTCGGAAATTGTATTGGATGAAGTAGAAAGTATTCCTTATTCACCAGAATTAGAAACTACTTTACCTAATGATTTGCCTGTTGTGGAAGAACCACCGTTATCTGTTCCGGAAATAGAAGCGGTAACTCCATTACAACCGACAACTTCATTTACAAAAGACGAGGTAGATGAATTATTACAGGTTGAAAAATGGAAAATTAATACCTCTTCTTCACCAAAAGAAAATCCAGTTGAAATAAATAATAATGGCTCCGAACAGGACTTGGAATCTACCCCAATTACGCAGGAACCAGCTGAAATTATTCGGTACGAATTAGAAGTGCCGGAAGAACCGGAAGAAGGAACTTTAAACCAAACACTAGCGAATTTTGATACTTATCTGTTTCAGCCGGAGCAAGATGAATATTTACCTGGTGAATTAAAAGCAGCTACTAACGAAGAATTTATTCGCGATGTTTTTCTCTCCAACCAGGTAGGTTATTGGATGGGCTCCAGCCGTTTAGGCGAGTTATTACAAGTAAAAGACGAAGTAACCCGTCATACGCCGTTGCAGTTTTACCCGGATTTAATATTAGAGTACAGCAAACAAAATTACTTAACCCCAACCGATCCGCCCAAAATTACTCCGGTAGGCCGGCAGTTTGAAATTATTGACCAGTTCTTAAAAGCTAATCCAAAGCTAAAAACTTTTTCGAACGAAAAACTGCGGACGGAGCCTCAGGATGATTTAGCTTTTAAGAGCACGAAAAACACCAAAAACCTAGCTTCAGAAAACTTGGCTACTATTTTGATAAAGCAAGGAAAACTTAAGAAAGCTATCAAAATTTATGAGCATCTGATAGTTAAAATACCAGAAAAAAAAGCTTACTTTGCGTCTCAAATTGAAAATTTAAGAAACCAGTTATAACTTATATGTACATTGCCCTTATTTGTATCATTATTTTTGTTTGTGTTCTACTTATTTTAGTAGTTCTGTCCCAAAATTCAAAAGGTGGAGGTTTATCAAGTCAATTTGGCGCAGGTTCCAGTCAATTAATGGGTGTAAAAAGAACCGGCGACTTACTCGAGAAATTAACCTGGGGTTTTGCAATTGCTCTAGTTTTACTCACTTTAACTTCGCACGTAATTCTTGACGAAAATAGCAGTGCGGTTGAGTCGCGCAGTGTAAACGTAGAAAAAGCTAGCCAGGAAAGAGCCGCTCCGGCAGCCGCACCAGTTATTCCGCCAGCCGGCACTAAAACACCAGCTGGTACTACTACTCCTGCCCAGCAGCCAGCCGTTAGTACTCCGGGCGTAACTACTGACACTACCAAGTAATACTTTAATCACCAACTAATCATAATACCGGGATTGCCCAAAGCAATGCCGGTATTTTATTTTATGCATCTTTAATTTTTTTTCCAGGGTTATCGGTAAAGAGGTTTGATCGGGAAAGTGACACGCTTTTTTAGACTGACAGACTAATCTGACAGTTCTGACAGGTTGCCGATAGATAAAACTGAAAAAATGACGACATTAGTCATGAAAACAGGCTTGGCACAAGAAATGTTAGAAACCTTACGCCTAACAATTAGAAGCATCTGCTTTAAAAACGAACTTAATTAGAACATCCATATTTACTTTAAACTATTAAACTATAGAAAAACCTATGGCAATTAACATTAAACCATTAGCAGACAGAGTAATTGTTGCTCCGGCAGCAGCTGAAGAAAAAACCAAATCAGGTATTATTATTCCGGACACTGCCAAAGAAAAACCACAAAGAGGTGAAATTGTGGCAGTAGGTGAAGGAAAAGTTTCGGAGCAAGGGGTTTTAGTTAAACCGCAATTGCAGGTCGGCGATCAGGTTTTATACGGTAAATATGCCGGTACTGAAATCACCATTGATGGTCAGGATTACCTGATTATGCGTGAGTCTGATATTTTTGCGGTAGTTTAATATAACCGCTCTTTTATCTGTAAAAACTAACTAAACTTATTATTTATTATTTAAAGACTTAAAAAATTATGGCTAAGAATATTTCGTTTGATACCGATGCCCGTAATAAAATTAAAGTTGGTGTAGATAAACTGGCCAACGCTGTTAAAGTTACCCTCGGTCCAAAAGGCCGTAACGTTGTAATCGATAAAAAATTCGGAGCACCAGCTATTACCAAAGATGGGGTAACTGTTGCAAAAGAAATTGAGCTGAAAGATCCTATCGAAAATATGGGTGCTCAGTTAGTAAAAGAAGTTGCTTCCAAAACTGCTGATCAGGCCGGTGATGGTACTACTACTGCTACCGTATTAGCCCAGGCTATTTATACTGCCGGTTCTAAAAACGTAGCTGCCGGTGCCAACCCAATGGATCTGAAAAGAGGTATCGACAAAGCCGTTCAGGCAGTAGTGGAAAACCTGAGAACTCAATCCAAAAAAATTGAAAATTCAAGTGAGATTTCTCAAGTAGGTACTATCTCTGCTAATAACGATGCTGAAATCGGTAAAATGATTGCCGATGCGATGGATAAAGTAGGTAAAGATGGCGTTATTACCGTTGAAGAAGCAAAAGGTACTGAAACCGAAGTAAAAACGGTAGAAGGTATGCAGTTCGACCGTGGTTACTTATCTCCCTACTTCGTAACCAACCCAGAGAAAATGGAAGCAGATTTAGATAACGCTTTCATTTTAATCTACGACAAAAAAGTTTCTACCATGAAAGAATTACTGCCTGTATTAGAGCAAGTAGTTCAGACTGGTAAGCCATTAGTTATTATTGCAGAAGATGTAGACGGCGAAGCCCTGGCAACTTTAGTAGTAAACAAACTGCGTGGTTCTTTAAAAATTGCTGCTGTTAAAGCTCCTGGCTTCGGCGACCGTCGTAAAGCCATGTTAGAAGATATCGCCGTATTAACCGGTGGTCAGGTAATTTCTGAAGAAAGAGGTTTCAAATTAGAAAACGCTACTTTAGATTACTTAGGACAGGCTGAAAAAATTATCATTGACAAAGACAACACTACAATTGTTAATGGTAAAGGCGAAAAATCTGAAATCACTGGCCGTATTGCGCAAATTAAAGCGCAAATGGAAACTACCACTTCTGATTACGACCGCGAAAAATTACAAGAACGTTTAGCTAAATTATCTGGTGGTGTGGCTATTCTTTACATTGGTGCTTCTACCGAAGTAGAAATGAAAGAAAAGAAAGACCGCGTAGATGATGCGTTACACGCTACCCGCGCTGCCGTTGAAGAAGGTGTTGTAGCTGGTGGTGGTGTTGCTCTGGTACGGGCCATCGAAATCCTGAAAGACGTACAAGTTGAGAACGACGACCAGTTAACCGGTGTAAACATTATCCGTACTGCTCTGGAAGCTCCGCTTCGTACTATTGTATCAAATGCTGGTGGTGAAGGTTCTGTAATTATTCAGAAAGTACGCGAAGGCAAAGATGATTACGGTTATAACGCTCGCGAAGACAAATTTGAAAACTTGTTCGCGGCTGGTATCATCGACCCAACTAAAGTTACCCGTTTAGCTTTAGAGAACGCTGCTTCTATTGCCGGTATGTTATTAACTACCGATTGCGTAATCTCTGATGAGCCAGAAGAAGAAAAAGCTGGCGCTGGTGCTGGTATGCCAGGTGGCATGGGCGGCATGGGTGGCATGATGTAAGATCCTCCCCTTTTAAAATAAACAAAAAGCCCCGTAAATTTCCGGGGCTTTTTGTTTTACAATATTATAACCACCACTTTAAACGAATGCTTATACTAGCATTTTATTGTAATTCCTTTATTAAAATGGTAATATTGTGCGGGGCTGTTTCATCGCCGCCAAAATAAGGGAACAGCTTGTATTTATTGGAATTACCGGAGCAGCCACGTTCCATCTCAACGGTTTTACCATCCAGCTTAAAAACGTATTTACCATCTAAAGCTTCCAGCTCGTATTCATATTCTTTGTTTAATTCAACTGCCGTAATAAATTCTTCGTTACGGGTTTGGTTTTTATACGTGTAAGCTAGAATTTCTAACTGATTATTGTACCAACGCCAGCCAAAGCGCGCACTATTACTCTGGTGGTCAGAACCGCAATCAGAAAACCCATACAATTTGTTTATATCAGCCTGGTTCCCTTTATCCTTGGTAATATAAACAGCCGATTTATCAAATTTTACAATAAATTTAAGCTTGTTCGATGTAACTAATCCTATATTATTGTTTGTGTAATGATTATTTTCCGGAATAACGTAAGTAGTAAAACCAGTATAAGTTTCTTCTTTGGGCTCATCCAGAATAATTTTTTCTATTTCGTCGCAGCTAGTAAACAAAACAGTTAAAGCTAAACAAGCCGCCGAAAAGTAAGTTTTTAACATATTTTATATTTTATCAGGATAGATTACTGTGTCAACATAGCTGAATAAGCTTTAAGTTCTCGTTAAGATTTAGGTTTTATGGCAATTGGCGGGAGTACTATCCACTTCTAAAATAAATTATAATTCTTTAAATATATTAACCAAACGTCTTAAACTGCTTAAAACAAAAACAGCCGGTAATTGCTCTAATTACCGGCTGTTCTTACTTACCAACTATAGAATTATACGGGAGCATTCATCATCTTAACCAACCTACGATTTACTAAAAACAATATTAAAGAAGCCAGCGCTGCTGAAACCACAAATACCATAAAGAAGCTATATAAGTCAGTTATTTCATAACCAAATAAATTAGGAGCAGGTTTGCCCGCCTCCGGGTATAAACTACTCATGAAACCAGCCAGGTAATTAGCTGCCGCATTTGCTAAAAACCACACGGCCATTAACAAAGAACTAAATTTTAAAGGCGCTAATTTATTCACCAGAGATAGACCAATTGGTGATAAACACAATTCTCCAATGGAATGAAGAAAATACAAGGCTACCAGGTAAAACATGCTTACTTTAATACCGGGTTGTAAATCGTCTACCCCAAAACACATTATTAAATAACCCAGAGCAAGTAAAGCCAAACCTATTACCATTTTAAGGGGCGAAGGTGGTTCCATGCCACGATGACCTAATGCCGTCCAGAGCAAAGCCATTAAGGGAGCACAGGTAACAATAAAGAAAGCATTTAAATTTTGAAAAATACTGGCGGGTAAGGTATAACCAAATATGGTGCGGTTCATTTGTTCGTCGGCGAAGAAAGTAAGCGAGGCAGGAGCTTGTTCAAAGGCCGCCCAAAAGAATACCACAAAAAAGGCTACCGTAAATATAACGTAAACCCGCTGCCGGTCGCCAGCTGTTAAAGATTTATCTAATAATATTAAAGCGGCAATGCCTAATGCAGATAGAATAAGCAAGGGCATAATCACCGAAAACGTAGTAGTATCTATCCAAAGAAAACCTAAGGCTACCGCTAGCATTACAGGTATTAACATAAATACACCTTTTACTCCCGGCGAGGAAACGGGGGTATTACCAACTTGCTCCCCTTCGGGGGTGTGCAGGTATTTATTTTTTCCCCATTGAAACAAGGCGGTTCCCAAAAGCATGGCAATGCCGCAGGCCAGAAAAGCCCAGCGAAAATCTTCGGGCCGGCCGGTATCTCCTACTAAACTGGTAATGGTGTTGCCAATAAAAGAACCCAGGTTAATGCCCATGTAAAAAATAGTATAAGCAGCGTCTCTTCTTCTATCTTCCGGGGTATAGAGCGAACCTACCATAGTAGAAATATTTGGCTTAAAAAAGCCATTCCCTATAATCATACCGCCCAAACCTAAATAAAGCAAGCCTTGCCCCAGAGGAGTACCATAGGTGCTGCCGGCCGCAAATAAAACAAATTGACCCAGGGCCATTAAAACACCACCCGTTAAAATGGAACGCCGATTGCCCCAGTACCGGTCAGATATATATCCCCCAATCAATGGGGTCAGGTAAATTAAACTGGTATAACCACCATAAAATTTGGATGCAAAAGCTTTATCCATCATCATGGCTTTAGTTAAGAAAAGCACCAGCACCGCCCGCATGCCGTAATAACTAAAGCGCTCCCACATTTCCGTCGCGAAAAGCAAATACAAACCTTTGGGATGCCCTTGGGTTTTGGTACTTGGTTCCGCGTATAAGCTCGTAGTTGGTTCCATGTATAAGATTTAGAAATTTTTTAAATAAATAACGTATTTTTGAATAAAGTAAATCTACAATCTCTCCAGCAATTACACAATTTTTAATTTTCTAATAATAAGATTTAAATCTATTTTAATCGTAAATTCTAATAGTATAATCCTTAAGAATGTATGCCTTACTTTTAAGTAAAACTTACTAAATTCTTATTCAAAAAAATTTCAAAACTCCTATATGCACCTATTTTATACTCCGGATATTGCAATAGAAACGTACACCTTAAGCGAAGACGAATCAAAACATAGTATACGGGTATTAAGGTTACAGGAAGGTGACGAAATAAACCTGATAGATGGGAAAGGCACTTTTTACACGGCTCGTATTACCACTGCCAACCCTAAAAGATGTGCCTTACAGATAATAAATAAGATACCAGAATTCGGGAAAAGATCGTTTTACGTACATGTGGCGGTTGCACCCACCAAGAATCTTGACCGCATGGAATGGTTTGTAGAGAAAGCAGTAGAAATTGGAATAGATGAAATTTCGTTTTTACTATGTGAGCGATCGGAACGGAAAAATTTAAACCTGGATAGGTTAGAAAAGATAGCGGTAAGTGCCATGAAACAATCAGTGAAAGCATATTTACCGCAGTTAAACGAAATGCAGGCTTTTACGTCTTTTATTCGACAAGTAGATGCGGCAAACACGTACATCGCCCACCTCGAAAATCATGACCGAACTGCTTTAAGCCAGGTGCAAGTGAGCAAAAAAACTTGTATATTAATAGGCCCGGAAGGAGATTTTTCCGTTAAGGAAATTGAACTGGCCTATAGCCTCGGAATAAAACCGGTTACCTTAGGAATCTCGCGGTTACGCACCGAAACAGCAGCCTTGGTAGCGTGCCATACCGTAAATTTAGTGCATGAACTTAAATCAGTATTACCTTAGTTAATTTTATATGAAAACCTTTATTTGTTTGTTGGCACTGCTTTGGGTAAGTGCGGCTACCGTTAATGCGCAACAAGCCAGTTTTAAAATTGCCAAATTAAAATACAATGGCGGAGGCGATTGGTACGCAAACAAAACGTCTCTCAGCAATTTAATTCAATTTTGTAACCAAAGCCTGCGTATGAATATATCGCCGGAAGAAGCCGTGGTAGAAGTGGGTAGCCCGGAGTTATTATCTTACCCGTTTGTTCACATGACAGGCCACGGAAACGTGGTATTTTCTGAATCAGAAGCGGAGAACTTACGCAAATATTTAACGGGGGGCGGTTTCCTGCACATCGACGATAATTATGGTTTAGATAAATTTATCCGGGCCGAGATGAAAAAAGTATTTCCGGAGCTTGAATTTGTAGAATTGCCTTTTAACCATCCGGTATACCACCAGAAGTTTGATTTTGATAAAGGCTTACCTAAAATTCACGAGCACGATAACAAGCCGCCGCAAGGATTCGGATTAATTTTCCAGGGCCGCTTGGTTTGTTTTTACTCTTACGAATGTGATTTAGGTAACGGTTGGGAAGATCAGGAAACCTACAATGATCCGGAAGAAAAACGGCAGCAAGCTTTACAAATGGGCGCCAATCTTCTCTCCTACGCTACTACTCAATTTTAAAATTCCGGTATTTATTTAATAATCTACCCGGCGGTTCAACACTTCTGACAAAATAAAAGCAGTTCGTACGCTTTGCGGATTCCGCAAAAGTTTAGCATAATTAATGGTTGAGTTAGTCTGCACAACGGGGGGCTTGGTCTGGCGAGCCTGTTCTATAGCCGATGGTTTCCGGATAATTTCTCTGGGACTTACAGGAATTGTTTCTAAAGATTTCGGCCGAGTATCTGTTTTTTCTAAAGTTCTGGCGGGCATTACAGTTCTTTCGGAGGGAGCGCGTCTTTCTAGCGATTTTGGAGGAGTTACTTGTTTTGCCCGTTCGCTGGAGGCTTTCATTTCTTTTAAAATATCCTGATAGGAGGTTGCCGGAGGAGCCGGTACCGGATACACACTCGGTGCTTTAGGTCGGTTGCCAGTCGTTGACTCTGGTGATTGGAAAGCTTTCAGCCACATTCGCACTACCCAAATAATTACCGCTATTAAAATATAAAAAATCCATTTAAATTCTTCCATGCTTTAAGTTACAGGTTTTGAGTTAATGTTTGTAAAGTTTAGTAATAATTAATACCAAATTGCATCAAAAATCTACTAAGATTTTGCTTGCTAGTAAGCGTTTTCTTTGGAGCCTTTTCAAGTCTCCAATCATCGGCGCTAACTTGTTTGTTAACTTCAAGTTTGCCTCATGGCCAGCGGGCCTCGTTTGGCTCTTTCGAGGCTTATCTAAGCTTCCTTTGCTCGTAACTCGCAATGCCTCGTTCCTCGGCACCTAAACCTTAGAAGGCCCTCCACAGCCAAACTGGTATCTTTGCTAGTAGCTCCAGCTTTTCTTCCACATCTTGTATAATGTAAGAAGAAGAAGAATGGTTTTCATGAGCTGCTACTAATGACAAGAATTAACGGAATTAACTTTCCTAGTTCTGCTTCTCCTCTCCGAAATTCCTAATAAATTCGGCTTCATACAAGCTAATACTACAAAAAAAGTAAAAGCCGGAGCTACTAGCATCTGACATCAGTTTGGCTGTGGAGCACCTGCTAGAATTCCGGTGCCGCAGGCATTCCTCAGACGGAGTCGAGGAAAGGAGGGCTGGCTAGCGAGTGCGGAAGAGCCAAACGGGGCCCGCCGGCCACGAGGCAAACTCAGCCTTGTCATATAAGTTAGCACCGCTGCCTGGAGTCTTTGAAAGGCTCCAAAGAAGAAAATCAAAGTCTGCTAGAGCAACCACTGCTTACTATGGGGTATAACTGCGTTGATGACTTACTCTAATTTAAAAACTTACTAATTATAAAACCAAATTCCCTGACAGGTGCGAGTTTCTTTCAATAAAAAAGAATAAATCGTATTTTTGTTTTGGCGGAGAAGTTTCCGGTTGATGATTAGATGCAAGTATCAAAATTAGAAATTAAAGGTTTCAAAAGCTTCGGCGATAAAGTTACGATCAATTTTAACGAGGGTATTACCGGGATTGTAGGCCCTAACGGTTGTGGTAAATCCAACATTGTAGATGCTATCCGGTGGGTGCTAGGCGAGCAGAAAACCCGAAATTTGCGTTCCGATAAAATGGAGAACGTTATTTTTAACGGCTCCAAAAACCGGAAACCGCAGCAACTCGCCGAAGTGTCGCTTACCTTCGATAACAATAAAAACATTTTACCCACCGAGTACTCGCAGGTAACGGTTACCCGGCGTTATTTCCGGAACGGCGATAGCGAATATTTACTAAATAATGTAACCTGCCGACTTAAAGACATAACCGATTTATTTCTGGATACTGGTATTGGCACAGACTCGTACGCCATTATTGAATTAAAAATGGTTGATGAGATCCTGAACGATAAAGAAAACTCCCGTCGAACCTTGTTTGAGGAAGCCGCCGGAATATCTAAATTTAAAGTCCGGAAAAAGCAAACCTTAAAAAAACTCGAAGAAACCGATGCTGATTTAGAACGGGTAGAAGACGTATTATTTGAAATCGGGAAAAACCTAAAATCCTTGGAACGGCAAGCCAAGGTTTTTGAGCGTTACTCCCGTTTAAAAGAAGAATATAAAACGTACAGTCTGGAGTACGCCCGCCGTAACATTGCCCAACATTTACAAACTCTTGACCGGCTGGAAAATGATTTGCAAAAAGAATCCGATCAAAAGTTGAATTTTGCCCGTGAACTAGATGAGTTAGAAACTTCCTTATTTGAACAAAAAACAATTCTAAATTTAATTCAGGAGCAACTAGCTGGTGAGCAGCGAAACTTATCGGAGCAAACAGCTAAAATTCGGCAACTGGAAAACGATTTAAAATTAAAATCGGAGCGAATTAATTACCTGAAGGAACGTTTACGCACGCTGCACCAGCAAATTAACCTTGATTCGGTAGCGCTTAACCAAACTCAGGAAAGCATTACGCAACTGCAGGAAGAAACCGTTGATTTGCAAAGCCAATATGCCGAAGCGGAACACCAGGTAAGTTTATCGCGCCGGGAACTGGAACAAGCCAATCAGCACAAAATGATTATTCAAAATACGGCCCAGGATTTAACCAACCAGCAACGAACTAAGCAAAATGCAGTTTTCCAGCTCCGCAAGGATATGGAAATTACCCAGATGCAGATTGTTAATCTTACCAACGAAATTGACCGGATTGGACAAACGCAGCAAAACGACCAGCAGCATGCCGATAAATATCGTACGGAGCTAACCGATTTAGAAGAAAATCTAACTCAGAAAAACCACGAACTAGAACATTTATTACAGCAAGAAGAAGAACTCCGGGCGAATATTACTAAATCTGAAACGGAAATTCAGAATCTACGGGCTAAATTGCAGGAAATTAACCGTAAAATAGACGCGAAGAAGAACCAGTATAATCTTACTAAATCCTTGGTTGAAAATCTGGAAGGATTTCCGGAGGCAATCAAGTTTTTATACAAATCTAAAAACTGGCAAAAGCCAGCCCCGCTCCTCTCCGACCTGATTGTGTGTGATCAGGAATACAAAGCATTAATAGAAAGTTACCTGGAGCCCTACATGAATTTTTTCGTGGTGGATACCGTAGAAGATGCCTTAGAAGCAATTCAACTACTGAACAATCAGAACAAAGGGCGGGCTAATTTTATTATTCTGGATGAAGTGGAAGATTTAGAAGCCTCTCCTACCGCCTCCACTCCCAAATACAAAGCCGCTTACGAAGTAGTGTCAGCGGCCGAAAAATACCACAACCTGGTACGCTACATTTTGCAGGAAGTTTATATTGCCCATGATTCAACCCCCGATTTTAGCAGCCAGGATAACCGCACTTTTATCTTAAAAGATGGTTCTATTATTAAAAAGCCGTTGAGTATTTCGGGGGGCTCCGTGGGGTTGTTTGATGGAAACCGGATTGGCCGCAAGCAAAACCTCGAAAACCTGGCTCTGGAATTACAACAATTGATGCAGGAAGCGGAGTTATTAAAAGTAAAAATCAACACGCAACAACAGGTTTTACTAAATTATCAAAATGCTACCCACCAAAACGCCATCAAGCAATTAGAGAAAAATATTTCGGGATGGCAGCAGGAATTAGTAGCTGTTCGGGTCCGGCACGAGCAACACGAACTTTTAAAAGCTAACAGCCAGAACAAAGTTCTGGACTTAACCAGCCAACTCGAAGACTTACGGTATAAAAGTTACGAACTAAGACCGCAGTTAGAGGAAGAACAACAAGAATTAAAACGGCTGGAAAATGAATTTCAGGCTTTTAACGAATCTTTGGCGCGGCAGAACGAGGTCATTCAAAATATTACCACCCTTTACAACCAGGAAAATATTAAATACCACCAGCTTAAAAACCGCTTAGGTAGTTTGCAGCAGGAAATTAATTACAAGCAAAAGTCTTTTGATACCAATTCAGCCCGATTAAAAACGCAGGAGGAAGAACTGAGCAACGCCGAAGAAGAAATTTACATTTTAGAAGAGTTTATCCAAGAGAATTCGGCTTTACTCGAAGAATTTAATAGCCAGCGCCAGGAGATTGCCCAGAAACTGGATCAGGTAGAAAAAGAGTTTTTCACCGTTCGAGGTGAGATTGATTTAAAAGATAAAAGTATCCGCGAACTACAACGCAAGCGCCAAAACGCCGACGAAATTGTAGCCAGCGTACAACAAGCCGCCAACGAAACAAAAATTAAATTAGTAGCCGTGCGCGAACGCTTGTTAGCGGAGTTTAGTATTTCGGAAGAAGAAATTATGCAATCGTCGGAAGCATCTCTTGATTTGCCTACCGACGAGCTAAACAAGCAAATTGCCGAAATAAAAATCAAGCTGGATAACGTTGGTCCGGTAAACCCAACGGCGGCCCAGGCCTACGAAGAAATTAACGAACGGCACAACTTTATTAAAACCCAACGGGAAGACTTATTTCAGGCGAAAGAAGCTTTGCTGCAAACCATAAACGAAATTGATACGGTAGCCAAGCAAAAGTACCTGGATTCTTTTGAGATGATCAAGAATAACTTTATCCGGGTTTTTCAATCGCTATTTTCTGAAGACGATTCTTGTGATTTAGTTATTGCCGATCCAGCTAATCCACTGGAATCTAAAATTGAAATTATGGCCCGGCCAAAAGGAAAGCGGCCCTTAACCATTAATCAGTTATCGGGTGGGGAAAAAACATTAACGGCTATTTCGCTATTATTTGCCATTTACCTGTTAAAACCAGCGCCATTCTGTATTTTCGATGAGGTTGATGCCCCTCTGGATGATGCCAATATTGATAAGTTTAACAACATTGTAAAGAAGTTTTCCGGTGAATCGCAGTTTATTGTGGTTACCCATAACAAGCGAACTATGGTATCAACGGATATAATTTACGGAGTAACCATGCTGGAACCAGGTGTATCAAGAGTTATTCCGGTTGATTTGCGCCAGTTAGCTTAATTCGTTCAGGTTAGATAATAAATTAAATGTCAGGGTTTTAGTAACCCGTGGCTTTTACTTTATAAAAAATTACTTTTTTCTTATGATAGGATTAAAAATATAAAGCCTTTACTACCTTTTGTAAGAATAAGTAACCCGGAAAGCTCCCCAAACAAGATTATCCTGCACCTAGAACTCAGCTAAGTCCATCAACGCATCTTATCCCTCATCTTGCAAGGATCTAACCGGTTCAAAGCAATCGCCTGTGCAGTATTAAACCGCAATTTTCTGGTTAAAGGAGGTAACATGAATTACTTTACATCGGGTCCTCTTTTCTGCCGGTTAGATCCTTCCAGAATGACTTAAAGGAAATAATAGATTTAACTTTCAACTCAGGTTTTAAGCATTCTTGTTGTCAAAACTTACTGAATTTATTGACTCTTTATTAGTAGAGCATTTTCGGAACAAAAGGCAGTTCAGGCGATTATTTGCATTTCTGAAAATTCAAATTTCTTGCTTTTACCTATTTTCTGCTTTTGTACTTCTGGCAAAATTTCTTCCAGAATAAATCGGGCAATCCGGTCGTTGAGTTTATGAAATATGTTGCTTCGGTTATAGAGAACTACTGGGCTGTCTTCTTGCTTAATAGCACCCGGCTCTAAAAATGCCCCAAGATAACGGACATTTATTTAAGGGAAATCAGGCTGTCCATTATTCTAGGCACATTATATAGAATTCCATTTAAATAATGGTACAAGCAGCCAGAATTTTCAGTCATATACACCGTTGGAATATAAGCCCTATACCAACAGCGAGTAACTGGAGATATAGCAGCGTTTTTAAATCGAAAGCGCAAAATCTCACCTTTTGGTATTGGTTGTAACTGGTTTTGAGACGTTTTTAATAATAATTGTTCATGTGCCACATTACTAGAATCACTTAGAATTTTACTACTATTACGCTTAGGCCTACTAACAAAAGCCAGGCTACTTAACAGGATTAAATAAAGATGAAACTTGGCGAATGTTTAATTCAATTTTTAAATTGAACAGGTGCTAAAACAAGTAAGCATATCATTTCTGAAACCTTTATCTTCCAAAAAAATTTAGCGCAATTACAAAAATCAAGAACTTGAAAGTGTGAAGAAACCAGAATAAATTTGTTTAGCAGGATAAAAAATAAACAGACCTGTTTTGTTACGTTCAAACCAATCGAACCTTCTTTTCTCCGACGAATTTTGCTTACGTTTTAAATTTTATAAATAACCTTAATCCGGAGGAAAGGTTAGTTTAACTCATTATTTTTATAAAATAGTAAAATCGAATTTAGATTAAAGTAAGTGCTAAGAATACTATTTTTAATTTTTCAAGTTCTCCTATTTATAACACCTGCTTTTGCTCAACTTACTAATGAGGGAAATCCCTTTATAAATAACTATACGCAAAAGAATTTTAAGGCTTCTCCGTTAAATGGCGCTATTGTACAGGATAACCGGGGAGTATTATTTTTTGGCAACACTTATGGTTTTTTAGAATTTGACGGAAATAATTGGCGATTAGTAGAGCTGCCGAATAAAACCATTGTTCGTTCATTGGCGAAAGATAACAAAGGCCAGATATATGTAGGCGGTCAAAATGATTTTGGATATTTGCAGCCCGATGCGCAAGGGCAAATGCAATATGTATCTTTAAAACCATTGATTCCGGCCAAATTTAAAGAATTTGAGGACGTCTGGAAAATTTACCCCACCAACGAGGGCGTTTATTTTAGCACCAGTTCCGGGTTTTATGTATTCCGAAACGGGAAAATTTACTTATTCCCGATTCCGGGTGGATTAAGTGGTTCCTTATTTTACGTACAGGAACAATTATTCATTCAGGTGCCCGGAAGAGGTATTTACGAAATCAAAAACAAGCAGGCGACTTTTATTCCGCACAGCGAGCCATTGGGCAACTACACTGTAGTAGAAATGCTGCCCTTTACCAATAACCGAATTTTAATGGTTACCCAAGAGAATGGCGTTTTTGTTTACGATAATTACAGTGACTTTAAATCATGGCCAACTCCGGCTGCTGATTTTTTTAAATTAAATCGTATTAACTGTGCTATTGCTCTGCCAATTGGCTATGCCTTTGGGTCTACGTTGGGTGGGTTGCTGATATTAGATCAGAATGGGAATCCTCAAAAATTATTAAACAGGGAAAACGGATTACAAAACAACCATATTCAGCAAATTTGCCAGGATAATGCTGGTAACCTATGGCTAGGCTTGAACAATGGAATTGATTACGTAGAAATTAATTCTCCTTTTACCCAGTTTAACGCGAAAAACGGCGTTCCGGGTACGGGTTATGCTTCGTTGTTACACGCCGGTAAATTATTTTTAGGTACCAACGATGGTTTGTATTACAAAAATTGGGCGGCTAACGAAAATCCTCTTGCCAGCTCTTCTTTCCAGCTTATGGCCGGTACTCAAGGGCAGGTCAATAACTTGCAGCTAATAAACGGACAAATATTGTTAGCGCACCACAATGGCCCTTTTGCCATTATGAACAATAAAGCCGTACGAATTTCGGACCATACCGGCCTATGGCTATTTTTAGAGTTGAAATCCAAACCCGGCTATGTTTTGGGGGGCACGTACACCGGCATTTTATTGTATAAAAAAGAAGCGGGTAAATTAGTTTTTGTTCGCAAGATTAGTGGTTTCCAGGAATCATCGCGGGTAATGGAAGAAGACGAATTTGGTAATATTTGGGTGGGGCATGTTTATAAGGGTATTTATAAATTAAAACTTTCGGAAAGTTTAGATAAAGTACAAAACCTGAAATTTTATAATAACCGCCACGGCTTTCCTTCTAATTTATTTATAAATGTGTTTAAAATAAATAACCAGTTGGTATTTACCGGCGAAAGCGGAATTTATCAGTACAATAAACAAAAGGATCGCTTTGAGGAAAACGAAGAATTTAGTAAATATTTTGATAAAAATACTCATATCCGCAAGCTCATTCAAGATCGGGAAGGTAACATCTGGTTTTCGGCGGGCGATGAAATGGGTGTGTTACAAAAGCGGGGCGATGGCACCTATACAATCGAAATTAAAACTTTTAATAAACTGGCCGGTCGGTTAGTTTCCCGGTTTGAGCTTATTGCTCATTATAATGACTCCACTGTTTTCATTGGCACCAACGAAGGATTTGTTTTATACAACCCTGCTTTTCCGGAAGGTAAATTACCCGATCCATCATTTCTTACTTTAATCCGGAAAGTAGAAACAACGGCTGGCTCCCGCGATTCTTTACTATCTGGCGGAACTTACCTTGCAAAAGGTGTAAGTACGGTCGTTCAGCCGCCAAATAAAACGCCACAATTGCCATATCGATTAAACTCGTTACGATTTACTTTTAGCGCCACTTCCTACGAAGAAGCTAATAAAATGCAATATCAATACTTTTTGGAAGGCTACGATCCCAATTGGTCCTTGTGGACACCAGCTTCCCAAAAAGAGTATACCAATTTAATGGAGGGAACTTATGTATTTCATGTGCGCGGCCAGGATATTTACCATAAAACCAGTTCCGAAGCTACTTATACCTTTACCGTTGCCCCGCCCTGGTACCGAACTATTTGGGCGTACATTTTTTATGTTATTTTTGCTTTCTTACTAATTTTATTGCTCAGAAAATTTATTAAACAACAAGAAATAATAGAAAGAGAAAGGTTGCGACAGGAACAAGACAAGGCTTTAAAATTACAAGAAGCGCAACACGCCGAGCAAGTATTAAAAGCCGAAAAAGAAATAATTAAACTGAATAATGAAAAACTGGAAAACGAACTCCTCCACAAGAATAAAGAATTAGCCTCGTCGGCGATGCACGTAACGCAAAGCTTAGACAGTATTCACCGGTTGAAGGACCAATTACAGGATACCATGATCCGGATTAACGACGGAGAAGCGCTGCACCACATGCGAAAGTTATTACGGTCGGTGGAAGAAGAGATAAACTTCGAAAATAACTGGGAACAATTCGAAGTTCACTTCAACCAAATTCACCAGGATTTTATAAAACGCTTACGAAATGATTATCCGCAGCTTACCCACCGGGATATTAAATTATGTACTTATCTACGTCTTAATCTTTCGAGTAAAGAAATTGCTTCTCTTCTCAATTTATCTTTAAGAGGAGTGGAAACCAGCCGCTACCGGATCCGGAAGAAAATGAACTTAGAGCAAGAGGTAAACCTAACTGAATTTATTTTGAAGTATTAAACAATGGCCTTTACTTTTAGTTAGTAAAAGCTAATGTTTAATGGGCTAGCCAGGTCTAAATTTATTATACTAATTGAGCACTTTACTAAAAGTTATTTGCGCTACTTTCGGAATAATATTTACAAAAAGCCTTAAATAAAATTTAAGCCTTACAACCGCTTTGTTATTTTTACCCAATCTACCAATACTTTTCCTTTCCCCTCTTTTATCTTCTGAACGGTAGTTTCCGGAATACCATTATAGGGATTTTTCACGCCATTGGTTTTAAAAGGATAAGCACCACCTAAAGCCAGATTAACAATTAAATACTTCGGATTATCGTACGACCATCTGCCGTAATGTTCTACCATGGGCCGGGTAGCGCGGTAAACAATTACATCATCTACCTTAAATATTAACGAATCTTTGGTCCAATCTACCGAATAAACGTGCCATTTGGTTATATCATTGCCGCGTTTTAGAAAGCCTTTGTTTACCAGCGGCGTTTCACCCGAATAACCAGGACCGTGTAAGGCTACGCCCGTCCAATCTGGTTCACCTACGTTTTCCATAATATCTATTTCTCCAATGTCGGGCCATCTTCCATCGCCCATGGCCCAAAAGGCGGGCCAAAAGCCCGCTCCCTCAGGTAACTTCATGCGGGCAGCCGCCGTGCCGTACTGAAATTCCACTTTTTTGCGGGTATCCAATCTTCCGGAAAGAAAATCAAATTTCTTTCCATCTTTCGTAACAAAACCCAGGCTGTATTTAGGTTCAATCACCAGCACCCCATTATTCGCTCCGGCAGCTTCCGCTTTATGAGAGATGTAAATGGTAGCCGAAGAGTCTACATAAGCTTGTTGTTCGTTATTTACGTGAAACCCGGTTACAATCACATTCCATTTAGACCGGTCCAGTTTTGGACCCGAAAAATCATCGAAAAAGACCACGTGTTGATTCGTGGCTTTTGGTTTTGGGTTCTGCGCCGAAACTGCTACAGCACACAGCATCCCGAGACAGGTAGAAATTGCTTTAATTCTATAATTGGCCATTTAGTATAACGAGTAAATTTTTTAAATTTTTTTGAACTTAGAAGATGGTTTTGCGGATGAAGACTTTTTTTGATAGTAGGTAAATTTAAGACTTAGCAGCTTAAGTGCATTTATTTTTGCTACACTTCTGCTACTTAGTGAGTACTTCAATACTACTTCAAGTTCTTGGTTTCAGCTTTTGCATGCGTAGTGGCTGTTGCTTTGCTGGTTATCGTTCCCATAGTTGCGGCTGTTGCTTTAGTTTTTGATTGAAGTTGTTTCATGGTTTAGGTCTTGTTCTTTTTGTCTTGACACAAAAAGAACCAAAAAAGTCAAGACGCTAAAAACTCGCTGACCGCTCGAACAGTTTAGCGTCAATGATTGCACTTGGCTAAGCCAGTTTGTTTTATAGCTGCTAGAATTTATAAAATTTATTCACGGTGTCATTCCGCAGGAACCTATTTGGCTACGTAGCTAAATAGTTCCCTGCGAAATGACGCCTATAATGATTTTGAAAAAGAAAGTTCCAGGTAAATTATTTACTAAAATTACATTGAATTTGAGCTAAGTAAATAGAAAAGCGGTAGCTACTAGCACCAGACACCAGTTTGGCTATTGAGCGCCTTGTAGACTTCCGGTGCTGAGGAACGAGGCATTCCGTAGCGGAGCGAGGAAAGGAGGGATACACCGCGCGAAAGAGTCATACGAGACCCGCCGGCCATGAGGCAAACTTGAAGCATCAAACTAGTTAGCACCGCAGCTTGGAGACTTGAAAAGGCTCTAGGTAATGAAAGTAAATAAACGTTTTAATAAGTTTCTAAAGGAAGAAACTACTAAAATTTTCTTTTAGCAGCAGATTAAAGCCGATGCTGGTTCCGGCCTTTAGCCGGAGTAAAGTCACAGGCTCCAAAGAAAACCATCAGAAAAGACAATGAAAATCTTGTTACGCTAATTGATACGCCTCTACTTTTTTCGCTTTGCGGGTGAGCAAATGAATGATAATCCAGGCAGTTAAATAAGTAAAGCCGCAAATAGTAAATAATAAATTGTAACCAGCCGAAATATTACCCTGTGCTTTATAACTATCGAGTAAGTATCCTACCAGAATCGGGAAAAAGATACCTCCTACTGCTCCGGCCATTCCTCCAATACCAACTACTGAACTAACTGCCTCTTTCGGAAACATATCTGAAGCAGTTGTGAAAACGTTAGTAGCCCAGGCTTGGTGTACAGCTACCGCTAAACTAATTAATCCTACGGCCACCCAAACATCCGTTGCAAACTGAGCCAGAATAATGGAAATTTCTAAAATTGCAAAAATAAATAAAGCAGTTTTACGGGCTTTTAAAGTAGGCATTCCCCTTTTTATCAGGTACGATGAAAAGTACCCACCCCCAATGCTACCCACCGTAGTTGCGGCATAAATAATCATTAAGGGCAGACTTGGTTTTTTTAAATCTAAATTAAATGTGGAAGCAAAATAAGAAGGTAACCAGAACAAAAAGAACCAATATATAGGATCGATTAAACCTTTACCGGTAATAAACGCCCAGGTTTGCGGGAAAGTAAATAATTTAAACCATTTAACAGAATTCCCATCAGTTGGAATGTTGGTTTCCTGGTCTTGTCCATTGGTAATGTATTCTAACTCCGAAGCAGATAAACGTTTTTGCCGGGCTGGAACTTCGTAAAAAATTAACCAGAAAATTAACCAAACAAAACCTAGCGCCCCCGTAATCCAGAAAACTTCCTGCCAACCATAATATTTTAAAATCCCGGGTACAATTATTAAGGCCATTACTACGCCAATGCTGGTACCAGCGTTAAAAATACCGGTAGCTTTGGCTCTTTCGCTTTTCGGAAACCACTCGGCAACGGCTTTCATAGCTGCCGGAAAATTACCTGCTTCTCCAATTCCTAAACCCACCCGGGCTATGCCAAAACCAACCGCACTTTTGGCAATGGCGTGCAACATAGCCGCAGCGCTCCATACCACTACGGTAATGGTATAACCCAGCTTAGTACCAATTTTATCTATTATCCGCCCCGATAATAAAAGTCCAATGGCGTAAGCGGCTGTAAATGCCATTACAATGCGGGCAAAATCAGTTTCGGTCCAATTAAATTCTTTTTCGAGAGTAGGCTTTAATAAACCAATTATTTGGCGGTCCAGGTAATTAATGGTAGTAGCCGTAAATAATAATCCTACTACAACCCATCGATAATTTCCAATTTTTGTACGCGACATAAAAGTATGTTCTGGCTTTTTTAAATGCGAAATAGTTTACTCTCCTGGCAAAAAAACTTAATTATCCGAAAAATCTAATCTTATTCTTATTTAAACCGTACTTGCTTTTGCTATTCTTTGATCTACAACAAACTTCCGCCACCATAAGAATTACAGCAAATACTATTCAGGATTAAAGGATATTTTAGTAAATTCTTGATCAGAAATGCGTGAGCTGTTGTTCAAAAATCCGCACCTGCCCTACCATGGCCGCTTTGTCAATTATTTCTGGCGAAACATACAGGGTTTGGTCAGCTAAATGCAGTTCTTCTATGGCTCTTTGGTAAAACGGATACAGATTACTTCCGCTACTTAAAATTATTTGCGACTTAATTCTTTGTTGTAAGCTTCTTAATTCAGTACCGATTAATAGGCCACTTAAATAATAAAAGTTTTGCGTTTTAGTGAGACGGTTAAATAGTTGATTCGTCCGGGCGGAAAATAAAGTATGCAAAATGGTTGCTTGCGCCGATTCCTGAATTCCTTTACTAAAGCCCTGCCAATCTTCTTCAGTTAATTCTTCGTGAAGGGGGCTTTCAATTGAATTTTTCAAAATACTGTTCTGTGCCACTACATTAAAAATCTCACCCGTCATATAGGTTTGAAAATCGACGATCGCTCCCTCTCGTACTTGAATGTGCTTGGAATGTGTACCCGGAAAAACAAAAACAATTTCCTTTTCCCTGCTATCTGGCAAGTCCATTAAGTTTACCAGGCCTATTAATTGGGTTTCTTCGCCCCGCATCACATCGCGGTGGTTCCGTACTCCTGAGATTAACACGGTTTCGTGCGGAAATTCAGGTTGTTTCTCAAATAATCGTACAGCAGCTTTGCTTCCGTCAATGGCAAAGGGCACTTCGGCATAAGCAAGCTCTTCCAAACCAATGGAAGAAGATGCCATTCCTGATAATACTACCGGAATACCATTCAAATCAATGCCCCGTTTAGTAGCTAAAACATTAATTTGTTGCTGCAATATCTGCTGAAAGAATTCTTTCTGAGCTATTTTTTTTTCTGTTCCCTCTTTCCAGGCATTATAGGTGCTGGCAATTCCTTCTTGGCCCGAAACTTCGTCTATGACCTGCAACTTCTGGGTATTTACCAAACTTAATCGCAAACTAGACGTGCCCCAATCACAGCATAGTAAAGTATTTCTCATCAAAATAAGGGTTGATACAATGAAGTAGGTACGTATTAGTTATTCCGGAAATGATTTTTACGAAATAACAATTTTGAATTAGTGTTTAATTTATGAAGGGATTACTAAAGGATATCAGATATCACCCATCACTTAAAATGGGAAGCAATATAATCTGCTTAATCGTTAAAACAAATTATCTGGAAAAATTTACAAATCTTTGCATCAAATACTTTATTTATTATCAAATAAACAAAAAATAAACTTCAACTTCCCAAATACACGCTTTCTATTCTATTAAGTTTAGTAATTTTAAAATTAAACTAGATATAAATTTAATAGTACATACTTAGAATGATTATAAAATATTAACTAATTTTAAATAGATTAACCTTTTAGCAAATAAATTCTTTAACATTCTATTTAATCAGATAGTTATTTTATAAATTTTCAAAATTAGCTATCTTTTTATTTTTTTGTTTAAACGATTAACATTATGTTTGGTTGGTGCTTTTCTCAAATCTGCTTACTAAGTGAACAAAAAGGTTTCATTAAAAGACATAGCTCAACAAGCCGGAGTTTCTACCGCTTTGGTATCGTATGTTTTGAGCGGCAAAGAAAAGGAAAGCCGGGTTGGGCGCGAAATTGCTTCTAAAATTAAAGAAATTGCGCACGAACTAAATTACCAACCCAACCATCTGGCAAAAAGCCTAAGAAGTGGCAAGACGCACACTATCGGTTTAATTATTGCAGATATTTCTAACCCGTTCTTTGCCAACATTGCCCGGATTGTAGAAGACGAAGCGAAGAAATTTGGCTATACTGTTATCATTGGCAGCTCCGACGAAAATCCAGAGAAATCCTGGGACTTATTAAATGTACTACGTAATCGCCAGGTAGATGGCTTTATAATCGTTTCCTCCGAAAACTCTCAAAATCAAATATATTTCTTAAAAGACCAGCACATACCTTTTGTTTTGCTGGACCGGTATTTTCCGGATATTCAATCTGATTTTGTATCCATCAACAATTTTAAAGCCGCCTACGATGCCGGCTTGCATTTGATTAAAAATGGCTACTGCCGCATTGGGTTTATCGGTTACAAATCCGAACTTTTTCATATGCAAGAAAGAATCCGGGGCTACCAGCAGGCTTTAAAAGAAAATAACCTAAATAACAAAAAAAACTGGTTAAAAAGAGTTAGCATCCAACATATAGAGAAAGAAGTAAGAGCTTCCATTAACGAGTTAACAGCTACTGATAATGGTGTGGAAGCAATTATTTTTGCTACCTATAGCTTAGCGGTGAACGGTTTAAAGTACTTGAATGAATTAAAGTTAAAAGTACCTGCCGATGTAGCTATTGTTAGTTTTGGCCAGGCCGAAGTTTTTGATTTGTATTATTGCCCCATTACTTATTTACACCAACCCATTAGCGATTTAGGTAAAACGGCAGTGGAATTATTGATTAAAAAATTAAAAAATCCGGATGAAGGAATGCGACAAGTATTAATGGAAGCCAAGTTAATATGCCGAGAATCTTCTGAAGCTAAAATTTGAGGTTTTGTTTTATTTATTTGCTTAATCGATTAACAACAACTACTAAATTTTAAAAATCCATACGTATTATGCAAAGAAGGCACTTCTTAAAGTCGGCCATGCTTGGTTCTGCTGCCGTGTTAGCAGGTTTTCCTCTTATGAAAGCGGAAGCAGCCTCTAAAATGAAGATTACTAAAATCCGGTATTACAGTGCGCCCGGCTACAACAAACCTTTGTTTAACCAGGCCCGCGGCATCGTGGAAATTGAGACCAGCGGCGGTATTATTGGCATTGGCGAAGGCGGCTCTAAAGACATGATTGAGCAATGCGCCCAAATGATGATCGGGGAAGATCCTTTCCGGATTGAGCATATCTGGCAAACCTTGTACCGGGGCATGTTTTACCCGCCAGGCCGTGAAAAACTACATGCCTTGGGCGCTCTGGAAATGGCTTTGTGGGATATTAAAGGCAAAGCTTTAAATGTGCCGGTTTACGATTTGCTAGGCGGCGCTACCCGCGATTACGTGGAGTGCTACGCTACCGGTTTCCGGGCTTCTAAAGCAAAAGACGAAGAACAACGCGCCCGCGATTGCATTGAAGCGGGTTTACGCGCTTACCGCATAGGCCCCACCGGTGGTAACGGCGATGCCCGGTTTGATTTTTACGAAAACGCCAAGAAAACCATTGAATTCTCGAAACGCATAGATGCCGCGGTAGGCGGCGGGGGCAAGTGGGCCATCGACTTACACACCCGTTTTGATACGCCCGAAGCTATAAAGATATGCACCGCCCTGGAAGAACTGGAACCTTACTTCGTGGAAGATCCCATCCGTTCGGAAAACCCGGAAGTTTTTAAAACCCTTCGGCCGATGCTGAAAGTGCCTTTAACCGTGGGCGAACAGTTCGGTGACCGTTGGGACATAAACACCATGATGGAACAGCATTTAATTGATTACTCGCGGGTTACACTGCCCAATACCGGGGGCATTACCGAGTTTAAAAAAATTGCTTCTATTGCCGAAACCCATTATGTAGGCCTGATCCCTCACTTTACTGGTCCTTTATCTACGGCGGCGTTGGTGCACGTGCTGGGTTCCAGCAGCCCGATTCGGGCTATGATTGAACTTGCCGGCGGCGAACCCGAAAAGATACCTTACTTCAACGACGATTACGTGCACTTTAAAAACGGCAAACTTTACCTAAATCCTGCCCCGGGCCTAGGTGTTAAGTTCAACCCCAAAAAGGCCGATTTCGTGATGGAAATTACTTCTAATACCAAGTTCCCGCACCCGGTTTTACACAGCCCGGACGGAGCGGTACACAACTGGTAGCATCCCATATATAAAAACGACAGGCAGTTTTTACATACTGTTTTAATAAAGAGAACAACCTGAATACCACGGCCGGGAGGAGCATCTAAAACAATTAAATAGATTATTTCTCACTGCCTGTAAATACTACGAAATAAATCATCAAGAGCAATACAACTTTTTTATTCATTGACTTTGACTGGCCGGTTCTTGCCGCTCAGCTTACTAAAAGAAGAATTGATAATTAATTTTTTTAAAATATAAAATCTTCTATGAACAAAACTGGTATTTCCCGGCGCAAAGCCATTGAGTCGGTATTAGGGGTAGCCGGCATGGGTTTATTGCTGCCTTCTTCGTCCTACGCCTATGATTCCGGGCCACCAAAAAACTATTATAAAGAAAAAGTAAAAATTACCCGCCTGGAAACCTTCCTGATTAAGCCCCGCTGGATTTTCCTGCGCATTCATACCGATGCCGGTGTGGTAGGTTTAGGCGAACCCTTACTGGAAGGCCGCGCACTTACCATTCAAACGGCCATTAAAGAAATTGAGCCTTACTTAATTGGCAAAGATCCTAGGCAGGTGGTGCACCATTGGCAGGCCATTTACCGCCACGCCTTTTATCGCGGTGGACCCATTTTAACCAGCGCTTTAAGCGGCATTGATCATGCCTTATGGGATATAAAAGGCAAATTGCTGAACGTGCCCGTTTACGAACTGTTTGGCGGACCCACCCGCGACCGGGTGCGGGTGTATGGCCGCGCCAGCAACGCCGAAGATATGAAGAAACGCCTGGCGGAGGGATATAAAACCATTAAAACCGGGGTAGCAAAAGAAAATCACGCCCGTATGGTCGAGAACCCGAAGTTTATTCAATACGCCGCCGATAATTTTGCTTCTTTGCGCCAGGCCGGCGGCAATGACATGGACATTGCCATCGACTTTCACGGGGCTATTTCGCCGCAAACCGCTAAGGTTTTAATTAAAGAATTAGAGCCTTACCAACCAATGTTTGTGGAAGAACCTTGCCAGGCACAAAATGTAGATATGCTCGCCGACATAGCCCACGGTACGCACATTCCGATTGCGGCCGGTGAAAGAATATTTACTAAATGGGGCTTCCGCGAAATTCTGGAGAAAAAAGCCGCCAGCATTTTACAACCCGATTTATGCCACGCCGGCGGCATTACCGAAGGCCGCATTATTGCTGGCATGGCCGAAGCTTACTACATTCCGATTGCGCCGCACAACCCCATGGGGCCGATTTCTTTAGCGGCCGGTTTGCAGCTCGCCGCCAGCATTCCTAATTTTTTAGTGCAGGAGCAGGTTTCCTTGGGCGAAGGTTATTTAAAAAAACCTTTTAAGCTGGAAAAAGACGGCAATGTGCTGATTCCCACCGGACCGGGTTTAGGAGTTGAACTCGACGAAGACAAGATAAAAGATAAAATAGGCCACGACTGGAAAAACCCGGAATCGTACGATCCGCGTGACGGCTCAGTAGTAGATTGGTAAAGTAAACAACTGACTAAAAGCAAAATTACGCCGGCTATTTTTAGCGCAAGCTGCTATCCGGCGTTAACTTTAGTCAGGTAAGGTCTCTAAAAGGGCTCACTAAGGCATAACCAAGCTTCTGACGTACTTCATCCGCAGCAACAAATCTACGTCAACTGGCAAAAACTAGTCTTTGCGGCATTTAGAACCAGCCATTAACATAGATTTTTTAAATTTTTAACCTGAACAGAATGTAAGTCTAATCTAGATTCAATAAAGAATTTTAATTAGAACCTTGCTTTTATAGCAAAATAGCAAATTGAAGTAGTGCTGACGTACTGGTGAAGTAATAAAGCGATACCTCTATTTATTTTTTATCCGATTCTTACGCCTATCCTTGATTAAGTTCTGCAACTGTTTTTAAAATGAAGTACTGGTGCATTGCTTCAGCAGGGGTTCTAAAAGGATAGCTTAATCCGGATTTATTCTATTAAAAACGAAAGTGAATAAACCTTTATTCCCCCCCGATGGAGCTTAATAAAGCTGGTACCAGCAAAGAATTTTTTAAATTTTAAAAAATGATATTCTAAAACTGGTCATTCTGCCCATCCTGCCTCTTACGAGGAGAAATTAATGCTTGTTTTGATTTTGTATTACTTTTTAACGAAGCCATTTATGTTGAAAAAAGCTTTACAATTAATTCTCCTGCTTCTGACGCTGTGTCAGTTGCCGGTATTAGCGCAGGATGACCGAATCACCGGAAAAGTAACCGGTGCGGAAAATGAAGGTCTTCCGGGGGTAAGTATCCAGGTTAGCGGCACCAACCAAGGTACCGTTACCGATGCCGAAGGTAACTTTACGATTAATGCTCCCGGCAATGCCACGCTCGTTTTTTCTTACATTGGGTACACCAATCAAACCGTAAACGTTAACAACCGGTCTATCATTAATGTAACCCTATCCTCAGATACCAAAGCCCTCGACGAAGTAGTAGTTACAGCGTTAGGTATTAAACGCGAAGCTAAAACCCTGGGCTACGCCACTGCCACCGTTAACGCCGACCAGATTGCCGTAAATCGCACGCCTAACGTGATGAGCGGTTTGCAAGGTAAAATGGCGGGGGTTAATATCTCCACGATGGCTACCGGTCCGGGAGGTACCAGCAAAATTCGGATTCGGGGCCAGTCGTCGTTTTCCGGTCAGAACAGCCCGCTTATTGTAATTAACGGCGTTCCGGTAGATAACTCCAACTATGCTTTAGGCGGGAATTTCGGTAACCGGATAGCCAACAACTCCGACGGCGGCGATGGTTTGCAAAGCATTAACCCCGACGATATTGAATCCATGACGGTTTTAAAAGGCGCTACCGCTGCCGCACTGTACGGTTCTCGGGCAAAAGATGGCGTGGTAATGATTACCACTAAAAGCAAAGGCGAAGGCCAGGGCTTAGGCATTGAATACAATACCAACTTAACCACCGAAACCCCGCTGGACTTTTCCGATTTTCAATACGAATACGGCCAGGGGGAAGGCGGCGTGCGGCCTCAAGCGCCCAATCCGTTATCCGGTGTGTGGAGCTTTGGCGAGAAATTCCAGCCGGGCATGACCCAAATTTTGTTCGACGGCGAAACGTGGCCCTACGAACCAGTGCGCAATCGTATCCGCAAGTTCTACAACGTGGGTACCAATTTTACCAATACCGTTCGGGTTTCTAACAACGGGGCGAATGGGGGCTTTAGTCTTTCTTTTGCTAATTTAGACAGTAAGAGCATTGTTCCGAATTCTAAGTTTAACCGCAAAACCATCAACTTAGGCTTTAACCAAAATATTTCTAAAAAACTTTCTACCTCCGGTAATTTAAACTACTCCAACGAGTACAATAAAAATCCGGCCCAGATTAACGGTCAGGAATTTGCTACTCCCACCGTAGTAATGACTTTGGCTAACTCCATGCCTTTTGAAGCGCTGGAACAAAACCAATTACTGCCGAACGGTTACGAGTTTCCGTTTGCCCGCTTTTTGGTGCGCAACAACCCGTATTACGCCGTTAACCAGCATTTTGAAAATATCCGCCGCGACCGGCTTTTCGGGAACATTGCTTTAAAATACCAGTTCACCGATTGGCTGTATCTGCAAGGCCGCATTGCTCAGGATTATTATTCCCGCGACCAAGATTACAACGTGCCTAATGGTTACGCCGCGATTGCACCGGCACCGGTTGGTTTTATTAATGGTAGCTACACGCAGGATGTACGCCGTTTCCGCGAACGGAACTACGACTTTATCTTGGGTGCCAACCGCACTTTCGGGGATATTGGGGTAGATGTAACTTTAGGTGGTAACACCCGCTACGTGCGCATGGATTATAACAGCGTAACGGTGCAGGATTTTATCCAGCCGGGCTTATATACCGTCATGAACGGCCGGGTGAAAAATCCTTTCTACAGCTTATCCGAACGTAAAGTAAATTCTTTGTACGGAGCCGCTACTTTCTCTTTCCGGGAATTTTTGTACCTGAACGTTACAGCCCGCAACGATTGGTTCTCGACGTTAGCACCGCAAAACCGCAGCATTTTGTACCCATCGGTTACCGGTAGTTTCGTGTTCTCGCAAGCGTTTGAAAGTTTACCGGCCTGGCTTTCTTTTGGTAAGCTACGGGCCGCTTACGCCGAAGTGGGCGACGATAACGTAGCGCCTTATTCCAACGCTTTATATTACAGTGTTAATAACAACTTATTCCCGAACCCATCGGGCCAGGTAGTTCCGGTAGGTGGTATTAACGCCACTACCATCCCGAACCCGAACTTAAAACCTTTGCGCGTAGCCGAAGCCGAAGTAGGTTTAGAATTAAAGTTGTTTAACAATTTCTTAGGATTTGATATTGCGTACTACCGCAAAATAACCAACGACCAAATTCTGGCAGCCCAGGTATCCGATGCTTCGTCGTACACCAACCGCTTGATTAACGTGGGTAAAAGCATGAACAAAGGCGTGGAAATGTTAATCTCCGCGGCGCCCGTGAACACGCCTTCCTTCCGCTGGGATGTGAGTTTTAACGCATCTTACAACACCTCCGAAGTATTAACGCTGGGCTTAAACGCCGCCGATACCATGATTGTGGTGGGTGGCTCCGGCGGTACTACTTTACGCCAGGTTGTTGGTCAGCCTATTGGGCAGTTATATACCTTTAGTTACCTCCGCGACGACCAGGGCCGGCAAGTATTTAATAAAACCAGCGGTACGCCGTTGCGGGGTGGTTTAGTAAATGCGGGCAGTGCTTTACCAAAATACTTTGGAGGTATTACCAATACCTTTACCTATAAGGGAGTAAGCCTTTCTACCCTCATCGACTTTAAGCTGGGTCACAAAATGATTGGCGGCTCTAACATGAACTACCTGCGCCACGGTCTGCACAAAAGAACTTTAGTAGGCCGCGAAGAAGGTTACGTGATTGGCCAGGGCGTGAACCCCGATGGCGAGGTAAATACGACTCGTTCGCCAGTGCAGCCTTTCTACGAGTGGCCCAATGCCAACGGCGTTTTCGAAGATTTTGTGTATAACGCCGGCTTCTGGAAACTTCGCCAGATTACCCTAAGCTATGACTTTACCAAGATGTTGCCCGAAAAGTTTTTCATTAAAGGTTTGAAATTTAGCGCGGTAGCCAACAACGTGGCCGTGCTGAAAAAATGGACCGAAAACATGGACCCCGAGCAGGTAAATAACGCCTCCGATAACCAGACTGGTTTAGATTTCTGGCCGAGTTTGCCTTTAACCAGAAGCTTAGGATTTAACCTGAATGTTAAATTTTAAAATTTAGGCTAAAAAGATCAATGAACAGCAAAATATCTGGAATCATGAAAAATTTTAAAATTTATATAGCAGGATTGCTCACCCTGTTGGGGAGTTTTACCAGTTGCGACGAGGGGTTTGATGAACTGAATACCAATAAAGTAGACCCCACGACTCTTACGCCTTCGTTCCTGATGAATAATGCCATTATCAATACGTCTTTTCAGGATGGCTTTGGTACGCTGGTGCATTTATCGTATACTTTCCCGATTGTGCAGCAGATTGTTACACCTTTTGGCAGCTCGCTGTCCGGGGGTAATTACAACCAAAACAACGTCGATAACACGGCCCGCATCTGGACAACTTATTACCGCACGGTGGTACGCGACATAGTAGATGTGGTAGAAAAAACCAAAGACGTAGAAGCCAGTTCCAACACCTACCACTCCGCCCGCATCTGGAAAGCTTACGTGTTTCAAATGTTAACCGATACCTACGGCGATGTGCCTTATTTTGAGGCCGGCAAAGGTTTTTCAGAAGAAATTATTTCGCCGAAATACGATGCCCAGGAAGTTATCTACAAGGATATTTTAAAAGAACTGGAAGAAGCAACCGCTGCCCTCGACGCGACCAAACCGGCTGACCCCACCGATATTCTGTACGGTGGCAACGCCGACAAATGGAAACGTTTTGGCTATTCATTGATGCTACGGGCGGCCATGCGCCTGACGAAAGTAGACCCGACGCTGGCGCAAACCTACGTGGCCAAAGCCGTAGCCGGGGGCGTAATGCAATCTAACGCCGATAACGCGGCCACTCGCCACACCGCGCTTTACGTAAACTGGCTGGCCGACCATTTAGGTGCCCGCGAAAAAGCCAATTATTACCTGGCTGCCCCTTTTGTAAATTACCTTAAAGAAAACAACGATCCCCGGTTAAAAGCCATTGCGGTACGTTACGTAGGTGCCAAAAGCGGTTCCGAGCAAGTTGTTGCCCGCGCCACCACCGACCCGGCCCAACAAGTGGGTATGCCCATGGGCTACGACAACGTAAGCATTGCCCAAACTTTTGCCGAACTGGGAGTAGCCAGTTTGTGGGATTTTTCGCAGGTAAATATTAATACAGTACTCAACCGCACAGCGGCACCTACTTACCACGTAACGCACTCGCAAACACAATTACTTTTGGCCGAAGCGGCGGTAAGAGGTTGGGTTACCGGCGACCCGGCTACTTATTTCACCAACGGCATTACCGCCCACCTGGAGCAATTTGCCGAGTACGGCCCTAATGCGACCATTCCATCAGCGGATATTCAGGCATATGTGCAGGCGCACCCCTTGGATGTAAGCACTCCCGAAAAAGCCCTGGAACTGATAAACACGCAATATTGGGTTTCTTCTTTTTTAAACGGCTCGGAGTTGTTTGCCAATTTCCGGCGCAGCGGTTACCCAACTTTAGCACCAAATCCTTACCCCGGCCGGGAAATAACCGAAGAAGAATTTATTCGCCGGTTAAATTATCCGGATAGCGAATTAGTAGTGAATCAAGCGAATGTAACCGAAGCCTTAAACCGCCAAGGCCCGAATAAATTGGATACCCGCGTGTGGTGGGATAAAAAGTAATTAATTCTTGTACCGGAGCCTGCTGATAGGCTCCGGTACTTTATTTTTTAAATTTTTTAAATAAACACCTTATTAATGGAAAAATTAGACAAATACGAACTGGAAAGTCGAAGAGAGAACTTAAAAAAATTAGGCTTAGGCGCTGCAGCAGGTGTACTGGGCTTATTTGGTACCGCAGAAAGCCGGGCGGCCGAGCGGGTAACTCCGGCTTACGCCAAAGGCCTGAAGCCTGTAAAAATCAAAAGTTTAAAAGCTATTGGCACCGCCCCACAAGGGTCTAATTTAATTGTGGTAAAAGTAGAAACCACCGAACCAGGTTTGTACGGCTACGGTTGCGCCACGTTCACGCAACGCGCCGAAGTAGTTGTAACGGCCATTAATAATTACCTGGCACCTCTCTGCGTCGGCAAAGACGTAGATAACATCGAAGATGCTTGGCACTCGGCGTACGTGAGTTCGTACTGGCGCAACGGGCCGGTGCTCAACAATGCTCTAAGTGGCCTGGACCAGGCTTTGTGGGATATTAAAGGCAAAAGAGCCGGTATGCCGGTGTATCAGTTATTGGGTGGCAAAGTGCGCTTTGCGGTGCCTTGCTACACGCACGCCAACGGTAAAACTCCCGAAGAAACCGCCAACGATGCCAAACGCATCATGGATAGCGGCTTTAAATACGTGCGGGTGCAACAAGGGGGCTACGGTGCTACCGCTATTTCGTCGAAGCCAGATTTTAAAGATGCCGGTTTTGGGGGCGCAAACGACCAGTACATGAACCAAACCGCCTACATGAAATCGGTGCCAAAACTTTTTGAGGCGGCTCGTAAAGTATGCGGCGAAGAAGTAGAAATCCTGCACGATATTCATGAGCGGCTGGACCCGATGGATTCCATTAACATGATAAAAGCGCTGGAAGAGTACCGGCCTTTCTTCATCGAAGATCCTTTTTCCCCGGAAAACCCCAAGTGGTTCCAGATGTTGCGCCAGAGTACCACGGTACCCATTGCCATGGGCGAGTTGTTTAACAACCAGAATGAATGGAAAGAAGCCATGATTAACCAATGGTTCGATTATATCCGGATTCACGTGTCGCAAATTGGCGGCATTACCCCAGCCATGAAAGTAGCCCGTTTAGGTGAGTGGTTTAACGTGAAAACCGCCTGGCACGGTCCCGGCGACGTGTCGCCGGTAGGCCACGCGGCGCAGTGCCACATGGATTTGGCCATCTGGAATTTTGGTATTCAGGAAGCCGTGAGCTTTAACGACAAGACACTGGAAGTATTCCAGGGCTGCCCTACCATGAACAAAGGCTACATGTCGGTGAACGAAGCGCCCGGCATTGGCGTGGAAGTAAACGAAAAAGCCGCTGCGAAATACCCGATATCCAACAAAGCCGGGAACTGGCAAGTGCGCAAATTCGACGGCACGATCATTCGTCCTTAGTAAATTTTTAAAGTTTTAAATTTTAACATCTCCCCAACCATAAAATCAGCATTGCTACTGGAGCAAAACTTACCGGCAGCAAAGGCTGGTTTTATGGTTTAACGCACCAATACCTTAATTCAAAAATTCACCCATAACAATGAAGTAACCTTTATGAAAATCCCTTACAATTTAGGCTCAGGCCGACCTTTGTTTTCGCGCCTGGCTTTAGTGCCTGCCTTGGTCCTGGCGTTAGCCCTGGATGCCAACGCTACGCCGGAAAAAGTAGCTACGGCCACTACCAAAAACGTAGTAGCCGAAACCCTGACTGGCTCGGTGAAAGACACCAAAGGTGTGGCCCTGCCAGGAGTGACCGTATTATTAAAAGGCACCAGCACCGGTACTACCACGGATGCCAGCGGTAATTTTACCTTACAGGTACCTTCTTTATCGGGCACGTTAGTTTTCTCTTTTATTGGCTATTCGGCGCAGGAAGTAGCTATTACGGGCACCGGTCCGTTTAATGTAACTTTGCAAGACAACGCCAAATCGCTGGAAGAAGTAGTGGTAGTGGGTTACGGTACCCAACGTAAAACCGACGTAACCGGTGCTTTAACCTCTATTTCCACGAAAGAATTTGCCCAGCAACCCGTTACCCGCATCGACCAGGTTTTACAAGGCCGGGCTGCGGGCGTACAGGTAACGCAAGCAGGTGGCGCTCCGGGTGGCGAAGCCCGTGTGCGTATCCGGGGAGCCAACTCCGTGTTGGGTAACAACGACCCTTTGTACGTAGTGGATGGTTTTGTGGGCGCGGATTTTACCAGCGTGAACCCCAACGACATTGAATCCATTCAGGTACTGAAAGACGCGGCTTCTACTTCTATTTACGGTAGCCGGGGTGCTAACGGAGTAGTGATTATTACTACTAAAAAAGGCACTAAAGGCGGCTTTAACGTAACCTACGAAGGCCAGGCATCTACCTCCGAAGTAATTAAAAAATGGGATGTTCTGGGAGCCGCTGATTTTGCCGATATTACCAATCAGCGTTCTGCGGCTTTAGGTTCTTCTCCTATTTTCACGCCCGCGCAAATTGATGAATACCGCGCGAATGGCGGCACCGATTGGCAGGATTTAGTTTTCCGGCGCGCCTGGGGCCAGCAACACCAATTAGGCGTATCGGGTGGTAACGAAAAAACTACTTTCCTGTTATCCGCGAACTACCTGAACCAAAACGGTATTATTGAAAATACCGGTTATAAAAGATACATCATCCGCTCGAATGTAAACTCCCAGTTAAACGATAAAATTTCGCTGCGCTTAAACGTATCGGGTAGCCGGGTTCAGAACCATAATACAGGCTTAACCGGTGGCACCGCCAACCCGGTAGTTCAGGCATTGGCCTGGTCACCCACAACCAGGCCGTACGATGCCAACGGGAAAATAATTGCTTCCGATCCGGTAGGTTCGGTAGCTACCAACCCCATGGCCTTACTGTACGACCGGAATTTTGACGTAGACCGGAACATTGCCAACATTGTAGGCGGCGCTAATTTTAAATTGCCGGTAAACGGTTTGGCTTTAGATTTACAATACGCGGTTAATTATGTTACCGCCAACGGTAAATACTTTAACGGGGTAGATGCCACCCGGGGTAACCCCAACGCCAACCGTACTTCTAACGAGCAAATCACCTTACAAAGCACCAACTCGCTCACGTACACCCGCACCTTTAACGACGTACACAACATTAATGCGGTAGCCGTTTTTGAAACCCAGCAATTTACTGATAACAGCTTTTCGGCTACCGGTAATACTCTAAAATTCCCGACGCTGGGTTATTATAATTTACCATTAGCGGGTTCTTACAACGTAGGTTCCGGCTTTACGAAATGGACGCTTTTATCTTATTTAGGACGGGTAAACTACTCTTTTAAAGATAAATACCTGTTTACCGCTGCCGTACGCCGCGATGGCTCTTCTAAGTTTGCGGAAGGTAACCGCTACAGCGTATTCCCTTCTTTAGCAGTTGGTTATAATTTAGCCGAAGAAGATTTTTTAAAAAAAACCAATCTGTTTAGCACCTTAAAAGTAAGAGGTAGCTGGGGCATGACCGGTAGCCAGGCCATTAATCCATACGCTACCTTATCGGCTTATAATCCGAACGCACCAGTAGCCTTTAACAACAACGGTATTATTAGTGGTATTCAGTTAGGCAACCCTGGTAACTTAAACCTGAAATGGGAAACAACCAAACAAACCGACATTGGGTTAGAAGTTGGCGTCCTGAATGGCCGCATTACGTTTGAAGGCGATTATTTTATTAAAAACACCACCGATCTGCTGTTAAATCAATCGTTGCCGGCGTACGTGGGTGGCGGAACCCAGACCATTAACGTGGGCGAAGTACAGAATAAAGGTTTTGAATTTGCCTTGGGCGCCACTATTCTGCAATCCGAAGGCTTAAACTGGACCAGTAACCTGAACATGTCGACGGTTAAAAACCAGGTGGTAAGCTTGGGCGGTATTGCCGAACGCATTCCGCAGGGGACTGGGGTAGGTGCTGGTATGTCTACTACCAATGAATTTATGCTGGTTCCCGGACAATCTTTGGGTTCTTACTGGGGCATCAAGTACTTAGGCACCTGGAAGCCAAATGAAGCCGAGGCAGCTAAAGTGTACAAAGCCAATCCTGGTGATTCCCGGTACGAAGACGTTAATAACGACGGAGCCATTAACGCCAACGATTTCCAGATTATCGGGAAAGGGATACCAACTACTACCGCTGGCTGGAACAACACGTTTACTTACAAATCACTGACGTTGAATGTATTTTTTCAGGGCGTATTTGGTATTGATAAGTTAAACTACACCCGGGCGGCAGCCATGTCGGGTAGCGGCGATGCCCGCCAGTACATCTTGAGCGAAATTAAAGACCGTTACATTCCCGGACAAAACGAAACTTCGGATATTCCGGCCTTTAGCAGCACCAACGTGGTATTTACCCAATCGAGCCGCTTTATGGAAAATGGTAATTACGTACGCTTAAAGAACGTGAGCTTAGCTTATAATCTGCCGGCTTCTTTGGTAGGCAAAGGCAATATTAAAGTATTTGCCAGCGGCGTAAACCTGTTAACATTTACCAAATACAAAGGCATCGACCCGGAATCCAGCAACGTGGGTGCCTCTACCGATACGGCGCAAGGCATCGACTATGGCGCATATCCTAACTCTAAAACCTATACCGTAGGTCTTAACTTATCTTTCTAACTAGTATTCTATTTAAAGGAAATGAAAAAAATAAATATATTAGTACTGGCGGTGCTGTTAGCTGCCGGTACGGGCTGCAAAGATTACCTCGACGAAGAAACCAATGGAGCTTTATTAGGTGCCCAGGCCTTAAGTTCGCAGCAAGGTTTAGAAGCCGCCTTAACCGGTGCTTACAAAGGCTGGGCAAATACCTGGGGAACTGGTTTTATTCACGCCACTGCTATTGCCGCTACCATGGGCGGCGACGATGTAACCACGCATAAAGCCAGTAACAAAGCTGATTTTCGGGAGTTCGACCAGTTTAACGTACCGGCCACGAACCAAAGAACCCAGGCTTTATACAGCGGTTGCTACAAAGCCATACAAGGAGCTAATAACGTTATTGCCAACTACAAAAACACCACCGGCGATGCCGCTACCATTAATGTTATCGTGGGCGAAGCTTACTTTGTACGGGCGGTATCCTATTATTGGCTAACCCGCTTGTACGGCAGTATTCCTTTAATTACCCAGGCCGAATTTTCGAATGAATTGTTAACCATAGGCAAAACGGCACCCGCCGAAGTATACAAGTTAATCGAAGCGGATTTGCTCGAAGCCGAAAAACTGGTACCCGATACCAAGCGCGATCCGGGTCGGCCAAATAAAGGCACCGTAAAAGCTTACTTAGCTGATGTATATTTAACCGAAGCCGGCTATCCTTTAAAGCAAACCGAAAAATATGCCTTGGCTGCCGCTAAAGCCAAAGAAGTAATCGATAATAAAGCAGTTTATGGCTTTGATTTATTGCCTACCTACGCCGCTGTTTTCGAAAACGATCCTACTAAAAACGGAACCGCCGAAACAGTATTCCAGATTTCTACTTTCCAGGGCAATGGCTCCAGTACCAACGCTAATTACGGCTGGTCAGCGATGCCGGGCGAGGAAACCGGTTGGGATGATTTCTTTGCGGAAATCAACTTCTTCAACAACTTTCCGGCCGGCCCCCGCAAAGACGTAACCTTCCGGACTACTTTTAAGAAAGCTGATGGTACTACTGTTTCGTGGGAACAAAGCCAGACCCAGCACCCGTACTACCAGAAGTACTACATAAAAGGCGAAGTGAAAAACTGGGCTTCATCGGTACCGGAATCCATGATGCGCTACGCCCACGTGTTAACCATTTACGCGGAGGCGCAAGCCCGCGCCACTGGTTCACCGGACGAACTGGCTTACACCTCTATCAACGCCATTCGTACCCGGGCCGGTCTACAACCTTTACAAGGCTTATCCGGTGAGGAGTTTGCCGCGGCAGTAGTTCAGGAACGTGCCTGGGAATTTGCCGCCGAAAGAACCCGTTGGTTTGACTTAGTGCGCTTGGAAATGGTAGAAACGGTGAACGCCAACAAACATCCCAACGATTTGCAACCCATTGGTGGCATCGCCAAGGAAGATTATGCCTTCCCGCTGCCATTCTCCGAAACTTCGGTTAATCCTAACTTAAAGTAATTTCTAGGTTAGTCGCTAATTTTTAAAAAACATAGTTATCTTGCTGGGTTTATACCTGGTTAGGTAGCTATGTTTTACTAATTTTCACTTCTACTTCTTATTATGAAGCAAAAGCTTTTTTCCCTTGCTTTTATAAGCTGTTTAATTTCCAGCGCCATTCAGGCACAAATAAAAGTAAGCCCGAATAATCAATATTTAATTACCCGGGATGGTAAACCTTTCTTTTGGTTAGGCGATACCGATTGGGAATTATTTCATCGGCTCACCCGGGAAGAAGCCGAACAATTATTAGAAATCCGGAAACAACAAGGTTTTAACGTAATCCAAGCCGTGGCATTAGCCGAGTTTAACGGCATACGGGAACCTAATCGCTACGGCGATACCCCTTTACTAAACGACGACCCTACTAAACTAGCCATAACACCGGGCAACGACCCGAACAATGCCGACCAATACGATTATTGGGATAATGTAGATTTTGTAATAAAAAAAGCGGCCGAAAAAGGCATGTATATTGGTTTGTTACCCACCTGGGGCGACAAAGTAACGCCCAAATGGGGCGATGGCCCGGTAATCTTTAATCCGGAAAACGCGCAAGTTTACGGCACTACGCTGGCAAACCGTTATAAAAATCAATGGAATATTATCTGGATTATGGGCGGCGACCGTCCAGCCAAATACAAATCAGACCGGGAAGGCCAAATGAAAGAATACGACCAGGTACCCGTGTGGCGGGCTATGGCCAAAGGTATTGAAAGTGTATTGGGCAAAGAAGCTTTCATCACCTACCATCCGGGGGGTGGCCCCAACTCTACCTCGCAGCAAATTCATCAGGAAGATTGGCTCGACATGAATTCGTTCCAGTCGGGCCACGGTTCCCGTGAAGCCGAAGCCTGGGTTTACGTTACCCGCGATTTAGCGCTTACACCTAAAAAACCGACCTTAGACATGGAGCCGTGCTACGAAGAACACCCGGTAAACCCTTGGGATGGCAAATGGACGCGGCAAAGCCGTGGTTACTTTACGGCTTACGATGTGCGCGCCCGCATTTACCGCGGCATTTTTGCCGGCGCTTGCGGCGTTACCTACGGTCACCACAGCATCTGGCAATTTGTGAACCCCAAGCTGTATAAAACCATTAACCTCGGCGACACCTTAGTAACCTGGCAACAAGCTACCAAAGCACCGGCGGCTAGGCAAATGCAATTTTTAAAAAATCTGATGTTGTCGCGGCCATATTTTACCCGCGTAGCCGACCAAAGCCTGGTTATTTCGGATAAAGGCAGCACCTACGTAGATGTAGTCACCGCCACCCGCGACGAAAAAGGCGCTTACGCCCTAGTGTATTTACCGCAGAACAAACCCGTAACGGTTGATGTATCTCGTATTACCGGTAAAACTAAAAACATTTGGTGGTATAACCCAAGCACCGGAAAAGCCACCGCCGGAAAAACGATCCAAGCAAATGATAAACAAACTTTTACTCCGCCTTCCGAAGGAAAAGATTGGGTGCTAGTAATCGATGATGCTTCTAAAAAGTTTAAAACGCCGGGCAAGCTTTAACTATTGGTTCAATGCTAGAAAACTGCACAAAATCGTTTTTTACTACTTGTATTTGAGCTTGGGTTTTCTAAAATAAATAGAACCAGGCTTTTAGAAGGAATGTTAGAAAAAAAAGTAAATGTTAACCCTGTTAGGTAAGGAAAAGCTGGTTAAAATAAAACTTTTTGTACTTTCTACAAGAACCTAAGCCTAAAAGCATTAAAGTCCGCAGTAATTTTAGTAAATTTAATATTGCTTAAAACTTAAATTAACTTCATGAAGAGATTAATCTTTATTTTTTGGGTATTTATAGGATTAACCAGTTTTGTGTTGGTGGCCGATTTTCCGGAAGCTGAAATCAAAAACGAATCCATTAAAGCCAAACTGTACCTACCAGATGCCCAGCAAGGATATTACCGGGGAACCCGTTTCGACTGGTCCGGACTTATTCCCAGTTTGGAGTATCAAGGCCATCAATACTTTGGTCAATGGTTTGAAAATTACGACCCTAAAGTGCATGAGTCTGCCACTGGCCCAGTTGAAGAGTTTACCGTTTTAGGTTACGACGAAGCCAAAACAGGCGACACTTTTCTTAAAATTGGAGTAGGTACCTTGCGTAAACCTGATGACACTAAATATTCCTTTGCCAAATACTACGACATCGTGGATCCGGGAAAATGGACAGTAAAAACGAAATCGGATCGGGTAGAATTTACGCACGAATTAAAAGATGCAGCCGGTTATTCTTATATCTACCGCAAAGTAGTGCGACTGGTAAAAGGTAAACCTCAACTTGTATTAGAACACAGCCTTAAAAACACCGGTAAAAAAGCCATCTCTACCAGCGTTTACAATCATAATTTCTTTACCATCGACAAACAACCTACAGGTCCGGCTATTGAAATTAAATTTCCTTTTAATGTGCAGGCTACCGGAAAAGGCTTCGGCGATGTGGTAATGGCAAGTAATAATAAAATTACCTATACCCGGGCTTTAAACAAAGGCGAAAGTGTGTTTAGCAGTGGTTTACAAGGTTTTTCGGCCAACGTGAAGGATTACGATTTTAAAATTGAAAACCGCGAAACTGGCGCCGGTGTACGCATTACCAGCGATCAGCTTTTAGAAAAAATAGTGTATTGGGCGTGTGCTACTACGTCTTGTCCCGAACCTTACATTAAAATACAGGCCGAACCCGGAAAAGAAACTACCTGGAAAATCTTTTATGATTTTTATACTTTTCCTAAAACAGCCTCAGCAAAATAATTTACTAATATTTCTCAAATCTGCTTACTAATAAATGAATTACCCTTTAAAATCCTTGACAGTAGGCCTACTGCTATTGGGAAGCTGTGTCCAATCTGGTCGGGAAACTGGTTCCAAATCAACTATAAAAAACGAAGACTGGACTTCCTATGGTGGCAACAAAGCAGGAAACCGGTACTCGCCCTTAACGCAAATTAACACCAGCAACGTCCAGAATTTAAAATTGGCCTGGTCCTACGATACCGGGGATAACAATAATCCCAAAGAACGAGGTATAGATATTCAATGTCAGCCCATTGTGGTAAATGGCATTTTGTACGGCACTACTCCTCGTATGAAGCTTTTTGCCGTAAGAGCCAATACTGGTGAACAAATCTGGCAGTTTAATCCCTTCTCCGATCCCAGTAAAAAGCCAAGGTTCCATGCCATCCGGGGGGTTGCGTACTGGGAAGACGGTGATGATAAACGAATTCTTTATTCCGTAGGATCTTCGCTGTATGCTATCAATGCTTTAACGGGCGAAAAAGTACCCGGTTTTGGCACCAACGGCGAAGTAGACTTGCACGAAGGCTTAGGCGATAGGGAAGTTTTTGGCCACGATGTAACCAAACTTTCGGTGGATATGACTACACCGGGCGTGGTGTATAAAGATTTTTTAATTGTAGGTTCCCGGGTATCGGAATACGGCGATGCGGCTCCTGGTTATATTCGGTCTTTTAACATTCGATCGGGTAAACTCGAATGGGTGTTTCATACTATTCCTCGTCCGGGTGAGTACGGTTACGAAACCTGGCCTAAAGACGCTTACAAAAATATGGGCGGCGCCAATGCTTGGAGCGGCTTAGTAGTAGACGAGAAACGGGGAATTGTGTATACCGGAACTGGTTCGGCGGCGGTAGATTTTTATGGTGGAGCCCGGAAAGGAGAAAACTTATTTGCTAATTCGGTGCTGGCGTTAAACGCCGAAACCGGCAAACGAGTATGGCACTTTCAAACGCAGCACCACGACCTCTGGGACCGCGACCTGCCCTGCCCACCTAATTTAATGACGGTAAAACATAATGGTAAATTAGTAGATGCGGTGGTACAAGCTACTAAAGACGGATTAATTTTTGTTTTTGATCGGGATACCGGTACACCTCTATTTCCGGTTAAGGAAGTACCCGTACCTACTTCACCAGCTTTACCCGGCGAACATCCCTGGCCTACGCAACCTATACCTACTAAACCTGCTCCATTTGCTAGGCAAGAATTAACCGAAGCCGATATTACTGATCGTACTCCGGAAGCGCACGCTTACGTTTCAGACAGATTTAAAAACAGCCTGCACGGTAGCAAATACATGCCGCCCAGCATAGAAGGCACCTTGTTTTTTGGATTTGGGGGAGGTGCCGAATGGGGAGGGAATGCCGCCGACCCGAATGGTATTTTATACCAGAACTCCAACGAAATGCTATGGTGGCTGAAAATGCGTGATATGCGCGACCAAAACAAAGGCGTGGTTTCGAAAGGAAAATCTTTATTTAACAGTACTTGTGCGGTATGCCATGGCGTAGATGGAAAAGGCAGCGGCGGTGGAGATCAAGCCCAGGCTTATCCTGTTTTAACCGATGTAGGTAAGCGCTTAACCAAAGAACAGATTGCTGCCACAATCCGGACTGGCCGGGGTCGGATGCCTTCTTTCCAGCATATTCCGGAAGAAGATCGGGAAGCTATTATTAATTTCTTGTTAAATACTGAGGCGAAAACCACACCAACTGCCGGTGCCTCAGCCAGCACTGATTTTCACAACCAAGGGCCTTCTGCTACTGCCAATGATAATTCAGGATTTCCGTACGTACCTCCTTTCCTCAACAATGGTTATACCCAGTTCCGCGACCAGGATAAATACCCGGCCGTTAAACCACCTTGGGGTACTTTAAATGCCATTGATTTAAATACCGGCGAGTATTTATGGCGGGTACCACTGGGCGAGTATCCAGAGCTATCTAAAAAAGGCATACCGCCAACCGGTACTGAGAACCATGGTGGCCCCGTTGTAACGGCCGGTGGTCTTATTTTTATTGCCGCCACGTACGACGAAAAACTCCGCGCTTTCGACAAAAAGACCGGCAATGTGGTATGGGAATACAAATTACCCGCTGGTGGTTTTGCCACTCCGATTACCTATATGGTAGATGGTAAACAATACGTAGCCATTGCTGCCGGTGGCACCCGCTACGGCTTAAAACCAGGCGGAACTTACGTTGCTTTTGCCTTACCTTAAATCTGCTTGCCTACTTTATTAAAAGTTAATTTTAAAACAGAAAAAGTAAATCTCAACAAAAAGCCCTGTAGTTGTGGAACTACGGGGCTTTTTTTACAAGTATATTCTGGTTTATAATAAACCTTATTCTTAACCTTCCTTAAAAGCAGCTTAGAGTTCCTTCTAACAGTACTTAACTAAAAAGAAGTGCTTAACGATATATAGTACCTCATTCGACTTTACTTTCTTATGGCTCCTAACTATCACACTTTATGGTTGCAGAATTACTTTTGTGCTTTTCTCATCAAGAAAAGACAGTTCCTAATTACCGGGAAGTTGATTAGTGGTCTAAGTGATTGAATAAAGATGTGTAGAAAGGCACGGAAGTAACTTCCGCGCCATTGGAACATTATAACTTATATGTCATCGCCATTTCAATTTAGTTTAAGTAAATTCCACAAAAAAGGCAGGCATTTATAAAATAGCCTGCCTTTTTATTTTCAAAAAGTATATTCCGATTTTCAGCTTAAATTCAAGAAACCTCAACTGTTTGGCTATGGAGCACCTGCTAGGCTTCCGGTGCGTAGCATTTCGCGGACGCAGTCGAGGAAAGGAAAGATAGCGAGCGCGAAAGAGTCAAAAGAAGCCCGCCGGCCATGAGGCAAACTGGTTACGGTTAAAGTAAGATAGCTCCGCTGAATGGTGACTTGAAAAGTCTCCACAGATAAACAGATTATAGCTTATAAAACTAAACCAGTTTAAAAGCTTGACGGGCAACTAACTTCCATTTACCTTGCTCTTTTTGCCAAACTAATAATACGCCTAATTTGGTACTACCAGGAGTACCGCCATTGTTGGTTTGAGCGGAAAAATTATGCCGCACAATCGCAGTATTTTTGTTCAGGAGTTTAATGGTTTGATCTGTTACATCCATGGTCACAAAATCATTTTCCCCACTAGCCAACACCTGAATAAAAGTAGCTTTATCTTCTAATTTACCGTTGGAGTGACCATAAGATAAATTAGCGGAAGTAACCTGGTCTAATAAATCTTTATCCCCGTCCAGCATTCCCTTTCTCAGGTTAGCAACAGCTTCGGCAACGGCTTTTTCGTTTTTAGACTGGGCTTGTACACTAAATGAAATTACTAAAAAGGTAAAGAGTAAATAAAAACTTTTTTTCATGTTTAACTTTTAAATTAAAAAATGTAGGACTTAAATAAGTTAAATTTCTTTAAAATTTAAAATACTACCGGTCTTTAAAAATTACCAGAGAGCTTTTTAGGCAAATCTAATCGATTCAACTACCTCTATACAGGTATAATGCGTCATTGATTTTTTCCTGAAAAAACTCCCCATTATAGTTACGATTTTCTCGCGTTTTTGCTTACGGCTTCCATTAATCCGCGCATGTAACCAATGGCAAACAGGTTTCCTAAGGTCATATAGCCCGGTCGGGTATTTTCTTCACCGGCCATGGTCGGAACGTGGTCTGGCCGAATAGCACCTTTAAAATTAATTTCGTAATAAGCTTTCATCGCTTCGTACATATCAATCTGGCCTTCGTCGTGGAAAGTTTCGGTGAATTTGGTGCTGGGCAACACCCCACTTAAATCCTGCACATTCCGGAAATGCACAAAGTGAATCTTACCGGCTTTACCCCACCGTCTAATTAAAGAAGGAATATCTTTACCCATTAAAGCAAAATTTCCTTGGCACATTGTTATACCATTAAAATCGCTCGGCATAATTTTTAACATACGGTCAAAGTTTTCCACGGTATTCATAATCCGGGAAATTCCCTGGATGCTATGCACCTGCGGATCATCGGGGTGCAAGGCTAGTTTCATTTCAATTTTTTCGGCTTCGGGTACCACGGCTTTCAGGAAGTATTCCAGATTCTTCCACATGGTTTCTTTGGTTACTTCGCCGTATTTAGTAAGTGGTTTATTTTTAATATCGTTGTAATCAAAGGCAGTTACCAAAGCACCACCGCGGGCCGGCCGGTCCATTTGTGTACGGGCCCAGCTAATTACCGGCATCCAGTTGTAGCAAATTACATCTACGCCAGCTTTTTTTAAATTTTTCATGAAGGTGATGAAGTTAGAAATTTCTTCATCGCGGCCTTCCAAGCCTAATTTAGTTTTTTCTCCGAGTGAAGGCGGGCCTTCTACCACGTTATAATTTAAACCTACTTTTTTCCAGGCTTCTTTTACGCCGGCAATAGCCTTATACTCCCAGGGTTTTACATCGGTTAATCCAGTAATGCGGGTATCAATACCGGCAACTGCGCCTAAAGCATCCATTTGTTTCGCCAATTCTATTAATTGTTTATTGGCGTCAATCCCAGCAAAATAGGCCGTACTCATTTCCATACCCGCATCTTTTACCATAGATTTTAAAGCGGAATTTGCTTTTTTAGCAGAGGTCAGAGCTTGGGAAGTAACAGGGTTTATTCCTCCCAAAGATAAAGCGGCTGCCAGGGAGGCACTTTTTTTTATAAAGTCCCGACGATTGTCTTTCATTACTAAATTTAATTTAAAATGATTATTTGAATAAGTATGAGGCGTTTGTTAACCGGGAAAATAGTGAAAAGAAATCTGGCTGATAGATTTTGTGCAATAAGGATTCAAATTCTACAATTTTCATTTGTTAATCCCGCATTTTACAAAAAAACGGGAAATTAATCAACCTCCTTCTTTTCTTAAAATCAAACATTTACTCCGGTTTCTTTTAACGAAACCACGGCTTGCATCATGGCTTTGGTATAAGCTACATTGTAGGCTTGAGCGGCGTATCCGCCGCCACCGGGATACATATTTTTAATTCCTCCCGGGTGCTCTTTATCGTAATCCAAGGCGCGCGGATGTTCGGGATAAATACCAAATTTGTACCCTTGTTTAAAAATCTCCTGCATTACCGCAAACATATTTACCTGGCCCTCATCAAAGAAAACTTCGGAGTATTTTACATAGGGCTTTTCTACGGTTACATTGCGGTAGTGAATGTGATTAATCCGGTCGCGCGAACCCATATAGCGGAGAACTTCTACGGGGTCTTCGCCCATTTCGCGGGTTACGCCACAGTCGTACGTCATACCGTTGGAAGGGCTATCTACAATTTGAAGCAGGCGCTGCCAATCTTTATAAGTAGCCATTATTTGCGCATGGCCATGACTAACCGGAATGGGGGGATCGTTGGGGTGCAGCGCCATCCGAACGCCCGCTTTTTCAGCTACCGGAATCACTGCTTTTAAAAAATACGTTAAATTATTCCAGAGCATTTCGGCGGTTTGCGGAGTGCCAAGTTTTGGATCGGTGGGTAAATTTTTGCCTTTTTCGTAATCAAAACTGGTGTTACCAGCTCCTCCACGCGTTTTTTCTTCGTAATAACCTTCCATGAGCCGGTGGGCGTAAAAGTTATACTCCACTACTGGTAAACCCGCTTGACCGGCTGCCACTAACGAGTCTTGTATTTTTTTAATTTCCTCATCTCTTCCTTCCCGGCCATAAATGGTATGCGGGTGTTCCCCGATTATCATGTTTATCACCGTTAAACCTTCGGCTTTAAAGCGGTCCATAATTTCCCTGAGGCTTTCAACGGTCCAGGGAATGCGTGGCCCGCCCATTAGCACGTAATCCACTCCAAGTTGTTTAATCTGGCGCATTTCGGCAACCGAAGCATTGCTCCCAACGCCAAGGGTTAGCCGGGGCATGTTTTCTCCTATTTTAATGGGCCATTCGGCACCTTTAGCGGTATTTGCCCCGCCAGTACGAACAGCGGTTGCATTTTCGGAGGTCTCATTTCCGGAAGAATTGCAGGCATTTAAACCGACAACGGAAAGAGCAGCTAAAGCAGTACTTTTTTTTAAAAATTCACGACGGTTATCTTTCATGTTTAATCAAAATTTGGGTGGAAGATGGAAGAAAGTTAAATACCGAATGCTCCAGGATAAAGCACCCGGTATTCTCTGGATTAAAGCAGATGAAGCAGATAAATTAAGCTTTGGCGTTTGCCTTAGCAATAGATTCGGCCAAGCCACGCATGTAGCCGATGGCGTACAAGGTACCTAAATTCATGTAGCCGGGGCGGGTATTTTCTTCGCCGTGCATGGTAGGAACATGGTCCGGCCGAATAGTACCTTTAAAGCCAATATCGTAATAAGCTTGCATGGCGGCGTGCATATCAATCTGGCCTTCGTCGTGGAAAGTTTCGGTGAATTTAGTACTGGGCAGAACGCCACTTAAATCCTGCACATTCCGGAAGTGCACAAAATTAATTTTACCAGCTTTGCCCCATCTTCTAATCAGGGCCGGAATATCGGTTCCCATTAAAGAAAAATTACCCTGGCACATGGTTAGGCCACTGTATTTACTGGGCACCAACTTAAGCATGCGGTCGAAATTCTCAACGGTGTTCATAATCCGGGAAATGCCCTGAATACTATGAACCTGTGGATCATCGGGGTGCAACGACAAATTCATACCTATTTTCTCGGCCTCAGGCACAACGGCTTTCAGGAAATACTCTAAATTCTTCCACATAGCTTCTTTCGAAACCTCACCGTATTTAGTAAGTGGTTTATTTTTAATATCGTCGTTATCGAAAGAAGTTACCAAAGCACCTCCCCTGCCCGGCCGGTCCATGGTAGTGCGCGCCCAGCTAATTACCGGCATCCAGTTGTAGCAAATCACATCCACGCCGCCGTATTGCTTCAGGTTTTTCATAAAGGTGATGAAGTTGGCTATTTCTTCATCCCGCCCTGATAATGCTAATTTGGTTTGCTCACCCAAGGATGGTGGCCCTTCTACCACAGTCCATTTTATTCCTTCTTTATCCCAGGCTGCTTTGGTAGCTTTAATGGCTTCCGGTTCCCAGGGTTTAAGATTAGCTGTTTTTATTATTCCGGAAACAGCGTGCCGTACATCTATTTGCTTGGCAAAAGGTACGCGCGGAGAATCGGGGCTCATAGCCAAGGCAAATTTTAAACCTGCATCCCGGGCAAAGGCTTTAAGTTTATTTGGTTTTTCTTTAGAGATCAAATGGTTAGCCATAGCTGACGTAGTTCCACCTATTGACAAGGCAGCAGCTAAAGAGGCACTTTTCTTAATAAAATTTCGGCGGTTATCTTGCATGTTTTTACTTTTTTAATTTGATGATGAACAGCGAATATTTTTTACTCTAAGGGAAAGGCCATCCACTGTATGGATGGCCTTTCAACTGCCTTATTCTTTATCCCACCAAACCCGGGTGGTATATAAATCTGGTCCTTGGTTTTTAATAGCATTTTCTACGCTGGCGGCATTTAACGATTTCTCTTCGAAAGAATACATCAGGCGTCTAAGCGGAGTACCACCGGTGGCATTCAAGGCATAGTTAATAGGCTGCAAGGCCGGAACACCAGTACGGCGCCAGTTCGACCAGGCTTCAAAAAAGTCCAGGTACATGTAATGCGCCAAATAAAACTGCGTATGAATTTGCGTCATCATTTCTTCCATGCTGCCGGTTAAAGGATGCGAGGCAATGTAGGTATCAATTTCTTCGGGAGTAATGGCAACGTTGGCTACGCCGCTGTTCGGATATAAAGTTGACGACTCCATATTGGCCCGAATGGCCTTATGATAATGTTCTTGTGGTACCCCGGTTTCCCAGCCGCGCAAAGCGGCTTCGGCCAATAAAAATTCTACTTCCGAGTAACTCAGAATTATAGTTGGGGCGGAAAAATTAGCCACGGTAGCCGTATTAGGTTCAGAATACTCGCGCAATAACTCGTTTTTCCAGCCAGGTATTACGGTACCAATGGTATTCGGGTCGTAGCCGTTGGGTAAGGCCTTTTGCAGTTCAGTTGTAGTAGTTTGCGAAATTACCTGCCCTTGTTTTGCATCGATATTGCCTTCCCACAAAGTCATGTAAAACGGAATGCGGGGATCTTGATTGGCTTGCAGCAAATCCAGGAAGGTTTTACCCATTTTTACTAAGCCTAAGCCTTGGTTTCCTTCGGGTAAGCTTTCTCTTTTTAATTCGCGGGCATCCCAGTTCCAGGTATTTTCATTAGCTGAAATATGCGCCAGTTTGGCTAAATCAGCATTGCTTTGCATCACGCCCCCGGCAATGGCTTTCTGCGCCCAGGTTTGCGCCAGAGTGGGATCTACTTTAGTTAAGCGCATTGCCAAACGCAACATTAAAGAATAGCCAAACGCTTTCCACTTCGGAACACTGCCGGAATAAATAACATCGGCGGCTCCAAAAGAAGCTTTTGCCGGATCCATCTGGTTTAAAGCCGCTTCCAGATCTTGCAGCATCCAAGGGTAAATCTCCGATTGTTTATCGTAAGCAGGTTTGTAAATTCCTTCGGGAGCACCTGCGGCTTGTTTATAAGGTACATCGCCGTACGCATCGGTGACCCGGTGCAAGGCATACACTTTCCAGATTTTAGCAATGGCATTTTGATTTACTAATTCCGGATTGGCTTCTGTTTCCCGGATTACAATCATTAACTCCCGCAAATGCGAAGTATAAACCGTTTCGAAGAAATTACCCGTTTGAGCGTTTACAATGCCTTTTTCGCCGTACCAGAAGTTTTGCAGCGTGGCATGATACTGCATAATGCCCGACGCATATTTAATATTAGTCCGGTTTCGGTCGGCGGTACCGGTTCCTACGGTGCGGATAATACTATTAGTAAACAAAGGCTCAATAGACGGCTCAGTAAAGGAGTTTGGGTTAATGTTCATTTCTTCAAAACCTTTATCGCAGGAGGTTAAAATGAAAACTGCTAAAAAGCCGGTCCGGAATGTAAAGGCAGCTATTTTACGTTTTATATTATTCATCTTATTCTAATTCTTTTAGGATTAAACACTTTTACCTTTATCTGTATTTATAATCGCACGCTCAAATTAAAGCCATAAGTGCGGGTAGAAGGCAAACCAAAATTCTCCAAACCCTGGGCGTTGCCGCTGCTGTAATTTGATTCGGGATCGATGTTTTTAGTAGTGCGGTACAGAATAAGCAGGTTTCGGCCCACAAAGGAAATATTAGCCGATTGGAAAGGAGTTTTGGCCAATAGTTTAGAAGGCAAGGTGTAGCCAATGTTAAATGAACGAAGCTTTATAAAATCGGCTTTTTCAACAAACTCACTGGTTATAGTGTTCCAGATGCCTTTGTAATACGTTTCGGCCGGTACGTTTTTGGTGAAGGCTTCGCCTTTTTCGTTTACTCCGGTTACGGTTACGCCGTTTTCTCTTACATTATTTTCAACGGTCCGTTTATCTAAACCAAACTGGGTACCATAGGCGCTGGTAGCTGAATAAATACTGCCGCCCCAACGGCTATCGAGCAAAAAGCTTAAGTTGAAGTTTTTAAAGCTGAAATCGTTATTTAAACCTAAGGCTAAAGGTGGCACTCCTTTTCCTAGAGGTACAACTGAGCTGGCAATAGGTATACCATTGGAGCTGTTGTAAATTATCTGGCCGTTGGCATCGCGGGAATAGGTACTACCGGCAATCTGGCCGAAAGGCTGTCCCTGGTAGTGGGTAATCCAACCGTTTTCGGTACGGGTAGTAGCACCGGGTAAGCGCAAGCTGGTTAACCCTAATTCAGGCGCAATACTAATTACTTCATTCTTATTATAAGCCGTATTTAAAGCCATATTCCAGGATAAACCGCTTTCGCTGGCAATCGGAGAACCACTTAACATTAACTCAATGCCCCGGTTTTTCATTTTACCCACGTTTAAAGCTACTGCCGTATAGCCACTGGATTGCGGCAAGGTAGCATTCACAATATCGTTGGTGGTAGTGCGGTCATAAAGAGTTACATCTATTCCTAAGCGATTATTTAAAACTTTGGTCTCAATACCTAGCTCAGTGGTAGTAGAGGTATAAGGAGTTAATAAAGTAGGCAAAGTGGCACTGGTCACGTTCATTAAAGTTTGCCCTAAATGCTGCTGCGACTGCGCCGAAAAAGTTTGGGTAATAGCGTAGGCATTAGGTGCGCCACCCCCTACTTGCGCCCAGGAAGTCCGGATTTTAGCATAATCCAGCCAGCCCGGTTTTGTAGCCCAGGCATCGGATGCTACAAAACTTAAACCTACCGATGGGTAGAACAAGCTGTTATTTTCAGGATCTAAAGTAGAGAACCAATCGTTACGACCAGTTAAGGTGAGATATAAGTAATTATTAAAATCAATATCCGCCGAGGCGAACAAAGAATTAATTCCTAACTCACTATAGTTGATACCAAAATTCTGGCTTCTACCATTCGCGATAAAGTATTGGTAAGGTCGGTTAAACTGACCGCTGGAAAGGCTAACCCCATCAAAGGTGTTGCGCATTTGGTTACCGCCGGCAAAAACATTAATCGAAAAAGCGCCTATATCTTTGCGATAGCCAATGGTACCTTCCAGGTTAGTTTCAGATTGTACACTTTGGTCGGTAGTCATGGAGCCGGGCTGGTTAAAGGCAAGTCCGGTAGGTTGAATAGCGTAACCATCGAAGTTTACCTGATCTATTCCAAAGCGGGCCCGCACGTAAAGCGCATCGGTAATGTTGTAAGTAGTATTAAAAGAACCGATAAAGCGTTTTTTAGTGTCGCCGTTTTGTACTTTGTTAATGGCAAAGTAAGGATTAGTAGCATATTCGTAATCGCTCCATTTAAACTCATTTCCGTTAGGTAAGTAACCCGGCGATAAAGATTCAATGGGAATATTGGTGGCCAGTAATTGAGCTCCGGTATTAGGGTTTTGCTGAAAATCGGCTAAATAGGTGCGGTTTTTTACATTTTCAATGTTGTACTGGGCATTTCCTTCGAACACTATTTTCTTAGCCAGGGTAGCGCTGGCACTTAGGTTAAAGGTTTTAATGTTCATAGTGTTATGCGGCACAATGGCTTTGTTATCCAGGTTGGAGGCCGAGAACCGGAAGCGGGCAAGTTCATTACCGCCGGTTAAAGCCAGGGTATTCACGAAGTTAGTACCGGTTTGGTAGAAATTTTTAAAATTATTTTTTTGCGCCGAGTAAGGCCGGGTTTGACCATCCGGCTGGACAACCGGCGAACCATCTAAGCGGGCTCCCCACGACATGCGGCCATTGGCAATGGCTTGCGCCTCGGTAGTAGGTGCTGCTCCCAACGAACCAGAACCATATTCATATTGCCAGTCGAGTAAATTTATGGCTTGCTGCAAGGTATAATTGGTGTTGTATTCTACCCCAATGCCTTTTTGCGCTTTACCCGATTTAGTAGTAATTAAAATTACCCCGTTAGCTGCCCGGGCACCGTACAAAGCGGCCGCCGTACCTCCTTTTAACACCGAAATACTTTCAATATCGTCGGGGTTGATGCTAGCTAAACCATCGCCTCGGTCTACGCCGCCAAAAGTACCCGCCGAACCTTGATTGTTATTGGTAATAGGCATACCGTTTACCACGTACAAGGGCTGGTTTTCCCCGTTTAAAGACCCATTACCGCGAATAACAATGCGGCTCGAACTGCCCGGTCCTCCTGAAGTACCTGAAGAAGTTACGCCTGCTACCCGACCGGCTAAAGCATTACCCACGTTAATTTCGCGGGCCTGAGTTAATTTTTCACCTCCTACTTCCGATACAGCATAGGTTAAAGCTTTCTTTTCGCGCTTAATACCTAAGGCCGTTACCACTACTTCGTCTAAAGTTTTAGTGTCATCGAGCAGGGTAACGTTAATGGAAGCGCTACCACTAAAAGCTACTTCTTTAGTAGTATACCCAATAAAAGAAAAAACCAGCGTACCATTATCGGCAGGTGCGGTAATGGTATAAGAACCATCGGCGCCGGAAGCAGTACCAGTGGTGGTTCCTTTTACTAAAACTGTTACGCCCGGTAACGGCTCACCATTTGACGAGGTAATTTTACCGGTAATAGTAGAAGCAAGTAGCGTTTTTTTGTTTGTAGCCAGAACGGTATTATTATCAGCAAGGGGAATGGCCTGGCTCATTCTAAACCGTTTGAGTACTATCTCACCGCCCACCGGTTCAAAATCTATCCGTAATGGGGTAAGTAAATCGGTTAGCACCTGGGCTAATTTTCTATCGGAAGCATCTATCGAAACTTTGCGGGAGGCATCAATCATTTGAGTACTGTAAATAAAATGAATTCCGCTGCGGTCTTCAATTTCTCTTAATACTACACTTAACTCGGTATTTTGAAATTTTAGCGTAATGGGTTGGTTTAAGGCTGATTTGGCTTTATTTTCTTCAGCGTAAGAATTACTGCCAAGTAGCAATAGTAAGACAGAAAAAAAAGTAAATTTTAGCCAAAGCCTTTGTTTGCAGGGTATAATTTCCATAGGTGAATAAGTTTTATATTTGATTCAGATAAAATCAATAGAGGAAAGGCAACAACATTCCAGGCATCTAACAGATGCTAGGGCAAACAACTAAAAGAAATAGGTTAAAACCCGGGCATTTAACCTATTGTGGAGAAGCAGTATTTATTTAAATCAAGGGCATTTCGATTTTAAGAAATATTATTTGTTTTGTTATAAACTGCATCCGTTTCCAAAAATTATAAATTTATCATGATCTGCTTTATAATTAGCCCCGATAGATTTACAAATCATTTCGAGTTTTACTTCTAAAGGCTGATCGTAAAAGTAAGCGGTTAAGGTGCAACTTTTTAGCTGCGGATTTTGCATCCGGATGGCCACTTTATGCTGGTCTTCCAATTTAGTAATTATTTCAGCTAAGGGCGTTTCTTTAAAAATTAATTGCGATTTGATGATCTGTTTCGTCCAGTAATCAGCCGCCAATTTACTTTTTAATAAATTTTTGGATTTAGTATTTAACCGGGAACTTTCATTGGGCAACAAGTATGTTTTTTCTTTCGTCGGCTCTAAAAAGTTAAAAAAACCAGGTAAACTTTGCTTTGTTGGCGTAACAGCCACTTCGCCGGAGCGTACTAGAACGCTAGCTTCTTGCTTTTTCGAATTAAAATCTACTTCAAAGCTGGTTCCTAAAACCTGTACGTCAACGGCCTCTCCTTTTACCAGAAAAGGATGCTGTGGATCGCGGGCTACATCCAGAAATGCTTTTCCATTTAACATAATATTTCGACTAGCACCCTTAAATCTTTTAGGATATTTAATTTCGGCGAGCGGCTCCAACCAAACCAAAGTACCATCGCTTAAAGTTACTCTTAAGGTGGAGGTTGTTTTATTTTGCTGCGAAACATAGGCCAATGAGCTTTTAGATAAATCTGTTAAATAAGAAACCGTGTACCATTGGTAAGCAATACAAAAGAAAACCAGCATTGCCCCTACCCACGCCAAAGCTTTTCTCCGCTTTTTTTGAGTGGATTTAAATTTATTTCTGACTCCCCGGTAACTTGTTTTTTGAATCCGGGAATTTAATTCTATCCAATTGTTAAGCTTTTGATTTTCCATGTCTTCATCTTTATTAAAAGAAGAAGACTGTTCAAAATTTAACTGGTTGTACCATTCTGTAATGTAACTTTCTTCCTCGGGGGTAGCCTTGCCTGCTAAATACTTTTTTAAAAGCTTAGCCAGCCTTTCTTGTTCATTCAAATTCATGTAAATATTGGGGCAACCCTTGTTCCTTAGCCGTTTTATAAATACAGTCAGTTAAGTCGTGGTTAACCCTAAAAATTTTTTAAATATTTTTTAAAATTGAATATTTGGAAATAGACGGGGAAGAAAAATCAAGCAACCGCCAGAATAAGGTGATATTTACTCCAAATATTTACTAAAAAGTCTTTAATAAATTCAGTAAGGCTAGCAGGGAGAAAAGCAAATAATAAACAAAGGAAGAACGAAGTCTTTCAGGAAAACTTTCAGGTGCTTTAAGGATTTGGTAATATGAAACTCAACAGCTTTATCGGTGAGCTGCAATTCGTAGGCAATTTCTTTGTTTGATAAGTTCTGGAAGCGGCTCTTTTCGAATATCTGCCTGGTTTTTTTAGATAATGATTCCAGTGCTTTTTTAAAAGTGGAATTTAATTCTTCGGTTAAAACTTGTTCTTCGGTAAAATTGGCGGCTGCAGGTAATTGATGGGTCGTAAGTTTAAATCTGCTCCTTACTATTTGGGCCTTGTAATGATTAATAATGGAGTATTTAACGGACGTAACCAAATAAGCTTCTAAACTGCTTTTAATAGTAATTGACTTACGTTTAAGCCAAATATTTAAAAATATTTCCTGAACTAATTCTTCTGCAATTTCTTTACTGCCGGTCTTACGGTAGGCTATTTGGTACAGTTTATTCCAGTGTAAATCAAAAATCTGCTTAAAGGCGGATGCAGATTCCTGGCGTAAACCATTTAAAAGTTCTTCATCCGTTATACAGTTCTGGCTCAATGATTCTCTGTTTGGTACTTGTCAAATATAATTTTTAATCATATTAAAAAAAATAATTAGGAAACTACAGGTTTTAGCAAAATGAAAATTTCATAATAAAACCATTAATTAAAAATAAAAATATTACATAGAAATCATCTTTATTGATTCATTTTAACCAATACATCTAAAAAAAATAAAATTTTAAATTTTCTAAAAATTACTAATTATATCCTTGAATTATGCTAAATAAAAATGCTTCGTTCAACAGTATAACAAGTTGAACGAAGCATAATAAAAGCGTCTCTATCTTAATGTCTAACTTCCAGATAAATGCAGCTATTCACCTTTCATCCAGAATATTTCGTAATATTTAGAATAGTTACAATAGTAAAATTACCTTATTTAGGGCAAGGCAAAAGCCACGTATTTACCGCCGGCTTTTAATCCTCGGGCGCCACCAGCGGCAATTACCACGTATTGTTTACCATTTACCATGTAGGTAATAGGAGTAGCAAACCCTCCGGCGGGTAGTTGGTATTCCCAAACCACTTTTCCGGTTTTCTTATTAAAGGCGCGTATTTTTTCGTCGCGGGTAGCAGCAATAAATACCAGGCCACCGGCGGTTACTACCGGACCACCATAACTTTCGGTTCCTGTTATCGGGATGCCTTTTTTAGTTAGTTCCGGATATTCGCCTAATGGTACTCGCCACAGATATTCGCCGGTATTTAAATCAATAGCGCTTAAGGTGCCCCAAGGTGGCTTAATGGCCGGATAACCATTCTGATCGGTAAATTTCTTCCACACTTTATTTACGTAGCGCGGCACATACGGGAAGCTTTCTTTTTTACCAGTTTCAGAAGGACCGGTTTCGCTGTGCTCACTTTCCTCTTTATCAGCCGCAGTTTCAGTATTTAGTAAAAATCGAACAATAGCTTCGCGGTTTTCTTTTGGTATATGTTCGAAGGCCGGCATACGGCCGCTGCCTTTTGCCAGAATTGCCATTATACCTTCGGCATTATTTCTTTTACTAATATCTGTCAGGTTAGGAAACTCTGAGCCGCTCCCTTTTCTATCTTTTCCGTGGCAAACCGCGCAATTAGCCAGGTAAAAACCGTGCCCTTTCGAAAGCGAAGCCATTTCCTTATTTCTTTCTTCCTGCGACACCATTTGTAAAATCCAGGGATCGTCATTGGCATTCTGGTACAAAATACCGTCAGGATCAATAGAGTTACCGCCCCACTCGGCACCTCCGCTGTAGCCAAAAAGAATGGTACCTTTTTCACTGGGCGGGGTAAACTTATGGTCGGTCCGCATTTCTTCGAAACGCTCTTTCACGTAGGCATGCGCTTCCGGCGAAATATTCGTGATATCTGCTTCGGTAAATACCTGGTGGGCAAACGGTGCCGGTTTTAAAGGAAACTTTTGAGTAGGAAATGGATGCTCCCCCGGCAAAGCCGGCGTAGTAGGAACCGGCCGTTCTTCTACCGGAAACAAAGATTTACCGGTATCGCGATCTAAAACGTACACTACCCCATCTTTCGTAGCTTGTACTACCGCATCTATTTTTTTACCCTTGTGTTTTACAGTAGTTAAATTAGGGGGCGAGGGATGATCGCGGTCCCATAAATCGTGGTGAATGGTTTGGTAGTGCCATTTTCTTTGCCCGGTTTCGGCATCAAGGGCCATAATACAGGTAGCGAATAAATTTTCACCTTCGCGTGCTCCCCCGTAAAAATCAGATGCCGGAGAGCCGGTACCAAAGTAAACGGTGCCTCTTTTTTCATCGAGCACCAGCCCACTCCAGTTGTTAGCGGCACCAATATATTTATATGCATTGGGTGGCCAGGTTTCGTAACCATATTCGCCGGGTTGCGGCACGGTATGGAAAACCCACTTTAACTTGCCAGTTATTACATCAAAAGCCCTAATGTGACCCGGTGCCGCATCGCCCGATTCAGAAACGCTGGAACCCATTACAATGGTATTTTTATACACCACGCCCGGAGTAGAAGCGGTAACCGATAATTTACTCACATCGTGATCCATATTGGTTTGGAGCCCTTCGTGTAAATCTACCGTACCATTCTTTCCGAAGCTTTCTATTTTTTGCCCAGTCTGGGCATTAACCGCGTACAAATTAGAACCCACCGAATACAAAATCCGCTGATCATCGCCGTTTTCCCAATAGCAAACTCCCCGGCTCGTATTAAATTTGGTATCTTCTTTTAAAGGCTCAAAAATCCAGAGTTGTTCTCCGGTGCCGGCTTTCAGAGCAAAAAGTTTTAGTTCGGAAGTAGTACCGTACAAAACTCCATTTACCACAATTGGTTGGCATTGAATGGCTTTAGGCCGCTGCGGTTTTGGATCATTCTGGTCGGGCTTTTCAGCAGTATCGTACATCCAGGCTACCTGTAGGTTCTGGACATTGTCCGGGTTAATCTGATTTAAAGGCGAGTAACGATTACCGGCTTTGTTGCCGCCGTAATTAGGATAATCTACTTCCTTCTGGTTAGAAATAACATTACTTTTTTGGCGATTAAGATTTAAACAGCTTCCTAGTAATAACAAGCCTACAGCTAAAGGCTTAATTGAGTACTTCATTGAGTAGAGATAGATAATTTTAGTATAATTAAGAATGTAAAAAATTAAAGCAGTCCTTAAGTAATGAATAGAACAAGCCTATCAATTTTAAAGATAAGAAAAAAAGTAACCGTCGTATTAGTCAACAATAGTATTGCAGTAGAATTTAAATTTAAAATTGCTTGATATTAAAATTAGGAAAGGATTCGCTAACTCTATTTTCCTCTACTTTATTAATTTCAAAAGATTTCACCTTGCGTTTTAAACTTTTCTTTTTTAACTAGGAAACCTTTTACTAATTAAATTAAAGGGATAAAAGTCTCTTTTTATTTAATTACTATCCTGAAATTTTTAGTCTCTTTTTGCAGCTCTCAAAAAGGACACTTATTTAAAAGTAAGCGAGCCAGAAATTTATTATTTAGCGTGTAAAACCAAATACCTTTTGAAATGCGGTTAAACCAATTAATACCTACTCTAATTTCTACCCGGATTCTACCCTTCTTAAAAATAAAAATTGGTTTATTGCTTATAAGCGGAGCTATTGTCTTGCCAGGGTGCATCGGAGGAAAAAACACCAATAATCAGCAAGCTGATAATACCCCGCAAACAAATACTAATGCACAAGTATCTACAACAAATAATTCTTCTAAACCCAGTATTCCATTCAACCAAAGTGCCTACTCCACCGACGAGCACGATATTATTCACGGCAAGGAATTGTTCCAGTCGAATTGCACAGCTTGTCATAACTTTGAGCAGAAAGGCATTGGGCCTAATTTGGCCGGTGTAACAAGCCGCGACTCCCCCGAATGGCTGAGTAAATTTGTGCGAAATGCCCCGGAGGTTATAAAGTCCGGCGATGTTAATGCAGTTAAGCTTTATGAAGAGTACAAGCAAATGATGCCTCCTTTTACGGCTTTTACTCCGGAGGATGTGCAATCTATTCTGGCTTACCTGCATACGCAGCAACCCGCCTCGGCAGTAGATGAAAATACCGCCAAACTAGGGCCTCCTTTGCTCGACCCAATTCCTACCAAAATTCCTAAATCAGAATTACTCCTTAGCCTGGAATCGTTTATTACTGCTCCGGCTACCTCCGATAAAATTCCACTGGCTCGCATCAATAGTATGGTGGTATTACCGGGTAAAAAGAACCGGGTATTTGTACAGGATTTACGCGGCAAACTCTACGAAATGGATGGTAAAAATTTGCGGGTGTACATGGACATGGTTAAAGAACGACCCGGTTTTATTCCTACTCCTGGTTTGGCCACCGGTTTTGGTAGCTACGCATTTCACCCGGAATTTTATAAAAACGGACTTTTTTACACCACTCATACCGAAAAAGCGAACACTGCTCCTGCCGATTTTGCTTACGCCGATTCCATTAAAGTAGCATTGCAATGGGTACTTACCGAATGGAAATTGCCCAACCCAAATGCGCCGGTTTTTGCCGGTCAGGGCCGCGAATTATTGCGGGTAAACATGGTAAACCAGATTCATGGAGTTCAGGAAATTACTTTTAATCCCTTTGCTAAACCAGGTTCCCCCGAATACGGGCTATTATATATAGGTATCGGCGATGGTGGCGCTGCTGAGCAGAAATATTCTTTTTTATGCAATTCCAATAAAACCGTATGGAGTACGGTCCTCCGGATTGACCCAAAGGGCACCAACAGTAAAAACGGACATTACGGTATTCCGGCTATTAACCCATTTGCTCAGGATAATGACCCCGAAACGTTGGGTGAAGTTTTTGCTACCGGTTTTCGCAATCCGAATCGCATTTATTGGTCTCCGGATGGTAAAATGCTTATTTCTGATATAGGTTTAACCAATATCGAAGAGTTAAACATTGGCAAAGCCGGTGCTAACTACGGTTGGCCTGCCCGCGAAGGAACTTTCTTACTAAATTACCAGGGTAAAATGGACAAAGTTTATGCTTTACCAGCCGATGATTCAAAGTATAACTATACCTACCCCGTTGTTCAGTTCGACCACGGCGAAGGCAATGCATTTTCCGCCGGTTTTGTATATACCGGTAATATTCCCTTACTCAAAAACAAATATATTTTCGGGGATATCGTAAGCGGCCGGGTGTTTTTCGTGGATAACAATCAACTTAAATTAGGGCAACAAGCGCCTATTCAAGAATTCATCGTCCAGTTCGATGGTACTGTTTCTACTTTCCAGGCAATTACCGGTAATAAAAAAACCGACTTGCGATTTGGGGTAGGTCTGCATAACGATTTGTATCTCTACACCAAAACGGATGGTAAAATGTGGCGGGTAAATGGCTGCTTGCCAAACAAGAAAATTTAATTTGTTATATCTGTTGAAATTCTTTTTTATTAGCCGGATAAACTACCTTTTGTAAAATCAGAAACCGACACAAACCAAACTCCTTATTGGAATGATTCAAATTAAAAAAGATTTACAAGCCGCCGCCCTGCAACCTTTGTTACAAAGGTTCTGGGAACTATCCGGACAAAAAATTAAAAGTATTGAGCAAATTTACGATACCAGCAAAGGCTCGCCGGTTTTTACGGTAAAAGGTCAATATACTACTCGCGGCTGGACCGAATGGACCCAAGGATTTCAGTTTGGCTCAGCTATTCTGCAGTTTGATGCCACCGGAGAAATGGATTTTCTGGAATCCGGGCGTTCAAAAACGGTACAGGTTATGGCTCCCCATGTAAGTCACATTGGGGTGCACGACCATGGTTTTAACAACGTAAGTACTTACGGCAACTTGTTGCGGTTAATGCAGGAAGGAAAAACAAATTTTAACGAGTGGGAAAAGAATTTTTACGAACTAGCCCTTAAAATATCAGGAGCGGTACAAGGCAGTCGCTGGACTACCACAAAATCTGGCGGGTTTATTCATTCCTTTAACGGTCCGCATTCTTTATTTGTCGATACTATTCGTTCGTGCCGGGCTTTAATGGTCAGTCACCAGTTAGGCCATGTGTTGCAAGCAGAAAACGACATAAAAATTAATTTACTCGAACGCGCATTGCTGCATTGTCAGGCCACGGCTCAATTTTCGGTTTATTATGGCGAAGGTAGGGATTCGTTTGATATTTGGGGTCGTACGGCGCATGAGAGTATTTTCAACACCAAAGACGGTAATTACCGGGCACCCAATTCGCAACAGGGCTACACTGGTTTTAGCACCTGGACCCGAGGTTTAGCCTGGGCAATGTGCGGTTTTGCCGAAGAACTGGAATTTTTGCAAACTATTTCCGATACAGAATTACTAAACTTTGGCGGCCGGGAAGAAATAGAAGGTTATATGCTAAAAGCGGTACGGGCCACCTGTGATTTTTACATCACACATACTCCTGTAGACGGTATTCCGTACTGGGATACCGGTGCTCCCCACCTACATAAACTAGGCAATTATCTCGATAGACCTGCCGACCCTTTTAACAACCAGGAACCCGTAGATGCTTCGGCTGCGGCCATTGGCGCTCAGGGCTTATTGCGTTTAGGGAAATTCTTACAGGAAAAAGGCGAAACAGAAATGGGTGATAAATACTGGCAAGCCGGCCTAACTGTGGTGCAAACCTTATTGCAGGAACCTTACCTGAGTACGGACCCCAATCACCAGGGAATTTTGCTGCATTCGGTTTACCATTGGCCTAATGGTTGGGATTACGTCCCTGAAGGCAGTTCTATTCCCTTAGGCGAATCCAGCATGTGGGGCGATTATCATATCCGGGAAGTTGCGCTTTACCTGCAAAAAATTATTAACGGGGAGCCTTATTACACATTCTATAACGGCGTACAATAATGGCGAAGGAGTTAACTGATTTTAAACGTATGTGCGTGCATACCATTACCACTAAGCCTTGGCCCATTGAGAAAGCGGCGCAGGAATTTTCGGCGGCGGGTATTGGAGCTATTACGGTTTGGCGCGATGCTCTGGCAAATCGGGATATCAGGCAAACCGGCAATCTGCTCCGCGACTTAAACCTGGAAGTGGTGTCGTTGTGTCGGGGAGGCTTTTTTCCGGCCCTTACCGCCATCGGCCGACAGACAGCCATCGAAGATAATTTAAAAGCTATCGACGAAGCCGAGGCTTTGGGTGCTCCCATGGTAGTTTTAGTATGCGGCTCTGCTCCCGGCCAATCTTTAGTGGAATCCCGAAAACAAATTCAGGATGGAATTGGGGCTTGCTTATCGCACGCTGCCGCTGCCAGGGTAAAATTAACCATTGAACCGCTGCATCCCATGTATGCCGGCGACCGTTCCGCCTTAAATACCCTAGCCCAAGCCAACGACATGGCTGAAGCTTTAAACTCTCCTAATGTAGGAATAGCCGTAGACGTTTATCATTTATGGTGGGATCCTGATTTAGAAAACCAGATTAAACGCTGTGCTCAAAACAGAAACTTATCGGCTTTTCATATCTGCGACTGGAAAACACCTACCCTGGATATGTTAAATGACCGTGGCCTGATGGGAGAAGGATGCATTAACCTCAAACAAATACGAGGTTGGGTAGAAGAATCAGGCTTTACAGGTTTTAACGAGGTAGAAATTTTCTCGAACATTCACTGGCAACAAGACCAGCACCAATTTTTAGAAAAGATAAAAGAAACTTATTTAAAATATTCATAATGGTATTATTACTTTTTGGTACAGACCTACCAAATTATCCGAAGTACATTTTTAGCTTAGAAATAAATTGAGAAAATTTATGTAATCTCAAAACTGGCGCGAGGCTCCAGCCTCGTGTCTACTTATTTGGTAGGCCTCTGGCCGGGATAATGGATATAAGTTCCTTAAAAGCAATCAGCCTTCATGTTCCTACTAGCCAGATGTCTGACAACACTACTCACGAGCAGGCCGCTCGTGAATGAGAAGGTAAAAGCCCTACCTCTATGGAGAGAATAGGATAGTAAACTAGTTTTAAAAAATAATTACAATCAATGAAGTTATCTTCCCAAAGGAGTATTCTTATTTTGGTTATCTGCTATATATTGTGCTTTAACCTGATTGCGCAGGAAAAAAATAATGAATCCATGCTTTGCCGGGGAGCTTATTTTACAGAGGTTGAAGGGAAAGCAGCCCTGGAAAAATTTGCTTCTACCTATTCAGACAAAGAAAGTTGGGGAAAAAGAGCTTCTATTATTCGGGAAGGCATTATTACCGGCGGAGAATTTACTAATCTCCCGACAAAAAATCCTCTAAAGCCAATCATTCATAGTAAACGGGTTTACGACGGGTATACGGTAGAAAATGTTGCGTTTGAAAGCTTTCCTGGTTTTTTTGTCACGGGCAACCTGTATAGGCCAACTCAACCTCAAGCCTCTTACGCTGCTATTCTTTCGCCACACGGGCATTCCAGCGACCCGAAAACCATGGGACGGTTCCATGAATCGGTACAGAAACGGTGTGCTACTCTGGCAAAAATGGGGGCTATTGTTTTTACCTACGATATGCTCGGGTACGGTGAATCGGACCAAAGTACGCATAAAATGCCCCAGGTTCATCCAAAAGCCTTAACCATCCAGGTAAATAACGGATTGCGGTCCATTGATTTTTTGCTTTCCTTACCTAAAGTAGACCCGAAGAGACTTGGAGTAACCGGAGAATCGGGTGGTGGAACGCAAACTTTTTTACTAACGGCGCTGGATAAACGGATTGCCGTTTCGGTTCCGGTGGTAATGGTATCGGCTCATTTTTTTGGTGGCTGTAACTGCGAAAGCGGCATGCCCATTCATAAAAGCGCACATCATCAAACCAGTAATGTAGAAATTGCTGCCTTAGCCGCTCCCCGCCCCATGTTGCTGGTTTCAGACGGACAAGATTGGACGAAGAATACCCCTGAAGTGGAATACCCTTACATTCAAAACATTTATAAACTTTACAACCAGGAAAACTTAGTTCAAAATGTACACCTTCCCAACGAAGGCCACGATTATGGCCCCAGCAAACGGCAGGCGGCTTATACTTTTTTAGCGAAGCACTTAAACCTGGATCAAACCAAGGTTAAAACCACCAATGGAATAATTGATGAAAGCTCTGTAATAGTAGAAGACCGACCAAAGCTTTTAGTTTGGGATGCCAATCATACTAAACCGGTTAACGCGATAAAAGACGATAATGGCATCAACAAAATGCTGCAATCCTATCAATTCAAATCCAAAAACTAACAGTACTTTCTAAAAAGTTGAAACCTGCAAACTCATAACTTTTAACTCTTAACTCATAAAGCATGTCCCCCACTATTCATAAAGTAGGTATTATCATGAACGGCGTAACAGGCCGCATGGGTACGAATCAGCACTTATTGCGTTCTATCGTCGAGATTATTAAACAAGGTGGCGTAAAAGTTAGTCCCTCAGAATTTATTATACCGGATCCAGTACTGGTAGGGCGCGATGCCGTTAAGCTGCAAAAATTAGCGGAGCTTTCGGGGGTACCTGCCTTCACTACCGACCTGGAAAGTGTAATGAGCGACCCGCATTATCAAATATACTTTGATGCCCAGACTACCGGCCGAAGGGCAGAAGGGGTACGGCAAGCCGTAAAAGCCGGTAAGCACGTTTATTGCGAAAAACCTACTGCCGTTAGTACAGAAGTTGCTTTGGAATTGTATGAGCTTTGTAAAAAGAACAACATTAAAAACGGAGTAGTACAAGACAAATTATGGTTGCCGGGCTTGCTTAAGCTCCAACGTTTAATTCAGAATAATTTTTTCGGAGAAATTTTGTCGGTGCGGGGGGAGTTTGGATATTGGGTTTTCGAAGGGCATACTATTCCGGCGCAGCGCCCTTCCTGGAACTATCGCATAGAAGATGATGGCGGAATAATTGTAGATATGCTTTGCCATTGGCGCTACGTATTGGATAATATTTTTGGCAAAGTAAAAGCTGTTTCGTGTTTGGGTGCCACCCACATTGAAGAAAGAATTGACGAAAACGGTAAGCCTTACAAATCTACCGCCGACGATGCAGCCTATGCTACCTTTGAATTAGAAAACGGGGTAATTGCGCATTTTAATTCTTCCTGGACCGTCCGGGTACGCCGCGACGATTTACTAACCTTACAGGTGGATGGTACCAAGGGTTCGGCAGTAGCTGGCTTACGCGAGTGTTATACCCAGCATTACGGGAATACACCTAAACCCGTCTGGAACCCCGATATTCCGCAACCTATTAATTTTTTCGAAGGTTGGTCGAAAGTACCCGAACAGGAAGTGTACGAAAATGCTTTTAAGGTGCAATGGGAGCTTTTCCTAAAGCACGTTGTAAAAGACACCCCTTTCCCCTGGGATTTACGCGAGGGAGCCAAAGGCGTGCAATTAGCCGAAAAAGGTTTAGAAAGTTGGGCCAAGCGCTGTTGGGTAAACATTCCGGAATTGTAAGATTAAACTTAATCTTACTTATCATCAAAATAACTTAAAGATTTAATTTCTTAAATTTTAGTGAATGCATGAAACGTGTAGCATTTATTACAGGGGGAAGTCGGGGTATTGGTTTGGGTATTGCCAAGCAATTGGCTCAAGCTGAATTCGACGTAGCCATTAATGGCGTACGCCCGGCAGAAGCCGTGGCGGATGTTATTAATGATTTAAAACAATACGGAGGCGAAGCAATTTACTGCCAGGGCGATGTGGCTTCTGTAGCGGACCGTACCCGGATGATAAAAGAAATTAAAGCTCATTTTGGAGCACTACACGTGCTGGTAAATAATGCCGGCGTAGCTCCTAAAGAAAGGAAAGATATTCTGGAAGCTACCGAAGAAAGCTTTACCCATGTGTTCACCACCAACCTGCAAGGTCCTTATTTTCTAACCCAGGCCGTTGCTAACTGGATGGTAGAGCAAACCCAAACTAATCCGGAATTCTCCGGCTGTATTGTAAATGTTTCGTCGGTATCGGCTACCGTGGCCTCAGTTAATCGGGGCGAATACTGCATGGCCAAAGCTGGTTTAAGCATGGCTACTCAATTATTTGCCGCAAGGTTAGGTGAATACAACATACCGGTTTACGAAGTACGACCCGGCATTATAAAAACCGATATGACCGCCGGAGTAACCGAAAAGTATGATAAATTAATTAGCGAAGGCTTAACCGTACAAAAACGTTGGGGCGAAGCCCAGGATGTAGGAAAAGCCGTTGCAGCCTTAGCTTTGGGTTACTTTCCCTACTCCACTGGCCAGGTACTAATGGTAGACGGCGGAATGACCTTACCACGTTTGTAACTATTTATTACTGGATACGCCTTTTTACTACCAAAAATTATTAAAGCACCCAAAGAAAACTAATAAGCGAAAAATCAAACATCCCTACTCCTCTTCAACTTAGGAGGGTAGCTTTAACAGAATTTAAATACAGAATGTATATTTTCCATTTTGATTCCATAAACGGTAGAAATGGTGGTATCAGAAGTTACTAGCAACTAATACCAGTTGGCTTCATAGATCCTTATAGCGTTGCACCATGCTTCTTACGTCGGCACCGGAACGCTAAAAGGACCTTAACAGCCAAACGAGACCCGCAAGTCACGAGGCAAATTGGTTACGGTCCAAACAAGTTAGCACTACCAAAAGGAGACTGTAATAGGCTCTACGAAATAATTTTAAATAACTAAAAAAGCTATTTAGCATCATTACCCTCTTAGACCCAAATTCTCTTACTTACTAATTGCTGGAATTCTTTTACAAATTGGTAAATTGAAGATTACTCTTTCGGAACAACGTTTTAAAATTTAACAAGCAAATCTATGGCAATATCCCCTGTGCTGAAGCAGCTTTTAAAAATACCCGTTTTAGTAGCCGCCTTAGGCTATATGGTAGATATGTATGATTTGTTTTTGTTTAATATCGTGCGGGTACCCAGTCTAAAAGAGTTAGGTTTAACCGACGATGACTTGTTCCATAAAGGTTTATTTATCCTGGATATGCAAATGGCCGGTATGTTAATCGGTGGTATTTTGTGGGGTATTCTGGGTGATAAAAAAGGTAGGCTCTCGGTGTTATTTGGTTCTATTTTGTTGTATTCCCTGGCCAATATTGCCAATGGTTTTGTTACTTCTTACGAACAGTATTTGCCTTTACGTTTTATTGCTGGTATCGGTCTGGCGGGCGAGTTAGGAGCAGGAATTACCTTAGTAGCCGAAATATTACCGAAAGAAATCCGGGGCTGGGGAACCACCTTGGTGGCTACAGTTGGGGTGTTTGGAGCCATTCTAGCCTACTTTGTTGCCTCAACTTTTGATTGGAGAGTTTCCTATTTTGTGGGCGGTGGTTTAGGATTGTTATTGCTATTTATGCGGGTTCGAGTTTTTGAATCGGGTGTGTTTCTGCACCTGAAAAACAAACACGTAAAACGGGGCAATTTCCTGATGCTGTTCTCGAATGGTACCCGTTTTAGTAAATATTTATACTCTATTTTAATAGGTACGCCCATCTGGTTTGTTTCAGGGGTTCTCATTTTCTTTTCTCCGGAATTTGGGGCGGCTTTAGGAGTTACAGAACCTATAGTAGCGGGCAAAGCCGTAATGTTAGCCTTTGCTGGCCAGGTGGCCGGTGATATAGTTTCGGGGTACCTGAGCCAGCGGTTTAGAAGTCGCAAGAAAGGAATGTTTATCTTTCTGCTAGGTTCTTATTCTTTAATGCTGGTTTATTTACTGGCTAAAACCCAAAGCCTGACTACTTTTTACTTTTTCTGCGCAGCACTGGGCTTCTTTAACGGGTACTGGACTTTATTTATCACCATTGCGGCCGAGTTATTTGGGACTAACTTACGAGCCACGGTAGCTACCACGGTACCTAATTTTGTGAGAGCTTCGGTAATTCCCATTTCAGCCTTATTCATATATGCCAAAGGACATTTTGGTCTTACCACCGGAGCGGCTCTGGTAGGTGCCTTAATCGTGGGGATTGCGTTGCTGGCTTTATCCCGCTTAGAAGAAACCTTCCACAAAGACCTGGATTACGAAGAAGTAGATGGACAGGAACCCAGTCTATCCCCTTCCTCGGGTTTTGTCCAACCAACTAAAGTAACCGAGAAAAGTTAAATTTTAATTACTGATTAAAGGCTTTTGTCTATACGTTTTCCCTAAACAGCCTTTCTAAACTGATTAATTATTAGTTTGGATTACAATATTGGCAAATAGGGTATCAAGTGTTATAGAGGCTGACACACTTTAACTTTAGAGCACCTGCTAGGCTTCCGGTGTAGCGCAGCCACATTCCGCAGATGCAGTCGAGGAAAGAAAGGATAGTGAGTGCGAGAGAGTCAAACGAGGCCCGCCGGCCGGGAGCCAACTGTGGGTACTTAACAATCCTCATAAAACCTAAATATGGAGACTGGAACAGTCTCCACGTAAAAGACCTTTATTCAACTAATATGTTCTTTCACTTTTAGCCTATTTTGCAATTGCTTTATACCATTCTGCAAAAGCTTCACCTAATTATTTAGAAGTAGTCATAAACTCCCAACGGATATTCTTATAATGGAAATTATTTTTCTTTGCAATTAAGGCATTTCCTTTCAGCAAGCCATTTTTATCTTTTTTAACTTCTAATCTGGTCCAGGTATAAGCACCTTTTTCGTAATTAAAGGTTTCACCATCGTCGTCGTACAAATTCCAGGAACCTTCTTTTTCCCCGTAATGCCGGACGGTAAGTGGTAATATTGTTTCATTAGCCGGACTTTTTAAACAAGGTGGAATAAGCGGAATAATGCCTCCATCTTTTACAAAAAGTGGAATTTTATCCATCCCTGGTGTAATTTGAAATACTTCTCCGGCACCTGCCAACTTTCCGGTGTAGAAATCATACCATTTGCCAGCCGGTAAAATAACTTTGCGGCTTTTTTCGCCGGCAAAAAGCGGAGCCACCAACAAATAATCACCCAGCATGTATTGGTCTTTAATGTCTTGCTTTAAGGCCAAACCATAAGGATTATCAGTTGAATTTAAGCCAACAGTTTCAGATTTAGTAGTAAATGAAAAACCTTCCACCAGGTTCATAGCCCGTACGGGTGGTTTGCCTTCGAAATGGTACTGCGCAAAGGTGGTGTATAGATACGGCAACAGTTGCATCCGGAGTAACATTACCTGCTTAATGGGTTCGGCCACGGCTGGGTAAGTCCAAGGTTTGGTACCATCTGCCCAGGCATTAAGCATAGCCATCGGCGAAAAACATACAGTTTGCATCCGACGCAGCCATTCTTCATCTGTTTTAGAAGAACGCGCTTCGGGAGTCCATAAAACACCCAGAAAGGAACTGTTGCACAAGGCAGTAATAAAATCTCGGTGGTCGTAATAATCATTATAAATTACAAAAGGCAAATTAGAAGCCCCGGCATTAGAAGCCCGCACCAAACCGTACGTGCGCGTATTTCGCCCCCGAAACCAGCTATCCACCATTTTTTGGAATTTAAGGCCGTACACCTGCCGCATTTGCTCCGCAGGTATACCCGATGGGAAAGTAGCTACATCCGGCCAAAGCCAATTATCATATCCATCTACCTCGTCTACTTTATACCCGGACACCCCCATTTTTAAATGTTCGGACGTAAACAATTTTTTATATAATTCCTGAGCTGGTTTCAGGGTAAAATCGGGTACTAAACCCATCCAAACAGTATGCGAAGAAGTATATGGTCTTATCTGGTCGTAGACCGGAGATTTAGAACCTGTATAAGGATTAATCCATAAATTTACACGTATGTTCTTTTTTCGTAATTCGCTTAAAAATTGCTGCGGTTGCGGAAACCGGGTTTTATCCCAAACAAAGGAATTCGGGTAAGAGGTACTTTGCCAGCCAGGCTCCAGACCCACAAAACTTAATGGATAACCTTTCGTCTCAAAAGCTGCCACTTCTTTTAAAACTTGTTTATCGGTAAATAAAGTAGGTGTACGATGCGTAAAACCTAAACCCCATTTAGGAGGTAAGGTACCGCCGCCATTAAATAAATTATAGCGCTGAACAACTTCTAAAGGGGTTTTGCCCACAAAAACATAAACTTTAACGCCTATGGCCGGTACCAGAATTTCTACCGCATCTGAATAGGGCTGGGCCTCCCAACCTGCCTTTGGGTCGTTCCGGTTTCGCTCAGACGGGAAATCTTTACTATCCGCCCGGACGCTGGTTCCGGCATAAACTGTTAGGTAACGAGCCGAATTTATAAGAATGCCGTAGCCTTTATCTGATACATAAAAGGGAATAGGAGCATGGGTACGGCCATCGTCCTGACCATTATAATGGTCTACATGCAGATTTTTGATGGTTCCCCGTTGCTGGACAGTTTTAAAATTTAAGCCTAAACCAAATAGCTGTTCTTCTTTTTGCAACGGAAATCGCAAATAAGTTTTATTATCATTTATGTCGGCACTACTGGTTTTTAGAAAATCCGGGAAAGGAAGTTTACCTAACTTTTGCAGCGCGTCTGTGCGTGGTTGAATTTCGGCTATCCTTAATAAGTCAATTTCTTCGGGGTTTCCAATAACAGCTTCCCAAATTCCCGGTGTAATTTCCTGCCAGTTTATTTCTTGTTTCTGGGCATAAACGGTAGTATTGAAAAAAACAACCAGAAGAAAGACCAGCTTTTTCATAAAATTTGAACTTAGGCGTACTATTTTAAGCTTTTATAACACTTCCGAATTTACTAAAATCTCGTGTTTCACATGAGATAAAATAAAACTGTCCTTCAAGAAAACTAAATTGCTATTGAAGCAAAATATTTTCCGGAAGGACAATCTATTTAAATTTTAAATAACAGTGTACTTAATTGGTAAGCGGTTCTCTATTTATGAATTATTTACTTAAACAGCGAAAGCGGGTTGGCGGTTTTTCCATTTGCCACGGGTAAAATCAGGAATCGGAATAGAAGCAGAATTTTGAGCAATAGATTGTTCCGATAGAGGACTAATAGCCGACCAAGCCGCGGCATCGTATACGTCAATGGGTGGCGCTGTTTTGTTCCGGATGGCTTCCACAAAATCCCGCATCACGAAATAATCCATCCCCCCATGACCGGCACCTTCGGCTTCTTTCTCAAATTGCGACCAGAGTTTATGGTCGTATTTTTTCATGTATTCAGTATCGGGCTCCCACTCATCGTTGGTTTTACTTACTTTTTCAATGTAAATTTTATCGCCATCATCCATCCAAAGGCCATTGGTGCCCTGCACCCGGAAACCCAGGGAATAAGGTCGCGGCGAATTGGTATCGTGGGTAATTAAAATGGTTTCGCCGTTGGCGCATTTAATCATGGTTTGCACTATATCGCCCAGCTTAAAATTAACTTTGGCATTCGGATGGTTTTCGCCGCCATTATCTACAATGTATTTGTGCAGGCCACGGCTTTTAGTAGCCATAGATGTTAAATACAAAAACTGGTTACCCCGGTTAATGTTAATCATTTCGGCAACTGGTCCTAAACCGTGAGTAGGATATAGATCGCCGTTACGGTCTACAGAGTGCTGCGTGCGCCACTTAGCTTCGCTGAATGCCTTGGGACCAAACTCTACCCCACCTCCGTAAGCCTTCTGACCATTATTAAACTTTACTCCTCGCAAATCGTGCTGGTAACCACATTCCAGATGAGTAATTTCTCCAAATAGGTTCTGGCGCACCATGTTCAAGACGGCCATTACATCGCGGCGGTAACACACATTTTCGAGGATCATACAATGCGAACCGGTTTTTTCGAAGGTATCCACCAAAGCCCAAGATTCTTCTAATTTTACCGTAGCTGACACCTCTACTCCCGCGTATTTACGGGCATTCATAGCTGCCAGGGCCATAGGTACGTGCCATTCCCAGGGAGTAGCAATAATTACCCCGTCAATATCGTCGCGTTTTACTAAATTTTCGAAATCGTGATCGTTCTTGCCGTAAACTTTGGCTTCTTTGTGGCCAGCTTCCCGCAGCATTTTCTGAGTTGCGGCAACAGCGGCCGGGTCGATGTCGCAAATAGCGGGGATGGTTACTCCCGGGAAAGCCAGGGCATTGTGCACGTGATTCCGTCCCCGCAAACCAACCCCAATAAATCCTAACCGTACTTTAGGGGCAGCTTTTTGCGCTAATAAACTTACAGGTAATAAACTGGTAGCTGCCGTAGCCGCTAAAACGGTTGAACTCTTCCGGATAAACTCACGCCGGTTAACAAATTTTGTCATTTGTATTCAAATTATCAAAGTTTATAATTCACTCCTTTATATAATTGGTTCGATTAAATCATTCTTGCTTAATGTATCGTAATTGTACCTAGCGTTAAATAATAGTACTTACAATATAATTTTATTCTATTACTGTTTAATATCGGCTAAACTAAGGAGGTAAAAATGAATTTAAGTTATTATTAGGATTCCTTTACTATTGGCTCAACCATTATTTCTAACCGTGTTCCTTCATCAATGGTGATAATATAAGCTTTACCGCCTTGTTGCTCTATTGCTTCTACCACTGCTTCGGGTTGCTCCGGGGCATACGCAAACATACAGCCGCCCCCACCAGAACCATTTATTTTGGCTCCTAAGGCTCCAGCCCTTAACGAGGCCTCTATCATAGCATTGATCTTAGGGGTAGAGACCTTTTTTGCATCCCGCAAATTATCCTGGTGTTGGTTTAGCAACCCTCCAAGTACTTCAGAATCTAACCGGCCTTGTTCCAGTAATTGTTTTGCTTGGCGTAAAATATCACGATCCGATAAATTACTTTTAAAGAGTATCATTTCGTCTTCAGTCAAGATGGACCGATATTCAGATGCATTACTTAAAGGATTCACGTGTAAATCAAAGGTAGGATCGTAAGCCTTAATTTTCCGCAGAGCCTCTAACATCCCGTATTTTACTCGTTTTAAGATGTTTATAGTATCTTTTGGTTGCTGGGAATCGCCTAATACAAAGGTGCCAAGCTTAGGCCTATAGGTTTGAACGTGGATTTTGGGTTGAGACTCTAAATATATTATATTCCCCATAGCCGTAGAGTAATGATCCATCATCCCTCCGGGTTCCCCAAATTCCAATATTTCGGCCTTATAGGCTAATTCACCTATTTCAGCTGCTGATTTAATAATGGGCTTATCTGCTGTGTGCAGCAGAAAATTTATCCACGAAACGAGTAACGCCGAAGAACTGGAAGTACCCGAATTGATAGGAATATTACCCCGAACAGTAGCTTCCAGACCCCTGTTAAAACTAATTCTTTCTTCCCGTTGAATAACGTTTACAGCACTCCGGAAATAATCGCGTGATTTTTCGTAAGTTAGTTGGGGAGCTAAGTCAAAAGTCTCCTGTTCGTTTATATCTGGTAAATGCAGTACCACTTTTTTATCCGGTCGAGGGTGGCCTGTCAGGTAAATTCGCCGGGAAATAGCTACAGCAATAACCGGTAAGCCTAAGTAATCTTGGTGTTCCCCAAACAGACAAATTCGACCAGGTGTAGAAATACTGATACTAGAATCCGATGCAGAAATTGTAGTCACTTTTTATCTTTTAAATTTCAGCTTTAATACTACCGAAATAGTTCGGCCAGTATTTTCAATATGATTAAGATTGTTGAATATAAATATTATATCTTACTTATTCAAGGTATTATTAACTGTCGAATGCAACCAGCGAGCTTAATTATTGCTTTAGGGCCGTGCAACCGATTGCGCAAATTGTAGCTTAATTAAAGAAATTTGATTTATTAGCTTTATTGCTCAGAACACTGTAGTTTTAGTCTACCATCTCTTAACCATTTTTTATGGCTCATAACACGCCCACCATGAAAGAAATTGCCAAACGTTTGGGCGTATCAGTTACCACAGTTTCCCGAGCACTACAAAATCATCCACGCATTGGTTTACGCACCCGCGAACAAGTGCATGAATTAGTTCAGGAAATGGGTTATGTGCCTAATTCAACGGCTATCTATTTAAAAAAAAGATGTACTTTTAATATTGGGGTGGTACTACCTTTTTTAACCGAACAGTTTTTTTCACTGGCTATTTCGGGTATTGAAGACACTACAACGAAGCAAGGCTACAGTGTGTTGGTGGTACAATCTCGGAATAATTTTGAGCGGGAAAAAGCAGCCATTACTTCTTTAATCAAACATGGCGTAGATGGCATTATTGTATCAGTAGCTTCTGAAACCCAAACCTACCTGCATCTTGATGAAGCCCAGAAACATGGAGTACCTGTAGTATTGTTCGACCGCGTGATTAAGCGAGCTCCTAATAGTTGCGTGTATTCTGATATCGTTGTTGGTGCCTACGAAGCCATTGCTTTTTTAATTTCACGCGGCCTAAGAAGAATTGCTTTATTAAATGGTCCAAATACTTTGCAAGCCACAGAAGAACGCTTAAGAGGCTATGTAAAAGCTTTACAAGAGTACGAAATTCCGGTAAACATTCACTACATTAAAAGTTTAAACCTAACTAAGGAAGACACGATCCGGAAAACTAACGAATTATTAAATTTATCAGAATTGCCCCAAGCTATTTTAGCTTTTCACGATTACATTGCCCTAGATTCCATGCAGGTATGTAAAGAGCGAGGCTTTCGTATAAACAAAGATATTTTTTTCGTCAGCTTTTCCAATCTTTCCTTCTGCTCTTACTTGGATAACCCTCCTATTGCTTCTATTGAACAATTTCCATATGAAATGGGCGAAAAAGCTGCGCAAATTTTAATGAACGATATCACCAATCCAGGAAGCTCAATCCGGCAAGAAGTAGTAATTAAATCAAAGCTGATACAACGGTAGGGTGCATTAACTTAGGTTTTATTACTTTATTATCCAACTCTCAAGTCAATACCAAGTAAGTACTTTTTGCAATTATTTAAAGTACTTACTTACAGGGATTTTAGGAAGGTCACCAAGGTTCAAGGGTTAGATTACCAATCATTTCCACTAATCTTGGTAGGCAAGAACTTTTTGGAAGTTGTTCTCTTCTACTTGTACGTTAAGGTTCTAAATATTGACGTTCTAAATAGTGAGGTTCTAAATAGTTAATTATGGTAATACGTGATACCTAAACCCGTGATTATACCTTTCCAGGTTCTTTCATTTTTATAAAGAGAGAAGAATAAGGCAAGAATCCGCTACCCATTTCACTAAAAAGCAGAACGCCCGCATCTTCAAGGAAGGTGGGGGCGTTCAGAGGAAAAAAGGGGTTGGCGGCTACCTACTCTCCCGCATGTGATTGCAGTACCATTGGCGCTACGGGGCTTAACTGCTCTGTTCGGAAAGGGAAGAGGTGAACACCCGCGCTATAACCACCATTATTGTTCGGCTTACTGGTTAAGTAAGCGAAGCTGCCTGGGCAGCTTTGATAATGGCTAAAGTCTTATTCACTAGCACCACGTGCTAGCGTAACATAAATGGGCAAGAGAAAACGCTACCGTGGACTGGAAGTAAACAGGGTTTTTAAGAAAGTTTACGGGTAATTAGTACGGCTCAGCTTTGCAGTTTCTTGCTTTACACCTGCCGCCTATCAACGTGATCATCTCTCACGACCCTTAAAAGAAATCTCATCTTGAGGTGAGTTTCGCACTTAGATGCTTTCAGCGCTTATCTCATCCAAGCGTAGCTACCCGGCGCTGCAACTGGCGTCACAACCGGTGCACTAGCGGCTTGTCCAACCCGGTCCTCTCGTACTAAGGTCAGGTCCTCTCAAATTTCTTACGCCCACAACAGATAGGGACCGAACTGTCTCACGACGTTCTGAACCCAGCTCGCGTGCCACTTTAATCGGCGAACAGCCGAACCCTTGGGACCTTCTCCAGCCCCAGGACGTGACGAGCCGACATCGAGGTGCCAAACCTCCCCGTCGATATGAGCTCTTGGGGGAGATCAGCCTGTTATCCCCGGCGTACCTTTTATCCTTTGAGCGATGGCCCTTCCATGCGGAACCACCGGATCACTATATCCTACTTTCGTACCTGCTCGGCTTGTCGGCCTCACAGTCAAGCACCCTTTTGCTATTGCACTCTACGCACGGTTACCAAGCGTGCTGAGGGTACCTTTGAAAGCCTCCGTTACTCTTTTGGAGGCGACCACCCCAGTCAAACTACCCACCAAACACTGTTTCCCTTGCGAGATTAGGCTCCAAATAATTCAAGGGTGGTATTTCAACGTTGTCTCCACGATGCCTAGCGACACCGCTTCATAGACTCCCACCTATCCTACACATGAATTATCCAGAGTCAATGTTAAGCTATAGTAAAGGTGCACGGGGTCTTTCCGTCCCGTTGCGGGTACTCGGCATCTTCACCGAGACTACAATTTCACCGAGCTCACGGCTGAGACAGCGCCCAGATCGTTACACCATTCGTGCAGGTCGGAACTTACCCGACAAGGAATTTCGCTACCTTAGGACCGTTATAGTTACGGCCGCCGTTTACTGGGGCTTCGATTCAGAGCTTCGCCCTTGCGGACTAACCCCCCCTCTTAACCTTCCAGCACCGGGCAGGTGTCAGGCCTTATACTTCATCTTTCGATTTCGCAAAGCCATGTGTTTTTGTTAAACAGTCGCCTGGGCCTTTTCACTGCGGCTTCTTGCATTGCTGCAAGGAAGCGCCCCTTCTCCCGAAGTTACAGGGCCATTTTGCCGAGTTCCTTGGCCGTGATTCACTCGAGCGCCTGAGGATGCTCTCCTCGACTACCTGTGTCGGTTTACGGTACGGGTAGCTTCATAGTAAACGCTTAGCGGGTTTTCTTGGAAGTCGGATTAGGGTCATATCACCGCCCCCGAAGGGTTGGTGTACTATCGGCTTTCAGCTAGTTCGGCGGATTTGCCTACCAAACTACTACCTACCACCTTCAACGTACTATTCCGTCAGTACGCAGACCTTTCACTCCTCCGTCACCACATCACTCTATGAAGCTAGTACGGGAATATTAACCCGTTGTCCATCGACTTAACCTTTCGGTATTGCCTTAGGACCCGACTAACCCTGAACCGATTAGCGTTGTTCAGGAAACCTTAGTCTTACGGCGTGCAGGTTTCTCACCTGCATTATCGTTACTTATGCCTACATTTGCTTTTCTCATCGCTCCAGCACCCATTACCAGGCACCTTCAACGCCGATGAGAATGCTCCCCTACCACATGTATTACTACATATCCATAGCTTCGGTACTATACTTGATGCCCGATTATTATCGATGCCCTGTCGCTCGACCAGTGAGCTGTTACGCACTCTTTAAATGAATGGCTGCTTCCAAGCCAACATCCTGGCTGTTAAAGCAACTGGACCTCCTTTGTTCAACTTAGTATAGATTTAGGGACCTTAGCTGATGGTCTGGGTTGTTTCCCTCTCGGCGTGGGACCTTAGCACCCCACGCCTCACTGCCGCGTATATTTTAGAGCATTCGGAGTTCGTCTGGATTCGGTAGGATGTGACTCCCCCTAGTCCAATCGGTAGCTCTACCTCTCTAAAACTCTAACCACGACGCTGTTCCTAAAAACATTTCGGGGAGTACGAGCTATTTCTCAGTTTGATTGGCCTTTCACCCCTACCCTCAACTCATCCAAATCCTTTTCAACGGAAACTGGTTCGGTCCTCCATGTGGTGTTACCCACACTTCAACCTGGTCAAGGGTAGATCACAAAGTTTCGCGTCTACCCCCTCTGACTATGCGCCCTATTCAGACTCGCTTTCGCTGCGGCTCCATGTTTTCAAACATTTAACCTTGCCAGAGAGGAGTAACTCGTAGGCTCATTATGCAAAAGGCACGCCATCACCCCACGAAGAGGCTCTGACCGCTTGTAAGCGTATGGTTTCAGGTTCTATTTCACTCCTTTATTCAAGGTTCTTTTCACCTTTCCCTCACGGTACTGGTTCACTATCGGTCTCTCAAAAGTATTTAGCCTTACCGGATGGTACCGGTAGATTCAGACGGGATTTCGCTGGTCCCGCCCTACTCAGGATCCCACTAAGGCTGAAAAGCTTACGCTGACAGGGCTATCACCTTCTCTGGCTTACCTTTCCAGGTAATTTAGCTTTACTTTTCAGTCCCATCTCGTGGTCCTACAACCCCAGTATTGCCGTAACAATACTGGTTTGGGCTCTTCCCTTTTCGCTCGCCACTACTCAGGGAATCATTTTTATTTTCTCTTCCTCCGGGTACTTAGATGTTTCAGTTCTCCGGGTTTGCTCACCTTGCGGTGTGACTAGTCTTCAACTAGCCGGGTTGCCCCATTCGGAAATCTCGGGATCACTTCGTATGTGCCAATCCCCCGAGCTTATCGCAGCTTATCACGTCCTTCCTCGCCTTTGAGAGCCTAGGCATCCCCCATACGCCCTTAGTAACTTTCTTAAAAAATTTACTCTTTACTCGTATTTACAGTCTACTCTAGTTTTTCTCTTGCCATTATGTCAAAGAACTTTATCTTAGGCGTTAGTTGCTCGCTTGTGGGTCGATGGGATACATCGGCCAGCCAAACAAAAAATCCTAAGTTTAGTAGTAAAGACCTGTTGCCTTTACTGAGGTACTATTTAAGTGTGGAGAATAACGGAGTCGAACCGTTGACCTCCTGCGTGCAAAGCAGGCGCTCTAGCCAGCTGAGCTAATCCCCCATGTGCTGGTGGGCCTGCCTGGACTCGAACCAGGGACCTCTACATTATCAGTGTAGCGCTCTAACCACCTGAGCTACAAGCCCTCATTCTTCAGTTGAGTTGCATGCTCCGGCTTTCTTAAGCTTGAAGTCCTTCTTTCTTGTCCTTGCCCGCTCTCGTTTGCTTCTCAAGCTTACACGCAGCTATGATGCCACTTCTTTTTTTCCTGACTACTAACCAGTCGTTAGTAGCAATAAGGTTTGAATAAGAGAGAGAGAATAGCTAACCGGTTAGAGTAACCATCAGCTCCAGAAAGGAGGTGATCCAGCCGCACCTTCCGGTACGGCTACCTTGTTACGACTTAGCCCCAGTTACCAGTTTTACCCTAAATCGCTCCTAGACGGTTACGATCTTCAGGTCTCCCTGACTTCCATGGCTTGACGGGCGGTGTGTACAAGGCCCGGGAACGTATTCACCGCGTCATTGCTGATACGCGATTACTAGCGATTCCAGCTTCATGAGGTCGAGTTGCAGACCTCAATCCGAACTGAGAACGGTTTTTTGAGATTGGCATCTTATTACTAAGTAGCGACCCTCTGTACCGCCCATTGTAGCACGTGTGTAGCCCTAGGCGTAAGGGCCATGATGACTTGACGTCGTCCCCACCTTCCTCACTGCTTGCGCAGGCAGTCTCTCTAGAGTCCCCGGCATTACCCGCTGGCAACTAAAGATAGGGGTTGCGCTCGTTGCGGGACTTAACCCAACACCTCACGGCACGAGCTGACGACAGCCATGCAGCACCTTGCTTTGTGCCCCGAAGGGAAGCCTCATCTCTGAGGCGGTCACGCGCATTCTAGCCTAGGTAAGGTTCCTCGCGTATCATCGAATTAAACCACATGCTCCACCGCTTGTGCGGGCCCCCGTCAATTCCTTTGAGTTTCACCCTTGCGGGCGTACTCCCCAGGTGGATAACTTAACGCTTTCGCTAAGACGCTGGCCGTGTATCGCCAACATCGAGTTATCATCGTTTACGGCGTGGACTACCAGGGTATCTAATCCTGTTCGCTCCCCACGCTTTCGTGCCTCAGCGTCAGTTACAGTCTAGTAAGCTGCCTTCGCAATCGGTGTTCTGGATAGTATCTATGCATTTCACCGCTACACTATCCATTCCGCCTACCTCGTCTGTACTCAAGCCTGACAGTATCCATGGCAGTTCAACAGTTGAGCTGTTGGCTTTCACCACGGACTTATCAAGCCGCCTACGCACCCTTTAAACCCAATAAATCCGGACAACGCTTGCACCCTCCGTATTACCGCGGCTGCTGGCACGGAGTTAGCCGGTGCTTATTCACCAGGTACCGTCAGTTCCCTTCGCAAAGGTATTTTCTTCCCTGGTAAAAGCCGTTTACAACCCAGAAGGCCTTCATCCGGCACGCGGCATGGCTGGGTCAGAGTTTCCTCCATTGCCCAATATTCCCTACTGCTGCCTCCCGTAGGAGTCTGGTCCGTATCTCAGTACCAGTGTGGGGGATCATCCTCTCAGAACCCCTAGTCATCGTTGCCTTGGTGAGCCGTTACCTCCACCAACTAGCTAATGACACGCATGCCCATCTTTTATCGCCGTAGCTTTAATCATCCTCAGATGCCCTCAAATGATATTATGCGGTATTAATCCGAATTTCTTCGGGCTATCCCCCAATAAAAGGTAGGTTGCATACGCGTTACGCACCCGTGCGCCACTAACTGGAGTATTGCTACTCCAGCCCGTTCGACTTGCATGTATTAGGCCTGCCGCTAGCGTTCATCCTGAGCCAGGATCAAACTCTCCATTGTAGAATATAATTTGTGAGTATCACTACTCAAATTTGTCTCGCTGGATGGTTACCTGCTCTTTTAACATAAGACCCTCTCACCATCAAGATGAGATGTAGCACTTATGCGGTTTGCTATTCTCTTTTCTCACTCATTCAAAGAACTTTTGTAAACCTGTCGTTTACTTAGGCAACCTTCTTAACTGCTCATTAAGCAAGATTATTTTCTCTCTTTTTCCCGTCTTTTCTCTTTTGAAAAAACCTTGTTTCGTTTTGGGAGTGCAAAGGTCAACATCTTTTTCCTTCTTTCCAAATCTGAAAGTAAAAATTTTAATCTTTTTTTTTCACTCCCCTATTTCCTCCTCCCTCTCTCCGAAAACTACCTCTTCGCTCCTTCAAACGAAAAGGCTTTCCTGCCTGCTTTTCTTGCCTCAACCTGCTGTCGATTTGGGAGGGCAAAAGTCCGAATCTTTTCTCAAACCTCCAAACTTTAAGGAAACTTTTTTTTCGAAATTTACCGGGCTTTAATCGGCGCTTTTCGCCGAAACAGAAGACAAAAGTACGAGCCTTTCCCCGCTTGCGCAAACTTTCTGCTCACTTTATTTTACCCCCCTTATGGGTCCCTACTTTTTATCGGAGTAGAACCCCGGTCCAGCCGGCTACCAGACTCTTCTTTTTCTTTTCGGGCTCGCCTCCCGCCCATGCTTTTGGCCGAAGAAAAAAAGGAAACTTATCTCCCCCTTTTTCGTTGCGGTGCACAAAGGTAACACTTCCCCCGCCGCTTTTCCTAATACCAACCCCCATTTTCCCTCGCCCCCGGCCTAACTCCCTGATTCCCCCTAAGAAAAAATTTCTCCTAAACCTCTAACTCGTTCCTAATCACGAACGGCGTACCTGCCTTAGTAAGAGTTCAACTATTTTCAACAAACGTTTACGCTTTCGGCTTTTTATAGAGGGGTACCGTGCTACACGCCTCCCCGTACATGATACTACTCGCTACCATCATTAACCTATGCATGATATAGATAGGTATGCGTATGCATTTATCATCTGTTTCCTATTATCTATAATAGCAGCTCTTTCAATGCATAATACTAGATTTTCAGCTTCCAAACTTTTTGGTTTAGCTTAATTTTTGGTTAGATAGATAAATGAACTTCGTTATTCTCACCCATAAATCGTGCGGAAAAAAAACTAATCAAGAAAATTGCAGTAGTGCCCAACACAATGGCCAAATTAGGATGCAGGGTACTTTAAATTTCAAACCTTTCTAAAGTAAAAACTAATTGTAGCCTTTTTACTGAACAGGAGAGTATATTACATCCGTTAACGGTAATAAACCAAACTTTTCTAAAACTTCTTTTCTTGATTTATGAATACCTAAAATATTTCCGTTAACCTTCTTTAAATTATTTACCAGCCTTTTCTTTGGGTTTAAAAGAATGTAATCCAAATTATTTAACAGCTGTAATACTTCATAGTCATTTACAGTTACTTCAATCATTAAATTAGGCTTGTGCTTTGTTAAGGTTTCGGTCATTCCTGTCAAAGCAAATAATTCCGCTCCTTCAATATCCATTTTAATGAAATTAATAGAAGCATTAAGATAAAATTGCTTTAAATAGCTATCAAGAGATACAGTTTCTACTTCTACTGTTTTCTTACTCACTTTAACTCCCGAATTAGCTAAAGCAGCATTAAATCTTTGGTAATCATTTATTAAAGAATTATTCTGACCGGTTAAATTTTCTAAGTAAAAGTTGGCTACTCCATTCTTATCAGATACGGCTTTCTGAATTAATTCCACATTGTTCAATTTTGCAATATTCCTTTGTAAATAGGGAATATTGTTAATTCCTGGTTCAAAAATTAAAACTTTTCCCGTTTCTCCGGTTAAAGAACTTAAATACTGACTCACATAACCAATATGAGCCCCTACCTCAATTACTGTACTACCCGGAGTTATACAATCTCTAAAAAAATCCATTGTATCCAGTTCTCTATTTTTACCATGATACCAATAACCTTTGTGCATAAATGTATCCAGAAAGAAAGGTTGGTGGGTGTAATGATGCCGGATTTTAATAGTACCAGGATTAAATATTTTTAATAGATTTAAAAATAATTTTCTCATTCTATTACAACTTAATTTTTCAGCTAACCAGTAAGTAGATTATAGCTCTTAAGCTATAAATTCATTTTTGTAGTCTTAATATTCTCCGGATAAAAACCGGCTTAAAGGAGGTTTAATGCACAAGGTGGGGCGGTATGCTACTATTGCGATATCTTTTCAGAAAGTGTAAATGAATAACTGTAGCAATACAATTAAACTGGTAAAACCAAAATAGAAATTAATTACTCTTAAACCAAATAACTCAATAATTATTTCAAGATGTTTTATGCTTCTATACAGTTAAAAGTTTTGAATTCAGTTTACAATTGTTTAATAAAATTAATTCTACCTAGCAATTTACCAGCAGAATTAAAAAGTGAAGCTAGCATAATGTACTTGCACTCTCCGGTTGTGTAGACTAAGGCAGTAGATTTTAATAATTTTAATGACGGTGATTGGTATAAGTTTTTTATTTAAAAACAATGCTTTATTATATTTCTAATAAGGTAAACAGGAGGTTACTTTATTAAGAATTTGCATTATTTATTATCCGGGAAATTCAGAAGATTATTTTTGATAAGATAACCTGAATATAAACCGCCTATTCTGTTAAAAGATATATTGAAAGGCTAACCATTACTGTTTAATTAGGGCAATAAACTCCTAGCATATTATATATAAAAAACATGTTTTATCAGGCTTTTCTAAGCTTAATAAAATTTTGTTTTCGTGCAGATTGAGAGATTGAAAATCTAAAACATTATAATTATTCCTCTTACCAGCGTTTTTAATTATTGATTTAAGGTAGCTTCTTACCTGCTTTTGAGATTAACATTTACTTTTCGATTAAAAATTTGCGCGGTAAAAAAACCAATTAAGAAGATGGCAGTAGTACCTAACACAATGGCCAGATTAGGATGCAGCGTACTTTTAAAAGGTGCCCAGAAATCATTTCTGAAATAAGCAGGCGAAAGGCTAATCCAACAGATCACCAATACTCCTGCAATAACTCCAAGGAGCGCATCGCGGTTACGAGCCTTTTGTGAAAAGTAACCCAATAAAAACAAGCCTAGCATACCACCACTAAAAATAGAAGACAAAGCCCACCAAGCGTCTAAGGCACTTTTTACCTGTAACATAGCCAAAGCGACGATCACTCCCAGAATACCCATTACTAAAGAAGCCAGATAAAGTACCCACATCGACGTTTTTTCATTTGTATTTTTCTGAAAATATCGCTGGTAATAATCCGTAAGTATAATGGTAGCAGAACTATTCAGGCTGGTGGAAATAGTACTCATTCCGGCAGCAAAAATAGAAGCAATCAACAAACCAGTAAGCCCAGATGGTAATCCATTGGCAATAAAATAAGGGAATACCCGATCAGACAAGGAAGGTTCTTGCAGATTAGCAGGTAATAAATGGGGTTGGGCTTGGTAGTAAGCAAATAGTGCTGTACCGATAAAGAAAAATAAAGCCGAAACAGGTAAATAAAGTAAGCTGCCCAGCCAAGTTGAGAATTTGGCATCTTTCTCAGATTTAGTGGTTAAATAGCGCTGCACGTAGCTTTGGTCGATACCAAAGTTTTGTAAATTAATAAATAAGCCGTAAACAAGTATTACCCAAAAAGTAGAGTCAGACAAGCTGGAACTTAAACTTCCCAAGCTAAATTTATCTTGCTCCGCGGCAATTTTAAATACTTGACTGGGACCTTCGGGCATGGAATAAAGCAATACTAATGCACAAGCCAAAGCGCCGGCAATTAAAATAATAGCTTGAATCGCGTCCGTCCAGATTACTGCCTGTATACCGCCCATTAAAGAGTATACCAGAACGCCAATGCCGGTAACGATTATAATGGCAGGAATATTCCAATCAAAAAGGGCGTTCATGGGCAAGGCCAATAAAAACATAATAGAACCCATGCGGGCTAATTGCGTGAGCAGGTAACACGCCGATGCATATAAGCGAGCCCAAGCCCCAAAGCGGGTTTCTAAATAATAATAAGCCGAAACGCTGTTAATACCGCGGTAAAGGGGGACAAAAAACCGCACCGCTATGTAAGAAGCTATTGGTATGGAAAGGCTAAATACAAAACCGTTCCAGTTGGTTTGGTAAGCTTTACCGGGTAGGGCCAAAAAACTAATGCTACTCACATAGGTAGCAAAGATAGATAACCCCACCACCCAGGCCGGCAAATTACCACTACCCACCGTAAAAGCATCTGCGGATTTGTTCCGGAAATAAAAAGAACAGCCGTACAATACAATACCAACCATATAAACCAAGAAAACCAGCAAGTCAAGTAGCGGTAGTTTCATACGGCTGCGTTGGTGGGTAGCATCACATTCAGTTCTTGCAAGTATTGCCGAACAATAGTTTGTTCTTTCTCTGGAAGTGGTTGAAGAGGCTCAGCTAAAACATTTTGGCAAATACCCATTAAAGACAGAGCACATTTTACTCCTTGCAAATAACTGGCTTGCGAGCTACCTACCGTATATAAGTTAGTGCTTATTTGCATTACCCGCTGGTGCAAAGGCAGCAAACGGTCCAGATCGCGGGCAAGCGCGGCTTCGTATAAGTCTACGTACAACTTCGGAAACATATTCGCGCCACCGTTAATGCCCCCGTGTGCTCCCAGTAGTACTACTTCAGCGGTTAATTCTTCCGGGCCAACGAGCAACGAAAAATCCGGATTATCTTTTAATTGATATTGCAGTAGTTGAAAGTTTACCCCGTTGCCGGAACTATCTTTTATGCCTATTATATTAGGATGCTGCGTCAGAATTTTTACCGATTTTGGCTCTAGCGAAATTTTGGTGTGCGAGGGCATGTTGTACAAAAACAAAGGCAATGGCGACTGATCGGCCAGTTGCTGGTAATAACGAATTAACTCCGCCTGACTTAAACTAAAATAATAAGGCGCGGCTGCCACTACTGCGGCTGCCCCGCACTTTTCGGCTGTTTGAGCTAATTGGATACTTTCGGCCAAAGCAGTATCGGTGATGCCTACTAAAACAGGTACCCGGCCAGCTACCAGTTCGCAGGTATGCTCCACAAATTCATGGCGAAGACGATAACTTAAACTACTTAATTCGCCGGTAGTTCCTAAAATAAATACCCCATGTACCCCGCCACTTAAAATATGTTCCAACAATTTTTCTAAACTCTTAACATCAAGAGTATTACTATCCAGTAAAGGCGTAATAATGGGCGGAATAATGCCGCGTAAGGGTTTAGGAAGAACAGCTTTTTTCATCATGAAAAGGTATGTAGGTATTTCAACTTCTTAATTACAAAAATTTTAGAAAGAAAGCTGGCTTTTTACTTTTTTTCCGCCAGTATTACGTGTTTGATGTTTTTGCGGTCGTAGGTATAGGTAAGATGTACTTTGCCATCCTGGGTTTGAATAACCGCCGGGTAGCTAAATTCACCTTCCGGTTTATCTTCTAAAATAATAATATCTTTCCATTGCTTGCCGTCTTTAGAAATTGCTACGCTTAACTTGGCCCTACCTTTTGACCACTCGCTGCCGCGAATAGTAGGATTATACACCAATAACTGTAAGCCATTTTTTAAGGTAACGGCATCGGTACCGGAGTTAGGATTTAGTAAATTAGTTTTAGTAAGTGGCCCCCAGGTTTGTCCGTTATCTTTTGACCAAGCTTCCACAACTCGATCGTGTTTACTCCGGCAGAGAATTTGTAAACGATTATTCGGATAAAATAAAATACTTGGCTGAATTACATCTAATTGGGTTGCCGGATCTACCGGAACGATTTGCCAGGTTTTACCTAAGTCGGTTGATTTTTCCAGGTGTACGCGCCATTTATCATTAGTTTCGGTGCTGGTAGGCGACAAAATGGTGCCGTTGGCAAGTTGAACGGGTTTGTTCTTAATAGGGCCTAAAACTCCATCGGGAAGCCGCTCCGGGGCAGACCAGGTTTGGCCATTATTCATAGAAGTCCGTACCAAGCCCCACCAATCGCTTGGCGAAGGACCCACCTTGTAAAATAAAAATAGCTTCCCTTCTTTCGCTTTAAACAATACCGGGTTCCAGCAAGGATAGCGTAAGGTGTCGTTTATAATTCCTTCAGCCATTAAAGTAGGTTTGCTCCATTTCCCGTTTTCCTGTACTGCCAGCCAAATTCCTACGTCCGGGTGCCGCTCGTGGGTACCACCAAACCAGGCCGCCAGCAATTTACCGAGGGTAACCTCAACCAAGGTAGAAGCGTGACACTGCGGGAAAGGCACATTTTGAAAAATAAGTTCTTCTTTCTCTTTTTGCCAGGCACTTTGCCCAAAAACAGTAATAATAGTAGATAACAGCAAAACCAAAATGGCGGATAGTAGCTTCATAGTGGTTCCAAGTTATTGGGATAATTTAATAAAAAGCAAAAAAAGTAAATTATTTAAGCGATAACCTAAATACATTACCACATACTAGCCTTTTTACTTAACCTGGTTCTAACATGCAGTTCAGAAAAATGGTTAATTAAAAAATTAGAAGCTATGTCATCTCAAATTTTAGCAGCTATTCTGCACGAAAGAGTTTTGGTTACCGCCCGGACTAAGTGGATAAGCTATTCTATTCATTTAATAAGGATTTTACCTAACTAATTAAGATTATAAATCCATGTTTAATAAAATTTATGTTTAGGTTCGGTTGTTACCTCGGTTTTAGTAAATAGGTAGAGTAAAATGGGAGTTTTAGGTTATTTTAACGTTTACCTGTTCTTTGCGTAACTTCATTAAAATTTATTCCTGGCAATAAGTATGAAAGTATCAGGCTTTATTATTTTTTATTTCTGTATTATCCTCACAGGAACTGGCTTGGCTCAAACGTTTAAACCGAATAAAAATGTTGAACAGGCTTTGCAAACCATTGATCCCAAGAACATAGAAGCGCACATCAGATACTTAGCGGATGATCGTTTGCTTGGGCGCTTGCCGGGCACATCCGGTTACCAAATAGCTATGGATTACGTAGTTAATCAGTTTAAAACAGCCGGGGTAGAGCCAGCCGGTGAAAATGGAAGTTTCCTGCAACAAGTTAGGTTGCGAAAAGCTTTTACGAATAAAGGAGCCCGATTTGCTTTATCAGATGCAAATGGAAAAGAGGAAGCTCTCCGAAATGGCGAAGATTTTATACTGTACCCACATTTCGAAAATGCTCAGGTTACTTTACAAGCTCCCCTGGCTTTTGTGGGCTACGGCATTAGCGCTCCCGAATTAAACTACAACGATTATGCCGGTCTGGATGTAAAAGGTAAAGTTGTGGTTATTAGACGTGGGGCTCCGCGGAGTTTTCCTTCGAGCGTGGCTGCCAGCAGCATGAGCCTCAATACTATATTAAATACAGCGCTAAAACACGGAGCAATTGGAGTTATTATTAGCTCTCCCAGCAACTATTTACGCGAATTAAACGGGGTAAATAGCGTCCGTTTTCCGGATGGCAAAATTGCAGCTTCGGGCAGTTACGTATCTGATAAAATTAAATTACTGAGTTTATTTAATCGAAAATGCTTTAATCAATTGCTACAAAACAGTGGTTTAGATACCAGTCAAACTTATACTTCCTTATCGGCTGGCAAAACTGCTTCGGCAGACCTTCCGAACCAGATAAAAGTATCTTATCAAAACACGTATCAGGATTTAGATAGTTATAACATAATTGGTAAAATTACCGGCTCTGATGCAAAGCTTAAAAATGAGTACGTGCTGCACACCGCTCACTTAGATCACATGGGCATTAGTACTCCGGTAAAAGGCGATTCAATTTACAACGGCGCCCACGACAATGCTTCGGGAGTAGCTTGTTTGCTCGAAATTTCAAAAATGTACACCCAACTCAAAGTTAAGCCTAAACGATCTATTTTAATTGCTTTAGTAACCGGCGAAGAAATGGGATTACTGGGCTCTTCATACCTGGCTATAAAACCAATAGTACCAAGTAAAAATCTGATAGCTAACATCAATACCGACATGCCTACGCTTATTGCGCCTTTACTTTCGGTGGTAGCCTTAGGAGCCGAGCACTCCTCGTTGTATAATCCGGTAAAAGAAGCTGCTACCTATTTAAACTTAGCGGTTGAAGCAGATCCGGAACCCGAGCAAAACCGTTTTGTGCGCAGCGATCAGTACAGCTTCGTGCGGCAAGGTATACCCGCCCTGCACATTAAATACGGGAATAAAACTGCTGATGGAGCCAATAATTTAAATAAAATTGTGCAGCAATGGCGCGAAACCTATTATCACAAACCCCAGGACGATATTAACGGAACTTTTGATTTTAATGCGGGCAAAGTGTATACTCAACTCAACTTTTTGATAAGCTACCAGGTTGCCCAAAACTCTACCCGACCCACCTGGAACCCCGATAGGTATTTTTCCAAAAATGCTGCCGTTAGTAAATGACCCATTATTATGGTGCTGCTGCCCACAGAAGAATAAAGTAAAAGAAGCTGTTTATTATTAAGGATTGAAGCAAAAAAATTTTGCTATAGTGACGTCCTTACCACTAACTTTAATCCTTCCCCGATTTAGTAAATTAGTTGGTCAGGTTATTCTTAATTTGCGGTCATATAATCCCGGAACCGGATTATTTTAATTACAGTAAGAAGTTTGGCCTTAATGCCGCTTTGAAATTTTATATGAAAATGTAATTTAGCTTTTCATTCTTCTAGTATCAGAATAATTAACGAACTGCCTTTCACCATTTAGCATGCGCCACTACCAAAGCTACTTATCTTTTTTACTTTTACTAATTGCCTGTCAATCGAGCCCGAACCAAACGGAAATGGCCACTGACAAGGTACAGGAAATTATAGATAAGGCCATTGAAGTACACGGCGGTAAAAAATTCGAGAAGGTAAATTTAGCATTTGATTTCCGGGGCAGACATTATGAAGCCCAGCGTCAGGCGGGCAGTTTCACCTACACCCGTTCCTTTACTGACTCCACAGGTCAGGTAAAAGATGTTTTGAAAAACGATAGTTTCACCCGAACTATAGATAATCAGGTAAAAAGCTTACCGGAGGAACGAATAAAAGCATTTACAGCTTCGATAAATTCAGTAATTTATTTTGCCTTATTACCTTTTGGCTTGAACGATCCGGCTGTAAAAAAAGAATTATTAGATACTATTACTATTCGGCAAATTCCATATTATAAAATTAAAGTAACCTTTAACCAGGAAGGCGGCGGGGAAGATTTTCAGGATGAATTCCTGTATTACATTAACCAGAAATCCGGCACGATGGATTATTTTGCCTACACCTACGCTACCGAAGGCGGCGGCATTCGTTTCCGTCAGGCTATAAACCCACGCGAAATAGGTGGTATCCGTTTTCAGGATTATATAAACTTTGAACCCGTAGGAAAGATAAATTTTTGGCAAATTGAAGATTTATTTAATGCAGGTAAGCTAAAAGAATTCTCCCGAATTGAGTTAAAAAACATTCAAGTTAAAGAATTATAGTTGCCGCTAAAACAACACGAATTATCTTAATCTAATACTTTAAAATCCATCTCTATACTCTTGCTTCTCACCTGAGGAAATTTGGTTGTTACAAGCACTAACATTAGTTTGGCTGTGGAGAGCCTTTTAGCGTTCCGGTGCAGCAAAGCAGCATGGCACGACGGAGTAAGCCAAAATTATCGTTCGAGTTGGTGTTGTTCCCTAATTTCGCTCCTTTTAGTTGGATGGTAGCAGATGGAATAGGCTTTGGGGTAGTTTTGTCAAGCACACTACCTAATATCGAATTTAAGGTTTGCGGTTGGCTCGAAAAGGAATTAAAATAAGAGCAAAAGTAACAGTAAAAAAGAACCATATTATGCAGGTTTTAAATTGCGTTGTTGTAAGTTTTGGTAGGCTTGTATGGCTTGTTTACCTTCTTCGGTAACGATGGCTCCTCCTCCTTTCTTACCGCCGGTTTGAGTAAGCACAAAAGGTTGTTTGGCTTGCGTATTCATAGAGGTAACTAAATCCCATGCTTTTTTATAGGACATTTGCATGGCGGCTGCGGCTTTCGCAATAGACCCAAATTCCATAATTTTTTCCATCAACTCTACCCGGCCAGGACCTAAAAAACGATCGTGTTCACTTTCAACCCACAAACGACCGCTAATCCGAAAAGATAATTTTTCACTAAATAGCTCTTTCATAAAATTTTCTTCTTTGTAAGAGAGCGGTAAGTTAGGTATTTTCGTTTAACCCCAAGTTTACTATTTAAAGCTAACCTACCCTATGCCTGAAGGCCCACAAATTATTATTCTGAAAGAACAACTTGAACAATATGTGGGGCAGGAAATATTAGAAGCCAAGGGTACCGTCAAGAATATTCCTGTACAAAATTTGAAAAATCAGATTTTAACGGAAATCAAAACTTATGGCAAAGTACTCTTATTGTGCTTTCCAACTTTTACTATTCGCATTCATTTAATGCTTTTTGGTAAATACGCTATTAACCAGGAACTAAACCGGGAGCTTCGGCTAGGATTTACGTTTGAAACCGGCGAAGTTAATTTTTATGCCTGCGATTGCCGCCTTATCTCGGAGCATTTAAATCAGGTTTACGACTGGAGCACCGATGTAATGCATCCTTCTTTTAACCAAGTTAAAGTTCTGGAAAAATTTTATTGCCACCCTGAACGCCTTATTTGTGATGCTCTCTTAGATCAAAAGATTTTAGCTGGAGTGGGTAACGGCATTAAAAATGAGGTTTTATTTCGTACGCACATTCATCCTGCCAGTTTGATGGGTCAAGTCCCGGAAGCTGCGTTAAAGAACTTAATTCGAACCTGTGTTACGTTTAGTAAGGAATACCTTTCGTGGAAACAAGAAGGCACTGAAAAAGAGAATTGGCAAGTTTATCAGCAACGGGTTTGCCTAAGGGATCAGGTTCCTTTACGCAAAGAAAAAATCGGGAAGCCGGTTCGGTCTTGTTATTTTTGTGAGAAATGTCAGGTTTTGTATTCTTCTTGCGTATTCTAAATTTAATTAAGTAAAGAGCCACAAGTATCAAGATAGTAGATATCAGACTTTTATAAATTTACTAAATTTAATATCAATACCTTATTTCAGTAATTCCGGCATCTAGTTATTAAATTAATTTTGTTCAGTTACTCATTTTTTAACGGTATCGATTTAAAATTAGAATTATTAATTTATTTAAAACATCCCAAAGGATGAATCGGAATGTTACCACTTATTCTTGCTTGATATTGTAATCCTGCAGGTATTTGGCAACGGCTAGTTCTTTCGCTTTTGCCTCGAACATAATATCTATTTTTTGATAGTAGGTGTTTACTTCTTCGTATATATAGTCGGCATGCGCTGTTTGTACGGAAGCGGGATCTTCGTACTTTTTCTTGGAGCTGGAATAATGTACAACGGGAGTTATATCTTTTGGCCATGTACTTACGGCTGCTAATAAGGCTTCTTCTTCGCTTAAACCACCCGTGCAAAATTGGTGATGGAAATAATCAAAGGTTATGGGAATAGTAGTTTGTTCGTGCAGCCAAATTAGATCCTTCACACTGAACATATTGGCTTTGTCGTCGTTTTCAACGGCCAGTCTTTTCCGGACGTTATCGGGTAGGCGCATATAGTTATCTGCAAACCGGACTAAGGCCGAGGTTTTATCGCCAAAAGCGCCGCCCACGTGAATATTTATTTTGGCATAATGCGATTGCGGCAAGTTTAGTAAATCCATAACCACGGCGTGCTGGTCGAGTTCGTGCAAAGTTTTACTTAATACATTAGGAGACTGAGCCGCCAAAACGTTAAACGGTCCGGGATGGTAGGTCAAACGAAGTCCGCTTTGGGCAGCCTTTTCACCGCAACGCTGTAAAATTTTACTAATTTGTTCGAAATCTGGTAAATCCACTACCTGGTACTGACTCATCCAAGGGAGCATATCCGAACTCATCCGGAAAAACAAAATTTTATGCTCTATATTCCAATCTAAAACCTTTTCAAAATCAGTAAAATTTGCCAGGGCCAGCGACGAAGCATAGGAAACTCCTTTCTCCTGGTAAGTCCGTTTCATCATGGAACGGTTTACCTGAATTTTTTGAGCAGCCAAAGTTAAATTAATGGAAGCATAGCCAAAGCGCATAAATCATTGGGGTTAGATGGTGTCTTAGCTAAACTAAAACCAATTAAACTTGTTACGAAGAATGCATACTTTCATCTAAAAATACAAATGGCTTAAATTTTATAAAAATCTTCGTTTGAGAAAATGGCTTTGCTCTTCAGGCAGTTCTGGAAAATGTTAAACATTCTTAGTAGCTCAATTCTTGGCGTAAAAAGTAAATGTAAGCGGTTGCATCCTCTTGGTAGAATTAGACTCTTCCTATTTAAATTAGATAACATTAACCATCTGGCAAATAGTTACTGATTAATTATTTAACTTCCTGAAAGTCAATAAACCGAATATTTAGTAAATAATTTAGGCAACAATTTTCAGCTTAAAAGATTATTCATTCGTTCTTCCTGGTTAGATAATTATTTGAGAAAGTTTGTCATTTTTAACTAAAACCTTATACAACATGAAGCCTTATGTTATTTGTCACATGCTGGGATCGGTGGATGGTCGGATAAAACAGGATATTTGGGGATTTAAAGACCACCACAAGTATTTTGAAGAAACTGCCGAGAAAATAGAAGCAGACGCCTGGTTAGTTGGTCGGGTAACGATGCAGGAATTTTCGAGTAAACAACGGTATGAATTAGAACCGCCCCAAGAAGACATTCCCAAAGAAGACTTTGTGGCCAATCAGCCGGTTAAATCTTTTGCTGTAGTAATTGATCCCTCCGGAAAATGTTTCTGGGATTCCAATATGGTTTCTACGGAACATGTTATTGAAGTACTCACTGAAAAAGTACCAAATAGTTATCTTAAGCATCTTCGAAGCAAAAACGTATCTTATATTTTTGGTGGGAAAGAAGAACTAAATCTGGAATTAGTATTAAATAAATTATATGACCTTTTTAACATTCGTACGGTGCGCATTGATGGCGGCGGCCAGGTAAATGGTTCATTCCTAAAGGCAGGATTAATAGATGAATTCAGCTTGGTGTTGGCTCCCGTTGCTGACGGCACCATTGGCTCTCCTACCGTTTTCGAAGCAGAAGAAGGCTACGGCTCCCGGAAAGCAACTCAATTCAAAATAAAATCGGTAAACCAGATTTACGAAGACTTTCTATGGATTCGATATGAGGTGGTAAAAGATTCTAATCAGGAGAGGTAAACCGCTGAACGGTTAAAATTTAAAATTACAATTGTGATTTACTAAAATACTGATACAACATATTGTAAACGAAAGCTAATAGTTTAAACATTGTATTTTGACGTAAATGTACAACCTTCTTAAGAAAATCTGGTTAGTACCTCAACCGTTTTAAATTATATTATAAGTAGTTAATTATGAAAGTAGCACTAATTGGAGCATCCGGCTTTGTAGGCTCGGCCGTTTTACAGGAACTGGTTCAACGAGGACATCAGGTTACGGCTATTGTCCGGAACCCAGAAAAAGTAAAACCTGCCGAAAACGTTACCGCGGTTAAAGCTAATGTTTTAGATGAGAACGAAGTGGCCAAAGCTGTTAAAGAACATGATGTAGTGGTAAATGCCTTTAATCCGGGCTGGACAAATCCGAATATCTACGAAGAAGCTTTACAAGGTTCGCAGGCCATTCAAAACGGAGTAAAAAAATCGGACGTAAAACGGTTGTTCGTAGTAGGTGGCGCGGGTAGTTTATATGTTTCTCCAGATACTCAATTAATCGATACGCCGCATTTCCCCGCCAGTTTTAAAGCCGGGGCATCTGCTGCCCGCGATTACCTAGATATCTTAAAAAAAGAACAAGAGTTAGAATGGACGTTTTTAAGCCCCGCCATTGAAATGCACCAGGGAACATCGGGCGAGCGCAGAGGCACGTACCGCCTGGGTTTAGAAAATCCGGTTTATGACGAAAATAATCGCAGCATTATTTCAGTAGAAGACATGGCTATTGCTATTGTGGATGACTTGGAAAATCCCAAACATATTCGCCAGCGGTTTACGGTTGGATATTAAGTAATTCTATTTTTCCGGAGAAAAGAGAATAGATTTTTTTCTTTGGTGCGGATTGGTGCGGATTTGATACTATTCTAAAGAAAAAGTGCTTTAATATAGAACCACTATGGCACGGATTTACTTGCGTGCCATTTTAATGTTAAGGGTACCTTATTAATGGCAATACCTAAGTTTGGAATGGGTGGTACGTACCGTTGGTTAGGAGTGGTCTACTCATAATCCTAAATTTAAAAGTAATACGTTCCAGTTTTTATAGTAAACCTTGCGCCATAGTAACTTGCACAGTATATTAGGTTCCGGCTGCCATCAAGGCTTACCTATAAATCTTCAATAATTATAATAAGGATTAACAATAAATTTTTCTTTTAACAGATAAAAGAAATTTAATCCAGAATATTATAATTTCGAAGGTTTTAAAATAAAGTAAGTATTCTGGGTAAATCGCCTTAACCAATCTGTTATGAAAAAATTATTTTTACCGCTCGTTCTTTTTACTGGTTATTTTTGTCTCTCCTTAACTCCGCCTAAGCCTAAAACGATTCAATTATTTAATGGTAAAAACTTTAAGGGTTGGCAGGGCGATACCCTGCATACCTGGCGCATCCAGGATGGCGCTTTTGTAGGAGGATCACTCACCGAGAAAGTACCCCATAACGAATTTCTCAGCACCACTAAGAGCTATTCTAATTATATTTTAAAGTTAAAGTTTAAGCTTACCGGTTCAGAAGGCTTTATCAACGGGGGGGTTCAGTTTCACAGCCAACGTATTGCCAATCCACCTTATGAAATGACTGGCTACCAGGCTGACTTAGGTAAAGGTTTTTGGGCAAGTTTATACGACGAATCGCGGCGTGATAAATTACTTGCTACCGCCGACTCTATGCTGGTAAAACAAGTGCTCCGGCTAAATGACTGGAACGACTACGAAGTAAGAACCCAAGGAAAGCAAATTCAAATATTTTTAAACGGCAAACAAACGGTTAATTATGCCGAAGAAGATGCCTCTATTCCTCAGGCAGGTTTGATAGCTTTACAAACCCACGGCGGTGGAAAAGTAGAAGTGTACTATAAGGATATTCAACTGACGGAAATACCTAAAAAAAAGTACAGTAATTAAAAAGAACTTTACCAAAAATATCCACTCTTCAATTAAAATTGTTTTGTATTACGAATAAAATTAAAAAATATGGCCAATAGTGGTGTTCTCACCGTCTATTATAATCCTTCATTCATATACTTACCGGGGCAAACACCCAGCCAGTGCTTTTAATTAGTAAACTTTAAAATTCTAATCAGATTCTTATATTAAATCTGAATGCATCTATTTTTTTTATCGGTTTATCCTTAACTTCCTGATATAAATTTTTAAATTTTTAATCTTGGTCATTGTAAGCTGGTAAAAAAACTTTTTACTAAGATAAAAATGCTATTTACTATTTGCTTCTGCTTGCCCAAGGTAATTGCTCAAAGGATGTACTTTTCATTTTTATATTAACTTAAAACAATACCGTTATCATGAACCTACCCCGGTCGTTTATTTTAATTGTTTTTACTTTATTATTAAGTGCCCCTATCCTGGAAGCCAAACCCATGCCTGCTCTACCGCAGGTGAAAAAAGCAGCGAAATACGATCGCGATTATACCTTGCAAACCACCATTTTAGGTTATTACAGCACCGACGGAAAACGGAACCCGGTACTACAAGCAAAAAAAGGAGAAACCGTACGCATAAAAATTGTGAACGGCGAACTAATGACCCACGATATAGCGCTGGAGAAAATTGGGGTTAAAAGCAAAGTACTCGTTGAAAAAGGCGATACCGCCAGCGTGGTATTTAAAGCTACGCAAAGCGATACGTACTTTTGTACCATTCCAGGACACCGGGCGGCCGGTATGGTGGGCAAATTTGAGGTAGTAGCCGAAATTGCCTCTACCGAAGAATCAATTGTAGGTTTAATCCCTAAGAAAGCCGGCAAAGCCTTAAACTTAAATTTTGAAAAGGGCAGTCTGCAAGACTGGACCGGCGAAGGCGATGCCTTTACTAATCCGTTGGTTTCTGGTGATCCTTCCCCGATGCACGAAAAAGACATGCCCATTAACAAAACCGGTAAGTATTTTGTAAGTAGCGGTGGCACCAAAAATTATAAACGTACAGGTACTCTTACTTCCGTACCTTTTACCGTAACCCAACAATTTGCTTCTTTTAAAGTTTCCGGTGGTGCCTTGCAGGACACCCGGGTAGAACTGGTACGGGCCGATAACAAAGAAGTATTTTTTCAGATTACCGGCACCGGTCGCGCAACGTTGCAACCTGTAGTAGTAGATTTATCGCCGGTAATGAATAAGGAAATATTTATTCGTCTGGTAGACAATGAAACCGGGATTTCTACTATTCCTTACATTAAAGACGATATCTGGGCGCACATTAACTTTGATGATTTTCAGTTCCATGCCACCCGTCCGAATTTTACGAATGAGCTGAAGCAAAGCGATATTATCATTCTTCCCCCATTAGATCCGGTAACGCATTCCGGGCTTTCCGGAGTAGAAGCCGCCAAAGCTATGACCATGGCACCGGGTTTTTCAGTTAAATTAGCTGCCTCCGAGCCCGAAATTATTCGTCCGATTAGTTTTACCATTGATGCTAAGGGAAGATTGTGGGTAGCCGAAGCCCATACTTACCCGGTAAGAGCTCCCGAAGGACAAGGTAAAGACCGGATTCTGATTTTTGAAGATACCAACGGGGATGGAACGCTCGACAGCCGGAAAGTATTTACCGAAGGTTTAAATTTAATTAGTGCCATTGAAATAGGTATGGGTGGTGTTTGGCTAGGTTCTGCGCCGCATTTATTATTTATTCCAATTGACAAATCCGGTGACAAACCGGCAGGGCCGCCGCAGATATTATTGGATGGTTGGGGCTACGAAGATACCCACGAAATGCTGAACAACTTCCGGTGGGGACCCGATGGCTGGTTATACGGCACACATGGCGTATTTACCCATTCGAATGTAGGCAAACCAGGTTCCCCTGATTCAGAAAGAACTAAATTAAATGCCGGGGTATGGCGTTTCCACCCTACTACCAAAAAATTTGAATTATTTGCCGAAGGAACCAGTAACCCCTGGGGAATTGATTGGAACGATTATGGCCATTCGTTTATCACCGTTTGCGTTATTCCGCACATGTTCCATGTTATTCAGGGCGCCCGCTACCAACGGCAGGCCGGTGAGCACTTTAACAAATACACCTACGATGATATTAAACAATCCGGCGACCACGTGCACTGGATTGGCGATCGCGGCCCGCACGCCGGTAATTTTAGATCCAACTCCAAAGGTGGCGGTCATGCCCATGCCGGAGCCATGATTTATTTAGGCAACGAAAACTGGCCCAAAGAACTGCGTAATCAGATTTTTATGAACAACATTCATGGCAGCCGGGTAAACATGGATTTACTAAATCCGAAGGGTTCTGGTTATCAGGTAAGCCACGGCAAAGATTTTCTGGTTACCAATGATACCTGGTCGCAGTGGTTAAATTTCCGGTACGATGCCAGCGGTTCGGTATTCGCTATTGATTGGTACGACAAAAACCAATGCCATAGCTCTAACCCTGATGTGCATCAAAAAACCATGGGCCGGATTTTTAAGATCAGCCACGAGTCGGATAAGTTTGTGAAAGTAGATTTAACTAAAGCTTCGGATATGGAATTAGTTAATTACCAACTGAATCCAAATGAATGGTACGTCCGCAATGCCCGTTTAATTTTGCAGGAACGTGGCCCAAATAAAAAAGTACACAAAGCATTAAAGAAAATCCTGAATGATAATGCTGATCCTACCCGTAAATTACGGGCTATGTGGGCACTACACGTTACCAAAGGTTTAAGCGAGAAAGAACTATTAGCTTTATTAGATAACGAGAACGAACACGTAAGAAGCTGGGCCATTCAGCTATTAGCCGAAGACAAAAACTTATCGGATGCGGCTTTGAAGCGTTTTGCCGACCTGGCTAAAAACGATAAATCGGCGGTAGTAAGGTTGTATTTAGCTTCTGCTATTCAAAGAACCACTCCTGAGAAAAGATGGGAAACTTTAACTGCTTTAATGCAGCACGAAGAAGACAAAGAAGACCATAATCTACCCTTGATGTTATGGTATGCTTTTGAACCAACTGTACCAACCGATATGAACAAAGCTTTAGAAGTAGCGCAAAAAGCCAAAGTGTCGAGTATTTTACCGTATACCGTAAAAAGAATCAGCGACATGAAGTCGGCGGAGTCTTTAAAAACTTTACAAGGTTTCCAGCAACGCTTGGATGCCAACGATCATTCTCATCAAGGCCATGAATTACAAGCTTTGTTAAAGAAGGCTCTGGAAAGTAAATAACCTATAAATCTATACTTGAATAAGTTTTCTTCAGGCTCAGGATAAAACTAAAAAGCCGATGAATTTGCATTCAGCGGTTTTTTAGTTTTAAGCTTTCCTTAAAACCTTATGCCACACAATGGCGCGGAAGTTTCTTCCGTGCCTTTCCATAACATTAGAAACGATTAGATAGTAAGTTTAATTGTTAATTTGGCAAAGCCTACTTTGCGCTTACCTGTTTCTGCTTTTCTACTTCTTTTTTCACGGCCGGAGCTACCACTGTACCTAGTAATTCTATCGCCCGTAAAACTTTGGCGTGCGGTAAAGTACCCACACTTATATGCAGCAAAAAGCGGGTATTTCCAAAAAGCTCGTAATTAAACAAAATTTTATCAATAACCTGGTGCGGGCTGCCTACCAGTAAAGAACCTTCCGGCGAGCGCATCCATTCGTATTGTTGCCGGTTCATCGGAGACCAGCCTCGCTCCTGCCCGATCCGGCTCATTACTAAAGCATAAGGTCCGTAAAATTCATCGGCAGCTTTTTTTGAATCATCGGCGATATACCCGTGTGAGTTAATTCCTAATTGAAATTTGCTTTCATCGTGTCCGGCTTTTTTATAGGTAGTTTTATATAAATCAGTAAAAGGTACAAACCGCTCGGGCATGCCGCCAATAATAGCCAGGGCCATTGGTAAACCATAATCAGCTGCCCGCACCACCGATTCCGGCGTACCGCCAACGGCTACCCAAATGGGCAATTCCGTTTGGTAGGGCCGGGGGTAAACGCCGCGGTTGTCGATGGAAGGTCGGTGATGTCCCTCCCAAGTTATTTTTTCACCTTTATTTAATTTAATTAATAATTCTAATTTCTCGGAGAAAAGAGAATTGTAGTCTTTTAAGTCGTTGCCAAAAAGCGGGAAAGATTCAATAAAAGAACCCCTACCAGCCATAATTTCGGCCCTTCCTTTGGATAGTAAATCTACGTGGGCAAAATCCTGAAATACCCGAACCGGATCATCCGAACTCAACACAGTTACGGCGCTGGATAGCTTTATTTGTTTGGTTTTCACTGCCGCTGCTCCCAAAACTACCGCCGGAGCCGATACTAGAAAATCGGGCCGATGATGCTCCCCAATGGAAAAAACATCCAAGCCAACCTGGTCGGCTAATTCAATTTCTTCCATCAGGTTACTCATTCTTTCATAGGGAGCTAAAAGCTTGCCGGTAGATGGATCAGGAGTATTTTCAACGAAGGTGGTAATGCCTATTTCCATAATATATGTAGCTACATTGTTTATTTTGTAAATAAAGTAAAACAAGTAATAATAACGGATGTTTAAGGCAAAAGTGCTTAAATTTAGTTTTACTAATTATTCCAAAATTGGACTTTGAGTAATCCAGGATAACACAAACTTCATAATGCCAGAATCAGGTATAGAATTTAGGAAACAGGTTCTATCTTTTCATATTATAAAACTTCAGGCAGCTTTTTCTTTGGCCCATTTCTAAAATGATGCATCACTCTGTTATAAGGGATAATTCAGGGGTGGGGTGTAATGTAGTAGCATAACCTACAAATAAAAGTACTAACTGCCTTAACCTTAACTTTCTCCTTTTTGCTTGGTTTTACTTAATTATTTTGTCTTTTTACCGGGTATTTGCGTTTTTAAGGGCAACAAATTAATTGAAAAGGTATGCTGGATATTGTAATAGAAGCTCGTAAAGCGTCCATTGGTCCGGGAATGGACGTTCGCCGGATACTTCCTTTCCGGTTGCGCCGGATGGTTGGTCCTTTTATTTTTATGGATCATGCCGGTCCAATAGAATTAGCTCCCCAACAACCCACTAATATGGATGTTTTGCCGCATCCGCATATTGGTTTATCTACGGTAAGTTACTTGTTTGGCGGACAAGTTACGCACCGCGACAGTTTGGGTGTGCAACAAGTAATTCGTCCGGGAGAAGTGAATTGGATGACGGCTGGCAGCGGCATTGCCCATTCAGAACGGTTTGAAGATCCGGCAGCTTTAGCCGGTGGCCAATTAGAAATGATTCAAACCTGGGTAGCTTTACCGGAAAACGAGGAAGAATTAGCTCCTACTTTTGATAACTACAAACCCGAGCAGTTGCCTGTTTTTACCGATACCGGCGTATGGATGCGCCTTATAGCTGGTGATGCTTTTGGTTTAAAGAATAATGTAAAAACACACTCACCATTATTTTACCTGCATGTGGTATTACAGCAAGGAGCCCGATTCGGTTTGCCGCGGGAGCATTCCGAAAGGGGCGTTTATATAGCCAAAGGTAGCGTTGAAATCTTGGGCAGGTCATATTCAATTGGGCAAATGCTGGTCTTCAACAAAGGGGTAGATCCGGTAATTGTCGCCAAAGAAACTTCTACTTTAATGTTGCTAGGCGGCGAACCTCTGGGCCAGCGTTTTATCTGGTGGAATTTTGTTTCCTCCCGAAAAGACCGGATTGAACAAGCTAAAGCCGATTGGAAAGAAGGCCGGATTCTTCTCCCTCCAACTGATAACCTAGAATTTATTCCCCTACCTGAAGATAAATCCAGACCAGCCAGCAGTCCCGCTCCCGAAGCTCTTTCCTAAAAATATAATGTATTCTTATTACCTGGCTAAAGGGTCCGGACGCATTTGGAATTTAAATACTTTGCTGGTAGTACCTTTGCCGCCTTCCATATGGAAAGGAGCCCGGGTGCTAATGGTAGCCCAGAGTCCTCTGCCCTTCCAACCGCCTTTCGGATCATCAATCCGACCATCCAGCCATTTAGTGTAAAAGCCCATTGGGTAAGGAACCCGTAGTTTCACCCATTTCCCATCTTTAAGCACCAACAAAGCTTCGGATTCATTGCCGGTATTAATGGGAATATTCTCGCCCAAGCCAAACGTATTAAACTGGTCTACCCAGGTATAATAACTGGATTCAGCGCTTCCTTTGTAATTTACGCCTTTTAGTTGCGGCAAAGGTTCGGTGTAAAATGTCCAGCCATCACCACCGTGCTGGCCGGTGGCATTAGGACCATTGAGCGGATTTTTAACTTTACGCCGATCAAAGCTGGCCAAATGTCCGCTGGCTAATGCCACCCAAGCTACGCCGTTCCGGTCAATGTCCATCCCCCTAGGAGAGAAGCCTTCAACGGGTTCCCCTTTGTCATCTATGGGTAATTCGTAGTATTCTACCAAAGCTGTTTCAGATGGATTGGTACCCGGAACTAACCGTACTATTCCGCCCGGATAACCCAACGTTGATCCCCAAACCGAACCATCCGGAGCTGGAGCTACCGAGTAAAGACCTTTAGTAATCCGTTTGTCTTTTTTGGGATCTACCGGTTGGTCTGGTTCCACATACGCATCGCGCTTGCCGTTGCCATTGGTATCCAGAATAAGAGCCGTCCATCCCTGAGCTACTTTTTCATCACCGGTTTCCTGGTATTTTTTTGTATCAAACCACCCAATAACTTCTCCCCCGCCGCTGGTCCAAAGCGTATTTTTATTATCCTCCGCAAACATTAAATGGTGAGTACTAAAATTGGTACTGATTGGAGTATATTTTTTGGTTTTCGGATTATATACACCTAAATGGCGACCGGACCTTTTCAGCGGAAAAAGCTTGGCCGAGGGATGATCTTTAAAGTTATCGAGATTATCGGTGGGCCGTACGGCGGCAGTAATCCAAACATTGCCCTCCCCATCCATCATGGGATTATGCACGTTAGTTTTGCTGTTCCAGATGGCCTCCGTACCCCAGTAAGGCGAAGGTTCGAGTACTTCTCCGGAAATAACGGGAGTATTCGGGTCCCGTACAGTAAGCGGTATTTGGCTGGTAGTATGAGTTATGGGGTCCAGTACCGGTAGGTAATCGGCACTTGCTTCCAGGGCACCATACAAAGGTCCGTTCGCGTTTACAGTGGGGTTCCTTCTATCCGTAGAAACCAAATCGTGCAGATAAACCTTTGGATCAGCCCAGTCCCATTGGGTAATCACTACATTCCGTTCAATTCCTTCTGGCCGGGGTGGAGCCGGGGGCAATTCACCCGCTTTAATCCGGTCGGTCCAGTCGGCAAACATACGGAGTACTTCATCTTTTCCGATTTGGTGCAAGGCCGAAGTCATAATAGGTCCAGCCTGCCCCGAACGCAAACGGCGCTCCCACGCATCTACCGAATTATTAAAAGTACCTAAGGATTTCTGAAATTCCCGGGTGCCCTTACTGCCTAATTGATGACAAGCGAGACAAGTTCCTGATTTAATGCTAGACAGAAAGTTGGCCTGGGTTTTAACATTCGATAAAATGCCGTTACCATCGGGACCGGTCCCCGGAAATTTACTTTTTTCGGGCACATGTAACATAGAAAACCAATAACCAGCCGGGTAATATTCAGCGGCAGCTTGCGGAGTGGGTGCTACTACCGCCGTTAAGTCCAGATTTTGCCCGGGTTTAACTTGCTTTTTAGGAGAATCAACCAGCCCATAACCCCGTACCCAAACCGAGTAGTTAGCTTTGGGCAGATCAGGTAGTACATAACGGCCTTTGTCGTCAGTCACAACAATTTTGGCAAATCGGGTAGGCAAATCATGCGTTTCGGCAATTATCCATACTCCGGCTTCCGGACCATTAGGGCCGGTAACTACTCCACCCAGATCGCCCTCCCCCACTTGAATGTTTTTCGTACCAGAATTACTGGAGTTACAAGCGTTTAATGCCGCTAAAAAAGTAAGGCAAAAGAGGTAAATAAGCTTACTTAAAATAGATTCTTTCCTGTTACTGATACTATTTAAGGTGTGTTTCATAGTTATTAGTTTGGGCTTAAAAGGAAGAAAATACCAATTTTACATCTTAAAATCAGCAAATTAGGCCAACTAATATATCAATTTTATATTTTTGAATCAATAATCAGGAGAATTGAATTTTTACCCTTGTAATTTTTTATTAATTACTCTTCAATTGTTCGGTTGCTTTTTCAGGATAATAAAACTTAAGAGCCTATCTTTTTTGCATTGCCAGTGTTGTTGGAATAAAACGAAAGCATTTAAACAGCTCAGCAGGATATACCAGCAATCCGGAAGTAAGACTTTTTCTTTTTAGTAGGTTCGTTTTGGCAACAGGATTTCATAGGATTAATGATTGTGACCAGCCATCTGGTCGGATCCATTTTTTAAAACAGATTCGCTGTGAAGCAGGTAAGCTCCGGTTACAACCACAGTATCGTTGGCATTCAACCCACTAGTTATAGCTACCTGGTTAGCACTTTCCTCTCCCAGAGTAACCATTTTTGGCAAAAAAGTATTTTTGGCAGTTTGTAGCCACACATAGGCTCCGCGGGAATCGCGAATAACAGCATCTAATGGCACAACAAGAGCCTGATTGGTTGCACCTGGAAGAGTAATAGTAGCTTGCGTGCCGGCAATAAACTGTCCTTTTGGATTGGGCAGTTCTGCCCGGGCAATTAATACCTGAGTATTTTGCCGGAACTCCGGATTGATAAAAGCTATTTTCGTATTTATCGGTTTAGAAGTCCCTGCTATTCTTACTTCTATAGGTGTACCTATTTTTAACTGGTTGGCTTCCGAGGTGTATAATTCGGCTTCCACCCAAATTGTAGAAAATTGGTTAAGGCGGTAAAGTAAACTTCCTTCGGCTACATAAATTCCTTCTGCTGCGGCAATTTCGGTTACCGTACCGGAAGTGGGAGCCAGAAAAGTAATACGGGCATCTAATTGGCGGGCATTGGCTATTTTGTTTATCTGCGCATTCGTTAAGCCTACCAACTGCAATTTGCGTTCGGCAGCTTCCAGAATCGAAACAAACTGCTTTTGCCCCGGAAAAGCTTTTACCTGATCCAGTGCCAGCAAATATTCCTGCTCCATGGTGAGCAAGGATTCGCTGTACAATTCGTAAAGGGGCTGTCCTTTCCGGATTGGCCGGCCAGTTTCCTTCACATATAACTTTTCAATTCGGCCAGCGGCCCGGCTGCTTATTAAATCTACCTGGGTTTCGTCAAAAACTAACCGACCCGTTAAAATAGTATTACTCCCCACCTGACCTGTTTGCACCGTCCGTGCCGTTATATTACCCAGCTTAATCTGGGTATCACTCAACATGATACTGGTTGTATTATCCTGAGAAACCTGTTTCGTTACCGGTTCCAGATTCATACCACAGATGGGGCAGGAACCGGGTTCGCTCTCCACAATTTGCGGGTGCATCGGGCAAGTATAAGTAATGTTGGAAGCTGCTTGGCTAGATGCATTTTCGGCTTCGTGGTGCACGTGTTTGTCTTTTTCAAGACAAGAAACGAATACCCCGACCATTCCTAACAAGAAAAATTTACTAATTTTTTTTTTCATTGCATATTATCCTCCACCTTAATAAAGCTTTCGCTATCCACTAAAAATTGAGCGTTGGCTGCTACTACATCTTTGGCCGTTAATCCCGATACTATTTCTACCTGACTATTTGCCCGCTGCCCCACCTGAACCAGAACCGGTTTAAAAACATTATTAGATTTTTGAAAAGCTACAGCTTGCGTACCAATATCCAGAACGGCTTCTTTTGGTACCCAAAGTGCTACTCCGGTGTTGTAAGTAGCTTTTCCGGTAATTAATTGACCAATTTGGGTTGATTTATTTTTAGTTGGAAGTGAAGCGCGGACTTGGGCAAAATTTTCTCCTGCGGCATAAACCGGTTCTACCAGGCTAACTCGGGTGCGTACGGAGTCGCCGGGTATTTGATTAAAATAAATAGAGATAGTTGTTCCCGGTAATAATGGATTAGTTTGGTGACTGGGCACCTTAAATTGCGCCCATACCTGCGAAGCATCCACTACTTTTAGCAATGCCTGCCCGGTGGTTACGTACATTCCTTCCCGGATAGCAAATCCATTACTAGTTGTTGGTGTAGGAGTACTCGCCCCAGCACTACTACCCGTATTACCTGAATTACCCATTGTTGCCATGTTATCTCCTCCGGCGGTTGCGATTGAAGAGGCAGGAACTACAGACGGAGCTGCAGTGACTGCTGGGTCGAGTACATACCCGGTATAAGGACTGTACACCGAGAAAATATAGGATTCTTTTCCATTTTCGGCTAAAACATTTAATTGCGCCTCGGTAGCACCTAAAAATTTTAATTTTTGTCGGGCACCGTTGATTAAGGCCGTATTGGTAGGATCATTTTGCAACAGGTAAAGCAATTCTTTTTGCGCCGTTACCAATTCAGGGCTATAAATATCAAACAACTTCTGCCCTTTGCGTACCGGCTGGTAATTAAACTGCACGTATAATTTTTCAAGCCGTCCGCTAAACCTAGCTGGAATAATAAATTGTTGCCGGGTATCATAGGTTACTATTCCACTCATTATTATTTCATTTTGCACCTGTTTTTGTACCGGCCGAATAGTTTTTAAGTCAGCCACAATGGTTTGGTTCACTGGTTGCAAAAGATAATTTAAGTCGGATGTAGTGGTTACGGCAGGCGTATTCGCAGTTTGTTTAGCTACCAAGGTCATGCCGCAAACCGGGCAATCACCGGGCTGGTCGCGCACAATCTGCGGGTGCATGGGGCAGGTATATTGCACCTCAGTGGCATTTTCAGCAGCATGGTTATGGTTTTTGCGGCAAGCAGTAGTGGTAATGGCTAGTAGTAGAGAAATGATAACAATTGGAATTTTGAATAAAAATAATCTTCCCCCTACCTCCTCTAAAGGAGACCATGGATTCGCAAAAGTTTTTAATAAATTATTTTTCAAGTTCTTTCTCATAATTGACTCCAATCAAGTAGAGTTGTTCCAGGTTATTCAGGTATTCCATTTGGGCCATGTTCAGAGCTTCCCAGGCATCAATAACTAAGGGTAATTGTCCGGTATTTTGCTCGTAGCTAAGTAAAGTGGTTTCGTAATTTCGCCTTAGAGCCGGAATAATTTTGGTTTGGTAATTTTGAACCTGCGTCTTCTTTGTTTTTAACTCCAAAGCCATATTGGCTGCCATACCTTGGGCCTCTTTTAGCAGGTTTTCCCGACCAATTTGCATGGCTTTTATTTCCAGGCTCATGGCCTTGGAATTGGCTTTAAACATTCGGTTCGACCACGGCGCAATCGGGATAGATACCATACCCATAGCGGTAAATACCTGCGGCATCATCCGGTCGCGGGGCAGCATGTTTTCAAACCGGACATTAAAATCTGGCTTACGCATTATATTTTCGAGGCGCAGGTTCAGCCGCATCGATTCAATTTTTTTATCTAACTGCCGTACATCGCTCCGGGCCGAGCTGAAATAAGCAGTATCCAAAGACATAGTAACATCTGGGGTATTTACCACCGTATCTATTGTAAAACGGGTTTCTTTGGGCAGGTTCATCAGAATGTTCAACTGGATGTTCCTCATTTCAATCTCACTTTCATTCATCAGCTGCATGTTTTCCACCTCGTGCAATCTTCCTTCGGCTTTGTAAATACTGCCTAAGCTGCTTTGGTTATAAGGATATCTTACCTTGGCAAGCTTGAGCATAAACTCCATTATGCGTTGATTTTCGCGGAGGACAGATTTTTTTTTCTCTAAAACTACCCATTGGTAATAAGCAGTTTTAGCCTGGGTCCGAAACTGATTGTACATTACTTCATGACCAGCATCTTCAACTTCTGCCTGCGATTGCATGTATTTTTCTTTAGCTTTCAGTTTCGCCGGATTAGGAATTTCCTGCTGGGCCGCGGCCATAATCATACCTTTATCCCGGTCTTCCATAATCCTTTGCCCCGGATAAGGATACATAAACACTCCGGCTCCTACCATGGGCGGCATCCAGCTTTTGGCTCCTTCAGCATATTTTTTTAGGGCTTGGGTTTGCAAGTCGTGTTCCTGCAACATTTGATTATTATGATGAATATAGAGTAGTACACTATCCAGGTTCAATACCCGGTTCTGCGCTTGTAGAGGTAAAACAGCCAGTAATAAAAACACGCTTACCAGGTGTTTTATATAATTAATGTTTAACATCGTAAATTTCAATTTTGCCGTGTTTTCTGAGTTCGTACTCTTTTGTCATTTCAAAAACCACCGGCGTAACCAGCAAAATATGGATAGAAGAAGTAAATACACCACCAATCAAGGGCAACACAATAGGCAACATTACATCTGTACCAACTCCCGTAGCCCACAACACCGGAATTAAACCAAACAAAGAAACTGAAACCGTCATTATTTTGGGTCGCAAGCGTTTGGCTGCTCCTCTAAAAACATATTCCCGAATGTCCTGCTTGGTAATGGTTTGACTGGAATTGCCTTTTTCTGCTACTAACTGGTTCATGGCCTCGTTGAGGTAAACTACCATCACCATGGCCGTTTCTACGGCTAAACCAAACAGAGCAATAAAACCAACTGCTACCGCTACCGATAAGTTAATGCCGTAGAAGTACACAATAAATACCCCCCCAATCATGGCAAAGGGAATAGTTATTAAATTGAGTAAAGCTTCTTTTAAGGATTTAAAGGAGAAATAGAGAATCAGGAAAATAATGATAAGTACCAGAGGAATAATGATTTTCAGGGTTTGGTTGGCCCGAATTTGATTTTCCCATTGCCCGCTCCATTCCAGGTGGTAGCCAGTGGGTATCCTGGTTACTTCCTGGTTTATTTTCTGAATAGACTCCTGTACGGTACTTCCCAAATCCCGGTCGCGCACATTAAAAAGCACGGCTCCACGTAACTGGGCATTTTCAGACGCAATCATGGGCGGCCCTTCCACGAATTTTACTTCTGCCACTGCCGATAAGGGTACGGAACCCAAAGAAACGGATTGGATAGGAATGCGTCGGATGCGGTCTAGACTATTGCGGTATTCCTGGGCTAATCTTACGTTAATAGAAAATCGCTGGCGCCCTTCTACGGTATTCCCAATGGGTGTGCCACCCAAAGCAGATTCGACAACCGCATTTACATCATTCACCGACAATCCGTACCGGCCCAGTTCTTCCCGTTTTGTCTGAATTTCTAAATATTTACCACCGGTAACCGGCTCAATGTATAAATCCTTCACCCCCGGAATTTTCTGAAGTGCGTTTCTTACTCTTTCCGAAACCAAAGCAATGGAATCGAGACTTTGCCCATATACTTTCACTCCTACATCCGTACGAATACCGGTAGCCAACATATTAATCCGGTTAATAATAGGTTGTGTCCAGCCGTTTATCACCCCAGGAATTTGCAGCTTTTGGTCGAGTTCGGCTATAATTTTAGCTTTGGTCATGCCTTCCCGCCATTCCGTTTCGGGCTTTAATTGAATAATGGTTTCAATCATGCTGATAGGCGAATTATCCGTAGCGGTACTCGCCCGGCCCGCTTTACCTAAAACCTGCGCTACTTCCGGCACCGATTTAATAATTTTATCCTGCACTTGTAAAATGCGCTTGGCCTCGGAGTTAGAAATATCCGGCAGTGTGATGGGCATAAATAAAATGGAGCTTTCGTCCAGAGGCGGCATAAACTCCGAACCTAACCGTAATATCATCGGAATGGCAATAAGCAAGGCAATAATGTTAATGCCAATAGTTGTTTTACGCCACTCCAAACACCAGCGCAAAATAGGCCCGTATACCCTTTCCAAGCCGCGATTAATAGGATTGGTGTTTTCGGGTTTAAACTTACCTTTCAGAAAAAGGGAAAGTAGCACGGGGGTAACGGTTATGGCTATAAATGCATCTACAAGTAATATAAAGGTTTTAGTCCAGGCCAACGGGCTAAACAAACGGCCTTCCTGTCCAGATAATAAAAACACCGGTAAAAAAGAAGCAATGGTGATAATGGTACTCCAAAACACGCTAGGCCCAACTTGCTTCGAAGCTTTTTCGATGATTGCTAAGCGTTTCTTATTATCCATAATTTTCTTTGTTAAAAGCATCTTCCCTACTTTGCGCATCTGCTAAATGCCGGTACGCATTCTCTACCATTACTATAGCATCATCTACAATCACCCCAATGGCCAGAGCAATTCCGGTAAGCGACATTATGTTAGAAGAAATATCAAAGGCATTTAATAAAATAAATCCAATGGCAACCGAGAGCGGGAGTTGAATAATAATGATAAGGGCACTGCGCCAGTGAAAGAGAAAAATAAAAACTAAAACAGAAGCCACCAGCATTTCTTCTATCAAAGTGGCTTTTACCGAGTCTACCGATTCTTTAATTAAACCGCTGCGGTCGTAAACAATATTAAATTTTACCCCTTTAGGTAAACCAACGGCAACCTCTTTCATTTTGGCCTTTACGTTGGCAATTACTTCAGCGGCGTTTTCACCGTAGCGCATTACTACAATTCCCCCCACCGCTTCGCCCTCTCCGTTCAGATCAAAAATTCCCAATCGGGATTCACCGGTCATTTGCACAGTAGCAACATCTTTTACCCGTACCGGAATAGTATTGGTGGTTACCACCGGAATATCTTCGATTTGCTCCGTGGATTGCAGGTAACCGGTAGTTTTAATAATATACCCAATATCACTTAGTTCGAACTTGCGCCCCCCGCTCTCGTTGTTGTTCGCCCGCACCGCGCCAATTACCTGTGGTACTGATAGATTAAAATAAGTTAATTTGTTAGGGTCTAAGGTGATCTGGTATTGTTTCTGGAAGCCACCGAACGAAGCAATTTCGCTGACTCCCGCAACATTTTGCAACGAGAATTTCACGTACCAATCCTGAATGGCTCGCTGTTCGCCTAAATCCATACCGGGGGCATCTAAGGTGTACCAAAGAATATGGCCCACTCCGGTTCCATCCGGTCCTAAGGTAGGAACGGCGCCTTCGGGCAGTAAGCGGTTAGCGTAGTTGAGGCGCTCCAGCACTCGTTCCCGCGCCCAGTACACATCCGTTTTATCGTCAAAAATGATGTAGATAAAACTCATCCCAAACATAGAAACCCCGCGTACATACTTTACCTGAGGCATTCCCTGGAGGTTTGTAACCAAGGGATAGGTAACCTGGTCTTCGATAATCTGGGGGCTCCGGCCCATCCACTCGGTAAAAACAATTACCTGGTTTTCAGATAAATCCGGAATAGCATCCACTTTGTTTATGCTAATGGAATATACGCCCCAACCAAATAACCCAGTTGCCAGCAGCAAAACCACCAGCCGGTTGCGGAGAGAAAAAGAAATTAAACTACCAATCATAGCCGAAAAAATTAGTTCTCCCGGCTGTTTCCCGGGAGAAATTTAAAATTTAGTGCTGATCTCCGTCCGTGTGCTCGTGGTCGGCGGCGGCTACTTTTTCGAGGTTCATGCCGCACTTGGAGCATTTACCGGGTTCGTTGCTGGTAACTTCGGGGTGCATAGGGCAGGAATACTCCGCCGCCGCTAAATCGGAACCAGTTTGCTGACTGGAGTCAGCCTTTACAGTAGTTTGTTCCGTGGTATTTTGAGTAGAGCCACCGTTGTTACAGGCGGTAAAAGCAGTTAATCCAATCAGGACAAAGCAGATATTAAAAAGAATTACTTTCATGATGTGAGCGATATAAATTTTTAAGATTTAGTAAATTTTCTATCTAAAAGGCAGCCTCTTCCAAAAAAGCTTTTGCGCCATTTAAGAAGTAGAATATAAAAAAGATTACATAAGAGCTGTGCCAGCCAAGCTTAAATGAATTTTGCTGAAAAGTTTTTAACTTCTGAAAAAGGATGGCAGAATTAAAAGCATCTGTTCAGACGCAGATTACCTTTGACTTAGAACCACCCGTTGGGCAGATGAAAGCCTAAGTAAAACTCAACCAAAATGTTAAAATGAATACAGCTGCGGCGAAGCCAGGCTAAAAGGAGAAAATAGCCGGACAACTTCTGCTAAGAGAAAGGAAATTAAATAATAAATATTTGATGCAAAATACCTTTAAATCTACCGGAGTGAGGCGGTGGCAAAGAAAAATAAGGCTGAGCTGCCTGTAAAGTTAAAGAAATAACTTCGGTGTAAGCTCGGTAAGAGGGAGCAGGTTGTAGTAATTTTGCTACTTGCTCATAGTTCTGCCGGGAATTAAACGACCAGTAAACAGAGGCAGGCAATACACACGACCCAATTCCGCAACTTTCATCGGAAGTTTTAGAATTTTGCTCTGGCTTGCTGCAGCAGCAACCAGAATGAGCAGAATTAGTTGTTGTTTTTTCGTTGAAGCAATCCGATACAGGCACACGAAATCCGGAAGAAGCTAAGCTTACCGCCAGGATTATCAAGAAGTGCATGATTTTCTGAATTGCTTTCATGTAAAGGATTAAGAAAAAAATTATTTACAAAGGTGTAAACTTTTTATTTATAACAAAAATAACAAACGATTAGGTTACAAGCTTTATATAATTTAGTAAAAAATTAACACAATTTGCATGACCGGTTTATTACGCAACTTTGTAAGGAGTAGGCAGTGGCTTACAAAACACCTTTAAAATTAATTTGTTGATTTTTCTTCCTTACCTAAATATTAATAAAGGGTAGTTGTTTCTTTATTTAACGTTCTCTTGAGTCAGGAGGTATAAATAAGATTTTAAATTTTATCCGGGTTAAAGATTCCTGCATTTTAAAACGCTTGGCTGAATTACTTTTTAAAAGCGCCGTAAATAAAAGAATGAGGGTTCCGAAAAGAAGATTCTTAAAAAGTGTAAATTGGAATATGAAAATACTACTACTACTTGCCTGGGTCTTGTTTTTCGTGACTGGATGTCAAAAGGATGAGGTAATTCCTAAATCCACGACGGAACTTTTGCAGGGTTCCTGGAAAGTAGCTTCTCATACTTACGACGGTTACGATGCCTCTAACCTTAAAGTGTACACCAACACTACCCAAAATACTTCTATTTACATAATATCCGGACAAAACATTAGCATTTCCGATGGCACTACTACCGATCCCTGGGCTACCTACACTTTAAGCGAACAACAAAATAAAAAGTACATTCACGTAGCCGGCTTTGGTTTAAACGCTACTTTTGAATTGGCGCAACTCACGCCCAATAACATGACCTGGCAGCGGGAAACCCAGAACGACACTTATCAGACAACCACCGGCGTAAGAAAAGATGCGAAATCCATTATTACCATTCAATTTCAAAAATAAAGTAGTTAGCACCCCGTTTCACGGGTAACAGAATTGATTACCGCCCCTTTTATGCGCTTTCTAATTTCCTGCTTTTTCTTGCTTTTAGGTTTCCATCTGGCTGGTTTTGCCCAACCATTACGGGTAGCTGTGGCGGCAAATGCTCAGTTTGTAATAAAACCCTTGCAGAAAGATTTTCAAAAAAAAACCAAGCTTCAAATAGAAATAATTACAGGTTCATCGGGTAAGCTCACCGCTCAAATTAAAAACGGTGCACCCTATGACGTATTTTTATCAGCTGACATGGAATACCCAACTAACCTTTTTAAAGCAGGGTTCGGCTTGAGTGCTCCTAAAGTATATGCCTTGGGTAGTTTAATTGTGTGCAGCACTTCTGAAGTAGCAATACAAAACTGGCAGCAATTGCTCCTCTCCCCTTCTATTACTAAAATTGCGCTGGCTAATCCGGAGCTGGCACCTTACGGGCGGGCAACTCAGGAAGCCATGCGACAGTATGGCTTGTGGGACAAAGTACATCCCAAACTAATTTTCGGCGAAAGTATTGCCCAGGTAAATACGTATATTACTACCGGAGCCGTAAAGTTAGGCTTTACCAGTGAAGCTTTAATTTACGAAAATTCAACTAAACATAAATTTAAATGGGCCCGGATAGATCCGAAAGCATATTCTACGATTGAACAAGGTATGGTGGTACTGAGCCACGCTAAAAAAGGAAATTATAGTAAGGCTATGCAATTTTACCATTATCTTTCGAGCCCGGCTGCTAAACAAATACTCCGGCAAAACGGATACCGGGTGCTGTAACGGGTAAATCAGAATACTATGGATTGGACTCCCATCCTGCTGAGTTTAAAACTTTCGTTTATTACCACATTAATTTTACTTTTTATTGGATTGCCGGTGGCATACTGGCTATCCGGAAGCCATTCTATTCTTAAAATTATTCTGGAAGCTATTATTACCATGCCGCTGGTTTTACCGCCTTCGGTTTTAGGATTTTATTTACTGCTAACTTTTAGTCCGCAGAATGCTTTGGGTAAATGGCTGCAGGATACTTTTGCGCTGCAATTGGTTTTTTCTTTTAAAGGATTGGTTTTAGCCTCGGTTATATACAGTTTGCCATTTATGATTAGTCCGGTAAAATCGGCGTTCGATCATTTGCCCAAGTCCATGACCGAGGCTTCTTATACCATGGGAAAATCCCGCACCGAAACTTTTTTTCTTATTTTATTACCCAACATTAAAGCTTCTATTTTAACTGCCGCCGTGCTCACTTTTGCGCATACCCTAGGCGAGTTTGGCGTAGTGCTTATGATTGGCGGCAATATACCAGGTATTACGAAAGTGGCTTCTATTGCCATTTATGATTCGGTGGAGAGTATGGATTATGCTAACGCCAATTATTATTCGTTGCTGTTATTTACTATTACCTTTGTAATTGTAGTAACTGTTTTTGTTTTAAACCGGAAATCGGCTAAAAGTCCTTTGGAATGATAGAGGTAGATATTTTAAAAAATATCAAAACGTATAACGGCCACCATCCGCTTCGCATAAAAACTACGTTTGCTACTAATAAAATTACGCAGATCTTTGGCCCGTCCGGAATTGGAAAAACTACTTTGCTTAAAATTCTGGCTGGCCTGGTGCAACCCGAGCAAGGTTTTATCCGGGTGAATAACGAAGTTTGGTTACATACGCAAAAACAGATTAATTGGCTCCCCCAGCAAAGAAAAGTTGGTTTTGTGTTTCAGGATTACGCCCTTTTTCCGCATTTAACGGTAGAACAACATTTATTGTACGGCACTCCGGATAAGGAATATGTAGCGCGTTTATTAGCAATTGGTCAAATGCAGGCTTTTCACCAACACAAACCCAAACAACTATCGGGGGGGCAGCAGCAACGCTTGGCCATCTTACGGGCACTCGCCATTAAACCCCAAATATTACTAATGGATGAGCCTTTTTCCGCTTTGGATTACACCTTAAAAAAGAGCTTGCTTACCGACCTAAAACCATTATTAATTGAGCTGCAAACTACATGTTTGGTGGTTACGCATTACCCCCTGGAAACAGAAGGCTGGGCCGAACTTTCTTTTACTTTAGAATAAAACCAGCTACTAAGTAAAAAGACACAAGTATCAGGATATTAGATGTTAGACTTTTTTTTGTGTGTGCATAAATAACTAATTATTAATTCCTTTTTACTACGATCGATACATGTATAGTAAATTAAGTTGGGCTGGTTACTTAATTACTAATTTAATCCAAAGTAAAATAAATAAGAGAGTAAAAATTAAAATAAAAAGTAAAAAGCTCGTCTTAAATTGTTATTTTAAAAGCTCACTTTTCGGGGGTAAGCCCTTTAGTTTAGCTAGTGCTTTAGGCAGAAACGTAAAAATACTAATGGTAAAAAGATACACGGCCCGGCTGGTTCAAAAATTCAAAGAAAAACAAGAACTGGTACGTCTTGTCCGTTTATTACCTTTCTTATTTCTGGTAGCGGTATTAATTACCAATACCATAGCCTGGTTAAAAGGAGCTGCCTGGTACGATACTGTATTAAACCCTTTGCTATTGTTCGTTTGGATAGTGGCTACCATATTCATTTACAAGAATAAATTCCGCTAAGGGTTAAACCAATTTACATTTCCTTTATATAGTAGCTACTGCAAACCCACAAGTTGCTAAAAACAGCAGTGTCGGAATTAGAAGTTTAAAACAATTTTTCTACTTACCCCCGTGATCCTGAAAGGATCAAACTAATTTAGAGTGACTGCTGCAGGGAGGTCTGGAAAGTTATACATTACATTCAATAAGTAATCTCCTTTACTATCAACAATCCGTTCTTCTTTTCTGCCGGTTAGTTCCTTCCAGGAGGACAAAAGTGAAAGAAGTAGCTACCATCAAACTATTGCTCAGGCAAGTTTTCGATAACCTGTTTTCAATACCTTCCGGGTTGGCTTCTTTTTAATATTCCCTTATGGTCATTATTAATATTACCTAATATAAGTAGGCTGCAGACAATACTGCTATCAAAACTAACCAAGTTTGTTATATATTATAAGCAAGGTAAACCAGCCAAAAGTAACTACGATGCAACTTTCTTTAATCTAGCAAATCCAAAACCGCCATAACCACAGTTTCATGTTTAATTAAAATATACGTAGTTAATTAAAATAGAAGGATAAACTCTATAGCTCGGGTTAGTTTAAGGTCATGAACAATACCCAAATAATAAGTTGCACGGTTATTCCCATCCATAAAGTAGCCACGCTGTACACTTTTAAAGTAGCCTCGGTCGTTAAATTAGAAAAACGACTAATTACCCAAAAGTAAGCATCATTGGCATGGCTGATCATCATGCTGCCGGCACCCATGCTTAAAAGCGCTAACGTTAAACCTATAGGCGATTGCAAACCTAAACTGCCCAGCATGGGGGTAACCAGCGAGGCAGCCGTAATAACTGCCACCGTAGAAGAACCCTGTGCCGTTTTTAAAATAGTAGCAATCAAAAAAGGAAAGAAAATACCCAGCGAAAGGCCACTAAGCAAATCGCCTAAGTTTTTACCCATACCCGTAGCCTGCAACATTTCCCCGAACATACCGCCTGCCGCAATAATGGCTAGTATCATTCCGGCCTTATCTACTCCATCCGTTAACCAATGCGATAATTCTTTTTTATTTTGCTTTTGAATCAGGGTTAAGGATAAAATAATACCAATACCTAAGGCAATTACCGGTTCCCCCACAAAGGAAATGAGCTGCAGGAGAATACTTTCGGCTACTGTTTGCTTAGCGGCATAAAGTAAAACAATAGATTTTAGTGCAATCAAAGCAATGGGTAGCAATACCGGCAGAAAGGAAAGCAAGGCGGGTGGTAATTGTTTTTCGGACTCCGGCATTATTTCTAATTCAGAATCAATGTACTCGTGCGTTATTTTACTACCGCGCCATACACTCCATCCAAAACCTACGAGTGCTGCTGGTATAGCCAGTACCAAACCATAGAGCATTACCTTACCTAAATCTCCGCCGGCGGTACCCACGGCCGCCGTAATACCAGGGTGCGGGGGCATAAGGCAATGAACAGCGTATAACGAAGTGGCTAAGGCGGCCGCCATTACCGGCATTTTGTGGTGCGATTTTTTTACTAAAGAATGATTTAAACCGCTTAAAATAATAAATCCGCTATCGCAAAATATAGGAATACCAATCAGAAAACCGGTTAAAGCAATGGCCGTGGGGGCATTTTCTTCTTGTACCATTCTTAAAATAGCGTTGGCCATACTTAAGGTAGCGCCGGTTTTTTCCAGAATTACTCCCAGCGTAGTGCCTAAAATAATAAGCAAGCCAATTTTTTCCATGGTATGGCCAAAACCGGTTTTCAGTACGGTTACAATTTCGGCCAAAGGTAAACCGCTGAGTAAACCCACTCCCAAAGCAGCCAACGTTAAAGCGAAAAATGCATTTACTTTTTTGTAAGCCGTAACCCAAATAATAAAGCCAATACTCGTAACCAGAAGAAAAAGTAAGTAGTAGGTGTTTGTCATGCAACTAAGTTTTACTTTATGGTCAGTTGGGGCGTATGGCATACGCCATAACAACCAACCGTAACCCAAAAGCTAAAGGTTTATTCTTAAAAAAACTAATACCGCTGAAATCCGGTGCGCTGCCTGCCAGCGGCGAGATGAAGTTAAATCCCTTCGGACAAATTGCCTACAAAGAATGGCTGGAAACCCCAACCGTTCGGCCCAACGTTGCATTAGATGTTTTTGTTATCATGCCTAATCATCTGCACGGCATCCTCATCATCCGTAAGGGCGAATTGCATTCGCCCTTATTGCCTCCTCCTGATTTGCCTCTGCCTGTATCGGATGTACCTGTAATGCATGATCCGCCGGATATTACCTATGCAACGAATTCGGGCGAATGAGATTCGCCCCTACGATCACCATCGAATACCATTGGGGCTATTGTGCGGGGATATAAATCGGCGGTAACTAAACAAATAAATTTACTAAATCGCGGCACACTGGTTTGGCAACGTAAGTACTACGAACATATCAACCGGAACGAACAAGCGTACTAGACCATCTCGGAATACATTATCAATAATCCTTTGAAATGGAAAGAAGATAAATTTTATGGTTTGTAAAGCCTTTCAAGTAAAAAGGCCAATTAAATGGTAGATAATAAGTTAGGAAAAAAGCTTCCCTCCTAAGTTTAGGAGGGGTAGGGGTGGTTGTTTTCCTATTTAAGCTACGTCTGTGAATGAATATTTATTTTTGTCAAGGTACTTATCTTCAGTTGTTGTAACGAATGCGCCTTTACGTATCTAAATCTTATGCCTAAAAAAAAGACCTGGATTTACCAGGTCTTTTGAAAAACAAATTTCAAAATCAACTTACTTCATTCGGGTAAAGGTAATAACTCGTTCCTGACCCTGGAAGGTAGAAGTTAAGGTAAGGGTATCGCCTTCTACTTTTCCCTGGTGCGGCACGTCGGTGCCCATAATATTCAGGTTAAAGCTAACTTCATTGTTAATTATTTTGCCGTTAGAGATTGGAGTTGCTCCCATAGCCGTTTGCATGGAACCGGTTAAAGTTTCTCCTTCGGCTTTTAATTGTAAATTCAATTCAAAATCCTCAATTTTTCCTTGCCAGTTACCGTTTATGTTAGCTGGTTGCCTGGCAATAGCGGAGGTATCGCTTGCCACAGAATTGGTAACTTGCGTTTGGCCCGGTATGGTTCCGGTTGTTGGAGCAGGCGCACCGGCTGGTCTTTGTCCGCCGGCTGGCAAACCTGCTGGCATTCCACCTGGCCGGCCACCAGCAGGGGCACCGCCTGGAGCACCACCCTGTGCTGGAGCGCCACCAGTAGTACCTCCGGCATCCTGACCACCACTTTCGCCACCTTTTAAATCATCATTCGAAACTGATTTTCTGCTTCTACGCGGCGCATTATCGTTGCTCATTTTACCAATCCGATAGCTAAAGTTTACTTTCAGGTTAAGGTTATGGAAAACATTTGTGCTTTTTTGACTAAAGATAGGCGAGTTTTGCTCGCTTCTTACTTTAATAGTAGTAGTAAAAAAGTTTTCGGCGCCAAAGCCAATGCTGCCTTTTTTCTCGTTAATATCTTTCTTAACGTTTAAGCTATAAATACCAAAACCGCCTTGGTACCCTTGTAACTGCACTTGCCGGCCCCGGTAAAAACCAAAACCTTGCAATCCCCAGCCCTGGCCTAAGTTATAAGAACCAAAAGCCCGTAAGTTGTACACCCAGCCTTTGTTACTGGCATTGTAAATCGGGTCGGCCACGTTATTATCAATTACAGAATAATAGGTATCAGTACCCCCCATCAACATCAGTTTACCCACATTCACGTTGCCGTTAATACTAAAACCATAGGCATTTTCCTGACCGATATTAGCATAAGTTGTACGTACGGTATCTAATCCAACCACATCCCGGATGCTTTGAATAGAATTATTCGTATTGCGGGCAAAAACGGAGAAGTTGAGCGAAGTGCGTTTAATAAAAGCACTGTAACCTAACTCCATATTATTGGTGTATTCCGGGTCTAGGTTAGGATTACCTTGCGTAATATTTTTGGTACTACCACTCGCGCCAAAGTTAGAGCCGGCAATTTGAATAGCCGGGTTCAGAAACTGCAACGAAGGCCGCTGAATCCGGCGGGTGTACGAAGCTTTTACTGTGTTACCGCCTTTCAATTTTTTTGATAAATTAACGCTGGGAACCAACACCCCATAAGAAGGAATGTCTCTCGTAGTTTCCTGATTATTTTTAAAATCGGCGTCTATATTCGTGTATTCATAACGGCCACCCACTTTTAAGCTGTATTGTTTAGGCGTTGTTAAAGTATATGATAAATAACTACCCATTACATTTTGGTTGTAGTTAAAAACGTTGTTGAGCTGCGCATTGGTGCTCCGGACAAAATCGCCGGTTGATTCGGCAGTAAAACGTTGGAAATCGCTGGAAACCTGCCGCATAATACCTTTTACTCCTGCTTCTACCATCTGGTTTTTACCGATTGGGTTCTGGTAATCGACCTGTACAGTGCTTTCCTGGTTCGAACTCTCGTTCAGGTTCTTTAACCGGGCCGGAGTAAATGCATCCGGGTTTAAAGTACTATTCAGGAAGTCGTTCGTGCGGTTATTCCGGCTAAACTGCGTTAATATACTAAGTTCCTGCTGCGGCTTGGCAAATAAGTGGGTATAGTTCACATTTACATCTACCTGGCCAGAATTATTTTTATTTTCTGCCTCCTGGTTTAAAGTACTAAGTGGCGTTCCATTCCGGAAACTCTGAGTAAGTAAATCATCCTGATAAGAACGCCCGTTGAAGGTGCCGAACATGATCGAAGAATTTAAATAATTCTTCTCGTTAATATCATAATCCCAGCCTAAAGTATACCGGCCCATTAAGTTGTTGGTACGGGTATCGGCATTTTGCTGGGTAGCCATTTGGTCCCCGGCTCCATTTATAGTGGTTTGAGTATTTTCGAAACTACCGGGCGTATTATAACCGGTCCGGCCAAAGCCACCCAAAGAAAAGCCCATTTTGCCTACCCGGTAAGAACCATTTAAACCTAAGTTTATGCCGCGTAAACCAATGCCGGTATCAATTCCTAAACTACCACCTTGTAAGTTATTTTTCTTCAGGATGATATTTACAATACCCGCCGAACCTTCAGCATCGTATTTTGCCGAAGGCGACGTGATTACTTCTACTGATTTTATTAAATCCGAAGGAATTTGTTTTAGCGCATCGCCCACACTTCCCGCAGTAATGGTAGACGGGCGGTTGTTAATTAAAACTTTAATATTCTGGTTACCACGCAGGGAAACGTTACCATCTAAATCCACGGACAACATCGGCACTTTGCGTAATACATCGGAGGCATCACCACCTCGGTTAGAGGCATCGTTTTCAGCGTTATAAACCGTACGGTCTACTTTTTCTTCTACTATGGCCCGCTGGGTCTGGATTTCTACTGCTTTTAAAGCAATGGCACTGGAGTTAATTTTTAATTCGCCGAGATCTACGTTTATATCTTTATCTCCTACCTTCACGTTATCAATGGTGCGGGTTTCGTAGCCGATAAAGGTAATCACTACCTGGTAAGTACCAGCTCCTACTTTCGGAATCGTGAATTTACCTTTATCATCGGCCAGGGTTCCATCTACGGCTTTGCCCGAAGCCGGGTCGTTTAAAGTAATGGTCGCAAAACCTACTCCTTGCTGGTTAGCCGCATCGAGAATGGTACCTGTAATATTGGCATCGCCTTTTGGAATGATAGAAGCTCCGCTGGTAACGGCAGCCGTTAAATTTTGATTTTTGGTAGGCCCACCCGGGCTTTGGGCCATTGCAAACGGGCTACTAAAGGCCAGTAATAATAATGGTAAGAATACTTTCATGTTTATGGTAAGTTAAAAAATTCAAGAATTAATCAGGTTAAGTGGCCTGATGGACGATACAAACTTAGTTCAAGCCAGTCAAAATCTTTTGGTAAATAGATGAAAGCCCTCTTTTTCTAGACAGAATTGGTCTATTTTACCGACTAAATCCTATAAGACACTGTAGATTTACTAAATCATCCTTAAAACCATTAACCCGAAAAACCAAGCTGTTAAAGAAACCGCTTTAGCAAATTGTATACTGGGAATAACTCTAACTTGGGTTTAGGTTTGCCAAAACGACCTCTCTGTTTATTATATTCCTGAAAAGTAGTAGCACCTTTTGGAGCTGCCAACAGGGTAAAGGTAACTGCTCCCTTAAAGTCGGTGATTACGGGTGAATTACAGGTAGAAATTTCAGAAATAAGGCTCGCTCCATATTTCAATTAAGGAAAGTCGGTTGGATTCTTAAAATTACATAAGGTTAGCTTAGCCTTACCCTAATTTTGGGTTAACTGTATAAGCGTAGTTCAATATTCTTCAATTGTGGAGGGTGGGTACATACCTCGATAAAGTAAACCTGCTAGCCGAAGGGATTTAACAAGGCAATGTCATTACTCTTATTTCAGGTCAATTTTAATTTACGCAAAAAGCGACTTCCTTACACTTATATATAGATGAGCGTTTTGCTGCTTTAAGACAAAAATGGATTCTTCTTTCTACTACTAATGAAGAATTGTAAAGGATTTATTTTCCTAATTGGATTTGTACCCTATTAATGGAAAATTTAACTTGGCCATTATTTAAACCAGCCCCACTTTCTAATAAACTACTTTTTTTATCTATTAAACAAGTATTTCCATCGACTAAACCCACCTTTTTCATCTCCCAAATAGATATTTACTCCTGATTATCAGTTATTTTCCAATTTGTAGCTTTTCTTTCCCGACCGGTCGGTGTTCTTGACTCATCCATCGATTCTGTTTTTTTCTTAAACCAAATAATGCTCCCTTTGAATCACTGAACGGCACAGGAAAGCCGCTAGTTAGTTCGAAATCAATTATTTAAAATTAAAAAAACAGAAATTATGAAAAATTTATTTGTTGCTGCTTTATTAGCCATAACTGTAAGTACTACCTCTTCCAGCTTTGCAAACTCTTCCCCGGTAATCCGCACAGAACATACTAAGTCAGATGCGGCTGCTACCGTAACTTTAAACCAAACTAAAAAATCAACATTGGAAGTAGTAATTAAAAATGCGCCTAATCCTAAATTAACGGTAAGTCTTTACGATTCTTTTGGGAACTATTTAGCCTCCAGAACTTTATCTAACCTAGAATCTGGAGTACGCCTAAACTTTGACTTAACTCCTTTAGAAGATGGTGTTTACCAGGTTAAAGTAATGGATGGTATAAGTACCCAGGTAAAGAAATTTGCCCTAAATACCGTAGTTCCTACTACCTCTGCTTACCAAAACCTTACCCTGCTTTAGAAATCTAGGTTAACTACCTCTTTTAAGTTTTAAACTAAGCATTCCAAGCTTCAAATCTTACTTTGGAAACTGGAAGGCTTTTTTATTTCATTATAATACTTACGCTTAAACCAATTCCAGAAGAAAATTATCTATTTAAAGCAGTAAACCATCGGTCAAAATCGGCTGTTGGTCGGTACATTCTTCTAAAATCCTTTTAGCACCTCTATTTTCCTAATACCGGCACTTGGTTTGAAATATTATTAGTACCAGGGTCTTAAATCTGGATGTAAAATAACTTAACCCTAAAAATGAAGATAAAATGAAAAAATTAGTAATAATGCTCGCCTTAGGTTTGGTAATAACCGGAACTTCGTTCGCTCAAAATACTCCCGATCGCCCTAATCCATCAGATAAATCTTTCAGTCCGGAAAAAGATGGCAAAAGAGAAAGAAATAAGTTTCGCCGGGATCGCGATGGTCGTTCCCGAATATCTTTGGAAGAACGAGCCGCAAAGCATACAGAAATGTTGAGCCAAAAATTAGATTTAAGCAAAAGTCAGAAAAAGAAATTGCAGGCTCTTAATTTAAAACAAGCTCAGGAACTAGAAAGCTTACATGGTCAGTTCGTGCAAGGTCGCGTGTGGAACAATAAACAACGCGAGCAAAGGCAACAAATCCAGGCCAATTGGGATAAAGATTTTAAGCACATCGTAGGTAAAAAACAATACGCTAAATACGAAGCCGAACGAAAGCAAATGCAAGCTAATCGTGGCAAGCGTTTCGGAAAAGACGATAACAATGCCCAGTTCAGAAGACCAGCTAATGGATAATTTAAGTTTGATAATAAAAGAAAAAAGTAAGCTAAGCAGCTTACTTTTTTCTTTTATTATCAGTAGGGTTAGTTTTTGTTTTAGTCTAGTAGAGCTTTATATAATGATTTCTATTGGATTTACACTGTGGGGTCTTTTCGAAGCTCTAGGTATAAGTGCTAACTTGTTTGAACCGACTAAGTTTTGCCTCAAGGCCGGCGGGCCTCGTTTAACTCTTTCGCACTTGCTATCCTTCCTTTCCTCGACTGCATCTGTGGAATACTGCTGAGCAGTACCGGCAAACTAGCAGGTGCTAAATAGCTAAACTGGTGTTAGTTGCTTTTAACAATCTATTTATGCAGAAAAAGTAAATATATTCTTTTAGCATTTAACTAACGTTAATTCCATTAGTCCGAAAAACACTCAGCGAGTACTCACCCGATTGAATAGCTAGATAAGAAAGTGGAGTAGCCCCGAAATAAGCACCTCATCTTTTTGCCACGGAAAAAAGTTTTAGAGAAATAGCCCGCCAAAAAATTTAAAAAATTCATCCGAGTTTTATTGTGACAAAGGCTAAAGTAGTTGCCATTCAGAACCGCAAAGCCTTATGGGTAATTATCTATCAGCGACTCGTATGCCAGCTTTATTCAGGAATGATCGCAAACCAATGCCCAATAAGATTCTTATAGTTTAAAAGAAGTAAAATTTACAAAGGGATATTCTTCCAAGGATTTTCGGGTATGTTTTACGTACAGAATATATAAACTAGACAAGGTTATATAATATATACTTTACGCATTTCGCTGTACTTTTCGGCATCTACCTTCACGTAATATAATCCTTTGTTAAAATTACTAAAATTCAGCACCTTAGTAGCCTCATCGTTCATTTCGTTAAAGCTTTCCTGCAATACTAAATTGCCAATAACATTAGTTACCCGTACCTGAATGCGCTTTCCTTTAAACCCGGCTAAAGACAAAAATACTTTACCCGTGCTGGGATTAGGGTACACTCCTATCTCTGGAGCAACATTATGGGTATAAAAGTTGGAACCAGGTAGTTTAATTGGAGCGGCATATTCATATATTTGGCTCTGGGCAAAAACATTAAAAGCCAACAGCCACACACTTACAGAAAGTATTATTTTTTTCATATTAAAGTTCGTCTAAAAATTTATTATGATTATAAATTTTCTACTTTATCAAATTGCAAATATCCGACCAATTAATGCAAATTACCGAACACATTTAATTCCATTATCAGTATTCGAATGTGGTTGCTTAAGGCTTCTAATTCTACTTCTTCGGTATCCCATAAAGCCAAACTATCTTTCTCGTGCAACAAACGGCCTTGTACCTCAAAGGCCCCGCGGTAAGCACAAAAATAAAGCAGGTAGATTTTTTATGCTGCAACGAATAATTCATTTTCTGACAGTCACCTATATCAATAATGTATTGGTAAATAGGATTTTTGTATCGACGAGTGCTTTGCTGGTATGGATTGTAAACCCTGAAAAACTATAGCTGCTGATTTTCAAGTGCTTAAATTATTGCTGAAACGAAATCCTGCCTGCTTCGTTTGATGATTTTATTCTAATTATAACCTATTAATAACCAATATTTTATATATAATATTATGGCTGAAAACGAGAAAACCCAATCGTCTATGCAGGATCCGCAGAAGCAATATCCGCAACCTCCCTATTCAGAGAAAGAACAATCGATACCTGGTACCGAATCCGAGATGCAACTAAAGCCCGATCATGGTGAAGAAACTTATCGGGGAAGCGGTAAATTAAGTGGGCGCAAAGCCATTATTACGGGCGGAGATTCCGGCATTGGCCGGGCAGTAGCTATTGCTTTTGCCCGCGAAGGAGCAGATGTATTAATTTCTTACCTGAATGAAGACGAAGATGCCCGGGAAACTGCCAAGTACGTAGAGGAAGCCGGACGAAAAGCGGTTCTGGTGCCAGGCGATATTAGCGAGGAGACTCATTGTAAGCAAATAATTCAGCGGGCAGTAGAGGAGCTCGGCGGCGTGGATATTTTAGTAAATAATGCGGCTTTCCAGATGGAGCGGGAGTCTTTGCAGGAAGTTTCGACGGAAGAATGGGACCGCACCTTTAAAACAAATATTTACTCAATGTTTTACTTGTGCAAAGCCGCCGAACCGCACCTAAAACCCGGCAGCACCATTGTGAATACTACTTCCGTAAACGCGTATAAGGCTCCGCCCAAATTAATTGCATATTCGGCTACTAAAGCAGCTATTCAAAACTTTACGGTAAGTACAGCTCAGCTTTGGGCAGATAAAGGTATTCGGGTAAATTGTGTAGCCCCAGGTCCCATCTGGACCCCACTGATTCCTTCTACCATGTCGCAGGACCACGTGAAAAATTTTGGCGAAAGTGTACCCATGAAAAGGGCAGGTCAGCCAGCGGAACTGGCTCCTATTTTTGTGTTATTAGCCTCGCAAGACTCCAGTTATATGACTGGTTCTACTGTGCAAGTAACGGGAGGTTATCCTACCATATAAAATTGAAAGATCTAAATTAATTTCCAAATAAAACTTGCCCGATTAATAATAGATTGATTATTAATTTACTAAAAAGTAAATTTTAAAAATAAAAAGCCTCCTGATTTATAAACAGGAGGCTTTTTATTTTTAAAGCGGATGATCTCGCAGGTACAAACCCAAACATTTTTGGATAGACGGTAGCGAACCTACACACATGACTTTTGCCAGCCATAGTCTTTCCCTTTTATTAGTTTTTTACAAGCTCTTTGTAACTCTTTAACCTGCCATTTACTCTAATAAGGTAAAGGAGATAATCCTAGAAATTAAACTCTTCTTACAATTAGTAACAAGCATAATCTAATTCACAACCATGATTACACTAAATAATACCAAAGCAACGGTGAAGGAATTGAACGGCAAACATTATTCTCCTTTTCCTGAAATGCTGCCTAATTCAGAAGTACTTCTTCTGGACGAAAAGGCCAAAATTAAAGTTATTAGCCATTATTTTAAACATATTATGCTAACTCTTGGCTTAGATTTAGAAGATGATAGCCTGCAGGGAACCCCAGAACGAGTGGCTAAAATGTACGTCCAAGAAATTTTCCGCGGTCTGAATCCCCAAAACAAACCCCATATCACACTTTTCGAAAATAAATACAATTATAAAGAAATGCTGGTAGAGAAAAATATAACAATTTATTCCTACTGTGAGCATCATTTTGCACCAATTATTGGCAAAGCGCACGTGGCTTATTTTTCTTCGGGTAAAGTAATTGGCTTGTCTAAAATAAACCGGTTGGTACAATATTACAGCAAACGTCCGCAAGTGCAGGAAAGACTCACCGAGGAAATTGCCCAAGCCCTGAAAGAAGCCTTACAAACAGAAGATGTGGCTGTAATAATGGAGGCGACTCACCTCTGCGTAGCTTCCCGGGGAGTAAGTGATGTTTCCAGTGCCACTTTCACCAGCCATTATTCAGGCAAGTTCCAAACCGAACAAACCAGAAGAGAATTGTTTTCTCATCTCCAGTAATTTATTCTAAAGCCTTAAATCTTTCTTATTTGTTAAAACATGGAAACCGTAGTCAAAATTAAAGCCATTGAAACGCTAACGCACAACGTAAAAAAATTTAGATGCGAAAAGCCTCACGGGTACACCTTTCTACCGGGTCAGGCCACTGAAGTAGCAATCAATAAAAAGGGTTGGGAAAAAGAAAAAAGACCTTTTACTTTTACCTCACTAAATGAATCTCCGGAACTTGAATTTATTATAAAACTGTACAAAGACCATCCGGGAGTAACCCATGAACTTGATTCGCTTAAAATTGGGGATGAATTGATAGTGGATGATGCATGGGGAGCTATCAGCTACCAAGGGTCGGGTTATTTTATTGCAGGTGGGGCTGGTATTACTCCATTTATTGCCATCCTGCGGCAACTACATCAGGAACAAAAGCTAGCTGGTAATAGGCTTTTCTTCTCTAATAAAACCGAGCACGACATTATACTCCAACCAGAACTAACAGCAATGCTCGATAACAATGTTATTTACGCTATTACCAGCGAATCTTCGAACAACTATTATTCAGGCTATATAAATGAATCATTTTTGAAAACGTACGTGCAGGATTTTAGCCAACATTTTTATGTATGCGGACCTCCCCCAATGGTAGAAGATTTGCAGAGTATTTTAGCAAAGCTGGGAGCTTGCCCGGAAACAGTCGTTTTTGAAAAATGAAATAATTCGTTTCAATAGACTAAAAAGAAAATGCTCCAGAGGAAAATACTGAAGCATTTTGGTTAAAGGTAAAAAACACAAATTTGGAGAATATATTAGGAATTAAGAAGTAGTAAAATTTTCTTTGGCTATTGCATTCATCACCTTATCCACTATCCGGTCGCAATGGATAAGATTAAATTCAAATATTTCTTCGGGCGAATAATATTTTTCGATCTCTTTGCGCAGCATATTTTTAGCCCGGTTTAGCCGTACCTTTACGTTTACCTCCGTTATAGCTAATGCTTCGGCAGTTTCCGCCACACTTAATCCGTTTAACTCCCTTAACGAAAATACCATCCGGTAATCAAGGGGAATTTTATTGACGGCTTTTTCCATTACAGCCTTGAGCTCCTGGTTAAAAATTCTTTTCTCCATATCTGAAGGGCTACCCGAAAACAACGGAACATTTTTATCTACTATTTCTCTATAACCGGCTTTTTCGTATTTAAAACTAAACTTATGATTTTTCTGGTAACAATGGCTCAGCATAATTTTAATAATCCAGGTTTTAAAAGACGACCGGTGTTGAAAGCTGCCTAAACTTTTATAGGCGCTAATAAAAGTTTCCTGCATCAAATCTTCGACATCCTGGTGCTGGTAGCCATACGACTTGCCTACTTTATAAAGAAAAGGATTATTTCTTCTAATTAGAATCTCAAAAAGCTCTAATTGTCCCTCCAAAATTCTTTGAATAATTTCCTCTTCGGTGTTTTGTACCATAGCAAATAATTTTTAAGTGCTTTTCTCTCTGATATTATTAAAAAATTATTGTACCTGTATTTGCCCTTTCATTACCGGGTGTAGCGTACAGTAATATAACGAACTTTCTTTTACTACCATTTTCCAGGATTTCCCAATAGGAATTAGAGAGGAGGTCCAGGCTTTTCTTTTTTCTTCTGTAACAGTATGAACCACTATATCTTTATTTATCCAAACAATAGTATCTCCTTTTTTTACTTTAATCTGAGCGGGCAGAAACTCCATACCTTTTATCTCTACTGTATAAACTTTCGGCGGGAAGCTTTCCGAATGTTCGAAGAAATAACCTGTAATCAGGTTAAGACATAATCCCAAAATCCAAATATTAAGCATATTCTTTTACTTAGAACTAAATTGCTTTTGCAACATTTGGGCGTGCTGCAGATGTGCCTTTAAGGCGGGTATAATATTTTGCAGTAATCCTTTCAGCTCTTGGTTGTCGGTTTCAGGAATTAAAAGATCACTCACAGCTGAGATTACGGCCTGGTGATACGTAACTTCATTATCAATATAGGCTTTATCAAAGTCTTTACCATTTTTTGCCTGTAAAGATTTTTCTGTTTTATTCGCTTCAGCTAATAATTGTTGATTAACGGCATTATCCTTTGGAGTAACTCCTAACTTTTTCACGAGGGCCGATGCTTGTTGAATTACTCCCTGGTGATCGTTTGCCATAGTTTCGGCAAATTGAAGAACTTCTGGATTCTTAGATTTATCTTTTGCGAGTTTGGCTTTATCAATGTCAATCTGATTAGCCGTAACCGCTACTGCTGCTACTTCTGCATCGGAAAGTTTAGGGTTGTTTTGGGCAATGACGGGAAAAACAAGAATGGAAAAATACCCCGCTAGTGCTAATTTTCTAAATTCTGAAAGCGTTTTCATATCCTATTAGTTTAGTTCTATCTATATGGAGTAACTAAACAGGTGAAAGGTTACAACTGAACAGTAGAGGATTTGAAGAAAATTAAAAATAAATAAAAGCAAGAGTCAGCTTTATACCTTAATTCTTTTCTCACTTAGCAGTTTACTTATTGATTACTGCTCAATAGTTGTAATCAAGATCCTTAATCTGATACTGTAAAATAGATAAGGCATTTTTGTAATCACTATGAAATAGTATTAAATATACTGTTATCCAAAATAGTTAATTTATATAAGTGCATTATCCTGATGTAATATTACTGGCGGGTCAAGTTATTTTTTAATATAAAGTATTACATTTTAATTGCTTCATTATCAGAAACTAGTTGCCTAGAGCTACGTTTCGCCCAATTATAGATTTAACTTTACTGGTATGAAGAAATCTAGTCTCATAATCATTTTGTTCTAAATCTTCATCTGCTTTATAACATTAGGTTACATTTAAAAAACTGCAAGACCCACTTTAAAAGGCATTATTGTAGTTGCTCTATCCGTATAAATACTTAAATTTTAAAAATTTATTACGTATAACTTCCTTTTTTAGGGATATTATAGCAAATTACTAAAACTGTAAATATTGCATTTTATTATATATAAAGTTATATTTATTTATAAAACCTATATTGATATTGGATAAAATGAAGTTTAACAGCTATCCGGATTTAAGAATGAGCTATACCTATTTTACAAATTGGGAAATGCCAATAAATTATTGGACTTGGTTTCCTTGATTATTTAAATGTTTAATCAAATTAATTTATTATGAGCAAACTGAATGTATTACTTCTTGGTTGGGAATTTTCTACTGCTATTCGTGAAGAGCAGGAGACTAGTTGTTACTATATTGCTAAAGCCTTATCTCAACGGGTAGATTTATCGGTGCTTTTGCCCCATACGGATCCGAATTTTATTCTCAACAACGCCGAACTCACAGGCTTGGATCAGTTAGATTTGCAAGGAATCCAAACTAGTTCCACTAAGCCGCGTCCGTTGCCATTTGCGAATGAACCTTATATTAAAAATAATATTCCTCTTTATGGTACCAGTAATTATGTAACGCCACCAGAAGGCTATGTAAGACCAGAAGCGTTCAAAAGAATAAGTACATCCGGAACAGGTTCGCAAAGTAATTCCAGTAAAATTCAGGAAAAGAATACAGGACCTGCTAACATTTTTGGGTATAAAGAGTTCGATGCTTTAAGTTTAGATGCGCAAGTAATTGAATATGCCCGATATACTAGTCGTTGGGCACTTCAGCGAAATTTTGATATTATTTATGCATATAACTACAGAACCTTTTTGGCTGGAACAGAATTAAAATTATTGACCGGAAAAAAACTAATACTCCAGGTAGACTCTTTAAGTTATGAACATTGCCAACCGGATAGTAAAGGGTGGATGTATGAACTGGAAAAACAAGCCTTCCGAAAGTGTGATTATATCCTTACCAGTACAGGTGATATGGCTGTTACTTTAGTAAAGGATTATGGTATTTCTCCTGCTAAACTCGAATCTATAGAAATAGAAAAGAACCAACTTCTTAAAAGCCTACATGCAACAGGTGAGCAGCAACCAGCTAATTTAAAGAGTGCCTCCTTAAATAAATCAGCTGTAAATAAAGCTAATATGCATTTATTTATTCAAGAAAAGGTAGAAGCTAGTTGGCAACCTACTGCTGATGCTATTTGGGAGGTTATTCAAATGGTAGCCACCACTTAGACCTTACCTGGTAAAACCTATTAAGAACAGGTTTGAGCAAAAGAGTATAAAATTAACTCTGAACAGGAATAACTTAATATTCCTGGATAGCAGTCATACTTTTTACTCTAGTTCAAAGGTAAAGCTATGCCTCCAAGTGGTTTGTAATTCTTTTCGCTCTATTGTCCTTATTTCCATTTTTAATCAATTAATCTGTCCATGAAAAAGCTTATGTTAAATAATATTTCTTTTTATACCCGGCATAAAGAACAGCTCAAAAAAATTTATGCTGGAAAGTATTTAATTATTCACCATGAAAAAGTTTTTGGTGTTTGCAACTCTTGGTGGGAAGCTAGCAGAAAGGGCTTGGAATTATTCCGGGAAGATACTTTCCTGATTAAATACTGCATTTAGCCCCCATATACCTTCTTATTAAATCTACCATTATCTGCCCTCTATAGGATGTTTTCTATATGGGATTTTATAAAATAATCTTTTAAGTATTGGCTATTTAAACAAATAATTAACAATCCATCTAAACTGAAGCATTATGGATTTATATGAATTTAGACGAAAATCAATTAATCAGCAAGTTTCTCTTATAGGACAATTCGGCATTAAATTGTTGGACCGTTCGCTTGGTTCCCACGATATTAGCTTGCATTTTTTGGAGTATTTTTTCGTGGAGATATGGCTTTCTTCCAATTTTCCTAGAGTGGTTCGGTTGGTTTCCTATCGTGATCATGCCTGTTTTGAACCATATCTGGATTCCATAAATCTATCGGACCTGAATCTCTCCTAAAACTTATAAGGGCTCTCTTTTACGATAAATTGTTGAGTTAAAGGTTAAAAGAATATAAAAAGTTTAATAGAATAAATAAAGTTGGTAGTTAAGTAAGCCTGATAAGAGTAAGCGAAAAAACTTGTGCCCCTACTCTTGCCAGGCTTATACAACCCAATTAGAAATAGAATAATAAAAATTTGCTTGCTCATGATTTTATTTACCTTAAATGATATAGAACTAGAGTTTAATACCGAAAGCAGCATTTTGACGGTGCGCTGGATTGGACCTTTAAAACAAGATGACTTTGCCATTATTTGGCAACAAGTATTAATCTTAGCCACTAAACATCAGATCAGATTTATTTTACTGGATACTACCTTTGTTCATACTCAAAACAGTCCGGATATTGATGATTATAGTATTCACCAATATTTTAGGCAAACTTTGGCTCTACCTTATCTGGAAAAAATTGCGCGTATCGTTACAAATAATACAACTTATGACCAGAAAATCACAAATCTATATACTACTTTGCTACAGCAGAATAAGGGTATCCAATTTCAAAATTTCAACCATTATTATGAAGCCATGGATTGGCTGCTAGAAATGCATTACGTTGAAAATAAACAGTTATGAAAGAAAGAGATTACCAAATGGCCTACATGATTTAATTAACCATCCTGCTTTCTAGGAGATGTATAAACCTAAACGTTAAAAGTTTTAACGAATAATCTTCAAAATGTAAGCCATTCATTTAATGGAAATTAAATGTAAAAGGGAGTACCTCTGTTCCCTTAGCCTTTTAGCTATCTTTCCTTTGTGCCATTCTAAATAGTTATATTTTTAAAAATGCCTAATCTGTACTATGGCTACTATTTAATTATTAAAACCTTTTATTTTGTGTCTTATAAATAAACTGAGTCTGGCCAAGAATTAAGTGCTTTGTCCAGACTCAGTTTATTTTTAGTTTAAAGATATTTTTATATATTCTGCCTCAAGACCCGGAATTGATAAAATATTCGTTCCAATAGTCTTAATTCTTCTGTAATAATTTCGGCACTGCCCTGCATTTCCTGCTTAAAATCTAACTTTTTATGATAACTGGTTTTTAGACCACTTGGAAGTATAATTTCAATTACATACAAATTATCTTTCGGAACCAATGATATGGATTTTACCAGGCCAAGTATAGTTCCAAACTCCTGGTAAGGATAGTTTTTCAAGTAGATATTTACTTTTTGTCCCACTTTTACTTTGCCGGAGTTTTGGATAGGCAACGCTATTTTACCAATGATTGTCTGGGCCGTATGCGGTACAATTACCATTACTTCATCCCCTGTGGTTACATATTGATTATTGCTCCAGTATTTTAAATAAGTTACTTTCCCCGAAATAGGAGATTTTAACAGGTATTTTTGCTCCCAGTTTGATAGTGCGCTTAATAAATTTTTATAAGACTCCGTAAAGCTTAACTCATATTGATTTCTTTTTTCCTGATTTTGTATTACTAATAAAACTAGGGCTTTTTGCAATTGCACTAACTTAATTTTAGTGGAGGCAATGTTGGATTCTAGTTGTTCAAAGCTTCGTTTAACCCCGAGTAATTCCCTTTCATTATCTTCTATTTGCTTGTCGGCAATAACTTTATTTTTGTACAGAAAGGCATTTCGATCATAATCTTTTTTTACTAAGTTAACTTCGGTTTTATAAAATTCCTTTTCCTTGGCCTGCTTTTCCAATAAGTTTATATGTTCCTTTAATTCCTGCCGTGTGGCTGAAATTTCTTTGGCAACCGGATCTATTTGGTTGAAAAGTTTTAATTCCTGGTAAGCCCGGTTAAAAGCTGCGTATTCTTTCTGCAATTCGCCCAGGTTACTTTCATCGGGTAAATTTAGGGTTTGTTTAGTAAGTAGGGTTGAAAAATGAGTAGAACGTAATGAATTTAGTAAATCCAATACTTCTGAACTATTCGCCGGGTTTTCGATTACGCCTAGTAATGCTCCTGTTTCTACCTGGTCGTTTTCTTTAAAAAAAATATGCTGAAGTTTACCATTAGCTTGCGCTACTATTCGAGCAGGTGGATTAGAGGAAGTAAGTATCAGCTTCGAATTAATCACATCCGGATACCGGATAAACCAACCAATGCCTAACAACGAAACAATGCAAAAAAATAAGTAAGTCATTCCTCCTCTCACTATCCAATGCGGAATTTGCGTCATTACCTCGGTAATGTCGTCGCTTCTATCCAGGATATCCTCTACTTTGCTGTACCTGTCCATACTATTACGTTGTTCATTATTGATTGCTCGTTGTTAAACTGATATACATTTTTATTCGAATAGTTAATATAAACAGGGCTCCCGCAAATAGAATGGGCTAAGCTTTTTATCCTCCCCTTATCTCCTTCAAAGAGGGACTTTTTGCCTACTTTTTACTCTTACAGATTCAACTTCTTTATTCCGCTTACTTTTTCCTTCTGCACTAATAGATTTGCCCAGATTAGGACTTTTATCATGTTAGGCGAAAGTCCTGATAAATTTATTTAGTTAACAATGATCAACTACTAACGAGCAACTATTTAGTAAATATTAATTGCCTAGTTCCAATTGATTTTTAACCAGGGTATAATACGCTCCTTTAGTCTGAGTTAAATAGTCGTGAGAACCGCTTTCAATAATTCTTCCCTGGTCCATCATAAGTACCTGGTCCGCATTTTTTACGGTGCTCAACCGGTGCGCAATCACTACTACTGTTCGGCCGGCATAAAAATCCTCTAAGCGCTTCATTATAATTTTTTCGTTATTGGCATCCAGCGCGCTGGTAGCTTCGTCGAAAAACAAAAATTCCGGATTTTTATATACTGCCCGGGCAATTAATAAGCGTTGTTTTTCGCCGCCGCTTAGAGCAATGCCATTACCGCCAATATTAGTGTTGTACCCCTGTGGTAGAGATTCTATGAAATTTTCTATATTGGCTACTCGTACCGCATGCAGCAACCTTTTTCTATCGATGGAAGTGTGGGAATCTGATTCGGTGATATTGCGGGCTATGGTGTCGGCAAAAATAAAACCGTCTTGCATTACTACTCCACATTTTTCTCGCCAGGCTCGGGCACTTATTGTATTTAGGCTAATATTACCCACTTGTATTTTGCCTTGGGTAGGAGCATAAAATTTAAGTAAGAGTTTTAACAAGGTGGTTTTACCGCTGCCGCTGGCTCCCACAATGGCGGTAACTTTACCCTGCGGAATATAAAAATCAAGATCTTTTAAAATTGCCGGACTATTGGGCCCACTGTAACTAAAGCTTACATTATTTATAAAAATATCTTTGGCATAAGTAGCAAGAAAAGGAGTTTGCGCTAAATTATTTTTTTCTTCCTCTTCTTTATCATGAATTTCACCCAGTCTTTGTAGGCTTAAAGAAGCGTCCTGGGCCGTTCTGGTAAAAGATATAAAATTATTGATAGGCTCATTTAATTGTCCGATAATGTATTGTACCGCCAGCATCATCCCTAATGTCATATCTCCCTGTATTACTGCCTTGGCGGATAAAAACGTAATGAAAATATTCTTGATTTGATTTATAAAGTTGGCACCTAAAGTCTGGTATTGAGCTACTGTTAATCCTTTCAGGGAAATTTTAAATAATTTTACCTGGGTAGTTTCCCATTCCCAGCGCCTTCTCTTCTCCGAATTATTTAATTTAATCTCCTGCATTCCCTGAATTAATTGAATGAGGCTGTTGCGGTTTTCCGATTCATAACTATAACGCTTGAAGTCCAGGGTGGCTCTTCTTTTCATAAAAAATAAAACCCAGCCCGAATATAGCACGGCCCCTAGCAAAAAAATCAGCAAAATAGATAGGTTATAAAATGCCAGGATGGTTCCGAATACAAATAAGTTAACCACCGAAAATAAAACGTTTAAGGTAGTAGATGATAATAAAGATTCGATGCGGTTATGGTCTTCTATCCGTTGCAACAGGTCGCCGGTCATTTTTGAATCAAAAAAAGCAATTGGGAGCTTCATTACCTTAACCAGAAAATCAGATAATAGGGAAATGCTCATTCTGGAACCCACGTGCAATAAAATCCAGCTTCTAATTATCTCTACCGTAGATTGCGAAAAGAACAGCATTAACTGGGCAAATAGCATTAAGTAAATAAAGTGGATGTTCTGGTTTTTTATGCCGTAATCGACTACCCCTTGGGTAAGAAAAGGAAAAATAAGTTGCAGAATACTGGCTATGATTAAGCCGACAAACAACTGTAAAATATATTTGGTAAAAGGTTTCAGGTAAGGAAATAATATTTTTATTCCAGTCCGGCGATTCTCTGTGCCGGTTTCTTCTTCAAAAAATTGAACTGTAGGTTCTACTATAAAAACAATGCCTTCGTCGGTAGCGGTTTTTTTCTTGTTATATAGCCAACCGGCTAAAAATTCTTCTTTGGAGTAGGTGATTAAATTAAAACTCGGGTCGGCTACCCATATTTTATTCTTTCCAATCCGGTAAACTACTACAAAATGGTTTTGTTGCCAGTGAATAATACAAGGTAAAGTTACATCGTTTAGCAGGGTAGTAAAATCAACTTTTACCGCGAAAGATTTCATAGCAATAGCTTCTGCTGCCTCGGATAATCCCATTAGCGAAACTCCTTCGCGGGTAGTATGGCTTAGTTCCCTTAAATACTCGGTTGCGTATACTTTACCATAAAAAGCAGCAATCATTTTCAAACAAGTAGGACCACAATCCATCTCATCTAGTTGCCGGTAAAAAGTAAATTTTTTCATTCAATTTACGCGCTAAGAGCGGAAGTTACCTTGGTCCGATTTTGATCCATTATCGAATCATTTAAGTAGTAAAAGGCAATGGCTTTCTGCTTTAAAGGGTTCTGGCTCCACTCTTCCCACTCACAGGTATAAGGATTATAGCCGCACTTTAGAGGTTTACTAAAAATATCCTCTGGATTCTCTACGTACGCCCGGCAATCCGAACAGACATACCTGAATTCACAATCCTTACAAACGGCTATCTGGTCTTTGGTAATCTTCCATGTATCTGTAAATCCGTAGTTATTAATCGCTTCGCTTAAACTTGTATCCTTAATATTGCCGTAGGATGTTAGCATGGATGGACAGTTTTTGATCTCGCCATTGGTATCAACCGACACTTTCCGGTTTAAGCAGCCATTAAATAATTTGGTTTCGAAAAAATTATTTACGGTAGGTGCATTTAAACTCTTTACATTTATAATTCCGCAATGAGCTTGAGAAGTAATTTGTTGAGTAACCAGGTGAATGTGTTTATCAACGTAGCGAATTGATTCTATATCACAGCCATAATCCACAATTAAGGTTCTTTTTTCCGGCGAAGAATGAATTGTTAAACCCGCTATGATAGGATGATCTTCTATTAATTTTATATAAGCTTCATCCGAAATATGAGCGTTATATTTTAAAATTAATTCAATGCTCTGAATAGATTTATGATGAGCAGATGAAAGCACCTGGTACAAGCCATCTAGTGATAGAATATCAGAAAAAGATCTTATCTGAACAAACTGACAACCCAGTTCATCTAATTCCTGAAAAATTTTATCAAAGTCGTGATAAGTAATATCTACATCAATAATGGCATTTTGAATAATCGCTGGTATATCCCATTTTTCTTCAATAGCCGGAAACAAAGAAGGATCGTGCAAAAAGGAAATAAATTCGTGTTGATTTAAGAATTCTATAAATTCCACAACCAAAGTTTTTTCTTCTTCACTGATTATATCTTTTAGAAGAAAACCAATCTTATCGCTTCTCAAATATTCCAATACTTCATAATATTCGCTTGGAAAAAATAGTAATTCGTTTCTGGTTAAGTCGCAAATTACAAACCGCGTGGCTCCCTTTACCGGAATACAATCAGCATGCAGATGAAGATAAGTATCTAGATTAATATTTAATTGTAAGCTCATAGTTGAATTACTTTTATTCCAAAATTTTTGAAATGGGTTTGTTGGCCACGGATACCTGCTTGGTGCTGAAACAATACTTTTTATTATAAAGTACAAGTTTATTTTCTATTTGAAGAGGCGGTATCTTCTCCAGATGAATCCTTTTGAATCCAAGAGGAAGGTGTGATTCAGCGGTACTCCAAAGATTAATTTGTTCTGGTTCGTGCATGATGTAAGAGGTGTAAAGCCACTTGTTTTTCTAAAAAATAATTACACGGATCAGATAACATTCCAAATTGACCAACCGGATTTATTTCCAGAAAATAAGCATTATCTTGCTGATCAATCATCAAATCAACGGAACCGGTATTTAAATCAAGCTTTTTGAATAACAGCTTGATCTTTTGATCAAGCTCCCGGGGAAGTTTATAAGGAACATACCGGTTAGGCTTTTTTTCATTGTATTTCCGGTAATCGGTTTTGGTTTGCTCATCGTTCTGGGAAAGTATGGCCATAGAATAGCACGTATTCTCTAAAAAAAACACTCTGACTTCATATTTCTTATGTATATTTTTCTGCAGAAAAGACGGCGATATTTGTTCGGGTAAAAGGGTAGTTCCGTTTTTATTTAATTTTTCCGTGTAGGAAAAATAACCGGTTGATTTCTCTATAGTATCAAATAAATAAAGTCCATCGGACATAGACTTTGTAATTAAATCCGGCAATTGTCTAAATACTTTTTCTACTCCTTCTCTGTAATTAGTAATGTAAAAGTCCGGAATCAGCAACCCAGTAGCTTTAGCCATAGCCAGTACCACTAACTTATTTAAATTACCTTTTGTTGAAGATCCCAGAGCAGGAACCGTGTTTTCAATAATGTAATGCAGGTACTCTGTTAATCTCGCCTCTTCGTTCTTTAATTTATTATTAAAATAGGAGGTAAAAGAAGCACGATCTTCCACAGTAACCGAAAAGAATTGATCGCACAGCCAATTTTTTCCTTTTCGGTACCATACAGCTTCAATATCATTTAAATAAACAAGTTTTTCATTCCATTTAAAAGAAAATTGCCCTTCTGTAATATCCAAACAAATGCGAATGTTCCTATCATTATAATTCACTCTGATTACATCTTTTTTGCCTAAATAATGAAGCCATCGGATTACTTCAGTTGTGGATTGATCGAGGGAAGTGCTAAATATACAAATCACAATTACTCTATTTACAAGTTAATACAATTGAAATAAATAGTCTGCTGGTATAGATTACACCAACAGACTATTCGTCTTTTAATCATCTGTTCCGTCTATATGACAAACATTGTAGGTGTTGCAAGTACAAGTTGAGCGCAACCCACCGGATGTTAGAAACATTTGATCTTTCGTTAATTTCGATGCTTCTAAATTTTTACCTTTTTTGGTGATCTTAAACTTTTTCATAAAATAATAATTGATTAATTGTTGCCTACTCTACCCGCTTTTCGGCTTCCGCGTAAATTGTTTATTTGATATTATTATGTTTAAACTTCTATTAGTAGATTTATAATTTAGTAGCTATTTATAAAAAAAGTTAACCGGGAAAATTGAAAAAATAGTTAATTAAACTTTCATCTGACGGATGTACAGATTAGTAGCTGTTTGAAGAAAAGGTTAACAGAAAAAATAAATTATTTTATAAAGTATTTGTGGAGCTGCTGTTAATTTTTCAGTTGTTCATAATTTTTAGAAAAAAAATAAATACCAACTGATACTGGAATTAAAACTTAATACGCAGGCAAGAAGGATCTTGACCAGCTGGAATAAAGTTTGTTTAAGTCTGGGAACTGTTAAATTCTTACCTTAAAAGTAATTTCTACTAAATCCGGGAAGAGTTAAGTAAAGCTACTCGTAAAGAAATATTGTATTTAAATAGATTTGGTGCCGTCCAGAATTACGGTATTTAAACCGGTAGAATTAAAATAAAGTAAGCAGAGAATCAGGAGAAGTTCACGAAACTGGAACTAGGTAAGTTGATTTACTTATTCAAAAAATCTTATCAAAGTAATAAAATAAAGGCAACTTAAGATATTATTACTGGAAAGCCCACCATTTGTAACCATCCAGCGCATGGAAACAATGAAACATTTCGCCATTCAGCAAAGCATCACTTATGAACCTTTGGCTAATTTCACCCGCACTTTTGTATTCCTCAAGCTCTTGGAGAACTTTGGATTTTTTTTGGGAAGTTAAGGTTTTCCCTCATTTAAGATAGTTCTATTTTCAAGGAAGCTTACAATACTATGTTTCCTGATTAAAATTAAAGAATGGAATGGCTTATAAAATAAAACGAAGTTGTTCAGATATTATCGACCAAAATCAGCTTTTCCGCTGAAACTTTCATAGCACCTGCTGATCAGGTTAAGCAATAATTAACTTAAACGCAAACGTAGCTAATACAATTTAACAGCAAAATACTGCCTTAAAGACCATGATAATGGTGGCTGAAAAACAGCTAAAAGTAGAAATTAAAAAAACATGATTTCAAGCGGTTACAAGGAATTTATTTATAAAAGATAATTTTATATATAAATAAAAAATTCATGCTCATTTCTTAAGGCATTCGTATACAAAGGTATAGCCTGCCAAAATAATATGAAATGAGCCATTTCAATTATTCCCTCAGTATAAATTTTCGACAGGTCTTGTTCCTGTTACTTTTTCTGTTAATCATCAATTCTGCGAAAGCGCAGGAACAAGAAAAAAGCCTGGAAGTATATGGGTACATCAAGGCCGATGTAGGTTATAATTTCAAGCAAATTGATCCCAATTGGTTTGATGTACTTCGCGTTACCAAACTCCCCCAGTATAAAGACCAATTTGCGCCGGATGGGAAAATATATTTCAGCGTTCGTCAAACCAGATTGGGGTTAAATAGCCTGTCGCAAACGCCTTTGGGCAAGCTCAAAGCTAATTTTGAATTCGACCTTTTTGGTGTCGGACCGGACGTAGGCCAAACCACTTTCCGCTTCCGGAAGGCTTATGTTGAACTAGGAAGATTTACTGTTGGGCAAACCGAAAGCCTTTTCACCGATGTTGATGTAACTCCCAACACCCTAGATTTCGGAGCCCCGCCCAGCAGAGCCTTTCTGCGGCCTATCCAGGTGCGTTATATGCAGGTTGGGGAACAGGATAGATGGGGAATTGCCTTGGAACAACCAGGTGCCGTTACCGAGTCGGGTATTTATGCCGAACGAATAGAACTGCAAAACGTGCGGCCCGAATTTAAATTACCAGACTTGGCCATGGATTACCGCAGAATTACCGGAAAGGGATACATCGAGTTGGCGGGTGCTTTAAAATGGATTCGGTGGGAAGATACCGGTAATGCTCCTATTGACTTAAGTGGAAATGAAATCGGATGGGGTTTTAACATCAGCTCCAACCAGCAATTAGATAGTAAAACTCTTTTCCGAGGACAATTGGTCTATGGCAAGGGTATTGAGAACCATTTAACGGATGCTGGTGCTGATGTAGGCATTAAAAATAATTTAAGCGATCCTACTACACCCGTTTTAGGAATGGCATTGCCGGTTATGGGTGGCCTTGCCTTTCTGGAACGTAACTGGAATAGCAAATGGAGCAGCACGCTGGGGTATTCCCAGGTACGAATTTCTAACTCGGATGCTCAAGCGCCTAATGCTTTTAAAAAGGGGCATTATGCCACTTTTAATTTACTCTACCAGCCCTTTTCACAAGCTATGATGGGAGCTGAACTGCAATGGGGAAAGAGGAATAATTTTAGTGATGGTTTTAGCTCCTCGGTGGTTAGAGTGCAATTTTCAATTAAATACAGTTTCTCCCATTTAGTTTTTGAGAACACAAATCAATAAGACGATATAATTCGAGTAATATGGATTTCCCACTTTAGATATTATGAAAACATGAAAAAAGTTCTGACGTTCCTTTATTTGGCTGTCATGGTTGCCATGGTACTGGCTTGCAGTCAGTCCAAGACTGAAAATGAAACTAAAACAGGGCCTGGATCCGAAACAAAAACTGAAAAACAAACCGAAACCGAATCCTCTTCTAAACCTCAGATGAATCCACCTAAAACTACTCCTCCCAATAATAACAATGCTACCTGGGTGCAAAACATACCAACCCAAGATCTTATAAAATGGAGAAGGCACATCCATCAAAATCCGGAAGTATCTTTTAAAGAAGAGCAAACCAGTAAGTACGTGGAAGATGTACTAAAATCCCTTTCCAACATTGAAATTATAAAACCGGCTAAAACCAGCGTTATTGGTGTACTAAAAGGTGCCCAACCGGGAAAAACCGTAGCTTCTAGAGCCGACATGGATGCCTTGCCATTGCAGGAAGAAACCGGGTTGCCTTATAGCTCTAAAATGAAAAATGTTAGTCACGCTTGTGGTCATGATGCGCATACGGCTATGCTGCTAGCTACTGCCACTACCTTATCCAAAATGCAGGATCAGATTAAAGGTACGGTTTACTTTATATTTCAGCACGCTGAGGAACAACCACCCGGAGGAGCTTTAGATATTGTTAATTCCGGGGATTTAAAGGGAATAGATGCTTTTTTTGGAATGCATGTTTTGCCTAATTTCCCAGCCGGCCACGTTGGTATTTTGCCTGAAGGAGCCGCTTCGACCGCTCAGGACATCTTTAATCTAACTATTATTGGAAAGGGATCGCATGGTTCTATGCCCCATCTGGGAATTGACCCGATAGTGGTAGGCGCGGCAGTTGTGAGCGCTTTACAAACTGTTGTATCCCGCAATGTGACACCCGGAGAAATGACGGTAGTTTCTATCGGTAAATTTCAATCGGGGGATGCGCCCAATGTGATTGCAGACAAGGCGGAATTAGCTGCCAGCATTCGTACTACGTCAGAAGAAACCAGGAAAATGGTAGAAAACAGAATAAAAACTATCATTGACAACACCACCAAGGCCTATGGCGCTACTTACAAATTAGAATATATTCCTACCTATCCGGCCATTCAAAACGATGCTGCCCTTACTACTCTGGCTAGAAACAGTGCGGCTACCATCTTGGGGAAGGATCAAATTTTTAATGCTCCCATGATGACCGCTAGTGAAGATTTTGCCTATTACAAAAAAATAGCACCGGTCGGTTTTATTACCTTGGGCATTGGGGAAGGTGCTGCCAACCATAACCCTAAATTTAATGTGGATGAAAGCGCCTTACAAAATGGAGTAAAAGCTCAAGTACAAATTATTCTGGACTACTTAAATAACTAAATCAATAGACTATTTATTAGAGATCAACCATGTTTAAACCTAAATAAAAAATTGGCTTTGTTAATAACTAAAGTAGTAGTAAAGTTAACGCTTGTTATCACTTATTCGGGATGCTCCAAGCAGGGGATTTAATAGGATTTCAACCCCTTTAGGGTATTTGATCTAGGGTTGAACTTATCTAGGTATTGGCTATTCTAGACCGAAGTAGTTGATTCTAAATTAATTTTAATTGGTTTCGCTACCTTGTTAGCCGCCTTATCCTAAATTTTTACAATGTTGTAGCGGTTCTTTTTATTCATTCCCCAGAATCATTTATTTTTAATGAACCAGCTTTACCACTTTAACTGGTTTATGCAATTATTAATTGAAAGCAGCAAAAATTACCTGGATTATTTATCTCGAAGTAAAACTTTATAATCCTATCAGAATGAGATTAATAAGCAAGAGTAGTAATGCCACTTTCTAAATAGTGCGTCATTAACAAAAAATATTTTTTAAATTAATTAAACGTTTTTATGGATACCGAATATAAAATACCGACAGAAACCAGAATTGGACACGTTCATTTAAAAGTATCGGACTTAAAACGTTCCCTGGCCTTTTATTGCGACTTGTTAGGCTTTGAACTTATGATGTACTACGGTGATGCAGCTGCCTTTATTTCAGCCGGCGGTTATCATCATCACATTGGGTTAAATACCTGGAATAGTAAAGATGCCCCTCCCGCTACCCGGGAAGGAGTGGGGCTATATCACACGGCGATTGTTTATCCTACCCGGAAAGATTTGGCAAACATTTACAAAAGGCTGCGCACTGCCAACTATCCTAACATTGGAGCTTCTGACCATGGTGTGTCCGAAGCCCTATATTTACGCGACCCCGATAATAATGGTGTGGAACTGTATTGGGACAAACCCAGAAATAGCTGGCCAAAAGAATCTAATGGTTCCCTTACCATGTATACGCACCCCCTTGATCTGGAAGATTTGCTGAAAGAAGCAAGTTGATGTAGTCATCAGGTAGTTTTATTTATTTGAATTTAATTACCAAAGGTTTATTTTAACGTTTGCTAAAAATAAAAAGGAATAGATGAATGCCAGCACCTCTTTAAAAACAGAAATTAAGGAGGCAACTGTGCCTTCCTAATTTCTGCAGCTTACTTTTTTGCATGCATAGCAATCCATTTTTCAAACGCCACCATAAAGCTTTTTAAGAAATCTCTGGTAGATTTGTTGATAAGATTTCCGTTATCATTAAATAAATTGGCAGCTCCTCCTATATAGGCTTTCGGTTGTGCCATTGTAGTCACATTTACAAAGACTAGTGACTGGCGTAAATGGTGGTTTGCACCAAATCCACTTATATTTCCAATGGATACACTTATTACCCCGCCAGGTTTTCCATCCCAGAAATTTTTTCCGTAAGGACGGGAACCCACATCAATAACATTTTTTTATACTCCAGGTACCGAACGGTTGTATTCAGGGGTGAGGAAAAGTAAGCCATCGGCAGCAACAATTTTCTTCCGAAGTTCTAGCCATTCCGGAGGGGGAGTTGCTTCTAGGTCTTCATTAAACATGGGAATTCCTGCAATACTTATAATGTTAAGCGATAATGATTCAGGAGCAAGGGTAAACTCCTGAAATAGCTTTACACTAAGTACGGAAAGCAATGAAAAAAACGAGAGTTAATAGAAAACACAAAAATTTGCTCAGGTAAATTTTCTGCTGAGCATCACCTATTATTAAGCAGAGATAATCTTTATGTGCTGGTCGGCTAAGAAGAACGTTAATAAAAGGTAGAGCGAATTTGTACTCATGCTCCTGGTAATTGCTGCCGAAATTTACTAAATCTATCTATCAAAAATCCTAAAGGCAAAAGCAACAAGTTCAGCATGTGCCCAGAGGATAAACTCCCATTGTGTCAAAGAGCTTTATTTGAATTGATAAAAAAAATATAATCACCAGCGTATTTGACGTAGAGTGTACCCACCTTAGTAGTGCTATAAATGCCTTTGCCCGATAATGGAGGTTTTAACGGCTTGCTGCTTCTATTACAATAAGCACGCTAATTTCTTCTCTAATGCAAAACAAATTCAACGATATTGACCAGGCGAAAAAATGGCTTTTTACCCCGCAGTATTAACCATCAGCATCCATATTCGGCTAGGAGGAACTAAAAAATAATGGTAGTAACGCCAAAAAAGGCTGGATTACATAATCTTACTTATCTGAAAATCCCACAAAATAACCAAGTTATTCTAAATGGTCCATATTGCCAGCTGACCAATATAAAAATGCGATTGATTTTACGTATTTGGTTTTTAATTCCCAAAATTTTACATTCTGGTTAATTACATTCATTTCCCGGGTATTTACTAAAAACAAAGAACTTTCGCCGTTTTCGAACCGGGTTTGTTCGCCCCGGCGCAAGATATCAGCTTGAGAAACCAGGGTTTCCTGGGTTTTTATTTGGGCCGCTAACATCTGCAATTCGTTATAAGTGGTTTGCAGGGCGGTGGTTATATCGCGTTGGGTTTGGGTTAGCGCTAAATCGGTTTCAGTTAACTTGTACCGGGTAAGCTGCCATTTGCCGCGTTCGCTCCGGAGCAGCAAAGGGTAGTTAAAACTCACTCCTAATTTGTAATTATTTAAAAAATAAGTAGAGTTCAGCTGTTCTACGAGTAAGCCAAAGTCCTGGCGCAAAAAATTATATTCCAGGTTTAATTTTGGTTTAAATTTATCGGCGGCTAACCGGCGCTCAATTTCGAGTTGCTTATATTTATAACCCAGTTTTATTAAATCCGGATGGTTCTCCTGGGCAAACCGGAAAAGTTGCTGCAGCGTGTCCGCGGGTATCAGGGTTAAGTCAGATTCATTAAACGCCGGTACAGCTGATGAAACTAATTCTACAGGATTTTGATCCGGAGTCCAGAGGTAGTTTGAAACTATCAGGCCGCTATTCTGGAATTCGGTTAAGGATTGCTGCAACAATTGCTGCCGGTTTATTAAATCAACTCGGGCTTCTACGGTATCTATGGCAGCTAAATCGCCGTACCGGGCCCGTTCGGACACTCCACGGTAGCGTACTTCCGATAAGTTATAGGCAGTTTGGTATAATTGCCATCGTTGGTACGCTAACACCCAATCCCAGTAATCTTTAGAGGCTTCCAGTAGTAATTTGTTGATAATTTTAATTTTATCAGCTTCAGCGGCATTAATTAACAACTGCGCCTGGCGCAAGGTGGCCCGCCGTTGGTCGATGAGCCATCCTTGGCCGATGGGCAGGGAAATACCTGCGTAAGTTAAACCCGAGGCAGGCGTTTTTTCTTCTGGGTTAACGTTTACGCCTTTGTTGCGCTCGTAACCGGCTTTTAAATCGGCACCAAACCACAAGGGTACTTTTACCATACTATTCCAGTTCTCGTAGTACAATTGATTTTTAAAATTTTTGCGGTCGTAATAACTAATGGCCTGGGGATCGAAATTACCGCGGGCTATGCGAAGTTCCTGCTGCGCCTGTTTCGGTAATAAAGCAGCCTGACGCACCACCGGATGATTGGCTTTAATTTGATCGTAAAAAGCCGCAAAGGTTACTACTTTTATAGTATCGGCCTGGCTGCGGATGGGGTTACCGGTAATTAGCAGCCCTAGCAGCAAGAGCAATTTACACTGGTTAATTTTTGTTAAGAAGGCACGAAGTGGTTGACCGGAGAATACCCGAGAAAAAACTAATAGCGCCCGTTGGGTAATATAGTTATTCAGCACTGGTTTCATCGGTTAAAGCATTTAATTCTTTTTTATCTTTCGGGGCATAAGTTGCCCCGGTTTCCTGGGTCGGATAATCGGCCGGGAAGCCGTTTAGCTGCCGCCACAGTTCATACCAGATGGGCACGTCGTTTAATAAAGCCCAGCCATAAACGCCGGACCCAATGCGCAAGGCCTCCGGCCAGGGCTCGGTTTGCGGATCTGGAACTACCAGAATGCGGTATTTACCCATGGTAGCTACGTTATCAATCACGGCAATCCGGCCGCCGAAGGTACCAAAACCCGAATTGGGCCATCCCGAAAAAACCAGGGCCGGCCAGCCATCAAATTGCAAACGAATGTGTTGTCCTTTGCGGATCAATGGAAAGTCCATGGATTTTACGAACAGCTCCACGGCTAACTGCGCTTCGCGTGGTAAAATGGTGGCCACGGCTTCTCCTTCTTTTACAGTTTCGCCAATACCGGCTTTCATGGCTTTAACTACAATGCCATTCTGCGGAGCCTTTAAGTGGTAAAAGCTCGTCCGGATTTTTGTATTGGCGTATTCGTTTTTTATTTTAGCTAGTTCGCCGTCGGTGGTATAGGCGTAGCCGCGGGTGGAACTTAACTCCGATTCGGCTTTGGCGGTTTTTTCGCCGTACTCGGCCGTTAAAGAATTCAGCTCTATTCGGGCATTTTGTAATTCGTTGCGGGTGCTGGCTACTTTGTTTTCGTAACCCTGCAATTTCGCCCGCACTTCCTGAAACTTCAAACGGCGGCTTTCGAGTTCAGTCAACGATTTAAGACCTTGCTGATACAAAGCTTCCTGGCGTTCCAATTGCACTTGGGCAATTTTGTAATCGGCTTGGGCGGCTACTAATTCGGCGCTGTCACTTTGCAGTTTAAATTTTACCTGGTTTATTTTGTTCCGGGCTTTATTTAAGCTAAACGTTAAGCCGCCTTTTAAATTAGCAATTTGATCTTCCAGGGCTTTGGCTTTTTGTTGCGTAGCCAGTAAACTCAATCTTTTGGCTTCAATTTGTTCATTTAACCGCTGCAATAGTTGCGGGTCGAAGTACTTGTCTTTTACCTCCGAGATGCTAATCAGGGTATCGCCTTTTTGTACGGTTTGTCCTTCTTGCACATGCCATTTTTCAATCCGACCAGAAATTACACTTTGCAGCGTTTGCGGCCGGCCAGCAGGGTTTAAAGCCGTAAGCGTACCATTAGAACGGATATTCTGCGTCCAGGGAAGAAATAAGGCCAGGCAAAGAACTAAAAAAATGCCACCACACCAGAGCGCCAGCGTACGCCCGGTAGGAGCCGTTTTTAACAAATCGGCAGTACTGTAATGCGGATGAGTTTGTACGGGGTATTCTTTATTTTTAACAGCGGGTGCCATGATTATACAGTAGTTTCGGTTAACACGGTTAAAGGTAAATGCGGTTGAATAGCGGCGTAAGTACCCTGGTGGGTAATGGTTCCTTCTTGCATCAACAACACACGGTCGCAGAACTGCATAATTTTTTTATCGTGCGAAATAATAATCAAGGTGCAATTTAAACGCTGGTGTAAGGCTTGTAACATGGGAAGTTTCTCGGCCCGGTTAATAGCTAATAAGTTATTGTCCAGAACAATCAATTTGGGTTTGCGTACGAGGCAGCGGGCCAGCATAATTTTAGAAACTACACTGCGGGGTAATTGCCAATCGGTGCCGGTTAAAAAAGTGTGTAATCCTTTAGGCAAATTTTGCACGTAAGCCGAGAGCTGACAAATTTCTAATGCTTCGAGCACCTCCTGAGTGGTAATGTTGCTTTCGCCGCAGGTAATGTTTTGCAACAGAGTACCTTCAAAAATCTGGTCGGTGGCAATAATGGCGGCCATCTGGCTGCGCAAATTCACCACATCTAAATCGCGGAGCGATAAGTTATTGTAGGCCAATCGCCCTTCGTAACCCGAGGTTAAGCCTAATAATATTTGCGATAATGTAAACTTCCCGGCATCGCTGATGCCCGTTAAAGCAACTTTTTCCGAAGCGTTTATTTTTAAGTTAACGTTGTGTAATTTAATCTGCGCTTCAGAAGGACTGTGGTAGGCCAGATGGCCGGCTTGTACGCTTAAGCCCGAGCCAGTTTCTGTTTCGGTAATTTTTAATCCCCGAGCTTCTTCTAAAGGTAAATCCGTTACCGCGGTAATCTTTTTTAAGCCGGTTAACACATCATACACCACATCTAATTTTAAAATTATTTTCTCTACCGAGTTCATGGTTAAGATGATGATGATTTCGGAGGCCACAAATTGCCCGATGTTGATTTGCCGCTGTAAAACCAGGTAACAACCCAATATAAGTAAGCCGGCTGTGATGAGCGATTTAAAAAAAATAAAGCCCCAGTACTGGGTCATGAGTACGCTAAAATGCTGCCGACGGGCTAATATGTACTGGCTGGTAATGTAATCGGTTTGTTGCATACCCAGATTAGAGTAGCTGGCCATTTTAAAGGTATAGATTGCCCGGGCCATACTCTGCAGCCAACTTACCAACTGGTATTTATATTTGGATTCTACTAAACTGGTTTGTACCCCTTTATTACCCGTGGCATAAATAATTAGGCTAAGCGTAGCCGCCAGAAAAATCCCGAAAATGATAAATGAAGAATGGTACAAAGACAGCAGGATTAAACCAAAAAGTATTTGCAGCAGGGCGGCGTTAAATTCGAGTAAAATTTTGGCAATGCCTTTTTGCAAAGTTAGCGTTTCAAAAAAGCGGTTCATGAGCTCTACCGGTTGCTCCGACTGTAAACTTTCGAGTTGCAGCCGGGGCACCCGGTGGGCAAAATCAAAAGACATGCGGCTAAATAAGCGTTGCTGTAAATGTTCTACCAAATAAACCTGCATAATTTGCAGCCCACCCACCGCAAAAATGCCCACTACAATAAAGCCAATAAGAACCACAATAGAGGTAGACATTTGCCCCCCCGAAACAAACCCGATAATGCTTTGAATACCCAAAGGCAAAGAAAGACTAATAATACCCGCAATGGCGGCATAGATATATATGTACCCAATCTGGCTTTTTTCAACGGCTAAAAACTTAAATAAACGCCCCAAGTGCGAGGGCTTTTTAGCTTGGTTCGTATCGGTAAAGCCGGGAGGTTGGTGCACCAAACTGGTCAGCAAATACGTTTGACTTTCCGGGCGATTTGGGATTTGGTAGCAGTTCCGGCTTATTTCATCTACGGAATTTACTATTAATTTTTCAGGCTTGGATTGGGTAAACCGATATACGTGATAGTGATTATGCTGCCGCTGAATAACTATTGGTACCACCTGGTAATCTATTACCTGGCACAAAATTACGGGAGATTTGCTATGTTCTAGAATGGTTGGCAATTCTGCTGTAGTTGGTTCCGATAAAATGTATATTAGTTTTTCTTTAACGGCCGCTTCTTGTAAGTAAGCCAAAAACGAAGGCACGCTGGCCGGTTTATCGGCCGGGAGAGTTACAGGTTCTTTGGCCAGGGTAGGAGCCGCAGAAAGCCCTTGCAATTGGCTTACGATTTTGTTTATGGCTGGTAAAAGGGTTAAATCCATTGTCTGAACTTTAAATTTTGTAGGCGGCAATGGCCGCAAAAACCAAATGTTTTAAAAAATCAGCTACTTTACCCGTTGTATTTTCGCCGGATTTAATATCTGTGAGGGAAGGCAGGTGTTGCACAAAGTACGTTTGTTGGTGAGTAGCTTCCATTACTGTGCTAATAAGCGTATGCGGATACGGGTAATTCGGGGCAATCTCCAGAAGAACCGCCGCAATTTTTCTGCATAGCGTTTTATATTCCCGAAAATATTGGGCATTGTTATCCTCATCCACTCCTTTGGTTAAGTAAGCTTTTGCCGCATCGGCAATAACAATCCGGTGCAAGGCGGCTTCGTCAATGTAAGTAGTTTGCAAATTATCTAAAGAGGCCTCCGTTAGAATACGAATGATAATGCCAAGTCGCTGCGCCGGATCGGAAATGTTATTGGTCTGAAAGCTAATTTGATAGTCGAGCCACACCCAATAATAGGATACCAGGTAAATCAGCAATTTGTGTTTATTCTCAAAATACCTATACACCGAAGCCTCCGTGGAGTTAATTTCCTGGGCTAACTTTTTAAAGGTAAATTCTTCAAAACCTAAATAGTCGATCAGGCGAATGCTTTCGGCTACTATTTTCTGTCCGAGAATGGTTACTTCTGGGTTCCGGAGGTAAGATTTATGATTTAAATTAATTTTCAACACGGCGTTCACCTGGTTTTTGCCTTAAAACTAAAAAGGGAAGATTAAAATGATATTAAAACTATCAATTAATACATAAAAATTATTATTATTAATAGTAATACTATTATAGATATATCTTGTGTTAACCCAAAAGTTAAGATTTAAGCTATTATAGAATTATTGCCGTGAAATATACTTTAAATGGCTTTCGGAAAAGTGGCTGATAGATATGGGATTTATTACAGAATTTTATAAAGCAAAGCGATACTTAACTGGAAAAAGCAGGGTGGAGTAAGTAAACAGCATACTGAAGGAAGAGCTGTTACGAAGGAACACCTCATCTTCAACCTGGTATAAGTAATGTTGGGTCATGTAATCAATATAGACAACCACTACGACCAAAAAAGAATTACCAAGTTTACAAATCAACTTTTTTCAAGACGAATTGAAATCAATATTATTTTAACAAACGATATAGACAAGAGATCACATCGGAAATAGCTCCATTTAGTATTTGTGGCGGAATACTCCTCGCAACTATTCATCTCAGGAAATAAATAAAATTTTGATGGCTGGGATGATTTAAGGAGAATCCATTCCCTATATGTTTGTTTCCTTTAAAACTAAGTTATTAGAGAACAATACCGCCAGGCGCATGCTTTTTAGCAGGGAAATCTGGATCTCCCCATTGTTCTTTCAAATTCGTCTCAATTGTAAGACTCAGAGCCGTTAGAGGCACATCTTCTAGCCGGTTTTCAAACGGATCTTCGGAACGTTCGCCGATTAAATCTAAACAAAGGAAAACAAAGGAAATAGTAATGGAAATGGGAATACTGGCCCAACCCAATTCTTCGACAAACACAAAAGGCAATAAGGACGCGTGAATAAAGACAAATACCCGCGAGAAGAAGCTATACTGCCGGGGAAAGGGCGTGTTTTTAATGCGTTCACTGCGCCCTTGCACGTTGTTAAACTCAACCAATGTTTCTTCCAGTTTAACAAACCGGAAGTCCGTTAACCAGCCTTGATCGTAAGCCCTTCGCAGATCCTCGCCTTGTAGTTCGAGCAGGTAGTTAGGTGGATTGTGCTTCCGGGTAAACAAATGGTATTCAGCCGGAATCAGAAAAGCTGCCGTATCGGAATATTCATTGGGTTCCTCGTAAATCTCTTCTTGTCCCTGCTCATTATAGGTGTGTTTCTTTCTTAAAAACACTCGCAAGGCATGCACAAATGCCATGTGCCGGTAGACCATACGATATTGTAAGTCTTTAACCGCTGCCGCTTGTGCTTGTCCTTCGGGAATAATCATGGTGATGACCTGCCGAGCCCAAGCGCGGCTATAGTTGACCAGCGAACCCCAGATTTGCCGGGCTTCCCACCAGCGCTCGTAGGCATTGCTGGTTTTAAAACCCAGGAAGATCGCCAGGGCTGTACTTAAAGCCGAAATAGCGGTAAAAGGAATATGCAACTTCCAGATAGCAAAGTAATCGTGAAGCAGATAGACGGCAACAGCGAGTAAGAGGTAATAGAGCATACTCTTCCAGGTATAATAAAAAATCACGCTAAATTTTAGATTGCGTCTGATCAGCATAGTCAAAAATTTATTGGCTAAACCGTTAAGCAACCATAAAGTTTAACCCTTAGATATAAAGTCCGGCTAGTAGCATGGCTCATTTGTCCCCTAATAAAGGTTATTTCACTCCTTAATCACTAATTGGATAAAGGGCAGGTTAGGAAAAAAATTCCTACTTATAACTAGCAATATGCCCCTTTGAGTACTGCTCAACTATTATTAACTGTCACGCCAATTTCTGTCAGAAAATTAAAATTTTGCTGGTCATTAGCTGGATGATACCTGGTGATCTTAGTTACTTTTCATTAACATCCCTCTCAGGGAGGTTAACTTAAATCTTCAACAAAATCTCAAATAATTCTAGGTTGAGGTAGAAAATAGCTCCTTGGTAGCAGTAGATGAAAAAAGTTGCACGGCGCGTTGTATTTCGGCCGCATAGTCGGGAGCTAAGACCCGCAAGTGACGTCCCTCTGGTCCTAAACTATAATCCCACAAGCCGCTATTATGCCAATGATCATCATTTTCCCAGTCCGAGCGATCAAGGATCGGATAAAGGCATACCCCCAAAAAAGGAATGTCCTGGATTAAAACTTTTTGTATTTCGCGAATGATCATGCGCATCCAGGCTGGCCGGTTACCACCGTAGTGGCTGGTCTCGCTGATGATAATTGGTCGCCGGTAACGCTTATAAATTTTTTCAATTAACTGATGCAGCGGTACCCAATTGGAATCCGGTGTTTCTTCGTGCCAGGGGATATAGGCACCGTAATAAAACCATTCGTTGTCGTGGTAGAAATTACAGCCAATAATATCCAGATATTTGGCATTGCCGCCTAATTCCGGATGCCGCATTCCCGCCATTATATCATAAGCTTCAAATTGGGTGGCGTGATCGGCATGAGCCGCCTCCCGCAGCTCCGGTTGATCTGGCGGTACCGCCACGTGAATGAGGGGCTCCACATGCACGAAACGCGCCTGTGGGCAAACTTCCCAAATGGCATCCATGCTGGCCAGAGCCGCCCGCACTAGTTGCAGCTTCATTTCGTACCCCCTACCCTTACCATAGGGGTAAACGGTACCTACCTCCCCGCCCACCCAGCAGAAGTACGAAATTTCATTAACCGGCGTGAAGAAAGGTGTATCGTCACTATATTGGCTTAGAAAAGTAGCAACTGCTTGGCTGAAAGCAGCAAAGCGGGTAATGAATTCGGGACTAAAAACATCCAGGTCGTCGGGCCAGCCGTAATGGCACAAGGTCCAGATAACTTGCATTCCTAGTCTCTGGGCTGCTACGGCCATAGGTTCCAGGGAGGAAAAGTCGTACACGCCCGGTTCTTTTTCAATTAGGGGCCAGCGTACACCATCCCTTACCGTTTGAAAGCCCTGGCTTTTTACCAGCGCATAATCTTGCTCCACTTGAATATCGTGCTGGGTCTGCCGAATCATATCTAACCTTCGACCTTGCCCATTCACATGACAGGCGGCCTCAAATCCGCCCATCAGAAAGGATTTGAAATGCGGCTTCTTACTTGCTACCATTTACTATTTTAAAGATTTTAAAAGGCCTGCTTAGGTCAATGCTTTTTTACCACTTAGTAAAAAGTGAGGCTGACCTAAAATCGAACTCATTCGGCTTACATCGACGGACTAATTTTGGAAAGATAAATAAAGTACTAATTAGCTAAAAAACATTTTATAGCTTTTTTGCCTTCTTCTTCCGATGGACCAGCTTGCAGCTGGCCTAATGTATTGGCAGTACCAACTCGCTACTAAGGAATTCTCAATCACTAGCTATTCGGGTACATTTTGGAAGAAATTTAACCGTGTCCTGCTGGGCACCCATTAGGTATAGGCCATAGCTGCACAAAGCACCTGCTCGGGTCAAGCTTCATCCGGTTTTTTAAAGATTATAGGATATATTTTTGTACCTTCCTCCAAGAGTACAAGCTTTCAAAAACCAACGGTTTATGAAAAAGGTGTTTTTGCTGTTGTTAGTCTTTGTCTTTTCCCAACTGACTTCGCTCGGTCAAGATACAGCAGTGCTGGCACTGAAAACAGCCTTGCAAAAAGCAAAGGAGGATACCACTCGTTTGCGGCTGCACCTGGCTTTACATGCTGCGTAAAAGAGCCCTAATTGAATTAGTAATTTATTTTTTGAAGAATACCTGTTAGATCTAGCATACCCGTCACTGAAGTAAACCCAACTGGCTGGTGAACTTACCCTCTGGGTTAGTAGCTTATTCTTTCCTGCCCCAAAGCCCCAACTTAAATTCTTTAACCAAGTCCACCAACTATTTATCCCCTCACTTATTTCGAACTCACGTTATTTACCATAACCATCGTTACTAGAGAAATAGCCAGATATTATTCATATAATTCTGTTACTTCACTTCTTTTTTTAATTCAATCCAAAAATAGCATACTGGGTAAATATTGGGCTATTAGCAAATTTCATAAACCTTAAAGAAATAATATGATAAAAGTAAAATAATTCTTAAATTTTTACCAAAACATAAAAAGGCAATAAAGGTATGAAAAAGCTACTTTTAACGTATTGCTATTCAATCCTTTCCTTTGCATATTTTATACATTCTTTCTTAATAAATTCTCCTATTTACAGTTGGCCTAGAAGCTTTGTTATTCCTCTATCGCAATATAGAAAGAGAGTTTTTAATTCTTTATTTTCTATAATTCTTTCAACTAACATTTGCTTTGGCTATTCTTCTGATTCTATCAAATTTAATTTAAATTCTCTCCGTAATAAAAAAGTAGTGGAACTGAACCGAAATTGGAGGTTTCACCCAGGAGATAATGATCTTTGGGCTGATCCTGCTTTTGATGATAGTAAATGGCAAGTACTTGACCCTACCCAGGATGTTCACTACCTAAAACAGCTTCGCGCAGCAGAGATTGGCTGGTTCCGCCTTCAGCTACAAGTAGATTCCTCATTGTTGAATATTCCACTGGCAATGACACTGTCTCAATTAGGGGCTTCAGAAATTTACCTTAACGGCAAATTGATTCACCGGCTTGGGGTAGTTAGCTTGGATAGGGAAAAAGAGGTATTGTTCAATCCTAATAATGCTCCGTATAGTTTGCAGTTTACAGGAAGCAGCCATCAGGTGCTGGCAGTAAGGTATTCTTTTACGAAAGGTAATCCCTATTGGAATTTTTTGGGTATCTGGGGTGGGAATCCAATTTTGGTAATAAAAGTTATGCAGGCGGATGTGGCAATACAGGATTTAGTATATTCAAAATCGGTTGTTACCTCCCGTTTGGTGGGTAAGGCTATGTTTTTGTTTGTATTGGCTTTGCTTCACCTTTTCTTTTATATAACCTACCCGGTTAAGCGGGTAAACTTATATTATAGTCTATTCACGTTTAGTTTAGCTTTTGGTTATTTTCTGGAGCACGTCTTTCGTTTCATGCCCCGGGAAGGATCTTCTTACTTTATTATTGGACTTATCTGTTCCCTTTTTTTTGCCCAATTTATGATTTGGGGATTACTGGCCGTTTACTCCCACGCCCGGCAGAAACCAGGTACCATCTTCTTGTTTCTATTATTTTGCGATCTGCTCTACATCATTAGTTGGAAATGGCCTTATGAAGCAGGATATTATTTCTTTCCTTTCTTCATTTTAATGAGTCCTCTGGATGCCATCCGAGTAAGCCTCCTGGCCATACGCAATAAAATAGATGGTGCCCGGGTGGTATTTTGGGGTTGGCTGGGTTTCTTTGTTTTCTGGGCCTTGTTTTGTTTATTCTACTATCAAGTTTTACCTAATTTCCAGTACGCCATGGCTATCACCCTGGACCTGGCTGTTTTTTGTGGAGCGGTAACCTTTTCGTTGGTGCTGGCAATGGAATATGCTAAAACCAAAAAGTGGTTACAGGCTAGCCTCTTAGAGGTGGAGGTAGAGCGTTTAGAAGCAGAAAAGATGCGGGAATTAGAAAAAACAAAATCGGATTTATTCTCCAATATTTCCCATGAGTTCCGCACTCCCCTTACTTTAATTAACGGCATATTAAGAAAACTGCGGAAGGAGGAAGAAAGATCGACCGATCTTCAGGAAGAATATGGCCTTATTCAAAGGAATGCGGATCGGCTGCTGCAATTGGTCAACCAATTTTTAGATTTATCAAAACTGGAGGCTGGCCATTTGCAGGTGGATAAGAAAGCGGGAGAAATTATTACTTTCCTGGATCATCTGGCCGGTTCCTTCGAATCCCTTTTTGAAAGTAAAGAAATTATTTACCAATACGCGCTTCCTGCTGAACCAATACAGGCCTTATTCGATGCGGATAAAGTAGAGAAAGTACTTACTAATCTGCTATTTAATGCCTTTAAATTTACTGCTCCGGGCGGAAAGGTAAACCTGAGGATTTCGGCAATAGTGGAAGCTGCAGATCGAAGTCAATTGGAATTAATCGTACAAGATACGGGAATTGGTATTTCTAAAGAGCAAATACCGCATATCTTTAAAAGGTTCTACCAAGCTGATGCCAGTGCCATGCGCTCCTATGAAGGCACTGGCATTGGCCTGGCCCTGGTAAAGGAATTGGTGGAACTACAAGAGGGCACCATCAGCGTCTCTAGTACAATTGGAGTGGGCACCACGTTTAAAGTTTTGCTGCCGCTACAGCTGGTTACTCCGGAAGAAATAGCTAATCCGCGGGAGCAAGAAGTTGAACCAAAGCAGTTAGAAAACGAAATTAAACCTACTACGGCAGCAGCCTCGGAAACTTTTATGCAGGACGAAGGAAATTCTTTGCCTGGAATATTGGTGGTGGAGGACAATGCTGATCTCAGGTACTTCATTCTCGGGAGTTTGATAGGCCAATACCGGGTGCAGGAAGCCGCTAATGGGCAAACAGGTTATGAACTTGCCCTTGAAAAAATCCCCGACCTGATTATTAGCGATATCATGATGCCCGGTATGGATGGGCTAAGTTTGTGCGAAAAGTTAAAAACAAACGAGCGCACCAGTCATATTCCCGTGATCTTGCTTACTGCTCGTGCCGATATGGGAAGTAAATTGGCAGGATTGGAAACTGGTGCTGATGATTATTTGACCAAACCCTTTCAGGTAGAAGAGCTTCAGATGCGCATCAGAAACTTGATTGAAATGCGCCGGAAATTGCGGGAGCGGTACCGCCGTTCACTTACCCTGCAACCTTCTGAAGTGGTGGTTACCTCCTTAGACGAGAAATTTCTGCAAAAGGTAATAAGTATTCTGGAAGCAAATTTATCCAACAGCGACTTTGATGTGGAGATGTTCAGCCGCGAAATTGGCATGAGCCGGGTTCAATTACACCGTAAACTAAAAGCCCTGACAGATCAGTCGGCAAGTGAGTTTGTTCGTACTTTCAGGCTTAAAAGAGCAGCCAGTTTATTGGAACAGCAAGCAGGAAATATTAGCGAGGTGGCCGATTCCGTTGGTTTTAACAGTATAGCCTATTTTACAAAGTGTTTTAAAGAGCACTTTGGCCAAAAGCCTTCTGAATTCATCGCCGCCTTAAACGAAAATAAATCAACCAAACCGGATTAAATGCCACATCCTAACTTTTGACATTGCAAAGCTTCCTTTCACTTTCCCGCTTTCAGGGCACAGGATGGAACTAAAATCCACTATTCCCCGGATTGGTATTCCTTAAAGAAATAAGTTGCTGTTATCCTGGCACATCCATTTTATCCGTTCTTAATCCTTTCGGACACATTTCTACTGCTCTATTACCTGGTGTCAATAAGTATGATTATAAAGCTAGATTTTAAGCCTAATAATTTGATTTCCTTGATCTTATTAATGAATTACCTTTCTGAAGTAACATCCGTGATACTTTTTGAAACATAGGTGATAACTTGCTATTTACCCTTCATTAAAATTTTTCCCATAGGTAACATCCGTTATTTTTTTTGAAACATAGGTGCTAACCCCCTTTGGATGGAAGGTGGTAATTTTAAGACTACTCCTTCCATTTAATTTTAAAATCACCTATTAGATATGAAGACATTACTCCTGCCTTTGGCTTTAATTTTTCTGTATTTCCTCTCCACTCCTGTACTGAGCCAGTCTATCCAGGGACAAGTACAAGATCCGGATGGGAAACCCTTACCCTATGTGAGTGTGCTCTTGTTAAATAGCAGAGATTCCTCGTTAGTTAAGGGAGCTATTTCTGATGCGTATGGTGCCTATATAATCGACCAGGTTCGTAGCGGGAATTATATCCTTTCTGCTTTATTTATCGGTTATAAACTTGCCCAAGGCCAGCCAATTATTCTCACTGGTAACCAGGTACAAATGAAAGCGTCGGTATTGGTGCTCGTGCCCGACACCAGGCAACTGAAAGAGGTAACAGTATCAGCCAAACGGCCATTTATTGAACAACAAATTGATCGAATGGTGGTGAATGTAGCTAACAGCATTATTGCCAGTGGCAGCACTGCTCTTGATGTGCTGGAAAAAGCGCCCGGTGTAATGGTAGACCGCCAGAATAATCAGCTTCTGTTACGGGGAAGGCCTGGCGTAATGGTGCAGATTGACGGCAGACAAACATACCTGGATATGGCGGACGTAGTAGCCCTGCTTCGAAGTATGTCCAGCGACAACATTGACCAGATTGAACTCATTACGAACCCCTCGGCTAAATACGATGCGGCCGGTAATTCGGGGGTTATCAACATTCGACTCAAGAAAAACAATAATGTGGGTACAAACGGCTCGTTGTCGCTGGCAGGCGGCTCCGGCCGCTATGATCGGGAGCAAGGTAGTTTACAACTAAATCACCGGAGCCAGAAGTTAAATCTATTTGGGAATTACAGTGCCAACCAAGGCGGCAATTATTGGCATTTTATCTCCAGTCGCCATCAGGCGGATGGGCAGCAACACAATGTTATAAATCAGGAAGCTTACTTTCGATTCAGGGATTGGGGACAAAATACAAAAGCCGGGGTTGACTACTTTCTGAGTAAACATACTACCATTGGCTTGGTCTGGACCGGCTTTTGGCTTAACAATAGGCAGAGAGGACCGGCTTCTGCTGTTTTCCGGCGCCAGGAAGGGGGGGCAGTATATTGGCAAACCCAAACGGATAAGTTTGAGCAAACAAAAGCCTTTAACCATATTGGAAACGTAAACCTTCAGCATACATTTGGTAAACAGGGCGGCCAGGTAACAATAGACTTTGACTTAGGGCATTTTGACCGGACTTTTAACAATACCCTATCCACCGAAACAATAGTTCCCGTGACCGACCAACCCCTGAATGGTTTGCTAAGTCAAATGCCTACTACTATTTCTATTCGTACCGCTAAGGCGGATTATAGCCGAACCTTATCTGGTGATTGGAAAATGGAGACAGGTGTTAAGAGCAGCTTTATTCAAAGTAAAAATGACCTTACCCTAAGTAGTGGTGTCGTCGGTCACCTGCAGTTGGACGCTGCACTTTCAAATAACTTTCAATACACGGAGCAAATACAAGCGGCATACGTAAACTTTTCGGGAAAATTAAAAAACAAAACGGAGATTCAGTTAGGCCTGAGGTCTGAACAAACGCACTCAATGGGCCATTCGCTTAACCTTAATCAAAAGGTTACCCGAAATTACCTAAACTTCTTTCCCAGCCTGTTTATCACCCGTCCATTGTCTACTAATCACTCATTAACGCTATCGTACAGTCGCCGCATAGACCGGCCCAACTATCAAAGTCTCAATCCGGGCCGGGGCTATGTAGATCCATATGCGTTCGGTCGGGGTAATCCTTTTCTGAGGCCTCAGTATACCCAATCCCTGGAGGTAAAACATACTTACAAAAATATATTTACCTCCTTAGGGGTTAGTTATATAAATGACTTTATGTTCAGTACCATCCAGCCAGTAGATAGTATCCGATACGAAGCATATCGGGAAAATATTGGCAAATCACAGGCTTACAATCTGACGATGAGTTTTCCGCTAACGGTAATGAAGGGCTGGACAATACAAGCTACCCTGCTGGGTGTTTTCAGTCAATTTCAATACGTTTACCTGAGCACTCCCCTTACGGTTCAACAGATTTCCGCCCGGCTAAATGCTTCAAACGCCATCATGTTGGGCAATGGATTTACGGCGGAGATAACTGGCTGGCTGAATACCCCTACTACCATTGCTATGGCTCGTAGGCCATGGCTAGGAAGTTTGGATGTTGGTTTGCAAAAATCACTCGGTTCTAGTTGGAAAGCAAAGTTTAGTCTGCAAGATGTGTTTCACACTAACCGGTTTGAAAATAGAATTCAGGTTCCTGACTTTTCTACCATCACGGGTTATTCTATGGATACCCGCATTGCCATGCTCAACTTGACCTATACCTTCGGTAATCAGCAACTTAAGGGCAGTCGCCAGCGCCTAATGGGCTCGGAGGAAGAAACGAAGCGAGCGAATTGATATTTCTGGTCAGGAAACAACTTAGGGTATCTATTGCAAGGAACAAACATTTTCCCGAGTAGTGATAACCTAATTTGATATAATTGCACTTATAAAAAATAAGCTTTAATTTATTCTGGTAAACTAAAATCAGGGCACTAGTCCTCTCTTTTTACTTGTGAAGCTAAAAGATTTAATTCAAAACGTTCAAGATGCTCGCCTTCATTTCTTAGCTACCACTTCTCCTCTCACCGATGAACAGGTAATTTTTAAACCTTCCTCAGAGAATTGGTGTATTACGGAGATTGTAGAGCATATGGTTTGGGCAGAGCTGGGTGGTATTAATGGGATTTGGAAGGCGATTGCGGGGATTAAAAACAAACAGCCCGTTTGGATGGGGGAAGCAATCCATCAAGGCCTATCTATCGAGCAGATTATCCAAAAGACTTGGCGGGAAAAAGAAATCGTTCCGGAAAATGCTAAACCTAGTTGGGGTGGACCCATTGATTACTGGAGGGCTTCCCTTTTAAATAACCAAAACTTATTACAATTGTTATCTAGTGCCTTGGAGGGCTTGAACCCAGAAATAGTAATTTATCCGCATATTATTTCAGGTCCCTTGAACGTCTACCAACGCCTGGAATTCTTACGCTTTCATTTGGAACGACATCAAAAGCAAATAGAAAACATTAAAGCGCATCCGGATTTTCCTCAATCCTAAATAATTAGCTTTTCTTGTAACAAATTTCATATTAAATAAACTGGCCCAAACCTTTATTTTAAACATGATACAACTTGTATGAAAGTAAATACTATACTTTGAAAAGTTAGACCTTTGAAAATTTGAAAATAATCCGCATAAAAAGAGCTTTGTAAATAGAGCTTAGAGTATGTTTAAAAATTCAAGATGGTAATCTTGCAAGAATAATATGAATAAAAGCTACTTGCATAAAGCACAGGGAAGAACGTGTTGTTTTCTCATAATCTTTGCTCAAGCGACGAAAGAAGTGGAACCAGGCAAAGCTTCTTTCTACCTGCCATCTACCTTTCTGAGGCACAAACCCTTTCTGAGTTTCCGGCCTTTGACTTATAGCTACCTGCCAGTTGGATAAATCAGCACAATCTTTAAAGTAGCCGCTGTAGGCATGATCAGCTCTAATTAACTGGACCTGGTCGGAAGCCTGCTCTAATTGCCAGAGCAGTTCTATACCCGCTTGCCCATCCTGCACCTGAGCCGAAGAAACAAGTAGCGCCAGCGGTAAACCTAACGTATCAACAGCTACATGCCGCTTGCGCCCATTCACTAACTTAGCCCCATCCACACCGGTAACCAGGGAAATAAGACTGCCTTTCTTCACGCTTTGACTATCTACGGCTGCCACTCTGACTTACTTTTGCCGTCCCTGCCTTTTGCGTTCTTTTACTACTAACCCGGGTAATACTTTCGACCAGGTGCCATCGGCTTGCCATTTACGGAAGTAGTAATAAACCAACTCCAACGGTGGATAAGTGGACTCCAGATTACGCCATTGCATACCAGTACTGGTAAGACGCAAAATAGCATTGACTACCAAATCTAAATTATGCTTCCTTTTGCGGCCATTATCTACTATCTCTTTTATATATTGCCATTGCGCTAGCGTTTAAACTTCCGTTTCTTCTTTGATATCGTAACTAGGATTTAGACACTCATAGTTACTCGGCTACTGCTTTTTTTTTGTTCTTCTATTTTATCCTCCTATAATTTTTAAACATACTCTTAATAGAACTAAGAACTTGGCAATTTGAACAGGCATTGCTTTATTCAATTTGGAAATTGCTGTGCCTAAAATAAGGATCAGCAGCATCGGTGCGCTTTATCAGGGGCAAACCTGCCACGGTACGTCTATTCGTGATTTTGAATTGTTCACGCACGAGGCAGCTTACCTGTGCGGGCACAATATCTTTGCCCAGGATCTTCCTTACTTAGAAAAAGCGGGTATTGGCACAACCTTCCTGAATAAAGAGTTTATTGACACGCTCTACCTATCCCCACTCTTCTTCCCCAACCGGCCTAATCACCGGTTAGTGAAGGATTACCAATTATTAGGGGACCATCTTAACAATCCGGTAACAGATTCCCAGCTGGCCAAAGAAGTACTCGAGGAAAGCGTCGAAGCCTGGCAGCTTTTGCCCCTGGACTTATTGGATATCTACTCGGGATTGCTAGGTACCGAACAATACTTCGAGGCCTTCTTTAAACTTTTTCCGAACATTCTTTACTGCGGTCCGAGCCGGCTTATTTGATTGGTTTAATGGTAAGGTACTACCAAGGGAAGATTTGTGCCAACGCGGACTTAATAGGGCTGATTAGAGAAAGACCTGTACAATTAGCTTATGGCTTATCCTTGCTGCAAGCCCCTGATCCCAATTTGATCATTCCGCCCTGGTTGCTTTTTAAATATCGTGATTTACCCGAAGTCCTGCACCAGCTGCGGGCCAATGTCTGTAATAAACCGGATTGTACTTACTGCACCACGTATAATTTCCCAGTTGCCAGCTTACAGCGGTACTTTGGTTATCCTGAATTCCGGAAGTTTGATCCCAAAGTAAGAAACGCCCTTACAGCAATTAGTAGTAGAACCGGCTTTACGGGGCGAATCCTTGCTAGCTATCTTCCCAACGGGAGGAGGTAAATCCTTGACCTTTCAACTACCCCCCTTGATGCGCGGGGAAGCTTACCGGGGATTAACCGTGATCATCTCCCCCCTGCAAGCTTTAATGAAAGATCAGGTCGATGTGTTGGCCTACCGGTTTGATATTACGAATGCCGTTTACATCAACGGTTTATTGTCACCCCTAGAAAGAGGCGATGCGATCGAGAAAGTCCGCAAAGGCGGCACCAACCTGCTCTACTATGAGTTCTTGCAAACAATTACCGCGTTAGCTGGCGAGGTGCGGGTAATTGTCGTGGGGGATGATGACCAGAACATTTACGAGTTCCGCGGTTCCTCGGTGGCTTTTATGCGCAACTTCCAGCGGGAATGGCAAGCGAAAGCTTATTTTTAGAGTAAAAACTACCGGGCTGGCGCTAACCTGGTGAGCTTCTCAAATCAATTTTTGAATTTGATTACTTCTGAAAGATTGAAAGCCCATTTGCCTTTACGGGCCCATAAGCAGCAAAACGGGACTATCCAGATTACGAACCATTCGGCGGATTCTACCTGGTGGTACCATTAGTAAATGACTTGGTTAAACAAAAATTAACGGGCACCATAGCGGTATTAACCCACACCAACGAAGAATCCTTACTGGTCCAACAGGCTCTATGGCAACAGCATGTACCGGCGCGCCTGATCTTAAAAGAGGTGGGTTTTTCGCTCCGGCAATTACTGAAACTTAAATGCTTTAGCCATTACCTGCATACCAGCATCAAAAAAGAAGTGGGCTTTATTTCCGAAGTGGACTGGCAAGCTTGTAAGGAGCGCGTGAAATGCGAGATTGCCAGCTCCATTAATTTGAACTTGGTCCTTCAGGTCATCGAGGTGTACGAAAAAGGCAGCAGTCCGCGGCGATACTGGTCAGAGTGGCAGGCTTACCTGCAGGAAGTGAAAGCGGAAGACTTCTTCTTTCCCGAGACGAGCAAAGTGTTAGTGTCTACCATGCACAAGGCCATAGGTAAAGAGTTTGACCACGTGTTTTTGCTCCTGAAAGAATACAAGCTCACATCTGAGGACCGGAAGAGGGTGGTGTACGTGGCTATTACCCGGGCCCGGCTATCTATGCGCATTCATACCGATCAGTTCTTCTTTAACCAGCTGCGGGGCCCCAGCTTACCATTGAGAATGATGCTCCTTTCTACCCGGAGCCCAAAACCATTCAGTTGGAACCAGGCATAGGGGACGTGGTACTCGGATACTTTCGCCAACCGGAGATTGTAAAAGAAGTAAAGAAACTTCGATCCGGGGAAAAGCTCGAAGCTGGAAGAAACCTGGAGGGAGGACTTTATCAGATAGATGGAAAATGTTTAATCCTCTTCTCCTCTCGGTTTAAGGAGCGCTTACATTGTTATCAAAACCAAGAGTATGTATTTGCCAGTGGCAAAGTAGCGCAAGTAGTAGTTTGGTGGTGCCAGGAAGACAATCGAGAGTACCGGATTGTGTTACCACGGTTAACATTATTAAAAAACTAATGTGTTTTTTGCCTCTATTTTATAATTCCTACTTTCTACAGGTACAGGTATTAGCAGGATTACCAATAATATGACCTATTTGATTTTATACCAGATTTGGCACAACGTGATGCCTCCACTTTCAAGAATTTAATTCTATTTTACATGAACTGTGATAAAAGCCAAGGTTTTTAGGTTATAATTTTAGTGTAATCAAGCTGGTAGGGAATACCCGATTTAACAATGGCAAATGCCTGTTTCAAGAGCTTATTGCAAACTGCAATTAAGGCTAGTTTGCCATTTTTGCCTTTAGCCACCAACCGCTCGAAAGGGCCTTACAAGCGGCATTGGATTTCTTAGCCGAAAAGCTGCATACATACAATTTGCTGCGGATTAAGCTGCCGCCCATTTTGGTGATGTGCGTCTTTCCTCTAACACTCGAGCCGGAAGTATATTCCCGAGGCGATAAACCCGCTTTGGCAATCAGTTGGCAATAATTATCCATTTTATGGAACCTGCCGGCAAATAAAAGCAACATTCCGGCGGTCTTTTTACCAATCCCTGGGATAGAAGAAAGTAATTGGATCTCTCTTTTAAAAGTATTCTCCAGAGTGGCTAGTAGCTTTTCCTGGATTTGCTTGACTTGCTTATTCAGCATTTTTAAGGTTTGCTGGAGGCCTTTCACGGCTAATTTGCTCACCACCGGTTGTTGCTCCAGCGCCTCCAGAGAGTTAATGACCATGGTTCTTTGCTTATTGAGTTGCTCGGTAACTTGTTCTAGTTGCCGGCATTGGACGATCACCGGCTACTCGGGCTGCCAGGAGGTCATTTGATTCTGCTCTCCATAGCGCCGAATCCATTGAGCATCCTTCTTACCACTTTTACCTTTGCCCAGATGCATCTGGATGTAGCGCTTGATAATTACCGGATTTACTACTCCTACCTTGCGCGCCTTGCTCAAATAAGTAGTAAGCCAGTTGCAAATAGTAGATGCCAAACCTACCGACCTGATGCCGTGTATCTGGGGTTTTGCTTCCATTACATAGAGGCTCTCCGTGCCACATTCCTTAATTAGCTGCCGAAAACCAGCTTTGGTATTTTCTTCTTCCAAGTGTTGCACCTTTTCCTCTACCAGGTAGCTAATGGCCAAAAAATCTTTACTTACATCAATTCCAACTACTTTTTGTTTTGCGGGTGGGATCATAACTTTAACCGTTTAAACAGGTAGATTATAAAGAAGGGTATGTAGCTTTCTCTATCCTGATGCAAGCTCATGTAGGCTTAATGGAACTGTTCAAAGTAAACCATAGATAAAAGAAGGGGATTATCATGTAAAACGGGTTTTTTACACCTTATAACAGTAAGAATCTTACTCCTTCCTTTCTTCTCTTTTTATCCGAATATAAGTATCCAGACAATCATAGGATAACATTGGTTATAGTCTTAAACTTAGCAGAAGTCTAATTATAAGAAGATTATACTTTACTAAGTGTAAACTTAATTAATAGTATTTTTAAATAAATTATTAACAAAAAGTTTAATTAAATCTAAAAATTTTACATATATTTATTTATATCATTTTAAAATAGCCTATATAATTATCTAACATCCTATCCTTTTAAAAACAATTGATTAATAATTAATTAAAAGATAAGTACATATATAGTATAAAGTTATTAATTATTTCTTAGATGTTTAAGATTCGGAACGCAGTGCCGTTTGATTCAGAAAAACTGATAACCCTTACGGGGCTTACTCCCATGAAAGGGGTTATTAGTTTGCGAGTAGATCGCCATCCAGATTTTTTTGAACTGCTGCGACAAAGAGGAGAATTCATAGCTCTGGTAGCCGAAAATGAAAATAAAGAAATAGTAGGATGTTTTACCGCAGCCAGGCAAAATTTTATGTATAGGCAAAATCAAACCCCAGTATTCTATTTGGGTGATTTAAAAGTGCATCCTTTTTTAAAAGGAAGTTCTCTTGCTTATCGTTTAGTGGGGCACATGTATGATGAACTTAAGAAACACAATGCTGACTTGTTATTGTGTACTGCCGCAGATGGTAATCAGGCGGTCATGCCTTTTTTTGATGGAAGATTAGGTATCCCGCAGTTTAAAAGAATGGGTCGATTCTTTATATATCAGGTTTTACCGCGAAGAACGTCGCCTGGTTACCACGTTTTGGAAGGTATCGATGTAAACAATAAATTGAATTGTTTTTATACATCCTTTTATCAACGATACCGTTTTCACCCGGTTATTAATCATTTAGATGGCTGTATTCATTTCATAAAAGAAAATTCGGGTTTTATAAGTGCAGCCATTTCTATTACTGATACAAGCAGTTATAAACAAAATGTGGTACTTGATTATCCATTTAGTTTAGCTCTTCTGTTAAATTTATTAAAAGGGGTAAGTGCTTTTATTTCAATACCAACCTTGCCCCAGAAGAATGAAGCGTTGCGCATTGCCTACGTACGATACTTAGGGGTAGAAAATAATAAGGAAGCAGACCTGGTCAGTGTCATCCAACAAGCTCGGCACTGGGCCTTCGACAATAATTACCATTTTTTGAATATTGCAATAAATGAAAATGATGAACGACTCATAAAGTTAATGGATCGCTGGAAGCAATTTATATTTATATCCCACGGATTGTTGACTAGCTTAGCCGGGCATTCCGAAATGGTAGATGAGATCAGTCATAGTGTGATTTACGAAGATTTTTCACTTGTATAAAATAATATCCATGGAAAAGCCGCTATTATCCGAACCGATTGCTGCCGAACAACAAGCCGTTATAACGGATATATTATCCCAAGCTATTACCGGAGAGCTCATTGGGATGTCCAATTTTGCCTCTTTGGCTGGTGCCATTGATGATGTACACGAAAAAATGGAAGCGGTAGAACATGCTAACTGCGAACGAAACCATGCTGAGGGTTTCATCGCGGTGGCCAAGCAATTTGGGCTGCAGCCTATCATTAATATGGAAGGATATTATTGGAAAAATGTGCGGGATTGTTTCTTAAAATATGCTAAGCAGAAAGATTGCATTGGCTGCATCATTATCCAGGAAGTAATGCTGGAGTGCTTTGCGGTAAGTATGTACCATGATGTTGGCCAAGTCTTAGATAATGAAATTGGTGCCTTGTTCAGGGCCATCTCGGCAGAAGAAGAAGAACATATTGAACATTCTATTAATCTGTTGCAGGCTGAAATGAATAAAGACTCTTTTGCTTTTTACCAAAAAGTAGAAGCGATTCATTGGGATTGTATGGGGATATTAGCCGAGTGGACGGCTCAAACTGATTTAAAAGGACATTGTGGAGTTTGTAAAGGAACGTGTATGAAGGAATCATTGCCCAATGTATCGCTGGATGTAACTACCATGCGAGGTAACGCCTTGAACTTATATATGAAAACCTTGGATCGAATAGGCTTGCCAGGCGAAAAAACGCTGCAATGGGTCATCAACCTTCCCGCTTAAATTTCGCCATAATAGGCCACCAGGATAAGTGGACAAAAGTGGAGCGCTTTGTAAATGCCCTACGGCAGAAAGAGAATAATGCACCCTTATCAGTAGAAAAAATAAAAGAAGTTTATTCTTTTATTCCTCCCCGTAAATTATTCGATATCAAAATGGTATCCGCGGTGCGAGGAGTTGTGCATGGTTCATATATAGAAACCTTTATTTCTCCGGATGAATTAGACAGTAAATACCTTCACAAGAATCTGAATAAAGTTAAAGATGCCTGTGCTTGTGCCGCCTCTTTGGGAGCTAATGTAGTTTCATTAGGGGGATTTACTTCTATACTATTAGAATGCGGAAATAATAGTATTACCCAACTGAAGCAGACAAGTTTTACAACTGGTAATACCTTAACAGCAGCATTTATTGCTGAAGGAATAGAAAAAGCAAGCAAATTATGGGAGCAACCGCTAAGTGAATCCAAGTTACTAATTATTGGTGCTACCGGCGATATTGGTAGAGCTTGTGTTACTTATTTTGCCGGCAAGGTAAAGCAATTACTATTAAATGCCAGACAATCCGGTCCTTTGCAAAAACAACAAGCCTTGTTGGGCAAAGAAAATATTAAAGCCATAAGTTCGGTTCATATCAATGACCTGCTGCCGCAAGCCGATATGGTTATTTGTGTAGCTAGTTCTTTATTACACAATTGTGATATGGGGTTATTACCAAAGCACGCAATTATTTGTGATGCGGGTTATCCTAAAAACTTACATTCTTCTCCAGAACTTCAAGAACGTCGCTTATTTTTTGGCGGTATGGGAATGGTAAAAGGGGGCTTTACAAGTAGTCAGGATTATAAGCAACACATTTATCAGTTTGCCATCCAAGATGTATCGCATGGCTGCATTTTGGAGTCAGTAGTTCTGGCAATGGAAAATAACCCCGTTTCGTATTCAATGGGTAGAGGTAATATTACCACCCAGGCCATGGCAGAAATACGGGCTATGGCGGCGAAACATGGTATTGTAACGGCTCCTTTGTTTGATGAACAGGGTTGTCTGGAAAGCGAAATGATTTTGAAAAATGAAGCCTGAAACCAAAGGACAAGTTCAGCTAAGCAAATTGATTTTCACTCATAACTGGGAAGATCCAGCTATGGATGAAAGAGCTTTGCAAATAAAAGCAGATGATACTGTTTTTACTATTACCTCCGGAGGATGTAATACACTGGGCTTTCTGCGTTTTAATCCGAGACAAATTTATTGCGTAGATATAAATGCCGCTCAAACTTATCTGATGGAGTTAAAACAAGCTGCTTTTCGGTATCTTGACTACGAAGAATTATTGGCATTTCTCGGACTCCGCCATCACCCTAAACGTTCACTTATTTTTCGAAAACTGATATCTGACCTTTCTCCCGAAGCCAGGTCCTTTTGGTTGAACAATAATAGTCTCATAGAAAAAGGGATCATCATGAATGGCCGGTATGAACGATTTGTAAAAATCGCGAGCTGGCTACTGCGCACTTTACAAGGATATGGAAAAACAAAGAGGTTGTTTGGATTAAAAACCTTAGAGGAACAAAAAAAGCTTTATGATACGGAATGGAACAATGGTCGATGGCAATGGATATTCAAGACTTTGTTCAATAAAAAACGTTTAGCAAAAGGAGGGTTAGATGGTGATTATTTCCATTTTGATGATGGCTCCGCATCCTTTTCGGAAAGTTTTCACAAAAGAGCTGGCCATGCCATCTGTGATTTGCCCGTACAAACCAATTATTTTCTTGCACTTTATTTACTGGGGCACTATCAGAATGAAAAAAGCATTCCTGCTTATTTACAACAGGAGAATTTTAATGTTATTAAAAAAAACATAGATCGGATCCATCCGGTAACAGCCGATAGTAAATATTGGTTGGAAGTACAGCAGGATAATTTATTTGACGCAATGGCCTTATCCAACATCTGTGAATTGATGGATAAGGCCGATACTCACAAGTTATTTTCAGAAGTACTACGCACCAGCAAGCCCGGGGCCCGACTTATTTTCCGCAATTTAATGATTCCGAGAGAGGTGCCGGAAAATCTGCAGAGCAACATTATTCAAGACAGTGATCTGAGTAAGGAGATTCAATTCCAAGATCGGTCTTTTGTATATGGCAAAGTAGCGGCTTACACCATTGTTAAATAAAAACCAGTGTTGTTGAATTTATATAAAATACCGGTTAAAACAAACATCATTCTTACTGCTGTTTGTACAGTTTCCTATTTCTCTTTATTGTGGAAAGCTTCTCATGCTACTCACTTAGGATGGGTAATTATGTATGGGATTATGTTTGCTTTTATCATGGTACCTGTTTATTCTCTTATACACGAAGCCGAACACAATATTCTTCATCCTAATGAAAAAATGAATGCTTTTATGGGACGATGGTTGTGTACCCTGTTTATAGTGCCTTATAGCTTTTTTAAACATTGTCATTTAAAGCATCATAAAAAGAACCGAACCGATGAAGAAATGTGGGACCTGTATTATGAGCACCAGGAAAAATGGCGCCGATATGGTAACTTATATGCCATGATGATTGGGTTGGGCTATTTTGCTCTTTGGTTGGCAGTAATACTATTCGCCTTTGCACCACGCTTATTATTTACCAAATTTTTTCGTTCTCACAAAGAAATCGCAGGCTTCATAAAGGGGAGTGAGCAAGAACAAAAGGTTAAGCGATCAATGGTAGAGAGCTGGCTTATTTTGTTATTTTGCACGGCTTGTTTTTACTTACTTCAACTTAAATGGTCTTGCTGGCTGGTGCTCTTTGGGATGCATGGTTTTTTGTGGTCCTCGCAGAATTATGTAAACCATGCCTTCAGCCCAAGAGATATCATCAACGGAGCACATAATCTTCATGTGCCATTTTGGGCAAATTGGCTCTACCTGAACTTTAATTTACATTTGGCGCATCATCAGAACCCCCAGGTTTCCTGGATTCATCTCCCTCTATTAGTCAAAGCTGGAAGCCAAAGAATTACCTTTTTAAAGAATTATATTCGTTTGTGGAAAGGGCCCCGGTTAACGAAAGAGCCAGAACCTAAAAATTGAAGGTAAGAAAGCGTCCTTATATAAATACCAAGCGAAATTTACTTTAGAATTTTGTTCTAATTTTTCAGTTAAACACGTTCTAATAAGATATATTAACTTATTTAACATAAAACGACTTATAAGACTGAAATACATTTCTTGTTAAGGTGAATGGAAGGGGATTTAATAGATATAGATTAAGGTACTTAAACTCGTTTGATTTAAGTACCTTCCAAAAACTGAAGGTATACCCCGTTGGTTTCTGTTCTGCCGTAAAAAATTATATAATCAAAACTTTATGTAGCATGTAAGACCCTATTTATAAGCTTCTATTTCTCGAAAAAATTTAATTTCCCACTAAGGCTTTTTCAATAGAATTTATTTTATTTAGAATAAATTCTACTGGGCATGGTTCATCCGAATACATTTTTACCCCTGCGCCAAGTTCTCGAAGCAGCGGGCGACATCACTTTTAGTGCGGAAGAGTTCCACCAACTAACTTCCTATTTTAAGGTGCGGGTTTTGAAGAAAAAGGAATTTTTTAATCACCAGAATCAATACTGCCGCTATGTCGCGTTGGTAAACTCAGGTTGTCTGCGAGGGTTTCATACCAACGACAAAGGCGATGAACTGACGCTATTCTTCGCTTTTGCCGGCCAATGGGCTGGTGATAAAACCAGTTTTTACTCGGGCCATCCGTCTATCTCCGGCATCCAGGCTCTGGAAAAAACGGAAATCGTGTACGTGGACAAGCACGACTGGGAAACGGCTATGGATCGCACCCCGGCATTTGAAAAATGGTACCGCCGGCGCTCCCGCGAAACATTAGAGGAGACGCAGCGCAAGTTCATTGCCCGGCAAACCGAATCGGCCGAAGAAAAATACCTGAACCTGCTTAAAAATGAACCTGCCATCGTGGCCCGGATACCCCAGCAATATATTGCCTCTTATTTCGGCATTAAACCCCAATCGCTCAGCCGCGTGCGTAAATTAATTTCGGTGGATGCTGATTTCTTAACATAGGTGCAGAATTTTAAAGATCCAGCCTGATACTTTTGGTTTGTTAATGAACTAATTCACTGCCGGCACTAGGCACTAATTTGAAAACATGCAAACCCAGCCATTATCTGGCGGCATCGTCCATCAGAGTCAAGGAAAAAACTTTTATCTGCTTGGCCATTCCATCACTACTATTTTCTCGCAACAAACCACCCAAGGTGCTTATTATGTGTTTGAGGTAGTTACCCCGCCCGGCCTGGGACTTCCCCCGCACATGCACGAGCGGGAAGATGAATTTATTTACCTGGTAGAAGGCAAGTTAGAGATCTTACTGGGTGAAAAGACTTTTCTCGCTCAGGCGGGTGCAAGTATTTTCTTTCCCAAAGGGGTAGCCCATGCTTTTCAAAATGCCAGCAGCAAAGCGGCGAAAGCTATTTTCACGGTTGTACCTGGGGCTAATTTTGAAGCTTTTTTTACGAAACTAGCGGCCCTGCCACCCGGCACACCGGACCTGCCCCAGATTATTGCTATCTTTGCCGAGTACGGTATGCAAGTGCTGCTGCCGGAAACCGCTTAGCACCTAACCTTAATTTACCCAAACCATTGCTCCAACGGGCTGGCCTTACAACCAAGGAAGACGGGCGTCGCTTCGGATTATTACAAACATCTGTCTTGTACCAATACTAGGTCATTTTAATCTCTCCTGTGGTGCTATCAGACGTGTTCCGGTAGATTTTTTAACAATAACTCCTAATCACCATCAAAAGAATCCTGATTAGGCTTATTTCTTGATTTCAATCAACTTTTTATAGAGTAAGTTTTGCTTGCTTTGTTAATCAGCAGTGCTCCGGGAAAATACCGAATTAATCTAGAATAACTAACTAGAAAACGAACCCAAAGCGTTCTGCAGCAAGCGCCTAGCTATGACATGCATTTTACCTAACCCATGCAGGGATAGACTTGAAAGATAGCCCAGTAAACCGGTGGTCATTGGAAGGGAAAAACAAATATTGTTGAAGGTATATTGGAAGCCTTACCGAACGTCTTTATACTCCGGCAGGTTTATCACAAGTAGGGTGCAGCATTAGCGCATCATGCAGGAACAAGCTTTTATTAAGTATCTACTCTGGTTTCCTTAATATTCTATTGCAAGTAAGTCTTATTAAATGTTTCACTCCTAACTCTACTCACATGAAAATTTTTACCAAACTATTAATCTTTTCTTTTTGCTGGCTAAGCTGGACCACCGTGGTACAGGCGCAAACCCAGATTAACTTAGGGAAAGCAACCAACTTGGTTGCTGTTTATAAAGCCAATGCCAGCTCTAAAGCAACAAATGCGGCCACCACCGGTAAAAAGATCCGGCAAACAGTACCCGGTCGGGTAGCATTGGTTTTAAGAATAAATCTGAGCAAAAAAGAAGGAACCACCGAGGAGTTCATCGGCAGCGTAGATGGTCATGAGAATGGTTCTTTCTTCATGCAGTTTGATGGCAATAACCTGTCTGGCTTTATTATATTAAAGGACCAGAAAAAAGCTTATCAATATTCTTCTGATGCCAAGGGCCAAGCTTATTTGCAAGAGGTGGATATAAATAAGGTAATCTGCGTAGAATATAAGAAAAGCAGTGGTATAAAAAGCCAGACTTCTAACCAGGTCGCTACTACCACCGCAGCGGCTGTACCTCTTCTGGAGAGTTACCCGGGAGCTAATGCGGTTATTTTGCTGGATTTTGATGGGCAATACGTAAGCGGAACTTCCTGGAACGGCAGAGGACCCATTAATGCGGCGCCTTCTAACTTAACTACTGCCCAGATGGTAGAAGTGTGGAATGTCATGAGCGAAGATTTTCGTCCGTACGCGCTCAATATCACCACGAACGAAGCGGTATTTAATAGTACGCCTAAAAACCTGCGTATGCGGGTTATATTTACACCTACTGATGCAGCTTACCCTGGTGTTGGTGGCGTTGCATATCTTGGATCATTAAACTGGAACGACGATACACCTTGCTGGGTGTTCATCAATGATAATGGAAAATTCGCTGGCGAGTGTGGTTCGCACGAAGTGGGACATACCTTAAAGTTAATGCATGATGGCAAAATGAATGTAGGGTACTATTCAGGCCAAGAGTACTATGAGGGCCAAGCAAACTGGGCTCCCATAATGGGCATTAGTTATACCAAGCGCCAGACACAGTGGAGCAAAGGCGAGTATCCATCTGCTAACAATACCGAAGACGACCTCGCTATTATGGCAACTAACGGGTTTGGTTTCCGGATTGATGAAGCTACCAGAAACCTGGCTAGAGATGCCTCCGGCAACATTATTGCGAGCTCCAACTATGGCGTAATATCTACCCGAGCAGATGAAGATATTTTCTCCTTTACTATTGCCGCTAGTACCGTAACCCTAAACGTAAAACCCAATAACTATCATCCTAATTTAGACATTAAACTCACGCTGAAAAATTCTGCTTCAACTATTCTGGCATCCTCTGATCCGGCTGATATGTCGGCTTCCATTACCACCGAATTAGGAGCTGGCACCTATTATCTTCATATAGATGGTGCTACCGGAGCAATGGGCGCCAACTCCGATTATGCTTCGCTAGGGGAATATTATGTTTCAGGCACTATAAAAGCAACTTATTGTATACCAACCTACACGGTTGGCTGCTCTCCTACCCCGGTTCTAGTCAATAATTTTAGTTTTAATACTTTGGTAAACAACAATTCCGGGTGTAGCACTGGTACTGTCAAAGGATACACGAATTATTTACCAACCGGTACCTTTACTACTTCGGTTAACCGGGGCCAAAGCTATCGGATGAACTTGCAAGCCGCCGGTAATCTCCAATATTTTGGTGTTTGGATCGATTACAATAATGACGGTGATTTTGCAGATGCGGGTGAATTTGTTTATGTCTCACCTACTCGTTCCATGACCCTGTTTTCTCCTACTATCACTATTCCGGCTACGGCAGCCTTGGGAAAAACCCGCATGCGGGTGCGCAGTAATTATGACGCGCCCCTCACTGGTAACCACTCCTGTAGTTCCATGATTTATGGGGAAGCAGAGGATTATACCATTACCATCGCGGCACCAGCTACTCTGGCGGCTCGTATCACTAACAACCAGCCTCAGGTGGAGGAATATAAGAAGCAAGGAACTATCTTCCGCAGCTATCCTAATCCTTTCACCAATAAATCAACTATTGAATTCGATTTCGATCAGGAGCAGGAGTATGAAGTTCGAATTTACAATGCGACGGGTTCGATCGTGAGAGCTTTACCAATAGGTCAGGCAAAAGCTAACACCTTGGTGCAAGTAGAGTGGGCTGACAAAAAGATTCCAACCGGGGTTTACCTGGTACAATTAAGGAGTAGAAAAGGCGTACAAACTCTGCGATTGATACGGGAATAAAACCAATTTCTTTTGGTTAAGAATAAGCCTCTTGCTCTCCAGAATAGGAGGCTTTTTTTGTCGATATATCTGAAAGAATCACATTCTAAATCGGTCTCCCAAAACGGTTGTGGCTGTTGCACAACGCTATTTTGAGCTGCGCCGATTTCCTTGTTCATACTTATTGCCGTTCGTATGGTGTTCTCTTAGTATAAAAACAGCTTAGTAAAAGCAAAAGAATAGTGGTTAAAAACAGATTCTTGCTCTTTTTGCAGCGCAATGGCTTGGCTTACCACTTGCACTGGCTGAAACTTCAGATATTTTTTTAAGTTAAAAGCACAAGCAGCCAGCAGCAGCACTTTGTGAGCCCCAGCTTTCCCGCGAACCCCTATTTTCCGGAGCCCATAGTGCTGAATCAAACTACCAAATACGGGTTCCACCGTGCTTTTGCGGATGCGCTTCATTTAGCTTACCTTTTGGGCTTTGTTGCCTCTCCAATGCTCGTCGATACTCCGGATCGTAAGCAGTACGGGTAATTTGCCGGCATTGGCTTTTGGGAACACACGTAGGTTTTAAAGGACATTGTTTACAGTCTTGGTAGGTAGCCCGGTAGATTTTTAGTAATCCTCCCTCGGCATTGGTGTCATAGGTCTTAAAGGCGAGTATCTTTCCGGTTGGACAGGTAAAATGGTCCGCTTCCTGGTCATAGGGAAAACCTTTTATTTCTGGTTTGTACTGACCAAATACGGGTATCCAGCCCGTTAGCTTTCTTTGCTCTAGGAAGGCGTAGTTGCTGCCATTAGAATAACCTCCATCTGCTAGCAGCTCCTCCAGACGTAATTCATGATCGAGCAACCGCCGCTGCAATTTCAAAGTTATAGTGGGCAGATATTGGCTGTCCCGGCCAACCGCATAGTCCGCCTGCACATGGCTGATAACGCCTTTGGCCGTATCCACCGCCAGGCTGCAATGATAATTAAGTTGTCTTGCTTTACCTGGTTTAACCGATATCCGGGCATCCGGATCGGTAGGACTGTAGTGCGTCGTATTACTGACCAGCCGGGCTTTCTCATGTTTGGCGCCTAAAGCACCGGAGCCTTCCTTCAAATAATTTTGGTGCTTTTCTAGTTTTCTCAATTGATGCGCGGGAGCCGAGAGAAATTGCTCTGACCTCCCGCTAGTATTTGGGCTTGTTACATTGATAGCTAACCCATTTTCTACCTCCATTTTAATAAGGGGTATTTTCAGTGATTCGGCTGTTTGCTTTAAAAGTAAGCTGTCCATCGAAGCGTTTGCTTTAATGGGTGCCGAGTCAATGGCCTGCCGGTCTCCCGCCACCATCCCTTTCTCGACACACAAGCGGAAAACTTGATTAAACAGCGATTCGAACAAGAACTCGGGGTAAAGTTGCCGAGTACGGCTAAGAGTAGAATGCCAAGGCAGTGGCTCGTCTATCTGGTAGCCCAGAAAATAGAGTAGGTCTAACCTTAAAGAACAGTGTTGGATCAACTTCCTGTCACTTATGATGTTCTCCAGATAGCCTATCAGGCTAAGCTTAAAGAAAACAACCGGGTCAATCGACTGCTGACCGCACCGACCATAATAGGGTTGGGTAAGCTCGTAGAGAAAATCCAGATTCAACTGCTGTTTCAAGCGGCGATAAAAGTTTTGTTCTGGTACGGGTGCCGGGAACGAAAAGAGCACTATCTTTTCCTCTTCCAAAACCTTCCTGCCCTGCATAAGCATAAAGAATTAGTATTACCCTTCTTTCAACGATTAACTCCTATCTGGTGGTTGTGCAACAGCCACGACCGTTTTACAAGATAATTTTGGTCAACTTATTTTAGGAATAGAAATCTATTTTGAACAAAAAACACCTTTCAATTGGGTTCAATATTTATAATAACGTCCTGAATGGTTGGAAAATAGATTAATAGCCGATTTTTCAACGCATGAGCTATCTGATGACCTTCTTCCACCGTTAATTTTCCATTCACAATCACATGCATATCCACGTAATGGTCCAAGCCCATCTTGCGAACATTGGTTTTATCTAATCCTAAAACCTTTTCTGTTTTAAGGGCCACTTCTCTTATTTGTGCTTTAAATTGTTCAAAAGGCGCCTCATCCATTAATTCCCGGATAGCAGCTTTGCCAATGATAAACCCATTATAATAAATAATTAAGGAAGCGAGGAGAGCCGCATAATCATCTGCATTCTCATATCCTTTACCCCCAATTAAAGCTATTGTAATACCAATAAAAGCTGCGGCAGAAGTAATCGCATCACTGCGGTGATGAAAGGCATCTGCTTCCATGGCCTTGCTCTCCACCGCTTCCCCTTGTTTTTTAATATACCGGGCAATCCATTCCTTCGCGATTACAACGGCAATTAGCACGATTAGGGTAAAGGGTTCGGGTATGGCGTGCGGCGTGCGTAAATTCTGAAAGCTTTTTGCCACAATGATGGTGGCGGCTACAATCAAACCTAATACCACAATGAGGGAAGTGATCGGCTCGGCTTTCCCATGACCATACGGATGATCTTGATCGGCCGGTTTAGAAGCTACTCGGAAACCCACTAACAACAGGGAAGAAGTAAATATATCGGTTAAAGACTCAATCGCATCCGCAATCAAGGCATAAGAATTACCAATAATTCCCGCTATACCCTTCACGATGACCAGCAGAAAACTTGTCCCTATTCCAATTAATGTCGTGCGCTGGGCCTTTTTCCCCTTAGCAATCTTGTGATCTTCCCGATCCATTTTGAACAATTAGTTTAATATTATTTTAAAGACACTAGCATTTATTCGCCCGCGTTAGCTTGAATTGTCAGCAAATTATGGGCACCCTGCAAGACTATTTTCTCCGAAGCTTTTATTTCTTCGGGTAATTTAATTTCCACTTTATTATGATTTTTTATTCCTATCTCTACCGGAATCTTTTTGAACTGATTTGTTTGCTCTTCCATAAAAATGTAGTCTTTCCCTTCCAGTTGTACCAGGGCTGTTTCCAGTAAAACTGAAACTTTTCGCTGGCCAGTTTGGATAGAGGCAGTTACGAACATACCAGGCAACAGTTTAGGATCTTTTTTAATAAGATGAGCGTGGCAAATACAACCTGAAGAAAAAGTAATAACATCGAAGCGTCGTAAGTACAAACTGGCCTTAACCCCTGGCTGTAAGCTGGTTAGTAAGGCTATTTATTTCTTTATTATTTTAAGGTTAAGTTTCGCAAACGCAAGGAGTTTACAATTACCGAAACCGAACTAACGCTCATAGCTGCGGCCGCAATTATGGGTGAAAGCAACAGGCCAAATGCCGGATATAGCACGCCCGCGGCGATGGGGATACCCAGTACATTATAAATAAAGGCAAAGAATAAGTTTTGTTTGATGTTGCGCATGACCGCGTGGCTAAGTTCTTTTGCTTTTACAATGCACTGCAAATCGCCTTTCAGCAAAGTAATAGCGGCACTTTCAATGGCTACATCGGTGCCCGTACCCATGGCTATGCCTATATCAGCCTGCGCCAGGGCGGGCGCATCGTTGATGCCATTACCATCCATGGCCACTACTTTTCCTTGTGCCTGCAGTTGCTTTATTTCGTTTAATTTATCGGCCGGTAAGACTTCGGCTTTAAAGCTGCTTAAGTGCAGTTCTTCTGCTACGGCTTTTGCCGTATTAGCATTATCGCCGGTGAGCATAATTACTTCTACGCCATTTTCCATCAAATATTTAATGGCTTGTTTACTCGTGGCTTTAATCGCATCGGTAATGGCAATATAACCTTTCACTTCTCCATCCACGGCTAAATAAGAAATGGTTTTACCGGCTGATTGTTCTTTAATAACTTCTGCTTCCATCTGCGGGGAAACCGTTGCCTGCACCAGCTCCATTAATTTTTTATTACCCAGGGCCGTCTTTTTCCCGTCTACCAAACCCATTACGCCTTTGCCGGTTACGGAAGAAAAATCATTTAAAGCAGCAAGTCCTATATTTTTTTCCTGAGCGGCTTTTACAACCGCTTCCGCCAGCGGATGTTCGCTGTGCTGATTAACCGAGGCGCTGAATCTTCATATTTCGGTATTATCGTTATTATTAAAGGCAATTACTTTTTCTACCGATGGTTTACCTTCGGTGATAGTGCCGGTTTTATCGGTTATCAGCACATCAATTTTATCCATATTTTACAGTGCTTCGGCATTTTTAATCAGTACGCCGCTTTGGGCGCCTTTACCTACGCCTACCATTACCGACATGGGGGTGGCCAGCCCTAAAGCACAAGGGCAGGCAATAATTAAAACCGCCAGGGCATTTACGAAGGCAAAAACATAAGCAGGGTCAGGACCCCAGATAGCCCATACCATAAAAGTGATTACTGCAACGCCAATAACAATCGGTACAAAAAATTTGGCTATTCTATCGGCCAGTTTTTGAATGGGCGCCCGGGAGCGGCTGGCAGTATTTACCATCTGTATTATCTGCGCAAGCAAGGTGTCCGCGCCTACTTTCTCGGCTTCCATGATAAAAGAGCGGGTGCCGTTAATGGTGCCGGAGCTAACTTTATCGCCTTCTTTTTTATTTACCGGAATGGGTTCGCCGGTTATCATCGCTTCATCAACGCTGCTGGAACCTGCTGTTATTCTTCCATCTACCGGAATTTTCTCTCCCGGCTTTACCCGCAGCAAATCGCCTTTTTTTATATCATTTATCGAGATACTTCTGTCTTCTCCGTTCACGACCAAAATCGCATCGGTTGGCGAAAGTTTTAAAAGCGCTTTTACCGCCCCGCTGGTTTGGCTATGGGCCCTGGCCTCTAATAATTGCCCCAGTAAAACCAGGGTAAGAATAACGGTTGCCGCTTCAAAATAAAGGTGCACGCTTCCGTCATGACCCTTGAACTGGGCGGGAAAAATGGAAGGAAATAATAAGGCTATGATACTAAATAGAAAGGCGGCGCCAGCGCCAATGCCAATCAGGGTAAACATATTCAAATTCCAGGTGCGAATGGAAACCCAGGCCCGCTGGAAGAACATCCAAGTGGCATAAAAGATGACCGGCAGGGAAAACAAAAACTGCAGCCAGTTAGAAACCGCCGGAGGTAATACATGAGAAAGCGGATTGCCCGGTATCATTTCTCCCATGGAGATAATAAAAATGGGAAGGGTAAACAGAACCGCAACTTTAAATTTCTGCAATAATTCTTTATAGGTGCCATTTTCTTCCTCGGTTGGGGTTATGGGTACTAAATCCATCCCGCAAATAGGGCAGGAACCGGGTCCATCCTGCACTATTTCCGGATGCATGGGGCAGGTGTATTGCGAGGTAACCTGCGGCAGTTCCGGAATTTTTTCCAGGTTCATGCCGCATACCGGACAGCTGCCTGGTTATCATACTCGCAGTGCATGGGGCAGTAATATTTGCCAGCACTGTTTGGGGCAGGCGATTTGACAGCCGTTGTTGCATGCTGGTGGCTAGCAGGTTTGTCTGCATGGTGCTCATGGGCGGGTGGCGTATGGCTATGTACTTAATGAGGTTGGTGATGATGCCCATCATGTGATGGAGGAAGGGTCATTTGGATGGTATAATTTCCCGCAGCGGATAAGGCGTCCTGCAATTCTTCGGTGGGCACATGTTTTTCCATGGTGATGGTTGCCTCCATGGGATTTAAGGTAACCGTAGCCTGAACGCCTTCTATGGTATTGAGTGCATTTTCAACTTTCGTCCGACAACCATCGCAGGTCATGCCGTTTATTTTATAGGTATGAGTCATTTCTGAAAGCTTTAGTTATACAAATTAAGGCTAATTATCTCTGGCATTTATTACATAACTTTGGAATGATGTTATAACATTCCTGCTTCATCATACGCTCCTTTTTCCATTATAAGCTTCCCCAGCTAAAAATTATTGCCAGATATTATAAGAGTTCTCTTTTTTAGCAATCGCTGATAAAGAAACATGAATCATCCCAAACTTTAAATCGGGGATAAAAGCTAAAACCTCCCGTTAAAGTGAATAGCGATATCAATTTTAACGGGAGGTTCTTATATTATACAGCACTAATAACGGCACAACTATAACAAAGGGAGCCATAGGCACTATTTTTACATCTCGGCGGCAAGCATTTCTTTCGCCCTGGATAGTTGATGTTGGAAACTTCCAGAAAACCAGTAGTTACCTGTAAAGAAGCTGTAATTATTCTAATCCACCAACGTTACGTGAAAATCACTTAAGTTAGCCCGGTGCTTTGCCAGATTTATTCCGGCAAAGCCACCACGAATAATTACAACTTCTTTTTACATAATATTATATATTAAGGGTTTATATAATCCTGAATATTACTTCAATCTCCACAAGGCGCCGTTTTTGGAATTATATTTGTCTAATTTTCCCTGATAAGTGAGCTCACTCAAAAGGCGCTCTGCTGCTTCTTCCTGGCTGCCGGTTAACACCGCAAACTCTTTTAAAGTTAGCGTAGGGTAATGCGAAAAAATCTTTTCGTAAGCGGTATCGACCGGCTGTTTAACCGCTTCCGGGTACAGTTTCAGCAAGGCCTGTTCGTAATTTTCGTACGGTTTGGAGCCATATACCTTAAACCGGTTATCGTCCGCATCGGTGAAAAACAAAGTTGGGAATCCCCGGACACCTAATTCTCTGGCTAGTTCCAGGTCTTTTTCAAATAATTGCACCGCCTGGCCTTCAAAGTCTGCTTTGAATGTTTGAACATCCAAGCCGGTTTCCAGGGCTGCTTGCTGCAGGTGTTCCCACCGGGTAATGTTCTTCTTTTCTAAAAAGATCATCTCCTTTATTCTTCTTAAAAAGTTTAGTCCTTTTTCGTGCCCCTGCAATTGAGCCGCTTTAAAGGCAATGGACGGCGGATAAGAGGAAGGCAGCGGATCTTCGAGCCACAAATCACCATCAATCGGCATGCCATAATAAGCGCTGGCTTCGTCCCAATGCGATGCCACATCTGTTGGGTTGCTTACATCGCTGCCACCATACACGTCCCATCCTTTCAGCAAGCCACCCATTTTATAGTCTATATCGAAATAGTTTCCGTATTCCAGTTTTAGTTTGCGTAGTTGCGGTTCTATACCCCAGCAAGAGGAACAGATGGGATCGGTAAAATAAAGAATTTGTACTGGCTTTTTGTCGGCCGGAATATTTTCCCCGGCTAAAGCGGTTGCTGGTACTTCACAAATGCCGGTTTCCGGATCGCACAATAACGGATTGGTTTTTTCTATTATTTTCATCTTTTTAATATTTATTTTATGCAATATTCTTTTTCTAAAAGTAGAAAGAATATTAATTGTGGTTGGCTAAGGACGTTTATCTTTAGCATTATGTACTCATACTTAAAGCCGGCTTTAAGGACTGGCGCTGCCAGGAATTATCAACGGAATATCTGCCACTACCTGCAAAAAACAACACCACATAAACCAACAGGTATTGCAGGGCCGGTTCTTTTTTCATAAACGGATCGGCTGCGTGTATATAAAAGGCTGCTACCAGCATTGTAATTATTAGCGGAATTACGGCTAGCCGGGTGCCCAAGCCCACGAGCACCAACAGGGAACAAACTACTTCGGCAAAAATAGCCAGACCCAGGGATAATTGCGGGCTTAAACCATACACACCGGCAAATTGAACCGGCTCTCCTGAAAAAAGCATAGCCAATTTGGGCAAGCCATGCGTGAGCATTAAGGCCGCTACGGCTATTCTGGCTATTAATAAGGCCACATCTGTGGCATGGGCAGCCGGATAGACCGTTAATAATTTATCTTTCATTTCAAATTTTCTTTATTTGTTTTACTCCTAGAATGAGGTAAGTTTCATGATTGAAACTTTTTAAAGGTGATGAAATCAGCATTGGGAATCGTTAATGTTCTGGATTTCATTTCAGAACTAAATCGATGCTGCGAGTATCTATTAAACAAAGCCATACGCATTGGACTGCCCGCCATCTACGGCAATGGTTTGCCCGTTAACGTAGGAACTATCTTCACTTAACAAAAAGATGACGACCCTGGCCACTTCTTCCGGAAGTCCCAGCCGCTTGGTGGGGTTAAATTGGGCGTATTCCGATTCCGCTTTTTTGGGGTCATCCGGGTTTACCTGCCGGAAAGCTTCTGCCACCATCGGGGTTAATATAGCGCCGGGGGCAATGGCATTGGTAATAATTCCGTGTTTGCCGTATTCCAGGGCAGCATTTTTGGTCATGCCCGAAACAGCGTGTTTACTGGCTACATAAGGCGTTTGATTCATTACGCCCCGGATGCCGCCGACGGAGGCCACGTTCACAATACGTCCGTATTGCTGTTGTTGCATGATGGGAATGATGTACCGCATACCATAAAACACCCCCATCAGGTTAATGTCAATTACCTTCCGGAATACTTCTAAATCGTAATCCGCCATCAGGGCCTGCTTACCTTCAATGCCGGCGTTGTTGTAGAATCCATCTATGCGGCCGAACGCCTTTACCGTCTCGTCTACATACTTTTTCACTTCCGCTTCTTTAGATACATCGGCCGCTATGGTTATAACTTTTGCTTCCGGGTATTCTTCTGAAAGGCCTTGTTTTGCCTCGTTCAATGCTTTTTCATTGTAGTCTACCAAGGAAAGCAGGGCGCCGTTCTTTGCTGCTTCCTTCGCGGCGGCCAGTCCCAGCCCCATACCGGCGCCGGTAATTACAATAACCTTGTTTTCTAATTTTTTCATAGCTGTAAATTTTATGAGTTGAATGAATATTTTTAATAAAAGACCTTACAAACGAAGTATTCGAGGAGCAAAACCCAGCGGGGTCTTAAAGACCTGCCGGGTTTGTAAATCTATTACCACATCGTATATTATTTTATTGAATATCAATATTTTACTTAATGCGGTAACGTTCCATTATCTACTTAAATACTCGTTTATTGTTTAATAAATTGTTTAGGTAAATAAACTGCTTCTATTTTTGGCCGAACTCACCATCAGCTTTTATTTCTACCTCATCACTAATCATGGGTGCCGGAAAATCCTTGCCGAGGCCAAAATCAGAGCGTTTTATGGTGCCGGTAATTTGGATACCGGCTACGGGAGCGCCTTTGGCGTTAGGGTTGGCCGTGGTGCCCCGGTAGCGCATATCAACGGTTACCGGTTTGGTGATGCCGCGTAAAGTCAGATTTCCGGTGAGTTTGTACTTATTCTCTCCTGCTTTCCTGATAGAAGTACTTTTAAAGGTCATGGCGGGGAATTTTTCCACATCAAAGAAGTCAGCACTTTTCAGGTGTTTGTCGCGGGGTTCTACGCGGGTATTTATGGAAGCCGTCTGGGCTGTCATTTCCACCACGGCATCGCTAAAGTCTTGATTAGAAGCCGTTATGGTAACATCGTACGCATCAAAATGCCCCGGCACATCGGCAATACCCAGGTGCGTTACAGTAAATCCTAACCTGGAGTGGTTAGGGTCGGCTTTCCAGGCACTTTGGGCAGATACTCCCAGCGATAGTACCAGGAAAGATAATATAAATGATAACTTTTTCATGATAGTATATTTTATAGGATTAATTAATGGTGCAGGATTTTCCAACCGGCTAACCAATTGTAATTGTTTTTCAGGTTTAATTGAATTAGCAGCAGTTGCATTCTTTCGAGTGTACCGCTTACCAGTAACTTGCCGGCCACAACAGGATTAAAACCGGCGGTTTTCACCAATTCCGACACTGTTTGCAGGGCCTCGTCCTCATTGCCCGCGATAAATGCATCCACTTGTTTGCCATCAATTACCGGGGTGTAAAAATCGGCCGCGAACGTGGTGTTAAAAGCTTTCACCACTTTTGAATGCGGCAACAGCTTTTGCAATTCCTCTGCCGCGCTGGTATCGGGTGCCGTTACCAGGCCATCGTAGGTCTCGTTCAGGGGGTTGGCAATGCTGATGACAATTTTCTGGTTGGCTACTTCTTTAATTTTTTGAGCCACCTCTTTTTCGGCCGCGTAAGGAACGGCCGCAATAATAATATCGGCCTCCCAACTGGCGTTCACCGAGCAGTCAAGCGCTTCTACCTCGGCGTTAGGATTACGATGAGTAATTTCCTGTACCAGTGCCTGCACTTTTTCTTGCTGATTCGCGCACAGGAGTAACCTATAATTACCTTTGGCCAGGCTTTTAGAAATAGCCAAACCCATACTGCCAGTGGCGCCGATAATAGCTATGGTTTGTTTCGTTTGCATATCGTATATAAATTTGAAAATGCAAAGTTACCACCAGGAAGGGCCTCGCTCCATTGCGTTCAGGCAAGAAAAAGCATTGACAAAAGTCAACGCTTTAAAATAAATGAGGGAAATTTAATTGCCGGCCATTCTTCTTCTGACCCGGCTTAGGGTTTCGGGGGTAAGTCCCATATAAGAAGCAATCATGTGCTGCGGCACCCGCTGCACAATGTCCGGGTAAAGGGCGGTAAAGCCAGCATACCGTTCTTCTAAAGGCAAGCTGATTATGGAGGTCAACCTTCGTTGCATGGCAATATAGGCGCCGGTGAGTTGGAGGCGGGTGTAGGTTTCGTATTTGGGTAATAATTTCAACAGTTCTTCGTGGGCCGGTTTGCTGATTAATACCAGTTCGGCATTTTCCAGCGCTTCAATGTTATAGGTAGCGGGTTCGCCGGTTAAAAAGCTGTACAGGTCCGCAATGAGCCAACCCTCCAGCGCAAACTGAATAATGTGTTCTTCATCTTTATCGTTAATCGAAAAAGACCGTAAGGCTCCTTTCTCTACAAAGGCTATAAATTTGCAAACATCACCTCCCTGTAAGAGGTATTGCTTTTTGCGCAGCTTTTTAGGGGTCAGGTAGTTTTTTATAAGCTCCTGCTCTTCCGGGGTAAGCGGAACGATTTCGTTAAATTTCTGGAAGAAAAGCTCATACAAGACCATTCAGTTTCGTATTTGCATTTTTTCCATCATTTCATCCGTAACCGGTTCGCTGTAAATGCCATAAGCATTCACCAGCACCCCTTTTAATCCGTGGCGGTCAGAAGAAATGGCGTAAAGTATCGCCGCATCCGAAGGATTGCTTTCTCCTTCAAACCGATAAAAGCTATCTACCTTAAAGTCATCTGCAAATACTTTAAACTGGCCGTTGCGGCACTCCAAGCAGTTTTGACGCAGATTAAAATCTTCGGTATAGCCCTGCTTGCGCAGGTCATTCATGGTTTCGGAAAGGGTGACGTATGGTTCCATCGTTTTGATTTTAAGACTGCTTTATGACCTGTTTGGGGTTAATATACGAAATTTATTATAATCTCTTTTTAAGGTTGGTGCATTAATGTCATGTCGTTGCCGGCGCTCCCTTTATCATCGGCAAAAAATAAATGATGTGTCTTTATATCATCCTGATAAGCCCTTTTTAACTAAACGCATTTCTAGCACATAGGTAAAAAATAGGTAGTTATTTTCCGTATTACTGGTAATGGCGATAACTTGGTGTATTCCTTTTAACTGGCTCATTTATATTTCTTCCGCTTTGGTATTTAAAATAAATAAAAAGGATAGCGTATCGGGGTCGTAAAAATTTACCATCTTCCTTATGCCGTAATCGGTTTTTTTACATGAACTTTTACCCAATTCTCGAAAGCAGTCATGAAAGTTTGCAGAAACTCGCGGGTAGATTCATTGGTAAGGTTGCCACTTTCGTCGAATAAATTTTGGGCATTTCCGATATAGGCTTCTGGCTGCGGCATAGTCGGCACATTTACAAAGACCAGCGATTGGCGTAAATGATGATTGGCGCCAAACCCTCCTAATGAACTTATGGAAACACTAACAACACCACCCGGCTTTCCATCCCAGCAATTTTGTCCATAAGGACGGGAGCCTACATCGATGGCGTTTTTTAATACCCCTGGTACGGAACGGTTATACTCCGGCGTTAAAAAAAGAAGACCGTCAAAACTTCTGAGTTGCTCCCGGAACCGGTTGTATTGCTCCGGCGATGCCCCATCATATTCTTCATTGTAAAGGGGCAGATCTCCGATAGGCAACAGCTCAAAGGATAAAGTTTCGGGGGCCATCCCTATCAATGCTTTTGCGGTTTTAAGATTATAGGATTCTTTCCGAAGGCTGCCTACGATTACAGCTATTTTGTATGCATTCATAATAGTAATGATTTAGGTTGAGAATGAATATTTAGTAGTGATTGGTTGTGCTGAATTGAAACAAAAGCCACGCTTTTAATAACTTTATAAAAACAATATTATATAGGTTCTAAATGCTTAAATATCCGTATTGTAGTAAGCCTAAAAGCCTGTTTAGCAAAACAAGGAATTAAGCTGTAATCAGTTAATAGTTGGATGAAGCAAGGAATAGGGAATTATTAGGAAAAGAATTAAAAGCGCTTTGAATGAGCAAATAGGTAGCCATTTTAAATCCTAGCTAAAATTAACTTAAAGTGGATTTTAGGTTATACTACCTGGTAAGCCTGATGGTTTATGACTAAAGAAAATTATTTTTTCCCTATAATTTCTAATAATTCAAAAAACAAAAACTTTGCTTCATTCCAGCCTTATTTTTCATAACTTCATACGGTCTATTTTACACCATAGTTGTAAGTTATGATCTAAATTACAGGTACATTTTATTCATGCGCTGCCGACGCATTTTCATTAATTCAATGACAGGGTCTTGGGAAAGCCGGAGATAAAAGCGCTTTAATGGAATCAGTCAACGATATTCTCATCACTCTGTTTGATTTAAAACGTACCTGCCATGGCAGCGTGAAGAATGCGTATGACTATCTTCTAGCGGCTTTAACGGCTTATTGCTTTTACGACCACAAACCCGCTGTCTTCTTTCCTAACTCAATCCAAATAACTTGCGCTTAATCCATTACTCACGTTAAAATATCTTAGTTGCTTTGACTCGTCCTCAATTAGATTGACTAAAAAAATAAACACTTTTAGTCAACAACACCGTTTAATTCGTAAGTTTATATAAACAATTAAACTTCAAATATTTATGAAAATTCAAGCAGCAATTTCACACAGTAAGGGCGAGCCTTTACAAATTGAAGAAGTAGAACTAACTGCACTCGCTGCAGACGAAGTATTGATAAAAATTGTTGCTACAGGAGTGTGCCATACGGATGCAGAATCCATGAATGGAAGAGGCGTGCCTTTCCCAGCGGTACTTGGTCATGAAGGAGCGGGAATTATTGAAAAAGTGGGTGCCGGGGTGACTAATCTGCAGCCGGGAGATCATGTTGTGCTTTCGTTTTCATACTGTGGCGAGTGTTCACAGTGCTTGAGCGGCCATCAAAATCTATGTGAAGGGTCGGTAGAACTAAACTTTGGCGGTAAGTCAAAGGATGGCAAAAACCGTATTCACCAGCACAATCATCCGCTTTCTACTTTCTTTGGGCAGTCTTCGTTTGCAACCTATTCTATTGCTAATAAAAATAACGTAGTGAAAGTAGACAAGGACGTTGATCTAGCGCTGTTAGGGCCTCTAGGCTGCGGTATCCAAACCGGCAGCGGTACTGTCATGAATATTTTACATCCTGAACCAGGTACATCACTTGCCATATATGGAGGAGGTGCCGTTGGCTTGAGTGCCGTGATGGCGGCTAAAATCATGGGGTTAAAAGATATTATAGTAGTAGATCTTCATAAAAATCGTTTGGACCTTGCCATGGAACTCGGTGCCACCCATGTATTGAATGGCAAAGAAGTAGATGTAGTAGAAGAAATTAAAACAATCACGAATGGTGGTGTTCATTATGCTATTGAAACCACTGGTGCCTCTCCTGTGATTTTACAATCCATCCATGCTTTGCGTGTAGCAGGTAAGGTGGCCATTGTCGGTATGGGTGGGGATGTCATGTTAAACTTTACAAATGACATATTGATGGAAGGAAAGAAGATTGTGGGTGCTGTTGAGGGAGATTCCATTCCTCAATTATTCATTCCCAAATTAATTCAATATTATAAAGAAGGGAAATTTCCTTTTGATAAATTGATAAAATTCTACGACTTTGAAGATATCAATACGGCATTCGAAGAATCCAAAAGCGGTGCAACACTTAAGCCTGTTTTGAGAATAGGCAAGTAGTCAATTGGATTAAATATTATTACGAAAAATAAAGAATGTACCAATCAACCCAATCTATCTCCTTTGCCTTTGATGAAAGAGGTACGGAATGAAGCCGGAGCCTTAGCTCAAAATATCTGGGCTCCTGAGTGGTTTTTTGATGTTACTACTCAAGAACACGTCTTAATCTGGTCTTCTTCTTTTCAAGACGCGAGCTGGAAAGAAAGTCGGTTATGGTCCTGTAGAACCAAGGATTGGAAAACATTTACTCCGGCTAAAGTATTTTTTGCGCCGCCCTATTCTGTCATAGATGGAACAGTATTTAAAGATAAAGAAACGTAGTACCTCTACCATAAAGAAGAGGAATTTGGAGTTAAAACCGGAGAAAGGCGTTCTATTCGCGTGGCTACTTCTCAGAACTTGAATGTACCTTACCGCATCATAGAAGGATCGTTAAACAAAGGTCAAATTGTGCCGGTCATCATCGAGGGACCTACCGTCATGAAAGATCTTGTTAAGCTCGGGTGGTTATTGCTTTATAATTATTGTATGACCAACCGATTTGGAGCTTCTTACTCGCCTAATTTAATCCACTGGAAAGTGGAAGAAGATGTAAGTTACCCCTCCGAGGCGCGGCACGCTTGCGTTTCGCCATTAACACCAGAGGAAGCAAAGACTTTAATAGAAAATTATTCCAGTAAAAAGTAAAATATCCTAAGCACAACCACTATTACGCACACCATTGTTAAATTGCCCTATTGAACATAAAAGTAGTTATAAGGCTAGTCATTTAACGGTATTCCCCACCACTTGTGGCGACACAAATTAAATAAGATACCCGCTTTGCGGCAGGGAGTTTCATTTTAAATATCCTAAGAGGATAATAATACTATATATTATTAACTAGGTGAAATTCTTCAAATTAAAAAGGTTAAGCAGACGCTTGAACTAGGTTGTTAATGGAACAATGTTTAGGTGATTTGGTAAAATCATCTTATTGTGGAAGCATAAAGGCAAATTATTACGAATTATTATGGTTTTAGCAATGCTTTTATTTTCTGCATGGAAAAGGGTTGCTGGTTTTAGCAATGAATATAAGGACTTTTTAGGGTGTCGATTCTAGAATTTTCGGGCGTAATAACTTATTGTCCACTGAATAGCGACCCGGACCAACTATCACCAAAAGAATCAATAGTCCCGTAATCAGGAGGGAGATCCAAAGTTCGGTATTTTCTACATGTATCCCACCCTGGAGGTTCACGACCAGTACAGCAGCCACTAGGATTGGTAACTAACAGAGAAGCCAAAAGCGCGTTAAACAACCTAGGGCAATCATCAGCCCGCCTACTATATGAACAGTGCTGGTGATCAGGGAGGTATTTTTCAAGGATAATACTTCTTGGTCGGAGCTGAATATATACAACACATCGCTGGAGTATTCTAAAAAGGTAATACCTTTAACAAAAAGAAAGATCCCCAGTAAAATGCGTAAGCCATCCATCCAAATAGGATTGCGGGCGCTATTTAGGTGCTAGGTGTTTTGGTGAAGTTCAGATGTTACGTTCATAGGATGGAGGAATGAAATAAAATGTGAAGGAATTATCCAACTGGCTTTGGAGAAACTGATTTTCCGGTTATACTAAATTGAAAAATTAGGAAGCTGATAGAAAGCAGGAAAAGAAATCCTGAGGCCAGCATAAAGGTAGAGGAAATGGAAAGCATGGTTAAAACCGGGTAAATAATAATGGGCGATAAGAACTGGCCCAAGAACCAAAAGGTGGTTAGCTTGCCGATTTCTTTCCCTCTAATTTCCGGCGGAGCAATTTTCATTACCCACATATTAGTATTGGGAATCATCATTCCCATGCCCAGACCTGATAACATCATGGCTAAAATTACCAATAGATAGGAGTTAGAAACAGAAATACAGATAAATCCGGCAGCCATAAGTAAGTATCCCAAAGAAAATATAGTAAGGGAACTAAAGTGCTCCTTGATTTTAGAATAGGAAAAAGATGAAGCTGCCGAAAAGGCTGTGCTGATGGCAATAGCTGCACCTATCAACGAATTCTTTTCAATCCCAATGGCTTTCAGGTGAAAGGGTATTTGCACCGGTATTAAAAAGAAAAGTACCCACATAATCATAGTATTCAAGCACAATAGCCAGATTTGGCGGGGTGCTTTTAGGTGCTGGTTAAACTGATTATTTTTCCCAACAACTGCCGGCTCGGGCAAATACATCATACTCAATGGAAGTACCAGAAGGGCAAACAAATAAATAAGAAACGGATATTTCCAGCCGAAGTCTGTTAAAATTCCGCCTAGCCCAATAAACAAAATTCCGCCTAAAGACATAAACGCTATTTGTAAGCCAACAAATTTCTGGCGCTCCAGGCCTTCAAAGTAGTCCGCAATCAGGGTAATTACAATGGGCATAGACATACCTACTGCTATACCAAGTGCTGCTCTGGATAAGAGGAGGTGATAAAGATTATTCAGGAAAAAGCCGCCTGCACCGGAAATAGCATATAGCGCCAGTGAAAACCACAAAATACGCAATCTGCCGTAGCGGTCAATCAGATAGCCGGTAATTGGGGAGAAGATGGCAATCATTAAGGCCGGCAGCGTTAATACTAATTTAACCAGGAACGCTGCATTTTTTACAGCTGAGAATGCGAGGGTCATTTGGGGTAAGGCCGGCGAAATGGTAATAACCGACATAATGGTCAGACTACTCACCAAAAGTAAAGTGAACTTCAACTTCAATTGCTTATTTATCACAGTTGTAGCTTGCGTGTTGGTGAACATTATAGGGTGCCCTTAAGATTATTTAGCAATGATAAAAACTAACCTTATTCTAATTATTTGTTCTCTCTTAAAGAAGCAAAAGATGTTATTAACTAATTTGATGACCGTGGTTACTTTTATTTTTTAACACTTTGTGGTGGGGAAGGCATAACAAATGCAGTTGGTTGGGGATTTACTGGTTCCAATTTACGATTGACTAAGGCGGGGTGATCTGCCGGAATAAATGTGCCCCGGAAACCACTAAAAACCATTGGCATTAAAGGATTAGGATCACCGTTTGGCTTCCGGATTTCACCACGGTATGGATTTAAATATTGCCAAACGATTTTACCTTCTTTAGTCACCTCAAAATAACGCCCTTTTGGACCTTCGTCGATAAAGGTATTTCCGTTGTTCATTCGGTGCGCACCCGAAATAAAACTACCCCAAAAGGAAACACTATCTGGAGCTATGTATGTCCATACTGGTTTTTCGGGGCCATAAGGCTTTCCTTTTTCTAAAAGGTAATTGCCATTTTTATCAACAGGCGGAGCTATTTCATAAATTGCAGAATAGTTCAGGCTGTCGCGGTTGTGGATATCATTATTAAATACGGTTAGGTTACCTGTCCCCGGCTTTCCTTTCTCAATCCAGCGAACATCATGCTGGTGAAATAATTTCTGATCCGTAGAATCTCCCCGGTGATAATTTAGTGGATTGCCCCAACGATAAAGGAAATCGCCTCCTTTGCCCCAGCGACCACCGGTGTGGCCAGCGGCTTCTTTCGTGGTAGTACTATGGTCTATAATAAAGATTTCACATAAATTAGGGGAACTAAAAGCAATCTGGTTCAACTCCGGGTTATACTTAACCGCATTAACATGATACACATCAGATTGCATATTCTCAGGGGTATTATTTCTCCTTTCCTTTCCCATGGCTATCAAAACATCCAGGCTATCCTGGGAAATGAGGGGAGGTATGGAATCTCCTGTATTAAAATTTAATAATTCCGGGTGGTCTGCCGGGTTGCCATAGTTAGCTTTCTTAGAATCATAATCCTGAATTAAATGATCCCAGATATGCCACTCCCAAACGATTTTACCACCATGTTTGCCTTGTGGTTCAATCTCTACTATTTTATCGGGCCAAAGGCCAGCTTTGGGAGTTAGTTTTGGTTTTCTGCCCGCAGCCAGAACTTCCTGAAGGGTTTTTGCTTCCCAGGCAATAGCTAATATGTTTCCATTAGGCATTACTGCGAAATCATGGTGGGCGTGAGATTCTTCATTCGCGTATTCAAAGTCCCAGGTTAATTTATTGTCCCAAGAAATTTTTTGTATTCTTCCGTTTTCTCCACCACCAGCAAACACCGGGAAATCTGGATCCGCAGCATTTTGTACCAGCGATCCGTCTTTACCTAAGTAAGCCCCCAACACATTATAATTTCCTTTCCATTCGTGTACTACCTGGCCCTTTCGGTTAATAAGGTAAACGGAGGCAGAATTAGGAACGGCAAACATCACATAACCTTCGGTTAAGCCTTCCGAGTTTAACGTTAACCCGCGCGGGATGCCAAGGCCGAACATATTTCTATCTTTTGCAGCAATTGTTTTTTTATTGGTTACTTCTTTGGTTGCATCTTTCTTTTCGGCCCCGCAGGAAGACACTAGTAAACAGATTAAAAGCAGGAGTAGTAAGTGGATCTTTTTCATAATAACAGGATAGGACTTAAAATCTCGATGTAAGACTTTGGAACAGAAATCCGAGGGGAGCATAATAAATATACTCATTAATAAGCGTAAGTAATAATAAATCGTTATATTTATTATGTTATAATTTATGTATTATAATTTATTTAATACCAATTGAATAAATTCATTAATTATAAAAAAAATAAAAATTTAAAGTATGATTCTCAACCTTAAACTAAATAACTATAGCAATGTCAATCAAGATCATTGGAGCCGGATTGCCACGAACAGGCACAAATACCCTTAAAGAGTCTCTGGAGAGATTAGGTTATAATAAGACTTACCACATGAAAGAGCTACTGGTACATCCCGAAAATCTTCATCATTGGTTAACGCTTAAAGAAACGGGAATGACAAAATGGGAGGAATTATACAATGGTTATGAGGCAACCGTAGACTTCCCGGGCTATCCCTGGTATAAGGAGCACATGAAACAGTATCCTGACGCTAAGGTAATTTTAACCATTAGACCCTTTGAGAAATGGTACACCAGTATCTATAGCACCATTTGGCAAGCCGGACCTCAAAACATATCCCAGAAAATAGCGATGATGTCCAAATTACTTTTTAATCCTCACCTTCGGTCGGTAATTAAGTGTGTTAAATTTGCCAAGGGCACTATTTTCGGCGTTCATCTCCAAGGTCAGTTTGAGGACAAAGTCTTTGCCGAAAAAATATTTGATAAGCACATTGCCGATGTTAAAGCCTATGTTCCGGCCGACAAATTACTGGTGTATGATGTTAGTGAAGGTTGGGCACCGCTTTGTAAATTTTTGGGGGTACCCGAGCCCAATGAATCATTTCCTCATTTAAACAAAAAAGAGAATTTTAAGGCAATGTTAGTGGAACTCATGGAAGGGCATATGGTTTAAGAACTTGGCAAGGTTGCGTATATAGGCATTCCTTAAAACCTTTGTAGGTGTTCTTCGCCCACCAGGAGATTCTGAAGCAATATCTTTTAATTTGTTGGCGATCTAGCCTGTTTCCTAGATAACTTCCCAATCCTTACTCGAATCTATAATACCCGGAGACTTTTCGGGGAAGGAACTCAGGCTTCGGCTACTGTCGTGGCTAATAACCATGTACTTTTAGCTGATTTAGCACTATGTTACATAGACTTTCCCTGAAACAAATCAGCGCCGTAATTATAGTCCTGAAGATTGGCCTTTTATTTTTGCTGATTCTGAAAATAATTTATTACTCCACCAGTCCACCTGATTTTTCATTAAACCAGGAGTTTTTCATTATTATGGGTGCCGGCTTTCTGGCTCAACTCATAGATGGTACCCTGGGAATGGCCTATGGGGTGAGCTGTTCTACGTTGCTATTAACCTTTGGCCTCTCCCCCGCGGTGGCCTCGGCGAGTGTGCATACGGCCGAAGTCTTTACAACTGGAGTTTCAGGTTTATCGCACCTTTTTTTGCAGAATGTAAACAGAACGCTTTTCTTCAAGCTAGTGATTCCGGGGGTTTTGGGTGCGGTTATTGGGGCTTATTTAATTTCAGAAGTGCTGGATGGCAATACCATTAAACCTTACATTTCTGGTTATCTGCTGCTTATGGGTAGTCTGATCCTGGTAAAGAGTTTTCGGAGTCGGTCTGGTGAAGAGCGGGTCCGACGGGTTTCGCTGCTGGGTTTGTCGGGCGGCTTGCTGGATGCCGTGGGAGGTGGGGGTTGGGGTCCTATCGTCACTTCTAACCTAATATTTCAGGGGAAAACGCCGCAGGAAACCATTGGCACCGTGAATACCGCTGAATTTTTTGTCGCTTTTTTCAGTACCATCGTTTTCTTGTTGTTAGTCGGCCTTGATAGCTGGAAAATAGTGCTGGCTTTGATACTAGGCGGCATACTGGCAGCCCCTGTAGGAGCCGTGCTGGCCAAAAAGGCAAGACCAAAAACAATGATGCGCCTGGTGGGTATAGTTATAATGCTGGTATCAGGTTATACCATTTACAAAAGTATTTTTTGAAGCCTTAGTTTGGCTTTCTAAGGAGATTCAAATAAGCCTACCAACTTGTTTAATTTAGAATGTCTTTTAAAACCTTTTTCTTTCCATCCTTAGTAATTTTATCTCCCTTCACTTATCTCAAAATATAAATCATTCTTTGATTTAGGAGATGCTCGTTTGAGAGGGATTTGCCGCAAAAAAGACCTAGCATTTCCAAGCTTTATCCACTCTCTTTTTTAGGTCATTTCGTGAGATAAACTAATTTAAATTTTTGATAATGAGATAGCAGATTTTGCCCATTTAATACTGCAATTTTATAAACTTTCCAGATGCTTTTATAATGCCGTAAAAAGCAAATTTTTCTCCTGCGTTCTAATTTATATTATTTTTAATCTGTATTTTCTTTAACTCAATTATGATTATACTATAAGGAAAGGTAAGTTAAAAAATTATAGTGACTTTAGATTGACAATAAGGCTCAATGAAAATGCTTCCTATGGAGTTAGACCATATATTTTTATTTACCCAGAATCATGTTCTTTTAGCAGAATCACTTAAAGATTTTGGTCTGATTGAAGGTACTCCTAACGAGCATCCTGGACAAGGAACAGCTTGTCGGCGTTTCTTCTTTCAGAATGCTTACTTGGAATTAGCATGGGTAGTTAACGAAGTAGAGATTAAAAGCAGTGCTCTTGCTAAATCTAAATTGTTTGAAAGATCCCAATATCCTCGTACCCCATATTCTCCCCTTGGTCTGTGTTTTCGAACCAATGAACACCAAAGCCTTGCCCCCTCTTTACTTTTCGAGGATAGCTGGCGTTACTACTCCAACTTTCTTCCAAAGCAACAATTTGCGAACATAGCTTCTAATGAAAACTTTCCTGATGAGCCAATGTTATTTGAGATGCCTTTCTTTTCACTCGCACCAGTAGAATATCCAATAGAAAAAAAACAATCCTTAACACATATAAGGGGATTCCAAGAAATCACCGGAGTTTTATTAACACTTCCTACTACTAGCAGTAACTTATCATCGGCAATGAATATAGTGCTGGCTGATAGTATGGTGAAGATTTCAAAAGGGAAAGATTATGGGATTACTTTAGAATTTGACTTTGGTAAAAATAAACAAAAGAAAGACTTTTTTCCTTTAGCTCCTCTCATCTTAAAGTGGTAACAAACACCTATCATGATGCTTCTGCAAGGGGACCAAAAAGTAAATCAACACTTATGGATCTGTTGAAGCTCTGTCTCCTAACTAGAACAACTGAATGAATAGAATAAGGTAATCCTACAATTTATAATTACCAGACTACTTTTTAAAATAAATTTTTAAAAAACTGCGTAGCATTGCTATAAATACGGAATGGATAAAAAGTAAATATCGCTTTCTTTAACTCATTTAATAAGTTGAGCCTTCCGATGTTACTTGGCAACAACTTTACATGAATGTAAGGAGCGAGTTTAATAAATTTTGAAAATTCAGTCTTGGAGCTTTGATTTACTATAGAGTAACGACTGGTAAAAGAATCAGCTAGTCAGCAATAATCCGGAAAAAGGGAAGCTTAATTGGTGTAAAAACTGGCTTCTATTAATGATTTCTAGCTACTGAAAAGTTATTTGCCCTATAAGTTCAATGGTGTAAAATGACTAAAATCGGATCTTAGTAAAATGCTCGTGTCGTGGCATACTCTTTTTCCGGAAACAACAGATAAAACAATAGTTGCTTAAGACATATTGCCTAGTTCTTTAAGATTATTTTAATCGTTTTACTTCCCATACGAAAGCTATTTGATCATTAACGACCTTCGTGACCTGACCATCTGCCCCTTTGACAAAAAGTAACTTCCAGTTGATAGTTCGCACAAACAATTTGGTATCCGAAGTAGCTCCCAATTCCCATTTTGGCTGTTCAGGTAATTTTAGGTAAAGCTTATTATCTTCGCGGTTAATGGTCATGTGCCAATTCTTATCCCCGTAGTCGCCCACCAGCAAATCCGCTTGCACATCGTTGAGTTTTACTTCCACTACTTGCTCCACAAAAGGAGAAATGCTATTAAACCAGAACCGATGCCACGCTGGTGACTCCCAACCCATGACAATGCCCACTTGAAGGAGGACAATAAACAAGGTACCCAACCAGGTAGTTTTGTGAATACGCCTGAGGGTAAGCCAGTCATAGAAGAACAAGGGGATCAAGAGCGCATCCAAATAAAGGAAACGTGGAAATAGAGCCATGTGTATCCCCGGCAAGAAACGAATGCGGTCAATGGCGGCCTGCATGGTAATGAGGGTTGCCAGCAACAACAGGCGCTTGTGGGAAGTGGCATTTTTCCTCATCCACATACCCCAGGAGAAGAAAAGGCCAAACAAGATCAGGCCGTATAATTGGATAAACAAAATATCAAATTGGGAGTCAGCCAGCGGCGGATTATTGCTGATCAGGGCTCGAAAGGTAACAACCCCCATTGTAAGCCAAACTATTATGCCTAGTCCAAGAGATAGCAAACCAAGTTTCCGATGAAATTTTAGATTTCCTCTGGCTGCCAGGATGGCCTGTGTCAGAAATACGGCTAACCAGGTGGTCATAATGGCTCCGTGCACGTGGCCAAACCAATGTACCTTCACTTTCCCACTTAGTAAATCCTGGTAGTCGGGCAGGAAACCGGTTATCACGAGGAGGGGAAACAGGCAAGCCATCCCCACGAAGAAATAGCGGACATAGCCTGATTTTGGAATGTTTGTTTTCACCTCATGGCTAGTATGAAAAGGGTCAGCAACGGCAGGAAGTACTATCTTATTTATCATAATATTTACATGTAGCTGTTTATTTTATATTTTTTTTAGGTTTGGGTCGAACGCCTATCTCAAACATATCTCATCCAATGTGTTTCTCTCCCGCAACAATAGGTTACCTACTAAAATGCTCCAAAGTGGATAGGTTGGAAGGCCCATTATAGAACCAATCCAAAGGATTTGATGGAGAATTAAGTTAGCAGTGTTTATTTTTATAACATACCCCTCCGGGGGTGGACCGCCTTGGAGAATAATAGGATCAACAAAAAGGGCATATCCAAGAAGGAATAGAGCGATAAGGATGAGGCCGAATCCAGAGGCCGTTCCTAGCCACCTAAGAGCCCGGGAGAGCTTGCCCGCCATTAGCCGACAAATTAATATAAGCCACAGCCCAAAGATTCCTTGTGGAACCATGTAGAGTAAGTCGCCCAAACTTTTAATAAATCCGGCTAACATGATGAAAACAATAAACGAAAGCGCTCCCAGGCCCAGGTATAGAGCCAGCCGGCTCTTGTCAATAGATTCTCGTCGGGCAAGTGCGTGAAGAGCATAGACAACTGGGAGCATAAAAAGAGATTGGATAATAATACTTACGTCATGGGGCAGAGTTGCAGTACCTTTTAATACGGCCGATAGCAAAAATCCAAAGGCCGCAATACCAATTAGTCCACTTCCAATGGCTGCCCACCCGGCCAAGCGATACGTAGGTACTGTTAAGGTAGAAGTTTGTAATGCCATGAAAGTTATTATAAATGGTTAGGGAATATGATTTAACTATTTTGTTCTTTGAAAAGAATAGTAAATAAGGTGGAACTATGCCTTGACTAGTCAGTGGAAGAAAAGGATTTCTATTGATAACCAATCACTCAAATGGTAAGGGTTTTTATAGAAATAAGGATGTAAATACTATTCGTAGGTTTAACTGTTTAAAAGAAATCTTTATTGGCCTCGGTTGGGCTTCTTCTTTAAAGTGTATTTCAGTTGTTACCTCTTGAACCGACCCGCCATTATTTTTTCTTTTTCCCTGTTTGCGGCGGAGCCTGGTTACACAAAAAAATGTAAGTAGAAAGAATAGGTATAAACCTAGCGTATAAGCAACCCCATAACTTAATAACCAGCCTATCCATTGGAAGACGTTCCCTTTTAAATCCGCAAAACTTTCCACTTCCGCAGGCACAATAGAAGAGAGGTTTGTAGTAAGGAATAAGGCCTTTACCGGCTGGATAGTAGTGCTAACGATCCGTTGCTGAACAGCAGAATTTGCCCATTTAGCTCGACAGAAGGCAGCTTCAGAAGAATGGAAACTAGGGATGGGAAAGGAGTGGAAGCGGGATTTCATAGCAATAGTTTTTGGAAGTGGACTATTGCTGTAAATATAGGTATACCTGGAAAGGCCTACCTAACAGTTAGCGCCCTGATGCTATCAATCTGGTAACATAAAAAATCAAGTACATCCTCAGAAAAACTACCCCTAGCAACTACGTCACAAAAGCTGTAAATGGGGTAACATAATTTATCTGGTGACCTACAGACCAGGCAACAGAAAGGTTTAGTAAAAATCAACCAGCACTAGTCAAGTCAGGTATTCCCATATTCTAGGGAAGTCAGGATGTTGGAGCTTGGTCGGCCACATATTCGGAAGGGGTTCTGCCGTACTGCTCGGCAAAGCACTTGGAAAAGTAGGAATGGGAGGAAAAACCAACCTGGTACGAAATTTCTGAAACGGTCCCACTATTTTTTACCAGCAACTGCGCGGCATATTGCAGGCGCATAGTTTTTATAAAATCGCTGGGCGATTGACCGGTTAGTGCTTGCAGCTTGCGATACAACTGCATCCGGCTCATGCCAATTTCCTTGCCCAGCCTCTCCACGCTGAAATCAACTTCCCCGATGTGCTGTTCCAGGAGAACCATTGCTCGGGTCAGGAATCGTTCGTCGGCCGAGGTAATAGCAATATCCTTGGGTTGTACCCGCACTTGCCGGCTATAGCGTTCCCGGAGCTTGCGCCTACCTTCAATCAGGTTATGGAGGCGAACCATCAGTTCGCGTAACTGAAAAGGTTTAGTCAGGTAATCATCTGCGCCAGTTTCTAATCCTTCTACTTTGCTGTCTCCTGAAGCTTTAGCCGTTAGCAGAACAATAGGGATATGACTGGTCTTCTCATCCGTTTTTAGCTTATGGCAAAGCGCAATACCGTCCATTTGGGGCATCATAATGTCGCTAATAATCAAATCGGGAATGTGTTCCAAGGCTTGGTGAAGCCCCTCTACCCCGTTGATTGCTTCGATGACCTCAAAAAAAGAAAACTCTGTCAGTGATTGGCTAATGAACTGACGCAAATCGGCATTGTCCTCCACCACTAACACCAATGGAACCTGGTGATTAGATTCTAAAGGAGCTACTTCCTTGGTTATCACCCGTTCAGCTCGCTGGATAGGTATCGCGTTAAAGGCCGGATAACTCTCCTCCTGAGCTGGTTCGGTTCCATCCTGCTTCCATAGAGGCACCAGTTCCAGAGGAAGAGTAACGACAAACTGACTTCCTTTTCCGGGCTCACTGTTTACAACAATAGTACCCTCATGCAATTCTACTAGCTCGCGCGTCAGAGAAAGGCCAATACCCGTGCCTTCCTGCTCACGGGTGAGGGAATTGTCTACTTGGTGAAAGCGGTCAAATATCAACTCCAGCTGCTGGGGTGAAATCCCAATGCCCGTGTCCTGAACCGTAAACTCGGCTTGGAGGAAAACTTTTTCTGACGGTAGGATTAAGGGAGTCAGGCTGAATTTTAAAGTTAAGATAGCAGTAACCTCGCCATGGGCAAGCGTAAACTTGAAGGCATTAGAGAGCAGGTTATTGAGGATTTTTTCCAATTTATCGGCGTCGAAGCTTACCCAGCGGCTTTCAGCGGGAGCCAGTACTGTGAAATGTATCTTTCGATCCTCGGCCAGGGATGCGAACGCATCCGTAATTCGGTGGAAGAAAGGCACGAGATCACCTTGCTGAGTTTCCAGCTTCATTTTGCCCGCTTCCAGCTTAGAGAGGTCCAACAGCTGGTTGACCAGGTGCAGCAGCCGCTGGCCATTCCGTTGCATCAACCGGAAATCGGCCTGATCTGGATGATTAGCCTCTAGCGTCCGCAGCTTCTTTTCCAGGGGACTAAGGATCAAGGTTAATGGCGTGCGGAGTTCGTGGGAGATGTTAGCGAAGAAACGCGACTTGAGCCGCTCGATCTCCAACAACTGCTCGGCTTTGAGTTGGGTCAACTTACGTTTATTTTTGGCGCGTTCCCTGCCCAGCAAGGTTTGCCAACCGCCATAGAATATGCCAGCAAAAGCTAGCACGTACAGGGCATAGGCCCAGGTGGTTCGCCACCAAGGAGGAGCTATAAGTATCATTACTTCTTTTTCAACCCATATGCCATCACTATTAGCTGCTCTGATCCGAAACCGATGTTCTCCGGGTGGCACGTTATAATAGTTGGCGGTGCGTTCACTGCTTACTGGTCGCCAGCCCAAATCGTAGTTTTCCAGCCGATAGGTATACAGGTGCTGGTCAGGATGGCGGTAGTCGATGGCCACAAAATCAAGGGAAAAAATGCTTTGGTCGTGGGCAAGATGAATCGTGGCGGCCTTGGCTAAGCTCTCGCGCAAAGGGCCGTTGGGCTGGGAAGTTACCAGATGATTGCGTACCCGCAGAGCAGAGAGCACCAGCATTGGCGGTATCGGCCGGCTCTTTAGGAGGGCTTCTGGCCGAAAGTGGAAATATTTGTCCATACTTCCAAAAAACAGGGTGCCGTCCCGGCTTTTGTAACGGGAACCGAAGAAAATATCTTCCCCGGGCGGAATGCCATAATTGGCACCAAACCAACGGAGAGAGTCACGTGGAGTATCAATGGCTACAATACCATTTGGGGTAGCGGCCCACAAGTTGCCGCCATTGTCTTCCAATAGAGCTCTTACAAAAGGGAAGGTTTTGCCTGAGCCAGGGTCCAGAAAAGGCAGGAATCGCTTGCCCAGTTGGTCATACCGGTATAACCCGCTGGAGGCCGACACCCAGAGCGTACCGGAGGCATCCTCTAGCAATTGCGTAATCACTTCCCAACGAGGGATATTGGTAAGGGTAAACTTTCCGGTGGCTCGATCTAGTAAGTTGAGCCCCCCACCATTGGTAGCCACCCAGAAGGCCCCGGTATGGTCCTCCAGGACTTGCAGACAGGAACTGGCACTAATGGAGGTGGAATCATTGGGATCGTGGCGGTAGTGGGTAAACTGGCCCGATAGGTCATCGATCCGGTCCAGCCCACCTTTAGTCGGTACCCAGCGGGTTCCACTACGATCCTGGTAGACGCCTATCACCTCACCCGGACTGAGACTGGCGGTTTGGAGCGAATCGTGCTGATAGTGAATAAACCGCTGGTCAGCTGGCTGGTAGCAGTACAGCCCGTTTCTCCAGGTGCTGATCCACCAATTTCCCTGCTGATCTGGATCAAGTCGTGTGACATGGTCGGTCAGTAGACTGGTTTGCTCCGAGATCTGTCTAAGCCAAGCCCGGCTAGAGGTTGACACAGGTTCGCGGGCAATCAAGCCACTAATGGTCCCCATCCAAAGTGTGCCCGCCGAATCCTCCCGGAAAATATGTACGCCCGAAGATGTATTTACCCGGGTGATGAGTTTGGGCCGCGTTACCACCTTAATCAGATGTCCAAGGAGGGTGCCCATCCAGAGAACGCCCTCCCGGGTACGGTAGGCCGATAGAAGATTGTAATCAGGTAATCCGTCGGCGGGGGTTTCAAAATGCGTTACCCGACCCGAGGTCGGTTCGAAGCGATTGGCTCCACCATCATAGGTGCCGATCCAGATGGCTCCAGTAGGATCCTCCACAATAAAACGAATGCCAAAGCCATTAAAACTTGTTTCCCTTATCTCTTTCAATTTGGAGTAGGGACGACTCAGTTTCTCAGGATGATTTTCTTGGTAGGGGAAACGCGTAAATTGACCTTTCTTCCGGTCCATCGTGTGCAAGCCATTCCCAGCCGTACCCACCCAAAACGTACCCCGGCTATCTTCAAAAAGGGCCAATATCCGGTTATCAACTAGACTGTGGACATTGGTTGGCTGGTGGAGATAACGAGTGAAGCGGCCCGTTTGCGGGTCTAATTTATTCAATCCACCTCCCAGGGGTTGGTTAGCCTCTGGATCACCGGTCCCAATCCAAAGCGTACCCTCTTGGTCTTCATAGATGACATTTACCTGAGGGTGACTCAGGCTGGTGGAATCCTGGGCTCTGGAGGCATAGTGAACAAAGCGTCCTGTCTTTGCATCGCGGCGATAGAGTCCACTTTTAGCGCCTACCCAAAGATTACCCTTCCGATCTTCGAGTATGCAAGCGATATGGTTCTCCCCATAATTATAGTCTTTACGGTTGACCAGCTGGTGGTGAGTGACCTTTCCTGTTTCCGGATCTAGGCAATCCAGCCCCATCCCCCAGGTACCCACCCAGACTAGCCCGTCACGGGTGGGACAGACTGTTTTAACGTTGTCGTTGATTAGCGAATGGGTATTTTTCGGATCGTGCTGGTAAGTGGACCAGTTATACCCATTGTAGCGCATCAAGCCCATAGTGGTAGCCACCCACAAATATCCCTGCGGATCTTGGCGAATATCGAACATATCGTGCGGATCCGAACCTGGCGGCAAGGTGACGTTCTCGAATGTAATATCTTGTGCCCATAGGGGAAGCATAGTAGCGAGATAACACATGAATGCTAATAGAAATCGGGAAAACTGGCAGCCCTTTGTCTCAAATTTAATACGGACATGAATAGAAGGGGGCTGGAAAGAGGGGAGGTAGTGAAAAGTGCAGCCCATAAGGAGGTTGGCTATAGTAATATTAAGTTAAATATCTGCTCATTTCAAGATAATCTCCTATCCCTGATTTGTATTAGTAATCGTGTTATTGGACGAGAAGGTGATTACTTGTCATCCAAATAAAATTTTTCAGACGATATTTAACTAATATATAAATACTTATAGAGTAATAGCTTACAATAGTTAAGTTTATTTCCAGCTATTATTATTTCCTGGTCGAGCCCCTAAACTTTCGCATGCACTTTTTAGCCTTATTTATAACAACTAACGAAAGTTAAAATTACCTTGAGTAAAATTTATAAATCAGATAATATTCTTGAAGCCTCTGAACATCTATTGTATAATTTATTTTGAGGTAGTTATAGTATCCTGAAACTAGTCCAATAAGTAAGAATATGTAAAATAAATGTCTTGTCCTGAAAAAAGTTGACCATAAAAATAGTAACTTATGGAACAACTTTCTCAGCTACGTATGCAAAATCAGAAATTAACCATGCGTCAAATGGTAGAGGAAATCCACCGCGGCCTGTTTAATATCGAGCAGGCGGCCATCAAGTTTGAGGTGAACCGTAAAACCGTGAAGCATTGGTTGGATAAGGTAGAGCAAGAAGCCTTAGCCCAAAAAGAATCCTCGGAATTCCCTCTTAAGCGACCATCCCGCAAGAAGAAGACACCTCCTGTCTCCTTGGAACAGGCCAGCGCTCAGCTGCTGGAACTGCAAACCATAGTGCATTCCTTAGAAAGGGAGTTAGATGCCGCCAACTTTAAAGCCCTTTACTATTCCACGCTGGTTAAAGTAGCCGAACAGGAGTTGGGTATTGCTATCGAAAAAAAGTCCGTTACCAAGCGGTCCGATTCATGCAGCTGAACTATCCTCCTGTCCATATCCGGCAACTGGAACGATTGCTTGGCTTCACTCGACAAAGCTACTATCAATATTGGCACCGACAGACGCTCGGAGTTAATCCAGAAGAGCAGCTAATAGAAATGGTAAAAGAGATTCGTAAGGAGCATCCTCGGATGGGTGGCCGAAAACTGTATCAGTTGCTTCAATCCGATATAAACAAAAGGGGAATAAAGATCGGGAGAGATGCTTTTTTCGACTTGCTCTCCGAGCACAGGTTGCTGGTTCGAAGAAAAAGGCGCCATGTAGTGACTACTTTTTCCCGGCATCAATTTAGAAAGTACCCGAACTTGGTAAAGGAGATAGAGATTACTCGAGCCAACCAGGTGTGGGTTAGTGATATCACTTACTGGTTTACTGGCTATGGTTGTCTTTACATCAGTCTGGTAACAGATAGTTATTCCAGAAGGATCATGGGCTACGGGAGTAGCCGAAACCCTAGAAGCCGTTCATTGTAAGCAGGCTTTAGTGATGGCCTTGCCGCACCTGAACAGAAGAGAGGGAATGCAGCTGATTCATCATTCCGACCGAGGACTTCAGTATTGCAGCAGAGAGTACATCCAGGTACTGGAGTCTTACGACATTCAAATTAGCATGACTCAGAACGGGGATCCGCTGGAGAACCCGATAGCCGAAAGGATCAATGGGATTCTCAAGCAGGAATACCTTGGCCACCAAAAGTCTATTCTTTCATTCAAGCGCAGCGGGTGCTGGAGCAAGCGGTATTTCTCTACAACTACAAGCGACCCCATCTCCAGTTGTGACATGTTGGCTCCCGATCAGGCTCATCACCAACCGATGCAACTGAAAAGAAGATGGAGAAATTACTACAACAAAAAGTATTTAGCGACACTAACCAGCAACGTCAAACAAGAGGAACCAATAATGGTCAACTTAAGTAAGGATTAACAACAAACGGTCAATGTTTTTCAGGACGAGTCAAAACCGAGTTCATCTCTTTATTCCGTCGTTTCTCGAGACAGTTTCAGTTCAACCTTTTTTAGGACTTAAACCTATATTTGATACTTGCTGAGCTTATTGGGATAAGTGGCTCTTTAATATAATCTAGAACCGGATATTGCACCACTTGAACTATACTCAAATAGCACTGAAAAGAACTTACTTTATCTGAAGTTAAATAAATGCTAAAGTTCGTCTAATAAGGCTATATCCTCACTTATTGGATACAGAATTAGACTATTAATTTCTCGAATTCAGAAAAGGAATGATGACTGGCATATAACTCCGGCAAGAAAAATTCAAAATTTCCAACTTCCTCTATATTATGTTTTAGCCAACTAATACCCATTTGTTTCGTGAAAATTTTGGTGTGCAATAAAGGGTTAATGAAATATTTACCTATAAAACTATCCGCTCCTACTTGCATCCGCGAAATATATCGAGTACCATTAGAAACCGGAATAAATTGGTGTTCCAGGCTAAAAACTTCTATTTCCCCAATTTTGCGAATAAGTTTAATTCCAGTGATATCTAACTTCACCACTTCTTCCGCGCTATCTACTAACTGGTTTAGGTCGCCACCAAATGCTTCTACAATTCTAAATTGTGCGCCTACCCCTACACTGCCGTCAGGGCTGGTTCTAGCTAACTCCCATTGAATATGATCAATGGGGTGCCATACCAAATACTTAGAGTATGTTTTGCCTTGGTAATCCATTATACCTTTGATGTTTTTAAACCACCATTCCAGCATAACCGGGGTAACATTTCGGATAGTATCGTGCTGAATGCAAAGTTCAAAGCTGCCAAAAGGTAAAATATTAAATTTGGTGTGAGCACTATCCAGTGTTTTCATATTCCAACCAAATTCCCGCGGATTAGGTAGTTGCCATTTCATTAGTAGAAAAAGTTAAGTTCCTATGATGGTTAACACCCATACTATTTAATTAAGCTAAAGACGCTTTCTCCAGTGCTTCTACCTTTTCCAACAGATAATTTCTGGAACTCATTGCTTTTTGTTGCAGCGCATTCAGGTCATGATGCAGTAAGTGACCATTCCTTTTCACGGCTCTGCCTGCTACAAAAACAGTGTCCACATTAGAGGGGTTGGCATATAACACCACGGCAGCAGCAGGGTCATGAACGGGAGCCAGGTTAATGGCACTAGCATCTATCATGATTATATCTGCTTGCTTACCTGGCGTTAGGGTTCCAATTTTTCGTCCTAAATTTAAAGCCTCAGCACCATTTTGAGTAGCAAATTGTAAGGCATCCCAAACTGTTAAGTTTATACTTTGTGGCATTTCCCCTTGTTGTAAAATCTTCTCGTTCTGCAGCGCCCGCTCCGTCTGCAAGGCTATTTTCATTTGAGAAAAAAGGTCTCCCCCTGTACCTGTTACCACATCCACCCCCAAGCTCGGACGTATACCGTTGGCCAGTGCCCTGCCTGTGGCTGGAAAGCCAAGCCCCATTTGCATTTCAATTTCGGGGGTAATGGATACGGAGCATCCATAAGCAGCCAGTAATTTAAAATCAGCATCGGTCAGGGTATTGCAATGGGCAAAATTCATATCAGCACCTAACAAGCCTGCTGTATGCAGCTTTCCAATGGCATTGTACTTAGGCCCAAAACTGCCGCTTCCAATGTGCATAGACATTTGCAAGCTTAGATCTCTGGCAAGAGCAATATCATTTCTGCTTACGTCCATGGTAGCATATTCCGGGCCCCGAATAGCCATTGCCATGGTAACTAGTTGATCATCGGAAGCAAAGTAGCTTGATCTGAGGCGGCGTGCATCCTCCGGATGCGTCAATTGGCTCTCGTAGAACCATTCCCACACGGAGAGCCCAGGCGTTCCGTAACCAAATTTCGCCCGAATGCCGGCTTCTCTAAGCCCCCGAATAGCCTCATCAGCGTGATCAGGCGTATTCATGATGTGCGACCAATCAAAAACAGTGGTTATACCCGCATTTAACGCTTCCAGAGCACCCAGCAAGTTAGCTGTATAAACATCTTCCGGGCGAAAGGAAGCGGCTAAAGGGCCCAGTACATGCTGCAGGTACTGCAGCAAACTCCAATCTGCCGCGATGCCTTTAAGAGAACTCTCCCAAAGGTGCCGGTGCGTATCTATAAGTCCCGGCATTACAATCATCTGACTGGCGTCTATCACTTCCGCTTCCTCCGCATCCAGTGCAATCCCCACCGAGGCAATGGTATCACCGGTAATAAGGATGTCTGCTTTTTTAAAATTTCCCAGGTGCTTGTCCATGGTAAGTACCCTGCCCCCTTTCAGGAGCACCTTGTTCTTTTTCATAATTGTAGGTTTTTGTTCTAACTAATTTCTGATACATCTGATACAAAGGAAGCGAAGCAGTTCTTGTTTTAACTTGATGCAAATCAAGTTCGTCTTCTTGCGGAAAGAATATTTTAACTTAGATGGGATTACCTGTTACACAAGAAAGAGCATCCTTACCTGCTCCGGATTACCTTTTTTACCAGAATTTGTCGCTCGGTTTGCACCTGTACCACATACAGACCTGATGTAGTATTAGCAGCCTGCCACATAAAACGATGGGTACCCGCAACCAACTGCTGTTTCTCCGTAAAAATTATTTTACCTAGCGCATCGGTAACGCTTATGTATACCGGGCCGGTTGTGGGCACTGTATATACCAGGTGCAGCTTATCGCGGAAGGGGTTGGGATAGGTTTGCAATTGCACCGGCACAAGCGGATCAACAATGGCTAAGGGTTTCTGTAGGCTATAAATCACATTACTATCGTAACGCAACAAGGCATACAGACTTCCGGTGGCATCCTGGGCAAAGTCTACAATGTTATAGCTGCTGTTCATGCCGCTCATGTGCTGTACCCAGGTAGCACCATGGTCATCGGAAAAGTAGATACCCAATTTCCGGGGAATGCTGCTCCAGAGCCGGCCGCTGCTACTCAAATAAAAACTTTGCAGGTATACATTGTCAAAGTAAGGATTAAAAGGCGACTGCCGCAGTGCAACCACTTGCCAGTTCCCGCCTCCATCTTTTGAAGTAATGGTGCGCTGTACCACTGCCCGCCCGGATGTGCCCTCAAATGATACAAAGAGGTGCCCTTGCCGATTTAATCCGATCATGTGCACATAACTCGCTTTTACATCATACAGGTCTTCTATATCCAGTGGAAGTCGGGTCCAGGTGGTGGCGCCGGGCGCCCAGGAATAAACTCCACCTGCTTGTCCATCTTGGTCCTCATTGGTGCCTAAATACAATTTGTCGGATGCGTCAATGGCTAAGTTAATAATATTCAGGTTTATAAGCCCGTTATTGAGGCTTTGCCAGGTTTGGCCGTTGTTGGTGGAGGTGAAAACGCCTTCGCCGTACGCACCCGGACTACTGCTTTCGGCTATATTGGAGGTGCCGGCAAAAAGATGGCCTTGGATATTAAAAACCAGTGATGATATAGGGGTGGTACTGGGGAAAGAATAGGATGCCCAGCTTTGGCCTTCATCGGCGGAAGTAAAAATATGGCCGCTGCCCCCAGCGAAAATAGTACCATCGGAGCGTATACTAACGGTATAAACCGGCTTATCTAAAATTGTTTTCCAGATATTGCCGTTGTCGGTGCTGCATTGCAAACCTTCTTCCTCTAAGCTTACATACAGGTGACCGGAAGTTGGTGAGACGGCCAAAGAATTAGTAGTAGTATAATCGACTTTGGAAAAGGGGGTGGTAGCCCGCCAGGCGGGCTGGCTAAACCCTGGCCTGCTCCACCAAAGAAGCAAGACGAGGATGAAGTAGTTTTTCATAGTTTTAAATAGTTCTACTAAATATAATTAGCTCTTTGAGTACTAACTGATCCCGATGCATCTACTCCTACTTTTCTAACCAGCATAATTTACTTTTACACCTCTATAGCTCTTTGTATTTTTCGGTCAGCCATCGTTCTGCTTGCGAAATGGTCTCGCATAATATAGTGGGTACTTTGGTGTTCTTCTTATGGTAGAGGGCTTGAGATGATAATTTGGAGAAAAGATCAGGAGAAAGAATACTAATGTTATACCGTAAACCCGCTTCAAAACCCATAGGGAAAAGCTCGTTGTTAATCCAGTCAACAAGCCCACTCCAAGCGCCTTCGATCTCCTTCGTATCATGCACATGAAACTTGCAGTCCTTGCGTTTTCCTTCTTTGCGCTGCCAATCCAGCATTCGCAGCGATGCTGCTTTTACTTCCTCATCGGTGCAGTGGCCAAACCATTTTATCATCAGGTAGTTCTTCAGCGGTTCATAGCTGAGAACCGCGTATACTTCTCCGATCGTGTTTTTTATTCTGTCTATTATAATCACGGCAGTAGATGTTAAAACATTTTTAAAAGCAGATTCAAACGAGCAAAACGAAAGGCAATCTTTTATGGGAACAGGCAAAAATTAAGGGAATCAGCTACAAAAGAAATAGTTTGTAGCTGATTCCTCACAATCAACTATCCCACTACTTCCGGGAGGTAGAAGCTAATATCGTACTTAGGTGCCAACTCAAAGAATTTAGTAGGATCTAACTTGGCAAAGTCAGGCGGTACAGACAAATCAGGGCGAACGGAACCCTTTCCGAGAGATTGTCCAACTTCTCTAAAATAGTTTTCCAGATTGCCAGGGGTTACAATGGTGATCATTTTACCAGTGGTTTTACCTATATTTTTAAAAGTATGAAGGGCATACGACGGAATATGCACAACACTACCAGCTACTGCCCGGATAGGATTGGTCAGATCATTCAGAACAAATTCAAATTCACCCGAAAGGATATAAAACACTTCTTCGTCAGGATGCGTATGCGGCGGCGGACCACCAAGCGGGGGCACATTATCTTCAAAAATTGCGTATTGCCCACCCGTGTTTTCTTGTGGTACTATCAGCTTTACCAGGTTGGTGAGGACCAGTAGTTCTTGATAAGGTTGCTGTTTTGTTATTTGCTCTTTCATAATGGATGTGTGTTTTTAGTACACTGCAAAGAAACAGCAGCATTCAACTGGCGCACTTGATTTAAATCAAGAACGGTTTAGCGTTTGCTCTTACTACGGTAACGGCTAAGTGTTTCCGGCGTAATACTAAGGTAACTAGCAATATACTGGAGTGGCACCCGTTTAAAAACTTTCGGGTGCTCTTCAATCAGGTTCTTGTATCGTACTTCTGGAGGGTCTTTCAGCAAAGAAGCCTCTCTGCACTCTGCCCGAACGAACTGGTCCTGAACAATAATATGTCCGAGCTTTTGCCACGAAGAATAGGTTGCAAAAAGATGCATTACATCCTGATACTCTAACTCCAGGAGCAGTGTCTCTTCCATAGCTGCAATATTTACTCCAGATGGCATTTGAGACAAGAAGCTGGCAAAAGAGCCTATCAGGGCATTCTCAAAAAGGAAATCTTTACAAATTTCTTTTCCTTCCACATCATAATAAAGCCGAACGCTTCCTTTTTCGATAAAAGCTATTTTCTGGCACACTTCTCCCTCTCGCAGAAAATACTCGTTTTTTTGCAGCGTTCGCTGCCGTATTATATTTTCAAACGCAGCTTTATCCTCGGGAGAAGGATGAATAATCCGGTCGATGTTATAAAGGATGCGATGCACGCTGAATGATTATTAAATGCTTTATTATATCAAGAAATAGTTTATTTAGAGCTATATCTTATTTCTAGTAAAATATAAAATATAATTTTTTTAAGCTGGCTGCCGAAAACTCTACCCACTTTTTCAGCATAAACATATTTCGTCTTAATGCTGCTACCCTAAAATCTAATAATCGCTCAAATAATAAGGAAACATATTCAAAGCTAAAGGTGGTAAAGCAAAAAGAATTATACATATGTTAAGATATGAGTAGAAAGGCAATATATAAATTCAACTCATTTATTTTTTAAATTTTACACAATTCTAGAGTTATTAGAAATGCTAAACTTTCCATAAACTATAGTATCAACGGCTTACCTATATTGATGGAAGCCAAATTGATGCTTTTTACCAAGCACCTAAATGGCAAAAATGTAGTCTGCTACATGTTGGAGCTATCCTGTAGCAGTAAGGCTTACGAGTTACTTTTCGGATTCCTTTTTTAACAACACGAGCCAGGTTTGCATGCCTTTAGTCAAACTTTCTTAAAGACGTTTTAATAATTTTGGTAGAAGTTTGGAAAGTATGATGGGATAAAAAAAGGCAGTGAAGGGTTTAAGGAGATGGAATGTGCGAGATTCTCATCAAAATAAATTGTCCTCACTGCCAGAGCTGTAAGATAGTAAGAAACGGAAAGAAAAAGAATGGTTCCCAGAACCTGTTGTGTCGTAGTTGTGGGAAACAATTTCAGCCCGCTTACCAATACAAAGGGGCTGATCCCGCAAACAAGCAGTTGATTATACGACTATTGGAACGGAATACCGGCATCCGGGACATTGAGCAGGTACTACAAATAAGCCGTAAGTGTACGCTGAGCACCTTGCTTAGGTATGGCAATTCGATTCAGATTAAGCCCGCCCGAAAGCGCTATTATTCTGTTCAGATCGATGAAGTTTGGAGTTTTGTTGGTAAGCGGAAGAGAGGCAAGTACGGGTTGTTTTATGCTTACAGTGCAGAATACGATTAAATATTGGCCTATACGTGCGGGAGCAGGAGCGCTACTACAGCACGGGCATTATTCAGAAAGCTACAAGGAGTGGCTATTGACCTATATTGTACCGATTATTGGAAAGCATTTGCCAAAGTTCTGCCGCCAGAAAAACACCGGATGGGAAAGCTTATACCAAAAATATAGAAGGGGTGAATACCTGCTTGAGAGCCAGAAACAGACGTTTTGTTAGAAAAACTACCTGTTTCTCCAAGAAAAAAGAAAACCATATGACTAGCTTAAATATCATGTTCAACTATCGAAATAAAACCAAAATGAAACATTATACTTTTTAATCCTCTACCTTATTTCTAAATGCAGCTGTTTAGGGAAGAATATTTGTGCCGGATTGCTTTTATATCCCGAAATAAAATATCTTTATCAGATCACTGATAACTAGGTATATATGATTATTCAGACACTATCTACTGAACTTAAGTCTCCCCAACAGCAGTTAGAGCCTTCACTCTCCTTACTCGCCTTTCCGGGACGATGGATTGGAGGAGTTAGTTTAGTACTAGGTCCGCTACTTATTCTTACTGGTGCTTTGCTGCGCATTCAATTCCACTTTTTTGCCCCGCAGCAATTAGCCGCATTCGCCGCCCATCCTGATCTTATCACGGCCGCTTACAGTTGTTATGCCATGGGTAGCGTGGTGCTTTGTTTGGGCATTATATTGCTGGCAAACTTGATTGGAAGGTGGAACCGAATGTGGGAAATCTGGGGAGGAACCCTGGCGATCCTAGGCCTTTTTACCCGCACCTTTCACGCCGGCATTGATCATATGGCTTTCCGGTTGGTTCTGGTACAAAGTCAGGAGATGGCCTGGCAAGCAGTATCCGATTCGTATCGCGCCTTTCACATCTTCCGCCATTTGAATGGAACTATCATGGTGGGTTGGGTGGTATTGGCGATAGGGGTTTATCGCTCCGGTACGCTTACCTTAGTCCGCGCTCTTGCTTTAGGTTTGATGGTCATGGTTCCTTTTGGTACCCTGAAAGGCACAGAAATCCGTGCCATTGGCCTCCTTGGTCTTTGTGTAGCCCTCGTGCCTTTGGGTATAACCATACTCCGTCAGGGACCACCGCTCAGCCGGAAAGCCCTCTTTTGGATTATTTCCATTAACCTGCTGGGACTTATCTTCACCATTCTTTCCCTGTTTTTCCCAGCCTTGAAAAATTAAATACCTGGTCCGCTTCCTGCTTTAGGATTTGGCACAATCCTAAGTTCCTAATTTTAAAGCTAGAAGCTATATCCAAAAATATGCGGCAATTACCTGAAATCAAATAGTATGAAAACTAACAAAGGGCTTGGCTTTATCCATCCTATTGCAACTTACGCAGGAGTGAAGGTAGTACATCTAATTATGGGATTCCACTACGATCCTTTTCAGGAGGGTTTACTCACCTATAAACTTTTAATTGATATATTATCCTGGGGAATTATTGCTGTGCTTACTTATTTTTTAAGCAAGTGGTTTTTTCCAGAAAAGAATAATTCCATCTAGGAAATGAAGGGAAGTTGCTCTACTTAACATAATCTCGATTATAGAACGATATCTAAGCCGTAATATTTTATTGAATCAGCAAAGATAAGTCACCTAAAATCAGCATCTTTAACTACTTTCTCTAACAACAATTAGTATGAAAAATAATAGTCAATTTGGCTTTGCTCATCTTGTTGTCACTTATATAATCGTGAAAGTAGTTCATCACTTGGCAGGATTCCACTACAACCCTTTCCAAGATGGTTTACTCACCTATAAGCTTTTAGTAGATATTCTCTCCTGGGGGATGGCCGGATTGATATACTTCTTGAGCAAGCGATTATGGCCCCAAAGAATAAGTCCATTTAATCACAAGCTTAAAACACGAAAGATCTAAAACTGCATTCTTCCAGTCAGAACGATTATTTAGAAGCGTTGCGGAAAAAGCACGAGAAAGCCGTCTATCTCATACAGGCCAAAAACTTGACGGAAGAGGAAAAGTGGCAGCAAATACAAAAAGCCAAACAGGAGTATGAAAAAGAGCGAAAGAAAGCCCGCCAAAGTTAATTCTAAAATGAAACCGTCGGCTCTCATTTGCCTAAGCATAGTTATGAGAAAATATCCTGATAGAAGGTGTATTTTCTAGTAATTAATTAGGTCTTACTCGTTATCAGATTCGCTTTCTTCTTTCTTTTTGCGCCCGCGGTACCCGCCTCTTTTCTTAAGCTTTAATTCTCCCGTCTGACCTTAAGTCACCAAATTCTCTAGTTCCGCTAAACCCTCTTTTTGGCTCGCTACATAACGCTCCTAGCTGGTTGTAAAGCTTCGAAGAGCTCTTTGTTTTGTTGCGCTTCCTGGAGTGTCTGAACGATTTCGGTAATATTTGCTTCTTTGGCCATAAGACTAGAGTTGTTTTAGCACCAAATATATTGATAGTAGCCTAGAAAACAGTAACCTCAAACTCATCTCGAAAATTATAAATTTAACTTGATAGATGAGGTGAACTTTTGAGATCCAGATCTGGTAAAAAAGACCCATAACTACCAGGCCTTTCCTCATCCCAAAATTCCGTCGTTTCACGAGACAAAATTAAGCTGTTTATACCCGGGCTAAATGGGCGAACACTGTCTAAATTTTACTGCTTTACACCTGAAATTTACTGCTTGATACTGGCTTCTGTTTCCTACATCTTGTTTCCTGCTTTGTTTTGTGCATTCCTAGCATTTTAAACTTTAAAACAGCGCATGAAACATGAAAAAGCTATTACTCTTTTTAGCAATTCTATTATTTAACACTCTAGCCCAAGCTCAGCCATCGTCCAGAGTAGCCTACAGCCTCCATCTAGACTGGCAGGGATTTTCCGTACCCTTGGCTAAACCTAAAACTTATGGGCAGAACAGAGGCCTTTCATTTGGGTTGACTTATAACTGGAACAAGCCCGGCTCTCTTCAGCAAACGGTCAAAATCGGGAATTTCTTTAATAAATATCATGGTAGTTCCTGGCATGCCTCCACTGTTACTCACTTTAATCCTATTCATAGTAAAAACATTAGAACTGGTTTTTATGCGGGATTTGGGTATATGATCACTGGCTCCAACCAAGGAGGCTGGCAGCAGCAACCCAGCGGGGAGTGGACGCCTTCTGCCAACAATAAGGGATTATTGTTTATTCCGGTAGGTTTACAAGTCCAGTTAAAAGCATTTGAAAATAACCAGTTCGTTTGGTCCCCTACTATTGCATATCAGGCCAACGCCCTTTTTAATTATACCCCTAAAACCTTGGTATTACCGCAATCTTTCATCTCGGTTGGTTCACAATTAAAATTTAAATAAATGAAACGTTTACTCCTTATTTTAGTATCCGTGGCAAGCTTATGCGCTTGCCAAAAAGATGACATGGAAATGGTAACCAATGAAGGTACTACCTATACTCCTGGTCCGCACCCCAAAGCCGATTCTCTGCAAAAAATGCTAAAAAGATATACCTCTAAGGGAATTCCTGGGGCTATAATTGCCATTAAAGATGCCAATGGTTTATGGTTGGGAGCAGCTGGATATGCCAAATTAGAAGACAAAATTAAAATGACTCCCACCATGCTGCAATATGGCTTTAGTATAACCAAATCCGTTACGGCGGTGGCTATTATGCAGTTAAAGGAAAGTGGAAAAATTGATTTGGATCGTCCCATTAAGGATTATTTACCGGCCAATCTGCACAGCCTGGTACCTAAAACCAATCAGGTAACGGTTAGAATGCTGCTTAATCAAACCTCGGGGTACAATGATTACGTCCGTACCAACGAATTTACCATGCGCTGGATGGATGACCCCTTAAAGGTATGGACCAGAGGTGAATATTATGATTTGATTAAACGGAAAACAACCAATCTTTTTACCCCCGGTACCGACTTCCAATATTCTAACACCAACTACTATTTGCTTTCAATTATTATTGATACTGTCACCGGTCGGCCGCACAGCGAATGGTTTCAGCAGCATATCTTTAATAAACTAAACCTCTCTACGATGTTTTACAAACAAGCCGCGGGATATCCTTTTTATAGTAATTTGCCTAACACTTACTGGCCCCGGTTTGATAATGGTAAGATCGAAAATAATTCGAAAGCCCAGTCTGCCTGGATGCAAAGCGAAGAGTTTGGCGCCACCGGGATAATTGCTTCTCCCGAAGATTATATTCGTTTTTTAGAAGGGCTATTAAATGGAAAACTGGTCAGCGAAGCTTCCTTACTCGAAATGAAACAATGGGTACAGGGGAAAGCTTCAGTGGAGCCTGACTACGGTTTAGGACTCACCTATTTTGGCTATAGAGGCAAACCTAATTTTGGGCATGATGGAGATGGGATTGGAGCCAATGCATTTTTATTGTATTTTCCTACTAGCCAAACTTATATGTTTATTGCCTCCAATTCTTCAACAGAATTTGGCGGGCCAATGCAGCAAAATATTAGCAATTTCCGAAACGAAGTAGGGAACTTTTTGGCGGGTTTCTAAGCATCTATTTGCAACCATCAGTAAGCTCATAAGAGTATCTGAGGTAATAAAAGATATTTATTAAAATAAAAATGAATGAGCGAACGGCAAATTAAAATACTGGCTATTCTTATATTCTTCCTGATGACAACTGCTTCTGGTTGGATGTTTGAAAATGGCAACACCTTTACCATAATTCTGCGTTTTTTCATCACCTTAGCTTCTATCAGTATGCAGTGGGAGGCAGCCCATCTGATCATCCGGTATGGTAGAAAAAAATTTCCCGAATTACCATTAGTAAAGAAAAGAGTAAAATTTACAGTTATCTATTTACTACTTTTAGCCATATTCATACAACTTATAACCGATTACCTGCTGGATGGTGTTATAGAAGCGCAGCCTTTTCTTGCTAATCCCTTCCGCATAATTACAATTGTGTTGCAGGCTTTCGTCTTTACTTTAACAACTATTGGTTTATTTGAATCGGTTTATTACTACACTAATTTCAGTAAATCGGAACTGGAAAAAGAAGAGTTAAGACGAGCTAACCTGCAAAGCCAGTTTGAATCATTAAAAGGCCAGGTAAATCCTCATTTTCTTTTTAATAGCCTGAATTCATTAAGCTCTTTAATACTAAAAGATCCTGTTAAAGCGGAACGGTTCGTAGAAGAAATGTCTAATGTGTATCGTTTCCTGTTGCAAAGCAACGAGCAGCAACTAATTACTTTAAAAGAAGAATTAGATTTTATTCAGTCTTACCTGCATTTACTTACTACCCGTTTTGGCGGTAATCTCAAGGTGTCCTTGACCATTGCAGCAAAGTATCAGAGCTATTTATTGCCACCTCTCACTTTACAGATGTTGGTAGAAAATGCCGTTAAACACAATATCATTTCTAAGAGCCAGCCCTTGTATCTAAGCATGTTTACGACCGAAAGCGATCGCTTGCATATGGTCAATAATCTACAGAAGAAAACAAGGGAAGTATCATCGGGAAAGGTTGGATTGAGTAATATAATAGCTAAATACAAATTGCTCCGACAGCCGGATGTAGAAGTAAAAGAAACAGAAGCTGAATTTATGGTTATAGTACCTTTAATTAAAGCCGAAGAATATGCAAGTATTAATTATTGAGGATGAACCCTTAGGAGTCGAACGGCTGGAAATTCAGTTAAAAGAAATAGATCCTTTCATTCAAATTATAGGGATAACCGAAAGCATCCAGTCTTCGGTAACGTGGTTAGAGCAGCATGCCCCACCCGATCTGATTTTTATGGATATAGAACTGGCGGATGGGCAAAGCTTTGAAATATTCCGGAAAGTGATTGTCACTAGTCCGGTTATTTTCACTACTTCTTACGATGAATACGCCCTCCAAGCATTCAAAGTAAATAGTATTGATTATCTGTTGAAACCAATTAAAAAAGAGGAACTCCGCCACAGCATTCAAAAATTCCGGCAACTCAAACAACTATATGGGCAAGGGCCATCCTTGGATATTGAAAAATTGGTGATTGGGCTGAAGCAGCAACAGCCGAAAGAGTATCGCAGCCGCTTTCTGGTAAAACAAGGTCAGCGGTATGTATCGGTAGAAGTAGCAGAAATAGCCTATTTTTATGTGGAAGAACGTCTTACTTTTTTTAAAACCTGGAATAAAATCAGATATGTAGTAGATTATTCACTAGATGAACTGGAAAAAATGCTTTCGCAGGAAGACTTTAACCGAATTAACAAATCATTTATTGTTCATATTAAAGCTATAGCTCATATTCACAGCTACTTTCACGGTAAATTAAAACTGGAGTTATCCCCTTCCCTGGATAAAGAAGTGCTCGTGAGTAGGGAGAGTGCCACCTCTTTTAAGCGATGGATGGGAAAGTAATTTTAACTTTCTTGTTCGGAAATAAGTTTACCCAGTTGACATAAATAAGTGGGAAGACTAATATTGAAAAAATATAAAAGGAGTAAGAAGCTGTTAAGAAATTAAATTCTATTACTCATAAGCCTGATAGCCGATATTTGAATCCAAGCTTCCGCAGAAGCAGGTAAAAGTTCAAAGTCTTTGGCTAATCTTCTATAAGGTTCAAACCAGGCAAAAGTTCGTTCTATGACCCAGCGTTTGGGCAGGAGTTGAAAGCCTTTTTTGTCTGGCTGTTTCGTAATGATGTTTATTTGCCACCCAAACTCTTGTTTAACTTGCTCCAAAAGCTGACTGCGGTAAGCCTTATCGGCAAAAATGGTTTTTAGCTGATCATACTTATACTTAACAGTTTGCAGCAAGGCCATGGCGGATTTACTTTCGTGTTCATTGGCCGGATGTACTTTAATTCCCATAATCAACCCATTGGTATCGGTCAGCAGGTGTCTTTTGCGGCCTTTCACCTTCTTGTTGCCATCAATCCCCCTTTCTCCGCCTTTTAAACTCGTCTTCACGGACTGGCAGTTGAGGCAGGCAGCCGTGGGCTGAATCATTTTTCCGGCTTGTTTCCGGGTCTTTTCACGGACTAAATCCAATATTTCCTCCCACCTTCCATCCTCCCGCCAGCGTTTAAAGTAGTAGTATACCACGGGCCAGGGTGCAAAGCCTACTGGTAAAAGGCGCCACTGGCAACCCGTTTTTACTAAATAAAACAGGGCATTGACGATGCCCCGTAAATCCTACTTCCGTTTTCTTTTATACGGAAAATGGTCTTTTACTATATCCCATTGAGAGTCGGTTAAATCACTTACGTAGTGCATAGGTTAGGTCATCTTGGTCGATAACTAAACACAACCAACTCTCTTTTTTATTCCTATTTGTTTTATTTCTTAATAGCTTCTTAGTCTTTTTGGTTGGGTAACTTCCTTTAAAATCCGGAAATGTAAAGGCTATATGCTTTACATTTTTCTACATGCCCATTATCTCTCCTCCCCTATCTTATTCCTGGTCCCCGCACCCCCTCCACTAATTAGATCTAATAAGTTAGCTTATGTTTCATTGCATAAAAAAATATCTCGTAAAACGGTCGTGGCTGTTGCACAATTAACTATTCAATTTTGCGGATTTCACCACCTGAACTTATTGCTACTACGAGAGGGCTTTCCTAATTGAAAAGGAGCCTGGTAAAAGCAATAAAATGGTTACTAAAGATATCTGTGGGTTCTTTTTGCAGTGCAATAGCCTGACTTATAATTGCTACTGGCTTAAACTTTAGATATTTCCTCAGATTGAAAGCAGTAGCCGCCAATAGCATCACCTTGGATGCTCCTGCTTTTCCTCGAACGCCTATTCTTCTTAGGCCATAATAATGGATTAAACTACCAAATACCGGCTCCACCGTGCTTTGCCGAAGTCGCTTCATGCTCTTACCTTTTAGGCTTTGCTGCCGAGCATAAGCTCTCAAATACTCGGGGTCGTAAGCAGTGCGGGTGATCTTTCTACACCGGGTATTGGGGGCACAAGTAGCTTTCAAAGCACAGGCTCTACAATCTTTAGGGGCGGCCCAATAGTTTTTTATTAGTCGGCCCTCTGCGGTGTGGTCAAAACCTTTAAAGGGCAGGGATTTACCCATAGAGCAGGTATACTGGCCATTTTCTTTGTCGTAGGGAAAACCCGCTACTTTTGGTTTATACATACCGAATACAGGTATCCAGCCGGTAATACCCCGTTGTTCTAAAAAGGCATAGTTAGCCCCGTTGGCATAAGCCGAATCCGCTAACAATTCATGCATAAATAACGGGCTTACTTTCAATCGGTCATGCAGTTGCATGACCAACTGAGGTAAATACTGGCTGTCGCGCCCATCCGCAAAGTCAGACTGGATATGGGTAATAACACCTTGACCGGTATCCACGGCAATACTGCAATGACAGCCAGAGTCTTCTGGTTTTACCTGGTTTGACGGATATTCGGGCATCCGGGTCCGAGGGGCTGTATTGTGTTTTATTGGTGACCAAACGGGCCTTTTCGTGTTTGGCACCTAAAGCACCAGAGCCTTCTTTTAAGGTATCTTGGTGTTTTTGCAGCTTTCTTAATTGATGGTCCGGGGCGAAGATAACTGGCGTTTGTTTAGCGTAACCCTTCTTGGCTTGCTCAGTACTAGTTGGACAATTATTAGTGTTTACCAAGTTCAGATGTAACTTTAGTGATTCAGCTGACTGCTTCAAAAGTAAGCTGTCCATCGAAGCATTTGCCGGAACAGGAGCTGAGTCGACCGCCCAGAGTATGACCGGCTACCATGCCTTTCTCAACACACATACTAAAGATTTTATAAAACAACGTCTCGAAAAGAGTCTCGGGGTAAAGTTGCCGGGTACGACTAACAGTAGAATGCCAGGGCAGAGGCTCATCTATCTGATACCCTAGAAAATAGAGCAGGTCCAGCCTCATGGAACAATGTTCAATCAGCTTCCTGTCACTGACAATGTTCTCCAGATAGCCAATCAGGCACAGCTTAAAGAAAACCACCGGATCAATGGATTGCTGACCACACCGACCATAGTAGGGTTGGGTAAGATCATAGAGAAAATCCAGATCAAGTTGCTGTTTCAGCTGACGGTAAAAGTTGTGCTCCGGCACATGAGCCGAAAGCGAAAAGAGAAGCTCCTTCTCATCCGCAAAAACCTTCTTGCCTTGCATACTCCAACAATCTAGGCCTATCTTTCTTTAACGGCTAGATTCATCAAGTTAGTTGTGCAACAGCCACGACCGTTTTACGAGACGTTTTCTGTTAATCTACGCTAGGACTAGATAGAGAAAAAAGAATTAAAACTTATTTCTTTTGCCGCTTTGCCCATACATCCATTTTTTGTTCCAGTATATCCAGGGGCATACTGCCATCTTTCAATACTAGCTCATGAAAGTCGGCCAGATTAAAAGCCTGCCCTAATTGTTTGGTATATTTCTTTCTTAGTTCCTGCAGTTTCAGTTCCCCAACCTTGTATGCAAGGGCTTGGCCCGGCAGAGCCATGTATCTTTCAATTTCCGCCGTAGCGAATTGCTCCGATATGGGGGCATTTTCCAGCATATAGCTAATCGCCTTTTCTCTGGTCCAGCTTTTGGTATGCAGACCCGGGTCCACTACCAGCCGGATGGCCCGTTGGATTTCATCTCCCAGAGCGCCTATCTGCTGATAAGGGTCCGTATACAAGCCTAATTCATTCCCTAAACTTTCACTATACAATCCCCAGCCTTCATTATAAGCAACAAAACCGCCAAAGCGTCTAAAATCTGGTAAGCTTTCATTTTCCCGCTGCAACATTACCTGGTAATGATGCTCCGGAATAGCTTCATGAATAAAAAGGCTTTCCCGGGCATAACTTTCTTTCGTAGCATCTACAATCGGAACGTAAAATATACCTGGGCGGCTTCCATCAGCTAAACCAGCATTATACTGCGCCGCAGCGGAGGCTGCCCGGAAGGCTTCTGTCTACCGAATTTCAAAAGAAGTTTTAGGCGTTTGCCGAAACATTTTGGACAGGTTAGGGTCAATCTTCTGCTGAATAACCCGGTAAGCGGTTAATACTTCCTCCGGGGTTTTATAGGGGAAGAATTTAGGGTCAGTGCGCAGGTGTTCAAAAAAGGCCTTCAAATCACCTTTAAAGCCCACCGCGTTTTTGACTTTCTCCATCTCGGCTCGGATTCTTTTTACTTCCGAAAGACCCGTGTTATACACTTCATCGGCCGATTTAGTAGTAGTGGTCATCAAGCGTACCTGGTAATTGTACCAGGCAGCGCCACCGGGTAAAGTGCTTAAACCACTGGTGGTTCTTGCTTTCGGCAGATACTCATTTTGTAAAAAATCATGGAGTTTTTTATAAGCCGGCACGAGCTGCTCGTTAATCAGTTTTACATAAGCAGTGGTTAGTTACTGCTTTTCGGCAGCACTGAAATCCTTGGGTAAATTAGTAATAGGACCATAAAATACACTTTTATTGGCGTCGGTCGTGACAAAACTTTCAATTGCGGAATTATCTTGGTCACTAATGTTTTGGGCAGCACAATGCCCTCGGCCATCCCTTTTCTAAAATAAACTATGGCACTGTCGGCTCAGGCAGAAAAAGCGGTAGCGCGGCTTATCCAGTTCTGGTAATCCTGAACGGATTTAAAAGGTTGTATTCCTGTTCCACTGCCCAATTGCGCAAACTGTAAAGGAAGGCTAAAAACAAACTGGTTAAAGGGTAGGCGGTTATCCTTTCGCATCAGCCCTTCTACATTCATGTTAAGGCGCCATTTAAATATATCATAGCTAAGCCGATCATTTTCATTCAGGTCCGCTCTTTTGAATTGAATCAAGGCAGTTAGATAATGAGTATAAAAGGTTTTCAGCTTAACTCGATAACTCTCCGTGAATTCAGCGGGTAATAAATCATTATAGCGGTTGTCGCCTCGAAAGGTGGCCAGATAGGAAAAAGCTTTACTTCTTCTTCACTAAAGGAGGCAAATAATTTGTCCAGTTCTTGATTATTTTCTTTTGCGGTTGTTTGCGCTCGGAGATCAGGATAGACGAATAGAAGTAGAACCAGGAGCATCAAGGAAAAGTATTTCATAGGAGTACTATTATTCTGTAAGATATATAATTATAGTAACGTTAACTCGGGAATTAGGCAATGGTTCTAAGTCGTTTAAATTTGGGATTGTTATGATCCAGAAAGGAGTAAGCAGTTAGTATGGAGAAAATCTGAACCAGGGCATTAAGCGGATTCCGATGACGGGTATGGTCAATGTCACAGACCCTAATCAGAATATCATTGACTGCTTCTATGGTTCCTCTTTTCATTAGGCCGAGTTTATCTGGCAGTCTCAGCAGCATGTTTTTCATGTTTTTTCGGACTTTAGTAACCAAGTGCAAGCCTTTTTTCCAGCAACTCTTCCAGTAGGGAAGTCAGATAGCCTTTATCGCCGTAACACTTACCTTTTAAATCAGCTAACAAGTACCCAAGCACCTGCTTGTTATTATCCGCCACATTGGCTGGGGTAAGCAGAAAGCGGATGAGTTGTCCCTGCTGGTTTGTTACTAGATGTAGCTTAAAGCCATAAAACCAACCGGTAGAGGACTTGCCCCGCTGGGCTAAGTCTACAAAGACCCGATGGCTGTGGATGCGGTGGTTGTTACAAACCGGCAGCTTCTTAGAATCAATGTAATAGTGTTGGGTGTGCTCAGAAAGGCTGCAACGGTATTGTGCCAGCAACAGCATGTGGAAACAAGCTTGACGGGACAGGCACAGGAACTGGGTATAAGAAACAGCTTGGGGAAAGAAGCTCTTGAGCTGCTGTAAGAGCAGTCGTTCATAGAAGTACTCGAAGCACTTAAAGCCTGATAAATGGTAAAGTACCAGAATGGTGAGTACTTCACTCTCGGATAGAGAAGCTTTTCTGCCTGCGGGATGCCGCGGTGTTAAACCGGCAGGAAGGGGATGAGTAGCATAATAAGCAGCAACTTCTTTGCAGAAATCATCAAGGAAGCAAAACACTTCAATTATTTTAGTACTATCTATCACAAACATAAGGCTGGCGGTGAGGTGAAACATGTGGTATTATTTCTACCTAACCTACAGCCTTATGGTTTTTACCTATTGCCCTTATTTCCCAAGTTCACGTTATAGTAGTACCTAACTAAACTATTCTATTAATAATTACCTAGTTTCCTTTTTATTGGAAGCTATATTAATGGAACATCTCCTCAATCAAACTCCCTTTTTAGTATTATAAGACGGCATGCCTGAGAAAATAAAAATCAGGGTGTCAATGGCGGGAGCTATCTTTATAAGCGGTTTTCACCACCCCATGGCTCAGTTGGCAGGGAGTATACCACCATTTTCAGAAATGGGCAAATGAGGGCAGTTTGACTAGGGCCTGGGTATGCCTTCTAAAAAGCCAACGCCGATTGCCAGACTTATCAAGTGTACAAGTATATGGTAGTCAGACGGTCTGCCAGAATGGAGGAGAAAGCATTAGTTATTAAACCAGGAAAGCGGCTACTACCTGCAACAGCCTGTTTTGGCCGATAAAAAGGGACAAATGCTCGGGTGTAGTCAGCCTGAAGCAGGTGTTCATCACTATTTATATGATATAGGGCTTGTATTTACAGAACTGTGTAATTTGCTAAAAGAAGCAGGGATTGAAACAGAGGGCTTATTTTTAAAGGCCGATGCCGGCTTTGACTCAGATGGGTTTAGAAGTTTGTGTGCCGATAGGAAAATAGAAGCTAATAATGCTTTTAATCCCAGAAATGGAGAACCATCAGATGATTCTCTTTATTTTGAGGAGCAACTATTTAAAAGAAGGAACACGATTGAAAGAGCCATTGCCTGGTTAGATAGTTTTAAAGCTTTACTCATCCGGTTTGAAACCAAAGCCATCCATTGGGTCAACCTGCACCTTTTAGCTTTTATGGTCCTTTTCATCCGAAAAATTAATAAAACTCTAAAACTCTAAACAGGTTCTATACCCAAGAACATTAGAATAAAGGCTAAAAGCTATCCTTCAAATGTTTATAATTTTTAAAATGAAAGTGTTCAATTTGGTAGTTTAATTGGGAGGGACCTGATATCACACAATATTTTTATCTGATTCGCAAACAAGTAAATTGTATCCAAATTGTGTGCAAACAAAAAAGCACTTACCGAATTCCTTCATGTAAGTGCCTCACAATGAATGTGATCCCGTTTGGATTCGAACCAAAGACCTACTGCTTAGAAGGCAGTAACTTAGTAGTATTATTTATTTATAAATAGTATCTGTTTTCTTACCTAAAACGCTGTAATTTAACAATTTTACCACAATTACTATCTGTTTATTATTTGTTTGTTTTGCATTGTTTTGGTACATTTGTTTAAACCAATGTTTAAACCAGTGTTTAAACTAGATCAATGAAAGACATTAATACTACCGTCGCTGTAATCCTTTATAAATCTAAACTGCTTTCTAATGGAGAACACCCGTTAATGTTAAGGGTTACGAAAAACCGGAAAGTAAGCTACAAATCTTTAGGTATATCCTGCTCCGCTAAATACTGGAACTTCGAAAAAAACGAACCCAAAAAAAACCATCCTAAACGGGCTCTACTCGAAAGCATAATCAATAAAAAATTAAGCGAGTATAACGATAAGGCATTAGAATTAAAGTCCGTAGAACGTGAATTTACTCCTGCCTCTCTAATCGAAGGAATAGAAAGGAGAGTTAGGAAGGTAACTGTATTCAGCTTTTACCAGGAAACAATAGATAGGCTCTTTACCTCTAAGCAGATTGGAAACGCTAATACTTATAAAGATAGCTACCGTTCCATTCGAGCATTTACAAAAAATCAGGATCTTACTTTCTTCGAGTTAGATTATTCTTTCCTTATTAAATACGAAACATACTTAAGAGGTAATAATTTAACAGATACTTCCTTATCCGTTTATTTCCGGACATTACGAGCCATTTACAATAGAGCTATAAAAGAAAATGCAGCTAGGCTCCAGGATTACCCCTTTAAAGTATTTCAAATTTCTAAATTCGATACGAGTACCCGAAAAAGAGCAATCTCAAAGGAGGAAATAAAAAACATTGAAGCCTTACATCTGCCTGAAAAAAGTTTATCTTTTACCGCTAGGCAATATTTCCTATTTAGTTATTACGGCTCCGGAATTAACTTTATTGATATAGCTAATCTAAAATGGAAGGATATTGTAGCTGGCCGGTTAATTTACAATCGAAGTAAGACCGGAAAAGAACTAAATTTTAAATTACTTGAGCCTGCCCAAAGGATTATAGAGCATTGGCAGCCTATTACAGGAGCTACTCCGGAAAACTACATTTTCCCTATCCTCGATAAAACTAGGCACATTACTCCTACTCAGATTGATAACCGAATTACGAAAGTTATAGGCCAGGTAAATAGAGAACTTAAAAATATAGGGGATTTAGCTGGGATCTCTACTCCTCTGACTACTTACGTAGCTAGGCATACCTTTGCGACAGTGCTAAAGAAAAGTGGCGTAGGAACAGCTATAATAAGCGAATCCCTTGGCCATGCTAGTGAAGCCATTACCCAAGTTTATCTAAAAAGCTTTGAAAATTCTATTTTAGATACTGCTGCTGAAAATTTACTTTAAAATACAAGAACTTAACCGAATAGCAAAATAGAACAAATGGACAAAACATATAATGGAGACGATTTACCTGCGGAGGAATCAGAATTAATAATGTATACAGGGTTAACAAAGGCAGAAAATTATCAACATTTTTTTAAAACAAAGGATTTGACTGAAACTGTTTATGAAAAGGCTTACGATATAATTAACAATAAAGGAAGTGATATTGAAGCTTTAAAAAGTAAAAAGCGTGAATTAAAACAAGTTGTTGCTAAACACGAGCTCTTTCTAATCAAAAATAATACTACACTTGACTGGCGGGTTTCAGATGAAATTTATGGTCAATACGAGATTTGGGTCAAGGATTTGATTCATCGTTGTAAAGCTTTAATAAAAGTAGTAAATGTAACTTTACCATCTATTAAAAAAAGGCTTATATTAAAACCAAATGCACAACTAAGCTTATCCATAGAACAACCAGAAACTAATTATGATGAAATTCTTTTAGAAATTAGGGGTGCCGAAAATCAATTTTGGAAAGGGTTACCTATGGAGGGTGTTATAAAACATTTTGAGATAATGACTAAAAAGAAAAGCAAAAACGGCGAAGTATTCCTGACCAATGAACAGCTTCTTTCTTTTTTAAAAAAAGGGTTTTTAAATGATGCCAACCAACCAATGCAAAAGATAAATTGTACGACTACAGAAAAAGGATTTATAATAAAAAGGTTTTATGAATTGTTTGACTTGGCTGTTTCGCAGTATGCATATCCCATGAATAAAAAAAACAGATTCATCAATTTATTTACCGATTGCTTTGATAATTGGGATGCTAAAACTATTCCTACATTTTTTAAACCGGGCAGAACAAAAGAAAAATGGTAGTATTTCTTGCCCGCTTTGCCTTTCTTTTTGCCCGTTTTGCCTGTAAAAAAATAACTCCTTAATATCATAATACCATTGCAGTATTATTAACCTAAATAATAACTGTAATGAAACATGGACCTGTAGTAACCTTTGAACAACTACCTAAAGCTGTTACTCAATTATTTATTGAGTTAGAAGACCTTAAACAGCTAGTACTTCAAAAAAACAACACTCTTCAACCTGTAGCTGACCATTGGTTCACTATTGATGAACTTTGTGCGTATTTACCCGGCAACCCTGCTAAGACAACCATTTACAGCAAAGTACACAACCGAGAAATACCTCATAAAAAAATAGGAAAGCGTTTAGCGTTCCGAAAATCTGAAATTGACCAATGGTTAAGCTCCCAGACCCGCAAAACCATTTTAGAGATTGAAGCCGAAGCAGAGGCATTTATTCAAACTTCCAAAAATAATAAAGCTTAAGATCATGGAGCGAAGACATAATCTTAAGCCTGAATATTCTTTGTTTAATGAACAAGACAAAGATAACAAAATAGTACATTTTTTAAAGGCTTGCAGTCAATTATGTGCCCCCTTGGGTAGCGAGGCATTATCCATTGCGGCTGATCGTTTTGGGATATCCCGTTTCGAACTCTTTCTGCAAATGGCTGAATTCAAAGCCAGGGAGGGGCAACAAAATGGTTAACCCGGAAACCATTATTAAGCATGTTGAGCAGTTGGTTAAACAAGCTAAGCCCTTAAGCCACACTGAAATTCTAACTCAACTTCTTAAGCAATTCAAACCATTAGATTTCGAAGCACTCGCTTTTCCCCAAGTTTTGCAGCTAAGGGAAAATTTAGAGATTGCTGAATCTGGCAGTAATGAAGCAAAAGAAATAATAAAGCAACTAGAAAAGTTAAAGCTCAACACAAAACATCTTTTAGTCTTATCTATAAATAACGTACTTAAAGTTGCGGAAGAGAATAAGTGGGGGTTGTGTAAAAATCTAGACTTCATTTACTTGTACAATGGTGCCTATTGGGCAGTTATAGACAAAGAAGCCTTTCAAAAGTTCTTAGGGGAAGCAGCCGAAAAAATGGGGGTTACTAAATTCTCGGCCCAATTTTACCAATTTAGGGAACACCTCTTTAAACAATTTTTGGCAACAGCCTACCTTCCTACTCCCGAACAGTCCAAAGATGTTGTTTTAATAAACCTGCTCAACGGAACCTTTGAAGTTACACCGAAGGGAACGCGATTAAGAGATTTTGATAAAACTGACTTTCTCACCTATCAATTACCTTTTGAATATAATCCTGAAGCTAAAGCATCATTGTTCGAAACCTACTTGAGTAAGGTATTACCCGACAAACAGAGACAAAAGGTACTATCAGAATATTTAGGTTATGTATTTATCAAAAACGGTACGATAAAAGAGGAAAAAGTTTTATTCCTGTATGGTACGGGAGCCAACGGAAAATCAGTGTTCCATGAAGTAGTAAAGGCTATGTTAGGAAACGAAAATATTTCCCAATACTCCTTACAAGACCTTACTAACGAAAATGGTTACTACCGAGCCATGATCGCCAATAAACGGGTGAATTATGCTAGCGAAATAAGTGGTAAACTTCAGGCAGCAATCTTTAAACAACTAGCATCTGGAGAAACCGTTTCTGCGAGATTGCCCTACGGGAATCCGATGCAGATTTCGGATTATGCCCGGTTAATTTTTAATGTCAACGAATTACCGAGGGACGTGGAGCAATCAGATGCTTTTTTCAGACGGTTCCTGATTATTCCTTTTGATGTTACCATCCCTGAAGCGGAACAGGATAAGCAGCTACATATTAAAATCATTGAAGGTGAGATTTCAGGCGTTTTTAATTGGGTACTGGAAGGACTAAACCGACTGCTCCAACAGAAGCAATTTACTCATTGCGAAGCCTCTCATATAGCCAGGGAACAATATAAAACAGAATCCGATAGCGTTAAGATGTTCTTAGAGGAAGAACAATATTCCATCTCTCTTACCCAAAGCAAGGCCTTTAAAGACCTTTATAATGAATATAAAAGCTATTGCTTAGACTGTGGTTTTATAAAAGTGCAAAGTGTAACTTTTAGTAAGAGGTTAAAAGCAATAGGGTATCAAATTATAAGGCAGAATTACGGAATGAAAATTTCAATAGAAAAAAAAGATAATTTTTAAGCTACACTAGATACACCTACTACACCTATATTTTATTTAAGTGTAGAGGGTGTAGATAGTGCAAGGCTAAAAACAAATTCTTTTTTCTCGAAAAAACTCAACTTTCAAACCATGACTTCCATACACCGCTATATTTTACAGCCAGGGAGCAAAAAGCACTGGTGCCCAGATTGTGGCAGAAAAACCTTTGTGCTTTATTTAGATATAATTACCTCCGAGCCATTGCCGGCACAGTATGGCCGATGCGATCGAGAAGAAAAATGCGGGTACTATCTTAACCCATATTCGAATGGATACGCGAAAATGATAAGCCAACAGGAACGTGGCGATTTTACTAATCTATGGCAACCTATTAAGGGAATAAATAAGTGTAAGCCTGCTACTAACCCAGCACCCTCCTATATTCCATATCAGATGGTTAAACAAAGCCAAACCAGGTACCACCAAAACAATTTTGTAAAATGGTTAACAGATGTGTTTGGTTCTGAAATTATTAAACCAGTAATAGAACAGTATCAGATAGGAACTTCTAAGTACCTGTTTAGCAGCAAGGATTTTCCGGGTTATAAAAGTGATCCGGGAGCGACTATATTTTGGCAGATTGATGTACACGGTAAAGTAAGGACGGGTAAAATAATGCTTTACGATCCCACCTCCGGTAGAAGAATGAAGGAACCATTCAATCATATTACTTGGGCACATAAAGCTATGAAACTGCCTGAATTTGAGTTAAAGCAATGCTACTTTGGCACTCATCTGCTAAAAGATAATATTAAATCCGTCGCATTAGTAGAGAGTGAAAAAACAGCCATTATTGCTAGCTTATATTTACCTGAATTTATCTGGCTTGCCGTTGGTAGTTTATCTAATCTGAATGCTGATAAGTGCCAAATTTTAGCCGGACGTAAAGTTTGCCTGTTTCCCGACCTAAACGTTTTTAATAATTGGGACAGTAAGGCTAAAGAACTTTCCAAACTGATTCCCGGAACCCAGTTTATTGTTTCGGATCTATTAGAGGTTTATGCTTCAGAAGTAGAACGGCAACAATCCATGGATATAGCTGATTACCTGATAAAATATGATTTAGGAAAATTTAGGGACCTACCTAATGAACCAACACCTACGATTATAAATTTAGAAGACCAAAGCCCACCAGAACAATTATCATCAGTCGAATACCTGGAAAAAAATGCTAATTACGCGAGTACACAGGAAAACTATTGCACATCAAGTAATAAAATACCCTTAAAAGAACTTGATATTGATTGGAACATTATCGAACTGGAATCTTATTTTTCTGGGATTCAACTAACCAACCAATCAGTAAAACTAAACCAAGCCACCACCATAGTAAATGTTTCTTTATTCCTTTCCGGGCATTTAGCTACTGTAAAGGCAAACGAAGGTAAACGGGCTTTTTTACCCTATTTAAACCGACTACAATCACTTAAACAGGTTTTAACATCCAACCGGGAATAAATGAATGAGCCAATAAAATTAATCATACGGAAAAGAAAATTATAAGCCTTATAGAATAGCATTTTAAGGTACCACCCAGATGCTAAGGATATTATTATAAATAACTCTTTTGTAAACAACAAAAATAAACAGATATGCCATTAAAAGAAGGACAAACAAATAATCCTAATGGCCGACCACTTGGTTCGTCTAATAAAACCACGAAGGGGATGCGGGAAAGAATTACTGCGTTCCTGGATGATAACTTTGACCAAATACAGGAAGATTTTGGTAAGGTTAAGCCCAAGGAAAAATTGGATTTTTATGTAAAACTGATGCAATACAGTTTACCCAGCCTAAAAGCAATAGAACATAATAGTATTGTAACGAATAAGTTAGATAATTTAAATGATAGGCAATTGGATGAATTAATTGACAAAATTCTAAACCCAGAAGATAATGAGCCTGAACCGTAAGCAAGTTATTGATGCTATTTTGCAAAAAGACTTGCGGCTGTTACGCATCCTAAAATATGGTTTGCCTCCCATCAAGACCTTTCATAATGAATATGGAACGGATAAGTACTACGATACTTCTGGTAAACCAGTAACTAAGGAAGAAATAGACAAAGATAAAGGTTTATTTCCACCAGGTTTTATCTCCACTGTTATAGTATGCTACCCAATCGGAACAGATATTCCTGCCTATTTAAAAACACAAGCAGATGAACAGAAAACAAAAGATAGAAGCTCTACAAGCTATACTGTCTGGCCAGCCAATAGGCCGATTCTTTAAGATAATGGATTTAATTCTAGTTGAATCAGAATCCGAAACTTTGGTTTTACAAACCCAAAAAACATTTCTCCATCACGAAGTAGATGCTTATATAAAAAATTTTAAGGCCAGATACCCGGATAGATTTGTTCAAGTTACTCGAATGACGAAAGCTGAATACGATAAAATAAATAAGGAGTTAGAAGAAAATTTTTAAACTTAAAAACCTAAATAATTAATGGAAATTACAAATTTATGTAGAGAACTAACGCCGGAGGAAGACGAAAACCTAAAGCAGGAATATAAGAAAATAGTAATTAAAGCAAGAAGGGCAAGAAGGAGAGCGGTTATAAAAACCCCCGAAAAAATAGATTCATTACTTTTCGGTATAGGAGTAGATAGTTTTACCCGATTTGATGCTTTTATAGATATAGTCGGAGGAATTAATAATAATGAGCCTAATATTAGTAGTTATTTATTTTGGTATGGGTTAAAGTCAGCCTATACTTCTTCTGATAACCTATATCACTTAAGGGATTTTGTTAGAAGAGCTTTTAGATCCAAGCGACCTAATAGAGATGTGTTAATGAATGAAGAGGAAAAAGCAATCCTTTTAGCATTACCTGATACGTTGAAAATCTATAGAGCAATGACGGTAGAAGAAAAACTGTCTGGTGATTATGGAGTGAGTTGGACATTAAATCTTAAAGTAGCTGAGTTTTTTAGGGATGACTATTGGAGAAATATTGCCACGCAGGATAAGGAGAAAACTATTATGGAGTTAGAAATACCTAAAGAAAAAATAATTGCTCTTTTCCTAGAGAGAGAGGAAGAAGAAGTTATTTATATTGGGTGAATTTATTTAAAACGGTACTATTTAAAATAATAATTGGTGCTAAATAAGATTAATCAATATTTAACCTAAACTTTTCATATAATACCTTAAACCTCCGTGCTTTATGCTTACTTACCAGATTTAGGTTAATGGTTAAACTAAGGTAGGTAAGAATTACGCCATTTATTTGGTATTTATAGCTAATACAAAAAATGAAAAATAATTGAAAAAAAACATGTAACTGATTTGTTGGGTTCTATGATATAATGGGCTTTAAGAATCTAGTAGCTACAAATGAACATTCAACAATACTAAAAAAACTACAAGGACTTGTAACCAGGGTGAAGGCTTCAGACAATAGTAGATATAGAAAATCTATTCTTAAAACAACTGTTTTTTCTGACTCTATTATTTTTATTACAAATGGAAGTACAATTGACGATGGGAATCATATAATGATTCAATCAGCTTTATTTATAGATAGTTGTTTGAAAGGTGGAATTCCTATAAAAGGCTGTATTAGCCAAGGCAAGTTTACTGCGGATTTCGATAACTCATTATTCTTCGGGCAACCTTTGATAGATGCTTATTTACTGCAAGAAGAAATGGATGTTTATTCTGTGGTTCTTCATCATAGTTTTGAATTAATGATGAAACATAAGAAAATTCTTGGCCGTGAATTTCATGAAAGTATAAGATGGCTTAACTATAAGAATTCATTTAAAGGAGGTGCATCTTATCATTACCATCTTAACTGGGTTGCATACCTTGTTGACTTAATGAAAAAAGACATAAACGATGTAAAAACGGAGGCAAGTTACTTTTATAACTCCATAAGTGGTAGCAAAAGAAAATATGTGGATAATACAATGGACTTTATAGAAAAAGCTTACAAAGCAGTAGAAAATTATAGTTGATTTCCAATTATACCAATTTGAATAATTAACTTGCTGTAACTATAGTTAAAAAGCCTTAAAGCACTTATTAGTCTATTATAGTAATGAGTATAAAAAATAAAAAAGAAATATTAAGAATTATAAAGGTATTAAGGAGTTTAGCCAACTTACAGTTGGTAATAATTTTTCAAACTTTAATAACCTAATTGACAATTTACAATTTATTAATACTACTCCATCTGTAGGTACTTCTAAATTAATTAATATTTTAAGCACATATGAGTTTTAGTAAGTCATTATTGGGAAAAGAATTAAATGAATTAACAATCCAGGACCTTAAAATCTATTTCCAGAATCCACAACAAGAATCTAATATAGTAGAATATAAATCGTACAATCCTAACGGAGACTTTGAAGGGAAACTAAAAGGAGTTTATAAAGCTGTTTGTGCCTTATTGAATTCGGAAGGTGGCTTAGTAATTTGGGGGGCACCTAAAGGTAAAAGGGTTGAAGGAAGGAAGGAGGAAATATTTGAAGGAGAGATTACACCACTTAATCGAATAATAGAGAAGGATAATTTTATAAACAAACTAGTAAGTAACATTACTCCATTGCCAAATGGTATTACAGTAAATATAATTGAAGGGGAAAATAGCTGCATTTGCGTGCTTGAGGTGGCTAAAAGTCAATATTCTCCACATCAAACAGATAACACCTATTATATGAGGCTCGATGGTCAATCAGTGCCTGCTCCTCACCATTTTATAGAGGCCTTATTTAAGCAGATTAAATATCCAAATATAGAAGCATATTTAAAATTTGATAAGGCAAGCCATGATGTAATTTCAGAGGTTTGTACTGTGAATTTTACAATATTGATATTTAACTTTTCTGAATTACAAAATGAGGAAAAACTTACTTATCGTTTAATGGCTTATCCAGGAAAATTCTTTAGTCAATACCAAAAAGAAGAGCCTTTCATAATAACTGGCCATGAAGAACTGTTGCATTTTGGAGTACCAATGATGAATTCTCAACTACTTATTATTTCCAACAAGGAGCTAAAAGCAAGTAATTACCAACTTAGATTAGTTTTATCTTTTGGTGGTAAAAAATCCCCAGCAAAGACTTCAAGTTATACTTTAGATTTAATGAAAACTGATTCTAGCTATCCAACTAATACAACAAATCTAATAATTGAAAAAAATGAGAATCAATTGATGGCTGAGGTTAAAAGGCATTTAGGTACTACCAGGGAATCTACCCTGCAAGCTGTTTTAGGAAGAGCTCTATGAGACAGTATTTAAATATGAAATAATTATTTAGATGCCAGTTAAAGCATACCTATATCGTAAAGCAGTAAATAAATGGGAACACATTGTACTACATGGTGCTGAATTCTGTTGTTTCTATCCCTTGTCTGAACCAATATGGTTTCGCCATATTTAGGCTTCTTATCAATAATGTTTATCCATTCCTTGTTATATGTTACTTAAGGTTTTTAATCTGTTTATCCTTCAGAAAGATAGGACTTTCAGGTAAAGGTTCCTTTTACAGCACACCGTTTTTTTCTACTATCTAATGCATGAATACAAATTTGCCGAGTAGTGCTACGCATACGTGTGAAAGTATGGGTTTATGGGTTCGCTTTTTCATTGTATTCTAATTAAAATTATATTACTAAGTTTTAAAACAAGGTTTATCTTAAAATGAAATACAATTATGGAAAAACAAAAAATAGACAATATAATTGTATATACCAAAAGGCTTAAAAAGCATTTTGACTATAGTAAACAAATTTACGATGAAAATGAGTTAATAGACTTAAAAGTGAGTTTAATAGACTTAGCTCATACACTAAGAAATTGGGTAGACATGAAAATGGATGTCCAAAAGTTTTTGGAAGAATATGCACCTGGCACTAGGTTTAATAGTCAAGATTATACAGGTAGTTTAAAAAAACTTATTAGACCGTATAATTATGTAATAGCTCCAATTCCATTAGGTTTAACTATAAACCATAAAACAGTTGATGGAAAACTTGACTTTATGTTACCCACAGATAATTTTGATTATGCTACAGGAGTACAATGTAAAATAAATAAAGAATCTTCAGAATTAAGTGTTAGAAATTTTTGGTTTGTTTATAAACATTTTGATAATTCCCAAATGAATATAATGTTCAAAGGTTTTATTCTAAAAAAATTAAATTTTTTAGAATGGTTGGGTGCCGAAGCAGTCAAAATTGCCAAGTTAAATAACAGTGGTGTAATGGAAAGAAATTCAATATCTAGAGAAACTCTAATTAAGCGCGTTTCTAATATATTAGGAGGAAGTCACCCTGAAGGACTTGAAGTAAAGCATACCTTAGACAATGAACACGTTAGATATATATTGGAACATTCTTCTTTTATAAACAGACCTCTTCCCTATTTTATTCTAATGAAGTTTGCCAGTGATTTACTTGATGTTTTTACTCCAATATGTGAAAAATTACAACAATCTTAAATGTATATAGTATTGCCTTTTATTTAAGTACTTATTCGGGAGGGGGTATTAGGTGTGGTCGCCCCAGTTCCTACATAAAGAGGCGGTCCGGGCAGAAAACACTTTCAAACAAACCAGCGTTTCATTACTCGTCGTTCGACAAGGGCTGCGTTCCTAAGCTCCTCCCATAACCGTTCCTGTTCTCCGACTGTCCCGAAGCCAATGATATTCATAACAGAGGAGTCTTCGAGGCGGATCCGGAGCATTGCATTACGAGTGAGATTCAAAAAGATGGGTTGCCTAAGTTCTATACCTTTGATCTCAAAGAGCCAAGCGCTTTGTCGGCTCCGGCTGAGCACCCCTTTTACCAAGTTAATCCGGCGTTCATAAACATCATATCGGGTGCGGCTAGCGGCTAGAATGGCGTAAATTATGAGGAGTACTCCCGCGATAGGTGCGAAAAAAGCGAGGAAAATCAGCAACTGATCGAACTTTGCCGAGGTTAAGGCCTGCTGTTTCTGTGCATTTTCTAACTCTTCACGTAACACCCCCACAGGTAGGCCTTGACCCTGGACAACATTAATTTGCCGCTCAAAAAATTGTGGGCTCGGAAAGGTGAGACTCCCTGCTAGCCAATCGAGTCTGCCAGGTTGCTCCGTAAGGAAAAGCGCCAATCCTAATACTATGAGTAATGCCGCAAAAACAAAATGGCCAGCGAAAGAACTGAGTCGGCGGGTTCCTGAACGAAGTAAATCGCCTGGCCCAAGACGCTCCTCGAATTCAGCTTCCATTGGTTGGGAAGTAATGCCCGAAGGCTGCCCGACCTTACTTGCTGTAACGTTTAAGTCTTCCAGGCGCCGTCTTGCCCGATCCAGACTAGGATTTGCATCCAGAGCAGCTTTCAGCCATTTGCGTGCTTCCTCCGTGCGACCCAGCCTAATAAGGGTTAGAGCCAAGTTATAATTCCCTCGGTCATCCCCTGGTGCTACTTCGATCATGCGGCGGAAGATGGTTTCGGCCCGAGTGTTATCTCCAGAACGGGACAGCGCAATACCATATAGGTGAAGGACCTCAGGATCCTTGGGATGCTGCCCTAGGTATTGGTCGAGAGCCTGGATCGCCTCCGGATATCTGCGCGAGTCGATCATTGCCTCCACCAACTTCAACTGCCCAGATAAATTTGATTTACTGCTCATAATCCACTTCCTGCTGAAAATTCACTGAGCCAGGTGGGGATGAAGGTAATTCTATTCCAAAGTTGACAACCTCAACTTCGTCTAAATAGTCCATCCCACCTACTTCATTGCTATCACTTACTTGGTCAATACTACTTTCAGGCGGGCTCGTCGGAAAGTCATCCAGGTAATCCATCGCGCCAACTTCAGACGCCTCCTCAACTTCGTCTAAATAGTCCATTCGACCTACTTCATTGCTATCACTTACAGAGCCAACACTACTTTCAGGCTGGCTCGTCGGATACAGTTCCTGGTCCAGTGCCTCTGCCGGGTTTACACCTTCAGCAGGCTGGCTCGTCGGATACAGTTCCTGGTCCAGTGCCTCTGCCGGGTTTACACCTTCAGCAGGCTGGCTCGTCGGATACAGTTCCTGGTCCAGTGCTTCTGCCGGGTTTACACCTTCGGTAGGCTGGCTCGTCGGATACAGTTCCTGGTCCAGTGCCTCTGCCGGGTTTACACCTTCAGCAGGCTGGCTCGTCGGATACAGTTCCTGGTCCAGTGCTTCTGCCGGGTTTACACCTTCGGTAGGCTGGCTCGTCGGATATCCAGAGTCACTCACTGCTGCATCATGGGCATTCCCCAAGAAGGGATACAAAGCATTGGAGAATGGATCTTCACCGATCCTTTCATTGAAATCAGGCGGGGACATTTGTGTGGAGGTGTCTGGTACCGTATCGCTGTTTGAGTCGTCGGTATGGATCTGTAAATCTTCTGCTGAAGGGAGTTTGCAACTATTGTCACAGATTGACTCAAGGAGAAGCAAAGGAACTATATTTAAAGCCTCACCTCTGTCATAAAACAACGGCGTCTGGAAGGGAACATCAGCCTGATCTACGGACTTTGCAACAAGCCATTGCCCAACCGCAGCAGTAGCGCTGTAGAGAGCATCATCCTGGGGCTCAGCCTCCAGTGCCCGTGCCAATACCTCGCCGCCTATTCCACCCTTGAAACCTATGATTAGGCCAGCAGCTGCATGTTGAACCTGAAAATAATCATCCCTTAGCTCCGGCTTAAATCCGCTTGACCCATTATAATTTGAATTCAAACCAACGAAATAGGGTCCCTCCGATCTCCCCTCATCATTAAACATACTTTCACCGATCAGCACCTGCTCAATAAGCTCTACCATTTCGGAGAAAGGCTCGGAAATTGGCTCAGTACTGGCAGACTCAGTAATTGGTCGAGAATTGATTATATCGGAGGCCTTTGCCACAATGTTTATGAAGGCCTGAGCTTTGTTGGTTCCGGAGAGCTCTTGGCGAGCATATTCTTGCAGCTGCAAACGATCCAAATGCTGTTGAAGTTCGTGGTTTGACATAGAAGGCTTACTGCTGGACAACTAAGGGATGGAATTCAGTAGAATGGTGAATTTTGTCTCCTATTTAAGGGGAACTTCCATTGTTTAGGTAAAGTCCAAACCCTATAGGATATTGGGAGTCAAGTGCTTTATTTTAACACCATATGTTTTTAGCACATTAGAAGTAGGTACCTTAAAACTTTTTTTTAATTTAAATATTCTCATAGTTAAATCCTACAATAAATTAGAAATTTTAAATGGTGTAATTGCTTCTGATTAACAAGATTCATGTAGTTCTGATCTTCATCTGGTTCAAATAAAATAGGTTGGCAGTTTACGTTAACTTCTAACTTGTGGGTATAGCCAGTAGTAATAAATCGAACAGGGAATAGCAGCTCCTCCCCTTTAAAAGTTACGGGCAATTCTAAATTTTCATTTATGTATAGGATTTTAGCTGATAATGACAAAGTCCAGGTAGGTTGGCATTACTCCTATAAAGATAAAATTATATATGTCACCAAATAGTTAATTTTGAAGTGTCCATTATTTTTTAGGAGGTTGTTGAGGTTGTACTGATGGAGGATTTCTAGGGGGTATAGGTAATGGTAGTCCTTTTTCGTTAGGTTTAGGCCTTGGATTAGGTGATATATTAGGAGAAATTTTAGTATTTTCTTTAAGCATAGGTTTATGATTTAAAATATTAATTGAAGCATAAATAATTAAAAATATAATACCTATTATAAGCACACAAAATGCAAGGTAATTATTTGTGCTTAGGATTTTGTTATTCTTATTAGATGCTCTTATAAAAGCACTCCATTCTTTATTTAGTAAATCTTCATTAATAGTTTCTTCAGTATTTAATATTACAATTCTAATATACCTATTGAATGCTGAGCCATGAGCTACTGTTGAATAAAAGTGTCCTGTAAGACTTATGGTTAAAGTTAAGGCTAAGCAAATCCAGGAAAGAACAAGTAAAATATTCAGGATAGGTTCAGAACCAATTATTTTTTCAATGAGAGTCATTGAGAGAACTAACCCTCCAGAAGAGATAAGTATTAAAGTTTTATCAAATGCTTCTGTACTCTTTACATATCCATCACCTAATTCTTTAAGGTACTTTTCATGCTCATTTGAAAGGCTCATATTTAATTGGGAAGTAAGAATGGATTAATTTAAAAGAAGAAGTATACCTATTACTATAAATAAAGATTCAGGAAGCATTTACTAATTAAGAAGTTTCAAATAGGACTTGTTTAAACCAGAGTTTAAACCATAAAAAAAGGAACTACAAAATTACTTTGTAATTCCTTAATTATCAGTGTGATCCCGTTAGGATTCGAACCTAAGACCTACTGCTTAGAAGGCAGTTGCTCTATCCAGCTGAGCTACGAGACCAACAAAAAAGCAGCAATAAGGCCGCCGCTTTTTTCAGAGTGCAAAGAAAAGAAAATATAAAGAACAGCGCAAATTTTGACCAGCATTTCTTACAACCTGCCTTTAATCTTCTGCCTAGGTCGGTAATATGCCATGGGGCAGGTTATTTAGTTTACAAGCCCAAAGATTTTAGAAAAGCCTCCTGGTTGGGTTCTCTGCCCAAAAATTCTTTTACTAATTCGTATTCGTCGCGGCTGGAACCATTCGCTAAAATAATATTGCGGTAGCGTAAACCGGTTTTCTGATCCATTACCCCGTTTTTCTCAAATACCGAAAACATATCTTCGGCGTATACTTTGCTCCACATATACCCGTAGTAACCCGCGCCATAGCCAGTCAAGTGACCGAAAGCTGCTTGCATGTGGGTACCTTCCAGGTACGGATAAGGCATTACTTTATTCTGCACCTCCTTAAGTACGTCGGTGGTAGTCTGGGTACCCTCGGGATTAAATTTATCGTGCAAGGTCATGTCTAAGGTACCGTAAAAAATTTGGGCCGAAGCGGCCAGACCAGAACCTACGCTCCGGGAATCCATCATTTTTTGATGCAGAGCCGGAGGCAGCACCTCGCCGGTTTTATAATGTTTGGCAAATAATTGCAGTGCCTTATAATCCCAAACCCAGTTTTCGAAAATCTGAGAAGGCGCTTCCACAAAATCCCGCTTTACCGAAGTACCCGATTGCCCGGCTAACTCGGCGGTAGTAAGCATATTGTGCAGCACGTGGCCAAACTCATGAAAAAAGGTTTCGGCTTGCCGGTGCGTGAGCAAAGCAGGTCTATCCGCACTGGGAGCATTAAAATTACAGATGAGGGCAGCCGTGGGGATTTGGTAACCTGTCGCGTATTTTTTGCCTTTACGAATGGGAAAACAAGCTGCGTGGGTATATTTATTATCCCGCGGGAATAAATCGAGGTAAAAACGGCCAATGGTGGCACCATTTTGTTTTACTTCGAACATGCGCACCTCTGGGTGCCACACCGAGGCGTTTTTTACTTCTTCGTATTTCACCCCGAATAAATGCTCCGTTGTTTGAAACAACCCGCTTAAAACATTTTCCAACGAAAAATATTCTTTTAGCTTCTCCTGATCTAACTGGTATTTTTGAACCATTAGCAAGTTGGAGTAAAAAGAAGCATCCCAAATATTGAGCGAAGTCGGTGGCGATTCTTTCAGATAAGCTTGTTTAACTGCCAGTAATTCATTCAGGTCGCTTTGCGTTTTTTGTTTTACTTTTTCGGCCAGGCTGGTTTCCAGTTCCCAAACAGCTTCCGGATTTTTAGCCATCCGGCTCGACGTCTGATAGGCCGCGTAAGTAGGAAAGCCTAAGAGCCGGGCTTTCTTCTGGCGTTCTATTAACAATTGCTGGAGTACATCCACATTTTTATCGGCCGCACGGTTGTTGTACTTAATGTACAGTTGCTTACGGGCAGGTTCCGAATTAGCAAACTTCATGAAAGTAGTATAAGAAGGTCCGTCTAAACCAATGCGGTATTTATCTCCTTCCTTTTTCAGACTTTTCACGTAATCTTCCGGCAAACCCTTCAGTTCTGCTTCCGGCACCCATAAATAATCCTGGTAGGCAGCAATATTTTTACTAAATGCTAAGCTCAGTTCCGATATTTTATCGTTAATATGCTGCAACTCCTTGCGTTTTTCGGGAGTAAGGGCAAAGCCATCGCGTTCGTAATTTTCAACTAAGTCTTTTACATAAAGCAGGTGAGCGCCCTTTAACTTTTTCCCTTTTTTAGATGTAGAAAAATCTTTTACTGCCGCATATAACTTTTCGTCGAGGCTCAATTGATTATCATATTTATCTAAAACTTCCAGGCTGCGTAATGCCTGGTTGCGTACTGCCGAATCAGGACTGGCATTGGCTAAAATATTAATACCCATAGCCACCGAATTTAACTGGTCAGATAAGTCATCGTAAGCCAAAATGGTATTCTCGAAAGTATGTTTTCCATTTTTAAGGGCATAAATGGCTCCCAGGGCAGTTTTAGTATTGACAATGGCCTGATCCGTGGCTTCTTTTATATGAGCCGCAGTTACGGATTTAAAGTCGATGGATTGGTTAAAGGAAGTCAGCAATGGATTAGAAGATGCCTTCGGGACCGCAAAGCTAGAAGCATTAGCCGAAATAATTAGTAGCCAGGTACCAACAACTACCCAGCAGATGAATAAATTAGTTTTAATTTGCTTCATATGGTTCATTAAGAAAGAAGTATAAAGGTGGGGTATATAATATTTTGCAAACAAGAATTTAACTACTCCTTGTTTTAAGGTTAATTTAATAAATTAAATCTAAAATTTACTTTTTAATAGCGCAAACCTTAAAACAGAGCCTATTCTACTTTAAATTTAGGAAAGGAGATTATTAGAAAGCTTTAATTAGTACCCGGGGTAGATAGGTTAAGGCAGAAACAAAAAAGCTTGAAAATAAAAAAGCCACTAATAAAATTAGTGGCTTTTTGTCGGGGTGGCAGGATTCGAACCTACGACCTCCACATCCCAAATGTGGCGCGATACCGGGCTACGCTACACCCCGAACAATTTACCGATTTTAGAAAAGCACTTAGTTAAAAGATGTTTTCCTGAAAGGCGGTGCAAACTTAAGTTATTTTTTTGAATAAAAAACTTTATGTCAAAAAAAATTTGCGGAGTAAGGGGGATTCGAACCCCCGGTACCCTTTAGAGGTACGGCAGTTTAGCAAACTGCTGGTTTCAGCCACTCACCCATCACTCCGGCTCTTTCGTTTAAAGAGATTGCAAATATACCAGAATAATTTTTACAAATACAAAACTCCTCCTAAATCCACGAAAAAAATTTAGCATTTTATACTAAATAACTCCTTCTCAGGGCAATAATTTAATGTTGTTGTAAACTAGTTTCTTCAATGCCTTTTCAATTTAAAATAATCAGAATTTTAAAATTAATTAGTAAGCTCTGATTTACAGCTACTAACCAATTTTCAGCCATTTTATAATTGGTTAAGCCGAGTTTAGAATACAAAGTCCACTTAAGTGAACCGGATTAAGTTTCTCTTTTTTTTAACGGAAAGCCTTATTTGCTTTTTGCTGTAGCACCTTCTACATTTTTTATTTTTTCTATTCAAGTAAATATTCTGCATTAAGGTTTTATCATAAAAATAATATGGCTTCCTGTGCTTCGTTTTATTCAGAATAAAGCTAGTATTTACTTTATTTAACCCGTGAAACAATTTTAATAAGGTAAATGAGAGAAATAAGGCTAGGTTGGCACCTCGTAATTCTCCGGAAAGAATTTATACATTTGGTTGAAAATAAGTTTAAAATTTGCTGGCAGAAGCTAGTAAACGAATCACGCAAGCATGAATTGGGATCAGTCCATTACTTCACTAGAGATACTAACGGGCATTTTGTTCTTGATTTTGTACTTGGGGTATATTTTCAGAATTCACCGCCTGGCCCGGCATTTTAAACAAAAGCCAAATGTAGTTTGGATAAAGTTTGGTTTCCGGACCGTCTATTTTGTTTTAATCATAATTGCCCTTTTGGGCCCATCGTTCGGGGCCATGAAAAAACAAATTAAAACTATCGGTAAAGATATTTTTATTCTGGTTGATATAACGGCTTCGATGAATGCCCGGGATGTACCGCCTTCGCGCTTAGAAAAAGTAAAATACGAACTCCGCCAGCTCATTCAAAAGTTTAACTCAGACCGTATTGGCCTTATTGTTTTTTCTTCGGATGCTTATGTGCAGTGCCCCTTAACGTACGACCAAAGTGCCTTGCTGTTATTTGCTGAAACCTTAAATACAAATTTGTTACCCCGCGCCGGAGCGAATTACGAAGTGGCATTGCAACTCGCTTTAACTAAGTTTAAAGCCAATAACCAGCCGAACATTCCGGAAAAACGGGCCGAAATAATTGTACTGATTAGTGATGGCGAAGATTTTAGCCCTAACCTCAACCCCATTTACCGGGACTTAAATCGCGAAAATATTCGGGTAATTAGTTTAGGAGTGGGTTCTGAAAATGGGGTACCTATCCCCTTAACCAAAGGATTTGTTACTGATGATAAAGGCAAACGGGTAATTAGTAAATTAAACGCCGAACGCCTCGCCGAAATAGCGGGTAATACCAATGGACAGTATTTTGAAATTGGAGCGCATTCCTCCGAAATTCCCCGGTTAATCAGCGCCATTAACGCCATTGAAGGCGAAAGGCAAGAAACCCGGACCGTAGACGTTCGGGCCAATAAATATTATTACCCGCTGTTTATTGCCTTTATTTTTATTATGCTCGATATATTGATTATCTTTAACGTAATCAGGTTATGAGAATTTGGATTATACTAGCGGTGTTACTTGCTTTTTTTAGTCAAAAGCTGACCAAGATTTCGCGTATAAACCAGTACCTATCCGAAGCGCAGACAGCATATAACCGCCAGGATTTTTCTACTGCTATTTACTTTTACAAATACTTAAACGACTCGCTGCAGGTGCGCGACCGGGCCGTACGGGTTAATCTGGGACACGCTTATTTTCAACAAAAGAAAATGGGTGAGGCCGTAAAATACTACCAACCCTTGTTAACCAAAACGCCGGCCCGGATGGCTTCTTTGGTTAATTTGCAATTAGGAGTAATAACCGTATTGGAAGATAAATCAAAAGCTTTGGCTTATTTTAAAGAAGCTTTGATTTTGAATCCTTTAAACGAAGAGGCTCGCTATAATTACGAATGGTTAAAGAAATATTTAGTTCTACATCCCGAAGAAGATCAGGCAAGCGTCCCTCCTACTCGTCCGGAGCCATCTAACCCGGATAAGAAAGAACAGAAAAAAGAAAATCCGAACTCCGGCCAGAAAGAAGACAACAAAGGCACCACCCAGCAAGAAATGCCGGACCCAGCTAACTCCGATACACAAAATCCGCCTCAGCCGAATGCAAACTCAAATAACCCAGATAATGGAGAAAGTACCGCCAAAGAAAATTTATCCGATGTTGGTGCCAATCAAAAACAAGAAGAAAAAAGCGGTATGCTGCCGGGTACCGTACGTGGTTTAAACAATGACGGCAATTCGGGTAACGGAAGTAGTTCATCCAAAGGCGGCAGCGAAGCAAGCGACGAAAACGACAATAATAGTCAAACTACTTACGAACGACTGCGGCAAGCCAACCTGACACCGGAAAAAGCAAAAATGCTGCTCGATGCCATGCGCGAATCCGAAGTCCAGTACTTACAACAAATTCCGCGGAAAAGTAACCGTAAAAGCAATTCCGGCAAACCGGATTGGTAAAATATTAAGATTAATTAGATACAGAAGAATCGAAAAACTTAGGGCGCTTTATCCGGTTCTTACTTTTATTTCGTTTTATATTTAAAACATTGAGCTTACCATTATGCAGGTAAAAGAAGTATATATCATATCCGCCGTCCGGACGCCGATTGGATCTTTCGGGGGAAGTTTAGCCGCTTTAACCGCTACCCAGTTGGGCGCTGCTGCCATAAAAGGAGCCTTAGAAAAAGCCGGGGTAGCTAAAAACGAAGTGCAGGAAGTAATTATGGGCAACGTGCTTTCGGCGAACTTAGGTCAGGCGCCGGCCCGGCAAGCTGCTCTTTACGCTGGTTTAGGCTACGAAGTAGAATGTACTACTGTTAACAAAGTATGCGCTTCCGGTTCTAAGGCCATCATGTTTGCCGCTCAGGCTATTATGCTGGGGCACAAAAACGTAATTGTGGCGGGTGGCATAGAAAGTATGAGCAACGTACCTTATTACCTGGATAAAGTGAGGTTTGGTACCAAACTGGGCCACGGCCAAATGACGGATGGTTTGTTAAAGGATGGTTTATGGGATGTGTACAACGATTATCACATGGGTAATGCTGCTGAACACACGGCTCGCGAAATGGGAATAACCCGCCAAATGCAAGACGAATTTGCCATTGAATCATATCGCCGTTCAGTCGCCGCTGCGCAAGCCGGTCAGTTAAAAGATGAAATAATACCCGTAGAAATTCCGCAACGCGGCAAAGACCCCATTTTAGTAACTGAAGACGAAGAATATACCAAAGTAAACTTCGATAAAATTACCAGTTTAAAACCGGTTTTTGATAAAGAAGGCACCATTACCGCTGCCAATGCTTCTACGCTAAACGACGGTGCTGCAGCGGTAGTACTAATGAGTAAAGAAAAAGCCGAAGAACTAGGAGTAAAACCCATTGCCAGAATTTTAGGCTTCGCCGATGCTGAACAGGAACCTAAATGGTTTTCTACTTCGCCCGCTTTGGCTATTCCGAAAGCGTTAAAAGTAGCGGGATTAACGCCCGAAGAAGTAGATTTTTACGAAATAAACGAAGCGTTTGCCGTGGTGTCTATTGCCAATAACCAGAAGTTAAATTTAAAAAACAGTAACGTAAATGTTTTTGGGGGTGCCGTTTCCCTGGGCCATCCGCTGGGTGCTTCCGGCGCACGCATTGTAACAACTTTACTAAACGTACTAGATAAAAAGAACGGGAAAATTGGAGTAACGGGTATTTGCAATGGAGGCGGTGGCGCTTCGGCCATTGTACTGGAAAAACTGTAAATCTTCTGCCTTAAAGAAAAAGCTAAGGAAGAGAAGGAGAGGCTGTGTTTTTCATTAAATATAGATTGGCTTTAAAACAAATATGCTGGCGTGTTGCCTTTACCTTTAAACAAAATACCCAAACAGTAATCACTAAAAATTGTTCCTAATAAAATCACCTCGAAATAAATTAATGAAAAGCGCAAAATGTTATAAGATTAGTTGCGCAACTTTTGCGGCCTCTCCTCCCCTGTTTTTAGCTTGGATTTAGGCAGAGGAGTATACCATTTACAAACAGCCTTGCGTTACTAAGTAAGGCTATTTTATTCTATTAAAGGCTTATTCATGGTTTATTCCTGGCGATACATTTTATTTCTCTTCTTATTTACTTTAATTAGCTTTACAAGTGCGGCCCAGAATGCCCGGAAAAAAGTTGTTAGTTACCACGACTTGCAACGCACGGCCATTAAACAAATTTACTATATCGTTCCACCCGACACGGTGCCCGATGGAACCTACAAACGCTTTTACCGGAGCGGCAAACTCGAAGCCATTACTCACTTTACGAACGGCAAACAAGATAGCATTTACCAGGAATTTTATGAGAACGGAGCGAAACGGGTAAAGGTGGCCTACCAAAATGGCTTAAGACAAGGTTTATTCGAATCTTTTTACCCGAATGGCAAGCCCTTGCAGCAAGCCAGCTACACCGACGATAAACAAACCGGACCCATTAAATCTTTTTACGAAAACGGCAATCCAAAAACTGAAGCTACTTTTATAAACGGCTTTCCCGAGGGAGAAGTAAAGGAATATTATCCCGAAGGAGGCTTACAATCAATAATTACGTATGTAAAAAGTCAGCAAAGTGGCCCGGCCATCACCTATCATCCTAACGGAAAAGTACACACCGAAGCCGTTTACAAAAATGGGGTATTGGATGGTTCTTACAAAACCTACTACGATAACGGCCAGTTAGAATCGGAAGCAAATAACGAGAATGGCAAACGCAACGGCATCGTGCGCACGTATTATCGCTCCGGAAAGTTAAAATCAGAAACTAATTACAAAACCAGCACCTTGGTAAAACCCAAAGTAATTACCCCCGACGGTAAAATTAACACAGAGCGGGTACTTACTAAATTTAAAAATACTACCAGCCAAGCCGATGGTCCGGCCCGGACATATCACGAAAATGGCCAGAAAATGAGTCAGGTAACTTTTGATAAAGGCAAAATGACGGGGTTGGCGCAATATTTTTACCCAAGCGGCAAATTAAAGCAGGAAATCCGGTTCGCGAACGAAGAACTAGACCGGAAAATTATTAGTTATTACGAGTCCGGTAACGTACAGGAAGAGCAATTGTACAAAAACAACGTTAAAATCGGCGACTGGAAAACGTATTACGACAGTAAACAACTGCAAACCAAAGAAACCTACCTGGAAGGAAAACTAACCGGCGAGCGCCTCGCTTACCACGAAAACGGCCAGATTAAAGAAAAAGCTACTTACCAGAACGGTAAAATTCTGGGTAAATTAACTACCTATTTTGCCAGCGGCAAAGTGCAATCCGAAACCGAATATAAGAATGGTTTAAAAAATGGACCTTTTCAGCAATTTTTCGAATCGGGCAAACCCGAAATTACCGGTACGTACCGCTATAACAAACAGATTGGCACCTGGAAACAATTTACAGAAGACGGAAAATTGCTAAAAACTACCGAATACAAAAACGGGGTAGCTATTGCCGAGAAATAATTATATTTATTAAATTTTGAAAGAGGCGGAAACTATACATTTCTGCCTCTTTTTTTATTTCTAGCAATTACCTATAAATTCATTGGTATGAAGAACTCAGGTACTCTCCTAACTCACCCATTCACAGCCTTAAATAAAAATTAAACTATTCTTTTATGCAGAAAGTGCCATTGCTGCATCCTTAAAGTAAATAACAAACCCAAGCTGTCCTACCTGTTACTTATTGTTTGCCGATCAAATTTATTTAATCAACTCATTTACCAGCGCTGAATAGCTGCTTGGTTAAATCCTATTTATATTTTAGTTAACAAAAAGAAAAAACTTTTAATAAATCTATATAATCATTACTTACATGAAAGAATTCTTCTGTTTCCGCCGATTTTTTATTTTTTCACTATTTCTACTCCATTTTAGTTGCCAGAAAGATAACCAACAAGTCTCAAAAGAAGAACTCAGGAAACCTCCCGTGAGTGCTCCTGAAGAGGTTCTCCAGAACATGGATGCTTCGTATGCAAAGCATGAAGAACAACAAGCTATCTCTAAAAGCTCGCCGATAGATGCTAAAATAATCCGGACGGCCAATTTAAAGTTTCAGGTATCGGATTTTAAGAAAAGTACAAGTGCGATAAATCAACTCATTCAACAATATAAGGCGCAACTCTTAACTGCTAACGAAACCCGGACCGATAATACTTTAGAAAATAATTTAATCATTAAAGTGTTGCCAGCGCAGTTTGAATCTTTGCTAACCGGTATTACCGAGCAAAGTATTTACCTCGATTCAAAAAATATTATCGCCGAAGATGTAACCACTGAGTACATTGATATTTCGGCCCGGCTTAAAACTAAAAAAGCCGTAGAAGCCCGGTACCTGGATTTACTAAAACAAGCCAAAACGGTAAAAGACATTATTACTGTGGAAGAACAATTACGACAAATGCAGGAAGAAATTGAAAGTACCGAAGCCCGCCTTACTTACCTGAACCGGCAAACCAATTACAATACCATTAACCTTAATTATTACCAAAAACTAGCCACTACTTCGCTGCCTGATACCAGTTTTGCCGTTCGGGTACGTAATGCTTTGCAGGGTGGCTGGGATTTTATGGTAGCCTTATTAATTGGTTTGCTGCACCTGTGGCCTTTGCTCCTTGTTATTCCTATTTTTATTCATTACTTCCGCAAATTCATCCGTAAGTATCCACCCGTTAGGTAAGGTTGCGCCAATTTTCTTGGCGCTAAAAAGCTGTATCGTAAAGGAACAAAATCCATTTAAAGTAAAATCGCATTTATCAAAGTCTTCCTTCGGGAGTACATTAGCTAGCTACCTGGTTAACTAGTTGCCTTCTGAAGAACCTATTAAATTAGCTTTTCCTTGTTCAGACACTTATACTTGAAAAGAGGATTTTCTTCTTTTGAAATCCCTGTTCTTCATTTTCTATTTTACTTATTAGCGAAGTCAAGGCAAAAAGTTCGGAGAAAAGGTAAGCTTATACCATGATTTTCTGCGGGGATTTTATCATATTTAGCCAGCGTATTGGGCTAAATTTAAATTATAGTTTAAGCCTATTCTCTTTCATGAAATTTTTAGGTTAACTAGACAATCGGGAAAGATTACTATTTTGTCTTTATAATCCGTTGCTTATGCTGTTTACCAACGTGGGAAAATTTTGTATTATAGTTAAAATCCGCCTGGTATAATGGGTCCAGTACCAGGTAAGTTTAGGCAACAAAATCAAATAAGAATAAACGCTTTATATAAAATACTTGAATTAACTCTGAAACGAACGAAAACATTTTATTTTAACTCTCCCAAATATGCATCACCCCAACAAAACAGCACACGCCGTTATTGAAAGTCCGGAATTTAAACGATTGGTTAGCAAACGCTGGTCGGTTTCGTTGCTACTTACCATAACCATTCTGGTAATTTACATTGGTTTTTTACTAGTGGTGGCTTTTGATAAAGAGTTACTCGCCACCAAAATTGGCAGCTATTTACCCTTAGCTTTGCCAATTGGTTTCGGCATTATTGTAACAGCCTGGCTGTTAACGGGTATTTACGTTTTTTGGGCCAATAACACCTACGACACCGAAGTACAGGAAATAAAAAATAAAATAAACGCCAATTAAGTTATCTCATGCTTACTTCTTCCCTATTACTGCAGGCCTCTGCCCTGCCGGCTGCTTCTACTTTAGGCACCGCTAATCCGGTTTCCATTATTATGTTCTTTTTGTTTGTGTTGATTACTCTGTACATTACTTATTGGGCCGCAAAAAAAACAAAAACCGGTTCTGAATTTTATGCGGCGGGTCGTAATATCTCGGGTTTTCAGAACGGACTAGCTTTAGCCGGCGATTACATGAGTGCTGCTTCTTTTTTGGGCATTGCAGGTATGGTAGCCACCAAAGGCTACGACGGTCTGATTTATTCGATTGGTTTTTTAGTGGGTTGGCCATTAATTATGTTTTTAATTGCCGAACCATTGCGAAATTTAGGTAAATACACATTTGCCGACGTAGTAGCTTATCGACTGCAACAACGCCCCATCCGGATTGTCTCGTCGGTGGGTTCGTTGCTGACCATTGCTTTTTACCTAATTGCGCAAATGGTTGGTGCCGGCGGTTTAATAAAAACTTTGTTCGGGTTACAATACGAGTTAGCGGTGGTGGTAGTAGGCTGCGTTATGACGGCTTACGTTTTGTTCGGTGGTATGCTGGCTACTACCTGGGTGCAAATAATTAAAGCTGTTTTATTGCTGAGCGGAGCCACAGTACTGGTAATTTTATCTCTGGCTACTTTTAACTTCAGTCCGGCTAATTTATTTCAATCGGTGGCCGATAAGTACGGCGAGGCCATGCTTTCTCCCGGTGGCTTTATTACGAATCCTTTCGATGCCTTGTCCTTAGGCTTGGCCTTAATGCTGGGAACAGCCGGTTTACCGCATATTTTAATGCGCTTTTACACCGTTCCCGACGCCAAAGCCGCCCGTAAATCGGTTTTCGTAGCCACTGGTTTTATTGGTTATTTTTATATTCTTACTTTTTTTATTGGTTTCTCGGCCATGGTGCTGGTGGGCAAACCCATTATCGAAGGCATTGACAAAGGCGGCAATATGGCGGCCTTACTGCTAGCTGAACAAACGGGAGGTACGGCTTTTCTGGGTTTTATTGCCGCTGTGGCTTTTGCCACTATTCTGGCGGTAGTAGCCGGTTTAACGCTTTCGGGTGCTTCCAGCATTTCGCACGATTTGTACGTGCACGTGTTCCAAAAAGGTGTTTCAAACGAAAAAGGCGAAATGAAAGTAGCGAAACGCGCTACCGTAGCCTTGGGAATTTTATCAATTGTTTTAGGATTGGTTTTTAAAGGCCAGAATGTTGCCTTTATGGTGGGCCTGGCTTTTTCTATTGCGGCCAGCGCCAATTTTCCGGCGTTACTAATGTCGATTATCTGGAAGAAATTTACTACGCAAGGTGCCGTTTGGAGCATTGCTACGGGCGCTACTTTATCGCTGGTGCTTATTGTGCTTAGTCCTACTATTTGGGTAGATATTCTACAAAATTCCGAAGCTATTTTCCCGCTCAAAAATCCAGCCTTGGTCTCTATGTCGGCCGCATTTTTAACGGGTATTGTGGTATCTTTAGTAAATCCGGAACCGGAAGCGGCTGAAAAATTTGAATCTGAAAAGCTAAGGACGTATCTAGGGATCGGCGCCGAGTAATTATTAGAATCACGGATTTACCCGGATTCCGCAAATTCTTATGTGCATTTAAATTTTTTGAATGCAACGACGGCTTTGTAAGCTAAAATTTCGTGCTTATGTTGATAGAATGACAAACGCCGCTTCCAATAAGTAAAATTATTTACTTATTGGAAGCGGTTATCGGTTGTTTTGAGGTGGACCTGTGTAAGAAGCAACTATACTACTCCGTTTATTCTCCTTTCATAGTACTAATAAGCGTATGTTATTACTTATATCTGATAGTTGAGCCAAATGCAAATCATAAAATGTTCTTTAAAACCATGCCCGCAATCATTGAAAAATATAAAGAAAGGCTTACTAAAGTAAAGACAGATAAAACTGGCTGGATTAGGTACTAATTTGACAAAAACAATTAAATTGAGTGGGTTGAATATTACCCTTATCAAGAAGATCGTGCCTCTTTTATACTCAGAAGAACAGACTTGCAAGATGGTTTAGAAAATTTGATGAAAGCTTGCTTCTCACCTAACGATATTGACCGCGTCAATGTAATTAATAGCTTTCGCCAATTTGGCTCTGATATTTACACATAACTTTTGTCGCAATCAACCCCTTTTTTGACGCGATAAACCCTAATTATTTCGTAGTTAAGCAGTAGGTTTAAAACTTAAAATTAATAAAACAACTATGGCACTAATCAATCCTCACATTAACTTCAACGGAAATGCCGAAGAAGCATTTACCTTTTACAAATCGGTATTTGGCGGAGAGTTCGCCAAAGTTATTCGTTTCAAAGACATTGCCAGTCCTGAATTTCCGGTAGCAGAAAAAGAGGAAAATAAAATTATGCATATTGCTTTGCCTATTGGTACAAGTAATATGTTGATGGCGAATGATGTTCCGGAAAGTATGGGAAAAACAAACGAAAACGAGAACAGAAGTAAAATTGTAATAATTACGGAAAGTAAAGAAGAAGCAGACAAATTGTTTAATGGGCTTTCGGTAGGTGGACAAATAGAAGGGCCTATTGGCGATAGCCCCTGGGGATCCTATTTTGGAATGTTCAGAGACAAATACGGTATAGAATGGATTGTGGAATTTGATCCAAAATATAACGAAAAAGTATAAGCCGAAAACAACGAACCCCTTTCCGTGAATTTATGAAATTGTGGCTGGACGAACGCGCCTTCGACTTTAAATTACTACTTTGCTTTTGTGCTTGATTGAAATTTACTTTTTTTCAATTACCACAACTTCATAAACACGTTACGATTAGCGGTAAGTCCATAAGTAGATTTTAAAACAGAAATAAATAAAGCTATTTCTAAAAGTTAAATAAGGTATTTACGCCTTTCCCTACCCTTGCAACGAAAAGGTTGACACTTCGGCAGCTTTCCGATAGTGACAAGGAAGAAATCTGGGCGCTTCGCTCTAACGTGCATATAAACAAGTATCTTGAGCGGCAACCAAGCAAATCACTCGAAGAGGCCATTACCTTCATCAATAGAGTCAATAGCAATATTTCAAATAATGATTCCCTGTATTGGGCCATTACACTTACGGGCCACAAAAATTTAATCGGAACAATTTGCTTATTTGACTTTTCGGACGAAAAAAGTAAATGCGAGATGGGCTATGAACTTTTAATTGATTATCAAGGACAAGGTATAATGCACGAAGCTGCTGAGAAAGTTATTGAGTATGGTATTCAAACAATTTGCCTTACCAGAATAGAAGCATTTACTCATAAAGACAATCAAAGCTCTACCAATCTCTTAAACAAATTAGGCTTTAAAATATCAGATAAACCTGACCAAGCAAATAATGATCTTTTATTATTTAGCTTAACACGATAATACCTATGGTGAAGCAAAGGCAAACAACAAAGCCCGCACTACTAATATAAGTTTGGCACTGGGCAGGCAAACGGGTAAAGGTACTATTCAGTGCTTGGACTGAATTTAAAAGTAAATTAAAAATTTGTGCTTCGTAACCAGCCCGAACAGAAAGTCTAAAACGGTTAGTAGTTATGTATAAGGAGAATTTTTATCATCTGGAAAATCCTTTTTCTACTGCCGTTTTTAACCCCAAAATTGTCGCAAGTACACCCTATACGGCCGCGTATTATTCACGAGATTTGTTTGGTAACAAAGCCATAAAAAATAAATTATAATGAGTAAGAGAAAAATAATTGTGTTATCCATGATTACACTGGATGGCGTCATGCAAGGGCCTGGAGGACCCGAGGAAGATACATCAGGCGGTTTCGCGTATGGTGGTTGGGTTGCACCTTATGACGACGAAGTTTCTGGTAAGATTATGGAAAAACTATTGAAACCGGCAGATCTTCTTTTGGGCAGAAAAACCTTTGAAATTTGGGAGAACTACTGGCCCCAGCACGCAGATGCATGGCCAAGTATTAATAATGTTACAAAGTACGTCTTGTCTAAGACCAGAAATAAATCTGATTGGGAAAACTCCGTTTTCTTTAATAACCAGGTAGAAATCGAAAATCTCAAAAATTCAGATGGCTCGGCTATACAGGTTTGGGGCAGTGGTGAACTCATTCAACTGCTGCTCCAAAATGATTTGGTGGACGAGCTCTGGCTTATGATTCACCCGTTAACTCTTGGTCAAGGAAAAAAATTGTTTAACGATGGCCCGATACCGGCAGCATTTACTTTAGTAGAAAGTACCGTTACCCCCAGTGGCGTTGTTATTGTACATTACCAGCGAGCCGGAAAAGTGGAAACAGGTACAGTTGGAGCTTAAGAAGAATTAAAACATGAGAAAGATAATTTTATCCTTACACACCAGCTTAGACGGCTTTGTTGCCGGCCCAAACGGAGAAATGAATTGGATTAAAGTGGATGAAGAATTGTTCGACTTGGTGGGAGAATTTACTAAAGAGGCGGATACTGCCTTATACGGCCGGGTAACTTATCAAATGATGGATAGTTACTGGCCATCTGCCGCCGACGAACCTAATGCCAGCAAGCACGACATAGAACATTCAGAATGGTATAATCAATCAGAGAAAGTAGTGCTATCTAAAACCATGAAAGGGGCGGATATAAACAAAACTACCATAATCAGCAATAATGTGGTTTCTGAAATAGAAAAGCTTAAAAGTAAGAGCGGCAAAAATATTCTTATTTTTGGAAGTCCTACTGCTGCCCACAATTTAATGGAACACCAACTAATTGATGAATATTGGTTATTTATAAATCCCATTATATTGGGCCGGGGAATTCCGGTATTCGCCAAAATTGCCGATAAAACAGGATTGCAACTTGTAACCAACAAAGTATTTCCATGCGGTGTCATAGGGCTTCATTATACGGTAGTACGCTAAATAACGAATCGGCAATAAATTTCCACAATTTAAAAGCTTAGAAGTTTGCCTGATTTTCCATTTAAACTGGTCTACTATTCTGCTACTTAAAAAATTCCTAAACGTACCAATACCTTCTTTATATAAATGAATACCATCGGTTATTTTGAAATTCAGTCTTCTAACCCAAAGAGGGATATCCAATTCTATGGAAATGTATTTGGCTGGCAGTTTATAAAAGAAGAATACGTACCCATCGAATACTACCGGATTGAGACGAACAGTATTAATGGCGGATTATTACAAAGGCCAGCCTCGGTACCTGCGCCGGAAAGCGGTACCAATGCCTTTGTTTGTTCCATTCAGGTAGAAAGTTTTGACGAGACCAGCCAGTTAATTCTACAAAATGGCGGACTAGTAGCTTTACCCAAGTTTGCCATTCCTGGTAGGTGCTGGCAAGGCTATTTTGTAGATTTAGACTACAACACTTTCGGAATATTCGAGGTAAATGCGGCTGCCAATTAAATTTTAGTAAAAAACTCTTCTACCTCGGAGTATCAGCACGATGTATCAAGCCGATACCCGAGGCTACCCTTTTGTACCACAAAGAAAAAGTAAAAGCCACTACCAACTAAGGACTTGGACAAAAATAAATATTCATTTTAACGCGCAGCTTTAATAAAAAAACAACCAATCCTACCCCTCCTAAACTTAGGAGGGGAGCTTTTCCCCTAACTTAGCCTCTATCATTTAATTAATGTCTTTCCTTAATTTATCATAAAGGAGAACTACAGAGGATAATTTTAAATCTATCAAAAGTTTATCCTTCCCCCTAATTTGTTCTGGCCCGTTTAAAGGTTTAGAACCTATAAAGCTTTATTGGAAATAAAGGTAAAAATCTTTTAGCCGATTTAATTGATTAATCCGCTTCAAAATCGCAAATTCCGGCTTTAAACCTATTACTATCACCTTTGAAACTATGAGTTCACGTATTCATTCGTTCGCCGGTTACCAGGCTGCTTACCAAAAAAGTATTAAAGACCCCGAAGGCTTCTGGGACGAAATAGCCCAAACCTTTACCTGGCGGCAGCCCTGGGACAAAGTGCTCGACTGGAACTTTGAAGAACCCCGGGTAAAGTGGTTTGTTAACGGAAAATTAAACATTACCGAAAATTGCCTCGACCGCCACCTCAAAACCCGCGGAAATAAACTAGCTCTAATCTGGGAACCAAACGACCCGAAAGAACGCTTTGTGCGCTACACCTACCGCGAGCTGCACGAGAAAGTGTGCCAATTTGCGAATGTTTTGCGGAACAACGGGGTAAAAAAAGGTGACCGGGTATGTATTTACATGCCCATGATTCCTGAACTGGCATTTAGTGTGCTCGCTTGCGCCCGCGTAGGAGCCGTTCATTCGGTTATTTTCGCTGGTTTCTCGGCTAATTCTATGTCCGACCGCATTAAGGATGCCGAAGCCAGTGTAGTTTTAACGTCGGATGGTTTAAACCGGGGAGCTAAACAAATTCCGGTAAAAAGGGTAGTAGACGAAGCCCTGGAAGATTGCCCCAGCGTAAAAAAAGTAATTGTGGTAGACCGGTTAGGTTGGGCCGTGAAAATGGTACCCGGTCGGGATGTGTATCTGCACGAAGAGCTGCAAAAAGTAGATAAAAACTGCGAAGCCGAAGAAATGGATTCGGAAGACATGCTGTTTATTTTGTACACTTCCGGCTCTACGGGTAAGCCGAAAGGGGTAGTACATACCTGCGGTGGCTACATGGTATACACCGACTATACATTCCGCAATGTTTTTCAGTACGACGAAAGTGATATTTACTGGTGTACCGCCGATGTTGGCTGGATAACGGGTCATTCCTACTTACTATATGGGCCTTTGCTGGCCGGCGCTACTACGGTCATGTTCGAAGGTGTACCTACCTTCCCGGATCCTGGTCGTTTCTGGCAGGTAATTGATAAACACGGCGTTAATATTTTTTATACCGCTCCTACGGCTATTCGTTCGCTAATGGCGGCTGGCCTGGATCACGTTTTATCGTATAGCCTGGATTCTTTAAAAGTCCTTGGCTCGGTGGGAGAACCTATTAACGAAGAGGCCTGGCATTGGTACCACATCCACGTGGGTAAAGAAAGATGTCCCGTGGTAGATACCTGGTGGCAAACCGAAACCGGGGGCATAATGATTTCTGCGCTGGCGGGAGTTACGCCCATGAAACCCAGCCACGCCGGCTTGCCTTTACCGGGAGTGCAACCCGTACTGGTAGATCAAAATGGCGAAGAAATTACCGAAAATGAAACCGAAGGTTATTTGTGCATGAAGTTCCCTTGGCCGGGCATTATTCGCACTACTTACGGCGACCACGAACGCTGCCGCTTGAGCTATTTTAGCACTTATAAAAATTTATATTTTACCGGCGATGGCGCCCGGCGCGATGAGAATGGCTTATACCGGATTATTGGCCGCGTAGACGATGTAATAAACGTATCGGGGCACCGTTTTGGCACCGCCGAAATTGAAAATGCCATTAACCAAAACCGCCACATCGTAGAAAGCGCCGTAGTGGGTTATCCACACGCTATAAAAGGACAAGGCATCTATGCTTTTGTTATTTGCGGCGACGAAGCACCAGTCAATGAAGAAAACCTTCGCGCGGAAGTAATTGAAACGGTAGTGGAACACATTGGCAAAATTGCTAAACCAGATAAAATACAAATTGTGAGCGGCTTGCCTAAAACCCGGTCAGGTAAAATTATGCGGCGTATTTTACGCAAAGTAGCCGAAGGTGATACCACTAACCTGGGCGACACCAGCACCTTGCTCGATCCGTTAGTAGTGGATGAGATTATTCAGGGAGCTTTGTAAGTAGTTAATTCTGATTTTCTTTCACAAAGTTTATCTGTAAAAAGTTAAAGCCGTGATTTCAGCAACTTTATAGTGAAGATTTGCTGGAATCACGGTTTTTACTTTTATTGATTAATATCCAGTTTATATGAATTGATAGTACTTAAATGGAGTTGAAGAAAGTATAAAATGCTTCCGTGAAGCCTTTTAAAATCAACAGTTACAGGTGCTGATGCAGATAGAAATGCACCCTGCTATTTTCAGCACCAGGTAAATTTGCTAAATAAGCTTACTTCATTAAAATTTTAAGGGCATTGTCGCGGTATACTTTGCGGAGCGTTTCGTCATCGAGGCCAAACCCATTAAGGTACCAATGATAGCCGAACTGGTCAAATTCGTAAAAATGTTCGTCGAGCGTTTCCAGAATCCGGAAGGTAGTACTATACATTTTGGCGCTGGTACCCATATCCGTTCCGTATACTAACCGATCCTGGTATTTCTTAAAGAAAGAATTCATGTAACGGGGTATCGGAGAAGTTTCGCCGTAGCGGGCAGCAATATCCGCGTAGAGATTAGGATACTTATCGAACAAATTTCCTAAAATGCTTAAGTCGTACTCAGAATTAGCAAAGTGGCAGGCAATAAAAGTAGTTTTAGGATTATCGCGCACGGCATTTTCTAAGGTTTTAATTAAAGCGGCATGACCCAATAAACCGGGTTTGGTTTTATCAATTTTCCATTGGTAAGCATTCATTAAACCATCGTTGGTCGAATCCATGGGTTCGTACATCCAGTACGGTTCGGCTACGTGAATACTAATCGGCATTTTTAACTCGGCGCATTTTTGCAACAGAGGCTTCATGCGCGCATCATCAATGTGCAAACCATAACCGGCCGTAGGTAACGAGTAAAATTCACCTAAACCTTTATCACCTAATTCGCCTACGCCCCGAGCGCCTGCCTTGTAGCAACGTTCCAGTTCTTTTACGGCCTTTTTAATCCAGCCCGGTTTATCTTTGCCCGTAAAATCAAAACCGCACCAAACCTCAAACCGCTTACCATATTTACTATACTGCTTCTGAATAGAATCGAATTTAGCTCCGGTAGAATAAGATAAAATAACTGTTTTGTCTATTCCCACTTCATCCATGGTTTTTACCCAATCCGCCAGTTCTGCATCAGATTTAGGATAAGGATGCGAATGCAAATCAATCACCGGAAACTTGGCTTTGGGAACCGCAGTTATTGGTATTTTATAAATAGATTTCGGGCGATAATCTTTTAGTAATAATTTATCAGGATTTTGCGCCAGAGTTGTTCTAACTGAAAATAAGCTAAATGCTAATAGCAGGAAAAGGCCTTTATTCATAATGATGGTCGATTTTATTTGTATTTTTAGTAATTAGTAGAGCCGGTTCCCGTTTCCAGGCGCAGGGGCTAATTAGTATAATGTTTTAAGTTTGTCTTTTAACCAGCTTTGTTTGAGCCTTTTTTTTGCGAATCTTGGAATCTAGGATTTTGCGCTTTTTGTTGCAGAACCCTGACACGTGCCGGGTCCGGAACATTAATTAGCTCCCCTATTCACTAATAATATTTTCTGATTAATTATATTTTAAAGAATATTCCGCGCCGGTAAAGGAATAACAGCATTCGCCATTCCAGGAAGAAAATTACCAGAGAGGTAATAATACCAATTAAATATTCCGGAATATGCGCCATTCCCAACAATCCACCGGTTATAGCGCCAATGTACCCGTTAAACCAGCGGCTACCCACTATTTCGAAAAACAAATAAATAAATAAGGAATTCATCCCCACTACGGTAAAGAAGAACAGGTATTTTTTATGATTTTTAATATCAATCCACCAGAACAAAAAGGTTAGAGCCAGTAAACACCAACCACCCGATACAAGAACAAAAGAACTGGTAGCAATGCGTTTAATAACCGGAGTAATAGTAAAATCGAGCAGGTACCCGGCCAGTAAGGCGGCAATACCCGAAAGTAAAAGCCATTTTACTTTTTCGTAACCGGGCTTACTCGAAAGCAACAACCGGCCGGCCATAGCTCCCCATAAGGTATGCGCCGTAGTTGGAATACAGTTAATAGCGACCCATCCGCCCCCATTAATAGTGTTCATTAATAGTAAATCGACGTAGTTACCAAAATTATGCTGATCAGTGAAGGGCTGATCGAAACCGGGTATGTGGGTGAAACGGTACAGAACTTCGGTGAGCAACAATAAAGCAATACTGAAAAAAAACTGGCTAAGTAACGACCACCGGAAAACTAAAAAAGTAACCAGGGTAGTAAAAGATAATTGCGTAAGTACATCCCAAAGTTCAAAAGACAAACCGCGCGGACGAACGGCATAATCCAATACTCCCCAGAAAAACAACCAGCCGGACCTTTTTAAAACTTTCACCAGCGATTGGGTCCAGGGCATTCCTTTTTGCTGTTGCCGGTAAAGGGAATAAGCCAGAGCGGTACCCGCAATAAACATAAAACCAGGTTGAATTAAATCCCAAAAGTGCAGCCCGTGCCAAGGGTGATGTAAAAACTGTCGCATAAGCGCGTTGAATATGCCTTGCCCATTTTCGTTGTATAAATGCTCGTATAAACCGGCTCCTTCCAGCATCAGCAAAACCATTATAAGCCCCCGCATAAAATCCAGCGAAAGCAGACGGGAAGAACTGGTCTGGTTTATGGATTTCTGCTCAATATCTGCCGAAGTATCGGTAGCAGTTGTTAGTACTTTCATAAATTAAATTACTTTTTTAATGATTTATAAGGATGAATTGAACCGTTGGCTAAAATATCTGGCGGCAAAGCCAGATTCCGGCTTTTACCTTGGGAATTAGTTATAACAACCTGCACCACGTTTTCGGATAGATTCAGATGTCTTTCGGCTTGGGAGAGGAAGGAAGCACCATAATGAAATTCGTGTTTGTAGCTTTTCCCGTTCGTTAACCGCACTTCCGCCCAAGCGTCTTCCGGCTGCGCCTGGTAATATTGCCCGGATTGCTGCACCTGATACACTTCTAAACCGCTGTTGTTATTACCAACAACTACTAGTTGTTGTCCGGTTGCCTGGCTTACCTGCACTAAACTCTTGGCATCTTGCTCAGCTACAAATCCGCTCTTTCGGGCTGGTACGCTGCTAAACTCTCCTTTGCCATTGCCCTGCAAATACCAGCCGAGGCCGGCATCATAGCGGCCCGTACTCACTTCCGGTGCGTAGGAGTTACCTACTGCCAGCACATCTAAGTGCCCGTCTTTATTATAATCATCCACTATCATTCCGTACAGAGGGGCGAGTTGTACTTCCCGGGGGAGTGGTTGAATTCTAAACTTTCCTTTACCCAGATTCTCCACGTAGCTGCTCTGCATCCACTCGGCACATAGTACCTGCGCCCCAGCCAATTCCTGAGGTAAAAACGAATCTTCAAATTGAGCTTGAGCGTAGGATTGGTACGTCGGAAAACGCCCCCGCATGGTATTGATCTGGTCGATTAAATCATCTCTGCTGTGCAGAATGTAACGCTTGCCTTTATTATAGTAACTTAAAATGGGATCTATGCGTCCGTCTTTGTTGTAGTCTTTAGCGTGCACGCACAATGGCTCTTCTGGGCTGGCCTGGTAACGGGTATTTAGCCCCACGTTACCGGCCACGTAATCTATGTCGCCATCCTGGTCAAAGTCTGCCCCCGCTAAGCTGTTCCACCACCCTACGGTATGTTCTAAACCAGTTTGATTGGTTTGCTCTACTAACTTGCCGTGTTGATTTTGGTAAAAGCGCAAGGGCATGAACTCACCGGCCAGAAGTAAGTCTACCCAACCATCGTTATCATAATCGCTCCACAATGCACTTGTTACCATACCCGCCTGTACTAAACCAGGACTTACTTTTTGGGTAACATCTTGGAAGCGACATACGCCATTCTTACTCTCGTTTTGTAATAAATAACTGCGGGGAGTAGTGGGGTAAGCGCCCGGCGTAATCCGTCCGCCCACAAACAAGTCTAAGTCCCCGTCCTGGTCGTAATCGGCGGCAACAACGCTGGCTTTACTCGAACGCATCATCGGTAAAGCATTCTTATCTAAGGAGAAGTTGCCGTTTCCATCGTTTATGTAAAGTTCATCCTGGTACCAGGCCGAGTTGGGCAACTGCTCAGAACTACCCCGCACTAGGTACAAGTCTTGATCCTGGTCCTGGTCGGCGTCGAAAAATAACACGCCCAAGCTCTCCCCGGAACTATCGATAGCCGGAGCAGTTTGTCGCTGAAACTTACCCGAAGCTTGTTGCAGAAACAAAGCACCCTCCTTGTCGGTAGCTCCGCCTACGTACACGTCCGTTAAACCATCGCCGTTAACATCGCTTACTGCTAATCCGGGTCCCTGGCGAGAGTGGCCGTGGGGCAGCAAAGGTTGCAGCTTAAAATCTACAAAGCTATTTTCCCGATGTTGGTACGCTAAACCAGCTTTATCGCCTACTAAAGTAAACAAAGCAGCAGAAACAGATGAAGCTGCTGGAGCCGGCACGGCATGAGCATAATCTACTTTTAAGATCTGGTTCGCTTTTACTTTTTTTAGTAACTGGTACTTGCCATCCGGCCAAAGTACTTCTACATTATCTACTACCCGAAGGCTGTCCAGGCCAAAGTGAACAATGGGATCAATGGAGGATTCAAAACCACGGGAGAGAAAATGTTCGTAGAACTGCTGTTTGCCCTGGTAACTTAATTTAATTTTAGCACCAATGCCGTTACGGTTCTGCGGGCTGCCAGCCAGCTTAACTTTTAAATAATTTCGGCTTAAACGCTCGTTGCTTTTATTTTCGTAAACCTGCACCTCCGAGTTAATGGTATTTACTACTAATTCTAAATCCCCGTCATTATCTAAATCAGCGTATAAGGCCCCATTGGAAAAACCTTTGGTATCCAGTCCCCACTCTACCGAACGGTTTTGAAAATTGATATTACCCGTATTTTCGTATAAATAATTTTGCAGCGGTACTCCAGGTAAAGATTTTATTGCCTCTAATTTATTTTTGATTTTGGCTTGCTGGTTACCCATCGGACCATTGTACACATTTTGGTAATGCACGTAATCCAGGTCGCCCATGTTTTTTAGAAAGCCGTTGGTTACAAACAAGTCGCGGTCACCATCATTGTCGTAATCGGCTAGTAAGGCGCTCCAACTCCAATCGGTACTACTAATTCCGGCCAAAAAACCGGCTTCGCTAAATTTGCCATTTCCCTGATTTAACTGTAAGGTGTTGCGACTATATTGAGCATCATAGCCCCGGTTCAGCGTTAATTGAAAACGATCATAACCCGTAGACGGAATAATAAGTTTTTGCCGGGTGTTATCTTCCGGGCGCATATCCAATTCTACTATATCTACCAGTCCATCGTTATTAATATCGGCTATATCGTTACCCATACCGGCGTAACTAGTATGCTTCAGACATTCCGAAGCTTTATCGGTGAAGGTTCCATCTTGATTATTGATATACAGAACGTCGTTGCTGATAAAATCATTAGAAATATACACATCGGGCCATCCATCGTTATTAATATCACTTACGGCCAATCCCAAACTATAACCTTCCGATAAAATACCGGCTTCCCGCGATACATCGGTAAAAGTATTATCACCATTATTGCGGTAAAGAACATCGGTACTGGCGCTCTCGCCTTTTAATTGCCGGGTACGAATCACATTCACATTGTCGCGCAAGGAGGCTGGATTCACAATCAGGAAAACATCCAGATCATTATCCTGGTCGTAATCAAAAAAAGAAGCATGCATAACCTGGCGGGTATCAGCCAGACCGTACGCTTCGGCACTTTCAGTAAAAGTATTATTCCGGTTATTAATATATAGTAAATTGGCGCGTTCTTTACCGGTAGCAATACCGGCCACACAAACGTATATATCCAGCCAGCCATCCTGATTTATATCTACCATGGTTGCGCCGGTTTGCCAGCGTTTACTGGTGAGACCCGCAGCGGCCGTAATATCTTTAAATTGCAGATTACCTGTATTCAGATACAAGAGGCCTGAAACCATGCTGCCACTAAAAAACAAGTCGGTTAAGCCATCGTTGTTAATATCACCGGCCGCCACACCCGCCCCCGTGTAAATGTTGGTGTAAGTAAATACATTATGCTGATCGTCTTCCTGAATTGTATTAGTAAAGTGAATACCTGTTTCTGCGGCCGAAAGTCTTTCAAAAACGGCATCATGCTTTTGGCAACCAGTTAAGAACCAGCAAAAACTAAAAAATAATAACAGTTGGAGGAAGGTACGCAGGCGAATGCCAGGAAACAATTTACATTTTACTTTAAAATTTAAGAACAGCTGATTCTTCATGAGGCAATCCGGCAACTTACAGCAAGTATTTTAAAGACTCTAAATTTTTATTCTAATGAGAAGCTTCTCCGTGTAGCCTTACCAAGTCTCCGGATTATGGCATTTTATCGCTTGAACTATAGTCCATTTACCTTGTGGCCGGCAGGTCTCGTTTGTTTCTCTCGCACCTGGTAGTCTTCTTTTCCTCTACTTTGTCTGTGCAATGCTATCAAAACCGGAAACCTGGCAGGTACTCCATAGGCAAACTGGTTTCTGTTTCGGTAGTAAATTTTTCTTTCGGGTATTTCTTTTTTATCTAATTCTTTCAATCAGCTTATTAAAAAGCTCCCCTCCTATGTTCAGGAGGGGAAGGGTTGGTTGGCTGTTTTAGTAAGATTAAATAATTTATACCTTCAATAAATAAATAGAAAGATCTTAAACGCTTAAATTTATTAGTAACCTGGGTTTTGTTTTAAAGTACCACCAGTGCGGTCAATTTCCGTTTGAGGTAAAGGATATAAATTGTACCGATCCTGCCATTTGCTACCAAAAACCTGTGCACCAATTCCCCATCTAACAATATCAAACCAGCGGTGTGGCTCGAAGGCCAATTCTACTTGCTTTTCGTGGCGCAGAGCTTCGGTAAGATCTACGCCAGCAGCTAAATCAGGCAACCCGGCCCGTCTCCGGATATCGTTGATTTGTTGAGCAGCATCAGCCGTTCTTCCCTGGGCTATTAAAGCTTCCGCGTATAAAAGCTTTAATTCGGCAAATCGGTATAGCCGTTCGTTGTTAAAATTAGCTTGTTGGTTTGGTGAATTATCGGCGGGCACCATGTTTCTGGCTCCACCATATTTCTTCATGGTATAGCCGGTCAGGGACCATTCCGGATCGTAGGGTACCGGGGTATAATCGGTGGTATAATAGGTATCTCCGGCCTTGTACACATACACATTTAACCGGGCATCACCGGGTTCATACGCATTTACCAGTTCCTGGCTGGGTGCCCACCACCCAGATTTACCGCCCGGAGCGCCATTACCGGCATCCCAGTACAAACTACGGGTAGTACCTTGGGTAGCTTTAAAGGCTTCGGAGTGCGTATCATCAAATACCCAAACGTTATCATCGGAAAACGGCCCCCCAAACTGAACTTCGAAAATTGCCTCTTGGTTATTTTCGTTATTATAAGCAAAAACATCATCTAAATCTTTCGCCGGATTACCCGTATTAATTAAACTAAATGGTCCGTTGGCAATAACGTCTTCAAAGGCAGAAATGGCAGCCGGCCAATCTTTCTTCCAAACATTTACTTTGCCAATATAGGCTTGGGCGGCGTATTTAGTAACCCGGCCTTTATTAGCATCATCCCAAGTGATGGGCAGTGCATTATAAGCATCGGTGAAATCGGCCAATATCTGGGTATATAGTTGTTCTTGGGTAGCGTTGGGCAGGGCTAAATTACTTAAATCGCGTTTTACTTCGGTGGCCAAGGGCGGGGTACCCCAGAGTTTTAAGGCTTCAAAATGAAAGAAAGCCCGCAAAAACTTTGCTTCGCCATCAAGCCGGCTTTTTTGCTCTTCGGTAAGTTGGTTCTCGTTATTTAAATTTTCCAGTACCAGGTTGGCTCGTAAAATACCTTCGTAAATTTGCGTATAAACGGCAGCAAAAGGCTTATCGCTGGCCCTAATGATAAGGTTATCCGCATCGCGCGAGATGCCGTCTGTACCGGCATTCACATCGGCTACTACATCATCGGAAGTAACAACGGAGATTTTCCAGTATTCACCAGATTCCCCGAGGGTTTCTGTACTGGTGCCCCAAAAATCCTGGATAGAAGAATAAGAAGCAAAAATAGCTCCGTCAAAATCAGCGGCTGTTTTATAAAAATTTTCGGAAGTGAGCTTATCCAGCGGCACCAGGTCCAGGTTATTACAAGAATTAAGCGTTAAAAAACTTGCCAGTAAAGCAATAGATATTTTTTTCATGGTTTGATGCTTTATTAAGAATATCAGAATGAACCCATTCCACTAGAAAGAAACTTGTACACCCAACTGATATATTTTTGGTTGCGGTGAATTGCCTGGGTCCTGCCCATTCGCCAATACAACATCGCCCTTCTGAAAACTGAAACCCCGGGTTACCTCTGGGTCGAAGCCCAGGTATTTAGTAAAAGTGTGCAGGTTTTGGGCCGCCACGTAGATGCGTACTTTCGAAACAAATTGATTGGTCCAGGTTTGTAGTTTCGCACTGGGTAGGGCGTAGCCGATTTGTAAATTTTTAATCCGCATAAAGCTGCCATTCTCAATCCAACGGTCGGAATAGCGGCTATTACCATTGGGGTCGTTAGCCACCGCGCGCGGCATAGAATTACTCGAACCCGCTTCGGTCCAACGATCCAGAACTCTAGTGGATGAATTGTTACTACCCGTCATACTTTCTAAACCTACCCGCGCTTCGTTGTAAACTTTATTTCCGCCTACACCTTGTAGTAACAAAGAAAGATCAAAGCCTTTATAACTCGCGGAAGCATTAATGCCATAAAAATATGTTGGATTGGCATTACCAATTTTAGTACGGTCGGCCGCATCTACTTTACCGTCTTTATTCACATCCACGAACCGGATATCGCCGGGAGCTCGTTCGGAAGAAAAAGCATCGGGTAATGCTGCATCCACTTCGGCTTGGGTTTGGTAAATTCCATCGGTTTTATAGCCGTAGAAATAGCCTAGTTGTTCGCCTACCGTTGTGCGGTGCGTGGAAGCTCCGCTAACCCCGGTAATAATTTCGGGAATATTACCTAAATCTAAAACTTCGTTGTGCACGGTAGTAATATTACCCCCTACACTGTAGCTTACCTCCCCAATGCGGTTCCGGTAATTAACTGCCAGCTCCAACCCGCGGTTCAGAATTTTGCCAACATTGGCATCGGCGGCCAAAAAATAACCGGAAGTAAACGGAATGGGCAAACCAATTAATACATCTTTTGTTATTTTCCGGTAATAATCGGCGGTTATTTCTATGCGTCCCCGCAGCAAACTAATATCAGTACCTATATCCAACTGATCGCTGGTTTCCCAACGAAGGTTTTCGTTCGCAAAATTAACAGGTGCCGGACCGCGGGTAATTACCTGGCCTACACCAATGGGATAAAAAATAGTAGTTTTAAGGGTAGATAAAAACGCGAAGTTAGCGCCGGTAAATTGATTACCGGATTGACCCCAACTGCCCCGGATTTTAAAATCATCCACTACGTTTCCTTTCGGGAAGAAACTTTCTTCGCTGATGCGCCAACCAGCCGAGAAAGACGGAAAGGTTTGCGAACGGTTACCTTTGGCAAAGCGGGAAGTATTATCGTTACGCACGTTGGCCGTGAATAAGTAGCGGCCTTTATACGAGTAATTGATGCGGCCCAAATAACCCCGTAATGCCCATTGGTCGGCTTCGTTAGCGGCCGAAACCGAGGAACCGGTAGAAGCAAACTGGATTTTAGAATTAAACAGATTATTACCTTGTAAACGAACTTTATCAAAACGGAAGTTGGTTTCTTCTTCTCCCACGAGTAAGGTAAGGCTGTGATCGCCGAATACCTTGTTATAAGTAAGAGTATGGCTTAAGTTAGTGGTGAGTTCAATGGGGCGTTCCTGCACCAAAAGCGAACTGCGGGGGGTAATATTATCAAACGCAATTGCTTCCTGAAAGAAGTCGCCGCTACCTACGTTATAATCCACACCGCCCGTAATTTTGTACTTTAAACCCGAAAATATTTCCCATTCTCCGTAAATACTGGCTAATACTTTCCGGGTAACAATCCGGGTAGAATTAGCGCGGGTATCGGCCCGTAAAAGAATATTGGAGGCGTCTCCTCCTTCACCAATAGTAGTGGTGTTTTCGGGGTTATAGCCCAGCGGGCCGTTCGGATCATAGATTTTAAAATAAGGAGCGTTATCTGCCGCACCAATACCGGCAAAGGAACCACTCTCCGATTGCGTTAACCGATTAACAGAACTAAGTAAAAGCGACTCGCCAAATTTTAATTTTTTTCCGACGCTGATATCGGAATTGGCTTTAATGGAATACCGGGTAAAACCCTGGGCCGGCTCAATCCCATCCTGATCGTAGTAGCCGGCTCCCACAAAATAATTGGCGTTCGGCGATCCACCGGAAACGGCAATATTATGATTAACTATGGTGGAGGTTCTAAATACGGCATCTTGCCAATCTACAAAAGGTTGCCCCCGAAACTGACTGAAATCGCGTCCTAATTCCTGCTGCAAATCAATGTACTGCTCAACATTGAGCACATCTAATCTTTTTTGCGTAGAGCCTTTACCAACGTAGCCATCGTACGTAAAATTTGCTTTTCCATCTTTGCCTCTTTTAGTAGTAACTATAATCACCCCGTTGGCTGCCCGGGCCCCGTAAATGGCCGCCGCGGAAGCATCTTTTAAAACGTCAATGGATTCAATATCACTTGGGTTAATACCTGCTAGCGGATTTGATTCGGTGTTAGAACCTGTATTTACCGTCATATTTTCGGTTTGTACAATAGGCACCCCATCAATTACCCATAAAGGCTGGTTAACACCCGGCGAACCAATTCCCCGGATACGAACGTTAATGGGCGCACCTGGGTCGCCGCTACGGTTAGAAATACTTACCCCGGATGCCCGACCAGCCAGAATTTGGTCGGGGCTGGAAATAGGTTTAGAAGTAATACCCACATCTTCCCCACGTATACCCCCTACTGCTCCGGTTAAATCGGCTTTCTTCTGCGTACCAAAACCTACTACTACAACCTCTTCCAAGGCTTTAATATCTGGTTTTAATACTACGTTTATGGTAGCCTGATTATTTACCGGTATTTCCTGCGAGGCATAGCCTACATAAGAAACTACCAGGCGGACAGAATTACCAGGAACAGTTAACTGAAAATTGCCATTTACATCGGTAGAGGTACCATTGGTAGTACCTTTCACCAAAACCGAAACGCCAGGCAACCCATCGCCCTTATCCGAATCGGTAATCCTACCTCTAACTACCTGATCCTGCGCATATAGCGGAATAACAATAGTTAGTAAAAGTAAACATAATACAATTTTAAGAGTAGAGTATTTCATAGCTAAAGTTTAATAAATCCGGTGAAAGTATTTTTACTACTATAGTTCGTACCTACTATAGGTTTTTTAAACTGAGAACATAAATTATCAAACCTGCTCCACCAACCCACAAAACTTAGTATGTATAACAGAAGATATTTACTTGCTATCTAATAGTGTTTGTTCAATTTAAAACTTCTTATAGCCAGAATAGTAAAGAAAACCGGCTCTAACGGGCGAAATAATTCGGCGACATAAATCGCTTAAATCAGGTACTGAATAGCTCGCTTCCTATATTTTAGAACTGGTATAACCGCTATTTTTTGTTGTAGCCCGAAATTGACTGCATTTACCAGGCAGCCTTACTCTTAATATTTATATTCCGGGAAAAAGGTAAACTTAACTTGACTATTCAATATACAAAAAAATAATATTTTAATCAATATATTTTTTTTGCTTTTAGTAATAAATAATAGTAAAAAGGAAGTACAAGGGCTTGCGCAAACGTTTGCGCAAATTTTATATTAGAGGAGTACAAAAAGCATCCTTACTCACCAGAGAAAAATATATTAAAATATAATGGTATTATACTAATTATAATGTACCTTACCTAGCTCAATCCCTACAATCCGGTAGCGGTAAAATCCTTAATTGATCTACTTTTTAGTCCGTCTTTAAACAACTTAATCATGAAACAGGTTAACCGAAGAGATTTTCTTAAATCCACTATGGTGGCAGGCCTTAGTTCTTCTATATTAACTCCGGATATATTATCCAGCCAGAGTAAACCGGAAAACGTAACCACACCGCAAGTGTTTCCTACTAAGCCGGCTGGAAAAAAAGTAATTGTGGCCGGTGCCGGAATTGCCGGACTTTGCTGTGGGTACGAATTAATGAAACGGGGACACGAGGTAACGGTACTGGAAGGTTCACCGCGTCATGGGGGGCACGTACTTACCGTGCGGGATGGCTTATCGGATGGGTTGTACGCCGATTTTGGCGCCGAAAATATTACCCAGCCCGGTTACGAGTTGTTCTGGAATTACGCTAAACAATTTAACCTAACGGTACTTCCTTATCCTAAGCGGGAAAATGTTTTAAGACGCATTAAAGGCCAGTTTTATTCGGAAGAAATGCTGCGGGATCCTACGGTTTTGAAAAAGTTTGGGTTTAATGCCCGGGAAATTAAATATTTAAGCGAGAATGATTGGCCAGAATTAGATCTACTATACACCAAACCTTACCTAACAAAGTTTACGGATGAATACCAACCTTTTGGCGTAGGTTACGATAATTTAGACACTACTCCCATTGCCAATATTTTCCGCAAAGAAGGTGCTTCTAAAGCAGCCCTGGAGTTTTTAGGGGGACAAGAAACTTCGGCCCAGTTTGAATTATGGCGCCAGGCAATCTTACAAATGCGAGGTTTACCCCTTTATCCCAAGAAAGTATTCCGGCTGCAAAACGGAAACCAAAGTTTACCGAATGCCTTTGCCAAACAATTGGGAGAACGGGTAAAATTAAATTCTCCCATTACCGCTATCCGGCACGATCCAAAAGGAGTTATGGTTAAGTACCTGGAGTTTGGGAAAGAAAAAGAAATAACCGCCGATTTCCTGGCGAATTGTATTCCCCTGCCTGCATTTAGTAAAATAACCATGACTCCTGCCTTACCTCCCGAAAAACAATATGTGTTAGACCATATTGCTTATGATTCCTACGCCCGGTTTGTGTTTCAGGCCAGTTCTAAATTCTGGCTCAAAGATAATCTAAGCATTAACATGGAACTGAACCATCCGGAAATTGGCGGCATCTGGCAAGTAGCCGAGGAAATAGATACGCATCGGGTAGCCTTAATGGGCATGGGTCCTGGCGGCACAACACCCCAACGCGCCGTAGCTGCTTTCCGGGAAGTATACCCCGGCAAACAAGATACCATTGAGCAAGCCTTGGTAAAAGACTGGCCCAGCGAAAAATATGCTTTTACCTGCGAACGGCTTAATTTTGCCATGGGATCTTTGAAAAAATTATGGCCCCATGTAATGCGCCCGCACGGACGCATCCATTTTGCCGGCGCCTACGCTGACAACTTAAACTGGGGCATGGAAGCCGCCACACGCTCCGCCAACCGGGTAGCCCAAGAAATAGATCAGATAGGATAAGGTATATTATTAGCTTTTTGCTTGCTAGTAAGCGTTTTCTGTGGAGCCTTTCCAAGGCTCCATGCACAGGTTCCATCTTATTTGCGAAGCCTAAGTTTGCCTCATGGCCGGCAGGCCTCGTTAGGCTGTTTCGGGCGGTTTAGCGAACCTTGGCTCACTCCGTTGCGCCCTGCTGCTACCGCAGCACTGGAACGCTAAAAGGCCCTCCATAGCCAAACTGGTATCTTTGTACTTAGCTACTGATCATACTACTTATTATAACTCCTCCAATTATTTTATAAAATAAGGCAAGCTCCCCTCCTATTTTAGGAGGGGCAGGGGTGGTAAAAATAGTAACCTAATTCAAGTCACTAGCTTTAGGAAATTAGTAATTACTACAGTGTAAATATAAAAAGTTAGTAAAGACAGGAAAGGCTTTGGCTACCAGCAACTGACACCAGTTTGGCTATGGAGGGCCTTCCAAGGCTCCGGTTCTGCGCAGTAGAATTCTGACGCCAGGAGGAAAGGAAGCTTAGACCAGCCCGAAAGGGCCAAACGGGGCCTGCCGGCCACGAGGCAATCTTAGGCTTCTCAAATAAAATGGAAGCTGTGCATGGAGCCTTGGAAAGGCTCCACAGAATAGCATCAAAGTCCGTTATAGCAAAACTTCTTACTATTGCGTATTTAAACTGTTCTTATTTTACTTTTTACAACAGAGTAGAATAAAAAAAGAACGAGTGTTGGCACCCGTTCTTTTTAGCATTAAATTCAAAATAGCTTTAAAATTTATTTCTGAAGCTGAATGGTACGGTGAATAACCCCTGATTTAGTAACCAGGCGACTAATATATAGTCCACCAGGTAAGTTACGGGCATCCCACTCTAACTCGTACTGCTTACCGGCCTCTACGTTGCCGCTAAACAAAGTAGCTACCGGACTACCATTTAAATTATAAATAGTAAGGGAAGCATTACTTGCTTCGGCCGCTTGAAACTGAATTTTGGCTTTTTGTGCGACCGGGTTAGGAAATACGGTAAGCCCTTCGCTTTGCTTCTTGAGTTTATCAGTAATACTAGCTACATCGGCCAACACACTAGCCGCCCCAAAGAAAATGGTTTTGGTATCACCAGCCTTGCCCTTGGCCATGTCGCTGGGGTAAGTAGTAGCCGATAGCACGTACACGGCGGCGCTAAAATCAATACCATCTCCGGAACTACCCGCCATTTCATAAGGCTGCTTGTTCTCCACTTTAATAATGCCGTTTAAATTAAACTGTACACTGCCCACCTCCGCAGGACTGGTAATAGCCCGAATGTTTAATTTATCCGGCAGATCGGGTAAATACAAGATATTACCACTTTCCAGGGTTTGAATAACTTTACCGTTTGCTACATTAACCAACTCAAACCGAACAATTTGTTCTTCCAGAACTTTAAAATGAATGGTATACGGAATACCAACCTCGCCTTCTCCGTTCGCTTTGGTGTAGGGAGTAGCTGTTAAGGTATAATCCCCAGCCTTTAACTCAAAACTATCCGATGAATTTGGGTAATCGTAAGGTGCTTTATTTTCCGTTATTTTTTTACCATTTAGTTCCAGTACTACGCTGCCTACTTGCATCGGGCCAGTCATAGCCCGGAACCGTACCTTTTCGGTAGAAAGGCGGGTAAGATTCACTACAGTTCCTTCATTAATCATTTGAATTTCTTGCCCGTTGCTCGCATTAATTAAAGCAAAGGAGCGTGTTCCGGGTTTGGCTACGGCATTTACAGCTTCAAAAGCGTTCAGAAAACCATAGCCGGTATCAAAATCAAAACCCGGTTCTTCCATGTCAATGGCAGTTTCCTGCATGGTTTGCAAGATTTTTTCCCGACTTAGATTATGGCCAGCCGATTCCTGCATAAGTGCGGCTACGGCCGCCGCGTGCGGTGCAGCGGCTGAGGTGCCAAAAAAGTAATATTTGCCCTGGAATAACTGGTAGAAAAAGGTTGTATTACCGCCATCGGGTGCCATAATTTCCGGTTTTTGACGAACAACCTCTTTTATGCGTTTACCATCCGCATCAATCAAAATGGGAGTACCACCCGCAGAAGAAAAGCTCTCCGCCACTAGTTTGGGCGTACCGTAAGCGGGAGTATCGCCCCAAAAAACTGCCCCGGTGCTTACCGCTCCGGCCGCGTTGCTATGCCCTACTATAGTAGAGCTCTTGGTATCATGTTCCAAAGGTTCGGCATCGCCAAAGTTTATCCATTTAATGTATTGGGGATCCGGACCACTGTACTTAACTATGGAGATATCAAGGTCGACACTTTCGGTTGTATCCGTAACAATCCCGAGGTACTCTACCGGATCATTGCCTCCATTTTTATCCAGAGAAGAAAGATAGGTTAGCAATTCCCCTTTATAAAAAACCAATACATCCAAATCAGTTTCTGCTCCTGGTAAGCCACTCACCGAATAGAAAGGATCATCCCATTGCAGCGGAGCACTGAGTAATCCCCCTTTGGGGATACGAATGGTTTGCGTGATATCACCCTTACCAAAGTCGTGGGCTACGCCGTAATTTACGCCATTTACTACTATGTTTTTACCGGAATTTTTAAATTTAGCCTGGTACGATTGACGGGCGCTGTTCCCTGCTGCGCTAAAGTAGGCTACATTTTTTTTCGCTACTTCATCTACCGCTTGGGCAATAATACCGTCTTGAAACATGGGTTCAAATGGGTAGTACACGTCATCGGTAATAATATTACAACCGGCTTTTTGCAAGTCCAGAATACCTTGCGCAAAATTTGCTTGCCCTAAAAAAGCCGTATGAAAGGCCAACTCGGCGGCAGGGGCCACATCGTGGATAAGTTCAATCATAGCCCGACCTTCATCAATGTTCGAAAAATTAATATAATCTTCTAACACTTGCACGGGAGTAGTATAACCATTGGGGTTGCCCTTGCCAGGTATATCACCAGATTTAACACCTTTTTCTGCCCCAGCCCGGCTGTTATAGCTGTCGGATAATACTCCTATTTTGTTGCCTTTGCCTTTTAAAACCTGGTACTTTCGCACGGAATCGGCGTACATAGCTACGTCGCCTTGACTAGTAACCTCCCCTATTCTATTAATGGGTTTATACCCAGGTCGGGCAAAATGCAAATTAGGCAGAGCCGCAACTTTATCTAATTTACCAATAGGCATTAAGCCCGAAACCATCCGGCCATAAGAGGCGGCATGAGTCATGCCTAATGCTTTTAGATCGGCGAGCAGTTGGGCCGTTTGGTTGGGTTCGGCTACTGCCTCTATAACCACGTAATCGCCCTGTATTTGCAGCAGGCTTTTCTTGGTTAGCTTGCCCGGACCAGGCTTCAGAATAGCATTTGTTCCTGCTTTGTGACTAATCTGCAGTTCGGCTAACTCGGAGCCAATTTTAGCTAAAGGATGCGTAGCCGACATTTTGTAATTGGGTTTAGAAGGCGTTTGCGCGCGAACTACCAAACCGGGTAAGATTACCAACCAACAAAAGAGTGTAAGCTTAAAAGTTTTGATTTGGAAAAAGTGAATCATGTGCCTTTGCGTTAAATGATAAATGATTAAAAATCAAAAATTCTCCCTGTTCCAAATTAATACCGGTAGTTACTAGTATAATACTGGCGGGGCAGCTATGGAGCGAAATAAATTGTAAGCTTAAAAGGTATTGATATTGGGTACTAATGAAGTGATAAATTAACTACTAGATTACCTTATAATTGTTGCGATTTATTTGACTCAATTTTAAATAAACAAGAGAAATAATAAAATCTTAATAAATAATAGGCTTAGGTCGATTTACAGTAATAAGTTCTCAGTATCTTTTAACCGAAAACCGGAAAGTTGTAAGCGTAAGGACTCTTTTATTAAATATAATAATTTTTCAGCAGCCACCGCGTACGTAAGGCCTGCAGGTCGAATGTTAGATAGGCAATTACGGGATTCGTCGGTTAAACCTGGCTGGGGTTGATAGGTAAAATAAGCGCCCATGCTGTCCGGAGAGCTTAAACCCGGCCGTTCGCCAATTAAAATTAAAGCCACTTTGGCATTCAAGGCAGCTCCTATCTCATCGCTTATCGCTACGCGGGCTTGTTGCACCACCGTTACCGGCGACAGGCTTATGCCCGCCGCTCGCAGCCCCGGAATTAAGACTTGCAAAAGGGGTAGTGCATTTACGTTAATTGCCTCCGCCGATAAACCATCCGCTAAAATAAGGGCTATATCGGCAACAGGCGCGGCGAGTTTTGTTAATTGCTGCAGAGACTCTAAATTTAACTTACGCCCCCAATCCGGACGCTGTAAATATTCTTGCCGGTTGATTACCTGACTTTTTAGTAAATAAACCGGTAAAGCAAATTTTGTTTCAAGAGCATGAATTAATTCTGAGGTATTTAATTCGGAAAACACCGCATCGCGGGCATGGGCATGCGCCAGTTTAAATTGCAGAGAAGGTTTTAAGGGTTCGGATACACCAGCATGACCTAAAGCAATACGGGCATCTGTAAAGGCACGTAACGAAACCCAGGGATCAGCCCCATCCGGTTTAGAGTCAGGTAATGATTCGTCTTCCATCTTTTTACTTAACTAATAAGGCATCCCTATCCAGAAATTAAACGCTTAATTTTTTGAGCAAATGATTAGCAGAATACTACACCGAATATTGAGCGATATAATAGAATAAAGTAATTTTGACTAAATAACTGTATGCGTTAAGATTTTTCAATTTTTGTACCACCTGGTGTGCTGATACACTTGAATTTACTAATTCTAACAACACCTCTCTAAATAGTAGTTATAAACAACCCCAGCTAATATAATATAAAGATTTAATGTATTTTAATCCAATGGCTGCAGCAAAGGATGACTATTACCAACAGGTAGAATCTGGCCTGCTTGGTTCATGATTCCTTGCTGGAGTAACCACTGTTCAAACTCGGGAGCAGGTCGTAAACCTAGCACCTTACGGGCATACAAAGCATCATGAAAAGAAGTAGACTGATAATTTAACATAATATCATCGGCCCCGGGTACGCCCATGATAAAATTGCAACCGGCCACCCCTAAAAGTGTCAGCAGATTATCCATGTCGTCCTGGTCGGCATCGGCGTGATTGGTATAACAAATATCTACCCCCATGGGTAAACCCATAACTTTGGCGCAAAAATGGTCTTCCAAGGCTGCCCGGATAATTTGTTTACCATTATACAAGTATTCCGGGCCAATAAAGCCAACTACCGAATTTACTAAATGCGGTTTAAAGTGGCGGGCTACGGCATATGCCCGGGCTTCGCAGGTTTGCTGATCGACGTTCGCGTGCGCATTGGCCGACAAAGCGCTGCCTTGTCCTGTTTCAAAATACATTACGTTATTCCCGATGGTGCCGCGCTTTAAAGACAAAGCCGCTTCGTACGCTTCTTGCAACAAAGCCAGGTTAATTCCAAAACTCTGATTACCTTTTTCGGTACCGCTAATAGATTGAAATACTAAATCTACGGGAGCCTGCTGCTCTATTAGTTCCAGGGTAGTGGTAACATGGCATAAAATACAACTTTGGGTAGGAATGGCGTATTGCTGCCGCAGGTAATCGAGCATTTCGAGCAGAAGCACTGCAGTAGCCGGATGATCGCTGGCCGGGTTAATACCAATAACCGCATCGCCGCTACCATTTAGTAAGCCATCCAGCACCACGGCAGCAATACCTTTCGGATGATCAGTTGGATGATTGGGTTGAAGCCGCGTAGCTAAATGGCCTTTTAACCCAATGGTATTCCGGAACCGCGTAATTACTTCACATTTCTGAGCCACCAAAATTAAATCCTGGTTACGCATGAGTTTACTCACGGCAGCCACCATTTCGGGAGTAAACCCGGGAGCTAATTGTTGTAAAGTAGCCGTATCGGCCGTTTCACTTAATAACCAATCGCGCAATTCTCCCACCGTAAAATGACTTACCGGAGCAAAGGCCGCCGCAGAATGCGTATCTATAATTAATCGGGTAACTTCATCTTCTTCGTACGGAATAAGCGCTTCGTTTAAAAAAGTCCGGAGCGGCACATCGGCCAACGTTAACTGCGCTGCTACCCTTTCCTCATAATTAAGAGCGGCTAACCCAGCTAAAACGTCCCCGGAACGATACGGCGAAGCTTTGGCCAGTAATGTTTTTAAATCCGGGAAAGTATAAGTATGCTGGCGTATGGTATACCGGTAATTCATTATTCCGAATGGTTAGAGGTCGGATTAATCAGGGGTAATCCGGCCGCGGATATAGATTTTATCGTAACATCGTGGCTCGAAAGCTTTTTATGGCTACCGGTTAAAAAGAAAATAATAAGAGTAAACAGCAAACCGGCCAGAAACAGGCAACACAACCAGATATAGTAATACAAAAAGGCGAGGGCCGCAACCACAGCCAACAAAAAAGCCACAGCCGGAAAGTAAGGGTAAAACGGAGCTTTAAAAGGCCGGGATAAATGGGGTTCTTTCTTCCGTAAGATAAACAGGCTCACCATACTTACTAAATACATTACCACCGCTCCAAAAGTAGATAAGATTACCAGTTTACTCGTATCCAGGAAAAATAAAGCCAACATTCCAAAACCAGCACCCGCTAATAAGGCCACGTGCGGTGTTTTAAAACGAGGATGAATCCGGGACAAAGCAACAGGTAAATACCGGCTCCGGGCCAAAGCAAACAATTGCCGCGAATAAGTAAGTATAATACCGTGAAAAGAAGCTATTAAACCAAACAAACCAATACCGGCAAAAAGCTGGGTAACAGGGTTGTTTTTTCCTAAAACCAAGCCAATGGCGGCGGGTAAGGGATAATCAATAGCAGCCAGGTTTTGCCAGTTAGTAATGCCGCCGGTAACAATCATTACGGCTAAAGCCAACACGAGTAAAGTTAAAATACCGGATATATAACCTTGAGCGATAGCTTTTTTACTATCTTTTACTTCTTCGGCCACCATGGCTACTCCTTCAATGCACACGTATAACCATATAGCAAAAGGCAGAGCTGCAAATACGCCCCACCAACCAAAAGGCAAAGGATTTAGTAAAAAATTTTCGGTTTTAAAAGCGGGAGCTACAATTCCCAGGTAAACGACTAATTCCAGCACGGCTAAGGTTGTTACCACCACCGAAAACAGCGCCGATTCTTTTACACCCAGTACGTTTAAGCCGGTAAAAATAACGTAGCAACCTAAAGCCGTAACTAGAACAGGTATTTCGGGATATAAAAAATGAACATAGCTGCCTAAGGCAAAAGCAATAGCAGGCGCGGCAAAAACAAATTCCACCAAGGTAGCATAGCCAGCCACCAAAGCTCCCACCGGACCCATGGCGCGGTAGGCATAAGCAAAAGGACCACCCGCGTGCGGAATAGAAGTAGTTAGTTCGGTAAAACTAAAAACGAACGTTACGTAAAACAGAGTTACCACCAAGGTAGCTACTAAAAAACCTAAAGTACCCGCTACACCCCAACCGTAGTTCCAGCCAAAATATTCGCCCGAAATTACTAAACCAACCGCCATCGCCCATAAGTGAACAGGCTTTAAAACTTTCTTTAATTCTGGTTGGTTAGTAGCCATATTAATTAATTAAAGCGAGTATCAAAAATTACGGCAATGATGAGTAAATAACTAAAATTATCAGGAATTTACCTAAAAATAAAAGCTAATCCCATGAATTTAGTATATAATTATTGAGATTAATATTTAAAATTAATCTACTATAAAAAAGTATCAGCTTTTACTTTTAGTTAGTTATATTTTATATCTGAAAAGTTAAAGACGCGTTTAAGAGTATGAATTTGGTATAGATTAATCTCACTAAATGTATCTATGTTTAAACTTAATATGATCTTTTATTATTGTTATTTACGATTATGAAATTAACGATAATAATTTCTATAAATTAAGAAGCAAAATTATTTAAAGTAAATCCGCCTCCTCAATAGTGGTTATTCGGGAGGAACCTTTTGAGCTACGTAGCTAACTCGTTTTCTGCTAAATAACCGAGTGGGACAGTAAAAACAGCATAAATAGATTTTTCATATTGCTATTAGTACGGCTCTTGGCTGTTTGTATAAGTAAGTGCTTCTGTTGAACGCACATTAATTATCTAAAATCAAATATTAATAAATAAACCAATTTAATTCCTTATATTTAGATAAATATAATAAAACATATATAAACAAATAAATGATTTGTTTGTTCTAAATTAAATTCTATTGCCCATAACTCGCCAAAAAAGTGAACCAGAAGCTAAGTATGAAGGTTTATACAATAGAGATTTCTGTAATATTATCAGAAAGGCTATCCTTTTAGTAAAAGTATAATTTTGAATTATGCTAATTCGTAATTTGTATTATTTAACTATAGCAAATTTATTTGTGGATAGTTATAGTTATTTTTGAAAATTCATCGTTAACAATAATTGAATGTCTAAATTAAATAGAATTATGCAAGTATTAGCTTATATAGTAAGTCCGCTTATTCGAATTTTTACCGTGGTTAAAAGCAAATATGTGGTTCAACAACCAGCATTGGCTTTAGTGCCAGTTAGAAGATAATTTCTGAGGCACCCATTCTCTGGCAATTCTCGCTTATTTAATATAGATAAGAAGAGAGTTAGATAATAAGATTATTAATTTTAGCGGTACTAAGGTAAAGAGGCTTTTAATTCAATTTTCAACGAGATTAAATTATAAATTCATTTTTTTATAGCAGTCTTCTCACTTCCTGTTTTCAGAAATTGTTTATTAAATCTGCCTCTTTACTTAGTATTTGCTTAACCTACAATATAATTCCTCTTTTACTCTTTCCCCTGTTTTCTTTCCTTTTTAAGCCCAATTTTTACCAAATTCTTAACCGGCTTTAATCTGGCTACTCTACATTTTCCTCTATTAACCCGGTTTTTAATTAAATGGACACTAGTATCAAGATATTAGCTGCTAGACATTTGGGATTATACAATAAGGAAAAAGTATGTATAACTTGGTTATGGTTCTGGAAGGTTTCGGACAATAATTATTAAAAACGGAAATCAGTGGTTATTTGCACCGATTCATATTTGTATTCCAGCGCGTTTGTTCTTTGAGTAATACCGATGTGGTTAAAACCATGCATAAAGCGGGCATTAAAACTTAAAAATTTACTTACCCGAAATCCCAATCCACCACTTAAGCCAATACTCCGTTCTTCTGTTTCGTGGGTAGTATTAATTGTTTGCCCATTCGTTTCTTCTTTCGCTGCAATTAACAATTCGAATTGCGGCCCCACCATTATTACAACTTTGGGCAAAATCCGGTATTTAAGCATTAAGGGCAAAGACAAATAACTGTGGTTATATTTCGTATTTAAGCTCTGGTGCTCACCATTGGTTTGAGAATACAAATATTCTTGTTGAAGCGAAAAATTATACGGCAAAGGAACCTCCAATAAAAAGCCAAGTAGAAAACCTGGCCGCCAGGAAGATGCCACCGGAGTAGTTGGAGTGGGGTAACCTTTATTGAAATTCATATTGGAGTAGTTCAACCCGAATTTAAACCCATAATGCACCGCGTGCCGAACCGGATTTACTTCCGTATTCGTTTGAGCTACTACTTTAAAATAAATAACGCAAAAGAATAAGATTAGTAAAAGTTTTTTCATGTTCCTGGAAAACTTAAAAGCTGTTAAGCAGCTAGCCTAGTTTAATCATTGTACTTATAAGAAGCGGGTGGGTTTATGATAGTTAAATCAGGAAACTGTTTCGCTCTTAAAAAATTAAAAAATTCTCTTTAGTTTATGATCTCACCACCTTACAGGAGCTTGCAACAGATTAATGGTTACTAAAATTACCTTTAATGGATAAACTTCTAAAATGCGAAACAGCTTCTACGTTTTACTAATTTACGGCTTTTGGCAGGTTGATTATTTATTCAATTATTAATTTCTCTTGCCGGGCGCCGGAGGTGCTTACCGTTTTTATTAGGTAAACGCCCGCTTTTAGTGACCCAGGAAGTGAAATAGTTGTATTAACTTTTCCCTGGTAATTGGTAATAAGGGTTTGGGAGAGAACCGTACGCCCCGCTACATCGTGTAAGGTAACAAATACAGGTTCTTCTTTGCCGAAATTTTCTAAAGTCACATATAAGTGATCGGTTGTCTTGATAGGATTAGGAAAGATTTTCAGCGAGCGGTTAGTTCTATTTTCATTCAGGTTTTTAGGATAATCAGCGATACCGGTTACTAATTTAGCTGTGTCTTGTTGTTCCTGAATAACAATAAAATAATTACTTAAAGAGCCTTCCGCGGGATTAGCCCGGTTACCATCAAAGGTGATGGGGCCAGCGGTGAACAATTGGCTATAAAGCTGGTAACGATTATTCTTCGGATCATTTACTAAAATTTCTTCGTTGAGCTTTTGCCAGCTTTCTAACCAGGCCGGTAAAATGGTTACCCTTGGATCATACGCCACGTAAACCATAGCCGGTCGCATTAGTTGCAGCGAAAATACACCGGCATTGGTATTGTATTTATCGTCGTTAGGGGTTTTCACGATAAGTGAATTTAGTAAAGATTCCGGTACCGAGGTAGTCACGTAAGGGCGGTCGGTGTAAATAGGCACGCCGAGCTTTAAAGTATCTAATTCGTACTGTAAATTGCTGTTGCTGGCTAAATTGCTTACCAGGGATGTATCCGTAATTGTAAAATTTATTTTTAAAGTAGTTCCCGGTAAACCTTTCCCCTGAGCCGCCGAATAAGGCGTAATATCTAAAGAATATTCGCCTGGTACTGGCCGCCAGGGAACATAAGAAGAATCAGGTCGGTCGCCCAGTAAAGCGTAAGGCATCTTAGATTCGGTTTGCGTGATGGTTTGCGGACCATTCAATTGAAATACCACGCTACCTACCGTATCCGGGCTGGTAGAGGCCCGGATACTAATATCGCGGGTAGGTAAATTGGCCAGATTAACGGTGGCACCTTTGCCGATTAACCGGATCTCTTCGCCGTTCGCGGCATTTACTAAAGCTACCCGAATTATTTTTTGATTTGTTAAGGGATCACCCACGTAGGTGCGCTGCACGTTTTTACCGCCGGTATAATACAATTTTCCCCCGATTACTCCCGCCACCCCACCACGCATAATAATAGGTAATTGCGTCAGATTCGTCCAGGTGTTCGTAGCCGGGGTATAAGCCGACACCAGCCGGGTTCCTTTTTGAAATTGGTATTCGCCCCCAATTACAATTATCTGGTTTCCTTTTACCACTACCGAGGATGAAATATGGGCTATACCGCGGGTTCCTTCCTGCACCGGAATGTCGGCTAATTGTGTCCAGGTATCTGTTTGCGGATCGTAAGCATGCACCAGGCGGAAGGCAACGGAACCTTCGTCGTGGCCGGTTTGGCCTCCAATAAAGTAAATTTTCCCTTCGTATACGGCCGAACCAGCGTGTTGCCGCGGACTCGGTAAGGGAGCTAAAGTATCCCAACCCGCAGCCAGGTTATCTAAATCTAGCACGTAATGATCCCCTAAATCAATTTTAGCCACCCGGTCGGTGCCGGCAATGTAGTGCAGTTTTCCCTGCAGGTACTCTAACTGGCCGGTGGCGCTTATTTGCGGCAAATCTGGTAAACGCTCGTATTGGTCTTTGTTTACCACGTACTTCCAAACTTCTTTGGTGCCTAAAATCTGGCCTTTACCGTTGGCATTGGAGGTATACCCGCCGGCAAAATAAATATCGTTATTATCTGTGGTAAAACCAGCGTGCGTTACCCCGCCGTAATTAGTGCCGTTCATGGGCGGCATAGGAGCAATTGGCTCCCAGGTATTAATGGCCGGATCAAAATAATGAGCGCGGCTCGTAGGAGTAAAACCCGATTTCTGGCTATCGAAACCGCTGAAGGTATACCATTTTCCGTTTACGACCTTGCCCTGCCCTTCGTAAAATATATAAGGCTGATTGGCTACGGAACTCCAGGTTATTTTAGCCACGGCAGGTTCTTCGGTTGGGGGAGTAAGTGTAATAGCCACCATGGCACTATCCGCCAGACCGCTAGGATCCAGTGCCTGTATGTTTAACTGGTAACTACTTTGGGTATGCCGGTTTAAATTTTTAGCAACGCTTAAAGCACCCGTGACAGAATCCAGGACAAAGGCCTGGTTGGTATTGCCGGTAATAATTGTATAGGTTAAAACCTCACCATCAGCATCGGTAGCTTTTACGGTTCCAATAGTACTACCTGGGGTTGTACCCTCCGGAAGAGTAATAGTATACTGTTCTTTTTCGAATACCGGCGCTGAAGAAAAAGTAAGTGCAGCCGAACGAATAAATGTTTCAGCGGCCGCTGGTAAGGTAGAGCGATTCGGAATTACTTTTTTAGAAGTGTTTTCAGGGAAAGCTGCCCGGGAAGTTAAACTAATAAAAATACCAAGTCCGAATAGAAGAACCAGCAGGAATCTAGAATAAAAAGGAACCGTAACCATAACACAATAAGTAAAGTTTTAAATATAAGCTTCAGGTTTATAATGAATAAAAACGGGTAGGAGCACTTTTTTAATTACTTACTATTACTGCAAAAAAGTGAAAGCAGTTGCCACAAAATTTACGCAAGTACGGGTAGAATTCTTTGATTATATCTTTACTGTAAGCAACCCCGGCCGTAGTTCAGGATACATATATTAATACCTAGTCAGTAGCTGAAGTATTAAGTAAGGCTTATTTTAAAAAAGACTTTCTAATTTTACTTACTTGTATTAAATACATTTGGTTGAATATATTTTCCGGAAGTTCCTAAAAATAAAAGAACCATTGCTGAAATGTAGTGGGCTCACTCATTTCAGCATTGGATCTGAAGTAAGTTTAACTGAGAGAAATAAAACCTGAGGCTTTTCCTAAAGTGGGCCATTATCGCGAACACCTTCCTTGTTCTGCCACTTACTTTGGCTAAATTCTAACCTTTTCTATCTTAACCTTTGGGTCTATTTACTTATATTCTTACCGGTGAAAACACCCAACCAGCGCTTTTAATTAGTAAACTTTAAATTACGAAACAGATGCTAAATTTTACCGTGTAATCTTTACATAGAGGTAGTGCCAAATAGGTGAAAAATGATTAAAATTACCTGATTATCTTTTCTTCCATGAACTATCCATTTGTCCAGTCGAACCGGTTTAAGGTAGCTCCTACCTGCCCTTGCGGCAAAAATAACCGGGACGGCAAGTTCTCTCCAATTATTCTGGATGGGGTACCTAACCCGGCTTTCGGTCACTGCCATAGCTGCGGTCAAAGCTTTTTTCCGAATGCAACATCAAAAGAAGTTTCTTTAAGCCCCGTAATTACTCTCCTGCCTAAAACGCCGGCCCGTATCATTGCCGCCGATCTGGTTCAAAAAACGCTTAAAAGTTATAATCTCAACAATTTTGCGCTTTGGTTACAGAACAAATACCCGACTACCGCCGATTATTTATTAAATTACTTTTCGATTGGCACTACCAAAGCAGGCGGCACCTTGTTCTGGTACCAGGATAAAGCGGGAAACTATAGAAAACCCAAACGCATTTACTACAAACCTGACGGCCACCGGGTAAAAGCAAGCGAAGACGAAACCAAAAGCAAGCCCAGCCCATTGATGTTCACCAACCAGCAAGGTTACGAGTATTGTTTGTTCGGGGAGTTTCAATTAGGTACATACCCCGCAACGGCAAAAATAGTAATGGTCGAAAGCGAGAAATCAGCCATAATCGGGCACGTGCATTTTCCGGATTTTATTTGGGTGGCTACCGGCGGGGCGGTTAGCTTAAAAAAAGAACGCGCCGTTGTACTGCAAGGCCGCAAAGTGATGATTATTCCGGATATGCACCAAACCGGCCGCGAAGGCGCTTTGCGCATGCAAACTATTCTAAAAGGAGTAGGTTGCCGCACCCGCATTCTGGAAATGGACAAACACCGCCAAGACGGCGACGATATTGCCGATATCCTGGTGCGCCGCTCCGGACTGCTATAGAGATTCAACTAGTTTAAGTTTGAACGTGAGTTCGCGATAAGGATCGAATAGCTAAAAGGATAAACTACCTTTTCTCCTCCCCCAACCCCCTCCAAAGGGGGACAAAGGGTTCTCAACCTATCCCATATCGCGAGCGTCCTAGCTCGTGATGATTATCGTCCGGCCTCTGGCTGGCAGGAATTTATTGCTGATTAACTCTAAATCCAAGTTTATCAGTTTGCCCAGCCAGAGGCCTACCACTTGGCCAAACACGAGCGTTGGGTACTCGCACCAGCTTTTCGACCAGAGAACTTAACAGCCCTGCCTTCTAACGGGTACTTTTTACTAATTTTTAAAAATTTGAATAAAATTAGTTTTGACAACTTTACGTTTACGGCACAATTACAATTTTTCCGGTTGTATGTTTGGTTTGAATCTGATTAAAAGCATCTACGGTTTGGTCCAGGGAATACGTTTGGCTCACGTGTACTTTTAGCTGACCATTATCCGCTAATTCGCGCAAGTGATCGAGCTGGGTACTATTGGGTTCCACGAATACGTATTGAAAATCAATGGCTGGGTCCAAGCCGTCGCCGTGGTGCAAAATGGAAACCAACTTGCCTCCCGGCTTCAGAGCCGATAAACTTTGCTGCAAAGTTTCGCCGCTCGCGCAGTCAAAAACTAAATCTACGCCGTCGGGTACTAACGCTTTTGCGGCAGCACCAATATCGCCTTGCCTGTAATCTATGGTAAAATCAGCGCCGAGTTGTTTCATGAAGTCGTGGTTTTTCGCGCTGGCTACTCCTATTACTTGGGCGCCTTTAGCTTTAGCTAACTGAATACCCAAACTACCCACTCCACCGGAAGCTCCCAATATCAACACGGTTTGGCCCGCTTGCAGCTTGCCCGCATCGAACATTGACTGGTAAGCCGTAAGCCCGACCAGCGGAATGCCGGCAGCTTCTTCAAAAGAAAGTGTTTCGGGTTTATGCGCCAGGTAACTCTCCGGAATAACAATATACTCGGCAAAAGTACCGTACTGCACCATTGGTCGCCGGGCATAGGCGTACACCTCGTCGCCGACCGCAAACCGGCGGGCACTAAAACCCCGGTCTTCTACCGTGCCGGCCATGTCCCAACCAGGAATAATGGGGAAAGTATAAGGCAAATAATCTTTTAAATAACCTTCCCGCACACCGGCATCCACTGGGTTTACGCCCGCTGCCTTTAACCGGACCAACACCTCGCCTTCTTTTAATTCCGGAATAGCAATGCTGCGAATTTGAATTTTATCTACCCCGCCAAACTCTTCGTAAACGGCCGCTTTCATCTGTTTTTCCATGGTATTTCGTTATAAGTCTTTGGGGGTTATACCGGATTTAGCAGGAGGAGGTTAAATACTTTGGTATAATATAAATATTAAAACTAAATACTAGTCTTAATATAATGAATATGAATGATGAAAGTAGAGCTAAACACAATGATTTTTAATGATAATCAATACCTAATTTCTCAAATAATATCTGATTTCTTTGTGTTGAATCTGAAATTATTTTATTATATGAAACAACTTCCATGTATGTATTGATATTTTTCAATGGAGCAAATAAACCTTCGCCTTCCATCATAGGAGTAAATTCATGCATTTCAATTATTTCGTTTTTTAACTTAGGAGTTAAATCGCAAATAAGGTAAGCAAAAAATCTACAATTAGCTGAAACTATAATAGGCCTTCCTTTAGGATCTAATGCCGTACCATTCCTAATTGTTCTAATGTAATTCTTTACTTGATCAATTGGATCTTGACTTTCGGAATAGCCTTGTCTCATTGGCCTTTTGAATTCAATGATTACCATAGAATCGTAAGCTGATTGTCTAGTTTTTTCAGAGTAAGCTAATGGTATATCAAAATCCGAAATACTTTTACCAATTAATATATCTGGCCTTCCAGAATCTTTTTTCTTTCCATACGGAATATCAGATGCAATAAAACTATGATAAGATAATCTTTCATCAACTAACCATAAGTTTTGGTTAATTTCTAATAAGTCAGAATCGGAATATCCTTTTGGAAAAATCAAATTATGTATTTCTTCTTCCCAAAAATAAGTACCATCATCTCTTCGCGAAAGTAGCTTTTCAAAAATTTCCAACAAAATTCGTCGATGAACAACATATTCTGATAATTCTGTTTTTGTTATATCAGTTAATGTATTTACAACTTTTTCAAACTTCTCTTGGTATAACTTGATTGTTTCTCCTGTTGCATTTTGATTAGAAATTAAATCCATAGTTCTCTCTATAGATGTAACCTCCTTTTTGGCATCTAACAGAATATCATACTTTGCTTTGGACAAGGCGAGATTCAATTTATTTTTATCATTTACAATTTCAGGAGGGATTTTATCAATAACATCCACGTATTGCAACAAAGGCGCAAAGTGCGGAAAGTTAATTTTGATACTCCCTAACATATCATTCTTTTTCTTTTCTCGAAGATTTAGTAAATAATCTTCATAGTATTTTTCAACTTGTTCAGAAGCAGTGCTTTCTATTTCTTCAATACTAATATCATGAATGGAATCCTTACGTTTTACATTAGAAGGCAGGTTAAATTTTGTACGTTCAGCATTAGAATAACTATTAAGATAATCACTTGACACTAAAGCTATAATAACAAATTTTTCACCACTTTTATTCTCTATAAGGGACCCTAGCAAATTTGGAATATATTCATTTAGATTAGTAACAGTTACAACTCTTTCGTCTGCACTCAACCAAATAGCATGATTAAATTTACCATCATTATTCTTAACCTTTAATAATGCAATGGTAAAATTAGCTTTTCCTAAGGTAAAAGAATCTGCATCTTTATCAATTAAAAACTCATTTTGGAACCTATCATTAATGTTGATTTTCGTTGTATTGTTGTTTCTTGTATCTATAACTATAATCTTTGGGCATAGTGGTGATATCAACTTCATTACCAAATGTTCAATTATCCTATCACAAACATTTTCAATGGTCCTAGGAAAACTATTTATATATTCTTTCCTTAACTTAGTAAGCTTTACAACAGTTAAAATAGAGGCGCTATCATTTGGAATATTGTTTTCATTCACTATAGCTTCTTTATTATTTACGAAATCAAATTGTCTATTATAAATTAAATTATCCTTTTTATATACACTATATATTGAAGCATAATTAAAAACTTTAAGCCAAGTAAATCTACCAACACCTTTACCACCACGATTTAGCTTATAGGTTGAATCTGCACTTAAAAATGAGTTGTAATTTAATTCGTTAAACCCAGCTCCATTATCAGTTATAATAATATCTTCAAATGGTAAAAAAGTCTCTCTCCCATCTTCAAATAAATCTTTAGCTCTATGCAATTCAATTATTATCTCACCTTCCTTTTGGTTTGCCTCCTCTATACTCTGTAATGAATTGTTTATTGCTTCAAATAATGCCATAATCCCATTCTTTTCCGCAAGCTTTGTGTTGTTAACTTTTCCAACAACATCAGCATTCATTTTGGCCATAAGTTTTTTTAATCAATTTGGTTACTCAACTTAATTTAAAAATTCAATATAATTGAAACATTTTTAAGCTCTAATATCCGCTATACCTTCAAATAAGTTGAAAAATTATATTCTAAAAACTACTTAAATATATTCAAAATCATAACTCATCCAAAGTCTTATACTTATACTGTAAGAACTGCTGATGATGAAAGCTTTCAGCTTTTTAAAAATTCCGAGCAGTTGCTGTTTTTCCAGAAGGTTCAGGTTGCCGCTTACAATACGGGGTACTTTGCGGAGTTGCCCTAGTGAAGCAAACAAAGCTGCTTTGGCTCGATTGTTAATGGTTAAGTACACACTATGGCACGGAAGTTACTTCCGTGACTACTTAAAAAAGGCACGGAAGTAACTCACGCACCATATAAGGCCATATAAGCGGCAATCTCCGCTCCGGCGTTAAAGGTTTGTACCTATCTGTGGGTGGCTTCTCCACAGAAGCCCGCTACCAAGCCGAGCGTACCAATATCCCGCTCACCCTCATCAACTTGACCATACTTGTCCAAATCATAATCCAGCACTACGACAAATCTGACTCCGAAATCTTCGCCTTAATTTCGCTGAAAAAATTTAATAGCTGGTTTAAATTATCCTTATTCCTTTAGCATAAAATATAGTTTGGCTTAAAGATTTTATATATGAATAAAACCCGTACCCGAAGGTACTCAGTTAAATGTCTGCCGAAATTCCAAGGGCGACATGTTGGTTTTTTTCTTAAAAAGCGTACTGAACGATTGGGCATGTTCAAAGCCCAGGGCATAAGCTATTTCGCTGACCGATAAGTTGGTAGTGGATAGCCTTTCTTTTGCTTTCTGAATCAGTTTCTCGTGAATGTGTTGTTGGGTATTTTGCCCGGTATGTACCCGCAGCATATCGCTCAGGTAATTGGGCGAAAGATTCATGCGTTCGGCTATATACTGCACGGTTAACAGACCTTGTTCGGCGGTGTCGTTGGCAGTAAAGTACTGGTTAATTAATTGCTCAAATTTGGTAAGGAGCTGGTGGTTGTTGTTTTTACGGGTAATAAACTGGCGCTCGTAAAAACGGTTAGAATAGTTGAGCAACAAATCAATCTGCGATAAAATAATTTCTTGGGTGTGCCGGTCGATGTGTGCACATTCTTTGTTAATCTTATTTAAGATGGTAATCAGGTCGTCCTCTTCTTCCTCGGAAAGGTGCAGGGCCTCGTTTACGGCGTAAGAGAAAAAGCCATATTGATGAATGGTGCTGGCCAAAGTATGTTTCAGCAAAAAATCTGGATGAAAAATAAGCAGGTAGCCCGATCCGCATTCCATATTCTGCAAATCCAAAGATTGTACCTGGTTAGGCGCCGTAAAGCTTAATACGCCTTTATCGTAATCATAGTGTTGCTGCCCGTATTTTATCTTTCCTTTTGCTTCCCGTTTAAGTGCCACGCAGTAAAACCGGTTTACAAAGCCTTGCCACACCTCATCTTCCAGGAAAATGCTTTCATTCAGATTAATTACACTTACCAGCGGGTGCCGGGGTGCCGGCAAAGACAATAACCGGTGGAATTCCGATACAGATTTAATGGCGTTCATAAAACAAATTAAACAATAAGTAACGTAAAACGGCTACACTATAAAAATGCAGCCGTTATAATATATTAGTCAATCAGCCCCATGCTGAATTCATCGTAGGGTTTACCGGTATCGGTACCTAGCGGCACAATACTTTCTAATTTAGTTAAATCGGCTTCGGTAAGTTGGATAGTGGTAGCCGCTATGTTTTCCGCTACATATTTCCGGCGTTTGGTGCCCGGAATGGGAACAATGCCTTTGCTTATTACCCAAGCCAAAGCCAACTGCGAGGAGGTAACATTTTTTTCGGCCGCCATGGCCTCTATGGCTTTAACCAACTCCAGATTTTTGTAGAAGTGCTCTTCCTGAAAGCGGGGAATTGACCGGCGGAAATCGTTATCCGGTAAATCATTGATGCTCCGGATTTGCCCCGATAAAAACCCGCGACCCAGTGGCGAGTAAGCCACAAAGCCTATACCCAGGTCCTGTAGGGTTTGCAAAACACCGCGTTCTTCTACGGTGCGCTCAAATAAAGAATATTCGCTTTGCACTGCCGTAACCGGGTGCACCGCATGGGCTCTTTTTACCGTTTCGGAAGATACCTCTGATAAGCCGATATAACCTACTTTTCCTTCTTTTACCAAATCGCTCATGGCTTGAACCGTTTCCTCAATGGGTGTAGTTTTATCGAGGCGATGCATGTAATATAAGTCAATATAATCGGTGTTGAGGTTTTTGAGAGAACGCTCCAAAGCTTTTTTTACATAGCTTTTTTTACCGTTTATAGCCCAGGTTATTCTATTGTTATCATCTATCTCCCAACCAAATTTGGTAGCAATAAGGTATTTGTTCCGGTTGCCTTTAATTGCTTTGGCAATAAGCTGCTCGTTTTTTAATGGACCATACAGGTCGGCGGTGTCCAGAAAGTTGCCGCCTAATTCCAAAGATCGGTGAATAGTGGCAATGGCTTCCTGCTCATCTGCTTCGCCATACGTGTTAGCTTCTTCAAAGCCGGTCATACCCATACAACCTAAACCAATAACCGGAACCGACAAACCCTGACTTCCTAATTTTATTTTCTTTATTTCCATAGTAGTAATTTTATAATTCAAAATTACTTAACCTGGTAAAGCTGCCTGTATGCAAAACCCGGTAACTTGTGTTCAAATCGGGGATTGACGAATAGATAGCCTATTGTGCTTAAAAGATTTTCTGGTCAATGTAAAAAAGCTAATATCCATCAACCTGAATATCCTTCCTATGTAAAGAGACACAAGTATCAAGATGTTGGATGTTAGACTTTTCTTAATTTACTAATTTTAATATCAGTAGCTTATTACAACAATCCAGTCATTCAGTATATTAAATTAATTTTGTTCAGTTAGTTTAAAGTGTGTGTATCAGATAAATAAAAACGTGTTTTACCAAAATGTAAAACCCGAACTATTAAACTAACTCATCCAAAGCCTTATTTTTATTTGGTAAAAACTTCTGATGAAGATAGTTTTTCAATTTTTTAAAATAGGGAGCAGTTGCTGTTTTTCGAGTAGGTCCAGGTTACCGCTCACAATGCGGAGTAAGGGTATAGAGGTTAACCAGGCTGCTTTGCTGCGGTTGTTAATAGAAAGTTTTCCGCTAAATAATTAAAAAACAAAAGCTTGCCAGGTTAAACCTAACAAGCTTCTGCATTAGTCCAGTGATGATAGAAATTTTTAAATTTTAAGAAAATCTATTATTCCATTTAGTAATCCAAAATATCCCGGAACATTATTTAGAATCTTCTCCGTCGTAATTACTCCATTGCGCTACCCCTTTTGGTTCGGCACTGGTAATTTCGGCGCTTTTGGTTTTGCTTAATTCTTTGTTTAGTTTTTCCGTTAACTTCATTTCTTTTTCAATGCCTTTCTCCCGATTCTGCAATCCTGTTGTTTCTTTCACGTGCGCCAGCGGGTCTGCTATATAATCCCAGGGTTTACCGGTTTTCGGCATTTCACCTTCGTTCCAGGGGCCGCGGGCACTTTCGCCTTGCGACAAGTTAAAGTACTGGTTGGTAAAACGCGGATCCGCTTGTAATACGCCGGGCGGGTAGTTTGGTTTAATGGTTCCTAAAGCCGCCTGAAACATTTCAAAATGGGCTACTTCCCGGGTCATTAAAAAAGAAAGGGTTTCTTTTACGTAAGGGTCATCGGTAAATTGCATTAAATACTCATACACCAGCTTGGCCCTCGATTCGGAAGCAATATTAGAGCGCAAATCAACGGTTAAGTCGCCGTTAGAATGAATATAGGAAGCGCACCACGGAATGCCCTGGCTGTTGGTGAGGCGGGGTCCACCGGCGCTAAGAGTGCCAAATTGCGGGTTAGTCAAAGCCTGATGAATGATATTTTCTTTGGCTGCTTTCCCGTTCATTACTTCCATAATTTCAGATTGGTCGGCGGCATCTTTTAACTCGCCGTTTACGCCTTTCAGCAGCATCTGGATAGTTGCCCCTACAATTTCCAAATGGCTAAATTCTTCCGTTGCAATATCCATCAGCATATCATATTTATCCGGATAAGGCATTTTAGCTGCAAAAGCCTGGGTAAAATATTGCATGGCTGCTGCCAGCTCGCCGTTTTCACCGCCGAATTGTTCCAGCAATAATGTTGCAAACCGAGGGTCTGGCTTAGATACACGGGCATTAAATTGTAAGTCTTTTACGTGATGAAACATAGCTTATTCGTTTAGATTTCTGTTATGCGCAAACGGGCACTTACATAAATGGTTCGGTAATTTTGGTTACCACCTTACACTCAACTAAATAAATATTAAAGACCGGATTTAATAACAGCACGTGAGTTCGGGATAAGAAAACAATCCTAAAAAGTAAGCTCACCTTCTTTATATCTGTCCTTTTGGAAGAATTAGGCAGAAAATTCGACAGTTTTATTTTTTGCTAATACAGGACAAGTATTTTTTTATTGTTTAGTGCTTCTATCGAACTCATGTTAACCATCCTCCAACACCACTACAATTATAGTTCCGTTACCTGCGCCTACACGCTTCTGAAAAGATTTATTGGATTAGGAAAAAATGGCTTAGATCAATCCATCGCCATCTATTTTTAAAAAACTACAATTATAAAAACTCATCTATGGATTTATCTTTATTCGGTACAAACTGGTGTTGATGGAAGTTTTCGAGTTTTTTTAAAATTCGGAGCAACTGCTGTTTTTCCAATAAGTCCAGATTGCCGCTCACAATGCGCGAAACTTTGCGGAGTTGACCCAGGGAAGCGAACAATGCCGCTTTTCCGCGGTCGTTAATGGTGAGGTACACTTTTCTTTTATCGGCTTCGTGGCGGGTTTCGTTTACCCAGTCTTGCCTGATCAGGCGTTTAATAATTTCGGTACCCGATGGAATATCCTGAATGTTTTTATGAATTAAGGTAGATTTAATCATGCTGCCGCCGTCGAGTAAGTGCATGAGGTAGCCAAAATCGTCCAATGATACAAACTCGGTGTGCTGCAATGCTTTTTTGGTGTAATACTTGGCGTACCGGTTCAGGGATGTCAAGTAACGGGCGATTTCCCCATCCAATGCTTCGGCTGGGGTGCTGGCGGGCATGGTTTCTTTTTCCTGGATCAACCGCTCACCCAGCCACTTTTGAAATTCAGGTAAATTCACTTGCCCCGGACCTTGCTCCTGCTCGTAACGAGCCAGCCAGGGTAAAAGCTCTTGTAGTAACTGGTAATTGGTAGCCGACATATAGATAGGCTTGGTAAAATTTTAAAAAATTAAACTATAATAAAGTAGTTTTCACTAAGACTTATGCAAAAGGAAGGTTGTGAAGACACAACCTACGGCAGCAGGTCTTTAAATTTGACTATTTAGACATAACACATGGCAGCAGCCGTGGTCAGTGTCTTCACTGACTACTTTTAAGTAAGCTCCGTTGGGAATGCTTTTACTACTATTTAAATCCGAATTACTTATTGTTAGTTAAATAAACAACCAGTAACAAAACAGCCCCAATTTCTAATACTTAATTTAAATTTTTTGCTTTAATCTTCAGCTTAAAAACAAGTTCGGGAGTATTATGTTATAATAATGTTTTACTATTATAACATAAAATGAAGCGCTTTTTACTTTTACTTACCTGGTTGTTACCGGTAGTTTCTTTTGCTCAAACCGGCATTATAACCGGAACAGTGCGCGATGTAAACACCCAGGAAGCATTAATTGGGGTTACCGTGCAACTGCCCAACTCCCAACTGGGCACAGTTACCAACGAAAACGGCACGTACCGCCTCGAAAACATTCCGTTGGGTAGCTACACGGTGCAAACCTCTTATGTTGGTTACCAGCCGCAAAGCAAGTTTAACATTAATGTTACCTCGGGCAATAGCCAGATTGTAAATTTTGAATTAGCGCCAGCGGCCAACAATTTGCAGGAAGTAGAAATTACCACCAACCGTAGGCAAAGTGCCGCCGTGGCCGATTTAATCACCCCGCTGTCGGTGCAAAGTTTAAGCCTGGAAGAAATTAGAAGTAACCCGGGCGGCAATTTTGATATATCTAAAGTAGTGCAGGTTTTACCCGGGGTAGCCAGCAACGGCGCGGGTGGCGGCAGTCGCAACGATATTATTATCCGGGGTGGGGCTCCCAGCGAAAACGTGTATTACCTCGATGGCATCGAAATTCCGTTAATTAACCATTTTACCACGCAGGGAAGCGCGGGCGGGGCCACCGGTATTTTAAATGTATCGTTTATCGAAGACTTAAAAGTTAGTTCGTCGGCTTTTGATGCCCGCTACGATAATGCGCTATCGTCGGTGTTTCAGTTCCGGCAACGCTACGGCAACCCCGACCGCTTTTCGGGTAACATCCGCTTGAGCGGTTCTGAATTCTCAACAACTTTCGAAGGGCCCATATCATCTCGCACTACTTATCTGGTTTCGGCCCGACGCTCCTACCTGCAATTTTTGTTTAAGCTCCTTGATTTACCCATCCGACCGAATTACTGGGATTTTCAGTACAAAGTAGATCATAAGATTAATGATAAAACCTCGCTTTCTTTTATAGGTGTGGGCGCCATTGATGAATTTTCGTTTGGCATCCCCCGCAACAGCACTCCCGAAAACGAATACATTTTACGGTCTATCCCTTTAAACAATCAATGGAATTACACCACTGGGGTGGCATTAAAAAGATTAGTAAACGACGGCTACATTAATTTGGCGTTGAGCCGGAATGCTTTTAACATTGACCTGGAAAAGTTTACTGACGCTCAAAATGACAACCCGGCGCTGCGTACTTTAAAATCAAACTCCCGCGAAACCGAAAACAAACTGCGCCTGGACGTAAATAAATTTCGCAACGGATTTAAATATGCCTACGGCGTGTCTGGGCAATACGTGCAGTTCACCAACGACGTGTTTAACGTAATACGGCCGGAATTAATAAACGAAGAAGGTACGGTGGTGCAACCCGGCTTAACCGTGAACTACAACACTAATCTCGACTTTTTCCGGTACGGTGCATTTGGGCAAGTTTCTAAATCTTTTTTTAATAATAAACTAGGTTTGTCCTTCGGTGTTCGCTCCGATTTAAATTCTTTTACCCAGGACGGCCAGAATCCCATAAAAACATTATCGCCACGCGGCGCTATTTCGTTTGCCGTATCCGATAAATGGACGATTAACGCTTCGTCAGGGATTTATTACAAACTGCCCACCTACACAGTTTTGGGTTACCAGCAAGACGGGCAATATCTGAATAAAGCCGCCGATTACATTAAATCTACGCACTACGTTGTAGGAACTGAGTTTTTACCCCGCCTAGATTTGCGGTTTACTTTAGAAGGATTTTATAAAAGATACAGCAACTACCCGGTCTCTATCCGCGACGGCATTTCACTGGCCAACCAAGGCGGTGATTTTGGCTCCATTGGCAACGAACCCATAGTTACCAACGGCAAAGGCCGAGCCTACGGGTTGGAGTTTTACCTCCAGAAAAAACTTACCGGTAGTTTATTTTCGGTGCTTTCGTATACCTACGTGGTGAGTGAATTTGCCGGTACCAACGGCCAGTACGTTTCCAGTTCCTGGGATTACCGCCATTTAATTTCGGGATTGCTGGGTAAGAAACTACCCCGTAATTGGGAACTCGGTGCCAAATACCGCTTTGCGGGTGGCGCTCCTACCACTCCTTTTGATTTGGAAGCTTCGCAGCGCAATTACGGTTCTTTGGGCGTAGGCATCCTGGATTATTCCCGCTTAAATTCCGATCGTTTGCGGCCCTTTAGTCAGTTTGACATCCGGGTAGATAAAAAGTGGAACTTCAATAAATTTACATTCGACCTGTTCCTGGATATTGCCAATGTACTGGGTAGCAAAACGCCAGGCTACGATCGCTACACGTTCCAGCGCAACGCCGATAATACCGGCTTCGCCACCACCAACGGCAACTTACTAAGCGACGATGGCAGCAACGCTATACCACTAATTTTGAATAACGATGATGGTAATTTAGTACCGACACTGGGCTTTATTGTAGAGTTTTGATTGGGGTAGCAAGTAGCAGGTATAAAGTAATAAGAAGTTGATATTAAGATTTAAGTTGAGGATTTAAGTAGGGAGTACTTTTATTGTTGATGTTTTTAGAATATAAAAAGAGAAAGCTCCCCTCCTAAGATTAGGAGGGGCAGGGTTGGTTGACTTTTCCTACTTGAAGCCAGTCCCCGTTTCCAGACTACGGTGCTAACTTGCTTGAAAAGTATTCAGTATGCCACCTGCGTTGGTATCGGAACGCTAAAAGGTCCTCAACAGCCAAACTGGTATCAGTAATATTAATATATTATAACTAAACACCAAACTGGCGCGAGCGTCTTCGCTCGTGTCTACTATGTGGTAGGCCTCTGGCGGGGCAAACAAATAAGCTTTGACTATTATTAGTAATGAGAGTAAGTTCCTCCCGGCCAGAGGCCGGACGATAAGCATCACGAGCGAGGACGCTCGCGATATTAAATATTAAACTTTAATAATGCTTTATAAAATGAAAAACTAGTACAAATATGGCGCGGAGGTTACTTCCGTGACTTTCTGAATAGATAGAAAACTGTGTCTTGCATCGGCATATTTGCACAATTCAGTTTGACTAAAACTCTATTCATCAGAAATTAAATAAATGCTCTAACCACCTTAACTATGAAAAACATAAAAACTTTAGCTATTCTGAATTTTATATTTTTTCTGGTACACTTACTACCCACGCAGCTCACCCAATTTAAGTTGCTGAATAACCAAACCATTGGCGATGTATCAAATAAATACCCGGCCCTGTTTACGCCGGCGGGTATTACTTTTTCTATTTGGGGCTTGATTTACCTGGCTTTAACTGCTTTTTGTATTTACCACATAGTAAAGGCTTTTAAAGCTGATGCTACGCACGAAGCTAACCAGGATGTGAGCCGTTTAGGTTACTGGTTTATTTTAAATAATCTGGCAACCGGCGCCTGGACTTTTGCCTGGGTTTACGAACAGTTAACCTTATCGGTAGTTTTAATCTTTATTCAATTAATTACGCTAATCGCCATGCACATCCGGTTACAGATTTACAATCCGGCCCGGTCTACGGCTTCCCGGTGGTTTACGCAATTTCCGTTGAGCATTTATTTCGGCTGGATTTGTATTGCTACTGTAGCTAATGCCAGTTCCGTTCTGGCGGCTTCTGGCTGGAACGGCTTTGGTTTAGCAGCCGGTTTCTGGACTATTTTTATGCTGGGAGTAGCTACTGTGTTAACGCTGTTTCTGGTTTTAAAGCGGCGTAATCCGTTTGTAGGATTAGTAAGTATTTGGGCCTTTTACGGCATTAATTTAAAGCATCAGGAATTAAAATTAGCGGTAAGTCCCGAAATAATTTTAGCTTCTTGGCTTGGATTGGGGTTGATAACCTTGGCCGTTCTTTATCAAATTTATCGGAATAGTCAAATTCGTTCGAGGCCGGTACAAGCCTAAAATTCTGACGTTTTTAATAAGTAAACCAGAACAAAATTTACTAATCACAATGTCCTTACCTTAATTATACTTGTAAATTCTGAGTTATATTTTAAGATGATTTAGGCAGTTAATGGCCTCATTCCCACCTGATTTCCCCTCTTATTTACTAAATGCTTTTTTAGGTGTTAAATATTCATTTTTTAAGCGCGCATGCAACCCTTACCTGGCTAGTAGTACTCATATAAATGAGCAGCAAAACCTATACCGCTCCGGGTTTAAACCGTCTATTTTTGTTGGATAAAATTCAAATACGAATTCTATCCAACCTAAAGTAAATAAAAGCCGCGGCTAGCAGGGCTACAACGGCGCTTAAAATTATGAAAAAGGCAGTCTTTTTTTTGGTATGCTTCTTCGGTCTGTTCACTACTCAGGCCCAAGACATTATTTTTAAAACTTCCGGCGATCAGCTCCACGCGAAAGTTACCCAAGTTAATGAATCTGATATTTTTTACACTACTTCTGATTCTCTGCAAAGCCTTACTTTGTCTTTGCCCAAAACCGAAGTATTTATGATTCAGTACGCCAATGGCACCACCGAACTGATTAAAATAGAAGTACCTCTGGATACCTTAGGCTTACCCGTAAAATCGGCGGAAGAACTTTACGCGCAGGGCCGCCGCGATGCGCGTCTTACCTACAAAGGCAAAGGAGTGTTCTGGGGATCGGCGGCGGCCGGAGCTACATCTCTGTTTACGGGCGGTACTACCCTTGCCATTCCGGTAGCCATGGCGGTAACCCCTCCTAGTCGGGTTGCGTTGCGGGTACCCGATCAGCGATTAGCGCAAAACCGCGATTACATGAATGGCTACCGCAAGCAAGCCCATTGGCGGAAAGTAGGCAAAGCCGCCGCCGGTACCGGAACGGGTATTTTAGCCAGTGCTGCCTTAGTAGTAGCCGTTGTGCTGATCGTATTTTTATAATTTCCTAATTAAATGCCAATTGCTTTAGGTCTAGCCAATTAAAATCTAATTTATTTACTTTTTTAAAACGTCTATCGGTTCGCTCGGCCAGAGGTCTGCCACATAATTAACACGAACGAGAAGACGCTCGCGCCTCCAAGAAGCCAATAAAGCTAATTTACTGCTCAATTAGTTTTCAGGTCCTTTTTCCTCCCCTAACACCTTCCGAAGGGGGACTTTTCTCCTGATACTTTAATTTAAAACAGGCTTTAAGGAAGGGATATCCGCTTCTGTCAAATTTCAAATTGCCTAGATTTAGTAAATTTAAAACAGTACTAATCAAAATGAAACAGCAATAGTTGAAAGGAACAACAGCAGCTACTACCAACCATTTCCAGTTTGGCTATTGAGGGCCTTCTTAGGTTCTGGTTCTGCGCAGCAGAATTCCGACGTTAGGAGGAAAGGAAGCTTAGACCCGCCCGAGAGAGCCAAACGAGGTCTGCCTGCCATGAGGCAAACTTAGCCGTTTCAAACAAGTTAACACCGCAGCTTGGAGACTTGAAAAGGTTCCAGGTAAGAATACCTAGGTAGTACTACCCAGATAAATGAGCAACAAAACCTATTCCCTTCTGCCTGGCCCTAAATTACTTTTGCAACAGTAGTCTAAAAAGGTAAAAGCAACAGAATGAATATTTTAACCATAACCTGAAATACACTTGACTGAATAAAGTCATTTTTCTACTTTTGAAACATTGAACTATTCTTAGTATTTTTTAAACATACCTAAGCACTTAATCTCCATCCAAACATGAAAAAAATTTACTTTCTCGCCCTGATTAGCTGCTTCAGTTGGTTCAGCGGCGCGGCCAAACACGTACCCGCCGAAGATGCACAACGGGTAGCCGCTAACTTTTTCTCACAGGTAGCTCCCACTGCTATAAACGGTAAAAGCCAGCAAACTTTAAATCTGGTACACCAGGAAGTATCTAAACAAATCAATTCTAATTCCCGCCAAACGCCCTTTACCTTTTATTATGTATTTGCTTCCCAGCCTACGGGCGGCCTGGTTTTCATTTCCGCCGACGACAATGTAAAGCCGGTGTTAGGTTATACCCGTACGGGTACGTTTAATACAGCCAAAATGCCCACCAACTTAGCTAAATGGCTGGAAGGGTATAAAAACGAAATCCGGTTTGCCGCTAAGCAAAATAACAGCAACGAAAAAACCAAACGCGCCTGGAAAGCTTTACAGGAAGGAACGGCTCCATATGCGCGCACCCACTCTACCTTAGCCGCATCAGTAGATCCGTTAGTTTCAACTACCTGGGATCAATCGCCTTATTACAACGAACTTTGCCCGTACGATAACGATGCGAACGACCGCGCCGTTACGGGTTGCGTGGCTACGGCCATGGCGCAAATTATGCGTTACTGGAAATATCCTGCCCGGGGCAGCGGCTTCCACTCCTACAACCACGAAAAATACGGTACCCTTTCGGCGAACTTCAGTAACACTACTTATGATTGGGATAATATGCCCAATAGTATAAACGGTTCCAACACTGCTATTGCAACACTAATGCGCGACGTGGGGATCAGCGTGGATATGAGTTACGGGGTAGGTTCTACCGGTGGTAGCAGTGCTTACGTTATTTCGGCAGCCAGTCAGGGCGATCATAATTCTGAGTATGCTTTAAAAACGTATTTTGGTTACGAAGACGTTAAAGGTGTACAACGCCGGGATTATTCTGATTCAGAATGGATAAATTTAATGAAAACCGAATTAGATAACGGCCAACCTATTTTGTACGCGGGTTTTGGCAATGGCGGGGGGCATGCCTTTGTGTGCGACGGGTACGACCAGAACGATTTGTTTCACATGAACTGGGGTTGGAGTGGTTACTACGATGGTTTCTTTGCTCTGTCTGCCTTAAACCCCGATGGTCAGGGAACCGGCGGAGGAACGGGTAGTTATAACAGCAACCAGCAAGCCTTAATTGGCATTAAAGCCCCGAATCAAAACCCAAATGAAGAAATTGCCGAACTGGAATTATACGATGATGTCACCATTAGCACTCCGGTAATAAGTTTTGGCCATCCTTTTACAGTACATACCGATATTCACAACAATGGTAAAGGCACTTTTAAAGGAGAGTACGGCGCAGCTGCCTTCGATGAGAATGGTAATTTTATTGATTTTATACAAACCATTGCGGAAGACGGATTAGCACCCGATTATCATTATACAGATGGACTTACTTTTAAAACCGAAGGTATGGTGTCACTGTTGCCTGGAGTGTACGACTTGTATATTTTCCATAAAGCCGAAGGCCAATGGGTACAACTAAAAGGTGGTAATTTCTACTCCGACCACGTTACCCTGGAAGTAATTAACCAGAATAATTTAAATTTATACGAAGAAGTAGCGGTGCAGAAACCCAAGGAAGTGTACCAGGGCAAAAAAATAGCCGTGAGTACCTTTATTCAAAATGTAGGCAAAGCTTCCTTTAACGGAATAGTAGCCCTAAATTTATACGATCTGGAAGGGAATTTTGCTTTTGAAATCGGGCAAAAACAAGTAGATCAATTATGTAAAAATTGTAAAACCGGTGAGGTAGTTTTTACTAATGACAAACTGGACGTAGAGCCCGGCACCTATTTAATGGCCGTGCTTCATTATACAGATACCGATAAATGGCGTATTACTGGTTCCGAAGATTACGTTAACCCAATTCGGGTGGTAGTACAAGCCGCTCCCATTGGCGGGGATAAATACGAAGAAAACAACACCGTAGAAGATGCGGCTCCACTAGCCTTGAATTTTACCGGCAACACGGCCAAGGTAACTACTCCCCAGGCCAATATACACGTGGGTACGGATTACGATTATTACAAAATAACCTTACCGGCCGGCCGTAAATACGAAATCAGCGCCCGGGTAAACGACTCGTACGAGTCTAAAGATGGTAAAACCTACACCAACGATGTGCTGTTTTCGTTATCGGATGACGGAGAAAACTGGACCGATGCTTACGACCAGGAAATGGAAACTGTGGAAGTAGAAGGCGGTAAAACTATTTATGCTTCGGTATCGCCGTACTTTCAGGGTGAAACAGGTACATACGCCCTGGAAATAACCTTAAAACAATCACAAGTTACTGGTACCAAAGATGACTATGAAGAACTGGCCGTTCAGGCGTACCCGAACCCTACATCCGGCGTGCTGCACCTGCACGAAAAGAAAGAATATACCCGCTACGAGCTCACCAACTTAACCGGCAAAGTAATAATGACTGTTCCGAAAGGCACAGCCCAGGTAGATATATCTACGTTACCGAACGGTGTTTACTTGCTCCGTACGCTTTCTAAAACCGGTTACCAGGTACAAAAAATCGTAAAGCAATGAAAATAACGTATTATCTGGCTGCCACTACTTTTCTGGCGGCAGCCTGCCAAAGCCCGAAAGAAAGCATGAAAAACTCTGCCGCTGCTACTACCGGTAACCAACTGGATTTCTCGGCCGGACCGCCAACTATTGTGTACAAAACCAAACAAGATTATACCGACAAAGTAGCCGTTATTTTAACTCTGGACAAAACCGGGATAGCCTCTTACCCGCACCCGCAAGATATTGCGAAGCGGGGCAATAAGGTAAAGCCATTAATGCTAGCTGATGGGTATTTACTCGATAACCAGGGCATTAATCAAAATGTGGCTTTTACCAGCTATACCTTTGAGCAATACGCAGCTTTACCGCAAGCTCCCAGCCTGGAAGAACTAAAAACCCGGATAATTGATAAAGAGCCATTGCAGTATATGTGCCACTGCGGTAACCGCAATCAGTTTACTTCCCTAGAAACTACCCTAAACAGTTTTATTGCGCAAAAATTAGCCCCTTGTAAAACCCTGAATTAAATACAACTTTACTTTTATTCCGTTAAATAATACAAAATAATAAGTTTAGCATTGCTGAAATTATTTTCTTATTCTTTTATAGCCCTGGCTGCGGATTAAATTTTACTAAAATCCGCAGCTAGGGCTTTTTTACTAAATGAGCAAAGTTATTATCGTGCGTTCGAGATGAGAAAAGAACACCTAGGCAAAGGAGTTATTTAACTCCTTTGCCTAGGTGTTCAGGAGGAAGCTATTAAGCTACGTATCCAAAAAGTTTCCGCGTGAATAAACCGATAAATAACATTTCAATACTTCAGGCTACGGCTTAAATATACCGGGTTGGCTTTTTTAATATCAGCTTAGGTAATTAGCAAATTCTACCTGTTATAATTTATATTTAAATCCAGAGAATGGAACCACGCATTGAGTTTATAGCCGAAAAGAAGCTAATTGGTAAGCACCTGCATATGAGCTTTGCCCACAACCGAACTGCCGAACTATGGCGATCTTTTATGCCGCAACGGTACACCATAAAAAATAAAGTAAATTCAGACTTGATTTCCATGCAGGTTTACGATTCGTCCTTAAAAGTCGATTTTAGTAATCCACAAACAGAATTTGAGAAGTGGGCTGCCGTAGAAGTTTCCGGCTGGTCGGAAATACCCGAGGGCATGGAATCTTTTCTTTTACCAGGCGCCCAATACGCCGTTTTTACGTATAAAGGAGCCGCCAGCAACGGCGAAAAATTCTTCCGTTATATTTTCAAAAATTGGCTACCGGCCTCTGACTACTTATTGGATAATAGACCGCATTTCGAAATTTTAGGAGAAAAATACAAAAACGAAGACCCTGATTCGGAAGAAGAAATTTATATACCTATTAAATTAAAAGTTTGATCCGGCTTGATTAATATCAAGTAGGCACATGAGTATTAATTTTTTTAATAGCTGATTCGGCTAATATTTTAGGCTACTAGACACGCTTATTTATTTTTCAACTTTTCATACATTCTAATAAATAGAATTGTATTATTACCTTTCTAAGAAAGGTGCGCAACTCAAAACAGGAATATGAAAAGTATTTGTCTCCTAATAACTCTTATAAGCTTTTTAGAAGCAAAGTGTCAGGTAATAACTGATTCGGTTTTAGTTGAAAACCATTATCGGACATTTCATTTCAACCAACCTAAAACACATACCAAAAATTACAATTTGATATTTGTCTTGCACGGCTCCGGTGGGGATGGAAAAGGCATGATTAAAGCGGCGCAGAGTTTAGAAAATCAATCCGGCAAGCAACCTATTTTCCTGGTATATCCGGATGGTTATAAAAAATACTGGAACGAGTGTCGCAAAGCCGCGACTAGCGCCGCCAACAAGGAAGATATTAACGAGCAAGCCTTTTTTAAGGCCATGCTCCGGTATTTCACGCAAAAATACGGCGTAAACAAAGATCGTTTTTTTGCAATTGGTTTGTCGGGAGGCGGACACATGGCTTATAAACTGGCCCTGACCATGCCGGATAAATGTAAAGGTATTAGTGCTTTTGTGGCGAATTTACCCGACCCACCTAATTTAGATTGTATAGAAACTAAAAAACCAGTTGCCGTGATGATTAGCAACGGCACCCAAGACCCTATTAATCCTTACCTGGGTGGCCCAATGGTCGTAAACGGCAGTTCCTTTGGCAGCGTGCGGTCTAGTAACAACTCTTTTCATTATTTTGCCGATTTAGCTGGTTATCAGGGTAAACCCAAAATAGAAAATGTACCCGACAAAATTCCCAGTAATAAACAAACCATTACCCGCTACACCTACAAAGAAAAAAATAAGCCTGAAGTAATGCTTTTAGAAGTAAAAGGCGGCGAACATAATTTTCCGGAAGACATAGACGGTTTTACTGAATCCTGGCAATTCTTTTCCCGGCAAATAAAAGCTAATTAGTAAATCTAATTCTTTCAGAGAAGTTATTTCAGAACTGGCTTTTGTACCTGGTTCATGGAGTTTTATGCACGCAACTTGTTACAAGTAAGCCGAACCCTTTTCTTTAACTAAGTAAAGCTATACCAATATCAAGCTATTAGATGTAGTATAAGAACCTGTTTCGTATTTATAAAAAAAGTAAATAATTTGGGTTAAGGTGGCGTCGTGATCCCCTTATAGGAGCTGCCAACGAACTAATGGTTGCGGAAATTAACCGATAATGAATAAACTTATAAAAGGCTAAAATATCTTCTAAGTAATGGAAGGTTAATACCTTTTTATACCCATAGTAAGCAGTTTTGCTATAGCAAACATTGATGTTGTTCTTTGGAGCCGGTTCCCGTCTCCAGTCGGCGGTGCTAACTTGTTTGACGCTTCAAGTTTGCCTCATGGCCGGCGGGCCTCGTTTGGCTCTTCCGCACTAGCTAGACTTCCTTTCCTCGACTCCGTCTGAGGAATGCTTCGCATCGGAAGCCTAGCAGGTGCTCCACAGCCAAACTGCTGTCATTATTCTTAGCTACTGTTTTTACTTTTTTAATAGTATGAGATTGTATTAAACCGAATTTATCAACATTTTCTGAGCGGTGAAGTAGAACCAGGGAGTTTCTTTCCGTTAATTCTTAAAATTAGTAGCAGCCTATAAAAACCATTTTCCTCCTCCTTCATTATACCAGATGGGGAAGAAAAGCAGTAGCTAAGAGCAACAGACACCAGTTTGGCTATGGAGGGCCTTTTAGCGTTCTGGTGCTGCAAAGCAGCATGGCGCCGTGCAACGAGCCAAGGTTCGCTAAACTGCCCGAGAGAGCCAAACGAGGCACGCCGGCCACGAGGCAAACTTAACCGGTTCAAACAAGTTAGCACCGCCGCCTGGAGACTTGAAAAGGCTCCACAGAAAACGCTTACTAGCAAGCAAATCTATAGTAACTTTTTGATACGATTTGTAATACTAAAATATCAATAGCTTATAAAGTAAATTAGTTTTACTTAATTGCCTTTTAAATAATTACTTGAGCAACATCAATTTAAAGTAAATCCCCATCTCCTATAATATATCTTCTGGAGAAAACTATTCTGCTACGTAACTCAATATATTCCTCCTGATTAAAAGAATTATTTAACTCGTTTTCACTAAATTCTTAACTCTTAAAACAGCTCCAATTCAGCAACATTTTTTAATTACCTCTATCTTTCAATAGAATAAGAAGAAATTATTCATGCTGATATTATAACTATATATTTATTAAAAGCCAATTACTTATCTTTAACTTTATCCATCGAATTTAAATTTAAAAACTCGCTGATAGTTGCTTTATACAGGATACAACAGGATTGATAATTTTACTTTTCTAATTAATATGCTCTTTTAAATCGGTGCACCTGTATAGTATTTTACCAGGTGAATCAGCCATAATATAAATTCATGAAAATTACCTATCAACCAAATAAATGAGAAGACTAAAGTTATCTTCCACCCTTAGTTGTATCCTGTTTGCGTGCCTTACCTTACCCTCTCCTACCGTTTTGGCGCAAAATAAACCCCAAACCAATGTAGAAGCCCCCAATTCAGCCTTTGAGCTCAAAGATGGAGACCGGGTAGTCTTTATAGGAAACTCCTTGTTTGAGAATGACTTGCAGTACGGCTACTTGGAGTTGGCCCTTACCACCCGGTGGCTCAACCGCAATGTTACTTATCGCAACATCGGATGGACCGGCGATACGGTTTGGGGCGAGGCTCGCAGCTATATCACCAACCCACCGACACCCTATGATCTGATGATGGATCAACTGACTAAAGCCCAGCCTACGGTGGTGTTTATTGCCTATGGGGGAATTGAGGCCCAGGAAGGCGAAGCCGGCCTTTCTCACTTTCAGGAGGGTTTAAACAAACTACTAGACAAAATTGAGCAGCTTGGAGCAAAGGCTATTCTTCTATCGCCTATTCCGGTACTATCGGCCTTAGCTCCGGAGGAATTGGCAAGTCGCAATGCCATGCTGGAAAAATATGGATCTGCCATTGCTAAAACGGCTGCCGAGCGAAACAAGCGGTATATCGATGTTTTTAAACCGCTGCTAGCCCGGAACAAGGAAGTTGCCTTATCCGACAACGGCATTCATCTGAATGAAAGCGGCTATTACTATCTGGCGGCTGAAGTCGAAAATGGATTGGGTTTAACCTCCCGCCAGGAATCGATTACTATTGATGCTGCCAAACACACTGCTACAGCCACGAGTGCGGCTAAAATTCTGGATTCGGGTAATAAGGAGGCATTGAAATTTACCGTGGAGGAAAGAATACTACCGCTTCCGTTGCCCCACCAGTCAGAGAAAGTAGCAGAAGAAGCACGAGTAGTAAAGATAACCGGTCTGAAAAAAGGCATTTACACCTTAACTGCCGACGACTCCCAGGTAATCACCGCCTCGGCCAATAAGTGGAAAGAGGGGGTGGTTATCCGGCAAGGGGCTTCCTTCAGTCAGGCGGAAGAATTACGCGAAAAGATCATTAAGAAAAATGATTTGTTTTTTCAACAGTACCGGCCCCTGAACAAGACCTATATTCTGGGTTTCCGCTCTTATGAGCAAGGCCGCCATGTAAAAACCTTAGATGATTTAAGTTATATTATTACCTGGCTGGAAGGACAAATTGCCTTAAACCGCGCGCCCAAGTCAAAGGTGTATCAACTTACCTTGGTAAAGTAGCATGAAAAAGATAAATGTAAATAAAGATATCACCATTTCCGGATTCTCTGGTTTCCTAAAAAAATCAATGGGCAGCAAACGTTTCTTATTAGCAGGTTGGCCTTTAAAAATTTTGGGTGGGCTTTTAACCATCCCGGCCATAGTTCTGGTAACGGCTATGGCAACCGAGGAAAAAGACAAAGATTATCCGGATCCGAAGGAAGAACTGGAGTCGTTTCAATTGGCCGATGGTTTTGAGGTAAGCCTGTTTGCCGCCGAGCCCATGGTTGCCAAGCCTATTCAGATGAACTGGGATGCCGATGGCAGATTGTGGGTGGTAAGTAGCAAAGCCTATCCGCACCTGAAAACCGGGGAAGAAGCTAACGATAAAATATATGTGCTGGAAGATACGGATGGTGATGGCAAGGCTGATAAATCTACTATTTTTGCCGAAGGCTTATTTACTCCCACCGGCATTCTACCGGGCGATGGCGGCTGCTACGTAGCTAATTCCACCGAGTTGCTGCATTTTGCCGATACGAACGGGGATGGTAAAGCCGACAAAAAACGCAAGGTTTTAACCGGTTTTGGAACGGCCGATGCCCACCACCTGATCCATACCTTCCGCTGGGGACCGGAAGGAACACTTTATTTCAACCAGTCCATTTATATCTACAGCCACGTAGAAACTCCAGCGGGAATTAAACGGCTCGAAGGCGGTGGTGTGTGGCAACTGCGACCGAAAGACTTGAATCTGGATATATATGCCAAAGGTTTGATCAATCCTTGGGGGCTTCAGTTTGACCGCTGGGGGCAGACTTTCCTGACGGATGGTGCCGGTAATGAAGGTATTAATTATGCTTTTCCCGGAGCAACTTTTGTAACCAGTCCGGGTGCCGAACGAATTATCCGCGGCCTGAACCCGGGCCAACCCAAACATTGCGGGTTGGATGTTATCTCCGGACGACACTTACCCGAATCCTGGCTAGGAAGTGTCATTACCAATGATTTTCGGGCTAACCGGATCAACCGCTTTCGGTTAGAAGAACAAGGCAGCGGCTATGCTTCCAAGCAGGTAGAGGATTTGTTATGGACTGATCATGTGGCTTTCCGGCCGGTAGATATCTCGGTAGGTCCGGATGGCGCTATTTATGTAGCCGACTGGTACAATCCCATCATTCAGCACGGAGAAGTAGATTTCCATGATCCGCGCCGGGATCAGCAGCATGGCCGTATCTGGCGCATTGTGGCTAAAAACCGACCTCTGGTCAAGAAACCACAATTAACCAAAGCCTCAGTGCAGGAACTATTAGAAGCTTTGAAGTTACCCGAGGATTGGACCCGCGCCCAAGCCAAGCAGGTACTAAAGGACCGCGGAGCAGAAAATGTAATTCTGGAATTAAAAAAATGGGTGGATGGCCTGGACAAAAATAATACTGATTACGAACACCAGTTGCTCGAAGCTTTATGGGTTTACCAATCGCTGGATGTAGTAAACGAGCCATTGCTGCTGCGTTTAATAAACGCAGAAAGCCACCAGGCCCGGGCAGCCGGCCTCAGAGCCCTTCAACTCTGGCATAATAAAGTGGCCAATGTACCCGCCCTGCTGGCTAAATCAGTTGCTGATAATCATCCGCTGGTACGCTTGGAAGCTGTTATTGCTTTACGGAAAACCCAAACGGCAGAAGCCGCAAAAACAGCTTTATCGGTTTTAGACAAACCTATGGACGAGTTCCTGGATTATGCTTTGTGGCAGACCACCCGCGAGCTTGAACCTGTTTGGGTGAAACGATTAAAGACGGAACCAGATTTCTTCGGCGATGCCCGCAAAACGTCCTTTGCCCTTAAATCAGTAAACAATCAGGAGGCTGTTACACAGCTGGTTCAGCTTTACCAAAAAAACCAGGTACCCGAAGAGTACTCCAAAGATGTGCTTAATTCCATTGCCAAGCGGGGACAAGCTGCCGACCTGAATGTACTTTTTAATATGGCAGTAGAAGGCCAGGCCAAGCAAGAGAAAGGAGTTGCAGCCCAACTCGCGACTTTAGTGGATGCGGCCCGCCAGCGGGGAGTAAAGCCAGACAAAAACCTGAACCGTATAGCCAGTTTTATTAGTAGTAAAGATGAACCTACCGCCATTAATGCTCTGCAACTGGTAGGTTACTGGCGCCTGCAGGAAATGACCAGTCGGTTGACCAGTTTAATCCAGAAGGGAGATAAAGACATTAAAAGAGCCGCCTTGGGCGCTATTGCTACCTGGGGCGATACTAAAGCTGAAAAGTTATTAATGGACTTGGCTAGTGGTAAAAACCCCATGGAATTACGGCTGTTAGCTACTGCCCAATTGGCTCAGGTGAATGTAACGGAAGCAGCCCGCCTGGCAGTAGACTTGCTGCGGATTATGCCAGAGCAGACCGATGTTTCTGAGCTTTTCCAGGCCTTTATTGCCAATAAGCAAGGCGCTCAGGTGCTTGCCGGGACTCTGAAGGCTAAAAAGATTCCGGTAAATATGGCAAAGGCTGCCCGGTTGGCTGTACAACGACAGGTGCCCTGGCACCGGCAAAAAAGCGAAGACATTGTATTGTTGCAACAAGCCCTCGAAGCCTGGGGTGGGGTGCTTCCTGTGGAACGAATGCCCCAACAGCTTAACAGTCAGGAAATCCAGGGTCTGGCTATCCAGATTAACCGGGGCGCTGATCCCATTAAAGGAGAAGCCATATTCCGTAAAAGCAATTGCGTGACCTGCCATGCCATTGGCGGAGCCGGAGGTTTGATCGGTCCTGACTTGAGCAGCCTAGGAACCAGTTCACCGGTCGAAACTATAATTAATTCCATTCTCTACCCCACCAAATCAATTAAAGAAGGCTACGAACTGCAACGGGTAGTAAAAAAAGATGGCAGTGAGATGATGGGCTACCTGGTAAGTAACGGGGCATCGGAAGTAGTGATGCGGGATGTTACCGGCATGAGTGTGCCCGTAGCCAAAAGCCAAATCGACAAAATAGAGAAGATACCCGGATCGCTTATGCCAGCCGGCCTGACTGCTGGTCTGGAAAAAGAAGAATTTATGAACCTGGTGGGTTTTCTATCAAAGCTAGGCGAATCAGGTAAATTTCGGGTGCCTACCGACAGGTACGTGCGGCGATGGGAAACTGTGCCGGGCAATGCAGACCTGGCCCAAAAGATTAGTGATGCAGGGGTAGGTGGTATTTTAAAAGCAAATGCAAAAACGCCTTTTAAACCCGCTTATAGCACCGTGTCTGGTCACCTGCCTATTGAGGAGCTTCCGGTAATTAAAGGAAAATCTAACCAACAATATAGTTTTGTTAAGTTTGGGGTAGAAGTGCTGAGCAAAGGAAATGTGGACTTGGCTATTAACTCCACTACCGGTATCACCGCTTGGGTTGACCAAAAACCAATTAAACTGGCCGACCAGGGTGTGGTGGTTGACCTTCCTCAAGGAGTTCACCATATTACATTGGCTATTGATAGGGGTGTACGCCAGAAAGGCCCTTTGAGTGTACACTTACAGGATGCTAAAAATTCTCCTGCGCAAACCAGGTTGGTTATGGGGCAATAAAAAAATTCTAACACTAACAATTAATAAGAGAAGCCGGCCGGTAAACGCCGGCTTCTCTTGTTTTACCCTGAAAAGTGCCTTTCTCTTAAATTCCTTCGCAATCGGCTTTAAATAGATAAACCTGAATTTTCTTCTGTTATCTTTCTAATTAAAATTTAGTAAAAACCTCTTCAATTTTCTTGGTTCTTTGTCTGCTGAAAGCTAATAATTCAATGGCCTCGCTAGTTGCTATTTATTTGATTGAACTCTTTTTAGGTGCAACCAGTAATTTTCGGAAAAGCAATCAGTTCTAGTGTCTTATTGGAAAATTCTGGATGCTGACCTTCAAAAATTGAAGATGCTCGTAAAAAAAAGTAAATCCATCCATACTCCCTCTAAATTAACCTGACACAATCTCCTGTACGACTAGCAATTAAGCAGTACTACCTATAAAAATGAGCAATGGAGCTTATTTCCTGCGGGTAGTGGGTGGTAGTACCTTTGTCTTGTTCTTCCAGTGCATCATTCAAGAGAAACTAAATACTTAACTATAAAAACAGAACGATTAATCATCCATCCTTAACCCTAAAATGAAAATGAAAAAGATTACTCAAGTAGCCGCTGTTGTTTTACTTACCGTTTCCATGTCGAGCTGTGCTACCTTGTTCGGGGGCAAAGTAACCGCTTACCAGAAAACCCGTCCTGCCGCCGGTGAACCGCAACGCGAGATCCGGATCGGTGCCCTTGTAGCCGATGTGCTCTTATTCTGGCCCAGCTTAGCCGTCGATTTTGCCACCGGTGCTATTTACAAACCCCAGGAGAAAACCAGTACCAACTTGAACTCTAACTCTAGCTCGAACTCAAACACCAACTCCAGCACTAAAGCTACCACCAGCACCAAGGAGGAGACGAACACGAAAGCCAGCAACTAAGCCTTTGGGTTTTCTGAACCTACTAGAACGGAGCCGTAAGTCCGCTCTCTTTTAAGTACCTGCTGCTTCCTTGTTCTTTCTTCCTAAACCCTAACTCAGTTAAACTCTCCTAAACCTACTTCTAAACTAACTCTATGAAAACCTTTTGTACTTTCTTATGCTTCTTCTTAGCTACTACTTTGTTTTGCTCGGCGCAGGTGCTGCTGGGCGAAGGATCCAAGCAGATCTTTGCTAGTCCTCAGTTAGCCACCGCTATCAAGCAACACCAAACCGTAGCTATTCTGCCTTTTGAAGCCAAGATCACCTACCGCAAACAACCCAAGAACTTTAGTGCCGAAGCCCACCAGGAGCAAGAAGCCACATTAGCCCAGAACATTCAAAGCAGCATGTACACTTACCTGTTACGCAAAGCCAAATCCTACTCGGTTACTTTCCAGGACGTGGAGAAAACCAACATCTTACTCCAGAAAGCGGGCATGTACGGCAAGTTAAAGGAGTTTACTAGAGATGAGATTGCCAAAGCCTTGGGCGTAGATGCGGTAATCAGCGGTAAGTTCGATATGGAGCAGACGCGCTCGGATGGCGCGGCTTTGGCCACGGCGGTGGTGTTCGGCGGCTATGCCGGCAAGACGGGTTCGGGTTCGCTGACCATGACCATCAACAACGGGCAGGATGGGGAGCTGCTGTGGCGCTTTTTTAAGACCATGGACGATGACTTTACTTCTTCTACCGACGACATGGTTGAGCGCATGATGCGCAAAGTCTCCCGTAATTTCCCGTATGCCCTTTAACTCTGAATGCAAGTAAATACCTGAGAAACATAAGCTTCGTATTTACTTTTTTATACCAACTTTTCTGTACGTTTACCAATTAATCCAATCCAATAAACCCAACCGCAAACTCACCGGCCAGCAGGCTTGGTGAGTTTTGGTCTATAGTTGAATCAATAACTGGTTAATGAAATTCCAGTAAATAAATTTACTAAAAAGTGTTAACCTCAACCTTCATCCGGAAACTAATCGCAAAAGAGTAATCATCGAAATCGCACCGTTGTGTAGATTTATTAATTAGCAAGGATTCAACAAACAGACAAATGAAAGATTATAAAGAATTTACAATCGGCTGGTTAATTTTTGTTTTTGTGGTGCCTATTCAACTTCTGCTAACTTATTTGTACCTAAATAATATGGGAGACAGACCAATGGATATAAATAGTTACACAATAATTACCTTGATACTTGTTCTGGTATGTTTGCTCTTTTTCGGCCTGACAACCACAATAACTTCGGACTTAATTGTAGTCTCATTTGGCATTGGTCTTATTAAAAAGAAAATAAAATTAAAGAGAATAATGGCTGTAGATATAGTTCAATCACCTTGGTACTACGGTTGGGGCATTCGACTTATTCCGAATGGAACTTTGTATAATATGAGCGGCACGGACGGAGTGGAATTGAAATTTAACGATTCCGACCAAATAATTAGAATAGGTACAAGAAACCCATTGCTCTTAAAAAACGAAATTGAAAAGAGAATGCTGTGAATAAATGGCAACAGTTGCTATTTGGAATAGCAGGAGCCAGTATTCGAATAAGATTTTTTTTTCTCTTTTCGTCTTGTCGCAGAAGACAAGCACCTTTCAAAAGCCAACTACTGCCAAAAGCTTAGTGGCATTTAGACAACATTTAATCTAATAACAGCAGTGCTGATATAGGTAGTACTACCTATAAATATGAGTGCCAATACCTATTTTCTTCCTGCGTTAGCCTGGGTAGATTTGTTAAACCCGAATACCGGAAGAATAAAATTACGTAAATAAAACTCTTACAAAACCCTCCTTGGCCCTTTAAAAAGGAAGCAAGGAGCTTTGATTATATAAAATGGCCGCGCCCGCAAAAAAATCTTCTACTTATTGGTTACCGGTAACTCCGGTTCGGGAAAGCCGTGTCCAGACCAAATCAGTACCAAACACCTCTTTCCAAACGGGAGAGTCAAGTTCGAACGCTCAACCTGTCCTCCAGAATTTACTAATAAGTAGTAAACATAGTCTTCCGGTACAGTATTATTCTGGTTATACCTGGGTAAGCAAGCCCGATTCTTTGTTTAAACAATTTGGGCGAGTACGGTCTGTTTCACCCGTAGAATCCTTAACAGATAAAGGTGAATTATGTATTTCCTGTAGTTTCAGCGCTGAAAAAACACTTGGTTCGAGTAATGAATTACCTGAAAACACTTTTTCGCAGGACCTTTTACAAGCCCAGGAGCAGGAACGCCATAATCTGGCCAATGAACTGCACGATACTTTAGGGCAAAGTGTGATTCTGATGAAGAATCATATTTTAAGATTAAAAAATAATTTACCCGAATCTACCGAAACCATTGAGCAAATAAATACCTTAGCTGAAATGGTAACCGACACGCTTCAAAAAATAAGGGAAATATCGTATGGTTTAAGGCCTTATGAATTAAACTTGTTTGGCCTGACGCATGCTATTCGGAGTTTAACGGAGGACATAGCGGAGGCGGCTTCCTGGCATTTAACTTTAGAGTTACCCAAAATAGAAAACTTGTTTTTAAAAGACCACGAAATTTATGTTTACCGGGTGCTTCAGCAATGCCTGGAGGTAGTACAAAAACAAGCTGCCGCTACAGTGGTAAATTTTGTAGTACAACCTAATCCGGATACAATTGAGTGGCATATTCAGGTAACCGGCCATGCTTCTTTTTGCTCGTTTTTGAAAACTAACAGCAATACCGATTTTAATCTTTTACGCCTGCAAGAACAGCTTAAAATTGTAAGCGGAAGCATTTCATTTACTTTTTCTGCCCCGGAAGTTACTACTATTCATTTAACGATACCTATCCAACCAATTGCCAAACACCCATGAAAAAGCTTAACTTAATTATTGCCGATGATCATCCCATTTTTTTGAAAGGATTGCGGGAAGGTTTGGAAATGGAAGATGATTTTAATGTAGTAGCGCAAGCACATAATGGTCTGGAAGCACTGCACGCCGTGCAAACAAACCGGCCCGACGTGGTAGTGCTGGACATTGACATGCCCCGGATGAATGGTTTAGAAGCCGCCGAGAAAATGCTCGAACAAAACCCTAAATTACCCATCATCCTGCTCACCATGCACAAAGAAAAAGCGCCGTTGCTGAAAGCTTTAGAATTAGGTATTTGCGGCTACGTGCTAAAAGAAAATGCCGTAACGGATATTATGCACGCCATCCGGATTGTGGCAGAGGGCAATCCGTACATTAGCCCGGAAATGTCGGCTTTTTTGCTCCGGAAACCACAAAACGTTCAGAAGCAAAAAACTCAGGAGGCCATGGAATTGCTCACTCCTGCCGAAAGACAAATTACCCAATTAATCGCCCAATATAAAACCAGTAAAGAAATTGCCGACGAGTTATTTATCAGCGAAAAAACTGTTTTTAACCACCGCATGAATATTTCTAAAAAATTAAATTTAACAGGTAAAAATTCCCTGCTCCGCTTCGCCTTAGAACATTTTGCATAAAACAGATTGGGTAATGAGGGTACCTATCCGGGGTAAAGCCCCCCTCTCCTAGTCGAAAAGTTGGCGCGAGCGTCCACCCTCGTGTTTAACTATTTGGTAGGCCTCTGGCCGGGCAAACCGATAAACAGCAATTAAAGAGAATCTGCAACAAATTCCTACCGGCCAGAGGCCGGACGATAGTCATCACGAGCGAGGCGTGCTCGCGATATAACCAATGCTACTTATTAAGTTATTAGAAGTAACTTTGGCGAGAGAAAATGATATAACTTTTTCCATAATCATTTTCTATTTTAAGAATGAAAAATCTTACGGCTTCGCTCAAACATTTTATCGTTCAGAAACTAAGAATTTCTAACCAGCAAGCATTAGACTACATTCTGTCGGGTCGGGTGCAGGTGAACGGGAAAAAAGGCGCGTTGCAACAAGCTTTGCTGCCCGAAGATGAAGTTACCTTTGAAGAGCAAGTATTAAAACAACCCACAGCCTACCTCTACCTGGCCTATTACAAACCCCGGGGCATTGAATCTACGTTGAACCCAGCTATTCAGAATAATTTAGGGGCCGCTTTACCATTCGAGCAACGGGTGTTTCCCGTAGGGCGCTTAGATAAAGAGTCGGAAGGATTAATGCTGTTGACCAACAACGGAAAGATTTACGACAGAATTATTCATGCCGAGAGCCACCAGGAAAAAGAATATCGGGTAACTGTTAACAAACCGCTAACCTCCGCGGCTCTCGAACAATTAACGGCAGGAATAACTATTATGGGTAAAAAGACCCGTCCTGCCCGAGTACAACCCATAGATGATAATACTTTTTCTATTATCCTTACCCAAGGCCTTAACCGCCAAATCCGGCGGATGTGTTACAAACTTCATTACGAGGTACAGCAACTCGTCCGGGTACGAATGATAAATATTCATTTGGGCCAACTAAAACCCGGAGAATGGCGCTTTTTGAGTCCGCCGGAAATCCAGGATTTAAATCAAACTAAATAAAGAGATACAAGTATCAAGATAGTAGACTTTTGTAAGTTAAACACCTGATTAAAAATAATATACTAAGCTTATATTAACATTTAAATAGTAATTTTTTTTATCAAAAAAGAAGTAAAACTTTAAAACCTGGCTTACTTTATAACACTTTTCTTTTTAAGAATTTAATAGAAACAATCCTATTCCGAATAAATTGGAGATAGGCGTTTTTGCTATATATAACGGCGGTTAAAAGAAATTTTTAGTTTAGTAATTCCAAAATACTTTCTTAGGCAAAGCCAGGTAAATTCCTATTTTTCAGAAACATTCTGCTTGCTCATTAGTTTAACCTTAAAATATCCGAAAATTTACTAAACTATGAAAGAAGCAGTTAAAATGAGCCGGCGAAAAGCCATTAGCGGTTTAGGAGCGGGGTTTGCTACCGCCGCTATAAGTCCGGTATTATCCGTTAGCGGGGAACCAAATCCCGTAAATTCTACCGCCGAACCCCTCGAAAATCCTAATAGTAAATATCCCAAACCACCATTTAATGGACAGTCACAACCCTGGCCGGGATTAGCCAGCAAAATGGATCCCAAGCCAGATCACGGGGAGAAAAGTTATAAAGGCTCCGGTCGCTTAAAAGGCCGGAAAGCATTAATTACCGGCGGCGACTCGGGTATAGGCCGGGCCGCTGCTATTGCCTATGCCCGCGAAGGTGCCGATGTGGCCATTAACTATTATCCCTCCGAAGAACCAGATGCCAAGGAAGTAATTGAATTAATTAAAGCTGAAGGCCGGAAAGCCATTGCCATTCCGGGCGATTTGCGTGACGAGGCTTTCTGCCAGAAAATGGTAACTGAAGCCGTAAAAGGATTAGGCGGACTGGATATTTTAGTAAGCAACGCGGCACGGCAACAAACCCGGGCATCCATTCTGGAGGTTTCTTCGGAAGATTTTGATGCTACCATGAAGACCAATATATACGCTCCTTTTTGGATTATTAAAGCTGCTCTGCCGCACTTACAGCCCGGTTCCGTTATAATTGGAACCACCTCCGAGCAAGCCACCGATCCTTCGCCGGAATTATACGACTACGCGCAAACTAAAGCTGCTACCACTAATTACGTGCGGTCGCTGGCCAAACAACTCGCCCCCAAAGGTATTCGGGTAAACGGAGTAGCCCCCGGCCCCATCTGGACACCATTGCAGGTAAGCGGCGGTGCGACGCAGGAAAAATTAAAAAAATTCGGTGGTGACACACCTATGGGCCGACCTGGTCAGCCGGTGGAATTGGCTTCTATTTACGTGCAATTAGCTGCCAGCGATGCTAGTTACGCCACTGGGCAAATTTACGGTGCCACCGGTGGCGGCGGACAACCTTAATGTGATTGTTCTTAATAAGTTGCTCGTTTCTTGACCTATCCATTATTGGTATCCAGAAATTAACTGTCAGTTATAATTAAAACCACTTTCGCCAGAGTAATTATTCCTTATATTTAATTTTAATTGTAATAAAAGGAGCAGCGTAAGGCTGCTCCTTTTTTGTTTTATTTTAAGCTGTTTCGCTAGTTTTACTGCTTACCCGGATAAAGCCCTGATCATACATTCTTTTCTGCGTATCTGGATCTATCTCATACCAAATATCGAGCACATAGGCAGGAGTATAATAAGTAGTAGCAAATTCTTCCTGATCGTTAATAGCTTTATAATCGTTCACCATTTCGTATCCTTCGGCTACAGCCTGGTAGTGGGCATCTTCCTCGTCATCCAACTCCTCCAGGTACCGGTTATATACGTCGTGGTAAGCATCCGTAATACTTTCGTATAAGCGTTGCAGTTGAGAGGAACTAAAGTCCATGTATCCTTCACTATCCTTCGTCCAGGTGCCTTGTAATTGCATGTAAGTTAAAATTTATTGATAAAATCCTTAACGAATTTATATAAGATAAAGCTGAAAAACCTACTCTTAAAACGGCATTTCGCTCCGGTATAATAGTTAAATAGTAAATTTCTATAAGCCCTGAAGGATTGCAAGCGAAAACAACTATTCCTTACTTCTAGCAAAAAGTAATTGCTCAGTTATATAAGCAATATTATTAATATAAGTAATTCAGCTTTTAAATTTAAATAAAACCCATTTGTCAGAAGCAGAATTTTCCTGCATAAACTTTATTCAGACATTTGTCGTTACTATAAAGACAATATTCTTTATATTTACAAAAAGCAAAATAATAATGAAAACTACCGGGGAGAAAAAGTTAGCTTCTGATCAGGTTAGCAGGAAGAAACGAACCACGAACGTTACTACTCTATTAAAAGAAGAACCTGTTTCTGGTTTATTCCACTCCGAAGAGGAAAAAGAAGAGCAAAATATATTTTCCCTGATTCAGGCAGTGCGAGCCGGCGTGCATTTTAACTTATTTCAAGAATTTGCGGCCGATGTACCTTTCTCGCAAGCCGAGTGGTCGCAGTTTCTGCACTTGTCCGAGAAAACCTTACAACGCTATAAAAAGGAAGAAAGCACCTTCGATCCGCTACAATCCGAACGGATTTTAGAAATAATTCATTTATTTAAAAAAGGAATAACCGTTTTCGGCGACAAAGAAAATTTTAATACCTGGTTAACAACTAGTAATGTTGCTTTAGGCAATATAAAGCCTAAAGATTTATTAGATAGCAGCTTTGGCATTCATTTATTGCAAGATGAGTTAATCCGAATCGAATTCGGCGTATTTGCATGATCGTTTTCCGGTTGAGCAAGCAACTATACTGCACCGACTTGTCGGGAACCGGAGCATTTAAAGCAGGCGGTCGTTGGAATAGTAAAGGTACTGCCCTGGTTTATACCGCCGATTCGCGGGCATTGAGCATGGCCGAAGTAGCCGTTCATATTCCGGTGGGAATGCTACCAAAAGATTATTTTCTGGTGAGTATTGCCATCCCGGATGATTTTATTAGCGAAGTAGATAGAAACAGCCTTCCTCCTGATTGGAACGTATTTCCGCACCCCATTTCTACCCAACAATTTGGCGATAATTTTGTAAAAACTGGCAAATCCTTAATCCTGAAAGTTCCCTCGGCAGTTGTTCCCGGCGACTTTAATTACCTGATAAATCCGCAGCATCCATCCATGAACCAGGTAAGCATAGTGGGAGAACCAACGCCATTCCCTTTCGATAACCGATTGTTTCAAAAAAAGTGAATTTATTTTACAGGATAGTGTCAGCTTAGTTTGAAGTTGTTTAGAGTTTTAAAACTACCAAAGAAATAGGAGTGTAAAAGAGTTTGCAAAGACACTTTACACAAGTTCCTATTTCAATGGCAGTATTAAGCGAAGATAAAATAAATCGGTGGATAGTTCCATATTTGAGCCAAGGAAAGAGAGGCAGTAAATTACAAGTAGCACCAGCAGCCATTATTTCAGGTATTTTATATCGGTTGAAAACAGGCTGTCAATGGCGAGAGTTACCCCTAAAAGAAATATTTACTGGCCCAACCATTAGCTGGCAAGGCGTGTATCATCATTTTCGAAAGTGGGTAAATGATGGGAGTTTTAAGAATGTATGGCTTGGCCTACTAAAAAGCCAGCGTTGCTTACTAGATTTATCAGGTGTTCAGTTAGATGGTAGTCAGACTATCTGTAAGCAGGGAGGGGAATGCATTGGTTATCAAAACAGGAAAGCGGCCAATAGTTGCAATAGCCTGTTTTTAGCTGATAACAAAGGGCAGATGCTGGCTTGTAGTTTACCAGTATCAGGAGCCCACCATGACTTGTATGAGATTGAAGTAGTATTTAAAGAATTATGTAATTTATTGAAAGAAGCAGGTATTGAAACTAAAGGTTTATTCTTAAATGCCGATGCCGGATTTGATTCCCAAGCTTTTAGAAGTATATGTTCAGAAATGAAAATAGAAGCTAATATTGCCACTAATCCCAGGAATGGCCAAATCACGGATGAATATATTTATTTTGATGAACAACTCTTTAAGCAGAGAAATGCCATTGAAAGAGCTAACGCCTGGATGGACAGCTTCAAAGCTTTGCTCATTCGATTCGAAACCAAAGCACTACACTGGTTCGTGCTTATTTTAATTGCTTTCTCCGTCTTATTTATTCGTAAAATCCCTAATAAACCAAAACTCTAAACAAGTTCTATGTTTAAAAGGAAACTTGCTAATAAGTCGGTTATAAATTTATTATTGAATAGCTGTTATAAATTAGAATCGGAAAATAGCCGACTGAGACTAGAAATCTAACAAGTTTCCTTCTGAATAACAATTAGCAGTACAGATTCTACTATTTACCAAAAGAGGTGATTTGCTTAAGTCTTTCCCTTGTAAAAAATTTACTAAAACATTCCCCCAAGTTTTCTTCTGTTCTTACCAATCTTTAGAAATTATCTTGTTATAAAATTAACTGGTTAGCTATTCTGAAAATAAAGTAAATTTTTAAAGAGTTATATAAATAAATAGGTTTCCTGAGGTCGAATTTATAAATATGTGCTTAGGCAACTGCTTTGGTTGGTTGCTCTTATTTGTACCAGAATTTGTGTTTCCCTATGAAAAATTTACTTTTTCTTTTATTCCTCCCGCTTCCCTTATTGGCCCAAAAGTTTACTCCCACAGAGATTAATCGTTGGCAGCAACAGGCCAAACAAGCAACCATTATCCGCGACAATTACGGTGTTCCGCATATTTACGGCAACACCGATGCCGATGCCGTTTTCGGGTTACTATACGCGCAGTGCGAAGACGATTTTAAGCGGGTGGAGATGAACTACATAGAAAAACTGGGTCGAATGGCCGAAGTAAAAGGGGAGCCGGAACTGTATAAAGATTTGCTCATTCGCTTGCTTATTGATTCTACGGATGCTATTGCTGATTACAACAAAGCCGAGCCCTGGCTCAAAAAATTATTAAACGCTTACGCCGATGGCATTAATTATTACTTGTACAAAAATCCGAAGGTAAAACCGGCTTTGCTGTACCGCTTTAAACCTTGGTACCCCTTACTCTGGACCGACGGCAGCATTGGGGCTATTAATACCGCTGATGTTACGGTTACCGAGTTAAAGAATTTTTATACCGGCTTTCCGAATTTTTCGAGTGCTATTCCAAAAAAAGCAGAGTTACCGAGCGGCTCCAACGGATTTGCTTTTGCACCGGCCAAAACCGAATCGGGTAATGCTATTCTGTACATCAACCCCCACGTTACGTTTTATTTCAGGCCCGAAGTACAGGTACAAAGTAAAGAAGGCTTAAATGCATACGGAGCGGTTACCTGGGGTCAGTTTTTTGTATACCAGGGATTTAACGAACACTGCGGCTGGATGCATACTTCCGGCAACACCGACGTAGCCGACCTGTACGAAGAAAAAATAGTAAAGAAAAACAAAGCCTTATTTTACCAATTTAACAACGACTTAAAGCCAGTTACCCAAAAAAAGATAAGTATCCGTTACTTAGATGGTGCTGCCTTAAAAACTAAAACAATTAATACTTATTACACCCATCATGGCCCAATAATGACGCAACGGAATGGCAAATGGATTAGCTTAAAATCATATAACCGGTCTATGGTTAGTTTAGTCCAAAGCTGGCAACGTACTAAAGTGCAAAGTTTTGAGGAGTACAAAAAAGCAATGGATTTAAAGGCCAACACCTCTAACAATACCGTTTACGCCGATGATAAAGGCAACATTGCTTACTGGCACGGTAATTTTATTCCGGTAAGAGACACTAAGCTCGATTGGTCGAAACCCGTAGATGGCAGCTTAGCCGCTACCGAATGGAAGGGGCTACACAAAGTAGACGAATCAGTGCACCTGTATAACCCAGCTAGCGGCTGGATTCAGAATTGCAACTCCACTCCTTTTACCGCTTCAGGGACCAGCAGCCCGAAAAAAGAAAAATACCCGGCTTACATGGCACCCGATGGGGAAAATTTCAGGGGAATTAATGCGGTGAAAATTTTTAATAACAGTGGTAAATATACTTTAGAAAAAGTAATTGCTGATGCCTACAACACCCACCTGGCGGCTTTCGATGTGCTGCTGCCCGCCTTACTAAAAGCCTACAATGCCAATAAAGCCACTGCCACGTACCAACCTCTGGCCGGACCTATTAAAATACTAACCGAATGGGACCGCAATTCTTCTGAAACATCCGTGGCTACTACTCTGGCTATTGAATGGGCGCAGAAACTAAGTCCGGCCATCCGGCAAGTTTACATTGATCAAGGCGACGCTGACCAGGTACAAAAAACGGAGAAATTTGCAGAAACCGCTACCGCCGATCAGTTATTAGCCCCGTTGCTGGAAGTAAAACTGGAACTACAAAGTAAGTTCGGGAAGTGGCAGATTGCCTGGGGGGACATAAACCGTTACCAACGCCTTTCAGGTGATATAGATCAAAAATTTGATGATACCCAGCCTAGCCTGCCCAGTGGTTTTGCACCTTCTACCTGGGGATGTTTGCCTTCATTCGTTAGCCGCACTTATCCGGGCACTAATAAACGCTACGGTTACAACGGCAACAGCTTTGTATGCGCCGTAGAATTTGGCAAAAAAATAAAAGCTAAATCTTTACTAGCGGGCGGTAACAGCGGCGATCCTGCTTCCAAGCATTTCAACGATCAGGCACTCATGTACACTAAAGGTCAATTTAAAGATGTGCTGTTTTACAAAGAAGACGTAGAAAAACACGCCGAGAAAACGTATCACCCCGGCGAGTAGATAAACGAAGACTCAGGATAAAAAGTAAATTTTATTGCTCGAATTCACTTTCTTATTTATATAATCACCTAGAAATTGATAATATTTGAGTTGGTTCTGTTGTGCTTAGAGTTAGCGCTAAGCGCTCTAAGCACTTTCCGGACAGCCAATCTCCTGATTGGCGTAGAATAGCATCTGTTTACTGGTTAAACGCCAATCAGGAGATTGGCTGACCCTATATGCGTAGTGATCCCTTTCGCGAACACTACGCATAACAGCACGATAATTTGGTATCCATCAACCAAACAATCCAAGCAAATCCTGTTTAGTCAAAGATTTTAGCAGGGTATTATCGGTTTTAATTACTTCTTGTACCAATTCTTTTTTGGTTTCTTGTAGGGTTCTGATTTTTCCCTCCACGGTGTCGGGGCAAATTAAGCGTACGGCTACTACGTTTTTGTTTTGCCCGATGCGGTAAGTACGGTCGATTGCTTGGTTTTCTACGGCGGGGTTCCACCACGGATCTACCAGGTACACGTAATCGGCGCGGGTTAAGTTAAGGCCGGTGCCACCCGCTTTTAAACTGATTAAAAATACCCGGATGTTATCATTGTGCTGGAACGAATTTACTACTCCCGACCGATCCCTAGTTTGGCCGGTAAGTATAGTAAAAGGTATATTGCGGGTTATTAATTCTTTTTGAATTAATTCCAGCATGGAAACAAATTGAGAAAATACCAAAATTTTATGATGAGGGGCTTTGCCTTCGATTTGCTCTAATAAGGTTTCAATTTTAGCGGAAGCATTAACGTTATAATCACCTGTAGAGAGCAAGGCCGGCGAATTGCAAATCTGACGCAGTTTAGTAAGCCCGCGCAACACGTGCATGCTGTTCTTCTTAATTTCACCCTCGTCCTGCGCCGAAATATAATCCCGGATTTCCCTCTCGGCTGCTTCGTACACGCGGCGTTGCTCCAGACCCATTTGGCAATAAATAATCATTTCAGTTTTATCGGGCAGTTCCTGGGCGACCTGCTCTTTAGTGCGCCTTAAAATAAACGGACTTACCTTTCGCTGCAATTCAGCTGCCCGACGGCTATTTTTAAACTTATCAATCGGGGTAGAATAATGATCCCGGAAATATCGTTTATTTCCCAATAAACCGGGGCAAGCAAACGAAAGCTGGCCGTACAAATCGAAAGTATTGTTTTCGATGGGCGTACCCGTGAGTACTACTTTGTTCCGTGATTGCAGCAATCGTACTGCCTTATAACGTTGCGATTCGGGATTTTTAATATTCTGCGATTCGTCGAGAAAAATGTAATTAAAATTGTACTCTTTTAACAACCGGACATCCGACAACAAGGTACCGTAAGAAGTAAGTACTATTTCGTATTGATCCAGTTCTTTTAGGTTTATTACCCGATTGGAGCCATGAACAATTAAAATTTTTAAAGAAGGGGCAAACTTATTTACTTCTTCCTGCCAGTTAAACAATAAAGACGTAGGTACCACCACCATATTGGTATTAAATTTACTTTTTTCGCGTTGCAACAGAATAAAAGCCAATACCTGAATGGTTTTACCTAAACCCATATCATCGGCCAGGCAACCCCCAAAGTTAAATTGATCCAGGAAATTCAACCATTTTAAGCCTTCTTTTTGGTAATCGCGCAAAGTGGCTTGTAAACCAAAAGGTACGTCCACCTCCGGGATGGCTTCAAAATGAGCTAACTGCTCGTGGAAATACGCTATTTCGGTGCGTACTTCCTGGCTTAGCACTTCGGTTTCGTACAACTCGGTAAGGCCTGAAAAGTTGATTTTAGGCGTACGTATTTGTTCACCCACAAATTCGCCGGCTTCAAAATACGAGGCAATCCGGGTAATCCATTCTTCGGGAATAATGCCTTGGCTGCCATCGTCGAGTTTAACGAATTTACTTTTGTTCCGGATAGATTGGTGCAGGTACTTTAATGGCACTTTCTGTTTCCCAAACCGGATATCAACTGCCGTATCGAACCAATTTATTCCACTCGTAACCAGAATCGTTATTTTAGCCTTGTTTGGGTTTAAGTTGTTATTTTTAAGTTCTTTAAAACCCAAAATAGTAATTCCCTGTTGCTGCCAGTTATCAAAAGCATCCAAAAACCAGCCATTCTCCAGAAAGCGCGTCCGGTGCAGGTAAAAACAATCCAGGTGTAATTGCTCGTAAAAGAAGGGATGTTCTTGCAAAACGGCGGCCATCAGCTTACTTTCAGCTTCTTCGTCGCGCGCCAAAGTAAAAGCATTTCCCCGGGCATCCGTAGCATAAATCTGCTTTTTAGAATGGATGGGAATTTCCAAAGGGCCGTAGCGCATTACGGGGGTAATCAGAATAAAATCCTCCGACTCGCTCAGGTAAATCAGCCATTCGCGCGTTTCATCGAAACCGTAGTCTACTACTTGTTTTTCGGTGGCCGGTTTCACGTACGAATAATTTATCCGGATTTTACTTTCCAGGTTAGCCAGAATGGTTTCCCGGAACTCCGCAAATTTAGACTCGTGAATTAGGATTTTATGATGCCGTTTTTTAAAGAACTGAATAATCCGAATAAAATCATGACTCTGAACCAAGTACAGGTTATTTTTTAATTGAATAAAATACTCGTGTTTAACGAATAGCTTGAGTAAATTGATTTTTTGTTCCTGAATGGTAAGGTGGCCGGTAATCTGGTAAAATTGATCTTTTACTTCTACATCCAATTCCAGGTTTACGGGTGCATTTTGCAGTTGCACCGGCACTAAAGTAGAGGCTTCTATTCCGCCCGCAGTTTTTTTGGGTTGATGCAGGTAAAAGCTTAAGCCCAACGGGTTTCTAACCAAAGCTTTCAAGGCTTCCCAATCCGACTCAGCCGGGTCGGTGTGGTAATTCTTTTGAAACTTAGTTATAGCCGAATAAAACTTTACTTCTTCTGGACTTTCCGTGAGCCAAATTAAATCAGAAGGAGAAATAGCATGTAAAGGGTTTTTAATTTTACCTTCCTGGGTGGTAGTTGCCTGGTATAATTCTAGGTAAAGATGCTTGTAATATTTATGCTCGGTTAAAATAACAATCAGGCGCGCCGTTTCTTTAATGGCTACTTGAGTGGGTACAAGCAATTTAGGGGCTGGCAATAATGCTTCTGCTAAATAAGCCTTTGTTTCGGCATTTACGGGTAGTAATTCTTTTTGCCGGGGTGTTACCGTAAGGGTTTTATTGGAGTACTCCAGTTCGAAATATTCATCTAAGTTTTCGGCATCGGCCAAACCGTAATCGCGTGCCGTCGGTTTTATTTTCTCGCGCCGCAGTTGAACATCAAAAAACGCCCGCAACTCCGGCCGGATAGTTAAGGCTTGCAGCACCTGGGCCTGGTGGGCGCATAAACTAATCTTAGGTGCTGCACAAGGGCAGGACAGCCAAATAGTTTCCGGGTACTGTACTACTTTTACCTCCGGAATTGCCTCGGTTCTGCCCGAAAAAGTAAAAGCCCCATGGTTTAAAGTTAGAAACGTGGGATAAACTTCGTAGGAGGAACCAATGGTGGCGAGTACTTCCGGGGCACTGTGTTTTACTATATCTTTATAAGTAATGGTGGTTATGCTGGTACCTTCCAGGATATAATCGGTTGTTGGCGTCTTATTTTTTTCCTGGTTTTTTACTATTTGTTCTTTCTCCCGCATTATTCCTTAACGATCTGGTCAGAAAGTTACGCATAAAGTATTTTATTTTTAAGAAATAGCTTTTCGCCCGGATTCCCGCACTCGCCTCCTTACACGCAACATTCAATCTTAACAAAGGAATGCCACCTAAAAAAATTAAAAAAAGTTTTTAAGTAAATAGTTAGAATATATTACCACAAATAAATATATTTCTAAGCTGTAGATTCCCAATGGCTTAAAACTGATTCAAGTTTAGCTTTTTCCCTGCTTCAGCATGTATCTACCATTACTTTTAAATCAATTAACAATCAATTCAGGTAAAAATTTAATTATGGCTACACAAACTTATGATGCAATTGTAATTGGCTCCGGGGTGAGCGGTGGCTGGGCAGCAAAAGAGCTGACCGAAAAAGGTTTAAAAGTATTAATGTTGGAACGGGGCCACAATGTAGTGCACGTAAAAGATTACGTTAACGCTACCAGAACGCCCTGGGATAACAAGTACCGGGGCTATATGCCGCAACAAGCTATTATGGAGGCAGCTATTGCCGCCAAAGATAAATCGGTTTACTCGCCGGGTAAGTTTAGTGTTTCTACCGAGGTAGAAGGAGCGCCTTATACTCAAACCAAGCCATTTAACTGGTACCGGAGCTATAACGTGGGCGGCAGATCATTAATGTGGGGGCGGCAAAGTTACCGTTTCAGCGAAATGGATTTTGAAGGAAATGCGAAAGAAGGTATTGCCATTGACTGGCCCATCCGCTATAAAGATTTGGCCCCCTGGTACAGTTACGTCGAAAAGTTTGCCGGCATCAGCGGTAACAAAGATAATTTACCCCAACTACCCGACGGGGAATTTATGCCGCCTATTAAATTAAACTGCGTGGAGCAGGATATATCTACTAAAATAACGGCTCATTTTAAAGGTAAGCGCACCATGATTAGCGGCCGTACCGCCAACTTAACCCAACCCCTAGGCGACCGCAACTGTTTAAGCCGGAGTAAATGTGCCTTAGGTTGCCCTTACGGCGGTTATTTTAGCACCCAATCCTCTACCCTGCCTGCCGCTATGAAAACCGGTCGGTTAACCTTACGACCTTTATCCATAGTAACCCGCATTTTATATGACCGGGACAAAAAGAAAGCAACCGGGGTAGAAATTATAGATGCCGAAAGTAACCAAACTTACCAGTTTAAATCTAAAATTGTTTTTGTTTGCGCCTCTACCTTAAATTCCACCTGGTTGCTCATGAACTCGGCTACCGAGGTCTGGCCCGGTGGCTTAGGCAGCAGCAGCGACCAATTAGGTTATAATTTAATGGATCACCATTTAGGCGTTCGGGTAAGTGGTGAAGCGGAGGGCTTTGAGGATAAATATGTTTATGGCCGCAATCCATCGGGTATATACGTGCCGCGCTTCCGGAATATAAACGGCGAAAAAAGTGAATTTTTACGAGGGTACGGTTACCAAGGCTCGGCTAGTAGGGGCAATTGGACTCGTAATGTAGCCGAATATAGCATTGGCGCAGATTTAATGGAGGCAATTACTGAGCCAGGCAACTGGACTTTTGGCATGGGAGCTTTTGGGGAAATGCTACCCTACCGCGAAAATAAAGTTACGCTAAATATAAAAGATGTCGATAAATGGGGGCTGCCTACTTTAACCATTGATTGCGAGTTAAAAGAAAACGAAAGAAAAATGCGCCTGGACATGCTGGAAGCCGGCAAAGAAATACTGGAAGCCGCGGGTCTAAAAAATGTAAACGGCAATGACCCGGGCTACAAACCAGGTGGCGCTATTCACGAGGTAGGCACTGCCCGCATGGGTCACGATCCCAAAACATCAGTATTAAATAAATTTAACCAGATTTGGGATGCTAAAAATGTATTTGTAACGGATGGTTCTTGTTTTACTTCCTCGGCCTGCCAAAATCCTTCCCTTACTTTTATGGCCATTACGGCCCGGGCCGCCGACTTTGCGGTGAGTGAATTAAAAAAACAAAATATTTAAGAAATCCTTAACCGTAATTTATAACTGAACATGAACAGAAGAGAAGCCTTATCTAAAGTAGCCTTAATAGTAGGTGGCACCGTAATTGGCGGCGAGGCTTTTGCGGCGGGTTTACACCTAAACCAGAATGCCCACCCGAGCTCGTTATTTACCCCGGAAGACGAGAAAATACTACACGAAATCGGGGGTATTATTTTACCTGCTATTAATGGTAAGCCCGGCGCAAATGACGCCAACATTGGACCGTTTATGGCTATGATGGTTTCGGATTGCTATAGGGAGGACCAGCAAAAAGTATTTACCGCCGGACTCCATCGAATTAAAATTGATTTTAAAACAGCCTATGGCAAAAATTTTCTGGAGGGAGATACAAAATCTCAGCTCGAATATCTAAAAAAACTGGACGCGGAGCAGAGGGCAAATACCTTGGAAACAAAGCCTGGCCGAAGAGAGTATCTAACGGTAGATGGCCCGCCGGTTCACTTTTTTACCATGATGCGGCAGCTTACCATATTAGGATTTTGCACATCGGAGATTGGGGCCACCAAAGCTTTACGGTATGTTGAAGCCCCCGGACGTTATGATGGGAACGTACCCTACCAAAAAGGGCAAGGTGCCTGGGCTACTTAATACTTATTTAAGTAAAAAATTAACAATTCTAAACTCCAATATATAAATATTTATAGAACATTACTCCGCTCTATCCTTTTTTAAAATCTGGCTCAAAAACAAAGTAATAAATTCTTGTTTAATGGAATTATGATCAATTATCGCCAGTTGTAATAGATATCTTTAAGAAATACGGTAAAAGAAAAGTTTATTTCTTATCTTTATTAAGAATCCATAGCCGGCCGTATGACGCACATACGGTCTAAGCGCACAAACCCTAAAAAACAAAGCATGGGCAGATCACAGGAAACCTTTAATAAAAAAGAAAACGAAAAGAAAAAGCAAAAAAAACGGCAGGATAAAGAAGAAAAAAGAGAAGAGCGTAAAGCAAATGCCAGTAAAGGTCAAAGTTTAGATTCGATGATCGCTTACGTAGATGAATTTGGCAACTTCTCCTCTACTCCCCCTGATCCGAAATCAAAAAAAGATATTGCCCTCGAAGATATTCGGATTGGCGTACCCAAACAGGAAGACATACCTGTTGAAACTACCCGCCAAGGAGTTGTATCATTCTTTAACGAATCTAAAGGATACGGCTTTATTAAAGATCAGCAGACGCAGGAAAGTATTTTTGTGCACCAGAACGGTTTAGTTGATGCCATCAAAGAAAATAATATGGTAACCTTTGAAGTGGAATCTACTCCGAAAGGATTAACGGCAGTGAACGTTAAAAAGGCCGTTAAATAAACGATGATGCTGGTGTAAAAGGTGTTCTAACCCTTTTACACCAGGAAAATCAATTTTTCTTAAGCTTTATTTTTTACTAAACGGAACATCCGTATACTCAAAACCACTACTGCGGCGGGCAAAGCTAAAGCCGATATTATTTTCATTGGATCCATAAAAAAACGTATTTTTAAGTAAAAATTTATTTAGCAAATAGCCTTTCAACAGAATATCTCTAAATCTATTTTGTGCAGTTCTTTACTTACGATCGTATTATTAATTTAGGTTCAGTTGCTTTTCTTTTATTCTTATTCATTTGTAATATAAATTGTACTTTTTAAAGCGCCCTAAATTCCTTAGACTAGTATTTTATGCAAAAACTTGTACTATCTAGTATCTGGCTTTTGTTTTTATTTTATTCATTACTGGGCTACTCGCAGAAACTAACCCGTTCTTTAGAAAAAAGAGTGTTAGTAAAAACTAATTTGTTCAGTTTAATTGCTCAAAAACCTACCTTTTCGTTAGAAAAAATCTTTAAGCGAGGATATAGTGCCGAAATTTCTTTTGTCCAAGGCGAATTCAATTTTTTCTTTTTCACGGACCATTATCAATACCAAGGCTTTTTAATAAGAACAAAAAAGTATTTGGGGGATATGGAATTTAGTAAATTAAATCCGTACATGGCCGTTTACACAGGAACCTTGAAGCGCACCATTCAAACGGAAGGGCAATCGAATAATGCTGGTTGGTTTGGTTTTTCAACTAGAAATTTTTCTTCTAATTCTATTCGGGGAGGCGGCTCATTCGGCTTAGCTTATTTTTCTAAAAGTAAAATAGTATTGGACGGGCAAACCAGTTTAGGTTATGGCCGGTACATTCACCTTAACCAAGCCAATCCTAACACCTACGCTAAGGGCTACTTAGATATGCAAGTTTGGCTTTCGGTGGGTTATGCTTTTTAGTAAGTAATACTAAACAAGTATCAACCAATTTTCTTGCTCCATAATGTTAAATTAAAATAATTTAATTAGCAGGCTTATAGGTTTACATAAGCACTTACTTATACAAACAGGCATTAGCTGTATAGGTAACAACATTCAATAATATCTTTCTACTGTTTTCACCGTTTATTTCAGTCCTTGAGAAGGAAATTTGTTGGCTAAGTAGCTCACGAATTGGAATAGAATAGCTCCTTTCCACAGGGGGGATTTCTTATCCCGAATGAATGGTATTATTATTTTTAACTGTCTACTACTTGAGTTGCAGCAGGTAATAAAGAAGAGGTTAAAAAGGTATGTTTATAGGTAAATAAAATTTTAGGCAGCCTCAAAAATAACCTGAAGCAATGGCCAGGATTAATTTATTTGAAGGCTGCCTATAATTATAATTTTGTCCGGATAGCTTATTTGCTACTTTTAATACAGCAAAGTGCCAGAAATTCAGCTTTTAAAGCTGTTCCTTTCTATCTTTTTCGACTGTATTTTCTATTTCATTTTTAATTCCGTTCGTGGCATCTTTAAACTCCCGAATACCTTTACCCAATCCCCGGGCGAGTTCCGGAATACGTTTGGCTCCAAAAAACACTAATACCACCAGGAGAATAACCATTAGTTCAGAGCCACCAACGTCTCCTAAAAACAAAAATACTGTTGCCATGATTTAATTATTTAAATTTTATTCAGTAATCTCTTTATTTTCCAATATTGCTCCTGCCAAGCTATTCCCCTTATTGGATTCATCATTAAACTATATACCAGGCAGTCGGTTTATTTAAATTTAAAACCGGAATAAGTAATCTATCATCATTTCGGTAACGCTTAATTCGCGTTTCTTAGTATAACGGAACAGATGGTAGTATAACAACTTTTTAAAAGCAACTAAAGGTTCAAATGCACGATAGAAAACACCTCACTTTTTCCTCAAAATCAAATTATTACCTAAATTACATCATTTTGCCGGTAACCCTAAATTGGAACTGAAAAATACATTAAATTAACTATTAACCTTAGCAGTGGTTAAGTATTTGGGACTGGAGAAAAACTGAATTTTAAAGTACTTGGGCGATAACTCAAATCTATAATACCTACAACCATTATTTTGCAAAAACAAATACCGATCCTGACAGTTAACCAATATTAAAAAACAGGGTATAATCTTAAGACTACCTGGATAAAATATTCGTATGTTTTCTGCTTGCCCACCCACATTAAAATCAGACATTTATAAAGCGGAAGCTTTTCTTAGACCCAACCGGGTGGCCAAGGAAGCTTTTCTGGAAAATATTAAATATTTATTAGCTTCGTTAAACCTGGAAGAAAATTCGGAGAGAAAAGAAATAGAATTGTTGGATCTCTTGCATAATCTATTTTTACCTTCAACAGATAGAGAAGATTCTGAAAACAGCAGCCCCATTTGTTACGCTCATACTTCCGGATTACGTAACGATTTTCTGGATCCATTCACCGTGCCGCAAAACAATCCTCCCAAAAACGGTTCGGGCAATAACCGTTTACAAGATAATCCTGAATTAGCATCTGCCATACAGAATATCAAGCGTGCAATTGTACTTACGGTTAAAGCTACAAACCCCAAATCTTCTGCTACCAGGATCGAAAAGCATGTAGCGCATCTGGTGTACCAACTTTATGATCTTACTCCGGCAGAGATTAAGATTATGGAAGAAAATGATGACTTAGCTAGAACTAAGCGTCATTCGGCAGATACCCAAAATTAAGGTAGAGTTTAATAATGCTTATCGCTCAACGGATTGTAAGGATAAATCAACTGTAGGTAGTTGGGTTTCGCATTGCCAAGCTATAAAGAACAATGAAATACTATTATTTAGTAGCAACTGCTTTATTCGTTTTTCCAGTTACCTTTTCAAATACATCTGAAAACGTTGAAATTGTTTTTCCGGTAGCATCCTTTATGGTGCCCTCCCAATATAGCTTATTATTTTCTACCCGTTGGATAATTTCTGCCTTATCGATTTTATTAATGGGGAAAGAAGCATATTCGAATTTAGGATACATTTTGTTTCCTTGCATGGTATAAGTGCCCATCATGGCATTTTCAAATTTTTTATCCCGATGGCTTATCCGAATCCAGTGGGTAGGAGTAATTACCTGGAACCGGGTGGCCGTAGCGTTGGTATGCGAGTCTTTTGTTCCATCTGCCATGGTATACGAGGAGGATAGCTGGTTCCAGGTGCCAATAGAAGGGTTGGCAGCAAAAGATTTTTCTGATTTTACCTTTTGCCATACTTCATCTATAGGGATCCTGGTACCATCGCCTAATATTAAAGTTCCTTTCTGATAAAACTTGTCGCCACTAACTTTATAAGTAAAATCCGTTTTTACTTTACCATAATCTTCCCAGGAGCCTACCTGAATGTTTTCAACGTATTTATCTCCGTTTAAAGTATAGGTTCCACCTGAAGACCGGATAAATTTACTTGAATCTTCCTTTACAGATTCGGTATATAACATCCAATGGGTGGGCGTAATAATTTTAATGGATCTTAAAGTATCTGTGTCTGTTTGCATTTGCCAGGTTCCTACCAAGGGATTTTGGGCGAATGACTGCCACGCGCAAATTAAAAATATAACTAGAAAATAGAGTTTTGTTTTCATACCAGTAAGGATTAATAATTAAAAACCATGAAAAATTTAAAGAGGTGATTTTAGAAGTTTCCTGGAGCATAAATAAAAAACCACCTTTATAGAAAAGATTTAACTAAATAAAAAAGTAATTCGTGAATGCTGACCAGGTAGATTAAAAACAGGTATGCTTAAAATAATAACCAGTCAGCATTCTGGATTATAGAAAAATCATAAAAGCGTTATTAACTTAATGAGCTTCTTGCATTACACCTTTATATAGCCGGACATCATGCGAATGATCCAGGAAGCCTTGCAAGCGCGTTATTTTTCCGTTTTGAACTGTTAATACATGTACCCAGTCTTGTTCAAAGGATTCTCCAGCGACTTTGGTAGTACCGCGGTCATGGCCTAAAACTACCACCTTATCACCTTGGGCAATAAATTCACGTGGTTCAAAAGTTTCAAATTTTATGTTATCATTAATAATAGCAAAGATGTTCCGGACTTGTTCCTTACCCCGAAACGTACCGGAAATGGGATTAACCTCCGGGTTGCCCGAAAAGACAAATTCAATTTCATCAGAATAAGTGTTCAAAAGGTTAGGAATGTCGCCTTTCAAAAATAGAGCATAACCTTGTTGTACCAATTGGGTGTTTTCCTGAATATTCATAATGGTGAATGGGTTTAGGTGAAGGGCTGCCACGAAAGAATCTGGTACCGCATCCCAATAAGTACCAGACCTGTTTAACATCTCAAACAGAAAAATTTATTAAAAACAGTAGCTACGCTTGGCTTTGATCTGTGCTTCTCGCTTATGCTTAACAATGTTTTTTAAGAAGCAGTAGGGCGAATATTAGAATTTGTAAAGAAGCAAAACGGCAGAATCTACCTTATATCAGATTAAGAGATTAAATGAAGATCCTGCAAGAGGTATCTCACGGAAGCGCCTTTTATGCAACCTCAACTATATAATTGCAAACTTAGTTGAGTGAATGGAAATAGAATGGGATAAATGAATTAATAAAAAGTAATAGCCAGATAATTACTATTAGTTTAAAGTTAATAAAATTTTATTAGTAAAAACAAATTCTTTATTAAAATTTTTACATGAAAACTTCCTTAAATTTTGTAGCATTGCTGGCAACAGCATTTGTGTATAAACCCATACTATTGATACAGAAATTACTACTATACTTATTTTGTTTAAAACAATAATTCAAGTCATCGTTCTCACTGGTACCAGGTTAACCTACTTCCTTTTTAAAATTTAAGTTGTTAGGTTAGTTTTTATAAACTTCTGTAAATACTTACCTTTTTTTCGGCAGTAAGTCAATCATTTACGTTTGTTACCCTTAAAACCGGAAATAAGCGATGAAAGAAAATGTAAGTGATTTTTTGGTGAAGCGTCTGCAAGCCTGGGGAGTAAAACGGATATTTGGTTATCCGGGGGATGGCATAAATGGCATTATGGGCGCTTTAAACCGGGCTTCCGAAACCATTGATTTTGTGCAGGTACGCCACGAAGAAATGGCTTCTTTAATGGCTTGCGCGCACGCTAAATTTACGAAACAAGTAGGGGTTTGCCTGGCTACTTCCGGACCGGGTGCCATTCACTTATTGAATGGTTTGTACGATGCCAAATTAGACCACCAGCCGGTGGTGGCCATTGTGGGGCAAAAAGCTTTAAAATCTTTGGGCGGCAACAGCCAGCAGGAAATAGATTTAATGTCTTTGTTTAAGGATGTGGCGTCCGAGTATATCCAAATGGCCGTAGATCCGGCTCAAATCCGACACTTAATTGACCGGGCTTTCCGGATTGCTTTATCCCAAAGAACCGTTACCTGTATTATCATCCCGAATGATTTACAAACCAAAGAATACGAAAATCCGCCGCACGAACATCAAACTATTCATTCAGGCGTAGGTTTCTCGGCACCTAGAGTTATTCCGCAAAAAAATGATTTACTACGTGCCGCGGAAATTATAAACGATGGTAAAAGGGTAGCAATTTTGGTGGGTTCCGGTGCCATTCATGCTGCCGAAGAGGTAAAACAGGTTGCCGATCTACTAGGTGCCGGCGTAGCCAAAGCATTTTTAGGAAAAGCCGCCTTACCAGACGATTTGCCTTATGTTACCGGTGCTATTGGTTTGTTTGGCTCCAATGCCTCGCATTACATGATGCAAAACTGCGATACCCTGCTTATGATTGGCTCCAGTTTTCCGTACGCCGAATTTTTACCCGAAGAAGGCAAAGCCCGTGGAATTCAGATTGAATTGGATGGCCGCATGCAAAGTATTCGCTACCCCATGGAAGTAAACCTTACCGGCGACAGTGCCGAAACCTTACAAGCCTTACTCCCCTTATTAAATAAAAAAACCGACCGTACCTGGCAACAGCAAATAGAACAGCAAGTAAAAGACTGGTGGAACCTGGTGCAGGAATACGCCTCGCACCCAGCCAATCCGGTAAACCCTAGGTTGTTGTTTCAGGAGTTATCGCCCCGCTTACCCGATAATTGCATTTTAGCTTCCGATTCCGGTTCGTCTTCCAGCTGGACGGCCCAGCACATTCGAATCCGGGAAGGCATGCAATTTTCGGTTTCGGGTACTTTGGCTACCATGGGTTGCGCCGTTCCGTACGCCATAGCGGCTAAATTTGCGCATCCTAATCGGGCAGTATTTGCCTTTGTGGGGGATGGTGCCATGCAAATGGGCGGTAACGACGAGCTATTAACTATTCAAAAATACTGGCGACACTGGCAAAACCCGCAATTGATTGTACTGGTATTAAATAACCGCGATTTAAACTTTGTAACCTGGGAACAACGCCTGATGCAGGGTGAGCCTAAGTTCGACGACTCGCAGGTATTACCTGATTTTAATTACGCGCAGTACGCTGAAAATATTGGTTTAATAGGTATTCGGGTAGAACAACCTGATCAGGTAATTCCGGCGCTGGAAAAAGCCTTACAAGCCGATCGTCCCGTAGTAATTGATGCCCTCACTGACCCGGAAATACTGGTTTTTACCCCGCAGGTAGCCACCAAATTTGCTTCTGAACTTGCAGAGGCCATAAACAAAGGAGACACCGCTGCTCAGCAGCACCTGGAAGAACCTTTACGACATGCTGTTCAGGAAGAAATCAAAAAAGAAAAAGAATAAAATTTAAATAATTGGCCCAGTTCTAAAAGCTATAACTACCTCTATGAAAGAAATAACCAAAGTAGCTTCCTTTAAAGGAATTCAGGTAACTGGCGTTACCATCAGCACCCACGGACGCTTATTCGCCAATTTTCCGCGGTGGCACGAAAACCTGCCTTTTTCGGTAGTGGAAGTTAACCTGAATGGAGAGTACCACCCCTACCCCAATGCCGAATGGAATACCTGGAACGGCAAACCCGAGGAAAATAAATTTACCTGCGTGCAGTCCGTAGTAGCGCACGAAAATTCTTTGTTTGTGCTGGACCCAGCCAGTCCCATGATGAAAGGTGTAGTAGGCAACGCCATGTTGTATGAGTTCGATTTAACCACCAACGAATTAATTAATAAATGGACGTTCGATAAAACTATTGCCCCGGAAAAATCTTACCTAAATGATTTACGCATCGACCGCGAAGCCGGCAAAATCTACATTACCGAGTCGGGCATTGGAGCCATTGTGGTTTTAGATTTAAAAACTAATATCCCCCGCCGTTTATTAGATAACCATTCTTCTACCAAATCCGAAGATGTGTGGTTAACCGTGGAAGGCGAAAAATGGGTAAAAGAAGGTGAGAAACCGCAAATGCACGCCGATGGTATTGCGCTTTCGCCGGATAAACAATACTTGTACTATCATGCCTTAACCGGTTATACCTTGTACCGCGTACCTACTCAGGCCCTAAATGATGAAAGTTTAAGCGAAGAAGAATTAGCGGGAAAAGTAGAAAATCTGGGCAAAACCTCCGCTCCCGACGGTATGATGTTCGACCACCTGGGCAATTTGTATTTGGGCGATTTAGAAAAAAACGCGGTGCTGTACCGGACTCCGGAAGGAGAATTAAAAACTTTGGTGCAGGATACCGAGTTAAAATGGCCTGACACCTTTACCATTGATGAGCAGGATAATTTTTATGTAACTACCTCCCGCATTCACCAGATGGAGGGAGATATTTCCGAACTGGAATTTAACATTTTTAAAGTGCCGCTTTTCGAAGGCTAAATTCTTTATCCGCCCCGCAGTAAATATTTATTCACCAGAACAGTCTGCCGTAATCTGTAAAATAAAACTTAAAATGGAAAAAATTGCCGAAAAGGGAGCTTTAGATAAGCCGGTTGTTGGTTTGCCTCCCACCCACACTATTACCTTACGGGTAAACGGTTCCGAAAAAAAGCTGCAACTCGCTCCCTGGGTATCCTTATTAGATGCCTTACGGGAATACCTGCATTTAACCGGTACTAAAAAAGGTTGCGACCACGGCCAGTGCGGTGCTTGTACAGTTTTAGTAAATGGCACCCGCATTAATTCCTGCCTTACTCTCGCCATAATGGAAGAAGGTAACGATATTGTTACCATCGAAGGCCTGGCCAAAGGCGACGAACTGCACCCCATGCAAACTGCTTTTATCGAGCACGATGCCTACCAATGCGGCTATTGTACCCCCGGTCAAATTTGTTCGGCCATCGGTTTAATTTCGGAAGGAAAAGCCAAAACAACTGAGGAAATAAAAGACTTAATGAGCGGTAATATTTGCCGGTGCGGCGCTTACACCAATATTCTGGCAGCAGTGCAGGAAGTATGGCAAAAGGAAGGAGGCGATATAAATGAATAGCTTTACCTATTCCCGGGCAGAAAACCTGGAAACTGCCTTGCAGGAAAAAACTACTAGCCTGGAAGGCCGCTTTATTGCTGGCGGCACTAATTTACTTGACCTGATGAAGGTAAACGTGGAGCAACCCAGCCATGTAATTGATATCCGCCATTTGCCTTTTAACCAGATTACCGGAAATGATGCCGGAGGTTTACGCTTAGGGGCCCTGGCTACCAACGCCGAAACGGCTTATAACGAACAAATAGAAAACCGCTATCCGCTCTTAGTTAAAGCAATTTTAGCGGGCGCATCGGCCCAATTACGGAACCGGGCTACCAACGGCGGTAATTCTTTGCAACGCACCCGCTGTTATTATTTTTACGATACCGCTACTGCTTGCAATAAACGGGAACCTGGCAGCGGCTGTTCGGCCATTAATGGTTTTAACCGCATTCATGCCATTTTAGGCACCAGCGAGTCGTGCATTGCCGTTCATCCTTCGGATATGGCGGTGGCCTTAGCCGCCCTAGATGCTACGGTAAAAGTAACTGGTCCCAATGGCGAACGCACCATACCTTTCCTGGAATTTCACCGCTTACCCGGCAATACCGCGCACCTGGATAACAATCTAGACCCTGACGAAATTATTACGTCCATCGACCTTCCGGCTAAAGGTTTTGCCGAGTACAACACTTATTTAAAACTGCGCGACCGGGCTTCGTATGCTTTTGCGTTAGTATCAGTTGCCGTTGGTTTAGATTTGGAGGGAACCATTATAAAAGAAGCTCGCCTTGCTTTGGGCGGGGTAGCGCACAAACCCTGGCGCCTACCCGAAGTGGAAGCTAGCCTGGTAGGGAAAGAAGTGAATTTGGAGAATTTAAAAAATGCTGCCAATGCTTTACTAGCCGGAGCAAAAGGGTACGGACACAATAATTTTAAAATTGAACTGGCCAAACGCGCTATTGTGCGGGCTATTTTACAAGCTGCTAAAATGGAGGATTTAACATAATGGAGACAAGCACCAGCTATATTGGCCAACCTACCAGCCGCGTTGACGGACGGGCTAAAGTAACCGGCGAAGCAAAATACGCCGCCGAATTTTATCAGGAAGGCTTAACCTACGGCGTGGTACTTTCCAGTGCCATTGCCAAAGGTAGAATTACTAAAATAAATACCGAAGCAGCCCTGCAACTATCCGGCGTTTTGCAAGTGTTTACCCACGAAAACCGGCCCGGTTTGGCTTGGTTCGATAAAAGTTATCAGGATGAAGATGCTCCACCCGGTGCACCCTTTCGACCCCTGTACGACGATAAAATTTTGTTCAGTCAGCAACCTATTGCTTTAGTTGTTGCAGATACTTTTGAGTTAGCCCGGATTGCAGCCTCCTTGGTGGAAGTAACTTACGAAACCGAAACTCCCGTAACTGAAATAAAAGCCCGGAAAGCCGAAGCTTACACCCCCAAAGAATATAAATCTGCTGAACCTTCGCCCCGCGGCGATGCTCAAAAAGGGTTAGGCGAATCAGCAATTAAAATGGAAGCTGAATATTTTCATTCAAGCGAACACCACAACCCCATGGAAATGCACGCTTCTACGGTAATTGTAGAAGAAGATGGCAAGCTGACCGTTTACGATAAAACCCAGGGAGTACAAAACAGCCAGAAGTATATTTCTAAAATATTTAATTTATCCAAAGAACAGGCACACGTTATATCGCCGTTTGTAGGCGGGGCATTTGGTTCGGGTTTGCGGCCGCAATACCAGTTGTTTTTAGCGGTAATGGCCGCCTTGGAATTAAAGCGTTCGGTGCGGGTGGTATTAACGCGTCAGCAAATGTTTTCGTTTGGTCACCGACCCGCTACTTTGCAACAGGTAGTTTTAGGTACTTCGCCGGATGGTGCTTTACAAGCCGTGGTGCACGAAGGCTTTTCTGAAACATCGCAATTCGAAGATTATACGGAGAACCTGGTTAATTGGTCGGCTATGTTATATAAATGCGATAACGTACAACTGGCTCATAAATTAATTAAAATAGATGCTTACACGCCTTTGGACATGCGGGCGCCGGGTGGGGTAACGGGTATGTATGCTTTGGAGTGCGCCATGGACGAACTAGCGTACCAAGTAGGCGTAGACCCATTAGAATTGCGTTTTATCAATTACTCCGACCTTGACCAGAGCCAAAATAAACCTTATTCCAGCAAAGAATTAAAAGAATGTTACTGGCAAGGAGCCGAAAAATTTGGCTGGAATAAACGTAATCCTGAGCCCCGATCTATGCGCGAAGGCAAAATCTTAATTGGGTACGGTATGGCTACCGGTGCCTGGGAAATAAAACAGCAAAAAGCCACCGCTAAAGCATTTTTATCCGCTGATGGTAAATTAAAAGTTTCCAGTGCTACCGCCGATATAGGCACGGGTACTTACACCATTATGACCCAGATTGCCGCCGAAACGTTAGGCTTGCCCTTGACAGATGTTACTTTTAAACTAGGTGATACTTCCTTGCCCGAATCTCCCTTGGAAGGTGGCTCCTGGACGGCTGCTTCCGTAGGTTCAGCGGTAAAAGCCTCTTGCGAGGGTATTCAGGAAAAATTAATTGCCCACATCCGCAAACTAGAAAATTCACCTTTAGCAGGAGTACACCGCTTAGAAGAAGTAATTTTTGCTGATGGTAAAATATCTTTAAAAAGTAATCCAGCTCAGTCCATGACATTAACGGAAGTTATGCAGCAAACCGGCCAGAACTTTATGGAAGCCTTGGTTACTACCTCGCCAGAATCAAAACAAAAGAAATTTTCCATGTTCACGCATTCGGCAGTATTTGTGGAAGTTCGGGTGGACGAAGATTTTGGCACCGTACAAGTTTCAAGAGTAGTAAGTGCTATTGCAGGTGGTCGGGTGATTAATCCGAAAACAGCCCGTAATCAGATTTTAGGGGGTATTGTATGGGGTATTGGTATGGCCCTGGAAGAAGAATCGGTGATGGACCCTACTTACGGCCGGTTTATTAACCACGATTTAGCCGAGTACCACGTACCGGTAAATGCTGATATTCAGGACCTGGAAGTAATTTTCGTGGAAGAGCACGACGATATTGTGAATCCATTGGGGGTAAAAGGAATGGGAGAAATTGGTATTGTGGGTACAGCCGCTGCCATTGCCAATGCTGTTTACCACGCTACGGGCAAACGCATCCGCGATTTACCTATTACTTTAGATAAACTGCTTTAATTTCTATTTTCAAAGATTCGTTAGAAACGAGTTATACAACCACATCTTTTGAGCTAAAAGGAAATTTCTAACAAAAAAGCTTCCTTTTTGCTTAAAAAAGAATAGATCATTAGAAAATTTTAAATTTAAAGCTAGAGATCACAACCACCATCTTTCCAGGACTAGCTGAGAAAATGGACGTATTCCTAATCGTAAAGAAGTTTTTGGTAAATCGATTTTCCTAAACCACTTTTAAAATTACTAACTAAGTGGATTTTATTTTACTAAAAATACCGTAATAGGTAAAAGTGAAAAATAATTAAATTAAATACATTATAAAGTTATCTGAAAAATGTTAGATTTAGGCAAGATTTTCTAACAACTCCAGCCAGCTTTAGTGAGACGATTATTTGCCATTGGTCTACTCGCGATTCATCTATTCAACATAGCTGGCTATTCTCTGTTGTTCCAATATTTTATTTACCAAACGGATACCAACCTGGTGGCGCGACTGGACTTAAACCAGTATCGGGAAAGTGAGCTGATCCAATTTAAAATTCCGATTTCTGTACCCTACATTACCGACCGGCCCGATTATGAACGGGTTGACGGGCAAGTAGAAATTAAGGGCGTTTTATACACCTACGTGAAGCGCAAAATTGAGAAAGATACTATTTACTTGCAATGTTTGCCTAACCGGGCAACGCAACGTTTAAGTAAAGCCCGTGTAGCTTATACGAAACACGTAAACGATCTGCCTCAAAGCAAGAAAAATCAAACAGGTAGTACCATTAAAAAAAGCGGAATCTTCAGCGAGTACGACTTTAAAACCATAGATTACCAATTTGCTGCGCCCATTGCTACGGCCAATTCTTATATCTCCTATCTTTCATGTGCGCCCATTCCTTTGGCGTTTGATGTTCCCGGCGAACCGCCAGAGAACCGTTGTTAATTCTTCTTTTCTGTTTTCGCGAATAACCTACCGGATTTTACCCAGGAGGGCGTATTTTGCTTTACTTACCTGTATTCCGGGTTAGGTAAATACGCTATTCCTGTGGTAGTTGCCGCTAATTGTAGCTGCCAGCAGCTATTATAAGCTGTTGCGTGGCGCAATTTGCTCTGGCTTATTCTATTCGCTTCTGTTTGCTTTCCGCCAAATAACGCTGTTTTAAACGGCTAGTGATTGGGCGGCTGGCTGTCTATTTACTTTTTTAATCTTATTTCATGTCTTATATTCCTCTGGAAGCGCATTTGCCGGGCATTACCGGCTTGCTCGAATACCGGCAAGATTCCGCCGAACCTATCCGCCATTTAACCCAAGTGTTGCTACGCGGCCCTTCTACGCTCACCGAAGCCGAACGCGAACTAATTGCCACAGTGGTATCATCGGGTAACGAATGCACGTTTTGCACCACGGCCCACACCGCCGCTGCCGATTTGCTGCTCGGCGACCCCAATCTAACGAAACAAGTAAAAGAAGATGTGGCCACCGCACCACTAAGCTTTAAAATGAAGGTGCTGCTCACCATTGCGGATTTAGTGCGGCAAAGCGGTCAACTAGTATCGCCCGAGATTATTGCCCAAGCCAAAGCTGCTGGTGCTACCGATTTAGAAATCCACGATACTGTTTTAATAGCCGCCTTGTTTTGCCTCTACAACCGCTACGTCGATGGCCTGACTACTGCTTTGCCAGCGGAACCGGCCTACTATGACCAGCTCGCGCAACGCCTCGTGGACCATGGTTATACCCGCTTGCCCCAAGGCTACGATCACCTTAAAAAATAATTTTTTAAAAAACATTTAAAATGAAAGCAATCCTACTCCTATATTTCTCTTTTTTCTCTCTTTCCTTATTCGCCCAGGACTCTCAAGTTTCCGGCACCATTACCGACGCAGCCACCAAAGAACCACTGCGCGGCGTAAGTATTTCCGTAAAAGATAATTTGATCGGTACCATTACCAACCGCGAAGGCATCTTTAACCTATCCGTTCCAAAAGTAAAATTGCCGTTTAACCTGGTAATTACATCGGTAGGTTTTGAGCGGCAGGAAGTGGCCGTTACAACCTCGGGCCAAACCATAAACATTGCCTTGCAGCCCCAATCGGTACAGCTCAACGAAATGGTTTTTGCGGCTCGCCGCGTGAACGAAGGAATCCTGGAATCCCCGGTTAGTATCGAAAAAATGACTACCCAAGCCATTCAGGAAAATCCTTCTTTTACTTTTTATGATGGCCTGCAAAATTTAAAAGGGGTAGAAGCTGTAACCAGCAGCATTACCTACAAACAGGTAAATACCCGCGGTTTTAACAGTACCGGCAACTCCCGGTTTTTGCAGTTAGTAGACGGCGTAGATAACCAAACGCCCGGCCTTAATTTTTCCGTGGGCAACCAGTTCGGCGCGTCCGATATTGACGTGGAAAGCGTGGAAATTATACCGGGTGCGGCTTCGGCTTTGTACGGCCCAGTGGCATTTAATGGACTGCTATCGATGCGCACCAAAGATCCGTTTACCTACCAAGGTTTAACAGTGCAAGCCAAAGCCGGCCTGAACCACCTCGGCGAAAACGAAGTGCAGCCCAAGGGTTTGTACGATTTTGCTGCCCGCTACGCCAAAGCTTTTAACAATCGGTTCGCAATTAAAATCAACGCTTCTTATTTGTCGGGGGTAGATTGGTACGCTACTAATTTTACCGATGTAAGTGCCCAAACTGCCCCCGCGCAGCGCGGACCTAATAACCCGGGCCGGGATGCTCTAAATATTTACGGCGACGAAGTATCGCGCACTTTGCCGGGTATTGGTCTGGTATCGCGCACCGGTTACGAAGAAAAAGATCTGATGAATTATAATGTATACAGCCTGAAATTAAACGGCGCGCTACATTACCGGATTTCGAATAACCTGGAAGCCATTTATCAATATAACTATGGGCGGGGAACGGCGAGTTATACCGGCAGCAGCCGCTTCGATTTAAATAATTTTGTACTGCAAACCCACCGGGCTGAGTTAAAAGGCAGTAATTTTTTCCTGCGCAACTATGCCGTATCAGAGAACTCCCACGATTCGTACAATACGCGCTCGCTGGCTCAGTTTATAAACCGCGATTGGGTACAAAACCTGGACGGCCAAACCGTTGCCCCCACCCAGGCCGACGATATGTGGTTTACCCGTTATTCCCACGCGTTTAACGGAAGTGCTACGGGCGTAACGGCCAACAACCATACGGCTGCCCGCGCCTTTGCCGACCAAGGGCGGTTTTTACCCGGTACCGCTACTTTTGATCAGGCTAAAGATGCTTCTATTCATAACTATGGTTTAAGCGGGGCTGGCGTGTTTAGTAATAGTAAATTTTACCATTCCGAAGGACAATACGATTTTACCAAGTTTACTAAAGTAGTAGAGTTGCTGGCCGGGGGTAGTTACCGGTACTACGATATGTTTACCAACGGCAGTTTGTTCGACGATAAAAACCAGAAAATTACGATTAAAGAATACGGTAGTTTTGTGCAGGCTTCCAAAAAGTTATTCGACGATAAACTTAAACTAACCGCCTCGCTGCGCTACGACAAAAACGAAAATTTTAAAGGCAACTTTACGCCGCGTTTTTCGGGCGTCTACGCGATCAATAAAATGCATTACTTCCGGGCATCGTACCAAACCGGCTTCCGCAATCCTACTCCCGTAGATCAGTTTATTAATTTAAACGTGGGGCCGATTACTATTTTGGGGGGTGCACCTAAAAACAGTCGGGGCTTAAACGTGTACGAAAATTCGTTTACGGCCGCTTCGGTAGGTGCTTTCGGTGGAGCTTTTGGGGCAGCTGCGGGCGGTGGTAAACCTTTTCCGCAAGCGGTAGCCGAAAATTTAAATTTATTGCAAAAATCTAATGTGGCCTACATTAAGCCGGAACAGCAAAAAGCGTTTGAGGTAGGTTATAAAAGTTACCTGGCCAGCAAATTATTGGTAGATGTTAATTATTACTATAGTTCGTACACCGATTTTATTTTAAATACGGTAGTCATTCAGCCACAGAACAACGTGTACGATGCTAACGGCAATATTAATTTCGATGCGGCTACTGATATTTTAAACGGCAAAGTGCACGCCTTTCAGCTATATACCAACGCACCCGATAAAGTATCTTCACAAGGCGCCGGCCTATCGCTGACTTATCTCCTGAACAAAGGCTACAACGTGGGTGGCAACATTACCTGGGCCGATTTTAATTTAAAAAATGCGAACCGCGACAACATTGCGGCCTTCAACACTCCCGAGTACAGCACCAATGTTACCTTAGGTAATCCCAACGTATTTAAAGATTTTGGTTTTAACCTGGCCTGGCATTGGCAAAGCGCTTTTGACTGGTACGGCACATTCAACGGCAACCAGCCTGGTCGTATTAAAGCCTATTCTTTAGTAGATGCTCAGATCAGCAAAAAGTTACCGAAAGCCAATTCCACTTTAAAATTAGGGGCTAGCAATTTATTTAATAATCAGGTATACCAGACCTACGGTTCGCCGGCGATTGGCGCCATTTACCATGTGTCTATTATTTTCAACGACTTATTAAAGTAACCACATGGATACCACAGTATTACCCCCCCAACTAGCTACCCGCCAAGACCAAACCGGACAACGCTACCGGACTGTTTTGTTCTTGCTTTGTTTTATTAGTTGTGCCCTGGGCGGCACGGTTTCTACTTTAATGGCTGTATATCTGCCGATTGTAATTGCCGATTTGCAGGGTAGTGCCAGCTTAGCAGTTGGCAGCGATACCAGTGCCTACATCAATGCTATGTTTATTTTTGGCTGGGCTTTCGGAGGTTTTTCCTGGGGACTAATCAGCGATAAGTTTGGGCGCAAAAAAGCTTTACTACTGGCGATTGGGTTTTATGGTTTGTTTACCATGGCTACTGGTTTGGCACCTACCTGGGGAGTAGTAGTCATTAGCCGTTTTCTGAGTGGTTTTGGGGTAGGCGGCGTACTGGTAGTTTCGTTTACTTTGCTCAACGAAGTGTGGCCTGCTCGTAACCGGGCAATTTTTACGGGTATATTGTCCATTGCTTTTCCGGTGGGTATTTTTTCGGCAGGTTTGCTTAATTACACGGTGGCATCGTGGCGGGCCGGGTTTTTAATCGGACTAATACCTTTAATCCTGGCTTTAGTGGGCATCTGGTTCGTGCAGGAATCAGGTAAATGGCTGGCTTACCGCCGCGAAAACCAAACATCAGAGCCACACTTAACTGCGTTGTTTTCCGCGACCCACCGTGCTGCTTTGCTCCGCGGTTCTTTAACATTTGGGGCCATGCTCATTGGTTTATGGGCCATATTCTCATGGTTACCTACCTGGGTACAAAGCCTGATTGCTACGGATGCGCCGCACGAACGGGGCCTCAGCATGATGTTTTTAGGAATGGGAGGTTTAAGCGGCGGTTTCCTGTCGGGGTGGCTTATTCGTTTTCTGGGACTGCGGCAGTCGTTGGTGTTGTGTTTTAGCGTTTGCACGGCCATGTCGTTTGTTTTATTTAAAACGAACCAGGTATTTACGTCCATTATTTACGTCGAGATTATGGTACTGGCGTTGTTTTTTGGATTGAGCCAGGGTGTTTTGTCGGTGTATGTTCCGCAGTTGTTTCCAACGGGCATCCGGTCTACTGCTACGGGTTTTTGTTTTAATATTGGCCGCTTGTTTACCGCTTCGGCGGTTCTGCTGGTAGGCATCTTGGTTTCCAAGTTGGGCGGCTACGGTAACGCTATTTTCCTGTTTTCCTTAGTTTTTCTGGTTGGCCTGCTGGTAGTATTGTTCCTGAAAGATAAACAGGGATTTACTCCTGAAACGGAGCATTAACGCTTATGAAAACTTCAGAAACATAACAAATTTCATTATCGGGGGAAGCTTTTGGCGATAGATTTTTAAATTTTATCCCAAAAGCAATCGTAAAAATTTACTGCAAACTGGTTAATCAATCCTTTACCTGGCTAATCCAAAGCCAAATTTCAAAATCTGTAGTTCCGCTGGAAACTTGATGCTTGGTTTTTTCAGGTATTGAGTTTTCGGTGGGTTAACAGTCAAAAATTAATTTATCTAACCTTTCATAATTTACTAATTTTTAAAATACACAGAACTATGGCTCACATTAACGTTCCGGAAGGAGTACCGGGAATTCGATCGCTGGCAATGTTCCGGCCCGACACCGGGCAACATTTATATAATCTGGCGCAAGTATTATTGCGGGGCGAGTCGCCGCTTCCGGCCGCTGACCGGGAATTGATTGCCACGTACGTGTCGCATTTAAATAAATGTATGTTTTGCCGAAACAGCCACGCCGCCGCAGCCCGGTGTTTGTACGGCACCGAAGAAGCGCACCACGTAGACGCTGTTTTGGCGGATATGCAACAGGCAGAGGTTAGCCCGAAGCTTAAAGCTTTATTGCACATTGCCGGTAAAACGCAAATATTGGGTAAAGCTGTACTGCCTGAGGATATTGCCGCTGCCCGGGAATTGGAAGTTACTGACCGCGAAATCCACGATACAGTACTAATAGCTGCCACCTTTTGTATGTTTAACCGCTACGTAGATGGCTTGGCTACTTTAACACCTACCGATGATGCTGCTTATACTGCCATGGGCGAACGCCTGGCTGAACACGGTTATGTTACCCCGCAACCCGCCCTAAAATTTTAAAAATGGCTCATATTGATTTAAATAACGAATTACCCGGAATCCGGGGTTTAATGGCGTACCAGCCCGATACAGCCAAACACTTAAACGCCTTAGCCGAAACGCTGCTGCGCTCGGATGATAATACCCTAAGCCGCGGCGAACGCGAATTAATTGGATCGTACGTGTCTTACCTGAACAACTGCTTTTTCTGCCAGCACGTACACGGCGCTTTGGCCGGCCATTATTTGCATTGCGATATTCAAACCATTGAAGAAATTAAAAAAGATTTTTCCTCCGCTGACTTATCAGAAAAGATGAAAGCCTTACTAACTATTGCCGGAAGCGTGCAGCAAAGCGGCCAAAAGGTAACCTCCAATCAAATAGCGCAAGCCCGCAACTTAGGCGCTACCGACCGCGAAATCCACGATACAGTTTTAATTGCGGCCGCCTTCTGTATGTTCAATCGCTACGTAGATGGTTTAGCTACCTGGGCACCCGATGATTTGCAGTTTTACGTGAACCGGGCCCCGCAACGCGCCGCCGAAGGGTATATTGCCACTGACTTACGGACTTAGCGGCTAGTTACTAATTTATTTTCTAGTCATTAACTAAGCGGACTAAGGCGTTTTGTGAAATATCGGAGTAATGAGATACCAAAAGAAGTGGAATTTCCAGGTCTTTGGTATCTCATTTCCTTTTTAAGCCATCTCCATAATTAATACCAGGTAGTATTTACTAAATACTCTAATAATATTAAAAAGAAACCAATCCGGTAGGTATTGAAAACAGGAATGTCGAAAACCAGCCGGAACAATAGTTTGATTGTAGCTACTTCTTCCAATTTTGTCATCCTAAAAGGAACTAACCGGCAGAAAAGAAGAACGGATTGTTGGTATTAAGGGGGATTACTTGCTAAAACTTTCTAGAAAACACTACGGCAGTCACTCTAAATTGGTTAAATCCTTCCAGGATGACGGAAGTAAGAATAAAAATTGTTTTAAACTTTTATTTCCAACAATCCTGTTTTTAACTACAGGTCTTGAACCATCCAAGGTTCTTTTACTATTTAATTTGAGTTTGAGTTTAATTTTAAATTCTAAAAATAGGGTTGATTAATCAAATTACTTCCTGTAATCTCGCTTTTTAAAACAATAATAACGCCAAGTAGCCATTCAGAACGAAGGCGTTTAGTACTCCTTTTAAGAGCTGGCAGAAAATTAATAATCAAAATCATATCAGAACCAAAACACTTATTGCCCTAAAATAAATATTTAGTCTAACTATTTATACCGGCATCTGGCATACTGTTCCCGTTCGTAAACCAAAATAACTTATACTCTTATAATTTTACTTGTTCTATTTTATTTTGTCTATCAACCAAAACATCGCCTCATAATGATGCTTAAAATTTCTAAATTCTATATTAGAGGCTTTAAATTGAAGAAGAGTTTGATACTGCTGCGTAATAGCCTCATCGTAAGGATCATGGCCAGAAGTTACCCGGGCAATTTTTTTTATCGTTGGCAAAGGCCAGGGAGCAGTAAAGTATTCCAGAACTGGTCCGGTTTTAATAGCCGTTAAGCTTTTACTGGCTTCCACGTAAGTAGCATCTAATAGGATATTTTCTATTTTATACTTGTCCACTACTTCAACAATTTTCCTAATCATTAAAACGAGTTCTTCTATTTCTAAGATTCCCATCCATCTTACTACTAACAGGCAGTATTCCGGTAGATATTCTAATTCAAAACAATCACTTTCATACACCATCATAGGACCCTAATTCTAGACAAAATACCGAAATCAGGATTGAACCGTTAAGAAGATAAATAGAATTAAATCCTTAATAATTAATTGTTTAATGGACAGCAAAAAGGATCAGGCGCGAATAGCGGAGAAGAAGATAAATATAAAATAAAGTTTAAAGTTCAAACGAACTTTTACTATAATGTAAAATAGTTATTTTATACGTAAAATATAAAAAACAGATAAATTGGCTTGCACCAATTTTCAATTCAAATTATTTCTTGTATACGCCTTTATATATTTCCAATCCAGTATAATTATTTTAATAAGTCATCTACTTATCAGATGCTCGTATTCACCTGGTACATACCTATCCTATTCTGCCTTAAAACGGTTAAAGTGCAGGTAGATCCAAGTTGAAGCTAAGTAACCAGACAAAAAAATTTACTAAACTGGCTGGAGAGATTGTAAGAATATACATTTGGTAAATAACCATTAACTCGACTAAGACTTTAACATCTTAAAGCTTGATATTCGAGCCGCTTTACTCAATCAGCAATAATCTGGTTTATTCATCTGGTTAGTGCTTTAAGGCCACTTATTCATCCTGCTATTTTCTATACTAAATTTCCTTATTATGTTTAGTAAATTTACTAAATAGCCTGCCCAAAAGTGAGTAAGGTTCCATTAGGATCGGTTACTGCAAACTCTCTCTGCCGCCAGGATTTCGTTTCCAATTGGCCATGCGGGTGTATGGCAATGCCAGCTTTTTGTAGTTTTAAATACAGCTCTTCAATGCCTTTCTGTACCCGGAGATAAATCATAAAGTCAGATTTACTAGGCACTAGGTTGGGGTAAGCAAAAAAGTGCAGCTCGGCAGCAGGTGAATCGAGAATAAGATATTCCCCATAATCGGATCGTAAGGTAAATCCCAATTGCTGAACATAAAACTGAAGGGTGGCGAACTTATTAATATAGGGTAGTTTCGGAACAACTTTTGAAATCATAAGTTTGGGGGTAATTAAACTGAAAGGGCAAATTGGTATAATAATGTTCCCTACCCAATCGGCCTAAAATGTTTTAAGTATTTCCAAAAACAGAGAACTAATTAACTACCTCCATTTTTATTTTAAATGTAGGTGATACATGGAGGTTTTTATATCTAATTTTTTTATCTAATCTGTTATTTCCGGATCAACAATGTTCCTTTCTTTAAACAAGTTTTCATTTTGTTTTTACTAAATTTTCTTTAACTCTAAACACTACTATTCTCTCGATTAAGTTATACGGCAGGGGTTTATCCAGGGGAAATTGAACAGAACCTTTCCCCTGCTTATAGCCGGAAAGTTCCTTTTCAAATTCAGAGTGTCCGCTTGGAGTGGCATAAAATCCGATATGCTTTTTAAAACCGGCAAAATAGACTAAGGGGCTCCCGTTTAACTTATACGCTGGCATGCCATAAGCAATACTCTCCACCGCATCGGGAGCATTGGTGGTAATGGTAGTACGAACCCGATCCAATAAAATTTGAATATCACTAGGAAAGGTTTGAATGTATTCGTCTACATTTTTAAAGGCAGTTTTCATGAGCTAATATGGTTGACAGATAATGGCTGAAACGCTACTTGTTATTTCTTTTAACTTGTTGTAATTGGTAAAAAAACAATGTAAAACATTTGCCGGAGATTATTACTTGTAATCTCTTTCTTGTATTTTAATTAAACCATAATTAAGTTAAATAGAAAAATTTAGATTTGTTTTTTGCTCATGATAAATTAGGGAAGTGGTTATGGCACGTTCCAATTTTCAACAGTGCCTTAGTTGCGGTTGTCTAAAGAACGGAGCAGCAGCAGTAAAACTCAAAACCGGAACCTGAAAAAAACTTATAACCGGCTATTCCACCATTGTAGAATATCTCTGGAGGAAGTAAAAACATCCCGGTAGTTTTTGCGTTTAGTTTTTTTTACAGATGAACGCGAAACGAATAAACCTAAACCAATTTAATAAGCTTTTACTGGCCGTATTTCTTTTATCTTTAATCCTGTATTTAGGTAAACCATTCTTAATTCCGGTGGCTGTTGCGGCTTTTTTCGCTATGCTCTTGTATCCCTTCGTCCTGAAGTTGCAACGCATAGGTTTTAAAAAATCCATGGCTGCCCTATCATCCATTCTGCTCGTGCTATTGGTGCTGGCTGGTTTAAGTACCGTAGTGTATACTAAATTAGCGAACCTGAAAACCGACTTACCCGAAATAGAACAAAAAATTAAACACAAAACCAACCGGCTGCAAGGTCTGTTATCCGAAACTACCGATATTTCAGAATTTGAACAAGAAGTTATATTAGAACAAAAAAAGCCCGATTTTTTAAAAGAGGTAGGTAAAACCCTTAAAAACTTTTTGGTGCAAGGCCTTTATTTGTTATTGCAGATTTTTATAGTGCTAACGTACACCTTCTTTTTTCTGGTGTACCGCCACCGCATTCAAAACTTCTTTATTAAGGTAAACTGGTTTCACAACCACGAAGAATCGCGGCGGGTATTTTTACGCATTAATCAAGTAGTACACGATTATTTGCAGGGTACTTTTATGGTGATTAGCGTTTTAGCTGTTATTTATACCTTAGGTTTCTGGGCAATTGGTTTGAAGCACGCCTTGCTATTTGCCCTTATTACCGCTTTACTACGCATTGTACCTTATTTCGGCTCTTTTTTAGGAATTGCCTTTCCTATTGCCTTTTCTTTGCTTATTCAGGATGCGTTGTGGCAACCGGTACTAATATTATTATTTTTTATGGTAACACAATTGCTCGAAGCCAACTTTCTAACACCTTACATTACTGGCTCGCGCGTAAAATTAAATCCTTTGTTTACAATTATGGCTATTTTATTAGGCAGCCTAATTTGGGGCGTATCCGGCATGGTTTTGTTCGTGCCTTTTTTTGGCATTTTAAGAATTATTTTCGACGAAATTACCCAGCTACAACCTTACGCTTATATACTAGGCAATGAAGAGGAGGAAACTCCATGAACCGCTTGTTACCCTTAACAATTGCCAGGCAAGTACTAAACCACCTCCCCGAATCAGGTTTAGCCTACACGTATGATTCTGAAAAACACCGGCTTATTTTCTTAGATGCGCATAATAACGAACTTTTTTATTTTCGACTGCCTTTGGTGCTATCTCCCAACCTGGCGACAGACGAAGAATTAAGTAAGGTTAATTACATTATATTACTTATTCAATCAGGCCATTGTGCCATGGGTTTTTTCGAAAACGGATTAAACCTGGATCATAAGGTATTCCGGTCGTACATGGTGCGAATGAAACAAGGCGTTAGCCAGGTAAAATATTTAAAAACCAAAGGCAAATCCCGGGCGGGCTCGCGGGTACGTTTGGCCGAAACCTCCGAATTTTTCGAAAACATTAATCAACGTTTACAAGATTACTTTGCCGATTATCCCATCCACCGCATTGCCCTAAGTTGTTCTAAAATTCTGATTCCTTATCTTTTTAATTCTAAAGTACCTACTCCCTTTACTAAAAACGACGAACGGGTTTATAAAATCCCCAAACACATTCCTATTCCTAATTACGAAGTACTGCTCGACACCAATAAGTTTTTATTAAGAGGTGAGTTTGTTTACGAAGAAAAATACCAAAACCAGATAAATGCTTTTCTGAACTTTCAGTAAGACAACTTATCGGATACCATCTAAGACTTATTTTTGCTTTTTGAAAGAGCAAAAAGTAGCGTTGAAAAGCACTTCAATCAAAAAATCTAGTGATTGTTACAAGCGTGCTAACCCCATTTTAGATTAATTACAAAAAGAAAAGGCTTGGTAGAAACCAAGCCTTTTTTTAAAACTACGTTGGGTACTATCTTCTTCCATAATCAAACAATACCTTACTAAACTTTCAATAAAAACTTGTAAAGCAACATGTTATCTCGTTTGCATTAACCAGTTTATAGCTTCATCTTTATTCAAAAATGTATTTAATTCCATCTGATTTTTACCGGGCATATTTGCTTCAACGGCAGCTTGAATCCGGAAAATATCCATGGCGGCTAAAGTTGTTTTACTTATTAAATAGGCAAATCTTAAATTATTCTCTTTAAACAATGGCATAATTTCGCGCATGAGCCAATTCTGATCAACTACTTCTAAATAGGCACGTTCGCGGATATCAAACAAAGCTTTATTAATATGATTGGCTAACGCGTAATCTGTTACCCATTGCAGTTGCTCCCGAAAGGTAGCGCTCGTTGGCTGTTGCAGCCAGGTAGCTAGCAGATAGTCTTGCTCCCGATCGGCTTCTATTTTAATAAACTCACTAGAATAAACCAGGGTTAAATTTAGTTTGTAGCTCAATTATGTATCTCCTACCTGATAGTTATTTAAACAAGAATTATTTAAACATACCAATCCTTGTTTGCACCAATAATGCGTAAAATATTAAAACTGGTTTCTGAAAACCCAAAATTTAATTTAGAAATGAATTTAAGTTTTAATTTGAATTTACTACTATTAAAAGGTTTAAATAATCTATAATGGTAAGTTTTATTCAGGTTTAATAATAAGAACAAAGCAAAAAAGAGAACTTAACTTACAAAAAGCATTATTCTCTTGTTGCTCTGTTTCGTATATTGGTTTTAAATGGGTTCTACTATTTGCGCTATTTATAATTGGTTGTTTATAATTCTTCTGTTAGCCAAGCTTAAGAGCAAACAAGGTATTGTCTGGTTAGAAGCTTTAAAAATTTAATAACCTTACAGCCAATAAAAAAACGAGTATGCTAGTATTTGCGAAAAATAATATGGAACTGGAGTATCATCCGGAGTTAAAGATGGTAGAAGTGAGATGCATCGGAGACTTTTCGTTGGATGATTTAGCTTTACTTTGGTTAAAAGTTATAGAAGTAATTAACAAATACGAAATAGAAAAAATTTTAATAGATGCCACCCATGTTACAGCCAAGCTCAACTTTGCAGTAGACGAGGAACAGGTACAACAATATTTTGCGGAGAATTATCCAATTCCGGTAGTAAGAAAGGTAGCCCGGGTTTGCGCCGGGTCCACTCCTTATGATGAACACATGGCAAATTTGTATCAGAAAGTTTTAAAACAAAACCACTCGGCCTCCAGCTTTGGTAATTTTCAGCACCATTATGAAGCCATGGAATGGTTATTGGAAAAAAGCTAATTGGTTGGTTTACTTTATCATCCAGATAAATTTTTTACTATTTACTTTATAAATCAAGTTTATCGATGCCAACTTAACATCAATGGCTTAACTTAGATTACCTTCCTCCTTAATTTTAACGGCAGGCTCGCTGGAGCGAATAAATTTACTTTTACGTATATTCGTTTTATTTATTGATGGATTTCCAAAACCACCGGTCAAAAAAGATTCTTGTATACTTACTAAAAGCGTTTTCTCGAAACATAAAGCCGTGACCGAACTGGAACATTATATTAATTCTTATTTTGGTTTAAGTAAGGAACACGTACAAACTATAACTTCATTCTTTCATTTAACGGAATTAAATAAAGGTAATTTTTTCTTGAAAGAAGGACAGGTATGCAACGCATTAAGTTTTCATAAATCGGGGCTCATTCGGGTTTATGTAAACACCGACCGGAAAGAAATAACCCAATGGATTTCTACCAAAGGCTATTTTGTAACCGATCTTTCGGGTATTATTTTTAATCAACCTTCCAAATGGAACATTCTGGCTCTAACCGATAGTCAGTTGTATTCCATTAATAAATCCGATTACAATAACTTGGGGCACATTATTCCGCAATGGCACGAATTAGAAAAACTGTTTATTGCCCGTTGTTTTACCCTTTTAGAAGACCGCATTTTTACCTTACTTTCCAAGACCGCCGAAGAACGCTACCAGTTGTATTTTGCCCAAAATCCGGAGCTCTTTAACCAGGTTCCCTTACATTATTTAGCCTCTATGATGGGAATGACTCCTGAAACCTTGAGCAGGCTGCGTAAAAAAATTAAATTTTAATTTCTTGATTTTTGTCAAGGGTGATGAAAAATGAATAGTTGAACTTTGTATTGGTTCTTAGCACCTGAGAGCCGGAACGTGAAAAGTTCAACTACTAAAATCTTAAGAAATGATACCTATCAATGATCAGGCACCCGTAGTATGCAGTCAAAAAATTTTAATACAGGCCAGAGTTGAACAAGTATGGTCGGTGCTTACTAATATAAGTAATTGGAGAAGCTGGATGCCAAACGTAAAAGAAACCAGGCTAAACGGTTCTTTAGCGCCTGAAACTACTTTTGACTGGAAAACTGGCGGAATGAAAATTCACTCTAAGCTGCATACGGTTTCTCCTTACAAATTTTTTGGCTGGACCGGAAAAGTGTACGGCATATATGCCATTCATAACTGGGTTTTAACGGATTTAGGAGAGACCACCGAAGTTCAGGTTAGCGAAAGCATGACCGGTATTCTGGCATGGCTGTTCCGGAAAATGTTAACGAAAACTCTTGCTCAGGATATGGCTCAATCCCTGGAGTTCTTACAAGCAGCCAGCGAAAAGCAAATTACTAAGGAGAAAGAGCAAACGGCTTAAATTTTTGGAGTTTAGCTGGTCAAAAAATCTCCTATTACTAGTAAATTTTGCCTGTTACCCTTCCAAGACAGAACAGAACTATACTAAAATAATCTTATTTTTCCTTTCCCTATGGTACAAAGGGGTGATTAAACCTTAAAAAAAGCCTGGCTTTGTACCAGGCCTTTTCAGTGGAATCCGGTTTAACTCTTAATAATTAGAAATAAATCAATTTTTACTGCTCATCTAATTAAACAAAATAAAAGCAGATTGCCTTTGCTCTAATTTTAAATTATTAATTCAAAAAAATAGTAGCAGTTAATTCCTGAAGCAGAAAGTTCTTATTTTCCTTTACTTCAATTAATTTACTCCTAAACAGCTTAAATCCTTGTTTTAAGATTTTGGCTAATTTACATACTTCCGCCGGGGACCATTCCGGAATATAAAATTGCCCACTAGGGTGCCCCAGAATGGGATCGCCTACAAAATCATTATTACCCCAAAAGAGTTTATCGTAAATCCGGTTTCGTAATCTACCAATTTTGTCGCCGTTAAAAGTTAACTTTAACGAATACGCTACATCGGTAAATAAATTCCAGGCCGCCAAACAATCATCACAATTAATGTTATTGTTTGGTTGTTGCAGCCATTCTTCTACGGCATCTAAATTGTGCAAGATGGGTTCTTCCTTTTTTATTTTTATACCCTTAGTCTTAGCGTACTTTACCAAATTTAATTCACTTTTAAACACCTGTACCCGACCTTGCCCATCTAATAAAACTTCTTCCGGGTCACTATTCGATTTATTTATCCAAATTAAATATTGGTCTACTTGATCCAGCCGAAACCAGCAAGCATAATAATTCTTTTTCATTTTTTATCAAGATTTATAATAATCTCCCTGCTTATCAAATGCGCTTAAATCAATTCTTAAGCTCCCGCGCCTTTACTATTACTAAAAAATAGGGGCGCACTCGTTTTTACAAAAAGCCATAATTAATTGGCTTTCATAGTCGATAAGAAGGAGTTATTTAGTTAAAACAAAATTTATTAAACCTTATTCATTCTAAGGGAATCCCTTTCAGAAAGCAGAGCCATTAAATGGCCTTGCAAAGAAAAGTAATGGCTAGAAGTACTTTTTACTCGTGGTAATTGGCATAAAAACTTCTTTAATTACACTATGGAACTTCATGCGAAATTTTATTACCAGAAGTAAAAATAGCCTCTTCCCACTTTCTTTTAGAAAGGGTATAAAATGAATAATATAGGTATGAAAATAGAAGGAGAGTTATAACGATGTCCGTTCTTCCTTCTTAAGGGATAGGATTATTTCTCTTTGAAGAGGAAATAGAAAATGTTCAACTGTTTCATATTGATATACATAGTTTAACAATGCAAATATGATAAATTTATTGTATAAACTTTACACCTGGTATTTTTATTATATTTCAAGGGTATGAATTTGAAATAAATCAGAACAACCAGAACAGATTATGGTACGAAAAGAAAAACCAATGGTTCTAAGCTTAGAACTTTTAATATTATAGGAGCAATTATATTTTTAATTGATTGAAAGAAGAAATGCGCTCGAAAACAGAAAAAAGTTATAACCGCCTCTCCTTCCCTGTGCTTAGGTTATTAATAATGGCAGAATAAACTAAAACAAGTCCACTGGTTATAAAGCAAATTTGAATTCCTGAACAAGTTAGTACTATAGACAGGGAACTAAGAATCCCTCCAATCAAAATTGCAGAATTCACAAAGATCAGTAATTCTAAAAGTTAAAAAATTACACATACCAAAGTGCTTTCGGAGCAATTGAAATCGAGACAGTATCACCTGTTTTAAAATCACGTACATCCGTTCTCACTTTCACCATCAAACCTGGTAACCCTACTTCCAGCACGTAATAGCTGCCATAAAAATTTACTTTTTTAATCTTTCCCGTTAAGCTACTTCCGTCAGAAGAAGAAATTTTAAAATCTTCCGGCCGGATAAGTACATTCTTTTGGGTTTTTATTTCTGTTGGCAGTTTAGCTATTTTTTTTGCTTTTACTAAGGGTAACAAATTAAAATCGCCAAATAAACCCGCAGCATAGGCATTTACCGGTTGTTGGTAAATTTGCTTGGGTGCTCCTTGCTGAATAATCTTTCCGGTTTGCATTATTATAATTTCATCTGCCCACGAAAGCGTGTCCTGCGGATCGTGAGAAATGAGCGTACAAGTAATTTGCAGACTTTCACTAATGTCTTGGATAACTGCTTTCAGAATATTCTTGTGCATAATATCCAGGTTAGAATAAGGTTCGTCGAGCAATAACAGTTGAGGGCCGGAAAGAAGTAAGCGTGCCAGGGCAATCCGTTGCCGCTCTCCCCCTGATAAATGTTCGGTGCGGCGCTGAAGCAGGTGAGATATGCGACAAACTTCGTATAAGGTTTCGGCCTCTTCTGGTGTTAACTTATTGGCATATTGTAAAACTTGTTCGACCCGTAAGAAACGCGGTAACTCAAATTGCTGCGACAAGTAAGCAATACCCGGATGCCCCGGAATTAAGTGTTCCTGGGGTCCTTTTACTCTTTTCTGTTCAAAACGCACTTCGCCGGAACTAGGCTGTACTAAACCGGCAATGGTTTGCAGCAAAGTACTTTTACCAGAACCTGTTTCGCCGGCAATGGCTATTTTTTGCAGTCTTCGTTGCGATAGGTTTATATCTTTTAGAACCCAGTTACCTGCCTCCAGTAAATTAATGCCGGATACCTGCAATAAAGTTTGCGTAGCCGGTGCTTTTTTGGGCCGTAAAGTTGAGTTCATGCGTAATCGGGAGAATTTACTAGTGAAGATTAATAATTTTGTAGCCGGATAAATGAGTTAATAGTTTTTAAAGATTTACTATTTAATGTCTGGGTTAGTTAGAGCAAAGAACGGAAAACCTGCTTAAAGTAACCAAGTAATACGTAATTCTAAGCAAACCTTTCTTTTCCACTTAAACCAAGAAAATCAGAAATGAACAGGATTTGCCTTCTAAAAGGAAAGTTCAATTTTAAAATTTACCCGTAGAACCTAACTGGATTGTTCGTAATCTTGTCCCTACCCGTAAGAAAATCGTGTTAAAAGTTTATGAAGTATTATTTAAATTTCCTGCTTTTCATCTTTTGCTTTTTAAGTTTAAGTTGTGTCCGCTCCGCAATTAATTTCCAAACGGCAGATACATTGCCGGCTACTGCCTTGCAGCCTTATGGTCGGTATTTAGTAAACCAAGAACAAAATGTAGAGTTAATCAGCTCAGCCGTACATTTTGGTTTTACTTTTGAAGGCGAAGAATGCCAATTATTTGCTACTATTCCTAATTTTGAAGGGCATAATTATTTGCAATACGAGTTAGATGGCGTGTATCAGAAAAGAATTAAAATTTCTGGCAACTCACTAGAACCTATCCAAATTAAAGCTTCTAATGCAGGTACGCATACTGTCTGGATATATAAAGCAACCGAAGCCCACACCGGAGCCATTGTAATTCAAAAAGTTACCGGTAAAAATGTAAAATCTGTAAAAAAACCAGCTCAGCCATTAATTGAGTTTATCGGAAATAGTATTACCTGCGGGGCAGCGGCTGATCCTTCGGAAGTACCTTGCGGTACCGGCGTGTACCACGACCAGCATAACGCCTATATGGCCTATGGGCCCAGAGTTGCCCGCCAGCTCGGGAGTAATTTTGTGTTAAGCAGCGTGAGTGGGATTGGCATTTACCGCAACTGGAACAGCAACGAGCCAACCATGCCGCAAGTATACGGAAAACCAGATTTTCAGGTAAATAATCCGCAAAGTTGGGATTTTACTACCTACTCCCCGCAAGTGGTAAGCATAGCCTTAGGCACCAATGATTTTAGCAATGGAGATGGTAAAAAAGAAAGATTACCTTTTGATAGTGCCCGTTTTGTGAGTAACTACATTGCCTTTGTACAATTAGTAAAAACTAAATACCCACAGGCTCAAATTGCCCTTTTAAGCAGCCCCATGATAAACGGCACTAACCGCACTCTTCTACAAAATTGCCTCACGGCAGTAAAACGAAATACGGATGCCTTGTACCCAACGGCTAAACCAGTAGCTCTATTTTTCTTCGAGTCCATGCAAGCCCGGGGCTGTTCGGGCCATCCTAACGTTGAGGATCATGCTATTTTGGCTAACCAACTAGTGCCGTTCTTTAAAAAATTGTTACCTTAACAGGTAAAGCAAAATAGTATTGAAGAGGAAATAAGTAGTTGTTCGTTATTAGTTGCTACTTCATTAAATACCTGATAAGCAATAACTTAATATAAAATATATTCTTAACTAATTACGTCGAAGTATTTATCATTTAGTAAATTAATTTATCTTACTAAGAGGCTTTTTTGGGATTTTGAATAACATCGTACACCACAGGTCCAAAAAAAGCTAAGTTTTCGAGAATACAAGCCATGCTGTAGAATTTCTCCGGTTTTACTTCCGGATGTTCCGCCATAGCAATTAAAATATTTTCTAATGTATCCTGAAACTTATAATTAAAATCTTCTTTGCTTAATTCCATTTAAAATTATGATTAACAGTAGTCTATTAACCTTTCTATACTGAATAAAATTTCCTAAACCGCCACAGGTTAATTATTTTTTGCTGGCGTAAATAGTAAAATTTACTAAAATTGCTAAATAAGAATTTAGTTCTTGAGAGTTAATCCCCTCTATAAGCAAAAAAATGCTGGATTTAGTTTTTACTCTTTAGCTTTTCCGCGAAGTTTCAGCTTTTTCCGATGCCAGGAGATCAGATTTAGTTGGAGTAATGGCCATGGCTTCCATTCTTTTAATAATTAATTCTTTATTGGCAAAGAAAGTTGCCTGGTTTTTCTTATTAATAGGATCAGCTAAAGGCAACTTTACGCGTAAGGCATCTACTTGCTTGCCATTTTTCCAGAGGCGGTAACACAAATGCGGACCGGTAGAAAGCCCTGTACTGCCTACATATCCAATTGTTTGGCCTTGCGTTACTTTTCTGCCCCGCCGGATACCTTTAGCAAAACGGGAAAGATGCAGGTATTGTGTAGTAAATGTTTTGTTGTGCTGAATTTTCACGAAATAACCATTACCAAAATTGTAAGCCGCATCTAAAATTACACCATCGCCGACACTCCGGATAGGGGTGCCCCGGGGAGCGGCAAAGTCGGTGCCTAAGTGCGCTTTAAACCGCTTTTGCACCGGATGAAAACGGTTCATGGTATAACGGCTACTGATGCGGGTGTATTCCAAAGGTTCTTTCAGGAAAGCCTTTTTAAAACTTTTACCATCCTGGTCGAAATAAGTAATTCCTTTTCCCTGATCGAAACCAATGGCGTAAAGCGGTTGGCCACTATGTTCAAAAAAGGCAGCTTTTAAAGCGCCGTAGCCAATAGTAGTATTGTTTACCAGTTTCTCTTCAAAAATTAGTTTAAATTGGTCGCCAGGTTGCAGTTGATTAAGATTCAACCGCCAGCCGTAAACATCGGCTAACTGATTTACCATTTGCGCTGATCCGCCCGCAGCCAGCACCGACTCGTATAGAGATCCTTTAATTTCACCGGCTAGCTCCCGTTCCACTACTTTTATTTCCCGTTCATGTCGGGTTACAGCTAAGTCGCCGCGTAAATCATAAATCACGTACTCGGTACTACTCGGCTCGTAAATAAAATATTGCGCCGTTTGAGCTGAATCCAAGCTGTGTAATAGCACATAATGGCGCCGCGACTGAATGCGACGAACGTTAAAAACCGGCTTTGCTTTTTGAGCCAGGTTATGAACCATAGTAGGCGAGATATTATATTTCGTTAAAATATCCGAGATACTCTCGCCCCGGTTTATGGTACCTTCCACAATGGTTAAAGAATCGGTAGAAATTCCAAATACCACGGGAGCTAATTTTTTTATTTCCTTTTGAACAACCGGCAGTTTCGGGGTGGCCGTGGTTTGCGACCCAGAAAGAACACGGCTTATATCAAAGTTTAGGGTCTGAGCAGCGGAGATAAAAATGAGAAAAGATAATGCAATAAGAATGAACAGACCTTTATTACGTTTGAACATAAGTTATACACCTTGGTTAAAAATTAATAAAGAAGGCGCAAAACTAGGCCGAACCATCTAGAAATAAAAATTTAACAGAACACAATAATCAGCAGCTAAGTGGGTTAACACCACTTAATTTACCTATTTCAAAGAGTTAAAAGAAATATTCCAAGATTTATTATCGAGAGGTATATAACTTAAATTCAACCTTTTAGATAAAATTATCTACAAGAGATAGTAGAAAAATTCTATTTAGCTTAAAAGTCTAAAGAATTTAAAATTTACAGGTTAGTTTTTAAAATTAATTTCCAATATCCTCAATTTTTAGTAATGCAATGGCAAGATTCGTTACTAAACTAGAAAATACAAATATTCTTATTTTCAACTAAGATTCTACCATGCTTGTATTTCAGCAAACAATTTAAAGCATCTAACAAACTTTATAAAATATTAGTCAACTTGCCTTAATTGTTGCACAAAAACTTGCATGCGGTCGTAATGAGAACCCTTCCAGAGAACGCGCAGGCAGTTTTGGCATTGGTAAAATTCCTGAAAGTATAGTTTGGTTTTGGGTGGTAATTGTTCCAGCACTGTTTCTTTTGGCACCCAGGCCAGAATGCCGTTGCAAACCAAACAGCGGGTAAATGGCTGAAAAGGCGGAAGAAATTTAAAATAAGCGAGTACTTCGGTTAATTGCTTTTCTGGGTGCTGCGAACGCAGCCAATATCCCCAAAGTACCGTTTTATGTTTTAGTAAACCTACATCGCGGGTAAGAATAATACGTTCCTCCGCACCGGCTAATTGTACAATAGTTTTATTGTCGTAATCGGTGCGGTACAGCGTATCGAAACCCAGTAGTCGCAAGTTTTTTGCTAATTTACCTAAATGTACATCCAGAATAAATTTATGCCATACCGGTAAAGTTGCTTGCCTGGAATACGCGGCTAAATTGACGTGGTTCGTACCAGTTGGATAAACTGCTACAGAATCGTTGGCTTGTAGTAAATTAGTAAACTGGGTAGGCTGACCATTTATCAGAACTATATCTACTTCGGGGTGAGGAATACCCAAAGCTTCTATTGCATCTTTTACGGCTGGTGTGCCGGTAAATGAATATTTCACTTCTTTTTCCTTCTGCAAAGAAGGCAAAAAATCATTCAGGTTACCGTAAAAACGAAAGTAAGCTAGTTTTGCCATCCTCCTTTTACGGCCAATTGCCTACCCGTTAATCACTAATCTATTTTTAATTAAGTAATTCGAGATTACGAAACCGCAAACCAAGCTCGCCAAGGTAAACGGCTTAAAATAAGAATAAGCCCAATGCCGTAAAACACAAAAATGCTCTGGAAACGAGCTTTGCCAAGTTTTAACCGTTTGGCCCGGGAGTAACCAATGGTAATGAGTACCACCGCGATAATCATGGTAAGCGGATGTTCCAGAATATACAGCCGGGAGTTGGCATCTTTCATAGCAGCCCCCGAAGCATTTGCCGCGCCAAGCGGAGAAATAAAATATAAAATTAGCCCGATTATCCATTGCAAATGCGTGGGAATTAATCCGAGCAAGGCACGTTTCCGGTCTTTATCAGCAAAAGGGCGGTTTTGCATCCAACCGCCAATAGCCGTTAAAATGCTAACTAATAAACCTAATAAAACCAGGTAAGCCAAATAAGAATGCAGGTGTTGTAATCCGGTATACATACGTTCTAATATTTTTAATACGCCGCATTAATCGGCCTTTTGTTAAATTTTGCCTCAATATTAGTTAATTTTTGAGAAATAAGTACCCCAAAAATGAATCTGAATGAGTAGTACTCGTTCTTGTTAAATTTAAGGTAAGCTTACTTTTTTTACTAGTTGTGCGTTTCTCCTGATGTTTATGCAGGAAACATATCAAGCTACTTCTTTTATTTTAATCGTTTTATGGGATTGGATGAATGAATCACAAACAATTTTTACTAAATATAGCTTGTTTAATAAAGGAGAGGTATTACTTTTGCAAATAAAACAAGTAGAAACTTGTAAAATTAAAATGACTGATTTTTCGCCAACACCTTTTCTTACCTTTAAGATTATTTGTTGTAGCTAGGTCCCCCGAAGGTCTATAGCTATTTTCTGTTGGCTTTCCATTTCCACTTGCCTTGTATCACAGGCTCTTTCTTATAAAAATAAACTTTTAAGATTATTTCTGCTTTTATAAAGCAGAGATAGAAACAGGCATTATTCTGTTTCCATTTACTAATTTTTAAATTTTCCTAAGTACAATCATGATAACTACTGATATATGCATTATTGGTGCTGGCCCTGTGGGCTTGTTTGCCGTTTTTGAAGCCGGATTATTAAAAATGCGCTGCCATTTAATAGATGCTTTACCGCAGGTAGGTGGGCAATTATCTGAGATTTACCCCCAAAAACCTATTTATGACATTCCTGGCTTCCCGGCCATTAACGCTCAGGATTTAGTAAATAATCTTTTAGATCAGATTAATCCTTTCCACCCTACCTTTACCTTAGGCGAACGGGTAGAAAAACTAGAACGCCAGGAAGATGGCTCTTACCTGATTACTTCAAACGAAAATACTCAAATTCACTGCCAGGTAGTAGTAATTGCCGCCGGACTAGGTTCTTTCGAACCGCGTAAACCGGCCGTAGAACGGCTTGAAGATTTTGAAGGCAAAGGCGTAGCCTACATGGTAAAGAATCCGGAACTGTTCCGCGATAAACGCATTGTTTTAGCAGGCGGCGGCGACTCAGCTTTAGACTGGACTTTATTTTTATCTGAAATAGCCAGCAAGGTTACCTTAGTACACCGCGGCGAAACCTTCCGGGGGGCTCCGGATTCGGCGGAGAAAGTATTTTCCTTAGCGGAGCAAGGCCGGATTAATTTAATTTTAAATGCCAATGTTACAGCTCTTAACGGTAATGGCCATTTAAAAGAAATATCGATCTCGCGCAAAGATAAAACTGTTTCTAACCTGGATGTCGATTATTTTATTCCCCTATTTGGTTTAACTCCTAAGTTAGGACCAATTGCGGACTGGAATTTAGCCGTGGATAAATCAGCCATTGAAGTAAATACTCAAGATTTCTCGACGAACGTAGAGCGCATTTATGCCATTGGCGATATTAACACGTATCCGGGTAAGCTGAAGCTGATTTTATGTGGTTTCCACGAAGCTGCTTTAATGGCGCAGAGTGCCTTTAAATACGTTTTTCCGGAGCAAAAACTAAGTTTTAAATACACCACCGTAAATGGTATTCACGCTTTGTAATTTACTTAATTACTTATGATTAACATAACCATAGAAGACCGCAATGGCACCCGGCAGGATATAGTAATTCCGGAAGGTATTAATCTTTCCCTGATGGAAGTGTTAAAGGCCTCGGAATATAATATACTGGCTACTTGCGGCGGTATGGGCATTTGCGCTACTTGCCACGTACAGGTTTTAGAAGCACCTGGTTCTTTACCGCCGGTTAACGATACCGAACTAGATATGCTGGATACCTTACCCGAAGCTGGTCCGGATAGCCGTTTGTCCTGCCAAATAAGAGTGAATGAAAATATAGCCGGTGCCGTTTTCCGAATAAAAGGAGAATCCAATGAATAACTCTTCAGTTTAAAGTGGAGGTAATAAATTAAACCAATATAAACTTTCTAAATTGCCCCTGGCTTTAGCCAGGGAAACTAGAGATAAAAAAACCCGCCAAGATTACAAACTTGGCGGGTTTACTATTCATTTTAATATTTCTATTATCAGATTAATGTAATGCGGTACGCACAACGACGGGCACCTTCCAAAATATGGTCTACCCGTTTTACATCTACCTCATTCCCTAACACTCGTTTTAATATTTGAAACTCCGACCGGCAAATAGCCGGGGTGGCGGTGGCCGCTGCGCAAATGGGGCAATGGTTTTCTATGAGTAAATAACCCAGTTCATCTTTTTGACAACTGGCAATATACCCTTCCCGGTAACGAATGGTAGCAAAGCGGTTAATTTTTTCTTCTAAGGTTAAGCAATCTTTTAATTCTTCCGCATACCGGTTTAGTACTTCTTCGCCCCTTCGGTCAATGATTTGCTCTAAAACTTGTTCGCCTAATTCTGCTTTAATGGTATTTAAAAGTTGTACCGATAAATCACTATGGGTATTCGGAAAACGGGCATTACCAGCGGCGGTTAAACTCCAGTTTAAAGTAGGGCGGCCCACTCCTTTGGATTCGGAAGTAGCTTGCACCAGGCCTTCTTCGGCTAGTTTTAGCAAATGCAGGCGTGCCCCCTCACCGGTCATTCCTAAAATTTGGGCAAGAATGCCAGCCGTTTTAGGTCCCTCCGTTTTTAATACCTTTAAAATTTTTTCGGTAGCCGATTGGGAACTAATGGAACTACTTTCCAAGTAATTACTTGCTTTATTCATTATTGTGATAACTTTGCGTCGCTTTCGAAACCAGTTCGGGTTAGAGGCAAATGTAACTTACTTAAACAGAGCCGTTGGAAATTTAACTTCTACTAAACTAGGAACAAGAAAGTATGCAAAAGGGTGCTTTCCTGCGAATATTTTTATTCTATTTATCCCGTAACCCTTAAAGCAACGGCAAAAAGCTTAATTAAAGATTATTTTCCTAATTTTACACTTTATTACAATTTTGTATTCCATCGGCTCATTTTTTTACGAAGGAACGAATAGAATAGCTAAAAGCAAGAGTTTATTTTGCAACCTATTACTTGGAATATTTGTTAATTAACTAACTAAGCAGGAATATCATGATTACTGTATCTCCAAAAGCAAAAGAATATATCAGCCAGTTATTGGCAAAAGAAAATAAAGATACTGATACCTTTGTGCGGGTAGGCGTACGAGGCGGAGGCTGCTCTGGTTTAGAATACCAGCTTCAATTCGATTCAGACAAAAAAGAAACCGATGAAGTTTTTCAGCATAATGGTTTAAATGTGGTGGTAGACCGGAAAAGTTTGCTTTACCTGTTCGGAACCGAACTGGATTACTCAGATGGTTTGAACGGGAAAGGATTATTTTTTAATAACCCGAATGCTTCGCGTACGTGCAGTTGCGGAGAAAGCTTTGCGGTTTAAACCTTGTAACTTACGGGAAGAATGAAAGATAGTAATGAAATAATTAACGACTTTGCCACCAAGGAATACGAATACGGCTTTGTCACGGATATTGAAATGGAAATTGCCCCGGCTGGTCTGGATGAGGGTACTATCCATTTTATTTCGCAGAAAAAGAACGAGCCGGATTGGTTACTGGAGTGGCGTTTAAAAGGGTATCATGCTTTTTTGAAGGAACCCATGCCGCATTGGCAGAATTTTGATTTACCAGCAATGGATTTTCAAAAAATTTCCTATTATGCCGCTCCCAAAAATAAAAAGAAATACAATAGCCTGGACGAAGTAGATCCGGAGTTGTTAGCCACTTTCGCTAAGTTAGGTATTCCGTTATCGGAGCAAAAGGCCTTAGCGGGTGTAGCGGTAGATGCCGTTTTCGATAGCATTTCGGTAGCTACTACTTATAAAGAAAAACTAAAGGAATTAGGCGTTATTTTCTGCTCCATCAGCGAAGCGGTGCAGGAACATCCGGAACTGGTTCAAAAATACTTAGGTTCGGTAGTGCCTCATTCCGATAATATTTACGCGGCTTTAAACACGGCGGTATTTTCTGATGGTTCCTTTGTGTACATCCCGAAAGGGGTTCGTTGCCCGATGGAATTGTCTACTTATTTCCGGATTAACACCGAAAATACCGGTCAGTTTGAGCGTACTTTAATTATTGCCGATGAAGGTAGCTACGTAAGTTACTTAGAAGGTTGTACGGCTCCGATGCGTGACGAAAATCAGTTGCACGCCGCTGTGGTAGAACTAATTGCCCTGGAAAATGCCGAAATTAAGTATTCTACCGTTCAGAACTGGTACCCTGGCGATAAAGACGGTAAAGGCGGAATTTATAACTTTGTAACCAAACGCGGTATCTGCAAAGGAGCTAATGCTAAAATCTCCTGGACGCAAGTAGAAACCGGATCGGCTATTACCTGGAAGTACCCCAGCGTAATTTTACAGGGCGATAATTCCAGTGGTGAGTTTTATTCGGTAGCCGTTACCCGCAACAAGCAAATTGCTGATACCGGTACTAAAATTTACCATTTAGGTAAAAATACCAAGAGCCGGATTATTTCGAAAGGAATTTCGGCTGGGGAAAGTAATAACAGCTACCGGGGTTTGGTGCAAATTGGTTCTAAAGCCGATAGTGCCCGTAACTTTACTCAATGCGATTCTTTACTAATTGGCAGCCATTGCGGAGCCCATACGTTCCCGTACATAGAAACTAAAAACAGTACTGCTACTGTAGAGCACGAAGCAACCACTTCTAAAATTGGTGAAGATCAGATCTTCTATCTAAATCAAAGAGGAATTGCTACCGAGAAAGCAGTAGCACTTATTGTGAACGGATACGCGAAAGAAGTTTTAAACCAACTGCCGATGGAATTTGCGGTAGAAGCCCAAAAATTATTGTCTATTACCCTCGAAGGTAGCGTGGGTTAATATTAAATAAATAATAAAAGTAGATGCTAAGCATTAGAAATTTGCACGCCGAAGTAGAAGGCAAAAAAATATTAAAAGGAATTAATTTAGAAGTAAAGGCTGGTGAAATCCATGCCATCATGGGTCCTAACGGTTCTGGTAAAAGTTCTCTCTCGTCGGTATTGGCGGGACGGGAAACCTACGAGGTAACCGAAGGAGAAGTAATTTTTGATGGTAAGGATTTATTAGATATGGCACCTGAAGTTAGGGCTCGCGAAGGTTTATTTATGGCCTTCCAGTATCCGGTAGAAATTCCAGGCGTATCTAATATTAACTTCTTGCGCACAGCGTTAAACGAAATTCGGGAATACCGGGGTTTACCCGCGCTGGAAGCCAAAGAATTTTTAAAACTTACCAAAGAAAAACAAAAGCTGGTTGAGTTTCAATCTAAGTTGGTAAACCGTTCGTTAAACGAAGGTTTTTCGGGCGGAGAAAAGAAACGGAATGAAATTCTGCAATTAGCCATGCTGGAGCCTAAGCTTTCTATCATGGACGAAACAGATTCCGGCTTAGATATAGATGCGTTGCGCATTGTGGCCAAAGGTGTTAACCAAATCCGCAATGAGCATAACGCTTTTATTTTAATTACGCACTATCAACGCCTGTTAGAATACATTGTACCCGATTTTGTGCATGTATTATACGATGGCCGAATTGTAAAGTCCGGAACCAAAGAATTGGCGATGGAACTGGAAGAAAAAGGCTACGATTGGATAAAAGAAGAATTTAAAACGGAAGAAACAGCCCACTAAAATGGCTAATCAAATATCCACCCTCCCCTTGTATCAAGACCTGTTACAAGGGTTTGATAACTGGTTAACGAGTAAACAAACTACCGGACACGAGTCAACGTTGCCTCTCCGGAAAAAGGCCATGGAGCATTTCCGTACTTTGGGCTTTCCTTCCCGGAAAGTAGAAGATTGGAAGTACACCAACGTATTGCCTTTTTTGCAGCAATCTTATGAGTTTAACCCGGATGTTATCCAAAATACCGATAAAGCAGCTATTGCTTTAGACAACATTAATATGGTTGGCTTAGATGCCTACCGGGTTGTTTTAGTAAATGGTCAGGTACAACTAGCTTTGTCCGACGAATTACCGGCCGGTATTACGCTTAAAAGTATTGCAGAAGCTGAAAATGAACCTGCTTTTCAGGCTAATTTTGGACAGCAGATAAACCTGGAAAAATATCACTTTGCGGCTTTAAACACGGCTTGGTATGCTAATGGTTTATTCCTGGAAGTTCTGGCTAACACAGTTTTAGAGAAACCAATATATTTGGTTCACATTTATACGGGTTCCGGAAATTTGTTTATTCAGCCCCGGAATTTAGTGGTAGTAAACCGGAGTGCTTCGGTTAGTATCGTAGAATCTGTTATTGCAGATAGTCATAACGGCGATATTTTTGTAAACAGTGTATCTGAAATTGTAGTAAAAGAAAATGCCCAGGTACACCATTATAATTTGCAAAACAACAGCAAAAATACCCGGCAGGTAAACCACACCGAAGTAAGTCAGAAACGCGATAGTGTATATAGCAACTACACGTTTTCTTTACCGGAAGCTGATTTGCTGCGTAACAACTTGCACTTAAACCTGAACGATGAGTACACCGAAAGCCATTTATATGGTTTATATCTGTTGAATGGTCGTCAGCTTACCGATAACCATACTTTAGTGAACCACCTGCATCCGCATTGCGAAAGCAACGAGGTATATAAAGGCGTGTTGTTAGATAATGCAAACGGGGTGTTTAACGGTAAAATTTTTGTGCAGCGTGATGCTCAGAAAACAAATGCTTTTCAGCAAAACAACAACTTGCTTTTAAGTAATAAAGCTACCATAAATTCTAAACCGCAATTAGAAATTTTCGCCGACGACGTAAAATGTAGCCATGGTTCCACCGTAGGTCAGTTAAGCCAGGAAGCCATGTTTTATTTACGTTCCCGGGGAATTTCGGAGCAAACCGCCCGCCGTTTACTGGTAAGTGCTTTTGCTTTTGACGTTACTCAGAATATTAGAATTCCTGCGGTAGAAGCCTATATTAATAAATTAATTACCCAACATATACCTGCTGAACAGGAGTTGGTTAAAGCCTAAAATTATGCCGGCAAATATAAGTTTAGAAACAAGCGTTCAACTGGACATTCATAAAATCCGGGCTGATTTCCCGATTTTGGAAACCCAGGTTTATGGCAAGCCATTAATATATTTAGATAATGCTGCTACTACCCAAAAACCTGAACTAGTTCTACGAACCATTCAGGATTACTATACCCAGTACAACAGTAATGTTCACCGGGGAGTACATTTTTTGAGCCAGCAGGCAACCTCGGCTTACGAAGATGCCCGCAAGAAAGTAACCGCCTTTATCAATGCCAAACACACCCACGAAGTAATATTTACCCGGGGAACTACCGATGGCATTAACTTAGTGGCTAGCAGTTTCGGTCGTAAATTTTTAAAAGCCGGTGATAGTATTCTAATTTCTGCCATTGAGCACCATTCTAATATTGTGCCCTGGCAAATGATCTGTGAAGAGCGAGGAGCTACTATTAAGGTAATTCCGGTAAACGAAAAAGGCGAGCTGGTTTTAGAGGAACTGGATGAGCTGTTAGACGAAACGGTAAAATTAGTAGCGGTTACTTACATTTCTAATACTTTGGGTACTATTAACCCGGTAAAAGAAATTATTAACCGGGCGCATCAACAAGATATTCCGGTATTGGTAGATGCCGCGCAAGCCGCTCCGCACTTACCTATAGATGTGCAGGAATTAGATGTAGATTTTCTGGCTATTTCAGCGCACAAAATGTACGGACCAACCGGAATTGGCGCATTATACGGCAAAGAATCCTGGCTAAACCAATTACCTCCTTACCAAGGGGGTGGTGATATGATTAAGTCCGTTAGTTTCAAGAAAACAACTTATAATGAATTACCGCTGAAGTTTGAGGCAGGAACTCCCAGCATTTCAGAAGGAATTGCCTTTGGAGCGGCCGTTGATTATATTCAGGGTTTAGGATTAAACAATATTCAGGAAGCAGAAAGCCAGTTATATAGCTATGCCGTAGAAGCCTTGCAAACCATTGATGAACTTCGTTTTATTGGCGAAGCGAAACACCGGGCAGCTTCTATATCCTTCCTGGTAGGCGATGCCCATCCATTTGACATTGGTGAAATCCTGGATAAACAAGGTATTGCCGTTCGTACGGGCCACCATTGTACCGAGCCTATTATGCAGTACTTTAATATTCCGGGTACAGTAAGAGCTTCTATAGCTGTTTACAATACCCCGGAAGAAATTGACAAATTAGTAACCGGAATTAAAAAAGCGGTTACTTTATTAAGCTGATTTATTAAATATGACGATAGAAGAACGGCAGGACCAGATTATAGAGGACTTTGAGTTGTTTGATGACTGGATGGATAAATACGAGTATATTATTCAGTTAGGGAAAGACCTGCCTCTTATTGACGATAAATATAAAACTGACGAAAACCTGATTAAAGGTTGCCAGTCGAAAGTTTGGCTGCACGCTGATTATGAAAACGGTAAATTAGTTTTCTCGGCGGATAGCGATGCCATTATTACTAAAGGTTTAGTGAGTATGGTGGTACAGGTATTATCCGGACATACGCCTCAGGAAATTTCCGAAGCCAATATGTATTTTATTAACAAAATTGGTTTACAAAACCACCTCTCTCCTACCCGTTCCAATGGATTATTATCCATGCTAAAGCAAATAAAACTGTACGCTCTGGCGTACCAAACCCAAGCTCTGAATCCATCATGAATCCTTCGGAATTAAGAGACAAAGTAGAAGAAGTTTTACGGACAGTACACGACCCGGAAATTCCGGTGAATATTTACGAGTTGGGTTTGGTGTACGAGATTAAAATTGAAGAAGGTTCTAAAGTTAGAGTTACCATGACCTTAACGGCTCCAGCTTGTCCTGCGGCCGGCGATATAATCTTCGAAACTCAGAGTAAATTAGAAGCAATTGAGGGAGTAACAGATGCCTACGTGCTTCTTACCTTTGACCCACCCTGGACTCGTGATATGATGAGCGAAGAAGCCAAATTAGAACTGGGTTTCTTATAGGATAAGCTCTTAAATGGTAAATTAATTAGTCGGGTGTAGTTTTAACTACACCTTTTTTATTGAAATCTAAGTCGAGTTAAGATTTAGCCTGCATTTTTTCTCTCGCCTCATACACCACTTAAGTTCCTGCAGAAAAGTTTGAGTTCTTTTTTCTGTACCAGCTACATCACCAGGAATTCTGTTTTCATCAAAGGATTCCTGCACTTGGGGCACCTGGTAGCGAGCCGGCACTACCCAAACGCCTTTCTTCCACAAAGAGAAAATAAGCGACGGATAAACCAAAACACCACCAAACGGGCCAATAGAAACCGTTACAATACCTGTGGGTTTTCGCTTCCATTCTTCCGATAATAAATCAATTACATTTTTTAAACTGGCCGGAAATCCACCGTTATATTCAGGCGTTATTACCACTATTCCATCGGCTTTTTTCATGCGGGTGGCAAATTCTAAAATTTGGGGCGCAGGATTGACCATAAAACGTAGCCGTTCTTCAAAAATAGGAAATTTATAATCCTGCAAGTCAATTAAGTCAGCGGTAACAATATTGTTTTCTTCGATATACTACTTAAAGTTAAGCCCCACCCGGTGGCTATTTCGTCCGGTACGTACGCTGCTGGAAAGAATGGCTATATGCATAAAAGTCCGTGAATTAAGTTATAGGTGTTACTTTATAACCAACAGATTTCCCTTTGTTCTAATAATATAGAGAAAAGAAATTTTCTGAATCAAATAAACCTGCTTGCTGAATATTTTAAAAATTGAGGTTTCTTACCGGTGATTTATGAAGAGATATATCTAAGCTTTACGTAATTCGATATCTTCATTTACCTTAACAAATAGATATTTATCAAATAGTTATAAATATTTTAGTTAAGTCTTTTTTAATTCAGATTAAGATTCTACATTTGTTAACCAAATGGTTAAATTTAATGGTTAAAAAAGAAAAAGATCAAACTACTGAGCAGCGCATTTTACAAGCAGCTAAAACGGTTTTTATTCATAAGGGTATGGCAGGGGCTAGAATGCAGGATATTGCCGATGAAGCCGGTATTAACAAAGCTATGCTGCATTATTACTTTCGAAGTAAAGAAAAATTGTTTGAAGTTATCTTCCGGGAAGCTGTAGGCAGATTTTTGCCAAAGCTTAACGCCATTATTGCCATGGATTGTAACTTGTTCGAGAAGATTCAGATCTTCTGTCGGGAATACATTAATGTACTTTCAGAAAATCCTTATATCCCTTTATTCGTGGTAAATGAAGCAAATAAGCAATCACACGATTTTCTAAGTACTATGATGGGCAATCAAAAACCAAATCTGCACGCCTTGATTAACCAGATTGAAGAAGAAGTGAAACAAGGAATTATTAACCCCATCAGCCCGGCTCAGCTTTTACTAAATATGATGTCGATGTGTATTTTTCCTTTCCTAGGTCGTCCGATCTGGAATTTTCTTTCGGGAATGGATGAATTGCAGTTTAATTTTTTAATGCACCAGCGGAAAGAAGAAGTCGCCGACTTTATTATTAATTCCATAAAAAAACAGAAATAACAACTTTAACAATTTTTGTTATGAAATTAACTAATTGGTTAAACATTTTGGTTATTTTATTATTTACTAGCATCACCTACGTACGGGCTCAGACAATTACTTTAGAACTAATTCAGCAAAAAGCCCGTGAACACTATCCTCTTACTAAGCAAAAAAACTTAATTCAGGAAAGTAATGCGTTGCTGCAGCAAAACATAAATAGAAACTACCTACCCCAACTAATTTTTACGGGTCAGGCTAGCTACCAATCGGAGGTAACTAGTATTAACTCCCCTATTCCTGGCCTGGACATAGAAGCACCCACTAAAGACCAATACCGGATTCTGGCTGATGTATCACAATCCTTGTACGATGGAGGTTTAAGAAGAACCCGGTTACTGGTTCAGCAACTGAATAGCGAAACCGAAAGTCAACGCCTGGAAGTAGAATTATATAAGCTGCGGGAACAAGTGAATCAACTTTATTTTGCCATTATTTTATTAGAAGAACAGACCAAACAGGCAGCCCTATTTCAGAAAGATTTAACCATTGGTATTAAAAGAACCCAGGCACAAGTGGCAAACGGCGTTACTTTTAAATCTAACCTGAATGTGTTACAAGCCGAACACCTGAAAGCGGGCCAAAGAATAGTTGAACTGCAAAATACCCGCTCGGGCTTTTTACAAGCGTTAAGTTTATTAACCGGCGAATCCTTAGATCAGAATACAAAATTAAACAAGCCCGTTCCTATTATTTCATCCACTCCGGAAATTCGCCGACCCGAACTCAGTTTGTATAATAAACAAATGCAAATATGGGAAGCGCAGAAAAAATTAATAGATGTTGCCTTACGCCCCGGAATCAGCTTTTTTGGTCAAGGAGGTTACGGTAGACCCGGCCTGAATTTACTAAAAAATGAGTTCGATTACTTTTATCTTACCGGACTTCGATTTACCTGGCGCTTGAATGGTTGGTACACCAGCCGAAATGAAAAAAAGATTTTAGACATAAACAAAAACACGGCTAGTCTGCAACAAGAAGTATTTCTCCTGAATGTAAACCTGCAGCTTACCCGCGAACGGGCCGAAATTCAAAAACTGGAAGAATTGGTTCGCAGTGACCAGGAAATAATAGCCCTTCGGGAAAGCGTAAAAAAAGCAGCTCAGGCCCAATTAGAAAATGCTGTTATAACTGCTAACGATTTTTTACGGGAAGTAAACGCCGAGGACCAGGCCCGGCAAGCTTTAATTATTCACCAGGTGCAGCTCCTGCAATCGCAACTAAACTATCAAACTATTTCAGGCAATTAACTAATCGCAAAATGAAAAAGCTAAAAATACTAGTGCTATCCTTAAGTAGTTTACTTTCCTGCCATTCGGGAGAGGACATACATGATGCTTCAGGCACTTTTGAAGCCGATGAAGTGATTGTCTCGGCAGAACTTGGGGGTGAAATAGATTCTTTGAACATTCAGGAAGGACAAATTTTACCTGCCGGGAAAATTGTAGGAGTAATAGATGCTGAAAACCTAAAACTGCAGAAAGAACAAGCCGAGGCAAGTTTAAATGCATTAGCGGTAAGAACCACTGACGTGCAGCCACAAGTATTGCTCTTAAAAGACCAGCTGGCCGTTCAGCAAGTGCAGCTAAAATCGTTATTACGAGAAAAACAACGGACCGAAAATTTAGTAAAACTGGATGCTGCTACCGGCAAGCAACTCGATGATATAAACACGCAAATTGAAGTAACGGAACGCCAAATCCAGGTTATTCAGCAGCAGATTAAAGTGCAGCAAAACGAAGTAGCCACCCGGAACCGGACAATTTTGAGTGAAAGAGAACCGATGCAAAAACTTATTGCGCAATTGGGCAGTCAACTAAATAAAGCGCAGGTTCGCAACCCCATTTCCGGTACGGTTCTTACTAAATACGCCATGACCGGCGAAGTAACCGCTCCCGGCAAAGCCTTATACAAAATTGCTGATTTATCTACCCTCACGCTGCGGGCCTACATTACCGGCGACCAGTTAACGCAAGTTAAAATTAGACAGGTTGTAACAGTATTGGTAGACAATGGCCAGGAGGAATACATAAAATTACCCGGTACTATAACCTGGGTGGCCAGCAAAGCCGAATTCACTCCTAAAACCATTCAAACCAAAGATCAACGGGCCAATTTAGTTTACGCGGTAAAAATAAAAGTTAAAAATAATGGCTTTCTGAAAATCGGAATGTACGGTGAAGTAGCTTTAAATCAAGCCTCATGAAAACAATAACCGTCGATAATCTGGTTAAAACTTATAAAACCAGTAAACAAAGCGTTGAAGCTCTGAAAGGAGTTTCTCTGGCGGTAAATTCCGGGGAGCTATTTGGCTTAATTGGTCCGGATGGAGCTGGTAAGACTACGCTCATTCGTATTCTGGTAACTCTTTTGGTAGCTGATTCAGGATCCGCTTGGGTGGATGAACTTGAGGTAGTAAAGGATTATAAAATCATCCGGCAGCGGGTAGGTTATATGCCCGGTACGTTTTCTTTATACCAGGATTTAACCGTGCAGGAAAACCTTGACTTTTTTGCTACCGTTTTCGAAACTTTCATCGAAGAAAATTACGATTTAGTAAAAGATATTTATATTCAGATTGAGCCTTTCAAAAATCGGAGAGCGGGCAAACTTTCTGGCGGTATGAAGCAAAAATTGGCTTTATGCTGCGCTTTAATTCATAAACCTACCGTCCTCTTTTTAGATGAACCTACCACTGGGGTTGACGCCGTATCCCGGAAAGAATTCTGGGATATGTTGGCCAATTTAAAGCAGCAAGGCATTACCACCCTGGTATCTACTCCTTACATGGACGAAGCTTCTATGTGCGATCGGGTAGCCTTAATTCAGGAAGGAACCATTCTGGCAATTGATACTCCGCAAACCATAAATCAACAATTCAATAACCCTTTATTAGCCGTTGCTTCTACCCATATGTTTCCATTATTAAATGACCTGAAAACTTACGATCAGGCAACTGCCACTTATCCATTCGGCGAATACCACCACGTAGTAATGCAACCCGGTTACGATCCCATTCGGTTGGAAAAATACCTGCAAGATAAAAAGCATTCGGGGCTGGAAATAAAAGTTGTTTCGCCCACCATTGAAGATTCTTTCATCCAGCTAATGTCTAAAAACAGAAGTTAAATTCTTTTCCGATGAATAACGCTAGCATTATTTGTGAAAATTTAAGTAAAACCTTCGGCAACTTTAAAGCAGTGGATAATATTTCTTTTGAAGTTGAAAAAGGTGAAATTTTTGGTTTTTTGGGCGCTAATGGAGCGGGTAAAACTACGGCCATCCGCATGTTTTGTGGCTTGTCTAAACCTACTTCCGGAAAAGCATCGGTAGCTGGTTTTGATGTATTTACCCAAACGGAGCAGATAAAAAAGAACATTGGCTACATGAGTCAAAAATTTTCTTTGTACGCCGATCTTACGGTAAAAGAAAACATTTATTTGTACGCCGGTATTTACGGCAAATCCGACCAATTTATTAAAGAAAAAAGCCAGGTTGTACTGCAGAAATTAAAATTAGAAAAAGAAGCCGATCAACTGGTAGGTTCCCTGCCCTTAGGCTGGAAACAAAAACTGGCTTTCTCGGTGGCTATTTTTCACGAGCCGCAAATAGTTTTTCTGGATGAACCTACCGGCGGTGTAGACCCAATTACCCGCCGCGAATTCTGGCAAATGATTTACGAAGCCGCCGAACGGGGAATTACGGTTTTTGTTACTACCCACTACATGGACGAAGCCGAATACTGCAACCGGGTTTCGATAATGGTAGATGGCCGGGTAGAAGCCTTAGGCAAACCCAAAGAACTAAAAACCCAGTTTACAGCTGCCAATATGGGCGAAGTATTTCTAAAACTCGCCCGCCAGGCTAAGCGCTCTGGTGAGTAATTACTATCTACTGCCCCTCCTAAGTTTATTAAGGAAGCATTTTAAAGAAATTTTAAAACAAGGGCAGTTTACAAAGTAAAGTAGCAGAACAGTAGTTATTAGCAACAATTATCAGTTTGGCTATGGAGGTCCTTTTAGCGTTCAGGTGTTGCAAAACGGCATGGCGTAATGGAGGCAAGGAAGAGAGAAAAGAGAGAAAATAGAAATAATTGCATTTCCTCACCTGTTTTTAGCTTGTCGTAGGAGGAGGAGTGAGATAAACGAGATTCGCCGGCTAGGAGGCAAACTTGGCCAGATGAATTGTATTAGCACCTTAAACTGGAGACTTATAAAGTCTCGGACTAAAAATAGGATAGCCTTTTATTACTTCAAAAGTTCATGAAAAATCATTCTAAAAACGGTAAGCAAAAAGCCAAAAGAAGTCAACAATTCTACTCGCTGGTAAAAAAAGAATTCTTCCATATTTTCCGCGACCCTAAAACCTTGATTATTCTTTTGGGAATGCCGGTGGTGCAAATTATCATTTTTGGTTTTGCCTTAACCAACGAAGTAAAAAATTCCCGCATGGGCGTATTGGATCAGGCTCAGGATGCTAGTACCCAAGCTTTAATATCCCAGATAGACGCCAGCCAGTATTTTGAAATAACCCGATATTTGAATTCTTACTCCGAAATTGAACAGGAATTTAGAACAGGTACCATAAAACTTGCCTTGGTTCTGCCGCAAAATTTTGATGCCGACTTACAGCATTTTAACAAAGCCCAGGCACAGTTGATTGCCGACGCATCTGACCCTAACGTAGCCAACACATTAATCAACTATGCTTCGGCCATAATCCTAGATTTTCAGGAACGCATAACGGCTAACAGCAGCTTACCATATACTATTCACACCGAAACCCGCATGTTGTACAACCCACAATTGCAAGGTGCTTATAGTTTTGTGCCTGGGGTAATGGCCATGGTACTCATGCTGGTTTGCACCATGATGACTGCCATAACCATAGTGCGGGAAAAAGAACTGGGCACAATGGAAATACTTTTAGTTTCTCCGGTGAAGCCGCTTAAAATTATAATAGCCAAAGCAGTACCTTATTTGCTTTTATCCATGCTCAACATTGCCAGCATTTTGCTTTTGAGCGTGTTTGTACTGCAAGTGCCCATTAATGGCAGTTTGCTTCTTCTTTCGGCGGCCAGTATTTTATTTACCATTACCAGTTTATCCCTGGGCTTACTTATTTCCACTGCCACAGACTCGCAGCAAACAGCTATGTTTATTTCTTTAACGGGTTTGTTTTTGCCCACCGTTATGCTGAGCGGATTTATGTTTCCGATAGAAAATATGCCTTTGCCGCTGCAGGTTATTTCTAATTTGGTACCCGCTAAATGGTTTTACGATATTGTTAAAGCCGTTATGATTAAAGGGGCAGGATGGCAGGTAATCTGGCAAGAAACCTTGGTATTAACAGGCATGACTATAGTCTTTATGGGCTTAAGTATCAAAAATTTTAAAATCCGGTTATCATGAGAACCCTAAAGTTTTTGCTGCAAAAGGAATTTCGGCAAATATTCCGGAACAAAGCTATTCTGCGCATTATATTCGTGATGCCCCTAATGCAATTACTGGTTTTGCCCTGGGCCGCAGATTACGAAATGAAAAACATCCGCTTAACCATAGTAGACCACGATCATTCCCTTGGTTCGCAGCAGTTAATTAACAAAATTAATTCTTCCGGTTACTTTTTACTTTATGCCTATTCCCCATCGTATCAGCAGGCAGTTACTACCCTTGACCAGGATCAGGCAGATATTATTTTAGAAATCCCTAATGGCTTTGAAAGAGACATGGTTAAAGAAAACGAAACAACTACTTTAATTGCAGTAAACGCTATAAATGGTATGAAAGCAGGTTTAGGCAATGCTTACCTGCAAAGTGTTATCCGCGACTACAATAACCAAGTCCGCACCGAGTGGATTCAGCCAGCCCGTTTTTCCCCTCAAAAGGTTATAGAGGTAACGGCATCTAACTGGTATAATCCCCTACAAAATTACAAAGATTTTATGGTGCCTGGCATTTTAGTAGTGCTGGTAACAATGGTTGGTTCTTTTCTGGCCTCCTTAAACATTGTAAAAGAAAAAGAAATAGGTACCATTGAGCAAATTAACGTAACGCCGGTAAAAAAATATCATTTCATTCTGGCTAAACTTCTTCCTTTTTGGGTTCTGGGGCTTTTCGTGCTAAGTTTAGGATTGCTCATTGCCTGGTTGTTTTACGGCATTGTACCGGTTGGTAACTTGGTGGTTTTATATGTGTACGCGGCCGTTTATCTGCTGGCTGTTTTGGGTTTGGGCTTACTGCTTTCTACTTATTCCGAAAATCAGCAACAAGCCATGCTGCTTTCTTTTTTTCTGATAATGGTTTTTATTTTAATGAGCGGCTTATATACCTCCATTGAAAGTATGCCCCTTTGGGCACAGTATTTAACTAAAATTAACCCGGTATCTTACTTTATTCAGGTAATCCGGATAGTGATTTTAAAAGGCAGCAGCCTGGCAGATATTTCCCAGCAATTAGTAATTACCGCTGGATTTGCCTTATTACTTAATGCCTGGGCCATTCTGAATTACAAGAAACGCAGCTAATTACTATCAAATTACTTTTAGTAAGTTAAATACAAGAGAAGGATTTATAAATGTAGCTTGTAAAAAACTGCCAAAGTATAATTTTTACTAGCCGCTACCAGACAAATATCCGTTGATAAACCATAAATTTTTAAAGCCATAATCCGTAAGCCTACGTTATTAGGCTTATCTTTGTCCGGATTTAACTCTATAGCTTATTTATGAAAACCCGTATTACTGTAAACAGCAATGGTTCTTTAAAAGTACAAGGCGACGATTTCGAGATTGTAGACGCACAAGGCAATGTATATGATTTAGGCGGCCGCGAAATAGTTTCTATTTGCCGTTGTGGTTTATCGAGCAATAAACCTTTTTGCGATGGTTCGCACAAAGGCCATTTCGAACATGTTTCCGAAGCCTTTGCCTTACCTCCCCGCAAAGTTTAAGGCGGGTAGGTTGCAGGTAAAGCCTAATTTTTAAACCATTTATAAAACTACCTGCCAATCAATTGTAAAGTTTTAAATAGGTAAAAGTTTATACGCTAAGCTTCTGACTTTTTTCTGATTTTTAGTAAATGGCTTCTTCGCTGATTTTATCTGATATTTATATTTACCCAATTAAGTCGTTGGGGGGAGTACGCGTAAATGAGGCCATTGTAGAACCGCAAGGCCTGCAATACGACCGACGTTGGTTACTGGTAGATGATACCAATACCTTTTTAACGCAACGGGTATTTCCCAAAATGGCTTTGCTGCAGGTACAACTATTGCCAACTGGATTATTGGTTACGCATAAACAGCAAGTTGCCGAAAGTTTGTTTGTGCCATTCGACTCCAACAATTACCTGAATACTCCTTTAACTGTTACCATCTGGGATGATACGGTATCTGCCGTAGAAGTTAGCCAGGAGGCGAATGCCTGGTTTAGCCAAATGTTGCAAATAAATTGCCGGTTGGTGTTTATGCCTCCTAATGCGCATCGCCCCGTTGATATGAATTATGCTTTTAATAACGAGCCCGTCAGTTTTGCCGATGCTTATCCTTTTTTATTAATTGGCCAGGAGTCATTAAAAGACTTAAATAATCGTTTGCCGGAACCCTTACCCATGAATCGCTTCCGGCCTAATTTGGTATTTTCGGGTGGTGAACCTTTTGTAGAAGATACGTGGCGGGAATTTACAATTGGTCACCAAAATTTTGCGGCTGTTAAGCCCTGTTCGCGTTGCGTTTTAACCACCGTAAATCAGGACACTGCCGAAAAAGGTACCGAACCCCTCCGCACTTTGGCTACCTACCGTACTAAAAACAACAAAGTAATGTTCGGCCAAAATGTACTGCCAAGGTCGGTTGGTAATTTTCTGCAAACCGGTAGTCCTATTTCAATTCAGTCTTACCGGTAAAAATTTACTAAAAAGAATAAATTCAGCCCGAACTTAATTTTTTCAAATTAATTGACTGCTCTATTTTCTTATGTCTGCTGCTACTTCTGCTAAATCAAATAATACGATTATCCGGACAGCTTTTAATCCAGACGACATTCCGGTTATTGCAACTTTGGCGGAACAAACCTGGGCACCTACGTATCAAAATATTTTATCGGCAGAGCAATTAAACTTTATGTTTCAGGAGATTTATAATCCCGAGGCGTTAAAGCAGCAAATGGAAGCGGGTCAGCAATTTTTACTTTTGTTCCAGGATCAGGCACCAGCCGGATTTGCCTCCTACTCAGCTTTACCTGATAATAGTTTTAAGTTAAATAAATTATACGTTTCCCCGGCGTTTCACGGGTATGGCTTGGGTCGTTTACTTATTAATGCGGTAGAGGAAGCGGTAAAACACGTTAGCGGTACTACCTTGTTGCTAAATGTAAACCGGAACAATCCGGCCAGGAGTTTTTACGAGAAATGCGGGTATACCATAGCCTACGAAGAAGATATTCCGATTGGCCCTTATTTTATGAACGATTACGTGATGCAAAAAAAGCTGGCAGTAACTTAAGGTTGTTCTTTTGACGCCGGCATGCGTTGAAGTAATTTTCGTACAACCGGCAATAAAAGCACGTAACAAAAAAAAGTAAGTGGTCCGGCCAGTACCAACCACAACAACACTCCCGCCAGGTTAGCTAACCAAATAGTTTTTAAAGCAACAAGCCAGTCGCGCTGAAATAAGTCGGTTATTTGGCTTAAACTCAGTTTAAAAGTGGTTAAAGGAAAAACTTTTAAACCTACTTCAATAAAAGGAATGTACAAGATTAGATGCAGCGGACTAATTAAGTAACAAATTAAAAGTAAGGCGGGCAAATTCAGCTTAAATCGCAAAGCCAAAATGGTGCACACAAAAGAAGTTATGCCAAACAAGGGCATCAATCCTATAACTACCCCCAACGCACCCGTAATAGCTAACTTTTGGGGCGTAATTCCCATGGTAAGCAGTTTTTTAAAAGGATGCACTACCTTCCTTTTAAAATAAGAAGGTTTGGAATGAGGTGTAAGCAAAAGAAATATATTTAAGGTACGCGCTTCAGGAATAGGAATTCGGGTAAGGATTTAAATTAACCAGCACTGCACCTATTCGTTCGCAAATTTATGATATTTAGGCACTTTCCATTATAAAACATTATTTATTATAGCTCTTTGTTTTTGCTATTCGAGAAGAAGCTGCAAATCTGATATGGTTTTGGTTATTCTAGTCGCTTGTTACGCTATAAAGTAAAAAATGCCGGAATAACGGATTTATAATCGGGTAACTTTCTTACAAAACGGCGTATCCAATCATTTAGTAAAGCGTTACAAAGTCTATTTAGAAATAATCGTATATTTCATCTGATACGGAGAATATTCTTTCTTTTCTTTTGGAATTTCTTCCTTTTTGCCATTATACTATTTAGAAAACACTTTAGTAATTAGATAAACGGGAGCTTAACCGGGCAGAAAGATTTAGCTTTAACATTATCTGTTTACTAATTAAACATTATCAGGAATACGTTTGCATGGAGGCTATATACTTTTTTAGCTTATTGGTTGTTTTATTAATAGTGGGCTTGTTGGTGTGGCTGCTTCTAATTAAAATGCGGGAAATAAGTTCGGAGTTGCGGCAATTACGGCAAGACATCACTAAAATTAGGCATTCTCCGGTTATTACTTCCCAATCCGATCCGGCGGTATTTATTACCCAAGATGAATTTGCCTTACCCGTTCAGGCCGCAGCACCTAACCGAAGTTTGCTTAGTAGCGAGGTTAAAAAACAACCAAGTAAGCGACCCGGCTTTTTTGAACGTAACCCTGATTTAGAAAAATTTATTGGCGAGAACCTGATAAATAAATTAGGCATTGCCGTGCTGGTTTTAGGAATTGGTTACTTTGTTAAGTTTGCTATTGACCAAAATTGGATTAATGCCTGGGGCCGGGTGCTGATTGGCTTTAGCTGCGGTGCTGCCTTATTGGGTTTAGCCCATCATTTACGGAAGCAATATGCGGCTTTTAGCTCGGTATTAGTAGGCGGTGGTTTAGCCGTACTCTATTTTACCATTGCCTTAGCCTTTCACGAATATCAACTGTTTTCTCAAGCCATAGCATTTATACTAATGGTAGCCGTTACCGGGTTTTCGGTGTTTATGTCCATTACCTACGATCGTCAGGAATTAGCGGTACTTGCTCTTTTAGGTGGATTTGCCTCTCCTCTTTTAGCGAGTTCGGGAGGTAACAATTACTTGGTATTATTCATTTATATTTTAATTTTAAATATCGGCATGCTGATTCTGGCCTACTTTAAAAAATGGCCGGTTATTACATTCATTTCTTATGTAGCCACGATAATCTTATTTGCGGGTTGGCTGGTAGCCAAAGCAATGGGCGAGCCGCAAGCTCCTTATTTAGGCGGGTTTATATTTGCGATGCTGTTTTACCTCGTATTCTTCGCCATGACGGTAGTGTATAACCTGAAGCAACAGCAACCATTTAATTTTCTGGAAATAAGTATATTACTGAGTAACACCATTTTTTTCTATTTGTGCGGATTGTACTTACTTAATCAATTAGCTGTTGGTACGTATTTAGGTCTTTTTTCGGGCGTAATGGCCTTTGTTAATGGGTTAGTCTTTTGGCAATTAAAACAACAGCTTAATGATGATCCTAAACTTAGGCTCCTGCTTGGTGGCTTGGGAGGCATGCTTTTGTACCTGGCTATTCTGTTCGAACTTACTTATAAGTTGAGTAGTACCACTATTGAAATGCGCGCTATTAAATACCTGATCATAGCCAGTTACCATTATTTATTTGCCATTCTTATTTTTCGGTTTTTACCCGCTGGTACGGCAACCCGCTGGCCTTTGCGAGAGATACTATTAGGTTTAAGCTTCGGATCGTATATTCTGCTGGTACAGCCCATCGTAGAAGATGCCCGGAATGCTTATTTACTACAACCAAGTGGCAGTATTCTACCTTTTGTGCTGCATTACCTTGCCTTGTTTTTGTTACTGGCACTGCTTTATTATGCGTTTACTTACTACCGCCAGGCAATTGGCTTACGTACCAAACGAATGAATAACTTTTTATGGTTTGGCTGTAGTGCCTTGGTGTATTTGGTTAGTATTGAAGCCGATCATGTTTTAGCTTTAATTCAATATAAGTCCGGTCAAAACTTAAAAAATTTGCTGCAACAGCAACATAAAATATACTTCCCTATTTTGTGGGGTTTGGCTTCTTTTGGATTTATGCTGTTGGGCATGCGCTATAAATTAAAAACTTTACGGCTCGTTTCATTAAGTTTATTTTTTATCACTTTACTAAAATTGTTTTTGTTCGATATTCAGAACATATCGGCGGGTGGCCGTATTGCGGCATTTATTTCTTTGGGGGTTTTATTATTGATTGTTTCTTTTTTGTATCAGAAATTAAAAATTCTTTTGCTGGACGACACACCGCCGGAGAAGTAAAAAGAATTTTGACTCTGGTAGCTAAAAAGAATTATTTTAATAGCCAAAGCTTAACGCTTATCTTTACTTCCCCTTAACGTATTTACTTTTTCTATTTTTATGAAAGTACTCCGGTTTCGTATTTGCGCGCTAAGCATATTAAGTGGCTTATTTTTAATCGCTTGTTCCGGCAAATCCAATCGTGCTGATTTAGGTACCTACGAAACACTAACGGATGCCAACGTAACCGAAGTACTTACTAAATTCGGGAAAGAGAATCCGGAAACTTTAGTAACCATTAGTACCAGCATGGGCAAAATTAAGGTACGCTTGTACGAGGATACGCCTCTGCATCGGGCTAATTTTGTGCGATTAGCCAAAATGGGTTTTTACGATAATACTATTTTCTATAGGGTACTCCGCGATTTTATGATTCAGGGAGGCGATACCCGCGAACGCAAAATTAAAAAAGATAAATACGGAGTCCCGAGCGAAGTAAAACCGAATCATTTTCATAAACGTGGTGCTTTGGCTATGGCGCGTTACGACGATGAATTTAACCCGAAGCGGCTTTCTTCGTCGCATAATTTTTACTTAGTGCAGGGAGTAGTTCATAACCAGGAAAGCCTCAACGATATAGCTTTAGATAAAAAAATCACCTTTTCCCCGGAGCAAATAAAAACCTATACTACTATCGGCGGCGTTCCTTCCCTAGATACAAAATACACGGTTTTTGGCGAGGTAGTAGAAGGATTAGAAGTAATGGATAAGATTGCCAAAGTACCTGTAGATCCCAACGATTTCCCCGTGCAAGACATTTTTATGACCGTGGAAGTAGAAGAGTAATATGTAATAACCAATATCAGTTCGGTAAGAATTTACTAAATTTTCATTTAGTAAATCAACCCAGTCACACTCATTACTGTTTATTGTACTCAATGTGTGAGTTACGTTTTAGCAAAGTAGAGTTTCGTATTTTAAGCAATAAAGAAGAAGTCTTTTTGCTTTTATTTACCGCAGATGTATATTATTAATTTTGAATACACTCCTGGAACCAGTATTTTATACTTTATAAATAAGGTGAATAAAAACATCCTTATTTTTAATGCGAGCCGCCTGGATTATTTACTATTTCTGAACCATTCACGAACAAATTCTATTTTAATCAAAACTGCCGGTTAGCCTTCACGAGAAAACTGCTAATATACTTTCAGTAAATAGTTATAATCTTTTGAAGATGGGATTTATAATTAGGAGCTAAAATTAGAATAGCTTAATACAAGTTTTTAGGCCTCTTCAAACAAAATAAGGAATCCGGATCCAGGTAACATCAAAATCATTCGCAGCTGAATCCTTTGATTTCTCCCTATATTTTAGTATAATCATTCTAATAATTAATATAAATACTAAATTTACTTTTCTCTGGCAGAATTTTATGAAATGCAGGCATGGTTTGGCCTACTCATTTCCCTTTTTCTGTTGCACGAAAAATTTAAAAGGTAACTACTTTATGAAGTATAAAATTATTCTTTTGCAGGTTCTTTTACTTTCCCTGTGCTGCTTACCTGTTTGGGCTCAGGTAGATGCAGATAGTGCCTTTCGTCATGCAACAACTCAGACCAAAGTAATGCTGCAGGAAATTACCAAAGCTCAAACTCCTCAGCATCCGGAATTAGTATCTCCCCGAACATTAAATTCAGAAAAAGAACTTAAACTTATTTCTTCCCGGGATTGGACGAGTGGTTTCTTTCCAGGTAATTTATGGTTTTTGTATGAATATACTCAGGATTCTTACTGGCTGAATCAGGCAAAAGCTTTTACTTCTCAGCTTGCGTCAGAGCAATTTAATACCGAAACCCACGATGTAGGTTTTAAAGTTTATTGCAGTTATGGCGCGGGCTATCGTTTAACTCAAGATACCGCTTATCGTTCGGTTATTATTCAAGCGGCAAAATCATTAGCTACCCGCTTTAGTCCCAAGGTGGGTTGCATTCAATCCTGGAAAGCTACGCGGAAGTGGCCTTTTCCGGTTATTATTGATAACATGATGAACCTGGAATTGCTATTTGCCGCTACCCGCTTAACCGGAGATTCTACTTATTATAATATTGCTAAGAGCCACGCAGATACTACCCTGAAGAATCATTTTCGAGCGGATTACAGTTCCTGGCACGTTGTCGATTACGACCCTGTGACCGGAAAAGTTCGCCAGAAAAACACCCATCAAGGCGCCAACGACTCTTCGGCCTGGGCTCGGGGGCAAGCCTGGGGACTGTACGGCTATACCATGTGCTATCGCGAAACCAAGAACCGCGCCTACTTAACCCACGCCGAAAACATAGCATCTTTTATCTTAAACCATCCAAATTTACCCGCCGATTTAGTGCCTTACTGGGATTTTAATGCGCCTCTAATTCCGAATGAACCCCGCGATGCTTCCGCTGCCGCAGTAATGGCCTCGGCTTTGTATGAACTGAGCACGTATAGCAAGAATAATAAAAAGTACCGTGCTGCCGCCGATAAAATAGTAAATAGCCTGGCAAATTTGTATGCTTCACCGAAGGGCGAGAACCGGGGTTTTATTTTATTGCACAGCACCGGCCACAAACCCGGCAACTCCGAAATTGACGTACCCTTGATTTATGCCGATTATTATTACCTCGAAGCTTTGTTGCGCCAGAAAGAAATTAATGTTGCCCCTAAATTATCTGTAGTTAATAACAAATCCGTTATTGTAGGCCGCAAGTTACGCTTTACTGTTTCTGCAAATGATGCCAATCCGAAGCAGATTCAGAATTATTCTTTAATAAATGCGCCAGCGGGAGCGTACATCCAACCAGCCACCGGTGTTTTTAATTGGACCCCCTCTAAGGAAGGAACCTATACTTTTTTTGTAAAAGCGTCGGATAACGGTACGCCCGTTTTAACGGATCAGGTGCCGGTAGTGGTAAAAGTTACGCCAGTTCCTTATTATAATTTACAGATTGCCGTTACCGGTTCCGGTTCGGTTACCAGAGAGCCTATGCAGGATAGTTATGCCCATGGAACCAAAGTTACTTTAAACGCCGTACCGGCACCGGGTTATAAATTTGTAGGCTGGAGTGGAGATGCTCTAGGTAAAAATACTTTGCTTTCCCTTACTATGACCAATAGGAAGCAAGTGGTAGCCAATTTTGTTTTACAACCCAACCAGGATGTAGCTAAACTAAACCTGATTAATACAAATACCAAGGAAGTAATAACTACTCTTACTGAAGGCATTATTTTAAACTTAGCGGCTTTACCCAGTTCCAATTTAAACGTGGAAGCAGTACTTAACCCAACTACCGTTAAGAGCGTTACTTTTGAGCTTTCCGGAGAACAAAACCGCAGCCAAACCGAATCAAAAGCTCCTTATTTTTTATTTGGCGATGTGGATGGTAATCCTATTGCCTGGGTTCCGGCCAAAGGCAAATACACTTTAAAAGTTACTCCTTACTCAGAAGCCAATGGTGAAGGAAATGCCAGAGAACCTTTAACCATTTACTTTACGGTAATTGATAAACCTTTAAGTGAATCCGAAAGAGTGGCATATTTGGCCGAACAGTCGAATAAGAATATAATAAATTTATTTGCCTATCCTACTCCTACCTCTGATGGTCATTTCAAGGTTTTCTTGCCTGCTCCACTTCGGGGTAACTTTACGTATACTCTAATCTCAGCAGTAGGAAGTACATTAACTAGCGGCGAGAAAAATGCTGCTCACTCCGCCATTGCTACGTTTGATTTTTCTCGCCACATGTCATCGGCCGGAATTTATTATTTACGTCTGGAGAATGCCACTACTACCAGCTATATTAAGCTAATTCGCCATTAATATTCAATTGGAATAAGGTAAATGTATTTGCTGTTATTATAGCATCTGTGAAAGGTAGGTAAGGTAGCTATTAACATTTAACAACCGTTTGGTCCTGAAGCACCTCGCAGAATAATATCTTTATGACCAGATTTAGTAATACCCATTAGTATTTAGAGGTTCCCTATTAAAATGAAGGATAAACTATTGTGGAATAAACCTGGAAGGTTGTGAAAACCTGCCGGATTTTGAATATAGAAGCTGCTTTTTACTATTTGGTATAAATTGCTGCCATACATCCCGTAAATTCATGCATTTAGTAAGTTTACTGCAATTTTAATTTACTTTTTTATCCTACTTTACCCCAGAAATAACATACTTTTGCGGTAGTACTCTACTTGCTTCATGATCGCAGAAAATACCGGTGGTAAGATTTTGTCAATGTTTCCTTCCCTTTCGCCGGAAGAGAAGGTAGAGTGGCTGTTCCGGAAATATTACGCGGGTTTGTGCCGCAGCCTTTACCGCACATTACGCGATGCTAACTTTGCCGAAGATATTGTGCAGGAGGTTTTCCTGAAGGTTTGGGAAATGCGCGAAAGTTTAAAAATGGACGAAGCTATTCAATCGTATTTATATCGTTCCTGTTACAATACCGCCCTTAATTTCCTAAAAACCCAAAAAGCTAAAACTGATATTGATACATTAGCGGATATTATGCCGGGTAGTGAAACTGCCGAAAAACAGGTAACCTTACTCGAAACGGAAGCGCAGGTATTGCTAGCTATTGATGCCTTACCGCCTAAAACCAAACTGGTATTTTCGATGAGCCGTTTCGAAGAATTGAGCTACAAAGAAATTGCCGAACGTCTTGATATTTCCCTCAAATCCGTTGAAAAACACATGGGTATTGCCTTGCAGCGTTTGCGCGAAAACCTGAAAGAATACCTCGTAGGGCTGCTTTTATTTATTCTCACCGATTTTTTTTAATTTTTTTTCTAAACCAAGGTAGGGTAAGGACTACTTTAATTGTTTTATAGAAGAAGACCACAGGCGCCCTTCTTCCTTTAAACAATTAAAATCTAAACAATCCTTAAATCTTACTTTGATGAAATCTTATTTAGTTAAAAATGTAAGCAAAGCTTGTATTGCTATATCCACTGCTTTTTTGTTAACCTCCTGCGAAGATGAATTTTTGCGGGGCCGTGGCGATGTTGTATCCCGTACCCGTCCTGTTACTAATTATAATGCCGTGAGTGCCGGTGGCGAATTTGAAATTTTCTTAACGCAAGGTCCTAGTAAAGATTTGTTGCTCGAAGGTCAGGAAAATGTTTTATCGGAGTTGTCTACTGAAGTTCGGAACAATAAGCTGATTATTAAATACGATAAGAAACACGTAAAAACCAGCCGGCCCGTTCGCATTTACATTACCACGCCGCAATTAATCGAACTTTCGGTTTCTGGGGCAAACTCCGTTAGAAGCCTTACCGAATGGCAAGTAAATGATTTTGATTTGGAAGCTTCCGGTAACACCGATATTCATTTAACTTTAAAAGGTGCCCAGTCCATTGATACAGAATTATCCGGCTCGGCAGATGTAGAAATAAACGGCGATGCGGTTTACCACGACATTGATATTTCGGGTTCCGGTAATGTAAAAGCTTTTGACTTAATTACCAAAGAAGCGGATATTTCGGTGAGCGGTTCCGGTAAATGCGAATTAAGCGTGAGCGACCGTTTAAAAGCAACTCTCAGCGGTTCCGGCCGGGTACGTTACAAAGGTAACCCTACCGTTAGTACCAAAATTTCCGGTAGCGGCAGTGTATCGCAAGTAGATTAAATTATTTTCGTAACTTTTAAAATAAAATTTACCTTTAAGGTAGGGTAAGACTTGTTTTAACTGTTATATAAGTACATGAATGAAAACCGGCCAACATTCTGGGAACACCTGGCCCGGGAAGTCAGTGGAAATGCTTCGGAAGAATCGAAAGCCTGGGCGCAGCAGCAACCAGAACCAGAATTAAACGAAGCACGCACCCAGGCCGAACGGGTATGGAAAAATACGTCCTTGCCGACAGATTCGTACGAACCAGATGTGGAGCGCGGATGGCAACGGTTTCAGTTAAAAGTGCAAGCCCGGGAAATATCACTCACGTTAGTAAAGAAAAATAATACGGGAGTTATACGGTGGGCTGTAGCCGCAACTATTTCTTTACTAATGGTAGCCAGCGCTTACTTTCTTACTCGGCCAACTCAACCAGCTTGGACGGAAATAAGAACCGCTGCCAACGAAACCAAAACTATCCGATTGGCCGATGGCAGTACGGTGGCCTTAAATCAAAAAAGTGTATTCTCCTACCCTACCAATTTTCAGAAGGAAAATCGGATAGTAAAATTAACAGGAGAGGCATTTTTTGAAGTTGCTAAAGCCGAAGGAAAAAGATTTACTATTTACGCCGAAGGCACCAAAACTGAGGTAATTGGCACTTCTTTCAACCTGCGGGCTTATGCCCACGAACCCGTAAAGGTGCAGGTAGTAACAGGGAAAGTAGCCTTTGCTCGCACCGAAACCGACGATGCTATTTTTCTGGTACCGGGGCAGGAAGGCGTAATAGGCGAAAAAACGACTGTAGCCCAAAAGCAAATAATACAAAATGAAAATTTCAGAAGTTGGGAAACTAAAAACTTAACTTTTAGCAACATGCAACTAGATCAGTTAGCGGCCGAACTGGAAAGTTATTTTAACATAAAAATTACTATTCAAAACCAAGCCTTACTACAATGTCGGTTTACCACATCTTTCCGGAATCCGGACCTGAAAGAAGTACTGGATATACTGGCGGTTACAGGCAACCTAACCATTACCCAAAAAGGCACCGAATATTTTATAACAGGGCCGGGGTGTAATTAAAAATCTAAAAAATTTAAATAATTTTAAGAATGAAAACACGTAGTTTTTTCATAATGGCTTTGCTTTGCCTTATTTTTTCGACCGGCTGGGCGCAATCACAACCATTAAAAACAAAAATCTCCCTTAAAGTAAATAATGCTACCTTACCGCAGGTACTGCAATCCATTCAGCAGAAATACGCTATTCGGTTTTCGTACCTGAACAACGATTTACCTCCTAAAAACCGGATATCGGCCGAAATAGAGGATAAAACTTTAGCTGAAGTATTGGATGTACTGCTCGCCAATACGACCGTAGGTTACCTGGAAAAAAACGGCCAGGTAATTATTAAAAAAGGTTTGCCGAAAAGTCTACCCAAAGCATCTACCTTAAGCAAACTTCCTCTGCCTACTTCCAATACTCCCGTTAAACCAACGCCAAAGCCAACCACAACTCCCGTTGAAACCAAACCGGAGCCTACTCCTAAAATACCGGAAACCAGTGTAACACCTCCAAGCAGTAGCATAGCCGATGAGCCTTATTCTACTAAAGATACACTGGCCACCCAAAGTAGTACCGATTCCAATACTGAACGTACTACTGTTACCATTAAAACTGTTAAAACAGTGGCCTTCGACGAAGATTCACTGGAAATTAAACCTTTTCACCTGGGCATTATTTATCCAATAAGTACCAACGGCACCCGGGCAAATGAGTACGTAAACCGAGTATCAGCTCATTTGTTGGTGGGCACTGCGGCGGGTTCGCAAGGCGTTGAATTTGCGGGAGTAGGCAACATTGATAAAAAGTACGTGCGCGGCTTTCAGTTTAGTGGCTATTTTAGTATAATCGGAAACCGGGATAAATTAACGCCGATAACAGATAGCGCTATTGATCGGTACAGTTTACAGGGTGGCCAGTTTGCGGGATTTCTGAATATAGCGGGCGGCAATAGCAGTGGAGTTCAGTTTGCCGGTTTTTTAAATGTTAGCCGCAATATTACAGGCGTGCAGGGAGCCGGCTTTATGAATATTGCCCGCGATGTAAAAGGGGCGCAACTATCTGGTTTTTTGAACAAGGCCCGCTACGTACACGGTACTCAATTAGGCTTTATAAATGTGGCTGATAGTATCAACGGGGTGCCAATCGGATTCTTAAGTTTTGTGAAACACGGTGGCTACCACCACGCGGAAGTTTACGCAGCCGATGACTTTAACGTAAATTTAGCCTATAAAATTGGTGTACCTAAATTCTATACCATTTTTGCCTTAGGCGCGGAACTGGACGATAAAAAACGTTGGGGTTATGGGGCAGGCTTTGGCTCGGAATGGACACTCTACAAACGGTTGCATTTAAACACCGATGTGGTTTCGTATTACGTGGTTGAGAAAAGTTACGAAAAATTTCCGGATGGCCTATTCGAAGATTATGAGTTAAATATGCTGAACAAATTCCGGTTACTGGGTACCATACAACTAGCCAATCACTTATCTCTTTTTGGCGGACCCACTTTTAACGTAATGGTTTCGGAATACCAGGAACCCGGCGAAACCGAAGTGGGCTCTACCTTTCCTAAACACACCTTTTATAATAAAACCAATTTTTTTGATACCAACGTAAAAATGTGGATTGGCTTTAATGCCGGTATCCGGTTTTAAATTTAGTAATTAACCCTTCCCCTACACTTCTCATCTATTTTGCTTCAGAATATTTAAAACCGCCTTTTGGCGGTTATCAGAACCTTATTGCCTAATAAAACCTATGAATCAGTCCATAAATAAAAATACGATAACTATTGCTGAGGATTATCAGCAAGGCTGGGAAATGTCCTTGGCCGAATACGAACGGCAACGTGCTAAGGCACTTTATTTCTCTAAAAAAACTTATAAGCAAAAAGCAATTGCTTCTATTATAGCAATCCTTTTTTTACTAACAAGCCAGCTTCCGCTCCTAGGTCAAAACCTAACGCAAACCATTCGGGGCAAAATAATCGACAGCGAATCGCAAACACCTTTGGTTGGTGCTTCGGTAGCAATTATATCTTTAAATCCGGTTAAAGGCAGCACCTCTGATAACGAAGGTTTTTTTAAAATCGAAAAAGTACCGGTGGGCCGCCACACTATAAAAGTGAATTACATTGGCTACCAGGAGCAGGTAATTCCGGAATTGCTACTGGGTTCGGGTAAAGAAATAATTCTTACTATTGGGCTTACCGAATCTATCCGGCAAATGGATGAAGTGGTAATTACAGCCCAACCCGAAAAAGGCCAACCCCTGAACGACATGGCCACCCTAAGTGCCCGATCTATTTCCGTGGAAGAAACCAAACGGTACGCGGCTAGCGTCAACGACCCGGCCCGAGCCGCTTTATCGTACGCCGGCGTGGCAACAAACGACGATGGCGGTAATCAGATTGTAGTAAGGGGCAATTCACCGAAAGGCATTCTTTGGCGTATGGAAGGCATTGAAGTACCTAATCCCAACCATTTCGGTGAGGAAGGTGCCTCCGGAGGCGGGATTAGTATTTTAAGTGTAAACATGATTGATAACTCTGATTTTTATACCGGCGCCTTTCCGGCCGAATACGGTAATGCATTATCCGGAATTTTCGACATGAAACTACGCCAAGGCAACAACGAAAAACGGGAATACGCTTTTCAGGCCGGGGTTTTAGGTCTTGATTTTGCGGCCGAAGGTCCTTTTAAAAAGAACTACAAAGGTTCGTATTTAGCTAATTATCGCTATTCAACCTTAGCCATATTAAAAAAAGTAGGTGTAAATATTTCGGGAGATGCCGTGCCCGAATTTCAGGATTTTTCTTTTAAACTACATATACCTACTACTAAGGCCGGTATTTTTACTTTATGGGGCATTGGTGGGTATAGCACGCAGGTGCAGGAAGCGACCCACAATTCCACGGAATGGAAAGAAAAAGAAGACCGGTTCGATGAAGTTTTTAAATCCGGAATGGGAGCCGCCGGTTTATCGCACGTGTATTTTCTGAATTCTAAAGCTTACTTTGAAACCGTGTTGTCTTTGTCCGGCAATTTTAATCGTTACCGTTACGATTCGTTGGGCACTGATTATAAACCTAATACTTTTTTCCATGAGTCATATAAAAATTACGCCGGCCGATTATCCGTATTGTATAATCATAAAATAAACAACCAGCATACCATTCGGGTAGGTGCCATTTATAGTAATTTAAACTTCGACATATTTAGCGAAGGTAGGGATGAGGACCGGAATAATGCTATTGAGCGCTGGGTAGATAATGAGGGCTACTCCGGCTTACTGCAAGCTTATGGCCAATGGAAATACCGGTTAGCCGAAAATTTAACACTCAATTCCGGACTTCATTTTATGCGGCTGGGTTTAAACGGGAATAGTGCTCTGGAACCCCGGTTGGGCATTCGGTGGAACTTTTCGGGTACTCAATCACTCGGTGCTGGTTTAGGCACCCATAGCCGTAATGAATCAATGGCAGTTTATTTTGCCCAACAACCTTTAGGTAATGGTCAATATTCGCAAGCCAATAAAGATTTGAAGTTAACAAAGGCAAGACATTACGTGCTTTCCTACGATCAAATGCTGCGCGAAGACCTTCGATTTAAAGTAGAAACCTATTATCAGCAATTATATAATTTAGCCATTAGCCCCGACCCGAAGAGTACAATTGCCGCCTTAAACTCCGAAACCGGCCTAATTGCTGATAGTTTAGTAAGTAATGGCAAAGGTAAAAACTACGGAGTAGAATTAAGTTTGGAGAAGTTCTTTACTAATAATTACTATTTTTTAATTACCAGTTCGTTGTACAACTCTAAATATACGGCGGCAAATGGTATAGAATACAACACCCGGTACAATGGCAATCATATTTTAAATGTTTTAGGCGGTAAAGAATTTAGAGTGGGGAAAGAAAAAACTAACTTAATTGGAGCGAATGTGCGGGTACTTTGGGCGGGAGGAAATCGGTACACACCTTTAAACGCAGAACAATCACGTGCCGAAGGGAAAGCGGTTTATTACGAAAATGAACGTTACGAAGCCCAGGCCCCCGATTACTTCCGGACAGATATCCGGGTAAGCTACCGTAAAAACCGCCCGAAAGCTTCCTATATTTTATCGTTGGATATTCAGAACGTTACCAACCGCCTGAATATGTATAATCAATACTACGACAAAGACACGCAAAGTCTTAAAATTAGTACCCAAACTGGCCTCATTCCCGTGCTGAATTACCGGATTGAATTCTAAAAGACTCGCTCAAATCTAAAAAAGCACCTTTTTGAGAATCAAATAACTTGCTTATAAAACGAAGCGCACATTTAATAGAAAAAGTAAATAAACTCCTTTTTCTTAACGTATCTGGTATAAGCCAAGTATGTTAGGAAGAAGGAGTTTGGTTTTACTAAAGTACTTTCTACTCTTTTATTTTTTTGGTAATACTTAAAACTCTAAAAATCTACCTGTTTATACTATAGGTTCTTAGCTTTAGCTGATGCCACAACGTATAAAATTCTAAATCCACTATTTTCTAGTCTGCATCAACCTGCTTAGTCCATCTAAATTTTTATTCTATTTACTTTTCATTCTTCTCTTTTTAAGGTTTTCATTTTTCAGGTAACTAATATTTCTAGGGCTTCATCTACCTAAGGGTACAGTAAGAAATTATGTTGCGCCCATATAATTTAAATTTTTTTTTTTGCGGATTTATGCAAAAAGAGAGGAATGAGCATCTAGTAATTAAATAACAGTTCTGAGTATTTCTTTACAAGGGTAGTGGATCATTTTCCTTTAAAAGCTTACTACAGAAACTTAAGATTTCATATGCCACAGATACAATTCGCAGCAATTGAAAGCAGTTATAATTTCACAGTCCCTGTACACCACTCAAAAACAAGCCCTTAAGAATGCTTTTCACCTTTTCTGTTTAGGAAAGTCAGTCTTCTCTTAATCTATAATTTAAAAATCTTTTTTGCAGTACCTATTTGTAATACCATAGTTTGTACCTGCGTCGCGGTGAACCAGTGAAGTAGATTAGATTTAAATGCAAGGCTTAACACCTTAACAGTTTTAAATTATGAAATATCTAGTCGCTTTATTAATCATTCTTATTGGCTCCCGTTCTATTGTAGCACAATCGGCTTATCCGGGAAAAATTACAGGCTCTCTTACAGATTCCGTTACTTCTAAACCAGTAGCTTACGCCACGGCTGCTCTTAAAAAAGAAAACAAACTTTTTACCGGTACTACCACCGATGCCGCCGGTGTTTTTCTAATCACTAACCTACCCACCGTTAATTACCAACTGGAGATTTCCTTTGTAGGCTATCGCACCAAAATTATTCCGGTTGCCCTTACAACGGATCGTTCTGTTCTGGAGTTAGGTAAAATCCAACTAAGTCCGGATACAAAAATACTCAGCGGAGTTACCGTTACCGGCCAAAAAACTTTAGTAGAAGATAAAGGCGACCGCTTGGTGTACAACGCCGAAAAAGATATTTCTAATGCGGGCGGAACCGCCGCCGATGTGCTCCGCAAAGTTCCTACCCTTACCGTTGATTTAAATGGTAATGTGCAAATGCGCGGGAATAGCAACCTTAAAGTTTTAGTAAATGGCAAACTATCGGCCATGATGGCCCGCAACCTGGCCGATGCCCTGCGGCAAATGCCCGCTAACGTTATTAAATCCGTGGAAGTTATTACCAGTCCGGGCGCGAAGTACGATGCCGAAGGCTCGGCCGGAGTAATTAATATTATTACTAAAAAAGGTTTACAAGGCTTTAATGGCTCTACCAACATCACGGCCGGAAATTATAATCGTTCTATCGGAACCAATATAAATTACAAGAAAAAGAAAATCGGTTTAACGTTTTCGGCTAATGGTTACCAGTACCGCAACCAATGGGAAAGCCAGAATACCCGTACTACTTTGTTAAACAACCAGCCGGTAAATATTCTCATTCAAAGGAGTTTAGCTGATAATACGGGAACGGGCGGTTACGGCGAAATCAGTTTTGATTTTGATCCGGATTCTTTGAGTCGTATTAACTTTTCGGCGAATGTCTGGGGCGGTAGTTATCCTAACAACAACACGCTTTACAACCTTCTCATCGATCCTACCGGGCAGGAATTACAAAATTTTAGAAACGACCGCCGGTTTAGAAATCCATATGGTAACGGACAATTGGATTTAGGGTATACCAAAACATTTAAAAAACCGGAACAGGAATTTTCTTTTTTGACCCAGTTTAGCCGGATGCCCGATAACTATTTTTACGATACGGATAGTTACTCCTTAGCGGAGCAGCTTACCTACCGCCAGCACAGCACTAATTATAGCCGTAATAAAGAATACACCTCACAAATTGATTATACGCATCCTTTCACCATTAAAAGCCAACACGATACTACTAATATAAAAATTGAAATAGGGCTTAAAGGCATTTTGCGCGATATTGGCAGCGAGTACCGCGTTGAAGAATCCTTGGATGGAGCAGGCGAATTAATTCCGAATCCTGCGCAGTCAAATGATTTTAATTATAAACAGCAGGTTACATCGGGTTACACCTCGGTACGTTTAGATACTAAAAGTAAATGGGGCGTAAACATCGGGGCTCGCTTGGAGCATACCGATATCAAAGGTGATTTTGTTACTACCCAAACTAAATTAGCCAATCAATACAATAATTTGATTCCGAGTATTACCCTATCTAAAGGTATAAAAACCCAAACGTTTAAAATTAGTTATACGCAGCGCATTCAACGCCCCTTAATCTGGTATCTGAATCCCTGGCTCAATGCCAGCGATACTTTAAATGTGAATACCGGCAATCCTTACCTGAAGCCGGAATTAAATCATGCCACTGAGTTAGGGTATAATTTAAACACTAAAAAAGGATTATCGGTAAATACAGCATTTTACTGGCGTTATACCGATAATGCCATCGAATATTTAACTATCGTAGAACCTAACGGTGTATCCCTGAGTAAACCGCAAAATATTGCAACCCGTCAGGCATACGGTTTAAATTTAAATGTATCGGGCCAACCTAATAAAGAATTAAATGTAAACGGTGGCATAGATATACGCTACGTTGACCTTCGTAGTCCAGCTTTGAATCAGAGCAATAATGGTATTGTCTGGAACATTAATTTTAACTCCACCTACAAATTACCGAAAGATTATTCCCTGCAAGCTAATGGAAATTTCGGATCGGGATGGATAAGTTTACAAGGCACCAACTCGGGTTATTATTGGTATGGGTTTGCCGGAAAGCGCGAATTCTGGGATAAAAAAGCCAGTCTTACTTTGGGAGTTAATAATCCATTTAAGCGCAGCATACAACAGACTGGTCAGCAAACAGCACCTACTTTTATCAGCGATAATCGTTGGTCATTTGTAAATCGTTCAATACGGCTAACCTTTGAGTGGCGGTTCGGCCAAATGAGTGCAGGAGGTGGCAAGCAAAGCAAAAAAATCAGCAACGACGATAAAGGCGGCCGATAGAATCAACTTATTTACTAATAATTCCTCTAGCTGAAGCTAAAGCCAATTTAATTTTAAATATTTTATAATCAACCATTAGAAATATTTATATCTACTATATTTATCCTATGGTTCCTGATAACTTTGTCACTATACTTAAGTAAATTACAACTTGCCACTACCTGCAGCTAATGGTATATTTTGTAAATCCGAAGAATAAATAAAGCAGAACTCATAATTTCCTCGTATCTTTGTATCCCATAAGCCTTAAAATACTTATGGATTCTAAATATATTTTTGTGACGGGCGGGGTAACTTCCTCCCTGGGAAAAGGTATCATTTCCGCGTCGCTCGCCAAACTTTTACAAGCTCGAGGTCTCTCGGTAACTATTCAAAAATTCGATCCTTACATCAACATCGATCCCGGCACTCTAAACCCTTACGAACACGGTGAGTGTTTTGTAACCGACGACGGAGCCGAAACTGACTTGGATTTGGGTCATTACGAACGTTTCTTAAACATTCCTACTTCCCAAGCCAACAACGTAACCACCGGTAAAATTTACAACCACGTTATTACGCAGGAACGTCAGGGAGCTTACCTGGGCAAAACCGTGCAAGTAGTGCCGCACATTACCGATGAAATTAAACGTCGTTTGTTGCTATTGGGCCAAACCGGCGAATACGATATTGTAATCACCGAAATAGGTGGCTGCGTGGGTGATATCGAATCATTACCCTTTATTGAAGCTGTCCGCCAGTTGCGATGGGAACTACCTCATAACGATTCTTTGGTAATTCATTTAACTTTATTGCCTTACCTGAGAGCTGCCGGCGAATTAAAAACTAAACCTACCCAGCACTCGGTAAAAGCACTTTCTGAGGCCGGGGTACAGCCAGATATTCTGGTTTGTCGTTCGGAGCATCCAATTCCGATGGAAATGCGCAAGAAAATTGCCTTGTTCTGTAATGTAAAGGTAAACTCAGTAATTGAGTCTTTGGATGCGGAAACTATTTACGACGTGCCGCTGATGATGAAAAAAGAAAAGCTGGACGAACGGGTAATCAAGAAACTTAAAATTACAGGCAAACACGAATTAAACCTCGACTCTTGGAAAGAGTTTTTAGGCCGGTTAAAGAACCCCACCGAAGAAGTAAATATTGCTTTAGTGGGTAAATACGTGGAACTGCCGGATGCTTATAAATCTATTATCGAAGCTTTTATTCACGGAGGAGCCGCTAACGAGTGCAAAGTGCGCATTAAAACCATCCAATCGGAATATATTACTTCTGATAATATTGAGTCTTTGTTAGGCAAAAGCGACGGGGTTTTAGTAGCTCCTGGTTTCGGCAGCCGTGGTTTCGAAGGTAAACTAGAGGCGATTAAATTCGTGCGGGAACGCAATATTCCTTTCCTGGGTATTTGCCTGGGAATGCAATGTGCCGCCGTGGAATTTGCCCGCAATGTGCTAGGTCTGGCGGATGCAGCTTCTACCGAAATGAACCCTGACACCACTAATCCGGTTATTGATTTAATGGAGGAACAGAAAGATGTTACCCAGAAAGGTGGTACTATGCGATTGGGTGCCTATATTTGTGAGTTAAGAAAGGGAAGCCGGGCACAGCATATTTACGGTAAAACCAGAATTAGTGAGCGGCATCGGCACCGTTATGAGTTTAATAACCAATACTTGCAAGCATTCGAAGAAAATGGCATGTTAGCCACGGGTATTAACCCCGAAAACAACCTGGTAGAAGTTATTGAACTGCAAAATCATCCTTGGTTTGTTGCTGCCCAATACCACCCTGAACTAAAAAGTACTGTATTAAACCCGCATCCGCTATTTGTTAAATTCATAAAAGCGGCTATTCATCACACCAAAACTAAAAACGATTATTTAAAAGGTTAATACCTGAATTAATTTATTTATGGAGAAAAATCAAGCAGTAGGCTTAGTTATTATATCGGTCCTACTGATCGTGTACATGACATTCTTTGCTCCCAAGGCACCCCCTAAACCTGCTCAGGAAAAACCGACCACTTCGGTAAGTACTTCCCCGGCAACTATTTCTGCTACTCCTGCTAATGTTCCGGATTCAGTACGAGCACAGGCTTTAGGCGAATTTGGGGCGGCTGCAGTGGGTACTGCCGAAGAAGCGCGGTTAGAAAACAAGAATCTGCAGGTTACCTTGAGTAACAAAGGCGGTAAAGTAGAAGAAGTTTTACTGAAGAATTATAAAACCTGGGATAAGAAGCCGCTTATTTTATTTGATAAACAAAGCAGCCAAACCGATATCAGCTTTCAAACAAATAATGGTAAAACCATTAAGCTGTCTGATTTATATTTCAAAGCTTTACCTGTACAAAACCAAAACGGATCTCAGGTTTTAACTTACCGGGCGGAATTAGGAGACGGCCAATCTATTGACCAGACTTATGCCTTAGCTTCTGATGGTTTTACTTTGGATTACAAAATTAATTTTAAGGGTTTAAATCAATTAGTAGCCGATAAGCCTTTAACTTTTAATTGGAACGATCGCTTAAAAAAGACGGAATTTGATTTAAAACAAAACCGGGATCATTCACGCTTAAACCTGATGACCGCCGAAGAAAACTTTGAGCATTTAGTAGGTACAGCCGATGAAGTAGAAACCCAAAAAGTAGAAAGTCCAATTAAATGGGTGTCTAACAAGCAGAACTTTTTTTCAGCAGCCATTATTGCTAAAAACACGTTTTCAGGAGGTGAGTTAAAAGCATCGTTTAATCAGGCCGATACAACCGAAGTTAAAACTTTTGCTACAACACTTGCTATTCCAGCGAAAGACGTGCTAGGTAACGGGGGAGAATTTACTTTTTTCTTCGGACCGAACGATTACACTGTTCTAAAGAAGTTACCCTTTGATTTTGAGCGCAATTTAGAGCTGGGCTGGGGTATTTTTGCTTATGTTAATAAATTTCTGATTATTCCGATATTCCACTTTCTGCAAAAATTTATTAGTAGTTACGGCATTATAATCGTTTTGCTAGTTTTATTTATTAAAACCTTATTGCTGCCGCTTACCTACAAATCGTACTTATCGATGGCTAAAATGCGGGTATTAAAACCCGAAATTGATGCTATTAAAGAAAAGAACGAGGGTGATATGCAAAAGACTCAATCGGAGACCATGAAACTGTACAGCGAAGTGGGTGTGAACCCCATGAGCGGCTGTATTCCGGTGGTACTTTCTATTCCGGTTTTGTTTGCCTTGTTCAACTTTTTCCCTAACTCGATAGAATTGCGGCAGGAACCATTCTTATGGGCGCATGACCTTTCTACTTACGATGTATTTGCCCGTTTGCCGTTTACCATTCCGTTTTATGGCAACCACGTAAGTATGTTCACCCTCTTAATGACGGCTTCTACTATTTTGTATACCTGGTCAAATAATCAGGTTAATACTAGCATTCAGGGCCCCATGAAGTTTTATTCTTACTTGATGCCCTTAATCTTTTTGTTTGTAGTAAACTCGTTACCGGCTGGTTTAAGTTTTTATTACTTCGTGGCGAACATTATTACATTTGGTCAACAAGAATTAATTAAGCGTTTCGTAGACGAAGATAAAATTCGGGCTAAACTAATTGCCAATAAAGAGAAAAATAAAAACAAGCAGCCCGGCGGTTTCCAAAAACGTTTACAAGATGCAATGAAAGCTGCCTCTGAACGCGAAGCTCAACAAAAGAAAAGCAGTAAAAAATAAATCACGGATTTTCGCGGATAACGCGGATTATTTTATTAGCATAAAGCCGTTCTTAGTTATACTAAGTACGGCTTTACTTTTTGTACACTATAATCAACAAATATTTTCAGCATATAAAAATATTAATACCAAATAGTATTTACTAATTACTATATCAGTAGTTTAAAAAACAAATTCGGGAGGTTTTCACTCCCTAGGCTTTAAGGTATAGCATTGGTATAATATCCGTAACCTAATTATAGCCGCATTTATATTTTCTGGATTACTCTCCAATACAGTACACACTTCCAGCGGTACAAGCAAAATTAATCCGCGGAATCCGGGTAATCCGGGAAAATCCGCGATTTAGATTTTATCTACTTTTTCCAGGCGCAAATTATTCATAGCATCGGCCTGCAAACCAGTGATATTATTTTGCGTTAAACGAATTACCTCATCGTAAAACAACACAATCACCGGCGACTCTTCCACTATAATTTTATCCATGGCCTGGTATAAAGCACACCGCTTTTCTTCATTTTGCTCCAAACGGGCTTGTTCGTACAAACGATCATAAGTAGAATTTTTAAAATGAGTTTTATTGGGGCCTCCGGGTGAGAAATTGGGACTGTAAAACAGAGCTAAAAAGTTTTCTGCATCCGGGTAATCGCCAAACCACGACTTCATAAAAAAGGCCGAGCGTCCGTTATCTACGGCTTCCTGGTGAGCGGGAAACTGATTAATGTTAATCTCTACCTCCACTCCTACATCTGCCCAGTTCTTTTGCATAAATTCGGCAATTTCTTTGTGTTCCGCCACAGTATTCAGCCGAATCTGTAAAGGATTGTGCGGACCATACCCAGCCAATTGTAACAGCTTTCTCGCTTTATCTGGTTGGAACGCATAACCACCCACTAGCTTACGATTATATGAAGGCAAAGCTGGCGGTACCATGCCTGAGTGTCCGGGTATACCTAAGTTATTCCGGTAATACAATACCAAGGCTTTTTTATTTAATGCATAATTCAAAGCTTGCCGCACGCGCTTATCGCGTAAAGCCGGATTATCCTCCGGAAGATTTTTAGTGTCTAACTGAATTCCTATGTATTCGGTGTCTAAGTAAGGTCTTTTCTCTACTTTAAACTTTCCGGCAAAATCTTCTTGTACGGTTCCGTCGGGATTAAATATTAAATCTTTAGAACTGCCTTTCACTCCCGAAAGAAAATCTAATTTGCCTTGCTGAAAAGTGAGAAACTCTAATTTGCGATCATTAATAAACGAAATCTGTACAGCATCCAAATAAGGTAATGCTTTACCTTTGATGTCTCGCTTCCAATACCGCGGATTTTTGTGAAAGATAATGGCATTTTCTTCGTCCCAGCTTTTAAATAAAAACGGTCCCGTACCAATGGGGTGGCTACGAAAATCTTTGCCAAATTTAGTTATTCCTTCTTTAGGTACCACAAATGCATAAGGCATACTCAAAATTCCTAAAAAAGGAATAAACGGCTCTTTTAAATAAATTACTAGCGTACTGTCGTTCAGAGCTTTAAAGCACGTATCTGCCACTTCTCCTTTACTATTTTCCAGCACTTTGCCTTTAAAAATCCAACTGCCGGTACTAGCGGTACGGGGCTCCAGAATGCGTTTAAAAGAATAAACAAAATCAGCTGCCTTCACCAGGCGTCCTTTTCCGTTTGAAAAAACCGGGTCATCGTGAAAATAAACATCTTGCCGCAAATGAAATAAATACCGGCGTCCATCCGGCGAAATTTGCCAGGAGCGGGCAATGGCCGGTGCTGGATGCAGTTGCGCATCAAGTTCTATTAAACCGTTATAGAGTTGGGTTACAGCCCAAATATTACCCTGGTTGCGTGCATAAGCCGGGTCCAGCGAGGTTAAGGATTCTGGCTGGTTATACTTAAAAACTTTTTTATTCGTTTCATCTGCAAACCGCCTTTCGCAAGCCAATATTACAAGCACGCAGCAGCAGAAAAATATCCTTAGTCTCATCGTTCTAAATAAAAATTCTCCCTAAAATAGTATATCTTTGCGCAAGATTTAGTCGAATAAAATACGGCTGCTAAACCATTCCATCATGACCGTTACGTATCTGGGACATTCGTGTTTTTTATTTGATTTTAATGGTATTAGAGTACTTACTGATCCATTTATTACGTATAACGAACTGGCAAAATCCATTGATAAAGAGAGCATTACCTGCGACTTTATTTTGTTATCGCATGGTCACCAGGATCATATGGCCGATGCCGAGTATTTTGCCAAAAAAGATAATGCCACCCTGGTAGCTATATACGATATTGCCGAGTGGTTTAAGAATAAAGGTATTGAGAATTTAGTACACATGAATATCGGGGGTAAAGCTCCTCTATCGTTTGGTACTGTTAAAATGGTAGCGGCTGTACATTCCAGCGTATTGCCCGATGGCACGTACGGTGGTAATCCGGCGGGCTATGTTGTTCAAATTGCTGATAAAGTAATTTACTTCGCCGGTGATACTGCTCTTACCTACGATATGAAAATAATTGCCGAAAGATACGGCAAAGTAGATGTAGCTTTTTTACCTATCGGCGATCGTTTAACCATGGACGTAGAAGACGCCTTAATAGCTGCCGAATGGGTGAACACAAGTAAAATTATAGGAATGCACTACGATACTTTTCCTATTATACAATTAGACAAAGAGCAGGCCTTAAAAGCAGCTCAACAGGCAGGTAAAGAGTTAATTATACCTGCCATTGGAGAAACCATAACTATTTAAGTTTAGGAACAACGCATAAAATGGGAAAAATAATTGCAGTAGCCAACCAAAAAGGCGGGGTAGGCAAAACCACTTCCGCGATTAACCTGGCGGCCAGCCTGGCAGCGTTGGAATACAAAACCTTATTGGTTGATGCCGATCCACAGGCAAATGCTACCTCCGGTATTGGATACGACCCGAAAGATATTTCTACCAGTATTTATGAGTGCATGGTAGACGGATTAAATGCAGCCGATATTATTATATCTTCTTCTATTAATTTTTTAGATTTAATTCCTTCGCATATTGACTTAGTTGGGGCTGAGGTAGAGATGATTAACCTGCCAAACCGCGAGGAAAAAATGAAGGAAGCATTAGCACCGATTAAAGATAAATACGATTTTATCATAATTGATTGCTCCCCTTCGCTGGGTTTAATTACCGTAAATTCACTTACTGCCGCTAACTCGGTTATTATTCCGGTACAATGCGAATATTTTGCCCTGGAGGGTTTAGGTAAGTTGTTGAATACCATTAAAATTATTCAATCGCGCTTAAATCAGGAACTGGAAATTGAGGGCATTTTGCTTACCATGTACGATGTACGGTTGCGTTTATCAAATCAGGTAGTTGAAGAGGTAAAGCTCCATTTCCAACAAATGGTTTTTGATACAATTATTCCGCGTAACGTTAAATTAAGCGAATCTCCGAGCTTTGGCTTGCCGGCTATTATGCACGATGCGGATAGCAAAGGAGCCATTAGTTACCTGAACCTGGCACGAGAGATTGTGGAAAAAAATGCGGTGGTTCAAGCACGATAATGTACTGCTACCTGTTATTAAATTTTAGCTTTTACCGGAAAGCAGTTTCAAAATTGCAATTATTCGAATGTCCGAAAATAAAAATCAAGTAAAGAAAAAAGGAGGATTGGGCCGGGGCTTAAACGCTCTAATTACTGGTAGCTATGACAGAAAAGAAGAAGTTGCCAGTAGTACCGAGGTTGCACCCGTAAACGCTATTGATGAGATTTCTTTAAATTCTATTCAGACAAACCCTTTTCAGCCCCGTACTCATTTCGATGCGGAAGCGTTAGAAGAGTTGGCCGAATCCATTAAAATCCAAGGCATTATTCAACCTATTACGGTTCGTAAGTTTGATGATAATACGTACCAATTAATTTCGGGCGAACGCCGCTTGCAGGCCTCCAAATTAGCTGGTTTAAAAACTATCCCTGCTTTTATTCGCCAGGCCAATGACCAGCAAATGCTGGAAATGGCATTAATCGAAAATATCCAGCGCGAGAATTTAAATGCTATTGAAATTGCGCTTTCTTACCAGCGCTTACTTAGTGAGTGTAATTTAAAGCAGGAAGAATTAGGAGACCGGGTTGGCAAAAAGCGGACTACGGTTACTAATTACCTGCGTTTATTAAAGCTTCCACCGGATATTCAAATTGGTCTGCGGGATAATCAAATCAGCATGGGCCATGCCCGGGCATTAATCAACATTTCTACCGTTGAAAAGCAACTGGAAGTTTATAAACGTATAATTGCCGATGAACTATCGGTGCGGAAAGTAGAGGAACTAGCCCGCCACTTAAACAACGAATCCAATCAGGCATCTAAAAAAGAAGAAAAGCCAGTACCAACACCCTCGGGCGAGATAAAAAATGTAGAATCCCGTTTATCTACGCATTTCGGGACCAAAATTCAGGTAAAATCAAATTCTAAAGGAAAAGGAGAGATTAAAATACCTTTTGTTTCCGTTGAAGATTTAAACCGGATTTTGGAAATTTTAAATTATTAAATATGGCTGTTGCTCACCTGAGAGTTTTTCTTCTGCTGGCGCTTTTATGCTCCACTTGTATTTCCAAAGCTCAGGTAATTACTACTGGCAGCGATTCTACAGTGGTGAGCACCACTACTACTAACGATACCCTTTCTACGGGTATATTTGGCAGCTTGAAAAGCTGGGATAAGCCTTCCCGGGCAGCTTTATATTCCGCTATTATTCCAGGTGCCGGTCAATTTTACAATAAAAGCTATTGGAAAATACCTGTGCTTTATGCGGGAGGTGCTGTACTTGGGTACTTTTTACAAGACAATCATAAAAAATACCTTTTGTATCGTTCATCATTAGAAATTCTAAATGCGGGAGGGGAAGATAGATTTGCTAAACAGATACCGGATAAAACTCAACGATTTCAAAGCTTATCAAGAGCCGTTCAAAATTTTAGACGGTACCGGGATTATAATATTATTTTTGCTATCCTGTTGTATGGACTTAATGTAAGCGAAGCCTACGTAGATGCTCATTTAAAAGGCTTTGATATAAGTGATGAGTTATCTTTACGTATCGAACCTTCTTTTCTAACCGGTCCAAGCTATGGAGTTACACCCGGAATTTCGGTGAGATTAAATTTTAAAAAACAATGAGAATACTATTAATTGGCTACGGTAAAATGGGCCACACGATTGAACATATTGCTACGCAACGGGGGCACGAAATAGTTGGTATTATTGATGTAACTAATACCCATACTTTAAACCAGTACAATGGAACAAATGTAGATGCAGCTATTGAGTTTACGCACCCAGAATCGGCCTTTAAAAACGTATATTATTGTTTAAATAATAAAATTCCGGTAGTTTGTGGCTCTACAGGTTGGTTAGAACATTTGGGTGAGGCTAAAGCTATTTGTGAAACCAAAAACGGAGCTTTTTTTTATGCCTCTAATTACAGTATTGGAGTTAATTTGTTTTTCCATTTTAACGAATACTTAGCCTCTAAAATGCAGGCTTACCCTGATTTTAAAGTTTCGGTTAAAGAAGTGCATCATACCCAAAAAGTAGATAAACCGAGCGGCACGGCCATTACTACTGTAGATGGAATTTTAACTCAATATCGGGATAAACAAGGCTGGATATTAGCACCGGAAGAAGCAACAAATAAAATTACTATTTCCTCCGAACGGATCGGAAATGTGGTAGGAACCCACGTGGTCCGTTACCAATCGGAGAATGATACCATTGAACTAATGCACGATGCGCACAGCCGGACCGGCTTTGCCGAAGGTGCCGTAATGGCCGCCGAATGGTTACAAAATAAAAAAGGCGTATTTGGAATGAAAGATATGCTAAATTTGTAAGTTACAATATCAAACGTATGAATATCAAGATTTTAACGAAACCTGAAAGAAAAACAAAAAAGCAAAAAAGCTTCTTTCGGGAATGGGGCGATGCTATTTTATTTGCGGTAGTAGCAGCTACTCTAATCCGGTGGGCTACTTTCGAAGCGTATACGATTCCTACTCCTTCCATGGAGAAATCGCTGTTAGTAGGGGATTATCTGTTTGTGAGTAAGTTACATTATGGCCCTCGTACCCCGCGAACTCCCTTGCAGGTACCGCTTACCCATCAAACTATTTGGGGAACCAGCATTCCTTCTTATTCCAGTGCTATTCAGTTAAAATCGCACCGGTTACCTGGTTTTTCTTCAGTAAAAAATAACGATGTGGTGGTATTTAATTATCCCCCGGAAGATCAATACCCCGCCGACTTACGCACTAATTATATTAAACGTTGTGTTGGCATTGCGGGCGATAAAGTAGAAATACGCGATATGGAGGTTTACGTAAATGGTACCTTAGCCACTAAACCTGAAAAGCTGCAGTACAGTTACTATTTGGTTACAGATCAGGCCATAAACGAAAAAACCTTCGAGGAATACGACATTACGGACATTAATATGGTGCAAGGTGGATACATCGTACATACAATGCCCGAAACCGCCGAAAAATTAAAAACCTTAGGTTTTATTAAGGAAGTTCAATTATTAAAAGATCCGGTGGGAGTAGCAGACCCAAGTGTATATCCCAATTTGCCTTCACGGTTTAAGTGGAACAAAGATAATTACGGACCGATCCAAATCCCGAAAGAAGGCCAAACCATTACCCTCGACTCCATGACAGTGCCTCTTTACGAAACAGTTATCCGGAAATACGAAGGCAATGAAAACGTAGAAGTACAAGGAGATCAGGTTTTTGTTAATGGTAAAGAAATTAAAACATATACCTTTAAGCAAAATTACTATTTTATGATGGGTGATAATCGCCATAACTCGGCAGATTCACGCTTTTGGGGTTTTGTTCCGGAAGATCATATTGTAGGTAAAGCAGTTCTTATCTGGATGTCGGCCAATCCAAATGGTGGCATAGGGGGTAAAGTTCGCTGGAACCGTATCTTTAATATTATTCATTAATAATTAGATAAATAGAAAACAAAAAAGTACTGGCTTTAGTCAGTACTTTTTTGTTTTTAGTTACTACGGTTAATTAATTTTTACCAGTCTATTTCGGCTAAGCCATGTTCTTTTAAGTAAGAATTAGCCTGGCTAAAATGCCGGCAGCCGAAGAAACCTTTGTCAGCCGCAAAAGGCGATGGATGAGCCGCTTTCAGAATGCAATGCTTTTTCTTCTGCTCAATAATTACTCCTTTCTTTTGCGCGTAGGCTCCCCAAAGCATAAAAACTAAATTATCCTTTTTTTCTGATACTATCTCTATAACGGCATCCGTAAACTCTTCCCAGCCTTTTTTCTGATGAGAACCGGGCGTATTTGCCCTTACCGTTAAAGTAGCATTCAGCAACAATACGCCTTGTTTCGCCCAGCGTTCCAGATTGCCACTCTTCGGAATAGACTTGCCTAAATCATCTTGTATTTCCTTAAAAATATTGCGTAAAGAGGGCGGTATAGCCACCCCATCGTTCACTGAAAAAGCCAGCCCGTGGGCCTGTCCAGGTCCATGATAAGGATCTTGTCCTATTAAAACTACTTTTACCTGATCAAAGGGGCATTTATCAAAAGCATTAAAAATCTGGCCGCCTGGTGGGTAAATGGTATGAGTGGCGTATTCTTCCTTTACAAATGAAATAAGCTTTTTAAAATAATCTTTCTCAAATTCTGGTTGCAGTTCATTTTGCCAACTTTTTTCTATTTTAACGTTCATACAAGTATGCTTTATGATTTTACTTTTAAACAGTATTTTTTTACTATTTTCTTGTTTTACAAAAACTATTGCCTAAAATTGAATGTTAATTACCAACAAAAGCGCTCGCCATATGGATACAACCACCACAGAAGGAGTAAAAATAACGGTTACTACCAATTATTTACCTGATTATTCCAGCCCTTCGCAGCAGCATTTTGTTTTTGCTTACAAAATTATTATTGAGAATAACAGCGAGTTTACCGTAAAGTTACTAAGACGTCATTGGTATATTTATGATTCTAATGCGGTTGTACGCGAAGTAGAAGGAGAAGGTGTAGTAGGTCAGCAACCGGTGCTGGAACCAGGCGAATCGCACGAATATGTATCGGGATGTAACTTAAAAACCGGTTTAGGTAAAATGCGCGGTACTTACACCATGGAAAGACTGGTAGACGGAAGTTTGTTCACCGTGAATATTCCGGAATTTGTGTTAATTGTACCTTATAAATTAAATTAGTTTTACCTTATTCGTGTTTGTAATCCGGCTGGTATATTATTATGTAATACATTTAATTAAATCTACCCGGTTACATGGTATTCACTCCCCCTTCGTTTTCGATTTATATAACCGGGTAATTATTCATACCGGCTCTTTTAGTATTTTTCCGGCCATCGAGAAAATACGTCAAAGTCTTTATAAAAATAACAAGCAGGTATTAATTACCGATTTTGGTGCGGGTTCCCGTACCCAAAATACGCGCACTAAAACCATAAGCCATATTGCCCGTACGACGGCCAACCCTCCCCGCAGAGCGCAATTACTTTTTCGTCTGGTCAATTTTCAGCAACCAGTTACCATTTTGGAAATTGGCACCAGTTTAGGCCTTACTACTTCTTATTTGGCAGCAGCTAAAAAGAAAGCGCAGGTATTTACATTAGAAGGCTGCTCTCCATTGGCTCAGCAAGCTGAATTAGTTTTTAAAAAACTTCAACTCAAAAATGTAGAAGTAATAACCGGCAACTTTGATGAAACCTTACCAATTGTATTAGCTGGTTTAAATACCGTAGATTTTGTTTTATTTGATGGTAACCATCGTTACGAACCCACTTTACGTTATTTTGAATGGTGCCTGACAAAGTCCACCGAAAACAGCGTTTTTGTATTTGATGATATTTACTGGTCAAAAGAAATGCAGCAAGCCTGGAAACAGATTTGTAAACACCCCGAAGTGATGATATCTATTGACTTGTTTTATTTAGGATTCATTTTTTTTCGGAAAAATCAACCGAAACAGCACTTTACTATTCGGGTTTAAGTTGTAATGGCTTGTCTGATTCTTAACAACTTTTCCAGTAAACCTTCTAACTGATCCAGTGGTAGCATGTTTGCTCCATCCGATTTGGCTACTCTGGGGTTAGGATGGGTTTCAATAAATAGCCCGTCGGCACCAACGGCAATAGCAGCTTTAGCAATTGTTTCAATTAAAGCAGGTTTACCACCCGTAACGCCAGAGGTTTGATTGGGCTGTTGCAACGAGTGGGTTACATCCATTACTACGGGCACCTGGTAGGCTTTCATAGCTGCAATATTCCGAAAATCTACAACCAAATCAGAGTAACCAAAAGTATTACCACGATCCGTTAAAATAACGTTCTGGTTACCGGAACCTACAATCTTATCAACGGCAAATTTCATGGACTCACCAGAAAGGAACTGGCCTTTTTTAACGTTTACAACCTTTCCCGTTTGGGCAGCGGCTACCAGCAAATCGGTTTGCCGGCACAGGAAAGCCGGAATTTGCAAAACGTCTACGTATTCCGCCGCCATAGCTGCCTCATCCGTTTCATGAATGTCCGTTACGGTAGGCACCTCAAACTCCTGACTTACTTTTTGCAAAATACGCAAAGCTTTTTCATCGCCAATACCCGTGAAAGAATCTAATCGGGAGCGATTTGCTTTTCGGTAAGAACCTTTAAAAATCCAGGGTATTTGCAGTTTATCCGTTATTTTCTTTATTTTTTCTGCTATTTCAAAAGCTATATCTTCTCCTTCAATGGCACAAGGTCCCGCCATCAAGAAGAAATTATTAGAATTAGAGTATTTTAATTTTGGAATAGATATCATTTCCGTGTTCTTTATTTCAGATAAAAAATAATGAAGTATTCTTACCAGCAAAGATATTTAAATATATTCGGTACAAGCCTTTCTGCAAACAAGTATTTCTCTATTAATAAACTTACACCTTTACGCTTTAATTAAACTTTATTTTAAAGAATTAGAATAAATATTTAAGCCACTTATCTAAGAATTAATAATGATGGTATCGTTTACTAAAAAATAGATAGAAAGTAATTTCAATGTATAGCAGAAAGTATAATGTATAGGCTTTTCCTATTAAATACTCCTGATTTACTTCAATTAAAATTTAACATTTTCTTGTCTAAAACTGAATAAACTTGCTGGGTATAGTACTAAAGCAAGATTCATTATTCCTTAAATTTTTACTTAATCTCTTCATCTTATCTTCAAGTGGCAAGGTTATTGAACCAAAATAACAAAAGAGAAATTTTTGCTATTACTACCTGATCTATCCTCCGAAGTATTTTTGAAGGATATTTGTATTCGAATGATATAAGATTATTTTTGTATAACTTGCATAATTTTAACTAATGGAACAGAAAACAACGAGCAAAATGGCAGGAACTTTACCCGATGGAAATAATCCTAACAACAATCGAAAATTGTTAGTAGTGGGGTTAATTATTGTGCTGTTAACTATTAACGGCATTCTCTTTTACATGCAACACCAAAAAACTCAACAGGTAGAAGAAAAAGAAGAAATTATTCGGGTAAAAAACAGCGAACTTGAAAACCAAATTAAGGTTTATGAGGCGCTGAAAGCTGATTTTGAACGTCAGAGTCAGGAATTGCAGGCTTTAGGTCTCGCCAACGATTCGCTCGAATCCCGTATTGCTTCTATTAATGCCGATTTAACTAAACTGCAATCTTTCCGGAACAGTTCTTTTAGTTTACAGGATCAGCGCTTGTTTAAAGCCCGGGCGGCTAACCTCGAGAATCAATTAAGGCAGAAGAATGCCGAAATTGCTAAATTGAAAGAGGATAACCAGGTTCTGTACGGCGAAAATACTCAGCTTAAAACCACCAGCACTCAACTATCAGATACTCTTAAAACATTAAAATCTACTAATACTACTTTAACTGAAAAAGTAGCTTTAGCATCACGACTAGAAGCCGAAAATATTCAGGTTAATATTATAAACAAACGTGGTAAAGAAAAAGAAGACAATGATGCCGAATACCGGGCTAAAAGGGTAGATAAAATTAAAGTTTCTTTTAAGCTGGCTAAAAACGATGTTGCTCCAAAAGAAGGTAAAGAAATTTTGATGCGGTTAATTGAACCAGACGGTGCCGCAGTTTATAATTTAGCTACAGGTTCTGGTACATTTATGCTGGACGGACAAGAAACCTTCTTTACGGCTAAACGCGATATAGTATATGATAATACCCAACAAGCAGTTTCGTTTATTTACTCTAAAGGGGCTGCTTATAAGAGGGGAGCGCACACCATTGAACTATACGCCGATGGTGTTTTGATTGGTAAATCGTCTTTTACCTTAAAATAAATACAAGCTTAATTTAAAAAGAAGGGGCCGGACAAATTATTTTGTCCGGCCCCTTCTTTTTAATTCTACCAGGAATTATTCCACTAATACCCGGCGATCCTGGATAACTCTAAAATTTTCTACCATTTTAATGGCTTCGGATATTTCCTCGGAGAAAATGCAAATAAAAGAATCACGGGTACCATTCTCCAAGGCATAAGCAATCGCCCGCATTTCTTCTGGTATTACTTTTACGTCTTTTTCTCCGGAGTAATTTATTCCTTGCTTAAGATGATATAAAATTTCATCTGGATTTGCCCCGCGTAAATCTTTATCCTGCCGAATAATTATTTCATCGAATAATTCTCCGGCCAACCTACCTAACTCCCTGGTATCTTCCGGACGCCGATCCCCTACTCCGGCAATGATACCTACTTTGCGGGCAGCTTGCGTATTGTTTAAGAACTCACCAATAGCTTTTAAACCGGCAGCATTATGGGCATAATCTACCAATACCTCGAAGTTCGGAAATTTAAATAAATTCATCCGGCCAGGTGTTTTAGCCGGCGATGGAATAAAGGTTCGCAAGGCAGTTTTTATATCATCAACGGCTACATGCGATGCGTAAGCAGCTAAAATGGCGGCTAGTACGTTTTCAATGTTAAACCGAGCTCTACCGCCAAAAGTTAAAGGTATATCTGCTGCCCGGTCTATCCGAATTTTGTAACTGTTTTTAAATATGGAAATGTAACCGTTTTCAAGTACTGCGGCTAAACCTCCTCTGGCAATATGTTTTAAAATGCGGGGATTGTTCTCATCTAAGCTAAAGTAGGCGACTTTACAACTAAGTTCTTTACCCATAGCGTAAACTAAGTTATCATCGGCATTTAAAATGGCGTATCCATCTGGGTTAACTGTTTTGGGAACTACAGCTTTCACACGAGCCATATCCTCCAAAGTATGAATATCTTTAAGCCCTAGATGGTCGGCGGCCACATTGGTTACAATGCCTACATCGCAATGTTGAAAACCCAGGCCAGAACGTAGCATTCCTCCGCGGGCACATTCCAGTACCGCAAAGTTTACCGTAGGATCTTTTAAGACAAATTCGGTACTAAGAGCGCCGGTCGTATCGCCTTTTTCAAGCAACCGGTCTTGAATGTAAATACCATCTGTAGTAGTAAAACCTACCTGGTAGCCACACGATTTTATTATATGCGCAGTTAAACGGGTAGTAGTAGTTTTACCATTTGTACCTGTAACGGCAATAATAGGGATCCGGGAAGGGCACCCCCGGGGAAATAACATATCTATAACTGGTTCGGCTACGTTGCGGGGTAAGCCTTCGGTAGGCGAAATGTGCATCCGGAAACCAGGTGCCGCATTTACCTCTAATACCGCCCCACGCGCTTCGTTTAAAGGAATAGCAATATCAGTTGTCATTACGTCAATACCGCATACATCCAAGCCAATAATTCCGGCTATCCGCTCGGCCATTAGCACATTATAAGGATCAATAATATCGGTTACATCGGTGGCAGTACCACCCGTGCTGATATTAGCCGTGCTTTTTAGATACAATATTTCGTCGGCTGGCAGTACCGATTTAGTAGTTAAGTCTTTATCTCTTAAAATAGCATTGGTTTGTTTATCTACTTTAATTCTGGTAAGAACTTTTTCGTGGCCTACTCCCCGCCTTGGGTCTTCGTTTACTTTATCTATTAACTCCTGAATAGTAGAAATGCCATCTCCTACTACCATGGCCGGTGTACGTTTAGCCGCCGCTACAAATTTTTTATTTATTACTAATAATCGAAAATCAAAACCTTCGATAAACTGCTCCACAATTACGGCTTCCGAATATTTTTGAGCTTCGTTCAAGCCTTTTAAAGCATCTTTCCAATTTTTTATGTTAATGGTTGCTCCTTTGCCGTGGTTTCCATCCAAAGGTTTTGTTACAATGGGGTAACCCAGTTCAGCCACGGCTTCTTTCAACTCGGCAGCATCGTAAACCGTAGTGCCCCGGGGAACCGGCACCCCTCCTTCCCGAAGCATATCTTTTGTGGCATTTTTATCCCCCGCTAACTCAGCGGCAAAAACCGAAGTGCGGCAGGTCATTGTAGCCTGAATGCGTTTCTGGTTAACACCATAACCCAACTGAATAAGGGAATTTTTATTTAAACGAATATAAGGGATATTCCGGCTTACCGCTTCTGACACAATGGAATAGGTACTCGGGCCAATGTGCTCATCTTCCCGGATTTCGTGTAATCGATCTACATCCCGTTGCAGGTTGTATTTAGTACCTTTAATTAAAGCTTCGGTAATCTTAACCGCTGCTCGTGCGGCATATTCACCTGCCCGCTCCTCGCTGTAAGAAAATATTACGAAATCTTTGTCTTTATCCGGTGAGGGCATAGTCCTACCGAAACCACAATCCATTCCGCCCAAGTTTTGCAATTCCAACGCAATGTGCTCAATAACATAGGTTATCCGGACACCCTCGCTTACTAATTTAAAAAATCCGCCTTCTACTCCTTCCGAACCCCGGTGTTCATATAAACCCGGAAACATTTGTTGTAATCGGTCAGCAAATCCAGGTATGTTGCTGGTTAACACTCCACTATATTCGTGTAAAGCAATTTTTAAAACAATAATTTTAGGATGTTTAACGGACCAATAATTAGGACCACGCATGATCCTTAAATCGACGATTTCCATGAATGGGAATATTTTTACAATTATGATTATATAGCCGAAATCTGTTGGTAATACACTTTATTTATGATAGCTATCTGTAATATTAATTTCGTATTGATCGCCTTTACCTAACATGTGCACAATTAAATTACGAATAGTTACAGGTGCACCGGTATGTACTATATGTACGTTGGTTTCTGTGGAGAAATGACCGTCTACAATTACTATTAAACCGCTCCCTATTACTTCTATAAGCCTGCCATCCCGTACAATAATGCCCGTATCTTCTTCTAAACCAATACCAATGCACCCGGGGTTAGTAGCTACTGCCTGCGCCATACGCACAATCCGGCCCCGGGCAATAAAATGAGTATCAATGGCAACATCTTTCATAAATTCCAGTCCGGTAGTAATTCGCACATCTCCTTTCAGAATACCACTATCGGCACTTGCCCCTTCGTAAATCATGGGGGTAGATAAGGCCATTGCTCCCGCACTGGTACCAGCAATTACAATAGAATCGTAGGTATACCTGTTTTTAATAATCGTCAGGAAATCTGTACCGCCAAAAATGGCAGTTAAGCGTAATTGATCCCCCCCCGTGAACATAACGCCTTTAGCCTGCTCAATCAGATCCAGGTATTCGGGTTTACTAGCATCTTCCCGGCAACGAATATCCACAACCTTTACATTAGTCAGGTTTAGTTCCGCGAAAGCCTTAATGTAATCTTGCGCAGATTCTTCCGGTTGTGAACTGGCAGTTGGAATTATGGCAATTAAAGGATTATCGCCTTTCAGTTCTTTTTTGAAACACGTTAATATTCCAAGCTCAATAAAGTTGGCGTTATTTTCTTGATTGGAGCCTTCATCAGGTGCTTGCCCTTTATTTTCCTTTCCTCCAATAGCAATTAAAACTCCTTTAGGCGTCGGGCATTCCGAACTTTGCTCTAGCGCTTTCCGCTTTTTTGTCATACAAGGTTAATCGTTTTGGCTTGCAGATGAAATTACGCAACCTTGAGAGAAAAGATAACCAAATAGGACTATTTGGTATTTAAATGAAAATCATCCGTATTTCTACTGAATCGCGAATGCTTGCTTAACCTGTAAATTTTAACAGTAAATGCCTTGTTAAAACAGGTGCTTGACTTATAAAAAAGAATTTAATAAAAACTTAAATACAGATTAAAAAGATTTAGGAATTTTATTCAAACAAGATAAGAACAGCGAAAAAGCCTAAATCAACTATTACTATTTTTAATACCACAAAAGGTTTAAAATCTAAATTTATCGTTGACGAACTAAGCTTAAGGCTTGATTATAAGTAGAAGCAACTGATATAAAACGGTCTAAACCTGTTTCAAAAAAAACTGATTGAATTTTATCTCTTAACCCAAATACAATAATTCTTTTGTTTTTATTTTGAAGTAATCTTTGATAATGCAGCAAGGAGCGTAAACCAGCTATACAAACATGAGTTAAGCTTTCGCAATTAACAAGAACAGCCGGAGCTTCCGTTTCTAAGCATTGGTCTAATTGTTTGTTTAAAGAAGCAAGGGTATCAGAATCTACACTACCAGATATAGTAATTAGTAAATGATCCCGGCTTAAGTTAGTATTTACTTCCATTCTATATTTTCATCCTAAGTTTCTGAAAAGGATAATTTTGTTTATTAATGCTCTTATAGTTACTAAATTATTAGTAGCCGGTAGTAAATGTCTGTTATTTACTCAGATAAGTAAGCCGATAATTTACGTAATTATCAAATGCCGTGTAAATAGCTATTAAATCAGTATTTATACTTTTATTGTATAAATACTGAAAATTTACATTTGTGATATCCGGTCCTAGGTTGAGGATAACAAATTTCTATTTATTTCAGTAATAAGTATTTAATAAATTATATAATCTTATTAACTGAGCCTGTGACGTATCTTCTTTCTAACAAGAAAAGATCAATTACTAAATAAATATAAGTAAATAGACACAGATATCAAGATAGTAGATGTTAGACTTTTGTGCGTATCCGTAATGGAATGGTAATCACTTTTTACTGCAATCCCAACACATAGGATAGTAGATTAATTTTTGTCGAGTTGCTTATATAATTACTTTTAATTTTACTTTTTAATTTCCTATCTCACACTGTTCTTTTTTAGCTCTTTATACTTATTTTAAAATGATTAAAATACTACTAGTAGATGACCACAAAATTATTCGGGACGGAATTCAATCCTTATTAAAAGATGAACCATCTATTATGGTTGTTGGAGAAGCTTCTAATGGCTTGGAGATGGTAGACTTTTTACCTAACAATCCGGTAGATGTAATTCTGATGGATTTAAACATGCCCCTAATGGATGGATTTGAAGGTACAAAGTATGTACGGGAACATTATCCTAATACGAAAGTACTTGTTCTTTCCATGTTGGATCATGAAAATTACATATCGAAAGTTCTGGACTCTGGTGCTTCAGGGTATATCCTTAAAAATACCGGCCGCGAAGAAATGATTTACGCCATTATTACCGTAGCCGCTGGTAATCAATTTATATGTACGGAGATTGCTCTTAACTTATTAAAAAGAGTACAAACCACTACCACTAAATTAGAAACGAATGGTAGCCGGCAACACAGCGATTTATCTAAACGGGAAATTGAAGTTTTAAGATTAATTGCCGAGGGATTTACGAATGCCGAAATTGCGGATAAACTCTTTACCAGCAAACGAACGATTGAGTCGCATAGGCAGCATCTAATTGAAAAAACTCAGGCAAAGAATACGGCTGCTTTGGTAAAATTTGCTTTAGAGAAAGGCATTATTGATTAAATAATGCCTTAAAGATAAATAATGCCTTAAAGAACTTATAATTTACTTTTTCCTGCCCTTATAAGCTGCTTATAGCTGATATATAAATAGCATTTTAACTAAACAAAAAAGGCTTGGTTAAAACCAAGCCTTTTAGAGGTAACGAGCGGATTCGAACCGCTGTAGCAGCTTTTGCAGAGCTGAGCCTAGCCACTCGGCCACGTTACCGTGTATTTGCGAGTGCAAACATAAACATAAATTTACGGGATTCAAAATGGTTTGACCCGGAAAATCGTTTTTTATTATGCAATTCACTTATCTATCTGCTTTCCAGATGGAATAAAAAAAACGCCCTGCAAACAGGGCGTTTTTAATTTTAATTTAAACCGAAACTATTCCGTTTCTGCTTCGTCAGATTCATCCGACTTAGTATCAGCGGCGGCTCTGGCATCCGCAGCGGCCTGAAGTTTGCGGGTACCTACTTCTTTTTCGTTGTTCTGCATTTGCTCTCTTAATGCTGAAAGCGCTTCCAGATCACCTAAAGTAGATTTTACTTCTTCTTTTTTCTTGATATCAGCAGGTTTAACACCTTGCTGACCACCTGTAACACCTGTGGCCGGAGTTGGCTTTTTCTTAAACTTATCGGCTTTGGCAGCGTCCTCTTTTGCATCTTGGAAAACGTTGCTGTGCGATAAAGTAATTTTACGATCTTCTTTCGAGAACTCAACCACTTTAAAGTCTAAAATTTCGCCTGCTTCCGCAACAGAACCATCTTCCTTCACCAGGTTTTTAGGATAAGCAAATCCTTCAATTCCGTAAGGTAACTCCAGAACAGCACCGCGATCGCTCTTTTCGAGGATAGTAGCCCGGTGAATAGAACCTATATGGAACACGGTTGCAAAAGTATCCCAAGGGTTTTCTTCCAGTTGCTTATGACCTAAAGCTAAACGGCGGTTTGGAACATCTAATTCTAAAACTACTACATCTAAGTTTTCACCTACTTTCACGAACTCAGATGGATGTTTAATTTTCTTGGTCCAGGATAAATCCGAAACGTGTACTAAACCATCCACACCTTCTTCTAATTCGATGAATAAGCCAAAGTTAGTCAGGTTACGAACTACACCAGTGTGACGGGTACCAACGGCGTATTTCTCTAATACATCTTGCTTCGTCCAAGGATCTTCGGTTAATTGCTTAATGCCTAAAGACATTTTGCGCTCATCGCGATCTAAGGTTAAAACAACTGCTTCAATTTCGTCGCCTTGTTTAATGAAATCTTGCGGATTGCGCAAGTGCTGAGACCAGCTCATTTCTGAAACGTGAATCAAACCTTCTACACCCGGCAGAATTTCTAAGAAAGCACCGTAATCGGCTACGTTAACAATTTTACCTTTAACGCGGGAACCAACTTCAATGTCAGCTGGTAAAGCATCCCACGGATGAGGAGTTAATTGTTTCATACCCAAAGAAATCCGCTTTTTGTCTTCGTCGAAGTCTAAAACCACAACGTTTACTTTCTGGTCTAACTCCAGGACTTCCTGCGGATGGTTGATACGACCCCATGAAATATCGGTGATGTGCAATAAACCATCTACACCGCCTAAGTCGATGAACACCCCAAAGTTGGTCATGTTCTTGATAACTCCTTCGAGTACCTGACCTTTTTCCAGGTTGTTGAGGATACCTTGACGTTGTTGCTCCAGATCTTTTTCGATAAGGACTTTATGCGAAACAACTACGTTATCAAAAGCAGAGTTGATTTTAACAACTTTCACTTCCATTTTCTTACCCACGAAAACATCAAAATCGCGGATTGGCTTCACATCAATTTGAGAACCTGGTAAGAAAGCTTCTACACCGTAAAGGTCCATAATTAAACCACCTTTGGTACGGCGTTTTACTAAACCTTCCAGTACAGTATCGTTTTCTAAAGCTTTGTGAATATTATCCCAAGCTTTTACAATTTTCGCTTTTTTACGGGATAAAATTAATTGACCGTTTGGATCTTCCTGATCTTCGATAAATACTTCTACTTCGTCCCCAATTTTAATATCAGGTTGGTCGCGGAATTCAGAAAGAGGAACTAACCCATCTGATTTAAAGCCGATGTTCAGAATAACATCCCGATCGGTGATACCCACTATGGTACCTTTAATTACCTCTTCTTCCTGAACGGTATTCAGGGTGTCGGCATACATTTTTTCCAGTTCGGCTCTTTGATCTTTAGAATAAGATCCACCAAACTTCTGGGAATCAAACATGTCCCAGTCAAAATCATCATTTGCACTCATAAAAAGCAGCTCTTTCATACTAACCGGCAGCCGAGCTTTCTACCGGTAATTTAATTATAAAATTTCCGGAGGAGCCGGAACCATTCATTTTGAACGGAACGGCAAAATTAGTAAATTTTTAGCAGAAATAAAAATCTAGTTTGAAGGAGAAGAGTAACTTATCACCCTAAATCAGACATATTAGTTACATGTAGTTTAAAGGATAATTTATTCGATGCAATCAATTTAAAAGGCAAACCTTGGTTAGAAGAGTTTGGCCGGTTCTTTTAAATAGTAACCATTTCTTTTTATAGCAAACAAAGTAATAGTGGCCTTAGTGAATTAAAAAGCAGAAGTTATTAATTTTTCGTGCGCAAATAAGTATGCCAGCTATTATCAATAGTATCTGAATGTAAAACCAAAAAAGAAGTTAAACTTGGCCTTTTGGGTTTATGCCTTAATTGCATGTTCGCCTCTTCGGGGGTACGGTCGCCTTTACGGGTATTACACCGCATACAAGCGGTGCCTAAGTTGGTCCAGTTAGATTCTCCGCCTCTGGACCGCGGAATAATATGGTCGATGGTTAAATTTTTGGTAGAGTCACAGTACAAGCAGCGAAACTGATCGCGGCGCATAATATTCTGGCGGCTAAGCGCAATGCCTTTATAAGGCACATTTACGTATCGTTGTAACCGAATAATAGATGGAATCGGAAACGATTTACTAATTGAACGTAAAGCGCCCGTCCTTTTTTCTATTAATTCAGCTTTATCGAGGAATAGTAGAATAAAAGCTTTATGAATACTGCAAAGAGAAATAGCGGAATAATCTTGATTAAGAATGAGTACTTTCTGATCCATAAACGTGTAAGAAGCTAACCTAACCTACGTAATTTTAATTAGTTAAGCAATAGCAGGTTCTACATTTAAGAACAAAAAAGCCGAAGGTTTTATTTTGCCCCAGGTAAAATTCTTTTTATGATGCGCAAGCGGTGGGTATAACGTTTTCGCTGGTGGTTAAAAATGCCATAATGATCTAAAACGTCTATTCTTACTTCTCCGTGCGCATGAATTATTTGCTGATTTTCCAGCATAATACCCACGTGAATAATTCGTCCTTCGTCATTATCAAAAAAAGCCAGGTCGCCGGGTTGGGTTTGATTCGCAAAATGTACTTCTTCGCCCACCGAAACTTGCTGCCAGGCATCTCTCGGAAACGTGTAACCGCAGATACCATACACTTGCTGCACCAAACCCGAGCAATCAATACCAAAAATGGATTTACCTCCCCACAAATAGGGTGTTTTCAAATAGCTTCTGGCCATTTTGGTAAAGAAATTTATTTTAAAAGGCAAAGTATTATTAGTAGCCCGCCCACTGTAAACATATTTTTGATTGTTTATTCGAACGTTAATGCCATCAAAGAAAGGAAGAACACTCCCCATCATTATGGGAATGCGGATCTCGGGACTGCTGATGGTTTGCACTAAATCTACTGCCCGGGAATGTTGCGCTGCTTTCCATTCCTCGAAATAATTGGAAGTTACCGAGCAATGCTGTTTAAAATCAATCCAACCCTGGTAGTTATCGGCCGCAATTTGAATTTGGTGCCAGTTTCCCTGTGAACCAATAATTTGATAGCACTCTCCGTATAGCAGTTGCGTTACTAATTCACTTTTATCAGAAGGTTCGGCCCGTACAGGTACTAAACTTAAAATACAAATTCCGTAATCCACTATTTAGATGTTAGATGTTCGATACTAGACGTTAGACTTTGAATAACCAGGCAGTGTTAATCAGAGCCTGCCATCAAAATTAATCATATTAAATATAAATTTTAGCATCTAACGGCTAGTGTCTAATTTAAAATCGTTCGCGTTGTAACTCCCGCTTTACATCACGTTCTTTAATGTCTTCGCGTTTATCGAACAGTTTTTTACCCCGGGCCAGGGCTACTTCTACTTTGGCGAAACCGCGTTCATTTATAAAGAAACGAATAGGAATAATAGTAAGACCTTGCTCTTCGGACTTTTTACTTAATTGATTTAATTCTTTTTTATTTAACAGCAACTTACGCGCACGGGTTGGCTCGTGGTTATTATAAGTACCCTCGGTGTATTTAGCAATGGTAACCTGGTGCAGCCACAATTCATTTCCTAGAAAGGTGCAGAATCCATCCTGCAGATTTACGTTGCCTTCCCGAATAGATTTAATTTCGGTGCCGGATAACATAATACCCGCAATATATTTGCTCAGGAATTCATACTCGTACGAAGCCCGTCGATTAACTATATTTACGTTTTTCTTGATTCGATCTTTTTCTTTCGCCATTTATCCGCGTGTAATAGCCAAAAGTTTAGCTATTTTTTCTTTTTTCAAAATTTTATAGTTGGTTTCTCCTGCCATTTATTCAAAATAATTAATCTTATTTACTTTCCGGAAGTATTTGCAACTAAGTGCCAAACATATTCCGAGGGTAACTTTAACTCTTAAAAGGAGCTAACATTACTATCTACGATTTTTAAAAGTAAACAGGAAGTGTTTAACGAAAATAAAGGCTTTTTAAGTAGCAAAGGAAAGAGACACCAATATCAAGTTATTAACGGCTAGACTTTTACGCAATTGCTTAATGGATAATAACAGCAATTCTGAGCCGAGAATTCTAAATTAATTTTGTTCAGCTACTTAGCTATTCAATATTTTAAAAGTATTTTTCAATTAGAAAATTCCTTTTTTAGATATGCATCCTTCTGGAGTAATTTACAATTAAAGTCTAACAAAATCATGCTTTGTAGGGAGGCCTAAACTTTATATAAATAATATATTCTTTACTATTCAGTTGCTAGAATATTTAGAGAACAATTTTACTTTGACTTACTAAACATTGAGTAATTTGTCCGATATTGTCTTTCAACAAACTTAATTATATAATTTTCTTGTGAATTGGAAGTTCTTTTTTCTTTACTGCCCTCTTGTTTCAACCTTAATTTACTTTGTGATATCCGCTATTTCTCCTGTAACAGAAGACAAGGTTAAAAGTAAAATTCCAAAAAAAAATCAGAACTTAGTCTATCCTGACACTTTAGTAAATTCAGCCTCTAGCAACACCAATTATTTAATAAAGAAATCAGCTGAGGATTCGATTAACCGAGGAAATATTGCTGATAGTTTAAACAACACCAGGTTAGGTACTGATGCCAAACTTAAAGGTAAAATCACCTCCTCCCCTTCAGCGGTGGTTGGCCCGGATACCCTGATGGGTTCCATTTTACCCCGGAAACGAATCATTGCTTTTTACGGTAATCCTTTATCTAAGCGGATGGGGATTTTAGGCGAACTCCCCTCGAACGAAATGCTGGCTAAATTAGATAAGGAAGTAGCAAATTGGGAAAAGGCCGATCCGAAAACTCCCGTACAACCAGCTTTACATGTAATTGCCGTTACGGCGCAGAACGAACCAGGTAATAGTGGTAAATATCGGTTGCGCATGGCCAATTCTGTAATTGATACAGTTTTGGCACTGGCTCAGAAACGTAATGCTTTAGTTTTTTTAGATATTCAGGCCGGCCAAAGTACGCTGCAGGAAGAATTACCGGTTTTGGAAACTTATTTAAAATTACCCAATGTGCACCTGGGCATTGACGCAGAATTTGCTTTAAAGCAGAATCGTATTCCTGGCCGGCACATAGGCTCTTTTGATGCTGAAGACATAAATTATGCTACTCAATACTTGGCCGATCTTGCCCAGCAACATCAAATTCCACCCAAGCTATTAATTGTACACCGGTTTACCCAGGCTATGATTACTAATTATAAAAAAATCAAACTAAACCCTTATTGCCAGATTGTAATGCACATGGATGGTTGGGGAAGTCCTGCCATTAAACGTTGGAGTTACCAGAAATACATAAAAGGTGAACCGGTGCAATATACTGGCTTAAAGATTTTCTATAAAAACGATATTAAAAGGAAAGGCTGGCGCTTAATGAATCCTAAAGAAATCCTAACCTTAAGCCCGAAACCATATTATATTCAATATCAGTAAAAGCTTTAAGTATTCGGTTTTAAGTTTTAGGTATTCGATTATAAACTACAAGCCCGCCTGGCACCTGGTATCAAGCGGGCTTGTATTATTTTAGAGATATTATTTAAACTAAAGCTTCAAACAATACTTCCAGGGTATGCAAAGCTTTTCGACCAGTACCATCTTTTATCTGGTGACGACAACTGGTACCAGGTGCCGCAATTATAACTTCTTCCGGCTGTTTCCGAACGGTTGGGAATAAAACCAACTCTCCGATTTTCATGGATACTTCGTAATGTTCAGTTTCGTAACCAAAGGAACCAGCCATACCACAGCAACCCGAAGGAATAACCTCCACGATATAATTTTCGGGCAGGGATAACATTTTTTGAGTAAATGCTACCGAAGAAAGGGCTTTCTGGTGGCAGTGCCCATGTAACTTAATTAACCGCTTTTCCTGGGTAAATTGCTCTTTGGTAATGTTCCCTTTTCCAATTTCCGCGGCTAAAAATTCATCAATTAAAAAGCTGTTTTGAGCTAATTTCTGCGCCTCTGCGTATAAATTATCATCTACTAAATCCAGGTACTCGTCCCGGAACGTTAAAATAGCCGACGGCTCAATACCTACCAACGGAGCATCTGTAGAAACTACTTTACTCAACCGAGTCACGTTTTTAATAGCAAGCTTTTTCGCATCGCGTACTAAACCTTTCGATAAATACGTACGGCCACTTTCTTCGTGCTCCGGAATATGTACCTCGTAACCCAAACGCTCTAACAGTTGCACGGCCTTCATGCCAATTTCAGCATCGTTGAAGTTAGTAAACTCGTCGCAGAATAAATTAATCTTACCTTTAAAGGATGTTGTTTCTTTATTTTGCCGCTGATGCTTTTTGAACCACTGCCGCAAGGTTGTTTTGTGCAGTAAAGGCAATGGCCGGGCAGGAGCAAACCCTACTACTTTTTTGGCTAGTTGTGAAGTTAATTTATTCGTGAATACAAAATTATAGATACCCGGAGCTACCGAAGCCAGATTGTTTAAATTAGTAAAATTACCGACCAAACGGGTGCGCAGGGGAATGCCGTTGGCATCGTAGTAATGCTGCAGAAATTCTGCTTTCAGCTTGGCAACATCTACGTTGGATGGACACTCTGATTTACATCCTTTGCAGGAAATACATAGCTCCATCGCTTCTTTAATTTCGTGATGGTCGAACCGGTTGGCTTTTTCCGAACGGGTCAGGAACTCGCGTAACATATTGGCTCTACCTCTGGTCGTATCTTTTTCGTTGCGGGTAACCATATAACTGGGACACATGGTACCCCCCGTTAAATGCGTTTTACGACAATCGCCGGAACCATTACAAAGTTCAGCGGCCCTTAAAATTCCTTGAGAATCTTTAAATTTAAATACCGTATCAATAACCGGATTTTCTTGCCCGGGTTCGTACCGCAGGAAAGTATCCATGGCGGGAGTATTTACTATTTTACCCGGGTTAAATATATTGTCCGGGTCCCAGGTACGCTTCACTTCCTCCAGTAGTTGGTAGTTTTTATCTCCTACCATCCATTTAATAAATTCACCCCGTAAACGCCCGTCGCCGTGTTCACCGCTAAGTGAACCGCGGTATTTTTTTACTAAACGGGCAATTTCTTCGGCAATTATTCGGAAAAGCTTATTACCGGCAGCTGTTTTTAGATTAATAATTGGCCGCAAATGCAATTCGCCGGAACCAGCGTGGGCGTAATGCACGCAGTATAAATCGTGTTCCTTTAGAATTTGATTAAAATCGGCAATAAAATCGGGTAAATCATTTACGTCCACGGCGGTGTCTTCAATTACGGCCACTGGCTTGGCATCGCCGGGAATGTTAGACAGTAAACCTAAACCAGCCTTGCGTAGGGTCCACACCTTCTTGGTATTAGGCCCCGTTACTAAAGGGTAATGATAACCTAAACCTTGAGCTTTTAAATCGGCGGTTAAAGTGGCGGCAACTTCTTCTACTTCTGCGATAGAATTTTTAGCCAGCTCCACCACTAAAATAGCTCCGGGGTCGCCTTGCACGAAAAATCGGTTTTGACTTTGCTCAATGTTGGCTTTAGTACATTCCAGCACGTAATGATCCATTAGTTCGCTAGCACTGGGTTGGTATTTTAAAGCTAAAAGATTTGCTCGCAAAGATTCATCCACGCTATTGCAATGCACGCAAAGCAAACCAATTTCGCGGGGCGGCAAAGGTACTACGTTTAACTTTATTTCGGTTAAAAAAGCCAGAGTACCTTCCGAACCGGCTATTAATTTACAAAAGTTAAAAGCATCGGTACCCGGAGTAAATGGCTCGGTGTCGAGTAATAAATCTATAGCATAACCCGTATTGCGGCGCTCCACGGTAGGCTTTGGAAACTCGCGCCGGACTTCCTCCTGCGTATCCGGGTGGGAAAGCATGGCCTTAGTTGCCTGGTAAATTCGGGTTTCCAAAGGGCTAACGGAAGTTTCACCTAAACATTTTGCTTCAAATTCTTCCGGGGTTAAACGAGTAAATTCCGTTTCGGTACCATCGCTTAATATTGCATTCACTGATAGTAAATGTTCGCGGGTACTCCGGTATACCACGGAGTTAGAACCACAGGAATTATTGCCTACCATCCCCCCAATCATGGCCCGGTTAGCGGTAGAGGTTTCCGGCCCAAAATACAAGCCGTAGGGTTTTAAAAATAAATTCAGCTCATCCCGGATAACACCAGGTTGAACCCGAACCCAACGCTCCTCTGGGTTTATTTCTAAAATTTGAGTAAACGTACGCGAAACATCTACCACAATGCCGCTACCTACCACCTGACCAGCCAATGAGGTGCCAGCCGTACGCGGAATGAGGGAAGTGCCTTCGCGGCGGGCAAACTGAATTAAGGTTTTTATATCTTTTTTATCAGCCGGAAAGGCAACTGCTAAGGGCATTTCGCGGTACGCCGAGGCATCAGTAGCGTACAAGGTACGCATGGTAGAATCAAAATGAAGTTCGCCGGTTAGCTGTTGGGCAAGTTGCTGTAATTTTTCTGTATTCATTTTTGCATAGGGTATTGGCACTTATTAAACACAAGCTTAGATAAAATGCCATACCCGGATTAGAACGCTAATATATTGGCTAAAGAAACAAGTAAGAAGTTAAACTGTTTCTTTTTAGAAAATTTTAAAATAAACGCCATTCTCTTAGTTTAAGCCAGTTTAGTAACTCAAACTTAATTTATTTACTAATTTCCAAATACAAATTTGTTTTGGTTTTTGACTTAAGGTTTAACTTAAATCAAAATTACTAAATTATAACTTACTGTATTGATTTATGCATCTTTCCCTCCAATCCTGCTCCATCCGTAAATGGCAACCGGGCGACGAATTAGCTTTGGCCAAACACGCAAATAACTACAATATCTGGATAAATCTGCGAAACTCGTTTCCGTATCCGTATACCTTGCAAGATGCGCAAAACTGGATATTAATTGCTAATGCTTCTGAACCAATAACCAATTTTGCTTTGGAAATAAACGGAGAAGCGGCCGGAGGAATAGGTTTAATATTACAACCCGATGTATACAGTAAAAGTGCCGAAATTGGTTATTGGCTAAGCGAAATGTACTGGAACCGGGGAATTGTTACGGAAGCATTAAGCGCGATAACTGATTATGGATTTGAGAATTTACAATTAAAACGCATTTACGCCGCTGTTTTCGACTGGAATATAAAATCAGCCAGAGTTTTAGAAAAAGCAGGCTATCAGTTTGAAGGCAAATTATATAAGAGTGTTTATAAAAACGGGAAGCTAATTGATTCGCTGCTTTATGCGGCTATTAAACCAAATACAGGCGCATAAAAAAAGCTGCTCAAAGTGAGCAGCTTTTACCTTCATTTTATTAAATTTTGATTATCGTAAATCAATTACTTTTACTCCTTTAAATTTAGATTTATCAAAAGCAAAGTAGTTGTTATCTACATTTGGGTTAGGGGCGAAATTAGTGATGGTGTAGGTATAACGGTTTCCATTACTGCGAAACATTTTCCAGCTTTTTAAAGATTTATCTTTTTTGCTGATGTTTAAACGCACTTTAAAAACCGGGTCATTCCGGTCTTCGGGCGAAAGCTCAATAACGTCGCATAATTCCCCGTCTTCTTTTGCTTCTTCTACGTAAGCCGACTTGTAGCCTTTCTTGTACATAGTAAAGATTTTGTCTGGGGTCATGGCCTCATCATCCGGATCGTTCTCCGAGATATTTACCTCGTTTTCTGATTTTATATAGGTCCAGATGGTATTGCCATTATTAATGATTTCCTGATCTTCGGTTTTCAAACGAAACTTATTTCCCATTACTGTAATTTCCCCTTCCAGATTTTCTTTTACCTTACTGGTGGTGTTTTCCAGCGTTTGGTTAAAATTAGCCCGAAAGGCCTTCATGGATTGGTACTTTTTGCTCATCGCATCCAAAATCTGACGAGCCTTTGGGTCTTGAGCCTGCGCAAACTGGTTTATGGTTAAAGCTATAATAAATACGAACAGAGTGATTCTTTTCATAATTTTTTGAAGGACGTAACTTTGGATATTTCTTATTTTTCCATTGTATTCAATAATTGTTCCAAACTGTATTCGTCCGGGATTAAAACATCCCTAGCTTTGCTGCCTTCAAAAGGTCCTACCACTCCGGCTGCTTCTAGTTGGTCAATCAACCGTCCGGCCCGATTATAGCCTAATTTTAACCGGCGTTGCAACAACGAAGTACTGCCTTGCTGGTGCGTTACAATAATTCGGGCTGCCTCCTCAAACAAAGAATCACGCGTAGCCGGATCAAAATCAGCTTTATCGTTACCACTTTCATCTCCAAAAAACTCAGGTAACAAATAAGCATCGTTATAGCCTTGCTGATCGCCAATAAAATCACAAATACGATCTACTTCGGGCGTATCCACAAAAGCACACTGCAAACGAATTAAGTCCGATCCTACCGAAAACAACATATCGCCCTGGCCTACTAATTGTTCGGCTCCGCCAGTATCTAAAATAGTGCGGGAATCTATTTTAGAAGTAACTTTAAAAGAAATCCGGCACGGGAAGTTGGCTTTGATAATACCCGTAATAACGTTAACCGACGGTCGCTGGGTAGCAACCACCAGGTGAATACCAATAGCCCGGGCTAACTGTGCTAAACGGGCAATAGGCGTTTCAACTTCTTTACCGGCCGTCATCATTAAATCCGCTAACTCATCAATTACCAAAACTATAAAGGGCATAAAGCGGTGACCTTTTTTCGGATTGAGACGGCGTTCGATAAATTTTTGATTGTATTCTTTCAGGTTGCGGCAACCGGCATCTTTTAATAAATCGTAGCGCATGTCCATTTCCATGCACAACGAATTAAGCGTATTAATTACTTTTTTGGTGTCGGTGATAATAGGCTCGTCGCTGTCGGGTAATTTGGCTAAGAAATGGCGTTCTATTTTATTAAATAAAGAAAGCTCCACTTTCTTCGGGTCTACTAACACAAACTTTAACTGGCTCGGGTGCTTCTTATAAATCAAAGACGTAAGAATCGCATTTAACCCCACCGACTTCCCTTGACCCGTAGCTCCGGCCATAAGCAAGTGCGGCATTTTAGCTAAATCAGTAATAAATACTTCGTTGGTAATGGTTTTACCAAAAGCAATCGGTAAATCCATCTCGCTTTTCTGGAATTTTTCGGTACTCAGAATAGACTTAATGGCCACCATTTCCTTTTTCTTATTCGGCACCTCAATCCCGATCGTTCCCTTGCCCGGAATTGGGGCAATAATCCGGATGCCCAAGGCCGCCAAACTTAAGGCAATATCATCTTCCAGATTTTTAATTTTGGAAATACGAACCCCGGCGTCAGGCACAATTTCGTAAAGCGTTACAGTGGGTCCAATGGTAGCTTTAATACTGGCAATGCCAATGGCGTAATTAGCCAGCGTCTCTACAATTTTATCTTTATTGGCTTCCAGTTCTTCTTTTGAAACTTGTACTTTGCCAGAATTATAGTCGTTAAGCAGTTCAATATTGGGGTATTGGTAACGGGCTAGGTCCAGAGTAGGATCGTAATTTTCCATTTCCCGGCCCAAAGGCTCTACTGGTAAATCAGTAATTTTAAATTCAGGAGCCGGAGAAAGAATATTAGCTGTATTATTTAAAGGTGCATCTGAATTCTTACCGAGTTCGTCTTCATCCGAAAACAAGTCTTCGTCATCGAAAAGCTCATCTTCGTAATCCGGCATTGGTTCTATATCCAGTTGAATGCCTCCGGTTAAAGGTTTAGTAGGAGACATACTGTTTCCGTTACTAACAGCAGAAGACTCAACGGTAAAGCTGGGCGATTTAGTAATAGTTAATTCAACATTGGCTTTATCCGTAAAAGAATTCTGGGTTAAAACCAGTTCTGGTTCTTCCTCCAAAAGATCTTCTACAACTTCTTCCGGAATTTCCTCTGATTTTATTTCGACAGTAGGATTGGTATATTGATTTATGCCGGTTGATTCTTGCTCGTAAGTAGCCGCATTGCAGGCATTTACAGCCGACCGGTTGTCAGTAGGCAGGTTATTATTAGCGGATTTCTCCACTACTTTTTTACTCGAAAGACTGGTAATATTAAAAAAGAAAACGACAAAAATAATGAGTAAAAAAGCCAGTAAAAAAGCGGTACCTAAGCCAATCAGACTTTCAAACCACAGAGCTGTTTCGTAACCAATGCCCCCACTTAAAAAAGATAAATCTTCGACCCGATTCAGGCGCAGCACTATATATCCCAACAGTAAACTACACCACACCGTAGCAAACATACAAATGGTGTAGGTATACGAAAGAGAAACTTGGGTACGCCGGAATAAAATTTTATAGCCGCTGAAAAAAATAATGGGAATAATAAAGAAGGAGGCAACGCCTACCCACTTATAAATAAAATAATTCGAAATCCAGGCGCCAATCAAACCCAGCCAGTTTTCCGATTCCAGGCCAGAATCCTTTAAGTTATTGGTGTTCAGCGCCTCAACTACACTTTGATCCGCAGGACCGGTAAATAAATAAGAAATAAAGGCAATTAGTAAATACAAAGCTGCCAGCAGCAAAGTAAAGCCAATAAATAAATGAAACCGCCGATCACGGAGAAAGCCGAGGCTAAAAAATTTTAATTTTGGAAAAGAACGTCCCGGAGAAGCTGTTTTTACCGGTTTAGGTGCTTGTAAAGGGCGGCTAACCGGCTCATTGTTAGCCTTCGGGCTATTTTTTGCTTTCGGCACATTATCTGCCTCCCGTTTGTAAGTATTCGTCGCCATGCTTTTGAAGAAAACTCTAATTTACATTTTTATCTTAATTAGCCAGAACAAAATTTAAGGTTACCACTTTGTTCTTTTAAGAAGTGCCTGATTAATTTGCCGGACCAAGCCTGGGCCTTCGTAAATAAAACCCGTGTATAGTTGAATTAAATCGGCGCCCGCATCTAACTTTTCCAGGGCATCCTCAGCGGTCATAATTCCTCCTACCCCAATCAGGCGAATAGCGGGGGGCAAATGCTGCCGCAGGTAACGAATAATTTCAGTGGAACGCTGGGTAAGGGGTTTACCGCTTAATCCGCCAGCTCCCATGGCTAAAACCTGGGCCTGGTTGGTAAGTAAATTATCGCGACTAATAGTAGTATTGGTTGCAATAATACCGCTCAGTTGGGTATCTACGGCAATCTGAATAATATCATCTAACTGATTTTGATTTAAATCCGGCGCAATTTTTAGCAGTAAAGGTTTTGCTTTTAATTTACTTTGGTTGCGGTTCTGCAATTCCGAGAGTAAATGTTGCAAAGGTTCTTTGTCTTGTAAGGCCCGCAAGTCGGGGGTATTGGGGGAACTCACATTTACCACAAAATAATCTACTACCTCGTACAAGGCATCGAAACAATACAAGTAATCTTTTAAGGCTTGTTCGTTCGGCGTTACTTTATTTTTACCAATATTGCCGCCAATAATAATATTCCCTCTTCGGTTGCGTAGCCGGTGCGCCGCTACTTCTACCCCCCGGTTGTTAAATCCCATCCGGTTTATAATAGCCTGATCTTTAGGCAAGCGAAACAGCCGGGGCTTTTCGTTACCGGGTTGGGGCATGGGAGTTAAAGTACCAATTTCCAGAAAGCCAAAGCCGAAATTTTCAAACTCATCTACCAAACGGGCATCTTTATCAAAACCCGCCGCCAAACCCACCGGATTCGGAAACTTTAACCCGAATACTTCGCGTTCTAAAGCAGGATAATCTACCCGGAATATATTTTTCCCGAGTTGTGCCGCAAACGGCAATTTAAAGGCTGTTTTAATTACCGGATACGAAAGATCATGAATCTGTTCCGGATCGATTTGAAAAAGCAGCGGACGAATTAGCGGTTTGTACATACCGTAAAGTTAAGGCACTAAGCGCAAAAATGTAAGAACTGCTTTTACTAATTCGGTGGTTTCTAAAAATTCTTAATACATTATTCTGAATAAGAACAATTTATAATATTAAAATACTGTGCACCTGCTGATAGCTTTCATTATGTGGTTTATATATTGGCCGGTGCCTCGGCAAGAGCTCATACTACCGGCTTTTTATACTTTAACCTGGCAGGAGTTTGAAAAATTGCCCAGTGTCCGGAAAAGTATTCCCCTAAAACAGCCTGATTACGAACTGCTGGACGCAGCCATTTTTCAGGTTACTAATAAAATCCGGGCTAAAGAAGGAGTGCCCCTTTTGCAGTATTTGCCCGCTTTGCACCGGTCCGCTACTTTCCACGCAAAGGCTATGATTGATTTGGATTTTTACGATCATTACAACTTCAAACAACTAGCTTACTTAACCCCAGATAAGCGGATAACGGCTTTTGGCGGCTTTTTTCATTATTCAGCGGAAAATATTGCCCAGTACGATATTATGGATACCAAGCCGGAGTATTGTCCGATACGGGAAGGAAAAGAGTCTTTTAATTATATAAATTGCGATACACGCCAGTTGTTTAAGCCTTATACTTACCTGGCCTACGCCGAAGCATTAGTGTATGGTTGGTTGCATTCTCCTCCGCACCGGAAAAATCTATTAAGTATTAATTTCCAATATATGGGTTGTGCCGCCCGTATTTCTAAAAACCCTTATCAGCAACCGCAGGTACCTTTTGCCCGGGTTGCCCAAAACTTTGGTGGGTACGGTCCGCCCAATTTTACCCCACCTCCCAATTAAAATCTTTCTAAAGTATTAAAGCTGAAATTGGAGTTTGAGATACTACATTCCTTCCTTTTTATAGAAGCTATTTATCCTTCAATTTAAGTAAAACCGTTTAGCTTAACTGTGGCTTACTTCTGGGCTTCGACGGTGTAACTGGTAGTGGCTGTTTTAACTTCACCATTTGGAGCGGTGCTGGTAACTTCAATCAGGAATTTTCCGACCTGATCGTTGGTGGTAAAGGAGAGATTGGTGGCTCCGTTCGCATCTGTTTTAAGCAAAGGGTTCCAAAAAACCAAAGGACCAAAATTCGGAATGGTGGGTTCGGGCCGATTAAATTTGGGAGCAGAAATGGAAGGAGCAGTTCCGGTTACGGTTATATAATTATCGTGTAAAATGGCCGGATTAAAATTGCGGTTTTTGGTGTACAAGGCAATTACGCCTCCCGTACTAATCACATCAAATGGAGCCAAAGCCGTAGTGGTGTTAAATACATCAATCTTTACTAATTGATTGGCCGGCAGATTCAGGATAGTTTCTATATCATAACTTGGAATACCATCTACTAAAAACAAAGGATAATGGGTGTAAAATCTTTTTAATAGCCGGGCGTACAAGCGGGCATGCACTCCATCTTTTCGCTTTATAATTTCAATTGCCGGAATAAGCTCCCGGAATATTTCCGTTACCGTACTAAATTTCTCGTACGACTGTAAATCGTAGCTGGTAGTAGGCTTTAATTTACTTTCGGCAAACTGGCTTGGTCTTAAATAATTACTTTGATCGTCTACGCTTGCTTCGTTTCTCTGCTGAAAAGCCTGATCAATTTGTTTCAGAATTTTAAATTTATTTACTATTTTTTCTTCTGTCGGGTTAAAGGTATTACTGGAATAATTTAGTTGCCAGGGAGTAGTAGGTTGCGTAGAATCAGGAATAAATTCCAGGTTACGTAATTCTACTCCATCCTGAATAGCCCGAAAGAGCAATGGTTTGGTCCCTTCAAAGGGGTCTAATTCCACCTGAATTCTTCCATCTTTATCGGAGTAAACTACTTCTAGTTGATTGGTAGTTGGTACTAATAAATGAATTAAGCTATGGCCTATGGGTTTCTTATCCGTAATGTTAACAATGCGGCCTTTTAAAGTAAAAATATATTCCTGTGTAACAGTAGAGCTGGTTGCCAGAATTTTTTTGAAATTAAGTACGGGTAGGCTTTTTTGCAGATAAAAGGATTTACCTAATGGAGTATTGTGTAAAACAGTAGACGGAATGGAATCTAACATTTCCAGAACCCGCACCGAAATGAAAGAATTAACAACTGGAGACGATTTTTCAGGTGTAAGAGTCAGGTTTACCGGTTCGCGTAGGTTGTAGGTGTTTTTATTTAGTTTTAATTCGAGAGCATTTTTATTAGATTCAGCAGTATAAAGGGTATTGTTAGAAAGAATCTCGCCGGAACTTTGCGCCAGCAATAGCTGAACCTGGTTACTATTAACAACTTCGGAAGGAACCGTAATTTTTCCGTTTAAAGCGGTAAAATCAACTTCCTGCGAGAAGAGCACCTGAGTTAAATCCGTCATTAAAAACCAACCTTTCGTTTCGGTCGGTTTTCCGGAGAGTTGCCAGTTTATTTCCCAGTTATTTGGGTTCTTTAAAATTTGCAAATTCTCGTTATTACCAGATTTTGCCCAATTGCTGGTTTTATACCCGGCAGTTGCCTGACCAGGATTATACACGTGAATAAGCTCCGCCGCTTCCCATCCAACAGAATTAAAAACCCGCAAGATATAATCTCCGCTGGCCGAGTTTTCTGGTAAGGTTATGTAGCTAATGGTAACACCATCTTTTAATAAGACTTTAGTTGCGTTATTGTTCCCCGATTCCGGAGAAAGCAATTGTACTTCTATCAGGTTTTCCGAAGTATTTTGCCAACTATTCACCCGAAAATAAATGGTATCACCTGCTTGGTAAACAGGCTTACTTGTAACCAATGCCAGCTTTTCGGTAGCATGTTGTTTAAAAAAAGTAGATAGTTTTTCGGGTAAAGTTTGAGCCGTAACCGGTTTCGCTAAAAATAGGCACCACCCCATTAAACTTGTTACCAGGTAATATTTAGAAGCTTGAAACATGAAAGCAGGTAATTAAATCTGGTTTACCAAAAATCTGGTTTAGTTGCCGTGCTATTTTTTAAAACCCGGCAATCATCTGCGTAAATAAAGCGGGGAATAGCGAATGGCACCTCGCCCCGATCAATGAAAAAAGCATCTGTGGAAACCGCCGAAGCTCCAAAATAACCTAATACCACTTCTTTTTCATCATCCACGTTAAATATGTTACCATGCACCGACGCGGGTGGCGGATCTTGCACCGAACCTACCCCCGTTACCTGAGAGGTAAGAATCCGCCAGAAATTATAAGCCGGTTCCGTAAGGGAGTATTGCTTTACTCTTAAATGGTATCTGAAACTAAAGTTTTCAGGTAAAATGGGCAGTAAGGCAATGGGTTGTTTAATAATTTTATTACCATTAATTAACGCATCGTTTCGAACGGAAATATTATGGTGGCCTTCCGTTACCCAGCAAACCGCGCAGCAAGGTAATGGATCGGGTACGGGAGTTCCTTGTACATCCCGGGTATGATCCTGTGGCTGCGTGTGCACCTCGTATGTTCCAATCCACCGCCACATGTAATAATTTTTTTCCTCGGCAGGGTCGCTGGTATTTACAAAAGTCTGGAAACTGTATTCAATTATTTCGTCGCCCTGGCTATCTACTTTCGGGCGGGCGCGCAACTCCGCCGAAACTCCATCCACGGGATTGGTAGGAACCATTTTTTCGGGCTTGGATTGGTAAACTTTTTTTCCTTCGGTTATAATAGTTAAGGTGTACGTGTTACCTACTACCCCGGTAAAAGATTCCGGAATGTAGTTACCGGGAGCATTCTCGTAATAATTAAACCGGTTATTATTCTGATCTTCAACATAAATGGTAGCATTCTGTAGGGGTTTGGGAATAACGCCTACTTGCTGGGTATAAGGCTGGGTATAAGCTACTTTTATCGGGGCTTGCGTACTTTCGTTGGTAATTAATCCTTCTACTACCAGTTGGTCGGGTTCCGGTTTTAAGTTAATATTTACCGGGTCAATGCAACTGGTTAAAGCCAATAAAACTAAAAAGTATTTCCAAACGGTAGACTGCATTTTTTAAAATTTAAAATCATAGGTAACAGACGGTATTAAGGTTCCCACTACGGCTAAACGGTAAGGTTGTGGCGGAGCCCCGTATACTTTTTTAAAGAAAACGGAATAAGCATTTTTGCGGGCATACGCATTGTACACACTAAAATTCCAGGAACCGGCCCATTTTTTCTTTTTCTTATAACCGGTTTGTATCCCGATAGATAAGTCCAGGCGGTGGTAGTCTGGTATCCGGTATTGATTGCGTAAAGCGTAATTAGGCACCGAGAAAACATCGTATTGGTAGTAGGAAATAGGAGCTGATATTGGCCGGCCGGTACTATAAGTAAAGTTAGCTCCAAAGTTAACCCGCCGGTTAAATTGGTAATTACTAACAATATTTAATGTATGCGGCTTCTCGTAATTAGCCGGATAGTATTCGCCGTAGTTAATGGTTTCTTCGGGAGTTTTTCCATTAATCTGCAACTGGATGCGGCTATACGTATAATTTACCCAGCCCGATAAACGGCCGGATTTTTTATTTAAAGTAAATTCTGCTCCGTAAGCCCTTCCTTTGCCTTGCAACAATTCTGTTTCTAAATTATTATTTAAATAAAGAACAGCGCCATTTTTATAATCCAGAATATGCTGAATGTCTTTATAATAAACTTCAGCAGAAGTCTCAAAGGTATTTTGGGCCAGGTTTTGGAAAATCCCTAAACTTACCTGATCGCCAATTTGAGGCTGGATGGACGTGCTACTCGTAGTCCAGGTATCCACCGGCGAAGCGGCCGCTGTATTGGATACTAAATGAATATATTGCCGGATGCGGTTATAACCGGCTTTTACCGACGAATTTTCCGTTAATCTAAATCGCAAAGACAGGCGCGGTTCTATCCCTCCGTAAGTTTTCATGATTTTGCCGGAACCGTACTGAAGAGTATCAATAATAGTTTCTTCTTTTTGCGGTTGATCTTCGGCGTAGCTGAAAACCTTACCGGGGCCTAAGTGTTGGTAAACGGAAAACCGGATTCCGGCCATTAAAGATAAGCGCGGCGTAATGGTAAACTCATCGTTAATAAAAATACCTCCTTCGCGGGCTCTTTTGGCATCTAGCGTAATGGGTATTATTTGCGAGTAACTGGAATTCGGTTTTATTTGGCCCGGCGAGAATAAATAATTATTTACCATGGCGCCAAATTGCAACTCATGCGGACCGGTAATATAAGTAAATGTAGCTTTTAAACTTTGTTGCCGGATTCCGTTTTTGTAAACCGAGGCATTATTTGGTTCATCCACATTAATCCGGAAATTATAATCAGAATACACGGCGGCTACATCCAGAAAAAACCGATCGGTAAAAGTATGGCCGTATAATAAACTGGCGGCTTTATTATACCAACTGTAAATAGTATCCACGGCAAAACCAAATTTATCCTGACTGGAATAAGCGGTTAAAGTAATTTTATCTTTATCGGAGAGTTTGTGACTTATCTTAGCCGAAACATCATAAAAAGAGGCTTTACTTTGCCTTAGATCGGAGTCGTGCATGCGGTTAAGAACCCAGTTAGAATAAGAGCTACGACCTGCCACCAAAACCGACGTTTTATTTTTAATAATGGGGCCCTGCAAAGCTAAGCGGCCGGTTATCGGACCAATGCCACCGTTTCCTTCCCATTTCTCAAAATTCCCTTCTTTTTGCTTTACTTCCAGCACCGAAGAAATGCGTCCGCCGTACTGAGCCGGAATGCCGCCGCGGTATAAAGTTATATCTTGCAAAGCATCGGGGTTAAAAACCGAGAAAAACCCAAACAAGTGCGAAGAATTAAAAATAGGAGCCTCATCCATTAAAATTAAGTTTTGGTCTACGTTGCCGCCCCGCACGTTAAAACCACTCGCTGCCTCGCCAATAGAACTTACGCCGGGCATAAGTTTCAAGGTTTTCACCACGTCTATCTCTCCCATAAAAGCCGGTAACTTTTTTACCTGACTTAAATCCAGTTTCGTCACCCCGGATTGAATAGCGGCCAGATTATCCAGTTTATTAGCTCTACTTCTAATCTCAACTTCGGATAACTGAACTGCTGATTTTACTAAGGATTGATTGTAAGTACCATTGCTGTACAAGGCAATTACTTTTTCGGCATTTTCATAGCCTAACGAGCTAAACGTAAGCGGATGGTAGCCCGTACTGAGTACCAAAGAATAAAAACCGTTTTTATCGGTGGCAGTACCAATTCCCTGATTCTTCTCTACCACATTGGCACCAATAATCGGCTCGCCGGAAATACTATCTTTCAAATAACCCATTAAGGTAAGTTTCTTATTTACGCGGGCATATCGCCGATCCCCGATTATTACTTTATCACTTTCAACGAAGGTTTTTTCTTCTTTTATTTCAGCAGCATTATTTACTATAGTAGTGGCATTAGGCAAAATTACTACGGCTGTTGGGTGGTAAATAATAAAATCCAGCGTGATTCCCTGTAAAATTTGTTTCAAGCCTTGACTTAAAGGCACTTGATTGATGTTAAGGGTAACTACTTTTTCTTCTAACCATTCGGGGCGGTAATAGAAACGAATTTTGTACTTCTCCTGAATTGTGGTTAATACCTGAACTAAAGGCTGGTTAGTAGCCGAAGCCGAAATAAGTACCATTGTATCCGGAGTGGAAACGGTTGAAGGCACTACCTGTTGGGCTTGCGCGCGCGAATGAAAAAGAAGGATACAACTAAAAAATAAAAAGCAGCGGTAAACTTTCATCAAATGAATATAATCCGGATGACAAATTCCGTTAAAGTCGACTTTTATGCTGGCATTTTACTAATTTTTTTTGGCAATATTATGCAGTTAAATAAAATAATATAGAACAAATCTATATTAACTGCGCGGATGAAAATCCTGAATGACCTGCTTTAAATAATCCCGGTCTAAATGAGTATATATTTCGGTGGTAGTAATGGATTCATGGCCGAGCATTTCTTGTACGGCTCTTAAGTCGGCGCCTCCTTCAATTAAGTGAGTAGCAAAGGAATGCCGGAAAGTGTGCGGACTAATAGTTTTATTTAAGCTGATTTTTTGCGCCAGATTTTTAATGATGGTAAATACCATTACCCGGGTAAGTGCGGCACCCCGGCGGTTTAAAAAAACATAATCTTCTTGCCCTTTTTTAATGGGTATATGACAGCGAATTTCTTCGAGGTAAATTTTTAAATATTTTAAGGCATCCCGCCCAATGGGCACCAGCCGTTCTTTACTGCCTTTCCCGATAACTCTTACAAAGCCTAAATCGCGGTAAATATTACTTAATCGGAGCTCTACTAATTCGGATACGCGCAAACCTGAACTGTACAAAGTTTCGAGCATGGCTTTGTTGCGGGTTCCTTCTGGGGTAGAAACATCGATGGCATCCAATAATTGAGTAATTTCTTCGTAATTAAGCGTATCGGGTAATTTGCGGTCTAATTTAGGAGCTTCTATAGTTTCCGTGGGGTCGGCAGCCAATAAATCTTCCATAATCAGAAACTTATAAAAAGCCCGGATGCCCGAAAGCGTACGTGCTTGCGAATGAGGAGTCATGCCGAGTTCATTCACCCATTTAAGCAACCCTTGTACATGCGAGGATTGCACTTCCAAAGGTCCCACCGAAAGATTGTTTGCCTCTAAAGATTGAATTAACTTTGGAACATCGCGAAGGTAGGCTTCCACCGAATTGCCCGATAAAGATTTTTCAAGTTGCAAGTAGGCTTTAAATTGTTGCAGTCCGGTGTTCCAGTTCATTATTCTATTTTACATAAAAAAGCAAATAAGCACTATATTAATTAAAGAACCAAACGTAACTAGCTAATTACTCTCCTGTATTTAGTTTGTTTTAGGCAGCCGGACTAATTTTTTCTACCTTTGATTTAGTAAAAACAGAAACTACTTTATGAAAATACTTATTATAAACGGTCCAAATCTAAACTTACTGGGCACCCGCGAAAAATCGGTATACGGCACCCGCTCTTTTGATAATTATTTTGAAGAATTAAAAACTGCATTTCCGGATTTAGAACTGGAATACTATCAAAGTAACATTGAAGGTGAACTGATAAACAAATTACACGAGGTAGGCTTTTCGTATAAAGGAATTTTATTAAATGCCGGAGCCTATACGCATACTTCCATTGCTTTAGCCGATGCTATTGCGGCTATAGAAACACCAGTAATTGAAGTACATATATCCAATGTATATGCCCGCGAAGAGTTCCGGCATAAGAGTTATATCAGCAAAAATTGTAAAGGTTGTATTGTAGGTTTTGGCTTAGAAGGTTACCGGTTAGGCTTAATTTACCTCAATAATCTGAGACCCAAAACAGTAGGTTTCGCCTACAAAAACGCTTAACTAACCGTTGGTAGATCTGCCTTACGCTTCATTTTTCATTAAAAAATCATTATGTCCCTACCTTCTTTAAACTTTTATCCGGGCCCTTCTAAGGTTTACGATCAAGTAAAAGATTATTTAGCCCTGGCCTTCGAGGAAGGTATCCTCGGTATACAGCACCGGAGCGAAAAATTTGTGGAGATTTCGAAAAACACCGTCGCTCTGCTGAAAAAAAAGCTCAATATTCCGCAGGATTACTATGTTTTTTTTACCTCATCGGCCACCGAATGCTGGGAAATTATTACTCAAAGTTTAGTAAAACAGCTTAGCTTTCATGTTTACAATGGGGCCTTTGGGCAAAAATGGCTGGAATATGCCCGTAAATTACAACCAAATTCCACTGGCATTGCTTTTGACCTAAATGCCGAAATAAACGTGAACGAATTAAATATTCCGGCCCAAACAGATGTAATTTGCATTACGCAAAACGAAACGTCTAATGGTACGCAAATAAAAGAAAATAACATTCTGAATTTGCTAAATCGTTTTCCGGATCCGCTTATTGCCGTGGATGCTACTTCTTCTATGGCCGGCATTAATTTAAAATACATTAAAGCCGATATTTGGTACGCTTCGGTGCAAAAATGTTTTGGTTTACCCGCCGGAATGGGAATTATGGTGTGTTCGCCGCGTACTATTATTCGGGCCAAACAGTTAAACGAACGGAGGCATTACAATAGCCTCGTGCCTATGTACGAGAAAATGTTAAACTTTCAGACCACCCATACGCCTAATGTTTTAAATATTTATTTACTAAATAAAGTACTGGAGCAACGCCCCTTAATAAAAGTAATTGATAAAGATTTAGTGCAGCGGGCGCAACAACTTTACGATTTTTTTCAGGAACAAGTAACCAGCAATTTAACTTTGCTGGTCGAAAATCCGGATGTGCGGTCGCATACGGTTTTAGCTATAAAAGCTGATCCTAAACTAGTGGAGGAAGTAAAAAGAAATGCAACCCGCCACAACCTAACATTAGGAAATGGTTACGGTGCCTGGGCTAAAAATAGCTTCCGGGTTGCTAATTTTCCGGCCATTAACGATGAGGAATATGAAATCTTAAAAGAATTTTTTCTGAAATATTACGCTTAAATTTGCGGCTTTATGAAAAAACACGCGCCACCGTCTATTTTGCCTCATGTTTAACTTTAAAGAAATTTTATCAGTTACTTTAATATTATTTGCCATTATTGATATACTGGGTTCCATTCCTATTATTATAGAATTAAGAAAACGCGAAGGAGTAATTCAATCAGAAAAAGCCACCTTAGTAGCAGGCGTACTCATGATTGTTTTCCTGTTTCTGGGACAAGAGATTTTAAAATTATTCGGGCTCGATTTTGAGTCGTTTGCCTTAGCAGGTGCCATAATTTTGTTTTTAATCGGTATGGAAATGGTGTTGGGTATTCACCTTTTTCAATCTAATCCTAATTCTAAGACCGGTTCTATTGTTCCTTTGGCTTTTCCGTTAATTGTAGGGGCCGGTACGCTTACTACTCTCCTATCTCTTCGGGCAGCGTATTCTCTGTCCAATATTTTAGTGGGTATAGTTATTAATTTAGTTTTTGTGTACATCGTACTTAAGTCGTCGAGTTGGATTGAGCGAAAACTTGGTGACAGCGGTTCGGATATTCTCCGGAAAGTATTCGGCGTTATATTACTTGCTATTGCCATAAAATTATTCAAAAGCAATATTCATTTTGGAGTAGGTTAGAAGGTTGAAAGGTTTTTCTGTTTCATAATGGACAAGGTTATTGTAAGAAGGCAAATTTCAATAGCGATTTTATTTTGGTTAACCTTCCCAATTAATGCTTTCGCGCAGAATGAATTTACTTCCAGAAAAGGATCAAAATTTTTCCCGGGCCATTATGATATTGTAATTACCGTTAACAATAGTGAATTAAAATACGAATTGTTCAATCATTGGTATTCGTGGTCGTATGCCAAGTATCGGCAAATGACTATTCCATTGAATAGCTTAGCTCGCTTTAATCAGCAAAATGATTCTGTAAAATTCCATCTGCTTAAGAACAAAGTTATACTGGTTGATAAAAAATACCGGTTAAACAGAAAAATCAAACACAAAAACTTATGTGCTTCGGCGGAAACAATGCGAAAAATAGATTTTGCTTACCAGCTTTCAAGGGCAAATAATATAGGGCATTTAGCCCTTTATGAACGAGAAGACTTAAAATTATCGCAAGTAGAATTTGAGCAAAAAGTAGGGCAAAATTTAAAAGAAAGGTTAAAGTAAAAAGATACATGTATCAGGACATTAGACCTTTTTTAGTTAACTAGCTGAAATCAATTATTTATTACAACATCCAGTATAATAAATAAAGATACAGAATTTAAAAAGTTTGACAGTGAGGACAATGCTAATGCGCGGTGCCGCTGTTTGTGTCTTCACAAACAGCTATAAGTGTGATTTTACGATAGGCCCGATAAAAAATAAAATTATTACACTGCACGCCTTGCTTTATAATGCCTTTTAATTTAACCCTTGCTTTACCAGAACCTAGTACATATAACAATTTAAACTAATAAACTTAATTTAAAGACGTAGGGCTTTGGTCTGTGGACTATCGACCATGGTCTATGGACTAAAAACATGATTCAAATATTTACGGATGGGGCTTCGCGGGGAAATCCGGGACCGGGAGGTTACGGTACTATATTAAAATACAAGCAATTTGTAAAAGAGCTTACGGCCGGGTACCGGCGCACCACCAATAACCGGATGGAATTGCTTGCGGTAATCGTGGGATTAGAAGCTTTAAAAAACGAAAATATACCTGTTACTATATACTCCGATTCCAAATACGTGGTAGATGCCGTGGAAAAGAAATGGGTATTTGGCTGGCAAAAAAAAGGATTCGCCGGTAAAGCTAACGCCGATTTATGGACCCGTTTTCTGCCGCTTTACCGAAAATTTACTATTTCTTTTGTTTGGATTAAAGGTCACGCTGGTCACCCAGAAAATGAACGTTGCGACGAAATGGCTGTGGAAAGTGCTTTAAGCCCTAATTTATTAATTGATTACGGTTACGAAGCAGCCGAGAAATTGACGAAGTAAAAGTGGCTAATTCTTATTTTCAGTTTAAGCAGTTTCGGGTGGAGCAAGACCGCTGTGCCATGAAAGTTTGTACCGATTCTTGTTTATTCGGAGCTTACGTGGACGTAGAAACCGCTAATTCAATTTTAGACATAGGCACGGGCACGGGTTTATTAGCCTTAATGGTGGCGCAACGTTCCTCAGCTAAAATTACCGCAGTAGAATTAGATTTTGCGGCCGCCGAACAAGCCACCGAAAACTTTAAGGCAAGTCCTTGGGCTGATCGGCTAACTTTATACAAAGGCAGCTTGCAAGATTTTGAACGGATAAATAAAGAAAGTTACGATATAATTTTAAGTAACCCACCCTTTTACCAGGCCTCGCAAAAGTCGCCGGACAGTGGCCGCAACCGGGCTATGCATAGCACCGATTTACCTTTTCCGGATTTACTACGGTTTTGTCAGAAGTTTTTAAAAGCAACCGGTTCCTTGTATCTTTTATTACCGCCGTACGAAGCGCAATTAATCAAAAACGCCGCTCCTACTTATCAACTTTTTCTTCGGCAAGAACTTCCGGTTTTTACCAGTGAAACCGGTAAACAAATCCGGAGTATTCTCCACTTTCAACCTCAACCCATTGTATCTCCGGAAGCATCTTCTCCTATTTACATCCGGACAAAAAATAATCAGTATACCGAGGCTTTTCAGCAACTGCTACAACCCTATTATTTACATATTTAAAGCACTTCTTCCTGCTCAGTGAAGTTAATACCCAATTTTTCGAGGCCCTTTAATATTGGTTCGTAAATTTCCGGGTGGGTGGGTATCTGTACTCCGGTAAGAGTTATTTTATTTTGTAATAATAAGCTAGCTGCCAATCCTAAAGGTAAACCTACGGTCTTCGCCATAGCCGTATAGGTAGCGTTTTCTCCTACTACCACTAATGCCGATCTTAACCGCCGTTGTTTGTTCGCCAGCATAAACTCAAACTCGTGCTGCATCACCACTAAATCTTTATCTTCGGCTTGCAGAGGCAATTTTTGAATCAAGCGTTGTTCTAGTACTCGCGCCGGCGTAGCATTTACTAAACCTATAGGTTCTTCTTCCAGCAAACCTAAATACTGAATCGCCTGGATCTCGGCACTATTCTCGGGTAAATCTAAGTAATCGGCTAGCCGATTTAGTAAAGGTACGTTTTGGTAAGAAGCCGGTAAGTAACTCTCCAGCCATTGGAAAAAGGTGCTATTACCAGAAAGAGGGAGAGAATAACTGTCGTCGGTAAGTCCTAGGTTAATTAATTGCCGCCACGCCCCACAAAACCCTGGCCAGCGCAAAGTACCCCGGATAAGCGTAGAAATAGATTCTAGGCCATAAGCCTCCTGGTAGGAAAGTGAATCTCGGTTGGCGTAACCTTCCATTAAACCTAATCCTGCTACTTCTATTTTTTCTGTACGCCGGAATAATTGTGAATACGGAATGTATTTAGGTGAATTATCTTGCAGAAAACGAGCTGTGCTCTGCCCTGCCAACACTACGTTACGCGGATTCCAAGAAATTTTGTAATGCCAGGGGTTTGTATCAGATTCGGGCGCTACTAAACCACCCGTATAGGATTTAAAACTGTATAATTCGCCCCCTTGCTGCCGGATTTTAGCTATCGCGGCCACTGCCGACATGTGATCAATACCTGGATCCAGACCCGTTTCCATTAAAAAAAGTAAATTTTTCTGTTGGGCGGCTTCGTGCAAAGCTTTTAACTCGGGCGTAACGTAAGAAGCAGTTAAAAAATGTTTGCCTAACTCCAAACATGTTTGCGCAATAATTAAATGAAAAGCAGCCGGTAAAAGAGAAATAACTAAATCAGCAAGTTGTACCTGGTTGTTTAAATGCTCCTGATTATGAATATTAATATTTAGTAGGGATACAAAAGTGAACGGATTTAACCGGCTTTGTAAAGGTTGGGTTTGCAAATCGGCAATAGTTATTTGCCAATTTTGAACGGGTGCTTGCTCAATTAAATACTCAATTAAGTAAACCGAAGAACGACCGGCACCTAGTATTAAAATTTGCTTCATTTTTAATAAAGCTTTACGGTTTTTCCCACATACCAGTAATTACTATTTCCAGGCAATGCTGGTCCGGATCCCGGAAATAAAAGGATAAATAACCGTTGCCCCAGTTGTGCTCGTGTTCTATAGAAATTTGCTGCTCATTAATTTTTTCTTTCCATTTAAGATATTCTTCGGGGCTGGTCTCAAAAGCTATATGCAAATGCCCCGAACCAAAATGAGGAGGAACTTCAGTGGATTGACGGGAAACTTCAGCAATGAAAAGAAGCAGCACCGAGCTACCCACCCGTAAAAATAAATGCCGGCCCGGTACTTCACTTATAATGGGCAAGCCTAATTTATTATGGTAAAAAGCTTTGCTTTGCTCTAAATCCGTTACGTAAAGGCAGGTTTCTTTAATTTTTATGAATTCCATCTTATAACTGCACCTTTTACTTTATTGGCACCTGCTACCTTTAATTATGGGCTTGCATTCTGAAAATTAATTTCAGCTAATAGAACGTGGCTCCCGTATATTTGGAGGTCTTATAAAACTTTCTTAACCGTAGTGGCGCTGGCTTGGGCGGTAGGTAAAATAAGAATTTCCGCCAGATTTACATGCGCCGGACGAGTAACCATAAATACAATTAAGTCGGCAATATCTTCGGCCAGTAAAGGTTGAAAGCCTTGGTATACGGTTTCGGCGCGCTCTTTATCGCCTTTAAACCGTACTTCCGAAAACTCGGTTTGTACCAAGCCCGGATTTACCTCCGATACTTTTATACCCGCTTTATTTAAATCCAGGCGCATGCCCTGGGTGAGCGCATCTACGGCAAATTTAGAAGCACAATAAACGTTTCCGTTAGCATACACCTCTTTACCGGCTACCGAACCAATATTTATTATGTGTCCGGCTTGTCTCTTTAACATAAAAGGAATAATCTCTTTCGATACGTAAAGTAAACCTTTTACATTAATATCAATCATCATTTCCCAATCCAGCTCATCGCCATCCTGAATAGGAGCTAAACCGTGGGCATTGCCGGCATTGTTCAGGAGTACATCAATTTGTTGCCATTCCGTGGGTAAACTAGCTATTGCGGCTTTTACCGCCTGCTTATCGCGCACATCAAAAACCAACGGTAAAATTGCCTGGTCAATATCTTTCTGTAAGGCTTCTAATCTTTCGGCACGCCGGCCAGTGGCTATAATCCGGTAGCCTACTTTTGCCAACGCTACAGCAGTAGCCCAACCTATACCCGAGGTTGCGCCGGTTATAAAAGCAATTTTATTCATAGTGTTTAGTCCATAGTCGATAGACGACAGTCCACCGTTATTTTGTATGATTTTTTTCTTTATGTTAGATTAAACTACCCGCCCTTTCATTTTAGACTGAACTATACTTTAATTTTCGAAAAACAAATACAAAGTAACCGTATTAGTAGTAACCCGATCTAAGCTTCTTGCTCCCAAATTATTGCCGGGTGACCGTAAATTAGTAAGTCCATTGGAGAAACGAAGTTCCGGAGCGAATTTAAAGAAAGGATAAAACAAATCTACTCCTACCCCATATTCAATAGCAAAATCATTCGCGTTTATTTCTAGCTGAGTAGCGGCATCACCTTTCTTTTTATTGCCCACGTTTATCGAAGATTTCACTCCGCCTACCACGTACATGCGCACGTTTTTGCGCCGTTCCGATTTTAATTTTACTAATAATGGAAATTCCGCCGCCGTAATTCCAAATTCCTGGGTGCTTTCTTCGCCTTCGCCATTTTTAAAATTCAAGCGGCGCGAATAAAATCCTACGCCCGGCAAAAAGCGCAAATCTACGTAGTGGGTAATTTTCTTGTTTAAAACAAAGCCAATATTAAAGCCCGGCGTGCCTTTTGAAAAAAGCGTACTACCATCGGGTTTGTAAACGCTATCTACAAAATACTGCGAATGCTCCAACTTAAATTTGGCTAGGTTGGCGCTCAGGTGAAAACCATAATGCATGGATTTGGCATCGTGATTCGATAAATTAATTTTTTCGATTTTCTTTTGCGCCTGTACCGGTTGGTAAATAACAGTAAAAAAAAGAAAAAGGAAACCTGCTGTTATTTGGTACCCGCGTAAATGGAACTGATGCCAAAGGTAAGAGAATGCCATGCTGTTGCTTTAAATCCAACTTGTTTTAAAATATTAATAAAATCCGGGCCATCTGGGAAAGCTTGTACCGACTCCGGCAAATACGTATAAGCCGCCCGGTCTTTCGAAATCATCTTACCAAATACCGGCAGAATATGCTTAAAATAAAAATTATAACCTTGCTTAAACGGAAAAGCTCTGGGCTTAGAAAATTCCAGAATTACTATTTGTCCGCCTGGTTTTAAAACCCGGTGCATTTCCGCCAGACCTTTTTCCAGGTTTTCGAAATTACGCACTCCAAAAGCGGCCATTACCACATCAAACGTATTAGCCTCAAACTCCAAATTCTCCGAATCGCCGGTTTTTAATTCAATTAAGTGGCTGATTTGCTTTTTCTGCAATTTTTGACGGCCAACTTCCAGCATTCCCTCGGAAATATCTACCCCAATAATTTTCTTGGGTTTGATTCGTAATGCTTCAATGGCAAAATCGCCGGTACCGGTTGCTATATCCAGAATAAACTCCGGTTTTGATTTTGCTACTAAATCAATGGCCTTTTTCCGCCAGTAAATATCTACTCCGGCACTTAAAAAATGATTCAAAAAATCGTATTTGCCCGCAATGCTGTTAAACATTTGCGCCACCTGCGATTTTTTATTGTCTGCGGTATCTTTATAAGGAACTACGGCCATATTTTATTATTAAATCCTGGATCAAAAGTACGATTGATTACTAGTATTACGTAGCTTCGGTACAAAAAAATAGGCTAAACCGGAGTTTAGCCTATTAAACGCTCGAACTGTATTTTAAGTACAATTCTTTTTATAATATTAAATTAATCGGAGCTCTACTTTATGCCCTTAAATTAAAGTTAATGCTTCTGGTTTTTACTTAAGTAAAGGTGTAAAATTAATTGGATCCTTTAATAAAAAATATTTTAACTGTAATCTTGGTTGGCTATGCGACTGCATTGCTGCCGTATAGGGGTGATTAGGGCACGTTATTTTATTTAAAAGCATTTATTAAAGTTATAATTAAAGCCATTTTCAAGCTAATTCTAATACTTCCATATAGGAAGTCATGAAAGTTTTCCTTTAATTCTACAAATCTTTTCCTTCTTCTTTCCTTCCTTAAAAATCTTGGATTTGCTATAAACATTGGAATTTGAAGTATGCAGATTATAAGTTTTGGATTGAATAGAGATTCAGTCAGAAAGAAAAGAAGTGCATAAAATATTATCACCCCTTCATAACCTATCGTTGTTAATATTTCTGTTAATAGTGCGGTAAGCTGAAGTGGAGTAAAAATATATAACCCAATAATAAAAGCGCTGGGTATAATAATGCAGATAATGAAATAAAACTTAAAAAATTTAAATATTCTGGAATTAATAGGTTCATTAATATTTATCAGGTCTAAGCTTTCTTTAGTCCTGAAGTCAAGTAAGTTTAATATTCCTATTAACATTTTCTTTTTTAATGCGCCCTAATAAGAAGGAATAAAACACATTACACAAACAAGTCTTGTGTCTAATATATTGATAATTATTGGTTTAAACTTTTTTTTAATTTCTTTTAGCTGTTTCTTTGGGCAGTTTGGCTAAGGAAAAACCTTTTTCCAGAATTACGTTTTCGTTTGTAGTTGCCGGCACGTTGCATTCCTGAGTAGGGAATACCTGACCGTTTTTAGAAAAAGTTACCTTATATGTACGGCCCGATTGCACTGGTAATTCAAAAGAACGAGTGCCGGGAGTTATAATTACCGAATAAGTAAGTAATTTATTATGTAAGGGTTTGCTACTGAAAACAACTTCTATTTCAGAATCAGCGCTCCCTTCTAATTGATCAGAAACCAAGCCCCGTATTAAAACACTTTTACTTAAATCTATCGACCAGATATCTTTTTCGCCGTAGCCTCCCATCCGGTACGAAGATAAATAAGCGGTAAGGCCATCGGCACTTAACCGGAAGTACGTGTCGTCGTCGGGTGAATTTACCGGGTAGCCCATGTTCTCGGGTTCTGACCAGGTTTGGCTTGCCTCATTAAAATGCGTTACAAATACATCGCTACCCCCCATGGTAGCATGTCCCCGGGAAGTAAAATATAGGGTTTTACCATCGGCAGTTAGAAAAGGACTGTCTTCGTCAAAAGAAGTATTAATGTTTTTACCTAAATTTTTGGGTTTACCCCAATCTCCTTTAATTGTTTTTTGGGCAACGTACAAATCTTTATCACCCGTTTTAGAAAAATGGTTGGTGGCAAAATACATCGTAGAACCATCTGCCGTTATAAAGGCATCACTTTCGTAGCTGCTGGTATTTACGTGGCCCGGTACTTTTTGCGGAACACCCCAATCCTGGTGATCTTTCATGGAATAGTAAAAATCGCCGTTTTCGGTTTGGCGGTATAAAAGTAACTTAGTTTCGTTATCGTAAAGCTGAATAGAAGCATCGTGGCCTTTGCTGTTCAGGTGCAGGCTTAATGAACGGGGCGCCGACCAATCATCTGCATCCAGGCGAATAGCTTCCACAATTTCTTCGTTATATTCCCCATCGGTTGCTACCGGGTTATTAGTTACATGACTGCTGCGGGTAGTATAAATAAGGGTTTTACTATCTCTTGATATAACCGGGCTATGATCCGAAAAAGGAGTGTTAATGGTTGGCCCTAAATTACGCACAAAAAGGTCTTTCGGCTGACGAACCATTTTATCCGCGAATCGACTTTGGGCAATTAACATAGCCAATTCTTGCCGAGCATTTGCTTTTTTAGCTAAAGTATTGGCGTATTGTTCGTAATGCTGAATTGCATCCTCAAAACGATAGTTAACGTGGTCAACCCGGCCTAGCCAGTATTCAATGTCCGGCGAAATGTGGGCGTTTAACCGCTGGGCTTTATACAAATAATCGCTGGCCCGGTCTTTATCGTAAGCTAAAAAACTCACGCCTGCTTTAAATAAAGCTTCGGCATTATCTGTATTTTCGTTTAGTGCTTGCTCGTAATACGGGATGGCTGCCCGGTAATTTCCTAAAGCAAAATACTTATCACCCGTTTTCATCAGGCTACGCAAGTTTTGTGCCTGGCTGGCAAGAGAAAATAAGAGGGCAATGGTAAGGAGCACTAAAATTCTGGCAGATTTCCCGAAAAGATAATTCATGAAGTAGCAGTTAAAAGAATAGGCAATAACTTAAAAAGAATAAAATAAATTTAGCTCCAGCGCCATTAGCCGGTAATTGTTAAATAATATTATTTTAGAGTTTTTAGTAAATCTTAAAACAGAAACCAGCAAGTATTTCAGTTCTATACACCAGCTTTAACCTAACTTATTAAAATTTGCACAAAAACAATATTAACCTAACCTAATAGCATTTTAAATGCAAATATAAGAGCATTTTTTAAAGATCTTGCATCTCTTACTGCATCCAACAATACTAACCTCGAAAACTGTTCCTTAATTCAGTATTTTATTTTAGGCATTTGTACTTAGCAGATAAAAGGCAGAAACAGCATATTGTATATAGGATTGAGGAAGCCAGGCATTCTTTATACTTTACTTATATTTGTTGCGTAAAACATAACCCGACTAACCGCTGTGTGCTGTTTAGGTTAAAAGTTTGGTTGAGCCGTAAAAGAAAAGTAATGATTATAAAAGAAGCTAAATTTATTTGCAGCAACACCGAAGTAGCCAAATGCCCCGAAACAAATTTGCCGGAATACGCATTTATTGGCCGTTCTAACGTAGGAAAATCTTCGTTGATTAATATGCTCACCGAACGTAGTAAATTAGCTAAAACATCTTCTTTACCGGGCAAAACGCAATTAATCAATCATTTTTTAATTAATGAAAACTGGTACCTGGTCGATTTACCGGGTTACGGCTGGGCCCGGGTAAGTCAAACGTCCCGGGAAAAATGGTCAAAAATGGTAAAGGCTTACCTGCGTAACCGGAAGAACCTGGCTTGTGTGTTTTTGCTGATTGACTCCCGCCTGGAACCCCAAAAATCAGATTTAGACTTTATTCAATTACTTGGCGAAATGGGCGTACCCTTTGTGCTCGTATTTACGAAGTCAGATAAACAATCCATCCAAAAAACGCAGGCAAACATTGCAGGTTTCAAAAGAGCCTTACTGCAAACCTGGGAGGAGTTACCGCCCCTATATGTTACTTCTTCGGCAGAGAAAAATGGTCGTGAGGAGCTATTACAATTCATTGAGCAAACCAACGTTGAACTGGGGAAAAATTAAAATTATTTGGCACTAATCTTGACCCCGGCTGCGTTCTACTTTCATCTTTATAATCAAATAAAAAGTATGCAGTTAAAATTTTCGATTTTGTTTTTAAGTTTTGCTTTCTTTGCAGCCGCTAATTCAGCCATGGCTCAAACTACTGCTCCAACACAAGATGCGCCAAAAACGAATAAGGTTGGAGTGGAGAAGGTATTGCCTTTCGCCGAATTTTACGAAGGTGGGCAGACAGCTATGTACGATTTTATCGCGCAAGAATTGCAATACCCTCCGCTAGCGAAACGGAACCGCATTATGGGTCAGGTTATTATAGGCTTCACGATGAACGAAGATGGTACAGTAGCAAATGCCAAAATTCTTAAAAACATTGGGGGTGGCTGCGGCGATGAAGCATTACGCGTAGTTAAATTATTAAAATTTAATGCGCCTGGTTTTGCTTCTAACTACAGCATTCCGATTAATTTTAAACTTTAATTAAAACTCAATTTATGCCTGTTAATTTAAAAGACATAGCTTCTATAGCTGGTATGAGCGGCTTATACCGGATAGTGAGCCCTACCCGCAACGGGGTTATTATCGAAACGTTAGACGATAAAGCCAACCGACAAGTAGCGCAATCAAAGCATCGGATTTCTTTACTGCACGAGATTTCTATTTATACCGAAGATGCCGAAGTTACCGTACCTCTTGCCGAAGTATTTGAACGGATTCGCCAGAAGTTTGGTGATGAGATAACAGTTAACAGCAAGTCGAGCAACGCGGAGTTATTTTCTTTTATTCAGGAAATTATTCCGGATTACGACCGCTCGCGGGTGTATGTATCGGACATTAAAAAAATAGTAAATTGGTATGGTATTGTAAGCAAATACGTACCTTTTACCGAAGCAGAACCAACCCCTGAAACTGAAAATGCCATGAGTGCCGAACCAGCACTTAGCGAAACCGACGAAGAACCAAGCAATAAAGAATCTTAAATTAAAAATCCTCTTTTCAGAGGATTTTTTTTTGCTAAAAGTTTACCTTTCCGGCTCAATTCTCCGGATAACAAGCGGATCCTCGGAATTAGTAAATCAAAAAATAAAATTTATTGTTCCTGGCCTACTTAAAACAAATAAATGAAAGTATTTAAATTTGGTGGTGCTTCGGTGAAAGATGCGGCGGCTGTACGCAACGTTGGGACCATTCTTAAAAGCCAACCTCCGGATAATAATTTTATTTTGGTAGTGGTATCGGCCATGGGTAAAACTACTAATGGCCTGGAGCAGGTGTTTGAACAAGCCTTCCAGCAACTAGATTTTACCTCCGCATTAAATAACCTGAAACAATACCATTACCAGATACTACAAGATTTATTTACGGCGCAACATCCGGTATATCAACAAGTAGAAAATTTATTTCAGCAACTAGAGACTTATTTACTTACCGTTACTGCTTCTGATTTTTACGATAAGCAATACGATCAGGTAGTAAGTTACGGGGAACTCTTGGCATCGGTAATTTTAAACGAATACCTGGAACACGTAGAAGTACCCAGCACCTGGCTGGATTGCCGACCTATTATCCGTACTGATTCTATCTGGCGTGAGGCTAAAGTAGACTGGAACCTGACCCAAAATAACGTTGAAAACCATGTAAAACCACTTTTGCAGGAAAAGCACGTAGTAACACAAGGATTTTTGGGAGGCACTTTCGATGGATTAACAACTACTTTAGGGCGAGAAGGCTCGGATTATACCGCTGCTATTTTTGCGCATTGTCTCTCGGCTCAATCGGTAACCATCTGGAAAGACGTGGCGGGTTTACTAAATGCCGATCCGAAGTTATTTCCGGATACAGTTTTGTACCAGGAAATTTCTTTTCAGGAAACGGTAGAAATGGCGTATTACGGCGCCAGTGTTATTCACCCGAAAACTATTAAACCATTAGCCACCAGCCGCATCCCTTTATACGTAAAATCCTTTCTGCAACCAGAAGCCCCCGGCACCATTATCCATGATTGCCGGCACGATAAAATAGCGCCGGCCTTTATCTTGAAACAACAGCAATGTTTAATTTCTTTTCAGGAGAAAGATTTTGCTTTTATAAACGAAAGCAACCTGAGCACCATTTTTGCCGCTTTAGCTAATTATCGGTTCAGGATCAACTTAATGCAAAATTCTGCCATCTCATTCTCTGTTTGTACAGATTACGACGCGAACCGGCTCCACCTGTTTATTCAATCTTTACAAGACCACTTTACTATTCATTACAATACCGGTTTAACTTTATTTACCATTAAAAATTACGACGAGCCAAGCATAACTCGTTTAACAAAAGAGAAAGAAATTTTACTGGAACAGCGTACCCGCACAACGTATCAGTTTGTTAGTAAAACCGGCATCAGCTAAGTAATAACAAGTGCAACAGGTAAGTAGTTGTTCGTTATTAGTTTAGTAAATTTTAATGCTCAACAACTTACTATTAATAATCTCAACTAATTTGGTTAAAGTACTTAATCATAAAAGATAAGGGAATTGAAATTACTTTGGAGTTTTACAGTTTTTCACTTTATTCTTTTTACTTTATTTGGTCTAGCCATTGCTATATTTGATAAACTGGATAATGAATTATTTTCGTTTCTGCTATTCAGCACGCTAGTACTAGGAATATCAGGAACAGTTCTTCAGTTTTTGCTTTTTCCAATTTACAAAGCTGTAGTACCAGTTACTAAATCCACGTTTTTTATTTGGGTTCTTTTTATTGAGATACTATTCATGAACATTGTCTACTATCTAATAGAAGGAAGATTAATGTCCTACATTATTGTAAGTGAACTGGGAAATAAAGTAAATGCGTTTTCTTTTAAGGGGGCTATTGCTATGCATGTTTCCATACTTATTTCTGCGTTTTTAGTATCTTCTTTTCAAAAACCTAAAACTTTATTGTAAAAGCTACCTACTATTTAACTTATGGAATTTATTAAAGTAACCAATCCGGTACAACCACATATTGCTTTAATTGAGTTTAACCGGCCAAAAGAGTTAAATGCCTTAAGTGTGCCTTTAATGAGTGAGTTGCGCAATGCCTTACAAGACTTAGATGCCGATAATGAAGTGCGGGTAATTGTGTTAACCGGCAACGAAAAAGCTTTTGCTGCGGGAGCCGATATAAAACAAATGGCCGATAAATCGGCTATTGACATGTACCAGATTGACCAGTTTGCCACCTGGGATCAGATTAAAAAAACGAAAAAACCTATTATAGCAGCGGTTTCGGGTTTTGCCTTAGGAGGTGGTTGCGAAGTTGCTATGCTCTGCGATATGATTATTGCTTCGGAAACTGCCGTTTTTGGTCAGCCGGAAATAAAAATTGGCGTGATTCCGGGCGCCGGTGGTACTCAGCGTTTAACCAAAGCCATTGGCAAAGCAAAAGCAATGGAAATGGTTTTAACCGGCAAGTTTTTATCCGCGGAAGAAGCTGAAAAGCACGGACTAATTAACCGGGTAGTACCCGTTGAACTTTACTTATCGGAAGCTATAAAACTCGCCGCGCAAATTGCTGCTCTTTCTCCTATAGCGGTTAAGTTAGCCAAAGAAGCCGTTTTGCGTTCCTTCGAGACGCACCTCGAAGAAGGATTAATAATGGAACGCAAAAACTTTTACCTGGCCTTTGCTTCCGAAGACCAAAAAGAAGGAATGGCCGCCTTTATAGAAAAACGAAGTCCCAATTTCAAAGGAAAGTAGTTGGAAGGTTGATTAGTTGGAAAGTTAAAAAGTTAGAAAGTTGTAAGGTTGAGGGTTTCTGTCATTTTTATAAGTACAATAGTTTTAATTGGTTGTAAAATGATTCAATCCAAAAACCTATATAATTTAAGTTCAAAGGATACCACATCTATTTAACTTAACAACATAACAACTTTCTAAATTTCAACCTTAAAACCTGACAACTTTCTAATTTTCCAGCTTGCAACCTGTAACTTGCAACCTGTAACCAGACATGCATGACTAAATTCTTTTACAACCTGGGAATTCAATTTTACGGCTTGTTGCTTCAAACCACTGCCCCTTTTCACACGAAGGCTGGCAAATGGATTACGGGCCGGCAAAATTTCTTTCCTGCTATGAAGGATAAACTCGCCGGAAATAAGCAGCCGGTTATTTGGTTTCATTGCGCATCGTTGGGCGAATTTGAACAGGGACGGCCGGTTATAGAAAGAATAAAACAAGAATACCCTGAATACAAGGTTGCTCTTACTTTTTTTTCGCCTTCGGGCTATGAAGTGCGGAAAAATTATGCTGGTGCCGACTACATTTTTTACTTACCGCTCGATACTGCGGCTAACGCTCGTAAGTTCGTGGAGTTGCTGCAACCTCGCCTGGCGGTTTTTGTGAAATACGAGTTTTGGTACCATTACTTACTCGAACTCCATCAACGGCAAATTCCGGTAATATCTATTTCGGCAATATTTAGGGAAAATCAACTTTTCTTTAAATCGTATGGCGGCTTTTACCGCAACATTTTAAAGTTATTTACTCATATATTTACTCAAAACGAAAATTCAGCTCAATTACTTAAGCAAGGCGGGATAAACCACGTAACTATAGCCGGTGATACGCGCTTCGACCGGGTACTGCAGACTGCTGCCCAAGCGCAGCAAATACCCATTGTGGCCAATTTTACAAACCTCGAACCTGTGTTTATTATCGGGAGTAGTTGGCCCGCCGATATGCACGTGTTACTACCGTTTATTCAGGAAAATTTATCTGCCATGCGGTTTATTATCGCACCGCACGAAATTCATTCTGATGAAATAGAAAAACTATTACAGAATTTTGCCGGAAAAGCTATCCGGTATTCCTTAGCGCAACCAGATACCGTTTCAAGTTACCGCGTATTAATTATTGATAATGTGGGTTTATTGGCATCCTTGTACCGTTATGGCACTTACGCGTATATTGGAGGCGCTTTTGGCAAAGGCTTGCATAATACCTTGGAAGCGGCTGTGTTTGGCTTACCGCTTTTCTTTGGGCCGGCATTTACTAAATTTCAGGAAGCAATAGATTTAGTAACTTTGCAGTGCGCTTTTCCCGTTCAAAACACTTCGGAACTAAGGGACAAATTTGAGAAAATAAACGGCGATCCTGAAAAAAGAAAGCACATAAAAGAAACAGCTATACATTACCTGGCGCAACATGCCGGAGCTACTACTAAAATTTTAGCAGCTTGCCAGCAGTGGCTAACAAATTCAGCATGGAAGGATTAGTAATGAAATCAACCGGTTCGTGGTATATTGTCCGGACCGAAGATGGGGAAATGTACCGCTGCCGCTTACGGGGCAAAATTAAGTTAAAAGACTTAAAAGTAAGTAATCCCATAGCGGTAGGCGATTTAGTAGAATTTGAGCTGGAAGAAGCCGGCGAGTCTACGGGCGCTATTCACCACATTGCCGAACGCGAAAATTATATTATCCGGAAATCAACACATAAAACGGCTCATTCCCACATAATTGCTGCTAATATAGATCGGGCTTTACTGGTAGTCACGCTGGTTTCGCCCCGCACTTCGTTCGGTTTCATTGATCGTTTTTTGGTTACCGCCGAAGCATACGACATTCCTGTTACTCTGATTTATAACAAATCCGACTTATACGATCCGGAAACTGCCCAATATCAAAACCAAATTTTAAAAATGTATGACCAGATTGGCTATTCTGGTATTATTTGTTCAACGGTCTCGGGGCAAGGAATTTCAGAGATTAAAGAATTACTGGCTGGTCATAAAACCCTTTTTTCCGGACATTCCGGTGTTGGTAAATCCACTTTAATCAATCAATTATCGCCCGAACTGGAATTAAAAACCAGCGTAATATCCGACTATTCGGATAAGGGAAAACACACTACTACTTACGCTGAAATGTTTGAGCTTGCACCCGATACCTATATTATTGATACTCCGGGCATTAAAGAACTAGGTTTAGTAGATATCCCGAAAGAAGAATTAAGTTATTTTTTCCCGGAAATGCGCGAGCGGCTTAATCAATGTAAATATTACAATTGTTTGCACATAAATGAGCCAGGTTGCGCGGTTTTAAAAGATTTAAAAGCCGGTAAAATTTCGCTTACCCGTTACGAGAGTTACCGCAGCATAATGGACGAAACCGATAACCGCCGGTAATTATTTACCAGTGTTTAATGCTGATTTTCTTCGACTAGAACCCGGTCTATAATATGGACCACTCCGTTATTTGAAACGCCATCTTTAACTATAATACTAGCGTCATCTACGTGAATAATGCCTTTCTTATTTTGTACGTGTAAATTATGACCGTTACCTGCTTTTAATACCACTTCATTTGTTAAATCGGAGGCTACAATTTTTCCTGGTACTATGTGAAGCTTAATAAAATCAAGGCGTTGTTCATTTTCGGAAGTACTGAATAATTCTTGTTGCAAGCCAGGAGGTAATTTTTTGAAAGCCGCATCCGTAGGGATAAATAAAGTAAAAGGTCCTTTGCCAGCAATTATTTCTCTTAAATAGGTTCCTTGTAATACCTTGTTAAATTTTCGAATGTTAGTTGGTTCACTGATATTTTCGAGAAGTACGTGGTTCGGTACAATCCAGGCACCTCCTACCCGTACTCCCTTGGTTTGCTTGGCCGCACTATCGGCAATAATAATATCGGATGTTTCGCTGCTAACACCGCTTATTTCACGCGATTCTTCTACCTGTCCTTTTAGTTGGCAGCTACCGGCTAAAACTACTATCAGGCAGAAAATAAAAACAAGTTTCATCCTAAGGTATGTTATTCATTCATAGCTAATACTTTAAAATAAAATTTTAAGATTTACTTTTTTCTGATTAAGAGCAGAATAAGCCGACTTTATTTTTGTGCTCGGGAATAATGACTAATTTTGCCGATTCAAATTAAATGTATCTTCTATGAAAACGGCAGAAATAAAAACGGCAAAAGGAGTAATGAAAGTGGAGTTTTATGAAAAAGATGCTCCTAAAACCGTTCAGAATTTTATTGATTTAGCTCAGAAAGGCTTTTACGATGGTCTTACCTTCCACCGGGTTATTCCTGATTTTGTGATACAGGGAGGTTGTCCTAATTCGCGCGAAGGTGCGAAAGGAGTACCCGGAACCGGCGGACCTGGTTATAAAATAGATTGCGAATTAACCGGTGATAACCAATACCACGACCGGGGAGTGTTATCTATGGCCCATGCCGGGCGAAATACCGGTGGTTCTCAATTCTTTATTTGCCACAGCCGCAATAACACCGCGCACCTGGACCGTAACCATACTTGTTTCGGCAAAGTGGTAGAAGGTTTAGATGTAATCGACAAAATTAAAGCGGGTGACCGGATCGAGAAAATTGACGTGCAAGAAACAGCGTAAGCTTCTAAAAAATAAAAAACGCCGCCTTTTGCAGTAGCAAAGGCGGCGTTTTTTATTATCCTTCCGTTAAGCGGTTTAATATAAAAGCAGTTAAAAACCCTAATACCGTAATTAATCCGGTAAAATCGTGGGCATGTTCAAATGCTTCTGGAATCATGGTATCGGAGAGCATGGCTAATATTGCCCCAGCAGCTAAGGCCGTAATAGCCGAAATTACTTCTTCCTGAAACTGCCCGAAAATAGTATAGCCCGCCAGGGAAGCTAAGCCGGAAGCCAGGGAAATAAAGGCCCACACTCCAAAAATATATTGCTTAGAACGGCCGGCCTTTTTCATACCCGCCGAACTCGACAAGCCTTCGGGTAAATTTGATAAAAAAATGGCAACAACTGCTACCATGCTCACCGTGCCGCCTTTTATCATGCTAATGCCAATAACTATCGATTCCGGGATGCCATCAATTAAGGCGCCAATAGCTAAAGCCGTACCGCTACCAGCACTATCTTTTTCAGTTAATTGCTGCTTACCCGACCTTTTCCGGTGTTTGGCTCCCTGACGCGCTAAAATCCAGTTGGCTAATGTATAAATGGCCGCTCCTGATAAAAATCCAACAGCCGTAGCAGTAAATCCGCCTTGTTCGTACGCTTCATTCATTAAATCAAAGGAGAGCGCCGATATTAAAACCCCACTACCAAAAGCCATTATTCCGGCTACTATTCTTTGCCGGATAGGAGCAAAATACCCAATGGCTGCTCCTAACAAAAGAGCCGAACCTGCTAATAATCCCCACAAACCTGCTTTAAGCCAAGGAGCTATCATATATTCTGATTTTGTAAAACTTAACTTTTAAGTTTTAGCACTTACGCCTGGCAGTTCTTTATGTTTAAAATAATGCAACTGGTAATTTCTGAATTTAGCGGAAAAGAAAAAGCCGCTTTTCTGGAAAGCGGCTTTTTAAGATTGTAATTAAGTGATACTAGAAATTACTTATAACTATCTTCGTCGTCATCGTCGGCTCCAAAACTAGGCATGCTAAACATACTGCTCAGCAAATCTTTAAATTGGGTACCGGCTGTTAGTTTATTCCGGCTGATTAAACTGTGTTCGGCTAAGCCGTGTAAGCAAAACTCCATCAAAAATAATTTCTCGGCTTCGTCTTTTTCCGGATGAACTTTTTGAATTAAGTCTGTTAAGCCGGGCACACTGTTCAGGGCTTTTTTGTATTCGGCAGTGGTCATGTTGCTTAATATATCCAGCGTATGACTTTCGCCAAACCAATCGGTAACGGGTTTATACGGATTTTTATCTTTTTGCTTTTTCTGTTTATCCGGATCCGGGAAATAATTTAAAAACTGGTTCCGGATGGCTTTGCCCATCAGGTTTTGCGCCACAATGGCGGCTCCTTCCTGCTCCCCTTCGTACACCAATTCTACCTTACCTGTAATAGCTGGAACCGCAGCTAAAAAATCCGATACCCTCACGTAAGTCTTGTTTTCGCCGTTTAATAAAACCCGCCGCTCGGCAGCGCTTATCATGTTCTCGTAAGCGGAAATAGTTAAGCGAGCCGAAACACCACTTTTTGCGTCTACGTATTCGCTGTCGCGGGCTTCAATGGCTACTTGCTCAATTAAATCATTTACTAATTGGTTGGTTTTTACCAGTTGCTTTTGTTCCGGTTTAATTTTTGCCTCCTGCAAGGTAATCTGCTTTCCAATTTCCAGAGTTTTAGGATAGTGCGTGATAATTTGCGAATCAATCCGGTCTTTTAACGGTGTTACAATAGAACCCCGGTTGGTATAATCTTCGGGGTTAGCCGTAAATACGAACTGAATGTCTAAAGGTAAACGCACCTTAAAGCCCCGGATTTGAATATCACCTTCCTGTAAAATGTTAAATAACGATACCTGGATACGGGCTTGTAAATCGGGCAATTCGTTAATTACAAAAATACCCCGGTGCGAACGCGGAATTAAACCAAAGTGAATAACCCGTTCATCGGAATAAGGTAATTTTAAAGTAGCGGCTTTAATAGGATCGGCATCACCAATTAAGTCAGCTACCGAAACATCAGGAGTGGCTAGCTTTTCGGTATAACGGTCCGAACGATGCAACCAGCTTATTGGCGTATCGGCTCCATGGGTTTCAATTAAATCTTTCGCGTACACCGATAATGGCTGCAAGGGATCATCGTTTAACTCCGATCCTTTCACAACTGGTATGTACTCATCCAGCAACTCGACTAATAAACGGGCAATACGGGTTTTAGCCTGGCCGCGCAAACCTAATAGGTTAATGTGGTGCATGGACAGAATAGCCTGCTGTAATTCCGGTATTACCGTTTCTTCGTAACCGTAAATTCCGGGAAAAACGTTTTCGTTGCGGCGTAATTTCTGAATCAGGTTGTCGCGTAGTTCTTGCTTCACTGACCGGGGTTCGTAGCCAGCAGCTTTAAGCTGACCTAGCGTTGTAATTTTATGCAGGTCATGCGGGTCTATGTTTTTATAATTCATTTTAAATAGTTACAGTTTACAAGTTGCAGGTTGCAAGTTATTTTTAATGTTTACTTAATTTATTGTTGGCTTATTGAATGGATAAAATATTGAATCTTTGGTTTTTAAGTGGCTGTATTGTTGGCTTTTTATGAAAGCCTCATAACAAGAATTTTAAACCTGGTTAAAATTTTCTCCTATTATGGAACAACTATGACTTCAACACCTCAACCACCCAACAAGAAATTATAAATTCTTCCGGCGATTTTGTTTATAATCTTCAAAGATCAAGTGGCCTAACCCTTGCAAGCTGCTGAAATAAGCTTTGCCCTGGTTAACGGCGGTAAATTCTTCTACAAATTGCTTTAAGTATGGATCGGAGGCAATCATAAAAGTAGTAACCGGAATTTTAAGTCGCCGGCATTGGGCTGCCAGGTTCAGGGTTTTGTTCACCACTTTCCGGTCTAAGCCAAACGAATTTTTATAATACTTGGTGCCTTCTTTTAAGCAAGTTGGCTTACCATCGGTTATCATAAAAATTTGCTTGTTCGGCGTTTTTCTTTTCCTGAGAATATCCATCGCTAATTCCAGACCCGCTACGGTATTAGTATGGTACGGTCCCACATTCAGGTAAGGCAAATCTTTCACGTTAATTTGCCAGGCATCGTTCCCGAATACAATTATATCTAGCGTATCTTTTGGATATTTCTGGGTTACCAATTCAGCTAAAGCCATGGCTACTTTTTTGGCCGGGGTAATCCGGTCTTCGCCGTACAAAATCATGGAATGCGAAATATCAATCATCAGCACCGTAGAACTCTGCGTTTTGTGCTCATTTTCGGTTACCTCCAGGTCCTTCTCCGTTAGGTAAAAATCGCCTAAACCGTGGTTTACCTGGGCATTCCGGATTGAGTCGGTCATAGCAATTTGTTCTACCGCATCGCCAAACCGGAATTCTCTTCTATCCGTGGATGATTCGTCGCCGATACCGGTATGTGGCGTATTGTGGTTACCTTTACTCGATTTTTTCAGTTTGCCGAAGATTTCTTCTAAAGCGCTTTTCCGGATATTTTGCTCGCTTTTAGGAGTAATTTTTATTTCGCCGCTCCCCGCATCTTCGCTGATGTAGCCTTTTTCTTTTAAATCCTGAATAAAGTCGCCAATTCCGTATTCATCGGAAGTCATTTTGTACTGCTTATCCAGAGAACTTAACCAGGAAAGTGCTTCGCTAACATCACCTGAAGTAATGGTTATTAATTGTAAAAAGATTTTTAGAAGAGATTCAAAGCCAGGATTTTGGGTTTGAGGCGGAACATAATCTGTAAAACGAAATCCAACTGCCATAAAATAAATGCTTAAGTATACTAATATAACAACAAACCTGTGTTTGTTGTTCGTAAATCAGGTCCAGGAAACAAAAAATAACTTTTTAGAAAAGAAAACGCTCCGTTAGTATATAAACGGAGCGTTTTGAAAACTATTGGCTAATGTAACGGACTAAATTAACGAATCCAGCGAAATTTATACTCCAATTGCGGCACTTTCATGCGGTCGGCTACTCGCTTTAAACGATCGGGTAAAGCCATTACGTAATCCCGGGCTTTTTCTCCGGCTTCGTTTAAATTGGTTAAACTCGCAACTTTCCATTCGTCCAGTAATTCTTCCAGAATATCTGTATAGTCGCTTGCTGTATATACCCCAATACGCTGGGCGGCATCAGTAAAATGACCAAAAGTTTTACCAATATCTACTCCTAATTCGCGCATGTAGTGAGCCGGCATTACTATTTTTTTCCGCATCATATCTTCAAAAGCCAGCATCATGTTATTAGGGTCCACTTCAAAAATGCGGCTAACAAACGATTTATACACTTTGGCATGGCGGGCCTCGTCGGAGGCTATATTTCCGCAGATTTTTGCCAGGAGCAAATCGCCGTCTTTCTTGGCTAACTGCGCTACCCGGCGGTGCGAAATATTAGTGGCTGTTTCCTGGTAACTAGTATAGACAAACGCCCGATATGGATCATGACCGGTTTGAATATCGAAACCATCCGCAATTAAGTACTGGGTAGATGCCTCCATTTCGCGCATATTTACGCGGCCACATAAATACAAGTACCGGTTTAATAAATCGCCGTGGCGGTTTTCTTCGGCTGTCCAGGCACGGTTCCATTTAGTCCAGGGGCTATCATCGGCAGCGTTAATATCGCTAATGGCAAAAAGCCAGCTTTCGTAAGTGGGCAAGGCTTCTTCGGTGATGGTATCGCCAATTAAAACGGCCAGTAAATCGTAGCTTAATTCTTTGGCCCGTTCCTGTAAATTTTTTACCTCCTCAAAGAAAGATTCCATACTGGCATCCGGCAAAAAGTCAGCGGGTTGCCACGATTCTTCTACTGTTTTTAAAAATTTAGTAATACTCTCCGAAACGAACGACTCCAAGTATTTTAAGACTTCTACTTTGGAAGCTAAAGTTGCAATCATTTTATTTTTAAATTAAAATGTAAAGTTACCTATTATTTTTAATTAGTTTTTTATTCCCTTAAGTAAACAGTAAGGTATTGTATACTACCTATACTACATAAACCGAAAAGAAAGTTGGAATGCCTATATTGTACGTAACTCGTATAAAATGTTTTACTAGTGTCAGTATTTACACGGAAAGATTTTGTTTTTAGAAGAAAGTCCAATTTTATTGTAAGTAATTTATAATTAACAAATTCCAAATGCTGGCAATTCTCCGGATTATTATTATTTAAGTATATTTACTACTTACTACCAGGTTTTTCAGTTACTTTTTTATTTACAATTTTAAATAAAATCTAAAATACAATGGCGCTAACCAGGCTACTTTCTGACTACCGGAAACTGGGAAATGCGCAAGGTAGTACACCCGTACGGAATGAGGGTTATTTCCTCTTCTTCTTTTCCGGTTTCTAAATTAGAAGTAATGCTGTATGGTAAAGGGCCGGCCATGTCGTTGTATAATTGCCACGACGGAATACGTTTGGCTTTTACTTTTATTTCGACGGGAGCATTAGTTATGCTCCAGGGGAAAATTGAAGTTCCTGCTTTTTTTACTACTTGCATGTTTTCCTCTAATTTATTATCCGGTACTTGCAGCAAACCATAATTCCAGGGAGTAGTAGGGCGAACTTCCATGTATTCCTGACCAAAAGCAATTGGATCTTTCTCATTAGTAATGGTTTTCCAGTCTTCGCCAATTTTCAAGGCATAGGTAATTGGTCCTCGTTCTACGGCCATGGAATTTTCGTACCAGGTAGTTTTAAAAAGGTGCATGGGTAATTGTAATTGCACCACATCCCCCGATTTCCAGGTCCGGTTGATTACCGCTATTTGATTACCAGTTACTTCCTGCCAGAGTTTACCATTAATGGTAATGGTAGCTTTTTTACACCATTCCGGAATGCGCAAATGGAAGGAGAAAGCGATAGTTTTTGTTTTTTTATCGGTAGTTAAAGTAAAAGTGATGGCTTCTTCAAAAGGGTAATTCGTATTTTCAGTAAATTTTACTTCTGAACCATTCCCAACTTTAGCTTTTACTTCACTCGGAGAGAAAACCAGCGCAGCTAATCCATTGTCGGGAGTAGCGTACCATAAATTTTGCGTAAACTTAGGCCAACCCTGGTGCATATTAGAGGTGCAGCACGGATATCCGGTAAGCAATCCATAACAAACATCTGTACCCCCATGATTTTGGTCGAAATTACGGATGTGGCGGGTGAGCATTACCTGATTGGCCTGCTGAAAATACTGGCGACCCAGGTAATCGTCGGTTGTTTGGGTAGGCAAGGCATTAAAGGCAATTTTCTCTAAATGATCGGCAAAACTTACCTGACCGGTAATACCCATTATACTCTCCAGAGAAAACATCATTTCTACCGCGCTGCATAATTCGGAACCCTGCGTTGGATTGTTGCCGTGTAAGGCTTCGTCGCCGCCGTATAATCCTTGTGCCTGGCCGTTAAATTTTCGAATATCAGCAAAGCCTTTGTTAGTGGCATCTAAATATTTTTGTTCGGGGTGCTGTTGATAATAGATAAGCGGTTCTTTAATGCCTTGGGCTAGGTTCACGCAATGAATACTACCTTGCGTTGCCAGCATTTCGCCCTTTAAAAAGGCTCCTGTATAATCAAAAGTTTGCTGATGAATAAGATTGGCTAAATCAAGTAAAAAAGAATCGCCGATAATATTATATAACCAGTAAACTACCATTAAATTATCGCCCCCACGGTAACGGGCCCAAAATGTCCAATGGTCAAGCGGATTCTTTGGTAGTTCCTTTAACTGGTATTTAAAATAATTGGTCATTAAAGTAATTACCCGTTTGTCGCCGGTAGCGGAATAGTATTGCTTTAAAATTTTCAGCATTACCATTTTGGGCCACCAGTCCCGACTATTATTCCGTTGCAAACCCGGTTCCGGGCCATAATCCTGTTTAGGTCCAAAATACCCGTCGGCATCTTGGCTTTTGAGCGTCCATTCAATCCAGGGTTTGGTTTTAGCAATTAATTCTTTATCATCCAAAATATAAGCCAAGGGCAGCAAACCATCAATCCAATACGGGCCCCGCTCCCACTGGTCACCATCCCCGCCTAGCCAGCCATTGCGCTGGTTCATTACCAAGGGATATAATTTATCTAATTGTCCGGAAGCACCGTTTTTTTGCCGAATTAGCATTTCTTTTAACCAACCTTGCGGCTTAATAGCCCCTATGGGTAATTCTAAGTAAGGATTCGGCCGCAAAGGAGCTTTATTTTGTAGATAGAAACTTTTTGTTATTAGGCTGGAAGGCTTGCCGGCTGTTTTTGCTTCTTGCAGGTTCTGAGCGGTAGCAGTACAGTAATTACTTGCATACCAAAAGATTATTGCTAATAGAAAGAACTTGTTCATTCTTACTTAACGTGTGATTAGTAAAAACAGAAACAGAAAATAATTTAAATAAATATTATTACCAGAAATTACCTATAGCTTCAAAAGCTATGTATTCAAAAGCTATATTAGGAATTTTATTTTTGATTATATACCATGCTTTAAAGAAATGAATTTGTAAAACAGTTTTGAATGAAGCTACTTTGGATTAAAAAAGGTGGTTGCAACTTTAAAATTTCAAATCTTAATTGCTTTTATGGCAAGTAAATTTACTTTTTAAGGTTTATAGGATTAATGGTCAGTTCAATACTTAATCATTTAATATTTCAACTTTATAATACGAAAGGCCTTCGGTGGCAGCAGATGCTGGTACGGGCTTAATAAAAGTAAATTGAAAAGTTATTTGATAAAAATGTTTGTAGTAAGCTTCTAAAAAAGCAACCATGAATGCATTGCTGACTACCACTACCTTTTCCCGCTCATGCAAAGTTTTTAAAGCAGGGAGTATGTTGTCCTGCCCGGTTAAGGATTGTAAGTATTTTGAGTAATGCGGGTCTAAAGTTTGCCAGCCCGTCAGGAATAATACGCGTTGATTCTGGAAAGTATAATTTTTAAAAGGCGAAAGGGCTCTTAGTTCATTTTCTAAACCAATTGTTGCTACTACATAACCGGGATAATTGCTATTAATATCCGAGATAATGTTTTCTGATTGTTTTTGCCGGTGCTGTTGCCAAACAGAGCGATGACCGATTTTATATATTTGAAGAGCTAACAATAAAACTCCGCACAATTTAAAAAACAAAAGTACATTATCCAGTTTATTACCAAGCGGTATTACTGCTAAATGTACCAACAACAATAAACTAATGGCAGGAGTTAAAACCCGGGGTGGAATCTTAAATAAAATACCGACTAGTAATAAGACAACCCCAAAAAACAAATGGTATTTACTTAAGTATAAAATCTTGCCAGTGAATTTACTTTTAACAAGCCACAAGAAGTGAGCGAGCAAAAAGCTTAAGGCTAAAAAATGATTAAAAATTACTTCTTGAAGGAGTAACCGCAATTTTGGTACGAGGCTGTTTCTAACAAAATAATCCCAGTCAGGCCGTTGTTGTTGCAAGAACACCCGAATATTAGAATCAGCTAAAAACCAGTTTTGAATACCCGTGTACAAAAGCTTTTCCGAAGAACTTACAGGTGGCGGACAGCACCAATGGTAATCTAGGACTTCGGATTTTAGAATATCTAACCGTTGGTATTCTTGCTGGGCCGGATTGCTCTTTAATAGTAACCAACCGCTGAATAAGAACCCGGCCAGCAAAAAAGGCAAAAGTAAAAGAATGGTTCTTTTTAAGGCTGGACGAGAAAATGCAGAATCTAAGAAATATAATGGCAAGATTAAACCTATACCAAAGCAAGCGAAACTTGGCCGGATGCACAAGGCCAGAAAAAACAAACTGCCGTACCCCCACCTCCATTTACTAAATCCGGAACTTTTTTGTTTTCCATCTAACCAGGCATTCAGGCTGGCCACTCCGGCTAACAGTATGGCTACTCGCGAGTAATTAAACCAGAATACATGTTCGTACCAGTTAGCCAGGTAAAACAGAATAATAGTAAAATACATAAAGCGTTGAGTTGCTTTGCCATTTAATACGTAATAAATAAATCGGAAAGCCAACCCACTAATTCCAAATAGCAAGCTGTACAACCCTAATCCGTACCAAGGCCATTCCGGTAAAATTTGGTATAATGTCGAGAGTAGTGTACTGAAACCATGCAGATAAAGCGATAAGTCGGTAACAGGCTCCATACCCGAAAAGCCACTCAATAAAAAAGTAAGAATGATATCGTCGTTACTTTCGTAGAAACAACCTATTAACCAAAATGTAGCACCAAAAAGCAATACAGTAAGAACCAGAATAGAAATTAAACCAGAATAGAAGGAATGCTTCAATAGGAATAGCTTTACTGGTTTAGAATTATAAAAAAAGATAGTACGTATCCTGCACCACGGTTCGGGTACCGTAACTTGTTTTGTTCCGGAGTAGATTTTGGCTTAATCCGTAAGGTTCCCGATCGTCGTACGACGTACCGAAACTTAAATATTTTTTTTGGCTTTTATACACTTGAATAACGTGGTGCAAGAGCAAATCCAGCGCGTGTACTTTTTTTCCCTTCGGCGACGTGGCCATGTATTGCAAATTTACTACCTGCCGGTGCTCAAATAAGATAACCCCACCTATTAATTCCTCGCCTTGGTAAGCGGTTAACAATTTTATATTCTCCGGAAAAAGTTCTTTTAAATAGCGTAATTCGGCGGTAGTATGCGTGGGAGCTCTAATGCCGGCAGTAGCATGAATTATCTCAACCAAATTCATAAATTCTTCTACTTCATTAGAAAACGCCAGAGTAAGTGAATTTTCTAATGCTTTTTTCAAGCAGCGCTGCCGCAATTTAGAATAATGAAGCGGAACTGTTAAATCTAATACTGAAATATTGGCACGTTTGTAAAGTGAAGCGCCGTGCTGATACAAAGCTACTAGATCTTCCTGGGCGGGTTCTTGCGCGTAAATAGAAGGTTGCGCCTTGTAAAATAAGGTATGAAAAAGCTGAGATTTTAAATATTCCCGGAGCTTTCGGAAAACTTGGAGCATAAGCAAAGTATCTACTTTACGTGAAACCACAAACCCACCAAAGCTTAGGCCCTGGTGCGAGTTAGCTACTCCGTCTTTTTCATGTAAGGGCAATATTGCTATTAGCTGATCTTTCCGGTAAAAAAGTAAAGAATGATCGATAAAACGGTCAGCGTGGTATTCTATAAAATTGCGGTTAAAAAAGAACGTTCCGTTTATAGCTTGTTGGTTAAAGCTATCCCAGGCGGATTTGAGAGTTTTATCGTACCGTTCTATTTGTATCATGCTCCACCTTACCTTTAAAGTTATCCGCAAGTTTACGCAATTGCAGAAACCCGTTAAGTATTGTTGCTACCAGTTTATAAACTCCAGTTAAGGCTTTTAATTGATGCATTATATCCGCTAAAAGCAGGGCCTCTATAAAATTACCAGTACTAACCGCTTTTCTAAACTCGTATTTTACCCGAAATGCTAAAGCTGCCTGCTCGTTGGCAGTGCGGTTTAAACTTAAAGCTGTAGCACAAACCTGCACCGTAGAATGTAGCTGTTTATCGTGTTTTTTGTACAATTGCTTCGATAACTGGTGCGGGTGTAAGCGGCGTTTTGTTAAAACCTTATCTAAAAAATAATACCGAAAATACCTTCCGGAGCGTACCCAAAAATCAAAGTCTTCGTAAGCCAGTTCTTCGTTATATCCACCCAGCTTTTCTAAAACTGTTCGTCGGATGAGCATGGTTGGCGCCGAAATAAAAAATCTTTTTACTAAATCCGCGTAGATCCATCCGCTGGCCGGTGCCGGAGTTAGTTTGCCGTTAGGTAAATTCCGGTAAAAATTCCGGATCGGTTGTGAAAATTCGTCTATTAGCAGCGCATTAGTGTACACTACCCCGTAATCTTCTGCTAGTCCGGCAAAACAGTTTACCTGTTCCATTATCCGGTCCGGCAACAATACATCATCCGTGGCAAAATCAATAACGTATTCGCCGGTTGCGTAAGTTAAAGCCCGGTTAAATGCCCGGCAATTACCTAAGTTAGTTGTATTTAATAGTAATTGAATACCCTGAAAACGAGCGCAATAATCCCGAATAATGTTTACGCTACCATCTGTGCTAGCATCGTCGGCAATAATAATTTCAATATTAGGATAGGTTTGAGTGAATACCGAATCTAACGCTTCGCGCAGAAATGGCTCGTGGTTGTAACATAAACAGATAACTGAAACCAACGGGTATTTCATGCAAACAATAATTTCCGGAAATATAGTACATGCAGAATAAGGAAGAAGAAATAATTGGCACAATGCGCCATGGTGCTACCGGCAATTCCATAATGATCGGTAAAAAAGTAAAAGCTTCCTAAATAAGCTACTGCGCTGATGCCTTCAAAAAAAATAATAACCCAAACGCGTGCTTTTGCCACCAGTATATTGGCCAATAACCAGGAACAAAGTTTAAATAAATCGCCTGTTAATTGAAAGGGCAGCAGATCCTGCGCTTTCAAAAAGTTGGAACTAAACAACCCGGTTAATATAAAGGTGCGGGCAAAATATACCCCGGCCAAACCAACCAAAATTACAGGAATAACCAGCTTCAAAACATTTCTGACAAATACTTTTAATTGCGCATTATCGTGACATAAAGCCGATACTTTGGGGTAAAAGGCATACGAAAGCACCGCTGTAAACAAAGCCGTGTAACTATCCGAAAGCCGCACGACGCCTTGCCACAAACCTGCCTGGTAAATAGAAAAATGCCGGATCATAAAATCGCGAATATAGTAATCGAGCCCTTTGGTAAATAGTAAAACGCTTAATGCCATAAAAATATACCGGCTCAATTGTTTTAAAGCTAAGGAAGAAAAGCGAGTTTGCTTAAATTCAGAAAAGGATAAACCTTGCCAACTAAAAGGCAAAACGAACAAGATTATACTACTTAAAGTAAGTAAGTAACCTACTAAAAAAGAAGATAAAGTAATTTTTTGGTAAGCTACAAACACATATACTATCACCAACAAAGCAGAAAGGCAATTACCTACAACTACCACCCCCGTACGTTGGCGTGCCAGCAGCACCGCATTAAAAAATGATTGTGCGACTACCAAAAAAGCACCAGTTATAAAGAGGGTTAACCAGAATAAATTGAAAGGCAAATAAGTTAAAAACCAATTTCTACCTAATAAAATTATTATACTGGATAGCCCAAATACAATACACGTTAATCCAAAGCCCGATTTTAAATAACGATAAGAGGCAGGTGAATTCGATTCGTTTTGGCTTAAATAAGGTAAAATACCCCGGTTAATGCCATCGTTCGGAATTAAAGTAAAAAAAGAAAGTAAATTTTGAAAATGAGCTAACTGAGCCAAACCAGCCGGCCCGAAATAAGAGGCAATTACTTTATTTAATAACAGGCTACTTACTAACCGAAACCCAACCGAGAGCACTCCCAAAATAGAATTCCGCAGAAAAGTAAACATGCCAGTGGAGCTAAGTTAATTTGGTCGGTTTTTGAATAACCAGTTACGAATTTTCTTTATTTGCCTTAACCATTTAGGATACCGATGCTGTACCAGCAATCCATACGTTTCGGGCTGAGCACCCAAACTTTGGTAAAAATGGGCTATTCCGGGTAAACTACTTCCTTCAAAATCTATAATAAGGTTTGTACCGGCCTCTTTCCGGCAAATCGTATCTAATAAAAAAGTACTGGCTCCTACTTTCTTTCCGGGGGCATTGGCTGCTGGCAACAAATAAGTTAACCGGTTTTTATACTGAATAAAAAATGCTGCGGCTACTATTTGTTTGTTGGGTAAAAAAACAGCTACAATTCGGGCTAAACCTCTATTCCGAACTTCTGATATAAGAGTTGGCATCACGTTTAGCAAGGCAACCTGTTGCTTTAAGTTTAAGAGAGGTACTAAATTTTCGTGTAATAACTGCACTACCGCGGGTTCCAGATCGTTTCCTTCCCGGAAAATTAAATTAGCTTTTACTGCTTTTTTTAAATCGCGCACCCGGTTAGAGCTATAGTGCTGATAAATATCAGCGTACGTTTGATTTAAAGGCAAAATATAGTTTACCCGTTTTTGGAGGGGCAATAAAGCATTCACTTCATTATAATCTGCGGCGTGAAAACTATAATGTTCAACAGATCTTCCCTCCGGAAAAGCGAATAACAACAATAAAGGTAAATTTAAATCTTTGCGGTTTGATTTATCGCTAAATATCCCTAATTGCTGCATTAATATAGGTTGAGAAATAAACGACTTACCCATTATATGGCGCATAGGCAAAGGCATTACCAGCGAATAGGTATTTTCTTTTTCCAAGGTTACTATTCCTTCCCAGGCCGGCGCTACTATATCCAGGTACCAGGAAAACGCATAAACTAATCCGATTGGATCGCGGTGAACACAAGCATCCCAGGCTGCTTTATTTATCTTATTACTTGGCAATCTTTCATAAAGGCTCATTTTGATAATGGTCCGCGTAATAATTTAAATTCTGGATAATCGCGAATATAATCGGCTTCATTAAAGTCAGAGGAAGAGAGCGCCAGCAAAACGCTATTAGGAGCGTACGTTAATTTTGTCCAGCATAAAGCAGGTACATACAACGCTTGAAAGGGTGAATTTAAAATAAACTGCTTTTCCTGATCTGTCTCCGTATTGATCACAATCCGGCCCTTTAGCGCTATTAATACTTTCTGATCTTGCCGGTGGGCGTGATTACCTCTTACATAATTTTCCGGCACTCCAAACGACCAGAAAACGCGCTGGATCGGAAATGGAATAGCCGTGGCTTGTTGCGTAGAAACAATATAGCCTTCTTGTTCTGTACCAGAAAAATCTACGTCGAAAAGGACCGGTTCCTGCCCCATTGTAAACGGATGAACCATTTATTTAGCTTTGAAATTTAAAATACCGTTAGCGACTGCGTGGATGTATATACATAAGGATTAAGCCAAAGATAGCAGCTATTCGTTATAAAATTAAAAATACCTTGCAACCATCTTTCTAAAGTAACAAGAGTAATCGGTTTAGCTTTTACCTTTGGTTATGCATGTTCCATATTTATCTTTTACTTACCAGAATCAACTTTTACGGTCGGCTATTATAGAGAAAAGCATTCAATTTATTGATTCGGAACAATATATCTTAGGTCCATCCGTAAGCGAATTTGAAAAAGCATACGCTGCCTATATCCAAACCAAATTCTGCGTGGGAGTAGCCAACGGCTTGGAGGCTCTTGTTATTAGTTTAAAATTAGTAAATGTTGGTGCCGGCGACGAGGTAATAGTACCTGCCAATACGTACATTGCTTCCTGGCTGGCCGTTTCGCAGGTAGGTGCTATTCCCGTACCCGTAGAACCTGATCCTGCTACTTATACTATTGATGTTACCAAAATAGAAGCGGCTATTACTCCCATAACCAAAGCTATTATACCCGTGCATTTATACGGCCAGCCCTGTAATATGGCCGCCATAATGGTTTTAGCAGAAAAATACGACTTAAAAGTAATTGAAGATAATGCCCAGGCGCACGGCGCAGCTTTTAAAGGAAAAGTAACCGGCAGTTTTGGTCAGGTAAATGCCACCAGCTTTTATCCTACTAAAAACCTGGGCGCTTTTGGCGATGGTGGAGCTATTACCACCAACAATCCGGAATTAGCCAGAAAAGCCCGGCTACTTCGCAATTATGGTTCAGAAACTAAAAATTACAACGAAATAATTGGCTACAATTCCCGGTTAGACGAATTACAAGCCGCCTTTTTAAACGTAAAACTGCCTTATTTAAACCGCTGGAATAATGAGCGCCGGCAAATTGCTGCCCACTACCATTTTCATTTAAAAGATGTAACCGAAATAGTTTTACCTTATTCCTTATCAGATACCGAATCTGTTTATCACATATTTATTATTCTTACCTCAGTACGCGACGAGTTACAGTTGTATTTACGCAACCAAGGCGTAGAAACCGTTATCCATTATCCCATTCCACCGCACCTGCAACAAGCTTATACTTCTTTAGGTTATAAAAAAGGCGATTTCCCGATTACCGAAAATATTGCCGATACTTGCTTAAGCTTGCCTATGTGGCCGGGTTTATCCGAAGAAATGGTACAGTTTGTTTGTCTTAAAATCAAAGATTTTTTTACTAAAAAAGTCAAACATCTACTATCTTGATACTTGTGTTTATTAACTTACATGAGTCAATACCAAACTATTGCTGCTCCCAGTGCCGGAGTTTATAAAGAAAAAGGAAGTAAATTTCTGGCTTTCGCGTTTCCGGTAAACTCCGAAGCCGAGATAAAAGAAATAATAGGTTCTTTAAAAAAGGAGTATTTCGATGCGCGGCATTATTGTTACGCTTACCGTTTAGGCCCAACCGGCAGCGTGTACCGGGCCAACGACGATGGCGAACCCAATCATTCGGCTGGTGATCCTATTCTGGGGCAACTCAAATCGTCGAATCTTACTTATATTTTATTGGTGGTAGTCCGGTATTTTGGGGGCATTAAACTCGGAGTAAGTGGTTTAATTCAGGCTTACAAAACGGCTGCACAAGATGCTTTGGCCACTGCTACTATTATTCAAAAAAAAGAACTAAGCCAGCTAACCCTGTATTTTTCTTACGAGCAATTAAACGAGGTAATGAGTTTAGCGAAAGAACCAGATTTAGTAATTCTAAAGCAAGAATTTGAACAAGAATGTACGCTCGTTATTCAGTTTCCTAAAACCGCCGAGGTAATAATACGCGCCCGGTTATCTAAAATAAAAGATGTTCGGTTTGCGGAGTGATTGCCTGTTTACTTCGGATTACGTAATAAGTCGGAAAGCTTACTCTCAGCATTGAATACCTGCTTTTTACATTTTAAAAAATCTTTTGCCGAAGTTTAATTATGAAAGTTTTTCGTTCCCTTACCAAGTCTAAAGCTCTCCAGGAAAATACTTTTGCCAAAAAAGTGGGCCAGCGGCCAGGGTATTTGTACGTACCCGAAAATGCGCATCCTCCCCGAATGTTTTTAATTTCCTTTGACGACGATGTGTTTGAGGAAAAAGAATATACCGATTATGATGCTTTATTACAATATTACCAGGCTAATCCGCAGCTACAACATTGGATTGATATTAGAGGGTACGGCGATATAACTTTACTAGAAAAAATTTCGGCTGATTTCCAAATCCACCCTTTGCAAATGGAAGACGTAATCAGCGATTACCAACGGCCTAAAATGGATACGGAAGGGAAAAATTTATTTTTTATTTCCCGGATGATAACGTTTTTGCCGGACCATTGTCTCGACGACGATCAGATTTCCATTTTTACTGGTTCTAACTATATTATAACGCTACAGAGCGATTACGAAGATTGCCTGGATATGCTGCGGTCCCGCATTCGGGCAGGCCGGGGAACAATACGCCAACAGCCCATTCAATACATTACCTACGCTATAATGGATGTTACCATTGATAATTATTTTCCGGTATTGGCGCAAGTAGGAGATTACCTCGAAGAGCTGGAAGATTCATTATTTGGGCAGCCTAACAAAAAACTGCTGACCCAAATCTTGAACATGAAACGGGAAATGTTAAAAGTTCGCCGGATTGCCTGGTCGGAAAGGGATAAATTAAATGAAATTCTGCGCAGCGAGAACAGCACTATCCCCAATGAAATAAAAATTTACTTTAAAGATGTGTACGATCATATTGTGCAGGTGCTGGACATTGTAGACAATTACCGCGAGCTAATGGGCAACTTAACCGAATTATACTTGTCGAATGTAAGCAACCGCATGAACGAAATTATGAAAGTGCTTACTATTATTTCCAGCATTTTTATTCCGCTCAGTTTTGTGGCCGGCGTATACGGTATGAACTTTTCGCGCCAAAACCCCGATGGTTCCATTAATTACCTGAATATGCCGGAGTTGTATCACCCTTACGGGTACGTCATTTTGTTGGGTATTATGTTACTTATTTTACTAGGCCAGTTGTATTTCTTTTATCGCAAAGGTTGGCTTAGTTCGTTTTAGTTAAGGCCGGGCTCTAAAAATAAGTTCTTGCAGTAAATTATCCGTAGTTTTAAATAATTGATATTGTTGCAAAGTAGCATTGTATTCTAAATGCACGGGTAATTTATTAGTAAGAGGCTTATCGCCAATTAAGGCTATGTTTATATCGTAAAGGTAAGTTTTTTGTGGACCACGTTCTGTTATCACGTAAATAATATTAGCCGGATCAAAGTAAAAATACTGAATCAGTTTAGGAGTGGAGGTAACGTAATTTTTTTCCATTATTAGTTTCTGATCAGCATCGTACAAATTCACCCTACCTAAATCCTGGCGGGCAATTAAAAAAGATTGACCGCTATTTTCTGAAACCAATTCAAAGGTTGTACGACGGGAAGGCCGGGCAAAAGCCATTCTTTTTTCTACTTGCCCCGCTAAATTAAAAGTAATTAATTCGCCAGCTTGGGTGAGTAATACCATTTTTGAATTACGGAAACTGGAACCAGGCTGGGCTATTAACCTACTCGTAAAAGTTCCTTTCAGATTTATCGGGAACCCCGGATAATTTGCTCCATTAACATCTAAGGCGTATATGTATCCGTTTTCCATTGCCAGTACTATAACCTCGCGGCCTTTAATATTTAAATAATAAGGAGCTATTGCCAGTTTACCAGGCATTTCTTTCGGTTGCCAACCGGGTATTAAATTACCTTGCCTATCATATAAGTAAATATTACCGCGCACATCGTTCACCAGAAAATAATAATTTGCTTGCCCCCGGTCAATTACGGTCAGGTTTTGAATAGTGGTGGTATCACTCAGGTTAAACGGAAAACTTTCGACGTCCTTCCCGGCCTGGTTTAAACAAAAAATACGATTATGGGTCGAAAAAACGTATTTAGGTTGAGCGTCTGCTCCAAAAGTAATCGGGTATACCGGGCTGGTTAATTTACTATCCAAGGAGTCGGACCAGGCAATTTTTCCTTCGGGGTTCACCTGGTGCAATACCAAAGCTGAATCCTGCACCAATATCCTAGTTGCGTTCCCCGGTCGACTTCGCAACAAATCCGGTCCGGTAATAAGTGGCGCCGCAAAAGCAATTTCCTGCTCTAATTTAAATTTTTCTTCGTTTTCGTGGGTGGCACTTGCCTCCATCCGGTGTTGAAGTAAAATTCGGGTCAGAAATTGCTGATTTTGCCGGGAAAATTGCCAACTAATTTGGCCAAACTTTCTAATTAAACTTTCATAGCGTAGCAAACCTACTTTTTTATCCTCCTGCAAGTACCTGTTTAAAAAATTCCAGGTGTTTTGCGTATGAATAAACAAACTCACACTCGATTGCGGCAAAGTTTTTTGAAGAAGTCTCTGTTGTTGCTCCTTATTCGCCCAGGTTTTCTTATCTCGGATATTTTGTACGTATCCCCGCAAGGTTTCTTCGCTGGCCGCAAAAAGTAGAAAACTATCTACCTGCGCCGCAAAACACCTCGGAAAGCCCGTAAACCCTTTTCCAAAAAGCTTAACAGGTAACTCCGGAATCCCTATTTCCTGAATGCGGTAACGACCGGCGCGTTCCGTAGCAAAACGCACATTTGCCGCCGTATTTAACGCTTGTAATACTTGTTGCGTTTTATCTGGATTAGGGGTAAAAGCCAACGCTACTTTTTCAGGAGCTACATTTTCATTGGGGGTAGTTAAATAGCACAAGGCTAGTTCCTGCTGCATGGTTTGGCGCAAAGAATCGAGCCAGGGTATTACTTCCGGTACCAAAGAAGAAATTTGCTTATTACTTTTAGCTAACCCCACGAGCTGCTGATTACCCAAAAAAATTAGAATGGCCGTTCTATCTGGTACGTATGCTTTTAAGCGTAAAGCCTGTGAATTTTTCGGCCTTAATTGTTGATGCAAAGATCCCGGTAAGGTTTCGGGTAATGAAAGTCCGTTTAAGTAAAAATTTTGTTTATCTACTTGCAATGCAAGCAAACTGCTGCGGCACAAACTAACTAAATAATCTACATCCGATTGAAGTTCCGGTTTTAAAAACAAGCCTATAAAAGGCGCTAAGTGCCGGTAATTAATAAAAATATTGGCGTATACACCTCGTTCCTTCAGGTAATTTATTTTGCGGAATTCCTGCACCGGCGATTCTAATTTAGCCCGGTTAATTTTACGAATAACTTGTTGCAGTAATCCGGTATTAGAACTAAAAATGATGTTGTTACGGTAAGTAAAAAAAGTAAACGCATCTTTATTTTGGGCGTTCTGCACCTGAGTAAGCAAATAGCCTTGGTAGTCTTGTTCTTTGGTTTGGAATAAAGGGCTTTTTGCAACGTTTTCGATAAAACTACGAAGGTACCGGTGTTCGGCTACGGAGCTAACCGGTAAATACACCACAAAATCAAAATCAGTTTTACTTGTAACATGAACCGACGTAACAATTCTCTTTTGCCGGATAAATTCACGTAAGGTTAAACGCCGCTCCGAAGCGCTATCTAACAAACGAATATCTTCCTGTAAATTAGTAAAATACGGTAGCCGCGAAATGTTTCCCCAAAGGTTTGTTTGCCTTAATTGATTGATAAACCGTTCGTGCCGATTAGTTTCGAACACAAATACAGCATCATCGGGCACTAAAGTCCAAAGGTTAACTTTTTCTTGTGCTTTACTCCATTTATAATAGCCGTATAATCCGGCGCTTGCAAGCAAAAAGAACCCTATTAGGTAAAAAATATATTTTTTGGGCATTCAATCGGTTTAGTCGCAGTACAAAAATAGGAATTTAACTCAATCGTACCAATGTAACGGATTTTGCCTCAACGTGGCTAAAATAAGCAATTACCTAAAGTTTGTTTCAGGTTTTACCCGTACTTTTAGCTGATTAAACAAATTTGTTTAAAATTTATTAAAGTAAATTCCGGGAGCAAATTGCTCAAAATTATTTACTAACGCTCATGAGATTAGTTATTCAACGGGTAAGTGAAGCCGCCGTTCGCATAAAAAATAAAGTAGCCGGCCAGATAGAAACTGGTTTACTAATTTTGGCCGGAATTACTTCTGATGATACCGAAGAAGATATTCGTTGGATAAGCCGGAAGGTAGTACAAATGCGTATTTTTAGTGATGCAGAAGGTAAAATGAACCGCAGCGTGCAAGATATAGACGGCAATATTTTACTTATTAGTCAGTTTACTTTGTTGGCTAATACTAAAAAAGGCAATCGTCCGTCTTTTATCGAAGCGGCTCCTCCGGCCATAGCTATTCCGTTGTACGAGAAACTAATTAGCGAATTAGAATCTGAACTGGATAAAAAGATTGCTACCGGCGTATTTGGGGCAGACATGCAAGTATCGCTCATAAACGATGGCCCGGTAACTATTTACCTGGACTCAAAGAACCGCGTTTAGTAAATAGACCATGGACCATAGTCGACAGACCATAGTTAATGGAGGGAGCAATGAAAATTGCTTTTACAGCTGCGTGATGTAAAGTTCAAGCAACGGACAAAGTGTAACATTCAACGTATTACATACAACCTAAAACTCTCAACATTTTAACCTTCCAACTTTAAAACTTTCAACTAAAAAAATGACCTTAGCCGAAGCACAGCAAACCGTTGATACCTGGATTAAAGAAAACGGGGTGCGGTATTTTAATGAATTAACGAATATGGCTATTTTAACCGAAGAAGTAGGTGAAGTAGCCCGGATCATCGCGCGTCAATACGGCGAACAATCATTTAAAAAGTCGGACGAAGGGAAAAATCTAGGCGATGAATTAGCCGATGTTTTATTTGTTCTAATCTGTTTAGCAAATCAAACCGGCATAGACTTAACAACTGCCTTAACCAAGAACCTGGAAAAAAAGACGAACCGTGATCAAAACCGCCATTGGCAAAACGATAAGTTGAAGTAAAACTGAATCAAGATTTTTCGGAATGTTAGTTTAGAACAAATTCATCTACTTTCTATCATCCGCCCTAAAGGACTGAATTTGTAGGAACTGCCGCATTATTTAGAAAATAATTTATTTCTTCTCAGCAGTAATCCCCTATTAATGGCAATCCGTTCTTCTTTTCGGGTTGTTAGATCCTTTGCAGGATAAAACAAAAGGAAGAAGTATTTATTACTCGGCTAAAAATCAGAAAGCTTTCGGGCACCATTACCAATATTATAGAAGAAAGTAAATACGACGGAAAATAGTAATTATTTTAATTTTTGATAACCTCGGGTATATAGGGTACTAGAAAATCACCTTCCATAATGGGCACAATATCGTAAACATCCTGTTGCAAACAGAACGTAATATCCTTGTGTATATCCAGGTTCTTTAAACGTTGTACGTGCGATGCCTTACTTAAAAATCCCGCTAAATCGTTTGTCGCTGTTTCGTAAAGATGCCACGAAGCTAAAGTAGCGTCGTTCTCCGATTCAAAAGAATCTTGTAGTTTATGCGCCAACGCACCGGCAAATAAGGTATCTTCTAAGTTAAATTTTCCTTTCCAGCCGGCGCAAACTATTAATACATCTTTCTGTTGTTCTTGTAAGTAAGCTGCTACACTGCTCAAATTTAAAAAAGCACCTACCACTACTTTATCTGCCTCCGCCGATAACCGGATAGCCCGAGTTCCATTAGTAGTTGTCATGGCCAGAGTACGGTTTTTTACTAAATCTGCCATGTAACTGAACGGCGAATTACCAAAATCGAAATCTAAGGCCATTTTGCCATCGCGCTCTGCTGCCGTTAAATAACCTTGCTGAGAGTAAGATTTGCATTCATCCAGATTACTTACCGGTACTATTTTTTCCAGACCGTGCGCCAAACCTGTTACCATCGATGAAGTAGCCCGTAAAATATCTACTACCACCACTATCCTACCCTTTAAATCGTACAAATGAATCAGTTCGGGGCTAAAACAAACATCCAGAAGAGGCATGGAAAAAGTTGAGAGTTAAAAGTGAAAAATTTAAAGTTTTGAATTATTAGGATGAAAAAAGGTAAACGTTATTATCCGGCAAATACGAAAACCGGAAACCTTGTTCAACTGCTTAATAGAATTATTGCTTTATTTACTTTTTGGCTACTAGCTGGAAGCTTGTTTAACAAAGGGTAATTTTACAACTTTCGCTTTCAGCGTTTTATTTCGTATTTTAATGTAAATTTCTTGTTCAGGGTTACTGTATTCAGTTGTAACATAGCCCATTCCTATGCCTCTGCCTAAAGTTGGTGATTGCGTACCTGAAGTTACTTCTCCAATTTTTTCATCGGCCTGGTTTACAATTTCGTAGTGCGCTCTTGGGATACCTTGTTCCTGCATTTCAAATCCAACGAGTTTTCTGGCTAATCCCTTTTCTTTTTGCTCGCGCAAATAAGGAGCATTCGTAAATTCTTTCGAAAATTTAGTAATCCAACCTAAGCCTCCTTCCAAAGGCGAGGTTGAATCATTAATATCATTTCCGTAAAGGCAATAACCCATTTCTAACCGGAGCGTATCGCGGGCACCTAAACCAATGGGCTTTATGCCAAAGGGCGTACCCGCCGCCATAATTTTATCCCACACTTCCCGGGCATGTGCATTCGGCACGTAAATTTCAAAACCACCCGCGCCGGTGTAGCCCGTGGCCGATAAAATTACGTCCGGAACTCCGGCAAATTCTACTACGGTAAAAGTATAATAAACCATTCCGGAGAGGTTTACCGAAGTAAGTGACTGCAGGGCTGCTATGGCGTTAGGACCTTGAACGGCAAACAAAGAAACTGAATCAGAAATATTTACCAGCTCGGCTCCATTTGTATTGTATTGATTCAGCCAATCCCAATCTTTCTGGATGTTAGACGCATTCACTACCAACATGTACTCCTCGGCATGAAACTGGTACACCAGCAAGTCATCTACAATTCCGCCTTGCTCGTTCGGGAAACAAGAGTATTGCACTTTGCCATCGGTTAACTTGGCGGCATCGTTGGTGGTAACCCGCTGAATTAAATCTAAAGCTTGCGGACCCCGAACCATAAATTCGCCCATGTGCGATACATCAAAAATACCTACATTTTGCCGTACGGTGTGGTGTTCTTCCAGATCAGAAGTGTATCGAACCGGCATATTATACCCCGCAAAAGGTACCATTTTAGCACCCAGTGCCGTATGCACCTCGTTCAGGGCCACTTTTTTTAATTCGTCCATAGTAATTTGAGTAGCTGCAACCGGCGCAAAAGTAGATATTTTATACAGGTTCTGGAAATCGTTTTTAGTAAATTTAAGCCTGCCCCAAACACCCTTTTCTCCTCTTTAACCGCAGTAATCGTTACGGTTGGCTTTTATCACCAAAATTTAAGTCGTAAATTTGCGCATTACTTTTCTGGTCCTTCCTTCACCCCCGATTATTCCTCATGAAATTATCAACCAGAATCTTTGCCGGTTTTATTATAATATCCATCTTTTTTACATCCGTTATTTACATCAATTTTAAACTTTCCGAAGAGGTACTCGAAAACAGCCAGTGGGTAACGCACTCGCAAAGTGTAGTAAGAGCTTCCTCGGCTTTACAACGCTACATAGTGGATATGGAGACTGGCATGCGTGGCTTTCTATTAACAGGTAACGAAGTATTTTTAGAACCTTACTACGCCGCCAAAAAGCAAATACCGGCTCTATTCTCAAATTTAGAGACTTTAGTAAAAGATTCGCCGGTACAAATCCGACAGGTGCAGCAAATTGAAAACACGCATAACCGATGGGTAACTACTTTTACCGAAGCCTTAATAAGTCAAAAAAGAAATCAAAACCTGGAAAGCGACGATTTAAAAAATTCGGGTCTTCAGAATTTAAAAAATGCCGATAATGCTATGGTTTCCGGCGGCATGAAAATGATGGACTCCATGCGTTCTATGTTTATCGGGCTCAATAATATAGAAAATCAAATACGCGAATCCCAATTAACGCGGCTGCGCAACAGCATTGATAATACACGCTTATTTTCTACCATAATGACCATTCTATCGGTATTAATTGGTTTAGGTTGGTCGTATTACATTGCCCGCATTATTACGCGCCGGATAGGTTCCATGGTTAGTCTGGCCGAAAGAATTTCATCGGGAGAGTACAAAACCCAAATTTTAGATACTTCGCGCGATGAATTAAGTAAGCTATCGCATTCGCTGAACCGAATGGCGAACAAAATTAACCAAACCATTACCGAGTTAGAAGCTAAAAACAAAGAATTGGACCAATTTGCCTACGTAGTATCGCACGATTTAAAAGCACCTTTACGGGGAATTGAAAACGCTTCGCGCTGGGTAGAAGAAGACATGGGCAAAGATTTACCCCGGCACATTCAGGAATATTTAAAATTAATGCGGACGCGGGTACACCGCATGGAAAATTTGATCAACGGCATTTTGGCCTTAGCCCGGATTGGCCGCCGTAAATTAGTAGAAGAAACGGTAGACACCCGGCAATTACTTTTTGAAATTTATGAAATGCTGGCGCCACCACCCGGAATTAAACTTCAGGTAGGCGATACTATGCCGGTATTGTTTACGGTACGGGTTTATTTGCAACAGGTATTTACGAACTTAATCAGTAACGCTATTAAGTACCACCACCAAACAGAAGGTTTAATTCAGGTGAAATACGCCGAATTATTAAATTCCCATCAATTTACCGTTACCGACAATGGCCCCGGAATTGAAGAAGAATATCACCAGCGGATTTTTGTAATTTTCCAGACTTTACAGGAACGCGATGCCGTAGAAAGCACAGGGGTAGGACTTGCCATAGTGAAAAAAATTATTGAACAACAGGGCGGAAAAATAACGGTAAAATCCAGCCCCGGAAAAGGTTCCTCGTTTGTATTTACCTGGCCAAAAAAATTAAATTCTGGCTCGGATTTTGAACCAAGCTAAGAATAATACTACATATTTATTATTTCTGTATTACATTCTTGATTATATGAACGAAACACTACCCAGCATACTTTTGGTTGAAGATGATTACTTGGATATTATGAGCGTAGAGCGCGAACTGCGTAAGCTAAACATAAATTTGCCTCTGCATATTGCCCGTAATGGCCGTGAAGCTTTGTCGATGTTAAAAGGAGAAGGTCAGGCCCCTTTAAATCCTTTACCCAGCGTTGTAATGCTCGATATTAACATGCCTAAAATGAATGGCTTAGAATTACTCACGGAAATCCGGAACGACGTGGATTTGCAGTATTTAAACGTATTTATTACTACTACTTCCATGGAAGATTCGGACCGGACGAAAGCGGAAGATTTAGAGGTAAGCGGCTACATCGAAAAACCCTTAACCTTTGATACTTTTGGTCATCAATCCAGCTCCCGTATTGATTCTTTTAGTTTATTTCTGGATCTATTAAAACTGAAGAACTAAAATTTTAAAATTTACTTTAGCTCTATAAGTATCTTTTTACTAAAAATTGCAGGTAATTAAAAGAATAAAATTTTAGCACTACCGAATTTAAAGATTTAGATTCTGTATAGTTTAATAAAAGTAAAATATACTTAAAGTAATAGCTGATTATAAAGTCTCAGCCCCAAGTAAACCCTAGTATTAAGGTTTTATTTGGGGCTGAGACTTTTTATAACTTTACTAATTAAATTTTACTTTATAAGATAAACGATTCAGGTAATAACCGGAAAGATAACCGATGGTACGGTGTAGTTCCAGTTGCCTGAATGGCACTCCGGTGCAAGCGCGTGGGATAACCAGCATTTTGTTCCCAACCATAACCCGGAAATTGTTCGGCTAATTTAGTCATGATATCGTCCCGGAATGTTTTAGCTAAAACGGAGGCCGCCGCAATAGAAAAATATTTACTATCTCCTTTTACAATACATGCGTGCGGAATACCCGGGTAAGGAATAAATTGATTTCCATCAACAATTAAATACTCGGCTTGGATTTGCAACTGAGCTACCGCCTGGTGCATGGCCAGAAAAGAAGCTTTCGAAATATTAATTAAATCGATATCAGTGGAGGAAACCTCGCCTACGGCCCAGCTAATGGCTTCGCGGCAAATCTCTTCCCGCAGATTTTCTCGTTGTTTTTTAGTGAGCTGTTTAGAATCGTTTAAGGTAGGATGATAATAATCGGGTGGTAATATTACGGCTGCCGCTATTACCGGCCCAGCCAGGCAACCCCGTCCGGCTTCATCCAAGCCAGCCTCCAGTTTATGGCCGCTGTAATTAGCCAATAAAATTGTTTTTTCTTTAACCAAGGCGAGCAATTTATATTAAAAACCTAAAGTAGATTAAATTTTATAGCACTTCATAATGCAGGAAGATTATATAAATACTTTCCAGGTTAGTTTCCCCAAATCAGTCCCGTAAAATTAATTATAACTCTTATAAATGAAAGGTCAGAATCTACTTATTCAACATCTATATTAATAAATAAAAATATTAATTTTTTGTAATTTATACTTTTTCTTTAAACCACGTTTACTATTTGGTTTTTAAGTCAAAATAAGCTATATAATTAAAAATTTAATTATTAATAATTTGATAAACAAAAACTTATAAAAAGTGTTGAAGCTTAAATTTAACGAAAGCTCATCTTTAATATTACCAATTTGTTAATTCTACAATATTAAAAAATAATAAATTTCCGATACGAAAGTAAACATTACCAGATGAGTACCGTAAGAGCCTTTACACTAGTAAACATTACTAGAATAAAAAATATTAGAAATAGAAATCCGTATAATGGAGGAAAACCTGAACGAGAATTGGCACAAAGAAACTGAAAAAACTACTCATGTTATTCCGGTAATTGAAGAACATGTACAGGTAGGTAAAAGAGTAGTAGAGACCGGTCGCGTTCGGATTATTAAAACCGTTAACGAAGAAGAAGCCCAGGTAGAAACGCCTCTCTTACAAGAAGAAGTACAGGTAGAACGAGTACCGGTTAACCAGTACATAGAAGCGGCTCCTGCTGTGCGTTACGAAGGCGATGTCATGATTATTCCGGTTATTCAGGAAGTTGTGGTTATCGAAAAACGCCTAATGTTAGTAGAAGAAATTCGGATTAATAAACAACAAATACAAACCAATGTGTCGCAAACGGTTACGCTTCGGAAAGAAGAAGTAAAAATAGAACGAACCGACACCAGTACCGTAAACAACGAAAATTTTTAATTTTTTTATAATTCTTATAATCTAACCTAAAAACACATAAAACTATGGCACAAACAGTGATAGGAATATTCGACAATTCAACAGAAGCGCAACAAGCATTACAACAACTAATAAGCTCAGGCATTTCACAAGATAGAATAGATATTTCCACTCCCGGAGCAACTGGTAATTCTTCTACCGATTATAGCACTGGTAGTACTACCTCTAGTTATAGTGGAAGTACTACTTCTGGTTATAATACCGATAGAGACGATGATGATAGTGTAAGCAATTTCTTCCGCAATTTATTTGGTTCCGATGATGATGATAACGTTAGAACCTACAGCGAAGTAGGCCGTCGTGGCTCCATTATTACCGTTCATGCTCAATCTGCCACCGAAGCTGAAAGTGCTGCCCGGATTCTGGATCAGTACGGCGCAGTAGACGTAGATGAGCGTTCGCAGCAATACCGTACCAACACAACTGATACTGCTAACACTACTGGCTCTATTCCAATTATAGAGGAAGAATTGCAAGTAGGTAAGCGCGTAGTAGAAACTGGCGGCGCCCGTATCCGGAGCCGGATTATTGAACGCCCCGTTGAAGAAAATGTACGTTTACGCGTAGAACACGTGCGGGTAGAACGGACCCCGGTAAATCGTCCGGCTACTGAAGCAGATTTAGCTAACTTCCGCGAAGGTGAAATTGAGATTAGAGAGCAAGCCGAAGTAGCAGTAGTTGGTAAAGAAGCCCGCGTAGTAGAAGAAGTAAGTTTAGGTAAAGAAGTAGAAGAGCGGGAAGAAACCATTCACGAAACCGTACGCCGCACCGATGTAGAAATAGAAGATCTGGGTACCGATGTTAATCGCACCAGCACTACTAACACTACCAGAACCAGTGATTTAGATAATCTAGATAGAAATCCTAATTTATAAGTGTTTCTGAGTTCATTTTAAGTAATAAAAGCAGCTATTAAATTTAATAGCTGCTTTTTTATTTTAAGTAATTATTAACTGTTCGTTTTTACAAATCTGCAAATTGATCTTACTTTTCAGGTTACCGCAGGATATACAATTTACCGTAACCTTTCGTAAAGGATTTATCACCGGTCGTGTTACGGTGCGAAAACAAATCGGTATCCATTACTACGCGGTATAAATAAACCCCATTCGCTAATTTATCTCCAAACTCATCGGTGCCGTCCCAGGCGTATTCGCTGGTATTGTTGCCAATTTTAATCGGACCAAGTTCTTCTTTTGTTATTTCGCGGATAACTTTACCGGTTATGGTTAAAATTTGCACTTTCAGGTTTTGGGGTATTTGAGCGCCGGTTACCGTAAAAACAAACCGGGATTTGCTGGAGAGCGGGTTCGGATAAGGATAAAAGTTGGTGATGGTAGATTCGTTAATTACATTAAAACTAATCTCGTAAGGTTCAAACCCTGCTTTATTATTACTAACATCTCTGGCTTGTACGCGAAGTTTATAAATGCCATTTGCCAGATTTTGAGGAGTAAATTCTACCCGAAAATCATTTTTCTTATCGGCCGGAAATACTTTTACTTCGCTCCCGGTTAAATTTACTTGTTCATAATTAGAGCTAGTAGGCTTTAATAAAAGCATTTCCAAGCCTTCGGTATTCTGCAAAAAAGAGTACTTGTCTTCGTCTTTTACTAAAACTGTAATTTGTGGGTTCGGTGAAACAATATCCCCGTCTAAAATATGCTGGCCATCGAACGCTACATCCAACAAAGGCGGAATATTGGTACCTACGGTAAAGGACACTTCAAATACATTGTTGGTATAAACCAATTCGGGCTGTAAATACGGATTAACAAATAAACGTAAAGTATATTTACCGCTTAAGCCGCGGGTAGGAAAAGTAACCGGAATATCTACCAATTCGCCTTTACCCAGCGGTTTTACTTTTATATCCTGCGTGAACCCGCTGTTTCCTATTAAAGTTAGCCGCGCCACTAAAGAATCCGGAAAATTGTATTGTGAAATATTCTGAAAAGTAAAACTGGTACTTATGTTTCCGGTGGCGGCCTGGGCTCCTAAATTTTTATATTTATCGGTTCCCATTGTATCGGCCAAAATTAAACCTTCGGGAGTACCTTTATATAAAACCAGCCATTCACTAAGTTGGGGGGCCGTTCGGTCGAGCGTATCTGCTACTGCTAGTTGTAAACGTAAATAAGGATAGCGTTTAGCTTTTAAATTTACTAAATCTAAGATTCGCAGGCTGGTGTTGGAATAAACTAAAGTGTCTTTACTTTTTTGGGCGTCGAAACCCCGGACAGTTAAGAAATAATTATCTTTTCCGGCTCCATTTTTCTTAACTAAATTCTGGATTTTGCTCCACTCCGTTGCTGGCCCAACGAAGGTGGAGGTTATTTCGCCGTAAACGCCGCGGGTAGTAAGGTCGGTACTTAGCTCTATGGATTGCAGAGCTGCTCCGGTTGGTTCGCTGCGCACGTACGTTCTCTCCTGCGCTGTTCCTGCTGCTCCATTCTTTCTACCTACCAAAGCTATTGGATAACCGGTTTGTACACTATCAATCAGGCGGGAGCCTAGGTTTCGGAATTCTGCTTTAAGTGCAGGCGAAAACACGCTGAATGGCACATTCTGCACCGAAATTAAGGCCACGTAATAACCTGACGGCACTGCTTCTAAGAACCGGCGTAAATTTTCCTGATTTTGCAGTTGATTAAGATTCACAAAATGGTACATGGTTTTGGGCGAGTTGCCGCACAGGGCTGCTCCCGAATTGGCCGGCATAATATACTGCTCCAGGGTTTTATCGTTAAAAACAACGGCCAGTATATTAGGCTGGGATAAACCGCAGGTACCATCAAAGCGGGTTCTCCCATCTATTAAAATTCCATTAGGTGGAAATGCTGCCGCTACTTTACCACCCCTGGTTTTTAAAATTAATTTTCGGGAGTTAGGAGTAAATTCCCATTTTTGGGAAGTTGGATCTAAAGCAATTCCCTGGGTATTGGCGCTGCGTAATTGAGCTGGCTGACTTTGGGACCAACCATCCGGACTGCCCGGAATGTAACGAAAAGAACTGTGCCCCCACACCACCGAATCCTGACCCGGCGCCAACTCGTTCGTCCGGAATCGCCAGTAATATACCACACTGTCTTCGGGAGTTTGGCTGGCCGGTAGCGTTACTTGCCAGGTTGGCAATAAACCCGCTCCGGCTATTAGGGTAGATTGCTTTTGCGAGGAACTAAATTGAGGCGAAGTATCTAATTCAAAATAATAATCCTGGTTTTGGGACTGCCTCTCCAAAGCTTGCCCGATTAATTTAACATTTGCCTCAGACACAATAGCATATTCGGGAGGATAAAGCGCCTGCACCGTATTAGCAGGGAAATAATATTCAAACGTATAACTATTATTGGTTTCGTCCGATTCGCTTATTTTATTTAGGTGATCTAACAAAATAGTAAATTGGTTTACCCCGGGCGTATGGCCAATTTTATCAACAAACTTAAAATAAAGCGTATCCTGGTTATATACGGCCGGAAAAAATACCGAATCAATGATTAATGCATTATTGCGCCTTACCGAAACAGAAATAGAATCTGTAACAGCTTTTCCTAAATTTTTAACTGGAATAGCAATGGTGAACGAATCAAGGGCGGCAGTTAATCGCTCGTTATTAAAAGTTTGAATAAAAGGACCGTTTTCTTGTACCAAGTAATCCGGCTTTTGCGGCGAAAACAACCGGATGGCTGGATCGCCCTGCAAAAACATTTGCATGGCTTGGGCTATTGCATTTGGGCTTTGAGTTTGAGTTAAAAAGCGTTTAATGGTTTCTTGCTGAATAATACCAACGGGTTTTCCGTAAAAAGTAGAATCGGTAAATGCTACTTCGTAAAACTTTTCGCTGTAAAGCTGCAAGATGTTGGCGTAACCAATACTGGAATGCGCTAAATATAAAATAATTCCTTTTTTAGGAGCCAATAACCAATTTACCCCGAAAGTATTGTCGTAAAAGGGATTACCGGTGGCGCAACCATTCATAATCATCATGGGGTATTTACCGGTATTATTGTACCCATTAACCGGATCGGTTACCAGTCCAATATCAATATCATTTATGGTTGGAGAGGAATGTCCGAAAAAAGTAACTAAAGACACCCCGGCATTTATATCAGCGGAAACATTCATTTTTTCGGTGCCGGCGGTAGTTAACCGGTAAATGGTTTTTACTTTTCCACCTAAAAAAGTTTTCTCCACCATATTTTCCCAGCGGGTTAAAGCATTGCGGATATATGTTTTTAATTGCTCCGTGTCGCCGCCCCCTAAATGCAGGATATTTTTTCGCCACTCCAAGTTGTCGGGTAGCGCTTCGTGTTCTTTCACTTTCTCGAAATAGGCCGCTAGTTCTTCGGGGTTTTGCGCTGCCACCCGGCCAGTAGCAACTTTAGGGTAATATTCATCTTTATCCCAATCGGCGGTAAAAAATATATCGGACACTGGGGCCACCGTCGGAATCATGTCGCGTTGCCTAGATGCTGGGGTAGGAAAGGTGCGCGAACGGCCATAATTGTCGTAATCAGGAAGTAAGCTATACCCTAATAGCAGTAAGTATTGCGGTTTGCCTTGAACCAATAAATATTGCATTAAATGCCGGATAGCTAAGGTCGATTTCTCGCCGTAATGAAACTGATCATACACTTGTTCAATTTCTAAAGATAAGGTATCGTGTTTGCCGCCCCCCTCCGAAGCTCTATAATCGTTGTAAGCTTTTACCGGATTAGAGTAGGCAGCAGTTGGTTTAGCTAACCGCTTATGATACAATAAAATAAAATCGGCAGAATTACTGGCAAGGCTACGAAAAATAATTCTTTGCGGAGGAGCCGGCCTGTAAATGGTACCGGCATTTACTAATAATATTTTTTGCTGTTGATTATTGGAGCTAGGGCTAACGAAAGTTGCCTCCGTAGCAGTATTAATAACATTAATTTTTGTTATACTATAAGGATCTGTAACGTTGAATCCTAGAAGAGTTTGGTTGTTGCTTTTTTGCAATACATAATAAGAAGGAGTGCTTTTTAGGGTATCGGAGGGCGATATGGTTATACCTGGTGCCAGGAAAATATTTTTACGGGCATAAGATACCCGTAAATACCGCACCCGAACAATATCAGCTACTCCCTGGGCATTAACCGTTATTCTTAATTTTACTTTTCCGGCGCTGGAAATATCGGCCGCTTGCAGCAGATACAACTTTTTAATTTTATCAAAAGGACTAAAAATAATATTACTTTCTAGCTGACGCACCGCACCGTTTGGAGTTACTATAGCAATGGTAACGTTGTGCGCATCGCGTAAAACTCCTTCGAGCAAAATTTCTATAAGGGGCGGGGAACCGTTGGGTTCTAAATTCAGCAGAGAATCTACTTCAAATTCTTTTACCGGAGCGCGTACGCCACTGCCAATAGTTCCGAACCACACATCGCCATAGCCTTCACTGGCATCGCCCCACGACATTTGGTTATCGCCGTAAAAAGCGCCACCCTGGTACTCGGCAGTATACAATTTAAGTCGCTCGGCTCGGTGCCAGGGTTCGGGTTGTAAACCGGTTGCCGGTAAATTAAAGTTTTCTGCCCGCTTGCCAGGTAAAGGTGCTACGGTTAAAAAATAAGCCGCCGTATCTGTATACAAACTAAAATAAGAATTTGCGTGATCTTGCGGGTTTTTATAAAACTCCCGGTCGAGCTGACCATCATTGCGCTGCCCGTAAAACTCCAGGTAATCTCCCGGATTTAAAACTCCATCTTCCTGGCCTTGAACATAAATGGCTACTTCTCTGCCCCTGCGCCAAAGCTGTAAATTTTGCGGATTAACATTGCTTAAACCTGCATTAGCTAAATAAGCCTGATCTAAGCGGTAAATGCCGGTTTTGGCAACTTTAATTTTATAATATGCCTGTCCGTAATTGATCCACTCGTTGCCGTACTGCGATTGGCCAAAAACAGTTAAAACAAAAAGCTGGCTTAATAAGCCACTCAGAAATATTCTTTTTAAGCTAGAAGAAAAATAAAAATCAAACATCTTGTATGCTAGCTATTAATCAAAAGCGTAACCCAACGAAACCATAATCGACGAAACATTGGCATTATCCGCTATTTTAGATAAAGCTAAATCTAGTTTTAAGCCATTGGTTGCTACCCCTACCCCGAAATTAGGTTGAAATTGCCAGGTTTCCTGCCCGTTAAATTCTTTTATCTGTTGTAAATTATTTATTCCAGCCCGCAAAAAAACCAGGCGATTATAACTTAACTCGAAGGCCACTTTAGGATCCAGGGAGAACAGGTTAGTTTTAAGAAGTACATTCCGTTTTCCATCGAAGGTAAAATCCAGGTCAGCAGCAAGCAGTAAAAGTAAATTTTTGGGCAAAGGAATGGTTCGCGCTACTCCCAGGATTAAACGCGGCAAGGTAATTTCAATCGTGTTTTTGGGTAAACCCGCCGTAGAATCCACAAGTAACTGGGTGTACTTCATTTCGTCGGGGTTATGGCTCCAGGCATTAAAAGTAGTGGTAATATCGCGGGCCATGAAGCCAAATTGCCAATTCTGGCGCTGCAGCTGCGCTCCTGCATCCAGGCCAAAACCCCAGGCAGTAGCAAAAACGCCCACATTGCGGTAAATAATTTTAGCGTTTGCCCCTACTCGTAAACCTTTAATCAAATTACTCCGGCGAGCATAAGATATCAGGAAAGCGTAATCGGCAACCGAAAAAAACCGAATACTGTCGTACTGGTAATAACCGTATTCGTGATTTTTTAACCGGCGGGTATCCGCTATATCATCTACCCCCGACCGGATAAGGGAAAAACCCAGGATACTGTTGGTATCTAAAGGTAAGGCAAAAGCGGCAAAATCATTTTTAACTATGCCCGCAAATAATTCGGAGTGCATTAAAGCTAAGTTGTATTTATTTTTTACTTGCAGCAAACCGGCTGGGTTCCAGTAACCGGCATTCGCATCGTCGGCAATACCAACTTGTACATTTCCCATTCCCAAAGCCCTACCTCCTATTCCCAGGTTCAGAAACTCATTGCTGTACTTAGGAGCCGTAATCTGGCTTAGAACCGCAAAAGGTAATAAGGTAAAAAGCAGTAACAGAACTGGTATTAAAAATATAACCCGCTTAAGCATTACCTTTTAAGGTGAAATAAAAGTGTTTTCTGATGAAAAGTAGTTTTTAATTTATCTGTTTTAAATCTTCCTTTTAAAATTTATCTAAAAGCAGTATTAAAATTTTTGTAAGAAAGATTCTAGGTTGTTTTGCTTAAAAATTTATTTGGATGAAAATATATTTGTTTTAAACAATATTTAATCTTAATAAAATCCTATCAAATCCTTATTATAAAGCAATATACTAAATTTATTCCTTTAGAAATTATACTACTAAAAATAAAATTTTAAAAGTTTATCCCCGAAAAAATTGAACAGAAATGTGAAAAATAGCAAAATAAAAAATATTTTTATCAAGTACCTTGTTTTACATAGTACCTTCCATTATATTTGTATCGAACATTAAACGCAAACCATCATGAAAGTAGAAAACACTCAAGTGCAGATGCGGAAGGGAATTCTGGAGTTCTGCATTTTGGAAATTATCTCTCGTGGTGAAGTCTACGCGTCGGATATGCTGGACGAGCTAACCGCCGCGAAAATGATTGTGGTAGAAGGCACGCTATACCCGCTGCTTACCCGCCTCAAAAATGCTGGACTTCTCGACTATTCCTGGGTGGAGTCCACGGCAGGACCACCCCGTAAATATTATACTCTTACTGAAACGGGTAAAGACTTTCTCGAACAGTTGCGCCAGACTTGGCTGGAAGTAATTGCCTCCATCGAATTCATAACGAAGCATAAAAAACAAGCATCATGAAAAAGAATATAAGTATCAATCTGCAAGGCCTTATCTTCCACATTGAGGAGGATGGTTACGAGCAATTGCGGCAATATTTAGCCGCTATAAAAACATACTTTTCTAATTATGCGGGGCACGAAGAAATTGTAGCAGATATTGAAGGCAGAATAGCAGAAGTATTTTCGGGCAAATTAAACCCCGGCAAACAGGTAATTACGCAAGAAGACGTACAGACTTTAATTGCTCAGATGGGTAGCGTGCAAGACTTTGCCCAACTCGAGGAAGAAGAAGACCTGAATCAAAAGTATAGTTCTACCCAAAGTACTTCCGAATCTTTTAATCAAACTACTTCGGATAACACGCAAAGTGGCCCTATTCCTAACCAAGGTCCTAAACGTTTGTTCCGCGACGAAACCAGAAAAGTTATTGGCGGGGTATCTGCCGGTATGGCCAATTATCTAGGCATCGATCCACTTTGGATTCGCTTGGTTTTTGTGCTCTTTTTCTTACTAGGAATATTTACTGCTGGAGTTTCGGCGGGGTTCGTAGCCTTTATTTACGTTATCTGCTGGATAGCTTTACCAAAAAGTTATACACTGGCCGAAGTAAACGCGAAAAAGCTTTTCCGCGATCCCGAAGATAAAAAATTAGGCGGGGTTTGTAGTGGCCTAGCGCTTTATTTTGGCATGGATGTGGGCATTGTGCGGCTGATTTTCTTATTATCAGTGCTGTTTGGTGGTTTGGGTATTCCTATTTATATCGTGTTGTGGCTAGTGGTTCCGCTAGCCACCACCATTACCGACCGCGTGCAAATGCAGGGCAATCCGGTAACTTTATCCGGCATTGAAGAATCGCTCAAAAACAACTTGCGGATGCGCGACGAGAATGGTCAGGAAAGTGGTTTAGCCCGGATTTTATTATTTCCGGTTCGGCTGGTAGCTCAAGTATTAGAAGTTTTATCTAAGACACTTCGTCCGTTTATTAATTTTCTAGGTTCGGCTATTCGAATTATTGCAGGTATTATTTTACTAATTACCTCCCTGAGTTTTATTTTTGCTTTATTTCTTGGTTTAGGAGTAGGTACTGGTTTGTTTAGCGAACAAATTACGCAGTCCGACTTTCATGGACCCATGCAATTATTTACCCGTGATTTTCCGGGCTACGGCATGGTGGCCGGGTTTCTGGCAGGTTTTATTCCGAGCTTATTTCTCTTGATAATTGCGGTGGGTTTGCTCACTAAACGCTTTTTCCTGAAACCCTTAGCCGGCTGGTCGATGTTTGCGGTGTGGGTGGTAAGCTTGTTTGTAATGGGAAGTGCCATTTTCGTATTTAAGCAAAATTTTAACGAACAAGGTGAAGTTATTACAGAAAATTCTTATCCGGTAACCAACTTTCAAACGGTGTTGTTAAATGCCCGCAATGTTAATTCTGCTACGGAACAGTGGCTGAACGAATTTGAACTGGAAAGTACTACTGGTTCTAATATCCGGGTGGTGCAGGAATTTCGTGCCAAAGGTAGAACCGAAGCGGAAGCTAAAACAAATGCCCAAATGCTTACTTACCGGATACAACACCAAGATTCAACTTTAATATTTGATCGTAAAGCCAGGCTGAATGAAAATGCAGCTTTCCGCGAACAGCAATTATCGTTAAAAGTATTTTTACCTGAAAATAAGAAGTTTCGCCTTAATCAGGAATTTGTTGACATGATTCCCAACTACTTCGACGAGGACTATGACTTTAATAATCCGGTTACGAAAAGAGCCGTTTGGGAATTTCGCAACGATAAATTTTCCTGCCCTACTTGCCCGGTAAAAGAAGCTCCAGTTGAAGACGAAACGCAAAATGAAGAAGACTTAGTCGATATAGATATTAATGTGGTGGATGATAACTTAATGGCCGATTGGGATGACTACGGACCAGAAGAAAAAACTTTTGACTTTAAAGATTTTGATGCCATAACCGTAGGAGGAGCGTACCATGCCCGAATAAAAAAAGGCGATGAGTTTTCGGTACGGGCCCGGGGAGATCAGGAAGGAATCTCTAGCCTGAAAGCGGAACAAAATGGTAGTACCATTGAATTTAAATCGAACGAAAATTTCTGGGATTTTGCTAAAAACGATCGTTCTAATGTTTTGATTGAAATTACTTTACCTACTTTAGAGCGGGTAGACCTTTCCGGGGCAGTTAAATCTGAAATTTCCGGCTTCGAAGAAGATAAATGCCGTATTAGTCAGTCGGGGGCAGTACAAACCAGTGTTGCCCTGAATACCGATGAATTGGAACTGGATTTATCCGGAGCAGCCAGAACTACCCTTACCGGAAAAACGAATGATTTAAGAATAAGTGCTTCGGGCGCCTGCAACGTGCAAGCCACCAATTTTAAGGCTAAAACTGCCGATTTAGATTTATCGGGTGCATCAAAGGCTAATATTTACGTAACCGAAAAATTGAAAGCTGGGGCCTCAGGCGTTAGCCATATAAGTTACAGTGGTAACCCAGCCAATGTAAGTTCAGATGCCTCCGGCGCATCGAAAATTCAACGGAAGGGTTAAAAAACTATTGAACAGATATAGTGAAAAGACTAAGGTAGCAGCACCTTAGTCTTTTTTTGTCATTAAATACACGTACCTAAAAAGATACAAGAATTAAGATATAAGATGTTAGACTTTTTTGTGTATTAGTAACTACATGTTAATGCTGTTTATTCCAATTTCAATGGAATGTTTAGTAAATTACTTGTGTCCCGTTATTTAAATAAAAAGACTAATTAAATTATGGATGATAAGTAGGAGTGAAAGCTTCTCTCCTAAGTTTAAGAGGATAAGGGTGCTTATTTTTCTATTAAAGCTGTGCGTGAGAATGAATATTTATTTTGTCCAGGTATTTAGTAGAAATATAAGCCACCTAAATAACTTTTTACTTAACTATTTGCCTTTTAGTAAACGAATAAACTATTTATCCGAATTTTAATACTTATAATACCGCTCCGTTACTCTGAAGTTTTTCAGGTTTTGGGTGATCGACTAAGCGGTGAATATTTTTGTTAGTAAACAATCCACGTTAGTTTTGCTAGGCCGCTTTCTTGGATATGAAATTTTCGTTACAGAATAATCAATATTGGGTACTTTGGCTTTTGTGGCTTGTTGCCACTATTTTAAATAGTACTAAGGCTTTTCATATTGATGATACTTTCCATATCGAAGCGGCTCAATGGATAGAGCGGCATCCATTTAAACCTATGTCGGGGTTAATATTTTGGAGTAATGGCTACGCACCTATTTACACGTATAATCAACCTCCTTTATACTTCTATTTTTTAGCTGTAATTGGCCATTTTTTTAGTTACAGCGAATTTGTTCTGCATCTTTTTCAATCTGGTTTTACTTTTCTGGCTATAATTTATTTTTATAAACTAACCCAGATTGTAGTTCCCAAACATGCCCTTCTAACAACTTGCTTCTTAGTTTTAAATCCTGCTTTTTTAGTTAACCAAAATGTAATGGTGGATATTCCATTATTAAGTTTACACCTTTTATTTATCTACCTACTTATTAAACCCAGTTTTAAAAATGAATGGCTGCGCTACGGATTTGCTGCTTCTATTTTAAGTTTGGCTTTGCTCCTTAAATACACTTCGCTTCCTTTACTTATTGTATTAGCCGCTCACCCAATTATAACCAAAAAGTTTAAATACCTGGCAACTATACTGTTGCCATTGGGAGTTTTAGCTTTATGGTCTGGGTTTAACATATCTGAGTTTGGTTCTATTCACCTTAATCGCCCTACTTCCTCTTTAACGCTTTTGGGAGTTGCATTAAACCTAATGGCATTTATTGTGTGCTTAGGCGCTATTACACCTTTTTCTTTGTTGTTTGTGGCCGGATTTACTAATAAGTACCGGAAAAACTTTGGGTTTTTAGCCTTTATTACTATTCCCTTATTTATAGCCCTTGTTGTTTTAACTTACTTTGATTTTATACCGGAAAGAGAGGCAAAAAGAATTTTATGGATGTGTTCTTTCGCTAATGGATTTACTTTATTGTACCTCCTTTTAGATACGCAGCCACTCGTTCGTATTTTTTTTACCACGGCAAAGAGCATAAATCAGCCATACCATCTTCTTTATTTATGGCTGGTTGTTATTAGCGGTTTTATAATCTTTTTTGCTCCTTTTACGGCAACGTGGCATGTTCTTTTAATTATGCCAGCCATAATTATTCTGGGCACAAATTTAATAGACTATGCTTCCCAAAAATTAAAAGTAATAACAATAGTATTTACCGGCACTTTCAGTTTACTCTTGGGTGCATCTGATTGGATATATGCCAATACTTACAGAACCCAGGCTTATGCTATTAAAAGCAAATTATTGCCGGAAAATACCACTTGGTCCGTTGGATTTTGGGGTTGGCAGTGGTACAATAAAAAAGCAGGCATAAAACCCTATGTAGCAGGTAAATCAAAGGTAAAACCCCATGATTATTTTGTTATTCCCGCAAACATAGCTCCCCCTAAAGTGGTAGATACAGCTACTTTAAAGCAAGTAGATGAAATTATAGTAAAAAGTAACTTCTGTACTTTTTTTTCATGTTCTAATTTTCCCGGAATGTATTCCTCTGATTACGCCAATCCACCCTAGATACTTTCTAAAAACCCAATAGATACCCTCCGGATTTATCAGGATAAAACTACTTATTAATAAGTAAGTAAATCTATTTATCTGCTCGTACGGGTTGTAATCCCATTTCTTGGCCTTTTTGCAGCATATACGCAAAAGCCTGGTCGTATTCATTCTTAATGTAGCCTTCCAGGATTGCTTCGGTTAAACTTTCTTTAATTATACCTACTTCCCGCGAGGGTTTTATACCGAAAGTAGCCATAATAATTTCGCCGGTAATAACCGGCTGAAAGTTACGTAGCTTGTCTGTTTCTTCTACCTGTTTTAATTTCTGATTTACTTTTTTAAAATTTTGCAGATAGCGCTTTACCTTGTTTGTGTCTTTGGTAGTAATATCGGCGTTACAAAGAATCATTAAATCGTCGATATCGTTGCCCGCTTCAAAAAGCAGGCGCCGCACCGCTGAATCGGTTACAGATTCTTTTACCAAAGCAATGGGCCGTAAGTGTAATTTTACTAATTTTTGCACAAAGCGCATGTGTTCATTTAAAGGCAACTTTAACTCAGCAAATAGCTTTGGTACCATTCGGGCACCCCGGTCTTCGTGGCCATGAAACGTCCAACCTACTTTTTCGGAATAGCGCTTGGTATCAGGTTTAGCAATATCATGCAAAATAGCCGACCAACGCAGCCATAAATCATTCGATTGTTTCGCTACATTATCGAGTACCTGCAGGGTGTGATAAAAATTATCTTTGTGCGAATTTCCATTCATGGTTTCCACTCCATGCAGTTGCGTCATTTTCGGAAAAATCAATTCCAGTAAACCCGTTTGGAACAACAATTTAAAGCCGTAAGAGGGAGTAGCGGCTAAAATAATTTTATTTAATTCATCAGTAATCCGTTCCTTCGAAATAATATTAATTCGCTCTTTATTGCGGCTTATGGCATCGTAGGTATCCGGTTCAATATCAAAATTTAACTGGGTAGCAAACCGGATGGCACGCATCATACGCAAAGGATCGTCGGAAAAAGTAATATCTGGACCTAACGGGGTTTTAATAAGTTTCTGCCGGATATCGCCTAAGCCATTAAACTGATCGATAATAGTGCCATAATCCGATTGGTTTAAAGATATGGCTAACGCGTTTATGGTAAAATCGCGCCGGTTTAAATCATCGGTTAAGGTACCTGCTTCTACATCGGGTTTGCGGGAATGGCTGCGGTAAGATTCTTTACGGGCGCCCACAAATTCCACTTCCCAATCGTCGGCGCGCAACATTGCCGTACCGAAATTCTTGAAAACAGTAACGTTTGGTTTTTCGGGTAATAAATCGGCTACTTTCTGGGCCAATGCCGGACCATCGCCCACGCATACCACATCAATATCTTTAGAAGGCCGTTGCAAAATCAAATCGCGCACAAACCCACCAATTACGTAAGCTTCTGCCTGTAATTGGGCGGCAGCAGTTGCTATAATCGGGAAAACACGATGTTCCGGTAACAAAATGGTTTGCATAAACTAATTTAAGTACTACCCGCAAAGGTAGGCATTTATTTTTTGCTCGTATAGGTTAAGCGCTCCCACAGTAAATAGTTGTCTTGACTCATTTAGAATATGTTTAAGAATTAGGAAAATAGAAATTAGGAAAAGTACCTGACCTCAGAAATGAGTTGTTGTGTTGATTTCTGAAGGGTGCCTTATTAGGTTTTAAATCAAAAAAATGACTGATTGATTTATCAAAGTTTAGAAAATAATATTTAAATCTATAACCACTTATTTTTGAAACTGACTTATTTTGATTAAGGCCAATAGCTCTTTTAATTTAAAATCAAATTTATAATTTAATAAATATAACTATTATTATAAATTTTAATATCACAGCAACCTTCATTTAAAATTTATTTTAATCTAGATAATCAAATTTTATTTCATTTAACGAGCAAAATTTACTATTCATCGTTTAATTAGTACAATTTAACAAGTTTTTAGTTATTTACCATTAATGATATAAACTTAATTATAACAATTGTATATATTTGCATACTTTCGCTTCTATAGTACTATTCTTATATGATTGTTGCAAAATTATATCTTTCGGTAATTTGGAAGACTAGTATTTGTTTTATTTTATTTTTATTTCTGATAAATCAAGCTTGGGGGCAAACACCAGGGTTAATTTACAAGAAATCTACTGCCCCTTCTCCGCAAGTTTTAGATCCAAACGGTGATGGTTACGTTTCAACTTCTACTTCTGGATTTGTTGGTAGTGACGTAGGTACCAACAGTGAAATTCCTTACCGGGCCTTGCCTTTATTTGGTTCCGAGCCTCTTGGAGATGTAATTACGGGAGCTACCGGGGGCCATACGGACTTAGCCCAACCACCTTGGGGAATATACTTTGATGGCACCAATATTTTATGCCGGGTTCGGGTAGGTGGTACCTCTACGGCATCTAAAGGGTTTAGTATTTTCCTGGATACAGATAACACTTTTGCCACTCCTACTAACCCCTCCAGCCCAACCGGCTATGCTACAGCTAATCCGGGCTTTGAATTTGAGCTATTGCTGGCTACTAACTTTTCGGTACAATTAATTGATCACCGGCCCGTAAACGGAGCTGTTTCACAAAAAACTCTATTTACCGGTGACGTTAATTATTATTCACAAAGAAGCGTTGCCCTAACCAGGAGCGGAGGAGACGCCGATTATTTTTATGATTATTATATTCCGCTTTCAAACTTCAACGGTGCTGTTACTGCCAGTACCCCAATGCGAATGTCGGGTACTACTATAACCAGTGCGCAAAGTGGCATCTCTGGAACGGCAGCCGATGTGGGAGGCGTAGATGACCGTTTATACGGCAATGATCCTAAAAATATTTGGCGCAATGTTATCAACAGCTTTCCTCCAACTAGCTTAACTCAACTGCAAAATGGAGAATTTTGTAAAGGAACTCCAAATTCACCGGTACTCAATTCTTCCATTCGAATAACCTCAACTTCCTTTTCGGGCACTTCTACCGAAATTGGAGGCACCGTTAGAATTTACCGGGCTACTTCTACCTCTGCTACCCCTACCGAAATTATAGCTACTACTCCGGTAACCGTAGCCAGTAATGGCACCTGGACTTTTCCAATTACCGCCGGGGTTACGTTAACTACGGGTGAAATTATCACGGCTAAAATTAGTTATGCTGCTACTAGTTCGTGTCCGGCTGTACTTTCGGCGGCTTCTAATGCAGTAATTGTAGCGAATGCTCCATCGGGGGTATGTACTACTCAAGCACCCAGCAGCATCGCCACCCAAAACGGTTCCAAAACGGTACTTATTACAACAGCATATGCTGGTTTAACTTCAAGTACTTTAAAGGTTTACCGGGATGGTGTTCTTCTTGCAGGAACAGTTGCATTATCGAGTTCCACGGCTGGATCGTATGTTTATGAATTCATACCAACTAGTTGTCCAGGTTCCCAATTTGCATTTAGTTATTCTTGTAGCAACGCTACGAGCTATGCAACAATAACGGCTACTGTTACGGCAAATGGATGCGAATCACCACGATCTACTCCACAATATTTAAGTGGTAACTCTTTAACGCCAACTACTAATCCCACAAAAACCACCGCAACCCCTGTAATTTCCACATCATTTGTTTGCTCTACTACAACAACAATTACGGGTACTTCCGAGGCAAATTCTTTGATATATTTATTTGTAAACGGCGAACCAGCCAATGTTGCCGCGGATGGGAGCTTGGTATCTGCTGCTCAGGCTAGTGCTACAGGCGCTTGGTCCATAGATTATACACGTTATGCTTATGGTTCCGGTGTAGTTTTAACTGTAAAGGCCAAAGCGCCTGATAATACTTATGCTTCCGGCTTTAAAGGTCTTTCGGCTGCCTCCAATAGTATAACAGTGGGAACAAATTGTGGAGTAGCTAGCACGGTACCTACTATTACGGGTACCTATTGTACTTCCACCTCTATCACATCTGTTTCCGGTACTTCCACAGAAGCTGCTGGTACCACTATTATTATTTACAAGACCGGAGTAGCCACAGCTTTAGCAACTACAACCGTTAGTTCCGCTGGATATTGGACCGCTACGATTCCAGCAGGTCAGTTAACCGGAGGATCTACTTTTTATGCAACTGCCACGGCTCCTAACAAAAATGTAAGTAGTAATTCGGTTACGGTGTCCGTAACAACCAAGCCAAGTGGCGGTTCCATTACAATTAACCAGGTTACCGAAGGTGCTACTTCAATTTCTGGTTCAATTTCTGGAACGGTTACTAACCCCAGCACTATTCGGCTATACATTGATGGCTCACCCCTTTCTCAAACAGCAACTATTACCGGACCTGGAACTTGGACAGTCACAGGAATATCAGCTAGTGAGGTGGCAGCTGGGCTTCGGGTTACGGCCACTGTTGCCGCTAATGCTGGTACGGGTTGTAGCGAAAGTGATCCTAGTACAGGCATTATTATTTCCTGTATACCACCTGGTACTGCTCCCCCAACTTCTTTAGCAACTGTTAATGCTTTTTGTAACAGTGGCGTAGCTAGAATTTCAGTGGCTAGTTCTGAAAATGGAGTAGTTTACGAAATTTACGATGTTAATACGAATGCCGTAAGTGGTTCGTCTGTTTTAGGAACGGGTGGTACGATTATTTTAACATCAGCTACTTTAACTGCTAATACTACCCTTATGGTAAGAGCCTACAAAGTTGGGGCTTCTTGTGGAACTGTTCCTTTAACAGGAAGTTATGTAATTACTATTAGTACCCCACCTACCGTTTATAACGTTACTCCAGCTACCCAATCCATTTGTAGTGGGGGTACGGCAACAGTTACTTTATCTAATTCCCAAACTGGGGTTAATTATCAAATATACATTAACGGCGCTGCAAGTGGGCTTCAAGTTGCAGGGTCAACAGGGAATGCTATTCAGCTAACTTCAGGCCCTTTAAATGCTAATGCTACCTTAACGGTACAGGCAATACCCACCAGCGCTTGTAGCAACGTTACCATGAATGGATCTTCAGTGGTCACCGTAAATCCGCTTCCAACCGCTTATACTGTTGCTCCTGCTACCCAATCTATTTGCACTGGGAATACGGCATCTATTAATCTATCTAATTCCCAAAGTGGTGTTAGCTACCGGATCTTTATAAACGGCTCACCCAGTGGAAATGCAGTAAATGGTACAGGAGGCACTATTACGCTTATTTCTGCGGCGTTAACCGCTAATGCAAGTCTTTCGGTTCAGGCAACATCTTCTACTGGTTGCACTAGCACTATGACCGGTACTTCGGTTGTTACAGTAAATACACCTCCTACCTCTTATAATGTAACTCCAGCAACTCAAATTATTTGTAGTGGCAGAACAGTACAGCTTACTTTATCTGGCTCCCAAACAGAAGTCCAATATCAGATATATAATGGCAGTACGCCTACCGGCAATCCAGTAAATGGGTCTACAGGAAACAGTATTAACTTAATTTCCGGAAGTTTAAGCACCAGCACTACATTAACCGTACAAGCTATTGGTCCTGCCGGTTGTACTAATGTTAACATGAATGGGTCTACAGTGGTTACGGTAAATAACCCTCCTGCAGTCTTTAATATTACATCCGGAAATCGAACCATTTGCAGTGGAGGTACCGCTCAAGTGACTTTGTCTGGCTCTCAAACAGGAATTCAATATCAATTGTATAATGGTAGTACACCAACCGGTAATCCGGTGAGTGGCACTTCCGGAAATAGTATTACCTTAACCTCAGGAAGTCTAAGTTCTAGTACTACATTAACCGTACAAGCTTTTGCGCCTACTGGTTGTACCAATGTTAATATGAGTGGGTCTACGGTGGTTACGGTAAACAATCCTCCAACTATTTATACTTTGTCTACCAGCAATCAAACAATATGTAGTGGCGGCACAGCTACTCTTACTTTAGCTAACTCCCAATCGGGTATTTACTATCAAATTTATAATGGAAGTACTCCTAGTGGAGCACAAGTATTAAGTTCAGGTGGGGCCATCAATCTTATTTCCGGTCCCTTAACTACCAGTACCACCTTAACAGTTCAGGCCATTGCCCCTGCTGGTTGTACTAATATTAACATGACTGGTTCAGCCGCTATAACAGTTAATAATCTACCTGTTGTTTTTAATATTTCGCCAGCTTCTCAAACTGTTTGCAGCGGAAGCACTGCCCAACTTACTTTATCCGGTTCCCAGTCTGGAGTTCAATATCAGATTTTCGCTGGCACTAATTCTACCGGTAATCCAGTTACGGGAACCGGTGGTTCCATTACATTAACCTCCGGTTCTTTAACCGCCAATACTACCTTAACGGTGCAAGCTAGTGCGCCAACTGCTTGTAACAACGTAACTATGTCGGGTTCATCAGTAATAACAGTAATTACTACAGTTGTACCCACAATTTCCAGTTCACCAACTTCCTTTTGTGGCAATGGAACTACGGTAATTTCGGTTACTAATCCGCAAAACAACTATACCTATCAGTTATTCCGCAATAACAGTACAACACCCGAAGTTTCCTGGGGAAGCTATAGCGGTTCTGGACCCATTGACTTTTACGTGAATATTACCCAGAATGCTTCCTTTACCGTGAAAGCCTCCAATGAAAATTGTGCATTGGTACCTTCCAACATTGTTTCTTTAACAGTAATTAATTGTGCTATTAATTACATAGTAAATCCAGCTTACCCGCGCAGCGAATATGTATTTAAAGAAATTATAGCGGCACCTCAATTACCTAACAATAACCAATATACTTTTACCGGCACTGGTTTTCTACCGGGAACCAGTATAGATCTCACCACTGGTAAAATATATGTTTCTGATTTATCAACCTTAATCTCTGGCACGCGAACTGTTACCATAACGGCGACTGAAGTAAGTACCGGAATTAGTACGAATATACCGGTTACCTATAGTGTAAGCCCCGATGGAAACCCATCGGCAGCCACTCGTTTTAATTCACCCATACTATTGCCAGTATCTCTCCTATATTTTAAAGGTATGTATCAAAATGGAAGAGCAAGCTTAACCTGGGCTACAGTTACAGAAAAGAATAACCGTTATTTTGCTATTGAAAGAAGTGTAGATGGAATTACTTTTTCTCAGGTTGGTCAGGTAGAGGGTGCCGGAAATAGTAATGCATTGCTTACCTATTCCTATGAGGATGTAAGTGTAGCTGCCTCAGCTATTTATTATCGCCTTAAACAGGTTGATTTTGACGGCAAGCACGTTTACAGCCAAATTATAGCTCTGAATAGTCAAAGTGGGACAAAAATTGAAAATTTAATTGCTTATCCTAATCCAACCCACAAGGAAGTAAGAATTTTTGTTCCCAATAAGTTGGATGGAAAAACAACTATTCTTGTTTGGGATGTGGCCGGAAAATTAGTAAAAACAGATGAAAGAAAAGATGTAATTGAAGCTAATTACCTGGATTTGAATCTGGAGAGTTTAACCATTGGCACCTACATAGTATCCATACAATCCGGTACAAAAAATTATATTCTTAGAGTAATTCGGCACTAATTAAAATGCCGAATTACCTTTTAATTAAATTCATTATATCCTTAAATCAAATATGGTTAATTTTTATAATAACCCCACCTTGGTTAAAGAATTAGCCTTATAAAATTTAAAAATAAAGGAGCTTGCATTCTTGAATCTCGGTGCTTAAGATTATTTAAAATGAGGTTTTCTCCTGACACAGTTCAATTAATACACCACTGGCATCTTTAGGATGAACAAAACAGATTAATTTATTATCAGCGCCGGGTTTTGGAGTTTCGCTGAGTAAAGTGAATCCGGCTTGTTTTAATCTACTCATTTCGGCTTCAATGTCGTCTACGGAAAAAGCAATATGATGCAGTCCTTCTCCACGCTTCTGAATAAAAGCAGCTATTACACTGGTTTCATCAGTAGCCGCCAGCAATTCAATTTTAGATTCGCCGCATTGGAAAAAAGAGGTAATTACTTTTTCGGAGGTTACCTGTTCGCTTTTATAAGGTTCAGTACCTAATATTTGCGTATAAATAAGATTTGCTTTTTCCAGATCTTGGACCGCAATACCAATATGTTCTACTTTGTTCATATACCGGAAAGGGTAATTTATTTTGTTGATTAGTTAAGCGATAGTTTATAGCTAATTTCTATTAACCTACCACTAATAACTACTTATCTATCTATTTTTACGGTAAATTAAAACTTATACTGGTTAACTCCTGTTTTTTAAGAAGCAATTCGTTAATCTATATTCTACATTTAATGCTCAAATTACCTATCTATTTAGATAATAATGCTACTACTCCTTTAGATCCGCGGGTTCTGGAAGCCATGCTTCCCTACCTAACGGAGCATTTTGGGAATGCTGCATCCCGGGATCATGCTTTTGGCTGGGCGGCTAAAGAAGCGGTAGATTATGCCCGGGAGCAAATTGCAGCCTTGATTAATAGCAACCCCAAAGAAATTATTTTTACCTCGGGCGCTACCGAATCAAATAACCTAGCTATTAAGGGAGTGTTTGAAATGTATGCGGCTAAAGGAAATCATATTATTACGGTTACTACCGAGCATAAAGCGGTTTTAGATACCTGCAAACACCTCGAAAAATTAGGCGGTGCAATTACTTACCTGAACGTAAACAAAGAAGGTTTAATTGATTTGAACGAACTGGAAGCCGCTATTACGCCTAAAACTATTTTAATCTCGGTTATGTACGCCAACAACGAAACGGGCGTAATTCAACCCATCCGGGAAATTTCGGCAATTGCTCATAAATACGGCATTCTTTTCATGACCGACGCCACTCAGGCAGTAGGTAAAATTCCGGTAGATGTAGAGGCAGATAAGATTGATTTAATGGCGTTTTCTGGTCATAAGTTGTATGGTCCGAAAGGAGTGGGTGCTTTATACGTGCGCCGTAAAAACCCGAGTGTAAAAATTACGGCTCAAATGGATGGGGGCGGACACGAACGCGGAATGCGGTCGGGTACCCTTAACGTACCCGGAATTGTTGGTTTAGGTAAAGCCTGTGAATTGTGCCGCTTAGAAATGGCGAATGATGCCGAACGGATTGGGAAATTACGCGACCATTTAGAAACCGAATTGCTCCAGATAGAAGAAACGCAGCGTAATGGCTACAAAGAACATTGTTTGCCCCACGTTGCCAATATTTCATTTAAATACGTGGAAGGAGAAAGTTTAATGATGGGATTAAAAGATTTGGCTGTTTCGTCGGGCTCTGCCTGTACGTCTGCCTCTATGGAACCTTCTTACGTTTTAAAAGCCCTCGGATTAAGCGACAATTTAGCTTACTCATCGCTCCGGTTTAGTTTAAGTCGTTTTACAACTGCCGAACAAATAAAATACGCCATTTCGCACGTACAGGAAGTAGTAGAGAAATTGCGGAACATGTCGCCGCATTGGAAAATGTACAAAGAAGGTATTGATACGAACCCGATGGAATGGGCCGGATAGTAGCTAATAAATAGTAAATAGTAAAGCAGCCATACACTAAAAAATTCTAATTTATATAAAGGATAAGCTCTATTTACAAAGTATTTTAATTGCTTTTACCCTAAAATAACAATAAACCAGATTCATTTAAAAATTTCTGGAAAATAAAAAAGAGCTACTTCTGGTAGCTCTTTTTTATTTTTATTTAGGTCGTCTTCCTTATTCAATTACCAACCGCGACTGAGTTTCGCCGGAAATTGCTCCCCGACCTCTCAATATATATAAACCGCTGGATAATTGTTTATTAGTAGCCATCTGAGTAGAAACACTGCCGTTTTCGTCGGTAACTAAAGTTTTTACTTCTATGGTGTGACCAACTAAGTCGTGTAAAGAAAGGGTCACTTCTTCTTGTTGCGCAAAATTAGAAGCTTCTACAAAAACTTTTTCGCCGTTGCTGGGGTTCGGGTATACTTTCAATTGCAAATCTTTCATTTCTTCCCCAACATTATCGGTTAAATTTAAGTCAGAAATGGTATTAGCAGCAGATCCTGACGAAGATTTAAAAATTTCCACCCCGCATAGAGCCAAGCGGTTTACAGTTGGGTTAAATTTCAAATTCAGAACACCTCCGCTTACTGTTACCGCAAAATCTTTCACTAAAGCGGAACGGTAACCTACCTCTTTGTGGATATCAAACCCGGTTAAACGGTTAGTTCCTTCAATATTAATGTTGAAAACCCGGGAATTGTTAGATGGGAAATAGTTTTCGGCAAAGTGCAACCGCACGTAATAAGAACCATTCGCCATAGGAATTTCTACCCTAGTTTCAGCTAAGTTCTGGGTAGCCGATAAGTACGTTTGATACAAAACATCTTGGTCGGTAGCCGAAATTGGTCCAGGAGTTACTTGCTTATCTAACCGAACTGAACCTTTACGGTAATTTTTATCTGATTCCCAAACTTTACCCGCAATAGTCATGCTCGCATCCGAGCCACCTTTTACCCGCTTCACTACGGTTATAGTAGAACCCGATTCGTTGGCAATACCGTAAAGCGGAATACGCAGTGGAGAGCCAGGAGCATTGTGGTACACTAACAAGGCAGCATTTTTTATGCCTTTCGCCGTAGGTTTAAAGCTAACACTAGCACTAATGCTGGCCTGAGGAGCCAAAGTTGTAGAAATAGCTTTAGCAATAAATTCTGCTTTATTAGGACCAGAAAGAGCCACGCTGCTGATTTTTATACTAGACTGGCCACTTCTACCACTGTTTTTTAGAGTAACAGAAAGTGTCTTGGTGCTTCCTTTTAATACAGAACCAAAATCCCGATCAGAAGGAGTTACCGCTAATTCAACATTAACCTGACCAGATTCCGGTCTGATATTGGTAACATAATATACGTTATCCTGGTAATCGTAATTAGTAAATTCAGTACCCAGATAATCCGCACCAATAATGTAGGCATTAGCAATAATTTTACCATTGGCATCCACGGCTTTCCAGATACGCATACCAATTTTATTTTCGAAATTTTTAGCTCGGTCTGAGTAAGCACTACCTACTTTAAAGCCAAATGCGCCACTTGGGTTGAAAGTGCCTTGCGCTATAGCCGAAGAAGATCCGGTTTTTCGGGGCAACAACGACTGGCTATCTAAAAAATAATGGCTGGTAGCAATAGCTACATTGTTAGTACCTTTAGGGTACCAGGCAATTTTTTCTCCATAATAGCAGCAGCCATGGTAAGCTCCCAGTTGTGTTACCGTAACCGGTTTGCTGCCATCAACCCGCACAAAGTTTGCCGATAAAATTTCGTCAGAATTGGGAACGGTATAATCACCATCGCTATCACCATCATGCTGTGCGTACCCGGTTTTAGTAGTATAACCAAAGGCATTAATAATTTCCTGCGCCCAAGGTTCGCGGTTACCTTCACCTCCTTTTTGCCATAAGCCATGGAGCTTAACAACTTTAGACGGAGTAGTTTTGTCGTTAGAAGTAATAGTTAGCAGATCGTGCAGAACTTTAACCCGTGTAGCTTGATCTTTTGCAATAAACTCTACTGTAGTTTCAATGGAGCTACCCGCACTAACAGATATAGGCAAAGCTTTGGGCAAAGTAATTTTCCAGCGAGAAGTGCTGGAAAGAGTAAATTTGCTAATAGTAAGCGTACTGGAGCCGCGATTATAAATCTTCAGTTTTACTTTGTCGTGGTTGGCATTGTAAGGAGTGTAGGTACCATCTAAGTTCTGACGGCGCCACGGATTTTGAACCCGGGAAAGAACCATTTGGTCAAGTGCCGGAAATTTATCGGTATTTTCTACCGCAATGGTTTGGGCGGATCCTTCCAAAGAAATTAAACTGCCGAATAAGAGGAATACGCTAAAGAATAAATAAAACAGAGGTTGTGATTTTGATAGATTGAAAGGAAAAGTAGAAAGCTTTTTCATTTGAAAGGTAATCTGGTGTATTTAAATCAGTTTATAAGAGCTAATACAGTCGAAACACATAGTATTTCTAAAATTAATTTTAGAAATAGGTGGAGTAGTTGGATTGATTACCAGCCATTCTTTACAATTAAAATAGGAATTTTTAGTGAGAATCCTTAAAGGAGAACTATCGCTATTTTAAATTTAAAAAATGAACTGGAAGTGGCGCTAGTGCTTTAAAGCAGGATTTAAGTTTAATATAATTATTCGTATAAGTGTTTTTTGTTTAGTTAAGTAGTTTAATGCTAATTCTGGAATATTGATGAAGTTTACGCATACTAACAGACTTATGCAAGAATTATTTTAATTTATTATAGTTTTCGTATAATATTTTTCATAAACTAAATTTTATTGAAGCTTTTAGCGGGATTATAGATATTTGTATTTAACTCCGAGTACGGCTGTTTCGAATAAAAGGAAGCCTAGGGAATCTAATTTTTTTACAATGCCGAAGCTTTACCTACTATTTACAAATATAAAATAATAGTTAATATCACATATTATATCTTCTAATTTATAAAAAGGATTATTAATTGATCTTCACCAAAAGCCGTTTTCCTTATTTTATAAATTTTAACTCGGCTGTTCGTCTTCTTTCTTCTTGAAGTTGTTTCGCATTTATAAAAAAAGTAAAAAATTTCGCCTAAGGTGGTGTCTTCAACACCTTATAGAAGCTTGTTGCAACGAACTAATTGTTGCGGCAATTACCAAATAATGAATAAACTTCTAAAAAGGCGAAACAGCTTCCTTATTAAAAATAATATTAAGCAAATATTTTAAGGATTTATTTTGGTTGAAAAGGCTTTTGAGTAGTTTTTAGCCGGAATACTAATCGTGTATTTTTCGCCATTTGGCTCTACAGTCATTTTAATAAAATTTGCCTCACACTTTTCTTTCAGGTTAGCAATAAATTGACTGTTAGTATTATAAACTGAATCGGCGCGAATGTTTTTATGCAGCTGAAAATTACCTTGCAGAGAAGAAATACCTTTTAAAGTTTGAATTGTTTCGGGTCCGCCACCTTTACGCGGACCATTGTTCATAATAGCTACCGTTGGTGCTAAAGTTTTAATTAACGCCGGATTATTGCTTTGATCTAAGCCATGGTGATTTACCTGATAAACATCTACTGTACCTACCAGGTTATCCGGGCACACCAACGTTTTTTCTATATTCCAGGTTAAATCACCGCCATCAAAAAACCGAAACGGGCCATAGTCTAGCACTAGTACTGTGCTGTTTGCATTATCCGTAGTATTAATGGGTTTATCCGTTACATTACAATCGGCACCCGGAGTACGGGATTTTGTTATCGGAATAAATTTTTTATCAAAACCTAGTACCCGGAGGCTCAGTTTCGAAAATTTGGCAGGCAAACTTTCTAAATTTATTAATTGATTTGCTTGTAGCTGCGAACGCTTCTTTACTAACATATCTCGGTAAGGCTGAATGCGGGTGGTAAACTCTTTATCTTCAGGTAATGATTCCGGAATGCCTTTATCGTGTACTTCCAAAATGGGTAGTTTTGTCACCAATTCGGCCGCTCCGCCATAATGATCAACGTGCCAATGCGTAATAATTAAATGATCAATCTGAGTTAAACCGGCCACGTCTTTTGCTACGTGGTAAATTCTATCCGCATCCCGACCACCAGGATTGCCCGAATCTATTAGTATTGATTCGCCGGCTGGGGTAACGAGTAAAGTAGCGGCTCCGCCTTCTACATCTATCCAGTATAAAGTTAAATGTTGTGCTTCCTTTTTTACTAAATTCAAACTGCCCGCCTCGTTTTTAGCAGTAAGTGCCTTGGTTTTAGGGGAAGAACAAAACTGCAACGGCAAAGCAATTAACACGAAACTTACTAAACGGAAGACATTATTTTTCATACCAGAAGTTTTGGTTTTTAAAGAGGACGATAAACTATTTATTAAAAAACTGTAATTTGCTCGGAGTTATAAAGAACCCGCTAAGGCTTTACCTACTAATTGTTTTGCTTCATCGGACATAGGCAAAGTAAGAGCTATTTGTTGACCGCGCGTAGTCATTTTACGCCAGGTTTTTTGAACAATATCCACTACTTTTTCTTCTTCGTGCTGACGGGCAAAATCCAGAAAATAATTTTCCAGAAACACCAAACAAACAATATCTTCCAACAATTGGACCTCCGGATCAATCTTTAATTGTCTTTTTAAAACCAGAAACTGAACCCGGTCAATAATTTCCGGATTGTAGCCAACTTCCTGCAACTCTTGGCCAGCTAAATCGGCGTGGTATTTCCGGAGCGTGTTGCGCCATTTATTATAACCTGCCAAGTCCATGGAATACTCCCGGCGGGGAATAGTCCAGCGGCGTAAGTGCTGGCATCGCACCGCTAATTGCAAGGCTTCTGATGGATTGGGCTCTACTTTAAACAACCACTCTGTCATGCGCTGGGCATACAATAATTCTTTAGGATAAATTTTATCGTTATAAATCTCTGTATTAGGATCTTCGCTATTTAAGGCATCAAAGCGGGCAATAGCCGCGTTAAAGCGCTTTTGGTCCTTTACCATAAAAATCTTTAAAGTTTTGTTCGTTAAAGGTAATTAATTTCGGGTAACCGCTGTTAGCGGGGTAGTACAAACGTAACTTAGATTTAAGAATATGTTTGTATTTTTGTAGAGCATGTTACAAAATACCCCTACCCTTCTTACCAGTAAATTTATTCTTGGCGTAGACCCTGGCACCAATGTAATGGGTTATAGCATTATTGAGGTGAATGGTTCTAAAGTGAAAGTACTTGAATACGATGCCCTTTCGTTTAAAAAAGCACCCAATCACGCGGTAAAATTAAAGCGTATTTTTGATAATACACTTTTGCTCATTGAAAAATACTTGCCCGATGAAATGGCTATTGAGGCGCAGTTTTATTCCAATAACGTCCAAAGCATGCTTAAACTTGGCCGGGCGCAGGGAGTAGCCATTGCTGCGGCCTTATCGCGCGATATTCCTTACGTAGAATACGCTCCCAAACGAATTAAACAATCTATTACTGGTAACGGAAATGCCTCGAAGGAGCAGGTGGCACACATGCTCAGTCAAATTTTAAAGCTACCCAGCGATTCCCCTAAATTATTTGATGCTACCGATGCTTTAGCTGTAGCTATGTGTCACCATTATCAGAAAGGAATAAATACTCAGGCGGGCACCAAATCGTGGAAAAGCTTTATTATAGACAACCCCGGAAGAGTAAAATAATAGTAGATTTAAAAAAGGTGATTTTTGTAGTTAACCTTCAGTATCGATTCCCGGTGCTAATGCGGATTGAAAGGTATTTGTATGCTCTTTGGCTAGTTGGCTTCGTTTGGCTCTTTCGGGCGGGTTAAGCTTATCTTCCTCCTATTCTCAGAATGCACTGCGCATTAATGGAATCTTAGAAGGCCCTTTATAGCCAAAAATATAACTGGTTTTCTTAGCTAATTATACCAAATAGTAATTGCCCAGTTTCATAGATAATCAAAAGAAGTTCGAGCGCCTGCTTGCAATAAGTAAAAAGAAGTAAAGAATAATTAACGTGAGTTCGACATAAGCATATAATAACAAAAAAGCATACCTGTATTAGCCAAATGAATTAAACAATAGAGTTTCCCGTTAATTCTGTCATTCTGGAAGAATCTAACCAGCAAGTAACCGGTTAGATTCTTCCAGAATGACAGAATTAAAGAAGATGAGCTTACTATTTATGTGGGTTTTTCTTATCTCGAACTCACGTTAAGTTACAATATCCGCGTCGTTCAGGAGGAACCTATTTCGCTACGTAGCGAAATAGATTCCTCCTGAATAACGCGATAAATAAGTCAACTAAATTACTTTAGCAATTTATACTGTTGTTTACTTAGCCAGAATAACTTTTTGGGTGAGGGTTTGGGTAGTTGAGCGTAGGCGCAGCAAGTACAAACCCGCCGCTTGGTTGGTCTTCGGCTGCCACTGCACCTGGTACGTTCTGCCACTTTCGGCTTGCCCCTGAAACAAAGTCGTCATTTCCTGTCCCTGGCTGTTATAAACTTTTACACTTACCCCTTCGGATTGCGGCAACGTGAAACTTACCTGCAAGTGCTCCGTGAATGGATTTGGACGTACCGCTAAGCTACTTTCTAGGATTTTGCCATTAGCTAATTCCATTTCCGTACTCTCCCGCTTCGCCCCTATTATTTCTTCTTCCTCTACTGCAGCGTTGCTACCGGAAAGGGCTACCTTCACCAGCCAGTAATCCTGCCCGCCTTGGCTCGGCTGACTCTTATCCCCACTGATGCCCGACTCGGACCGGCCTCCCAGCAAGTACCCGCCATCCGGCGTACTCACCATATTACGCAGCTCCTCGTAACCTACCCCGCCAAACCGTTGGTCCCACTGCTTACTCCCACTACTCGTCAGCTTCACAATCCAGTAATCACTGCTGCCTCTACTGTTCTGGCTCTTCTCCCCGCTGAGGGGTGAATCGGACTTGCCCCCCAGCAAGTAGCCGCCATCGGCTGTTCGGATCACCGACCGCAGTTCATCGTCTAAGCTACCGCCGAAGCGTTTGTCCCAGAGCTTTTCGCCGGCACTATTAATAACTACCAACCAATAATCTTTGCCGCCCTGGCTGTTCTGGCTCTTGTCCCCGTCCTGGCCCGAGAGGCTGTAGCCGCCCAGGTAAAAAGCCGTGTTGGACAACCGACCCATGGAAAACAAATGATCTTTATCGCTGCCCCCGTACCTTCTATCCCACACTTTGTTACCTTCGCTATCCAGGCGAACTACCCAGTAATCTTCCCCGCCCCGGCTCAACTGACTACGGTCGCCACTCAGCCCCGAAGCCGAAGCGCCCCCCAGCAAATACCCGCCATCGGGGGTAAGCAGAAAGTTCTCTAAGTTATCGTTCAGGTTACCGCCAAAGCGCCGGTCCCAGAGCTTGGTGCCCGCCGCATTGAGCTTCAAGACCCAGTAATCCCGGCCACCCTGCGAGCCCTGGCTTTTCTCGAAACTAGCCGGCGAAGAACTATAACCTGCCACGAAATACTCGCCCGTGCTGAGTTGGGTAATTTTGCTCAGCTCATCGTAGCCCGAGCCGCCGTAGCGTTTGTCCCATTGTTTGACGCCCGCGCTGTTGATCTTTACCAGCCAGTAATCCCGGTCGCCGCGGTTGTTCTGCGTTTTATCGCCACCCGCCCCCGATTCGGAACTGCCGCCTAAGAGGTAGCCGCCATCTAAAGTAGCAATTAAGCGGTTGAGGTAATCGTTGCCCGGACCACCGTAGCGTTTGTCCCAGAGTTTGTTGCCGGCGGCATCGAGCTTAACAATCCAGTAATCGATAGCACCGCGGCTGGGCTGGCTCTTGTCGCCGGTGTCTTCCGAACCAGTGTAACCACCAACTAAGTAGCCCCCATCCGTGGTGCGGATCACATCCGTATAACTATCCCGGCCTAAGCCTCCAAACCGCTTGTTCCAGGCTGCATAGATGGCCGAATTGTTAATAGTTATTATATAATCTTCGGTTTCACCGTAGTCAAATTCTGTACAAGATTCATCGCTGGTTATTTCGTTAGCAAAATGCGACCTGACCCGTAAACGGTGTTGACCAGGCATAGCCGTAGCGGGAATAACTATTGTTCCGGTATATCCATCAAAAACTATCGGCGTACTTAATACAAACTCTCCTGCATCATCAAAATCATTGTCGTTGTTATAATCAATCCAAACGCCAAAGCCTTGCTCAAAATCTTCGGTAAGGGAAGCTTGTACAGTAATGGTATAGGTTTGATCGCGGGTAACGGTTGTGGTAAAATTGCCCGTGGGCGGATAACTACTATAACCTTTGCCTTGCGGATCACAGCCGGAAGCATTGTTAGACAAAGTGTTAAATTGGAAGCTCTGAATAATATTTAAATCATCGCAGCCATAAGTAATTACCGGAATGCAGCTCACCTCCTGTAATTTTACTAACCAGTAATCGTACAAGCCTTTTTTTGCCCCACTTTTATCATTTCCCATTCCGGAATCGGACCAACCTCCCAGTAAAATCTCGTTGGTTTCGGTAGCTAGAATACTAGTTAAATAATCTTTACCCACGCCCGAGATATATTTCTCCCAAACAGTATTACCGATACTATTTACTTTGGCTACCCAGTAATCATCTACATCATTCATTTCATCGGTAGGGTTACCTCCGCCTACCAGAAATCCGCCATCGGTAGTAGGAATTAAAGAATTTACAACGTGGCTCGTACCATTTACAGTTTTATCCCAAAGTTTATTACCCTTACCATCTATTTTAATTAACCAATATTCGCCAATACCCACTTCAAACCAGCCTTGCGTATCTGTTTTATCGCCTTCCGGGAAAGAATAAGAAAGACCACCCAATACATAACCGCCATCTGGCGTAGCTACTAAAGCTTCGAGTTCGTCCGAAGACTTACCTCCCAGCCGTTTATCCCAGATTTTAGTGCCGCTACTATTTACTTTTATAACCCAATAATCGGGTTGAATGCCTCCCCAAGCGGGTTCACTTTTATCGCCCCCAATGCCGGAGCTAGAAGAACCGGCTAACAAAAACCCGCCATCTAAAGTAATTACCAAGGATTTAAATACATCATTGTCCGAACCGCCATAGCGCCTGTCCCAAATTTTGTTGCCACTTTCATCAATTCTTATAATCCAAAAATCATTACTGCCCCGGCTCGCCTGCGTTTTATCGCCGGTTGCTCCGGAATTAGAATACCCACCTAAAATAAAACCACCGCCGGGTGCCGCCACTAACGCTTTCAGTACATCGTTCCCATTACCCCCGAAACGTTTATCCCACAGCTTACTACCATCGGCACTTATTTTTACTATCCAATAATCCTGGCCGCCCTGGCTCGCCTGGGTTTTGTCGCCGCCAATACCCGAAGAGGAAGTGCCTCCCAGCAAATAGCCGCCATCGGCGGTATTTACTACTACTTGCAAATCTTCCTGGCCGGAACCGCCATATCGTTTATCCCAAAGTTTATTTCCTCTATTATCGGTACTTACCAGCCAGTAATCGTAGTTACCGCGGCGCCCCTGGGTTTTATCGTTCCCAATGAGAGAATTAGATCGGCCACCGAGCAAATAGCCGCTATTGGTAGTAATAACACTTTGCAGGTAAGAGGAGCCATAGGTTTGAGTTCCACTGGTGATAATTACTCCGCCATAGGTTTGATCCCACTCTTTGCTCTGCGCATATGCTCCCGAGGCTATATTTAACAGAAATAGAATTGCTAACCAATGTTGCCAATTACTAAAAAAAGCAAGAGGTTGAGTGGGGTAAAAAAATACTTTCATACAATGGAGTTAAACGTTAAAGGTGCTAACAGATAAACATCAAAGAGAAAGCAGCTCCGGTAAAGCCTAATTATAATAACAGTTTAGCGCAGATAAGCAGCCGAGCAAAAAAGTTAGAGGAGAATAACTTACAAAAAAATATTTTGCTCTTTACAAACTTAACCGACAGTTTGATTTACTATTATTAAAAAACTTAAAACAAGATTTACGCTACCGGGCAGCCCGAAGAAGAGAATAAAAAATAGTTCTCTCCGCGAAGAGTCAAAAATTATGTAGAGGTGGCCAAAGCAAATAATTGTAAGCTACCAGGCCGGTATTTATAACATTCCCAAAAGGAGGGCCAAATTGAAACTACTAGAATCCCTCCTACCGGGTATCTATTAATTTAATTATAGAATTACGAAAAATAATTAAATAAATATAATGAATTTGTAAATTAAATGGAAAGTATTTTCATTCAGAATTATATTATACCTGATTGTACCTTTTTTGCAGCAAATCTTTCATGTATAAGTTAATTTCCCACAAATCAGCCAATGGTTCGCGGCTGTAAGGTTTTTCGGGCATGTAGGGATACGGACCAAATTCCGGACAAATAGTAAATACCTGGGTACCTTTTTGGCGGTGCGTGTTCACAATGGCATCCCACCAATTTAAATGGTGTTGCAAAGCTTCCTGCCACTCCGGAGCGCGCGGATCGCTAACTTGCGTCGATTGGGTATGTCCTACCCGGGCGTGAATATGATCTACCCGCGAAATAGCCAGGTCCATAATTTCGGGCTGGTCGTCCAGGAAAGACTCGCACACATTGCACCAATGCGAAAAATCGGCGGCTAACCTTAAATCTGGGAATTTATGCAGGAAATATTCGGTGCTGCGGGTATGAAAAGTAAATTTCCCGCGGTGCGTTTCGTGCAGTACGGGCACGCCAGTTTCCTGCGCAATTTCGGCGGCACGTTGAATAAGTTGGGCGGTTTGGTCGGGCGAATAATAATCTTTGCCAGTTTGTGAATTACTAAAAAGTGGCTTTAATAAAGCATTCGTGTACAAATGTTCTTCAAAAGAACGCAAATATTCCGTATAGGTGCGGCCGCTGGCAGCCCATTGCGAAGCAATTAAATCTAATCTAAATTCTTTTAATAATTCGCGTAATTCTTCCTGGCTTTTTGTGTCCAGGGGCACCATCATTTCTACCCCATCAAAACCGGCCTCTTTTATCTTGAGTAAATTGGCCTGAAGGGTAGGTTCCTCCATTCCCCAAATTGCCCGGAAGAATTTTATCTGCATCATTTAAATGGTTGCTGGTTATTAGCTGTTCAGTGTTCGATAAATAAATATAATTTATTTAATCAGTATACATTTTAACGAAAACTAATTTCATCGAGGCACCTAATTAATTAGGTAGTTTCGCTTTAGGTAAAGTTGTAAAAGCTTTTACTAATTCCGGAAATGAATTAAAACTATAAGCCGCATTTTCTACTTTGCCAAAACCATAAGAAACAAAAACAAAAGGCACGTGGGCTAATTGCGCGGCTTTGCTATCTGATTCAGTATCGCCCACGTACACCGGGCTTTGCAAATTATTGCGTTGCACTACCGCCTTAATGTTTTCGGCTTTTGATTGGCGCGTGCGGCCATGGGTTTCGTAATCAATAAAATAATTTTCTAACCCAGACCAGCTTAGGAAATCGCGGACGGTATTTTCGGGGCAATTACTTACTACCAGCAAACGGTATTTTTGGCTTAAATCTATTAAACCCTCACGAACGTTTTCGTATAAAACGCCTCCATGAACGGGTATGTACGCATCCTGATTTTGGCTTACCAATTGCGCTATTTGCCGCCTGTGGTCTAGGGAATAGTGTGGGAACATTTTTTCAAAAACCGCTTTTTCCTCCCAACCCATCATACTTTCTAAATCCGGACGAGTAATAGTTTTTTCTATACCAAATTGTTGCAGCGCTAAATTCCAGGAAGCAACGTAACTGTCGGTGGCGTCCCAGAGGGTACCATCCAGGTCAAATATGATACTATCAACCTGTTGTAGGTTCATAAAAAATTTAATATTTAAACAAAAACAAGTTTAATCATTCTGTCCTTCAGAAGGAATCTTATTGACTACGTAGTAAAACAATGTTTTCTTCTGGAAGAACAATTATACAAAACAGGGATTTACTTTAAATTGAGTTTTACCCTTTTATTTATAAGTAACAAAGTAACTAGGCAAAATTAATTTACTAAACTTAATGGCGAAATTACTAAAAAACGATTCTGATAGTTGATTGATTGCGCAAAAGTTAAATATCAAATTTCTTACTTGGCCTGTTTACTTATTACTCGGTTTTAGTATTCAGGGTAAGTAAATATTCCGAGAGGTTGGCCAAATCCTGTTCCGAAAGCTTTAGGGTAGCCGGGTCGGGCATAATGCTGGTGGTAAATTGTTTACGCGATGCAATGTCCTGGGCTTTAATTTGGTGTCGTTTACCCGCGGTATCTTTCAGAATTACTGTTTCGCCATCGGCCTGTAAAAAGCCGTAAGTAGCAGTACCGTCTTTGGAGGTAATCAGCCACGACTCGTACCCAAAAGCCATGGCCGCACTGGGGTTAATAATGGCACCGAGTAAACCGAATTTATCAAATTTTTGCCCGATAAACGTAAGTTCCGGCCCAATATCGGTGCCCATCTCTCCTATCCGGTGGCAAGTGGCACATTTATTTTGAAAAACAGCTTTGCCAGCCGCTACCTGGGGTTGGAGTTTACTAACCTGAGCCACCGATACATTGCGGTAAGTACCCGGCTTTTTAAAATAATCGCCCGCCAGTGTACGCACCGTTTGATCGGGATTGGTAAAAATAACTTTACTTATTTCCTGAGAAAAGCTGGATTCCAGTTTGTTTTGCGCTGCCAGGCTAATCAGCATCTGCCCTCCAACCTGATCGGCGGCCATGGTTAATGCCGCTTGCAAACGCTCTGGCTGGGGTTTTTCTTTGTTTTGTACCAATGCCTGCAAGGCTACCATTTTCTGATTTAAAGTTGTACCCCTTTTACCCGATATTCCAGTCCAACCAGCTAAAGCATACTTCGACCAGTCGTTTTCCTGACGGAATTGCAACCACCAATTGGCCTGCTGGGCTACATCTGGTAAAGTACTTTTGCTTAAGGTTACCATGGTAGCGGCGGCTTTGGAGTCCTTGGTAAAAGCCAGCGTTTCAATAGCTTGTTTGCGGGCAGCGGGTGTTAACTTAGTAGAGGAAGCCCGTTTTTGTACCGCTGCAATTGCTGCTACCGGGTGCAAGCGCCAAATTAAATCAGCAAAGCTATCCGTCCATTCCAGAGAGTTAGAATTTCCTAATTGCGCTAACAACACCCGGTACAATTGCTCTTCTTTTTTAGTCATGCCTGCTCCCAGGGCTTCCAGGTACATCCGATCTGTGCCATCGTATTTTTTAGCTAATTCAACTAAAATTTCTTTGGATTGTGTAAAAGGCACTTTCTTTAGCGCAATCGCTACTTCGCGCCGCACAGCCGCAGATGGATCTTTCGCCAGTCTAGAAGCGTAGGTCAGCACTTCTGGTTTTACGGAACGTAATGCCCGGAAAGCCGTGACCCGAATATCCGGATTTGGATCTTGCAACAGCTTTTCTACTTCTTGCTGACCTTGTGAGCCCATGGCAGCTAATAACCAGATTGCCCGGGCCTGATGATACGGATTAGTAGAAGTTAATACTTTTTTTATTGGTTCTATGGCTTTATCGCCTTGCGATTCTAAGGCTTGGTAACCAGAATACCGCACGTTCACCGCGGGACTTAGTAAGGCAGCTATTTGCCCTTCCGTAGCATTTAAATTGAACTGCGGCGTTTTGAGGTTTTTACCTTTGGGTGTTATGCGGTAAATACGTCCGTAACCGCGGGCATCATGCATTTGGTGGCCGCCTACAATCGGGTCGTACCAATCGGCTACGTAAATAGCCCCATCTGCCCCAATGGCCACATCACTCGGCCGAAACCATTTGCTTTCATCCTGCTCGGTTTCGTGCCAAACATAATTTTCGGTAGCATCTTTTAAAGAAGTTATGAAATTAGTCCGCTTTAAACCAAATCCGGCACCCTGCGCTTGCGGGTGATACCCAAATATAACGTTGCGGCCAGCATCGGCACTGAGCAACAAGCTCCGGTATTTTTCTCCTAAAGCATCGCTTTCATTAATTGTAACCCCCGTTGGGGAACCGGCCCCGGTATTATCGCCTGCCGGTTGTACCCCCGGATCGTCCTGGTGCCAATGCGCAGTAAATACACTTTGTCCGGGTCTCCGGTCGGGTTGCCAGTACCGGGAACCATCGGCGCTAAAATAACCGGCATTACCACCTTCCATCAGCCACGAAGTACGACAGGCAACAACCTGATCATCGTTATCATTTTGCCACATATTCCCGTACGAATCCACGGCCAGTTCGTAAGCATTCCGGAAATTATGCCCTACTACTTCCAAGCCCCGTCCATCCGGACCAATGCGCAAAGCTAATCCTCCTACATAAATATTTCCGTCGTCGCTCACCAAGGCGGGAGTGTTGGATTTAGAATAAGGCGTACCACCCGTGTACAAAGAACCGGAACGTAAATTCCAGCCGGCTTTATCTTGCACCAGATGAGGCCCGGCATTACCCGTGTTAAAATACCATTTTCCATCCGGGCCAGCCTGCACCGAATGCAGTCCGTGATCGTGATCCAAACCACCAAATCCTTTCAGAAAAACTTCTTTTTTGTCGGGTTTATCGTCGTTGTTTTCGTCGGTGTAAATAATAATTGACGGCGAACAGGATACAATTACTTTATTACCTAAAACTGCTACTCCCAAAGGAGAAACTAAATCTTTGTCTTGCACAAAAATTTTAGATTTATCGCTTTTACCGTCCTGATCACTGTCTTCCAGAATAATGATTCGATCGCCTTGCGGATGATGCAACACTTTTTCGGGCGAATTATTAAAATCGCGGTAATTTACGGCTTCGGCTACCCACACGCGGCCTTTAGCATCTATATCGATATTAGTGGGATTATAAAATTGCGGCGATTCGGCCCACAGCGTAGCTTCTAAATCGTCGGGCAAGAATAAGGTTTGCTGCCCGGCAAAGTTGGCAGGAGCCGATACAATCCGGGGTTTGTGCCCGGAAGTTGAAATTAAGAGGCAGGCAAGCGCCACAACTTTAGTAAATCTCATTCCAGCAAGGCTTTAATAAGCTTAGAAACAAAATAAAAAGTTTCGTAAATCGGGTGAAGTAATGATTATTTTAAAAGTAAATTTTGTTTAATTCTAAGGATAGCTATTAAGTAAAGTGACCCAAGTATCAGCTAGTAGCTATTAGCCTTTTATGCGAACAAATAATTGATTATTAACAGTATACTACAACAGCCTCTGCATCCAGTTTAGTAAATTAATCTGGTTCCGTTACTTATTTAATAAAATTTTAAAAGAATGGATCAGGAAAATATACTTCGGATAAATTTATTATTAGCCTGGTAGCTTTCCAGCATGGCTTGTTTAGGCGGCACGGCTCCTTCAATCTGAATCCAACCGGTATAGCCAATAGCATCTAATGCTCGTCGCACAGCTTTAAAATCTATTTTTCCCTGACCTAATAAACTACCGTTTTCTTTCGCGTGGATTTCGCAAATGTACTCCTTCCCTAACCACCGGATTTCGTCGTAAATATTGTACCCCATTTGGGTAGAGTTGGCCACATCGTAGTACACCCGTACATTTTTAGAATTTACCGCATCTACTAAATCTTTACTTTCCCGGGCACTTAACCACGATTCTATTCCCAGAATAACGCCCGCTTTTTCTGCTTGCGGTACCACTTTTCGCAAACGCCGGATAACTTCCTGCTGGCCAGAAGAATCCTTTAATAAATCGCCTTTTTCAAAGAAGGCGAGTAAAATAACTTTAACTCCTAAATTACGGGCTACTGTCATGGCATCACTTACCCACTGTTCCGTTTCGGGTGCTGATTTGTAGGGCACATTATTTAACTCCCCAATGGCCAGGCCCCCTATAGCCAAACCGGCTTGCCGGGCTGCTTGTCTGTATTGTTGTTGTTTTTCCGGCTGGCGAAGTTGCATGTTATTTGCGGCTGTACCTAAGCTTACCTGCACGCCATCCAAGCCAATTTGTTTGGCTACGGCAAAAGCTTCCGGTTTTCCCATTTGGTTGATGGACCAATCGCAAGCTCCAATTTTAAACTGTTTTGTTTTAGAAATAGCAAACAAATCCAGCGCGTGCAACAAACCTAAACCGCTCAGATAGGCACTGGTACGTAACACATCACGACGGGAATACAAAGTCATTCTTCTAAACTTAAACGGCGGGAACTCTACAAATTAACTTTCAACCGAAACTAGTATCTACTCCTTATTCCTCAAAATCTAATACAATTTTTACTTTTTTACAAAATATGAGGTCTGCTATTATTTACGATTAAAAAGTACTTACCAGAAACGACAGCGCAAAATGCGGGTAAAGCAGAAAGGGCTTACTTTTTTCAAAGTAAGCCCTTTTATATAACTTCTGATAAAATTGCTTCAGATATTCTCCCTGATTTGGTGCGCTAATTCTTCAAACTCCTCTTTAGTTAATTTTAACTTTGGATTAGCAAAATTCATATCATCCATGTTGTTAATCGGGATTAAATGAATATGCGCGTGCGGCACCTCAAATCCAATCACGGCCATTCCAATCCGGGAAGCGCCGGTAGCTTGTTTAATACCTACTGCCACTTGTTTAGCAAATACGTGCAAATCGGCGAGTAAAGAATCTTCCAGCTCAAAAATCTCATCAACTTGCTTCTTAGGTACTACCAAGGTATGACCAGGCTGCAGCGGACTTATATCCAGAAAAGCCAGAAAACGATCATCTTCGGCTACTTTGTAGGCCGGAATAGTTCCTTTTACAATTTTAGAGAAGATAGATTCTATAGCCATAACTACTAACGGGATATTTCTAGAACTTCGAACCGGATTTTACCTGCCGGAATAGTAATTTCGGCAACTTCACCCACTGATTTTCCCAGCAATCCTTTGCCAATCGGCGATTTTACAGAAATTTTACCCTGGGCCAAGTTAGCTTCTTCTTCTGAAACCAGCACGTAATCCATCACCATGTTATTGTTCAGATTCTTAATTTTCACCTTCGAAAGAATCAGGGCTTTACTTACATCCAGATTCGAATCATCAATCAGGCGGGCATTTCCTACTACTTCTTCCAGTTTAGAAATTTTTAATTCCAGGTGACCTTGAGCGTCTTTGGCAGCGTCGTACTCGGCATTTTCACTTAAATCCCCTTTATCGCGGGCTTCGGCCAACTGGCGCGCCACTTCCGCCCGTCCTTTGGTTTTTAGCTCGGCTAGTTCATCTTTTAACTTTTGCAAGCCTTCGGCGGTATAATACGATATAGATCCCATACATTTAGTTTTTCAGCAATAAATAAAACAAAAAGAACGGCCAATGCCTGACCGTTCCTTCTGCAAGTTAATATTTTTTTTAATATTCCTGTCAAGAGTACGAACAAGATTTTACTGGTTCGCGCTCTAAAATACCCTTGCTGCTTTCCGGGTGGTTTGCCGTTTACAGAAGTTTAAAAATAGTAAATTTTAAGACATATTTTCTAAAAAGGCCTTGATTTTACGCGTAAGCACCTGATTGATTTTATAATAAGATTCGTGGGTCCAACCGGCAATATGCGGCGATAAAATTACATTCTGAGCTTTAACCAGGTACTCGAAAGCTGTTTTTTGTTCAGCGGTTAACGTATTTAATTTTTCATTTTCCAGCACATCTAGCCCGGCTCCTTTTATTTTTCCGGTCTGCAATAAACTTACTAGTGCTTTTAAATCGAGTATTTCGCCCCGGGAAGAATTTAATAACCAAATATTTTTTCGGAAGCTATTTAAAAACGCTTCGTTGGCTAAATAACGGTTGGCCGGAGTAAACGGAATGTGAAAACTTAGGACATCTGCTTGTTCTTTTAATCTCTCCAGCGAACACAAGGTAGCGTTTTGGTCCGGCACCACAGAAGAATCATGATCGTAGGCAAGTACCTGGCAATCGAAACCGCGCAGCCTTTTGGCAAATGACCGCCCCATGTTGCCATAGCCAATAATTCCAATGGTTTTCCCCATTATCTCTTCTCCCCGGTTCGCCTCGCGGTACCATTCATAATGGCGTACTTCCCGGTCGGCTTTTACAATATTACGCAGTAAAGCCAGCAACATGCCCAAAGTATGCTCGCCAACGGCATCCGAATTTCCTTCGGGTGCGTTTAAAAGTTCAATGTTGTATTTTGCCAGAGCGGCTTCATCAATATTATCTAATCCGGCACCCGCCCGGCCAATAAAGCGTAATTGCTGATCTCCGTTTAGTAATTCTTCGGTAATTCGGAGTTTACTGCGTACAATTAATCCATCGAAACCAGGCAAGGCATTTTTTACTTCCACTGCTTTTAGTTCGGGTTGATACGAAACAGTTATCCCTATTTCTTCCAGCATGGGAATAATGCTGGGATGCATTTGGTCGATAATTAAACAGGAAATTTTAGGCGATGGCATTACAAAGATGGAATAAGTAATCGGTTTTAAATTTCACTAATAATCAGGATATAAAAATAAAGTTTCTTATATCCAGATTTTCGTGCAAACATAAGATTGTTCCGCCACTTAATTCAGAAAAGCAAAATATTTTAATCAACCGGATCGGATATTCTAAATTTGCTTAAGAGGCAAAAAACCAGAATTACACTCCAGATTTAAAAATTGGCTGATGGCAGACTGAAATTTAAAGTAATAACAAATGCGCCACAAAAAAGTAAACGGCCAGACCCAGTAAGTCGTTGGCAGTAGTAATAAACGGTCCGGCGGCAATGGCCGGGTTAATGCCGAATTTATCCAGCACCATGGGCGTAACCGTACCCATTACCGAAGATAATAGCACCACACTAAACAAAGCGGTTGAAACTACGAAGGACAAGCGTAAATCTTCTTTAAACAGTATATTAAAACTTAATACTAAGCCGGAAATTATTACAGCGTTAATTAAAGCTACTAAAATTACTTTTAACAAGCGCTGCATTAAATTATCGAGGATAATGGAATTATTCGCCAGGGTTTGAATAATGAGCGAAGAGGATTGAATGCCCACGTTACCTCCGGTAGCGGTAATAAGCGGCGTAAACATGGCCATAGCGGGTACCAAAGAAATTTCTGCTTCAAATACTTTAATCAGGCGCGCCCCTACTAAACCTCCGAGCATGGCAATTAATAACCAAGGCAATCGCGCCCGCGACAACCGAAAAATGCTGTCGTCTTCCTCAATATTTTCGGTAACACCAGTAATTAGCTGCATGGTAGTTTCGGCTTGTTCCTGCATTACATCCAGCACATCGTCGATGGTAATACTTCCGAGTAATTTACCTTGCGCATTTACCACCGGAATGGAATCCAGATCATACTTTTGCATGATATCCACTACTTCGGTATCTTTTTTATAAGTTTCAATAGAAATAACGTCCGGATCGTATAGCTGCCGAATAGGCGTACTATCGTTAGCCAAAATTAAAGCTTTAAGCCCCAGCCTACCGAGTAGCTTATTTTTATCGTCTACCACGTACACGCCATAAACTTGTTCTACATTCTCGGCTTGCCTTCTTATTTCTTCAATACATTGCCCTACGCGCCAGTTAATATTTACTTTAATCAGTTCTTTAGCCATTAAGCCACCCGCACTATCTTCTTCGTAGTGCAGCAGGTCAATAATATCGGCGGCTTTTTCTTCGTTGTCGAGCAGCGAAATTACTTCTTCCCGTACCTGTACATTTTGCTCGTTCAACACGTCTACCGCATCATCCGACTCCATCAGGTTCACGTAACGGGCAATTTCTTCGCTGGTAAAGTTTTTTAGAAAATTGTTACGGGTATCGGCATCTAGGCCGCTTAATATTTCAGAACTAACTTCGGGGTCCAGCAAATCTAAAACGTACTTCGACTTTTCGGCATTCAGCTCATATAAAACCGTAGCAATATCCGCGGGATATAGCTCTTCCAGGTTAGTTAAAACAGAAGTAGCATCGTTCAGCTCAATGGCTGTTTCTATTTCTTCAATAAAGAATTTTGTTATTTCCCGCGGCATAGGTTACGAGGCATTTGCTTCTACCAGTTGAGTTAAGTAAACAAACTCCGCTACCGATAATTGCTCGGCCCGCTTGTCGAATATGGGTTCTTTCGTAATTTCTTCTGGTAATTGGTACGGGCGTAAACAATTGCGTAAGGTTTTGCGGCGGGTACCAAAGCTCAATTTTACTACTTCAAAGAATTTCTTCTCGTTGCAGGGCAATTGTTCCACCTGGTTACGCACCAAGGTAATAACACCCGATAACACTTGCGGCGGAGGATCAAACACTTCCCGGCCCACCGTAAACTTGTACTCAATGGTATAAAACGCTTGCAATAGAACACTTAAAATGCCGTAAACCTTAGAGCCCGGCCCGGCGGCAATTCGTTCGGCCACTTCTTTTTGCAACATGCAAATTACCTCGGCTACTTGTTGCCGGGAATCCAACACTTTAAAAAATATCTGACTCGAAATATTATAAGGAAAATTACCGATAATGGAAAATTTACTCGGAAACAACTTACTTAAATCCAACCGCAAAAAATCAGCTTCCACTATCCGGTCGGTTAATTGCGGGAAATGCGCCTTCAGGTAACTTATCGATTCCCGGTCAATATCAATGATGGTGGTCTGGTAATCGGAATGCTGCACCAGATATTTTGTTAAAACGCCCATACCGGGTCCAATTTCTAGCACTTCGTTAACGCCAGAGGGTAAAGTCAATTGCTCCACAATGCGCGCCGCAATATTTTCGTCGGTTAAAAAATGCTGGCCGAGGTGTTTTTTAGGATTTACCTTCTTCACGCAATTAAATAGTAAAATTTAGTGGAACGTATCAAGAACAACACTTTTCAGGAAGGCACAAAACAGATTTCGTAACCTTAGCTAAAAAATTTAAAGATTATTACCGGGAATTTAGCTTTTGAGCAAACTTTAACTGTTTACCCATTGCTTCAAACGGCGGTTTAACCAGGTTAATGCACCTAATTTCGAGAACGAATATTTATTTTACTTTGAATAACTTCCCTAATGCACCTTAACCTACAATCACCCGTAAACTTTTAAACTTTTAGTATATTGCGCACCAAAGATACGACAGAACCATGCCTACGCAACTGAAACACGACACCAAGTTAGATAAAAATAAAAGTTTGGTTTTGATCATCCACTCCGCCGAAGATTTAAGTGGCACCGATTTTACTTCGGAAGAGAATGCTTACGTAAAAGAACAAATAGGAAATAAATCTAAATTAATTACTTTAAACCGGTATTCGCGCCGTATTTATGTACTCGTAACTACGAGCAAGCCAGCATTTTATTCTTACCACGAAGAGTTGCGCAAAGCTGGTTTTAACTTACTAAAATTACTGCAAGCTGAAAAAACCGTTGACATTTACCTGTCGGATTTAACGGGTTCTAAAGCCTCTTTTTATGTAGCCGAAGGTTTGTTTCTGAGTAATTACCAATTTGATAAATATAAAACAGATAAAAGCAGTGCTTCTTCGCTCCAGAATATAATAATAACCGATAGCACCATAGCAGAAGCAGAAGTAAACGAGCTGAATAATTTACTAAATGGCGTATACTTAGCCCGCGATTTAGTAAACGAGCCGCACAACTTCCAATCAGCGGAACAGTTAGCGGAAACTATTACGGCTGTAGGCGATCATGCTGGTTTTAATACCGAAATACTGGATATTCTTAAAATACAAGCGTTAAAAATGGGAGGTTTATTGGCGGTTAATCAAGGCAGCCTCGACCCGCCCACTTTTTCTATTTTAGAATACAAACCTGAAAATGCCCGAAACGAAAAACCATATATTTTGGTCGGCAAAGGAGTAGTTTACGATACCGGCGGCTTAAGCCTAAAACCTACCCCCAACTCCATGGACATGATGAAATCGGACATGGCCGGCGCCGCCAGTGTAACTGGCATTTTGTATGCACTGGCTAAAAATCAAATTCCTTTACATGTTATAGGTTTAATTCCGGCTACCGATAATCGTCCGGGAGGACGGGCATTTGCTCCCGGCGACGTTATTACTATGCACAGTGGAGCTACCGTAGAAGTTTTAAATACCGATGCGGAAGGCCGTTTATTATTAGCAGATGCCTTACATTTTGCCAAAAAACACGAACCGGAATTAGTAATAGATATGGCTACCTTAACCGGGGCTGCTGCCCGGGCTGTGGGTCGGGAAGGAATTGTAATGATGAGTAACGCCGCCGAGGAAACCAAACAGAAATTTAAAAAGGCCGGTGAAACTACTTATGAACGACTTGTGGAACTGCCTTTGTGGGAAGAATATGCCGAACACCTTAAATCAGATATCGCAGATCTGAAAAACTTGGGTGGGCCGGAAGCTGGAGCTATTTCGGCGGGTAAATTTCTCGAATGTTTTACCTCATACCCCTGGATTCACCTGGATATTGCCGGTACCGCATTTCTTACTTCTCAGGATAATTACCGCGGTAAAAATGGTACGGGCTCGAGCGTGCGACTCATTTATCAGTTTTTAACAGAAATGATTAAGGACAATATTGATTAACCGGCAAAACGCTCAACTACATACTTTAAAGCCATTACATTCCTAAATCTGGTTTTCTAGATAAGTTATTTGAAATATCGAACCGCTTAGAACCTAAGACCTTCCATGCATAAACCAAAACTTAAAATAGGCATTACGCTAGGTGATTATAACGGCATTGGGCCAGAAGTAATTATTAAAACGCTCGCCGATGCCCGCATCTTAAATTTTTGTACTCCTATAATTTACGGTTCGGGAGCGTTAATCAATAAAACCCGTAAACTGCTGCAGGTCGAAAACTTTTCGTTTCAACAAATACGGCAAATAGGTGAATACGATCACAAGCGCGTAAATGTATTGAATTGCTGGGAAGAAGAACACGAATTAATTTTAGGAACGCCAACCCCTCAATCCGGGAAAGCTGCTTTGCAGTCTATTCAAGCGGCCAGTGCCGATTTAAAGGCCGGATTTATTGATGGTATTGTAACGGCTCCCATTGATAAAGATAACATTCAATCCGAAGAGTTTAAATTTCCGGGCCATACCGAATTTTTTACTTCTTATTTTGAAGCGCCGGAAAGCTTGATGTTTTTAGTAAGTGGTAATTTGCGGGTAGCTACTGCCACCGGGCACATTCCGGTAAAAGAAGTAGCTGCTAAACTCACTACCGAGCTGTTGCTGCAAAAACTAACTATTTTATTACAATCACTCCAAAAAGATTTTGGCATTCAAAAACCCCGGATTGCTATATTAGGCTTAAACCCGCATGCCGGCGAAAACGGATTATTGGGCACCGAAGAACAAGACATTATAATACCTGCTATTAAAACCTTAAAAGAAAGCGGCCATCTTTTATTTGGTCCTTTTCCGGCCGATGGTTTTTTCGGAACTCGCCATTACCAGCAAGTAGATGCTACTTTGGCTATGTACCACGATCAGGGCTTAATTCCTTTTAAAACTCTGGCTTTCGAAAATGGGGTGAATTTTACCGCCGGATTACCTGTTGTACGTACTTCTCCGGATCATGGCACTGCTTACAACATTGCGGGTGCGAACAAAGCTCAGGAAAGCTCTTTCCGCGAAGCACTTTTTCTGGCTATTGATATCATTAGAAAAAGAGCTACCGTATAAGCCTTAGCGGAATATTTTAATTTTTTTAATTAGAGATTAAATTACTAATTTTGCGCTTTGCAAAAAAATTGGCAGTCGTGAGAAAGATAAATGAGTTTGATATTCAAATTGCCACCCTTAGTAATAAGGTTCACGAGTACGATTTTGTTTTAGATAATAACTTTTTTGCGTTATTTGATCAAAATCTGGTGAATGGTGGTAATCTGCGGGCACATGTAATGTTAGACAAAACCGACCTTTTACTGCAATTTGAGTTTAAGATTACCGGAACGGTAAATGTAACCTGCGACCGCAGTTTAGATGAGTTTGATTATCCGGTAGAATTAGATGAATTGCTTTTGGTTCGGTATGGGGCTGTTGAAGCGGAATTAGACGATAATATTTTGCAGATACTACCGGGAACTCAGGCCATTAATATTGCGCAGCATTTGTTCGATTATATTGGTTTAGCTATCCCCATAAAAAAATTGCATCCCCGGTTCTACGAAGTAGACGAAGATCCAGACGCAGAAAACATCCTTATTTACTCCAGCGGCGGATTAAATCAGGATACAGATGACGAGGATGACGATGCAGCTGGTGACCCTCGTTGGGATGCCTTGAAAAAATTAAAATAATCTATAAGTAAAATAAATAAACAGTACAGTTTTTAGAAAATGGCACATCCTAAACGAAAGATTTCGAAAACCAGAAGAGATAAGAGAAGAACGCACTATAAATTAACTCCAAGTACACACATGGAATGTTCAAACTGTGGTTCACCGGTTCTATACCACCGCGTTTGTTCTGAATGTGGGTATTACAGAGGTAAGCAAGCTATTGAGAAAGAAGTAGCAGCCTAACCCTATGAGAATAGCCCTCGACGCAATGGGCGGTGACTTTGCTCCTGACTCTATTGTTCAAGGAGCAATTCTGGCTTCCCACGATTTACCGGAAGATGCCGAAATAGTATTGATAGGTCAGGAAGATGTAGTGCGGGAATGTTTACAAAAACACGGTGCTACCTCTTCCCGCATATCTATTGTACCTGCCAGTCAGGTTATTCAAATGGGCGAGCATCCTACTAAAGCACTTACCCAGAAACCAGATTCCAGTATTTCCAAAGGATATCAGTTGCTCAAACTGAAGCAGATTGATGCCTTTTGCAGTGCCGGAAACACGGGTGCTATGCTGGTGGGAGCTATGTTCAGCGTAAAAGCAGTAGAAGGCGTTTTTAGGCCGGCGAGTGCGGGATTCGTTCCTAAATTAGACGGTGGAACAGGCATTTTCTTGGATGTAGGGGCTAACGCGGAATGTAAACCTGAAGTTTTAGACCAATTTGGAAAATTAGGTTCCATTTATGCCCAGTATGTACTTGGTATTTCTAATCCTAAAGTTGGTTTAATGAACTTAGGCGAAGAAGAAGGCAAAGGTACAGTTACTTTGCAGGCCGCCCATCAACTACTCAAAAATAATCCTAGTCTGAATTTTATCGGCAACATTGAAGGCCGCGATTTATTCAACGATAAGGCTGATGTAATTATCTGTGATGGATTTATCGGAAACGTAATACTAAAACTATCCGAGTCCATATATGATATTTTACTGAGCAAAAACATTGTCGATCCGTATTTTGATAAATTCAATTACGAAGCAGTGGGAGGAAGCCCTATTTTAGGTATTAACGGAAATGCAATTATCGGACACGGTGTATCCAGTCCGACTGCTACCTGCAACATGTTGCATCTAGCCTACAAAATGGCTAAGTCGGGAATTACCGAACAGATTCAAAAAGAGTTCAGTACCTGATTTTTCCTTACGAACCAAGAAATCTGACTATGAGTAAAATATCTGCTGCTATTACTGGCGTAAGCGGCTACGTACCGGACTATGTTCTTACCAACCAGGAGTTGGAAACCATGGTGGAGACCAATGATGAATGGATTGTTACCCGTACCGGTATAAAGGAAAGAAGAATACTGAAAGAAGAAGGCCAAGGCACCTCGTATATTGTAAATTTTGCCGTTAGGGATTTGCTTCGAAAAACCAATACCCGTCCGGAAGAAGTTGAATTAATTATAGTTGCTACCACTACCCCCGATATGGTTTTCCCGGCAACGGCTAATTTAGTAGCAGCCGAAACCGGCTTGGTAAATGCCTTTGGGTACGATTTACAAGCAGCTTGCTCTGGTTTTTTATTTGCGCTTTCTACAGGTGCTAAATTCATTGAATCGGGCCGTTACAAAAAAATAATAATAGCCGGAGCCGATAAAATGTCTTCTATTATCAATTACGAAGACCGTACTACGTGTATTATTTTCGGCGATGGCGGTGGCGCCGTAATGCTGGAACCTAATTCAGAAGGTTTAGGAATAATAGATGAAGTGTTAAAATCGGATGGTACGGGCGCTCCTTACCTGCACATGAAGGCAGGAGGCAGCCGGCGACCAGCTACCCACGAAACAGTAGCCAATAAGGAACATTACGCCTACCAGGAAGGAACCACCGTTTTTAAATTTGCCGTAAAAGGCATGGCCGATGTAGCCGCCGAAGTAATGGACCGTAACCAATTAACTGGTGAAGACATTGCCTGGCTGGTTCCTCATCAGGCAAACAAGCGAATTATTGATGCTACTTCTGGCCGCATGAATATTGGTAGTGACAAAGTAATGATGAACATTGATCGTTATGGTAATACTACCAGTGGAACTTTGCCATTATGCTTATGGGATTATGAAAAACAACTCAAGAAAGGCGATAATATCATTTTGGCTGCTTTTGGGGGTGGTTTTACCTGGGGCGCTATTTACCTGAAGTGGGCCTACGATTCGAAATAATCATTTAAAAACGAATTAGAATAAATAAATTGAACGTAAATTAAAAGCCAAATTCAAGCTTTTTCAGAAAAGAAGATAGGCTTTTATTATTTAATATCTACTTAAAAATGGCAACTACTGCTGATTTCAAAAACGGTTTGTGCTTAGAATATAACGGTGATTTGTACATTATTACCGAATTCCAGCACGTAAAGCCAGGTAAAGGCCCAGCTTTTGTGCGGACTAAATTAAAAAATATAAAAACCGGTAAAGTTATCGATAACACCTTCAATGCTGGAGTTAAAGTTACTACGGCCCGAGTAGAACAACGTCCGCACCAGTTTTTGTACAAAGATGATATGGGATACACATTCATGGACACCAACACCTTTGAACAAGTAATTCTGGAGGAAAAAATGGTACCCTTTGCCGATTTGTTAAAAGATGGCCAGGAAGTAACTATTCTGTTTCATGCCGAAACGGAAACCCCGCTTACCTGTGAAATACCTCCTTTTGTGGAGTTAATGATTACTTATACGGAGCCGGGCATTAAAGGCGATACTGCTACTAATGCTTCTAAAGCCGCTATTGTGGAAACTGGCGCTACCATTCAGGTACCTCTCTTTATCAACCAGGATGAGTTGATTAAAGTAGATACCCGCACTTACACGTATGCAGAACGAGTAAAATAAATCTATGAAAGCCAAAGAACTTCAGGAACTGATTGACTTTATTGCAAAGTCAGGTTTAAATAAAGTAGATATTGAAACCGAAGAATTTAAGATTTCGGTAAAGCGTGAACCCGATTCTCCCAAAGTGCATTATTTGCCGGAACCAACCCGACCAGCGGTTTCAGCGGCACCCGCCACTCCATCTACACCAGCAAGTGTTCCAGCTAACCCGACACCTGTCAGTGCTCCTGCCGCGGCAACTACTAGTACCGAATCGAATTATTTAACGATAAAATCACCCATGATCGGAACATTTTATCGTTCTTCTAGTCCGGAATCCGACTTTTTTGTAAACGTAGGAGACGTTATTGCAAAAGGTGATGTGATTTGCATTATCGAAGCCATGAAGTTATTTAATGAGATTGAAGCGGAATTTGGCGGTAAGGTGGTAAAAGTATTGGTAGAAAATGCGTCACCAGTTGAATACGATCAACCTTTATTCCTGATAGATCCATCATAAACTAATTATGAATTAAATTTAGAAATTAGGAAAGATTTTGTCTTCGTAGTTTCTAATTTGGCAATTGCTTGAAAGGTACGTCCGATTATTTGTAACCCTATTATAGTGGATAATAAGAGGTAATTTAGTACCGTAAATAAGAACTTAAAAATTCAGCTTTTGCGTCAGTTTTAATTTCTAATTCATAATTTCTAATTCATAATTTAATAAAACTGTGTTTAAGAAAATTCTGGTTGCTAATCGCGGTGAAATTGCATTACGTATTATTCGTACCTGCAAAGAAATGGGCATTAAAACGGTAGCGGTTTATTCTACCGCCGATAAAGAAAGCCTGCACGTACGATTCGCGGACGAAGCCGTGTGTATTGGCCCGCCTTCCAGTACCTTATCGTATTTAAATATTCCTAATATTATCTCGGCTGCCGAAATTACCAATGCCGATGCTATTCACCCGGGTTACGGTTTTTTATCGGAGAATGCCGAATTTTCGCGCATCTGCCATGAAAATGGGATTAAGTTTATTGGCGCAACGCCAGCCATGATTAACGCCATGGGCGATAAATCTTCGGCCAAATCTACCATGAAAAAAGCGGGTGTTCCTACCATTCCGGGTTCCGAAGGATTGTTAAAATCGGTAGAAGAAGGTATAAAACTAGCCCATAAAATAAAATATCCGGTTATTATTAAAGCTACTGCCGGTGGTGGTGGGCGTGGTATGCGGATTATCAATAACGATGATGAATTTGAAAAAGCCTGGAACAGCGCGCGTACTGAAGCAAAAGCAGCTTTTGGCGACGATGGCATGTACCTGGAAAAGTTTGTAGAAGAGCCGCGTCATATTGAAATTCAATTAGTAGGCGATCAATTCGGAAAAGTATGCCACCTATCGGAGCGTGATTGTTCTATTCAGCGACGTCATCAGAAATTAATAGAAGAAACACCCTCTCCCTTTATTGATGAGAAGCTTCGGGAAGCAATGGGAAATGCCGCTATAGCAGGAGCATCTGCCATTAGTTACGAAGGCGTTGGCACCATTGAATTTCTGGTAGATAAGCACAAGAATTTTTACTTCATGGAAATGAACACCCGCATACAGGTGGAGCACCCCATTACCGAAGAAGTAATTAATTACGATTTAATCAAAGAGCAAATAAAAGTAGCTGCCGGAGTTCCTATTTCCGGAAAAAATTATTATCCGCAAATGCACGCCATTGAATGCCGCATTAACGCCGAAGATCCGATAAATGGTTTCAGACCGGCTCCGGGTAAAATTACCACTCTTCATATTCCGGGGGGGCATGGCGTGCGGGTAGATACGCATGTTTACGCTGGTTACACCATTCCGCCCAATTACGATTCGATGATTGCCAAGTTAATTGTTACGGCACAAACCCGTGAAGAGGCTATTGTAAAGATGAAGCGGGCGTTGAGTGAATTTGTAGTGGAAGGCGTAAAAACAACTATTCCTTTCCATTTAAAAATGATGGACGACGAAAACTTTAAAACAGGTAACTTTACCACTAAATACCTGGATACCTACGATTTTAGTAAACTAGCAGAATAATTACAGCTGATATACCTTTAAGCTTATAAAGTAAAAAGCCCGGTTTAAACCGGGCTTTTTACTTTATACATTGTTCGTCTTAAAATTTCTTTTCAAACCAGGCAAAATTAATTACTAAACGGCTTCTTCCTCCCCGGCCACAAGTTCTTCTAATTGATTATACCAATCTTCGCCGTATTTACGAATTAAAGGTTCTTTCAAAAATTGATAGACACGAACACCCAAATCCTGGCCAAAGCTGCAAGCGGCATTACAAATCTGCCATTTATCATAGTTTAATGCTTCAAAACCGTCGTATTTAGTAATTCGGATTGGGTATAAATGGCAGGAAATGGGCTTTCGCCAACTTATTTTCCCATCTAGGTAAGCTTGTTCAATCCCACACTTTAAAGTTAGATTATCGTCGTAAATGGCATAGGCACATTCGCGGTTACCTATAGTGGTGGTAGAAAAATCGTCTTCCCAATCTTTAATGTATAATCCTTGTTCAGCAATAGCTTTTTGTCCTTCCAGCGAAAGGTAAGGTTTAATAACTTCGTAATTTTCAGCTAAAATTTTTAGTTCTTCTTCTTCTAAAGGTGCGCCTAAATCTCCTTCTACGCAGCAGGCACCTTTACATTTCTCTAAATTACAGACAAAAAACTTGTCTTTTAAATCGTCGCTGATAACGGTATGCTCCAGAATAATCATTGTAAATGTATTTATCAAAAATACAAAGTTGCTACCTTTTTAGTTCGACTGCAATTTTTCGGCTAGCTTTTACCAATAACTTAACACACGTAAAGAAGATTGCTATTGTAAAGGATTTTTCTCTAATTGTTCAGCAATCAGCTTGTTTAATTAAGTTTATGGAAAGTAAAAACTTAGAATCGCTCCGGTACCCCATTGGTATTTACACGCCGAAACCAAACGTACCGATCGAAGAACTAAAAAAGTATATACAAGATATTACGCATTTACCCGCCCAATTGCGTAAAGCTGTTAAAGATTTAAGCGAGAAAGAATTAGACACTCCTTATCGGCCGGGAGGTTGGACAGTACGCCAAACCGTAAACCACATAGCAGATAGCCATATTAATAGCTATACGCGATTTAAGTTAGCTCTTACCGAAGATAAACCTGTTATTAAAACCTACGAAGAACACCTTTGGGCAGAACTAGAAGACGGTAAGTATGCACCTGTAAATATGTCTCTGCTCTTATTGGAAGCTTTGCATTTACGTTGGGTAATGCTACTGGAATCGCTTACCCCGGAGCAATGGCAGCGAGTATTTGTACACCCCACCTTAGGCGAAGTAAATTTAAGTAACGCTGTTGGCTTATATTCGTGGCACGGCCAACACCACGTAGCCCATATTACAGAATTAAGAAAACGAAATTTCGACCGTTAACTATTAAAAGGCAAAGGTCTAAAGCTAAAAAATTTACTTTTTACAGTTTTAAACGAGGTTCGGGGCTGGCGTATTGTGTGGTAAAGTCGCCTTGCAAATACTTGTAGTGCGCCGTTATCGCAATCATGGCAGCATTATCGGTACAGTACTCAAAAGCGGGGATGTAAACGTTCCACTTATAACGGGCGGCGCTTTCGATCATAGCCTTTCGCAAACCCGAATTTGCCGAAACGCCTCCCGCAATGGCTATCTCCCGGATTCCGGTATCTTTTGCGGCTTGTTTTAATTTTAAAAGTAAGGTTTGAATCAATGCTTTTTGAATGCTGGCACAAATATCCGCCAGATTTTCGGCAATAAAGTCTGGATATTGAGTTGTATTTTCCCGGAGGAAGTACAAAATAGAAGTTTTAATGCCGCTAAACGAAAAATCATAATCCGGCATATTAACAATGGGGAAAGTGAAGCGATCGGGGTTCCCAGTTGCCGCCGTGCGGTCCAGGAGCGGGCCTCCCGGATAAGGTAACCCAAGAAGTTTAGCCGATTTATCAAAAGCTTCGCCTACGGCATCGTCGGTGGTTTGGCCTAATACCTGCATGTCCAGGTAATCTTTTACCAATACAATTTGGGTGTGGCCACCACTTACCGTAAGGCACAGAAAAGGAAAAGAAGGTTTAGGATCATCGATAAAATGGGCCAGAATATGGGCCTGCATGTGATTTACCTCAATCAAAGGTAGATTTAAGCCTAAGGCAAATGATTTAGCAAATGAACAGCCAACCAGCAAGGCTCCCAATAAACCCGGACCACGGGTAAAGGCTACCGCATCTAAATCACTTTTTGTTATCTTTGCCGTAAGTAAAGCCTGCGACACAACAGGAATTATATTTTGTTGATGTGCCCGGGAAGCTAATTCCGGCACAACGCCGCCGTACTGTTTATGAACTTCCTGAGTGGCTACTATGTTGGCTACCACTTTACCGTGGCGGATAACAGCCGCTGAGGTATCGTCGCAGGAAGATTCAATTGCTAATATTGTAGGACCCAAAACCATTTGGAAAACGAAATAAATAATAAGTGGACTGGTGTATTTAAAACTACTCTCCGAATAGTTATCGGCCTGTTTTTATTCATTTTTTTACTTTTAGCTGGTTTAATTCTCGCCTTACGGCAACCTTCCATTCAAACCAGCGTGGTGCAAAAAGCCTCTACCTTTCTCTCGTCTAAAATAGGACACCAGGTAACCATTGGACGAGTGGATATTCGGTTTTTCAACAAAGTTATACTGGAAAAAGTAAAAGTTCTTGATCGGAAGAAAGAAGAATTATTTTATATCGGTGAAGCTGAGGCTAGTTTAAGCGGATTTTCTTTAAGTAACTACCGTAAATTAACCATTGAACAACTAAAGTTAGTTGATCCGCATGCCGCATTTATCCGATATAAAACGGCCGATTCGATGAATTTAAGCGTTTTTTTGGCTTCCATAAAAAAATTAATTAAATCTGATACTACCAAAACTGCCAAAGCTAAATTTGATTTTAAAATAAATTCCCTAGCTATTCAAAACGGCCATTTTCGCTACGAAAATCAAAAACGGGAGCCGGTTACTTTTGGTATGGATTACCAGCACCTGGATATTGATAGCATTAACGTAAAAATATCGGACATTGCTTTTTTAGGAGATACCATACAAACCCGCATCACCGACCTGCAAGCCCACGAGCATAAATCTAACGCTAATCTTAAAAATTTAGATGCACGCATGGTTTACGCGCCCACCTTTTGGGAATTTGCAGAATTAGATTTACGCCTAAATAACAGCAACCTGCGCCATTATGTCCGTTTTGATTATAAACGTTTCTGGAACTTTATTTCTTTTAACGATAGTGTTCAGGTAACCACAGCCCTCGATTCTTCGGCCATATTTTCAGATGATATTGCCATATTTGCGCCGCAATTAAAAGACTGGAACGAAAAAATTCTTATTTCCGGCGAAGCCAAAGGTTTTGTTAAACGTTTTAACGCTAAAAACATTGACCTTTATTACGGCGAAAAAACGCACATTGTCGGAAATTTAAGTGCCGATGGCTTGCCGCGTTATAAAGAAACCTTTGCGGATATAAAACTAAAACCTTCGGTAATACTAGCCCGGGATCTGAAAAAATTTATTCCAGCTAAAAATTATGCCTTGGTCGAGCGTTTGGGAACGGTAAAGTTAGAAGGCGATTTTTTAGGTTTTTATTCTGATTTTGTAGCGCATGGTTCTTTCGCTACAGCCTTAGGCAAGGTAGTGTCGGATATCAATCTTAAAATAAATAAAAATCCAGACTTATCTACCTACACGGGTTATCTTAAAACCGACAAGTTTGCTTTAGGCAAATTCATTGGAGATCCGCGAACCTTACAAGCTATCACAATGAATGGCAAAGTAAAAGGCACCGGTTTTAACCTGGCTTCTGCCCGTTTAAATTTAGATGCCACCATTCAATCGGTGGGGATATTAGGGTATAACTACCGGAACATTACTATTGATGCCACCTTAAGTCAGAAGTTAGTAGCCGGTAAACTTAAAATATACGATCCCAACGTCGAACTTTCGGCCGAAGGAACAATTAATTTAAGCCAGGCAAGTCCCACATTTGACTTAACTAGTAATATAAACCGGGCCAACCTGCAGGCTTTGAAGCTTCTAAACAAGAACTTTGTTCTACAAACCAATACTGATTTAAACTTTACCGGTTTAACCTTAGATGATTTACTGGGACAGGCTACTTTCCAAAACACAACCCTTACTTACGGTCAGGAAATTATTAATTTTGATTCGGTTGCCATTAAATCTGCCCGAACAAATGGCCAACGTTCTATCGATGTAAGCAGCAATATTCTGGATTTTTCGGCTACAGGCAATTTTGAGGTTTCCCGGTTTATAGCTGATTTTTCTACGTTTGTGCGGGAAGATATTTTAAGTTTTAAAAGCAACCAATCGGCTACTGAAACTTATTACCGTCAGAAAAAGACCTATACCGGTCCGGATTATGAATTAGGTTTAATCTTCCGTTTTAAGAAAGGCAACCCATTTCTAAAAGCATATGTACCAGAGCTATACCTGGCAGAGAACACTCTTTTTACAGGTAATTTCCGGCAAGGTCCCAACTCTATTTTTAACTTATACAGCCATCTAGATACCCTTATTTACGGTAAATACCGGTTTTACAATAACGATTTTGAGATTAATAATTCTAAGTTACAAACCAGTCCAACGGTATTAGCCGGCGTAGTTTTTTCTTCGCGGAACCAGCAGTTTGCGGCAGCGGCTCCCTCCGAGAACTTGTTTGTGGAAGGCATCTGGAACGACAGCACCATTAATTTTTCAACTAATATAGCGCAAACGGGTAGTAGCAATAAAGCTACCGTAACGGGTAATATTAGTTTTCCGCCGGATAAAGTTCAAATTGTTTTAGATCAATCCCAGATTAACATTTTGGGTAAACAATGGAACATCCGACCTAACAATAGCATTTTGATTGGCGGCGCCGGCAAAGAAATTGAAGTAAACGGCCTGGAATTGTTTTACGGGAACCAGAGTGTTAATGTAACCGGGCAGGCTTCGCGTCATCCGGAGAAAGAATTAGTAATGGAAGTAAAAAACTTTCAGCTCGAAAATTTGGTTCCGCTCCTAAATCAGCAAATCTATGGCGTTTTAAATGCCCGGGCATCGGCTTCCAACTTATTTAATAAATCCATTATCCTCAGTAAACTTACCGTCGACTCCTTGCGTCTGGATACTATTTATATCGGTGAAATTAGTGGTTTCACCGATTGGGACAAGAATGAAGATAAGATTAAAGTAGATTTAGGAGTTTTCAGAAGTAATATGCGGGTAGTATCTGTTACCGGCGATTACAATCCGCAATCTGAAGATAACCCGCTTAATCTTTTAGCGGTAATGGACGAAGCACCCATTAAACTGGTTGAGCCTTTATTAAAAACCTTATTTTCCGATTTATCGGGGATTATGGAAGGCAGGGTACAAATAAATGGCCGCCTGAACGGGCCGGTTCTCGTAGGTTCGGCGTTTGTGACCAACGGCCGTTTTCGGGTAAATTATTTAAATACCTATTATTCTTTTAGCGACCGAATTTACTTTACCGATAAAGACATTGCTTTCCGAAATATTAGAGTCCGGGATATGTTTAATAACTCGGCCACTATAGCTGGTATTATCCAACACCAGGGATTCCAGAACATGGAACTAAATTTAAAAGGCGATTTTCGGAAGTTTATGGTATTAAATACCACCCGGGCCGAAAACTCGCTTTACTACGGTACTGCAATTGCCACAGGTACGGCTAGCTTAACCGGAACTCCGTCCAATTTATTTATTACGGTAAATGCCCGCAGCGAAGGCGGTACCAAAATGTCGATTCCATTGGATGGCCAGCAAGAAGCCAAACGACAAAGTTATATTCAGTTTGTTAATCACAAGCAGAAGGATTCGGTAGCGACTGATTCTACGGTGGATGTTCCACGGGTAGATTTAGCTGGTATTAACCTTAATTTTAACTTAGGTATTACCGACGATGCAGAACTAGAAATAATTTTCGATGAAGAAACCGGTGATATTGTGCGTGGATCGGGTAATGGTCGTATTAATTTAAATATTGATACCCGCGGCGAATTTACCATGGATGGCCAAGTGGAGATTGTGAAGGGCTATTATAATTTTACCTTGTATAATATAATCCGGAAAGGCTTTAATATTAGACCAGGCGGCACCATTACCTGGAATGGCGACCCTTATGCCGGCATTATGGACCTTACCGCTACTTACACCCAACGAATTGTTTTACCTACCAGTATTACTCAGGAACAAAGTAACATCCGGTACCCGGTTACGGCAGTTATGGACTTAGAAGGCAAATTACTCGCGCCCGAAATTAAGTTGAACCTGGAATTTGAAGATACTCCCTCCACCTTAGAAACCCAGATAAACGCTTACCTGGCCGATATCCGCAACAATCAGGACGAATTAAACCGCCAAGTCTTTAATTTACTAATATTAAAACGTTTATCCGACCCAAGTAATACCGCTCAAGCTACCGTTGGTACTCAAGTAGATAATGCCCTGGGCTTAACCAGCAGCTTGAGTCAGGCTCTATCGAACCAACTTGGCAACTTAATCTCCCAACTAGATAGTAATTTAGAAATTGATATAGGGCTGGATGGCTTTTCTAACCAACAGATAAACGATTTACAACTTCGGTTGAGCTATTCCTTGTTTAAAGGCAGATTACGCCTAAGCCACGAAGGTGGATTACCAGGTAGTAATAATTACGCTAGCAATCCGAGTAACCCGAACTACACCCCAACTGGAGCCGAAGTGCCAGGATCGTGGCGGGCGGATGTTTATTTGCGGGCTGACGGAAAACTTCGTTTAAAATTAGAGTATAACATAACTCCGTACTCCTATTCTACTAGCCTGGGCCAGACTTCGGTGAGTAGTTTACGAGGCAGTATTTTACACACCGAGCGCTTTGATACCTTCTCGGAATTATTTGCCCGCCGTAAAATGCGCCGCCGCGATCGTAAAGCCACCGAAAAAATAATTATCGATTCCGACGAACGAGTAGGGCTTTAGCAGGTACCATTTACCATTTACCAATTACCATTTACCAATTACCTAGTACAATTTTTCAATCTTTATCTACTGATTAACAATGGTCTGATAGTAATAAAATTTTACTGAATCCTATTTATGATAAATGGAAAATGGTAAATGGCACCTGGTAAATGGTAAATGGTAAATGGTAAATGGTAAATGGTAAATGGTAAATGGAAACTGCTAAATGTTGAAATCTGAAGTATTTATTCTTAATTTTGCGGGGCAAAAGAATTATGGCAAAACACCCTAATAAACCTACCCGCAAAAAGAAGCTTGGCAGTTACCCGCACGCCATGGTTATTTTTACCATTACCCTGGCTCTTTTTGTAATTGGCTTATTCAGCACCTTGCTTATTCACGCGAGTAAATTATCTGATGTGGTTAAGCAAAGTATTGAAGTACAAGTTTATCTGGATTTTGATTTAACGCAAACGCAACTGACCCGCCTTAAAAACACCTTTTCGCAAAAAGAATACATTGCTTATTTAAACCAAATACCCCAAGTACGTTTCTTTTCGAAAGAAGAAGGTGCTAAAGAATTTATTCAAGAAAGCGGCGAAGATTTTATGGCTTTTTTGGGGGATAATCCCTTACGAGATGCTTATATCATCAACATCAATCCCGACTTTGCCGATTCAGAACACCTGAAAAAAATAAAAGCCGAACTAGAGGAAATAGATGGGGTATACGAAGTGCAATATGTAGCCAGCCTGATTGATTCTATAAATCAAAATCTTAAAAAAATCAGCATTATTCTGCTCAGCTTTGCGGGTATTCTGGTGTTGGTGGTAGTTATTTTAATTAATAATACCATAAAGCTGGCCATGTTTTCGCAACGATTCTTAATTAGGAGCATGCAATTGGTGGGAGCTACTGCCGGTTTTATTCAACGGCCGTTTATGAACCGGGCTGTATTACAAGGTTTTATCAGCGGTTTGCTCGCTTCGGGTATGTTGTTTGGTTTGTTAAGTTATGCCTATTACCAGATTAATGAGCTTTATTTACTGCGCGACGAAACCCAATTAATTATTCTGGCGGTTTTGCTGGTGATTCTGGGCATGGTAATTGGGTTTATCAGCTCCTTTCGGGCCGTTCGGAAATACATGCATTTATCCTTGGATGAACTTTATTAATTTTCAGATGCTAGATACCAGACCTTAATTTCTAGACCCAATTACTATTTTTTTAAATTAAACTAAAGTTTATTCTACTAAAATATAACCACAAAAATCTAATGTCTAATAGCTAATAGCTTGCGTCTAAATAGTATGGAAAATAAAAATGAGTTTGCCTTCGGCAGAAAGAATTACCTTTTATTGATTGTGGGTTTAGTAGTTTTAGCTATTGGATTTATTATCATGACCTTGGATACTGAACCTTACGGCGAAGGATTTTTGGGCATTACTTTAGGTCCCATCATTTTAGTAATCGGATTTATTATTGAGTTTTTTGCTATTATGGTGAAAGACCGTAAAAAAGCATAAATGAGTTTCTGGCACGCAATTATTCTGGCTATTGTAGAAGGCCTCACTGAGTTTTTACCCGTATCTTCTACCGGCCACATGATCATCGTTTCAAGTTTGATGGGCATTAATACTTCGGAGTTTACCAAAATGTTTACGGTAAATATTCAATTCGGGGCTATCTTATCAGTATTTGTTCTTTACCGCAAACGTTTTTTTCAATCCTTCGATTTTTATAAAAAACTGCTTATTGCATTTATTCCGGCAATAGTTATTGGTGCGTTGCTCAACGATGTAATTGATGCTATGCTGGAGAGTGTAGTTACAGTTGCTATTTCCCTGGTGTTAGGCGGTATAGTTTTACTATTCGTAGATAAATGGTTTAACAACGATCCGACGCACAGTACTCCTTCTACCAGGCAAGCTTTTGTAATTGGATTAGCGCAATGCCTTGCTATGATTCCGGGAGTTTCCCGGTCGGCGGCTTCTATAATTGGCGGTTTGGCGCAAGGCATTTCCCGGAAAGCAGCCGCCGAATTTTCCTTTTTTCTCGCTATTCCTACCATGTTGGCGGCAGCCAGTTATAAGTTTATCACTGATTTTTTACACCTGGATATTAAAGACGATATTCTTAAAATGAATACTACCAAAATTCAGGCAAGTCTGAACCAGTTATCGGCCCACGACTTACAGATTATCTTAGTAGGTAACCTGGTAGCTTTTGTGGTGGCAATGTTTGCCATTAAGTTTTTTATTAATTTTTTAACGAAATACGGGTTTAAGTTTTTTGGCATTTACCGCATTATTGTAGGCGTATTGCTGCTGGTATTTTTATTTTTTGGAATGGATTTGAGTGTATAGCATGCGGGAATATGATTTTGAAACAGGCGAAATTCTTTTATTAGACAAACCACTGCACTGGACTTCTTTTGATGTGGTGAAAAAAGTACGGAATCTGCTCCGGGTAAAAAAAATCGGTCACGCCGGTACTTTAGATCCTTTAGCTTCCGGCTTATTAATTTTATGCACCGGAAAATACACCAAAAAGATAGAAGAAATTCAAGCGCAGGAGAAAGAATATACCGGCCATTTTACTATTGGTAAAACCACCCCTTCTTTTGACTTAGAAACCGAAGTAGACCAGGTTTGCGATTACCAACAACTCACCGAACAAGATATAAGGGCAGCAGCAGCTACTTTTGTTGGGCAAATCAATCAGGTACCGCCTTTGTTCTCGGCCGTAAAAATTAATGGGGAACGGGCTTATACCCTGGCGCGCCGGGGCGAAGAAGCAGAAATTAAAGCCAAGCCCATTCACATCTACGCTTTTGAAATTACTAAATTAGAACTACCCCTGGTACATTTTCGGGTAGTTTGCTCTAAAGGCACGTACATTCGCAGCCTGGCCCGGGACTTTGGTCAGCAATTAGGGTGTGGCGCGCACTTATCCCAATTAATTCGTACCCGCATTGGAGAGTACAGTTTAGAACAAGCCCTCACGATAGCTGACATCCAGGCTATTCGCAAGTACCAACAAGAGCAACATGCAGGTAATTCGTAGCCTTTCGGAGTTTCCGGAATTAAGCCGGGCAGTAGTTACCAGTGGTACCTTCGATGGAGTGCATATAGGCCACCAAAAAATTTTACAGCGTTTAATTCAAATTGCCCAGCAAACCAACGGGCAAAGTGTGGTTATTACGTATTGGCCTCATCCGCGCCTGGTCTTACATCCCGAAACGCAAAATCTACATTTACTTTCCACCATTGAAGAGCGTATTGAGCAACTGGCCGTTTTTGGTATTGATTATTTGCTTATAATTCCGTTTACGCGGGAGTTTGCCAGCCTCGACTCTGAGCAGTTTATCACCGATATTTTAATAAAAACCATCCACACTAAAAAGCTGGTTATTGGCTACGATCACCGATTCGGTCGTAACCGTATGGGTAGTTTTGAATATTTGCGCCAGCATGCTCCCGAATTAGGTTTTGAAGTAGAAGAAATTCCTCGCCAGGATATTGATCATATGGCGGTAAGCTCTACTAAAATCCGGGTTGCCCTGGAGAATGGGGAAGTTAAGATTGCCAATACTTATTTGGGACGTTCTTATTCATTAAGGGGTACGGTAGTAAAAGGTAAGCAACTGGGTCGTACTTTAGGATATCCTACTGCCAACCTCGACGTTTCGGATCAGCATAAACTAATACCCAAACAGGGCATTTACACGGTAAAAGTTAAAATACAGCAACAAGTATGGGGCGGCATGCTGAGTATTGGTACCAACCCTACTGTAGGTGGCACGCAACAAACTATAGAAGTAAATATTTTTGACTTTGAAGGAGATTTATACGGTCAGGAAATTACTTTATTGTTCGTAGACCGCATACGGGATGAAGAAAACTATGCCAGTTTAGAAGAATTAATTTCACAATTGCACCGCGATAAAGAAACTGCCTTACACACCTTAAATCACGGCCTCTAACCTTTCCATAATCTTTTTAGAACTCTCTCCTATTTTACCAAGCTCAACTTAAAGTTAGTTTAACTTCTACCCTCAAGAATAAATCATTTAATCTGTAAATTTCTTATAAGCTGATTATTGCCTTGTTCTTAGGTCTAAAAAAGCAAACTCCTCGCCTTATAAACTTAGAAAAATATTGCTTTTTAATTTAGATATAAGAGTTAGCCCAAATAATGCTTTTTAGTGAAATTATGGGCAAAGCACCTTAATATTTAAGGGTGTTTTACCGATTTTACAAGGACAAGAACGCTCAACACCTATAAAGTTTAGTCACTTTCAAAAAACTTAAATAAATCCTAATCTATTTATCATCTTTTAAGGTTAGGTTTATTACAAATTTTACAAAAACAGTAATCTTACTTAATGCGTATTAAAAATTGTTTAATAAAACAGCTTTTAGTTTAGAACAACAATTTATTTTTTTAAACTTTAATCTAATTTTAATGTAGATTTAATTTTCTTTTAACTCGTTATTATTTTATTTGTGTTATTAAATAAATGGTTTTACTTAAATAGATAAATAAAATGAAGATAGATGGAAAGAGAGTAATAGCAATTGCCATAGTGGCATTTTTTAGTAGTATATCCTTTAGCTTTGCGCAACAGGTACCAGAACAGGATTTGAAAAAAAATGTAATTCCTATTTTAAACGGACTGGCTTACGTGCAGCAATTAGAGCCTAAAATGTATCAATACGACACCCGAAAATTTAATAAATTAAACCTACCTAGTGGTCAGCAATTTGGCTTTTTAGCCGATGAGGTACAAAAAGTATTGCCGGAGTTAGTAAGTTCCGAATCGCAGTCGTACATGGTGGGTAAAAACACCTATCGGAATTCGACCCTTAAAAATACGGATTTAGAAAGTATGATTCCGCTATTGGTGGCAGCCATTAAAGAACAACAAAAACAGATTGATGAATTAAAACGTCAATTAGAGGCAAGTGCTAAATAACTTTATTTAAATAACCTATAAATGGGTTATTAAGATTATCCTATAGAAAGCTTTTAGGCTGCGCTCAACTTAAAAAAGTTGAGCGTAACTTAAAAGCTTTTTTATTAAAAGAGACCAAGCACCCCGTTTGCTATTTTAAACGCTACTTAGATTATTTTTACGTATATGCTGCTAGGCGAAATTATTTTATTTATTAAAATAATTCCCTGTTTAATCCTCGCTTAAATCCCCCTAACTAATTAAAATTCTAGTTTTTCCTGCATATAGCCCCTCAAATTACCTTAAAGTAATTTTTGCTTGAACTGCTTTTCGAGCAACTAAACTGGGGTATTTTTTCGTAGGTACAAACCAGTGCTAGCCTCGTATTTTAATTTAAAACAACTATTAATTCTTCTTGCACCAGAAGTATTTAATAAAACATTCTTATGCTGATTGAAAAGAGAATTCCTTTTCAGTATTTATTTAATAAAATCAAGTAAGATGTTTTACGCTTGTTTTTCGTCTCCTTATTCTTCCAGATAGTTAAATATTTTTTTGCTGATTATCTTCCTTCCACACCCATCGCTCTTGCCTCTATTTGGGGTATGTCTATTTCCCTGATTCTGGCCTTTAAGTTAAATCACTCGTACGATCGGTGGTGGGAAGCCCGTAAAATTTGGGGCTCAATTGTAAACGATTCCCAAACTTTAGTTTTACAAGTAAAAGGTTTGGCGGATGAAAGTAGGTTTACCTAAGTAAAAAGCGTTTTAAAACAAATGGCCTTTCGTCAGATTGGTTGGTGTTATAGTTTGGGTAAGTCTTTACGGGGCCTTAATTCGCTAGCGGATGTAGATTAATTTATTTCTACGGATGAAAAAGCTTTTGTTCAATCGCAAACAAACAAACCTTTAGCTTTGTTAATGGGACACGTAAACGATATAAAATTGCTACAGCAAAATCAAGCTATTCATATCTACCAACAAGTTCAACTAGACCAAACCCTGGTACGACTCTGCGAATCAATGGGGCGAGCCGAAAGAATTAAGAATACGGTGTTTCCGGTTACTTACCGGATTTTAGTTCACCTTTTTATCTACCTATTTCTTATTACCTTATCGTTGGGTTTGGTGGAAACCATTGGGTTCTATGAAATGCCATATTTAATTGTGATTGCTTCTACTTTCTTTTTATTAGAACAAACGGCTACTTACCTGCAGGATCCTTTCGTTAACAGACCTACCGATACTCCTGTAACTGCTATTGCCCGGAATATAGAAATCAATATAAAACAACTATTACAGGAGCCTTCGGTTCCGGCACCCGCCGCTCCCGAAGAGTTTTACCTGATGTAAAATTTTGAAAACGCAAGGATTCTCAAACAAACCATGAAAACTCAAACCAAAGAATCGCAAAGCAACTTAACGCCCGATGAAGTCTTACGGATTTTAAAAGAAGGCAACTTGCGGTTTATAAACAACCTGAAAGCCAACCGCAATTTACTACAACAGGTAAACGAAACTTCGGAAGGTCAATTTCCTTTTGCGGCTATTTTAAGTTGCATCGATTCCCGAACTTCGGCCGAATTAATTTTTGACAATGGCCTAGGCGATATATTCAGCATCCGGATTGCCGGTAATATCCTAAACGAAGACATACTCGGGAGTATGGAATTTGCCTGCCGGGTGGCTGGTTCTAAACTGATATTAGTTTTAGGACATACCCGCTGCGGTGCTATTACGGGCGCATGTAACCATATTGAAATGGGCCATTTAACCACATTACTTAAAAAAATAGAGCCGGCCATTGAACTGGAAACACAAACTACCAGCAACAGAACCGGCGCAAATGAGGCCTTCGTACAAAATGTAACCAATAACAATATTTTTCTGACCATTAACCGCATCCGAAAAGAAAGCAGCATTTTGGCTGAACTCGAACAAGCTGGCCAGATAAAAATAGTAGGCGGATTATACGACGTAGAAACCGGTAAAGTAATTTTTTACGAATAATTTTCGCCTACTCCACTTTATTTTGTAATGCCAAACTGAGATTTCAATTAACAAAAAAATTTTATTTTCCTCCAGTGCTCAATTCTACTAAAACCGGGAAATGGTCCGACGGAAATTTACCGTGATAGGTATCTGTTAAAAGCCCCCATTTCTGCGCTTTAAAATCTTTGGTAGTGAAAACATGATCAATAATCTCATTACCATCAAGCTTTTTACCAAAAGCGTTAAACGAGGCATTAACGGCATACGGGTTTTTAACTTGTTTATAGGTATCGAAAAGTAAACCGGAGTTGGCTACTGCCTGGTACCATTCGCTGGTATGGTCGCCGTTAAAATCGCCGGTTAAAACTACGGGTTCCTGGCCGGCAATTTCTTTAATTTTACTGAGTATCAATTTACTGCTTTCTTTGCGGGCCTGTACGCCCTGGTGGTCGTAATGCACGTTAAAAAAGTAAAATTTCTTCTTGGTTTGCCCATCCTGTAAATAAACCCAGGAACATATACGATTGCAACAGGTAGCATCCCAACCCAGCGAAGGTTTATCCGGAGTTTGCGATAACCAGAAATCACCTTTCTTAAGCAATTTAAAGCGATCTTTCTTAAAGAAAATAGCCGAATGTTCTCCTTTCTCCTGCCCATCGTCGCGGCCTTTGCCGTAACGTTCGTACGACGGCAAAGCCTTACTAATATCATCTAATTGGTTTTTCAAACCTTCCTGGGTGCCAAAAATATCATAATCATGGAAACGTAATAAACTGGCTACGACTGGTGCCCGGTCTACCCATAAATTACCTACATCATTTGGATTATCGTACCGGATATTAAAAGTTCCTACAGTGAGTTGCTGCGCCCGGAGCAGTACCGGCAAACTACATAGCACAAACAGAATAAACAGAATACGGTGTTTCATCAGAGGTTTTCCTTTGGTAAAAAGTAAATTTTCTTAAATATATTATTTAAATTTTTACCTGTGGTTATCTCATTTTAAATCTATCCGCTTCAGAAGGTATGTTTAGACCGTAAAATTTAAAGAAAGCCTGAAAATGATAGAAAAAGTATATCCCAATCTTCTGGTCGAAGAATTACAAGGCGGTAACAAATAATTAGGTTGAAAATATAAGAAAGCAAAGAATACAGCCGCTAATTTAATAACAAGATGTTAGAGGCGGCTTAAAATAAAAGTAAACAGATAGTAGTTTAAGCTATTCTAGAAGAGCTTAAGAGTTACTAAATTAGTAAAATCAATCCGCCATAGTAAGTGGGCCGGGTTCAGTTACTAACTTAGAGGGCATACTAGCCACTTTTTCCCACCAGCGGGTAAAAGATTTTGTTTCTTTCAAAGGTACCGCTTCGCCAATCATAGGGTGAAGCAGGGGCATTTGCCGGCGTTGGGCTTCGGCGGTTACCCGAATAATAGGTTCATCCCAGGCGTGCAAGGCCAAAGAAAACTTGGCCCAATGAACCGGAAATAATTTGGTACTGCCCAAATCCTGCGCTGCTTGTACTACTTCTTCGGGCATCATGTGAATGTATTTCCAATACGCATTGTATTGTCCGCACTCCAGAATTGCCAGATCAAAAGGGCCATACGTGTCGCCAATTGTTTTAAAGTGCGTATCATAACCCGAATCGCCACCGATAAAGATTTTCATACTGGGCGTTTTTAGCACAAACGAAGTCCATAAAGATTGATTTCTTTTTAACCCTCTCCCCGAAAAATGCCGACCCGGTGTGGTATAGACCATAAATCCGTCTTCCAGTGGTACTTCTTCGTTCCAGTCTTTTTCTATAATGCGGTCGGGTGCATAGCCCCAGTACTCCAGGTGGGCCCCGGTGCCCAGTCCGGTAATTACTTTTATTACTTTTGGCTTCAACTTTAGCACTGTTTCATAATCCAGATGGTCCCAGTGATCGTGCGAAATTAGCAGATAATCGATATCCGGAATATCATCTACTGTGTACACGTCGCTACCCTTAAAACTAGGAGTGGTAAACTTAACCGGGGAGGCACTACCGCTAAAAATGGGATCTACCAGAATTCTTTTGCCGTCGAGCTGAATAAAATAAGAAGAATGCCCAAACCAAACAAGTACGTCTTGGTCTTGGGGTAAATTTAGTAAATCTGTTTTCTGGGAAGGCAAAACAGTTGCCGGCACATTGCGGCTGCTTTTATTAAAGAAGAATTCTTTCATTACCCGGTAATAAGAGGCTCCTTCGGCTAAATCAGGGGTGTAACTCAGGTTCTGAAACTTACCCTCTTTGAAATGAGGAGATTGTTTAATTCCTTCCAGGCGGGCGCCGGATGCGTGTTTACCGAATTTAGGATGTTGTAGAAAGAGCACGACACTTAACGTTAAGGTGGTTATACTAAGAAGTACAATCAAAATAATAGATTTAATAACTTTTTTCAAGATTATTCTTTCGTTGCATAACCACTTGAAGAAATAATTGTTTTCGCCGGAAAATTAAAGCGAGTATCCATAAGATTTTAAAAGCATATTATTGACTAAAGAATAACTTCTAAGAACTCTAGTCGGCAAAAGTTCACGGATCTTTATTGGTGAGACCTTACCTGGAACAATTCCTTAGCCCATTCTTAAATTTTCATTCCATTAAAGTTAATATGGGTAAAATACTGATAAATAGGTATTGCTTGTGTTCCAGCACTGGCTTATTTTTAGGTTCTTCCTATCTAACCAGCTTGGCGTATGAGTAATTCTAATCCCGATTCTGCCATTGAACAATCCTTAACCCAAATTAACTTAAAAGCTATTACCAAGGGCAGAACGTATTACGCCTCGCCTGCTGCCTGGGACGATGAAGTTCTTTATTTTCTTCTGGTAGACCGATTTTCGGATGCGAATGAATTTAATGGTTTTAACGATAAAAACGGCAATCCTATTCCACAGGGTACGAGAACAACCGATTTATTTGCTTTAACTGACAGTGGTAACATAGATAGAAATACCTGGTTTGATAATGGCAGAAATTGGTGCGGAGGAAACCTGGAAGGCCTGCGGGAAAAGCTCGGTTATCTTAAAAGATTAGGTATTACTGCTGTTTGGATTAGCCCCATTTTTAAACAAACCGAAGGCAGCAACAGCTATCATGGTTATGGTATTCAAAACTTTTTGGATGTAGAGGCTCATTTCGGTACCCGCAAAGAACTAAAAGACTTAATTACAGAAGCGCACCAACTAGGCATCCGGATAATACTGGACATAATTTTAAACCATGCCGGTAACATTTTTGCCTATAAAAACGGAAATCCCGAATATGAAAATGGGCAAGTTTACGAGGTAAACGGGTTTAAGCTGAATGAAAATGATCAGCAAGGTTCTTTACCGTTTAAAGAAATAGATCTAACGCTTCACCCACACGCCTGGCCGCATGGTGGCGTGTGGCCAAAAGAATTCCAAACTGCCGAAACCTGGACTCAAAAAGGGCAAATTAAGCAGAACCAATGGGATGCATATCCAGCTTATCTGGAAGGAGACTTTTATAGCCTGAAAAACATTAACCATGGTTATAGCGATAGCAACCTACCAGAGCAGGAAGTACTGCAGCATATTAAAAATTTTCGGCGCAACAAAACCCTGGAATACTTAGGAGAAGTATTTAAGTTCTGGATTGCTTATGCCGATGTGGATGGATACCGCATAGATACCGTAAAACACATGGACCCGGGAGCGGTACGATATTTTACCAATGTTATTCATGAGTTTGCGCAAAGTATTGGAAAAGAAAATTTTTACCTGATTGGTGAAATTACGGGCGGTAGGTCAAAAGCCATTAATTTAGTAGATGCGACCGGCCTTGATGCGGGTTTGGGCATTGATGATATTCAGGATAAGTTAGAGTTTTTGGCCAAGGGATGGCGGAATCCGGGAAATCCGGAGAATGACCAACAAACGGGCTATTTTGATTTGTTTAATAACAGTTTGGTAGATGGCAAAAATTCGCACCAATGGTACGCCAAAAGAATTATTACCATGTTCGACGACCATGACCAAGTAGGAACGAAACACAAGTTCCGCTACTGCGGCCAGGGAGGAGCAATTACTTCTAAAAGCTTGCCCCTGGCCTTGGCTTTAAATCTTACTACTTTAGGTATTCCCTGCCTCTATTACGGAACTGAACAAGCCTTTAATGGGGCAGATTTCCGGACGGGAGATGAAAAAGAAGATTATAGTGATACTTTCTTGCGAGAATGCATGTTTGGCGGACAATTTGGTTCTTTTCAAAGTGCGGGAAAACATTTCTTTAACGAAAGCCATGAGATTTACCGGTATATAAGTCAGATTTGTTTAATCAGAAAGCAACACATAGCACTTCGCCGGGGCCGGCAGTACTTACGCCAGGTTTCTTCTACCGGCCAGGCCAATGATTTTTATTATCCGACGATGATAGGCAACGAACTTAGATGGGTGGTTGCCTGGTCCCGGATTTTTGATAGCTCCGAATTGATTTGCGCCATTAACACAGATCTTACTACTTCCTTAACCATTTGGGTTACAGTTGATACGGATTTAACCCCGCCTGATACTCCAATAGAATGCTTATTTTCTACTGAAATAACTGATATCGGGAAAAATGTAACGGCAACAAATACTGATGAAAGAACTGTCATACTAATCACGATACCCGCCGCTGGTTTTGTAATTTATTCGAATAACAAATAAGCAAAAATTACTTATTTGGTGTATAAATGAAGCAGGTATAGAGATTAGTTATTCCCCATAGTATTTAGAGGTCCCCTATTAAAACCAAGGTTAAATCATAGGGGTACAAACCTAGCAGGTTTTAAAAACAGGAATGCAGCCGATAGAAATTTAAAACAGTTTTTCTACTTATTTCTGTCATCCTAAAAGAATCTAACCAATTGGGAGTGACTGCCGCAGAGTATGCAGATAATCGGAACAACTCCTTTTATCTGGTAGTTGGCAAGCATTAAACCTAAAGATGTACAATTATAGAATCAGACCAGGTTATGGAAGTAAAATGCTCCTAACCGAGTTCGTTAGGTGGGTGAGAAAGAAACCTTCTTGACTGACTTAAAAGAAGCTCTAAAGCAAATTGATTTAAAGTTTGGGGAGATGGAAGATTTATGGATGAATAACTAAGTTTTATTTCATCTGAATTCTTCAGAGGGAAATTTCTTACTGTCTAAAGATGTGTGGGGTTGTGCCTTTTTATTAGCAGACGAAAATCAGGAAGGAATTAAAAGAATTGACCTGCTTTTAAGCAAAACCGGAAATTACATAAGGGAGGAAGTTGACTTCTCTGAATATGAATTAGCAAAAAAATAACGACTTGCCAACACAAGCTAAAGCACACTTACGCGTGCCTTAGCCAAGTACGTTAAAAGCATAATAAAACTATTACCGCAATGTTATCCAAAATAAAAAAGCCTTTAATCATAATGATTAAAGGCTTTTGTGCAGAGAGAGAGGGATTCGAACCCCCGTAACTAATTACTCATTATCAATATCTTATCGTGGCATAAATTCTTTACTCACCGAATCACTCACCACTTCTAAATTACAAATAACTGCAAATGTTAGGACTCAAATTTACAGAATTATTTAAGTTTAACTACTTGTGGATAGAGTTATTAAAAAAGAATGAAGGAGTTTAAATTTGTAGTTTACAATATAAGGTTAAAGGAAGCTGATATTTTTAATAGTGGGTAAACTCTTAAAATAGTTTTACAACTATAAGATAAAGCTAAGAATAAAAGGAATTAAAATTAACGAAAAAGAAGCTTATTCGTCAAAAGAAAAAAGAATCATGGTCGAGGAAATTCGTTTTGTGTTACTTTTAAACTCTCTTTTATTCATAGCTTTATCTTATCTTTGTAAAGCTATTTTAGGAGTTTACCACTGCGCCCTCATGCTTCCTGTGATTACTTGACTCCTGCTCAGGCCCACCTCCGAGAAGGCCTACTGAATAAGCGCTGGCGAAAATACAAAAGAAAAAATCCTGTCAACCAGGAGTTGTTAATTGAGAAATTAAATAGAATTTTTACTGTTTAACCTGTAAAGCTATTTCAGGAATCTACCTAAAATAAGTATTGCGTTTTTTGTACCGAAGAGGGTTAATAGCTTTACTGCGGTTTTATCCATTGGGAAAATATAGTATATTCGTTTGCTCGCTTACCTTTAGCTATCAAGTACCATCAGGTAGGCACCTAGTAAATGCCTCTTGTAATGACAACAAAAATCAGATGGCAAAAAACAAACCCCTTATTCCCACTACCCTCGCGCCTTGGTTAACGGTCTCTCAATCAGTAAAGGCCATAGATTTTTATAAGCAGGCTTTTGGCGCTCAAGAATCGTATCGATTAGAACTCTCCGAGGAAGAACTAGTGGTCCGGCTTTCTATCCAGGGAGCGGAATTTTGGGTCAGTAGTGCGGCACCCCAAAAAGAAGAGGCGATAACTACGGTACTGGGAGGCGAAACTATTCGCTTGATCTTGACCGTTGCTGATCCAGATACCCTCTTTGACCAGGCCTTACAAGCGGGGGCTACTCCCATTTTTCCGGTAAGTGAAGAACATGGCTGGCGGTTAGGGCGAGTGGCCGATCCTTTTGGACTACATTGGGAAATCGGTTATCCTTTGCTGCCATAAAGAAATCAGACAATTGTCAATCTTAAAGAATAAGTAGGTCCACTTAAATGGGTTGATCTTTAGGATTATTTTACATAGGGAATTGGTAAACTCTTATTTAGCACCTTTACTTTACATAATCGCGACTATCGAACTATTTGGGAAAGGTGGAGCACTTCTCCTGGGAACCTATTCGTTCTAAGACGGGGTAGCCGACAGTGATTGTAAAAAGGGAAAGAAAGTTTCTTTAATTTAACCTACTTTTGAGAACCTGCCTGCCGCAGAAAAACACGAGAAAATATGGGCTTCTTTAATTTTTTTAGCCAGGATATAGCCATTGATTTAGGAACGGCCAATATCCTGATTATGCATCAAAATGCGCTCGTATTGGATGAACCGGCGATTATTGCTTTTAATTGTACCACCCAAGAAGTGCTGGCAGTAGGTCACAAAGCCATGCAGATGGAAGGTAAAACCCACGAAAATATTCGCACAGTCCGGCCTTTAATGGATGGGGTAATTGCTGATTTTAATGCCGCCGAACACCTGATCCGGGGTTTGATCAAGATGATCAATCTCCGCCAAGGTTGGTTTACCCCTTCCTTGCGTATGGTGGTCTGTATTCCGGCTGGGATTACGGAAGTAGAGAAAAGGGCCATCCGAGATTCGGCCCACACAGCGGGTGCCAAAGAAGTTTATTTAATTCAGGAACCCATGGCAGCGGCCTTAGGCATCGGCATTGACGTGGAAGAACCGGTGGGTAACATGATTATCGATATCGGGGGCGGTACGACTGAAATTGCGGTGGTGGCGATGAGCGGCATTGTTTGTGATCAATCCATTAAAGTGGCAGGGCAAACCTTCGATGCCGAAATCCTGCAGTATATGCGGCAACAGCATAACTTAATGATTGGCATTCGCACGGCCGAAAAGATAAAAATGGAAGTGGGCTCCGCTTTAATCGAATTAAATACACCGCCAGAAGATTATGCCGTCCTGGGCCGTGATTTAATGAGCGGCATTCCGAAAGAGATCAAAGTGAGTTACGTGGAGATTGCGCATTGCCTGGATAAAACGGTCGCTAAGATGGAAGAGGCGGTAATGAAAGCCTTGGAAATTACACCCCCCGAATTGGCGAGTGATATCTACCAAAACGGGATTTACCTGACGGGTGGGGGTGCCTTGTTACGAGGCTTAGATCAACGCATTGCCGCTATTACCAAACTGCCGGTGCACGTACCCGAAGATTCATTACGGGCGGTATCCCGTGGTACGGGCATTGCCTTACAAAATATCGGCCGCTTTACTTTTTTAATGCGGTAAACAAACACTTCTTAGGATAAGCACCTAACTTTTTAGAACCAATCACTCCAACCAGGCAAGATGGCTCATATTTCTCTGAGTGCATCGGAAAGACTTTTTCCCCACTTATATTCTCTTGGTTTACTTGCTGACCATTGTTATTAGAGAAATGTTCTCAGGTACTCATCTCTTAAATTAAAAGCCACTCTTAATTTAAGAGATGGGTTTATAAGGCAATTCTTCCACAAAAAATACCGGCTAGTACCAGGTCTATTTCCATCTTTTTTTCGGTCGTTTTTGAGATAAATTTCAGGATGTCCCCACCTATAAAATATTGACCATTTTATCTATATTAAAAAAAGCCAAGTGGTTAAAATTGCTTCTAACCGCTTAGCTTTTTTCGAATACAAAGCTCTTATTTAGTTAAGAGCAATTTCCATTGCTGATGCCGAGTAGGCGTTTGCAGTTGCAAAAAGTACAACCCTGCTGGTTTATTACCAGTCCGCCATTTTACCTGGTACGTTTGGTTGGCTTTTGCTTCCTCTTGAAACAAGGTAGTGACTTCCCGGCTTTGACTGTCATAAACTTTTACCGTTGCCGTTTGGGTTAGCGGTAAGGTAAAACTTACGGTTACTTGATCCTGGAAAGGATTAGGATAAGCTTGTACCTGTACTGGATAGAAGGAAGAAATCTGTTCTTCTGCTAAAATAGCTTCCCGGGCCGCTAAGATAGGCGTTGCTGCTGGCGCTACTTTCACCAGCCAGTAGTCGGTGCCGCCTTGACTCGGTTGGGTTCTATCGCCACTTACTCCGGAGTTGGAGCGACCACCCAAAAGCAAGCCGCCATCGTTGGTTTGAAAGATTGTTCTGAGTTCATCTTCGCCGCTGCCCCCATAGCGTTGGTCGGCTACTTTGTTGCCGTTGCCATCTACTTGCACTACCCAGTAATCACTCGCTCCTTGACTGGGCTGCGTTTTATCCCCACTTACACCTGAGTAAGAATAACCCGCCAAAAGGTAATTACCTTCGCCGGTGAAAGTACTGGCGCGTAGTTCATCGTCTTTACTGCCCCCAAAGCTGCTATCCCAAAGCTTTGTACCCTGCTCATCTAAATTTATTAACCAGTAATCTTTCCCGCCCTGGCTGGCTTGACTTTTATCGCCGGTATTGCCCGACTCACTTGTGCCCGCCAGGTAGAGATTCGCACCCTGGCTGCGCCCCACGGAGTAAGCTTCTTCCTGGCCGCTACCCCCGTAAGATTTCTCCCAAAGTAAATGGCCGTCTTTATCCGTTTTCACAGCCCAGTAATCACCTGCTCCGTAACTGGCCTGACTCTTATCGCCACTCTTGCCGGAGAGGGAAAAGCCGCCCAGGAATAGACCACCGTCCCGGGTTTCGGTAAAGCTGCCGAAAAGTTCATCTAAATTACCCCCGTAGCAGTGATCCCAGAGTTTAGTGTCATTCGCGCTTATCTTCACCAGCCAGTAGTCGGTGCCACCCCGGCTCGCCTGGCTCTTGCTGCCACTAGCCGGCGAGTCGCTGTAGCCACCTAGCACGTATTCGCCAGAATTAAGTTGGATGACCTTCTTGAGCTCATCGTAACCAGAGCCACCGAAAGTTTTATCCCACTGTTTATTGCCGCGAGCATTTATTTTCACGACCCAGTAATCCCGCTGGCCTTGATTGGCTTCGGTCTTATCCCCGCTCTTACCCGAATGGGAAGAACCGGCTAACAGATAACCTCCGTCCAGAGTTTGAATGACGCGGTTGAGGTAATCCTGATTGGAGCCACCATAACGTTTATCCCAAAGTTTTTTGCCGTTCTTATCGCTTTTGACAATCCAGTAGTCATTCTGGCCTTGGTTAACCAGGCTTTTGTCGCCGCTGTTATTGGAAACTGAAAAACCACCCGCGAGATAGCCACCATCCGAAGTTTTAATAACAGAAGTAAGTACATCGTGGTTTGCCCCGCCATAGCGCCTATTCCATTGCGCTGTATAAGATTTTCCTTCTTTTATTTTTATAATCCAATAATCAGTCGTTGGATCTCCATTTGTAGCGGGTTTACCTTTATTTTCTTCGGATTTATCGCCCTCTATGCTGGAATAAGAAGAACCTCCCAGAATATAGTTGCCATCACTGGTCTGTTGCACCGAAACGAAAAAGTCATCTCCAAATGTGCCAATAGTTTTATCCCACACTTTGCTGCCATCAGCTCTCAGCTTTACTAGCCAATAATCACTTCCTCCCAGGTTATCTTGCGTCTTATCCCCACTAATGCTGGAAATAGTTCTAACCCCCAGAATATACCCACCATCACTCGTTTGCTGCAGCGAATTTAAGGCCGGATTGAAGGATGGGTACCACTCTCCAAGCCCAAAGCCCTCAAATCCTTTTGTCCCTAAGGTTTTATCCCATTCTTTCGTACCATCCGCCTTCAGCTTCACGACCCAGTAATCACCCCTGTTATACCAAATGCTATTTTCAGAGTCTCGACTAGCTTCGGATTTATCGCCACTTTTGCCCGACTGAGAAATTCCTCCCAGAATATACCCTCCATCAGTAGTTTACTGCAAAGAAGTTAAATAATCTACACTATTTCCGCTAAAGGCTTTATTCCATTCTTTGCTGCCGTGGGCATTCAGTTTTACTATCCAGTAATCATCATTAGAACTCCCTCCTAAGAGATAACCACCATCGCCGGTTTGCTGGAGCGAGGAAACCCTATTACCACTGATAACTTTATCCCATTCTTTCGTGCCATCGGCTTGTAACTTCACTATCCAGGCACCAGGAGAAGCGTCAGATTTATCACCGCTTTTGCCAGATTCCGACCACCCCCTAGAATATAGCCGCCATCATTCGTTTGCTGCAACGCAATTAGTTCTTCCTTCCCGTCACTTCCAATTGTTTTGTCCCATTCTTTCGTACCATCGGCTTTTAGCTTTACTACCCAGTAATCAGCAAAGTAACATCCCAATTCGTTACAATCTCCTTTATTACCTTCCGTTTTATCCCCGCTCTTTGTCGAAGAAGAAGTGCCTCCCAGAATATAGCCGCCATCCCTAGTCTGTTGTACCGAGCTTAAGAAATCGCTTTCATTGCCCCCAATCGTTTTATCCCACAGCTTATTCACTATCGAGGCCGGCTCCACTAAAAAGGATTGAACAACCTCCGCTGGAAGATACGTAGCATTACCCGCCTGAATGGCTCTTACCGTAACTATACCTGTACCAGTAAGCGTAACAATATTGCCCTTTATTTTTGCTGGACCAGATACAATTGTAAAAGTGACCGGTAGGTCTGAAGTAGCCGTGGCGAAAAGAGAAAAGGGTTTGTCATTCAGGCTTTTATTGGAGAGAGGAGTAAATACAATTTTTTGGGGGAGAGCCGATCCACTATTATCCAGTCGCATTATCCAATAATCGGAGCCTCCCCGAGAAGTTTGGGAGGAATCACTTCTAGTGGTGGAGGCAGAAGAGCCCACCAGAACATAATTGCCATCTTTCGTCTGTTGAATAGAGGAGAAAAAGTCATTATAATCCCCCCCATAAGTTTTATCCCAAGTTATGTTACCTTCATTATTGAGCTTCATTACCCAGCCATCCGCAAATTCATCCCCAAGGTAAACCGAAGAAGGTCCACCCAAAATATAGCCGCCATCACTGGTCTGCTGGATAGTTATTATACTGGAAGAATTATTTCTTTTTAAAGTTGTATCCCAGTCGGTAGCACCATCCGCTTTTAGTTTTACCACCCATCCTAGGTTAGTAGGTACGTTAGAAATCTCTCTCTCTTTGTATCCTCCTAGAATAAACCCATTATCACTCGTTTGTTGAATCACAGATAACCATTCGTAGCCATCACCTGATATAGTTTTATCCCATTCTTTTGTTCCATCGGCTTTTAATTTTACAATAAAGGGTCCAATACGAAGTTCGCCAGAATGAGAGGCACCTAATAAGATATATCCCCCATCACGGGTTAATTGCATTTTCTCTAAATAATCGGAACTAACTTGCACCTCGGTTTTATCCCATTCTTTGCTGCCATCCGCCTTTAGCTTTACAATCCAGTAATCACTATAACATTGAGAAGCCTGCGTTTTATCACCACTTTTACCAGACCAGGAAGAACCCGCCAGAATATAGCCGTCATCACTTGTTTGATACACGGCGGTTAACCAGTCATAATTATTACCACCAATCGTTTTATCCCAATCTTTGCTGCCATCTGCTTTCAACTTTACTATCCAAAAATCCTCTTTGCCTTTACTATCCTCGGATTTATCGCCACCTTTTCCAGAAGCAGAAGTTCCTCCTAGAATATATACCCCATCTCTCGTCTGCTGAAGGGAAGATATGGAACCGCCGCTAATCGTATTATCCCATTCTTTGTTTCCGTCTGCGTTTAGCTTTACAATCCAACTTCCTGCAGCAGCTTCACTTTTATCTCCCAACTTTGCGGAATTAGAAGAGCCAATTACAATATACCCCTCATCGTTGGTTTGCTGCAGAGAAATTAATTTGTCATTTCTATCTCCCCCCAAAGTTTTATCCCATTCTTTCGTGCCATTTGCATTCAGTTTTACGATCCAGTAATCTGTCGTTCCTCTAGTCCCTCTATTTGCCTCGGTTTTATCCCCGCCACTGCCGGACGAAGAATTACCGCCTAAAATATAGCCCCCATCACTGGTTTGCTGAAAGGACCGTAATCCCTCCTCTCCCCTCCCCCCAATTGCTTTATCCCATAGATTTTTTTGGCCGAAGGTTATAGTCGTCAGGCCAAGGTGAAGTAACAAGATAAGGTAAAGGCCACGCCCTAAAAATATTATTTTCGCACGAAGTAGTATCTGGCAGAAAAGAGATAAAGTTGTTTGCATATGGGTAAGAGTAGTTTTATGTTCCGGAAACAGGAAAAGGAGCATTAAGAAAAAGAATTAGTAAACCTCTTCTTTTTGGTAAAGAAAGGTTACGGATACTTGCTCTTCTAAATATAAGTATTATTCTTAGAACAGATTAGCTATTTTAAATACAAGACTAGAGCAAAATAGCAGTGATAAGCTTAAAGCCAACTATTTATTCTAAAGCAGGAAAAACAACTACCGATAAGCTAAAAATAAACCTGCAAGAGACTTCGTAACTTATCAGAGAGAAAATATCGGATAACGGCAACTTTATCCGGCCTTGTTGAAAAATTTGGATTAGTTACTATGTTAAGAATGTTAAAAGTAATTTCTGTTGCTAGCGTTAAGTAAGGGTTTGCAATTGCAGCAAATACATACCCTTGGCATTACTATCCGATTAGCCTAGGAATAACTAGAAATCGCCCTGTCTTATAAGTCCAATTATATTAAGCAGATTGAGTTAATGCTCCTTCTAGTTTCATTTTAAAGGATACTTAGGGTATTCCTTAAAACACGTAGCTGGCAGAAACAGCTTCCGCTGGCTACGTGTTTCAATATTTACTTATTAAGGAGTACTTTCTGCGTATTTAGCTTAGTTGGGGTTTGCAGTTGCAGCAAATACATGCCAGCAGCTTTGTTGTCCGCCTGCCACTCTACCTGGTAGGTTTGCTTTGCTTTGGCTTCTCCTTGGTATAATGTTTTGATTTCCCGGCCTTGGCTGTCAAGGACTTTGACGATAGCTAATTGCGTTTGAGGTAAGCTAAAACGAACACTTAACTGGCCCTGGAATGGATTAGGATACGCCATCAAAGGAGTAAGCTCGGTCGGTTTAGTTACTTCTACAGTCAGGGTAGTCTCTCTGGCCGCTACGATGGAGGTAGTGGTAGGAGCTACTTTCACGAGCCAGTAATCCGTTCCGCCTTGGCTAGGTTGAGTACGGTCACCACTTACCCCGGAGTTGGATCTCCCCCCTAACAGTAAACCACCGTCTTTCGTCTGGGTTACCGTGCGCAGTTCGTCTTCTCCGCTGCCTCCAAACCGCTGATCTTGTACTTTCTGGCCGTTTTCATCTACCTCTACGACCCAATAATCTCCGGCTCCCTGGCTAGCCTGGCTCTTGTCCCCACTTACTTCCGAGTAAGACTGACCAGCCAGGATAAAATGCCCTTCGTCGGTGTAAGTGCTGGCGCGTAAAATATCATCTTTACTGCCTCCAAACCGTTTATCCCAAACTTTGTTTCCGGTAGCATCCAATTTTAATAACCAGTAATCCCGCATGCCTTGAACATCCTGGCTCTTATCACCATTGGCATTGGAGTTGCTCGTACCGGCTAAGTAGAAATTACCTCCGGAAATCTGCCGCACTGAGAAGACTTCATCCTGCGCATAACCGCCGAATGTTTTCTCCCAAATCAAGGTGCCCTCTTTATCCGTCTTAACGGCCCAATAATCCACGTCACCCCGGCTGGGTTGGGTTTTATCCCCGCTAATGTCCGAGAAAGAACTGCCGCCTAAGAAAAAGCCCCCATCACTCGTTTCAGTAAAGCTGCCTAGTACTTCTCCCTGCGAGCCGCCGTAGCGCTTATCCCAGAGTTGGGTGCCGGCAGAACTGATTTTAACTAACCAGAAATCATAGCCACCTTGGCTGTCTTGACTTTTATCTCCACTCGCCGGCTAAGTAGTTGTGCCTCCTAGCACGTACTCGCCCGAAGCGAGTTGAATTACCTTCTCCAATTCATCTTGCCCACTACCGCCCAAGGTTTTATCCCACTGCTTATTACCCGTGGCATCCACTTTCACCAGCCAGTAATCTCGGTCTCCCCGGCTCGCCTCCGACTTATCGCCGCTCTTTCCCGATAAAGAAGAACCCGCTAAAAGGTAGCCGCCGTCTTGGGTTTGGATTACCCGATTAAGGTAATCATCTTGGGTGCTCCCAAAGCGTTTTTCCCAGACTTTTTTCCCATTCTTATTACTCTTCACAATCCAGTAGTCGTTCTTGCCTTGGTTGCCCTGACTTTTATCCCCACTGACGCCCGAGTTGGTGTAGCCACCTGATAGATAACCTCCATCAGTTGTCTTGATTACAGAGGTAAAATTATCATTGCCTATGCCACCATAACGCATATCCCAATTTGAAGCAACGGGGTCTTCATCTACTTTTACGTTTACTACCCAATAATCCTGGATGTTCGAGTAACTATTATTTCTACTAAGTTCGCTTTTATTTCCCCCTATACCCGAATCAGAAGTACCTGCTAACACATAATTTCCTTCCGTATTATATAAAGCAATTGAAAGATAATCACCTTCAAAACCACCAATGGTTTTATCCCACTGCTTATTGCCATTCCCATCAATCTGCACAACCCAGTAGTCGTCTAAATAGTAACTGTCTGCCTCATTCTGCAAATTGTTTTCGCTCTTATCCTCCCCTTTATCGGAATCAGAAGTGCCTGCCAGTAAATAGTTTCCATTGGAAGTAGCCACTATTGATGTCAGTCTAGAGCTACCAAAATAGTTATCTTCGGCATCCTCACTGTAATAAGTATAAATGCCGCCATAGGTATTATCCCAAACTTTATTTCCCTTATTATCAATCTTCACCACCCAGTAGTCACTAAAGAAAGTAGCCTTTTCACCAGGTACACCATAACTTACACTCCATTCACTTTTTTCAGCACCTTTACCCGCATTGGAAGATCCGCCTAACAAAAAACTTCCATCCGGTGTAGCTACCAGAGCAGAAAGTTCAGAAGCCCCATAATATTCAATACATTCCTCCTCCTCATCAAAGCAGAAATCGTCGAAGTAGAAGTCTTTAGTACCGCCAAAGGTCTTGTCCCATACTTTACTCCCATTGACATCTATTTCTATGACCCAGTAATCTACAAATGCCCGCGCGGCTTGGCTTTTGTCTCCGCTTATTCCGGAAGCCGAAGATCCCCCGAGTAAATAACCACCACCTGTCGTATTAACTATAGCAGCCAAGTTATCAGCTTTATTGCCTCCGTAGGTTTTATCCCAAACTTTGCCACCAGCGGCATCTATCTTTAATACCCAATAATCCATATCTCCTTTACTTTCCTGGCTTTTATCTCCAGATTTGCCGGAAACGGAAGTGCCACCTAAAAGGTAACCGCCATCTTCGGTGGAGAAGATAGTTGTTAAATTATCGGCGTCGCTGCCCCCATATACTTTATCCCAGAGTTTATTACCATTTCCATCTATTTTAATCACCCAGTAATCCGTAGCACCCTTCAATACAGCGTCCTTGTCGCCGGACTTATCAGAATCAGAATGGCCACCTAATAAGTACCCCCCATCACTAGTAGCTATTAGAGTAGTAAGTTGGTCGTCGTGGTTGCCCCCAAAACTCTTATCCCACAGTTTTTTTCCTGCCTTGTCCGTTTTTACCACCCAATAGTCCAGCGAAAAATCACCAAATTCATTCGGTGTTCCTCTGTTACTTTCAGTTTTGTCCCCGCTGATACTTGATCGCGAAGAGCCACCTAGTAGATACCCGCCATCCGGCGTAGTAATCATCGCGGTAAGTTGGTCCGGATGATGACCACCAAAGGTCTTATCCCAAACAACGGTAGAAGGTACTATCACTTCAAAATTTTGCGTAGTATTCGCGGATAAGTAGGAGGCATTGCCCGCTACCGAAGCTTGAATTATAACCGTACCTGCGCCCGTTAGAGTGATTATTTTGTCTTTAACCGTAGCCGGCCCCGATATGACTTTAAAGGTAATGGGCAGACCGGAAGTAGCTTTGGCAATAAGCGCAAAAGGAGCATCGCCTAAGGTTTTATCCGGAATAGAATTAAAGGTAATAGTTTGCGATTTTTTTTCATCCAGTTTTACTACCCAGTAATCATCCCGATAGAAATTGCCATAATCTAAAGTAGCTCCCGTTTTATAGCCGCTAATTTCGGAATCAGAAGTGCCCCCTAAAATATACCCACCATCCCTGGTTTGCTGCACAACTTTTAAATTATCATCACTATCCCCGCCGTAGGTTTTATCCCAGGCTTTATATTGGGCGATCGTGAGGGTGGTGAAGCTCAGATGTAAGAAAAGGATTGCGGAAAGATGGAACCAACAGGAACGCAAAAGCTGGTTGCCACTCGCTTTTTTTAGATAAGGTAAAGGTGTTTTCATGTCCTATTTTGATTTAGTAATATTGTAAATAGCACTTTTGAAAGGCAATTATTGATCGATGGATTAAGATCTACTTACTACAAGGTACAACCTGATTCCTTTAAAGGAACCTGGTTGTACCTTGTAGATCTTTTTCTGTCTTTAAGGGTAAACACCTCTACCCCTCTAAGCTATACCAATTTTTGGGTATCTATCCAAGAAATTATCATATGCATAATGTGATAGCTTCACCTTTTAGGATAGAAAATAACAATTTTAAACCAAGTCGAAAATAAATCCTGATCCTGAAAAAGGCATGTATATGGCGTATTATACTCACTTTCGTTTTGATTATAAATTACCAGTTCCATCTCTTAATGCAGTAGGTTTATGATCTCTATATTCAGGATTGAGGCGTAGTTGTAATGATCAATAGCAGAAGAAATATATTGCTATTGATTTTTTTTACTATATAAGTACACTTACGTTCCATAGCGTAATTTAGCTATTGTTCGTAATCCGATTCTTTTAGTTTTCGGCGCTTCCAAATACTATATACTTCCGTTCCCTCCGGATCAATGCCCGATACTCCCAACTCGTAGACATCCAATACCTTCAGAAATTTCCACTTGTTAAAGTGGTAACTACTCGTTAAGATTTCCGCTTGGCTGTAGCGACCAAACTCTACCTGCGCTTTTTGGATCGCCTCACCCCTGTTTAAGGCTTTCACTAACACCATACGTTCCTCCGTTAGTCGTATACCTGTTGTCGTATCTAAATCATCAAATGTTGCCACGAACAAGCCCATGATGTTGTAATAAAGAGGCAACACACAAGCCTTGGGTTCAGGACCGGCCTCCGGTTGTATTTGGGGTAGTCCTTCCACCTGTTCCACATTCAGCCATTTAATTGTTTGATTGCTTTGCAGCCCAGCTATTTGTTGACCCGTTAACTGGCCAGTAATTCCACGGGGTTGATTTCGGCTTCCCACGATTTGATAATGGGTAGTGGGGTAAATGCTTTTTACTAATTTCAATTGCTTTCGGAAATAGTGACTAACTACTACCTTCCTTTCTTTAGGCGTTAGAGGCTTTAAACTCGCCAAATCCGGATAATAAGGAAAACTGATCCTAATATCCATTTTTCTATCCGCGTACTGATTAACTAAATCAGAGACAGTAATTCCGAAATCTTCTAATCCATTTATGTTCATGATGAGCTAGCGTTAAAAAAGGCTTTCGGAATGAAGTGGCTCCGAGAATCTATTTTTCAGAACCGACGAGCCAGAGCGGAACGAATATACACCAAATTAGTGATGCTGGAAGAGAAATAATTGTAAGAATCCCTGCTTTCTCTTTCTGAGCAACTCTCCCATTTAGACCTATTTAAGTGTTACAAGAAGGTTTGATTATATTTTTCCTATAACCAATAATATGATAAATAAGTAATTTACAGGTATAGGAAAAGATAAGCTGTAAATAGCTGCCTTTTCATTATTTAACATCCCGTTGCAGCATCTTACTAAGCAAGAAAGAGAAGTTGATGACAAAAGGGATGATAGAAAAATGCATAATTCCTATTTAACATGAACTGTGTTAAAAGTCAAGGTTTTTAGGTCGAAATTTTAGTATATCAGGCTGGTAAGGAATACCTGATTTAACAATGGCAAATGCCTGTTTCAAGAGCTTATTGCAGACGGCAATCAAAGCCAGTTTACCGTTTTTACCTTTCGCCACCAACCGCTCATAAAGGGCCTTGCACGCGGTATTCGATTTTTTAGCCGAGAAGCTGCACACATACAATTTGCTGCGGATTAAGTTACCGCCCATTTTGGTGATGCGCGTCTTCCCCCGGATGCTTGTACCCGAAGTGTACTCTCGAGGGGATAAGCCCGTTTTGGCAATCAGTTGACGATGATTATCTATTTTCTGAAAGCTGCCGGCAAATAAAAGCAACATGCCAGCCGTCTTTTTACCAATCCCGGGAATAGAAGAAAGTAATTGGATCTCCCTTTTAAAAGTATTCTCCAGAGTGGCTAGTAGCTTTTCCTGGATTTGCTTGACTTGCTTATCGAGCATTTTTAAAGTTTGCTTCAGGCTTTTCACGGCTAATTCGCTCACTACGGGTTGCCGCTCCAGAGCCGTCAGGGAGTTAATGACCATAGTCCTTTGCCGGATGAGCTGCTCGGTAACCTGTTCTAGTTGCCGGCATTCGACGATTACCGGCTCCTCGGGTTTCTAGGAAGCCACTTGGTTCTGTTCCCCGTAGCGCTTAATCCATTGAACATCCTTCTTGTCACTTTTACCTTTGCCTAAGTACATCTGGATGTAACGCTTAATGATAACGGGATTAACTACCGCTTGTTCATAAAGGAAATAAGCTAGGTGCAGGTAATATATACCTGTCGCTTCCATCACATACAGGCTCTCGGAGCTGCATTGTTTCACCAGCTTTTGAAAACCAGCTTTGTTATTACTGACTTCCAGGTGCTGCAGCTTATCCTCTAAGGAGAAGCATACCGCTAAGGTGTCTTTACTTACATCAATACCAATTACTTTTTGTTTGGCGGATAGAATCATAACTTGAAGTGTTAATCAAAGGGTAGACAAAAAAGAAAGAAGAGGAGATTATGGTAGCTTTCTCTATCCTGATGCAAGCTCTAAGGCTTAATGGAACTGTTCAAAGTAACCATAGGAAAAGGAAGGGGATTTTCATGTAAAACAGGCTCTTAGGACCTAATAAAAGTGACCATCTTGATCCTTCCTTTCTTCTCTTTTATCCCAATATAAGCATCAGAACAAACATAGGATAAAAGTGGTTATAGGATGACAAGACTTACAGTGAAACCCGAGTTCTCTAATTTTGGCATGTCTTAAAAATGTAAGGAGGCTAATCTAAACAACATTTCTGTCTAAAAACCGTCCTACTTAGGGGGAGGAGGGCTCATACTCTGGTGCTTTTGGTTATGATAAGAATAATTTTACTCTTTCTTCTCCTATTCGTCACCAAAATCTGTGCGGCACAAGAACCAGAGGAGAAACCCGAAGATAAACCTTATTTGAAATTAGGGGGTGCTGTTCGTTTTAACTATAATCTTTCTACCTGGAAAAAAGATCAGTTAGAACGGGCCGGGGACTTTGGCTATGATGTATTCCGCCTAAACGCTGAAGCCGAATTTAAAGGCATCAAACTAAATGCTGAGTTCCGATATTACTCCCAGGCCTTTGGTGGTGCCTTTCTGAAGCAGGGTTGGTTCCAACACGATTTCTCTGACCAATCCCAAATACAGGTTGGCCTGCACCAGGTGCCTTTTGGCATACAGCAGTACAATTCCAACAACTGGTTCTTTAACATGACCTATTATCTGGGTTTTGAGGATGACCACGACATGGGCGTGAAATATATTCATGACTCCAACCGATGGCAGTGGCAGGTGGCCTATTACAAAAGTGCCGAAGAGTTCGTGTTTGGCCCAGCGGAGCCTAGCCCCAACCGCTACTCTTATGACGTTACCGGGCGTAACAAAGAAAATAACCAATTCGATTTAAAACTGGTGCGACGATTAGGCGACAGCTTAGCTCATAAATTGGGCATTTCTATACAGGGTGGGCTACTCTATAACCTTGACACGAAACGCAACGGCACTCGTTATGCGGGTGCCGTACACTACGAACACCTGGCCAAGCATAGCCCCTGGAACATTAAGCTGCAAGCTATGCTCTACCGTATAAATCCTAAATATGCCACAGGGGCAGAGGTGGATTTGGTGGAGATGGGTGCTTATGGCTCGAATAATAATGTAGCCAATAGGGGAGAAATATACACGGCCGGTGTCTCTTACCATATCCCCATGGATACAAAGCTGCTGCAGGGCATAGATATCTACAATAACTATGGCTACTACAATAAACGCATAAGTGGTTATGAGAACGCCCACATGAACGTGCTAGGTGCCTTGTGGACGGCCGGGCCAATGTATATCTACACCGACGCCGCCTTTGGGTATAACCACCCTTGGCTAGGCCCTGAATGGATGAATGCCTTCGCGGCCGGTACCCCAGACGAAACGAAGTGGCATATGCGCTTTAATATTAATCTGGGATATTATTTCTGATTATTAAATACATCATGAATGATTAGACTAAGAAGTAACACACAAAAATCTTTAGGACTGGAGGTAAACGGTCCTGTATTTTGGTCCTCCATTTTTTTCCTGGTTGTAAGCATAAGCTTGGTGCTTGTGTTTCAGAAGAGTGCCGAGGCTTTCTTTAGCGAAGTGCAGGCAGCTATTACGACTAATATGGGTTGGCTTTTTATAATTAGCGTGAATCTCTTTGTGGCCTTTTGCCTGTTTGTGGCTTTTAGCCGATTTGGTTCAATAAGGCTAGGGGGCAAGACTGCTAAACCAGAGTTCACTACCTCGGCCTGGTTTGCTATGCTATTCAGCGCGGGCATGGGTATAGGCTTGCTTTTCTGGAGTATCGCGGAGCCCATTAACCACTTGCAGACTCCCCCACTCGGAGAGCCGGGCACTCCCGCTGCTGCCCGGCAAGCGATGAATTTCACTTTCCTGCATTGGGGGCTGCACGCCTGGGCTATTTATGCCTTGGTGGGGCTCGCGTTGGCTTACTTTACCTATAACCGGCAGCTACCACTAACGGTTCGCTCCGCCTTCTATCCTTTTTTAGGCGAGCGGATTCATGGCGTTGTAGGACACATCATTGATATTCTGGCGGTAATCGCGACGCTTTTTGGATTGGCTACCTCCCTTGGTTTTGGAGTACAGCAAATAGCGGCTGGCCTGAATCATGTTTTTCCTGCCATTTTAAATGATATTACAACCCAAATTGTACTTATTGTTATTATTACTGGTATTGCCACTGTCTCTGTAGTAACCGGGGTAGATAAGGGGGTTCGTATTCTGAGTGAATGGAATATTCGCATTGCCCTGTTTGTGCTGGTGGCGGTGGTGCTACTGGGGCCAACGGTTTTTATACTGGGTTCATACGTTCAAAACACCGGCTCGTATATCGGCAACTTTATGCAACTATCGTTCTGGAATGAAGCGTATTCAAACACAAACTGGCAGGGTACCTGGACGGTTTTCTACTGGGCTTGGTGGATATCCTGGGCGCCGTTTGTCGGTATATTTATTGCCAGAGTGTCTAAAGGTCGAACCATCAAGGAATTTGTATTGGGCGTGCTCATTGCCCCTTCACTCCTTTGTTTTTTATGGATGACCGCTTTCGGAAGTACGGCCCTACGCGAAACCCTGGCCGGCAACCCGGCTATTGCCGATGCGGTGGCAGTGGATATTTCTACTGCCCTGTTCATATTCTTTGAACAGCTGCCCTTCTCCACCTTTCTATCAGTAATAGGGGTTCTGCTGGTAACAGGCTTTTTTGTGACTTCCTCAGACTCCGGTTCGTTGGTAGTGGTAAGTCTTACTTCTGGTGGTAACCCCAATCCTTCGGTAGGTTTACGTGTTTTCTGGGCGCTAGCAGGTGGTGCGGTGGCCGCAGTACTCTTGCTTGGCGGAGGCCTACAAGCCTTGCAGACGGCTGTTATAGTTACGGGCTTACCTTTTGCTATTATACTTTTGCTGATGTGTTATAGCCTGTACCGTGGACTAAACGAGGAAGCCGAAGAAGAAGCAAAACTGGGCCAGACCCAAGAGCGCAAAGCTTATCAGCAACTAGTGGCCGAAATGCTGGCCAAGCGCGCCAAGAAACAAGATGCCGGCCTGCCCGAAGTCAGAAAAGATAATCCTGTACAACCAAACCCGGATACCCTATGATTACGATTGACGCCATGATGGTCTGCCTGGACCTGAGCGACATAGACGAGAAGCTGGTTGCTTTTTCCCGCTCCATCTGTGAGCGACTAAAGGTGCGGAAAATATACTTTGTGCACAACATTAAAGTATATGAGCTGAGCGATGATTTTAAAGAGTGGTTCGGAGACGTTGACCTTACCAGTGAGGTGGAAGGTAATATCCAGGATATTGTGGCGGAGCATTTTGGCACCATCACCGACCATGAAATACTCGTTAGTGAAGAGCCAAACACCGAAGTCATACTTGCCGACCTGGTAAAACGCTATCAGGTCAAGCTCACCATCCTCGGCAAGAAGATGAGCAACAAAAGTACCGGGGCTTTAGGTACAAAACTGTTGCGCGTATTGCCGTGCAGTATGCTGGTTCTCCCCGAAACGGCTCGTCTTAACATACAAAAAGTACTGGCACCGATAGATTTTTCTGATACCTCCGTGCACGCCCTCCGGTTAAGTAAGAATCTTTCTGACCAATTAGGATTGCAGCTGGAGATTATGCACGTTTACCGCCTCCCAAAACAGTTTTTTCCGTTAATCTCGGAGGATAAAGCTGTTAAAAAAGCAGAAGAAGTGGTAAAAGAAAAGTTTGCTGACCTGCAGAAAAGGCACCAGGAGATAGCCCGGGTTCCTTATACCTTGGTAAGAGCTGCCAATAAAAGTATAGCAGAACGCATTACCTTGCACCTGGAAAAAGGAGGCCACGACCTGCTGGTGCTGGGTCTGAAAGGCAATAACCCGCTGCCTTCGCTGAGCCTGGGCAGCGTGCCTACTGAGATGTACAACACCAATATCAACGTGCCGCTTTGGCTGGTGTATTCTGGAGATATTATTAAATAAATTAAAATGTGATTGTAACAAAAGAAGTGAACAGGGAAAGCAGCGAAGCATCATTTCTCCACTCCTGTTAACACCAGGTTGCTTATTCCTGTCACAACCATATCAACCCCTATCGCCCCCAGAAAAAAGCCATTGATGCGCAGGAGGAGTTCCATATTTTTATCAAAAGCGATTTGCAGCTTTTTAGAGTGCATGGCGTTGCGGATGCTTTTCATGCCCATGATGATGGCAAAGTTGATCAGCATGATAATAACCAGCGATAGTACGCCTTGCCACAATACCAGCTGCTCAGACATCAGTACCGTCAGCGAAATAGTACCTGCGCCCACCATAAAAGGCAAAGCGATTTCCGATGCCAAATCATGGAGGTCTCCTTTTATCTGGATAAATCCTTTTTTGCCCTGCACAATTAAGATATAGGCGAACGAAAAGAGTACAATGCCTCCGAATATGCGGAATGATTCGAAATTAATGCGGAACACTTCCTTAAAAACAAGGTCACCCAGCAGTAGAAATCCAAGAAAAATGCCAAAGGAAATGCTGCTGGCTTTTATAAATACTGATCGAAAATCATCATCAGACAAATCGCTCATAATAGGTCTCAAGTAAAGAAAGAGTGCAAAAGGGTTAAGCATAACCAAAAAACCAACGATAGCTGCAATCATAAAATTAGGTTGGATGTAGGAGTATTAATGTACGAATTTCCTAGCCAGCGGATATACAGAAAGCCCGTATAAGCTGTATGGAGTAGCCAACTGGTTTTTAGTACCAGCTGCGTAAATAGCCCAATAACTTATAAAGGCACCTTGGGATAATTGCCTATCTCCATTTCCTGGCCCTCCTTCGACTGAATCACCCGGCTTGGGCGATTACTTTTTGCTATTTGCTGCGCCCGTTCAATAGCAGTACTCTCTTCCTTTAAAGTTTCCATTACTATTTTGTTAGCATCAAGCACCTGCCATTGCCTCTTATCCTCACTCCAGGTAATTCTGTAAACAGTATCAGCTAGGTGCGGCTTGTTTCTTATCAGATCCAGGATGACTTTGCCATCGCTGTAAGAGCCATCCGGGTAAGGCATTGGCAGAACCGCAAAAAAGATATAATACATAGAGAAGTAGGTAAACTGGTAAGTTAACATACCCGCCTCTACGGTACCTGCTTGTACCAGGTACATTACTAGTACGGCTGTTAATGCATTGAAAAGAACTCCTCCTGAAAAGATGAAGATGTTAGCCAAGCGCTGATTGCGTATCAGACTATCGAAAGAGCAATGGCCATACCAAAAATAGTATTTCCGTACCTCCAGCAAGCCTAAGCGAAAAAGTACATCTCCCGAACCAACGGTTAACTTAATATTTTTACCTCCCATGAGCCAGGCAAAAAAAACATGGCCTACCTCGTGTAAAAAGGAAATTACGGGGAGCACCAGGAAAAAGGCCAGCACAAACTTCGGTATATCTTGCCATCCAAACATAATCTTATGGATTACGGTAATTAGGACTAGAATGGTGCTTATATGGCCTATGTTTGTGAAGAGACCCATGTGAAGGGCCACGAGGTTATCGTATCAAAAACGACGAGAAAATGAGAATGGAGGAATTACATAGTCATATCTTATATAAATAACTTATAGAAATATAACATGAGTTACCTCTAATGCAACATTGAAATAAGTTTTGGTTTACTTATAATTAATCTCAAAGTGCAAGTACCATTGTTTTGTTGGTGCTAAAAGGTAAATTCAGAACTTTAGGATGGCAATTTTTTTACTAAGACTTTATCAATCCTAGTACCATCTTTATCCATAATTTCCATTTCAAAACCATTGTAGGTGAACTTTTCTCCCGTATTCGGTAAGCGACTTAAATAATGAATGACAAATCCTGCTAATGTTAAGTATTCGGTATCGGATCGGGGAATAAGTTCATTACCCAATCCTTTGTTTAACTCCCAAATCGGGGTAGTTCCGTTTACTAAATAAGAAGTAGCATCGCGTTTAATAACATCCGGTTCATTGTTTTCATCTAAGTCTGGAATATCTCCTACAATGGCTTCCAGTATGTCATTTAAGGTAATAATGCCTTCGGCAGCCCCAAATTCATCTACTACAATCCCTAGGTACTGCTTTTGTTTTTTAAATAAAGCTAAAACATCCCAGGCATACATGGTTTCCGCAATGAATATGGATTTTTTTACTACTTCTAACAAGGATTTATGGTGGATGAGCAGATTCTCATAAAAGTCTTTAGTGGAAAGCGTGCCTATGATGTTATTGAATTCACCTTCACAAACTGGAAATTTGGAATGAACGCTATTTTTGATTTTTTCCTGAATATGTTCCAAAGGGTCATTTAAGAGTCATTTATATTAATCCATTCCGTTTCTAACCGATGGGTCATTAAACTTCTAGCTCTTTAACCAGAATAATGAAAAATATTTTGGTGCATTTCGGTCTCATTCCGGCATAATACTCCCTGCTTGCCGGCGGTTCTAATGATTTGGTGAACCTCATCCGGGGAAATTTTTCTTCGGGACTTTCTTTAATACTTAATAGCCGAATGATAGCATTCGTTGAGATGGAAAGGATCTTGACTAAAGGTAAAGTGAGAGTGGTAAATATTTGGATAATAGGCGCCACAAAAAGAGCAATATTTTCAGCATTCCCTAATGCCAGGGATTTAGGGATGAGTTCGCCAATGACAATGGAGAAATACGTAATGCTGCCTATCACTAAAATAATGGCCAAGGTATCCGCATAAGGAGCCAAAAAAGATACCTTGCTTAATACCTCTCGCATATCATCGGATAAGGCAGTTCCCCCATAAGCCCCTGAAATAATTCCAATTAAGGTAATACCCACCTGAACAGCAGAAAGAAAGTCTTCTGGTTCCTGGATAAGTTGTAGCAGTTTTTGGGCTTTTTTCCTACCTTCTTGAGCTTTTTGTTCAATCCGGTTTTTCGGACGGAGATGATAGATAATTCCGTAAGCGCGAAAAATCCGTTTAATAAAGTTAAAATTAAAATAATAATTATTTCCATGCTTTTGACCTCGTTTTGTCTCTTTAATTATTAGCCTTGCTGACTTTAATTAAGTTGACAAAATTTAAGTAGATAAATAGATGATCAGAAAAGTGCACAATGAGATTATTCCATTACTAATTGCAAAGAGAGCTTTGATGATATCACAGGTGAGTACTATTACTCTTGATTTTATAAGCGTAAAAGAAAATTGATTCAGTTGATCGGGTATGAAAAATTATTTAAAACAGCTAAGTCTGACATCTTATATTTGATACTAATGTCTTTTACTTTCGGGTAGCTTTTACTTGAAACAGCATGCTGCGGTTTTGATAAAGAACGGTATTCTGATCCTTTAATTTACTGCCCTGAATGGTCCCTTTCAGGATAAAGGGTATATCGCCATCCGGGATTTTTAACATACCTTCATAAATAAAGTTGGAGCCATTAATTTTGGCTTTCGTAATTTCAGTATCGCTGCCTAAACTGATTTCGTTCGAGGTGATGTGGCCCTTGTAGCCGGCGCTGCCTCCTCTCAGGATGGTTAATACTCCCGTAAGGGTTTCCCTCTGCTCATTCGTCATCACGTAATCCCAGGAACCACTCAAATCCGCGTGTTCAGTAGGTTTATTAGTGGTAGTGATCGAGTAGATAGAACTGCTACTGTCGTTTGCTGGCCAAATAGAAATGTAAAATGGGCTCATTAAAAAATAAAAGAGTACCACTAATGAACATTTAGAAACAATATAAGCCCGCATAGCCACAATAACCGCAAAACACTTCTTTCTTTAATCATGGTAGTAATTGCCCTCAGTTTAACATCCTAACAACTACTTTTCTTCCTAATGGCTGTAGTGATTCATTTGTTTCGCCAAAATACTGGATAAAAATCCGTTCTTTTTCAATACCCTGCAATTGAAAAAAATTAGCTACAGCTTCTACTCTTTTACGACTTAACAATAAGTTGTAGCTTGCAGATCCGGTTCGATCGGCATAGCCCGTGAGCTGTAGTTTTTGTTCTGGATTATTTTTCAGAAAAGCCGTGCAAGCCAGTAAGCTGTTGTAACTTTGTGATGGTATAGTGCTACTGTTTAAAGTAAAAAACACGTTTGTATTATAATTATTTTCTTCCCCCGGTTTTGGTTCTAGAGGTACGTTCGTAGTTGGTGGTGCAGAGCTTAATTGCTTTTGGAGTGACACGAATCGTTGCTGTAGACTGTCGTTTAAGTTAGCCTGGTCTTGCATGTACCGCATTACTTTTTTATCCAGAGAATCATAAAAAGTGTTTTGACGTTTTAGTTGCGCAGCTAAAGCAGTATCCTGGTTCATAACCGTATTTAAAGAATCAAAGGCAAAGCGTAACTCGCGGTTGTTTCGATTTGCTTCTTCTAAATTTTTTCGGTCCTTAACGAGTAAAACAACCGCATTGGTACCCACCGGATTAGTGGGGCGTCGGCTATTTTCATATACCGAATTTGTGGGTGGATATACCTGCCTGGTAGTAACATTAGGTTCTTCTTGCTGGTAGGGCAATGTGGTTCTTGCGGGTTTTTGTACAGGCGTGGGTTGATTTCGCCGAAGTACTGTTGCTCGCTTAGTTCTTAAATCATAATCTTCCAAAGCTTTTTCTCTGTTTCTAATGGCCCTTTCGTGAGCTGAATTTCTCTCCGATTTATCCTTTTCGGATATTTTATCAGCCAGTTTATTTTGAGAGTTAACATTAGCTTTTGATGTAACATAAAGAGTATCGGGATTCTGTTGAATAATCCGCTGCCGGTTTATAGAATCATTAGCAGTTAGTCGATTAGTATTGTCAGTTACTACTACAGTGTCCCGGATAATGACCATTCTCGGAGTTACGGTTTGTTTTTCCGGAGTTTCTAGGGAAGTAGAACGTTTAGCAAGTTTCTGTGAGATGGGGGCAACTTGCTCCGGGATAGTATCGGTAAATTGATTGGTGGTTGGTTGAATAGCACTTTTTGCTTGAACAGAATGCCTTAACGAAAGTGTATCTGCCACGTTAGCGTAAAAACGGGGAGCTTTAAAGGTAGATGGCTTAAAACCAAAATTATAGGCAAGCGAAATACCCGTATGTACAAAAGCATTATTATACTTATTTTGTTGAGCAGGTATTTCGTTTACGAACGACTTTACATTGTAAATAGCCTCGGCTTGTAAGTCGAGTTGCCACCTTTCTGCGAGTCGAATTTTAAATCCTAAGCCAAATGGTAGTACTTGCTGGTAGCTATTCTCATTTAAGAAAGGATTAGTTTGCTGATTAATGGTACTAATTCCGTATCCCGCAAAAAAGAACGGAGAAATTAAAGCTTCCGGGTTTAAGAGCCAACCATTATCGGTATAAAAGTAAAGTTTTACCGTACTCATTTGAGTTTTAGTTAAAAAGCTATTTCCCTGTGGTGCTAATCCTTTAATTTTTCCAAAAGAAGCACCCGCCGAAATACCCAATGTTTTACCTAAACTTCTCCCTATTTCCAGCCGATACCAGGAATTATCATCTGGTTCAATATAGGCAACCCCTTTCTTATTTGGGTTATAAAAATTTGCAAGTCCAGTATAGCCTTTCACCTGCCAGTAATACAAATTATGCTGGGCATTGGCTCCAAAGCAGATAAAGCTACTCATTAAAAGGAATAATAGTATCTTCATGATCAACGGTTTAAGTTAAGCCATAAATTGATTTCCATACTTAAACCAACAAAAGGCCGGATGTAAACCTTATCCAGATTCAGGTCGTTGGTAGCTGTACCCGTTACTTTATTTTGCAATACCGTAGCTCCTGCGTTAAACCGGATGAAGGGCAATATGCGGTAACCCAAGGCCAGGTAAACCGGACGATGAACTAAGGGTCCAGTTGCCACATTTCCATTCCCAAACTTCATGTTCTGTAAAAACACTCCTGTGGAAATACTGCTCTTAGCCCAGAATGTCGAAGAAAACGGCTCCTTGCCTAAGGGTATGGAAATACCCGCGTACGGTGCGGCATCGTAAGATAAATTATTGAAAGAGCCTGAATTATATACTCCTCCGTAACCCACGTTAATTGCTAAGGCGTTCTTTGTTTTCTGGGTGTTGTAATCACTTATTTTTTTACTATCGGTAATAGCGTACATCTGCACCCCGCCGTATTGCGAAACTTCCTGGTTTACCAATGTTTTTAGCGCCTCAATCTGATCTTGAGCGTAGCGTAGCCTTACCGATTTAATATTATCGTCTTCCTTAGTAAAAATATTAAACCGGGCTTTGCTTAATTTTAACTCTCCGATTTGTTTTAACTTTTGATACACTAAATCTGAAAATCCTGGGAAAGAATAATTAATCTGGTTCCGATGCAGCGATAGCCCTTGTTTCACAATGGCATTTAAATCACTTCGCATGGTTCTGGGATGCTCCAGCGCCGTAACACTGGCCCGGTCTACTTGGTACGACTGATCAATGTAAGCATTTAAGGCAGCATTAATCTGGCTAAGTACCTGTTGTTGCTGGTCTGTAGTAATTTTAGAATAATAATTCAGCAAAAGGGTATACTTTTCCCCACCTCGCAAAGGTTGATTTACTGGTATGGAGAAAATACCTACCGGGCTGGTGGGTCGTCTTTCCCAGGAGTTTTGGTAAAAAGGTGCTTTATCAGTATTAGTAGAATGAAAAATCTTTACTTCTACTATTTCCACATTGGGGGTAGTTTGGCCCGAAATTATGAATTTGCTTTCGGCCGGTAACGGCTGACCATCGTCAAAATAGGCGCGTTCATAATTAAAAGTCACAGTTTTGTAATGCGCCAAACCAGGTAGACTAACCATTAAAAAGGCAAATAGGAGATAGAATTTAAATTTCATATTCGTGCGAATAAAAAGAATAAAAAAGCCTTAATCCTCGATTAGGACCAAGGCTTATACAAAATTTAGGGCTTATGAAAATAGATGGCGGACGTTTACAACCCAAAACCAATGTAAATCTGTGCCACCGAGTTCTTAGAGTCATTAGTTAAGCTTCCGGCCAAACCACTGTTACCAATTTCGCGCATACCATAGTTATAACGAGCGCCTATAGTTAAGCCTCTTACATCAAAGCCAACACCACCCATTACTCCGTAGTCTAAACGGTTAAAATCATCGGTCTTTAACTCTTTAATGTCATTTGAATTTAAGTCCGAAGTTTTCAAGTCTTTCACGTTAGCGGACATTAAATAAGCTAAATAAGGCCCGGCGTGCACGTTTAAAGGACCAATGTTGATGGCTAAGGCAACCGGTACCTGGATATAGTTTAAATTAAACCGCACTTCTCCGGGTTCAATACCAAAAAGGTTTTCGAAGTCTGAGCCACCGTAAGTAATTTTAGAACCTACGTTGGAATAAAGAACTTCTGGTTGAATGGCTAAAAAGTTGGTAAGGGGCACTTTACCAAAAATACCAAAATGATACCCTACTTTCGCATTTTCGTCCTCGGCATTTGGTTGATCTACATAGAGCTGAGAAAAATTAAGTCCGCCTTTAATGCCAAACTTAGGTCCGGGATTATTATCCTGTGCTTGTACATGACTAGTAATTAGAAATAAGAAAATAGCAAGACCTATGCCTAATAATCTTTGAGAAAAATAATATTTTACCATGATTTTAAATTTTAAGTGTATTTAATTGATTCAGTATATTTATAATATATATAGAGCAAGTATTTAAATATTTATACATTTTAGTGTTAGTATCACTACTCAAAATACAAGAGCAATAATACAGCAGGTAAGCTGCGGCTTTGTTTAGCAGAATCTATTGCTGTGTTGCTAGGAACAAGGATTGTAAGCTCAAATCAAAGCATAATCAGAACCGCGGCCTTGGCCATTATCTTAACTAATGTATTGTTCAAGAAAAGCAGTAAGTACTCTCTTACTAATTAACTAGTATTAATTAGTAACAATTATTAAAAAGAGGATACCTGTGCTTTACACTAAAATTGGTTCCCAAGTGGTCTTAAAGAAGGCCTGTTTGCGCCTGTTTTGTCAGCTTATTTCGATACTAGACAGCTGAATGATGGACTTACTAAATACTTGACTTTCTCGTAATCCTTGATACTAAATAAATATTTACTAATTATTCTACATTTATATACGCACCGTGTAGTATAATTGTTTATTTATAGGACTTTTTTATAAATATAACTTTTATTTTAATTGTATTTTTCCTGTAAAGGATCAAAACTTTGGCTTCCCGAATCTGATCGGTTCTTTGGATTGAATCGGATTGCCAGGCAGGAACTGTTTTAGGTAAATAAATAAGAGTGGCTGGTAAATAACTGGCTTTTAGCCTATAAGCGAGGCCAATATACTAATTAAGAGTGGCTACAATTACGTTTTACTTTTTGCTATCTGACTTTTTTACTAGCTTATGGATAATTTTAACAATAAGCTTTTTCTGGAATTCGTGTAAGACCTTTGAAGCAAGAAAATAGTATTTACTAAAAGGTATTTACTAAAAGCAAGTACCTTACTTTCTTTAGCAGTGGTGTATAGGTTTTATTTGTTGTCCCTTTTCAACAAAATACCTCCTAATGTATTTTCTGGTTAGCTTTCCATTCCTTCTGTAACTGCTTGGCCGTTTTCCGGCTACCATCCGGGCTCCAGCCGGGTGGGCCCCACACGTACATTATTCTTTCGCGCCAGGTTTTTGCTTTTCTTACGTCTTTCCAGATATCGGTAAATTCATGAAAATTCAGGGTAATAGGGTTGTACCCCGTAGGAGGACGTAATACGCCGAATTGCGTCTCCAGTTGTTCATCCTTGTCTAAATACGTACCAAATAGCCTATCCCAAATAAGGAAAATACCCCCGTGGTTACGGTCCAGATACTCGATGTTGCGGGCATGGTGCACCTGGTGTACCCACGGATTGTTAAATATTTTACCGAACAAGCCTAATCTGGGTACCAAGGTGGTATGCAAAAAGAACTGGTATATCGAATTAAAAGACATGCACAGTGCAATCAATACCGGGTGAAAACCTAGCATTGGCATCCAGATCCAATAAACTGGCTTATAAAGGAAAATCGTCCAGCCGTTGCGAAAGGCCGTGCCTAAGTTGAATTTTTCCGAAGAATGATGCACCACGTGCGCCGCCCAGAATATTCGGATGGTATGACAGAAGCGGTGGTGCCAGTAAAAATTAAAATCATCGCCAATTACGCAAAGCACCCAAACCCACCAGGCCCAACCTAAATTGTCGTAGCCCAAGTATTCGATGCGAAGCGGTTCAAAAGTATTGTAGAACAAAAAAAAGATCCCAACTTGATAAGCCTTCGTTACAGTATTAAACACTGCGGCTCCTACGCCAACCCAGGTACTGGCGACTGAATCTTTGAAAGAATAAAGTTCGCGGTCTTCGCGGTAACTGATGTATGCCTCACCCAAAATAAGCAAAGCAAAGAGGGGCATAAAATAGGCAAAAGGATTAGGCATGTTATCGAAAAGAATCTCCATAGAAAACTAAGTGAAGGCCACGTAGTTTCTTTCATCATTTTATCTTTAAACAGCACCTAGAAAATAAAAATATTGAAGTAAAAACAATACTATAACCAAGACATGGAAAGTTTCTGTTTCCGGTTAAAAGATTTATGCCTTTTTGTATTAGGTTTTAATAAAAATGTGTTTAATAATTCTAGCTTTATTTTTCCAAGTTTTTTCTTTGATAGACAAAAAATAAGATTGCCAATGTTTAGAAACAAGTGGGGTTTTATTTTTTACATACGAAGCAAAATTAATTTTGATAAAAAAAATAGAATTTGAAGGTAATTTTCTCCGGACACTAAACGATTATGAATCATTAAGACAGGTCTTAAATTCTAAAAACAAGTAGAATAAATCTTAAATATCGTGATCCAATTTAGTATGTTCTTTTTTTACGGCATACTCGGCAGGTTGTATTCCATTGTCTTTTTCCCGAGAATAGACTAGGGTAAATTCTGCTCCGAGCAACAAAATAATAGAAGTATAATACACCCACACTACCAATAATACCATAGAACTGGCTGCCCCGTAAGTATCACTTAACGGATCGTATTGCAAATAAAGATTAATTCCATATTTCCCAATTACAAAAAGAACGGCCGTAACAATGGCCCCTATCCATACATTTGTCCAGCGTATTTTTACATCGGGTAAAACCTTAAAAATAGTGGCAAAGATAGCCGTACTGATTAAAAAGGAAACTAATAGATTACCTGCCATTACCAAAAAAATGGCAACACCCGAAAAAGCTTGCCGGATATAATCGTTCAAGAGTCCCAAAATAACTTCGATTGATAAGGATACCACCAGTAAGAATCCTAAACTAACTACCATGGCTAAGGAAAGAAGCCGGCTGATGATTAACTTTACCCAACTTTTACCGGGCTTGGCTTTTACCTCCCACATCGCGTTTAAGGCATTTTGCAACGCCACAAATACTGTAGTGGCAGCAAAGGCCATGGTACATACGCCCACTATGGTACCAAAGGTGTTGGAAGGCGATAGACTGGCATTTTCAATAATAGTTTGAATTTGCTCGGCACTATTCTGGCCCACAATGCCACTTATTTGGCTGACTACTTCCCCACGAACGGCTTCCTGACCAAAGGCAGCACCAGCTATCCGAATTATAATAATGAGTACCGCTGGTAAGGAAAAAATAGTATAAAATCCAATGATGGCAGCGGAATCCAGAGGGCTGTCCTGGGTAAATTTTATAAAAGTAAGCTTAATTAATTTCCAGGTTGGTTTAAATTGTATAACCATAATCGCTTACTGTAAACTAGAAAAGAGGGTTTCTTTAATTAAGATTTAAATTCCTGCCATCGAAACAAAAGTAAATCTGGTTAAGAAGAATATATATAATTACGGGCATTAATTGCTAGAAGTTAAAAGTTCTCTTTAATTAGGAATTTTCTTAATTCTGTTTGGTAATGTTCCGCATACCTAAACTATCAAATAATTCAGGCTAATTTTTGCACTAGTTTACTTAAGGTTAAACCCTGTATAATAATGGAAAACAGAACAACCATGTAGTTGATAGAAACAATCAGATTACGCTCCATCTCTGTTTCCAGCGAGAGAGCAAGCGCAATAGAAATACCTCCCCGCAAACCTCCCCAAGTCATTACTACTAAGGTATTCGCCGAGTATCTATCTTTAAACCGAAAAGCAAAAGAAGGTAAAGCCAGAGATACATACCGAACCAGAATTATAAGAGCGATTGAAATTAAGCCAACGTATATATAAGCGCGATGAATGGGAATCAGAACTAATTCTAACCCAATTAACTAACACAAACAAAATAGCATTCATAGTTTCGTCGATCATTTCCCAGAATTTATGAATGTAATCGTTGGTGGTTTTGGACATCGCTTCTAGGCTGCCTTTGTTCCCTATAAATAAACCAGCTACTACCATCGCTAAAGGGCCCTAAAAATGAAAAAGTGGAGCTAAAGCCGTGCCGCCCATCACCAGCGCTAAGGTTAATAGTACTTCTGTTTGATAGTGGTCAATGGATTTCAGCATCCGGAAAACCACGTAGCCGAGCAGTAAACCTAACAAAATGCCCCCACCCACCTCAGTTAACAATAATTCTAAAATTTCGATGGGTTCTATGTCACTGGCTCCTTGCCGGGCAAAATTAAAAAACGTTAAAAAGATAACTACTCCCACGCCATCGTTAAATAAAGATTCGCCGGTAATACTGGTTTCAACAGATTCGGCAATACCCGCTTTTTTCAGGATAGATAAAACAGCAATCGGATCAGTGGGTGAAATAAGAGCCCCGAATAGTAAACAGTAAATGTACGCAACAGGCTGATACAAATAAGGAAGCAACAAGTAAAGTAAAGAGCCTACCAAAAAAGTAGACAACAAAGTACCAACAGTAGCAAACACGATGATGGGGCGCCGGGCCTGGCGTAATTTCTCAATGTCGGTGTGAAGGGCGCCGTCAAAAAGTAAAAAACCCAACATAAAGTCTAACAAAAAATTAGAGAAATTAAGCTGGGTCAAACTTTTGCGAATAAAACTAACTCCTTCCGGAGCAATACTGCCGGCTAGTAATATCACCAGAGATAAGAGCAAGGCTAATATCATCAGGCCAATAGTACCTGGCAGTTTTAAAACTTTTATATTTAAAAAAGCCAGAACGGCAGATAAGGAAATAATAAGGGAAAACAACTCTAATAGATCCACAAAAATTTGCGTTTATACCTGACAATTACGGTGACGGTGATAATTTTAAAAATATTTACACGTTTACTTTCTCTAGAATAATTCCGCTCCAAAAAAGATGAAGCAAATTTTACAATTCTGAGGAAGCCTGTTCGGGAGATTTAATTAAAATTAGTTGGTTGTAAATTGTAAGTTAAGATGGCCGTACCGATGCGGCTATTAAATCCCATGATGGGGCTGGTCGTAATTAGTTGATTTTTTACCCGGTTAACTTGGGTAGTACTACCGGATAAGTAATTTTTATCTCCTACGGTGGCAAAATCTTTACCTTCCAGTTTTTTATTTGTGGCTGATATAATAATGCCTTTTTCATTCGTGATCACGATACTTTGGAAGTTCTTTTCTTTCACGAGCTCGTTGGCATATTGGTTTACCTGAGAAATATTCTTGTTCAACATTTCCGTCCGCACGGCCTACACGAAAGGCTTGGCCAAGAGAGTGAGATGTTCCTGGTGCGTGTTAATAATCATCTTGCTAGCCTGATCTTGTAACTGTTGTTTCTCAGTGGCGGCCTGTTTTTTAAAATTATTTAGTTGAACTGTTTTCCAAATCCAAATACCGGCCAGAAGAATTAAAAATACCACAGCCAGTATTAGTAAATTTCTTCGCTGAGTATGCGGCAATAAGGGGTTTTTAGTAGTATCTGTTTTTGCATTGCTTGTTTCCATAAGTATAATATTTTAGTTGTTTCTTTATATAGTACGATCATTAATAGTGTAAGCTTCCCGTTTTTAGAACTGGTTACAATTATAAATTCTAATTAAGGTGATACTACTTTACTAAGCTGCTTTTTTCTAGCATATTCAACGGGAGCCATTCCATTCAAAGCATCATGTGGTCTTTTATGGTTGTAATCCTCGAGCCAAGTCGCCGTAATTTCTCTTACTTCCTCCAGGTTTTCAAATAAGTAAGCATTAAGTACATTTCGGCGGAAGGTACCGTTAAACCGTTCTACAAAGGCGTTTTGCGTTGGCTTGCCGGGTTGAATATATTTAAATTCTATCCCTTGGACCTGACTCCATTCCTTCATTAAGCTAGCCACAAACTCTGGTCCGTTATCCATTCGGATCTGTTTTGGTTTTTCTCTTCGCTTTAATAGGTGATTCAGTACCCAAACTACCCGGTTGCTTTTCAAAGAAAAGTCCACTTCAATATGCAAGATTTCCCGGTTATAATCATCTAGCACATGGAAAGAGCGGAACTTTCGCCCGTTCAGCAAAGCATCACTCATAAAATCAATCGACCAAGTATAGTTCAATGTCTGCGGTACTTGCAGGGGCTGTTGGATGCGGGCGGGTAGACGCTTTTTCGCTTTACGACGCAGGTTTAAACCCAAAGCGGTGTAGATGCGATAAACCCGTTTATGATTCCAAAGATGGCCTTCTTTACGTAACCGTACATAGACCTTCCAAAAACCTTCTCGGGGATGCTGCTCGGCTTTCTGCCGTAAAGCTTCTTCCACCGGTTGGTCCTCTTTAACAGCTTGATAATAGTAAACCGACTTGCTTAAGCTCAATACCCGGCACGCCCTGCTGATGCCGGCTTGTGGTTGCTGGTAAACCTCTTCCACCAGCTGTCGCTTTTGGCAGGGCTTCAAAGCTTTTTTTCGATGATCTCCTTCGCTAATTTTAAGTCTAAGGCTAGTTCCGCATACATGGCTTTCAACCGCCGGTTCTCTTCTTCTAAATCCTTGAGCCGCTTCAGCTCGGTCGCATCCATACCGTTGTAACGTTGCCGCCATTTGTAAAAAGCCGCTTGACTCACTCCATGCTCTCGGCTAATCTCGGCCGCACTTTTACCATCCTCAAATTCCTTGAGAATTTTAGCAATTTGTTGGGGACTAAAGATCTTTCTTTTCATAAGTACTGTTCTAAGTTAAGTTTTTTCCTCTTCCTGAACAGTTCTATTTTTGGGGAAGCTTACACTTGCCCGGTATTCCCGTAAATCCTACGGCTTTGGGCCAGGCATTGACAAACAGGGGAATCGGATAAGCTTCTTTACCGGCCGCGGCCAGTTGCCCCACAAACTTGGTATACTGGTAGACGGAGAACAATTCTTCGGGTAAATAAGAAAAGACTTGGGGGTTTTTCTCCTCCACCACACTTTTCCCAAATACTTTCTCCCAACTGCCCGAAGCTTGGTAACCGTTCGCCTTCCAGGCAGTCTCCATCTCCGGCTGCAGTTTACCTTTATTGGCCGCCAAATAGCGCATTAAATCAGCCGGAACACCTTGTTGGTAAGCTTTAGTTGCCACTTCACTATAATCCCGCGGGTTATTAAAGATGCCTACTTCATTTTCCACTTGGGCCATAATCACGGTCTGGTGTTGCTCATCCACTTGCCGGATATGCTGCAGGAGAGTTTTGAAAGCCTTGGCATCGGCTTTTAAATTAGCTTCAGAGAAAACGGACAACAGGGGTAAGCGTTCGCCCTTGCTATTCTGGGCCCTGGGGTATTTAGCTGAATTGGTCTTTATCCAGGAAGGAACGTAAGTGGAATAGGTAGTCTTAAAAGCCCCAAACCAAAGAATACCCAAATGCAGGTTCTGTTTCCGGGCCCCGTAGATCAAGCTGTCCACTAAGGCAAAATCAAACTTGCCTTCCTCCGGCTCGATGAGTTCCCAATATACCGGGACCAATACTGTATTGAGGTATTTCTGCTTCATTTGGGCCCATACGGGTCGCATGTAAGCGGCTCCGGATACCGTGGAGTTATGCAGCTCTCCTCCCAAAACTAAAAAGGGCTTGTCCTTTACTACCAGTTGCATGGTACTTCCTTTTTTCTCCAAGTGAGGAGGTTTATAGGCTTGTGCAAAGACCAAATAACGAGTCAGGAGCAACAGGAGAAAAAGAGAAGAAAACCGCATGGTATGGATGATTAAGGCTTGTGGGAAATAAGAAGGCCGTCACCTTTTTAGCTGCTGAGAAAGATATTATTCTAGTCTCGTCCAATTTATCCAAAGTACAAATAAATTTAATCTTGTTAAAACTATCTGGTCATCAATTCATGTTGGGAAATTTCATCTTAGGAAACGACCTAAAAACGAGATGGAACATTGCTCCCAGTAGAACGACGTTTTAGAGGGAGGTACTTTCTCAAACTGCCATCTCCATAAATAAAAAGGCAAGTTGATTTTTGAGATGGATTCGCAGAGATAAATAATAGCCGGATTAAACCCGAGCCATCGGCCTATAAATTTGCCTTCTGCTCCCCTCACCCCCCAAATTTAGGGCTGAGTTGGGCGGTCAAAAAAACTTGCTCTTTTATCAATTAACGCTGAAAAGTTAATATCCAAGTCTTGATTGAGTTTTCTTTTCTTCTCATAGGATATATTAAGTTGTTGCACAAAAAAGTCTAATTCTTTCGATGCTTCTAGTAGACTTTTTGCCAGGTAGAGCCATTCACCTTCGGTTAATTTACCGCTTTTAATTAGCTGGGTAATTCCTAATATATTAGCAATAGGTCTGCGCATAATATGCGAAGTGTCAAATAACATTTGCTCAATGGAAGTTATGTAATCCACCAAGGAGGTTATATCTTGAGTAGCTCCATACCACATTGTTTTCCCATTAGTAGTATTTTCAGGAATAGCTCTAAGCCATCTCCATCTGATGGTATCATTTAAAACCACTCTGTAATAAACACTAAGAAAATCTTTTGTCTCATTCGCTTTCAAGAAAGCTTCCTTATATTTGATCTTATCTGGTTCGTATATTACTTCTAGTATTTTACTGGGATCATCTTCGAAATCCTTAAATTCAGCCGTGTAATTATAGGGGTCGTTTCCTTTGTTTAGGAAAAGAACTTTAATACCGCCATTGGATAGGATTTCAAACTGGTACGTGTTGGCTGGTACTTGGCTGGTAATTTTTTTTAATCGCGCAGCATCCGACTCGATTTGATCAAAAGCTTGCCACCGTTCGATAAAGATTCCTAACAACTGGGCGAGTACGAAAATTAATCTTTCTTCTTCATACAAGAATATAGAGCCGCCATAGGTAGGAATTTCTTGCAAATAGCAGACTTCTAAAAAGCCAAAATGAGTAGTAGCACTCATTATCTTTGCTTGCAGAAGCCATTCTGTTTTCTGGAAATTAGCAGTAGCAAATTCTTCCCCACTCGTTAGTACAATACGAACGGCGGTTACTTTGGGGTATTGCCAGCCCGCTTGAATAGCCGGTAAACAAAGTTTTAAATCGGTGTGAATATCGGAGTTTTGAAAGAATACTTCAATCACATTTAATATAGCAAGTTGTTCTTTTACTCGCTCTTTTAAATCATAAGATAACTTCTTACTTATTTCAATGGGATCGAAGGTCCAAATATAAAATGCATCATCTCCTGATCCAGTGGCGACGGCTTTAATGTCGGCGTAAATAGTCCTGCCTTCCTTACTTTTTACCCAATGCTTATGTTCGGTCTGGTAAACTTTTAGAAATTCCTCAAAGGAGAAACTAGTTTTGGGATGGAGATAATCTTTCAAGAAGGAATTATCAATAAAATCACAGAAATTTAACCCGGAAAATTCTAGTGCTTTGTTGTCTAATAAGGTAAGCGCTTGCTCGTTTATGAGTTTAATTTCTCCCTTACTGTCGGTCACAATTAAAGGCGTGGGAGCGAAATTAAAAAACTCTTTGTACAATAGCTCTGGTGTCATAGCCCGTCTCCTCTATTTCGCCGTAATTACCTAATGACTAAACGTAATGGTAGTAACGAATATACTTTATATTTTGACTTTTATAGATGAAGCGAAAGGAATATTATCTTTTACCTTACGGCTAAAACATTAGGAATAATCTTTATTAAGGACTTACTACAAAAGGAAATAAAAAATTTGTCATTATAACTAGCATCATGATAAATAGAAAGCTTTTATAACTTTTGTTCCTTTAGCTGCCCAAAAGTTAACTTTCAGAACCGACAACGAAACAACTATGAACCCCGAAATATTTCCTCGCCTCTCACCACATCCATCGAGTTAATTCTTTTCCTCTATTTTTGATTAGTATAGGGTGCGGGATACAAAATTCGCAGAGCATTAAAGACCGCTTGGTGCATAATAGTGGCGTGATCTTCCTGGGGTAAATAGTCGAAAAAGCAAGTAACACTTTTACTTTTAGAGCTCTTTATCTTTTCTGCTAGTAAATTGGCATCTACTTCCATTACTCGTGGAAGGTCCGTTGGGGTAAGCCCCTCTTTGCCAACGCCCAGGTAAACTTCTGTTTTTTGAGAAAAGCTATCCAGCAGAAGGGATGATGCCTGGTTTAATAAGGAGCCATTATCCCACCATAAACTAGGACTGATGATGATGTATTTATTAAAGAGGGTAGGTTTCTTGAATAAGATCTCCGTTGCTAGTAATCCTCCTAAAGATTGTCCGATAATCGTTTTGGCCGAATTTGCTTTATATTTTTTTTCAATAAAGGGTTGTAACTCTTTTTCTAAAAAAGAAATAAATTTATCGGAGTGCCCAGTAGTAGGGTATTTTTTTCTGTCCTTTTCAATGGTTGTTGAGAACGTGAAATCCCGGCGCCGGTCTACCGTCGCAATACCGACCACAATGGATTTGGGCACTCGGTGGATCCATTCAAAAGTAAGAAACTGAAAAAGTCCAACCACATGAATAAAGTCTTCGTCGGCGGAGCCGTCCAGTAAGTAGGTAACCGGATAAGTAAGAGTATCATTCTTGTTATAACCTTCCGGAAGGTAAATATTTAGTATCCTTTTTTCAGCTAACTCTCTTGATTGAATTTCATCTATGACCCCGAGCACAAACGGTTTGCTGTTGTCGGTTGGTGAGGTTTTCCTCTTTTGAGCATAAGCAATGGTGATGAAAAATAGCAGGATAAAACACGTGACTACTGTCCTCATGACGTTCTCTTTTGTATACTGAGTATGCTTAGTGGGTTGTTTTACATTTAGCTAAATGTAATAAGGAGATATACCCCCCCTAAACCTGTTATATAAACGTAATTGGATTGCGGAATATACTATTACTATACTATTTAGAGTAATCGAAATAGACGATTGGAAGAAGTAGCTAAGTTATGCTAAGGGTAAAGTACTAGAATAAATCTTCAAGAAAAGATTGGTTCCTATAATGTCTTTTATGTAAAATAAAGATCTTTTAATCAGTAGCTTTAGCTTTTTAATAATGATTTAGTACTACTTAAGGCGAGGGTCAAACTCATGCGCATTATCTTCTATAATTTTCAATCGGTTTGCCTCTGCATGCAAAGGGTTTATTAAGTAGTTCCATTCAAAAGGGGAATGAACAGATGGAACTCTCATTACCAAAAACTTATTTTCTTTGATCCATTGCTCGGTAAAAGTAACTAATTCTTTGGGATGCGGAAACGAATTCCAGTTACTAGGCAAATCGGAAATAGTGAGTTCTTTATGGCTAATATCATCTGGAATTTCAATTAGAACCAAATGATAGTTCTTGGGGATTGATTTCGTATTAGCAAGTACTTCTAACTTAGCTAAAGAAAAGCTCCCTGCCGTGTACAAAATGCGTGTTCCTTTTTCATGCCATCTTGCTGAGCCAAATAGTCCACCTGTTCCTGTAAGGTCTCGAACATACTCCTTTTTGGCTAAACGATAGACAATCATGAATTAAGAGTACATGCCATGTTCAATACTTACTAGTAAATCTAGCAACTGCTCTCTCCCAATAGATGAATCTAACCAATCAATTGGTCTTTCCTCCCCTAAAGCTGTGTTTTTGGTATACAACCATTCATTGAAGTCATTTTCATCTTCAAAGACCTCAATACCTTTAGCTATTACTTTAGAAACTTCATAAGCCGTCTCTGATTCTGCTTTTTTTAACTTACGATCTTCCTTGATATGCCGCTGCAGGGTGCTTTCAGATATTTCTAAGATACTGCTCATCATTTTATTAGTCAGATGTATCTTGTTCTGAATAGACTTTACAACGGCAATTGATACCGCACCTTCTCTAGAAGCTTTTATAAAGTCTAACCGGGTATGGATATCACGACCAATATTTTGGGCACCACCCATTATATTCATGATTGAATCTAGGGACATAATTTTTTATTCAAGTCAATTGACTGTGTTGTTACATTCAATTGAATGCAATATATTAATAAAACGTTTAATAAGCTAAAAAGTTTATTATAAACTAACTTCTCATTGTTCTGATCAAGAGTAATCTTAAAGCTATATATTAATTAACCTTTATAAATTTTACATTAGTTAAAGGCTGGTTCTTCCAAAGTAAATACTAGAGCTTCCAGCCAGCAAAAGCTAGCAGGAACCATCCAGAGAAGGGCAGAAATAGGTGGACAAAAAACCCTTCTATTTTTCTGATTAAAAAAGGTGGATTTGGGGCTATTTAGAGGCCTATAAAACCTGGGCAAAAAAGAGTAGTAAGGAATGTTCTTTATTTAGCGGAGCAGTTCATCAAATAGCAAGGTGACATAGTACAAGCCACCAATGGAAGGACCGGCTACCATCTGGTAATAGCTGTGGTTTAACAAGTTCGTGGCCCCTACTTTCACGAGCACTTTAGCCGAGGGGATTTTTACGTTTACCTGCGCATCCAGGGAGTGATAGGCCAGCACCGGGCCCGTACCTAAAGAAGATTGCCACAAAAAAGCCGCTTGCCAGTGCCAATTTACCTGGAACCCCACGTTTTTAGCTATAGTGGGATTACTTAAACTCAGATTCGTGATCCAGGTCGGCGTATTAAAGGCTTCTTCCAGGCCATCATTAAACGCCTTCCGGTGCAGTTTGGCGTAACTACCGTTACCCGCTAAAGAATAGTTGCGGTAAAAGTTATACTTTACTCCTAGCGAAGAACCGTAATTGTACACCGTACTAGTAGAATTGGTCCACAACCGGTAGCGCTCCTGCTTGCTGCGATCATACAAGTAAAAGGGCACCGAATCAGGGGGCACGCTTCTTTTGGTCACTTGGTTTACTTCCACTTGGGCCATGAAGTGGCGATACACGTTGAAGTAAAAATCCGCATCTATAGCTAAGCGATTATCTAGCGTCAGGCTTTTATAGCCGACTTCCCAGGAGTTGATGCGTTCGGGTTGAATATAATCGTAAGGGGACTTTTTTAATAGCCCGGCATTTTGCCTGATGGCCACTGGTAAGGCTACTCCCTGCTGATTCACTTGCTGGTTCACGGCCATTGTAAAAGCATCAATGGAAGTGCAGATATAGCTATCTTCGAAAATGCCGTTGGACATAACCGGTAAGCCGCCGACTCGTTTTACACCCCCGCTGTTAACGTTGGAAAAAGCTTCGAACAAAGAAGGAAACCGGTAACCGTTCTGGTAGGAAAGCCGGAAATAATGCCCTGGCAGCCCCTGGTAAACGGCCGCTATCCGGGGATTAAAGATCCCTTTGAAATATTCGTTCTGATCGTAGCGCAAAGCCGCCTGCAGGTGCAACCGATCCTGCAGCAGCTTTTTAGAAAGCTGCACAAATCCGCCCCCCTTGCGGTACAAAAGATTATGTCCCGCTTCTTTCGGATTGATAAAGTAATTGCCATCCGGAAATACCGAATACAAGCGGTAATCAGCCCCCACGAGTACGTCCATAAACTTGATCTGATTTCTTAGATCATACTGCCCTTCGGCGTGCAACAAGGTTGCTTTCGTGCGTAATGCAGCACCCACATCCCAGTTGTTAATACCAATAATCTGGTGCACCGCACTGTCATAGCGGGCCGTGCCGGGTTCTAAACGGCCCGCATCCGCTCCCGCCCGCGCTCGTTGGTGACTTTCGGCCACAGGGAACCCGGCAGATGTGCTTGCTAGGTAAGCAGCGCTGTAATCCTGAAACCACCGGCTGTCACTTTTGAAGCGCCGGTCTAGGTTCTCGGCTAAAGAACGGATGTTATACGAATCACCGGATAGCTCCCGCGTGAGATAAGCCTTTACCTGCAGCCGCTCCCCTTTCAGCTGCACCACGTGTTGACCCACGGTATAATCATCCAGGCGAAAGCGGTTGGTCCGTTGGTACACGTTGTCGGTCTTTCCCCACCGGTAACTATAAGCTACTTCCCAGTTGGGTGAAAAGCGGTAGTGCAGAGCGGCATCGGCTTTGAGGTTTTCCAGGGTATAATCGGTAATATCCTGCTCGTAGTACCCCGTGCGGGCGACCACGTAGTTTTTGCCGTTTAAAGTTAAGGTGCGCCGGTTCGGCCCTTCGTTGCCGTAGGAACTCACCGGATCCTGGGCCGGATTGTCAGTTTCCAGCAAGTTAACCGAGGCATTCCCCTTTGGATTCAAATCCATTGTTTGGAGGGCGATACAGTCGTAACCCCGCAGGTAGGAGACATTTACTTTAAAAGCCCAGCGGTTCTGAAAAGCTTTGGCGTAGCGGAAAGCCGATTCGGATAGCAGGTGCGCTTTGGTTTGACTGTCATTCACGTGATTGAGACCGGTGCGCTGGTAGACACTCACGCCCTGGTAGTCAAACGGACTTTTGGTAAAAAAGTTAACCAAGCCGTTTAACGAATTCATGCCGTACATAGCGGAGGCAGTACCCGGAGTAACTTCTATTTTTTCTAGATCTAACTCCGAAGGTCCGGCGGCATTGGCGATGGAAGCCCCGATCACCGGCGCTTGGTTGTCGACCCCGTCGACGAGCTGGAGAAAGCGCACATTGGTGGGATTGGTAAAGCCCCGCGTATTAGGCACCTTAAATCCCAGACTAGCGGTAGTCATCTGCACCCCTTTTACGCCTTCCAGCGCTTCGAAAAAAGTGGGTGCGGGCGTTTGGCGGAGTGCCCGGGCGTCCACTTGTTCAATGGTAATAGGTGATTCTAAGCTTTTTTCCACTACCCGAGAAGCGGTAATTACTACTTCCTGAGCTTGAATAGACAACGGGGTTAAGCCAAACTCTTGGAAAGTAAGAGTAGTGATTTCTTGCTTTAAATCATTGTAACCCACATAGCGAATCACCAGCTTAAAAGGGGGCTTTTGTTTGACCGGGAAGGAGAACCGGCCATTTGCATCAGCATGCGTGCCCGTTCGCGTACCCGCCAGAACAATTGTAGCGTAGGGTAGTGGTCGTTGTGTGGACTGATCGCGCACCTGGCCGGTCAGCACCGCAGAATCTTGTCCCCATAGACAAAAGCTATGGAGAAAAAAGAGAAATAAAAACCCGAGGGTACGCTTGCGCATGGGAAGAAGTGTTTGCCGATGACCGTTATATATCCCGAAACATAACGGTGAGCAAATTACAAGAAAGCGTTATAGTTTAAAATACATAACGCTTATTTTTTTGGAATCGTCTGAGAAAGATTTTGGGATTCCGTTTGCAGAAAAGCTTGGAATCGTTCTTGCAAGGCAGAATAGCGTAGAATGGCTTGTTGGCCCACTTCGGTCACGAGGGCACCCCCGCCTTTTTTGCCGCCAATCTGAGCCATCACTAAAGGGGTAGCCGCTTGCTGGTTCATGGAGGCGACTAAATCCCAGGCTTTCCGATATGACATCCCCATCGCTGTGGCAGCTTTCGAGATAGAACCGGATTCCTGAATTTTATGTAAAAGTTCAATTCGGCCAGGGCCGAGGAACCGGTCATCTTCACTTTCGATCCACAAGCGCCCGTTTACTCGGAAATTTAAACCGGGACTAAATAATTCTGTCATAGTGGCAAAGGTAAAAGAATTAATTACGAGGGGGTGCTGTACTCTAAATAGCGGTAACAGGTAGCCCGGGAAATTCCCAAAATTTTGGCGATCTCTTCAGGTTTATTACCCGCGGATAATAGTACTTTAGCGGAATTGGCTTTTTCTTGAGCGGCAGGCGATAAACCCGCGGGCCTCCCTCCTGCTCTACCGCGGGCTCTGGCTGCGACTAACCCAGCTTTAGTTCGTTCTTTGATGATCTCCCGTTCAATTTCCGCTAAAGAAGCAAAGATGTTAAAAGTAAAGCGACCGGTGGAAGTTGCCGTATTGATACCATCTTGTAAACTGTAAACTGACAAAGTCAATTCCCCTTTTCTGAAACTCGGCTACTAGGTCAATCAGGTCGCGTAAGGATCTACCCAAACGGTCCAGCTTCCAGACCACCACCGTATCACCAGAGCGAAGCTGCCCGAGCATTTTGGCTAGCTCCGGCCGTTTCTTGTTTTTACCCGATTTCTTTTCCTGGAAGACCAGCTCACAACCTTGCTTGGTAAGAGCATCTAACTGCAGTTCTAATTTTTGATCCTGGGTGCTCACCCGGGCGTAACCGATTTTCATATTTGTCTCACGAATACCATCTCAAATATACAAAATTACTTTTGATTGGTGAGATGCTCATTTAAGATGGTTTTTAGCTAAAAAAAACCTCTTTTCAGAGGCTTGACTTGTCCTGAAAAAAGTTGATCATTAAACAAGAGAAATCCAAGATAGATCATATTATATTCATAATTATTTAACTATATACGGAAACTAAATTACACGTGTTTTTGTATTTTTTAAACAGCGTTAAATAATAAAATTAAAAAAAATTATTTATAAATAAATTTTGCTACAAATTATAAATATAATTATTTAATGATGATTATGTTAAATTTTTAAATATTACATAATAATTTAAATATTAGCCAACATTGTTATTTATACATAATGTACCTTTACCGTCCTATTTACTTATTCAACAAATTAAATTATTCCTTACTCAAGCAAAGAACACTTAAATAATTATGAATCAAAAAATTTACAAAAAAACCATTTCTTGTCTGGCACTTTCTGCTTGTTTGACAATGTACAGCTGTCAAAAAGAAGAATTACAGCCTAGTACTGTAGCGGAAGCCTCTTCCATTTCGAATGCTACGCAAGCCAAAAACAAAATTGAAGGACAGTATATTGTCGTTCTTAAAAAGAGTAACTCAAAAGTAAATAGTATAGTTAATGCCTTAATAGCAAAGGGTATCCTAACTCCTATTAATTCATCTGATTTATTGGAAGGAGCTGTTAATGGTTTTGTGGCTAAATTAACACCTCAACAAGTAATTCGTTTGGAAAAACACCCGGATATAGCCTATATTGAACAAGATCAGTTTCTTACTTCTATGGCAGTAATGACCACAGACTCTGCTGCGGAAGAGACTTATATCGCTTTACCTGGAGAAACCGTTCCCCAGGGAGTAAGTATGTTGGGCTACGAAGATGGAACCGGTAAAACAGCTTGGGTGATTGATAGCGGCGTGGACTTAAATAACTCGGACTTGAATGTAGATGTAACTCGTAGTAAAAGCTTTCTTACTACCACCAGCGTGCAGGATGGTTTTGGCCATGGTACAGCTGTTGCTAGTATTATTGGGGCTAAAAATAACGGATCAGGGATTATTGGAGTAGCTGCGAATGCTTCGATTGTTGCCTTACGTGTATCAGACGATGCGGGCGCGGGAACCGTTTCCAATGCCATTAAGGCGGTTAATCAGGTGAACACTTATGGCAAAGCCGGGGATGTGGTAAACATCAGCTTAGCTTCTGGGGCTTCAGCTGCCTTTGATAGCGCCGTAAAATCGGTAGCGGCGAAAGGTATTTTCGTTGCTATTGCTGCGGGTAATAGCGGGGTGGATTGCAGCACTACTTCTCCCCAGCGCGTCAATGCTACGAATGTTTATACCGTTTCAGCAATGGATTACAATAAAAATTTCTGGGCTAGCTCTAACTTTGGAGCACCTGTTGACCGTTGTGCACCGGGAGTGAACATCATCGCTTTAAAAATAGGTAGTGGCACAAAACTGGTGACTGGTACTTCTTTTGCAGCTCCACACGTGGCTGGACTATTATTACTGAAGGGAAATGCCATGAGTAACCTTGGCTATGTAACCGGTGATAAAGACAGTACCCCTGATTTAATTCCGCACCTCTAAGATTGAAAAGTTGCATTAGCTTTTAAATACATAGAGCCACTATCAAGTGGCTCTATGTATTTAAAAGCTAATGCAACTTTTCAATCTTAAATGTTAAGAGGGATTACTGTTTTACAACTCGCTTGACTGTCTCGAATTGGGGACTACTAATTTTTAGTAGGTAGGTTCCCGTTGGAAGTTTCGCCAGATCAATACTAATAGTGGAGTCTGTTTCATTTTGGTGAACAGCTACTAATTTACCCTCTATAGTGAAGACTTCTACGATCTTTTTACCGTTATCTATTCTCGAAAAATCTAGCTTAACAACATCGGAGGTAGGATTAGGATAGATGTTTACTTCAACTGGTATCCGCACCGTCTTTGATTGTACCGCAATAATTTCACTGTATTCGTACTTTCCGTTAAAATCAACTTGCTTCAAACGATAGTAGTAAGTGGTAGCCAAGCTAACTTTGGCATCTAATAAGCTATAATCCGATTGTAGATTCGTTGTGCCTGCTCCGGCCACTTGGCTAATTGCTGTAAAGTTTATCCCATCTGTGCTTCTCTCTACTAAAAAGTGAGCATTGTTTTTCTCCGAAGCAGTAGACCAAGTTAGTAATACGCCTTCTGTCTGCATTTTACCTTCAAAACGCGTTAATGCAACTGGAAGTAGAATAATCAATCCATCCTGACGGAAAGCATACTCCCCGTTAGATGCAGTTTGTAAGGAAACACTGTGGCCACCGTTATCTATGTCAAATAAATCTACCAAACCATCCCGATCTGTGTCATGGTAATAACTACTACCCGGAGTTAAAAAGGCAGGATAATCCGGAGCCCAGGCTAGCCAATTAGGAAATCCGGACTCATCCACGTCCGAATTGACGTACCAGCCTTTGTTGTATTCTTCTTCAAAAACCCGGGCACGTTCAAATAAGTCATCAAAGGACTCGCCTTCCGCATCGTCATCAAAGGCTTCGACATAATCTCCCGAAAAATCATCATCACTATCGGTGTCCCGGTAATCAGGAAAACCATCGCCATCAATATCTATAGGAATAATAATTTCACCTCCCGTGGTACCATCATAACCATCACTAAGGCCATCAAAATCACCGTCCGTTCCTAAACCGTTCACATAAGCATTGGTGGCCTGGGATTCAAAATTATCCAAGATCCCATCATTGTCAGCATCAATATCAATATAATCACTTACCCCATCATTATCGGTATCGGGGTTAACCAAGGTAGAAACGCCGCTATCCGGGCTATCTTCAACCGCGTCCGGCAGCCCGTTTACGCCAACGCTTCCGATGAAGGTGGCTTTAGCCGCATCATAGATATTAGCTGGCGGCACGATACCCTCATTGGCCTCAATGGCATTTGGAATGCCATCTCCATCTTCATCTAGATCATACCCAGCAATCAAGCCATCTTCATCCATGTCAAAAGCATCGTTGATGCCATCATAGTTGCGATCCCGAAAACCACCGTAAAAGGGATGAACAAAATCAACATCTATATAATTAGGTATTCCGTCTCCATCGTCGTCACCTCTCGGATCAACCCCAAAGCTGCCTAAATCCGGAATTCCATCATTATTATCATCTACATCCACTGCATCCGGAATTCCATCTTGGTCCCAGTCGCCTAAAATAGTATATGTAATGGTATTCTCGGAAATTCCTCCCAAAGCATCCGTAGTTTCGATGGTAAGGTTGTAAGTACCCGGAATTAATAAGAACCGGTTATCTATCTCTAATTCTCCGTCGCTGTCTAAACGAACCCCGGCCGGTAAAGAACCATTAATAATTCTGGCATTTTCAATAGGTCCATCCGGATCCGTCACCTCCGCCAGATGTTCTCCCGTTTGATAGGCAAATAAATGCTTGCTAACGGCTAGTACCTGATAAGTAGCTTCTTGATCCGGGACAGTAATATGAATTACGGTACTATTGTTCCCATCCTTCGTATTGCCTCCGTTGGGATCAAACTCGTTAGCGGCATACTTATACCCTAAGCTATTTAGTATGCCGATGGCAGCGGGTTGCGCCAATAAAGTCAAATTCCTCGATTCATTTACTCCCAGGTTGCCAATGGTCCAAAGACCAGCCGCCGGATCAATAGTAGTGCCTGGGTCTGGCGTGCCACTACCAGGAACTAATTTTAAGCCGGGGGCTACTCCTGCTGCTATAACTACCCCGGTGGCTACATTCGGACCTAAATTCTTGGCAGTAATGGTCACTAGGTACTGACCGCCTACCGCATAAGGACCATCCACAATGGAACTGCTTACGGCAATATCGGCCGTAGCTACGCTTTGGATTGTCGCTGCCTGGCTATTATTATTAGGATTACTGTCGTATTGACCAACTAATGCAATGGAAGCGGTGGTGGTGTACGAAGCAGGAGAAGTTGGTTTTACCGTAAGTACCAAGGTTTGAGTGGTATTAGGCAATAGGTCAGTGCCAAGAGTCCAAATGCCGCTCCCTTCGTCGTAGGTTCCTACCGAAGGATCCGATCCCACTAAACTCAAACCTGTGGGTAACTTACCTAATATTTGCACTCCGGTAGCGGCATCGGTACCATTATTCTTCACGGATACAATAAGGGTAGTTATTTCTCCATTCGGTAGCGTTGTCCGGGCAGCGGTATTGGTAACTTGCAGTTCTGCTACTGGAACCACATTTACCAGAGCTACGGCGCGGTCATTCTCCGGCACTAAATCTGTTTGATCTTGGGAGAGTTTGGTACCGCCTAGATTCAGACGGCCAGTGGTATTAGGTTTACCTTTGACCACCAGGCTGATAGTCTCCCCAGCCGCTAATTCGCTCACCAGCCATTCGCCCGTTTGAGAATTATACCCTTTTCCGGGCTCCACGTAAGTAAAATCTATGGTACCGGTACGGGTATCTCTACCCACTAGGTTTGTAGCTTTGTCAGGTCCTTTGTTGGTTAACCGCATGGTAAAGGTAGCTTCCGTTAACCCTTTGTAGAAGATTCCATTCACATCACCGGTTACATCCACCGTTACCGCCACATCCGCCAATTTCTGAACCGTTAGAGAAGTAGAAGCCGAATTATTGTTAGGATTCGTATCTGACTCATTGGCCGAGACTTTTGCGGCAGCGAAGGTATAGTCTTTATTACCAATAGTGGTATTATCCACGTTCGGAGTAACTATGAGGGAGAGTTCCGCTACGCCGCTAGCAGAAAGGTTTCCTACCGTCCAGGTGGAACCATCATAGGAACCTATCTGAGGATCTGCCTGCTTTAATGTAAAACCAGCTGGTATTGGCACACTCACCTTTAGGTCAGTAGCCGCATCTTGGCCCGCGTTTTTTACCCGGGCCGTCAAAGTAATATCCTGACCGGTATAATAAGGCCCCGCTGACTTTAATACCGACACCTGGATATCCGCGGTAACTACTCCGTTGCCGGAAGTAATGGTGTTCGAGGCACTATTATTTCCGGTCACATCATCAAACTCGGTGTGCGTTTGGGTGGCAGTAGTTGTGATAACAGCGCTCTGATTAACCGTTGCTGTTAAAGTAAGTGTAGTTGAAGTGCCACTGGCTAAGGTGCCAATATTCCACGCCCCGGTACCGGAGGTATAGGTACCAGTAGTCGGAACCGCGTTGGTAAAGATTAAGCTAGTAGGCAATTTATCCGTTACTACCAGATTAGTAGCTGGGCTAGGTCCATTGTTTTTTACCGTCACCGTATAGGTAATTTGGTCTCCATTAGCATAAGTGGTTTTTATCGGAGAAGTAACCACATTGGTGACCGCTACTTCCGCGGTTGGTTTTACGGTTATAATACTAGTAGCCGCATTATTAAGACCATTGGAATCGTATTCAGAATGAGATTGGGAAAGAGTTAAGTTAATAGTTCCGGTAATGGTTGTTTTAGCCGTTAAAGTCAGAGTTTGGGTATTACCTGCAGGGATGGTGCCAATGTTCCAGGTTCCGGTGCCAGACCCCAAACCTACCGTTCCAACCGAAGCCGTATAACCAGTAAAGCTCAAGCCAGTGGGCAAAGCGCCACTTACGATTACATTCGTAGCATCATTTGGTCCATTGTTAATGGCCTGAATAGTATAAGTAATACTCCCGTTCTGATTAGGAGTGGCATTCGAAACCATATTCGTTACTGCCACATCCGACGCCGGCGCGATGGTGATGGTAGTAGCGGAGGTATTGTTGTTGGAGTTATCATCCAATTCATAACCCGTACGGCTGCCCAAATCGGCCGTAGTAGTGATGGAGCCTAAAGAAGATACTTTGGCTTTCAAGGTTAGAGTTTTTGTTTCATTTAGGGCTAAGGAGCCAACCGCCCAAGCACCCGTGGTAGCATTATAACCCGCTGGCGCTGTTCCTTCCAGAGTTAACCCGGTGGGTAGTTTATCCGTGACAATTACTCCTGTTGCAGTATTTGGTCCTAAGTTCTTAGCCGTGATCGTGTAAGTAACCAGATCTCCATTGCTATAGTTGGTTTTATCACTGGTATTTTTTACTTCTATATCTGCGGCGGACTGCACGGTAATCGAGGCGACAGCCTTGTCGTTAGCCGTAACATTGTCTGGTTCGGTGTGAGTTTGGGTGGCAGTCGTGGAAATAGTACCCAGTACCAAGGGCTTGGCCGTAATAGTTAAGGTTCTGGAAGCTCCGATTGCTAAGGAACCTATATTCCACACACCTGTATTAGCAGTATAATTAGCAGCATCGGAAGCACTGACAAACTCTAACTTACTAAGATCTAATTTATCCGTGACTTGTACATTGCTGGCCGCCACCGGGCCATTATTGGTAACTGTAAGGGTGTAGGTAACCGGTTTTCCGATAATGTACGGCGCGGGTTCCACGGTATTTGTTACGGCTATGTCGGCGCTACAATCATAAGTAAAAACAGCTGTTCGAGTAGAAGACTCCGTATAACCATACGTCCAGGTATTAACCGTTTTTAAGTCCCCGGCAGTAGAAGTGGCCGATCCCCACCGGTGCACACCTGCGGTAGAAACAATTCCATAAAGCTCGGTTTGCGGTGCTGGAAAAGCCGTAGTAGGTAAGTTAGAATCATCCCAAAAAAGTAAACTATTATAATTAGAACCCACCAAAGGACGGATATCCTGTGCCCGGAAACCATCGGCGTTAGCTTCAGCATCCCATACCGGAAAATGCAAGGAAGCACTGTTATTACGAAAGAAAAAGTTAAGGGAAGTATTTTTAGCCACTACCTGGCCTAAACCATTTAAGCCATTCCACTCTATGGTACGCATTCCTTTCGGCCCGGTAGATTCCACTAACACGTCAGCCGTTCCTGGCTGATACCCTTCCACTCCGTTGAGGTTAATCAATACGAGGAAGGTGCTACTTTCGCTGGTATTCAGCGTAAAAATAGCTTTTCCTCCATTGGTAGTGGTATTGCAGCCAAAAGAAAGGTTAACGGAAAAGGTAGGGGCCGTAGCACTAGGCCAGATAGTAGGGTCAGGATTGTTCACGAAATTAAATAATTCCGGGTAGTCCGTTTGACTGGTTTGACTTTTTCTTCTTTCGGTGATAGAAGTACCGGCCACGGTAATGGAGCCATATTGGTTGGTGACAAAGCGAAAGAAGTTCTGCGGGGAAAGACCGGCTAGTTCCACTTTCTTTACAAAGTACCTGTCAGGTTGATCCTCACTGGGAATGAGCGGGTACATGTTAAAATCTTTCGAGAATACGTTGTTAGTCCCCCCGGCAGAGAAAGACCATAACTTGCTCCGCATTCGACCGGGTTTTTCATTACCGGTAGCATCAATCACCGTAAAATCCCACAAATCGTAAACCGAAAATCGCCGTCCATCATCGGTCCAACTGCTTTCGCCTACTTGCGTGAATTCAACATAATAATCATAATCTACCGCCGTATTATTGTAAATACTTAGTGGCGTATAGCCATTGGTTACCGTTTTTCCATTTATGCTTCTATTAGGCCCATTTTCTGCTTCGGTGGCATTATCAATTACACCGTTCTGATTGGCTACTAATAACATATCTCTCGTGGAGCTAGTATTAGCGGTGAGGGTGTTGGCTTGTGAAAAGGCAGCATCATCAATGCCAGTCACGGAGTTGGTGCGACGTAAGGTGATGATGAGATTCGCCTGATTAGCGTTAGTCTGGTCATGAATAGCTCGGTGCACTCCGTAGAACAGTCTTTCCCCTGCTTTTACGCGAATGTACAGACGATGGTCTTTGGAGTAAGTAGCTCCATTACGACTAAAACCAGCGGGCTTGAGGAAACTAAGTGACGTAATAGCCACTCCAGTTGCACTGGGTAAATTGGCATCGTGGGCTAAGTAACCTGCTTTGTCATTAAGGGTGCTGGTTAAAGCTGCGGTAGATCTATTTGGTGTTAATTGTTTAGATCCTTCCCCGTATAAAATAAAAGGCAACAACAACAACAAAGTAAAAATTAGAGAGCGGAATTTTTGAACCATCGACTTCTATTTTGGATAAGTTGAGTCCACTAGTGGTCAAACTCGTAACTAAATTTTAATGATTTTAATTATCTACTAATTTTTATTACGTGTCTATGCTTCAAAAGTACAAATACATGCTACTAATTACAACTTTTACTTATCATCTATCCAATAACCTTAGTATGGCTTATTATCTGTTTAAAACCGATTTATGATATTATTATTGTTAAATAAGAATGATAGCATAAATAGATTTATATAAAAATAGTTATAAATATTATATGAATTGCAAAAATAATTTATACTTAATCTGATTAAGCAAAAGAATTAACAGGTTGTTAAATAATATAAATTGGCTAGTTAGTTTGCTTCTTTTCAAGAATTTTAAACATTAGACAGTAAGTAGTATTATTTGCAAATATCAAGTAAATTATTTTGGTCTTATAAGTACACTTATGATAAGTAGCCACTCTCTTATCCCAAGAAATTCGGTCCAGCAATCCGGATAACCTAACCTTTAATCCCTTTAGGGGCACAAGGAATATACAGCTTCTTAAAACTACTCCTTTTTCTCCTAAAATTTATCATTTTATTTAAATATTCGGCACTAAACATTGTTTTATTTAAATAAAATTTTGAACTTCATCTATCTTAATGAGTATGGTATATGAGTATTCTCCTTCCTTGGGATTGTAGGGTGACCAATGAATTAGAATATGAGTTTGTAACCATCACCTGGTCTTCGTGTACCGTCAGCTTAACACCTTCTTCTTCGCGTTTAGCTTCAATAATGCCCACTGGCTTCTTATCCACGAACAACACGTAATCCGCCGGACCCACATCCGTTTGGTATTCCCGGATGGCAATACCAATGCCGGCACTTAAATTTACTTTCTTTTTATCCTGTATAATCCAGCCACTGGCGGTCAGTAATTTATCAATCTCGTCACGGGCTTTCTGTTCTGGATTTTGATTCATTAATAATTCGGGAAGGAAACTTTGCTACAATTGAGTACTTTAGCTTTAAATATATAGAATTTGAGTTAATATAAAGTGAGTAAGTAAAATTAGCTTAAAAATACTTTGGAATATGACTAGGCAAAATGCGTGCTTAGCTTTTCATTAAAAAATCTATATCATCTAAGTCATTGTAATCTCGCTCAGATTCTGAAATTTTATAGAAATACTCTCTGGCTTTAATAGCAGCTTCCTTCCTTTCAGTTCTCCCTGATTTAACCATAGCTCTATCAATGTAAGCTTTCATTACGTTATATGGAGTATAATTCTCTTTATTTTTAATAACTGTAGATGCTGCTTTATTTAGATTCAATATTTCCTTATCGGCTAAACTATGTAATCCGAATATTTCTAGGAATGTTATTTTATTCGAATAATAGGTTGTATTTTCTGGAAGTAGTTTAATTGACTTATCAAAGTTCGTCAGTGATTGTCGTTGATTTTTGAGCATTCCATATCCAATTCCTAAAAGGTTATTGTATTCAGGATCATCTCCAAATAACTCTACTCCTTTTTCTGCATATTTAATTTGGTCCGCATAATTGTTTTGTCTAAACATTAACCAACTTAGTAGTTCGTAAGCTAAGGGCTGATGGTCGTCAATTTTGAGTACTAAGCTTAAATACCTAAGTGCTTCATCATAATGTTTATTTAAATAAGAATATTCAGCATCCTTTAAAAGGCTTTGTAACCTTTCTGCTTGATTATCTATGCTTATTGTGTTTTCGACTATATTCTCCTCAACTAATTTGAGTTCTTCCTCTATAAAATTCTTTTCCTGTAAAGGTGATGATTCTATTTGACGTTTATTGAGCTGAGAGAAATCTGTAACTAAAAGGCTACTCTTCTTTAGATCTTTAAAATTGCTTAAATAAGAATCCGTTAAATTTTTCTCCTTAATTATCACAATATTCTCTTGATTTACTTTTTCAGCAAGGTAAGTCCAGTTATAAGAACCGGTTATTATTGTTACATCATCTATAATACAATACTTATGATGGAGTTTATGAGAATTAGAAGAAAAGTAAATTCTCCCATTAGCATTAATAATTTTTATCCAGGGTAAAGAAGCTTCAGAATTATTAATATAGTCATCGCGTATAATGAGTTCTACCACTATACCCTTGTTTAAGCAATTTATAATTGCATTAAAAATGTGTTCGTTAGTAAACCAAGCAATTGCCGCTTTTATGCTTTTTTTAGCCTGATTCAGTTCACCTATTAGAATGTCTTGAATGTTTGAGAAATGAGAATAAATTATAGTTCAATGTAAATAGCTTTTACAATATATAACTATGTGTATTTAAAACAAAGGAGATAAATAGTATGAGGTGAGAATATATTATTTAGACCTTTTAGAGGAATTATAAGAAAGAGGAGTATATTTTACCTCTATTGTTACCCCCAAAATAAAAAAAGCCCCAATTCAACTTGATTTAGGGCTTTTGTGCAGAGAGAGAGGGATTCGAACCCCCGGACCTGTTACAGTCAACGGTTTTCAAGACCGCCGCAATCGACCACTCTGCCATCTCTCTTTAGTGGTACAAAAGTATAAGTTTGTACGAATATCACAAAAAAATTTATGTGTTTTGTTTTTACAAATGCTGTAACGTATTTATTCTGAAAGGGTTTATTTTATAAAAAAACATTTTAAACCAGAATACACCTTTAAAATTTGAGTTTATTCAGGGCTTTTTTCCTATAATTTCTGGTAATAACCGGCTTTAAGGTCACTTATTATATCCTGAATTTTAAATTAATCCTTTAATTTAAAGTTTTAAAAGATTTGGCCAACCGATTAAATGAATAGAATTGATTTAATAAAGCTTTTATGGTTAGTTCTTTTGCTTTTTCCGGGTGGTTTATTCGCGCAAGTTTTGCCCCAGGATAAAACAACCGGAAAATTCTATTACTCCGAAGAAGTTCTGGTGAAAGATGGTCCGCAAATGGATTTATACCACCGGGCTAAAACTTGGTTTAACCTGGCTGGTCAGAATAAAAAAACAATAAACCTAGACGACAGCAAAAATGGCATGTTGGCAGGAGATATTTTAACGGAACTTGCGGTGGTGGCCGACAATCAAAAGCAAAAGTTTAAACTAAAATATACGGTAAACCTGCAATTAAGCGATGATCGCTACTGGCTGAGTTTAAATAATTTTCAATTGCAAAAAATAGTTTCACTAAACCAAAACCGTTCAACAAAAGAGTTGATAGTAAACTCCCAACCTTTAGAAGTATGGCTAAACGGCAAAGAAAAAGTAAATTCTAAAGTGCAAATACCAGCTATTAAGCAAAAACTAGAAAAAGCCGTTTATAAAAGTATATTTACCCAGATGGAAGATTTAAACGCCCACATGCTTTAGCTGCTAAAATTCTGACTGCCCAGGTAAGAACTTAAATTAAACTTATAAAATTTAGTTTTTACCTCAGCACAACCAAGCACCAAAACCAATGCGGGTACAAATTAAACAGCAATAAAACCGTTTTAATTATGTTCATCATTTTCTTATTATTCGAGGTATGGCTGCAGGGATTAATTAACACTCCTCCTGCTCCTCGGTTTGAAGCCCAGGTATTAGATAAAAACATCAGCATTGGCTATGGTTTGGCCATTGGCGATGTAGACGGCGACCGAAAACCAGACATATTACTAGCCGACCAAAAGCAATTTGTTTGGTACCGCAACGGCGACTGGAAACGGTTTGTACTGGCCGAAAATTTAACCGAACGCGATAATGTATGCATTGCGGCCCGCGACCTGGACGGAGATGGCAAAGTAGAGATTGCCGTGGGAGCCCAATGGAACCCCGGCGAAACTTCTGACACTATCCAATCAGGAGCTGTTTTTTATCTAATTCGTCCGCAAGATCCTACGCAGCCTTGGGAATCCGTGCGTTTACCCCACGAACCAACCGTACACCGCATGCGCTGGGTAAAAAAGGCAAATGGCGCTTCGTACCTGGTGGTAGTACCGTTGCATGGCCGCGGCAATAAAAACGGAGAAGGACAGGGCGTAAAAATCCAAGCGTACCAGCTACCAGGTAATCCCCGCCAAACTTGGCCGCTTTTTACCCTCGATAATACCCTACACCTGACGCATAACCTGGACGTAGCCGAAACCAAAGCTAATTCCCGCCCTGACTTGTACGTTGCCAGCAAAGAAGGCGTGCGATTCCTTTCCGGCTTTAACCCGAAGCAAGCTACCAGCCAGACTCAAAAAATTACCGGCGTAGAACAAGCTACCGGAGAGGTACGCTTAGGTAAACACCGGGGTAATTCCAAATTTCTGGCTACCATTGAACCCATGCACGGCACTACTGTAGCCGTGTACTGGCTCGATAAAACGGCTACCCGACAGGTACTAGACGAAAATGTTAAAGAAGGTCACGCTTTAGCCGCCGCTGATTTTTTAGGATTAGGGTACGACCAGGTAGCTGCGGGTTGGCGTAATCCTAACGCAGAAAATAAAGTGGGGATTAAACTTTACGTACCGGGCAATCAAACGAACCAGCCCTGGCAGCATTACTGGATTGATGAAAATGATATGGCTACCGAAGACCTCCAGGTACACGATTTAAACGCCGATGGTAAACCAGATATAATTGCCGCTGGCCGAGCAACGAAAAACTTAAAAATTTACTGGAACAAATCGTAAGAATAGCAGGAAGGTTAAGCTTTTATTTTTTTCCAAACCACGTTTTTGCTGCCTTCAGATGGATGCTTACTTACTATACTATATTAATTTTTACTTTTTTTATTGAAAAACCAGATTATATACCAAATAGTAAAATGGACCATCTTTCGTTCAAACCCGGCAGGTTTAGTAAACCTGCCGGGTTTAAACCCCTATAGTTTAATCTTACTTTTAATAGGGAACCTCTAATTTCAATTGGGTATTAAACCCCGGAACGTCACACGAATGAAATTTTCTACCTATCTCCTATTCGGAATCTTTTTTGGGTTTGTCGCCTGTCAGACTAAAGAAAATAAAATACGCGAAAATAATAGGACAACTTATCCGGTGGGCAGCTTTGGTTACGATTTCCATTTTCTGCAACAACACGATAGCGTGCTAGTATTAAAAAATGAAACCGGCCAGGGGCAAGTAATTGTATCGGCCAAATACCAGGGCAAGGTTTTTACTTCAACGGCTAATGGTTTAAACGGCAAAAGCTTCGGCTGGATAAATTACAAAGCGTTTACGGCTCCGAAAGATGCGCACATGAATGCTTACGGCGGCGAGAACCGGCTTTGGTTGGGCCCGGAAGGAAATAAGTTTTCGCTGTACTTTAAGCCGGGCGTTCCTATGGAATTTGCCAATTGGGTTACTCCACCGGCCATTGATACCGAAAGCTGGTCAATTATTGCCCAGGATGCCCGTTCGGCTTCGCTACAGAAAGAAGCTTCTTTTTTAAATTATGCGGGTACCGAATTAAAAACCCGCTTAACCCGTACCATTCAAATTTTAAACAATCCGGATATTGAAATAGCATTGCAGGTAACATTACCGGATAACCTGCAAATGGTGGGTTTTACTACAAATAATAGCATTACCAATACGGGCTCGCAAGCCTGGACAAAAACCAGCGGCGCACCTTGTTTGTGGCTTTTAGACATGTTCAATCCTTCGCCCAACACCCACATTGTTATTCCTTACGAAACCAAAGGCACCGCAAAAATTGCTACCACGGATTATTTTGGCGAGATTCCCGCCAACCGAATTAAGTTTACTAACGGGGTTTTGTTATTTAAAGCCGATGGAAAAGCCCGGGGTAAACTAGGTTTAGGACCTGAACGAGCCAAACCTATTGCCGGAAGCTACGATTCCGAGAATAAAATTTTAACGATTATTCAATTTAACGTCGCTAAAAACGCTACTTACCTGAACCAGGCCTGGAATACCCAGCAAAATCCATTTAGCGGCGATGCCGTGAATGCTTACAACGACGGACCGCTCGCCGATGGCAGCCAAATGGGACCATTTTATGAACTGGAAAGTGTGTCGCCGGCCGCTTTTTTATCACCCGGCCAAACTTTAAACCACCAACACAGCGTTTTTCATTTTACCGGCGATACAACAGGCTTAAACCAGATAGCAGAAAAATTACTAGGTATTTCCTTAGAGCAAACCCAAGCCGCTTTTAAATGAGTTGGGTCAGGTCAGACTTTCAACAATAATATGTCTCCGGTTTTGTCATCATCCCCTACCCCTTCCTAAGAGAACATTTCAAACCTTTATTTTAATTTAACCGAATCTTACCAAACCGAAACAAAAAAAGTAATCTTACCTTGTTTGCGGTTCATTTAGTAATTTCACGCTAAAGTAAGTAACTCGCTTCTTTTCAAAACCGGAGGCTGGTTTAAAAAATTTTACTTAAAAAATTAATAATATGTCCTTTTATTCTTCGGAACCTTCTGATTTGCTGTTTGATGCCGCCCGGCGGGGTGATGTTACCTATATAAAAGAGATACTCGGGCAACAAACCGTAGAGGTAGATGTGCAAAATGGCCGGGGTTTTACTCCTTTAATTTTAGCTACCTACGAAGAACACCTGGAAGCTGCCAAATTATTTATAGCCGCCGGTGCCGATGTAAATAAGCAAGATTTTGCCGGTAACACTGCCTTAATGGGCGTTAGTTTTAAAGGTTACGCCGATATTGCCCGTTTACTAATTGAGCAGGGTGCCGACTTAAATATTCAGAATGGCAGCGGCGGAACAGCCTTAATGTTTGCTACCATGTTCGGGCGGAACCAACTCGTTAAAATATTAACCGAAGCGGGCGCTGATTTAACCATTCGCGATAGCCGTGGCCTTACTGCTTTAGATATGGCTATTGGTCAGGGCAATGAGGAGGCTATTCCTTATTTACAGAATTAAGCTTGAATTTAACTGCAGAACCTTACTGACTATTTTTCTGAAGTTCACTCCTATTCCATTAAGAGCGGTAAAGTAAATTTTACCGCTCTTTTTATAGCTGTATCTCCCCTAACTATTTACTTTATCCTTGATTTATAATTTCAAAAATTTTTAGTAAGATTTAACCCCTTTTGTACTTTTTTCGGCAATTGCATGGCTACCAGTTTATAAGATTATCTAAGGTAATGCTGCCAGTTGGCTGGTGATAATTGGTTTATATTAGAAACGTGTATCCAGTGGTACCGGGCCAAATGCGCATGTTTTTGAATACCAGGTTGAGCCAATAGCTCGTCAAATTCGTCTGGGGTAACCTTAAAGCAAGCAGTAGAAGGCACCAAGTCGGGAGAAGTTACTAAATACATTTTGCCGCCAATGTTAAAACACAAATGATCGCCCCATTTTATGTCTTCGGTGGTACCCGGCAGACTTAAAGCTATATTCCGCAGATCTACTACTTGCATGCTCTTTTTAATTAGGTATAGAAATTTGTTTTTAGCTGATTATTTTTTTAGCGATAAAGCCAAGCTCCTTTACTAAACAGAATTATAATCAAACTACCGGTTCTTAAACTATTTCTTGAACCTATTTTATGCTTTTATTAAAAGCTACTCCCTGAAAACACATGTATAAAGAGAATACAAAATTATAGTAGCTGAATAGTGTTCGATAATATTACATAACTGTACGAAATCGTACATTTTAAATGGTTACTATAATTTATAAATAATTAATAAACAATAACTTATGAAATAATTTCCAATTTGGTACAATAGTAGAAGATGGCTGTATCTGGATAACAGACTTTTTCCAAACTAAACTACTATGAAGAATTTGTACTACATTGTAATGATTACTTTTCTTTTGTGCCTTTCCCAGATCACCCGAGCCCAAACCAGCAGCCAGTTAACTGGTAGCGTGAAAGATGCGAAAGGAGTAGCAGTACCTTTTGCCAGCGTGGCCGTAGTGCAAACTTCTACTAGCAAGATTGTTACCGGCGTTACCACCGACGAACAAGGTGCTTTTGCTATTAAAACGCCTGCGGTGGGCACCTACCTGTTGCGCATTACTGCTATTGGATTTACTAATTTCGATTCCAGTCCTTTTGAAGTAAATAATGCCGAGTTCTCTAAAAATTTCGGGACGCTTACCGTACAGGAAGATACCAAACTCCTGAAAGAAGTTACGGTACAATCCATGCGGCCTAAAGTAGTAGCACAGGCCGATAAAATGGTAGTAAGCGTAGAAGGCACCGCCCTGGCCGCCGGCAGCACTGCTTACGAAGTATTGGCCAAATCGCCGGGAGTATTTATCGACCAGGACGGTAATATTCAGTTGAATGGTAAAGGTGGTATCCAGATAATGATTGATGGCAAACTCACTTATTTATCTGGCAAAGAACTGCAAACCATGTTACAGGGTATGTCGGCCGAAAACTTAAAAGACATTGAAATTATTACCAATCCTTCAGCTAAATACGATGCCGAGGGCAATGCCGGCATTTTAAATATTAACCTGAAAAAAAATAGCCTTACTGGCGTAAATGGCAGCGTGTACGTGGGTAATTTCTACAACGGCATGTCGGGTTACAGTACCGGCGGTACCCTTAACTATAAAAAAGGCAAATGGAGTACCTCCGCTAATTTTGATGCGGCGCGCCGGGTATTTTACCGCAATGCCACCTTTACCCGGGAATTTAATACTGATAGCAGCAGCAGTCGGCAGGTATCTACCGCCCGGCAGGAAGATGTGCGCCAAGTGCCTTCGCTGCGGTTAAGCACCGATTACGATATTACCGATAAGCATAGCGTAGGTGTAACGGCTAACTTGTACTACCAGGATTTTGGCAGCAACTTTAAAACACGTACGTTCACTTCAAACGGCAACCCTGAAACAGATTCGCTTATTACGGCCACTAATTTAATTAACGGAACATTTTCGAATTACACGTTTAATGGCCATTACATGGGTAAGCTCGATACGGCTGGCACTACTTTATCTGCCGATGTGGATTATGTTATGATAAACAATAACGGAGAGTCCCGTTTTTTCAACTTATATCAGCAATTAAAAACAGGTAATTCGCGCTTGGTTTTACCCGGCAGTGATAATCCTTCTGACTATAATATCTTTTCAGCTAAAACCGATTTTACTAAACCATTTTCAAAAGACACCAAAATGGAACTTGGTGCTAAAGTAAGCTCCGTGGTGTCGGACAACGATTTACGGTTCTTTTACAACGTAGACAATGTGCACATTCCGGATGTTTTAAAAAGCAATCATTTTATTTATAAAGAAAAGATATTTGCCGCCTACGCGAACTTTAATACTAAATTAAGTGAGAAATGGAGTTTGCAAAGTGGTTTGCGGGCCGAAAAAACCTTAGGTGAAGGTAATCTTTTAACCACCAATACTACTTTTAAGCGCGACTATCTGAATCTTTTTCCCAGCATTTTCCTGATGCACAACATCAGCAAAGATTACCAGATTTCTTATAACTACAGCCGCCGCATCAACCGCCCCCGCTACGAAAGCATGAACCCGTTTGTGTTTTATATCGACCCTTATACCTACGCGCAGGGCAATCCTAACTTACGTCCGGCGTATACTAATTCTTTTGAAATGACGCAAACGTTAAAGTCTAAATATATTTTTAAGATAGGATACTCCGTAACTACCGACTTTATTGCGGAAGTGCCGGAACAATACCCCGAGCAGAACCGGACGGTGTTTATGCAAACCAACGTAAAGCGCTACGAGAACGTGAACAGTAATTTGGTTTTACCCATTAAAATTTCAAAAAACTGGGATATGAACAATACGTTTAATGTGGCTTACCAGGATTACACCATCGAACAAAAAGAACGGTCGCTGCGGAACAAGCAATTATCTTATTATGGTCAATCTACCCAGAATATTCAATTACCCAAAAAAATACGCCTGGAGGTGAACGCCTTCTACCAAGGCCCTGGTGCGTATGCCTTGTACCGGATTTCGTCTCTTTGGGGAATTGATGTGGGTCTGAAACGCTCGTTCTTAAATGAAAAATTAGAATTCTCGGTTAACGTAAATGATATTTTTCGGGGTCAGCAAATTATTGGTAAGGCCAACTATAACGGCAACATTAATGAGTTCGACCAGTATTTTGGCTCTCGCAGCTTCCGCGTAAATCTGCGTTACCGGTTTAACAAAGGCGCTAAGTTTGAAGAGAAAAAACGCAACACCAACCTGGAAGAATTAAACCGGGCCGGTGGCGGAGGTGGTAACTAAATTTATTTATTCTGCTTTAAAAAAGAGATAATAGTATTAAAAAATTTGTAGTCAATTTTCTTCTAAGAATCCGGTTTTTAACCGGATTTTTTGTTTATACCTATTTTAAAAATGCAAGCTCAATATTAGGTTATGAAAGTTGTGTATGGAGTTATAAAAAACTCTTAATGTCTGATAAATAACTAATTTATAGATGAAATTTACTAAAATACTCTGTTACGCCAATCAGAGATGGGCTGTCTGGAAAATGCGGAGAGACCGCTCACGCGAACTCTCCGCATAACTAAACTGATTTTAATAAATTTTAACAATTGCCAATAAAAGTACCTTCCTAGATTTTTAAATAAACCAAAACAGCCTATATAAAGTATACGCGGGCTAAAAAGCACATGGCAAAGGCGCATAAAATTTGGGTGGGTTGTTCGGGTTGGCACTACAAACATTGGAAAGGTATATATTATCCGGCGGGTACGCCGCAGCCCGAATTTTTAAATTTTTACTTGCAGGATTTTAGTACCGTCGAAATTAATAATTCGTTTTACCGCCTGCCCACTCCCGAAACTTTTGCCAACTGGTACCAATCGGTACCCGAAGATTTTTTGTTTGCGGTAAAAGCAAGTCGGTTTATTACGCACATGAAAAAGCTAAAAGATCCACAACAATCTTTTAGTAAATTTATGGAGAATGTGGCCATATTACGCGAAAAATTAGGGCCTATCTTATTTCAGCTACCTCCAAATTGGCAATGCGACATTGTTCGTTTTGAAGGTTTTCTGCAAGCCTTACCGCCTTATTTCCGTTACACTTTCGAGTTTCGGGATCATTCCTGGTACAATGAGAACGTCTACGAATTATTGCAAATTTACCAAGCCACCTTTTGCATTTATGATTTAGAGTACCATGTATCTCCCATACTTGTTACTTCCAATTTTGTGTACATCCGGCTACACGGCCCCTTAAATAAGTACGATGGCAGTTACTCCGAAGAAACTTTACAAGAATGGGCGAAACGTTGTAAAACCTGGCAGCAGGAAGGTAAAGAGGTATTCGTGTACTTTGATAACGACATGCACGGCTACGCACCCTTTAACGCCCGTCGTTTACAAGAATTAGTGCAGGAATAAACCTAACTAATTTTAAGTAAATTGGATATCTTCGGGCCGGAGCATGGGTAAACTTTTAAACCGCAATAGTAATTGCGCTACCGTAACTACATCCTGCTCGCAATACCGGCTAATCCGGTTTAAATCTTTTTCTTCGTAAAATACCCGGCCTACTTCCGAACCGCTCATGTCGCTTTTAGGACTGGGAATGTTAAAAAGGGCAGCCAGCAAGTCTAAAGAAACAAAGCTGCGGCTATCCCCAAAACGCCAAAGATGCAAGGTATCCAGGTGCGAAATTTCCCAGGGTTTAAGGCCAGTACAATCTACTAATTTAGGCAGGCAAATATCGTTCACCAGCATACGGCGGCATAAATACGGAATATCAAACTCGCGGATATTATGACCGCACAAACAATGGCTTTTACCCGTAAATTTGGTATTTAATAAATCGCATAAGTCTTCGAGTAGCTCTTTTTCGTTGGCATTACAAAACGATTTCAGGCGCATGGTGAATTGGCCATCGGTGGTTTCGCGCAAAATCCCAATGGAAATACACACTATTTTGCCGAACTCCGCGTGAAGCCCCGCCCGTTCGTAAATATCAGCCGGATCGGGTTCTATTTTAGCCAATTGCCGCGATTTAATCGCCCATAGCTCCTGAAAACGTTCGTCGAGGTCGGCATAACTGGGTTGTCCGGGTACCGTTTCAATATCAATAAAAAGCAGGTCTTCCAGTTTAAGCTGTGCGAACATGAGATTTCAAGTTTCGAAAGGCCATGTTTCCAATTTATCTAAAATGGCTTTCTTATATCTAAGATGAAAAATACTTACTTAGGAAGCTAAATATCTTGCTAGTAAAATTTTCCACAGGTTGTTAATTAATACAATAAGTCATTAATTTTCAATATATTATATAAACACAAAAAGAAGTAACTGTAATAATTATGCTAAATTAAACTGTTTAGTTTTATTTTTAAAAAGCCTATACTTAAAATGTAACAATTTGTTCAGCTTAGTCCTAAAACTGACTTATAAAATCATACTTCATGAACAGAATAAAAGTATTTTTAGCTTCTTCTATTGAATTAAAAGAAGATCGTAAAGAATTTGAAATCTTTATTAATAGAAAAAACAATTCCTGGTCTAATAAAGGCATGTATCTTGAACTTATGATCTGGGAGGATTTCTTAGACTCGCTCTCTCAAACTCGTTTGCAGGACGAGTATAATAAAGCAATCAAAGTGTGTGATATTTTTGTAATGTTGTTTCATTCAAAAGTAGGTAAGTATACTCAAGAAGAATTTGAAATTGCATTGAGTGAATTTAGCAAAAAGGGGAAACCTATCATTTTTACTTACTTTAAAGATATTCCTACTACGGAAAATTCAAATGAGAATGATGCAATAAGCCTCCGTGTCTTTCAAGAAAGATTAAAGCAATTAGGTCATTTTCCGCCTACATATAAAAATAATGAAGGATTACGGGAGCACTTCAATAAGCAATTAGACAAACTTTCAGAAAATGGTTTTATAGAATTACAAACACAAGCCAGTAATAAAAAGGGTATTAAAGTTACTATCGCCAATAGTAAAAATGTAAATACTGGAAATATTAGTGCGGGCGGAAATATCTCTTTCGGTGACAATACAACTAATAATATATGATTATAAATAGTAGCCAAAATGTAAATACAGGTAGTATTGATGCAAATGGCAACGTAATAATTGGCAACGGAAACATCGTCATTAATCTAAAAGAAGCAACTGAGTATAAAGAACTACAAGAACAAATTGATAAGTTAAATTTACGCTATAATACTGTTTCTGACTATTTCAATAAATATAAAGATGAAAGCTTTGTATTGGAATTATCACAAATAAATGCAGAACGCCTTACTTTACAACAGAAATTAGATATCTTAAAAAATGAAATAATAAAATTAGCGGAAGAATTTAATAGAATACCTATTAACACGGAGCGTCTGCGTTTGGCAAAAGCCCATTTTGAAGCAGGAGAATTTAAGGAAGCTCGAGCTGTATTAAATGCAGAGAAGATGGCTACAGAATTAGAAGCCCTGCTAAAAGAGAAGGGAAATCTACAGCAAAAAATAGATGACAATAAACAGAAATTACGGGATAAAGCTTCCGAATACCTTATTTTAGCTCGTCTTACTTCTTTTGATTTCTCACTTCTGAACCGTTTTGAAAAAGCTATAGAATATTATAAAAAATCATTAGATGCTGCTCTATCCAACGATAATTTACTTTCCTATGGCAGGTTTTTACTAGAGCATAATCAGCTTGAAGCAGCACAATCATTATATACTAAGTTCTTAGAAGTATTTAGTGATGCAACAGTTATTGATCCACAAGATTTTGAGGGATTTAAGTCGAGCATAGCAGCATCGCTTATTGATCTAGCTAGGGTGCTTACAGCAAAAGGCGAACAGGAGACAGCCTTAAATGTTTGTGAAGAAGCCTTAAAGATATATAGTAACTTAGCCAATAATAATTCAAATAACTACCAATTAAGTATAGCAGTCTCGTTAACCAATTCGGCTAATATTTTAGCCGAATTAAACAAACTTGATAAAGCTTTACTTTTAGGTACTAAAGCTTATAATATTTATAAAGATTTAGCTAAACTCAATCTTCAGGATATTCAATCTGGTGTAGCATCATCAGCAAACAATCTAGCCATAATATTAGCTGAGAATGAAAGAATCGATGAAGCTGTAACACTCTGCAATGAAGCCTTAACAATAAGAAGAAAATTAGTATTAGATAAAAACAATTCCCAAAATGTACATTCATTTCAAGCAAATGTAGCTGAGTCATTAACTAATTTAGGTCGTGTACTCACAGCAAAGGACCGTCCTAATTCTTTCGAATTTAATGCTGCTGAGAAAGCATATATTGAAGCTTTAGAGATATACAGAAATTTAGCCACATTTAATCCAAATGCATACAAACTTGATGTAGTAACAGTAGCTGTAAATTTAAGTTTATTTTACTTGGGTACGGATCCCAATAGCAATAAGTCCTTGGTACTTGCTCGAGAAGCAGCAGAATGTGCTTTGCCTTTTACTAAATTCCATTTAAGTGCCCGTAAATCAATGTTCTATATAGAAATAGTTATTAATGAGTATGGATTAGATTTTAATTCCTTTTTACAAGATATTCAAAATAAAAAGAATAATTAAACAAATAAGTATTAGGATGTATTAGATATTAATGATAGAATAAAATTACTTACTGAAATTTCAATTTTTTAAAACTGTTACTATCATTTAAATTCAGCTACAAAAATTTATAATTAACCTGTATTTGGTAGCCACTGAACAGTATAAATTGGTAAAAGCAAAAAAGAAGGCTACAAGCCTTCTTTTTACAGCAACAATGGAAAAATGGATTAATTATTTAATTTTATTTACAAGAGAAGTTAATTTGTTTTAAGTATTTTAACAAAATTAGTTTAGACTATTATTTATAGTAAGTTATTGAGCATTAAAAATTTACTAAACTAACAACGAACAACCTACAACTACTTAATTTCTATTCCCTAAAACCTTCAGGTGAATGGCTACCTCCGGGTATATGTGGCGGTTTTTAAGTTCGGGATCGGCTGCGTAGTGCATGCCCCATTGGGTACGATCCAGTTTAAAGGTGGCTTCAACGCCAATTTGATTTTCCAGTAAATCGATTTTTGCGGGAAAAGTTAACGGGTTAGTTTTACCTAACATTGTAAAGTTACCAGTTACCTGAGCGTTGGCTCCGGATATGCCTCCTTCCGACATATTTTCTAATGGTTGTACCTCAGTTATTTCAAATTTTGCTTCAGGAAATAAAGCCAGGTTAAAAAAATCTTCACTTTTTAAATGCTTGAGTAAAACCGGTCTTAAAGCCTTTGGTAGATCAAAGTTTTTAATAGAAGAAATAGGAATCACAAAAGTGCCGCTTTTCACTTGGCCATCTACTACTTCCATGCCTTCGCAGCTCACATCAAACGAACCCTGGTGCGTAACTTTTGGGCTCGAGCCAGACCATTCTATTACAGATTTACTGGTATCGATGTCATAGTTATATTTAACCGTATCTTTAAAAATACTAGGTAAAAACAAGCTAAAGAAAGTAAGTAAACCTAAAAACAGGGTTTTCATGAGTGGTAAGTATTAACAGTAATAGTTGGAGTAAAAGCCTATCCGGTTAATCATCAAGGTTAGAAGTACACTTCTCAACAAGAACCGGATAGACTGGCAATTGTAAAAATTTGGATTAGATTAATTGGTAAACGTACAGAAAAGTTGGTATAAAAAAGTAAATACGAGGCCTATGTTTCTCAGGTATTTACTTGCATTCAGAGTTAAAGGGCATACGGGAAATTACGGGAGACTTTGCGCATCATGCGCTCAACCATGTCGTCGGTAGAAGAAGTAAAGTCATCGTCCATGGTCTTAAAAAAGCGCCACAGCAGCTCCCCATCCTGCCCGTTGTTGATGGTCATGGTCAGCGAACCCGAACCCGTCTTGCCGGCATAGCCGCCGAACACCACCGCCGTGGCCAAAGCCGCGCCATCCGAGCGCGTCTGCTCCATATCGAACTTACCGCTGATTACCGCATCTACGCCCAAGGCTTTGGCAATCTCATCTCTAGTAAACTCCTTTAACTTGCCGTACATGCCCGCTTTCTGGAGTAAGATGTTGGTTTTCTCCACGTCCTGGAAAGTAACCGAGTAGGATTTGGCTTTGCGCAACAGGTAAGTGTACATGCTGCTTTGAATGTTCTGGGCCAGGGTTGCTTCTTGCTCCTGGTGGGCTTCGGCACTAAAGTTCTTGGGTTGTTTGCGGTAGGTGATCTTGGCTTCAAAAGGCAGAATAGCTACGGTTTGGTGTTGCTTGATGGCAGTGGCTAACTGAGGACTAGCGAAGATTTGCTTGGAGCCTTCGCCCAGCAGCACCTGCGCCGAGCAGAACAAAGTAGTAGCTAAGAAGAAGCATAAGAAAGTACAAAAGGTTTTCATAGAGATGGTTTAAGAGAAGAGGGATGAATTGTTGAGGTAGATAGTTGAGTAAGGCAGAAAGAGGAAGCAGCAGGTACTTAAAAGAGAGCGGACTTAAGGCTCCGCTCTAGTAGGTTCAGAAAACCCAAAGGCTTAGTTGCTGGCTTTCGTGTTCGTATCTGCCTTGGTGCTGGTGGTAGCTTTAGTGCTGGAGTTGGTGTTTGAGTTCGAGCTAGAGTTAGAGTTCAAGTTGGTACTGGTTTTCTCCTGGGGTTTGTAAATAGCACCGGTGGCAAAATCGACGGCTAAGCTGGGCCAGAACAAGAGCACATCGGCTACAAGGGCACCGATCCGGATCTCGCGCTGGGGTTCACCGGCGGCAGGACGGGTTTTCTGGTAAGCGGTTACTTTGCCCCCGAACAAGGTAGCACAGCTCGACATGGAAACAGTAAGTAAAACAACAGCGGCTACTTGGGTAATCTTTTTCATTTTCATTTTAGGGTTAAGGATGGATGATTAATCGTTCTGTTTTTATAGTTAAGTATTTAGTTTCTCTTGAATGATGTACTGGAAGAACAAGACAAAGGTACTACCGCCCACTACCCGCAGGAAATAAGCTCCATTGCTCATTTTTATAGGTAGTACTGCTTAGTTTAGTACCATTATCTATATACATAACAACATATTTGGTAATTTTAGAATCATTTATTTTGATGATACAGGTTTATAATTTGAAGCCCATTTTATCCTTCAAAATTAATTAAGTAATTTTTCCCTGATCTGTTTACATTTTTACAAGTGGTATGCCATTTTAGAAAAACAGCTTTCCCGATGTTCTCTGCGGATTTGGCATTTTGTTTAAGGTCAAAAAGTGTCCGGTTTTGAGTACAATTGTCCGCTTTTAGAACAATTCTATAGAGATATGCTGGAAATTAAGATAACCAGGAGGTTGACCAATAGGTAAAACAATTACTTCTTAAACTGCCTGATAATTTTTGGTAAATTTTAGTTTAGCCTTCGGCTCGGGATGAGTAATAAGAACCATAACCGCCAATATGGACCAGGCAATTACGGAATAAACCCCTCCTATCATAAATCCGACAAAAGACTGATTCAAAAGTAATGCGGCAGGTACCGCTACTGGAAACCAACAACCTACCAACAACGGCACGTAGCGCTTCCAACCCGTTAAATGCTTAGCTACAAAAGCAGTAATACCAATTACCAGCATCATTAAATTACTAATTGGCCAGAAGGCATCTAAAAATACAAAGCGGTGAAACAAAATTGGTGGCAGTAGTATTTGGGCTAAGTTGTAAATATTGGCCAGCGTTAAAGTGCCGAGTACCACCCATAGTATACCTTTACCAAAAGGAGTAGTGCCGGTAGCTTCCAGCCGTTGCAAAGCTACAATGCTACACATCCAGCCCAGCATGTAAGTAAGCGCCCAGGCTCCGGTAAACCAGGTTTCGTTTAATTCCTTGTACAAGCCGTGTTCGATGTATATACCTATTACATAGAACGGGGCACCAATCAGGGCCAAAATTCCGAGAGTTTTGTTGCTCATAGTAGTATTTATTTTTCAGGTTTTGTTAATATCTTATACAAATAAACAGCAGGCAACAGGTTTAGTAAATACTAACCAAACTCACCCGTTTAATAACCCGGTTCACTCGTCGGAAAAAGTGATTGAGTGGTATGCTCTTCTATTTAAGCTAGCATTATTAGTTGTATCCATAATTTTTCCTTTACCCTAATTCCATTATCCGGAGAGATTTAATACCTTAATTTACTTAAAACAACCGTGTTGGCAGCAGAACCCTTCCGGATAAATGCGTACTTTCGTTCATCTGCGTTCCCTTAACAAAAAAGATAAAAAGAACATGACACCCATTGTTTACCCAGATGAACTAATCTTACTCGCGCAAAATCCCGAAGTAGTATTGGTAGATGCCCGTACTGGCCCGGGAGTGAAAGAAAAATACCAGAACCTGCATTTACAAAAAGCTAGGTTCGTAGACTTAGAACAAGACCTTTCGGAGAAAAAAGCCAATGCCGCCGAAGGAGGCCGTCATCCCCTACCTCAAGCTGAAAAATTCGCCGGAGTTTTAGGTCAGTTAGGAATTACGCCGGAAAGTCATGTAGTTGTTTACGATGATAAAAATGGCGCCAATGCCGCTGCCCGTTTCTGGTGGATGTTAAAAGCAATGGGACACGAAAAATTACAAGTGCTCAATGGCGGTATGGAAGCGGCTATTGCGGCAGGGTACCCAACTACTCATACCGCTGAAGAACTACCAACTACTCCAACCACTTATCCCGTACAAAACTGGCAATTACCCACGGTTAATCTAAGCGACGTAGAGAAAGTCACCCAGCGTACTGACTTTATAGTAATAGACGTGCGGGAAGCAGAGCGCTACCGGGGTGAAAAAGAACCTATTGATTTAGTTGCCGGTCATATTCCGGGAGCAGTTAATATTCCTTTCAGCACCAATTTAGACCAAAACGGTTTTTACTTACCCGCCGACGAACTAAAAACAAAATACTCCGAAGCCTTGGGAAATACAGATCCTAGCCAGGTAATTGTCCACTGCGGTTCTGGGGTAACGGCTTGTCATACCTTATTGGCTATGGCTTACGCAGGGCTGGAAATACCTTCACTTTACGTAGGTTCCTGGAGTGAGTGGTCGCGGAACAATAAACCTATTGCTACAGAGGTCTAAAGCTGTTTTATCAATTTTTTCAAACCTTTAATTCTTTGTTTGGTTTGGAATAGTAGCATTTGTTCTGTTTTGCCTGAGTTCTAAAAATATTACTATTACTTAAATAAAAGAATATAGCTCAAATAAAAAACTTCTATGATAAAAGGTATTATTTTTCGGGATAGAGATTATTTAGTAAATCTCTAGCTGAGTATGTTTTCAATTCGAAATGAGGCTAATTAAATTGTAAAAGTACAACAGCAATGAGTTACATTTTCAGCTGAACCGTAGTTGATAGCCTGCCGTATCTGAAGAAATATTTATTTTACTAAGTACTTTACTTACCATTAGCTATTGATTAATTATTTATTATTTAAATGTCCGACTCCACTGCCCAACCACCTGCGCCTTCCATCAATTTAGGAGAAATATTTCCGCCCGAAGAATTACTTTCTTCTTTGTTAGACGTATCGCTAACCGGAGTAATTTTTTTTAAGCCGGTATACAACGCAGATAACTCTGAGATTATTGACCTGGCGTATGTTATGCTGAATAAGGCAGCCCAGCGCATGCTCCAGTTACCCGCACGTCCGGGTCAAACTTTTCTCCAATTGTATCCCCATGCTACCAAAACTGGTATTTTTGTTTTTTACCGCGATACCTTTTTATCGGGTAAACCGGGGCGCTACGATGTAAATTATCAGCACGACAGACTCGACAACTATTTTCAACTAGCCGCCCAACGAAGCGGACAAGGATTAATAGTAAGTTTTTCAGATACTTCTGACCACGACCGTACTGCCGTGGAACAAGCCTTGCGCGAAAGTCAGGTTCGGGAACGGGAAGCACGGTCTGATGCCGATCTGCAACGGGAACAACTCAAGAATATCTTCATGCAGGCCCCAGCTATGGTTTGCATTTTTGAAGGCCCTAACCACGTGTTTAAACTGGTAAATCCGGCTTACCAGCAACTCGTAGGCAATCGGTCGCTGCTAGGCAAACCTATTGCCGAAGCCATGCCCGAATTAGCCGGGCAACCTATTTTTGGTTTATTAGATAAAGTATACCAAACCGGCGAAACGTTTCAAGCCAACGAAATGCTGGTTCAATTGGACCACGATAATTCGGGCGGTGATCTGGGTCAGAATTATTATAATTTTATTTACCAGGCTACCCGCAATTTAGAAGGTAACATTAGTGGCATTATGGTGTTTGCCTACGAAGTAACAGCGCAGGTGCGGGCCCGTCGCCAGGTTGAATACAGCCACCAGGAAGTACAGGAACTTAACGAAGAATTACAGGCGCTCAACGAAGAACTACAAACTACCAACGAAGAGTTAGTTGCCACCAACGAAGAGTATTACAATAATTACGCAGAGTTGTTAGATACCCAACAAGCCCTGCAGCAACTAAACGAAGAATTAGAGGCCCGAGTAATTGACCGCACCATTGCCTTACAAGCTGCCTTGTGGGAAACAGAGCAGCAACGGGAACATTTACGAGAGCAACAGAGCCGCCTCCACCAAATTTTAGGACAAGTACCGGCCAGCATTGCCACCTTAGAGGGCGCAGAGCACCGTTACACGTTTTTTAATGATTCTTTTCAGGCGTTATCTGGCAATCGCATTCAACTCGGACGCACTGTGGCGGAAGTTTTTCCGGAAGTGGTGGAACAAGGCTTTATTGATTTATTAAACCAGGTATATACCACCGGGCAACCTGTTATTGGTATAGAAACCCCCATTCAACTTTTTGACCCAGGTACGGGCAATAACGAACAACAGTACGCCGATTTTATTTATCAGCCTATAAGAAACGGGGCAGGCCAAATTCAAGGAATTCTAGCCTTTATTGTGGACGTTACAGATAAAGTGCATGCCCAACAACGCGCCGATTCTTTGCAAGCTGAAGTATTAGCTACCACCAAGCGGCAAGTGCAGGAACGGGAAGCATTTTACCAGGTTTTTGAACAAACACCAGCCAGCATTGTTTTGCTGCGCGGACCGGAACATCGTGTAGATTACCACAACCAAGCTTACCAGCAGCTCTTCCCGGGCCGCTCTATGCGCGGACGTACTATTGCCGAAATTCAGCCGGAAGCGGTAGATCAGGGCTTTGTGGCATTACTGGATAGAGTATATCAAACCGGGGAAACTTATTACGGAAATGAGTTGCTGCTTACTATTGAGGAAGTAAAGAACTCGGTTAAAAAAGATAGATATTTTAATTTTACATATCAGCCCTACCGGGAGAATAATCAAATTGCCGGTATTTCGGTCTTTGCTTACGATGTAACAGAGCAAGTTTTAGCCCGCCGGGAAGCCGACCAGCAACGTAAAATATTGCACCAGTTGTTTATGGAAGCCCCGGCCCCAATTGTTATTCTGGATGGGGCTGACTTAGTTTTCCAATTAGTAAACCCAGCTTACCAGCAAATATTTCCGGGCAGAGAGCTCTTGGGTAAAAGCTTGCTGGAGGCTCTCCCGGAGTTAAAGGAAACTCCTATTATTGACATTATAACTAAGGTTCATCAATCGGGAGAATCTTTCGTGGCTCAGGAAATGCCCTTAATGCTAGCCCGCCAACATGGAGGACCACTGGAGCAAATTTACACTACCTTTACGTATCAAGCCCGCCGCAACAGTCTAGGAGAAGTAGATGGAGTAATGGCTTTCGCCTACGAAGTAACCGATCAGGTAAAGGCACGCCAGTCAATTGAAGCCAATGCCCAACAACTACAACTTATAACCGATGCTTTACCGGTGCTCATCAGCTACCTCGACCGGGAGGAAAAATACCGATTTGTAAACCAAGCTTACGAGGCATGGTTCCAGCAAAAACCAGAAAATTTATTAAATCGTCCAATTTGGGAGGTAGTAGGCGAAAAGGCCTACCAAGGAGTGAAGTCATATATTGATCGGGCGCTGGCCGGTGAACGATTGAATTTTGAAGCCCGCATGCCTTACCGTGACAATTTTACTAAATACATTCGCACCAGTTATGTGCCGCATATTCGGGAAGGCGAAGTAGTTGGGTTTTACAGCATGGTTTCGGACATAACAGATCAGGTAGAAGCGCAACAGGCTATTAAAGAAAGTGAGCAGCAAGCCAAAAGCCTGGCCGAAGATTTAGCAACAGTAAACTCTGAACTCCGGCAAGCCAACCAGCAACTCACGCGTATTAACGTAGATTTAGATAACTTTATTTATACAGCTTCTCACGACTTAAAAGCCCCTATTCTGAACATTGAAGGGCTGGTAGAAGCATTGCTGGAACAGTTACCACCAACAAGTTTACAGGAAATTTCGGTGCAACGCACTTTAGCTTTAATTCTAGATTCGGTGCAACGTTTTAAACGCACCATTGATCATTTAACCGAAATCACAAAATTACAAAAAGAAAATAGTGAAGAAGCTTCGCCGGTGAACTTGGCTGCCTTATTAAATGAAGTGCAATTAGACCTGGCTCCAATTATGGAAGCGGCTCAGGCCCAAATAGTAATAGATATAAGCCTTTGCCCAACCATTCGTTTTTCTGAAAAAAACCTGCGTAGCATTGTTTACAATTTGGTTTCTAACGCTATCAAATACCACTCCCCCGACCGGCTACCCAAAGTGCGGGTATTTTGTACTTTAACAGATAATTACCAAATATTATCGGTGCAGGATAATGGTTTAGGGTTAGATTTAGCGCAACAACACAAACTTTTTGCTATGTTTAAGCGATTGCATAATCACGTAGAAGGTACTGGTATTGGTTTATACATGGTAAAAAAAATTATTGAAAATGCTGGCGGTAAAATACAAGTAGAAAGTAAATTGGGCGAAGGTTCTACCTTTCATGTTTATTTTGTACGTAGTCTTTAATTAATATAAGTAAATTAACGCCTTTATCCAGGTAGTAGCTGTTAGACTTTTGCGTAATTAACCTTTGATTATCATTAGGTATTTTACATTAATCCCGGCATCTAGTATAGTTCCTAAATTTTGGCCGGTTACTTAAATAAAAATAACAGTAATTGTTTTAAAACCTTTTCCGAATATGAATAAAATTGCCTGCACCTTACTGGTGGATGATGATGAAACTGCCAATTACCTAAACGAACTGCTTTTTACCAGGCTGTCGTTAACAGATAAATTACTGATCTCCCGAAATGGCGCAGAAGCTCTAAAAGTGATTTCAGAAAACTGTCCTGGTCAAAGTTGTCCAACCCTTATTTTATTAGATATTAACATGCCCATTATGGATGGGTTCGAGTTTTTGGCGGCTTACCAAGAACTAAATTTTGACCAGAAGCAATCTGTTGTAATTATTATGTTAACTACTTCTCTTAACCCACGCGACATGGATAAGGTAAAAAAAGCCAATATTGCGGGAATTATAAACAAACCTCTTACCAAAAAAGCTTTGCTCGAAATCGTAGATCAGCATTTTAGTTAATAAGCATTTGTAAAGGTATTTATCCTAAAATAAAGGTTTAGCCCAATTTTAAATCAACAAACATCTCTTTAATTTAAAATCTATTAGTTTAGATGTAGCACCTATTTAGAGTTTTAAAGTTTACTTATTTAAAGCACTTATTGGGTGTTTGCACCAGCAAGTATTTGAGTGAAGGCTATGATTGGTGGATAGCATATCATAAAGGGGCGAAATTTTCTGCTTTTATCTGTTATACGAAACAGCTTCTTAGGTAATCCACTTATAAAATATCGGAATAATTTTTTTTGTAAATTTTACTAGAAATAAGGGTGATATTTTACTAAAATCCGGATAAACCATAAAAAAGCGTATGCAGACGATATCCCACCCCGTAATGATTGCCGATTGGCAACAACAGCTAGTAGCTAACCGGGAAAAAACGCTTACTAAAATTTACGCCCGGGCTTACCCCATGGTACTGCATTATGTAAAACAACAAGGCGGCACCCCCGACGACGCACAGGATTTGCTGCAAGAGGCTATAATTCTTTTTTACGAAAAAATAATGCTGGAAGAACTTACTCTAACGGCCTTGGTAACTACTTATATAATGGGCGTTTGCAAAAACCTGTGGCGTCGTGAATTAGAAAAACGCCAGCGGCAGGAAGCGTTAGTAATAGAAAAAACGGACCTAGCAGATGATATACCCGCCGAAACAGGCTCATCTACGTTGGAATTAGTAAATTATGTGGAGCAACTTGGCCAAAAGTGCCGGGATATGTTACTGGCTTTTTATTACTTTGGTCAATCTATACCGGCCATAGCCAAACAGCATCAATATCGCACGGTACACAGTGCCAGCGTGCAAAAATTTAAATGTTTGGAACGCCTTCGAAAATCACTGGCAGCATTTACCATTCAGCACTTTAGGTAATCATCTATTTTGATTTTAACCTCCGAATAATAGCATCAATCATCAAAGCTCTAAACTTAAAACGTACAACCAACAACTTAGAAAAAATGCGGCCAGAACTGGAAGAGATAAAACGGCTCGAAGATTTCTTAAAGAATAGTCTTCCGGAAGAGCAAACCGTTGACTTAGAAATCCAGCTGCTATGGGACCAGGATTGGCAACGCAGTTTGGCACAACAAAAACTGGCGTATCAAGCTTTGCGGGTAGCCGGACGGGAGCAATTGCGCAAAGAGTTACAAACTATTCACCAACGCCTATTTTCTTAAAGTATTCTATTTATCTGGCAGCTATTCCTGGTAAAATTTACTAAATAATATAAGAATAAGCCGGCGCTTTGGCTTTCTCCTTTCTCTAATCTTCTAATAATTATAAGTAAATATTTATTCATTTTATTAACCTGGCCTTTTGGGCTGGAGCAGAATTTTTATGTCTTTTTTATTCACTTCTAACTAAAAAATAAGCTTATGTATCCGGCAGATTATAACAAAAAAGAATTCCGCCAGTTTGCTGTGCGGGGTATGTCTTTAAACGGCCTGGCCGTGGACCAGTACGTGCAAACCATGGAAAATATGACCCGTTCGGTTATTGAAGAAAGACCGGTAAATTTCCGGGAAGTAGATGTATTTTCGCGCTTAATGGCTGATCGCATTGTGTTTCTAGGTACGGCGGTAGATGATAATATTGCCAATATTATAGTTGCCCAAATGCTCTTCCTGGAATCGGTAGACGCTAAAAAAGATATTTTGCTCTACATTAATAGTCCGGGTGGGTCGGTATATGCGGGCTTAGGTATTTACGATACCATGCAGTACATCCGACCGGACGTAGCAACTATTTGTACCGGTTTGGCTGCTTCTATGGGTTCGGTTTTATTGTGTGGCGGGGCTAAAAATAAGCGCTCGGCGTTGCCACACGCGCGCATTATGATGCACCAGCCTTCCAGCGGGGCACAAGGCCCCGCTTCGGACATAGAAATTTCAGCCCGGCAAATATTAAAAATGAGGCAGGAACTCTACGAAATTATTGCTTCACACACTGGTAAATCGTACCAGGAAATCCACGATGCCTCCGACCGCGACTACTGGTTAAAAGCCGATGAAGCCAAGGAATATGGCCTGATTGACGAAGTATTAGTAAGAGAGAAGTATCAGCAAGAGTTAAACAAAAGGTTAGAGTAACCGTTTTTGCCTGACTTTTAATCTTGGTTAAAAGCCGGAAGGCTGGGCAAATTTTTATCTCTATCCTGGCCATAAATCATTTACCACAATGCACTTGTTCAAAACCACTTTTTACTAAAAACCTTATTATCTTAGCGGCTCAACTCCTTTTGTTTGAAAAAGCTTTTTTCTTTTTTGTTCGAGAACCTGCTGCAATTAATTTACTTTATTGCCTTCGAGAGTGCTTTGTATTTTGGCTTACAATATCTTTTGTTTGATCAGCCTTTTACCCAAGATACTAAAGACCCGACAATTGTACCCCGGTGGGTTTCGGTGGTGTATTTTATTTTAATTTACCTGGCCGTTATTATTGGAGCTATGCTGGTTTTAAACAACCTGGTTCCGCGGAAGCACAAGCACCAGATAACGCGCTGGTTTTGGTTAGCTTTAGCCTTAATTTTACCTTTACTGATAATATTACTTAATTCACAAACTATCCCTGCTGAATAGATTTATACCTTCCATTTTATGCTTTTCTATTCTACGGTAAAACTTTTTATTTTTAAGTAGGTACTAACAAGGCAAATATATAATTACCTAGTACCATGACAGACATCCAAGTAAAACATAATACCGAAGATCAGGAATTTACCGTTGATATTGACGGCCAGGGTGGGGAACTCGCGTATTCGTTGCCCCGTGAAAACGTGATTGACTTTGCGCATACCTACGTGGACGAGGATTTGCGCAATCAAGGAGTAGCCAACGAGTTAATTAAAACGGGATTGCAATACGCCCAAGAGAATAATTATAAAGTAATTGCCTCCTTCCCTGCTGTTTCAGCTTATATCCGCCGCCATGCCGAGTGGCAAAAATTACTACTCCAGTAACCAATTCAAAAACTCAGTTCAACAACATTTAAGGCTTAATGCTAAACGGGAAGAATAGAGTTGCTATTCTTCCCGTTTTTACTAAAATTATAGGATTAAAGTATTGAGTTTGTAGAAGAACCTTTTTTAATTAAGTCAACATTGATTGGTTAACTCGATAATTTCGAAATACCCCTTAAGAAAGTACCCTTACCTTATTTCAGGTCTCAAAACTTAAATCAGGCTACACTCATCACAATCCTTTAATTTAAAGCAGTCACTTTTTCTAAGAATATATCTAAAGCTACCGTACTTTTTGTAATACCAATTGCAAAGAATCTTGGCCCATGAAACCTGCGATAGAAATTGCCTTGCCCGAATCGAAACGGGTTACAATAGCTTGCAAGGTGTCAGTTTTACGGCGGGGCATGTAGTCACCGGTCGGATCACTTATAAAATTAAATACACTTTTAAAGGTTTTACGCTGAGGATCGTAGTCGTAATGTCCGAAGAGTCGGCGTTTGTGGCTATTAAACTGCAAAATACAAGCATTGCCATCGTCGAAATACACCCGGTTAAGGATAGAATCTTGCCCCATGGCTTTTAAAGAGGTGAGTTGTTTATTAATACGCAGGCTTTTCACGTCGTACACGCCATATAATTCCGATTCGCGGGCTGCCTGGCTTCTTAGATAAAACAAGTAGATATAGCCAAAGGCCAGCACCATTATGAGTAGGCGGACAGCATTTTTTATTTTATTACTTCCCAAAGAAATGGCGGGTAAGGATTCCTGAGCATTAAAGAAAAAAGTTACTAATCGCGGATACTCTGCTAAAAGTAAATACACCAACCCAAAAGCTAGAACAATAGACTGGTACAAAGGCCCAATTCCTAATTGGTAAAAATAATTGATGAATAAAATGTTAACCATAACCGGTAGCAGTATTATTGTTCCAAGCAAGCGGGTTCGTCGGAATAGCAGCAGGAAGGAACCAATAATTTGAGCACTTGCCACAATCATCCCAAACGTATGCGAGTAACCATAAAAATGCCACATCAACCACGAAGGTACTTGCTCACCAGTAGGAATATCGGCAATAGATAAAGGCACCGGCCTGAATTGTAAGCCAAAAACTTTCTTCCAGCCAAAACTTACTATATCAAAGGCTAAAGCATAACTTATAACTCCTTGCCAGAATGCTAGAATGTGCGGTGAGTGCTGTTGTTGTTTTTTCTCGCGGCGCTGCCAGAAAAAGACGTACCCTAAGGGCAAAATTAGTGGAACAAGGGTTACCAGATAAATAATTCTCTCAGCGGGTCGCAGGAGGTTTAAGGTTACCATCATTATTACCGCGGAAAGCGCAGCTCCGGCCACTAAAAGAGTACTAAGTTTAAGCGGAAGGGAGTAAGGGATTTTCATAGTGGGTAGATTTAGAAGTTTATTTTCTAAAGGATGTGCCCCGCTGGTAAAATCCATAAAATCAATTTAACTAAAGATTAGAAAGTTACCGTACATAGCACTATGAAAAATTTATCGCTTTACTTAATGGTGTTACTTTACGTAGGTGCCGGAATTGTTCATTTTTGGCGCCCCAAAATGTACCTGGCCATTATGCCACCTTGGCTGCCTTATCCGGAATTTTTAATTTTTGCCAGCGGCGTTTGTGAAGTAGTATTTGGTTTTTTATTAATTCCTGGCCAAACCCGGCCTTTAGCTGCCTGGCTATTAATTGCTTTATTAATTGCCGTATTTCCAGCTAATATTCAAATGGCTTTGCAGTATACGCAACTCCATCAGGCCGGGTGGTGGCTTACATGGCTGCGATTACCGCTGCAAGGCGTTTTAATCTGGTGGGCATATACATTTACTAAATAGCAATTAGCAAATACCATTTACCATTTACCATAAATCTTATAAATGAATAAATGCTATCTTAATGATGTATTAAAATATTTGAGTATAAATACCTTATAGTTTTAAATAAATTATTATAATTGGGTAAACAAAATCTCTATAAACGATATAAAAGTATTAACTTATTACCCTAATAAGTGAGATATAAAAACAGAGGATAGTTTGGCAAAAAAGTTTCTATACGCATAGATAGAAAATACTCTTTTTAAACAATACTATCATTTTTGTATTTAAACTTATTTCGCTCCTGCTCCTATTAATTAAATAGAAATAAACCTTGTATCTGGTAGCTCGATACGAGTGCTTTATTACCTAATTGCATTGCATTAATACTTTACTTATTACTTAACCAATTAACCAAAAATAAAGTTATGGAATCAATTTTAGGAAAGTATGCACCTTATTTTTACGCCTTATTACGGATTGTAGCGGGCTTATTGTTTGCAATGCACGGCAGCCAGAAGTTATTAGGAATACCCGGTGACCAGGCCGGAATGCCTTTAGCCTCTATGATGGGGGTAGCGGGAGTAATAGAATTGGTGGGTGGTTTGTTAATTGCTTTCGGATTATTCGCCAGTATCGCTGCCTTTATTGCGAGTGGCGAAATGGCCGCTGCCTATTTTATGGCGCATGCTCCCAAAGGTTCGTTACCCATCCTGAATCAAGGTGAGTTGGCCGTTTTATTTTGCTTTTTATTCCTCTACATTGCCGCGCACGGAGCCGGGGTTTGGAGCATAGATGCTTTAAGAAGACCAAAAACAGCTGTAACCTACTAAATTTACTATATTTATTAGAGTAACCAGTTTTTCCGTGACGTAAGTGAAACTGGTGTTGAAGTTATTTGCAAAGTAGCAGTTCGCTTTGGTTCTGCTACTTTGCAATACGCATGGCTAAAAACGTACGATATTAGTATGATAGAAGGTTCTTAAAATAATAAGTACGTTGTGGTCCGGCTGGTCAGGTGATGGTTTCAAAAGGGATTTATCATTTACATTTTGGTAACCAGTTACTTGAGCAAACTCCGGAGCCGATACGGTTCTAAAGCCCATTGACCATTCCGGAAAGTTACGCTGGTCCAGTTTTCCTTCGCTTAACTTAATAATACCTCTATGCCGGGGGTCATTAGCAATTTTAGCGTAAAGTTTTTTTATGGTTTGCTCCTCTCCCTCTATAACCTGCACAATACTGCCTTCGTGGTAAAGTAACATTCCCGTAACACCTAAATCACGATTATTAGCATTGCTCACCAACAGAATTTTTTTCAACTCTTCATCGCTCATTAACTGCGCCGCGGTACTTAAATAAACTGTATAATACATGCTTTAGATTCTGGCTTAAATAAATGTAATAGTAACAATGCGGATTAAACCGGATTTAGATAGATTAAGTTCTATACGGATGGCAATTAAGTAATATTTTACTATTTCTATGCTTTAAGAAACTACTTTTACCGGTATAAATTACGCTGTGTAGTAATAGATCTTCTATTTGATTAGTGTAATATTAAATTAATGCAAAATTCACTTATTAAAATGAGCTTAATTGAATTAGATTCCATTAAGTTCATTTTAGTATTCCGATAAAAAATAAATTAGTAAATGCCGAATAGTAGAATTGAATAAAAATTAGCTATTCTCGTTCAATAGCTTCTGATTAAATACTGAGCAGTTGAATCAACTCGTTTAAACTACTTTGCTGGTTATATGTACCCTCATTCAGAATAGATTAAGAAGGATTGTACCTGCATTTACGCATTTGCTTTTTCATGTTGCCTGGCTTTTTGCCGGGTAAACCACCAATACAAAGGTACGCCGGTTAGCATCAGAATCAAACCAATAGCTGCTTCGCGGGGGCGGTTAAAAAAAGTGTTGATTACCAGCAAGGCACAGAAAAGAATCATAAAGGCGGGCACTACCGGGTAACCCCATACTCGGTAAGGACGATGCGCATCCGGCATTTTTTTGCGTAAAATAAATACGCCCAAAGTAGTTGCTCCGTAGTAAATAAAAACGGCAAAAATAATCATATCTGTTAACTGATCGAAGGAGCCGGAAAGAACCAGCAAACAAGCCCAGACGCCTTGGTACCACAAAGAATTGGCCGGCGTATTTACGTCATTTAAACTAGCTACTGGTTTAAAAAACAAGCCTTCACGGGCCATCGCAAAATAGGTACGGCAACTGGTTAAAATAGTAGCATTGGTACAACCCAGTGTAGTTACCAGAATTAAAATGGAAATAAATACAGCTCCTTTACTACCCCAGAAACTTCGCACGGCCTCTACGGCGGCAATCTGGTTGCCCGCCCCGTGCACTTGCTCTAGCTCCGGAATAGATAAAACCGACAAATAAGTAGCATTTACCAAGAAATACAGGGCAATAATAATTAAAACGCCAATGGCAATGCCGCGGGGAATATTCCGGTTAGCTTCTTTTATTTCGCCGCCTACGTAGCCAATAGAAGCCCAGCCTTGGTAAGCCCAAAATGCCGATAACATGGCCGTAAAAATGCTGCTAATGGTAATAGCCTCGCCGGTAGTAGTACTCATCTGAAAAGGTTGGGCTAGTTGAGCGGTATTGCTGCTTATTCCAAAAAGTATAATGGTAAAAATGCCCGTAAAAACCAAAATTAATATACCCGTACTCACGTTAGCTCCGGTTTTAATACCCCGGGTATTAAGCCAGGTAAGCAATAATATAAGCACAATGGCTAAACACTTTACATTGAAATCGGCGAAGGGGTAAAAAACACCACCTAAATTAAAATCTGCTAAACCCGGCAATAAGGGCGGTAAAGCCACTAAACTACTCAGCGATTGGGCAAAAACATAAGCCAACGACGAAATAGAAGCCGTTTGGATAACAGTGAACAAAGACCAACCAAAAATAAAAGCAAAAAACCGGTTGTATATTTTTTTGTAGTAAGAATACTCGCCTCCGGTATCGGCCAGTAATCCGGCTACTTCCGCGTTACTTAGGGCTCCGAATAAAGTAATAATACCCCCTAATAGCCAACAAACAAGTATCCAACCCGACGAATGTAGTTCCGCAGCCATAGGTGCTACTTTTTTGTAAACTCCGGACCCGATTATATTGCCAATTACGACTACAATTACTAATTGCAGGCCCAACGACCGCTGAAGTTGTTTGGTGGTACTCATAAGAATTTAGAAGTATACTTCGGAAATATAACCTATTTCACAAGATTTAAATACTACTAGTGCAATAAACCAGCTAATTTTAGAGGGATATTGCTAAAATACCATATAAAAATCAGGCCCAGGCCTTACGTAAAAAGCGCAGCCAGTTGCCATGCATCACGTTTTGAATATCTTCTGCCGTATAACCGCGCTGGGCTAATAAATCAGGAATTTTCTGTAAATCGGCAATAGTCTCTAAATCATACGGACTTTGCTCTTTACCAAAAGCACCGTCAAGATCCGAACCAATACCAATGTGCCGGGCATTACCCGCTAATTGGCATATATGATCTAAGTGGTCGATTACTGTTTCAATAGAACAATTCATTCCTTGGGGAGTAGATTCGCCTCGTTTCCAGTTAGGTACTAGCATCCAGGCATCAAAAGCTCCCCCAATTACTGCTCTCCGGTTTATTAATTCTTTTAATTGTTCATCGCTGAATTGCCGGTTATGGTTAACGAGGCTCCGGCAATTATTATGACTGGCCCATACCGGACCATGGAAAATATCTAAAGCATCCCAAAAAGCATCGTCGCACAAGTGGGTAGCATCTAAAATTATGTTGAGCCGTTCCATTTCGCGGATTAGCTCTTTGCCCTGAGAATTTAAATGACCAGTAGCATCGGTGCCGTTGGCATAACGACCCGGACCGTAGTGTGCTGGTCCAACAGCCCGTAATCCATTTTGCCAGGCTCTTTCCAGGTGCCCAATGGTAACCAACGAATCTGCTCCTTCTAAGCTTAAAATATACCCTATAGGTAAATTTTCTGGTTTCGCGGCCGGATTCAACCATTGCTGCAGGTGATTTTCCAGAGTAGCTTTATCGGTTATGGCTCTCAACTCTCCCACTTCTTCCAGGCTGCTGTACCAGGCGAGTTGCCCCTGCGTTTGCGCCCAGGCCTGTTCCGGTGAGTGCCAGCCTGGTAGAGGATTATCCGGGGCTACGTAACGGCCAATTTGGGTAGCTACTACTAATCCCACGTTTCCCTGCCGAAGTTCAGGAAAAGCAACGGTACCTTTTCCCCGGTCTGGAAAATCGGTTTTATGTTTTTCGCGCGCTCTGATGTTTAGTACTGGTTGGCGTAAATCCCGGTTCCATTCCAGGGCGTTCATGGCAAGGTCGAGGTGGGCATCAATAGTGAACATGTATTTTAATGTTTTATCTTTTAGTATTGCTTATTGTTGAAGCCTTTTCAAGTTTCCAGGTGATGGTGCTGATGCAGTTCAAGGGTCTAAGTTTGCCTCCTGGCCGGCGGGCCTCGTTTGGCTCTTTCGGGCTGGTCTAAGCTTCCTTTCCTCCTAACGTCGGAATTCTGCTCCGCAGAACCAGAACCTTAGAAGGCTCTCCATAGCCAAACTGGTGTCAGTTGCGCTTAGCTACTGATTTTGTATGGCCCACTATACTTGTTCAAGTACTTGGGAATGCGGTTCCGTTAGTCCTTTGCCTTGTTTCTTTATGAAAGTCACGGAAGTAAATCGTAAATTCGCGCCATTATGTGACTTAGGTAAACGTATAACTTAAAACGTAAAACCTACAACCTAATAAATTCAGACCGAAATAAACCGGTTTCGCGAAACTACGGCCCAACTGGTTTGAATAGTATTTTCTTCGGCTACATAGGCTTTATCGTAAAGGGCACAAGTCGGACAAATGTGTACGGGTATTCCGTAAACTACATCGCCTACCAGGTAAGAGCTTTCTGGCTTTACTTTTACCACCAGGTGTTCTTCGCTTTGGGAAATAGGCTGCGCATCGGGGGCATTTAAGAATATAACCCGGGGTAATGGATTCTCGGCCGCTATGGCTTTATGCCCTAAATCGAGGCAGAGCGTTTGCGCATCTATTTTAGAAATAACCCGGGTAACTACCACGGCGGCAAATTGAAATGGTTGCTCCGTTAAAACAGAACTATAGCCATAATCCCAGAAAACAAAAGTACCAGGACTACACTCGACTCCGGGCCGCTGGGCATGGATAGGAAAAGTAGGCGAACCACCTGCAACCATTATGGGCGCCGGATAACCAGCCGCCGCAATTTCATCTGCTAAGGCCGAAACCGGAGCAAAAGCAGCATCACAGGTAGTTTTTCGTAGGTTTAGGTCCGGATCGCGCAAGTGACCGTCGTATGCATGTAAACCAACGGGCTTTATTCCCTTTAACTCGTAACATGCCCGGTATAAAGCCATTGCTTCCGGGCCGGGCACAATTCCTGTACGGTTCATGCCCACATTTAAATCTAAAAAAATGGGTAAGGTTAAATTTTCTTCGGCAAAAGTAGCAGCAATACTTTGGGCAATGGGTAAGTTATCAACAATGCAGGAAAAAGCTGTATTAGGGTATTTTTGGACTAATTGCAACAAGCGTTCTATTTTAGGTCCGACGGGTTGGTAAGCCAGTAATACGTCCGGTGCGCCCGCTTGCCCCAGCATTTCGGCTTCGGCTATGGTAGCGCATTTAAATTTTGTAATACCGGCTTCCAATAAAAGCTCACTTACCTCGGCCATTTTATGGGTTTTTACGTGCGGCCGCAACCATTCAACTCCCGACACCATAGAAGTTAGCAACTGAATGTTTTGTTTTACTCGCTCCGGAAATACAATTAGTGCGGGGGTATCTATTGCATCTATGTTGGAGATACTGTACCAGGGAAGAACCTCTGTTTCACGCATAACTATTAGGGTATTGTTATCTGTTTTGGTTGGTAGCCTTAGAAAATAAATGGGCTGATTTTAATATCTTTCTTTAAACAAAGAAAAATCTTCCTTCTTTTTAATTTAAACCTATCGTGAACAGTTATTCTATAACTAGATAAGCTCAAATAAAGCTTCAATTTCTACCGGAATGTTATCGGGCAAAGAACCCATACCCACTGCACTTCTCACACCAATACCATTTTCTTCGCCCCAAACCTGGGCAAACAACTCGCTGCAACCATTAATAATAAAGGGGTGCTTTTCAAAGTTAGATACGCAATTAACCATTCCGAGTACTTTTATTACTCTTTTTACCCGGTTTAAGCTGCCTAAATTAGCTTTTAGAGTGGCTAAAATAGCTAAACCTACTTGCCGGGCTGCTAATTTGCCTTCTTCGGGTGTCATGTCCTGACCAATACGACCGATAATAAGGGAGCCATCAGATTGTACCGTGCCATGGCCGGACACGTAACAATATTTGCCATCTAACAATAAGGGTTTGTATACCCCCAAAGGTTTCGGAGCAGGTGGTAACTCTAAACCTAATTTTTCAAAGTGTGCTTCTGGTGTCATAGCCGAAAGGTTGTTTTTGCAAATATATAAGTTGGGAGCGTTTGTCGGCTTTTTTCAGAAAAGTAATGTAGGGTAAAAATAAAACCAGGTACTCCGAAAAGATGCCTCTCAGAATACCTGGTTATAAAATAACACTTCAGAATTTTAAAAATATTGGCTTTTACACGGTGGTTTCAAACTTAACCGGTTCCGGAGTCTGACGCATTTCTGCAATTAATTGGTAAGAACGCACCCGGGCCGGGTGGTCGTAAATATGCGAGGAAATAATCAGTTCGTCGGCTTGCGTGCTATCCATAAAAGCTTGCAGATTTTCTTTTACCTGCTGCGGATTACCAATGAAAGTATAACGGAGCATTTGCTGTACCGAGTATTCTTCTGCCTCGTTCCAAAAGTCTTCCAGGTTTTCTACCGGTGGCTGTAAGGGCTGCGATTTACCCCGGATTACATTTAAAAAAGAAGCAAATAAACTGGTAGCTAAGCGATGGGCTACGTTTTCCGTGTCGGCTACTATGGCGTTAGCGGCCACCATTACGTAAGGCTCTTTTAACGACTCGGAAGGCCGGAAACTTTCGCGGTAAACTTTTAAAGCAGCTTGCAAATAAGTGGGTGCAAAATGACTGGCAAAGGCATAAGGCAATCCTAAAATACCGGCAAGTTGTGCCCCAAATGTACTCGACCCTAAAATCCAGACGGGTATGTTCAAGCCCTCGCCCGGAATGGCCCGTACCGGCGAAGTAGAATTTTCGGATGAGAAATAAGTTATTATTTCTTCTACGTTTTCCGGGAAATCATTAACCGAACCTTGCAGACTCCTGCGTAGGGCCATAGCCGTTAATTGGTCGGAACCAGGAGCCCGGCCAAGCCCTAAATCAATCCGTTCGGGGTAAAGCGAAGCCAACGTTCCAAATTGCTCTGCCACCACTAAAGGTGCGTGATTAGGTAACATAATTCCACCGGAACCTACCCGGATTGTGGACGTACCGCCGGCAATGTACCCGATTAAAACAGCAGTGGCCGAACTGGCAATTCCTACCATGTTATGGTGTTCGGCCATCCAATAACGTTTATAGCCCAGGCGCTCTACTTGCTGCGCTAAATCCAGGCTGGTTCGGAAAGAATCAGCGGGTGTTTTTCCGGCTAAAATGGGCACTAAGTCCAAAACAGAAAGGGGTATATCCGATAGCTTTTTAGGCTGAGTGGTATTCATAATATTTTTATTAAATGATAAAACAAATTCCGTATAGGAGTACTTAAACGTTTAATTACAGACAGGGTATATCCCTAATCACACACAACTTAGGTAAAACAGATTAGGGAGCAGTAAAGTTTAGCTTAGGCGGGTATAGCAAAGGTGCCCACGCAGAAAAGCTGATTTTTGGGTGATGTACGAAAGAGGTAAACGGAGCTTTTAATTTATTACCAGATAAAGAGTTCCGGCGATTAAAGCAGCAAACAAGGTATTTAGTAAATTAACAGCATCGTTCGAGAGATAGCCTTTATTTTCCAGCGCTGCCCCTAAAACAGAATCAAAAAAATTACCTAAAATTCCAGCAATTATAATAATTACTATGGCCCAACTCCAGCCAAAGCCAAGCCCGAACAAAAACCCTATTAACGCACTGCCCATCATTCCAAAGCTGGTACCTTCCAGGCTAATTACCCCGTTTAAACCGCGTACTCCTTTCTGCCAGGTAAGAATATGATAAAACCGGCGTCCGTACACGTTACCTAATTCCGAGGAGAGCGTATCGGAAGTGGCCGAAGCAAAACCAGCTGCCAGCATAACCCGGAACAAATCGGCTTTTGCCGGAAAGAAAAACGCTAATAGGCCCAGAATAGCTGCTACTCCCGCATTAGCAAAGGCTTGGCCCGCCGTGCGGCGGCCTTTGTTTATTTCGGCCAAGCCTAAATTTTGTTTGTAGGGCTGTTTCCAGGAAGTGGCTGCCGTTCCTAAAATAAAAAACAAGCCAAGCATAAAAATACCGGTATAACCCGCCCCCAGGTAAATGGCCATTCCCAGTAAGCCACCGGTAATTGCCCCAAAAATTGTTAATTTACCAGCTATTACGCTCATTAACATACCTAGCCCGAGCAAGCTAAGTACAGCCCAGAAGTGAATGGTCATCCGATTACTAATTTATAAAAGTTCCTTCAAGAATCTATTTGCTTTACTTCCAGCAGTACACTAATCATTATTTACTTACCTAGGCTGGTAAAAGTACAACTTACCAATTTAAGTGCCGTTAGAAGAAACTCGCTTTCTTTTGGAATTTTTTAACTGGGTTATACCTAAGATTAAGGTATAACCTCGCTTAATTTAAACGTAGCTTATGTGGATTCTCTTTTCTTTGCTGGCAGCTTTTACTTCTGCTATAGTAGTTACTTTATCTAAAGCAGCTATTAAAAATGTAGATTCTAATTTAGTTTTTGCCATACAAGCAATTATTATTTTATTGGTGTCGTGGGGAGTGGTAACCTGGCAAGGCAATATTTCGGACGTAGGCCAAATTGAGCGACGCACCTGGGTATTTTTAGGTTTAGCTGGTCTCTTAACTTGCATTTCCTCATTATTGGCTTTTTATGCCCTCAAGATGGGCGATGCTTCGCGCGTTTCGCCTTTGGAAAGATTATCGTTGGTGTTCGCCATTGTATTTGCTGTTATCTTTTTAAAAGAAAAAGTAGATTGGCCCGTCATTTTAGGAGCAGGACTAATGGCAATTGGGGCTATTATTATTGCTGTTTCCGGCTATTCTTCTAAATGATATATATTTTCCGGTAACGAAAAGAGACATAAGTATAAAGCTAGTAGATTTTAGACGCTTGTATAAGTAAGTAGCAACTATTCAATTTAATATTACAACAATTTCGGCATCCAATTTAGTAAACCAATTTTGTCCGCTTACTTACTATGTTTCTAGGAAATTACTAGTTGCTCTCCTAAACTATTGTTTGTTCCATTTGCCGCTATTTTAATCCTTAAAGTAAAATCACTGCCTTTATTATCAAGAATTTGTTCCAAGCAGCCCTTGCTCTCAGTTTCGAATCAATAATTAAAAGCTGTTTAATTTCATACCTGGGAGTAATTCTTACCTTAACTGATTCATTATAATTAATTTTCTGAATGGCCGTTCTTATTATAAAGCAGATTGGCTAAATATTTCTGACTCACTTATTTCGGTTAAAAATGGAAATGCCAGATTTATTTAGTAAATTATTTTTTATTTAATAAAATAGCCATGCAATTCCTATATAAAATTCATCAAAAAGCAAAACCGGCGCTGTTGTTAATGGTAGTGGTGGCGATTATTCTGGGCAGTAGTTTTTTAGAGAAAAGATTAATGAAAGATATAAATACGTCGGTTTCTTCCATTTATAACGATCGATTAATTCCGGCAGCCGAACTTTTTCATATTAACGATTTAATGTATAATAAACGGCTGATTCTGGAGAAATACCTTGTTCAGCCTTCGTTAGCCAATAAAAAAGCTGCTCAAAAAGAACTGGCTTCGTACACCAATCAGATTAACTCTTTAATTAAGAAGTTTGAAACCACTTATTTAGTGGATGAAGAAAGTAAAACTTTCCAGAATTTTAAAGAAAAATTAAACCGGTACAATGCTTTAGAAATACAACTCTTAGTGAATGCTGCGCAAACAGGAATTCCCCAATTTGCTGAAAATGAAATTGCCGGAATATTTACGCAAATCCACAAAGAATTAGTAATGCTCAGCGATATTCAGGTAAAAGTAGGCGAAGAACTGGTTCAGGATTCGGAAGCGACTACGGGTAGTGCTCGTATTTTAAGCAACCTGCAAATAGCTATTGTACTTATCATTACCTTAATGGTACAACAAGCCTTAATAATGGATTCTAATCCGCTTATCCCAAAGAATTTAAAAAATTTCCGGTTAAATTAGTCTGGATAAGACTTGATAAAAAAGCAGGAGAAGAAAACACTCCTGCTTTTTTTATCAGCATGTATATAACTTACCACCAAATAGTTACCACTTAAATTTTCTTTATTCTTTAGCAGCCCTACAAGTTTATTTTTCATCCAGAACTTTTCTACTTAAATACAGCATGAATACTTTTTAAATTTTAACCTGGCTGGTTAAGTGGTGGGAGTACCATAGGTAGCGGTTTCTACTTTTGGTTTTTTGCCCGGGCGAAGAGTTACTTTAAAAATATAATCGTATTTAGAATCAGCAATGGTTGTTACCGGTGGAAGTGCCCCTAAAGTTTCGATTATATCCAGGAGGGTATTGCTATGGCCGGCTACTAAAATTGTTTTACCAGCATATTTTTGTTTAATCAATTGCTGCAAGGCCTTATAGCCGTGCGCCTGGTAGGTACTTATTTCTCGACCAGCTGCTGTTGGTTCTAAGGTAAGCCGCGTTCGCTTGTAGGGTGTGGCTAAAAAAACATCTATCGGGGTATTTTGCAGGTAACGTTGCAGGGCTTTGGCCCGTGCATAACCATTGGGCGTTAAATCAGGGTCTTTCTCGTCAGGGTTGGCGGTGTCCTTTTCGGCGTGGCGAACCAGGTACACTACCGTAACTTTAGATTTATTTCCTTGAGCCACTTCATTGGTTTCTGCCGCCGAAAAGAAATAAAAAGTAAGCAAGCTTGCTAATATAGCCGCGGTTATTAAAATTATTTTTTTCATAGGTATAAATTTTACGTCTAAAATTTATCTGCTTCAACAACCACCTCAATTAAATAAACGCACTGGATTATAGAACTATCTCCTTAACCAATTAACTCCGGATTCAGTAAAAGAAACAAGTTATAGAAGAATTTACTATTTTCTATTGTAAACCTTAAGCATTAACAAAATTATGGCTAAAAAGTCGTTTCAAGAATTAATTAATGCACCCGGCATGCCGGTTTTAGTAGATTTTTACGCCGATTGGTGCGGCCCTTGTAAAACAATGGCTCCTATTATTGAACAAGTAGCGAAAACTCAAGCCGGTAAATTAAAAATAATTAAAATTAACGTTGATCATAACCAGGCCGTGTCGCAGCAATATGGCATTCAGGGCATTCCCACGTTAATCTTATTTCACCAGGGCCGTATTCTGTGGCGCCAATCAGGCGTTGTGCCGGCACACCAACTTAACCAGATTATTGGGCAGCAGGTTGCCAAGGTAGCGTAAGGTATTTAAAAGTGTAGATACAGCTATTGCTTACCCTAAATTACTTTAATCAAATGATATAACATATAATTGAATACTTTGATTTAAAAGCCTGCCGACCCAGTTTAATGATAGTCAATCCTGAACCTTGCAAAACTACTTTAAAGTAAAAAGCTGGAGCCTTATAAACAATATCTTATTATATTTTCTGATTACTTGCCCTGAAGTAAAAAGTAAATCCAGGCAATTAAGTTAATCAAGTCAGATCTTACTACCTGGAAAACATGGATTTTAGCAAAGCAGGTAAATGCCCGCTAACTTTCAATTAATATTAAATTTTATCAGAAAGCTACTATAGAGTTTGCTTGCTGGTAAGCGTTTTCTTTGGATCCTTTCCAAGTCTCCATTTTGTGGTGCTTACTTGTTTGACAAGCCTAAGTTTGCCTCGTGGCCGGCGGGCCTCGTTTGGCTCTTTCGGGCAGTTTAGCGAACTTTGGCTCGTTGCACTGCGCCATGCTGCTTTGCAGCACCAGAACGCTAAAAGGCCCTCAACAGCCAAACTGGTATCTTCGTACTTAGCTACTGCTTTTCTTCCACATCTTGTATAATTAACTTGTTTATTTAAGGAGAAGAGTAATAGTTTTAATGGGCGGCTACAAATGACAATAATTAAACATCCGGGTTCTGCTTTCCCTCTTAGCAGATTCTAATAAATTGGCTTAATACCATCTTATATTTCTAAAAAAGTAAAAACCTAAGCTAAGCGCAAAGACACCAGTTTGGCTGTGGAGCACCTGCTAGGATTCCTGTGCCGGAGGCATTCCGCAGACGGAGACGAGGAAAGGAAGGCTAGCGAGGGCGAGAGAGCCAAACGAGGCCCGCTGGCTATGAGGCAAAACTTGAAATATCAAACAAGTTAGCACCGCCGCCTAGAGACGGGAACCGGCTCCAAAGAACAACATCAAAGTCCGCTATAGAACTACTTCTTACTATTTTGATTAACTCCTTAAAGTAAAGCTGTAAGATCTTTTCTTATCCTATTCTTTTTTGCTATGCTAATTCTTCTAATTCTGTTATCTTCATTCCGAAGTTAAATTTAGTAATATGCCCGTGCGATTCATTTTGGTTCCAATTTTGGTAAGCCTCTTTCTTTCAATTTCCTTTATAATTCCCGGCCAGGCGCAGGAAAAAGGCACTACAATTCCGTTGTGGCCTAAAGGAGCACCTGGTTTCGAAAGTCGCCGGAATGAGCCGGAGCAAGCCAAAGATTGGTGGGTAAAAAATATACATAATCCTTCTGTTACTGTTTTTTTACCGCCCAAAGAAAAAGCAACCGGAGCTGCCGTAGTGATTTGCCCGGGCGGAGGACATCGCGAATTGGTATACAACGCCGAGGGAGTAGAACCAGCTACTTTTCTGAATAATTTGGGAGTAGCCGCCATTGTGTTAAAATATCGTTTAGGCCGCGAAGAAAATTCACCTTATAGCGTCGACAAACATCCCCGGCAAGATGCCGAACGCGCCTTACGGCTGGTTCGGAGTCACGCTAAAGAATGGGGTATTGACCCCAATCGGGTAGGAATGATGGGGTTTTCGGCCGGCGGCGAAGTAGCCAACATGGTAGCTTATGGCCCCGGTACCGGCGACGCGAAAGCCACAGACCCGATTGACCGCCTGAACAGCAAACCAAATTTTTTAGTATTAATTTATCCGGGGCCGGGTTTTATCCCCGCTACTATCGCCAGCGATGCCCCGCCCGCCTTTTTATTAACTGCTAATAACGATCCTTGCTGCTCTGGTTCTACCATCGAAATTTTACAGAAGTACCGGGCGGCAAAAGTACCAGTGGAGGCTCACATTTTAGCCCAAGGCAGTCATGGTTTTAATATGGGCCAACGCTCTAAATTAAATTCGGTAGCTACTTGGCCCCAACGGCTCGCCGATTGGCTCTCTGACACCAATTTACTAGTTCCCGCCGGAAGCCCGCAAGCTAAAAAGCCGGAATAGATTTTAAGAAGATAAAATCTTGGCAATTATCCCGCTTGTCCTAAAAAGTAAAGTATAATTAATAATACAATCAGAAAAACCGTCCATTTAACAACCGTAACTAACTTGGGTTGAGGACCATTAGAAATAACTTTAAGACCTAAGGGAATAAAGGCTACGCAAAGTCCCGTGGTTGCTACAACAGAAGTTGCCGAACTACCTTTTAAAACCCCAATCATTAATAAAGCCATTAACCCAAGAGCAAGGGAGGGAACAATTCGTAAAACTCCAGAAATATACGCACCAATTGCCAGCACTACCCAACCGAAAAGAATAAAAGGAGAAAGCGCGGAAACAATATGGTATGCGCCGTAAGAACTGGCAACGGTCTTGGTAGCTAGTTCTAAATTATTGATGGGAACTAATTGAAAAGCTAAATGATCAATGCCTGCGTGAAAGGTTCGCGCAAAAAGCCCCAGCGAAACCATAATGCCCCCGCTAATTGCCCAATTAGGTTTTCGAAGGCCAATTAACTGAATCAGGGTGAATACGGCTAAGCTCAGTAAGATATTACCCGCCAGAAAAAAACTATACGCCGCAAAAATTAATGTAGGGTACTCTTGGTACGCGGCAAGTTGCTGCGGAAAAAAGAAATGATACGGAAGCCGGAGCAATACTCCCGTAAGCAATAACAGAGGACTAATGATTAAACTGATTCCGCCCACCCAACGGCCAGGAAACCAAAACTTGCTTTCATTATATATTCTGATTTCGGTTAGGCCTGAAGGAGATTCCATCAATATTGGTTGTTTATGTTTATGGCACTCAACTAAATTTCAATAAAGGTACCACAATTAAAAATGCTGCCTTATTTGCCATAAGTGCCATTTAACCTAAAAAGAAATGAAAAAGAATATTCAATATCGAACAACAACTGCCTGATTCCGGACACTAGTTTTTAATAAGACCAAGGAATAACTTGGTGATTTTTAACTTATAAATATTAAAAGTAAATGTTAAAATTTACATTATAAGATTTACCTCTTAGCCTTTTTCAGAATTACTAAAAGCTGCAATTGTAGGACTATTTTAAGTTTATACATTTGCTTTATTTTAACAATTCTGGCTATTGGTTTACTACTTTTTCACTACACAACAACATTAAAATAAAAGCATTCAATCTGCCTAGTTTACGCAAAACACTTAAATCCTCACCAAAAATTTGCTTTTAAATAGATATATCAAACTTAAACTTTCCCTATAAAACCTGTCAATTCTGAAAAAATTAATTAACTTATATATAACCTTTTCTACAGCCTTTTAATATTAATTTAGGGCAGTTTTAAAGACTTGCACCTATATAAATAAGATTTAAATGAGTTATTGGCTGCAGTACAGACAATTTACGGAAGAAAATTTACTAGGCAAGAATAAGCCAGAGATAGAAGATTTGGCTTATTGGCGCGATAAAGTGTTTACGAATGCTTTTGTCTATTTTTTACCTGTAAGTTTGGTAGCCTTAATTCCGGGTGTATGGGTGTCTTTAAAAGAAGGTTTAATATTTTTAGCTTTTGTTGATATTGTAACCGTTCTTTCTTTTGTTCTGATTGCCTTTCACCCGAATCTAAGTTTAGCTATCCGGAAGATTTTAGCCATGGCGATGCTTTATATGCTAGCTGTGATATTGCTTCTATTTTTAGGTTCTTTCGGGCCGGGATTATTGTATTTGTTAACCATTACTATTTTTACGGCCCTTATTTTTCCGGTGTCCGTCGCCTACAAAAGTATTCTCCTTAATCTAATTATCTGCGTTATTTTTGCCCTTATTATTCATTTTAAGCTGCTAAACTCTACTTTAACGCAGCTATATAATACAGAATCCTGGATAGCAGTTTCTTCCAATCTTATTTGTTTAAATGTAGTTTGTGTGGCGCTGTTAGACATGCTGGTTAAAGGTTTACAGAAAACGATAACCCAGGAAGCGTACCTGCAGATGCAATTAAAGGAAGAAAGCATTAAATTGGAGCACCTGGTTGAAACCTTAAAGCACAAGAACCATGAATTAGAACAATTTGCCTTTATCACTTCCCACGACCTCCAAGAACCTTTGCGTACCATTACCACCGTAGTTGCTAATTTGGAACAACAAAATAAAGGTGAAATGGACGAAATGACCTCCATTTACCTCGGCTTTTTATCGCAGTCTGCCGTAAGGATGCGCGCATTAATTACCGGTCTGCTGGAGTACTCTCACCTGGGTAAAAATAAATTATTGGAGAAAGTTGATTGTAATACTATTCTACAAGAATGTTTAACTGATTTAAGCACGTACATTCAGGAAAATCAGGCTACTATTACAAGTAGTTCACTTCCTGAACTGCAGGCCTATGGATTAGAACTTAAATTATTGTTTCAGAACCTCATTAGTAATGCAATAAAATTTCGGCAGAAAAATATTTCTCCGCAGATTAGAATAACTGCCGAACAAGATAACAATTATTGGGTATTTTCGGTTGCTGATAACGGTATTGGCATTGATGCCCGATTCCGGGAGAAAATTTTTGTTATATTTCATCGATTACACCCCCGAACGGCTTACGAAGGTACCGGTATTGGTCTTGCTCATTGCCGGAAAATTGTAGAATTACACAGAGGTAAAATTTGGGTGGAACCTAACCCGGAAGGGGGCAGTATTTTTCGTTTTAAGTTACCTATTTACTAAATACAATAACCATGAGTAGAAAGTTAAACGTTTTGTTAATTGACGATGATGCGACTACTAATTTTTTACATAAACGTACGCTGGACAGAACCCAGTTAACCCGAAATATACAGATAGCCGAAACAGTTCAAGAAGCATTAAACCTTTTAAAAAGTCCGGGCAGAGCAGAACAGGAAAAACCCGAACTTATTTTTTTGGATTTGAACTTACCCGGCCTGACGGGCTGGGATTTTATTGATGAGTACAAAAAGATAGAGTCTGGAAGTAATCCGCCCATTATTATCATTTTGTCGGCATCTGTAAATTACGACGATGAAAAAAAGGCGAATGGAATTGCCGAAGTAGCTGAATTCCGGAGCAAGCCTTTAACGATAGAAATGCTTAATGAAATTATGGACAACTACTTTTCTGCCTGATTCTAGAAAAAGGCAAATAGTATTTGTAACAAAATAATGCGCTTTAAAAAGTATATTACCAATTGGTTGAAGGTTGTTGTTAACCCAAACCAATCAGAATAATAACGAGAAAACCGTTTGTTTGTCTGGTTGGCTGCTTACCCGCAAAGTGCCCCGGTGCAAACGTATAATTTGGCGCGATAAGCTCAAACCAATACCCGAGCCTTCTTTTTTAGTGGTGTAAAAGGGAATAAATATTTTATCAATAATTTCTTCCGGAATGCCGGGTCCGTTATCTTTTACATCAATCCGCACCCGGTTATTTTCCAGGGGATCGTAATAGGCATAAACTTCTACTTTCGGGTTCTCGCAACCAGCACAGGCCTCCATCGCATTTTTTATCAGGTTTATGAGTACCTGGCTAATTAATTCGGCATCAGCAGAAATCTCCATTTCTTCTTTAGGAATATACAAAGCAAATTTTACTTTATGGTACCCCATTTCGGTGCGTAGCAAGGCATCCAGTTGCTCAAATAAGTTTTTTAATTTTACTGGCTTCAGATTTGGTTTTGGTACCCGGGCTAGCTTGCGGTAATCGTGCACAAAATGCAGCAAGCCTTCGCTTCGTTTTTCAATGGTAAGCAAACCCGTTTGCACATCAGTCATTACCTCTTCGTCTACGGTAATGTGCCCCCCGGCCGTTTGCGTAATTAAGTCCTGAGCTACTAAATCGTGGATGCTCGAGGCCAAAGAAACGACCGGCGTAATTGAATTCATAATCTCGTGCGATAACACCCGGATAAGCTTTTGCCAGGCTTCCAGCTCTTGTTCTTCCATTTCGGAGCGAATGTTTTGCAATGAAATTATTTTTAACTGTTCGCCTTGTAATTGCAATTGGGTAGCCCGTAAAGCCAGCAACACCGACCCTTCTTCGCGGTTAAGAGTTACTAATTTACTATCGCCGGTTTCCAAGCTATAAAGAGTAGCCAATAACTCCAGGCTGGTACGTTCCAAAGCCTGAATGTTTTTTAAATACGGTAACCAAAGTAATTCTTTGGCTGCCTTATTTAGTAATTTTACTTCGCCCTCGGCATCAAAAACTAATATTCCAATGTTCATGTGCTCTACAATAGTTTGCAGATACAAATGGTTGGCTTCTTTCTCCGCTTTAATCCGCTGAAAAGCCATAATTACTTCGTTAAACTCGTGGTACAACGATTGAAAGGTGCTGTTTTTACCTTCCGGGGCAAAACGCTGGGTAAAATCAGAATACCGGATGGCCGAGAAAAAACGAGTGAGTTCGCGATTGGTTTGCTCTACGTATTCGAGTAAAAAATAAACCTGAGCCGTAATAAGCAGCAAAAGGCAAAACCCGGAAACATACCAGTGCGGGTAGATTAAAACAAAAGCCAAAAGGCTAATGGTAAAAACCAGTTTTAGTATTTTGAGCAGCAGGCGGACGCGGAAATTATTATAAACCATGCTTCTCGATTCGGCGGTAAAGGGCGGTACGGGTAATGCCTAGCTCGCGGGCAGCGTGCGTGATGTTGCCGGCGTATTTAGCCAGCATTTTTTGCACCATTAATTTTTCGAGCGCATCCAAAGTTAAATCAGCATCTAAGCTAGCTTCGTTTTTAGAAGAATTAGCGGCAAAGCCAAAATCAGAAATCCGTAAAGTTCTTTCGTCGCTCATAATTACAGCGCGTTCAATGGCGTGGTCGAGTTCGCGGATGTTACCCGGCCAGTGGTATTCGGCTAATTTCTTTAATGTTTCCGGTTCTAGTTCCAGAGTAGGTTTCTGGTATTTACGGCGGTAAATATTAAGGAAATGTTCGGCTAGTAATTTTATATCTTCTTTCCGTTCGCGCAAAGGCGGCAATTGAATTTCTACGGTGTTTATCCGGTAAAGCAAATCTTGCCGAAACCGTCCTTGTCCTACCATTTCGTGCAGCGGCATGTTAGTAGCGCTTACCAACCGGATATTAATCGGAATGGATTTATTGGTACCTAGCCGGATTATCTGGCGGCTTTGCAGCGCGGTTAATAATTTTGCCTGTAACGGTAAAGTAAGGTTACCAATTTCGTCGAGAAAAAGCGTTCCTCCGGAGGCGGTTTCAAAGCGCCCGGCCCGCTCTTCTTTGGCATCGGTAAAAGCGCCTTTGGCATGCCCGAATAATTCACTTTCAAACAAAGTTTCGCTTACTGCACCTAAATCAACGTTAATAAACGCCTCGGCACTACGCGGCGATTTACGGTGTAAAGCGCGGGCGGCTAATTCTTTACCCGTTCCATTTTCCCCTAAAATTAAAACGTTAGCATCGGTAGGCCCAACTTTTTCAATGGTCTGGTAAACCTTTTGCATAGCCGGCGACATCCCTATAAATTCGCCGTAGTTTTTTTCAATGGTTTGCGTAATGTGCTGCTGACGCGCCATTAAATGCCGCACCTGGATTTTTGATTTACTCAATTGCGTAGCCGAGAGCAAAGTAGCCAGAAGCTTTTCGTTTTGCCAGGGTTTTAAAACAAAATCGGTAGCACCTTCTTTTAAGGCTTTTACCGCAATTTCTACGTCGCCGTAAGCGGTAATTAAAATAACCACGGCATTGGGGTCGCGCTCTAAAATTTCCTTCAGCCAATCAAACCCCTCTCTACTGGAAGTTGCGCCAATGGAGTAATTCATATCGAGCATGATCACGTCGAAATGCTCGTTTTGCATCAGGTACGGAATACGATTAGGATTAGACTCCGTGCGGACGTACGTAAAATGCTGTTTTAAAAAAATCCGGCCCGCCGTTAGGATATCTTCTTGATCATCTACAATTAAAATTTTCGCGTCGGTTTTAGCCATATGCAGGCGCGTCTGGAAATGAATTAAATTATTTGAATTATACTATTGAAGTTCCTGATTTACTTTTAATGAAGAAAACCTTAGAACTTACAGGTTCTTTATCCGGCAAAATTAATTTTGTTTTGCCATTTAAAAATGGGTAAGGTCAGTACTTTTAATTAAACCCGGCTTTTAGCCCGGAGCAGGCGAATGCACAACTAAAATGCCATGCTTGGTACCTAATAACCATATTACTAGTTATCAAGTTATTACCATTCTCTTTCCAGCCAAATTTAGTAAAATAATAATGTAAGTGTTCGATTTCAGGCAATATATGTTCGGTTTCGTACACTAAACTTCTTGTACTACTCTCCTAATCATAGCAAATACTTATCTATCAGCTATTTACTAAACATGGCATTCTTATTGGGTTGCCTGCAACCAAGATAAAAACAAGTAAATTATTAAAATAAGGAAAGAATAAGCCTTAGTGAAACGGATTGCTAATGTTTTTAATAAATTGTGCTAGCGAATTAATTACTTTTTAGCAATGGCAAATACCTTAGATTGAGTACATGATTAAAACTGTTAATCTGCAGAAGAAATACACCACCGATGAAGTTGAAACAACAGCTTTGCACCGGGTTAACCTGGAAATTAAGGATGGAGAATTTGTAGCTATAATGGGACCTTCGGGGTGCGGAAAATCTACCCTCCTGAATATTTTAGGCTTGTTAGATAATCCCACGTACGGCGAGCTTTATTTTCAGGGGCAGAATGTAGCCAATTACAGCGAAAAACAACGGGCCGATTTACGAAAAACGAATATTGGTTTTGTATTCCAAAGCTTTAACTTAATTGAGGAATTAACGGTGTTCGAAAATATTGAACTACCGCTTATTTACCAGAAGCTTTCCTCAGCAGAAATTAGAAACCGGGTAACAACCACCATGGAAAAACTCCAGATAGCGCATCGGCACCATCATTTTCCGCAGCAATTATCTGGCGGTCAGCAACAGCGGGTAGCTATTGCCCGGGCTATTATTTGTTCGCCGCCGCTTATTTTAGCCGATGAACCTACGGGTAATTTAGATTCGGCTACGAGCCAGGAAGTAATGAACTTGCTCGCTGAGTTAAATGAAGCTGGAACTACCATTATTATGGTAACCCACTCGCCTACCGATGCCGAATATAGCCGCCGGATTATTCGGTTGTTCGATGGTAAAGTAAGAACAGAGAATACCCAAAAACCTGCCTATGCTAAAGAACTACTTTAAGATAGCCTGGCGTAATTTATTACGCAATAAAGCTTATTCGGCCATAAACATAGCGGGTTTAGCTACGGGCATTTCGGCTTGTATTCTCATTTTTTTCTATGTGAAAGATGAGCTTACCTACGAGCAACATTTTGATAAATACGATCGCATTTTCCGGGTAGTAACGGATATTAACTTGCAAGGCCAGCAAGATAAATTTGCCCGTTCGCCGGCACCTTTGGCGGCAGCCATGCAAAAAGATTACCCCGAAATACAAAAAGTAGCCCGGTTATTACCCATTGGTAAACAAACCGTTTGGCTTGAAGATAAGGCCTACAACGAAGAAGACCTTTTTTTTGCCGACAGTACGTTCTTTGACATATTTTCTTACGAATTTTTGGTCGGTAATCCGCAAACAGCGCTGCAAAACGCGCAAACAGTGGTGGTTTCCGATAGGCTAGCCGAAAAATACTTTGGTGCTATAGAAGATGCGGTAGGCCAGGTTCTACAATTTAGTAATAATGCTTACGTAGTTACCGGCGTTTTTAAAGACGACCAACATTCGCATATTAAAGCTAATTTATTTTTATCGGAGCGCACTTTAAAATACCACGCGGCAGATTCGGCTAATTACAGTTGGTTTGCCATGAATTGGTTTACTTATATTCTGCTTTCTGAACCGGATCAGGCAAGTTCTTTTCAGCAAAAACTCGATCGTTTGTATAATCAGGAAGTAGCGCCCTGGTCCGAAAAATATAATGTGAGTGCCCGGTTAAAGTTTTCTCTTCAACCTATTTCAGTAATTCATTTAACCTCCGATCGCACCTATGATATTTCGCCGGCCGGTAATAAATCGTACGTGTACATTTTTGGGTTAGTAGCCGTTTTTATTTTACTAATTGCCTGTATTAACTACATGAACCTGGCTACGGCCCGTTCGTCGAAGCGGGCCCGGGAGGTAGGATTACGCAAAGTAGTAGGTGCCCATCGATCGCAATTGGTATGGCAGTTTGTGGGGGAATCAATTTTAATTACCTTAATGGCCATACTACTGGCAGTAGCTTCGGTAGAAATAATGCTGCCTTACTTTAATGCCTTAACCGGTAAAAATTTTACTCACGCATCTTTTACCGATGCTTCTTTTATTGGCACGCTGGCTTTAATTGTGTTATTTGTTGGAATAATTGCCGGTAGCTACCCCGCTTTCTTTTTATCTAAATTTAAACCGGCCGAAGTTTTAAAATCGGATAAAAATCCGCGCAGCAACTCTTTTTTCCGCAAAGGATTGGTAGTGGTGCAGTTTACTATTTCTTTGATTTTAATCAGCGGCACGCTCATTGTGTACCGGCAAATGCAATTTCTAAAAAATTCTGGACTAGGTTTTCACAAAGAACAACTACTGGTAATTGAAGTGCCACTCGGCGATTCAACATTAACCAATCGCTTACCCGAAGTAAAAGCAAAATTATTAAAACAGCCTCAGGTCGAGAAAGTATCTACGAGCATCCAAATTCCGGGCGAGCGCACTTCGCGGGTGTTGGTGCAAACCAAAGAAAAGGACCGGATAGTGGAAAAAACCATGGCCGCTATGTTCGTGGATTATGACTTTTTAGATTTAATGGGGATTAAGCTGGTAAAAGGGCGTAATTTTTCAAAAAATCATTCTTCCGATCAAAAAGCAGCTTATTTAATTAACGAAGCAGCCGCCCGAGAGTTAGGTTGGAAAAACCCGCTTGGCAAAAAGCTGGTGATGGGCGATTATGACTCTAGCATGGTAGTAGGCATAGTGAAAGATTTTCATTACACCTCTTTGCATCATAAAATTGAACCTTTGATTATAGCTTTAGCCCCTACTCCACCGGCCTATTTATTAGTTCGCTTAAAACCAGAGCATTTGCCGCGAACTATCCGGAATGTAGAAGCCATTTGGAAGACCTTTGACCCTAAGCACCCCATGGAGTATTACTTTCTGGACGACAACTTTGCCAAGCAATACCGTTCCGAAGAAAAAATGCTGACCGTTTTTGGCTATTTCGCTGGATTAACCATTTTAATTGCCTGCCTGGGTTTATTTGGCCTGACGTCCTTCACCGCCGAGCAACGCACCAAAGAAATTGGTATTCGCAAGGTTTTAGGCAGTTCCGTTACCGATATTATTATTCTGTTATCCAAAGATTTTGCTTTACTCGTTTTAATCGCCATTATATTGGCTTGCCCGGTTGCCTGGTACGGTATGCATTATTGGCTTCAGGATTTTGCCTACCAATTACCGATACAATGGTGGGTATTTGTAGTTGCCGGAGTGGCAGCTTTAGTAATTGCAATGCTTACGGTTAGTTTTCAGGCCGCAAAAGCGGCTTGGTTAAACCCGGTAAAAGCCTTGCGCTCGGAATAAATTACGTGATTTGATTACCCGGAATGTTTGCAGCTAACCGGGTTAAACATAAAGATTGTTTGTTTTTGTTAAGAAACCCCACCGATTTGCACAAGCCTTCTGGGCTTGTGTAATCACCGGGAAAATGTAGATACCCTCCAAGTTGAGGGCTTTTTTTTGCCCGAAAATAAAGGATTTCTTAACTTCTTTACGGATGCTTTAAACTTTTCAGACATAAAATAACTAAATTTTGTTACTAAATAGGATTTTTGATTTACTTTTTAAGTAACAAAACCTGCTTTCTATATTATTAATATGGTTTTTAAAATTTTTAGTACCTAAAATACCATGTTACCTTTTAACCTCTATTTTCCTTTTTTTCGAGCCATTGTCGTAGTAAGTTTATAACGTCAAAATAAATAATACCGGAACATTCTAAGATAATGTTGGAAGTAATAGAAAAATCTTTAGTTGGCCTTTACCACAAACATAAAGGAAATCATACCGAGATGGTAGATATTTCTCAGTTTGTGAAGTCGCTAGGTTTATCTACTCCAAATTTGCCGACTGAGGTAAAACCTAATAATGGTAACACTCGGGCAACTTCTTTACCTATCCGGAAAAACAGCGAATTGACTGCTACTCGTCCGCAGGTAACTGTTTCGGCCGAAATGATAGGTTTAAGCTTAAAGGTATTAGCATTTTTGAAAATTTCAAAAAACGAGTATTTCGATTTGGAAACCATTCCTGTTTTACAAGCAAGAGATTGGCAACAATTAGGAGACTTAGTTTATTATTTACTAAATAAAAAGTTGGTAGTTATAAAAGGGATAGACGCAAAAGTTTATGCCCAAATTACACCGTTTGGCTTGCAGTATTTGCATGCCTGCGAAGCAACCGCCTGTTAGGTAATACTTTCCGGAGTATGCCACAGGAGTTACAGTGATTGGATGTGCATGAATTTCTTTTGGACCCAATGAATAAAAATGAGCATGCCATTCTCAAAAGTTCGCTTTTTATTACTGGCGTTTATGCTTTTACTAAATGCGAACGGATTAGAAAACAGTTTTAATCCGGAGGTTCAAAACCAGCCTCTTTTACAAAAGCTGAATAAAACAGTACCCAATTTAGTTAGTGATAGCTCGTTGGCTCCGCATCCGGAAAAAGAAGTAAAAGTAATAACCTTGGCTAAAACGTTAGCCTTGGCCAATAAAAAACGAAAGATTAGCTCTTATTGAGCTGTTTATTAAAGAATAACAAATTTGCTTGCCGGTTTTAGGCGGTAAATTTCTAAAGAGTTTTAGTAAGTATACTTTATTAGTTGGTTGGTGTTTATCGTAAGGTCGTGTTTTGCACGACCTTACTTTTTCAAGCAAATTTCAGGTAAGTAATATAATGACCCAGAGGTATAACAGAACCTCAAAAACACAAGTAGGAACAGCTTAAAACAAGAAAGCACCGCTAATAACGGTGCTTTTTTATTTATCGTGGTGGCTATCTTAAAATTTTGTTCTTTGATAACCTGAGTATTAAAACAGAAATTATTGATTATTCAATTGCTTAATAAAATCATCAAGTATTTCCTTGCTGTAACCAATGCGGCGGGCATAGTCGAGGCACAAGTTGTATTCTCTGTCTTCAATTTTGCCATCTTGTACCACCATCATTACCAAAGTTTGTAGTTCCATGGTTCTCTGTAAACCATCTTCCGGAATAATAAAACTGAGTAAAGACAGGTTATCGGCAATCGGTCGGGTATCTTCTTCCGATAAGTTTAATCTTCGGCCAATAGTTACCAGAAAATCACTTTCCTGCTTATCTAAATGCCGGTCGGCCACAGCCACTAACACTAGATTCTGAAAAAAGGCAAGCTTTTTTTGTTTTGTATTTAATAATTCGTCGAACGAAGTGCTGGATGCCATATTATGTAAAAATAGATTAGTTTAAGTTTTATTTACCTTAATTGAGTCGATAATGTTTTACAAAATCAAATTGCTTTTACGGTTAGTAAATTAAAATAAATCTGCCGCTTTTCTATAAGTTCAACCAGAGATAAGTAAACAAACAGAATTAACTTAACCTATATAATAGGGATATATTTACTGTAATGAGTTAAAAATTAATAAATTACTCACTAAAAAACCTTGTTTCTACTATCTTGAAACTTGTGTTTCTTTCCTTAAATTTTATCTTTTAACCGCTTAAACCAACTATCTGGTTTTTTCACTTCTTCTTTCTCTTTTTTCCGAAACCAGCCGCCCGATCTATCGTCTTTCTTTTTCCGCCGCTCACGATCGCGACGATCATCTTGGTTCCGGTTAATAATCCCAAAAAGCTTTTTTCTTTCTTTTTTCTCTTTTACTAAAATATACCGGATAGACAAAGCGCCATTTATCGTTCCCCATTCTTCGTGGTTTACATGAAAAGCTGGTTTTAAATCCAAGGAAAGCACAATGGGAACAATAGGTAATTTTAACTCTGCTCCTCCCAGTAAATCGCCGCCGTAAAACCCACCGTGGTCCTTTAAATGGCCTACGTGGGCACCAGCTCCGAGGTAAACATTAAATCCCTGACCTAAAACAGGAAAATGCTGTTCTATTAAACCGGTGGCGCTTACCTCCCGGCCACTCACTAATCCAATGGCTTCCAGGGTAGTTTGTTTATAAATTTTCTGCTGACCAGTAATACCAAAATCGTTACGGCCAATTCGAGCGCCTATGGTTGTGCGGTACTTTTGAGCCTGCGCTGATAAACTAAAAAAAGCAACTAAAGTGAATAGGGCAAAGCAACTTTTATACATATATTTCATAATTATAGCCTTTTCAAATAGACAAAATCCCGGCCAAGTCTGATTCATAACTATTCAAAACCAGCTGTCTACTGTACTTTTTAAACAAAGGCTTTACACCAATTTTAAGAAAGATTCCTGACAAAAGTGTATCTTTATACTTTGCCATAAACTTAAATCTTTAATCGGGCCTTTATTTTTATTATTCGAAATCAGGCTTAAAATAACCAGAACTTAAATTAACTCCGGAGGAATTACCTAGTACGTTTGACCTTTGAAAAAGTAAACTCATTATCGTATCACCTAGTATTTTATTAATGAAGAAATTTTGCTTAGCCATTGCATTTACTTTTTTTACCTTAACCTCGCTTTTAGCTGCTCCTTCTCCTTACCGCTTCACGTTGGATTTGCAAAACGTACAAAACGATAAAGTAAAAGTAACTCTACAAACCCCCAGTATTACTACCTCAGAAGTAGTGTATAACATTCCTAAAATGGTACCCGGTACGTATTCCGTTGATAATTTTGGGCGTTATGTATCCGAGTTTAAAGCTTACACTAAAAATGGGCAACTACTGAAAGTTGAAAAACTAGATGATAATCGCTGGAAAATCAAAAATGCTACTGCTCTAAATAAGCTAACGTATTGGATTGACGATACTTTTCAGGATACAGCAGCCACGCATTCTATTTTTGAACCTACGGGTACCAACATCGAGGCCAACCAAAACTTTTTGATTAACACCCACGGTTTTATGGGTTATTTTGATAACCTGAAGCGGTTATCGTACGAGTTTACCGTGCTTAAACCCCAAAATTTTTACGGTTCAACCGCTTTAAAAACAACTAAAACAAGCTCCGATTCGGATACGTTTGTGGTACCCACTTACATGGAATTAGTGGACTCGCCGCTCATGTACACCGTACCAGATACTACTGTTTTAAATATAGGCGGAGCAGAAGTTTTAGTATCTGTTTATTCGCCGAGTAAAAAAGTAAAAGCTAATTTTATAGGTGCTACCATTCGCTCGACCCTGGAAGCTCAAAAAAATTACTTAGGAGGTACATTACCGGTACCCCGCTATGCTTTTCTAATTTATCTTTCGGATAAGCCTAACAAAACCGGGGCATACGGCGCGCTGGAACATTCGTATTCTTCGGTGTACTACATGCCGGAGGCTGATCCGGAGCGGATTGCCCAGCAAATTGTGAGCATAGCGGCCCATGAGTTTTTTCATATTGTAACGCCGCTTAACATTCATGCCGAACAAATCCACGATTTTGATTACAACAATCCGCAAATGTCGGAGCATTTGTGGTTGTACGAAGGGGTAACCGAATACGCCGCTACCCACGTGCAAGTAAATCAGAAGATTCTTACGCCCGAGGTTTATTTAAATAAATTACGCGCTTACATTATTGGAGCCAACCAGTATAACGACACCTTGCCATTTACAGTTATGAGCCAGGGCGCTTTAGATAAATATGCCAGCCAGTACGGAAACGTGTACCAAAAAGGTGCTTTAATTGGTTTAGCTCTGGATATTAAGTTGCGCGAATTGTCAGGTGGAAATTATGGTATGCGCCGGCTTATGCAGGATTTAGCCTTAACCTACGGTAAAAACAAAGCTTTTAAGGATGAAGAACTTTTCGACAAAATTACATCTCTTACTTATCCGGAAATACGGGATTTTTTCCGGAAGTATGTAGAAGGTAGCCAGCCTTTGCCTTACACTGATATTTTTAAAACGGTGGGCGTTGTTTACCAGCCAGTGAGTACCGAAGAGAAAATATCGTTGGGCCGCTTAGAATTAGGTTACGATGGTACCGCTCAGAAACTAACCGTAGAAAACATTTCTGAAACCACTGCTTTTAGTAAAAAAAGTAAATTACAAATCGGTGATCAATTAATAACCTTAAATAACAAAGCACTTACGCCCGAAACTGTTTCGGAAATTTTTAAAACGGAAGTTTACTCCAAGGCACCCGGCGAGGAAATTACATTATTAGTTGGTCGGGCAAATAAACGCGGAAAAATAAAACCTAAAAAGTTAAAAGGGCACCTCCTTAAAATTACCGAAGAAAAGCAAAACGTTTTACAAATTGATCCGGCAGCTAACCCCCAGCAAAAGATACTTCGCGATACTTGGCTATATAGTAATTAAACAAACAATGGTTTCAAATTCATAGTCTAAATTAAGTGTATTCTCCCGAAAGCCTTATTTTAGATTTTCTCATATATTTTACTTAGGTCTCTAAACATCTGACTCTTGAAAGCGTTATGTTTAAACAGGATACTTTTTGTGGATTTTCTGCCCCACATTGAGCTAAATTAGATCCGCACCCATGCGTTTAACCATTTACTTATCTCTGATTTTTACTTTATTTCTTGGTTGTAGCGTATCAATTGTTGCTCAAAATCAATATACTATTAGTGGTACTCTACGGGCCGCTGATACTGGTGAAATTTTAATTGGGGCTTCTGCTTTTATTACCGGCACTACTATTGGGGCAACTACTAATACCCATGGCTTTTATTCCTTTCGGGTAACTCCCGGTACGTATACGGTACAATTCTCGTACGTAGGCTACGAAACCATTACCCGGCAGATTACCCTTTCCCGCAACCTTCGGTTAAACATGAGCCTTCCTCTGGCCGGTAACCAATTGAAGGAAGTGGTAATTGAGGGTGGTAGTTTGCGGGAAAAATTTGCGGGAGCCCAAATGAGCATCGAACAATTAACGGCTCGTGAGGCTAAATTGCTACCTGCTCTTTTTGGCGAAGTAGATATTTTAAAAACCTTACAGTTAAAGCCGGGAGTACAATCGGGAGGCGAAGGCACCTCTGGTTTATACGTTCGCGGTGGTGGTCCCGATCAAAACCTGTTTCTACTCGATGATGCTACTGTTTACAATGCCTCGCATTTGTTTGGCTTTTTTAGCGTGTTTAATTCAGATGCCGTTAGGAGTGTAGATTTGTACAAAGGTGGTTTTCCGGCCCAATTTGGGGGCCGATTATCGTCGGTGGTAGACGTAAAGCTACGCGAGGGAGACACCAAAAAATTTGGGGCTACTGGTGGAATTGGTCTTATTGCCTCGCGCCTGACCTTAGAGGGCCCAATAAAAAAAGGTAAATCCTCGTTTATTGTATCCGGACGCCGTACCTACGCCGATGTGTTTACCCGTATGGCTAACCGCGCCAACAAAGATAAGGAAGACTATAACCCTATTCCGGATTATTACTTTTACGATTTAAATGCTAAAGCTAACTTTAACCTTGGTCCTAAAGATAATTTGTACCTCAGCGGTTACTTAGGTAACGATATTTTTGGCTTTCGGAACAGTGGTTTTAAATTTGATTTTGGCTGGGGCAACAAAGTAGCTTCTCTCCGCTGGAATCACGCTTTTAATTCAAATTTATTTGTCAATACTACACTCAGTACTTCCAGTTACAAATATACCATCACCAATAAGCTCGATATTTTCAGCTTTAATCTGCGCTCCGACATACAGGATTATACCCTTAAAACTGATTTGGATTACTTACCCGGCAATGCGCATAAACTAAAATTGGGGGCACATTATACCTATCATAAATTTCTGGTAGGCCGGTTCCAAGCCGGGGCCGAAGATAATAGTTTTAGTTTAGGTGCTGGGTCGCGTTACCGCGGCGGCGAATACGGAATTTATGTTGCCGATGATTGGCAGCCCACTCCTGCCTGGTCTTTCCAATATGGCGTACGGCTATCTGGTTTCTTAAACCAAGGTACCAGCTTTGCCGCTTTAGAGCCCCGGGCGGCGGTGCGGTATAGCCTTACCGAAAACACGGCTCTAAAAGCCAGTTTCACCAGCATGCGGCAGTACATTCATTTAGTAAGTAACTCCGGTGCTTCCTTGCCTACCGATATCTGGTATCCTTCTAATAGCACCGTTAAACCGCAACGCTCTACCCAAGTAGCTTTAGGATGGAGTCATTTATTTAAAGGCGGTGAATATTTGTTTACGCACGAGTTATACTATAAGTGGATGAAAAACCAGATCGATTTTAAAGATGGCGCCCAGCTTTTTGTTAACGATAATTTAGATAAAGAATTTTTGTTTGGCCGCGGCGATAGTTACGGCAGTGAATTTTATCTGGAGAAAAAAACAGGACGCACCACGGGCTGGCTTGGCTATACTTTATCTTGGTCGAACCGGAAATTTGCTGAAATAAACAATGGTAAGCGCTTTCCTACCCGGGCCGATCGTCGGCATGATATTACTGCGGTCATAATGCACCAATTAGCGAAACGCTGGCAAATTACTGGTACTTGGGTGTATGGCACAGGTAGCGCGTATTCTCTTCCGGTTGGCAGGTTTGGGTTACAAGGTCCACCTGGCGAAGATATTTCCGTGGTACCGGTTTACCTGGGTCGTAATCAATTTCGGCTAGCGGCCTATCACCGGATGGATTTAGGCTTAGTTTACAAATTACGTCCGCGTCGGGGCGAATCTGATTTAACGTTTAGTGTTTACAATGCCTATAACCGCCGAAATCCTTACTTTGTGTATTTCGACGAAATAAAAATTGCAGAAACAGATATTCCCCAGGCCTATAAAGCCAAACAAGTTTCTTTATTCCCGGTAATTCCGTCGGTTACTTATAACTTTAAATTTTAGTGTTTATGCGGATGCTCGGCAGAGAGTGTTTATTACTTTTTTGGGTTTTGCTAGGTCTACTAACAAGCTGTGACTTGGAAAAAGATATAGACATAAATTTACCTACCTACCAAAGCCAGATGGTGGTAGAATGCTATTTGGAACCAGGCCAACCCGCAAGACTCTCGTTAGTTGAAAGCAGTTCTTACTTAGCTAAACCTGACCTTGTTATTATTCAAGATGCGGAAGTTATAATTGCGCGCAACGGTGTGCCCCAAACGTTAACCTATGGAGTAGGCATGGACGAAGTTACCCGGAAATTTTACACCCATACCACCAATGAAGCTATTCAAGCTAATCCAGGCGATGTTTTTACTCTATCGATTACCGATCCTAAAGGTCGAAAGTTAGTAGGCATTACCACTATTTTACCACCAGTGAAAATTGATACGGTAGAATTTAATTTTAATGATAAAGAGCAAGCCTTAGTGCTAACACGATTTAAGGACGATAGTACCACCGAGGATTATTATCAATATTCTGTTCATAGAGATAGTTTATTCCACAAGGCCGAAATAGATTATACTTCTTCCGATGAATTAAACAACGGCCAACCTTTTGTGTTTGGTACTGGTTACGATTTTGATCCGGGCGATTCGTTAATTGTTACTTTACACCATTTTGATAAAGCTTTCTTCGACTTTCATGAATCGGTAGAAGATGCTAAAAATGCTAACGGTAACCCTTTCGCCCAACCGGGTAGTGTAAAATCTACCGTTCAAGGCGGGTTGGGAGTATTTACCAATTTGGCCTACGACCGGAGAAAGCTAGTAGTGCCGCCAAAGAAATAACAAAATCTATATAAATAAGAAAGGCTTTTGGTAAACCCAAAAGCCTTTCTTATTCGACTAAAATTTATGCTTATACTAAGGTGGCCGTATTTAGCATCGAAATGTCGCGGGCTTCTAATTTAGTAGAACCCGTCAGGAAAATATCAACATTACGAGCCGCTTCCCGGCCTTCTGAAATAGCCCATACTACTAAGGATTGTCCCCGACGCATATCGCCTGCGGTAAAAACTTTTGGTACGGAGGTCTGGAAATTATCGGCTGCTTTCACGTTACCACGCTCGTCGAGTTCTACTCCAAGCTCCTGAATCATGCCGTTATGTTGCGGATGCACAAAACCAATTGCTAATAAAGCTAATTCACAAGGAATAACCCGTTCGGTGCCAGGCACTTCCTGAAATTTAGGTTTCTCGCCGGGCGCTGAAGTTACCCAATCCATTTGCGCAATTTTCAGACTTACTAAATTACCGTTCTCGTCACCGACAAACTCTTTAGTAGTTAAAGCCCAATTACGGTCACAACCTTCTTCGTGCGAAGTGGACGTACGTAACTGCATAGGCCAATTCGGCCACGGGGTAGAAGTATCGCGTTCTTGCGGCGGTTTGGCTAATACTTCTATTTGCGTGATAGACTTAGCCCGGTGCCGGTTAGAAGTACCCACGCAGTCCGAGCCGGTATCGCCTCCGCCAATTACCACCACGTTTTTACCCGTTGCCCAGATTTCTTCTTCCGGAGCAATTCCTTTTCCGTTGATTCGTCCGTTTTGCTGGGTTAAGAAATCCATGGCAAAGTGTACCCCTTTCAGGTGGCGGCCAGGAATAGGCAAATCACGCGGAATGGTAGAACCACCGGTTAGGATAATAGCATCAAAAGAGCGCATCACGTCGGGTACTTTAATATTTTCCCCCACGTTGGAGTTTGTTCTAAAAACTACTCCTTCGTCTTCCATTACTTTCAAACGACGGTCTACTACCCATTTTTCTAATTTAAAATCGGGAATACCGTAGCGCAATAAACCACCTATTTTATCGGCCCGTTCGAAAACTGTTACGGAATGACCCGCCCGGTTTAGTTGCTCTGCCGCTGCCAAACCAGCCGGCCCAGAACCAATAACGGCAACTTTTTTACCAGTGCGTACAGGCGGTTCTTTGGCTCGTACATAGCCTCTTTCAAAGGCAACTTCGGCAATATTTTTTTCAATTTCCTCAATGGCTACCGGAGGTTTATTAATACCTAGTACGCAAGCGGCTTCGCAGGGAGCCGGGCAAATACGACCGGTAAATTCCGGGAAATTATTCGTAGAAAATAAAATCTCGGCGGCTAATTCCCAATTCTGCTCGTACACGGCATCGTTAAAATCGGGAATAATATTACCCAACGGACAACCACTATGGCAAAAAGGTACGCCACAATCCATGCAACGCGCGGCTTGCGTTTGTACTTTATCTTCGCCAAAGGGCTCGTACAATTCGTTATAATCGTTTACCCGTAGTTTAGGGTCTCTTTTTTTCGGCAGCTCTCTGCCGTATTCCATAAATCCAGTTGGCTTACCCATTTACTGCTACCTCCATATTTCCTACTTCTACTTCCTGTACTAACTTGCGATTTTGCAGTACCAGTTTGTAGTCGGTTGGCATAACTTTTACAAATTGTTTTACAGTATTTTCCCAGTTACCCAGCAAAGCGGCGGCAACATCGCTACCAGTAAATTGCTGATGGTTAGAAATTAAACGGTGTAATTCATTTAAATCCTCTTCTTCCAAAGGATCAAAGTCTACCATTTCCATGTTACAACGGCCGGCAAATTGTTGGTTCGGATCAAACACGTACGCCACACCACCGCTCATACCAGCGGCAAAGTTACGACCCGTTTCTCCTAATATTACAGCCACCCCGCCCGTCATGTATTCGCAACCGTGATCGCCTACGCCTTCTACAACGGCTTTTACCCCGGAATTACGCACGCAGAAACGCTCACCTGCCTGCCCCCGAATGTACGCTTCGCCGGCAGTAGCACCGTAAAAGGCTACGTTACCCGCAATAATATTTTCGTTGGCTTTAAAACGGGCAGTTTTAGGCGGATATAAAATTAACTGACCACCGGATAAACCTTTGCCGAAGTAATCGTTAGCCTCACCTTCCAATTCAAACCGGATACCAGGTGCTCCAAAAGCACCAAAGCTTTGACCAGCCGAACCATTAAATTTAAAGTGAATCGTATCTGCCGGTAAACCTATCCCTTTATATTTCTTCGAAATTTCGTGCGACAGCATGGTTCCGGTAGCCCGGTCGGTATTGGTAATTCTAAACTCACCTTTAACATTAATCGCATTTTCCAGAGCAGGTTTAGCCGCTTCAATCAGGTCAACATCCAACACTACATCTAGCATGTGTTCTTGTTCTTCCTGCTTATAAATACCTACTTCCGGTCCAACTTGCTCTTTATACAACACGCGGCTCAGGTCAATGGATTTATGCTTCCAGTTAGTAATGTTATCGCGCATTTCCAGCACATCCACCTGACCTATCATCTCATTCACAGTCCGGAAACCTAATTCAGCCATAATCTCGCGTAACTCTTGCGCCAGGAAGTGGAATAAGTTTACAACGTGCTCCGGTTTACCGGTAAATAAAGCGCGTAATTCTTTATTCTGAGTGGCTACACCTACCGGGCACGTATTTAAATGACACTTACGCATCATAATACAACCTTCTGTTATTAAAGCGGCAGTAGCTACGCCCCATTCTTCAGCACCCAGTAAAGCTGCAATTGCCAAATCACGACCCGTTTTCATCTGGCCATCGGCTTGCAATACAATCCGGCTACGCAGTTTATTACGCACTAAAGTTTGATGCGCTTCGGCTACACCTAATTCCCAAGGTAAACCAGCGTGCTTGATAGATGAAATCGGCGAAGCACCGGTACCGCCATCAAAACCAGAAATTAATACCACATCGGAGAAAGCTTTAGCTACCCCAGCAGCAACCGTTCCAACGCCTGCTTCTGAAACCAGCTTCACGTTAATGCGGGCTTTCGGATTCGAATTTTTTAAATCGAAAATCAGCTGAGCTAAATCTTCGATGGAGTAAATATCGTGGTGCGGCGGTGGCGATATTAAACCTACGCCCGGCGTTGAATGCCGAACCCGCCCAATCCAATCATCTACTTTATGTCCGGGTAATTGGCCACCTTCGCCGGGTTTAGCTCCCTGCGCCATTTTAATCTGTAATTCTTCGGCGTTAGTCAAATAATAACTGGTTACACCAAAACGACCAGACGCAACTTGCTTAATTGCCGAACGTTCCCAATCGCCATTAGGCTTACGTTCAAAGCGAATTTCGTCTTCGCCCCCTTCGCCGCAATTGCTCTTACCCCCAATACGGTTCATAGCAATAGCTAAAGTAGTATGAGCTTCGTGCGAGATAGAACCAAAGGACATTGCACCGGTGGCAAAGCGCTTGAATATACTTTCAGCCGATTCTACTTCGCTAATCGGAATAGATTTACCGGTATTTTTAAATTTAACTAAACTCCGCAAAGTAGCAGCTTTCACACCTTGCTCGTTTATCAGATTAGAGTATTTTTTAAATACCTGATAATCGTTGTTTTTAGTAGCGTGCTGCAGTAAATGGATTGTTTGCGGATTAAATAAGTGGAACTCACCACGGCGTTTCCACTGGTAAATACCGCCCACTTCCAATTTTGGATTTGGGATAAATTTCTCCGGATAAGCCAAGCGGTGTTTTACCAGCGCTTCTTTAGCAATTCCTTCCAGACTTAAACCTCCAATGCGGGATACAGTACGAGGAAAATATTTATCAATAACTTCCTGACTAATACCTAAAGCTTCAAATATTTGGGCACCTTGGTACGACTGCAGCGTAGATATACCCATTTTAGAGAAAACCTTCAGCAACCCATCACTAATAGCTTTGATGTAGTTGTAGAACATTTTATCCTGGGTCAAATCTGATTTAATTAAACCATTCGCCCGCATTTGAATAATAGTTTCAAAAGCTAAATACGGGTTCACCGCCGAAGCACCGTAGCTAATAAGGGTGGCGAAATGATGTACCTCCCAGGCATCACCAGCTTCTACTACAATACCAACCTTACCGCGTAAACCTTTGCGCATTAAATGGTGATGCACAGCTGAAGTAGCCAATAAAGTTGGAATCGGGGCATGGCTACTATCCAGGCTACGATCCGATAACAGAATAATGGAAAAACCATCTTCTACGGCATCGGCCGCGTACTGGCAAATCCGTTTCAAAGCTCGTTCCAGCGAATCTGCCTGACCGTCGGCTTTAAAATAAGTATAAATCGTTTTGGTCTGGAAGTACGATTGATCCAGAAAACGAAGTTTTTCTAGTTCGTTATTCGTTAATACGGGCGTATGCAATTCTACCTGACGGCAATGCAAAGGGCTCTCGTCCAACAAGTTTAATCCACCACCCACGTACGATACCAACGACATTACCATTCGTTCCCGGATGGGGTCGATTGGGGGGTTAGTTACCTGGGCAAATAACTGCTTAAAATAACTGGATAAATGCTGGCTTTGATCAGATAAAATTGCCAAAGGAGCATCAGTACCCATAGAGCCGAGCGGTTCTTTGCCCGTTTCGGCCATTTCGCCAATAATGGTTTGCAAATCTTCGGAAGTATACCCAAAAGCCTGCTGGCGTTTTAATAAGGCTTGCTGGCCAGGCTGGTGAAAAGCACCCAGCGGCTCCGGCAAATCCTTAATTTTCATTTTATTTTTCAGCCATTCTTTGTACGGCTGGCGGGTGCAGATATCGCGTTTTAGTTCTTCGTCGGAAATAATACGACCTTGTTCCAAGTCGGCGATGAACATTTTACCGGGCTGCAACCGACCTTTTTTAACTACTTTCGCCGGGTCTACTTCCAGTACACCCGCTTCCGAAGCCATGATTATTTTATCGTCGTTGGTTACTAAATAACGCGACGGACGCAAACCATTACGGTCTAAAGTAGCACCTACAATTTTACCATCGGTGAAAGAAATAGAAGCCGGACCATCCCATGGTTCCATTAAGGCGGCATGGTATTCATAGAAAGCACGTTTGTCCTCGTCCATGTCTTTGTTGCCATCCCAGGCTTCCGGAATAAGCATCATCATTACATGCGGCAGCGAACGGCCAGACAGCACTAATAATTCTACTACGTTATCTAAATTAGCCGAGTCGGACTGCGTTGGATCGCAAATAGGCAGTATCATATCCAGTTCTTCGCGGGTAAAATATTTCGACGAAAGAACTGCCTCATTCGCTCCCATCCAATTAATATTACCTTTTACGGTATTAATCTCACCGTTATGCGCAATATAACGGAATGGTTGAGCCAACCGGAAAGCCGGGAACGTATTGGTAGAGAAACGGGAATGCACTACTGCCAGAGCAGTACATACGTTTTTATGATGCAAATCCGGGAAATACGACCGCACCTGCGAAGTAGTAAACTGGCCTTTGTAGGCAATCGTTTTATAAGATAAACATGCTATATGGAACGCATTATTTACATCGGGCATTTGCACCGATTCGCGAACCAAACGCGTGGTGTAATTGCGCAGAATAAATAATTTGCGTTCGAAGTCTTCGGGCGTAGTTACGTGATCCGGGCGTTTAATAAAAACGTGCTCCATTTCCGGCTCTACCGCTAAAGCACTCGGGCCAATCTCCCCATTGTAAGTAGGTACCTGGCGGTAACCAAGCAACTGCATACCCAACCGCTCAATATTGCGATTAATAATGGCCCGGCATTCTTCGCGCAAGCGTTCATCTTTCGGGAAAAATACCAAACCCACGCCGTACTGGCCAAAAGGCGGCAACTTTATTCCCAACTTTACACATTCATCTACGAAAAACTCATGCGGAATCTGAATTAAAATACCGGCGCCATCGCCCGTATTTTTTTCGCAACCGCAAGCGCCACGGTGCTCCATGCGGGCTAGCATGTGCAGGGCCTCTTCCACAATATCGTGCGATTTTCTTCCTTTTAAATGAGCCACAAAGCCGATACCGCACGAGTCATGCTCGAACTCGGGATCGTACAAACCGGTGTGATTTTGATCAGACATGAAATACCAAATTTAAATATCTTGCAGTAACTAATCTGTTTCTAGTATAAAATCTTTCGTTAATCCTTGGTTCCCTTATAGTTACTAATAAGGCGAATTTTTTGGCTATATAGAATAGGCCTAATATCTGAGTGAAGTTACCTGAACAGTACATTTACGTTATTGGAACCTTAAACTAACAATAAATATACTGAAAGAAAAATTTTAAAATAATTTACTTTGAATAAAAAGGCTAAAAAGTCGAATATTTTTCAGAAATTTTCTAAACAATTTGCAAAATCAGTTAGCAAATTTACTAAAAATTAGATAAATCATTTTTTAAAGGTACGCTTTTTGAATTTTTTTAAAATTTTCAACGGTCTTGTACTTTCCCGAAGAAACTGTAGCATAATTTTCCTTTTAGTGATTGTAATTTAATTAAAGTGACGTTTATTCTATATTATTTAATACAATATAACTTAATTGGCAGTTCAATTGTAAGCCTTAATAAGGAATAAATTATAAACAAAAAAGCGGAAGAGCTCCGCTTTTTTGTTTACACCAGGTTAATTAACCCATTACATCTCTTTTTCTACGGGTGGTCCCTGCATTTTTATTAATTCTTTTATCAGGAAAGTCATACTAGGTTCTGCTTGTGCAGCAGCTTCCAAAATATCTAATAAAATTACTTTTTTAATTCGTCCGGGCACACACATATCCGTAATTACCGAAACAGCAAAACACGGCAATTCCATGTGGCGGGCAGCAATTATTTCCGGTACCGTGGACATTCCTACTGCATCGGCTCCAATTAAACTTAAATAACGATATTCGGCTTTGGTCTCGAGCATGGGACCGGGAACGCTCACGTACACTCCGGTTTTTACGGGCAATCCGTTAACTATTGCAATTTGCCTGGCTTGTTGAATCATAGCGGCATCATACACTTCACTCATGTCCGGAAAACGGGGCCCTAAGGCATCTTTGTTCGTCCCGATAAGTGGATTGGTGGGTTGCAGATTGATATGATCGGTTATTACCATTAAATCGCTGGTATTAAAATCCGGGTTGAGGCCACCGGCAGCATTGGAAACAAACAACTTTTGAATTCCCAACATTTTCATTACCCGAATCGGAAATACCACTTGCTCCATACTATAGCCTTCGTAGTAATGGAAACGCCCTTGCATAACTACTACTGCACGGTCGGCAAGTTGGCCAAAAATTAATTTACCCGAATGACTCTCAACGGTCGAGACCGGGAAATGCGGAATTTCGTCGTACGGAATGCTGTATTGAATATCAATATCGTTAACTAAGGCTCCCAATCCGGTACCTAAAATTATTCCGTAAACCGGCGCAAAACTATTGGTTTGCTGAATCAAGTAATCGGTAGCGTCCTGGAGTTGCTGCATAGTTTGATTTAATGGTGGAAAGTTTGGAAAGTTTTTAAGTTAATAAGTTGCAGGTTTTAGATTGAAAATTTACAGGTTGCCGATTACAAGTTAGAGGTTGATTGTTCCAACTTTATTGTTGCTGATAGTACAGGAACAATAAATTATTTTATTGGCGCCTATTGCACTTTTAGCTCAAAAGGTAAACGGGCCTGAATGCCTTGCAGGCGCGAAACTTTTTGGAGTTGTTCAAAATATGGGTACATTTCGCCGAGTTCGGCGCGTAAGCTGCGGATTTTTACTTCTTTGTTCACGTCGCCCATCCATTCCTCCAGGAAAGACCTTTGGGCAGGCAAATTTTTCACGCGGTAATTAGTACCTAATTTAGCTCGGGTAGCAGCAATTTTTACGGCATCTTCCAAACCGCCCAATACGTCTACCAAGCCTCGTTCCTTTGCTTCTACTCCCGACCAAACCCGGCCGGAAGCAATTTTCTGCAATTCGGCCAGCGTCATGTCGCGGCCTTTGGCGGCTTTGGTGGTAAAGTCGGTGTAAATCTTTTCTACTTCGCGCTGCACAATTCGTTTTTCAAAATCAGTCATCCGGCGCGTAACGGTGGGCAAATCGGAGAACTTACCGGTTTTAACGCGGTCCAGGGTAATGCCCAACTTATCGTTTAAGAAACCCTGAAAATTTGGAATAATACCAAAAACCCCAATGCTACCCGTGATGGTATTTGGGTGCGCCACAATGGTATCGCACGCCATGGCAATGTAATACCCACCAGAAGCCGCGTAGTCGGACATGGAAGCAATAACCGGTTTTTCTTTGCGCGCCAGCATTACTTCGCGCCAGATAACATCCGAAGCCATTGCGCTACCACCCGGGGAATTCACGCGTAAAACAATGGCCTTAATGGCTTTATCTTTTCGGGCTTTTCTAATTTCATTGGCAAACTTGGTTCCGCCAATAGATTCGTCGTCACCTTCGCCGTTTACAATATCGCCGGAAGCGTAAATTACGGCAATGCGGTTTTTAGAGTATTCTGAATCGGAAGTTCCGGCTACTTTGCGGTATTTCTTTAAAGTTACTAATGTCATTTTTGCATTTTCGCTTAAGCCTGACCGCTTTTTGATGTAATCCAAAGCTTCGTCGTAATAACCTACGTTGGTAACTAACCCGTATTTAAGTGCATCTTCCGGGCTATGCACCAACATGGAATCGGAAATAAGTTTTAAATCGGCAACAGTCTTATTCCGCGATTTGGCTACGTTTTGTAAATAATAATCATTCAGGGAATTTAAAAAGGAAGTTACCTGCAAGCGATTGGGCTCGCTCATTTTATCTAGGAACAAGGGCTCTACAGCACTTTTAAATTCCCCTACTTTAAAAATATTTACGTCGATGTTCAGCTTTTCGAGCATGCCTTTAAAGAACATGGTTTCGGCGCTTAAACCGTTTAATTCAAAGGCACCCTGCGGATTGATGTACATTTTATCTGCCACTGAAATTAAGTAGTAAGCTTTTTCGGAGCAGATATCATTATAAGCTACAATAAACTTTTTCGACTGTTTAAAATCAATCAGCTCTTTCCGGATTTCTTCGAGCGTTGCCATGCCGGCATCAACCATTTCCACGTTCAGGAAAATGCCTTTAATTTTATCGTCCTTTTTTGCTTTCCGGATAGAAGCTTTTATTTCGTCGAGGCCATACCCACTTGACCCTACTCCAAACGGAATTCCTAATTCATCAAAAGGATCTTTAGGCTGGCGTTCGTTAATGGGTTGGTCCAGCTTTAATTCTAAAACAGAATTTTTATTAATAACAACCTCTTCGGAAGAGGCGGTAGAAGCAACAATACCAATTAATATTAAAAATGATAGGAGGAAGAATAAAAATAAGCCAACAATTGTGGCGAGTGTAAATTTAAAAAACTGTGCCATATACCTTACATTTAAAAACCGGTATTTCTACCGATAGCAATACCGGTTCAAGCTACTAATAGTTTAAGTAAAAAGATAATATTACCCGTAAATAATAGCTGTTCTAACTGGTTTAAAGGATTTTAAACTTTTAATAGTTGTATTTATCGCCCCACATATTATGCAGGATTTTGCGGGTTTCGTTTTCGCGGGGATTATTGCCGGGTTCGTAAAACACCTTACCTTTTATTTCTTCGGGTAAAAACTCTTGTGGCACAAAGTTATGGGCATAATCGTGCGCATATTTGTAACTTTCGCCGTACCCAATATCTTTCATGAGTTTGGTGGGTGCGTTACGCAAATGCAGTGGCACCGGTAAAGCCCCGTTCTTCCGGACGTGTTCCTGCGCCGCCCAAATAGCCAGATAGGTGGAATTACTTTTAGGGGAAGTAGCCAGAAAAACAGCCGTTTGCGACAGAATTATACTGCTCTCGGGATAACCAATAACATTTACCGACTGAAAGCAAGCGTTCGCCATTAACAAGGCATTGGGGTTCGCGTTGCCAATATCTTCGGAGGCCAGAATAAGCATGCTCCGGGCTATAAACTTGGGATCTTCGCCTCCTTCAATCATGCGGGCCAGCCAGTACAACGCCGCGTTAGGATCGGAGCCACGCATGGATTTAATAAATGCCGAAATAATATCGTAATGGTTCTCGCCGGATTTATCGTACAGCACAATGTTTTGCTGCGCAATTTCTTTTACTTTTTCGTCGGTAATAACTACCTCGTTGCCGGGTGAGGCTTCTACTACAATATCCAGCAAATTGAGCAACTTACGGGCATCGCCACCCGAAATGGTTAACAAGGCATCGTACTGCTCTACTTTTATATTCTTTTTTTGCAGGTACTCGTCGTCGCGAATGGCTTTATTTACTAAATCGATCAACTCGTCCTTACCCAAGGATTTTAAAATATATACCTGCGCCCGGGATAGTAAAGCAGAAATAACTTCGAACGAAGGATTTTCGGTGGTAGCACCTATTAAAGTAATTATACCTTTTTCAACGGCGCCCAATAAGGCATCTTGCTGCGATTTATTAAACCGATGAATTTCGTCGATAAACAAAACCGTACCCGGACGCTTTTTTGCCTGATCAATTACCTCCCGAATATCTTTCACGCCTGAATTAATGGCGCTTAAAGCAACAAAAGGCTGTTTTAATTGGGTAGCAATAATATTAGCCAGAGTGGTTTTGCCTACGCCGGGCGGCCCCCACAAGATCATGGACGGAATCATCCCCGACTCCAGGTAGCGCCGCAAAACTCCGTTCGGGCCTACCAAATGCTGCTGACCGGCAAACTGATCCAGCGAATGCGGACGCATTCGTTCGGCTAATGGTATTTTAGTGTTATTTATCATTTTTTAGAAAATGCATTTTAATGGTTACGTTTTACATCCGGCAAGTAACGGAACACAAGCTACCTAAATTTAAAAACAAACGTGTTCTTACTTTTAAATAAAGGTGTCCTTTTTTGCGTTTTTGTATAATCAATTTGGTGAAGAAAATAGAACTTTCACTCACCTCCATTTTTAATTTTTTACAAGGTAAGAACGGATTTCGTGAATTATTTCATCAGCACCGCTAAATCTCTCCCGGTTAAAAGTAAGGCACAAATTAAATCGGAAAAGCTAATATTTTATATACCTTCGTTATATTACCTTTTAATACCCAAAGCTCTAACAACCTCCTATTTTATTCTGAAATGAACATTAAAAACTTATTTATTGCTGGTTTGTTTTTGTCTGTTTTTTTAATCTCTACTTATATTATTGCCTGCCGTCCAGACTCCACTACTAAAAAACCTAACCCGGAAAAAATAGCGGCCCAACCTATTACAGGAGCTGATCAAACCGAAAAGTATATTCCGTATTTGCGGGGTAAACGCGTTGGCCTGGTAGCCAATCCTACGTCTGTAATTGGTAAGCAAGCTTCGGCGGATAGTTTACTGGCCTTGGGCGTTAAAATTCAGAAAGTTTTTGGACCGGAACATGGCTTCCGGGGTAATGCCAGCAACGGAGCCAAAGTACAGGACGAAGTAGATGCGAAAACCGGACTTAAAATTATTTCCTTATACGGTAAAACGGCCAAACCTACTAAAGAACACCTGGCCGATGTGGATGTAATGGTATTCGATATTCAGGATGTGGGGTGCCGCTTCTACACCATTATTAACACCCTGGAACACGTAATGGAGGCTTGTGCCGAAAACAACAAAGAATTAGTAATTCTGGACCGACCTAACCCCAACGGGTACTTTGTGGATGGCCCTATTTTGGAAGATTCGCTTCGCTCGGGCGTTGGCCGGCACCGGACACCCATTACCCACGGTTTGACCATGGGTGAGTTTGCGCAATACTTAAACGGTGAAGGCTATTTAGCTAATAAAGTAAAATGCAAACTTAAAATTATAAAAGTAGCTAATTACACCCACGATACGCCCTACGAATTACCGGTTAAACCGTCGCCTAACTTAAACACTGCGCAATCTATACTGCTCTATCCTACTTTATGTTTGTTTGAGGGTACTATTATTAGTCAGGGACGGGGCACGCAAATGCCTTTTACTGTATTGGGTGCCCCGGCTCTAAAAGGCAAGTATCCGTTCTCATTTCGGCCGGTTAGTATTCCGGGAATGTCCGAAACGCCCCTGCATCATAATACCGATTGCTATGGCCTGGATTTAAGAAATTACGACACCAATCAGCTCCGGAAAACGAAACAGGTTAATTTAAAATGGCTGATGGAATTATATAAAGCCTACCCCGACAAGGAAAAGTTTTTTGATTATACCCAAAGCAAGCAAATGGGTAATTTTGATAAACTAGCCGGTACTTCCAAACTGCGTAAACAAATAATAGCGGGTTTGTCGGAAGCGGAAATCCGGAAGAGTTGGGAGCCAGGTTTAAGCCAGTATAAGCAACTCCGCAAAAAATATTTACTATATCCTTAATTTAGTTATTTCCCGTTCGTCCTACGATCATTACTAACCTATATGAAAAACTTTAATTCATTGTGCTTTTTCATGTTCTTATCGGGCGCTTGGTTATTGAGTGCTTGTCAGAAAAAAGAAAAAGAGAAGACCCAAACGCCGGACTTAATCAGCAGCTACCTCGATACTACCGTAGCCCCTGGCAACGACTTTTTTCAGTATGCTAACGGCACCTGGCTTAAAAAACACCCTATTCCGGCATCGGAAAGTAACTGGAGTATCGGCAAAGAAGTACAAAACGAAATTTACGCCCGCTTACGAAGAATCAGTGAAACGGCCTCTTTCAGCGAAGGAAACCCAGGCAGTAACGAACAGAAAATTGGTGATTTTTACCATTCCGGCCTGGATACGGTAACCATTGAAAACCAAGGAATAACACCTTTAAAACCGGAGCTGGATCGTATTGCTGCTTTAAAATCAAACGCCGAAATACCTACTGTTGTAGCCCGTCTTCAAACAATAGGAGTAAATGCTCTTATTGGTCCTTTTGTGGAACAAGACGCCAAAAATAGCGAGCAAATGGCGCTTTACCTTTATCAATCGGGCTTGGGATTACCTAACCGTGATTATTATTTTAATAAAGACAACCGCACGCAAAATATCCGGCGGGAATACGGCAAGCATTTAACTAAAATGTTTACCCTTTTAGGCCAAAACGAAGGCACGGCTAAAAAAAACAGCGAGCGCGTCCTGCGCCTGGAAACAGCTCTCGCCAAAGCTTCCCGCAAACTGGAAGATCTACGCGATCCGTACGCCAATTATCATAAAATGGCGGTAACGGAGGTAAATAAACTCACCCCGGGTATTGACTGGCAAAACTGGTTGAGCCAAATGCAAGTTCAAAAACTGGATAGTATAATTGTAGGGCAGCCCGAGTTTTACCGTACGGTAGGTCAATTATTGAAAACTACGCCTCTCCCCGATTGGCAAGCTTATTTACAATGGCAACTGGTACACGCTTTCGCCGAACAATTACCGAAAGCCTTTGACGATGAACATTTCCGGTTTTACGGTAACGTAATGCAAGGGCGTAAACTACAGCGGGCGCGTTGGAAACGAGTGCTCGACGAAGAAGAAAACGCCATGGGTGAAGTATTAGGCAAATTGTTCGTAGCCGATTATTTTTCGCCGGCCACTAAAAAGCGTTACGAAACCATGGTGGATAACGTAGTGGCCGCTTTCCGCGAACACATTCAACAACTAGATTGGATGACCCCGCCCACGAAAGAAAAAGCCTTGGCTAAGCTAAATAAAATTACTAAAAAGGTGGGCTACCCAAATAAATGGAAAGATTTCTCGGATTTAAAAATAGATCGGTCTTCGTACGTGCAAAACGTTATGCGGGCCAACGAATGGTGGTATCGTTACCATTTAAATAAACTGGGCAAACCTGTAGACCGGAATGAGTGGAGCATGACCCCGCAAACCTACAATGCTTACTATAATCCCAGCAACAACGAAATTGTATTACCCGCCGCCATATTTGCCATTCCGGGTATACGCGACGAAGATTCCGATGATGCCATTATTTACGGTTATGCCGGCGCTTCTACTATTGGCCACGAACTTACCCATGGCTTCGACGATCAAGGCAGCCAGTTTGACGCGCAAGGGAATTTAAAAAACTGGTGGGCACCTAAAGACCAAACCTTATTCAAGAAAAAAGTAAATGAAATAGTAAAGCAATTTAACGATTACGTAGTTCTTGACAGTTTGCACGTGAACGGCAAAGCTACGGCCGGCGAAAACATTGCCGATTTAGGCGGAATAGTAATTGCGCTGGATGCTTTTAAGAAAACGGAACAATACAAAAAAGACGAAAAAATTGGCGGCCTCACTCCTATTCAACGTTACTTTTTAGGGTATGCTTTGGGCTGGCAAGGTCACCAGCGCGACGAACGCCTCGCGCAGCAAATTCTGACCGACGTACATTCGCCGGCCAAACTCCGGGTAAATGGGCCTATGTCAGATGTACCCGAATTTTACCAGGCCTTTAACGTAAAACCCGGCCAAAAACTTTATCGTCCTGATTCGCTGCGAGTGAAAATCTGGTAGACTAGTCAATAGTCCATGGTCAATAGTTGATGGCAATTAGTTTCGAGAATTACGGATGTATTTTGAAATTCTTTTAATAGTATGTGCTGCTATATTTATAGGCACCGGAATTAATAGTCTCATTGAAGCCCGGGAAAGAGCAAAATTTGGATTTCATACTAATGCGGTAGTAGTTAAACTGGTAGGGGAATGGTCGCGCAGCAATAGTAAAATTACTTACCTCTATTATCCTATTATTAAGTTTAAAGATAATGCCGGCTCAGATGTACAGGGGAAACTCGAAATAGGTACTTTCCCCCCATTTTACTACGCAGGTCAAAAGGTTAATATTATTTATTTTGAAAACCAGATTTTTCCTTCCACCCGCTTTTCCAATGTTGTTGGGTGGCTAATTATTTTATTGGGGCTTGGAATTTTATCATACGGAATAACGCAACTTTATTAATATTTTCAAAACATCTTACAATTAACATGTCTATTTCTTCTGAAACACTTCAGCTTGCCCAACGCATTTGGGATTACCACCATGTGAACCACGAATTACAGCCCGCCGATTGTATTATGGTACTGGGCAGCCACGATTTGCGGGTAGCCGAAAGAGGGGCCGAATTATGGCTGCAAGATTATGCCCCCTGGTTGTTATTTGCCGGCGGTTTAGGACGTTTAACCTTAGGTTTATGGCAGGAAACCGAAGCCGAAAAATTTGCCCAGGTGGCCAGGCAAATGGGCGTACCAGCAGAAAAAATTCTGACAGAAAGTCGCTCTACGAACACCGGTGAAAATGTGGCCTTATCTTACCAATTACTGCAACAGCAGCAAATAAAAGTAAACCGTTTTATTTTAGTGCAGAAGCCTTACATGGAGCGTCGAACGCTGGCAACTTTTGAGAAACAATGGCCTGGACCTAAAACCGAAATTCTGGTTACTTCCCCGCAAATAGATTTTAATAATTATCCCAATCAGGATGTTTCCATGGAAGAAGTAATTTCCATTATGCTGGGCGATTTACAGCGCATCCAAATTTATCCCGAAAAAGGATTTCAAACATACCAGGCAATCCCTTCAGAAGTTTGGGAAGCCTACGAAAAATTAGTTGCCCAAGGCTTTACCAGTCACCTTATTTCTGAATAATAATAGTAGTAGGTTTTAGATGGATAAAATTCAGCAGTAAAACTTGGTTTTAGTAACTAACTTAACTTACTGATTAAAAGAAATATTATCTAAATCTTTTTGGGATTTACTTAAAGTAGAACAATCCTTTACCTGCCTGCTACGTTTTGGGAGTAAGGTAATTTTAACAGATTTGCCTTGAATTTTATAAAGTTTGGAAATGCTTAGGCAGTTGCCTAAATTTCTATTTGAATTGGAAAACGACACGCATGAAAAACCATCTGTTATTGCTGGTGTTTATTTTAATAATGGGAAGCTACCGGGTACTTGGGCAAGACACTGCAAATACCCCGGTTGGAACCTGGACCAACGAAGATAAAGAAGCTAAGTTTGAAATATATAAATGTGGCAGTAAGCTCTGTGGTAAAATAGTCTGGTTAAAAGAACCTATACGCGATGGTAAACCCAAGTTAGATAAGTCGAACCCGGATAGAAATTTACAGAATCGGCCCATTTTAGGCTTGGTTTTTATGCAAAATTTTTCTTTTGAGGGGGATAACAAATGGGATGATGGTACTATTTACGATCCTAAAAGTGGCAAAACGTATTCGTGCTACATGAAAGTTTTAGGCAAAGATAAAATGGAAGTAAAAGGATATATTGGCATTTCTTTAATTGGCCGTACTCAAAATTGGACGCGGGTAAATTAATGTTGCCTAATCTATAAACAAAAAAGGTGAACCTGTTAGTGGGCTCACCTTTTTTGTTTATAGTCAAATAAGATTTTTAACGATTATAAATTTTCTGATTAATATTTAAAAAACCTCTTCAATCTGGTATTGTTTATCCCGGAAAGTAAATGTTTCGCCGGTTGTTTTATCCGCCATGGCTTTAAAAATGGGCGACATAGTAGAAATAGCGAAGTATTTTTCTCCGTTAACCTGTACTTCGCCTACACTCGCCGAAACAAAATACTTTTGCAAGTTGGTGTGCACCACCGAACCGAGAGTAATTATTTTATTTTCTTTAGTAGCTACAATCCGTTTTAGAATGGCTAAAACTGTAATAGCTTCATCCATTTGCTTGGCAAACATATCCCGCTGAATTTGGCAAGCTTCCCGGAACGATTCAAACTTATCTTCAATACCCGCACCCTGGTGCTCATTAGCGCTTTCCTGCGCTTCGTCCATGGCACTTTTAGCAGTTTGAATCTGCACATTCTGGATTCGTAGACATTCGCTAAGTAAACGCTGTTTTATTTCTAAATTTTTAGTCGTTACTATCATATTTAAAATTAATTGCTCTTATTCCAAATAAATCTTAAGACCGCAAAAGAGAGATATAGTACTTGTATTAAAGATAAACGTTTCGTATTTCAAAAAAAAGTAAACGGTTGTCCCAGGTCAATTTATTATAACCAGATTTATTATGCCGGTAAGATGCAATATCTGCTTCATTTACTTCTTTATCCGTTCACTCAAAAACAATCCAATAAAAAGCAGGTTTAAATTCTATCTTTCATTAAACTTTTAACCTGCGTTATATCGTTTCTGCTGCGGCTATTTTTAATTATTGTTAAGTAAGTGTTAAACTATTTAAACTCGGAAATGTTATTTATATTACAAAAACAAAATGTTCCGTTTTAATTTGCTTAAATCTTTGTTACAGAATTTTAAATATCTCTTTACCAAAAATAAAAGTTCACAACCAACTTGTAAACGGCACTCTGGTTTTACAGGCACCGATCAGGAAGAATATGCCCATTGGCTGCAACAAAAAACGTATTTAAACTGGACTCCCGCCTTATTTAAATCTTACCATTTTGACAAGGCCGGTATCCGGCCCACTTATAAACTAGAACGTATTGAGCAATTAGGTAAACAAGGAGTTCTTTTTTTCTTTGACGATCGGATTGGTGAAGAAAATTTTAAATTTCTGACTGAGTTTTTAAAAGATCAGGTTATCCAGTTGGGTTATAGGCTGCATTCTGCTGATATTAGAACAAACCCCAAGGCTGAATTTATTGAGACCATATACAAATATTACTTTACCCCGCCACCAGCTTGTTTGGCTAACAGTATTCTGTGCAACCAACTGTACGGCAATATCAGCATTGATTTAATTCACTTAAACGCGCAGCCTTCTTTTATCCGGATAGTAGCCAATTCCTACTTAAGTTGTGCTTTCTCCAAACCGCTTCCCTTCGACGATTTATTAGATAATTTACTGGTGCGGCCTACCGAAATTTCATAGCCATTGCCGTATCTTTTACCAGTATCATTTACTTCCAGCCTCTCTTTCTACTTACTCTTTTACCTGTAGCATTGTAATCTAAATTTTAGTAGCTTAAGCCTGTATTAGCTTAGGTGTTTACATGAAATTACGGTTACTCTTTTTGTTATTTATAGGTTGTTTTACCTTAACCGCTCGGGCTACTCATATTGTGGGCGGCGAGTTTGAGTTAGAGCATCTCTCCTCCTCTAATTACCGGCTTACCTTAAATATGTATTTTGATAATTTAAATGGTAATCCGGGAGCTTTGGACCCGGACCTGGTGGCCAGTATTTTTGACAAGCAAACCAATGAACTCATGCAACAGGTGTACCTACCTTTAACTTCATCGGTACCGGTTGCCTATACTTCCATTGCTTGCACCAACTCCTCCTTGAGTACCCAAAAGCTGGTTTATACCAGTACGGTGCAGCTAAGCCCCTTTATGTATACCAGTCCGCAGGGGTATTATGTGGTTTGGGAAAGATGCTGCCGAAATAACGTAATATCCAATATAGTATCCCCCCAAAATGCCGGGCAGGCTTTTTATTTAGAGTTTCCGGCTGTAGTTAAAAACAATAAGCCCTTTGTAAATTCCTCGCCCAAGCTTTTTCCACCGCTCAGCGATTATGCCTGCATTAACGAATTATTTTATTACGATTTTTCTGGCAGCGATACCGACGGCGATTCTCTGGTCTATGAAATGATTACCCCACTTAATGGCTACAGTACTCCGTTCGATCCCTTACCCGAATTTCCTTCCAGTGGTCCCTACCCTACTATAAGCTGGGCGGCCGGTTTAGGAATTAATAATCAAATTCCGGGAAATCCAGGTATGTCTATTGATCGATTTACCGGTCGTTTAGTAGTTCAACCCAGCCGTTTAGGTTTATTTGTTTTTGGGGTACGCTGCATTGAATACCGAGATAATATTAGAATTGGCGAAACCCGCCGCGATTTTCAGCTATTGGTTTTAAACTGCCCCACTAATGCTAAACCACAAATTACAGCTCAGGTACAGGGACAAAAAGTATCTTACCGGGAAGGAGACACCTTGCGCCTGACTCCGGATGGAAATCACTGCCTTGATATTTTTATAATGGACCCTGACCCCGACGAACCGCTCACTATTTCTTACCGGCCCGTTAATTTTACGATGACGGATAAAATTCTAAGTGTAACACAAGGCGTGGTAAACCAGGGAGGGCAAAGGGATTCGTTAAAAGCAACGCTATGTTTTCCGGGCTGTTTAGATTCTAAAGGGAAAACGTATTTGTTAGATGTAATGGTAAAAGACAATGGCTGCAGTTTACCTAAAGCCGATACCGTTCACCTGACGATTATAGCAGAACCGGTACCCAACGAACCACCAACTATTCGTACAACCGCTCCGGATACGGTTCTAACTGCTAAAATGGGAGATGTTATTACTTTTGATGCGATAGGCACCGACCCCGACGAAGAAGAAGTTACGGTAAAACTGGAACCGCGCAATTTTAAGTTAGGTAGCCAGAAAATTACTTTTTCTACTGCTTCCGGGCCAGGGGCCGTTACTGTACCTTTCCGGTGGGAAATAGATTGTTCCGCTACCGGGCAAAACAGCTACTTACTCGATTTTGTGGCAACCTCTATGGTGTGTGGTCAACCGGTTTCTAAAATAACTACCGTTGAAGTACGCATCGATAACCCTAATGCTCCTCCGCAACTAAAAACTTTACTCGAAGGTCAAACCATTACTATTCCGTTTGGCGGTTCGGTTAACGATTCTATTTTTGGCTTAGATCCGGATGTAAACCCAATTATACTGAGCGCGGCCGGGGAAGATTTTAATTTAGCAGATTACGGGATGCAATTTACACCTGCTTCTGGTAACGGTTCTGCCCGTACGGCTTTTTCCTGGACACCGGATTGCCGCTCCCTGGATAGAGAATCGTATAAGGTAAATTTTTCGGTGCAGGAGCAAGCCTGTCAGCCGCATGCCATTTTAGTAAAAAGTGTAATCTTTCTGGTGCAACCGCCCAATACCACTAGCTTTATCCCGGCTAATGTTTTTACCCCGAATAACGATGGCCTGAACGATTACTTCCAGATGCCCAATTTACCACCGAATTATTGCGAAAGTATTTTTGCCAGTATTACAATTTTTAACCGGTGGGGCAATCAAGTTTACAACAGTACAAACCGTGAATTTAAGTGGGACGGCCACAATGCTACCGATGGGGTTTATTATTACCTGATTAAGTTTTCGGATAAGGAATACAAAGGCCATGTAACTCTCGTTCATTAAAGTTTACCGCACCTTTAGATTGTACTTATATTTATAAATCGCTAATAATTAAGCCTTATTTAGAACAATCTGATTAATTAAAGAATAGAAAGAGCAGATAGATACAAACCCACAAAATATCCATAAAATGCCAGTAAGTACACAGCAAAGTTAATTGCTGCCGGCGGTAAGGATTGCGAATAAATACTAACGAGCGAATAGGATTAAGGGAAGCGTGCAGCGTTTTAAGCAACATAAACGACAAATACCCAAAACCACCCAGTAAATGGAGGCTGTGCAAAGCTGAAATTAAGTAAACATACGTACCCGAACCACTCCGAAACGGAATACCGTGCATGTCCATATCGCGCCAGCCGGCTATTTGCGACCAGACAAAAGCCATTCCGAGCAATAAAGTTGCCCAAAGTACAGCCTTCAGTTTGAACAAATCATCTTTCAGGTAAAAGTAAATAGAACGGCTTATGGTAAAACTACTGCAAATCAGCAGGATGGTACTAATACTAAAAAATTTCGAGAAATGCCGGTTAATGGGGCCTTCTTCCAGTATACGGGTCCGGATATAAGCTACCATTAAAATCAGAAACATTACCGAGATTCCTACTATAACCAAATAAAGCATCATCAGAAACGGATGCACCTTTTCTATGCGGGCAAAAGTAGAATTACTGGATGTACCAATCGTATTTTTTTTATCGGGTTCCATAAGCGCCTCGTTTCTACCGGTAAGGTAAGTAATAAGAAAAGGGCATATATAATTCTCTTACTTAATTAATACTGGCTAATTTTTAAATCTGCTAACTTTTAAAATGGCCAAAGTTTTATCTGACTAATTCTTTAATTTACTATAACAATTGCTTTCTTTAGAGCAGTTTATGGTGTAACCTAAAGCCTTACTTACTTTAACGTAGGTATAACAAAAAACCGCCTGTAATGGCTCCGGTTTTTCAATCATTTTTGGAGTAATTTCAATAATAAATTTACTAGAAGCTGCTTAAAATAAAAATTAGGCTTTCGCTTTTACTAGTTAATTCTACCTTCTCTAAACATTAGTATGCACCACATAAAGAGTTAGATCAGATTAGTTGATTGCACTAGTAATACATCTTTCTTTATTTACTATTTTGTTAAATTTAGTAAATTCGTATAACCCAACAGAACGAGTTTTAGCGGTAGCTACAGAATCGGTTTATGTTACTGTTAACTATAGCAAAATCTATTACAACATTTGTTTTTCAATTAATTGTACTCTCATGAAATTACTATTTATTCTATTAATGACCAGCTTTTGTATTTGGCAAAGCCATTCAAACGCATATGCCCAAACTACAGCTCCTGCTCATAGTAAGAAACAACCTGCTACTCATTTTGGCCGGGCGGTATCCGCTGGTAAAAGCATGGCGGCAAGTGAACTGCCCCAGTTTATAGCCGGTAAGGATTCGGTACAGGTAAAAGTATCGGGCGTGGTGCAACAAGTATGTCAGGTAAAAGGCTGTTGGATGGATGTAAAACTTACGGATAATACCCGCATGAAAGTCCGTTTCCGGAATTATGGGTTCTTTGTGCCCAAAAATCTGAATGGTAAAAAGGTAGTTTTAGAAGGAACGGCTCACCAGGAAGTAATTTCCGTAGCGGATCAGCAACATTATTTAAAAGATGCGGGCAAATCGGCAGCGGAAATACAAGCCATTGGGCAGCCCAAAAAAGAAATCACCTTTGTCGCCGATGGCGTACAATTATTGTAACTGTAAATCTATTTAGAATTCTAAAATTTACTAATTAAAAGCGCTTTTTGAATATTTTCACCGGCAAGTACTCTGGGGAAGGATTATAATTGTTGGTGTCTTCACCCTAGTCGTCCGGCTAAGGAATTAAAAGGCGGATCCTGGTTGTTTTTGGGGCGTGGAACAAGCAGCGCACAGGAGCAGCATTGTGTCCGAGGAGGAAATTTTAGCTCGATTAAGCCTTCTCTTTGACCAACCAGCCTTGAAGCAACTAGCCCGGCAGAGTCGTTTTATTGAGCCGAGCAGCTCGCGGCTGAGTGGCTGGATGTTTTTGCCGTTGCTCCTGTTAATGGTATCCAGCGGCAAGGAGTTTAGCTTAAGCCAGATGTGGGAACAACTGTTTGACAGGTATGGCGTAGTGAGGAGTAAACAATCGCTGGATGAGCGGTTTAATACCTTTGCTGATAGGTTCTTGCCCTCTTGCTTTGAACAAGTTTTTGAGCAAACATTACGCTGTAAAACAAACCTTCCGCCGCCTGCTATTTGGGAGCGCGTACTGCTCACGGCTGCTACCAGTTTCCAATTACCCTCGCACTGGCCGCTTTTTACCAAGGCAGTGGCGGCGACAATGGGTCGGCTAGCATTAAGATTCACCAGCAGTATGAACTTATCAACGGCTCCATACGGCAATTAACCGTGCGGGACGGCAAAGAGAGTGATCTGAAGTTACTGCAGGAATTTGACTCTAGGCAGGTAGAGCGGGAATTAAACCTACTGGGTATGGGATACTCTAAGCTGAAGCACAGGCAGGCTTTAAATGAGGCCAGTGGTTATTTTATCGGCCGCTATAAAATAGGGAAGAGCGTGCTGGAGCTGGATAAAACAGGCAAGATGAGCATATTTCGGTTTGAATGTTATCTCTATAGCCGGCTATTAGTGCTTCTACTTTCTACGCAGGTAGAAACCAGGCTTAGGAGGGTTGCGGAGAAAGATTTTGAGCTAAGCGAGTGGAAAGCAAGGAGCTATTTAAAAAATGAATAATCCATTTCTGCCCAGCACTTCGAAATGGGCTGGAGCAACTAAAAACCTGGTTGGAGAACATCTTTAAATGATTATTGTAAATTGCCAGAAAAGAACACAAAAGAATGGAGAACGGAACACGTAAACCTTCGCCAAAAGATATCCTTCTCCCTTAGCCTGAAGGCTATGGTGTAGACACCACCAATGGCGGGATATCCGATATTGGAGACAAAATTAATCTGTTTAGTAAAAACATATTCGATTTAACGCCTTATTATAAGTAACAGGACGAAATCAATTTAATATCCTTAGTGTTGAAATGGATGAAATAATAGAATGATCATTTGCTACTTACTTATACAAAAGTCTAACATCCAATATCCTGATACTTGTGTTTTTTTTAATTAGCCTTTCGGATGAATAACTTTTAAGGATAAAGGATTGATGCTTACTTTAAACTCAGTTGCTTCGCCTACGTATTCTCCATCTGCGTGAAATTTAAAAGGTTGTTCGCTGGTTACGGCAATATGCGTGGAAGTAAAGTACTCCGCTGAACTACCTGCGGCGATGCGTTTTGTAAGCATTCCTAAACTTAAATGAATAGCCTTCCGAAAGTCTAAATCCCGGATCAGGCATACATCTACCAAACCATCTCTGATATCGGCTTTGGGGGCAATGTGCGCATTATTGCCGTACTGCGTGGCATTGGCAAAAGCTACTACAAAAACCTGGGTAGTAAGCAACTGTTTATTAAAATCCAGAACTGCTTCCTGAGGCTTAAATTTAGTAAATTCCTGCAATACCAGCCGGATATAGGTTTGCAAGCCCCGCTTGGTACTACTGGCAAATACGGAACTTATATAAGCATCGAACCCTATACCGGCCGTACAAAAAAACGGATGATCGTTAATAGTACAAGTATCAATAGCAGAGGAATAGTATTCGTTTATAATCCGGATTGCGTGGCGAAGATTCAGGGGAATATCCAGGTGGCGCGCCAATCCATTACCGGAGCCTTTTGGTAGAATTGCTAAAATAGCATCTGAATCTAGTAAACCCGTGGCTACCTCGTTAACAGTGCCATCTCCCCCAATGGCTCCTACTATTTTATAACCATCTTTAGCGGCCTGTCGGGCCAATTCTGTGGCGTGGCCTGCATACTCGGTAAAAACTAATTTTGAGGTAAATTTAGACGCATCCAGGTAACGGCTTAGTAATTCGGGTACATTAACCTGACTGGTACGCCCGGATTTAGGATTAAGAATAAAAAGAATATTTGTTTTTGCCGCCATAAAACAAATTATCAGCGGGCTCACTTGCCGCCTTAAATTGAATAAAGAACAAAAATACGCTTATTTCAGGTAAGTAAATGGCCACAAGTATTAAGTTAGTAGAAACAAGCCTTATTTTTACATAGCTCTTTTATTATAAGTTACTAAAAATGATTTCATTCTTTTAAATTCTAAAATCTTTTTTAGCTTCCTACTTACAAAATAATGCATTTTATAATAACGGTTTTAGGATTGCGCGTTTGGCCAATGGAAGGTTAACACCGGAATAGAGGCATGGTTTACCACACTTTCGGCCACACTTTTATGAAACAAATGAGCAAAGCCGGTACGTCCATGCGTAGGCATTAAAATTAAATCCGGAGTTACGGTGCTTACTACCTCCAGAATGCCATCGCTGGCAGAAGAATTAGGTTGAATAAACAAATTTACAGCTGTTAATTGATGGGCATTTACAAAAGCCAGCATTCTATCTTTTAATTCCTGCTCGCTAATGGAATCATTCTTAGTCCGGACGTATAATAAATTTAATTGGGCACCAAAGAATTGCTGAAAAAAAGTAAGATAAGGAACAATGGTAGCAGTTTCAGGAGCAAAATCCGAAGGAAATAAAATTTGTTTTACCTCGAAGTTGACAGCAGCCGGCTGCTTAATAGTAAGTACCGGGCAAGGACAGTGGCGGACTACATCCTCCGCATCCGAGCCAATCAATAATTCTTCCAGCCCATCTGCTCCCGCAGAACCAATTACTACCAAATCTACTTGCTCCTCGGTAACTACATTCACAATTTTATTTACTGCCAGGTCCGCTACCACTTCCGCCTCCACAATTACCCCTTGAACATTACCCGCTTCCACTAATCGGTTCATTTGTTGTTTTGATTGCTCAAGCAGTTCCGGCAGCATAAAATCATAACTCTGGTAAGCCCCAACCGGATTCATTTCGATACCCGCGTAAGAAGTACCGTAGCCAGATGTTAAAGGTAATTCAATGATGTGCAGCAACTTAATCATTGCTCCGCTTTTTCGGGCTAATTGCAATGCTACCTGAAAAGCTTGTTGCGATAAGTCTGAAAAATCTATTGGTACTACTATTTTCCGGATAGCAAGTGGTAAAGAATTCATAGTTTTTAGGTTTTAAGGAGGTACGGGTATTAGATAGAAGAGTTTAGCTTAAGAATTTTCCATTTAATTAATTTACAATCACCTGTTTACTTTTACCAGCCAATCTCGCATTCTTCGCCGTGGTTGCTGGAGCCACCCCAAAAACCATTGTATTTCCAGGCGAAGTAAATGGCAATTATAAGTCTACTTGTACAATCGTCGAAGCTTAAGTCGTAACCAAATTTTTTGTTCCTGGCGCACGTTTTCCAGGGTACGATCCTATAAAAGTATCTGACCCGGCTTTGATTGCCGGTCTTTGCTATATTTAAATCAGAATGCTAAGTATAAAAATCTAATCTTAGTTAGGTAATTAACTCCTGAAATAATAGTCTTATCTGGTTTTAATTTAAAGTTAACCTTCTTTAACCTGAATAACGATTAAATTTATTACTCTCCTTTTAACTTATAATTTGTAAGCAAATAGGTTTTACTTAAGATTCTATTTTAAACAAACTGCTTTAAAATTTATATCATCTTCTTCTAAAAGCCCCTATTATTTATATTCAACCCTTGAAAAACTATCAATCATAATAACTAAATAGTACAATTTAAATTATTTTAATCAAAAATTCAACAAAAGCATTTTAAATTAATCCTAGTTTATAATCAATTTAAAATTTAGAATATTTTTTACTAAAAACAGCTTAATTAGCTCAATAAGACGCTTAATTTGTTGAACTATTATTGCAATAAATTAAATACTATTATCAAATATTTAATTTATTGCATCAACTCTACCAACTCGCCAAATAATTTAATAAAAAAAGTACTACTTTTACCGTATACTTATCAGCATTTTAGCTAGTTCAACTGGCATGTGTAACTAAACCTATTCTTTTATTTACTAAACCCAAAAGCTATGTTTCAGAAATCGCTTTATTTTTGGAGCATTTTTCTTATAATTTCTACATTTTGTTATCCGGCTTTTGCTCAAAATTTAAATAAGCACGAATGGGTAGCCGGTAAAGTAGTACTTACTACCGGAGAAACTTTGTCCGGGGCGTTAAGCTATTTCTACAACAAAGAAATTATTCAGGTAAAAGGCGCCGATGGTTTTACCCGGGCTTTTTCGCCGGTAAACGTTTCTTATTTTCAAGGTTTTAACGAGAAAAAACAAGTACTGCAAATTTTTAAGCCTTTTAAATGGTCGCCAAATCCGGATGTGCCAGGCTTTAAAACCCCCGCATTTTTTGAAGTAGTAACCGAAGGCAAATATACTTTGGTGAAGCGAACAGCTTTTGTTATCCGGAATTTAGATCCGGTACCCATGTATGCTTCGCTGGGCCGGTATTACGAACCTTACTCTACTAACGAAACGTTGCATTCGGGTAAAAACTACCAGATTACCCGGCTGCATTCCTATTATGTACTTACGCCCGAAAACGAGATAATTAACTTGCGTAACCCTAAAAAAGATTTAGAAAATTTATACCAGGATAAAGCTAGTTCCATGAAGGCATATATCCGGGACAAAAAATTATCTTATAAAAATCCGGTTGCTTTAACGCACGTGGTGCAGTATTTTAACCATTTGTAATTTAGTAAATTAATAAATTTTTAATTCATTAACCCATCATCGTACAGGGTAGTAGGATTTACCGTCTTACTACCCTGTTTTTTTTCCTCGTGTAACATCCGGCAAACTTCGTTTAAAAAGTTAAGTTACATCTACAAAGTCAACGTGTGTTTTAGATAGCTTTATACCTTATAAAATAAATTCTTCATTAAGTAATTTCAACCTATTCTTCTTCAAGCAGGGTCATGCTTCCGGTATATTCATGGTAATTTTTCCATTAATTCTTGAAATAAAAAAAGAAAAAAAGATTGGATTCTGACTTTCTCTGCTATCAAATTAATCTTAAAGAAGTTAGGATAAAACCTTTAAACCACTTCATTTTACCATATTTCTTTTATTTTCCAGTACAGGTGCTTTGTTATTGGAGCTAAAATAATTGCATTTATTTAATAAATATCCAGACAAAAAAGATATAACTTAAAAATAAATTTATCTAAAAAGTATTGCATTACTTCTCATTATCAATAACTTAAGGACTTAAACTATCCTATCACTTAACCCCTTCTTTTCGTTATGAAATTAAAATTAACTACCCTGCTTTTTAGCCTTGCACTATTGGTAGTAACGGGCTGTCGTGAATTTTATGAGTACCTTGATTCGGTGGAACCCAATCCTTTAAAAGTTAAGGAGTATGCTACCAAGCTGAATAACCCTATTGGTTTAGCCCTTGACGCCGAACAACAATTATGGGTTACAGAAATTGGCACCGGCAAAGGTGATGGAAAAGTATCCGTATTTAAGTCCGATGGTAAAAAATACGTTGTTATTAATGGTTTTCCTTCCTTTTTTGGCCCTGGAGGTCCTGAGGAGATTGTTGGCTTAAACCACCTGTTAGTAAAAGATGGTAAAGTTTATATTTTGCATACCAATGGCATATTATACATAGCAGATATAAGTTCTTATAAAATTGGAAGTACTCCTTTAAAAGCCCAATCGCTTCAAAAGCAAAATATTGGCAAATTTGTTTTAAATTATCCGTTTAAAGTGAAGCCCGATGAATCAAACCCCTATAATTTAACGGTAGGTCCGGAAGACAACCTTTACATTACCGATGCCGGAGCCAATGCTGTTATTCGCCGGACACCTGCCGGAAAATTAGATGTATTTGTCACCTTCGACGATATTAAAAATCCGACTAAATTAGGCCCGCCAACTATAGACCCCGTACCTACCAGTATTGCTTTCAACAAACAACATTTTTATGTTACTACTTTAACTGGTTTTCCATTCCCAACCGGAAAAGCCCGGATTTATTCTGTAGACCTATCTGGTAAGGTTTCAATATACCAAGAAGGGTTTACTGCTATAACCGATATGACGTTTGATCCGACTTATAACCCCGTAGTAGTAGAACACGGTCAATTGGGCGAACAAGGATTTACCCCTAATACAGGTAGAATAGTTGTTGCCGCCGATAATGGACAAGCTAAATTTGGACCAGCATTAAACCAGCCAACTGCTATTGTAAGAAGTGGCCCCTTAACTTATTACGTAAATAGTTTACCAGACGGTAAAATATTTAAAGTAACCAATGAATAGGTTGCCCGAGTAACTTAAAATCCATTTTCTAGTAAGTTATATTCAACCGATTTTGCAGAATGAATTTACTTGACTTAGAAATGGTTTTAGTAATTTTAAATTTTAATTTCGATAATATTTAATAAAATCTATGCGGCTTGGAGTCTTCGGTGAAGGATTTTAAGCCGCATAGATTTTATTAATAGCAGCAGCATTATTTAATTAATAACAGAAGATTTACTTTTAGTAATCTCACGGTCAACCCGGGTAAAATTTAAACAGGCAATTTAGGCTTGGCTATATAACATACCTGTAACTATTCATTTGAAGCTTTATATTTATTCTTCATAACAAATTGGACCAGCCAACCTAAAATTACGGTACTCAGAATTATAATAATTGTTACTAACCCCGAATTTACAGCATTATAAAAGCTACCCAGATAGGCATAAATCACTGAAACAACTAAATGGCCCAAGGCCGAGTATAGTAAAAAGGTTTTAAAGGGGATAGCCGTGGTACCCGCCACAAAAGAGATAGCTTCGGAAAGAATGGGTAATGCTTTAGAAATAGTGATTGCTAAATTCCCAAATTTTTGAAACAAATTATTACTAAATGCTTTATCCTGGCTAGAGAAAAACTTATCGAAGTAGGCATTAGCACTCCGGCCCAGGTAAAACCCAAATACCGAAGATAAAAGGCTCGAACACCAGGACACCAACGTACCGAAGAAGGGGCCTAAAATTTTACCGTTCAAAATCATCAGCAAGCTGGATGGCACAGGTAAAATCGTATCTAAGGCCATAAAACTGAAACTAAGCAAAATGTAGGTAGCAATAGATTGTTCGGAATGCAAATTGGCAGCCATCCAATGTTCCAGGTCTTCGAACATAAGAAAGGTGGCAATAATAAGCACGCAGCAAAAGAAAAATATAAAGAAGAGCCGTTTCATAACCTAACTTACCAGCGCATTATAATACGTTCACCCCAAATCCTTAACTTTTAATAATAAATTAACTCGAGAAAAATTACCTTGCACTGGTATAACTTGGTTTTTTCCGCGCTGGCTAATAACGTATAGGTTTCAGCGGCGTAATTTCAACTACCTCCCAGAATTACCGAAGCACTGCCTGCTTACTGGCTTTCCTTATTTTTAATTCTTTTTTCAAAGCTTGCGCGACCATATTGGTAATTACTTCGTAGCCTTTATCTGAAGGGTGCAGTCCATCGTAAGTATTGTCAACAGATTCGGGTGGATAAGGATATACGTCGGTTTCGGGATTAAATGGAACATTGATAAAATCCGGATAAGAATAATTTTTGTATTGCCCGTTTGCCGGATCTTTCAGCCGTTTAAATTTTACCAAAGTTTCCAAGGTTATACCGCTTTGATTGTATAAATCTACTACGGATAGTTTTTCTAGTTTCCCGATGGCGTTTATGGCCGCGGCAAAAGCCGCCAGCGATTGTCCGTTTTTATCTTTATAAGAGCCATAGGCATTGTTTTTCATATTGTTGATGTACACAAAATCAACCCGCTGCATGGGCGTAATCAAGATAATTGGGGCTTTCTTATTTAATTCGCGAAGCTTGTTTATAATAATCCGGTAAGAACCATAAAAAGTGTTAGTGCCCGTGTTGTTCTGATAATCGGCCAGTGTGCCGATTGGTTTACCCTGCCACCAATCGTTAGTGCCTAAAAAAACGGAATATACATCGGCCTTTGCCAATCCTAGTTTCTCTATTTCCTCTGCAATGCGTACGGCTGTCCAGCCATTATAGCCTTTATTTACATACTCTAATTCCGGTAGCTTTTCGGTTACTCCGGTAAGATAACCTTTGGTAATGCGATTACCGGTTTCATCGGGATGATCGTTCAAGTACGTAATAGAATCGCCAATAGCTACCCAGGTAAGTGTTTTAGTAGTATTAAAGGAGCTGAAGAAGAAAAGCGGAAAAATTAAAAGAAAAAATTTTTTCATGTGCTTGAAGCCAGATCTATCCGGATAAAAGTAAGCGATAACCCTTAGAATTACAATGTGTACCTACCAGAACTAGGATTCTATTTCTACCACCAAAAGCAATGTTTTAGCCCTGCCTAATTAATTGATTTACTAATTTATTAATAACATTTTGAAGCAGTAGGGGTTTAGAAATAGACCCTTAACTAAAAACAAAAACGATGGATAGTATCAACCAACAGCAACCCGAAAAAAACCACCAGGATTTAGAAGGCCAATCGGCTGGCCAAAAAATAAAGGAATTAGCCGAAAAAGCAGATACTTGCTTTTTCTGTACCAAAATAACTACGGGTTTACCGCTTAAAGTACGGCCTATGTCGGTGCGGAAAGTAGAAGAGAACGGCAACTTTTATTTTTTAAGCGCATCCGATAGCCATAAAAATGCCGATATTAAAGCGGATTCCAACGTGCATCTTCTGTTTCAGGGATCGACGCATAGCGATTATTTAAGTGTTTTCGGAACGGCCACCATTAGCCAGGATAAAGCTAAAATAAAAGAACTGTGGAATCCTATCTTAAAAACCTGGTTTACCGAAGGCCAGGACGACCCCAGAATTACGGTTATAAAAATACAAGCTCACGAAGGCTATTATTGGGATAACAAACACGGCAACACAGTAGCTTTTGCTAAAATTCTTGTGGGAGCAGTTATTGGCGAAACCCTCGATGATTCAATAGAAGGGAAACTGACAATATAAGCATTTTTAGTTATCAGAAGTAACACTTCCTTTTAAAGGTCTGTGTTTGTACAGACCTTTTTGTTTAAAACTTTTGCTTCAGTTGGATATTGTAAAAATAGCTTATAGCTGCAATACTGATTTACATTTCTTTAACGAGGAAACTTAAGAAACAAACTCGCGGGTTGTAACGGTGGTTGCAACTGGTACGGGCTTTACCGGTAAAGTAATTTGAATAACAGTACCTTGGGGCACAGCCGATTTAATTTGCAGTTTCCCCGCCAAAATACTAAGCCTTTCCTGCATGCCGCGTAAACCGAATCCGGACTTGGGAACCGAGTTGGTAGCGTTAGTCGGGTTAATTCCTTTGCCGTTATCTTCTACGCTAAGATGTACCAGGCCGTCTTCCCGCACAATGTTCACGCGGGCACTGGTGGCCGCGGAATGTTTTACAATGTTATTTAAACATTCTTGAATAATGCGGTACACATTAATTTCTTGTTCTTTTGGAAATAGATTATCAATGGAGTCGGCATTTACCCGAATATCAATGCCGCTACCTTCCGACACTTCATCTACTAAACCGTTGATGGATTGCGTTAAGCCGAGCATATCTAACTGGAAAGGCCGCAAGCCGTAGGATATTCCCCGTATTTCGCTAATAGTATGAGCTACCGTTTCGGTTAAATCATCAGCGTGCCGGGCAACTTTTTCCGGATCGTCCAAGCGTTTTTTGAGCAAAAGAATACGGTTTTTAATAAGAATCAAGCTCTGTCCAACACTATCGTGTAGTTCGGCGGCAATTCGCTTGCGCTCATTTTCCTGCGACTGAATTAACTCCTGGGAGAAAGCAATTGCCTGTTGCATGGCTTGCGCCTGGACTTGTTCTTTTTCCAGCTTGTAAAAATTAAATTTACTGGCTAAAGCATACGATAAAACCACCGCTTCAATAAAAGAACCTAGTTGCAGGCTGCTTTCGGTAAAGGCCGTTTCGGGTAGTATATTGTTATCTTTGCAGATATAAATTAGAATACCCACGCCCAAAGCGGCTAAGCCTAAAGTATAATAAAGAGCCGGTTTAAAACCGCGCCGGTAAATAAGAATACCAGCCGTATACACGTATAAGTAAACAGGAATAAAGGAAAGCAACATCCAGGCAAAGCTCCAGACGTACAACCGCAACACGTTTAGCAACATTATAATACCCACCGACAAAATAATAATCCAACGCAGGCGGTAAAGCTTAGGCAAATATTGTTTTACCTGTAAAATAGCGTTGGTAAACCACAACGAAAACAAGATGGCCAGGCCAGCAAAAACCCGGATATTCACCATCCAGGCGAGTGGTTCGGGTAAAAATTCTAAAAAGTACCCCCGGATGCAAGCGGTATCAGCGGCAATACAAAAAATAAAAAATATGTAATACAAATATGCTTTGTCGCGCAAGGAGAAATATACGAACAGGTTATATACCATTAAGGCGAACAACAAGCCGAAGTAAATGCCGTTGAGCACATCTATGGTATGGTTCTTCTCGTAAAGTGCCGTCATGGTGGCAATTTGCAGGGGAAAACGCAGAATATTCCGGCTGCGGAAGCGGGCGTAATAGGTTTGTTCGGTTCCAGTAGGCAGGTTGAGCGGCAAAATTAATCGGTTTGTTTTCACCAATCGGGTTTCGTACGATTGCCCGGCTCCGGACTTTATTATTTCAAAGCCCCCGTTAGCGGTTATACGGTATAAATCTACTTCCTGCAAAAAAGAACTGCCTACTTCCAGGTACCATTTATTTTCCTGACTTGCATTACGGACCCGAAAAACAGCCCAAACAGCCGATGAAGAAGGGCCATAAACGGGTGCTTCTTGTTGACTTTTAGTAAATTTAGTTGGCTGTTGCCGTACCTGGTCAAAGGTTAATTTGCCGCTTGGGTCTTCCAATAAATAAACCTGGCTACCAATATCGTAACTAAAAGGTTGTTCTTGTAAAATTATTAGCGGTTCCGTTGCGGCTTGGGCAGAAATATGGCCAATGAACTGTACTAAAATCAACAGGAACATCGACAGAATAAAAGTAAATCGCATAAGAGAAAGCTAATAAAAATACGGGTAAGGATATGAGTAAGCAGCTAGTATTAAACAATTAAGGTAATTTTTTACACGATCACCAAAATCATTATTATAATTTAGAAAGTAAATATATTCTATTTTTCGACGTATTAAAAAGCAAAAATCATCTATTAAACTTCTGCTACTTTTCACGGTCTTGTCTAGCCAAATTTATAATTATTAAGTGTAAATTTACATATTTAATTTACTAAATAACTTTCCTTCAATTAGCCCATTTTGAATGCATTCAATAACCAAATTTTAATTTAATCAATAGTTAAATAGTTGGAATTTAAAACTTTACACATTACATTAAACTATATCTGGCAGCCCACAACCTCTAAAATCTGTATAATTATTTCTTATATAAGCAATACTACCTAGATAAAATGAGTAATAGCGCCTATTCTCCTGGGTAGTTGCAGCTACTACCTTTGTTCTATCAAATAAGGCAAATAAAACAGTAATAAATCAAAACAAATTAGTAAAAATTTAAACCAAATTAAACCTTTAATCACTTAACCCATCCAAAACCACTTAACACCTTATGAAAAAGTTTACCTTAATTCTGTTCTGTTTAGTAGCAATTTTTACCATTTCTCAAGCGCAAGCCCAAACGCCTGTTAAAAACAAATATTTAAACGTTGGTATTGGTTTAGCTGCCTACACCGCCGGTGGCGTTCCGATTGGCGCCTCTTTAGAGGTCGATTACAAAAATAACATTTCGATAGGTGGCTTTTTCGATTACGCCCGTTACGGTTACCGATATTCGGGTTACAAGTGGAACTATAACTTCCTTTATTTTGGGGCCCGGGGTTCTTACCATTTGGGCGAGTTGCTGAAAGACCTGGATATAGATGATAGCAAATTTGATCCGTATGCGGGTATTTCCCTGGGAATCAGAACTTCGTGGTACAACGACAACACTGATTACGACAATTTTAAAAGCCCTTACAATGGTGGTATTTTCTTAGGTGTACACGTTGGTAGCCGCTACATGTTCTCCGAAAAATTAGGCGGTTTTGCTGAAGTAGGTTACGGAGTTTCGGCTTTGCGCCTGGGGGTTACGGCTAAATTCTAAGCAGTTTACCAATTAGCATTTACCATTTACCAAAGTATTCATCCATCCAATTGCTCCATTAGTCAAAATAAAACTATTCCATTCTAACCTTAAACAATTAATTTAAATCCACTTTTAAAACCTATGAAAACCTTATTTAATTTTAAGCTAATTGCCATTTTGCTTTCCTTTGGTTTCTTTGCTACATCTTGTACCGACGACGATGAACCGGATAACCCGAAGAAAGACGGAAATACCGAGTACAACAATCAAAAATTCACGATTAAAAATGGTTATTACGCTATTGGTAACGGCATTCAGTTATACGGCAATGCGCCCACCCATCATTTAGATTTCTTGTTCTTAACAGATGGAACGCCTAAATTCTCGAACGATGGGGAAATTACAGAAATGCAGGACGGTAAAATTGCCATTTTAGGTGCCATTCTCTCGCCGGATGGAGCCAGCTTTAAACCCGGTACTTTTGAGTACACCAATATGGCGGCCGATGTTAACTTAACCGAAGCCCAGGTAGAAGCCAAATACAAAAATAAATCGTTCTTCTACGAGTCTATCGTGCGGATGGACACCGACGGTGATAAAAACTGGGAAGAAGAAGCTGATGTTAAAATTACTGGTGGTACTATTAAAGTTAGCGGCGCTTTACCAGCCATTTCCACCGAGTACAACTTAACCTTAGAAAACGGTAAAACCATTAAAGGCAGCTTCGGCGGTGTTTTCCAGAAACTAATCATTGATATGGAAGACGGAGAATAAAACAAAGCCTCTCCCCCATTAAACCTTAATATATTAACAGTAAATTACCAGAAACACCCTTTGGCTTTTAAGATAGCTAATGGGTGTTTTTATTAGCTGATTATTCTGAATTAAAGCAGACAGTTAATATCAAATTTTATCAAAAAGCTATTTAGATTTTGCTTGCTAGTAAGCGACCTGCACCAGACTCCAAAGAACAACATCAAAGTACTCTATGGCAATTATTTCTTAATCTTGGGTATAAGTCGTTCTATTCAACCCTCGCGTATTTACAAATTCTAATTTCGATTGTAAAAGATTGAAAATATTTGTGTTCTTATTACACTAAATTTTATTACTTTTAATAGAATCATAATTTTTATTACTAATTAGGGTAGTTCTTTACCAGTAGTCCGAAACAAAAACTACACGAAAGAATTAGGAATAAACTCATCTATCCTAATTAAACTTTTTTAGCTCTGGTTTTAGGCTAATGACTTATGTAGGTAGCGCACCGTCAAGATAAAATAGGTTAAGTTAAAAATGGAACGGAACGTACACATTTTCCAGCCAAATACTAGCCCCGAAAATATCTTAATCCGGCAAATCTGGTGCATCTGGGATATGCAATTAATTAACCGCACCGAAACCATACTGCCCAAGGGAACAGCCGAAATTATTTTTAATTTTTCGGATGATATTGGTTATTTCCGGTTACACGAGGAAGATACTGTTAGCTTACCGAAATATTTTATTAATGGCGTTAATTTTACCCCTTATCATTTATCCATCCGGAGCAAACAGCATTTTCTGGGAATCCAATTTAATGTTTTTGCTTTAAAATATATCTTCAACATTCCAACTCTAGAATTCAACGATCAGGTATTGGAAGGTTCTTTAATTTGCAAATCGCTGGATATTTTAGCGGAGCAACTAAGTGCGGCTTCTTCATTTCAGCAACAAGTAGAAGTAATTTTACTTTGGCTTAGAAATAAAGTAAAATCAAGTTCTTTACTGGGAGCAAATAACCGCATTATTCAATTACATGCCGACCCGGATATAATTAATCTTTCGGTGCTGGATCTTAGCGAAAAATACAATGTTACTCCCCGCCACCTAAGCCGGTTGTGCAACGACTATTTAGGAATGTGTACCGAAGAAATTATATTGTACAAGAAATATTTGGCCGCTTTGTATCAAATGCATCAGCCGCATCCTTCCCTCACCGAAATCACTTATAATTGCAACTTTTACGACCAAGCCCATTTTACCCGAACGTTTAAGTTATTTACCGGTTTAACTCCCCGCCAATACAAAAAAACAATGGGAGAACTACCCGGACATATTTTTAATTTTTCCTAACTGAAACACTCACGCTTATTAACTAAAAATAAATACAACTGTATTTAAACGGGTAAATAAAACCAATACAATATTCCTCCTTCTACCTACAATATTAGATTGCTATAGCTTAAAAACAAGGTAACTGCTTTTTGCTGATTCCTTAATATATCCTTCTCTTAATCATTATTTAATTTAAATTTACTCTTCAAGGAATAATGTCCGTTTGATACAATTTTTGGGCTTGGTGCCGGTAGTATTTTTACTAAAAATTAACTGTAACCAACTAAAAAATAGTATTCCTTATGAATGTTAAAGACATTGTTTATTCATTTGCCTGCCTTTCTTTTGCGGTTGTAATAGGGGCCGCAGTTTATGAACACCGGGCGGTGGTTCCGCAGTGGAGTGTTGCTCTGCCCGCTTCGCTAAGTATGTTTCATGGAAAATACGGCCTGGATGCCGGAGCCTTTTGGAAGGTTATTCATCCTGTTACGTTGCTGCTGTTTATTCTAGCTCTGTCTTTATCCTGGAAAACAACGAGAAGAAAAAACATCCTCGTAACTTTAATCGGTTACGTTAGCATCTTAGCTATTACGGCTATTTACTTTGTGCCGGAATTAATGGCCTTAACGGGTACTCCCTTTTCCGAAACCATGGATCCTTCCTTAACGCAACGGGCTCAATTATGGGAGCTTTTAAGTCAAATAAGATTGGCTATCCTGGTAGTGTTATCTATCATCCTGTTTTTAGGACTTACTAAAGCTGCCGATAAGGTGAGTACTCCTAAAACAAATCAGAAAGCTAAAGCTGTGCAACCTCAACAGGTAGGTGTTTAAAACCCGGCATTTAAATAGAAGAAGCAACTATACTTATAAAATCAGGCATACCTGTTTAAGGCTACTAATCAAGTTAAAAGAAGAAACGAAAAACCAATCCTATGAAAATTTCTTATCCCCACACCATTGAAAATTTTGCCGGTGAAAAACTGATATTTCACGGCGTTGAAAAAGATCCGGACAGCGATAAAGTTATTGTCGAAAACTTTGTAACACCAGGACACGGTCCGTTGATGCACACCCATTACCTGCAGGATGAACAATTAACCGTTGTAAAAGGCAAAATGGGTTACCAAATTCTGGGGCAGGAGGAGCAATATGCCGGCGAAGGTGAAACAATTTTGTTCAAACGGGGAGTGCCACATCGTTTCTGGAACGCAGGGCAAGAAATTTTGAATTGCCGGGGTTTTGTAAAGCCGGCGAATACCATTGTATTTTATCTTTCGGCCATATATGCGGCACAAAACAAATCGCATAGCCTAAAGCCCGAAAAGTTTGACGGCGCTTACCTTTTAACGCGGTACGCTCAGGAATACGACATTCACGAAATGCCTCCGTTCGTCAGAAAAACTATAATCCCGATAACGTATCGCATTGGGCAACTTTTGGGCAAATACAAGCACTTTAAAGATGCTCCTGAACCTGTAAAAGCATAAATAAAACACTTTTGCTAATTTGATAACGCAGGTTCAATAAAACTAAAAAGCCGCTCTATTAAGAAGCGGCCTTTCGAATACTTAAACAATATTAAAATTAACTCAGAAGAAAAAAGCTTAACAAACGCCGTTAGCATCGCAGCTCGGACCTTCGCTGGTAATTGGTTGAAGTTCGGGTGCTATTTGCTCGAACACCTGCAAGAACGTTTCAGCGGGTTGGGCGCCGCTTATCAGGTATTGATCGTTAATAATAAAAGCGGGTACTCCGGAAATCCCTACTTGTTGCGCCCACTTTTCCATACTTTTTACTTCGTTTTTACCTTCTTCTGAGGCAAAAAAGTTTTCTAATCTTTCGGCGGGTATACCTTGTTCCTGCCCAATTTGGCTTAGAACCGCAGGATCGTTCATGTTTTTACCATGCGTAAAATTTGCCTCAAACAAAGCTTTTGCTACAGCAACTTGTACCCCGTATTGACCAGCCAGCCAAATTAACCGGTGACCGTTAAAGGTATTATGTACCTTATCTGCTTTGTAAAAATCAAATACAACTCCTTCGGCTTTTCCAGCTTCAGTTAATTGTTCGCTGGATGCATTCAGGCGCGGTAAAGCTTCGGAACCGTAATGCCGGATAAAGTATTCTTGTTTGTCTTCCCCTTCCGGCGTGGCATTAGGGTTAAGCTCGAAAGGTTTAAACGTAACTTCAGCCGCAAATTTATCACTAGTTTGAGTTAAGGCGTTTTGTAAACGGGCTTCGCCCAGATAACACCAAGGGCAGTTTATATCTGATACAATGTCTATTTTAAGTTTTGATTTAGTCATTTTTATTTTTGGTATAGAATTACCTGATTTAGTTTAAAATTTAAAATGAATGTTTTCGGGCGATTACCCGCGTTGGCCCTTCTTAGAATGCTTAATTACCCTGAAACGGGCACCATGCCGAAGGATATTCCCGATATAAAATTTTTAAATACAGTTGGTTGCAAGGTATACGTATACTGGCGGCCGGCTTTTTCCGCCCTAATTAGTCCGGCTTCCTGTAAAATTTTTAAATGGTGGCTCACTGAAGGCTGGGCTAAGTTCAAACAATCCTGAATGGAAGAACAAGGTCCGGTTCCCCCCTGGCTGGCTAATAATTCCAGTATTTTCAGGCGGTTAATATCGCTTAATGCTTTCGCCGTTTTTTCGAGATTCTTTAAGTTTTCCATGATATATACATTGATACATTTAAATACATCAATAAGTTCCGGATAAGAAAATAGGTTGCTGTTTTTAATGGAAAGCTGGCACTTCAATTTTTATTAACCTGAAAAGTCCTAACTTTTTCTGAAAAACAGAAAGACAACCATACAAAATGCAGTTGCAGTCTACTATCTTCCGGCTAATACAAACCTGAAACGGCTATCCTAAAGCATGAAACAAAACCAACCGGATAGAGGAGTTAGAACCATAGAAGAATTTCTGGCCAATAAATCAACTCATACCAGAGATTTATTTTACTATTTTGTGCAGCATTACCAATTACTCTGCCCCGTAGATATTCGCCCAGCCAAAACCATGATTGGCATTGCTACTCACCGTAAGCGTATTGCTTATATTACCCAGTTAGGCAAAAATTTTATTCACGTGTATTTTCCATTTCCGCAGCCTTATCCGGATAATTTATGTTTTCAGAAAATTGCCCAAGTACCCGGCGACGATAAACAATTTAACCACCACTTGCGCCTGTACGATAAAGAAGATTTGAACGAAGAAGTCCGGGAGTTTATGTCTTTGGCTTACCAACTAGGATGTTAAGCTTTAAGTAATCAAAGGTTTACTAATTGAATTATTAGATTTTACCTATTAAAGCTTAAGTTTAATGCGCTCTACAATTAGTTTCAGTACTACCTGCTTTCCGTTTTAAATGGAATAGCTTATTGCAATTTCACCTGGTATTTTATAACGGGCATGCAACCCCTTGATTAATAATAAGGTCTAGTAGTCAAAATCTTTTTAAATAGGCTTTACACTCCGGGGTTTAGTTAACTATTAACGACCTATTCCGACTATGAAATTTCACCTCGTTTCTATTATTTTCCTTCTATGGAGAACCATTAGCTTTGGGCAAACGGCCTGGCAACCCACTACCCCATTTCCGAAAACCGATGGTATGGCTACCAACTCTTTTGCCGTTTCGCCTAAAACTGGGGCCATATTTGTGAGTGTAGAGGAAGAAGGCTTACAGCGCAGTACCGACCAGGGCCGCAGTTGGGCCAAGATCTTAAGTGAGCCCGTTTATACCGTTAAAGTGCGCGCCGATGGCAGTATTTTCGCCGGCGGAATTGGCCAAGTGCACATCTCTTCCGACGAAGGTCAGACCTGGATTACGAAAAGCTTTGCCAGCATTTATCCGGTAGCAGCAATGGTGTTTAACCAGCAAGGGCACATTTTTATTGGTACCTCTAACATGCCCGAAAGCGGCACCAACGGCCAATCCGGCGACGGCATTTTTACTTCCACGGATAATGGCCAAAGCTGGCATTCTTTAAATAGCGGCTTTGGTAGTTCCTTAAATGTAGCCTACCTCGTTATTGATTCTCAGGACCAATTATACGCAGGAATTAACGAAAACGAAGCCGGCCAGGCAGGCGGATTATTTACTAAAAGCCTTAACGAAACCACCTGGACCAGAATTGCCGTTAGTATAGCCGAACTGCAAGACATACGGGTTAGCTACGTGCACATGCTTGGCACTGACCGGCACCAGCATTTGTATGCCACCGTAGAGGGTTCTTACGGTAGTATTGGGGTACTACGAACAATTAAATCAATAGACAGTGGCGCTACCTGGCAAATTTTGGCCTTACGTGAATCGCCCAATGGACCTTACTATGATACTATTTACCTGCAAAGTTTCTTTTTAAGTAAAAACGGACTTTTATGGACCAGTATTCCCACACGTCAGGGAATTTTGTATACCGATGATAATGGTACTAACTGGGTACCACACACCACCGGTATAAACGCCACCTACAATATTGTAGACTTTGCCGAAACTTCTCAGGGCGTAATGCTGGCTTTAAAACGCTTTGATACCAACCTGGTTTATACCATGAATTATCCGCTGAACATTGAAGATCCGGTTTCCGAAAACAAACCTAATTTACAATGTTATCCGAACCCGTTTACCGAAAACTTAACCGTAAAATACAGTTTAGCTAAACCAGCTTCCGTTCAGGTAAGGATTTTTGATTTGGTAGGCAAGGAAGTTTTTTCACAGGTAAAAACAGGGGCTGCGGGCACGCACACTTTGCCCTGGCAACCATCTCAAAATGCAGCGGGCTTGTATGTAGTACACGTTCAAACGGGTGCCCAAAACCAAATACAAAAAGTAATTTATTTGAAATAATCCAAGGCCCTTCTTATGCTAAATTGTCGCGCCGTAAAAATTTAATCTTCAAAAAAATTTAGGTCGATTTTGGATGAGAATGTTATAAATATTAAACTTAATAATCCGGTTAGTTCTGGAAAAAACCTTATGTTTCTACCTTACCTTCTCTGAAAATAAAACTTTGTAAATAGCAAATGAACGAAGATAAATCAGTTCCTTTACTCATTCAGGTAATATCTTCGGTTAGTTTGCTGGCACCAGGTACAATAGCTGATTTACAAAATATCATCCAATTTAAGATTGTAAAAAGTAATACCGAGTTGTTAAAATTCGGGCAAATAGCGCGGGGCATGTATTTTATCAATCAGGGTTTGGCGCGCGTGTATTACCAGCACAAAGATTTAGACGTAACCGATTATTTTGCCATTGATGGTCAATTTATAGGAGCCGTGCCCAGCGTTTTTACGTTACAACCTTCCCGTAAAGCTATTCAGATAGTTGAAGATTCGGAAGTAAGTTATTTTTGGATCAAAGATTTTGAAGAGTGTTGTGCCCAACACCACGATTTAGAAAGAGCCGCCCGCAAATTAGCTTATTTCGCTTTGGTAGAAGAACAAGATCGCATTGAAAAACTTCGTTTTTATTCCGCCGCCGAACGTTACCTGGAATTAGAGAAAAAATACCCGGGAATCAGTAACCGCTGCCCTTTAAAATACATTGCTTCTTATTTAGGTATTTCGCAGGTAAGTTTAAGTCGCATCCGGGCGGGAGTGCAATAATTTAACATATGTAAAAAGGCTATTCATATTTCTTGACCACCTTTGTAAAAAAAAGTAAATAGAAATGAAAGTAGCCATTATTGGGGCCGGAATTGCCGGTCTTACCACGGCCATTGCCTTACAACAGGCCGGTATTTCCTGCATTATCTACGAAGCAGCTCCGGCAATTAAACCGCTCGGGGCCGGTTTAACCTTAGCCGCAAATGCCATGAAAGCTCTGGCTAAATTAGGTTTAGTAGAAGAAATTTTATCTAAAGGACAGTTACTAAAAGCTTTTGATATTCTGGATGAAAAAGGAAAGATCATCACCCAAACTAATAACGCCGTATTTCGGTCAGAGTACGGTGCCGATAACTTTGCCATTCACCGGGCCGATTTACACCAGGTTTTGCTTTCCCGAATATCACCGGACACTGTACACCTGAATAAACAAATTTTAAGCTTCGAACAACAACAATCAAAGGTAACCTTACATTTTAGCGATGGTAGTACCGCAGAAGCGGATTATCTTTTGGCCTGCGATGGTATTCATTCGGTGGTAAGAAAAAAAGTATTGCCGGAAGCTACTCCCCGTTACGCGGGTTACACTTGCTGGCGAGCCGTAGTAAATATGCCCCATTCATCTCAAACCGATGCCCTGGAAACCTGGGGTCCAGCAGGCCGATTTGGGATAGTACCCGTTTCGAAAGGTAGAATTTATTATTTTGCCTGTATTTCTGTTTCTCAGCCCAACTCTAATTTAAAAAACTTTACAATTTCGGATCTTATACCTTGTTTTAAAAAATACCACAACCCCATACCGGAAATTTTGAATCAAACCCGTAATGAGCAACTAATCTGGAACGACATTTACGATTTAAAACCGCTGCGTCGCTTTGCTTTCGGCAATATTTTACTTTTAGGCGATGCTGCTCATGCTACTACTCCTAACCTTGGCCAGGGGGCTTGCCAAGCCATTGAAGACGCAGTAATACTGGCTAATTTATGGAAGCAAAACACCCGGGTAGAAGATACTTTCGCACAGTTCGAGAAAAAGCGCCTGGCTCGAACAAATTTTGTTACTACTCAATCTCGTCGGGTAGGGGAAATAGCGCAAATTCAAAATCCCTTATTAGCCAGCCTGCGCAATTCAGTGTTACGCGTGCTGCCCGCCAGCTTTCAGGAGAGGAATGTTAAAAAATTGCTGGATGTACAATTCTGATTAAGTTGTAGGTAATAAGTATTAAGTTAAAAAGTTGAAAAGTTGCAGAAAATAATACCCGCTGGCGCGAGCGTCCCGCTCATTTCTACTATTTGTTAGGCCTCTGGCCGGACGAACCGATATACTTTCTACAAAAAAGATTAAGCTACCATAAGTCAAAAAATTCCGAATAATTTAGGCTTGGACTTAGCTAGGAAATGGAAAACCACAATGCAGAAGCTGTTAGGGAAAAATCATTCAGGCAAATTTTATTTTTTACTTTTTCTTCTTCCAGACAATTCCTTTTAATAAGTCTATTAAAAAACTTAAAGCCAAATCCTTTCAGTAAATAAGTATTTACCTTTTTCACCACTTTCTCTTCAGAAATAATTTAATTAAGACCTTTAATAACAAAAATTTATTTTTATTATTATGTTAAAATAACATTTTAAAGTTTTTCCCTTCTAACCTTTATTTCTATACTCTATGCATTATGTAAACAAATTAGTTTGTGCAGGGCTGCTGGCAGTTTCTTTTCTGTCGGTGGGCGTAGCGCAAACAAAAACCAAAGCTTCGGGTAGTTCGGCTTTGCACCAGGTTAAAACGGCTAATGGTTTGCTCGAAGGAACGGCAGAGAAAAGCGGCATTCAATCATTTAAAGGGGTACCTTTTGCGGCGCCACCTGTAGGCGAATTCCGTTGGCGGGAACCCCAGCCCGTTAAAAATTGGTCAGGTGTGCGGCCAGCCAAGCAGTTTGGCCCCCGGGCCATGCAATTGGCTTTATTTGGCGACATGAATTTCCGGTCGAATGGCATGAACGAAGATTGTTTGTACCTGAACGTTTGGACGCCGGCTAAAACCGGTAAAGAAAAACTACCGGTGCTGGTTTATTATTACGGAGGTGGTTTTGTGGCCGGAGATGGCTCGGAACCTCGTTACGATGGTGAAAGCATGGCGCAGCAAGGAATTGTAGCGGTTACGGTAAATTATAGACTGGGCGTATTCGGCTTTATGTCGCACCCGGAATTAACTAAAGAATCGCCGAACAAAGCGTCCGGCAATTACGGGCTCCTGGACCAAAGTGCTGCTTTGAAATGGGTAAAACAAAATATTGCAGCTTTCGGCGGCGATCCAACTAAAGTTACCATCGCCGGCGAATCGGCGGGCTCCTATTCCGTAAGCGCTCAAATGGCTTCTCCTTTATCTAAAAACTTAATTGCCGGTGCTATTGGCGAAAGTGGTTCCTTGTTGTCGTTGCAACCAACGGCTACTTTAGCCAAGGGCGAAGAAGCCGGGGTAAGTTTTGCTACCAATGTGGGGGCTAATTCTTTAGCAGCTTTACGGGCTTTACCCGCCGAGCAAATTTTAGAAGCAACGGGCAAACCAGGTACTCCCCGCTTTCCGGTTGTAGTAGATGGTTACTTTTTCCCGAAATCACCCAAAGAAATTTTTACTGCCGGTGAACAAGCCAAAGTACCTTTATTAGCCGGTTGGAATTCGGAAGAATCTGGTTACAAGGGAATATTAGGTCAAGAAGCACCTACTCCAGAAAACTACAAAAAAGCTATTGAAAAACTGTACAACGAACAAGCCGCCGAAGTATTAAAAGCCTACCCGGCCACTACCGAGGAAGAAGTACTGGATGCGGCTACCAACTTGGCCAGTGACCGGTTTATCGGGTTTGGCACCTGGAAATGGATTGATGTACATAGCCAAACCAGTGGCAAACCCGTATATCGTTATTTATATTCCCGTCCACGGCCAGAAATGACACCGGAAATGGGCAATGCCGTTGCTGGTTTAGCAGGTGGTGTAATTAAAAACCCAGATGCCGCTCAGAAAGCACCGCCAGCCCGCGGCGCGGTTCACTCCGCCGAAATTGAATACGCGATGGGTAATTTAGCCACCAATAAAGTGTATGCCTGGAAACCGGAAGACTACAAAGTTTCGAAGATCATGCAAAGCTATTTCGCTAATTTTATTAAAAAGGGCAACCCTAACGGTGCTGGCTTACCTAACTGGCCCGCTTTAAAAGCCGGTAGCCCGGCCCAGGTGATGCACATCGATGTAAATACCCGCGTAGAGCCAGACCAAAGCCGGGAACGTTATTTATTACTTGAAAAAATATCCATTAAGTAATTTAGTTATGCGTTGTTCGGCCCCAAGCCTTTGCAATTTAGATTATTATTAAATAAGTAAATAGACACAAGTATCAAGATAGTAGATGTTAGACTTTTGTAGAAATAACTTTTTGACTATAAAGTACTTTTCACTACAATCCTGATAGCATGTATATAAAAGTAATTCTATCCAGTTACTTATATTAGAAATCTAACAACGAATAACGAGCAACGAACCAGTAAACAAGAAGGGAGAAGATGGTTTAACATCTTCTCCCTTCTTGTTTACTGGTTTTTACTTAATATTTCGCGCAGCTTCATAAAGGTATTATAAGGCCCGGTAACTACGGAAGCATTCACAAGCCAGGAAGGAATGGAGCCGCCCGGATTAATACTAAAAGTATAGGTGATTTTTAGTTTGTTATCGGGCAATGGAAAAATATCCCACGTTGCTTCGGAATACGGAATCCGGATAAAATTTTTGTTTATAGGTACGTAATCCGGGAGACTTTTTACCTCAATGTGCAAATTACCCTTCACAATCGGATAAATAATAGTTTCGACTACTAAATCCCGATCAGTTACCGGCCAGGGCATATCTGTCTCGGTAAGGTAGATAAAATTATTTTCGGTTTTCTTCTTTATTAAAGTAGCTTTAGACGTGGCATATACCCAGTCCGGATGATGCGGCACATCTCTTAGTACTTGCACTAATTGGCTGGTGGTACCCGGCAGTTCACATTCTACTTTAATTTGTTTAAACGAGGCATCCGACAACTTCCGGGAGTAAATAGCAATGCCATTTTCGTTTCGGCGCAATTCCCATTTTTCCTGATCCGGGTAACTTATCAAGCTAAAAACCCAAACAGAAATAAGTACTAAAAACGTCATAAAATGGAATTGCTTTTTGTTTTATAAATTAATCAAGGTAAAAATCTACTAAAAAATAATCGTACTTGCAATAAATAGCCAAAAACAAGATGCATTATCTGTCGGAGAGGTTGCCACATTCCTTATTTTTAAAGGAAATTTTATATTTTAATTTATTTGTACTTAATTACGGCACTCTGTATTATTAAAAACAAGACGGAATATTTACCGTATGAGGCAGGCATGAGTAATAGCTCTTCTTTACCCCGATCCGTTGAGGTAATTCGTTATGTTACCCCTTTACGCGAAGGCGGCTCCTTGCCGGCCATTGTGGAAGCCGATGACGATTTTTTGTATGTGCTTAAATTTAGAGGGGCCGGCCAAGGCGTAAAAGCCTTAATTGCCGAACTGGTAGCTGGCGAAATTGCCCGAACCCTTGGCTTGCGGGTACCCGAAATTGTATTTGCACAACTAAATGAGGCTTTTGGCCGCTCCGAGCCGGATGAGGAAATTCAGGATTTGTTACGTGCCAGCGAAGGCTTAAATTTAGGATTGCATTACCTGACCGGTGCTATTACCTTTGACCCGCTGGTAAATAAAGTAGATGCCAAATTAGCTTCCCAAATAGTTTGGTTAGATTGTTTAGTTACCAACGTAGACCGTACCACCCGGAACACCAATATGCTCATCTGGCACAAAGAGTTATGGCTCATTGACCATGGGGCAGCGCTTTACTTTCACCACTCCGGGCAAAATTGGGAAGAACAAAGCCAGCGGCCTTTTGCTCCTATTAAAAACCACGTACTATTACGCCAGGCTACCGAGCTTACTACCGTAGATGCGGAATTTAAAGCTATCTTGAGCCCTGACCGCATTCAGGAGATTGTATCGTTTATTCCCGACGAATGGCTCGCGAATGAGTCCTTCATGGAAACGGCCGAAGAAAATCGCCAGGTTTACGCCCAATTTTTAAATACCCGGATTGCCCATTCAGAATTTTTTGTGGAAGAAGCCCAACATGCCAGAAAAGCACTTATTTGAGTACGCCATTATCCGGGTGGTTCCCCGCGTAGAACGCGAAGAGTTTTTGAACGTTGGCGTTATTCTTTATTGTCCGGCACAAGGATTCTTGCAAACTGTATTTGAGCTAAACGAAGACCGGCTAAGGGCTTTTTCTGCCCAAATTGATTTAAACGAATTGCATGAACGTTTAAATGCCTTCGAGCGGATTTGTGCCGGTAAGGCGCAGGGCGGTGTTATTGGGCATTTACCTATTGCCGGTCGTTTTCGATGGCTCACTGCCGCTCGTAGCACCGTGGTACAAACCTCAAAAGTTCACCCAGGCTTATGCGTCAACGCCCAGGAAACCCTGCTCAAATTACATAATCAATTGGTATTGTAATGCAAGTTTATGGCTTCACCAGAATGGTTCCGCCTCGAAACAGGATAAATTCTATTCATAACCTTGAATAAGCATTCCGAGGAAGTTATGTACGCTACCAATTTTCGACAACCAGGATATTCAGTAAATTGACTTAGTAGTACATTTCAGATTAATTACCAATCTTATAAGGCCTTCTATTTTTACTTTTTAAAGAAAGCTCTTAAACGTAAGCTTACTAAAATAACTCACCAACCTTCTTATTCTTTAATTCATTAGGTTGTTCCTTTTTATCAATAATCAGCTACCTATTTCTGGCATCATTTACAATAATTTAAAATGTGAAGCAGAAAGTTTGTAGCGGGAAATTTAACAAAATTTAATTTTTAAGGTAAAATTTTTGTTTACCCATTAAGTGTCCAATGCCTGAATAGCAATCCGGCACTTCCATAATAAATTATTCTACTAATGGAAAGTCTGAGTACTAAATTATATAAAAACGAATTTGTGAAAACTTTTCCGGGCGATGACAGCGGAAACCTAAAGCCTCGCCAAACCCCTGGAATGTTGTACAGTAAAGCGGAGCCAACTGCTGTTCGCGAGCCAAAACTGCTCGCCTGGTCCAATGATTTAGCCCAGGAACTCGGAATTCAAAAACCTACCGACGAAGATGTAAATATCCTGGGAGGGAACCGGGTAACCGAAACCATGTATCCCTATGCGGCTTGTTACGCTGGTCACCAATTTGGCAATTGGGCGGGCCAATTAGGCGATGGTCGAGCCATTACCCTCGGCGAATGGCAAACTACCTCCGGTAAAACCTGGGAACTACAGCTAAAAGGAGCCGGACTTACTCCATACTCCCGCCGGGCTGATGGGCGAGCCGTTTTGCGTTCCTCGGTGCGGGAATACTTAATGAGCGAAGCCATGCATTACCTGGGCGTGCCTACTACCCGGGCCTTAAGTCTGGTCTCTACCGGCGATAAAGTTCTCCGCGACATGTTTTACAACGGCAATCCGCAGTATGAGCAAGGAGCCATAGTTATGCGGGTAGCGCCCAGCTTTTTACGTTTTGGTAATTTCGAAATATTGGCAGCCCGTCAGGAAATAGAGAACCTGCGCCTACTAGTTGATTGGACCATAGCCAAGTTTTACCCGCACATTACCGGCGAGGACAAAGTGATTAACTGGTATAAAGAAATAGTGGACCGAACTGCCAGCTTAATGGTAGAGTGGCAGCGAGTAGGCTTTGTGCACGGCGTTATGAATACGGATAATATGTCTATCCTGGGCTTAACAATTGATTATGGTCCGTTTTCATTTGTAGATAGCTACGATTTACGGTTTACGCCCAATACCACCGATTTACCGGGCCGGCGCTACGCCTTTGGTAAGCAGCCTTCTATCGGTTACTGGAACCTGGGCTGCCTGGCTAGTGCACTCGCTCCTCTTTTTCCGGACACAGACCAATTAGTAGCCGCCCTGGAAACGTATGAACCCATATACTATCAAAAATACTTTGCCATGATGGGTAATAAACTAGGGCTGGGCGAAGTAAAACCTGAAGACAAAGAACTAATTACCGAATGGGAAGAAACTATGGCCCGCATTAAGCCAGACATGACCATTTTTTACCAATTACTTATTGATTTACCATTAAATACAAAGGAAGAGGCCGAAGTAGTAGCCTATTTTGCAAATAGTTTTTATACAGAACCGGATGCAGAAAAAAGCGAAATGCTAATAAACCTAATTAAAAAATACACTGAACGTTTACAGGTAAATTCTATTAGTCGGAAAGAGTCCGCGACTCGCATGCGCGCCCATAACCCGCGGTTTATTTTACGTAATTACTTACTGCATCAAGCCATTGAAGAACTAGAACAAGGCCAGGATCAGCTATTTAAAAAGTTACAAGCCGCCCTGAAAGAACCGTATTCTAATAAATTTGATGAGTTTCTAGTTAAAAGACCAGAATGGGCCAGCCAGAAAGCGGGTTGCTCTATGTTATCCTGCAGTTCGTAATAATGTAATTGTGTCTAGCGGTAAGTGGAACCTTCTGTTGATTAAGCAGAAGGCTCTCCCTTTTACAACAGATTAGAATAAACCAAAGCAGCTTTTGAAACAGGAACCACATTTCAGATTTATTATTTTAATTGTTATTAAAGGCGGAGTCCTAATCCAAAGTTTATAACTAAATAGTTAAAGGATTTTTCACCAGCTGAAAAATTGACAGTTTGTAATTGGCCGGATGCATCAACTTCTTCAAAGCTATAAGTACCCATATCAATTTTACCCACCTTTTGGTATTGGACATTAAAATCAGCGAATAGTAAACCTTCTTTTGGAAAGCGAATACCAGATTCAACTGCGAATCCCAGTTTATTAAAATTCTTTTTTAATGGTACCAGGGTATCAAATGGCCGATCACCGATTACATTAATGGCATACCAGGCAGGTCCTATCGCCAATCTCATTGTTCGATGATTCAGATGAATTCCCCCTAAAAAGTTAATTGCTTTGATTTTATAGTTTAGATTTAAATCTCCGTTTTGGCTGGAAATTCCGGACAATTTACCGGAGTAAGTAGAAAATAGTAAATTGACTAATCCTAATTTATTCCAATTTCTTTCTACCCCCACCTGAATAACAATAGTTCGTTTAGCCATAGGGATAGACGCTCCTGTACCGAACAAACCTCCACTATGGGGTAGATACCCTTGAGATTTCATTCTTTCCTCCAAATGGCTAGGTAAGCCACTCACAAAAGGTCCTCCGTGAAGGGTTATACCCCAATAGCTGGAAGAAGAATTAGTTTGCGCTTGCAGGATGCAGGGAAAAATGATAAGGAATAATGCGATTAGAATTTTCATTTTTCTTTTTTATTAAAGTATTAATCACCTACAAACCAGCCTATCGGGCATATCATCCAGCCTACTTCCTAATCATCTTCCTCCTAAGATAATCTGGAAGGAAAAATTACTATATGCTTATAACCTGAAGCTAAAAAGCTTAAAAGGGCTATTTTGCCGAAGGAAGGTAAATCTGAAAACCAGCATTAAAGTTTATTCCTGTCAGGTTCGAAGTATTTAAAATAGCATCGTTATTACCTGATTCATCATAGGTTACCAGTAGCTCCAGCCCTACCTGTTCGGTAACGAAACGGGTAACTCCTATTCCTATGCCGTAAGTAAAAGTATTTGCATAATCGTTGAAATCGCCAGTATCACTATTATAATTATAGCGCTGGTACCCGAAGCGGCCTTCCACAAAAAATTGGGTGGGCATAGAACCAAAATACCCACGCACAAATGGACTTAAACCGAAACTACTGGTGGTAGAGCCTGAATAAGAATATAATGATAAGGGTAGGATTGCTCCAAAAGCTAAATTATTAGCGGCAAATACGCCAAAACGTGGGGAAAGCATTAACAAAGTACCTTTATTCTTGGTCCCGAGATGCAGGTTTCCTGTACCACCAACCAGCCAATTTCCCTTATAGGTCTGGGACATAGTTAAAAACGAAAACCCGAAAATGAAATAAACGAAGAAGAATAGCTTTTTCATGAAAACATACATGTAAGAAAGGATATATCTAAAGCTATACAGAAATTTACTTTTTTTCTAAAATGCGACTCATTAAATCATATTTTTCTGTGAGTGATTTTTGGGAGAAATCGTAATGCGTGTATCGGTTAGAAGAGGCTCCAATAATAATTCCACCTACAATTCCGGTAACTGCTCCTAAAGCTGCACCAGCACCGGCCGATGCACCGGGCCCTAAATCAAAAGTAAAATAAGAATTGGGCTCGGGCTCCTGGTAAGAACCAAAGCCAAGCAAAGCCCCAGTCGATGCGCCAATCAGCACGCCCAAACCTAAACCTCTGGCTATGGGCCTTTGGCGTTTAGCAACTTGCAGCTCTTTTATTATTTCCAGCGATACTTCCTCGGGTCCATTCTTGCCGTAAATGTATAAGGTATTTCCTTTTAAACTATCCAGAGATTTTGTGGAGAAAGCTTTTTTATTTAACAATACTACTTTAAACTTTCTGGCTTTAAGAGATGAGTAGATGGTAGCTGTATTAGTAGGTAGGGCATCTTGGGCCAGAACTATTGGTGAAAACCAACTCAGTAACACCATCATAAAAATGATTTTTTGTAACATAAACTCCAGATATTAAAGATACCAGGTTTAGTAAATTAGTTTATCTTTTTACCAGCCTTATTGCTATTCTGAAACCATCTCCTCCAGTACCAGAGAGCAGGTAAATGCCAGGTTCCAATCCAACTGCAGATAAATCCAGGAAGAAAGTTGAACTGGCTATTTTAGATTAAGCCTGGAAATGCGTTCTTCCTAAAGCATCCTGCAAAGTAACTGTAAGTTGGCCTTGCTGCTCGGGTAAAAGTTAAATGGAAAGCATATCAGAATAAGGATTAATGTATACTTTAAAGGTAAAGTTTGGTGTTTTATTTCTTGGTATTTTACTTGATTTACGCGCTATTGCCGTTGATTGATTAATCGGTTGCACAATACCAAAGTTAATTTTGGTGTTCGTTCCCCCATCGGCATCTAGTTTGATCTATTACCACTCCTTCCAAATGCAAAAGCCCTAGCCATTAAATAGTTTCCCTCGGGTAAATTCGGTAAGCGTTTTAGTTTTGGATTAAAAAGCTAGTTTATTCCTATTTTAAACTTTGAAAACTTAATATTAGAAAATAAAGGTTAGTCCTCTTGATTTTTGAAAACTAAATACCAGAAATAATTTATCGCCAACCAGGATTAGTTACGTCCCTAGGATCAAAGAAATTTTCCTGATCTGTGATTTTCCCTTCGGCATTTACCTGAAAACGGTCCATAACGCGTAACTCAACTGGTGGATTGAGCAAAATTTGACAATGAAACTCGACACAAACAGCAGACAAATCTTGATTCACAAAAGAATCTAACATTTTAACTTCTCCCAGCAAATCGGGTAATGGAGCCCACCAAATATTCCGTAGGTTTTCTTTTCCGGTAATTGGGTTAGCAGTACCCCCCGGACAGAGTGGTGCTCGTAAGCAAACTGCGTTGGCATAAGGAATAGCATCAAAATTTTTATTTCCCAAGCCTTCGAGCACATATTGGCGGGCTAATGCATGCAGCTGCCCTACTCTTTCAGATTCAATAATTGGTTTTGTAAGTTCTTGCGCTTCCATAAAATATCAAGTGTTTAGTGTCTAAAATTCTTATATTAAATGTAAAGGCAACCACCAGAAAGCTATTGTAAGAATGCGACATTTTACAATTTTTATTGCTGATGCAAAAAGAATCTACTAAGGAATTTTTATTTAAAAATATTAGCTATTTATCTGTATTGTGTTTCGCGTAAACAGACGGGCTTCGGCGAATAAATTTAGTAAAATCTGTAATAAAATGGGCTTGGTTATAATAACCAGTTAGGTGAATGAAGTCATGCCACTCTCCTACTTTCCTGTTACTGTTAGCCAGAGTGGCACACACAAAACCTGCCCTCCTGATTTGGGCATTATATTTCGGACTTACTCTTATTTTTAGAACAAAATTTGGTTCAAATTACCTTCAGCAAAGAAATGCCTCAGCACTTAAATTACTTACCTAAATAATACTTGGTTATTCCCGATTTTGTCGGCTGCATAGTCCTTCCGATCACAGGTGCTATTTTGGTTAGAAGGCTTAGTAAATGAAAACACTTCGATTAACTGAATACGCAATCTGTTAAAAGCAGCTTCTTCCATTTAATCTGTAAGGTTTTAGCACAATTACTAAAAAAGTAAGTACAATCATTCATAATTATTTAACTTACCTGTATGCACCTTGCAGTTCTTTGAATGTAATCATAAATAATTAAAAATGAGCTTTTTGCATTGAATTTTATTTAGTTTATTAAGCTATTTATTAATCTAAATATGTTAAACCTGGAGAAAGTAGTATTTATCTTAATCCTCTATTGTTTTGATTTATTATTTTTTATATTCAAAAGTAAATTTCCTGATGGTACTTTACCTGCTTGGCCAAATTAAATTATACAATACAATTTTTTAAATATAAGATTCAAAACAGATTTCCTGCTTATACTTTATTCATTAGCCTTAGAATGAAAAAATTTTACTTTGTTTTCTTTTTTGTAGTTTTATTTGTAGCAAACTGTTTTGCAACAATAGAGACTGATTCGACGAGGCAGCCAAAAACTAAAAAACTAAGTCTTACCCCTTTTCCAGCCTTGTTCTCTACTCCAGAAACGGGCATTGGCTACGGCGGTTTGGTGGTACCGGTCTATAATTTCGGTTCCGATAGCCTTACCCGCAGTTCTAACGGCCAATTGCTCGCTTACTATACACAGAAAAAACAAGCTTCGGTTCAGCTTACTTATACTATTTACACCAACCATGAGCGCTACAATATTACGGGAGCAGCCAATTATTACGATTGGCCCATTCTTTATTACGGCATCGGCAATTCTAATACTCTAAAGGATTCTTCGCTGGTAACGTATAAACTCTTCTTGTTTCAGAACCGGGTACTTAAAAAATTAAGAAATTACCTATTTGTAGGTGGGCAATACCAGCTTACCCGCATTAATAACATTGGTTTCAAGAACCCCGCCAGCAAAATTCAGGAGCGGGATTTCGCCGAACTAGACGGGAGCATTACCTCAGGCCTTGGGCCAGCCCTTTTATTCGACAGTCGCGATAATCCTTTAAATACCACTCAAGGTTGGTACGCCGAAGCGGGCACTTTTATAAACCACAAAAGTATTGGTAGCGAATTTAATTTCACCCGTTTTATTCTAGATATCCGACGTTTTATGCGGCTTTCTGATAAACGGGTATTAGCTATTCAGGGAGTAGGGAAATTTAGTACCGGCCAAGTTCCTTTCCGCGAAATGGCTTTACTGGGCGGGGGCCGAACCATGCGGGGCTTTTACGAAGGACGTTTCCGCGATCGCCAATTACTCGCTTTGCAAAGCGAATACCGGCAGCAGGTATTTTCGCGGGTGGGCTATGTGGTGTTTGGGGGAATTGGCCAGGTGGGCAATAACGGGGGCGATTTTAGTTTTGGTGGCCTAAAACAAGGTGTTGGTGCCGGGCTCCGGTTAATGCTAAACCGGAAACAACGCCTCAATATCCGGATCGACTATGCTATAGGCAGCGATAAAGCCAGAGGATTGTATTTTGACATTGGCGAAGCGTTTTAATTTTAGTTTACTTAATTCAAAAATGCAAAACCAAAAGCTATCCTCACCCCAGAATCAAATATATCCCACTACCCAAAATTTGTTATGAAATTACTTTTGCGTTTTCATTTTATTGAAAATAGGTGTATCCATTAAGAGTTTATGATTGAGCAGAGCACTATTAGAATAGAAGTAAGACCTAATTTGTAGCCCCATAAATACCACTTTCCCGTAGGGTATTACTACCTGAAAAGTATTCTAGATAATAGAAACTCAAATTAATCTTACTAATTTTTAAAGGCTCACCCTTATATTTCAGTAGCATTAAAGCAAGTTCACAATAATTTTTTCCAGCTCTTTCTTATTACTTTTCCAAAAACTATCTTACCCATAAATTACATTTTATGAACAGAAGAGTTTTTATTAAAAATACCTCACTTGCTGGTTTTATTTTACCTACAATTCTGGCTAGTTCCTGTCAATCAAGTTCTACCCAAAATAAATCAGCTACAAAATCTACTAATTCCGAAGCCGATGACTTTGAGTTAAATGAAGTAACGATTGCCGGTTTACAGCAGAAAATGCAGGATGGTACCTACACGTCGCGCTCAATCACGCAACTATACCTGGACAGGATTAAAGCTATTGACCAGGCCGGGCCACATCTTAGATCTGTAATTGAAGTAAACCCCGACGCTTTAGCTGTAGCTGATGCTTTAGACCAGGAACGAAAAAACGGAAAAATCAGAGGGCCATTGCACGGCATTCCAGTTTTGATAAAAGATAATATTGATACTGGTGATAAAATGGCTACTTCTGCAGGTTCCATTGCTTTAGCCGAAAATCACGCGGCAAAAGATGCTTTCGTGGCTGCTCGTTTGCGCGAGGCTGGCGCCGTAATACTGGGTAAAACCAATTTAAGTGAATGGGCAAATTTCCGGTCTACGCGTTCGGCGAGTGGCTGGAGCAGCCGGGGTGGGCAAACCAAAAACCCATACGTGCTGGATCGTAGCCCCTGTGGTTCGAGTTCTGGATCAGGAGTTGCGGTAGCGGCTAATTTATGCGCCGTGGCGGTAGGTACCGAAACGGATGGTTCTATTGTGTGTCCGGCTGCCATTAATAGTGCTGTGGGTATTAAACCTACTGTTGGGCTGGTAAGCCGTTCGGGCATTATTCCTATCTCTAAAACGCAAGACACGGCGGGTCCTATTGCCCGGACAGTACGCGATGCGGCTATTTTACTAGGTGTACTAACCGGAACTGACTCCGCCGATGCAGTCACCCAAGAAAGTACGGGCAAAGCCTTGAAGGATTACACGCCCTACCTGGATGCGAACGGATTACAAGGCAAGCGCATTGGGATAGAAAAATCTTATTTAACGGGCCACGAAGATGTAACTGCCTTACTAAAAAAAGCCATAGAAGTACTTAAAAGTAAAGGTGCTACTATAGTAGAGGTGGAAATACTAAGCAAAATGCGGGAGTTGGGCAATGATGAATACAAAGTACTGCAGTACGAGTTTAAAGATGGCTTAAATAAGTATTTGGCTCAAACAAAAGGACCGGTGAAATCATTAAAAGATTTAATTGCTTTTAACAAGCAGAACGAAGCGAAAGCCATGCCTTACTTTAAACAAGAAACGCTGGAAAGCTCTGAAGCTTTAGGAGATTTAACAAGTAAAGATTACAAAGAGACCGTCACTAAAAATTTGACTACTGCCCGCCATGTAATTCAATCTGTAATGGAGAAAAATAATCTGCAGGCTATTTCCGGGCCTACTTATGGTCCGTCGTGGTGCATTGATTTAGTAAACGGCGATTATAACACAGGATATAGCTTGTCTTCGCCAGCGGCAATTTCGGGATTTCCGCACGTTACTGTGCCCATGGGCTTTGTAGACGGCCTACCTATTGGCTTGTCTTTTTTTGGTTCAGCTTATACCGAACCCGAACTAATAAAACTAGCTTTTGCTTACGAACAAGCTTCTAAAGCCCGGGTAATTCCTACTTTTAAGAAATCTACGAATCCGGTTTAAAGATTATTAAAAATTTATTTCTTTGATTCTTATATAATTAACTAATTTCTGGATTTTTTGGTGGTACAAAACGTAAAAATTTACCGGAGAAGTTTTGAATAATTAAACCGTTATTCTACATTTGCACCACCAAAAAGAACGGCCCGTTCGTCTAGGGGTTAGGACACCAGATTTTCATTCTGGTAACAGGGGTTCGATTCCCCTACGGGCTACCAAAAAGCCTCTCTGCCTAAACAGAGAGGCTTTTTTATTTTGGTTCGACACTTGAAATTACCCTATCTTGTTAGGTAAAAAATTTACTATTTTTATTTCTCCCCCGCTTGCAAGAATTGACTTTTTGAAAGAAAGTAATTTTTCCTTTAGTACTCAAGCGCTTTTCTATAAAGTATAAACCTGAAAACCAGGTATTAAGGTTAAAATTGGCAAATATCATAAAGCTAGCTATTTTACAAGAAATGCATCCATGGCTTGGCTAGGCTTGCCATCGTCTCCCCAAGCGCTTAGGGGATACTTGCTCCAACTTCTGGCACCTTGTGGTTCCCAGTAAATTACGCCCAACCCTTTTCCCTCCAGAACCGCTTTTACTTTTTGTTGAACGGCTACTAACATGTCGTACGTATTTTGGGGTTTGGTATCTTCTCCACCAACTTCTACCACCATTACTTCTTTGCCGTACCTGGCCACCATATCATTCATATTATTTCCCAGATCATCAATGGAAAAAGTATAATCCGGATTTCCCGGCAGCCAGTAAGTATAATAAGACAACCCGATTACATCGAATTTAGCACCGTGAACCTTCGCATTATCGAACCAATTCCTGAAGCGCTTGTTATTATTTCCCTGATCTAAATGGAGTATAACTTTGGAACTAGGGCTTACAGCTTTAATTGCATCGTACCCTTTATTAATAAGTTGGGCCAACTGAGGCCAATTCGATACGCTTCCTTCCGGATAGATCATACCGCCCGACGTTTCGTTACCAACCTGTACCCATTCCGGCTTTATCCCAGCTTTCTTCAGGGCACTCATTACCTCATACGTATAATTATAAACATCTTGCAGCAAATGCGGAAAATCGTGGCCCTCCCAAGCTGCAGGCTTAATTTGGTGTCCGGGATCTGCCCAAGTGTCGCTATAATGAAAATTAATCATTACCCGCATGCCCCATTTTTGAGCTCTTACTGCCATTGCTACCATTTCCTCTTTGCGGTTATGGCCATTAATCTTGTCTGCGGAGGGGTTCACCCAGGTTCTCAGACGAATAGTATTGATCCCATGATCTGTTAAGATTTTGAAACAATCCTGTTCTACACCCTTATCATCATAGAACTTAAATCCTGTTGCTTCCATTTGTTGTAACCAGCCAATATCAGCTCCTTTGACAAACTTATTTTCTTTATTAGATAGTATAGGGCTGCATCCGGCTAACAGAACTAATAAGAAAAGACTCCAGAAAAGTAAGATTTTATGTTTTTTCATTTATTACCCGATTAAACGAATTAAAAAGTACGAGCAAATAGCTATTCAGAATACTATAGTAGTTTATTTTTCTTTTTTCTATTTACTAAATACAAGCAAAAAAAAGGCATTTACCCTACGCAACACAATTGGTTATAAAAATTACTAATTTATTTATTTTAACTTTTTTAGATTTTGGTATTTGTGCAAAGTAATGTTAAAAAATACCTGTTACTACAGCATTTGAGGAAGTTGTGCATAGCCAAGGCACTAATCAAAAGAACCACAAAAAGGCTGATTACCATCTGGGAGGCATAAAATAGAAAGGGTATTAGTATAAAACACTCAGTTTAAGATGAATGAAAATAAAAAAATATCGTATAAAATTTTGAAACTAAACTGGTATTCAACTATCTAAAGTAAAGAACCATGAACGAGAACGAATTAATGAAAGATAATCTTACCGGTCAGAACCAGGAAGGGAGCAATGCTAACTGGCCCGTTAAAATTTTAACCGCCACTTCTATTATAGGAGATGATGTAGATAATACTCAAGGCGAAAATTTAGGCAAGATCAAAGATCTCATGCTGGATGTTCACCAGGGTACTATTAGTTACGTGATAATGGAAGTAGGAGGCTTTTTAGGAATTAACGAAAAATTGTTTGCCATTCCTTTTAAAGCTTTAAAACTCGACCCGGCCGATCAAAAATTTATTTTAAATACGAACAAAGAACAATTAGAGCAGGCACCTGGTTTTGACAAGGATCACTGGCCGGGCACTAACAGTCACGAATACTATGAAGGAGCGGGTACCTATTGGGGTAATTTTATGGGTCCAAGTACTGGAACTGCTTTAACCTAATACGCTATTAGGAACTCATCATAATCCATTAAAATTTAAACAAAAAGCCTCTCTGCATTAACAAAGAGGCTTTTTGTTTAAATTTAATTTTCAGTTTTTATTCCACTTCTTTCATCGTAGACAAGAAACTTACCACATCACGTATTTCCCGTTTGGTTAAAAGATACCGCATTTCGGGCATACTGGACGGAGAATTAACCCGCTTGGCAATTTGATCTTTTTGAATAGTAGCATCTGGCTGATCACCAACTTTTACTGCAACCGTGTTATTGGTTTCGCCTTGCAGAATTCCGCTTACGGTTTTTCCATTTTTTAGCGTTAAGGTTACCGTACCAAAACCAGGAGCTAAACGGGCGCTTGGATTAATCACTGCTTCCAGCAATTGTTCGCGCGAAAGACGGCTGGCTACCCCATTTAACCTTGGTCCGGCATCGCCGCCTAAATCACTATAAGAATGGCAACGGATACACTGAGCCGTTTGGTGGCGGAAGAAAATTCTTTGCCCCTGATTTGGGTCTCCGCCAATTAAGCTACCTTTAAAAGAAGCTGCTAAAGCATCCGGCGATAGTTTAGATGTTACCGCTTTATGCCGGGCAATTAATGCTTGGGAGCGGGTACTATCAATCGCTTCTTCTAATTCTAACTGAATTTCGGGAGCTAAAATTCCGGCAGCCATTTTGTTTAATAGCTGATCGAATACTTTTTGGGAATTTTTAACCGGTAATTTACCCAAGGTTAATAAAGCTGCTTGCTTTTCTTCGATGGTGCGGGTGTTAATCACATCTGAAAGCATAGATACCATTTGTTCACTTGGCATATTGGTTTTACCTAACAAATCAAGAGCCGCTACCCGAACGGTTTTTTCCTGGTCGGCCAGTGCTTGTTCAATAGCTTTACTTATTTGTTTATCCTGTAAATCGGCTAGGGCACGTAAAGCTTCTACCCGGATGCTGGCTTCTTTATCTTCCTTCAAACGAGCAAATAAAGCCGCCGAACCTTGGTCCATTTTCATTTTACTAATAGCTTTTACTGCACTCATCCGGATAGATTTATCAGGATTGTTTAACATTTTAATGTAAAAGTCACCAGCTTTTGATTTTACCGTTGCCAGATCTCTTTTCACTTCACCCCGATACCGGCCATCTACCCGATCCAGAACCGAAGGCTTGGCCCAGGTGCTAAGTGCATCCATCGCTTCCGCCCGCATAGCAACCGGGTTGCCCTCTTTCTGAGCGTAGCTAATTAAATTTTGCATGGCTTCCGGAGTGCCTACCCGTAAATTGGCATTGATAGCCCGACGGATAAGCGCTTCGTTAGTAAAGCGAGTTGTAGCCAATACATTTCCCAGCGCCGGTAAAGCGTCTTTAATAGAAAGATCATCATTAATGGCCCGGGCGGCTTCCGTTACCACAAATTCATCCTGATCTTTCAGGAAATTCGCAATACCAGGATGGCTCATCCGGCGCAAAGCTACTACTGCCGCAATGCGAACTCCTCGGGATGAATGATTGGCCAAGGCTACTACCGGATCAGCTTTGCCAATGCGGGCCAAAGCCAGACTACCCGCGTGACGGATATATGCATCTTGGTCATTATTCGCAATTAGTAAATCAATTAAAGGCTGTACGGCAGATTGGTAAGCAATACGTCCTAAAGCCTCAGCGGCAAAGAAACGCGCCCGACTATTGTTATCTTTTAAAACCGGAATAAGAGCTTTACCGGCTTCAGCGTAACGTACATCTCCTAACCACTTAGCGGCCTGTGCCCGAATTTCCGGATCTTTATCTTTTAACAGAGGCAGTAATAAACGGCCATATTGTTTGTTTTGGCGGGCTAACTGGCTGATACCCCAAATACCGTGTACCCGGGCCAGCTGGTTATTTGTTTGTTTAATATATTTTTGTAAGATTTTACTGCCTTTTTCACCACGTTTTACTAATTCAAACTGGGCTTTTTGCCGAACCCGCATGTCTGGGTTTTTCAGCAATTCGCCTAAATCATTTTCGTTACGTGGGCTAAAATCTTCACCTAATAATTTTTTAGTTAATTGCCGCTCCGCAGAAGAAGCTCCGTTTTTATCATCCAGTTTCCAGATACGGCCGTAGTTTTTCGTATCCCATCCGTTAATCCAATCGGCTACGTACAACGCACCGTCCGGACCAAATTCAATACCGGTTGCTAAAATATTACCGAGTATTTTTTTCTCTTCGCCCAGTTCAAACGTAGCGCCTTTCGGTTTTAATTTAAAAGCATGAATACCAGAGCGGGCCGGGTTACCCACAAATTCGGCAATAAAAAAGTTATTTTTATATTCAGGGCTTAGAGCCGTGCCCGGATTATAACGCATACCCGATGGACCACTTACGTAATTCGCAATGGTAGGTGTAATGTAAGCAGCCTGTCCTTCGAACCTGGGCTTGTACATCTGCTCATCCATCCATACTTTATAAGTATTATTATCGGGATCGCGGTATTTACCGTATTGCCAGTTGCTACGCCAGCCCGTATCCGAACCGTTTACAATATACACCAGGCGTTCTTTTTCGCCGGGATGATCCCCATCATTATCCTCACTAATTAGGTTACCATATTCATCGAAAACAAATTCGTGGGTATTTCTAACACCATGAGCAAACACCTCAAAATCGCTGCCATCCGGGTTGGCGCGCACTACTACCCCACTATTCGGGTGTTCCCATTTTTGCCCGTCCGGTCCTTTACCGTTAAAACCTATATCCCCGATTTGCCAGTAAATTTTACCATCAGGTCCCATTTCAATGCCCGATAACCCGTGGCCACTGAAACCAACGTGCACCCCGTAACCATGCGAAATAGATGTTTTCTCGTCGGCAATGCCATCGCCGTTTTTATCTTTTAAGCGCCATAAATCGGGAGCTACCGCTAAATACACATCATCGCCATAAGCCATAACGCCGCCGGCAACATCCGTAATTTCCTCGTGAAAATCGTCTACAACCAATTTTGATAGGTCGGCCACTCCGTCGTTATTTGTATCTTCTAAACGGTAAACCTGTTCTTTTTCAACGGTTAAATCGCGCCAATCGTGGGATCCATCGTTGTTTACATCCTTTAACCAGGTATTTTTCTGGCTATTTTCCGGCGATAATACCTTCCGTAAAAAAGCACGCCTATCTTCTACGGTTTGTAACTTAGTAGATTCAATTTCCCAATCCTGGTGTGCCCGGATATCAAATTCTGAGTTTTTTTGCCGATTGGTGCGGGTGTAATACAAACGTCCCTTGTCATCTAGGTCAATAGCAATTGGGTCCGCCACAAGTGAGTCTACGCCCCATAATTTAAGCGTTAGGCCAGGCGCCAATTCCGGCGTAACTACCGCCTCAATGGATTTAGCTAAGGCTGCTGCCTCGTTGGGGTCCATTTTTTTGATTCGACCGTTATTAGGGTCATCTTTAAAGCCTGCCAGGAACAAGGCCGGCGCTAAGGCCGAAACCCAGAAAAGTTTCTTTTTTTTAGAGAAAGGTGTGAAATTGTTTTTCATGAATTTTTAAAAATGAAAACTAAGTTAGCTGTTAACGGAAAAGCATTTTTTTAATAAAGCTTCTATAAAAAGCCTGAGCTTGACACTTTCCGCTTAAGCATCCTGAAAGTACTCAGCCAGATTAAATAAACCAAGAATTTAGTGAACAGATGTTTGAAGAAATGAACCATAAGTATTCTAGTAGTAAACGAAAGACCAACAAAGCTTCTATCGCGTGGGTACTCGCTCGTGATTTCTAATATCCGGCTTCTGGTCTCTAGAACTTTAATCTGATCATTATTTAGTAAAGGAAAACTGTTCGCCCGGGCAGAGGTCTACTACATGCTTAGCCATGAGCGAAGACGCTCGCGGCAGAGAAGGGGGAACTTAATTAATAATAGTAAATCGGGATCATTAAAGTATTTTTTAAAAAATCCGGTAAATCTTTTCCAAACCCGATATATTTAAAGACTTTTCACAACTATAACCAAAGTCCACTGGTATGCGCGCTTTTATTTTTTGCTTCTCTTTCTTATTAAGTTTAGGTTTTGGTTTTAACAGCATAGCTCAGAAAATACCGCAATTGGGCATTGTAGAATCTATAGAACGGGATAGTCTGGTGTATGCTTCCGGTTTTAATTTAATTGGCGAAACAGTGGGCAAAATGCTGGCTCCTACCTTAACCGAAGAACAATTTCAAGAAAATTTAAAAACAATTAAGAAAGCAAAAACCAAATTGTATTTATGTAATGTGCTTTTTCCGGGGAGTTTAAAAATAGCCGGACCAGAAGTGGACGAGCAGAAAGTTTTAAATTACGTAGATCAGGTTTTTGCCCGGGCAAAAATAGCGAATGTACCGGTTATTGTTTTGGGAAGTGGGGGCTCAAGAAGGTTACCTGATGGTTATGATAACGAAACTGCCAAAGCGGATTTTATAAAATTGTGCAAAGAAATGGCGCTGCTTGCAAAAAAGTATAATCTTTTAATTGCCATTGAAAGCCTGAACAGTACGGAAACTAATTTTCTGAATACAGTGCAAGAAGCGGCCGAAATAGTTAGTAAAGTAAATCACCCGAACTTTAAACTGAATGCGGACATTTACCACATGCTGAAAGAAAATGAACCGCCGCAACATATCATAGATGCCGGTAAACTCATTGCCCACGTGGAAATTGCCGAAAAAGAAAAAAGAACTCTGCCCGGGGTAGTGGGCGAAGATTTCCGGCCTTATTTTCGGGCTCTAAAACAAATTAAATACAAAGGCCCGATTGTGATAGAAGCCAAGGGAAACAATCCTAGCCAAGAAATACCCGTGGCGCATCAATATTTAACAAAGCAACTAAGAGAAGTTTACAGCGAAAAAAAGTGAAAATTATTTTAGAGTAGTAAAACCACCTCTCAACAACTATAAAACTTTTAAGTAGCTCGTTCTTTCTTCAAACTTTCTTCGTACAACCTTTATAACCAAAATAAAAATATGGATATTATTCATGATCCGGACGATTTTCGGTTTTACGCGGAAATAGCCAGTGAAGAAGCGGAACTTACCTATAGCTATCCCGAGGAAACAGTAATGGACATAGATTATACCTTTGTTCCAGAGCCGGCGCGAAATAAAGGTATAGCCGACCAACTTGTGAAAGCAGCGCTGGACTTTGCCCAGGAGAACAATTTACAGGTTATTCCATCCTGCCCAGTAGTGGAGGCTTACGTAAAACGCCATCCTGAATACCAGGATATTGTTATTTGATGGTTACTAAATAGTAGAATAGCTGTGAACTTTACGAAGATAAAAATCTAAAAAAGTAATAAACTTTAATTGTATCTGTTCTCAATAACCAACTTGCGTTAACTCGATGAAGTAAAACTCTTGTTGCCTTCTTTGCTATTTCAAACTCAATAAATGAAGGCGATATTTTAAAACCTTTAGTAGTTCTGTGGATTAATATAGGCAGGTTAAAACTTATATTTCAAAGTACCCAGATCCACAACTAAACAAATTTTAACCATTAATTTAATAAAATTACTTTAAGGGCAAAATGGTTAGTGCCGAATCATTAATTACATACATATTAGCATCTCCTAGTATTACTTGCTTAATGGTAGTAGTATTCTGAGAGGTAGGTAAATCAACCGTTCGTTCTTGTAAAGTATATAAATGAAAAAAATGGACCTGGTTGTTGGCTAAATAGTAAAGTTCATCTCCCCGAAACCCCACATAATTAAGGCCAGAAAAAGGTAATCTTTTCTGATAGGTTCCTAAATTATCGAACACGTAAATTCCGGAAAGCTTATCGAGTAAAAATACTTTATTCTGATATTCACGCAAAAAACGAAAATCATACTGTTGCTTAGGAAGGATTAAATCTAAAGGAATGGTGCGGGTAGCTTCCGGAAATTGCAGATCAATTTTGTGTAAGCTAAAATTGCTTTCGTTAAAAGCCCAAATTTTATTATCGGAGGCCAGAGAAGCAGCTTTAATTATGCCATCTACCTGATCCCCTAAACGAACGGTACTAAAAGGAGCCAGAAAACGGTCGAGAAAAGTTATGCTCTGTTGATCGTCGTAGAAAAGAAAAATTTTGGCTGTATTCCAGGCTTCAAGAGAAGCAATATGCCCTAAAACTGGTGGCGAAAAAGTAGAGATAAATTTGCCGGAAGCGTCGTATTTATGAAGATTATTTTTTTGGTCAGTTAGATAAATATTATCCTGGCGGTCTATGGAAACTACCCCCGAAAAAGAAACTTTGTCAATTATAGGATTGCGTTGATTAACAATGATTTGAGCCTTAGAGCTACCCACCAAAGCTAGCCATAAGCCTAAACTAATTAACCCCTTATAAACTCTTAAGTTTTTCTTCCTTTTCAAAGTACTTTAAGATGAGTTGATGACCGTCAAACTCGGCATAAGAATAAAAATTTACCCATTCACCTAAATTTACGTATCGGGCCTGGTTGTTTATCGCTAAATCCAACGGAAGATGCCGGTGCCCAAAAACGTAAAAGTCGTGGTGCGTATGTTGTTCCATTTCCCGACAATAAGTAATTAACCACTCCTTTTCGCCTTTAAACACTTCGTCTTTTACGGTATTGCTAATACGACTACGTCGTGACCATTGTGCTGCCAGGCCAATACCCAAATTTGGATGAACCCGGGCAAATAACCACTGGCAAGCTTTATTAGCAAAAATGCGTTTAAGTACTTTATACGTAAAATCTTTTGGGCCTAATCCATCGCCATGGCCGATATAAAAAGTTTTATCTCCAAATTGCGTAGATATAGGCTTACGGATGATAGGTATATTTAACTCTTTCGTAAAATAATCAAACATCCACATATCGTGGTTACCCGTAAAAAAGTAAACGGCTATCCCGCTATCTGTAAGTTCTGCAAGTTTGCCTTGCAATCGAATAAAACCTCGGGGAATGGCATGTTTATATTCAAACCAGAAATCAAAGATATCACCTACTAGAATAATAAGTTCCGCATCGGTTTTTATTTGATCGAGCCAACGGACAATTTTTTTCTCGCGGGCTAAACTGCTGGCAGCATCTGGTACGCCTAAGTGAAAATCAGAGGCAAAGTATATTTTTTTTCCGGAAGGTAATTGCTTAATGGGCGATATCATCAATCAGGAAAAGAACCAGTTCGCGCGGGCCATGCGCACCCATTACTAGTGTTTTTTCGATATCGGCAGTTCTACTGGGGCCACTAACCAACGAAATCATAGAAGGTATTTTGCTGCCGTATTTTTGTTTAAATAATTGCAGTCCGTCTTTAATATCGGGCACCAATTGAGTCATTTTAGCAACTACTAAATGTTTTTCGGGGTAAATACTTAAACGACGACCACTTTCGTTAGCGCCACTCACAAAAATACTCCCGGTTCGAGCAATTAAGGACTCGCAAGTAGTTAATCCAGCCTCTCCTTGTTTTACAAAATTAGTTTCATCTTCGAGATAATGAATGCCGGCTGCATATAACTTGGTTTGCCATTCCTGTTCCCAAACGTATAAATGCTGAATATCTTTTTCTTGCTTGTAGGCAAACAATTGATCATAGAAATCTTCTTCTGACTCGCAATAAATAAAGGTACCGCTGTTTTTTAGAAAGTTCGTAGCAAAAGTAACCGATAAATCATCTTCAACCGGCAGATACAAATCAGCACTAAAATCAGGAGTAGGAGGTACAACGGGCGCTGACTTCGCCAGCGCCTCGCGTACTTTCCGTAAAACAATATCTCTGGATCGAGCTTCGTACATGCCAACTACCGAAATAAAATAAAAGGTTTATTAAGAATCAAAAGAATACGTCTGTCCTGGCGAAGCACCTTCGCGTTCTGGTTCCTCCTGCTTTTTCGCTTCGGAGCCATTCTCGGAAGTAGCCGTATTATTATTTTCAGAAGACTGACCGTTTTGGCTACCATTATCGTGTAAATGGGCAGCAACCTGCTGCTCTACCTCACTTAAAGTTTGGCTACGATCCGTACCCGACATGTGCGCCTGTAAAGTAGTTAAACCAGCAAAAGGCCGTTTACCTACTAACCGCTCTAAATCAGTTTGGAAAAGTATTTCTTTTGCTAATAGCTCCTGCGCAACCACTTCCAACTCATTCATTTTGCTGGTAAGTAATTCTTTGGTGCGGTTATAGGCATCTGTAATAATACGCCGAACCTCATCATCGATGGTTTGAGCAGTAGCATCGGAATAGGGTTTGTTGAACGAGTAATCTGATTGTTTGGAATCGTAAAACGATACGTTACCAATTTTTTCATTCATACCGTACATGGTCACAATGCTGTAAGCCATTTTAGTAATACGCTCCAAATCGCTCAGGGCACCTGTTGAAATTTTACCAAAAACTAACTCTTCTGCGGCCCGGCCTCCTAAGGCCATGCACATTTCGTCGATTAACTGTTCGGTAGTATACAAAAACTGTTCTTTAGGTAAATATTGCGCATAACCCAAAGCGGCAATACCACGAGGTACAATACTAACTTTTACTAATGGATCGCAGTGTTCCAGGAACCAACCGGCAATCGCGTGGCCCGCTTCGTGATAAGCAACAATCTTTTTCTCTTCCGGCGAAATGATTTTGTTTTTCTTTTCTAAACCACCAATTACCCGGTCAATGGCATCGTTAAAGTCTTGTAATTCTACTTTTTTCTTATCGCGGCGAGCTGCAATTAAGGCAGCTTCGTTACACACGTTAGCAATTTCGGCACCAGCAAAACCAGGAGTTTGAGCAGCTAATTTCTTTGGATCTACGTCTTCAGATAAAGCTAAAGGTGTTAAATGCACCCGGAAAATTTCGGTACGACCAATGATATCGGGTTTATCAATACTAATCTGACGGTCGAAACGACCTGGACGTAATAAAGCTGAGTCTAAGGTATCGGGGCGGTTGGTAGCGGCTAAAATAATAACGCCGGAATCAGTACCAAAACCATCCATTTCTACCAGTAAGGAGTTCAAAGTGTTTTCCCGTTCATCATTTCCACCGGGTACTTGTCCCCGGCTCCGCGAGCGACCAATTGCATCAATCTCATCAATAAATATAATACAAGGAGCTTTTGCTTTTGCTTGCTTAAACAAATCCCGTACCCGGGCAGCACCTACCCCCACGAACATTTCCACAAAGTCAGAACCAGAAAGGGAGAAGAAGGGAACATCTGCTTCGCCGGCAACTGCCTTGGCTAACAAAGTTTTACCAGTACCCGGAGGGCCAACCAACAAAGCACCTTTCGGAATTTTACCACCCAAAACAGTAAATTTGGCCGGATTCTTTAAGAACTCTACAATTTCCTGAATTTCTTCTTTGGCTTCTTCCAGACCAGCCACGTCTTTAAAGGTAACTTTAACCTTGTTTTCGGCATCGAATAAAGCGGCCCGCGATTTACCAATATTAAAAATTTGTCCTCCACCGGCACCATTAGTTACCCGACGCATTAAGAACCAGAAACCAAATAATAAAATTATAATAAAGCCCCAGTTCACGAACATATCGGTAAAACCGGTACGGTTTTCAATTTCAAAACCAATACGCTCTTCTTTCGGAATATTTTCCTGAATTTTATCAAAATCTTCTTTAAATACTTCCGGGGAAATAATAGGCAAGTGATACTGCGGACCTTGTTCCAAAGCAAAAGCCCCGCGACCAGTCAGTTCTTGTCTATATTTGTCGTTTTGTAATGCTTCTTCTTTTAACGATACTTCCACCAAGCGTCCGTTAACCATTATTAAGCTTTTCACATCACGACTCAACATCATTTCTTCGAAGCGTTGCTGGTTAATAGCAATAGTTGAATTACTGCGGTTGAAATAAGCAATACCAAATATCAAAAACACTAAAGCAGCCAAAACCCACATCTGCATAGTAGGGCGCGGTGGGTTATTGGGTATGTTTATTTTCTTTTTCTTATTAGAATTCTTTTCAGCCATGAATTTTAAAATTACAAGTAAATAAAGAACATTTGTTTACGGCAAATGTTCTGATTGTGATTAAACAACTTTTACAGCTTCCGTTTCCACATAACGGATTGGAGCATCGCCCCAGAGTTCTTCCAGCGCATAAAATTCGCGTTTTTCTTTCAGAAAAATATGAACTACTACATCCACGTAATCTAAAAGAATCCACTCTTTATTGATTCTGCCTTCACTCTGCCAAGGATTTTGCTGAAGAGCTTTAAAAACTTCTTCTTCAACCGAACGGGCAACAGCATCTAATTGGGTGTCGGAATTAGCCGAACTAATTACAAAATAATCAGAAACGGCGTTTTTCATTGATTTAAGGTCAATCACAACTATGTCAGAAGCTTTCTTTTCTTGCATGCCTTTAATTATAACTTCTGTCAATATGTCTGACTCTTCCTTAATTCTCTTTTTTATCATTTTATATTTTTACTTTTGAGCTATCAATTATACAAAAATATTTTGCCTACCTACCTACCTAAAACCTTATTTATTGGTAAACAACTAATTTATCTACCAAGTTGCGCCTCCACTAACACGGTAGCTTACGAAATGCTTCTCAAAAATGAAGCCATTGAAGGTTGTGTCGTAATTACCGACTATCAAACAGCCGGCCAAGGACAACGCGGAAACACCTGGGAAGCCGAGCCGGACAAAAATATCACTTTATCCCTAATTTTAAAGCCCAATTTTTTAACTACCCAGCAACAATTTTATTTAACCATGAGCGTGTCGCTTGCTATTCTGGATATGTTGCACAATGTGGCCCCTAATATTATCCAAGTTAAATGGCCAAACGATATTGTTGCGGGAAATAAAAAATTAGCAGGTGTATTAATTCAAAACAGTATTAGCGGCGTTAATTTACAACATTCGGTAGTAGGAATTGGTTTAAACGTAAATCAGAAAATATTCAATTCCCCGCAAGCTACCTCCTTAGCTAACCTCTGCCACAGAGAATTTAATTTAGTTTTACTAATTGAAAAATTATTAGAGCAAATTGAGAAAGGGTATTTAGAATTAAAGCGCAATCAGTTAGAAAAAATAAAGTTTGCGTATTTACAAGTGCTTTATCGTTACCAATCCTTGCATAATTTTAAGATTGACGAACAAATAGTGGAAGGACAAATAGTAGGAATTGACCCGGTAGGACGCTTAGCAGTGCAAATAAATAAAGATTTACGTTATTTTAATTTCAAGGAAATAGCTTTTTTGTAAATGCTAGTTTAATGTAAAATATTCATAAACTTAGGCATTTATTAAGAATAGATTTAAGAAACTGCCTATATATTAAAAAATTAAACATTTCTAATACTTTATTTGTATTGTACCTATTTAAATGATTGATTAAATTCGTAATTACTTATAAAATAATTATTTACATTAAACTTAATATTGCTATCTTTGAGGTAAATTAGCCTAATTAAGGTTATGAATGCAAGTGCTTATTCAGGCATAATCCTTGTATTAAGTAAAATAGTTCTTTAAAAAAGTTACATTCGGTAATTCTGTCCGAAGTAGCGGTAAAAACATTTGTATTTTTTTCCATAAACTGTACATTTGTTTTTTCAGATTTAAAGCAGATACGAAAAGTTAAATATATGATATGAATACTTTTACTAAAATAGGGGTCTTTTTCTTATTGGTAGGGTCCTGCCTGGCAGGGCATGCTAATAAAAGATTGACCATTACAGATGTACCTAAGAACGGTTATACTCCAGCAATTATTTCAGCCTGGCACACCGACAAAGTGGAGCCAACAATAGCAGCTGTTTATAATTCTTGGCCTTCTTTTAGTTTCGCCAATTTTTCCTCTGACTTACTAAAACCTTTTGCTAGTAAAAAATTTGTACATTATACTGCTACTACAGGCAACAGCCATATGTTAGGCGTAGGACCGGTGCAAAATGGTATTGGTACTGATGGAGGCAAAACTAGGTTACTTCCTACTTTAAGTGCCTATCCAAACCCATCAAAGGGTCGTGTTACCATTTCGTTAACTCAAACTTCTGGTGATATTTACAAAATAAAAATATCTAATACCATTGGTAAGGTTATTCAGACTATTACTTTAGGAGAAAACGCAAATGCAGCCGATATCTCTATTGATTTATCGGATCGGCCCGCAGGCATTTATTTCTATAGTTTGCTAGTAAATGACAAAATGGTAGAAACCAAACGCTTGATTTTGCAACAATAAATTTTACTTAAAATAGTTTAATAAGATAGCCGGCCCAATAGCCGGCTATTTTTTTGAAATTTATATTCACACCACTCTTTATAAAACTTAATTTATTACTTTCGGGGATTCTTTCAAATAAGCTTTATGATTCAGTTTAATAGAATTAACAACATTGTTGGTTGGATGGTTTTTGTAATGGCTACGCTTGTTTATGGCTTAACTATTGAACCTACTGCCAGTTTTTGGGATGCCGGAGAGTTTATTGCCTGTGCCTACAAATTATTAGTTCCGCATCCTCCAGGCGCACCATTTTTCTTATTAATTGGCCGTATTTTCTCTTTATTCGCTGGCGATGATGTGCTAAAAGTTGCTCCTCTTATTAACTTCTTATCTGGTTTAATGAGCAGCGGTACTGTATTATTCTTATTCTGGACCATTACCATACTTGCCCGGAAGCTAATCGTGAAATCAGAAGATGGTCAACCTTCAGCTGGTCAAAGTCTCTTAATTTTAGGTAGTGGGGTAGTTGGAGCTTTAGCTTTTACTTTTTCAGATTCATTCTGGTTTTCGGCAGTTGAGGCTGAAGTTTATGCCATGTCATCGTTCTTTACAGCATTTGTTTTTTGGGCTATGCTGAAGTGGGAAAGTAAGACGGATCGGGCTGCAGCTGATAAATGGCTTATTTTGATAGCTTACATGATTGGTTTATCTATTGGGGTGCATTTGCTCAATTTGCTGGCTGTTCCTGCTCTTGCCTTTATTTATTATTACAGAACTAATTTAGGCAAAATTTCTACCAAAGGTGTGGTATTTACTTTTGTAACCAGTGCTTTAATTATAGGAATAATTTTGTGGGGAATTATTCCAGGTCTACCATCGTTGGCCGGCCGGTTCGAAGTATTTTTTATCAATAATATTGGTTTACCTTTCGGCAGCGGAATTATTATATTCTTAGTATTATTTCTGGCGGCTATTATATACGGCTTGTTATACTCGCATAAACGCGGAAATCAAGTTTTGAATACGGCATTGCTTTGCTTTATCTTTATTTTAATTGGCTACTCTTCTTACCTGATCATTCCGATTCGTTCTACTTACGATCCTACCATTGATGAAAACGATCCGGAGAATATTGTAAGCTTTGTATCGTATTTAAAGCGTGAGCAATACGGCGATCGTCCGCTATTGTACGGTCCCCAATTTAGTGGCGAAGTTATCGACCAGAAAGAAGGTGAACCGCGTTACGTTAAAGGTAAAGACAAATACGAAATAGTAGATTACAAAATAGAACCTGTTTATGACCCTAAGGATATGGCTTTGCTACCCCGGATTTATAGTCCACAGCCGCAACATATTCAGGAATATAAAAAATGGGTAGATATTCAGGAAGGTCAGAAGCCTACGATGGGGCAAAACTTGTCTTTTCTGTTTAATTACCAATTGGGGCACATGTATTGGCGCTACTTTTTGTGGAATTTTGTGGGACGCGACGGGGATGTGCAACAATCGGGTGTTCTGTGGCCCGTTGAACGCACGGATAACCTGCCGCCACGGGTAGCGGATAGCAAAGCGCGTAATAACTTTTACATGCTACCATTGATCCTAGGATTAATAGGATTGTTTTTTCAGGCGCGAAAAGATGAAAAAAACGCCTTTATTGTTGGCTTAATATTTTTCTTTACAGGTATTGCTATAGCGCTTTACTTAAACCAACCACCCATTGAGCCCCGCGAACGCGATTACACCTTTGCGGGTTCGTTCTACGCTTTCTGTATTTGGATTGGATTAGGGGTAATTGGACTAGCCGCTCTGCTCGAAAAAGTTATTCGTAACTATACTACCCGGGCTTTAGTGACCTCTGTACTCTGCCTGATTGTACCTATTATTATGGCGGTTCAGGGCTGGGACGACCACGACCGATCTGATAAATACAATACCGTTGACTCGGCTAAAAACTTATTGAGTTCCTGCGCACCTAATGCTATTTTGTTTACGAATGGCGATAACGATACTTTCCCGCTTTGGTACGCGCAGGAAGTAGAAGGATTTCGGACGGATGTTCGGGTAGCCGTATTGAGTTATTTAAATACCGATTGGTACCTGGATCAGATGAAGCGCCGCTCGTATAAGTCCGCTCCCTTACCTATATCCCTCGAAAACGAAAATTATCGTCAGGGTACCAATGATTATCTGCCTTTCATGGAAAAACCGCAGGTAAAAGCCGGTATGGATTTAAAACAGTTTATTTCTCTAGTAAAACAAAACCATCCGATTTTGCAGGTAGCGGCTCAAACAGGTAAGCCTTTTATGTCTTTCCCGACGAAGAACTTTTTCCTGAATGTTAATAAAGAAGCCGTAATAAAAAGCGGTATTGTACCGAAAGAGCGGGAAAATCAGATTGTTGATCAAATGGCATGGAACATAGGTAAATCGGCTTTAGAAAAGAAGCACCTAGCCATTTTAGATATTTTGGCTACTAACGACTGGAAACGTCCGGTGTATTTCTCCACTACGGTGTCCAGTTCCGATTTCATGAATTTGCAACCCTACTTTCAGTTAGAAGGCTTGGCGTATCGGATTTTACCGGTTAAAAACCAAGATGCCGAGGCAGAAGGTTACGTAGCCAAAGATCTGATGTACGACAATATGATGAAGAAATTCCAATGGCGTAATTTAGATAATCCACGTATTTTCTACGACGAAAGCTTCATTAGTCAGTTACCGCCTAATACCCGCGACAAATTTTACCGCTTAGCTGCCGCTTATTTAGCGAGCAATAACACAGCTAAAGCAAAAGAAGTAATGGATTATTGCTTTAAAGTAATGCCGGATAAATCCATTCCTTACGATTATTACACGCCGCAGTTTATTGAACCTTTAAACAAAGTAGGCGAAAAACAAAAGGCACTGGAAATTATGGATAAGCTAGAACAACGTACCGCCAAGGCCCTGGCTTATTATTCGGAACAAGGCAGCCTGTTTGACCGGGAGATGCAAACAAACTTTATAACTTTACAACAACTCATTTTTGCCGCCCGGGCATTAGGTTTAAATGATCGCGCCAGTAAAATGGAACAAACGTTTATGCGGTATTATGGTGGCAATCAATAAAAATTCACTTTATTTAATAAGTTAATATAACAGAAAAGCCGGTGAGTAGACCGGCTTTTCTGTTTCCGCGTAAAATAAATTGCTGCTAGATTTGTTTACTTATTATAATACCTGGATAACAGATGAAAAGGTACTTGAGCTAATAGTTTCGGATGAATTTGCGTTTTTCAATTTTAAAGAAAACTGTAAAAGCAATTACCTTTGTCCAGATGTTTAAGTTTATTCTAAATTACTTTTAACCAGAAAATAGTAAAAAATAATGTCGGTATATCGTCTATTTCACTTCCGGCAAAAATTTAGAAAATTGAAATTCAATTCAATAATGCTATGCATTTTAAGCTGGTTCTGTTTGGGAATTAGTGCCTGTTCGCCAGAGCTAGCAACGCGGCAATCTGGATTAAATTATCAGTTCGGACCTGATACTGGTTTAAACTATGATTTACAAACCGAAGGGGATAGCGTTCACATTTTCTTAAAAATAACCGATAAAGTTACTATTGGCAATTTACAAAAACCAGGTAGAGCACTTCCGTACTTCCTTAGCAGGGATTATAGCCGCACCACTATTTATTTGCGCGATTCAGTTCAAGCAGTTAACAAAAAAATAACGGAATTACCCGATAAATCAGCAATAGTAACTTTTGCTATACCAATTAGTAAAGTAAATTTTCCTTCAGTGCTTATTATACGTGTACCCCAATTATCAGCCATACAGGAAGAACAGTTTTTAGATATTCCCCTCACCAATGCCTTTGTAAGGAAAACTTTTACTCTTAAGGATTCTACGGGTCAGCTACCTTTGTTTCATCCGTTTGTTAACAATAGGCACCCTTTTTACATCGCATCTACTAATCCGGATACGGCAGTAACGGTTCGGCAATTTCCATTATCTTTTACGCCAGCCATTCCGCCTATGTCGCGCAAAATGGCGGCACCCTCCCCTACTCTTAAAGTACAAAGCAAACAAACTTTTACTACCAACCAACCCATTACACTCCCTGAATCTGGAATTTATTTACTAGAAAATGGGGGCAATCAACGGTCCTTATTGGTAGAAGAAGGGAGTTTTCCGGCTTTAACCTCCGCAGCAGAATTAATTGAACCTTTAATTTACCTAACCAGCTCCGTTGAACGTAAAAATTTATACGATTCGGACCAGCCGAAACTAGCAGTAGATGCTTTTTGGCTGAGTATTGCCCGGCAAGATAAAAATTTAGGCAAAAGTTTAATTAAGGAGTATTACGGGCGGGTAGAAAAAGCAAATAATTATTTTTCAGCGCATAAAGCCGGTTGGCTCACCGACCGGGGAATGATTTACCTGGTATTTGGTTCACCTGATTTTCTTACCCGTACCTGGGACCGGGAAGAATGGATTTATCAGCGTAATTTTGGTCAGAGTGGAGAAGTAAAATTTATTTTCATTAAAAAACCAAATACCTTTACTCAAAACTATTACGAACTGGTACGCGATGCGGCCTATGAATTTATCTGGTATAATCAAGTAGATCAATGGAGAAAAGGAAATATCGGGATTCCGACTCCCGACCCCGGACTTTCCGGAAGGAGAAATCGGAGAAGATAGAAATGATTTTTGGCCTTCGGCCGATTCTGGAAGCATTAAACGCGGGTAAAGATATCGAACGTATTTACTTGCAAAAAGGCCAGCGCAATAGCATAACGACTGATATTACCGAATTGGCGCAGCAAGCTAATGTACCGGTGGCTACTGTGCCAATAGAAAAACTAGATACGTTAACCCGCAAGAATCATCAGGGAGCCGTGGCTTTTTTGTCGGCAATTACTTACATGCCGCTCGACAATATTGTAGCGGGTATCTACGAACGAGGGAAAACGCCCTTGCTTTTGATTTTAGATCGAATAACTGATGTGCGCAATTTTGGTTCTATTGCCCGAAATGCCGAGTGTATGGGTGTGGACGCTATTATTATTCCAAGTCGGGGGGCAGCCCAAATCAATGGCGATGCTTTAAAAACCTCGGCGGGCGCCTTAAATATAATTCCGGTTTGTCGGGAGTTTAATCTAAAAGACACTTTAAATTATTTGCAGGAATCTGGTATGCAAATAGTAGCATGCACCGAAAAAGCTGAACATAGCCTCACAGAAAAAATTGATTTAACCGGACCAACCGCTATTTTAATGGGCAGCGAAGAAGATGGTATTTCACCGGAATATCTGAAAAAAGCCGATGTACGTTTAAAAATTCCAATGGCCGGTCAGATTGGTTCTTTAAATGTTTCGGTTGCAAGTGGGATAGTTTTATTCGAAGTTTTGCGGCAAAGATTAGCAGCGAAGAAATCTTAAAAACAACATTTTAGTTGTTTTTAAGATTTAAAATTTACAGTAAAAAGGTTAATAAAGTTTACTCCTTGCAGTCTAAAACTTTATTAAAATTATTACCCATAAAAAATAAAAAGGGTTAGTTACAAATAGTAACTAACCCTTTTTCTAAACTCCTAAATCAGAAATTAATACCCGAACAATTCTTTTAATGATAGTTGTTTTACTTTCCCGTATTTACTTAATTCTTTAAAATTAAGCCGGTCTTTAGAACCTATAACCAAAATCATTTGATTCTGACCTTTAATAAACTGCTGCTGAAATTTCTTCATATCATCAAAAGTCATAGCGTTTATATTTTGGTAAACATCCTGGCGGATGTCGTAGTCAATACCCAAGCGCTTCGCGCGTTCATAATCAAATAAAATACTGGATTTAGTAATTCGCTCCGTGGCAATGCTATTCCGGATACTTTCTTTGGCATTAGCAAAATTAGCTTCTGCTTGCGGCATATCATTTAGTAAAGTTTGCATGCCTTCCATTGCCTCTGGTAACTTATCCGATTGGGTTCCAATATACGACAAGATGTAATTTGCGCGGTCTTTTCGGCTGGCATTAGCATACCTGGAACTGGCTGAATAAGCCAAGGCTTTTGATTCTCGTAATTCCTGAAATACAATGGAACCCATGTTGCCACCAAAATACTCGTTGTATAAGGTTATAGTAGGCACTTGTTTCGCATCGAAGTTAAAAGATTTGGTCAGGAAAATTAACTCGGCTTGCACCATGTTGTAATCGGTCCAATATACCTGGCGTTCTGCAATGTCACGCTCCTGAAATACTTTTAAAGGTGGCACCGGCTTCAGGGTTGCCGGAACAATATGGTTGGTATTGAGGATTGTAGTTAAGTTCTCGGCTAGTCGTGGACCGTAATACAGCACGTGATGCTCGTAAGTAGGTATAGTTTTTATTAAATCAACTAATTCCTGCGGCTTAACTTTTTTGAGCTGATTTTCGGGTATTATGTTCGTGAACGGGTTTTTAGGGCCATATTTCGCGTAATTAACCATAGCTACACTGTGAATAGTACTTTTATTCCGCTTCGCATCAGCCCGTTCTTTTAAAATTCCGGCAATTAAATCGGTTAAAGCTTGTTGGTCGGATTTCGGATTTTGTAATACACTTTCGAACAAGGTTAATCCTTTTTCAAAATTTGCGTCTAGCCCCGATAAACTCACGTACACTTGTTCTTGTGAAGTAAACACATCAAAAGAGCAGCCTAACTTGTAAAATTCTTTTTGTAATTCCTCCGCACTAAATTTATCATTCCCTAAATATTTAAGGTAATTAACTGCTAATCCTAACTTTAAATTATTATTAGTGCCGGTTTCCAGAATATAATACAGGTTAAACAAGCCATTCTCCTTATTTCGGGTGTAATAAAGAGGTATATTCTGCTTTAATTTTACCTCGCTAATGTCCTTTTTATAATCTACAAAAACGGGTTGCAGTTCCGTTGTTTTGCCGGCCATTACCTGTTTATAAAAGTCAGATTGAGCATCGCGGTTTACGGAAACGGGAGTAATAGTAGGTTTTTCTACTTTCTGCATGTTTGGATCTTTGCCGATACGTTTATAAACCACCACGTAATTATTACCGTAGAATTTATTAGCCACCTGCATTACTTCCTGCTTAGTAATTCCGGCAAAATCTTTATCGCGCTGGATGTAATCTTTCCAATCCTGGCGTGCCACAAAGGCGCTCACAAAAGCATCCGCCCGAGCCTCATTACTTTCGTATGATTTCATTAAGGCCATTTTATTATTATTTATAATAGCCGGAATTAACCAATCTTCGAACTTACCTTGCTTTACCAAATTAACCTGACTTAAAAGCAAATCTTTTACCTGCTCTAAAGTCTGCCCTTGACGCGGAGTACCCGACAGCAAATTCGCCGAATAATCGTTCATGGTATAATCGAACGAAGAGGCTTCTAATACAACTTGTTTTTGATTTAAATTTAAATCGATAAGTCCGGCTTGGCCATTAGCGAGTATCTGGCTAATCATTTCCAGCACCAAAGCTTCGCGGGTAGTAACACCCGGAAAACGAAAACCCAGCATCATACTTTCGGCATTGGGCCCTAACACCTCTTTTACTACTGGTTTGGCAATGGGAGCTTCAGCGGGTGACGTGTAGGTGGGCAGTGGCTTTGATTTTAGTTTACCAAAGTATTTATCAATAATCCGGATAGTTTGATCGGGATCTAAGTCGCCGCTCATGGCAATGGCCATATTATTGGGCACATAATACGCATCAAAATACTTTTTTATCTCGGTAATAGAAGGATTTTTCAGGTGTTCGATGGTGCCAATAGTAGTTTGCGTGCCATATTGGTGCGTCGGGAATAATCCTTCGAGCATAGCAGTAAATACCTTGCGGCCATCGCTATCCAGCGTACGGTTTTTTTCTTCGTAAACCGCTTCCAGTTCGGTATGAAACAAGCGCGGCACCATTTCCCCGAAACGTTCGGCTTCTACCATCGCCCATTTTTCCAGTTGGTTTGCTGGAATATCTCCGGTATAAACTGTTTGCTCTACCGAGGTGTAAGCATTAGAGCCGCTACCGCCAATTGAAGCTAGAATTTTATCGTATTCGTTGGCAATAGCGTACTTAGCGGCCACTCCAGAAACACTATCAATCTGATGGTAAATTTTCTTCCGCTCAACGGCATCTTTTTTACTGCGATACAATTCGTAGAGCTGTTCAATTTTATCGAGTTCTGGTTTTTCTTTGGCATAATCTAAAGAACCTAATCTAGAGGTTCCCTTAAACACCATGTGTTCTAAATAGTGAGCTAAACCCGTAGCCGTAGCCGGATCGTTTTTACTACCGGCCCGCACGGCAATGTACGTTTGAATACGTGGGGCATCTTTGTAGTCGGTTAAATACACCGTTAACCCATTATCCAGCTTATAAATTCTTGCTTTTAAAGAATCGCCGGGGGCAGTGGTATAGGTATAAGTTTTTTCTTTTGGTTGGGCAGTCGGGTCAGTAGTGGCAGTTGGAGGAGTACTTGTTTGCCGGCTAGTAGTTTTACACTGGGGCAGCAACAACACGGCGACTAAAAGCCAGGGATAAAATATTTTCTTCATTATAGGAAATAAATGCGTGAACTGAATGTAATCTCTGATGATTAAATATAGGATTTTTATTTGTAGTTAAATAACGAGGTGATCTGATGAATTATTAGTTTAAGCTATTGTTTACCCCTCCACCTGCAACAAGCTAAAAACACGGAAGAAGAAGCCATCTAAGCTACGTTGTATCTTTATCACCAATTCTCTCAAAAAATTTTGATTTGCGTCAGAACCTGGAATTATAGTTTGGCCAGTAAAGAATTTGAAATGCCGGATCTGAATTCAGATAAAAAAGTAAATTTTTACTGTAAAGTAAAGCCTGAGAGGAATGAAATTTACTATTTCGGGTAATCTCTACTCCCTTATTTTGAGCTTACCCGGAGAACTGAAAATTTAAAAAGAAGTATCTAAGCCCAATCGTTTTTTTATCTCAGGTAAGATGGGATACCGTTCAGCGAGGTAGTTGTATTTATCTATGGAGGTATACAGCTTTACTCCTTCTACCTGCGTTTTTACTTCGATTTTTACATTAAGGCGATTATTGCGCAACCGGTTTCGCAATGCTGCTAAAAATTCGGCGCGGATAGAATTAAATTGTTCAATTTGCACGTGGTTTTCTACCTCTAACCTTATTTCATTAGTAGAGGTTAGTTGCACCGGCCGATTCAGAATCATGTATTCCGCCATTTTCCCTTCGGCTTTTTTCTGTTCGGTGAGCTGTTTCCATACCATTTCAAACTCAAATTGATTAACTGGCTGAATAGAGCCTTGGTTAAGACTTTCTGGTTCTGCTTCTAAAACTGCCGCCTCTTGGTTAACAACTGGACTTTGTACCTGGGCCTTAATGTCTTTTAAACTAGGTAACTTTACTATTTTTTTGGCAGGTGGCAAGGGAGCAGCCGGCCGGATAAATTGTTGTTCGGTGTATTGATCTTCGGGTACATTAGGCGCGGGCAGCGGCACAGTTGGCACCGGAGGTAATTTATTTATTGCCGTGGGTGAAGTAACCGACATTGGTTCTGCCACAACGCTTCCATTACTATCATTAATTGGCATAGCCACTGGAACAACACTTGCCCCATTAGCAGTTGAGGTAATTGAGGTAGTCGATGCTTTCTGACCGTTTGTATCTGGCATAGAAGTTACACCCGGTGCTTCAGAAAGCGTATTTACTTTAACATCCGATTCTAAGCTAGTTTTTTTTTTGACGTCGCCGTTGGAGGAGAAGTCTTTCGCAAAGGTAACTGCCGAGGGCAAGTGTACCAGTTTCATGAGGCAAAGCTCGACGTGCAAGCGCTGATTTTTACTATTTTTAAAGTTCTGGTCGCAAGCCGCCACAATATTTAACCCGGACAATAACAACGACAACGAAGCTTTCTGCGCTTGTTGCGCATATTTGGTTTTAATATTATCCGATACTTCCAGCAATTGCACCGTTACCGGATCTCTACACACGAGTAAACTCCGGAAGTGTTCCCCAATCCCTAAAACGAAATTATGGGCATCGAACCCGTTTTTTAAAATCTCATCGAATAAAAGTAAAGTACCCGATAAATTATTGGCCAGAAAATAATCCGTTAACTTAAAATAATAATCATAATCCAGAATGTGCAAGTTATCTACGGTTGCTTTGTAGGTAATCTTGTTTCCGGAAAACGTCACCATCTGGTCAAAAATGGAAAGAGCGTCGCGCAAGGCTCCATCTGCTTTCTGAGCAATTAAATGTAAAGCATCGTCTTCCGCGGTAATTTCTTCTTTCGCCGCAATATTGTTTAAGTGCTTAACCATATCCTCAATCCGGATTCGGTTAAAATCGAAAATCTGGCAACGCGACAAGATAGTTGGAATAATTTTGTGCCGTTCGGTGGTAGCTAAAATAAAAATAGCGTAAGAAGGCGGCTCTTCCAGGGTTTTCAGGAACGCGTTAAAAGCCGAGTTCGAGAGCATATGCACCTCATCGATGATATATATTTTGTATTTACCAGTTTGCGGGGCATAACGAACTTGTTCTACTAAATTCCGGATATCTTCTACGGAGTTGTTAGAAGCAGCATCGAGTTCGTGAACGTTAAACGAAGCGTTGTTATTAAAACTCCGGCACGACTCACATACATTACAAGCCTCGGTAGTAGGTGTAATATTCTGGCAATTGATGGTTTTCGCTAAAATACGCGCGCAAGTAGTTTTACCCACTCCCCTGGGGCCACAAAATAAAAATGCCTGGGCCAGGTGATTACTATTAATCGCATTTTTAAGCGTAGTGGTAATGTGGTGCTGCCCCACCACGCTATCGAAAGTAGCTGGCCGGTATTTACGTGCCGATACAACAAAGTTTTCCATCCTTAAACAAAGATAAGAAAACCGGTGTAAGCTTGAAAGCTAAAAGTTTAACCTTGCACTAACCTGCTATAGATCAATATATTAAATTAAAACAGCAATTTTATTAAAAATTTAAGCCTCAGATTTGTTTTCTTCACCTAACCCGAAATAAATTGTTTCGGCTACTTTTACTTAACAATATACTGGCTATAAGACACTATTAAAGGTGTTCCGGAATAAAAAAATGGGCGTTTTCCTGGGCAAATTCTTTAAATGTTCGGCCTCGTTGTCCGGTAATTTTTTCTACCGTATCCGTAACAGTAGCTGCGTAACCCGATTTTGAGATATTGTTAAGTTCCATCATCGCATCAATCATCCAATCCGGAGCATGCATGCTGCTCATGGCCTGTCGGGCGGCTTGGTCGGGCACATCTACGTAGGTAATGGTGCGGCCGGTAACTTCAGATAAAATAGCCGCAACTTCCTGCACCGAAATAGCTTCCGGACCGGTTAACTCTAGTACCTGGTTTTTAAAATCATTTTGCGTTAAAACTACTTTCGCTACTGCAGCAATATTATGGGCATCAATGTAGCTCACTTTGCCCTCCCCGAGTGGTTGATAAATTTTATTTTCTTGTAAAATACTAGCCCCTGCGTAATTAATAAAGTTTTGCATAAACGAAGTTGGCCGCAAGATTACGTACGGGATACCAGAGTTTTCCAAATGTTTTTCTATTTCGTGGTGCCAGCGGCCTAACTGGATACCTGGTTCGGCGTCCGCTCCAATAGCCGATAATCGTACTATTTGCTTTACTCCTACTTGTTTTGCTTCATCAATAAAATTTTTGGCTATTTCTACTTGATTATGCGTTAAAGGTGTAATCAGGAAAACGCGGGTAACACCGGTCAAAGCTACTTTTAAAGATTCAGAACGGGAAAAATCAATTTCTACCAGGTCTACATTCGGGAATACCTTCAACCGGTCGCCTTTTATAATGGAGTGCACACCTGCTCGCACTTTTACATCTTCCGTAGATAAAGCTTTAATGGCTTCGCTGCCCACCGTGCCGGTAGCACCGGTAACTAAAATAGTTTCGTGCATAGTTTGTATTTACAGTATTAAACTCCAGAACGGGTATAAGACTATCGGGTTTAAAATAATTTATTAAAAATTGATAATCTAAAGAGTAAACCGTTATTAGTTAATTTGTTCTACTGAAAGGGTACAAATATTTAATATAAATGTTTCTGGTACCAAAACAGGGTATTAGACAATTTGAGTGATAGTTTAATGATAGTTTATGGATTTGCCTCTAGGTACGACTGCAAGATTATGGCTGCGCTTACTTTATCTATGGTAGCTTTGTTTTGGCGGTCTTTTTTCTTCAGTCCACCCGCAATCATAGCCTGAAATGCCATTCGGGAGGTAAAGCGCTCGTCTAAGGTATGTACCGGAATAGCAGGTATTTCTTTTTGCAGTTTACGCACAAAACCAATTACGGCGCTGGTTACATCGGTAGGGGTATTATCTAGTTTTTTGGGCATACCTACTACAAAGGCTTCTACCTCTTGCTCTTGCGTGTATTTTTTCAAAAAATCGTAAATATCTTTTGCATGAACCGTTTCGAGAGGTGTTGCAATTAATTTTAAGGGATCGGTTACAGCCAATCCAACCCGTTTGTTTCCGTAATCAATAGCTACAATTCTGGCCACGCTAAGTAAAGTTTTAAATTTTAAGTAAAAATAATTATTTGGTCGCAGTAAGTATTACGTTACATACGCCTTATTCGGTAAAGTACCAGGGTTCAACTCAGAGTTTCAGGAAAAAAAGTAAATTTTTCAGGTGCATGGCTTCACTTTTTATTTACTGGCCCGTTTACATATAATTAAATTATTTTTAATATTCTAGAAGCAAATTTACCTTGGTTTAGCTTAACTTAATGCAAGTAAAATTACGTAGACAACTGCAGCAACGTAATATTCCGGAACTATTGATTAGTAAGCAGTTGACTACAATTTTCAATAATATCTAGGCGCAAATAAAAATTAGCTGTACTAATGGGATAATCCATTTAAAGAAGCAACTTTATTTTAAGGGTATTTGTCTAAAAAGTAGTTAAATAGCCTTTATTCTAATATATTAGATTGCTAATGCCCGCAAGCATTATGGAAAGCTGCTTGCACCAAAAAAGTTTAATGAACATGAGCGAAAAATTTAAAAATTCTACTTTCCAGGTAAGGTTACCTTTGTTTTTAGGTTTGGCACTGGCAACCGGTATATTAATTGGAGCAAATGGTTTCCAGCCTTCTGGTAATAACCCGCAGGGTACGGCTAAAAGTTATTTAAAATTCCGGGACATTCTTTCTTATATCGATCGGGATTACGTGGATACGGTTAACGTAGAAGAGCTTTCTGATTTTGCCATTAATCAGATGCTCGAAAAATTAGACCCGCACACCGCTTACATTCCGGCCAGTGAAATGGATGTTGCCCGCTCTTATTTAGAAGGCGACTTCGACGGTATTGGGGTAGAATTTAATATTTTTAAAGATACTGTTCAAATTGTGGCTCCGCTTAGTGGGGGCCCATCCGAAGCAGTAGGTTTGCAAGCCGGTGATAAAATTATTAAGGTAGATGGCAAAAATATTGCCGGTGCCGGTATTACCACGCAAGGAGTTTTTGAAAAATTACGTGGCAGCAAAGGCACTAAAGTAAACCTTACCATTTTACGACGGAACGAGAAAAAACCAATGGATTTTACCGTAACCCGGAATAAAATACCAACTGTTTCGGTAGAAACTGGCTACATGGTTGACAATCACACGGGTTATATAAAAGTTACCCGCTTTTCGGCTAATACTTACGACGAGTTTAAATCGACTCTTGTTAAGTTAAAAAAGAAAGGTATGGACCGGCTCATTCTGGATTTGCGGGGCAATCCGGGTGGTTACATGGATCGGGCTACTCGTATGGCCGACGAATTTATCTCAGGAAATAAAAAAATTGTATATACCGATGGTAAAGGTACCAAATACGACAATGAAACATTTGCCCACGTACGCGGTGAGTTTGAAGACGGCCCTGTAATTGTGCTGATAGATGAAGGCAGCGCCTCGGCCTCTGAAATTGTTTCGGGAGCTTTACAGGATAATGACCGGGCTTTAATTGTGGGTCGGCGCTCGTTCGGGAAAGGTTTGGTTCAAATGCCTATTCCTTTAAACGACGGCTCTGAATTGCGGTTAACCATTTCCCGTTATTATACTCCTAGTGGTCGTTCTATTCAAAAACCTTATACCGAAGGGATGGAAGATTACGAAATGGATATTTTGAATCGTTTTCAGCATGGCGAGTTTTTTCACCCGGATAGCATTAAGTTTAATGATTCCTTAAAATACAAAACCCTTCATGGTCGGGTGGTTTACGGCGGCGGTGGTATTATGCCAGATGTATTTGTAGCCCGCGATACCTTGGAAGTTACTAATTATTTAAACGAGCTTTACAGTAAAAACTTAGTGCGTGAGTTTGCCCTTACGTATTATCAGGATCACAAAGCAGATCTGCAAAAAATGCCTTTCGATAAATTTAAATCTACTTTTGAGGTAAGTGATAAGATGCTCGATAATATTAACAAAGAAGCAAAAGATTTAAAAATTAAGTACAACGATCAGGAATTTAAGCGATCCAAAAACCTACTTAAAAACAATATAAAAGCTTATATTGCCCGTAGTGTTTATGGCCCGGAAGGTTTGTATCCTATCTTCCACGAAACTGATCCTGATTTTCAGCAGGCACTTAAATTGTTCGATCAAGCCAATAAGTTAAATAAAGGCTATGTACAATTAGGAATTAATAAATTTAGAGTGGAGAACTAGGATAACCATTGAATTTACTATTTTAAGTAGAGCGGCTGATTTATTTGTTTTAAGTCAGCCGCTCTCTTTTTTAAATAAGTTAGTTTAAATGAAGAAGTTTAAGAAAATAACATTAAGGATGAGAATTGGGAAGAATTAAAAAGAAGCTTAAAAGCAGGAGATAAAGTGGATGAAATTGTGGTAAATAAAGCGCCATTCTGGGATTTTATTGATATGGATTTGGCTTTCCTGCATTATTAAAAATAATTCAGATGATTGACTTAACTCCTTATAATTATAAAGAAGGAGGAAACTACAACCCGATTGGCTCTACCGTAAAAGCCTACGGTAGCGCACTTAGATTCGATAAATAAACAGATTTGGTTAAAGCAAAAACATTGGCTATTAGAGAAATGAGGAAAAGCTGGAGACATTCCTGATTTAGTAAAAAAGTAATTTACGTTCCCCTTTTTTGAATCTAAAACAGCTTCAGGAATGCTACAATAAAGGGTACTACTAATACCAAACTATCAAAACGGTCGAGAATCCCCCCGTGGCCAGGAATGAGGGTGCCAGAGTCTTTTACCTGCAAGCTTCGCTTTAAAAGCGATTCGATTAAATCACCGAGTACGCCAAAAACAGAAACAATTAAAGCAATACCTATCCATTGCGGTAAAATTAAATCCTGGAAGTAAAAGGAAATTAAATAGCCTACCAGTACGGCAGTTACAGTGCCACCGAACCACCCCTCCCAGGTTTTACCCGGCGAAATACGCGGAAATAATTTATGCTTTCCAAACGTTTTACCGGCAAAATAGGCGCCTGAATCAGAAGCCCAGAGCAACAACATAGTACCCATAATTACCTGCCAACTGTAGTAGCCCTTTAAAAAACCTAATATTGGCAGCATACTAAACGAGCCGCCTACGTACAGCATACCAACTAAGGTAAGCGCAATGTTTACAAAGGGTTGTTCTTTTTTGCGAAAGAGTTCGGCGATAAAAACGAAAAATAAAATGGGTGGTAGTGCGTACAATACGGTTAATTGTACTGCTTTTAGTTGCAATAAAAAAGTTAAGACAAATAAAGCGCTACCTAATATAATACCGGCATTGTAATTAGGCGCAAAGCCCCTTAAAGTAAGTAATTGGTAAAACTCCCGAATACCTAACATAGTTAAGGCCAGAAACAATGCCGCAAAAGTCCACTGCCCAAAGTAAATAGCGCCGATAAACAGGGCTCCACCGCCCAAACCTACCAACACTCGTTGCTGAAAATTATTTAATTTCTTTTTATCGGTCGGGTCAGCGGGCATTTTCATTAATCCAATTTTCCGGTTGCAAGATAAAAAGTTAACGGCAACTACAACCTAGCCGACGTTTTTTTCTAAAGGCGTAACCCTAATTTATTTAGAATGGTATCTGAACAAATTCACTAAAATGGTTGAATTATTAATAATCAAACAAAGTGGTTATCACAGAAACTCAAGCTTACTTTTTAATTTTCAGCCTTTAATTCTGCCAAATGGCCTGCATCCTAAATATAAATTTAACTTTTAAGCCGAAGGCAGTTCTGACGATTGCTTTAAGGGTAAATTTTTGTAGCTCCGATACAAGTATAATAACGTAACCACACTTATAATTAATGAAAACAAAATGCTACCCAAAGGCATAGAATCGGTAGACTCAATCTGAAAATTTAAAAGCTTACGTTGCTGCAGGTAAAGAACCAACACCGTAAAGCCGTTATTCATAAAATGCCCCGCGATGGGTACCCAAATATTACCCGACCAGGCATATAAATAACCCAAGATAGCTCCCAGCAACATGCGCGGAATAAAACCATAAAACTGCATGTGAATGGCACCGAAAATAAATGCAGCTACCCACACAGCCACATGCGTATTATTGAACACCCGCAACAAACTACGCTGCAGCAAGCCTCTAAAAACAATCTCCTCTCCTATTGCCGGAATTAAACCAAAAACAACCATTCCAAACACAAACTGCCCAGCGTTATCAAATACAGTTAATTGAATGGTAAGAACTTTTAAGGTTTCTTCTTTAGCTTTGGCCCAAGCTTCAAATGCTTTTAAGGCTTCCGGAAAATGCACATTGGCATTCCAGTTAATTACCCAGGAATTAGCCGGCATAATAAACAAAATCAGCAAAGCACTTAGCACTAACAAGCTCCCTGGTACGTATTTTTGAGGAGATAAATAAGAACCAGGCTGGCGGTTACTGGCATACAAATAGGCTAATGGACCTAAAGTAAAAGCAAATAAATGAGTAACACCCTGAAATAAATTTATTGCCATTTTACCGTTTGGTTGCGCATTGGGGTTTTGAGTAAGTAAAGTTATATCAGTTAAACTAACTTTAAATAAAAGCTTCATTAGTATTACGGCCACAAAATTACCAATAAAAAAGCCACCGGCAATAAAGAGCAACAATACCAACATAGCCGTAAAGGGGTGCAGGTCTTTCGAAATGAAACCTTTCATAGCGGGATTTCGGTTTAGAAAAAGTAAATTTACGCGAATTTTTAAAAAATCTAGTCTTTGATACAGATAGGAAACATTTCTCTGCCGGATTTTCCGCTTTTGCTTGCGCCCATGGAAGACGTGAGCGATCCGCCTTTCCGGGCCGTATGTAAAGCGAATGGTGCCGACCTGATGTACACCGAATTTATATCGTCGGAAGGTTTGATTCGGGCAGCAGCCAAGAGCCGGCAAAAACTGGATGTATTTGATTACGAACGCCCCATTGGTATTCAGATATTCGGCAGCGATATCGAATCTATGCGGGAGTCGGCGGTAATTTCGGCAGCGGCCGGCCCGGATTTAATTGATATTAATTACGGCTGTCCGGTTAAAAATGTAGCTTGTAAAGGTGCCGGAGCGGCTTTACTGCGCGATGTGCCCAAAATGGTGCAAATGACCGAAGCTATTGTAAAAGCCACTACCTTACCGGTAACAGTAAAAACCCGCCTAGGCTGGGACGAATCTACTAAAAATGTGACCGAAGTAGCTGAACGGTTACAGGATATTGGCATTCAGGCTTTATCTATACACGGCCGTACCCGAGTACAGATGTACAAAGGTGAAGCTGATTGGCGGTTGATTGCCGAAGTAAAAAATAACCCGCGCATTAAAATTCCAATTTTTGGTAACGGAGACATCGATACTCCTCAAAAAGCCCTCGAATATAAGAACCGCTACGGGGTGGATGGCGTAATGATTGGCCGCTCTGCTATTGGTTACCCCTGGATTTTCCGGGAAATAAAACACTACGTACAAACCGGCGAAATGCTGGCCCCACCCACGCTGGAAGAACGGATTGCTAATTGTAAACTGCATTTTACCCGCTCTTTAGAATGGAAAGGCGAACGCCAGGGCATTTTTGAAATGCGCCGGCATTACGCTAATTATTTTAAGGGTTTGCCCAACTTTAAGCCCTTCCGGATGCGGCTGGTACAAACGGAGTCACCGGATGATGTTTATGATATTTTAGCGGAAGTAGCTGAATCAGAATTATTATTAGTTGTCGAATAATTTAATTTACTGTGCCGGTAACTGTAGCTAAAGTAGATAATTAATCCTAACGCTAACCACATTAAAAAACGGCTCCAGTTAGTAATACCTAATTCGGTCATCAAGTATAAATTGGTAAGCAGCCCTAATACAGGTATCAGAGATAAGTTTTTAGTAAAAGCATAGTAGGTCATCACCAGGCATACTATAAAAAAGCCGTACAAAGGTAACCGGTGTTTCACAACATCCCAGCCAGCGTTTGTGCCATCACTCGAACTGAAGAAGTGTTTCACTCCCACCGGATTAAAATACAATGCCAGCAAAATACCTGTAATTATTAATAATGGAAGTATAAATTTAGAGTTATAATAAGGTACTCTAAATCCTTTGGTGCCTGGTGGCCGAGCCTGGTCATGGTCGATGAGTAAAATACCACCGCAAACCAAAACAAAGGCGAACAAGGTGCCGATACTCGTTAAATCGGTAACCTCGGTTAAGTTCATAAACAAGGCCGGTATACCTACCACCATGCCCGAAACAATAGTAGCAAAGTAAGGCGTTTTGTATTTCGGGTGAATTTTTGAAAAGAAACGAGGTAGTAAACCATCGCGGCTCATTGTCATCCAAATACGGGGCTGGCCAATCTGAAAGACCAGCAATACACTCGTCATGGCGATTACCGCACTAAAAGCCACAATACCCGATAATACATTTAAATTTAATCGTTCAAAAACGTAAGCCAAGGGGTCGCCAATGCCTAATTCGGTATAAGGAACCATACCTGTTAAAACCAGGGTAATGGTAACGTACAAAAAAGTACAAATAATAAGCGCGTAAATCATGGCTTTAGGTAAATCGCGCTGCGGATTTGTACATTCTTCGGCCGTAGTAGAAATAGCATCGAAACCGATATAGGCGAAAAAGACAGCAGATACACCTTTTAAAACTCCACTAATTCCATTCGGGGCAAAAGGGCTCCAATTAGCCGGCTGCACGTAAAAAGCGCCTACCACAATTACCATTAAAATTACTAATAGCTTAAGGAGCACCAACAAATTAGCAGTTCGCTTTGATTCTTTAATTCCCACATAAACCAGGTAGGTAATTAATATAGTAATGAGCAAAGCCGGAATATCGGCAACAACCCTGATAGGACCAAAGCTGGGCGCCATTTGCCAAGCACGATACGCATCTTGCAGTGCGGGGCTGGCATCGGCCAGGGTTTTACCTTGCGTTAATAGTTCTGTAACGGCTGAGTGGCCCCGGGAAGCCGATAAATAATCCATAGTTAGGTACAAAGGAATATTTAAATTAAAACCACTTAAAAAAGAAGTAAGATAATCCGACCACGATATAGCTACCGCAATATTGCCAATGCAGTATTCCATGAGTAAATCCCAACCTATAATCCAGGCAATTAATTCGCCGAAAGAAGTATAAGCATAGGTATAAGCACTACCTGAAACGGGCACAGTAGAAGCAAATTGGGCATAGCACATAGCAGAAAAAGCACACGCAACTGCCGTAAAAACAAATAAAAGCGAAACGGCCGGACCACCTGCTGCGCTGGCATTTCCTATGGTGCTAAAAATTCCGGCGCCAATTACAGCCGCAATTCCCAGTGAAGTTAAATCCCTTAAAGTTAGATTGCGCACCAACCCACCGGTTGTATGCAAGGCTTCGCTACGATCAAATTCGGCAACAATGGAGGCTATATCTTTTTTCCGAAAAAGATTTCTAATGTTCATAAAAGGTAAGTAAAACCGGAAAATACAAAATTTTTACAAAGCAAAAACAAAACACTTATCTTGCCTGGTTACCGAAAGGTAGATGTTTCACTTTTAATTTTACTAATTTTTTATGAATTCGGAGGCTATTTTTAAAAAGCTGCGCTTATCGCCAAACCAGAAAATTCTGATTCTGAATGCTCCAGATGAATTTGCAGAATTACTAACTGAAATACACCACGATCAACAATTTTCTCCGGAAGATAAAGGAACTTACGATTTTGTAGCCGTTTTTAGTTCATCGCAATCCGAAATGGAACATCTTACGCAATCAGTAGCTCATGCAGGTAAATACGATTGTTTATTTTGGGCGTGCTATCCCAAAGGAACCGGAAAAATCAAAAGCGATTTAAAACGGAACACTATCTGGAATATTATACAACAAATTGATTTACGTTGTGTCACCCAAGTTGCCCTCGACGAAACCTGGTCTGGATTACGCGCTCGGCCTCATGCGGCAGTAGGTAAATAGCCCTTTTACCCTTAATCTGAATATAAAAGAATTAATACTTAATTTTTAGAAGAAATACTTAAAATTAAGATATTCAAAAAACTTAATCAAAATAGTTTTATTTTATCTAATCGAATCTTAAATTAATACTCCTTTTAAAACAAAGTTTATTAAAATGATACTTTTCTGATGCTTTGAGTTAACGACTTACTTAATATTAAAGGCCTGACCGCCACTCCTTACTATTTCTATTCCGAATAAACCTTATTGTGTTGTTAAATTTTCCGTCTAGCCATATGAGAAATGCTTTAAATGAGGTGGCACTCGCTCAGGTAAGTACAATTATAGTTATTGATTCGCAAGGCTTTATCTTAGAAGCAAATGAGAATTTTTGTCAAATTAGCCAGTATACCGCGTCTGAATTAATTGGTCAGCCAATCTGTACTATTCAAACAGAACCTCAATCTGAACTGTTTTTAACTGACTTGGCCTCCATTTCTGGCGTTAGTTGCCGCCGTGACATTAAAATAAAAGCTAAAAACAATAGTTACGTATGGCTCGACACTACTATTGTTCCTCTGCCGGATGCCAACAGCCAAGTAACAAGCTTTCTTTATAACTGTTTCGACATTACCTCTAAAAAAGAAGCAGAAGCCAAATTAATCCGGCAAGTTCAAAAATATAATTTCATGGTAGAGCATAACCCGGATGGCTACGTTAATGTAAATGCTGGCTGGCAAATTACTGATTGCAACAAAGTAATGGAAGGAATTATCGGCCTGACCCGGGAGCAGAGTATAGGTCGTGATTTTATTCAGATTTTTGTATCCGGTACGGATGGCGCAGATAAATGCCCTAATTTAGAAAGAGCTTTATATGAGCAAGAGCCAACCAGTTTTGAGGTATTTTGTCCGGCTCGTAAAATTTGGTTTGAAATAAATGTTTACCCAGATGGTATAGGTTTGGCTTTAACCTTCCGTGATATTACTCAGCTAAAAATAAACATCCAGAAAATTAAGCGTTCGGAACAGCAACTCCGGGCAATTTTACAAAGCACGGTTTCTGCTTTTTTCTTTCTTGGCTTAGATATGCGCATTATTAGCTTTAATGAGGAGGCCAGGCAAAGCATAAAACGCATGTACAATAAAGAACTTCACGAAGGAGATGATATCCGGCTGTATAGCTTTGAAAAAGATACCCGGGCAATAACCGAAAGTTTTCAGAATGCTTTATTAGGAAGACCAGTAGAAATTGAGCGTAAAACTCAGATAGCTGGCAAGACGGAATGGTATTGGATGACGTATTTCCCCGTTTTTGATGAAGATCAACGGATAATTGGCGTAGTTCTGAATGCCGCTAACATCAACAACCTTAAATTATTTGAAACGGAAACTTTGCAGACTAATGAACGGTTCCGGTTAGCCGCCAAAGCTACGAAAGATGCTATTTACGATTGGAACATAGAGCAAAATACGTTTAAAAGGTACGAAGCTTTTTATGAGATGTTCGGGTACCAGCCCCAGGAAGTAGAAAGCTCTTTAAGTTGGTGGGCGCAGCAAATTCATCCGGACGATAGGGTGTCGGTGGTAAACAGTTTAAATCAGGCTATTTTAGATAAACAAAAGCATTGGCAAGCCGAATACCGTTTTAAGTGCTGCAACAACAGTTATAAATTTGTGTACGACCGGGGCTACATTGTTTACACAGAAACCGATACCCCTACCCGAATGATTGGAGCCTTGCAAGACATACAGCAAGTAAAAGAAATTGAACTTAAAATAACCCAACAAAACGAACAACTCCGCGAAATTGCTTTTTCGCAATCGCACGAAGTAAGACGGCCAGTGGCTAATATTTTAGGTTTATTGCAATGCTTAAATAAAGATGAATTTAAATCGGAAAATCAGCAAGTTTTACTTTATATGGAGCAAACAACCAAAGAACTAGACCAGCTGATTCGCAAAATAGTAGATAAAGCTTACCATACTTAGTAAATCCATTACCGGTTTAACATTACCCGGAACATAGTGCCTTTGCCCAACTCCGACCATTTTACGTATAAGCGGCCTTGGTGGTAATTTTCAATAATCCGTTTCGCTAAGGCCAATCCAAGCCCCCAGCCACGTTTTTTAGTGGTGTATCCCGGCAAAAAAACATCGTTCAGTTTACTTTTAGGGATGCCCTTGCCGGTATCTTTAATATCAATTGCTACATTATTTTTGTTTTTACCAGCAAACGATAAACGTACATCAATACTGCCTTTGCCTTCCATGGCATCAATGGCGTTCTTACAAATATTTTCAATTACCCATTCAAACAATGGTATATTTACCTTGGCCGGAGTATCCGACGGAAAATCGGCTTTTACGCTAAAGGCTACTTTTTTGGATACTCTATTTTGGAGGTAGCTAATGGCATTTTCGGTAACCCGCAAAATGTTCTCGTCTCTTAATGTCGGTACAGAGCCTATATTACTAAATCGTTCCGTTATAATTTCGAGCCGGCGCACGTCTTTACCCAGCTCTTCTACAATAGGTTCATTCTGAAAATTGGGGCTGGCTTTTAAATATTCGTACCAAGCCATAAGGGAGGAAAGTGGCGTACCCAATTGGTGCGCTGTTTCTTTAGCTAAACCCACCCAAACCCGGTTTTGCTCGGCTTTACGGGAATAACTAAAAGCAAAATAAGCCATCAGGGAAAAGCAAGCAATTACAGTTAACTGCACGTATGGATAATAACGCAACTGCGAAAGCAAAGCCGAATCTTTGTAAAAAATGTAATTTTTACTCGGACCATAATCAACCAGAATAGGACTATGCTGCTCCTTCATTATGGCCAGTTCACGTTCTAATATTTGCCGCTTTTTTTTTTCAGAGATGTTTTTAGGCAGTGGAATATTCTTAGAATCTTGTACGTTTTCGTCGCCGTCGGTTAATATTACCGGAATTGTTTTATTTGCATCAATAATTTCTTCCTGAATGAAAACCTTATTGTCATCACTCTCGCTATCAATCATAAAGCGTAACCCTCTGGCATATAGAGCTATTCGTTGTCTTTCGATTTCCGATAGTTTACTTACCAGAATGTTACTGTAAATAACAGTTGCCGCTCCAATGAGTAAAGCAATAACTATAATAACTAACTTTAATCTGGTTTTTTTGGAATAAATTGGTATCATTCTTTGTTAAGATATCAGCATACCTACTTTAAATTTGTAGGCGTTTTTATAGAAAATTGTACCAGTGCTGTTAATAAACGAAAGTTACTTCAGAAACAGATACCTTGAGTTGAAAATAATTATTAGGTTATCGGGTTAAGTCATCAGATTTATTTAAAATGATTATAAATAAACTTGGTTTTTGAATAGATAGTTTTAAATTAATAAATAGCAACGTAATATTACGGGCTAGTTCGTACCTTTATTATGCTTCAAAATTTTAAAGCAGTATCGTTATCGTATAAAAAGGCACCTTTGGATATCCGCGAGCTAATAGCTTTAGACGAGATATCTTGTAAGCAATTCTTACAGAACCTAAAAGATTTTATTCAGGCGTCAGATTTGCTGGTTCTTTCTACTTGTAACCGTACCGAGGTTTATTACACTTCCGACTCGGATGCCAGTGCTGAAATTGTTAAACTTTTAGGTATAACTAAAGGCATTACCAATATAACGCAGTATCTCGATTATTTTACCATTATCAATAGCCACGCCGATGCTGTTCAGCATTTGTTTGACGTATCTATGGGGTTGGATGCACAGGTAGTAGGCGATATTCAGATTTCTAACCAGGTTAAACAAGCTTACCAATGGTCAGCGGATAATGCTACTGCAGGTCCGTTTTTACATCGTTTGCTGCATACTATATTTTTCACCAACAAACGCGTAGTGCAGGAAACTTCTTTCCGCGATGGGGCAGCCTCCACTTCCTACGCTGCTATTGAGTTGGTAGAAGAGTTAACCGTCGATATTCCCGAACCAAAGATTCTGGTAGTAGGTATTGGGGAAATTGGAGCAGATGTTTGCCGTAATCTGAAGGAATCATCTGTTTTCCAACACATAACTATAACCAACCGTACGCAATCAAAAGCCCAGCTTTTAGCCGACGAATGCCAGTTACAGGTACTTCCTTTTGAAGATATTGTACAAGGCTTAAAAGAAGCCGACGTTATTATTTCTTCTATTGCCAGCAATACGCCTTTTTTTACTTCCGAAATGATAAAACGGTTAAATGTTTTATCGTATAAATTTTTTATTGACTTAGCTGTACCCCGTAGCATTGAAGCCGAAGTAGAAAATATTCCAGGAGTATTGGTTTATAATATTGATACCATTCAAAACAAGGCTACCAAAGCTTTAGAACAACGCTTGGCGGCTATTCCCAAAGTACGGGAAATTATTGCCGAATCAATTGATCAATTTAACGATTGGTCGAAAGAAATGATGGTATCTCCTACCATTCATAAACTAAAGAATGCCTTAGAAACCATTCGGCAGGAAGAAATGGCCCGTCATCTGAAGAAATTAAGTCCGGAAGAAAGCAAGCGAGTGGATGAAATTACCAAGTCGATGATGCAAAAAATAATTAAATTGCCGGTACTGCAATTAAAAGCTGCCTGTAAACGAGGCGAAGCCGAAACTTTAATTGACGTTCTGAACGATTTATTTGATTTAGAAAAACAACCCGACGAACATCAATCATAAAATATAAACTTTTAAAAAGCCCGAGTTCTTCGGGCTTTTTCATTTACTTAAAGTTCGTTTTTATTTACTATTTGCTCGTTTAAACGAATCAATCTATCCTCAATTTACTAAATCCTGAGCGATTACCTAGTACCAACTTCTACCAACCTATACAAACTTGTTACAAGAAAGTACAAATCAGGTATAGCTCTTATCTATTTCTTTTACAAGCATTTACAATATGCATTAAACCTTTAAAAATAAGCAGGTTAAATAATGAAGAAAAAACAAGTAGTCTACGTAATTTAAAATTTAACAAAAAGCATATTTCTTACAATTGTTTTATTTAAAATTTGTTTAGTACATTAATAAACTTTTATATATTTGAAAAAACATTTAAATAGCAATTAACTTTTATATGCCTATGTAACAAGATAACTCTTTCTCTCTATGCCTTTTAAACCCACTTAAACTTTTCTAACTAAAGTTTAGGTTGAGTTTTATTCTAGTCGAATCTAAAAATTTATTTAATCCTGTTTTTAACTGCCTCTACTTAGAAGCACGCAATCTTTTTGCGTTTTTTTTAAGTCAAACAATTCATTTAAACTAAATCAATTCTTTAATCATGAAACTAAAGTTTTTACTATCCAACCTTATTGTAGTTCTATTATTATCTGCTTGTGCCAGAGAAACTTACTATTTTCCTAAAGTAGGAGATCCTTATGGCAGCTACCATAAGAAAGTCGCTCCAGCTCCTGAAAAAGTAATTACTGCTGCTGAAATGGTAGCCGAACCAAATCCGGCTAAAGAAGAAGCTGTATTAACGGCTTCTACCAATAAAGCTTCGGTAGCTCCTGTTAAATCCAGAATAACCGTAATTAAACCAGTAGTCACTAAGGAAACTAAAATTTCTAAAATTGCTGAAATTAAAGCGGCGCTAAAAGTTAAAAAACAAATTAAAGCGGTGGTTAAAGCTGCCGAGAAGAAAGAAAAAGCCGCTAACCCAGCCGAAGCTGCTTCTGGCAAAAGCCAGTTAGTAGCTGCTGTTCTTGCTTTTGTGGTTGGTTATATTGGGATTCACCGTTTTTATTTAGGCTATACTGGTATTGGTATTGCGCAAATATTAACTTTAGGTGGTTGCGGTATTTGGGCCCTTATTGACCTTATTCGTATCCTGATGGGTGACTTAAAACCAAAAGATGGCGATTACACTGAAAAACTTGACTTCTAGTCATTTCAGAAGAATTTTGTCGTATGGTAAAATTAGCGGGTACATTCTTATTCCAATTATCCTGCTGCTTTTACCTGCCAATCAGTTTGATACCGGTACTTCGCTCTGCTTGAGTAAGCTCTTACTGGATACTGAATGTTACGGCTGTGGTATGATGCGCGCCATTATGCACCTGATTCATTTAGATTTTAGTGCGGCATTAAATTTTAATAAATTATCTATTATTGTTTTTCCCTTGCTTAGTTATTTGTGGGCACAATCTTTCTTGCGGGAAGTAGCTAAACATCGAAAATACCGGCGAGTATAAACCGTATAATAAAAAAGGATGGCTGTTATAGCCATCCTTTTTTATTATACGGTTAGTAGTTTATTAAATATCGGTGCAGCATTCTTCCAGGCAATCGATAACATCAATAAGCTTGGGAATAGAAAGTGAATAGTAAATTTTAGTACCCACTTTAAAAGAAGATAATACTCCTTTATCTTTTAAGGTAATCAGGTGTTGAGAAGCAATGGCCTGCGGTAAATCTAAATACTTATAAATTTCCGTTACAGTCATTTTTTCTTCTTTCCCTAAAAGATCAACTATCGCAAGGCGTTTCGGATGAGCTAACACCTTGAGCATCGAGGCAGCTTTGTCTATTTTCTTAGACTCCACCCTCGATAATAAATTTCTCATACTCATAATTAAAAAATTAAAACAAGTTCCTACATACAACACACAGTTTTTAACGTCATTGGGATTCAAGCGCGTATGAACAAGGCCCTAATAATAAGCTAAGCATTTATAAAAAAAGTATACCTTTAAATTATGAATACTTACCATGTTATCGGGCTCATGTCGGGCACCTCTCTGGATGGAGTCGACTTAGCATACTGCATATTTACGAAAAAAAATCAAAATTGGATATATAAAATATATTATACTACTACTTTGCCATATACTTTTTTTTGGAAACAGCGTTTAAACACTCTAATGGATGTTTCGGCAGAAAAATTTATTTTGGCCGACCACCAATATGGCACCTATTTAGGCGAAGCAGTACGGGAGTTCGTAAGTAAAAACGGAATCTCTCCTGATTTTATTGCTTCTCATGGCCACACCATTTTTCACCAACCCAGTCAACATATTAGCTATCAATTGGGGCACGGTGCTTACCTGGCAGCAGCTGCTGGTTTACCCGTAGTATGCGATTTTCGGACGCTCGATATTGCCCTTGGAGGGCAAGGTGCCCCCCTTGTACCTATTGGCGATCGGTTGCTGTTTAACCAATATGATTGTTGCCTAAATTTAGGTGGTATTGCCAATATATCGGTGGCCAGTCCAAACGGGCGAATTGCTTTTGATACGGGAGCTTGTAACATCTTATTAAATACTCTGGTAAGCGAAGTAGATTTATCTTACGATGAAGATGGCCGCTTGGCCCGCCAAGGCCAGGTACAAACCGATTTACTGGAACAACTTAACCAGGCTGATTACTTTTCGGCCCCACCGCCCAAATCCTTAGGCAAAGAGTGGATAGATGCCCATACTCTACATTTACTTTTGGCCGCTAATTGTTCTTTAGCAGATAAACTACAAACCGCCTGCCACCATATTGCCTACCACATAGCCCGAAGCATAAAAGAAGTATTAACCAATACTAAACCATACCAGGTACTAGCTACGGGTGGTGGTGCTTTTAACACCTATCTAGTTGAACTTATTCAACGAGCTTTGGGTAACCAATTTGCTGTAATAGTGCCTGAACCGGAGTTAGTAAGTTTTAAAGAAGCCTTGGTTTTTGCTTTTTTAGGAGTACTCCGTTGGCAACAACAACCCAATTGTTTGAGCAGTGTAACAGGCGCATCACACGACAATGTTGGCGGCGCTATTTATTGGGGAAAAAAGTAAAAGATAGCCTTAATTTTAGCTTATTTCTTTTACGCGGCCAGTTATCGTTCCGCACTATAATCAACACCTATCACCAATCTAATTTATCTTTGTAACTAAAAAATCTTCACGAATAGTAATAAAACAGTTTTACAGGAGGTTTTCTAAAAATATAAGAAACTTTGCCTGCTATTTCAATCTGCCTTATTTACTCAATAGATAGAGTAAAATCCTTGTATGTACTTTTATGATTATGGATATACGTGACTTGTTACAGCAAAAATTCCTGGGAAATACTCTGGAGAACTTCATTTGGTTTGCCGGTATTATGTCGTTCGGTTACATATTTAAAACCATGTTATCGCAATTACTTTCCGGTATTTTATACGGGTTTGTGAAGAGCTACTCCGTTGATGTAACAAAAGCTGATTTCCGGCGCTTATTGGTAACCCCTCTGGCTTTCTTAACTTTTTTAATTTTTCTGTACCTGGCGTTCGACAGGCTTCATTATCCAACTGAATTTTTTGGTTTACCGGAGAAAGGGAATTTGGGCTTTAAGACGATTACGCAACGGATTTACCGCATATTTTTAATATTATCCATAACCTGGGTGATACTAAGGTTAGTAGATTTTTTTGGAATGATCTTTATGAAACGGGCCGAAAAAACAATTTCGAAGCTCGATGACCAATTAGTACCGTTTTTTAAAGATTTTACTAAAATTATTTTAGTGCTAATTGGCTTTTTTGTAATACTGGGAACGGTTTTTTACGTGGATGTAACCAAACTAATAACTGGTTTGGGAGTAGGCGGACTAGCCTTAGCTTTTGCCGCTAAAGAAAGCATCGAAAATTTATTAGCATCGTTTACCATTTTTCTGGACCAACCATTTGTAGTAGGCGATTTGGTGCAGGTTGGAGAAATAACCGGGGTAGTAGAAAAAATTGGATTCCGGAGTACCCGCATCCGTACACTCGAAAAAAGTTACGTAACGCTGCCCAACAAACACATGATTGATAAACCTTTAGATAACCTTACACTACGTACCTTCCGGCGGGTTTTATTTGATGTGTCGGTTACCTATAAAACTACTTCTGAACAAGTTCGGGCTATTGCTGCCGAAATCCAGACCTTTATTGATAATCATCCTCATACGAATCAGGATGGCCGGGTGCGTTTCAATCGGTTAGGCTCACATTCTAAAGACATTATGGTGCAGTACTTTGTAGATACCATGGACTGGAACGAATATATTAATATAAAAGAAGAGATTAACTACAAAATTGTAGAGATAGTAGAAAAGCACCAAGCCGAATTTGCCTTACCTACTACTTCTATTGTATTGCAAAAAACGGAGCAAGACAAACTGAATACAACAGCCAAGTAGCTTTTTTAAAATTTCTGTAAAAGATTTAGCAGATAGATTTAGTAAATAATTATTAATATCAAATGCGTATCTGGCTTCAGATAGAACATAAAAAATAACCCTGGTTGAAGTTAAATTCCACCAGGGTTATTTTTTATGTTCTATAAACCTTTACTTTCTAACTTATATCGCTTGAGCTAAAGCTTTTTTTATTTTTTTCTTTTTATTCTTACGTAAGCGGTTGATCCAAAGTATAACCCCCGTAATGGGGAATGTAAAGCCTGCCAAGCACGAAATAAAAGCAATAATGCGACCCGGTAAACCGCCAATAGAACCTACGTGAACCGGATAAAAAGTACTACGAACGCGTTGCCCTAAATTCTTATCCTGAAATAATAGCTGGCCAATTTTCGCGCCAGAATACTGATCTAAAAATAATTGGCTGGTAGCCCGCTCATGAGCAGCATCTTTTGGCATTACCATTACCGTAAAGGCATCTTCGGCCTCCCGCGGACGATTGAACTGGTAGAATTCAGCAGAAGGCATTTGCTGCTGTGCCGTTGCATAAGCTTGATCAAAAGTAATTGGCTGGGCGCTTTCTTTAACCTGCGATTGAGGCGGTTCAGGTTGTTCTTTATTTGTGTTGGTAATGGTATAAATGCCATCGTTAAACCATTCGAACGACCAGGCTAAGCCGGTAAAAGCAAAAACAAATAAGAAAATAGCAGTATAAAAACCAATAACAATGTGCCAGTCGTGGTTAATGCGCTTCCAACCGGCATTCCATTTAATAGTCAGGCGTTGCTGAAGGATTTTTTTGTTTTTAGGCCACCACAAAATAATACCTGTGATCAAAATAAATAGAAACACCACAGTGCTTACCCCCACAATCATTTTACCGGGTTCTTGCACTAACAGCCAGCGGTGCAACTCAAACATATTCCGAAAAAAAGCGTTTTTTTGCGTAGAAGTAGCTACTAACTGACCGGTGTAAGGATTAATGAAAGCCACATTGCCTGGTCGGCCGCCGCCTTTACCACCTTTACCATGGCCGCCCTTTTCGCCTTTAACGGCTTTTTCATGGCTTTCTTTGCCTTCTGCTTTCGCTTGTTGGTCTTTGTTTTCCCGGGCCTTATGTTCTCCTTTGCCCACCTCTTTGTTGCCGGGTTTTTCATCGGAGTAGCTTAATTCAACGGTACGATTAGGATCGCTGTAAACTTTTACGCCAGCTACTTTTACGCCTGGTTTAGCCTGGTTAAAGTTGGCCAACAGTTGTTCCAGGGGTAAGCGTTGGGTACCCGGAATTACTTTGTACCGATCCGGGTAAATAGCCTGCATCATTTCCTTCTCAAAAACCATAGCTGCTCCCGTAAAGCAAACTAAGCCAATTACCAATCCGCCGGCCAGGCTCAGGTATAAGTGGATAGACCGAAAGAAGTTTTTCATATATTTAAGTTTGTAATAATATCAGCGAAACAGCCAAGCCTACTAGTGTTAGTAGGCTTGGCTGTTTTTAAATTTTAATTAAAACCGGAACGATACAGTAGTTACAAACTGACGTGGCGGTATCGGGTTCACGCTGTAGTTTTCGTGTACGTAGTAATTCAGTTCATTCGTAATATTAGATATTTTACCCAAGATAGTGAATTGCTTGATGTTGTATCCTAAGCTTAAGTCTAAAGTAGTAAAACTAGTTACAGGAACTAAACGCTTGTTCAGGGTTCTGGTAACGGTGTTATCCGGATTTCTTGTAACAACATGCTGTGTATTCCAGCCGGCATTGCGCTCGCCAGTATAAAAACCAGATACACCTACTTTTAAACCTTTTAAAGCTGTATTCTGGAGGGTGTAAAATAAGGTAGCGTTAGCAGTGTGTGCCGGATTGCTAACTAACCGTTCTCCTTCTAAATAACTGCCGTTTTCCGAGGAGGTTTTTGTGTAGCGCATGAAGTTATAGCTATAACCGGCCAGAAAATTTAATCCTTGAGTAATGTTACCGCTTAAATCTAGTTCAGCGCCATCGCTGGTGGTTTGACCGGTTAATTCTTTAATGTTTGCATCGGTGTTAACCGTAACGCCATCAGCTAAGAATTGCGCTTGTTGGGCCAGGTTGTTATTAATGATGTGGTACAAAGTGAAATTGGCCGAAAGTTTATCGTTGAAAAAGTCGTTTTTAATACCCACTTCATACTGATCAATGATAGAAGGAGCCAGGTTTTCGTTGAAAACATCTCTGCCGGTATTAGGCGTAAAGTTGTTAGAGTAGCTGGCAAAAAAGGCAGTATTAGAAACCGGCTGGTAAACAATACCTACGCGCGGCGAGAAAGCCCGGTCGTAACGGTCTGCAGCAGTAGGGTTAGGCGTTTGTGCATCGGTAGCTACGTCGTAGGTTTTAGCGGCAACTGTTTTTTGGTAAGACCAGCGTAAACCAGCTAAAACTTTGAATTTTTCTGAAATTTTAATTAAATCCTGAACATAAGTTCCAAAACGGTAAGTTGGTGCTTCGGTACGGGTAGTATTCGTTGCCAGTGGCTCATCGGTGCGGGCTATAAACTTGATCGGATTCAGGATATTGATAGAGTCATATACGCCACCTAGACCCAGCGAAGCAATATTAAAAGCGTTCGAGGTGTTTAAATATCTTTCGGCATCAGTACCCACTAATAATTTGTGTTCAAAAGCACCTGTGTTAAAGCTTCCAGTTAAATTAACCTGACCGGTATAATAATCTTCAGCAATTTTAGAGCGGGTTAACTTCCGGCCCCAGTCTCCGTCCGCATCGGCTTGAATCCGTTCGGTAGAAAAATAATTGCGGTCGAATGATTGATTAGAACCCATTACACTCAACTTCCAGGAGTTGCTCAGTTGGTGGTTAATGTTGATAGAAGCCGTACGTTGCTCAATTTCATTATAAGCCCAAGGAGCGTTAAAAAAGCTGGATCGCGAAACAGAAGTAGGAATCTTGCTATCTAGTGTTCCGATACCGAAATCCGGAGTTAAATCAGCTTTTAAATAATCTCCTTGAACTAAAATTTCGGTTTTGGCGCCTAGTTTATAAAGTAAAGAAGGGTTAACGTATAATCTTTTAGATTCTACGCTCTTGCGGTAGCTCTCTGCGCTTTCGTATGTACCAATAACCCGAAAAGCCAGGTTTTTAGAAATCGGGCCGTATACGTCAGCAATAGGCTTCCAGAGGTTATAGCTGCCCGCCCGCAGCGAAACTTCGCCGCCGTACTCAAATTTAGGTTGTTTGGTAACCATATTTATCACCGCGCCACCGCTTACGTTCCCGTAAAGCAAAGCCGCGCTGCCTTTTAACACTTCTACTTTTTCTAAAGTACTGGCTTCCGGAATAGCACCCGAATTTACCCGGGCACCATTTTTCATGATATTATTAGCACCCAAGTTATACCCTCGGGCAAAAAAGGTTTCGGAAGTAGTACCGCGGGTAGTACCTAAACTAACACCATTTACGTTCCGGATTACATCGCTTAATTTAGAAGCTTGCTGGTCGGCAATTACCTGGCTGTTTACAATGGTAACACTTTGCGGTAAATCTAGTGGACTAATGGCAATCTTACCAATGGTTACCGGAGTTTTGTTTTTACTCCGAGTAGCGGTTACCATTACTTCGTTTAGTTGTTGGCTATTTTTAGGCAGTGTAAAGTCGGCTAGGCTGGATTCATTGTTGGTTACTGAAACGGTTATTTCCTGAGCTTGTAACCCCATAAAGCTAGCTATTAAAGTATAAGAGCCTTCTTTAATATTCTTGATGTAAAACTTACCGTCTTCGGTAGTAATTGCACCTTTATTAGTACCTTTTATATAAACATTTACAAAACCTACCGGATTGCCATCGGTAGAAGTGATACTTCCTTTAATAGAACCATTACCCACATTTTCGTCTAAGTAGGCAAACTCTTGCGCATTGGCATAAAGATTAGTAAAAAAGCTTAGTAGAATAAATAAAAATCCCGTTTTAAGGAATTTAGGTAGAAGGTCGAAATCTATCATGAGCAATTTTTTATGTTTATTTATTAAGACTAATTCTAAATTGATGCAAAGCAAATTATTATTTAGAATCAATCCAAATAAATTTGTTTAATTTTTTGCTCATTTTGGAACTAAATTTTAATAAAACAAATACAATACTCACTATCAATTATTTAGCTAAAGAAGGTTCTATGTGTAGAAGGAATGCTGTAATGAGCGCTCTTACAGTATTATCACAAGAGCATATTTTAGAATTATAAAGAAATCCTTTTAGCATTAAGAGCTATTTCAATTTTACCTAAAAATTCAGGAAACATGTAAAACAAAAAAGCCGGCATTGAACCGGCTTTCTTAATAATGATATAAATTATTTTTATCGGCCGCCTAAAACAGAGCCTAAAATGGAACCCAAACCGCCTCCACTAAAGCCCCCCCTTGCTTACCTAGGCCACCAAGTACGCCCATTAAACTACCTAAACCTCCACCGCCTAATCCGCCGCTCGTAGAACCACCGCCCATTAGGCCGCCTAAACCACCCATGGAGCCGCTACCGCCTAAAACGCCATCTAATAAACCACCTAAACCGCCCATCCCGGTATTCATTCCTCCACCAGAACGGCCACCCAGCACCTTAGAAATAACCATGGGAGCCAAAACGCCGAGTAGGCCCTGCATTAAACCACTGGTAGGAATACCGGCCTGTCCCAAAGAATTTGCTAAGCCGGTTTGTTCCAAAAATGAATGATCCGTAGGATTCTGGCCTTGCTGCTGTGCTTGGCTAGCTTTATTTACATACTGATGCAAAGCACCGTATTGTTGCTGATTAATATTGAGATATTGCGCCATTTCCTGAATTCTTTTTTCTTCTTCGCCGCTTAACTTTCCATCAGCTTGGGCAAAACTCATAATATCTGTTATAAGGGAAAAACGCAATTCGCTATTTTTTAACTGATCAAGGTACCTTCTTACATTTGCATTAGATGGATCTTGAGCCGCTTGAACAACTGATTGCTGCTGTTCAGGCGATAAACCCGTATTTTGCGCTAATGCTTCCAGAAAAGTAATTTCTTCCTCAGAAGCTACCCGGTCAGCGGAGGCAATACTGGCAATGGCACCTAAATAAGCGGCTCTTTCATTTTCAGAATAATTTTGTAACAACTGTGATTCGTGATTTTCCATAGTTTTAAATTTAGTTTGGTGCCTTCTGGTAAACGAGATAAAACCGGAATAGTTAAATGTCTTTTAGGACTAATGTTGCCTGAAAGTAGCGTATCACTTTAGTGGCCAAATAAATTTAATACGGATGTAATAATGTTTTTCGATAGGAAACTTGGTCTATAAGTAGTCGAATTTTTCAGCTTTATTTGAGAAAATGCCTGATAACCTCGTAACAAGTTAAAACTTGTCAGTATACCCATAATTAATTCTTATAATTGAACTGAATTCTGGCTTAATCCAGATTAGCAATTACATAACAGCTAATAGTACATGTATACACATCAAAAAAATATTATAACGGCTGGTAAGCCTTTGCAAGAAACAGGTAAAGCTTTAATTATGATTCATGGCCGGGGAGCTACTGCCAAAAGCATTTTATCTTTAAATGATTACCTGAATGTAACTAATTTTTCTTTTTTTGCCCCTCAGGCTACCAATCATAGCTGGTACCCCTATAGTTTTATGGCTCCGGTAGAACAAAATCAGCCTGCCTTGGATTCAGCTTTATCGCTCCTGAATGAAGTAGTTGATAGTATTCAAAACCAGGGAATTAATAGTAAATCCATTTATTTACTGGGTTTCTCACAAGGCGCTTGCTTAACAGCTGAATTTGCTGCCCGAAAGGCCCAACAATATGGCGGCTTAATACTTTTTACAGGCGGCCTGATAGGGCAACAGCTAAATACGCAGAATTACACCGGTGATTTCGGTGGTACACCGGTTTTAATAACTACCGGCGACCCCGATCCACACGTACCCGTAAGCCGGGTAAACGAAACAGTACAGATTTTAGAAGAAAAAGGCGCGACAGTTACTAAAAATATTTACAAAGGACGTCCTCATACTATTTTACCAGAGGAGATTGCCTTAGCAAATAAAATTTTAAATAATGCCGCTGCAAATACAAAAAATTAGATTATCCTATAAGTTTTAGTAATCGCCTTCTCCTGGTTCTTTTACTGCTTTTTTAGCTTGATGCAAACGGTAGTTAAGCGTTAAGTTAACTTGACGTAGTCGCCCCTGCGAATTGGTTTCGGTATAGAAGTTATCTCCTTCCACAATGGAGCGGAACCGGCGGGAGTTAAAAACATCGATTACGTTAAGAGTAAGAGTTCCATTGTCTTTCAGGATATCGCGGCTAAGCGCCAAATCCAAAGTAGCAATAGCTTTGCGCCTGCCTTGAGGCATTTGTTGTGGGGCTTCGTAATTACCGCGTAATTGCAAATCAGTGTCTTTCCAGAGAGTAAACCGGGATGTCTTCCGTACAAACCAACTGTAAGCATCGCTATTAAAATCTTCGTCCAGGTTACCACCATCGGTTATAGCCCGGAAAAAATTAAAGCTACCGTCTATTTTCCACCAGGAAAAGGGAGTATACGAAACTGCGAACTCCGCTCCAAATGCATCTTCGGTAGCTAAGTTTTCGGGTAAAGTAGTGGAATAACCTAATTCGTTTACTCGCCGGATACGCAAAATTTTATCCATTGTATAGCGGTAATACAACGAAGAGCTAAGGGAACCTTTATCAAAATACTTAATATGCCCTAATTCAAATGCATCGGTAAACTCAGGATTTAAGTCTGGGTTACCGCTGAAAAAATTACGGCTATCGCTAAAAGTCATAAACGGACTTAAATCATTGTATTGCGGCCGACGTACCCGGCGGCTGTACGAAAGTTGTAAGGCATGTTGTTTCGGCAAATCGTAGGTTACATGCACACTCGGGAACAAGTTGGCATATTTGCGCGGATTCACTTCGTTTGTCTTTTTTAGAGTAGTAGTTACTCCGGTCCACTCGGCCCGTAAACCTACCTGGTAACTAAACTTGCCCATTTTATTACCTAAAATACCATAAAGAGCATGGATGTTCTCTTCGTATAAAAAGTTATTTGTTAAGCTATCAAAAGGCATCCAGGCACCGTCCGCCACTTGCTGGGTAACCGAAAAATTATTAGTCATGTCACGGGAACTGCTGCGCAAACCTGCTTCTAATTTACCGTCCTTACCAAACGGGTGTACGTAATCTACTTGAACTAAAAATTGCTTTTCGGTTTCATCATTCAAGGAACGCTGCAAAATATCTTCGATAGTAGATGGGTTTCCATCGGGCAATAAGGTTTTCTGAGTGTAATACTGATCCGATTTTTCCCAATTATCCAGGTACCGGACATCGGCCGTGAGTTCTTGCCCTTCGCGGGTAAAGGTTCTTTTGTAACTCAGCGCGTACTCCGAATTTGGTTCTGTTTCTGTTTCGTCCTGAGTCCGGTTTGTAATACTTTGCAGATTTGTAGTATTAGATAAATAATCTAAGTATTGGATATCTGAAAACCGCTTCCCCTTATTAAGTCGGTAGGTGTATGAACCCGTGAGTACATTTTTAGGATTAAAAAAGTAATCTATACCCGCACGGGCATTATTATACATTCCTTTTAACTCATTTTCGGAACGCTGGCGGGAAATAAAAGTAGAATCGTTGCGCCATAATTCCTGATAGAGCGTGCTTCGACCGGGTGCCTTGCGATAAGAAGCCGTATAATTAACGAAGAAATTTAAATTTTTCTTCCGGTAGTTTACGTTTGCCCCTAATCCAAAATTATCCGGATTTCCGGTAATAAAATCAAAAGAGCCATTAATTCCTTCTTTGCGTTCTTTCTTCAGTACGATGTTGATTATCCCTCCCATACCTTCTGCTTCGTAGCGGGCGGATGGATTAGTAATAACCTCTACCCTCTCAATGCTGCTGCCCTGGAGCTGCTGCAAACCACTGCCGCCTTTTATACTTACCAAACCAGATGGTTTCCCATCAACTAAAATTCGCACGTTACCACTCCCGCGCAAACTTACATTTCCTTCCACATCTACCGCTACTGAGGGCACATTACTTAATATATCAGAAGCCGTACCACCAGAATTTGCAAGATCTTTACCAACATTAAAAACTTTCTTATCTAAGGCTAATTCCATTGTGCTGCGTTCGCCTTGCACCACTACTTCTTTCAACATTTCGGTACTTAAATTTAGTACTAACGAACCCAATTGCACATCTTGATTTTGAATATTTACATTCGGAATTACTCTCTCCCGAAAAGAAACCATGCTTATTTTTACGAAATACCTGCCCTCTTTAGCAGACAGCTCAAATTTACCAGCATCATCTGCCGCAGTTCCCGTAACTAAACTGGAATCCACAACTCGGTACAATCCTACGCTACTATATGGAATAGGTGTTTTTTGGGCATCTGTTATAGTGCCCCGGATAAAGAATGAGGGTTGACCCTGGATTTGAGCGAAAGTCCAATTAGGTAGTAAGAGAAAAAGTAACCAATAAACTTGTTTAATTTTAGTAAATAGTTGACTCATATATGTAGTAAGTTTAATCCTCTCTTTGCCCTATAAAAGTGGTACAAGACTTTGAAGTAATTTTGAAGTTTTAAAGAAATTTGCTTTTAGTGACAAATGTTTCTTATAATCTTTTCAAAATAGCGCAAAATAGCGCTTGTGCCGGATTAAACCTACTTCTTAATCTTTCTTAATTTAAATAAAGGATTTTTTAAGTAACTATTTACTATTTGTACCTTTTTAAAGGCATTTTCCGTCGTAAGAATGTTTACTGAGCTTGCATTTTAATACAAGTAATGAACATTGGTTTAAACAAAATACAAGTTGCTTTATTTTATTAGTATAACTTTTAAATAGAGTATAGAGTTTTGGTAAATGCACTCTTAAACAATGTTAGAAAAGCGATTCTTTGCCATTTAACGAGTTCAGAGTCTGTAAGTAAATCTTAAATAGGCTGATGGTCAAACAATAAGCATCAGGCAAATACTTTGGTTAACGCGTTTAAAGATTTCACCAACCCGGTTATCAATTTTATAGTCTATAATTTGTTAATAAAGATCACTTATATTTTTTTTAGTTCATTACGTAAAAAGCCACATTACCTGTAGCTACTTTATTATGTTCATCGGTTAAATATAAAAATAACCTATAAGGTCCTTCATAGGTTGGAGAAGGAAATTCTAATTGATAATTTTGCCAGGTGGCAGAGGTCGTTTTTACTTTACTTTCTTGCAACTTCTTAAAATTCAGGTTACCTCTAGCAACAACCTCGGGTTTATTTTGTGCCAGAGTAGGATCAAAATAAATTTCTACGTTATCTTTATGTATCTCCCAATTTAGCTGTAAATTCTCGTTTTCGGGATCATAAGCTTTTAAAACTGCTTTAAACTTTTTAGATGCCGATTCTAAATATACATTTTTTGTATTTTTAGGGTTATTAATGATCAGTGAAGCAATACTTGGAGCCCGATTCGCTGGCCATTCATTCATCCAATTATGCTGTAACGCATCAATCATTTCGGTAGGTTGGCCTGTTTCCGTAAACAAACTAAACCAAGTGGTGGTATATTCTTGTTTCTGGCTCCACAAGAAAACATAAGATCCTAGGCATTTACTATTACCTTTAAATAGCTCTTGGTATTGTTTTCGAATATTATGCGATTTAGTATAACTTGTTGGTTCTACTTTAGCGTACCAATCCGTTTGGTCTGCAATCCAATAACCAGGAGTACCGTATTCTGATGCAATGTAAGGGCCTCGCCAGGCCCAATCAATTGTAGATTTTAATACACCTGACATTTTATCGAATATGTTTACAGATAAAATATCTATTTCATCGCACAGGAGACTAATAAGTACTAAAGGTTTTACATCTGATGAAATCATAGTGGTAGTAGGATGATTGGGATCCACATCATGAATCATTTTACCAATGTCATTAACCGCCCGCCACAAACGGTAATGCTCAGTTAGACGTTTGAATTCCAGTTTAAAGCTTAATTCATTCCCAATTCCCCACATGAGCAAGGCCGGATGATTTTTCAACTTCAACACATCTTGCCTTATTTTTTGTTGTTGAGCCGCTACTGCCTCATCATCGCTGTAGTCTAAAGTTCCGGCTGGTAGTACATTTAACCCTACAGTTACCGTAAGTCCATCTTTTTGAGCCTTATCTAAAATTACTAAAGCACTATCGGCATCTACGTTATATAAACGAATGGAATTTCCGCCGCTTTCTTTTAGTAAATGAAAGTCTTTATACACACAGGCCCCTTTTATAAAATAAGGTATCCCGTTACGATACAATTGATATTGCCCATTCTGTTCCCGTATCTCTACGTACGGAGGTCCCATGTGATTCTTAAGTTGAGGTTTTCGACTGCAGGCGATCAGGGGCAAAAAGCAAATAAGTAAATAATATAGATTCCTACGCAGCATAAAGTAATTAATAAAAAGCATCCTATACTTACCCCTTACATTATAATGGATTTACTGGCAGTAAGCACATTTCCTTTACCATCCGTCACATAAACATACAGTCGGTAATTAGTGCGATGGTACGCGCCACCTGGCTCGGGTAAAGTAATTACCACTCTACTGGGTTGATTGATTTTTTCTGAAATTTCCATTTTTTCCAGGTAGTCGTCCTTGTACAACTGCCATTCTACTTTAGTAGTACTATCCATATCACCGATTACGGTAAATTCAAAAGGTGTCTCAGGAATTAGAAAGCCGGATGGGCCCACTATCCGCACTTGAGGCATAGGAGTAGGTGCTTGATTTTTCCATGTATCCTGCAAGGCATAGTACACCGGCTTTTTACGACCGCGAAAATCGGTTAATCCAAACCAGGTAGCTGAACCTTCGAACCGGTCGCGCCAGCAAAAAGCAACCCCTCCTATATTATGGCCTTTATTTTTCTGAATAAATTGCTGCCATTCCTGCGTATATAAAGCTGCTTTTTGGGCGTTCGACTCTTCTATTAATAAGCTATTTTTATCTGTTTGCGAATACTCAGGATCCCAATACCCACTCGGGCCAAATTCGGATATTAAATAAGGCCGATGTGGGTTAAACTGTGCCGTTATTTGTTGTAATTTACTAATTTGCTGCGTGTAATACGAGTTAATTCCTACTACATCTACCGAAGGAACCAATTGGTCATAAGCCAGCAATTCACCGGGCAACTGCCGCGAATGTTCCAAGGAGGTAAAAACGGGCTTGGAAGGATCGATTTGGTGGATGCGCTCAGCCATGAGTTCAATCATGTGCATGTAGGCTTTTCGGTTCAGGCTCAAGTAAGGTTGGCTGAAATGTTTTTTAAGCAAACTGCTCGTTTCGTTTCCTATTGACCAACCCAGTACAGCCGGTGCCCCTTTAAACTTACTTACGGTTTCTTCTACCTTTTGCAAGTATTTCTTAACCTTTACCGTATCCTTATAATAATCTACTTGGGGGTCGAACCAGAAACCGTAAAGCACTTTCAAATCGTTTTCCTGGGCAATCGTCAGAATATTATCATCGTATAAACTAGGGCTATACCGACGAATAGTATTAGCTCCCATCGCTTTTATAGCAGTAAAATCCTGTTCAAGTTGATGACGGGTAAGCGGATAATGACCATCCCGCCAATCGTGCCCGGGGTTATAAGCGACTCCCTTCACATAAAAAGGCTGGTTATTTACTAACAAAGTATACTGACCCATTTTACCCGTTAAATAACCTTCTTGGTTTTTCCGGAAAGTTTTGGCTAAATCAGGTCGTAAAGCTTTCTGTTCCAACGTAGGCTTTTGCCAAATAAATGATTCTTGTTTTATTTTCCGGTAAAACTTAGCTATTTGGTTCGGGTTTTTAATAGTCCAATCCATTTCTAAAGCATGGCTGCTAGGACGCCAGGTACCAGGCCAATTTTGATCTTGGTTATTCGTAAAAAATACCAAAGAGCGAATTTCCCGATAGTAATTCGGAATTAAAGGCAGGTAATATTCTAGCCATTCCTGCCCATTACCCCCGTAGTGCGTAGAACCAAATTCGGTGAGTATAACGGGTTTGTTCAACTTGAGTATTTCGTTTCGAAAAGGCCGGTAAAGTTCTTCAAAGGTGCGCCATTTGCCATCTTCGGCAGCCTTACCGTAATTTAAACATGTTACCCCTACCCAATCCACGTAGTTCTCGCCCGGGTAATAAGCTTCTATGTTTTGAGGACTGGCTGGGTGCCAAATCCAACTTACATTATTGACGCCGGTGGTAGCAAATGTAGCCACCACATGCTGGTAAGCCGCAACAAATACTTTCGGACTAATTTTTAAAGGTTGATTGTAACTATCCTTATAATTATCGGCTTCGGGAGCAAACTGAATATAAATCGGATGATTATACCGCTGAATACGACGCGCGTAGGATTGTATATAGGAATCATACTTACCGGCCGCAATTGCTATTAAAATATTTTCATTAGTTTCATTTGATTTTTCTCCCGGTTTATTATAAATCGGGTTCCAGGTAATAAGAGGAATGGCCCCACGCTGGGCAATGCGGTCCAATAAGGTTTGCGGAAAAATGGCAGCATTCTCCGGTTCCCAAGGTTGCTGCACTGTAAGAATATTTAGGTTACTACCTAATTGCTTCTGGAAAGTATCGGCAATAGGTAAGGTTTTTTCTTCTTGTCCGGCTGGCAGGTACATACCGGTATAAAAACCACCTGTAGCTTTGGTTTGCGGTCCGTTGAGTACTTCTACGTCTTTGCTGGGATTATAATCCATCAGGATAAAGCTGTTGCAGGTTAAGAAAAGAAGAATAGCAAAGGCAGGTGCTCCCTTCCGCAAAAGCCGGTAAGTATCTGGTAAAATAACCTGGTGTATTAACTTTAATGGTTGGTAAAGCAAGTGCGTAATAGAAAAAGGCTGCAGCCAAATTTTTACTTTCTTAAGCAAAACGGGTTGAGCTGCCACAATTGTAACACTTAAAAGCAAACTGTTTAGCCCTACATAAGATGCCATCATCCAGCTATAAGGGCTCCAATCGCGCGATAAGCCGTATACCATAACCGCTAAATTCAACCCGCATACAATTATATTGGGCATACTTAAAGACCAGTTGTTACGATCTTCATCGTTTTTGGGGGTAGCGATATACGGTACTTTAATATTAAAAATTGTATAGATTAATCCTAAAGAAAATACCCACCAACTGGCAAAGAGCAATATTCCACCGGAGATATGAAAACCCTTTTCGTGGTCTTCCAGCAACCACCGTTGAGCGTACTGCCGAATAAGGGTAGTAAACCCTAGATAAGGGAGTAGTACCCAGAAAAATTGATGCCATTCAATATTAACAGGAGTTTGCCCCAGTAATAAGGAAATTACTGGAATTAAAATGTCTAATAAAACAATCAGGCCAAAAGCATAATGCAGGGGCAACAATAAGTAATGTAATTTCTGGCGCCAGGTAAAATTTTTAAATAGCCGAGGGTATACATGAGCCAATAAATCAAAAGTACCACGGGACCATTTTATTTGCTGTTTAAAATACGAAGCCAGCGTATTTGGCACGAGCCCCCGGGTTAATATTTTGGGTGTATAAACGGATTTCCAACCTTTAGCGTGCAACTGCATGGCCGAATGCATGTCTTCGGAAAGACCGGGAGCATGACCGCCAATAGAATCTAAGGCTGCCCGGCGAAAGGTACAATTCGCGCCAATAGCCTGCACCGTACCATGCCCATTCATGCCCAGCATCATGGGGCCATAAAATAAATAAGTCTGTTGGGCGGCTCCCCGGGCAAAAAAGCTATCTTCGGCATTGTAGTAGGCTTGTACCATTTGCACGTATCCTAATTCTGAGTCTTCGAAATAAGCTACTACTTCGTCTAAGTAAGAAGGAACCGGAATGTGGTCGGGGTCCATAATAACGCACAGTTCTCCGGTAGCCTGCTGCAACGCATTATTGATATTACCGGCCTTGGCATTAATCTTAATAGAGCGGGTAACATGCACCACCTCTAACTCCTGACATAGTTTAATTAAAGCCGGGTCATTACCTTCGTCACAGAGATAAGTAGTATGGGGGTAACGCACTGTTTTCATCGCTTTAAGGGTTTGCTCAATCATCGCGAAGGGCTCACCAGGCACGGCGGTGGTCAGCATATCTACGGTCCAGGTGCGGGTAGGCTTGGGGAGCGGCGTAGTTTTGATACCCCAGTAATGGTACCACTCGTGGAGTACCCGCAACATTTTATATCCTAAGGAAAGTAAGAGTGAAACATAAAGAGGGAAATAGCCAACTTGCTCCTCACTTAATAACCAGCGGGCAAATATAACCAAGCTGATGAGGCCTCCGCCAATAAGAATTTTGAGAATAAGCAACTCTCTCTTGGTGGGGGTTTTTAAGCCCACAATGTTTGTAACCTTCAGCCCTCCAGCTTCTTGGTCGATTTTATTAATCATCTTACAATAAGTAAACTGTATACCATACTCAATTCTTCTGATAATTTAGAGTGAGCAACTTATTTAATGCTTATAAATCTGAGGTTAAAAGGATTAACAGCTTAGATTGTGATAATCTTTAAATATTTACTCAATTATAGTACTTGAACTAAGTTGATCTTTTCCTTCTTAACTTCTTCTAATTAGTTCAAGCAGTACTAACATTTATTTAAAAATAGAAAACACATTCTTTCTAAATATATATTTATTAAATTATTCAAATATTATTCCAAACATTTTGCTGAATTATACCGTAGTTTTGAATAACAATGAAATAATTTTTCAATTAAATAGTAATATATAAGGGTATGATATAATCAATAAAAAATATATTTAATTGAATATTATTTAAAATATACAAATTAAATAATTAGTGAAAGTATAAAATAAGCATTATACCTTAAATAAACATAATCCAAAGTTAGTTAAAACAAAATCCTTGCTTTTAGGAACCAAAATTATAACATATAAGCTCCTGTCAGTAATTAAATTCTATGTTAATTTAATTTTACAAGTTAAACCCACCATAATATTATAAAAAAAGTAATATTTAAGTTATATAAAATTTTTGCTTTTATTTTAAAGTACTACCTAATTCCTGTACTTTTGCTCAAATTTCAAGAATTACTACTATCATCATTGCTTATATAACTATTCAATTGTAAAGATTAATTCACTTTCTTATAAATGAAATTTTACTTTACCTTAACATTATAAATATTTTATAATCAAGTCTACTTACTATCATCAACAACTCTGTAAAACTAAGACTAAACACAAACGTTAAGTAAAATGCCAAGCCAATCAATTTTACAGACAGTTGGTTATTTTTTCAAAAAAGAAACAGAATGGAATTTATTCGGCAACTAGTTGAAATTAGCCCTAATCCTATTTATGTACGAGATGAGCTAGGTAAGTTTGTGCTTATGAACGATGCTTACGCTCAGTTACACCAGCAAAGTGCATCGTATATCTTGAATAAAGGCTTTCTAGATTCTGATTATTCTTACGAATCTGATTTGGAGATTATAAAATCAAACAATCAGGTTACTATAGAAGATTTATTTGAGCAAGAGAATGGCCAACAAATTTGGTTTAATACTACTAAAAAGCCATTTACATCACCGGATGGTGCCCGTTTTCTTTTATCTACTTCCAACGACATTACTACGTTTAAAAAATCTATACTAGAAAAACAAGAAGCTAATCAGATTAAGCTGCAATTTGTAAATAACTTAAAGGAAGAATTTAAAGCTGATATAAATACTATTGTCGGCTTAACAAGACTTTTAAAGAAAGGCTTTATTAGCGTAGAGCAGGAAGATTACCTACGCCTGATTCAATCTATTGCTGATAATCTTTTAGATGCTCCTGACCATGTTCTGGAATTTACTAAATTACAAACAGGCGACATTGTTTTTAAAGCTACAACGTTTGACATTGCTTCTATTTTACATTACTCCACCAGCGCACTAGTTACAAAAACTGAAGACCATAAGATAGAAGTACAAATTGGTGAATTACCTAACCAGCTTCCTTTGGTACAAGGCGACCCTTATCGTTTAAACCAAATTTTTACTAATTTGATCTCCTACTCTGTAAAACATGCTTCTAAGGGTCAGATATCAGTTGGTGCCCGAATTCAAGCTAAATTGGTTAAAATAGTAAATGTGGAGTTTTCGGTTAGGGTTAATAATTGGAATAGTAACTCAGATAAACTAGAAAGCATTTTTGCTAGTTCTACAAAGCCCGATGGCAACGAACATTTTACGTTTGACAACCTGGATGTTAGACTAAAAATTTGCAAAAAAATAGTAGAACTTCAGGGTGGTAAGATGTGGTTAAAAACAATATCCAACCAAGAAAAGGAATTTTCTTTTATTATACCCTTTCCAATAAAGGAAGAGAAAAATGAATCAGGCAAGCCAGAAATACCAGAGAATTCAGATGAATTAAAAGGACTGCACATTTTATTAGCAGAAGATAATCCAGCAAATCAACTTTTAGTAATTTCACAGCTTAAATATTGGGAAGCACAAGTAGAAGTAGCCCAAGATGGAGTAGAAGCTTGTGAGAAAGCCAGAGCAAAGCCGTATGATCTTATTCTGATGGATATTGATATGCCGCATATGAATGGGATTGAGGCAACCGCTACTATTCGAAAAGAGTCTAATCCCAATCAAAACACCCCAATAATTGCATTTACGGCTAATGCCAGTAAAATTGATGTAAACAGATATAAAGAATCCGGCTTCTCTGATTATTTATTTAAACCATATCCTGAAGCGAACTTGTACCTGACCGTTGCTCGTAACGTTATAACTCAAGGTGAAGAAAATCTTGTGAAAGGCTCTGCTGAAAGCAATTTACTTTCTTCTACTATCCATAATCAGGAACCGCCTACTATTACTCCATTAGAAAGTGCGCTAGAACCAATAACTCTGGAACCTGCATTGTACGACTTTTCGGGTTTAGGCAATTTGGCTGAAGATGCCAATTTCGTGAGAAAAATGCAGCAACTGTTTATTGATTTAGTGCCCAGCCAATTAGAAAAGCTTTCTTTCTCTATTTCTCAGGAAGATTGGAGTACCGTTGCGCATATTGCCCATAGTCTTAAATCTACATACGGGAACATAGGAATTAAAGGAGCTGCTCAAGCTGCCACAAAAATGGAAGAAATATGTAATAAGAGAAACAATTTCTCTGACCTGGATAATCTTCTTAAAATAGTTAATAGTACCACTGATAAGGTAATCGCTGTATTCCAAGAACAACTTCACTCCACGATCAATTCTTAAACGAGTCTTAATTATTAAATTTTATATATATATTAAATATAATTTAATTAACTCCATCTTAGATAACAACTCTTATATTTTTATTCAAAAAAGGCTAAAGTCCTATAATTTTATAAAATTATTAATATTATAATACTGTATGCATTTGAACTTAAGCAATATGGTTCAAGTTTATAGTTATTATAAAGGCTTTTTTATTGGTTATTAGTAAGGAAACTGGACAAAAAAATATTTTTACAAATATTACTTTTTTAATAAAAAGAAATATACATTTGTTTCATCATACTCTTAATAATTTAGTATAGCACAATTTCTTTTCTGGATTAAGATTTAAATAAAGGCAATAAATTGCCTTAATGGAAGAATATTGTATTTAATAAAGAAAACGGCTGCTACTATATAAATAATTTAAACAATAATCGAAACTACTTATCTATGAAGAAAAGATTACTTATTGTAGACGATGAACCATCTATAGGTCTGATTTTAGAGCATTATTTCGCAAAAGAATACTTAGTACAAGTAAAGTCAAACGGACAGGAAGCCATGACCTGGCTCCAGGAAGGTCATCACATAGATGCTATAGTAGCCGACTTTGAGATGCCCTTGATGAATGGCCTCGATTTTATTAAGCAATTACGTGCTACTACTAAGTTTAGTGATATTCCCTTAATCATGCTATCGGGTAAAGATGAAACCAGCAACAAAATTACCTGCTTAAAACAAGGAGCCGACGATTACATGATAAAACCTTTTAACCCGGAAGAATTGGATATCCGGATTAAAAATGTACTAAGAAGAATTAAAGCTTAATTAATCTTTACTATGAGAAAGAGAGTAGTTTGTCTCGGCTCTAACGAACAAGAAGTTCAAGACTTCACTTCTGAATTTGCAGCAGATGTAGATGTTCAGCATTTTGATAATCCAACCAATTTTTTGTCGTGGTTAGCCAAAGGTGAATACTTTGATGCCATCTTAGATTCGGCTAGTCTTACTTCGCCCCTAGGCTTAAACTTAATCCGGACCTTAAAAAAAGATATCGGAATTAAAGAACCCATTTTCTGGTTAACTAACGATTCTGTTTCATCGGGTTTACAATCGATGCTGGTTGATGCAGGAGTAACGGATATCTTTTCGCAAAAAATAGAAAAAGAAAAACTACTCGCCCAACTTCAATTAACCGATACCGGCAAAACAGCTATTTCTGCAACCCAGAAAAATCCTTACGCCTACCAAAATCCTATAGGTAAGCGTACTTTTGATATTCTGGTTTCTGCTACTGCCCTATTATGCCTTTCTCCTTTATTTCTGCTAGTTGCTTTATTAGTTAAGCTGGAGTCTAAAGGACCGGCTTTTTATTATTCTTACCGGGTTGGCACTGGTTATCGTATTTTTCGCTTCTGGAAATTCAGGTCTATGCGGCAAAATGCAGACAAGATGCTGACTTCCATGAAAAATTTAAATCAGTATCAGACTGCTATTGCAGAAGAGCCTGCTCAACAATTTACCAGTTTATGTGCGGCCTGTACGGCTGCCGGTACCAATTGCCAGAGCCCACTTATTGATAGCCAGGGAAAAACCATTTGTGAAAAGCAATATAAGGTTGCGAAACAAGCCGAAAATGGAGCTGCTTTTATTAAAATAGCGAATGATCCCCGCATTACTAAAATTGGCATGTTTTTACGTAATACCAGCCTGGACGAGCTCCCGCAGTTGTATAATGTATTGCGTGGCGATATGTCAATAGTCGGAAACAGGCCATTGCCTTTGTACGAAGCTGAAAAAATTACCACAGATCATTTTGCCGCCAGATTTATTGCTCCTGCCGGAATTACTGGCCTTTGGCAGGTAAGTAAACGCGGTAAAGGAGGAAATATGTCGGAAGAAGAGCGCAAAGAGTTGGACATTGAATACGCCAAAAATTTCTCCCTTAGAAAAGACTTGCAAATAATTCTAAAAACTTTTCCGGCTTTATTTCAAAAAGAAAACGTTTGATGAAAAAAATATTAGTATCTCTTCTTCTTTCTTCCAGTATACTGCTGGCATTTGGGCAAAATAATCCCCAACCAACAGATTGGCAGGAAAAGTTCTTCAAATCGCCGGAAATTGCGCTTCCGCTGTTGATTGATGCGGCCGTAAAGTACTCTGCCCAAATTGAAAAATTGGACGCGGCCAAACAAATTGCTTATGACAATATTCGGCTATCCCGCAAACAAATATTAAACGGGCTAGCAGTGGGGTCAGGCTACAGTTATGGCACCATGTTAAATACCGTTAACGGCGACCAACAAGTGAGTCAGATCAATGCTTTTAATTTACCAGCCCGGGCACAGTACAATTCCGGAATAAATTTAAGCCTTTCTCTGGGCCAGCTACTTGGCCGCAAGTATGAAGTGCACCGGCAAGAATTAACTTTAAAACAAGCCGAAGCGGATCGTAAAACCGAAGAAAGAGAAATCAGGCAGTTAGTTATTAAAACCTACCAAGAAGTAAGCTTAGCAAAAGTTACCTGGGAGCAATCGGTAGATGCCTTGCAGTCGGCGGATATAAACAAAAAATTAGCTGATAAAAAATTCAAATTAGGTCAGATTGAACTGGATGAGTTAATGGTGGTGAATGATTTCTACACCAAGTCGGCCATGGCGCAAGAACAATTTAAAAATAAGTACGAAACAGTATACCTAATATTAGAAGAACTAACAGGAATCACCATTAACGATTTAATGAACCGAAAATGACATTTAAGAGTTTTTACCGGTTAATGCTGCGCAATTGGCTTATACTTATAAGCATACCATTAATTACTGCAGCCTCCATATATTACTTTGCCCGTAAAATGGATAAAGAATACACTTCAGATACTGTTATTTACACTGGTATCGCATCTGGAGTAGGCATAAAAACAGATAACAGCTCAGATTACTTTGCTACCAATCGGGCTTTTGCCAATTTGCTTAACCTTATTAACTCCCGCGAAACTAAACAAGAAGTTGCCCTGCGTATATTGGCTTCGCACCTACAGCTAAAGAAGTATGACCCGGCAGTACTTAGCTGGAAAACGTATACTCATTTAAATGAACTAATTTCAGAGCCTTTAAAGAAAAAGTTAGTTGGCACAACAGTAGAAGAAACTGTTAAAAAGCTGGAAAATTATTTAAAATCTAACCAGCAGAACGAAATCTATACTATCCTAAACTCCGAGGAACCTGGGTATTCTTTAAAAGCACTTTCTAAAATTAACGCTACCCAACTACCTAATAGTAATTTACTAAAAATAGATTTTTCTTCTAATGATGCCGTTATGTGCCAGCAAACTCTTGAAATTCTAAGCAATGTTTTTATCCGGAAACATACAGAATTGATGGAAGGCCAAAACGAATCGGTAATGAACTACTTTGAAACTGCTACTACTAAGGCCTATAAGAGACTGGAAGCTGCCGAAGAAAATTTCTTGAAATTCCATAAAACTAATAGCCTCATTAATTATAATGAACAAGCATCTGCTATTGCCGCCGACAAGCAGCACATGCTCGAAAATTACAACTCCTTAGAAATGCAGTATGCCGGTGCTTTTGGTGCGCTTAAAGCAGTTGAAAAAACATTAAAGGAACGGGGTGCGGTTAATCTTTATAATCAAGAAATTTTACAATTAAGAGATCAGCTTTCTAAACTCAATACGCAACTTGCAGAAGTAGAAGTAATAAATCGGGGAAAATCTAATGCAGCAGCTACCAGTCAAATAGCTACTTTAAAACAACAAGCTGATGTAATTGAAAACAAAATTAGAATAACCATGGATAATGCGTATTCTAAAATTCAATCTGTTCAAGCGGTATTAAGCAAAGACTTACTGAATGAATGGATCAAAAATACCGTTTTAGTGGAGGAACTAAAAGGTCAGCTTTTTGTAATTCGCCGGCAATTAAAAGTTTTTGGAGAAGAATACGACAAGGTGGCTCCTTTAGGAGCAGAGCTTCGTAAAATAGAACGGGAAAAAGATTTAGCTGAGAAAGAGTATTTTTCTTTGCTCAATGGCTTAACCGAAAGCAAACTTAATCAACGGAACATCGAAATCACATCGGAACTTACCGTAGTGGATCCGCCTTATACCCCAGTTAAGGCTATTAAATCTAATTTGCTATTACTCCTCTTATTTGGCGCCTCCGGTACCTTCTTTATGGTTACTGCTTACTTGGTTGGTTCTGAAATGTTAGACAATTCGTTAAAGAATACCTTTGTAGCAACTCAGCAAACCGGATTCCCGATAGTAGGTATTCTCCCCGTATTATTTGGCAAAAAGAAACAGCAGATTTTACAGGCTAAAACCGCAGAAGAATTACTTTCTCGGCAAGTACTCCTAAAAATGCAACAACGGAACAATGCCAATGAGCCATTTATTATAGGCGTTTTAAGCAGTTTAGCGGAAGAAGGAAAAAGCACAGCAATCAGCATTTTAACGAATCAGTTAAATACCAAAGGTATAAAAACGCTTGCCTTATTTCCTGAAGATCATACTAACCAAATTGCTTCTGGTACGCATACTTCTTTTTACTCTCCTCTTTACGGCTTAAATAACCGGATAACCATTGCTGATATATTAATCGGTAAAAATTATCCTTCTTATTCTGTGATTTTTATTGAATTTCCGGCTGTTTTAGAAAATACCTATCCCGCATCGCTATTAAAGTACCTGGATTTTATAGTGCTTACTGTAAGAGCAAATCGTACCTGGCAAAAAACAGATCAAGCAGTATTTGAAGAGATTAAAAAAGTTTCGCATGCTCCCATTGAAGTTTTACTAAATGGAGTACTGGCCAAAAACGACGATACGCTCACAAGCATTAAGCACACAGCAACTCCCAAAGCGGTAAAGCCAAAAGTAATTCAACCAATTATAGGCCAGCAAGAGGAAGTACACCTGCCAGTTTAATTTAGTAAGATTTACTGGTGTACTTTTAAAGCTAATCATATAAAAAGGCATGCATTCAACCATCATTAAAGAGCCTAAGGCAAATAATATTATTTTGCCTGTAGCCATAATCGCTGCTATTGCATCCGGTTGGCTAACGGTTAAAGTTGGCGTGTTCATGCCTTTGGCACTGGTGGGTATAGTTATAGCATTTGCTTTTACGGCCGCCGTATTTATTCAGCCTAAAGTAGGGTTTATTGCTTATATTATTTATTGCTTTATAATAACCGCTATTCTTAGAAATTCACCTGTTGCTCCTCCCATTGGCCCTTTAATGGACGGGTTATTGTTACTTTCCTGTGTTGCAGTAGCTTTCAATAGGTACCAATACCATTGGAGCAACCTTCGAAACGGGCATTTTTTGCTTGCTTTTGTTTGGTTCCTGATAAACTTAATTGAAATAGTAAACCCAGCAGGTGCCAGCAGGATAGGCTGGCTTCAGGAAATGCGGTTTACTTCATTAAACTGGTTATTGATTGCCCTGCTCAGCGCTGTTTTATTTACGCAGAAGAAAGATTTAGACTTTTTTTTAAAGCTTGTACTGGGCTTATCTCTCCTGGCTACTTTATATGGCATGAAACAGCTGTATATTGGATTAACCGAAGGGGAGCAAAGATGGCTGGATGCAGGCGCAGACCTAACCCACATCGTTTTTGGTAAGCTACGGGTTTTTTCTTTGTTTACCGATGCCGGTCAGTTCGGGGCATCCCAGGCGCATTTGGGTTTAGTAGCCCTGGTTTTGGCCCTAGGCCCGTTTAAATGGTGGAAAAAAATAGTATTAGGCATAGCTTCGGCCATTTTGCTGTATGGTATGCTAATATCTGGCACCCGCGGTGCTTTATTTGCCCTGGTAGTAGGCGTTTTTGTGGCTTTATTCTTAAGCAAGCAAACTAAAACGTTAATTGTAGGTTGTGCACTGGCTTTAGGCAGTTTGTATATTTTAAAATACACTACTATCGGTAATTCTTATTCTTACCACATAGTAAGGCTCCGCACAGCACTTGATCCCGAGGACATATCTTTAAACGTACGGTTCAATAACCAACAAAAATTAAAAAAATACCTCGCTGATCTTCCTTTTGGCGGTGGTGTTGGCGTAAGTGGCATGAATGGCACTACCTACAATTCAGATAAGTTTCTTTCAATCATCCCGCCCGATAGTTACTGGGTAAAAGTTTGGGTAATGTACGGCGTGGTTGGTTTAGTTATCTGGTTTGGCATCATCATGTACATTCTGGGTAAATGCAGCGGCATTATCTGGAACCTAAAAGACCCCAAATTACGCATAAAATTAATAGCCCTAACGGCTGGTACCGCCGGAGTTTTCGCCTGTAGCTATGGCAATGAGGTAATAAACGGCATTCCTTCGGCCCTGATTGTTTATATCTCCTGGTCCTTCGTTTTCCTGGCTCCCAAATTAGATTCAAAAAATTAATAATATTTACTATTTTATATGTCTACCCCTTTAGTTTCTATCATTTCGGTTAACTACAACCAAGCCCGGATTACCTGCGAAATGCTGGCTTCATTGCGGCAAATTACTTATCCGAACATTGAAGTAATTGTAGTGGATAATGCCTCCCCTACCGACAAACCTGATGTAATTAAAGAACAATATCCCGAGGTAAACCTTATTCGCTCGGCAAAGAATTTAGGGTACGCCGGCGGTAACAACTTAGGCATAATTCAGGCTAAAGGAAAATATCTTTTCTTTTTAAATAACGATACCGAAGTAGAAGTTGGATTTTTAGAACCTTTAGTTAATTTTTTTGAGAAAAATCCGCAAGCAGGAATTGCTTCGCCTAAAATTAAGTTCTACGATAGCACAAACATTATTCAATATGCTGGCAGCACGGGCATTAATCCTTGGACAGGCCGTAGCAAAACCATTGGCAACCACGAGGCAGATTTAGGGCAACATAACATTTCTATTTCTACTAACCTGGCAGATGGCGCTGCTATGATGATTCCGATGGAAGTGGTAAAAAAAGTTGGATTAATGCCGGAAATTTACTTTTTGTATTATGAAGAACACGACTGGTGCGAAATGATTAAAAGAGCTGGCTACTCTTGCCACTATATCGCCGAATCAGCGATTTACCATAAAGAATCGATGTCGGTTGGTAAAATGTCGGTTCTTAAAACGTATTACCTGAATCGCAATCGTTTACTTTTTATCCGGCGCAACTTAAAAGGCAAGCAATTTTATATGAGTGCTGTATTTTTCTTTTTGCTTGCTCTGCCTAAAAATTCTTTAATGTTTGGTGTAAAGCGCCAATGGCAACATTTAAAAGCCCTTTGGTCCGGATTATTCTGGCACCTGCAACCTGTAAAGGTTCACCAAAATATTGCTTTTAAATCAGTAATATAAACCCAAAAACACCATTCTTTCCCACCTAATTATCCACCCACTCATTTAACAAATTATTCAAATGCACATCCTGGAGCCTGTTTTAAACATTTTGCTTTATGTTATAGGTGGATACGCGTTTTTCAACGTTAGTTATCTTTTATTCTTTTCACTGGCGGGGCACAAAAGTATTCGGCAAAATACCCGAACTGCTTTAACTGCCAGAAGAATGTGCGTGCTTTTTCCGGCTTATAAAGAAGATGTTGTTATTATTGAATCTGCTTTAAAAGCGAAAGCCCATTCGTACAATGGCTCATTTGATATTTGCGTGATAGCGGATAAACTAAAACCCGAAACCATTGTAACTTTAACGCGAAATGGCATTAAGGTAATAGAAGTAAATTTTGAAAAAAGTACCAAAGGCAAAGCTTTATTAACTGCTCTTAACCAGCTACCAGAAAGCAACTACGATGTGGCGGTAGTATTGGATGCCGACAACCACATGGGTAAAGAATTTTTAAAAGAAGTTAATTTAGCTTTTGAATCCGGCTATAAAGTAGTGCAAGCCCACCGTACGGCCAAAAATTTAGATACTGCCTTTGCTTTTTTAGATGCCTGCAACGAGGAAATTAACAACCATATTTTCCGGAAAGGTCATTTTGCGCTTGGCTTATCTTCTGCTCTGATTGGCTCGGGCATGGCCTTTGAATTTTCCTATTTAAAAAATTTACTGTCGAATATTGGCGAAACCGTAGGAGAAGATAAAGAAATTGACTTTAGGATTGCCCGGGACCAGGTTAAAATTTGCTACCTGGATAAAGTTTACGTTTACGACGAAAAAATTGATAATGCCGCTGTATTTACCCAACAAAGAACCCGTTGGATTGCCGCGCAATTAGAATTTTTAAAAAAATATTTTTGGCAAGGTTTTGTACAACTATTTAAGAATGGCAACGTGGAGTTTTTTAATAAAATGGTGCAGGCCATGTTAGTACCCCGGATTTTACTTTTAGGCTTATTAGGTTTCTTATTTATGTTGTCTCTTGTAGTGCCTTATGGCCCATCCGTTAGTTTCTGGGCAGTTTTATTGGGTATGGTTAGCACTGCTTTATTTATTGGTGTTCCTGGTCGTTTATATAATAAACAACTTTTCGAAGCCTTATTACGGATTCCTTACGCTTTTTTCTGCATGTGCTTGGCCTTGTTAAATACAAAAAAAACCAAAACTTCTTTCCTGGCTACCCCCCACAAAACCAAAGTAGTTTCAGCTAATTTAGACAAGTAATCAATCTAGTTAAATATAATTTAGAAAGTACCCACTCAAAGTTTCAGAGCTTCATATTCCAATTATGTTATCGTTCATTAAGTTAATTCCAGAAAAATTAAGCCGGGTAACATCCGGAAGAAAGCTGATAAAAGAAATAGATGGGCTTCGTTTTATGGCTATTCTGCCGGTACTTATCCAGCACATGGCCGAACGGTTTGAACGGAATACAACTATAAATTTTACAACTCCGCTCAGTGAAAACGGTTTTGCCTTTTTGGCTTCGAGAGGCTTTTTAGGAGTGTACCTTTTTTTCGTTATAAGCGGCTTTATTCTGGCACTTCCTTTTGCTTCCAGTAGATTAAATAATACTAAAAAAGTAAAATTATCCGATTATTACTGGCGCCGGGTAACCCGCCTGGAGCCACCGTATATTTTCTGGATAACTATCTTTTTCTTAGTGATCATATTTTACGGTCAGAGAAACTTTTTAGAATATTTACCGCATTACCTCGCTAACCTTACCTATACGCACGGTCTCATTTATAAAGAATGGTCACCAATAAATCCTCCTACCTGGACTTTAGAAATTGAGATTCAGTTTTACATTCTGGCGCCGTTTTTAACTCATTTATTTTTTTCGATTAAGAACAAAACGTTAAGAAGAGTTTGTAATTTATTTATCATTCTGGGATTAATGGTTGCCCAGCAATACCTTAAATTTTATGCAAACCCGGCTAACTTAAGTATCCTGGGCCATTTACATTACTTCTTAATTGGCTTTATGCTAGCCGATATTTACTTATGCGATTGGAGTACTAAAATTAAGAAGCAAACTATATATGATTTTACCGCTGTACTTGCTTTAGGTACCTTAATTTATATTTTTAGCTGGGAATTCAATTTTACCAACCGGATTTTAGTAGTTGCTTTGTTGTTCACCTTCTTTTATTCGGTATTTAAAGGCAATTACGTAAATAGATTTGTTTCCAACAAATGGATTATGTCCATTGGAGGCATGTGTTACACTATATACCTGATTCATTTACCTTTAGCCGAATTAATAGTTGTTTTCACAAAAAACATTCATATCACAAACTACTACAGCGTTAATTTGCTGGTACAACTTCTTATATTTTTACCTATTGTTCTTGCCCTTAGTGCTTTATTCTTTTTATTCTTCGAAAAACCATTCATGAACAAAGACTGGTCAAAGTCTTTGTTCTCCAATTTCCCCAAGTACGCAAACTCTTTGGTTCCCTTTAAATATGTTTTAGGCAGAAAAACCAAGTAATCTGGTTAATAATTTTGCATTTTTCTAATAAAACAGTTTAACAAACGAAAGAACAATATTAATATAGTGTCATTACAGAACTAAGCTATCGGCATTATTGTAGCTTTGATGTAGTATATATATGGTAAAAAAATGCCTTGGGAGATTATCATTATACCAGCCTTATTGTGCCTGCTGTTTGGGTTTAAAAGTGGCTTAGACGAACATAAAAAACAATAAAAAGATAAAGCTAGCGTGAAAGATAAAGATATTATAATGATTGGGCAACAAAGCTGGGATGTAGGCATTGGCAGCAATGCCCACAATATCGCTGCAACTTTTGCTCAAGCCAATAGAGTACTTTATGTTAATCCTCCGTTAGATATTAACTCGTTACTAAAAGGCAAGCTAAAATCCAGGCTAAAAACCATTTCCCAACTTTTATTTGGGAAAAAAGAAGCTATGGTGAAGCATTCCAAAAATTTGTGGATTTATACTCCCGGCATTCTTTGCCTTTCAAATAACTGGATAACTTCTTCTAAAATCTTCAGATTATTAAATTATTTCAACAATAAACTATTTGCTAATAGTATAGCAAAGACTATCCATAAGCTAAATTTTAAAAATTACACTCTTTTTAACGATAGCTTAATGTTTCTGGGTCTGGAACAAAAAAGACTACTCCAGCCTGTTAATTATATCTATTACGTGCGCGATTACATGGTAGCGGTTCCTTATTTTAAGAAACACGGTACCTGGGCCGAAGCCGAACTTATGGCAAAAGCAGATTTAGTTGTCACTAATTCTTTATTCCTGGCAGAATACGCCTCTCAATTTAATCCTAAAAGTTATGATGTAGGTCAAGGTTGCGAATTAAATTTTTTTAATCCAGAGGTAGAAACAAAAATACCAGCCGACTTAGTAGACTTGCCACAACCCATAATTGGTTACGTGGGGAATCTTACGGCCAGCCGCTTAGATATAAATCTCTTAGAGCAACTGAGTACTGCCCAACCAAATTGGACAATTGCATTAGTAGGATTTGAAGACGAGCATTTTAAAGCTAGTCGCTTGCACAAACTTGCGAATGTACACTTTTTAGGCGCAAAAGCACCAGCAGAACTACCATCCTACATTCAACATTTTGATGTGTGTATTAATCCGCAAGCAGTAAATGAGATTACTATTGGCAATTATCCGCGCAAAATAGATGAGTACTTGGCAATGGGAAAACCAGTAGTTGCTACTAAAACTAAAGCCATGCACATGTTTGAAGACCATACTTACTTAGGTTCTTCGGCAATAGAATACATTAGTTTAATACAAAAAGCTTTATCTGAAAATTCATTTAACAAAGCCGAGGCAAGAATAGCCTTTGCAAAAAGTCATACTTGGGAAGCTTCGGTGCAAGCAATATATAATCTTTTAATCCAACTGGAACAAAAGGATAAAGAACTGTCCGTTAAGGAAAATGCGCAACCGGCACTTTCTTATTAATTAGTAGAAAAAACTACTTAATCTGAGCTCAAAACTAAAAGCTTCATAGCAGACCTTTCAATTACCCATATGAGTTTTATTCAATCTATAAAAAATAATCCAAAGCTTAAAAATTTAGCGCTTTGGTTGCTTATTCCTCAAAATCAAGCCAGACCGCGCTTATGGGTTAAACTGTTTCTCAATCCTTTTAAACATAATAAAGGCAAAGGGGCAACGATTAGAAGAAATACCCGGATGGATGTATTGCCTTTTAACAACTTTTCAATTGGCCAGAACTCAACTGTTGAAGATTTTTCTACAGTTAATAATGGCATGGGCGATGTACTAATTGGCCGAAATAGCCGGGTAGGTATATCTAACGTAATAATTGGCCCAGTTGCAATAGGCAACTATGTTATACTGGCTCAAAATGTAGTTATATCGGGTTTAAACCATGGCTATGAAGATATAACTATTCCGATTGACCTGCAGCAGTGTACGACCAAAGCCATCACGATTGAAGATGAGTGCTGGGTGGGGGCTAATGTAGTAATAACGGCGGGGGTTAGGCTAGGAAAACACTCGGTGGTGGCAGCCGGTAGCGTCGTTACCAAAAACGTTCCACCTTATTCTATTGTGGCTGGTAATCCGGCCAGAGTTATTAAACAATACAGCCACGAAACAAAACAGTGGGAAAGAACAAACATATTAGCTACCATATAGAACATCTTTACAATTATTCTTTATGAGAATTTTTAATAATCCAGGCTGGATAAATCAATTTGAATATCCTTACGAGAAATTTGAAGATATTCCGCAAAGTTTATTTGATAAAATTAATACTGATTTAAATCGGGTACAAAGCCAGCAACCTGTAGTAAGTGTAGTTATTACTGCCTGGAATGAAGAAGTAAACATTCTGCGTTGTGTAGCGAGTCTCTCCCGGATGAAAACCAAACATCCTTTTGAAATTATTGTGGTAAACAATAATTCTACGGATAGAACGCAAGATACAATCGATAAATTAAGTATAAAATCCTATATCGAAAGAGTTCAGGGCGCTGGTCCGGCCCGGCAGTTGGGTCATGAAAAAGCTACCGGCAAATACATTTTAACAGCCGACGCCGATTGCTTTTATCCTGCCTGCTGGATAGATGAAATGATGCAGGTTTTACAACAACCAGATGTGGTATGTGTGTACGGACGGTATTCTTTCATCAGCGAACCCAGCTTTCCTCGTTGGAAACTAGCCATTCTGGAGTCCATGAAAGATATCATTGCAGAAGTACGTCATATCAACCGACCGTATTTTAATGCTTTTGGAATCAGCATGGGCTACGTAAGAGAATATGGATTAAAAATAGGGTTTATTAAAATAAACCGGCGCGGTGAAGATGGCCAGCTTTGCCTAGATTTAATGAAATACGGTAAAGTAAAACAAGTACGCTCAAACGCTGCCCGGGCCTGGACCGGAATACGCACTTTACAACGTAGTGGCAACTTTTTTCAAGCTTTAAGCACACGTATCGGGCACGAATTAAGTCGGTTCTTTAACAATTTTCACTCTCGCTTACCGGAAGAGAAAGAAGCTTCTAAAAATGCTTAATGGTAAATCGAATGACAAGTACTAACTATTATTTCCCGGAAGTTACCTTACTGGTTACGCATTATAACCGGAGTAATTCTCTTGAAAATCTACTTCATCAATTCCAGGATCTTAATATATCTTTTCATGAGATAATAGTTTCTGATGATGGCAGTAAGCCTGAGCATTTACATAAAATTAAAGATTTACAATCAAACTTTGATTTTCGGTTAGTTACTACTCCCCAGAACAAAGGGTTAGGTAATAATATAAACAAAGGACAAGCGCAGGTAATGAGCCCATATACCTTATACGTGCAAGAAGATTTTTTACCAAAACCGGCCTTTGCCCAGCACTTCCGGGATGCATTGGATTTTATGCAGGCTGATGCTGATTTAGATATTGTCCGGTTTTATGCCTATTTCAGCTATCCAACTCTTAAACCGTTTAAGAAAGGCTTTTCCGAAATGGTTTTGAGCCCTTGGTCTTTAAATCATTTAAAATTTTATTACTACAGCGACCATCCGCATTTAAGAAGAACTTCTTTTTCGGAGAAATTCGGCCCTTATGCTGAAGGGGTAAACGGCGACCTTACCGAATACCGGATGTGTATTTCTTTTATTCAGAACAAAGGCAAAGGGCTCTTTTTTAACAATTTTACGGAGTTGTTCGACCAGGTAAACACCAGCCAGGAACCAAGTACGGCCACCTTCCGGAGTGCCTGGAAGCAAGAAAGCAACAGCATCGTTCGTTTAATGCGGTTAGTTTACCTGCGGTATAAATTTTTAAAATTCCGGTGGGATGTAGCTTTCCTGAAGCTGCCTTCTTACAGATAAATCAAATTCTTTAACAACAATTAACGCAATCTATTATTCCAGTATGATGCCTATTACCCAAACTTTTGAAGAAGTTACTTTACTGATAACGCATTATAACCGGAGCAACTCTCTTGAAAGATTACTGCGGACTTTTAAACAGCAGAATTGTTCTTTTCAGGATATTGTTGTTTCTGATGATGGCAGTAAAACCGCACATCTGGATAAGTTAAAAGAATTACAAGTTGTTTATCCTTTCCGGCTTATTACTACCGATAAAAACCAAGGCCTTGGTAACAACATCAACAAAGGTCAGGATGCGGTAAAAACTCCATATACTTTATACATCCAAGAAGATTTTGTTCCAAAGCCCATTTTTATAAATACGCTTCGGAATGCCTTGGGCTTTATGGAAGAAAAGAACGAACTGGATATGGTTCGTTTTTACGCTTACTTTAAATATCCTTACCTGAAACCATTAAAAAATGGCTTTTCGGAAATGCTTTTTAGCCCTTGGCCTTGGTACTGGGGTTACCAGAAGTTTTATTATTACAGCGATCATCCACACCTGCGCCGTAATAATTTCCTGGAAAAATTTGGCCGTTACCCCGAAGGATTAAAAGGAGACGTAACCGAATACCGGATGATGATGTCTTTTATACAGAAAAAAGGGAAAGCCTTATTTTACGAAGATTTTCAAGGCTTATTTGATCAGGAAAACTCATTCGCAGAACCCAGCACCATGAAAAGAAATTATTGGCGCGAAAGTGAACAACCATTAGTTACCGCAGCCCGGCATTTGTACCGGCATTTACGGTTTAACTTAGATTTTCATTTTTCCCGGTTTGCTTAAATCAGAACGCATTTTGGGTTAACTCAAAAAGGTATTTTTAAATAATTCACCCAAACGAGCAACGCCAATTCAAAAAGTTTACAATACCATTACCCATCTACTCGCATTTCCTTATTCATTCACTTTTATGCAAGGTATTCTCAAAAAATTCAGCAACATGCACTTTTTATCGTTGCTGGGTAATGGCAGTATGTCGATAATAAACATGGTTACAGTAGCCTTACTTTATCGTTCTTTGCCAATTGCAGATAATGGGATTTGGATTTTATACCAGACAGTAACATTGTTTATAGATACTTTCCGGCACGGCATTCTAAATACTGCCTTCATTAAATTTTATGCGGGTGCTGCTAAAGCCCGCGCCGAAGAAGTTATAGGTTCTACCTGGTCTATTGCCGTAACTATTTCGGGTTTCTTTATTCTGCTAAACATTCCCATGTTTTTCTTAATTAGCTATGTTCAGGATAAGGCCATTGTTCTTTTTATAAAATACTTAGCGATAAACCTGATTTTTAGTTTGCCAAGCTTAGTAGCCATTTGTATTGCGCAGGGCGAATTACGCTTCGACCGACTCCTTTACCTTCGGGTGTCGAATAATGGTTTATTTTTACTTTTCTTGTTGGTTTTATTTTTAGTAAATCAGGCAACCCTGCAAAACATAGTTTACGCTAATTTATTAGCTATTTTATCGGCCAGTTTAATTGCTTTGTTTGCCGGTTGGACCAAAATCCAATTCTTCTCTAAAAGCAGCACAGCCTGCGTGAAAGAAATTGTTCATTTTGGCAAATTTACTGTAGGTACTTTCATCAGTTCGAGCTTATTTAAAATTACAGATACTTTTATTATAAATTTTTTACTGGGACCAGCCGCTCTGGCAATTTATAGTCTGGGGCAACGATTAATGGAAATTGTAGAAATACCATTGCGCAGCTTTGTTGCTACTGCCATGCCATCTATGTCTGCAGCCTACAACCGGGGAGAGAAAACAGAAGTTATCTACATTATGCAAAAATATATTGGCATGATTACTTTGCTTTTGATTCCGGTATTATTAGGTGCATTCGCTTTCTCAGATTTAGCTATTGGCCTGATTGGCGGAGGAAAATACGTTGGCACCGAAGCCGCTAATGTATTTCGTTTGTTCATGACCTTTGCTTTACTTTTCCCAGCCGATAGATTCTTTGCTATTGGTTTAGATGTAATAAATAAACCAAACATTAATTTCCAGAAAGTTTTAGTAATGTTGGTGATTAACCTGGTAACCGATTTTGTAGGAATTTATATTTTCGGTAATGTTTACGGTATTACTATTGCTACTTTATTCCCTACCCTTTTTGCCGTTATAATTGGGTATAAAGCAATGCAGAAGCATTATATCAGTTTTAACTTCTGGGATGCTTATCAGGTTGGATTTAATGAGTTAAAGTCATTAATCCGGTTTACTCTGTTTAAAAAACAAGAAACTTTCCAAAATCATTAATCCAGAAGGTGTACCGTACAAATCAGAACATGTACGGTACACCTTTTTTAAAAAATAAATTTTTAGCAAGAATTAGGTACAGCCCTGGTTAGATTGATTACTTAGTTAATATAACTTTTTGAGTTAAAACTTTAGCACCGGTATTTAATAGAACAATGTACATTCCAGGGGCTATCCCTTCCGCATTAAAAGTTACATGTTTCGTAACTCCTGCTTCGGTCTTTCCTGTAAATAATTGCCGTACCAGCTTACCTTGGGCATTATACAACCCTACAGTAGTTTCACCAGTTTCTTCCGGATTGTATTGAATATTTAGTTGTTTCTTAAATGGGTTAGGATAAGTAATGAAGGAAGCGGCCTGTTCCGCTGAATGGTTATTACTTGAATCAACAACTAATCTACTAGTTTGAGAATTACTACTTTCTGCCCCACTTGGTTTGAAAGGAGAAAGGCGACTACCTGAAATAGGTGCCTCAACCACTCCGTTGGGTAATTGCCAGGAAACGGAAATATAATCTTTGCCCGTAGCTTCTTTGTGCAAAGCCTCTACGTAATAACGTTTACCAGCTATTAAATTTATCTTTGCTGATTTTTGTGAAGCAAACTTATCCCATTGCCGGAAAGTGGTATAACTTTTAAATTCAGCAATTTTCTTTTTATTAGCTGGGTTATCATCGGTACTAAGCCAAAGTTCTCCGCTATCGTCGCCGGCAATCCTAAAAGTATATGCCCCGCTCTGAGGCGGGCAAATATAACCCCGAATGCGGGCGCCGTAATTATCCTGGCTATTACCTTGGCTTTCAAACTGCTTTAACTGAACAGAACTGGTAGGCGTTTTTTGTACCGGAACAGCAGTAATTAACTTACCTGCTATCCCACTCCATTGTTCTTTCAGAATGGTTCCGGAAGCGGTGCAATTATTAATAGGCTCAGGCACTACAAATACTGGCGTTTCGGTAACTACAATTTCTACTTTACCATTCTTCGGATATATTTTTTGCTTCTCCATGGCATCCTGCCCAATTTTTGGTCGGTACACGTAAGCAAAAGGAGATTTACCTATGTCTAAAAAATAATCCGTAGTTCTGTCAACCTCATTCGGTACTACTAAAGCGTAAGCCGATTGCCCGTTTAATTCATATCGGTCTACAATTGGATCGTTCAATAATGTTTCTTTATACGTGTATTCACCAAACTGCTTTTTAACCTGATATATATAATCGGCGGCTGGTCGGCGGGTTTTATTATTATTCACTAAGCCCATGGAGCTAAATTGCATTGGGTTAGCTGGGTCCGTAGGATCATACATAATAAAGAAGAAAGTTTTATCAATCCCCATCCGGGCATAAAGTAAAGATGATCTTAAAATCCAATCGGCTTGGGTTGCTAAAACGCTTTTTTTACCAACTGCCACCGCTTTTAACGGACTAGCCTGATTAAAATCGTACCCTAATTCGGTTATCCAAACAGGCATATCTTTGGTGTACTCGTGCGCCATTTGCACAAAATCTGCGGCCACTTTACCTGCTTCCGAAACCTCTGGGGCAGCCCCCCGGGATGGACTTTCTCCTTGTAATGTTTGGGCATCGGTAGCATACAAATGGTAATTTAATACATCCCAGCATAAATTAACCGAACCATCCGGATTATATCCTCTGAACTCCTTACACCAGTCAATCATGCCTTTTACATAATCAATACTCGGGAGCGCCAAACCACCCATTACCACTTTCATGTTGGGGTCGGCATTTTTTACGCCTACCCCCGGCCCCATGGTATTTTTGTGCCCATCGTAAAAAGCTGATAAATTAGCCGCATACTCCCGGGCTGTTTGGTAAGCTTTCCGGCCTTTCCACCATTTATCGCGCTCGTTATCGCACTCTATGTACTTAATCAAATCCAGGCCAATTTTTACCGTATTAATGCCATCGTTTGTCCATCTTTGATTTTTATTAACACTCAACAAAGCCGGGTTAACCTTTTTGTTACTACCATAACGAGCCGCAAACTGAAAAGCCACTTTTGCTTGTTCAATATAAGATTTAGGGTCAGAAAAATTTTTACCATACTTCACAGGCACATTTTCATCGTCGCGCTCTTTCTCCGGGTAAGTGGCCATCATCCAGTGGGGCAATGTCTTTAAACAAGCTAAAACTTCTATCTTTTCGGCTTTACATCTTTCGTATATGGCATCGTAGTTCCAGCCACCGCTGTGCGCAGGATTGTAAGTATAACTGCCTTCTTTTGATTCCAGCCTTTCCCAATCCAGATAATGCCGGATGCCCGAAAAGCCTTTTACCAATTTCATTCGGGTTTCATCTATTATTACCGGATTATTTGGTTCTAAAAAATCCCACTCAAAAGCATTTACCCCAAATGCATCTTTTAACTTTATTTCTTTTTTAGGAGCTAAGGTTACAGGAGCAATAGTACCCGATGTTGTTTTATAGGTACCATATATTTCTATTTCCGTTGGATAAGCCCAGGAAGTTGTTATAACCAAATACTTAATATTTTTTAAAGGAGTCTGTAATTTAAAATTTTCCGGATTACTTGGGTTGGGGCCTACCCACGTGTTGTATTTTTCGCCCAGGAAAGTGGCGATGGGAATGCGTTTCCAATCGTTTGTAATAACGGATAAAGTCATGGGGTTATCTTTGTTATGCCCTTCACCGTCGTAGAATTTAATACTTTGAATAACAAGTTCTTCTCCTTTTAAAATTGGGTAATAAGAATCATAAGTATTCAGAATTTTACTCCAACCCGTTTCTATTCTTTTATCAGTTTTACCATCAAACAATGCTACTAAGCTATTACTCGTATTATTTAACTGGTACCAACGGCGGGAATCAATCGGGATTTTGCCCGTTAATGAAGTAATTGCTGGTTGCACCACTTGTTCGCGGGTTACATTTTGGGCGGCAATGTAATTTGTACTCCCGGCTTGCGAAGCAGTAATTTTTGCTACTCCTGGTGCCAGAACCGTAGCTTTCCAGGTGCCACCTACATTAGAAACAGTTACAACACTTGGATTAGTAGAAGTAAATATTATTGGGGTTCGCGGGTTATTGCTTGTAGCTAATAAGTCGAAAGGAGCCCCTCCAACCCTTTTAGAAGCAAGTGCCGGGAAATTAATAATAGATTGAATTTTGGAAGCCGGTAACCCGAATACTTTTATTTTTTGCGGAATATTATTGTTGTATTTGCGAATAATAATGGCATCGGCCCAGGTTGGTTCTTTTAACAATAAGTCCACAAAGCTTAAGTAAGCCTCTCCTTTAAATAAGCCCAAAAACACTTTTTGTTTCCCATTAAGCGCGTACACTTCGGCCGGCTTAGCAGTAAATACGCCTTCGTGGTCGTAGAAAGACAATTTTTTAATTTTACTTCTTTTCTCTAGTTTAAGCGTTACATCCACGTATTTTAAATTGGCGGGCAACCAACTGCTTTTCACCAGATGCTGCAGGTTATCATCTAACCAGGGCGAATAATCCAGGCCAGTATCTTCGGTAGTTGTAATAGAAGTAAATCGGATTCTTTCCTCTTGTTGCGCAAAGCTCAATAAGCTAATTAATATTAGTACAATGGTGAAAAAAGGAACTCTCATAAGGCAGGCATCAATAAGGTTCGTTAAAACCTTTAAACACATAAGGTATTTACTAAGGGTGTAGGGTATGGCTAAATATTTGTACTATTTTTTTTAAATTAATTATAGCGTTTAAATATAGCGCTGCTGCATTGTTAAGAATTAAATAAAAATAATACAAAACAGATCAACTAATCACTTCAGCTTTCTACTTTAAATTAATATAAATTAAATAAAATATATTAATAATAAAATATTATTCCATCAGTTTACGAAATAATTCTCATAAACAACTTAGGGTTTCTCAAAAGCTACAAATACGAAGTAAATTTCTCTACAATCTTTATTTTTCGTCTTAAGGCAAGCTATTTTATTGGAGTCTGGCGGGATTTGTATATAACTCTTCCAAATAAAATAAATCATATTGCTGTATTTCGCATAACAAGAAATTTACTGCTTCTATCTTTAGTTAGTTAAAGCAAACCGATTTAATTTTTCTAAGTTCATGCTAATATTTTTTACTATTTGTTTTTGGTTAAGTCTGGGCATATTATTTTACTCCTACTTCGGGTATGGTTTAGTTTTATTTGGTTTAGTTAAAGCCAAAAGAATTTTTAAACCCACGGTTCCTTATTTTACTGACTCAGAAGAATTGTTACCAGACGTAACCGTTGTAGTAGCCGCTTATAACGAAGAAGATTATATTACAGAAAAAATTGAAAATACGCTGGCTTTACAGTATCCATCAGAAAAGCTAAAGCTGCTCGTAGTAACCGATGGTTCCTCAGACCAAACACCGAATTTAGTAAAAAAATACCCTCAAGTTACTTTATTACACCAACCCGAACGAAAAGGGAAAATTGCGGCCGTAGAAAGAGCGATGCCTTACGTTAGTACCGGAATTGTTGTATTTACCGATGCCAACACCATGCTTAACCAAGAGGCTATTGTAAAATTGGTGCGGCATTACCAAGACGAAAAAGTAGGAGCTGTTGCCGGGGAGAAACGCATTTTAGTAAAAGAAAAAGATGCTGCCCATGGCGCCGGCGAAGGCATTTACTGGAAGTATGAATCTGCGTTAAAAAAGTGGGATTCCGAACTTTATACCGTTGTAGGAGCTGCCGGAGAACTGTTTTCTATCCGTACCAAACTTTTTGAGCCAGTACCCCACGACACGCTTATTGAGGATTTTTATATGACCTTACGCATCGCCCAGAAAGGCCATAAAGTGCGCTACGAACCCGAAGCTTATGCCTTAGAAGGTCCATCGGCCTCCGTAGGCGAAGAATTGAAACGTAAAATTAGAATTGCCGCGGGTGGCATTCAAGCTGTTGTACGCTTAAGCTCTTTGTTGAATTTGGCGAAGTATGGCTTACTAAGTTTTCAATATATCTCGCACCGGGTTTTAAGGTGGACCCTGGCTCCGCTTGCTCTTTTAATGCTATTAATCAGCAATATAGTTTTAGTTAAAATAAGCTATAATCCGTTTTTTCAGTTGGTGTTGGTGCTTCAACTGTTCTTTTATTTGGCAGCTTTGTTAGGCAAAATTTGTGAAACCCGTAAATTAAAGATAAAAGCATTTTTTGTCCCTTATTACTTTTTAATAATGAACTATGCCGTGTATTTGGGATTTGCCCGGTTTTTAAAAGGGTCGCAATCGGTGCTTTGGGAAAAAGCGAAGAGAGGGTAAGCTTAGAATCTTAATAATTATAAAATCTATATTTCTTTCGTTATAAGTAGTACAACATCAATTTACTTTATAGAAGTACTCTGTTTAGTAACTCAAGTTAGTTCCAAGGATTATTGAGTAACTAAACCAAGTACTAAGCTATTTTAAATAGAATAAAGAATTTTTAATAAAACCATTCTATTTAAATCATTCTTCCATTATTAAGTAAGCAGTTATTTGTTAATAATCAGAAGTTATTTATTAAAACTACTTTCGATTTAATTATCACTGGGTTTAAAAAGAAGTAACACTGCTTTCAACGGAATGCCTACTAATCCTCTTTCAAGATATTTCAATCTTTCTTCATTTCTGCAAATTTCTTGTTTTATTATAGCTAATCTTCTTTCTACAGTATCCATCTCTTCCATATTCTTTAATAATAGAGCCCTTTCTGTTTGCAAAGATTTAAGCAGGCGCTTAGCTTGTAGATAAAGTCTGATATTAATAAAAGTAATTAAAAGAATAATAACAACCAGAGTTGTTATACCGAAAATTAGAGGATAAGAGTTCTGCATTCGTAAATAAATATATGAAATACCATATACAAATAAAGAACCAGAATATATATTATTATATATATAATAAATTAAATTTTTAAAGGATAGCTAAGTTTTTAAAAATCAGCGCGAAATTTATTAAGTATAAAACTTTAAAATTTTTAAAAGTAAGTAAAGAATATGTTATTACGGAAGTGCTATGTGTATGTAGGAACTTAGCCTATTTTTAAAATGAAGCATAAAAAAAGCCCCAGAAAAATCCGGGGCTTTTTATTTTCGTGGTGATGATTGGAATCGAACCAACGACACAAGGATTTTCAGTCCTTTGCTCTACCTCCTAAAAGCTGTTTTTAAGCTAAAAGGAGCATGTTTTAGTAGAGATTAACCTAAGTGAGTCAGTAGGTGAGGCAGTAACCTTATAAGACTGCTTATGTACACTGACCCACAGATCCACAATCCTAAGGATGTAGCTCAAAGAAGTTATATCCTCTTCTATTACAATGGCAAACGCTGTCGTTATTACAATGGGAAAGCTCTAAACATTTCCTGCTTTCCCAATAATGCTAAAACCTATAGTGAACGTGAACGCCTGTTAAAACAACTACAAAGGGAGTATTCACGAGCCCTGTTGAAAGGCTGGTCGCCTGAGACTAAAGAGGCAGAGTCACTACCTAAGCCTAAACAACCCTCTTTTATTGAACTATTACACAGGGTTACTAAAGAGATAGATAATAGTTCTTATAGCAAGACTTATAAACGTGATATAAGGAGCGTTGCTGAACAGTTCACACAGTTCCTTGAAAAGAGTAAAAGAGAAAATGTATTACCAAACCAAGTTACATCTGCTGATGTGGAGCGATTTCTACAACAGTTCTCTTCTTCAGGAACATACTACCAAAATAAGAGAAGAACATTTGCTGCATTGTTCTCCAAGTTGGTTAATCAGGGATACTGCCAATCTAATCCTGTATTTGCTACAACAAAGCGTAAAGCAAAGGCAGTGCTTCATCAGGCGTATACCACTGAACAACTGTCCCTGGTGCTACCTTATCTTAAAAAGCATTATCATAACCTATTTCTTTGCGCATTACTAATGTATGGCACGCTTCTTCGCCCTCATCAAGAGATTAGGTTGCTTAAACGTAAGCATTTCGATGAATATTTCTCTCGCTTTATACTAGCAGGTGATGAGAATAAAGGAGGCAGAATAAGAAGTTTACCAGTTCCAGAGTTTGTTAAACAAGAGCTTCTAAACAGGAAGATACATGAGCTATTACCAGAACAGTACATCTTTACTGGTAATTCCTTGCCCTTTAATGATTCTTACTTTAACACAGTGTGGTCCAGGGCAAAAGTAAGAATGCTACAATTAGAGCTAATTGGGCCTAACCAAACCTTGTATAGCTTTCGTCATGCTGCTTCAGTAAATGTGTTCGAACGTTCTCAGAATCTCAAGTTGCTTCAGCAGTTGCTTGACCATTCTAGTATGACTACTACCTTAACCTATTTGCGAAGTATTGGGGTAATACAATTAGAGAACTCAGTAATGCCTGAACTTGGATTAATATGAGGTAATGAGTTAAAAGATGTATCATTTAAATCAGTACCTTGTCTGATTACTAGTCTTTTGTATATTGATAAAGGTTAGGTATTAACTAAAAAATGGGAGTTCTATGAAACAGCATTTCTGGCATATCAATTATGTTTTAGTATTAGACTTAATTTCTATGGTTTTTATTGCCATAGCTTTCTATCTACTTACCCATGAGCAGATTTGGGTAGCAATTTCAACTCTGGCTGCTATATGTTTAATTGCTATAATTATTTTTAAAGCTAATCACAACATGAAAGGTGCTGCATTGATAAAGAATCCAACCTTTGAAGGTGCAAAGGATGCATTAGAACGTTTATCAGATTGGGCGAAATGGTTATCAGGTATCCAGACAGCTGCCTTAGGAGGCCTTGCTCTATTAATAAATAATAGACCAGGAATAGAGAAAGAACCATTTGTATTAGTAACTGCTCTTCTCTTTGGAGTAGCATTAATTTGTAGTGCTTGGGTATTATCCTCATTACCTTCCATCTCTTTAAGAATATATGCAACATATGGTAGTCAAATGAGACTTAAGTCACCTAGAACTGGAACCTCCAAAAAGTATGAAATTTATGAATTACCATTCTACCATGCATTTAAAGGCATCCCTCTTTCCTATGTTGTAACGCTTCAGCACTGGTATTGGGGGATTGGTATACTAAGTTTTACTTGGGTATTGATTCAGTTACCTAACTATAAGCCAAAACAAAAAGATAAAGCTTCATTGATTGACATACAAATAAATAAAGAATCAAACATCGCTTTATATAGAACCAAAAATATATATACTTAGTTATATAGAAAAAATATTATATATTTCCTTGATAATCTCAAGTAAAAAGCAATTTAGAATACATAATAATTAAAAAACATACAAGTATATTAGAATACATATAATTACTACACATTAAAAAGCTCAGTACTCAATAATAAACAAACATAAAGTATAAGAAATAATGTAAGGCTAAGCAATAATATTTGCTTGGTAATCATTTCCTTCATATAATTAGAATATATAAGTATTTTATAATAAAGAAACTTAAAAGAAAGTATAAACTAAAGATGTCACTTAAAATTTTGTATGGAATCAAAGGAAGAAGTAAAGGATAAGCTTAAACATTTGTTAGATGCTGACGAAACTGATATAAGAGCCATTTTTAAGTTATCTAATGAATTGTCCAAGTTTGATGATAGATTCCAACGATTCTTTGTTGATGCAAAAACTCTTATACACTTGGGAAGGGATAGTATAAAAGATCATGCTACAGCCTTAATAGAATTAGTAAAAAATAGCTATGACGCTGATTCGCACAATGTTGAAATTGAAATATTATGCAACAATGGAAGCGATATAATCAGAGTGGCTGACAATGGATTTGGAATGTCTAAAGACGAGTTATTTAACAACTGGCTTAGAATTGGATTTTCGAAAAAAAGAAAAGAAAAAACAAGCGGATATGGGAGGAGACGAACTGGAGAAAAGGGCATAGGAAGGATATCCACAGATCGATTAGGAGCCGAATTGGAGTTAATTACTAAAACAAAAGAGGATGGCATTATAGGTTTAAAAGTAAATTGGGATGAATTTGACAAAGAAGGAAAAGATATCTTTGACATTAATGTAGAAGTAATACATCCTGAATCTATAAATATACCAGACACAAATGGTGTTGTTAGTGATACTGGCACTGAGATTAAAATAACTAAACTACGTCAAACGTGGACACCAAATAATATTATAAATTTATTTAATGAATTGTCATCATTAACTCCTCCATTTAATGAAGTTGAAGATTTTGTAATTAACCTTAAAAACGATGTATTACCTTCCTTTTCTACAAGAGTAAACTCTGACTTTTATAACTTAGCTGAAATACAATTAACTGCAATCTATGATGGCAAGGGCCCTAATATAATTTATAGTATCAAGGATAAATATACTAATAATGAAACAACTAGTATTGTTGAATGGAAAACATTACTACAGAAAATTGGAATTATTCCAAAAGATTTCAAGGGCTATGTTGAGGATTTAAAATGTGGCCCAGTAACAATCAAATTACTTTTCTTTTTAAGAACTGGAGCTTCAGTTGCGAGTAGTGATTTTAAACTGTCTGATTTACGTGAATTTTTAGACACTAATGTAGGAGTAAAAATTTATCGTGATAACATTGCAGTCAAACCATATGGATTTTCTAATTCTCAATTTGGTTATGATTGGTTAGATCTAGCAGAAAGAAAGGCTAAAAACCCTGCTGGAATAAGTAGAGCAGAAGATTATAAAGTTACCCCTAACCAACTAATTGGAGCAGTCTTTATTTCAAGGGATACAAACATAGCATTATCTGATAGCGCTGCAAGAGAAGGTCTAATTGAATCAGAATCCTTTTATGAACTTAGAAATTTAACTTTAGCTTCAATCAATATGCTAGAATCATATAGATCCAAATTATATCCTAGCATAGAGAAAAAAGAACAAAATAAAAAGACAAAAAAATCTTTTAATGAAGAAGCTGAACAAATAAACCAAAAACTTATTGATGTAAAAGGAGGGTTAAACACATTAAAAGAAACAATAGAGAAAGGGGGTGCTGAAATAAAGCCAGTCCAGTTACTTAAACCCTTATCAAACAGCATTGAGCAAGTTGACACTATTTCTAATGAAGTAAATAATACAATAACAGGATTATTAAATTGGCAAAGAGTTTTGGGAGGCTTAGCAACAATTGGTATATCATCTGCGGTGTTTGGCCATGAAACTGAAAATGCTATGTCTGCCTTTAGGATTGCTTTAGACAACGCAATATCAGAAATAGAAGAATTCGAGCCAGACTTGGACATTGTTAATTCTGAACTAAATAAAGCAGTCAAGAATTCGAATAAAATTTCTGCATGGGGAGCTTTTGCATTAACAAGAGTTCAAAAAGAAAAGAGGAGCAAAAAACCAGTTAATATAAAAAAAACTGTTGAGAATGTTGTAAAGGAGCTTAGACCTGTCTTTGAAGCTGCATCAATTTTATTAAAAGTTGAAGGTGATTCATTGGTAACAAAGACTTATCAAATGGATATAGAATCATTACTTATAAATCTGCTAACAAATTCATATACCGCCTGTACTCAAAATGGAGATGATAGAAAAGTATTAATTAACATATCTCGAGAAGATTTAGATAGTACAAGAGGATATAAGATATCAGTTTCAGATTCAGGTCCTGGAATAGCTGATGAACATATACACAGGATTTTTGAACCACTATTCTCTACAAAAGCGATTGCGACTAATCAAAGCAAAAGTATTGGTACTGGATTAGGATTAACAGTAGTTAAATCTATAGTAGATGATTTAAAAGGTAATATTAAAGTTAATAGAGATACTGTTTTAAAAGGCGCTCTTTTCGAAGTTTGGTTACCTATAGAAAAATAAAATAAATTAAAATGGCAAAAATTGCTTTTGTTGATGATGATAAAGAGATCAGAGAAAGCCTTAGTATAAAGCTTTCCAAAATGCTAAGGAAAAGTGGCAGCACTTTAGAAGTTATAGATATTTTTCCATTTCAAGATTTTGCCTATTACTTTCCTTGGATTGAAGAGAATGACATTTGCGTGATAATCCTTGATGAAAGGTTATTTAATGGTCGAGAAAATGGAAAAGGTCCTGTAAAATATAGGGGTAGTGAATTGGTGAGAGCCCTTAGAGAAAGGTTTAAAGATATGCCAATCTATACTCTATCAGCATATACAGCTGATGATGACTTACAACATGAATTTAACGAATTTGATAGTATTATTAGAAAGAGAGACTTTGCTGATAAAAATAAAGCTTCTAAATACGTTGAAATTATCATAAGAGCAAGCCAGAGATATTTAAAAGAAAACGAAAAGGAACTTTCCACTTATGACGAACTTACTAGGAAAGTAGCTTCTGGTCAAAGCGATGAAGATGATATTCAAAGATTACAAGCCTTACAAACGAAGCTTCATTTACCAATGATGGATAGCTTAAAAGATCGTAATACTTGGCTTGATGAGTATGAAAGCCAAGTAAATTCTTTAAATGACATTAAAAGAATCTTAGAAGAAAAGATTAAAAAGATTAATGAACAATGATTTAGAACAATGCCTGAAGTGGAAGAAGGTTCATAAAGCCCCTTCAAAACAACCACTTACAGGAACCTATTCTGAATGGAAAGAACAAATAGCTTCTGAATGCTTTCACCAATGTGTTTACTGTTCTATACACGAAGCTCAATTTGGAGGAATAAATAATTACCATATTGAACATTATAAACCTCAATCTAAATTTAGACATTTAGAAAATGATATATGTAATTTATTTTTAGCATGTCCCATTTGTAATAAGTTCAAAAGCGATGATTGGCCCTGTGATTCTGATGATTTAAATAAAGTTTGTTATCCTGATCCATCTAAAACAAATTATAATAGTATATTTGAAGCCAATTCTGATTTTAGGCTAGTGGGGAAATTTACAGCGTCTAGGTACTTGATTACTAGACTATTTTTAAATCGTCCTCAACTAATCTTCGAGAGAAGGGAAAGTGTTTTAAGATATAAATGTTCCAAATTGATTGAAAATATATCGAGTCTCATTCAAATACTAAGTGATGACTCAGATAATTTATCTTTTATTCTAGATGTTTTACGTAAAATAGATTTAGTTAAAACAAATATTTTAAAGCTTGATAATCAACGTAGAACTATCAGGCCTTATTCCTTATTAGATATCAGAAAAACAAAGTGACTACTAAGAAAAAGATTGGTTCATACTATACTCCATCAATTCTTTCAACGTTTATAGTTAAGCATTCATTTAGAAAAATTCAAGATAAAAGTTCTATAAAAGTTCTCGAGCCTAGTGTAGGAGATGGTGAATTTATTAGAGCTTTAAGTTCAGTAAAAATCCCTAAAGGGCTAAATACAATTGAATTTTTTGCTGTTGAAAAAGTTGAATGCGAGTATCTTAAGGCTAAGGATGCAGCTTCAAATAGCACCATAGCAAACATAACATTTGATATCGTAAATCAAGATTATTTAAAATGGCAAAAGACTAACAACATTAAATTTTCTTTAATCATAGGAAATCCACCCTACATTAAAAAGGAATTACTAAATGAGGAGCAAATTAGTATTTGTAAAGAAATCCATTCTTCTGTAGGACTGAATAATTCTATTAACAATATATGGAGTAGTTTCCTCTTTAGTTGTTCATTGATTTTAGACAGCCAAGGAATTCTTTCCTTTGTATTACCTGCTGATTTATTACAGCATAAGTCCTCAGAATTTATAAGAAGTTTTTTAGCTATACATTTCCAAAGAATTGAAATATTTACATTTGACCAACTATTATTTGAATCAATTGGTCAAGACACTATTTTATTATTCTGTTATAAAAAGTCTAACGATCCAGGGCTTTTTTACTCAAGAATCAAAGATAAAGATCAGTTGACAACAAGCAACTTTACTCTTGCTTCTAATAACATATTAATTTCTACTAATACCAAATGGAGCCACCACATCTTGGATCAGGATGAAATTCAATTTTTACATAATTTAAAAAATAATTTAAGTCCTATAAGTAATTACTGCATATCAAAGCCAGGAGTTGTAACTGCAGCAAATAGCTTTTTCATAATCACATCTGAAACTGAAAAAAATTATAATTTATCAGAATTCACTATTCCAATTGTTCAAAAAGGACAGTTTGTTAATGGCAAGTTATTGTTTACTTACAATGATATGATGAACTTAATTGAGTCTAAAAAGCCATCAAAGTTTTTAATGCTTTCTGACGAAGTCCCTGACAATGGTTCCAAATCTTTATTAGAATACTTATCAATTGGAGAAGAGAAAGGATTACCTTTTAGATATAAGTGTAGAAACCGTAAAATATGGTATTTGATACCTAATGTTCCTTCAAAAGCTAGTGATGCATTCTTTTTCAAAAGAAGTCATAATTACCCCAAATTTTTAATTAACTCTGCAAAAGCATATGTTACTGATTCAGCTTATATGGTTGATGTAAAACCAGAATTTACAATTGAAAGCGTTGTTGTAAGTTTTTACAACTCTTTAACCTTAACATTTGCAGAGCTAGAAGGAAGATATTATGGTGGAGGTGTTTTAGAACTTACTCCCAGCGAATTTAAAGGGCTACCTATACCATATACAACTGTTACTAAATCGTATTTTGATACTTTTACTGAAGCATTTAGATCTAAAATTAATATAGATGAAATTACTAATCTCAATGATAATCTTACTCTATCTAAACTTTTATTATGTAATAATGATGATTTAATTAAAATTAGGTTAATAAAAAATAAATTATTAAATAAGAGGTTAAGAAAAGACTTTTAATGTAAAGTTGAAGATGACCTTATTGATCTTCTGAAATTTTCTTTAATTAAGTTTGAATTAAGCAAAAATTTTGAATCAATTAAATAATCATGATTTTATATTTAGAAAAATATTTTTTGATATAATTAACTATTTTTATCATGGTATAGCAAATTGGATAGATAGTAGACTCACATAGCCTACTATCCTTTTTCCATCTTGCTGCAGCGAATGGCAATGGCTACGTTGCTTTCAGTGGTTTTTTTATTGAGGAGAGACCATCTCAAAGAACTATGGCCTAAGAAATACAGCATAACTCCTACTACTCGCCAAAAGGCCTTGGGAAAGAAAAAGAATGGTCAAGTAATCTATCTGAGGCGAGTAATAACGAAATGGTTAGGAGGGTAATGGTGAAAACAGTAATGAGGATAATAGCTACCTTCCACTTTAAAGAGCAGTATACTTGCATCCAAGCCAACAACCTGGCTGACCTCAACTTTATCTCCAGTCAGGAAATCTTTGGTCGATACAAGACATGTAACCTGGAAGGGACAGGAAGCTCTGTACAATTTATAAGAAGATAAAAATAAACAGCTATCCTCATCTGTAGAACTATAAAACTCCTCATCCTGTGATTCCTTCAGCATAGTGCTTGTTCGTTGTTGATGAGTTATATGATAAAAAGAGTAGCATAAGCTACCCTTTAGAGCTATTAAGCAGCAGCTCTTAGTACTGGCTTACCAAATACCTCCTGCTCCATCGTTCTGGGATTGGGATTATAGTAATAGGTGTGATGCAGAGTAATCAATTCTCCTGTGGAAGGTACTGCGTATTGGTATGGTTCGCATTCCATCCTCTCAATACTGCCTGGTATGTTTCTGCCTTTTAGGCCTTCACAAATAACATCATTAAATGTACAGGAAATGGTACAAGTCTTCGCAGTGGCATAAATTCTACCAGTTTCTTTAGATTGAACCATTTCGATATCACTCTGCAAAACTAAAACATTAAATTCTTTACCTTCTTGAGTAGTTCTTTTCTTGTAATCAATAATAGTTACCATAATGCTATATAATTAAAATTGTTATACCTAGCGAGAGGCCCCATGCCAGTCGCAGACCTAAGCTGGGGGGGAGACTTATTATGTTATCTCTCGAAAAGAGACACACCAAAAAATTATAAAAAATTTTAGTAGGGCAGTTTACATATACATATTAAGGTACCAGAGTTCTTGGTTAGAGAAGGTCTAACGTTTGTGGAACCAACATACTATGGCAACTTAAAACAAGGTTGATTAAGGTAGATTGTTATTACATTTTTACTCTTTCCAAAGCACTTAAGCATACGTTAAGCTTAAAAAATAGTACTATAATCCTTTACAGTTCCTTGCAAAGATAGAATGACATAAGGCTTATTCCTTTCTTTCCAAGATACTATGATGAGCTACTATAAAAGTATATTGATATTTGCCCTCCACATTAAAGCTATATTAATGTAATATGTGGGCTTTTTTAGATAGGTAAAACTAGGCTAAACCCGCTCTTTCGCATAGCCTCTCGAATGCACAGACATAGCAAAATTGTTAAAGCAGGATCTTGGGGTTATGGCTCCTTATTGCTTGTGGGAGTTGTTTTACTATCTTTTAAAAAACTATGCTGAGCCTGTTAAACGAAAGTAGAATAGACTAATTTACTTATCTCCTTTAAAAAAAGCTATATATATACTATGCCTGAGGTTTTCTGGAAAGTTATTTTAAGATATTATTTATATAGTAGGGTAGGTAGGGTAACTACTTTTATCTAAATCTATTTATAAAGACACTTAGTGTACAAACTAATAGGGCCCACCAATTGGGTGAGCTCTATTTTAATAAGAGTTTTAGGACAATTATCCTACCTTACCTACCTCGCTCTCTTCTAAGGTTGAAGATTGAGTTTGTTTAAGCATTACAGCATACTTTTGAGATCCACTCCTTTTATATGTTTTAAACCCATGCTTTTTTAAAGCACTTCCTAAACGCTTAATTGTTGCGTTATTCACCTGAAATCCAGTTGTTGAATCTGCTACATATCTAGCAATTTGGGTAGTTGTATAAAACAAACATGCTGCATCACCTTCTTTTGCTGGCTGGAATACTTCAAGAACCAAGTCCTCTTCTACTGTTGAACGCTGAAACTTACTGTTATTAGCTTCCAGTTCAGCAATATCTTCTAGATCAAGCCAAAATTTAAAACCTTGGTTAAATAGAGCATAAGCCTGTGCATAGACTTTGTCCATATCTACACCATGATTATATTCTATCTCTAAAGATTCAAAGCAGAGAAACCTACGAGAACCAGTAGAATCATTAAGGAATTGTGCAGAATTAACAGAACCAACAAATGAAGCTCTTCTAGGCATTTCTTCAGTATTCCTGCCATAAGGCCTTCTAAGCTTTATATTAGGCTTAGTAATTATCTCCTTTATCGCTCCAACTTCTGTACTATTCAAGTTCTCCAATTCATCCAGGTTAATCAACATATTAGTTGCCATATGAATTAATGTGTCCTTGTTATCAGGATTAATAGTTCCAGTGTACACATATCCTTTAAGAGCCTTTGGGGCAAGATTCAACATCCAAGTTGATTTACCAATCCCTTGCTTTCCTGAAAAGATAAGTGCAGTATGGTTTATAATCTCAGGTTTAATAAATGAACCAACTGTTGCTACCAACCAAACCTTTAAGCATTTACGAAACAGCTTATCATTATCAGTTTTAACAGTATTTGCTAATTGATCAATATAATCAGTATTGTTATTCCAACTTGGCAGAGCTAAAATATATTCATTGAAAGGATCGTAAGAAGTAGTGAAATCAGAATTTAATAGATTTCTAAGATATGACAAGCTAAAGGTTCCCTTATCTTCACTAGAGGAAATACGCTTTTGAATTAACCTCCAAATGGTAGTTTCATCACGATCTTTTATAACCTTAAAACTTTTTCCTTCAACAGGCTTTGTACGATATTCCAAAACACCAGTTACCGTATTATACCTAAATTCAAATTTTGTTTTAAGGAAATTCTCAAGTCGTTCAACTTCAGTTGCTCCCCCCTTTTCTTTCTTATTCTTTTCCCAAATTACATATTCAATATATGTAACAGGATCTAATGACTGCTCTTCCTGAGCAGCCAGCATATTATTATTTGTATTCATTTTATAACAGTTTATATGGCCATTTCGAATGATTATTAGGTAAGTACTTTATGACCTTTTCAATACTACCAATAGCCTTTTATAAAGGCAACAAAATAGGCGAAAGAGGCTTCCTGCTCTGGCAGCAGTAGTAAGCTCGATATTTGCAGGAAGGTCTCTTTCTGTATGTGATAAAGAATTAAATTATGTCATGCATTCTCGTTTTTTTGACTACTAACTTGTAGCCTAATCTATCTGGTAGTTCTGGAACCTGTGCTTCCATAGTTTTGAATTTCCTCCCAGACTCATTTTCAAGTTGTTCTATTTGTTTATTTAAGTTGCTCATTATAGAGCTAACCTTAATCCAATATTCTACTTTTGTCATTGTATTATATTTAAAAATTTAAAAAATGTGCCTAACCCAACCTAACAGAGGCACTTACTGTTGGAAGGGGAACAAATGTCAGAAAAGTAGATAGTAGTAACTGGGGTACAGGAGGGGTACTATTTTCTTGAACTGCTATTTTTCTTTTTTTGGTTATCGATTTCAGTAATTACCTCTGATAGAAGTTTTTTTACTGTATCTAAGTTATAATCAGGAACATGGTTGAAAGTATTATCCTTTACTGTGTCTTCCATTATATCCCAAATAACACCTAATCCTTTTTCAGTTCTTAATTTTTGTTCAGAATGGCCTGTTAAAGCATGCATGAGCTTTGCAAGGCTAGTATCAGAATAATTTAGAATAGCATCGAATTTTCTTAGATAAAAGTAAAGTAAAGCACTTTGCCTGGTATCTAGCCTCTCAATCTTTTTGCTCTTTTTAGGGAGGGGTAGTTTGATCTCACTTGGCAACTCTAACTCAAGCTGCTTTTCTTCATGTATTGGCTGGGGAAAAGTATTAAGATTAGAATAAAGCAGAAGATTCATTTCGATCTTATCCCTAAATCCAATCAATACAGTTAATGTAGCTGAATATTTTGAAGTAATTAATAGGTTTTCCCAATTTCTGATTACTTGGTCTAAGCGATTTAGAATTAATAATATAAAGCTATGCCTTTCCTTTTCATTGTTTATAGAAAAAATTTTGTCTTCCAACTCTATGTATATTCTATCTAAAAGGGAGGTTAGCTCTTTTTGTAAAATAAAGGAGAAAGATAAAGATCCTTCTAATTCTTCTTCTGTAGCATCATTTACATAGATAAAATTGTAAGTTTCTTTATCCTTATTATAGTCAATATCAAATGCTGATTGAGGTAAATATGTTGAATCTGATGAGAGAAATTTGCTTTTCAGAGCTTTCATTCCTTCATCTGATAAGAATTGGTCTAGTTGTAAAAGTGGGTTCATTATAGAAATATGTATATTTTACAACTGCAATATAAATGCAATTCGAATACAAGTATTCCTCTGATTAGCTAAACAAATAAAATTTTTATCAGAAAATAGAGGTTACTGCTAAAGTATTGTTTTATGAATGGCTCTTTAGCATTAACTAGAGTTAGGAGCTGTTTCGCAAGCTTTTTTCTTAAGTTCTGGGTAGAGGCAGCTAAAAGGGTATCAGTTACTTTGGCGTAGTTTAGGATGTTTTAACAAGGAATAGAATACTATCTTTTTTACTATACATAAATGAGAGCTGGTGCATTATTTACCTTTCCCAAGAACAGCTTCAGTTTAGCCTAATAAGGTAGATATATAGCCTTAATCTTAAAACTTCCTTAATCAAGAGGATTAGTTAAGATGAGTGAGTCAGTAGATGAGTCAATTCTTAGATAAAATTTGTTAAGAACTAAGCTTTTCCCCTCAAATTACGTATATTTATATAGCCCTCCTTATTGACTTATCAAAGGTAAGGCACTGGAAATCAAAGAAATAAAAAAAGCAGCTACAGAACTGAGTCCATAACTGCTTTTTATTTCGTGGTGATGATTGGAATCGAACCAACGACACAAGGATTTTCAGTCCTTTGCTCTACCGACTGAGCTACATCACCAACGACTTTTGTTAAAAGTGATGCAAAAGTAATAATTTGAGCGGATGATGCAATAGATTTTAGAAATTATTTTAGCTGGATTTTGTAATAATAGTTTAGTAAATTACGTACTCGTTATGCATAACAAATTTGCGTACTCATGCTAAGCAACTTTATATTTCTGATAATTACGGTGTTGGCTGTTGGTCTTTTTATTTGGCAGATAAAAAAAATACGCCGCAACATTAAACTGGGACGCGAAAAAAAAATTAATAATAATGCTTCGGAACGCCTGAACAAACTATTACTGGTGGCTTTTGGTCAGCAGAAAATGTTTAAACGCCCTTGGCCGGCAATTCTGCACGGCGTAGTTTACGTGGGGTTTGTGGTAATTAACATTGAATTACTAGAAATTATCACCGACGGCATTTTTGGTACTCACCGGGTTTTAGGCTTTCTGGGTCCGGTTTACAGTGCCTTAATGGCAATTAACGAAATCCTGGCATTTCTGGTAATAATTGCCTGCGTTATATTCTTAATCCGGAGAAATATCACCAAAGTGCCCCGGCTTACCCGTGGTCCGGAAATGCGGGCATGGTCTAAGCTTGATGCAAACGTTATTTTAATTACTGAGATTGTTTTAATGCTGGCCTTGTTTGCCTTTAATATTGCCGATTTAAAATTAGCAGCTATCTCGAACGAAGAACTAGCGGGCAGTTTCCCGATCAGTAATTGGCTGGTAAATGGGTTAAATACTTTTAACGTATCGGCTTTAGAAGCTGTACGCAGCGTTGGATGGTGGTTTCACATACTGGGCATATTTGCTTTTTTAAATTATCTGCCCAGCTCCAAGCACTTCCACATTATCATGGCTTTTCCGAACGTGTATTACTCCAAACTAGAACCTAAAGGTAAATTTACTACTAACGAGAGCATTACTCACGAAATAAAAGCCATGCTCGATCCTAGTTACCTAGTTCCGACATTGCCGGAAGGTGTAGAACCGCAAAAGTTTGGGGCGAAAGACGTAGAAGACCTTACGTGGAAGCAACTTTTAGATGCTTATACTTGTACCGAATGCGGGCGTTGCACGGATGTTTGCCCGGCTAATTTCACGGGTAAATTACTATCGCCTCGGAAAATTATTATGGATACCCGAGACCGTATGGAGGAAAAAGGGGAACATCCGGCCATCTTCCGACCTAATCATTACAAAGAACAAGGTGAGCCCCGGGTGAAAGTAACCGAAGAAAAAACGTTACTACGCGGCTATGTAACTCCCGAAGAACTTTGGGCCTGTACTACCTGCAATGCTTGCGTAGAAGCTTGTCCCGTAAATATCGACCAATTATCTTCTATTATGGAAATGCGTCGTTTTTTAGTACTCGAAGAATCAGCGGCACCTACAGCATTAAATGCTATGTTCACCAATATCGAAAATAACGGGGCTCCTTGGGCTTTCTCCCCCTCCGACCGCCTTAATTGGGCCGATAACTTGTTCGTGAATGTAAAATAGTTGAAGGTGGTTACAAGTTAAAGGTTGCAAGTTGCACATTGGAAGGTTTTAAAGGTAAAAGGTTAAAAGTTGTTTATTTTTTAATTTTAATCCGAATCCAGATAGCACTACTGTTATTAGAACAATCAACCGGTGAAATTCAAAATATTAAAATTTAACAGCCGAACATACGAACGAACTAGATCCAGAAAGGGCTTTGACTAATCTTAGTCTAACATCTACTATCTAAGGTCTAATATCTAAATAACATGAGTGAAAAAAAACAAATTTTGGTACCGGTTATGGCCGACTTAATGGCTAAAGGAGAAGAACCGGAAATATTATTTTGGGTAGGTTGTGCCGGTGCATTTGACGACCGTTATAAAAATGTAACCCGTGCCTTTGTCCGGATTTTAGAACATGTAGGAATAAAATATGCGGTATTGGGTTTAGAAGAAAGCTGCACCGGTGATCCAGCCAAACGAGCCGGCAACGAATTTTTGTTTCAAATGCAGGCCCTGACCAACATAGAAGTACTGAATGGTTATAACATAAAAAAAATTATTACTGCTTGTCCGCATTGTTTTAACACGATTAAAAACGAATATCCCAGCTTAGGTGGCAACTACGAAGTTATCCATCATTCCACTTTTTTACAGCAATTAATTAATGAGGGTAAAGTGCGCGTGGCTGGTGGCGAAGCTTTTAAAGGCAAGCGCATTACTTTTCATGATTCGTGTTACTTAGGCCGAGCCAATGGAATATATGAAGCTCCGCGCGAAGTTTTAGCTACCTTAGATGCCGATTTAGTAGAAATGAAGCGGAGCCGGGCCAATGGTCTGTGCTGCGGTGCAGGTGGCGCTCAAATGTGGAAAGAACCCGAACCTGGTAATAAAGATATCAACATTGAACGTACCGAAGAAGCTTTGGCTACCGGTGCTACCGTTATTGCCTCTGCCTGCCCTTTTTGCCTGACCATGCTCAGTGATGGGGTAAAAAACAAAAACCAGGAAGATCAGGTAAAAGTATTTGATATTGCCGAACTAATTGCTTCAGCCGAAAACTTAAATGCTTGAGCTAGTCCATAGTCCATGGTCGACAGTCCATAGACACCATGGTTATAAAGAATTTATTAGTAGATTACTTTATTATTAAGATTGATACATTTACAAAATGATAATCATTCGGTACTTTAGTGATACTATGACCAAAAGGAAAGTCCGATATTGCTATTGATAGATTAAAATTCAATAATTTACAACTACATTCCGTGGACTGTGGACCATGGACTCTTGACTAAAACCATGTACGTACCTTTTCAACAATTACCTCCCCGTTCCCGCATTTGGATTTACCAGGCAAACCGGCCTTTAACAGATGCTGAAGTTGAACAAGTAAAACCGCAGTTAATCCATTTTATAACTCAGTGGACGAGTCACGGTGAAGAATTGCAAGCCTCTGCCGAACTTCTATATAATCGTTTTTTAGTAATTGCGAACGACGAAGATATTAATTCTCCCAGTGGGTGTTCAATCGATGCTTCTGTCCGGTTTGTAAAACAATTAGAAGCCGAATTAAATGTTTCGTTCTTTGATCGTACCCAATTGGCTTTCTTGCAAAACGAAACCGTAGAAACAGTATCATTACCCGAAATAAAAAACAAAATAAAAGAGGGTCTTATTCAAGCCGATTCGCTCTACTTTGATACCTTGCTCAGCACCAGTGGGCAATTGCAGGCAGCCTGGCCTAAACCGGCAAAAGAAAGTTGGCTCGCCAAATATTTTGCCTAAGTTTTACGTTTACTTATTATAATTTATGGGAGTAATATTAATTTTTTTAAGTAAATACGGGCACCAAGTTTTTATTTAACGCAGAGGGCTTGTTTACTTTTAATTTTATGATTGCCAAACAAAACATAAAACGTACAACGTATTACTTAAAATTCACGACCTTCTTGCCACACTACCGCTATATGAATAGATTTTACCTGACTCTTCTACTTGCCACTCTGGTGGGTTTTACTTCCTGCAAAACTTTAAGCAGCGTAGGAAAAGCCGATAAAAAATTTGCTCAGGGAGAGTACGATGATGCCATTCGTTTATACCAACAGGCTTTAAAAAACACCAAAGAACCGGGTCCGGTTAATTATAAACTTGCCGAATCGTACCGTTTATCTAATCGTATTTCGCAAGCCGAGCCTTTTTACCAGGCAGCTGTAAACTCTGGTTTCAAAAAAGAAGATGCCATATTTTATTATGGTTTAGCTCTGAAAGCCAATGCTAAATACAACGAAGCCGGCGCTCAGTTTACCCGTTACGCCCAATCCGGAGGCAGTAAAACCTTAGTGCCACGCGCTAAACTAGAAGCGGCCAACATGAGCGCTATTCCAGGCATTATCAATACCAAAACGTACAACGAGATTACACCGCTCGATCAGTTAAATACCGCAGCAGCGGAGTTTGCTCCTACTATGCTGAACGGCGAACTATATTTTGCTTCTACCCGAGATGGTAAAAAATATACTGGTAACGGCGAAGGTTTCAACGATTTATTTGCTGTTCGTTTCGCTGACTCAACGCAAATGACAGGCGGAGCCGTACGCAAAATAAATGAACCCATTAATACTCCGGAAGCCCATGAAGCGGCCGTAACTTTTAGTAAAGATGGCACCACCATGATATTTGCCCGCAGCAACACTGGCAAACGAAAAGGCACTTTAAACGTGGATTTATACGTTTCCCGGTTTAAAGGCAGTTGGTCGGAGCCACGTTTGCTTAGCGTTAACAGCAAAGATGCCTGGGATTCGTCGCCGGTACTTTCGCCGGATGGAAAAACTTTATACTTCTCTTCTGACCGGAAAGGCGGCCAGGGAGGTAATGATATTTACCGCTCTACCCTGGATGGTCAGGGCCGTTTCTCTACTCCGGAAAACCTGGGACCTGAAATTAATACGCCGGGCAACGAAAACTTCCCGTTTGTTGCCGAAGATGGCACATTATATATTTCTTCAGACGGGCATCCGGGTTTAGGCAGTTTGGATATTTTTCGGGTAGAAAATGGTAGACCGGTAAACTTGGGAGTTCCTGTTAATTCCAATGCCGATGATTTTGCGCCTTATATGCTCAATAACGAATCGGGCTATTTTTCTTCTAACCGGGCAGGTGGTAAAGGCAGCGATGATATTTACTATTTTAAGAAAGCTAAGCCCAAAATGGTCAATTTCTACGTGGATGTAACCGTGCGGGAGTTACTACCTAATACGGCCAATTATAAACCAATGAGTAGAATCCGGGTAGAACTGCAAGACGCCAAAGGTATTGCCGTAGACCAGGCTTTTACATCCGTAGATGGTAAACTAAGCTTTAAACTCGATACTGCTACTGCTTATTCCGTGTTAGCTGAAAATCCGGGATACTTTGCGGCCCGCCAGGCCGTAACTACCATTGGCAAAACCCCTCCGCAGGCAAGCTTAACCAAACCCGAAACCGACATTCGCTTAACGGCTGATTTAGTTTTAAGTAAAATCGTGAAGGATAAAGCAATTGTAGTAGAAAATATTTACTACGATTTAGATAAAGCTGATATTCGTCCGGACGCTGCCATAGAACTAGATAAGATAGTTCAAACCTTGAACGACAATCCTAAAATTACCATAGAGCTGAGCTCCCATACCGATGTACGCGGAAAAGACGCTTACAATTTAGACCTTTCGCAACGACGCGCCCAATCAGCGGTAGATTATATTATTTCTAAAGGCATTGCACCTAATCGAATTACGGCAAAAGGATACGGCGAAACCCGCCTGGTTGTAAAAAATGCTAAAACCGAAGAAGAACACCAGCGTAACCGGCGCACCGAGTTTAAAGTAACCAAAATTGCTCAATAATATAGTTATTGGTTGCTGGTTGTTCGTTACTGATTAATTTAAATTAATAATTAAATCTTAAAGGATACAAAATAGAAAGCCGCTTATTAGAGCGGCTTTCTTATTTTTGCAGCATTGTTAAAGTTGGCGATTTTTCTTGAATGATAATTCTAACAACAAACAACGAATAACAAACAGCTATATCATGGAAAACAGGTATCTCCGGCGGGGCGTTTCGGCCTCGAAAGAAGACGTACACGCAGCTATTAAAAACATAGATAAAGGGCTTTTTCCGAAAGCATTCTGTAAAATTATTCCCGATATTTTGGGTAATGATCCGGATTACTGCAATATTATGCACGCCGATGGGGCCGGTACTAAATCGTCGTTAGCGTATCTTTATTGGCGCGAAACTGGTGATTTATCGGTTTGGAAAGGCATTGCGCAGGATGCCATCATCATGAATACCGATGATTTACTGTGTGTAGGAGCAACAGATACTATTCTGTTATCGTCTACCATTGGCCGGAACAAAAACCTGGTACCCGGCGAAGTAATTGCCGCTATTATTAATGGTACCGAAGAAATTCTGCAAATGCTCCGCGATAACGGCATTGGCATTTACAGCACGGGCGGCGAAACCGCCGATGTAGGAGATTTGGTCCGGACGATAATTGTAGATAGTACTGTTACTGCCCGCCTACGCCGCGACGAAGTTATTTCCAATAATACCATTCAACCCGGCGATGTGATTGTTGGGTTTGCTTCCTTCGGACAAGCAACTTATGAAACAGAATACAATGGCGGTATGGGCAGCAATGGTTTAACTTCGGCCCGGCACGATGTTTTTCATAAATATTTAGCAGCCAAATACCCCGAAAGCTTTGACCCAAGTGTACCCAAAGATTTAATTTACTCCGGTAAATATAAACTAACCGACCCAGTAGCCGACACGGGTTTAGATGTAGGCAAATTAGTACTCTCCTCTACCCGTACGTATGCCCCGGTAGTAAAAAAAATATTAAACCAGCACCGGGCAAATATTCACGGCATGGTTCATTGCAGCGGTGGCGGCCAGACCAAAGTGCTGCACTTTACCGATAAGGTGCACATTGTAAAAGACAATCTATTTGAGATACCACCTTTATTTCAAATTATTCAGGAAGAAAGCCAGACCAGTTGGGCCGAAATGTATAAGGTGTTCAACATGGGCCATCGTCTGGAAATTTACTTAAATGAAGAACATGCTGCAGATTTAATTGCGATTGCCAAATCGTTTAACATCCAAGCTCAAATAATCGGCCACGTAGAACCAAGCGATAATAATAACCTGACCATTCGAAACAAACAAGGTGAATTTACCTATTAAATAAGATCGAAAAAACAGTTAATAAAAGCTGTTGCAGGAAACTGTAACAGCTTTTTTATTGGCATAATAATTGGCTTTTTACTCGTACAAAATTGTTCTTTTCAGCAAGCTTCTACATAAGACTATTACTGTTTTTTTTTAAATGCAATGATTTTAAGTTCAAGTATTTAAATATTAAAAATCTGATTTAATTAAATGAATTAAACATTCACCTTTTAGATAAGCTTTAAGAAAATGAAACGTTTGGGTATCTTGTTATTCGGGCTCTTCTTCTGGACTCAGTATGCGCTTGCTTTACCAAGCGCTACCGCCACCTTTTTTAGTAAAAAAGGCGAAGCCTTTCAGTTTATTTTTGATGGCCGGTTTGTCAATCGGGGTGGAACCAATGTAGTGCGCCTGTACGATATTCCGGCGGGTTATCATACTGCTGAGTTCCGGATACCCGGTCGGCGGGGAGTTTTAGTTCACCGAACGCAAGTATATATAGAACCAGCCCGGCAAAGTGAATTTATACTGCAAATAGTTGGCTATGGCCGGCAGGCTTTAGTGCGAAAAGTAGCTGAAAAACCCTTACGCCCCTATCATCCTAACCAGCGACCATCCTCATCACATTATCAGGAAACCGAACCTTATGGTAATAACGATTATGAGTCTAATGTTGACCGGTATGGACAAGACGACCGTTACAACGAATCTGATAATACGAACAGGCCAGAACAATGCCGTGATATACTGGGAAAACAGCAAGTAGACCTTTTACTGCAAAGTATGGCCACTCGCAACAGCGAAACCAGTAAAGAATCTATTGCCCGGCAGGCTTTGAGCCAGAACAGTGTATTAGCCGAAGATTTAAAAGAAATTCTGGCGCAATTTCAATACGAAAATACCCGTTTAGAATTTGCTAAGTTTGCCTACAATGCCACCTGCGATCGTCGCAATTTTTATGTTGTAAACGAAGTATTAACCTACGATGCTAGTATTCGCGAGTTAGAAGAATATATTAACCGGCGTTAAAAAGTTAATTAATAGATAAATTATTCAACAGGTAAGAAATTAAACTTCTGCCTGCCTGGTATTTAAAAAAAGGAATAAGGATTTTGGGCATTTACCGACTCGTAATCCTTTTTTACTTTTATCCTAACTCAACTTGTAGTGCCGTTAGCGCGTAAACTTTAAGCACATGTAAATGCATGGCGAGAGTTTTAACTGTAAACCAATAAAACGATGGCAACAAAAGATAGTGGAAATAGTCAGGGACAGAATACACCTAATGCGCCTCAGATAGATAATATTGATGAGGTAACCAACGTAGATGAAAACAACCGTAACCTGGACGATGTAAACGATGTGGGCGGCGAAATTGATAAAGGTCAGGCACATGATGATTTCAACGGCGGCGGCGACATACTAGGAAGACAAGGCGGCGGCCCCGGTGAAAAGAGTGGTTTAGGCAAGGAACCAACTCCTCATGGTAAACAACCTCATACCATTAGCGATAAAGACACCGGCCACGGCACGCACCGGGGCGGTATGGGTCCTGGCCACAGTGGCCAAAAAGGTAACCACCAAGGCGAAGATACACAAAGTCCAGGACAGAATACGCCAGGTAAAAACCGTAAAGAAGAACTAAATACCGGTAGCCTCGAAAACCAGGCAGGTTTAAAAGAAGAAGGGGAAGGCGGTCAACAACCCAGAAACAGGTAAGCTTCTATATTTAAAAAATAATTTTAACTACAAAGGCTGCTTTTTAAATACGCAGCCTTTGTAGTTAAAATTACTAAATAAAGCTTTTATTCCGATTTACGCGCAATTTCGTCTAGTACGCAACTTTGGACAAACGAAATATTTGCGCAAATTTCAAATTCTTCTAATTCTGCAAAAACTAACTCCTGAAAACGGAGATTAAGTAAAATTTCCTGCAAATCTTTCTGTAAAGCAAAAAACACCAATTGGTTAATTACTGAATAAGTTTGCTGATCAGTTGCTTGTAACAAATTATTATTAAATACAAGCTGGCACATATTATCCAAGTGCAAACAAAGATTTTCTAAGTATTGATCGTTGTAATTATTTTTTACGCCGCTTTCAAAAATTAAATGCAGAAAGCGCATACGGGCAAATAATAACATATCGTCTTCCGTGCGGTACATTTGTACTACGTCGCCTACTAAGTATCCTTTGTCTTCAAAGAATTGCTTGCTCTCTTGAATGGTCATGTACTTTAATTTAATACGGATTATATTGGTAATTTACAGGTAACTTATAAAAATCAAAAAAACTGATTTATAATTTTTTTAATTTCTTTTAATTTCACAAAATAAACTTGCTATTTAAATATAGGTATTAGTAATTGTTTAAAAGCCGCTTACTATATTTAATTAAGCTATATAACCTTATCTAAATATAATTAGAATAAGATTTACTTTTTTGCTGCATCGTTTCTATTTGTATAATAGTAATAAGGCAAAACTCAGGTAATAAATTAACTCCTCCACTTATCTTATTACAACAGAAAGCTTAACCCTAAAAAATAGTCTTCGTAATAAATGAAACTTAGCCTTTGTAAGAGGCAGTTTTACTCTCATTTAAATAGAAGCTATATGCAAGAATATCAAAATAGAAACCGGAATGATCGGGATGATCATCTCGAAGAAAACCAACGTATAGGTAAACGCATTGCTGAAGAAAATCGCAACCGTAATAGGAACGATCAATACGGGAGCAGTAACAATTACCGGAATAACAACAATGTAAATAACAGAGGCGGCCAACACTACGGCGCCGACCCCAATAGTGCTTACCGGAATGCCGACATTAACTTCGGAGACAGCCACGACCATCGTAGAGATTCTAACCATAATTATGACCAGAATCAGGTATTCGGGCAAAACAATTCTCGTAACCAGCAGCAATGGCCGGTAGATAAAGGTCAGAATAATTACCGACACGAAGAACGTGTTCGGGATAATCAATTCAACCAGAATAATAGAAATCAGAATAATTTCAGTTCAGGTAACCAATATTCAAACGATCGGTACCAGGCCAATCGGTACAATAATAATGAACGCTACGATGTAAACCGATACAACGAAAGTGATAATCGCTTTTACGCCGGAGAAGAGCCGCGCATGTTCGACGACCGCAAACAATTTGCCGCCGAAGATTATCGGTATGGCAGCGGAAACCGTCAATGGGGATCACCGGGCCATGATAACGATTACGATGCCGATAACGACCGGAACCATAATCGTCAACGCCACAACGATGACCAGCGGGAGAATCGGGGCTTTTTTGGCCGGATAGCTGATCAGGTTCGCGAAGACTGGCGTACTTTTACGCATCCTGATGATGATCGTGACCAGAATAATCGAAATTATCAAAATAACTGGCGCGGCGAATCTCGTAACTTTAACCGGGGCTACGAATCCGGACCACGTTGGGCCGATGAAGATGATGCCCAACGCAGGAACGACGACCGTTGGCGCGACCGTAATTTCAACGAAGATAACCGCAGATAATAAAAATAAAAAAGCCGGATTTTTATCCGGCTTTTTTATTTTCACGATTCCGGAAAGAAACTTTAATTTAAGTTGGAATGCGGATTTTATATTTGCCTGACCATAGAAGAACCAGCAGTTTAATTAACCGGCTTACGAATACCTGGTTTCATTTTAACCTTTAACCACTATCATCATTTTATTTTAAATAATGTTTCCTGCACTTAAAACATTAAAATTGCCGGCGGTATTCTAAAGGCGAAATATGTTGAAGTTCTTTAAACCGCCGGTTGAAATTGGATAAATTACGAAAGCCACTGGCATAACAAATTTCCGAAATAGTACGGTCGGTTTCCATGAGCAACTTACAGGCATTCCCAATCCGGATTTCATTCACAAATTGCGAAAAGCTGCGGCGAGTTCGTTTTTTAAAATAATAACAAAAAGCGGGTACACTTAAATGAGCTAGCGAAGCCGCGTGAGTTATTGTTACTTCTTCGGTGAAGGAATTAAATACATATTGGCAAACGCTGTTAATCCGTTCACAATCAAAAGTATCGGCGTACAAACTAAAGCCCGCACTGGCTATTTGCTGTTGGCCCGGCGAACTTGCCAGAAAATCTAAAAGTGCTAAAAGTTCAAATAATTGTTTGGCCCCATTTAGTTGCAATAAATGCTGCATGCGACGGGCTGTTTCCAGGCGAACTTTCTCCTCAAAAGAAAGACCTTGCCGGGCTTTATCGAGTAAGCGCCGGATATTTGTCATTTCGGGTATGGAAAAGAACTTCTCGCCTAAAAAGTGGGAATCAAATTGAATTACAATAGATTGCGAGCTTAACTTACCATTATCATATTGTTTATCGCTGTGCCAATAATGGGGCAAATTAGGACCTAATAAAGCCAAATCGCCCGGTTTAAAATCCACAATTGAATCTCCTACAATTCGTTTACCTTGGCCGGCTAAAATTAAGGTAAGCTCAAATTCCGAATGAAAATGCAAGGGCGCATCAAAAAAAGGCAACTTAAATTCTCGAACCGTAAAAGAACCTTGCTCGGTTGTGGGTATTTTCTCTAATAAAGCACGCATTGGTACTAATTTAAATTATTTTTCAATAATTCTAGATCTTATTTTAATAGAGTATCATAAGTTATAAATACAGGTGTAGCATTCATTTTACTATTATCATTCATTTGTTAAGTAAATTAACTTTTTAATAAACTCTTCTGAACGGACCAATATGATAAACGAAACGCTTGCTTCTCCTACAAATTACCCGCTTAGCTCCGCTGATATAGATTCGTATCACCGGGATGGCCACATTTTACTGCGTCAGGTGGCCAGTACCGAGGAGGTGAAAAATTACCGCACCGCCATTAATGAGGCAGTTACTAAATACAATACCGAAACCCGCGCTTTATCAGAACGCGATACTTACGGGAAGGCTTTTTTGCAGATTATGAATTTATGGGAACAAGACCAAGCGGTACGTAAGTTTGTGCTGGCCAAACGATTCGCCCAAATTGCCGCAGACCTGATGGGTTGCGAGAACGTACGTATTTACCACGATCAGGCTCTTTTTAAAGAACCCGGTGGCGGTTTCACGCCCTGGCACCAAGACCAATATTATTGGCCTTTAGATACTAACAAAACCATTACCCTTTGGATGCCACTGGTGGAAATAACCGAAGAAATGGGAATTATGAAATTTGCCTCCGGCTCCCATACCGAAGGCTACATTGATAAATTAGGCATATCAGATGCTTCCCAAAATTTTCTGGAGGAATATATTAAAAAGAATAATTTTCCGGTTAGTACCACTTCGTTCATGCAGGCCGGCGACGCTACTTTCCATTCTGGCTGGACTTTACACGGTGCTCCCGGAAATAATTCTGGTACCATGCGCGAGGTAATGACCATTATTTACTTTGCCGATGGTGCACGCGCCTTAGAACCCGATAATAAAAACCGCGTAGCTGATTTGGAACGTTGGTTACCCGGCATAAAGCCAGGTGAATTAGCAGCTAGTCCGCTAAATCCTTTGGTGCTATAGAAAAATTTACTAAATAAGTAAAGAGGCACAATTATCAAGATATTAGACTTTTGTGGGTGTAAGTAATAGAATATGAATGCAATATTTTGTTTATCTCGACATCCAGTATATTAAACTAATTTTGTACAGTTACTTAGTTAAAAATAATTGATTCTTTGAACCATAAAAACCGGTGAACTTTGGAATATTATCCAGCTCACCGGTTTTTTATTTACTTATTTAAAGTAGTTAAGTCTTTAAGAAGCGGTGGAACAATAACCAGTTTACCTCGTTGCTGGTGGTACTCGTTTTGATTTTTTAGAAGGGCCGATGCTTATTTTGTTCGTTCTTAACTTTGCCTCGTGTCTCAACACCAATGGCAAACAATCAAAAAATTAAATAACATTAGTTTAGTTAACAAGCGCCTGCCAGGTTTCCCATATTGCGCAGCAGGATTCTGTAAACTTAGCCAAGTAAAAAAGTAATAACGTTCTCTCCTCCTCAGTTATTAAAAAGGGCACCCTTTAAGGCGGAGAGGTTTACCATACCCATCAGTTAAAAGACGACTCGGTCACTTGGTAAATAGTTAATTTTATGATTAGTTCGTACCATCACGTGAAGGCTTAAATAGGCTTCAAAGAAATACTTAAAATATCTAGGCTTTGCAAAAAATTAAACATAGCCACAAATACTTTCCTGTTTATGTACCATATTTTACTAAAAACTAATCAAACAAGTCAAAATACAGTCAGTTTCAGTTAAAAAACAGGCAGTTTTAATTCTAGAATTGAAGTAAACTTGTAAATGCGTCTGAATTTTTACAGGCTTATACTATAGCATTACAAGTTCTTGCAAATAAGAAATAAATTATACCCTATGCAGCGAAGTATTTTTATCTTTTTCTTTATTACTCTGGTTGTAGGCGGTTGTATGAAAAACCCCAACTCCAGCCAAGGTACCAGTCAGGCTCCCCGGCGGGTCGAAGTTTTGTTTTTGGGCCATAAAAGTGAGCACCACAACTCCGATAAATATGCGCCTACTTTAGCCACGGCCTTGTTCAGCCGCGGCATTAATATCACGTACACCACCACCCCTACCGATTTAAATCCGGAAAATTTAAAAAAATACGACGGTTTAATTATTTACGCCAACCACGAAAAAATTGAGCCGGAGCAGGACCAAGCTTTAACGGAGTTTGTGGAGAGTGGTAAAGGATTTATTCCTATTCACTGCGCGTCGTTTTGTTTCCAGAACTCCGAGAACTACATAAAAATGGTAGGTGGGCAGTTCAAGACTCATAAAACCGGCGACTTTACCGCTAAAATTACGGATGCCAAACACCCAACCATGCAAGGCATTACCGAGTTCTCTACCTGGGACGAGACCTACGTACACGACAAATTGAACCCCGATAACAAGGTACTCATGACCCGCGACGAAGGCGGGCGTCCGGAGCCCTGGACCTGGGTACGGGAGCAAGGCAAAGGCCGCGTATTTTATACCGCTTACGGCCACGACGAGCGCACCTGGAACAATCCGGGCTTTCAGAAATTAATTGGCAATGGTGTTTTATGGGCCGTAGGTGACAAAGTGAGCAAGCAAGTTGAGAAATTAGCTTTGCCGACCTTAACCTACGTAGATGCCGCCGTTCCGAACTACGAAAAACGCGATCCGGCTCCAAAATTTCAAAATCCATTAAGCCCCGCCGAATCGCAGAAATTAATACAAGTACCCGTTGATTTTGATATCCAATTATTTGCCGCCGAACCAGATATTATCAACCCGATCTCTATGGCCTGGGACGAACGCGGCCGTTTGTGGGTAATTGAAACCGTAGATTACCCCAACGAAGTGCGCGAAGAAGATGGCGTGGGCGACGACCGCATTAAAATTTGCGAAGACACCAATGGCGATGGCAAAGCTGATAAGTTTACCATTTTTGCGGATAAGCTCAACATCCCTACCAGCATTGTGTTTGCCAACGGCGGTATTGTTATTTCCCAAGCCCCGGTATTTATGTTTTTAAAAGATACCAACGGCGACGATAAAGCCGATGTGCGCGAAGTAATTATTGATGGCTGGGGAAAATCGGATACCCACGCCGGACCATCTAACTTAAAATATGGCCTGGATAACAAAATCTGGGGCACGGTAGGTTACTCGGCTTTTAAAGGCACCGGCGAGAATCAAAATCTTGCTTTCAGCCAGGGCTTGTACCGCTTTAACCCCGATGGTAAAAATTTAGAATTTTTAGCGAAAACCAGCAACAACACCTGGGGTTTAGGCTTCAACGAAAACTTTGACGTGTTTTTATCCACAGCTAATAATACGCATAGCGCTTATTATTACATGCCCGATAAAAATTTAAAAAGAGTATTAGTAGGTGGCAGCGGCGCCCAAGGAATTAAAAAAATCGATGGCCACTACGACATGCACACCATGACGCCTAATTTGCGCCAGGTTGACGTACACGGTGGTTTTACCGCCGCCGCTGGTCATAACCTGTATACGGCCCGTAACTTCCCGAAAGAATACTGGAACCGCATTGCTTTTGTGTGCGAACCAACCGGCCGCGTAGTACATAACGCCATCATGGAGCCGAGCGGCGCTGGTTACGTAGAAAAAGACGGGTGGAATTTCCTAGCTTCTTCTGACGAATGGATGGGCCCGGTTCACGCCGAAGTTGGTCCGGATGGCGCCGTGTGGGTTGCCGACTGGTACGATTTTATTATTCAGCACAACCCTACCCCAACCCCGGAGCGCGGTGGTTACCAAGCCGAAAATGGTAAAGGAAACGCCTACATCAACCCATTGCGCGACCATGACAAAGGTCGGATTTACCGGGTAGTTTACAAAAACGCCAAACCCTACGAGCCAATTAAATTAGATAAAAACAAACCCGAGACTTTAGTAGCTGCTTTAAACAACGACAACATGTTTTGGCGTACTACGGCCCAGCGGTTAATCGTAGAAGGCAAACATCAATCTGTATTACCAGAGTTATATAAAATAGCCGCTAACCAAAGCGTAGACGAAATTGGCGTAAATGCTCCGGCAGTTCACGCCCTTTGGACCATGCACGGTTTAGGTGCTTTATCGGGCTCTAACCCCGAGGCTTTGCAGGTAGCTATTAGAGCTTTATCGCACCCGGCAGCTGGCGTTCGTAAAACCGCCATTCAGGTATTACCCCGTACGCCGGAAGTAAAGCAAGCGTTATTAAAATCTAATCTGATTAATGATCCGGCGCAGCCTACCCGTTTAACCGCTATCCTGGCCATGGCCGAAATGCCGACTGCTTCCGATATTGGGCAAGCAGTTTATACCGCTAGTTTATCCCCGGACAACGACAAAGACCCGGCTTTAGCGCAAGCTTTATTTGTAGCCACGGCCAAGCATCAAGCGGGCTTTAAAGAAGCCATGCAAAAAGATACGAAAGCAGCAGAATCAGCTTCGGCTGGTTTAGTACCTCGCATTACTCAAAGCTTAGATAAAGATGTGCGGTTACTGGAAAGATGGTCCCGGATGCCGGCTGCCGAAGCACCGAATGTAGCAGGCAAAGAAATCACCATTAAATCAGCGGTTATTAAGCCCAGAACCGGCAAACCTAGCGGCGTTATCATGACGCACGGCGATACCAACCAAGGTTACGGATTGTACATCGATGATGATAAGGTAAACCTGTTGGTGAAACAAAACGGCAAACCTTACTCTATTTCGGCCCCCGTACCGCAGGAAAACCGCTTCGAAGTAATAGCCCAAGTGGCGCAAAATGGCAAGCTAGTCCTACAACTCGATGGTAAAACCGTAGCCGAAGGCAAAGCGCCGGGTTTGTTTAAGCAACCGCTTACTTCTGATTTGGCTATTGGTGTAGGTGGAAAAGACGACAAAAAATTCGGCCCGTATAAAGACGATTTTAACTTCGATGGTAACTTATCCAACACTTTCCTGGAAGTAGGTTCTATTGTGGTTACCGCCGTTCCTACTACTGAAAAAGCTGATGTTACCATTAACATGAAGGTGGTGAAAGATCAGATGCAATTCGATAAAAAAACCTTTACGGTTAAAGCCGGTCAGGTAGTAGAACTGGTACTGGAAAATCCGGATTTTATGCAGCACAACTGGGTACTTGTAATGACGGGTATGGCCGATAAAGTTGGTGCTGCTGCCGATAAACTAGCTGCCGATCCCAAAGGAGCTGAGAAAAACTACGTACCCAAAATGAATGAAGTAATTGCCGCCACTGACTTAGTAAATCCCGAAGGCCGTACGGTAATCCGGTTTAAAGTACCGCAAAAAACCGGTGACTACCCTTATGTGTGTACCTTCCCGGGCCACTGGCGCATCATGAACGGGGTAATGAAAGTAACTAACTAAGGCAAACCAGCTAAAATTTAAAAATCCGGCAGGTTGCTAAATTCTGCCGGGTTTATTTCCCACAAATTTTTAAAATTTTATGGCATTAAACGTAAAATTTGGAGTAAGCACCTGGCTCTGGACATCCCCTTTCGATTCTACTACGCTGGACTTGTTTCCAAAAATTAAGTCGATGGGCTACGACGTAGTAGAGATTCCCGTGGAAGATACAAGCCTGATAGATGCTCCTAAGTTAAAAGAAGCACTGGAGGCAAATGGCTTGGAAGGACTAATCTGCGGCGCCTTTGGTACTACCCGCGATTTAACCCACGAAGACGAGCTTTACCAACGCAACAGCATCGAATACATTACCCAGTGTTTTCAGATTTCTGAAGCCATTGGCTGTTCGTTCGTGTCGGGCCCCATGTATTCGGCCGTAGGTAAAGCCCGCTTGGTATCGCCGGAGCAAAAGAAAATAGAATGGGATCGCGCTGTAACCAACCTGCGGAAAGTTTGCGAAATAGCCAACCAATACGGCCAGGCCATTGCATTGGAACCTATCAACCGTTTCGAAACGGACTTAATTAATAACGCCGAAGATGTCATGCAATTAATCCGCGACATCAACCATCCGGCCGCCCAGGTTTCCCTAGATGGTTTTCACATGAACATTGAAGAACCCGATATCGAGAAAGCGATCTTATTAGTTGGGGATAAACTACGACACGTGCAAGTATCCGAGAATTACCGCGGTACGCCCGGCACCGGCCAAACCCGCTGGGATGCTTTCTACCGCGGCCTCACTGCCATCAATTACCAGGGCACCGTCGCCATCGAAAGTTTTACGCCTAACGTGAAAGAACTTGCCGGAGCCGTGTGTATCTGGCGCCCTTTGGCCGAAAGCCAGGATGGTTTTGCTTCGGAAGGCATTCAATTTTTAAAAAAATGGGCCAGAGGGGAAGAAAAAGTAAAGAATGAAGATGGTATTGCGAGTGCTTTAGTAGGGAGGTAATATGTTGTTTGCATAGCACACTATGGCGCGGAAGTTACTTCCGTGCCTTGCGAATCAGATCAAGTAGATAAATTTAAAAATTCTCGTTCACATAGCGGCGGCTGATGCTTAGTTCGCTAAGTGAAGTTATTTCATTGCCAAGTTCTGTTCTTTTTGTCTTGACACAAAAAGAACCAAAAAAGTCAAGACGCTAAAAACTCGCTGACCGCTCGAACAGTTTAGCGTCATTCTTTGCACCTGGCTTAGGCTACTTGTTGCATAGCAGACTAGGGAATTTTAAAAATTTAATTTTTAAAATTCCGTCATTCAGGAGGAACTTATTTAGCAACGTAGCTAAATAGGTTCCTCCTGAATGACACTAAATGGCATTAATAAATAAAAAGGCTTAATCGAATTGTAAAGTTAAAGTATTATCTATTTACACTGATTGAATCTAAACATTCTTCTATCCTAAATGAATGAGTAAAAGCTGAAGCTAAGCATAAACGACACCAGTTTGGCTTTGGAGGGCCTTCTAAGGTTCCAGTGCCGAGGCACGAGGCATTGTGAGGAACGAACAAAACAAGCTTAGACCAGCCCGGAAGAGCCAAACGAGGCCCGCCGGCCAGGAGGCAAACTGGTTACTTGTCAAGCTAGATAGCACCAGCACATGGAGACTTGCAAAGGCTCCAAAGAACAAATTAAAAAACTGAAAACGTACTAATTTCAAAAATCATAAAAACTATGACGCAACAAAAAATCAAAGTAGCCATCGTCGGATTGGGCTTCGGTGCCGAATTTATTCCGATTTACCAGAAGCACCCGAACGCCATTATGTACGCCATTTGCCAACGCAACGAGGACAAACTAAATGAGATTGGCGATGCCTTTGGTATTGAAAAACGCTACACCGATTACGCCGAGTTGTTAAAAGACTCGGAAGTAGATGCGATTCACATAAATACGCCCATCCAAAGCCACGCCGAGCAGTCGCTGGCCGCTTTGCGGGCTGGCAAGCACGTTGCCTGTACGGTGCCTATGGCTACTACCGTAGAAGAATGCCGTCAGATTGTAGAAGCCGTAAAAGAGACCGGCAAAACTTACATGATGATGGAAACGGTGATTTACAGCCGCGAATTCTTGTTCGTGAAAGAAATGTACGAGAAAGGCGAGTTGGGTAAACTGCAATTTATCCGGGCTTCGCACCAGCAAGAAATGGCAGGTTGGCCGGGTTACTGGGAAGGTTTGCCACCCATGCATTACGCCACCCATTGCGTAGGTCCGGTGCTGGCTTTACCCAAAGCGCAAGCCGAATACGTGTCGTGCTTTGGTTCGGGTCGCATCGATGAAAACTTAATTTCGAAATATGGTTCTCCGTTTGCCATAGAATCCTGCCACATTAAATTGAAAGATTCCGATTTATCTGCCGAAGTAACGCGTTCCCTATTTAACACAGCCCGCCAATACCGCGAGAGCTTTGATGTGTATGGCTCGAAGAAGTCTTTTGAATGGACTTTAGTGGAACACGAAGACAACGTAATCCATACCGGTGAAACCCCCGAAAAAGTAAAAACCCCTGATTACGCGCATTTGCTGCCGCAAGAAATTCAATCGTTCACCCAGCAAGGCGTTTACGATTCCGGTGACAATCAGCACTTATCTTTTATTCAGGGTTCCGGCCACGGTGGTTCGCACCCGCACCTGGTACACGAATTTTTAACCGCATTAGTAGAAAATCGCGAGCCGTATCCCAATGCGCAACAATCCGCTAATATTACCTGCGTCGGTATTCTGGCACACGAATCGGCCATGAAAGGTGGCGAGATTATTCCTTTACCGGATTTTACGCTGGCTTAAGCATTTAGTAAATATTATCTTAATCCCGCTACCCGGTAATACATCTACCAGGTAGCGGGATTTTTTATGCGGTTTAACTTAAAAGTAATAACCGGAAAATTTCTCATGTTGTCGAGGAAAGAAGATGTTTATTAGGCATGTAGTAATATATTTCTTTCCGGTTTATATAGAAAGTATATCCGTGTACTACTCGATTATAAACGGATAGTACACGGATAAAGGCGTAATAACCATTATCTGTCTTGCCGGTAAAGAGCAATAAAGTAAGATCCTATTCTTTGTTTACTTTTATACTACGCTTATTTTTTGAGTACAAAGATTATTAAAAGTTTTTACAACCCTAAAAGGCTAGCCAGAAGTATTTTGGAAAGAAAATTTTAGGCTAACTTAGCTAATTGGCAAAATTTATATATATTACTTGTAATATATAATATACAATTATACGTAGGTAAAGTCAGTAAAACCCATTAAACAGACCTACTATTCCTCCGTACATAGTGCAGATAACCGGAACAACTCCGTTTATCTGCTAGTTGGCAGTAATTTATAATATGAGATTAGAACCGATATCCGCTTTATTGATTATGACTTATTGGGTTTTTCTGATAGACCCATTCAGAAGGAGGCCATTAAAGCGCAATTACTTACGACTTTATAAAGACTCTCAATTTTTAGTTATAAATCTAATATTGTCCTTAGGATTCGTAATTGCGAGGTTTATTTATTCTCACCCTGACAATACGATTGGATTTGCTACACTTCCATTGGCTTTCATAATTATAGATTTGTTACTTGTTCAAGTATCGGTATCTCATTTTGGAAGACCTTTCAAATTCATTCAACGCTGGGACATGGTGAATGGAAGCTTTGCTGAACACAGTTATTCATTTATTCTTTTGCTGTTTCCTTGGCTTCTCTCATTGATAATAGAAATAATTTTAAAATAGAAAAACTACTGCCAACAACAGCTAAACGTCATCTCGGCCGACGGCCTCCGCCGCCGTTTAGCCTATTACGTTGTGGTACATTAAAATGACAGAAGAACAAAAATATCTACCTTCCGAAATTCTGCTTAAGTCAACTCTAAGCGGTCAAGAATATGGCTGGAAAAGAGAAGATTTTAAAGAAGTTGTAGACTACGCTGTTAAAGCTGGACTTGCAATAATAGGTGGACAGGTTCAATTTAAGTTTCCTGATGGAACGTGTGAACTGTACTGGCGAAAGTATGACACCAATGAAAGAAAAGCAAATGAAGATTGTACAAGCTATTGTAATAGAACCAAAACGGAATGTCTGGAGCAGTTTAAAGAAACACCTAATAATCAGAAATTAATAGAAGAAGGAATCGAGAGTTTTAAGTTCTTGAGAGCGAAATCGGAAGAAGGTATAAATCTTGAAAATCACTTAATATTCATTCTTTACTTTGAGGATTCTGAAACGGAAATAGCTAAAAAAGAAAAATAACGACACCACAACAAAACCTATACGGCAGCTACGCAGCCGCATAGCCAAGAACGTTAGCTGCTATATATTGAAATGGACGATAAAGAAGAAAGAAAAGAAAGGATAAAACTTTTAAGGCGACAGGAAGACCGTAAGCATAGGCTTCCTAGCTTAATAAATTATTTATCTATAATAGCTGACAGAGAAATTCTTGAGAATGAAGTTCTAACGCTTGAAGAAATTGACAATTATAATATTTCTGTTAACTGTTCTGACTTTGATTTCAATTATTTAAACATCAGCTTTCCTCAGGAGAGAGCCCAAGACCTGCTTGATAAGCTGCAAGTATTAGCAAATGAATTAGAAGGCAGGAATTTTCTAACTCTTCCCCAATGGGCTGACATTGCTGTAATGAAAGTTAAAGCAGATCTTGTTCTGTTGAAATTTCAAGAATTAATCGATTTAGACAAAAACAGTATTTACGTTTATGACCTTAACTACCAGAACGGGTTATGGATTGATTTATACAGTGAGTATTGGTACTTAGATGGAAGTGCGAAGTTGAGGCAAATCCTTGAACTACGGATATTCGGGAAAGAGTGGATGAAAAAAGTAGCAGCATCACTGTAGTTATAAATACAACAGCTAACAAAAATTATAGCCCCTCAAAACGTGCCATAGCAAATCCGTTGGGCGGCATACGCCTTGTTATTCTTTTAACGCTAACTTTATTGAAACCTCTGCTTAGATGAGAATTGCTTCACTGAAGTCAACTTTACTTTTTTTTGCCTTGTGGTCTGTCTTTTTTGCGAAAGCACAGACGACATATACCACAATTGGAATAATTGGTTCTTCTACTTCAAAAGGATGGGATGCTTCCATTCCGATGAAACCAGCCGCAGGGAACAATCCGCATCAATGGCAGGTAACGTTGCCATTGTCGGAGGGGGAAGTAAAATTCATAGCAAACAACAGTTGGGATGTGAACTGGGGCAATAGCCCTTTTCCTTTGGGTATCGCTATTCCAGGCGGAGCAAACGTTCCCATTTCCCTTGCTGGCACCTATAAAGTGACCTTTAACAACATTACAGGAGACTACTCGTTTGCTACTATTTCCTATGCGGCCCCACAAAAAAGAAGTGTGCAAAAAAGCTTAGGCAGCCAAAAAACCGGTGGCGTTAACATTTTTCCAGCAGAGGCAAAGGTTCAGGAGATCTTTTCAAACGGCGAGGATTTTCTGGAAGGACCTGTGATGTCCCCGGATGGTCTTCTTTACTTCTCCGACTTTAGTGAGCAAACAAGAACAGGCATCATCTGGACGTTGAACCCGCAAACCAGAGCTTATAAAGCCTTTCGTTCTCCAAGTGGAATGGCAAATGGGCTTGCATTCGATGCCAACGGGGACCTTATAGTTTGCGAACAGGCAGGTGGTGGTGGCAGACGCGTGACAAAGACAAACATGAAAACGGGCATTACCCGCATCATTGCCGGTCAGTATCGAAACAAGCCGTTCAATTCTCCCAATGATCTTTCTATTGATGCAGAGGGAAGAATTTACTTTACTGATCCCAGCTACGTTGTAAATGATCCGGTAGAGCAGAATCTAATGGGCGTGTATCGCATTGACAACGACAGTAGTGTTCATTTGGTTGCTGCTAATGTGAATAAGCCCAATGGCATTGCTGTTTCTCCCGACCAGAAAACCCTTTATGTAGTAAATTGTGATTACCCGGGGAACGGCAACAGGTGGTTTTTGCCAGAAGAAAAGGCAGTTGTAAAGCCAAACGGTGAAGGTTCAATACTAGCCTTTGAACTAAAGGAAGATGGTTCGCTGCAGGCCCCTTCGAAACTTATTGAATTTGGGAACAGCATTGCACCGGACGGCATGACAGTCGATGCTGACGGCAATCTTTACATAGCTGTTGGAAGCCGTGTTGTTGTTTATGATCCTAATGGAACCAAACTTTCGGAGATTAAATGTCCACAAGCAACTAACCTTTGTTTTGGAAGAAGTAAGTTTAGTAAAACACTATTTATTGCGGGTGGTAAAAGCATCTTTATGGTAGAGACAAACAAAGAAGGATTTGCGTCTTCAGGAAACAAATAAAACAGCCAACACTAACGCACAACATGGTGTTTCTACAACAGCGTCTTGCCTATAAATACTCAACAACATATCTTTATTCATCAACAAATCATAGTTGTGGCTGAAGGTACATGAAATACCACTGCTTCAGAAACACCTTAAACGTTACTCAGCATTTCCGTCGAATTCCGTACACCTCATTCCATTCTTTCTTTCAGAATCAGACTAACTTATTAATTCCAGTTATAAAATACCTAATATATGCCGGAAGAAAATACCGGTTTTGTTGCCAGAAAACGTTTAGATTCGCATAGAATCTGAATCTTTTCCTATGACTGCCGCATCCCAGGTAAATGCCCGCCTAGAAGCTTCGCGCCGCGATTTGCTCGATTTAAGTTTACGTAATCCGCTCCTCCATTATCGGCCTTTGCAAGCCAAAGGGGTAGAAATAGTAAATGAAGTACCCGCCGAGGTGTACCGATTACTTGTGCTGGAAGGCAAAGCCATGACCTTTCTGTCCATGGACAGCAAAACGGCGAACAGCCTCCTGAATACCCAACAAAATACTCCGGAAAATGAGAAAATACCCAGTGCGTCAATAGCTATAACGCCGGCCCAAACCGACAATAAACTGCAAACCCGCGAAACAATACCTAAACTGGAAAACCGCTTATTGCAGACGTATCATGCGGCCAGGCTTTTTGTGGAAGAACAAGGCGTCAATATTCTGTACCTGGCATTGGGCGCGCTAACCTGGTACGAAGCTGGTAATACCGAGGACCCGCGTCAAGCACCATTGCTGTTAATACCTGTAGAATTAACGCGTTCCTCGGCGCGGGAGCGGTTTCAGTTGCGGTACACCGGCGGTGAAGTAGGCGAAAATTTATCTTTAATTGCTAAAATGAAAGCCGACTTTGGCTTGCAGATTCCGGAACTGCCCGATACCGAAGAAGTAGATGTAACCGCTTACTTTGATGAAGTCTGGAAGGAAATTGTGGGGCGGAAAGGTTGGCTGATTAATTCTTCGGCCATTGCGTTGGGCTTTTTCTCTTTCGGGAAGTTTATGATGTACAACGACCTGGATGCCGCTAACTGGTCCGAAGAAGCAGGTCCCGCGCAGCACCCGTTGCTGCAAGCTTTGCTGCACGAAGATGGCTTTCAGGAGCCAGATCCACTTATTTCCGACGAAGATCACCTCGATCCACATTTAAATCCCGCCGAAGTGCGCCAGGTAGTAGACGCCGATTCATCGCAAACGCTGGCCATTCTGGACGTAAACCAAGGTCGTAATTTAGTAATTCAGGGACCGCCCGGTACCGGAAAATCGCAAACCATAACCAATTTAATTTCAGAAGCGATTGGTAAAGGAAAAACCGTGTTGTTTGTGGCCGAAAAAATGGCGGCTCTGGAAGTAGTAAAACGGCGGCTGGATAAAGTTGGCCTAGGCGAAGCTTGTTTGGAACTGCACAGCCACAAAACGAACAAAAAAGAAGTAACCAAAGAACTCGCCCGCACCCTGGACTTAGGCAAACCCAAAGTAAAAGAACAGGAAAGCGAACTAAATTTGCTAATTCAACTGCGTGAACGCCTGAACAACTATTGCGAAGCCGTAAACCAGCCCATTGCCCAAAGCGATTTAACTACTTACCATGTTTACGGCGAACTTTTGCAATTGCGGCAACAGTACCCACAAGTAGATTTGCCCCGTTTTGCTTTGCCTACCCTGCTTAACTGGTCGCGCGATGAATTTCGCCGCCGCGATGCGCTGGTGCAAGAATTACAAGCTCGCCTAAAACAACTAGGCGAACCTATAAATTTACTATTTTGGGGCAGCCAACGTCAGCAATTATTGCCCGCCGATGAAAACCAATTAACGCGAGCTTTAGAGGCTGGCCGTCAATCCATAACTACCCTGCAACCAAAGGCGCAACAATTAGCCCTTATTGTTATGTTACCGCTCCCAATTAACTCTTCGGAAACAGTGGCGTTGGTTACTTTAGTAAATCGTTTGCTCCAAAGTCCGGATTATGCGGGAGTAGCGGTAAAAACAAATAATTGGCTGCAACAACAAGCCGACTTAGAGCAGTTGCTAACTGCGGGTAAAGCCTTTGCCACTATCCAGACCCAGTTTCAGGATAAGCTGCTGCCCGAAGCCTGGACAGCTACCACCGAAGCTTTAGAAATCCGGGAAAATATAATTGCTTATGGTGAAAAATGGTGGAATTTTTTGTCAGGAGCTTACCGACGAAGCAAGAAAAAACTGGCCGGTTTAAGTAAAACCATTCTGCCGGATAATACCAATGAGCAATTAAAATTAGTAGATGCCATCCTGGAAGCGAACCGACAGCAGAAAATTATCCAGCAACATCAGGAATTAGGCCAGGCTACTTTTGGAAAACAATGGCGCGGAGAACGTTCCGATTGGCTGCATTTAACGAAAATAAAAAACTGGCTTACCGAAATACATCAGGATGTAGCCAACCAACTTATTCCCCAGACAGTTCTTGAGTTTCTGGCGAGCGAACCAAATTTACCTTCTTTACAACTAACTGCACAGCAAATAGAGCAGAATTTACTAAACTACCGCACCCGCTTAGCCGAGGTAAAACAATTGCTCTTGCTGGATGAAGTTCTCCGCTTTGGTCAGGATAATTACTTCCGGGAACAATCTTTTACCGAACAATTAGGGCTGTTGCAACAATGGCAATCTCACTTACCTGAGTTGCACCAAATAGTAGGTTGGAATAATTTAACCGTTAGGTTACAACAAGAAGGCTTGCAGGAAATTACTAATCGTGCTACTAGCTGGCCCGAAGCAGCTCGTTATTTGTATCCGGCTTTCCAGCAAACCTGGTTGGAAGCGCTCCTGGAAAAAGCTTATACCGAACGGCCCGCATTGCAGCAGTTCCAGCGGGCAGGTCACGAAGAGGTTATTCAAAAGTTTAACCAGTTAGATACCTTAATGCTGGCGTATAACCGGGCAAAGCTGGCAATGGCGCACTGGCAGCATTTACCTTTGCACCAGGCCGGTGGGCAATTAGGTATTCTGCGCCGGGAATTTGAAAAAAAAGCTCGCCATTTACCTATTCGGCAATTAATGACTAAGGCCGGAAATGCTATTCAGGCAATTAAACCGGTATTTATGATGGGGCCACTTTCCATTGCCAACTTTCTACCACCCGAATGCTTGCAATTTGATTTAGTAATTTTTGATGAAGCTAGTCAGGTAAAACCCGTAGATGCGTTTGGAGCCATTTTGCGGGCCAAACAAGTGGTAGTAGTGGGCGATAGCAAACAAATGCCGCCAACGAGTTTTTTCGATTCATTGGTAAACGAAGAAGAAGCCGACGAAGAAAATATAACCACCGATGTAGAAAGTATACTGGGCTTGTTTGCCGCTCAGGGTGCACCGCAACGCATGTTGCGCTGGCATTACCGTAGCCGCCACGAATCGCTAATAGCGGTTTCGAACCAGGAATTTTACGAAAACCGTTTAGTTATTTTCCCGAGCCCGGATGCCGCCAGAAAAGAAATCGGATTACTGTACCATCATCTGCCGCACACCTTTTACCACCGCGGAAAAACGCGCACTAATCCGCAGGAAGCCGAGACTGTAGCCCAGGCAATTATGCAGCACGCCCGTACTCATCCGGAATTAACGCTGGGAGTAGCTGCTTTTAGTATGTCGCAAATGCAAGCCATAATTAACCAACTCGAGATTTTACGCAAAGCCGATCCAGCAACCGAAGCTTATTTTCAGGCTCATCCAAACGAACCATTTTTCGTGAAAAACCTGGAAAACGTGCAAGGCGATGAACGCGATGTAATTTTTATTAGTACCGGCTACGGCCGCACTGCCGACGGTAACTTAACCATGAATTTCGGGCCACTTAATAGTACGGGCGGCGAACGGCGTTTAAACGTATTAATTACCCGTGCCCGTCTGCGCTGCGAAATATTTACTAATTTATTACCCGATGATATTGATTTAAACCGCACACCTTCCCGCGGGGTACAGGCTTTTAAAACTTTCCTGACTTACGCTAAAAACGGGCACTTACTCCACGAAAACAGCAATGCCTTACCCTCAGAAACAGATAACTTGCCTTTTGAGCAAGTAATTTACGATGCTTTAACCCAACAAGGATATCAGTTAAAACCCAAGGTGGGCTCCGCCGGATTTTACGTGGATTTTGCCGTGGTTGATCCACAGCAACCCGGCCGTTATGTTTTAGGAATTGAATGTGATGGTGCCACTTATTATAGTGCTCGTTCGGCCCGCGACCGGGATCGGTTGCGCCAGTCCGTTTTGGCAAGCTTAGGCTGGAATTTGTACCACGTTTGGAGTACCGATTGGTTCCGGAACCCTGAAGCAGAATTAAAGCGTCTGATTTCGGCAATAGAACAAGCATTAAATAATACTCCATCAAAAGGAACGGTAAATAAAAGCAACCAGGAAGAACCCATAATAACCCGGCAGGCCGTTACCAATCAGGAGCAAACCACAGGCTTGCCGCTTTACCAGGTGGCTACTGTTCCGGTAAAATTAGTAAATCCAGAGTTAGCAGAAGTGCCCACTACTAAATTGGCCGATTGGATTTGGCAGATAGTGCAGGTAGAAAGTCCGGTACATATTACTGAAGTTACCCGGCGGCTAGCCGAGGCAAGCGCACTAACCAAAGTTGGCCCCCGGGTAAAAACCGCCGTAGAACAGGCCATTGATTTTGGTATCCTGCAGGGAGTTTTCCGGCGGGAAAAAGATTTTCTTTGGTTACCCACCATGGCGCATCCTCCCCTTCGCGATCGCAGTCAATTACCTGCTTCCTCCCGCAACATAGATTTTATTCCGGCGGCCGAAATCAAATTAATCATTCAAAAAGTGGTTACGCAATCTTACGGTCTGGCTACCGAAGAAGTGGCACCCACAGTTGCTAAATTAATGGGCTTTCTGCGGGTAACGGACGATATTCGGGAGCAAATTGAAGTGTTGGTAGAAGAACTGCTACAAGCCGGAATCTTAGCTCAGCAGGAAGATCATATTGTAAAAGCCCGTCCTTAGAAACACTTATAAAATCAGCTTGAAAGCGTAAGTCTAGTAAATGACTGATAAAATATAGTTAAAATTGCCAATGAACTAGTATTTTTGAAGTTCAGGTTTTAGCAAATACTTATTACATAATATATAATTTTCTTTTCGGAACACATGTTAACAGTAGAAAAAATTGGCGGCACTAGTATGAGTGCGCTGGACAAAGTTTTAGAAAATATAATTTACCACGGCCGAACTGGTGATCAACTATATAACCGGGTGTTTGTGGTTTCGGCTTTTGCAGGAGTAACCAATTTGCTCCTCGAGAATAAAAAAACCGGTGAACCAGGCGTTTACCACCACATTGTAGGGCATAAAGACTTTCACCAGTCGTTAAACCTAGTGTCTGAGAAGCTACAAGAAATAAATAAAAGTTACGAATACCTGGGTTTGAACCTGGAGGTAGCCAATGATTTTATTCAGCAACGCCTGCACGAAGCACAGTTATTTTTAGAAAATCTGGTAAATGTTTTGGCCTCTGGTTACGTGAGCGCCGAAAGTATTTTACAAGCCGCCCGCGAAATTTTAGCCTCTATTGGAGAAGCCCATTCGGCCTTTAACTTTGTTAATATTCTGCAAAACCGTGGTTTACACGCTACTTTAGTGGATTTAAGCGGTTTCCACGATCACGAACCTTACACCATCGATCAGCGCATTGCTCATTCGTTAAAAGGTATAGATTTTGACAAAACCATTACCATAGTTACTGGTTACACCAAAGGTACCGAAGGTATTATGCGGGAATTTGACCGGGGCTATTCCGAGGTAACTTTCTGCAAAGTGGCGGTGGCTTTAAAACCCAAAGAAGCTATCATTCACAAAGAATATCACCTTTCCTCGGCTGATCCGGCTTTGGTAGGTTTAGAAAATTGTGTTCCTGTGGTAAATACCAATTACGATGTAGCCGACCAATTAGCTGACGTGGGCATGGAAGCTATTCACCCCAAAGCCAGCAAGCCTTTGGAAATAAGCGGTATCGACCTGCGCATTAAAAACACCTTCGAACCCGATCATCCGGGTACCTTAATTACCCGCGATTACGTTTGGCCAAACAAGCGCGTAGAAGTTATAACGGGTACTAATAAAGTAATTATTCTGGATATCTACGACCCTCTTATGGTAGGAACGGTAGGTTCCGACTTTGCTGTAATGCAGGCTTTTCACCAGTTTAACATCAGCTATATTTTTAAAGCTACCAGTGCCAACAGTATTTCCATGGTTATCTGGGAAAAAGATTATAAATCTGAATTAGTAGAAGCCCTGGAAGCTCAATTTCAGGAAGTAACCGTTGAAAAAGTAGCTATTGTGTGCATGATTGGTTCTAACATCGATCAGCCGGGTGTGTTGGCCAAAGCTGCCGGAGCTTTAGCGGAAAACAACATTAATATTAAAAGCGCCGGTTTCTCTCTTCGAAAAGTGAACGTACAATTTGTAGTTGCCCGCGAGGATTTTAAATCTGCCGTAGTAGCCTTGAATAAAACTATGTTTTTTTAAAATAATAACCATCTTTTTCTCCTGGCTAAGTTGGGGAAAAAGATGGTTATTATAGTTGTTGTATACAGATTTAACAAAGCGCTATACCTACTTTCTGAACAGCCAATCTCTTTCTCGGGTTAGTTCCTTTAGTAGATGATAATCCTTTAATATGACCTTTTAATATGGCGCGGAAGTTACTTCCGTGCCTTACCCAAGTACTTTCTTCGTTGCGTGATACAACTTACTAACTTTTCGGCAAAACGCGAGGAAAGTCACGGAAGTAACTTCCGCGCCATAGGGAGCCATATTGAAGGAAGGCTATAGGACCTTATAGAGATGTGTAAGATTAAAAACAACTTTATACAGTAGTTTGCTTTAAAAGAAAAGGGTTACTTAGTTGAGTAACCCTTTTCTTTTTAATAGGATTGATTAAATTATTTTTCTGATTTGTCCAATGCTTACTTTTTAATAAACCGTAAGATTTGCTGACCACCGTTATAATTAACCAGTAGCGTGTACAACCCGGGTGGTAATTGATCAACGGTAAATTCAAGTTTACCGGTTTCTACCCTAATTTGAATATTTGCTTTTACTACAATACCCGAGGCATCCAGAATAGAAGTACTAATTTGCTCTGTTGGTACTTTTAAATCTACCGTAAACTTATAAGTAGCTGGATTGGGATAAAGGTTTGTTACTAATTCGCTTTCCTCGCGCGTGGGTATATCCGCCACCAGTTGCTCTGTTCCGGAAACAGGCAGCACTTCAATAGCCGACACACAAGCTTTATCTACTGTAGAGATGAAATTTAAATTGAGGGTACCATCGCTTACGGTCACGTTCCGGGTTGCCACTACTGCTTTGCGTGCCCCGCCGGCGGCCGCGTATATGTCATAATTAGTTAACCAAATAGCCCCTTCCGCCGTGACGTTAAACTTGCGTTGTCCGGCTGCAGAATAATAAATTTCGGCAAAGTGGAGTTTTACCGTATACGTGCCGTTAGTTACCGGAATAACATACTGGAAACTTCCTCCGGCCGCACTGGCCCGGCGATTATCCTGGTACAAGTCCTCATTAGTCGTATTGGCAATAGCCGAAGCAGTTGAAGAAACATCTGTTGCGCCCGTAAAGTAAGTATCGGCACTAAAGTTACCCAGCGAAGTAGTTAAACCGCTTCCTCCGGTATTAATCCGGATGGTGCTGGCCACTGCTTTACCTACCTGAATGGTAATAATTTTAACGGTAGAACTTTGGCAGCCCCAGCTTACCCGGTAAGTAAAGGTATCGGAACCATTAAAATTAGAGTTAGGCGTGTAGGTGCGTTTGGCTCCGGAACCACTTAGGGTACCATTTTTTGGTTGGGATATAATTTCGTAGACCAACGGACTACCACCGGTTCCTTTTAAGGTAATGGCCTTAGCTGTGTTCACCGCTGTGGTAACACTCTGGGCGTATGCCGTTGGGTTTGACTTCTGGAAAATCAGACTGCCAAAAGGACTTCTACCTTCGGTAGGGCCATCCAGATGGTGCAGAATGGTATACTTACCGTCCGGCGTAATTTTAAAAATAACACCGCTAAAGTTATGTCCTCCTCCCCAGGTTAAACCGTAAAAGTTGCCCACCTTATCCATTATTAAACTACCCTGCGGGTTAGCGCCATCCGAGATCTCATCCGTCATAAACTTTAAAACGGTTATTTTTCCGGCGGGGGTAAATTTAAAAATTGTACCATGTCCATTTTTACCACCCCGCGCTGCCATGCCGTAAAAGTTACCGTCTTTACCTTGTACCAGGCTACCCGCCGGCAAATCGCCATCGTCGTACTGGTAGAAAGAATGCAGTTTAGTAACGGTACCATCGGGAGCCATCTTAAAAAAAGTACCGGTATTGTAATCGCCGCCTACATTGGTAAGGCCGTAAAAATTCCCGTCTTTACCTTTAATTAAATTTCCTCTGGGCGAGGAACCATCTTCGTAATTATCAAAGCTGTGCATTACCGTATATTCGCCGGATGGAGTTACCCTGAAAATTACGCCCGCTAAAAACGAACCTCCGGCATTTGTCATGCCGTAGTAATACCCGTCGTTCCCGTCTAGCAAAGTGCCCCAGGGCGAATAGCCGGTATCGTCGTTCTGGAAAGAATATAATACTTTAAAATCACCTTTAGGCGTTATCCGGAAGTAGGTGCCACTGCCATTAACACCGCCATGGCTGGTTAAGCCGTAAAAATTGCCGTCTTTTCCCAACATTAAGTCGCCCCGGGGATATCCTCCATCGTTTACATCATCTAATGACCTTAAGATTTTAAAGGAGCCATCGGAACACAACCGGAAAATAGTGCCGTGATTATACTCTCCTCCCCATTCAGTCATGCCGTAGAAAAAGCCGTCGCGGCCTTGTACTAAGCCACCCCGGGGAGTTACCCCGCCAAAAGTACCCGGCAAGTCTACTAATATTTTAAAATTACTGCCATTGGGTAAAATACGATAGATAACGCCATCACCTTGGGGTCCACCGATTTCGTTCATGCCGTACAAATAACCATCGGAAGCTTGCATCAGACCGTTCGCCCGTCCACCATCTTCTGAAGGTAAAAAAGGGTGCAAGGCACTTACGGTACCACTTGGAGTTACTTTATAAACGGTGCCGTTGAACCAGTCTCCCCCATTCATCGTGGTACCGTAAAAATTTCCATCCTTTCCCAGCTTCAGACTTCTTTTGGGTGTGTCGCCAATTTCATCGAAGCCATAGTGATGGAGTACCTTATAGTCTCCGGTAGCAGTTATTCGGTAGATGGTACCACTAAAGTTATCGCCCCCAGCCGTAGTTACTCCGTAGAAATTACCATCTTTGCCTTTAGTCAGGCTACCAATAGGAGTACCTCCGGTGGCTGTTTCAAAAGTATGCAACAAAGTAAAGGTTCCAGTTGGAGTTATTTTAAAGATGGTTCCCAACTGGTTAGCGCCGCCGCTGGTGGTAACCCCATAATAATTGCCATCGTTACCCCGCACTAAATTGCCCGTAGGCCAACCGCCCCGGGAAGTACCATTAAAGTTATGCAGCACGGTATGCGTACCTGTTGGGGTAAGTTTAAAAACCGTGCCCTTATCAAAAGTACCACCGTAATATGTCATCCCGTAAAAATTGCCATCCGTACCCTCCACTAAATCGCCGTAGGGCCGATAGCCTAGGTGCCTGATAAAGGAAAAGATAACTTTATACTCGCCACCCGGAGTCATTCTGAAAGCTACCCCCGGTTCTGCTCCCTCGTTATTCAGTCCGCCGGAGGAAGTCATGCCGTAAAAATTGCCATCAGAGGCCTGGATAAGATTGTTACCACCCGGGGCGTTACCATCATAACCAGCAAAACTATTCATAATGGTAATCTTACCAGCCGGGGTCATTTTAAAGATGGTTCCGTAATTACTGGCGCCTCCGCGAGCAGTCATCCCGTAAAAGTTACCATCTTTGCCTTGAATCAGCTCTCCGCCTGGGTTAGAACCCAGTTTGGTAAAGGTGTTATGAACGGCAAAGCTGGTACCATTTGATTTAATGGAAAAGGCAGTTCCCCCACCTTGTAAACCATAATCAGAAGTGAGCCCCAGTAGAACCTCCTGCGCTTGAACCTGAAAGGTTGTAAATAAAACAAGCAGTACTGCTGCAATTCTGACTGGCACCAAACGAGGTAGAAACAAAGTACTAGAAAGGTTGTATACCAACCATTGAAGAATTGAACTTCCCTCGAAAGTGTTTTTCCGGTTTGGGGAAGGTAAAAGATGTTTCATAGTTAAAGAATAGGTTTGTGGATTGTTAAATGTTTAAGAATTAGAGGAGAAGAATATAGTGTAGCCGAGTTATCAAAAATTACTATTTTATTACCCTGGTGGGGATTGTTTGTTGTTTTACATAAGTAGTTTTATGGCTAGCACAGTAAATAGAACAGGAATTAACAAATTGATTTATAAGCTATAAGGGTTTAATTTAGACTAGAGAGTTAATTTTAAAATAAATGGTTGCAAGCTTCCATCAAAAAATTATCTAATTCTTTAACAGCAGCTTACAACTAAATAAAAAGAATTTGCAAATCGGCTTTTACATTAAATTATAAACCAGTTTTTGAGTTTAAACCTAAATAGCACAGTTGCTATTACCAATGTATTTATATCGTAACAGATGGTTTGTTTGCTAAACCAAATGCAATTGTTTGCGCAAAAATAACTGACTAATAGAAGCGTAAGTAAACCCAGCAGGAATACTAATAAAAGTCCAAAGAAGAATATCCGCTCCCATGCCGGTCATATTTTTGATAAAACCAAAGTAAGCCCCAAAACCACAAGCTGCGCCAATGGCCAGAGATAGTATTATTTGCCAGGTCCATTTTTTAGCATCCGCAAAATACTTTTTCAACCGCCAGGCGTTGAGGATGCCAATGGTGAGGTACATAAAAATAATATCAAACGGAATGTACAAGGTGTAATATCCCAACCAAAAAAACAGGGGAATCAGCACCGCAAAATAACCTGCATCGGCAAAGGTAGGCCGAGCAAATTTATGCTGCAAAGCTTTGTTTTGCAGCCCGTTGAGCAGTAAAGCAAAAATTACAATAGATAGAGTATGCCATACCAATTGGACAACTGTTAAAGAAACCCCGTGCGCCCCACCGAAGCCGTGTGCAATAAGGGTATGTAGTAAAGCTAAACCCAGCGTATTTGCTACAAGGTGGTTCATTTTCTAGGCTTTCAGAAAAGCTCGGTTGTTGTCGGTTGTTTCCGCTGACGATTGAATGGTTAAAGTTTGTTCCATGGTGTAAGTTTTAAGTTAAATAATAACGAAGCAGCGATAATCGAATAAAATCCTGGGTGGTAGGTTATTGAATATCATAGCTTTATTTACTTACAAAACTAAGGGGGTGGAACCTTTAAAATTCTTGACTTAAGTTAAGAATTTAGCGGGAGATAAAATTCTTTTCCGGATGCGGCTCAAACTTTCGGGGCTGATACCCAACATGCTGGCAATATATTTTTGCGGCACCCGCCGGAACAAGTCTTGATTTTGCGTCATTAAAGAAAGATAACGTTCTTCCGGAGTATCGCACGAAAGTGCGGCGGCCCGCTCTGAGGCACTTTGCACGGCCCGTTCGGCCATTATTCTTCCTAAAAATTCGAAGCCGGGACTTTGCTGATAAAGCAATTGCAAGTTGGGCCGGGTAATGGTGAGCACCACAGAATCCTCTATTGCCTGCGAGTTAGTATGCGTAGATACATGATTATTAAAAGCTATTATAGTCCGTAAAAAACATGTTTTCTAAAGAAATGCCACAGGTTTTTTCTTCTCCTTCTTTATAAAAGAAATGCCGGATGGCACCTTGGCTAACAAAACCGATTAGGCTGCACACCTCTCCTGACCGCCACAAAAAAGCTTTTTTCCGGAGTTTTACCGGTTTAAAATACACATCAACCAAGGCCAAGTCTTCGTCGGACAAGCCACCAATTTGTTTGCAAAAAACTTTCAGCTTTTCAGTCATGGATAATTAAAAAATTATAGTAAACCGGATAAAACAGGAAGAAGCGTAAGTAATTGACACTACTAAATCAGGATACCTAAGTTATAAATTTTATTAAAAAAATCAAATTCAAATTTCATTTCTTCTAGTAGATAATCAATAGAGAAACCCAAGTATTCAGATAATAGATGCCAGTCTTTTTTTTGTAATTAATCCATTGAATACCAATATTATTTACTAAAAGACCGACCTTAATTATAGTAAATTATATTTATTCAATTACTTTATTTGTTGGTTCGATTAACTTGATAGAGCATGAATAAAAAATTCTAAATAGAAGACCCGGATAAATCCTCGGGGTTTAGTAATTGATCAATAATGGATAGTACTGCTAATACTTTTTAAATCCATTTCAGACCATGCAGCTCATAAACCAGAAAATGAAACCATAAGAAGAGTAAACGCTTGAAAATTCTTTTTTAAAGATTTTTCAATTTAAATAAATAATAAGCACTGCTCTTTAAAAATATTCTAATCGTATTTACACTTCGGAAATCAATTAAAAGCAAGTTTTGATTCTGAAAGAATTATTCATTTTTTCCATCTTTTTACTTTGAGGGAGTATCATGCAATAAAATATTTTGTTGCATATCTTTAACCAGGTTGCCCGTAAACAATATTCCTATTGCGCGAAGAAGTTTTTATGAGTAGAGATTGAATAAAGAAAGGTATCGTATAAAAATTACAAAGCAAGTTCGCACCATGAAGTCCATTTTACATTTCTTTCTTACCCTGTTTATTGTATTCTTTAATACTCGCGTCTCCTTTTCCCAAAGCGGCCGCCTACCCGCTCCGGCCGAAAAAGGAATGGTAGTCAGCAGCCATTACCTGGCTTCGCAGGCAGGTGATGAAATTTTGAAAAAAGGAGGCAACGCCGTAGATGCCGCCGTAGCCACAGCTTTTGCTTTAGCGGTTACCTTGCCTTCGGCGGGTAATATTGGGGGAGGTGGTTTTTTGGTATATCATGGGTACAATGGCCAACAAACTACTTTTAATTTCCGCGAAAAAGCTCCTTTAGCGGCTACCTCCACCATGTACTTAGATGAAAACGGAAAAATAAAAAATAACTCTAACCACGAAGGTCTCTTATCGGTGGGAGTTCCGGGTACAGTAGCCGGCTTGTACCAAGCGCACCAAAAATTAGGTAAATTAAAATGGGCCGAATTAGTAGCGCCGGCGGTAAAGCTGGCTAAAAAAGGATTTTCTTCTACCTGGGCCATGCAAGACTTTTTAGAAAACATAGAAGCGAACAAAGAAAAATATCCGTCTACGGCCGCTGCTTTTTTAAAAAATGGAGAAACCAAATACAAACCCGGCGAAAATTGGAAGCAAAAAGACTTGGCCTCCAGTTTAAAACGCATCCAAAAACATGGAGCCGATGGATTTTACAAAGGCAAAACGGCTCAACTTCTGGTAGATTTTATGAAAGCCAATGGCGGCCTGATTACCCACGAAGATCTGACCAGCTATAAAGCCGAAGAGTTAAAACCTATTCATGGTACGTACCGGGGTTATGATATTTATTCTATGCCGCCCCCCAGCTCCGGAGGAGTAGCTTTAGTAGAAATGTTAAATATTCTGGAAGGATACAACCTTACCGAAATGGGCTCAAATTCTGGCAATTATTTACATCTGCTTACGGAAGCCATGCGCCGGGCGTATGCCGATAGAGCGCAATTTATCGGTGATCCTAATTTTAACCCGGACATGCCCATTGAAAGGTTAATTTCTAAACCTTACGCCGAAAAGCTCCGGAAATCCATTAACCTGAACCAGGCGGGCGTGAGCGATTCTTCCAAGTTTGCAGCTGTTTACTTACGCCCCGAAAGTCCGGAAACAACGCATTTATCGGTGGTAGACCAGGAAGGGAACGCTGTGTCGCTCACCTATACTTTAGAAAATTCTTATGGCGCTAAAATAGTGGTACCTGGGGCCGGATTTTTATTAAATGATGAAATGGGCGATTTTAACCCGGTACCGGGAGTAACCAACAGCCAAGGGCAAATTGGGACTCCTCCGAACCTGGTAGCTCCCGAAAAAAGAATGTTATCCAGCATGACGCCCACCATTGTAGCAAAAGATGGTAAACCAATATTAGTAATTGGTAGCCCCGGCGGCCGCACTATTATCAACACTACCATGCAGGTTATATTAAACGTGTTGGATCATCGAATGAACGTAGCCGAAGCCATTGAATCGCCCCGGATACACCACCAATGGTTGCCCGATGTAACCTCTTTTGAAAGCTTTGGCTTTTCGCCGGATACCCGCAAAATTTACGAAGGCCTGGGGCACCGGATTAACTCTACCGGCAATATTGGTTCGGCCATGGGCATATTCATTGATCATAGTAAAAAACGTTTATACGGAGGAGCCGATTCCCGAAGCTTCGACGGCAAAGCAGTAGGACATTAATACATTTACCATTTACCAATAAGCATTTACTGAATTAATAATTTACTAAATACAGTTTTCTATTCGCCTTGATTTCCATTTCTCTTAAATTATGTTTACATGAGTTTATCTATTTAAATTTTGCATTTGGTAACTGGTAACAATAGTTAGAAATTAGTTTCTGTTAAATGGTAAATGGTAAATGGTAAATGTCAAAATGAAATACTTTCTCTTACTTTTCTTATTGTTGATTTTAGTAAATCCTGGTAAAGCTCAGGACTTTCAGAAATGGCACGAAAAGGCGATTTTGGTGGATACCCATAATGATGTATTGTACGGCGCCATAATGGAAGGAATGCCCATTGAAAAAGATTTAACCGGTAAAGCGCATACTGATTTAAAACGATTGCAAAAAGGCGGGGTAGATGCTCAGGTTTTTGCCGTTTGGTGCGATGAAACGTACGGCAAAAACACTGCTTTTAAATATGCCAACACTGAAATAGATTCGCTAGAAGCCATTGCCCAGCGAAACCCGGATAAAATGGTATTCGTTAACACTCCCTCCGATTTGCGGAAAGTAGTAAAGCATAAAAAATTAGCCGCTATGATTGGGGTTGAAGGCGGCCACATGATCGAAGATAATATAACTTACCTGGATAGTTTGTTTCACCGCGGAGTTTGTTACCTGACTTTAACCTGGAACAATTCTACTTCCTGGGCAACTTCTTCGCGCGATGAGTCTACCGGTAAAATCCCAAACCCGCAGAAAGGTTTAAACGACTTTGGCCGAAAAATAGTAAAACACATGAACGAGCTGGGCATGTTAATAGATGTTAGCCACGTAGGCGAACAAACTTTCTACGATGTAATCCAAACCACTACTAAGCCTATCATCGCGTCGCATAGTTCGGTTTATGCCATTTGTCCGCACCACCGCAATCTAAAAGACAACCAAATTAAAGCCATTGCTAAAAACAAGGGCGTTATTCAGGTAAACTTTGCTTCTGATTTTATAGATCCGGACTATGATAAACGCACTAAAATTTTTCTGGATGCCCATAAACCAGAATTAGACTCATTAGAAAAAATAAGCGGAATAGATGTGGCTTCGTATTTTACTAAAAAGTACCCCACAGAAACCTACGCCTTACGCCCACCCTTATCCCTGCTCCTGGACCATATTGATTACATTGTTAAATTAGTGGGCGTGAATCACGTAGGATTAGGTTCCGATTTTGATGGCATTTCGTCTTCCCCGAAAGACATAGAAGATGTTTCGCAGTTTCCGAATATTACTAAAGGTTTAGTAGAAAGAGGCTACCGCAAACGGGACATTCAGAAAATTTTAGGTGGTAATTTTATCCGGGCCTGGGAAGCCAATCAACCTTAAAACGGTATCAGGAAAACAGCTATTCTTACCCATTATTTGCTTCATTTCAAAATTAAATTTTCACTTCGTTCCCAAAGAAAAGCCTAAGCAATTCCTCGTTTAGTAATTCTTAATAAATAGTATTTTATCCATTTAAAATATTTGGATAAAGAAATGAAATAGGTTTATATTCATCTGCATTTAGCTACTTTTTAAAATCTTAAATAGAAAAGCTGATGGAATGGCAAAATGAGTTAACTCGTTTAGTAAAAACTTCTTACCCTATTGTGCAAGCGCCTATGTTGGGCGTAACTACTCCGGCCATGGTAGCTGCTATTTCTAATGCCGGAGGTTTAGGTTCTTTACCAGTAGGTGGTTTATCCCCAGATCAAACTCGTTCGCTTATCCTTCAAACAAAAGCTTTAACTACTAAACCGTTTGCCGTTAACTTGTTCGCGCATCAAAACTCACCAGTAAATACTGCTCAGGCAGACCAAATGCTTCAGTTTTTGAAAAAACTATGCGCCCAACACCAAATAAATTACCCTAAACCAGACTTAAATTCTATTATTTTTCATTCTTACGAAGAACAAATTGATATTCTGCTAGAAGAAAACATTCCAGTAGTTAGTTTTACTTTTGGCATTTTAAACAAAGAAGTAATACATGCATTTAAAGAAAAAGGAACTGTATTAATTGGTACTGCCACTTACCTGGCAGAGGCCACTTTATTAGAACAAAATGGAATAGATTGTATTACTGCGCAAGGCATGGAAGCAGGCGGTCACCGGGGTACTTTTCTGGATAGTAAAACTTTGCCTTTAATTGGCTCCTTTTCTTTAATTCCGCTGGTAGCCGAAAACTGCCAGGTACCTGTTCTGGCCGCTGGAGGTATATATAACGGAAAAACTATTAAAGCTGCTTTTACTTTAGGAGCAAAAGGAGTACAATTAGGTTCAGCCTTTATATCCAGCAACGAAAGCCTAGCTATTGAATCTTATAAAAAATCTATTCATGATGCTGCCGAAACTGATAGTGTATTAACCAAAACATTTTCGGGCCGGTGGGCCCGTGGAATCCAAAATAAGTTTATGATGGAAGTAGAGAATTCGGGTTTAGCTATTCCGGACTATCCAATCCAGAATGCTTTAACTACTCCATTACGGGTGCTGGCGCAAAAACAAAACAATAAAGACTTTACTACCCTCTGGGCCGGACAGTCAGCTTCTAAAGCCGAAAGTAAACCCGCTGGTGAAATCTTTCAGAAATTAATTAAAGAAACCGAATCTTTACCTTAATTTACTTTTTATCAATCCTTATTTCCTTTCAAAACTAAATAATGGAAAATATAAAAATAGCCACTGCTCAATTCGAAAATAAAAGCGGCGACAAAGCTTATAACCTAAATGTAATTGAAAGTTTAAGTAAACAAGCTGCCAGTCAGGGAGCCCAGGTAGCTGCTTTTCACGAATGTTCTATAACGGGCTATACCTTTGCCCGCAATTTAACCAAAGAGCAAATGCTGGACTTAGCCGAATTTATTCCGGATGGCCCCAGCATACAGCGCTTAACGGAAATTGCTGAAAAATTAGATATAGCCGTTCTGGCCGGGCTTTTTGAGAAAGACGCCGAAGATAAAATTTACAAAGCATACGTTTGCGTGGACAAGACTGGCCTAGTGGCCAAATACCGGAAGCTACATCCTTTTATTAATCCCCATATTACTCCCGGCAACAGCTATTGCGTTTTTGATTTACTAGGCTGGAAATGTGGAATTTTAATTTGTTACGATAACAACATCATTGAAAATGTTAGAGCTACCAATTTGTTAGGTGCCGACATTATTTTTACACCCCATGTTACCATGTGTACCCCCTCTACCCGACCGGGTGCCGGGTTTGTAGATGCCAATCTTTGGGAGAACCGCGAAGCTGATCCTACCTCTTTGCGTTTAGAATTTAACGGGATGAAAGGGCGCGATTGGTTAATAAAGTGGTTACCGGCCCGGGCTTACGATAATGCGGCTTATATAGTTTTTTCTAACCCAATTGGCATGGACGATGACCAGTTAAAGAACGGTTGCTCCATGATTATTGACCCTTTCGGAGACATAATTGCCGAATGCCACTTGCTTGGTAATGATATTCAAATGGCAACAATTACACCCGATAAACTTAAAAATGCGGGCGGCTACCGCTACAAAAAAGCCCGAAGACCAGATTTGTACCGCGATATTATTGGTCAGCCCCACACCCCGGATCAAAAAGTTGTTTGGCTAAATCCAGGCGAAAACTAGTAGTCAGGAAATCAAAAGCACCTATTTTAATATTCCTGCATAGTTGGGTCATGGTCATCGTATGTGGTATCAATACAAAAATTTAATAAGCGAGTTTAAGAATTAGAAATAAACTAAATAGAAATACTTTGTAAAACGTACGGCCGCCTGAAATAAACTAAATTTTGATTTTACAGTTTTAAGTTTAGTACCTCTTTTAAGGTTATACATTATCAATTTGTAAGCAGATAAAAACAAATACGGAATCGTATATTTCACTCTAAACTACTGAATAAGTGAATGAGCAGGTAAAGGTGAGTTCCTTTGGTAAACAAGACAAAACTTTAATTATTACCGATACCACCATCCAATTAGAGAAATTAGTAATTAAAAGAGAAGAAATAACGGAGATAATCTACGACATTCAAGCCATTGTTTTTTATCGATTTTTGGTTGGCAGAAAATACCACATCGGGTTTAAAACACCCACGCAACAACTAAATTTAATTTTCAGGAGCTACTTTGGTATTAGCCAGGAATACTTTACGAATGTTTGTAACCGGATAATAGAAGAAGTTTGGGAGAAGGCTACCGATACCATCTGGAGAAAAAATAAAAATTTGCTTTTAGCTGGCGATGTTGTGCAAATTGGTCAATGCCAGTTACATAAAAATGGCATATTCCTAATTAAACAGCAAAAACAAATTAGTTGGGAAAATCTTCATTACGAAGTATTGTACGATCGGCTGGTTTTAAACCATAAAAACGATTCCTCTGTTTATACCAACCTTTACTTTGCCAACACCTGGAACATTGATATTTTAATATCTCTGCTCGACTGGATAACGAAAGAAAATGGTTTAGCGGAGTGGCGCGAATAGAACATTTGTTACTAATATTTAAAATCTTAAAATCGGCTACAGATTAGTCTAAAAAGTAAATTTAAGAAAAGGAGTACAGGAAATTTTACTTGCAAAGCAAACGCCAACGCTTTCAAAATCCACAGTTATGACCGAACTATACGCCTTTATTCAAAGCATTGCAGAGCTTTCTGAAAAAAGTTGGAATATTCTTCGAGCAGATTTAATTAGTTTAACTGTACCCAAAGGTGATTATTTAGTGCGCGAAGGGGAAATTTGCGCTTCTATCTATTTTATTACCAAAGGATATTGCCGGGCTTTTTACAACCAAGACGGAATGGAAATAAATACGGCTTTCTTTTTCGAAAATAGTTTTACCACCAACATAAAAAGCCTTACTCAAAATGTCCCATCTGATTATTTTATTCAAGCTTGTGAAGATTTAAAAGTAATTAAACTACAAAAAACCAAATTATTAGAAGCTTACCAGAAATCGCACGAAATAGAATCATTCGGCCGTAAATTGCTGGAACTAATGATAAGCCGGCAGGAAGAACATAGTAACCTTTTTAAATTACTTACCGCCGGGCAGCGCTACGAATATTTAACAAAAAACCACCCGGAGATTTTGCAACGGGTTTCCTTAAGTCAGATTTCGTCTTACCTGGGAGTTAGCCGCGAAACGGTTAGTCGCATTCGGAATAAAAACTTAAAAAAATAATTTTGTGATTTTTGTCACAGGTCTTCCAGTTTCTAAAAGTCCAATTTTGCATATCACAAACAAACCCTAATGCTATGCAAACATCAGCAAAAACCTTAATTTCCGGATTTATTGAGCAAATTTGGAACAACCGCAACTTTCAGAAAATGGATGAATTTCTGCACCCTAACTTTAAAGATTATTCTTTACCTGCTACCTTGCCGGCCAACCAAGAAGGTAGCCAAAAATGGATTTTAGGAACCGGCATTTCCTTCGAACATCAAACCATTATTGAAGATTTAGTTACAGAAGGCGAAAAAGGAATTGTTAAAATTAAAATGAAACTGAAACATATTGGGGTTTGGCGCCAGATCGAACCTACAGGTATGGAAATAGAAGCTGCCGGTTACCGGTTTTTTTTAATGAAAGATGGAAAAATTATAGAACACGCAGCCCTAATAGATGGTCAAGCTATTGAAAACCAATTAAAAAAGGCAGCTCAAGGTTGTAAAATAGCGCAATAAAGCTAAGCTCCTTATCTTAATTAGTAAAGAGACACAAGTATCATGATATCAGAGGTTAGAATTAGGCATATGATGATTAATCTACTATTTCGTGTATCATAACATCCGGTATATTGAATTGATTTTGTTCATTTATTTAATAATTTAAAAAACAAAAATACAGGTTCTGAACCCAGGAATTTGTAAATGAAAGAACAATCAACCCTAACGCTGCTCCTAAAATTATAAGAAGACATTACTAATTTTCAGGTCGCCACTCGTGCTGAATGGCGACCTGAAAATTAGTAAATATCCCAATGTATATTACCCTGAAATAGTAAATGAAGCCTTTGCTTCGGTTAGATAAATAACAAAGCCAACAAACGCTACGCCAGCTACTACCTCTTTTACTAAACGCCACCAAAATATTCAGTAGAGCCAGGTACCTTTCTCCATCTTCTCCTGGTAAAGAGTTCTTTATTACTATTATTCTTTTAATTTAGGGAAGGATTAATATCAGCTAGTCTAAAGCTTTCCGGTAGCTGTTTAATTTATTGTAGCCGCTTGTACGGTACTTTACACCTTATGAAAAAACTATTTTACGCAGGCATCATTGGTCTTATATTATTTGAATTAGCCAATGTGTATTTTATAATGCCCATGCCCGGCAGCCAGGAGATGAACAGCATTCACTTCGCTTATTTCCTTTACTCCTGGCGCTGGATATTTAGGGTAGTTTTTGCGCTTTTTATTATAGTAGGATTTATAAATGCCTTTAAAAGCTCCCGAATTTTAACCGTGCTTTTTTTGCTGGTAGTAGCCGGAATAACCTATGCCGCTAATTTTGAAATGGCCGCCGACTCTATGTTTTTAACTCCTGGAACTGTAAAAATGCGTAACGCCGATGAAAATAAAGTAGATCTGGACCGGTTAGTACTCGGCGTTGCACTAAATGGCGAGGCGAAAGCATACCCCATTCAGTATTTAGGCTATCATCATCAAGTAATAGATACCATTGCTAAAAAACCCATTATGGTTACGTATTGTACGGTTTGCCGTACGGGGCGCGTGTTTGAACCCCAGGTAAATGGGAAACCCGAAACTTTCCGGTTAGTAGGCATGGATCATTTTAATGCTATGTTCGAAGATAAAACTACCAAGAGCTGGTGGCGGCAAGTTACCGGGGAGGCTATAGCCGGAAAATTAACCGGGCAAAGTTTACCCGAAGTAAAAAGCTCCCAAATGGCTTTAAGTCAGTGGTTAGAACTAAATCCGAATAGTTTTATAATGCAACCTGACCACGATTTTACCGCCGAGTACGATAGCTTAAGTAATTACGAAACCGGCCAGCGCAAGAGCAAATTAACGCGTCGGGATACGCTTTCGTGGCAAGATAAGTCGTGGGTAGTAGGCGTTGTACTTGGCCGGGAAAGTAAAGCTTATGACTGGAACACTTTATTAAAAGAGCGCATTATTTACGACGAACTAAACGGGCAACCAATAGCTCTGGTAATAGGCAGCGATAATAAAAGTTTTGCTGCTTTACAACGCACAGATAAAAATCAAAATTTTGTTTTCCAGAATAATAGGTTGCAAAGCCCACTTAACACTTACAATTTACTAGGCTCAGCAATTAACCCCTTAGTACCTGACTTAGTAAAACTAGATGCCTCGCAGGAATACTGGCACAGTTGGCGGACTTTCCATCCGGGTACTAAAAAGTATTAATTCAACTGGTTGAATATTGCCTCATACATATTTAGTAAAATTATTTCTGATAGTCTATTTTAAAACAATAAAGCAAATGAAAGCTATTCCTTCATTTGCTTCAATTCAACATAATTATTCAAATAAGAACTACTTTCTTCAAATATTAGGCTAATCCATTCCTAAAATTATAATGCAAATAAAGTAAGGATTTAGAGGTACAATAACTCATTTGCTGCTTCTTCTAATTTTTTAAATTTATAATTGATTTAAAATACCTGTTTATACCTTACAAAAAAGTCCCTGGTTATTTAAACCAGGGACTTGCAACTTAAATTGGATATTTTAGAATGCTTTGTGCTTAATTATTATTTTAAAGTAATACCATCAGAGGCAGTAGCCGACATAATACCCATAACATTTTTAACCTGCACTTTTACCCACTTAGAGCCGGCTCCACTAGATAAAGTCCAGGGACGAGTAGCGGCAATTGGTTCCCAGTTTGTCCAGGTGCTGTTGGCATTATCATAAAACCGCATGTGAGTGGCATTTACAGCTTTAATAGTAAGAGTAGCCTGGTTAGAATAGGTAACGGAAGCGTTATCGTTAATTACAATACTAGCTACTGGCGTACCTGTTCCATCGGTGGCATTATTTACTACGGTAAATTTTACTGAACTGGTATTGGTTCCGCTGGTGCTGTAAGTGGTAACAGTAAGAGTGTAGCTGCCAATAGCCGGTGTCCAGGAGTTTGGATTTCCGTTGGTATAACCATACAGGGCATAAGGAGCCCCTGTTTGCGTAACATTTTGCGTTTTAGTACCGGTTAAATTAAATTTAACGCTGTCGGGAGAGTTACTTGTAATAGCTGCTATGTTTAAATTACTGGTGTTTATGTTAGCTAAATCTAAAGTGTCGCCATTCGTAATTGTTTTGAGCAGTTGATTGGTATTCGCATTAAGCCAGCTAATTTTAACAGGTTGTACCAAATACGAGGAAGAAGCACTAGTTATTGGCATAGAAGTTAGTGGGTTAATAGTACCGGTAGGAGCTACATCTTTATAAGTAGCATCGCTGTTACCGGTCCGGACCTCATCTATATATAAAACCCGTTTTGTAACATCGTACCATCTTCTCTTATAAATACCCGCTTTAAAATAAGGGTAAACCTGGTCGTTGTAACAATTAGGGCCTTTATAATCTACCACTTTCACTCCGTTTTTCCATACTTCCAGTACCCCATCCGATTCGTGCGAGAAGTTAATGTGGTACACCATGTCCAGCCATTTATCTTTTTCTACCGGACCTAAATCAAATACTTTTTTGCCGCTTACCGAACCATTAGTATTAGTAGCCTCGGTTGCCCAGTTAATAACAAAAGAAAGCCGGCCTTTTGCTACAGTTAAAGAAAGCGGGGGAAGACGAGCATCTTCGCCGGCATCTTCTACGGCATGCCACTGCGAGATAATGTCCCAGCCTTCTGCATTATAATCGCTTTCCCAGGAGTCGCTGGGCAAGTACAAACTAGTACCGTACCAACGGTTACTTTCGGTTTCAGCGGGCAAAAGAATTTCAGAACGAACACTGCCGTCGCCGTTGCGCATTTCAAACCGGGCGGCGTTTGCCCCGTTTCTCACAAAATCGTTACTACTGGTAAACCCGTAGGTAGTATAAACCTGTTTTCTGAAATAAGAACTTAAGCTGGGTTCAAACAAAGCTTCGGATAATAAATTTGGCCGACCATCTGAGCTAATAATAGCGTTTGATGCAGAAACCTTAGAAGCGGAAACAGGATCCGGAGCAATTAATTCATCTTGCTCGCAAGACATAGTTAATAAAGATAAAAAAGACAAACCAACAAGTAGATTTTTTTTCATATAGTATAGCTTTCAGAATTTTAATTAAATTTTATTTTTTATTTTAAGTACAATTTTTTAAACAACTTCTAAGAAACCAAGGCAGGTATTAAGACTAAACATTAACCAAATACAAGATTTTATAAAATGGTATTATTTAAATATTTAACCTTAATAATCAGCTTTAATGACATTTTATTTAGTAATTTTCTTCTTTCAATAACGATTTACCTCTCGTTTACAAAAACGGGGCTAGAAATTACACACTCGCTCCTTCACATCAGAATATTTATAATAATACAATTGTTATATTAGAAAATTAATATAAATTAATAAAGATCAAAGAATGCAGCCAGCGGATTTAATAATGGGGAAGCAATTATTTCCTAATAAAGTAGATGTCTTGAATTCTAGTAGAGTTAATTTTATAAATAAATGTAGCCGCACCCGTCCAATTAGTTTAATCTCGTTTGCTATTGAGTTGTAATTAGTATATTCAATAACTATTAATTAAAAACGAAATGGATGAATTTATTTTGATTTTCCGGCACGAAGATGGTCAGAAACTAGCATCGCCGGAGCAAATACAAATCTGGATGAAGCAAACAATGGACTGGATTGGCGGTATTGCAGCTCAAAACAAATTTAGTAGCGGCACTGGCTTACCCTTCGACGATGCCCGAGTAGTAAGGCCCAACAACGTGGTTACCAACGGACCTTTTGGTGAGATTAAAGAAACCATTGGCGGTTACATTATTGTAAAAGCCAATTCCGTTGACGAAGCCGTGGAATTTGCGAAAGGATGTCCGGTATTGCAAGGCGAAGGCAATAGCGTGGAAGTACGAAAAATAGCAAAAGCAGACAATGTTCATTAAAAGATTTAACGCTTCTGTATTTTTGCAGAAGCGTTTTTTGTTATGTCACACGAATTAGTACCCCATTTATTTAGAACGGAGTTTAGCAAAATTACTGCGGTTATAAGTAAATTTTTAGGTTTAGAACACCTGGAAGTAGCCGAAGATATTGCCAGTGATACGTTTGTGGTAGCCCTCGAAACCTGGCCCTTCCAGGGTATTCCTGAAAACCCGACGGCTTGGCTGTACACGGTAGCAAAAAACAAAGCCAAAAATTACATCAACCGCCACTACTTATTTACCGGAAAAATCGCACCTCAGGTAAAATCTACTTGCCCCAATGTTCCTGAAATTGAAATAGACTTGTCAGCTCAAAACATTACTGACAGTCAATTACAAATGTTATTTGCAGTTTGCCATCCTGCTATTGCTTCGGAAGCACAAATTGGATTGGCTTTGCGTATTTTGGGCGGATTTGGCATAGACGAGATTGCGAATGCTTTTTTAACGAACAAAGAAACCATTAATAAGCGGCTATTCCGGGCAAAAGAAAAGTTGCGGCAGGAAAAGGTACAACTGGAATTTCCACCATCTACTGAAATAGATAAGCGGCTGGAAACCGTGCTCACTACGCTTTATTTACTTTATAACGAAGGCTACTACTCCGAGAGTAGGGATGCTGTTTTACGGGAAGATCTTTGTTTAGAAGCAATGCGGCTTACTTACCTGCTCTTACAAAACGAGAAAACTAATCTTCCTCCCGTAAATGCTTTACTTTCTTTAATGTGTTTTCATGCATCGCGATTTCCGGCTCGGAAAGATGCAAATGGGCAACTTGTTCTGTACCATGACCAGGACGAAACGCTGTGGAATCGGGAATTAATTACAAAAGGAATTTACTATTTGCAGCTAGCCGCCCAGGGAAATAAAATTTCGAAATATCATTTAGAGGCCAGCATTGCTTATTGGCACACTCAAAAAGCAGACACTCCAGAAAAGTGGGAAAATATTCTGCAACTGTACAACAAATTATTGGTACTCGAATACTCGCCGGTAGCGGCTCTTAATCGGACGTACGCATTGGCTAAAGCCAACGGCAAACAAGAAGCAATTATTCAAGCAGAAAAACTACAACTTACCCACAACCATTATTATCATACTTTATTAGGAGAACTTTACGAGAATTTAGATAATAATAAAGCCATGGCGTGCTACGAAACTGCTTTTACATTGGCTAAAACTCAACCGGATAAGCAAATAATTCAGAAGAAAATAGATAGATTAAAGACATAAGTATGGAGATAGTAGACAAACGACTTTCTTGTATGTTGTATCGATTTCTTAGAAACTTGGATCATCAAAAATAAATTCGGCCACTGGAAGATTTGGAAATAGTAAAATCAGCCATTTCGGAATAGTAATTGTATAAGTTCGCCGTGCAAAAAACAAAAGGCTGAAAAAATTCAACCTTTTGTTTTAAATATCCCAAGAAATTAACTGCCTTACCGCACAATTTCTACCCAACCTTTGTACGTTTTGCGGGCATTGGCAGGATCTAAAGTAAAGAACTCTACATCGGCCTGGTAGTAGTAAACGCCATCCGGTACTTTGTTACCGCTATTATCTACTCCTCTCCAGTTTATAAACGGATCAGAACTACCTTCGTACAGTTTAGCGCCCCAACGGTTAAATACCGTAAACTTAGTTGCTTTTATAAAGCTTGGCCGCTTATCGTCGGGTTTAAACACGTCGTTTTTACCATCGCTATTAGGCGTAAATATATTTGGTAAACTAAAGTAGAAGCAGTTGTCTTTACAAACTTCGTTGCTAACCGCACTTTCGTTACCAGTCGCATCCGTAGCTGTAACTACGTAGCAACCCGCAAATGATGTTAAATTCTGGTGGGTGTACGTTGTAATATCCGGACCAGTAGTGGCGATAGAATCGTATTCACTTTCCGGTGAAGCTTTAAAATAAATAGTATAGTAAGCAATATCCGGACTACACGGCGGGGTAACATTCGGTACCCAGGTTAAAATGTTCTGAATAGGAGTATTAGCTGTTAACTTATCGCAATCAAGCTGATTTAAACTAAGCACCGGCGGACACGGAGCTGTTATATCCTCAAATTGCACGCAGGAAATCTGGCTATCGTTGAGCAGTAAATACGGAATCTTCGGATTGGCGTAACGCCCTTTGGTAGTTACGTAATAACAATATTCCTGGCTTTCCTGCAAGGGCTGGTTGTTAAAAGTACCCCGATCCGTGTAAGTACCACCGGTTAAAGTAGCATCTACACTATCAATTAAAACAAAGTTGGTTCCAATGCGCCGGTATATTAAATGCTTGCGCGCCGTATTATTCCAGGGTACCCGGTAAGTCCAGGTCAGAACGTTGGTTTTATTTTCAGAAGCCGAAGTGAGTCGCACACTAGAACCCGGGGAAGCCGTATCTACCAAAGCCGAAGGCGTACCCCCATTAGGCGAATGGAAAAACTCTATCTTATACGTATACGCGTTTTCTTCGGTATTCAGGTTTGTGTCGGTATAGGTAGTATCGTTTAAATTATTAGTTTGATAAATAGGTGCAAACGCAGCTACAGTACCTACCTGCCCTTCGACTCGGGATAAGCGATATTGCAATGGTGGGGTTAAGCCTTCCACTCCTTCGCGTGGCTTGGTCCATTTCACTAGAATTTTACCAGTTGTGGTCGATGTTTCCGTAACACTTACATTGGTAAGCATGGGCACATTATCCGGTAAAGTAACACAAACGGGAGCAGCCGCTAAACTTTCGCCGTTGCCCGGAGGTGCCCAGCCCGCGTAAATGGTATAGCAATACGTTTGGCCCCGTTTTAAGCCTCCGGCTATGCCGTTATCGTAAAAAGTAACTTCCCCGTTATTCACTTCGCCAATGCGCACGAAACCGGTAGATGCCGGTACCCCGGTAATACATACTTCGGGAACAAAATTAGATTCGCCTTCTTTACGGTAAATGTAAAGTTTCTCGGCGCCTTCGCACTCGTAGTTTTGCCAGTTTAATCTTATTCCGCCACCTTCAATTGTAGCCGTCAAGCCTTGCGGGGCCGGACCAATTACCCGAATACTCCAGGGTTTTAAGTCGGCCAACGGTATGGCCGCATTATCTACCGCCCGGAAAACTACCTGATAAGGTTTATCCCGCACATCTAAACAACTGGTAAGCCAGTTAAACTGACCATTGTTATTGTTAATTTGCTTGAAAGTAGCCGGTGGAAAAATACCCCCATACGCTTCTATTTTTAATATATTACCCGGATCCGGATCAGTGGCGGTAATCGTTTCCTGGATAGAAGTTCCGGCAATTACGCAAAGATCTTTCTGGTTAAGCACAGGTGGGCGATTATCCGTGGGCAAAACCCGGATTTGCATGTCGCGGAGTACTTCCCCTATTTTACGGCCATCCCGCCATTCTTCCACGAAGAAAGCCACATTATAATCCCCCAGGCGCCCAGGCGTGTTCCAGGTAATTTGGCCGGTTACCGCATCAATGGTAAACGTAGGTGGTCCACCTGGCGGATTAGGTAAAGCGGTTCCCCCAAACATATTTGGCCATTGAAAGCCAAAAACATCGGCTAACATAGGCATTTTTAAATCGTCGGTTAAATTCTGTTGCGAGGGAAACAGACGAAAAGCGATACTATCGCCATCGGCATCGAATGCGCCGGGATTATGCACCCAAAGCTGACCCGAGGTAGCCACATCAATCGGTGGCACCGAAAGTTGTGGAGTATGGTTTATGGGCTCAAATAAATCAATGGTAAGAGTTGTTTTTATTACAAAATCCTGTTGGTCGGATTGGGTCATGTTAACCACGTTTTTACTGCGGTTTACTTCGTAATAAACAACGGTAAAAGTACCTGGACCACTATAGGTATGTTCAAAATAATACACGTTTTCCCAAGTATCCGGAGTTATTTTTCTGTGGACAGTTCTAGGGGCACCAGGCTCCGCTGTATAGGTTCCATCCCCGAAACTTACCATAGCCGTAGGGTTATCGGCCTGCGAATTTACATCCGCATATTGTACCATTTTAAAAAAATAACGAAGCGGGTTGCGGTTGGCGGCTGGTAAAGTAGTATCGCTTCGGGCAATTATTTCGCCGGCCCGGATGTGTGTGGCCTGCACCGTGGTAGAAAAACCCAAACACCAAACCAGTACCCACACGCAGAAAACCGGCATTGATATGTTGGAGGGTAAGTTTATTCGCATAGAAAAGCTTTTTAGCAATAGAACGTAGGTGTTGGTAAAATTGATATTATTTTATGACAATAATTATATTTAAATAATTATTAAAGGCATATTTTTTAAGTGAGTAAAAAGAAGTTCCTTCTAATCAGACATAGTCTTTACTTTCCGTTGCCCATATATCAGGGAATATCTTTTTAATTATTTATTCGGATAAACGTATAATAATTTAGTAACAAAACAAAAATAATTACTGTTATACATACAGCAGTATTCAAGATAATAGTGGCCCTGCTCTCCTAATTTAGATTCATTCAAAATATGCATTTGTTTTGTTTTATATACCCTCCGCCATTACCTTTGAAAACGTAACAAAACATTGCTTTAACCTATCACTTAAACTTTATTTGTATAAATGAGTTGGTTCACAAAAACGTTCTCTAGTACCATCGGCAGAAAAGTTATTATGTCCATAACGGGTCTGTTTCTCTGCTCTTTTTTAGTAGTTCACTTAATTGGCAACCTGCAGCTTTTTAAAAACGATGCTGGCCAGGCTTTTAACATCTATTCGGAATTTATGGGGCATAATCCTGTAATCCGGACGTTGGAAATTGTACTCTTATTAGGCTTCTTTTTTCATATTTACGATGCCTACATGCTCACTTCCCGCAACAAAAGTGCCCGATCGGTAAAATATGCCGTTAACCACCTCGACCAAAACAGCAATTGGTCGTCGCGGAACATGGGCTTGTTAGGAACCGTGATACTGGTGTTTTTACTGGTACACTTGTATAACTTTTTCTGGCGCGCCCGCTTTGGCGATATTCCCGCTGACTCCTATGGTAACGAGAATTTATACATGGTGGTAGTGGAGTCGTTTCAGATTTGGTGGTACGTATTATTATACGTAATTGCCATGGCAGCCCTTTGTTTTCACTTAATTCATGGTTTTGCCAGTGCCTTCCAGACCCTTGGCCTGAATCATAAAAAATACACGCCTGCTATTAAAGCAATCGGCTATGGTTTCTCTATTTTGGTATGTTTAGGTTTTGCCGCCATGCCGCTTTACTTTTTCTTTCAGAGTTAATTTAATTCATCTGCTTATATGATATTAGATGCGAAGATCCCCGAAGGCCTTTTAGCCGAAAAATGGGAAAAACATAAATTTAACGTAAAGCTGGTAAACCCGGCCAACAAAAGAAAATACGATATTATTGTAGTAGGTACTGGCTTGGCTGGCGCTTCGGCTGCCGCTACTTTAGCTGAATTGGGGTATAATGTAAAAGCATTTTGCTACCAGGATAGTGCTCGTCGGGCCCACAGTATTGCGGCTCAGGGTGGTATTAACGCGGCTAAAAACTACCAGAACGATGGTGATAGCGTGTACCGGTTATTTTACGATACCATAAAAGGGGGCGATTACCGGGCCCGCGAAGCGAACGTGTACCGCTTAGCGCAAGTATCTGTTAACATTATAGACCAATGTGTGGCGCAAGGGGTACCATTTGCCCGCGAATACGGCGGTTTATTAGCTAACCGTTCGTTTGGGGGTGCGCAGGTATCGCGCACGTTCTACGCCCGGGGTCAAACTGGTCAGCAATTATTATTGGGAGCTTACAGTGCCCTTAACCGACAGATTGCAGCCGGTAAAGTAAAAATGTATCCGCGTACCGAAATGCTGGATTTAGTAGTAGTAGATGGCAAAGCCCGCGGTATTATTACCCGCCATTTAGTTACTGGTAAAATAGAAAGACACAGCGGACACGCAGTAATTTTAGCTACTGGTGGTTATGGTAACGTGTTTTACTTATCTACCAATGCTATGGGTTCGAATACTACAGCCATCTGGCGGGCCCATAAAAAAGGCGCTTTCTTTGCTAACCCGTGCTTTACTCAAATTCACCCAACCTGTATTCCAGTATCCGGCGATTATCAATCTAAATTAACTTTAATGTCGGAGTCTCTTCGGAACGATGGCCGGGTATGGGTGCCTAAAGCAGTAGGAGATAAACGCGCTCCGCAGGATATTACGGAAGAAGAACGTGATTACTTCCTGGAACGTAAATATCCATCTTTCGGTAATTTGGTGCCGCGCGACGTGGCTTCGCGTAATGCCAAACAAGCATGTGACGAAGGTCGTGGGGTAGGCTCTACTGGTTTAGCCGTTTACCTCGATTTTGCCGATGCCATTCAGCGCGATGGACTAGATAAGGTAAGTCAGAAATACGGTAACTTGTTTGATATGTACGCTAAAATTACCGGCGAAAATCCGTACGAATCACCTATGCGTATATACCCGGCAGTACACTATACAATGGGTGGCTTGTGGGTAGATTATAATTTAATGACGACTATACCGGGGTTGTACGCTACCGGGGAGTGTAATTTCTCGGATCACGGTGCTAACCGCTTGGGTGCTTCGGCGCTGATGCAAGGTTTAGCAGATGGTTATTTTGTGATTCCGTATACTATCGGTGATTACCTGGCACAAATGCCGGCTCAGAAAATACCAACTGATCACCCGGCGTTCAACCAAGCCGAACAGCAGGTAGTAAGCCGGGTAAATCAATTTTTATCTACTAATGGCACCAAAACCGTTGACCACTACCACAAAGAATTAGGTTTACTTATGTGGGATTATTGCGGTATGGCCCGTAACGCCGAAGGATTGCAGCATGCTAAGCAAAAAATCCGGGAGCTGCGCGAAGATTTCTGGCGCAACGTGCGGGTTTTAGGAGCCAACGAAGAGTTGAACATGACTCTGGAGAAAGCCGGACGGGTAGCTGATTTTCTGGAGTTAGGTGAATTAATGGTAGATGATGCCCTTCACCGGAATGAGTCGTGCGGTGGCCACTTCCGGGAAGAATATCAAACGCCGGAAAACGAAGCCTTACGCGATGATGAGAATTTTGCCTACGTAGCTGCCTGGGAGTACTCCAGCGATAACCAGCCGGAAAACTTGCATAAGGAAACGCTTAATTTCGAAAATGTAAAACTCACTCAACGGAGTTATAAATAATTTTAACAAATTAAAAATCAGAAATTATGAATTAGAAATTTAAATTGGGAAAATAAGAAATGGACAAAAAAGAAGATATACGTGCCAGTGAGCCATTTCTAATTTCTAATTCATAATTTCTAATTTGTTATTCATCATTCATAATTAAAGATAAAATGGCTGGTAATAACCCAAATGCAAAGCCCATGAACCTGACCCTTCGGGTGTGGCGCCAGAAAAATGCAAATACACCAGGTAAACTGGTTACATATAATGCTAATAACATTTCGCCTGACATGTCTTTTCTGGAAATGATAGACGTGGTAAACGAAGATTTAACTCTGAGTGGCGAGGACCCAATTGCTTTTGACCACGATTGCCGCGAAGGAATTTGCGGTATGTGCAGCATGTACATCAACGGCCGGGCGCATGGTCCGGAAAAAGGTACCACTACCTGCCAGTTGCACATGCGTAAATTTCAGGATGGTCAAACCATTACTATTGAACCTTGGCGCGCCGATGCCTTTCCGGTGCACAAAGATTTAAGTGTGGATCGCTCCGCTCTCGACCGGATTCAGCAAGCAGGTGGTTATATCTCCGTTAATACCGGTGGAGTACCCGATGCCAATGAAATTCCAATTCCGAAATCAATTGCGGATAAAGCTTTTGATGCCGCTACTTGTATTCAGTGCGGTGCTTGCGTGGCAGCTTGTAAAAATGCTTCGGCCATGTTATTTGTAAGTGCCAAAGTATCGCAGTTAGCTTTATTACCGCAAGGAAAAGTAGAGCGCAAAACCCGCGTTGAAAATATGCTAGCCCAGCACGATGCCGAAGGATTTGGTGCCTGCTCCAACATTGGTTCCTGCGCCGCCGAATGTCCGGTGGGAATTTCCTTGGAGAATATAGCAATGCTTAACCGGGAATACCTGGGTGCTAAACTTACTTCCGAAAACGTAGGTTAATTACTAAATTTACTATTATTGAAAGCGAATCGTAAGGTTCGCTTTTTTTATGGCCTTTTAGTAACCGGTATTCTTTTGCTATTAATGAAATCCTCAGTTGTAAAACAAAAATGTACTTTTAATGGTAGCAAATACCAAAGGTCTATATTTTAAAATTCTCGTTCATGATCACCATTATATCCGGCACCAATCGTCCTCGTTCCAACGCCCGCGTTATTTCTGATATTTATGCCCGCTTGCTATATAAACGCCAGATGCCCAATCAGATTTTGGATTTAATGGATTTGCCGGCTGATTTTGTTTTTACCGCCTTGTACCACAACGCCGGTAAAAACGACCAGTATAACGAGCTAACCAAATTAATTGAAAGTACCGATAAGTTTGTTTTTATAGTGCCGGAGTACAATGCATCTTTCCCGGGCGTGCTGAAAGCCTTTATTGATGGCCTGAGTTATCCGGGAAGTTTCAAGAATAAAAAAGCAGCGATGGTGGGCATCTCTACTGGTTCGCAAGGCGGGGCTTTAGCGCTCAGTCACCTGACTGATATTTTACATTACATGGGCATGCACGTATTAGCCGCTAAACCGCGATTAAATTATATTTCTAAGAGCCTGGCTAACGGGGAACTAACTAATCCTTTGTACGAAAGCTTATTGCTAGAGCAGATAGATTCTTTTATCGATTTTTAATTAAATAATTCAGTTTAAATGATTCTTTACTTGTAAAGCAACCTATAAGTTATATATACCTAATTATGGCACTATGGCGCGGAAGTTACTTCCGCGCCTTCCAGGAAAAAAGCCAAGGTCATTTTTTACTAAACAATAGCCTTTCTCCAAGCTCATTGGCAAGTCACGGAAGTAACTTCCGCGCCATAGTGGGTGCCATAGTGTTGTTTTCCGGCTATTATTTACTTTAGGGCATAAAACAAAAAGGCCGGAGCAGTTCCGGCCTTTTTGTTTTATTAAAAATTTTAAAAATTAGTCTTTCTCGATCAACTCTACGCTGCGTTTTACGAAGGCAGTTAAGGCCGGACCGGTTAACATGTTTTGCGACAATAAAGCTAAGTCAAATGCTTGCTTCGCAATTTTTTCTTTGCTGTCGTCTTGCGCGCTTAAAATCCGGTTGTTGATAGGGTGGTTCGCGTTTACGCTTACGTTGTACGTATCCGGCATATTGCCCATAAACATCATACCACCTCCACCGGTTTTGCTCATATCTTTCATTCGACGCATAAACTCCGGTAAAGTAATTACCACCGGTTGGTCTTGCGGCGAAAGTGGCTCAATGGTAACGTGCATATTGGTATTATTGATCGCCTTTTCGTAAATTTCTTTCAGCTGGGTTTTCTCATCCTCGCTCAAAACCGATTCTTTGGTTTCATCTTTTTCGATGAGTTTATCAACTGTTTCAGCATCTACGCGCTTCAGGGTAACTTTCTCCAGCTTTTGCTCCAGCATACCAATAAAGTGGCTATCGATCATCGTATCCAACTTTAAAACATCGTAGCTACGGTCTTTAGCCGATTCCACAAAAGCATGTTGCTTATCTTCGTCGGTAGTATACAGAATTACCAGGTTATCGTTTTTGTCTTTCTGGTTGGCCTGAATAAAATCTTTGTACTCGTCAATGGTAAAGTATTTGCCCTCAATGTTCTGTAAAAGCGCAAAATCTTTGGCTTTTTCGTAAAACTTATCGTCGGACAGCATACCGTATTTCACGAAAATATTAATGTCGTTCCATTTGTCCTGGAAGTTCTCGCGCTCTTTCTTAAAGATTTCGGCTAGTTTATCAGCTACTTTTTTAGTAATATAAGTATTGATTTTCTTTACGTTCGAATCGGCTTGCAAGAAACTCCGGGATACGTTTAAAGGAATATCCGGCGAGTCAATAACCCCGTGCAGCAACATTAAAAATTCTGGTACTACATCTTTAACCTCATCGGTAATAAATACCTGGCGGCTGTACAGCTGTATTTTGTTTTTCTGAAATTCGAACTCGTTTTTCAGTTTCGGGAAGTACAAAATACCCGTTAAGTTAAAAGGATAATCTACGTTTAAGTGAATCCAAAACAGCGGATCTTCGGAGAACGGATACAGCTCTTTATAGAAATTCTTGTAATCCTCGTCGGTTAATTCGGAAGGCGATTTGGTCCAGATTGGGGTTGGGTTATTAATTATTTCTCCTTTAAACTCAACTGGTACCGGTAAAAACTTGCAATATTTATTCAGGATAGTCTGAATGCGGGCTTCTTCTAAAAACTCTTCCGAATCAGCCGCAATATTTAATATTACGTCAGTACCCCGTTCCGCACGTTCCGTATCGGAAATAGTAAATTCCGTAGAGCCGTCGCAAACCCAATGCGCAGCAGTAGTGTTTTCCTGATACGATTGCGAAATAATTTCTACGGTATCCGCTACCATAAACGAGGAGTAGAAACCTAAACCAAAATGACCAATAATCTGGTTAGCGTCGGGTTTGTCTTTGTATTTTTCTACGAACTCAGTAGCGCCCGAAAAAGCAATTTGGTTAATGTATTTTTTAATTTCTTCGGCAGTCATACCAATACCGTTATCGCTTACGGTAATAGTACGGGCTTCTTTATCAACGGCCACTTTCACTTTCAGGTCGCCCAACTCTCCTTTGTACTCGCCAATTGCCGATAAGCGCTTTAACTTTTGAGATGCGTCCACGGCGTTTGACACCAGCTCGCGCAAAAAAATCTCGTGGTCGGAGTACAAGAACTTTTTAATAATCGGAAAAATATTCTCGGTGTGAATCGAAATATTACCTTTTTCTGCCATAATGCTTTTTATAATTTATATTAAGTCTGTTTTCGTTTACGTTGTAGGATAAATGCCCGGTCTCAAAATTTATTCCAGCCGAAAAGTTTTCTTTAAAACGTGACAGCTTGGCAGTTTTACTTTTTCCTGAGATTACGTTCCAAGTCAAACAATACGGGTGGCTAAAACAGAAGTAGTACGCAAAAAATATAATAGTGGGTAAAATCAACACCAAATCTCCCGCTAAAAACCTAATTAACAATTTATTACCCAAAATAACATTTAACCTATGTGGATAATAGCTGTGGAAAAAATGTAGAGAAGTAATTACGGCAAAAATTTACTATCTGGTTTTAAATAGGGTAATTTGCTTCTGGGTATATCCAATATTTTCGATACTTTCTGCTGCAAACTAGCGAGCAAACAATACTGCCCGGGTTACCCAATTAGCTGAAGTGCGCTCTTAATTTAAATTTAATTGCTGAATACCATGAAGAAGAATCTCTTACTGCTTCTGTTCGGATTATTTTGTTTGGTGGCCCAGGCCCAAACTGTAGTAGTACCGGATAATATTTATTTTGCTGATCAGCATTTAATAATTAACGAAGATGCCCGAAAAGCTATTCAGAAGCAGGTAGATGGTTTGCTCAAATATCCTCAGTATTTTCAGGCGAAAGTAGATCGAGCCGACGCTTATTTCCCGATTATATCCCGCATTTTTGCCGAAGAAGGCTTACCCGATGATTTTAAATACCTGGTATTACAGGAAAGCGGTCTAGTTTCGGATGCTATTTCTACTTCAAATGCGGTAGGTTTCTGGCAATTTAAAAAAGAAGCCGCCGCGGATCATGGTTTACTTATAACGCCGGATGTAGACGAACGCAAGCACATTGTTAACTCCAGCCGGGGGGCGGCTAAATACTTAGTAAAAAGCAATTCTATTTACTATAAAAACTGGTTTAACACCTTACTTTCGTATTATTTAGGTTTTACCGGCGCCAAATCGCATGCTAAATCAGACCACACAGGTAGCAAGGAAATGGAAGTAACCGGTAAAACCAATTGGTATATTTTAACCTTTTTGGCCCATAAAGTTGCTTTCGAAAATTTTATTGGTAAAAACCCTTCTCCCCCGATTGTATTGCAGGAAGTACCCGTAACTGTTGGCCAAAGTTTAAGCGATGTTGCATTAGCTACACAAACCGATTATGCCGAAATTCAGAAGTATAATAAATGGCTGAGTGGCAGTGTTGTACCCGGTAATAAGCCCTATACGGTATTGGTACCCGTAACCAACGTTAATCAGCAACAAGTTGTACTGGCCGCCAACAAAGCTGGAATACCCGCAGCTAGTCCAATTAAATCCAGCTCTTTGCCTGGTCCGGCTATTCTTAAAAAGCATAACGGTTTAAAAGCAATTGTAGCCCGCCAGGGCGATTCGATTGATAATTTGGCTAAAGCGGGTAAAGTAAGCAGCAAACGTTTCCGGCAGTATAACGATTTAGGGAGCCACGATGCTGTAATTGCCGGCGAAACGTATTACTTAGAACGAAAAGGCAGCAAAGCCAGTACCGCTTACTATGCAGTTCAGGAGGGAGAACAAACCTGGAACGTAGCGCAAAAGTTTGGGGTAAAAGTAAAATCTTTGCTTTGGTATAACCGCTTGCGGAAAAATGAGCGTCTGCTAGCGGGTCGCGTTATGTGGTTGCAGCAACGGCGGCCAAGCCATGTACCCGTAGAATACCAGGAAGTTAAACCTTCGGCTCCTACTCCGCAACCACAAACCCCGGAAAAGCCCCTTATAATTGCTAAAAACGAGCCCAAAGTTGCTCCCCAAAAATCTTCGGCCCCAGTTAGTAAACCAGCTCCAAAAAATACAGTTGAAGATAAGTTAGCCAATATCTTCGGAGTAAAACCAGATCCGGAAAAAGTAGCAAAAGTAGATACCCAACCCGTAGAAGTAGACGAAAATCTGACCGAAGTAAATGAAGAAGCCGACGATACTGAACCAGTAGCTACTGCACCCGTGGTACCTAATGCAGGTTCAAAAGCCGAAACGGGAATTACCTCCAAAAATGATTCCATTCAGGAATCAGAAAATCAGGCATCCTCTTCGAGCGATGTTGCTCAAGTTTCAGATTCCGAAGACGATGTGATAGTAGATTCTACTTTAGCCAGTGAAGAATCTCAAGAGGAAGTTGCCCAAAATACGGAGCCTAAAAACCAGAATTTGTATCCTAACCGGAAAGGAACTTCAACCAATGATTCTGTTCTTCTTGATTCAGAATCTATAGCCACTGCTTCCGAAACTTCAGATACAGTTAATTCGAAAGAAAAAGTAAATATTACTCCGTCAGGAACTATTGCCAACACGGTTTCCGTAACTATAACCGAACACGTGGTTACGAAGGGTGAAACCTTGTATAGTATTTCGCGGCTTTACGATATTCCGGTAAATCAACTGCAAACCTGGAATAATTTAAGCACTTTAGGATTAGCTATTGGGCAAAATCTACGGCTTACTCCGCCTACCGATACTCCTGTTCAAAGTGTTTCGGTAGTTACGAAACCAATAGTAACAGTTGCTTCTATGCCACCGGTAACCGAACGGGCTACTACGGCAAATGCGGTAACTACGCAACACGTGGTATCAGCCGGCGAATCTATGTACCAGATTTCCCGGAAATACGGAGTTACCATTAAAGAAATTATGGATTGGAACAACAAATCGGATTTCAGCGTGGCGCCGGGTGAAAAACTTACTATTAAACCAAAATCCAGTAGCCGGAAGTAGTTGGTTTCAAGTTATAGGTTACAGGTTACAAGTTGCAAGTTATAGGTTGCAAGCTAAAAGGTTTAAAAGTTAGTTAATAATTATAAAGGAAAGCTCCATGCTTCAGATGAAGTGGGGTTGGGAGCAGTTTATTACCTTTTATCTAAAGCTACTAATTACCGCTGTTCGGGAGCCATGGTTAAGTTAGAGGCGGTTTGTACTCCGGTTGCCACCTGCGGTAAAATACCTAATTGTTGGTAAATTGGCCGTACTAACCGGCGCATTTTGGGCAATTGTATTGCAAACGGAATTACAATTAAACTACACAAACAACCACAGATCAAAAGCGTGTAGGGCACCCCAATACGATTGGCCAAGGTACCTGCCAGCAACGAACCAAATGGCGCCATTCCCAGAAATGCCATGGAATAAAAACTCATCACCCGGCCACGTTTATCATCTTCAACAATAGTCTGCAAAATAGTATTATTTGCCGCCATTTGCACAATCATGCCAAAACCGGTAATAGTAATAAATACAAGTGCAAACCCAATGTGGCGCGTAAAAGAGAAACAAATTAAGCCAAAAGAAAGCATTAAGGTAGCCGTAATAATTACTTTTCCTAAACCTAACACCGACGGACGCTTTGCCAGGTATAAAGCCCCGGTTAATGCCCCAATTCCGGAAGCTCCCATTAAATAACCGAGTGTGTTAGCGCCACCGTGCAAAATATCGCGGGCAAATACTGGCATTAAAACACTAAAAGGCATGCCAAACAAGCTAATTAAGCCAATTTGCAGCAGAATTGCCCGAATGGGTGGAAAACCTACTACGTATTTAAATCCTTCGCGCAACGATTCCCATACCCGTATGTCTTTTTTTGTAGAAGGTTTAAGCTGAACCCGAAGACTTAAAAGAGAAAAAAGTACGGCTATATAACTAAGCGCATTAAGTGCAAAGCACATCCCCTCCCCTACCGCCGCAATTACTAAACCTGCAATAGAAGGTCCGGCTAAACGGGCCACATTAAACAGCGACGAATTTAAAGCAATGGCATTACTAACATCTTCCCGCTTATCAATCAGGTTTATGACGAAGGACTGCCGGGTAGGAGTATCAAAAGCATTAACAATTCCTAAGAATATACTCAGAGCCAAAATCCAGTAGATAGTTACCGCATTAGTAAGCACCAACACGGCTAGAATTGTAGCTTGCAGCATAGCTAGAGATTGCGTTAAAATTAAAATGCGGTGTTTATTAAATCGATCAGAAAGTACACCGGCAAAAGGCCCTAACAGAAATGCTGGTACCTGACCGGCAAAACCCAAAATACCTAACAACAAAACAGAATTAGTAAGTCGATAAACCAGCCAGCTCATGGCTACCTGCTGCATCCAGGTACCAATTAAAGAAACACCTTGCCCCATAAAAAAGAGCCGGTAATTCCGGTACTGCAAGGCCCGAAACATTTCGGCTAATGTAACTTTGTTTTTCTTCTCTGCTGTTGCTTCCATTCGTTTACCCTGATCTGGTTTTTCGTTACCAAACTAACTTTACGAAAAAGTTAACAATAGGCTGAAATAATTTTAAATCAGTAAAAAATTAAATCCGGAACTAAGGTTGGGCTCTTTTAAGAAGGTTTATGCTTCCATTCGTCAGAAAGTGCCCACTGTAGGCACCAGAACTTTAAAAAACCATTTATTGCCAAAGGAAACAGGTGTCAGGCTTTCTTCACTAACTGATTCGCCGAAATATTTACTAAAACTAGGATGCGGATTTAGTAACATAACTGGTGCTTTGATTTTTAGCTTATCTAACTTTCCTGCTTACCCATAATCTTAAGCAAGGAGTAACCTAATGAGCTTAACTTTTGCTTTCGGAACTGCTACTTTTTGCTTAATTTTATTGTTGTGAACCGGAGATAATGGTAGTTCAACCGATGCTGATTTTTCCTTATCTTCCATTTCTAATTTGTAATTATTAATTTCTAATTCACTTCTCGTGCCTGAATTCTCGCATTTACACTGCCATACTCAATACTCTTTGCTCGATGGTGCTGCCAGCATTGGCGGCCTGATGAAGAAAGCCCAAGCCGATGGTATGAAGGCCGTTGCTATGACCGACCACGGTAATATGTTTGGGGCTTTTAACTTTGTGGCCGAAGCCAATAAATACAACGTAAAACCCATTGTGGGCTGCGAATTTTATTTGGTGCAGGACCGCCATCAGAAAGTTTTTACTAAAGAACAACGCGATAACCGCTACCATCAACTTTTATTGGCCAAAGACCAGGACGGCTACAAAAACCTGTCGAAGCTTTGCTCCATGAGCTACATTGAAGGTTTGTATAGTAAATGGCCACGCATTGATAAAGAGCTTCTGCAAAAATACTCGAAGGGCTTAATTGCCACCAGTTGCTGCATTGGGGCGGAAGTACCGCAAGCTATTTTATGGAAAAGCGAAGAAGAAGCCGAAGAAATATTGAAATGGTGGCTCGATTTATTCGGCGAAGATTATTACATCGAAATTCAGCGGCACGGCCTGCAAAATATTGATAACACCGGTAAGAGCCAGGAAGATGTAAACCAGGTATTACTCAAGTGGGCGAAGAAATACAACGTAAAAGTAATTTGCACCAACGACTCGCACTACATTGAGCAAAACGACTGGAATGCCCACGACATTCTGCTCTGCGTGAATACCGGCGAAGACGAAAGTATTCCGGTTGGTGATTTCAACACCAAATATTTCCGGTTGTTAACTTCTAAGGGCGAGGTTGCTTACGACCACCTGGATAACCTCCGCAAAAACTTAAACAACGACGAAGTAGCCCGCCGGATGCTGTACCGGATTGAAGAAGAAATGCAGAAGCCCCGGCCGCAAACCCGCTTTGGTTTCCCCAACGACGAATTCTACTTCAAAACGCAGGCGCAGATGAACCAACTGTTCCGCGACGTGCCGGAATCAGTAGACAATACAAACGAAATCGTTGATAAAATAACGCCGCCCAAACTGCAGCGCGATATACTATTACCCAACTTTCCGATACCGGCGGAACACGCCGGACCGGATGCTTTTTTGCGCCATTTGACCTTTGAAGGCGCTAAGAAACGGTACAAAGAAATTACCCCCGAAGTTGAAGAACGCCTGAACTATGAGCTGCAGATTATCGAAACCATGGGATTTGCGGGTTACTTTTTAATTGTGCAGGACTTTATTAATCAAGGCCGGGCCATGGGAGTAGTAGTTGGGCCGGGCCGGGGTTCCGCCGCCGGTTCGGCGGTAGCCTATTGCGTTGGTATTACCAACATCGACCCCATAAAGTATTCCCTGCTTTTCGAGCGTTTTTTAAATCCGGAACGGGTAAGTATGCCCGATATTGATATTGACTTCGACGACGAAAACCGCCAGCGCGTAATCGACTACGTGGTGGGGAAATACGGTAAAACCCAGGTAGCCCAGATTATCACTTTTGGTACCATGGCGGCCAAATCGAGCATTAAAGACGTGGCCCGCGCTACCGAATTGCCTTTATCTGAGGCTAATGAACTGGCCAAAATGGTGCCCGAAACGCCGGGTACTACCCTGGCTAAAGCATTTATAGAATCGCCGGAACTGGCTAACATTCGGGCGGGCAACGACCACCGGGGAAAAGTAGTGCAACTGGCAGAAAAATTGGAAGGTTCTGTCCGTAATACCGGTATTCACGCGGCAGGGGTAATTATTGCTCCCGATGATATTACCAATTACATTCCGGTTTCTACCTCTAAAGATTCAGACCTGCTCATAACGCAGTTCGACGGTAAGGTAATTGAAAGCGCGGGCATGCTGAAAATGGACTTTTTGGGTCTCAAAACCCTAACCATTATTCGCGATGCTTTAGAATTGATTAAGACCAATCACGGCGTAGATATTAATATCGATGAAATACCTCTGGAAGACGAAAAGACTTTTGCGCTCTACCAACGCGGTGACACCATTGGTACCTTCCAGTTTGAATCCGAAGGCATGCGGATGTACTTAAAAGATTTGCAGCCAACGAATATCGAGGATTTAATTGCCATGAACGCGCTTTACCGGCCCGGTCCAATGCAGTTCATTCCTAACTTTATTAACCGGAAACACGGCCGCGAACCGGTTGAATACCCGCACGAACTGCTGGAACCCATCCTGAATTACTCCTACGGCATTATGGTGTACCAGGAGCAAATTATGCAAACGGCCCAGATCTTAGCGGGCTACTCCCTGGGTGGTGCCGACTTGCTGCGCCGGGCAATGGGTAAAAAAGATATGGCCAAAATGGCCAAAGAGCGAGAGAAATTTATTAAAGGTGCCAAGGAACTCCATAAAATACCCGAGAAAAAAGCGTCGGAAGTATTCGACGTAATGGAGAAATTTGCCCAGTACGGCTTTAACCGGTCGCACTCGGCGGCTTACTCGGTAGTGGCTTACCAAACAGGTTATTTAAAAGCGCATTACCCCGCAGAGTACATGGCGGCCGTTCTCACGCACAACATGAACGATATTAAGAAAGTAACTTTCTTTATCGAAGAAGCGCGTCGCCAGCAAGTACCGGTGTTGGGTCCGGACGTGAACGAATCCATCTATAAATTTAACGTTAACAAAGATGGCGCTATTCGTTTTGGTTTAGGAGCGGTAAAAGGAACTGGCGAAGCAGCGGTAGAAGCTATTCTGGAAGAACGGGAGAAAAAAGGACCCTACTCCGATGTTTTTGACTTTGCCAAACGAGCCAATTTGCGGGCAGTAAACAAGAAAACTTTTGAAAGTTTAGCCCAAGCCGGAGCATTCGATTCGTTTGAGCGCTACCACCGGGCGCAATACATTGAAATACCCGACGGCGAAAACCTGAATTTACTCGAAAAATCTATCCGTTTTGGTAACCAATACCAGGCCGAGCAAAGTTCCTCCCAACAATCGTTGTTTGGCGGTGGTAGTGCCGTGCAAATTCCCTTGCCCAAAGTACCGGAAGTAGCACCTTGGAGCCAAACCGAAATGCTGCGCCGGGAAAAAGAAGTGGTAGGTTTTTACATTTCCGGTCACCCGCTCGACCAGTTTAAATTAGAAATTGACTCGTACTGCACTTGTCCTTTGGACCGAATTGCCGAATACAAAAACCGCGATATTTCAGTGGCCGGTATTGTAAGTAATATTGTCATCCGGACGGGAAAAAACGGAAATCCATTTGCGCTGTTTACCCTGGAAGATTATGATTCTACTTTAGGTCTGGCTTTGTTCGGGGAAGATTACGTAAAGTTCTCGCCTTATTTAAAAGACGGTATGTTCTTGTTTGTAAAAGGCAAAGTAACCTTGCGTTATAAATCAGAAGACCAGTGGGAATTGAAGCCTACCAACATGCAATTGCTCGGCGATGTGGCCGAAAAATTAGCCCAGGGTGTTCGGTTAGACATCGACCTTCGTACTCTGAATGCTCTGCAAATCGACCATATTGAACAAGCCGCACAGGAATCACCTGGCCAGAAAAAACTGGAACTGGTACTCTGCGAACCCAACGAACGCCTCACCGTGGAAATGTTCTCCCGCAAATACCGCATCGACCCGAAAACATTTATTTTGAAGGTAAAGGAAAAGGAATTGGGGGTTTGTAAGTTGTTGTAGATTTTAATGCTGTCATTAAGTGTCAGGTGATAACACCTGACACGGCAGAACCTACAACAAGAAGGTTTGCTTAGCTGCCCCTGCATGCCGCCAGTCTGAGTTTATACACCTGGATAAGATAGCAATATGAAGGAGTAAAAAACGAAAAAGGCCCATGTATTATGGGCCTTTTGTTGTAGTAATTTATCTGAGATTAATAATCAATATGAACAAAAATATTTCAACTACCAGACCGCCAATTTACGATTCGTGAATTAGTTTGCAGTTGTTGGGCCCGCTCTTCTTTTTCAATCTGGCGCAGAAGTAAAGCAAAATCTGTTTGGGTAACAAAATGTTTTTCTTCTTCCGGAAAAATTAAGTGAAGCGGCACTTTATAGCTTGGCTTAATCGTAAGCTGGTAAAAGTCAGATAAGGACTTATGAGCTTGTGTCTGGTCCGGAACAGTTAACTCAAAAGCAGCTGCATCTAGGGCGTTAGCTGTACCCGGGAGAAGCAAAGGCCTTACAACTGGATAAACCTCTATCTGGCGCGCCAACAATATTTTGCCGCTAGGTAACCTTTTATCGCGTGTCCACCAAACATTAAGTACACTTTCCATGGCAGCATGGGTATCTGCTTCAGTGGCTACAGCTTCTAAATTATTTAATGTTTTGGCTATTAATTGAGTTATGGCTTGCTCGTAGGGTAAATCGCTTTTAAGAGCTTCCATGCCCAAGGTAACCCCTAATAAGTTGGAGTATGCATCTTCGATAGAAAAGCTGGAATACCGTTCGGTAACAAAAGGGATATAAGAGGCGCCATACCAGGTGGCTATTTCGTGCCACACCGATAAGTCATAAGCAATCCGGCCAGCCAATAAAATGGCATCTGTGCTATCTAAATCGGCGGGTATATTCAGGTTTAACTCTTTTGTACCACCTTCATGTCCCAAGCGTTGGATTGTTACGCCATTTTTTTGACTTTCCCGAATTAAAGCATACAGGTAGGCTGTCCAATCGGCTTGATCACGTAAGTGGCCCATATCAACAAAACCGCCGTGTTTGGTATAAATGATGCCGTTACCTTCTTTACTGCTGCCTAAATATTGATGTGGACCTAAATTGCTGATACAACTAATTTGCGTAACCTTTTTTACCGGTATAACTGCCATTTTTAACTCAGAACCAAATGAGCAGCAGGTACGAATGATACGAGGAGGAGGAGTAGCTAAGCCTTTGGTATTTAAAGTAACTGGTTTCCCCAGCAAAGAAGTAAGATTCAGGCATAAAATGCCTGCCAATAAAATATTTAATAGTCTCATAAGAATTCAAAATTAACTATTAAATGTGAAATTGGAAAAGAAGGGTGCATCAGAAAACTAACTATTGGGTAGACCTTGTAAAACTTCTTGCCAATTAATACACATAGCAATTTTTTCTCCCGCGTTAGGTGTTATTGCTTTCACACAATGCGCTTGATTGAATTATAGCCAGGAAGCTTTATATTGAAAAAGTGTATACAGCTACTAAATAACTGGGTTTAAAAGTTTACCTTATGTAACTAGTATAAACATTCCGGTTTAAACATCAGATAACTATCTTGTTATTTCTTCCCTCACGGATTCCACGGTACATTCAGTAGTATCAAACTCCAGATAAACACTTACGCCCTGCCCAACATCTGAAGAAACATCTATTTTGCCCTGGAGAGCATTTACCCGCGACCTCAAACTATGCATACCCATCCCCTCTTCGGAAAGGTTATTCAGATTAATACCAACTCCGTAATCCTCTATTGTAATCGAAAGGACATTACCCTGGTAGCTTAACTGTACAATAGCTTCGGTAGCATGAGCGTGTTTGATGGTATTGTTTAACAGTTCCTGCACAATTCTGTAAACCGACAGCTCAAATTCTGCCGCAAACCTGCCAATGTCTCCCCACGAATCGTATTGCACCACCAGCAGTTTATCATTGCTTATGTTGTTACAAAAGCGGCACAAGGCTTTATCTAAACCATGTTGCATTAACACCTCCGGCATTAAGTTGTGCGCCGTTTTCCTCACCGACACCGAAGCTTCGTCCAAAAGATCTACTACCTGGTGGTAACCTTTATGCTGAATAATTTCCTGTGCCTGTAAAACCAGCGAATTCATGTGCATTTTAGCGGCCGCCAGCATACCGGCTACCTCATCGTGCAGGTCCCGGGCAATGCGGGTGCGTTCTTTTTCTTCGCCCTGCATCAAGGCCTGTAACACCTGTATTTCTTTTTCCTGCTGAACAGCTTTTAATTGTTTGTGGTAAATCTTTCCTTTGTAATTAAAATACAGATACAGTAACAGAACCACCAATAAAGCAATCAAAAAGGCGCCAATGCTATAAATTACATATTGCCTGCTCTTTTCTAGTTGCAATTGTTGTTGGGCCAATTCCTTATCTTTTTGCAGCGATTGGTACTTTACCTCTAATTCATTTATTATTTTTAATTGTTTTTCTCCCAAAATACTGTCCTGGTATTGTTGAGCTAAGGTCTGGTAATTATAAGCGGGTTTATAGTCTGCGGTGGCCGCATATAGCTTATGCAAAGAAGTATAAACAGTAGCAGAAATCTCCGTGGCTTTTATTTTTTCGGAAAGTTCTATGGCCTCTAGGTAAAAAGTTTTGGCTTTAGCAAAATTTCCATTTTCCAGATATAAATCTCCTATTCTTTTCTTTATATCAGCTACATCATAAGGAGTAGAAAGCTTTTGGGCATAATGTAAACCCTTCAGTCCAAACTGTATGGCTCTGGCATATTGTTTCTTTCGTTTATAATGATCCGCAAAATTTATATTGGCCAACTGAAGACCATAATCATCCTGAAGTAGTTCAGCAATTTTTAATGCCTGAATATTTATTTTAACAGATTCATCGTATTTCTTTAAATCGTTTAAGGCCGTACCCTTATTAATTAAGGCCCGGCATAAGGAAAGCGAATCATTAACCTGCGCCGCCGCATTTACCGCTTGTGTAAAATAATTATTGGCTTTCTCAAATTGCTTCATCTGCTGAAATATCCCTCCCGCATTGCCATACGCCATAGATAATCCGTCTAATTGCGACGATTGTTTAAAAAAATTAATGGCAAATTGGTGATATGCTAAGGCACTGTCCAGTTTACCTTGATACCGAAACAGGTTACCCATATTCGTATAACAAGCGCCAATCCCTCTTTTATAATTAATCTGTTGGTAAAGCTTCATGGCTTTCTGGTACCGCATTAAGGCAGATTGGTATTCACTGCGGTCTGAATAAACAATGCCACTGTAATGCTGCGCTTTTGCCTGACCCAAAACATAATTTATTTTTTTACTAATTTGATTGGCTTCGGCGTAAATATTTAAGGCCGCCTGGGGGTTGATGCTTTCCATTACATAACCCGAATCCAGCAATTGCTTAATTAAATTACTATCCGGCTTCTGAGTAAAATGAATGTCAGCGAACGTACATATTGGAAGCAAGAATAACAGAATAAGGAAAACACATTTTATGCAGCAATTTTGGGTGGGATACTTATCTAAGGAACCAATCGACTTCATATATTTTATTTCAGCTTCTAAATGGAAGATAAAACATTTTTTCGAAATCTTATTGGTTTATGGTATATACAACTATGCTAATAAATAGGCTATAGGTTTTTACTATTCTAGATTTCGAAGTAAATCTACTTTAATAAGGGAGAATAGATTTTCTACTAATTTTTAGTAAATAATAAATAATGTAAAAGAGATACTTACTTCTAAAATCTAAACAGACCATAAATTATAAACTTAATTCGTATTTCTTACTTTTCATGCACAGCCATTAAAGCATTCAGACTATGGGTAAATTTCATGACTCTATAAAACCGGCGCATCAGGAGTTTATTCAAAAGCAGCATATCTTTTTTGTGAGTACCGCGCCTTTAAGCCCGGAAGGTCACATTAATTTATCGCCCAAAGGGTTGGATTGTTTCCGGGTTTTGTCAGAAAACCAAGTAGCCTACATGGATTTAATCAGCAGTGGTAACGAAACCTCGGCGCATACCCTGGAAAATGGCCGGATTACTTTTATGTTTTGCTCTTTTGCGGGAGCTCCTATCATTTTAAGATTATACGGCAAAGGCTTTACGGTGCTGCCCAATTCTACGCAATGGGCAACGTACGCACCCAATTTTACTATTTACCCCAGTACCCGCCAGATTATAGTGGCCGATATTCACCTGGTACAAACATCCTGTGGTTTTGGCGTGCCCTTATACAATTACGAAGGCGAGCGCGCTATTCATTTTGATTGGGCCGAGAAAAAAGGAGCAAAAGGATTAGAAGCATACAAGCAAGAAAAGAATTTAGTAAGTTTAGACGGTTTGCCCACCCATTTAGCAATACAACCTTCACCAGAAGAACTTACTTAAAAGCAATTTACTATTTAAATTACTTTCGAAATATGTTGCTATTAGTAGTGTCATCCCAACCCAGACCGCATATCTCCCCGAATTACTTCTGGTAAAAACCTTAAAAGGTGTTATACTAGATAAACTTTGAAACGCTAAACAACTTTTAAATTAAAGAAGCTATACTTTATCTGGCAAAAAAGAACGAACTATATCACTACGTTTTTCTAGAACTACTTTCGGGTTATTAACCTTAGACGTAACAATTTTAAAGGATAGCTGTTGAGTAATTTATTGCAGAAAAAGCACAATTTAAACCTGCACCTGACAGATTGTATGGCAGCCAGGTTGTCAGGTGAAACAAAATTTGCTTTTATCGTGTTTTTACGATAGATTTACAAAACTTTACTTCTTTTTAAAACCTAATTTGATTGTTTAGAGTTAAAAGAAGTAAGCCGAAATGGCAGAAATTCTGCCTGGAACTATATTTGAAGCCTATATCACTATAATAATTATTTTAACTTAATGCTTAATTAAAAAGTTATGGCACACAAAGCAATTGAAATAACGGATGCAAACTTCGATGAAGTTATTAATTCTGATAAACCCGTACTGGTAGATTTTTGGGCTGAATGGTGCGGACCTTGCCGCATGGTTGGTCCGGTAGTAGAACAATTAGCCGGCGAATACGAAGGTAAAGTAGTAGTAGGTAAAGTAGACGTTGACGCTAATCCGCAAACATCGGCTAAGTTTGGCATTCGCAGCATTCCTACCCTGCTCGTATTTAAAAACGGCCAGGTTGTAGATAAACAAGTAGGTGCTGTACCAAAAGCTACCCTTGCTCAGAAATTAGACGCCCAAATAGCCTAAATTATATTATCTTAATTTTAAAGGCCCTTCTGCAAACCAGGCAGAAGGGCTTTTTCTTTTAATGCCATTTTGAAAGAATTATGCAGGTACTTATTTGCTTTATGATTTAAAAAAGTGAATAAAAAATTTTGCCCTGCGTATAATAACTACATCCAATTTACTAAAAGACCTTAAATCCAGAACAATTTATTACCTTAGCCTGTTAAGCTCTATTAATGAAAGTAACCGTTTGTAGAAAAGAACATTTTAATGCTGCTCATCGGCTGAACAACCCAGCCTGGAGCCCCGAAATGAATCAGCGGGTTTTTGGCAAATGTAATAACCCGAATTATCACGGCCATAATTACTCTTTAACGGTGAAGCTAACCGGCTCGGTTAACCCCGAAACGGGTTACGTGTACGATATGAAATTATTGAGTGATCTGATTCAGACGGAAGTCATTGCTAAATTTGATCACCACAATTTAAATCTGGATACCGAAGAATTCAAAAATCTGAATCCTACAGCCGAAAATATTGCTATCGTGATCTGGAACCGGCTACGGGAGAAAATTCCGGCGGCGTACGAACTATCCGTTACTTTATTTGAAACCGACCGTAATTTTGTTGAATACCATGGATAAACCTGATACTACTAATATACCTCTAGATTTGGAATCCGAAGACACCGACCCAATTCCTACTAATTCTTCTATTGGTACTCCGCTGCGTCCGGATGCTTTTGCTCTTTCGGATGCCGAAAAAATTGAGCGTATTACTTTTTACTTCCGGGAAATTATGCACACTTTGGGCTTGGATCTAACGGACGATAGCTTGCAGGGAACCCCGCACCGGGTAGCTAAAATGTACGTAAACGAAGTTTTCCGGGGCCTGAATCCGGAGAATAAACCGCACGCCAAGCTTTTCGAAAACCGGTACGCGTATAACCAAATGCTGGTGGAGCGCGATATAACCATTTATTCGTATTGCGAACACCACTTTGTGCCCATCATCGGCAAAGCGCACGTAGCCTATATTCCGGAGAAAAACGTAGTAGGCCTTTCTAAATTAAACCGGATTGTGCAATATTTCGCCAAGCGCCCGCAGGTGCAGGAACGCCTCACCATGCAAATAGCCGACGAATTAAAACAAGTATTACACACCCAAAACGTAGCGGTATTTATTGAAGCCGACCATTTATGCGTAATGAGTCGAGGAGTGAACGATGTAGGCAGCAGCACTATTACAACGGAGTTTTCGGGGTTATTTCAGGAAGATAAGTACCGGCAGGAGTTTCTACAGTACATTCGGAAATAATTTTAGATTATTTTTATAATAATTTACTTTTTATATATATAAATTTTAAATTACTTTGTAAATTAGTCTTTATTATAAATTCTCGCCCCTGTAGCTACTTGTTGCGTTGTTTCGTTTTAGTACCATAATTAAAGTATACGGATTCAGCCAAAACAAATTTCATGGCAGGTAAAATTTTAATAACCGGTGGTACGGGCCTGATTGGTACCCGTCTTTCGGAAATGCTCATTGATCTGGGTTACGAAGTAGCCCACTTAAGCCGGAGCAGCGCCAAAAAGTCGAAATACAAAACTTTTAGATGGGATATCGAAAAAGATTATATCGAAGAAGCTGCTCTTACCTATACCGATTATATTATTAACCTGGCAGGGGCAAGCGTGGCCGATGGCAAATGGACCGACAAACGCAAACAAGAAATTCGCGATAGCCGCATCAAAGGCACTAATCTGTTGATAAACCAATTACAAAAAGTTCCTCACCACGTAAAAGGCTTTATATCGTCTTCGGCAGTAGGTATTTACGGGAACAGTGGGGAACGTTTGGTAGCCGAAGAAAGTAGTTACGCCGAAAATGACTTTTTAGCCGAAGTTTGCCGGGACTGGGAAAAATCTGCTCAACAGGCTACTAATCTGTCAATTCGCACGGTTATTTACCGGATAGGTATTGTTTTAAGTAAAGAAGGCGGCGCCTTGCCTCAATTAGCCAAACCAATTAAATACCTGGTAGGCGCACCGCTGGGTTCGGGTCAGCAATATATTTCTTGGATTCACCTGGATGATTTATGCCGCTTGTTTATTGCTGCCATCGAAGATCATCAGTTTCATGGTGTATATAATGCTGTAGCGCCGCACCCCGTTACCAACGAAGAATTCACGCATAATTTAGCCGAAATCCTGCATAAGCCCCTTACCGGCCTGAAAGTACCGGCCTTTGGATTAAAATTAGTTTTAGGCGAAATGAGTATAGCGGTATTGGGTGGTTCGCGGGTGAGCGCCAATAAGGTACTGCAAACCGGTTTTACTTTTGAATATAATTATCTTAACGAAGCACTGGAAGCGTTTTACGTAAACGAGGTTTAAAATTAATTACATTTAGATGCATTATACTTTTACTTTTCTTTACAGCTAATACATTACTTCACATTTTAAATTTTAGAACCAGGTATAAAATAAGAAAATACCATTACTTATACCAACGTTCTTTTGGCATGTACACCCGCGAACAAACTTCCCAACTCCGCCAAGCTTTCTGGACCACTTTTGGCCAATACATGATGCCGGTACTTTCGGCCGAAGGATTAAAAGCCAATTGGGTTAACTATAATACCGGCTTTAAACACCTTTACTTCCGGATGCGGGCCGATAAAAAAACTGCTTCAATAGCCATTGAAATTACGCATCCCGATACTGAAATGCAGGAATTAATTTTTGAACAGTTCACCCTGCACAAGTCGATGCTGGAAGAAATAACCGGCGAAGATTGGCAATGGGATTTACATACTACCGACGAAAACAACAGAACTGTTAGCCGCATTTACCAGGAAATTTCGCCGGTTAGCGTATTTAACCGCGACGATTGGCCTGCTTTAATCTCGTTTTTTAAACCCCGGATTATTGCCTTAGATGCTTTTTGGAGCGATGCCCAATATGCGTTTGAAGAATTAAAATAAGTAACTATTCAAAATCTACCTACCTCGGTTGCCGAAGAATTAATACGTCTGCCATATTGGAGTTATGCCAATAGGTCCATGAATTTGCCGGGAAGCTTTTACTTCTCCGTTGCGGTTTTCATAAATATAATCACCTACTAAAAGTAATCCTACCACCACTACTGATATCCACGATTTACCTCCTTTTTGGTGCAGTTTTGCATAATACTTTTCCGCGGGCATATACATTTTGCGGTAAAGCATCCAAAGTATTCCAAAGAAGAAGGCAGAATAATTAAAAGAAGAAATATCAAATTCTTTTATATTCCTCCACTCCGTTAAGTAGTGCGCATCATCGTGCAAAAAAGCCGCAAGTTCTTCACTGGAAGTTTCCATACAAACAGAAGTTAACAGACTATAAATACCAGGGTTGCTTTTATTAATAAGTATAATAAATTTAGTAATTATTATTTCTACTTGCGGCATTTAATTATCTTGTACCCATTAAAATGCGGCTTCTTTTAACTGCTAAAATTTAAATTCTCTTAACTTTTAAGGAATTACTTCATGAAATATTCATTTTATAACTTTTGCTTACTAGTTGCCGTTTGTTTCGGTTCGTTTTTTCTCCCGACTTTTACCACGTTCGCGCAGAAATCTGATTTAGGTATTTTTGAAGGGCAAACCGATGTAGGAAAAGTACGCCATAAGGGTTCCGCTACTTATAAATCAGCTACCGGCGACGAATACGAATTAGCTGGTTCTGGTACCAATATGTGGGGCAACCACGATGAATTTCATTTTGTCTGGAAACGCCTGAAAGGCGACTTTATCTTATATACCCGCGGGGAGTTGTTGGGCAAAGGCGTTGATCCGCACCGTAAAATAGGCTGGATTGTCCGCCAGAGTTTAGATTCCAGTTCGGCCCACGTAAATGCTTCCGTTCACGGCGATGGCTTAACAGCTTTGCAATACCGGCCCACTTCCGGCGCAGCTACCGAAGAAATCCGTTCTACTGTGACCGGACCCGATGTAATTCAACTGGAGCGACGCGGCGGTAAATACACGATGAAGGTGGCTAAGTTTGGTCAGCCCTTTGTTGCGACGGAGTTAACTAATGTGGACTTGGGGGATCAGGTATACGTTGGTTTGTTCATCTGTTCCCATAACCCCCAAGTTACAGAACGGGGTATGTTCCGAGATGTACGTATTTCTATTCCAGCCAAACCTGATTTTGTTCCTTACCGGGAATATATTGGCAGTCAGGTGGAGTTGATGGACGTTGCTACGGGTAACCGGCAAATTATTTATACTGCGCCTAAATCGTTACAAGCGCCTAACTGGACTCCCGACAATAAAAAATTAATTTATAACGCGGAAGGTTTAATGTATACCTTAGACCTGGCTAAGCGTACTCCCCAGGTTTTAAATACCGATTACGTTAAGAAAAACAACAACGACCACGTTCTTTCCTTTGATGGCAAAATGCTAGGCTTAAGTAGCTCCGGCGACGATCCTAAACAAGGGTCTCAGGTATATACCGTACCCGTAACCGGGGGTAAGCCCAAGTTAATTACGCCAACTGGTCCCTCCTACCTGCACGGCTGGTCGCCGGACGGGAAAAATTTGTTATTTACCGGCGAACGCAACAAAGAATTTGATATTTATAAAGTACCCTCTAACGGCGGCTCGGAAACCCGTTTAACTACTGCTCAAGGCTTAGACGATGGTTCGGAATATACCCCGGATGGCAAATGGATTTACTTTAATTCGAACCGTACCGGCACTATGCAAATCTGGCGTATGCGCCCCGATGGCACCCAGCAGGAAGCCGTTACTACCGGCGATTTTCACGATTGGTTTCCGCACGTTTCTCCGGATGGCAAATGGCTGGTAATGTTATCGTTTAACAAAGACGAAGTAAAGTCAGATGATCACCCTTTTTACAAGCACGTTTATTTACGCTTAATGCCTATAGCTGGCGGCACTCCTAAGGTTATTGCTTATGTATACGGCGGACAAGGTTCGATTAACACGCCTTCCTGGTCGCCGGATAGTAAACGAATTGCTTTTATCAGCAACACCGATCTTGGACCGGCTCCAGCGAAATAATCCAGGCAGAACTGAGTTGGGGTTGGACTCTAAAATTTACTTTTTTCAGTTTTTAAATTCTTTTAACTTTTTTACTAATTCTTAAGGAATGCACTTTAACACTAATCTACGCGTGCTCTTTTGTTTAAGCTTATTATTTAGCATTTCTGTGAACGCGGGATACGCTCAGCAAAAATTGAAGCGTGCGGCTCAGGAGAATTGGATTTCGTTATATAACGGAAAAGATTTAACCGGCTGGGATATTAAAATTGCGGGTCATAAACTGAACGACAATTACAAAAACACCTTTCGGGCCGAGGGAGATATGATTCGGGTGGCCTACGACCAATATCAAAAATTTGACGGCAAATACGGGCATATGTATTATAAAACGCCTTATTCGCATTATATATTACGGTTTGAGTACCGGTTTTTAGGCAACCAGGTTCCGGGTGGCGAAGAATGGAATGTTCGTAACAGCGGAATTATGTATCATTCGCAACCGGCCAAAAGCTTAACCATGGAGCAAGAATTTCCGGTATCGTTAGAAGTTCAATTATTAGGTGGTTTGGGAACCGGCGAACGCCATACAGGTAATTTATGTACGCCGGGTACACAAATGCACGACATGCAAGGCAAACTAGTTTCAGCCCATTGCATCGACTCTAACTCAAAAACTTATAATGGCGACCGTTGGGTAAAAGCAGAAATACAAGTATACGGCGACTCGCTGGTGCGGCATATAATTGAAGGTGACACTGTATTAACCTACCAAAAACCTGAAATTGGGGAAGTTAACTGGAAGCAAGGCAAAGAAGATGCGTACAGCAAAATCTGGAAGGCGCAGGATGGCGCTCCCCTGAAACAAGGATACATTGCGCTACAGGCAGAAAGCCACGCCATTGATTTCCGGAATTTACGCTTACTAAATTTAAGAACAACAACTCCGCCTAAACCCCGTGTAGGCAAAAGAACCTTAAAACCGGCCACCGGGCAACATTAATTTACAGATCAACTACGGAATACAAAACCTACCGGCCAGAAGGAATATTGCCTTATTTAAAGCAATTTAAAAGCAATTGCATGAGTAAAATACTGAGGTAAATTTAACTTACCGGTTCTAAATTCCAGGTTAATTTTAAAATTTCGAAAACCAGCAGTAGGAAATAGAAGAGAAATCGTGCTATTTCGTGTTGCAATAAACCAATCCAGCATTATTTACTTTAAATCTTTAAAATGAAAAAATTATTTTACCTTTTGGTAATAAGTGCATTTTTTGGCGGAAATCTTTTTCTTACGAGCTGTCAGCAAAATGCGAAAGTAAAAGAGAAAAGTCCGGCTACCACCCCGCCTACCACCGATAAAGCCCAAGTTAATTTACCGGCTTCTGATTCAGTTACGCTGCAAACTCAGGCAAGTGCACCAGCTACCACGGGCAATGGGCAAAAATTTGGCTATATTAACTCAGCTGATTTAATAAAAGTAATGCCTGAAACTAAAAAGGCCGAAGCTAGTCTGCAAGCCTTCGTAAATGGGTTAGAAAAGCAATTTGGCGGTTTACAATCCAGTTATCAAAAGCAGGTTACCGATTTCCAGTCGCAGGAGAAGACTATGGTAGATGCGGTAAAACAAACTAAAATAAAAGCCATTCAGGATCTAGAACAACAATTACAACAATCTCAGGCTTCGGGTCAGCAAAAAGTAGCCGCCAAACGCGAAGAATTGTTTAAACCTATATTGGATAAAGCCGAAAAAGCAGTTAAAGAAGTAGGTAAAGAAAACGGGTACGATTATATTTTTGATGCCAGCACGGGTTCGTTTATCTACGCCAAAGACAGCCACAATATTATGCCGCTGGTAAAAACGAAGCTTGGCATTAAGTAATTTTTACTTTTTTCTGCTACTCCTCTTTCTAATCTGCGTAAACAACAAACCGGCTTACTATTAACCGGCAGAGTTCCACTAAAAAAACCAGACTATGAAAGATAACCAAAATAAAAACAACGACAAGAAGGATGACATTCTAAAAGATATCCGTTCCGTTGACAAAGCCCCTATGAATCGGAGTGGTAACAAAAACGTAGACGATCCTAAACGGCCAGCTAAAGGTGGCCGGCACGATGCCAACAGCACCGAAGATGGTGGCCAGGATGTAGGTACTTCGGCAGGTAGTCATTAAAATCCGGAATGTAGTTTAAACGTTCTGATAAACTCTGTTGTGTAAAGCAACAGAGTTTTTTTATGCATTCTGTTTTATACTTTAGGCCTTAAACTATAGCTCATAAGCTTAAGCAAACCCGGCTAGTTTTTAAAATAAGATTGTTCTGCATCTAGACCTAGATCCAGGCTAAGGCTATCAATTGTACCCGCGTCTTTTCCGTCATCCTGCAAGGATCTAACCGGTTCATAGCGACTACCGGAGATAAGACATACTGTAATACTCAATAGTAACTACTTCTTACTATTTAGTATAATATCTAGGTTATAGAATCATTCTTTTAGTAAATTTTTGTAAGCCTTAAGTCTTAAATCAGGTAATTTCTGGTTGAATTAACTATTTCACTTTCAGCTATATCTTCGAAATATTTATTTAGTAAATCTAATAACTGTCCGGGTATTAATTCCGTAGCCATAATTCGATTAAATTACTAATCTCGTAAATTCTTAAGTTGTAAGCTGGTTCATATTTATGATTCATCCGCATACTAAACTTCAATTTATTAGCGCTGAAAAAGGCTACGGTGTGGTAGCCACCCATTTTATTCCGAATGGTACCATTACCTGGGTGTTTGCCCCCCTGGACCAGGTTTTTACTCCCGAAAAAATAATGCAATTGCCGGCTTTTTTTCAAAAAATCGTGAATACGTATTCCTACCGCGATAATAAAGGCGATTATATTTTGTGCTGGGATCATTCCCGTTTTATCAATCATTCGTTTCATTCTAATTGCATTTCCACGGCTTATAATTTTGAATTAGCCGTACGCGATATTTACCCTGGCGAAGAACTTACCGACGATTATGGTTATTTAAATGCCACTGAGCCGTTTGAATGTTTACCGGAGCCCGGTACTACCCGCACCAAAGTAATGCCCGACGATTTGCTGAATTTTCACGGACAGTGGGATGCCCAGATAAAAGAAGCTTTTACTTATTTTAACCAGGTGGCCCAACCCCTTGGTGAATTGGTTGAAGAACAATATCAGGAGAAAGTAAAACAGGTTGCAGCAGGCTTAAAGGAACCCGATTCTATTTTGAATTGCTATTACCAACCTTCTAAAATAGCATTAGCCGTTTAACAAAAATTATTAGTCGGTAATTAATTTCCAGCCACCCAGAAAGATAAATAGCCAGATGAGCCCTTTAATTAAAAAGAACAGAAAGCCGGCTAGCCCTAGCTTTTTAAAATAACGTATTACTCGTTCACGGTCCATTAGCAATGCAAGTGTATGTATTTTAGCCCTTATTTACAACGTTAGCCGTTAATTAGAGTAGTTAAGCCTAGTCTGCTTTGGCTAAACAATAAACTGCTCTTTCGGATAATTAAGTATCTTTGGCCCCCGGAAAAATTACCCTGTTGTGTTTATGCTCGTTACCTCCGAAGTAAAACTAGATTACATTATTTTGCACAAAGTAGGCAATAAAAGCCGCGACGAAGCAATTCAATTTTCTAAAAAACCACTGGACCTCGACGATTCGGTGAAGGATTTGTTACAGCGTTACTTTTTGTCGCCGTTTAAGTCCGAAGCGTATTATAACTTGTTTCACGAATCAGACATTAACCTGAATGAGGTGTATACTTTTGTCTCGCGCATTTTTGATAGCCCTACAAACATATTTGAACAATCCGAAAATTTAGCCCGGCACTTGTACGAGCAAAGTACGCACCCAAACGTAAAGACCGGCGAATTTTACGTAACCTACCTGCGCGATTTAGTACTGGACGGCGAAGCACTGGAAGCCGTAGGCTTATTTAAATCGGAGAGCCGCGAAACCTACCTGAAAGTTTACCCCAATGGCGACACATTTGACATCGACAGCGAAGATGGCGTGAATATTAATAAACTCGACAAAGGCTGCCTTATTTTTAATACTGATCGGGAACATGGCTTTGTAGTGTTAACGGTAGATAATTTAAACAAACGCGAAGAAGCCGTTTACTGGAAAGATGAATTTTTAAAAGTACAATCGCGCCAGGATGCCTACCACCATACCCAAAACATAATGAGCCTCTGCAAAAACTTCGTGGAAAAACGCTTACCCGAAGAATTTGAAGTATCGCGAGGCGAACAAGCTGATTTACTAAATAAATCAGTAAAATTCCTGAAAGAAAAAGAAACCTTTGATTTGCAGGAATTTCAAAACGAAGTAATTGCCCAACCCGATTTAATTCAAAGTTTTCAGAGTTATAAAACTGAGTTTGAAGCCGATCGCGGTTTTGAAATTAAGCCGGAGTTCGATATTCACGAAAATGCCTTTAAGAAAAATACCCGCTTCCTGAAAAGCGTAATTAAGCTGGACAAGAATTTTCATATTTACGTGCACGGCAACTCCGAGAATATGCAAAAAGGCTACGACGAAGAACGCGGTCAACATTTTTACCAATTATTTTTTAAGGACGAGAGTTAGATAGTTTTATTAATGACGCATCAAGGTAACTCCAAAATTAAAGAAGCTTTTAAAGTAATTTTTCAACGTTGGTAAAGTCGGAACTATTCATAGCAAGTTTGCGGTTAGAAATCTAAATTTTATAGCTATATAGAGAATTACTATTACATGAAAACATTTAAACGCCTAGCCGGAATGGCTCTTTTTACATTTTTAGCTAGTCATGCAAATGCTCAAAAATTTGATATTGTAATAACATCTAAAGGCGACACTCTTGCTGGAACCATAATAGGAGAACGGTTTACTTCCTTGAAGTTTAAAGACCTGACTGGAACCAGGTTTGAAAAATTCTCCTCCAGTCAGGTGAAAGAATTTAGGACCAATAAGAAAATATTTATTTCTAAAAACGTGCCGGGTGAAGTAGAACCTTTGTTTTTGGAAAGATTAGAAGCGGGTAGTATTGCCTTGTATGAATATTATAAACGCACAGGGGCAACTGGCAACTCGTACATTATAAAGTGGTATGCCAGCAAAAACAATGAACCTTTGATTGAGCTAAAAACCAATTGGGGTGCCACTACTGCCCGCAAAGAACGTAAAGCAGCCTTTGAAGAACTAATTAAGGATGATACCGAATTATATAATCAGTACTTACCAATTAAATCATTTGATTATAACACCTTAAGTTCATTTATCAAGAAATATAATAATAGTAGAGCCCAGTTGAGCAGTAAAATCCTTTCAAAAGATTAGACTACGAATCAATAATTTAATTGATTCTTAACCTAATCTATGTTTTAATTAGGTTCTTTGTAGTCGCCTAAATGCTCCGGATTATTTAGCAAAGGTTATTTTAAATCTATTAACTATAAATATTTTCATTTAGCCAGCTTTGGTAGCCATTTAAATGCATCCACTCTCACAAGCTTTAACTTACGTAGAGCGCCTGGCGCAAGCAACTAAACTACAGCGTTTTTGGGCGCACCCTCTGCGGTATGCCTGGGCTATTTTGTTTCGGCAACTTATTTATCCTCGTACCCGGCGGCCCGCTTATCAAAAAAGTAAAACTTTTTTTGGTGAACCCATGACGGTTGCTTTACCCGCTGCTACCGATATTTATCTTACCGGCGGCAAATCCCACGATTCAGAAATTCGGCTAGCCCGTTTTTTAATTCAAAATTTAACTACTGGTGATCAATTTTTAGATGTAGGTGCGCACTTTGGTTATTTTAGTTTGCTGGCTGCCAAATTAGTAAGAACTCAAGGTCGGGTGCTTGCTTTTGAGGCTTCCCAAACTAATTATGAGTTATTGGAGCAAAATACCAGTCAAGTAGAACAAATAAACGTTTACCATCAAGCTGTTTCGGATCAGGAAGGAACATTAACCTTTTACCAATTTCCCATTCAATTTTCGGAATACAATTCCCGTGATATAGCTCAGTACCAACACGAATCCTGGTTCCAAAAATATCCGCCCGAAAAAATTACCGTATCTGCCGTTACCATTGACTCGATTGTACAACCGGAAAAATTCACTCCCAAAATTATTAAAATTGATGTAGAAGGAGGCGAACAACAAGTTATTAAAGGCGGTACCCAAACCTGGGTAAATCTGGCACCACTTATTGTAATGGAATACCTTACTCCTACCCGCTTAAATACTGCCCACCAACAAGCCCGTAGAATATTACAACAATATGGCTACAAAACTTTCGCGATTAATGCCGAAGGGGTTTTAGTTCCCTGCCCGGAGCCAGACCAGTATTTGGCGGCCAACAAACTGGACTCAGATAATCTAGTATTCCGGAAAAAGTAAAAATTAACTTAACAATTGATTAAGCTTGAATAAGCCACTTACTAAATTCATTAAGATTTCCCTTCCCCATATTTAACTCTTCCTTTTAGGACAACACAGGTAAAATGCGTATCTTTCAACTACTGTGTAGCTGTATTTTTCACCTGAAGTACAAAAGATATGCCTGCTTTTACCCGACGTCAATTTCTGCAAAATTCATCTAAATTAGTAGCGGGAGCTGGTTTGTTGTCTATTCCAGCTACTGCCGAAACGCTGGTGGTTACGAAACCCGTCGCTCCAGCCGACCAGGTACGATTAGGATTAATTGGTTGCCGCGGGATGGGCTTTGCCGATCTGTCTTCGGCTCTTAAACAGCCAGATGCAGCTTGCGTAGCTCTTTGCGACGTAGATAGTACCGTATTGAATCAGCGGGCTACTGATGTGCAAAAGTTAAAAGGCAACTCACCCACTTTATACAGCAATTACCGAAAGTTATTGGAAAATAAAGACATTGACGCCATTATTATTGGCACCCCCGACCATTGGCACCCATTGATTATGATAGAAGCCTGCCAGGCTGGAAAAGATGTGTACGTGGAGAAGCCCATTGCGAATACCGTGCAGGAAGCAAATTTAATGGTGGCCGCGGCTAAACGTTACAATCGGGTAGTACAAGTGGGCCAATGGCAGCGAAGTGGCCAGCATTACCAGGATGCAATTAATTATGTTCAATCGGGTAAATTAGGTACCATCCGGCTGGTAAAAACCTGGGCTTACATGACCTACGTCAAAGATTTCCCGAAAGTAACCGATAGTGCCGTACCTGCAGGAGTAGATTATACCATGTGGCTGGGACCAGCCCCTAAACGGCCTTTTAATAAAAACCGGTTTCATGGTAGTTTCCGGTATTTCTGGGATTATGCCGGTGGACTAGGATCCGATTGGGGCGTGCACATGTTGGATATTGCTTTAATGGGAATGAAGGCTACTGCTCCTAAAACAGTAACCACAGTAGGCGGTAAATTCGGCTTTCCGAACAACGATGGCGATACCCCGGATACGCAACAAACGATTTATGATTTTGGCAATTTTACCATGCTCTGGGAACACGGCCTAGGTTTGGGTCAGGCACCTTATAACCGGGATGCGGGAGTTGCTTTTATTGGTAACAAAGGAACTTTGGTAATAGACCGGAGTAAATGGGATGTTTATCCCGAAATTGAAAATGGGGCCTATCTCACCGAAGCCATTCCAACGCAGCTTTCTAAAGACAATGCTTTAGATAAACACACCCGTAACTTTCTGGATTGCTTAAAATCCCGCCAAACTCCTAACACTAGCATTGTACATGGCCGAAATGCTGCTTTATGTGCGCAACTGGGCAATATTTCGTACCGATTGGGCAGGCAATTACATTGGCTCGATGCGGAAGCTAAATTTAAAAACGATAAAGAGGCCGATCAGCTCATGCGCCCGCATTACCAAAACAACTGGAAATTACCGAATGTGTAGTTTTGCCTCAGGAAAGATTTTAAGGAATGTAACTTTTTGCAAACTTTTGTTTAATTTTCAACCCGGTTAAAACTTCTTCATTACTTCATTTTAAATTCTTCTATGAACTTACACTTCACTTTTTCTAAAAAGTTTATTCTGGCGGGTATGATGCTGGGCGTATTTACTTTTGCCAAAGCACAAACTACTCCTACCCCGCCCAAAATGGTACCCGAAATGACTGAGTTCTGGGAACCGGAAGTTAAAGTAATTACCCCAGGTACCGGTGCCGGAACAACCGCCCCTTCGGATGCCATTGTTTTATTTGATGGTAAAGATTTATCGCAGTGGGTTTCAGTAAAAGATCCTTCTGCACCCGCTCCCTGGACCGTAAACAAAGGCGTATTTACCGTTAAAAAAGGAACCGGTAACATTCAAACCAAACAATCTTTCCAAGACTACCAATTGCATATTGAGTGGCAAATTCCGGCGAATATTACTGGTAAAAGCCAGGCCCGCGGCAATAGCGGTATATTCTTAGCCTCTATTGGCAATGGCGATGCTGGTTACGAATTGCAGGTGTTAGATAGCTATAACAACCGGACGTACGCCAACGGACAAGCCGGCAGTATTTACAAGCAATTCCGCCCTTTAGTAAATGCTATGCGTAAACCAGGCGAATGGAATGTGTACGATGTAGTGTTTACCGCTCCCCGCTTTAAAGAAGATGGTTCTTTGTTTTCACCTGCCCGGGTAACGGTAATCCACAACGGGGTAATTATTCAAAATAATACCATGATTAAAGGCCCAACTCAGTACATTGGTATCCCGGATTACAATCAGCCGCACGGCAAAGCGCCCATTAAATTACAAGACCACGGTGATCCGAGCGAGCCTATTAGCTTCCGTAACATCTGGATTCGGGAATTATAATTTAAAATCAACCTGATTTAAACTAGTTTCAGAACAGATTTATAAAACAAGAAAGGCTCCGGTATTCTGGAGCCTTTCTTGTTTTTAAGTAAGTTATATTCTAAAAAATTGCTTTCAAGAATTATCTTCTTATACTTGTTGCTTCAAATTTGAAAAATCAATAAGTTACCCGCTTATGGCACACTTTAATTTCTGGTTTTAACTAATCTTATATGGCTATATTAGATTTAACGGGCAAAACGGCCGTAGTAACTGGTGGTGGTAGTGGTATTGGTAAAAGTATTTCTCAATTATTCGCTCAGCAAGGCGCTCAGGTTTACATTTTAGAGCTAAACGCCGAAGCCGGAGAACAAACCATTCAGGAAATTACCGCTGTCGGCGGAAAAGCTATCCTGCGTACCTGCAATGTGTCTCAACAATCGGAAGTTCTGCAAGTATTTGATAGTATTGAACAAGAGGCTGGAACAATCAACATTTTAATTAATAATGCTGGTATTGCCCACGTAGGAAATTTAGAAAATACCACTGAAGCCGACATTGACCGCATTTATAAAGTAAACATAAAAGGCATGTATAACTGCATGCTGGCGGCGGTTAAAAGCATGAAAAATGCCAATCAGGGAGTTATTGTAAATATGGCATCCGTAGCTGGTTCCGTGGGTATTCCCGATCGCTTTGCTTATTCTATGAGCAAAGGCGCCGTTATTGCCATGACGTACTCCGTAGCGCGGGATTATTTGCCTTATAATATCCGGTGTAATTGTATTTCGCCGGGGCGGGTTCATACTCCTTTTGTAGATGGCTTCATCGCCAAAAATTATCCGGGCCGGGAACAGGAAATGTTTGAGAAGCTTTCTAAAACGCAACCTATTGGTCGGATGGGTTCCCCATCCGAGATTGCGCACCTGGCACTTTACCTCAGTTCCGACGAAGCTAGTTTTATTACCGGCACCGATTACCCCATAGATGGTGGTTTTATTACCCTAAATAGTTAACCAGCGCGGTTATATTTTATTGCTTACAAAATAGTATTAATTATAATTTGTAAATAACTCTTAGCATCTCAAGCATACATGAAACTAATCCGTTTTGGAGCGCCTGGTCAGGAAAAGCCGGGTTTGCAATTACCTGATAACCGCCGTATAGACGTTAGCGCCTTTGGAGAAGATTATACCGAACAGTTTTTTGCCACCGATGGCTTAGTCCGCTTGCAAGCCTGGGCAGATGCAAACGCCGCTTCGGCTCCTGAAGTAAGCCCCGAAACCCGATTAGGACCGCCCATTGCGCGCCCAAGTAAAATAATTTGTATTGGCCTTAATTATTCCGACCACGCCAAAGAAACCAATGCGGCAACTCCGCAGGAACCCATCGTTTTCTTTAAAGCTACCTCTTCTTTAGTGGGTCCGAACGATGATTTAATTATTCCGAAAAACAGCGAAAAAACGGATTGGGAAGTAGAACTAGCGGTAATTATTGGTAAAAAAACTTCTTACGTAGACGAATCCGAAGCTCTGGATTACGTAGCCGGTTATGCCCTCCACAATGATTATAGCGAACGGGCTTTTCAGTTAGAACGCGGGGGCCAATGGGTTAAAGGTAAAAGCTGCGATACTTTTGCGCCACTCGGACCATTCTTAGCCACCAAAGACGAAGTTGCTGATGTACATAATTTGCGGCTATGGCTAACCGTAAACGGCGAAAAAAAGCAAGACGGAAATACCAGCAATCTTATATTTAACGTACCTTTTGTAGTAAGTTACCTGAGTCAGTTTATGTCTTTATTGCCCGGCGATATTATTTCTACGGGTACTCCGGCTGGAGTAGGTTTAGGTTTTAAACCACCTCATTATTTAAAACCAGGTGATGTAGTGGAGTTAGGAATAGATGGTTTAGGAACCTCTAAACAAGTAGCCCAAGCATTTAGCTAAAATTAAATAATACCGTAAGTAATCTGGACAGGCAGTTAAAATGCAAGATTTTTACTGCCTGTTTTTATATTAAAAAAAGCTTCTCTTAAATACTACATCTTAGCTTTTTATTGCATTTTTTTTATTTAATATTATCACTTCTATTTTTAGATTATCTAAAATTCAATTTAATCCTTTTACCTTTCATCTTAAGCCTTTCTCCTATTTTCTTAGCTAGTATTATTGTAGCCAGAGGTAATGGCTATTATTACAAAGCCAAGCAAGGATAATTGTTTCATGTACGCTGAATTATTTTCAAATTTTGATTGTCTTAGTAAGTATAATTCTTCTAATAAAGCTAACCAGTATTTAAGAGCCGCCACCCAATTACGATCCCTGAATGCTTGATTCTAAATTTACTTTCCATACTCCGCAAGAAGAAAAAGAACGTTTACATGTTCTTCATCAGTACGAGATATTAGATACCGAAGCAGAAGCTGACTTTGATGCTATCACTAAATTAGCGGCTTATGTTTGCAATACGCCTATCTCTCATATTTCCCTGATTGATCAAAATTGCCAGTGGTTTAAATCAGCCATTGGGATGGATTTAACGCCAACCCCGCGTGATACTTCTTTTTGCCAGTACACCATTTTAAATGATGATATACTGGAAATAAACGATGCGCACCAGGATACTTTATTTAGTACTTATCCCTCGGTTTTAGGAGATCCGCACATTCGGTTTTATGCCGGCGCTCCACTAATTAGCCCGGGAGGATACAGGATAGGTGCCTTGTGCGTAATTGATTCTACTCCTAAAACCTTAAACGACGCCCAACGCCATGCGCTACAAACGTTGGCCCGGGAAGTAGTATCGCATTTAGAACTGCGTCGTCATCGTAAAAACCTGGAGCTGGAAAATAATCGCTTGCACCTTTACCAGATGCTGTTTAATTACAGCTCTGAAATGATGTGCATTATTGATATAAATACAAAAAGGCTTTTAGAAGTAAACGCTGCTTTTGAATCTATTATGGGCTATTCTGCCCACGATTTGATAGGAAATTCGATAGATGAATTTATTCATCCGGATGATAAATCACACTGGATGGACTTGTTAGAAGAACTGCCTTATCACAAAGCGGTTGAATCCGAAACGCGCTATTTTGCGAAAGATGGTACTATACGCTGGTTAAGCTGGAACGCCCAGGCGGTAAATGGGAAATTGTTCGCCATAGCCCGAGACATTACCAAACTGCGCCGAACGGGTAGTGAAAACCTGAATTTGGAACATCTACTCATTCACGTTTTAGATAACTCTCCTTCGGGTATATGTGCTTTCCGCAGCATTCGGAACAAAGCTGGTGAAATTTTAGATTTTGAGTGGACGATGCTCAACCATGCAACCGAAAACATTATTGGTAAAAAGGCAAATGAATTAATTGGGCAATCTGTTTCAAGCTTAGCGGGTCCGGTAAACACAGAAATTGTGCTGCCTTTATTTAAACAGGTTATTGAAGAAAATTTACCTTTATATCAAGATCAGGTTTTCTTTGACTTAGAAGGAAAGAAACATTGGTTACAGTTAATTGCCAACAAACTGGAAGATGGTCTTATTTTAATCTTAAACAACATTTCGGAACGTAAGTTAGGTGAAGAAAAACTAGAGCAGCAGCGTACCTTTTACGAAAGTATTTTAAATAATATTCCTTCGGATATTGCGGTATTAGATCAGCAGCAACGCTATATGTTCCTCAACCCGATGGCGGTAAAGGATCCGGAGGTGCGGGCTTGGATGATTGGGAAAAATGATCGGGAATATTGTACCTATCGTAATCGCGATATTCAAATTGCCTACCAGCGCGAGCAAGCATTTAATCAGGCAATCTGCGAAAAGCAGATTGTGCACTGGGAAGATGTAAGTGTTAAGGCTAACCAAAAACCAAAATACCATCTCCGCCGCTTTAACCCAATATTTGACCAAACTGGAAATCTACAATTTGTAATTGGATACGGCTTTGATATTACCGACCGCAAAGAAATGGAAACAGAACTGCACTACCAGAAAGAATTAGTGCAGCAGGTTATTGATACCAACCCCAATTTAATTTACCTGAAAGACAATGCGGGTAAATTCACATTGGTTAATCGGGCATTTGCTAATTTCCTGGGTTTTCCGGCAGATTACTTAATTGGCCGAACTTCGCAGGAATTTGAATCTACTCCGGAAGAAGCTGCTTTAAGCCTGGAACAAGATCGTCAGGTACTAGAAACCGGTCAAACAGTAGAGATAAATGAGATGCACGTTATTTCTTCGCAAGATGGCAAACGATCGTGCTATCATTTATTAAAAGTACCCTTTATCCAGAAAGATAATCAAGCCCAGGTATTATGCATTGCAACAGATATTACCGAAGCTAAAAAGGCAGAACACAAATTACTAGAAAACCGCAATTTGCTTAACGAATCACAGCAAATTGCGCATTTAGGTTCCTGGTCAATCAATTTAAAAACCGAAGAAGTTGTCTGGTCGGAAGAAGCATTTCGTATTTCGGGTTTTGAGCCCCGGGAAAAAGCACTTTCTATGGAAGAATATCTGACTATCCTTCATCCGGACGATGTGCCTCTGTTAATTGAAAAATTAGAGCTAGCTATTACCGAACACCAATCATATGCAATAGAGTTACGCTTAATCTTACCGAGTGGTAACTTGCGCTATACCTGCGTTTTAGGGCGTATAGAATTTGATGAGGTTGGCCAACCCAGTCGTTTACTGGGTACTGTACAGGATATTACGGATCGCAAGCAAATTGAACAAGAACTTATTAAAGCTAAAGAGCAGGCAGAAGAATTGGTGCGGGCAAAGGAAATGTTTTTATCCACGATGAGCCACGAAATCCGGACACCGCTGAATGCTGTAATTGGTATATCGCACTTACTTTTGCAGGAAAATCCTAAATCCGAACAAATTGAAAACTTAAAAATCTTGCGTCTTTCCAGCGAAAATTTACTTGTTCTTATCAACGATATTCTGGACTACAGTAAAATAGAAGCTGGTAAAATTTCTTTTGAAAAAATAGATTTTAATTTATCTGAATTAATTAAAAATATTCGGCATTCATTTGGCTACCAGGCCAACGAAAAAGATTTAAAAATAAGGGCCTGTTTGGATAATACTTTGCCAGCTGTTATTGCGGGTGATCCGGTTCGTTTAAATCAGATTATTAGTAATTTACTTTCAAATGCCATTAAGTTTACCGCTCAAGGTACTATTACTATTGATGTAATCTTGGAAAGAGAAACTGCCGACCAAATTGAAATATCATTTTCGGTAACAGATACAGGAATTGGCATTCCGGCAGATAAATTAGACCTTATTTTTGAGAGTTTCACGCAAGCCCAATCAGATACTACGCGTAAATTTGGTGGTACTGGTTTAGGTTTAACTATTACAAAGCGATTAGTAGAACTACAAGGTGGCCGCATTACAGTAGAAAGTACCGAAGCGAAAGGTAGCACTTTTACCGTAACCCTCGCCTTTACAAAAAGATTACAGCAGGTAGCTCCTCCTGATTTATATTACGCAACGGGTACTTTCCAGAATTTAGATCATTTGCGGTTGCTTTTGGTAGAGGATAACGAAATTAATCAGCTTGTTGCCACCCGCTTTTTAGAAAATTGGGGTATTACCCCCGATTGCGCTATTAATGGGAAAATTGCTGTAGAAAAAGTGCAGCAGCAACCGTACGATATAATTTTAATGGACTTACAAATGCCCGTGATGGATGGTTTTGAAGCGACCCAACTAATTCGGAAAATGGGCGGTCGTAATGCCGAGGTGCCCATTATTGCCCTAACCGCCAATGTTATGCCAGATGCCCGCCAGAAAGCACTGCAAGTAGGAATGAACGATTTCGTAAGTAAACCTATTGATCCGGCGGAGCTGCATTTAAAAATTTCTAAGCATACACAATCAGAAATTTTATCTAAAATTTAAGTTTAATAAATTTTCAGGCGATTAGTTTTGGTAAGTGAAAGAACACGTTCGTAAGCTATAATTCAGACTTATTTTAGTCTTAAGTAAATTAGATACAAGATTTTAAATTATTCATATAAATTTAAATAACCGAAAGAAGCAACCCATTAAAAGAAAATTACGCTACTTTACTCAAATTATCTACGAATTGTATGTTGCGGAGAGTAAACCGTTTTTTTCTCGGAAATTTATTTTTTTTGGTATTTATGTTTTGCAAATGCTGGTCGCAAAATCTAGAAACTACTCTTGTTTCGCCGGTAAATGCTACTCCTTCGCCACGGCCCGATCGAATAATATTGAGTTGGGTAAGCGATCCTACCCAATCTTTCACCGTAACTTGGCGCACCGATAATTCCGTTAAAACACCTCGTGCAGAAGTTGCCGAATCCAATGCTTCTCCCTATTTTACTTCTCCGACCCAGGTTATTCCGGCCAGCACCGAATCTATCAAAACCGAAAGCGGAGCTGCTTTATACCACCACGTAAATTTTACTAAATTAAAACCCAATACTTTATATGCTTACCGGGTAGGCGATGGCACCTATTGGAGCGAATGGTATCAATACAAAACGGCGAATAACCAACCCGAACCTTTTTCTTTTATTTACCTCGGCGATGCCCAAAATGAATTATTTTCATTATGGTCGCGCACGATACGGGCGGCGTATGCCAGTGCGCCGCAGGCTAAATTTATGGTACATACCGGCGATTTAATTAATCACGCCGAAACAGATGCGGAATGGCAGGAATGGTTTGCAGCGGGTAGTTTTATTCATGCTACTATTCCCAGTTTACCGTGTCCGGGCAACCACGAATATACGCGTACCTTAGCTATACCCACCCTTACCCGCTTGTGGCAACCGCAATTTACCTTACCCGCAAACGGAGTAAAAGGCCTGGAAGACACCAATTATTACGTTGATTACCAGAATGCCCGCATTATTTCGCTGAACTCCATGATGCACGTACCCGCGCAAGCCGATTGGCTGGAGAAAGTTTTGCAGCATAATCCCCAACCCTGGACTTTTGTATTTTTTCATTACCCGGTTTTTTCCACTTCGGGTCGCTCCGAAATTAATAATTTAGCAAAATACTGGAAACCGATTTTTGATAAATATAAAGTGGATTTAGTAATGCAGGGCCACGAACATAATTATGCCCGGGGCATTAATCTGCCCCGGAGAGTAACTTACAAAGATAAAGAAGCGGGTACGGTTTACGTAGTATCAGTAAGTGGCCCTAAAATGTATGAGGTAAAGTCTAAACCTTGGATGGAACGCATAGCCGAAAATACGCAGCTTTATCAAGTTATAACGGTAGAAAGTGACCGGCTTTTGTACCAGTCCATAACCGTTACCGGCGAAGTTTACGATACCTTTGAACTGCGTAAGCAAGCGGGCAAACCTAATAAGATAGTGGAATTAAAAGCTGATGTAACTACCGAACGGCATTTTAACAATACTTTACCCAAGCTTGATAAATAACGAATGAAAATAGACGCGCACCAGCATTTTTGGCAATATTCCCCCTCTACCCACGCCTGGATTACCCCTGAAATGGCCATTTTACAGCGCCATTATTTACCCTCAGATCTTCAACCAGAACTGGAGCAGGTAGGCTTTGCCGGATGCGTAGCAGTGCAAGCCTCCCAAACCGAAGCTGAGACAGAATTTTTACTAAACTTAGCGACTAAATTTTCTTTTATTAAAGGCGTAGTTGGTTGGGTAGATTTACGAGCCGAAAATGCTCCCGAACGATTAGCCTATTTCGCTCAAAATCAGTTATTTAAAGGAGTACGTCATGTTGTTCAGGATGAGCCCGATGATTTATTCTTGTTACAACCCGCTTTCTTAAAAGGCATTTCGGCTCTCCAACCACTTGGCCTTACTTACGACATATTAATTTACCCCCGCCATTTACCAGTGGCCGCGGAGTTTGTAGCTCATTTTCCGGAGCAAAAATTTGTGCTCGACCATTTAGCAAAACCTTTCATTAAAAAAACTGAATTACAACCTTGGGCGAATGATTTGAAAAAGTTGGCTCAACACCCTTTCGTATTTGCTAAATTATCCGGGTTAGTTACCGAAGCCGATTGGCATAATTGGCAACCGCAAGATATACGCCCTTATTTAGAAGTAGCTCTAGAAGCTTTTGGCCCAGATCGTTTATTAATTGGCTCCGATTGGCCGGTTTGCCGTTTGGCCGGAGAATATGAGGCAGTGATGCAGGTAGTTCTGGATTTTATTAATAAGCTTTCTGCCTCGGAACAGCCAGCTATCTTGGGCAAAAATGCTATCCGGTTTTATAATTTAGTAAAGTAGTTAAGCGTTTCAAAACTGGTATTTAAGTCAAAATTAAAAATAAGTACCTTGACCTGTACCATGTATCCTCTAACTTAGCGCTATTGTTATCTTTTACTTACTTCATCTGTGAAATACCTTGTTTATTATATTCCATTAAATTTGAAAAATAATTATACCAGTATCTTTTTCCTTATTTTAAGTTTTGGGCTAATGATTAGTTGCTCGGGCGATAAAAAAGAAACAACCGAATCGCAAACGGTGAACCAAGAACCAGCAATAGTAGCACCTGTTACTTTAACCTACGAACTAGTCCGTACTTTTCCGCATGATACTACTGCTTTTACCGAAGGCTTGCTCGTACAGGATGGGCAATTATACGAAAGTACCGGTTCGCCGGAAGAAATGCCCCAAACGCGCTCTGTACTAGGCCCCGTTGATTTAAAAACCGGTAAAATTGATGAAAAAGTAAAATTAGATAGAACCAAATATTTTGGCGAAGGAATGGTTATTTTAAACGGAAAGATATACCAGCTCACCTATACCACCAAAATTGGCTTTGTTTACGACGCTAAAACGTACCAGAAATTACAGGAATTTACTTTTCCGAGCAAGGAAGGTTGGGGCCTAACTACCGACGGTACTCATTTAATAATGAGCGATGGCACCAACTTATTAACTTACCTCGACCCTACTACTTTTAAAACAGTTAAAACCTTAAATGTAAAATATAATTACGACCCGCTCGTAAATTTAAATGAACTGGAATACGTCAATAATGTGCTGTACGCTAACATTTATACCACCAATAGCATTGTAAAAATTGATGCTGCCAGCGGTCAGGCTACCGGAATATTAGATCTTACTCCGCTTATTAATGAAGTAAAAAAAATAAACCCGAACGCACTGGAAATGAATGGCATTGCTTACAATCAAGCGGCCAGCACCTTTTATGTTACCGGTAAACTCTGGCCAAATATTTTCGAAATAAAAATAAAGCCTTAAGTGTTCTGAAAATAAAAAAGTAAAACCCGGTAAGCACCAAAACTTACCGGGTTTTACTTTTTTATAACACAAATTTACTATTGTGCACTTTTACATAATCTGTTAAATTTTACCTTTACAAGATACCTAAAGCATTCAACTCGGCTCGTAAGGCTTCGGGCGAGGTAAAATGAATGGTTTTAATCCCTACAGCTTCTGCGGCGTGTACGTTCCGCAGGTTATCATCAATAAATATTGCTTCGGAGACATTAACGTTGTACCGGTTTAATAAAGTCTGATAGAAAGAGGCGAAAGGCTTACGGTCCTTTTCCGTACCTGATACCACTACTCCATCAAACCAGCTCAGAAATTCATATTTTTCCTGGGCAATCGGGTAAGTTTCGGCGGACCAGTTAGTGAGCGCGTAAAAATTATACTCCTTTTTCGCTTTCAGTTCTTTAAAAATATCTACCGTTCCCGAAATAAGGCCACCCAGCATTTCTGGCCAACGCTCGTAATAAGCCCGAATATTATCGGCGTACTCCGGGTGTTTGGCCAGCAGATAATCTGTAGCTTCTTGTATAGTTCGTCCGCCGTCTTGCTCTTCGTTCCAATCCGCAGTACAAATATTTTCTAAAAAATAATGCATTTCGGATTCGTCGGTAAAAATTTTCCGGTATAAGTACTGAGGATTCCAATCAACAAAAACGCCGCCTAAGTCAAAAATTATAGTTTGTATCATTGGTAGTTTATTCCTATTAATTTCTCGGGAGTAAGTTTAAACAGATTATTTTTATTTATAGAAGTATTATTTTGTTAAAGGCAACAAAAATCAAATATCTAATTGCATTTCTTCAAAAACCAGCTTATGAATTCGAAACATCTGAATACATAGAGTGCCTAATCTTTAAAATTAGTAATTCTGTACATCCTGGTTTTAAGTTTTACAGTAGTAGGCAGAGTATGATGGTTGAACAAAAAACGTATAAAGTAAATGGAGTAAGTTTACGTACTTATGAAGCAGGCACTCCTGGCCAACCCTTAATTCTTTTTTTACACGGTTTTCCGGAAATGGGCCAAGCCTGGTATAAACAACTTTATTTTTTTGCCGAAAACGGATTTCACGCGGTAGCACCAGACCAAAGAGGGTATAACAAAAGCAGCAAACCAAACGGTGTAAAATCTTATAACCTTAAGTTCTTAACCAGCGATATAGCAGGTTTAATAGAGCAGCTTACAACCGATAAAGTTTATTTAGTAGGGCACGATTGGGGCGGAGCGGTGGCCTGGGCAATGGCACTTAATTGCCCCGAGATAATAGAAAAAGTTATAATCCTGAATATGCCGCACCCGGTTGTAATGCACGAACACTTGCTCCACAATTCCAATCAAAGACGTCGGAGCTGGTACGCTGGCTTTTTTCAAATACCTTTTTTGCCGGAATGGTTGAGCCGCGTTTTTAATTACCGGTCGTTAGAGAAAACTTTGGTAAATACGGCGCTTCCCAATACTTTTCCGAAGGAGCAATTAGAATTATACAAAACTGCTTGGCGGCAACCCGGTGCTCTAACTGCCATGATTAACTGGTACCGGGCTTATAAATACAATCTGGTAACCACTACTGATTTAATAACAGTTCCTACCTTATTGCTTTGGGGCAAAAAAGATGCTTTTCTAATAACCGAAATGGCGCAGCCCAGCATAGATCAATGCCGCAACGGTAAATTAAAATTTATTAACGAAGCCACCCATTGGCTACACCACGAAAAACCAGATTTAATAAACCAATCTATTCTAGCGTTTATTCAGTCTCCGGCTTAAAGCTTATTTATAGCAGAACCTAATCTCAGTTATTTTTAGTAAAGTAAATTATTGAAAAATGATTTAAAATTCAGAACAACGAAAAGAGAAATCCGAATCTATTAAAACTAATTTGAGCATGATTTAGTAAAATAGGCTTACTTTAGATTTCTCTAATGCATTTCTCTCACCTAAAATATTAAGGCGTAACCCGTATGATTTCTACTGCTCCTAAAACCGCGATTATTGCTGGTGCCAGTGGCTTGGTAGGCAGCTATTGCCTGGATTTACTTTTACAAAGTAGCCGCTACAAAAAGGTAATTTCAATAGGTAGAAAATTGTTACCCATTGAACACCCGAAACTGGAGCAAAAACTGGTGGATTTTGAAATTTTAGAAAGTTACCACCATAGCCTAATTGCCGATGATATTTTTTGTTGCCTGGGTACTACAATAAAACAAGCCGGCTCCAAAGAAAACTTTTATAAAGTAGATTTTACCTACGTGATGAAATTGGCGAGTATTACCGCAGCAAATTTTGCTTCTCAGTTTCTGGTAGTATCCGCGATGGGTGCCGATGCCAACTCACGCATATTTTACAACCAGGTAAAAGGTAAAATGGAAGCTGCCATAAAACCTTTGCACTTTTTAGGGGTTCATATTTTTCAACCTTCGTTGCTCTTAGGTCAGCGCCATGAGAAAAGATTGGGGGAGCAAGCAGCTCAGGTATTCGCTAAAATATTTCCTTTTGTTTTTGTCGGGCCATTACGCCCCTACAAACCCATTCATGCCCGCGATGTAGCAAAAGCTATGTTATATGCAGCTGCTCAAGATGGTGCCGGTATCAGTATTTATTCCTCTGCCCGGATTGCTGCCACCGCTAAGTTATAATGTAATCCAATAGACACTTATTAGCCCAGTGAGATTAGGAAAGGCGAATAGTAATTATGTAATCGGACAAAATCAATTTACTAAATTGGATGGCTAGGCTATTGCAGTACTTTATTAGTGATCAATTATTTAATCACAAAAAGAGTCTAACATCTACTATCTTGATATTAGTGCCTCTTTCCTTATCATATCTTTAATGCCTGTAGAAAAGCGCTATAATCCATCCGTACAGTAATACTTTCCGTAGACTATGGACTATTGTTTATTGACTAACGTATGGCTATTACTAAAAATAAATTATATGCTACTTTTCCCCGCTCTGCCCGGTACGATCAGCAATGGGTACGGCAGCACTCCATGGGCGAAAATGTATTGTTTAACCTGGAAAGTCTCACCGCTCTTGTATCTTTAAAGCCCGGAATGCGGGTATTGGATTTAGGATGCGGCAAAGCAATTAGTTCTATTTTTTTAGCCAAGGAATACGGCGTACGCGTATGGGCAGTAGATGAAGCCATTGCTCCGACCGAAAATTTAGAAAGAGTGCAGGAAGCAGGGGTAGCTGAAACGGTATTTCCATTGGAAGGCAATGCCCGGGAACTACCTTTTCCGGAAGAATATTTTGATGCGGTAATAGTAGTAGATGCCTATACTTACTTTGGTACCGACGAAAAATACTTACCTTACATTTGTAAATTTATTAAACCTGGAGGCTATCTGGCTATTGCCGATGTGTGCTTTACCCGAGAAATCACTACTTTGCAAGAGGTACCACCGTTTTTAAGGAAAGATTTTCAAAATTATTGGTACTTTATTCATTCTATTAACTGGTGGCGGCAACTTTGGGAAAAGACCGGTTTAGTAGAAATTACAACCGCCGAAGAACTACCCGCTGCTGACCTTATCCGCCAGGAGTACATTCGTGATTACCAGGGAAAACAACATAAAGATCCCTTTGCGCGCGCTTTAACGGCCGATGCAGCAGGTATTATCACTTTCTTTCGGCTTATTGCCCGCCGCACCGATAAAAACACTTATTTACAGACCTATAAACCTAAATCTAAGAGTTAGTTCTTCATTTATATACCTCCAAAAATTGGTTATGGTATAATTTATGCAGGATAAATTATAAAGCAAATTGTAATTTATACATCCTGATTATTCCATTAGCCAGTCCTTTATGAGGCAATATACCTTTACTTTTTTTCTGTTTTGTTTATTACTTGTTCTTACGAATACCAGTTTTGCTCAAAAAGGGGGCACTACTTATAAAACAGGTATTGGTTTGCGGGGTGGCTATTATGCTACTGGCTTATCCATTAAACATTTTATTAAAAGCGATGCAGCCGTAGAAGGCATTTTAGGAACTGGCAACCGCCGCCGAGGTTTACTATTAACTCTGCTCTACGAAAAACATGGAACTGCTTTTCAAACTCGAGGATTAAAGTGGTTTTACGGTTTAGGTGGTCATTTAGGTAATTACCGGAGTGATTATTACCACCGTGCCCGCCATTACGATTACCGCGAGGTTACCATGTTTGCGGTAGGAGTAGATGGAATTCTGGGCTTGGAGTACAAATTTTCCGAGATTCCGTTTACACTCACCCTCGACTTTAAACCATTTGTAGAAACAATTCCGGGTGGTATTTATGGCTACGGAGATGCCGGCTTAACCGTACGTTATGCTTTTTAAGAGTAGCATACGGTTACACCTCTCGGTTTAGGGCAACTGTACTTATTACCTAATAAAAATTTATTTTGAGCTAATTCCAAGCTGTTACTCATTAAAATCTAAAACTTAAACCTGTTCAAACGCAACTTAAATGGTAAAAATTGCCATAGTAGAGGATAACCAGATGTTGCGCGAAAACCTGGAACAGCGTTTAACATCCTTTCCGGGTTTTATAGTTGTTCAAGTATGTACCAATGGTTTGCAATTCCTGGAAATTATACAAACATCAACGTCTGATAATTTGCCGGAGGTGGTTTTAATTAGTATTCAAATGAACTTACCGGACAGCATCGAAACTACTTACCAGGCAAAAGTTAAATTTCCGGAAATGCAATTTATTATACTGGCAGTAAACAACGATGACGAACACATTTTCCGGGCAATACAAGCGGGTGCCAGCGGTTATTTACTAAAAGAAGAGCCTACACCGGTAATAGCCCAAGCCATTTGGGATATAAAAGATGGCGGCGCTTATATGTCGCCGAGTATTGCAAAAAAAGCTTTAGAAATATTGCGTAACCAAACGCTTACAAGTAATAAAGATGCTGTTACCCCGGCGTCCAATCTTGGAACATTATCGAAAAGAGAACTAGAAATTCTGGAATTATTAACCATAGGGCATTCGGCTCAAACTATCTCCCAAAAATTATTCATTAGTTCTCATACGGTTCAAACGCACATAAAAAGAATTTACAATAAATTAGAAGTAAAAAATAAATGGGCGGCCATTAAAATGGCGCAGGACCGTAAGTGGTTTAGTAAATAAGTGCTAATTCCTTCAGCAAACTATTTCTACTTAATTATCTAAGAATGTATTCTTAATTGCTTGTATTTAGTAAATCAAGGTTCTGTTCCTTCCGGAAAGCCAACGTGCAGGAGCGCATCTCCTTGATTTACTACGGTCATGTTATTTAGCCCTATAATATACCCGTTATAAGGGCTTTTTAGGCGAATAGCGGTATTGCCGTATGGGTCGGCTAGGCTACCATAAACCTCTCCGGATTTTACATATTGGCCTAATTTTACCCGGCACCGGAAAATACCCGAAAATTTAGCCCGTATCCATTTCGATTTTATACAAACCAATGATGGCGCAGGAGTAATTTTTTGATTAACTTCTTTCATTCCAAGCTCCTGTAAAACCTGCCCGGTGCCTTGTATCGCCTGTTTAATACCTAATTCATCTAAGCGCAACGACTCCCCCGATTCGTACACAATGATGTATTTACCCTGGTTAAAAGCTTCTTTTCGCAGCGATTTAGGTCGTAATTCTGCATTTAGTATAAAAGGTGCTCCGAAAGCCCGAGCCATTCTTTCATTTTCCGGATACTCCATTAAACAACGGATTTGCGGGTAATTGCTGATGCTGGCGCCACCCGTATGAAAATCAATGCCGTAATCAATATAAGGTAAAATTTCGCGGGTAAAACGGTCGGCTACCCGGCTGGCCAGGGAACCAGACTTAGAACCCGGAAAACTACGATTTACGTCCTTCCCATCGGGCACTTCGCGCGAAAAATTTAAGAAACCGTAAATATTTAAAATAGGAATAGCAATTACGGTACCCCGGAGTGGATGTAACATTTTCCGGCGAATCATCCGCCGGATAGTTTCAATACCATTTACCTCGTCGCCGTGCATACCCGCCATCAACAACAAAACCGGTCCATCTTCCAGAGCGCGGTAAACGTACACCCGAATATCAATATCGGTACCACTCGGCAACTTCGACACCAATAACCGGGTCTGTACATTTTCTCCGGGCAGTATAGTTTTACCGTTAATGGTAATTTTTTTTGCCATTATTCCTTGGTAACCTTAGTACTGCGTTTTAACTTCTTCTTTTCCACTAAACTTTCTGTGTATTCAATAATTTTAACGGCAATATCGGTTTTAGTGGCTTTTTCAATACCTTCTAAGCCCGGAGAGGAATTTACCTCCAGAATAAGCGGCCCTCGGGCAGATTGCAGCATATCTACTCCGGCAATATCTAAATCCAGAACTTTAGCGGCTTGTAAAGCAACATTTTTTTCGGCCCGGCTTAGTTTAATTAACTGACCGGTACCACCGCGGTGCAAATTAGAACGAAACTCGCCTTCTTTTCCCTGCCGTTTCATGGCCCCTACTACTTCGCCGTTTACCACAAAGGCCCGGATATCTGCTCCTTTAGATTCAGCAATAAATTCCTGTACAATAATGCGGGCTTTTAAATTATGAAATGCTTCAATTACCGATTCGGCGGCTTTATCGGTTTCGGCCAAAACTACACCTAAACCTTGCGTGCCTTCGAGTAATTTAATTACCAATGGTGCTCCGCCTACCTGCGCAATAAGTTGAGTAACATCTTTAGAATAATTAGTAAAAGCTGTTTTGGGCATACCTAATCCAGCCCTTGATAAAATTTGCATGCAGCGCAGTTTATCGCGCGAACGAACAATGGCTTGCGAGTTAACGGCACTTTTTACTTTCATCATTTCGAACTGACGAACGGCCGCAGTGCCGTAAAAAGTAACGGAAGCACCAATCCGCGGAATAATGGCATCTATATCGGTAAGTTTTGCTCCTTTATATATTATAGCAGGTTGCCCCGCCTCAATTACTAAATCGCATTTTAAATGATCTAATACTACTGTTTCGTGCCCCCGTTGCTGGGCTGCTTCTACTAAGCGCTTGGTAGAATAAAGCTTCGCATTCCGGGATAGAATGGCTATTTTCATGATTTCTTTTTTTCCTGTATTTTATTTTTTGGCTTTAGCCGACACATTTTTACGCGCTACATCTACAATAAAATTTTTCTGCAATACAGCCCGTCCTATTAAGATGGGGTACTTCATGTCTTTCCGATCCGAAAGTGAAAAATCTGCTTCCCATAATTTATTAAAAAGCCGGATTTGAGTGCGGATAACATAACGTTCCTGCACATCGCCGAAAGAATTTTTAATGTCGCGTAACGAAAATTGAGTAAACTCAAATATTTTATGATGATACTTAGGATGAGAGGGATCTAACAAATTAAAACGGATCACCGGCGTACCATCGGGTAAAATAGCCTCCCTAATATCTGAGCAATGAATAGCCGAGGTAAAGGCTCCCGTATCTATTTTTGCTTCTACCCCAAAAAGTTCTAAAGTTGGCAAATCTATTAACTCGCGACGGCCAATAATTCTTTTTTTCGTTTTTAAAAGCATGCTTTCTTTACTATTCCGAACATTCCATACGCGCGTTCCTGCTTATCTGTTAACAGTTTTACTCCAGCCATTTCTACGGTAAAAGTAAATAATACGTGCTATTTCGCGTTAGAAATATTTAGATCAACCAAAATAAGTCTACTTCTGATTATTGCCGTATATATTACTTCTGTGCACCCAACGATTGAAGCCTTATGAAAAATATATTTTTAATTTTTACCGTTCTTCTTTTTGCCAATGTTTTGTCATCGGCCACTTACCCCATTAGCTCATATTTGACTAATGTACCGGCCGAGCGCGGCGCAGCTACGGCAAGCGAATTAGCCAATGTGGTTTTTACTGCCGTACAAGCAAACGACTTCGAACAACTTCCCCTTTATGTACCCACCGATACTGAATTAGCCGCTGTTAAGAAGACTGCATCCGAGGATATGCAGGCAGTTTTAGAAGGATTAACTTCGGAAAGTATTACCGCTAGCCTGAAAGAATCGTTTGAAACAGTTATCCGGGAAGGTATAAGTAAAACTTTAAATTTAACCGAACTAACTTTAGCGGATGTGCGGGAAGGTACTTCCAGCGCCAAAAATAAAGCGTTAATTCCAGTTACGGCTACTCTAACTACTCGTACGAACCAATCTTTACCCCTCCGTTTTGAAGTCTTAAAAATTAATGGCCGTTATTTTTTATTCCAACGAATGATTTGGCAATCAGCTAATTAAGCAGTAGTTCGTTACCCTTTGTTTGTTGTTCAATTATTGATATTTTGGTAGTCAGTTAAATAGCGGAAAATATACTTTAACCTAATTTAGGCAAGGTACTTAAGTAGGCAAATTATTGATTACTATTTAAGGGAAGTAAATTTTTCAAAAAACTCCTGGATGACGGCGCAGATAAGTTGCAACCTCGTGCAGTAAAAAAGTGTGACCGGTTTTTAGAAGAATAAGCTGGCAATTCTGAATAGAACGGGCAAAAACCTGGAGTCGTTTGCCCGATATTACCTGATCGTACTCGCCTAAAAACAAAGTAAACTTAATCTGGCGGCTATTTAATAAGCGTACAATTTTTCGAATATCGAAAGTTAATGTCCGGAAACCGGTCCAGCTTTTATAAACCCGCAACCGTTTTTGAGTGCTATTCATTTGCCAGGCGGCAAACTTAGTTAAACCTGAATCAACTAAACGGGTACTATCTAACCAATTAATAATTTTGAAAAAACGGGCCGGACGGATAACAGTGCGTTTAAATAACCCCTGTAACCAACCAGGATAAGTGGCTACGTTGTACCAAAAACTAGTGCTAATTCCGTCCGGGGCAATTAGTAAAACCTGATCTATTTTATCCGGAAAGGCTTCTAATACAGCTAAAGCAAACTTGCCTCCCATACTAAAGGCCATTAAAGAAAAACGGCTAACCTGTTCTTCTTCTAAAAACTTAGAAATGAGTTGAGCCAGAAACTCTTTTTGCAAAGGCGTATTTCCCTTATATAATACGCTTTGGCCGTGAAAAAATAAATCGAAGGCTACTATTTTAGCGTGCGGCAACGCCTGCGACATGTTGTAAAAATGCGAATGATCTTGTCCGTACCCGTGAAAAGCCAACACCACCTGTTCGCCGGTTCCATATACCCGATAATGCAACCGCGACCTACCTATCTGAACAAACACGAGCGAGTAGAAAGTTAAAAGTTAAAAGTTATGAGTTTAGTAAAAATACCACTACTCAAAAACTATGGTCTATGTACTATCGACTGGGGACTAAATCACAATTTCGCCACTCCGCCGGAGACAATAAATTTCATTACTTCGGAGCTAGGCAAATCTAAATGAACCACATTGTCCCGGTTAACAATCCATAATTCACCGGAAAAATTATACGAGTCCGGAAAATAAACGGCCATTTTTTCTTCCTGGTTAATAGCCGTAAGGCTTTCGTGCGTAATAAAACCCATCCGGAAGGTTTCGGGTATTTCGTTCATTTTAACCAGCACGGGTTTATTAAATTTCTGGTTATCGCCTACAAAGGCATTAAATAAATCTTTAATGGAAGAATAAATAATACTAACAATAGGTACCCGGTTAAAAAGCCTTTCCGTGATTATTAAGAAGGGTCGTACCAGAAACGAGGAACTGATAAAACCTACCAGGGTAAGCAGCACTATCATTACCAGAATACCCAAACCCGGAATACCTAAGTCAAAAAACTCATCTAACCATTGGATAATTGCCAGAATGATATAAATAGTAATACTGATAGGCGCCATCACCAGGAACCCGTTCAGGAAATAACGGAAAAAACGTTTCATTGAGCAAGTATGGTAAACAGATCGGGGTAGCAGTTAAAAAGCTAGGAGCAGTTAAGCAATAGCCAAAATTTAATATCTATCCGCTTACTTAACTGGTATTAAAGCTTCAATTTTAGTAGCTACTTGCTGCATTAGCCACATAGGAGTGGAAGTTGCGCCGCAAATACCCACTGAGTTAACTCCTTCAAACCAGGCTGGTTCCAATTCATCGGCATTCTCCACGAAGTAACTATTAGGGTTAGTTGCCTGGCAAACCGCAAATAAGGCTTTACCATTCGAGCTTTTTTTCCCGCTTACAAAAATAATTACCTCGTACTCGGCGGCAAATTTAGTTAACTGGGGCTCCCGGTTAGATACCTGGCGGCAAATACTATCATTAGGGTCAAAGTTAGCCAGGCGGCCGCCCGCTTGCGCGATTTGCTGTTCAATGCTGGCTTTAATCTGGTAAAAACCTTTAGTGCTTTTAGTAGTTTGGCTAAACAAGGTAACAGGTTTAGTAAAATCTATCTTAGCTAAATCGGCTTCGGAAGTTACAATAATAGCTTCGTTCTGGGTTTGCCCGGCTATACCTATTACTTCGGCGTGGCCTTGCTGCCCGTATATAACAATTTGGCCATTTTTAGCTTTAGATATATCAAACGCGTGTTTTACCCGGTTTTGCAATTTTAGCACTACCGGGCAAGAAGCATCAATCAGCTCCAGGTTGTTCTCTAAAGCAATTTTGTAAGTTTCCGGCGGTTCGCCATGAGCCCGAATCAGAACTTTGCTGTCGCGCAACTCTTTTAATTGTTCGCGGTCAATAATGCGCAGTCCTTTTTCGTACAACCGCTTTACTTCCATACTATTATGAACAATATCACCTAAACAATACAATTCAGCGGCATTTTCCATTTCGTCTTCGGCCATTTGAATGGCGAATTCTACTCCAAAACAGTATCCGGAATTTTTATCTATGGCTATGTCCATATTGAAATTGGTAAAAGGTTAAATTGTTGAATTATTACTAAAATCAGGTTAAATAGTGTTTTTCAGCATACAAGAATTAATCCATTTTGATTCCATTCTGTAAGTAGTTAATAATGATGTTCTGGCAACATAAAATAACCCAAGCAGCTTTTAAAATTTACTAAATTTAAAATTTTGTTTTAGCCACCGCCCTATTTTATTTGATTTTTAGACTGTAAAAACTCCGGACTGCAAATTTTTTCGGCCACTTTACGCAGCACAAAATCAACTTGTTCGTCAATAGTAATATAAGATGTGTCCAGCAAGGCGGCATCGGGCGCCTGAATTAACGGGCTTTCTTTGCGGGTTGAATCAATTAAATCGCGCTTTTTTAAATTTTCTATTATAGCATCCAAAGGCACCATTTCTTCTTTTTCAAGTAATTCGCGCTGGCGGCGTTGGGCTCGGGTAATTACGTCGGCGGTCATAAATATTTTTACTTCCGCATCCGGGAAAACGGCCGTACCAATGTCCCGCCCATCCATTACTACTCCCCGGCGCTTGCCCATTTTTTGTTGCTGGTGTACCATGGCGTGGCGAACTTCTGGTATTACACTAACTTCGCTTACTTTATCGGAGATGTACATTTTTCGGATCTCATCTTCCACATTCAGGCCGTTTAAAAAAGCTTCGTTGCGTGAAGTTTTCGGATTCCGCTCAAAAGTAATATGGATATTTTCCAGGGCTTGCAAAATTCTTTTTTGATTGGTAAAATCAATGTAATTCTGGAGAAAATATAAGGTAACTGCCCGGTACATGGCACCGGTATCAATATAAGCGTATCCCATTTCTTTGGCTACCAGTTTAGCAGTAGTACTTTTCCCGCAAGAAGAATGTCCGTCAATGGCAATGACAATTTTTTTCATAAAAACCGGGTTGGTGGGCTAACAATCTTTCTTAGGGCAAGGCATGGATTTACCTGCCCGGTGGCTACGTTTAAAGGATTTCGTTTTTTTCTGTTGCGGAGTTTGTTGACGAGTACAAGCTGTTTCGGAGCCAGCCAGCAGCAACCCTACAACCGCTAAGCTTAAAATTATCTTTCTCAAAACTTCAAAATTTCGTGCGAATATAGCGTAAATTGTACTTACGATTCGTAGTATACGTAAATTAATCGGAACCAGCTAAACCATGTCTTACCGGGAATTTAAAGTCAGCGGCCAGATCGTAGACGTAATACATAAACAAATTTTTAGTGGAACTATTGCCGTAACTAACGGTAAAATCGCGCATATAACCCGCGAACCAGTAGTGAGTCAGCAATTTATTTTACCTGGCTTTATTGATGCGCATGTCCACATCGAAAGCTCCATGCTTGTTCCGAGCGAATTTGCCCGGCTGGCCGTTCCGCACGGTACGGTAGCTACCGTATCGGACCCGCACGAGATTGCCAACGTGCTGGGAATAAAAGGCGTGGAATACATGATAGAGAATGGCAAAAAAGTACCGTTTAAATTTTATTTTGGCGCTCCTTCCTGCGTACCCGCTACTCCTTTCGAAACGGCCGGTGCTGAAATATCGCCGGATGATATTGAAGATTTATTTCAGAATCCGGAAGTAAAGTATTTGGCCGAAATGATGAACTGGCCCGGCGTATTACAGCAGGACCCGCTGGTAATGCAAAAAATTACTTTAGCCCAAAAGTTTGGCAAACAAGTGGATGGTCATGCTCCCGGCTTACGCGGCGAACAGGCGCAAAAATACGCTGCAGCCGGTATTACTACCGACCACGAATGTTTTACCGCCGAGGAAGCCCGGGATAAATTAGCAGCCGGTATGAAAATTCTTATCCGGGAAGGCAGCGCAGCCAAAAATTTTGAAGCTCTGATTGAGCTATTACCGGAGTATCAGAACCAGATTATGTTTTGCTCCGACGATAAACACCCGAACGATTTAGTTGAAAGTCATATTAATGCCTTAGTTAAACGAGCACTAGCCCGCAATATAGATGTGTTTACCGTATTAAGAGCGGCTTGCGTTAATCCGGTAGTGCATTACGGTTTAGAAGTAGGTTTGCTCCGCGAACATGATCCGGCTGATTTTATTATAACTGATTCGCTAAGCCCTGATTTTTCGGTTTTAGAAACTTTTATCAACGGCGAACTGGTAGCCGAACACGGAGTAACCAAATTAGAATTTACGCCCAGCGAAATTATAAATAACTTTAATACCCAGTTAAAAGCAGCCGCTGACTTTCATTTTCCGGTTTCCGGGTCCGTACAACTAAACGTAATTGAAGCATACGACGGTCAATTAATTACAGGCAGAATAAATGCACCCGCTTTGCTCACCCCCGAAAATAATGCTATAGCCGATGTAGAAAACGATATTCTAAAAATTGCGGTAGTAAACCGGTACCGAAACGAAAAACCAGCTATTGGCTTTATCAAAAATTTTAATTTAAAAACTGGTGCAATTGCTTCGTCAGTGGCGCATGATTCGCACAATATTATTGCTGTAGGTACCGATGATGTTAGCATTTGCAAAGCTGTAAACTTACTAATTGAAGTACATGGCGGAATTGCGGCAGTAAATGGCGGTGATTTAAAATTATTACCGCTGCCGGTTGCCGGAATTATGTCGGCTGAGAATGGGTATGAGGTAGCACTGGCCTATTCGGAGATAGATGCCATGAGCAAAGAATTGGGTAGTACCCTGCATTCTCCTTTTATGACTTTGTCGTTTATGGGGCTATTGGTTATTCCGGCATTAAAATTGAGCGACCAAGGATTATTCGATGGCGAGAAGTTCACTTTTACTCCGGTTACCTTGTCCACTTAATTACTAAATTATTATTTTAAGATTATTTAAGCCGGCTAAGTAAGCGGCTTCTGATATATATTCGGCTCCCGTATGCCAAAAATTTCAGGTGCGGATGGATTTTTTGATTACTCCTCTCCTACTGATGCTAGTAGGTATACTGGTTAGTGCTTTTGGTACCATCGTTGGCTTTGGCGGTGGTGTTTTCATGGTACCTATTTTAATCATATTCTTTCAGTATCCCATTGAGATAGCTATTGGCAGTTCCATGTCGGCGATGGTACCGGCGGCTTTAATTGCCTCGTTTTTTAATTACCGCGAAAAGAATATTGATTACCTGGTAGCCTCACTTATTCAATTTCCGGCCATGGGCGGTACGGTGCTTGGGGCTTTTCTGGTAACTTTTTTACCAGTATTAGAATTGCAGTTTACCTTTGCGTTTTTTGTTATTATTGTAGGTTTCTATTTATTAGGCACTCCCAAGAATGCATCTCAAAGCTTGCGCCACACGGGCATGATGTATCGCATGAGCCACCTGCCTACTTCGTTCATTCGTAAAAATCATAACAAACACCTCGCTTATCGTTTAAACGGGAGCCTGGTAGTTTTCTTTGGCTTTTTAACAGGTACTATTGCCGGGTTATTTGGTATTGGAGGAGGCTTTCTGCAAACCCCAGCTATGATCAAAATTTTCCGGATGCCTAACAAAATAGCGACATCCACTTCCTTATTTATTTTACTAATTACTAGCATAACCGGCTTCAGCACGCATTTCTGGTTAGGTCATGTTGTCTGGGAAAAATGTCTACCGCTTATGCTGGGCTTTGCTTTGGGTGCAACGATAGGTCAGTATTCAAAGAAGTTAGAATCATCTCTGCCTCGTTTAGATTACTTAATTGGGATGGGCTTGTTTTTAGCAGGTATGACGCTTATTATAAATATTATCTTTAAAGCTGGGGTTCTTTTTAATATTTCTTTCTGATTGAATGCTACAGTTGTTAATAGCAACCTTACAATAAATTTATTAAATGTAATTAACTCTTACTTACTAGTAATTATCCTTTTACCATAAACCTTTACTATAAATTACCTCATTATTTAAGTTGATTTTGGCCATATCTAATTTAATCAACCTTTGCTGCATCCTGATTTTTACGGCTAGAAATTTAATTCTCTTAACTATAAGTAAATATTGCCGCGCTTTCCCCAAATTATAAGTCGTATTTTCCAATACCCTCATTCTACCTAATTTACCTATATCCATAATAGCGAATATATCATCTAACAACCCAGTCCTTATACAATACCATTCAGTTATTTTGCAATTACATTTTTCACTATAACAAGAAAGTTAGTAGGTATTGATTTACAAGCAATTAAATATGAAAATTGCTTTTTCTTGTAAAAGTTAATAAAGTAAGTGTTTATCTGGAGTAGGCTATCCTGAAACTGGTTAGTTAAAATTAAAGAGTAGTAAATTTAAAAATATTACTTACCCTTTTCTGCTCCGGCAATTTGTGGTGTTGGAATAGGTACTACCTGTTCTTTTTGGGCATTAGCCTGTAGTATTAGAATTACAGCGGGCAGTATGAATAAAGCAGCCAGTAACATTTGAAAGGTAACTGCTTCGTTCGCAAACAACCAACCCAATAATACAGCTACGAGCGGGTTCACGTAGGCATACGTTGCCACCCGGCTGGGCGGCGCCACCCGAATAAGCCAACTATAAGATGAAAAGCCAATTAATGAACCAAATACTACCAGGTAAGCAAAAGCCAGAATAGACTTACTGGAAAAAGCTGCAAAATTCAATTCATTGTATTCCCCTAGAAATATGCCAAATACCAACTGCAGCAAGCCACCCGTAATCATTTGAATGGCCGTTGACATAACAGGAGCTGCTACATTTTTGCCGCGCGCGGCATACAAAGAACCAAAGGCCCACGAAACTGTACTGATAATAATTACTAACATGCTCCATACATCCATTTTACCGTGCCCTAATAAGTTATCCGGACCAATTAAAGTAAGTACCCCAACCAAACCTAAAAATAACCCAAGTATAGTTTTTGTACCTGGTTTTGACTTCCCGAAGAACAGATAACCTAATAAAGTAATCCATAACGGCACAGTAGCAATAAGTAATGCTGCCATACTCGAAGGTACTGCCTGTTCGGCCCATGCTACTCCCCCATTGCCTACTAATACCAGAAAAAAACCAATTATGGCACTGGTTTTTGCTTGTTTTAAGCTCGGAGTAGGAATTTTCTGCAAACGGGCAAACGCGTACAAAATAAGCCCAGCCAGTAAAAAACGGGTACCAGACATAAACAAGGGGGGCATGGTTTCTATAGTAAACCGAATACCTAAAAAAGTAGATCCCCAGATAAGGTAAATAGCCGCAAAAGCCAGGTATATTTTAACCCGCGAAGGGGGCACAGTTGGGGTCATAATCGAAGTTTTCAAAAATAAAAGTTTACATTATTAGAACTTTCCGGCGCTAACACTACAAAGAGAGGCATTTACTACCACAAGTGCAATCTCCTAAAAAGGTTAATTTTAAACATTGGGGGGCAAACCTGAAAAATTCTTTTGGTAAGTTATACCTGAAGACAGGGATATTCTAAACTAGAGGAGGTAAGAAAAGGCTAAAGTTTCACTCTTGAAATGGAAACTTTACTTAATTAGAAAGACTTGTTGCTTTCCAGAAGCGGCATCACTCTAATCCTAAACAGAGATTTTACTTTAAAAAATAACTTCGATATACAAAACAAAGACAAAATATCGCTTAAAACTGGCAATATTTTGTCTTTGTTCAGTACTATAGTTAACGTTTATTTATAATAGCCACTAGGTACAAATGCAAAGTGGTGGCTAAACTCAATTAGTTCTTCGGTAATAGTGCGGGGCCGATACGTTGAAATAGACTCTAAACGGCTATCCGGATTTAAAAATAACGTCCTGGATTTACGATCTTGTAAAACAAAAAGCATTTCCAGATCCGGATAAATTTCTTTCATGGTATCTGCCAGCTCATTAATGCTTAAATTCTTATCTACCAAATTGTACGTTCCAGAAGGGAAATCGTGGGTAAGGATACTGGCTAAATCCTGGCTTACCTTGTGAATATGCACAAACGCTCGCTGTTGTTTGCCACTCCCTTGTACCGTAATCCGGTTAGTAAAATGCGCATCGAACATAAATTTATTAATCACCGAATCGAACCGTAAGCTACGGCTATAACCATACACATTACCGCACCGGATAATATAGGTTTGTATCCGATCTGATAAGCGAGAAATCATCTTTTCGCCGTTGTGCTTGGATAAACCATAGTAGGTACGTGGCTGCGGTTCGGTGTTTTCGTCCATCGGCACATTTGAATCGCCATAAACCGAAGCAGAACTGAGGTAAAATACCTTTTTAACGTTGCTTTGCTCCAATGCATAGCTTAATTCGGCGCTACCCCAATGGTTCACCTGTTCAAACAAATGCGGATCGTCGTTCGAAAAAGTAGTAAGTACTTTAGCGGCCAGGTGGTACACTACATCTACCCCACTAATAACCTTGCGCAGTTTGTAAGAATCCAGAATGTCGCCCATTATAAATTTCACCCGATTATCGGGTAAATGGTTACGACCAATAAATAAATTAAAATTACGCCGGCTAAGATTATCGTAAATAATTAATTCTTCTACTTCCGGGTTTTTCAGGAGCTCATGCGTCAGTTCGGTGCCAATATACCCAGCACCGCCAGTAAGGAGTATTTTCATGTTTTATTTGGTGATTAATTGCGTATGTAAACCGCATTCGGTTTTGTTCAGGCCAAACCAGCGGCCATTGCGGTCGTCGAGTAAAGCATCTACGTCTATTTTGCGGGTGCAAGGCTCGCAGCCAATGCTTACATAGCCTTCGCCTTCGAGCGGATGTTTGGGTAATTTATGCAAACGGATGTAATCGTATACCATTTTACTTGTCCAACCGAGCATTGGGTGGTAACGCAATACGCCATTAGGCGCTTTTTCTTCGCGTTTCATTTGCGCCCGTACTTTACTCTGATCGCCGCGGACGCCGCTAATCCACACATCGTTACTGGCTAAAATAGGCTCTAACGGCTGTATTTTGTTTAAGTAGCAGCAATAATCCGGGTCGGAGGTAAACAACAAACGGCCAGAAGCATCGCGTTGCTGGTATTTGGGTACCGCGGAATATAAATCGGTAATATTTAAACCTAGTAAATCTTTCACCTGTTGCCGGAAAGCCAGCGTTTCCGGAAAATGGTAACCGGTATTTAAAAAATAAACCGGTATTTCGGGAGCAACCTGGCTAATAATATGCAGGAGCGGCATACTATTCGTTTGCAACGACGAGGAAGCAAATATTTTTAAACCGCGGGCTTTATAGCCATCTAAATCCTGCCGGATATCTTCGGTTAATTGTTCAAATTCAGTCATTGTTTTTAGTCCATAGTCTATGGTCCATAGACCACAGTTTCATTAATTCTCGTTTGTTGACAGTTAAATTTTAGTATGATAGTCAATAGTTCATTGTATTTGTTTTAAGGATGATAATTGCAATATTGCTCCTTAAACTCTATGGACTATGGACTATGGTCTGTCGACTAATTAATACTTTGCCATGGTTGGGTCAATTTCATTGGCCCAGGCTAAAATGCCGCCTTTTAAATTATACAAGTTTTTAAAACCATACTTCTTCTCTAAGGCGGCAATAGCTTTTGCGCTACGGGCACCAGAGCGACAATGTACTACTACATTTTTATCGGAAGCAATTTTATCAACGGCCGTTTCTACTTCGGCCAACGGAATTAATTCGCCGTGCAAATTGGCAATTTCGTATTCGTAAGGTTCGCGCACGTCAATCAACTGGAAGTCGGTATTAGTTTCTTGCCAGGCTTGTAAATCGCTAACTGTAATTTCTTTTACTTTTAGCTTATCTTCTTCGTCTTCGGCGCCAATACCACAGAAAAATTCGTAATCAATCAGTTCCGTTATGGGAGCGTTGCTTAGGTCTTTGTGAACTTTCAATACCCGGGTTTCGAAAGTAGCCGCATCGAACAAAAATAACCGACCGGATAAAGGCTCTCCTACTCCGGTTAAGACTTTAATTACCTCGTTGGCTTGCAAAGAACCTATAATACCAGGCAAAACGCCTAGCACGCCGCCTTCGGCGCAGCTGGGTACCAAACCAGGCGGTGGCGGAGTAGGAAATAAATCGCGGTAGTTGGGTCCGGTTTTACCTTCGGCATCGGTATAGTTAAATACCGAAACCTGACCTTCGAACCGGAAAATAGAACCGTAAACATTAGGTTTCCCTAAAATAACACAGGCATCATTTACTAAATAACGGGTCGGGAAATTATCGGTACCATCAGCTACCAGGTCGTAATCTTTGATAATATCCAGCGCATTTTCGGAGGTGAGGCGCTCGTTATGCACTACAAAGTTTACGTGCGGATTTAAAGCTTCCAAGCGGGCTTTAGCAGCTTCCACTTTAGGCCGGCCTACGTCCGAAACGCTAAACAGAACCTGGCGTTGCAGGTTGCTATCATCTACAATATCAAAGTCTAGGATTCCAATAGTTCCTACGCCGGCAGCTGTTAAATATAACAACAGCGGACTTCCTAAGCCGCCGGTGCCTACTATCAACACTTTGGCGGCTTTTAAGCGGCGTTGTCCCTCAATATTAAATTCGGGGATAATTAAATGGCGGCTGTACCGCTCTAATTCTTCTTTACTGAAAGTTACCATTTTAATAGGTATAAACTTTTACTTTTGGTATGCCGGTATTTTCTGGCATTTTATTTACTAAATTTTATGATATACAGATAATCAGCTATTTACTTTGATCTAAACTCCACCTGCAATAGCTGGAATAATACTGATAACCGAGCCGGATTGCACCGGCGTTTGTTCATTTTGCAAAGCTTTAATGTCTTCGTCGCCCAGGTATAACCGCACAAACTTACGTACTTGTCCCGCATCGTCGAATAAGTGTTTCTTTATTTCAGGATGCGTTTCAGCTAAGCTTTGCAAGCTTTCCAGTACAGTGGTTCCATTTGTTTCAATGGTAGCCTGGTTGCCGGTAAATTTCCGGAGCGGAGTAGGAATAATTACTTTTGCCATTTTTTAGGTATTGCTAGTATAATTTTCGGTTTGTAAAATTTTCTCTTCTTCGAACTGGCTATCTTCATTTAATTGCCAGGAAGTTATATCCGCTACTTTTCCCTCCATTACTGATACAATAATGTAAGAGAAAAAAGGTACGGCTTGCTTTAAATCGTGCTCAGAAGGCCGGGCCGGATGATTGGGGTGCGAATGATACACCCCCAGTAAATTCGTGTTATTTTCCAGTGCGTATCGTTCGGCCCGCATGTAATCTTCCGGCGATATTTCGAAACGGCGGCGTTTGTCTCCGTCTTTGCTATTTATTACTTGTATAGCTTCTTGTATCAGTCGAACGTCATTTTCTTCGCCGTACAGAAAACCGCAACACTCATCCGGATAAATCTCAGTAGCGTGTTCTTGTATAATGCGTTGAGCGGCTTCTGCCAGTTGTAGTTTCATTTATTTCGTTTTACTAATTCTATAAAGAAAGAACTCGGGTATTTCCGCCAGTTACAAACTGGCTTCTTATTTTTATGCTTCGCTAAACTTGCACCAGGAAATCAGATAAAATTTTAAAGAATTACTAAATCCCATCTAAAACTAACATCCAGATACTAGTGTCTAAAAAAGCGATTTTAAAACTTCACTATACTTTTCGGCATTATCCGGGAAAACCGTAACAATTACACCTTCGTCGATGCTTTCGGCCACTTTAATGGCTCCGGCCAGGTTAGCGGCCGCCGATGGACTAACCAGTAAACCTTCGGTTTGCGATACTTTCTGTATTAAATCAAAGGCCTCATATGTGTCGATAGCTAAATTCTGGTTAGCCAATGTACCATCGTAGATTTTAGGCACGCGCGCTGTTTCTAAATGCTTCCAACCTTCTAAACCATGCATGGCCGCATCGGGCTGCAAAGAAATTAATTCAATCGCTGAATTTAATTCTTTTAACCGCCGACTGGTTCCGGTAAAAGTCCCGGTAGTTCCCAAACCCGCTACAAAGTGGGTTATTTCTCCTTTGGTTTGCCGGAAAATTTCGTTGGCGGTAGTATGGTAATGGGCTTGCCAGTTACTTTGGTTGCCATATTGGTCAGCGTAGAAATACCGGTCAGGGTAATCTGAGAACAACTGTTTAGCTATTTCCTGGGCCTCATCTGTAGAGCCGAACCGCGACGTATAAACAATATTAGCTCCAAAAGCTTTAAGTAAAGTTTTACGTTCTTCCGAGGCATTTTCGGGTAAGCAAATAGTAACGGGTATTTGAATAGCAGCGCCAATAGCAGCGTAGGCAATAGCCGTATTACCGCTCGAAGCATCTAACAAAGATTGACCAGGCTGTAAGCGGCCGCTTTTTACCGCATCCTGAATAATCCGGAAAGCCGGTCGGGCTTTTACGCTCCCTCCTAATTGCTGCCACTCCAGCTTAGCATAAATTTTTACTCCCGGTTTAGAAAAAGCCCGGGTAATCGGGAATAACGGTGTATTGCCGACAAAGGAACTCAAATTATTTAATTGCTCTTGTAAATCAAGCGTTTCGGCGGTAAGAAGCATATTTTAAAATGTTTAAGTCTTAAGTTTTTTATGAAAAAGAAATAAAAAAAGCCTTTCCGGTTTGGGAAAGGCTTGATGATATATACGTATCCTAAAATCAACACGCAGGCGCATCAAGGCCTTCCCGAGGGCAAGCACAGCAACAGCAACACGCCGCAAAGTTGAAAATTAGTTGTTCGTTCATTTTTTATTTCTTTTATCTATAAACAAAAAAAGCCGTTCCTAGTTTCGGAAAGGCTCTAAATATTTACTTTTTTTAAAATAATTATTTAACCGTAAACCTTTCCGAAGGTACAGACTTAGCACAACAGCAACAAGCCGCTCCGTAAATACCCAAAAAAAGGCTTTGTTTTACTTTCATAATTATAGTAATTGGGGCAAAGGTAAAAAACTAAACCATAGCACAAAATATTTAGGCACAAATTTAATGCCGCCATTCATTTAGAAGCTACCAACAACTATTTACTGCCATCCTGTACATAAAAAGCTGCCATTTAGTAAATTTGGCTTGTTGTAAGGAAAAGATTCGCCGTTGGGTTGCGTTAACTGCCCGCCTGCCTGAGCCAGAATGGCTTGCCCGGCAGCAGTATCCCATTCCATGGTGGGCCCGTAACGGTAATAAAGCTGCGCCCGGCCTTCGGCAATCAAACAAAATTTTAAAGAAGACCCAATCCGCACTTCATCTGAAACCGGAAATGATTGCAAAAAAGTAATTTCTTCAGGCGTACTATGCGACCGGCTTTTTACTATTACTAAATTTTCTGTTTTACCGCTTACCTGAAGTTTAATTTCTGGCTGGTTACCAATTTGTTTAAAAGCACCATTCTGCCCGTCGGTATAATAAAGTTCGTCGGGTACGGGAGCATAAATAACGCCGGCAACTGGTTTATTGTTAGCCATTAAAGCAATGTTTACCGTAAATTCCCCGTTGCGGCTAATAAATTCTTTGGTACCATCCAAAGGGTCAACGCACCAGTAGTATTTCCAATTTCGGCGTTCTTCGTAGGGCACTAACTTTCCTTCTTCGGATAATACCGGAATGTCGGGTGTTAGAGTAGCTAAACCAGTAGAGATGATATCGTGAGCTGCCTGATCGGCTTGCGTTAAAGGTGATTGATCGCTTTTTAATGTAACCTGCGTAAAACTGGCTGGTTGGTTATACACCTGCATTATAGCTTGGCCAGCATCTTTCGCTAATTGCAAAAGCGATGGCATTAAGGAAGCAAGAGAAAAAGTTTGCATTATGGTTTTAAAAGGGTAGCAGAGTTTAAATCGAAATAAAAGTCTTGCAATAGGCGGGCAATTTATAATTAATTAGTTAAAATAATAGTAGCTCCTGGTTGTTATTACCTTTCAGACTTAAAAGTACTAAACCTCTTTTTTATCAAGAATTCCAATCAAGGATTTCACCTGTTTTGTTTCTTTTTCAAACTTCCGCACGAAAACTTATTATCTTATTTAAATACCGCTTAATTTAGCCGCGAATTTTTCAAAAACAACATGGCAGAAAATATTCATCCGATTTTCGACCAAACGCTTTCGCGCACCAGTAAAGAAGAATTGCTTCGGCAACGGGCACTCGTTATCTGGATGGTAGGATTATCCGGCTCGGGTAAAAGCACATTGGCAAAAGGTTTGGAGTTTGCCCTGCACCAGCGCGGCCACCTTACCCAACTACTCGACGGCGATAATTTGCGAAGTGGCATAAATAATAATCTGGGCTTTTCCGAAACTGACCGAATGGAAAATATTCGTCGTTCGGCTGAGGCTGCCAAGTTATTTTTAAGTGCCGGCGTGGTTACCATTTGTTCGCTTATTAGCCCAACTAGCGAAATCCGGAATTTAGCGAAAAGCATTATAGGCGAATCAAATTATTACGAGGTGTACATTAATGCTCCTTTTGAAGTTTGTGCGCAGCGCGATGTAAAGGGCTTATATAAAAAAGCTTTAAACGGCGAAATCAAGAACTTTACCGGTTTGGATGCACCCTTTGAAGAACCTCAAAACCCTCACCTTGAAATTCGTACCTATCAAGATAACTACGAGGTTAGCTTACAAAAGCTTTTGGATGCTATCTTACCCCGCATTACCTTTGCCGCTTTAGGTTAAAAGGTTGAAGGATGGAAAGTTGAAAGGTTAGAAATTTAAAAATGGATAACATTCTTCTACTAACCAATATCCTTAATACCAATTAGTAAAAACAAATTCGACTATATAATAAATAAACTGTGGTCCGTGGACCATGGACTGTGGACTAAAACACATGTATTCCTATAAACTTAGTTATCTTAAGCAACTCGAAGCCGAATCTATATTTTTGATTCGCGAAGCTGTTGCGCAATTTGAAAATCCGGTATTGCTTTTTTCCGGTGGTAAAGATTCTATTGTAATGGCACATCTGGCGCGCAAAGCTTTTTGGCCCAGCAAGTTACCTTTCCCGATGTTGCACGTAGATACTGGTCACAACTTCCCTGAAACCATTGAATTCCGTGATTACCTGGTGAATAAAATTGGCGCCCGCCTGATTGTTCGCACGGTTCAGGATTCTATTGACCAAGGTTTGGCTCAGGAAGAAAAAGGCCCCAACCCAAGCCGAAACGGTTTGCAAACCATTACTCTTTTGAGCGCCATCGAAGAATTTAAGTTTGATGCAGCTTTTGGCGGTGCCCGGCGCGACGAAGAAAAAGCCCGCGCCAAAGAGCGTTTCTTTTCGCACCGCGACGAATTTGGCCAATGGGACCCGAAAAACCAGCGCCCGGAGTTGTGGCACTTGTACAATGGTCGTAAAAATGTAGGCGAGCATTTCCGGGTGTTCCCGCTGAGTAACTGGACGGAATTGGATATTTGGCAGTACATTGCTTCCGAAAACCTAGAAATTCCGAGCATTTACTTTTCGCACCAGCGCGAAATTGTGAACCGCAAAGGCGTGTTACTTGCAAAATCCGAATACATTTCCTTACTAAAAGACGAACAGTACGAAGAAAGAACCGTGCGTTTCCGGACGGTGGGCGATATGACCTGTACTGGGGCGGTATTCTCACCGGCTAGTTCCATCGACGACATTATTGCCGAAGTAGCGGCTGCCCGAGTTACCGAACGCGCTGCCCGCGCCGACGACCAACGCTCCGAAGCTGCCATGGAAGACCGTAAAAAACAAGGCTATTTTTAAAATAGTCCATGGTTCATAGCCGATGGGCCACAATCTAATTTATTTATTGTTGCATAGTTCTAATGGTAATTGCGGAATGATCAAATGGTTAAATTTAGAAAAAGTATATTTCTAAGTTTTAACTTTAAAACCTTTCCACTTTCTAACCTTTCAACTTGCAACCTGTAACCTGCAACTTGCAACCCAATAAAATGGAAATAAAAGAACAAAAACGCGATGCCGATTTGCTGCGGTTTATTACCTGCGGCAGCGTGGATGACGGTAAAAGTACCCTCATTGGCCGTTTACTGTACGATACGAAAACAATTTTTGAAGACCAGCTCCAAAATATTGAGCGTACCAGCCAAATGCGCGGGGAAGAGTACGTAAACCTGGCGCTACTTACCGATGGCTTGCGTGCCGAACGTGAGCAAGGAATTACCATTGATGTGGCTTACCGGTACTTTGCTACGCCCAAACGCAAATTTATCATGGCCGATACTCCCGGTCATATTCAGTATACCCGCAACATGGTAACCGGCGCTTCTACGGCTAATTTGGCCGTGGTTTTAGTAGATGCCCGCAAAGGAGTAATTGAACAAACCTGTCGCCACACTTTCATAACCTCCCTGTTAAAAATTGATCATATTATTTTGTGCGTGAACAAAATGGATTTGGTGGATTATAGCCAGGAAGTTTACGAAAAAATTAAAACCGATTTTCAGAATTTTATTTCCCGCTTAGATATTGCCGATGTGCGTTACGTGCCTGTAAGTGCCTTGCAGGGCGATAATATCGTAAACAAATCTACGAACATGCCGTGGTACGAGGGCTCCACCTTGTTGTACATGCTCGAAAATGTGCACTTGGGCAGCGACCTGAACCACGTAGATGCCCGTTTTCCGGTGCAATATGTGTTACGCCCGCAAAGCACCGAGTACCATGATTTCCGGGGATATGCTGGCCGCCTGGAAGGTGGCGTTTTTAAACCGGACGATGAAGTATTAGTGCTTCCCTCCGGATTTACGAGTACGGTAAAAAGCATCGAAACCTTTGACGGACCTGTAGCCGAAGCCTTTGCGCCCATGTCTGTAGTTATTACGCTGAACGACGAAATTGATATTAGCCGGGGCGATATGATTGTAAAGCCTAATAATCAACCGGAAGTAAGCCAGGATTTAGAAGTAATGGTGTGCTGGATGAGCGAAAAGCCGCTGGTAAAAGGCAAAAAATACATTGTGCGCCATACCACCAAAGAGGCCAAGTGTTTGGTAAAAGATATTCGTTACAAGATGAATATTAATACTTTGCACAAGATAGAAGACGACCTGAATATTGGATTAAATGATATTGGACGGATTACCCTTCGTACTACCCTGCCTCTATTTTACGACGATTACCGGAAAAATAGCGGTACCGGCAGCTTAATTTTAGTAGACGAGTTTACCAACGAAACGGTAGCCGCTGCCATTATTTTGTAATATTGCTTTGCATTAAATAAAAGAAGTGGCTGTTCGTATCAATGAACAGCCACTTCTTTTATTTAAAACTTATAATTAATTCTTTTTTCCTTCGGGAGGAGTACCTCTAATCTACTTTTTGATTCCGCTCTACTTTTACTTCTGATTGATCCTGAAAAACTTTGCCTGCTTTCAGGTCCACGTGGTAGGTAATATCCGAATCGTAAGCAATAGAATACCCCGTTTTAGGGTCATACACTTTACCTAACTGCGGAAAAATTCTTAAACCCGTTACAGAATCTTCCATATAAGCTTTAGAGGTATCAATGGCATTAGGCATAGAAGTTAAATTACTGCCCGGATTTACTAATGGCATGAATGATTTAATCTTGGGAGAATGTGCCGTTGTAAACGTTTTAAACCTTACCAGAAAGTCGTTTCGTTCATTAGTCTGCGATTGGCTTTCAAAATAAATTAGCATTCCGAAAGCCACCAAAATATATTTAACGTACTTCATAGTTGAAAATTAGTAAGTTAGATAATAATTCCTGTTAAGTTCAACAACTTACCCTAGCGATGCAAAAGGTTAAGCAAATGCATAACCTAAAAACCAAATAATAATCTAATCAATAATTTTTACCTGGCTAGCTTTTTTGAACTGGTCAGGAAACTATGAAAAATGTAGAAGTTTGACTGCTACAACCGTAATTACTAGTCTTTTTTCTGGCTAGCGCGGAATAGCTTTTGTTTTTCGTCTTTTGACAAACTCTCGTAGCCCGACCGCGAAATTTTATCTAAAATTAAATCAATTTCGGTTTGCGAAGGCTCACTACTGCCGGAAGAAGAATACGTGCTTGACCGGTTTTGGCTTTTGTAGGTTACCTTTAACGGAGTACGGGGTTTAAAAATATTCCGGAAGAAATTGGCTACCGCGTGAATAGGTCGGCCCAAATCGGAACCTCGTTGCAATTGTTTAATAAATAAAAATCCGATAAAAGCACCGCCCAAGTGCGCTAAATTACCTCCGGCATTATCGCCGATGGCCCCGGAAATAGATAAAAGCACGAAGAAAGCGGCAATGTATTTAATTTTTACCGGCCCAATAAACAACAGGTTAAATTGAAAATTAGGTAATAAAGTTGCGGCTGCAACCGTAACCGCCAGAGTACTCGCCGAAGCCCCAATCATGGTAGCGTATACGGCTCGAGGCTGGTAATATGGAATCAGATTATAAAACATCAGAAAAAACAAACCACCCGCTAAACCACCCAGAATATACAAACTTACCAGTTTTTTATCGCCTAAATACTCGCGAATAATCATCCCAAACCAATATAGATTGAGCATGTTAAAAATAATATGAAAAAACTCGCGATGAGTAAAAAAGTAACTAAATATAGTCCAGGGGCGGGTAATTAAAACTCCGGGATTAGCCGGCATGGCAATATATTCCAGAATCGTTTCAAATAAATCATCAGAATGGGTAGAAATCCGCAGAATAACCCGCAGCAGCAACAAGGCCACAAACACAATTACATTAATTAAAATTAATTGGTTGAGGGCATTGCGCAAACGGAAAACATTCCGGACATCGTCAAAAATACTAGTCATACAGGTTGGTTAGTAAAGGTTAGATCGGTCACGTTCCCAAACTTTCAGCAATATAAACGCAAAGAGCATTCCGCCTAAGTGGGCATAATGCGCGACGTTATCGCCGGGCAAGCGTTGCACGCCCGCATAAAGTTCGTAAGCACCGTAGAATAACACAAAATACTTGGCTTTTATGGGAAACGGAAAAAATAGGAGGAATAATTCCGTATTCGGGAACAACAATCCAAAAGCCATTAACAATCCAAATACAGCCCCGGAAGCTCCTACCATTGGAATGTTAATGATACTCTCGTAGATGTTTTTAATTGCTTTCTTTGAGGCCGCTATAACAGTAGGGTTGTCTGCGTTGCGTTTATATTCAATTACTGCTTGTTTATTATACTGACCTTCGTAATGGTCTTCCAGAAAAGAACTTAATTTCTCCGGTGATGGGTCTACCAGAAAAGTTTGCATTTCCTGCTGCATATTATTGAACTGGTAAGAACGAATGCCTGAATATAAAATTCCTGCCCCTACTCCACAAACCAAGTAAAAAATTAAGAAACGTTGTGCTCCCCAGCGATACTCCAGCATGGGTCCGAAAATAAATAAACTAAGCATGTTGCTGAACAAATGGCCAAAGCTACCGTGCATAAACATGTAGGTAATAAATTGGTAAGCACCAAAATGCTGCGAACGAAAATCATATAAAGCAAAAGGAGCCGAACTGCCAAAATAAGAAAAAGCCAGAAACGCCACTACATTAATGATAAGTAGGTTTCGGACCATGGGGGTTAGATTCATCATACTATGTAATATCAATTTTTAAGAAAAAAGTTTTGCAACTGGCCCAATTCCATCATTACTAACGTTTTTTGCCCGGATGGGGTATAATTCGGGGTTTGGCAGGCAAATAGCTTGTCTACGAGCGCATTCATCTCTAAATCAGTAAGGCGGCTAGTATAGCGCGATGCTACTCTTTTAGCCATAGACCGGGCCAGGTTTTCTTTGGTTGATAAAGTTATTTCCTGTTGATTGTTTTTATATTGTTCGAGCAATTCTTCGAGCAATGCTTTCTCATCGCGGGCCGGCACATCGGCTGGTATCCCATTCAATACAATGGTGTTTTTGCCAAATTCACTAAATACAAAACCAAGAGCATTAAATTCTTTCGTAAGCTGCTGTAGCAAATCGTAATCGCCGGGCGAGAGTTGTACTACCTGCGGAAACAGCAAGGCCTGCGAACTGCCACTGTTTTTTTGCAGCGAAGCTGAATATAGTTCGTACAAAATACGCTCCTGAGCAGCTTGTTGGTCTACGAGCATAATCCCCGACTTTACCTGCACCATTATGTACTTCTGGTGTACCTGCAAAGCCTTTTTACCCGATAAATCGCTGGCTCCTGTGGTACCAACGCTGCTCAGAAAATCAAACTCCGATAAGTTACTTTCGTTTATTTCGCGCGGAAATTCTCGTGAAACTTGTTGTAAGGGTTCAAAAACTTTCTGCCAATCCTGCGCTGGTTTACTTTTTCCTGTAGCAACAGAAGCTTCAGGAGCCCGCGTAATTGTATTTTGTTGAATAAAACTTTCAAAACTAGCGGCTTTAGCAAAATTACTTTCATTAGCCGGCGAAACAACTGGGTGCAGGGCTGAAAAATTTACGTCGCCGTCAAAATCCAGCGAAGGAGCAATATTGTGCACTCCTAACGATTGCTTCACGGCCGCCCGAACAATAGCATAAACGGTTTTTTCATCCTCAAATTTTATTTCGGTTTTGGTAGGATGCACATTTATATCTATACTTTCGGGAGCAATTTCAATAAATAACACGTAAAACGGATGGCTGTCTTTGGGTAGCAAACCTTCGTAAGCCGTTAATACAGCGTGGTTTAGATACGAACTACGGATATACCGCTCATTTACGAAAAAGAATTGCTCGCCCCGGCTTTTTTTAGCAAACTCTGGCTTGCCAATGTAGCCTTTTACTTTAATAAAAGGCGTTACTTCTTCGCAAGTAGCTAATTGCTCCCGGTAATTATTACCAAATAAATTTACAATACGTTGGCTGAGTTTACCGGCCGGTAACTGAAAAATTTCAATTTCGTTCTGGTAAAGCGAAAAAGCAACGTCCGGATGGGCTAAGGCGAGATGCATAAATTCATCTAAAATATGCCGCATTTCTACCGGGTTCGATTTTAGAAAATTTCTTCGGGCCGGCACGTTGTAAAACAAATTTTTCACACAAACCGAAGTTCCATCCGGTACAGCTACTGGTTCCTGGCTTATTAATTCAGAACCTTCCATCACAATTTTGGTTCCGGTATCGTTGGTGCGGGTTTTGGTTTTAAGCTCTACCTGGGCTACCGCTGCAATAGAAGCCAGCGCTTCGCCCCGGAAACCCATGGTGCGTATCCGGAATAAATCTTCGGTAGTTTTGATTTTAGAAGTTGCGTGGCGTTCGAAGCACATGCGCGCATCGGTGTCGCTCATTCCCAAGCCATTATCTACCACCTGAATCAATTGTTTTCCGGCTTCTTTCACTATCAACTGAATGCTGGTGCTCTGGGCATCTACAGCATTTTCGAGCAATTCCTTCACCACCGAGGCCGGCCGTTGCACCACTTCCCCGGCCGCAATCTGGTTTGCTAAATACTCGGGCAACAAACGAATTATATCGGGCATGCAGCAATATTTAAATTTAATAACAAGGCAAACTTAAAAAATTAATTTAAAGGAATACGACACCAGTTACAACACTTTTGCATCAGACGCCTTCGTTTATTATGTATCCTATGCGCCGGTAAAGGCAAGCAGAAAAAGAAAGGTAAAAAGAATTAGCTAGTTTAAACCAAGTAGTTTTAAATTACCTTCTACTTATTCAATCGAAAATTTATTAGTAATATTACAAACGATTTGTTGGATTTTGCGTTTTGAATTTTGGTTTTTATCGGGATAGTTTTTTGTTTATAGAATAAACTTGCCGCTAAAGGATGAAAAACAAAGGTAGCAGGAACCGAAATAGGAAAAGATTGGTTTTTTGGCCACAAACTACGGTAAATTGTAGTAATATTTATAGGAGGCGAACTTTCGTTACGAATTAGAATCTGGTCTGGCAATTTCGGTTTTATTCTAGCCTATTCAAAATAACTAGTATTTGGTACCCATGTGGAAGAGAATTTTACTTCTTGTTTCGGTTAGCGTTTTTCTGGGATTAACTTTACTTCTGTCGTCGTATAGCCCAACAGATCAACCTGTTGTAAGTAAAATTGAGCAGAATTGGGTAGATAGTGTTTTTTCGTCGCTTACTTTCGATCAAAGGCTGGGCCAGTTATTTATGGTAACGGCCCTTTCTAACCGGGGTTCCCAGCATGTGCAGGAAATTGAAAAATTAGTAACCCAATATAACATTGGGGGTTTAATGTTTCTGTATGGTAGTCCTTACCGCCAAGCCTCACTCACTAACCAGTATCAATCAAAAGCTAAAGTTCCGCTGCTTATTGCCATGGATGCCGAATGGGGTCTAAATATGCGCCTGGATAGCAGCATGCACTTTGCCAAACAAATGACTTTAGGTGCCATGGCCGATGAACATTACGTTTATTTGATGGCTCAGGAGATTGCGTTAAACCTGCACCGATTGGGCGTACAAGTTAGTTTCTCGCCGGTGTTGGATGTAAATAGCAATCCTAAAAATCCCGTTATAGGTAACCGTTCCTTCGGAGAATCAAAAGAACAGGTAAGTCGCCGCGGAATAGCCTACATTAAAGGTTTGCAGGATAACGGTATTATTGCCGTAGCCAAACATTTTCCAGGTCACGGCGACACCGATACCGATTCGCACCGGGCACTTCCCGTTATTAACTCTGATTTAAAAAGATTAACAGAAGTGGATCTTTACCCGTTTGTGCAATCTTTTCAGGCGGGGGTAAAAGGAGTAATGGTGGGCCACCTCTATATGCCCCAGTTCGATTCTTCGGAAGTGAAAGCCACTACCCTGTCTCATAAACTGGTAACCGGCTTATTAAAGCAAAAGATGAACTACCAGGGATTGGTATTTACCGATGCCTTAAACATGAAAAGTGTAACCCGGGCGTACAAACCAGGCCAGTTAGATGCCATGGCGCTGCTGGCGGGTAACGATGTGTTATTATTTTCGGAAAATGTACCCACTGCCATTACCGAAATTAAAAACGCAATCGGCCGAGGGGAAATTACTCCCGAAGATATTGATGCCCGGGTCCGGAAAATATTACACGCTAAATACTGGGCCGGATTGGGCCAATATCGCCCGATAAACCTGAGCCACCTGAAAGAAGAATTGAATCGCCCCCATAGCCGGGCAGTACAACACAAACTTTACGAACAATCGGTAACTGTAGTGGCTAACCACGGTAATTTACTGCCTTTCCGGGAAGTAGATACCACCCGTTATGCTCACGTGAGTATTGGTATCCGGCCTGATAATCCATTTACCGAAACCCTGCAGCATTACGCTCCTTTTGCCACTTTTAACGTACGGGAGCGGTACGTACCCGATTCTGTTTTTATCAACCTGCGGAAAAAGTTACGCGGTTTTGATGTAGTAGTAGTTAGTTTACATAGCCTGAACAGCACTTCGGTGAGCAATTACGGTATCGGTGAGTATTCCCGCACCTTTATTCAGAAACTGCAAAAAGAAAATCCGCGGCAAAAAGTGGTAGTATGTGTATTGGGCAATGCCTACAGTTTAAAATATTTTGAAGGCAGTAAATGGCTGGTGTGTAGCTACGAAGATAATCCGGTTTCGCAGAGTGTAACGCCGCAGGTATTATTTGGTTCTTTACCTGCCCAAGGCAAACTGCCGGTTACCGCTTCGGCCGCTTTCCCGGCGGGCTTTGGTCTGGAAACGGCCAGTTTAAATCGTCTTCGCTACGATGTTCCGGAAAGCGTTGGTCTCGACTCAAACGTTTTAAGCGAAATTGATGAATTAGCCATTGAAGCTATTAACACAAAAGCTACCCCCGGTTGTCAGGTACTGGTAGCCCGCGACGGGGCCATAGTATTTAACAAATCCTATGGCAAGTATACATATGAAGGTAACCAATCGGTTACAACCAATACCCTCTACGACATTGCTTCCATTACTAAAGCAGCCTCTACTCTGCAGGCTATTATGTACTTAAAAGATCAAGGCAAGTTAGATTTAAACCAAAAGTTATCTTATTACCTCCCCGAGGTGATTGGCTCTAATAAGCAAAATTTAATAATTAAAGATATTTTGCTGCACCAAGCGGGTCTGCAACCGGGTATTCCTAACTGGCAAAAAACCTTGGCTTCGATGCAGTTGAGCCCAACTTACTACGCGAGTGCGCAAACTACCATTTACCCGAACGAGGTGGCTCCCGGCATTTACTCCGTGAAAACTATGGAAGATTCGCTCTGGTCCTGGACCTTACACTCGCGCCTGTTGCCTAAGAAAAGAGGAGTTGCCCGCTACGAGATGAAGTACAGTGACCTTAGTTTTTACATTTTAAAACGGGTAGCCGAACGTTTGCTGCAACAACCACTTGCCGAATTTAATGACAAATATTTTTACCAGCGCTTAGGTTTACATACGCTTACTTACAATCCTTTAAATAAATTCCCGAAAGAACAAATTGCTCCTACCGAGTACGATAACTATTTCCGACGAAGCTTGATTTGGGGTACGGTGCACGATCAGGCAGCAGCCATGCTGGGTGGCGTAGCCGGTCACGCCGGCTTATTCAGTACAGCTACCGACCTGGCGGTTTTAATGGAAATGAACCGATTAAACGGAAATTACGGGGGCATTCAGTATTTTAAAACACCCGTAGTAACGGAATTTGCGCAACAGCAAGACCCTACTAACCGTCGCGGTTTAGGCTGGGACAAACCTAACCCGAATGGTTTCGGACCTACCTCTATTAAGGCTTCCATAAATTCATTTGGCCATACCGGTTTTACCGGCACCTGCGCCTGGGTTGACCCCGATCAAAAACTCGTGTATATCTTCTTATCGAACCGCGTGTATCCGAACGCTGCCAATCAAAAATTACTTACCGAAAATTTCCGGACCCGCATTCACGATGTTATTTATAAAGCTATTCTAACAAAGTCGTAATTTTAAGTGCAATCAGGCATTTTTGAGGCTAAAATTTTAGCCGGGCAAATTAAAAAGTAAATAAATTAAAGTAATAACTCACCTTTTTGCCTTACAATCGAAAATGCTGTATCTGCCACTACCAAATATTTCGTAAGCCATAAGTAGATATTGCAAGAGCAGGTTACTAAGTTTGCTTTCTGGAAGAAAAGGGTATAGAATGAGCTGTAATAGCTCTACAACTTAAATTTCTGTTAGCAACCATTGGCTCCTTCAACTGCATTTTTATCCTGTGGTTTTTAGTAAATTTTTCTAATAAGAATCAACCTAAGTTATTGTTACAGGTAAGCTTATTTAAACTTTTACTTACTAAATTAAAATAGCTTAAAATTAAAGTTTGCGAAAGTTAATTTATGCTGCCGAACATTTGTTCTTTTTAATGGTTGTTGTACGTACATTGCTTAAAACTCATTTACTTTTACCATGAATATCGGAGTTGTTTGTTACCCTACTTTTGGCGGCAGTGGTGTTGTAGCCACCGAATTAGGGAACGCTTTGGCTGTAAGAGGCCATAAAGTTCATTTTATTACCTACAGTCAACCCGTTCGGCTTGATTTTTTTAGTGCCAATGTTTTCTACCACGAAGTAAACGTTCCCTCTTATCCCCTTTTTCAGCATGCACCATACGAGTTGGCCTTAGCTAGTAAAATGGTAGATATTGTGCAGTTCGAAAAGCTGGATATTTTACACGTACACTATGCTATTCCGCACGCATCGGCCGCTTTTATGGCTAAACAAATCCTGAAAACAAAAGGCATAAACATTCCGGTTGTAACAACTTTGCACGGCACTGATATTACCCTGGTAGGAAAAGATTCGTCATATGAACCGGTGGTTACCTTTAGTATTAACCAATCAGATGGCGTAACGGCTGTTTCGAATGATCTGCGCCGGGAAACCTACGAGCATTTCGCTATTGAAAAAGAAATTGTAGTTATTCCTAACTTTATCAATTTACAGCGATTCCGGAAACAACACAAAGACCATTTTCGGGCAGCTATTGCTCCTTTTGGCGAAAAGCTTTTAGTGCATACCTCTAACTTCCGGGGTGTAAAAAGAGTACAGGACGTATTAAAAATATTTGATAAAGTCCGGCGCAAAATTCCGAGCAAATTACTTTTAGTCGGCGACGGACCCGACCGGCAGAAAATGGAAAAACTTTGTCGTCAGCTTAAAATTTGCGGCGATGTTCGTTTTTTAGGCAAGCTTGATGCCGTTGAGGAAGTACTTTCGGTATGTGATTTATTTCTGATGCCCTCGGAAAAAGAAAGCTTTGGTTTGGCAGCTCTCGAAGCCATGGCCTGCGAAGTACCGGTTATTTCCTCGAACGCCGGCGGTATTCCGGAATTGAACCTTGACGGGGTAACTGGTTTCGTAAGTAATGTGGGCGATGTGGAAGATATGGTTAAAAATGCTTTGTTTATTTTAGATGATGCCCAATTACCCCAGTTCCGCGCCAATGCCTTAGCCCGCGCCCGCGAATTTGAAGTAGACAAGATTGTGCCCCGCTACGAAGATGTGTATCAAAAAGTAATTGACGCCCAACTACAGGAAGTAAGCGCCTCAGTTTAGCCTCAAACATTCTATAAATAAGAAGCCTCGCCGTTTGGTGGGGCTTTTTTATTTATCAGGCAGAGAGTAATAAGCGTTTTCTTTTTAATTGAATTTGCTCGTATACAAAATATATTAAGCTTTGCTTTTAACAACCAGCAGATTTAAAATCAGAATGAGTAGTTTAGAAATACCGGGCTTTAAAGACAAACAAGAACTAATAGATAAAATTGTAGCTTATCCTTTAGAATTTTCGGAAGCAGAATTTAAGCAATTGGTTGATCCCGAACTACAACTGAATTTTGCCGATTTACGCCAATTATTGCTGCGGATATTCGACCTAAACGAAAATTCTCTCCTGGTTGAATCAGATGCAACTACTGGTATTTTAGGTCTATTAAACAAACTAAGTACGTATTTCCGGCATGTCCATTACTATCAGAAAATCAAAAGAGGTTTTCGGAACCCCAAGTATACCAAGCATAAAGTAATCGTAGCGGAAGGCGATTCGTGGTTTCAGTTCCCCTTTTTTATCAAGGATATTTTGGATTGGCTAAGCAAGGAACCGAACTATGCCATTTACAGTCTGGCCTACGGAGGCGATTGGTTTACTAATATCTTGTACGACGAAAAATACATCGAAGAACTCTCCATTCACCGGCCCGAAGTATTTTTGATTAGTGGGGGCGGTAATGACTTATTAAGCTTTAATCGCCTGGCCATAATGGTAAAAGCAAAATGTACCGGCCCTTTGCGCCCGGCTCACGAAATAGAAAAAATGCTGGCCGGGGAAAATGAGCAGGATAAAGCAGATATTTTAACGGGTTACCAGTATCTAACCAAAGATTTTTATTCTTTTATCTGGACCATTAAAGCCCAATATTATCAACTTTTTCAGCGTTTGCGTGATTCCGGCAAGTTTAATGACATGAAAATAATTACCCAAGGCTACGATTACGCCATTCCTACTTATAAAACCCGCTGGAAAAAATGGTACGCCTTACAACCTATTCTAAACCTAATGATAGGCTCCGGCAAATGGCTTAAAAGGCCCCTTATGATTAAAGGCATTACGGATGAGGTAACCAGCCAAAAAATTATAAAAGCCATTATCTTTGAAGTAAATTATATGTTTGCCGATGTAGCTCGTTCATTCAAAAACGTGTACCACATTGATTGCCGGGGTACCGCATCTAATTTTAATGATTGGTTCGACGAGCTGCACTTACATTCCGAAAAATTTAAACAAGTTGCCGAAGCATATAAACATTGCATTGAAAATTCACCCGGCAACAAAGTTATAAAGGTAGTTGGGCAACCAGGTTAAAAAATAATTTAAATTTTCAAAACCTAATAATTGTAAAAACTGCAGCAAGTAGCATTTAAAATATAAATAATACTACCTGCTGCAAAGTACAATATAGTATTTCAAACTTATTTACTAACTACAAGTTTTTTACTTGCGGCACTTTGTCCATTAATTAAAAGCCGGTAAATGTAAACACCTTCCGGCAACTGTCTATTATTTAAGTTAAGTTCTCCCAAGCCTTTTTGACTGATATTGACGGAATGAACCTCTTTCCCATCTGCCGAGTAAAACTTAAGCTGTGCCGCCATTGCTGATTCTGGAATAAAGTAGCGGATAAGAGTAGATTCTTTCGAAGGATTAGGTTCATTTTGCCACAGTTCTGCTCCCAATGGAGTTTTTTCTGAAGGAATTAAAGGAGTATTAGGAGAAAGTAACTGTTTTACCTGGGCGAGTTCATTTTGTAAAGCAGTAATTTGTTGACTTTGTTGCTTTACCGCGTTAATCAGCATATAAGTAAGCGCATTGCCATCAAATTCAAGATATTTTTCCTCCTGACCAGTTTCATCTTTAAAAGCAAACTCACTAACAGTATAAGGTGCCACCTTTTGCATGTCCTGGGCAATTACTCCTACGTAACGGTCTTCACTAGTAATACCTGCTTTACCATTATACCGAAACCAAACCGGATTCACTTTTGAAAGCATTTCTAATCCATCGGTAAACGATTCCACATCCTTTTTAAGGCGGTTATCCGAAGCAGCTATCCAAGGTCCACCCCCAATTTTTGCCGCATCCCTAGAGTTAACGTGAAGCGTATGCTGAGGAGCGGTGGTACGAATACCTACATTCGTGTTAGCTGTAGCATTGTTAACCCCAAAAATGGCTCCAAGCACAAGTGAATTATCTTGTGATACCTGAGCCCTGATACCAATGGCTGTAGCATTGGAAAGAGTTCCAACACTTGGACCAGCTAAATAGCCTAAACTGCTGTTACCAGAGCCAGTAGTATTAGAAATACCCGCATCTCTTCCAACAAAGGAATTATAATCACCAGAAGTATTATCTCTACCAGCTCTGTATCCAATAAAAGAATTACTTTGACCTACGGTATTTGCATAACCAGATCGCCAGCCTAAAAAAGCATTTAGACCACCGGTGGTATTTGAATATCCCGATTGATAACCTATAAGTGAATTAGAACTACCAGTTGTATTGCCATGACCAGCAGCAGCTCCTATGAAAGAATTATGTTCACCAACATTATTGGCGTCACCAGCTCGGTAGCCTAGGAAAGTATTAAAACCACCAGTAGTATTCAAGCGGCCTGCCGCAAATCCTACAAAAGTATCGCCAGCACCCGTAGTATTAGTTAAACCTGCAGTATAACCAAAGAAAGAGTTATAAAAACCTGTGGTGTTACTTGCACCAGCATTACCTCCTACGAAAGAATTACCAGACCCAGTAGTATTTTTGTAACCAGCTCGCCAGCCTAAAAAAGCATTTAGATTACCAGAAGTATTTCTAAACCCTGATTCGAAGCCAATAAATGAATTAGAACTACCAGTTGTATTGGCTCTACCTGCACTCCTGCCAAAGAAAGCATTTTCACTACCAGTGGTGTTGACTCTACCCGCGCTGTAACCTACGAAGGAATTAGAATTACCAATAGTATTGCCACTACCGGCACTATATCCTACAAAAGAGTTGGCTTCACCGGTAGTATTTGAATATCCAGCTTGATAACCAATAAATGAATTAAAACTACCAGTACTGTTTGCATAACCGGCATAGTAGCCAAAAAAAGAATTATTATTTCCAGTTGAATTCGTAATTCCGGCACTTCTTCCAAAAAAGGAATTATTACGACCGGTAGTATTGCCTCTACCTGCACTATAGCCTACAAAAGAATTGCTGCTTCCTGAAGTATTAACATACCCTGCCCTATAACCAAAGAAAGAATTATAATTACCTACAGTGTTGAATCGTCCAGCCTGGTATCCTACAAATGTATCATAACTGCCAGTTGTATTAGCAAAACCTGCCCTAGAACCGGCAAAATAATTTCCGGTTTGTGCTTTAACCTCAACCTGTAACCAAATACTAATTAGCCCACAAAAAAAGCCTGTACATAAAATTTTAGATTTCATGATGTCTGAAATAAATTGATATTCGAAAGGTAATATGTAAGGAATGTACTCGACCAAGCCTTCGAAATAAGGCTAAACTGATGGGTTCAACTCGGGATAAATGAAAAAGCCTTAAAGATGCTTAGGCTTGACTGGCAGAAGATACTCCTTACTGGTAAAAAAGCCTAAAAAACAAGCTTTACAGGCAGAATATACTATATGTTCTTTAAGGAAAAATTATTTAACATTAAATTCTCTTCATTCTGAAAAGAATATGTTATTCAATAGAAAATGAGAAAAGAAAAGTTGTGGTATTTATAAGCGTACGGTATTAAGTAAATTTAGTTATATAGCTTTAATTTTTAATAAAATTTTTCAGAGAATTTTATTAAAAATTGTAAAATAATAAAAAAGTAAAATTTATAACCTAGGTTGTTAAACTAGAATTTTTATAGAATGCTACTTAAACTGAATGAAATAAATTATTAATTACTCTTAAAATTTTATACTTAATTTTACTGTTCGGCATTCATAGTAAATCTTACATTAGAAAATTACTCTTTTTTACTGCACATTATTATAAAATTTCAAATTAGGAAAGATTATTAACTTTAAATTCCGGACTCTTTCTAATTTTTAGAATAAAATAATTAATCGCTTCGATAAACAGTAAAAAATTTTCAACTTTGGTTTCTAGTTTTCAAGTTTTATTGCCATGATCAAAGACAAATTCTTCATAATAGATTTCGATAGTACATTTACTCAGGTTGAAGCCCTAGATGAGTTAGGAGAAATTTCGCTGAAAGACGATGAAAATAAAGAGCAGATTCTGGCAGAAATTAAAAACCTGACCAATAGTGCTATGGATGGTCGCAGTTCTTTTACCGAAGGACTAACCCAACGTTTGATTTTACTAAAAGCGAACAAAAAGCACTTAAACCCGCTCATTGCCACGCTAAAAACGAAAGTATCAGACTCTATTCGCCGCAATAAAGATTTTTTTACTGCCTTTGCCGATCAGATTCTGATTGTATCAAGCGGTTTTAAAGAATTTATAACTCCTATTGTTACCGAGTACGGCATTAAAGAAGAAAATATTTATGCCAATACTTTCCGTTACGACGAGAATGGTAATATCATAGGCTTCGACCAGGAGAACGTGCTGTGCCACGACAAAGGTAAAATTAAGCTGCTGGAAAATCTGGCCCTACAAGGCGACGTGTACGTGCTGGGAGATGGATACACCGATTACGAAATTAAAGAAGCTGGTTTAGCTAATAAATTTTACGCTTTCACCGAAAACGTAGTTCGTGATGCGGTAGTGGCTAAAGCGGAACACATTGCCCCTAGCTTCGACGAATTCTTGTATCAAAATAAATTACCAATGGCCATTTCGTATCCTAAAAACCGGATTAGCGTGTTACTTTTGGAGAATATTCACCCGGAAGCAGTTCGTTTGTTTAAGCAGGAAGGCTATCAGGTGGAAATTATGAATACCGCTTTAAACGAAGAACAACTTTGTGAAAAAGTAAAAAATGTATCCATCTTAGGTATCCGGTCAAAAACCCACGTTACGCAAAAAGTAATTGAGAGTGCGAATAAATTAATGGCGGTAGGAGCTTTTTGTATTGGTACCAACCAAATCGACCTGAAAGCCTGCGCCAAAGCGGGTATTGCGGCCTTTAATGCCCCGTATAGCAACACCCGAAGTGTGGTAGAACTAGCCATTGGCGAAATAATCATGCTCTCCCGGAATATACCTACCAAAAGCGAAAAAATGCACCAGGGCAAATGGGATAAATCGGCGCATAATAGCTTTGAAGTACGGGGTAAAAAGTTAGGTATTGTGGGTTACGGCAATATTGGCTCGCAATTATCTGTTCTGGCCGAAGCTATGGGCATGGAAGTGTATTACTACGACATCGTTGAAAAACTACAACTGGGTAATGCTAAAAAATGCACTTCGTTAAAGCAACTCCTTAGCATAGCCGATATTATAACCCTGCACGTAGATGGTCGGGCCAGCAACAAAGATTTCTTTGGACCGGCCGAGTTTGAAGCCATGAAAGACGGCGTTATTTTCCTGAACTTAAGCCGTGGCCATTTGGTAGATATTGCAAGCTTGGTAAAAAATATTAAATCCGGTAAAATTATCGGGGCTGCTGTGGATGTATTCCCGCATGAGCCGGCGAACAACGCTGAGGAATTTGTGAGCGAACTGCGCGGTTTAGCCAATGTAATTTTAACGCCCCACATTGGCGGCAGCACTTCCGAAGCCCAGGCTAATATTGCGAACTTCGTTCCGAACCGCATTATGGAGTACATTAACACCGGTAATACCTATCAAAGCGTTAATTTCCCGAATATTCAATTGCCGGAGTTAAAAAATGCGCATCGTTTAATTCACGTACACGATAACGTTCCGGGGGTATTAGCTAATATTAATAATGTGCTGGCAAACCACCACGTTAATATTTTAGGCCAGTACTTAAAAACAAACGAAAATATTGGCTACGTAATCACCGATATCGATAAAGCTTACGACAAAAACCTGATCGGCGACCTGCGGAATATTCAGAATACGATCAAATTCCGAGTGCTTTATTAATAGTTGAAAGGTTAGAAGGTTGAAAAGTTAAAAAGTTATTTAAAAACTTAAAATATATTTATAACTGATTTAACTTTCCAAACCTAAACTTGGAAACTTTCCAACCTTACAACTTTGTAACTTTTCAACCAAATGACTAACAAAATTTACTTTACGCCAGGGCCTTCTGAGTTATACCCAACTATATCCGCTCACATGGCTACGGCTATGGCAAACAAAATTGGTTCTATTTCGCACCGGAGCCAGCAGTTTAAAGATATTTACGCGCACGCCGTAACCGGTTTACGCCAATTGCTGCAACTACCTGCTAACTGGGATATTTTGTTTGTTTCTTCGGCGAATGAAGTTTGGGAACGGGCTATCCAGAATAATGTGGAAAAAGAAAGTTTTCATTTGGTAAACGGGTCTTTCTCTAAACGTTTTTACGAAATCTCGCTCGAACTAGGCCGGAAAGCAACCAAGCACGAAGCTCCTTTTGGCCAAGGTTTTAGTATTGCTGACCTGGATGTTCCCAAATCAACTGAATTAATAGCGGTAGTACAAAACGAAACCAGTTCGGGTGCAAGTACCCCAGTGGCTGATATTAATTTGTTACGGGCTAAAGTAAATTCAGAAGCTTTAATTTACGTAGATGCGGTTTCGTCGGCTCCTTACCCGGAGTTTGATTTTAACCTGATTGATTCTACTTATTTTTCGGTGCAGAAAGGTTTTGGTTTACCGGCCGGCTTAGGTATTTGGCTAGTAAATGATCGTTGCGTGGCTAAGGCAGTAGCATTAAAAAGTAAAGGTTTGTCTATCGGTTCGTTTCACAGTATTCCGAGCTTACTCAGCAAAGCGCGCACCTATCAAAATCCGGAAACACCAAACGTTCTGGCCATTTACTTGCTCGGTAAAGTTTTAGAAGAAATGAATCATCATGGGGCAGCTACCATAAGGCAAGAAACGGAAACTAAAGCTAAATTAATTTACGATTATCTGGCCACCAGTCAGAACTTTGATATTGCTGTAGCTGAACCAACACACCGGTCGCAAACTACTATTATTGCCAACACCAAAGTATCGTCGGCGGAAGTAATAAAAAAATTAGCTCCTTTTGATATGGTAATTGGCAGTGGTTACGGTAACTATAAAGATACCCAAATCCGGATTGCTAATTTTCCAGCGCATTCCCTGGCGCAAGTGCAAGCTTTAGTTTATAAATTACAAGAGTTATTTAATTAATTTAAAAGATTCTATTATATAAAAACAAACCCGGTAAGCGATTGCTTATTGGGTTTGTTTTTTATTACAGGTTTAAAAAAAGCCGTTTGTGAAGACACAAACGGCGGCACCAGGCGGCACTAGAAGCCGGTGACCCCAGCCATTGGCACTGTCTTCACTGACAATTAATTTTTGCGAAAATTCAAAAATTTAAAACACCTGATTTATTTCCTGTTTAATAAAGCTTAGTGCCACAGCGGTGGGTTCGTTATTATCTGCAATTACCGATTCCAAAATCCGCTTAGCCAGATCAGTTCCTTTGGCATTTTCGGGTAACTCGTGGAAGGCTTTATTTACCATGGTAACCACATCTTCTTTGGCTTGTTTTACGTGCTGCCAGGCAACTTCGCTCATGTATATTTGTTGCGAAGCGTTATGACTAAACTCACTCCGGATTTCGGCTAAAAGCGTGTATTGAAACTCCGTTGCATTCTGCCCGGCCGGGCTTACCCGAATAAGTAAATTACTGGGAGCAATTCGCTCTAATAACAAACCAATTCGTTCGTAGGCTTGTAGGCGGATAGGTAAAACTACCTCGGTGTTTTTCATGCGTAATTCTAAAACCCGGCGCTGAGTTTCTTTATCAAGATAAGATTTAATTACCAGGTACATGCCTACGAGTACCAGGCCAGCGGGCAACACAATTTTTAGCAAATCGATAAGGTAATCTTGCATAGTTGTATTTGTGATTTAAATAATGACCGCAATACTGCATCGGAATCATTTAGGTAATCGGCCTGTTTTAGCTTATATTAGTTATGCAAAACAATTATACTGAATATTAGTTATTTTTGTGAACAATTTATTTTTCTATTAATATGGTAACTACCACTCTAAATAAAATAGCTCCCATTACTATTACTCCTCGGGCTTTAACCGAAGTTAAAATTATTATGCAGGATAAAAACGTACCCGCCGAATATGGGTTACGCGTAGGAGTACAAGGCGGTGGTTGTTCTGGTATGTCTTATTTGCTGGGTTTTGATAAAAAGAAAGATAGCGACGAAGCCTACGAAGTGGATGGCGTACTTGTTATAATGGATAAGAAACACGGTATGTACGTTATAGGGATGGAAATTGACTTTCAGGATGGCCTGAATGCCCGGGGTTTTACCTTTAACAATCCGCAGGCAACGAGTACCTGTGGCTGCGGCAGTTCATTCTCCTCTTAAAGCTAGATTTTTAAATTTATAATTAGTCAGAAACAAGAAAAGCCACTATAAAGTGGCTTTTCTTGTTTCTGACTAATTATTACTAACTGTTTATATCATATTAATTCTCCAACGTGTTTGCGGATGTTTAAGCAAATTTGGTCAATGGGTAAATCATTGGCATCGGAGCCAAACGGATTTTCAATTTCTTCGGCAATTAACTCTAAACTAGCCAGAGCATATAAAATTAATACCACTACCGGCACTATGTAATAACCCACGCTAAACACCCAACCAAAGGGCAAAGTCATGACGTAGAAAAAAACGAATTTCTTGATAAACACACTATACGTAAATGGTATAGGCGTATTCTTAATACGTTCACAAGCTCCGCAATGCTCGGTTAAGGACTTTACTTCTTCGTTTAAAATCCATAATTGAGCATCAGAGATTTTGTTTTGGGAATACAGGGCATTTACATGTTGGTAAATAGCGGCAGCAATTTGATTAGGTACGTGTTTCTCCAGCTTTAAATCTAAAACCGGATCTAACTCATGGTAATCTTCGTTTTCACGCAGTAAATTTTTTAAAGCAAAGGCATAATTCGGAATCATTTTCCGGAAAAACTGCTTATCTGCTTCTTCTTTCAAAAAAGAAGAAATTTTTATTGCTAAATTTCGCGAACTGTTTGTTAAACCTCCCCAAATCTTGCGTCCTTCCCACCAGCGGTCGTAAGCGGTATTCGTCCGGAAAACCAATAACAACGAAATAACAAAACCCAGCACATTATGCATCATTCCCACATTCCGAAGATTCTGAGAATCGTTGATGTTAATATAATTTAACTCAAAATAAGCAATGGCCGCTGAATAAACACTTACTGCCAGCATTAAAGGCAGCAACTTCCGGAAAGTATCGGCCCGCGTTATCCGGAAAATAAAGGTAAACCAGTCTTTGGGGTTGTAATTAATCACAAGCTAAATGTTTCTTTTACCCTGTCGTTTGAAGGGATTATTTTGCTTAAATTTTTGGGAAATTATTTAATAAAATAACCACTTCGATAATTCTTTGTAGGTAGGCTTTTTCCCGTACAACAAAATTCCGACCCGGTAAATACGGGCGGCTATCCACGTCGTAAAAACAAAACCCAGTATTAAAAAAAACATAGACAACAGAATTTGCCAATAAGGTACCCCAAAAGGCAAACGAAGCATCATGGCAATAGGCGAAGTAAACGGAATCATAGACATCCAGAAAGCAACCGGCCCGTCCGGGTTTTTGATTATTACCGTTTGCGCCACAATAAAGGATAAAACCAGTGGGATGGTAATGGGCAACATAAACTGTTGCGTATCTGTTTCGTTATCTACGGCCGAGCCTACTGCTCCAAATAGGGCCCCATAAAGTAAATATCCCCCTAAAAAGTAAAAAACAAAACAACCGAGTAACAAAGGCACGTTCAGGCTGTCCAGGGCACTTACTATGTTGTTCATTTCTTTGGCTTTTGCCGGATCTTTGCTTTCTTTTAAAGTTTCCGAAATGCGGGCATCCGAAAACCGGTCAACCTCAAACCGGGAAGAAACCACCGTAGTAACAGCGGCCGACAATATAATCCAAAGCAAAAATTGGGTAAGCCCAACAGCCGCAATCCCAATAATTTTACCGGCCATCAACTGAAAGGGCTTCACCGACGAGATAATTACTTCTACAATGCGATTGGTTTTCTCTTCAATTACTCCCCGCATAATCTGTACTCCGTAAATAAAAATAAACATATAAATCAGAAATGCCCCCACATAACCAGCAGCAGTAGTAACCATAGCATTATTATTTTGCTCGCCGTTATCGGTAAGGTTAGTAGTATTAATGCTGACATTCGTTTTCATTTTTTCCAACACTTCCCGGTCAATGCCAGATTGTTTGAATTTTAGAGTTTCAATCTCTTTTTTTAGAATATTCTCCAGTTGCAATTGCTTGCTAATACCCAAATTAGTTTTGGAGTATAACCGAATACCTTCGGGTTTATCTAAATTTAACTTCGGAATGTAAAGCAGAGCGGTATAATTGGTTTGCAGAAAAGCTGTTTTATGAGTTTCCAAAGATCCACTTACCGGAATGTATTTGGTTTCGTTGGTATCTTTAAAAGCGTTTACGAAAAGGCCACTCTCGTCGAGCACTTCAATGGTATTGGTAGTATCCGAAACACTGGCCAACCAAATAGGCACCACCATAATTGAGGCCAATAAAATGGGACCAAGTAAGGTCATGATAATAAAGCTTTTCTTGCGCACCCGCACCAAGTACTCCCGTTGAATAATAAGCCAGATTTTATGCATCCTGATTTTCTTTTACCTGTTTGATAAATATGTCGTTAATACTTGGAATTTGCTCTCGTAAAGCGTGTACTTCTACCCGCTCGATTAAATATCGTAATAAGTGGTTGGGTGACACACCGTGCAATAACTGAATCACTCCCCGGAAATAATTACCGTTTTGTTGTTGCTCCACTACTTTAAAATCAGGGGATAAAATAAGCAATCGGCCGGTTCCTTCTACCAGATAAGTATTGGTTTTATAGGTGTTTTTAATTTCTTTCACCGGGCCATTTAAAATCATGCGCGACCGATTAATTAAGGCAATATCATCGCACAGTTCTTCTACTGATTCCATGCGGTGCGTAGAGAAAATAATAGTAGAACCTGCCTCCCGGAGCGCTAAAATTTCATCTTTAATAACATTGGCATTAATCGGGTCAAATCCCGAGAAAGGTTCGTCGAGAATGATAAGTTCAGGCTGGTGCATAACCGTTGCAGTAAACTGCACTTTTTGCTGCATACCTTTCGATAAGTCTTCTATGGGTTTACCTAACCACGAACGAATTTCCAGTTTATCTACCCATTTTTTTATCTTATCCGTAGCTTCCGCTTTTGATAATCCTTTTAGTTGGGCCAGATAAAGCAGTTGCTCTCCTACCTTCATTTTTTTGTATAATCCCCTTTCTTCGGGCAAGTAGCCCATCGATCGAATATGGTTGGGATGCAGCAATTCATCTTTAAAAAAAATCTGGCCAGTATCAGCACCCGTAATTTGAGTAATAATCCGGATAAGCGATGTTTTACCGGCTCCGTTAGGACCTAATAAACCAAAGATGCGTCCGGTGGGAATATCGAAGGTAATATCTTGGAGAGCTTGGTGGGAGGCGTATTTTTTACTTACTCCTACAATTTTGAGTATACTCAAGGTGCTTGCTTTTATTTTCAAATTTAGTCTTTCGGCTTAGATTCACAAGCAGTCTGGTAAGGAATTAGGTAAACTGAATTCTTTTGAGCCTGTTCCAGTCTCAATACTACGGTGCTATCAAGATTGAACCGTTCCCTGTTTGCCTCGTGCCCGGCGGGCCTTGCCCATCTCTGGTTCAGCCTGTTGATCTTTCCTTTCCTAGTATCTCAGAAAGCTTTGCACCCGAAAGCTCAAAGGCCTGAACCAGAGATGGAATAAAAATTTACTTTTTCTCATCGAATCAGATGATTTCGAAGGCACCATTAAGAATTAGCGCTATCTTTTTCTCTAAAATTAACTTCCCCTGTTCCCTTAATTTAAGGAGGGCATTCTGTTATGTTTATTATTCTAGTTTACTGCTTTACGCTTTTAATTCTATTATAACCCTTTTAAAAACAAAAATGCCTCTCCTTATTCAGAAGAGGCATTTTATAATACGTTAAATCTGTGATAAGGAATCCGCGTAATCCTGTTAATCCGCGAAAATCCGTGACCCTATTGGAAATATTCTTTCATTTTCTCGAAGAAGCCTTTTTCATTTTTGCCCGGGTTGGGCACAAAATTATCGGAGTTACGCAATTTCTCCAGCACCTGGCGTTCGTCGTTGGATACGTGTTTCGGGGTCCAAACATTAATATGAATCAGTTGATCGCCTTTACCGTAGCCGTTTATATCTTTAATCCCTTTACCACGTAAGCGTAAAATTTTGCCTCCCTGGGTACCCGGATCAATTTTAATTTTTACTTTACCTTCAATAGTGGGCACTTCAATATTAGCCCCTAAAACGGCGTCTACGAAGCTGATGTACTGCTCAAATATAATGTTATTGCCTTCCCGCTTCAGTAATGGATGCGCTTCTTCTTCAATCTGAATGAGTAAATCGCCGGCAATACCACCGCGTTGCGGCACGTTACCTTTGCCACTCATAGAAAGCTGCATGCCATCGCCTACCCCAGCCGGAACGTTAATAGCAATTACTTCTTCTTTTAATTCCCGGCCTTCGCCCTGGCAAACTTCGCAGTTCTGGCTTACTTTTTTACCTTCGCCATCGCACACGGGACAGGTAGACGTGGAAACCATTTGGCCCAACATCGTATTTACTACTTTTTTCACCTGGCCGGTACCCTGGCAGCCACTACAGGTTTGCAGCGCCGTACCATTTTTAGCTCCGTTTCCGCCGCAAGTATTACAAGCTACGTACCGTTTTACTTTTATTTTTTTCTCCACCCCATTGGCAATTTCTTCCAGGTCGAGCTTTAATTTAATGCGTAGGTTGGTACCTTTTCGTACCCGGCGTCCATTACTGGAACGGCCACCGCCAAAAATGTCACCAAACGGGCTGCCACCACCGAATATATCTCCAAACTGAGAGAAGATATCATCCATGTTCATATGGCCATAACCGCCTCCATTTACGCCCTGGTGACCAAACTGGTCATAACGACCGCGTTTATCCTGGTCGCTGAGAACTTCGTACGCTTCGGCGGCTTCTTTAAATTTGTCTTCGGCGGATGGATCATCCGGATTTTTGTCCGGATGGTATTTAATGGCAATTTTACGGTATGCTTTTTTAATTTCGTCAGCACTGGCGCTTTTGCTCACCCCCAATACCTCGTAGTAATCTCTCTTAGCCATGGCCTATGCTCCTATTATAACTTTCGCGAAGCGAACAACTTTATCATTCAGGTAATATCCTTTTTCTACCTGGTCTATTACTTTCCCTTTCAGAGCTTCGTCTGGGGCCGGAATCTGGGTAATGGCTTCGTGCAGCTCGGCGTCAAATGGTTGGCCTACGGCTTCCATGGGTTTCAAACCTTTTTGCTGCATTATAGATTGTAGTTTATTATAGATTAAATCCACGCCGGCTTTTACCGCTTCTACCTCCTGGGCATTTTCCATTGCCTGACGAGCCCGGTCGAAATCATCCAGAACCGGCAGCAAAGCAACAATCATTTCCTGATTGGCAGATTTCAACAAATCTAAACGCTCCTTAGAAGTGCGGCGTTTGTAGTTGTCGAATTCTGAATATAACCGTAAATATTTATCTTTTAATTCGTTCAATTCCGCTTCTGATTTAGATGCCTGGCCATTACCGGTTGATTGCTCGGTTTCGGCAGGTGAATCGGGCTGCTCGGAGCCAGTATCTTCGGGTAAACTGGCCTCCGTTACATTTTCAAAATCTTCGGCTTCGGGTTGTGTATTGTTATCCGCTGACATAGCTTATTTATTCTTCCAATTGGTTTGTAAGGTGCGTATCAATTTATTTGCCAAAGCCTTAAAGTGACAATCTGACACATCTGAGGCCTGGGTTTCTTTTCTGGTAAATGAAAATTTATACTTTTTAATTCCGCAGGCTTAAAAAAATTACGCGTTCGTTAAAACCTGCCACAGCATATCTTTTAAAACCTGAATATTTTTCTGGGTGATGCTGGATATAAATACAGCGGGTACCTGCGGCGGCAAAGTCTTCCGGATTTCATTTTCCAATTCTTCGTCGAGTAAATCTGCCTTAGTAACCGCTAGCAAACGTTTTTTTGCCAGCAATTCCGGGTTGTAAGTTCCCAACTCGTTTAAAAGAACAGCATATTCATTAGCAATATCGGCACTCTCGGCAGACACCATAAACAAGAGAATGGAGTTGCGCTCGATGTGTCGCAGAAAACGTAGGCCCAAGCCTTTTCCTTCCGAAGCGCCTTCAATAATTCCGGGAATATCGGCCATTACAAACGACTTGTAATCGCGGTAAGGCACCACGCCTAAATTTGGCACAAGGGTAGTAAAAGGATAATTAGCAATTTTAGGTTTAGCCGCCGACACTACCGACAACAACGTTGATTTTCCTGCATTAGGAAATCCAACCAATCCTACATCGGCTAATAATTTAAGTTCCAGTATTACCCATTCTTCCAGGCCGGGTTCGCCGGGTTGCGCATAACGCGGGGTTTGGTTGGTAGGAGATTTAAAATGGGAATTTCCTAAACCACCCCGACCACCCGGGGTTAGAATTACCGTTTGGCCATCTTCTGTTATTTCTGTTTTCACTTCGCCGGTTTCGGCATCGCGGGCAATGGTACCAATGGGAACCTCCAGAATTACATCTTCCCCGTTCGCACCCGTAGACGTATCTTTACTACCGCCTTCGCCGTGTTTGGCAATAACGTGTTTTTGATATTGTAAGTGCAACAAAGTCCAGAGTTGGGCATTACCTCTTAAAATAATATGCCCTCCACGACCGCCATCGCCGCCATCCGGACCACCTTTGGCGTTTTTTTTATCCCGGAATAAATGTGCCGATCCAGCACCTCCGTGACCAGAACGGCAGCATATTTTAACGTAATCAATAAAGTTGGATGTAGCCACGAGTTGGTTTTTGGTCTACAGTCCACGGTCGATAGACCACGGCAGTAGTTCGTAAGTTTAAAGTTTTAGAACGAAGCAGTTACTTGTATTAGATTATAACCAATACAAGTAACTGCTTCGTTCTAAAACTGGTTCAGATAGTGCTTAATTTTAAAACCGCTATAAAGAATTTACACAAATTCCATGAAATCTGATTAGCTGCGGCTTTAAATGCACGCAGCCAAAAGATTTTAAAAATGAGTTTCTATTAAATCTTTCCCAGTAGTTTAAACCCAAGATCACTACTCCATTCTCTAAGCAGATTTTTTAATATTGCTGTCCCAGATGGGCTTGGTCTATTGTCCTTGGGTTTTCGTCTGTTTACGCTTTTGGCTGGACAGCGAAGGCATCAACAATTTCGCAAATTTCGGTGAAGATTTCTTCAATTTCCCCAATACCATTAATAGCGTTGAATTTGCCCTGATTAGCATAATAACCCGCTACGGGAGCAGTTTTGGTATTGTATTCCTGTACGCGCTTCCGCACTAATCCTTCGTTTTGATCGTCTGGACGGCCGGAAGTTTGCCCCCGGATTAAAAGGCGTTTGGTTAGCTCTTCTTCGTTTACTTCCAAGGCAATCATGCCACTTATAGCCGTATGGTTTTGTTCGAGTAAAGCATCTAAGCTTTTAGCTTGAGGTACTGTGCGTGGAAAACCATCAAATATAAAACCAGCCGCGTTCTTATTTTCTTTGAGCTTGGAATCAATCATTCCAATTACTACTTCGTCGGGCACCAGCGTTCCTTGATCCATTAGTTTTTTGGCCCGCAATCCCAATTCGGTACCAGCCGCAATTTCTGAGCGCAGCAAATCACCGGTAGAAAGGTGAATTAAGTTATACGTATCAATTAATTTCTGACTTTGCGTTCCTTTTCCCGCACCCGGAGGGCCAAATAAAACAATATTTAACATGCCTTTTTTAAGTTAATAAATTCAAAAGTACAAATAATATTGAATCGTTGATTAAACAAATTAAAGGATTACACGGAATTTCTTAAAAATTTATCTTGATAGAACCTTGATAAAGAAAACTTTTTGTAAAAATACAGGTATATCTCTCTTAATTTTAAAATTTTTTAAAATTGAAGTTACAAGACTTCTTATTAATCCATCTTTGGAGCCGGTTCCCGTCTCCAGGCTGCAGTGCTGATGCAATAGAACAGCCTAAGTTTGCCTCGAGGCTGGTAGGCCTAGAAAACCCCTCCGCCTAAAGGCACCTCCCCTAAAAACAGGGGAGGAGATGCCGTTATTTTCTAAATTACTCCTACAGAATGCCTGCGGTACCAGAAGCCTAGCAGGTGCTCCATAGCCCAACCGGTGCCTTTGCATTTAGCTACTGTTTTTACTTTTTTAAGAATTATTAGATTGTATTAAACTGACTTTATCAGGAAGTGCTGAGCGAGAAATAGAACCAAGAAGTTTAATTTTAAAAATTATTAGGAGACGGTTAAAAAATTTTCCTATCCTTCATTATACAAGATGTGGAAGAAATGCATTAGCTAAGCACAAAGACACCAGTTTGGCTGTTGAGGGCCTTTTAGCGTTCCGGTGCTGCAGAGGAGCATGGCGCAACGCAGTGAGCCAAGGTTCGCTAAAAGGCCCTCAATAGCCGAACGAGGCCCACCGGCCACGAGGCAAACTCAGCCTTGTCAAATAAGTTAGCACCTGTGTCTGGAGACTTGGAACCGGCTCCAAAGAAAACGCTTACTAGCAAGCAAAACCTATGTTAACATTTTGATACAATAGCACAATTATCAAAATGTAATCAACCTATCATCGAACAACGAACAACGAACAACTACTTAAGAACCTACTGATTAGCTCTTGACCTTGTAAAGATGGCGAAGGTTGCGTCCTAAACCGTTATAATCTAGCCCGTACCCTACCACAAAATCGTTGGGAATAGAAAGAGCGGTGTACTTTAATTGCAAAGGATGCTGCAGACTGGCTGGCTTTAAAAGCAAACTTGCTATTTGGATAGAAGCAGGGGAAAAGGCCTGTAATTTCTCTAAAAGTACACTTACGGTATGCCCTGTGTCCACGATATCTTCTAAAATAATGATATGCCGGCTTCTTACTTCTTCGTTTAAGCCTACCAATTCTTTCACGGTACCAGTACTTTGGGTATTTTGGTAGGAAGCTAATTTGATAAAAGAAATTTCGCAGGGAATTTTTATTTCTTTCATTAAATCAGAGGCAAACATAAAAGAGCCATTCAGAACAGCTAAGAAAACCGGGGTGTTTTCTTTGTAATCTTGATTAATTTGAACAGCTAAACGTTCGATTGCTTGCCGGATTTCATTTTCCTGTAAGTAAATAGTAAATTCTTTGTCGTGCAGTTGAACCGTTGAGTCGCTCATAATTAGTTGCAGGTTTTTAGTTGCCAATTGCAATTTACGAGTTGAAAATAATTTAGACGCTTCTTTTATTTAAGTAATATTTAGGTCGAATTAAAATCTACCGCCTATTAGATTTTCCCTTCCGAATTGGGGAATAATAATGGTTTTAATACCCAATAGTATTAGCTCAGTTCGATAGATAATCAAAAGCTGTCCGAGCGTATGATTGAAAGAAGTAAAAGAAATAAGCTAAAATGTGCGAACCCTTCAGCAGTAAACTATTTAATATAGTCTCCTCCTGAATAACCCGACAAATAAATTTTCCTTCCTTTACCCTAATTCTAACCTTTTACTAATACCCAATTTCTCCTGGTATTTAGTAAATACTACCTCGTATAATATCCGCACGAAAGATAACCTTAATAAAAAACAAGCCCTTAAATTGCTTTAAGGGCTTAGATAATTGTACAATATCTTACTATTACCGTCCGGCAATAAAAAGTATTTTAGCCTCAGAAATAGTACTGGTTGTAGCTGGCGCAACTTTTTGTTCAGGTGATTTTTGCAGATGCGTTGTCGGAGTTTCGGTTGGTTCGGTATCCGGAACAGCAATATGCGGTGCAATTACCAACGATACAATCGACATCAGCTTAATCAAAATATTCATGGACGGGCCAGACGTATCTTTAAATGGATCACCTACCGTATCGCCGGTTACCGAAGCCTTGTGCGCATCTGAACCTTTGTATTCCATTTTCCCATTAATTTCTACGCCTTTTTCAAAAGACTTTTTCGCATTATCCCAGGCACCACCAGCGTTTGATTGAAACATGGCCATTAAAACACCTGATACCGTAACCCCTGCCAGCAAGCCACCTAAAACTTCCGGCCCAAAAGTAAAACCAATAATAATAGGAACAATTAAAGCAATAGCGCCCGGCAACATCATTTCCCGGATAGCCGCCTTCGTAGAAATAGCCACGCATTTATCGTATTCCGGTTTACCGGTTCCTTCCATAATACCAGGAATTTCGCGGAACTGCCGACGTACTTCTTCTACCATGGCCATCGCTGCTCTACCTACCGCCGAAATAGCCAGTGCCGAGAAGATAAAAGGAATCATACCGCCCACGAATAAACCGGCCAGTACCCGGGCGTTCGAAATATCAATGCGGGTAATATTAGCAGTTCCCATAAAAGCGGCAAATAAAGCAAGGGAAGTTAAAGCCGCCGAGGCAATCGCGAAGCCCTTACCGGTAGCCGCTGTAGTGTTCCCAACAGCATCCAGAATATCGGTTTTGGCCCGCACGTCTTTGGGCAACTCACTCATTTCGGCAATACCACCAGCGTTATCAGCAATCGGCCCGAAAGCATCAATGGCTAATTGCATGGCAGTAGTGGCCATCATGCCTGCTGCGGCAATGGCTACCCCGTATAAACCCGCAGCTTCGTAAGATAAAATAATACCACCTGCTAAAACCAGAATAGGCAATACCGTAGATTCCATACCCACCGCTAAACCACCAATAACGGTAGTTGCGTGGCCGGTACTGCTTTGGCGCACAATACTCATAACCGGCCGCTTGCCCATGGCGGTATAGTATTCCGTAATAATACTCATTAAGGTACCTACTACTAAACCCACGAGTACCGCGTAAAAAACATCCATCCTGCTAAACTCAAATCCGCGTAAGTTTAAAGAACCTTCGGGCAAAATAAAGTTAATTACAAAATAAGAGGCAATAGCCGTTAAAATTACCGACGACCAGTTACCCAGGTTTAAAGCACGTTGCACGTCGCCGCCTTCGCTTACTTTTACGAAAAAGGTGCCGATCATCGAGAAGATGATGCCTAAACCCGCAATTACCATAGGTAATAAAATCGGCGAAATGCCACCAAAGTTATCGGTAACGGTGATTTCCCGACCCAGCACCATGGTTGCTAAAATAGTAGCCACGTACGAACCAAATAAATCGGCTCCCATTCCGGCCACGTCACCCACGTTATCGCCCACATTATCGGCAATAGTAGCGGGGTTACGAGGGTCATCTTCGGGAATACCTGCTTCTACTTTACCTACTAAATCCGCTCCTACGTCGGCAGCTTTGGTGTAAATACCCCCGCCTACCCGGGCAAACAAGGCAATACTTTCGGCACCTAGCGAAAATCCGGTTAATACTTCCAGGGCACGTTCCATTTCGTCGGCGTTGTAGGTATCGCCCACAAACATAGCCTTAAATACAATAAACAAGCCTCCTAAACCCAACACCGCCAAACCTGCTACGCCCATACCCATTACGGCGCCACCGGTAAACGATACATCTAAGGCTTTAGATAAACTGGTACGGGCTGCCTGCGCCGTACGAACGTTGGCTTTGGTTGCAATCCGCATCCCGATAAAACCCGCTAAGGCGGAGAAAAAAGCACCAATAATAAAGGCGACCACAATTACCGGCGAGGAATTCTCTCCTACCGTACCCAGGTACCCTAAAAAAAGACTAGCAATAACAACAAAATAAGCTAACACTTTGTACTCGGCCTGCAGAAAAGCCATCGCTCCCTCCGCAATGTATTTAGCAATGGTCGTCATCTTCGCATCGCCGGCATCCTGGCGACTGACCCAAGCCGATTTCACAAATGTATACAATAAGGCAATTACTCCGAAAGCCGGAATTAAGTAAACAATGTTCTCCATGTAGACGGGTTTAAGTTGATAAGAATGCTTTTTATACTATATGCGTATCTGGTAAATTAAACCTATTAATTCCACATCTGCAAGCCACCAAAGCAAATAAAAAAGAATCACAGATTAAACGGATTTCACAGATTTCGCATGAGTACTTGGTACAAGGCTACCATGCTTTGAATGTCGGCTTTATAAACGATTTCGTCGGGAGAATGTACGTTGTCTTCGGGGGCTCCCACGAAACACCAATCCCAGGGCACACTACTTTGTTGCAATTCTTTGGCATCGCTGCCGCCAGCTCCTTCCACCTCTAACTGAAAAGAAATATTTGTTTGCTGTGCCAGGGCAATTAATTTATTCACAAAACTGCGCCGCGGAATTAAAGAATCGCGCAGCGAAATAACTACACCTTTACCCGAATGAACTCCTTCCGTTACCCAGGTAATATCAGAAATCAAGGCTTGTTTTACCCCATATTTTTCGTGTAAATACTTTGCCAGGTAGGCTACCGAACCACCCCGGTGTTCTTCCCAGCACGAAAATACAATAGCTCCGTTTTCCAAAGTTTTAGCCACCTCTAAAGCATTCCAAACGCCTAAACGGTTATCCAGGTAGCACGATTGTACCGTAGTTTCTGTCTCCCGGAAATCGCAGGCAAAAACCAGTTCGGTACCGCGTTCAATTTCCCGTTCAAACTCGTAACTCAAACTATTATCTTCTTCAGACACGTGTAAGGTACAGGCAATGGGTCCCTGACTATCTTCTCCCACCAGCCGGTAACCCGTTTCGGTATCCGGCCCGCCAATTGTAATTAACTCCCGGCTATAGCGAACTGTAAAGCCAATTGAGTCGATGTGCGCAAATAGGGCGGTACGGGGCTGCCCGAACACTAGAATAATACAATCCTGAAATCCTTCACCGGCAATTACTTGTGGCGTTATCCGCCAATTGGCTTTATTCTGTTCAATGTATTCCAATAAAAATTGAGTGAGTTTCACCTCATTGCCCGAGGGAGCATGAATCTGACAAAGTTGTTTTAATAATTCCATAACGGGTGTATGTAAAAGCAAGGCTTATTCGTTTTGTAATAAAATTAATTTATCAACCAAAAGCTACGTGCTTCATTTTAATTATGCAGAAAGTATTTTTATAAAAATAGATCAACAAAAAATTAAAGATAGTACGATTTTATGGATGAAAGAATACTATCCCATTCTTCCGTAGATTCAGGTTCTTCTTCAACCAGATTCTTATTCTTACCCTTATTAAAACAAGATAAAAAGTAAGCATGATTTACTAAATTAGTTTTTCTTCAAAAACACGAAGGCTAATTTACTTTTCAAAATTAAGCTTCGGATAAAAGCTTTTAGATTATATAAACATTTTACCAGAGATGTTGCATTATGGGAAGCTTTGCTAAAATAAAGAAATTCCTGGAGGCGAATTTTGCGTATGAAAGCATTACCTTGGTCGATTATTTAAATTTTTTGCCATAATCTTGGTAAAATTTTACTTTTACTCGTTTGGATTTAATTTAGGCTAAGTTCATTAATGAGCCGGAATTATATAACTAAACAATTATTTTGCTATCGGAACCTTTATACGGGAAACATTAGTTACTTTTAACGTAAAAAAGCTTTTATTTGAGCATGAAGAAACTGTTTTTTTTCTTTTGGATAGGCTTACTCCCTTTTCTAAGTCAGGCCCAAGACCTGGAAGCCCCGGAAAAAGACACCTTACCTACTATTATTCCGCCCGATACGTTTATTATGCGGGATTTATATATTGATTCCATCTACATTACGCCGCAAGCTATTGAAACCGATGGCTGGTTGCTGATGAACGAAGATATTAAAAACGAATTGAGCGGTGCCGTCGACAACATGTATAATTTTAAATTCGACCGGGCTGAAAAACAATTTCGATCGCTGCGTCGGCGGTATAAACAACATCCCATGCCGTATTTCTTAATGGGGCTAAGTTACTGGTGGAAAATTGTTCCTACCAACGTGCAGGCGAAGCAATACGACGCACCTTTCTTCGCCTACATGGATTCCACTATTACTTTTGCGCAGCAGTTATACGACAAAGACTCGAAAAACCTGGAAGCAGCTTTTTTCTTATCGGCCGCTTATGGTTTTCAGGCAAGGTTGCATTCTGAGCGTAGCAATTGGCGCAAAGCTACCATCTGCAGTCGGCACTCTCTGGAATTTCTGCAGAAGAGTAGAGTAGCTAACGGCTTAAGTCCGGAATTTTTATTCGGTGAAGCGCTCTATAACTACTATGCCGTCTGGATTGCTCAAAATTATCCCTTGCTACGGCCAGTAATTTTATTTTTCCCACGCGGAAATAAAGAATTGGGTCTGCAGCAACTTAAAATGGTAGCCCGCAATGGCTTTTACACCGGCACAGAGGCTAAATTTTTCTTAATGAAAATACTGGCGAACGAAGAAAACGACCACTTCGCCGCTATGCCCATTGCCCGTTACCTGGCGAACACCTACCCCGATAATGCTTACTTTCAGCGTTTCTACGCCATGATGAATTTCCGGGAAGGTAATTTTAGAGAAACTGAACGCCTATCTAACGAAATTCTGACAAAGTATAACAAACACATGCCCGGCTACGAAGCTATTGGCGGCCGCTATGCCTCGTATTACCTGGCGTATATTTGCCAGAACCGCAAAGATTTTCCGAAAGCCAAACAACTCTACGAACAGTGTATCCGCTTTGCCCGCCAAACCGGCGAAGTAGAGTCCGGCTACTACGTGTCGTCGCACTTAAACCTGGCCCGTATTTTTGTCCAGGAAAAAGATTTGGGGCGCGCGAAAGAACACTACGAAGAAGTTAAAGACAAAGCCGAACGCCGCACCGACGCCTTCCGCGAAGCCCGCGACTTCCTGCGTAAGAACCGTAAGGTGTGAGGGTAGTTGCAGGTTGCAGGTTTTAAGTTGATTTTTAGCACCTTACTTAATTCTAAACGTAATAGTAATTACGTATAATTTACCTTTCTGTGGAATCTAAAGACTTAATTCTTACTCCAATGTACCTGGTAATGTTTTATGCCATTGCCTACTGGGTAAGACCACTTTTCACTAACAGATTTACTGAAAAATATTTTGTTCCAGCATTAACCGTAAAATTTATTGGAGCTATTGGTCTAGGGATTATTTATCAATATTATTATGGCGGAGGTAGACCTAGTGGGGATACTTTCAACTATTATAACCAAAGTAAAGTAATTTACGAAGCCTTCGATTACTCTTTTAAAGCAGGTTTAAAATTATTATTAGCTAATGGAGAATTAGATATTGATACGCATAATTTTGCAAGCAAAATTTCATGGTATCACTCTCCAACCGAATACTTCATCATTAAATTAGCTGCTTTCTTTGGGCTTTTATGCTTCCAAACGTATACCGTTATAGGCTTATTTTTTGCTTTAGTAAGTTTTTCGGGTATGTGGGCCATGTACCGCACCTTTTTAAAACTTTTCCCTCACCTCTATAAAGAATTTGCCATTGCGGTGTTCTTCTTACCTTCGGTATTTTTCTGGGGTTCTGGTCTCTTAAAAGACTCTATTACAATTGGTGCATTAGGGTGGTTGTTTTACGGCTTCTATGCCACTTTTATTCAGAAAAAAAAATTACTACTCTCAGGCCTTTTAACATTTGTCGCAGCTTATGTTATTTATTCTGTAAAAATATACATTCTTCTTTCTTTTCTTCCTCCGGCCTTGTTCTGGGTGTTTATTGAAAATAATAATAAGATAAAAAATGTTGCCATCCGGAATTTAACTAAACCCGTTTTTCTGCTAATTGGGCTTGCCGGAGCCTATATTGGTGCAACTAGATTAACCGAAGGGGACAGGCGATACGATTTAGATAAAATCACACAAACCTCACAAATAAATACTATTTACCTTACGGAACAAGTAAAAACAGGATCAGCCTATAATATTGGTATTTTTGATGGAAGTATTAGTAGCTTACTAAAGGTAGGACCTCAGGCAGTTATTGTAGCTCTGTACCGTCCTTTTTTGTGGGAAGTACGAAATCCAGTAATGCTGTTATCTGCTATTGAAGCTTCTATTTTTATCTTTCTTACATTGCGTTTCTTTTTTAAAACCGGCTTTTTTAAAACCTTAAAGTTAATAAGCTCTAAACCAATTCTTACATTTTGTTTTCTTTTCTCAATCGTATTTGCTTTTGGAGTAGGAACTAACAGTGGTAATTTTGGAACATTAGTACGGTATAAGATTCCTTTAATGCCTTTCTATCTTTCTGCTTTATATATTATGCAGAGTTACACAAAAAGACCTAAAAAATTAGTGCGATTACTTAAAACTGCATAATCCTGCTCTATTTTTTGACGGGCTGCTTTCCCTTGTACTTCCCTTAAGGTTGGTTTACTAATTATTTCTGCCAAACTGGTATACCATTGTTGGGGAGTGCTACATATATAACCATTTACCCCATGCTCAACTACTTCGGTATTCATACCTACCGGTGAAACAAGCGCCGGAATACCTAAAGCCATGTATTGTAGAGCTTTAAAGGCACATTTTCCTTTGGCCCAGATATCATCTTCTAATGGCATAATTCCAACATTAAAGCTTAGTAAATCTTCAATTTCAGTTTCTTTCTGCCATGGTTTATATACCAGCGACTGAATATTCCAAGCGGGTGCTTTATTGGAAATCACACAAAACTTAAAACTAAATTTTTTTTCCAACTCCTGTAAAACAGGTACAATCTGGTCCAGGTATTTCAAGGTAGAGTGAGTTCCCGTCCAGCCAATAACTACCGGGTTAGTATTTTGATTTTTAACCTGATTATGAAGGTGAATGGTATCGATGGTGGTTGGATTAATGAAGGCATTGGGATTATACTGCTTGGCAAACTCGCACAAAAAAGAATTGCCACAACTAACTATATATGCCCACCGACAAATGGCTTTTACTTTGTGGTGCCATTTAATTCCGCCCACTATTTTATTGTTTTCGGAAGTATTAGGCAACCAGATTGCGTCATCAAAATCATAAATAATCTTTTTTCTTAAAATTTTAGCTATAATCCATTCAAACCAAGGAGGCCCAATAGGTGTTGCTTCACGGTGAATAAAAACAAAATCAAATCCTGATGCTGAAAAAAGCAATATAAATCTTTTAAAAAAACCTTTGAGTATTCCCCAAACTTTTTGCCCAGTATGTCCCGGTTTGTAGAGGATGTTCCAGGTTCTATCATCTAAAAAAGGGGCAAAAGTATACTGCCAGTTATTTTCCGTTAAAAAACCAAGATACTGTTCAAACCGGAACCGTTGAGAAGGTGCTTTACCGTAAGGATAAGGTACTACAAATAAAATTTTCATTAATTTTAAACTTGCTCCGGAAAGTTACTAACCACGCTAGTAGACTCTGGAAGCAAATAACGATAAACCTGCGCATACTTTTTTATCGCATTATCCAAGGTATAATATTCCAGAGCGCGGTTCCGGATATCCGCAGGATCTTTAGCTAAAAGTGCCGGTATCTGAGCTACAATCTTTGCGTAACTTTCAGAAGAAAAATCAGGGATTGCTATCCCGGCATCCATATAGCGAATAATACTTTCTACATCTCCTACTTTAGAGTTACAAATAACCGGTATGCCCATAGCTAGAATTTCGCCTAATTTGGTAGGAGAGCTGGCAATTTTAGAATAGCTCTGTTTAATAAAAAATAAATTAATATCGGATGCCGCAGTAAAAACCGGCACATCTTTTCGACTGGCTGCCTTAATAACGAAATCTTTTGGTTTTAAGTTAAATTTGCTAGCGGCTTCTAAAATAATAGTAGCCGGTTCAGTGGTTATAAAAAGGAATACTGCATTGGAATTTTTTTCTTTAATCGCAGAAAAAGCAGCCAACATTTCGTCTAAAAGGTACCAAGCCCCAACTGATCCTAAATAACTAATTACTAAGGCATCTTCTATTATGTTTAAAAGTTTACGAGAGGCAAGTTTTTTCTCCGGCGAGGTAAGGCTAAATAAATTAAAATCAGCACTGCAGGGGATTACCTGAATGGGAGCTTTTTGGTAGCTTTTCCAGGTTTGCATTTCCTGTTTACCTGCTTCCGTTAAACTAATAATGGCATCGGCTTGGGCTATGTATTTGGCCTCTTTGCTTTTATAATTTTTGTAAGCCTGTTTAAAAATAGGATTATTTAAGTTCCAGGAACCTCCATCTACCCGTTCATCTACCCAAAAGCCCCGCATATCGAATAAAATTTTTATGCCGAACTTATTCTTTAGATGTAAACCGATTGCTGCACTTACGTAACTCCGGCAATGCACCATATTAAACTTTTTCTTTTGATGCAGTTGCTCAGCTGCTTTCCGGAGTTGGTACAAATCGTAGTATTTAGCTAAAACAGGCGGATTAGAAGTAAAAGGTATAGGCTGCCAATCAATATTATTTGTTTGAGTTATTTCATCAATTAAGAATTTATTTTTTTTGAACCGCTCAGGTTTTTCGCAGGACAATAAAGTGATGCTATAGCCTAATTCACTTAAGCCAGCCAGGTACGGTAACACTTGCGACTGCCCTAATGGATCTGTCATTCCATCATAAGATATAAATAAAACGGAATCGTTGGGCATTTAGAACACTTTTATTAAATTAAATAAACCAAAAGTTGAATAGTTATTGAACAATTATTCTTACCACTTTGAAACTAATACTTATAGAACAAGGAAGCTTTTAATTACACTAAATTTATCTTTCAGTTTAATATTTTTTAAAGAACTCAGAAGATATATAATAGAAAGGAGCCTCAAATTTATTAATAATCAAGTTTAATAAGATTTTTTAGTGTTGCCCAAAATCTTCTGGTTCCTAAAGTTGCGGGTCTGGCTTTTATAGATTTAAATAAATACAATAAAGTGCTAATTCTATGCTTTTTTGTTAAGGCTAAATGCAAGGCAATGTAAGTATAGCTATTTGCTAAAACTAAATCTTTGTAATTGCTATACTTTTCTCTAACTGCTTCATCTTCCCATAAGTATTTCACGAATGAATTTTTCCTTTTAATAAGTTTATCTTTATTTGTTATCAACACACTCCTCGAATCATGATTAATCAACGTAGAGGTAACAATATTGGAATAACGTATAGGATATCGGGCGGCCAATCTTAACCACAATTCATAATCCTCCGAAGCGGATAAATCTCTATCACCATTAAAAGGGTGTTTTAATGCAATATCACGCCTTAGAAAAACTCCGTTACAACCTAAGAAATTTCCAAAAATTAACTTCTGGTTTATATCTCCAGATAAAGAATTAATATTGGTAATAACGTTACCTTCCGTATCTTTAATTTCGTATCCTAAATGAAGAAACTCCGGAAATTTATATTTTTGAATAACATTATTAGCTTCTTCTAAATGATTCGGATACAATAAATCATCAGAATCAAAGAAATTAACATATTCGCCTTTACTCAATTGTGCTCCGGTATTTCGTGCTATAGCTCTTTCTTCATTTGCCTTTTTGTAATAGGTTACTTTGTCGCTTTTAATTGAATTCACTAACTCCTCGGTATTATCAGTGCTTCCATCATCAACAACTATAATTTCAAAATCCTGAAAAGATTGGTCCAGCACTGACTGAATAGTTCTTTTAATGAAGCTAGCCCGATTATAGGTTGGTATTACAATAGTAAAAAATGGCTTAGACTTCATATATTTTCTCTAATTTATTGATCATCTCCTTTAGAGTAAATCTAGCAAAAACATCTACCTTCCCCTTGCGAATAATACTACTTCTTAAACTTGCATCTCCTAATACCTCTATTATTGCCTCATATATTTCCTCTGAATTCTTATGCGAAACAATATAAGCATTTTTCCTATGTTCAATGAATTCTGAAGCGACTCCGGATAAAGTAAAAACAGATGGAATACCTGAAGCCAAAGCCTCAATGTAAATCTGCCCAAAAGCTTCTGAGCTTTGTTCGATAGGTACGTGAATAAATAAATCAAATAATTTGTATAATGTAGATACTTCTGCTTCGAAAGGGATTTCTATATAGCTTTCAGAGTCCAATTGTGCTAAAAGATGCTGCACTTGCGCCTTATAGCTACCATTTGCATTAGCTAATAGTAACAAAGCATTTGGATACAGTTCCAGAGCTCTTTTAAAAGCAGGAATAATATATTGGATACCTTTTAATTCTAGGTACCTGGATATTACTCCAATAACCGGCCATTTATTATTTGGATTATACTTTTGCTGTAAAGATTCAACTGATTTACTATCTACCTGACTAAAATAGGATAGATCAAAACCGTGGTTTATAACTTTAACTTTTTCAGATTTTACTCCTTCTAAGTTTGTTAGAATATTTTTAACAGATTCAGAAGGTGCTATAATATGAGTAGCTATGGAATTTATGAACTTATCATAATATACAGCATTAGGGAAGTAAACATGATGCTGGTTTCCATGATGCCGGGTTAAAATTCGTTTAGTTATACCGGCTAATTTACCAGCTAACAAACCAATTAGACTGGCATCAAATAAATGGGTGTGGATTATAGCAGGTTTTTCCTTTTTTAAAATTCTCCAAATAATAAAGAAGGTTGCTGGAATATCTTTTTTACCTCTGTAGTTTATAAAGTATATTTTTATTCTATTCTGTTGTAGAAATCTTTGTAATTCAGAAGAACCTGAATTTAAAAGAATAAATTGTAATTCAAATTTATTCTTATCAAAGTAATTAGCTATCCACTCAAAAGCTAACGCTTTATCGATATTAGAAATAATGTAGGTTATTTTAATTTTATCCAATTTATGCTCATTAGTTAAATAAAAATAAAATCATTATTATAACATTTTCTAAAACTGATTTTGAGGTACTTACCATTAAATAGCTTATTCAGAAAATTAAAAGACAAAATGCATTCCTGCTATTAACCTACAAAGTTTGATATACATATTAATTGCTTATATAATCAAAAAAAATAGGCCGCGCACCATTATAAATTAGAGGTTCTTTCCGACTACCCCATTCTCTTTTGTATTTCGTAACATCCGTAAAAAGATATGGAAGAACCTTAAGGGAGGTTTTTATATCGGTTAAAATAATTTTCTTGCTGGGCTTTTTAACAAATAACAACAAAAAAATATTCATTATCATATTTAGATAGGTAAAAAAAAGTACAATATATAATCTATATTACCTTTCTTGTACCATAATAAAGCCCGTGACAGCTTGGCCTGTATTTGCATGGGCTCTCTGGGGGCACTTTTGCCTCCTAAATGTATAATTGCAGCCTTAGGAAAATATATAATTTTAAAGTATTTAGCTATCCTCTCACGGCACCACTCCGTCTCTTCACAATAAAGGAAAAAATCAGGGTCAAATCCACCAACTTTATCAATTACCTTTTTACGCAATAACATAAAAGCTCCCGAAACATCACCAACTTCTAAGATTGTATTAGTTTCCTTAAAATATCGGTTCACACGAAATATTTTGTTAAGCAACCAATTACTGGTAATTAGATAATTGAATATTGTATTTTTGCGAAAAGGATAGAAGGATGATTGAAAAGAGTTATCTTCATTTAAAAGCTTACAACCTAACAAGCCAATTTCCTCGGCATCATCAGCTTCCATAGCCAAATAACATTTTTGCAAACTATCATCAAAGACTAAAGTATCAGAATTTATTAATAAAATGTACTTACCTGTAGCCCGTGCTATTCCCAAGTTATTAGCACTTCCAAATCCAATATTTTCAACAGATCTAATATAAATTAGATTTTGTAATACTTTTTTAAATGCTCCACTATAATCTTCTATTGGTGCATTGTCTATGAGTATAATTTCATACGATAAATTAGTAAGATTAGCAACAATAGAATTTATACAGCTTACAGTTAGGTTAAAAGTTCGAAAATTAACGATAATTATAGATAAGTCCATTTTTGAAAGCTAGTTACTATTTTGAATCAGCCTTAAGAACTTATCAATGTTCTGCATACTTTGACAATTATCTCTTAACCAATCATCACTTTGTTCCCACCATTTACTATTTAATAATTTATCTATAGTTTCATCAGAAAATCTTTTCTTAATCAGCTTCGCTGGAACGCCACCAACAATTGCATAAGGTTCAACATCCCGATTTACAACTGATCCAGCAGCTACAATAGCACCATGACCAATTTTAACATCATCTAATATTATAGAATTTGAACCTATCCAAACGTCATGACCAATCTCTACGCCACCAGATTCATTAAAAGCTTGAAATGACGAAAACGTAGGTTTATGTAATGAATAAAACACAGGACTTGTTGACACAAAAGTACTAGTTGGATGTTTACCAGGGCAGATGGAAACAAACAAACCTATAGAACAAAATTTACCTATATTACTATTTACTATAAGGTTATAACCAGAAAAATAAGTATAGGATCCAATTTGAGAATTATAACAATAAGAGTATTTACTAATACGCACGTTTGCCCCTAAAACACTTTGCTGAACGTTTGAAGTAATATGAATTTTACCCCCTATCCATTTAGCATTAAACCAATCAAAAGTTTTTTTAAAAAATTTTATCATCAATAATATTTTATAAAGCTACCTTTTCAGGAAAAAACCTTCCATTAGCTGTAACAACAATATCGTAAATCCTACATCTAATATCTCTTGGCAACCATTTCAAATAGCCCTGTTCCGCAGCCTTAATCCAATATTTATTAGCAAATAATTTAAATACTTTCGATTTAATGCCAGAAGGATTTACGGGAAAACGTTCATTTTGAGCTTTATCACCATAAAGTTCTGGCTTAAAATTTATCAATTTCTCCTGAGCTTCTCTATATTGCCTAATACGCTTGATATAACTTTTAAAGTTTTTTAATCCAAAATCAAAATGATATGCATAGGCTTTAGAACTAATGTAAATAGGATAATTTTCCTGAAAAGCTCTTACTGCTAAATCATAATCCTCGGCATCGTTAAGTCTATAATCAAACTGACCTAACTTAAAAAATAAATCTTTAGAAATTGAGAAATTATTTGCCGATATATAAGGAGTCTTAAGTAAAACTTCTTCTTCACTTGTATGGGTTAAATCTTTATTCCATTTTTTATTCTGCCAATTTTCAAATAAAATAAACTCTCCCGCTAACTCCGTTTTTGGCGACTCCAGCTTTCCCACTAATAAGCTATTCTTTTTTGAAATATGATGTTCCAAATGGGCGGAAAGCCATTTCTCAGGTACAATTATATCGTCATCCATAAAAACCAGTAAATCTCCTTTTGCTTCTGTCGCTCCCCGATTCCTAACTGTAGCTCGTCCACTATTTGCTTGCTCTATCATCCTGAAACCAAGTAAACTTAAATCAGAACTACGTATAATTTCTGCAGTACCATCAGTGGAGCCATCCACAACTACAATTACTTCATCCGGTTTACGGGTTAGCTTTTCCAAGCTTTTCAGAGCATTAAGAATTTTATTCGCGCCATTATAGGTAGGTATTATAATGGAAGTTTTCATTGTTGTCATTATTAATTAACTATCTGCCATAAAGAGGCTTAAACAATTACCTACCAGAAGGTATTCTTAATGCAGATTTTATTCTGGAAAGCCAAATAGAATTAGCTTTTTTTAAGTTCCAATCTGTGATAGGTAAAGGGAAATCATTATTATTTAATAATATGGCTTCTTGGATACTGTTTACTTTGGATTGTAACTCCAACGATGGCCAAGTTTCGCCCGTGAGATAATGGATATTTTTATAGGTTTTATAGTTTCTACTATTGGCGTTCTTCCAGAGATTATAATACCTACTTACATCGAAGTCTTTGGAATGTCCCCAGCTGTTTAATTTGCGCCACATTTCTTCACTGCTTCTTGCCCATGATTGGTGTATAATTGGAAAATTAGCTATAACATTAAAGTATCCATTAATACGCGCACTTTCATAGTAAGGATATTTCGTCGCAATATTAGCATATTCAATTTCTTCAAAGGAGTTTGGCTTTACCCACAAAACACCACCTGGTAATATTTTATATAGATTAATTAATGGACAACGAATATTTACCTTTCTATCAGACTTAAATTGTTTTAAAAATGCAGCGAAACCTTCGAAATCAATAAAAAATTCATCAGAGTCAATTTGTATATGCCAACCATCTTCTTTCCCTAAAAAATCAGCCATTCTATTTCTTTGCCTGGTATCATTTTCTATAGGTGTTAGGTTCGGTAAATAAAACTGGTCTTCATAAATTGTAATCTTACCCATCGGATCTAATTCTGCTATCAACTTCCTGAAGCTATCTTCATCCCAGGCATATGGCTCTCCTGACCAACTTCGGTGATTGCTATCTATGGATAAACAAATAACATCTGCTTCCTTATAAACAGGGGGGATGGAATATTTGAGCATTTCCCAATCGTAGGCAACACAAAAACCTACTTTAATCTTTTCTAACTTTTTATCCATTTTCTAGCATGGTAGGAAACATCTTTAAAGAACTTAAAATCAAAAGGAGTTTTGCTAAAAACTTTTAGGGCATACTTAAACCCCTGCCCATATTTATGTTCGTTAAAGGCTTGTATGGCATTATCCTTTACCCTTAAAACATGTTCTTCAAAATGCCTGGGAAGTAATTTGCACCATTTTCTTACTTGTTCTAATTTCTCAGGTAATGCCTTTTCACCCCAATTGGTATTTATTTGCTCGGCAAGAAAAAGGTCAATTATTTCTTTTTTTATGCGGTACCAATAATGATAAATCACCGAATTACAAGGTTCTAGCCTTGCATTTTCCTGTAGAATCACGGAAAAGGCGTACTGTTCGCTAGCGTGACTATGCGTAAATGGATAAAACTGATCTGTTAAAGAGTAAACATCCGGAATAAATCTTGCATGGGTCGCATGCAAAAACATTACCCCCGCATTCCAGGAGTGAAGCTTTGGAGCAATACTTATTCCGCTTCCATCTGCTAACAAGAATTTTTTAGATTCTATTAGTTGTATAAAAGCATGCGGTGCCTGCCCAAAAGGCAAAGACTGATTTCTTAATGCTTCGAATTCATACTCTCTAACATGCATAAAGCTCTTATCAGGACTTAAACTTTCTAAAAGCGGAGTAGGGTCAGCGATAAAAAAAGTGTCTGAATCCGCATATATTAAATTACCATCAGAGAGCTGAAAAGCTTCTTCAATTAAGGCAATTTTAATTCTATGCAGAAAATTTATAGTACCTCGCATTACCCTAATTTTATCAGGGGTGAGTAAAATGTATGTTAATGGTACCCCCTGCAGATATAATTTAAAATAATCGGGTTTATCTGTAAACAAGATTACTTGGGTACTCGGTAATGAACTGCTTATATGCGCATAAAAACTAAGAATAGTTAATATTGCTCTTTTATACTCACTTTCCTTACCAAAAGATTGGATAGCTAAACTTACCATTAACTAAAAGTTTATGTTTTTGCTATTCGATACGCCAATTTAGCTAGTCTTATTTTAACCGACATAGCGGAAGTAATGCTGTTTGCTAATTTCCAATTAAACCACGCAGTCTTCTTATCACCTGCATTTAAGGCATTTTCTATTTCGTACATCACCCAGGTTTCACCATAGTAATTCAAAACTTCTTTAAGATGGCTGGATTTTGCTTCCTCAGGCAAATAGTTATTCACCATTTTTATACCTTCTACAAAATCAAGCATTTTAATAGCATTTTTGGCGTACCTTGCCGTATTGGAAGTATTATGAACCCGGTAACAAGCTAGTGCTTTAGGCACATAGCCAAATTCATAATATTTACTTATCCTGACCCACATTTCCCAATCTTCACACCATTTTAGGCGTTCATCAAACCCTCCTAAATCTTCATAAACTGCTCTTTTAACTACAATACTTGGGGTAAATATTCTTTGACGGTATGCTATAGTGCTTAAGAAATCAGGTATAACTCCAGCTTCCGTTTGGATCAGACTGCTTAAACCAATAAATTGATCATTTTCATTTATTGAAAAGTTTTGACAAAATGCTGCTCCTATTTTTTGGTTATTTTGTATTACTTCATGAAGCTCATCATAAAATCCTGGCAAAATATAATCATCCCCATGTAATTGATGCACCCACAAACCATTAGACCTTTTTAAGCATGTTTCAAAATTCTTTGTATGACCAAGATTTTGCGATTGTCTAAAGTAGTTTACTCTTCCATGACCTACTTCCCAAACAACCTTTTCTGGATTATCAGAAGAGAAATCATCAACCACTTCTATTTGCATTTGCTCTTCACCAGGAGCTTGCATCAAAACAGATTCTAATGTTTTAGCTAAATACTTAGAGCAATTATAAACCGGTATCATCACAGACCAAAATGGCCTTACACTTTCTTCTACTAAAGGAATATTAGCTCTATATTTCGGCTGTAAATTCATTATGAATATTTATGTTTTACACTAATTGAGGTTAAAAAGAAGTTTAAAGCTATAATAATCAACTAAGCAAAACATCCATAAAATGAACAAAGTAAAAAAGGCTTCTATGTATTTCCTTTAAAATATTGATATTTATCATTTAATAAGATTGCAGCTTTTATAATTTTAAACTCTATTAAATTCTTATATTTATCATTCTCATTAATTAGTTCATTTACGACATCCGGAACTAAGGACTGCCAGATTAAGAGCTTTTCTTGCTTATATTTTTCAAAGTTGTCACTTGAACTAATTCCAGAAAAGTCATAATTTACAATGGGAAAATCAATGTGTTTAAAATTTTTATTTTTTAATATAGCTTTTAAAAAAAACCAAAAATCAGAGGCTAACTTATATCTTTCTAAATAAGGTCCAAATTCTTTAAATAAAGACAAACTTATTAATGAGGCTTGATGATTAATATTATTGTCTTTTAAAAATTTTAGCGTTATTTTATTTGGATGTTTGTGAATTCTTGATTCTGACGAATTTATATCATTAATAACAATCATATCTCCATAGTAAATATCATTTCCAGGGAACTTAATAATAAACTCATAACATATCTGGATAATATTATTACTACAGAGATAATCTCCACTATTTAGAAAAATTAAAAAGTCACCATTAGCTTTAGCTAGTCCTTTATTCATTGCATGGTAAATACCATTATCCGGTTCACTTACCCAATAATAAATATGATTCTTATTCTCTTTAATAATGTTTACACTTCCATCAGAAGATCCTCCATCTATTATAATGTACTCAATATTAGTATAGGTTTGTCCAACAACACTTTTAATTGTTTCTTCTAAGCCTATTACATTGTTGTAATTAATAGTTATAATAGATATTTTTATCATTTAAGTAATTAAATTAAAAATTCATATTACCTAAGCAAACCCTTTTACCAATCCCACTGATTATACCAACTATTTAAAACTTTATAGCTCTAAATGGTAACCAAATTTTTCAATGTAGTACTTCCAAAATTCAGGATTATACTTTTGCCAAGCATGGGTAGCCATTGGCAAACGTTGATTATTTAATTTAAACAAAACATCAGGGTTAACTTCAAAAGAGAAAGCAATGGAGTCTTCTACATTACCTACTTTAAACCAAGGAAAAAATTGCCTTATGTAAGTACTCCAATATAGGTCTTCGTTATGAGGAAATTGCCATGGCAATATTGATAAATATCGTTTTTGTTTACTTAACAAGCAATATTTTACTATCCTCAAGAATGAATTTGGCTGCACTGCAGCTTCCTTTATTCCTTTATAATTTAAAAATCTAAATAAATTGAATAGATCCAAAATCCTAAGGAATGAACTTACCTTTCTAAGAGAGAAGCCTCCATTACCAGTACCTATAATTTTGCTTGTTCTTAATGCAGTACTATACCCTTCAAACCAAGGGCCCCCAATATAATCGTAATTCAATTTTGAAAAATAATCCAACTGGTCAGAAAACACAAATACATCTAATTGACATATTAATATATGTGAATAAGATTCAAATGCTTTATAAAATTTTTGCTCTAAAAGAAGCCTATTGTATCCCTCAATATTGGCAAAGAAATATTTGTCAAAAAATAAGGTATTTACATTTAACTCTAAAGGTTGATTACTGTAATATAATTTTGAGATTATCTCATTGTGAGTAACAAAAAAAATATCGTAATTAGCTAAAACTTTAAACGTTTGTTCCAAAGATACCTTTTCAACAAAGTTTAGATCAGAATATTGTTTATAAACTGGTATAACTACAGCAATTTTAGGCATTATCTAAAAGTATAAATTTTGCAGAAATAAAATATTTCTTTAATGCTAAATGCAAGATATATCTACTTTAATATGTTAATAAAAAAAAATTATATTTTTAGTTGTTTCTACAAGTAAATATCTAAACAATATTGGTTTAATTTAAACTCTTAATAGATTTTTAAGGCTATATAATTTTCTGATAATTTTATTTATTGTACTTTGATTTGATATAGCAAAATATTTTTTTAAAGATTTCATTGCAATTCTACTATGTAATTCTTTATGTTTAACAACTTGGATGTTTTCAATAATATCCATTGACAACATTTTATTGTCGTAACCACAATGAACTCCGCTTCCATCAAAACCAATATTTTTTGTTAATGAGCTTCTTGGATGTAATATCATTCCATCATTCAAGTAAACACAAGCATGCCATTTTACAGCCCAAGTCTTAATTCGTCCATTTAAATTATCCATCAATTGATCTTGAAATGCTCTTCCTTGAAAGGCATTAAACTTCTTCCAATTAACAGGTTTTTCAATTAATCTTTTATATATTATGTTTATATCATCTATATAATAATCCCAAGCCCTTTTCCAAGTTCCCCATCCCCAACATGAATTAGCATTATAAAAAAACGTTTCTGGTAAATTAGTTTTATCTATCGGATATATAAAACCTGTTACTTGCATTACTTTGGAATCATTTCTATAAGTATTTAAAGCTGAGTTCATGTATGTTAAAAACCCTTTAGAAGTAACTATATCATCTTCCAAAACAATGACACTTCCATGCTTATTAACAATTTCTGTTACTCCGAAGATAATGGAATTTGCTAAGCCTTTATTTTTTTCTGATTCAATAATATGAACTTCTCTACACCATTGTCTTTTTCTTAGTATTTGTCTTGTTTCAGTAATGTATCTTAAATCTTCTTCAGTTGAAATCTCCTTTGGTCCATCTACATATATATATAAGATACTTTCATTAGCCAAATCGTTTTTAAACAAAGCTTCCAAGGTTTGTTCAGTATGTTTTGGTCTATTATATACAAATAATACTATTGGTGTAAGTAAATTATTCATATCTAAGCTGTAGTTAAAAACTTATACTTTTCACTACAAACAACTACTTGTTCTTTGTCTCCACCATAAAATCCAAAATAACAATCATTATTATTCTTAATAAGGACTCTCTTTAATTCTTCAAAAGTATCTTTTTCACCTTTTCTCTGGAAATCATCTATTATTATTATAAAATCATCATCTAAAAAGTTTTCATTAACTAGATCAATTATATTGTACCTAGAGTAATTACTTGATCCAAATGGTCCATCAATTAGGATTAAATTAAACTTTTTATTTAATTCCTTTAGGTTCTCCACTAAATCTTTATATACAAGAGACTTACTATTAAATATCTTTTGTTCAATCACCTCCGAAATTATTATATTAATATATTCAGGTAAAATCCCATTCTGTTTTTTCAGATCTATCCAACTTTTATCATGTTCTACGGTTGCACAAAAAGCATTTTGATTATGGCCTTTCTTATATGCTTGAAAAACTTTTGTAGTTTCACCAAGCCCTAGCTCTAATGTATTTAATGGCTTTGCTTCATTTAAAGCTCTAAACAAAATGTATAATAAGGAATAATTTGCTGCCCATCTCCCTACATTAAATGATTCATTTTGAACCCAGGAACACCCATTTGTACTTGAACGAAATACATTAGCCCAATAATTTTCTAGAGTTAATTTTCTAAGTTGAGATATTTCTTCAACTAGCGACGAGGTTCCAATGAGGTTCTTAATTTTTCTATTTATCATTTTAATTTATTGTTTTATAATCCAATACTAAATAACCTTGACCTCTTGGAACTGTCCTTCCTGTCAAATAGTAATCTGATTCTACAACTTCGAAAGAATATACATTTTCAATCCAATCCGCAACTTCATTCTCAATATTACAAAAGACATTAATGTTATAAATCCCAGGGGTTAACACAACTTTTTCAATTTCAAACATTAAATTTTTAGAAAAATCCAAATTTTCATCAAATATTGAAGTGCTCATCCAGGCAACTCTATCATTAATATTATTATTGATACCTATATCTACATTTGCTCTAATCCTTTCAGTTTGCCCTTTATGATCAAAGGAAATTTTTAGTTTTAATTTCTCTCCTACTAAAAATATATCTGTTTCTTCATTTCTATTATTTGCTCCAACTATATTAATTACTCTGATTCTACCATTTCCCTTTCTATCGATGAGTGTTTTCATATTTTTAGTAGAAGTCTCCTTTAAAGTAGATAGGTAAGTTGTAATAACCTTATCTATTTCGCCGAAAGCAATTGCTTGTCCGTTCTTCATATACAGTCCATTTGTACATAGATTTTGAATTGCAGCCATATTATGACTAACAAACAATACCGTTCTCCCGTCATTCACACTAACATCCTTCATCCGGCCCAGGCACTTTTTCTGAAATTCCGCGTCGCCTACTGCCAACACCTCATCAACAATTAAAATTTCAGGCTCCAAAAAAGCAGATACGGCAAAAGCCAGGCGCACGTACATACCACTGCTGTAGCGTTTTACCGGGGTATCGATGTAGCGTTCTACGCCTGAGAAATCCACTATTTCGTCGAACTTGCTGCGGATTTCGGCTTTGGTCATGCCCAGGATAGCGCCGTTCAGGAAAATGTTTTCGCGGCCGGTTAGCTCCGGGTGAAAGCCCGTACCTACTTCGAGCAAGGAAGCAATACGCCCTTTTACTTTTATGCGACCGGTTGTAGGCGAAGTTACTTTCGAAAGTATTTTTAATAAAGTAGATTTACCGGCACCGTTGCGGCCAATTATACCCAATACCTCACCTTGCTTTACTTCAAAATTTACGTCTTTTAACGACCAAACATAATCGCTGCTGCCTTTTTTGGTCCGGTCGTTGGTTTCGCCAATTTTGGCAAATGGATCTTCCTTCCCGCGCATCCGGGCCCACCAGCGATTCAGGTCGTGGCTTAAAGTGCCGGTACCCACTTCGCCGAGGCGGTACAATTTGCCGAGGTTCTCTACTTTAATGGCAATGTCACTCATTTAATACTTAAAATATTACTAATTTATATGATAGGAAGTAAGGCATTTATTGGCTACTAATTTTTGTATTTAACTAAACTGTATCGGTAAAGCTTTTCTGTACTTTGTTAAAGCTAATAATACCCACAAATAAAATAATTAAACTAACGGCTAAACTATACGCCAGGTAACTCCAGTTAAAAGTACCGGAACCCAGAAAGGCGTACCGAAACGTTTCGACAATGGAACTCATGGGGTTAACTAAAATTAACCATATATACTTTTCGGATAAACTGGAAAGCGGATAAATAACCGGGGTAGCGTACATGAGCAATTGAACGCCAAAAGTCAGCAACATGGCTAAATCGCGGTATTTGGTAGTGAGCGCGCTGAAGATCATACCAAAGCCTAAAGATAAAATTCCCATTACTAAAATGAGTAGGGGCGTAAGGAGAATAAACCAATTAGGCTGAATAGCATCGCCCTGCACCAGGTAATACAACCAAACCACAAAAAATAAAGAAAACTGAATACCAAACCGCACCAGATTAGAAATAACAATAGACAATGGCATCGTCAGGCGCGGGAAATATACTTTCCCAAACATCTGGGCATTGTCTTTAAAAACAGTGGACGTGGAGGTTAGCGTTTGGGCAAAGTAATTCCATATGGTTACGCCTGCCAGGTAAAATACCATCATGGGCAGACCATCGGTGGAGAGCTTGGCTACCCTGCCAAAAATTAAAATAAAAGTAAGGGTAGTTAAAAGAGGCTGTACAAAAAACCAGATGGGCCCCAGAATAGTCTGTTTATAAGTTGCCACAAAATCACGGCGTACAAACAACAGTACCAAATCACGATAACGCCATACATCTTTTAGACCTAAGTCCAGTAAGCGGGTACGCGGCTCAATAATTTCAGTCCACTCCTGCTCTTCGGCTGGCATTGTATTACTAAATTGATTTGAAGTTTTTAATACTTGAGTTGTCTCCACTTATCTTTAATAATCTAACTAATAGAAGCTTCTGTCTTTGTAATTCGGGTGATATCTTTTAAGAACAGCCTTATCTTTATATGATAATCTACTGTATTTTTCCTGCCAGCACAATTAGCTTATTTATAAGAAAACACCTTAACGATTTTGCTGTTTTTTTAGAACTAAACGCCTAAGATTTCAGAATTAGTAATTAAATACTTATACTACTTTCTCGGTGGATGGTTATAAAATATAAAATTACCTATACTTAATAAATTCTTCTAAAAAATATAACTTACAAAAGCAACGCTTCAAAATTGAACTATCACTTTAATTAGGACGCAAAAATACATTTCTACCATCACTTAATAAAGCTTTTTTAGCAAATAGATAGTGAAACTCTATTGCACATTACAGAGAAGAAAGAATTTACTATCAAGAACTTAAAGTATTTATATATAATATAAACATTGTACTTTTCCTAAAATGTATACTTATGTTACTAAACTTTAGAGTAGATAAATAGTAAATGAAACTTTAAAGGCGAAACAGCTTATTGGTAGCTAAGAAAAACTGACAGCAGCTTGACTCCAGAGGGTTGCCATTAGCTCTCTATGAAATATAGACTTTGCTTGCTAGTAAGCGTTTTCTTTGGAGCCTGTGCCAGTCTCCATGCCTTGGTTCATCTTATTTGCTAAGCCTAAGTTAGCCTCCTGGCCGGCGGGCCTCGTTTGGCTTCTTCGCGCGGTGTATCCTTCCTTTCCTCCTGCGTCGGAATGCCTCGTGCCTCGGCACCGGAAGTCTACAAGGCGCTCAAAAGCCAAACTGGTGTTGTTGCCAGTAGCTACCTGGTTCTAGCTATCAGAGATAAAGAATTTAGTAAATCTGCCTCTTCGTGCAAGTGTTAAGCCTAGCGTCACTTGGGTGTAAGAACCTAAATTAGTTTCCTGACTGACGTAAAAAGGCTGGGTTTCCGACAGTCGGGAAACCAATGTTATTAAGTTAAGGATTGACACGTATCATAACCTTTGATCAGATGCTTTAAATCATCACCCTTCCCCTTCAAAGGGGGACTTTTTTCTTTCAATTAGCTCAACGTTATAACATTGGTCGGGAGACGGGCTTTTATCTGTAAGTCACAATTCCCGCTCCGCTAAGATCTGCGCCTGCAAGGTTAACAAAGACCGTAAAAAGAAGACCAGTTAATTAACCCTCGTCCTTTTCGGATGAAGTAAGATTAACGGTAGCTAAGAATAAAGACATCAGTTTGGCTGTGGAGCACCTGCTAGACTTCCGGTACTGCGCAGCAGTATTCCGCAGACGGAGTCGAGGAAAGGAAGGCTAGCGAGTGCAGAAGAGCCTAACGGGGCCCGCCGGCCACGAGGCAAACTGGTTACTTATTGAACAAGATGGAACCATAACATGGAGGCTGGAACAGACTCCAATGATAATCGTTTCTTTTAGAAAAACTTTATTGCCTTTGGAATAATGGATATTACTAAATGATAAGCTACTAGACAAAATAAATATTCATTTTCCCTGGTAGTTAAAAAAACAACCACCCCTACCCCTCCTGAACTTAGGAGAGGAGCTTTTACCTCCAACTTATCCTATATAAGTAGTTATTCGTTATTAGTTGCTCGTTGTTAGTTTAGTAAATTTTTAATGCTCAACCACTTATTATAAATAATAGTCTCACCTAATTTCGTTGAAGTACTTAATTTGTCTTTTCACTTAACTTAGGTGTTCGTATTAGTTTTACTATCTCATTATTTGAAACAAGAATCCTTAAATGCGCTTCTACTGCCCTACCATAAAAATAGCATTGCCAAACATTAATTTACCGCTGTGCCAGAACGCCCGGAACAAGGGGTTGTTGGCTAAGTAAATAATTTGGCCGCGGCCCATTTCCTGGGTACCAAATACAAGGGAGTCTTGCAAACGCTTTTTTACTTTGCTGCCGGTAAAGCCGTTGGCGTAACTATCTTTTTTGAGTACACCCACGTTCCAGCCCTGCTGCATAAAAGGGTAATCGTTTACTTCCTGAATTAAAGCAAAATGGGTAGGTCCGTAACCAAAAGCCAATGGGTGCGAATTATCCAGGGTTACCCGGTAAATGCCGCCTTGCACCAGTTCCGAAAGGGCATTGCGTTCGGCATCGCCGTAGCGTTTCAGGGCACGGTAAGGGTCTTTTTTAAAATCCAGACTATCGGTAAATTTTCTTTTACTTAAGGAAAAATCGCGTTTCCCGGCCAGGTGGGCAGCGGCTCCTTCTAGGGCAATTACTTTTCCGCCAGCGCGCACCCAGGCTTTTAATTGCGTCAAACCTTTTTCATCGAATAAATCGCTGTAACTTCCATCGGGTAATATCAACACATCCAGTTGCTGCCAGGGAACACGGTTAAAGTTTTCGGTAGAGAGAACGGTAACCGGGTAATGAATCTGCTGCTCAAAGAAATACCAGATTTCGCCGAAAGCGGTGGAAGAAATACCATCACCGGCCAATAGGCCAATTTTCGCTTTGCGGACGGAACGCACACTCGTCGAACCAAAATCTACCCCACTGCTCACAAAACCGGTCGGCGAAGACACTAGTTTCACCCCAAAGGAATCGGCCTGCGCTTTTACCAGCACATCAAAGGTAGCATTTAAGCGTGCGTTACCGGTACGGGTAATAATTAAAGTACCCGGTGCGTATTGTTCTCCGGCGGCTTCAAATGCTTTTTCGGAGAAGCGTACTTTTACGTTTTTATTTAACAAAGCCGTTAAAAATTGTAAATCGTTGAGGCTGTTGTATCGCGCCAGGTAAGCGTAAGGTGCTGCGACAGTAGTCGTTGTCGCAGGTTTTAGGGCTACATTTAAAGGTTGCTCCGCTACCTTACTTAACCGGTTTTTTAAACCATAGGCGGGTAATCCGTAGGCGTACGGAATGGCCCAGGAAGTAATATCGTAGGTTAAAGAATCTTCCAGTTTCGTATTCGGGTCAAACAAAACCTTTAGTAAAGTCGATTTTGGTTGGTACAAACTAATTACTAAATCATTGGGTTCAATTTTTAAGTTTTCGGATTTGCCGGTAGAATAGTTAAAACCAAAATTCGAACTTTTTTGAGTAGCGTACCCGTACTTAATTTGTTGCTGGTTAAGGTAAGCGGTTAATTGCTGCATTTTACCGGGTTGTCCCTGCGCTTTTAACACGTAGGTTTTGTAGGTACCTGTAGGATTGGTACGAGCCTGCTGGTAATACTTCTGGTATTCTTGCAGCACTTGTTCCTGATGGTCGGAGGCGGCTTCAATAGTAGCCAGGCTGGCAGCGTAATGGTGCGCAATGCGTTGGCTTAAGGTTAAGGTATCGCCGTCCGTTTTGGTAATGGCACGGCCGGCCCGACCACCGCCGCCTTGCTCGTAGGTCATGGCAATGGCGCCGTTAAAGGTAGGCCAGGTATCGCCGTAACTGGGATAAAGTAAATCGTAGGTTTCGCGGGTAAAGTACAACCAGTTGTTTTTATCGAAGTACTTGCGGTTATTTTCGCCGATAATTTGCTGAAATTGCCGCTGCCAGGGAGTTATGGCTTCGTGAAAAGGTTTGGCAGCCGGCGAAAAATAATAAGGTGCTTCCGGACCCATTTCGTGGAAATCGGCGTGTACCTGCGGCATCCACTGGTTATATACCACAATGCGTTGCTGGGTTTCCTGCTGGGTTTGCCAAGCCCAGTCGCGGTTTAAATCAAATAAATAATGATTGGTCCGGCCACCGGGCCAGGGCTCCTGGTGTTCGCGGGCCAGCGGCGAAACGTTGGGTAATTGATTAGCCACCTGGTTGTACCAATTTGTGTAACGGTCGCGCCCGTCGGGGTTCACGCAAGGGTCTATCAGCACCAGAGTATTTTGCAGCCATTTTTTAATTTCTGGGGTTGAGCCCGTTACCAGGTTGTACAAAACCTGCATCACCGCTTCCGACGATACGGCTTCGTTGCCGTGCACATTATAACTTAACCACACTATGACCGGTTGCTTACCGGTAGCTTGCCCCGGTAATAAGCCAATGCGCTTTAAATTATTTGTCCGGATAACTTCCCGGTTGCTAAAATTTTCTTCCGAAGAAAGCGTAGCTAATAAAAGCGGACGGCCTTCGTAGGTGTGGCCATAGGTTTGCACTTGCATGCGCTGCGGAGCTTGGCCCGCCAGGTATTCCAGGTACCGAACAATCTGGGAATGAGGCGTAAACCGTTCTCCTAAATTATACCCTAAAAATTGCGCGGGTGTTTGAATAGTTTGCGCCAGCAACGGCGCCGAACCCATTAAAACAACTAACCAAAAAAATAATGGGAGTACGCGTAGCCTCATAGATAAACACGATTTTAAGCGAAGTTCGGTAATAAAAGTGGGTCGTAAAAATTTTACTATTTCGTGCTTTACGGCAGCAGGAAGAAAAACAACCTTTTACAGTTAAATCTAAAACCAAGGAACATATAAACGACCTTCCGGAAACAAGTTTAAATTTATAGCTTTCTGTATGGAAAAGTATAGTTTACATCTCCCAAAAAAGGAATGAAAATTCTAAAAAGTAGATTAAGTTTCCAACCTGTTTACTTTCAGGAGCATCTTCGAATTAAAATTTTTGACTCAGGTAATGGTTAGTTATTTACTAAAATTTCCCCAGAACGAAATTCAATTAAGTAACTAAACAAAATCAAATAGCAGTTTCACATTTTAGAAGTTTATCCATTATCGGGTAATTTCCGCCACAATTTGTTCCTTGCAAGCTCCTATAAGGTGGTGAGGACACTACCTTGGGCTAAATTTTTTACTTTTTTTATAGATGCGAAACAGTTTCTAATTCAATATCCTGGACGTTGGAATTGCTGTAATAAGTTATTGATAATAAACTGGTAATTAAAATAGGCCAACTTCTACTATCTTGCTATTGGGGTCTTTTTACTTAATTTTCTGATTGCTGCCATTTTTACATCTAAAGCCGTAATCTTTGGGAATAGTTGGATTCCCTTTTATCTTCAACCAGCGGATACCAGCAAGTCAATCTTGTACTACTCTTGGCAATTACGTCACTAACATAAATGAACGATAATTATAATAACCGGCGTCATTTCTTAAAACAAATTAGTACGCTGGGTGCTTTGGCGGCGGCCGCTCCCGGCTTCGTGCAGGGTATGCCTTTATTAGAAACTACTTTACGTAAAGCGGGCGATAATTTTACGTTTTTGTTTCAGGGCGATTCTATTACCGATGGTAACCGCACGCGCAACAACGATTGGAACCACGTGATGGGGCATGGCTATGCCTATATTATTGCCAGTAAGTTATGGTATGAGTATCCGGCCAAAAATTTTCACTTTTTTAACCGGGGTATTAGCGGCAATAAAATTACCGATTTAGCCTCCCGCTGGCAAACCGATGCACTCGAATTAAAACCTGATGTTTTAAGTATTTTGATCGGTATTAACGATGTTTCGGCTTTTCTGGGCGGTAATCAGAATTTCACGGCCAAACATTACGAAAGCGGCTACCGCGCTTTATTGCAGCAAACCAAACAGCAATTGCCCAACGTGCAACTGGTGCTAGGCGAACCATTTATTTTGCCGGTGGGAAAAGTAAAAGAACAATGGGCCGAATACAGCCGCGAAGTACTGAAACGCCGGGAAATAGTAAAAAAGTTAAGTACCGAATTTCAGGCCGTTTTGGTAGAGTTCCAGAATGCTTTTAACCAAGCTTTAACCAAGGCACCGGCAGAGTACTGGATTTGGGATGGCATTCACCCCATGCCCGCCGGTCACGAATTAATGGCGCGCGAATGGCTAACCCAGGTAAGTAAAAAATTAAAATTTATAAAAGCCTAATAGTTAATAGACACAAGTATTAAGATGTAAGACTTTTGTGTGTTTCCGGAATATGGATACTTTTTACCACTATCTGGATAGCATATATTGTAAATTAATTTTGTTCGGTTACTTAGTAATTGAAAACTAAAGATATTCACTTTAAATTAAATTTTTATTCTCCGTTATAATGAAGACTCTCGTATGTACCTCTCCCGGTCAGTTTGAATATAATCAAGGAAATAAACCCGAATTAACCCCAGGGAATGCTATTATTAAAATAAAGCGTATTGGTGTTTGCGGTACCGATTTGCATGCTTTTGAGGGCACCCAGCCTTATTTTGAGTATCCCCGGATTTTAGGGCACGAGTTAGCTGGCGAATTAGTAGAAATAGATTCTGCTGCAGGTTTTGAAATAGGCGAAGCCGTCACGTTTATTCCGTATTTTAACTGTGGTACCTGTATTGCCTGTCGCAACGGCAAACCCAATTGTTGTTCTTCCCTGAAAGTGTGTGGGGTGCATGCCCACGGCGGCATGGTGGAGTATTTATCGGTACCTTCCTCCACTCTCATTCACGGTGACGGCTTAAGTTTTGATGAACTGGCATTAATTGAACCCCTGGCCATAGGAGCGCACGGAGTTAGACGTGCAGCCGTACAACCTGGTGAATTTGTATTAATAATCGGGGCTGGCCCGATTGGTTTAGGAACGATGGAATTTGCCCGGATTGCCGGCGGAAAAGTAATTGCCTTGGATATAAACGAGGAACGCCTGCAATTTTGTCGGGAGAAGTTACAAATACCTTATACTATAAACGCACTGCAGGCCAACGTACCCGAACAACTCGCTCAAATAACCAACCACGACATGCCCACGGTAGTAATAGATGCTACGGGTAATCTTAAAGCTATTAATAATGCTTTTCAATACATGGCCCACGGTGCCCGTTACGTGCTGATTGGTTTACAAAAAGGAGACATCAGTTTCAGCCACCCGGAGTTTCATAAGCGCGAAGCCACTTTAATGAGTAGCCGCAATGCTACCCGCCAGGATTTTGAAACCGTGGTAGCCGCCATAAAAAGCGGATTAGTAAATCCTACAACCTACATTACCCATCGCGTTTTATTTAACCAGGTGAAAGACGAATTCCAAAGCTGGCTCAACCCAGCCACGGGCGTAGTAAAAGCAGTAATAGAAATGGAGTAAGCCAACAACTTCCCGAACATAGCTAAACTATTATTCACCGTTTAATTGTAACTAATGGAGTTTATCAAAAAGTATAGGTTACTTTTATTAATAGTTCTACTAACATCCGGCAAGGCCTTTGCCCAGCAAGATTTAAAATTATGGTACCAGCAACCAGCTAAAATCTGGACCGATGCGCTACCGGTGGGAAATGGCCGCTTAGGGGCAATGGTTTACGGGCGGGTGTCAGAAGAACTAATTCATTTAAACGAAGAAACCTTGTGGTCGGGCGGGCCCGCTAATTTAAACCCCAACCCCGAAGCGCCTAAATATTTACCGCAAATACGAGAAGCCTTGTTTAAGGAAGATTATAAAACGGCCGAAGAACTTTGCAAGAAAATGCAGGGCTTGTACACGGAATCGTATATGCCTTTAGGCGACCTACTTATTAAACATAATTTCACCACCGAACCATCCGGTTACTACCGCGATTTAGATATTTCGAAGGCCATTGCAACTACCCGCTTTAAAATAAATACTACCCAATATACTCAGGAAGTCTTAGCTTCTGCCCCCGACCAGATTATTCTTATTCGGCTGCGTTCCGATAAAAAAGGCCAGCTTAATTTTGATGCCACTACCAAAAGCTTAATTCAATTTCGGAATGCCGCCAGTAGCCAAAACGAGTTGGTAATGAAAGGCGAAGCTCCCAGCCACGCCGACCCGAATTATGTAAATTACAATCCCGAACCGGTTGTGTACGATGCCGCCGACAATTGCCGAGGCATGCGCTACGAACTCCGGATAAAAGCTAAAAATAAAGATGGTAAAGTAACCACAGATGCAACCGGAATCCACGTGAGCAACGCCACCGAAGTAGTATTATATATTTCGGCAGCTACTAGCTTTAACGGTTTTGATAAATGTCCGGATAAAGACGGCAAAGATGAAGCGGCATTAGCCCAAGGCTACCTGAATAAAGCTTACTCTAAAGATTTCGACAGCATTCGTAAAGCACACATTAAAGATTACCAGAATTATTTTAACCGGGTAAGTCTATCGCTCAACAACAACCCGCCGGTAAATACACCCACCTTGGAACGGCTGATGCAGTATACCGATGGCGCCGCTGATCCGGCTCTGGAAGCCCTGTATTTTCAATACGGCCGGTATTTACTTATTTCCAGCTCACGACCCGGTGGTATTCCGGCTAACCTGCAAGGTATCTGGAACCCCATCCTGCGGGCACCCTGGAGCAGTAACTTTACCACCAACATAAACGTGCAAATGAATTACTGGCCCGCCGAAATGGTGAATCTATCAGAATTACACACGCCTTTAGTAGATTTTATTAAGCAAACGGCCATTACGGGAAAGCAAACCGCTAAAAACTTTTATAACGCCAAAGGTTGGGCCGTTCATCATAATTCCGACATCTGGGCCACCTCTAACCCGGTTGGGGATTTAGGTAAAGGTAGTCCGTCGTGGGCGAACTGGGCTTTGGGTAGCCCTTGGCTCAGCCAGCATTTATGGGAGCATTACAGTTATACCAACGACCAAAATTATTTAAAAAATACGGCCTATCCGCTCATGAAAGAAGCCGCTCTTTTTTGCATGGATTGGCTCGTGGAAGATAAAAACGGGCATTTAGTAACTGCTCCAGCTTCTTCGCCCGAAAATATTTTTATTGACGATAGCGGCCATAAAGGCAGCATCTCGGTGGCTACCACCATGGACATGGAAATAATCTGGGACTTATTTACCAACGTTATGGAAGCTTCGGAGAAATTAGGTATTGATGCTGATTTCAGAAAGGTAATTGCGGATAAACGGGCTAAGTTATTTCCGTTGCAGATTGGTAAAAATGGTAATTTACAGGAATGGTACAAAGACTGGGAAGACGAAGACCCGCACCACCGCCACGTATCGCATTTATTTGGCTTGCACCCCGGCCGCCAGATTTCGCCGATTACCACGCCTACATTTGCCGAAGCCGCCCGCAAAACTTTAGAGTCACGCGGCGACGAAGGCACCGGCTGGAGCATTGCCTGGAAAATTAATTTTTGGGCGCGCTTACACGATGGCAACCATGCTTATAAGCTAATCCGTAATTTACTGCGCCTTACCGGGGTTGAAGGAACGGAATATGCGAAGGGTGGCGGCTCTTATTCTAATTTATTTTGCGCTCATCCGCCCTTCCAAATCGACGGTAATTTCGGGGGAGTTTCAGGAATGGGCGAAATGCTCCTGCAAAGCCATGCCGGCTTTATCCACTTATTGCCCGCCATCCCGGACAATTGGAAAGAGGGAAAAGTAACCGGCCTACGCGCCCGGGGCGGTTTTGAAGTAGATATGGAATGGGAAAATAATAAACTGGTAAGCACTACCATCCGCAGCATTAACGGTACTTCTACCAAGGTACGATACGGCGAAAAGGTAATTGATTTAAATCTGAAACCAGGGCAATCTAAAAAGCTAAATAATAACCTGGGAAGTTAAAGTAGCTTTTATTTAATCCTATATACCTATATATTCTTAAGTACCACTATGGCGCGGAAGTTACTTCTGCGCCTTATTTCCTTTTTCTAACAATAGATGCTTTTTTTTGATAAGATAATTGGAAGTCACGGAAGTAACTTCCGCGCCATAGTGGGTATATTAAATTAATTTTGTCCCTTAATTTAAACTTTAAAACCTTGAAAAGATATTGCTTAGCCCTCGACCTGCACGATGACCCCAAGATGATTGCCGAATACGAGCATTGGCATAAACCCGGCAACGATCGACCGGGCATAAAGCAAAGTATTCGGGATGCAGGTATTACCAACATGGAAATTTACCGCATTGGTGCCCGCCTTTTTATGATTATGGATACGAATGAAACCTTCAGCTTTGAACGCAAAGCGGCCATGGATGCGGCGAACGAATTGGTGCAGGATTGGGAAGAATTTGTGGGGCAGTTTCAAAAACCAGTACCCGGTGCTAAGTCCGGAGAGAAATGGGCTTTAATGAATAAGGTATTTCAGTTATAAAATACGTTTTAATTGTTGGTATTCTGTGGAGGCTGTTCCAGTCTCCAGGCTGCGGTGCTATCTAGTTTGAACCGGCTGAGTTTTGCCTCATGGCCGGCGGGTCTCGTTTGGCTCTTTCGGGCGGTTTAGCGAACCTTGGCTCACTCCGTTGCGCCATGCCTCCTACGTCGGCACCGGAACGCTAAAAGGCCCTCAACAGCCAAACTGGTGTCTTTGCTAGTAGCTACCGTTAATCTTACTTTGGCCGAAAATGAAGATGGTTAATTAACTTGTCTTCATTTACTGTCTTTGTTAACCTTGCTAGCGCAAGTCTTAGCGGAGCGGGACTTGTGGCTTACAGACATAAGCCAGTCTCCCGACTGGCGGAAACCAGGCCATTTTACGTCAGTCAGGAGACTGACTTAGGTTCTTACGGTTAATTTTTAAAACAATGCAGGCACAAGTGTTTTCGCTCGTATCTACTTTAAGGTTGGCCCTTGGCCGGGAACACCTATAGATTTTAGTTACGAGAATGCAAATCAAAACCCTACCGGCCAGAGACCGGACAATGAGCAACACGAGCGAGGACGCTCGCGTTATTCAAAGTAATACCTGCATTTAACAATAAAACGGAACATCTCTACCTCTACGAATTACACTTAAGATACCAGTATAAAAAATAAGGGAGTAGCAAGAATAGCAGTAACTAAGAACAAACGAGACCAGTTTGACTTCTTCGCGCCTTGTAGACTTTCGGTGCCGAGGCACGAGGCATTCCGACGAAGGAGGAAAGAAAGGATACACCGCGCGAAGAAGTCAAACGAGGCCCGCCGGCCAGGAGGCGAACTGGTTACTTGTCAAATCGCATTAGCACCGCCCCCTGGAGGCTAGAAAAGATTCTAAAAGTGAACAGGAATTCACCCCACAAAATAAAGGGCCAGCTATCATGCCGGCCCTTTATTCTTATTTGTTGCCTTTCGGCATTAAAAACTTTTACTTACTAGCTTGTATACCATGATAAGGGGCATTAATTGTAATTTTACCCGCCCATTTTTTGGGTATTGGTTTGCCTGCTGCCCAGTGAATGCTATTAATTACCAATCGCTGCACTGGTTCTATATCGAAATCTTCCGGATGGCCCAGAGTGGTCATAAAAAATTTACTACCGAAGGAGTTGGTGCCGGTCCAGGCTACTGGATTCTCTACGTCTTCCTTATCCGGATTAACGGCGTGCCCCATTAATAACCAGGTAGAGCCTTTTTTCGGGTAATCGGGTAATACCCGGTATAACCAGGAACGGGCATGAAAATTACCCTGAACACCGGTAAGAATAGGGTTTTTAGCTTCTTTGGGAATAATACTTACATCCGTACTGGATTCGTGCCCGTAATGAGTATGCTTGGCTGCTCCGCCCCAACCCGGAGGCGCGTTAAAAACCATTTCCCCGAAAGCATTCCATTTTTCGAGTTCATGCCCTTTGGGGTAGTTAAACGCATGGGTTGTAGTCCGGAAGCCAATTACCGGTTTGCCGGATTTCAAATAATTTTCGATGTGCTGCACCTGGTCAGCCGGTAACCGTCGCCAACGTAAAAAAAACACCGCTACATCGGCGTCTTTTAAAGCCTCTAATCCAGGAATATTTTCTTCGGAATTTTGATCGGGCGATGCTTTTAAAACTTTGGTCCGGAAGCCGTAATTTTTTTCGAGTTCGGCGGCAATAGCGGGCATAGTTAATTCACCGCTATACTCGTGGTCGCCGGTAACAAATACAATTAAGGGCTTTTTAGCCTTACCTTTAGTTTGAGCACAAGCGTAAAAAGTAAACTGGAACAATAAGCTGAAAAGAAGAACCAGGTATTTTATATTTTTCAAATTTTTCATAAACCGCAAATAAGAGGCTAAATCTATTTTGTACTAAGTTATTTAACGCGAGTTGTATAAATTATACTTCATACAACTCGCGTTTTCATTTATTTTTTAAATTAAGTTTCCTGAGCTGGCCGGTGTCATTCAGTGAAATATAACGAGTACTCTCCCTTAAGATAGAGTTTGTAACTTCCGAAAGTCAAAGACTTCTGTTTGTCTTTAAAGCACCCGTGCCGATTCACTGAACACGGGCGCTAGATAAAGGACAATTTTTACTCATCTCCCACTAAGTTAATATATTACCCAAGTCATTTTTACCGTGCAACGAGTAATGAATAACCAACAAAAAAAATAATTACTGAACTCCGTTTTCCAGGGGATGTTGCTTGAGTAATTCCTCTGGAGAAAAAAAACCAGTTTTATCTTTAATGCTTGCCCGTACCATTTTTACTTTTTCCGGGGTTACCGCCGACGCTTTGTTACCAAAAGAATTACGCACGTAGGTTATTACCGCGGCTACTTCTTCGTCTTTCAGCATACCACCAAAAGGAGTCATGGGAACCTGGCCGGGGAATTTTTTACCTTGTACTTCTATGGGGCCTTGCATTCCTTTTAAAACAATTTTAATCATACGTTCCTCACTACCCAGTACCCAGTTGGTGCCAGCCAGCGGGGGGAAACCAGAAGAAGCCAAGCCTTTGCCATCGGGTTGGTGGCAGGTACCGCAGAATCCGTCGCGGGCATAAATTTCTTTGCCTTTGATAAGCAAGTCCCGCTCCGCGCCTTTTAAATCGGTTTTCACTACTTCCTCTTTTTTCTTCTCTACTTCGCGGCCATTCAGGTGGGCTACGGCAGTTTCGTGCGCGTGAATCATCCAGTTATCCAATGGCTTTTTAGCGGCTTCGGCCAGAATAGGCAAACCTTTTTCTTTATCGAGCCACGAGGCAGCCACAATGGCTTCTAAACGTACCCGGCCGTGTTCGTCGCGGGCAGCTTGCATTAATAAATCGGCTTGATTAGGTACCTGATGACCGGTATAACGCACTACGCGAACCGCCGCCGCCCGGGCATGGTAATCTTTGGCTTGCAGCAACTGCTTTAATAAATCCTGATCTACTTTGTTCATGCCCCAGCTTACCCATAAACCTTCGAGTAAGTGGTGTTCGTACTTCGGATCGTTTTTATCTAATTTAGCAGTCCAGGTTTTTAAATGCGAAAGAACTTCCGCCACATCCCGGCCCCGTAGTTCCCGACGGGTACGGTAACGGGTACGGTATTCCGGTAATTTTAAGTTTTCCAATAACTCGTCTATGGTGGCACCAGCTACTTTAGCGGGTTGCACCAATGGCCGACCAGGATACGTGATGCGGTAAATACGGCCGTGTACGTGGTCGCGCAGCGGGTCGCGGGCATTGTGCTGCATGTGCCCAATTAATACATTATGCCAGTCGGCTACGTACAAAGAACCATCCGGGGCAAATTCCATATCTACGGGCCGGAAATTTCGGTCTTCGGATACTACCAAGTCTTGCTTGTGCTTGCTAATGTAACCGGTGCCATCGTCTTTTAAGGAATGCTGTTTAGTACCTAAAAAACCAATGGTATTGTTAATAATCATATCCCCTTGCATATCATCCGGAAAATGCCGGCTCGAAATAAATTCCAGACCAGAGGTTGGCCGTACGCGGTGCTTGTCTTCGATCAACTGTTCGGATTTGTGCGTCGCCACGCCGTAACGTGATTTCACGCTGCCGGGCATCATCCAGCGCACATCCGGGCTGGAAGTCTCGGCGAAGAAGTTTTGCCCCCAATCATCAAAAGCAATGCCCCACGGGTTTGGGATAGAAAGCTGAGCGGTGCGCTCTAACTGGCGGCGCTGCGGATTGTAGCGGTAAAAACCACCATTAGTAGCTCGTACCGGACCATACGACGTTTCAACGTTGGTATGCAGAAAAACACCCTCACCCATGTAAATAGCGCCGGATGGATCCAAAGTATACGTGTGATGTGCGTGGTGCGTATCGTGGTCATCGAAACCACTCAGAAGAATTTCCCGCACGTCGGCTTTATCGTCACCGTTGGTGTCTTTAAAAAGCATCATGTTGGTACCCTGCGAAATATAAACCCCCTCTGGTGCCAACTCAAAACCAACCGGTAAATGCAAGCCATCGGCAAAAGTAGTTTGTTTATCGGCTTTGCCGTCGTTATTGGTATCTTCCAGGATGATAATTTTATCATTTGGTTTTTTATCACCGGGCTTGTAATGGGGGTAAGTTGGCATGGTGGCTACCCACAAACGGCCTTTATTATCGAAAGTAATCTGGCAGGGGTTCGCTAAATCAGTAAACTCTTTTTCGGAAGCAAACATTTCGATTTTATAGCCCGGCGCTACTTTTAGCTTGTTTACCGCATCTTGTCCGTACAGGTATTCCGTGCTGCCGTTTTTTTCGGGGTTATAGTTGGTGGGTACCGGTGGCAATTCAGAAGTCTTCTGGTCGGCAGCGGCCACATCCATTTTTTGTCCTTTCACCGCTTGCCAAACTGCCTGATCGCGGATAACGGTCATTTCCCGGATCTTTTTTAATTCGGCCGGATAGTTCTGCGGACCGAAAGGATCGTAGCGGCGGCCGTATACGTGCACTCCGTTCGGAATCTTCAAATCGTTGTGCCACATCCAGTTTTTCTCCATTACGGCAGCGTGTACCAGGGCCCGGTTTTTTTCGTTTTTAATTGCTACTTTACCAAAAACCTGATCTGCGAGCAATTTACCAAAGCGGGCATAACCACCATCGGTCAACTGGGAGCCATCAATGGTTAAAAATTCCTCTGTGTTATCGTACCAGCCTTTAGTGGGGGTAAAAGCATTTACGAAAAGCACCTTGTTTTTAGCGGCTACTTCTTTCATGGCCTCGGTGTACAAAGCCAGGTTTACGTTTTCCTGTTTGCCATTGGGCAGATCGTATTTACCGGACAAATCTTCGAAGGCAATAGGCGAAACCAGGGCGAGTTGAGGTGCTGTTTTGCCGTTGTATTTTTGTTTTAAAGTATGTTTCACGAAGGCATCCAGTTCGGCTTTGTAATTTTCCAGGCCTTTCTTTCCTTCAAATGATTCGTTGTAGCCAAAAAAAGCAATAATAATATCAGCTTTATGCCGGGTTATCCACTCGTCGGGGGTTTCGTAAAAACCCTGACTATCGGAGTTATGCGCTAATTCGGTCTGGAATTTTTCGGCTCCCGGAAAGGCCCACGGCGATACCCGCCCGGAATGGGGTCGGAACCCGGGAGTATTGCCCCCATCGCACATATTACGGATATAAAGCTGATTGTCCGGGTACCGTAATTGCATTTCGGTCTCAAAATGGCCGAAGTTCATCATGCGGGAGCCCAGATTATTGCCAACTAAAATAATATGGGATCCTTTGTTAACTTTTATCGGGGTAGAATTAGATTGGGTAAACTGAAGCGTTAAGAGCGCTATTACTACCAGCCCCAAACTGGTAAGCACTAACCTGAAACTTCCTTTTCTAATAATTTTCATTTACTATTTTATTTATCTAAAAATATGAATTCTATTCCGGATTCCGCAGCATTCTACTTTTAATTGTAGATAAATGCTCCCATTAACCTATCCTGCACTATCCTGTTTTTCCTTTTACTACCTTTTATAATCAGGCAAACCAATAAGAGTAATTATCAACCGGTGGTATTATAGGAGAATCCGGCAAGAAAGGGTTGAGCACCAGTTCTTGCCGGATTGACTTGAAAACTAATTCTGATTTACTTTTTTAATAACCTGTGTTCTGAACTAGATTTTTATTGTTCCGGATTTCGGCGGTTGGAATCGGGAATAAAAGTTCCCGATCTTTTAATACCGGGCCGTACGAGAACTGGTGGCCTACGTAGTCGTCAAAATTCCCGGTTTTTACATTAAAGGCTTTGCGCAGACGTACCATATCAAACCAGGTTTTATTCTCGTAGCTCAGCTCATGCCATTTTTCGCGCCAGGTAGCTTCCCGGAACGCTTGCTGGTTTAAGCCTTGTAATTCCGGCAACTCGGCTCTTCTTCTTATTTGGTTAATAGCTTCGTAGGCTTCTGCAGTGGGTCCGCCCGATGCTTCATTGGCTGCTTCGGCATAGATTAATAAAACCTCGGCATAACGCATTAACATCCAGTTTAAGCCGCTGCTGGTAGTTTCCAATTGGGCTTTGGGATCGAAGAACTTATAAATAAAGTAACCACCTAAATTGATGTTCGAATTCCGGTCGCTGCTCAGGCTGTATTCGTTAAAGTAAAATTCTTTTTCCCTGGTACGTTTGTCGCCGGGTTCATACGTCTGAATAAAATCGGTATTGGCATAGATAGCCCCGGTTTCGTCGGAGTAGGCAGAAATACCTTTGTTGTACGGAATAATAGAGGTTTGCCAGCCCGAAGCCATAATAAAGGGAGCAAATTGCACCATAAAAATGTGTTCGCCGGTATTTTCGGTAGCTTCGTTGTGCAAGTCGTTATAAGAAGTAAACAGGCTGTAGGCATTAGAGGTGATAACCTCCTGGGCTTTGTCGGCTGCTTTTTTATAATATTCTGCCCCTTTCTGTAAAGGATACCCGGCCATAGTCAGGTACACGCTGGATAGTAATGATTTAATGGCTCCGGTAGTTACTTTTCCAGTTTTATCGGTAATGGGCAAACCAGCCGCTTCGGCCGCAACCAGATCATCTACAATTAATTTATAGGTTTCTTCTTCGGTAGCTTTAGGCGGGTATAATGCTTCTGAATTTAAATCAATCGGCTCGGTAATTAAAGGAATTGCCCCAAATATCCGTACCAGGTTAAAATAATAATACGCCCGTAAGAACCTGGCTTCGCCAAGTAACTTGGCTTTTTGGGCTTCGTCCATGGTTATGTTGGGAATATTTTTAATTGCCAGGTTGGCATTAGCAATACCCCTGAAGCTGCTGGTCCAGTAAGTTCCGCCGTACGAATTATCCGAATTGTTAGCCAGGTTACGAACGTTAATACTGTTTTGGGCTTGCCCTAAATCGGTGTTGGCAAGTCCGGTAGCAAATTCCAGCATCATCCAGGGAGCGCCATTAAAACCACCACCGGTAGTGGACCTTAAATCGGCGTATATAGCGTTTACGATACTTTCGGCATGTTTTGGTTTAGTAAAATAAGTATTCTGAGTAAAATTAGACTGGTCGGTTTCTTCCAGAAAATCATCACAACTGGTACTAAAAAGTAGTAAGGAAATGCCTAGAACTGAATGACTGATATATTTTTTAACGATGCTATTCATAACAGATGTTTTAAACGGATTAAATTAAAAACCAAGATTAAGACCAACCATAAACACGCGAGGTTTTGGATAATCATATAAGGCCAAACCCTGATCGAAGGTACCACCCGAGGTAGCTACTTCCGGATCATATCCTTCGTACTTGGTAATCAGGAAGAAATTCTGCAGCGAGGCATACACCCGCAACCGGCTGATGCGCAGTTTTTCGGTTACCCCTGCGTTAAAATTATACCCAAATAGTAAATTTCTGCCCCGGATAAAATCAGCATCTTGTACCCGGTGGCTATCATCAAAGGTATCGTAACCGGCTGGAATGGGGCGCCATTGCGCAATGTCGGTGTTTTGGTTTTCGGGGGTCCAGGCGTTTAATACGGTGGCAAAACTGTTGGCAATACCCTGGCGGTCTTCGGAGGAGTGTTGGCTGGCCAGAGAAACATCATTGCCGTACATAAACTGTAAATCGAGCGTTAAATCAAAGTTTTTATACTTAAAGGTGTTGATTAAAGCACCAAAGCCATCTGGAATACCTTTACCAATAATCACCCGGTCCCGGTCGTTAATTTGTCCGTCGTTGTTTACATCCTGGTATTTTACGTCGCCGGGTAAGCGTAAATATTTGGCAGCCTGGTCGGCTTCGGCGGTGCTCCAGGTTCCCTGACGTACGTAGCCAAAGAACGAACCTACCGGTTCACCTTCCCGGATAATGCCGCGGCCGGAAAAAATATCATCGCCGCCAGTTAGAGCCAATACTTTATTTTTGTTGATAGAAATATTAAAGTTAGTGTTCCAGGTAAAACTACCAGTAGAAATATTTACCGTATTCAGCCCGAATTCAATTCCTCTGTTCTCCATGCTGCCCACATTGCGGGTAACGGTGGTATAGCCGCTGCTTGAAGGTACAGGAGCGCTTAACAGCATATTGGTGGTTTTCTTGCGGTACACATCCACTTCCAGCGCAATCCGGTTGCTAAACAAACCTAACTCCAAACCGGCATCTACCTGATACGTTTTTTCCCATTGTAAATTTGGATTGGCTAAGCGGCTTACGCCTACCCCAATAGTACGGGTACCATTAAAAATAACCTCGTAGTTGCCCATTCCGGCTTCGGCCTGGTAAGCGTTAATTTCGGAGTTACCCGTTACCCCGTAGCTGGTACGTAATTTTAAATCCGATATAGCGGGCGTGCCTTTCAGGAAGTTTTCTTCCGATACGCGCCAGGCTAAAGCAGCTGAAGGGAAAAAGGCATACCGGTTTTCTGAACCAAATTTAGAAGACCCATCGGCCCGACCGGTAAGCGTTACTAAATACTTATCTTTTAAGCTGTAATTTACCCGTCCGAAATAAGAATTAAGGCCATACGCAGTAGTACCGGAAGTAGGTGCCACGGCGGTTGCGCCGGCTCCTAAGTTATTATACCCAAAATAATCATCCTGAAAATTCTGCGACTGTGCCCGGGCGGTAAACACATCTACGTGCTGCCACGACAAACCTAATAAGCCAGTAATGGAATGGTTAGTAGATATTTTTTTATTGTAAGTTAGATAATTTTCGAACTGCCACGAATTATGCCGCTGGTTTTGTACGTACGCCACGCCGCCTTGGTCTTGGGAAATATAGTTCAGTTCCCGGCCGCCGTAGTAATTAATGCCCTGGTTGATTATATTGGTTCCCAGTACCGTTCTTAGCTCCAAGTCTTTGGTTATTTGGATATTGGTGTATAAGTTACCTAAGGTGTTTTGGGTTTTAAGAATATATCTCCGTTCTGCTCCAACTTGTAAAGGATTGTCGCCCCCTTCCATACCCGGATAATCGGCATTGCCGGCCCAGGTTCCATTCGGATATTTGATTGGAATAATAGGAAGGGCTTCCAGAACCTGACGCATGAAAGTGATACCACCTTCGCCTTGCAAATCCAGTTGCTTTTCCTGCTGATCGTTATAACCCAACGAGCCGCCTACTTTTAACCAATCTTTAATCTGACTATCGAAAACAAAACGGCCAGAATAACGCTTCAGCCACGAATCGCGCATTACGCCATCTTCGTTGCGGTAGCCCAGGTAAGCGCCAAAGCTGGATTTATCGGTGCCACCGGTAAATGATAACTGATGGTTTTGGGTAGTAGCTTTTTGAGAGGCTTCTTTTTGCCAATCGGTATCGTACAAGGGCCGGCCATTGGCATCAAACAGCAAAGGATTAGTTCGTTTCGTTTTAGGGTCAACGTATTTGCCGGCCGCCCAACCTTCGGGGTCATATTTTTCGGCGTTCTGGTAGGCTACGTCTTCTACATGTAAAAATTCTTCTGAATTTAATAAATCAAGCTTACGGGTAAGGGTACCTACGCTGAAATAGGTGTCGTAATTTACCCGTCCGCCGTCTTTGCTACCCCGCTTAGTGGTTACCAGAATAACGCCGTTAGCACCCCGGGCTCCATAAATAGCCGTAGCCGAAGCATCTTTTAATACTTCAATAGAAGCAATATCGTTGGGGTTCATGTAATCAATCGGTGACGTACCATTGCCTAAATTAGTAACGTTCAGAATAACGCCATCTACCACATAAAGTGGGTTATTGGTAACACTCACCGAAGTATTTCCCCGGATCCGGATATTGGCGGCTCCACCGGGCCGGCCGGAGTTTATTGACACATTAGCTCCGGGCACTCTACCAGCTAAAGCCTGGGTAAGATTAGCCGAAGGTCGTTCTTCCAGCGCTTCCGCTTTCACCGAGGCAACGGCACCCGTTACGTCCGATTTTTTTTGAGTTCCATAGCCTATTACTACTACTTCTTCTAATGCTTTGGTATCGGCCGCTAAGGTTATGTTAATGGTAGTTCTATTATTAATAGGAATCTCCTGCGTTAAATAACCCACAAAAGAAGCACTAAGTGTACCATTCCCATTGGGCACGTTTAAAGAAAAACTACCACCAGCATCGGTAGTGGTACCATTGGTAGTACCTTTCACCAGGATTGTAACTCCTGGTAAAGCTTCTCCTTTTTCATCGGCAACTTTTCCGGTAACAGTAGCAGTTTGGGCCAGAAGGTTGGTAATGGAGAAGAAAAAGAGGGGAAGAATAAAAATAAGTTTCAACTTTCTAAGTATTAGGTACTGCATAGACGTAAGTGTTTTTAGGTGGAACATGTGGAATTTTTTACTATTTATATTCAGATAGCCATAGCCTTAATATTAGCGATTAGAAGGATCCTTTACTCTCTGTTAGAGCAGGTTAATAATCTTGAAATTACAGGCATTGTTAGCTCGCACTATCCTGTTGTGTCCGGTACCTACTTGTCTGAAATTTAAAAATTTCAACAAAATGCCACTGCCACTACTATTTACTAGTCTATTATGGTAAGATCGTGGATAATGATTTTAAGAAAGGGCTTAATTTTTTTATAAGTTTTAAAACAGGTAATAAGATTAGCTGGAGAAGCTGTTCTTACAGTTGAAGGGAGGTATCCTGAATTTTAATTGTTTAGATAAGTACTCTTAGATTATGTGGCCCTATATGGCCCTAAAAAGTAATTGTAAACTATTTCCAATGCACACATTTTAAATTACAGCTTCTCGTCCGTAACAGAAAAGCTATCCTAATTTTTGACATTCGGAGAAATGCGCTTTTAATTAATCAATTTAATAAATTCAAGTGTTTAAATCTTATTCAAGGCAATTCAGCTTAAGTGAAAGCAGGTAACTTATACCACTATAGTATAAACCCTATACCATAAAATTTGAATAAAAGGTTTTTCCGTGGAGCCTTTTCAAGTCTCCATTTTCCTGTTCCATCTTGTTTTAACCGGCTGAGTTTGCCTCATGGCCGGCGGGCCTCGTTTGGCTCTTTCGGGCAGTTTAGCGAACCTTGGCTCGTTGCACTGCGCCATGCTGCTGCGCAGCACCGGAACGCTAAAAGGCCCTCAACAGCCAAACTGGTATTTCTTGCGTGTAGCGCCGGATATTGCTACTACTTATTAACTCCTTTAGTTATTTTAAAAATATTGCAAGCTCCCCTCCTATTTTAGGAGGGGCAGAGGTGGTAAAAAATTGTAACTTAATCTAAGTCATCAACTGTAGAAAATTAGTAATCACTACATAGTAAATAGAAAAAGCCAGTAAAACAAGAATGGCTTTAGCTACCACGTAATGACACCAGTTTAGCTATGGAGCACCTGCTAAGCTTCCGGTACTGCGCAGCAGTATTCCGCTGACGGAGTCAAGGAAAGGAAGGATAGCGAGTGCTCCATAGCCAAACGAAGCCCGCCGGCCATGAGGCAAACTTAGGCCGTTGAATCGCATCAGCACCTGATTCTGGAGACTGGAACAGGCTCCAAAGAAAAAAGTAAACGCTACTAGGTATTTCAAAGAGTTTAAGCCTATACTTTACCTTAGCTCTCTATGGAATAATGTTTAAACAATCGGGTATTATTTCCAAAATATTCGTATTTGCCTCTTATTTACTATTTTTGTTTCCTTTTACATTTTTTACTTTACTATGTCGGGTTCTGAATTTGAATTATTACTACAACGTGCGCTACATACAGCACAACCTAATTTGTTTGATCAACCCGTAGCAACGGTATTTCAAAGTTTTGACCGGGTTGAAAGCCGCTCTCGCCAAGGCGGGCCGGCAAACACTGAATTACACTTTAGTTTTGAGAAAATTCGGTTGGGCGTAGCAATTGCATTAATGCAAATATTTACCGACCTGGGCGGCGAGGAAGTAAGCGCGAATGTTTTATCTGTCTTAAAAAAAGCCGCCAAAGCTACCAGCATTGGTCAAATTGATAGTATTATTCAAAAAGAAAATAAAGTTTTCGATAAGCTTTTCCAGAATTTATACACCAACACCGAAGGTGAATTAATTCTGGATTTATTTGCCCGTGCCCTGGAAGCCGACTCCCGCCGGGAAATGGGCCAGATTGTAAAAGAAACCTTACGGGCTTTAGAAACTTTAGAATTTCCGTCGGATGAAGATGAATAAGAATTAATTACACCGACCAGGAAAATCTTAAAAACCATTCTACTTGTGGCATTCCTTGCTAACAGCAACTAATCTTTTTAACAAGTTATTTGATTCTAACTAAACTGCCTGAGAGAACACGTGCAGCGCACTTAAATTAGGTTGATTTAGGTAATAACAGTATCTTATAATTGATAATTTAATTGACTTGGGCCACGGAGGTTCCCTGAATAAATTAGGAGAAGAAAACAAATGCAGGGGCCTACTTTAAAAACAGCTACAATCTTAAAAAAATAACCTATCTTCCTTTTTTTACTAATTCATCATCTAATTTATTTTTCTTTAAAGCTTATTATATTTCTATTTTAGGCAAACCTATAACTTATAAATTCCGATAAAAATAGTATTTGTGTAGCTATATTATAGCAGCCATTCAATTTGTTGTCAATAACTTATGAGAGCAACCACTGCTTACCGGAATCAAAATAACTCTTCTTTGTTCTATCCTATTCTGCTTAGAACATTACTGCTTTTATTAGCTTTCACGGGTATAATCCCTAACCTCCTGGCACAAGACAAAGAGTGGGACAAAACCTTTGGCGGCACCGGCGATGATTACCTGCCATATATCCGGCAAACCAATGATGGTGGCTATATTCTGGGCGGCTGGTCGAATTCGGAAAAAGGCCACGATAAATCGGATGGTTCCCGCGGGGGTTTTGATTATTGGGTCATAAAGTTAAAGGCCGATGGATCCAAAGCTTGGGATAAAACTTTTGGCGGCACCGGCGATGATTTACTAACCTCGCTTCAGCCAACCAGCGACGGCGGTTATATTCTGGGCGGTTTTTCTTACTCCGAAAACAATAACGATAAATCCGGGAAATCCAGAGGTGGGGCGGACTACTGGATAGTAAAATTAAATGCGAAAGGAACCAAAGTCTGGGACCAAACGCTGGGTGGTAAAGGCGACGACTATTGCCAGTATCTAATACAAACGCAGGATGGTGGTTACATGGTGGGAGGTTACTCGAACTCTAACATTGATGGTGAAAAATCGGAAATTAGCCGGGGCAATTATGATTATTGGATTATAAAGTTAAACGCCGACAGCTCTCTGGAATGGGATAAAACCATAGGGGGCAATGCCGATGATAAATTAACCATTTTGCAACAAACCAAGGATGGTGGCTACGTAATAGGCGGCTATTCTAACTCCGAAAATCGAGGCAATAAATCCGAACCTTCACGCGGTAATACCGATTATTGGGTAATTAAAACGGATGAAGCAGGTATTATTGATTGGGATAAGACGTACGGCGGGTATGATTTTGAAAATTTACAGTTTGTTCAGCAAACCACCGATGGTGGGTATATACTAGGTGGCCAATCCGATTCGGGAGAAGGAGGCGATAAAACCCAAGCATCTAGGGGCGGCTCTGATTACTGGGTGTTAAAATTAAAACCGGATGGTTCTAAAATCTGGGATAAAAGCTACGGCGGAGAAGGAGACGACTACTTGGCTGCCCTTCAGCAATCAAACGATGGCGGCTGTATCCTGGGCGGGTCTGCTACTTATGGCAAAGGTGGCGATAAAACCGTTGCAGGAGTCGGGAATTTAGATTTTTGGTTATTAAAAATTAAGAGTGATGGCAGTAAAGTTTGGGATAAAACTTGGGGGGGCAAGGAAGATGATCTTTTAAATTCAATTCAAGTTACTCAAGAGGGCGGTTACATTATGGGCGGTTGGTCTTTATCCGGAAAAACGGGAAATAAAACCGAAGCTTCCCGCGGCGGTTATGATTATTGGGTAGTAAAAATGAAAGACACCGAAAATCCCGAAAAACCTTACTGCCAGCCAACTGTTACCTACACTTGCCAGGATGTAGACCTTTATATCGCTAATTTTACTTTTCATACCTTAAACAACCGAACTACTGGTTGCGAAGGAAAAGAAAACGGCTACGTTAATTTCGACCCGGTTGTCAACCTGACAACCACTGTTCACGCCGGCCAAAGTTACCCTATTCAATTACAGTCTGGTCCCGACCACCCGCAAGGTTTCGGAATTTGGATTGATTTTAATAATGACGGTGATTTCTCGGATAACGGGGAACTGGTTTATACCTTAGCAGAACCCGGCAACGGCACCTTCTCCGGAACTATTACTATTCCGGCTAGTAGTACTTTAGGTAACCGCCGTTTGCGGGTCCGGACAAAGTATGATAGTGTCTTTACCGAAGAGGAATCATGCGCGGATACAGAATACGGCGAAACAGAAGATTATACCATTACCATTGCCAAAGCCGAAACTACTACCCAATGGAATATGCGCTACGGCGGTTCCGGTAACGAAGGGCTTCTAACCCTTATCCGAACAACCGATGGCGGCTATTTAACCGGCGGATACTCGCCTTCGGGAATTAGCGGCGACAAAACCCAAACTGCCCGGGGTAAAAATGATTATTGGATTGTAAAAGCCGATGATAAAGGTAAAAAAATCTGGGATAAGCGTTTCGGCGGCTCCGACCATGAATACCTGAACCGGATTTTACAAACTCTGGACGGCGGCTATCTTTTAGGTGGCTCTTCTCTTTCGGGCATAAGCGGAGATAAAACCCAGGATAACCGGGGCGACCGGGATTATTGGGTAGTAAAAGTAAATGCCCAAGGCAACAAACAATGGGATAAACGCTACGGCGGCAGTGGCTACGACGAACTAAAGAAAGTACTGCTTCTTCCGAACGGTGATTATTTACTGGCTGGCTCCAGCAACTCACCCGCCAGCGGCGATAAAACTCAGGAAAGTCAGGGTGGTACGGATTTCTGGCTGGTAAAAATATCCAGTACCGGCGCTAAGGTTTGGGACCAGCGTTACGGAGGCAACTTAAACGATGATCTAAACGGCATTATTTCTACTCCGGAAGGTGGTTTTCTGTTGGCGGGCACAACTGCTTCGGGCCGAAGCGGAGATAAAACGGAGTTGAGCCGGGGAGGTACTGATTTCTGGCTGGTTCGCGTGGATAAGGACGGTACTAAACTATGGGACAAGCGTTTTGGCGGTAGCGGTCAGGATGAGCTTTATTCCTTGGGCCGTACCAACAGCTATATTTATCTTTCCGGCCAAAGTAATTCTCCCGCCAACGGCGACAAAAGTCAGGGTAGCCAGGGAGGTAAAGATTATTGGTTTCTGAAAATAGCCAATAACGGTACTAAAATTTGGGACCAACGCTTTGGGGGTAGCAAAAACGACGAACTCCGCGGCAGCATCCAGACCAGTGATGGCGGGTACTTGCTGGCCGGATACTCCTTTTCAGATAAAAGCGGTAATAAATCCCAAGATAGTCAGGGCGGAAGTGATTACTGGCTGGTAAAAACAGATAAAAATGGTGATTACCAATGGGACAAACGCTACGGTGGAGAAGAAGCCGAAGAATTACGAGCAATTATTGAAGCGCCCGAAGGTGGCTATATTCTGGGAGGAAAATCCGCTTCCGGCGTAAGTGGCGACAGAACCCAGCCCAGCCAGGGAGGTACAGATTTCTGGTTACTAAAAGTAGCACCAAATGCCGCAGAAGAGCCCATAATAGCAACAAGAGAATCTATCCTGCCCACAGAAAGCACTACTTTAACCGACTCAATAAACTTAAGCGTAGCTCCCAATCCTTTCGCTCAAAAAGCAACAGTGCGTTTTACCTTACCTGAAACCCAAACTGTTACAATTAAAATATACGATAGCCAGGGCCAGGAAATAACAACTCTTTTCCAAGGCGAAGCACAAGCCAACCAAACGCAGGAGTTGGAATGGAAAGCCGAAAATCAAGCTTCCGGCTTATATTTATTGCAAGTACAAACGCCTACTAAACTGCTCCGATATAAAGTAATTATTGCTAAGTAAGAAAATATATTTGTACCAATTGGGCAGACCAGTTTTACATCTATCTGACTTTTACCAAAACGTATTAGAAAGCTATCTTAATTTTTGCTTGCTAGTAAGAGTTTTCTTTGGAGTCTTTTCAAGCCTCCAGGCGGCGGTGCTAATGCGATTTGAGAAGTAACCAGTTTGCCTCCTGGCCAGCAGGCATCGTTTGGCTATTGAGGGTTCTGGTGTGGCGTAAAGCCACATTCCTCAGACCCAGTCGAGAAAAGGAGAAAATAGGGATAGCTACATCTCCTCCCCTGTTTTTAGCTTCCCGCAGGGGGAGGGGTTTACGAGGCCCGCCGGCCACGAGGCAAAACTTGAAATATCAAACAAGTTAACATCAGCAGCTGGAGATTGGAAAAGGCTCCAAAAAAATTCATTGGTTTAAGCAAATTCCTTATTTCAACTTAGTAGAGTGTTTGAATATACTATTAATTATTAATGAATTCAGGACGATTAAATACAACCTTCCTCTTTATGAATAACAGAATGTAATTAAAAGTTAAAATATATAGGAAAAAGTTAATAAATAATGACTGGCAGTAAAACTTGGCAAGAGAGTTGCCTATAACAAGTCCTGTTCCTACTCACAATTTAAACGGCTGCTCTTTGGGCAGTCGTTTTTTTATATCTATAGCTAAAGATACTTATAGTTAGAATTACTTTAATTTACTGATCGCCTTTTTGAGTACTTAACCAAATACCTAAAACTGCGAGTACTGCTCCCAAAAAAGCGACCGCTACATCTTTTTGGGCATCCCAAATATCACCTTGCATGCCCAGGTAAACCGATGCTTTTTCCTGCACAAATAAAGTAGCAAAAACCCATTCAATTAATTCAAAAAAAACACTCATCGATAAGGTAAGTTCCAGAGGTATCAGGTAAGGTAGCCACTTGGCCGATTTTAAATGGTACCGGCAGATTTCGTAAATGGGTAAAGCCATTAATAACCCAAAACTAAAATGTACAAAACGGTCGTAATGGTTACGCTGTAAAGAAAAGGCTTCTTGCAGCCACCGCCCTACGGGGTTCTCCTGATACGTATACTGGCTGCCATACAGATGCAGCAACAAAAATAAGAAAACGAAGATTATACTTTTGTCTGACAAAGAATAGCGGGAATAGAAAAATCCAAAAGCAATTATTCCCGGAAGCGTGAGCATGTTTTCGAGTATCCAATTAAGGAAATCGGTAGTAGCAAAGCCACTATATAACCAAAATACAATAAATACCAGAATACTCCCGGTTAATACCGGATTTCGAAAAAGAAGTATTTTATGTGAATTACGGGCTTTAACGAGCGACATACTAACAGCAAATTTTTTGTTTTTTAACTAGTATCGTTGGCCGGATGTTTCAAACTTTTATAACAATCCTGCAAGGACCTGGTAGTCTAGCGTACATGGCAGTAGGTAAAATTTAAAAAATTCTTATTTTAGCCTCCAATTTATCTCTCTCTTACGTTCCGGCTTCTACCTTTTTTCTATGAGTTTTAGAGTATTATACAACCTGGTATTACTGTTTTGTATTTTCGGGATACGCAACTTAAACGCTCAAACTACTATTTTACAGGCCGGCCCAATGGTAGGTTACGCCGATTTAAAAGAAGTAATGCTGTGGGTACAGACCCGCACCGAAGCGGAGGTAAAAATAATGTACTGGGATAAAACGATTCCCAAAACGAAATACAGCACAGCCCCGGTTAAAACAAGTAAAAGCCAGGCCTTTGCGGCTCATTTGCTGGCCGACCAAGTTCAACCCGGGCGTAAATATGGTTATGAATTATACATTAATAATAAAAAAGTTAGCCGCCCCTACCCTCTCCAATTTCAGACCCAGGAGTTGTGGCAGTTTCGCAAAGATGCTCCCAATTTTAGATTTGTAATTGGTTCCTGTAATTACATTAACGAACCTGAAGCAGATAGACCTGGCAATCCTTCCGGCGGCGATTACCAAATATTTTCTTCTATTCTGGCGCAAAAACCAGATTTTATGCTCTGGCTCGGCGATAACACCTACTTGCGGGAACCCGACTGGAATACCCGAACCGGCATTCTTCACCGGTATACCCACACGCGTTCTGTACCCGAAATGCAACCTTTGCTTGGCGCCGTACCCCAATACGCTATATGGGACGATCACGATTACGGACCTAACGATGCGGATCGTAGTTTCTGGAACAAGGATATTACTACCGAAGCTTTAAAGCTTTTTTGGGCCAATCCGAATTACAACCTTACCGGTGAGGGTGGTATAACCGGCACTTTTAACTGGAACGATGCCCAATTTTTTCTCCTGGACGATCGTTATTTTCGTAGTCCTAATAATAGCAAAAGAGACAAGGTTTTATTAGGAAAAACGCAGCTAAACTGGTTAATCGATGCTTTAACTTCCAGTAAAGCAAGTTTTAAATTTATCTGTATCGGGGGGCAAGTATTAAATTCCGTAAACGCTTTTGAAAACTACAGCACTTTCCCAATCGAAAAACAACAATTACTAAATAGAATTACCGCCGCCAGAATTCCGGGGGTAATTTTTCTGGACGGCGACCGGCACCATACCGAACTCAGCAGACTGAACCGAAAAGGCACTTATCCGCTCTACGATTTAACCATATCTCCTCTTACTGCCGGACCCGGCAAAGGCGATGGCAATGCTAATAAAAATCAATTACCGGGTACATTCTATAACCAACGGAACTTTGCTGTTTTAGCCGTGTCAGGTCCGGATACAGACCGTGTTTTAATTATTACCGTTTATAGTTATGATTCTGAACCAATCTGGCAGCAACAAATCCGAGCCAACGATTTAAAATAATTCAGAATTATTTATTCCTAGCCTTATTAGTAATAACACTGGTTTTAAGCACCTTAAATGATATGATTGGTTCTATTTTACTCACTTCTGAAACCGCATCGCTACCTTAAATGTTATTTACTGCGACTAATATCGGCAAAATTTAATTTGTTATTAATTAGCTGCATTAGGTTAATGCAAGGTAACTTATATTATGTGCTGGTAATTACGTTATTTTGTATTACCTATTTATTTTGAACGAACGTTAATGATACTTCTAAAACGCTATATATTCCTGTTAACTTTTCTACTTGTTGCGACAAACAGCTTGTTAGCCCAGGTATTAAAACCTGCTAAATGGACCTACTCATTTTCTAAAAAAGAAGCTAAAACCGGCGACGAACTAGAAATTGTTTTTGATGTAAAAATAGACCCGGATTGGTATTTATACTCCAGTGATTTTGACCCTAATGTAGGTCCTACCGTTACCACCTTTACCTTTACGCCACATTCCTCTTACCAACTAATAGGCAAAATAAAGCCCGTTAATCCGAAGAAGAAATTTGATAAAATTTTTGGCGGCGATGTTACATATTTTACTAAAACAGCCCAGTTCCGGCAGCCAATTAAAGTTATGCAAAAAGATTTGCGTGTGGCGGGTTCAGTGGAGTATCAAGTATGTACCGAGGTTGATGGGCGGTGTATTCCGTTCGACGATTCGTTTACATTAGAACCCATTGCGGTTAGCGGCGAGAATGTGGGAGCTATTAGTCCTGCGCAGAAGCCTGTTGTTGGCCAAGCCACAACGCCAACTAGTAAACCTAGCGCACCTACCGAAGAGCCGGAAACTTTACTTGCCGATAACCCCGATTTTCAGAATGTGATTACCCGGGTAGATTCTGCGCGCGCCGATTCAACTCGAAAAGCGACTACCTTAGCTAAAACAGAAGAAAAGGTTGTTTCCCCTCCGGTTTATAATTCGGCTGACCCGGATAGCTCTTCACCGGCGAGTTTACCTAATCTCTGGAAATTTATTTTATTAGCTTTTGGCTCTGGTTTAATTGCTTTATTAACTCCCTGCGTATTTCCGATGGTACCCATGACGGTATCTTTCTTTACGGGCAACAGCAATGGCCGGGGCGAATCTATCTTAAAAGCTTTAGGTTATGGTATTTCCATTATTGTTATTTATTCTTTTATCGGAGTAATTTTTTCTAAACTAGCCGGGCCCGATGCCGCTAACTTTATCAGTACCCATTGGCTGCCGAATAGCATTTTCTTTTTGATATTTTTGCTTTTTGGTTTATCCTTTTTGGGTTTATTTGAAATTACTTTACCCAGCAGTTTAGTAAATAAAGCCGATAGCCAAAGCGACAAAGGCGGCTGGTACGGTATCTTTTTCATGGCTTTTACCCTGGTTTTGGTCTCCTTTTCCTGCACGGGTCCTATTGTAGGCAGCATTTTGGTAGCATCAGCGGGCGGCGAAACGTTAAAACCCATTGCCGGTATGTTTGCCTATTCGTTGGCTTTTGCCTTACCTTTTACTTTGTTTGCGGCTTTTCCTTCGTGGCTCCGCAATTTACCAAAATCCGGAGGCTGGCTTAATTCGGTAAAAGTATGTTTAGGTTTTATTGAACTAGCTTTAGCGCTTAAATTTTTAAGTGTAGCCGACCAGGCTTACCACTGGGGCATTCTGGACCGCGAAATTTACCTGGCCATCTGGATTATACTCTTCACTTTACTGGGATTTTACTTATTGGGCAAGCTCAAGTTTGCGCACGATAGTGATCTTCCTTACATTAGTGTGCCTCGCCTGTTAGTAGCAGTAGTTACGTTTAGTTTTGTAATTTATTTAATTCCCGGCATGTTTGGTGCGCCTTTAAAAGCCTTGGCTGGTTATTTACCCCCACAAAGTACCCACGACTTTGATTTATCGCGGTTATTTACTTCGGGTTCCGTAAATAATAATAGTACGGCGGCCAATACTTTATGCGAAAAACCTAAATACGGTGATTTTTTACATTTGCCTCATGGGATTCAAGGGTATTTTGACCTGGAACAAGCTAAGCGCTGTGCCTTGGAACAAAACAAGCCTATTTTTATCGATTTTACTGGCCATGGTTGTGTAAACTGCCGCGAGATGGAAGCCAATGTTTGGTCAGATCCGGAAGTGCTGCGCCGCCTGAAAAATGATTTTGTAGTAGTGGCCTTGTACGTAGATGATAAAACCGAACTACCAAAATCGGAATGGTATACCTCTACCTACGACCAGAAGCAAAAAACTACCATAGGTAAAAAATACGCCGATTTCCAGATTACGGCCTTCCAGAACAATGCCCAACCATATTATGTACTTTTAGGCAAAGACGGTAAACCTTTGGTTAAACCTACTGCCTATAACTTAAATGTTTCTGATTTTGTAAATTTTCTGGATGCCGGCATTGCTGCTTACAAAAACTCTATCCAGTAATTAGCAAATATTATTTCAAAACTAGATTTAACTAAAACAAATGAACTAAGTTTAATTTACTAATCTGGCTTTCTTACAGATTTCAGCCAATTACAAGATTTAAATTTCCCCTTCCGAATACCTGGCAGTTTAAAAAGGAAATTGCCAGGTATTTTTTTGTCAATTGTAGTCTTAAATTTACTTTTCCTTTTAAAACCTCGATTAATTTAGTAACTAACAAACAAAAAATAGTTATAAAATCAGAACCTTAAAAATGGCCCTTTCTTTGAGAACATAGTAGAGCAAAAAATTGTCTTAAAGCTGTTTTTACACTCTTGCTGTTTCTTTATGAAGATATTAAAACCCGCACTATTTTTTATTGGTTGTTTTGTAAGTTGCTATTTTCCGGTAAAAGCCCAAAATGGGATTGAAACCCGGTTAGGTTATTCTTATAACGATAAATTTAATTTTACCGACGAATGGCAATATCTTTCTACGGACATTTACCTGTTTAACGGTAATAAGTTTACCCGGGTAATTAATGAACTTAAGACGGGAGCGGGCAAAAACAAAAAAAATTACGCGCAGGAACTGGAGTATCTGCTTATTACGGCTCAGCTTAAAAATTTAAAATTATTTGGCAACGAAGGCATTGTTTATCCGCTGTACAATTTTTATGTAAAAAACGATAATAAAGAATTAACGGCGCGGGTAAGCGATAACATTGATGTAATACGGGTGATTGATAAAATGCCTCTTTCCAGCACGGATAAAAGCATTGATGCTACCATTGAAGCCAAAGCTATCGCCGATAATGCCAACGAACAGGTTTTTGGTTTAGTAGCCTTACAGTTACAGAATATTGCGAACCTAACTGCTTCGCCTACGGGAGCGCTAATGTCGTTGGTAGGCGAATTTGGTAAATTATTAGGTTCCAGTTCCCGCAAAACGGAATACAAATTCAGTTCTACCATCCGGCTCTACGAAGGCCATAATTTCGACACGCGTTTACACTCGGTAAGGGTGTACGCGCTGGTACCACCCGATGTAAAAAACGTAACTTTAAAATCAGCGAAAGCGAACGAACTGTTGGCCAACAGTTCGAATGGACTTGACCGAAGAAAGTTGGAAACTGTTTTCGATTACAAAGAATATCCTTACTTAGTTGTAGCTAATTATAAGTCGTTGTACAAAACCGATGTTTTAAGCGGCAACGAAATCAACACGGAGCTCATTGAAAGACGCAAGCAAAAGATAAATAATGCCCACGACGCCGGTTTAGTAAACGACGAAACCTATAAGCAGGAAATGTATTTTATTGAGTTCCTGCGCACCTTCGCCGAATTAAAACAAAGCTTAAACGATTATAAGTTAAATTACAAAAACAATATTTCGGAAGTAAACTCCAAAAGTTTGTTTTCAGTAATCCAGAATTACCGGGCGCTTAAAACCTTGCAGCGGGTACGCGAGCGGGAATTTGCGAAAAACACCACTTACCAGAATATTTTCCGGCCAGAGTATGCCACCATTGTGAATAATGCCGAATTGTACTTAGATGCAGATCATAATTTAAAAAACAGCAAGGAGCTGGTGTTAACTTTATTAGAACTGGAAAACGAAGGTAAAAGTGTGGCTAATGCGGCCAAAAGGGAAACTTATCTTACTAAATTGCATTCAGTAGATTTACCAGGCAAAGATTTTTTATCGGCTACCATTGAAGGTGAGGCCATTACCCGCATTATTGCTGAATTAGAAATTCAGCAGTACCGGGAAGTTTTCGAAAAAGAAACTAACCGCCTCGCCGAGATAGAAGCTAATGAAGAAACCTTAAACTTACGGAACAATTTAACCGAAAAGGCCAGCGCAACTAAATGCTTAACTTGCCGCGATAAAGTAAAAACCGCAGTATTAAACTACGACCAACGCTACGCCAACTACTTATTAAAACTGGCTCTGGATAAAAAAGGCACTCTGCAAGCAAATGCCGACAAAAAATCGCTTGAATATTTAAAGAAAAAGTACTGCATCGAAACCAATATTAGGAGTAAGTTTACCACCGAAGAAGCTCCGCCACCACATATTACCAAGCTTGTGGAACGTACTAATGAACTTGCCAAACAACTAGAGCAGCTAACCCAACTCATTAAACAAAAGCCTGACGAAAGTAAACTAGAGGCCGTTCAGGATTACAACGCTCAACTTAGTCAATTTTTAAAAGATCTTGATGAAGGTTACAATACCATCTGCAGCGCCGAAAAAAGTTTGTGCCCTTGTGAGGGAAGCTAACCCATTAAAAAACTATAAAAAGAAAGCCAGCTTCAAAAAAGCTGGCTTTCTTTTTATAGTTAGGTAGCTAATTTCAACTAACCTGTACAGGATATTCTTTTAAGTTTTATTTTAAAATTTAATATTCTACAATTTTTTTTGTAGAACATAATAAATTCCTTTCCCTTTTTCAACCATGCTGATTACTAATACCATAATAATTTTATGAAAAAATAGTAATTATTTGGAAAACCTATTACATTAGTTTGCCTTTAAAGTAAAAACCAACCAATTAGGAATGGTTACTTTACTTCCACTTTTTTGTGCCCCGGTGCAGGTTTGTTTTACTATTTTAGATTAAAACCTGCTTTTCCATTTCTTTTTTTGAACACTTAAATTCTGAATGTAACCATAATAAGTATGAAAATACGTGTAGCTCAATTTAAAGTATTTAGTAAATTTTTACCTTCCCAAATTAAGGGATGGCGAATTCTAGGAATTATTCTTCTTATTTTTTTCCTAAATCCTCCGCAGGGAAAAGCGCAAGTTAAACTCTGGGACAAAATTATTGGCGGAAAAGATAATGACGTATTAAAATCAGCTAAGGAGACTAATGATGGCAATTTTATTTTGGGAGGTACTTCTTACTCCGGAAAAAGCGGCGATAAATCAGAGCCAAATAAAGGAACGTCAAACGGCGATTATTGGATAATAAAATTAAGAGCCAATGGCACTAAACTCTGGGATAAAACCTTTGGCGGGAATGATGGGGATTTTTTATCGTCTTTGCAGCAAACCAGTGATGGTGGCTATATTTTAGGCGGTTATTCCAATTCCGGCATTAGCGGGGATAAAAGCGAGGCTGGAAAAGGGAGTGGAGATTATTGGCTTGTAAAATTAGATGCGGATGGTAATAAAATATGGGATAAGACTTTAGGTGGTAATAATGACGATAGGTTAACCGAAGTGCAGCAAACCAGTGACGGTGGTTATATTCTGGGAGGATATTCAAATTCGAACAAAAGTGGCGATAAAAGTGCGAACAACCGGCGCCCGGTAAATGAAAATGGGTATAACCAAGCGGATTATTGGGTGGTAAAAGTAGATAGCACTGGGAATAAAGTTTGGGATAAAACCTTTGGTGGGGAGAATAATGATCAGTTAACCGCCTTGCAACAGACCAGTGACGGAGGGTACCTACTCGGGGGCAGTTCTAATTCCGGCAAATTTGCCGATAAAAGCGAACCAAGTAAAAGTGATTGTATTAATACCGATGGGGAAATATGTTACGATTATTGGATAGTAAAAATTGACTCAAATGGTAAAAAACTGTGGGATAAAACTTTAGGAGGTTACTCCGATGATATATTTTCTACTATGGTGGCTACCAACGATAGTGGTTTTTTACTAGGCGGTACTTCCGAATCTAATAAAAGCTTCGACAAAAGTGAACCCAGCCTGGATGCGACGGAAGATGAAGCGAATGGGGATTATTGGATAGTAAAGATTAAAGCCGATGGCACGAAAGAATGGGACAAAACCTACGGTGGTAATAAAAGGGATGGCCTCGCGGACGTGTTAGTTACTGCAGATGGCGGCTATCTGCTGGGAGGTTATACTAATTCTAACCAGAGCACCGACATAACCGAAGTTAGAAGAGATGTGGAAAGCATTTGGGTACTAAAAATTAACGATAAAGGAGAAAAAATCTGGGATAAAGCTTTTAGTAATGTTAAACAATTGGTAAATAACCTTACCCTGGATATGGCCTTAACTTCTGATGGTGATTGCTTAATAGCCGGACAAGCCTACACTGGGATAGCAGAATGGGAAAAAAGCCAGGCAGGCAAAGGAGCTGAAGATTTTTGGGTAATAAAGCTAGGTATTCCCGATAAAAAAATACAAACCATCTCCTTTTCCCCAACAGATCAGGGTTTAGGAAATTCTCCCTATACTCTTTCGGCTAGGGCAAGTTCCGGTTTGCCGGTTACCTATCAGGTACTATCCGGCTCGGCTACCCTCCAGGGCAATCAACTAAGCTTTAAAGGTTATGGTACTATTGTAGTAAAAGCCATGCAAGCCGGTAATGCCACCTATAGTCCAGTTGAATATACCGCCAGTTTTCAGGTGCAAAGATTTCCCAAACTTCAGGATAAAACCTTTGGCGGAAATCAAGCAGATTTACTAGCCGACATGGTATCCACTCCCGATGGTGGATATTTACTAGCGGGCACCTCTTCTTCGGGTAGTACGGGCGATAAAAGTATGGCGAGTAAGGGTCTTTCTGATTTCTGGCTCGTGAAAATGGATAAAGACAGGAAAAAGCTGTGGGATAAATCTTACGGCGGTGCAGGCCGGGAAACAATGGCCACCATTATTTCCACGCCGGATGGGGGTTATTTACTAGGTGGTTCCTCTTCATCGGGTAAAGAAGGCGACAAAAGTACAGTTAGTAAAGGCAACGCTGATTATTGGCTGGTAAAAGTAGACGCTAATGGCACTAAACTCTGGGACAAAACCATTGGCGGCGACTTGGATGATAATCTTACCGTTATTTTGCCTACCCCAGAGGGAGGCTATTTACTGGGAGGCAATTCCCAATCGGGTAAGGGTGGCGATAAAAGTGAAAACAACAAAGGGAAAGTGGGCGAAAATGGCAAATATACCGCCGATTTTTGGGTAGTAAAGATAGATGGTGAGGGCAATAAAGTATGGGATAAGACCTTTGGCGGCGGGTATGAAGATAGATTATACTCTATAATCGTTACCCCAAATGGCAATTACCTGATTGGTGGAGAAAGCGTAATAGATTCGGACCAATTCTCTAAATACTGGATAGTCAAAATAACCCCCCAAGGAGAGCAGCTCTGGAATAAATCGTACATATACGATGTGTACAATAAATTAACCTCCCTTATTACTACTCCGGATGGCGGATACCTTTTAGTGGGTAGTTCGGGTCAAGAAAGGTTTTCTTACTGGATAATAAAAACAGATGCAGAAGGTAACCAATTATGGGATAAGTTTTACCGGGGAGAAGGTGTTCATTCCTGTACTTTTTGTGATACAAATGAATCTTTCCCAATAGACGTTTTACCTATTGCCAACGGAAATTATTTAGTGGCTGGCTACTCCTATTCCGATAAAGGTGACGACCGAACCGAAGGTAACCGTGGTGGGCAAGACTATTGGTTATTAGAGATAGATGAAAATGGAAAGAAGGTCGCTGACAAAATTTTCGGAGGCGGTAGTTCAGATTTTCTAACCACTCTTCTAGCCTTGCCGAATGGGGGCTATCTCTTGGGCGGCAATTCCTACTCTAATGCAGGCAATGAGAAAAGTGAAAACAGTAAAGGCAATCAGGATTTTTGGCTGGTACAAACCCAATTAAGCACTTTTCCACCTTCAACCCTGGAAGCCTGGAATTTACGTTACGGTGGTACTGGTCTGGATAATTTTACTACCGTTATCCGAACTACCGACGGTGGTTATTTACTTGGGGGTTATTCGTATTCTAACCCATCCGGCGATAAAACTCAGATTAGCCAAGGCGAAAGTGACTACTGGGTGGTAAAAACCGATGCATCTGGTAACAAGTTGTGGGATAAACGCTACGGAGGCACAGGCCATGATTTTCTGAACAGCATTGTTGCTACCCCAGATGGTGGTTTTTTATTAGGTGGCAGTTCGGAGTCTGGTAAAGGTGGAAATAAAAGTGTAGCCGGTTACGGAGGTAAAGATTTTTGGATAGTAAAGATAAATAGTACCGGTGAAAAAGAATGGGACCGCAGTTACGGCGGCACAGGGAACGAAGATTTACGAAAAATAAAGTGGGTTACCGCCAATGAGTATTTATTAGCTGGTTTTAGCAATTCTCCGGTAAGTGGCAATAAAAATCAAGCGAATCGGGGCGGACAAGATTACTGGATAATTAAAGTTACCATTGATGATTTTAACATCTATAAAATGTGGGAAAAATGTTTCGGCGGGGCAGCTAACGATTTCCTGGAAGATGTATCACTGTTAGAAAATGATAATTTATTATTAGGAGGAACCTCTTTTTCTTCTATTAGTGGAAATAAAAGTCAGTCTAACCAAGGTGGTTCCGATTTTTGGATTATTCGCACCGATAACCAAGGAAATAAAATCTGGGATAAACGCTATGGTGGCAACGACCAAGACCAACTCTATTCTATGCTCAGTATTAATAAAGACACCATCTTATTAGCCGGCCAGAGCGCTTCGGGTAAGAGCGGGGACAAGAGCCAGGTTAGTCAAGGCGGTAAGGACTTTTGGCTGGTACAAGTAGATGGTAAAGGCGAAAAGCTCTGGGATAAAACCTTCGGCGGCACCGAAGATGAAACCCTACGTTCGTTGATTCAGGATAAAAATGGTGGTTATATTTTAGGTGGCTCCTCTTTCTCCGGTAAGAGTGGCGACAAGAGTCAGGAAAGCCAAGGCAGCAGTGATTATTGGTTGGTGAAGACCAATAACAAAGGCGAAAAGCTCTTGGATAAACGTTATGGCGGCAGCCAGCAAGAAGAACTCCGGGCCATGTGGATTACCGAAGATGGCGGGTACTTACTAGGAGGGCGATCCAACTCCGACGCAAGCGGCGACAGAACCCAGCCCAGCCAAGGCGAAAATGATTTTTGGCTCGTTAAAGTAGCTCCGGTAACTACAACTCTAATAGCTAGCAGGGAACCGGCAATTACAGAAAATACAGAGATTTCCAGCAACGGATTTAGCTTACAAGCTTATCCTAATCCCTTGTCTTCTAATACTACCATCCGTTTTACTTCACCCAAAACTCAGCAAGTTATAATAAAACTCTTTGACTATCAGGGTAGAGAAACAGCCACCTTGTTCCGGGGTAAAGCCCAAGCTAAACAAACCTATCAAATAAAATGGCAGCCCAATAATCAAAGAACTGGTATGTATTTGCTGCGCCTATACAGCCAGTATAAGAACCACACGATTAAACTTCTGCTTACGCAATAAGGCTCACCAAAAAATTTTTGACGAAAATCTACTCCGCACCTAACCAGAATCAGAGTGGGTTTTTGTCAAAAATCACGAATACCTTTTCGGTATATAAACATTATGAACCACATTGTTTTTATGCAATTAATTATCTAAATTATATCTAATTAAATTTAACATCTGAGGGTTTCCGTTGAATTAAGGCCGGGCGGTAAAAATACTTTTTGGTAGAACTATTGGCATATCTCTATAATGGAGAAAAGGTAAGCGGCTACTAACAGGCCAACTTATCTGGTAAGCGTAATGAAAAGTATTTAGTAAAAGTGTTTAGTTCATATTACTTAAGAGATTTTTACCTATTAGCTACCATGTACTTTCTAGTGATACTCAATCAAGAACTATCTAGCACTTAGGTAAAAATTAAACTTTTGTGCCGTACTAGGTAACAATTTACTAATTTACTGGATGTATAAGAGAATATTACGTATCCATATAGCCCATTTTTTTTACTAATCAAGTTGCCAAAGAATTAAAAAACTATTTTAAAAGTAGTAATACTCAAAGCCTTTTTTTCCCGAAAGTATTTAATAGCAGGGAGCGCTAGAGAACCATACTCCAACATATTTTTGCTTACTACCCTAGTTCATCAAATAACAGAAAGTTTTACTTCCTAAAGTTATACTACCCCTACGACTTGGCTTATTATTTCTTTGTAAGCCAGGTTTTCCTTCTGATATTTTATTATTAGCGTTTTTCCTTTTAACCTACCCTAAATGAAAACACATTTATCTCTTCTTTTAAAAGGAGGGTATACTTTTACTTTGCGTTCCAATAACAGCCGGCCAGTACTTATTATCTTATTATGGTTACCGGTATATTTTTCCTCTCTTGCCCAAACTAAACTATGGGAAAAAACCTACGGAGGTAACCAAAGTGATGGACTAGCCAGAGCACAGCAAACGAGCGATGGGGGCCATATCCTGGGGGGTACTTCCTCTTCCGGAATTAGCGGCGATAAAACTGAAGCTAGCCGAGGAGAAGAAGATTATTGGATTGTTAAGTTAAATCTGGATGGCAGCAAAGCCTGGGATAAAACTTTTGGGGGTAATAAGTCTGACTATTTAGCATCGGTACAACAATCCAGTGACGGGGGCTATATTCTCGGTGGATATTCTTATTCCGGGAAATCAGGTGATAAAACTGAGAACAATAAAGGTGATTTTAGCACCGATTATTGGATAGTAAAATTAAATACCAGTGGACAACAGGAATGGGACAAAACCTTAGGAGGAACTGAGTCTGACTTTATAGTAACGGTACAACAAACGAGTGACCGGGGCTTTATTTTGGGAGGATATTCCGGTTCTGGTATAAGCGGTGATAAATCGCAGGGTGTAAATGGCAGTTGGGACTACTGGGTAGTGAAGCTAAAGGAGGATGGCAGCAAAGAATGGGATAAAACTTTTGGAGGTAATGAGTCGGATGCTCTTACTTCCCTAATTGTTACTCCCGATGATGGTTTTTTACTAGGAGGCTATTCTGCTTCTGATAAAAGCGGAGATAAGAGCGAATCAAAGAAAAGTGACTGCACGGATGATGGTGGCTCACCTTGTTTGGATTATTGGGTCGTAAAAATTACAAGTGAAGGCACTAAGGAATGGGATAAAACTTTTGGCGGATACGAGGATGATGTACTGAATGCCCTGGCTTTGGCACCGGATGGTGGTTACCTACTGGGCGGTCTATCCGAATCTGGTAAGAGTATAGATAAAAGTGAGCCTGCCCGAGACGATACGGAAGATGATGTTTTCGGCGATTACTGGGTAATTAAAATTGGAAAAGATGGCAGCAAAATATGGGATAAAACCTTTGGCGGCAATAAATATGTTAACCTTACCTCCCTGTTAACTACGCCGGATGGCGGTTACTTGTTGAGCGGCTTTTCTAATTCAGATCGTGGTGGAGACATGGGAATTAGAAGAGGAATAGGTAATACTTGGGTCGTAAAAATAGATACAGCCGGTACTAAACTTTGGGATACAAGCTTAGAGAGCGGCTCCCAATTATTACCAACTTCTAATGGTAGTATTCTGCTGACTGGTAATTTTAGCGGATATCCTAATAGCGACTATTGGTTAGTAAAGCTTCAAATTCCAAATAAGAACGCCCAAACGCTTACCTTTTTTCCACCAGACAAAGCCTTAACTAATTCTCCAATTATTCTGACAGCTTCAGCTAGCTCAGGATTACCAGTTACTTACACGCTTATTTCCGGACCAGCTATTCAAAATGGTAATCAATTAAGCTTTACTGGCTACGGTACCGTAGTAGTAAGAGCTTTTCAAGCGGGTGATGCTACTTATAGCCCGGTAGAATATACCACAAGTTTTCGGGTACAGCGTCTGACTCCTCAAAATGATAAAACAATTGGTGGCAATGGTTCAGATATTTTGGCCGATATGGTGGCTACTGCCGATGGCGGGTATTTGCTAGCTGGCTCTTCTTCCTCGGATATATCCGGCGATAAAAGTATGGTTAGTAAGGGTGACTCGGATTACTGGCTGGTAAAAACAGATAAAGATAAAAACAAAATCTGGGATAAATCCTTCGGCGGCAAAGGTATCGAAAAATTAGCAACTATTATTTCCATTCCGGATGGAGGATACCTACTGGGCGGCTACTCTACCTCGGATAAAGAAGGAGATAAAAGTGAAGGCAATAAGGGCAAGAATGATTTTTGGATAGTGAAAATTGATGCTAACGGCACAAAACTCTGGGATAAAACTATAGGTGGAAATAAGGATGATAATTTAGCAGTAATAGTCGCTACTCCTGATGGCGGGTTTTTACTAGGCGGTTCCTCCCAATCGGGTAAAAGTGGCGATAAAAGCGAAGAGAATAAGGGTACACCGTACGAAAACGGGTATATTCCGCCCGACATTTGGTTAGTTAAGATTGATGGAAACGGTAATAAGGTATGGGATAAAACTTACGGCTCCCAGCTTGATGATGTACTAACCTCCTTAATAGCTATGCCGGATGGCAATTACCTGATTGGCGGTAATATTGTATATAGTTTCAATTACCTATTAATAAAAATAGATACTCAAGGTCAGCAAATTTGGGAGAAAACTTTTGATTACAGTAGCGATAATAACGGTTACATTCATAACATATCTGCTATGATTACTTTACCGGATGGCGGCTATTTATTAGCTGGTATAGCTGGTTTTGAAAGCTATTATTATTGGATAGCAAAATTAGATTCGGATGGAAACAAAATATGGGATAAACTCTACGGCGGCAGACCTATTTTTACTTGCTACACCTGCGAAATTAATCGATCTACTATCGTAGATATACAAGCGACTTCAACAGATCATTATTTACTGGCTGGTTATACCCATTCCAATCAAGGTGGTGACCGGAGCGAAGCAAATAGAGGTCGCCAGGATTACTGGCTCGTGGAGATTGATGCCAATGGGCAGAAGATTGCTGATAAATCTTTCGGTGGCCACGACACTGACCAATTAACGGCTATTATAGCTACTTCCAACGGCGGTTATTTGCTCGGGGGTTATTCCAGTTCAAATACTGATCACGAAAAAAGTGAAAATAGTAAAGGTGATTTAGATTTTTGGTTAATAGAAACGCAAATCAGTGCCTTTCCTCCTTCTTCTCTGCAAGCCTGGAACCTGCGCTATGGTGGCAGCAATTCCGACTATTTAACTACAGTTATAAAAACCAACGATGGTGGGTATTTGCTTGGGGGGTATTCCTATTCAAATAAATCTGGTGATAAAAGTCAGGACAGCTACGGTAAAAGTGACTATTGGGTAGTAAGGACAGATGCCGCTGGGAATAAACTCTGGGATAAACGGTATGGTGGCACCAAAGAAGATTATCTTAAAAGTATTGCGCCTACTGCCGATGGCGGATTTTTGCTGGGCGGAGGTTCTGAATCGGGTATAAGCGGAAATAAAAAGGCAATTAATAAAGGAGGCAGAGATATATGGGTAGTAAAAATAAGTAGAAGCGGAGAAAAAGAGTGGGAACAAAGCTACGGCGGCCAAGAAACAGAAGACCTACAAAAAATTATTGCACTACCCGATGGCACATATTTGCTTGCTGGTTACAGCAACTCTCCTGTTGGGGGAGATAAAACCCAAGTGAACCAAGGCAATCTAGATTACTGGTTAGTTAAAATTAACATGCACTACGGCCATAAAATTTGGGATAAAACCTATGGTGGAACCGCCAACGATTACGTAGCTGATGTATTAGTATTGAATAATGGAGACTTACTGGTCGGAGGCACTTCCTTCTCTTCTGTTTCGGGAGATAAAAGTCAGGGTAATCAAGGCTCCAGTGATTACTGGTTGCTGAGAACGGATAAGGTAGGTAAAAAACTCTGGGACAACTGCTATGGCGGCAAAAACCAAGACCAACTTTTGGCTATGTTAAGTCCAAATACAAGTACTTTCTTGTTGGCCGGCCATAGTGATTCTGGAATAAGCGGTCAAAAAACCCAGGCTAATAAAGGAGATAAGGACTTCTGGCTGGTGCAAGTGAATAATAAAGGAGAAAAAAAATGGGACAAAACCTATGGTGGCAGCAGTGACGAGAATCTACGTTCTCTTATTCTGGATAAAGATGGCGGCTACGTATTAGGTGGAACTTCCTTCTCCGGTAATCGTGGAGATAAGAGCGAGGAGAGCCAAGGCAGCAGTGATTATTGGCTGGTAAAGACAAATAATAAAGGTAAAAAACTCTGGGATAAACGTTACGGCGGCAGCAACGAAGAAGAACTTAGAGTCGTGTGGACTACCGAAGATGGCGGTTATCTGTTAGGCGGTCGCTCCAAATCCGACGTGAGCGGGGATAGAACCCAGCCTAGCCAAGGGGAAAATGATTTCTGGCTGGTGAAGGTAGCTCCGGTAACATCAACTATCTCATTGGCAGCTGCTCATTCTGATACTTTTACCCCAAAAGAACTTACCTCCGCCGAACTTTTGCCACTTACCGCTTACCCAAATCCGTTTGTGCAGGAGGTAAATATTAGCTTCCGGGTACCACAAACGCAAAAAATTACATTAAAAGTGTACGATAGTCAGGGCCAGGAAATAGTTACTTTGTTTGAGGAGGTAGCCCAGGGAAATCAAACCTATACCCGTAGGTGGAAGGCGAGTCATTCCTCACCCGGAATTTACACTCTGCGCCTGCAATCCAATACACACCAAAGCTACCAGAAAGTTTTCTTAACGCAATAATAGCTGTTGTTGCAAACGTAAAATTGAAATGACCTAGGTAGTCTCTCACTTTTTAAAAGAGTACGCCTCCCACCCTTAGCTCTGATTTTACTTTTACTCGACTGGCCTGGAATTAAATTCAACTAACTTCCTAATCCCTTTTACTGGTAAGGTGAATGATACCAATATTGAATTCTAATAATTAAATACATTCCTCCCGGTGCAGAACTTGTTTTATAAAAATTTAAGTACTGCTTTTTCTCTTCCTTTTCATATTAAAGAATTACTTTAACCTCAACCGAACCTATGAAAACACATGTATTCCTATTGCAGGTATGCAAACACTTTTTTCGATTTCGGAGCATTTGGCTACGACTATTCGTTTTCCATACAATCATTTTGTATTCTTTCTCTGTTAAAGCGCAAATTAAACTTTGGGATAAAACCTATGGCGGGAATAGAGAAGACAGAATAACTACTGCCATACAAACCAGCGACGGCGGCTACCTTCTAGGCGGGTGGTCGGTTTCAGGCCTAGGCGGCGATAAAACCCAACCTAGTAAGGGTGATTGGGATTACTGGGTAATTAAACTTAATGCAGATGGCAGCAAAGCCTGGGATAAATCTTTTGGCGGAAAAAATGGCGACTTTTTAAACTCGGTGCAACAAACCAAGGATGGTGGCTATATTCTGGGGGGCGAGTCTCAATCTGGTAAAAGTGGAGACAAAAGCGAAGCTCCTACCGGGGCCTGGATGGTAAAATTAAAAGCCGATGGTAGTAAAGCCTGGGATAAAACTATTCCTGGTGGTGGAATATCCTTTATCCGGCAATTGAGTGATGGCGGCTATGTTCTGGCGGGTATATTTAATTCTGCTACAAAAAGAGGAGAATATTGGGTAGCAAAAGTAAACCCTGATGGCAGCAAAGTATGGGATAAAGCTTATGGCGGAATGGACCGGGACATACTTACTGCTCTGGTAGTTGCTCCTGATGGTGGCTATTTACTAGGAGGCTTTTCTACTTCCGATAAAGGGGGCGATAAAAGCGAATCAAGGAAAAGTGAATGTACTAATTCCGATGGAGAAGCTTGTTACGATTACTGGGTGGTAAAAATTAATGGTATAGGTACCAAACAGTGGGATAAAACTTTTGGAGGTTACGACAATGACCGAATTACCACTATAGCTACTACTTCTGATGGTGGTTATTTATTAGGGGGAGTTTCCGCATCAGATAAAGGCATGGATAGAAGTGACCCCACCCGCGATGATAAGGAAGATGAAAATACAGGAGACTTTTGGTTAATTAAAATTCAAGCCAACGGCACCAAAGTTTGGGACAAAGCTTATGGGGGTAACAAAACCGATGAACTTGCCACTTTGGTAGGCACGCAGGATGGTGGTTATCTTTTAAGCGGCTATTCTGGCTCAGATAGTGGCGGCGAAATGGGTATTCGTAGGGGTATTGGAAGTAATTGGGTTCTGAAAATAGATGCTAAAGGCAACAAAATTTGGGACACCAATGTAGAAAGTGGGCCATTTTTAGTGCCTACTTCAGATGGCAATTGCCTGTTAGCTGGCACTAAGTTCATAGGTTTCTTAAACTCCTTCTACAACACTGATTTTTGGTTGGTGAAGCTACAGATTCCGAATAAAAAAGTACAAACAATAACCTTTTATCCACCTGATCAGGGTCTCGCCAATTCGCCTTATACCCTTTCGGCTAAAACTAATTCAGGGTTGCCGGTTACCTTTAAACTTATTTCCGGACCGGCTATTCAAAAGAATAACCAGTTGCGCTTTACCGCTTACGGCACCGTGGTCGTGAAAGCCTTTCAGGCAGGTAACGATAGCTATAGTGCCGTAGAATATACCACTAGCTTTCAGGTAGTCAGGTTTCCTAAACAACAAGACAAAACCATTGGCGGCGATAAGGCAGATATGCTGGCCGATATGGTAGCTATTCCCGATGGCGGATATTTGCTGGCGGGTACATCTTCCTCGGGAATATCTGGAGACAAGAGTTTGGCTAGTAAGGGCGAATCGGATTATTGGCTGGTGAAATTAGATAAGGATAAAAAGAAGGTCTGGGACAAATCTTATGGCGGCAAAGGCACCGAAACTATTTCTACTATTATTCCTACATCGGATGGAGCTTACCTGTTAGGCGGTTCTTCAGCTTCGGGTAGAGAGGGCGATAAAAGTAGTACGAGTAAAGGCAAATTGGATTATTGGCTAGTAAAAGTAGATGCTAGCGGAAATAAACTCTGGGATAAATCCTTCGGCGGCAATCAGGATGATAACCTTAAAACCATAATTGCTACTCCCGACGGCGGTTACCTGTTAAGTGGTTCTTCTAATTCAAACAAAAGTGGCGACAAGAGCGAACCCAGCAGAGGGAATATCGATTATTGGATAGTAAAGATAGATGGGCATGGTAACAAATTGTGGGACAAAACCTTCGGAGGGAATAATACTGATAACCTCGCTAGTATAATAGCAACCGATAATGATGGTTACTTATTGGGTGGTAGTTCTGATTCAGATAAAAGTGGAGATAAAACCGAAGCTAATAAAGGATTTGAAGATTACTGGGTAGTTAAAATAAACACTCAAGGCAAAAAACTCTGGGACAAAACTTACGACCACGGCTATGTAATTGATAAGCTCACCGCTATGCTACCCACTCCTGATGGAGGAGCCTTAATAGCCGGTGTCTCAGGTTTTGAATCACCATTTAATTATTGGGTACTTAAATTAGACTCTAAGGGCACCATAATCTGGGAAAAAGAATATGGCGGAGCGGTTGTGTTTACTTGTTATTTTTGTGAAAACAACAGGTCAATACCAATAGAAATTCTTCCTACTCCAACTGGTCATTATTTACTGGCTGGCTATTCTTATTCAACGCAAGGTCGAGACCGGAGTGAAAAAAACAGGGGAAGGGAAGATTATTGGGTTCTGGAAATAGATGAAAACGGGCTGAGAATAGGAGATAAGTCCTTTGGTGGAGATAATCCGGATTATTTAGTGGCCATGATACCCACTGATAACGGCGGTTACCTGCTCGGTGGCTATTCCAATTCCCCCGCTAGCCACGAGAAAAGCGAGAACAGTAAAGGGGATAATGATTTTTGGCTGGTAGAAACTCAAATTAGTACGTTTCCACCCACTACTCTGGAAGCCTGGAACCTGCTCTATGGCGGCAATAATCTAGATAATTTAACTACTGTTCTCCCTACCAACGATGGCGGATATTTACTAGGTGGCTATTCCTATTCCAAGCAATCAGGCGACAAGAGCCAAAATGGGTATGGCAAAAGCGATTACTGGGTAATAAAGACAGATGCTGCGGGTAAGAAGCTCTGGGATAAACGCTACGGTGGCACAGGGGCGGACTATCTTAAAAGCATTGTACCAACTTATAATGGCGGCTTTTTATTAGGTGGCAGTTCCGAATCAACTAATAATGGCAATAAAACAGCTGCAAATAAAGGTAAACGTGATATTTGGATAGTAAAAATAAATAGTATTGGGGAGAAAGAATGGGAACAAAGCTACGGTAGCAGTGGCCTGGAAGACTTACAGAAAATTATTTCTTTACCAGATGGCACGTTTCTGCTAGCCGGCTACAGCGACTCTCCTGTAGGGGGAGATAAAACGCAAGCCAATAAAGGAGGTTTAGATTACTGGTTAATCAAGATTAACGATAATGGTGGCTTTAAGTATTGGGATAAGACCTACGGCGGGAATGCCAATGATTACCCAGGTGATGTATTGGTGCTGAATAATGGAGACTTACTCGTGGGGGGTACTTCCTTTTCCTCTGCTACCGGTGATAAAAGCCAAAGCAATCGGGGAGGTAGTGATTATTGGCTGCTGAAAACCAATAGCGAAGGTAAAAAACTCTGGGATAAACGCTACGGGGGCGCAAACCAAGACCAACTCTTAGCTTTGCTGAGCTTAAAAGAAAATACAATTTTGTTAGGAGGTAATAGTGCTTCTGGAGTAAGCGGCGACAAGAGCCAGGCTAGCCAAGGAGGTAAGGACTTTTGGCTGGTACAAGTAGATGGTAAAGGCGAAAAACAATGGGATAAAACTTACGGCGGCAGCGAAGATGAAACCCTACGTTCTCTCCTTCTGGATAAAGATGGTGGTTATATTTTTGGTGGCACTTCTTTCTCCGGTAAGAGTGGCGACAAGAGTCAGGAAAGCCAAGGCAGCAGTGATTATTGGCTGGTGAAGACCAATAACAAAGGCGAAAAGCTCTGGGATAAACGTTATGGCGGCAGCCAGCAAGAAGAACTCCGGGCCATGTGGATTACCGATGATGGCGGCTATCTGTTAGGAGGGCGCTCCAACTCCGACGTGAGCGGGGATAGAACCCAGCCCAGCCAAGGCGAAAATGATTTCTGGCTCGTGAAAGTGGCTCCGGTAACTACTCAAACTATAGTTAGCAAAAAAATAACTGCTTCAGAGTCAGAAGTAAGTAGCATACTTCAACCTGGTACGGCTTACCCGAACCCATTTGTACAAGAAGTAAATATTAGCTTTAAACTGCCACAAACGCAAAAAGCTACGGTAAAGGTGTATAATAGCCAAGGGCAGGAAGTAGCTACTTTATTTAAAGGAGAAGTGCAGGCAGCTCAAACGTATACTTGTAAATGGAAAGCCGGCACTAAAGCAGCTGGGATTTATATCGTACAACTGCACACCCCAAATAAAATTCATACTATTAAACTATTGAAAACTCAAGAGTAGTATATTTATAAGATTTCTGCGCTAAATCAACGTTTTATTAGGAGTTATATAAGTTGATTTGGCGCAGTAAATAGCTCTTTAATTTGTAAATCAAACAATACTGTATTTATTCTTTAACCTTTCATTAACTGGTTGCACTTATTTTAGCCAATTAAATAAAGGCCATTTTGTATTTATTAATAAACCAGATATAATGTGGCCTAGAAAATATTTTAAACTTCTGGGTTAAATTGGGTAACAATTTAACTGTTTGCGGAATGTATAAGCAAATACCGTTTGTTTCTTAAATCTTTTAAACTTTAAATATGAAAGGTTATGAATGATTCAGAAATGAAAAAAGTAAATTCAAACTGTCCTACCTATTAACTTTTGTAATAGGCAGCCCTAAAACACCATACACCTACCACTATCACTTATTGGCTTAAGTTTAGCTTAAATCATAAAAATTAGGGCAATAGCCTTAAATCCTTCTTCGCAACCCGTTTCTTTATTTTTTCATTAAAAGCTGGGTATTTCTTTTGATGTTCTGGAGTTAACGTTATTCTTTTATCCTACCTGAAATGAAAACACGTTTATCTTTTTTGTTTAAAATTGGGTATCTTTTTATTCAACCTTCCAGTAACGGTCGTCTGACACTTTTGCTAGGGTTATGGCTGTTTGTTTCCTTCTCCTCCCTTGCTCAATTTAAAATCTGGGAAAAAACGCTGGGTGGTAACCACAGCGATGAACTGCATTTTGTACAGAAAACCAGCGATGGCGGCTATATTGTCGGGGGTTCTTCTTCTTCGGGTATTAGTGGTACTAAATCCGAAGCAAACCGGGGAGTATGCACCCCGGATAATTGTACCACGGATTATTGGGTAGTAAAAATAGATGGCAAAGGCAATAAAGTCTGGGATAAAACTTTGGGAGGAAACGATTCCGACATTTTAGCATCCGTACTGCAAACCAGTGATGGCGGCTATATTCTGGCGGGTTATTCTTACTCCGATAAATCAGGCGATAAGTCCGAAGCAAATAAAGGTTTTGTTTATTACCCAGATTATTGGATAGTAAAATTAAACGCCAATGGCAAAATAGTATGGGATAAAACCTACGGCGGCAATTATGGTGATTATCTGCATTCTCTTCAACTAACCCCCGATGGCGGCTATATTGTAGGAGGGGAATCTAACTCTGAAAAATCAGGCGATAAAAGCCAGAGCAATAATGGCAGTTATGACTACTGGGTGCTAAAACTAAATGCCAGTGGCAATAAAGTCTGGGACCAAACTTTTGGGGGCGATGACTCAGATGATCTCTATTCCTTAATTACTACTCCCGATGGTGGCTATTTACTGGGAGGCCGATCCAGTTCTAATAAAAGTGGCTCGAAAAGTGACCCGCGAAAAAGTGATTGCACCGACGGCTTTGGTACTCCTTGTTATGATTATTGGGTTGTAAAAATTTCGGAAAAGGGTGCTAAACAATGGGATAAAACCTTTGGCGGATACCACGACGATGTATTAAATACGCTGGTAGTAGCCACGGATGGCGGCTACTTGCTGGGAGGACGTTCCGAATCTACTAAAAGCCTGGATAAAAGTGAGCCTACCCGCGACGAAACTGATGATGATATCTTAGGCGATTATTGGCTGGTAAAAATTGCTACGGACGGCAGCAAAGTTTGGGACAAAACTTTCGGCGGCAATGAAAGAGAAGAACTTACCTCTATTTTGCCAGTGAAAGATGGTGGTTACCTATTAAGTGGCAGTTCTGATTCGGAGAGTGGAGGCGACATGACGCCCAGAAGAGGTGTTGGCGACACCTGGATCATAAAAATAGATGCGAAAGGAAAAAAACTTTGGGACACCAGCGTGACTAGTGGTTCCTATATTACGCCTACTTCCGATGGTAATATCTTGCTGGGTGGTATATCGGGTTCCTATCCTAATGATGATTATTGGTTAGTGAAACTCCAAATTCCGAATAAAAAAGTGCAAACCATTGCCTTTTACCCACCCGATAGGGCACTTACCAGTTCCCCTATCACTCTTTCAGCCAAAGCTAGTTCGGGTTTGCCCGTTACGTTTAAGCTAATTTCCGGACCAGCCACTCAAAAAAGCAATCAATTGCGCTTTACCGGCTATGGAACGGTAGTGGTAAAAGCTTTTCAGGCGGGTGATGCTATGTATAGCCCCGTAGAATATACTGCTCGATTTCGGGTACAAAGATTTCCCAAACAACAGGATAAAACCATTGGCGGAAGTGGAGAAGATATGCTGGCCGACCTGGTTACTACTCCCGACGGCGGTTATTTACTAGGTGGCTCCTCTTCCTCCGGTATTTCCGGGGATAAGAGTAGCGCTGGTAAAGGTCAATCGGATTTCTGGTTGGTAAAAACCGATGCGAACAAAAAGAAAATCTGGGATAAATCTTTTGGTGGTAAAGGTACCGAAAAATTGGCTGTTATTGTTCCGGCGGTGGGTGGCGGTTATTTGTTGGGCGGCTCTTCGGCTTCGGGTAAAGATGGTGATAAAAGTGAAGCCAATAAAGGCAAGAACGATTACTGGTTGGTGAAAGTAGATGCCTCCGGCAATAAACTTTGGGACAAAACCATTGGTGGAAATTTAGATGATAATCTTTCGGCAATAGTTGCTACCCCCGATGGTGGATACTTGCTCGGGGGTTCTTCCCAATCAGATATAAGTGGGGATAAAAGCGAAGGGAATAAAGGCGAACCAGATGAATTTACGGGTACTCCTTCCGACTTTTGGATAGTAAAAGTAGACAACAAGGGAAATAAAGTTTGGGATACAACCATTGGTAATGCCCCTGATGATGTTCTTTCTTCTATAATACCTACGCCCGATGGTAATTACCTTTTAGGAGGATACAGTACCAGCACCGATGACGATACCGATTATTGGGTAATTAAAATAAACGCAAAGGGCGAACAAATTTGGAATAAAACCTATAACCGGGAATATTCTGACCGGCTTACTGCCTTAGTTACAACTCCCGAAGGTGGGTATTTACTGGTGGGTATTTCAGGTTTTGAAACGTACGGGTACTGGGCAATAAAAACCGATTCAAAAGGTAATGTTATTTGGGATAAATTTTTCTTAGGTAGTTCTATTGCGTGTTTTGCCTGCGAAGTAAATTATTCTTTTCCGGTAGATATATTACCTACTTCCAACAATCATTACTTACTGGCCGGGTATACTTGGTCCAATCAGGGCTTCGACCGGACCGAAGAAAATAGAGGCAACCAAGACTACTGGCTCGTAGAGATAGATGAAAACGGGCAAAAGATTAGCGATAAAAGCTTCGGCGCACGCAATTCCGACGAATTAGCGGCTATTATTGCTACTCCCAGCGGCGGCTTTTTGCTTGGGGGCCACTCCAATTCGAACAGTGGCTATGAAAAAAGCGAAAATAGTAAAGGTAACTACGACTTCTGGTTAATAGAAACTAAAATCAGTGCCTTTCCTTCCTCTTCTCTGGCGGCCTGGAACCTGCGCTACGGCGGCAGTAGCTCCGACTTTTTAACCACCGTACTGCCCACTAACGATGGTGGGTATTTGCTCGGCGGGTATTCTTCCTCTCCTAAATCGGGCGATAAATCGCAGAATAGTTATGGTAAAAACGACTATTGGGTAGTAAAAACCGATGCAGCTGGCAATAAGCTCTGGGATAAACGGTATGGTGGCTCTGCGGATGATTACCTGAAAAGTATGGTTCCCACTACCGATGGTGGCTTTTTATTAGGCGGAAGTTCCGAATCGGGAAGTAATGGTAATAAAATGGCAATCAGTAAAGGGGGCCGGGATATTTGGCTCGTAAAAATAAGCAGCAGCGGGGAAAAAGAATGGGATCAAACGTACGGTGGCAATGGCACCGACGACTTACAAAAAATTGTAATACTATCCTATTTGTATACCGACTCTTATGTATTAGCCGGCTACAGCGACTCGCCGGTAAGTGGCGATAAAACCCAAGGCACCCAGGGTGGTTTAGATTACTGGTTAATAAAGATTTATAGCTTTAACGGTGACATAGCCTGGAATAAACGCTTCGGAGGAGCGGGCGACGATTACTTAGGAGATATTTTAGCCCTTGCCAAAGGGGATTTACTCATAGGAGGCACTTCCTTCTCTTCCGCTTCAGGCGATAAAAGCCAGGGTACGCAAGGCTCCAGTGATTACTGGCTGCTAAGAATAGATAAAGACGGTAAAAAGCTTTGGGATAAACGCTACGGCGGCAGCGACCAGGATCAGCTTTTAGCCTTATTAAATACCAGTTATAATTCTTTCTTACTAGCGGGTCATAGCGCTTCTAATATAAGTGGAGAAAAAAGCCAGAACAGCAAGGGCGGCAAAGATTATTGGCTGGTGCAAGTGAATGGTTCCGGCGAAAAACAATGGGATAAAACGTACGGCGGCAGCGCCGAAGAAACGTTACGTTCTCTGATTTTAGATAAAGATGGCGGTTATGTTCTGGGGGGCACTTCCTTTTCCGGCAAGAGCGGGGATAAAACTCAAACCAGCCAAGGAGCAAGCGATTACTGGCTCGTTAAGACCAACTCGGCGGGCACCAAGCTCTGGGATAAACGCTACGGCGGCAGCCAGCAAGAAGAACTCCGGGCTCTATGGACGACGCAGGAGGGTGGTTATTTGCTTGGCGGACGCTCCAACTCCGGCGTAAGTGGCGACCGAACCCAGCCTAGCCAGGGCGAGAATGATATTTGGCTCGTGAAAGTAGCTCCGGTAAAAACTATTACCCCCCTAATAGCCTCCCAATCATCTACTTTCCAACCCGAAGAATTTCGTTCCGCTAAACTCTTGCCTCTTACCGCATACCCGAATCCGTTTGTGCAGGAAGTAAATGTTACCTTCCGGGTACCGCAAACCCAAAAAGTTACGGTAAAGGTGTTCGACAGTCAGGGGCAGGAAGTTACGACTTTGTTCGAGGAAGTAGCCCAGGCAAATCAGAACTATACCCGGCAATGGCAAGCCCAGCATTCGGCAGCCGGTATTTATATTCTGCGCCTGCAAACCAATAACCACCAAAGTCACCAGAAAGTAGTGCTAAGCCGCTAACCAGGTTTAGTATTTTAACATTCCATAAAAGTAAATATTAAGCGAAGTAAGGTCTTGTATTCTAAAGCAAGAAATTACCTCGCTTAATATTTATTCGGAAGTTTGCGGCTTAAACCAACCAGCATACATTACATAGTTACTAGCCGTGCGCGCCATGTTGGCAATTTGCTCTTCGCTAACGGGTTTTACTTTCCGGGCGGGAGTACCTGCATAAATATACCCGGCTTCGCAAACAGTATTTTCGAGCACCGTGGCTCCGGCCGCTACAATGCAGTTTTGCTGAACGACTGCTTTATCCATTACAATAGCACCCATGCCAATTAGTACGTTATCTTCTATGGTGCAACCGTGTACAATAGCATTATGCCCCACCGAAACGTTGTTGCCAATTACCGTTGCGGCCCGTTCGTAGGTACAATGGATAATAGCGCCATCCTGAATATTAGTTTTATTGCCAATCCGGATGCTGTTTACATCGCCTCTTACAACCGCATTAAACCAAATAGTACAATCTGCTCCGCATACAACATCACCCACAACAGTGGCATTTTCGGCAATAAAGCAATTCTCGCCAAAAACAGGGAATTTATCTTTAACTGGTAGAAATAGTGGCACGCTTACTTATAATTAATTAAGTTAAAACTTTATTTAAAGTGAAGCTACTATTATTTCTCTTATTCGTACGTGCTGCCCGGAAATTTGCCTGTATTCTTATCTGTAAGCTACTTTTCCAAACTTCTTTTATAACGCCGCATTTTTCTAATAAATCAATAAAAAAGAGGCATTCATGCATTTTTTCACACTAAGTACTTTCATTAATGAAAAACATCCAATCAAACTAAAATTTCATGAAAAGTTTTCTAAATTTTAAAAAACAAACCTTTGAAAATCAACTCATTTAGAAAATAATCTTAGCTTTATTACAGAACAAACCTTTAACAATCCATTATGAAAAAACCTTTTACACCTGACTGGCAATTGCAAATTTGCAGTTTAATACTGGTCTGCACCTTAAGTGGTAGTGTTGGTAATTCAGCCAAAGCTGCTGCTACTTTCTCTCCTACCCCGGGGTTAGCCGCACCCAAAAGTAACAGCATTACCAAAGTAGTTACCTGGACTATTTCAGGACGGGTTTCTTCAGGTACCGGTGATCCTTTACCCGGGGTAACAGTGCTGTTAAAAGGCACCTCTACCGGAGCTACTACCGCCCCCGATGGGGCTTATACCTTAACTGTTCCGGAATCGGCTGGCACTTTAGTGTTTTCTTTTATTGGCTTTGCTACCCAGGAAAAAGCCTTTACCGGCCCAGGCTCCATTAATATTACCCTACTCGAAGATACTAAAGCTTTGCAGGAGGTAGTAGTAACCGGTTACACTGCCCAATCTAAAAAAGATATTACCGGCGCGGTAGCCACCATCGATGCCAAACAATTATTAGCTACTCCTTCTACTAATTTAGGGCAAGCTATGCAAGGCAAAGTAGCGGGTGTAACGGTTGGTAACGAAAACAGCCCAGGTGGGGGCGTAATGGTGCGTATTCGCGGTTTTGGTACTATTAACGATAACTCGCCGCTCTATGTAATTGATGGCGTGCCTACCAAAGGTAACCTAAACACGCTTAATCTGAACGACATAGAATCTATGCAGATTTTGAAAGATGCTTCGGCAGCTTCCATCTATGGCTCCCGGGCAGGTAATGGGGTAGTAATTGTAACTACCAAAAAAGGCAAGGCGGGCAAACCGGTATTTACTTATGATACCTATGTGGGTACCCAACGCCCCGGCAAGTTCCTGGATTTACTAAATACCCAGGAATATGCGCAGTTAATTTGGGAATCGCGAAGAAATGCGGGAGCCGTGGGCGCCAATGGTAATCCGGTGCACGCGCAGTTTGGTAATGGGGCCACTCCGGTTATCCCGGATTATATATTTCCGGCCGGCGCCACGGAAGGCGATCCGCGGGTTGCCCAGGATGCCAGCGGCAAATACGTAAACTACAGCAATAACATCGACGATCCTAATTTCAATAAAACCAAATGGCTGATTACGAAAGCCAACAAAGCCGGTACTAATTGGATGGACGAAATTTTTGATCCAGCTCCCATCCAAAATCACCAGTTAGGGGTTTCCGGCGGAAATGAAAGCGGGCGGTATGCCATGTCAGTAAATTATTTTAATCAGGAAGGGATTATGATTCATACCGGCTTTAAACGTTATTCGCTGCGGGCCAATACCGAATTTAACGTAAACAAACGCATCCGGGTAGGCGAGAATTTTCAGGTTGCTGTCGGCGACCGCATCGTACAACCGGGTTCTAACGGTTTCGAAAATAACCCTACATCTTTTGCTTACCGTATTCAACCACTAATACCCGTTTACGACGTAGCGGGCAACTTTGCCGGAACCCGTGGTACTGACCTGGACAACTCCAACAACCCGGTAAGTATGCTATACCGCAATAAAGACAATCACCAAAAAGAAATCCGTTTATTCGGGAATGCTTACGCTGAAATAGACATTCTGAAAAATTTAACGGCTAAAACCAGCTTTGGGGTAGATTACAACTTGTACAATTACCGGAATTATACTTTCCGGGATTACGAATCGGCGGAAGCCCGGGGCTCCAATAACTTACAAACCACTAATAACTACGAATGGACCTGGACCTGGTTTAATACTTTGGCCTATAACGCTACTCTTGGCGAAAACCATCGGCTAAACTTTTTAATTGGTACCGAAGCCATTAAAGATTATTATGAATTTTTTGATGCTTCGCGCACCAACTTTGCCTCCGATGATTTAGATAACCGGTATTTAAGCGGCGGTACCGGGGTACAAACCAATAATGGCGGTGGTTATAACTGGGCCTTAGCTTCGGAGTTTGCTAAAGCTAATTACGCTTTTGCCGATAAATACTTACTCGAAGCTACCATTCGCCGCGACCGTTCTTCTCGTTTTGCGCCACAATTCCGGACAGCTTATTTTCCAGCTGTTAGTGGCGGTTGGGTGTTTTCGGAAGAAAGTTTTGCTGAAAGCTGGGGCTCCTGGTTAAGTCGTGCTAAACTGCGCGTAGGTTGGGGACAAACCGGTAACCAGGAAATTGGTAATTACAACTCCATCACCCAGTACTCCACTAATCCCATTACTTCTTTTTACGATTTAAATGGTACCCGTACGTCGGCGATACCAGGTTATGAATTAACGCAATTTGGTAATGCCAATGCTAAATGGGAAACCACCACGGCAACCAACGTGGGCGTAGACCTTACTTTATTAAACGATAAAATTGATGCTTCCTTCGACTGGTATACCCGTACTACCTCCGACATGCTTTTCCCGGTGCAAGCACCCCTTACTTCGGGCGTAGCGGTTACCCCTTTCCAGAATATTGGTTCCATGCGCAACCGCGGGGTAGATGCCGCATTAACGTATAATGGGCAGGCTGCCGATGGTAAATTAACCTATAGCATTGGTGGTAACCTGAGTACCTACCGGAACGAGGTAATAAAAACTACCGGTGACCCGAACACGCAATATTTTGGTATCAACGACGAACGCATTCAAAACTTTGTGGTAACCCAGCAAGGTCATCCCATTTCTTCTTTCTTTGGCTATACCATTGATGGTATCTTCCAATCAGACGATGAAGCGGCCGCTGCTCCTAAAAACAATTTGGGCGTGAACCAGAATAAAGCGGGTCGTTTCCATTACCGTGATGTAAACGGCGATGGCATTATCGACTCAAAAGATTTATCGATTATTGGTAGCCCGCACCCTGATTTTACTTACGGCATTAACTTGAATGTGAATTATAAAAATTTTGGTTTAAGCGTTTTCGGCCAGGGCGTACAAGGAAACCAGATTTTTAATATGGTGAAGTACTTCACTGATTTCCCCACCTTTGGCGGTAACCGTAGCAAAAGAATGTTATACGATTCCTGGCGGCCTGGCAAAACTGATGCGGTTCTGCCACAATTAACCTCCAGCGACCAGGTTAGTATTCTTCCTTCTTCTTATTACCTCGAAAACGGTTCTTACTTCCGGATGAAGAATATCCAATTAACCTATACTTTGCCGACTACTTTAGTTTCCAGAATTGGTTTGGGTTCGGTACGCGTGTATGTACAAGGTCAGAACGTGTTTACCTTCACTAAATATTCCGGCATGGACCCCGAAGTTAACCTGCGGGGTTATTCTTCCGGCAACGACCGCCAAATTGGAGTAGATGGTGGAAATTACCCTATTGCCAAGCAATATTTGGTGGGTTTAAATGTAAGTTTTTAAGAGTATCTGATTTACTAATTATATAAATCACACAAGATTAAACAAATGAAAAAAAGTATAATATTAGGCAGCAGCATTTTACTCAGCATATTAAGCTCCTGCTCCGATTCTTTTCTGGACGTAAAACCCAAAGCTGCTCTCACCATCGATGCCCTAACCACCAATAAAGGAGTTAACTCCTTGCTGGTAGGTGCTTATTCGCTGTTGGATGGCTGGGCAACTGCTGAAGGCGCTTACCGTTCGTACCAATCATCCGCGGATAATTGGGTATATGGCAGTGTGGCTTCGGATGATGCTTACAAGGGAACAATTGCCGGCGATCAACCACCTATTTCCTTAATTGAGCAAGGAAATATCTCTTCCGATAACATTTATTTCCGGGGCAAGTGGCGGGGCATGTACGATGGTATTGCCCGCACCAACGATGTGTTGCAAACTTTAGCGAAAGTTACCGATGTTACTGACGCCGAACGTTTGCAAATTACCGCCGAAGCCCGGTTTTTACGCGGACATTACCACTTCGAGCTGAAGAAAATGTTTAACATGGTGCCTTACATCGACGAAACCATTTACAACCCCAACGACCTGGAAAGCACCAAAAAAACCAATACCGAAGATATCTGGCCTAAAATTGTGGCCGATCTAACCTTTGCCTACGATAATTTGCCGCCTAAACAAACCCAACCAGGCCGGGCCAGTAAATGGGCCGCGGGAGCTACCCTGGCGAAGGCTTACTTATTTCAGAAAAAATATACCGAAGCCAAAACTTTGCTCGATGCTATTGTGGCCAGTAATCAATTTAGGTTAATGGATCGTTACCACGATAATTTTAGGGCCGTTACCAACAACAACGCTGAATCAATTTTTGAAGTGGAACACTCTGTAAACGATGGCGCTTCGGGGGGTGAAAACGGAAACGTGGGTGCTACTTTAAATTATCCGTACGGCGGTGGTGGGGTAACTACTTGCTGCGGCTTTTTCCAGCCCTCGCAAAATTTAGTAAATGCCTTTAAAACCGACGCCGGTGGCTTACCGTTACTGGAAACTTTTAATAACGAAGATGTTACCAGTGACCAAGGCATTGAAGCTACGCAACCCTTCACTCCCTATGACGGCACCGTAGATCCGCGCCTTGACTGGACCGTTGGCCGTCGGGGCATTCCGTTCCTGGATTGGGGCGTGCATCCGGGTAAAACGTACGTGCGCGACCAGGCTTATGGTGGTCCTTACTCGCCGAAAAAACACGTGATGTATCGCTCCGATGTGGGTACCAATACTTTTGCCGGTAATCCCCGCTTAAACGCAAACAATTACCGCCTTATCCGGTATTCACATGTTTTATTATGGCTAGCCGAAGTGGAAACGGAACTAGGTAACCTGGAAGCTGCTCGCGGCTACGTAAACCAAATTAGAAGAAGAGCGGCCAATCCCGATGGTTTTGTTAAAAATGCCGATGGCACCCCGGCGGCTAAATACGTTATTAATGAATATACCGCTCCCTGGACCGATCAGGCTTTAGCCCGCAAAGCCGTGCAGTTCGAAGAACGTTTAGAATTTGGCATGGAAGGCCACCGTCGGTTTGATTTAGTGCGTTGGGGCATTGCCGCCGAAACCTTGAATAACTATTACGCTACTGAATCGAAGAAGCGGTCTTACCTGGCTGGGGTGCAGTTTATTCCGGGGAAACACGAGTACTTCCCCATTCCGCTGCAGGAAATACTAAACAGCAAGGCTAACGGACAAAATACTTTAACTCAGAATCCCGGTTACTAAAATATTCTTACTTTAATAAAAAAGGCTCGTTCTACTAACGAGCCTTTTTTATTATTATCCAGGTACTTTTGCCAATGTAAATTTTTTTATACTAATTTAGGTTCCCACCCTGGTTCATACTCCCGCCGCCACAAGGCCATGGCTTCTTTGTCGTTCACAATATGGCCGTTTTTCTGGTCGCAGTTTAATACCCGTCCGGTTCGTTGCGCAATATTGCCCAACTGGCATAATAACACGCTTTTATGGCCGATTTCGATATCACCGTTCGGGCGTTTACCCGTCCGAACAGAATCCAGGAAGTTGTTGATATGATAGGCATCCAGTTTGTCACCAGGCCCGGCTGGGTCAGTAGTGTTGGTTTTAGGTGCGTCCTGTACTTTCTTTACTACCTTATTATCCATGTCGTAAACGGTATAATCATTATCACCGGTAGTGACAATGGTGCCTTTATCGCCGTAAAAAATAGCGCCCCGGGCGCTGCCTTCGATGGGATAATTGTTACAACTCCGTCCTTCCCAGGTAATAGAAATATTACCCGGAAAATCCATGCTAATAATTTGCGTATCCGGCGTTTCCCAATCATCCTGATAAGCATAACGGCCACCCACTGAGGTTACCCGGGTCGGATACTCTACTCCTAAGCCCCAGCGCATCACGTCTATTTCGTGGGTACCATTATTCAGAGCCTCGCCGGTGCCCCAGTTCCAGAACCAATGCCAGTTATAATGAATCAGGTTATCCTGGTAAGGTCGCCGGGGAGCGGGTCCCTGCCATAATTCATAATCCAGATGAGCCGGAACGGGCACTTGTTTGCCTTTGCCAATGGGTTTGCGGTTATTGGTGTACCAACCTTTCGCCAAAAAAGCTTTCCCAATTACACCGGAATTTAGTTCCTGCATGCATTCCATAATGCGAGGCCACGAACGCCGCTGGTTTCCCATTTGCACGATACGGTTGTATTTACGGGCCGCAGCTACCAGCAATTCCCCTTCGTAGGGATTGTGGCTACAAGGCTTTTCTACGTACACGTGTTTACCGGCCTGGCAAGCCAGAATAGCGGCGGGAGCATGCCAATGGTCGGGAGTGGCAATGTATACGCCATCCAAATTTTTATCATTTAAAATAGTCCGGAAATCTTTTACTCCTTTGGGTTTCTTTTTGGATATATCCGCTAAGCCAGATATGGTTTTGGCCATGGCATTAGCATCTACATCGCACACGTACACCACCTCGCAACCAGGCTGTCGGGCGAAGTTCTTGGTCATGCCATTACCCCGGCCGTTCACACCAATAAACCCCATTCTAACCCGGTCGTTTGCCCCAATTATACTCGCGTAGCTTTTGGCACTAATTGCCAAACCAACTGTTCCAAAACCTGCTTTTTTAATAAAATCCCGGCGGGAATTATGGTTATCGTTTATCATTTTACCACATTTTTAAGTATAAGACTCTAGTATCAAGACAAAAGACTTTTATTTTTTTGTTTTTGGAAAAACCGGATGTTCCATAAGCAGCATTAATTACTAAATTTCAACTCAGTAGCTGTTTTAATAATGCTTTCTATTCTGCAGTTTACAAATTTTCCTGCGGAATCTTGTTAATCTTTCTAATGAAGTTTATAGTTTGATTCTGGTTAAAAAACGAAAAAACGGAGTTATTTCAAGCTTCAACCCTTACCACTACCTTTCCTACCGATTTTCCGCGCTGAAACAAATGGATAGCTTCCTGCATTTGAGAAAACTCATACACGTGGCCGATGTGTTGGGGCTTCAGTTCAAGCGCTTGTAAGCGGTTAAGGAGTTGGTGCATTAAGACGGTTTGCTCGTAGAGATAAATGAGGTTAAAACCCATTAATGATTTATTCTGGGTGGGCAAACGCAAGGGGTCAATTTGTGGTCTTTTTAGATATTTCCAGTAGAGTTGCAGGTAATTGGGTTTAGAACTATGGCTGGAGAAACTGGCATTGCCATACACCACCATACGCCCCATCGGTGCCATGGCTTTCCAGCCTTGCATCAGGATTTTGCCGCCAATGCATTCCATAATCAGGCGGAGCGGCCGTTCGCCCAAAGTACTTTTCAAATTTTCATAAAAATTCTTATCCCGAAGTATAATGGCATCGTAGGCTTCTTGTTCCTGTAAAAAAGTAATTTTGTTGGCCTGCCCTACCGTTCCAATGGTATACGCTTCGTATTTTTTACAAATCCGATTCGCCAGAATACCTACTCCGCCAGCCGCACTATGAATTAACACCGTCATGCCGGGTTGCAAATTACCCAGTTCCAGAAGAGCGTAATAAGCCGTGAGCCCTTGCACCAGAAATCCAGCGCCTTCTTCATAATTCCAGGCTTCGGGTAATGGAATTACGTAACGGTAATGGCTATTAATATGCGAGGCATAACCGCCAAACTTAGTAACTCCCATTACTTTATCGCCCACTTGCCATTCTTTTACGGCAGAACCTACGGCTATAATCTCTCCGGAAAATTCCAAACCAGGAATAAACGAACCTTTGGGAGTAGCACTGTACAGGCCCTGCATGGCAAAAATATCGGCAAAATTGAGCCCAATGGCTTTTACCTGCACGCATACTTCGTCGGGCTGGGGCGGTGCTATTTCTTCGGTTTGCAATTTCAGATTTTTAATAGAACCTGCTTTCGGCATGCGGTACACCTGGCGTTGAATCATAAATTATCAAATTATCTTGACCTTTCGGAAGTAGAGTTTCTTCATTCAGTTTACCATTTCTTAGCACTTAAACTGTGCTTAATTAAAATAAGAAAGGACAAGTAATTGGAAACTTCTTTACACTTTTAAATTTTACTATTCCGGCTTGTAAACTGGTAGTATACGAGTAAATTTTACTTTTTAGTAGGATTTTGATTTGCCCGGCCAGAGGTCTATTGAATAGAAAGAAACGAGCAGGACACTCGCGACAGCAAAAATTTAATAAGTACCAGAACAGAGCAAGAACATTATAAGCTTAAAAAGGAATTATCACTTATGATACAAAGGGCTTTCTCTTATTTCATCTAAAGCGCTCTAAGATTTAAAAATTAGGTAAAATTTCGGGGATTAAATAACTTACCGGTTAACTTCCTTAATGCCAATCTATGAAAAATTCTTTTCGGTTTACTAGCTGGTTTGTTTTCCTGAGTTTATTCTCCTGCCGCAGTTCCGAAGTTAAAAACCATCTTAACATTATAACAGCGGATATTATCGTGTATGGCGGCACTTCGGCTGCTATTGCTTCGGCAGTGCAGGCAAGCCGCTTGGGAAAAACGGTAGTAGTAGTTTCGCCGGATAAACATTTAGGAGGTATGGCTTCCGGCGGATTAGGTTTTACCGATACCGGGAATAAAGCCGTAATTGGCGGCATTGCCCGTGAATTTTACCAACGGGTTTACCAACATTACCAAAAGCCAGAAGCCTGGCGTTGGCAGAAAAAAGAAGAATACGGCAACAAAGGCCAGGGTACGCCTGCCATGGACGGTACCGAACGTACCATGTGGATTTTTGAACCCCACGTTGCCGAAACTATTTTTGAAGATTTTGTAAGAGAAAACAAAATACCGGTATTCCGCGACGAATGGCTGAACCGCGAAAATGGGGTACAAAAGAAAAACGGTAAAATTACGTCCTTTCAAACTCTTAGCGGTATAACTTACGCGGGTAAAATGTTTATTGATGCTACCTACGAAGGCGATTTAATGGCTGCCGCTGGGATTAGTTACCATGTGGGTCGGGAAGCTAATTCGGTTTACGGTGAAGAATATAATGGCATTCAAACCGGAGTATTGCACCACGACCATTATTTCAAGAAAAACATTGACCCGTATAAAATTCCAGGTAATTCGGCTAGTGGTTTGCTACCCTTAATTTCCCCGGAAAATCCGGGAGAAAAAGGCGAAGGGGATAATAAAGTACAGGCTTATTGCTTTCGGATGTGCCTCAGCAATCACCCGGAAAACCGGTTACCGTTCCCCAAACCCGACGGGTACGACTCTACCCAATACGAATTGCTGGTGCGGGTTTTTGATTCTGGCTGGCGGGAGTTGTTCCGGAAATTTGACCCCATCCCAAACCGGAAAACCGACACCAACAACCACGGCCCAGTAAGTACCGATTATATTGGCATGAGCTACGATTATCCCGAAGCTACTTTCGAACGCCGGCAAGAAATAATAAAAGCCCACGAAACGTACCAAAAAGGTTTGTTATACTTTATCGCGACCAGCAAGCGGATACCGAAAGAGGTGCAGGAAGAATTTAATACCTGGGGTTTAGCCAAAGACGAATTTACCGACAATGGCAACTGGCCGCACCAACTGTATGTGCGGGAAGCCCGCCGCATGTTAAGCAATTACGTAATGACGGAAAACGAAACTTTGGGCCGAAAGCCGGTAAATAATCCGGTGGGTATGGGCTCTTACTCTTTAGATTCGCACAACATTCAACGCTACGTAAAACCCGACGGCTACGTGCAAAACGAAGGCGATATTGGCGTGCATATCAAAGAACCTTACCAGATTGGCTACGGTGCTATTATCCCGAAAAAGCAGGAATGCCAGAATTTATTCGTACCGGTTTGTTTATCCAGTTCGCATATTGCCTATGGCTCTATCCGCATGGAACCCGTTTTTATGATTCTGGGGCAAAGTGCGGCTACTGCCGCCGCTCAGGCTATTGAAAGTAAAAAAGCCGTGCAGGATGTGGATTTTACTAAACTGAAAGAACAATTACTAAAAGATAAGCAAGTTTTAACCAAACCGGCTTCTACTTTTTAACGGATGATAGACTTAGATGATTCAAGCCTATAATTTACTGAAGTAAACTCTCTAGATAATGCAAGCTACCTGTTAGTATTTGAAGCTTATCGAGTAGAAAAACAACTTTGCAGGATGTTCTTTTATATCGCGAGCGTCTTCGCTCGTGAGTAACATCGTCCGGCCTCTGGCCGTTTAAAATTTAACCTGATTGCTTTTAGGAAATGCCTAATCATAAACCTGGCCAGTGACCTACCCAATGGGTAGACACGAGGCTGGAGCCTCGTGCCATTTTAAAACTTCATGGGTGCCGTTAACTTATCAAATATCCTTATCCACCATTTTCTTACTGGCTTCGTCATAACGGTCGCCGGTGTTCGGGTATTCAATTAGTAAATCTTCTATTTGCTGTAAGTGTTGCGACGTTAAATTTACCTCTACACTACCCGCATTATCAGCTAATTTTTCCCGTTTTTTGGTGCCGGGTATCGGAATAATATTATCGCCTTGCGCTAGCACCCAGGCCAGAGCTAATTGAGCCGGAGAACAACCAAATCCAGAAGCTAATTGAGCAAAAGCAGCCGCTAATTTTTGGTTATTACCTTGATATTCGGGTTGATAACGAGGTAATTTACGGCGGAAATCGTTTTCGGGTAGCTCATTTACATTTAAAGTGTTGGTCATTAAGCCACGGGCCAAAGGACTAAATGGCACGAAGGCAATACCCAACTCTTTGCAGGCCGGCAACACATTTTTCTCTACCTCGCGGGTTAATAAAGAATATTCGCTTTGAATGGCGCTAATCGGGTGAACCGCATGTGCTTTTTTAATAGAAGTTACCGAGGCTTCGGATAAACCCAGGTATCGCACTTTACCTTCCTTCACCAGTTCGGCCATACCGCCTACCATTTCTTCAACGGGTACGTTCGGGTCAATGCGATGGGCATAATAAAGATCGATGGTCTCTATTTTGAGTCTTTTTAAGCTGGCTTCAACGGCTTTCCGCATGTAAGCCGCTGAACCGTTGAACACCATATTACCAGCCGCATCCTGAGTAAAACCAAACTTGGTGGCAATAAAAATTTTAGCGCGGTTTTGTACCAATACTTTAGAAATCAATTCTTCGTTTTTGCCGTTGCCATATACATCGGCGGTATCACAAAAGTTAATTCCCAAGTCTAAAGCATAATGCAGGGTAGCAATTGATTCGTCATCGTCCGGAACTCCATAGGCGTGGCTCATACTCATACAGCCCAACCCAATGGCCGAAAGCTGCTCGTTATTACCAAATTTTCTGTATTTCATGTATTTGATTTTAAATGGTAAATTACTCTTTTAAACGTCTCGCAAAAAAGGCCAAAGCGGTAGCCCAGGTTTCCCAAACGGCCAAAGGATGGTAACTTTATCTTTCGTCGAAGTACTTAGTAATCTTTGAAGAAAGAAAATTAAAATTCGTAAAAACTTATCCTCCCCTACCCCTCCGAAGTGCAGTTCTGTTAAGTTCTGATAAAATCCTGCTTTCGTGAGCACTCAACGCTCGTGATGCTTATTAAGGAGGCCTCCAGCTGGGCAAGTCCAAAAGCCTTATTCCTGTTTAGAGTGCATCCATTCGCCTGTTTCTACCGGCCAGAGGCCGAACGATGAACAACATGAGCGAAGACGCTCGCGTTATAGCAGACCATTAATTTTTACTAAATCTATTATCCCTATTGCCAAAACAACGGTAGCCAAGAATAAATAACACCAGTTTGGCTGTTGAGGGCCTTCTAAGGTTCTGGTGCCGAGGAACGAGGCATGGTGAGGCACGAACAAAACAAGCTTAGACCAGCCCGAGAGAGCCAAACGAGGCCCGCCGGCCACGGGGCTAACTGGTTACGGTTCAACCCGCATCAGTACCGCTAAATGAAGGCTTGAAAAGACTTCACGGAATCAGCTAATTAAACTTTAAACTACATTTTAGTAAATTTAATGTCAATCCAAACCAGGTACGTAAACCAACCAAATTAAAAGAAGTTTTAAAAGTTATACCGTCTATTCCACTACAATCTCATCAATCCGCATGTTAGCTGGGCGTCCGGCGCCGGGGTGCCACTCGGGTGTGTTGCCAATGGTATAAGCCTTTACCTTCACGTAGCGGGCGTTCCGGGGTGTAAATTCCGAAACAAAATCTCTTTGGATGCCACCGTACTGGTCAATAGGTAAGGTATTATTTACTAATCCTACCTGCTCAAAATTTTCCCCATCAATAGAAACAGAGTATTCTACTTTTTTAGGTAAAATTCCAAGCCAAAAGGCAAACTGATGATACGCCGATTCAATCCGTTTTACTGGTTTTATTTCTTCCAGGTCAATTACTACTTCCAGGTCTTTGCCGCTGAAAGAAAACCAATTGAAAGCGTAATCATGGCTACCGCGTACCCCGTCGGTGAGCATTTTATTTGCTTCAGCGGGTAAGCTTTCTGAAACCGGACTTAAAAATTTTACTTTTTTATTACAAGCCAGGTGCTCTTTCATGCCCTGGGAAAATAAACGGTACATGGCCGCCCGGTATTCTTCCGGCGAAGTACTCCATTCCTTTACCTGCGTTACTCCCTGGCGGTTACATAAATCCACGAACGGGTCAATCTTAGCCCGTATAGCCGAACGCACCTTCCATTGTCCATCGGTTTTTACAAACACACCCTGCTCCCCGGTAAAGTTTTTCTTAGCTTGTTCCATTATAGCGTACTCCAATGGCAAACGGGCAATTTTTACTCGCTCCAGCAACGTCGCATCCTGATTCACGGCTACTTCGGCTTCATCGAATAATTGCTCGTACCGCCGGATAAGAGCAGGAGTTAAATAACTGGTGGCAGCATCGTAAGGTGTTCCGAATATTTTGAGAGTGGCACCAGATTTTTGTAAGGCTTCGCGCATTTCGTTGATGTAGGTCCGGATGGGTTTGGCAGCGGCTCCGTAATATCCTTGCAGAAAATCATCCATTAAAACGTCAACATTCTGGTTCGGGTCCCACAAAAGTTTAGAGATTAGGTAGCTCCGGAGTTCGGCAAACTCCCCTCCTACTTCGCGGTTTCCTTGTTCGAACATAGCTGTTACGCCGTGCTTGGCAAAAAATGCAATATTGGGCTGCAGTACATGCAAGTTCGGGAAGGGACTAACCAAGTGGTTGAACTGAATTACATAATCCCATACAATAATATCTTTGGAAATTTTACCCCATTCTTCTACATCGCGCCGGAAATCATCGCTGGTTGGGTCTTCACTAATAGGTTTATCGCGGTTTACCTCAATGCTGCAGAGCATGATATTTACGTTTCGCTGCGGCTTTAACGATTTGGGTGCTTTGCGGCCGTATTCATAAGCCAAAGTAGATATAACTTTATCCGGAAATTGCTGTGCTACCTGGTTCACAAATTGGATGATAGAGCCAGAAGGCGAACCTTCTCGCTCATCAATAGCGCGACAATTATCGCAGGTGCAGAAATTCCGGTTATCGTTCTGGCTCACCGACCAGTACGTGGCCGTAGGGTTTTGGGCTATTTTCCGGCGGAGGTTCTGGATTGTAATTTCTAAAACAGTCGGGTTGGTAAGACAGAGTTGCGTGGGAATGCGTTTGCCATTCACCATGGAAAAATATTCGGGGTGTTCTTTGTAGTAATTCTGCGGTGGAACTAACTCGTTAAAAGTATGTACCCACATGCCCCAATCCGGGCGGCCTCCTTCCTTATCGTGGTCGAGCTTGTGCCAATCAGTATACTCGGCATCCCAGGTACCCCGGTAATGTGTATCCCGGAACAGAATTACCGGCACTTGCAAGTCGTTAATCTGGGCTAAGGCAATCCGCTTTTGGGTAGGTATTACTTTTACTTTATCGCTATACATGCGGCAACCCAAGTATTTTTCCAGAAAGGTATACACGCCATACAAAGTACCTTTTTCATTGCCACCCGCAATAATTAAACGCAGGCTATCAGTTTTAATTAAGAATCCATCCTCCTTGAGTTTATTAAAATCTACAGCAATACCAGCTTCGGCCAATCGCTCATTTTGCCCCAGCACAATCTCGTACCGGCTGCGGCCTTTATTATCGGCCACTATGGGCAATGCTACGCCCGAAATCTGGAGCAAATAATCTTGTAAAACCTGCGAAGCTTTTAACTCGTGCGGAGTAGCCGCTGCGGGCACCACTATCCGGTAGCGGCTGGTTTCTTTATCGGTAAGTACAATATTGGTGGCTGTAGTACTGGTTGTTTTTTGCCGGCTCTTTTTTTGGGCAGATAGCGGTAGACTAGTCAGTAAAAAACTTATAGAAAAGAATAAAATAAAAACTGATTGTACCCGCGCGGGGCAAGTGGTAGATTTTGCCATAAACAATATATTTTCAGTTTATTTTGAATGCTATCAGATTAGAAAATAAGAAAACAGTCGCTGCTTTTGCTCTTGTTTCTTAATTCTGACAAATGGGAATTTAATATACTAAAATAGTAAATAATAAAAATCTATTTTAAAGGGAGTAGTGCTGATTTAGTAAAATCTAAAACGGAACTTATTATTACTGGCAGAAAAAGTATTCTTTTACCTAATTTATCTGCTTCGGATTATTTGTGTTATCTTAAAGTTTTTTCCGTTTTATCAGCGGGAATTTAACTTTGTATTCATTCATTTGGGGTAGTTATTACCTTGATTTATTTAATATGAAAAAGAGTATTTGGTGTTTTCTGGTAAGTTTTGTAGGGCTTATTCACCTTAGTTGGGCTCAAAGTGTGGCCATTCAAAATAACAATAAATCCCCGCAGGCAGCTTATGCCGCCCAAATGCTGGAGAAATCCTTAATGAAACAAGGCTATAAACTACAAAAAGCGCCGGCCGATTTTACGATTACTTTAGCCGTACAAGCCGGAAAATTAGCAAAAGAAGCGTATGCTGTTGTACCAACCGGTGAAAAAATCACCATTACCGGCACCGACGGAACGGGCCTAATCTACGGCAGTTTATCGGTGGCCGAAGCTTTACGAAATGGCACCAAACTAACTGATGTAAAAGCCCAAAGCGAAAGTCCGAAATTACCTTTTAGAGCCATAAAGTTCGACCTGCCCTGGGACACTTACCGGCACAGTTATTCGCTGGACCAACACATTGAAACTTGCCGGGATGTAAATTACTGGCGGGCGTTTTTAGATATGATGGTCGAAAACCGGTTTAACGCCCTTACCTTATGGAACCTGCATCCTTATACCTACATGATAAAGGCGAAAAATTTTCCGGAAGCCACGCCCTTCACTGATAAAGAAATGCAGGATTGGCAAAACTTATTTCGGAGCATATTCCGGATGGCCAAAGAACGCGGCATTGATACCTACCTGGTTCCATTTAACATTTTTGTGAGTCCGGAATTTGCCAAAGCGCATAATGTGGCCCTGGATAACCTGGAACATCATTTTTTTGTAAAAGGCGATACTTCCGAAATTATTAAACGCTACACCCGCGAAAGCGTCGCACAGGTTTTGCAGGAATACCCCGACCTGACCGGATTTGGCTTAACCCTCGGCGAAGGTATGGGCGGTATGACGCCGCAGGAACGCGAAGACTGGATGAAAGTAACCATTATTGAAGGCATGCGCTTGGCCGGTCGTAAATCAAAACTGGTGCACCGGATTCCTTTTTCGGGCAATACAGCTTCGTTGGGAGCTACTACCGTGGAAATGGAGCAGATTACCCGCAAAGGAATTGAAAAAGAAGCGGCCATGGATTTTATCATTCCACCTATCTGGGCCGATTTAAAATTTAACTGGTCGCACGCGCACTCCACACCAAAGCTTATTAAAGTACACGGAGGTAAACTATACGGTACGTATTTTAAGCCGGTTCCGGAAGATTATAAAATTACCTGGACAGCCCGCAACGAAGATTTTTTCTGTTTGCGCTGGGGAGTACCCGGTTTTGTACGGGAACACATTATTCAGAATTCGCCGGCTTATGTGGGCGGTTATTTTCTTGGTTCCGAAACCTATATTCCAGCCAAAGATTACTTTACTAAAATAAGCGGCCCCGTTGACTGGAAGTATGCCTTTGAACGCCAATGGTTGTTTTATAAAATCTGGGGCCGGTTGCTTTACAATCCAGCCACCCCGGATGCTATATTTCAGGCAGAATTTACTCGTAGGTACGGGGAACCCGGAAAAAATTTACTAGAAGCGTATACCCGGGCAAGTTCCACCGCTTTGCGCCTGGCATCTTCTTATGATTTTACCTGGGATTTTTCGTTGTACAGCGAAGGCATGCTGGCCCTAGATTCAAAAAATAAAAGAGTGTATTACATCTCCGTCGATCGCCAGATTAACCAACCTACCCTCGACCCGGATTATGTTTCCATTCTGGATTATGTAAAAACTACTACTTCGGGCGGTACGTTTGCCAAAAATAAAATTACCCCGCCAGCTTTGGCCCAAATTCTGGAACAGGATTGCCGCAAAGCCCTGGATTTAGTAAAAAATATAAATACTCAAAATAATAACACGCTCATGTACGAAGTGGCCGATGTAAAAGCCTGGGCTAACCTGGGTTTACATTTTGCTGAAAAACTACGAGGAGGTGTGGCTCTGCAAACTTACCGTTTAAAAGGTGGTGAAGAAAACAAACAACAAGCCGTAAAGCACCTGGAGAATGCCCTGCGTTATTGGGACGAAGTAATCTCCATTACCCGACCTATTTATAACGATATGCCTTTGGTGCATTATAGCGAGCAGGATAGCAAACCCTGGCAGCAGAACGACCATTTACGTTTCCACTGGGAGAAAATTCGGCCTGAGGTTGCTCACGATGTTGAAGTTGCCAAACAAGCTACTGTCCTTTTAAAGGAGAAATAGTTCTTTTTAATAAATTTTTTATGAGCTTCCTAAATCAACCTAGCAACATTTGGCTTTATTAAGAAACCTTAGGTTTTTGTAGATTAGATTCTTTAAAACTTACTTCAAATGGTTTGTCTTTGGAGCCTTTTCAAGACTCCAGGCTCGGGTGCTATCTAGGTTGATATTTCAAGTTTTGCCTCGTGGCCGGCGGGCCTCGTTTAACTCTCTCGCACTCGCTATCTTTCCTTTACTCCTGACGTCGGAATGCTACGCACCAGAAATCTAGCAGGTGCTCCATAGCCAATCTGGTGTCAGTTGTGTTGGTTATTGTTGTTTATTCTTGGCTTATAAAATTGAATAAATAGGATTAACAAATCTGGAAGACACCTCCACCTTATTTTTCTTCAAAATCGAATCTTTTTGACCAATAAAACCAATTCCTTTTCAGTCATTTCTTCGAAAATACTAATTGTGTGGCCTTCTTTTGTTGGATTGGAGGGTAACAATATCCGGGTTTTAAGTATTTAAGAATAACAAGAAATATCTGCTTCCGGATTTTTCTTTAAAAAGAAAAAATATTTATGGAAATTAAAACAGGTTGCATCTGTACTATTAAATGGCCCGGTAAACCTGCCCTATGAAAAAGTTATTCACGCTTTACATATTTTGCTTGCTGGCACCGGTAACCTTTGGCCAGAACCAGGCTTCTACTGGAACGGTAGCGAATCCTCCTACCGAAATATTATGGGATAAATACGGCGTACCGCACGTGTATGGCCGCAATATACCAGAAATGTATTACGCCTTTGGCTGGGCGCAAATGCACAACCATGCTAATTTACTTTTAAAATTATACGGTCAGGCCCGCGGCCGCGCCGCCGAATATTGGGGCATGGATTACCTGGCTACTGATAAGCAAGTGCACCTTTTTAACTTACCCGAAAACGCCCGCAAGCAATATGCGCAACAGGAACCTGAATACAAAAGTTACTTAGATGCTTTTGTGAAAGGAATTAATGCTTATGCCCAGGCGCATCCCAACACCATTGACCCAAGTTTTAAACGGGTATTACCTGTTACCCCAGTTGATGTACTCGCCCATAGTACCCGGGTAATTTGCCTCGAATTTTTAGCCGCCGGCGATATATATAATGCTTTACAGCCATCTACGCCCGGTTCGAACGCCTATGCGATTGGCCCCACAAAATCGGCATCAAAAAATGCAATGCTGATGGCCAATCCGCATTTACCCTGGAGCGATTTTTATTTGTTTTTTGAAGCTCACCTTACCGCTCCCGGGTTTCAGGCCTATGGCGCCTCTTTAATAGGACAACCGGTGCTCAACATTGCTTTTAACGATAACCTGGGTTGGACCCATACCGTCAATACTATTGATGCCTCGGACCGGTACGAATTAACCCTTAAAAACACTGGTTACCTGCTCGACGGAGTAGTACAGCCTTTTACCCGAAGAAAAGTTACTTTAAAAATTCGGCAGGCCGATGGTAGTTTTCTTACCCAACCCGCCGAATTCCTAACTTCTAAACATGGACCGGTAATGGGCGAAAAAAACGGGAAAGCTTATGCCCTTCGGATAGCGGGTTTAGAAAATGCTTTTTTAAGTGCTCAATACCATAAAATGGCCTTGGCCCAAAACTTTAAAGAGTTTGAAGTCGCTTTAAAAATGCTGCAAAATCCTATGTTTAACGTTATTTACGCCGACCGGGAAGGTACCATTTTCTACCTGTTTAACGGCAACGTACCTAAACGCAGCGAAGGCGACTGGGCTTTCTGGAAACGGACTCTGGATGGCAGCTCCTCGAAATTTCTCTGGACACAATACCACTCCTACGAAGATTTGCCTAAGGTATTGAACCCTAAAACTGGTTTTGTACAAAATGCCAACGATCCGCCCTGGACCAGCACTTACCCTGCTGCCTTGCAACCCGATAAGTTCCCGGCTTATATGTCGCCGCAGGAAGTGCGTTTGCGGCCACAACGAGCCATAAAATTATTAAAAGACGATGCGTCTATTACGTTTAATGAACTGGTAGATTACAAATTAAACACCGGTCTGGAAGCCGCCGACCGAATCCTGGACGATCTACTGGTCGCCATACGGCAATACCCGGACCCGGTTGCCATTCGGGCTCTTCCAATTCTCCAGAAATGGGATAAAACCACCAATACGCAAAGCAAAGGTGCCGTGTTATTTGTACGTTGGCTAAATAAATTAGACCGTAATCCATTTCAAACACCCTGGGACCCGGCTCACCCTTTAACTACTCCGGATGGCTTGCAAGACCCAAAAAAAGCGGTTGCTTTATTTGCCCGGGCTGCCCTGGAAGTAGAAACAGATTATGGTGCTCTGGATATTGCCTGGGGGGAGGTTTACCGGTTTCGGATGGGTAATTTTAATTTACCTGGCAACGGCGGCCCCGATCAGTTTGGCGCTTTTCGGGTTATTCAGTTTTCGCAAACTCCCACCGACGGCAAAAAAAGCTTTGCCATGGGCGGCGATAGTTACGTAGCCATTACTGAATTTGGGCCTAAAGTAAAAGCTCAGGTACTACTTAGTTACGGCAATGCTACCCAACCCGGCAGCAAACATATCGGTGACCAATTACTCTTACTTTCGCAAAAAAAACTACGACCTGCATTATTAGAAAAAAACGAAGTATTGCAAAACCTGGAAAAACGCGAGCAATTATATATGCAAACAAAGCAGCCAGGCAGATAATTTTTTAAAGTTTTGCCTGATTATCTACTTACAAAAAGTAATAGAAGTCATTTTTTAGTAATTCAAAGCGAAAAGTAATTATTAAAATAACTAAGAAAAATGCCATCGTACTTCGGCCGAGTATGAGATAACGTTTTATTGCCCAATAACAACTATTTGTACTAGTACTTTTTTCATTTTTTCTTATCAGGAAAGAAGTGTTACTCAATACCTTTTGACCAATTTCTAATCCACTTATCACAATTATTATACTGGAAAATCAACCTTAACTTGAATAAACATGAAAACTAACCTTACTTTTTCCAATTTACTTGTAAAATCATTTTCCCTCCTGCTGGCCTTCATTTTTACCTTTTCGCTGTTTTTAAAACCCGTTAAGACAGATGCCCGCCATTCAAAAGAATTTAAAATATTTGAAGGATCGTACCAGTTATTGGGCAATCAAAATGCTTTTATTAAGATTAGTGCGTACGTCGATCAGTTAACACTGAAAGAATCGTGGAGCAATAACGAAATAAGTTTTAAGCAAAAATCTGAACTTAGCTTTGTTTCCAACGATCATCCGGATTTTACGCTCGACTTTGCCCGCGACCAAAATGGCACCATTACGCAGGTAGTAGCTTTTAAAAAAGATGTCTGGATAAAAATGAAGCCTCAGGCAGCAACAGTTAAATTAAGCCCCGCCGAAATTAAAAAATTAACAAATGCTTACCAAACAATTTTTACTGCTTTTGTGGAAGCTATTAATTCTAACTCCGATGAAAAAATACAAAGTTTCTTAAAAACACACATGGACGAATCGGTGCTGAAAACATTAACTAGTGAAAATCTAATTATGCGGGCGAAAGAAATGTACCAAAATACCGGTGGGATAGAAAGAGTAACGCAGAGCCCCATTGACGTGACAACCGGTACTGCCACCTTTAAAGATAAAAAACAAGGCAATCTTTTCCAGATGAACTTTTCTGTAAATTCGGCGGGTAAAATAATAAATTTTGGTATGAAGGAGTAAAGAATTTACTTAAAATTACCACCAGAATACCTGCTTCAATTACATGTTGGCTCAAAGAAAGCATCATTTTCTTTGGGCCAACTTTTTATCGAAATTAAGGTTTACGTTGAACCGATTGGTTCTATTATCGACAATACTATTACTGCTCTAAAAGTTTATTCTGGTTTAAGCCACGATCTACTTTTAAGTTACGTCATTGATTTACCTATTGGCCACTGGCGCATTTTTAAGATGACGAGGAAAGATGGTACACCTTTGCTCATTCGGAATGCCGTTAGTGTAATTCCGAATAAAAATGTATCGCACTTGGATTTTTATTTTGCTCAGAACACAAGTATGTATTGCATCGAAGCACCCCTCTGAGTAACGCGCACTCTACTCTTGGCAAGCCGTAGAATTTACTAAATTCAAAAAACAAAAAGAGCATGTTGCTTGAATATGGCAACATGCTCTTTTTGTTATACCGTTTACTTAATAATGTTACTTAATAGCCATAAGGCGAGGTAGGATTATACCAACTATTCTGGTAGGCATTGCCGTTGGAATAGCGCAAACCTCCGGATACAGAAAAATTATCGCTTACCTTATAATGAGCCCGGAATTGCATGCCATTGCTGCCACCAGGCATTAATAAATTAACCGGAGCCGGCATAGGATTTTTAGATAAATCGCGCCACACACTGCCAGTTAAACGCAACCGGTCGTTCACCAGGTAATTACCGCCAGCATGTAAAATAAAATGCCTGTTTTGTAAAGGAGTATAATTGGCACCTGCATTTTCCCGGCCAAACCAATTGTAATTATTGCCAAAAGTAGAGATCATGTTTAAACTGGCAAAGCCGCTAAAGCGCTTGGTAATGGGCACCATAACGCTAGGCTCCAGATAAGTGGCCGAACCCCAACCCGGAGCAAACTGTGCCCCCGCCGACATACTGTACGAAACTCTACGAACAGGTTTAACCGACGATACTTGGGTAGTTTTTACTGAATCAGCCCGGGTAACAGCAGTTTCCTGAGCGGGTGGTACACTGTTTAATTCGGCTGGTGCGTTACCGGAAGTTTGAGCCAGAGTGCTGGCACTTATTCCCAAAAACAAAGCCCACAAACAAATATATTTTCGCATCATTCTATTTCTAATTATAGAGTAACTCCCAAACAGTACTCCGGATAAATATACGTAAGCAATCTTTTAATTGCTACTACCCAAACGTTATATTTACCTGAATAGTGCTTGTTTTATGATGGAATATGGCTGTTGGCAGTAAACTGATTTTAGAAGCAACCTAATAAATGAATGAAAAATTAAATTCTCTTCAATACGCTATCCTATCTGAGATTGAAAGGTTTCATAGAGAAACACACCCATTTTTGAAGGATCAAATGCTGGATTTAAAAGTCAAAACACGTGAATTTACTGGCGTTGGTTGGTATGTCAACTTTGATCCTAAGGGACAAAAGCGGCAGAACAATAAAATTCCAAAAGCAAAAACTTATTTAAGTGTAAGTAAAAACTACTACATTGACACACTTGAATTCCCAATTTCTTTTGAATTGAACTTAAGTGAAGAAGGAGTTTTAGAGTTTTTAGAAATTGTTTCCAATGATAATAAAACTTGGAATGGAGAGTTCAATTCATTGACAATTGTAGAAGAATAGGAAATCCTTCAGCCAACAAAGCACAGGCTCTATACTCGGCTATGCCTTGTTTCAAGCCTGTACTAACCGTATTAAAAGAGATTTTAATTTACATTTTAGTGGGGATTGAAGTTTTTTCGTATCAAGAATTTAAATTTACTCTTTCTAGTCAATTACCTATTTAGCAGAAATTAGATTTAAAAGTAATTCTGGCTCGTTGGTAGTAATAAAATCTACGTTCTGTTTCAGAAAATCTTCCAGCATGGCTTTCTCGTTCACCGTCCAGACGTTAATGGTTAGTTTATTTTGTTTCGCCTCCTGAACCCAGTTTGAATTTTTCTGTAAAACTTTGAAATGGTAATCCAACCCGAAGAAATTAGCTTGAGCCAGTTCAGTTGGTGTTTTATCGCCGTTTAAATAGGCTACTTTGGCGTAAGGCGCTAATTTCATTACCTCCAGGCAAACGTCGTAGTCAAAACTAATGTAATCTACCCAGGCTTGGGCTTGTAAATCTTCTACCATTTTAACAATTCGGTGGGTAGCGGCCAGAGAGTTTTCTTTTCCTAATTCTGATGCTTTAATTTCCAGGATAAGCTTGGTTTTAGTTTGTCCCATGCCCGCTTTTAAGTAAGCTTCGAGCGTAGGAAAAGATTCGCCGTGCGATAATTTTATAGTATTTAACTCATTAGAGCTGGCTTTGGCAATCGAAATTCCTTGAATTTCCGGATCGTGGTTTACATACAACACCGAGTCGGAAGACATGCGCACGTCAAACTCGCTGCCTTCGCAACCCAAAGCTACCGCATGATTTAAAGAAGCTACTGAATTTTCGGCTACGCCAGTATTTTTCCAGGCACCGCGATGCGCTACTACTTTGTTCCGGATAAACTCGTCTTTCACAATCCGGAAGGTATTTTGATACTCGCCGGCGGTGGTTTTTACTTTTAGCACTACTTCCAGCGGACTTTTACTACTATTTACTTTTTCTTTACGAACGGAAAGTTGATCCTTGTTTATTTTAAAGACCTCGGCCTGCTCGCCGGCTACACTTACGCTTTGAATTTTTGCATCCGTTCCGGCCCGCAGTTTAAGAGTACCTACTACTAACCGGTTTTTCGAAAAAGTATAATTAGTTAAATAAACTGGAGCGAACTTATTCATTTGACCAAAGCTGTCGTGAAAAAGAAAAGTCATTAAGAAAAAACCTAGGCAGAATATTTTTTTCATAAATCAGAATAGTATACGATGGTAAGTTTAAAAGAAAAGGAAGTTAAAGGTGAAAAAAGATAAGCACACTTGCCAGAAGAAAGTGTGCTTATCCGGAAAAATTAATTAAAATTAGAAACTATAGCGTACTCCTAATTGGATCTGGTAAGGGTTTCCGGAGGGAGTAACAACGCCGGCGTTTGCGTTAACATTGTAATTATACGCTTGTGTGGCCGGGTCAAAGCTGGTAAGGGTGTAAATATTTTGCTTACCTAAGGTTTTAGTAGTTCCCCATTTTTTATTTAGTAAGTTGGCTACGTTAAATACATCGGCCGATAGCTCCAGGCTGTGCGTACCAAAGGTTTTAAGGCGTTTACCTACGCGTAAATCCCATACCCCGTAAAAATTATTAATACCGCCATTTCTTTCGGCTACTTTGCCTAAGCTGCTCTGAATATAATCTTTAATGCTTTGGTCGGCATTGGGGTTATTTAAAATGGAATTTAGGCCGGCAATATACTTTTCGTTTACCGCCGGATTATTACGGTCGAAAACATACGCTAAGTCGTTGGAGTTAACAAAGTCGCCGTTTACGTTGCCGGCTACTGCCAGGGAGTAACGGGTACCGCCAATACCTGAATACCGCACCCCTACGCTCACACCGTAAAAAGAAGGTAACGTACCGTAAAATACCACTTTATCGCTAAACTGATTATCCGAATACGTCATCCGGTTCAAATTCCGGGGATCGTCTTTCACCATTAAAGATAAAGTGGCCGAATTGGCTACGTTTCCATTAAAGGAGGTATTATCTTTAATTTGATTTTTGGTATAACTAAAAGAAATTTCTCCGTCTTTAAAGTAACGGTAGGTACCATCTACTACTGCCGCGTAATGGTTTACCTTACCTTCGCTTACTAACTCCAACACGCGTCCTACCCGGTCTGTTTTCCGGCCCTGCATCCAGTCGGTAGCGCCATTAGCCGGATTGATAGAACCAGCCGGTACGTAAACGCCGCGGTTGCCTTCGTTGGCCAGTGTAAAGAATGGTTGCTCGGCCATGTTCCGGTCTACGTACATGTAGTTATTGCGGCCTAAGCTGGCAAACAAACTCACGCCCATTTTAAACCGATCCGTGAATAAGCGGTTGTAAGAAAAATTAGCTTTGTAAATAACAGGTACTTTGGCGTTAGCGCCGTTCATATTAATGGTTGCCAGGCGTTGTACTCCGGGCAAATTAAACAATTCGGTACCTGGTGCCGAAGCCGGATTAGTACGGTACTGTACAAAATTAGGCGCCGGAACATTCGCCCCTTGCATATCCACTGACAATACTTTGGTGCCATCAAACAACATATTATTAATCATGGCATAGTTGTTAATATCCGATCCAAAAATACCCGCCCCGAATCGTACAAAATCCCTTTGTTTTTCATTCACGTCCCAGGTAAACTGCACGCGGGGCTGCACCTGAAAAGTAGCCAAACCATTGTCGGTGCGTAAGCCTAAGTCTTCGAATACAATCTGATTAAAGTTGGGCTTGTTCATGTAATTAGAATAATCGGCCCGGACACCCAGCAACACGTCTAAACCGCGGGCTAATCGGGTTTGCATTTGCGCGTACAAACCGGTATTCAGGATATTTTGCTCTACACTGTGATCGGGCGATAAAGAAATTTCGCGGGCGTACCGGTAAGGCTTTAGATTATTAAAATTTTCGAGACCGGTAAAGTAAAAACGGCCGTTCATTTCGCTGCCATACAACGAATTTAAATGGCTGTACATAATATCAGTACCGAAAGTAAAATTGATTTTGTTGGTATTATAATACACGTTATCTACTAATTGCACCACGTTGTTGTAGAAATGTTCCGGCGAGTAACGTTGCCCGCCCAACTGAATGGTGGTAAACACATTTTTATCATCTACCACCGAACCCACGCGCTCCACAATTGCCCGCGGAATATTCTGACCCGGCAACTGCGAACCGGGCGTAGATTCTTCTAAAGTATATAAATGCTGAACTTTTAACTCGTTGGTAAGCCGGGGACTGAAGGAAGTTCGTAAAGTAGCTAGAAAGCTGTTGTCAATCGATTTTACATCGCCGTATACCTCAAATAAGTTAATGCTGCTGTTGTCATCTAAGCCCAGATTGTTCTGGTCGTACACAAAGTTGTTGCGGATAGTAAGTAAATTTTTATTGTTTAGCTGCCAGTCTATGCGGCCAAAAATGGCATCGGTACCTCTTTTTTTATTAAAGGACCCAAATTGTGGTGAGTTGCCTACCCCGTATTTGTTCCGGGCAATTTGTAGGTACTGATCTAAAGTAGCCTGCGACACATTCAAGCGTCTTTCATCTTCCGGCGTCTGGATATCGGCAATTTGCAGGGGTCGGGCATCGGCCTGGTGGTCCCAAACTACAAAAAAATGCGCTTTATCTTTCACAATGGGGCCCCCTAACGAGAAACCGTACTGGTAAGTAGAAAAATCCACGTCTCGTTTGTTTCCCCGGATATCGTAGGGGCTCGATAACCAATTGGCCCGGGCATAGGTAAAGGCGCTGCCGCTAAAAGTATTTGTTCCTGATTTAGTAACAGTACTAACGGTGCCACCGCCACTCCTGCCGTAAGTTACATCGTACTGGTTGGTTACTACGTTAAATTCCCGTACGGCTTCCATCGAAATGGCATAAGGTCCGCCGTTCCGGTTGGTAGTACCGCCCGAAGTGGGGTTTTTAGCCGTCATGCCATCAATGGTAAAGTTAGTAGACGAAGCCAACTGGCCGGCAATATTACCGCCCCGGCTTAAAGGCGATAAATCAATTAAAGTAGTAAAATTACGACCGTTCACCGGTAATTTAGCAATATCGCGGGCAGTAACCGAAGTAGCCGCGCCAAAATTACCTACCTGGTTTTTTAAAGCTGAGGCGCTTACTACTACTTCGTCTAAAGATTCAGTAGCTACTTTTAGTTGCACATTTACCCGTAAAATATCGCCTTGGTTTAAGGCATAACCGGTCCTTTTTTCGCTGGCATATCCAATAAAAGAAATAGTAACGGAATACGGACTACCCAAAGGTAATTGCTTAAAAGTATATTCGCCGGTAACGCTGGTGGTAGTGCCCGTAGTAAAGCCCGTTGATTCGTTTTTAACGGTAACCGTTGCCCCGGGTAAAGGACTTTTCTGTTCATCGGTTATTATTCCAACAATGGAGGCCTGCGTGGTTTGGGCAACTAATTTTAGATTGGGTAAAAAGATTAAAATTAAAAATAGTAATAGTAAGGGTAGAAAAATTTTCTTCATGGTTCATAGGTTATTTCGGGGCCGAAATTAGAACCACGCTATTATCTAAATATTAGCCTTAAATTAAGAATAAGTTACTAAAAGCTATTTAAAAGCATTTTTGGGTAACAATTTAGCAACATTAGTAATTATCAAACAAATTAGAGTTAATGGTGCAAAGCCAGTTTAATACCTCTAACAATACTAAATTAAAATATTAAACATTATTAATTCCTTTTTAGAAAGCATTTAGAATGGACTATCAGATTTATAATATTCCTAATTAACCTTAATGTTAGTGTGCTTCAAAAAGGCATGGTAAGACCAAAATGATCTTGCCATGCCTTTTTGCAACTCAATGGCATAACCCAGAGTTATAATCAGGGAATCAGTATGTTTTAGTTCCAAACAACTATAACCAGAAGTAGGCTATTCATCGGATAGTAGTTGCCATGGGTAAGCTGTACCAGCTGCCCATAGCAACTACTATTTATTTGACTGAACAATTCAAATAAGTCCCTTGAAGTTTCAACTTACTGGCAAAGTTTCTTTATTCTTTTATTAATTGGATATCCGCTATTTTATTTCCTATTTCTTTACTCATTTCTATAGTAATGTTTTGAGTAAACCGGTAGTGAATGCCGGCATAAACCCGGGAGATAGCTGCTTCTTCATTCATTTCTGTAATAGAAGCATAGTGACGGGGGGCGTCCCCTCTCCAAAAATAGGCGTTGTCCGTTATAGGAATATCGCCGAGCTCTCTTATTAACACCTGCATAACAGGACCGTATAATCCGACCAGTCCGGATGGATACTCTGGATAAGGAGGGGTAGGTAAATAGGATTGCCAGGATGGTTTAATGTGCCTTTGAATAAAGGTAACCGGCCGGATAAGATTGTACTGAAATTTTCCTCGAAATGTACAAATAGGTCCGTCCTTCTGAGCAATTCCAACTTTGGCATAAACTTCTGCCGCTTGCCCCAGCTTAGCCTTCTTACTTTCCAAAGCACCTGTTACAATCGAAAGAAGATGATAGGGAGAGGGAACGCCGACGCCGGCTCCTCCCACATCGGCCCACCAGTTAGCAATAGCTTTTTGCTCCGCCGTTAAATTTTTTCCAATATTATACACCTCTCTGGCCGCTTTATAAAACTTTGAGGACTGTTCTTTTGAATAAGGAAAAGGTAAAGGAGGAGCTGTAGCCGTTAAGCTATACGCCAGGAAAGGCCTTGAGTCCTTCAAATAAGGTCCTACTGGGTTGGCAAAAGTTGGGGGAGTAGGTTCCCAAGCCCCCGGGAATTTAGGGATGGTGTATCCCTCACTGGAAAGATTAAATTTATCGGTGGTGGACCAGTTGTAAATGGCCGTGGCAATAGAACGCCCGTAGGCTTGTGAACGGGAAATCACAGCATCGGAGTAGCTTAATTTAAAGCGATTATTATAAGCATTTTCCATAGAATCAATGCGGGCTATATCAGTTGCAGATAGACCCACTATAAATTGCTTATACATACTGGCTAACGCGGCATTAGCACTAGCGCTCCATAAATATTGCCGGTACTTCTCTGGTTCGGGCATATCCGGCATTAGGTAAAGGTGGGCAGACAAACTCACGGCGTTTTCTATACCGGGACGTACGGCTTCATAGAGACCCACGCCAATGTAACCAAAATTTCTGTTGTTGAATATTACCACCGGTTGCGGATTGGAACGAAATTGAATCCGAGCAATTAGTTTGTACCAATCATACACCACATCGGCACTTTCCTGGCGGTATTTAGGTGGCCGTTTAATGATATCCTCTATTTCATCAATTATATCCTCGCAACCATAGAGCAAACTAAAAAGGAAAAGCCCGAGCAAATAAGCAGCTTTTCGGCGCGTATGCATAGAAAGTGTTTTCATAACTAAGAAATTATAGGGTAAAAGGGTGAAAAAATAAGAAAGGAGTAAAATTTTTGGCAACCTAGGCCACGATAGCCCCGCATACAACCATCACTAATCCGTTATCGGGTGTATATTTTACTATGCCAATACAGTGGTTTCTCTAAATAGTAATTAATAACTCCGGGGTGTTCAACAAAATTGACCGGTCAAGCTTAAATACCATAACCATAGCTGTCGGACAGAGTCGCCTTGCATGGTTAATCAAAATGCGTGAAGCGGTCACAATCAGAGTAAAGCCTCTGAATGAGACGGGTGGAGCAAGAAATGATAGATTTTCCTATCTATCTTCTTAATTATTGCGGCAAGTAAAACTTACCTGTTAATAATGAAAAAAATTGAGTGGGGGCAGCAACAAATAGAAAAAACTTCAAGGCTCTTATGAGCGGGAGCAGTACCCTAAAAAGGTTTTAAACTAACCTACTTCCTGTCTAGTAAAGAAAGATGTTTACTTATTTTAAGAAGAACAGCTGCACAAATATATTATAAGTAAGCAGTAAAATATTATTGGAAAGAGCTAATACAAAAACATAATGGGATAGATGCTTAAAGTAGACAATAAATAAGATTTTTACAATTAAATTTTAACTTTTTTCTTGTTGATGTACTTAATCCTGAGCAAATTATACTTCTATGAAATAACACTACTTGAATTAAGCTAAGTTTTAAGGAACAGCTTTCAGTTTTTCTTCATCTTAATTTTAAATCGCCAATAATTATCTAAAAAGTTTTAGAAAATTATTGTGTAGAAAATGCTAAATTCCGATTCTCGTAAATTCTTAAAAAGAGTTTTGCCTACTAAGTCGGATTAAGCATTATGAAAACCTTCTTTTCCATCCGTATTTTTAAAAATTGTTTCTTCTTTTTAATCCTGCTGCTGGCTGCTACCCGCAGTTTAGCGGATGATCCGAAAACGCTGGAAATTGGAGCTTCGGCTCCGGACTTTAGTTTGCCGGGGGTGGATGGAAAAACGTATTCGCTGAAAAGCTTTGCCAATGCTAAAATCCTGACCATTATTTTCACTTGTAATCATTGCCCTACTGCCCAGGCCTACGAAGACCGCATGAAGGTTTTGGTTACCGATTATAAGAACAAAGGCGTGGCCGTAGTAGCCGTTTCGCCCAACTATCCGCAAGCAGTTGCCTTAGATGAAATGGGCTATACCGATTCAGGCGATAGTTTCGAAGAAATGAAAATCCGGGCTAAAGATAAAGGCTATAATTTTCCTTATTTATTCGACGGCGAAACCGAAATAATGTCGAAGGCTTATGGTCCCATGGCAACTCCCCACGTTTTTGTGTTTGATCAGCAACGGAAATTACAGTATACGGGTCGCTTGGATGCTTCGGAAAAGCCTGGCTCGGCTAACGCCGAAGATACCCGTAACGCTCTGGATGCTTTACTGGCCGGAAAACCCGTTGCTGTACCTAAAACAAAAACCTTTGGCTGTTCTATAAAATGGCAGGAAAAAAGCGACTGGGCGAAAAAAGCACCGCTCGTGTGGGCCAAAGAACCCGTAGACTTAACCATAATAGAAGAAGCTGATTTAAAAGCCTTGTTAAAAAACGATACCGATAAAGTACGTCTGGTAAACGTTTGGGCTACCTGGTGCGGTCCGTGTGTGGCCGAAATGCCCGAATTTGTTAATATTAACCGCATGTACCGCAACCGCGAGTTTGAGTTTATTACCATTAGCGCCGACAAACCCGACAAAAAAGATAAAGCGCTTGCCACCTTAAAACGGCTGCAAGCATCCAACAAAAACTACCTCTGGAGCTCCGAAGACAAATACAAATTAATCGAAGCCATTGATCCGCAATGGCAAGGCGCCTTACCCTATACCCTTTTAATTGAACCCGGCGGAAAAGTAGCTTACCGCACCCAAGGCTCTATTGTACCTATGGAAATGAAGAAAATGATTGTAAGTAAAATTGGCCGGTATTATTAAGGAGCTGTAAAGAATCTTGTTCCTTAACTGCATCAAAATTATTACTCTGGATTACGGGTATTTCTTTTAAACTTATTCCTCTTTCTATTGAGTCTAGGATAGATCTATCTTTTTTAAAGTCTTCTTCCGCACAAATTATTTACTTTTTTAATTTTAAATCATGTTTAAACTGCTATCTCTTGTTCTTTTCTGTTTAATTAATGTTGCTTCCTTTGGGCAGACTAATGCAATAGGTATTTTTCAGAACCATGCGGATATTGGCAACCCGAAAAAAACAGGTGGTGCCCGTTACGAGGAAGTAACTCAAACTTATACCATTAACGGCGGTGGCAGCAATATCTGGTTCAACCGCGACGAGTTTCATTACTTGTACAATAAAATTCAAGGCGACTTTATTCTTACCGCTAATTTTGAATTTGTTGGCCAGGAAGGAGATCCGCACCGCAAAATTGGCTGGATGATCCGGGAATCGGCGGACGAAGCGGCGGCCAGCATGAATGCCGTGATACATGGCGATGGGCTTACCGTTTTACAATGGCGGCCTTTGCGCGGCGCCTACATGCGAGACCCTCAGGACGAAATTTTTTATCCGAAGAAAACCGTTTTTCAGATAGTACAATTGGAACGTAGCGGTAAAAAAATGATTATGCGGGTAGCTAACTGGGGCGAACCGTTGCAAGAAGTTGGTTCCCACGACATGCCCGATATGCCCGATGCGGTACTAGCCGGTTTATTTATTTCGTCGCACAACCCCGAAGCAGTAGAAGAAGCCCGTGTTTGGAATGTTAGAATCGATAAGCCGGTGGCCAGTATTTACCACCCTAATCCGCAAATCCAGAAAACACTTCCTAAATCACAACCCACCTTAGGCTGCCGCTTGGAAACCATGACCTTAGCCGATGGAAAAAGAAAAGTTATTCACGAATCTTCCGGTAAATTTGAAGCTCCCAACTGGATGCCCGATGGCAAAAAACTGCTGTTTAACGAAGGCGGCTCTTTGTATACCATTCCGGTAAACGGCGGAACTCCGGAAAAATTAAACACCGGTGCTATCTCTAAAATTAATAATGATCATGGAATTTCCTTCGACCGCAAACAACTGGCTATTAGCAGCAACAAGGAAGGAGCTACGGGCGGTGGTTCTTACGTGTATGTGTTGCCTTTAACCGGCGGCACACCCAAAATGGTAACGGAACAATCGCCTTCGTACTGGCACGGTTGGGCGACTAATAACAAGGAAGTAACCATTGTGGCTCAACGGAATAATAGTAAAATTTATAATTTGTACCAGGTAAACGTGGCTACGGGCAATGAAAAACCTTTAACTACCAACATTACCGGCCACGTAGACGGACCGGAATATTCACCGGACGGAAAGTTTATTTACTATAACGCCAACCCAACGGGTACCATGCAAATCTGGCGCATGAAACCTGATGGCAGCGGCAAAGAACAAATTACCTTCGACGAAAACCATAACTGGTTCCCGCATATTTCGCCGGATGGCAAATGGATTGCTTATATTTCTTTCCCGACGGATATCGACCCAAACTCCCACCCTTCTTACCAACGAGTAACGCTACGTTTAGTATCTACTAGCGGCGGAGCCCCAAGAGTAGTCGCGTATTTGTACGGCGGGCAAGGCACTATTAATGTAAACTCCTGGTCGCCGGATAGTAAATCCATTTCTTTCGTTAGTAATTCGCAAGTAGCAGAAACAGGTAAAGAATTATCCGGCACCAAGTAATTTTAGTAAAGCATCTAGGCTAATCTTTTACCTATACAACTTGTAAACCTCTTATTTCTAAAGGCTTTGTTGTTTATATATTTTTGTAATAAGTAGCTTTGTGTTTGTTTTTAAAAGTGGTGGACTTAAATAGATTGTGGCAGAAGTTCTTAATCTACGTTAATGGCTTCTAATCAATTTTGGTGCTTTTATGGAACATTGGTATTCTGAGAGTTCCAGCTGCGGTCCAGTCTAATTTTCAAGCGAACCCAAAATCAGAAATTTGTATGATAACTGATGAAATAAGAAGATACGCAAGTAAGAGCATATTATGCTGGCTAGCCACTGTGTCAGAAGAGGGCATTCCGAATGTATCGCCTAAAGAGATTTTTACTTTTTATGATGAATCAACTCTTTTAATTGCTCATATTGCCTCGCCCCAAAGCATCCGTAATATTCAAAAAAATGAAAATGTTTGCGTGAGCTTCATTGATATTTTTGTTCAGAAAGGATTTCAGTTGAAAGGGAAAGCTGAAATAATTAGTAAATTCCACCCCGATTTTCAAACTTTGGTTATTCCTTTAGCCACTCTAGCTGGCGAAAAATTCCCGATTGCTGCCATTATAAAAATGGAAGTTACACGTGTAAAGCAAATTGTAGCGCCTAAATACGCGTTATACCCGGAAACAACCGAGGAAGAACAAATTGAAAGCGCAATGAAAACCTATAACGTTCAGCCATTACGGTAGCACCAGAGTTGCCGAGTAATTTTTTAGTCAGTAACAGAATTTAAAAAATGTAATCAAATTGCCAGGTCAATTCCGGTAAACTTCTTTTAAAGCCAGTTATTCTAAATACAACCATGAAAATTTTTGTTGAAACAGACCGGCTAATTTTGCGGGAAATGCTGCCGGAAGATGAAGCAGGAATTTTCCTTTTAGACTCCGATCCGGAAGTTCACGCGTTTTTAGGAAATAAGCCAATTAATAATTTAGAACAAGCTCAGAAAACTATTCAGTTTATCAGGCAACAGTACCAGGATAATGGCATTGCGCGTTGGGCCGTAATCGATAGAAGCACCAACGAGTTTCTGGGTTGGTCTGGCCTAAAACTTATTACCCAAACCATTAACAACCACACCAACTATTACGATTTAGGCTACCGGTTTATTCAAAAATACTGGGGAGAGGGCTATGCCACCGAAACGGCTCTTGCCACCTTAACTTACGCCTTTGATAAGCTTAATTTGAATGAAGTTTTTGCCATGACAGATGTAAGAAATAGCGGCTCTCGTAAAGTTTTAGAAAAAGTAGGGTTTCATATTATTTTAAAGTTTTACTACGAAGGAGTAGAACACTACTGGTTTCAAATAACTAAAAATCAATGGCAGGAAAAACCTTTAACCGCAAACACTAATTTAATGATTAAGTACTAGTAGTCTATTTTTCAGGTAAATGGGCCGATGATAAAAACCCAGGTTGATTTTATGGCATTAATTTTTTTAAGCAATAACAGTTTGAGCGGCAACAGAACAATAATAATTAAATAAGTAGTTTTAATTAAATTAAGCATTTACTTCGTCTCAGAAATATTCACCTAAATAATGGAAATAAATATTACGGGTACGGAGGATAATAGCATCGCCGAAATTATTGCCGAAGATATCATAATCAAAAATGCACAAGATGCTTTAGACATTATAGCAAATTGCGGTTACCAAGGCGCGCAAAAAATAATTATTCGGGCAGCTAATATTACGCCTGATTTTTTTGACTTAAAAACGGGTATCGCTGGTGAAATTCTGCAAAAGTTTTCTACTTATAACATGAAACTCGCGTTGGTAGGTGACTTCGCGCAATATGCCAGTAAGAGTTTAAAAGATTTTATCTACGAAAGTAATAAAGTAGGTAGAATTTACTTTGTAAGCTCAACAGAAGCAGCAAAAGCCTCTTTAACAAAGTAACTGTTTAAACATCTTTTTCTGAAAGAAGCTTTGCGCCTAGTTTAGTAGTAAACCAGAAAACACGAGTTACTATTTCTAATCATCAATCAGATAAGCCAAATTAGCAGAGTTTAAACTTTGCAGAAGTTGTACACTGGCCGGTGATAACGTTAAATCTAAAATATCATCATCGCTGGAAATAACCCAGTCGTTTTCGCCGGCTTCTCTTAAAAATTTAGCTTGATCGTAAAGAATCTGGATGCCGCATTTTTCATAATACAGCCGCAGTGGTTTTTCACAAAACCCAAGCGCTTCTATTTTCCTTTTTTTTAAATTTTGAATTAGATTGACTAATAATTCAGTACCGTACCCTTTGCTTCTGGGCTTGGCTACAAAACCGCCAAATTCAGGGTAAGTGTAGGTTTGGTCATCTATCTTAAGTTTAAAATCAAAATTCATTCGGGCTACGGCTCTTAGGTTCGAGGAATGATCTTTTAATAAATGAAATTCAGAATTTTTAAATTTTTCTTTAAAAACGTCCGGAGTCATATTCTGCCCGTTCGTCATTTCCCAAAAGTTTAGAATAGCTTTAACGTCCGAATCTAATAAATTAACTGCTGCTTTTACTTTGTAATGACTCATGCCAATACTTACCTGATTGATCCACCTAATTTACTGTGAGTAGCGCCATTTAGATTTACTAAAAAATAGAATATTCAACCCATCAATCCTCCTCCTCGTTTTCTTCCTCTGCTTTCAATTTTAAGAAGGCACTACGGCGAGGCGCCGGCATTACGGAATCTTCGCCCTTTATTGATTTCCAGACTACTTCGTTCAAATCCAGATCCGGCGCAGAATCTTCAGCGGCCAGATTAAAATGCTCCGACCGTTCCGCACTTTTATTCCAGGCTACGTTTCGTTCTTCCAGGTCTACCTGCGCTGGCTTGGCACTATAACCCGTTAAATCAGGTTGTGACGAAAAACAACCAAACAGAGGTAAAGCCGCAGCATCGTACTGGCTCATGGGTGGTAAACCCAGAATTAACTCCATGGTCCGCAACACCCCGGAAGTGGTATACATGGTATGATTAACTGAATTGCGTTTGGTATACGGACTAATAACAAAGGCCGGCGAACGGTGGGCATCAATGTGATCAGGACCGTTTTGGGCATCGTCTTCGAGCACAAAAATGGCCGATTCCTTCCAGATTCCGCTCTTAGAAATATGTTCTACCAACTGACCCAATGCCAAATCATTATCGGCAACGGCCGCAATAGGAGTAATTTTGCCTTTGCGCTGGCCGCTGGTATGGTCGTTAGACAAGCGAATGGTACTAAATTGCGGCACCGCGTTTTTTGCCAGCAAAGAATCAAAATCCTGCTTCCAGATCCGGACCCGCTCTACATCTTTAATATCCATATCAAAACCGGGAGCCGCTTTGCAAATATGCCCTCGTAACGACTTTAAACTGGTTTTTCCTTTATTCGCAAATTCGCCGTAACTGCGATAGCTTACGCCGGCCCGTAAACAATAATCCCAGATAAAGCCATCGCGGGGATAAGCAATTTTCCGGCTTCCTTCGTAATCGTAGGTTCCGCCCCGGCCGCTATAACTCGTAGGCCAGGTTTTCTCCACGTAATCGTTCGCGTAAGCGGCCATACTCCAGTTATGCCCATCGGCACTTACTTCGGCATTCACGTAAAAATTATCGAGCAATACAAATTCGCGGGCTAGCGCGTGGTGATTGGGCGTAACTTTTTCGGGAAACAAACACAAATTGGGGTCGCCGTTGCCTTCTTTCATATCACCTAAAATCTGGTCGTAGGTCCGGTTTTCTTTAATCACGTAAAAAACGTACTTAATCGGCGATTTCTCCCCTAGCTTGCCAGGTATAGGATTACCCGGTTCGCTTTTCGCTTGCGCTTCGGCTTGTAGGTTAAACGGGGTATTTTTATATACTTGTTGCGAGTAAATCTTTAGCTGTTCTTCTTTCGGCCGGTCGATAAAAGATAAGGTTCCTTTAAATAAACCACCAATGTATTGCACTTCCTGTTTATCTGTAACTCCCCGGTGCGAACCGCTATTATCCGTTACTTTAACGGGTTGCGGCCCCGCCGGATTAGGCAGTGACGAAAAGCCCTTACCATTAGCTACCATTATTTTTTTGCCTAAAGTTTTAATATTAGTCGGATACCAACCCGTTGGGATAAAGCCTTTAGCGCTGCTTTTACCTGGCTCCTCCACGTTAAAAACTGCCACGCAGTTGTTATCGGCATTGCCAATGTATAAGGTTTTTTCATCGGGCGCTAAGGCCAAAGCATTGGTAGTAGAACCCGTTAATTTAGTAGGATACAGGGCAGCCGAAATAATTTCGATTACTTTACGAGCTTTAATATCTATTACTGAAACTGAATTATCACTGGCATTGGCCACGAACAAGTACTTGCCCGATTTAGTTAACAGCAATTCATTCGGGTGATTTTCAGTTTTAATCTCAGTGGTAATTTTTTGAGTATTAATGTTAAATATGGCCAATTTATCGCCGCCCCACAGCGAAATATACAATTCGGTTTTATCCGGCGAAAGCAAACAGGCGTAAGCTTCGGAACCCAATTTTACTTTTTGCCGGGTTTTTCCGGTAGTTAAATCCACTACGTACAAAGTACTATCGTCTTTGGTAACCGAGTAAAGCAATTTTCTTTTATCGTCTACATCCAGGCCAGTCGGGCTAATTTTTTCTTTGGGCCAGGGCTGTCCTAAAGCTATCGTATCGGCTGTTCCTAATTTGTTGTTTTGAATGGGATATACCAAAATGCGGTTATCGTTGCCACCCGAAACGTACAATTTTTTACTATCGGCACTAAATTTTAATCCGTACCAGGATTTCTTAATTACTTTCTCATCCAGCAATTTTTCGGTTTTAGGATTAATAAGCTGAATGATTTGGTTGCCGTGGCCGTTGTTAGTAACCGCCAACAATTTTTTAGAAGGGGCTAACTGTAAGTTTAATGGCAAATCGCCCAAAGGTAAGGAACGTCCGGCCGGACTTAAAGACCAGCCATTTGGCAGCAGTACATTCTTTGCTTCCGGATTATTTGTTGGAGTCTGGGCAGTACCTGTAAACCCAACACCCATAAAAACAAAAAATAAAACCAAGGAATAAAGCTGTTTCTTCATGGTATAAAAAGTTAAGGCGTAAAATTACATGGGCGAATTTGGGTTTTTAACCTGTAACTGAAACTTAACAAAAATTTAAAGTGAGCCGCGGATGAAGGTATAGTTTTCTGTTATCCTACCCTAAATTTACTAATCTAATCCATTCTTTATTACCCAGTAACTCAAATTTATGTAAGCTTTAAACCAGTCTTTTGGTGCTTACATTGTCTTTTATAGAAGAATTTCTAAAACAATTTATAATCACCTGTTAACCTGAACTAATTACCGGATATTAATAGATAAAGGCTTTACCCGAAATTAATTTTTTAAAAGCAAAAAAGAGAATTTAAGCAGGTAATAGCTGGCATCTTGTTTGTATATAGTAATTATTGATTATTCTAAGAAAAAATTAGGCAACAGGCATTACCATTGAACCGGAACATTAAATGGGCAAAAAGATAAAGTAACTGTTCTTAATGTTTCCTTTCTTTTTGAATAGTTTGTTTTTACCTGTACAAAGTTTTTAAATAATATAGAACCACAACCTTAATCCACCACCCAACCAAACTTAATAAAGATCATGCGCTATTGTAAACAAATTTGTCATCGCTGCGGGGCGGAAGCAGATTCGCTTCGTGCTTCGTGGTTTAACGTTCATATGCTTTGCCAGGATTGCCGGGCCGAAGAATCGGCACACCCGCTTTACGAACATGCCCGACGGACGGAGTTCGCGAAAACGCAAACCGGCAATTACCGATTCGAAGGAATTGGTTTACCCGAGGATTTGCAAAGAAAATATTTCACCCGATAAACTAAGAAACAAGTAAACCAAGCCCAGGCCCTGTAAATCCTATAATTTACGGGGCTTGTGTATTTATAGAGTTTTAATAAAAATTACTAATTCCCTCTAGAAGTTATTCTAAAGAGAAAATCACCCGCCCAATTCTAATGACTTATCTCGACCCAGCCTTTCCAGCTTAGCCCGTTAGAGGAATGCAACTGGTAATAGTAAGTACCTTCCGGAAGGTTGGCACCGTTCCAGGTATTTTGGTACTCGGCCTGTTCGTAAACCAGTTTGCCCCAGCGGTTATATACTTTTAAATCTACTTTTTGACAAGATAAAGCCAGAGCAAAAGTATCATTTAAACCATCGTTGTTGGGTGTAATAATATTAGGAATGGCAGCTCCTAAGCCCAGCGGAAATATGTTTAAAGCAGTTTCGCTGGCATTGCTGCTAATGGCTGGCGAAACTGCCACTACACGAATCCGATAACCACTGCCCGCCATCGTATTTGCCGGAATAGTAGCCAGTAAAGGACTAGTAGAGCCGGTACCAATAATAACAGGAGAAGCAAAGGAACCCGCCGCATCGGAGAGTTGGGCCACAAAGGAATTGTCCGCCTCAAAAAATCCACTGGTACGAAAAGGAACGTAGACCACCGGACCTGCGCAATAATTAAACTCAGCGAAAGATTGGATAGTAATAGAAGGCTTACTATTAGGTTCGGAATAAGGCTGACCAAATTTAGCTACGAATACATCTAAACTGCCCTGGCTGATAATGGAGATAGCGCCAAAATAGCTGGTTGCTTCGAAACTTCCTGCCACGTAAGCATTGCCGGTAGAATCTAAAGCAATTTTACGAACATTATCCTGCGCCGCCCCGCCTGCTGGTACAGTAAAAATTTCCTGGCCGATTTCATTCCACTGCGTAATAAATAAATCTGCAGCGCCTTTACTCGTTAAAACCGTATCCTGAAAAATTACGGAATTACTAAAAGTACCCGTTAGAAATATTTTTCCTTTCTGGTAAGTCAAGTCTATTCCTTTGTCGGAATCTGGTCCGCCTATGTTTCTTGCCCAAAGTGCCTTACCCGCCGGATCATACTTTGCCACAAAAGCATCTTCGGCACCGTGGCTGGTTAAAGAAATACTACCGAATGTGGCGGAACCAATAAAACTACCAATAGCGTAACAATTACCCGCAGCATCTACGGCTAAACCTCCGGGAATATCTTCTTCGGGATTATCAATCTGATTTGCCCAACGTACATTACCTTCGGTGTCGTATTTTGCCAGAAACACGTTTTTTTTTAATTCCTGGTTATTACTGCCGGGTAACGTAATCGCATCGAAGGTAACCGAACTGTAAAAGAACCCCGTTAAATAACAATCGCCGGCAGGAGTTACCACGGCGTTGGTTCCTACTGCACTGCCGGTAATAGCGTTTCCCCCGGCGTTTTTAGCCCATAAAACATTACCATTGCTATCGTATTTTACTAAAAATGCATCGTCCCTACCCGAACTGGTTAACCTGAAATTTCCGAATGCAGCGCTCGCCCGAAAGTAACCGGTTACATAACTGTTTCCTTTACCATCCAAAGCAATGTTATTCGCAACAGTAAAACTAGACCCACCTCCCCTTTTTGCCCAGATAAAATTACCATTGGTGTCGTACTTGGCGAAGAACATATCTCCATACCCAGAACTGATTAAGGTAGTGTTGCCGAACTGAACCGTACCGCTAAATCCTCCTGACACGTACAAATTGCCCAAACTATCTACCTCAATGTCGTTCCCGAAGTCAAGGTTAGAGTCGCTTATTTTTCTAGCCCATATTTCCTGCCCTTTCAGATCGTATTTGGCCATAAATACAGCATCTTTGCTAAAATCAATTACCAGAGAAGTAGGCGTAACGGTAAAATCACCAAATTGGGCTGTATCGCTAAAAGTACCAATTACGTAGCTATTTCCGGCGGCATCTACGCATAAACTACTTCCCTCATCGAAACCCGCTCCACCCCCTTGTTTTACCCATTGGAATTTTTGGCCCCAGGCAAGTGGCGCCAAACTCAGAACCAGTAAGAGGATTGGAAAGATGCGAAACAAAGGTTTGAGTATTAAGAAAAGAATGGTCTCTTAAGTTAACTTAATTTGAGCTAATTTGTAAACGAATGGGTTAATAATTGTTTGTTGATGGAGATTGTTCAAGTCTCCAGGCAGCAGTGCTAATGCTTTTTAGTAAGGCTGAGCTTGCCTCCTGACCAGCAAACCTTTTTTGCCTTGCCTCACCCCATCCCCTCTCTGGTTAAAACTTCGCTTAGGAACACTTGTTTATTTAATTCTTCCACAATGGCGCGGAAGTTACTTCTGTGCCTTTCCAATAAACCAGAAAAGCTTCTCCTGTTAGAAAAAAGCAATTAAGTAAGGCACGAAATGTAACTTCCGCGCCATAATGGAAGCCATAATGGAAGGTAGAACATACCAACTACTTTGCCCAGAAAACTAAACTTTACATCCAGATCACTTAAGTTGCTTTTCAGGATATTAGCTTCGTTTAAGCTCAAACTTGTGTTATCTTAGTTAATTACTACCACCTACAACTTTAAAGTGAAGTTTTTTAATTTACATTCTTCCCTAAAAAATCAATGCCACTCCTTTCGGAATGGCATTGATCAGAAAAAAGTTGAAAAATATACTCTAAGATTTACTTAGTTCTTTTACCCGGATATTCCGCCAGCGCACTTTTATACCGCCGCCATCGTGAATTTGGAGGGCAATAACTCCGTCTTTGCTCCCAATTTGTTCATCGGTTAACTCTACCATCTGGGTGCCGTTTACCCAGGTAGTTACCTGGTTACCCACTACCCGAACTTTCATTTTATTCCAATCGCCCATTTTAAGAGCCTTATCTTTTTCCGGGTCTGGTTTAATCAACCAACCCCGGCCGTACGATTCGTAAATGCCGCCGGTACTTTTACCGGGAGGAGCTACTTCTGCTTGCCAGCCCGAAACTTTCGTTCCATCGAGCGAAGAATGAAAAAATACGCCGCTATTACCGTCTGCCTCTTGTTTAAACTCCACAGTTAACTCAAAATCTTTGTAGGTTTTATCGGTAGCCAGGTAACCGTATTGTTTGTCCGGGCCACTTTCGCAGACAAGCTCCCCTTTATCTACGTACCATTTTTCGGTGCCGTGCACTTTCCAGCCATCTAAATTTTTACCATTAAACAATTTGGTTTGAGCCTGGGCTTGAATAGTGAACGTAGCCAGTAAAAGGAGAAAGAAGGTTTTAACAAGTGATTTGTGATGCATGAAAATCTAATTTTAAAATTGAATAAGTGCGATTAAAGCTATTGTTTATTTCTTACAGATTCAAGCCTAATAACAATAAAGTTGAATAACAATACCAGAAAACGTATTTAATAAACCTGCCTTTTCCTTTATTTAGCTATTTACTTTCCATTTTAGTTGCTATAAAATCTAAAGCTGATTTATCGGGTAGTGGCCGAGAAGTAAGTTTCTCGTCTAAAATCATGATTTGGTTATTTTTAGGATTATAAGCCGGCCATTCGGGTAAACCTGCTCCGTTTGGATTTCCATTTTTAATAAAATTGGCCCAATAAGCAGACATAGAACTAGCTAATTGCTGATCTACGGGTTGCCACGGCCGGTCTACGAATTTTAAGTTGTTATAAGCGTAAGGCACCTCTCCGGTATGGAAAGCGCCGTATTTAACGTACTCGCCGGTGGCCGGTACTTTGCGGGTAAAGCGATAAACAAAAACTTTTTGCTTTTCCTGCTGGCTTTGCACATTGGCCCAAGTATAATTTTGCACGCCAAAAATCATATCCCGCGATAATCTGTACTGTGAATTAATAGCTTGGGCTTCATCCCCGGCCGGATAATGTTCCAGAAATGTTTTAGCTTCTGCTCCATATTGCTGTTCGGCCTGTTTCCGAAATTCCTCGGCGGTTTTTAACGGACCAAATACTAAACCTTCGTCTTCGTTCCAGCCAGTTAATAAAGCTACTTTGTTTTCTTGGCCAGCAGCAAATATTTCGGCTATTGGCATTGGTAAAACATAACCATCTATAATTGGCCCGCGTCTGGCTTGCGTTTGCTGCATTAACTCTTTGGCTGGCTTAGCTCTTAAATCGGCCAGAGAGGTAACATTTACCGTTTGGGCTAGTTTTACACCATCTTGTTCGGCTTGCTGGAGGGTAGTAGTACCTCTTGAAAAATTGGCTCCGCTTTGTGCAATGGCTTTTACAAATAAATTTTTCGCTAAAGGCGACGCAACCAGGCAGTTTACACTCATGGACCCAGCCGATTGACCAGCAATAGTTACATTCTTAGGATCGCCGCCAAAAGCCGCAATATTTTTCTGAACCCACTGCAACGCCGCTATTTGATCCAGTAAGCCGTAATTTCCCGAAGCATTTTTACCCGATTCTTTGCTTAAATCCGGATGCGCAAAGAAACCAAAAATTCCTACCCGGTAATTAATACTTACAAACACAATTCCTTTTTGAGCCAAGGCTTCGCCGTCGTAAATGGGTACGGCACTGCCGCCACTATTAAATCCTCCCCCGTAAATCCAAACCAGCACCGGTCTTTTTTCGGCAGCAGATTTCACACCCGACCAAACATTCAGGTACAAACAATCTTCGCTGATAGGTTCTTTCGGAATTAAGAATTCAGCACTCCACATGCTAAACGGGGCCGGATCAGCTTGCATGGGGCTAGGGCCAAAAACTTCGCAGCGCTTCACTCCCGACCAAGGTTTTACGGGTTGGGGAGCTTTCCAACGTAAGTCTTTTATGGGTGGGGCCGCAAATGGAATTCCCCTATAAATAGCTACATCACCCGCTTGATTTTTTATTCCGGAAACTAAACCAGCCTGCGTTTTTACAACCCCCAGGGCAAGAGGCTTTGGATTAACAGGTGCAAAAAGGAAGTTTAGTAAAAAATAAATTACTATTTGTACGGTCACAAACATAAGGTTATCAATTAAGACAAAGGAATGGCAACACCATTTGCCACTAGTACTTTATGAAAAAATATCAATTGGTAAGGTAAGGCATTTTCCCAATATTGCCAGGTGTGTCCGCCGGGTCTTTCGGTATAATCGTGCGGGGTTTTGTTGGCAGTTAAACGCCGGTGTAAATCGCGGTTAGGTTCAATTAAAAAATCATCTACCCCGCAGTCAAAAATCAATTTTAAACCACTCGCCTTTATCTGGTCGGTCATTCCTACGGCGGTATAAGCAGAATAAGGATTTAAAGAATCTTGCGGTGCTCCCAGCAAACGCGCAAAATTTTGTGCCCGCGATTGGGCAAACTCAGCTGGTACTTTCCAGGTAGCTGTATTAATATTCATTACCCCACTCATGCTACCAGCGGCACAGTAAAGATCCGGATGTTTGGTGGCAATATAAATAGCGCCGTGGCCGCCCATAGAAAGACCAGCAATTATTCTACCTTTTCGCTCGTGCACCGTGCGGTAAGTGCCATCTATTTTTTCGAGTAGTTCTTTTGAAATAAACGTTTCGTACTGGCTCGTTTTATCCAGGGGGCTATCAAAATAATAACTGGTGGGGCCACCGTCTGGGGTAACAATTATTAAATTATACTGATCAGCTAGGCGGTGCAGCAAAGTTTTATCCGGAGTTTTCGTTAACCAATCGCGGAAATTACCAGTGCCCCCATGCAGCAAATACAACACGGGATAAGGCTTCTTAGCTTTTTTATAACTGGCCGGCAGAACCACGGCGGCCCGGATATTTTTCTGCATTACTTTACTGGAAATATCCAGGGTATCTACCTTAGCCGCCTGACTGGTAGAAGCAAAAAAGCACCAGCTAAAACCAACCAGCAATAAATTTTTTACTAAATTCATGTTAAATAAACAATTAGATTCTACTAAGCTCCCGGTGACAAAATCAACGTAGGCATATCTATTCAAAAAGTAATTTTTAAAGTACCGCCACGCTGTTATTTTTCAAAATCTGATAGAAGAAAAGTATGTGATTCGGTAAAGAGTTTTCCCAATAATCCCAGGTATGGCCTCCTGGTCGTTCGGTATAATCGTGCGGAACTTTCTCGTAAACCAGCCGCCGGTGTAGTTCCCGGTTGGGCTCAATTAAAAAATCATCTACTCCACAATCAATAATTAATTTTACGTCGTTCTCCTTCATTTTATTAGTCATGTACACCACCGAATTAGCCGCGTAATAATCGGGCTTGGAACCTAATGGGCCTAAAATACGCGTAAAGCCGGGTTCAATTTGCTTAGCAAATTCCGGCGTTATTTTCCAATTGGCGGAGTTCAAATCCAGTGCACCACTCATGCTACCGGCCGCGCAGTAAAGATCGGGGTGTCGGGTAGCCAGGTAAAGTGAGCCGTGACCGCCCATACTTAAACCCGTAATTACCCGGCCCTTACGGTCGCGAATAGTACGGTAGGTATTATCAATTTTAGTAATTACTTCTTTGGTAATGTATGTTTCGAAGAGATTATCTTTCTGGAAAGGGCTATCTAAATAACCTCCTAATCTTTCGCCTTCGGGAGTTACAATAATAATCTTGTACTGATCGGCTAATTTATGCAGTAATTGCTTATCGGGAGTTTGCCGGAGCCAATCGCTGAAATGCCCGCCCCCACCGTGCAATAAGTACAGCACCGGAAAAGCAGCTTTACTTTTGGCATAAGCATTTGGCAGCACCACCGCGGCCTTATACGTTTTGTTCATGGCTGCACTCGGAATATCCAGCGAATCTACTTTGGCAGCGGAAACATAACCGGCGGGCAGTAATAAAATTGCTAAAAGAAAAGAGTATAAAAATTTCATAAATTTAATTTGGTAAGTAGAAGGAAAAGTAAAGATTATTTACTGAAAAGCGAGATAATTTCTGTTTGTAAGACCTACGGATGCAATTTGCTCTATAAAAAAACTTTGAGTCAGTAAATTTAAAAGTTGGTTAGTGTTAAGAAATGAAAGGGAGTGCATTGTAACAAAGGAAAACCTGAGCCCAAAACCAGGAGTCTCAGGTTTTCCTTTGTTACAGTTTTGTTTAAAAAATTTACTTTTTAGTCTGGAGTTGATCCAGTAATTGGTAACGCTCCCGGGTTTGGTCTGCTTCAGCTTTTGTATTTACATCCAGATTCATTACCTGAGCCGGGCTACCCGGTTTCATAGCCGGCCAGTTAGGTAGGCCAGTTCCGTTAGGATTACCTGTTTTAATAAAATTAGCGAAGTAGCTTTGCATGGTTTTCGAAACTTTGTAATCTTCCGGTGTCCAGGCGTAGACTTTATTGTAGGGCAAATTACCTAATGCGTATTCAATTTCTGCGGCGTGTACAGCTCCTTTAGCAGGGGGCAAAGTAACCGCATTGGCCGAATTATCTTTCACTACTCCTCCCGCTAAACCAGCCGAAGCATTACCCATTTCCGGCGTCATAGCAGGTCTTGGGCGGGAAAACAAATAACGGTATACCGGTTTACCACTGGTTTGGCTGTGTAAATCTAACCACTTCCAGGTACTGTAAGCAATAAAGCGGTCACTGGCCAGGTTTGTAGCCGATTGTAAAACTTCTTCTTCGGTAGTGCCCGGGTAAGCTTTTAAAATTTCATTGGCTTGACCCGCGTACATTTTCTCCACGGCGGCTTTAAAATTTTCCGGAGTTGGTTTTTCTCGCCCGAGTACAAACATAGGCGTCATTTCTTCGGAGTTCCAGCCGGCTAATAACGGCACCTTGGATTGTTCGCCGGCACTAAAAATTGCCGTAGCCGATTTGGGGAAGAAATAATTATCGATAGTAGAATGGAAACCCGGAATTCCTAGTTTACCGGCCGCCTCTAACAATTGCTGAGCTGGCATAGCCCGCAAAGCAGCTAATGTACTCGCGCCTTGATTAGTGGCAAATTTTATTCCTTGTTGTTCGCCTTCGGCCAATGGAACAGGATCTAAACCAGAATTAACGGCAGCACCGCTCTCCCCTATAGCTTGCGCGAATAATCCTTTAGATAAAGGCGAAGCCATTTGCGCGCTCACCGAAATAGAACCTGCCGATTCGCCGGCAATAGTTACTTTGGCCGGGTCGCCGCCAAAAGCCGCAATATTTTGTTTTACCCATCGCAAAGCGGCATTCTGGTCGAGGTAACCGTAGTTGCCGGAAGCGTGATGCGGGGATTCTTTTGTTAATTCGGGATGCGACATAAAGCCGAATACGCCAAGTCGGTAATTAATTGTAACTGCTACCATGCCTTTTTTAGCCATACTCTCGCCATCGTAACGAGGTTCAGAACCATCGCCGGCCACAAAGCCACCACCAAAAAAGTAAACGAGTACCGGCAGTTTTTCTTTACCGGTTTTAGCCGGCGTCCAAACGTTCAGGTACAAACAATCTTCGTTCATGCCGTTGGAGCGGAAACCCATGTCGCCGAATACGGCTAACTGCATAGCTCTAGGGCCAAATTGCTTGGCCGGCCGTACTCCCGACCAATTTTTAACGGGTTGTGGTTCCCGCCAACGGAATTCGCCTACCGGAGGTGCCGCAAAAGGCAAACCTTTAAACACCCGAATGCCGCTTTTTTCCTGCGTTCCTTCTACCAGACCATTCGCGGTTTTAGCCTGGTTCGCACTCAACCCGGTATTGCTTTTACTTTGCGCGTAAGTGAACGACAACAGTGGGAGAGTTACCAGAAAACAAAAAACAAACTTTTTTACCATACCCATGCGGAATTAAATTAGATTAGAACAGAAGATTCAATTATATTATGTTATTTTGACATAATAATAGAAACTTTTTTTGAATATGTCAAAGTAACATAATAAAAATCATTTTACTGAATGACTAAACAAAAGGAATCCGACCCAAAATTTGCGGATGAAAATACCTCGTTGATTCCCCAACTTACCTTAGATTGCATTATTTTAGGTTTTCATAATAATCAGTTGCGGGTGTTGCTGCTGCGCTGGAAAAATACTCAGGAATGGAGTTTACCGGGTGGTCCCGTCCGGCAAAACGAATCGGTAAATGCCGCAGCTCAACGGATCTTAAAAGAACGAACCGGTTTGGATCAGATTTTTCTGCAGCAATTTCATGTTTTTGGCGAAGTAGAACGTTACAATCGGGCCGAAATTCAGGAAAAATTAAAACTGATTTTCGATCCCAATCTCTGGTACGAGCGGGCGGTTTCTATTGGTTATTATGCCTTAGTCGATTATTCCAGCGTTACTCCTACCCCAGATGCCTACACCGATGAATGCCAATGGTGGGATATTCAGGATATTCCGAAATTACTTTTTGATCATAATCACATTATTCAGGTGGCGCTGCAAGCCTTACGCCACCAACTTAGCTGGCAACCCATTGGTTACAATTTACTACCCCACGAATTTACCTTACCCGAACTGCAAAAGCTCTACGAAACCATCCTGGACCGCAAACTAGATCCTCGGAATTTCCAAAGAAAGCTGCTGGGTTTAGGGATTTTAGAACGGCTCCCTACTCGCCGGAAAGGTGGGGCCCATAAATCGCCTTATTTGTACCGGTTTGATAAAGAAAAGTATGAGGCTGGCCTTAAAGAAGGAAACTTGTTTTTTATTTAGTAATTATACCAAGTATTGTCAACAAACTGTTTCTAATCTATCTTTCTATAAGAGGATTATTTGTGGAGCCTTTGTAAGGCTCCAGTTGGCGGTACTGATGCGGTTCAACGGTCTAAGTTTGCCGGCACCGGCGGTCCTCGTTTGGCTCTTTCGTGCTGTCTAAGCTTCCTTTCCTGCTTGAGTTGGAATTCTGCTGTGCAGAACCGGAACCTTAGAAGGCCCTCCACAGCCAAACTGCTATCTTTTTCTTAGCTTCCTAATCCTAAAAAGCAAACTAGTACAAGAAGTTAACCGACTTGTTGAGTTTAGCAAATTGAGCTAAAGGAAATGGTTTTAATTAAACAGAAAGCAAAGATATACCTAACAGGATGCGCATAAAAAAACCGGTGTTATTCCCGGTTTTATAAATTCAAAATTTAATTCATCTGCTTTAATCTGTAGTTCGGGCTCCGGAATTATCGTAAGCCATCATCATGATATAACCGGTCATGGTACCTACGGCTGTACCTAAAATTGTGATAGCGCCTGCCAGCATCATCGGCGATAATACCGAACCGTAATAATCCTGGGTTTTTAAAACAGTAGCATAATCCGGGTTCAGGAACTTGGCGTACACATAGATAAAAAACGCGTATATAACTGAACTAACCAACCCAACCAGAAAACCAATAGCCAAGCCGGGTAAGTAAGGTACTGAGCCGTGATAACGTTGCCTATAAGCATTAATGGCCCAAATTACGGCTACCAAAATAAAAATATTACTGGCAAACCGTACAATTTCAAGGTCTTGTAAATTAACAACATTAATAAACAGGAAGTAAGCAATCATGGCAGCAGCGGCAATAATGCCGTAACGAATGCCAAAACTTTCGGTGGAAATGGTAGTATTAGCCATAGCTTATTAAGATTTATAGTTGTATAAATTATTTCCTGCTAAACCCAACCCGTTTAATTTCCTTACGTTGGCTCCATCCGTTTTCCGGCGCTTCTTATCGTTCCAGCAATACTGCCAACTTTCCTACCTCAGTCAGGTCTGGTATTAGGTTTACATACGCGTTATAATATATTTAGTATACTTATTCTTCCGGAAAAGATTTACCAAATACTCTCTTCTACAACAAATAATCCACTGTTTTGTTAACTCCCAAAAGAATCTGACTGGTTAGTCTTCCCGTTTAAATTAGCTTTCAAATTCTGCAACACATAAAATTTAGTAAAAATGGATTTAAAAATCAAAGATAAAATAGCATTTGTAAGTGGCTCAACCGCCGGAATAGGTTTTGCCATTGTCAGAAGACTTTTGGCAGAAGGCGCCCAGGTAGTACTAAACGGCCGTACTCCGGAAAATGTAGATCAGGCGGTAAAGCAATTACAATCTGAATTTACCCAAGCCCAGGTTTCCGGTATTGCGGCTGATTTCTCGAAAGTAGAAGACGTAGATAAGTTGCTGCAAGCGCTTCCGGAAGTAGACATTTTAATTAACAACGTCGGCATTTTTGAACCGAAACCTTTTGCGGAGATTCCGGATGAAGATTGGTTCCGTTTTTTTGAAGTAAACGTTATGAGCGGAGTTCGGTTGTGCCGGCATTACTTCCCGAAAATGCTAACTAAAAATTGGGGCCGGATAATTTTTATTTCCAGCGAGTCGGCCGTGTTTATCCCGGATGAGATGATTCATTATGGCATGACCAAAACCGCTCAAGTAGCTATTAGCCGCGGCCTGGCCGAACTAACCAAGGGCACCCAGGTTACAGTAAATTCCATTTTACCCGGACCTACCCGGTCTAGAGGAGTAGGCGGTTTTATAGAAGATTTGGCTAAGGCGGGCAACACTAACGTAGATCAGGTAGAAGTAGATTTCTTTAACCACATGCGGCCTACTTCGCTTTTGCGGCGTTTCGCTGAGGTAGAAGAAATTGCCGATACCGTTGCTTATTTTGCCAGCCCGCTTTCTGCTGCTACCAATGGCGCTTCCATCCGTGCTGATGGCGGTTTAATCCGATCTATTTTGTAACACTACCTATTCGGTATATCATTCCACGTCAAGAGAATATTCGTAACATCTACTGACTTGCTATTAGTGTCTTTTTACTTATTATTATAAGCACGAATTTGCAAAAAAAATGGATGAACAATCGAAAGTTACCAGGGCAGCAAACAGGTTAACTTCCTTATTGTTTGTGATTTATTTGATTGTATTATCCTGGATTTTACTATTTAAATTAGGAATCCGATTTTCTTACATAGAAAATCGAAGTGTAAACTTAATTCCGTTTAGTGAACCATTAATTTTAAATGGTAAGATGGATGTTAGTGAAATTATTTTGAATGTAGTAATTTTTGTACCCCTTGGGATTTATGGGGAAATACTTTTGGAAAGATGGGTATTTTCGAAAAAACTTTTCTTCTTTTTCCTGATTAGTTTACTAGTGGAAGGACTTCAATTTATTTTAGCCATTGGTGCTTTTGATATTACAGATATATTAACGAATACTTTAGGTGGAGTAATTGGATTATTACTTTGTAAAGCAATTACAAAAGCATTTCATAACAACGTTAAAGCACAAAAATTTATAAACGCAATTGCAGCAACCGGAACTGCCTTACTAATTTTACTTTTAGTATTACTAAAAATGAACATGCTACCAATAAGGTATAAATAATAAATCTCAGGTGTCACAAATAAGGTTTGTTGCCATAACCCAAACGATAGGAACAAGGTAAACTTCTTATTCGCCAGATTTAGTAAATTATAGTAAGAATAAGAAGTTTAAAGTCTGTATTTATTCTTGGTTTTTTCTGCCATTCAGAAAATAAAAGAGGTAAAAAAGCCAAAACTGGGGTTAAACGAACATCTATTATTAACCTAAGAGTTGTAGTAGTTTACAACGCGCTAAGTTGGTTTTATTGCTAAGTTGCCCAAATTATTGTTAAGCTAAAAAGATTTAAATAGTTAAGATGAAAGCAATTATTACGGAGAACCCGGGAGGTGTAGAAAACCTGAAGCTTCAGGACCTAGAAATACCACAACCAGCCGACAACGAGGTGCTGGTAAAGGTTTATGCTATTAGCATTAACCCCGTAGATATTAAAACCAGAAAAGGCGGCACTTTTCACAAAATGCTTAATGAAACGCCACCCGTTATTTTGGGCTGGGATATTTCGGGGGTTGTTACCGCTATTGGTGCCAATGTAACGGCGTGGAAAGAAGGCGACGAAGTATTTGGTATGGTTAACTTTCCCGGCAAGGGAAAAGCTTACGCCGAATACGTAGTGGCTCCGGCAGACCATCTGGCGCGCAAACCTCAAAATATAAGTCATGCTCAGGCTGCTGCTACCACCTTAGCGGCTCTTACGGCTTACCAGGTGATGGTACACGAAGCCAACCTTCAAAAAGGTCAGCACCTGCTCATGCACGCGGCGGCGGGCGGCGTTGGTCATTTTGCCGTGCAACTGGCAAAACACTTGGGCGTAACAGTTAGCGGCACTGCATCGGCAGGTAATGCTTCTTTTTTAAAAGAATTAGGAGTAGATAATTTTATTGATTATAAATCCCAATCTCTGGAGGAAGCAGTACAGGACGTTGATCTTGTATTTGATACGGTTGGTGGCGATACTACGGCGGCATCTGTTAACGTAGTAAAAAAAGGCGGCAATCTTATTTCTATTGTTGGCGGGGTAAAAGAAAACTTAACCAGCCAGATTAATGAAAAAGGAATCACGGCCAAGAATTACCTGGTACACTCCAGTGGCGCCGATATGGAAGTGCTAGCCAATCTATTAGAACAGAGAATATTAAAACCAGTTATTGAACACACTTTTCCGCTGGAAGAGATGGCCAAAGCCCACGAGCAAATTGAAACCGGCAGAACCCGGGGCAAAGTGGTGCTAACGGTAGCGGAGTAATAATCAGCTAATTTTTACAATATCGCACTCCATGATTCAATTTCGAGATGCCCAATTTTCCGATTATGCTGCTATTGCGAAACTCCATGCGGCCAGTTGGCAACAACATTACCGGGGAATAATGAGCGACTATTATTTAGATAAAGAAGTAGAGCAGGAACGTTTAGAAGTTTGGCACCAAAGACTGCAAAACCCCAGCGAAAACCAAAAAATAATACTGGCTATTGCTGACGAAAACTTAGTGGGCTTTTCTGGTATTTTCTTAAATAATGATCCTGTTTTCGGATCCTTAATCGACAACTTACACGTTACTAAAAATCTGCAAAAATCCGGTATTGGTGCCTTGCTCCTGAAAGAAAGTGCTAAATACATAAAAAGCCACGCCGAATTTCCAAGCATGTATTTGTGGGTTTTTGAGTTAAACAGAAATGCGAGAGCTTTTTATGATCGAATGGGCGGAAAAAACTTTCAAACCATAGAAACCCAAAACAGCGACCAGACCAAGGCGCAGGTATGCCGATATATTTGGGAAGATGTTTCGCAAATACTTTAGTCAAAGTTCAACTATTGTTGGCAAGTTATAGGCAAGGCAATAATAGTTGAACTTAATAATGAATAAACAGGCATGAGCTACAAAGCAGGCAAATTATTCGTTCCCAATTAAGTTAACCGATTGTATTCCCCTAAAACTTTTCTCCATGAAAATCGGCTCCATCGTGATTGGTTGTTATGAATTCGGGGAAATGCGGGAATTTTGACTTTTAAAAAGTTAACAAAAAAGTAGCAGTTTCTCCGGATACGATTTGGTTAGGAGAAAACCATTAACTACCCGTATTTTAAACTACTAAATGCCACAGTAAAAGCAGAATAAAAGGTCGCATGAAACATTACGTTTTAGAAGTTCGCTATAACTTTAAGGGGGTAGAAAATGTGCTTTACCCTGTAATATTACAAAACGAAGCGGAACTCATTTTAATTGATTGTGGCTATCCGGGCTTTATTCCTTTACTCGAAAAGGCCCTTCAGCAACATAATTTATCGTTGCAAAATCTAACGGGCATTATCATCACGCATCACGATATAGATCACGTGGGCTGTCTGTATGAATTAAAAGAAAAATACCCCGCTTTAAAAATATACTCCCCCGAAATAGAAGAGCCTTACATTAATGGCCAGAAAAAATCTTTACGGTTACAACAAGCCGAAGCCTTGTATAACTCCCTACCCGAAGAGCAAAAACCAGGCGCTTTGGCCTTTCAGGAAATGCTCAAGCAAATTCAGCCAGTACCTGTAGACGCTACTTTTACCGAAGAAGAACTACCCTTTTTAAGAGGAGTTCGGGTAATTAAAACTCCTGGCCATATGCCCGGCCATATTTCTCTTTACCTGCCAGAATGTAAAACCCTTATTGCCGCCGACGCTGTAGTAATCGAAAACGGGGAACTGGAAATTTCTAACCCTGATTTTACGCTGGATTTAAAAAGAGCCGTGGATTCTATTAAAAAGCTTCAGGCATTGAATATTCAACAACTAGTGTGCTACCACGGTGGCAATACGTTAAATGATATTCAACTGAATTTAGAAAAACTAATTGCAAAATACGCTTACCTTTAATTACCCAAAATCAGAAAAGTAAATCATCATTTTAGTAAATTAATTAGGTTAAGTGAACCTTTTGCGAAAGGAGAATTGGTGTAGCGCAGTAATTTATTCCTTCTTTAAAGCTAACAAAACATTGCTTACAGAACATCCAAAGATTAGCAAAACCAAGGAATTAGAACGGACATTTGCCGGTAATTAGTAAAATTATCTTTGCAAACAGTAGTACTTTAATAATCAATTCAAGCTAATTCATAAATATTTAAACCATTGATATTCAAAGAATAAAGAGAAATTCACTAAATTAACAAGGGCAACTAAGTCCGGCGCGACTAGTAAAATAAGGTAGTTAAACTCTGATTCTTATGCATCCAGGAAACTCTACAAAATCCAGAAAAAATGCTTTATTCTTTTTTTTCGTTCTGGTTGGTTTATTAGTAAATAACCATTGGCTGCAAGCGCAATCGTTTCCTGCCGGTTTTACGCAAGTACTGGTAACGAAAGGAATTAATAAACCCACTACCATGGCTTTTGCGCCGGACGGAAGAATTTTTGTGGCGCAGCAAAGAGGCGAGGTACGCATAGTCAAAAACGGCGAGTTGCTGCCTAATTATTTTATGGATTTAAGTGTTAACTCCAACGGAGAACGCGGCTTAATTGGTCTGGCCTTAGATCCGGATTTTACCAATAACCAATACCTTTACGCTTATTATACCTTAGCCGACGCTTCCCGAAACCGAATTAGCCGGTTTACTGCTAATGGCGATGAGGTAGTACCCGGTAGTGAAGTAGTTTTATTAAATCTGGATACGCTTAGTACGGCGGTTAACCACAACGGGGGCGCCCTGCATTTCGGCAAAGATGGTAAGTTATTCGTGGCAATCGGCGACAACAACCGGTCCGCTAATTCTCAAAGCCTGGACATCTATCACGGTAAAATCCTGCGGATAAACACCGATGGTTCGGTTCCCAACGGCAATCCGTTTAAAACCGGATCGTCCCAGCGTAAAAGAGTTTGGGCCTATGGTCTCCGCAATCCTTACACCTTTTCCATCCAGCCCAGAACCGGGAAAATATTCGTAAACGATGTTGGTCAGGTTACCTGGGAAGAAATTAACGATGCTACTACCGGTGGTAAAAATTTTGGCTGGCCTATTACCGAAGGCTTTAGCATTAATCCAGATTATGCTAATCCCGTGTACGCTTATCCGCACGCAGATACGGACGGCACGGGTTGCGCCATTTCGGGTGGGGTATTTTTCAATCCAACTAATACTAATTATCCAGCTACTTACTGGGGCAATTATTTTTTTCAGGATTTGTGTAATAACTGGATTAACGTGCTCGATTTAAGTGGCTCTACCCCTGTCCGGAAACCTTTTGCTACTGGCTTAAACACCAATTCATTGGGTATTAGTGTGGGGAACGATGGCAATCTTTATTATCTCCAAAGAAATTCAAGTGCGCTTTATAAAATTATTTATACCACCAATGCGGCTCCTAAAGTAGTGCAACAACCAACCAGTGTTACTGTATCGGCCGGACAACCCACTACTTTTCAGGTAGTGGCTACGGGTACGCCCACTCTCACCTACCAATGGCAAAAGAACGGAGCAAATATTCCGGGGGCTACCGGCCCAAGTTATACAATTGCCCGTACCACAATGGCTAATGCCGGTAATTACCGCGTAATCGTTAAAAATAAAGTAGGTAGCGCCATCAGTAACCTGGCTACTTTAAAAGTTACTCCCTTTAATAATGCACCGGTTGCTGTAATTAATACTCCTGCTAACAATTTTTTCTACCATGCGGGCGATACCATTCGGTTTGCCGGTTCGGCCACTGATGCAGAAGATGGTACGCTACCAGCCAGGAATTTTTCCTGGTTCGTAAATTTTCACCACGACACGCACGTACACGATGGTCCACCCATAGCAGATGGTGTGAGAAATGGCTCTTTTGTGATTCCGACCAGCGGAGAAGTAGCCGCTAATGTATGGTACCGGATTTATGCCGTGGTAAAAGACTCTAAAGGTTTAACCGATACTGTTTACCGGGATATTCATCCGTACTTATCTACCATCGCACTCGCTACGCAACCGGCCGGACTTAAAGTAACTTTAGATGGGCAGCCTGTTACCGCTCCTCTTTCAGTGAGCAGCGTAGAAGGGATTGAAAGAACAATTGGTCCGGTATCACCGCAAACCTTAAATGGTAAAACCTACGTCTTTGCTAAATGGCTGCACAGTGAGCCAGCCAATCAAACCATTGCCACACCACGGAATAATGTAACGTATACGGCTGTGTATCAGGAAAAATTTGACCCGGTACAGCTAGAGGCCGAAAAAGCCCTTCTTCAGGGAGTGCAGGTAGCTTCTATACAGGCGGGTTACGCTGGCACGGGTTACGCTGATTACATAAATGCTGCCGGTGATTATGTAGAGTGGACCGTAAATGTACCAAGAGCGGGTAAATATCAATTAAATTTCCGCTACGCATTAGCGAGTGGTTCCCGTAATTTAAGGGTTCAGGTGAACAACACGGTTGCCGCCGAAGCGCTTAACTTTACATCTACCGGCGCCTGGACTTCGTGGTCAAATAAAAACCTGGAAATTAATTTAAATGGGGGCTTAAATAAAATTCGGGCTACTAGCACGGGTACCAGCGGCCCCAATATCGATTATTTATTAGTATCCCAGAATACTTCTACCCTGGAACTGACTACTCAAGAAGAACTCACTACTCCTGCTGCTGCTTTGCAGATTTATCCAAATCCGGCCAATTCTTATTTAAACCTTGTAATTCCGTTTATACCGGAACAAGAGTACACGCTGCAGCTTTATAATAACCAGGGGAATTTAGTAAATCTGAAAGCTCCCGTTACGTCGGTTTCAGGTCAGAATACTATTCAACTACCTTTAGCCAATTTACCTGCCGGCCTTTATGTTCTCAAAATTATGCAAGGAGAAACCAGGTTTTCCAAGGTATTTTTTATTCAGCGGTAAAATCAATAAAATAAACTAGGTAAGTTTTAAGAACCTACCGGCTTTATTCTTCTGTATTAAACCAAAGCTTAAAAGCGGTACATCATCCGGATCGTTAAAATGTTGTCTTTATAGTCGTGGGAGTATTTGGGTAATTGCGTCGCCTGGTTTTTCACCCAATCGTACCAAATAGTAAGGCGCACGTTGTTATTAAAATTATGAATATACCCGCCGCTTAGCGTGCTGAACTTAATATCGGCTTCGGTGGTGTTGTCACCCGGGCGGCCTATTTCGCGGTTTTTTACTTCTTGGTTTGGATCGTACCAATCGTACTTAATTGCAATTTGGTCGCGGTTAGTTTTAATATCCTGTATAAGATAAAAATAAGCGCCGTTAAATTTACGGTGGTAAATAGGCAGGTTTACTTTACGGGTAAATGGCTGATTATTTATGATAGTAACCTCCTCGGCAATGGGTTCGATAGCTGGCACTTCGGAAGTGGAAGCAAGACCGGGTTGTCGGCCCGTTATAAATTCGCCGCGCAGTTCGGTGGTGCCCCATTTATTTAGAATTTTTAACTGCACATCGGCTCCATAATAACGCCGGGTAGCAATTTTACCAATGTTGGTTTCCGCAGAATCTACCTGAAACACGGGTCCGGTTGCGGTATTATGTAAGCGATACACTTGTTTCCCGAACTGGCGCATGCCCCCATTGTAGTGCGAAACACTGCCGGAAAAAGTTAAATTTTTTGCTACCTCGGTGGGCTTTAAAGATACACGGCCAATAAAATCTTTGTGGCTGTCGTAGTCGGTAGGGGCTGCTACCCCGGTGCCATTAAACAAGCCAGCCTCGATCCGGAGATTTTTTAGAGCATCATCTTTGCGCTGGGGTTCCAAGCTTAGCATCAACCCTAAATCCCGTTCGTTCCGGAATAAAGTTTGCGACATGCGGCCCCGTTCCGGAGATTCCCGCTGCGACGAAGAATAATTTACCTCGAACCCGAAAGGCCGGGAGAACATGCCTGTGGTTAAATGAAATTTATTAAATCGGTTTTCGTATATTTTCCCATAAAAATCCCGGATTTGTATTCTGCGCTCATTAATATCAAATTGAAACGCAAACGAAACCGAAGGCAAATTATCTTTATGAAGCATGGTATATTCCATCCTGACCCGGCCCCGCCGCAACATAAACCGGCTATTAGAATTAGCCGCAAAATCGCCGCCGGCAAAGCTCGGGGTACCCGCACTTTGCGCCACTTGGAACTGTGGTTGAATGTAACCGCTGAATTTTAAATTTTCGAATTTTTTAAAAACCGAGTATATCCCTTCGCCTTGTGAAATAGTAGAATCCTGAACCCCTTGTTGAGCCGAAGCCCGGAATATAAAAGTATTTACCAGTAAAAAGGCTGTAAAGTAGCACCAATTGCTCTTTTTTAGTTGGAGCAACCAAACGTTGTTTTTCATTTTTAGTCTCTTTTGTTTTTAAAGTAGGCGCGGATAAAGGGTGGTGAGAACGCCCTAACTTTAAAAATTTTACAAAAATAGAGAATCAAGGTCAGTTTAAGAGAATAGACTATCCTGTATACCTGTTAACAAATTGTTAAGTTTTTGTTATTTAATTCAATGACTTAGCTAAAAAGTAGCCCAATTTCCTAAAATAATTGGTTTTATCTACCATCCCATACTTAATCAACGCTACCACAGAAGGTATATACTTGTTTACTACTGGCTAATCAATGCTTTCCCATATACCAGATAGAGCAATTAGGAAGAATAAAAAACATAAGCCCGTACCGACCAATAAATACCGCCGGTTCCAATTAAAAAAGTAAGCGGCCTTAAAATAAAGCAGTAAAACAAGTAAATTGCCCTGAGGCAAAAAGTTACTATCAGCAAATAAGATAATAAGAACGGCATGGTTGTTTTTTAATTTTTATCTTTTCCCTCAATCATGTCTATTATTTCCTTCAACTCATCGGCCGATAATTTTTTTTGCTCCACGAAAAAGTTAACCAATTCTTTATAAGAATTGGCAAAGTAGTTCTGCACAACGCCGCTCATAAACTTCTTTTTGTATTCGGCCTCCGAAATGGCCGGCTGATACAAATAAGTATTACCCACTAAACGGCTGCTCAAATAACCTTTTTTCTCGAGGTTTTTAATCGTGGAGGCAAGGGTGGTATAAGGTGGTCGCGGCTCTTTTATCTGTTCTAAAAATAATTTCACATGGGCTTCCCCGGTTTTCCAGACGGCTTGCATGGCTTGTTCTTCCGGGGCAGTTAGCTTTTCCATATAGTTGCTTATAATTTTACTTCCAAATACTACGAATAGTTCGTGATTTTACTGAATTTTAGTAAATATAAAATTTTTAGTAAATTTTATTTTCAGAAGTGATTAGATAGAAATTTTAAGAAACTGAACCAGGTAGTTTGCGTGTTAGAATAAGAGAGAGTACCACATATTTTTTTTAACTTGCCAAGCTATTTCCCAGACAGCCCTGAAGCGAATGGATTACCTGAAATTACTAAACGAATCACAAAGAGCCGCCGTACTGCACACCGACGGGCCGGTAATGATTATAGCCGGCGCTGGTTCCGGCAAAACCCGGGTATTAACCTACCGGATTGCTCACTTAATCAGTAAAGGCGTAGATCCTTTTAATATTTTATCGTTAACTTTTACCAACAAAGCCGCCAAAGAAATGCGGCACCGGATTGAGAAAGTTATTGGCAACGAAGCCAAAAACATCTGGATGGGCACGTTCCACTCGGTGTTTGCGAAAATTCTGCGGTCCGAAGCGCCTAAAATTGGTTACCCCAGCAACTTTACCATTTACGATACCGACGATTCTAAAACCCTGATCCGGAACATCGTAAAAGAAATGAACCTCGACGAAAAACTGTATAAACCGGGGATGGTACTGGGACGGATTTCGGCCGCTAAAAACAAGCTAATTACCGTAGCGCAATACCGCCAGGATGCTACCATTCAGGCCGACGACGAAGCCGCCATGCGACCAAAAATCGGTGAAATTTACCAGGCTTACCAAAGTCGCTGCTTTAAGGCCGGTGCCATGGATTTCGACGATTTGTTGTTTAACACCAACGTGTTGTTCAAAGACCATGTAGACGCCCTGAATAAATACCAGAATATTTTTAAATACGTGATGGTAGATGAGTACCAGGACACCAACTACTCGCAGTACCTGATAACCCGCAAACTGGCCGCCAAAAACCGCAATATTTGTGTAGTAGGCGACGATGCCCAAAGTATTTACGCCTTCCGGGGAGCCGATATTCAGAATATTTTAAATTACGAACGCGATTATCCGGAACTGGAGGTATTTAAACTGGAGCAAAATTACCGGTCTACCAAAAACATTGTATACGCGGCTAATTCAGTTATTAAAAACAACAAAGCCCAGCTTCGTAAAGATGTTTTCACCGACAACGAAGAAGGTCCGCTGATTGAAGTATTAAAAGCCAACTCCGACAACGAAGAAGGCAAATTAGTAGCGAATGCCATTTTCGAGGAGAAGATGAACAACCACTTATCTTACGAAGATTTTGCGATTTTGTACCGCACCAATGCCCAAAGCCGGGCCATGGAAGAAGCGTTGCGCAAAATGAACATAAAGTATCGCATTATCGGGGGATTATCGTTCTACCAGCGTAAAGAAATTAAAGACTTAATTGCCTACCTCCGCCTTACGGTTAATCCTAACGATGAGCAAGCCTTGCGTCGCGTAATTAACTATCCCAAACGCGGCATTGGCGATACTACCATCGAGAAAATCATTGTTTCGGCCAACGAGACTAATCATACCATTTGGGAAGTGGTTAGCAACGCGAAGAGCTTTTTAACCGGTCGGGTAGCCGCTCCCATCGAAGATTTTGCCACCAAGATTAAGAGCTTCGCCATTATGGCCGAGCACCAGGATGCCTTTGAGGTAGCCAAGCACATTGCCAAACAATCCGGCATCGTAGAAGAGCTGTACGCCGATAAATCTATTGAAGGTCTGGCCCGCTACGAAAACATTCAGGAATTGCTCAACGGGATTAAAGAATTTGTGGATGACCCGGAAAAAGAAGACAAAAGCTTGTCGGCCTTTTTGCAGGACATTGCTTTAATTACCGATGCCGACAAACAACAGGACGATGGCAGCGAATACGTAACCATGATGACTATTCACTCGGCTAAAGGTTTGGAATTTAGAAACGTGCACATTGTGGGGATGGAAGAAAACTTATTTCCGAGCCAGATGATGCTCACTACCCGGGCTGATTTAGAAGAGGAACGCAGGTTATTTTACGTAGCTATTACCCGCGCCGAAAAAAGATTAACGCTCTCCTACGCTACCAGCCGGTACCAGTGGGGCAATTTGCGGGCTTGCGAGAAAAGCCGGTTTATTGATGAAATAGACCCAAGATTTTTAAATTTCCAGTACGGCGAAGGTCCGGGAGTTTTCGATAAAGTTTTAAAACGCAAAAGCAATCTGATTCCGGCTACACCTGTGGCAAAGAAAGCCACGAACTACGTGCCGCCCGCTGATTTTGTACCCAGCGATACTGCCAACTTACAAGCGGGTATGCGCGTAGAACATCCTAAATTTGGTTTCGGGGTGGTATCTAAAATGGATACCCAAGGCAACAGCACCAAAGCCATTATTGAGTTTGAAGAAGCCGGCGAAAAAACCTTACTCCTCAGCTTCGCCAAATTACGCATACACGAATAATAGATGTTGGATATTGGATGTTTGACTTTAGATATAAAATTTAGATAAAAAAGCATCTAAGATCTAGTGCGGAGTTAAAAATTTAAAAAGTCTAATATCTAATATCCAACATCTAACATCCAAAAAATTCTTACCTTTACCTTATGATTGCTAATTCCAGTTTTAAACAAGAACTGCTGCTGCGGGAATACGGCAGAAATGTTCAGAATATCGTTTCTTACATCTTATCCATTGAGGATCGGGCGCAACGCAGCCGCAGCGCGCAATTGCTCGTGAACTTGATGGCGAAACTTAATCCATCAATCCGGGATATTCAGGACATGCAGCAAAAGCTGTGGAACCATTTGTTTGTCATGTCAGATGGCAAATTGGATGTAGATTGCCCGTATCCGTTAAGCGCCATGGAATACCTCAACGATAAACCATCGCACATGGAAATTCCTCGCGATATTCCGAAGTACAAACACTACGGCAAAAACGTGGAGCACTTAATTAACAAAGCCATTGAAATAAAAGACAAAGACGAGCAGGATGCCGCTATTATTTCGTTAGGCAAGCTCATGAAAACGCTTTACCGTACCTATAATAAAGATTCCATCACCGACGAAATCATCCTAAACAACATTCGCGAGCTTTCCGGCGGTAAATTAAACATGGATCTGGCCAGAATAGAAGCTAACAATTTGTTCGAGGTAAGTGCCAAAGCCGCACATCAAAATAGTTCTTCCAATAACAACAACAATAATAACCGGAAGAAGATGCAGGACAACAAACAACAGCAACGCAAAAAGCAACAATAGCTTTATTGTTTGTGGTTGCTTGTTCGTTGTTGATGATCATTTTAAATCTAACTTCCGCAAAAGAGGACTTTTAAAGTTGTTTGTGAAGACACAAACAATGGCACCGCTTATTATTAGCAGTATTTACCCGGTCAACTTTGCAGAAGACCTAATATTCCCATTTCTAGCATAACTTGTATATAGTTTAGGTTCGTGTTTTAGGCTATAATTTGCCTGAAGTATCTTACTTATAACTCTTAACTCATAACTCTTAACTCATTTAAATGGCCTGTTTTGAAGTAATTGGTGGCAATAAACTAAAAGGAGAAATTATTCCGCAGGGCGCCAAAAACGAAGCTTTGCAAATTTTATGTGCCGTATTACTTACCTCCGAAACCGTAACAATTTCTAATGTGCCGGACATTCGGGATGTAAATAAATTAATCCAGATTTTAGCTGATTTAGGCGTAAAAGTAGAAAAGAAAGATGCCTCTACTTACACGTTTACTGCCGATGATATTAACCTGGATTATTTAAAAACGGAACAATATGCGGCCCAAGGCCGCGCTTTGCGGGGTTCCGTAATGATTATGGGTCCCATGCTGGCGCGTTTCGGCGTATGCGCATTGCCAAAACCCGGCGGCGATAAAATCGGCCGTCGTCCCATGGATACCCATTTTAATGGTTTAAAAAAGTTAGGCGCTACCTTTAATTACGACTCTCAGGACTCTTTCTTCCAGATTACGGCCCCAAACAAATTAAAGGGCGCTTATATGCTGCTCGATGAGGCTTCGGTAACCGGAACGGCTAACATTGTAATGGGCGCTGTGCTGGCCGAAGGCACCACAACCATTTACAATGCCGCTTGCGAACCTTATTTGCAGCAATTATGCCGGATGTTGGTGCGCATGGGCGCTAAAATTAACGGCATTGGCTCTAATTTACTCGTGATTGAAGGCGTTGAAAAACTGGGAGGCACCGAACACCGCATGTTACCCGACATGATCGAGATTGGTTCTTTTATTGGTTTGGCTGGTATGACGGGTTCCGAAATCACGATAAAAGATGCTCAGATTCAGGAACTAGGCATTATCCCGGACACTTTCCGTCGTTTAGGAATTCAAATGGAGTTCCGGGGCGATGACATCTACATTCCGGCGCAGGATTCTTACGAAATAGACACCTACATCGACGGCAGTATATTAACCATTGCGGATGCCATCTGGCCCGGTTTTACCCCCGACTTGATTAGTGTGGCTTTGGTTACAGCTACCCAGGCGAAAGGCACGGTACTCATCCACCAGAAAATGTTCGAGAGCCGCTTATTTTTCGTGGACAAGTTAATCGATATGGGCGCCCAGATTATTTTATGCGATCCGCACCGGGCTACCGTTATCGGCCACAACCGTAAAGTTTCGCTCCGCGGCATTAACATGACGTCGCCGGATATCCGGGCCGGTGTCGCTTTACTCATCGCGGCTTTATCCGCAGAAGGTAAAAGTGTAATTGAGAACGTAGAGCAAATTGACCGCGGCTACCAATACATTGATAAACGTTTAAACGCCATTGGTGCCGATATCAGACGATTGTAGTGTTAAAATTTTTAAATTTTTAAACAGAGAGCGGCTGATCATCTTCATCAGCCGCTCTTTATTTTATACCGCTACCTCTTTCTAGCTCAGAATTTATTTATCTGACTTTTCGAACAAAGCTCCTTTTTTGGGACAAGTCTTAGTGGAGTAGAACTTGCGCCGGGCACATAAAAAATTAAAAAATTTAAAAACACGGGGATAACTACCATATTTTTAGATTTTCAGAACCTGATAGTTAAAGAAAAAACGGCAATTCCATTGTTATAGTAATTTTTTAAAATAGTAAATTCTTCTTTACTTTCGAAATATTAATGTTACAGGCCATGTCCAACACAAATTACAGCATCCGCACCGATTGGGAGATTGAAGAGATTCGGGGAATTTATAACAAACCGTTACTCGAACTTATAGTAGAAGCCGCGAATGTACACCGCCAGCACCAAACAGGTAGTGAAGTGCAGGTTTGTACCTTACTTTCGGTAAAAACCGGGGGCTGTCCCGAAGATTGCGCGTATTGTCCGCAGGCGGCCCGCTACCAAACCGGCGTAAAAGCCCATGGCTTGTTAAAAGACGAAGAAGTACTGGAAGCGGCTACCCGCGCTAAAAATGCCGGTTCTACCCGTTTCTGTATGGGAGCTGCCTGGCGTGAAGTGCGCGATAACCGCGATTTTGACCGCGTATTAGGCATGGTTACCCAGGTAAACGACATGGGCTTAGAAGTATGCTGCACCTTAGGCATGGTAAATGAGTACCAGGCCGAGCGCTTAAAACAAGCCGGTTTATACGCCTACAACCATAACCTGGATACGTCCGGCGACCATTATAGTAATATTATTACTACCCGTAAATACGAAGACCGCTTAAATACCATTGATCACGTGCGCAAAGCCGGTATTTCGGTGTGTAGCGGTGGCATAATTGGCCTAGGCGAAACTACCGAAGACCGCATTGAAATGCTGCACGTATTGGCTACCATGCCCGAGCATCCTGAATCAGTGCCGGTAAATGCTTTAGTTCCGGTTGCTGGTACACCACTAGAGAATCAACCCCGGGTATCTGTCTGGGATATGATCCGGATGATAGCTACGGCTCGCATAACCATGCCCAAAGCCATGGTGCGCTTATCAGCGGGCCGCAATACCATGAGCGTTACCGAACAAGCCCTGTGCTTTTTGGCGGGAGTTAATTCAATTTTCTCCGGCGAAAAACTACTTACTACGCCTAACCCAGACTTTAACGAAGACCTGGCCATGTTTGAGCTACTCGGTTTAGAGCCGCGTAAGGCTTTTAAAAATGCGTTGGAACCGGCTAATTAAGCCATGCAATTCCCGCATAACTTACAGCAAAAATTAAATAACCGGCAGTTTCAAGGCACTTACCGTCGTCTTAAAACCAGCCAGGTGAAGATTGATTTTTGCTCGAATGATTATTTAGGCTTAGCCCGGTCTACAGCTTTAAAAAAATTAGTGGCCCGGGAAGTTGAACAATTTTCGGATTACTTAATGGGCGCTACCGGTTCCCGGCTTTTATCTGGCAACCATCCCGTATACGAACTGCTCGAAGCGCAACTGGCTACTTTTCACCAGGCCGAAGCGGCACTGTTATTTAATTCGGGGTATGTAGCTAATCTGGGCATTTTTTCGGCGGTGCCGCAACGGGGCGATACCATATTTTACGACGAAGTCAGCCATGCATCCATTAAAGAAGGTATCCGGTTGAATTTAGCGAAGGCGTATTCTTTTAAGCACAATTCCCTGGAAGATTTAAGCCGCAAATGGAAGCACGCCGCGGGAAATGTCTACGTTGCCGTAGAATCTATTTATTCCATGGACGGCGACCAGGCTCCCTTACCTGAACTCGCTGCTTTTTGCGAAGAACAAGGCGCCTACCTAATCGTAGACGAAGCGCATTCCAACGGTTTATTCGGGCCAAATGGGGAAGGCTTGGTGGTAGAACAAAATCTAGTAAACAAAGTATTTGCCCGCATCATGACCTTTGGCAAAGCCATTGGCAGCCATGGCGCCGCAGTTGTGGGTTCTACTAACTTACGCGAGTACCTCATTAACTTTAGCCGCCCTTTTATTTACAGTACGGCCTTACCGCTGCATAATATATTAGCTATTAAAACGGCTTACAGCTTTTTACCCTCGCTCCAGGCTGAGCGGCAACATGTGATGCAACTTTCCGGGTACCTGAACCAGAAATTAGAAGCGGCTATGGGACTTTTTTTAAAAAATCCGGGTCCAATTAATTGTATTTTCAGTAATGATGTAGCGCAACTCCAAAAAGTAAGTGCGCAATTACAAGAGGCAAATGTGGATGTACGACCGGTTTTCAGTCCGACGGTACCCGCCGGTAAAGAACGATTGCGTATCATAGTTCACGCTTATAACTCCCAGGAAGAAGTAGATTTGTTATTACAACACACTGAATTTTTAAATTTTTGAAAAAAATATTTGTAACCGGTATTGGCACCGATGTAGGTAAAACCTTGGTAGCCGCCATTTTAACCGAAGCCTTACAAGCCGATTATTGGAAACCTGTACAAGCCGGAAATTTAGAATTTACGGACACTGACCGGGTAAAAGAACTGGTTTCTAATGCACAATCCTGTTTCTATCCGGAAGCATACCGGTTTCACATGCCGGCTTCGCCGCACCTGGCCGCCGCCGCCGAGAACATCGAAATAAACCCTGATAAATTTATTTTACCGGAAGCTACAAACCATTTAGTAATTGAAGGAGCCGGCGGATTGCTGGTGCCTTTAACCGCTGAATTTTTAATTATTGATTTAATTGCCCAACTGCAGGCCGAAGTAATTCTGGTTTCACAAAATTACCTGGGCAGCATTAACCATACTTTACTTTCTATTCTTTGCTTGCAGCAGCGTCAGATTCCTATTAAGGGCATCATCTTTAACGGTCCTCCTACACCTTCTTCCGAAGATTATATTACGCAGTACACCAGAGTACCCAAGTTAGGCGCATTGCTGCCGGAAACCGAAATAAACCTTGCCATGGTACAGCATTATGCTGCCCAATGGCGACCAAATTTATGAAGAATTTAGCAACCCGCGACCGCGAAATTATCTGGCACCCCTATACCCAAATGCAAACCGCCGCTTTGCCCATTGGCATTGTGCGCGGCGAAGGCAGTTTATTATACGCTGAGTCCGGCGACGTTTACCTGGATGCCGTATCGTCGTGGTGGGTGAATATTCACGGCCACTCCCACCCTTACATCGCCGAAAAAATAGCGCAGCAGGTTAAAACCCTGGACCACGTTATATTTGCCGGATTTACGCACCAACCCGCCGTTGAATTAGCCGAAAAATTACTGACCATTCTGCCCCAAAACCAAAGGCGGATTTTTTATTCCGATAACGGTTCTACGGCCGTAGAAGTAGCTTTAAAAATGGCAATTCAATACTGGGAGAATGCGGGCACGCCCAAACGCAGAATTATTGCTTTCCGGGATTCGTACCACGGCGATACTTTTGGGGCAATGTCGGTAAGTAGCCGCAGTGCGTTTACCCAGCCCTTTGTGCAGTATTTATTCGAAGTTGATTTTCTGGATGTGCCTGTAGTGGGCAAAGAACAACTGGTATTATCGCAGATTGAAGAAATTTTAAAAAATAACGCTGTAGCGGCCTTTATCTTCGAGCCGTTATTGCTCGGTACCGCCGGCATGGTCATGTACCAACCGGCTATTTTGGATGAACTGCTGGAAATTTGCCAAAAGCATAACGTAATTACCATTGCCGATGAAGTTATGACTGGTTTTGGAAGAACCGGAAGAAACTTTGCCACTGATTATTTAAAAAATAAGCCGGATATCATGTGCTTTTCCAAAGGTTTAACCGGGGGGGTGATGGCTCTGGGTGTAACCAGTTGCACTGCGGCTATTTACGAAGCTTTTTTAAGCGATAATCCAGGCAAAACATTTTTTCACGGTCATTCTTTTACGGCCAATCCCATTGCTTGTGCCACTGCCCTGGCCAGCCTGGATTTATTTGTGGAAGATTCTTGCCAGAATAATATTAAAAGAATTTGCCAGCAACACGAACAATTTCGGGCTCAAATTGCCCATCACCCAATCCTAAAAGAATGCCGGCAATTAGGGACTGTATTAGCTCTTGAATTTAACGCCGGGGAAACTTCGTACTTTAACAACATCCGCCAAAAATTGTATCAATTTGCCCTGGACAACCAGGTTATCTTACGTCCGCTGGGTAATATTATCTACGTGATGCCGCCTTACTGTACTACCAATGCGCAACTAGCGCAAATTTACCAGGTAGTTTCGGGCATGCTTACTTTAATGGCAGAAAACTGATTTGACACAAAAAAGCTACATCACTTTAAAAGGCTTAGGCTCTATTTCGCCTTTGGGTGCTACCCCGCAGGAAGTAAATAAAGCGTACTTGGACGCTGCTTCCCGGATATATTTAAAAATTTTTAAAAATTATCCGGCTCCGGCGGCGGCATTATCCCCCGAAACGGAAGACCATGTGACCGCTCTCCGACAGGAAAATAAAATGTACAAAAATCTGGACCGGACGGTTTTGCTGGCAATGCACGCAGCCAGGCAGGCTATTACCCAAGCTGGTTGGCACGCCGAAAACGAGATAGCCGTGAACATTGGATCTTCGCGTGGCGCTACCGGTTTAATGGAGCAATACCTGGAAGATTTCCGGAACAACCCGGCGCAATTATCTTCTCAAACGTCTCCTACCACAACTTTAGGCAATATTTCGAGTTGGGTTGCCAACGATTTGCAAACGGAAGGCCCCGTTATCAGCCACTCGGTTACCTGTAGTACAGCTTTGCAGGCCATAGCCAATGGGTTTGCCTGGTTACAATCCGGCATGGCCACGCGTTTTTTGGCCGGTGCCGCCGAAGCGCCGCTTACGCCTTTTACCGTGGCCCAGATGCAAGCCATTGGTATTTACGCTAAAGAACCAGTCCATAACTACTGGTGCCGCCCTTTAAATGCAGAAAAGCAAAATACGTTTGTACTAGGCGAAGGCGCCGCTTTGTTTGCTTTGGAGCGCAATTCGGAGAATCAATTAACAATCGATTCTATTCTGCTGGAAGCTATTGGGTTTGGGTTTGAGAAAATCACGAGTAAAACCGGCATTTCACGGGAAGGCTTAAACTTTCAAAAAGCGATGGGGGGAGCATTGCAACAATTACCTGCTTATGATCAAACGATTGATGCTATTGTACTACACGCCCCCGGTACCGCAGCTGGGGATGCCGCCGAAATAACCGCGATTAAAGCAGTTTTTGGGGAGAACATACCTGTGCTCACTTCGAATAAGTTATTAATTGGGCACACATTGGGAGCTTCGGCTGCCCTTAGTTTAGAATATGCGCTTTGGATTTTAGAAAATCAAAAAATTTTAAAATTTCCTTACCCGGTGTTTATCCCGGAGCAGCAAAATCCCAAAGTTATCCGGCGAGTTCTATTGTTAGCAGCTGGTTTTGGCGGCAATGCCTCCGCTTTAATTATCAGGAAAGGAATTTAGTTAATAGTCCATAGTTGATGGACCTTAGTTAAAAGCCAATAATTAATAGGAATCAGAGAAAATAGCTAAACAGAGTGGAAACATCTAAATAAAAACTTTACAATCTTTCAACTTTATAACCTTTTAACTTTCAAACTTTTCAACTAATTCATCACACCCGAAAATCAAAGTAATTTATTTCTTCGATTTCTTTTAAAAACTTAAAAGAAGCATATTTATTTACGATAAATTCATCTCCTCTTAACCACACCAATTTATCTTCTATCCCAAACGTATTATAGACGCAGGTTGTAGGAGAAATAATGTAATCGACCGGTTCATCTTCGTAAAACAAGGTATCATATGCGTTAAATGTCTGTAATTTATCGCTGTAGTTCTTATTGGCTAAAGAATTAACAATAAAAACGCCGCCTTCGATTTTACCAATTTTAGTAAAACCTTCGGGTGTTTCGGCCACACAATCAATGCCGCCTTGTTCAATAGAAGGCCCCAAAATAAGTCCACCGGCCCGGGCATCAATTACTAGCCCAGTTTTTAATAATTTCCAAAATTCTTTTTTAGATATAATATCTAAATCCGTATCGGAATGGGCGTAGTTGTAATCATCCATAATCAAGTGTAGTTAAACGTAATGTAGGAAGGAAATATTTAGAGATAATTTTACTGAATTACAGTGAATAATGTTTTACCTATTCTTCAATAAAGTTCATAGAATAAGCTATTTAAGACAGCTTAAGCCGGGGAGTAAAAACAATGGTAGACTTGCCAGGGTAATTTTTTATGAATTTCTTAATTTTAACCTAATCTAATTGGTTGCTAATTAATATTTGTAAATAGAAAGGTAATTAGCTAAAATTTTAACAATTATTTAACAAATAGTCTAAAAAATTCAGCAGCTTCTCCCTGAATTTAGTAGTTTTGCGACACATTGCTACAAATAAATTGCCTGTTAATGAAAATTTTAAAGTTTGGCGGCACCTCGGTAGGTTCTCCCCAAAACATGAAATTGGTAGCCAACCTGGTTAACGACGAGTATCGTAAAATTGTGGTATTATCGGCTATGTCGGGTACTACGAATAAGCTGGTCGAAATTGCCGGTAAGTTTTACCAACAACAAACCCAGGAAGCGCTTCAACTTACCGAAAATTTATATAAAATTTACCGGGAAGTAATAAAAGGTTTGTATACCACCGAAAAGAAAAAATTTGCAGCACTGGATTTAGTAATTTCTCACTTTGATTTTATTAAATCAATGGCAACAGGTCCTTTTTCTATTCGCGAAGAACGGGCTATTTTAGCCCAGGGCGAATTACTTTCTACGGCTTTATTTCAGTTTCTACTGGAGGAAATGAACCTGGACTCTGTTTTGTTGCCGGCCCTCAATTTTATGCGCATAGACGAAAATGAGGAACCAGACACTAAATTTTTGCAGCAAGAATTAAGTACTACTTTAGCCAAACATCCCCATAATAATCTTTTCGTTACGCAAGGCTATATTTGTCGTAATTCGTTCGGGGAAATAGATAATTTAAAACGCGGTGGCAGCGATTACTCGGCTTCGCTGATTGGAGCCGCTGTAAAAGCCACCGAAATCCAAATCTGGACCGATATTGACGGCATGCACAATAACGATCCGCGTATTGTACGGAACACCTATCCAATTGCCGGGTTATCGTTCGATGAAGCAGCCGAGTTAGCTTATTTTGGTGTTAAAATTCTGCATCCTTCCAGCGTTTTACCTGCTAAGCAAAAAAACATACCGGTAAAATTGCTCAACACTATGCAGCCGGAAGCAAAGGGGACTACCATTTCGTCGCTATCGTCGGGCAAGAGCATAAAGGCCGTAGCCGCTAAAGACGGCATTGTGGCCATTAATGTAAAATCTAGCCGGATGCTGCTTGCTTATGGTTTTTTACGGCGGATTTTTGAAGTATTTGAAGAATATAAAACCCCTATCGATATGATTACGACTTCGGAAGTAGCCGTATCCTTAACCATTGATAATACAAAACACTTGTCGGATATAATTGCGGAATTAAAAGAATTTGGTTCGGTGCAGGTAGATGAAAGTCAAACTATTATTTGCTTAGTAGGCGACTCAATTGAAGAAGTACCCGGTACTACAGTAAAAATATTTGAAGCTTTAAAAAATATTCCTCTGCGCATGATTTCTTACGGCGGCAGTAAAAACAACATTAGCTTATTAATTAGTACCACCGATAAAAAACGAGCTTTAGTAGCTTTAAACGAAGGTGTATTTGAAAGGGAACCCGCACATGCTTAATCTGACCCAGCAAAACTGGAATGGGCAAAACACGCCCTTTTATTTCTACGATCTTAATTTATTACAGCAAACTTTACAGGCAGCCCGTACCGAAGCTAACCGTTATGGCTACCATGTGCATTATGCCTTAAAAGCAAATAGCAACGAGCCCATTTTAAAATTAATTCAGCAGGCAGGTTTTGGGGCGGACTGTGTAAGTGGTAACGAAATTAAACAAGCTTTAGCCACTGGTTTTAGGGCAGACCAAATTGTTTTTGCGGGAGTGGGTAAATCTGATGCTGAAATTAATTTTGCCTTAGAGCATGATATTTTCTGCTTTAACTGCGAATCGATGCAGGAATTGGAAATTATCAGCGAACTGGCACAGCAGCAAAATAAAATTGCCCGGATTGCCTTGCGTATCAACCCGAACGTAAACGCCAATACGCACAAATACATAACCACTGGTCTCGAAGAAAATAAATTTGGCATTAATACCTGGGAGTTGGCCGATGTCTTGGCCTTGCTGCGGCGCTTACCTAATCTGGAATTAATTGGTATACATTTTCACATTGGTTCGCAAATCACAGACCTGGTTGTTTTTGAAAAATTAAGTCTCCGGGTGAACGAAATTCAACAATGGTTCCGCGAACAAGCCTTTAATTTAAAGCATTTGAATGTGGGAGGTGGTTTGGGCGTAGATTATCACGCCCCTGAGGAAAATCCAATCCCAGATTTTGCGGCGTACTTTGCTATTTTTAACGAGCATTTGGCCGTACAACCGGGTCAAGTAGTACATTTTGAGTTAGGTCGAGCCTTGGTTGCTCAATGTGGCACCTTATTATCTAAAGTACTTTACATTAAAAAAGGTCAAAAGAAAAATTTTGCTATTCTGGATGCCGGCATGACGGAATTAATTCGCCCGATGCTCTACCAGGCGTACCACAAAATTGATAACTTAACCAGTAATTTACCGGAGCAAGTTTACGATGTGGTAGGGCCAATCTGCGAATCATCGGATTGCTTTGCTCAGAATGTTGCTCTGCCTGAGACCAAACGCCACGACTTAATTGCCATCCGCACGGCAGGAGCGTACGCCGAAGTTATGGCCTCGAACTATAATTTACGGGAAAAAGCTCCAGCTATTTACAAGTAAAATCTAACTTTATATATTGGGAGAAAGCCTGTTTAATACAGGCTTTTTTGTTTTTGCTAAAAATAAGTTAACTTTTTTGGCATTTAAGTAAATAATTTAGTAAAACAAAAATTACGAGTTTTTAAAATTTGCCGTAACCTACATTTCATTTATTAAACAGATTAGTTAAATAATTGAATAAACGCTGTATTAACACAAAATATAGGTATATATAAACCTCTTCGGCAAACCCTTATCCGTATTTTGACCTATTTTGGACTTCAGAATATCTTACTAACTTTACAACCCACTCAGAAGAAAAATTTTGATGCAGGCTCTTAAAGAGACAAACTTTCATTTCGCTAAACAGACAGGTTTTTACCGGGGCAAAGTTCGGGATGTCTATTACTTTCAGGATAAGCTGGCGGTAGTTGCTACTGACCGCATATCGGCTTTTGATGTGGTATTACCCCGCGCCATTCCGTTTAAAGGACAAGTACTAAATCAAATTGCAGCCACGTTTTTAAAAGCTACTTCGGATATTGTGCCCAACTGGGTATTGTCCCATCCTGATCCCAATGTAACAATCGGGATAAATTGCGAACCATTTAAAGTAGAAATGGTAATCCGGGGGTACCTGGCAGGCCATGCCTGGCGCGAATACCAGAGCGGCAAACGGGCAATTTGCGGGGCCAGTTTACCAGAGGGACTACGCGAAAACGACAAACTACCGGAACCTATTATTACCCCAACCACCAAAGCCGCCGAAGGCCACGACGAAGATATTTCGCCGGAGGATATTATAGCAACCGGGATCGTATCTGAAGAAGATTACCGCCAACTCGAAAATTACACGCGTCAACTGTTTACCCGGGGTACCGAAATGGCCGCCCAACAGGGATTATTGCTGGTAGATACTAAGTACGAGTTTGGGAAAGTAGATGAAAAAATTTACCTGATTGACGAAGTGCATACCCCCGACTCTTCGCGCTATTTTTATGCGGATGGTTACACCGAAAGACAAAAAGATGGCCAAACGCAAAAACAATTATCGAAGGAGTTTGTTCGTAAATGGTTAATAGAAAACGACTTTCAGGGAAAGGCTAATCAACGCGTTCCAGAGATGGACGATGACTGGATTCAAAGCATCTCTGAACGCTATATTGAGCTATTTGAAGTGGTTACCGGCACGCCTTTCCAGAAGACGGATTATAATCAGGCACTTGCGCGAATAGAGGCTAGTATATTGCAAAATGTTTAACTATAGGGCTTGAGTTACCCTTTTATATTATAAAATATTAATTTTTTTTAGTACATTCGCACTCTAAACATTATTTCAGTTCTTATGAAATACACCATTGATAAAAAAGAAAATTATACTATCATCACCATTGATGAGAAGAAATTAGATACAACTATTGCCCCAGATTTAAAATCAGAATTTGTTAAACTTAACGCCGAAGGTATCTCCAACCTTATTCTGGATTTAAGCAACGTAAAATATACCGATTCATCCGGTTTAAGCTCTATCTTAATTGCTAATCGTTTATGTAATTCTTCTAATGGTTTATTAATTCTAGCTGGTTTACAAGATCACGTAATGAAATTAATTACTATTTCTAAATTAGAATCTGTATTAAACATTTTACCTACCGTAGAAGAAGCTATTGACCGGGTATTTTTACACGAGATCGAGCGCGATTTAACAAACAAAGAAGAATAAGGTAAGCAGCGGAAGTATTGGAATTTGAGCTTAAAATACTAGGCAGTTCTTCCGCCACTCCTTCTCCCGATCGTCATCATACCGCTCAGGTTTTAACCATAGGCAATCAAATTAATCTAATTGATTGCGGCGAAAATACCCAAATGCAGCTGATGCGTTACAAAGTAAAGCATCAGCGCATTTCTAATATCTTCATCAGCCATCTCCACGGCGATCATTTTTTCGGTTTGTTTGGATTGCTCTCCACTATGCACCTGCAACAACGCACGCAGCCCTTAAATTTATTTGGTCCCGCAGGTTTAGACGAAATACTCACTACACAATTCAGGTATTCTCATACCCAACTAAGCTTTAAACTTACTTATCACGAACTCGATACTACGGTTCACGCGCAGGTATTTGAAGACAAAGCCATTACGGTACACACCTTGCCCATGCAGCACCGGATAGATTGCTGCGGCTTTTTATTCCGGGAAAAACCTAAACTAAGGCATTTAATTAAAGATAAATTACCTGGCTTTTTAACCCCAGCCCAGTTAGTGCGGCTTAAAGCCGGCGAAGACATTTTAGATGAAACTGGCAATTTACTGGTAGCAAACGCCGATGTAACCAGCGAACCAAACCGTAGCCGTTCATACGCTTACTGTTCTGACACCCGCTATAAAGAAGATATTCTGCCGTACATTAAACAAGTTGATTTATTGTACCACGAAGCTACTTTTCTGGACGAACTCAAGGAGCAAGCAGCCTACACAATGCACTCCACAGCTCTTCAGGCAGCTACTTTGGCGCGAAAGGCCGAGGTGAAACGCTTATTAATTGGTCATTTTTCGGTACGCTACCGCGATTTAACTCCTCTTCTGCTCGAAGCTAAATCTGTTTTCGACAACACGCAACTGGCCACCGAAGGCAAAACCATCAGTATTTTAGAGTAAACCGTTAATTTTCGAATCTCTATAAATTCAACTCAAAACAAGCATCTCTATTCGGGCATTTAAGCTTTTAGTAATAATAATTCGCTAGTCTTTTTACTTACATATAGGAGAGCGAATAATTAAGATAATGAAGCAAATAAATAGCTTTTCCCTCTTTTATTTTTGACTTCTTCGCGTAATTTAGCTGGCAAAAATTTACTATGGCTAAGTTAGCTTTATCTGCCCATCGAAAACGAAACACCTTATTTTTAATTTTATGCAGTATTTTTCTGGCGAATGCTTTATTAGCAGAATTAATTGGAGTTAAAATATTTTCGGCAGAGGCAATTTTTGGTTTACCAGGAGCTCAAATTCCAGTTTTACCCGGATTTAACTTAGATTTTAATTTAACCGCCGGCGTAGTAATATGGCCCATAGTATTTATTAGTACCGATATTATTAATGAGTATTTTGGGAAAGAGGGCGTTAAAAAAATTAGTGTTATTACGGTACTGCTGATTTTGTATATGTTTTTAGTAATTACCGTTATTGGTGCCTTGCCCCCAGCGCAGTTCTGGTTAGATGTAAATAACAAAGATGCCGCTGGCCATCCATTTAATATTAATTTTGCTTTCAACAGTATTTTTCGCCAGAGCTCGGGCATTATTATCGGATCAGTAACGGCATTTTTAATTTCGCAATTCTTAGATGCTTCGGTTTTTCATTGGTTACGCAGGGTTACCGGTAGCCGCAAAATCTGGTTACGAGCCACAGGTTCCACGTTAGTGTCGCAGCTAATCGATTCGCTGGTGGTATTGTTCGTGGCTTTTTATTTGTTTGGGAATTGGCCTTTAAAACAAGTTTTGGCAGTAGCTACCATTAATTATATGTATAAATTTGTGGTAGCTGTAGTTCTTACGCCTCTTTTATACCTGGCTCATTTTGCTATTGACCGCTACCTTGGGAATCACCTTTCCGAAGAAATTCAACACGAAGCCGTACTAGACAAAAGCGAGTTGTAGGTTTTAGGTTGAAAATCAAAAAATAAGATTTATCAAGTTCTTGCGATTATTAGCGTAGTATATCTTCTAATATTTATGAAATTTGGTGCTTTTGATGAAGTACTATTTGTAGTTTCTGAATATGCCAACTTTCTAACCTTTCCACCTGTAACTTGCAACCTGCAACTTTCATAACTAACTTGCCAAAAATTTAATTATAGTATGTCGCGTATTTTAACTGGCATTCAAAGCTCCGGACGGCCGCATTTAGGCAACCTGTTAGGCGCCATCATTCCGGCTATTGAGCTTTCTAAAAACTCTGCCAACGATTCACTTTATTTTATTGCGGATATGCACTCGCTCACTTCGGTGCGCGATGCCCAGCTATTGCGTCAGAACACGTATGCGGTAGCTGCCGCGTGGTTAGCTTTTGGGTTTGATACTAATCGCAATATATTTTACCGGCAATCGGATTTACCTGAAGTTACCGAACTTACCTGGTACCTGAGCTGCCTGGCACCGTATCCCATGCTGGCCAATGCTCATTCCTTTAAAGATAAATTAAACCGCCTATCTGATGTAAATGCAGGTGTATTTACCTACCCGGTTCTTATGACTGCTGATATTCTTTTGTATGAGGCTGAATTTATACCGGTAGGGAAAGACCAAATGCAACATTTGGAAATAGCTCGCGACATTGCCAATGCCTTTAATAATACGTATGGTCAAACCTTTGTAGTACCACAAGCCAAAATAGACGAAACAGTAATGACTATTCCGGGTACAGATGGTACTAAAATGAGTAAATCGTACGGTAACATTATCGATATTTTTGTAGAGGATAAGGCTTTACGGAAAACTATCATGTCGATCATATCCGATAGTAAAACCTTAGCAGAACCTAAAGATCCGGAAAACGATACGACTTTTACTTTGTATGCTTTGTTAGCCTCGTCGGAAGAAACGGAAAAAATGCGTGCTAATTATTTGGCTGGTAATTACGGTTACGGGCACGCGAAACAAGCTTTATACGAGTTAATTATTACTAAATTTAAGCGGGAACGGGAGTTATTTAACTATTACATGAACAACCTACCCGAAGTAGATCAGAAGCTAGCCGAAGGTGCAGCCAAAGCCCGGGTCATTGGCTCGCAGGTACTCGCGCGGGTACGGCAACGGTTAGGCTACAATGCCCAAGCATAAAATTACGGAAATAACTTCGGGGAATTTTAAAATTTTTGATTCACTACTATAATGGAATTCAACAAGAAAGCCGGAACATTTTCCGGCTTTCTTGTTACTGTTAGTCAAAGTTTAAACTTAACTAAAAATCCGGTCGTGGGAGCGTTTTTCGTTCCACTCGGGTGTTGGCCGGAAATAGGTAGTGTCTTCTTTATGCAGATGTTGCTTCATCACTTCGTCGTTTAATTCTACGCCTAAACCAGGTGCATCTAAAGGTACGTGCGCGAAGCCTTTGGTGTACAATGGTTGTTTGCCTACCATTTTTACTAAAGTGGGCCACCACGGATTATCGACTATCTGGTTTGGTACTTCCAGGGCTAATACGTTTTGGGTAGCAGCGGCGCTGTGTACATTAGCCATAAAGCAAACGGGGGTACCGGCAAAATGCAGGCCCATGGCTACACCTTTTTCTTCGGCGTAATCGCCAATCTTTTTAGTTTCCAGAATACCGCCGGAACTTCCCATATCGGGTTGCACAATATCTACGGCGCGCACATCGCAGAGCTTCTGGAAGGTTTCTTTTAAGTAAATATCCTCGCCAGTCATGGTGGGCGTGGTGATGGCATCGGTAATGGTTTTTAACTGGTCGGTGCTATCCCAAGGCACAAAATCCTCCAGGGAGGCCATCCGGAAAGGTTCAAGGGCCCGCGCTACCCGAATACAGTTATTCACGTCGAAATGCCCCATGTGATCGGCGGATAATGGAACCTCGTAACCCACAATAGACCGAATAGTATCCACGTATTTGGCCAGCAAGTCTAGTCCTTTGTCGGTTACCTGAATGGCGGTAAACGGATGGCGCGTACTTTGGTAGGAACCAAAACTCAGATCATCGGTGCCGAAGCCAGGTACAAACTTGGTATTTACCGTAGTTCCCAGAATACTACTGTACACTTGTATACCGGGGTGCATTTTTAACCAGGTAAACCCTTGCTCTTCCATGCGGTGTTTAATATCGGCTTTAAATTTGGCCACGTCCATGTTCGTAACCGAGTGCCCGGGCACGTACGAATAAAGCCGCACCTGATCGCGATAACGCCCGCCCAACAGTTGCCAAACCGGAACGCCGTACGCTTTACCCGCTAAATCCCAGAGCGCCATTTCTACGCCGCTAACGCCGCCGCCCAAACGGCCATGATTACCAAATTGCTTAATTGTTTTAAAGAGCATTTCAACGTTGCAAGGATTTTGACCCAGAAGCCGGCTTTTCAGAAACAGCGCGTAGCGGGCATCTCCCCCATCCCGTACTTCGCCTAAACCATAAATACCCTGGTTGGTATCTATCCGGATGATAACGTTGCGCGCGTTGGTGAACGAGGTTCCATTCGAAACCGTAGCGTAGCGCATATCCGTTATTTTTAATTCCGAAGGGTTCGAAGCCCGGTTTACTTTGGCGGTACTTTGGGCCAGGGTATCTTCCAGCGAAAAATTCAGGAAACCAGCTAAAGAAATACCACCCAACGCAGTCCTTTTTAAAAAATTTCGTCGGGCGGGGGTTGTGAGCGGATTACTCATTTCGGCTTGCGCAGCCATTTTTTGTCCATTCTCGTTGGCCTGATTAGCAGCCATTAATTGTTGAAGTATGCTCTTCATTTACTTTAGCTGTTTATGATTTTTATTGCTGATGATACTAAAAAAGCAAGCTACAAACAAGATTAAATTGGTGTAGAAATAAAAAAAGCTGAAATTTCTTTCAGCTTTTTAAAAATTTAAAAAAAAATTTACCAGGTTCTTTTGCTCATTACTTTGTCTACTTCGGCTTTGGTCATGGTGCCCAATTCGGGATGTTGGCCTAACCATTTCAGAAAATCATTTTTCAACTGATCGTTCCATTGACTATCAATTTGGCCGGCAGAATATTTACCGGCTTTAATCATTTCAATACCAAACTTATCTTTCCGGATTACGAATTCGCAGGTACTAATAACTTGTTCAGCCAAATGCGCCGGAATAAACAATACACCTTCGCGCTTGGCAATTACTAAATCGCCAGGCATTACCATTACGTTGCCCATCCGGATGGGTGTATTTAAACCGGTTAACACGCTGCCTTCTAAAAACGACGGGTGCCAATCGCGCACAAATGCGTTGAATCCTTTTATGGTTTGAATTTCTTCGAGGTCGCGAGCAGCCGCGTTAAACACAACACCATTACCCGATTTATTATAAATAGAATTAGCCAGCGTAGCGCCCATTAAGGTTCCCCCGCCAATTTTACCAAAACCATCGGCTACATACACATCGCCTTTCACGAGTACATCAATGGGCCAGGAGTTAGAAGCGCCTTTGCGACCCTGTACTTTCTGACCACGGTCCAGAATGCTTTTTTCTACATCGGGGCGGCTAGGCATAAACTGGGCGGTTACCGCCCGACCTACTACCGGCGTTACATCGTCTACAGTTTTCCAGTTGCCTTCGTATTGGTTCAGGTAACCTTCATTTTTTAAAACGGTCCAGGCATCGGCAATACCAACTTTCTTCGCTCTTTCCAATAAGCTTTCCGCCACTTTCGGGCGACCATCCGGGAAGCGCTCGCCCTTCCACTCCGAAGTTAAAAAGGTAAGTTCTTCTTTTGAAATTGTTTGGGCATGTAAAGATTTAAAACCAAAAAGGCTTACAGCAGAAAGTACTACGAATGAAATTTTAAAATTCATTAGGTTTGTAATTAAATGAATGATTGGTAAAAACAAGCTGGTTAGTTAACTAAATCTTAAGACAGATTTGGCTAACTAACCAGGCTATAATCTTATGAAATAAAAGGCCAAATAAAAAACAAACGCAAAAAATTAAAAAAGCATCTGTTTAAAAGCAACAATTAGCTTTTATTGATTAATGACCTTTAGCTAAGTAAGCCTCAATGTCTTTCTTCGTGATGGCTAATTTCTTCGGATATTTTCCGATCCAGGTTCTAAACTCATCTTTAATTTTATCGGACCAATCGCCGTGAATTTCGCCGGAAGGATATTTGCCTTGCGTTAAAAGTACCCGCTCAAACTCGTCGCGCAGTGCGGTCATTTCGGAAGCTGAAACCAAACCTTCTACTAAGTGCGCCGGAATAAACACCACGCCATATTCGTTCGCAAACACCACATCCCCGGGGAAAACGGTAACTTCGCCAATCCGGATAGGTGCGTTAATGGAAGCTGGCGTCATGTCTTTGATGTACGACGGGTCGTGGCCTTTTACCCAGGCGTTAAAGCCTTTGGTATCTTTTAATTCTTGCATGTCGCGGATAGAGCCGTAAAAAATAACGCCTTTGCCAGTTTTGCCGTAAATCGCGTTACCTAAGCTGGAGCCAATTAAAGTACCGTCTTTTACTTTACCATATCCATCGGCCACGTAAATATCGCCTTTGGTTAAAATATCGATGGGCCAGATGTTAATACCACCTTTTTGCGAACGGCCTTCGGCTTTGCCCTGGGCTCTTACCAAACTATCCAGGTCGGGGCGAGTGGGCATAAACTGCGCCGTAACTACCCGGCCCGTCATGGTTTCGCCGGGTTTTAAAATAACCCAGTTTTTCTCTACCTGGTTGCGGTAGCCTTTATTGCCCAAATAACCCCAAATTTGTTCTAAAGTACAATTCTGTAAACGCTCCAAAACTAAATCCGATACTTTGGGGCGACCATCCGGAAAACGCTCGCCTTTCCAGTTAGAAGTCAAGGCTTTTACTGTTTCGGACGTGGAGCCTACCCGTACTTGCGCATTTGCCAAAAATCCGCTTAAAGCAAGAGCGCCAACTAGCAATAATTTCTTATTCATTATACTTTCGTTTATTAAAATTAAGGAAGTTGTGAGATAATTTATTGTGGTTTTTACGGGAGCAATTCCTATTATTACAACCTAATTAAACCTCAGTATGGCATAGCCAAAATGATTAAAATTTAAAAATCAAGGCACTTTAAAAGCTTGCCGGGCCAGAAGTTTCCATTGCCCTTTCTGCTTTTGCCATACCAGTAAATTCCGGATTTTGATTTCGCCGGGCGTACCGTTATTCGTAATCTTGGCATTAAAAGCGTGCCGCACCAAAGCCGTATTACCCGCCACCCGGATGGTTTGATCTTGTAAATCAATAATATTAAACTTAATCGGGTCGTTTAATACGCCATTCACAAAAGCAGCCTTATCTTCTACTTTTCCGCTGGAGTGTCCATAGCTTAGCTCGTCGGCAGTTATAGACTCCAGCAATTTTTTATCGGCAGTGGTTAAGGCATTTTTAAAAATTTCTACGGCAGCGGCTACTTGCTTTTCATCGGCGGTTTGCGCCCAACTACTCCAAGAAAGTCCTACCCAAAGGAGGCACAAGACATATATTTTTTTCATCTAAAAATCTACAATTTGTAAAAATTTTTAATTTTACCGGTTCCTGGATTTTACCTGGTGCATGCCGCTTAAGATTTAACGGCTAGCTCATTCACTTCCAGGTTTAAGGTTTCCTCCTCGTCGCGGGGCGGTTTGCGGTGCCAGTAAGAGGCCAGGATAGAGCCGGTTATGTTCATTAACGGACCAAATACTGCGGGAGCTAAACCAATGGTTGCGGCTTTCCCCATTTCTTTGGCCAATCCAGAAGCTAAACCGCCGTTTTGCATACCCACCTCAATGGCAATTGTACGGGCATCGCGCTCTTTTAAACCAAACAAACGGCCAATCCAGTAGCCGAACAAATAACCACCGGTATTATGGATAAGGGCGCACACGATTAAAGCCGGACCAATAACAATCAGGTTATCGCGACCAGCTGCCGTAATAATGGTAATAATAAAGGCAATCCCGATCATTGAAACCAAAGGCATGGCTTTATCTACCCAGTCGGCTTTGCCTTTAAAAAACTTGTTGAACAACAAACCGCCACCAATCGGGAAAATCACCATTTTCACGATATCCCACATCATATCCAGAACATCCACTTCCACAAACTGACCACCAAGAATTTTCATCCACATAGGAGTTAAGAAAGGAGCCAGCAAAGTAGCTACTGCAGTAAGGGTTACCGATAAAGCCAAATTCGCATTAGCCAGGTACGACATTACGTTAGACGCTAAGCCGCAAGGCATGCTGCCAATTAAAACTACACCCGCCGCGATTTCCGGGGGAAAACCAAACGCTTTGGCAAGAGAAAATCCCAGCAAAGGCATTACCGTAAAGTGACCTACTAAGCCAATTAATACTGCTTTCGGCATTTTTAAAACGCCGGCAAAATCTTTCAAACCCATTTCGGTACCCATGCCAAACATAATTATTTGAATAAGTGGCGTAATGAGTGCGGCAAATTTAAATCCGTTTACTTCCACGAAATACTGCGGAAAATTGAGCGCGGTAGTTACCGCAGCAAAAATCATCATGGTATAGGCAAAGCCTTTTGTAACGGCAAAACCCCGGAAACCAACTCCTAAAGCAACAAAAAATAAAATAAATAAAGGACCCGCCTGCGCGTTGTTGCCGCTAAAAATAAATACAAGTGCCGCCAGCAGAGCAACGGCTGCTACCCCCAGGGCTACTTTATAAATGCTGTTCTTTTTCAAAGTATAAACTATTATTCGTAACGAAATAATTTTCCTGGTGCCTGAAGTGGCTTTTTAAATAAAAGCTAAAAAATAAAGCGGAAAGCCGCAAGGCCATCCGCTTTATTTTTAAATTAACTAAATATACGGTCATGCGAACGTCTTTCATCCCACTCTTTGGTTGGGGCAAAAAACGTTTTATCTCTTTTATCCAGGTGTTGTTTTACCACATCTTCGTTTAGCTCAATGCCTAACCCAGGAGCAGATAACGGTACATTGGCGTAACCTTTGGTAATCATTTTTCTGCCATCGGTAGTTTTTACTAAACTTTCCCACCAAGGTAAATCTACGGAGTGGTGCTCCAGCGCCAGGAAGTTTTGCGTAGCCGCCGCGCAATGCACGTTGGCCATAAATGATACCGGCGTACCGGCCTGGTGCATAGCCATGGCAATACCCGCTTCTTCGGCGTAATCACCGATGCGCTTGGTTTCCAATAAACCACCAGAACTAGCTAAATCCGGGTGAATAATATCAACCGCTTTTTTGTCAATTAAAGGCTTAAAGTATTTCAGCAGGTAAATATCTTCGCCGGTAGTAGTTGGAGTTTCTAAAGCATCCGATATGGTTTTCCAATGATCAGTATATTCCCAGGAGATGATATCTTCTAACCAGGCTAAGCGGTATTTTTCTAAAGCTTTACCTAACCGGATACCGTTGTTATGATCGAAGTGGCCGTAGTGGTCCGTAGAAATCGGAATATCGTAACCCACCATGCTGCGCACATTTTCCGCAATTTTAGCCAATTCTTCAAAGCCTTTATCGGTAATTTGAATTTGCGTGAATGGGTGCAAGGTATTGCCATAAGACATGTAATTGCTTTGGTCGCCCCACTGCGCCAAGTTGCCCTGCGCATTTTCCCAGAATTTAGAGTTTACCACGGTGCCGGGTTTGCCTTTTAGTTCGCCAATGGAAATATCCATTTTCAGCCAGGTATATCCTTGATCCTCTGTCCGGAATTTAATTAATTTAGCTTGTTCTTCCGGCGAACCCGCTTCCGGCGTATCGGCGTATAAGCGAACTTTATCGCGGTAGCGGCCACCTAGTAATTGCCAGGCGGGTACGTTATACGCTTTACCGCATAAATCCCAAAGGGCCATTTCTACAGCGCAAACACCACCAGCCTGCCGGCTTTGACCACCAAACTGCTTAATGGCTTTAAAAATCATTTCCACGTTACAAGGGTTCATGCCCAGAATGCGGCTTTTCAGCATTAACGCATACCGTGGATCTGCCCCGTCCCGTACTTCGCCTAAACCATAAATACCTTGGTTAGTATCAATCCGGATAATAGCCGTACCGCCCAACACACTGGTTAAGGCATAACGCATATCTGTAATTTTTAACTCCGAAGGATTAGATGCCCGCTTAACTTTAGAAGTAGTTTGAGCAATGGTATCTTCAAAAGAAAGGCCCATAAAAGCACCCAGCGAGATACCACCTAAAGCTGATTTTTTTAAAAAAGAGCGGCGACTGTCTGATGTTTGCGGATCTTTAATTTCGGCCTGCATGGCATCGGCCGTTTCTTTCTCCTGTTGTTTGTTCTGGGCAATAATCTTCTGTAATATGCTTTTCATAAAGTTTTAAAAATTTAGGCGTAATGAAAATAAAATTTAAAAAAATTAAAGTTTAGTAGTTTAAGCAGGAATGTTTTACACAAAGAATGGTATATCCTTCGGATGGTATTTTTTCAAGCCTTCTTCATTAATATCTACGCCAACACCTGGTTTATCCGAAACAGTAAGAAACCCTTTTTCTATGAATGGTTTGTCGTATTTTACTACGTCTTTGTAAATCTGCTCGGTATCCATGTAAGTTTGCCACTCCAGAATATGGAAGTTTGGCACGGAAGCACAAACGTGAGCCGAGGCCATGGCTCCCAGGAAAGTAGCTACCATGTGCGGCGAGAAAGGCACATAATACAAGTTGGATAAATTAGCAATGCGTTGTCCTTCTCCTAACCCACCTACTTTTTGTAAATCCGGCATGATAATATCCACCCCGCCATCTGCTAAAACCTTGGTAAAGCCGTAAGCTAAATACATGTTTTCGCCGGCACAAATCGGAGTAGAGGTGCTTTTAGTAATTTCTTTATACACGTCCATGTTATCGGCCGGAATGGGCTCCTCTAAAAACATCAGGTTTAAAGGCTCCATCAGTTTAGCTACTCTGTGGCCCGTAGTGGCATCGTAACGGCCGTGCATATCCACGCAAATATCAATCTTGGGTCCTACTGACTTCCGAACCGCTGCAATGGCATTGTACATCCGGTCTAGCTCAGCGGGGCTGGCAGTCCAGTTATAACGGTCGTATTTGTTCGGGTCGTTGCCTTCGTCAATGTCAAACTTAACTGCCGTATACCCTTTATCAACGGCACCTTTTGCTGATTTGGCATAATCATCGGGGGTAGGGTTACGTGAAGTATAAAGCGCGGTGTCGCAATATACCCGGATTTTATCGCGGAATTTACCGCCTAATAATTGGTAAACTGGCAGGCCTAATGCTTTACCCGTAACATCCCAAAGAGCGGATTCGATTGCTCCCATTACGGCTACATAAACCCCCGACTGGGCGCCACCAAAGAAAGCCCCTTTCCGCATATCTTCCTGAATGCGGTTCGGGTTTAATGGGTTTTGGCCTTTTAAGCGGCTGCCCAATTGCTTTACCATATAGTAAGTTCCGGCTACGGCATCTACCCCTTGTCCCCAACCTACAATACCTTGGTTGGTTGAAATCTTTACAATTAAATCGTGGCCACCTTTAATAAAAGCACAGGTTACATCGGTAATTTTCAGATCAGAGGGAGCGGAAGCGTGCGAAGTTCTTTCTTTAGCACCAACTAAACCAGTACCAGCCGAAGCCAGGGCCGGAGCGCCTAACAGACCAGCAGCCCCAGCTAATGAAAGCTTACCTAAAAAGGAGCGGCGATTTTGCTTATTTGACATATATTTTAAATTAGGAATTTTCTAAGTGTTTAGGTTAAAGTTTAAAATACATTATTAACACTACTGGTTGCTATAATTTCCTCGACTTGAGCTTTAGCAACCGGTAATTTCATTTTTTTATCTTTCACGCTGGCTTTTAACCAGGCCAGATAATCTTTCTGAATTTCAGCCGGCCAGTTCGCGTCCATTTGCCCGGCGGTATATTTACCTTCTGCGGTACGAATATGGGCAAACATGTCTTCCAGGCGGGTTTTTTCAGATGCTTTCACTACTTTTTCTGCCAAGTGCGGCGGAATGAAAATAACTACACCTTCTTTACCCAATACTATATCGCCCGGCATAACTGTTACCTGCCGGATGCGGGTAGGTTGGTTAATGCCCATAATCATGGTATTTAAATCGCTGCGCGGGTTATGGTACGAGGGGGAATAGCTGGTAACATAGGAAGTAAACCGGCCCATGGCTTTTAATCCTTCAATATCCCGGATAGCACCGTCGTAGATAATACCATTACCGGTTCTTCTGTAAATATCGGCGGCTACGCGGTCGCCAATGGTAGGTCCGTTTTTGTGCAAGCCAAACTGACTTCCCACGTATACATCGCCTTTTTGCAGTTGCTCTACCCCCCACACGTTCTGGTTACGGCGGCCTTCTTTTTTACCGCGTTCGTCTATTACTTTCCACATATCCGGGCGATACGGCATAAATGTAGTAGTAAATGCACGGCCAACTAGTACACTGTCCGGATTGATTCGAACAGGCCAATCTTCTGCTAATTGGTAATTAAATTGGGTGCCTCCCATAGTAGCCCAGGCTTCTTCAATACTTACCGCTTTCATGCGCTTCAGAATGTCATCCGAAACTTTGGGACGACCATCCGGAAAGCGCTCCCCCTTCCATTCCGGGGTTAAAAAAACAAGTTCTTCTTTCGAAATCTGTTGCGCTTGCGTTAAAGAAACAGGAATAAAAAAGGAAGCCAGTAATAGTAGAGTAAATACTTTTTTCATTTGCCAAAAAATGGGATAGCGAATGTAAATTCTGCTTTATGCGTGGTAAGATATTATTTTAATATTGTAGATAATCTGAATTTTTGCTTTTCACCTGTGTTCAAACTAAATTTTAATGCGGTAAAAAGTAAAAATTTTAAAATCCGCCTGATTACAAGCAGCAACCAGGCGGATTTTAAAACTATTTATCCCAGAACAAACGGGTACCCAATACATTAGGGCCCATGCGGGTAATGGCTTCGTTCACGTTGGCCTGGTTCACGGATACTTCGCGGTTCGGATAAACTAAGCGACGGATAAAGCCTCCTTTTACCGAAACATCTTCGCCAGGATAGTTAATAGGCTGCAATCTAGGCAGCTCCGTACGGCGGAAGTTAGCCCAGGCTTCGGACCAGCTCCGGAAAGAAGCTACCCAATACTGCGTATTAATTTGCTCCAAAGCAGTAGCCGGATCGAACAAAATACCGGGTTGCTGCACGTAAGCATTTTTCACGTCCTCCGGAATATCAATGGTAGCATCATAGCCTTTTAGTTGGTCCATGTGCGCTTTAATACCGGTTTCATAGTAGTTTTTAGCATCACCGTCAATAAATCCTCTTTGAGCTGCTTCAGCCAATAATAATTGAGTTTGAGCGAAGGTTACTAAAAACTCCGGCGAATTTTGGTTTAATACGGTGTTACGACGGAATTGCGAGTAGGCATCCAAAGAACCGCGGTAACCCGGAGCAGTTGGTAAGGTTACATCCGAATACCCGTAAGGCAAGCCAAACTGATCCGCCAAATTCGTGTTCATATCGCCACCAGTATCGGAACCGCGTTGCGAGTACCGCACCACAATGTAAGGCGACCGGGGATCGTTGTAGGTTTTCAGGTAGTTAACAAAAGGCTCACCAGCGAAGAAGTTAGCTTTTTCAGTAGCGGTAAGTCCGGCAGTGGTTGGGTGCACGTAAGCGGGCGAGTTAAACTTAACAAAAGCGTTATCCTCGTTAGAAACCATTAATGGTCCAGCCACGGCTTTGTCTACCCACTGATCTGCTTTGGCTGGGTCTAATTCGGTGAAACGCATGGCTGCGCGCAACAACAAGGAATTACCTAATTTCTTCCATTTTTCAACATTGCCATTGTAGAAAATATCGCCACCGGTAACTGTAGGTTTAGCGGGGTCCAAAGCAGCGGTAGCTTCTTCTAATTCCTTCAGGATATCATCGTAAATGGCTTTCTGATCGTCGTATTTTGGTAGGTAAGTGCTTTCCAGAAAACCTTTACCCGCTTCAAAGTAAGGTACGTCGCCGTACGTATCTACCAGTACAATAAAGTTATAAGCCTTTAAAATACGGGCCATATTGTAGAGGTTACTCTTCTCTGGATCTGCCTTGGTTTTTTCGATAATGGCTACCGTATTTCGTACCGGTCCTTCGTACAAGCCATTCCATAAAGAGCGGGTGTTGGCATCGTTAAGCACGTTGTGGTTACCAGCCTCCACTACCCCAGTAAAAGGCGTATTTACCTGTTGCACAATATTGCCTTCATAAAAATGCATGGATTGGTTACCCGAGGCAAATTGGGCGTTGTTTAATAAATAGACTGGGTCTAGGTCGAGGGCCTGGTTAGGATTAGTGTTAATTTCTTCGAAATCCTTGTCGCAGCTACTCACGCTTAATAATAAAGCGGCAAATGCCAGGGATATATATTTTTTCATGTAAATCATAATTGCTTAAAGCTTAATATTAATGTTTAAACCATAACTGCGGGTAGTAGGCATGGCATGCGCCTCTAAACCAGTGTTAAGGTCAGATGCGGAGAATTGGGTTTCCGGATCCAGGTTGTCGACATATTTTTTAATAATGAAAACGTTGTTTACAAAGGCATTAACGGCTAAACCTTTCACAAATGACTTGTTCACGAACCGTGTTAAGTCATAGCCTAAAGACAAGGTTCTCCAACGCACGAAGCTAGCGTTGTAAACAAATGGGGTAGTTACGTTTACGCTGCGGTAGTTATTGTAAAATTCTTGAGCTGGTACGGGAGTAGTGTTGGGCGTTCCATCGGCGTTTACCGCATCTGGCATTACTACCCCACCTTCGCGGCCAACCAAAGAGGCTTTGTGCAAGCCATGGCGGTACCAGTTAAAGTTAGAGTTAGAAATTAACTTATGACCCGCTTTAAAATCAATTTGAGCAAATAAGCGGAAACCTTTGAAATTAACGGTGTTTAACCAACCACCAGTGTGCGTAGGAATGGCGCTGCCGTAAGTCACTAAATTACCCTGTGAAAAACGACCGTTGGCAGTTAAAATACGGCCTTGGTCATCACGCTTGTAATCAAAACCACGCAAAGAAGCTAAAGGCTTGCCAACTTCGTGCGACACATAACCGATAAAGGCACCTAAATCTTGCGCATTGGCTACGTCGAAGCGGGTTTGGTTATTAGCCAGCTCCAGAACTTCGCTTTTGTTAATAGTAAAGTTAAAGGCACTGGTCCAGGTAATAGCTTCGGAACGTACGGGTTCTAAAGTTAATAAAGCCTCAATACCTTGGTTTCTTAATTTACCTACGTTTACTTTAGTTTGGTTATAACCAGAAGTATTCGAGATATCCACGTTCAGGATTTCATCCACGGTGTTTTTCCGGTAAACGCTAAAGTCTAAATTAATGCGGTTATCCATAGTTCTTAATTCAATACCAGCCTCGGCTTCGCGCACGCTCAATGGCCGTAAGTTCGGGTTCGGGCTAACAGAACCAGAAATATTACCTAAAGCATAGTTGCTGCCATTAATTGATAACGGGTTCGCGTTGATGTTATAGAATAAAGCGTTAGAATACGGATCGGTCGCACCGCCTACTTCGGCGTAAGCTACCCGAACCTTACCATAGTTTAACCAGGCTGGCAAACTTGGGAACGCCTGACTGAACACAAAGCTGGAGCTGATAGATGGATACAGATAGTTGTTCGACTCAGGATTTAAAGTAGAGAACCAGTCGTTACGGCCCGTTAAATTTAAAAACAAGTAGTTATTAAACGAGAAATCTACGGTACCAAACAAGGAGTTTACCCGGTTCTGGGAATAAGACGCAGTAGGCTCTTTTACCTGGCCGTTGCCGATGGTATACAGGTCACGCACGTAGAAGTTAGTTACCGACGTACCCAGGCTGGTAGTTTTAATGTCCATGGAGTTACCTCCGAAGGTAGCATCAATACCAAACTTGCCAAATTCGCGGTTAAGCCCAACTAAGAAGTCTAAGTTGCGTTCGCGGAAGGTATTTTCTCTTTGGTAAAAGTTACCGTTAAACCCTGTAGTGGCCGAAACTAAGAAGGCTGTACCCGTTGGGCGATTGGCATTGTAGGGGTTAGTAAAATAATCCTGCCCTACCCGACCTTGCGCGTATAACCAGGGAGTAAACTGATAACGGATTGACGCATTACCAAAAATCCGGTCGCGGCGGTTTTCCTCTAAACGCTTATTAATACTCCAGTACGGGTTAGTACGGTTCGTGAAACGGGATGGGTGAATTTCGTTACCAGCGGCATTCTGGTAAGCCGCTTCCAGCCAGGCTACATCTATGCTATTGGCAATGGTATAAACTGTTTGGTTAATGTTATAATCCTGCTGCGCTACAACGGGAGGATTTTTGTTGTACTCGTTCGAGTAGTTGGCGTTAAACTGCGTAGATAGCTTATCGGTCAGGTTATAAGTTAAACCAAAATTTAAAATCTTCTTGTTGAACTCCGAGTTTGGAATAATGCTGTTAGCATTGGTATTGGCGAAAGATAAACGGAAATTACCTTTATCGCTGCCGCCGCTTAAAGCAACCGAATTAGTCCAGGTGGTACCAGTGCGATAAAAATCTTTCACCCGGTTTTTATAAGGGCTGTAAGGATGCATTTGACCATCTACGGCAATAGTGGGCTGGCCATCAAAACGCTCGCCAAAGCTCCAGGTACCTGTACCAGTCGATGGACCACGGGCCGCGTTAGGGCCGCCTTCGAGTACTTGCGGCCGGATGCCGTTTTCGCCCTGGCCGTATTCGTATTGAAAATCGGTATAATCTAAAGCCTGATCGGCCTGGAAGTTAGAGTTAAGCTCTACCCCAATACCGGTTTGGCCTTTACCAGATTTAGTGGTAATAATAATAGCGCCATTTGCCGCTCTAAAACCATAAAGCGCCGAAGCAGCCGCTCCTTTTAATACCGTCATGGATTCAATATCGTCGGGGTTAATACTTTGCAGACCATCGCCGGTATCAGTACGAGCTTCGCCGTTATAACCTGTTCCGCCGCTGTTAGCCGAGCCGCCAGTAGAGTTGTTAATCGGCACCCCGTTTACAATAATCAAAGGAGAGTTGTTAGCTCCGAAAGAAGCTTGTCCCCGGATCCGGATTTTTGAAGAACCGCCTGGACCGCTAGGTGGCGCCTGCACCTGTAAACCAGGCACCTTACCTACTAAACTATTACCCACGTTGGTGGTGCGGGTAGTTGTTAACTGCTCAGTATTTACAGTAGATGTAGCATAACCTAGTTTTTTAGCATCGCGCTTAATACCAAAGGCTGTAACTACTACTTCTTCCAGTGCTTCCGAATTTTCTTCCAGCGTAATATTAATAGCTGTTTGATTACCTACTGGAATTTCGCGGTTGGTATAACCAATATAACTAATTACCAAAGTCGCATTATCCGGAACGTTCAAGCTAAATTTCCCTTCTGCATCGGTGGTAGTACCGGTGGTAGTATTTTTAACCAGGATAGTTGCCCCGATAATAGCCTGCTTGTCTTTGGCCGATGTAACGGTTCCGGTAATTTGCCTTCCTTGGGCCTGAACATTTATTGCCCCGAAGACTCCCAGGCAAAATGTTAGTAGGTAAAAAATGAGTCTAGATTTGTGCATACACTTTTTATTTAAATTAATTGGTTTACTAGTTAGAGATTCTAATCTTTTTAAGGGAAATTATACTTGTTTCTAGCCTCATGATTACCGCTTCTCTTTTAGTAATTAATATTTATTAAAAAGGAAGACAGTTTCTGAGGGGACAACCCTAAATAGGGAGAGAGGACACGATATATTTACTTATAATAATATTTCATCATAAATGGAGCTTACTTACATATTATTTTTTAATGATGGGCATTTATTGAAAATTTGTTTAATTACTTACCTAAACAATAAAAATAAACTAATTTCATAACTTAAAAACAGCCTTTTCTTTAATAATATTTAAAATCAGTTCTAACAAATTTAGTACTTATTGTAAATTTTACAATAGTAAAAATCAATTAAATTAAGGTATATTTTAAAAAGGCAAACTTCCTCGACTGGAAGAAGAAAATTAATCTCTTGATTTTTTTACTTTATTTGAGTATAGATGTACTGCGCTTTTAGGTGTACTACTTTATTATAATATACCTACTGTTAACTTTTAAATCGCGCGAATAAGATTAGAGCAGTACTGTAGTTTTGGCTTATAAAAAATTGTACAGAGAAATAGAAAATAAAAAAATCCGGAACAGTTTAACCGTTCCGGATTTTTGTTAATTAGTTTAAATTAAGTATTAAGCCTTCCAGACTTCTTTACGTACGTTTTTGCCCACTGACAAAACTAATCTTGTAGGGTTTGGAACCAATACCAGGCGGGCTTCGCGATCCGGGTATTCTTCGGTATCTACCCAAACTCCTTCTTTCGACGAAATAGTTGTGTTATCATCGCTGGCTAATTGAGTAGGTAAATAAGCAGTAGGCAGCAATACATCCGTGTCCGGACAAACTTTATCGTGTACCTGGATGAGTATATCTTCTAAGTAATCGCCAAATTTTTCATTAAAGTCATCTTCCAGGTCGTGTAGTTCTTCTTCCACATCGTCGTACCGACCGTCGTCGTAAGTAAGCTTACCTAGTTCATGCTTTTTTTGAATAATGGCTATAAGAGATTCATTTAAATCTTTAATGTTCATGAGTGCCTGCTATGATTTCTACAAATTTTAAAACATGTATTAGCAATTGCAAGTAAATAATAAATAATTTGAACCTGCAATGTGTGTTTTCCGGTGGTTTACCAACGGCAAGTAAAATGTTTAAATCAAGAATTATTCTGTAAAAGTATGCATGCTAATTCTTCGTCCGACTTTTTGCCCTTAAACGGCTCCGATCACATTGAGTTTTACGTGGGTAATGCCAAACAAGCAGCTTATTACTACCAAACCGCTTTTGGTTTTGAACTAATTGCCTATGCGGGCCCGGAAACGGGGCGGCGCGACCAAGCCAGCTACGTGGTACAGCAAGGTAAAATCCGGTTGGTGTTTACTACCTCCCTCCTACCCGACTCTGCTATTGCGCGGCACGTTCTACTTCACGGCGATGGGGTAAAAGTATTGGCTTTGTGGGTAGACGATGCCGAAAAATCTTTTCGGGAAACCATTGCGCGTGGTGCTAAAGCAGCCGCAGAACCGCAAACTATCCGGGATGAATTTGGAGAAGTAACTACTGCTTCTATCCATACTTACGGCGAAACCATTCATGCATTCGTAGAACGACGAAATTATAACGGTCCGTTTATGCCCGGCTTTATCCAAAGAAAAAGTGCGCTCCCAGTAAACCCCGTTGGTTTAAAATACATCGACCATTGTGTAGGCAACGTTGGCTGGGGCGAAATGAATAAGTGGGTAGAATTTTACGAAAAAGTAATGGGCTTTAAATTATTAATTACGTTTGATGATAACGATATTTCGACGGATTATACAGCCCTAATGTCGAAGGTAGTATCGAACGGTAATGGCTACGTAAAATTCCCGATTAATGAGCCCGCCGAAGGCAAAAAGAAATCCCAGATTGAAGAGTATTTAGATTTTTATCATAGCCCGGGGGTGCAACATATTGCGTTGGCTACCGATAACATTTTATTTACCGTGGCCGAACTACGAAAACGGGGTGTTGAATTTTTGGAAGTACCCGCCACTTATTACGAGGATTTGATGGAACGGGTGGGAACTATTGACGAAGAAATAAATGCCATTAAAGATTTAAATTTATTGGTAGACCGAGACGAGGAAGGTTATTTGCTTCAAATTTTTACTAAACCCGTAGAAGATAGGCCTACCGTATTTTACGAGATAATTCAACGGAAAGGTGCTAAATCTTTCGGAAAAGGAAATTTTAAAGCTTTGTTCGAAGCCATTGAACGCGAACAAGCCCGGCGCGGAAATTTGTAGTAAGTAAATCTAAGTGCCTTCTAAATATGTTTTCTTCTCTAGATTAGGTTTAGGAAGAAATCATACTTGAATTATAAGTAACTGAAAGACTATTTGCCTAAAACGGGTATTGGTTTTACTGATTAAGCAAGAATATTGTTTAATTATGTTTAATTTCTAATAGCTAGATAATTATGTCTCTTTATTTTAAAAGTAGTTAGCAATAAATTTTCATTAAATAAACCATACTGCTTGTATAGCATACAATTTTGCAATTAGGGGAAATTATATTTATAAACTCTCCGTATACTAATTTTAAAAGTTTTAATTTATAATCACGAAATAAATTTTCCGACAAAACTATGATTGACCCAGCTATCCAAAGTAAAATTGACTCCTGGTTGAACGGTCCTTACGACGACGTAACCAAAGCCCAGATTCGGGAATTAATGAACGGTACCCAAAACGAATCGTTAACAGATGCGTTTTACCGCGATTTAGAATTTGGCACCGGCGGCCTGCGCGGCTTAATGGGCGTAGGTAGTAACCGCATGAACCGTTATACTCTGGGTGCTGCCACGCAAGGTTTAAGTAATTATTTAAAAAAATCTTTCCCGGATGAACAAGTAAAAGTAGCCATTGCCCATGATAGCCGTAACAACAGCCCGGAGTTTGCCCGCATTGTGGCCGATGTTTTTAGCGCCAACGATATTAAAGTATATTTCTTTAAAGAGCTGCGTCCTACGCCCGAACTTTCTTTTGCTATCCGGCACTTAGGGTGTCACAGCGGCGTAGTTTTAACCGCCTCGCACAACCCCAAAGAATACAATGGCTACAAAGCTTACTGGAACGATGGTGGTCAGGTGGTAGCGCCGCACGATAAAAATATCATCAACGAAGTAAATGCCATTAAATCGATTGAAGACATAAAATTTGAGCCTAAGGCAGAAAACATCCAGTTAATTGGCGAAGAGGTTGACGAAGCTTACCTGGAACGCGTAGCTGGTTTATCTATTTCGCACGAAGCTATTCATCGGCAGCACGATTTAAAAATTGTGTATACGCCTTTGCACGGTACGGGCATTACTTTAGTGCCTAGCATTCTGGCTAAAATGGGCTTTACCAATGTTACTATCGTAGAAGAACAAGCAACCCCAGATGGCAATTTCCCAACGGTAGTTTATCCGAACCCCGAAGAAAAAGAGGCCATGAGTTTGGCTTTGCAAAAAGCCCAGGAAATAGACGCCGACCTGGTACTGGCCACTGATCCAGATGCGGACCGGGTAGGCATTGGAGTAAAAAATATCCACGGCGAATTTGTGCTGCTCAACGGTAACCAAACCGGTAGTTTACTTATTTATTATTTAGTAAAAGCCTGGAACGATGCGGGAAAACTAACCGGTAAAGAATTTATCGCCAACACCATTGTTACTACGGAGCTCATGAACCGGGTAGCCGACAAATACGGGGTAAAATCGTATCAAACGCTTACCGGCTTTAAATACATTGCCGAAGTAATCCGGGGATTAGAAGGCAAAGAAACTTTTATTGGCGGCGGCGAAGAAAGTTATGGTTATTTAATCGGGGATTTTGTGCGCGATAAAGATGCTATTGCTTCCTGCGCCATGATTGCCGAAATGGCGGCTGTAGCCAAAGACCAGGGAAAAACTTTGTACCAGCTTATGATTAGCATGTACGAAGAATTTAAATTTTACAAAGAAGATTTAATTTCCTTAACTAAAAAAGGGCAGCGCGGACAACAAGAAATTGCTGAAATGATGCAGGCCTTGCGTGATAACCCGCCGCAGGTAATTAATGGTGCCCGGGTTCACGAAATACGGGATTATAAAACCGGAGTAATTAAAAATCTGGAGACTGGTACCGAACATACCATAGACATGGAGCGCTCTAACGTATTGCAGTTTATTACCGCCGATGGTTCTAAAATCTCCGCTCGTCCATCCGGAACTGAACCAAAAATTAAATTTTACTTTAGCGTGCAGCAAAAACTACCTTCCGAAGCTGACTTCGACCGGGTAGATGCCCAGCTTACCCGCCGCATTCACGAGATTATTGCCGATATGAAATTACGCTAGGTTAGTTTCTATCGTGAAATAGACAAAGTTTTAAATCCTGATACCGGAATCCGTGTCAGGATTTTTTTATGTGACTAATGTTATAAAATTTAAAGCCCTGCAATCAATTAAGAAGTTTAAAAATTCTAAAATACCTTGGTCAAATCCGCTTTTTTATTAAACAAATTTTCTTCTTAAAAAGCTTAAGCCAAGGATTAAAACAACTCCTTTAATCAGTACGTAACTAATGCTGGTAATTAATTAAACAAGACAGAAGATATATAATTTCATGCTTTACTCCTTTTTAAAGACTTAAATGGAAAAAGACTTAACCCATGCAATTGCGCCATCGCATGCACCTAAATTAGGTGAGCTTCCTGCTACCGCTATTTGCGGTAACGATATAACTTCTTCTTGTTTATATGTTTCGGCTTTGGCCGTTATTTATGCCGGCCAATTTGCCTGGCTAGCTCTTTTAATGGTTGGCATTATCTTATTCTTATTCCGGAAAATTTACGGCGAAGTAGTAGGAGCTTTGCCTTTAAATGGTGGCGCTTATAATGCTTTGCTGAACACTACCAGTAAACGTACCGCCTCACTGGCTGCCTGCCTCACCTTACTCTCATACATGGCTACTGCCGTTATTTCGGCTAGCGAAGCTATGCATTATGTGCATCATCTTTGGGAAGGCTTGCCTATTATGTATGCTACGGTTGGTTTACTGGCATTTTTTATGGGTTTAACCATTTTGGGAATTGGAGAATCATCTATTGTAGCAATCCTAATTTTCCTCACGCACATTGTTACCCTCACGCTGCTTATTGTAGTAGGTTGTATATTTTTATTCGGCCACGGATTAGGTACCTTCGAGTTTAACTTTTCGCAGCCTTTACCGGGTGGCAGTATTTGGCGGGCTTTATTTTTTGGCTTTTCTGCGGCTATGTTAGGTATTTCGGGTTTTGAGAGTTCGGCTAATTTCGTGGAAGAACAGGCCCGGGGAGTTTTCCCGAAAACGTTGCGCAACATGTGGATGGCGGTTACTATTTTTAATCCGGTTATTGCTTTTTTAATCATTGGCATTATTCCCATGAGCGAGGTTCCCGAACATCAAGCCGCTTTACTAGCTTATATCGGGGATGTAGCGGGTGGCAAATGGTTGGCTACCCTTATTTCCATAGATGCTGCCCTGGTACTCAGCGGAGCGGTTTTAACGTCCTTTGTAGGAGTAACCGGTTTGGTGCACCGCATGACTTTGGATCGGTGCTTGCCCCAATTTTTACTTATTACCAATAAAAGAGGCACCGCTTATTTAATAATGGTAGCCTTTTTTCTGCTTTGTGTTTCTATATTACTCATTACCAAAGGCGACTTAGGCGCTTTAGCTGGGGTATATACTATTTCGTTTCTCTCGGTAATGACTTTATTTGGAGTAGGAAATATCTTGCTTAAACTCCGCCGCAGCCAATTACCACGGCCGGAACGCGCTTCCGGGCTTGCCTTGTTTATTGCTATTGGTGCTGTTATTGCCGCCCTGATAGGCAATGCCATTTTAAATCCGCCGTATCTCTTAGTATTTTTTAAATATTTTATTCCCACGGTATCTATTGTATTTTTTATGTTGTATCGTACTACCTTACTCCGGCTATTTACTTATTTAGTGAAGATATCGGAAGGTACGTTTTCCAAATTTTTACCTTTTACCTCGTACCGGCTTAAACGGTTAATTACCGAAATTAACTCGCAGCAATTTGTTTTTTTTACCCGGGGCGATAATATTGCCAACATTAACCAGGTAATGCGCTACATTGAAGATAACGAACACACCAATAAAATAAAGATTGTGAACGTGCTCGGAGAGAACGAACACCCACCCAAAAAATTAATCCACGAAGTAGATGTACTAGACCGGGCGTACCCGGATTTAGACGTAGATTTTATTGTTATCAAAGGTCATTTTGGTCCCCAATTAATTAATGAGCTATCTCAAAAGTGGAATATACCTAAAAACTTTATGTTTATCGGCTCGCCTGGCCAGCGGTTTCATTATGGCTTACAGGAGTTGGGCGGGGTACGTTTAGTTATATAGTTAAAAAAGCAAAACCACTTATTTTTAATTCTATACTTTAAAAAGACTTTAACAAATAGTTTAATTTGCTTTGGCTATCTGGTACCCATTTAGCAAATTTTTTTATGTTTTAAGCGGTAAATTTCACTCCTTTTTATTTGAAAACAGGATTACGCATCAGATTAGAAGAAATTCAATAAAAATTACGTTTCTTTGCGCGAAAATTAAGTAGAAGCACTATTTAACCTTTTTTCAGAACCACTTCTAGCTACTACCCTGCATTTAGCAACAACCATGTCAAATCAACATAATTCTAACAACCGGCTTTCCACGGGGGGATTATTAATAGCTTTAGGCATCATCTACGGCGATATTGGTACTTCTCCTTTGTACGTAATGAAAGCCATTATTTTAAGCGGCGGCAACGTAATAAACCAGGAACTCATCTACGGCGGTGTGTCGTGTGTGTTCTGGACAATTACCTTACAAACCACTATTAAATATGTTCTATTAACCTTACAAGCCGATAACAACGGGGAAGGTGGCATTTTTTCGTTATACACCCTGGTACGCCGCAAAGCCAAATGGCTGGTTATTCCGGCTATTATTGGAGGGAGTTCGTTGCTGGCCGATGGCATTATAACGCCTCCTATTTCAGTATCTTCAGCTATTGAAGGTTTGCAGATTATCTACCCGCATATTCCTACCATTCCTATTGTAATTGCCATTTTAACGCTCTTGTTTATTGCCCAGAGTTTTGGTACTCAGATAGTAGGAAAAGCATTTGGCCCTATTATGTTCGTGTGGTTTACCATGCTGGCGGTATTAGGAATAAGTAATATTTTAATTCATCCGGAAGTAATTAAAGCGCTAAATCCCTATTACGCTTACCGTTTACTGGTGCTCTACCCTGGTGGTTATTGGCTTTTAGGTTCGGTATTTTTGTGTACCACCGGAGCCGAAGCTTTATATTCTGATCTGGGCCATTGCGGCCGGGATAATATTCGCATTAGCTGGATTTTTGTTAAACTATGCCTGGTATTAAATTACTTTGGTCAGGCGGCCTGGCTTACCCAGCATATTGGCCAATCGTTGCAAGAGCGCGATAATCCTTTTTATGGCGTTATGCCCGATTGGTTTTTGCTCATTGGTATTGCTATTGCTACTTTAGCCACCATTATTGCCAGCCAGGCTTTAATTACCGGTTCTTTTACCTTAATTGGCGAAGCCATTCGCCTTAACTTATGGCCCAGGGTGCGTTTACGTTATCCCACCAACGTAAAAGGCCAGCTATTTGTACCTAGTGTAAATAAATTGCTTTGGGCGGGCTGTATTGGTATTGTGTTGTATTTCCGGGAGTCCAGCAACATGGAAGCTGCCTATGGATTAGCCATTACCATAACTATGTTGGCTACTACCATATTAATGAGCTATTACCTGTACCTGCGGAAGTTCTCTAAAATAATTGTTGGTTTGTTTTTAGGAGTTTATCTGGCTATCGAACTTTCGTTTTTGGTAGCCAACTTATTAAAACTTCCGCATGGTGGTTGGGTAACCGTAGTAATAGGCTCTATATTAGTATTAGTAATGTATGTGTGGCTGCGTTCTTTCTACATCAAACGCCGGTTAACCGACGAGGTACATCTAGAAAAATACACCGATGCTTTAAGGCAGTTGAGCGAGGACGAATCTATTCCTAAATATACCACGCACCTCATTTACATGACCAGTGCCGAACGCAAAAACTACATCGAATCTAAAATTATATATTCCATTTTCCAGAAGCGCCCAAAGCGAGCCGATATTTATTGGTTTCTGCACGTAAATACCACCGACGACCCATATACCATGGAATATAAAGTACATCATCTTTTAGATAATGATATTATCCGGGTTGATTTTAACTTAGGTTTCCGGGTAGAACAACGCATAAATCTATATTTCCGGAAAGTAGTAGAAAACCTGGTGCAGAATAAAGAAGTAGATATTACCAGCCGTTACGAATCCTTAAGCCGGCAAAATGTTATCGGCGATTTTCGGTTTGTGGTATTAGAAAAATATTTATCCTTAGAAAATGATTTACCTTGGGATGAAAAATTAATTATGCAGGCTTATTACTACATAAAAGAAGTTATTGCCTCTGAAGACAAGTGGTTTGGCTTAGATATGAGTTCAGTTAAAATTGAAAAAGTACCTTTAGTTATTAACCCCATTCACAACGTTGAGTTAACCCGCGTAGTTTAGTCTTTAATCAATATGTATTTCTGCTTTAATACTAACCTTGGTGCTAGTTTTACTAAAATTTAACAGGCAGAAAAGATATAATTGAAGCTGTTTATACTACTAATACCAAGTAAAATTTACTAAATACCATTAATGTATTTCAAAAAGAAGCCAACCTGATAGGTATGCAAACCTACCGGGTTTAAGCCGTAGCTCTATGGAAGTTAATTTATAAAATTTAGTAATAGTAAGCCGCTCATTAGTAAAATAGCCAATAGGCTGTTTTACATGAGGTAGCCCTTAATCGGTTAAATCCTCCTGGAATAGCAGCAAAAAAGTAATTAAAACTGAGTCTTTACAAAGATTCTGGACAATCTTGTTAGACAATCCAGAGGTGCCTGCCGGAGCAAATAAGAAATAATTGCCAGTAAAAATTAACTTTCCTTTAGCGCTTCAATTTGTTCGTCGTTTAATAAAATGTAACGGTTGTTGTATGGGTTGGCGTAAAATTTTTCTGCGATGATGTATTCTCCCGTTTTTAGTTTATGAATGTTGTAGGAGAATAAACTGTTTGATTTTTCAATAACTTTTTCGGTACTGTCGAGGTCAAATTCTTTACCGCAAGTGGTATTAATGTACTGCATGATAGTTTAGAGGATAAATCCTGAAAGATAAGATTGGTAGCATTGTATGTACGAAAAAATAAAAGAGAAGTAATAATCTAGAGCAAAAAAATAAGAAAATAACTTTGCTTTAGTCCTCTATTTACCAAATACAAAAACAACCAATAAAAAGACGGGTATTGAGCGGGAATGCAGCAAGGAAAAAACTCAGGTTAAACATTTTTCCGGCGGACGAATGTAACGCTGGCGCTACAATCATTCGCCGGAAAATAAAATAATAAAGCAAAAGCTACTTCTAAATAAAGCTACAAATTTTCTCGCCCACTTCACGGGTACCCAAATGATTAGTCGGGTTAATATCTACCGTTACAAAACCATTATTTAAAGCTTCTTCTACGGCTTGACGAACGGCTTTACCTTCTTCCATTAAATTAAAAGAAGTTTCGAGCAAAGTTGCCGCCGATAAAACTGCGGCCATGGGGTTGGCAATGTTTTTTCCGGCTGCCTGCGGATACGAACCGTGGATAGGTTCGTACAAAGCTACCTGGCTACCCACCGAAGCCGAAGGTAACATACCCAAAGAACCCGTAATCACGGATGCTTCATCCGTTAAAATATCGCCAAACATGTTTTCGGTTAAAATTACATCAAAGCGGCGCGGATTCTGAATGAGTGCCATAGCGGCATTATCCACAAACATAAGCTCTAATTCTATCTCCGGAAAATCGCTGGCGTATTGCTGTACTACTTCGCGCCAGAGCCGGGAAGTTTCCATTACGTTGGCTTTATCAACAAGGGTTACTTTTTTGCGGCGTTTCCCGGCTGCTTCAAAAGCCAGTTTTGTTATCCGTAAAATTTCGTCTTTGGTATACGTGCAAGTATCATATGCACTGTTACGGTCGTCGGAGCGGCCTTTGGCCCCAAAATAAGAGCCCCCAGTTAATTCCCGGAACACTACAAAATCAACATCTTCTACTATTTCGCGCTTAAGCGGCGAGGCATCGGCTAACGTTTTAAAAGTATTTACCGGCCGGATGTTGGCAAATAAACCTAGTGCTTTACGCATCGCTAATAAACCTTGCTCGGGCCGCACGGGAGCTGAGGGGTCGTTATCGTACTTCGGGTGACCAATTGCCCCGAATAAAATGGCGTCGGCTGATTGGCATAATTGCCAGGTTTTTTCCGGAAAGGGATTGCCCGTAGCGTCGATGGCACAGGCACCCACTAATCCTTCTTCAAAGGTAAACTGATGATTAAATTTTTCGGCTACTTTCTGCAGAACATTTACGGCTACGGCGGTTACTTCGGGCCCAATCCCGTCGCCAGGCAGAACGGCTATTTTCTTATTCATGAACAAGCTGTTTTTCTGATGGAGGCCAAAAGTAAGCAGTTTCCGGTAGGATGCTATATTTTTTTACCGGAAAATTCAAATACGGATAGAAGATTGCAGGCAAATGTTGGGTGTAGAATGATTCGTTGACTATTGTAACCCCTCACAATAAATAATCTTCACAACAAAATTTTAAGAGAAACATTTACTACCCGCCCTTCTACTGGCATCCAAAGAGGCCTAAATACCGGAGTGGTTATGGTTCCCTCTACTAAGGGTTCATATTTAGACTGACGCACATCAAAAATGTTTTCGCAATTTACTACTAAGCTATTGCTGCCAAATTTTTTCTCTATCATACCAGCCATAAACCAATAATTTTTCACTTTTTGATTATTGAATAAATACTGATTGCCACTGTAGCTAGCCTCCATTCCGGTTCGCCAATTTCCCTCTTTTTCGTAAGCCAAGGTTGTCGAAAACTTATCTTTAGGATTGAAAGGCATATTAAATTTAACCTGGGTATTTTTATGGTAAGCGTACGTATGATTATATCCAACATACAATTCTAAGGAATTATATTCGATACGTGCGTAGGTATCAGTTCCGTAACTAACTACATGGTAATCGGTGTTAATTAATGTTTGCTGACCAGCTGTATTAGAAACCAGCACATTTATGTGGTTTATATGGGTATAATAAAACGCCTGATTTAAGCTTATACTAAGTGAATCCCATAAGAGAATATTATAATTAAGGTCTGCATTTATGCCCTGCGATTTCTCTGCTTTTGTATTTTTAGCAAAGTCAATTAATGTAAGCGAAGGATCGGAAAAATCAAATAAAGTGGGCGCTTTGTAGCCCGTACCAAAAGCCACCCGACCCGATAGGTTGCGTATTGGCTTATAGAAAAAGGAAAGTCGCGGCAAAACAAAGTTTCCGAAACGGTTATGATGATCAAAGCGCAGCCCGGTTTCAAGTGATAATTTTGGCCAGACTTGCCAGTCGTGCTGTACAAAAACACCTGGCACCATGTTAGTATAATTTTTAAATAACACTAAATCAGGTTCAATTTTTCTAAATGCCTCCGTAGTTACGTTCACACCTACTATTACACTTTGCTTAGGAAGTTGCCATAAATTATTGACTTCGGTATATGAATTATATTGAGTACCGGTAAAAGCAAAATTAGGTAATTGCATTTCCCGTTTAAAAATGTTTCCGGCAGATTTTAAGTTAAATTTACGTTGAGCATTTACCTGATGATTGAGCTGAATTTCCAGCATGTTCCGGAAAATTTTTTCCTTTTGTAAAAAAGGATGATTAATGGTAGGATGATTGCGGATAGCCTTCCAATCACCACCTTGGCGCTGATTATAAGTGCCGCTATACCCAATCGTTAAATCCGTTCCGGGTTTTAGGTAGAAAAACCAGCGCGGGTGAATAGTATTATATTCATCAAAGGGTACTTCGGCAAAACCATCATGGTTCACGTCGTTAGCTTGTTTGTAGTTAGCGCCGGCATAAATAGTATAGCCCGCTTTCTTCCATTTTCTGGATAAAAACGAGTTAACATTATATTCTTTTAAAGTACTCGCATTTAGTAAAAAAATATTTTGAGTTGAATCGGTAGGTGTTTTTGAAATAAAATTAAGCAAACCGCCAATAGCCCCGCCTCCATAAAGCGTAGAAGCCGAGCCTTTAATAATTTCCACTTGTCTTAAATCGAGCGGCGGAATTGACAATACGCCCAAACTACCTGAAAAGCCGCCGTAAAGCGGCAAACCATCCCTTAAGATTTGAGTATAGCGCGCATCTAAGCCTTGCATCCGGATAACGTCATTAGCATTAACCGGATTAGAACGCTGCACCGTAATAATGGCTAAATCGCCTAGAATACTAGTAATATTTCCGGGAACAATCGTGCTTTCTTCGTCCATCTCTTCCTGGCCTAGTACTTCTACCCGAATAGGCAGATCCTCAATACGAGCATTTGTTCGGGTAGAGGTAATATATATTTCGTCTAAAGCAGCTATTACAGGAGCTAATAAAATTGATTGTGTTTGGTTAGAGCTATTTAATGGAAAGGTAAATTTAACTTGCTTTTTAGCATAACCCAGAAAACTAAATAAAATGCTTTGTGGGCCATTAGGTATGTTTGGTAACGTAGCCTTGCCGTTAGCATCAGTAGTTGTACCATTAGTTGTATGATTGAGCATAATGGTAACTCCCGGCAATGGAATATTGGTAACACTATCCCGAACAAGGCAGATTAATGAATTTTGCGCCTCAACATTCAGACTGCTTACCAGCAGAAACAATCCTAAAAATATTTTTTGCATAAAATATTATACGCACCAGCAGACGAGAAAAAGAAAGATCAGAAAAGTTATTTAGCAAGGTGTTGAGGTTGATCTATAATTTAAAGTCTTCTCTGAAATGGTTTACTAAAAACCCATTTTAGAGAACTATTAACTTATACCTTCTTTCTATAAAGTGCAGAATAAATATGTTTCAATAACATTATAAATTATTAAAAAATACGTCCATGAAATGAGTTTAGAGAACAGTTGGCAAATTAAACAGTATATTACTTTTCCTTTTTCTTTACCGCTCGAAAGATCTTACCGCCTTCATTGCTAAGTAGTAAATCCTTATTATTTAGAAAAACCAACGCTTCGGCCTGACCAGATTGCGGAATAGCCAGACAGTATTTTTTACCGGAGAAGAACGTAGAGCCACCATTCATATGAAAAAGATAAAGATTACCGTAACCGAGTAGCGCAACCATTTGGCCATCCGGACTAATATCAGCCGCAGTAATTCGCGAAGCAAAGTTTAAACTATCTACCACTTTTGCCTGGTAAGAGCCAGGTTGCGCCGGTATTTTGTACATTTTTACTTTTTCGCGCGGATTCCGGTTTTTGGAGAAAAGATATAAGCTATCCTGGTAGTAAAAGAATGCTTCGCAGTTAAAATTCCAATCTTTTTTTACCGGTGGAAATGCTTTTTGATCGGAGTACGAAAAAGAAATAGTATCTACCTGAGACATATTACTTTCCTTTACCCGAAAAATGCGCAGGTTTTTCCGGCTGTTACTATTATTGCCCAAATCACCAATATATAGATATCCCTTATTGTCTTTGGCTAAATCTTCCCAATCTAGATTAGAGGCATGCGGAATATTTACTGTTTTCAACAATTTACCAGTTGCGTTTATATGGTAAAGTTGGGGAGGGTTGCCACTGTCGGCGTGTGTCCATAAGGTAATTTCGTCCGGAGCAAGCTCTAGGCCTGAGCTTTCTTTTACTTCCCGCTTATCCATCTTACCTACTTTCTTAATGCTGTAGGGCATTTCTTTCACCAGAAATCCGGCGTGTCGACGGTCAGCAGAACAGCCGCACAACAAGGTTTGGAAAAACACATAAATAGTAAATACTTTTTCCAGCAGCATACAAGATTTGAATTTTTATAAAGCTAATAAACGAGAATATTATCTTTCTCGATAAGCTTTCTTAAACCCATTTCAATTGATTTCACTTGAAGTCTTTTCAAGCCCCATGCAACGGTACTAAATAATATGATGATTCAAGTTTGCCTCCTGGCCTTTGGGTCTCGGTTAGTCCATCTCCCTACGGTATCTCCCTTAAAAACAGCGTAAGAGATGCTATTATTCTTATTTTCTTCTTTCCTCGACCTTATCGTTGGAATTCTGCTGCGCAGAACCACAACCTTAGAAGGCCCTCCATAGCCAAACTGGTGTCAGTTGCTTTTGGATTCTAAATAAACAATTCATGATGTTTTAAACCTCACTTTTGTTATTAGAAACTCTAACTTTAGAGCAACTCCTACTCCTTTAAAGTTTAAGTTTAGTTTTTAATATTTTTTAGGAGATAGATTTATCTATGATTCAGAAAGATTTTATGGATTAGCTATAGAGTGAGGTATGGTTTAATTTTCTGGTAAGTAGCCTCGTCTAAAGTTTTAATATTGCGAAGATCGTCGAGGGACGAAAAAGGTCCGTGTTGCGTTCGATAAGCTACAATGTGCCGGCCCAGTTTATAACCCAGATACGGATGTTGCTGCAATTGCGCCAAGGTAGCCGCATTAATATTTACTTTATTCGCCTGAAAACTTTTATCTACAAAAGTGTACTTCCGTAAGCTATCTACCATTTCGGCGGGTAGGCCATACACTTCGCGGAGCTGTTCCAGGTTCTCGAAACCACCTAATTTATCCCGAAACTTTACAATCCGGGTGGCCAATTTTGACCCAATGCCTCGGAGCTGTTTTAATTGAATAGTATCGGCTGTATTAATATCAAACGGTCTTAGAATAAAAGGCCTAGGAGTAAACGTAGGTTTTGTCCTTTCGGGATAATTCGGATAAGAACGTTCGTTTTTTCTTTCAGAATACGCGAAGGCCTTATTATTATTTTTAGCGGGTAAAGTAATATAAGGTTCTAGTTGCGTGTACAGTTCGGGCGGAAATCCGTAAATACGCTGGATTTGATCTTTATAAGTAAATCCGTGCGCTTTATCACGGTACGTAAGCAGCCGTTTAGCAACATAAGACGGCAAACCAAATTTTTCCCACTCGGCCTGAGTAAGTTTATTCGGATCAAAGGGCTGTAATAGTTCTGGTGGAATTGGCTCAATAACGGCTATTTCCTTCTTTGGGCGGGATAGGTCATAAGGACTGGTTTCCAGTTGAACTGCCAGACTATCTAATATTTGCCTGTCACGTGTTAGATCATAAGTTACTTCTTTCGGCTTCCACAAAAAAGGAAAAACGGCAATTATGGCAAGTGCTAGAATTAAAAGAATAAAGCCGTTGGTTTCGCGTTGATTAAAATGAAAGTAGTCACGAATCCAGCGTTTTATGCTCTTCATTAATCTGATATTATTATAATTACTTTTTCTACCCACTCATCAAACCTCGCCTAAAGGTTAAAGTTGTTTGCCAAGCTTGTGAATAAAGAATAAAAGCTAAAAGAATAAATTTAGTTCGCCCACAATACTGCTTTTTGAGTAAATTAACTTTATTTATAAACAGTAGAAACGCTATTACAGGTTACTAGTAATCAACTACTGTTGGCGATTTACTAAAGCAAGTTTTACTTTTTTATTCCTAAAGCTGATTGGCCACAACGGCAATTCCTTCCGAAAAAGTTCGGGGCCGAAAATTCAATTGTTCCTCGGCTTTAGTAATAATAAATCCGGTACGGGCGGGCCGTTTAGCGGTCTGCGAAAAACTGGCAGCATCGGCCCGGGTAATGTAAAAAGTGTTTAGTTTAAAATAATCGGCTACTTGCAGTGCCATGGCATAAGGCGTTAAAATTTCTTTACTCGAAATATTAAAAATCCCCTCTGCATCCTGTTCCGCAATCAACCAGCAACCCACTGCTAAATCTTCGGCCAGGGTTGGGGACCGGAACTGATCATCTACTACTTTAATCGGTTTCTGATTTTCCAGGTTGTTTTTTACCCAAAGCACAATGTTGGAGCGGCCGTAATCGTGCACAATCCCGTACACCAACACCGTACGTACAATTGCCCAAGGTTCCGTACTTTGTTTTACCAGTTCTTCGGCTGCTAACTTACTTTCGCCATAATAACTTATGGGGTTCGGAGCAGCCTCCTCATCGTAAGGTCCCGATTGGCCATCAAAGATAAAGTCAGTGGATAAATGAATAAAATGCGCTTTATTTTCGGTTGCCGCTTTCACCAGGTTCGCTACTGCATCTACATTCAGTTTCCAGCACGCTTCCCGGTTAATTTCGCATTCATCTACATTGGTCATGGCCGCCGTATGTATTATATGCGAGGGCTGGTACACCGCGATTACCCGTTCCACTTCAGCAGGGTTCGTAACATCCAGCGAAACAAAATTTAGCTCCGGAAAAAGAGCCGCCAATTTATTCTCTCCCCTGGAGGTCGCAATTAATTCAACGTTCGAATTCGGCAATAATAAATCTACTAGTTTTTGGCCCAGTAGCCCGTTAGAACCTGTTATTAAGATTTTCTTTTTCATAAAGGCAAATTACCGGTACGCTATTTTTATTATGTTTTGCCTGCACCAGTTCGTGTTTTTATTCCTGAAACACGAATAAACGTAATTTTTACCTGAATGATGCTTACTTGAAAGTACTTTTAGAAAGTAAAGTTAAAATGGTTAGTAGCTTACAAAGCATATCTTTATAAAATGCCAATTGAGTTGACTACTTTCCCAGCACAGTTAGGAGTGCAAAATGGGTTTTCTTAAAAGCCTTAAGGATAAGAGAAGAATGAAGAGGTTTAGTGATGTTTTATAGTAACCGGGCGCTTCTTATAATTTGATATAAAATCCTCTCTAATAATTGATTCTTCCTAAAGTTAAAGATCCTCCCAAAGCCCTTCCTGTCATATTGCATCTAATTAAGAAAAGTGTTAGACTAAATTCAATCTATTCACTAAATGTACAAATAAATAGTATCTATTTAAGCGGGCTTCTGAAACATTTATAATTTTAAAATAATTCTTTTAGTTAACTAAGGTTTATCGCTCTTATAACTTAAATATTAGTTTTTACGTAAGAAAATAAAGTATAAGCAGGAGTATCAATAAAATATTATAAAATGGTTCTTATCGAATTTTTGATCTACGGAATAATAGGTGCTTTATTAGGGTTGGCACTAGCTTCTTTTACAAAAATAGTAGCTAAAGGTTTTTCAGGTAAAACCTTCTTTTCTTCTGCAATACAATCTATCAGGCTTTTCTTCCAGACTAATTTCTCTCAATAAAAATTGTCTATTAACTTACCTATTCAGCAATTAATAGGCATTTTCGTTACCTTTAATTGCTTGCCATATAGTTAATAACACAATTCGTATATCTAACAATAAAGACCAGTTCTCTAGGTACCATAAATCAGCTTCCACCCGCTTCGACATGGCTTCGGTTTCTTTGGTTTCTCCTCTAAAGCCATTTACCTGCGCCCACCCAGTAATACCTGGGGTAAGGAACTGACGAACCATATATGTATCAATTAAAACTGAATAATCTTCAGTTTGTTTCAGCATATGTGGTCTTGGGCCAACCACCGACATATCCCCGAGCAATACATTTATAAACTGAGGTAGTTCATCTATACTGGTTTTCCGAAGAAAAGCACCCACTTTAGTTACCCGCATATCACCTTTCCGCGCTTGCACACTGTCAGAATCAGAGTTAACCGTCATTGTTCTAAATTTAAAGCAGTAAAAAGGCTTATTGTCTTTTCCGGAACGTAGTTGTTTAAAAAATACCGGCCCATTAGAATTCCATTTGATAATTAAACCCAGTAGGGGTATAAGCCAACTAAGTAGGAAAATAACCACGAACAAAGAAAAACCAATGTCAAATAAGCGTTTTCGAAGTTCATTAAATTTATTCTCTAAGGGCTCAACGCGGGGTGTTAGTACTGAAAATTTAACGTTTTTACCGCTAATAACATCATGCTCAATAAAATCATTTATATCCGGCACCATCTTAAATCGAACCATTTGTTTATCTGCCTCCTTCACCAAGCTTTTTATTCTGCTCACTTCTTTGTTTGGTAAAGCACAATAAACTTCTGAGATGCCCGCAGCCTTCATGTAAGAAAAACAATCCTCCACATTACCTAATACAGGTTGATCATCCACCATTCCAGAAACACTATCATCAAAAATCCCTTCTACTTTATAACCTAATTGAGGGTTAGAATTAAAAAATTTACTTACTTCTACCCCCGCCCGGCCAGCTCCTAGAACTACAATACGGGTACAATCTATCCAAAATTTTCGCTTGGCTCTCCTTAAAGCGAGGAAGTAAAACTTCCAGGAAGTTAATAAAATAAATAAAGATAGCTGAAAAACGAATAAAAAGGTAAAAGTGAAATCTAAAAGGGGAAAAGTTAAGGAGAGTAAATAAATACCTACAAAATATACTACAATAGCCAAAATAGAGGCCTTCATAGTAGGCAAAGCATCCCGATCTAAAACATTATTATATAAGCCGAATAATTTTGCACAGTAGAACCAAATAAGATTTAAAAGCAGTAGCTCCAGTTTGTTTAGTTCAGATAAATGTCCAGACAAGGAAAGAGCCCCATCAAAACTAAGAGCCAAAAAGAGACAAATATTTAGGATTAAGTAATCGAATACTATATTTATCCATTTAAAATAGGTGGTGTATTTGTGCGTCATATACTTTAATACCGATAAATCTTATTTATAATATTTCCCACAACTCTCCTAAAGAAATTACAATTTAATCTTTATATTAACAAATATAATTTATAAATAAAAGTAAACACATTTTTAAATGAAAAAAAATTCCATAAAAAAGACAATAAGAAGTAATTAAATAGAATAAATGCCATTCCATTATTTTAATTGCAAAATATAATAATTTAATTAAAAATCTTTTTTTTTTTAATATTTATTAACTAAAATTACCCTAGTAAAATTGAATGACTATATATTTCGACGATAACTTTCAATATCTAATATTTAGTATATAGATATAGTTTACACCAGATCCTAGCCAGGTATAAATTTACTTTGATAAATTATACTTAGTTGATAATTATAAATCAAATACTTAATTGGTATTATATGAAATTAAAAATTACAAGCTTTAGTTTAACTGAACCAAGCCAACATTATTTTCCCTTTGAAGCCACAATTAAAGTTCCACCAATTTCAATTTTTAATTTTATCATTTGGCACTTCTGAAGATTTTGGTTTTTGTCACTGGTTTTATTTTTTTCTATTTACATTTCTGCCATTGATGTTTCACCTTATCTTCATTTAGATAAATCTATAACTTTTAATCTTTCGGAGGTTAATTCATCTTCTTAACTAACGCTGGTTCATAGCTTGGCTACTGGAGAGAGATGAATCTGTATTTGATCTTTTAATTTACAACTCTTTCAATGCTTATAGTTGTTTTTTTACCTTATGAACTTAGAACTACTAAGGTAATAACCACATTAAGAATTATACTGAAAGGTGTATCCTGATAATCATAATAACATGTATAAGTAGGAAAGTTTTTCGTAATGCTATCACAAATTAAATTCAACAATTTCACAACTAAGGTAAATGTAAAGGTCAATCCAACTTTACTAGAAAACGGTATTACTACTAGAGATTTCTGGAGTAAATGGATTATTTATCTATTAATCATATTCATTATTTTTTCCTTTACTATAGTCAAATCACCAAACTTTTGGGTAGATGAACACATGAATGTTGATTTAGGAAGAATCATTCTTCAGCCGGATACAAGGTGGGCAATCTCGTGGATGACCAAGCAAATGCAACCTGTATATTTATTTTCTTATTTAGGTATAGTCTTCCAGGAAATCATTTACCAGAAAACAGGCCATTTTGGTCCAGGTATTTTTGCGCTAATAGGTGCATTTTTTGCTGCAACAATAATGGTGAAATGGTTATTGGCAATAGGAACATCTCATAAGGTAGCTTTGTTTCTCTCGCTGGTTTTCCTTTTAGACCCTTTATTTGTTCAAAGTTATACATTAGGGCGGCTAGATGGCTGGACAATAGCTTCTTGCTTATTTGTATGTCTTTTATTAAGAAACACATCGAATAATTTACATCTTGAAAAATTCTTTTGCGAAATCCGCATAGCTCTTGCGGGGGGAATGACTGTCGTTTCGATTTTTATTTGGCCATCAGCCTTTTTCTTATATCCATTAATTTTATTAGAGTTTATATACCTTTTAAGCCTAGTTAAATCAAGAACTAAGAGTTGGAACAAAGTTGCATTACCTATTCTTATATTTGGTTTAGGAAGTTTAATTGCATTCTTCTTCTTAATAATTCCTATTTATTCAAAGCTATTGACACAAATAAGCGATGTAATAAGTACTATTCAAATTAATCTCCGAGACGAAAATATTAAGGCTGATAAACCTTTTTACATGCGTTTCTTTGAATCTGCAATTGGATTTTTAAAAATTTTTAAATACAGTCCTGTTTTACCATTAATTGCTTTTATCGGTATAATCAGAATAAAAAAGGTGGGATTGTTCGTCGCTGGACTTACGGCCGCTTTAATTATGATTTGTACACTGGTATATCCCAATCGTGTCCTTTATCTAATTCCTTATTTTATAATTGGGACTGCTTACTTGTTCCATGTTAGACATACCCGTTCAATTGATTACAAATCTTTCCTTTTTTCCTCCCTACAAGCTTATGTACTTGTATTTCTTCTAATTTGGTCAATAACCTTATCTATTGGTGCCCGCACAATATTATCGCTTGAAAAAGTAAAGGACCAAGAAATAGATCAGCTTTATAGAGTTGGTGAGTCAATGTTAGGTAAAGGGAACTATAATGTATTTGCTCCATATGAATTATATTATATAGGTCGTTCATTGGGCTGGAGGATGTATTATCCCTATGTTGCGTGGGGAGAAAATAAATTATCACCAAAAGAAATCGATAGGCTTTTGCCACTTATTGACTTTGCTATAATAGGTGAAGAAAATTTAACGAAAAATTTAGTCAATCAACTTAAAGAAAATGGCATGTACGATCTTGGTTATTACCAATTATATAAAAAACCTTTACCTCGCCTTCCTTTTGATGGTATAACAACAAATACCATAAGATTACGCAACCTTTATAAAATTTACAAACAACCATTTGGTCCATATAAGCTTTTCGCACGGGAATCCAAAAAATAATCATTAGAAATTAGTAAAAAAGAATCGTCTAACAAAATATCTAAAACTTTAATGTAATGGTAAATGTAGGCATCATTGGCTATGGTTATTGGGGACCAAACCTTGTAAGAAATTTTTTCGCTGCAAAAGATTGCTGTGTAAAATCAGTAGCTGATGCGCGACCTGAACGATTGCAGCAATTAGAAAAAGTATTTCCTTCAATTAAAGGAGTTAGAAATGCAGAGGAGATTATCTATGATCCCAATATTGATGCCGTAATAATTGCCACCCCTGTTTTCACTCATTTTAAGCTGGCTAAAAAGGCACTCGACGAGGGAAAGCATGTATTGCTTGAAAAGCCTATGACGTCGTCTATAGAAGAGGCTGAGATTTTAATTAATCTGGCAGAACAAAAAAACGTTCTGCTTATGGTGGACCATACCTTTCTGTATACAGGTGCTGTCCAGAAAATGAGACAATTAGTAGATAATCAGGATTTAGGAAACATTAAATATTTAGATTCCACTAGGATTAACTTAGGCTTATTTCAGCACGATATTAATGTGCTTTGGGATCTGGCACCACACGATATATCCATCCTAAACTATATTGTAAACGAGCGTCCCTATAGTGTAAATTCTACTGGCATTACACACACTAACAATGGAATTGAAAATATAGCATACCTTACAGTTAATTATGCTTCAGGTTTTATTGCTCACTTTAATTGCTCCTGGACAAGCCCTGTAAAGGTTAGAATGATGTTAATAGGGGGCGATAAAAAAATGATTTTGTACAACGATTTGGAGCCAACCGAGAAAATAAAAGTTTATGACACAGGATATAGCCATTCTAATGACGAGGAGAAGAATCGGGTTCTAGTTGATTACAGAACCGGAGACATACATGTTCCTAAATTAGAAACAACCGAAGCCCTTCTCGGCATGGCAAATGATTTTATTTCCTGTATTCTGGAAAAAAAGCAACCCCAATCCTCCTGTCACTTAGGATTGGATGTTGTCAGAATTTTAGAAGCATCAAACAAATCAATTAAACATAACGGCCAGGAAGTTGTGTTGAAAAGTGCCAATTTACCTGTCTTACCTAATGTTCAAGAGATTTTAATCTAATACTATGGATTTAGTTACAGTTGATAGTAATAAACAAAGCTTACATAATGTAAGATTGGGTAAGAACGTGAAGATATACAACTTCGTGAATGCTTATGGGTGCAGTATAGACGATGGGTCTAAGGTAGGTACCTTTGTAGAAATACAAAAAGGGGCTTCCATTGGCAAAAACTGCAAAATCTCCAGTCATACTTTTATTTGTGAAGGCGTACACATTGCTGATAATGTCTTTGTCGGCCACAACGTCACCTTCATCAATGATAAGTTTCCCCGGGCAACTAACAAAGATGGATCTCTCCAGACCGAGGCAGATTGGAATTGTGTGGAAACTTATATAGAAGAGGGTGCATCTATAGGCTCCAGTGTTACTATTCTTTGTGGTGTTCGCGTCGGTAAAAGAGCCATTGTTGGAGCAGGTTCCGTCGTTACTAAAGATGTTCCGGAAAATGCTGTTGTAGCTGGTAATCCTGCCAAATTAATCAAATACACTGACCAAATACTTGCCTGATATGCAAACAGCTATATTAGAAAAGATCCCCTGCCTCGATCTAAAAGGTCAACACCAACAAATTAAAAAGGAAGTTTTTGATGCCTTCGAAAAGGTGTATGAAAGTACAGCATTTTCAGGTGGACCATTTGTAGAAGAATTTGAGAAGAACTTTGCGGTTTTTTGCCAAACAGCATATGCAGTTGGAGTAAATAATGGCACTTCAGCCTTACACTTGGCCATGCTTGCATTAGGTATTGGAGTTGGAGATGAAGTAATTGTTCCGGCTAATACTTTTATTGCTACTGCTTGGGGGGTGTCTTATACTGGTGCCATACCTGTATTCGTAGATTGTACCTCCGACACCTGGCAGATAGATGCGACTAAAATCGAAGAGAAAATTACTCCTAAAACCAAAGCTATTGTAGGAGTGCATTTATATGGACAACCTTTTGATGTGGAATCATTATTGGCAATCTGCCGGAAGCATAATCTTTCCTTACTAGAAGATGCTGCTCAGGCTCAGGGTGCCAGGTACAATGATATACCGGTGGGTGGCTTTGGAGAGATGGCCTGTTTTAGCTTTTATCCTGGTAAAAACCTGGGAGCTTGCGGGGAAGCAGGAGGCATAACTACAAAAAATGAAAAATACTACAAGCACCTACTTAGCTTAAGAAACCATGGTTCCATGGTGCGCTACCATCACGACGAAGTTGGGTTTAATATGCGGATGGGAGGTTTAGAAGGGGCTTCTTTAAACGTTAAATTGAAATATTTGCCAGAATGGAATAACCGTAGAAGAGAAATAGCTACGCGTTATCAACAGGAAATTAAAAACACTCATATAAAACTACAATATCAGCCGGATTGGGCTAAATCTGTTTACCATCTTTTTGTGCTAACAACAGAGAATAGAGATGGGCTTATAAATTATTTAAACGAAAATAATATTTTTCCAGGGCTGCACTATCCAGTTCCATGTCATCTGCAAAAGGCTTACGCACATTTGAAGTATAAGGAAGGAGATTGCCCAAATGCGGAATACCTGGCGCAGCATTGTATATCCTTGCCCATGTATGCTGAACTGACAGATGCAGAAATTAGCCATATTATTAAGGTGCTAAACGCTTATAAAAATGCCTAAAAAAAAGCTGGTTATATTTCCTTATAATGGCAATGGATTAGAATCATTGGACTGTATTAGTTTTGATGACTATGATCTTGTTGGTTTTATTGATGATGATCCACAAAAGAAATCAGAACAATATTATATCTATTCCCGGGAAATCCTGCAGCAATACCAGGAACTCTTTATTTTGGCAGTTCCTGGTAGCCCGGCTACCTTCCATAGAAGAAAAGAAATAATCAGCACTTTAAATGTGGATAAGAGTAGGTACATTACAGCCATACATCCTAGAGCCACAATTGGCAAAAACGTAAAAATAGGAGATAATTGCCTGATCATGGCAGGAGTTGTGCTTACAAGTAATGCCCGCATTAACAATCATGTTTGTATCCTACCCAACACTGTAATTCACCATGATGCAGTTATAGACGATTATACGATCATTGGAAGTAACGTAGTAATTGCCGGTGGAACTATAATAGGAAATAGTTGCTATATCGGCAGTGGTACGAACATTATAAATAACATCAGCATAGGTGATGCATCATTGATAGGTTTAGGAAGTAATATAATAAAAAATGTTACTACTGAGGCAAAAATGGTGGGTAATCCTGCCCGAAATCTCCATGATCTGAATAAACTCAATGCTTACAACAATCAAAATATACTTTAAAGTGTAAATTATGGTAAAGGTAACCGTTATCATACCAGTCTTTAACGAAGAAGAAAATATCGATAACCTGATATATGAGTTAAATTCTTACTTCGAAAATGAGTCGAGATATTCCACGGAGATAATTTTTATAAACGATGGTTCATCGGATGATACCATGAGCAAACTAAAGCGGGCACCTCATCATTCCTACACTTATAAAATTATAAGCTTTTCCAGAAACTTTGGTTCACATGCTGCCTTACGGGCAGGTATTCTAGCCGCCAAAGGTGATTATATCACTTTTATGTATGCCGATCTCCAGGATCCCCTCACGCTTGTTACCCAACTTTTTGAGGAGATGGAGAATAAAAGAGTCGATATCACCTGGGCTTTCCGCAACACCACAGCAGTAGCTAAAACGGAAAAACTATTTTCTTCGGCCTATGCCACCTTAATGCGTAAATACGCAGTTTCTAATTTTCCTAAAAAGGGGTTTGATATTGTGATGTTTAGTAAAAAGGTAAAGGCATGTTTAGATACAAACGTAGAAAATAATTCATCCGTCTTTATCCAGATTCTGAGTTTGGGTTTTAAACAAGCCGGAATAAATTATGATAAGCGGCAAAGAGTATTAGGTAAATCTAAATGGACTTTATCAAAGAAAATAAAGCTACTTATTGACTCTTTTGTGGCGTTTTCGTTTGCACCCATCCGGTTAGTTTCTTTTATTGGGGTCGTTTTTTTCTTTTTGGGAATTATTTGGACAGCTTATATAATATTCCGGAAAATTATTTTTGATGACCTGGAAAGCGGCTGGCCAGCATTGTTATCAATTTTGATGGTTGGTTTTGGCATAACTAATATTTCCTTGGGAATTATTGCAGAATACCTATGGAGAACCCTTGATGCAAGTAGAAAAAGACCTGTGTTTGTTATAGATGAAATTGTAGAAGAGGTTCAGGAGGTAATACCAGAAAATAGTAGAGTCCTTATTGATTTCAAGTAAATGATTAAAACAATAATTTATATTTTGCTTTATGCGGCATTTAACGTTTCTGGAGCTGCTTTAATTAAATGGCAGTTAAAAGGTAAGAGATTAGAAACTATAAATGAATGGTTTATGCTTATATTTAATCTTCCGTTTATAGCTGCTTTTCTTCTAATTGTTCTTTCAGCGCTGGTGTTTTTTAAAGCACTGTCAACAAATAGTTTTTCGATGATTATACCTATAGCCACAGGTATAAATTTTATTTTAACAATTGGTGTTGGTTACTATTTGTTTCAGGATAAGATATCTACCCTCTCCTTTATCGGCTTTATACTTATTATCAGCGGAATCATTGTCCTTAGTTTAAATAATCAAGCTCATGCATAATAAAATTCAAAACAGCAGCATATTGGTCACCGGAGGTGCCGGTTTTATTGGTTCTTATGTAGTAGAAGAGTTGCTTAAAAGCAAGCCTGCAAAAATTATTATTCTTGACAACCTCATTCGGGGCAGTCTTGAGAATATGAATTCCTTTATCCAAAATCCACTAGTTAAGTTTATTGAAGGGGATGTAAGGGACACCACATTACTGGAAAATTGTATAGCAGGGATTGATTATGTGTTTCATATGGCCGCTTTGCGCATAAATGCCTGTGCTGCCAACCCCCGGGAAGGTTTCGAAGTAATGCTGCGATCTACTTTTAACCTGGCTGAATTATGCGTAAAGTATAAAGTGAGAAAGGTAATTTATAGCTCCAGTGCTTCGGTGTATGGTTTGGCCCAACACTTTCCTACCCCGGAAACAGATAACCCTTACGATAACCAAACTTTTTATGGTGGAGCAAAACTTTGGGGTGAACAATTATTTCGCAGTTTTAAATTTACCTACGGTTTGGATTACGTAGCACTCCGATATTTTAATGTTTATGGTTCCCGGATGGACACGGATGGGAAGTATACCGAGGTCATGATTAGATGGCTTGATTGTATAAGCAATGGCAATTCTCCTTTGATTTATGGAGACGGCAGTACTTCTATGGACTTTGTTTATGTCAGAGATGTAGCCAAAGCTAATATTGCAGCATTGCTATCGGAAGTGACTGATGAAGTTTTTAACGTAGGCAATTGTGAAGAAACCAGCTTGAAGCAATTATTAGATGCTCTACTAAAAGTAAATAATTCTACACTTATACCAGAATTCAGAGAAGAAAATACCGTAAATCCGGTAAGCAGGCGGTTAGCAGACAACAGCAAAGCTAAAAGGTTACTAAACTTTGAGCCAACAGTAACCTTAGAAGAAGGGTTAACTGAACTCAGTCAATGGTACTTTAAAAAGAAAAAAGCAACAGAAGTAAGTATATGATACCTATTGCCAAACCTTATTTAACAGAAGAAGAAGCGCAGGCCGCTTATGATACTATACTAACCGGTTGGATCACTCAAGGACCAAAAGTTCAAGAATTTGAAGAAAAATTTGCGGCTCATACAGGGGCAAAATATGCAGTAGCAGTGTCAAACTGCACAACTGCATTACACCTTTCTATGATCGTGGCTGGAATTGGCCAAGGAGATGAAGTAATTTGTCCCTCTATGAGTTATATTGCCACAGCAAATGCTATAAAATATGTTGGAGCAATCCCTGTGTTTGCGGAGGTACAACCTAATACATACAACCTCGATCCTGTTGATGTAGAAAGGAGAATCACAAATAGAACTAAAGCAATTCTAGTTGTACACCAGATAGGAATGCCTGCAGATATAGATGCCTTTAAAAAGATTTGTAAAAAGCATAGCCTTAAATTAATAGAGGATGCTGCATGTGCCGCCGGTTCGGCCTATAAAGGTAAAAAGATTGGTTCTCACTCTGAGCTAGTTTGCTTTTCTTTCCACCCAAGAAAAGTTATCTCAACTGGTGATGGCGGTATGGTTACTACTAATCGGGAAGATTATTATAATAGACTTAAGTTATTACGACAGCATGGCATGTCAGTAAACGATCGGGTACGCCATGAGGCAAATAAAGTGATCTTCGAAGACCATGTAGAGGTTGGTTACAACTACCGCATGACAGATATACAAGCTTCTGTGGGCATTAAACAACTAGAGAAACTTGACTGGATTGTTGAAGAACGAAGAAAAATTGCTACTACTTATAACAAAGCCTTTAAAAATATAAAATCTATCCGGTTACCATTAGAAGAGGATGGCTATTTTAGTAATTATCAATCCTACAGCATCTATCTAAAAAATTCTTCTTCAATAGCCAGAAACACTCTAATGCAAACTTTATTGGATAAAGGCGTAACCAGCAGGAGAGGTATCATGACAACCCACCGGGAGTCCGCTTATAAGGATTACAAAGCGCATACAAAGCTACCTATTTCGGAGGATTTACAAGACAACTCTATTTTACTTCCACTTTATATCCCTATGAGTGAGGAACAAATCAACTATGTTGTTGAATCCTTTCTGGAAATAGTAGAGCCAAAAGTTTTTAATACTTGAAAAGGTTTACTTAGGAGTTTAGGTTATTAGTTAATAGGTAGAGCCATTGATAAAATCAACGATCCGAGGTTTTTGTCTACTTTGCTTTTATACTATCAAGGTTATAGGATAAATGTGATAATTATCTAAAAAGAATACTTTATCAGGCTTTTCTATTAAATCAAAGTTAAGGAATAATTTATCTTCAATTAAGAAGGCAGAGCGTTAGGTTTTAATAATGTTTTGAATTTAGTTAGGTATAAAATTTTTTAGCACGTTTTGATATCAGTAAAATAAGATGTAAAAAGCTTTAAATCTATAATTAAAACATAAAATATTTAAAGTTAAAGCTTCATTTTGGTTCTATATTCTATGATAAAATGCTCTTAGTGGTATTCAATAAAACCTGTCAAATCTAGCTGAGATTTTCCTATCCAATTATCCATAACTTAACTCACAAAGGTAAGGCTACCCTATTTAATAAGGAGGTCTACTTCACCAACACTTACTTATATTACCCTTTAAGAAGTAAGACATAGATCCAATAAGAAATATAACTGATTCAATCAAATTACCAATGCAACTACATCCAACTTGCTTAAGCACCTTGCTAATAAATAAAGAATGTCGAACCTTTTTAAAGTTTTAATCTAAATGTTTTTGTAGGCTAAACACTATAAGAGTAATTTTACTATTAATTAATTACTGAAAAAAAGGTACGAACGATTAGATTTCTTAAAATCATTTAAGCATTAAGATTTATCTCTGATATCTCTAGAATCTTGAATTAAAGCTATGATAAAAAGTAAATAAGTTAGTATATACAGTTTAATTGTAATATCTAAAATAGAAGCACAGCTATCGTTTTAGGTAGCATCATTTATAAAAATGGTTTAAATAACATTATTAAAAGAATATTAAAATAAACACGCTAGATTAAATTTACTTAATGAAAAAAGCCTTAATAACGGGAATAACGGGTCAGGATGGCGCTTACCTTGCAGATTTATTACTAGACAATGGATACGAAGTACATGGCATTAAACGCAGAAGCTCTTTATTTAACACAGAACGTATTGATCATTTATACCAAGATCCCCATGAAGATAATGTTCGTTTTCGGTTGCATTATGGAGATTTAAGTGATTCCACTAACATTATCCGGATTATTCAGCAAGTTCAGCCCGATGAAATTTACAATTTGGGAGCTATGAGCCACGTTAAAGTGAGCTTCGATACCCCTGAATATACCGCTAATGCTGATGGAATTGGAACTCTCCGTATTCTTGAAGCAGTACGGCTTCTTGGCTTAACTGAAAAGACTAAAATTTACCAGGCCTCTACATCCGAATTATACGGGTTGGTACAAGCGGTACCACAGTCCGAAACTACTCCTTTTTACCCTCGTTCTCCTTACGCTGTAGCTAAATTATACGCCTATTGGATTACAGTAAATTACCGGGAAGCTTACAATATGTATGCCTGTAATGGCATTCTGTTTAACCATGAGAGCCCTTTAAGAGGCGAAACTTTTGTTACCCGGAAAATTACCCGCGGAGCTGCTAAAATAGCTATGGGTTTGCAAGAAATACTTTTTCTAGGAAATTTGGATGCTCGTCGTGACTGGGGACATGCGAAAGATTATGTTCAAGCAATGTATTTAATCTTGCAACAGGAAAAGCCTGAAGATTATGTAATTGCTACTGGAGTTACTACCACTGTGCGAGACTTTGTTAAAATGGCTTTTGGTGAGTTAGGCATTCAGTTGGAATTCATTGGAGAAGGAGTAAACGAAAAGGGAATAGTTAGTTCTTGTGCTCATCCCGATTATCAAGTAACACTAGGAAAAGAAGTAATAGCTGTAGATCCCCGTTACTTCCGGCCAACGGAAGTAGATTTACTTATTGGTGATCCTACCAAGTCCATGACGCAACTAGGCTGGCAACCAAAGTATGATTTAACTGCCTTAGTAAAAGAAATGATGGAGGCAGATTTAGAGTATTTCACGCAGGAAAAGATGTTAAAGGAAGCAGGGTATCGCGTAAAAAATCAATTTGAATAAATGAAATTAAGTGATAAGATATATGTAGCCGGCCACCGAGGCATGGTTGGTTCGGCTATTGTTAGAAAATTAGTAAAAGAAGGATATACTAATATAATTTATCGTACCACTAAAGAACTGGACTTACGAAATCAGCAAGAAGTTAATAATTTTTTTGCCACAGAAAAGCCAGATTATGTGTTTTTAGCCGCGGCAAAAGTGGGAGGCATAGTTGCTAATAACTCTTATCCTGCAGAATTCCTTTACGATAATCTTTTGATTCAAAGTAATGTAATTCATGCGGCTTATATGAACAAAATAACAAAGTTGTTATTTCTAGGCTCATCTTGTATTTATCCTAAATTTGCTCCCCAACCATTAAAAGAAGAATACTTATTAACCGGTGAATTAGAACCTACCAATGAAGCGTATGCAATAGCAAAAATCACTGGTATTAAATTATGCGATTCTTATCGTATTCAATACGGATGTAACTTTATTTCTGTCATGCCAACTAATTTATATGGACCTAATGACAATTATAATTTAACTACTTCACATGTATTGCCGGCTTTACTTCGCAAGTTTATTATGGCCCATAATAAACAGGAACCTACGGTAACTATTTGGGGGAGCGGAACCCCAATGCGGGAATTTATGCACGTAGACGATTTAGCCGATGCTTGTTTATTTTTAATGCGAACCTATAACGAAGCCGGGTTTATAAATATAGGAGTAGGTTATGATATTTCCATTATGGATTTAGCTAAGCTTATTCAGAAAACGGTAGGATATGAAGGAAAAATCATAACTGACCCAAGTAAACCGGATGGTACTCCTCGTAAATTAATGGATGTTTCTAAACTAAATTCAATTGGGTGGCAAGCACATATATCTTTAGAAGAAGGCATCCGGCAGGTATACGAAGAAGCAAAAAATTTTAATTGCAATTGGAGCTATGCGTAATACCTATCTATATTTATTTTAGCTGGTAGCATCGGCGGCCACTATTGCCCAAAAAGCGGCCGCAAATCTTTCTTAATCGTTTATAGATATCTTAGGTATTAGCAAATCATTGTTACATTTAAACTACAAACGGTTTATTCAACTTTGCACGGCCCAGAATATCTAATCTTAACGTGAGTTCGAGTTAAACTAGTTAAATAGGGTCTTAATACCCTCCGGAATAAACTTAAGTTGTGGTTTCTTGGGCAAGAAAGAATAAGCAACTAAGCCTAAAATAAGATTCACCAACCAATTGCTTCAACTGCGATGCCGGGTGTGCTGTATCTGGCAGGTGTTCTTAAGAAAGTCATGCACCGATTCAATTAAAGCTCTTTTACGCAGCAGGAATTGTTCTAACTAGTTCAATTGCTTTTGTTTCATATTGCTACGGAGTTTGGTAATTAGGTCTATCCCTTTAGTTTTGAGTTTCGCTTGCAGTCTTTTACTGAAGTAGCCTTTATCCCAAAAACTTTGCCCCACAGTTTTCGGGTAAGTTGTTCGACAGGCTTGTGATTATCTACATTGCCCGGGGTGAGGCAGAAAGAGAGCATCTCTCCTTGATGATTCATTACTAAGTGGAGCTTGAAGCCAAAGAACCAACTTATTCTGGTCTTGCCTCGCTTGGCTGCACCGGCAAACATTTGGTGGACTGGGATGCGCGTGTTCTCACAGACAGCTAAGGCAATAGAGTCATTGAAGGTTATTCCTTGCGTCTGAGTCGCTCTCTAGTTGATCATCAACAAGATAATATCGTGCGAGGGTATGCCACCGGGTAAGGTCAGAAAAGTATGTAGGAACACTTCCTTCTGCTCGCCATAAGTAGCTATCTTATCATCATTCTCTGCTCCATTCATCACCGCACAAAAACTAAGTAGCAAAATATCTTTCAGCAAATTTCAACGCACAATACACTACGCCGTTTAGTATAATTTTTTATATACTTATCCATACCTGATTTATAAATAAAAACAACAAATGGTGAATTTTGCTCCCGCAATTGTGTTTAACATGATGTGTTAATAAACATACCCACTTTAAAGATAAATTAGATTAACTTATAAAGGAGGTATTGCATTTGATTCACGTAACCTTTCATTCAATGAATGCACGATTATACTGTATCCATTGAGAAAGATTTCGATTTAATCAAAGTCTAACTTGTTAGATTGCCATATTAGTCTATAATTTGAATTAATAATGTGGTCATTGATTCCTAGGGAATGCATTTTTTCAACTTTAAAAAAAAAATTTTTTTCATTAAACCCCAACTACTAGTCTTCCATAACATAACTATTCCTTTGTAAAAACCACTTATAATATAGAATTGAAAAATTAAATAATCCCTTTTAATTTTAGCAGCAGGTTTAATATTTGCTGGAACCCGGTTTATATTTTCCTTTTCAAATATTTTTTTTGTAATAGAATCTAATAATTCTATACAATATATGACACTCTGTATGTTTTTTTCCTTCAAAGTAGCTACAAAATCATTGCTTAGATACTCCAACTGCCAATCTTCTACGTTTATAGGAGTATCATCCAGGTAGAATTGTATGTTTCTACGAACTTGCTGTAGAAAGGCAGCTTTATACTCGTTCTTTTTTGCATGATTACTCAGACTCTGTTCGTTAATCCTGTAATCTAAAAGAACTTCCGGTTGATGAAAAGCTTTATATTTGCGCATAAGTTGCCAAACTAACTCATAATCTTCAGAATAGGGTACACTGTATTTGCCTACAGTTAAAACTGCCTCCCGTCGATATACCATTGTAGGATGATAAATCCAATTAGAGAAAGTCATATTAAAATAATAGTATTCAGGATTAAAATGCTCAATTTTTATCAATTTTCTGTTTTCGTTAACTTCGGCTGCCCAACACGTAAATATAACTCCCTCCGGGTGCGCCTGAATAAAATCATATTGCTTTTGAAGCCTATTAGGGTAAGAAACATCATCCGCATCCATGCGGGCAATTAGGTCCGTGCGAGCTAATTCAATACCTTTGTTTAAAGTGGCAGAAATTCCAACATTTTTTTTATTTTTATAGAAACGGATTCTAGGATCTGAGAAGGATTGGATAATGTTTAAACTACCGTCTGTTGATCCATCATCTAAAATCAAAAACTCAAATTCGGTAAAAGTTTGATTTAAAATGCTTCCTATCGACTCCTCCAAATATGCAGCCGCGTTATAAACCGGCATTAGAACCGAAATTTTAGGTCTTACCATAAGTTCAAAGAATTCTACGCTGAAGTATTTGCAAGAAAGAAATTATCTCCATATGAATGGCTTGAAGTAGTTTATACAAATTATAGAACAAAGGATAACGGTACGGAAATAATGCCTTATTCAAAAGGCCTTTTATTTCTGCATTGCTCAGATGAATGCTTTTAAAATAGAGTTTTAACCATTCCAGAAATAACTTTCGCTCTTGACTGTACCGTCCGCTAGAGTGGGAAGAAGATACTAATGAATCAAAATGTTGCCGGTATTTATTGTTGCAATCATCTGAAATATACACTGGTTCGTGTAAATAAATCTTAACCAAAAAAGTTTGATCATCATACATTCCTTTAAAATTTTCATCAAAGCCACCATGCTTTACTAAGATTTCCTTTTTTATTAAAATACCGCAAATACAAGGTGCTGCCCCCTTACCGAGAGGATATAAGTACAACAACAGTTGAGATGGTAAGTACAAGCAATTGGGAGTGACACCAATAGGTATAATTTCATCGGATTTCGATGATTCTTTCCAACTGTACCAATAATTACTTGCTTCGCAAACCATTGAAACCGAATGTTGCTGCATTAACTTTAATAAATTCGGCAATAAAGAGGGCATCCATACATCATCGCCGTCTAAAAAAGCAATAAACTTCCCTTTGGAATGCTTAATTCCCAAATTACGGCTAGCACTCGTACCCTTGTTAACCTGACTTTCATGTTCCAAATAGAAAATTTTATCAGGATATTTTTGAACGTATTTCTGAGCTATCGCTGGGCTTTGGTCAGTAGACCCATCATTAATTAAAAGTAATTCCCAATGTTGGTAATTCTGGCGAAGAACGCTTTCAATTGTACCTTCTAAATAAAGTTCTTCATTTAGAAAACATGTGATTACGGAAATCAACGGATTAGCAAACATAAAAGAGGAAAATTAAAACAATGAGTACAAATTCTTCTTCATTTCATCCTTAGTCCAATTATTAACCTGAAACCGGCCAATTTGATAAGGATCTGTGTGTTTATTTACTAATACATCATGAGTAGTAAAAGCAATCTGAAAACTTAGTTGCTTTAAAATTTGTAATGTTGTCTCGTTATAATTTCCAGATGGATAAGCAAAAGATTGAATGATAGAGTTTGTATGAAACTCTAAAAACCGCTTGGACTCAGCGATTTCTACTCGTTGTTCTTCCTCGCAATAACATGCAAGTGCTGGATGAGAAACAGTATGAGACCCAATTTCAAATAACTTATTACGGCTTAATTCACGCAGTTGCTCCAAGGTCATTGAGAAATTGCTAATGCAAGGTTGATTTGGAATTTTGCCCCAGTCTCTCACATTAGATAATACTTCTTGCTGTTCTGCATAAGGTAAAGGGCTTAAGAGCTTCCATAGTTTAATATAAAGTTGAGCACGGAGAGTAGTAGGCTCTAAGTAAGCATTCCAAAGTTTAATTTTTTGTTCTGTTACTTCGGTTAATGTTTCTTCCGTTTGTAAGTCAAAATAAAACCTAGTTCCGTTTAGATTCAAATTCAGGTGCCGAGGAAGAGATGAAGTTTGTAGTAAAATACGCGCTAATTCATCCCACCAAAATTCCTTGTATTGGTCTATGTGTTTGGTACTTATAAAAAACGTAGCAGGTAATTCATATTTTTCAAGAATGGGTTTAGCTACTTCAAAATTATCAGCATATCCATCATCAAAAGTAAGAACAACACGGGATCTTTTTACATTTTTAGCATTTACTTGCTCTATAAGTTGCGAGGAGGGAGCTACTAACCCGGTTTTTTTTAAAACTTGAAGTTGTTGTTCAAAGTTTAACGGGCTTACAGATAATTTCCATGGGTCAACCTCCGGTTGACCCACTCTATGGTACATTAAAACCAGAGTAGGTTGTTCATATATTTTATATACTTTTTTCTTCAGCCAATGATATATTTTCATGCGATACCGGCTTTGTAGCTTTAGCAGTAACTATCACTTGGAAATGTGAATCCTCAAAATCTAATTCTTCTTTTTTTAATTCTGGCAAACCCATTCCATACAGAAAAGCAGTAGCCACAAAAACATTTCCAAAGGTTTTTATTTCTACATTAATAGACGGAAAAACATCCGTTATTATTCTTTCCATAACCCGACCGGTAAAGGACCATAACCAAGTTTTCCCCCATTCACCGTGATCTATTGGTGTTATGCCAGGAACAGTAAGCAACAAAGTACCGCCTGGTTTTAAAATTCGAAAACAAGTACGGATTACAGCTTTATAATCGTAAACTAAATGCAATGTTTGAGTAAGAATTATACATTCGAAACTGTTATCAGGGATATGAGGAGCATTGCTTAAGTCACCAATAATGGTAGCAGCAGGATTACTATCATTTACGTGCAGAATTTCGCTTTGCAGACCATTTTTATTGCCAAATCGTAAAGTATACTCATTATCACCAATCTCCAAAACGCGTCCTCTGATGCTGGCAGCTTCTTTTTGAAGAAAATTTTCTATGTAATAGCGGTCTATTGGCCCACCGCGGTCGTAGCCAAAATATTCACTGAAAGGAGTTAAGCTTTTAAAATCGCCTGGTTCTACTTTCCCCACTTTCGGTTTGTAATTTTGAAATAGACCAAGCCGATGTAATAAACGTAAACTAAAGGCAGGGGCTCTTTTTTTTATTGTTGCATTTCTCACTAAAAATTGTGTTAACAAGTAACGAATATAAAATTTTGGCTTAAATTTCCAAAGAACATGCAAGGCATTTTTGGAAGGACTTGTTTTACCAATTTTAAGGCTAGCATAAAGTACACTGCAGTAATATTCTTTGAAATTCCTTAATCCCTCACGATAGGCCTTTCTCTCCAACTTTGAATCTAATTGAAACTCTTGGCGCTTAAGTACCGTTAAAGCTTGCGTTAACATCAATGGAATGTTATCCGACATATTGGCACCATGAAACCGGTAAGCCGTTAATTTAACCGTATGATGCAAAATAGGATGTTTTCGGGCCACTTTCAAGTACAAATCGTAATCTTCACAAGCCTTTAAATTCTCATCATACTGGAATTCATCAAATACCCACCGTCTATACATAACGGTACCATGCATTGCAATGTAATTACCCCTCAACAAATGCGCATAGTGATCTGATGATATTTCAATATCACCTTTATCAAATTTTTTTTTATCCGAAGTAATCAAGTCGTGGGCCCCGGATATAAAAGCTGTTTCGGGGTTCTGTTGTAAAATCTTGACATTATAGGCAATAGCATCTTCATACAATAAGTCGTCAGCATCCAGAAATACCAAGAAACTTCCGATAGCAGCTTTAATGCCGGTATTTCTGGCCGCCGAAAGACCTTGATTTTTTTGGTAGATATAATTTACTTGAGGATAATTAGCTGCAATTAGTTTTGTATCATCAGTAGAACCATCATCCACCACTATTATTTCAATGTTTTGGTACGATTGCTTTTGAACACTTTCAATTGCTTCGTGCAAATAAAGACCATGATTATAACAGGGGATAATAACTGAAACTAAAAAAGGTTCCAAAGGCAACATAGAAATAAGAACGTATAACTATTTTTAACTTCAAGAAAAATTATTGCTTTACAGTCTAATGTTTAAAAGTAAATCTTAAAACTTACTTAACCTGAAACCAGTGTACTTATATGTTTCGGAAAATATTACTATTCTATTGCATTATCTAGAAACATTTATAGCATATATGGCATAATAATTTTTTCTCTATTCCTACACATTCAATTAACATTTTTGAAGTGTAAAAAGAAATACCTATTTCTTTACAAATTCATAAGTTAAATAGGTACCTATCCACTTTCTTTGTATTTGGTTAAAGCGTGAATTACTCCATTGTTGTATGTCCTTATCTGTGATAAAAATATGATCAGATTGAACAGGCCATTTTTGGTTGAATAATGCAGTCCTTATTTTAGATTTAAGCATTCTCGTCAAACCATTTAGACCAAAGTATTTAAGCAGGGATTTATCAAGAAAATCCCTCCACAAGGGCTCCATATCTTCAAAAACTATAAAGAATCGACCACCTCTTTTTAGAACTCTTTGTACCTCATGAAAAACTTTTGCGGGATTACTTACATGATTAATGCTCCACAAAGAAAGAACTGAATCAAAAGTATTATCAGCAAACATTAAGAATTCACCTACCCCCATGACAAAATTAGGTTTGGTATTTAGGCAAGGGTACGCGTTGGAGAGCAATTTCCAATCCGAGCTAAGCCAATCAGCGGAAGGGTCAACTACTATATAGTTGCTTTTATCAGAGAGATAATGTCTAACTACACCAACGCCACCACCTAAATCTAAAATATTACCAGTTAATTGAGCAAAATATAACTTTAAAGGAGTATAATCATGTTCAAAAACAGATACTGCTGAAATAGTATCTGTTATTAAATTTTTGTACCATAGCTCCATATCCTCCTGTCTTTCTTCCCACTTACTTTCTTCTTTAATTATGGCGTTTTGGGGCAACAAATTAATGTATTCCTGGGTCTCTTGTAAAAATTTAGTACTGCAAGAATGACAGATAATCAAATCCTCTTTATAAAGAATATTTCCCTTACAAATTGGGCAGAAAAGATCAGTGTTAAAACATCGAATAGTTGAAACCATTACAAGGGATTAATAATGTAGAAAAAATTTCAACTTTAATAAATAATTAAAAGGCATCCGTAAAAGTTTAGGTAATAACCTTAATCAATTAGTATTTTTGAAAAACAAGTATCAAGCTTTTTTATTCTTAGCTTTACTTGTATTGAGAGCCGTTGTGTGCCATTCCAACTTGGGACGAACTAATCCGAACCATTCACCTGTATATTCTTTTCTCATTTCGCCATTATCTACTATAGTAACCATAAGCGATTCTTTTACTTCGGCCGCAGTGGCAGATACATTTTCCAGAATCCAAGCATTAATAATATAGGAACCTTCATTTAAGAAATTGCCGGGAATTTTCATTCTGGATTTGTAACGGCCACTTGAATACGCAAGGTTGGAGTAAGGATCTACATTGGCAGTGGCAGAAGACCAATTAGCCGAAGATAGCACCCCTACTTCAGTTAAACTCCGAAGTTCAAAGTAACTGGAAAGGAGGTTTCCTTCTTTATGATTGATGAATTCAACTTCGACATAAAAATCTTCGTTCATATAAAAATTACTACCGATTGTTTCATCATCCCGCAAAAGTCGGAGTGCAACTATTTGAACTCCGGATAATGGCTCCTTTGCAAGCTGCCAAGTAATCTCGGATTTTTCGTGTTTTGAAGAAAAATCAAGGTATGCTTCTACTGCTTCCTCAATGGAGCTGTCTAATAATACTCTTCCAGATCTTAGTAAAATACCTCGACTGCACAATTTTTTTACAGCTACCATATTATGACTCACAAATAGAATAGTTCTACCTTCTCCAGTTACCTCCTTCATTTTACCAATGCATTTTTTCTGAAACTCCGCATCTCCTACGGCTAAAACTTCATCCACTATTAAAATTTCAGGTTCTAAATGCGCGGCAACCGCAAAAGCCAAACGAACGTGCATCCCGCTACTATAACGCTTTACCGGAGTATCAATATGCCTTTCTACCCCTGAAAAGGCAATTATTTCGTCCAGCTTACTTCTGATCTCACGTTTTGTCATGCCCAAAATAGCGCCGTTTAGAAAAACGTTTTCCCGGCCAGTTAGCTCCGGATGAAAGCCAGTACCAACTTCCAGCAAACTTGCCACCCGACCTTTTATTTTTATCTCACCGAAAGTAGGTGAAGTTATCCTGGATAAAATCTTCAACAAGGTAGATTTTCCTGCCCCGTTTTTACCAATAATCCCTACTGCTTCTCCTTGTTTTATTTCAAAATTAATATCTTGCAAAGCCCAGAAATCATCTTTCCTGAAATAATTAGTACCAGCATTATCTAATCTAGAATATGGATCTTCTTTTCCCCGGAATCTGGCCCACCATTGATTTAAGTCTCGGCTTAGCGTGCCGGTTCCTATATTCCCTAATCTATACTTTTTACTCAACCCGTCAACCCGAATAACTACCTTTGTCATAACCTAATGATTTATATTACATCCATAAAGCTTTTTTCAACTTTATTAAAAATTAGAACCCCAATAAAAAGAGTAACCAAAGTAAATGTAATGCTGTAAGCGATATACCATATATTAACTTCCCCTACACCTAATAAAGAATACCTGAATATTTCAACAATAGGTGTTATAGGATTTGCCAGAATAAACGCCTTATACTTTCCGCTCAAGAAAGAGAGCGGATAAATAATAGGTGTAGCATACATTAACAATTGTATACCAAAAGTTACAAGAAAAACCAGGTCACGGTATTTAGTAGTTACTGATGAAATAATTATACCCAAGCCAAGTCCTAACAAAGCAATAACAAGAAGCAAAAAGGGTATAAAAAGCACGTAAGGATTAAACTTAATATTTACATCTAATATAAAATAATAGTAGCCAATTAAAACGAGTAAAATTCCCAATTGAATACAAAAGCTAATAAGCGCGGATAAAACACTAGATAAAGGAACAATTAACCTTGGAAAATATACTTTACCAAAAATACCCGCATTAGCGGTAAAGGTGTTAGCAGTAGTAGTAAGGCAAGTAGAAAAGTAATTCCAGATAACTAAACCCGATAAATAGAATAGCGCAGAAGGAATCCCATTGGTAGAAATTCCGGCTATTTTATTAAATATAATCACAAACATAAAAGTGGTGAGTATAGGCTGGATAATAAACCACAATGGACCTAAAATTGTCTGTTTATATAAAGAGACAAAATCGCGCTTTACAAACATAAATATTAAATCACGATATCTCCAAAGGTCATATAGGTGAAGATTGAACCAGGAAGTCTTTGATTTTATAATTAGTGACCAATTTTCGGATTCAACTAACTGGGACTGGTGGTGCATTTTAAAAATGTGTTATCCTGATTATATTAAATGTTATTAGATTAAAATGAAAAATATCTATTTATCTCAATCTACAATAAAAAATTCAATGTACAAAAACCACATCTAACCACTTAGGAGAGGTCTTCCAATTCGACCTAAAAAGCTTTAATTTCTTAATTGTACTAGTTTAAAAACCTTTAATTTATAAAAAGATATCTATCAAACGAAAATATTATTAACCTCAATTAAAAAGGTGTTAATAGTAATGGATTATAATTTTCTATATTCATTTCATCTATATAAAAGGTACATTATAAGTAAAATCAGAAATAAAAAAATTAAAGATAGTACTCAAGTGGTACGATGGTAAATTTACTTCGCCTTGGCAAATAGAGTGCTTCTATTATCATAATTGTTAGCTTATTATCCTCGGCAATGTTTATTGTCTTTGGAAATAAATAAGCAATCAAAAATAGAAAGATTGTCTAACCATTGAAAATTTTGATTGGCAAAGTGTCCTCATAAGCAAGACAGGTCCTTGATGAAGCCGTAAAGCTTTATAATAAATAAATTTTTCGTGTATTTGAGCTTTCAGTTATACAAAAGAACAAGTTATTAAATTAGTTATTCTTTTGTATAAAATTTAATATACTTTCAAAATAAACTTAATGTATAATTTAAGTATATGATAATAAAGTTCCGGGGACTTATTTAAACTTAAAGCTAGTTTTACCTGGGAGAATGCCAGCTTCTTATTGCGGGTTTCCCCCCAAATAACATTTGCCCGGCTTAGACTAATAAGTGCACATTCCTTTTGTGCTTTAGCTGTAAGTTTTTTCTTATCTTCTGGTAAATATTGTTGCACATAGTATATAGCTCTTGCATAATCATTGGCTATCTGCCCTGATGAAATAGAATTTTCATGTCTTCGGTATTCAGCAAAGATTTCTGGTGTATATGCAACAGAGTAATTTTTTGCAATTCTTACCCACATTTCCCAATCTTCTCCATAAATCGTCCCATAAAAGCTTCCTAATTTTTCATAAACCTCCCGCCGAACAGCCATAGCTACAAATTGGATGCGTTGAATTTTTGAAATTCTTAAAAACCAGTTTTTTAATATTCCATCTTCTTTTTCTTCTGGAGCCTGGTCATGGTACTTTTCACCGAATTCATCTATAAAACTATAATTACAAAAGGCAGCTCCCACTTCTGGATATCTTTCGAAAAGCCAAGTTAGTTTCTCATAGAAACCTACTTTAACCCGGTCATCTCCGTGCAGCAGATGAACTAGTTTGCCCTTTGACCGGTTAATGCATGTTTCAAAATTACGCAGACTCCCAACATTTATAGGTTGTCGATAATACTGTACTCGGCCTTTTCCAAGACTTTTCACGATCTCTTCAACATTCGCATCGGTGCTGGCATCATCTACAACTTCAATTTGCATATTCAATTCTCCTAAATCTTGGGACAGTACACTTTCTAGCACAATAGGCAGATAATTGGAACAGTTATAAACCGGAATCATAACTGACCATAAAGGACGCTTTTCACATACTGGAAGAGGCAAAATCGTAGGCGGCGAAGATGGAATACGATCCATTTAAATTAAATAATTGTAAATAACCTTAAAACTTAGGATTTTAATATATAAATTTATAATTATAAAAAAGTTTATATCAATTATTAATAATATAAAATATTATTAATAATTGATATAAAGAATATGTGAAAATTAATCTCCACTTTAAATAAAGATATAAATCTATTTTGTAAAACAATTTATTCCAATTATATGGAGTTTCAACTACTTGGCTATAAGAAAAGTTCAAAATAAAATCAATAAGATTAAATTAACACAACTTTGGTCATATAGCGCAAATAAAAATAAGTGAGCCATTCATGGCATATATCAAATTTTTATTGGTTAATCAATATAACAATCATGTCAACATATTCTGAAGTTTTAATGTAATTAAAACAGAAATAGAAGTTCCCACAAAGGCTTCAATTTATAAAAGCATGTAAAAAGCCATGGAAGCAGCCTCTTATATTGCCTATCTTTTAAGCGAGCTTCGTAAAATAAGTTGTGTTAAGGCCAGTGAAGTGTTAGCAGTTTTATATGATGAGGTCAACCGTTTTCTGTTGAAAAATGATTTTACAGGCAAAGAACTATTTGAAGCAGTAAAGTCCGGGATATGTCTGCAGGGTGGTACTTTATCGGCGGATGATTCGGTGCCGGATAAACCCTTTACTGATTTAGAAACAACAGAGCTAGTTGGCTTTTTCTGGTCGGGCAGACATCATAAAAAGGTCAAGGGCATTAACCTGATTGCCTGTTTTACACCGATCCATCTGGCTTGCGATTTCTAGTAAATTTCCGGGCAAATCGTTTTAGTGATGGTAAAAGTAAGCATGATTACTTTCAGCAAATGCTCACCAAGTGCTTTACCTGGGGGCTGCGCCCAGATTGTGAAAGCGCTGATAGCTGGTATGCTTCCCTTCAGAACCTAAAGTTCCTTAGAAAACAGGAAGTAGGATTTTTGGCCGGATTGAAAGCCAACCGCCTTGTCTCTGGTCAGCCCGGCCGCTACGAGCAGGTGGCTGCTTCCTTTAACAATACCCTAAGTTCTTCAAAAACCTGCTTTATCTGTAATACATCGTGGTGCTGACCAGCTTGAGGAGAAGAACAAGCTAACATTAAACCTTGGCTATCGGCTAAAAACAAGCTATTACAACTCTTTGCCGCTTTTCTAGTTTAATAGCCGATGTAATCACCGCCGTTCTTGCATATAGTTTGACTACCATGTAACTGCACACTCTGGTAAATCAAAGAGTTTGCGTTGACTCTTTAAATGTTCTACCCACACTTTTCGAAAGCTACCGTCCTTAACCCACTTTCTAAAATGATAATAGACACCCTGCCAGCAAAGTAGTTGTTTACCAAAGAATACTCCAGTCGGCAATTGCCGCCACTGACAACCTGTTTTTAGCTTATACAGGATCGCCCTTAGGATAGCTACCTGTTCAACCTTGGGCTTTTTTCCTCTATTTCCAACACTTAGAAAAGGAACAATCCACTTGTTTATGTTATCTTTACTGATGAGTTCCATTGGAGTAAGATTAAAGTAAGAGGACTTCGCAAACACTTTTACTTCTTCCTCCTTTGGAAGTTTAAAAATCTAAACAGCTTCTTCTTAAATACTTACCCTTTAAGTAATTCCTATATGATTAAGACAATGCATAAATCTTGCATTTAAACTTAAATCATTCCCTAATTTGAAACCTACACCAGTAGTAGTACCAATATTACGCTCTTCTGTTTCGTGGGTGGTGTCAGTAATTCCGTCATTAATCTTTTCTTTAGCTTTTATTAATAAATCAAATTGAGGACCTGCTACAAAACTAATTTTTGGTAATAGCTTGTATTTAAAAAGCACTGGCAGTGAAAAACAATTATGCTTATAACCTGTTCCTATACTTTTATTTTCTCCGCCAACTTGAGAATATAAATACTGTTTTTGAAAATACAATTTGTAATATATAAGTACTCCTAAAATCAAACCAACTAAAAAGTCCATCCGCCAAGAGGGTGTTATCGGAACGGAAGGTTGAGGATAACATTTATTAAAATTCATTTTTATAAAACTTAAGGTAGTGTGCTAAAAATAAGGATGAATAATTGAGAAAAAAGAAATGAGAACAAAGTAACGTAAACTAGAAATTGCCAAACCTCTAGCTTATGAACCATTGTCCTCATTGCCACAGTATAAAAATAGTTAAAAATGGGAAAACCTGTACGGCAAGCAGAATTATAAATGTCATTTTTGCGAAAGACAAGCCGTGGAAAGAAAAATAGAAGCCGGCTTAAAGCCAGAAACCCTGCTGAAGCGGTTACTCTTAGAAAGGTTGTCCCTGCGGGCAATTGCGCGCATATTGCAAGTAAGCTTAGGCTGGCTGATGCCTCGTATCCAGCATATATGGGAACAAGAGCCCATGATTTAGCCGCTTATGCGGCTGTCTTAGAAACAGGGCAACACCAAGCTGAAGGAAAGCCGCAGACCATCCCAATCGAAAGGTTGAACAATACCATACGCCAACGCTGTAGTAGAGCTGTAGTAGATTAATCCGGAAAACGCTGTCTTTCTCTAAATCCTAGCACCATCATTATCTTGCCCTGCATTTTCTCCTGGTTAATCTCAATCTTGAAAAGTTGGCAACTAAACCATCCTTATTTTAAGTATACTACCTAATTTAATCCTAATTTTAGACCAAAACTAATTTTTAAAGAATTTTTTGGTAATATTTCACTTTTAAAATGCAGAGAAGGATTTTGGCCTCGATTTCTTTCAACTAAATTATTCCCTATTAATACCTTTCTAAACTGAGAAAAATTAGAATTAATTTGACCAAACTAAGATAAGCCAAGAAGAAGAAATGATAATTTAAATAGAAAGCTTTATAAACAGGATGAAAGCATTTCAAACATATTTTATGATAAAATTATTATTATAAGTCACCAATCAGTTGCATCAAGCATTCTCCTTAAATATTAATACTTTAAGACGCAATCTTCAAGTGATTTCATTATATTATCGATAGACAGATACCTTTCCGCATAAGACCGAGCATTAGCAGTAATAGCTTCTTTATTTTCACAATGTAATGCTTTCCGTATTCCTTGATTCAATGCTTCTTGATTTTCTGCCTGTACTAACATTCCCATTTTATATTTATCTATTAATGTATGTAGGCCAGACCCTATGTTGGCTGTTATCAGGGCCAATCCACCTACAGCTAAAATAGTGGTTAATTTAGAAGGCATTACCAAATCGCTGGCATTGGCTTTCTGAATAACTAAGTGCAGATCAGCTACGTTTAGAAACCTGTTAAATAATTCAAAAGGCTGTAAAGGTAGAAAAATTACATTTCGTAAATGTAGCTCTTTGGCTAAGCTTTGCAGTTTTCCTCTATATGGACCTGATCCACAAATCACAAACTTCCACTCTTCAATATGCTTAGCTTGGTTGGCTGCGTACAAGATTGATTCTAAACCTTGTTTTTCGCCAATAGCTCCCGAATATAAAATTATTTGATCATTAGCTTTAAAACCGAACATTTCTTTTAAAGCATTTCGATCTTTAATTGGGAAAAACAGATTATTGTCTGTCCAGTTCGGTAATAAAAAAATTTCTTTTTTTGCTTTCTCCCTAATTTTTTGAACCATTCCTTCGGAGATACTACTAATAACATCACTTTGGTTAAAAATATAGTTCTCTAACCTAAATAAGCTTTTTATAATTTTGTCAGATTTAATAATCTGCAGGTCTCTGGCTACCTCAATCTGCATATCCTGAATATGGTAAAACAGCTTTGCACTACGCACTTTTTTATATAAAATTCCCAACAAGCCAAACTGAAAAGAGGGAACTACAGTAAATACCCAGTTATATTTTTTACCAGGTATTAGCTGAATCAATTTAAAAAATGCGGTTATTAAAAATGAAAAATCTAACAGAACTCTTTTTAAACCTGATGGATTGGACGGAACATACATGGGGCAACGATGAACTACTATTTTACCTCCAGATTCAAATATTTGTTCCTCAATTTTATACCAATATCTATTCTTGTAATAAGGTTCTTGTACTTTCCAAAAAGGATAATAAGGATAAGTAGTAATTACTGTACAATGATAACCTTGATTCGCAAGCCAATAAATCATTTCTCCACTATATTTCCCAATACCAGTAGGCTCTGGATGAAAATTGTATCCAAGAAGCAGAATCCGCTTTCCCATTCAAAGAAACTTGTTTACGCTTTAATTAAGTTGACAAACAAAGTTATTCAAGCTTTTGAATTCATATATTAATAATACCACTTTTTTAATTGCTTTAAATTCTAATGAATTCTTATTTTGAGCATATTGTAACTCATATATCAATATCAAATTGTTCCAAAATGATTGTTCTGGTTATAGGTATAACTAAACCAAAAAGCGAACCCATACTTCCCCAAATTACATCCAACCAATCAAAAGATCTATAAGGAATAAATAACTGACCCGCTTCTGCAATTAATACAAATATGGTAAGAACAAACAATGCCTTAAACCAATTGAATCATGGATAATTTCTTACATTAAGGCCTAATCAGGTAAAATACACAAAAATATACATGAACTCCAATGCATATTGCATTATTACTACTTACATCAGCCCATTCTGGCAGCCATTTAGGAATAAACCATACTCTACTTAAATTTGGGTGTGGCTACTAACTCATAAAATAAACCAAATGCCAACTAAAGCAAGTACAGGAGGCAAGATTAACCGAATTTCATAAATACTTAACTTTACTATATTTAGATTTAAGCGACAGAATAGAATTCCTTTAATTTTATAAAATTAGTTTCGCTGAATTTTCACTTATATAAAAATAACTTTTACTATTAAATCCGCAATAATTACGTTAATACTTGAAGGTTTTCGTACTTAAAATAACTTAAACTTTCCAGAATAATGATCAAAAAAGAAATGATAAAAAGTAACAGAATAACAGATTCACTTTTTTCAATTCTGAAATTTGATAACATTTATTAACAATAAAAACAACCTTTTAATAAGTATTAATTTATAATTCCTTTAAGCTTTGAATGATTAATTAAAAAGGAAGCTACAAGACAGATAAAACATACTAAAATTGCAGAAACAAATGCTAACGAAAGCTCAAAGAATTCCGTTCCTTTAATAATTCGTAATGGTTTAGTAAAAGGTTCTAACAAAGTTATTACTAAAGGATTCATCACGAATATAGTCATTGTATTTTGCCCAACGTATTTGACAGAACGACCATAAAATGAATTTGCATCTAATCTAATGGGCAATCTAACAAAACCATAAATCAGCAAAGAAGAACTAATAAGTACAGCAGGTGTAATGTAAGCTGAATGTTCAAATCGATTTGCATTTAAAAACCAAAACTCTAAAGGTATAAGTATAACACCAAGGCAACAAACCCAATGACCCTTAAAATTTGGATTACGGGCTAAATGAATTCCCAAAATTGCAAATACTATCCAGAAAACAACTGGTCGATCTCCAAGAGATTTAATAAACGTTGGCATTACATGATACCAATAACCATAAATAACAAAAATAATTATTGAACATGTAATAGTTAGATATAACAAGTGCTTATGGTCATATATTTTTCGTAATACAAAGAAGAAAACTATAAGCTGAAATAGTATAATAAAGAAATACTGTCCTGCCCAACCATAACCTAACCAATATTTCGTAATTGCTTTTACAAAAGTTATTTTAAACCAATCTTCTGTAAGAAAAAAATAAACCGCTGACCAAATAAAAAAGACAATAAATAAATGAGTGAGTTTAGCTTTAGAATAAGGGTATAATGACTTTCCTTTTTGAAGTGAAACTTCAAAAAAAAAGGACCAAAAAACAATAAATACTGGAACGCAAAACCGAAATAGTGATTCAAAACACTTCCCAAATTGAGTATCCCCACTTAATAATCCATTTCCATGAATAAAAACTACACCAAATATTGAAATGCATTTAAGGATATCAGCAGAAGCATCACGATTTTGCATTTCATTGTATTATTATATTCAACAGTATAAAATTGAAAATAATTTATTAAAGATTAATCGTTAATTTGAATTTAATTTACATTTTACATCTACAATTAGTTACTTATTACTTAATGTTTTGTATTCTTGAATTTTGCAATAAACTTGTGTAAAGTACGACATTTTGAGGATTGCAAATGCCCAACCTCTAGCCCCATCTCTAAATCCTCCTAACAGAAAAAAGCTACCAAAAAAATATATTGGACCAATAAAAACATTTTGCATAAGTTGGTATTTCAACCGTTGTTTCCAAGTCCATTTTTTTAAATTTCTATCTATTTTTGATGCTTTCAGAAAACGTGCTGCTTCCCAACTTGCATACTCATTGTGTTTTATAATATAATGAGAGATTCCTTGAAAATCTTTGTGGTCAATTTTACTTTGAATCACTCCTATATCACCTGTAAGAACTGGATGCTCATGCACTTCCATATCCAACTTGCTCCATTGGTCCTCATCTATTTGCTCATATTCACCAAACCCTACCCGAAATAGAGCTAGTTTCCGTAATGGATAACCTCCTTTTAACTGTTTACCTAAAAAGTTGACTGTGTAATTTAACCAATAACCTACCTTGTCATCAAATTTAAGCTTTTCACGTAGTTCTAATTTAAAATCATTTGTGAGATATTCATCGGCATCCAAAAACAAAACCCATTTAGTTATTGGTTTATAAGTTCTTAAGAACCAATTTCTCTTTTTAGGAAACTTCCCATCCCAAGTAAAATCTAATACCTTTGCTCCAAATTCTTTGGCAATTTCCTTAGTTCTGTCTGTACTACCTGAATCAAGTACGATGATCTCTTGGGCTAAAGTACTACCAATGGCAGCTAAACAACCAGGCAAGTTCCTTTCTTCATTTTTAACGGGAATGGCAACAGTTAAATCGAGTTTTAAGGACATTTTTGATTTTAAATGGATGATGAATGAATTTTACATGTTAATGTATAAGTCATTGTTTATTTGTTTTGCGCTCCAGTTAATAAGGGAAATTCTAATTTTAGCTCTTCGGATATTCTTTCTTTGATTGGTTTGCAAGGAAATCCGGAGCACACCATCCAAATTGGCATATCTTTGGTTACAACTGATCGTGCGCCTATAACACATCCATCACCAATGGTTACACCTGGATGCACAAATGCTTCGGCAGCAATCCATACGTAATTACCTACATTTATAGGTTTAGTAATAAGTGGAAATCCAATTTTGGTATAATCGTGAGTTCCTGTTATAAGGTGGGCACCTTGTGACAGGACTGCCCGGGTACCAATGGTTATTTTACCTTGGGAGTAAAGAATTACTCCATTTGCAATGCCACATTCACTACCAAGTTCTAAATTCCATGGAGCCCAAATTTTGACCTTTGGATAAACATGAACTCCTTTGCCTATTTTTGCACCAAATGTACGGAGAAGAAAAGATCGCCACCAGTGAAATGTTCGTGGAGAAAAACGAAAGAACAAGATTGCTACTAAATTCCAAACAACACGGGCAAGACGATTACCTATAGAAAAAGAAGGCCCAATATGCGTGTTATGATTATGCATTATTTAAATACTAATTTTTAAGTGAAGGAGAATTGCTATTATCTTTTAGTTTTTCAAAGCATTTAACAACTTTACTGTAGCTTGATATATAGAAAAATGTGTATTAAAGCATCTTCTAGCAGATCTAGCCATTCTTTGTCTTTCTTCAAAGGACAAAAGCAACCAACTTTCCAATAATTTTGAGGTTCCTTTAATTGAATTATCACCAATTATGCCACCACCTGATGACTGGATTTCCCTCCAGATATTAACTTGATTAGATATTAATACTGGCTTACTGCAAGCTAAAGCCTCTACTACAGCTATACCAAAATTTTCCTGATGACTTGGTAGTATAAAGGCCTCACTGCCATAAAATGCGCCCCATTTTTCATTACCTAATAGCATGCCTGGAAAAAAAACTAAATCGTGCAGTTCCGGAGATTCAGAAACTATTTGTTGTAGATATTTCCCATAGGTAGTTTCCAGACCTGGTCCAGCTATTATCAACTTAGGTATTTTAGTATATATAGATTTTTTTTGTATCATCTCACTTGTTAAAAGTTTTACACATGTAGACTCATTTTCATCTTCAGACCTTTTGTTTACTAATATTTTAAAAGCATTTAACAACAAATTGATACCTTTTTTTTCATGAATTCGGCTGATGAAAAGAATATAGGGACTATCCTTTACCTCAGGACATTTTTCCAGGAATGCATCTTGCATTAAGGTGGTATAAGGAGGAGGCTCTTCGACTCCCAAACCAACAATAATTTCCCGCTTTGGGCTGTAAGGCCGAAATGATTGAGCAGCTAAAACATGTTCCTCTCTACAAGTATAAAGTATTCCATCAGCCTCGTTCACGTTCCTACCTTCTATTAATTTCCAATACGCCCAATTACGCAAAGCTTTTAGCTTCCTTCCGGGAGCTTTCTGAAAATAGGGATCTAACATGCCGTGAGGCATAATAAAAAGTTTTGGCAAATTGTTTATTTCCTGCTTACCTATAAAATGCCTCTTATTTGAAATATACAAAGCTTTAGTTAATGCAAATCCAGGGTAAAGCCATAAGCCGTGACAGATCACTACATCAAACCGAACCAAATTTTCTGTAAGCCAGCTAAAAAGCAAAGGACTATACCCCCAAGAACTTTTACCTGGCCCTAGAGCATGAATTTGAAATGAATCTTCCGTAGAAAAACGAGAATCAGGTGCATCTAAACTAGTTACCTCGTTGTGAATGCCAAATTCTTCAAGACCCGCAATCATTGTTCGTACAGCCTGGCACACTCCTCCCATTATTGGATTCATACTACCTATCACATGTAGTAACTTCATGCCATTTTGTTTGATTGAAGTATGCTTTTATAATTAACCTCTAACTCATCTATAATTAGAGAGGCCTTAAAACGCTGCACATTTAAAAGACCTTTTTCCAAAACTGATTGGCGGTTTTCTGGAGAAAGCCCTAGAACATTACTCACAACTTTAGCAGCATCAGTTGCCCAAGAAATCGCTCTAGCATGGTTAGGTCGCCGAGGAATAAAAAAGCCGGCATTGCCAGCAACTTCTGTCATAGGAGCTTCATCAGTTGTAATAACCGGGCATCCGGAAGCCATTGCTTCCGCTATGGGCCATCCAAATCCTTCGGCTAACGATGGAAAAATAAAAACGGAAGCCCCTGAATAAGCTAAACGGACGAGACTATCCTCTATTCCACTTAGAAAATAAATCTCAGACTTATACAAGGATTGAGCATGTACTTGCATTATTTCCGGAGAGGGAGGTTCCCCTATCAATATGAGAGGCAATTTCGAACCAACAGTTGACCGCCAAGCATCGTATATTTCAATAACACCTTTCCGGTTTTTATACCATTGATTTCCTCCTACATGAAGTAAGTAACCTGATTTCAAGTCAATCTTAACTTGGGCTGCAAGCAAATCCTTTGCAATGGAGGCGTCAATTGGTGAAAAAGGTTGGTTTAAAAAATTGTAAACTAATTTAGAACTAAAAGGTTTTCCTGCTAAAAACCGGTGCAGGTCTTCTTTTGTTTTTTGAGAAGTAGGAATAAAATGTTTTCCCTGCCTAAATCCGTGACGTATGAGTTTCTGATATTGGCGGCCAGTCCAGGTAATTTGGTTTTCCTCTATTTCACCTAAAGCAGAGCGTTGGGCAAGAAAATCGTGGCAATGGATTACATGAGGCCTATTCATTACCAGTGGCACCCAAATCCCTAAACCATTATCAGTAAAAACAAAAAGAGTATTTGAGGGACATTTTTTTAAACGGCTGCGCACCTTTTGGGGAAATATTACATATTGATCAATATAGCCCATCCACTTTTTAAATAATTTAGGCAAAGGCATCTGAAAGAATAGAGGTTGTGGGGACCATATAGCTACTTTATGCCCACGTTGGTTCATACCTTCCGCTAACACATTTGCAAAACGAGGCATACTCTGGTGCCCAAGAAAATCAGGATGAGCAAAGAAAACTATATTCATCAAAAAGTAGTATTCTATTTATAAACAATAGTAATAGCCAAATTAATAACCAATAATTAAATATCCATTATATATTATTTAAAAAAGCATCCGCTGTGGCCTTAATAGAGTAAGGTATTAATTTTTGAGTTGCCCATTCAAAGCTTCGGGGATATTTAGCAAATTCTGTTACATAGGTTGCAAGTTCTAAAGCATTATCATCCTTAAAAACTTTGAACCGTTCCCATGAGCTAAAATCAGCACTACTACCTACCATATCACTCACAATAACTCCACACCCAGCTTGCATAGCCTCATTAGCAACAAGTCCCCAGGTCTCACCCATCTGTCGGGAAGGCAAAACTAAAATATCCATTCCAAGATAATGTCCCGCTAATTGAGTTTGATTAACAAAACCAGCAAAGAAACTTCGTACGCCAAATTTTTGTAAAGCATTTTCTGATAATCTTTTTAAAGCTATTTCGAGTGGCCCGCTACCTATAAAATACAAACATAACTTTAGTCTTAAATCTTCAGGCAGGTATTCCAGCATTTGAAATAGTATTTCGGGATTTTTTTTTGTAATAAATTTCCCTGAAAACCCTACAACAAAATCGGAGAATAAAATGCCTGCACTTTCACGTGTTTGGTTACGCAATTGTACCTTTTGGTGGTTTGTCATTAAAGCAAAACGATCAACAGTTCCGTACCGGGCAGATTTAAGTTTAAAAGAAGGCACTCCATGCATTAAGTAATGCTGATGGTTAAGTTCTCCAATGTAGAATATAGTACCAAACCTCTTATAAATAATTCGATATATTAAAGCACGGAAAATTGATTTAGCTTTTGAACGGGGTGCCGCTTTATCCTGGGTTTCACAACGCAACCATAATGGAATACCTTTACGAATTGCCTGCACATAGGCTACCAGATCGTAGCGATAGTTTAGACCTGTGAGCAAGATTGCTTTAGGCTTTAAATCTTCTATTATTTGCTTTACACCTTTACCCGTTAAGGAGCCCCAATCCGAAAGAGGTTTTCCTTTTTCACAATTCAGTATGGTGTGGGCGTACCCGGTTAGCATAGGCTCATCCCAGGAGACGGTACGGCCAAACTCCTCATCGGCATGCCCGCGTACAGAACAGTCAGAAGCATATACTACATGCACACTACCAGGCATCGCCGCCTCCATCATTTGCCAAATAGGTACCCGGTATTGAACTGGGTGTGAATCAAATACTAAAAGTTTTAGATTATGCATTTAAAATTGATTGTTCTAAAAACAAAAGCGGTAAAAAGACATATATATACACCCCTACAAAACAACATTATCTGCCTTAAAACTTCGGGGTATGATTTTGAGCAATATTCCTATTTGAACTAATTACTGAAGAAGGGATAGAGAGATTATTATGATCCGTTTTACTAGGGAATTGCTTATCTGAACTATCAATTGGAACTTTCCCAATTCTACTTACAAACCATAGTGCCAAATGATAAATTATCATTATTTGCCAAGAAGCTCGCAAGATCATACCAATTGGGGTGGAAATCCCATCAGTTGAAATATTTACAAAAATTGTAAATACAATTAAAAGGCCTAACGTAGACACTCCATACCATGTTTTTAGTCTACTACCATAAAAGGAGAAAAGACCTTGGAACAAAATAAAAATGATACAATAAATTAAAACCAATATTAGCGGATATAACCACCCAAATAATGCATATGCATGAGCCGGAATAGACCCAACACGAAAGCCTCCTAAATCACCCCGCCCACTAATTGCTTCTATAAGATCGCCGGTAGAAAAAGAATTTAAAAACTCTTTATCGATATTAAAACCCAGTGGCTGCAGAAATGGCTCCGGTAAAGTGGCAATAATTAAATTTTTACTAGTTTCTTTTAAAGTTCCAATATCAGCATCATCAAAGCCTAATATTCGGTTAAAGCAATTATCGTCATACTTTATTTGAATAAACCGGCCTATAAAATCATTTACAACATAATTTTCTTGCCATTCTTCATCAGCTTTGCCTTCACTGAGTAAAAGCAAGTATTCATTACGGTAATTAACTAATGCCTCCTTATCCAAAAAACGCTCCCAAGTAGCTGCTAACTGCTCACTTTTTCCCCGCGTTGAGCGCTGCGCTCGTTCGATAAGTATTGCAGTGGATAAATCCGCAAATTGACCAGCTAAAAAAAGACCAGTTACTCCCAGAGTTATTCCCCGCATTATTAATTTTTTATTTACCTTTATCCTCCCTAATAACAATGTTACTACCCAAGCTGCCCCTACCATAGCTACCGGCCCCACCATTCCCATCCTGCTATTGCCAGCTAAGGATACTCCTACTTGCAGAATATAATAAATAAATATTTTCCACTTTACTGAAGGTTTACTAAAATATGCTGAATAAGGTGATAACAACAGTAAGAAAGGAGCCCACAAAAGAAATCCAAAGCCATCCAGCAGCTTAATGATCACATTAGGAAGATGCAAATATTTGACCAGGTAAGCTAGAAAGCCAATGGCTCCGAGACCCCAAACTCCTGCTGGAGGCAGAAATGTTCGGGATTTAAAAACTGATCCTAACTGGCTCATTCCATATCGCATTGGCAAAAAAAATTTTAACCCGGCCAATGCTTGAGCGACAAGCAAAACGAGAGCAAAAATGAAGCGGTGAAAATAGGTTTCTTTGGGTTGAAGCAAGGTATGGGTTAATGGATGCCCTTCCAACAAAGTACCCAGCATGGGTGCTAAGCTGTTTGCCGTAATAATAAAAAACACGGTTGTACTTGTAAATGCGGTACCCATTTGGCTGTTTCTCGGATGAAAAATCAGAAAGCAGGTAAGAACGAAAGCTCCTAATGCAAAAAGGTTAGAGAACAAATTTTCTTCACTAGCATCTACTAATAACTGAGCAGCAAATGTAAAAGCAGCCAGGATTAGCAAGGCTTTGCGTACTAATAACAAGCTTTGTTGATTTTGATTTATAAAATTCATGTATAAAATTGATTCTACATTGCACTTAAATATCAACCCGCTTTTGCAAGTCATAAAGTAATTCTTGCATCTGGCCTTCTAATGTCCAATTATTTAGGAGACATTTTTGATATGCTGCTTCTCCTATGCTACGACATAGTTCTGGTTCCTTTAGCAAATCCAAGAGCTTACTAGCGCACTCCTGAGGAGTAGAAAAAAAAACGGCTTCCTTCCCTTCTAAAAATAGTTCTTCATGGGTAGGTGTACGTTCTGCTAATAGAAGCCCAGCGCACCCAGGAACTTCATAGGTTCTCATTGTCCATTCATCATGATTTGAATGAGAAACTAAACCAAGGCAAATCTGCGATTTCCGGATCACTTCTGCATATTGTTCCCCCTCAACGGCTGGATGGAAATTCGCCGGAAAACGCATTGGCAAATCGCTTCGTTGATCCCATCTATTGCCAAAAACATGTACTGGTAATTTATGTTCTAGTAAGTACTTAATTAATTCAACCCGCTGATCCATACAAGTTCCTACAAAACTTACCGGATATATTTTATTTATGTTGATTGAGGGCGGGTAAAAAAGTAGTTTATAAAGTCCATGACGCCATATACGGCAACTTTTAGCACCCAATAGATTTAGATTTTTAATATCAATCGGCCGCTTTACCAAATGCATATCAAAGTTAGGAATTACCCTAAAATAATCCCGCCACATCCAACTATCTGTCCGCCGATCACCCCAAGGGTTGTCATCTTGAAACGATATTAAAAAGGGTCGTGGCCTTAACTTCTGCAATTGCATTAACACAGCAGGTTGCAATTCTTTAGCCCACTCCAACCAGATTACATCTGGTTTAATTTGCATAGTAAAATTTATTAAATCTTGTTGAAGTTTACTTGTATTATATAAAAGTTTGGGAGATTGGCATAATTTCCCTAAATACCCAGCCAACCTCCCCAGTTTAGATGAGTAATTATCCTTATCAATTATAGAAACGTTAACCCCGCATTGCTGTAAAGCCCACAATCTTTGACGACCTGAAGCACTAGAGGAACGAAGACTGGCAAGAAAAATAACTTTCATAAAAACTAATAAATAATTACTCTTTTTATTTTTACCACCAATTACAATGCTTTCCAATTTCGTTAGCCCACCCTTGCTCTGAAGGAAGATCCTTAAGCAGGGTTTCCTCCGGATAACTTTGCCGGATACGTAAAACGTGTTGTGCAACTTCTCTTGTAAAGGAATTACTATTGTTCTCCGATATGGCTACCCAAGAATTTGACATTAAAATTTCGGAAATACGAGATTCTTTATTCAAAACTACAGGTACGTGCCTATAAAGAGCTTCCAGAACAGGTAAACCAAACCCTTGCCGACCAGGTACCAAAAATAAATCAGCATTCCGATACTCCTCTTCCACTTGGTCTGCTGACAAGAAACCAGGAAACTGAATAATGCTATCCAATTCCATTTCCGAGGTTATCTTTTTTAGGTTATCGGTATCAGGACCTTTACCTGCAATTATAACTTCCAATTTTTGATATAAATTTATAAAGGGATCTGAAGTTTGAAAATAACGGACTACATCAAGAATCCATTTAAGGTTTTTTGAGGAATTGATCCGGCAAATGGAAAATATTCGGAAAACAGGTCCGGAGCAACGTGGTAGGCTATTAATTACCCCTGCTGGGGGCAGTCCCCCTTGGTAAACCACCTTAAAAGGATATTTATAAATACTCTCCAATTCGTTGGCATTCCACTGGGTCATAGTTAAGCAAACCCGAGCCCGCCGTACACCTTCTTTTGTAAACCAATCAGAAATCCGTGACCTATATAATAAAAAACGACTTTTAATAAAAGCATAACTTTTATCTGTACTAAGTAAACTTGGTGGATCGGTGTAATGAAGAGCATATTCTTTCATTCGTGCAATGGTGGCATAGAAACCAGCTTTACCTCCAAAAAAAAGCGGTAGCCCTTTTATTAACTTTCGATTTTTATTAAACCAATTATACAATCTTAAACCTTTAATAAATGGGTTCCAATGATCACCAAGTAAAATGGTTTCTAAATTGTTATGGTATTGAGATATTCCGATATTATCATAGTAGCAAATTAAAACCGGAGATATTTTCATACGAGAAGCTTCTTCAGCTAATGCAATAATATTTCGTTCAATCCCGCCGTACTCACCAATGTGGGGATAAAAAATTATAACCTTATTTAATGATTCCATTGACCCAACAAAAAAATTCCTTTTTACTGTTTAAGGAGCACACTATCCAAAATTGGTGTACTTAATTTATTTGTATTAATATCCTCATCTATTTTTTTCTGCTTTTTCATAACTGAATAGGCGCAAAATTTTGATATACGATGTGAGGGCTTCTCAAATACTTTATAGAAAACAAACATTGCAGCATGTACGGCTACTAATAGTCCTATCCAAAAAATTTAGGTGTCCGGGGAAATACATTAAAGGGATTTGATTAAAAGACCAAATAACAATATTGTGGATAAGATATAATGAATAAGATGCTAATCCAAACCGTTCCAATGTTCGGGATGGTGAAACAGCACCAAAGTTGTTTAGGATAACTTCCTTCTCAATCCAAAGAAAACAATAGAAGCCAAATAATAATATAGTAAATTGTGAACTGAATACTAAACCTATAAGTGGCTTATTAATTAAATTAAAATAAAGACCAAGTCTATATAAGGGAAAGGAAATCATAGACAAAAAAATTGCTCCCAAGCGCCATTTCCAGAGACTTTGTGTGTTTACTTTAGCCTTGTATAATGATGAGGAAGTAGAAACATTCTCAGCTATAAGACACCCGCATAACCAGCAAGGAAAAGCTAACACGGCAGCTTTCCAAAATAAAAATCCACCGCCACCAATCTCATGAAAATACATACTTCTATCAGGTGTCCAAATAATGATAAGAATTACAGAAAATGAGCTCATAAAAATAATAACCTTTTTAAGTAGGTTTTTTTTGGCTAACCACCACACCACAGGATAAACAATGTAATACAAACCCTCACAAAGAAGCGTCCAAAAAGGACCCGCATAAATAAATCCAGAATTATTCTGATAATTTATAATCTTAGCTAATCCCAAACAAGCTATAAGGGGAAGAACAAGCCGCAATAGTCGAGCAATATAAAATGACCTTAAGTCAAGTGATTTGCGTTCAATATTTGGGAAATGAATACAAAGGCCTGAAATAATAAAAAAGCCAATAACAGCGTCTTGCCCATTAATACACCAACCATACAATTTATCAATAAAATTATATGATTCTATATTAGCATGTCCATTAAAAAATGGTGGGGCACCATTATGTGTAAAAAAAACCCACAAGGCAAAAATATATCTTAATTGATCTATTCCTATAATGCGTTTCATTACTAGCCTTTCTGTATTCAAATTTTCCCTTTTTAAGAGAGTTCCAATATTTATAAAGGTTTTCATTTAAATTGGTAATAATATTTATTTCCTTTAGGCTAATTACTAAATAATAGTAGCTTTATTTCAAATCGAAATGTTGCCTAGATGCTTAATCAAACTAAATTGTACTACATAATAATTAATGAAAATCACATAAATAATTCTAAAAAAGTACATTTAGATCTATACCTACGGAATATTAAGTTAAATTAACTCCATTAAAGAAACCTTGTTTGCTTCTCTACAAACTTTTACTATTTCTTCAGCATACACCTTCCAACCCCCAATTTCTTTTGCTCGTTCAAGACAAGCAATACTCATTCTATTCCTTAAATTAGGCTCATCAGCAAGCCGGGTGAAAGCTGCGGTTAATGCTTTAGAGTTTTGAGCTTCTACAATTAAACCCTCTCTCTCGTGCTTGAATAGCGTTTCAGAACCTGTATTTGGAGTGGCAATTATAGGACAACCACAAGCCATCGCCTGTGCTTGCACCAAGGCTAAACCTTCTTCAATACTTGGCAATACTAAGGCATGTGCGGTGGATAAATACTTTTTTACTTCTGCCCGAGTAACAATACCAATGAAATGAACCGTATTATCAACCAAGGCTTTAATGAGAGAACTTATTTTTTCATCTACACTCCCTACCACTATTAATTGTTTATTTGGGTGTTTAAATGCTCTAAAAGCTTCGAGCAAATACGGCACTCCTTTACGTAATGAAAATTGCCCCACAAAAACCAGACGAAAGCAATCAGTTGGTGGGTTATCAACTGGGTAGAATTCTTCCAAAGAAATACCATAAGGCACTACGCGCATCTTTAATGGGTTAACACCTTGATCTAAAAACGTTTTTTCAACAAAATGAGACGGCACAGTAATAAGATTTGCTTCTTCTATTTCAGATTCTTCGTTTTCTATTAACCAAGGGTTGATGGGAAACCTAAGTATTTTCCAGCGAAGGTATTCCTCCTGAAGAATAGCATTAGCATATCGAATATGAGACGAGCCCCTATCCATTATATATGCAGCACCTCTGCTTTTTGCTACTCTCCCTGCATGTAATCCTGATCCCGAAATACCAATATATGCATCACATTGTGGCAGTATATTTGCCACCCATTTTGAGAAAAGTTTAGTTTGAAGAACTGATAACTTAGAGTCAATTTTATCATTATAAAACGGTAATTTATTTCCGACGTGCCTTATTCCCTGACCGAGGAAATTACAAGAAATGCGTTCTCGAGGTATATTTTGTTCTCTCGATTCCTTTTCAGCTTTCCACCAAGGAAGACTTGTAAATATCCGTTCAAGATGCCCCATGAGGTACAATTCTCTAGCGAGATCAAAATGATGATAGCGTACCCAGGTTGATTGAACAATTCGCATGTATACTACTTTTTACTAGCTTATATATGATAACTAACTTTTTATATTAATGTAATGTTTTAGTGCTCGCAACGTTAATCTTAACTCCCGAATTGTTAACCACCGGCCGCCCCTTATCATAGCAACAATCATTTTAATCCATTGACTTAAATAAATATCTTTATGTCGAAGTTCTGTAGTTCTCTCAAAATCTTTAATAACTCCCTCAGCGCGATACCATAGTGCCAATTTTGAAATTTCTGATGACGAATTAGCCCAAAATGGAGGTAATTCAGCTAATTGTGATAGTCGATCAGCAGTAACGTAACTTGTGTTTGCAAAGAACTCAGTGTGGTTACTTTGTGGAGAACGGTCTGTCATCGCTTTATCATGAATTCTATAATAACCCAATGTCTGCTTTATAATCATACCTCTCTTGGAATCTAGCAAAGGTCTACAAAAAATTTCAGATGTGGCTGGTAGTAAGGTAAGTGCAGCCTCTCGGTGTACACAAACTGAACTTGTGTTACCACAAGCTCCAACTCTACCTAGCGACTGACCTTTTTCATTAACTTCTATCATTGGATGCATTACAACCAATGCCCCAAGGTTTATAAACATCAATAAATTTTCAAGCTTATTAGGCTTCCACCAATCATCTGCATCCAAGTAGGCTACGTATTCACCTCTAGCTTCTTTAACACCACGTGCAAGGCTAGTAGCAAAACCCAAATTTTCTGACCGAGAAACTCTGATTAAATCACCATATCTGGCACAAACTTCTGGTGTTTCATCAGTGGACCCATCATCAATAATGAGCACTTCATAAAGAGAAGAATCAATTGTTTGATTTAAACAGCTATCAATAGCTTGTGCTAAAAATCGTCCGTAGTTATAACACAGAATTGAACAAGTAATCTTTAACTGATTCATTTTCATTGTCAATCAACTATTAAATTCAATTGTATGAAGAAAGTTATTTAATGTATAATTAAATATCAAATCCATGTAAATTATCAAAAATTTTGTTATTTAAAAGTAACATTAACTACAAGGCCAAAATATTTTAATGAATGCTTTTAAAATTAAAAACAATTAAGTATGTAGACAATAAATGCTTGGTATATTTTATAATAGATGCCTTAATATATCCTTTATTTAGAATCGATTTCTATTTCCCCGAACGGCAACAAAATAGTATTTCGGGTATTAAATTATGGTCTTCAAAATTCCTTCGTAAACTAATATAATGTAAACGCAATGCTAAATCTGAAAGGTCAGGCAACTTATTAAAATGATTAAACACACTCATCAACTTATTTGGAATAGATGGTTTCACAGTATTTTCTTGCATTACTAATTCCTTAGGTACCTGTTTATAGATTTCCCGATGGTTATCTGCACCGCTTCCTTTGAAGTGGAAAAATTTAATTTCTTTAAACCCATTTATGGACAAGACATCGTAAATATCAAAAATATCAGTTTTCCACATATGGGCTGGGTTCATTAAATGCATTTGTTTAGGATTACCATTTTCAATAATTTTTAAGAAATTATTTATAGGTGGGTTTTTAGGATTAGCATCACATGGCATCGCACTTGCAAAGTAACCATCTTTGCACAACACTTTAGAGACACTTTTTAAAACACGCTCTCGAACTGGACCTAAATGTTCGAGTACATGGTTTGAAAAGCATAGATCAAATGAATCAGGTGAAAAAACTTCGCCAATATCTGCAATGTTCATTTCTAATAAATTTCCAAACAATATTTTATCTGATAATGAAAAGTCTACTCCCGTAATACGCCAATTTGGAAACAAATTCTGAGCTACTAAACACTCCAACCCTGGATTTGCTCCTATACAAAGTACCCGGCTATCATTTGGTAAATCAAATACTTGATTAATATAATGCCACTTCCAAATCAATTTAGCAATGTCAATATTTGGTACAGATATTTTTCGAAATACTTCAATACAATTTTCAGGCAGAGTAATATTTTCAATTTGTGTTATAGATATGGCATTAAAATCTGTTTTGGAAATTGTGTGCTTCCAATTTTCCATTGAGGTAGCTTTAGAGCGTAATCGTTTGTTCATTTCACGATTTGGCCCCACTAGATCTGCATTTGCTTGCAAATAAGAAATCTCTTCACTTTCAAGTCCCGTAAGAAGGAAACCTTCCCGTGAAAATATTTGGTTATTTATAATTTCTGTTTTCATCCTAGTATATTGCTCGTATCTAGTTTCAATTAACTTTAATAAAATTGTTTATATTATTGAGTCTTAATATCTGTTAGCAATATATTTTGTTCTACTTAATCGTAAGTATAGAATGATAATTTGAGCCAATAGATTAGTAAGTGCTGATAAAAAAAGACCAATAGTAGCTTTTTCTACAGTTTGCAATCCAATTATTGCCACATAGCCAAAATAAACGCCTGTAGCAATTAAAGGTACCCACCATTGATTTTTGGTCTCTCCCCGGGCTAATTGAGCCGATAAAACTAACCCAGAAAGACGTTCAACTCCTGAAGCGGCTACGGCCCAAAGTAGAGCATTCCCAATATTGGAATATTTTTTCCCTAAAATCCATAACCACATATCAGGCACAACCCAAGCAGAAAGCAATAAACCCGAGCATATTGTTAAAACACCTATAAAGCTAAGTAAAAGCCGTCTAATAAATCGTAGGTTGTCTGTAATGGCTCCTAACCTAGGTAAAACAACTAATTCTACAGCCTTATCCATCATGGCAAAAAGTGCCATTAAGCGCCCCAGAGCTGCCGCTTCAGCAATTACGGCTGTACCACTGATTAAGTAAATTAGCGATCCACGAAAGAATATAGAAAGATAAAAGAAGTAATAGGGAAAAAGAATTGGCGTTAACAAAGTCCAAAATTGCTGTCGATGCTCCTTTGTAATTGAGAGCGAGTGTAACTCATAAGATCGAAAATGCTGAGTTATGGAATAAAGGCCCCAAGAAGTACTTATAACTAATGCACCTATAAGTAAAATGGGAGCTTTTCTGGAATAAGATAGTACTGGTATTACAAATGATATTATTATAATTACAAGAATTAACCGAATCAATCCTTCTTTTAGAGAAATCCTAAATGCAAAAAGTGGATTACCAGATACTTTAAAAGCACTTTCAAAAAATCCAAAATGGTATTGGCATATTGCCACTAGCAATGCCAATATGGTTCCTACAACAAAAGTTTCATTTAACCATCTATTATTATAAGCCGAAATAAACCAAAAAGCTATTGCAACAAAAACAGCAATTAATAACAGTGGCAAATTTAACTTGCGAAATATAGCTGTAGTTGTTCTTATCTGACTTGGTGAAAGTCCAATACGGTTAGCAAAAGGTATAAAAATGGAACTTACGCTAAATCCTGCCCAAACTATTAAAGTCGCACTACCCGTATTGAGTAGGTTAAAAATAGCATAATCTTCCTTTGAAAGGTTACGAATAATTAAAAATCCAATTGTTGCACCAATGGCCATTTGTAAAGCTTGTAAACCAGCAGCTCTGTACAATTGCCTTAATAAATCTTTTTTAAGAATAAGGACCGAATATGCAGAACGTAAACTAAGAAGTTGATTTAGAAACATAATAGGCCACTCAGATGGGCTTGAAAAGTTTAAGAATAGATTTCTTTTAATATATTTTAACACATCTATATAAGAGAAAAACCAAAATCAAAGATGCTATTATGTTTAATTTAAACAACAACTTTTAATTAGCTTTAAAATTATTAATTGCGTAAGCTAATTCTAATTAGTTTCTATTGATCTTATGGCAATCCTTCTTTAACAAGATTTTCATGAGATTCTTATTAGTATTAAGGATTAAAATATAATAAGGAATAATGAAGACTATGAATAAATATTTCTAATTCTATTTAAAAAGGAATGTTGCCGTTTTTGTTCAGTATAGGCATACCCATAACCATAAGTATCACCAACTTTAGCATCATTTAACACCAGCATAGGTTGGTTAAGCTTTTTATTTAAATAAATATCGTTAATAATATTTATTTGTTCTTTAAAAGTATAATTATAGCGAATTAGATAAATAGTAGAATCTATAAAAGGAGCAAGATTATAAGCATCTGCTACCTGGCCAACAGGAGGAGTGTCTACAATAATGTAATCGAAATTAGCTTTCAATACCTGAAACAAATGTCCCATGCGCGAGCTTAACATGAGTTCATACGGGTTTGGTGGGATTGTTCCGGAACCTATTACAAATAAGTTCGGCATTATTACTGTAGGTTGTATTATATCATCAATAAGGAGAGTATCAGAGATTAAATAGTTACTTAGTCCTTTACCTTCTGAAAGCCCTAAGTTTGGGAACAAACTTGGTTTACGTAAATCAAAACTTAAAATTATAATCTTTTTAGCTGTACTAGCTAAACTAATTCCTAAATTAATACTAAAAAAAGTTTTACCTTCCCCGCTCATACTAGAAGTTACCAGCAGTACTTTACTTTCTTTACCAAAATTAGAGAATTGCAAATTGGCAAGAATAAGCCTGAACATTTCTGCAATCGGAGTTCTGCTTTTTTCTTTTACCACAATTGAATTACCACCTTTGTTATGGGCAATTTCACCAAGAATAGGCACAGAAGTTAATACTTGAACTTCCTGTAATTTTTGTACTTTATTATTTAAAACATTTTTTATATAAACTCCTAAAAAGGGTAAAATTAGACCTAACAATAAATAATATAAGTAAGTAGTAGTTGCATTAGGAGAAACTGGACCTGAGAATTTTGGCGGATCTACAATTCGGCCATTTGAAACAGTAGCTGCCAACGATAAAGCAGATTCTTCTCTTTTTTGTAACAGGTACAAATAAATGGCTTGTTTTATCTCCTGTTGCCGCGTTATTTCTATTAATTGGCGTTCAACTACAGGAACTTGCTGGATTTTGGCACTAAACTGTCCGGACTTTAATTGAAGATTGCGGTGTGTTATAGCTTTGGATTTTTTAATGTTCTTTAAATTTTCCAGAATATTTACACGCAAATTGGCTAACTGATTATTTATATTCTGAATAAGGGGATTGTCCGAACGATTAATACGTATTAACTGCTCGCGTTCTATTTGCAACTCATTAAACCGTGTAATCAATCCAACCAAAGTAGGATCCTGAATAGTTAAGGAGCTAGGTACTAATTGGTACTTCTCATTTTGTTGATTCAGGTAATTTTCTATAGATTCTAGTACATCTTGCTCAATAGCTAATTCTGCCACCTGCTTATTATAATCACTAGCTTCTACAAGGTACTGCTCCGCTTGCGAGCTTACATTAGTTAAATCATTTTGTCGTTTATATTTTTCCACATCCTTTTCTACATTAGACAACTCTGCGGTTAAATATTTTAGACGTTCGTCAATAAAACTGATTGTTCTGGACGCAATTATGTTTTTGTCATCAACTTCTTCTTTATTATAAACTTGGAGTAGTTTATTTATCACATCAATCCCTTTCTGAGGTACGGCATCGGTGATACTCAAAACCAGAGCACTAGCCTTCGTATTATACTTGCTTACATTTAATTTCGCCGCATATATATTTGCCAAAATCCGAATATCTTGAAACCTTGCTATTATTGGTTCACTAACTAATGGTGCAGAATTTGTAGAAGTAGCGACAACTGTAAAAGTTCCGTATGGCATCTGAATCCTCTGTCCAAACTTATGAACTGTTCGGTTTTGAAAATCTTCTATTTCAAAGCTGTTATTATTCTTAATGTAAATATTAATTGATTTGTTAAATGCAGAGTCATTTAATTTATTAATAATTATTTTAATTGGCAGTTCACTACCGTAAATCTCCTGCTCCAAAAACCGTCCTTTTTTGAAATAACTTGTTTGGAAATCCAATTCATATAAAACCCGTTGCATCAAACTGTTTGATTGCAATACTACAATTTCATTATCAATATTTTTAGAAGATTTCATAAGAGCTAAATCACTGAAGGCGGAACTTTCTGATAAGCCTTGCCCATTCTTATCATCTTTAATTAATAAAGTAGTAGTAATACTATATTGTGGAGTAGTATAACGCAATGAAATATATGCCCCTATTAATCCAAAAACACCTCCCAGAACAAATAAGTACCAGAAATTTAGGTAGCTAAAAAGAACTTTTTTTATATAATTTGATTCAATCTTTTCTGAGTTCATAATAGTTCTGAATACTCTATCCGCTATGCTTACCTTGACAATAGATTAATTAAATACTTATTACTAGCACCGTTAAATTCTTACTAGTACTGTTAAAATGGATAAAATTGAAAGTGCTACTGATACTCCAAATTGAACATTACTTCTGGATAAACTTGCTTGAGCCGCTTTGGACTTATTAGGTTCTACATACACAACATCATTCTGCTGCAAATAAAAATATGGGGAATTCAATACCTCTTTATTGTTTAGATTTATCCTAACCACTTTCCTAACACCTTCATTTTCTCTTATGATGGCTATGTTGTTTCTTTTGCCATAAGGAGTTAAATCGCCAGCGAGAGCTATAGCTTGAAATATATTTATTTTTTCGGTAGGTACAGTATAATTAGATGGTCGATTAACCTCTCCAATAACAGAAATTTTAAAATCAATAAACCTTATATTTACAATTGGCTTCCGAACAAACTTTTCAATAGCGGAGGTAAGTTTTTGAGTAGCTTCTTCTTTTGTTAAGCCGCCCACCTGAATTAGTCCTAACACAGGAAAGTTAATAAATCCATTCTCATCTACTAAATACCCTTCATTATTATCCTTACTTACCAATGCAGTTTTAACTGTACTTTGTATTACACCATTATTAAACAAGGCATTTGACTCTGGACTTAATGTACTTACTGTAATACCAAGTAGATCATCTGATTGAATATGAGGTTTTGTTCTGTTCCCGATCTTAGTAGTGTATTCTAAGTCTTTTAAATCACGAAAATAAATTAAATTTAGACTAGGTTTACACGATATAAAAACAGTTACAATTAAAACATAAACAAAGCCAAACCTCATTTTATACAAATTTTTCGTAAAATTATTGCTAAATATAAATTTCTCAACTAAGATATGGATTGCTCTTAATATTATAAAAACATTTTAATATTATTTATTAAAAAACAATTATTATTTATTTAATTTAAATTTTACAATAAATATTATAAATTTATAACCTTAGTTAAAATCAATTTAAAATTGAATAAAATTATGGCATTAACAGTCTATATCTTATTATAGTTTAAAATTTCCCAAAAATTATATTAATTTCTTATAGAAACATAAAGAAATAAGTATAATTAAATAGAGGATGCGGCGTTAACAGAAAATTAGAATAGAAAAGATTTTTTACAACAATATCGTTAAAAGTAAATCCAATAGTGATTATTAACTAAAGTAAAAATATTTTAAATTAATATCTAATTTAAAATATTTCACTATTCTAATTACATTTAATCTTAAAAAATTTAAAGTATAATTTTTAATTAAAACTCACTTCTTCCGAGTTAATAATTTGCATAATTAATACTAGCATTTTTAAATAAGTTCTTTTTATTAAAAAATACAATTGATTTAAATTGAACAAAAAAAATTAAAAAAACAAAATCAGGTACTACAACTATTCAGGTACTACATTTATTTTGCTAAATATAATATTTAAATATTATGGGCAAAAATACTTTTTTTCAAGTATTTAGGTACTTCTTTGTAACTGCATTATTGGTACATTTTAACTCCATCATTTATGCTCAAAATATTCCTGTTATATATTCGACTAATGGATTACTACCCAATTGCGCAACTGAAAAACAAGAGTTAAATTTAATTATAAATGGCAGCAACTTTGGTTTAACAGAAAATGAGGAGGTAAAAGTACGAATAAGAGGATCTGCTTTCAAAGGAGAAGTTTTATTTACGCCTGAAATACCAAATTCTTCCACCCAACTAAAAATAATTATTCCAGCTAACAATACGGTTTTATCGCTACCTGGAACCTTAACAATTGATATTCAACAACTAAACTCAGATAATAATAAGGTATTTTCTAACGCGGTACAATTACCAGTTTACCCCAAAACGAGTCCAATAAGTGGTTCTACTGTTGTCTGTGGTAATTCACAAAATAACTACACAGTTCCTAAATTAAACGGTGCAGCCAGTTACGAATGGTCGGTTATTTCAGGTAATGCCTCTATAATCTCAGGTAGTAATAGGAACACTGTCCGAATCCATTTTGCTAATTCAATTGGTACCGTGAAAATAGGCGTAAAGACGCTTACTTCTTGCGGCACAAGCGGAACAACATCCAACTTGGAAGTACTTGTAAATGCAATACCAAAAATTACATTACCAACCTTTAACGATTTATGTGTGAATGCGCCAGCTATCAAGCTTATTCAAGGAGTACCAGCTGGAGGAACCTATACAGTAGACGGTATAGTAGCTACTTCTTTTGATCCTTCTGCTTTCGGCGTTGGAGAACATACTATTATTTATTATTATAATCAAAATGGTTGTTCTGCCAGTACTTCCCAAATTATTAAGGTTCTTCCTGGTCCTTCAGTAGCTTTTTCTTCAAATTTAGGTTCTATTTGCCAAAATGCGGCAATTATCCAGCTTAATGGCGGCTCACCTGCAAATGGAACTTTTAGTGGACCAGGGGTATCAGGTAATACTTTTGATCCGGCCATTGCTGGTATTGGTTCTCATTCAATTCTATATACAGTTACACAAAATGGTTGTACAACTAGCGCTTCCCAAATTATTAATGTTTTGCCTGCACCTATTGTTGATTTACCAGCTTTTAACGATATTTGCAATAATGCGCCTGCCTTTGCTCTAATCAGCGGTTCCCCATCAGGAGGCATATATACTATAGACGGAAAGATTGCCACCAATTTTGATCCAGCTATTGCTAGCATCGGCAGCCATACTATTACTTATTCTTTTACCTTGAATGGGTGTACAGCTAGTGTTAGCCAAACTATTAAGGTCAAATCTGCTCCTATTGTAACTTTTCCAATTTCTCTGCAACCTGTTTGTGTAAATGCAAAACCTATAATCTTATCCGAAGGAAAACCTGGTTCAGGCACTTTTAGTGGTGCTGGGATAATAATGGATGATGACGTTTACCAGACAGTACGGTATGGTAATCCAAATACAAATTTCAGTTATAATATACCTGTAAGCACCACCAAGTATACTATTATCCTCCACTTTGCCGATATTAACTGGAACGAATCAGGGCAACGATCTTTTGACGTAAGTATAGAAGGCAATAAAGTTTTAGATAATTATGATATTGTTAATAAGGTGGGAGCTAACACGGCAACCACCGAAACCTTTACAGTAAATGTTAATGATGGCCTTCTAAATATAGATTTTATTGGCCTAACTAGTGAGGGAGGCAAAAGCGATCCTACCGTTTCCGCTATTGAAGTTATTTCCACTACTTTACCTTCTGAAATTTATCGAATCAACGCGGGGGGTGGCCAGGTTATTAATTCTATAGGTGAATTTGCTTCGGATAATTATTTTAACGGTGGAGATCCTTTTTCTGTTTCCAAATCTATTGGAGGAACTCCTACTACCTTTAATCCGGCTTTAGCTGGAGTCGGCGAACATATTATTACTTTTTCATATTCCCAAAATGGTTGTCAGAATAGCGCCACTCAGAATATTACTGTACTGGATGTACCCGTGGCCCAGATTAGTGCGCCTGCCGAAGGCACACAAGTATGTTTTGGACAACAAGTTACCTTAACGGCTAACCCTGTTTTTAACGCTAAATACCAATGGTTTCTCAATGGCAATCTTATTTCGGGGGCAGTTAGTAATTCCTACAATGCAGAGGAATCGGGAAGTTATACAATACAGGTTATAGATGCTAATTGCCCTGTCATTTCAGATTCAGTAATAGTAAAAATTTTAACTCCGGACAATGTGATTATCGACCAAGGGCCGGTTAAAATTTGCGCTGGAAGCGATACTACTCTACACGCCTTAACAGGGAATGGTTATCAGTATCAATGGTATCTGGATGGTAACCGATTAGTGAATAAGACCAAGGCCACACTTTCCGTAAATTCTCCCGGAGATTATAAAGTAATTTTAACGCCTCTTGGCTGTGAGCCCGTGACTTCTGCTGCCATAACGGTAACGTACTTACCAGAAATAATAAATAATGTAGTTACAACAAATGCTAAGAAAATTATCTGTTCAGGCAGTACTGTTTCCATAATAGGTTCCCAACCAGGTGGAGGCACTGGAGAATATACCTACCAGTGGGAAAGTAGAATTAATAATGAACCCTTTACGGCTATTCCTGAGGCCATAAATCCGGATTATAGTTTTGCTACCGGCACCTTCATGGGTTCTATTTCTTTCCGGCGTGTAGTATTTTCCGACTCGTGTTTGGTTATTAGTAATGAGCTAAACTTTACTGTAAATCAATTGAATGCAGAAAATAGTATTTCGGCACCCGGATCTACTACTATTTGCGCGGGAAACGCACCCGGGATAATTTCCAGTAACACAATAACAGGGGAGGAAGAATATAGTTATACCTGGGAAAGCAGCAGTAACAATGCTCCATTTCAAATTATTAGTGGTGCCACATCAGCCAGCTTTACGCCTGATATCCTTTTTCAAACCACCTCCTTCCGGAGAGTTATGGCACTAGGACAATGCATCAATATAAGTGATACTGTAACAATTCAAGTCAACCCCGAAATCTTAAAAAATAATATTACCATACCATTTGATTTAATATGCAGCAACTCAGATCCGGGAACTATAGCCGGTGAGCAAGTTACCGGGGGAGATGGCACCTACCGGTATATTTGGGAAAGAAGCTTAGACGGTACAACTTTTACAGCTATTTCAAATAGTAATACAATAGATTATTCCCTAGGTGCTCTTACCCGAACTACCACTTTTCGCCGGACAGTAATTTCCGGAGCATGCCGTAATATCAGTAATGAAGTAACAGTTACCGTAAATCCGGCCATTCTGGGCAATAGGTTAACAGAGTCAGAAACTACTATCTGCGTGAACAATTCTCCGGAAACTATAAATAGTGAACCAATAACTGGTGGAAACGGTACTTATACTTACTCCTGGGAAAGTAGTGTTGATGGGAATACTTTTATCCCCGTTCCAAACCTGAATACGGCTAAGTATAACCCCGGCAATCTTACTCAAACTACTACCTACCGACGGTTGGTTACATCTGGTGTTTGTACAGATACCAGCAATGCCTTAACTATTACGGTATTGCCTGTGATTACCTACACTGTCTTTCTGACCGTTGCGCCTTCTGATTTTCCGGTTTGCGGGGAAACCAGATATATTGCTCAAGTTATTAAAAATGTTAATGGGATAAACTATCCAACTGATCCTCATTTGCAACAGACGACTTGGTCAGGTGGCGAAGATGCAACTCAACAATTTTTATTTGACTGGTGGAAAAACGATGAACAACGTCTGGTAGCTGGAAATACAAGTGGCACCCTAACTTTGGAAGCTCTCCAACCGGGTGATTATTACACGGTAAGGGCCCGACCCATTTCTTCTGATTTATCGTGCGCCATCTTCAATAGCCGACCAGACCTAATTGTTTCAAATTCGGGAACGAATACCTTGTTCTCCAATAGATTCTATTCCGGACAACCAGACGCCTACTCAGTAGATATCACATCAGATGCATTCGGCACTGTATGCCCCGATACACCGGTTACCTTTACTGCCACTCCCAATGTTCCTACTTATATAAACCCAACGTTTCAATGGACTATAAATGATGAAGAAATTCCGGGAGCCACTCAGCCCGTTTTTACAACTGCCCTAGTAAGAGATAATGATGTTGTATCGGTTCTATTCAACTCAAATGAAAATAGTTGTGACCCTATCACTGCTGGTAATCCAATCACCATGCAGGTGTCAGCTTCTATTCCAAACCGACTAGACAAAATTGAAGGTCCGGAAAAACCGGAAGTAGGAAAACCCGCCACTTACCGGGTATCGCCCGATAACAATACTCTAAACTGGTTATACGAATGGACTATTACCTATAAGAATGGCCAAACAGAAGTTTTACCTGAAACAAGTGAGACCTTAGTTATACCTAAAATACCTGCCGATTTATTTGAAATAACTGTTAAAAAAATAGCACCACCAGGCAGTTGTGTTGATCAGGAATCGACAGTAGTTTCTACATTCACCATACCACTTCCCGTTGAATTACTTTACCTAAGAGCAAGAGAAACTACCAATAATGTAATAGTTGAATGGGCAACTGCCATAGAGCAAAATAATGCTGGTTTTGAGGTGCAGGTTGCAGCAGATGCAATCAATTACCGTCTGTTAGGCTTCGTTCCTTCTAAAAGCTTAAATTCTTATACCAAACAAGAGTATACCTTTCATGATCAGGAGAAAAACAAATCTGGCACCCGGTATTACCGTCTGAAACAAGAGAACTCTAATGGTTACTTTTCTTATTTTGGCCCTATTGCCATTAACATACTTGCTTCTGAAGAAAGTCTTACCGCTTTTCCGAACCCATTTACAAAGGAGGTAAATTTAGTAATTAATACAAAGGAAACGGGAGATATGCACCTAATTATACTGAATGCAATTGGAAGTAAAGTAGGAGAACAAACGTTTAAGATAAAAAAGGGGAACAATAAGGAAAAAATATTAATGAACACCAGTTTACCACAAGGCATGTACACCCTTATAAGCCAAATGAACAATCAAATCAGGTACCTTAAATTATTAAAGCAATAAATCACTACTGCTATATGGTGGTTCTGTTGGTAATCAGAAATAAAATTAAGGCCATCTCAGCTAACATCCTTTTTGAATATTGCTTTAGCTTAAGTTAAAAAAGTTTACCAAAACAAGTCCTTTCTAATTCAATTTTTATACGCCATTATTACATACGGAGTAATGAATAAACTCCACAAAGAAGCCGAAATAAGCGTAATAAGCACATCCAATATAAAGTATTTTGAGTCAACACCTAATAGCAATCTTAAAGTCATAATCAGGAAAATCAACATGCCTGCACAAAGCCAATATTTATTATTATTATTATTAATATTATGCTGATGTGGTAAGTAACTTGATTGCAATTTTAAAATAACAACTGCTACTATAAAGCCACCTATTATAGTACTTACCCGATCAATCAAAATAAATAAGGGCATAGAATAGGTAAAAAATTTTATTTTTGATTTAGATAAGGTAATAATAAAGGAAACCAATCACTTGGGTGTGTAAAGGTATCCCAAGTAAGATGCGATGTTACACCCACTAGAATAGAAAATATGATAATAATATAGTGTTTCTTGAAATGGTTTAACCAATTTAAATTTTTAAAGGGCAACAACCTTTTTATTAAAAATAAAGGAAGATTATTGATTAAAGAGTCTCGAACTACTTGGTGAAAGGCAAAACTCAATAAAATCGCTAATGGCAAGTTAAAATAAAAAATAGCGGGCCAGGCATGACTAAAACCATCCTGATGACTCATCCGGAAGAACTTTTCAAAATCTGGTGATATGCTTCCTATAACTAAACCGGTCATGGACCTAGTTTTTTTGGCAGGAAGTAAAACGGCAAAATTATAGCTAGATGGGAAAAAGTAAACGGCATGCTAAGTTAAAATCTGAAAGCAATGGTAAACAAGAAGAAAAGCTTTAAAACCTATTATTACACGTATTTACAAGTTATATTTGTTTAATTATAACTCTACACTACCCGCGTTTGCTCTTGAATGTGGCGGATGATTTTAACGGCGTGTTCCCGTGAATTTTCAATAAACCAGATGTGGGTATCCATGCCTCCGCAGATAACCCCGGCGAGAAACACGTTTTCAAGGTTGGTTTCCATGGTTTCGGGGTGATATTGGGGATGGCGTTTAAAATCCGGTGATAGGTTGATGCCGAATTTCTGCAATAAACCGAACTGAGGCTGGTAGCCCGTCATGGCTAATACGTAATTGTTGGGGATGGTAATCTGACCAGTGGGGGTTTGTATGTCTACTTCGTTTTCCCGGATTGCTGTAAGGTGCGACTGAAAATAAGCTTTAATGGAACCTTCAGCAATTCGATTTTCCAGGTCGGGTTTGGTCCAGTACTTAATGCGGCCCAGTTCTGCTTCCCGGATAATCATGGTTACGTCCGCTCCTTTCCGGAAGGTTTCTAGGGCAACGTCGGCAGCAGAATTATTTGCGCCAATTACTACTATTTTCTGTTTGTAATAAAAATGTGGGTCGAAATAATAATGCCGTACTTTTGGGAGGTCTTCGCCGGGAATATCTAACAAATTAGGCGCATCGTAAAAGCCAATGGCAATAATAACATGGCGAGCTTGGTATACTGCTTTAGACGTTTGTACCTGGTAGTAATCTTGTACGGGCTCTAAGGCGGTGACTTCTTCGAATAAATTAATATTTAATCCTTGCGAATCCGCCACCCGACGGTAATATTCTAGAGCTTCGGGTCGGTTTGGTTTAGCCTGAATAGACGCAAATGGAATTCCACCAATCTCCAAGCGATCGGAAGTAGAGAAAAAAGTCATGTTAAGCGGGTATTTGTACAAAGAATTTACTAAACAGCCTTTCTCAACGATCAGGTAAGAATAACCGGCTTTCTTCGCCTCTAAACCACAGGCCAAACCTATTGGTCCGGCGCCAATAATAAGAATATCTAACAAATCTGAATTCACGTTGTTATTTTTCGGATTTAACTCCTAAAGAGGCTAATAAGTTTTCTATCTTTTTAGATTCAGCAATATCTATAAAACTTATCAATTTATAGTTTGAATTAAATAAAGACCTTTCGGCCTCCTGAACCTTCGGATTGGAAGTGAATTGGTAAACTTACATTTAAGAAATTACGACAAAAGGTTTCCTTTTTCGTCTAAAGGTAGGAATGGATTATAGGCGATTTCCCATAAAAAGCCATCAGGGTCGGCTATATAACTGCTGTATCCACCCCAAAAAACTTTTTGCGGCTGTTTTACAATGGTAACACCTTTCTTTTCTAAGATTCGGATTAAATCGTCCACTTCTTGTTCGCTCCGGAGGTTATGCGCCAGGCTGAAACTTTTAAAGCCACTACTTTCAGCGGCTGCACCTGCATCGAGAGCTAACTCTTGGCTTGGAAATAATGCTAATTGCATTCCGTTCAATTGAAAAAATACTACACCTTCATTGCTAGCTGGTAGCCGTTGCCAATTAAAATTTTGTTCGTAAAAGTGAGTAGAAGCAGCTAAATCAGATACTCCCAAGGTAATTAAAGTAAGGCGCGGTTCCATTTTATAGTTTATTTTAAGTGTTAGGTAATGTTTCGTCAATATTTAAGGGCAATGATTTTAAGGAATTTACTATTTCAGAGTTGTATCATCAGATGGAGGTCAGTGGAGCCTGTTCCACTCTCCAGATAATGGTGTTGATACGCTTTAATGGTTTCAGTTTGCCTTGTGGCGATAGGCCTTGTTTACCCCTCTATACTCTGGACACCTCACCTAAAAACAGGGGAGGAAATGCAACTATTCCTATTTTCTCTCTTCCTTGCCTCCGTAATCGGAATACTACGCACCGGAACGTTAGCGAGTGCTCCATAATCAAACTTGTTTCAGCAATCAATGTCAATTAAATTCAAAATTTATCTAACTTAACTACTTTCTGAAATTATATTTAAATTTCAAATTTCCCGAAGCGGACAATACTGTACCTTATTTCTATTTCCTGTAACCCTGTACCTGCCTTGAACCTTAACCGCTTGATTCCTTTGATACTTTTCAATTGGCCTAATTAGTGATAAATTAGGATATAAATTAAATGGAAGTTTATCAATAAGCCCGGCCAGAGGCCTACCTCATAGAAGGCACAAGCGAGGACGCTCGCGCCAGTATAGATTTTAACAGAATGGTTTCAATTAGATAACCAGTGTGCTTTTGCCCCTACCCTTCTGAAAGAACTGTTTCCGGAACTCTTGCAGGCTGAGCATGGTAACGGGAAAGGGAACGCAAGGCTAATAACAAACTGATCAAGGTTAAAACGGCTCCCATTAGAAAAGGAGCACCGGGGAAGTAAACCGGGGCTTTTCCGGAAGTAAAATAAGCAAACAGGTTCGTCATGAGAGGTGGCCCGATAATGGAAGTTAAACTAATGAGGCTGGTTAAAGCCCCTTGCAACTCTCCTTGCTCATTTGCCGGAACCTGACCCGAGATGATTCCTTGCACGGCCGGGCCTGCAATCCCACCTAAGCAATAAGGCACCAGAAAAGCAAACATCATCCAACCTTTGGTAGCAAAAGCAAATAAAATAAAGCCAATGGTATAAAGTGCCAAACCAAAGTAAACCGAACGTTTGGCACCTAATTTTGGATTGATAAACCGGATTAACCCACCTTGCACAATGGCCACCATAGCCCCGATAGCTCCTAGGGAATAACCTACCCAGGCCTCATTCCAGTTAAATTTTTGCATGGTATAATAAGACCAGGTGCTTTGAGTAGCGTGTGCCCCGATATAAATAAAAATTAAACAGCTTACTAAGCCCAGAATAACCGGGTAACGTTTTAATTGCATCAGCGAACCAACCGGATTAGCTCTTTTCCAACTAAATGCCCGACGGTTTTCGGGAGCTAATGATTCTGGTAAAATAAAGTACCCGTAGAGCCAATTTACCAAAGTAAGTACTGCCGCCGCAAAGAACGGCACTTGGGGTCCAAATTGTCCTAAAACGCCGCCAATTACCGGACCAATGATAAAACCTAAACCAAATGCTGCTCCTACCATCCCAAAGTTCTGCGCTCTTTTTTCGGGGGTACTAATATCGGCAATGTAGGCAGCTGCCGTAGTCATGCTGGCACCGGTAATACCTGCAATTAAACGCCCTACAAAAAGCCAGGCCAGGGTAGGTGCGTAAGCTACAAATAAATAATCCAGAGCAAACCCAAATAAGGAAATAAGTAAAACTGGTCGGCGACCATACCGGTCACTTAGGTTTCCTAATACCGGTGAGAACAAAAACTGCATTACCGAAAAAGCAAACATGAGCCAACCGCCGTACCGAGAGGCATCACTTAAATTCCCTTGAATTAACTCACTGATTAATTTTGGTATTACAGGAATAATAATTCCAAATCCAATAACATCTATAAGTAAGGTTACAAAAATAAACCCGAGAGCTGCCTTACGTTTACCGGCCATAGTTTCACTTTTAAAATCTAAATTAGATGCTTGCTTCAGGAAATGAAATGTATTTTTGTAAAATTTTAAATGCTATCAGTGAAAGATAGAAAACACCTGTTTTTCTAATATCCGAAATTCGAGTAGTCTGATATTTAAAATTCTACAAATTAAGAAATAAAAAAGGAGCCTAAAAGCTCCTTTTTACAAATACCTTTAATTATTAAAATTTATTGGAAGTAGTAGCTTTGCCTGCGATCTGGAAATTTGTGGCCTGTTTAATTGTTTTTTCCTTTCCTTCGGCATCCTGGTAAGTACGTTCTTCAATTTCAACGGAAAGAGTTTTCCCATTTAGCTCTTTTGTATCTACTTCTTCCTTTTCAATACCGGCTGCTTTCAGGAAGCTGGCTAAAATAGGCTGCCCGGGTTCGCTCAAATAAAATCGTTGGTTTACAAAACCTTCTTCGTTTTCTAGGCGGCAATTAATAAAAGGAACGTTTTTATTTTCGCTGGTACCTTCTTCCACTTCCGTTATAGTTACTACATGGCGGCCATCCGGCAGAAAAGGTTTTTCATTTACTTTTACTTTCATAGTTGTGTCGTTTTACTAAAAATATACGAAAAAGTAGATCTCAGGTTCTAAAATTACTATTTTAATTAGCAAAAAACCTAATTATTTTCAGCCTTTTACTAATTTTAATTTTATTATCAATCCTAAACTATTTAACGATGGTGATAGAGCAGATTAAAAAACTATTTGCTTTATAGCTGGCAGGCATTCTTTTGCTTCTTCGTGCAAGGTTTCTTTCCCGTTTACTTTTGGCGGAATGCTATGGACCGGAGTACTAGCAGGCGCTTAATAGCTAAGTTGGTGTCTGATTTTTTAGCTACTTGGTTCCAATCCTTTGATTACCAGAGTTTATCAATACGTTGCCCTTCTTCCCTTTTAGTAAAATCCTGACAAGTAACATATTCATCCAAGTTACTATAAAAGAAAAAGCATCCGGCGGGTGAACCTACCGGATGCTTTTTACTAGTTTCACTTTTCAGAAGATTACTTTAAAAACAAGCTCCTGGTGGAAGATTAAATTATAGAACAATTAACTTGGTGCTCACTTGTTTCGTTTTAGAAACTGCTACCAAAATATATTGTCCTTGTGTTAATGGATTAGCAAATGCTAAACGAGTGGATATAATACCGTTTTCATCTGTTATAACAGTTTGCGTTTGAATTAACTGTCCTTGTAAGTCACGCAATGTTAACGTTACTTGCTCCCCTGCTTCGAAGTTGCTTAAGTCCACCCCTACGCTCTCACCGGTACTTGGATTTGGATACAAGTTAACCGCAGGTGCCGGGCTGCTATTCAGAGTAGTACTTATTTCTGGTGAAGAAGCTACAGGTGCAGCAGGTGTCTCCATTGTTCCTGCTGGCAGTACTTCAATAGCTGACAGAGCTGGTAAGTTAAAAGCGCCACTGGTAAAATCAATGTTTAACACGCCATCGGTAACAGTTACCAAGAAGGTCTCCTGAATTGCTTTCCGCATGCCAGCGGCTTTAGCAAATATATCGTAGTTGGTCAGTTTACGACTGCCTTCAACATCTACGTTAAACTGACGCTTACCAGTTGCTCCGAAGTATACCTCAGCAAAGTGCAGTACTACATTAAAGTTGCCGTTTTGTACGGGAATGCTGTAGTTAAACGCCATTGAAGAACGGTACGTCTGATACAAGGCATCATCGGTAGTGTTCGCAATGGCTACCGTAACTGGCGCTCCTACCCGGTCTACGCCACCGTAATAGGCATCGGCAATAAAGGTCCGGTTGTTAGAAGCATTGAACGCTGGGCCACCTGCATTGATCCGGATTGCGGAAGCTGTAACATTGTTAACGGTTACCGTAATCTGTTCTTCATCGGTTAGTACAGGCGAGCCATTGTCTGCTACTGTTACCGTGAAAGTAAAGGTACCAGCTGCAGTAGGAGTCCAGGTAAAGACACCTGTTGAAGAATTAATAACTGCGCCAGCCGGAGCATTTACTAAAGAGTAGGCTTTTACCTGATTCACATCGGCATCAGTCGCGCTTGCAGTAAAGGTTAGGGCCTGGTTCACGTTAATTGTTTGGTTACCTACAAAAGCTAATACCGGAGCTTGATTTACCTGTACGTTGTTCGTTACCGTTACCGTAATTTGTTCTTCAGCAGATAAGGCCGGCGAACCATTATCAGTTACTTTTACGGTAAAGGTATAAGTACCAGTTGTAGTCGGAGTCCAGTTGAAGACACCAGTTGAAGGATTTATAGCCGCATCGCTTGGCGCATTTACTAAAGAATAAGCTTTTGTTTGGTTAGCATCGGCATCCGTGGCACTTGCCGTGAAAGTAAGTGCCTGACCAATAATTACGGATTGATTACCAATGTTAGCCAGTACCGGAGCCTGGTTTGCGCTGGTTGTTGTAGCTATTACTTCAATAGCGGCCAAGGCTGGTAAGTTAACAGCACCGCTCGTGAAATCAATGTTCAACACGCCATCCGTAACAGTTACCGGGAAGGTTTCCTGAATAGCAATACGCAATCCACCTGCTTTAACAAAGATATCGTAATTAGTCAGTTTACGGCTGCCTTCAATGTCTACGTTAAATTGCCGTTTATTGGCCGCGCTAAAGTACACTTCAGCAAAGTGCAGTACTACATTAAAGTTACCGTTTTGTACTGGTATGCTGTAGTTGAACGCCGTTGATGAACGATACGTCTGATACAGGGCATCATCAGTAGTGTTCGCAATAGCTGTTGTTATTGGCGCTCCTACCCGATCTACGCCACCGTAATAAGCATCGGCAATAAAGGTTCGGTTGTTAGAAGCGTTAAACACTGGGCCACCCGCATTGATCCGGACAGTAGATAATACGCAGTTTTGATCACGGTTTACAGTTACTTCCTGCGTTTTGCTGCAACCAGCGGCATCCTGCACTGTTATGGTATATACTCCAGGCGCTAAACCAGTAGCGGTTGCACCAGTTTGTACCGGCATTGTATTCCAGGTGATGGTGTAGTTTCCGGAGCCACCTGTAATATTACTTACTGTAGCCGAACTAGTAGTGGCATCGCAGCTAACCAGAGGAGCCGTTACAGTAAAGGCCATATTATTCTCCCGAACCGGAATAGTAAAGGTTTTAGAAGTTTCGCAGGCTCCCGCAGTATTTTCTTTCACAAAGAAAGTATAAACACCCGCGGCCAAGTTCTCGAACACCGGCGAAGTCTGGTACGTACCAGTAGCGCCTAGTTTGTACTGGAAGGCAGTAGCAGTAGTGTTAGAAACGCTCAAGGTAATAGAGCCATTTGCCAGGTTACACTGCGCTCCGGTAACTGCTTGCTGATTTAATACTAAGGTACTTTGGCCACCAGATACTGAGAATATTTCCAGACCCGCAATAGCTAGGCGGTTTGCAGTAGGATTAAATTTTAAATCCAGTTTACCATCGGTTAAGCTTACCGCAAAGTCTTTCACCATTGCTGCTTTATAACCTACTTCCCGGTAAATATCCAAATTAGACAAACGGGTTTCCCCTTCAATTCCAACACTGAATACCCGGCCACCCACTGAATTGAAGAAGTTCTCCACAAAGTGCATCCGAACCATGTAATTACCATTAGCCAATGGAATCTGATAACGGGTTTCCGCTAAATCTGCGCTGGACGATAAATATGTCTGATATAAAACATCGTCTTCGGTGCCGGCTATTGGTGTAGCAGCCGGTTTATCTAATTTGATGGATCCTTGACGGAAAGCCTTATCTGCTTCCCAAACCGTGCCGTTAATGGTTACACTAACATCAGCCGCACTCTTAATCCGTTTTACCATTTTAATTGCAGCACAGTTATTATCGGCAATTCCGTAAAGAGGTACCCGCAAAGGTGACAGAGCGTTATTGTAATAAACTAACAAGGCTGCATTTTTAATACCCTGGCTGCTAGGTTGGAAGGTTACATTTACTGTTGCCTTATTCTGCGCGGCAATAGTAGTGGCTGTTGGTGCAGTTACGCTAAATTCAGTACGGTTATCACCTACAATAGCTACACTTTTAATCACAACTGCCGGATCACTTCCATTGGCATAAGTTTGACCAAGGTTATTTAAAGTGAGTGTGCGGGTGATGGTAGTACCCACCTGGCCAGAACCAAAGTCCTGAGCGGATGGAGCAGCGGCTAATTCCGAATAATTTGCCGGACCATTTACTGGCTTGATGTTGGTCACGTAGTAAACATTATCCTGATAATCATAATTGGTTACGCCTGGATTACCTATATAATCGTGTCCAATGATGTAGGTATTCGGAATAACATTACCATTATTATCAATGGCTTTGTACACCCGGAAACCAATTCTACCTTCTGAATTACGGGCAAGTTCGGTATACTGCGCACTGGCTCTGAAACCAAAAGCACCTGTTGGAGAGAAGTTTCCTTCTGCCAATACTGTAGTTAAATTTTTGTAAGGTAGCAATGATTGTCCGTCAAGAGCACGATGCGTAAATATATTAGTGTTGGTAGTAGCACCTTGCAAGAACCATTGGAACGATTCTTTAGAAGCGCAACATCCGTGGTACGCTGCCATTTGAATTGCGTAAACAGGCTTAGCGGCATCGGCCCGAACAAAGAACTCAGAGAATATTTCGTCGGAATTTGCAATAACTTTAGTACCCTTATTACCATCAATGTGGGTAAAGCCTACTTTAGTTTTAAAGCCAAAAGCATCAATAATTTCCTGTAAATAGGGTTCGTTTACGCCTTCCCCTTTAATTTGCCATAAACCGTGCAGCACAATTTTCTTTTGAGGAGTAAGATCATCATTAGAAATAATCTTGAGGGTATCGTTCAGAACCTTCACGCGATCCGATTGGTTGCGGGCAATAAATTGGATGGTAGCACTAATCGAACTTCCCGGATTAACAATAATGGGCAGACTTGTGGCAGCATTGTAAGGTACACTTTCTATATTTACAATTTTCCAAGCCGCAGTATTCGAAAATTTCAAATCTCTAATAGTAAGGGCCCCATAACCACGGTTACTAATTTTAACCGTTACACTATCGTGATTCTGATTATAAGGAGTGTACGTACCATCCGCATTCTTACGAGCCCATGGAGTTTGTACCAGCGAGAAGGTAAGACGGTCATTGGCCGGGAATTTATCCAGGTTTTCTATTACCATATTCGCGTTACTTGGCGCAGGATTACCTACTTGTACTACTTCTAAATTAACTTTAATAGTAGCAGACGTATAACCATCAGCAGTAGCCGTAACAGTTGCTGTATACGTTCCGGCAGCCAAATTCGCATCCTGAATATTGAACGCTAAAGCTCCTAAAGTAGATTGTGGCATTTTTAACCACTGGCTGCTTCCTTCTGACTGAGTAAGCGTAACTACCGGAGTACCTGTAGTAGCCGATAGAGCTACGGTTTTAGCAGCCGTGGTGGTACCAGGAGTATAACCAAAGGCCAGAGACTCACTGGAGAATTTAAGTTCTTTCGCTACTACCGCATTAAGTGGCTTAATGTTGTACACGGCTACTACAATATCCTGGTAATCAAAACCGGAAACGTGTTCTTCGGTAGCAATAATGTAAGCGTTTTGCACCAGCGTTCCATCCGCGTTTTTCAATGGGTACACCCGTACGTGATGCGGAACCGCACCAGTAAAGTTATTTAATGCATCTTCGCTGTATAAATGACGGTTTTCGAAGTACGGCCAGCGCGAGTAGAAACCAAAGTTAGTAGCACCTGGATCAAACGACAAGCTACCGGAAGTTTGCACATCTACTGTCTGGTAATTGCTGTTGTCAACGGTAAACAATTCGTTTTTAGCATTAGCATCACCGGAAGTATACCACCCAAATGCAGTTACAATACCGGCACTATGTTGTGGGCCAAATACAGAAAGTGGTTGAATGGTTATTGGTCCATCTTCCGCCCTAATAAACTTTTGAGCAGCAATTTCTTCGCCTAATAATGCTGCCTTAAAGTTAGTGCTGTGAATAATGTTGGTAGATTTATTATCGTCTCCAACGTTCACTTTCACTCCGTGCACATCCAGTACTGTTTGTAAAGAAGGTTCGTTCGTACCAGACAATCCGCTGGTTCCTAAACCATTTAAGGCTACTTCTTTCACGGGGTTATTAGCACTAGTTACCACAATTTTCGCGGTTTTAACCCCAACAGAAGTAGGGTTAAATACTACCGTAAAAGTCATAGCGCTGTTTGGAGCAATAACTAAGGGGGCAGCAGTAGTGGGTGCAGGAGCACCTACTAATTGAAACTGCGTTTTATCCATTCCATCAAGGGCAATGCCAGTTACATTTAAGGTGCTATTACCGGTATTAGCAACAGTAACCGTATGGTTTTTACCGGCAGCTCCTCCTATAACATCATTATCCACTATCTCACTTGGGCTTACCGTAGTTATACCAGCTAAAGCTGATGGAGCAGTAGCTTTTAATAAAGTAATTTGAGAAGTTTTACCGGTAGAGTTATTCCAGTTATACTCAATTACATATAAGTTACCGGTTTGTACGTCTTCGGTTAAATCCAGTGGGTTTACAAATCCGCCTAAACCAGTGATACCATTCGTACCGGAACCAGTTCTATCATTTACAATATCATAGAGTTTATCATCGGCAGTAGCAGAATTCACGGCTGGATCTTTGACCATAGAACCTGGTTCGAGCACTATAATATCACTACCACCACTGAAGCGGCAAACCAGAATTCTTCCCTTCAAAGCACTATTAAAAGCATTGCTCTTGTATTCAATGGCTCCATTTGGTGATTTGTTCAACTCAAAGTTGTAAGCAGCTCCCCGGTAGTTTACATCCGGGATAACAGAAGAAGGGTATTTTGGATTATCTATATAACCACGGTGAGCAGCATATTCTCCCCGTAATGGATTGGGGTGACCAAAGAAACCTACTGGTTTGAGTGGGTTCACCCGGAACAACCAGTCTGGTTGTACTTGCACCCCGTTAGTAGCCGGAATTACCGGACCATCGTAGAAAGTACCGTTTGGCCGACGAGTACCTTTTACAGAAGCGGGTGAATTACCACCTGCTGCAGAACCGTTAGTAGGCACATACAATTGACCGTTACTATGCCACACTAAGTCGTAAGCATTACGAACCCCGGAAGCGTAGATGGTTAAAGGCGAATTAGTCGCGTATGGGTTATAAGTACCATCCGACATACGGATATTGTTAGCGGGTGCAGCATTAATTAAGCTTAAATTAGCGGTAGTTCTTACGTCTAAAGGCAACGTTACACTAGTAAGCTTCTGCATATCCAAGCGTAATACAGCACCAGCTAGCAAGCTCTCGTCCCGCTGCCAGGTTCCGTCGTAATTACCCATAGAACTGTTACTACCCTGGCAGAAATACAAGGCACCATCCGGGCCAAAGGCAATATTGTTAACTAAATGGTCTTTCTGCGAACGCGGTAATTTAGTAATTACTAACGCCTCGTTTCCTAAATCCGGTCCGGAAAGTTTAGAGATATTGCCATCAAACTCAGGAGCATTGGTTAAACCAGCGCTGCAATGCGATACCCAGGCAATTAAATTAGAAGCCGTAGAAGCCGGATCGAAAGTTAAGCCAACTGCCGAGCGAGCACCATGTTTCATTACTAAAGAGTTTATTTCATATACGTTCGACAACATACCGGTTTCCCGGTTTACATCGTAACGCTCAATTATACCGTCCAGGCGCAAAGCGTAGAATTTACCGTCCGGGCCAAAGGTTAAGCTGGTATATTTTTTACCAGTGGTACCGGGAATAGTTTGCTTGGCAAACTCGATGGCTGTTGTATTATTAGGAGCCGAAACAGCACCAGTAGTAAAAGTAGCCTGGTAAGGCATGAAAGAAGCCCCACTGTAGGATTTTACCCCATCGGTAATAACAAATTTATAAGTGGTATTCGGTTCTAAGGCATAAGACGGAGAGAAACTAATGGCATCGCCACCGCCGGTACCCTGAATAACGCCCTGAATCTCAGAAGCAGAACCACCTGTAACTTTTAATAATTTAACCGTAGTAGCATTTAAAGTAGCATTATTTACTCCACCTTTAAAGCCTGACACTTCCGGCACGTACAAATTGTTAGCCGCAATGCTGGCAGTATTTACACTTACATTAGTAGCACCATTAGCCGGGGTAGAGGAAATAACATATGGCTGGTTACTACCCTGAGGAACAACGGTTACCTGCACCAAAGTACTGGCACTGCTGTAACCTGCGGCAGAAGCCATTACAGTAGCAGTATAAGTACCTTGCGCCAGATTTTTAGCGGCCGTATAATCAAAAATAACGTTTGGCTCGCTGTTGGTATGAGTAGCATCAAAGCTTAACCAATTGCTGGCACCTTCGCTATAGGTAGCATTTAAAGCAACCGCTAAGTTTTCCTCAGTACCAGAATTATGTAAATCTAAAGAGAAAGTTTTATTGGTAGCAGTAGTTCCTTTTTCAATTACTAAACTATGGGAACTGGTTGACCACAGAAGGTAAGGTTTGGTATCAACCGGAGTAATAATAGCGGAGTTGATTTTAGTATTAGTACCTCCATCAGCGTTAATTGTTAAATAACCATCTGTTACAGTTACCCGAACTTTGTTTGACTTAAACCGGGTGGCACTACCGTTTGCACCACTAGGTACAAAACCACTGATAGCACTTACTCCTTCTACCTTCAGGCTATGACTCTCTGGGGTAGAACTAGATACAGCATCACCGGCACTAACGGTTACATCGTACTGGCCATTTGCTACTTTTATTTCCCAGTAACCTTCCACGGCAGTACCGGAAAACGTAGAACCAGTAATTTGATTGGCCTGCATGTGCATGATCGTTGCCAGCAACACATCAATATCCGGAGTGAGAGTAGAATTACGATTCCGGCCATTACCAGGAGTAGAGCCACCCACTGATAAATCTAAATTGGTGCCATCGCTGCGTTTTTTCCAGCCATACTCCAGGTTTTGCCCCTGATATTGTCCGGTTTTTAAACCGTATGCTTGACCATAGTCTCTTACCCAACCAGTTGGAGGTACAGTAGCCGGATCCTGAAAATTAACTTTTACCTCCTGGGCTACACCTGGAGGAGATACAGTTAAATTAATCCGGAGAGTAGCAGGTTCATAACCTTCCGCAGTAGCCGTAACAATAGCTTCGTAAAGCCCTGGAGCCATGGTTGAGCTGAAGTTGCTCGCGCCAAAGGAGATAGTTCCTAATTTAGCAGCAGGCAAAGTTAACCAGCTAGCCGAAGTTTGGCTAAACGTTACTACCGGTTGATCTTTGCTGGCAGAAAGAACTGTTGATTTAGTTTCAACGCTTCCGCCTTGTACGGCAGTAAAATCAAGAGCGCTTGGTAAAAAGGCTAATGTTTTATCATTTTTAACCTCTAATTGTTTTACACTAAAATCGTCGAAAGAATAATCAATAGCAGTAGTAGCCCGGCGGTGAGTAGCGAATATACCAGCATAAGACAGGGTTTTTTCGCCAACTTTCTTGCCGTTTACAAAGCTTGCCGGTAATGGCAAAGTACCTAAAGAAACTTCGGCACCTCCGTTAATGGAATAAATACCTTCTACAATACCATCAGCACCCGCGGTTGCTCCGCGTTTAACAATAAGTTTTAATTTTACTACACTTTTACTTAAGGCTAATGTAGCAGCAGTAGTTGCCTGATCGGTAGTTCCCGACAGGCCATTCACTTCCCGACGAAATTCGATATTGCTTCTAAGGTTAGCAGCCGAAACTACATCAACTTTAACAAAATTATCTTCATCTAAACCAAACCATAAACCTGCTTGCTCGGATTTGTTTGTACCGGCATTTGGTTGTAAAATAGTTGTTTCAATTACAACATCCTGATTGGCAGCTTCTACACCTACTCCTAAAGCATTTAATTGAGAGTTGGTAGCAGTAGTAGTGGTAGAAGTACTGCCATTACGCAAGTAAGCAATACCCGGGGTAGTAGTAATAGTAAGTTTACCTGAGCCCGAAGGATCCAGAGTTAATTTACCGGGCTCATAACCAGGAACAGAAGAGTAAGTAGGTGTTCCATCGCTGGCTAAACGGGCAGATGGAGCATCCACCATGGTAAAGCCTATTTTGGCTCCATTTTTATCAGCTAAACCACCTTCGCTGCTATCGAAAATTAACATGTAAGGTAAGGAAACTCCAAGCTCAGCACATGGCAAAGTACTCACCGGAGAACAGGCAACTACCGGAGCAGTTGGCTCAACATTTACGGTGAAGGAAGCACTAATAGAAGCCTGAGAGTTATCTGTTGCAGTAACCCGAACCAAAGACATGCTGGCCGTTACCGGCGCAGTTCCACTAAAAGTCTGGGAAGCGGCATCAAACTTTAGCCAGGCAGGTAAAGCTTTTCCATCGGACAAAGTAGCCGAATAAGTTAACACATCCCCTACATCCGGATCGGAGAAAGAACCGGTTTTGAAGGAAAAGGCCTGACCACCGCTCAGCGTTTGTGCTTCCGGAGAAGAAATAATAACCGGAGGGGTGTTAGCAGCGATTACATTTATTTCGCTGATGATGTTAGTTGCCAATCCTACTGTAAAATTTCTAGCCAGATGGAAGGCGTTAGATTGCCAACTTATTAGCAATCCAGCTACTATTACTACTAACCAAAATCGAGAGAGATATCGATTTGAGTTTTGAATAAAGGAGTATCCCTTTTTCATACTTAGTTTTTAAATCTTGTTAAGTAATTGTTTATGTAAATTTTTGAGCTTTAAATTGTAGCTAATTAATAAATTAGCGACAATAAGATTTAATTAGTTGGTTAAGGCAGATAGAAGGTTTTGACTAATTTTTTGAATATGAGAGAATATTCAAAAGAATGGTTCAACTGATTAGTAGCATTTTCCCATGTAATTTGTATAATAATTTTTAAGATTTTAGTATTCAAGATAAAAGTTGCTTGTACTAGCTAATTAGTTTAATAATATTTAATCAGAATAATTTTATAAGGGTTTAACAAGAATGATGCACAAATTGCAAATCTTGAATATATTTTTAATTTATTTTTATATATAGATGCTAATATATTGAAAACAAATATATTATAATTAAAATAAACTAATATTACTATTAAATAATTCAACCAAAATGAGGAATAATTAAAATATTTGCGGTGAAAAAGACATTTTTAAGTCGGGATGTTAATAGAATATAATGTGACTCTGTTATTAAGGGAAGGTGCGACGAAGTAATAATTATTTTAATATTTAATAAAAAAAGGACAAAGCACAGTATAAGTACGACTAAATGAGTAAACTACGTTATACTTAATTTTTAAACTAAACTTTCTCCCGCTTGAGTTATCTTCAATATACATTAATAAAAGTACCTAATTTAGTAAATCCAATAGCTATATAGTCTTAATACTTCTTAGATTATCAAATAAATCAGCAGGAAGCAGAAAGTACTCTTTCAAAAATAAAACCCACTTTTACTGGATGCAAAATTGAAAAATAGGTATTTTACTCCTTGGCGTTCTTTTAATAAATCTTGTATTGGAAAGAGCCATATAATACTACTCCTTGAAAAACGCCATTAGTTTATGCAGCCAATTTCTTTAACGGTAATTCTTTCTTTAAAAATGATTAAATTAACTGGATACGAATGCTTTTTTAAGCAACTCGCCTAATGACTAAATAATTTATCATGAGAATTTTATTATTGTTCGTTGGTTGTTGGCTACTAAGCAGCTTTCATGTGCTAGGACAAAATTCTAAATACACGAAGATTAAAGCGGAGGAAAATTTTGAAAAAAATATACCGAATAATCAAAAATACCAATATCCAGCATTTAAAAACGGAACGATAGCTTATAACAACGGTACCGTGGCAGCAGGTAAATTCAATTATAATTTCCTCCTGGATGAAATTCACTTTATTAATCCGCAAGGCGATACCCTTTCTTTAGCGGATGAATACTTATTAAAAATGATTGTTATTCAGCCGGACACCTTTTATTATCAATCCAAAATAGGGTATTTGCAAATTGTAGATTACTTTAAACCTATAAACCTGGCGGTAAAACAAGGCATAAAAGTACTGCGAAACGAAAAGCAATCCGGTTACGATCAGAGTTCCGCAGTTTCGGCTATTCGGCAATACAGTTATTATACCGATTTGAATGGACAGATTAGAAAGTTAGAACCAAAGGGTAACATACTTTTAGTAAAAGAAAACAGTTTCTTTCTTATCGATAAAAACAGTCGTGTTCTTCCGGTTACTAAAGTTAACCTATTATCTTTTTATAATTCATTCAGGAATAAAATAACAGCCTTCATGAAAGCCAATAAAATTAATCTTAATCAAGAAAAAGATCTCCTTAAGTTATTGGAATACTGCCGAGGTTTAGCAGCCTAGCTTATTTGCCGGTTCGGTTTCCTACTTCTTTATTTATTATTACTTTCTTTAACTGCTTTTTAAACCTTTATCAGGTAACCTGAACTGTAATGCTTTATTATACCCTGCCGCCCTCTCCGGAGTTATCACCCTACGTTCGTTTTTTTTGGGTATTGGAGAGTGAAGCTTCCGTGAACCAGCCTTATGTTCACCGGTCTATGGCAGATGGCTGCGCCGAACTTATATTTCATTACCGTGGCCAGTTTACAGAATTAGTAGGCGCTGATAAAACGGAAAAATCTTTTATGGCCGGCCTCCATGGTCCAGCACAAACGTTTCGGCGTTTTGCTATTCAGCAGAGTTTTGGCATTTTCGGGGTTTATCTTTATCCTTTTGCTTTAACGCAGTTTTTTTCCATTCCGGCGGTGGAAGTTCGTAATCAAATGCCTCATTTAAGCAGTTTATTAGGTCGGGAAGGAAGCAATTTAGAAGATAAAATAATGACCGCACCCGATAATAGTACTCGATGGCAGCTACTTTCTCAATTTTTGCTAAAAAAGTTAATTAATAATCGTTTCAAGCAGCCTCCACCTGTTTTTGCAACTATTCAATCCATTATTCAGAATAAAGGCATCTTGTCCGTAAATCAACTAGCCGAACAAACTTGTCTTTCTACCCGGCAATTCGAACGGGCTTTTAAAAGTTACTCGGGCTTTAGCCCCAAATTATTCTCCCGGATTATCCGTTTTCAGGCGGCCTTAAACGAATACGGTAATCAACAAAAATCTTTAACTGAAATTAGTTATACCTGTGGGTATTACGATCAATCGCACTTTATTCACGATTTTAAAGAGTTTTCGGGGCATCATCCCCGGGTATATTTTTCGGGTAAATCTTTAGAAAGTGCTTATCGGGATTGCTGAAAAATGTCGGATTTTTCCAATTCTTACCTTAAGCGCTGTTGTACCTTCCGCAAAACTAAATGTAACCAACATGAATATTCCAAACGGACACCAGTCAGTAATGCCTTATTTAATGTTAAATGGGGCGGCCAGCTTTATCAACTTTGTGCAACAAGTGTTTGATGCAAAACTTACAATGGAACGAAAACGGAACGACCATCAAATTAGGCACGCCGAGGTACAAATAAACACCTCTACGATTATGTTTTGCGATGCTACCGAAGAATGGAAAGCACAAAATGCCAACTTATTTGTGTACGTACCTAACGCCGATGAAACGTATGAAAAAGCCATAAACGCCGGTGCCGAAACGATTATGCCTTTATCTGACCAGGATTATGGCCGGACCTGCGGAATAACTGATCCTACTGGTAATGTTTGGTGGATTACGTCTATCCATTAAGTTTACTTACTATCTATAATTAAAATAGTAATTTTTGATGCGGGCGGCTGAGCAATATTAAATCTGCCCGCACCAAAAACCCCTAAAAATCGAAAAGACTACGAATGTCCGAAAACACCCATAGTCTCTCTCGGGAATATTTTTATAAAACGAGATTTAACGTCTAAAGCCTTTCAGCCTTCCGCTATTCGTTAAACAAATTCACTCTAAAATCTTACTATTTTTATTCGTTTAACTAAAATCCGTTCAAAAAGTTTTAACTTAAAATACTTCTTTCATTGCTAACGTACTTTTACCCGTTAGTATTTTAACAATCTTACATTAGAGGATATTAACTACTGTTCTTTACACTTAATTAGAGTAAACAGAGTATGTTTTTAGTACTTATTTCTTTAACCTGAACTTTACTAATATAGTTATTTCTAATAAAATAACCAAAGCTTTATTTAATTTTACCTGCCTTTATCTGTTTCTTACCCAAAAGTTTTTCCGGCATTTACTAAATTAATGTAGATACATGCCGAATTATTTATCAATTTTGCAGCTTGTATACCTTATAGGTAATTAAGAATTAAAACAGCATGCATTTAAGCGAACAAGAAATCCGGCGGCGTCACGAACGCGAAGAGCTAGAAAAAATGGGCATTAGCCCCTACCCTTCTGAGCTATTTGAGGTAAATGCCTGGGCAAAAGAAATAAAAGAAAATTATAATCCGGTACAAAACAATTACCAACAAGTATCCTTGGCTGGTCGCCTGATGAGCCGCCGCATAATGGGTAAAGCTTCCTTTGCCGAACTCATGGACTCCACGGGCCGCATTCAGATCTACGTGTCGCGTGATGATATTGCGCCCGGCGAGAATAAGGATTTGTACAATACCGTATTCAAAAAAATGCTGGATATCGGCGACTTTATCGGCATAAAAGGCTACGTTTTCATTACGCAGGTGGGCGAAATTTCGGTGCACGTAACCGAGCTAAAACTGCTAAGCAAATCCTTAAAGCCCTTACCAATTGTAAAAGAAGTATTGGATGACCAGGGCAATAAAATAACGTACGATGCCTTTACCGATCCTGAACTGCGCTACCGCCAGCGATACGTAGACCTGGTGGTAAATCCGGAGGTGCGTAATACTTTTATTAAACGGACTCAGCTTACTAATTCCATGCGTAGTTATTTGAATAGCCGCGGTTACCTGGAAGTAGAAACTCCTATTCTCCAACCTTTGTACGGTGGAGCAGCCGCGCGGCCGTTTAAAACGCACCACAATACCCTGGACATGACTTTGTACCTGCGGATAGCCAACGAATTGTATTTAAAGCGGCTAATTGTGGGGGGCTTTGATGGGGTTTACGAATTCTCGAAAGATTTCCGGAACGAGGGCATGAGCCGGTTCCATAATCCGGAATTTACCCAGATGGAGTTGTACGTAGCTTACAAAGATTACTACTGGATGATGGATTTAGTAGAGGAAATGGTTGAGAAGATTGCGCTCGATTTGCATGGTACTACTCAAATTAAAGTAGGTGAACATATTATTGATTTTAAACGTCCTTGGCAGCGTTTTTCTATGTTCGAAGCCATTGAACATTTTACTAAAATTGATATTTCCGAGATGGAGGAGGCGCAACTACGCGCAACGGCAGCAAGTTTAAATATTCACTTAAATCCGAATTTAGGAAAAGGTAAAATTATTGATGAGATATTCGGCGAAATGTGCGAGCCTTATCTTATTCAACCTACTTTTATTACCGATTATCCCGTAGAAATGTCGCCGCTGGCGAAAAAACACCGCAGCAAACCTGGTTTAGTAGAACGGTTCGAAGCTATTTGCAACGGTAAAGAAATTTGTAATGCTTTCTCCGAACTAAACGACCCTATTGATCAACGGGCTCGTTTTGAAGAGCAATTAGAACTTGGAAAACGTGGCGACACCGAAGCAATGGTTTTAGACGAAGACTTTCTACGAGCTTTGGAATACGGTATGCCCCCAACCGCTGGTCTAGGAATTGGTATCGACCGGTTAAGCATGATCATGACCAATTCTAAATCTATTCAGGATGTATTGTTCTTCCCGCAAATGAAACCGGAAAAGACAGAAGATCAGGTTGAGGAATAAAAAGATGCTTATTTAGCTTTATTTCTGATTAAAGCTAAATAAGCATCTTTTTATTTTTTGGATAAACCGCAGGAAATAGAAAACCCTAAAAATCAAAAGGCCTTCCTTTTTCAAGGGAAGGCCTTTTTTGTTGATTAAATAATTTCTTTAGAGTTACTATTATGATAAAAACGTTTTAAGTATTCTTCTTTAGCGATTTACTTACATCATAAAACTTACATCCTATTTCTATATCAAATTTGCTAAGAAGTCATCAATTTTACTTCACTCCTTACTATTTAATCAACCTTTCTTTTTTATACGGAAAATAAAACCCCAGGGTTTCATTTTTTAAGAATGTCCTTGCTCACCAGCGGCAGAACCTCCGGCACCTTCTGCTCCGGCACCTGCATCCGCTGTTCCAGCACCACCAGCTCTTTTGCCAGCACCACCAGAAGTTGCGCCAGTGGCTGAACCACCTGTTGCAGAATTACCAGCATCATCGCCACCTTTACCGCCTAACCCAATAGCACCTAAAATAGCATTAGTATCAACTTTTGACAGGCTATCCTGGAAAGTTTTCTCCAGATCTTTGCTTAGTTTACCGGCGTAGTTTTTCAGATTTTCTCTGGATACTGTACCGCTATCCGGAGCCATAAGTAAACCAGCTACTATACCTGCACTTGCCCCTGCTAATAAGGCAAGGATAATTTTACCGCTATTGTCTTTCATAGTGTTGTTAGTTTTTAATTTTTTAGATTTCAATTTCATTATAATAGTTAATTACCATTACTTAATGGAGTACTAACGATAATGCGTACATAATGTTTTATTAATCTAAAGGCAAGCATTTTGTAAATGCTTATTATTTTAGACTATTTAGTAAATTAAATTTCTTCAATTATCCGGCGAAGCTCTTTTTTGCCTTGGCCTAATTTAAATTCTAAATTACCTAAAAATTTATCTTCTTCCCCTTCTACGTACGTTAAATCTTCATCCGTTAAATCGCCATATTTGGTTTTTAACCTACCTTTAACCTCGTCCCAGGTACCCTGCATTTTTAAGCTGCTACCCGTGTTGGTAACCTTTGAGCCTTCTAACTTACGCATTAAATTACGTACCGCATCATCTAACTGATCGCCGTAATCCAAAGCTTTGTTTTTTAAGGCACTTATAGTATCTCTGCCTGGCTCAGGCGCCATTAATAAGCCCGCAATAATGCCAGCACTAAGTCCGGCTACTGCCGCTAATATTACTTTTCCGCTTTTGTCTTTTACTTTCAACATCATAGTTTTTGCAATTTTTAGGTTTAAATTTTAGAAAAGAATCAAAAATTACCATTAAAGAATATTAGTTGATATAACCACTATTCGGCAATTTACTAATTGCACTCTCTATACGCTACAATGCTTTAATAGTTAAGAAACACCAATATAAGTGCGCAAATAGAATCAAGTTTTATATAGTAATAGTGGCCATAAACCTATAAGCTTAAATAACTGCTCCCCTTAACTTGATACGCTGCCGTTCTTCTTACTTAACTTTTAACAATTTGAAGTGAAAGCCCTGCTGCCAATAATAATAAGACAACTAAACTTAATGCTCCCGCTATTGCTAAGAAAAGCAACATAAGTTACGTATCGCAGGGCAGCCAAAAATCTGTTTATACATTCTTCTTTATGGAATAATCCTTGAATAGCAAAAATTAAGAAATATATTAGTTCTAACTTATGCGTTTTATCTTAGTACTATACTAAAATCAATGCAATAAAAATAATTGTACCTTAATGCCTATTTGAAAGTATACCCCTTATCTTTCCGCTTATTAAATACTATAAAATGGAGCAAAAATATTTTAAGCAGACCAAACCTTTCCGGGTACCGACTATTGATAACAAATTAATTGAGGAACATTTTGGTCTCGCTTCTACCCGAACCGGTAATTTTAGTATTGCGCACATGGTTGCCCCGCCTCATTGGAGCGAACCGCACCAAAAACCAGAATTTGATGAAATTACCATTGTTATCCGTGGACGTAAACAAATTGAAGTAGATGGCGACATTATTGAACTAGCTGCCGGAGAAACGCTCCTGGTAAAAGCAGGCGCCCGGGTAAAATATTCTAATCCATTTGACGAAGAAACGGAATATTGGTCGGTATGCGTGCCCGCTTTTGATATTAGTACGGTACACCGCGAAGGAGAATAAATTGTCCTTTATTTGGTGCAAGTAAGTAAAACAAAAAAGCAGCGATGAATAATTATTTATCCCTGCTTTTTTGTTTTACTAAACTAAGCTAAACTTATTTACTCATCTGAGTCACTATATCTTCTGAAATACCTACACTGGAGAAACCTCCATCGTGCAATAGATTTTGCATGGTAACCAACCGGGTCAGATCCGAGAATAAAGTAATGCAATAATTAGCGCAATCTTCGGCGCTGGCATTCCCCAACGGCGACATTTTATCTGCGTAGTCAAAGAAAGCATCAAACCCTCCTACCCCGGTTCCTGCCGTAGTTTTTGTTGGCGATTGCGAAATCGTATTTACCCGTACTTTTTTTAATTTACCAAAACGCTGACCATAAGAGCGGGCAATGGATTCCAACATGGCTTTAGCCTGAGCCATATCACTATAATCTGGGAAACTTCGTTGGGCGGCAATGTACGAAAGCGCCAGAATAGAACCCCACTCGTTCATGGCATCTTGCTTCTCGGCTACCTGCATTACTTTATGAAAAGACAAAGCGGAAATATCTAACGTCTTTAGAAACCATTCGTAATTTAAGTCACCGTAGGTTTTACCTTTCCGCACATTAGGGCTCATGCCAATGGAATGCAACACAAAGTCAATTTTACCACCCAGAATTTCCTGAGCCTGGGTAAATAAATTTTGCAAATCTTCTACGGAGGTAGCATCAGCCGGAATTACCTGGGCACCACACTCTTCAGCTAATTTGTTTATTTCACCCATACGCATAGCTAATGGGGCGTTGGTTAATACAAATTGCGCTCCTTCTTCGTGGGCACGTTGCGCCACTTTCCAGGCAATAGATTTATCGTTGAGGGCACCGAATATAATTCCTTTTTTACCTTGCAGCAGGTTGTAGGCCATAGTTCTATCTTTTTAAGTTCTATTTATTAATTACTCCCACGAGTACACTATGCAATATTACCAAATCTAAAGCAACCAGTAACTACAATAATTATTTTTTAAGTAATCAGGGTAGTTATAATTTACCACTACGTTACAGAAGTAACCGTTAAAAAAGCAAAAACTTAATAAACTGATTGGCGGATAATTAATGATAACTACTTAACCTGTAATTTTTAACCAGCCATCTGTAACCTATAATGCTAATAACTCACGGGCACTCTGGAAGGCGTGGTTACTCGGATTAGCCCCGGCAATCATGGTAGCAATTTCTTTTACCCTTTCTTCCTCGCTTAATTTCCGAATACGGCTAATGGTTCGATCCGCACGATCTTCTTTGAACACAAAATAATGCGCATCGCCTTGCGCTGCCATTTGCGGTAAATGCGAAATAGCAATTAATTGGTGCTTTTTAGCCATCTGCTGCATCATTTTACCCACTTTTACGGCAATCTCCCCGGAAATACCGGTGTCTATCTCGTCAAAAATAATGGTGGGTAAGGCGGTTTTATCGGCTAGTAAATATTTTACGCAGAGCATTAAGCGCGAGAACTCACCGCCGGAAGCAGCTTTGCTTAAAGTTTGCGGAGCCGAGCCTTTATTGGCACTAAATAAAATACTGATAACATCTATTCCGGTAGCGGTAGGTGAACCCGTTACGTGCTGAAACACAATGCGGGCATTAGGCATACCTAACTCAGCCAATAAAGCGTGTATTTCGTCCTGAAATTTACTAAAAACCGTTTGCCGCGAATCGGAAAGCTGACCTGCCAGTTCTGCTACTAGTTCGTAGGCGTTATCCATTTGCTTTTTAGTACGGCTAATAGATTCGTCTAAATTTAACACGCTACTTACTTTTTGCTGCAGTTCTGCTTGTAGTTGCAACAATTCGGCATTATCACGGGCCTGGTGTTTGCGTTGCAGGTTATAAATAAGCGTTAATCGTTCCTGGGTTTGTTCTGCCTTTTCCGGATCCGCTTCGGTTTTTCTTTCTGCTGTTTCAACTTCGGCGGCAATATCATTTATTTCAATCAGGCAAGAATCTATTCGTTCTTTTAATTCCTGAAAATGATCGCCGTAAGGAGTTACTTGATTTAACAAATAAGCGGCATCCTTCAACGAAACCGCCACATTATACTCTGATTCCGACAAATACTGTAAAGCCTGGCTTAACTTTAACTTAATCTCTTCGGCGTGCTCCAGTTGCTTTAATAGCGTTTCGAGTTCTTCCTGTTCGTCCTCTACCAATTTGGCTTCTTCCAGTTCATTCAGCAGAAAAGTATTATAATCTAATTCTTTCTGGGCCTGGGCTAGTTGCGATTCCAGTTTTTTATAATCACTTTCCAGTTTTTTGTACTGGCGATAAGTGTTTTGATATTGTTCTTTTACTGCATTATTACCCGCGTAAAGATCCACTATATTCAATTGAAAAGCAGTATCGCCTAACATAAGCGTATCGTGCTGCGAATGAATATCCATTAGGTTGGCACCAATAGTACGTAGCGCATCCAAGGTTACCGGAGTATCGTTGATAAAAGCCCTTGATTTACCAGTAGGAGTAATTTCGCGCCGCAGAATACATTGGGAATCGTAGTCTATATCTTCATTGGTAAATAATTCTTCCAGCTGATACGATGAAATATCAAAAATGCCTTCTACTACGCACTTTTCTTCGTTATTGAAAAGTACTTTGGTATCGGCCCGGTTACCTAAGAGCAAACCAATAGCGCCGAGCATAATAGATTTACCAGCCCCGGTTTCGCCGGTTATTATATTCAGCAACGGTGAAGGTTGTAGCTCTAATTGCTCAATTAAAGCGTAATTTTTTATTCGTAAATTAACCAGCATTCCTTAGTATAATGTTTCTTGGTCGTATACCACCTCCCTTACGTCGTTCGGCAAAATACGATGTAAATTAAAGCGGGCATCTTTCAGTAACAATTCCGAAGCAGATAAATCCTCGATAGAACCAGTAAGAACGCGGTTGCCCGCTAAAATTACCTGTACCTTTCGCCCCAGCAATTCATTTGTTTTACTTAACATTTCTTTCTGACTAATTCGGAATTGCCGTTTACCCACGCTTTGTAAAGTTAAGAGTTAAGAGTTTTAAGTTAACCCTCATCAAATTTCCGCATAAATATTTACTAATGAAAATAGAATATCAGGGGCGTTCTGAAATACAGGCTTAAATTTTCCTTTTACGTGCTTATACAAACAATTTGGTAGTAAAAGTATAGTAGGCCAAGTTCAATCTAAGTTATAGTTAAAACGGCAAGCCATTTAGCTTGTAAGATAACTCATAACTCTAAACCTATAACTTTTAACTTACCTGCCTATCGCTGCAGTAGAACCTGGTATTTAGTGATGTTAGTAGGATCCAGCTCCGATAATATACTATAAACCGTTTGTTTATCGGCGGGTGCACCTCCTTTAAAGACGGATACAATTTCGTCGGATTTAGCGTCGAAAAACGACCGGATGATAGCGGTACCAGGCCGGCGCTGCGCCACCTGCTGAATACTTCTGATAGCTTTCAGTATATTCGTGCGGGCATCAGCGGGTTTCGAAATAAAAATATCCATTCCTTGCCGAAAGTAGTTGTATACAGCCGTCCGGAAAGGTTCTATCTGGGGATCTTGTAAATTGGTCAGCAGCCAGTAGCGGTTACGGGTATCTTCAAAGGCTTTCCAACCCGGTGCATTTAGATTTTGAGCGGCCACATTGTTCAGCACATTCGTAGCCCGATCATACATAGCCGAACCTCCTAGCCGGGAAAAACTATCGTTATCTAAACCAATTATTAAATAGGAATAAAAAGTAAGCAACGAAGCAAGCTGGGAAGTATACGAATTTTCGGAGAATTGCAAGGGTTGAGCATCGTTGTACTCAAAAGCCCAGTCTTTATCAAAGAAAGAAAGTACTGTGGTTTCGTAACCGGTACCATAAACCGGCCTGGCCGAAAGCACCTGAACGGTAGCGGTATAGTTACCAATGGTAGGAACGCTGGTAATGGTAATTAGCATCCGGGCCTGAATGCGTTCTTCCTGTTTATACGCAGTAGATGTCCAGCGCTGATTATTAATAAAATTAAAAATATCACGCTGCATATCCCGGAAAACACGTTTATCGGTTACCGTTACCTGATCGTCGTTAATGATTACTTCGCATTGTAATTCCTGCGCCGTAACACTACTGTAAGCTAAAAAGAAGCTTATAACAAGAGTAAATACGTATTTAAGCATGTATTCTTTGACTAATAAATCGTACAATATCGCGGGCTACCTCGTTTTTAGGCTTTAACTCAAATTTAGTAATTTTATCTTTCTCAATTATCGAAATCTTATTGGTATCGTGGCGAAAGCCTGCGCCTGAATCGTTCAGCGAATTCAAAATAATTAAGTCAAAATTTTTCATTACTAACTTGGCCTGGGCATTCTCCAATTCCTTATCTGTTTCTAAGGCAAAACCAATTGAAAACTGGGTGGGCTTTTTAGTTTGGCCCAAGGTAGCTGCTATATCAACGTTTTTTATTAGTTCAATTGTTAAAGTACCGTCGCTTTTTTTTATTTTATTAGGAGATACCTCTTTGGGGCGATAATCGGCTACGGCCGCCGCAAATATCCAAATAGTTGCCTGTTCGGCTAATTGCCGGCATTGCTGGTACATTTGCTCAGCAGAAACTACCGGAAAAGTTTTAATTAAAGGATGTTGCGCCCGTAGGGCAGTTGGACCAGAAACCAGGTAAACGGTTGAGCCTTCTTCCGCTAAGCATTCGGCTAAAGCATACCCCATTTTACCCGTAGAGTGATTACTGATATAACGAACCGGATCGAGGGCTTCCTGAGTAGGACCGGCCGTAAGCAGAACTGTTTTTCCTTTAAGCAATGGCACTAACCTCAAAATGTTTTTGAAGAACTGCAAGTATTTCTTCCGGCTCCGCCAAACGTCCCTGCCCTTCTAATCCACTGGCTAATTCGCCATAACCGGCTTCAATTATGGTATTGCCGTAAGAGCGTAACTTCGTAAAATTTCCTTGTACCGCCGGGTGCGCATACATTTCTAAATCCATAGCCGGAGCCCAAAATACGGGGCAACGCGCCGACAGATAAGTTGCCGTAAGTAAATTATCACACAACCCGTTGGCTGCTTTGGCAATGGTATTGGCACTAGCCGGAGCTACCAGCAAAGCATCGGCCCATAAACCCAACGCAACGTGGTTAGTCCATTGCCCACTGGTTGCGTCTTTTATAAACTCGGTAAGCACGGGGCGTTTAGAGAGAGTAGCCAAGGTTAAAGGGGTAATAAAAGCAGAAGCAGAAGCCGTAAGTATTATTTGTACTTCCACTTCTGCTTTTACCAGTAAACGCGTGAGTAGCGCCGCTTTATAAGCTGCAATACTACCACAAACGCCTATTATTATTTTTTTATGCCGCAGCATGCAGCCACTTATAAACCAGAGGTTTCTTCTTCTATATCCGGGCGACGGAAAAACACTTTACCTTCCAGGAATTCTTCAATGGCCAGGTTAGTTGGTTTTGGCATGCGCTCGTAATACTTAGAAATTTCTATTTGCTCGCGGTTTTCGAAAATTTCCTCCAGGTTGTCTACCGTGGTCGCAAATTCGGCTAGTTTAGAATTTAATTCTTCTTTGATTTTAACCGAAATCTGATTCGCTCTTTTTGAAATAATAGCTACAGATTCGTAAACATTGCCCGTATCCTGAGCAAAATCGGCCATGTTACGGGTAATAATAGATGCAGGTACTGCCATATTGTTAATTTAAAAGTTAAATGGTTAGAAGGTCGAAAAGTTGGAGTTTACTAGTTAAATAAAACGTTTCACCCAATTTGTACTCATATAATTTACGGTACTGTATCAACCTTATTCTTATTTGTTTATAGATATTATTACTCTAGATTACTTTAACTGATTATTATAATTAGCAAAAGTAAAACGTACTACTTATAACCTAAAACCCAATTGCTACTTACTAGCTGTATTCGCTTCTTTATTAGCGGGTTCTTTCAGTTTCTCGAGTTGTTTTAAGCTTTTATCGTAAAAGTTTTCGGCGTCTTTCAGGTATTTACTTTTTGGAAATTTATCTACTAAATCCTGATAATACGCTACCGTTTCAAAATAACGTTCGCGCTGTTTTTCTGTTACGCTGCGCTCCGCCAGATTGTATTGAGCTTCCAATTTCAGGTACAAAGCCTCTTCGTTATAATTTGAAGAAGGAAAATTACGCTGAAAATTATTGAATGCAGTAACGGCTGCCTGGTAATACCGCATAGAAGCATAAATCCGGGCACTTTCAAAAGCTTTGCGTTCTACCTTCGCCGATAATTCCTGATACATTTTATCCGCTTCTTCTTTCATTTTACTAGCCGGATAACGGTTCAAAAAATCCTGAATAGCTTCGATGGCCGTATAGGTGCTGGTCTGGTCGAGATTAAAAGTAGGAGAATCGCGGTATAACGATTTAGCGTGCATAAAAAGTGCTTCTTCGGCATACTCACTGCGTGGGTACGTATCGTAAAAAGATTTAAAATGAAACGCACTCAGCGGGTAAGAACGTTGGTAGAATTGCGTATAAGCAAAATAAAACTGCGCCTTTTCCGCTTCTGGTCTACCTTTTAACACAGGAATCAATTCTTCGAGCAAAGTACTAGCCCGGTAGTAATCCTGCTTTTCGTAATATTTTAAAGCAGCTTCGTATTTTTTTTCGGCGCTGGTACTTTTCAGGATTTTATTATAATCGCTGCAGGCACTTAATACCAACGTAAAAAAAGCAAATAAAACTGCTATGTAAGAGCTTCTGGTCATGGATTGGCAAAATTAGAAAAAATACTTTCTATATGCAAACAGTTTACGTTCAAGGCAAAGCCTTACCCGTTTGCGTTAGTTTACTGTACGTTTGGCTTTTTGTTCTTTTTAAACAGCGATTTCTTACGGGTTGGTTCCGTTTTTTGAACAGATGCTTTTTCCGGCTTAGGAGTTGCCTGTTTAGGTGTTCTTTTGGTTAAAACTATTTCTTTGGTGGGCTGCTCTTCTATGCGCCAGCTAAAACCTTTCAGGCGTTTATCAGGCTCTTTTAGTTCGTGGGGCGGTATAAAACTAGCCTCCGGATTAGTAAGTAAAGATACCGTGTTTACTTTTCCTTCTCTAAATCGTAAAATTAAATCGCTGGAAATGCTGCGGTTCATGCCTGTAACAGCCGTATCTCCTTCCAAAGCAAAGTAAATACTCTCGCCGTTCCCATTTACGTTTACTTTAGCCAATTGCCCTTCTTTAAAAAAAGCTTCCATGTTCCGGCCCTTTACCTGATTGAAGTTTTGGAGGGTATCTTCGGATATAATAAACGAGTTATTATACAGATACATGTGGTCTAAAGCTTTGTTGCGGATAAACATTTCCATACTATCGGCCACTAACTGACTTTTTTCACTCCACACAATCGGGTTCCGGTCCAGGTACATAATAGAGTCGTTCACGCTATACGTAAGTGAATCACATTTTCCCTGCAGGTCCGACTTATAGATCCGCACATCGTAAAAAGCATAAATGAAATCTTTCAGCTTCGGATCTTTTTGCTTCGCTACCTTATCGTGGTTAATAGCAATTAATGTATCGCTGGAAACATACAAAGTATCTTCCGAAACCAACGACCGCATTACCGGACTCCCGTATACTTTGGTTTTGCCAATTGTTTTCCAGCTTTGCAAAACCTGGCCTGTGATAATGGTTTTATTATCCGGATCTTTCGAAGTTAATTTAACCTTGCCGCTGGCGTATAAATATTGTGCCGCCCGATCATACACCGAATAATCGGCATCAACGAGGTAATCTGGGGTTTCTACCCGCGAGCCCCGAAAGACGGATTCTTTGGTAACCGTATTGTACGTGCCGCCTTTGGCCGTTAACAAGCCATCTTCGTTTTTAATTTGAGTAGGCGCCACAAAAAATACCAGCTTACTTTGGGTATTATACTGCAGGGTATCGGAAGTTATATCCGCATCCGGGCTAATTAAGTGCACATTTCCTTTAAAAGCCAATAATTTAGTAATGGTATTATAATAGCCCAACTGACTGGTAAGAGTATTACTTTCTTCTAAAATGGTTCCGCCTTCGGTGTAGCGCGAGGTTTTTGCCACCATGTCGTAAAACAACGAGGGAGTGGTTAAGGTCATTTTATCGTCGCGCAGGTTTACATTACCTTTAAAAGTGGCATTTCGTTTATTGCCATCATACACGGCCGTGTTACTGGTTATAACTAAAGTTCCTTGGGTTACCCGAACGTTGCTAAAAACTTCTACGGTATTGGTTTCGCGGTATAAGTGGGCCGAATCGCAGTATAAATCCGTTTCTTTTTGCTTTAAATGTACATTCTGAATTAACCGGTTAAACCGAACCCCGTTTTTAACTCCTCCTTGTAAAGAACCGGCACCCACTAACTGAATTTGTTCCTGCTGCGCGTACACGGACAAGGAACTTAATAAAAGAAAGATAAGAGAATAAAATATCTTTGTGTGTTTCATCCAAAATAATAATTGCCGCAAAATTAATAAAATTACTTTTAGTCTCTTATGGTTCAGAAAGTTTTAGCCTTTGTGCAACAGCAGCAACTCTTTGCTCCCGACCAAAAAATTATAGCAGCGGTAAGCGGCGGTATAGATTCAGTGGTAATGTGCGATATCTTAGCAGAATTAAAAGTAAATTTTGCCATAGCGCATTGTAATTTTGGTTTGCGAGCCGAAGAATCGGAAACCGACGAACTTTTCGTTAAAAAATTAGCTAAAAAATACGATGTTCCTTTTTACAGCGAACAGTTTAACACCAAGGCTTTTGCGGCTCAGGAAAAAATCTCTACCCAAATGGCAGCCCGTACTTTACGGTATACCTGGTTCGAGAAACTACGCCAACAACATAACTACGACTTTATTGCAGTAGCCCATCACCAAAACGACACTGTTGAAACCATTTTACTTAATCTTACCCGGGGTACCGGTTTACCTGGTTTACACGGTATTGCTCCTAAAAATGGCTACTTAATTCGGCCCCTGCTTTGCTTGCAAAAAGATGATATTTACGATTATGTAACTTCCCATCAACTTATCTGGCGCGAAGATTCATCGAACGAAACCACCTTGTACCAACGCAATAAAATTCGACACGAGGTGATTCCGATTCTCAAGCAACTTAACCCAAATCTGGAACATACCATGCAACAAACCGCCGCTAAAATTAGCAGCGCAGAAATTATTGTGCGTGACTACATTCAGGGTATCAGAGAAAAAGCATTACGTTCAGAAAACGGAATAGCTTACTTAAATATTGCTGCTTTACCTGAAACCGAAGCATTGCCTCTGGCTTTATTTGAGCTTTTACAACCATATAACTTTACTTTTGAGGTAACTCAAATGATTATTTCGGCTTTACAGGCAGAATCCGGGAAAATTTTTGAATCGGCAACGCATACGCTAGCAAAAGATCGCGGCCAACTGGTAATTACTCCTAAAAGCATAGACACTTTTGGTAGTTACGAAATACGGGAAGGTCAAACGGAATGCGTAACTCCGGATCTACATCTAACGCTTACTTCCTTATCTGCCCTTCCTTACAAAATTACTCCGAACAAAAAAGTAGCTGCTCTGGATGTCGGGCTCTTACAATTCCCTTTAAAAATCCGCACCTGGAAAGAAGGCGACTGGTTTGTGCCTTTAGGGATGAATGGCAAAAAGAAAATTAGTGACTTTTTAATTGACGAAAAAATACCCGTAAATCTGAAGCCTAACGTAAAAGTGCTTACCTCCGGCAATTCCATAGTGTGGATTATTGGTTATCGGCTCGACAACCGGTTTAAAGTAACTGCCAAAACAGAGCAAGTAATAGAGGTTAAAATAAGCAAATAAACACAACTATCAAGATAGTACATGTTAGGCTTGTGTGTGTGTATAAGTAATTGAATTTTGATTTCTTTTACTAAAATCTCATTTAGACAAGTTTAGCAAATTAATTTTTTTCCGTTACTTATTACAAAGTTTCATACTGTTTTGCGATTGATTATTTTTATTTCTTATAGCTTAGCTTGTTCTAAATTGCTAAACTATAACTTATGCTACTTGGCGTAAACTTTCCTTGGAAATAAATCTAACAAAACATTTTCCGTTTCGCTTTTTTTATAATTTTACGACCTTGAAAATCTAAACCGTTCCATCTTAATCTGTTTATACCATGAAAGTAACTGTTGTAGGAGCCGGAAATGTGGGTGCTACCTGTGCCGATGTGCTGGCTTACCGCGAAATTGCCAATGAAGTAGTGTTAGTGGATATTAAAGAAGGTTTTGCCGAAGGGAAAGCCTTGGATATTTGGCAAAAATCACCCATAAACTTGTACGATACCCGTACGGTAGGTGTCACCAATGATTATTCCCGCACCGCCGATTCAGATATTGTGGTTATTACTTCCGGCTTGCCCCGCAAACCCGGTATGACCCGCGACGACCTGATTTCGACCAATGCCGGTATTGTACAATCAGTTACCGAAAATGTAATTCAGCACTCTCCCAATGCTATTATTATTGTGGTATCTAACCCATTAGACGTAATGACTTATGCGGCGCATTTAACCGCTAAGTTGCCTCGCACCAAAGTTATGGGAATGGCCGGTATTTTAGATACTGCCCGTTATCGCGCTTTCCTGGCCGAAGCTTTAAATGTTTCTCCTAAAGATATTCAGGCAGTATTATTAGGTGGCCACGGCGATACCATGGTTCCGCTACCGCGCTATACTACCGTTGGCGGCATTCCGGTAACCGAGTTAATTGATGAAGCCACTTTAAACGCTATTATCGAACGGACAAAAAATGGAGGTGGAGAACTGGTAAAACTAATGGGTACCTCGGCCTGGTATGCCCCAGGCTCAGCTGCAGCGCAAATGGTTGAAGCTATTGCCCGCGATCAGAAACGTATTTTCCCGGTTTGTATTAAGCTGGAAGGGGAATATGGTATTAGTGGCACTTACCTGGGAGTACCGGTAGTATTAGGTAAAAACGGCGTCGAAAAAGTAATTGAACTGCAACTGAACGACGAAGAAATGACGCTCCTGCGTAACTCTGAAAAGCACGTACGCGAAGTAATGGAAGTACTGGACAGCATGACAGCTTCTAAATCATAAGAATTAATTTATTTTAGTAAAACAAAAAGCATGGCTCCGGTCGTGCTTTTTGTTTTACTAAAATTATAGCAAACAACTTTATATCTATTAATTGCCCCGAAGTTGACTTTACAAGAGAACCGGATTATAACTTTTTTAGCTAATTTTCACTTGCTTATTTAATCTACTACACTATTTTGCAGCTTTTTTTGCACGAAAACGTACAGTCAATTTTCCTTAGCTGATTAAAGATATCTTGTATTTACTTTATTTTTATTACTAACAAGCGTAATTTGGATATCCGCTTCCTCTTTACCAGAACATATTTACTTGAATGAGCAGAAAATATGTTTTCAATTAAATTAGGTTTAAGACTGTATTTTGAATAAAATGAGTTAAAAACAGTTTCTTAGATTTATTTTACTCTCATTGTTAAATTAATTTTTCAGCTTAGTCCATAAAAGCTATAAGATGACCCAGACAGTAATTAACTCTGTTTTGCTGATAGATGATGACGCTATAAGTAATTTCTTAAACACTCGCTTGTTAAAGGAAATGCACGTTGCTCAAAACATCAAAGTAACTTTAAATGGCGAAGAAGCTTTACGGTATTTGCAGCAAGAAAAAGCTGCAGATAATCCTTTCCCGGAGTTAATACTTTTAGATATAAATATGCCGGTAATGAACGGCTTTGAATTTTTAGAGGCCTTCCGGGAAGTTGCGGATGAGAACAATCATTCTGTTATTATAATTTTAACTACTTCTACCAACACCCGCGACTTTGAACAACTGCAACGTTACGAAGAAGTAGAAGTGTATTTAAGTAAACCTTTAACCGACGAGAATTTACAATACATTATAGATAAGCACTTTCCTCAGGACTCAGATTCTTAACCTGTCCTTAAATAATTATTCACTTTGCGGATGCCTTGTTGTGTTGCGCAAAAGATATTGCTAAAAAGTTTAGTAGCATATTATTTTTTCATAGTATCTTCATTACTTAAAATAGAAGTTCCGGAGACGCATGAAAATTTTACATACATCGGATTGGCACTTAGGTAAACGGCTGGAACAATGCGAACGAACGGATGAACACCAGCATTTTTTGGATTGGCTCCTTACCTTTATCCGCGATCAGCAAATAGAAGTATTACTTATTGCCGGCGATGTATTTGATACAGGATCCCCTTCTAACGCGGCATTAAAACAATATTATGATTTCTTGTGGGCTTTACGCGCTACCCATTGCCGCGAAGTAGTAATAATCGGCGGTAATCACGATTCGGTTGCTACGTTAAATGCTCCTCAATCTCTTTTAAAATATTTTAGTGTGCACGTTGTAGGAGGCGTACCGGCGGAGTTTACCGAACAGATTATCTCAATCAAAAACGATGCTGGTTCAACGGAATTAGTAATTTGTGCGGTTCCGTTTTTACGCGATAAAGATGTGCGGCTTTCCGTTCCCGGCGAAACCCACGAGGAGCGGGAAACACGCCTTAAACAAGGAATTTGTGCGCACTACCAACAATTAGTAAATCACATTGCACCCTATAAGCAACAGCAAATTCCAGTAATTGCCATGGGGCATTTATTTGCCGCAGGCGGCAGCACCTCAGAAAGTGAAAAAGAAATTCATGTGGGTAACCTGGGCCAGATTTGCGGCGATCAGTTTCCGGAAGAGTTTGATTATATTGCTTTAGGGCACTTGCACCGGCCGCAGATAGTGAATAAGATGGCGCATATCCGTTATAGCGGCTCTCCTATTCCCCTTTCCTTTAGCGAAGTGGAAGACTCTAAATTAGTGCTCGTACTCGATTTTGTTGCTGGGAAATTAACTAATCTTACTGAAGTAGAAGTGCCTTGCTGCCGCAAACTTATTCGTTTAAAAGGTGATTTAGACGAGGTAAAACGCCGGATTATTTCATTAAACGATACTAATTCTTTATACCCAGCCTGGGTGGAAGTACAGGTAGAGACCGAAAACTTTATTCCTGACTTAGATTACCAGTTAACGCAAATCACAGAAGACTTACCGCACGTGGAGCGCGTTTTCACCCGGCAAATTCGCCTGAAATCTCCTATTGCCTTACACGAAGATTCGTTTGATGAATTAGTAAATTTGCAAGAACTAGACCCGAAAGAAGTATTCCAAAAAAAATGCACTTCTATATACCCTGAGGCTGACTTCTCGGATTTACTGGCTACTTTCGACGAGTTGCTGGAAAAGATGGGGCAAGCAGATTAAATAACGAACCTGCATTATTTCTAGGATATTTAGCTCAAAAGAAAAGCTTTAGTACCTTTAAAAATTGTTTTTGAGTTGTTTGGTGTTTTAATATTGGATGTTATTTTATTGAAAACACGACTCTTTATGACAGGATTTACTATAATGAACGCTATTTTTGAATTTTCAAAAACTCTTTAATTTCGTCGACATAGCGCTTGAATTCTAGGTCATTTATTTTTCTAATCGCGTCGATCAGGTGGTCTTTCTCACTATTTGATAAATACTTATCCTTCTTAATATAAGTGGCAATTGCTTCTAATGCTGTTTTAACATCATAGTCTTTCGATACATACTTCTCATAAAAGCTTAAAGTTTTATGGAGCCATTTCAACAGATTAAATATTTCCAGCTTAGTAAAACTTACTAAATCTGTTACTAGAATGCTTATTTTTAATAATTCAATTTTAATAGAATGAATATTAACTTTCAAACTACCTATCATACCTTCAATGCTTAAAAAATTGTATCTCACCTTTTTATCCAGGTTTTCACCTAAATAATCGTTTATCCTTTTGGCGTTCTCCGCAGAAAGCACAATAGCCCCAAATTTCCTTTTTATTCTTTCCCATTAGGTTTATATTTTCTAACCAATCTATTGATTTAAGTGAGATAATAAAAGGTATATTTACTAAGCTTCAAGTGTCAGCCCCGTTTTTAGAACAGTGTCAGCCCATTCTGCCATGTCAATTGATTCTCCTGACATTTTAAGGTTAACCATAACGAGGTACGTGTATGGTAAACCCGCACAGGTTGGTATAAATTGGGTTAGCAGCTGTAATTTTTACATCCTACACTTACATGCTCTCCCAGTTCTTTAACTTACTTCCCTTACTCAGTTGGTTTTGATAGATAAAGGGTCATAATCACTATTTTATGCTTGGATTTGTCAATAATGAAATCATATAAACTGTCTCCATCAATATCTCCGGCAAACACTGGATTAAAAAAATAACAGAAAATCGACCATTTTTGATAACATATGCTGTTCCTTAGTTTGAGCATTGCATTCTTTAAGCTTTCTGTTTCAGGTTAAGCCAATATAATTTAGACAGATGCACGAATCATTACATCAAATAAGGCTGAAATGAACCGCAAAGGCTACCTTGTAAAAACCAATACTTCAGTTTGTAATGTTATTTAAGCTGCTTTCATAAAATTAGCTGTTTAGAATTTAAGTTGCTTATCAGTTGTAAACTATTCGGAACAGAATATGAAATTCCTCACGTTTTTAGATTTTCCTGAACATTTGCTGATAGCAAGGAAGCGGAAGCTTCGTCTAAATAATAGCTGCAGTTAGGATGTTGTTGCAAAATACTGGCTGGGTACTGATTGTCAACAGCTTCTTCTAGACAATTGCGTACGGCAGCTGCTTTGCGGCTATCAGGTACCGAGCAGATAATATGTTTTGATTTCATAATTTGCCTTACCGACATACTTATAGCTTTATTGGGCACATCTTCCAAAGTATCAAACCATCCCTCATTAAATTGCTGTCGCCGACATTGCTCATCTAATTCCACTATAATATAGGGTTGCTCCGTATCAAAATCAGCGGGAGGATCATTAAAGGCTAAATGGCCATTCTCTCCTACTCCAACCAAAGCTACTTCAATTGGATGCGAATGAATTGCATTGCCCAAACGTTCACATTCTGCTTCAGGATCATTTTCTCCGTCAACCAGATAAGCTGCTTTTAGCTCCGGAACCTTGTCCAGGAAACGTTCTTTTAGATATTTCCGAAAACTAGCTTTGGCCGTAATGGGTAAGCCGATATATTCATCTAAATGGAACATAGTAACTTTACTCCAATTAATATCCTTTTCAGCAATAAGCTGGTTTAGGGTTTCAAATTGGCTCGTGCCGGTGGCTAAAATTACATTAGCGTAGCCTTTGTCAGCTATAGTTTTCCGAATTAATTCAGCTGCAGCCTTGCCTGCTGATTTGCCCAGTTCAATTGGATTTTCTAATACTTTAATCTCCATTTGATTTTTTAAATTTTACCTTTTTTATATTGTCTTAAAAAGAATAAATATGATGGCAACAATCCTAAAACCTTTACATATACTGTGGAGTCTCCAGCTCCTACAATTTCAAGTATAAGAATATAAGCGGCGATTTCCCCACCAATAGGATAGAAAAGAACGATTCTTTCAATAATGTTCTTTAAGGGAATTTTTATAACATACAATGTACCGGCAGAAATTAATCTCGCAAGAGTCTATTAATAAACAATGGTTTCTCCTGCCAGCAATTATCATTAAGACCTTTCAGGGAAAAAGTAGAAGCATTGGCGTTACGCCCAGAAAATCTCTGTTTTGTCGGCATTACTGGTTTTAGGATTATTTTACTGTAATCTCATGTATTTTATACGATTACTTTCCGCTGGCAGCCCATTTTACATTATACTTTCAACCATTGGTCAAACCAATTAAAAGCTTCTTTCTGCATTTTGTCATCAAACTTATGATATCCCGGGTAATAAGAGCACTTAAAACGGTTTTCCGCTCCTGCTTTCTTATATACCTCCGCTAATACTTTTTCTGCCTGGTTCATTTCTGGCAAAGTATACAATTGGTCATCGCTATCATTTAAAACAAGAGTTGGCAGTGGGGCCCTTAAACTTAATATATCCGGAAAATCTAATTCATTTGGCAGTAAAGGAACATACGTCATCCAGGTATGCGTATAGGATTTATTAAGGAGGAAATCTTTCCAGGTACTCATAAAGCCAACATCAACCGCACACTTGATTCTTGGATCAAGGCCAGCCAAAAAAACAGTTCTAAGGCCTCCTCCCGAAAGTCCTCCGCAGCCTACTTTATTAGCATCCACATCTGCCCGGGCACACAAAATGTCCAGCGCTTTCCGGTCCTCGGCATAAAATACTCCGGGCCAAGTGGTGCCGGCGCAAAATAAAGATTTGGCCATTATATGTTCGTGGTCGGCGGCCCAAGTGTTATAACTGGCTATACCTTCCGAATTTGCCAGGTCGGCATCCGTTAAACCATTCCGCTGCCGGGACGGGACATCTTGTAGCATTACCCGGCGGCTGGCAAACGCAAAGGCATCAGCAACCAAAACCACATACCCGCGTTTGGCTATTTCATTCGCCCAGGCAATACCGCTGTAGTAGTGTTCCTGGTGGTATTTCATCAACGGATGTTGATTATCCGAAGTCCGAGTGATTTTATAACAACCAAAATATTTGTTTGCGGCATGATCGTGTAAAGCAAGGATACCTGGCAGACGGCCTTTCGCGTTCTGCGGTTTCAACAAAATAGCTTCCGTTGGGCGGCCATAAGGTAATTGCCAACTAAGTTCTTCCATATGTAAACCGTCATAGTTGTACTGCTTCTTTATTGTTACTTTTGGTAATCCGCCAATATCCGGAATAGCTAATCGTTCTACTACCTGGTCTTTCGCTGCTTTTCGCCATTTTTCTAAATCCGGCCATTTTTGGCTTCTAAAAGAAAAGGAAGGCAATTTGTTTGCGTTTAAAGAATTTGCCCAGGCACCGTATAAGCCAATAATACTTTGATCCTTTTCATCTATTTCGGTATTAGGGATAATGGTATTATTTTTTTCTTTAGCAAATGCTGGCAAGATACCTGCCCCCGCAACACTTATACCTGCAAAACCCGTAATTTTTAAAAATTCCCTGCGATTTTTTTTCATAGTTATTATGGTTTATTAAGATAATTGTACTTTCCTGATCGCACGATGCAGGAAGCATTGAATTTAATGATTTTATAACTTTAGGTAATTTTAGGTCAAAAAATAAGGCAATAGATTGCCAGCTTCCGATATCCGGATGCATCACAAAGAATCCACTCTTCCGAGTAATAATCAGGAATTTTAAAATACTGGAAAAGCTAAATTGGAAGTAGCTTAATGTTATAAACAGGTATCTTTCAAATACCTATAACCCTTCGTACTAAAAATTAGATTTGACTCTTTTTTTGAACTTGAAAAGGAATAGTTGAATTTTGCCACTTGCCGGTTGAACCTAATATTAGAATTAACTTATCAGGTACCCTAGCATTTTTATTACCAACAGCAACCCAGAGGCACTTATGCGATTAGCACCTCTATCCCCATGCCCATCAATTTATTTTTTTCTTCCGGAGGGATACCGCTGTCAGTAATCAGGGCATGGATGCGGGTAATGGGGGCAATAAAGGCAAAGCCCCGACGCCCGAATTTGCTAGAATCTGCCACCACAATAACTTTTTGTGACATTTCTATCATGATCTGATTCAGGTGAGCTTCTTCCACGTTGGGCGTTGATAAACCATAACTGGTATCAAATCCATCTACACCGAGGAAGAGTTTATCGCAGAAATAATTCTTGAATCCTTTTTCCGCGAGGTTGCCTACCAAAGAAAGAGAGTTATTACGGAGAGTGCCGCCAGGCACGATCACGGTGATATTTCTTTGCTCAGCCAGGTAGTTGGCGACATTAATGGCGTTAGTAATAACGGTTAACTCCTCAAATTTTCCAAGGTTCTTCGCAATTTCAAAAGTGGTTGATCCGGAATCCAGAATGATTGTATTGCGCTCTTCTATAAGCTCCGTTGCTTTCTTGCCAATCTCCCTTTTTTCAAGAAGGTGTTTCTTTTGTTTATCCGACAACGGAAAATCAAGACTGACATGGTCATGCGAAATCTTCATTGCCCCGCCCCTAGCGCGCAACAGCATATTTTTCTTTTCCAGTTGCTCCAGATCATTCCGAATGGTCACTGTACTCACCCCAAGCGCTAAACTAAGGTCATTGATATTGACCTCCCCGTTCTTTTCAAGCTGACTTAGTATTATCATCCGTCTGCTGACCGTGGACTTTGTTTCGTTACTCTTCATAGGGCTCAAAAATGACTGTAAACTCTCGGGAATAATGGTTTCAAACATACTAAATTAAATTCTTTTCTTGGAAACTGTTTTAAAATCATTAAAATCTTTTTAGAATACTACAAATCACGGTCTGCTAAAGCATACCCTGGAGTTAAGGTTAGTTTTTCAAATAAAATTAAACTCCCTTTATAACTCGCCTCGTTTTAATTGATTTACAGCATGATCTACTGCTCTCGCGGTCAAGGCCATATAAGTAAGGGAGGGATTTTGAGTAGAGGTAGAAGTCATAGCCGCACCATCCGTTACGTACACATTCTTACATAAATGGAGCTGATTCCATTTATTCAACAAAGAGGTTTTAGGGTCATTACCCATTCTAACACCACCCATCTCATGAATTTCGTTTCCCGGATTCGGCAAAGAATTTTGTATTTGTATATTGCTAAAACCAGCCCGCGTAAACATATCCGAGAATTGCTCGAAATAATCCTGCTTCATCTTCTCATCATTATCGTCATAAGCGACCGATATCTTCAGTAATGGTATTCCCCAGGCGTCAGTCATCGTGCGGTCAAGGCTTACCAGATTGGTTTCCTTTGGGATTGTTTCACCCATCATGTGCGAACCTATTTTCCAGGGTCCTAGTTTGGGATTTAACAGCCGTTCCTTTAAATCTACCCCTACACCAGATGAATCAGTAGGCGAGCTTCGGTAAGCGGACAAACCCGCCGCATAGCCTCGTAGGAAATTGGTTTCCTGTTTAAAAAGGTTTCTGAAACGCGGCATATAACCTCCGCCTGCCGGATTTCTGCCAATAGGGTCATATTCCTCAAATCCTTGTTCCAGTGTGGCGCTAATGCGCGCGCTGTAATTGTGAAAAGCTACAAATTTACCCATCAGGCCGTTATCATTGCCAATCCCGTTCGGAAAGCGATGCGATGTGGAATTGAGCAAGACCAAGTTTGAATTTAATGCGCCGGCATTTACAAAAATTACCTTGGCATTATATTCAATCATCTCTTTGGTATTTGCATCAATTACTCTAACACCTGTTGCTTTTCCCTTTTCGTTGTTATAAATAATGGAATGAACAACGGAAAAAGGCCGTAAGGTCATGTTGCCGGTCTTGGCTGCCCAAGGTATCGTGGAGGAGTTACTGCTGAAATAGCCACCGAGCGGGCAACCCCGCGAGCAAAGATTACGGCTAAGACACTGCGCCCTTCCCTGTTCGTGGTGGATCGGATTTGGCTTAGTTATGTGCGCAACCCTTTCGCTGATTACATGGCGGTGCTCATAGAGTTCCGTCATTCTTTTTTTAAAATAATCTTCCACTATATTCAGAGGAAAAGCCGGCAGAAACTCGCCATCCGGCAATTGTTTCAATCCGTCGCGGTTTCCGGCAATGCCCACAAACCGCTCTACATGGCTGTACCAGGGAGCCATATCCTTTTCCCGGATGGGCCAGTCTACGGCAAAGCCATCTCTTGCCGGGCCCTCATAATCGAAGTTACTCCAACGTTGGGTAGCCTTTGCCCACATCAGCGATTTACCTCCTACCTGGTAACCGCGGATCCAGTCGAACGGTTTTTCCTGAACATAAGGATGCTCACTATCTCTTACAAAAAAATGTTTTGTGTCCTCCTTAAAGGCATAATAACTGCCTATAAGCGGATCCTTTTTTTTCTCCTCCAGCGGTATTTCTCCCCTGTGCTCAAATTCGTAAGGCAATTTGTTCGCAGTTGGGTAATCTTTGATATGTTTGACATCCCGACCGCGTTCCAGCACCAATGTCTTTAATCCTTTTTCGGTAAACTCCTTGGCAGCCCAACCACCGCTCATACCTGATCCTATCACGATGGCGTCAAATGTCCGTTCTTTTGCCGAATCGTATTTTATTTCTTCCATTCTCTCCCTTTAATTTCCAATCCGGTGATATCCGTCGTATTTAACAGTAGGAATAATTGTATAATGCTCAATTTCCTGCAACACAAATTGGGAGGTCATATAACCCTGAATGGTGCGTTGCTTCATAATCTTGTAGAAGTCATAAACTTCCGGCGCGAATCCATCTTTATCTTCTACCCCTTGCAGCAGCTTTTGCCGGTCAGCGGCGGTACATTTAAGCATCGATTTTCCGAAACGCTTTTGGGCAGCCTTCTCCAGTTGATCCAGGCCCAGTACAAATTTATCCTGATCAGCTTTCTCGTAGCAATCATCTACCATTTTCAGGACAAACAGATGGGCGCCTGTTTCGTCGGCACCCGGTGTATCGGTTTTCGGGATGAGGGTAGCTGCAATAGTAGATAGAAGTTTTTCCTGTTGAGCGGAAATATTGATATTACTAAGGGCTACGGATGCCTTTCCTTCAGGTCCTAAGCAAGCAGGCAAAAAGGTTACCCCGCCTGCAAAAATGATCATATTCCTGATAGAAACTCTTCTATTCATGGTTGTAAATTATTAAATATGAAAGCCGGATTTAGGATTGAGCTTTTCTGAAGTATTTTACACTTTGTATTTACCAGCGGCTGGTTAACTTACCACTATAATTCGTATTCAGCGGAAAACATTCCCTGTAACTTTTATCTCTTCGGCTTCGCAATCTCACGATGGGCAAGGAGCATAATCCTCGTTCCACTTTGGAATAGTTGGGAATGTAGAAAAGGGATTTCTTTAGCTTTGTTTTCAAAATACTTTTACCCGCGCAGTTACCATAGAAGGTACTTATTAACAATATTTTAAAAAACTAGCATATCTCTACTTATCAAGGATATTGCAAAACGGTATTCCCATAAATACCGTTTTGCAAATGGTTATCCTTTAAAAATATCAGTTATAACCTGGATTCTGTTCAAGCTGAGGAGCTTTATTTATTTCTATGCGTGGTATCGGAATCCATAGCATTCTATCAACTGCCTCCCGTGTCTGCGTAACAAATCGTTTCCAGGTAGTCGAAATAACGCCATTGTTTGTGATCTCATCAATCTTAATTCCATAAACATTGGTCAGTTCCGGAACCAAAATTTTCCACCTTCTCATATCATACCAACGTTGGTTCTCAAAAGCCAGCTCAATCTGTCTTTCATAGCGCAATGCCTGGGTTATGTCTCCGGTAAAATCAGGCATACCCGCTCGATTGCGAATCATGTTTATATAGATTGCTGCTTCCGAAATTTCTCCTAATTCGATGCTGGCTTCTGCATAGTTTAACAGAATCTCCGGGTATCTGAATTCTATATAGGCATTATTATTCCGGTTTAGCGGATCAGTTAAATTTCCAATTAGTAATTTACGAAGGCTATAACCAGTAACTGTTGCATTGTGCGCATTGTATGTACTATTTTCAGTATCAAATCCAAAAACCCGTTTAGTTTCCACACCATTTTCAATAGTTACCCGTGTACGGATATCGACATTTTTTCCGTTCCAAAGAGCGCTATCATAAAGAATGGTCGCATAGAATCGGGGATCGCGATTTTTGTAAATATTTTCATTTTTATACTTACCAGAAATATTTCTATATACGTCGTTATCCACCGCGAAATGCTCATAAAAATTACTGCCGTCCTCCATCTGATAGGTATCGACTAACTTTTGCGAAGGATTGGTGGAAGTAGCGAACCCGGTGCTGCTCGGCGCATTCTGTCCATTCATTGAGTTTATATCGCCGTCAATGGTCGAATACATTTTACCCCAAATTACTTCGGGGCTTGCCAGATCCCTTTTTTCGAAGAAGGCAGCCATACTATTACTTACTTGCTCTTTGTTAGGGGCGCCAAAACTTTCCAGACCAACTTCAGGCAAATCCATTACTGCTTTGGCAGCAAGCTGGGCGGCCTTCCATAGCGCCGGTCTATTAGGGTTTGTATAACCAACAAACTTGCTTCCAGCAGTTCCATCAGCAGTTAAATTACTGGCGGCAAACAACAAAATTCTAGATTTTAAAGCTAGTGCCGCCGCTTTGGTAGCCTTACCCATCTCGGTTCTACTTTTTTCAAGCAGGAGCGCGGCAGCATCGTCGCAGTCTTTTACAATAAAATTAATAGTCTCCTCAAAGGAGGCCCGCGTTATAGACTGGAAGTCCTGATTTATTTGACTTTCTGTTGCCAGCAGGGGAACACCTCCATAAGTGCGAGCAAGCTCAGTATAGGCAAACGCCCGTAAATACAAAGCCTCACCCCGCAAAATATCTACCTGAGCCTGTACTGAAGTTTTGTTATCTGCGGAAGCAGCTTCTACCGCACGTCCTACATTATCGAGAAACTTGTTAATCTTTTGTATGTTTTTGTAATGGTCGTTCCAGCCCGGAAGGTAGCTCGACAATCCCCAGGGGGCGGCATTATCGGGCGAGATGTCACCTCTCACGTAAAAGTTTTCCCGGAATTTAATTTGTGACTCATCTGATACCCCGGTTACCATATATTGCCGGTAACCAATACCGGTACCCCGGTAGGTATCCAGCAAATAAGCCTTAGATAAGTTAATATCTTCCCAGAGTACCGCGTCGGTATACCTATCTACCGGCGTTATATCAAGGATGTCGTGGCAGGAAGACATCCCAAATAGTAGGGAGCCGAATACTGCTATAAAAATTTTAGAATATTTCATAAGAGCTAATTCAAATTTTAACTATAAAATTTAGATTTTTAAAAAGATACCCGGGCACCTATTGTATAGACCTTCATAATCGGGTAGTTATCCCGGTTGCCGCTGAATTCCGGATCCCAGATACCCTGAGAAGCATAAAAGAGGAATAAATTTTGTCCGGATAAATAAATTTCTGCATTGGCCATCTTAAGGGTGTTCTGGAATTTTTTTGGCAACGTGTAGCTCAATTCCACATTTTTTAACCGGGCAAATTCCATATTCTGATACTCCATATCTGTCCGAAAGCTATTGTTTCTCCAATAAGGCTGCCAGCCATTAGGGGTTCTGGGTTTGGTAGCATTTGGATTTTCAGGTGTCCAGCGTCCGTCGGCCTGAAACTGGTAGTAATTACCTTGCAAACCTTGCTGAGAACCAAGCATCTGCCTCCAGGCCGTCCCAACTCCGGTTATTAAGGCAGTTAAACGCAAGGCTTTATACCCTACATTAAGCGATGCGGCATAAGTTATTTCCGGAACGCTCGTCTGATCAAATAAAACTCGGTCATCGGCGGTGATTTGACCATCTCCGTTCACATCTTCAATAATCACGTCACCCGGTATGGCTCCCGTCACATGCGGTGTTGAATTTACTTGGTCTGCATTTTTGAAAATACCCGCGGATTTATGAAGCAGTATGGCACCGATCGGATGTCCGGTTCTTCTCTGCCATTCCACCACCTGTTTAGGCTCATCGAACTCCACTATCTTGTTCCTGGCAAACGTAAAGTTGCCGGTTATACCGTAGGTTACTTCAGATTTTCCTTTTTGGTATCCTAATTCTACTTCTAAACCTTTGCTATCCACAATACCAAAGTTTTCATTCGGAAGGGAAATTCCGGTAAAGTCAGGCACCGAAGCATTTCTCGCTACCAGAATCCGGCTTCTGCGCTGATAAAAGAAATCAGCATTTAAAAAGAAGTCATTAAAGAACGCCGACTCGAAACCGACATTGGTCATATTGGCAATTTCCCAGGTAATATTAGGGTTCGGGGTTACATTCTGGAAAAGGCTGTTGCTATAATTTAAACCGGTGCCATAAACGCCACCAGTGCCAAACGAGTAACTAGCCAGGTATTGGAAAGGGTCTACCTGGTCGTTGCCCATTCTTCCCCACGATGCCTTCAATTTTAAAAAATTAACAAACTTATCCTGCATGAAGCTTTCCTTGGAAACTACCCAGCCTACTAATGCACTGGGGAAGGTACCCCAACGTCCACTTTCTTCCGAAAAGCGCACGGATCCATCTCGGCGTAAAGTGAATTGAAACAGGTATTTTTCTTTAAAATTGTAGCTAAGTCTTCCGAAGTAATTAACTCTGGTATCTATCCCAACCGTTTCATAGTTATCTTTATTAAGATTACCTCCTGCAAATAGGTAAGGCAGCGCGCTGCTGACAAAACCGGTACGGAACGCTGATGTACTATTGGTTTCGTTTTTAAATTGCTCGTAGGCTACAAAGGCACTCAGGTTATGAACATTGTTAAAAGTCTTCGTGTAATCCATCTGCAAATGATAGAGTTTGCGGGTAGCGTTACCATAAGTATTTTCCAATGTTCTGGGAGTATTGTTTGATATCTTGGTCAAAAACGCGGAGCCGTCTTCCTTTCCGGTATTTCCGGCGGCCAGGTACGCAGCACGATTAAAGGTATACCCTTCTAATGGCTGGGTAAAAAGCTTACCTTTGTTGAAGTCGATGTCATAAGAATAATAGGTTGTCAAAGCCAGTCCTTCTACACCTGGAATTTTTAAGGAAGCATTGAGCGTGTTGTAACTCATTAAGTTCTTCCGGTCGTTAAAACCATAATCAAGTGTAGAGATAACAGCAGGATGATATCCCAAACCAAAAGAACCGGTAGCAAGCTGACCGTTGGGCCAGTAAGCAAAATCGGTAGGTCGGCCTTGATTCACAACGTTAAAAATTGTTTCTCTATCCATCGCCGAGGACATCCTGTTTTCCTGGATTTCGTTCAACGCCACCCCTACAGTTAAGTACTTATTGACATTAAAATCAACGTTCACCTTGATGTTAAAACGCTTAAAATCATTCGCATCACGTTTATAAATACCATCGGAGTGAAAATAACCTATACCACCATAATAGGTAACTCGATCGGTTCCACCGCTAATAGAAAGGTTATGGTTCGAGGTGTTAGCAAAGTTCCGCAATGTAACGTCATTCCAGTTAGTATTCGGATGAGTCCAGGGATATTCGCCCGATCTGTATTTTTCGACATCTTCCGGCTTATACCGCAAGTTGGCTTCCGTAACACCATCATAGGTTTGCATTTCTCGCACCATTTGGGCGTAAGTAGCGGCATCCGTCATTTCGGGCAACCAAGTAGGTTTTGATAGTCCTTGATACATCGAATAATCTATCCTGGGTTTACCCTGTGCGCCTTTTTTCGTAGTAACCAGAATTACACCGTTGGCCGCACGCGCCCCATAAATAGCGGCGGAAGCGTCTTTGAGAACACTGATACTCTCAATATCATTCGCGTTTAAAGCATTGATATCCCTTCCTTCCGTGCCATCAATAATAATCAACGGGGCACTGTTGCCCAATGTACCTCTACCACGAATTAACAGCTGCGCCGCATCAGCACCAGGTTCTCCCTGCGGTTGTTGTACAACTAGCCCCGGCAACCGTCCGGCCAAAGCGTTGGAAACTGACCCAACAGGCGATGCCTTGATCTCTTTCGTCGAAATCGTTTCGATGGACCCAATAACGTTTACTTTTTTTTCCGCTCCAAACCCAACGATTACCACTTCGGAAAGACTTTGCATGTCTTCGGTCATACTAACATCAACAGTTGTCCGGCTTCCTACGGTAACTTCCTTTGAAACATACCCGATAATTGAAAAAACCAGAACCTCATCCGGAGAAACATGCAAACTATATTTACCATTTACATCAGTGGTAGTACCCTTAGAAGTTCCTTTTACCAATACAGTTACTCCAGGAATTGGAGTTGACCTTTCATCTTTCACGGTGCCAGTAACCGTTTTTTGCTGAGCAAATGTAATCGATTGCACTCCGAGGATAAGAATACAACTTATCCAAAATACCAGAAGAGCCTTGCCAGGTGGTTCTGACCAACACATTTTTGTAGAATTTTTTAATTTCATAATTGCTTTTTGAGTTGAATGGAGAAATAACGGCTTTCGTTTCCTAAATAAAATTGATTCCAACAATAAATCATAACAAAAAAATATTTTTTTTTAAATTAATAATGTTTTGAAACATGCAATTTACACAATTAAAAAGGTAAGGAAACACATCTATCACCAAAATGAAAAACTACACTATATTTTTTTTAGCTCAAACTCGATTGTGATTTATTATATTGATGCTTCCATAGCAAAAACAAATTTATTATAAGGCCATTGGTACACATTATAAAATAATTAGTCTGTCCGTGGTGCCACTATCTTCAGTTTGATCGATCAGGATAAAGCAATCCTTAAAACAGCAAATTACGTCCTACTATTTTCTCAGTGAGCAGATAACCCTGGTGTAAGAAAAGCTAAACTGATTAATGAATATAGATACCCCCATCTCCTTTTTATCAACAGTATTAACAAAGTTTATTTTTTTCTTTTTTTTCGTAAATAAAAAGGTAATTTCGCAACATTACATAAGGTTGTGAAAATTATAATTTAGCCAAATCATATACCTTCTGAAAGAAAGTTTGTAAGTAAATAAAGCTGATCGAGCCTTTGTATTTACTAATGAACCTTAGCCTAGTCTGCCCAATAAATATTTTAATATTTAAAAAAGGTCATTCATTAGAATAGTTTAAGTGAATCACCAATTAAACCATGAGAGAGACGGAATATAAAGAGACGCGCAACCTCATTTTTCATATTGATGACATATTTGAAATTCGCAATCTAAGTGGTATACAAATTTCTCCTGATGGCAGTAAAATCGTTTATGTTAGAACTGTAAGCGATTTAAACCAAAACACAGGACAAGATTATATTGTATTAACATCTACTTCCGATAAAAAATCGGAAATTCTAGGCGAAGGTTCTTCACCGGTATGGTCTCCGGATGGTTTATCTATTGCTTATCACGCATCCCAAAACAACCAGACCGGCATATGGATTTATAGTTTAAAAAATCATACAACACGGTTCCTGACTGCAGTGTATGAATCATCTTACTTTATTAATCATCTGACCGAAACGAATTTCTGTTGGTCACCGGATGGGCAATATATTGCCTATGTAAGTACCGATCCATATTCTACGCCAGAAGCCCAGGATAACCAGATTATGGCAGTAGATAGGCTGCTATATAAAACCAAAGGCGGATGGGGCCGACCATTTTTTGCGGATGGGTATACGAGCCATATTTGGATAATTCCTACTCATGGCGGCGAGCCGCAAATTATAACACCGGGGGATTATAATGAACATTCTATTTCATGGTCTCCGGACAGTACTCAGATTGCCTTTATCAGCAATCATACCGCTGATCCGGACAATAATCAGAATTGCGATTTATGGACAGTTAGTATCGATACAAAAAAAATAGAAAAACTAACGCACCATGTGGGCACCGCCTTTCAGCCCTCCTGGTCGCCCGATGGAAAGCACATAACGTACCTGGCCACAACCAGTGCCATCAGTACGAACGACAGTCCCGCTGACGATACGCATCTATATATTGTACCAGCAGGAGGCGGATCGCCACAGTGTTTAACCCAAGTATTAGATCGAAGAATAGAAAATATTCAATGGCATCCACTTGGAGAATGGGTTTACTTTTGCGCCGGGAACCAAGGCTCAACCTCCCTGTACCGGGTATCCATTAGCAACAATGAAATTGAAACAATCCTGGCGGGTAATTCTCAAGTGCAAGAGTACAGCCTGGCACCTGACGGTAACTCTATAGCTTATATTTCAACAGACATTACGCATCCGTCAGAGATTTTCCTGAAAAAAGCCAGCGAGCCTTCCGGCGTTCAAATCACAGCTGAAAATAAAGATTTGCTGGATGAGCGGAACCTGCAAGAGGTTAAGGAGTTCTGGTTTGATAGCTTTGACGAAACTCCGGTACAAGGCTGGATCATGCCGCCTCGTTCTTTACAGGATTTAAAAAAGTACCCTTTAATCCTGGTTATTCACGGCGGCCCGCACAATATGTTCGGCTATTCTTTTTACCCGTTTATGCAATTGTTAGCGGCGCAAGGGTATGGGGTGCTATTCATTAACCCAAGAGGCAGCAGCGGCTATGGCCAGGCATTTTCGAAAGGCACTGTTCTGAACTGGGGTGGCGGCGATTATAAAGATTTGATGCTCGGACTAGATTATGCCATTGCTAATAATTCCTGGATTGACGGAGAACAATTAGGGGTAACAGGCCAGAGCTACGGCGGCTACATGACCAACTGGATCATCACGCAAACCAATCGCTTCAAAGCAGCTGTTGTTGACGGCGGTATTAGCAACCTGATTAGTTTTGCGGGCACCTCTTTGTATCATTCGCTTATGGAATCGGAATTTAACGGAAGTGTTTACGATAATTTTTCCCTGCTTTGGCAATGGTCGCCGCTGCGGAATGTAAAAAATGTTAAAACTCCTACGCTGTTCCTGCATGGCACTAAAGACAACGAGGTTCCGGTAACCCAGGCCGAAGAAATTTACATCGCCTTAAAAAAATTAGGAGTTACCGCATCTTTCGTGCAGTATCTCGAGGAAGGCCATGGCTGGCGACCGGATTTAAAGCCAAAAAGCAGGTATGATTTATACAATCGGGTGCTGAACTGGTTTGATGAGTACCTAAAGTAATAAATGATAAAAAGACGATGCAGTACCAATCAAGCTTCTGGTTAAAACAATAGGTGCGGAAATGATAAAAATTTAAAAATTACTGCCTTTTGCTCTTAAGAATGTAATTATTAATTCAAAAAGAAACACCAAAAGGTTCCTGTTCATAAAAAATCTGGGCACGTCTTATTGCGGCCATTAGGGAGCAGGTAGTATAACAAATTGATTAACCTATAATGTAAAGATGAACAAAGGAAAAAATTGGATCAGTTTTGTAGTTATACATGTAATTTTTATGGGCGTGTGGGGTGCGCTGATTGAAATACCCGAAAAAAATGGTTTTCCGGCCACCCTGGGTTATGTTGTATGGGCCTTAACCATGATTGTGGCGGCGATATTTGCCTTGGCAGTAAACCGATGGCAACTCGAGCGTGACAAGCGGTCTATTTTATTGGGTACCAGTGCTGGGGTTATGGGCGCAGGCGGCCAATTGGTTCTTTTCTTTACCTTAAAAATTGCACCCGCTTATCTTGTTTTTCCATTGCTTTCACTAACCCCGGTTATTACCATTTTATTGGCAGTAATTATATTGAAAGAGAAAACAGGTCGCTTGGGATGGCTGGGCATAGTTGCGGCTATAATTGCCGTTCTGTTACTTTCTTATCAACCTCCCGGCGACAGCACGGTTAAGGGTTATTTATGGATGGTTTTAACGGCCATACCATTACTGGCCTGGGGAGTTCAGGGTTATGTTTTGCGCTTTGCTAACGAAACCATGAAAGCCGAGAGCATTTTCTTTTATATGGCCCTGGGCTCGGTTTTACTCATTCCGTTTGCCTTATACATGACTGATTTCTCGCAGCCCATTAATCTGGGAATAAAAGGTCCTTACCTGGCAGCGGTAGTTCAGATATTAAATGCTTTTGGTGCCCTTTGTCTGGTATATGCTTTTAGGTTTGGCAAGGCAATCATTGTAGCCCCCATGACTACTGCCCTTTCGCCGGTCCTGACGGTGATCATCTCATTAACCATCTATGCCTTTATTCCTCACCCAGTAATTATTACCGGAATGGTATTGGCCATTATCTCGGCTCTTTTAATGGCTAGTGAAGAGACTAAAGTGGAAGAGATTAAAGAGTCAGAAGCTGTAAAATTGAAAGAAGTATAAAGCCGGCTCTACCTCTCAGATAACATAACGCTAAATAAAATAGATATTTTTAAAATTCCTCTGCTCTAAAATGACGTTAAAGCAAAAAATGCAAGTACTTACCGAACAGAAAAAAGGCTTACTTGCTACTAATTTTTACAATCTGGAAACGCTTCATGGCGTACTGCGCGCAGCGGCATCCTTGCAGCAACCATTAATATTACAATTAACCAGAAGTTCCATCGAATACATGGGCCTGGAAACAGCCGTTAGTATGGGAAGAAGTGCCTTGAAAGCGTTTGAGGTAGAAGGATGGCTTCATCTGGATCATGGCGACTCCCTGGAACTTGTTCGCAAATGTCTGGATGCTGGATTTGATTCCGTTATGTTTGATGGAAGTGAATTGCCTTTTAAAGACAATATAAAATTAACGGCAGAAGCCGTGAAAATTGCAGCCGAATATGGTGCAACCGTCGAAGGGGAGCTAGGATATGTCGCTAAATTAGGCCAATCTCATGCGCAGCAAATGTTCACCAGTCCGGAGGAAGCCAGCCTATTTGTGGAAGAAACTGGCGTGGATGCCCTGGCAGTTGCCATTGGGTCTGCCCATGGATTTTACAAGGAAGTGCCGAAACTTCAATTACCACTGTTATCGGAAATTCACGCGAAAACAGATGCTATTCTGGTGTTGCACGGCAGCTCCGGTATACCCGAAGACCAAGTGCAGGGCGCCATTTCCAGAGGAATTTGCAAAGTTAATTTGGCTACCGAAATAAAAAATATGTTTATGAAAAGCCTGCAGGCTCTCCTGAGAGATACAGATGAAATAGATTTAAGAAAAGTGTTTCCGAAGGCAACAGAGAAAGTAACCGAGTTAGTTATGGAAAAACTTATCTCGGTTCAGAACATGAAGGCGTACGTTTAAATTTTGAATGTTAGAATAATTATTTCTTTATAGAACATCTGGGGTAAACCAGAACAAGAATACCAGTTATTTTTTATTGTCAACAATCCGAAGGAATCTAATCAATCGATAAAATTCTTCCGGATTGTTTCTTTTTGGTGAGGTTAGATAAGGAAGCTGTTTAAATTCTAAAAATTTCGAAAAACTTCGCCCTTGGTGGTGTCTTCACCACCAAACTTATTTACAGGTAGTTATAATTAAAAAATTTAAAAATGCGAAACAGCCAACTTAAAACTAACCAGCAACCTACACCTTACAGAGTATAATCAAAAGAAGACTTCGCGATTTCTTTTACCCTGCTCATATTTTCAAATGCCATAGTCCCCCCCGAACTGGTTGTATTTATCGCTCCCATAAGGGCACCAAACTCCATACATTCCTTTAAACCTCCCCCCTGCAGAAACGCATGAATAAAGCCCGCATTAAAACTATCTCCTGCCCCGATACTATCAACGACTGAGTTGTTAAAAAATGCCGGCTGATGAATGGAATCACTTCCAGTCCAAACAACCGCTCCTTCCCTTCCATTTTTCACCACTAGTATATTGAAAAAACTTCGGAGAGCATCAACTGCTGCCAGTATTGTTGTGGTATTTGTTATGGCCTTTAGTTCGGCCTGGTTTGGCATAAAAATATCAACGTAGCCTAAAAGGTTTTCCCAATCGATATCCCATTTTTCCGACGGATCCCACTGCGGATCAAGGGAAGTGGTAAGCCCCAGTCTCTTTGCTTTTTTAAAAAGTGACACGATATCTTTTTTCAGCCCTTCTTGCAGAAAAATAGAACTTAAGTGGAGGTGCCTGGCCTGTTCTAATACACTATCCGGAATATCTCCTAAGGTAAATGCTGCCATAGCTCCCTGGTACGTTACCATAGCCCGGTCTTCATCATAATTAAGAACTATGGTAACGCCGGTATCTTGTTTGCCGGTCCGAATAATATTACTTACATCTACCCTTCTCGCCTGTAAAGAGGCAACGATAAAATCCCCGTAATTGTCATTTCCAACTTTACCTGTAAAGGTTACCTTCGTTCCAAAGGCACTCAGATTGTTGGCGAAAATGGCGGAACTACTACCCAGGGTGGTGACGAATTGATTAGCAATAATTTCTTTTCCGACCTCCGGAAATTTGGGGAGTCCATTGGCAATTAGATCCACATTCAGCTCGCCAACGACTACCACATCATATTTTTTTTTAATAACCATACAGGAAGCTATAAAACCAAAATTGCCATTTAACTAAATCCGTAAAGCAAGTTATTAGAGCTAAATAAATTAAATTTTAAAATTTGCGTTAAGCCATCTAAGTGGCGGCAATAAAAACTAATTTATTCAGAGCACCAGATTCCTCAAAAGTTTATCCCTTGAAGAATATCTGCTTGATTATTCATAATGACAAAGACCTTTTATCAATAAAGAAAAGTCTTCTATTATATGAGAGATTCTACTTTTTTAATTATCTGCCACGAATTACCCCAAACCTAACCTTATATTAATCTGCCAATATCTGAATTCTTCTTACCCCATCGGATTCATCGTTAAAATATAAAACGCCTGCTGAGGAAGTTTGAAAAGTGCCTTTGTTTTTGTTGTTTATAATAACCTTTACTTTTCTATTTGGCGTTAATTCAGCAAGTACATGATTTACCGGTGTTTTTGCCTTTACTTTATATTTCAGAGGAAAATTTACTGTTTGATGCTCATGGCCTTTGGCATCGAGGCTGCTGCTAAACATTACCAAATAAGAATTTTGTTCTGACCGGAAAAACGCCCCTTCCAGTTTGCCATCCTGGGTCCGCAGGTATTCGGTGGCAATCATCTCTTTTTTACTGGAATCCGAGATCTGGAAAGCATGCAAAAAAGCTGTGCCGGTTCTGGGTTTTTCCGGGCTTACTTCCATGCGCCAGTTACCCGACTCCCGATTTTGGAGGAATGGTTTTTCGGGTGTAAAATTCTTTTTTGAAAAACGGTTATAATATTCATAGCCCGGCCCTCCAATTAAAGAAATGGTTCTTTTATTGGGCGTTAAGGTTTTAACGAACAAACTACCGGAATATGGCACAGGCTGGCCTTCCAGAGATAACGTTCCGGTGCGCTGCGAATGAACTATGGAGGCATTCTGGTAATCCTTTACACCTGCTTCCGGTATTTTTCCGTCGATGGTAGGTCGTTCTTCAAAGTGCAGTAACCAATAATTATCCAGCGGCCGGGGTGTGATTACACGGTCTTTCACCACCAGAAAGTCGGCTTGTGGCAGATAAAATAATTGCCGGTCCATCCACGTTACCTTTTCGCCATACGCGTTTGTTAAGTTGCTTTTTACATAATTATAACGGTTCAATCCCTTATCGGCATCAAAGGCCAGTACGCTCGCCGTATGCAACCCGAGTGCACCTGCCTTTTCATTAAATTCTTTCCAGCTTGTAAGGGCTTGCGCTCCCCTGATTATTCGCTGCCCACCATCGAGGTGAATTTCGGTTTTATTTACTTCCTTGCCTGGAAACTCCTTAGGATCATAAACGAGAACATTATTATGCGCCAAGGTCCGGATAGAGTAATTAGACCAGCTATCACTATACATCTTGGAATAACCACCGCCATCCACCACTAACGCGCCATTTTTGTAAATAAGAAAATGCCCTTTATCGAAATGCTGATGGTCGGTATAATGATCACCACTTAAATAAGTAATTAAAGTACCATTTTCGCTCCAATCGCTTCTAAACATAATATGCTCATAAGAGTTTTCTCCCAGGCGCATGGCAGTTGGTAAAGTAGTGTAGGCCGGCTTATCAGGAATTTTAGCATTGTAATTAACCAGCATCATCCAATGGTACGGATCCGACACCAGATCGGCTCCGTAATAGACTGACAACTGTTTAGAGAAGGAATGTATCTGCCCTTGTAGAGTCTGATCGTTGATCTTCAGAGCCATTAAATCTATAAACGGGCGCAGGAAGGATTTGTGAGGAACGACCCGCGTAGTTACGTCACCAATCCGCTCCATGGTAAAATCCGGCCGGAAGTTGGCTATAATAAATTTTGACATCGGGACAAGAAAATCATCATAGTTCTCTCTTATGATGCTAAAGTAATCCCGGCTGGTAGCAGTGCTAAGTCCGTTCAAGGTCATAAGCATCGGATAAAACACCACAAATGGTGTATAATGATTGCCCTCCCCCCAAGTTCCTTGTTTGGCCTTTAATGTTGCAAATAACATGTGATCATCCAACAGCAGCTGGTTTAATAGGCTAAGATATTCTGCTGCCTTCTGGTCATAAGCATCGCTTTCCCCATGAATGGCCATCGCTGCCATTGCCACCCCGTACATAGATACAAAAGTATAATTATGGTTGATGGAGGGAGTAACTACTCCACCTTTGAGATGTTCCGCCCCTTCGACCAACCGGGCACAGATCTTTGATGCCATCTCCTTCGGCAACGCCATCCTGACCCAGTCAAACGCAATCGCGCTATTATAAACCATGGCGGCAGCAGAGGTATGCTCCCCAAAATTGTAAGGAGTGTTGGCGATATATTCACCTACCGATTGCGCAATCTTTTTATCTCCTTTAAGTAAATACTGCATCGCCATTGCGGGCAAGCTTTCCCATCCGTTAATTCCCCCGGTGTAATTAATCCAATCCTTGTAGGTTGAATCCTCGCTTCTCAACCGCAATTCCGAAATAGTAAGTCCGACCCCGGTCTTGTCCTCATCAGCCCTCACGAACAGACGCGGCCGAAGATTAGATATTTTTACATCACCTCTAGGATCTGTAAAAATGTTACTATTAAGGATTGTTGTAGCATGAGGAGTGAGAGCAACCATTTCCCGAGTATCCATAGAAGATAGCTGCCCCAAAATAGCCTTTGGCAGTATTTGCGCTTGCAATATCCCAGTCCATAAAAGAAAGAAAACAAAACAAACGCAGTATTTTCCTATCATACAATTTAAATTATGTTATTTATTACACTGGGCACAAGCAATATTCTATTCCTCAAAACTTTTTAGCCTCCTAAAGGACACATTAAGGGGGCGGTACTTGCATTCATATTTATAGAGAGTGCTTACGAGTAGACTTTTATGACTTTAAAAGCCTGTTTTTTCTGATACTGGCTCGAAAAGATTTACAGTTATTACCTCTACCTGCCGCAAAAGCTGACTTTGTAATTTTAACACGTTTTCTTTTGTTTCTTCAATAATAATTAACATCCGTTGCCGCTCACCACCGTTCAATCTGCTGGTTTGAAAATCCAGGACAGGAATGCGACGGCGCGAAAAAATATTATAAAGTCTTATGGAGATGTGCAGCGAATCCTCACTTTCGACCACAAAAATGTACTGATTGGTTTCATCAGGAGTTTTAAGCAGGTCATTATTCTGACTTTTTGTACTCATATAACACACTTTCAATCTGCACTTTGTAGTATTCTGCTACTGTTGACATCCGGTATCTAATTCCGGCCTAGAAATGATTATCTGTTAGTTCATAAATAGGAAATTCTTCCACGACCCGGGAAATAGCACCTGTTTCCGAGGGTGAATCCGGGCGGAGTCCCAGTTGAAAAGATTTAAAAAATGCGAGTAACTGAGCAGGTAAAACGCTGCATACTGACAGAAATTCTTTAGGTAAGCTCTGGTTATCTTCAGAATAACAGAATGTATAATCCAGATTAAGTTCTGGGATATGCTTTTCCATAATTCCAATCTCCAGCAGCGGACGGTTTCCTTTTTTCATGGAGGCAACCATGTCGATTTCATATTTCAAAACGTAGCTATCGCTTGAAAAAATATATACTACCAATGTGGTATTATCAACAACCGCTTTCGGGCCATGTCGGAACCCAAGAAAGGAATCATCCTTACAAATAATTCTGCCGTCCGTCAGCTCCTGAAGTTTCAGGTGCGATTCAGTGGCTGTACCTTGTAAAGGGCCGGAACCAAGAAAAACGGCGCGCTTAAAGTCTTTTGCCGCGATCATGCGAAAATCTGCACTGTAATCATTGATAATTTTTCTGCCGTAATTACTCAAAATATCAACCGTAGTTTTGTTTGCCTCAACGTTTTGCATTTGCGAAATAAGAATGCCAGCCAGTAACATTCCCGTATAACTACTGGTCATGGCAAGGCTCTTGTCATTCGCTTCACTGGGTAAAGTTATCACGTGTCTGCGCTCTTCATCAGCTCTGCCATTCCTGGCAAGCTCGCCATCGCTATTGCAGGTAATGATTAAATGAAAGCAGGTATTGCAAAGAGTATCTGCCAGAACAACCGCGGCAATACTTTCAGGACTGTTTCCTGATCGGGCAAAGGAAATCATCAGTAAAGGCGTATCTGGGTCCAAATAATCTTTCGGGTCAGACACTAAGTCAGTAGTGGATATGGCATCTGTTATAATTTTGGTATTTCGCTGGAATACGCCTGACAAGGAACGCCCTATGAATGCACTGGTGCCGGCGCCCGTTAGTATAATCCGCTTTGTTTTTGGTAAGACTTTGTCCAGAAACTTGTTAATTGCTGAGCTGTTTTTATAAATCATCTCCCAAACGCTTAACCAGATCTCCGGTTGCTGCGCTATTTCCTTTGCCGTATGGAATGCACCTTTTTCATTTAAAGTCCGAAAATCCAGCCCGAGGTGTTGCATATTCTATTATTTTAAAATATAAGTATTAAACAAAACTAATAATAAAAAACACAAAAACATTCGTTTCCTTACCTTTATTAACTATTTTCTTTCTTTTTCAAGAATCACCATACATTTATCTTGAACTAATAAAAAAATAAAATCTGAACAATATCTAATATGTTATGTGCATTGCTCTAATTTGAACCCTATTAACTCTTTTTTATGCAATTATTAATTTTACCCCATCTGATTTTAACGATTAGAATAAAATTTTCATTTTATTTATCATTTAATTTTCAAAAGCTTTAATTATAAATACATTTCCCCTAATGCCACAGTAGCATTCACCTTCTTTATTACCTTTTTAGTTATTATGATTAAATTGAGAAAATGAAAACTTGTAGAATCCAGATTTTTAATACTTTTTTTCTATTTTCTAATATCAGCTAAAGAAAAACGATGCTGACTTAGATTCTATTTTGGAAGTACTTAGCTTCCAGTTGATAAAAGCAGGCGTTCTTCTAATAGAGTATTTAAATTTTCATTTGAGCCCGAGCGTACTTTAAAGACCTGTGGAAAATAGCTTATAAAGAGCATTTTTTACAGCCATTAAACTCAATATTACTTCTGATGCCTGCTTTTTTACCGTTCAGGATGACTCATAAAAAAAGCGGTAAATCGTTGAGTGGTTTTTGTCCATATCAACAATTTACTGCCTGATATCTTCTCCGGAGAAAAAAGTATTTTTCTTTAACCTTTCTATCCGGGTATAGTGGGTTAGTCTTCCAGGCGTTTTTCAGCCAGTCCTTTCACCGGAACTTTGTTTGCAGCGGCATATTGTTTTATTCTTTCGTTCAGCTTATTCTGCCAGCCCGGCAGATTTGTCCGTTGGAAAGGAGCGATCATATAATCCAAGCCTTTCCGGCGGTCCGCAAAATGATCTTTTACATCGTCCTGCACATGCACAAATTTACGTCCGTTTATATCAGGATTTTTTTCATACCGGCTTTTTTCCCATACCTCCGTAACGTTTTCCCACATTCCCTTACTCCAGTTGTCGAGAGCGCCTATCTTGTTGCTGGCTTCTATCAGGAACCCAACAGCTTCTTCGTGTTTCCCGGCCGCCGAAGCGGCCTGGGCACGCTCAAAGGTGCGCTCGGCGTCGCGAAACGCAAGTACGGTTTTAATAAAGTAACGCTCCAGGTAAGCAATTGATAAATAAACTTCCAGGCTATAACGGTTGCGGTCAATCTGTGTCATGTATCGGGCAAGCTTATTGATTAACTCATCATTTTTTACTTCTAATTCTTCTGCCTGCGCAATAATCTTGCTATGATCGGTGGTGTATTTGGTATTGGATTTTAAATTCTTATCTAGCGGAATCTCCGGAAGCCGGAGAAAATCGTCCATTCGTTCGGTGCCAATTCCTTTGCCGAAGCTGTTTCCGTAACTGGAAGGGCGCTCGGTGCTGGTTACCTCATCCCAACCTCTTCTAAAAAATTGTGCGCCTTCATTCAGAAGTTTGTAGGCAGAGGCTATATCCGGACTGTTTGCTCCGTAAAACACATCTAAAAAATCGGCCATGGTTTGTTCATATGCTGGCCCATAGGGGTTCCAGGCATATTGCGTAATAGTGGCCCAACCAAGATGAAACACTTCTTCGTGCAAGCCGCTGTCGTCCCAGGCGGCAGCAAAACTTCCGATGGGATTAGCGCCTGCTTTAATGCCATTACGTACAGTGCTTACGTATGCCGGATACCTGGAATAATCCGAAAAAAGCGGCTCGCCCCCCTGGATGGAACTGTAGGCAAGTTGCCGCATTCCTATTTTGCGCTGATTGTCCAAAAATTCCTTGTCTTCGCCCATTATGCCATTAATTATATCGGAAGGCAGGCGCGAAATATCCTGCGGAAGCAGGGGGTATTCCACCCAGGCAATCATCCGGCGATTACGTTTCGCCAGCCAGTCATGGGCTTTTACAGCAAACTCGGCCCACGCTAGACTTCGGTTTTCCGGATTGTAAGGCCGTTTACATTTGGCGCAGATGCCGGCGTAATACACTTCATCCGTAGAAGCCAGAAAATAGTCAACACCGGGTGTGGCATCAATCATATCCTGGTACATGTCGAAAATCAGGTTGATGGCTTCGTCGTCGCACATGCAGGCCTGGTAATTAGATTCAGGTTCGGCCTTTAAATGCTCAAATTCTTTATGTTTCAGAACGTGCGCCATGTGTGCCGGAGCCTGAATATTAGGAACAATCTGAATGTGCCGCTCTAGGGCGTAACGGGTTAGTTCCTGTAACTCTGCTTTGGTGTAAGCACCTGGAGCACCAATAATCGGATGTCGCGGAAATTCGTATTTATCTTCAATCTCCAGGGCAACCATGTTTACTTTAAAGAAGGCGTGCCAATCGATCAGGCGCTTCATGGTTTCCATGCGTTTCTGATGGTGTTTCGTATCCCAATGCACAAACCGCAATTGCACCGCCGGCCAGTCGCGAATTACCGCTTCCGGAGCAATGAGCCGCCCGGCGGGGTCCCGCCGGAGTAACTGTAGCAAACTTTGAACCCCGTAAAAAAGCCCGGTTGGGCTGTTACCGGTAATTTCGATCTTATCAGCGGTAATCCCCAACAAATAACCCTGATCGTTGAGCGCCGGATCACTGGTAGCCTTTACTGTTCCGGGTTTGACGGCAAGTGTAATCTTTTTCCCTCCTTTTTTCGCGAAATTTAATCCATGAAGCTCCGACGCGCCTTCAAGCAGTCTTCGAACAGCAATATCCTCTATGCTTACTTTTGAATCTACCGACCATGACCCGTCAACCACAATATTCTTAGCGCCCAATTCTACTTGTTGCGGTGCTGGCAGAAGGCTAAAACCCCGGAGACGTAGTGGAGAAATAAAACTCAAAGAATCATTAACCTGCACAACTGAGCCTATGTTTTTATCTATTGCGGCAAACGCACGCTGTCCATTATAAGACAGAAGAATAACAGCACAAAACAACGTGAACCAAATGTTTCTATTTCGGTTTAGGAGCATAGCAAAGAATGTTTTTTATTTATTCTTAAAAGAACCTTTTTTTTTAAAATAAAACAAGCTTTTAAAACTTTTTAATAAAAAAAGTAAGCTTTTGAAAATAATTAAAACAGAAGTGAAGCACCTATTTTTAAACTAACCTATTAAATAACTAAATAACACGTAATTAAAAAGTTGTTAAGCTTGTAGGCAGATTGCATTAATGCCATTGGTGATTTGCATGTAAATTATTATGCCAGTATAACTTACATCCCGTATGATTACATAGCCATTCCTGTTAATGCATTGCCTATGCAATTAAACTTTCGTTAGAACATCTTTTGATTTAATAATTTTTAAAAAATAGAAGGGATAAAGAAGCGGCGAGCTTCAATTTTTAAATTTAGACATGTGCTAACAACATGGAGATACCCACTTTTTCCGGCCGGAAGTTCAGAAAAATACTTTCATCTTATTCAGAATTTTAAAATTATTCCGTGTTTGTTCTAAAATTTCCATCTACACTAAAATGGTATAAAACTAAAAACCCGCAGGTATAAGCCTGCGGGTTTTAGTAAACCAAACAAATTCATTTTCAATTCTTAGCCGCTATAATAATCCGCTACTTTCTTTATCAATAAATAAAATAGCTTCCGGGTGTTTTCGCAGAATTGTTGACGGGTATAATTCCTGAATGTCACTTTGCAGCGTATTGTGAATGGCCTGAGCTTTAGTTGGTCCAGGAACTATACAAAATGCGTATTTGGCACGCATTAAAGCGGGCACCGTTAAAGTTAAAGCATAAGTTGGTACTTCATTTAACGTAGTAAAGCAACCATCGTTTACTTGTTGCTGCCGGCAAGCTTCGTCTAAATCCACTATTTTTACCAAATGCGGATCGTTAAAATCGGCCACGTGCGGATCGTTAAAGGCAATATGTGCATTTTCGCCGATACCCATGCATACAATATCCGTCGGATTAGATTCTAATAAGGCAGTATATCGGGCGCACTCTTCTTGTATATTTTCGGCTAATCCATTCAGGTAATTTACAGAACGGAATGGTACTTTACCGAATAAACGAATTTTTAAAAAATTACCAAAACGTTGTGGCGCATCTTCCTGCAGGCCAACATATTCATCCATATGAAAGGCATTGATACGTTCCCAGGCAATTGCATCATTTTTAGATAGCTCTTCCAGAAATTCATTCTGAGAAGGAGCTGCGGCAAAAATGATGTTCACGAGTTGCTGTTGGCTCAATAATTCTATTATTTTGCTTGCCACCATTTTTGCTGCTTTAAAACCCAACTCACTACGTGTAGCGGAAATATCCACTTTCAAGGCATCAATTATGCTTTCGTTATTCATGAAGAATTTATTAATTTAATGATATATTAAAACAGTTTACACCTTTATTGAAGTAGTAGAAGTCCGCATTACCTCCTTTTAATTCAATAGTAGCATAGAAATTGGCTAAACACAACCATTTATTTTGCGAGCATTTCTCTTTCCAAGAGATCCCGCACAAAAGCATCATCCACCAGATGCGGATAAGCAGCGCACACGCGGTTAATTTCCTCCATTTGCCCGGGTGATAATTCCTCTTCTGGATTGAGGCACCAACGTCCTTCTAGTAAACCTTGGCGGCGCAGTACCTCGTGAATGCCCGGAATACAGCCATGAAAACCATGAGCCGGATCAAAAATAGCGGCGTTCATATCCGTAACTTCGATATTGCGGGTCAGCAATTCTGAAAAAATAGAGGCGTCTCCTGCCTGTTTTACATTTTTAACTGCAGTTAATAGTTCAACTGCTTTCTTCGTCCAAACGGCCCAGTGGCCCAACAAACCACCGACAAATTCCTTTTGTCTTATAATTCCGTCAACTTCAAATCTATAAGTTGTTAGTAAATCGGCAATAATATTATCATCGTTACCTGTATATAACGCAATTTCATCCCGACGGGGAGAATAGCAAACCGCCCGCACAACATCTAAGGTTTGGTAGCGGTTAAAAGCAGCCACTTTAATAGCTTGTACATTGGGTATCTGCGCAAACTTATACCAGAAATCATAAGTAAAGATGCGGCCACCTACGCTGGGCTGCAGGTAAAAGCCAAAAATAGGAATAACATCAGCTACGGCTTTTACCCGATCCAATATCTCATCTTCGGTCCAGTTTTGTAAGCCGCCCATGCTTAATAAACCCAAATCATAACCGTATTTTACTGCTATTTCGGCTTCTTCCGTAGCTTGCGCGGTCGGGCCCACAATACCGGCTACTTTTATAAACGGACGAGTTAATTGCGCCTCTGCTATTTCTTCGGCGGCTAGTTTTAATACGGTTTCATACAAATTAACTTCCGGGTCCCTTATTTCAAATTGGGTTGAATGAACGCCAACGGCTATTCCACCGGCACCAGCAGCCATATAGTAACGGGTTAAGCCGCGCTGGCGCTGCTCATCTAATTGGCGGGCTGCATTTAAGGCCAAAGGGTGCGCGGGAATTACAGTACCTTCGTGCAATAAAGCTTTAATTTCGGATTTTAAGGTGTTAGTTGCCATATGTTAAAACTTGCCGTTTCGTTCCTGGAAATGAGTTGGTTTGTTTGATATTTTACCGCCGCCCTGTAACCAGGTAACCGTAATATCCATTATCTGCCGTAAAGTTACTCTGGGGTAACCAAATAAGCGATGCGCTTCCGAAGCGTTACTTAACAAAGCCGTTTGCTGCACTTCCCCAGTAAATTTCGGCTCTTTGCCTAATAATAAACCAAATTGGTCAGCCAGCCACTTCACCGAAACAGTCTCGGGCCCGGTAACATTTAATATTTTAGCAGGTACGTCGCAGTGTTTTAAAGCCCGGATAGCAATTTCATTGGCATCTCCCTGCCAAATAACATTTACATTTCCTGTGGACAAATCTATTGGCCGGCCTTCGTTCACTGATTTAGCTATTTCGAGCAACACGCCATATTTAAAATCAACGGCATAATTTAAGCGATAGATTAAGGTCGGAATCTGATATTTATCGGAGAAGTATTGAAAAATACGTTCCCGGCCTAAACACGATTGACCATACTCTCCCACCGGTGCCGCTGCCTGGTCTTCGGATGGCCCACCAGAAGTTACCGATCCAAACGGATATACATTACCCGTAGAGAATGCTACTATCCGGGAGTTTTTATACCGTTCGGCAACGCGACCCGGCAAATACGCATTCATGGCCCAGGTAAAAGCTTCTTTACCCGTAGTACCAAATTTAGTACCTGCCAAGTATATCACATTGGCCGCATCTGGTAAGGCGGCTAAATGATTTTCGTTTAATAAATCAGCCGCAACTGTTTCAATACCATTTGCTTCTAATTCGGCCTGGGTTTCCGGATCAGAAAAGCGGGAAACACCAATAATACGCTTTTTTAATCCGGCCTGGTCAACGGCTTGCTTGGCTAAACGGGCCATACTCGGCCCCATTTTTCCACCTACCCCCAGCAATATAATATCGCCTTCTATGTCATATAAATCGGAAATTAAAGCCTCTGAAGGTTTTAATAATTCCCGCTCTAATAGTTCTAATTCACTCATATAAACTACTCTATCAATTATTTTAAAAATAACTCATTTACATTACTTGCAGCCAGAACAAATAAAATCAGCAAGCCAAAAGCACCCATTATTTTAACTGGAGTTGAGTTTACATGGGAACCCATAATTCTAGCATCATTCCCGATAACATACATGGCTAACCCAATAAAAGGCACTAAAAAAATGGTAACGCTCTGGGCAAATACAATTAATTCCAAAGGTAATTTACCGAAAGCAATGGCGATGCAGGCTCCAATAATCATAACTAAAGCAATTAAGAAGCGCACCATTTTGGAAGTTAACTGGCTTCCATAACCCAAGGCATCGCCCAATAAAGTACCTCCTAAAGACGCATTTCCTACTAATGAAGAGAAGGCAGCCCCAAATAAGCCGGTTAAAAACAAAGTAGAAGCATAACTTCCAAAGAGAGGCTCCAGCGCTTTTGCCATATCGGAGGCACTGGTAACTTTAATGCCTTGCGGGTTTAAAACCGCTGCAGCACAAATAAGCACAATAGCACTCATGAGGCCGAGAATGAATATGCCGGTTATACTGTTGCGGCTGGTTTCTCTAATCTCCGGATTTTGCTTGATGCGCTCCTGCACCAGGTACGATTGGTATAAAGCGCCTACAATGGAAAAAGCGGAAGCCGTAAAGGCTATCACTAAACCCAATGAGCCTTCCGGAATGGATGGCACAAAACCGGCAGCTACCGCACTCCAGTCCGGATCAGCTAAAAACAAGGTGGTGATAAAGGAAAAGAGCATCAATCCTACCAGGAAGATCATCAGCTTTTCTAATACTTTGTAAAATGCCTGGAAAAATAATAGGGCAATGCCGATAACATTAAAAACAATAACCCAAATAACCGGTGAAGTACCATTTGCTTCCGCAATAGCAATTCCTACCCCTATGGAGTTTCCGGCCTGGAAAGAGGTGGCCACTAAAAATATCCCGAAACCAATAATAATAGCCGCTGCTTTTCCCCATTTTAACCGGATAGTAGCCAGTAAGGATTGCTTAGCCGCAACACCAATGCGGGCGCCCATAACTGTAAAAACAGTCATAAAAAATATTGCAACGGCAATTATCCAAAGCAACGAATAACCATAAACCGCCCCCAATTTGGAGGTAATGGTCATTTTACTTGGTCCAAATACCAAAGCCGCCGTTATGATGCCCGGTCCTAAGGATAATAAGACCTTTTTAAAGTAGGTAAAAAATCCACCAGCTCCTGTTTGTGGTGAAACCGTAACTGGTTCCTGCGTAACTCTATTATCCATTTATTTATCAGATTATAAATTCGTAGCTCTTCAGTAATATCAATGAATCCGGGAATTTTAAAATTTTAAAAATTTTCGTTGATTCTTCTATTCTGCTTTCCCCAACCTAGCTTTTTCTACCTCTTCTTTAGAGATGGGACTGGCTCCTTTTCCAAATTCAGCCCGGACGTAGGTAAGTACATCGGCAATCTCGGGATCGCTTAAGAAATGGAAAGCCGGCATCTGCTGGTTATATTCTTTGCCTTTAACCATTATCGGACCGGCTAAACCTTGCAATAAAATAGCAATCAATTTCTTTTTATCTCCCGTAACCTGCTCTGCTTCCGTTAAAGGCGGGAAGGTTCCGGCAACCCCATTGCCATCTTCTTTGTGGCAGGAAACACAATATTTGTTATAAACAACAGCACCGGCATTGGGTAATATTTCACTTGGTTTAGTTTCGGTTGATGCTATATCTTTAAAATTTGATGCATACGTATCGTTTTCTTTTATTTTAAATAAACGAATAATCCTGTCATCATTTTCCTGCGGGAAGCCTTTGGCTGGGTTCCAGTCCCGGTTGCTGGTAGAGATGTAAATATCGCCTTTAGGGGCTACGCATACATCGCGCAACCGCCCAAATGCTTTATCCAGGTAAATTTGTTCTGAAACGATGGCGTTGCCGGCTTTATTCAGTTTTAATACCCGAAAATCGGTTTCTTTAAGCGTAGTAAGCAATATAGAATTCTGCCACTCCGGAATAGCGGTAGCGTTGTAATAATCAATACCCGCCGGGGCGATAGTAGGTGTCCAGGCGAATAGAGGGTCAATTACGGCGTGCTGGTCACAAAAAGTTTTTTCGTGAGGGAGGTTGCATTTACCCGCCACGTTCGGGTAGCCATAATTACCGTTTTTCGTAATCAGGTTTATTTCATCATCGGTGGCATCGCCGTGCTCGGCGGTGTATAAATTTCCGTTAGCCGCATATACCAAACCCTGGGGAACCCGGAAGCCTTTCGCCCAAACCGGACTGCCCGGCATTGGGTTGTCTTGGGGCACGGATCCATCTATGTTAATACGTAATATTTTACCGCTTACAATATTATCCTTCTGGGCGTTACCTCCATTCTGCTCATTGTTGTTCACATCGGCATCGCCGGTAGCCAGCATTAATTTGCCATCGGGGGCAAAAGCAATGCGCGAACCATTATGCCCCACATCGGCGGGTACTTCCAATAAAACTAAAGGGGTGGTTAGTATATCGTTGCTATAAGTATATCGCACCCACCTCGACATTAATTTTGTATTATGCTTATAAGTGTAATTTAAGAAAACAAAAGGCTGTTTTTTAAAATTTGGATGCAGGGCCATACACAACAAGCCCAGCGTGCGGTAGCGGTATACCTCCGGAATAGCTAATAGTAATTTTTTTTCGCCGGTAACCGGGTTTACTTTGCTAACGCTGCCACTTTGCTCGGTATACCAAATCCAGTTATCGGGGCCCCAGGTTATTTCCCAGGGCACATTTAAATTATCGATAATTGTACTTACCCCTACCTTGGTGGAATCCAGCATAAATTGCTGCTCAATGGGTGTTTTTATGACTGATAATTTGGAATAGACTGAACCCGGGCCAGTAGTTATTGTGGAACAGGAAAAAATCAACAGGAAAATGAAAAATGATAAAAACTGTATTATTTGCCTGTTTTTTAAATAAAGCATAAATATAAATTAGTAAGCATAATAAGCCCGTAAAAAGACATTATTAAATCGATTTACTTCAGGAAATATTCGAGAAATAAGTAGGCCTTTTCGTTAGAATCGGCATTAGGCGAGTGCGCCGGCCGGTTAGTCATCGCTACCCGGTTATCTTGACCCAGTAATTTATTAACCATGATGGTATGATTTAAAGGTACCCACCGATCCACAGGGTCTTCGGACCCACCCGACACCAGGAATGGGCGCGGAGCCATTAAGGCATGCAGTTCGTGTAAATCAAATCCTTCCTTAACCAGTTGAGGGTACAAACCTTTGGCCGGATTTTCTACCGAAACAATCCCACTTTTCCTCCAAGGTTTAGGATGGTAACCTAAATACCAGGGTTCCCAATAATTAACATTTTCCCTTTTTTCATCAAACACGATTCCTGGATCAGACCAGACGGCACAGGCAAATTTGTCGAACAGGCAGGAAGCAAACATGGCCCACTTACCCCCAAATGAATGCCCCATAATACCAATGCGCTTTGCATCTACTTCGGGTAGCCCGGCTACTACATACCAGGCATTGGCCGCCGCATAGCCCAGCATCGAAAGTGGCTGAACGGTTGCATTTTCAACAGAAGGATAATAAATGGAATACGTTTGAGCTTTGGTAGCATCCGTAGTACCTATAGAAAGCGTTACAAAGCCTCTTTTGGTTAGTTGTAAGGCAAAGTCCCGAAAAGGCGCACCTCCAACACCAATAGCAGTTTCCGGTTCATAAAAGACGGTAATTACGGCCGGCTTTTTTCCTTTGCCATCGGGCACTGACAGGTAGCCCGTTGTTTTTTCGGTGGGGGTCCAGTTGAAGCGAATGCGGTGCTGGGTATAGCCTTCCTTGCGGGTTGTTTCCAGTATTTCCATTTTCTGGTTTTCAATGAAGGCCGGCCATTCCCCCATTAATCCGTGCCATTTTTTTAAAATTTCTTGTCGGCGTTTAGTCCAATCCTGCTTGGTTTTTACTTGGCTACCATCATAAAAACTTAATGGAGAACGGTAACTCCCAAAATCATTTTTATAAAGATCAGGTGGCGAAAAATAAGGCGCTATCTGCTCCCAAATAGCCTGTCTTTCAGCCTTTTTTAAGGTCTGCCCATTCAGCTCAGAAGCCAGAAACATTATTATTAGAAGCGGAATAATGTTTTTTAAAAAACACTGTATCCTGTATATATTTAAAGTTCGTCTCACCTCTTTTTTAAAATTTTTGCTTCTATCACTACCCCGTTTTCCCTATCAGAAAATTAGAATTTTGCTAAATACTCCAGCGTCTGATTTTATGCCCGTACATCGCATAAAATACCAGATAGAGGTAGCATGGGAATAGCACCCAGTAAGCGGCGCGTTCATTTAAAAGATCGGCGAAGTAACCGTAGAAAAGCGGCATAATCGCGTTCCCGCATAAGCCCATAATCATGATGGAAGCTCCCAGTTTGGTAAACTTGCCTAAACCATCCAGGGCCAAGGGCCAGATGCCCGCCCATACCAGCGAGTTTGCCAATCCCAGCAAAACCATAAACCAGATAGAAATATCTGCCTGGTGCCCCAGAAAAGAAACCTGCCCTTTTGCGAAAATAACGAGCAGCGTAAAAATGGTACCCAGCAAGGTGCAAACCCGGAAAGCATTTACCTGGCTGATAAACCGCGGTATACAAATAATGCCCAGAATGTACCCGCAAATGGTGGCAAACAAGGTATAAGACGGGAATACCTTTGCTTCCATTAACGGGATATTCATAGTGCCGGCATATCCGATGATGGTATCTATGGCGATAACCTGAGTGCCTACGTGCAAAAAGATGCTGATTGCCCCAAGTATTAAGTGCGGAAACTGAAAAATACTGGTCTTGCCGGAGTTGGCGGTAGCTACCTCGGCCGTTTCTTCTTCCGTATTAATTTCGGGCAACGGCGAAAAACGCACCATTAAACCCAATGCCAGTAACACACAGCCTAATACGCTGTACGGAAGAATTACCCGGCTAATTAACTCATCTAAAGCAGCATCTTTCTGACTTTCACTCATTGTACCTAACTGAGCAAAAAGGTCTGTATCGGTAGCTTTTAAAATAACAGCGGCAAAAATAATGGGTGCTAAAATGCCAGCCGCCTTATTACAAATACCCATAATACTGATGCGCTGGGCAGCGCGCTCCTTTGGACCGAGAATGGTAATATACGGGTTTGCCGCCGTTTGCAGGATAGCTAAACCTGCTCCCAAGGTAAATAAACCCAATAAGAATACTTCGTACGTGCGGGTAGATGCGGCTGGTATAAATATAAAGGCCCCGGTAGCCATGGTCCAGAAGCCGACCATCATGCCTTTTTTAAAACCCATCCGTTTGAGCAAAAAAGACGCTGGTACCGACATGACAAAATAGGAAATATAAAAGGCGAACGTTACTAAGTAAGACTGGAAGTTTGTCAGCTCACAAGCAATCTTAAAATAGGGAATCAGAATTGCATTTACCCAGGAGACAAATCCAAAAATAAAAAACAGCAACCCAATAATCAAAATTGAAATAGTGGTATTGCGCTTTGATAAGGAACTTACCCCAACTGAATTACTTTCTTTCTTTTTTGTTATCGTATTACTCATACCTATATTTTTTGATTACTAACGCATTAAATTTTATTGATTTTCCTTACAGATGCGAGTGGGCAATCAATAATTAAATTATCAATTACTTGTTACCAGAAGTTTAAAGCATCGGGTTTAAAAGCTTATTTACCTTTAAACCCTATTGCACTAATGGTTTTTTAAATTTTTTAAATTTAAACTTTGGGTTCCCAGCCTTTTTGATATTCGCGGCTCCAGAATTTCAGAGCGTCGTTGTCATTCAGAATATGGCCATTGGTTGGGTCTATATTTAAAGACCTGCCCGTACGTTGGGAGATGTTACCTAGCTGCACCAGCAATGTGCTTTGGTGGCCACTTACAATATCCGAATTTAATTTGCTTCCTACCCGAATAGCATCAAAGAAATTCTGGATATGCAAGGCATCTAAAGCCTGTGAAGGATTGGCTAGATTACGCGGATCAATAGCTGCATTATCGCTCTTCACATCTTTTACCACCTCATTTTTTAAATTATAAATCGTATAGGCATTGCCGGCACCAATAAATAAAGAGCCGTTTTCGCCATAAAACATCACTCCTACCGAGGAACCTTCAATAGGCTTGCCATTGCAGCTGCGGCCTTCCCAGGAAATAGCCGTATTATTCTTGAACTCTAAATTAATTACCTGCGTATCCGGCGTTTCCCAATCATCCTGGTAGCGATACCGCCCTCCGGATGAGGTTACCCGGGTTGGATAATCTACGCCTAAGCCCCAACGGGCTAAGTCTACCATGTGCGTGCCATTATTTAAAGCTTCGCCGGTTCCCCAGTTCCAGAACCAATGCCAGTTGTAATGCACTACATTATCTTTATAAGCCCGGCGAGGTGCCGGGCCCTGCCATAAATCATAGTTTAACCACTCGGGTACCGCCGTAGGTTTACCAATACCAATGGATTCGCGATTATTGGTGTACCAGGTTTTGGCAAAATAAGGGCGGCCAATAACGCCAGCTTTTATTTCATTAATGGCGGCAATTACATTGGGCCAGGAGCGGCGCTGGTTCCCCATCTGTAAAATTTTATTGTATTTTTTTGCTGCTGCCATTACCAGTTCGCCTTCGTTGGGGTTGTGGCTGGCTGGCTTTTCCAGATAAACGTGCTTACCGGCTTTACAGGCCAAAATAGCCGCCGGGGCATGCCAATGATCGGGAGCCGTTACAATTAAAGCATCCAGGTCTTTATCCTCTAAAGCTTTGCGGAAATCGCCTTGCTCTTTTGGTTTTTTCTTGGTGAGTTTCTCAATGGCGGCACTAAACTTTTGCGAAGCTCGGGAATCCACGTCGCAGCAGTACAACACTTCACAATTGGGTTGGCTGGCAAAATTAGAACCTACTGCCATTCCGCGGGAATTTACCCCCATGGCGGCTACCATAATCCGGTCGTTGGCACCTAATATGCGGCCGTAGCTTTTTGGATTAAAGCCAGGTAGTATGCCCCCGATTGATAATGCAGCCGTACCCAGGGCCGCTTTCTTGATAAATTCTCTTCTGGTATTTTCCATTTTATGAGCTAGGATTTTCTGATTTTTTAAAAATTTAAACTTTTGCCTTCTCCATCACACTTGCCAGGGTAATAGCTTTGCCGCCCTGTCGTTTACTCTCATCAGCAGCTTCCATAAAGGCATATATTTCCAGGGTATCCTCCGGATCAACCGGAATTTGGCCTGTTTCAAAAAATTTAATTATTTGCTCTAACAAAGCATTATAACCGCCGAATTGGCCTAAAGTAATATTCCCTTTTTCAGCATAAGCAGTCCCGCCGTAGTCTGACTTTCCATTTCGTGTTCCCCGAAAGGTACCAATGCGGCCATCTTCCCAAACCCCAACTACCAGTTCCGTGTTTTCGGTTTGAGTACGGGTTACGCTCTGGCATCCTTTGCCCATAATGGTAAACAGCGTTTCTACCCCATGGATACCATACCAGAATAAATCCGGGTGGGATGGCTCCAGTGCAGCCGGGCCGTACGTATCAGCGCCTAAAATTTTTCCTTCCTTACCTTGCGCGGCCTCCTGTGCACTGGGCATATAACGTAGCGAAGAGCTGGAGAATAGCGGCACTTTTCTTTTCTTTGCTTCTTCGTAAATAGCCCTAACATCGCGTAAGGAAGCCGCAACCGGCTTATCAATAAACATGGGCTTACCGGCTTTTAAAACTTCCATGGCTTGTTCCAGACGCGGGTGACCATCGTTGGTCTCAAGCAATACCACATCTACTTCTTTCAATAAATCTTTAATAGAATTGGAGATTTTAACACCGTGCTTTTTGACTTCTTCGATATATCCAGGTATCCGCTTCGTACTGGATTCTATTTTTTCACTGCCCTTCGGATAGGCCGCTACTATTTTGTAGCCATCGTATTTATCACCGGCGTTGGGGTTATTAAGTTCTTTTGTAAAGGCTACACTATGCGACGTATCCAGGCCAATAACCCCTACCCGTTTACCTTTTTCTTTACCCAAAACAAGTCCTGAATTTAAATTTAATCCTAAGCCTACGCTAGCCATTGTTGCAGTTTTGATGAATTCCCTTCTGTTAAAGTTTTGATTCATGAGTATTTGATTGATGGATGACTTTTTTAAATTTTCAGGACTTTGCTTAAGTGGTTATATCCTTACTAATTACAATAAGGCATCTAATTTTAAAATTTTTAATTAATTCCCTTTTGGCTCTTCCTGGGTCCGTAAAAAGGCCACCAAATTCAATACTTCTGATTCCGTTAAATTATCGAATAACCCAGGGGGCATCATGGATACTGCGGTAACTTCCCGGGATTGAATGGCCGATTTATTTAACACAACTGCTTCCTGCCCCACTACCCGCAACGTAACCTGCCGCTCATTTTCGGCAATAATGTTCCCGGAATAAGTACGCCCATCGCGGGTAGTTACCACCACCAGTTTGTAATCATCTTGAATGTCGCCACTGGGGTTAAGCACATTAAACAGCAAGTAATCTAAATTAGCGCGGTTCGAGCCGGTCAGGTCTGGCCCGATGTTGCCGCCTTTGCCGTACATTTTGTGGCAGCTGCCGCAGGTACGCTGAAATACCGCATTGCCTTGTACTACATCGGCTTTGCTCACTGCCTGAGGAGTTAATAGTTTCTGATACTTGGCAAAGGCTTTTTCGTCGGTGCTGCTTTGCTCAATGGGTCCCCATATTTCTACGAAGCCACTACCTACTACCCGTAATAGTTGCCGGGCTACGTAAGGCGGCACATCTCTTTTGGGGATGCTATTATCTTTAATGCCTTGCGCCAGCAACCAACCGTATTTAGGACGAGCGGCCATGGTTTGCACCACTTGTAATTTTTCGGCGGTATTAAACGAATTGTAACGCGAGAGCAGCATTTTGCCAAGCGGTTCGTCATCAAAATCAGCAATGGCCCGGATGGCATCGCCGCGTAAACCCGGATCATCTAATAATAAGGGCAGTTCTGCTAAAAGCTCTGGTTGTTTGCGGCTGGTAATGGCTTGCAGTGCTTGGCGGCGCTGGTCTAAAGGCGCATTTTTATTCTTCAGAGTTGCCAAAGCTCTTTTCACCGATTCGGTATCGCCGAACTGCTGGGCCAGGTCTTGCGCCAATTGCACTATTTTCTCATCCGGAGATTTTTGCAATTTGGCATAAACAGCTGCCCAGTTAGCAGGAGCAGCTAAATCGTAACGGCCTTCCAGCCCTTCGCGCATGCCTTGCAGCATACTTACCGGAGGCTCAGGTATTTTACCTAAAGCCGTTATTAAGGTTTCTACAGCATTGGCATCTACGGTGCGCCGGGAAATATATTGAGCTACCATTGGTATTTTACTTTGGCTGGCCAATTCTAATGCCCGATCCGGATTTTCTTTTACCAAGGGCTCCACGGCAAACCAAATCATTTTGGGTAAGTTATGGTCTTCCGCATCTTCTCCGTGCTTCACTAGTTCGCCGGCAATTTTCCAGCGGTCGGCGGGCTCCATCCGTTGCAATGCCGAGGCCAGGTATAAGCGCACCACTGCCGATTTATCAGATTTTGCCATTTTGGTAAACCTGGCCATGGCTTCTGAACCCGGATTTTTATCCTCGTTTAATAATTGAATTGCCCAAGCCCGAACGTATTGATCTTTATCAGATAAGGATTTCAGCAGGTTTTTAGCTGGTAGACCGCCTGTTACGTGTAAGCTCCACATGGCTCGTAATCTGTAATCTGGATTGCTGATTTTCTCGAATAATTGCCAAAGTTGGTTGTGCGTAGTAACCGCTAATTTACCTTTTGCGGCCCGGTTTTGTAAAATAACGCGAGCCCGCCGAGCATGCCAGTCGCTTTTCCTTGTCTGCAGATTTACCAGATGTTCATCGGTCATCCGGGATAAATCAGCATAACGGCCTTCCCAGTTTTCGGCCAAAGAGCTCTCCGGCATAATCCGGAATATCCGGCCGGTTTCACTGTTCAGCACATCATTGCCGCAAATATCGCCATCGTGCCAATCCAGTACGTACATACCGCCTTCCGGTCCGATTTCCATGCTAAAACCAACCCATTGCGCATTGTTGGCCATCATAAATTCATTACCGTGGTGCGAGGTAAATCCAGAGCCTTTCGGCACCAATACATCGGATAATACCCCGTGGTCGTGGATGTTAGCCATAAAAACACGACCCCACTGGTTAGCTGGGAATGCATCCGATTGGTAAATCCGGGCTCCGCCGTGCGCCGACCGGTGGCGGTGGTCAGCAATGGTTTTGATATCGTTATACACATACGGATTAAAATGCTGCCCACCCTGGCGGTGATAAATCCCCCCCGGAATGACGTGCCACAAATGGGGAATTACGCAGGCGCTAATTAACAATTGCCCTTTGGAATCATGGTCGATGCCCCAGGGATTGCTGAAACCGTGAGCTACTACTTCAAACTTATCTTTAGTAGGATGATACCGCCAAACCCCACCGTTTATATCCACACCTTCCCCTTTCATCACATCCGGGAAAGGATCATTGTGCCGGTATATTTTTCCTTTGCCGTTGGGTTTACTAACTTTAGAAGGAGTGGCAAAACCCTGCAAACCATATAACCAGCCATCGGGCCCCCAATGTAAACTGTTCAGGGTTTCGTGACGGTCGCGGATACCCCAGCCGGTCAGCCGTACTTCAATATCGTCCATGTCGGCTTTGTCGTCCTGATTTTTATCGGGTACAAAAAGCAGGTTAGGCGGTGCCCCCATAAATAATCCATCAAAACCCACGGCTATCGCAGAAGGAAACGCAATACCTTCCAGGAATACCTTCTTCGTATCGGCTACCCCATCTTTATCTGTATCTTCCAGAATTAGAATGCGGCTGTTACCTTTGGCAGAAAAACCTTTGCCCCGGTTTTCGTAGTCCCGGTTTTCGGCAATCCACATGCGGCCGCGGTCATCCCAGCAAAAAGCCATGGGTTGGGTCATCAGGGGTTCGGAAGCCCAGGCATTTACTTTATAACCCTTCATCAGAGTCATATTTTTTACGGCTTCTTCGGGTGTTAAAAATTTTGCTTCTTTGCCTTCTTGTTGGGCCAACTTCCACAAATCTGAAGAAGAATTTTTGCCGCTGAATTCTGCCCAGGCAGTGTTCATTTCGGTGTCGTTCAGGGCTCCAGTGTACACCACCACCTGGTGCCGGATGGTTTCAGTTTCGCCTTTGGCAATTTTCCAATCGCCGGTACGGGCACGGGCCGGACCAATACCCAATTGTGGGTCAACACGCCAGGGGGTAGGAAACCCTTTGTTATCGGCATGGTCAAAAATGGCAATGTGGGCCAGGTCTGAGCGACCTTCGACTTGCATCCCTACATCGGTCCAAATGGCTTTTTGTCCTTCGGCTTTTTCATTTCGTTGCCGGGAGGCATTTATTACTTCCCCGTTGATGCCTTCTTTCCAGGGCATGCGCAGGAATAACCCACCGTAATCGTATTTCCCAATGGTTACATCCTGCTTTGCTTTGCCGTTCCACTCCAACGTAAGAAAATATTTACCCTGCTGTTCGCGCATGGCCCAGTTTTGGGTTTCCGTTAGTACCGGGCTGCCTTTCTCGTCTACTAAATCATAAACGGTTTGCCACTTTACTTCCGGACCATTTGCTTCTACCACCTTCGCCGCAACTTTACGCCAATACGTACCTTCGGGATGATGGAAATAATCACGGCCATTAACCCGGGTGAAACCCCAGTATAAACCGGTTTGGTGTTTGTGGTGGCCAGGGCTATATTCTGTTAAAATACCTTTACCGTCCGGTGCCACAATGGGGTGCATGTACGGCCGGAAATTGGATTTGGCGTTTTGGGTGAGAATGGGTTCCGTGCCATTCGCCCGGAATACAGAGATGGTACCAGCCTGTTCATCTTGTTTCAGGGTTAATACCGTAGGCGCATCCGCTGTTGAGTTTGATATAGATTCCTTCGCTTTCTGGGAAACACAACTATCCAACAAGATGAAAAGAAAAACAAAAGAAAGGATAGATCTTATTTTCTCAATCATATTTTTGCGACATATCTTTTGTTTCGTTTTTTACTAAATATAATAAAATAATTGCAATCAATTTTTAAAAAAAGATAAAGCTTTGCAAGCACCATTAATGCAATTTGCATAGAATATTCACCAAATTATTTTGTAACTCGCCGATTTTCAGAACGCAAGATTATTCTTATACTCTTCGTACAATGTCGGCTCACATGGTTGAGGTCAGACAAGGAATAATTCCTGATTAGTTGTATTTTTCCCATGATACTGGCATTTTCCGCACGTAGCATGGTTGAAAAGGATAGCATTACAAGAACAAAAACCCTATTCTCGCCATCAATGGCGACATAGAATTCTTATTTTTTCTTTCCCGAAATGAGCGCAGCCAATTCCATGCGGACTTTATACCATTGTTCCTGATCGTAACTCCAAACATCAAGGTTACCGATGGATTTATCCCCAAATGGTTCTTTGATGAGCTTATCGACAATAGCGTCGGCACGTTTCGAGTTGCCATCAAGTTTTGCCAGCAAACGTAAATATTCATAATCCTGCACACCGTCGCGCATTGTTTTCAGACGAATGGACGGACAAGGTTCCGATACATTAGGCACCATGTCCGGTTTGTAAATGACCGAACCGTTCCCATTGAATTGCCGGTATGTGAACTCCGCATCGGCTTCCGAAGCTTCCTTGTAAAAGTCTTTCCAGGATTCAGGATCGTACCAGCCCCTTTCCCAGCCGGCACCAATGCCCCAGCTGATCCAGGAGTACGTTTTATATTTCCAGCAACTCCAGCTAATCGCGCGGTCATTAATCAGTGGTAAATCGATGAATGTCGAGCTTCCTACCCAGCTGTTCAGTTTATGTTCATACAGCAGCGGGCCGTAAAGCCAGTCTTTGATGCCCATTTGCTGGTATTGCTTTACTTCATCAATGTTGTAATTGATCGTATGTGATGCCCAATCCGTAATGGATTTCCCGATTACGTCCATTGCTTCCTTGTTATAAGCCCCGTCCACACGGAACTTCGCCTCCGGATATTCTTTTTTGAAAAGATTACCATAAAATACCATCCTGGACCACGCCTCCGGAAAATACGATTCATCTAATCCGTTCAAATAAACCGTGAGCAGCGTTTTCTTAGGATCGACCATCGGGAGCAAATGCTGGCGCACCTGCCGGATGCTGCTGGTGTATATAGCCTGGTTGGCCGCATTGCGTTCTACTTCTGGCTTGCCGATATCCGGCCAGCCAGCGGTACCATGCTTGCCGTACACGTCGAACGGCAGCGCAAAGGTTTCGAGTGGCTCACCGTAGCCGGGACCGTCAACGTAGCCATGTTCTTTGGTGAAGGCTTGACCGGTCAGGTATTTTTTCAATCGCTGGTCAAACTTGTCCCAATCGATTTGAACCTTGTTGTCTTTTACCTGAATTTCAGGATCGTAAGTTGGATCCATTAAAGAAATGCGGTTGCGCTTGAAGAGCTGGTATACAGCCAGTTCTTGCTTTTCATCCATTTCACTCAGAAACCCTTCGTGTTGAAGACTGGCTTTGAAGAGGTTCTCATTAGGCAGTTCGAAATCCCAGATTGTCAGGCTAATCGGCATTTGTTTGACTTGGCCACCAATCGTGACCGTAATTGCGCTCTGATACGTGCCTGGCTTTGCCCTTTGTGCGTCAAGAGGAATAAACTGATCCACCCAAATAATCTGTGAACGTTGGTTGCTGATCCGGTTATTGAAGTCGGGCAAGGTAAACGGGTACACCCACCGGCCGTGCACCTTTGCCGAGTCGGTCTGAATGTATTTAAATGGGATTAATGCGTCAGGATACCAGCCTTTGCCAAGGGTGGATTTCGGGTAGCCTGTACTGGTACTTTGCACATTTACAGACCATTCCAGAAAAAGCTCAGGCTTAACGGCTAGCTCAGTACTGCCATTCTTAAAAGGTGCCATCTCAAGCTTGATGTCGGTCAGCTCGGCGTTTGATTCATTGGTCAGTACCAATTGGAATGAAACATATTCTCCGCGCGCGCCGTGCAGGGAAACCTGTTTTCCATCATAGATCCAGTTTTTATCCAGAAGATTACCCTTTCCAACCTGATTGGCCGGTACTCCTTTGAATCGATGTTCGATGATTTCATTCGTAACCGGATCCAGCCGGACCGAAGAAGGTAGCGCCCGCAGTTGCCACGGGTCAGCGCCGTTACCTTTATTTCCAATATTGCATGAAGTTAATGCTAAAAAGCAGAAGAGTACTTTCGCAAATCGTATCATAGTTAAGTTTAGTTCAGGAATGTTGATCAGCACTTATTGGCCGACCGGAAAAATCATTAACTGACTGAGTGCTTCATCTTCCCCCATGACCATGTATTTTCCATCATTAGAGGCAGCAAGAGTGCTCAATTGAAAGCCCCGCCAAAGAATGCCCTGCTCGATCCCGGGTGCTACCATCATAAATTCGGGATTGCCCAGATCAACAAAACCAGCGCCTTTATCATCATAATAAAACAAATGAGAGTAACCCGGTGCACCACCTGCCAAACCGTACAATCGCCCATCACGCCCGAAAGCCAATGCCTGCAATCGGGCCATCATCATGGGTTTGCCCAGATTTTTGATTTTTTTAGTGGCAGGATTCAGTACAAATAACTGACCATCACCGGCATTACCGCCGTACAGTTTTCCGTCGGGTGCTTTGGCCCAAGCTTCCACTTGACCCAATACCTCACGCCCCCAAACAGCAGGCAGGGGAGTTTCCAGAAACTGGAAGTTTTTTTTGGTCGGATCAAAAGCAAAAACGCGGTTGCCCGCTGTACTGCCATAAATCAATCCGGCATTATCCTGAATGAGCGCTTTGCACAGATAAACCTCCGGCCCGACAGCATATTCGTGCAGGTTGTTCAGTTCTTTTTCTTTGGGAGCCACTTCATTAAATACCTGCACCTTTTTAGTTGCAATGGTATAGGTAAAAAAACGGCCGCTCGGATAGCTGATCCCATACAGTTCGGTGCCTTCCCGGTTGCTGAGCAGTGTAAAAACGCCTTCTCCGGCGACCGGGATACCCAAATCTTTTACTTCAATGGCATCTCCTTTGCCGATACTAACCTGCAACAAGTGACCCGCCGGCTGCTTTTTCTGGCCCATTGTGCCGGCATACAGCTGGTTGCCGGTACCTTTACAAAATCCTGTTGCAATGCTTTTTTGCCCGGGAATATTCTCCTGCAAATCCTTTGTTGCCAGGAGTTTCCGGCCAGAAATGGATGCAACAAAAAGATAAGGGGATAAACCTTCTTTTGCCGAAGTACCACCCAAGATCCGATCACCCTGCACAGTTAAAGACCTGATCGCATTGCGATACAAGGGGAGGCGTTTTTCGGTACTGTTAGGCAGCGAGACTTCTATCGCAAACGCTTCTTTGGGGGTAAAAAAAGTGTACTGAGCCAGGAGTGGGCCGGTACATGTCAGAGACAAAACTGGTAGAAGTATTTTTTTTAAAAAATTTCTCATTTCCGGATTTCTTTTTCGGGATTGAACTGGATCAGAAACGGCTTAGTTGAATCGCCTTTAGCAGATGGATTACGCCGGGCCGCGAAGTACAGATTTCCGTCTTTATCCCTGATGTCGCAGCCGGTAGCTTCTGTCATGGCGGTAATAGGATATTCACGCAGAATAGTCTTTTTGCCGGTAGCTGGATCACATTCAACCAAAACGGTTTTGTCTTTCAGCACGTAATTACCGTGACCGCCAATGATGTAGTACAGCTTGCCATTTTTGCCAATGTTCAGGTTGGGCACATAAGGTCCCCAGGCTTCTGTTTTGCCTGTTTCAATAACGCCTCCCAGGTCTGTAACCTTGCCAATTCCGTTTTTTTCCGGGCGAAATGCGATGAGTTTTGCGCCATAGGTGATCAGGTAAATAATGCCTTTTGCTTCATCTTTGGCGTAGGCGGTAACTCCCGTGATGATTTTTGAGCCAGGCGTTCCAGGAAATGCCGGCAGGCTCTCGCGTGCAAATATTAATGAATCGCTGTCTTTTTCATATTTCACTAATCGCTGCCGCCAGTCTACATAATAACAATGTCCCCACCAGTCGGTGAACAATATACGCGGAACGTGCGAGCTAGCCAGTCGGCCGAGATCGCGCAGGTGATTTTTGGCTGGATCATAAACCATAAAATGCGCCTGTGGATAGGTAATTCCATAAAGCATTCCTGTTTTTGGGTCAATATCAATGTCCTTAATACTTTCGTAGGGCATGCCTAATCCCAGATTTTGCAAACCTGTTTTAGAATTCCATTTCATAAAAAAACCGCCGCCATAACCTTGCGGATGTTCCATCAAGTACTCCTCCCGCGACTCGCCACCATCAGTTGAGAAATAAATGGAACCATCCGGCGCCGCTACGATCTTGGAATGTATTTTTCCCTGCCACTGAAACTGGCGCAAATGAGCCATATTCGAGACAAACCCATTCAGTTTCATCGAATTCTGAGCCGGTTCATAAGTATACAGTCCTATGTTATCGCGATGATTAGTTACCCCTATATGTACCGTGTTAGAAGCCGCATTGTAGCCGATTGAACCCCAGGTAGAGTGCGCTTCGGGAAAATCTGGATATTCAATAAACTTAATATTCTTATCACTGGCTGCGGATTTCTGGGCCTGCGTAGTTTCGGTACCCGCTACCAGAAGCAGTCCGACAAGCCAGCATGCCGCAACGTACAATCTATTCGAAAAACGAAAGTTCATGAGGAGCTGTTTAGTAAAAAGTATTAAGGGTTTAGATGAGAATTATATTACGCTAATGTAAAGAAACTTATCTAAAAAAGCATATGAAACTAAAAAATCTTCGTTTAATTCCTATTTTCTTTCAAAAGGTATATAAACTCATCTAAAAAGGAATATAAAACTCGATAAGTTTCATTTAATTTCTATTTACTTTCAAATTGACGCTCTTAGACTTTGTTGGATTCTTCAAAGTCCATAAGCAGGACTGCTTTGATGGTAAGTACATACCCTCAATGATGATTGCATGAGGAATGGTCTAGTACAATTTGACAGTAAGCACGGATGCAAGTGCAGGTGTAATGAGCCCAATGACAATTACTTTTGCATAACAAATGCATATACTAGGCAGTGCGCCCCAGTGTATTGGCTGACTGCAACATATCCAACAAATAAGACCTGCTGAATTCCCATTCAAGGACTGATTGAAGTCGGTTATAAACAATGCAAGCAGGATGAGTGCGATGGTTTTTGCAGAACGAAAGTGATATTAATGTGTATTTCAAAAAGTATTACAGTAGTTCCTATACGTCCAACATTCCTAAAGAAGAAGAATGCCAGAATCTGTTTCTTCCAGATTGCCTGTCCAATTCACAAATTGATTACGGATCGATCTGCATAAAGCTTGCTTTCATAATTCTGGAACAAAGCGCTGCCGACGCTACGGGGCAGGCCATTGATGCCAATGTGGCTATGCAGAATGTAGATGATACTAAACTCAAAGCTCAACTATTGAAAGACAAACAGAAATTGGAGCTTTAAGATACTCTGTGTTTCTTGATTTTACCATAAAAAATACCCCCAAGAAGTGTTTAACTTTTGGGGGTACTTTTTATACAGGCTTTCGGATCTACATACTAAATATCAATACCCCTCATTCTGCTCAATGGCAGGTGAGCTGGTAATAACTACCAGAGCGGGAATCGGGTACAAAAGCTGGTAAGGCTTAATGGATGTCGAAATTCCAACTGTAATTTTCCCAGGACCAGAGACTTTTTCATTCATGACTGTTAGTGCCCGATCTGTACGCAGAAGATCAAACCAGCGATGACCTTCAAAAGGCGACTCCAGTCGTTCTTCATTGTAAACCGCTTCTTTGAAAGTTTCATAAGTTAGATTGCTTAGATTAGCGAGGCCAGCGCGGTTCCGGACCAGGTTGATCATTGCGTAAGCTTCGGCAACCGGACCTTTATTTACTTCATTGAGTGCCTCTGCATACATTAATAGGATATCGGCATAGCGAATCACATACCAATCGGCTCCCGAATCGGCGTAGCCACCGCCTGTTTCGCGCTCTACATAACCGCGGATGTATTTGGCAGCAACAAAAGTAGTCCCATTCATGTAGCCGTCAGCGATATTATTGCGGCGTACATCACCATCCGAATAGGCGGCGGCAATATCTTCGGTCGGCTGGTTAAACCCGTAGGCGCCACCCGATGGAATGGTAATTCCTTCTGAGCCAGTTGGTGCAAAGTGATTGGGAAAGTTTGAACCGAGCCCATTGGAGGCTCCTTTAAATTGTGCCTGCCAGATCGCCTCGGAATTTCCTTGCTGTCCGGCTTTATACAGGTCGGCATACACCGGCAACAGACTATAAGTGCCCGAATCGACTACTTTTTTAAATGCTGCAACCGCTTCGGTATATTTTTTCTGAGTAAGGTAGACTTGCCCCAGCAGACTTTGAGCAGCACCCTTTGTCGCCTTTCCTACATTGGCGTCATCATAAGAAACTGGTACCAATTCCTCTGCTTTTATTAGGTCGGCTTCAATCTGTGCGTACACTTCCTGCACGGTAGCCCGACCCACTTTGTAGCTGGCATCGAGATCCATTACAGGTTCGGTTACGAGCGGAACGCCGCCAAATAACCTAACGAGGTTGAAATAGCCCAAAGCTCTCAGCGTAAGTGCTTCCCCGGTGTATTGCTTTTTCAGTTCATCCGAAAAGCTTGCACCGTCAATGCGGGCAAGGATACTGTTGCATCTTGCGATCAGGGTGTAGCTGCTTTGCCAAAAGGCAGTGAGATGCTCATTGTCAGTCGTTTCCCGAAATTCGTCAATATTCCTCTTAGCATCATTCCCATCCCCGCCAGCGGTGAGCTCAGTGGTGTTATCGGAGCGCAAATCAACCAGCAGGGAATAGTACCCATTACCCGAATACACTTGCGCGAAAGCCGAATAGGCACCCACCAGCGCCTGTTTAAAATCAGATTCGGTTTTGAAAAAATTTGTTTCGCCGATCTGAGAAATGGGTTCTGATTCCAGGAAATCTTCACAGGACGTTCCTGAAAATGTTAGGATAACCAGGGCAACAGCTATTTTTAAATTTTTTGAGATCATATGAATCAATGTTAAAAAATTGATTTGTTATCGGTTGGATCAGAAACCAAGGTTGAGGCCAAACACAATGGTTCTTGCCATGGGGTAAGTGCCATAATCGATGCCAGGCGTGAGCGCAGAAGAAATCCAGGGATCGCCTTCGGTCGTATTCACCTCTGGATTGTATCCGGTGTATTTGGTGAAGGTGTGCAGGTTTTGAATGTTTACGTACGCTCTTGCATTTCGCAAAATTGTCCCGGTGAGAATTTTGCCAAGTTTATAACCAATGGTAACGTTTCTGATGCGCAGGAATGAGGCATCGTCTACCAGCCAGGAGGAGATTGTCCGGTTATTAGCCGAGCTTCCCGGGCCAAATGTCTTGCCATCACCTGGTTCCTCAGGCGAACGCCAGTAGTTCTTGAAAGCTTCACCATTGTTCCGGTAATTACTGCGTTTGGTAAGGTTCATCACCTCTACATCCTGAGCGCCTTGCAGCGAAAAGCCAAAGTCAAAGTTTCCGTAGTTGAAGCTGTTTGTAATGCCATAGGTAAACTTGGGAAGGTTATTGCCGATAATGGTCTTGTCGGAGTCATTGATTACGCCATCATTATTGAGGTCCCTGAATTTGGCATCACCTGCATTCGTGTTCGGTAAATGAGCGGAAGCATTAACTTCGTCAATTGTATTATAAACACCATCGAAAACATAACCATAATAACTTCCCAGCGGGCTGCCGATCTGAGTAATGTGTGTCAAAGAGTTCTCCTGGGCACGGTTGGCAACAATAATTGGTGTGCCGCCATTTCCAAGTGATTCCACCTTATTGGTGTTAAAGGAAATGTTGGCGTTGGTGGTCCAGGTAAATTTATCCGTATTAAAATTCCTGGTTTCCAAGGCAAGTTCTACTCCTTTATTACGCAGACTTCCCAGATTGCGTAGGGCGGTTTCAAAACCAGTTGAAAGGGGCACAGGAACATTAAGAAGCAGGTCAGATGTTAGTTTGTTGTAATAATCAGCGGAAAGGTAAATCCGGTTTTGGAAAAGTCCCAAGTCCAATCCTAAGTCTATTTCTTTGGCCTTTTCCCATCCAAGGTTTACATTTCCCAAAGAACCTTGCGCTAATCCGCTGGCAATGGAACCATCACCTGAGCCCAAAATATAGTTACTACCGTAAATTAAGCCGACGGATGCATAATCGGGTATCTGGTTATTACCAATCAAACCATAACTGGCACGCAACTTCAACTCACTAACAGCAGTTACATCCGCCATAAATTCTTCCTGGCCAATTCTCCATCCCACCGAAGCTGAAGGAAAATTTCCCCATTTGTTTTCCGAACCGAAACGAGAGGAACCATCGCGACGGAAAGTGGCGGTTAAAAAGTACTTCTCGTCGAAATTGTAAGTCGCCCGGCTTAATAAGGAGAGTAGTGTCCATTGTGAACGCATAGAATTTCCACCCGTTACGATCCCCGCATTTAGCGTAGGTACCAGGTCATTCGGGAATGAATTTGCATTGACTGCCGTAGAGTTGAAAGTCGATTTCTGTTCTGTTAACCCTACCAGCACATTTACATTATGCCGATCAGCAAACGAATTGTCGTAGGTCAATGTGTTTTCATTGATCCAGCTAATATTCGTAGCCGCGTAAGAACGACCGTAAGATGGATTTACACTGATAAAAGAGGGCGAAAATTTGTTGTTATTGAAAGTATTAACATCCGCATTGATACTTGTTTTGAATTGAAGGTTTTTCAGGATATCAATTGTGGTAAACAAGCTACCAACCGTGCTGAACTGGTTCATAGTGTTCTGAATACCTTCACCAAAAGCCAGCGCGTTGTTGTAGTTGATATTTTGCGTGGTGCCATCGTCATAATGCAGCGTGTAAGCTGTTGCGTAAGTACCGTCTGCATTCCGCGCGGGATATAAACCCGGGGTTGACATCACGGTAGTGGCTACGGCGCCATAATCAGAAATCCCGCCTGTTGTGGCAATGCGGTTATTTGTGTAGGATGGAGCGATGCGGAAGCCGACTCTGATCTTTTCCGACGCTTTCGCATCCACATTCAGACGAAACGCATATTTTTTAAAGCCAGAATTGATCACAATGCCTTCCTGATTTTGATAGTTACCTGACAAGTAATACCGTGCATTCTCCGTGCCGCCGGAAGCCGAAAGCTGGTAGTTTTGCATGGGTGCCTGGCGATAAAGCAGGTCTTGCCAATCGGTGAAAGGCAGTGACGCGGCATTCTTAAATTCATCCGCAATCTTGTATTGTGGTCCGCTTCTGGCCGAATTAGGATCAGTGGCTTTCCCGCCTGCACGCACCCAGTCTGTATTTCTCATGTCAATCTGGCGTTGCGCGTATTCCTGGTTGCTCATGATTCCAACTTTTTTCGCAATTTCCTGAAAACCGTAACTTACATTCAGGCTGTACTGCGACCTACCTGCCACGCCTTGCTTGGTGGTAATCAGAACCACGCCATTAGATCCGCGCGATCCATAAATAGAGGTAGCAGCAGCGTCTTTGAGTACATCAATGGACTGAATATCATCCGGGTTGATACTTGCTAGCGGATTAACCGGAGATTGATCCCCAATATCTCCCCCCTGGGCTGACGCATTACTAACTGAATTATCGAGCGGCACACCATCGACCACATACAAAGGCTGGTTGCCCGCCGTAATGGACCCCGTACCCCTGATTTTCAAGGAAATGCCACCGCCCGGCGCAGCAGATGTCTGCTGTACCTGTACACCCGCCATCTGTCCAGCCAACGCTTCACCGAATGAAACTACCGCCCGATCCTGCAATTGCCGAGCATTGACTGAGGCTACTGAACCTGTGAGTTCACGCTTCGACTGGCTTCCATACCCAACCACAACAACTTCGTTCAATGCCCTGCCACCAGTTTCGAGTTGCGGTGAAATAGTTGACCGGTTTCCGACAGGCTCCTCTACATCACTGTACCCAATATAGGTAAACAGCAATGTGCTATTTGCAGGCACCTGAATTTTATAGTTTCCATTTACATCAGAAACAACACCATCATTGCCGCCTTTAACTCGAATAGATACGCCGATCAGCGGTTCACGGGTCGCTTTGTCTGTAACCTGACCACTCACAGTGATCATATTCGTCCGGTTAGACGTCTGAGCCTGAGCAGTAGTACATAATAATAAAAGGAATAATACTTTAAAGAGTATTCCCAGAAACACTCCGCGCTCAGTGCAGAAATAATAGCCTTCGGTAAAATTTAATTTTCCCATAAGTTATGGAAGTAAGGGGTCTAAAAATGATTAAATCGAAAGGTTTCGGAACAAATATATGCCATTTGTTCAAAATAAAAATTTTTTGCAAGAAAAAATAAGCGTTATTTTGTAAAAAGAAAGGTAATGATAGTTTTGGTGAAATATTATTAATAAATAGCTAGTACACGAAAGTGTTTGTAGCCACCAATATAGGTGATGGTGAGTGTTAGCTACTCAAAATATGATATGAGATTAAGAAAGAAATGTTACAATAAAAAATGTTCTTTATCGTGATACTCTACCCTACCTTGTATTATACAGGGTAAAAATGCGTATTGCTTTAGTCGTTAGTTTTATGAATGGCATGCAAATCCCTCAGCGAATGGCCAAACAGACAATGAAAGTACACGGGACTCCAAGTTACAGCAATAGTGAAATCAATTTTAATCTTAGCGGGTTAGAAATCGTTATCCATCCTTGTTGAACTGAAAGATAATCAGATTTCATAAAAAGGGAGATTACAAAATAATGTGAGCCTATTTTGTACCAAAAGAAAAAGGACTTAACTTTTTATAGCTAAGTCCTTTATTATCAGGTAGCGGGAACAGGACTCGAACCTGTGACCTTTGGGTTATGAGCCCAACGAGCTACCAACTGCTCCATCCCGCACTGTTTGTAATACAAAAGTAGGGTGTCTGTATTAAAAAACCAAATAATTCTTAATTAAAACCAAAAATCAGCTTTAACTTATTTAGCTTGAAGCACTTAATTTTTATATTTGTTCTAAAACCGGCTCGTAATACCAAAATGAATGCGGGAGTAATTAAGACTTATTGGTTGATTTAAGACTTTAGATTGCCCCACCGAATAAATAAACTGAAAAATACCTGCTCCGGTACTAAAACTAATTCCGGTACCTAAACCAAACGGATACTCCTGCGTCCGGTCTTTACTTATCTGGCGATGGTAATAACCCTGGTCATAAAAAAGTAATACGTACGAATCAGAACCTGTAAAGAGGCGGTATTCTAAAGTACCAATGGCATAACGCGAGGCATAGAAAGTATATTCCGGAAAACCTCGTAAGGAGTTAAGTCCACCCAAGCGAAATAAATCGTTATAAAATAATTGTGGATTAATTAAAGCTTCGCCGTTTAAACGCGTTAACACCACACTCCGTTGGTTTAATTTAAAATAATACTCACTGCGCAAGCTCAAAGATATTTGAGTAGTTTTTAACCGAATAGTATCGTAATAGCTAGCTTCGCGGTTTAGATTGCGTTTTATATTTTTATTGCCAATGGCTATCTGACCACTCACCTGATATCCTCTACGAGGGAAATAAAAATCATCGAGGGTTTGACGTAAATACTGCATACCATAGGCGTGATAATTAAAATCGGCGAGCGGTATAGAATCCTGACGAGCTTGCAAGCCTACCGGCGACAACAAAAGGCGGGAATTTTGCAGTTCAGTAAAAAAAGTAATTTTTCCGGCTCGAGGGGTATTAAATCCAAATTGCAAGCGGGGTTTTAAGGTGATAAAAGCCGTATCTTGTTTATACAGGTTAAAGGTAAAGCCAAGTTCAATAGGAGAACCCAACAAATTAGGATGCAGATAACTGGCATTTAGTAATTGCGAGCCGCGCTGTACCTTGCGCCAATGCAGACCTAGTTCCTTGCCGCTGCCCTTTATATTACGAATATCCAGATTTACTTCACCGGTTACTAATAGCTTTTGCTCTTTCCCTTTAGGCTCGGGCAAGAATCCAACAATGCCATCGAACTGGTTTGATTTTTTATCTTTTAGAAACAAATATAAGCGGGCCCGATCCCGGCCAAACTGCAGCAAACCAGATTGAGTACTTTCCAGATAAGGTAATTGTTTTAATAAACGAGGTACATTATTTACTTTTTGCTGGTCGTATAACTGACCAGGATAAATTTGCAAATAGCGGCTTAAAAAACGGGTTGTTGTTTTGGTAGCTCCATTTATTTGCAAGGAATCAAATAAAATAAGCGGCCCTTTCTCTACTAAAATAGAAGCATCGATGAAGCTTTCTGAAACGTCAAGGGAATCCAGGCGAATGCTGGCAAACGGGTAACCGTTGTTTTCGGCTTGCGTTAAAACAGCTTCTTGCAATTTTACCCATTCTGCCGGCAGAAAAGGTTTGCCGGTATATAATTTTTCTTTGTATCCGGCCTGAATAAGTAAATTTTCCACTACGTTTCCGCTCCGCAAACGGGCCCACCGGTATTTTTCGCCAATAAAGAGCTGACTATATAAAGTGCCTTGCTGGTAATAAAAAGTATCAACGGAAGCCATTAAATAACCATCGTGCTGCAGTTGCTTCATTAAGCTACGAATACCTTGGCGAGCCGCCAATGAATCTGGAAACTGTAATGGGTAAACATATTTGCGTAAAATTTCCCGATCTTTGCCCGAAACTTTTACTTTTAAAGTAACCGCCTGCTGCGCCCAACCGGTAAAGCTAAGCAGTAAGAAAAAGATAAGGCCGGTTAGATTTTTGTACATTTGCTCAATAATAAGCCAGTAAATAAACTTTTTACTGGCCAGCATGTTGCTGTAACATTGTAAAATTGAGCTATTGTTCCGCAAAAACCAAACTATTAAGCCCCTGCCGGTTGTTTTCTATTTAGTAAAAACACTGCTCTTTATTGTTCTTAAAACACGTTAACTCTACCCAAAAATTGACCGGTATTTATATTCATGTCCCTTTTTGCAAGCAGGCCTGTCATTACTGCGATTTTCATTTTAGTACTTCTATGCGCCGAAAGCACGAAGTAGTACAAGCAATTTGTCAGGAAATTATTTTGCAGCAGAATTATTTATCTAGCCGGGAATTGCAAACTATTTACCTGGGTGGCGGCACACCTTCGCTGTTAACAGCAACGGAACTAGATAAAATTTTTACTACGCTTCATCAACATTTCACGATTGCTGCTGATGCCGAAATAACTCTGGAAGCCAACCCTGACGATTTAACTGCTGCTAAAATAAATGAATTAAAACAATCGCCGGTAAACCGCTTGAGCATTGGGTTACAATCCTTCCACGATCCTCATTTACGATTAATGAACCGGGTTCATTCGGCGAATGAATCTTTAGCTTCGGTACAATTGGCCCAAGATTCTGGTTTTTCTAATATTACCGTTGATTTAATCTATGGCATTCCGGCCGCGAATCATTCTATTTGGGCTAAGGACTTAGAACAAGTAGTAGCCTTGCAAGTACCCCATGTATCGGCTTATGCTTTAACCATAGAACCTAAAACGGCACTGGGCAATTGGACGAAAAAAGGCACCTTTATACCCAGCGAAGATGAATTTGTAGCAACTCAGTTTGAAATGTTGCTGACTCACATGCAGACACATGGCTACGAGCAATACGAAATATCAAACTTCGCGCAACCAGGTTGGGAATCCAGGCACAATAGTAATTACTGGAAGGGAGTTCCGTATTTGGGTCTTGGCCCGAGTGCCCATTCTTTTAACGGCTCTTCGCGGCAATATAACGTGGCGAACAACAGCCAATATTTGGCCGCCCTTTCCCAAAATAAAATACCCGCTACCGTTGAGACTCTTAGCTTGGCAGATCAGGCAAATGAATATTTAATGACTACCCTCCGGACTATTTGGGGCTGCGATTTAAATAAAATAAAAAATACATTCGGCTTTGATTTACAGCAACTGCACGGCAATTATTTATCGCGTATTATTCAAAAAGGAATGGCTCAATTAGAAAATAATACCCTCACCTTAACTAACCAGGGCAAACTGTTAGCCGACCAGATCACTCTAGATTTATTTATAGCAGAATAGCCTTTTTGCTTTGTCTCGCTATTATAAGTATATATATACTTTGCGTTTATTTTAGCAAAATTTAACCATTGATTTAACCTTTAACTATAAACATGAGCAATTCGGTAAGTGGGAATCCTATGATATTTTATTTTATAATACTCAAATTCAAACAATAGCTTTCGGACCTTTGGTCAGATATTATCACTTTATCAGGTTAGAATTAGTTGTATTTGGCCAAGCGTCCCTTACCTAAATCGCAACTTTAACCGGAAAGATTATTACGGAATATCTCCTAAGGTTGCTCTGGGTTTAACTTATTTTATTTCTTATAGACTAGGATCAGAACTGAATCTTGAAGGCATGACGTATCCGCACGGAGTTTACAAACCACGGGATTAATACAAAGCAACGAACAATGAAATAGAACTCAATCTTATTAAAGGCACCCAAATTGGAGTAAGTTTTTTTCCTTTCACATTGATTAATCTGCTAATTGAGCCTGTACTCGGCCGTAACGAGTATCTGGAAATTCTTCTAAGTACTGTTTTTTAAGGTTTAATTTATTTTTCTTGGCGTAATCAAATAGTTCGGAATAAAGTTTATTCGGCGCTAAAAAATAATGGGCCTTTACGCTGGCTTGTACCACCGGTTTACTTCCTGGCCATTTATGTAGTTCAAACCCTTCGGGTAGTGCTACCAACGAATCAGGTACCACTACCCCAATTAACGCCCGAATACTATCGTGGGCCTCTTCGGGATTGTTATAATATATATTACCTAAATAGCCAGCTATTTTCTTTTCTTCGAGCAGTTTAGCTGCTTCCTGAAAATAAAGACCTAAGTTTTTATCTTTCATACTGCCTTCAAAATATCTGCCCGCAATAAATACTGGTTTAGAAGTAGTTCTAATTACTTGTACTGCATTAAAACCACCCAGATAGGCATAAATTCCAAAACCAATTAGTAATATAAAAACAATAATAAAACTAAACTTTCTGTTCACGGAGGTAACTAAATTGAATAATCGGATAAAGGTATTTGAAATAAGAAGTAGAAACTAAACAACCCGGGGTAAATCTACCAGTTAACTTTTATTTAAAACAACTAGCAAGTAGGTTTAATAGCAGCAGAAACTTATTCTTTAAATCACTTCTTTGTACTGCATCTTATAAAGTTGGGTGTAATATCCTTCGTTCTGCATTAACTCTTCGTGGGTGCCAGCTTCTTTTATCTCGCCTCTATCCATTACAATAATTTTATCGGCTTTTTGGATGGTAGACAAACGGTGCGCAATAACAATAGAAGTACGCCCTTGCATTAACTGTTGAATGGCATATTGAATTAACTCCTCCGTTTCAGAATCTACTGAAGAAGTGGCCTCGTCGAGAATAATAATTTTAGGATCGTACACCATGGCCCGGACAAACGAAATTAACTGGCGCTGCCCTACCGATAAAGTTGCCCCCCGTTCCATTACTTTATAATCCAAACCACCGGGTAAACGCTGAATAAACTTATCGGCTCCTACCAATTCGGCTGCTTGCCAAATCTGCTCCGTTGTTATGGCTTTATTCCCCAGAGTAATATTATCGGCAATAGAACCCGAAAATAAGAATACATCTTGCAGTACTACACCTATGTGCTGGCGTAAAACACTTAAATCATATTCTTTTAAATCGTGGCCATCTACACGAATAATACCTTTGTTAATTTCGTAAAAACGGCTCAACAAATTAATAATTGATGTTTTACCGGCTCCGGTTGCCCCCACAAATGCCACTGTTTGACCAGCTTTTACATTAAAGGAAATGTCGCGGAGTACCCATTCTTCGTTGTTATAAGCAAACCATACGTGCTCAAATTGCACATCACCTTTAATAGTAGCCGGGGCGTAATTTCCTGTATCTGAAATAAGTTCGTTGCTATCCAATAGCTTTAATATACGGTCGGTACTTACTACACCCAGCTGCAAAGTATTAAACCGGTCGGCAATTTGGCGGATAGGCCGGAAAAACATGGCGATGTACATAATAAAGGCAATAAGTACCCCCAAGGTAATATCTTCGTTTAAAACCCCTTTAGCTCCGTACCAAACCAGTAAACCGGTACCTGCGGCGCCAATTACTTCGGCCACCGGAAAGTAGATTGAATAATACAGTACCGACCGGATTTGCGCTTTGGTATGTTCCTGATTTATTTTTTCGAACTTTTGCATTTCCCGGGCTTCGTTGTTAAATATCTGCACAATACTCATACCGGTGATATGCTCCTGCACAAAAGCATTTAAACTAGCTACAGCCGTGCGCACTTCCTGAAACGAGGATTTTATTTTTTCCTTAAATATGTAAGTGCTCACAAACAATAACGGAAACATAGATAAACTCACCAAGGTCAATTTCCAGTCGATGTAGAGCATATAGCCTAAAATAAACACCAACTGCAACACATCGCCAATCATAGCGGCTAAACCTTCGCTAAATACATCCGAAAGCTGCTCCACATCCGAAACGTTACGAGTAACCAAGGTACCAATGGGAGTGCGGTCGTAAAATTTAAGGCGAAGCTTTAAAAGATGCCGGTATAATACCACCCGAATATCCCGAACGATGTACTGCCCCAACCAACCGGCAAAATAAGTATGCAGGTATTGAACCACGGCATGCCCTACCAATAATACCGCTAACCAAATAAACATGCGGTTTAAGCCGGATTTATCGCCCAGCATAATGTATTTGTCTACCGTATACTGAATCATAAACGGCCGTACAGCGGCCAGTAACGCCGAAGCAACTGTTAGAAAAATAAGAAAGTAAAATATTTTTTGGTAAGGCTTCACGAACGCGTATAATCGCCGCAGAGTACTATAGTCGAAGGCTTTACCTATTTTTGAATTTGATGTTGGTTCCAAAATTAAGGATAGAGATTAGAGCAGAAGAATCCAGGCTCCCGGAAACTGCTACTGTTTAACTGCAAATTTATTCTTTTTTAAAACGTGATAGGTCCGTTAATGTTTACTTTGCGGCCGGTAATATTCATTTAGATGAGGAAGTAAAACAATAACTACTTTATCATCAAAAAGTTTTCCGGATATTCTACCTTAATTAAAAACAAACCAGTAGCAGGTGCAGCCGCACTAGCCATCCGGCGATCCTGACTGGCAACTACTTCCTTAAAAGCCGCTACGGACAATTTACCACTACCTACATCCAGCAACGTTCCTACTATTAACCGCACCATACCACGTAAAAACCGATTAGCCCGAATAGTAAAGATAAGCATATCCGGGTCTCGTAACTGCCAGTTGGCTTGATAAAGTTGGCATTGGTAATGTTTCGTATCTCCTTTTACTTTCGAAAAAGTAGTAAAGTCTTCGAAATTCAACAAAGCTGAAGCTGCTTCGTTCAGTTGTTCTACGTTTGGATGCCGACCTAAAAAATAACTAAAAGCGCGCAAAAATGGATTATTCTGTAAACAAATACGATATTCGTAGGTACGAGCAATGGCATCAAACCGGGCATGGGCCTCTGGTAGTACTTCGTAAATATTTTTTACCGCAATATCTGGAGGTAAAATGCGATTAAACCGGTAACAAGCTTCTGTTTTGTTTAAAGTTCTGGCTACATCAAAATGCACAAATTGTTGCTCGGCATGTACCCCGGTATCGGTTCTACCACTGCCAATCGTTTCAATGGTTTCGCGTAGTACAGTACTCAGGCAGTCGTTTAATACTTGCTGCACCGATATCGCATTCGGTTGTATTTGCCAACCGTGGTAATTAGTGCCGTCGTAAGCGATTTCGAGGAAATAGCGCATATGGGCAAATATATTACAGATTTGCTCATATATATGTTTTCAGAAAACTATTTTACAGATTAACGCAGAAGCATCAACATTTTTCGTAAATAATAGCAGCCCCTTGTCCTACCCCCACGCACATGGTAGCTAAACCGAAACGCACCTTTTCGCGGCGCTGCATTTCATGCAGTAAAGTGGCAGAAATACGGGTTCCGCTCGCTCCCAATGGGTGCCCAATAGCAATAGAACCGCCGTTTACATTAACTTTACCCGGGTCAAATTTTAATTCCTGCATACAAGCTAATACCTGAGCAGCAAACGCCTCATTTAATTCAATAAGGTCAATATCGTTGAGGGTTAACCCGGCTCGTTGCAGGGCTTTTTGGGTTGCAGGCACGGGACCTATACCCATATAAGCAGGCGCGACTCCTGCCACTGCCGACGAAACAATCCGGGCTATAGGTTTTAAACGAAATCGTTTAATTACTGCCTCATTTACTAAAAGTGCGACAGCCGCTCCATCATTTATACCCGAAGAGTTACCCGCCGTAACGGTTCCATTTTCTGATACAAAAGCTGGTTTTAAAGCACCTAATTTTTCCAGAGAAGTTAAACGGGGATGCTCGTCAATTGAAAAACTTAAAGTTTCTTCTTTATTTTGCGGAATTGGAACAGGTGTAATTTCCTTTTGAAAAAAATTATTTTGTGCTGCGTGCTGGTATTTTAATTGTGATTCGTGGGCAAAAACATCTTGCTGTTCGCGGGAAATTTGCCATTTTTTAGCTACGTTCTCGGCCGTTTCGCCCATGGTATAGGGATAATATAAGTTGGCTAATTTTTTATTAATAAATCGCCAACCCAGAGTAGTATCAAACAATTGCATTTCGCGCGAAAAGGCATTCTCTGCTTTAGCTAGCACAAAAGGTGCCCGGGTCATGCTTTCTACTCCTCCTGCCAGATATATCGCGCCCTCGCCACATTTAATAGCCCGTGCTGCATCCATTATCGATTGCAACCCCGAAGCACATAATCGGTTAACGGTTGTTCCGGCTGTTTCGGGCGGTAAACCGGCTAACAATGCTGCCATGCGGGCTACGTTTCGGTTATCTTCGCCGGCTTGGTTAGCAGCGCCCAAAATAACATCTTCAATTAAATTTAAATCAATTTCCGGGTTTCGTTCTAGCAAGACCTTCATTACATGGGCCGCTAAATCATCGGGGCGCACAGAACTTAAGGAACCACCAAATTTTCCAACCGGGGTACGTACAATATCCACAATGTAGGCAGCACTCATGGTTTTTGCGAAAGAAGTGTCTATTTTTGTAAAAATATGTAAGGTAATTAACTCTGAAATGATCCAAAGAATTCAATCTGTTTTTCTGTTTCTGATAGCGGTAGCTTTAATTTGTCTGTTGTTTTTGCCCATTTGGTCAAAGACAGATGCTAATGGTCAGGAGTATGTTTTAAATGCTTTTTCTTTAGCTGCCTCTAACACTCCTTCTACTGGCAATACCATGGCTACTGTTTCAAAATCGACTATAGCCATAGCTATTTTAGCCATTTTAGCTGCGTTGGTAGCTTTATACGAAATATTTCAGTATAAAAACCGGCTCACGCAAATGAAATTAGGTTTTCTGAACACCCTGCTTTTAGCAGGTCTAATGGGAAGTTGCTTTTATTATGTTTCTTACGTAGGGGAAGAAATTGTAAAAACACCTGGCCGTGGGGAGTATGAAACCGGGTTTTATCTACCCTTACTTGCGCTGGCCTTAAATGCACTGGCTAACCGGTTTATTCGCCGCGACGAGCAACTGGTTCGTTCTGTAGACCGCTTACGTTAATTTTTTATAATACAAAATGGCTACTTAAATACGGTAGCCATTTTGTATTAATTAATAATTGAAGTTTAGCGAATCGAAGAGTTATTTCATTTTTTGAAGCAATGCCCATTGCACAGCAATTATAGTTTTGCCGTCTTCTATGGTTAAATTTACTAAATCTTCCGGAGCAACTTCTACTATTTTAATATTTTCGTGTTCTTCAGCTAAACCTCCTCCTTGCGAACTTTTCTTACTTACTTCCGCGTAAAAAACGTTTAATTTTTCGCCAAAAGCTCCCGGCGAAGAGTAATAAGAAGCAATAGAAGTAATTTTATCTACGGTATAACCTGTTTCTTCTTCTATTTCCCGGCAGGTGGCTTCTTCTAAACTTTCAGTGGGTTTGTCGTGCATACCGGCAACTATCTCTAGTACATCGTTATTGGTTGCCAAGCGGTATTGCTTAACAAAAACGTAGCGCTGCCGAACAGTATCAAAAACCAGGGCAGCTACAGCTTGCCCGGTATCAAACAGTTCTCGTTCCAGAACAGTACCTTCGGCATCTAATTTTACTTTATATAGCTTATAAAAACCATCGTAAATAACTTGCTTATCAATAATCTTCATGCAGGTTTGCGGCTATCCCTTTCAGTATCTTTCTAATTATTTGACTGCCTATACGAAAATAAGAGCTATTAAGCTGTATTAAATCTCCTTTTTACAAATTATTAGTGTAGAGGTGTATTAAATACTACCCATTGTATATTCGACAAAAACTTATTCTGGAGCATATACATAAAAAAAGCTCTGGTAAACTACCAGAGCCTTTTCAGTTAAACTACTAAACTTTAATCTTATCTTTATAGTTTTCTGGCCTCAATTACCAGCAAATCATTTTTATTACGTAAACGAAGCAGTATCAAACCTTAACATATTCTTCTGTGGCCTAAAAGAGCTTCATTCTGGTTTTTGTTAAAACAAGTATTATGCCAGTATTGTTAAATAAAAAATGGCCCGTCAGGTAATAGTACCAAACGGGCCTCGCTATTTAACTCGATTAAATAACTCTTCACAAATTTATTAAAAAATTATGGTTGTGCCTGGTAACCAACAATACAGGTAACCTCAGCTAATTGACCACCAACTAAACAGGCTTTATCTACGTGTCCTTTTTTTACAAAGCCTATTATTACTTGTTGATTTTCCTCAACAGTAAAACCATTTATTTTATATTGCTGCCGATCAGACTTTATTTCAGGTAAAGTGGTAAGATTAACAGGCACTAATATTTGGTTATTTTTAAGTACTAATACCAACCCACATCCGGGCAAATTTTTAACAGTAGCTTGAGTATCGCAGGTTTGTTGCGGTATTACTTCCTGTTCTTCTCCGTTGCAGCCTGTTAAACCAAGGACTACCACCAACAGTAAGCCACATACATACAACTTTAACGCACCCATAAATTTTATCATACCAGTTAGACAAGCCTAAGCCAAATAGGTTTAAATCAACAACTATAGATAAGATTCAGAAGCAGCTGTTTTGGTTGCTTTGCCAATAAAATTTATTTACAAGGTTCTTTAAAAGACCTGTATAAGAAAATTATAGTAAAGAGGTTAATTTACTTTCTATCGGAAGAAATAGAAAAGAATTTACTTAATCTGTTAAAAGACGTAAAGTAAGTAGAAGATTTGTCCGATTATACAACAACAGTTTTTCACCATCAATCTGATAACGGGTTATTTGCTGTAAACCTGAAATAAAATCAGTTTCAATGTTTGCATCCGGGCAAATCATTTTAGTAGAACCAATCTGGGAAAAGGCAATAGCACTTCCTTTCGAATTGAAGGCTCCAAATAATCGGTTACATCCAGCAAATCCGGTTAATTTTTGGTCCGTTACATTAAATTCCAAGTAAATTGGCCGATCTGCATTTTGCTTAATTACTTCCTGGCTGTTTAAATTTATTAATATCCACTTACCACTTTCCAGAGTAACATTGTTAATATAACTCTTCTTGTTATTAACCGAACAACTAAATAGTAGCAAGAAAATAGTTGTTAACGTTGCTTTGTAAAGTATGAATCTCATACTTATTCTGTTAAAATGGAAATTATATTCTACTTTCTTGTACAACTATAAATAGTAAATGGAGTTGTGCTGCTATCTCAGAAATCTAAATTCTAAAACTTAATGGTAGTTCGTTAAGAGGAGTGAAATACTAAAAACGTAAAGAATTAGTATACGCGCCTAAACAAAAAGAGTATGCAAGAAGGCAGAAATGCGTTTAAATATAAAATAAAAGGGGTATTACCTTAACTCAACACCCAATTTCACGTACTAATTCTTCAACTAGCGAATAAATACGTAGTCGGAAAGTGAGAATGGGAATGAATAATAAAAAAATACAGGAATCGAGGTTACAGTTAAGAGAATTTGGATATCTATACTACAGTTTATACACTTACCGTCGTAAGATTGAAGCCAATATTAGAAATATAATTCAAACAGATGCACAGTCTAGTTTTAGCTCTAATATTACCTCTTCGAGTGATTCGCACACCTTAGACGAACTTACTCAAAAGCTACGTAAAATTAATATTATTACCTCAAAGGTTATATCTTTAAATAAAGGCTATAAACAACAATAACCTATAAACAGCCAAAAAGAGAAACTCCCAGAATTTAGTTTTAGAGTTCTTTCGTAAGTTCTGATATACGAGCCTTAAGTTCGTCTAACTTAGAGGTATTCTTTTTAGTCCGCTCGATTTCGTCTAATACTTCTAAAAGCTTTTGCATTTCACCTAAATGCTTCATCCGATTTTTATGCATTAATTCCGCATCCAAGCTTGAAAGAGAAATATTTTCTTCTTTAAATATATTACCTTCCCCGTATATAACCCAATGCGAATTTAAATTTGGCAATTTATTTAGTACAGCTAATAAATCATCCATGCAGTAGTTTTTACCGGATATTATATTAGATATTAACATGGCAGAAGTACCAGTACGTTCGCCCATAGCAAATATATCTAAACCTTTAATCCTCATGTAAAAACTTAATCTTGTTCCAATCTGATCTAAATTAACCGCCATACCTGTATTAAATGAATAATTTAAACTTTTACTCTATCTTTTTCTACAAATTTTAGAATTAACTAGTTCCGGGATCTGATAATGTAAAGAATATTACTTTATTTTAATTTTCATGCACGGATAAAAAGTAGTTATAATACTTTTTCAACTAAAATATTAATTTTTATACAACTCGTAAAAAAACCAGCTTATTAAAGCTGGTTTTTACTTAAGTTAAGTTTAAACTTTAATTTAAAGAATAAATATAAGCGCCAAAATCAGGTATTATCATATATGGGTAACTGCGAGGTTCAGGAGTACGAATGAGTTTATTATGTACTACCACCCCTTTAAACCGTTCTTTATACCTATAATTATACGTTAACTCAATTGGCAATATAATAATAGTATTTTTCATAAGCTTTCCGTTCTTTTATATCCCACTAAATAACTTATTGTGGGTACTATATTGGTCAACACTTTTAGCAATCAATACGGTAAAGTTAATAAGTCTAATTTGTTACCCCCTTATTCTTTAACTTAATACTACTTATTTTAGTAGTGTATACGATATATTATAGATATATATCTTCATAAAATAGATTTAAAATTGAACATTTTCAATAAAATTTAATTAAACATAATTTAAAATAACATACTAGTAGGCTATATTTCCTAAAACTAGCTTACGGAACAATAAAATAAGTTTATATTAAATTTAAAGAGTAGAATAAGCAAAGAAGGCTATTAACGTCTGATTATAGCTCCTAAATTTTTGGAGGCTCTATTTTATAAAGTTTTCGTTGCAAATTTAAACTTCTAGGGTTTGTAATTTTCACAAGCCTGGCAGTTAAGCATTAAATGTTTTTAAATAACATTTTGTAGCATTCTTAAAACATACTTAATTAACGAATGTTCGAGAAAGTATATGTTTATGGAACATGTACTCTTTTACTTTATCTCATTCTAAGTTTCCAATTAGCTATTTATAGCTTCGATATACTTATTATTTATTTCTAATTTACCTTAGAACTACAACTATAATTAAATCAGTACCAATCCATTCCATTTATATCTAACTTAATATTACTTTCGTATTAACCTTAACATATCCTATTGTATTAAAAAACGATAATAAATAAAATATTTAATATTGGCTTAAAATTTGTTCCAAGTGGTGATTTAAAATTTGAAACTAGTTGAAGTATTCGGTACAAACACTTACTAAACCTAGTTACATTATTGCAATATTATATATTAAAATTTAAATGTTTGGCTTATTATTTGTTATACCCGTTAACTGTAATTAAAAATTAAACGGCAATACTCAATAAGGACTAATAATTAACGCCTTTGTTTATACTTGTTAATTTAGCTTTATTAACCAACAAGAGCGTATACATATATAAAATAATATTTATTAAAATTTAAAAGGTTCCCTGGAAAGTAAATGAAGAATAAAATACCTAAACTCAATTTGATTGTTTATAATTTTTTAACCTATAAATAGCTTTTTTTACACTTTTTATATAAAAAATCTATTTACTTTGTAATTATATTTCGTGTGATGCTAAAATTTTATAAATATTCAATTTCTAAAATGAACAAGTCATTTTATCTAATCATTTTTGTTTTTTTATTTTCTTGTGGTCCTAGCCGGAACCTGGTATACTTTAGCGATTTGCAAGAAAATACCGACCAGAGTACAAAAATACTTAATTCCGTAGATCCTAAAATTCAGCCTGACGATCTTTTAGGCATTAGTGTGAGTACGTTAAACCCTGAATCAAATGCATTATTTAACAGCGGTATCTTACTCCCCCCTACTGTTAACAACTCTAATAATACGAATACCAACTTAGTAAAAGAAGGATTTTTAGTTGATAAAAATGGCTTTATCAGTTACCCGGTTTTGGGTCAGATTAAATTAGGGGGATTGTCTAAGGAAGAAGCCACTAAAAAAATGATAGCTGAACTTAAAAGATACATTAAAGGGGAACCAATTGTTAATATCCGTTATTTAAACTTTAAAGTGACTGTTATTGGTGAAGTAAACAGACCGTCTACTATTAGTGTACCAACCGAAAAAATTAATGTATTAGAAGCTTTAGGTATGGCTGGCGATATGACAGTTTACGGAAAAAGAGAAAATGTATTAATCATCCGGGAGAAAGAAGGTAAACGAAATATTACTCGTGTTAATTTAAACACCAAAGAGACTCTTAATTCACCTTATTTTTACTTACAACAAAACGATGTTGTGTATGTAGAACCTGTTGTGGGTAAATACAGAGCAACTCAAGCTAATACGAACAGAAACCTTTCAACCATATTAGTTGGAGCTACCTCCCTACTCACACTTATTATTACGAGATTTTTTTAATTATTGATATATGGCTAATAGAGAAGTCCTTCCATTTGAAACAGAGCAAGTTAGCTTAAAGAGCGTACTAAATAAATATTCAAAGTACTGGCCCCTTTTTTTGGCATCCGTTGTACTCTGCTTAGGTTTAGCTTATTTTTACTTACTGTATGCTACGCCCGAGTATACAATAGTAAGTACTATTCAAATAAAAGACGATAAAAAAGATCCGAATGGTTCTAAAGGAGAAGCTTTTAACGATTTAGATATTTTTCAATCGACTAGAAGCGTTCACAACGAAATTCAGGTATTTAAAGCAAAAAGCCTGATGGTTAGAGTGCTTAAGGAGCTTTCTATGAATACTACTTATTTTATAGATGGCCCAATTAAAGAAAAAGAGGTATACGTTAATTATTTGCCAATTAAAGTTGCTGTAAATCAGTTCAACCCTTTAGCATATGACAACAACTTAATTACCATTCGCTTAGAAGACAAGAATACTTTTACCTTAAAAGATGCTCAAGGTGTTAAAGCCTATAAAATAGGTCAGCAAATTACTAAGCCATACGCTACTTTTACCGTTTTGGCTAATTCCCTTAGCGCAGCCAGTGAAATTAAAGATATCAAAATTAAATTTAACAATTTAGATAAACTTGCTACCGCTTATAATACCAAACTTGAGGTAGCTCCTGTTACAAAAGAGACTAATGTTCTTTCTATAACTTTAACGGATGCAGTACCCGAAAAAGGAAGAGATATTGTAAATAAACTGATTGAAGTTTACAATAAAGAGGCTATAGAAGATAAGAATATTATTGCTACTAATACAGTTCAATTTATTGATGCACGTTTAAAAGACTTAACCGCTGAACTATCTAATGTTGAAAAACAAGTAGAAAGCTACAAAAAACAAAAAGTAGTTACAGATGTAGTAACCGAAGCTCAATTATCAATAAACAATGCCAGCGATTATAATCGCGAATTAACAGACTGGGGTATTCAGATAGATGTTCTTAATTCACTGGAGAATTATCTTAAGAGCCAAAAAGGAAGATATGAATTGGCTCCTAGTAATTTAAATATCAAAGATCCTACTCTACTGGATTTAATCTCAAGATTTAATTCTTTGCAATTGGAGCGGCAACGTATGTTGCGCACAACTCAACCCGACAATCCTTTGGTTTTAAACATAAACGAGCAGTTAAGTAATTTACAGGCTAATATGTTAGAAAACCTTAAGAACATTAAGAGTGGTTTAGTTATTACCCGGAATAAGCTGCGTTCCAATTTAGCTCAAAATGCTTCCAGAATAAAGCAGGTACCTTCTATGGAACGTGATTTACTGGAAATTAACAGACAACAAGGCATTAAACAAGCGCTTTATCAATATCTGTTACAGAAACGTGAAGAAGCGGCTCTTTCTTTAGCTGCCACGGTTTCCATCTCGCGTATTATAGATCCACCTTTTGCTGGTGATGCCCCAACTAAACCTAAAAAGCCTCTGATTTTGTTATTAGCCTTTATAGTTGGCATGGGCCTTCCTTTCGCCTTCGTTGTAATAAAAGATAGCTTTAATGATAGAGTTCAGGAGTTTAAGGATGTGGAACTTGTTACAACTGCTCCTTTACTCGGTGAAATATCGCATAATGATACCAGAGAGACCTTAGTAGTAACAGATAAGAGCAGAAGTTTGGTTGCCGAATTGTTTCGGCATAACCGGGCGAACTTGCAGTTGGCTACTCTAGGCCAGGATAACAAAGTTATTCTTGTTACTTCGAGCATGTCCGGTGAAGGCAAAACCTTCTTTAGTTTAAACTTAGCTTCGAGCTTAGCTTTAGCGGGTAAAAAAGTAGCTGTTGTAGATTTTGATTTAAGAAAGTCCGGATTAACAGAAAGCTTAGGTATTCCAAATGAAAAAGGGATTAGCAATTACCTGAACTCAGAGATATCCGCTATAGATGATATTATAGTAGCTCTTCAAACAGTTACCGGGTTGTATGCGGTTGGTTCTGGCCCTATTCCTTACAATCCGGCAGAGTTAATGATGTTGCCTAAAGTAGGAGAATTAATAGAAGAATTAAAGGATAGGTTTGATCATATTGTATTAGATACCTCACCGGTTGGACAAGTAGCAGATGCTTTATCACTTTCGCCTTACATTGATTCTACCATCTATTTAATGCGCTATAATTATACTCTAAAAGACCAGGTAAACATAATTGAAGACATTTATAAGAACAATAAGTTAAAAAATCTTATGATGGTCTTAAACGACGCTAAAAAACAAAAAGGTTATGGCGGTTATGGCTACGGCTATACTGACGAAAAAAATGAATCCTGGAAAATTAAACCAAGAAACAGAGCCAAAGCTTAATATTTAAACTTGGTTTAGAGTATAAAATAAATTTAAACAGTATCATTTTAACCTTTTTTATACCTACTGATAAGTAGTTTAGATATTTATCAGTAGGTATAATTAAATGAGTTAATTCATAACCATCTCGTAAAATGGATTCTCAAAATCTGAAAGGGAAAGTAGTAACGGGTGTATTTTGGAATGTTGTTCAACTTCTTATAAATAGATCATTCGATTTTGCCATCAAGCTTATTTTAGCAAGGCTTCTATTCCCAAACCAATTTGGGATTGTTGGCATGGCAACTGTGTTTACCAGCTTCGTGCAGGTATTTAATGATTTAGGAATTGGCGCAGCCCTCGTACAACGAAAAGAAGAACAATTAAAAGAAGTACATTATCATACTTCCTTTTGGACGGGAGTAATATGGTCAGTAGCTATTTATTTAATAATATTTTTTATTGTAGCTCCCTTAGCGGCTGTTTTTTACAAAGAGCCTATTTTAAGCAGCATTATTCCGGTTTTAAGTTTAGGAGTATTATCCAGTCCTATAAATCTAGTTCATAATGCTCAATTAACGAAACAAATGAATTTTAAGAAGCTTGCTTTCATTAGTAATGTTTCTACTATTTTTTCAGGAGTTTTGGCTTTAATTTTAGCTTACATGGGCTTTGGAGTATGGGCTTTGGTATTTAATTCGGTTGCAACCTTTATTGTTGCTATGCCTTTATACTTTAGAGCAACCGGCTGGTATCCTAAATTCATGTGGGACAAACAAGCATTCCACGATATATTTGGCTTTGGAGTTTATACTACCGGAACAAATCTATTCAACAACCTGATTCAGAAAATTGATTATTTGTTGATTGGTAAGTTATTGACTGCCTCTGCTTTGGGTACGTATACGCTGGCGTTTGTACTTACTGATACTTTTAGAAGTCAGTTAATGAACATTATGAATAAAGTGATGTATCCCGTTTACGGCAAGAAGCAGGATGATCCTCTATCCCTTAAGCGCTATTATCTAAATGTTGTAAAATATAACAGTATTGTTATTTATCCCATAATGGTTTGTTTAGTTGTTCTTGGTGAGCCTTTCATCATCAACTTTTTCGGGACAAAATGGCATGACACTATTTTACCTTTGCAAATATTAGCCTTATCTGTTATGGTACATATGATGGTTAACAGCCATGGTTCGTTAATTCGCGGATTAGGTAAGCCAAAATTAGAAATGAATCTGCAGCTTTTTAAAGCTTTATTCCTCTATGTACCCTTAATTTCATTAGGTATATACAAGTACGGTATAATTGGAGCAGCCTATGCCTACCTGGTAAATAAAGCCTTAGAGGTAATAATAGCTCAATATTTTCTAAAAAAACTGTTAAATATATCTTTTGGAGAGTTATTATCTAATTTAAAAGGACCTTTAATAGCTAGTGTAGTTGCTTATCTTGTAGGTTATTTCCTTTACAATGCTAAATTACATTTTGTGTTATGCGGTATTGGTTTAATGATTAGCTACGCAGGAGTAATTTGGCTATTTATGAAATCTGAATTGAATTTACAGATTCAACAATTTAAGAATCGTAAAAAGAAGCAAATTGCAGTATAAACAAATTGTTAAATTTTAATAGCTCTAATTTAAAGAGCAATACTTACTTTTTAAGCTCAACTTAAAAAATAAGTATCATTTAACTTTTCGTTTTATCGCTATTGAACAGTTAAGAAGGTTTTATCGAAACATAAAACTGTTTGGATTGAGTACACAATTTATCACCTAAGTTCCATCTTACCTAAAGTTCATTTTATAATGCTTACTCTATTTGGCACTAAAAATGATAGGCTGTAATTAATAAAAATTTAAAGTTAATGTCTTCAATACCTTTTATTTCTATTATAATACCTACCTACCGTGATTGGCAGAGATTATCTTATTGTATTGATGCCTTAGACAAACAAACTTACCCAAAAAAATCTTTTGAGGTAATTATTGTGAATAATGATCCGAAAGATCAGGTTCCGGAAAATTATTATTTACCGGAAAATATTACAGTAGTCCCAGAAAGTATTTCTGGCTCTTACGCTGCTCGTAATAAGGGAATTAGCTTAGCTAAAGGTGAAATATTTGGGTTTACTGATTCAGATTGCATACCTCATTATGATTGGTTAAAAAATGCTGTCCAATTTTTTGAGGAAAACCTGGAATATGATAGGATTGGTGGGAAAGTTGAATTGTTTTTTTCTGGAAATCAATATACGGTAGCAGAAGCTTACGAAATAGTGTATGCTTTTCGGCAAGATGAAAATGTAAAAAATGGAAGGTCGGTTACGGCTAACATGTTTACTAAAAAGGCAGTTTTAGATAAAATAGGTCCTTTTAATCAAAGTATGTATTCTGGAGGTGATTTTGAATGGGGTAAAAGAGCAACATTAAATAACTTTCAGATAGGTTATGGTTCTAATGTAATTGTAAAGCACCCAGCAAGAAAAGAATTAGAACAAATAATAAAAAAAGCTCGTCGGGTTGTATCTGGTAAAAAAGAAATTGTGGAGTCAGAAACAAGTGTTCTGCAGAAATACATAAATTTTGCTTATGAGATTCGGCCACCATTTAACGAGTTCAAACATATTTTTTCCCGGGGCAAGCAGCTTAACTTCCGGCTGAAATTATTGGTATTTTTTACCAGATATAACATTAGGGTTACCCGGGCCTACGAAGAACTACGTTTAGTGCATGGTGCTAAACCAGTTTACGACGCTTAATACCTTTTAATTTTAGTTGCCTAACATACCCAGAATATTTAGTATATATAAAGTATTGGTTTTTAATTAACCTAAAAGATGTAAGAGGTAAATTACTAATGCACTCTACTTTTAACATCTTCCTATAAATCATATGAATGCCGATCTGTTCTTTTCCATTATTGTTCCTGTACATAACAAATTACCCCACCTAGAAAGATCTGTAAATTCTGTACTTCATCAAAGCTATCGTAATTTCGAGCTTATTTTAGTGGATGATGCTTCAACAGATGGTTCTTCTGAAAAACTTGCAGAATTTAATGATGAAAGAGTAAGGAGATTCCGGCGCGATACCCCAGGACCGGGTGGCTACGCAGCCCGAAATGTGGGTATTGACAATGCAAAATATAACTGGATTTGTTTCTTGGATGCAGATGATGAATGGGAATTAGATTTATTAGCATCCATTGCAGAAGTTATTAAGAAAGACAGCAATCTGGACATTGTAAGTTGGGGTTGGTTCTGGACAAAAGGAGAAGAAAAGAAATTAGATGCTTATTCTAAAGCAAATAAACATCTTTCCACTAAAGAATTTACTTTAATTGACTTTCTGAAAGGTCCTCAGCCCATCTGGACGGGGGCAGTGTCCATTAAAACGGATGTATTGAAAAAAGCAGGTAAATTTCCTGAAAACGAATTTAAAAGAGGAGGAGACATGGATACCTGGACCAGGTGTTTATGGAATAGTAAGAAATGCCTTTGGCTAAACAAAGCAATGTCTTACTACCATATTGATTCAGTTAATATGGTTACTAAAAATATAGAGCGGGAAACCAAGTTTATTTTTTCACCCTTTTTACAACACCTTCTTGGAACTGTTTCAGATAAAAATCTAAAGGACGCGATAAAATTTTATCAGAATAGGTACATCTATATAATCTTAAACGGAAACGTTTATCAAGGTAAAGGAATCAATTATAGTTTATTAAACAAAATGAATTGGAATAAACAAGGTCTTTGGCTTTACTTAAAACTTCACATAAATAATTTAAAGCTTTCTTTTAATAAATAAAGAAGGCTACTTATATAAATTAACTATTTATAGTAATTTACATTATACCTTATAATATAAAAATAAATGTACCAAATAAAGCGGGAGAGCGTAAAGTCAAGACTGGATTGGAGGTACATAATTACCTTGTTAGCTATAGCAAGCGTCTTTTTAGGTAGTACACTAGTAAAGTTAGACGTTTCTTTTTTCTCATTATATCCGTTACGGTTCTTTGGATTTGTTGGCTTCTTCGTTATTGTTTTATCACGTAAAAAGTGGGCTGATCCATTTTTAGAAGGATTTTACAAATTCAGCTTATTCTTTTTAATCCTAGGATTAGTAAGTATATTATGGGCGCCCAATACCGATTTAGCCATTAAAGAATTTGGTATTTTACAAACTGGCATCGCGTTATGTTGGTTAGTTACCAGATATATTGACACGGAAGAGAAAGTTGAAGTATTGATTAAAATATGGATTGTTGGTGCTATATTCATTAATTTAATTGGTTTATATGAAGTTACGCATCAGCAATATCTGATTAATACCGATATTGGTGAAAAAATTGAACGATTGGCTAATCGGGTAGGTTTTCTGGCACCTCGTTCTATCTTCATTAATCAAAATAACTATGCCTTCTTCAATTCTTTAACGGCATTGGTTTTATTTGGAAAATTGATGAAACGGTACCGGCCCTTAATTTGGTATGCCATCAATGCATTAAGCTTATTATTAAGCTTATATATACTAATTAGTTCCTACTCCAGGGCTGCTATTTCAAGCTTTTCTATAGGTGTTATCTTTTTTGTAATTTTCTCTTTCCTCACTCCTAATACCTACAAAAGCAATATATTAAAATTAGGGTTACTTCTTATAGTAACTTTTATCGGAGTTATTGTTGTCAATGATTCTTTACTTGATGCGATGATAAATAAATTATACCTGGTTGTAGAGAAAAATGAAGTTACTACAGACGATGCCCGGATAAATATTTATACAAAATCAATAAACTATGCCCTTGACAATATGGGATTTGGTATGGGCCCAGGTTCTTCCCTTTATCCCTTAGAAGGAATTCCGCCTCATAATTTCTTTCTACAAATTCTGGTGGAATACGGAGTAGTTATTCTTTTAGGAATACTTTTTATACTATTTAAATCTTTTAACAGGATTGGTAGGTATCAAAATGTAATAGCTAATGCATTGCCAGCCATTCTCCGCTCTTCTATCCTGGTTTTTCCTCTTATGGCGGTAGGCCCTAGCTCTATTATGGGAGAAGGAATTTTTTGGCTATGGCTTGGTTTTATAGTAGTATATGGATCAATCTCCTATCGTAAAACCCAAAACATAATTAAAGAAGCTACTCAAAAACACGAAGTTTTACCTAGTAATCTAAATTCATCTGTGCTTCAGCCAAAATAATTTCTTGAAGTAAAATCTTAATTTATTTTATCATATTTAAAAGAAAGTGGAAGAACTAAAAAAAATATGTTTCTTTCCAGGAACGCTTGCATTAGGCGGGATAGGAAAAGTATTTATAAACTTAATTCAACAATACGCCAGTGAAGGGGTAGAAGTACATGTGTTTCTCACCAAAAAAGAAGGCGAGTTCTTAAGTCAGTTACCTGCCAATGTGCGCGTGTTTGAAGGCAGCGGCCGGGCATTAACCAGTATTTTCAGCTTTATTAAATATTTACGCCGTGAAAAACCTCAAGCGGTTCTTTCAGCTCGGGAGTTTTTGAACATAATTAATATTTTCTGCTGCTTATTCACCTTCAACAAAACTAAACCCGTTGTTTCTTTGCACACGAACCAAACGGCTGAAAATAACGCAGATCCAAACAAGCCAAGTTTATACAAGAACCCTTACTTCCTTACTTTAGCTAAAGTAATGTATAAGGTTCCCGATAAGATTGTTGCCGTATCCGGTGGAGTAGCGGATGATTTCTCTAACCGCATGGGAGTTAACCGCGACAAAATGAAGGTAATTTATAATCCCGTTTATGATCCTTCTGAAAAAGAAGAAGAAATATCTAATTCTAAATTCAAACAATTTACAGCTAACGGCAAAAAATACATTATTAGTGTTGGGCGTTTTACACACGCTAAAGATCATCCAACATTAATTAAAGCTCTTAGTTTAGTTAGAGAGAAAATGGATATCTCTTTAATTTTATTAGGAGAAGGCGAATTGCGGGAAGAAATTGAAGATTTATTTACGCAATTATCCCTGCAAGAGCATGTTTTATTACTTGGCTTTGTTGATAATCCATCCTACTATATAAAGCGGGCAGCAGCGCTTGTCGTTTCTTCCCGATTTGAGGGCTTTGGTAACGTAATAGTGGAAGGATTAGGAGTAGGTACCCCAGTAGTTTCTACGGATTGTCCTAGCGGGCCGCGCGAGATATTAGCTAATGGCAAATATGGAATACTAGTCCCTGTTGAAAATCCGGCCGCTCTTGCTCAGGGTATTATTGATACACTTAATACAACATATGATCCGGAAATTTTGATTAACCGGGCAAAAGATTTTTCCATTTCACGCATAGCCAATGAGTACTCATCTTACATAATGAGCTAAAAGTACACTTTTATTGGCCTTTATGCTCCTGTTTTAGTAAAATAGTACAAAAAAAAGGCATTTACCGGCTTTCATCGTAAATGTCTTTTTTTGTACTTTTGCATCAGTAATGTAATAGTAAATAGTTAAGCATGAAGACATCTACTCAATCCACCTTATTTCTTTTTTTATTTCTTTTGATTTTTGCATTCAATGGATTAGCTCAGGTAAGACCCAATACGTTCCTGATGAATCCGGACCTTTTAATGCAAAATAAATTTAAGCTAAATGCTGGCAATGAACAGTGTTTATCTGCGCTAAAATTATTAATATCTAACTCTAGCGTAGCTTTAAACAGAGCGCCCTACACTATAGTAAATAAAACTATAACTCCGCCAAGTGGGGATATGCATGATTACTTAAGCTTGGCTACGTATTGGTGGCCAAACCCAAATACATCTGATGGCTTGCCTTATATCAAAAAAGACGGGCAGATGAATCCGGAGGTGAACGAAGTAAAAGACATGATTTATGTCCGGGAATTAAGCAAGGATATTCGTTTACTTGGGCTTTCCTATTATTTTACAAATGATGAAAAATACGCGAAAAAAGCTGCTGAACTTCTTAAAGTTTTTTTCCTGAATAGTGCTACCAAAATGAACCCTAATCTTAAATATACTCAGATTGTTAGAGGAGTAGATAATGAGAATGGGGTAGGCACTATAGATACCGAACGATTTGTTGACCTGATAGATGGAGTACAGTTGTTAGTTGGATCTCCTTCCTGGACAGCAGAAAATCATGAAGCTTTAAAGGGTTGGTTCAATCAATATCTTAACTGGATGTTAACTAGCGTAGTAGGATTAGAAGGAGCCGCACAACCTAATAATATTGGTACATTTCATAATTTACAGGTTGTATCCTATGCCTTATTTGTCGGCAATAAAACTCTTGCTAAATCTTTAATAGAAAAGCAGGCTTACAGCAGAATAGAAAGCCAATTTACAGTTGAGGGTAAACAAGAATTAGAATTATCTAGAACTAACTCCTGGACTTACAGCACTAAAAATTTAGAAGCATGGTTTAAGTTGGCAAGTTGTGCGGAAAGTGCTGGTATAAATTTATGGGATTACACTACCCCAAGCGGCAAAAGTTTAAAAAAGGCATTCCAATGGATGTTACCGTTCGCTTCTGGTAGCAAAGCATGGCCTTATCAACAAATTTCAACTTTAAGCTTAGACCAATTTGTTCCAATTGGCAGAACTGGATCAGCTGTGTACAAAGATGTTAACATACAGCCTGTTCTTTCTCCTACCCATGCAAAATTTGTTTCTGGTTCAATAATGGATTTATTAGTTTCACGTTATTATTAATAGCATTCCAAAGTTATTGCTTGGGTATTAAATTATTAATATTTATAAAACAAAAAACTCTAATCAGACAAGATTAGAGTTTTTTGTTTTATAAATATTAACTTCTATAACCTTCTTTCCATTAGTGCACATTCTGGTAGATCCCAAACTATAGTAACTAGTTGTTTGGCTGATTAACCTGAAATAACAAAACACCTATTTTAGTAAATGCTAAAACAAATATTTTATCAGCAAAAGCTGTAGACCTATCCTTATTAATAAATTTAAAGGTTAAATAACATATTAGTTAATACTTGTTTATAATATTTGTTACTTTTGTGCAAAATTTTTAAATAAAATCTTATAAGTATAATAATTTATTTATTTGATGATACATTATCAGGTATGGTAGTTGCTATAACCTTACTTTATAAGTGCGAGATATTTTATGTTCTTACTTTAGGAAATTACAGTATAGAACATCATTACCAATAATTCAGTAAAATATAAACTTCTCATTTATAAAAAGTTGTTATATATTAAATTTTATATATTGTAGGATTTTATTACCTTTATGACGCAAAAGAAAGCTTTACATATTAATAGCTATTTTCTTTCTAATAAAATTCATTATAATCTTTATACTACTATTACAAAGTATAGAGAAGATAAATTATTTATTCCAGTATATGAAAGTTATCGTGAAAACGATATTCCTGGTTTAGATATTGATTACATATTTACCAACGTAGATAAAAAATTATTTTTTACTAAATACTTCAAAATATTTAAAGTAATAAATAAGAAAAAATTAACTAATGGATATGACTATATACATGCTCATACCCTTATAAGTGATGGAATAGCAGCTTACCTACTGAGTAAATTTACAAACAGGAAATTTGTTGTAACTGTTAGAAGCACGGATGTTGACTTCTTTATCAAGAAAAGTTCTTTTTTTAGGTTTATTGCCAGAAAAATACTCTCGCAAGTAAGTATGGTGTTCTTTGTTTCGCAATCACATAAAAACATTATTAAAACACTTTATCCAAAAATAGACACGAACGCATTCTTTTCTCTGCCTAATGGTTTAGATAATTTCTGGTTAAAAAATGTTTACGAAAAAACTCCGGCAGATCAAGATTTAAGTTCTGTTAAAATCCTTTTTGTTGGACAAATAATAAAACGTAAAAAGCTTGATCTACTAATTGACTTCTTAAAAAAGTACGATGATCGTAAATATGAACTTACAATTGTAGGTAAAAACTCTTTAGAATTAGATTTCGACCAGATTGCTCAATCTATTACTAATGGTAATACTATAAATTATGTAGGAGAGGTAAAAAATAAAGAGGAACTACTCAGGATTTACCGAGAAAACCATCTTTTTATTTTGCTTTCCTATGCTGAAACGTTCGGAGTTGTTTATGTAGAAGCTTTATCGCAAGGTCTGCCTATTATCTACACCCGAGGAGATGGCATAGATGGTTATTTTCCGGAAGGTGAAGTGGGGTATTCCTCCAGCCATGAGTCCTTGCCCGAGCTAAAAGAAAAAGTAGATTTAATTCTGGCACAATATTCAACTATCTGTAAAAATACTAAGAAGAATATTCAAAGGTTTGATTGGGAATTAATTGCAAAAGATTATATACAACAAACTAATAATTTAATATAGTAAATACCAGCAAAAATTTAAGCAGAGCTATTTACTTAATCTAGTCAGTTTAATGATAAAAAATTTTTATAATGAGGATCCTTTACATTCATCAGTACTTTATTACTCCTAACGAACCTGGTGGAACTCGCTCCTATTGGTTTGCTAAAGAATTAATTGCCAACGGTCATCAGGTAGTAATGCTTACGAGTAGAAATAAGCAACAGGAACTAGTTGAAAAAAAGTTGATCGACGGCATTGAAGTAATCTATGTTAAAAATCCATATAGCAATAATATGGGCATTATAAGTAGATTATGGTCTTTTTTCCGTTTTATGCTTCTCTCTACCTGGCTAGGATTAAGACAAAAAAACATTGATTTGGTTTATGCTACTTCCACTCCATTGTCTATTGGTATACCAGCCTTGGCTATTAAGCAATTTAAAGGAATTCCGTACATTTTTGAGGTACGTGATCTCTGGCCCGAAGTACCTATTCAAATGGGAGCCATAAAGAGCAGTTTTATTATAAAACTTTTAAACTGGTTCGAGAAAAAGATTTACACCTCTGCTAAGCATGTTGTAGCCTTATCGCCAGGAATGCGGGATGGCGTAATTAAAACCGGTATTACTCCTAACAAAGTTACCATGATCCCTAATATGGCTAAAAAGGATGAGTTTTTTGTAAGAGCTAAAAATTGGGAAGTAGCGCGTACTTTTAACTTAAATACTAATCATTTTAATGTTGTTCATTTTGGCGCGATGGGTATCGCCAACGGCCTGGAATACCTAGTAAAAGCAGCAGCAGTTTTAAAAGAACAGAGTATCCATAACATAGATTTTGTTTTTTTAGGTGAAGGTAAAACAGAAGCGGATCTTAAGAAGATATGTGAATCCCAACACTTGACAAATGTTAAGTTCTTGGGTAAACATCCCATGAAGATTGTTTCCGAGATAGTTAATATTTGTGATTGCTCCATGGTTTCCTTCTCAGACATTCCAATTTTATACACTAACTCACCCAACAAGTTATTTGATTCACTCTCTGCGGGCAAGCCATTAATTGTAAATTCAGCGGGATGGACAAAAGAAATGGTAGAAAAACATAATTGTGGTGTTTATGTAGATCCGCAAAAACCAGAAGATTTGGCTAACATGCTTATAAAAATGGCAGCTAATCCGGTATGGTTACAAGAAATGTCGGTAAATAGTCGTCGTTTAGCGGAAGAAGTTTACGATAAGACTATCCTTTGCAAAAAATTTGTTAATGTAATTGAAGCATACAATGTACAAAAACCTGCTGAAACGTTTTCTTGATTTTCTGGTTGCTATTAGCGCATTTATCGTTGCTCTGCCAATTTTTATTCTAGTAGCAATTTGTTTAGCCATAGCCAACCAAGGAAAAGTATTTTTCTTTCAGGCTCGTCCTGGTAAAAACGAAAAAGTCTTTCGGATTATAAAGTTTAAAACGATGAACGATTTGAAAGATGCCAATGGCAAATTACTACCAGACGAAGTTCGCTTAACAGCAGTGGGTAAGTTTGTCAGAAAAACTTCGTTAGATGAAGTTCCCCAATTACTTAATGTTATTAAAGGAGATATGAGTTTAATTGGTCCTCGCCCTTTATTAATTGAATACTTACCACTTTACAACGAAGTCCAAAAGCGAAGACATGAAGTTCGGCCGGGAATTACAGGTTGGGCTCAGGTAAATGGCCGCAATGCCATTAGCTGGGAACAAAAGTTTGAGTACGATGTATGGTACGTAGACCACATCAGTTTTTTGCTGGACATAAAAATTATACTACTAACGATAAAAAAAGTATTTAAATCAGAAGGTATTAGCCAGCAAGGGCATGCTACCATGCCTTTCTTTGAAGGAGTTAAACAGGTATGAACATCTTAATTACATCTGCAGGAAGAAGAGTTTCTTTAGTAAGAGCATTTCAGAAGGAATTAAAAGTCCTTTTTCCGGACAGTGAAGTCTTTACAGCCGATATGAATCCTAAGTTATCAGCAGCCTGTAATGTGGCTGATGGTTATTTTAAGATGAAAAGTGTGGCTGATCCATCTTACATCAAAGACCTGTTAGAATTATGTGTAGCTCAAAATATAAAGCTGGTAGTTCCAACCATTGATACGGAACTACAAGTTTTAGCTAACCACCAGGATATATTTACGAAACAAGGTATTCATTTGATAGTATCCTCGGCCGATTTTATAAGTAAATGCCGGGATAAACGTAAAATCAATCAATTCTTTGAGCAATCCGGAATTACTATACCTGCGGCTATAGACAAAAGTAACCCTACTTTTCCGCTGTTTATCAAACCGTACGATGGTAGTTTAAGCGCTGATATATTCCTTATCCGTCAACCTAATGAACTTACTCCTTATCATATGACTAACGAGAAGCTTCTGTTTATGGAATATATCGATAAAACAGAACACGACGAGTACACAGTAGATATGTACTACGGGAAAGATAATGAAGTAAAATGTATTGTTCCCCGGCGCCGCATGGAAATCCGCGGTGGAGAAATTAGTAAAGGCATAACATGTAAGAATGTAATTGTTTCGTATTTAAGAGAAAAGATAGGCCATATACCAGGTGCTATTGGTTGTCTTACAGTGCAGGTTTTTTTACATAAAAACACAGAAAAGATCTACGGAATAGAAATAAACCCAAGATTTGGTGGTGGTTATCCTCTAAGCTACCAGGCAGGAGCAAATTATCCAGGCTGGTTAATTCGAGAATATTTACTTAATGAAAACATCTCCTATACAGATAACTGGAGCAACAATTTACTTATGCTTCGTTACGACGATGAGGTTTTAGTTCATAATTATGAGATTTAACGAAAATACGTTTGTAGTCTTCGACTTGGACGATACGATTTATCAGGAGATTGATTTTTTACGGTCAGCCTATCGCCATATAGCCGGTTTGCTACAGCCATCTGTAAAGAAAGATCTCTTTGATGAAATGTGGTTTCGTTATACTAATAAAGAGAATGTTTTTGAGTGGCTTATGAAGGAGCATGCTTCTTTATTACCCAATATTACTATTTCATTTCTTTTAAATGAGTACCGATCACACCTACCTCAAATTACTTTATCGGAGGATGCATTAGAGTTTTTAGATTATTTAAAAGAAGCTAAAATTTTGTGCGGTCTTATTACAGACGGTCGAAGCATTACACAACGGAATAAGTTAAAAGCATTAGGTATAGAGACTTATTTTGCAGATATTATTATATCAGAAGAGTTTGGCTCCGAAAAACCGAATGAACGTAATTTCTTATTCTTTGAGCAAAAATATTCTGATAAAGAATTTTACTATATAGGTGATAATACCGCTAAAGATTTTATTGTGCCGGCAAAATTAGGATGGCATACGGTTTGCCTGGAGAATAATGGTCAAAACATCCATTCACAGGATTTTAGAAGAGAACCTATACCCACAGTAATAATCAGATCTTTTAAGGAATTAATGCCAATTGTGGTAAGTCAATCCTCTAGTTAACATAAACCTAGATTTTAATTAGAATTGTTTAAGATACAAAATTCAATTAGGCACTCACCGCTTTTTTACAATAATAGCAATCTAGATACTAAAATATTTATTCATTTATTTTTTAAGATATGAACCCAAAAATATGGCTTTCGTCTCCACACATGGGCAATAACGAATTTAACTACGTTAAAGAAGCTTTTGACACTAACTGGATTGCGCCTTTAGGACCACATGTAGATGGTTTCGAGAAAACATTAGAAAATTTTTTAGGCCAAAACACTTATGTTGCCGCTTTAAGTTCTGGAACTGCCGCTTTGCACTTAGCTTTAATTATTTTAGGTGTGCAGGCTGGCGATGAAGTTATATGTCAGTCTATGACCTTTTCGGCATCGGCTAACCCAATTGCTTATCAAGGAGCGACGCCCATATTTGTGGATAGTGAAGAACAAAGCTGGAACATGTCGCCGGACTTTTTAGAAGAGGCTATTAATGATCGCTTAAAGAAAGGTAAAAAACCAAAAGCAATTATTATAGTGCACTTATACGGAATGCCGGCCAACATGACTCGTATTATGGAAATTGCGAATAAGCACGACATTCCTGTAGTAGAAGATGCGGCCGAAGCGTTGGGATCTTCCTATAAAAAACAACCACTAGGCACATTTGGAGCTATGAGTATCTTATCCTTTAATGGTAATAAGATAATTACCACTTCTGGAGGAGGAGCTCTGGTTTCAACCAATGAAGATTGGATAAAAAAAGCTCGTTTTCTTGCTACTCAAGCTCGCGATGCAGCCCCACATTATCAGCATTCTCATATAGGGTACAATTACCGCATGAGTAACATATGTGCAGGTATTGGACGTGGTCAAATGGAGGTTTTGCTGGAACGGGTAAAACAGCGGCGATACAATTTTGAATACTATAAAAATGCCTTTGCCTCCATTCCGGAAATAAAGTTTATGGAAGAGCCGTCTTCTGATTATTATTCGAATAGATGGTTAAGTACCATTTTAGTAAATGGCTCTGGCAAAAGTATAGATCGTGAGCAGCTTCGTTTATCTCTGGAGAAGGATAATATCGAATCACGCCCACTTTGGAAACCCATGCATTTACAACCTGTATTTGCTGATGCTTCTTTTTACGGCGATGGCACTAGTGAACGGTTATTTGAATCAGGACTTTGTCTCCCTTCCGGCTCTAATTTAAGCAAAGAAGATTTAGATAGAGTTGTTGATCAAGTAGTAAGCACTTTTTCAACGGTACAGATTTAATTTGTTAATTAAAATCAGGTAGTAATAAGGTTGTTCGTTTTTACTATTACTACCTGATTTAAGAATTTATTTCTAAATACTTATCTTACACTATACACTAACTACCATCCATTATAAACTAATTTACATTAATTTGTAGACTAGAGGTTTGGAGAAGTTAAGGCCAATCATTAGAAAATTAGCAAGTAAGTTTATTTAAGACTTATAAGCTAATCTGTTTACTGCTCTAAAATTCTTTATTTTTCAAAGCTCACCTTTATATATATAATAATTAATATTTATTTGCCCTTTTTTACCACATTGGCGTAATTATTGTTTAAAGTAGATTTAAATATATTAAAATACCTTTATTAATTATTATTGTTGATATAAAACAGATGAGTAAATCAGACAATTACTAATAGAAAAGGTAGTAGATATTAATTAACTTACATTTTTTTTGACTTATTTTGCAAAACTTTTTAAGTGTTAAAATATAATAGAAAACTAAATTGGATTATATACTTTATAAATTATATACTATATAAAATTTAATATTTATTTATTTTAATATTTGAAATTATTTAGTACTTTAGATTAAAGGTTAAGTTTTTTCTAACTATAATAAAAAAAAATTATACCAACAAATTTTAATTTTTAAGGTATATAGAATACAATGTTGAATTTTATGCAAACATTTAACTATTTATTTACAAATAACTTTTGCAAAGTAGCTCTTACTTTATTTATTTTATAAAAAATTTACAAAGGATTTATTATTTAATATATAGCAAATAATTCTATAAACCTTTATTTAAAATATAAGTAAAAGATTTTACCAATTATATAATGCACAAAAACATTGCTTTATTTAAAATATTGGTGTTCTAAATTAAACTTTCAAAATAATTTAGCATTAAAAAACTTAATTAATCACTATTCGTCACTAACTCTAGAACTACGAATTATAAATTACTTTGCGTCATGAAAAAATTTATACTTGCTAATTCAATACCACGATGGGTCATTTTACTGATCGATCAGGTTATTACAAGCTGGTCCTTCGTATTAGCATTCTTTGTAATAACTCAATTTGAATTTTCAAATATATTAAGAGGGCATTTCTTTATATATACAGGTTTATATTGCATTACTTCTCTTAGCGTATTTTTTCTCATGCGCATACATACCGGGGTAATCAGATATTCCAATACTCAAGATATAGTTAGAATTTTCTCGGCTGTATTAGCTACAAGCTTTATCTATATTTTAGTGTTAAGCATGATTATTATTCCTGTATACCATATTAATACAGTAAACATTTTTATTGTGCTTTTAATAAACTTTTTTATATCCTCTTCTTTACTAATTATGCTAAGAATTGGAGCTAAAAGTTTCTTTCAATTTATAAAGCGAAGTACTTCTGCTGAAAAGGAAACCGTACTCATCTTTGGTTCCGACACTAATTCTATGCTTATAAAAAAGGCTTTAGAAAACAGTATCTCTAGTAGATTTGTCATTGCTGGGTTTATTGACGATAACTACCAAAATGTTAATAAATATATTCAACAGAAAAAGGTTTACTCTGCGAAAAATATTGAACAGCTTCGTTTAAAGCTTAAAGTAGATAAGATTGTGGTAATGAGCGAAGACTTGAAAACCGAAGGCAGAAAAAATATTGTTGAGAAATGCTTAGAAATTGGTTTAAAAGTTTTAACTGTTCCGCCAACCGAACAATGGATTTCCGGTAGGTTACGACTCAATCAGATCCAAGATCTTAAAATTGAAGATTTATTACAACGTGATCCTATTGTTATCCAGAGTGGTAATATTTCTAGAGAAATTACGGGAAGACGAGTTTTAGTAACTGGCGGTGCAGGTTCGATTGGTTCAGAAATTGTAAGACAAGTTTTGACTTTTGACCCGGCAATGATTATCATTTGCGATCAGGCTGAATCTCCTTTACATGAATTACAACTTGAAGTAGAAGAAGCATTTCCAGATGCTAACATAAAAATATACATAGCCAATATTTCGAACTATAACCGGATGTATTCTCTTTTCGAAGAGTTTAGTCCTCAAATTGTCTTCCATGCGGCGGCTTATAAGCACGTACCAATGATGGAAAACAATCCTTCTGAAGCTATTATTACTAACATATTAGGCACTAAAACACTAGCAGATTTATCTATTGCCTTCGACGTAGAGAAATTTGTAATGATTTCAACGGATAAAGCAGTTAACCCAACTAATATAATGGGGGCTTCTAAGCGTATTGCTGAAATTTATATTCAATCGTTGAACAACGTAAATGTTCAGTCCTTGAACAACATAAACGTTATAAGTTCTCGATTAAATGATCTTACCCATTCTAAAACGAGGTTTGTTACTACCCGCTTTGGTAATGTGCTTGGTTCAAACGGTTCTGTAATTCCCCGTTTCCGGGCGCAGATTGAAAAAGGAGCTCCTCTTACTGTTACGCATCCGGAAATTACCCGCTACTTTATGACGATTCCGGAGGCTGTTCAACTAGTGTTAGAAGCAGGCAGTATGGGTAAAGGTGGTGAAATATTCTTGTTTGACATGGGAGAGCCAGTTAAGATTGCGGATCTGGCTAGAAAAATGATTAAACTAGCTGGATTAATTCCGGATGTGGATATTAAGATTGTCTATACAGGTTTACGGCCAGGTGAAAAACTTTATGAAGAACTACTTAATAAAGAAGAGGAATCTATTCCAACTCACCATGACAAAATAAAAATATCGAAGGTTAGAACTTACATATATGATAAGGTAGCTAGTGATATAAAAGAATTGCTTACTTTAGTTCAGAAAGAAAATGACGATTATGAGATCGTTAAGAAAATGAAAGATATTGTACCTGAGTTTTTAAGTAAAAATTCTAAATACGAAGAACTTGATTATGGTACAGCTAACAACAATTCTCTTTTGATTCAACAGGCAAGCTGATAAAAAGCTAGTACTAAATAAAAAAGGAGCCATTCTAATTAGAATGGCTCCTTTTTTATTTAGTAGATTTAAGATAGTTAAAACTTTAAACAAGAAAACCAATATACTGGAATGGAAATATTTACTCTTTATTCTTATTACAAATTGGGTACAGTAGAATATTTACTTATGTATTGATCAACTTCAATAATATTATTACTTATCAAGTAGTTACTCCTGTTAATTGCTCACTGTTTTACTAATACTATTCTGGTGAACAATTATCAAAATATATACTGTGACTAATTTTATAGAAATATTAAGTAAAAGTAATTTCCAGTATTTATAAAAGGAACCGCTAAGTTATAAAAGCCGTAAATAGGTAAATATGAATTGCAACCCACTGGATTAAAATAAAAGTTGTATTAAAATTAAAACAGATTTGCGCCTTCGATTTTCTTAATGAACAGGAATTGCTATTTACACCAATTTAGTTCCTGAATAAACGCGTACTTCTTATTTAATAGTAGTATATCCTAAATTTTATGAGAGTAACTTGAGCCTAATTTCTGTTTTTTACTAAATCTTACTTTTTTCAAAAATTAGAGATTGATTCAAAGCAATGTAATCTTAATTAACCAAAGAGGCCTAAATACTGTTTATTTAATGATTGGACTTTCAAACAAGTATAACTTGTACTAATAAACTCACCGCTGGATGCTGTACCTACCCAAAAGCCGTTAGCTGATCTCTTAGTAGGGGGCTTGAATAAAAGCAAAATACCCAATGATATTAAAAATTGCTACTCTCCTTTTCCGCTCAATGCTTATGAATGCTAAGTACTTTATCTGTTTTGCTTTTGGCTTGGGGCTTTATTTTCAAGGTTTTGCCGCTAATAAATACAGTAGTGAAAGTTTAGAATTTTTATGCCCTACCTTCAATCCAGATTTTATTAACAAATCGAAGAATGGTGTACTGCATCATGAAAAAAGTTGGTTTTCAAGAAAGATTAATTTTGTTGCGGGACCAAGTTTTGCTGGGAACTATAATTTAAACATTCCAGAAAATGCTTCTATTGAAACCATCCTAGATACTATTCAAGCAACAGATCCCGATGGCGATGCTCTCATTTATTCTATTCAGGCAGGTAATACCAATACAACATTCTTACTTGATAGTGTATCGGGGACTTTAAAAATTTCAAAAAAACTTAATTATCATACTCAGTCTCAATATTCTTTAATTGTAAAAGTTACAGATGCTACCGGACTTTTCAGTGAAACATCCGTAGATATTAAAGTTGAGTTATTAAACGCAGTGCCCCTGCAGTCATCGTTTATATGGGAAACTGCCGCTAGTCAGCCGTACGTTGTAAATGAAGCACAAGGCGAAACAGTTAATAACAAACTTTATAATTTTGGTGGTTTTGATAGTCAGAAATCTGGTTTCACGCCCACCAGCCGCGCTTATGTTTATGATCCAAACCTAAATAAATGGACGGCTCTGGCTCCTTTGCCTCCCATGAACGGTACCAAATACGGCGGGGTAACGCATACAGGCATAACCACCGACGGCACAGATATATATTTTGCGGGAGGTTATACTTCTAATTTAGCAGGTACCGGACAAATATTTGGCACCAAAGAGGTCTGGAAATACATAGTAGCCGAAAATCGTTATGAACGTTTACTAGACTTACCAATTGTAGTTGCCGCCGGACAATTGGAATACGTAAATGGATGGCTGCATCATATTGGTGGCACCAATCAAGCGCGTACAGTGGATCTTAATAATCATTACGCTCTAAATTTAGATGACCAATCTGCCGGCTGGAAACTTCTGGCTCCCTTACCTAACCCTCGGCAACACGCTGGCTCGGCGGTGTACGAAGGAAAGATTTATTATATAGGTGGTCAGACGGGCCACGATAAAAATTTAATTACTCAAAAGAAAGTACACGCGTATGATCCGGTTACTAATCAATGGACTGAAAAAGCAGATCTGCAGGTTCCCGCTGGTAGTTCAGGGCGGGGCCATATTAGTTCGGCTGTGCTAGTTGCCGGGAATCAAATTTTAGTTTTAGCCGGTGAAACAGTGCATAGCAGCGGGCAAAGTAATTTGGTATCGGCTTATAATCCTAACACCAATACCTGGGGAAATTTAGCACCTTTACCCAAAGCTCGTTTTTCGGGCGTGGCCGCTTTACTAAACAACTGTATTTATTATAGTGGTGGTTCACGGACTAATATTACCTTTAAAAGTTCCCCGGTTCTGCCTCCAACGCAATCTCTGATTCAAAATCTTAAAAGTAATACGGGTGGAGTTTACAGTTTTGGCGAATTAGTTGTAGGTACCACTATTTACACCGATCAAACCTATCAAATTAAAAGCTTACCGGATGATTTGAATCATTCTCTTTTTATTAAAACCCCTGATAAAGATAAATCCCTATCCGAACAAGAGGTTTTTTCTTTTGACATAACTAAAGGTTCAACTTTATATATCGCCTATGATTCTAAAGCTACTGTTTTGCCGGCTTGGTTAAACGAATGGCAAAAACTACCCGATACAATTTCTACTACTAACCCCATTGATGACACCTACCAATTATATAGTAAATCGTTTCCGGCCGGAAAAGTAATATTGTCAGGGAATATGGCTACGCCGGCTGCAGGGGTTAATTCTAATTATTACGTTATTATAGTTCCTAATAATACCACCGGCGTTCAACCTGAATGGAAAAAAGAAAAATCAATAGTAAAGTTATTTCCTAATCCTAGCTCAACTGGAGGTAAAATTAAGATGTTTGTATCAGGTCTAACCCCAAAAATGTTGTTAACAATAACGATGCAAGATATGGTTGGCCGTCGGGTATATACCCAGCAAGTGAAAACAAACCAAGAAGGTATTATAAATGCAGAACTCACTCCTTTTCCTCAACTATCTAAGGGTTTATATTTGGTAACAATTAATTTTCCTTTAAGTAAAGTTCAAGCCAAATTGCTTATTGAATAAACCTGCCTAATTTCTTGTGAACAATCTTTTTAATCAAAAAATAGTTGAAAAAAGTCATGTTTATTAGTTATTTCCTATATATTTATAAGAATGGTATAATAGTTGAGGAAAATAATAATTCATTATCTACTATAACTTCAGTTAAGAGTTAAATACTGTAGCACAATTTTGTAAGCTTGTAAGTAGTTAGATTTTAATTATATAAACTTGAACAATAGCTTATATTATAAACCATACATAGCAGGTTTTCTATAAGTTTATTTGTAACTTTAAACAATAATTCACCGTTATTTTAAACTATAAACTTGCGTATTGCTCTTCTCATAAACATTCCATCTTTGATAAACATTAATAAAACTCCGAAATAATTCAACTGTTTACTTTTAAAAACCAATTTTGAATACCAATTACAAATTTTAGTCCTTATGAAAAAGAATTATACTATTACCCCAATAGCTCACCGAAGGAAATGGCAGGTTCTTGGCCTGATCATCTCTCTCTTAACTATTAACAATACTGTGTTTGCCAAAAAATTAGTTTTAGCAGATGCTCCTTGTAGTCCCATAAGTACTTTACCTTGTAATCAGTTAAGTGCAACTTTACCTTTCTCTTTAACTTTTAATAGCAGTGTAGCCAATTCTATTACCGACAAGAATGGTTCAGGTACCGGATTTACTATGGTAGACACTTACTCGGGCGCTCGCAATCCTGCTGATGGCACCCCTAGTAATGCCAGTATTCCCGGATATGATAAATCTAAGCTAACTGTTAGCTCTGGTACGTTAAAGATTGTCAGTTCTAAAGGAATAGCTTCCACCACCACTAATAATCAGATTAACTCTTTAGGAGTAAGGGTAGATAGCAAAAATAAACTTCAAATAGATGTAACCATAGTTAATCCTTTTAAAGGATCTAATTTTGAACAAGGCGGTTTATGGTTTGGACTTAGTGATAAAACTTTTGTTAAGTTAGTTGCAACAGCCAATCAAATTGAAATGCGCAGAGAGTTTAACGATGTTAGTAACTCTACTGATCAACGGATTACCAACGTAATTAGTAACCTTAATACCCAAACGGTACGCTTGCGGTTAGTCATTAGTTCCGCATCTAACACCGTAGAAGGTTTCTACTCCACAGATGGTAATACTTACCTGAATGTTGGCGCTACTTATACAACTAAATCTTTAAGTATTGCCAGTATGGGGCTTACCAGTAGCACTGCCTACGCCGGAATATTTACTTCTCACCGTAACGCAACTTCTCCTGTTACTTATACTTTCGATAATTTCGGGGTTAAATCTTTAACAACGCCTAACCCATTAAGCAGTAATGCTTACTTGTTATTAGAAAATCCCGATAAGCTTCCAGCCTATGATCAGTTAACTTTTTCTACTATTCAAATTCCTTGGCGGAGAACAAGTCCAGAAGTTACTCCCTATAATGCAAACCATAACCGGGTAAAATTAAAAATAAGCAACAAGGGTACTGAGAATTTAGTAATTACTGGTTTTGCCCTTTCTAACCCAAGTGCCTGGAAGTTAGACACCCTTAATGGTGTTGCGTATGATCCAGCAAAATTACCGCTTACTTTAGCAAGTGGCGCTTCCGCTGAATTAGGAATTCAGTTTACTGCTAAAGACCTAGGGAATAAAGTAGTTGTTTTAACCGATAGGCTGACTATATCTTCTAATGATAATCTTGCGCCTGAAAAAGAAGTAACGCTTCGGGGCTTATATCAATACAAAGGGGAAGGCGTAAATGAACCTTCGGCTCAACAAATTATTGATGCTTTTGGCTTTACAACGAAAACGGGCTATGGACACAATGATGGGGATATAGATGGTCGAACTCTTGTTCCTAACTCTAGCGAAGTAGCCGCTGATTACTTCGCCCAGGTTGATCCTAGTATACCAGTATCCCTTTCACTATTGGGCTCTTACCATGGCTGCTGTGCCCAAGGAGAAAAGATTCAATGGTACGATAAAACAACCCCGAGTACTATTAAAACTTTATTCTTTCAAGAACCTATAGATGCACAATCTTTATTACCCCGCAAAGCAAAATCAAATGCATTAGCAACTGCTACCATTAATACCACCGGTAATTTTGGTTTTATTGTAGCGAATTCTTATTCTGACAGAACCAAAAATTTTGAACAAAGACTAGGGATGCGTTTTTGGAAGGCTCTTGATAATAACGGCAACGTTATTCCTAATACTTATATTTTTGGTACAGATTATCTTGGTACCCCTTCTACTAATTACGACTACCAGGATAATGTTTACATTTTAAGTAATGTTCGTTTAGCAAATGGCACGGCTGATGTTCCAGCATTTGTTCCAACTCCTTCTTCCCTATCTATAGGTTCTTTATTAGCTGGAACAAACAAATCTATGTCGGTTAAGTTAACTAACCAGTCTGCAAGTAATGTAACCATTAATGCTGTAGAGGTTGTGGGGCCAAACTTAAGTGAATTTAGTGCTGATCCGCCAGCTACGGCAATCGTAGCAGCTAAAGGTTCGACTACCATAAATGTTACTTTTAAACCTACTAGCAGAGGACTTAAAAATGCTGCATTATTAGTACACTACAACGGCACAGGTACTCCGTTACGTATTCCAGTCTATGGCGTAGCTAACGATGCCAGCTTTAATTTAGCAATTGTAAAACGTATTAAGGGGGCGGCTGATGCGGGTATGACAATTAATGGTACCACTTGGGAAGCAGATAAAGCCTATCGCCAAGGCTCAATCAAATTAGATAAGCAGGTAGTAGCAGGTCCGATTGCGGCAACTGATCAGGATGTTTTGTATCAATCTTACCTTTCTGCTGCTAATAATTTAGCTATAACCAGTTATCAAGTACCATTAACTAACGGAACTTATTGGATCCGGATGCACTTTGTAGAAAACTTCTTTAACGGACCAGTTGGTTCCAGGGTGTTTAGCACTACCATTGAGAATGAACTGCGGCAAAGTGGCTTCGATATTTACCGGGAAGTGGGTTACCGGTCAGCGTTGGTAAAGGATTTTGAAGTTGTAGTAAAAGACGGTGCTTTATCTATTAAGTATACGCCAACTGCAAACCGGGTAGCTATTGCAGCTATGGAGATTTACAAAGCGAATGCAGCCACTGTTACTGCTGTTTCTGACCAAATTATTACTGATAACACTAATGCGGCGGCCTTAACTATTTATCCGAACCCGAGTACAACGGGTAGTCAGGTAGATGTAGTTTTAACCGGTTTCGCGGCTAAGCAAGAAGTTAACTTAACAGTGCAAGATGCTATGGGTCGTCTGTTCCATACTCGTCAGGTAACTACAAATGCAGTTGGTGCAGCCCAGGTAGACTTATCAAGTTCGGTAAACTTACCAGCTGGTTTGTATATACTTAATGCAGAAAGCGCAAATACAAAAGCTCAGGCCAAATTATTAATACAATAAAAGAACCCTGACTTAAATAAAAAAGGAGCTATATTACTTATAGTTCCTTTTTTTATTTAAGTCAACTTACGAATAGATAAGGAGTTACAGCTTTTTCTATTCAGAAATATTATAAGCTTTTATTAATATTTAAACTTACATAATTAGCAAATGCTCTTAAGTCTTTAATAAAAAGGCTTAATCTAGTTATACCTATCCGAATGAATGCTTAACTTTTAAGACTTTTATTTATCAATTCTTGAATAAACAATCTCCTATTTTATTGGTAGATCCTACTTGTTTAAGAAATATGGTGTACTAAACAACCTAATATAAATTTCAAATAAAGATAGCTCAAACATCCATTCGGCTTTTAATGGTTATTTGTTTATACTTTTAAATATTAGTTACTAACTTTCTAGCTAAATAGAGAATCAGCAACTAGTGTTTAAAGGTTTGGCTCACATTATATTAACAGGTTATTACAATAAAAGCAGAAACAAGAAAGTCAATATTGGTAGCTTTCTTGTTTCTGCTTTTATTGTAATTATTGAAGACTCTAATTTAGTTTTTAAAAATTCTGAGTGTCTGTACTCCACTTTGGGTTTTAAGCTTAGCTACGTATATGCCGCTTTTAACCGATGTTGCCTCCCAAACTAAACGAACAATGTTATCGGCTTTAACTGCACCTGGCGCAAAGGCTTTTATACCATTCCCATTCAGATCATAAATATTTAACTCATATTCTTCATCTTGAGAAAATTGTAAGTTAAAGGTAATGCTTGCGTTAAATGGATTAGGAGAAGCTTTCCATTCAGTAGATAAAGCATTTGAGGCTATACTTTTATTTTTTTGTTCTATAATTTGCTTTTTCTGCTCCAGGGCTAAACTATTTGCTGTAGCTATATTTACCGGACCGTTGGTTGAAGTGGTTAAGCGTAAAAGGTCCATGTTTGGTCCTCCTTTACCAACTGATTTAACCCGAATAATATTTATTCCTGCTTTTAAAGTAGTTTTAACTGTTGTGTAAGACCAACTTGACCAACTTTTAGTAGTATTAAAAATTTTGGCTTGCTCTATTATTTTTCCGTTTAAAAAAACCTTTAACGGAATGTCCTTGCCTCCACCATTAGCATAACGAAAAGAAAGCTCATAATTAGCCGCTTCCAGACCTGGTATAATCCACTGCACAAAATCATCATTGTCATTCAAAAAATCAACGTACCCTTTGCCACTAAATCCTTCGTGTTCACTTTTTCTTACTCCCCCATGCACCCCTGCCTGCTCGGCTTCGTAAATACCACTTTCAATAGGTGCAAAAGTAGCCGCAATCCTTTTATTACGGTCCATAGTTATAGTTAGCGGGTTTTGAGTACCGTTGGCATCGCCGCTCCAACCTACAAAACGGTAACCAGCCATAGGTTTAGCAGTTAACGAAACTACCGCGCCACTTATATATACGTTTGTTTTAGAACTTGTAACTATAGTCCCTTCGCCGGTAGCAGTAGAAGTTAAAGAGTAAGTACCCGAGACATTATCAGAGGCCTCTTTTACTGCAATACTTATTAACCAAAAATCGTAACTTCCTTTAGATGCAGCAGTTCGATCTTTGGTAACCGAAGACTGTGAGTAACCTCCCAATATGTACTCTCCGTTGCTAATTTGTTGTACTGATTGCAGACCGTCTTCTTTACTACCGCCAATCGTTTTATCCCAAGTAACAGCTCCTGAACTATTTACTTTTACTACCCAAAAATCAACATCTTTATTAGAAGACTCGGTTTTATTACCACTCACTCCCGAGGTGGAAAATCCTCCCAGAATAAAGCCGCCATCGCTGGTTTGCTTAATTGAGCGCAAGTTGTCTTTATTATTTCCTCCAATCGTTTTATCCCAAACTACGCGTCCTTGTTCGTTTACTTTAACCAGCCAATAATCTGTTTCGCCTTTACTGGCCTGTGTCTTGTTGCCACTTACCGGCGAACTAGAGGTGCCTCCTAAAATAAAGCCGCCATCTTTAGTTAATTCTAGGCATTGCAGTACATCTTCACCGCTACCGCCAATGGTCTTATTCCACATTATTAAACCGCGAGAATTTAGTTTCACAATCCAATAATCCGCGAATCCTTTATTAGCTCCTGATTTATTAACGCTACTAGGCGAATAAGAGTACCCACCTAAAATATAACCATTATCATTGGTTTGCTTAACTGTTCGTAAGAAGTCAAAACTTTTTCCGCCAATGGTTTTGTCCCATTCTTTTTTACCATTTGCATCCAGTTTCACTACCCAATAGTCCTTTTCACCCTTAGAACCGATTAATTTATTCATACCAAATCTTCCTGTGGCAGGTGAACCGGAAGTGCCTCCTAATATGTAACCTTTATCGCTGGTTTGCTGAACTGAAACTAAAAAATCATCGTAAATACCGCCAAACGATTTATCCCATTGCTTATTACCTAAAGCATCTACTTTTACTATCCAATAATCAAACTCAGCAGAAGCTACCACTGATTTGTCTCCGCTTACCGGCGAATTAGAATAGCCACCTAAAATGTATCCGCCATCGCTGGTTGGTTGCAAGTATTGAAAATAATCTTTTTTACTACCGCCATAGGTTTTATCCCATTGCTTACTACCGTTAGCATCTACTTTTACTATCCAATAATCTTCTTGCCCTTTCGAATCTGCGGATTTATTTCCTGTAACCGGAGAATTAGAAGTACCTCCTAAGATATATCCACCATCGCTGGTTTGCTGTTGATATTGCAATACATCATCATTACTACCTCCAAATGCCTTATCCCATTTTATAGATATTTGAGCTTCTGCAACATTTATTTGCATAAATGCTAAGGAGATTAAGAATATAATAAGCTTGTAAGTATAGCCTTTTCTGATTTTGGCAGACGAATTAATAAGAGTACTCACTTTGATTTTAAAATAAAGTAGTGAAAAGCTATTGCAGACACGGTTTAATATAAAGAAGTAGATAATCCAGCTTCTTAATAAGTATTTTTGATTTTCCTGAATTATTTAAATTTTATTCATTATAAAAATATTACTATTAATGTATTTAAATTTTAAGAGTCATTATTTAAATATGTTTAAATACCGCATACTTTTATATTTATGTACCACCCGCCTCAAAGTTAGATTATAAATAAAATACAAAATATGCTTTCTTATTCATTATAAATCAATTATTTAAATAATAAATCAATGGTATTAGCAAAGCTTATAATGCGATTATGAAATGTTAACTACTTAGCGGTACATATAACCTGATCTAAAATATTTGTCTTCTTAGATTAAAATAAGTTAACAGGTTTTTGTAATCTTTTTCTAAAATTTTAAATAATTAGAAGTATATATCTAATTTATAATATAAAAAGCCCTGCATTATGAATCATTAGAAAATACTTAGTCAAACATGCAACTAACCTTATTTGCAAGAAAACTTAGCAAATAGCTGAATACAAATTTAGTTTATTAGCATTACTAAATTAAGCACTACTTTGTAAAGTACCAAATCAAGAAGGTTACAAATTTTTATAACATTTAGTAAATAGTCTAAAAATTATATTTTTGTAGTTGTAAGGATTCTAAATTGAATTATTAATGAAGTATTTTACTAAAAATATCCAATTAAAAATAAAAGGAATTTAAAATAAAAAGAAGGTAAGGATTATAGGTTATTTGAAGTACAACAATTTTAGTTTGATTTTTGGCAATTTAAAATCAAACAATTAGATTTATTAAACAACTTAAAAAACTACAGCATTGATTAGTAAGCCTTAACAACTTTAGAATTTAAATTTATTCTGCGTTAAGAATGAATCTTATTATTATCTAACAAAAGTGTAAGATAATAAACCATTTAAGTGCTTAAATGTAAGATTAAGGCGTTTATAACGCTAACTACCAGAAATTACTTTTGATCGTTAGGTACAAGTTGCCCGCGCTCGTTATAATAAAAGCCTCCTTCAAAATAAGACACTGGAATACCTAAAGTGGCTGCTACAGCTCTAACGGTATTTTCTCCTTGTTCTTCACTTTCCAGGTTATGATACAGCAAAATAGGCGTAAGATGTAAACGCTCAGAAAGCTCATCGATGGTAATAGTAGAGTGTTCTAAAGCTGTTTTAAGAAGTTGGGTACGGTTGTAATCGTTATTCATAACATAATAGGTTCTATTTATTATAAACGTTAAAACGGCCGAAAGTTTTAAAACTTGCTTTAAATATTTACAGGCATTTCCTTAATTAGATGTATATAAACAATTTAAAGCAAGTACTACAAAATAGTTTAGGTGTTTAGTATTTTAACTTATTCTACCAGATTAATTTGTCAGGTTTTACGGGTATCTAAAAGCATTTAGTAAATTAAATGCTTTAACCTAAGTTTATTATTCCCTCGGAAGACAAATCTTAAATGAATACTATAAGGCATGCTTTCTCTTTGTTAAAAGTAAAAAATTTGATATTTTAAGGCTTTATCCAAGCAAAATATGCTATGCCTCGCTTCCTAAAAAATTACTTGTGTTTGCTTTGTTATTTACTTTTTGCCCAGAGTGCCTGGTCGCAAACAAACAACTCTGCTGGCGACCAAAATAACGGCAAATACTTTACTTCTTCTGACGGTATTAAAATTTACTATGAGGTTCAAGGAGCCGGACAACCCGTAATATTGCTTCACGGCTTTACCACCACTCTGGATAATTGGAAGAAAAAAATTGTTTACCAGGATTTAATAAATAAAGGCTTTAAGGTAGTAGTACTTGACTTACGAGGCAACGGCAAGTCAGATAAACCTAAAACTGTAGCGGGTTACGAGAAGGATGCCGAAGCGCGCGATATAATGGGTTTAGCCACTGCTCTGGGGTTTAAAAATTATCAGGCAGTAGGTTATTCGCGCGGCGCCATTATTACGGCCAGATTACTGGTGTTAGATAAAAGAATAACGGCGGCGGTAATAGGCGGAATGGGCGAAGCTTTTACTAATCCTAATTGGCCGCGCCGGATTGCTTTTGTGAACGCGTTAAGCGGCAAAGAAAAAAACAAAGATTTTGACGGTTTTTTGCATTCCGTTCAGGAACGTGGCCTCGACCGTCAAAGTCTTACGTTTCAGCAGCAAGCTCAACCCAGCACCTCTCCTGCCGCATTAGCCAAAGTGCAAATACCCGTATTAGTTATTTCGGGCGAGGAAGATAATGATAATGGCTCAGCCGAAGAATTAGGTAAACTACTACCCACGGCTACGGTTAAAAGAGTTCCGGGAGTGCACAATACCGCCTGGCAAACCCCTGAATTCGCGCAAGAGGTTTTAAGCTTTCTGCAACAAAATAAATAATAGCAATAACAGTAAGGTCACCTTTTGCAAAAGAAGGGCACCTTCTTTCTTTTTGAAATCAGAATTTAGAGATTTACCATAAATGTAAAGCGTATAGCCTTACTCAGTATTTGTACTTATTTAAATAACCTATTATGATAAAGTACAGAACAAAATTACCCCAACTAGGAAATGATATTTTCCTGACAGATGGAGGTTTAGAAACAACGCTTGTTTTCCTCCAAGGAATAGAATTACCATTCTTTGCTGCCTTCAATTTACTTAAGCAGGAAACGGGCAAGCAAGTATTAAGAAATTATTTCCGAAAATACCTAACCCTTGCTCAGGAATATAAAACAGGCTTTATCCTGGAAGCTCCTACCTGGCGGGCAAACAAAGATTGGGGTACCAAATTAGGCTACACAACTGCCTCTCTAGATCAAATAAACAGCATCGCCATTGCAGAAATGGAAGCTCTCAGAGATGAATTTGAAAAATTCCATTTACCGATTGTAATTAGCGGTAACATTGGACCTAGAGGGGATGGGTACGTACCAAGCAGCATAATGACAAGCTCAGAAGCAGCAGATTACCATTCAAGGCAAATAGAAACATTTAGTAAAACCAATGCCGATCTGGTATCTGCCTTTACCCTTAACTATACCGATGAAGCGATTGGAATAATACAGGCTGCCAAAAAATACCAGATGCCGGTGGTTATATCTTTTACCGTAGAAACCGACGGAAGTCTGCCCAGCGGCCAGCTTTTGAAAGAGGCTATACAAGAAGCAGATAAAGCTACAGACAATTATTCGGCGTATTTCATGATTAACTGTGCTCATCCGCATCATTTCATTCATGAACTACAATCAAGGGAAAATTGGGTAAGCCGCATAAAAGGTATTCGGGCCAACGCCTCTACCAAAAGCCACGCTGAACTAGACGAATCCGAACATTTAGATGTAGGAGATAAACAAGAACTCGCTCACAGCTATGAGCAGTTAAAACAGTTGTTGCCACAATTGAATGTAATTGGTGGTTGCTGCGGCACCGATCATACGCATCTTGAAAAAATATGCACCCAATTGTTTCATCCGTAATTTTATAAAACTTTTGTTGCAATTTTCTCCGGCAGCTTGCACCAAAAGCATTAACTTTTAAGCAATAGTTAACGCAATTAATAAACCAATAACTATAAAATAATCAAAAGTTGAACAATATTATTCTGGTTGAATTTCCTTCCAATCTTGGTTTAAAAGCACCTGCTCCGGGCAAAGAACCGGGAGTTAAAAGATTACCGGAATGGTTAAGGCAGCACGGCTTTCACGAAAAAATAAACCCTGACCAAATTATTACCTTAAAGGCCCCTGCATATCAACCAAATCGTGATTTGGAAACAGCGGTTTTAAATGCAGATTCACTTGTTGGGTATGCTCAGGAACAATCCGAACTAATACAAAAGGTATTGAAAGAGAAAATATTTTTACTGGTACTTGGGGGCGATTGCAGCATTTTGTTAGGTAGCGCTTTAGCATTAAAACAGACGGGTAACTACGCTTTATTTTATCTAGATGGGCATACCGATTTTATGGAACCCCATTTATCAGGGACAGGTGGAGTGGGCGGCATGGCAGCAGCCATGGTAGCTGGTTACGGCCCTAAAAAGCTTACGGATATAAATGGATTAGGTCCTTACTTTAAAGAAGAATACGTTTGGTGCGTCGGAAATAGGGAGTACGACGAAGAATATGAACAGCAGATTAAAGATTCACAAGCTCAATATATACCCTTGCATGCTTTACGCGAAAATAGAATTTCTAATTATGTTAACTCCTTTCTGGAATTGGTAGAAGCACAAGAATTAGATGGTTTTTGGTTGCATCTGGACGTAGATGTATTAGATGATGAAGTAATGCCCGCAGTAGATAGCCGCACTCCCGGAGGATTAACCTACGAAGAACTAGACAGCATATTATCTGTTTTACTTGCAAGTTCCAAAGCTGTTGGTTTAGAAATTACTATCCTGGATCCAGACCTGGACCCAACCGGCTACTACACCGCCGTATTTGTTTCTAATTTTGTTAAATCTTTTCACCAAGCCCGCCCATCAACTCTAATTAACAGACCTTAATAGTAAAAAGTAAAAAACAGTGACCGAAAATTTTATTTGAAAAATTTAAAAGGGAGCCAATTTTTAATAAATACTAGTATGCCCACAGAAGCCGGGGAACAAATAATTGTTGACCAACAAGAATACTTAGAAGATTTACTAAAACTAGCTATAGAATTATAGCTCGATCAGGATTAAGAAGACCTGAAAGTTACCTTTTCAAAAATTTAAACTACCGATAAATTTAAAATATTTCTATTTCGTAAAACAAAGGAGTTTTTTGCTTTCCTGTATTTAGCCATAAGAACGAATTACGTTGAAGGTTCCAAATCGAGCCCGACAGGCTATATAGAAGGCATTTACGTAAAACCCAATTTCCACCTGCAAGGTATTTTCCGAAAGTTGCTGCAAGTAGGAGAAGCGTGGGTAAAAGAAAAAAATGGCACCCAAATAGGTTCTGATACTTACCCGTAAAAATTAAGTAAGCTACGATTTTCACACCAGTATTGGCTTTGAAGAAGCCTGCCGAGTCATTGCCTTTATCAAGATTTAAAATAGTTTTTCAATCTTTAAGATTAATTCGTGCGGTTTTCTGCTACTCTTTTCTCCGTTTAAAGGCCATTCCGTTTTTTAAGAAGTAACCTTGCAAAAAATAAAACGATTTACTTAAAAGAATAAGTTTCTAAAATTTGTTATTAACCTGAAAGCCTGAAAAGGGCACAGATTTACTTCAGATTTACCAACTACTTTTAAGTTAATTCTTTTATTTTCTGACCATTACTATGAAAAAACATTTATTACTGTTGCTTTTTATCACCTTAGCCCTTTGTGATCAACTAGTGGTTGGACAGGCAAATGGCAACAGTGGTGCCCTTACTGGTTCGCTGGCTCCCAAAGGCAATAGCCGAATTACGGGTACTGTTCTGGATGCGGCTAACCAACAGCCGGTTGCCTTTGCTACTATTACCTTAAATAATCCCGCCTCTGGTAAACCTTTAGACGGAGCCTTAGCCGATGAGAAAGGCAAATTTACTATAAGCAATATTGGTAGCGGTACCTATCAATTGGTGATTACTTTTATTGGTTACGAGACCCGCACTATTAACGATGTTCGAACAAACGGCAGGGACGAAGCAGTTAATTTGGGGGAGATCAAAATTAACACCAGCACCCAAACCCTGAAAGAAGTAACCATTGAAGCCCAGCGGGCCATGATTGAGGAGAAAGTAGACCGTACCGTTTACAACGCCGAAAACGACCAAACCAACCGTGGTGGCGATGCTACTGATGTGCTCCGGAAAGTGCCCATGTTGTCGGTGGATTTAGAAGGAAACGTATCGATGCGGGGTAGCCAAAACATAAAAGTTTTAATCAACAATAAACCATCTACTATTGCAGCCAGCAGCGTGGCTGATGCCTTAAAGCAAATTCCGGCTGATATGATAAAATCGGTAGAAGTAATTACTTCGCCATCGGCCCGGTACGATGCTGAAGGTTCGGCAGGTATTATCAATATCGTTACTAAAAAGAACAACTTAACTGGCTTTTCCTTGAATCTGGATGGCAGCGTCGGTTTACGTGGCTCTAATTTGGGCTTAAGAGGTTCGTACCGCAAAGGTAAAATGGGATTTTCGCTGGGTGGTTTTGGCCGGGCTCAGTATAACGTAAAAGGTGCCTTTGAAAATCAGCAAACCAGTATTTTTACCGACGACATTGGTACAGAAATCCGGAACTTAAGAATCCAAAACGCCGATACCCGTAACCGCAATATGTTCGGTCGTTACACCGTAGGGTGGGATTATGATATAGATAAAAACAACTTTCTTACGGCTTCGGTAATGTTTGGGGTACGAAATGGCCGTCAGAATCAGAACTTTCTGCGGACTCAAACTTTTCGGGATGATACCTTTATCCGGAGCATTCTGGAAGATAGCGAAACTAAAGACTTATCGGGCAATGTGGATGTTAGTTTAAACTATACGCATACTTTTGCCAAACCTCAGCAAGAATTAAATATATTAACTCTGTTTAGCCGCAATAACCGAACAAACGACTTTATCCGCGACTCCTTAAACGAAGATAATAATGCAATTCTGCACCGGCTGAAAAACGATAACACCAGCTACAACCAGGAATCAACTATTCAGGTAGATTATCAGAATCCCATTGGCAAAATGCAGTTAGTAGAATTTGGGGGTAAAATTATTAGCCGCCAGGTAACCAGCGATTATAAATCGTATGAGTCGGATGGCGAGAATCAACCTTATGTGCCGCTTTTAAATCAGCAATCAGCTAACGTATTTGATTATAACCAGAATATTTCGGGGGCTTATACCTCTTATACCTTAACTACGCCTAAAAATTACAGCTTAAAAGCTGGTGCCCGCTACGAGTATACCACCATTGATGCCCGGTTTAAAAACGGTTCCAACGGCGAGCGGGATATTCCTTCTTACGGTAGCCTAGTGCCAAGCGTAAACTTATCTAAGAAATTAAAAAGCGGCAATACGGTAAAATTGGCCTATAACCGCCGGATTCAAAGACCTTCTTTGCAATTTTTAAATCCAAACGTGCAAAGCGCTAACCCCATAAATATTACCGTTGGTAACCCCGATTTAAGACCCGAGTTCACGAATAACTTTGAATTAGGCTACAACACCTACATTAAAAGAACATTCTTGACCTTTTCTACTTACTTCCGCAACACCAATAACTCCATTCAAAGTGTGAGGGAGCCTATCCGTCCGGGTTCTGATACTATTCGTACTACTTTTGCCAACATTGGTCAGGAAGATGCTTATGGGGTTGGGGTATTCGGGAACGTTAACCTATCTAATAAACTTTCTATTAACGGCGGTACTGATGTGTATTACGCGGTACTCGACAATAACCTTTCCGACCCCAGACTTAAAGCAAGAAACACAGGTTGGGTAGCTAGTGTCCGGGCCATGGGATCTTATAATTTCGCCAAAGATTGGGGCTTGCAGTTATTTGGTTTTTACCGGGGCCGCCAAATACAGTTGCAAGGCTTTCAAAGCGGTTTCGGCATTTATTCCCTGAGTTTGCGCCGTGATTTTAAAGAAAAACGAGGCAGTATTGGGATTGGAGCCGAAAACTTTATTACCTCTTCTATACTTATGCGCAACGAGTCGCAATCAGCAAACTTTTACCAAAAAAGCACTAATAGAATGTACAATACCAGTGTAAAAGTTAATTTTAGTTATCGGATTGGTAAAATGAGCATGGATGACCAGTCTCGTCGGCGGAGAAAATCGGTGAACAACGATGACCTGAAAGAAGGAGGCGGCGATGGTGGTCAGGACAATGGCGGCGGAGCTGGTGCGGCTGGAAACGGCGGAGGCCAAGGTGCCGCTGGTGGTGGGCAAGGACAACGCCCAGGCGGCCAGGCACCCGGTGCTGGTGGTCGGCCAGGTGGTGGTCAGGTGCCACAAAGACCAGGCGCAGGAAATGGCCAGGCTCCGTTTAACAGACCTGCACAAGCTATTCCCAATCAAGGAATGCCCGGCCAAGCTCCGGTAACGGTTCCCGGACAATCACTACCAAGCAGTGTGCCGTTTGATTCTACTAACAAAGCACCGTTAATACAACCCAATCAGCCTGCTGATTCTCTTAAGCCTGCTTTATCCACAGATTCTTTAAACCAGGTGCCAGCTACTCAGCCGCAAAATAATCCAGCTGATTCTTTGCAACCAGTACCAGCTAACCGGCCAGTAACACCTACTTCTCCAGGAGTTAATAGCCAGCCCACAAAGCAAAATTAGGATGAAGATATATAAGTAAAACAAAAAAGCAGTTCTTAAAAGAACTGCTTTTTTGTTTTACTTATACTTTGGAGAGATTTATTTCAAAATTTACTCGGCAATTTTAGAAAGTTGAGAAGAAAAATCCCAGAATTATATTCTATCAAACTATGCCAAAAAGTAAATTTTTCTCTCAGCCTTTACTACCATAATTCACGGCTTAAACTATAACCCGGATGACCTTGGCTTAAAGCATCGGTAATTAAACCCGCAATAGAAACGGCTATTTCACCGGAGAATTTATCGGCTTCGGCTCCGTTGGAATAATGAATATGCAAGGATTTTACGTCGCCGTTTTGCTCAAATAAACAGCGCGATATAGCATTTAAATTAATCAGGTACGATTGTTTTCTATCTAGTTCTTGATAAGTAAAAAGGATAACGTTTGGTTTTTCCATAGTAATAGTTGAGTTCAGTTATTAGTACCGCTTCGGTTATAAGTTACTCTGTACGGCTATCTCCTACTCTCTGTTATTTATTTTTAAAACAGATTTGTTTTTAAAAATTACCTGCTAACGTTATTTAAAAACCAGAGATTAAATCTCCATCATTACCTTATTAAAACGAAGTTTTAAGTAACTGGACAAAATTAATTTACTAAAATTATTGGCCAGGCTGTTGTTTTTACAATATTGATGATCAATAACTTATGCTTGCAAAAGTCTAATATCTACTATCTTAATACTTTTGTCTTTTTACTTAAATTAAAGGCAAGCTTCTATTTAGCTTACAAATTCCACCAATAAGTAAATTTAAAAACCAAAGCCCGGCTTTTTACGGCAAAATTAGTTGGCAAGTAGTTATCGGTGTACACAATAAATAAATCGGAAGCGGGCTTGTAGCGCCATTGTAAACGGGCATTTAAATTCACATTATCAATCTGTTCATTGTACTGCACAAAAGTGGTTAAGTATAGAGTATTTGTCATGGTTACATCCAGCCGTGGACCAATCAGCCAAAATTTATTTCTTCCCCAAGGTTCCGGTAATTTTATATCGTTGTAGTTAGCCGCTACCGCAATGCTTACGAAAGGCTGAAAACGGTATCCTAGACTACCAGCCAGGTTTAAACGGGTACCATCGGCATAATAACCTCCGTAGCGCGTGCTAAACGAATAAGTAAAAATGCTTTGCGGTTTAGAAATAAACTCGGTTCCCCATGATTTCCAGTTATGTTCCGTACCCCGGGCCAAGGTGTCGCGGCGAAAATTGGTGGGGTCAAAAGGCTGCAGTAATTTCACGTAATCATAGGCAGTCCAGGCCGTAAAAGTGCTCCGGCTCCGGAAAGTAAAGGCATACGAAAGTATACTGGTATTATCAGTAGTTTTAAAATTTTCATTGGTAATATGGTTGGTGCTGATACTCGGCCCGTGGTTTAAAACAGGGCCCCTACGCGGGAAAAAAGAATAGCCTACTTTCGGATTTACCTGAATAAAGCCCTGGCGCGGCACATAACCCACTTCGGCGGTATAATTACGGCCTACGTACTGGTGCTGCCAATTAATTAACCAAGCCCGGCTAGCATATTGCAGATTAGCCGCATGCACCCAATCACGCCCGGTTTTATTCGGACTAAAGGATTTTAAAACCATGGCCTTCCCCGTCCACATATTATTAGCCGAAGCTAAATTGTACTCAAAACCGAAGTTACGATTGTAACGCGTGTAAACAGGTTTACCTGGTTCTTCGCCGGGTTTGTAGTTTAGAGATTCTTTATTTATAAAAATAACCCCAATGTTAGATCGGGCAAAAACGCGTCTTTGCAAAGATGCTACCGCAAAATTCTGGGCCGGTAACCCAAGCTCATCTACTGCTCCGGTTTGCATATCCATTACTCCGAGTCGCCAATCTTTATTCAAACGGCCACTCAGGCGGGCTCCAAAACGGATGGGCACTCCTAAACCTATGCGTCGCGAGAAAAACGGGCGGATATTAGCGTACCCGTAATTAGTAAATAAATCACCGTTTTCGAGGAAGAACTGGCGTTTTTCCGGGAAAAATAATTCAAACCGATCCAGATTGGTTACCTGTTGATCTACATCTACTTGCGAAAAATCCGGGTTTACGGTTAAGTCTAAATTTAAAGAAGAAGTAATGGCTACTTTTGCATCAATTCCAATTTCTTTCCGGTACTCGTTTTTTTGACCGGCTGCAAAATTGCGAAAAAGGCCACCTAACGCATAAGGAATTAAGGAAATATTGGTTCCTGCTTCGGGTGGGGGTTGATCCCAAACTAAAGTGCCGGTGTACGCCAACGCAGCACTCGGAAATTGCCGGGGTACAGGAGCCCATGCCGATTTTTCCGTACTTTTTAAATCTTGGCGACTAAAATTAATACCCCAGTTAGTAATGCCTTTTTTATAACGAATGGTTTTAAAAGGAATAGCTGCTTCAAATACCCATTTATCATCGTAGTTTTTTACCGCCGAAACCCACTTATTATCCCAGCTTAAATCTACTTTACTACCTTCGTACATAATGCCGTCCCACTGGGCACCGGCTGCATTCGCCCCAAAAGAAAAGCCATTAGTCTGGTCGTCGAAGGGGTCAATAAAAAAGATAAAGTTGTCGTTTTTCCCAAAGCTCCAATCCCGCCGCAACGATTCTACCATGTACGGTCCGGGCAAGGTAACGTAGTTTACCGCAATAATATAAATATTATTTTTATCGTAAGTCATGCGTACTTCCGTAGGTACCTGCGCGTAGCTGGTATCCATGGGTAGCATCATGTAAAAATCTTTCGCTACCGTAGCTTCCTGCCAAGCTAATTCATCCAGCACGCCATCAATTTTAATTTCGGAAGAAGCTGCTTTAATGGGTAATTGGTAAGCTGCATTCTTTTTTTGGGCCAGTAACGAAAAGGATAGCAAATAAAAACTAAATACAAGTAAAGTTATTCTCATAAGAGATTAATGGAAATTCAAGTTTATTAAAATGAATAAAATAAAGATGTTTGAGCTACTGAAGAGATTAAGTAAAGACGAAAGTACTACTCTACCGCCAAACTTCTTGGTCTGAAAACAGATTATAAAAAAATGTCATTCAAGAAGAAAACATTTGGCTTAGCAGCTTAACAATTTCTTCCAGAATGACACTTATAAATTAAATTTTTTACTTAATCGCTAACTTCTTACTTAAATCCTTAATCCGGATGTTGCGGAAAGCTAAAGTAGAGCCGTGGCCAAGAAAACCGATATAACCTGTATTCCGGTGAATGCCCGGATGCTCTTTATGATCCATCGTACCATTTTTTCGGGCTTCGGTTAAGTCGCCGTCCAGGATGGTAGTACCATTTAAAACCACTTTTATTTTCGGGCCTTTTACTGTTACTTCCTGGTAGTTCCACTCTCCTATTGGTTTTAAATAACCCCGTTTGGCAGGTAAAACCCCGTAAGCCGAACCATGATATTGGTAAGTTTCTAAAGCTTTGTAAATATCCGCTTCGTTATCCAGAATTTGCAATTCAATACCAGTGTAAGCCGCATCGCCTTCTAATGGCGCCCGAATACCTAATCCGTTATTGGCGCCCGGCGTTAACTTAAATTCAAACCGAAAAACAAAATCGCTGTACTGATCTTTGGTGTATAAATTACCGCGGCTGCCCGGCTTAGGTGAAACCAGCATCGTGCCTGCATCAATGGTATAATCAATGGTATTGCCTTGCCACTCGTGCATGTTAGTACCATCAAATAAAATTTTATACCCTTCTTTCTTTTCGGCAGCAGTTAATTCATAAGGCTTGGGACGGGGAATTTCCCGGATGTACAAGTTCCGGTAACCAACCGGCGAACCATGCGCTTGCAGTTCAATCTGTTCTTCGGGGAATAAAGGCAACTTGGCATCCCAGAAATTTTCCAGAATTACATTATCAGTTACCAGTTCTCCATTTAAGTATACAGTTACCCGGTCGCCTTGCATTAAAATCCGGAAGTTATTCCATTCTCCGAGGGGATTATCGGCTACTTTTAAAGGTTTGCTGGGATTTACTTTATTGTTGTACAAGCCTCCAGAACCTACCTGAGCGCCATCTTTTACGCGGGAGGTGTCCCACATTTGCACTTGCGGCGTACCGCGCAGATAAATACCGGCATCACCTTCTTTTTTGCCATCGTCGTAGATTTTCCAATCTACTAACATTTCAAAATCACCGTATTTTTTTACCGTAGTCAGGTTATCAAAACCTTTTCCTACGAAAACAATTTCTCCGTCTTTAACCTGCCAGTCTTTCCGCATTTGTTCGTCGGCTTTTTGCTGGGCGGCAGCCAGGGTTTTAGCATCCATTTTTGCCCGTTTGATGGGGTCAGCTACTAAGCCTTTCCAACCGGTTAAATCTTTGCCATTAAACATAGATACAAAACCAGGTTCTTTGGGCATTTCGTCCAACAGCTTGCGGATATTGGCTTTGGTATATTCTACCTCCGCGCCTTGCATAGCACTCATGGCTTTGTTGAGTAAATCGCGTACGTCTTGTCCGTAGATATTTTTGTTACCTAAAGCAATATTGGTAACGGCATCGGCAGCTATCTGTTTTAAAGCAGGATCATCTAAATACTTACCCGCTTGCAACAATGACAGATAAGTAGGGCTTTTACCAATTTCGCGCAGAATAACGGTTTTCTGTTCGTTGTTTTGGGCAATGTCCATTACTTTGGTTAACAGCAATAGTTTTTGCTCCGGGGTAAACTTAGCCGTGCTCACCTGGCGCACATAGCCGCGAAGTGCCTGGTCGAAGTAAGGAGAATTAGCATTGGATTGCGCAATCCGGAATAACTCATTCGCAGCGGTAAAATCGCTCCAGTTGCTTAAAGCCGCAAACGCAGTCTTTTTAATTTCGTCGTTACCCCCATTAAAATCAGACACTACTGTTTGTAAAGCTTTTTTACTGCCAATTTTGCTTAGAACCGCGTAGTAAAGCGATTTTTTATCAGCCGGACCTTGCGCCATTTGAGCCAGAATAATATCTGTTTGCTGGTTTTTATCTTTTACACTACCTAAGGCGTTAAAAATAGCATCCTGCATAACTGTCACTTCTTCCGGCCGGTCAGCAGCTAATAACAAAGGATACAAAGAAGTCAGATTATCTTGAGCAGCCATATCCTTTAAAGCAGTTAAAGCAGCTAGCTCGACTTCCGGGTTTTTACTTTTGGCCAGTTCTAACACCACGTTAATTTGCTCCGAAGCTTTACGAGATCCTAACACTTGTAATAAAGCAACCTGAGCAGTTTCGCGCATTTTAGGTAAAGCCTGACTTACCTGCGGTACTATGTTCGTGCCTTTCATGGTAAGAATTGCAGTTTGAGCGGCTTGCACGACAGTAGAATCTCCTTTGCGCATAGCTTTTAAAATAGCTGGTAAGGCTGCTTCCTGACCTACTTTACCGGCAGCAGTGATGGCGGCCACCTTTACCTTTTGGTTTTTGTTTTTTACTGCTTTTAGTAAAACTGGTAAAGCAGCCGCATCCTGCTGAGTACCCAATAAATTAATAATATCGGCTTTTGCATCTGGTTTAGCTTTTTTCAGGGCAGCTAACCACTCCGTGGTGCCAGTTTTAAATTTAGCAGCCCGGCTTAAAGCAGCCACCCTATAAGCTTGATTTTTATCCTTTGCAGCTTTTACCAATAATGGTAAGCTCTGCTCTCCCTGAATATCTACCAAAAAGTTTAAAGCGGCAATTCGGGTAGGTACCTGGTTTTCTTGGGTAGTTTTGTCTAGTAAAGTTTGTGCCATTTTTTCTACCTGGCTCTTGTTGCCGGCAGTTAGCATAGTTTCAGCCCAGCGCAAGTAAGCGGCGGTAGCATTGGCATTTTGGTAAGCATAATTTGCTTTTTCCGCTTCAGCTGCCAGTACGGGTTCGGCCGCCGGATCACCAATGTTTGCTAGCGCAAATAGCGCCACTTTTTTCATTTTTTCATCGCTACTGCTGGCTAATTTACTAATAGCTGGTACAGCCGCAGCATCCCGTGAATCACCTAATGCTTCCACTAAAGACAACTGGCAGGTTCCCTGAGCTTGGGATAAAGCAGTTAATAAAGCTGATTTAGCGCTAGCCGTATTGATTTTTACCAACGCCCGGGCAGCGGGACCGCAAACCTGATCGTTGCCTAAATTTTTAACCAGAGCTGCTACTGCTTCGTCTTTACCGATCATTTGAAGCTGGAAGATCAGGAAAGTTTTATTAATCGGGTCGGTTACCTGATCCAGGGCTTTCACGTAGGCATTAGCTGCCATAGACCGCAGGTTTTCGCGATTTCCTTGGGCAACATAATACGAAAAGCCACCTAAAGCGTATTGTATTTTAGAGTTATCCCCTTTTCCGGGAGGAACCAGCATTTTTGCCATATCCACCAGACCGGCTTCTCCCAATGCGCCCACCTCGTTCATGTTGGTGGCTAATTGTTGAGCATCCTGGGCTGGGAATTGGGCTAATATATCGGCAATCCGGGTAGAAGTAGTCCGGTTATCAACTTTGGTCTGGGCATTTAAACTGCCCGATATTAGTAGAAACGAAAGAAATACTAAGGAAAGTTTTTTCATGAATAACGGTATATTGATTCAAGTATGAGTCTTATAGTTAGCCAAATAACTATAAATTCTGATTCAGTTGTTTCATTGCTCAAGCCTTGTTCTTTTTGTCTTGACACAAAAAGAACCAAAAAAGTCAAGACAATTTTCAACTCGCTCCGCTCAAACACAAAATCGTCGGTTGTGCACTTTGAACGGTTTACTGTTGCATAAAGAGGTAAAATAACAATTAGGCTATTTACAAGAGCTTCCCTCCTAAGTTTGGGAGGGACAGCGTGATTGTTTTTGTAACTATAAACAATAAGGATCTTTATAAATACCTATCGTATTTACTAAATCACAAATGGTGCACGCATAGGTTGATCAATAAGGCGGTTAGCGCCTTCGTCATCGATAAACTCTTGTTTTACCGGATCGTACTTGAGCGAGCGTCCTAGTTTTAAAGCGGCTAACCCCATGTTTACAATGGTGCAGGAACGGTGACCGTTTTCTTCGTTTAAGGCAAACTTTTTCCGGTTTTTAACGGCATCTACAAAATTAGTAACCTGAGGTTGTGGGTCGGGGAAAGCAGCCAGTTTTTTCTCTAAATCCGGAATATCCGACCGGAAGCCAGGGTATAATTTACCGTTAGGACCTTCGATGTAAGCGGCATTGGTGTCTTTTCCTTCCCCATCCAAAATAATCTGGCAGCCATCAGCATAGGTATAAGTAATCCGGCGCCAAGTGCCTACGGCATCCGTATGTTGCTGCGGAGCATCTACTTCCACCGAAACCGGGCTGGTATCATCTTTTCCTAAAAAGTATTGCACCGGATCTAAATAATGCTGACCCATATCGCCTAGGCCGCCGCCATCATAGTCCCAATATCCCCGGAAAGTTTGGTGTACCCGGTGTGGGTTGTACGGTTTGTAAGGGGCTGGCCCCAGCCACGCATCGTAATTTAAAGTAGCCGGTACGGGCATTGGGTCGAGGTTGGTTTTACCTACCCAGTAGAATTTCCAATCGTAACCGGTAGTAGCCCCAACGGTAACTTTTAAGGGCCAACCTAACAAGCCACTTTCTACTAATTTTTTAATGGGTTTAACCGGCGTGCGCATGCCGTAGAACATATCTTCGAAACGGAACCAGGTATTTAACCGGAAAATACGCCCGTGTTGCTGCACAGCTTCTACTACCCGCTTTCCTTCGCCAATAGTTCGGGTCATTGGTTTTTCACACCAGATATCTTTACCTGCCCGGGCCGCATCGGCGGCCATAATGCCATGCCAGTGCGGCGGGGTAGCAATATGTACAATATCAACTTCCGGCAACTGAATCAGTTCGCGGTAATCCGAAAAAGTTTTAACAGTACTGCCAATTTTATCTAAAGCTATTTTTAAATGGTTTTGCTCTACGTCGCAAATGGCCACTACCTTGGTACCGGCGTATGGGATGTGGCCCCTACCCATAGAACCCACCCCAATAATACCTTTAGTAAGATGATCGCTTGGAGCTAGGTAACCTTTACCGCCTAAAACATGACGGGGAACAATGGTGATACCGGCCAAGGCCGCGATAGAATTTTTCAGGAATTTCCTCCTGGAGTTTGCTTCTGGCAGAGTCATGATGGAAGTTAGCTTATTATAATATTAATCTTAAAATACTTACTTTTTTAACACTTTTGCTAGTTTTAGGTAACCCTTTTACTAAATAAAGACACCTTCATCGTAAAAAAAGGTGTATACGAACTATTAAATTGTTATTTTATTTTTGCGTTGAAATCCGTTTAGGTTAAACTGTTTAGAAAGCCCGCTTCTATATCCTGAAAAAAAGAAGGGTTACCCCACTAATCTTCAAATTATTAGCTTCGGGTAACCCTTCTTTTTTCAACATGTATCTTTTTACTTAACTTAAACTTTATTTAAGGAATTACAACTTCGGCGGGTACACTATGGCGGCCATTTGGCGTAATAGTAATAGCCCTAACTTTTAAATTTTTATTAATTGGTATAGGCAATGGTTTGGTGTACACATCAGATGTTTCGTTCGGAACGGTACCATCTAACGTGTAACGAATTTGAGAACCCGGATAAAGAGTAGTTAAGGTAAGAATGGCTTTATCGCCTTGTGTTACAATTTTATTGGTTTCCATTCCGCCTGGTTCCGGCACCCGGTACAAAATATTTTTAGCGTCGAGCCGCGGGAATTGCTTACCTAAACGCTGCAGGAAATCGGAATAATTTTTATTGGCGTAGGGAGTCCAGGCTACTTCAGATAAAGCTAAAATACGAGGGAATAACATGTACTCTACTTTTTCTGGCGTGGTAATGTATTCGGTCCATAAATTGGCTTGAGGGCCCAAAATGTATTTATGTTGCTCCGGAGTTAGTTCGCTGGAAAGGGGATTATAGCCATATACTTTTTCTAAAGGCAAATAACCGCCAATCATGGTAGGCTCAACCGGGCTGTGCGGAACCGGATTCTGACCGTGGTCTAAATACAAATGGGTGGAAGGCGACATTACTACTTCGTTGCCGTGGCGGGCTGCTTCAATACCACCTTTTTCGCCGCGCCAGCTCATAATGGTTGATTTTGGAGTGATTCCACCTTCCAAAATTTCGTCCCAACCAATTAACTTTTTGCCTTTGGCTAGCAAGAATTTTTCGATGCGGCTGTTAAACCAACCCTGCACTTTCTCCACATCTTTAAGTTTTTCTTTTTTCATGATGTCTTTTACCAAGTCGCTCTCGCGCCAGCGGTCTTTGGGCGCTTCGTCGCCGCCAATGTGCACGTATTTACCCGGGAATAACTGCACCACTTCTGTTAATACATCTTCGAAAAACTGAAAAGTTTGCTCCGACGGACAAACTATATCTTCGGAAATGCCCCATAAGGTACGGGTTTGATAAGGTCCTGGCTTGCAGGCTAACTCAGGGTAAGCCGCCAATACGGCCACTGAATGGCCGGGCATTTCTATTTCCGGAACAATGGTTATGTACCGTTTCTGGGCATAGTCAATTACTTCTTTAATTTGCTCCTGGGTGTAAAAGCCACCATGCGGCATGCCGTCGTACTTATAATCTTCGGGCTTTTTCATTAGTTGCTGCGGCCCAATCAAAGATTCATTCCGGAAAGCACTAATAGTAGTCAGTTTAGGATATTTTTTAATTTCAATGCGCCAGCCCTGGTCATCGGTAAGGTGCCAGTGAAATGTATTTATTTTATAAGCCGCTAAATAATCAATGTATTTCTTTACAAACGAAACCGGGAAGAAATGCCGGGCTACGTCGAGCATATTACCACGCCATTTAAAAGTCGGCTCATCGGTAATACGCACGTATGGCAGCTCAATGCTTTCCTGCACTTTTGGTGGCATTAGTTGCATTAAGGTTTGGGAAGCATAAAATAAACCTGGTCCGGCCGAAGCACTTAAGCTGGCACCAGATTTATCTACTGTTAATTCGTAGCTTTCAGGGTTTTTAGAACTACCGGTGCCACCAATTTTCAATTTTATGGTAGCCAGTTTGGCATCTGGGGTAATGGTAACTTCTTTACCTAATTCACCTAAATAGGTTTTTAAGAAATCGGCGGTGTTTAGTTCATCTTTAGTTTTGGCAGAGATAATTACTTTACTGGGTAGGGTAAATTTTCCTTCGTAAGCTTTAACTTCTTTGGGCAGCGGCACTAAGCCCAGGTTTTCCGTTGAAATTTCTTTTAATTGAGCACTAGCAGGTAAAAGGCTGATCCAGGAAAGAATCAGTAATAGGCAAGCTTTTTTTCTCATGAATAATGTAATTAGTAAAATAGAAGATGGATTACACAAGGCGTCCAACAAATTTAACTTAACTTTTAATGGAATTAAAAATTAAAGAGGTGAAGTTGAGGCATTTTTTTTAAATATTTTCAAATTGTTTACGAACACACCAATAAAAAAAGTAAAAAAGTAAAAAAACAAAGCGTTTATTGATATTTCGTTCGATAGCGATTTTAACTAAAATAAAAGAGCAAGCATTGTGGATCTGCTTGCTCTTTTAACTTTAAAACTCAGGAGTTTTTACCCCGCAACTATTCAGTTATTAAAGGGGATTTTGCTTTAAAATAGTATTGCCCACAATATCAATTTGCGTTTGCGGGATAGGGAAATACTCATCTTTACCTTTCTCGAAGGTGGCTCCATTTAAATACGTTCTTCTTAAACTTTCTTTGGCTAGGTAAGCATTTAAAACTTCGGCGGCATTGCCCCAACGTACTAAATCGAAGAACCGGTGACCTTCCAAAGCCAGCTCTAAACGGCGTTCAAATTGTACCGCTTTGCGGGCATAGGTTTGGTCGGGGAAAGAAGAATATAAACCTACTTTATAGTTCGCGGCCGGAGAACCATCCGGTAAAGTAACTACCACATTATCGGCTCGGTCTCTAATTTGATTCACGATGGTTAAAGCAGTGGTTAGGTCATTTTCTTCTACGGCTACTTCAGCGCGCAATAATAATATATCGGCAAAGCGCAGAGCCCGGTAATTATTGGCATTGGACCTCGTCGACTCCGCACCCGCGTTATCGCCCTGGTAAAAAGAAGCTTTTTTGCCAGAATAAGGACCGGCAAATGCCTGATCGCGAATCCAGGTACGGCCCGGGTGAATGCCCCAGTTTAAAAATGGAATACCCCGGCGACCAACCGTCCAATCTAGGCGTGGATCCAGTGTACCATCATAGGGAGTAAATGAATCTGTTGCTGCTAAACCTTCGTCGCTTTTCACATCAGTTTCATTATAAGTATCCAGCAAAGGCAAGCCATTGGCATCGGTTTTAAATGCATTTACTAAATTTTGCGATGGCTGATAAAAACCGCAGCAACCGCCCGGACCGGCATTGTACGGAAAATTTAAGTTATCTCCCCAGTTACCATTCTGGCCGCTACCCCCATCGGCAACTGAATTTTGCACTTCCAGAATAGACTCGCTGTTGTTTTCGGTAGCAATTCTAAAATTATCGTGAAAGCTATCTACCAATCTGAACGGGCCATTATTAATGACATCATCCAGGAGCGTTTTGGCAGCGGTATAATCCTGTTGAAACATATGCGCTTTAGCCAGTACCGCCTTTGCCGCCCAACTGCTTGCCCGGCCGGGTTGCGATTTAGTAGCTGCCAGGTTAGCCGATGCAAATTCTAAATCAGCTTCAATTTGCGGCCAGATATCTTTATCGTTCGCAATATTAAAATTAGTGACGGTTTCGTCTACGTAAGGCACCATGTTCCACAGTTTCTTAGCTTCGAAATGATACCAACCTCTTAAAAAGCGCGCTTCAGCTATTATCTGGGTTTTCTCGGCTTCTTTTAGGTCGCTTGCTTTGGCCGCCAGCTTTAACACATCGTTGGTTCGCGAAACCCCGTCGTAAATGGCCACCCATCTATCATTAAAAGCAGCAATATCGGCCTGGCCCTGGTAACGCTCAATAGTCGTAATCTGGGCCTGGTCGCCCACATCGCTACCTTTATAGGCATTATCCGAAGCTACTTCGCCGTAAATCCAGTTGCTGCCCGATGCCGCAAAATCAGGTCCGGCCCCTACCCCATCCAATAAACTATAAGCTGCAATCAAAGCGGCATTTACTCCTGCCGCATTGGTTAAAGTAGCTTCATTTGCAGCACCTAAAGGAGTTCTTTCCAGGAAATCATCGCCGCAGGAACTGGTAAGCCCCAGGGAAATAAAACCCGCTATTATCATAATTTTCTTATTCATATTTTGATTTTTTAAATCTTCGAATATTTCCTATTGTCCTTACAAACCAATGTTAAGGCCTATCTGGTACATTTTAGATTGCGGATAGGTACCCTGATCTACTCCCAGAATAGTACTGCCCGGCGTAGAGCCAACCGAAGTAATTTCCGGATCGATGCCGCTGTATTTGGTAATAGTAAACAGGTTTTGAGCTTGCATGTAAACCCGTAAACTTTCTAACCCGATTTTACTTAAGGCATTGGTAGGCAAAGTATAACCCAAAGTCAGGTTTTTCAAGCGTAAATAAGAACCATCTTCGATAAAATAACTGGACGGCTGCTGACTTCTACTATCCGTTGAGTTAAGTATAGGCAGAACTGCATTGGGGTTTCCGAGAGTCCAGGAGTCGTTTAGCATGCGTAAACTCCGGTTACCGGCCTGGTTGTTAAAATCGACCCAGCGTTTTACCATGTTCAGAACTTCGTTGCCTTGTACGCCCTGGAAGAAAGCAGATAAGTCGAAGTTTTTATATCCTACATTCAGGTTCACGCCATAGGTAAAATCAGGGTGCGGATTGCCGATAAAAGTGCGGTCGTTGTCGTTAATAATACCGTTGCCATCCACATCGCGGTATTTAAATTTACCCACGGCCGCGTAGCCCGGATAGGTAGGACTGTTCGCTACTTCGGCCTCGTTCTGGTAAATACCATCAATCACATGGCCGTAGAAAGAATACAAAGGCTGACCAACCACGGAACGGGTCCAGGTATAACTGCGAATGTTAGGTCCTAATAAAACCGCTGTAGCGCTGTTGTTTAGCTTTAAAACTTCGTTGCGGTAAGTAGAGAAATTAACACTTACGCCGTAGGTTAAATCGCCGTTTAGCGCTTTGTTGTTAAAATCAATACCCAAATCCACCCCACGATTACGCATTTCGCCCACATTCACAAACGGAACGGTAGCAGTACCCTGGGTAGCCGGTAAGTTTACCTGGTACAACATATCTGACGTAAGTCGGTTATACAAATCGAAAGTTAAACTTAATTTTCCCTGTAAAACAGAAGCATCCAGACCCACGTTGGTTTGGGTGGTTGTTTCCCATTTGGCATCGGGGTTACCAAAAGCCTGGGTATCAAAGCCGGCCACTACCGCATTATTAGAGCCAGTAATGGCATAAGAAGATTGGTTAAGGGTAGAGCGGTACGTATTAAAGCCATTGTAATTACCAATTTCCTGGTTACCGGTTTGTCCCCAACCGGCCCGTACTTTTAAATCATCGAAAAAGGTTAAGCCCGACATAAACTCTTCTTCGGAAAGACGCCAGCCAGCACTAAACGCCGGGAAAGTACCGTACCGGTTGTTAGCTCCAAACCGCGACGAACCATCGCGACGCACGGTAGCTTCTAACAGATAACGGTCTTTAAGAGAATAATTTACTTTTCCGAATAAGGAGAAAAGCGCCCATTCGTAACCAGCACCGGCATTGTTAATGCCCGAGGCACCGGCACTTAAAAACATGTATTGCGGATCTTCGGAGAAAAAGGTAGTACGGTTAGCCGAAAAGTCCCGACCCGTTCCTTCAATAGCTTCGGCACCAATTAATACTCCTAGGCTATGAATATCATTAAAAGTCTTTTTGTAGTTTAAAGTATTCGACCAGGTCCAGGTAATATCATAGGCGTTGGCGTTCGTTAAACCGTTTGCCGATTCAATTTCGGCTTCTTCTAAATCGAGCAGGTTGTAATCCTGACGATAAGCGTTAATATAGTCAATACCAATACTGGTTTTAGCGGTTAAATCTTGTAAAATATCTAACTCGGCGTACGCATTACCAAACGTCCGGAACTGATTAGTTCGATCGTTTTTGTTGCGGTTTAACTGGGCAACCGGGTTGGTAGCGGGTCCTAAACCAGCGGCCCGGGTAGCTGCGTAACGGCCATTTATGTCATACACAGGTATAATAGAAGGTATCCGGTAGGCATTGCCCACGGGGTTGCCATCCTGGTTATTAGCACCGCTTGCTGTACCGTTATTGTTATAATACCCTTTATTTTGAGTATAGCTTACTTCCAGGTTTTCGCCCAACCGGAACCGGTCTTTCAAGCTAAATTCTGTGTTAGACCGTACCGAGTAACGGTTGAAAGAAGTATTTAATAACACGCCATCTTGTTTAAAATAATTTAAAGAAAGCGCATAACGACCGTTCTCGCTACCGCCGGAAGCCCCCAGGTTATATTCCTGGATAGCAGCTGGCCGTAAAATTTCGTTTAACCAGTCGGTACCTTGTTTATTAGCTTTTACAATCTGGTAATAGCCGGTGCGGTTGTAATTTACTAAAGTGGGATCTACCCGTGGGTCTCCTTCAAAAAGTCCGTAGCTGTTACCTGCCAGAATATAATCTGGTACTACCGGAGTAGACCCATTACCGTATTGCGGGTGCGATGGATTTCCGTTGGTTAAAATGCCGGCGTTCCGGAGTTGTTGCCACAATAACTCACCGTGTTGTTGCGGATTGACAATCAGATCCAGATCCAGTTTACCGTATTGCACCCCCGTACGAGTATTAAAGGAAAATTTAGGTACGCCGGCTTTCCCTTTTTTAGTTGTAATAATAATTACCCCGTTAGCTGCCCGGGAACCATAAATAGAAGAGGCCGAAGCATCTTTTAACACTTGCATCGACTCGATATTATTCGGGTTTATGTTGTTTAAGCCACCTTTAGTAGGGACTCCATCAATCACATAAAGCGGATCGTTGTTGTTAATAGTACCAAAACCTCGGATACGAACGGTGGCTTCGCCGCCGGGTGTATTGTTGGTGGTTACCGTAACCCCCGGCGCGCGGCCTTGTAATTGTTGCGCTACGTTGGGTGCAGCCACTTTAGTTAGCTCCTGAGCATCTACGGTAGCTACCGAGCCAGTAATATCTCTTTTAGACTGAGAAGAATAACCGGTAACAACTACTTCCTGCAAAGCTTTGGCATCTACCCCTAAACTAACGTTAATAGCCGATTGATTACCAACAGTTACTTCTTTGGCCGCATAACCAATAAAAGAAAAAACCAATACACTTTGATTATTAGGAACGGAAATTTTAAAGTTACCTTCTGTATCCGTAACGGTTCCCTGAGAAGTACCTTTTACAACAATACTCACTCCCGGAAGCGCCTCATTGGTATCGGAGGCAGTAACTTTCCCGGAAATGGGCAGCCCTTGTGCAAAAGAGTAGTTCCACGATATAAAACTTAAGGTAATAGCAATAAGGAATTTTAAACTGGTAAAAATTTTCATTTAAATTGGGTTAAAAGGTTGTTGAATGGGTAATAAATAGACCAGTACTACTTAAAAAATTATTTTCTGGATGAGTATGTTTGCTCTTGTTGTACCTCCTTTTCCGATTAATTTACTATTAGATGATGGTTGAATGTAGATTGAGTCTCTTCATTTAGGTTTCGAAAACAAGCACTACTTTACTAGGGAGGCGCCTTACCCTAAGTTTTAATAAAGGATAAATCCCAAAACTGGTACAAAACAACCCGAGCCTGTGTCAATGACTCATGCCTGATATCTTAAATAGCCATTTGAATTGTAGCAGTGTTCTGATGACCAATATTATACTTAACCGGTTTTAATTCCAAAATTTAGGTATATAAAATTTTTAAAATTTTATACTGGTTTTGGTCAATTTTTAAATTTTTTATTGAAAATTTCGCAATTTTATAATAATTAATTAACAATCAAACGCAATTACCTATATAACAATAATTTAAATATTTATAATTATTTTAATAAAAATCAATAATCTATTATATTTAAATAACTTAGAATAAGGTTTTTAGCTACCCTTAAAGAATAATGAGTAAAAAAGATGGGGAAGATTTTACAATTCTTCTTTTGAAAGGACTTATAGGGGTAGAAAAAGCTCTTATAGCCTCTTTTTAAATTCCAGAAGAGTATACAACAGATAGGTGAACATGAAAGCCAGGAAGCTTAAACTAGCGTGGCATTTAAAAAGTAAAGCTTAATGAAAGCAAGTAGATTCGCGGATGTGCAAAACGGAAGGTAGCACCTGGCTTTCCGAAATTAAACTTACATTTTTTCCTTTTAAAGCTTTAAATAAACTAGTGGCGGCGGCTTTACCCATATCAAAAGCAGGTTGAGTTACAGTAGTAAGAGCCGGATTTAAATAAGCCGCCGTCTGTAAATTAGAAAAGCTCACTACTTTTAAATGTTGGGGTATTTGTAAATTTAACTCCCGGCAAACCTGGTAAATAATGGTAGCCTGCTTCTCCACTGTAGCCACAATACCATCTGTCCGGTCTGGCCTGGTTAACAACTCTTTAATTAATTGATAATTTACCTCGTCTTGTTTAGAACAAGCTAATTCAAAATCCTCCTTAAAATCTATATCCAAGTCAATTAGAGCTTGTTTATACCCGGCCAACCGGTTTTTACTAATAGCTAAACTGTTCGAAGCGGATAATAAGGCAATCCGACGGCAACCGCAGGAAATTAAGTGTTGAGTAGCTTGGTAACTACTTTCAAAATCGTTGGTTATAATTTTAGCCGTAGCAATTTCTTCACATACCCGATCGAATAAAACCAAGGGTATGCCCCGCGAAATTAACTCCTGAATATAATTGTATTGAGCAGTTTCGGCGGTAATAGAGAGTAATACGCCATCTACCCGGCCATTCTGGAAATCTTTTAAAATAGCTTGTTCTTTGGTGCAACTTTCGTGGGTTAAGTAAATCAACACGTGAAATCCTGATTCCTGGGCTACAGCTTCAATCCCGTTTATGGCTTGAGCAAAAAAACTATCCGCTACTTCCGGAATAACTACCGCAATAGTTTTACTTACTTTTTTTCTTAAACCGCTGGCGTGGTAATTCGGTACGTAGTTGAGTTCGGCCGCTAACTCTAAAACTCTTCTCTTGGTTTTACTGCCAATCTGGTAACTATCCTGCAAAGCCCGGGAAATAGTAGAAGCCGAAAGATTTAGTTCTTCCGCTAATTTTTTAATGGTTACTTTCTCCATATTTATTTTGGCTTCAATTCCAGAACAACCCAGACCTTAGGCAAACGATTGCGTAAATAAAGCAAATAGTAAGTGGTACTAAAAACCTTCTAATTGTATTAAATTAGTAAAATTTAGAAGGACAAGAGATTTCTTCTTTACTAAAATTTTGCATTGTTATGAAATTAGCCGAAAAACCCGAAATGAACCCATTGGAGAGTTTGGAAGAGTGGGAAGAAAACTTATTAGACCGTTATCCGGATCCGGAAGAAATTGCCCAAGGTAAAGCTACCGAAGCTTACCGTAATTATGAGGCGCCGGTGCGCGATACAGTAAAAGAATTTTACCGTCTCAATCACCGGTATCAGTCCTACGACTTTGTTCTGGAGAAAGAAAAAGAATTTTTACGTTTTGATAAGAAAGAAATGCCCGTTTGGGATGCTTTTCAGTTTTTAAACGAACTGGTAGATGATTCTGACCCCGATACCGATCTGGACCAAATGCAACATTTATTGCAAACTTCCGAAGCTATCCGGGCGGATGGTCACCCGGACTGGATGGTGATGGTAGGTTTAATGCACGATATGGGTAAAGTACTTTGCTTATTTGGCGAGCCTCAATGGGCCGTAGTAGGTGATACTTTTCCGGTAGGATGCGCTTTTTCCGATAGAATTGTTTACCCGGAGTTCTTTAAAGATAACCCGGATATTAACGACCCGCGGTTTAATACTAAATACGGCGTTTATGAACCCAACTGCGGTTTGCGCAACGTACATTTATCCTGGGGCCACGATGAGTACGTGTACCACATGATGAAAGATTACTTACCGGAACCGGCTTTGTATATGTTGCGTTACCACTCGTTTTACCCGCAACACCGCGAAAATGCCTACGACCATTTAATGGATGCGCACGACCACGAAATGTTTAAATGGGTAAATTTATTTAACCCTTATGATCTGTACTCGAAGAATCCTACCCCACCGAACTGGACCGAATTACGACCGTATTACGAAGATCTGGTAGCGAAATATTTGCCAGCTACTTTAAAATTCTAAATTCAAAAAAGCTCCTTCTCTTCTCAGAAAAGGGGCTTTTTCATCCATAATCTCAAGATACTTCAGCGCAAAAAGTTAAAGGATTATTATTACACTCCAGCAGGTTACGAAGTAGACAAGAAAAAGTAAACCAGATTTCAAGTTATTCTTCTATAAAAAATCAACGTACTTCTTTTATAACATTGGCGCTTACAAAACTATTTACTATTTGCCTGGTGAGCGTGCTCTTTTGATTTTCAAAGTTTTATATTCAATAGTTAGCTGCCGGGCTACTTATTAAAATCCCGACCCCAGATATTAATCACCAATCCTAAACTAAATACCGAGTAACCGGCTGTTAAAGCTTTCCGGTTTTTTAAACCAAAATTACCCCCGCTGGTATATTGCAACTGCACCACCGGACTTAAAGCTAACCGGGTGTAGAATATCGGTTCTACAAATATATTGTCTTCCGTAGGCTTTATTTCCCCGTTGCGCACGTGGCGGTACATATCCACATAACTCATGCGCAGGGCTGTACCATAGTTTAGCGGATAGCTATTGCCAAACAGGCGCAAATCTTTTTTCCTTTTAGATGTAAAGTTTACCTGCAAAAAGTATTTGTCGTAATTGCCCGATACCCGGGTGTAGGTAGTTACTTCTTCGGCGTCGGTGTGTTTTTCAGTGCGATCGCTGCTGCCCCGGCCAATACCGGCGTAAGCTTCCAGTACCCGGTTTTTATTGGTACCAAAGCTGGTAAAGTAACCACCACCCACTTCAAACAAATTGTGGCGGAAATCTTCTTTTTTGCGATGATTATTTAACCGGGAGCCATTCATCATTACACCAAAATGGTCGGAAACAGCATAAGCACCATTCACACTAAAATTACCCTTTAAAGTAGCGTGCCCACCCGCACTTATTTCCCCTTTTTGGGTAAACATAGGCGTATTGGGCACATTGGGCATATACACGGAGGAGCAACTAGACAGGAGCCATATACAGCTCACTAAAAAGCCGAAAAAATTATATGTATTTCTCATAGCGGCAGACGATTTAACGGTTCTATCACGCTGCTAACTTGCAACGAAAATCGCAACCTGCCTCTATCCGGGGCTCTGTATTTATACAATTTTTATACAACCGTTATCCACCCATTTACAAACATTAACCTTTAACGATATTCCAATTACAAGAATACTTAATAAAAGTAAATTAGAATTGTATTAAGGTTTGTTCGAGAATCTTTTAATATTACTTACAAAAAAGTCCTGCTCTCCAAGTAGAAAGCAGGACTTTATAGAAAAAGTTAAATCTACTTTACTTCGCGTAGCTTACGGAACGCATTTCCCGGATAACTGTAATTTTTATCTGGCCGGGGTATTGCATCTCTTTTTCAATTTTTTGCGAAATATCAAACGACAGTTGCTGCGCGCGTTCGTCGGTTACATTATCGGCATCTACCATTACGCGCAGTTCACGACCGGCCTGAATTGCGTAGCATTGGTTCACTCCTTCAAAACTTACAGCCGTTTCTTCCAGTTCTTTTAACCGTTTAATGTACGATTCCATAATCTCGCGGCGGGCACCCGGGCGCGAACCCGAAATAGCATCGCAGGCCTGCACAATCGGCGAAATCATGGCAGTCATTTCAATTTCATCGTGGTGGGCACCAATAGCGTTTACCACATCCGGATGTTCTTTGTATTTTTTAGCCAGCTCCATACCTAAAATAGCGTGCGGCAATTCCGGTTCGTCGGGAGTTACTTTACCAATATCGTGGAGCAAACCGGCGCGTTTAGCGTGTTTCACGTTCAGGCCTAGTTCAGCGGCCATAGTGGCACATAAGTTGGCTACTTCGCGGGAGTGTTGCAACAAATTCTGCCCATAAGACGACCGGAAGCGCATGCGGCCTACCATTTTAATCAACTCTGGGTGCAAACCGTGTATACCTAAGTCAATAATAGTTCGCTCTCCGATTTCTACTATTTCTTCTTCAATATTTTTCTTGGTTTTGGCTACTACTTCCTCAATCCGGGCCGGGTGAATTCGTCCGTCGGAAACTAAACGGTGCAATGATAAACGGGCAATTTCGCGACGAACCGGGTCAAAGCCTGAAATAATAATGGCTTCGGGAGTATCATCTACAATAATTTCTACGCCGGTAGCAGCTTCCAGAGCGCGGATGTTACGGCCTTCCCGACCAATAATTTTACCTTTTACGTCGTCGGATTCAATGTTAAAAACGGATACGCAGTTTTCAATGGCGTGCTCGGCGGCCGTACGCTGAATGGTTTCTAAAACTACTTTTTTGGCATCTTTTGAAGCGGTTAATTTGGCCTGAGCCACCACATCCTTAACGTAGGAAGAAGCCTGTATCTGCGCTTCGTTTTTGAGAGTTTCTACTAGCTGCTCGCGCGCTTCGGCGGCCGATAAGCTGGCAATATGTTCTAACTGCCCAATAATAGACTGATGTTCTTTTTCTACTTCTTCTTTGCGCTTTTTTAATCCTTCGGCTTGGGCCGCTAGTTGTTCTTTAAGCGTGTTTAATTCCGTCTCTTTTCGTTTTATTTGCTCTAATTGGGTATTAACCTGCTGTTCACGCTGTTTAACTTTCGCCTCGTTTTGAATAATAAGCTGCTTCTTTCTGTTAGAATCTTCTTCAAACTCGGCTTTCAGGCTGAGGAATTTTTCTTTGGCTTCGTGAATACGATTTTTCTTGATGCTCTCGGCATCTAGTTCAGCTTCTTTTATAATAAGCTTCGCCTTTTCACGGGCGGCATCCTGGTGTTTCTTAAACACCTGGTTCAATAACACCCGGCCAATGTAAACGCCCACCCCGAGCGCCACCAAAGCCGTGATGATAATATAAAGAGTAGTAGACATAACTATAATTTTTAGGGTTTATTAAAATTATAGCAATAGGCCGCCAACTACAGGTAACAACCAATAAATAAACAAAACGAGACTGATACTAGGCTCGCTATTCAAATTTAAGAGAGGCTAAAAGCTTGTTTAAATGAGTAAGCTTATCGACCAGGGTGCTTTCATTCTCGGCTTTACTCTGGACGGTATGTAGTTTATCAGCCAGAGATTCCAAGGCAACCATAGCTAACAAATCTTGTTTATCAGCAATGCCAAATTGTTCGCGAAACGCTTTCAGGCGTTCGTTAATAATCCGGCCGGCAGTACGTAGCCTTTCTTCTTCTTCCTCATTTACCCGCATTGGATAATCGCGATCCGCTATCCTGATTTTTATAGACAATTCACTCATTCCGTTGCGTACTACTGGTTGTTTTTAGGTTGCCTGTTCTTTTTTGCCCGTCAGTCAGGGCAAAACGTTTGGTTCAAAAATGAATGCTTACTTTCTTTATATTCAACAACAAACAATTTATTTATTCCGGTTAAACAACCAGGTTTAATCTCTTAGATAAGCGATACACTTATCAATCTCTCTAATATACTCGTTTATTTTCAGTTTTAATTCTGTCGAATGGGCAGGCTCTGCTGCTATTGTATTTACAATTTTAGAAATATTATCTTTATTTTGAAAATTTTTTATTTCCTCATCCTTTGCGTCGATTACCGACTGTAAATTGTGAATAACATACCGGGCCTGGTCCAGGCTTTCGCGCACAGAATGGTAACTAGCAATTAACTGCGTTATCCGCTGTTCTAAAAGCGCTATTTGTTCTAACTCCTGACCAGTACTCATGCTAAATAGTTGTTCGTTAGTAGTTATTCGTTGTTCGACTAACAAAATACGGCTAGTCAGTGAATTATGAATTATACTCTAAATAAAATTTGTTGAAATACTTAAATACCCGGACAAAATTAAATTCTGTTAAGTTTATTATAAAGTATGCATCTACAAAACTTTAAAAGGTAAAATTTATAACTTAAACCGTACCACTTACTTATTTACGAATTACAGCTCCTAATTGTCGTTCAAATTGTTGCATCAATCGGTTCATGGTGCTGTCAATTACTTTATCGGTCAGGGTTTGTTGTTTATCCTGCAAAATAAAGCTCATGGCATAAGCCTTTTTACCAGCATCAATTTTATCGCCTTGGTATACATCAAACACATTTAATTGCTGCAGCAATTTGCGTTCGGTACGCCAGGCAATTGCTTTAATTTGCTCAAAGGTAATGTTCTTATCAACTACCAACGATAAATCACGGCGTACTTCCGGGAACTTGGCAAGTTCTTCGGCTACTAATTTATCGGAATAATTCCGGATCAGATAATCCCAGTTTAACTCGGCATACCACACCGGCTCCTTCACATCCAGCTTCTTCGTTACCGCTTCGTTTAGCATTCCCATCTGCACCACCGGCACATCGTTCCGGTAATATGCTATACCGTTTTTAATATAACGATGCTCCACCGGTTGTACGTTCAATTGTTCGCGGGTAAGTTTGGTCAGCAGGTTCTGTACCACTCCGGCTAATTGGTGGAAATTCACTTTTTGGGAAGGTTGCTGCCAGGTTTCGGCAGTAGCATTACCTGTTACAAACAACGCTAGTTGCGTTTTTTCCTGATATTTATTGCCGGCCTTAACGTACACTTTGCCCAGCTCGTACAATTTCAAGTCTTTTTGCCGGCGGTTCATGTTGTGCCGTAAAACTTCTAATCCCGAAAACACCAACGTCTGGCGTAGCACATCTAAATCGGCGCTATTGTAGTTTACAATGCGTACTAAAGAGGCATCCGGTTCTTGGCCAGCACTTTCATAATATTTAGAATTAGTAAGCGAATTAGTAATAATTTCACTGTAACCAGCTCCGGCCAATAACTGCCCGATACTTTGTTTAATAACTTCCGGATCGGGTTTCGGGAATTTTGCCAGATAACTGGTAGCCAGGTTAGGTGTAAGCGCAATGTTGTTATAGCCGTAAATCCGCAATATTTCTTCTACAATATCCGCTTCGCGCTGCACATCTACTTTAAATGGCGGTACCGAAAGAACTAAATCTGTTTCTGATTCTTCGGTTATGCCAATTCCTAAATCTGTTAAAATTTCTTTCACCCGCTCCAACCCAATTTCCTGCCCGATTAATTGGTTAACCCGGGCAATACTTACTTTAATGGTAAACGGCTGCACGGGTTGCGGATAAACATCTACTATTTCGGAGCTTACCTCGCCACCAGCAATTTCCTGTACTAAAAGCGCTGCCCGCTTTAAGGCTAGAATTACCATATTGGGATCAGTACCGCGCTCGAACCGGAACGATGAATCGGTTTTAATGCCGTGAATTTGCGAGGACTTGCGAATAGAAGCGGGTTGAAAATAAGCCGCTTCCAGGAAAATAGTGGTAGTATCTGAAGTAACACCCGAATTTTTGCCACCAAATACCCCGGCAATTACCATGGGTTCTTCGGCATTGCAAATCATCAGGTCAGTGGAGCGCAGGGTACGTTCAACGTTGTCCAGGGTAACAAACTTAATCCCTTCTTCGGCTTTCTTCACAATAATTTTGTCACCGGCAATTTTATCGGCATCAAAAGCGTGCATGGGCTGGCCAAGTTCGTGCAAAACGTAGTTGGTAATATCTACCACGTTATTTATAGGCGATAAATCAATAGCTCGTAAACGGTGCTTCAGCCATTCCGGGGATTCCGCAACTTTTACTCCTGAAATAGTTAAGCCGGCATAACGCGGACAAGCTTCTGAATCCTGCACTTCCACCAAAATATTCCGGCTGTTGGTGTTAATTGTAAATCCGTCTACATTAGGCAGAGTATATGGTACTCGTAAAAGGGCCTGTAAATCGCGGGCAACCCCCAAGTGAGAAGCAGCATCCGCCCGGTTGGGAGTTAAGCCAATTTCAAATACTTTATCCGACTGTAAATTAAAATATTGGGCAGCCGGCGTACCATTAGGCAAATCGGTATCCAGCACCATAATACCCGCATGCGACTCCCCTAAACCAATTTCATCTTCGGCGCAAATCATACCTTCCGAAGCAGCCCCCCGAATTTTTGATTTTTTTATCTGAAACGATTCGCCGGTAAAAGGATATAAGGTTGCTCCTTCGGTGGCTACTATTACTTTCTGACCGGCGGCTACATTCGGCGCTCCGCATACAATTTGTTTCGGCGTTTCGGTACCAACATCCACGGTAGTCAGGCGTAGTTTATCGGCATCGGGGTGTTTTTCGCAGGTTAGCACTTCGCCAATTACAATACCTTGTAAGCCGCCTTTTACCCGTTCGTAAGGGTATAGACCTTCTACCTCCAGGCCAGAGCCGGTAAGTAATGCGGCCACTTCAGCAGCCGGTTTATTTGTTTGAATTAATTCTTGTAGCCAGTCGTATGAAATCAGCATGTAAATTTAGTCGATAGTCAATAGTACATGGTCGATAGTTGATAAGCTGTGATCTGTGGACTATCGACTGTATTTAAAAAGCAAATTTAAATAATTTAGAATTATTAACTCTTGTTTTATTTTTTGGCATAACTCTTTTCGCCGGCAGGAACTGCAATGGGCAAACGGTTTTCGGCAGGAGGAATGGGACAACTATAATTGTAATTGAAAACACAAAACGGATTATAAGCTTTGTTAAAATCCAGAGTAATTAATTTTTCGCCGGATGCCGGCTTAGGAATATCCATAAACCGTCCCCCTTCATAAGTATCGGTACCATTGGTCCTGTCGGTAAAAGGCACAAAAAAAGTAGAGTCTTCCGCATTTGCTTTTAAAAATAAGGTAAGCACTACTCGTTGCCCTTCCAGGTTAAAATGAGCTTTGGCAAAGCGTAGGTAGGCTTCGGAATTACCCGTAGTCATAGGAATTTTAATGGTATCCGGATTGGGCAACTTCTCATAATCCGCATCGACCTGAAATTTACGGTTAATCGGAAAATAGGTCAGGCTATCGAAAGTGGCTCTTGCGGCCTCTTCTAGTGGCGAAGAGGAGCTTTTAAAACTCTGATTTTTTTCTATCCGCTCTTTTTTTATAGTTGCCAGGTACGCGTCATCGCTGAAAACAGCTTCTTGCAGGAAATAACCAATAATAATAACAAGGCCAAGCAAAACAATCAGGCGGAGCGGTTTGGACATAGCAGAACAATTTAGAAGTCTACAAATATAACCAGAATCTGGCAAACCCCTCTACCCTAAAGAACATCTCCCGTAAAACCGGGAAGAATATGCTGTAGTAGCTCCGAAGAAAATGCTAGGTATCCGGTTCACTATTTTGGCTAGGTGTTTATGGCTGATATTGCTCTTTGCTAAAATATTTATTTACCTTAATTTGCTTACCTAATAATAAACTTAACCTTACAGAAACAAAAAAGACGCAAACCATTGCGTCTTTACATGAACTAAGGAGAGCCTTTAGATTTTTTAACCTTCCAACTTTTCAACTTTTCAACCTGTAACCTGCAACTTGCAATTAATTATAAAAGCCCTTCATCGGCAAAGCTGTAGTAGGATTGATCGGCAAAAATCAGATGGTCCAGTATAGGCAAATCTAATAAAGCCCCGGCTTCTTTTACTTTTTTGGTTAGGGCAATGTCTGCGTTGCTCGGTTTTAAATTACCCGAGGGATGATTATGCACCAGGATGATGGCACTCGCCAGTTGTTCAATAGCGTGTTTAAAAATTATTTTAGGATCGGCCACAGTACCTGCAACACCTCCCATGCTTACCGGTATTTTCTTCATGATCACATTTGCCCGGTTCAGTAAAATAATCCAGAACTCTTCGTGCGGCAAATCCAGCAAATGCGGCTTCATGTAATTGTAAATATCGGTAGAGCAAGTAATAGTAGTGCGGGCAGCAGCAGCCGTTTCTTTTCGCCTACGTCCTAATTCCAAGGCGCTCACAATGGCTATGGCTTTAGCTTCGCCTATGCCTTTATGCTTCATTAAATCTTTTACCGACAATTTGGCCAGTTCGTTGAGGTCGTTACTGACAGCCGCTAAAATAAGTTTGGCCACATCCACGGCAGTAAGCTTTGGCGTACCCGAACCAATCAAAATTCCAATTAATTCAGCATCACTTAAGGCTGCTTTTCCTTTTAAAAGTAATTTTTCCCGGGGACGGTCTTCTTCGGCCCAGCTTTTGATGACAAGTGACGGAACTTGTCCGTAAGAGTTAGAAGATTCTGCGATTAACATATTTAATTTTAAGAATAAACCAGATTTAAGCTAAAATTGTGCTCATTTCGAGTAAAGAGTGGCTAAAATTTCAACTTTTTGGCTTGTTCTTAGTTAAATCATACACTTACATTTATTATTTCCTTAAACGATGCAACGTTTTTTATTTATTGCTACAGCTATTTTACTCGTTTTTGTGGTAGACTGGTATGTGTTTCAGGCCGTCCGGACGGTTTCGCAACACCTTTCCCTTCGTACTCAAAAAATAATTTATATAATCTATTGGGCTTTATTTTTAATTACTTCCGGTACAATTCTTTTATTTAGTCTTACCCGTGGCACTCCGCCTACACCTTTTCGCACGTACCTGGTAAGTACCGTTTTTATTTTATTTGCGAGCAAGTTGGCGGTAGTATTATTCCTGGTAATTGATGATGCCATGCGGTTGCTTAAGTTTATTGTGTATTATATTTTTAAAGGTCCGGAAAACGCAACTGCCGAAGCCAACACCATTACCCGCAGCGAATTTTTAAATAAATTAGCTTTAATTGCCGGCGCCATTCCGCTTACTGCTTTTATCTACGGCATGGTAAAAGGCGCTTACCAATACCAGGTGAAACGGGTAACTTTACGTTTTCCTAATTTACCAAGTGCTTTTGCTGGTTACAAAATTTTACAGATTTCAGATTTACATACCGGCAGTTTTAATTCTACGCACCCTTTAGAAAAAGCCGTAGATTTAATTAATAAACAGAATGCCGATTTAGTTTTTTTTACCGGAGATCTGGTAAATAATGTAGCTACCGAAGTGGTACCGCACATCCCTACTCTGCAAAAAATTAAATCAAAAGATGGCACCTTCTCTATTTTTGGTAATCACGACTACGGCGACTACGTTAGCTGGGAAACCCGCGAGGCCAAAAGACAAAACTTACAAACACTAGCCAAGCATCACGCCGAAATTGGCTGGCGATTGCTCATGAACGAGAATGTAGCCATCCACAAAGACGGGCAACACATTACCGTGCTCGGCGTTGAAAACTGGAGCACGCGCATGAATTTTCCAAGGTATGGCAACTTAGCTAAAGCTTACGCCGGAACTGAACAATCGCCTTTTAAAGTTTTATTGTCGCACGATCCATCGCACTGGGACGGGGAAGTAAATCAAAATTATTCTGACATTGACCTGATGTTATCCGGGCACACGCACGGCATGCAGTTTGGCGTTAATATTCCTGGTTTTAAATGGAGTCCGGTACAATACGTTTATAAACAATGGGCTGGTTTGTACAAAAAGGGAGCGCAGCACCTTTACGTAAATACCGGTTTAGGTTTCTTAGGATATCCAGGCCGGGTGGGCTTTTTACCTGAGATAACGGTATTTGAATTACAGAAAGCTTAAAAAAGTAAGTAAGCCATTACTATTGGTAAGCTGAATAGCCCTAATGTTGGACGAGTTTAGGCAAACCTTTGCTTAAAATTTTAAGAAAAGGTACTTAGTTGCCAATTGCCTGAATTAGCACATTCAAGCTCTCAGGTAATTTATTATTACAAGCTAAAAGCAGCATTCCTAATAAAGTTATATTTGTTAAATTTAGTAAATAGGCTATCTTTCTCGCCAAAACTACAATTATGTTCTTTAGTAAATAGAACTAACTCATTTAATACCAGGTAATAACCATTGCTATTATCACAAGCAAAAGCTTATTTATTTGCGAATTTAGCAGTAAAATCATCCGTATAAATACTTAAAATTGCAAAGTTTATTGTAATATTTATTACCTGCTAAAACAAATTGCGTAAGAAGCCTTGAACTTAAACAAAGAGTTACTTCTAAATTTTAACACTAAACTTAAAAATCGAAAACTATGAAAAAGGCAATGTTGCTGTTATGTTGCGCAGGCGCGTTAACATTTTCTTCATGCAGCCAAAATAAGTCTACAGAAAGTACGGACACTTCCGGAACTGGTACAGATACCGAAAGCGGAATGAGCAGTGATTCTAGTATGGGAGCTGGTTCAGACATGGGAGCTTCTACTTCCGGTGATGCTGCCACTACAGCTAGCACCGGTGACGCAGCTTCGGGTGGATCTACTGAGGGTAGCACCACAACTTCTGGCACTACGGGCGGGACTACTTCCGGAGAATCAACTAGCGGTACTACAAGTGGTACCACCGCTGGAACTACTACCGGTACTGGTACAACTAGTGGAACAACTGCTGGTGGGTCAACTAGCGGTACTGGTACAACTGCCGGCGGATCTACTGGTGGAACAACCGGTTCTTTCTAATATAATTCAGTTTTAAAACAAGAAAGGCTTGTACTTAGTAAGTACAAGCCTTTCTTGTTTTAAAACTGTAGACAAACGATTTTGATAAATCAACAATAGTAAAAACTAAGTAGTTGTTGGTTATTAGTTGTTCGTTGCTAGTTTAGTAAATTTCATTAATCAACACCTTACTATACAACTTACCATAATCAATATTAGTATTCTCAATTAATTTCGTTGAAGTACTTACATTAATCTATTTTACCTATTCTCTGTAAAATAGATATCAAATTTTAGTAAAATTTAGTAAGAAACTTCAACGGTTCCTGTCGTTTAATGGTATTTAAAACTCATCTCGATTTTATTTTATAATCAGGAAAGGCACGTAAAAAGATAGAGCTTCGTTCTGAACCTATAAAGTAATTTTTGTTTTTATATCTATAAAAAAGATATTTAATAAAATTTTGATCAGGGAAGTTACTTTATCATTCCTTTTTACATCTGGTAAGTAATAGCTATATTTTGCCTTGTATGCAGCGTTCGTTTTTCATTTTTTTATTATTTCTGATTTCAGGCTCATTTTTTATCGGCCGGGCGCAGGCACAACAAAGCACAAATATTCAAATAAATGGATCGGTGATTGCCGCCAGTACTAAAAAGCCGTTGGCTAATATTACCGTAATCAGTAAACGACTTTGGCGGGGAACCATCACTAACGAACTAGGTCAATTCCGGATTACTACCTTGCCCGGCGATACGCTTTATTTCCGGTCGGTGGGTTATAAGACCAAAATGTACCCAGTTACGAGCAGCACTCCCGACGAAACTTCTATTACTATTAATCTGGAAGAAGGTAATGTAATGCTGGAAGAAATAGAAGTAACCATTGGCCCTGATTACGAAAAAGTAAACCGCTACTTGCGCAATCAAAAGAAAAAACCCGAGCCGCGGGCGGTAGTAAAACCAGCACCTCCCAAACCAGTTTACGAAGAAAAAGTATTTACCCCGCCACCTGCTTCTGTGGCCAACCCAATCAGTTTTATTTACGACCAGCTTTCGAAAGAAGGCCGCGACCGTCGTAAACTCCAGGCTATTTTAGATGAACAGGCTGCCGTTGAAAAAGTAAAACGGGAGCAGGCTGCTCAGCAAAAATACGACAGTCTTTTCCTGGACCGCAACAAAAACTTCCGACGCCGCGAGTAATCTTATTACTACCATACCTTTAAAATCACAGATTTAACTGAGCCCGATATTCTTGTTTTATTTAACTTTAAATTAATTCGTGCGTTTGTTAAACACTGAACGAGTTTAAATAAAACGCCTTATGAAAATTGGGTATCCGTGTATTAATAATGGGATGGATTGTACGCCGGCAACAACGTTCCGGCTAGCTTCTTACTCCGAAGAACGCCTTATTAGTACCGTAACAAATAACTTAGCCTGTCTCCGGAAAATTCTGGAGTACAATGTGCAGCATAATTTACTTTTTTTGCGCATGAGTTCCGATCTGGTGCCTTTTGCTTCACACCCGGTAAATACCTATAACTGGCAGAATCATTTTCAGGGTACTTTAAGAGCTTTGGGTCGTTACATTAAGGCGCATCAAATGCGAATCTCAATGCACCCCGATCAGTTTGTGGTTATTAACTCGCCGAATACGAATACCTTAAATAACAGCTTTGCCGAATTAGAATACCAATGCGCTATTATGGATATTATGGAGCTCGACGAAACGGCAAAACTGCAAATTCACGGGGGCGGAGTATACGGCGACAAACCAACTGCGATAAAAAGATTTGTCGAAAATTATTTTCTTTTACCCGAAAACGTACGCAAACGCCTGGTAATTGAAAACGACGACCGCTCTTACAGTTTAAGCGATTGCCTCGAAATTCATGAGCAAACCGGAATTCCTATCTTATTCGACAATTTTCACCACGAATGTCTTAATAACGGCGAAACCATGACCGAAGCCTTGCACTTGTCGGCCGGCACCTGGCAGGAAAAAGATGGTATTATGATGATGGATTACTCGTCGCAAGCCCCCGGCGAACGTAAAGGCAAACATACCGACACAATTGTGGAAGATCTTTTCCGGAATTTTATTCAACAATTGGATGGGCTGGACGTGGACATAATGCTGGAAATAAAAGATAAAGAATTAAGCGCCTTAAAAGCAGTAGAAATCCTGAAAGAAATGGGTAAACTAAGTAAAGAAACGCCGGTAGCAAGATAATAGACACATGCCTATTTTTGCGTGTACTCTATATTTTATAACCGCTTTTATAAGAGGTATTTATATCAAATAAATTAAATCAATTTGTTCCTTTACTTACTAAAACCTAACGGGAAGCAATTGGATACTAAATAGCTTCCCGTTAGGTTTTAATGATAGTACTTCAACCAGATTAGTTGAGACAATTATTAATAGTAAGTTGTTAAGCCTTAAAAATTACTGAACCAGCAACAAACAACTAATAACGAACAACTACGTTCAGCAAAATTACTCTGCGCTGGCTTTATTTAGTAATTCAATGGCTTCCGGGTCTAAGTGTAGGGTTGCCGCTTTTACCAGCGATTGTAGCTGATCTAGGTTAGTAGCACTGGCGATGGGAGCTGTAATGCTGGGTTGGGCAATGAGCCAGGCAATAGCAATACTGGCCTGATCAGTAGTGTATTGTTCTGCCAAATTATCTAAAACACTTAAAATCCGATAGCCCCGTTCATTCAAGTACTTTTTATTTCCTTGTCCTCGTTTGCTCTTGGCTAAATCTGCCTCAGAACGGTATTTACCAGTAAGAAAGCCGCTGGCTAAAGCGAAATAATTAATTACTCCTATCGTATTCTCCAGGCAAATAGGTTCCAGTTCTTTTTCAAACAAGCTCCGTTCGTACAAATTATATTCGGGTTGCAGGCTTTCGTACCTTGGGTAACCATTTTGTTCGCTCAGTTGCAAAGCTTCTCTTAACCTTTCAGGGCTAAAGTTAGAAGCTCCAATTGCCCTGATTTTACCTTCCTTAATCAGTTCGCCGTAGGTTTCCAGGGATTCTTCCATGGGAGTAGCCGGATCGTCGTAATGCGATTGGTACAGATCAATATAATTTGTCTGCAACCGCTGTAGCGACTCTTCTACCGATTGCCGAATGTGCGCTTTAGAAAGGCCTTTTTTACCCAGACTCATCTCGCCGCCTACTTTGGTTGCAATAATAACTTTATCTCTTTTGCCCGATTGTTTAAGCCAGTTGCCGATAATGGCTTCCGATTCGCCACCCTGATTGCCGGGTACCCAGTTCGAATATACATCAGCGGTATCAATTAAATTAAAACCGGCATCGGTAAATGCATCTAATAAAGTAAAAGAAGTATTTTGGTCAATGGTCCAGCCAAAAACATTTCCCCCGAAAGCTAAGGGAGCTACTTTAATTCCGGACTTACCTATTGTTCTAGTTTCCATGGGTTCTTACGTAAATTTGGGTACTGTTTACGCACAAAACTCAAGAGAGATATACCGAAAATGCCTCTGAAACCAGGAAGTAGATAAAGTAAGTAACTAGAATAATTTAATTATAATGGATGTAAGGATTATTAGTAAATTACTAGATATTCAATTATTTAAATAAGAAGAATTTAACATCTAATCTCTTTACTTAATTGCTTTGGCAAATTGTTTGAGTTTAATAGAGTTCATGGACATTGTGGCGGCTGATATTTAATTTACGGCTTCACTTTAATATACTTCTCTATATTTTCCCGGTTAATGTCGGTCCCTTCTACTTTCTCTATTCCGCGTTGCACCAGGGTATCTCCTTCAATACTTATCGTAAAGTTAAAATTATTTCCTTCCCAGTCGCGGGCACTGCAATACTCCAGATATTCGGTGTAGGTATTATCCTTGAGCGTGTAAGTGCCACCGCCCGCCACAAAAACAGCTGAATCTTTTCCTTTATTTAAATCGTGCTGCAAAAAAGCAAAATGAGAATCGTTAATTACTTTAATGAATGAAGTATTTTTCGTGTAATCCGTAACGGTTGTATCTCCTTTCTCAATTAAGGTGCCCCTAATTAGCTGCCAGGTACCGACTATGGGTTTAGGATTTACTTTTTCTTCCTGCTTTGCTTTTTCCGTTCCGCAGGATATAAGAAGGCTACTTAAGAATACAAAAAGGATTCTCACACGCATATTATTAGGTTATTTAAAGCAATGAATTTATTAATTTACTTTAAGGAGCACTAGTTAACAAAATTAAGTAATTGCTGATTAGATTATCGTCAGAAATAATAAATCTTAATTTCCCAAAGCAAGTAACGCCTTCTGGTTATAATTAAAAAATAATATTTCTGATCATTCGATTAAATTTTTTTTAGTGTGTTACCGGAACAAAAACGACCTTTTTAGTTTCAAAAAACTCTTCGATAAAGTAAGTTTTTAAGTCGAAAACCTTTACAATTAAACCAGATTCCGCAATTTCTTCGGTAAGGTCGCCGCCTTTTAAATAGTACAAGCCATTTATATCAGAAGTAGGCTTTTTATAACTGTTCCGGATCCAGGGATGAAATTCGGCTAAGCGCGTAACGGCGCGGCTCACCACAAAATCAAATTTTTCAGTTATTTGTTCGGCGCGGCTATGCGAGGCTTTAACATTAGTAAGGTGCAGTGCTTCGGCAATGCTTTGCACCACGTGAATTTTTTTACCAATAGAATCTACTAAATGAAATTTAACCTCGGGGAACAAAATAGCCAGCGGTAAACCGGGCAAACCGCCGCCGGTACCTACATCCAGCACAGCAGTACCCGCCGGAAACTGCACTACTTTCGCAATCCCCAGAGAATGTAGCAGGTGATGCAAAGCAATTGAGTCGGTGTCTTTACGGGAGATTACGTTTATTTTAGCGTTCCACTCCCGAAGTAATTGTTCCAGTTGCGCCAACTTAGCCAGTTTACTCTCGGTAACTTCCGGAAAATAATGCTTGATGATATCCACTCTTTTAAATTAGTAATTAGAAATTCAAAATTAGAAATTATTTCAGGGATTTAGCTTCCTAAATTTTATTCTAATTACCCGGTTTTTCAATACGATACGTTTAAAACAGAAGAACCCCAGCCAACGCCAGGGTTCTTTAACTATTCTGAATCAGAAATTTCTGATTCAGAATAGTTAATTTCTGATTAAATAAGGTGCTTCTTATTCTTAATCATATCATAGAGCAACTCACGGGCCCGGTGCAATTGGGCTTTTACCGTTCCTAACGGTGCATTTAATTCCGTCGCAATTTCTTCGTACGATAATTCGTCGAAATAACGCAGGGTAACCAAACGCTGGTATTTATCGGGCAGCTTTGCTACCACAAATTGCATAATCTCAATTTTCTGATTTTTAATAGCGTTTTCCTGTGGGGTAAGGTTAGTGTCTTTAAAATCAATGGTAATCTCGTCGCCATTATCAATTTTAATGGCCGAATCAATACTCATGGTTTTGATTTTATTTTTCCGAATAAAATCTATGCAGTTATTGGTAGCTATCCGGAAGAGCCAGGTACTAAACGCATATTCCGGATTAAATTTATGTAAGTTCCGGAAAGCTTTGGCAAAAGCTTCAATGGTTAAATCTTCGGCGTCGTCGGGGTTGCGTACCATTTTTAATACCACGTGGTATACTGGCTTTTTATAAATGCTCATCAACTCGGCGTAGGCTTTCTCGTCCCCGTCTTCTACTGCCGATTGAATCAATTTAAAATCGTGTTTTGCTTTCGCAGAAAATTGCTTATTTACTTCCATCTTACTTTTTTAAACATTAAAACAGATACGCCCAGAAAAAGGTAGTGCAAAAAATAAGCCGCATCTAGGGCCACCATCTTTATAACCGACTGCTGTTCATTAAGTTTCCGGGCTATACGGGCGTACCCTGCCAATAGAACGATAATCCGTACCAGAAACAATATGCCCAGCAGCCATAAATATTGCTGCAATAACAGCATAAGAAACCAAATTAAATAAAAAAAAATGTTCGATAACATAAAAGTTCCTATCCGCAGCCGATCGGATAGTTTATACTGTAAGCCCACCTGCAGGTGGCGCCTTTTCTGGGTAATCCATTCGGAATAGGTTTGTTTGGGTTTACTTATGGTTTGCGCATCTTTACTAATTTCGATATCAATGGTGCTGCGGACTACGGCATCTTGTACAAATAAATCATCATCCCCTCCTAATATTCTTATATGAGAAGCAAACCCTTTGTTCTGATAAAAACATTTTTTGGTGTAAGCTACATTGCGGCCAACGGCCATATAGGCATTTTTTTTCAAGGAAAATGATAAGTACTGGATTGCCGTCAGCAAAGTTTCATACCGGATTAAATAGTTCAAAAATCCGGGTTGTTTCACGTAAGGCGAATACCCGATTATCACATCGGCACCCCGGGCAAAACCGCGCTGCATACTTTCTATCCAGTTATTACTTAGGGGCTTGCAATCGGCATCTGTTAATAATAAATACTCGTAGCGGGCCACCCGAATACCCAAAGTTAAGGCATATTTTTTTGAGTTAAACCCAGCAGGAGTTTCATAAATATTTACCAGCCGAACCTGGGAGTAATTCCTTTGCCATTGCCGTATAAGATTAGCTGTTTCGTCGGTAGACCGGTCATTCACTACAATTATTTCAAATGCAGAATATTCCTGGCTGAGCAAGGCGGGCAAAAGTTCCTGCAAATTCTCGTACTCGTTATGGGCGCAAATTATTACCGTTACCGGCACCTGGCTAGTTGTAGTATTGGGAGCTGTATAATTACTTAAAGGATAAAAATAGTAAAAAGCGTACGCAGCTTGCACCAACACACAAACCAACAAAACCAATAGCAAAGTAACGGGGAGCAAGAATTAAGGGCTTAAACCAATTTGGGATAAAGATAATACGAAGTTATGTAATGCGAAAAAGTATCTTTTCTTTTTACCCCTTAATTAATGCCCAGTTTACTTTTAATTTGTTAGGTTTTACACCGAACGAAATTCAGTTAAAAAATTGTACCCACTTATTTTACTATTCCGTTCTTTTACAAAGATTCCTCAACCAGAGCCTGCAACCAAAACTGTCCTAAACTAAAATTTACTAAAGTCATGGATTAAATTCAGCTAGACTACTTGTTTTCCTTTGTCTACTCCTTTTTGCCTTACTTCCTGGCAATAATTGCAGATAGTACACACAGGGCACTCCTGGCATTTTGGTCCTTTCCAGGTGCAAATGCGTTGTCCGTGCCAGTATAAATGCTTATGAAAATTAAATAATATAGGAGCATCTTTGGGCAACATGTCTAACAAAATAGTATGTGCTTTTTCGGCGGTAACTTTGGCGCCAATTAAACCTATTCGCTGACTTACCCGGAACACGTGCGTATCTACGGGTAATACTGGTTTATGAAAATTAAACAGCAAAAGCAAGGTGGCCGTTTTTAAGCCTACTCCCGGTAAAGCCATGAGCCAATCCATTGCCTCGTCCACGGGCATTTCTTCCAGAAAGTGTAGTGAAAAATCCGGCGCTTTTTCCTGAATCAGTCCTAAGGCTTTTTGAATATTAATTGCTTTTGGTCCGGGGTACTGAGCTGTTTCCAACGCTTTAGTAAGTTCATCTACGGGAGCAGTAATTACCTCGGGCCAAGTAGGAAATAATTCGCGCATGCGGTAGTAAGCCTTTTCTTCGTTGGCGTGGGTGGTACGGTGCGAAAGCATGGTAGATATGAGTTCGTGAATGGGTTCGCGGCGCGGTTTGCGTAAATCTAGTACCCCGTAGAGTTGATTTAGTGCTTCGTGGGTGTGCCAGGTTTTCTCCGTCGGGCTTAACTGCTCATTTTCTGCAATCATTTTTAATGAATTGGTTTACAGAACACAAACGTATCCTTTACCGGAAAGTTAAGTTGCGGGTATCCCAGATTTACGGGTTTACGTTACCTTATCCAAACCCTAATCTTCTTCTACTATTATGAAAATAAAATTCCTGGGCACCGGCGGCGCATTTGAACCCACTTATGGCAATTCAGCCGCTATTTTAGAGATTAATCAACAAAATATATTGATTGATGCCGGCTTTACTATTTACCCTAAATTAGTACAGCTGGACTTCTGGAAAATAGATTACATTTTACTCACGCATTTGCACAACGACCATTGCGGTAGCCTGGCTAATATTTTGCTGCATTCTTGTTTTTACGCCAATGGCCGCAAGCTGGTAATTTTGTACCAGACCGAAACTTTCCGGGACCAAATCAAAAGCTTTTTGAATATTCAGTTGAAAGACGTTGAAAAATACGCCGAATTTAAACCTACCACCGAAATTCCGGGATTATTTTACCTCGATACATTTAACCGCCATTCCGAAGGCTTTCAAACGTTCAGTTTTATTTTTGAAGAAGCAGGTGAGCGCCTGGTGTATTCCGGGGATTTACGCGATTGTAATTTTTTATTTAATCATTTAAGCACGTTACCTTCTCTACCTACCCAGGTTTACCACGACATTTCTTTTGATTCAACCAACAAAGGCCACGCCTTTTACACCGATTTAATACCTTATCAGGCTCAGTTTAATATTTTAGGTTATCATTGCGACCCAACTCAAAAACCGGCCGATAACACCATTCCTTTGGTTTATGACCAACCTGATTTACGTTATTAATATTAGCCGGTATATTTTTTAAGAGTTGTGGGGTATTCAGGAGAGTTATCAGATAAATACGATTAAATAAAGCCTTAACTAGTTACATCTTCAGAAGCAATTACACGTAGAAGTATTTTTATTTACTTTGAAACTTCTGCCAGACCTGTATATTTGAATTATATTGTACCAAGCCGCCTTCGCGGTTCCGCTGCCCGACTATGATAGCTGATGTTCTGCTTACTATTTTTTTAGTTTTACTTAATGGTTTTTTTGTTGCCGCCGAGTTTGCTATTGTTAAAGTACGGGCTTCCCAAATGGAGTTGCGTGCCCAAACCGGCAATGCTTTAGCTAAGGTGGCGCTAAATATGGTTAATAACCTTGATGCTTACTTATCAGCTACTCAGTTAGGTATAACCCTGGCGAGTTTGGGCTTAGGTTGGATTGGCGAAAAAGTAGTAGCCAGCATTGTTATTAACATTATGCTTTGGGCCGGTTTTCAAGGCGACGAAGCCCTGGCGCATAGCATTGCCATTCCGATTGCGTTTGCCGTTATTACTATTCTGCACATTGTTTTCGGGGAATTAGCGCCAAAATCGTTGGCTATTCAGCGTTCCGAGGCTACCAGTTTGGCAGTTTCAGTACCGTTGCGTGTTTTTTACATTATTTCGTGGCCAGCCATCTGGTTTTTAAACGGCTTTTCTAACATGATTTTGCGGGCATTTGGTATTACGCCCATGCATGGTTCCGAAGTTCACTCTTCCGAAGAGTTACGGTTATTGTTTGAGCAAAGCAAGGAAAGCGGCGCCATCCAGGACTCGCAACACGAACTAATGGACAATGTGTTTCAGTTTAATGACCGCATGGTAAAACAGATTATGGTACCGCGCACCAAACTGGCTGCCTTGGATATTGACTCTCCGGAAGAAAAAATACTGGACATGGTTTTTACTGAGGGGTATTCCCGCATTCCGGTTTTTAAAGAAACCATTGACAATATTGTGGGCGTGTTGTACGTCAAAGATTTGCTTGTAATTATTAGGCGGGGCGAAGCCATTGATCTTACTAAATTAATGCGCCCACCGTATTTTGTGCCGGAAACTAAAAAAATCCATCGGCTGCTCCAACATTTTCAGCGCACCCACATGCATATGGCTATTGTTTCGGATGAGTTTGGCGGCGTTTCGGGTTTAGTTACCATGGAAGATATTATGGAAGAATTGGTGGGCGAAATTCAAGACGAATATGATGAAGAGATTCCGGTAGTAGAAAAAATTAACGATTTTGAATACCGGGTAAGCACAGCCGCTTCTATCCTGGATGCGAACGATTTTCTACCCTATCCTTTACCCGAAGGCGAAGATTACGAGACCGTAGGTGGTTTAATTAACGTTATTTACGGTGCTATTCCCGAAGTAGGCGACACCGCTATATTTAATGAGTATGAGTTTAAAGTGCTCGAAAAATCACAGCGGAACATTGAGATAGTACTTCTTAAAGTAACGGAAGATAAACGGGATGATATTTTATAAAGTAAGTATCGCTTAATTTAACATTCTGTAAAATTTTAGAATACTATCATTAACCGTTTTTAAAACGCTAAATGTTTATGATTTGAATATTAACTTTTCTAAAATTTAAATTAATTTGAAATACAAAGTTTATTTTAAAATCGAGTACTATATTGTAAAAATATAAAATACCACTTTAAAATATATCTAAATAAGCAATTTAACCCAGAAATATTTACATAACTTTTTACTTTAAAACCAAGTATATTTAAAAGTAAAATAGAAAGAAGTGGGTAAGCTGCGGCTTTAGGTTGCTATGAATCGTTGGAATAACTTGAAACTAGAACTATATAGTTTAACATGCAAAGCACGTAAAATTTTTAGCAGGGCTTACGAAGATATGACCATGGTAATTTTTTATGATGCGCGTGAACGGTTTAAGTTATTAATGGTTGACAAAGAAGATTACATTCTTTTCGAACGCGAAATAACCCGGGCCGAAGCCTTTCGGATTATTAACACCCGTCCTTAACCTCATCCATTCCCTAATTTTTGATTTAATAACCCGAAAGGTTAAATTTTTATTACAGTATTCCTCTGTCCATTTATAGAAAGCTTTTCCGGATTACTTTTATTTTAAATGTAGCGAATCTTAGGAGTTCGGTCCTGATGCCACTCGCTTTTATGTTTTAAAATAAAATCGTCGGTTAAATAATATTCCGCCAAATGGTACACGTGGTCTGGATTAACAAAATAAATGTAATCTTTCAAAAATTATTAAACAACTCTTCCACAAACGGCGAATTGGGTACACTTTGTAGCAAACACATTACTGTATCTAATAAGTATTGGGTTTGTTCGTCTTTGGAGTTTCCCTCTTCTTTAATTTCTTGACAAGCTTTATCGCAATCAGACACTTCTGGAATATAGCTGTACTTTCTAAAAGTAGCTTGCAGTTTTTCCCGTATGTCTTGGTATACTTTATCAGAAGCAGAAACTTTCATTATCTTTGATTTCTCCAATTCGATTATATTTTCCCCTACGCAAAAATATTAGGTTTTGATATAATTATCGAACTAAAAAACTATCTTAAAGAAGTTTTCTATTTATAGCAAATAAGTAAAAGTTTAAGTAATTATCAGAAATTTACTATTTAAAGCAAATCGCTGTTACTTAATTTAATTCTGCTCCTGTTAACCTAAATCCTCAAAGCAAATAATATTCAGGTGTCCCTAAACAACAGCTTAAGACAGTTACATCTTTTCCAAAGTTGAAACACGAAAGCAGCAATTTTAGATTATTCGGCTACATTTTACTCGCAGTGCACCTGTTAAAGCTTTACATTATTTTAACTGCTACTTTCGTTTTGGTCTCTGCCAGTTCCCCGCACAGCTGGATCATCGGATCGGGCATTGTAACCAGGAGGTGCATCGGGGCGGGCAGAGCTAGACCGGTAATTAGGATCGCTCTTGGCTTTATTTTTCACGGTTATTACGCCAATAATTATGGCAATAACCACGGCTATTATAACAACAGTAGTGAGCATATTGGTATATTTAAAGTTAAACACAAACAGTACTTACCAACATTTACTCTAAGAAGCGTAAGGCAGTTTCAGAAACCGAAAAAATAAACGCAAAAACTATTCAAGAAAATCGCTTTACCCATAAGAAGTTGTTCTTTATTGATTAAGAAACAAGTCGCTCACGCAGGTATAAAACCTAATTAAACAATTTGGATAGAACGAGTATTCTAACTTACTCGTATTTCGTTTTTAAACTACTTTGTTTCTGCATTTATTTTAAAAACCCATTCTAAAGAAATCTGCTTCATTTAGATAAATTTTATTTTATTTACTAATTCTTTACATTCTAACTATATTTATCGTAACTTTACGCTGCAAATAGGAACCCTAACGTATTTGCAATGTTCTCTTCTTCATCTAAAGTACTTTTTGAAGCACTCACCTACGACGATGTGCTTTTGCTCCCCGCTTATTCCGAAGTTTTACCTAAAAACTGCCAGACCACTACTCTCCTGACCCGCAACATTCGGTTAAATATTCCTTTTGTTTCGGCTGCAATGGATACAGTTACCGAAGCAGATATGGCCATTGCCATGGCTCAGGAAGGCGGAATTGGTATGATTCATAAAAACATGTCGGTGAAACAGCAAGCCGAACAAGTGCGCAAAGTAAAGCGCTCGGAGAGCGGCATGATCATGGATCCAGTAACTCTGGACGAGAACACTACGCTGGCCGATGCTTTCCGGATTATGAAAGAATTTAAAATTGGCGGTATTCCGGTAACAAATGGGAATGGTAAACTAACCGGTATTATTACTAATCGTGATTTGCGTTTTCAGAAAGACACCACACTAAAAGTATCGGAGGTAATGACGAAAGAAAACCTGATTACAGCCGAAAAAGGTATTGATTTAGCAAAAGCTGAAGATATTTTACACCAATACCGCATTGAAAAATTGCCCGTAGTGGATGACAGTGGCAAGCTGATTGGCTTAATTACGTATAAAGATATCCTGAAAAAGAAAAACCGCCCGAACGCTTGTAAAGACGAATTTGGCCGTTTACGGGTAGGGGCTGCTGTTGGGGTAACTCCCGATGTATTAACCCGGGTAGCTGCTTTGGCCGAGGCTGGGGTAGATGTTATTAGCGTGGACACGGCTCATGGCCATTCAAAAGGAGTACTGGATGCGGTTAAAGAAATAAAAAAACATTTCCCTAAGCTTGATTTGATTGCGGGCAACGTAGCTACTGCCGAAGGGGCTAAAGCTTTGGCCAATGCCGGAGCAGATGCTGTAAAAGTGGGAGTTGGACCGGGTAGTATCTGTACTACCCGCATAATTGCTGGTATTGGCGTACCCCAACTTTCGGCGGTAATAGAAGCAGTACGAGGCTTGGAAGGTACCGGAATACCTGTAATTGCCGATGGTGGCATTAAATTCTCCGGCGACGTAGTAAAAGCCATTGCTGGCGGGGCCAGTACCGTAATGATCGGGTCCTTACTTGCCGGTTCCGATGAGGCACCCGGCGAAATGGTTATTTACGAAGGCCGTAAATTTAAAACGTACCGCGGCATGGGTTCTATCGAAGCTATGGAAGAAGGTTCGAAAGACCGGTATTTTCAGGATGCTGAAGACGACGTAAAGAAGTTAGTACCGGAAGGAATTGTGGGCCGGGTGCCTTTTAAAGGCTCAGTAGCCGAAGTAATTTACCAAATGGTAGGTGGCTTGCGGGCGGGTATGGGTTATTGCGGTGCTTCGGATATTGCCCGTTTAAAAGAAGCCAAAATGGTAAAAATATCAGCTGCTGGTTTGCGCGAAAGCCATCCGCACGATGTACAAATTACCAAAGAAGCTCCTAATTATACCCGTTAATGATTAGTTGATTGTTCCTAGTTGTTCATTGTTATAATCTTAATGCTTTGGTAATAAGCTTCTAAAAAACTGAATTAAGGCACTTCATTCTTTATTTATCTGGTGCCTGATAGCTACGTGCAAAAGAGTCCCAATTTTAAAATAACCAGTTTAAAATTGGGACTCTTTTGTGTTCAAAACTTTGTACCCATTTTAAATAGCTTTAAAATTTATGATGCGTTTAAACTTAGAAGCTTTTTTAGGCTAATTTTGTTAGAAGTTTGAATCTTATTTAGTAAAACTTATATTTGAATCGTTTGGTAGCCTCTTTAATTGAGTTTGCAGTAACCAGCCATATCCTTTATGCCTTATTCCATTAATTACAAAAGGTTATATACTGTAACCGCCCTAGTTAGCTGGTTTTTGTTGCTTATTAATGCTTTGTTTGCTAATCATGGTTCCTATCCGGAAGTTTTTGCGGCGAATGCTCCTTTACTAGGCCGAATTTTTAAAGTTAGCTTTATTGCGTTTTCTTTCTTAACCCAGCGAGTATCCGTAGATACCTATCGAGGCACCGATTTTATTGGATATTTATGGAGACTGTTTCTGCGGGCGGGAACCACGGCCTACGTTAGTGCGCTTCTTTATTTTGGCTACTTCCACTATGCAAGCCGTACTTCCGGCGATCATTCTATTTTGCTGGGCACCATTTATTATATAAATTTTGCTTTTCTTATTTACTTTTTAGGTAAAGCCTTTTACATCTGGCGCAACATGATTTTGTTCCAGAAAACCCGGGCTTTGCAATACGAGTGGCAATGGTTTGAAATCGTAATTTATGCTACTCTGCTTAGCAATTTTTTCCAGTTAAACTTACAAAGTTTTGTACCGCTCGTCGGGCTATTTTTACTATACACTCTTTTCCTGTGTATTCATTTACGGTGGGTAGCTTATTTAACGGCTACAAAAAAATGGCGATCTATTTTTTTGCTAATTGGCATTGTTCTAAGTTTAGTTATTTTCTATAATATTTTTACTTACTTTTCGCCTGAGCAGCAGTTAACGGGCAATCTTTTTGAAGACCCTTTTTTGGTGCTTACCTGCACCTTTGTGGGGATGTACACCGTGGCTTCGCTGTTAGTAGCTATTTTTAATTTACCCACTTCTTCGGTATTCGAACAAAAGCGCGAAGATTTACTTAATTTACAGCGTTTAAGCCAGTCCATTCAGCAGGGCGAAGATGAGCCGCAGGTATACAAACTAATGTTCGGTAGTGCCATTAAAGCTTCTAACGCGGATGCTGCCTGGTTGGAGGTGCAAGATGATACGGGTACCCTGTCCCTGATTGAAGCTGAAAATATTGATCTGGAAGAAGTAAAGCAAATCCGGCAAATTCTGGATCAATACCAGGTGTCTACGGTAGAGTATGTAAACAATAATCTTGATCAAAATACGAGCTTTAAGTCTCTTAATCTTCCTTGGCGTTCGCTGAATGTGATACCCCTACGCTCGCAGAAACGCGCTTATGCTACTTTGTATTTACTAAAAGATGTAGAACAAGGCTTCGATCGGGAAACCCTCAGTGTTATTCGTACTTTTACCAGCCAAACTATACTTACAATCGAAAATTTGCGCTTAGTAGCCGAGTCGCTGCAAAACGAACGATATAAGGAAGAATTAAAAATTGCTTCTTCGGTGCAAGAAAGCTTAATCCCGAAAACTTTCCCGAGCGATAGCTGGTTCGAAATCAGTTGCTTTAGCCAGGCCGCCAAAGAAGTAGGCGGTGACTTTTACGATTTTTTGCAGGTAAGCGAAAGCCGTATTGCTATCATTATCGGCGATGTATCGGGTAAAGGAATCACGGCAGCTTTTCACATGGCCCAAATGAAAGGCATTTTCCATGGTTTGATGCAAGATGATTTGCAACCCGTAGAATTTATGCAAAAGGCAAATAATGCGCTTACGCATTGCCTCGAACGTACATCGTTTATTACTGCTGCTCTGTATATTATTGATTATAAATTAAAAGGTTTCTTTTTTGCCCGGGCAGGTCATTGCCATACGTTATACTACAACTCCATGACCGAAGAAACGTTTTACTTTAATACCGAAGGTTTGGGATTAGGTATTATCCGGGATAAATCGTATGGTAAGCGCATCCATAACATGCACTACGATTATAACCCTGGCGACGTAATGATTATTTACACCGATGGTATTGTAGAAGCCCGTAGTTCCAGCCAAGACGAATACGGGGAAGACCGCTTGCGGGAAATGCTTAGTACTACATATCACCTGGAAGCAGATGATATTAAAGCGGCTATTATCAACGATTTAAATAATTTTAGCGGAGAATACATCCACGACGACCAAACTCTCATTGTGATTAAGTTCAGAAATGATCAACCAAATTTAATCTTGTGACGTAATAAATGGCGATGAAAATAACACACGAAATCAAAGACCAGACGTTTACCATTCACTTAAATGGTGAGCTAGACGCCAGCTCCTCTGTTTTGCTGGATGAAGAATTATCTAAACCAGAAATTATGCTGTTTAAAAAAATTCTGGTGGATTGTGATCGGCTTAACTATATCTCATCAGCAGGCTTAGGTGTGTTTATTTCGCACCTGCAACGTTTCGAAGATGCACAGATTAAACTTATCTTTTTTAACATGCAGGATAAGGTTAAAAACGTTTTCGAAATTCTGGGGTTAGACTTGCTGATGACGATAGTCTCCTCTTACGATGAAGCTATGACGATTGCTAATGAATAACTCCATTCGGATTAGCTGTGACGTAGACAATTTGCAAAGAGTCCGGGACTTCGTCCGGGATTTCTTAAGCGCCTATGCTCTTAATGAACAAGTAAAGGAGGATATTGTGTTAGCGGTGGATGAAATAAGTGCCAACTTAATCATCCACGCTAACAAAAAAGACAGTAGTAAATTCATTGAATTAACTATTTCCAGTAAAAGAAGTAATCTCTTATTTGAGTTTACTGATCAGGGAGTTTCCTACAATCCTGCTAAATATTTACCCCCAAATGTTGAAGAAAAAATTAGAGACGGAATAAAGGGCGGATTAGGAATGTTTTTAGTTCATCATATAATGGATAAAGTCGAGTTTGTTTCCAACAATGGAACCAACTACAGTAGACTTTATAAAAACCTTGCTAACTCAATAAAATCTAATCAGGTTTTATACTAATAATTATTATGTGATGATCTTTTTAATTAATGTATTTGTAAAGTAAATACCTACTATTTTTCTGATTAACCTTGTTCTAACAACTGCTGGTTAGATTTACTTTATTCTTCATTTTCTTAAATAAAGTATCTTTCTTATATACCAAAAAACAATACGGCATCGTTTTGGCTAAAAATCCGTGCAATCTTGTACATGCATGTTATTCCGCGATTAAAAATTCGTAAATTGCTTGTCGTTAATTTTACTCTATCAGCACCATAGCACTAGTCGTTTGTTTTTAAATTATATGCACAGAAGCCTTTTCCTTGTTGGTGGTACGCTTTTATTACTTACCGGATGTAATGCCTCTAAAACCCCGGAAAACAAAGAACCGGTACTTTTTACTGTAGCTGGTAAACCGGTAACTACCACCGAGTTTAACTACGTTTACAATAAAAACAACAGTCAGCCAGATAATGCCGCCGCAAAAGGCAGCGTTCAGGAATATCTGGAACTGTATACTAATTTTAAATTAAAAGTTACCGAGGCAGAAAAACGAGGCTTAGATACTACTACTGCTTTCCGGAAAGAACTAGAAGGCTACAAAGAACAACTCGCCCAGCCTTATCTTACCGAAAAAAATGTAACCGACCAATTGGTAAAGGAAGCATACGACCGGATGAAGCAAGAAGTAAATGCTTCGCATATTCTGGTGAACGTAGCGCCAGATGCCGATCCTAAAGACACCTTGGCGGCTTATAATAAAACATTGGAACTCCGCCGCCGCATTGAGGCCGGCGAAGATTTTAATACTTTGGCCCGCTCACAATCCGATGATCCCTCTGCTAAAGAAAACAGCGGAAATCTGGGTTATTTTACAGCCTTGCAAATGTTGTATCCGTTTGAAAAAGCTGCCTACAATACATTGAAAGGACAACTTTCCATGCCTGTCCGGACCCGGTTTGGGTATCACTTAATAAAAGTAAATGATGTTCGTCCGGCTCAAGGAGAAATAAAAGTAGCCCATATTATGGTTCGCGCTACTCCCGGTATTCCCAAAGCGGACTCCGTGGTAGCTAAGAAAAAAATTGATGCTATTTATAACCGCCTCACCCGAAAAGAAAACTGGGATAAAATAACGGCTCAATTCTCCGAAGATGCAAGTTCGTCCACGAATGGTGGTGAACTACCTTGGTTTGGTACCGGCCGTATGCTACCTTCTTTTGAAGAGGCAGCGTTTAAACTAACTACCGTGGGTGATATTTCTAAACCCGTACAAACCCCTTATGGCTGGCATATTATTAAATTAATAGAGCGCCGCAGCTTGCCCGCCTTTGAAGAAATGGAATCGTACCTGCGCAGCAAAGTAGCTAAGGATTCCCGTTCCGAATTAAATAAAACTGCTTTTCTGAAACGCATAAAACAAGAAAACAATTTTCAGGAGGTAAAAGCAGCCAAAGATTTTGCTCTTAGTAAAGCTACCGATGCTTTAACCGGTGGCACCTGGCAATATACCGCTTCGGATAAAGAAGCAAAAGAAGTTAATCAGTCGCTTTTCACTTTGCAAGATCGGCAATACACCGTAAAAGACTTTTTTACTTACGCCCAGAAAAATCAGAAACCTATTGCCAATGCCTCTCCCGGGCACGCGATGAACGTACTCTATGATAATTATGTAACAACCAGTCTCCTAAACTACGAACGGGAGCACCTGGAATCGAAATACGTGGACTACAAAATGCTGGTAAATGAGTACCGCGATGGAATTTTACTTTTTCAGCTCATGGACGAAAAAGTGTGGTCTAAAGCCATTCAGGATACGGTGGGGCTACAAGCCTTTTTTGAGCAAAATAAGGAAAACTATAAGTGGGATACCCGGGCCGATGCCATTGTGATAAGTGCGGCCAATAAGGATATTTTAGCGCAAGCGCAGCAAATGCTCACTACAGGTAAATACGAATTAGTAAAATCGCGTCCGGAACCAATCTTGTTTGGAGCAGGAAAAGACACCTTTACTCCAGAAACCAAAGAGCAACTAACGGCTCTTTCTGACCGTTTATTAGGTGATCCTTTGCTCAGTGTTACTCTCACCGGAAACGCCGATTCAAAAGAAAGCAGTGGCAAAAACGCGAATTTGGCTAATCGGCGCGCCCAGCAGGTAGCAGCTTTTCTTAAAGAAAAAGGAGTACCTGTTAATCGGATTACCGCTACCACTAATAAGCCTAAAACGGTAAGTGCTGCTAACCGGAATGTATCCTTTACCTTATTTACCAGTGACTTAAAAGGCATTGAAGAAACGCTGAATGCAGCAAACCCGTTAGCCGTTCAGGTTCAGAATAAACGCTTCCAAAAAGGAGAAAACAAAATTTTAGATGAAATCACCTGGAAGGAAGGTACTTACAACCTGGAGAAAGATGGCCGGGCTGTGTTTATTAAAATAAATCAAATATTACCACCTGGTTATAAAAGCCTGAACGAGGTGCGCGGAATTGCTACTTCTGACTACCAGGCTTACCTGGAAAAAGAATGGTTAAAAGAGTTGCGCCAAAAGTATCCGGTACAGGTTAATCAGGCTGAAGTACAGAAGCTTACTCAAAAATAATTTTCTAAAACTCTAACCAGATAAAAGCGCACCAAACCGGTTAGCGCTTTTATTTTGTGCATTAATTCCCGTACCTTTGTACGAAACGCTTCTGTACATAAAATTTATTAATAACTTGTACGTTAGCGTTTTTGCAGGCAACGCCCGTATTAGATTTAACATCTATTCATTCATGAAATATATTACTTTTAAAAACATTTCTTTAAGTCGGCTATTACCCGCTTTTTTTCTGTGCTTATTACTGGGGTTTTCCGTGCAGGCACAGCAACGCACTTCCAAACCCATTGATGGTATAATTGTAAAAGTAGATAATCAGATTATTTTACGCTCGGAGCTCGAAACAGCTTTGGCTCAGGTAGCCAGCGAAGGTCAATCCATGACTCCAGATTTACGCTGTAACGTTTTGCGCTCCCTGCTCATGAACAGCCTGATGCTGGCCCGGGCCGAAATTGACTCTGTAGTTGTGGAAGAAGATCAGGTAAACAGCGAATTAGACCGCCGGATGGCCTATTTTGTGCAACAAATTGGCAGTGAAGAAAAGTTAGAAGAATACTACAACAAAAGTCTTCGCCAGCTGAAAGACGATTTACGCCGCCAGGTTAAAGACCAGTTGACCTTGCAAAAAATGCAGGCCGAGCTTACCGAAAAAATGACGGTTACGCCTAACGAAGTAAAAAAATACTTCAGTAAAATTCCAAAAGACAGTTTACCTTATTTCTCTACTGAAGTAGAAATTGGCCAAATTGTAAAACTAGCCCAAATTGATAAGAAAGAGAAAGAAAAAGTACGTGCCCGGCTGGAAGAAATAAAAAAACGCATTCAGAACGGCGAAGACTTTGCGACTTTAGCCAAAGAATTTTCCGAAGACCCGGTATCGGCCAAGGATGGGGGTAACTTAGGTTTTTTTAAGAAAAAAGAATTAGTACCCGAATACGAAGCCGCATCCTTAAAGCTAGAGCCTGGTCAGTTATCCGAGGTAGTAGAGTCGCAGTTTGGCTTTCACCTGATTCAATTAATCGAGCGCCGCGGCGAACAGTATAATACCCGCCATATTTTGTTAAAACCTACCTCCACCGATGTAGATATGGAACAAACCGCGCAAGACCTGGAAAAAATCCGGAAGCGTATTATGGCAGACAGCATATCCTTTGCCAAAGCTGCTAAGGATATTTCGGATGATACACCTACTAAAAACAACGGTGGCTTATTAGCTAATCCGCAGGATGGCAGTACCTATATTCCTTTAGATAAAGTAGACCCAGGTATTTTCTTTACCATTGATACCATGAAAGTAGGTAGTATAACCAAACCGCTGCCTTATCGTACCGAAGATGGTAAACAAGCAATGCGTATCCTTTATCTAAAATCGAATATGCCGCCGCACCAAGCCAACTTAAAAGACGATTATCAGAAAATAGCAGCGGCTACCTTAAACGAAAAACGGCAAAATGCGCTTAATACCTGGTTCAATAAAAACAAAAGCACTGTATTTATTGATATTGATCCAGAGTTTGATGCGTGTAACATTTTGCAATCGATAAACAACTGACGTTCTTCATGAAGCAATTTTCTTCCGATAAAGAAGCGGCCGATGCTTTGGCCCAAGCTTATAAAAATTTAACCCGCGAAATTTCAAAAGTAATTATTGGTCAGGATGAAGTAGTACGGCTGGTATTAACTGCTGTCTTTAGTCAGGGCCATTGTTTGTTGGTTGGGGTACCCGGTTTAGCTAAAACTTTACTTATTCAAACAATTGCTTCCTCGCTGGATTTATCTTTTAACCGTATTCAGTTTACGCCCGACCTGATGCCTTCGGATATTGTAGGTTCCGAAACTATGGATCAGAGCCGGAACTTCCAGTTTGTAAAAGGGCCTATTTTTGCCAACATCATTCTGGCCGACGAAATAAACCGTACTCCACCTAAAACGCAGGCTGCATTACTAGAATCAATGCAGGAATATTCGGTAACAGTAGCGGGTCAGAAGTATGAGTTAAACCGTCCATTTTTTGTGTTAGCAACGCAAAACCCGATTGAGCAGGAAGGTACCTATCCCCTACCCGAAGCGCAGCTCGACAGGTTTATGTTTAATATTTTGCTCGATTACCCTAGTTTCGATTCAGAATTACAAATTGTTAAAAACACTACTTCAGATGTTAGTTACCGGCTACCTACCATCTTGCACGCCGATGAAATTACAGCTTTTCAGCACCTGGTACGTCGGGTGCCGGTAGTAGATAATGTAATAGAATATGCGGTTAAGTTGGTTCATCAAACCCGACCTAATACAACTATGGGCGCTGCACAAGCGTCGCAATACTTAGAGTGGGGAGCGGGTCCACGGGCGTCGCAGCATTTAATTGTGGGGGCTAAGTGTAATGCTTTGCTCAATGGCAAATATTCTCCCGACATTGAAGACGTTCAAGCGGTAGCCTTACCTATTCTTCGCCATCGTATTGTTCGCAACTTTAAAGCCGAAGCGGAAGGAATTACAGTAGAAAAAATTATTAAAGATTTGTTGTAAAGTTGTTTTAAAGTTATTTTAAAGAAAGCTCGGCAAATAAGTCGGGCTTTCTTTTTTTATTCTCTGTTCCATGTTACAGAATAACCTTATTACCTTTTAAGATTATCTCTGCGATTAAATAGTTCTGATACTAATTCTATAAATAGGCATACTCTGATTTACTTAAGCTCTTTTGCTCTATAATCATTGCCGAATCACTATGAAACAAGCCAAAAATTTATTTTCAAACCAGGCAAAAGAATATAAACGTTTTAGGCCAACTTATCCGAAAGCTCTTTATCAGCGTATTTTGCAAGAAGTAAAAGATAAAGATCATGCCTGGGACTGCGGTACGGGAAACGGACAAGTACCTACAGAATTAGCCAAGCATTTTACGACTGTAACTGCTACCGATATTAGTCAATCGCAATTAGACCAGGCAGAACCTAGTAGCAATATAACGTACCAAATTTGCCGGGCGGAGCAAACTAACTTCAGTAATGATTCATTTGATTTAATTACGGTAGCTCAAGCTATTCATTGGTTCGATTTTAAGGCCTTTTATCAGGAAGTAACTCGGGTAAGCCGACCGAATGGCTTGCTTGCGGTATGGGGTTATGGATTATTGCAGTTCGAGGATAAGGTTAATCCTTTAATTTCTCATTTCTACCGCGATGTAACCGGCCCATACTGGGATACTGAACGACATTACATCGACGAAGCTTATCAAACTATACCATTTGAGTTTCCGGAAATAGCAGTTGAGGAACACTTTGCTATTAAACAAGACTTTACTTTAACCGAATTGGGTGGGTATTTAAATACCTGGTCCAGCATTCAAAAATACCAAAAAGTGAATAACTCCAATCCTATTAAAGAATTGTTGAGCTCCCTGGAAACATATTGGCCAGAAAATACTCGAAAAACCGCTACCTTCCCAATTTTTATGCGCTTAGGAAGAATTCTAAAATAATTATTAAGTTATGCCTTGATATCTAACCTTTTATAGAGTTTTAATAAAGTAAGTTCATCAAAATAAGATCTCTTCAATTAATAAATTTTTTATAAAAATGCTTTGCTCAAACAGTTGGGCAACTATTAAATCTAAACTTTAAAATCTTATTCGCAGTAAGTTAAAATTAATAAGGTTTCCTTTACTCAATTCTGTAATTTTACTTAATTAATTTATCAAAGACAGAAGTAGCTTTAATTCTATGGAAGCATCCGCTTTATTTGCCCGTTTCGAAGAAAATTTAAATACGATTCTTTCTATTTTGGAAACCAACAAAGTAGATATTAGCCGCACCCCCTTTGAGTCGGTTATACCGTTAGAAGTAACCCGCCTTTGCGAAATCTTAAACACGGCTGGCGAACATTTCTCAGTTTCCGGCAACGACCTGCAAACTTTATTCAATTTCCGGGAACAATATATGCAACATAGTCAAAGCATTTCTGAGGCAATGGTTAAAATCCTGAATGACAAAAAATCATATATGAAAACCCCGGAAGGTACAATACTTACGAAAGAATTACTTATTCGCCGGTTAGAGTATATTAATGAAATAGCCCGCACGCTTACTGTAATGTTTACCCAACAACAACTTGGCAGTCCTTTGCAATATAAATACCCGCATTTACAACAAGGATAACACGGTTTACCGTAAAAGAAAAGCCTAAGCGCAGTTGATGAACAAACTGAGCTTAGGCTTTTTTTATGGCTAGTATTGTAGGTTAACTCCTGCTACTTGTTTCGTAAATAGTATTTAAGATAACTTATCTTCCCCGGCTTTTACATGAATCCAGTTATTCCTACTGAGCTACGTACAAATCGTTTATTGCTTCGCCGCTATCAAGACTCCGATGCTCCTGACTTTCTAACTCTGCTTATCACAAACCAGTCCCGGTTATCACTGGCTTTTCCGGGGCGAGTAGAAATGAATAAAAAACTGAAAAATGCTGAATATTTTGTCCGGCAAATGAGTACCGATTGGCAATTTAAAAAAGTTTTTGAATTTGGCATCTGGCTGTTAGATACCAACCAATACATTGGCGATATTGCTCTTAAAAACTTAGAAAAAAGAGTACCTAAAGGAGAGATTGGTTATTACCTCGACGCAGCTGCGGAAGGGAAGGGGTACGCTTCGGAAGCATTGCGCGCTATTACTGTTTTTGGTTTCGAAACAATAGGCCTAAATAAGGTATTTATTAAAATGCCGGTTCAGAATGCACGAAGCTATCGCTTGGCCGAGCGCTGTGGTTTTATGCGCGAAGGGTTACTGCGGCAAGATTTTCGTTCCGATGAAAAAACTGGTTTGGTTGATGTCTATTATTACGGGATGACCCTAAGCAACTATCAAAATTTGTATAACAAACCAGAATAAAAAGTAAGTATTCACCTGAAAAACAAAAGCCAACTGAAAATTCAGTTGGCTTTTGTTTGTTGAACAAAATATAAATCAATTAACCAATGGCCACCCGCTTAAATTCACTTACGGTTAAACCTTTGCTGGTTTTATCTAATAACTGAGCAATTGTTAAAGACGAATCTTTCACAAATTCCTGGTTTAAAAGAGTATTATCTTTGTAAAACTTATTCAGTTTACCCATGGCAATTTTTTCCAGCATCGCCTCTGGCTTACCTTCGGCGCGAGCTTGCTCTTTACCAATTTCAATTTCGCGGGCAACTGTTGCCGCATCTACTCCGTCTTTATCTAAAGCTACTGGCTTCATGGCGGCAATTTGCATAGCAACGTCTTTACCTACTTCTGTTACATCAGTGCCATTCGTATTTTTTAAGCCTACCAATACCCCTAATTTACCATTAGAGTGATTGTACGCTACTACTTTATCAGCTACAACTGTCTCATAAGTCACTACGTCCAGTTTTTCTCCAATTTTACCCATCAGGTCGGTAATATGCTCTTGCAGCGAACGGCCATCAGCCTGTGAAGTAGCTAATAATTCTTCTTTTGTTGAAGCATTAGTGGTTACAGCTGCTTCCAATATTGATTTTGCTAAATTCTGGAAATCAGCCACTTTAGATACCGGTTCAGTTTCGCAGGCAAAAGCGATAACTTTACCAGTGGTCCCGTCGGCACTTACTTGCGTTAGAACAACGCCTTCAGAAGTAACATTGTCAGCACGCTTACTGGCAATTTTCTGTCCGGCTTTACGTAAAATATCTTTAGCTGCTTCAAAATCACCGTTTGCTTCGGTAAGTGCTTTTTTGCAGTCCATCATACCTGCTCCGGTTTCCTGACGAAGTCTGTTAACGTCTTGTGCTGTAATAGCCATTCTTTTATTTAGTTATGAGTTAAAAGTTATTGGTTAAAAGTTAGAAGCTTATACTGGTATAAATTCTTAATTACTGCTTCCAACATCTGTATATGGATTAAAAAAAACTGAACATCAGAGTTGGTTATCCGATGTTCAGTTTGCTAGGGCATTTTAGAAAGATAAATTATTCAGCCGCAACTTTTTCAGCAACGCCTTCTTCTTCCGAACGTTTTCTTTCTGTTTCTTCTTTATCTACTTTTCTTTCTGATAAACCTTCTTCGATGGCTTTACCAATTACTCCCACAATCAGGGAAATAGATTTGGACGCATCATCGTTAGCTGGGATCGGGAAATCAACTAATTCTGGGTTAGAGTTAGTATCCACAATCGCAAAGATTGGTAAATTTAATTTTTGAGCTTCTTTAATCGCGATGTGTTCGCGTTTAACATCTACAACAAACAAAGCTGCTGGCAGACGAGATAAATCAGCAATACCACCTAAAACCCGGCCTAATTTTTCGCGCTCACGTGATACCATTAAGCGTTCGCGTTTTGCCAAGTTCGCATAAGACACGTTATCTTTGATCATTTTATCGATGGTCGACATTTTTTTCAAAGACTTGCGTACTGTTGCAAAATTGGTTAACATACCACCTAACCAACGATCGGTTACGTAAGGCATTTTCAGGCGTTTTGCTTCTTCTGCTACAATATCCTGAGCTTGCTTTTTGGTAGCAACGAACATAATTTTACGACCAGATTTAGCAATTTGGCGAATAGCTGCCGCTGCCTCATCTAACGAAACTATGGTTTTATTTAAGTCAATAATATGGATACCGTTCTTCTCCATGAAGATATACGGAGCCATTTTCGGATCCCATTTACGGGTAAGGTGGCCAAAGTGCACACCTGCATCCAATAATTCTTTATAATTAACACTTGCCATTTTGATACACCTTTTAGATTAACGTTTAGAGAACTGGAACGAGCGTCTGGCTTTTCTTTTACCAAATTTCTTCCGTTCCACCATGCGAGGGTCACGGGTAAGAAATCCTTCTTTCTTCAATCCCGGACGGTTATCGGCACTTTCTGAAACTAATGCTTTAGCAATAGCTAAACGAATTGCTTCGGCCTGGCCGCTTACACCGCCACCTTTTACGTTGGCTTTTACGTCGTATTTACCTACTTGATTCAGCGTTTGAAACGGCTGATTCACGATGGTTTGCAGTACTTCACTCGGAAAGTACGCTTTTATATCTCTATCGTTAATAGTGATATTCCCTTGCCCGGCCGTGATATATACACGAGCCACCGAGGTTTTTCTTCTACCAGATGTATTGAGAACTTCCATTAATTAGTATTTAGTTAAGATATTTTTACTTGTTTTGGTTGCTGGGCTTCATGTGGATGCTCAGCGCCATCGTACACGAACAGGTTACGGAATTGCTCCCGGCCTAAACGGGTTCTAGGCAACATACCACGCACTGCTCTTTCTACTACTTTAGCAGGAGTCTTTGCTTTTAACTCGCGCACAGTGGTTTGTTTCTGGCCACCCGGATAACCTGAGTGCGTTACATAAACTTTGTTGTCTAATTTTTTACCAGTTACCCGTAAATTGGCTGCATTTACAACAATAACGTTGTCGCCACAGTCGGCATTGGGAGTAAAGGAAGGCTTGTTCTTGCCTCTTAAAATGTTGGCTACCTGGCTGCAAACGCGGCCTAGGGTGGCGTCTCCGGCGTCTATCACTACCCAACCTTTGTTAGCGGTCGCTTTATTAACTGATAGCGTCTTATAACTTAAATGATCCATTTGTGTGCTTTTAAAGCGATTTAGATGTAAATTTGTTCTTCTGTTTTCAGAAAATGAGCACAAAGATAGAAGCATTAGTTTGCAATTGCAAACTAAATTGCTATTTATCTGTAGATAACAGGATTACTCTGTTTATTCTTTTATGTTACTGCTAATTAACAGTACCTTATTCAGGTTTAAGTTAATCCATTATAGTAACTATTTATTAAAAAAAGCTCCGTACTGAAATATTAGGTATATCCGTACAAATACCTACTCTTTTTATAACCTGAAAGAATACAGGTTAACTTTCCAGCGATTTTTACGTATTACTTGCAACTGTTTAAATAGGAGCAGTCTTTTTGAATTAACTGCGTAATGTATATTGTAATTAATGAACTGGAAAAAGATGTTTTAAGAGAGATTATTAACATCAGTTTAGCTCGTGCGGCAGATTCTTTTGCTGATTTTTCTCGTAAAGCGGTGTTATTAGCTGTTCCAGAAGTAAAAATTATTGAACCCCGCGTTTTGCCGGATGTAATTGATGAATTTGAAGACGAATATCAAATTATTCGTTCGGAAATTGAGGGGGAGCTAAACGGTAAAACTTTTTTACTTTTTTCTGAGGATCAAGTAGAAAAGCTGGCTGAGGCTTGCTTAAATAATAGTTCACAGATAAATATTAAAAGTAAAGAAACTTTATTGCTCACTATCAGCAATATTATTACGCAGGCTATTGTAGATGAATTGCACCATCTGCTCCAGCTTAAGCTACAGGCTGGTTCTCCGGAGGCATTATTTGAAAACGAGCAGCTACCTATTTCTTACATTTTAGAAGATCTACCAGCGCATCAACCATTTGTAATAGCCATTAAAACACAGTTTCAAAAGCTGGTAAATCCATTAGAGTTGCCGTTACTTATTGTATTTCACGCTAATTCTGTTTCCAAGTTGTTACATATTCTTCGCCAAACCAATCTTTACGATTTTAAATTGTTGCAAGACAAAGATTAGGTAATTATAGGTTTTAACCGTTAATCAGGAATATTGCTGTAACATTTTAACCAGTACCTGAAAATCCTTCGGGTAAGGGGCTATTATTTCGGTTGATTCGCCATTTAATAAAGTAAATCCTAATTTGGTGGAATGCAAAGCAAATCGCTTAATAAATGGCTGTTCTTCAGTATCTTTGCTTAAATTAAATTTTCTTTTCAGGTCAGATAAATAAACGTGCGCCCCACCATAAAGCAAGTCGCTAACAATAGGGGCATTTAAATACGCTAAATGAAGCCGGATTTGGTGCATTCGCCCGGTTACGGGTTTACAAGCAACAAGCGTGTGCTTAGGATATTTTTCGAGAGTAGTAAAATACGTTTCGGAGGGTTTGCCTTTATACGCTAATTTAGCGGTACCTTTTAAACCGGGCTGAATAGACCGGTCTACTAACTTTTCCTCGAACTGGTGTACTCCCCAAACAATTGCGTGGTACAATTTAGCTACCTCCCGGTGCTCAAACTGCATGGATAAATGCCGGTAAGCTTCATTATTTTTAGCTAATGCTAAAGCACCAGATGTTTCTTTATCCAGTCGGTGGCAAACTTGTACATCCGTAAAGTATTGGCGGGCCAGTTTTAAAACATTGGTAGTGTGCAAAGCCCGGTCTTCGAGAGTTGCTAAAAAGGGTGGTTTATTAATAACAATATAATCGTTGTTCTCAAATAATATTAAATCTTCAAAAATCGGATATTTCATAAAAAATTATGCTGATCAGCCAGGAGGCTAAAATAAGTTTACCTCTGCTACGCAGATTTTGGTAAGAAGTATTAGGTTAATCTAAAAAAGTAAAATGGTAAAGCAGTTTTTAGTTAACCTATAACGTAGTTAGAATTTTACCTACGTTACAGGTTGTTTTACTTTAGGTTTTGATAATTTAAACCGCAGCGAAGTACCTTTACCTAATTCGCTGCTAATAAAAATGGTTGATCGATGCGCTTCTATGATGTGCTTTGAAATAGCTAAACCTAAGCCAGAACCACCACTATCGCGCGAACGACTTTTATCAATGCGGTAGAAGCGTTCAAAAATACGGGGTTGGTGTTCTTTGCCAATTCCAGGGCCATCGTCGGCAACGGTAACTAATACTTTACGTTTTCCGTCGAGCAAGGCTACCCAAATATTGCCGTGCTCGCTCCCGTATTTTATAGCATTGTCAATCAAATTTATTAAAACTTGTTTTATGCGAGTACGGTCGGCGTAAACCATTATTTGCTCGTGCCCGTTGTGTTGCAGGTGCAGGTTAATATTTCGGGTTTGCGCTTTAGCATTTAGCTCATCAAAAACTTCGTGACATAGCGAAAGCATGTCCATGGCATGCTTATTCATTTTCACTACTCCTTTTTCAAGCTGCGAAATACTAATTAAATCTTGTACCAGGGCATCCAGGCCATCTAAACTTTTTGCTGCTTTCTTTAAAAATTTATCCCGTACTGCTTCATCATCCATTGCCCCATCTAACAAGGTATGAATAAACCCTTGAGCCGCGAAAATGGGCGTTTTTAGCTCGTGCGAAACATCGGCTAAAAATTCCCGGCGGAGTACTTGCAGCCGCTTTAGCTCGTCTATTTCCTTTTGTTTCTGTTCGGCCATAAATAATATTTCATCCTTAATCCGCTTTAACGGATCAGGCCGAAATAAAAACTTATTGCTCATTTTCCGGAATTCTTTACGCTTAATGTGCTCTAGGCCGGCGTAGATATTATTAATTTCTTTAAAGATTAATATCTCAAAAGAAAAATAAATTAGTAAAAAGCAAGCCGAAAAAGCAATGGCCAAGGTTAGCACCCGCACCCGAAACGGCAGATAAGGGCCAAAGAGTAAGCCCGCTACAATAACCAGTGATACCGCTCCCGAAATTAAGAGAGCAATAGTGCGGGAAGAAATGCCCATATACTTTAATCGGTGTTAAACTTGTAACCGACGCCTTTTATTGTTTTAATGTGCTCTTCGCCGATTTTTTCGCGTACTTTCCGGATGTGAACATCTACGGTGCGGGCAATAACGTAAACGTCGGTGCCCCATACGTTATTCAGGAGTTCTTCGCGGTTAAATACTTTATTGGGAGTGGCCGCCAAAAACGATAGTAGCTCAAATTCTTTTTTAGGTAAGGTAATTCTTTCCTCGCCTTTAAAAACCGAAAAACTAGTCCGGTCAATGCGAATGTCACCTATTTCTATTACCTGATGATCGTCGCTGGTTTGCTGGTTATCGCGCCGTACATGAGCGGCCAAACGGCTTAATAAAGCTCGAGGCTTAATGGGTTTCGTAATAAAATCATTAGCGCCAGCGTCAAAAGCAGCTATTTCCGAAAATTCCTCGGATCGGGCCGTTAAAAATAAAATATACGTATCCCGAAATTCCGGCTTTTCTCGCAAATGCCGACAGGCGGTAATGCCATCCATTACTGGCATCATCACATCCATCAAAATAATATCGGGGTTAAATTTAGCGGCGGTATCTAAGGCCTCTTTTCCGTTCTCGGCACTGGCAACTTCGTAGCCTTCTTTAGCTAAATTGTATTGCAACAACTCGGTAATATCCGGATCGTCGTCAACTACCATAATTTTGTACTGATTTGTATTCTGCACGTCTTTATTGGTTAAGTATGTGGTTGTGTTAACAAGTAAGCGGTGAGAATAAATTTACTATTTAAAACAGGTAGTCTCTGATTTCGAAGCAAAGATAAAGGAATTCGCTAATTTTAGTACAACCCAGCGAAGTACTTACCTTTTTTCTGTGAAAAGGCTCAAAACTTTGTAGAAATTAACAATAAAGAGGTGCGTATGCTTACTTTCTTATTGGTTACCGGCCGTATTTAACCGGTATTTTAAGCCTCTGTATTCGTATAAATCTACTTTTACTGCCCCAACGAGTAAGTCGGCTTTAATTAAAACCGGAATTTTATTTTTATCATCTGATAAATAAATGCTTACTGAATTTTCTCCGGCAAACAAATCTGTACTGGGCATTCTGGGTACTAGTTTAAAGGCCCTAAAAGAGCCTGCTTTGGTTTCAACGTTTTCGCGGCCTTTATAAATCACTTGCATGTCGTACACTTTCTTGTAAAAATATCCTTTAATCCGGATAACATCGCCTACCCGGTATCGGTCAAAGTTTAATGTACGCAAATAATAAAAGCCACTCACTACATCTTGCACCTTATCTGGCACTTTTAAGTTTAAGGTTTGCTTTGTTTCTACGAGTGCCGTATGATCTTTATGATTAAAGGTTACGTTCTCTTTTTTCCGGTACCTACCCTCCTCCACGTTCCGGTGATACTTTTGGGGTATAATTAAGCTGGTATCAATATAGGACCGCCAGGTATCGCGAATACGAATAAAAAAATCGAAAGAGCCAACTGTTTTGCCAAATACATTGGCTCTGTAGCAAGGCCGATCGTTTACCCTATGAATTTCTGGTGCAATTTCTATTTCTGCTTCGGCAGCATTAATTAAGCCATAATGTACTTTGTATTTTAAGGTTTCACCGGTAGTAAAACTTGGTCGCTCTGCCGGATAATCGAGGGGTTGTTGTATTATGAAGCCAGATATAATCACGAATACTATGATGACAGCCAAGTATATTTTGTTCATAAAAGCCGGAATAAAATGTACTTGTAGCAGTTACTTATTTAGCATTTTTATAGACTACAAGTAAATGTATAACGAATTTTGCTTATACGTATTGGTTTACAATACTTAAATTCATAAAAAAAGGTGCCAAAATAGGCACCTTTTCGTTTTAAAATTAAAATTTACTATTCATCTCCCAACATGGCGGCGGCTACTTTTTCAGGCTCACCTTTTATCATATTCCGGATTTTCGTTTCAATTTCTTCCATTAAACCTTCGTTATCGAGCAGTAAATTCTTTACAGCATCGCGACCCTGGCCTAATTTTTCGCCGTTGTACGAGAACCAAGAACCAGACTTTTGAATAATGCTTAACTCTACGCCTAAGTCCAGGATTTCGCCCACTTTAGAAATTCCCTCGCCGTACATAATATCAAACTCTACTACCTTAAACGGAGGCGCTACTTTATTTTTTACTACTTTCACTTTAGTACGGTTACCAGTTACATTATCGGCACCTTCTTTAATTTGGCCAATACGACGGATGTCTAAACGTACCGAAGCGTAGAACTTTAGCGCGTTACCACCGGTAGTAGTTTCAGGGTTACCGAACATAACACCAATTTTTTCGCGCAGCTGGTTAATAAAAATACAGCAGCAACCAGTTTTGTTAATGGTGCCGGTTAATTTCCGGAGGGCCTGGCTCATTAAACGGGCTTGTAAACCCATTTTGCTATCGCCCATATCGCCTTCCAACTCGCCTTTTGGCACTAATGCCGCAACGGAGTCGATAACAATAATATCAATAGCACCAGAAGAAATTAAATGGTCGGCAATTTCCAAGGCTTGTTCTCCATTATCGGGCTGCGAAATTAGTAAATTAGTAGTATCAATACCCAATTTCTCGGCATAGGCCCGGTCGAAAGCATGTTCGGCATCAATAAAAGCGGCTAATCCACCTCTTTTTTGCGCTTCGGCAATGCAGTGTAAGGTTAAGGTTGTTTTACCGGACGATTCCGGACCGTATATCTCTACAACGCGGCCCCGGGGCAAGCCCCCGATTCCTAAAGCAATATCCAGTCCAAGGGAGCCTGTGGAGATAGCCGGAATATCTTCTACTTTATTATCGCTCAATCTCATAACAGTACCTTTACCGAAGGTCTTGTCGAGTTTGTCCATGGTTAACTGGAGAGCTTTTAATTTTTCGTTGTTTGCACTCATGTTAGTGGTTTTAATAATTGCTTATTTTTAGGTGAAATTACAATTTTTTGCGCCAACTTGCAAGCATTTTAGAGGGTAAGTCACCCTGTTTTTCGCTATCAGGAAGGTATAAATTAAACAGATAACCGGTACTTTTTGTGCCATTTACCTGCACTATTTTATGTGTAAATACCCGTTTTTTTCTATTCTTTTCAGTCTATTGATTATCAGCCAGGTACACGCCCAATTAAATAATTCGGCGCTGGAATACCGGTTGGCGGTGAAGCCAGAATATAACCAAAATTTCAGGATTGGCCTGAATGCTTTTGGGTTTACGCGCAACAACGAATATTTTAATGATATTGCCGATGGGTACACTCTCTTTGGATATCACTTCAATCCTAAGCTGGTTTATTTTCCGGCAGAATTTGTGCGCTTGGAAGGAGGGGTTTTTCTTTGGCAAGATTTCGGAAATAACCGTTTCACGCAGGTACGACCCACCTTTACTTTGAAAGTTCAAAAGAAAAATTACGCTTTGCTGTTTGGGAACCTGGAAGGAAACCTGAACCACGGCTACATTGAACCACTCTATAATTTTGAAAAAGTAATTAATGATAACCTCGAAACTGGGGTGCAATTCTTGTTAACCCGCGAACGCACGAAATTAGATGCTTATATAGACTGGGAGCGCATGATTTACCCGCGCGATCCGTTCCGGGAAGAAATTGCCGGTGGCCTAACTCTGGAACATACTTTATGGCAAACAGATAGTGGCTGGCGATTAGGCTTACCCTTGCAATTTACCGCTCAGCACAAAGGCGGCCAGATTGACTCTAGCGATTTGCCTTTACTTACCGTTTTTAACGGCGCTACCGGCTTTAACCTGGAAAAAAAGCTACATACCCGTTTCTGGCAGAGTTTGTATACTAAAAATTACTACGTGGTAAATAAAGAATTTTCGAATGTACCGCAATTAGCGTTTGAGCAAGGCCACGGCTTGTATTTAAATGCAGGCGTGCAAACCAAACTGGCAAATATTATGCTGAGCTACTGGCACGGGCAAAATTACGTAGCCGAAAAAGGCGGACGTTTATTTCAGTCGGCAACAACCTCGTTCCTGCATCCGGGGTATCTGGAACCAGACCGAAAATTACTAATTCTACGCGTACTAACCGATGTTAAGTTATTAGACAACTTGTTTTTGACTGTACGTTTCGAGCCGATTTATGATTTTCAAAATCCTAGATTTGAGTTTTCGAATAGTTTTTACCTGCACTACAACACCGATTTGTTTGTTAGTAAGGTAAAGCAGTAATTTTTAAATTTTTGGAGCTGGTTCTATCTCTATTAAACTTATACTGGCGCCAGTGTTTAGCGCAGCGACACTGGTGCCTTTTTGACAAGAGCCAGTCTCCTGACTGGTGAATGTGCTTCTGTAACTCTTTTTATTGTTATTCTTTGGAGCCGGTTCCCGTCTCCAGGCTCAGGTGCTAACTTATTTGAACCGGCTGAGTTTACCTCGTGGCCGGCGGGCCTCGTTTGGCTCTTTCGGGAGGGTCTAAGCTTCCTTTCCTACTGACGTCGGAATTCTGCTACGCAGAACCGGAACCTTAGAAGGCCCTCAACAGCCAAGCTGGTGTCATTTGTTCTTTGCTACTGTTTTGCCTAAACAATTAAGATAACCAAATAATTCTTTTATAAAAATTGGTTAGAAAAATCAATCTTAAATTCTCGTAAGCAATAAAGTAAAAAAGCATAGTGAACGTAGAACTTAGAACCTGCTACTTACAACTGTCTTTTATCTTGTGTCTAAAATCTTTATACTTATGTCTCGATACTTACTACTCCGTTATAAATCGATTCTCTAACAATTGTTCCTGGCGGAAGTAAGTAATTTTAAAGTCCGGGTTAAAGCGGACGCGGACGGCGGCCTTAGTTTCCTGCTTTTGATTTTTAGATTTACGAAACGCCGAACCGTTTTCCAGATAAGTTAGTTCGTAGCTGTTGTTACCCATACTTACTACTTCCATAGAACCTGCCTGAATACTGCTTTGCCCATTTAAAAACTCCGGGAAGTGGTAAGTATTAATATTTACGTTGATAGCTGCCGGCGTGGTGTTCGATAAGGTATAATACCGTTCTACCTGGGGAGCAAAGTAATTAGCTGCTTCAAAAGGTGCCTCCTGAATATCAGCGTAATAAGCGTTTAATTTCTCCTGTGCTTTCCGGATAACTTCAGTTTTATCGGTGAGTAACCCGGCGGTTGCTGTATTAACTGTTTCGTCAGGAGTGGTAATTGTTTCGCTAGTTGTTTCCGGTGTAGAAGCAGAGGAAGTTGTAGTTGTACTATCAGAACCCGCTACTGGAATTCGATCGGAGCGGTTGGAAAGAATTTCGGTTGAATCGCCTGGTGATTCTTCTTGCGAAGCATCAGGTATTATTTCTTCGGTATCTGGGCCCGATTTACTGGTTAAACGTTCGGATTGAGGCTTGTTAAAAAACTGATAGGCCAGCAAACCCAATAATAACAAAGCGCCCAACACAGCTAGAGAAATTAACAGCCAATCTTTTTTGGGAGCAGGTCTTACTCCCATCGGCGATTCTTCTTCATTATAAAAATTTTGCTCAACCACCGGTGGCTCCGCTATAGGTGGCTCAGGAGTTGCGGGTCCGGTAGGATATATTATTCTGGTTTCAATAGGATTAACCGCTTCTGGCGAAGAAGACATAATTGGCGCTGGTTCGGGGATAGGTTTGGGTTCTTCGGGAGTGGAAGATCCAAAAATAATGCGTTTTTTAAGTGCGTCGTATTCTTCCGCAGTAATTGCGCCCGAATCGTATAATGTTTTAAGTTCGTTCAGCGACCGAATTGTGGAATTTTCGTTATCCATGCTTTTTTAAATCTCAAATCGTTTTTTAGCTATTACAGTTAAAAAACTGTTTAGAGCTACATAATCTACTTAAAAGCGATTTTCTAATCTGCCCGCTCCTGGGCGGCCATTAAGTTTTGGTGCATTTGCCCAAACAATTCAACGGCTTCGTTAATAAAAGTTTCGTCTAAAATATGTTTTAAACCTTCATCACCCAATACATCCGTTTCGCTAATTTTATACGTTTGTTCATAAGGCCCTCTTTCGAGCTTAATCAGGAATTTTCCGTTCCAGGCAAAAACAGTTATTTTAACTGCTGCATGAGGTATTTCAGCAACTACGCGCATTTTAATCTTGTGTGAATAAGTGGTTAGTTTTACGTTAAACGTACTACGTTATACGTTTTTAATTTAAATGATACAATTGAGAATGAACGTAAAATCTAAAACTTACAACTTTTTAATTTTACCAAAACTGCTCAATTGTTTTTAACCGGTGATTTTCGTTTATCTTGTAAGTTCGGCTACGACTGGTACGGGTAAGCAACTGTCCGGCAATAAAAGCGCCAGCCGTATATTTTAAAAAAGTAAGAGTATTATCACCAGGTTCTTTATCTAAAAGGTAATTTCCGGCACCTATAACCGAGAAAAATAATCCCCCGTTTTTTAGCAATCGGCCCAGAAACTGAAGGCCCGAAGAAACAGTACTGGTATTTGCTAATTTTATTTTTCGTATATCCCGCAGTGGAATTTCAGTATCCCACATAACTATAGAATGCTTTTTAATATTAGTAATTTGATCGGAATAACGTTGTTTTTCGCCGGTTAGCTTAAAAGTAATTTTATTGCCGGTGTAAAAACGAATCCGGCTCACTTTACCAGGCTTATCTAACACCATAAAATACTTTACTTCCTTTGGGTTTATTTTTTCCGAAGATAAAATCTGAATCGAATCCGTGGTTTGGCTAAAGCACATGAAACTACTTAACAGTAATTTAATTGCCAGTAAAAATATTATTTTAGCCATACTTTATAATTTGAAATTCATGAGTAAGGAGTCCGCAATCCGAACAAAAAAAGCATCCTTACTTAATTTTAATTTTAAAATTACTCCATATGAATGCCCATTTGCTGCATCAGCTTACTGGCATTAAAGCTATTACACACCCCAGGATGCAACTTATAATCGAACAGAATTTTATCGTCTTCAATGGTACTGTTAAACGAATAATTTTGAATGTAGTCAGGGTTTTCCTCTTCCATATTTCCTAATTCTAAATCGTGGGTCGAAACCAAACCCGAGGCATTTTGTTGGTGCAATTGCCGGATAAGTGCTTGCGCTCCCAGGTGCCGGTCGTGAGAGTTGGTTCCTTTTAGAATTTCATCCAGAAAATAGTAAACCGGGGTGCCGGTAACACTTAAATCAATCAGCATTTTCAACCGTTTCAGTTCAGCGTAAAACGACGAAGTGCTTTCAGCCAGGTTATCTTCGGTGCGCATAGCGGTATACACCTGCGCCGGGTACGCCCGTAACCGCCGGGCACAAACGGCCGATCCGGCAAAGGCTAGTACCAGGTTAATCGCAACCGTGCGCAGGAAAGTACTTTTACCCGACATGTTAGAACCTGTAATAATTAGCGTTTGCCCTGCACCCGTCATCGCAAAACTATTGGTAATCCGGTTAGTTACAAAAATAAGCGGGTGACCCAAGGCCTCGGCTTGTACCTCAAATAATTGCTCACTTAAAACAGGATGCGTATACGAAGGATTTGCATATTGAAAAGCGGCTAAACTCGTAAGGGTTTCCGTTTCGGCCACCACTTGTAAAACGGGATCAAGGTTGGTAGCCATGTTCTTTTTCCAATTCTCGAGCCGGTACATCCAGAAGTAATCCCACATTAAAGTACTGTTCAACAATAAATTCATGTACACATTTAGGCGGGCCGATATGTATTCAATAATAGAGGCGAGTTCGTTTAAATAATTAGATGCAGTTTTCTGTTTAATATGTAGTTGTTGTTGCAGTTCCAGCAATTTTTTGGCTTTAAAAGAATGTGCTTCGATGTGCGTAAGCAATGCCGTATAACTTTTAAGTATTTCGTACATGCCGCTGCTTTTCTCGTAGTATTGCTCCCGGAAAACGGCGTAACGTACGTTTAACACATACTGGCATATCATTAAGCCAACCACCGGCGAATAAGTAGGTATTGCATCCAGCCACCACGCTAGAATAGCTCCTAGGGTAAATACCGGTAAAACAAAAATTAAAATTTTCAGCCAGAGTTTATTTTTATAAAAATCGGGTGCGTGCAGCCACTCGAAGAACGGCGAAGAATCTTGCCTTTCTTGTTTATAGTGCATGGCTTTGGCTTGTAGTTCTTGTCGCCACGCTAGTTGGGGAGCTAACTCGGCCACTGCTTCTTGCCGTTCTCGGATTACGGTAGTTTTAGCTGGTGTTTGCAGCCAGCTTGCCAGCTTATCTTTCCCGATAGCAGTAACGGCCCGATTTAGTAATTGAAACAAAGAATGTTTTCCAAAAATATCCAGGTCGGAAGTATATAAATGCTGTGGATTAGCGTAGCGTTCGCCGGTATCAAAAGAAGTTAATTTGCCCTGCAAACGATCTAACTCTTCGCTGTTAATGCGTTTTAAAAAGGCATGATGGTATTGTTTATACCGTAAGCGCTGGTGCCAACGCATTATAACAATAAATACAATGTAAAATAAAAACAACCCAACCCAGGCGGCGGAATTTAAATCTTGCCGGAAAAAATAAACCACACTGCTTACTCCGGCAACAAAAATTGCCAGGCGTAACCAGCCAACCTGGCTGCACTTTTTTTTATAATTTAGTTCTTGTAGAGTATTTTCTTCGGCTAAATTTCTAAAAATTTCGGGGGGTGATGGTTGTATCATTCCGGAGATGGTTTGGTGCACAAAGTAACAACACTTTTGCGAAAGAAAACGAGCAACAAAGGAAAGTTCTTATAAGTTGAGGATTTATAAATTGCTGGTATTATTTGCTGATTAAGTAAGCGGACCAAATTAATTTTAATATTTGATGTTGGACAGGTAGTAAAAAGGCATAGACATTCTATTACTTAAACACAAAAATCTACCAGCTAATACCATGATACTTATGTCTCTTTTCTTAAAAGTTTTTATTAGTAAGCCCTTCTCAAAAAAGCCTGATTTTTACTTTGTTTTAAAGTTTACCTTATAGATTTCAGCGCATTCTTTTTAGTTGCTTCTGTTATAAGTTTTAGGTGTAAATAATTAATAATAGGTTAGTCTGGTTACCACAAAACTTTGTTGAAATTCTTTTTGCCACGGGATTGTAACTTATATTTACTTATTCAATTTTGCTAAATCTTATAAATTTGAGTTCTGCCATCCGGAAGATTATTCATATTGATATGGATGCCTTTTATGCGTCGGTGGAGCAGCGCGACCATCCGGAACTACGCGGAAAACCAGTTGCCGTTGGAGGCTCCCGAGCGCGCGGAGTGGTAGCCGCAGCCAGTTATGAAGCCCGCAAATTTGGCGTTCATTCGGCCTTAGCCTCGCGCATAGCTGCCCAAAAGTGCCCGCAATTAGTTTTCGTAAAACCCCGGTTTGAAGTATACAGCGCCATCTCCCGCCAAATTCGCGAAATATTTTACCGGTATACTGATCTGGTAGAACCCCTTTCTTTAGACGAAGCTTACCTCGATGTAACTGAAAATAAAATTGGTATGCCTTCAGCTAGTATAATTGCGAAAGAGATAAAAGCGAGCATTCTGGCCGAAACTGGTCTAACTGCATCCGCCGGAGTATCTTTTAATAAATTTCTAGCTAAAATTGCCTCCGACATGAACAAACCCGATGGTTTTACCCTTGTTACACCGGATAAAGCAGAGGCCTTAGTAGCCAGTTTAACTATTAATAAGTTTCATGGCATAGGCAAAGTAACCGCAGCAAAAATGCAGCAACTAGGCATTACTACTGGCGCCGATTTACGGGAACGTTCCGAAGAAGAATTGGTGCGGCATTTTGGCAAAACCGGGCATTACTATTACCGCATTGCCCGCGTGCAAGACGACCGTCCGGTGCAGCCGCATCGCATTCGTAAATCCATTGGGTCTGAACGCACTTTTGACGTAGATTTAATTGAAGAAGAAGACTTACTGGAGCGTTTGCATTTTCTGGCGCAAGAAGTAGCCCAGGACATGGCCCGTCTGCAAACTTCGGCCAAAACCATTACCTTAAAGTTGAAGTATTTTGACTTTACCCTCCAGACCCGCAGCAAAACTTTACTCAGCTACCTAAACTCTACCGATGCTATTTTTACCATTGCCCGCGAACTACTGCGTACTCCAACTCTACCCCTGTTCCCCGTGCGTTTATTAGGTATCTCGGTTTCTAATTTACTTTATCCGCACGACCAGCCGGCTTCTTACCAGCTTACCTTTGATTTTTAGTAAAAAATCTGCCTCAACGAGATTTTTAAGCAGGTTTGTTAAAAATTTACTATTCTGCCCAAACCCCCATTTTTCCCATTTGGTAATCGCGCATGGCTTGCATAATTTCAGCTTGGGTATTCATCACGAATGGTCCTTGGGCAACAACCGGTTCATTGTAAGGTTCGCCGTGGCCTAGAATAAGGGTAGTGTTTTCGGTAGCTTCCAGTTGAATTTCTTTGCCATCGTTGTTAAATTGTATTAAGTTATGCGTAGTAGCACTTTGGCCATTTATGTTAACTATACCGCGTACCACGTAGCATAAAATATTCCGGCTTGCTGCAATTTGTGCTGTATAAGTTCCCCCAACCTGGAGTTCTAAACGGGCAATTTGAATATCTGTAAGCGAGGGCACAGATCCTTTGGTACCGGCCCATTCTCCGGAAACAGCGTGAATAGTAACTTTACCTTCATCCAATGTTATAGCTGGAATTTCTGCCTGCTGCAAACCAACGTAATGCGGAGCGGTCATTTTAAGTTTGGCTGGCAAATTAAACCAAAGCTGAATAACTTCTACGTTGCCTCCGTGTTCTTTAAACTCTTCCGACGAAACTTCCGCGTGAATTAGCCCTCGGCCCGCCGTCATCCACTGGATGCCGCCCGCCCGAATTACACTTTCACCGCTACCCGTATCGCGGTGCACCAAATCACCGTCCAGAACAAAAGTAAGGGTTTCGAAACCACGATGCGGATGTGGCCCAAAAGGAAGCCCCCGGTTAAAAGGCGGATATACCTGCGGCCCGTGATGATTTAAAAATAAAAAAGGATCCAGGTAATCAATTTGGCTGGTAGGTAAAGCCCGAAAAGTAATTAAATCGTGAATAGGAGCAGAAATAGCTTTATGTATTTTTTTGATGGTTCGCATACAGAATTTAGGTAAGGAATTTTCTTAGATTTTGAATTTTGCCGTTTATTAAAGGCTAGCTTATTTTGAAATTTAGTTTCAAAATAAGTTAGCCTTTATTTGCTCTTAGTTATACCTAAATGCCAGCCTCTGGTTACGAGTACACGAAACAGATATTTTCTATTTTCTTTTAGTACCAATTTAACAAGTAATACGCTTAGGTAGAGAAACAAAGGTAGATAAATAATCCCTTGCATCTGGTTGTAGTAATATCGGCTTAAGATGGTTAAATAATCTTTTACTAAATTTTTATCGGTAGATATCTTGTTACTGGTTTTAGCTCGCAGTATGTCAAAGAAGCAGTCCACCAAATGAATTTCAGGACAAACCATAGGTAGTTTTTGCCGGGCGGGAAGCTCTAACATCAAGGCTTTAGAAGTAAGTAGGCTAGTTATCATTAATACCGTACCCAAGGTTTAAGATAAGTAAACTATTAAAAGCAAAAATCGGTATATTGTTCTTTAAGTAAGTTATCAACTGAGCTATGTCTACCCAAACTGAAATACTGGAAGCCGTAAAGAACGGGGATATTGCCAAAGTACAATCATTGCTAAAGGCCGATCCGGATTTAATTTATGCTAAAACCGATAATCAGATACCTTTAGTATTATTAGCTACGTACCAGCGCAATCCACGTTTGTTGGAAGTTATATTAAGCAATTCTAACTACGAACTTGATATTTTTGAAGCGGCTGCTTTAGGGGTAAACGAACGTGTTCAAGAATTACTTAATAACCAAGCTGATTTAATAAATTCTACTTCGCCGGACGGATTTAGTCCTTTAGGTTTAGCTAGTTTTTTTGGTCATGCCGATACGGTAAAATTATTAATAGAAAAAGGGGCCAACGTTAATCAAGCATCTAAAAACGACTGGCAAGTACAACCATTGCATTCGGCAGTGGCGGCCCGCAGTCTGGAAATAGTAACTTATTTATTGGAAAATGGCGCTGAGGTAAACACCCAACAGCAACACGGTTTTACTCCCTTGCATGCCGCTGCTCAAAACGGCGATGCCGATATGATTAAGCTTTTACTGGAACATAAAGCAGATATTAACGCCACTACGAGTAGCGGAGAAACTGCTATGGATATTGCCCTTAAATGCAAACACACGGAAGCCGCTCATATGTTTGTGGCCGGTTAGATATTTGATCTTTTAGTAAATAAAATTACTTTTTGTGCCTTTCCTGAATTACTTACGTAGCAGATTTTTATTGAAAATCATCCTGAATAAACAGCTTTAATTAAAGCCATAACGGACCTGTACCCGAATGTCTTCTCTAATATGGCCTTTCATTTCTTCTAAACCAGATCCAATCGTTGCCTGGTGACGGTAATTCGTGTTAGAATATTTTACCCAGAAATCGAGGTTTGAATTAGCTTTAAACTGTGCTACCAAATAATAATGTGCTCCTACCCCACTTAGAGCTGGCACCGAAAAGGCATATAATACATCCCGTTCAATGGTATATTGCCGGTTATCATAATCATCGGTGTCAAATAAACCGTAACGGGTACTCAATTGCCATCTTTTTAGATTAAAACTAACATCCTGAGCCATAAAATACCCTTGAGTAGTTTTACCTGCTAATGTAAAAGTACTATGCTGAATCCGGGAGCGTAAATTGATTTTCGGGCTGGGAGTATAATCCAGATAAAGTAAATAATTTTTCCGGGTAGCCTGGCTTACAAAATCTATTTGTTGGTTAAGTAAAGAAACATTACGGCCTTTGGTTTCCGACCGGAATTGAACATACAACAAAGTCGTTTTAGTTGGTCGGTACTGTAGTCTTACTAAACTTTCATTTCCGTTTGAAGGAGCATTTACCCGATATTTAAGCCACGGAAAAACAAAGGCATCGTAATAAGCAGTAATTTCCCACGGAGTTGTTGGTTTTACTTTTAAGCCGAAATACCATCCTTGTTCATTATTATTCCGGGTACTTTCGCCAAAAGCATTTCCGTGCAAGGAATGAAACTGCCGGCTATAATTTCGGTATAGCACCGAGGCTTCCAGACGAGCCGATAAACTTGCTAAAAGGCCATTAACGGTTCCCCAACCACCAGAAGACGAGTAAGCTGTTTCGCCAAAGAAATTTAAGTTTTGCCAATTATAAGAATAATGAGTACCCAAATTGGTAAGTTGTTGTCCGGCAAACTCAAACTGATTATAAGCCCGGGACATTGGTTGTATGGCCACATTGTAAACAGTGCGTAAAGCCGTTATGCCCATTGTAAATGGCTGATTTGGTGCCCGGAACAAAAGATTACTCCCTATTACTTGCTCTTTTACCTGATGTTTCGAAGAAATTTCTGTAAGCGTTCGGTGGAAACCCGTAGCCTGAATAGATGAAAAAGAACTTTCTTCTGTTCCGAAGTCTGCTTCAAGTGTGTCTAATGCACTTTGTACATTGCCATCTACTTTTTTATTTGAATAAAATGTTGTTAGTTCCCATTGCTGCCAGGTATAAGTAAAAGCGGCGCCCCGGAAAAATGCTGCTTCTAAAACAGATGTGTAAGGCCGGATACCCAAATTACTTCGGCGTAACGTAGTAATGGTTTCGGCACCTTTTCCTACACTAAAGCCACCAGCCAGTAAAAGTCCCTGGCCAAACTGAAGCTGATAATCGCCCAATGCCAAAGCTTTAAACTTACCTTGATTGTATAACTGCACATGCGCCGAGTAAAAATCCAAACCATAGCGTTGGGTATTCGGGTCCCAGATAAGTTTCTCACCGGCATCTTTTTCCGCGGTAAAGCCTACGCTATAATCCCGGGCATGACTGTTACGGTACCGGATTAAATATTTATCCGGCGATCCTGAATAACGCGAGGCAACTCTACCGGTACTGCTGGTATCTGCAAACGAATAGCCTTTTTTCTGCTGCATCGTACGATCGTAACGAACCAGGAAGTATTGGTTTTGTTCCTGGCGCATTCGCAACCAGAGTGGCTTTAATTGGGTTAACAGGCTACCATCCGGAACGTCTACAAAGGGCAAGAGCTTATAAATAGTAGGCACATCGAACCCAGGGATGGCTTGTAGTTCGTAAAGATTTACTAAAGGGCTATTTTGTCTCCTATATTCAAAGAAGCTATTTACCTGTGCCGGCGACAAAATAAACAGCGATTCCAGTTCTTCGCGGGTAGTTTGATTAAGGTTAATGGGCTGCTGATAGTATTGTAAAAGATTTTCGTAAATATCTTCGTACATCAGATCTGAATTATCGGGCTGCGCTATTAGTTCCTGAGCAAATAATTCTAAGTTCAGGGCGGGGCGAGCCACATTTTGAGCAGAGGTAACAAAACTTTTAACTACCAGAAAAGTAAATAGCACTGAGGCCAGCCACTTTTTATTGCCTAATTCCATTTATACGCAATAGCTAATTGGTGCAGGTTACCTAAGATGCTCTGTCGGCCGTAAGCATAATCGAATTGTAGCTGCTTCGCCTGAAAGCCCGTTCCAAAGGAAAATTGTTCGGTGGCAGTACTTATTCCGGCCCGTAAGTTAAGTTTAGCAATTAATTTATATTCCAGTCCTACTTTCACATTAACCGGATACTCTAAATGCTTTTCGGCTTCTGTTACTAAAAGCACCGAAGAAATAGGCTGGTAGGATAAGCCGGCCCGCATAACCGTTGGTAAGCGCTCATCTGTATAGGCTGCGAGTTTCGCTTGATTAATATTGAAAATTGAGGCCGCAAAAATTAAGTGGGGAATTACCTCGGATTGACCACCCAGAGAAATAGCCACTGCTCGCTTACTTCCCACTTCTTCTATGTGAGTCTGAAGTATATCTGCTTTTACACCAATGTTTACATTACCTAACCGATGTCCGAAACCAATACCTAAACGTTGCTCATTGTACCACTGATCACCAAAACGAGATAAGTCTATCCCAAAACCACCCTTTTTATTAACCGGGCAGACAAACTGCAAACCAACAGTGGTAAAAGCGGCTACATTAAACCGGTTCTCCGCAAAAATTCCTATTTCGGGCTTTTTTAAAGATGCTATTCCTGCTACGTTATTCCGGATAGACCAAACATCAGATAAAGTAACCGCCGCACCAGCTAAACCTGCCGCCCGGGCACCTATGGGAAAAGGCTCGTGTGCGGCTAAGCTGGTAAGGGTAGTAAAAAGAAAAAATGTATAAATTAGAAAACGAGTAAAAACAACCATGCAGTATTTTAAAAATTGCTATCTAAAGCCTTTTATTCAAGTGCTTTAATAAGTTTATTCCAGATTTAGTAAAACAACTGTTACTTTTAAATCAATCTTTCAGGTGGCTCTAGCTAAATACTTATGAAAACAGTCAGAAATTCATGGTTCATCTGCGCACCTAAACTTCTTATTTTTAGTTAAAATAGAATTAGCTTGCAGATGCGCGCGCCATGAAAATTTTACAATATCTATTACTAGCTTTCGTTTGGGTTTACCAAAAAATACTATCTCCTTTAAAACCGCCTAGTTGTCGCTTTACTCCAACCTGCTCCGAATACGCGGCTCAGGCCTTACGCAAGCATGGCCCATTACGAGGTACCCGGCTTGCTATTAAAAGATTAGCCAAATGCCATCCTTGGGGTAGCAGTGGTTATGACCCTGTTCCTTAAGCTAAAAAGTAAAATTTCAGATTTTATTTTCACCTAAACTTCTTATTACATTTAAGCTGTTATTGTAACCAGCAGATTATAATATGTAGGCGAACAAACCAGAATAGCCAAGAAGTTTAGCCTACGCTTTGGGAAGCATACTTTTATTTACATTAAAGAACAAGGTGCAATTTGCGAGCTTAGAAAATTTATATTTAACTTTTTCCCGCTGAGTTTACTTTTAATAACCGGAACAAGCACTAATTAAATTATTAGTGAAAGTAATGCTTCCGTAAGGTTAAGTGAATAGCAACGGTATAAGGGCTTTCCGTTTTCGGAGGTAAGAAAATATCTTAATTTAACTCAATGGAAATTGATAGATGCTTGCCGGAGTGATAACAAATTGTAATGTAATATCCTCATTATGCACATCTGAGATAAAAGGCACAGGTTCTTCCTCCAGCGATAATCCTATAGTAATGGTATCAGGCCGGCATTCGGCTAAAAAGCGATCGTAAAAACCTTTTCCGTAACCAACCCGATGACCTTGCTTATCAAAAGCAAGTAGCGGAACAAAAACCATATCTATGTTTTGAACCGGTACCAGCTCGGCATTTTGGGGCTCCGGAATGCCCCACTTATTTTGCAGCAGTATTGTTTCCGGAGTAAGTAAGTAATGCGAAAGTGTTTGCGCCTGCAAGTCGGTTAAGGGTACCGAAAGCTTAATTTCCGGGAAATTAACTCGCAGGTGCTCAATAATAAACCAGGTATTTACCTCATTGCTGGAAACAATGGGTAAAAAAGTATGAATAATTTTTAAATTATTTACTAAATAAAAATCAAAAAAATTCCGGCAAATAATTTTACTACGGCTATTTACCTCATCTAAAGAATATTCTTTTCGCTTTTTTAAAAACTCCCGACGAAGCGTAGCTTTCAGCATTACTCCTCTTCCAGAATAGTAAACTTACCGGCAAATGGCTCAAAAGCCTCGTATAAATGGCGAATAAACTCTGGGTTATTTGTTTGATAGGTTAGTAAATTATCTACACGCTCTTGCAGGGTGCCGTTAGGAAATAATTTATCTTTTAAAGAAGTAAGTTGATTGTAAATGGTTTCGTACTTAGAATCGTTGGCTTTTACAATTTTCTTTTCCAATACCATTAAAGCGTTGTGCGTTTTTTGCGCTTCAGCAGCAACGGTTTTTGATAAAGTAGGATCAATAGAAACGGCAAGTTTTTCAATCTGCGCAAAAATGGATTCCACCTGCTTTTTTTCTTCTTCCAGGTTTAGTTCTGTATCCTGGTAAGTGGCAGTTACTTGTTTCTTTAAGCTTGGCAAATCATGAAATAAATCTTCTGCTTGTAGATTTAATTTGTGCATGCGGTTAGCAGAATTTTTAGCAATGTATAATCCTGAATTGCGCAACATTAAAACCGGAAAAGGTACTTTAAAATAATCGAATACTTCTTTTAATTGAAACCAATAAGCCACTTCGGCTCCGCCGCCAATATAACACAAGTTAGGTAATATTATTTCTTCGTAAAGCGGCCGCAAAATAACATTAGGACTAAATTTCTCGGGTTGTGCTTCGGCTAAGGCTAAAATTTCTTCCTGGGTAAAAGATAAATCAGTATTTAATACCTGATAACGCTCTTCTTTTTTCACCAGACGTTCGCGCAAACCATTATCCAGATAAAATAAGTTTATTTCACGAGGTGTAACTTGCGTTTTATAGCCAGCCGCCGCTAATTTTTCGGTAGTGCCATTTACCAATTTATAAGTAATTTGCTCTAGTAACTCATTTTTTATAACAGGTTGTAAAGCTTTTTTAAGTGCGGGTACATCGGCATCAATGCTGATTAAGCCAAACTCACCAAATAGTTCGTGCGCCAGAAAACGAGTAGCGGCAGATAAAGTATCAAACTCCGTATAGGCTTTCTCAAATAAGGGAAAATTTTCCGGTAAAGATTCAATTAAAGAAAATATAGAATTGGTTTTAAAACGTCCTACCGCTCCTTTTTGATCTGTTTCCCAAGAGTAGGCTTTACTAAACAAAGTAAAATGATTGATTTCGGCGAAATCGTGGTCTTCACTTGCCATCCAATACACCGGCACGAAATTATAATCGGGGTATTGTTCTTTTAGCTGATGCGCCGTTTTAATGGCAGTAATTATCTTGTAAATAAAGTAAAGTGGCCCGGTAAAAATACTTAGTTGATGCCCGGTAGTAATAGTAAAGGTATTAGGCTGCTTTAGCAAATCCAGATTTTTACGAACGTTGGCATGTACGTCGGGCAATAAAGCAAATTGCTTTTCTAATTCCTCACAAAGTAAGGCCCGTTGCTTCGCAGAAAATTGTTTTTCAGCAATTTGTTGCTCAAAATTTTCGGGAGCAGGAAAACGGTGGTAAAAAGGAGCTAAATTTTTATTTTGCTGAAGATAATCAATTACAAGCGGTGAAAAAGAGTGAGTAGCACTGTAATCTATCTGCGAAATTTTCATTCGAAAGCATTTTTGGTGGTCGGCTGGCGCCGCATCGCAAAGTAACATGTTATTTTATTAGTTTGATAGGTATTTTATCGGAAAACGTATTTTACTCTAATGCAGGTAAGATTTAATGAAAGAAGAGTAACAGTATTTTACCGAAATAGTTTTAACCGAATACCAGTGTTTTATGCAGCAATAAAGCTCCTACAAAAAGAATGTTCTTGAAAATAGAAGGCAGCTTGGCCTTAAAACTCTCAAGAACATCTATTTCAAATTGAATACTATTTTGTTTAAAAGCCTGTAAACAGTAGTGACAGCAATTAAAAAGTAAATTTAACCTACTATTTCGCCGTATAAATCAAAATCGGTATTGCTGGTAATTTGCACGTTGGCAAATTCTCCAATTCTTACATAATGGTTACTAGCAGGCACTAATACTTCGTTGTCTACTTCCGGCGAGTCGTATTGGGTGCGGCCTACATAATAGCCACTTTCTTTACGATCAAATAACACTTTATACGTTTGACCAATACGGGTTTCATTCAGTTCCAAGGAAATTCCTTGTTGTAATTCCATAATAGCATCGGCCCGTTCTTGCTTTACTTCATCCGGCACGGTATCGCCCAGCGTGTGCGAATGGGTGTTCTCCTCGTGCGAATAAGTAAATATGCCCAAACGATCGAAGCGGCTTTCCTCTACAAAATTGTATAGCTCTTCAAAATCTTGCTGCGTTTCCCCGGGGTGACCAGCAATTAAAGTAGTTCGTAAAGCAATATCGGGTACCCGCTGCCGAATAGTATCCACCAACTCAATGGTACGGCGTTTACTAATTCCGCGCCGCATAGTTTTAAGCATGTTATCAGAAATATGCTGCAGCGGCATATCCAGGTATTTACAAATATTTTCGCGTTCGGCCATTATGTCCAATGCCTCCATTGGAAACTGCGACGGATAGGCGTATTGCAGGCGAATCCAATCAATGCCAGGCACATCCGATAAGTGCCGTAATAAATCGGGTAACTTACGTTCCCCGTAATGCTGCAAACCGTAGTAGGTTAAATCCTGGGCAATTAAGATTAGTTCTTTTGTGCCCATCGTCGCTAACCGATTAGCTTCTTTTACTAAATCTTCGATTGAACGATCTACGTGTTTGCCCCGCATAAGCGGAATTGCACAGAAAGAACACGGACGATTACAACCTTCAGCAATTTTAAAATAAGCGTAATGTTTAGGCGTAGTTAGTAAACGTTCGCCTACTAGTTCGTGCTTATAATCGGCTTCTAAAGTTTTAAGCAACTGCGGCATTTCCAAAGTACCGAAATACGCGTCAACCTGCGGAATTTCTGCTTCCAGGGAATCTTTGTAGCGCTGCGACAAGCAACCCGTTACGTATAATTTATCAATGTTACCGGCTTCTTTCTCGTCGGCGTATTGCAAAATAGTATCAATAGATTCCTGCTTGGCATTGTCAATAAAGCCGCAGGTGTTAATAATAATTATATTGGCGTCGTTTTTCTGGGACTCGTGGGTAACCGCAAAACTATTGCTGCGCAACTGGCCCATGAGTACTTCCGAATCCACGAGGTTTTTGGAACACCCCAAGGTGATAACGTTTACCTTATCTTTCTTTAACGTTCTTACTTTCACTGAGTAATTATGAAATATTAATTATTTAAATCGAAAACCTTCTTTTGTATAGAATGGTTCGTTTCGAAATAGCGGGCAAAGTTACAACATGTTTAGCGAATTAAATAAATACAATCTGTTTTTACTCCAGTAATAGAACCTAACAGCAGCTAAATACCATTAAATGGGAAACGGAAGGTAAAAAGTTTTACTTTTTGTTAGCTGTTAATCCAGGCCAGTTATCTGTCCGGAACGGAGAAGCCGGAAGATTGGCTTTATTATAAAGATTAGCCTGGTCAGGATTATTCGCCCAAGCATAACGGACCGCTACCGGAGCTAACACCTGAGTGGATGATACTACAACCGTGTTGCCTTCTATCTGAGCATCGGCCCAAACAAATTTATGATCAGTGCCAGCAATAGAAAAACCTTTTAAAGTTGCTCCGTTTTTAGTCATGAGTCCAGGCTCTGCATAGTCAAAAGTTAACCGGATTCTATTTCCTTCTACTTTCATGCTTTTGTACAAGGGTCCACTGTAGGTCACTTTTTTGTTATAGGCCAACTTTTCGGCCGCTAATGCCAGACATTTACCTACGTCCTGCTTATTTTTCGGGTGAATATCTTCTGCCTCGCCAATATCAATAATAACCGCCATAGCCGTATTGGGCACAGCTAAGGTTTTAGTTTGAGCTTCGCGTAGTTCTGCCCACTCGCTTTCAGCAGGCTCGGGTTCTGTTTTCATAAAATTAGCAAGTTGCACAAATAAGAAAGGAAAGTTTCCTTGTCCCCACTTAGCCCGCCAATCCATAATCATAGCCGGAAATAAATCACGATACCGGTAAGCTTTCCCAGCATTACTTTCGCCCTGGTACCAAATCATTCCCTTTATGGCATAAGGAATAAGCGGTTTGATCATGGCATTATACAATAAAGTCGGGCGGCTATTAGGGCCCACATCCACAGATGGAGGCGCTCCTGTTTTGTTTTCTTTAAAATTACTACCCACCCGGTATTGCCAGGAACCACTTAAATCCACTATTCTACCCGCTTTTGCCTCCGTCAGAAATAATTCTTCGGGTTTGCCGTAGATACCACCTCCTCCGCCCGTATCGGTTACCCGCACCACTATCACATTTTTGCCCGGCTTTAGGATTCCCGGTTTTATAGAATATTTCCTGGCGATATTGTATTGATTGCTTTCTCCTACGAGCGTGCCGTTCAGCCATGTTTGATCCAGATCGTCGATGGGGCCTAAATTTAGACTTACCTCTTGTGCCTTAAAATCAGCGGGTAAAGAAAATTCTTTGCGTAACCAGACTATCCCATCAAAATCGGGTAAGGCACTAGTTTCCCATAAGGCGGGCACTTGAATTTCTTGCCAATCGGTAGCGTTTACACTGGGGTTTTTCCAACTGGCGACGCCATTCTTATAGCCTTCATCCAACGCATCATTTTTCTTTAACCAGTCTTTTACTTGCGCTTCATTTTCCTGCTTAATTTTGTCCAGAAAATCAGGTGAATGGTTCATGCCGGCAATCTGGCTTTTTAACTCCGGAAATTTAGTAACTGCCTCCGGGCTCATCCAGGTTTCGATGATAGTACCACCCCAAGAGGTAAGAATTACGCCTACCGGCACTTTCTCTTGCTGATGTAATTCCCGGGCAAAGAAAAAAGCAACCGCTGAAAAATTATAAGCATTTTCTTTATTACAAATTTTCCATTCGGCCTTTTTAACATCGGCCAGTGGTACAGGGCTTAAATCATTTTCTACGGTAAACAGGCGAATATTAGGAAAGTCTGACTCACCGAGTTGCTCGTCGGTGTATTTAAGCCAGGAACTCTGAAACTCCATATTAGACTGTCCGGAGCCCAGCCATACATCGCCTAACAGAATATTTTTTACCACAATAGTATTTTTACCCGAGATAGTCATATCGTAAGGTCCGCCGGCTGGCATTGCTGGTAAACTCACTTGCCACTTCCCTTCCGGGTTGGGTTGTGCCGAGTAAGATTTGCCTTTAAACTGCACGGTTACTTTTTCGCCAGTATCTGCCCAGCCCCAAACGGGCAATTTCATGTCTCGCTGCAGCACCATATTATCGCTTACCAGTTTGGGTAAGCGTACATCCGCCCTTATGGTAGCTATTGAAGTGGCTAAAGCAAAAACGGTAAGTAGTAAAAATTTCCAGGATAAATATTTCATAATTGGCCTTTATGAAAAGAGAAGATAACAGAATTGAAAGCCAATATAAGTAAATAATCAAGATTTAAGTAAATTCTGATCAGGAGTAAATGTAGTTCACTTTATTTCTGTTACCGGCTTAAAACAAGAAACCCGACAACTTTTAAATTTGCCGGGTTTCCTTCTTATTTCTATTAAATTTTTTACTTCGAGAAAAGCGAATCAACAAATTCGTGTTTGTCAAACACCTGCAGATCATCAATCTTTTCGCCAACTCCAATGTATTTTACCGGAATTTTAAATTCGTCGGAAATACCAATAACTACTCCCCCTTTAGCGGTGCCGTCTAGCTTGGTAATGGCCAATGCGGTAACATCGGTTGCTTTCGTAAATTCGCGAGCCTGAATAACGGCATTTTGACCAGTACTACCATCCAAAACCAATAACACTTCGTGCGGAGCTTGTTCAATAAATTTCTGCATTACCCGCTTTATCTTAGTAAGCTCATTCATTAAACCTACTTTGTTGTGCAAACGACCAGCAGTATCAATAATTACTACGTCCGCTTCCATCTCCACGCCTTTTTTTACGGCGTCAAAAGCCACCGAAGCGGGATCGGTGTTCATACCATGCGATATAACCGGCACCCCAACTCGTTCGCCCCAGATAATTAATTGGTCCACGGCAGCTGCCCGGAAGGTATCGGCGGCACCTAACACCACCTTTTTACCCGCTTTGTTAAACTGAGCGGCTAGTTTACCAATGGTAGTAGTTTTACCCACTCCATTTACGCCTACTACCATAATAACGTAGGGCTTAATATTGGCGGGCAAAACAAATTCAGCTGTAACTTTTCCAGAATTATTTTCTTCAAGTAAAGCTGCAATTTCTTCCCGTAGAATACGGTCGAGTTCGGCGGTGCTCACATATTTATCTCGGGCTACCCGGTCTTCTATCCGCTTAATAATTTTAATAGTAGTTTGTACGCCTACATCCGAGTGCACGAGCGTATCTTCTAAATCATCCAGTACTTCTTCGTCTACTTTAGATTTACCAACTACAGCCTTGCTTAACTGATCGAAAAAGCTGGTTTTGGTTTTTTCCAAACCTTTATCCAGCGATTCCTTTTTTTCTTTACTGAAGAAGTCGAAAAGTCCCATAATGGTAATTACTTCTGTAATATTATAAATGAAATGTAACTATAAAGTTGGCTGTATCTGACCAGTATTTAATAAAAGATAAAGAAAAAAGTTTTTACTTAAAATTCAATTCTTTAGAAGAACTTAAATACTAAATCTGCCTGTACGTTCGTCGTTTGAAAAGAAATAGTAAATATTTTCTTTCACTACACTATAAATCGCTGGTTTGCTGACTATAAACAGAAAAAGTCCCAACAATTCCTGTGGGACTTCTTTGTATTAATTTTGAGCGAAAACTATAATTATTTCGCTGCTAAATATTCCTGCACTTTATCTACAGGTACCATTTCTTCTCTAAAGGTATAGGCTCCTGTTTTTGGTGATTTTACTGCTTTGATAACTTTTGCCCAATCCTTACCAGTGGAGGTTTTAAGGGTCGCAACTACTTTCTTAGCCATGGTTATTTAATTTCTTTGTGTACAGTAACTTTTTTCAGATTTGGGTTGAATTTTTTCAATTCTAACCGCTCCGGCGTGTTTTTACGATTCTTAGTAGTGATATATCTGGAAGTACCCGGAACGCCAGAGTTTTTTTGCTCGGTGCATTCCATTATTACTTGTACTCGATTTCCTTTTTTAGCCATCTCAACTGTATTTTTGAATTAGGACTGCAAATATAGTCAATTCAAATTTAAATTACAACAAGCCTTCTATAAAAGTTTTCTTTGCCTCATTGACAACATCCGTACTAATACGTTCAGTTCAATACTCTGCTACTCGTCATCCGTATCACTATCAATTACTTGCACTTACTAGCAACAACGTAAAACCCTGCTATCCTTAATCCGATTAGAGTTATCAGAACTAAATTTTATTGGGCTGTGTACACAAAATTTATGCAACCTAGAGTAACTGGAGCTTAAATAATAACCCTTTTACAAAACCACTTAACTTAATTATGATAAAAAACCTGATAACTTCGTTTTAAATAAAAACGAAGTTAAATAATACATTAGTAAGGTATCCGTAATTGTATATAACTTTCAGCACTTAAAATAGTCTTTTTTACAGCAAACACGTATTTGGTATCAGCGGAAGTGACTGTATTTTATTAAACCTAAATCTAAACCTGTTCATTAAAAGTTTTTATGCCAATAAACATCCGGACTACGTGCATTATCCCGTTTTATAATGAAGAATACCGAGTGTTTCAGGTACTGGAAGTAGTTACAGAAATCAAAAATATTGCTCAGATTATTTGCGTAGATGATGGTTCGGATGATGATACCGCCGATTTAATTGAACAATATTATCCGCAGGTTAAACTGATTAGGTTACCTTATAATCAAGGAAAAGCCGCTGCTATCCGGCACGGTTTAAAACACGCCAAATATGAAAACATTTTGCTGATGGATGCTGATTTACAATCGATTAATAAATCGGAAGTAGAAAAGGCTATCCGGGCAATTACTCATTACAACCTGGATATGCTTATTCTGCGCCGGATTAATGCGCCCTGGTTTGTTAAGTTCGATCGGGGTGATATTTTGCTTTCCGGCGAGCGGATTGTAAAGAAAAAAGACTTGATTAAAATTCTGAATCAGGAAGTAAACCGCTACCAGGTAGAATTGGCCATTAACCTGTACATGCAAAAACACAAACGTAATGTACGCTGGATGCCATGGTCGGCCACTAATACCTATAAAGCAAAAAAAATAGGCATTGTAGAAGGGTACAAAAAAGAATTTGAGATGTTTACGGATATTGTACTTTATGCGGGTTTTAAAAACATAGTCAAACAAATTAGTTCTTTTGCTACAAAAAAAGTAGACTATGATTATTTAATAGAATATCCTCAAAGTGAAGAAAGTAGCGTTTAAAGCTTTTTTCTGCCTGGTATAATCTTTACAGGTTTTGAATATTTTACTTTAATTCCGGCAGTACAAAATCATCTAAGGCACTGGGCTGAGCCATTAGTGCTTCTATTTCAGAAATGCTGCGCGGAGCCGCAACCGACAAATTTTCCCATTCTCTCTCCGAAATTAAAATATCATCTTCTATTCGAATACCTATTCCCCACCACTTCTTCGAACAAGGACTTCCTTCCGGAATATAAATACCTGGTTCCACGGTAATAACACTGTTCGCCTGCAAATTTCCGTAAGCTCCCCGGTCGTGCACATCTAAACCCAAATAATGCGAAGTACCATGCGGGAAATACGCGGTCACGTCTGCTTCCTTTTTAATAATTCCCAGTTTTTTCAGTCCTTGAGCAATTATCCGTTTAGCAGCTTGATGAGGGGCGTTAAACGGATTTCCTGCTTTACATTGTTCAAAAGCAGCTTGCTGGGCTTCAAACACTAATTGATACAGTTGCTTTTGTTCCAGAGTAAATTTACCATTGGCCGGAATAGTACGCGTAACATCGGCGGTATACCCGTGGTACTCGGCTCCTACATCCATTAACACTAAATTAGTACCTACCTGAGGTTTATCGTTTTCAATGTAATGCAGTACACAGGCATTATTACCAGCACCTACAATAGAGGGGTAGCCCTCGTACTCCGAGCCGTATTTCTTATATACAAACTCGTGCAATCCCTGAATTTCCGCTTCCGACATATTAGGCTGCATGGCTTTCATTACTTCCTGCTGCCCTACCGCCGAAATAGCAATTGCTTTCCGTAATAGATTTAATTCTTCGGGAGTTTTAATCTCCCGCATTCTATCCAGAATAATGGGTATTATAGTAGTATTTACCTTTGCGTTTCCCGGATAATTTACTTTTTGCTTAAACTGCTGCACTAAACTAAATAAATCAGCAGAGTCGCGGGGATTATCGCTGATAGCATCCAGCATATCTTTTATTAAAATTCCACCGGTAAAAGCAGATGCATTTAGGTTAAAAGTTGCAAAAGCAGAATTAAGTAAAATACTTTGCAAGCCTAATTGTTCGGCTACTCCTTTTTCGCCGAGGCGTTTTCCGTTCCATTGTTCTTGCTTGGGGTTGCGGGGCTGAATAAAAATAACTTCCTGGGTAGGCTTCCCGGCAATGGATTGTTCCTGTGCAAACAGAATTAGAACAGAATTAGGCTCGCGGTAACCCGTGAGATAATAAAAGTCCGGATCCTGGTGGTAAGTATAATCTACATCGTTAGCGCGGTTGCGCTCCGGATTGGCAAAAAAAACAGCAACGGAGTTAGCTGGTAATTGCTTAATTAGCAGCTCTCTCCGTTGCCGGTGAAAATCTTTATCTAAAAAATCGGATGGCTTCTCCGGATTACCTTCGTTTTGCGCAAAGGAGCGGGTGGCGAAACTAATTCCTACTAAAAGCAGGAAAAGCCGGATAGCCGCCATAAAAAGAAATACTAGTAAACGATATAACCGTCTGCTACTGCTTTCTTCAGCACGGCAGAAATACCATTTTTGTTAATAGTCCGGATAGCCGAAGTAGACACTTTTAAAGTAATCCAGGCATCTTCTTCCGGTACATAAAATTTCTTTTTCTGAAGATTGGGGTAAAATTTACGCTTTGTTTTATTATTTGCGTGTGATACGTTATTACCAACCTGTGGTCTTTTTCCGGTTAAATCACAAACTCTGGCCATTTCTATCTTTGTCTAAATCAGTTTATTCTTAAAGGGACGCAAATATCCGAAAAATCGCCTAAAAATCAAACTCTCGTCTAAATAATTTTCAAATCGGTTACGGGTGGCCATTAAATAGTAAATAAAACCAAGCCCAGAATACGTATTTGGAGCAATAAATTTACTAAATCAAAGATTGGGTTACTCGTTAATTAAGATTTTTTCTTAAAGCCATACGGGCAGTGTTTACAGCCATTTTTACAGCAATAGCCTCGTTTTAAATGATAGGCCGCCGTAAATACCATTAAGCCTTGCTCGTTAAAATAAAAGTCGCCGGGCTCCAAAGGCGGGAGTTTATCTAGTTTCAAAAGAAATAAATTTTAATTTTATTGACTTAACAAAAGTATACCATTCGGGTTACAAAGCCGTATTTGAAGAACAACCTCTTTTAAGTAATTTTAACTCAACCGAAGAAAATAAACGTAATGGCTGTTTCTACAGCTAATTTATCAATTAAAACTTTCCTGCCATGAATTTTACCAGCATTACCTCCAGCCAACAAGCTATAGACCTTGAAGAGAAGTACGGAGCGCACAATTACCACCCGTTACCGGTAGTGTTAACGCGGGGTGAAGGAGTTTATTTATGGGACCTGGAAGGCAAAAAATATTTTGATTTTCTATCGGCTTATAGTGCAGTAAACCAAGGCCATTGCCATCCCAAAATTATTCAGGCTTTAGTAAATCAGGCCCAAGTACTTACGCTTACTTCACGGGCTTTTTACAACGACAAATTGGGCGAATGCGAAAAATATATTTGCGAGTATTTTGGCTACGATAAAGCTTTACTCATGAACTCGGGGGCCGAAGCCGTAGAAACAGCCATAAAACTAGCGCGTAAGTGGGGCTACGAAGAAAAAGGTATTCCGAAGTACCAAGCCGAGATTATAGTGGTAGATCATAATTTTCATGGCCGCACTACCGGTATTATTTCTTTTTCTACAGATCCGGATTCTACGGGAGGTTTCGGGCCATTTATGCCTGGCTTTAAAGTAGTGCCTTACGACGATTTGGAAGCTTTAGAAGAAGCCTTACAAAATCCGCACGTATGCGGTTTTTTAGTAGAACCCATTCAAGGTGAAGCCGGTGTTTACGTACCTAGTGAGGGATATTTAACCCAAGCCAAAGCACTCTGCGAAAAATATAAAGTATTGTTGCTCGCCGACGAAATTCAAACCGGTATTGGCCGCACTGGTAAGTTACTGGCCTCGCAGTACGATAATATCCGTCCGGACATATTAATTTTAGGTAAAGCCCTATCGGGTGGCGTTTTACCAGTTTCTGCTGTTCTGGCCGACGATGTTATTATGTTGTGCATCAAACCCGGTCAGCATGGTTCTACTTACGGAGGAAATCCTTTGGCTTGCGCGGTGTTAGTGGCTGCTTTAGAAGTAATAAAAGAAGAAAACTTAACCGAGAATGCTTTTAAACTGGGAGAAATTTTCCGGACACGCATGCGCCAATTACAAAATCAATTTCCGGAGGTAGTGCAAATCGTGCGTGGCAAAGGTTTGCTCAACGCTATTGTTATCAAGCCTGGTCTCGATGGGCGAACGGCCTGGGATGTTTGTTTAGCGTTAAAAGAAAACGGTTTACTTGCAAAGCCTACCCACGGCGATATTATCCGGTTTGCGCCACCGCTGGTTATTACAGAAGAACAATTGCACAAATGCTGCGATATTATTCAGAAAACAATTACGAATTTTTAAAGCGGTAAGATTTTACTTCATAACCATTCCCTTTTTAACGATAAAAAATAAGCAATCAAAGAAATTTAAAACTGCCGGTTTAAGGTAAACAGCCCGATTAAGAATCCTAAATTAAAAAGTCAGCCAGGCTCACTTTTTAATTTAGGATTTTCTCTTTAGTGCCTGCACGTACTTCATTAGTTAAACAATTTTCCATCTTACTGCTTATTTAGCTTTTTCTTACTACCTCCCTCCTACGATTCAACTAGCTTTTTCTACGACTGATACTTTTAATTGGAAGAGTGAATCAGTTAACTATTTACTAGTAAAACGGGGCGCTATTACTTTGTAGCAAAACCAACCCAAAAGCTATCCTAAAACATTAAAAATCAAGAAAATGAAAAAGCTATTTTTAATTTCCCTTTTACCTATTTGTTGCTTATTTATGCTCTTCCTTTCCAGTTGCGAATTACTTGAAACGGAAGAAGAAAAAGGAGTAAATAGTGCCGCCTACGGTCCGCATCCGGGCGGTGCTGATTTGCCCGATGAGTTAAAAGGCAGTTGGTCTACTACCACTATTTCGCTGGCGAACGCCTGGAACCAAGGCCAGTTTGTGAAAGCAATGGGTGTTTCGGGTGCTATAACCCTCGTGTTTAAAGATGATAACAAAATAGAACGTTACTGGTATACCGAAAACCGCCCCAGCACCTATTATAGTATTTACGGAGCCTCTAAAGAAACTGGCCGGGTAAAATTGGGGGACGATGGCAGTCTGACTTTAATTTGGGCAAAAGGAGAATGGGAAAAAACCACAGCCCCCAGCGCAAACAGCACCGATGGTCATTACGAATACAGCCAGGAAGAATTAACCAATCGCACTAAAATTTATACGGGTTACGAACGAGGCACCAGCAGCCGAAACATACCCGAACTGCGGTTAACGAACGAAAGTGGCGGCATTTCTTACCTGGAAAAAATGTAGGTTTCTCTCCTACTTTACTCAACTTAAATACAACTCAGGCAGCTTTTTCTACGAGTGAAACCCGAAATAAGCAAAGTGAGCCGTTTAGTTATTTGCTGAATGAATATAAGCTCCTTATTTTGTAATAAACCAACCCTCCGCCCCAACCCGTTGAAACTTATTCATAGCTACCGAGTTCGCCTGATAGGAATTTTAGTAATGGCTCTGCTTCGCTTTAGCTTATTCGGGACCGTTACCATTAGTACGGAAGGCAAGCTGTCGCTGGCCGGGGTGTTAGATAATATTTTGCTGGCATCGCTGCTAATCTGGGAAACCAGCCGGGCAGTAGTGCTTTACACGCATCGGCGCTATGCTTTACAACTTTCTATTAAACGGTTTAGCCTGGAAGTTTTAGGCGTGTTTATAGCCAACGGAGTTTTTTACAGCGCCCAACTAATTATGCACGAAGGACTGCAAGCTCTGAAAAAAACAAATCCGCTTTTTATATTATACGGGTTGTTCTATACATTTTTATACGGAGTACTGGTAGCTGCTTTTTACGAATTACTATTTTATATGGAAGCCTGGAAAAAAGCTACCCAAGAAGCCGAAGAGCTAAAAAAAATAAACCTGCTGGTACAATTAGAATCGCTGAAAAACCAGGTGAAACCGCATTTTTTATTTAATAGTTTAAATACCTTAACCGCTTTAGTAGAAAAAGACAAAGCCCAAGCCGTAAAATTTATTGCCGAACTGGCCCAGGTGTATCGCTACTTACTGCAAAGCAACGAGAAAGAATTAATTGCCCTGGTACAAGAGTTACAATTTACGCAAGCTTACTTTTTTTTATTGCGGACCCGGTTCGGCGAAGGTATTTCGCTGCGGGTAGAAGTAGAAGAAGATTTACACTCTTGCCTGATTCCGCCGCTTACTTTGCAAATACTCCTGGAAAATGCCATGAAGCATAATCAAATTTCAGCACGGAAGCCTTTAATCATTACTATTCATGGGGAAGCCGGGGAATGGCTAGTAATTCAAAATAATTTGCAGCCTAAACGGGGAATAATTGCTTCTAACGGCATGGGCCTGGCGAACATTGCGGCAAAGTACAAAATACTGAACCAACCGGAAGTTATTATTTTAAAAGAAGTTGATTTTTTTACCGTAAAAGTTCCTCTTATTAAAGCAGAAGCCGCATGAAAATTTTTATTATCGAAGATGAAACCGTAGCTGCCCAACGCATGCTGGAAATGGTACGTGAAATTGTTCCGCAAGCCAAAATAAACGGCCCGGCAGATAGCATCGAAGAAAGTGTGCAGTTTTTGCGCACTCACCCTATGCCCGATTTAATTTTAATGGATATTGAACTGGTAGATGGGCAAAGCTTTGAAATTTTCGGGGAAGTAGAGGTAACCTGTCCGGTAATTTTTACCACGGCTTACGATGAATTTGCCTTACAAGCTTTTAAAGTGCACAGCATTGATTACTTACTAAAACCTATTCAGCGCGAAGATTTACAAAAAAGCTTACGTAAGTTTCAGCAGTTACAACAGGTATACAGTAAGCCACAGCCCTTTAACATGGACGAATTGCTTCAGGAATTACGCCGGACTACTGCTCCCGCCAGCCATCCGCAACGCGAGCATTTTCTGGTACGTCAGGGTCAGCGCCTTATTTCTATCAGCACCCCGGACATTGCCTATTTTTACAGCGAAGACCGGGTCACTTTTTTAAAAACCCACGATGGCCGCTTTTTTTCCTTGGATTACCCTCTGGAAGAAGTAGAACAACAAGTAGATAGCACCAAATTTTTCCGGGCCAGCCGCCAGTATTTAGTACAACGCCGGGCAATTAGCGATGTGTTTGTTCATTTTAACGGCAAATACAAACTGGCATTAAAGCCAACGGCCAACGAAGACGTGTACGTGAGCCGCGACCGGGCACCTGATTTCAAAAAATGGCTCGGAGCTTAGGTTGCAAGCAGCAAGTTTTAGGTTGTAAGTACCAGATTAAAAGCTTATTACTTTACCTCATTAACTAATCAGTATAAATTAGATTAAAAATTAAAAACTCTAAACTGTGACGTAGGTGCTTACAGGCATAAACTTGCTGCCTGTTCCATTTATACACTTACTCCAATAATAAAATTTTACTTTTTTAAAGACTCTCACTAAAAATTAAATTAAAACTCATGAACAATAAATTGCTTGGGATACTGGCCCTGCTGGGTGCCCCTACCCTCCTGATTGGTATGCACTTAGAACAAACCTATCCATCTTTATCAAACTCCTGGTTTACGGGTGTTTGGGGAATTACTTACATTTCTGCCTGGATGGCAAGCATAGTGGCTCTTCGTCGTCTGCAAGCTACTGGTACTAGCCGTTTTGGTAAAGCGCTTCTTTGGATTATTTCGGGTACCCTTATTTTGGCCAACATTTCCAACGTGTACCAAATTATCCTTCCAAAAGATAAATCTACCTTGTTTATTATAATCGATTCGTTCTGGCCAATTAGTAATATTATTATGCTGGTAGTGGGAATTATGGTAATAAAAGCCAAAGTATTATTAGGCTGGCAACGGTTTGTTCCTTTAGTGGTGGGTTTATGGTTTCCTTTAACCATGCTCACCATGGCAATAGTTGGGCGAGATGCTCCCATTATGGAAGTTGTACCTTATTACACCGCCATTGCCTGGAGCTTGCTGGCCATTGTAGTGCTAACGGCCAGCAAAAAAATGGAAACGGAAAAAATATTTGTTCCTGATCATCAATGGGCTTAGCTCATTGATGATTCTTGATCTAAATTTCTGATTTTAGATTATATTAGAAACAAATTCCTATTGAATTGACCTTTGCTACTCTTTATTATTTTAGAATACAAACAGTAAGAAACCGGGAAGTTCTTAAACAGTCTTATTCTTATTATTTTACTTAGCTTAACTTTAAACTGCTTTCGGAAGTAGCGGCATTGGCAGCATTGCTGCTTATTTATGCTCTAAAGTCACCATATTTGCGTTAGTGTTTCTATATAATTTTTCAGCTGCTATTTTGGTAAGCAACTGTTAGGCATATAAGCTTTGTTTCTTAAATTTAGCCTTTAAATTGAAATATGTTTCGGCACAGGGGTAAGAGCAGAACGTTCACTCACAACCTAAAACTGGCGTCTTTATTATCTTTTGTTGCTGGTATTGTTAATGTAAGCGGACTTTTCGCTGTGCAAAGACTAACCACTAACGTAACAGGGCATTTTGCCTTCTTTGCTGACGAACTGGTTAGAAATAATTTTGAACAGAGCATTATTTACTTACTTTTCATCATCGCTTTTTTTCTCGGTGCTTTTTGCTCCAATCTGCTGATAGAGCTTATTTCTAGAATGGATGAGCGCTTTATCAACTCCATCCCTGTTGGATTAGAAATTTTCATTCTGTCCTTTGTTGCTTTCCTTGCCACGCCAACAATTCGGGCTCAGGTAAATACCGTTGCTTGTTTGCTATTATTTGCAATGGGGCTGCAAAATGCATTGGTTACATCAATATCAAATTCAATTGTAAGAACTACACACTTAACTGGGCTTTTTACCGATTTAGGTATCGAGCTCTCACAACTTTTCTTTTATAAAAGGAATGATCAGCAAAAAAAGCTTCACTCCTCTATAAAACTACGACTTACCATTATCTTCTTTTTCTTCTTTGGAGGTGTGAGTGGAGGGTATGGTTTTTTATTGATTGGAGTTAAAGTCTTGTTAATAGCTGTTGGCTTATTGACTGGTGCGCTCATTTACGATTACATCAAGTTCAAAATTGTAAGGATAAAAAGAAAATACCTTCGTTAAAGTTCTACTTTTACTCCTTACGTACTGGGCTAAAAAGCGGTTTATTGGTTTTTAGATGTGGTTGGGCTGAGGAATTCTTATTTGGTATTGCTAAATTTTGTACATTAAACAGTATGAATACCTACTTCTATTTGAAATAAATATTAAATCATTAAATCAGCTTTATTTACCAACCTGTAAGGTTTTGAAAATATGTTGAATTGAAAGCATATTAGGTAACCCGACATAGGACGTAGTTAAATAAAAAAGTCCGGAAACATTTTAAACAAATTTTTGCAAAACCCATATTGGCTGCTAGCCTTCTAATTCAGTTTCCCTTGGTTTTTTAAAGCCCTTATTAAATTCGGATTATTACGCTGATCATCTATAGTCACACCTTGTAATGGTCCAGGATAGCCGAGGTTAACTGAAATCTTATTTTCAGTAGCTGTAGTTATATCCATTGTAATCGAATTGTCACAAGAAGAACTTGAAAAATTTGGTTTAAAAAAACCATAATAGACCACTTGCTTATCGACTGTCACTGCAAATGGAGTTTTATCCTTAAACGTTTTTACCTTTTGGATGGCAATGTCCGACAATTTAAATTGGTAATCCGTTTTTGAATATTGCAAAATGTCCTGATTTTTAACTGTAGCTGTGTCTTGCAATACACTTGATAAGGGATTTACCTGACACTTCCCTGGCATAACTTGGTAATTTTTGAGTAAATAAATTTCAACATTTTTACCTACTCCCCCATCGTCTTTTTTGCATGATAATAAATTGAAAACAATGGGTATTATTAAGAATATAAGCTTTTTCATAATTTGGAGCGCCTTTTATAATAAGACCCTTTTTTCTTTAATTGGTTGCATCAGCTTTATTATTAAGCCCAACTACCAGATAAAAGGAGTTATTCCATATATCCTCCAATAGTAGCTTGATATACGGAGTAGTTCCGGTTATCGGCATTATGAATGGAGGAATAGCAAAGAATTTATCGGGTTTATCCTGTGTATTGCATGAATAGTTAATAGTCTCATGCCTAACTCAATTTACTTTAATATTATATAGTAAATTAATAAAAACATACAGCGCACTCTGGCTTATATTTTTAAACTTGCCTTTTAATTGATTGAAAATAATATACCTTAACTTGGCAATATAGGAAAAGAAAGTAGTTATAAGCGATACAATTTCAGCTAAAATATTTTCTTACACTTTTCTTTAAATGATTCTACCATGGAGAGTTGGTATGCTAGTACAACCGAAGAGCTTTTAACAACGCTTCGTTCTTCGGCCAAAGGTATTTCGGAGGAAGAAGCAAGTCTGCGTTTGCAACAATACGGAGCAAATAAGCTAATGGATAGCAAGCGAAAAAGCCCTATAAAAATGCTTTTTCAGCAGTTTACCGAAGTAATGGTACTAATATTAATAGCGGCGGCCTTGCTCTCCCTGTTTCTGGGTAAAACTACGGAAGCAGTAGCCATATTAGCCATTGTTCTGTTATTTGGTTTACTAGGTTTTTTCCAGGAATACCAAGCCGAAAATGCCATGGCGGCTCTTAATCAATTGGTTGTTCCAACGGTAAGAGTACGGCGCAACGGTGTAGTTAAAGAACTACCCGCCACCGAATTGGTTCCGGGAGATATAGTAGAATTTGAAGCCGGAAATGTTATTCCCGCCGATTTGCGCCTGCTGGAATCCTTTAACCTGAAAATCCAAGAAGCAGCCTTAACCGGAGAATCCGAGCCAGTAGATAAAATTTCGAAACCAATAGTAAAAGAAAACTTACCCCTAGGCGACCGCACCAATCTGGCCTACATGGGAACTATTGTTTCTTACGGCCGAGGCATTGGCGTTACAGTAGCTACCGGAATGGCCACAGAATTAGGGAAAATAGCCAATCTTATTAGTGCCGTTGCCACCACTAAAACCCCGTTGCAGGAAAAACTAGACAAATTAGGAAAACTGTTGGCTCTGGTGGGAGTTATAGCTGCCTTAATAATTTTTATGGCCGGCATATTAAAGGGCGTAGCTTGGCCAGAAATGTTCCTGACCGCCGTAAGCGTAGCTGTAGCCGTTATTCCGGAAGGATTACCAGCAGTAGTAACCATTACTCTTGCTATTGGCGGCCAAAGAATGCTCAAACATAATGCGCTCATCCGCAAATTGCCCGCCGTCGAAACGCTCGGTTCGGTTACCGTAATCTGCTCCGATAAAACCGGTACCCTTACGCAAAATAAAATGACCGTAACCGTGGTTGATTTACCCGATAATACGGTTGAGTTCAAGAATTCTGGTTTAGAAATAGTAAATCAACAAACTGCCACTGCCCTCGATTTTACCCTTGCTGTTTCGGTTTTGTGCAATGATGCTACGCTGGAAGTAGATGGTAATGAACCCAACTCAGAAAAAGTTTTAGGTGACCCCACCGAAACTGCTTTGCTGGTAGCCGGCGCTCAAAGAAATATATACAAACAAGAACTCTATCAAACATTTCCGCGGATTAATGAAATTCCCTTCGATAGCGTTAGAAAAAAAATGTCCACTATTCACCGGGCGGTTGGTAATTTACCTGGCTGTTTAAGCTTTTTGCAAAAGGCTGATCGGGTAGTATTTACTAAAGGCGCGCCGGATTCGATTATAGATATTTCTGAATTTATCTGGGTAAATAATAACCGCGTACCTTTAACGGACGAGTGGAAAAAAAGAGTTAAACAAGCCAATACCCGTTTAGCCCAGCAAGGAATCCGGGTTTTAGGTTTTGCCTTTCGGGTCTTGGACGAAGCTCATACAACTGACCTGGAAAAAGAACTGACTTTTATTGGTTTAATGGGCATGATTGACCCACCTCGGTTAGAAGTAAAATCGGCCGTTGCCAAATGTAAAGCTGCGGGTATCCGGCCGGTTATGATTACAGGCGACCATCCTTTAACGGCTACTGCTATTGCCACTGCCTTAGATTTCAATTCTCAATCAGAAGCAGTATCCGGAGAAATGTTGCAAAAGATTAATGAAAATCAGCTGCAAACCTTATCCGCTAAAACTGCCGTTTACGCGCGGGTTTCGCCGGAAGATAAGTTAAAAATTGTGGAGGCGCTGCAAAAAACCGGTCATGTAGTAGCTATGACCGGCGATGGCGTAAATGACTCACCCGCCTTAAAAAAAGCAGACATTGGCGTGGCTATGGGTATAACCGGCACAGATGTAGCCAAAGAAGCCGCCGATATGGTTTTACTAGACGATAATTTCTCTACTATTGTGGCAGCGGTAGAAGAAGGAAGGGTAATATTTACTAATCTGCGCCGGTTTATTAAATTTTCCCTGGCCGGTAACATCGGGAAAGTAATTATAATGCTGGTGGCACCTTTTTTCGGCATGACCATCGCCCTCCGGCCTTTGCAGCTTTTATGGTTGAATCTGCTAACGGATGGTTTATTGGGCCTAGGGTTGGGAACAGAACCCGCTGAAGAAGGTATTATGAACCGGCCACCTCGCAATCCGGAGAAAGGGGCGCTTAGTAAAAGAGATTTTCTACAATTAGGTATTGTCGGAATTGTTATCGCGGCTATTACTTTAGGCTTAGCTGTATTTTACTACAATCCCCAACAACCAAATGATTTAACCTGGCAAACCATGATTTTTGCTACAGTAGGTTTTGCTCAAGTATTTCAGGCAATTTCCCTGCGGTCGTTTGCGTACTCTCCTTTTTCACTATTTACTAATCCTTTAATGACTTTGGTAGTTATTAGTACCATTTTATTGCAAGTGGCGGTTATCTACATTCCTTTTATGAAAAGCTTTTTTGGCCTGGTGCCTTTACCTGCCAAAGATTTACTTATTTCGCTGGCGGCAGGAAGTATCATTTTCTTTGTAATTGCCTTAGACCGAAAGCGCCGTAAAAGAGAATCAGCTTAAAATCTAAAGTAAATTCCAAAACTAAGTACCTGGACAAAAATAAACATTCATTTTCACGCGCAGCTTTAAGTAGGAAAACAACCACCCCTACTCCTCCTAAACTTAGGAGCGGAGCTTTTCCCCACTTATCATCTATCATTTCATTTGTCTCTTTACTAACTACTTTCCAGTAAAGAGCAAGTTTCCTCCATAAGCAGTTTCCCAAATAGAGTAATACCAGGTAGTATTTACTAATTACAACAAGAGTATAATATAAAGAAGCTAACCCAGTAGGTACTGAAAACAGGAATATCGAAAACCTGCCTGAACTGTAACCAAGTAATACATACTTCTTTTACTTTTGTACTCCTGGCAGGAACGAACCGGCAGAAAATAAGAACGGATGGTTGGTAGTAGGGGAGATTACATATTATAACTTTCTAGAAAACACTGCGGCAGTCACTCTAAATTAGTTAGATATTACAGGAGAACGGAAGTTAGAATAAAACTGTTTTAAACTTCTATTTCCGACTATTCTGTTTGTAAACCTGCCGGTCTTGAACTATCGAAGGTTCTTTTAATTATGCGGTAATATTATTTAGCTAGAAGAACAAGTAATATCCAAATAGTAAATTTGAATTATTCAGGAGGAAACAATTTTATAAATTTTCCTCCTCAAGAACTCGAAAAATAGAGTTTCTCTACTTTAAACTAGCTATTTGCTCTTACTTATTTAACAGGCGTAGTAATGCTTACGAAGATGAATAATCTTTCTATTGTCACAGGCAGTTTATTTTGCGGTGAAAAGGATATGCGCGCAAAGCTTTTGGCAAAAAAAAGCCTTCCGGATGAGGGAAGGCTTTTCTGTTTGAAGTATAAGAATAAATCTTAGATAACGCGGGTAACACCTGGAGTTGGAATTGGGTAATTTCCGTTCGCATCTGGTTTAGTAGGTGTTGGGGCATCCCAGGCAAATTTTTCCGGCATAATGCTTAATTGGGTATTTAAAGCATCATCCCATTTAATAACCTGGCCAGAATAAGTAGCATTGCGGCCTAAAATCGCGGTCATGGTGCTTTTTGCGCCATATTCGGCATTATTAATAACGTTACCGCTCCGGATGGCTGCAAATAATTTGTCGTGTTCGGTTTGATACGGATCCGGGTCGTTTTTAGAACGGTGGTTGTAAATTGAACCTCCTTTTAAGTCAGTAACAATACCTTTTCCATCGCCGGAGAGCGTAGCACGTCCTTTTGTTCCTACAAACACTTCCTCTACCCGGTTCATAGTACCAGGCTGGTGGCGGCATTGGCTGTTAAAGATGGTACCATCCGCGTAAGTAAACTCTACGTAGTGGTGGTCATAAATTTCGCCGTGGTCTTTACCATTACGAACCTGGCGTCCGCCCATCCCCTGAGCTGATACCGGATAACCATCTTTTACCCAATTTACTACGTCAATATTATGAATATGTTGCTCTAAAATATGGTCGCCGCACAGCCAGTTAAAGTAATACCAGTTGCGCATTTGGTATTCCATTTCAGTTTGTTCTGGTTTCCGGGGACGTACCCATACGCCGGCATTATGCCAATAGGCCTGGGCACTGGTTATATCACCAATGGAGCCATCGTTTATACGTTTAATGGTTTCGAGGTAGGCATTTTGGTAACGACGCTGTAAACCTACTACCACATTTAAATTTTTCTTTTTAGCTATTTCCGCAGCAGCTAATACTTTCCGAACTCCAGGTGCATCGGTAGCTACTGGTTTTTCCATGAAAATGTGCTTGCCTGCATTCACGGCTTCTTCGAAATGAATCGGACGGAAACCCGGAGGAGTAGCCAGAATAACTACGTCGGCTAAAGGAATTGCTTTTTTGTAGGCATCAAAACCCACAAACTTATTTTTTTCTGAAACATCGAACCGGCTTTTATCCGGAAACTTAGTAGAAATAGCGGTAAAGCTTTCGTCTAAGCGGTCGCGGAAGGCATCGGCCATAGCTACTAACTTTACTTTGCCTTGCGTACTCAATGCCTGAATGGCCGCACCTGTACCCCGGCCTCCACAACCAATTAACGCCACTTTAATGGTATCATCGGCACCGTAGCGGGCATAGGCATTGGTTTCGAACGGAAGTTGACTCATTAGCGCTCCCCCTAAAAGGGCCGCTGAGCCTTTAAAGAAACCCCGCCGGGAAAGATGGGGAAACGTAGTATTGAGGTCTTTTTCTTCGCTCATGGTAGTAGCTATTTATAGTTATGAATAATTTACTCAGTTAATTAAATGGTAATAAGTTATAAGTAAAATAGTTAAATTCAATATTTATCTTACCTATACTCTAATCAGGAGCCATAATCTTTAATGGGTTCTGACCAGTACTTGGCTATTTCTTCGGCGGAGGGCTGTTTAACCGGTCTTACCACCCGGAAACCAACAAAAGAGGCATCGGTAAACCACCATTGGCTTTTCGGAATTTGCGGATCGCGTTGCTTCCAAACGGGCTTCGAGAACTGGCGGGCCGCACTGCGAAGCGCATCCGGGTCATCGTCCCAGGAGCCGCCGCGGAGCGAATGGGCGTATAACTTAGTTGGCTTTAACCAAGGATTAGTAGCTGTTGTTTTCGCAAATTGGGCGTAAAAGTTGGGATCGTATTGGTCCAGGGTCCACTCGGCTACGTTGCCGTGCATATCATATAATCCCCAGGCATTAGGCTTTTTACTACCTACCTTTTTAGTACCGGCGTTGCTGTTGTTAAAGTTCCAACCGTATTCCTCTAATCCGGCAGGATCATCGCCGAAAGAATACGCGGTAGTAGATCCGGCCCGGCAGGCGTATTCCCACTCCGCTTCGGTGGGCAAACGATAAAAATGGCCGGTTTTAGCAGTAAGCCATTTGCAATAGGTAAGTGCCCCAAACTGGGTCATGTTAATGGCCGGGAAGCCGCTTTTCCCCATCCCAAATGTCATATCCAGGTACGGCGGACTAGGCCGCGATACGGCATCAGAAGGACCCGTTGCAGCCATGGAAGACGCGTTCATGGACTGTTTTTCAATTTCTTTGTACACAAAAATCTCAAACTCATCCCAGGTTACTTCGTATTTACCCATCCAGAAAGGCTCAATTTTTATTTTGTGCTGCGGACCTTCGTCGGGTTTGCGTTTTGCTTCGGTAGCTGGGCTACCCATCATAAATTCGCCCCCTTTAACAGGTACTAACTCAAAGGTAATCTTAGTACCTGGAATGGTTTCGCGGTAAGCCTCAAATTTATCTTCTTGAAAGGAAGGAATAGTAGAATTTGCGGGAGATTGTTTGTTTGTGAACCCGGCAGCTACCAAAAAGAAAACGGTTACTGCGCCGGATGTTATAACTTTGTGTAAATTCATGTTGTAATAAAAGGCATTGATAACCTGCCAGTTGCTGACAAAATCAATCGAAGTTAACCCTTTTTTATTGTAATTTAAACAGTAAGCATTCTTAAACTTTTAATATTTCTTACATTTTCAATAATAATTCACAAGTGCTATAATATTATTAAGACTTCCCGTTATTTATTATAAAAATTATACAAACAAAATCTCGCTAAACTATACTCCAAAATTTTAGTAACTTACAAAAATTTACTTTTAATAAAGTAAAAGCAATCGGCTGGTTATTGTACCTTTAACAATTGCATCTATATCTACCAACATAAATTTACTTTACCTATTACTTATGATAAATCGTCGGGATTTTTTGAAACAAGCTGGCTCCGTTGCTTTAGGAGCAACTGCCCTTCCTTTTCTAACCCATGCTGGCACTCTGGCTAAGCCTAAAAACGCCGGAATCCAGTTATACACGGTCCGGAAAGAACTGGAAGCAGACGTAAAAGGCACTCTTAAAAAACTGGCCACTATCGGCTATAAAGAGTTAGAATCGGCTCGTAGTGCTAAAGGCAATTACTACGGCTTTGGTCCTAAAGAATTTAAAAAAATTATTCAGGACTTAGGCATGAACCTACGCAGCGGGCACGTGCACCTGGATAAAGATTGGCAAAAAACCGTAGCCGATGCCGCCGAAACGGGTCAGCAATATTTAATTTGTTCCTCGTTGCCCACTGAAGGCCAGACTATTAGTAATTACCAAAAAATAGCTGAGCAATTTAATAAAGCCGGCGAAGAATGTAAAAAAGCCGGAATCCAGTTTGGTTACCACAACCACGAGTACGAGTTTGAGAAAGTAGAAGGCAAAGTATTGTACGACCTACTATTAGCCGAAACAGATCCAAATTTAGTAACCTGGGAATTAGATTTAGGCTGGGTAGTAGCTACCGGTCACGATCCGATTGACTATTTTACCCGGTATCCCCGTCGCTTTCCGTTGTGGCATTTAAAAGACATGAAGAAGGAGGAGCCGGTAAGTACCGAATTTGGAAAAGGTAGCCTGGATATTGCCAAGCTTTTCCAGAACGCCGACAAATCGGGTTTAAAATACTACTTTGTTGAGCAGGAAGAATATTCCGGCGATCCGATGGAAAGTGTAAAACATAATTTTAACTACCTGCAAAAGTTAAAAGCATAATCCACTAATTTAATAAAGCACAACTATCAGGATGTTAGACAAAGATTAATATCCTCTTATCTTCTCCTATATAAGGTAATTGTGTAAATTATAACCTTATAAATTGATTTATTTTTATTCGGTACTTAATATTATAAACTGAAGCATTAATAAAATAGAAATTAAGCAGTTTTCAAATATCTAAACAGCCAACCTTCAATTACCAGGTTGGCTGTTTTTTTATGAAAGCTTTTATTGGATTGTATTTGGAAACTAGGGTTAATAATATAGATTTGTTCTATTAAAACAGCTTAATAAAATAGTACTCCCTGTCCAGGAACTATAATAGTTCTGGTCACTTCGGACTTTTCTTCTAAAAGGCCCGAAACAGTTTTGTATTTACTATTTTATAAAGCAATCATGAAATCAAAAATAAAAATAGCCGTATTAGGCGGCACTGGTAAAGCCGGAAAATACCTGGTTAACCAACTCCTTGCGCAAGGCATTCCTTTTAAAGCTCTCGTCCGAAACCCGGAAAAATTTAACATAGTAAACCCTTTAATCGAAGTTGTACCCGGCGATGTCCAAGATTATGAAAGTATTTATACTTTAGTGGCGGGCTGTCAGGCAGTAATCAGCACTTTGGGCTTAGGTCAGCCACCCAGCGAACCTACCTTATTCAGCCAGGCTACTACCCACCTATTACGTGCCATGCAGGCGCATCAAATTAAACGGTACATACTTATAACTGGTCTGAATGTAAACACTCCCTTTGATAAAAAAGGCACAAAAACTCAATACGCAACCGATTGGATGTACACCCATTATCCTAAAAGTACGCAGGATAAGCAATTAGAGTATACTATTTTATCGGCTAGTAATCTAAATTGGACCTTGGTTCGATTACCCTTAATTGAGCAAACGGATGAAAGAAGGGAAATAAAAGTCAGCATGGAAGATTGCCCAGGAGATAAGATTAGCGCTACCGACTTAGCCTGTTTTTTAATTGAGCAGTTGAATTCGGATACTTACCTGAGGCAAGCTCCTTTTATTGCTAATAGTTAAGTTTCAGGTTTAACCTTCCCTGGTTAATGCATTTATTCAAAACCGGATTTTCGCAAATTGAACCTTTAAGCCGCTTCATCTCCCCTACTCCTTTCAAAAGTAGGACATTAAGTTCTGTTCTAAAAAAGCTGTTATAACGCGAGCGTCTACGCTCGTGTTGTTCATCGTCTGGCCGCTAGAAACAGGCGAATGGATGCCGGCCGGAAGCCTCCTGAATAATCTTCACGAGCGTACACACTCGCGAAATCAGGATTTCATTAAAACTTAACAGCCCTATCTCTTCAAAGGAGGATTTTTTACTTTTTTGCCAAAATCTAATATAAGTAAAAAGCCGCTGCCTGTTTTAGGCAGCGGCTTTTTACTTAGAACTTGTTTAGAGTTTTGGTTTATTAGGGATTTTACGAATAAATAAGACGGAGAAAGCAATTAAAATAAGCACGAACCAGTGTAGTGCTTTGGTTTCGAATCGAATGAGCAAAGCTTTGAAGCTGTCCATCCAGGCGTTAGCTCTTTCAATGGCATTTCTCTGCTTAAAGAGTTGTTCATCAAAATAAATATATTCATCCGTGATTTGGCCATTCCTGGGATTAGTGGCAATATTAGCTTCTATTTTCATTTCTGAACATATACTTCTAAAAGCTTGGGAATCAAATCCGGCATCGGCATTTAAGAATAAACCTTTAGTTTCAATACCTGCTTCTTTCAATAAATTACATAATTCTTTAAATACTACTTCAATCTCATACAAGTCATGGTGGGCTCCTGATACTGGTAAACTACAAGCCAGCATCTGCCCTTTGTTATCAGCTAAAAACAGGCTATTGCAACTATTGGCCGCTTTCCTGTTTTGATAACCAATGCATTCCCCTCCCTGCTTACAGATAGTCTGACTACCATCTAACTGAACACCTGATAAATCTAGTAAGCAACGCTGGCTTTTTAGTAGGCCAAGCCATACATTCTTAAAACTCCCATCATTTACCCACTTTCGAAAATGATGATACACGCCTTGCCAGCTAATGGTTGGGCCAGTAAATATTTCTTTTAGGGGTAACTCTCGCCATTGACAGCCTGTTTTCAACCGATATAAAATACCTGAAATAATGGCTGCTGGTGCTACTTGTAATTTACTGCCTCTCTTTCCTTGGCTCAAATATGGAACTATCCACCGATTTATTTTATCTTCGCTTAATACTGCCATTGAAATAGGAACTTGTGTAAAGTGTCTTTGCAAACTCTTTTACACTCCTATTTCTTTGGTAGTTTTAAAACTCTAAACAACTTCTTATTTAGCAATTATTTTTAATTACGACCCAGGATTTTTTTACTAAAGTTACCAAAGTTAATCCAGTCGAGTAAGAACAAATCACGATTCGAGCTTTGATTATTCTGGAACACCACGTATAAATCCTGCGGCTTAGTACCAGCATTTGTTACAGAGGCAACTACTTCTGTCCAGCGAGGGTCGTTAGACATTAACTGGCCTTTACCTTCGATATTAGTTGTTTTAACCGTAGCGGTAGCCACTATCGGGCCGTTTACAGAGCCACTGCGAACTTCAATGGTACCACCCGGATATCTGTTACCATTTGCATTTACCCGGAAAGTTAACGTTTCTATACCAGTTAGGTCAATGTTTTTAAAAGATATCCAGGAGCCATTCCGGATATTATCTACGTAACCTAATCCACCCGAATTTGGCGGACGCTGCGTATTAATTTGCTGATAGCCATCGTAGTCTTCGGCTTGAACTTTAGGATGACGCAACACCAAGGTTTTACGATCGGTAAGCGGACCGGTAAACTCATTGCCTTTATCGCGGTAACTAACCGTAATTATGTACGAACCTTCTTCGCCGGTACCAATGTGCTCTTTAGTGGTAAATTTACCTTGCAACGGCATGCTGCCACCGGCATTATTAGTAGCCGACAGCGATAAAATGTAACGAACCATTTCCGAAGTTTCGGCTTTGCTGTGCTGCGGATGGGCGGCCATTAGGCTGTGGCCCCAATTACCATTACCACCTTTAATAATTTTTTCGGCCAGGAAGCCAACGGAGTTTTCGCCGGCTGCTGCGTAACGTTCCGCCACGGCTTTATAGCTAGGCCCAATAGATTTTTTCTCTAAATCGTGGCACGATTTACAATCGCTGCCATCAATTAAAGATTTACCTTTTAAAAATTTAGTAGCCACGTTACCCGATTTAGAAGCCGCCGAAATAAGCGCGTAGTCTTTACCTTGCGGTAAATAATCAAAGGCAAGCATTACCTGAGCAGGGTCAATGCCTTGGCCTACGGTACCTTCTTCTTTATCAGATGCAGTTACTTTATAGTTAAAGGTATTGTTATCAAAGAAAAACGAACGATTACCGGTAATATCAATGGCTACTTGCGGCGGTTCGTTCCCTACTTTAATTTCGGTTTGCGTGGTAGTAACTTCGCCTTTATCGTCTTTCACGGTCAATTCGGGTTTATATACTCCTGGCTTATCAAAATTTAAAGTAGTCTCGGCATCGCGTGATACTACCTCACCACCTTCGGTTAGGCGCCACTCGTAGGTTAATTTATCTTTTTTATCGTAGTCGTAAGATTCTTTAGCAGATACTTTTACCTGCAAAGGGGCTGCTCCTACTTGTTTATCGGCAGTAATAGTAGCTACCGGAGCGCGGTTACCTTCGGTGTATTCTATGCGCACTAAGCGGGCATCGGGGTTACGGGCAAAGTAATTTTCGCCGTATTGCAATAAATACATAGCACCATCCGGGCCAAATTGCATGTCAATGGGTTTAAACACTTCCATGCTAGGCAGAAAAGGCTCTACTTTGTTTAAAGTACCATCGGAGTTAAAGCTGGCTACTTTTACCCAACTGCGGGCCCACTCATAAATAAATAATTTGCCATCGTAATAAGCCGGGAATTTCTTTTTGCTATCGCCGTACATTTCGGAGTAATACACCGGACCAGCCATAGCACTACGGGAACCTTTACCCAGGAACGGGAACTCTTTCGATACATCGTAAGGGTACCACATCATTGGCTTTTGGGCAGGTGGCAGTACTTCTAAACCGGTATTGTTCGGCGATTTATTTACCGGACGGTTCGGATCGAATAACGGACCGGGTTTGTTGGTGGCAAAATCCCAGTCGGAATAAGCTTTGTTATCTGCCACAAAATAAGGCCAGCCGTAATTACCCGCTTGGCGGGCCTGGTTAAATTCGTCGTAGCTGCGCGGACCTTGCGGACCATCGCTACCGCCATCCGGACCTACATCGCCCCAGTACAGGTATTTAGTTTTGTCATCTATTGTAAACCGGAACGCGTTGCGGGTACCCATTACGTAAATTTCAGGCCGGGTTTTAGGGGTTCCTTTCGGGAAGAGGTTGCCTTCCGGAATATCATAGCCACCTTCAGGCTTAGGAATAATCCGCAAAATTTTGCCGCGTAAATCGTTGGTATTACCAGATGATTTCTGCGAATCGAAAGGACCGCGGCCCGGACGCTCATCCAACGGCGAAAAACCATCCGATTCTTTAGAGCTGGTATTATCGCCGGTAGAAATGTACAAGTAACCTTCTGGCCCAAACACTAAACCGCCCGCCGAGTGGCAGCAGGTTTCGCGTTGTACCGGCACTTCCATAATCAGGGTTTCCGACTTCATATCCAGGCTGTCGCCGATCATGGTAAAGCGCGAAAGATTTTGTTTTGATTCTTTTACCTCCGGAGAGTAATAAAAGTATACCCAATGGTTCTCCGAAAATTTAGGGTCCTTGGTTACGCCCAACAAACCATCTTCGTAGTTACCTTCGGTATGAACGTTAAATTTAGAAATAACGCGGGTTGCTTTTTTAGCCGGATCATAAAGCTTCACATTACCCCGGCGCTCAATAAATAATACTTTACCTTGCTCCAGGATGGTCATTTGCATGGGCTCATCCAGATTTTGATCCAATACCATTTGCACAAAACGACTTTCTTCCGGCGCACGAGCAGTAGTTACTTTACTATAATCGAGTTTATCAGCTTTGGCAATTTCAGTTTCAATATTGTTGCCTAATTGTTTCTGGTAAGCCGGATCTTTAAATTTTTCAGGGCTGGTTACCGGCTCAGGTTTAATAACTTTACCACCCGCTTGTTCAAACCGTTCTAAATCTATTTGCTGGTTGTGGCCTAGATCATCAGGGTTGGTATTTAATAATACCACTGCCGCATAGTTCTTCAGAGAATCCTCGGTAAGGCGAGAAGCAGTAAAAGCTGTATCTACCTTAAATTTATATTCGGTTCCTAATTCTTGTAAAGCAGCAACACCGGCCGTAGCCGTTTCGGGGTTAATTTTAGATGGGGTAAAAACTAATACTTTCTTCTCGTGCCCAACATTGGTACACGCATAAATAGCCAGGAAAAAAAAGCTCCCGCAAATTTTAGTTAAAAAATGTTTACGTAAAGGGATTTTAATGGACATGGAAAAAATTAATTAACAAATAATAAGGCTGATATTAAAGAAAATGTAGTTTGATTAAGGCATTATAAAATTGCTTGTAATTTAGGCAGATTATTTAATAATGTAAGGCGCCAATGGTATTATATTGTTAAAATACTGGTAGCTATCTAATTTTATTTCGGCTACTAATTAGATTATGTTTTAACAAATACATTTACTAAAAACAACAAAGGCCGCTTTGTCAGCAGCCTTTACTTCCTATCCTTTTAAGAATAAGAATGTATTTTCCCTTAGTTACTAGGTAAAGAGACATAAGTATCTAGATATTAGATGTTAGATTTTTTGTTAATAAACAATTGAATATCAATGGCATATTTCATCAGTTCAAACACTCAGTATAGTAAACTAATTTTGCCCAGATACTTAGTTTAATTTAACCTAAGTCTTTTACTTTTTGCAATCCACCTGCCTAAACTTTTAAGCACTACTCTAGTCATAAGATAGTTAGCTGAACCCGAAGAAGGTGTTTAATAAATTCCTGATCAGAAGAAAATTCAAAATCACTAAAGTAACCATCACCAGGAATTAAACTTCTTTTAATATCTCGGCTACTTTATCCTGAGCAACTGGTTTGGTTAAGAAATTAACTACGTTCTGATACTTTTCAGAACGCTGGCGGTCCAGTTCGCTCGTGGACGAGGTAAGAATATATACCTTGTGCGGTAAATTTCGGGCCTTCATATCTTCCAGGAAATCCCAACCATTAACTTCAGGCATATTTAAATCCAGAAAAATTACGTTTGGCTCTAGATCTTCTAACTGTTCCAAGGCTTGCTGGCTGTTCGTAAAATCGTGTACCTGATGACCAGGGTTAACGTTAGATATTACCTTTTTCATGATAAAATTAAAAATATCCATATCATCTACCAGCACAATCTTTTTCATATTCTATTTTTAAGCTTTTAGTTCTATTAAATCAGTATTGGCTTTTTTATAACCTGTATATCCTGTAAAGCAAAGTCTGCATAAGCCGATGAAACTTTTAACTTTGGCAACACCTCGTTTTGGAGGTGAGTAAAGAGTTTTGATAATTAAACACAGTAATGAGACCTAATATTTGGCTGAGCGGCTTAGGAACGCGATGCGATTTTAATACCGAAATTTCAGGTAACCACGCGTTTTTAGCCGCAATTTCCTGAGTCACTTGCTCTATAATTTCTTTCTGATACTCTACAATTGAAGTAATTACCTCATTTTTTTCTTTAATGGTACAATTGAACCACATTAGTACAAAAGGTAATTTCAAAACCTGGATGGTTTCGTCGTAAATAGCTTGTATTTTGGGAGTAGCTTCGCGATAAGAAGCAGTTTTAAAACCAGTAGTACTTAAAATAGTAGATGCAGGCATGTAAATGAGGCTTGGAATTATTAATATTATGATATAATCAATTGTTCTATCACAAAATAAAGATTAAGTTAATCCAAATAACTCCTTTAACTAAAACTTACCATCTAACTAGCATTAATTTAACTCTATACAAATTAAAGAAGCTTTTTGTTCATTACCATTCAAAATACAAACTGATATTTTATAAGAATATTTATAAAATTAATAAATATAAATAATTTTAGTATAGTATAAGATTAATAGAAGTACTATTTAGTAATTATAAAAAATTACGGGTATTTTTTTGTTTGTTAACCTTGCCTAGAAAAGTAATTGCTTGTGCCAAAGTTGAGTAATACCAGAAAACTTTTTACATGAATCAGTTAAAAGACATCTACTAAAAACTTCCTTTGTTTTAAGGCATTTCGTAACAATTATTAAACCAGTGCAACATGCCAATTATTTTTAAAACATAGTTTTAATAAATTGTAACAGATAACACAGAATATTCCACAACAATTATTGGAAAAGTAGTAATAGGATTTAAATTTTAACGTTACAAACCTTAAAGAAATAAAGGGTTGAACCGCCATGAATGCTAAATCAATTCGGTTGAGTGTGCTCGATCAATCGCCGATTCGGAAGAGTGGTACCGCGCGCCAAGCTTTGCAGGAAACTGTTCAATTAGCGAAAGTCGCCGATAAACTAGGTTATACGCGGTTCTGGGTATCGGAACACCATAATACCCGGGGCCTGGCCGGTTCTACTCCAGAGGTATTAGTGGCGCATTTAGCTAATAAAACCCAATTCATTCGGGTAGGTGCGGGGGGCGTTATGCTGCCGCACTACAGTGCTTTAAAAGTAGCCGAAAACTTCCGGATGCTGGAAACTCTTTTTCCGGGCCGGATTGATTTAGGTATTGGCCGCGCTCCCGGTTCTGATCGATTGACAGCTCAAGCCTTGAATCCGTACAACACGTTTAGTGAACAAGACTTTTTTCAGCAACTCACCGATTTAGGGCATTATCTGAACGACACCTTTGAACCAGGCACCGACTTAGTTCGCATTCAGGCTATTCCCAGCGCCGAAACAGTACCATTTGTTTGGCTGCTGAGTTCCAGTGGCCAAAGCGGAGTTTTTGCCGCGCATTTTGGATTTGGCTTTTCTTTCGCTCATTTTATTAATCCCAACGGAGGTCCCGAAATAGTAAAATCTTACCGTACTCAGTTTCAAGCTTCAGATAACCTATCTGTGCCCGTAGCAAACGCCAGTGTTTTTGTTTTATGCGCCGATACCGACCAAAAAGCACAAGAACTACAAGCGGTAATGGATTTACTCATGCTCCGGATTGAAAAAGGTATCCGGGCCGGAGTACCTCCTTACGAAGATGCCGCCGCCCAGCAATATACCCAAGCGGAACTTGCCCGCATCCAGTACAACCGACAACGAATGGTAGCCGGCACCCCCGAGCAGGTAAAAGAAAAACTAACTCAAATGGCCGTGTTATACGACGTAGACGAACTGGTAATTGTAACCATTACTTACGACTTTGCCGATCGGCTTCGCAGCTACGAGTTATTAGCGCAAGTTTTTGAACTACCCAGCCCTAGTTCTACTTTAAACTGGAAACCAGAACCAGGCTTTTACGCTTAATAACAAGAATTAAAATTTTTACTTTCTATTACTGTAAATTAGTAACAGAACCTATTCTTCGGCAATCTGGATGTCTTTAAAAAGAACATTCATATCCATACCCCCGTGTAGTTGTAAGGCTAAATGCCCTTCTGAGCGGCCGGTATCGTTGCTTAATGCGGCCGTTTTGTAGCCGTTGATAAAAACAACAATGTTGCCGCCCCGGGCAATAACTGTCATGTCGTTCCAAAGGCCGGGTTTTAACCATCTTTTTACGTCTTCCGGCTTTGGTTGTATTACCCATTCGCGGCCGCCCGTTTCGTACAAGCCACCGGAATCTTTTTCCGGGTCAATTTCGGCCTGAAATCCATTTACGCCTACTTCTGAATTTGTCTCTTCGCACCGGAAATAAAAACCACTGTTACCCGTAATTGGTCGAAATTTTAGCTTCACGGTAAAATCTTTGTACACTTTATCGCTCACGAGTAAACCATGGCGTTTTTCGTCTTTGCTGCTGGTTCCGGCTATAGCACCGTTTATCACCTGCCAATTACCGCCCGGAATAATATGCCAGCCATCCAAGGTTCGGCCGTTAAACAGGCTCGTAAAAGTTTGCTTATCTATATTGGCGTGCAGATTTTGAGCCGAAACCTTCGGATTAATTACTAAACTAAAGGCAAATAGCAGAAAACTATATGTAAGTTTCAGATTTTTAATGGATAAAAAAGAAAAAAGTAGCTTAACCCGAATGCATCTTTCGGACTGAAATTTAAAATAAGTAAAACGACAAATCAAATCAGCTTTTTACTTCTAAGCTTTATATTTAGTAAATAATTTAATCTTTTATAGAAAGTAGCATTTCACCTTCTTTCCAAAGCTAGCACTTGTAAACAAACCTAAGTAACTATCGTACGAACCAGCATTCTTCAATATTAAACCTAAAAATGAATATATCCGATCGCTTCCGCTCATCACTGGCTCTACTCACCGATTTATATCAATTAACCATGGCGCAAGGGTATTGGAAAAAAGGAATGGCCGAGCAGGAAGCAGTATTTCATTTATTCTTCCGGAAAAACCCATTTAAAGGCGGATATACTGTAATGGCGGGGTTAGCCGATGCTATAGATATATTACAAAATCTAAAATTTACACCCGAAGACACCGCTTACCTGGGCAGTTTACGCAGCAGTAAAAACCAACCTTTATTCGAACAAGGCTTTCTGGATTACTTACAGCAAATGCAGTTTACCTGCGACGTAGCGGCTGTACCCGAAGGAACCGTAGTATTTCCCAATGAACCTTTACTGCGCATTTCCGGACCTATTTTGCAATGCCAGCTCGTTGAAACTCCCCTGCTCACGGTAATTAATTTTCAAACTTTAGTGGCCACCAAAGCTGCCCGGATTGTGGAAGCTGCCCAGGGAGATCGCGTGATTGAATTTGGTATGCGCCGGGCGCAAGGGCCTGATGGCGCTTTATCGGCTACCCGAGCGGCCTTTATTGGGGGCGTAGGGGCTACCTCTAATTTGCTGGCCGGAAAAATGTTTACTATTCCGGTAAAAGGCACGCACGCGCACAGTTGGGTAATGAGTTTTTCGGAAGAACAAGATGCCTTTGCCGCCTACGCCGACGTATTCCCGGATGATTCAGTATTTTTAGTAGACACGTATAACTCGGTAGCCGGCATTAAAAAAGCAATAGCAGTAGCCAAAGATTTACGCGCGCGCGGTCATGAATTACAAGGCGTCCGGCTGGATTCCGGGGATTTGGCTTACCTGAGCAAAGAAGGACGACGACTATTTGACGAGGCAGGTTTCCCGGGAGTATCCATTGTGGCCAGCAACGATTTAGACGAATATTTAATTGAAAGTTTAAAACGACAAGGCGCCCGTATTGATACCTGGGGAATCGGCACTAAACTGGTAACCGCCTACGATCAACCCGCATTAGGCGGAGTGTATAAATTGGGCGCTCTGCGCAACGTTGTTACCGGAGAATGGGAATATAAATTAAAACTATCGGAGCAATTAGTTAAAATATCGAACCCTGGCATTCAGCAAGTACGGCGCTTTTATAACGAAAAAGGCTTTTTGGCAGATATGATCTATTCAGAAGAAACCGCCGCTACTTCTACCCTAATCGACCCGAATGATATAACCCGCCGCAAAACCCTAGCAAAAGAAACTTCTTACCAGGACTTACTTGTGCCGGTATTTCAACAAGGGCAACTTATTTATCAATCGCCGGATTTACGCACTATTCAACAATACGCCCAGCAACAAGTGCAACAATTACACGAAACTATCCGGCGCTTTTTAAATCCGCACGTTTACCCGGTTGGCCTGGAAGAAAATCTGTATAACCAAAAAATGGAGATTATCTTACAACTGCGGCAAGGCGAAAAATTATAAGTAGAGTTATTTTCTTCTTTTAATAAAAGGACAAAATAAATCTACCTGACGCCTATTTTGCTTTGAACTTGTTTATGTAAGCTTCCCGTTTTTAGAACTGGTTACAATTATAAATTCTAATTAAGGTGATACTACTTTACTAAGCTGCTTTTTTCTAGCATATTCAACGGGAGCCATTCCATTCAAAGCATCATGTGGTCTTTTATGGTTGTAATCCTCGAGCCAAGTCGCCGTAATTTCTCTTACTTCCTCCAGGTTTTCAAATAAGTAAGCATTAAGTACATTTCGGCGGAAGGTACCGTTAAACCGTTCTACAAAGGCGTTTTGCGTTGGCTTGCCGGGTTGAATATATTTAAATTCTATCCCTTGGACCTGACTCCATTCCTTCATTAAGCTAGCCACAAACTCTGGTCCGTTATCCATTCGGATCTGTTTTGGTTTTTCTCTTCGCTTTAATAGGTGATTCAGTACCCAAACTACCCGGTTGCTTTTCAAAGAAAAGTCCACTTCAATATGCAAGATTTCCCGGTTATAATCATCTAGCACATGGAAAGAGCGGAACTTTCGCCCGTTCAGCAAAGCATCACTCATAAAATCAATCGACCAAGTATAGTTCAATGTCTGCGGTACTTGCAGGGGCTGTTGGATGCGGGCGGGTAGACGCTTTTTCGCTTTACGACGCAGGTTTAAACCCAAAGCGGTGTAGATGCGATAAACCCGTTTATGATTCCAAAGATGGCCTTCTTTACGTAACCGTACATAGACCTTCCAAAAACCTTCTCGGGGATGCTGCTCGGCTTTCTGCCGTAAAGCTTCTTCCACCGGTTGGTCCTCTTTAACAGCTTGATAATAGTAAACCGACTTGCTTAAGCTCAATACCCGGCACGCCCTGCTGATGCCGGCTTGTGGTTGCTGGTAAACCTCTTCCACCAGCTGTCGCTTTTGGCAGGGCTTCAAAGCTTTTTTTCGATGATCTCCTTCGCTAATTTTAAGTCTAAGGCTAGTTCCGCATACATGGCTTTCAACCGCCGGTTCTCTTCTTCTAAATCCTTGAGCCGCTTCAGCTCGGTCGCATCCATACCGTTGTAACGTTGCCGCCATTTGTAAAAAGCCGCTTGACTCACTCCATGCTCTCGGCTAATCTCGGCCGCACTTTTACCATCCTCAAATTCCTTGAGAATTTTAGCAATTTGTTGGGGACTAAAGATCTTTCTTTTCATAAGTACTGTTCTAAGTTAAGTTTTTTCCTCTTCCTGAACAGTTCTATTTTTGGGGAAGCTTACATTTAGAGTTTTGGTTTATTAGGGATTTTACGAATAAATAAGACGGAGAAAGCAATTAAAATAAGCACGAACCAGTGTAGTGCTTTGGTTTCGAATCGAATGAGCAAAGCTTTGAAGCTGTCCATCCAGGCGTTAGCTCTTTCAATGGCATTTCTCTGCTTAAAGAGTTGTTCATCAAAATAAATATATTCATCCGTGATTTGGCCATTCCTGGGATTAGTGGCAATATTAGCTTCTATTTTCATTTCTGAACATATACTTCTAAAAGCTTGGGAATCAAATCCGGCATCGGCATTTAAGAATAAACCTTTAGTTTCAATACCTGCTTCTTTCAATAAATTACATAATTCTTTAAATACTACTTCAATCTCATACAAGTCATGGTGGGCTCCTGATACTGGTAAACTACAAGCCAGCATCTGCCCTTTGTTATCAGCTAAAAACAGGCTATTGCAACTATTGGCCGCTTTCCTGTTTTGATAACCAATGCATTCCCCTCCCTGCTTACAGATAGTCTGACTACCATCTAACTGAACACCTGATAAATCTAGTAAGCAACGCTGGCTTTTTAGTAGGCCAAGCCATACATTCTTAAAACTCCCATCATTTACCCACTTTCGAAAATGATGATACACGCCTTGCCAGCTAATGGTTGGGCCAGTAAATATTTCTTTTAGGGGTAACTCTCGCCATTGACAGCCTGTTTTCAACCGATATAAAATACCTGAAATAATGGCTGCTGGTGCTACTTGTAATTTACTGCCTCTCTTTCCTTGGCTCAAATATGGAACTATCCACCGATTTATTTTATCTTCGCTTAATACTGCCATTGAAATAGGAACTTGTGTAAAGTGTCTTTGCAAACTCTTTTACACTCCTATTTCTTTGGTAGTTTTAAAACTCTAAACAACTTCTTATTTAGCAATCATTTTATTACACAAAGGTCTAATATCTTGATGCTTGTATCCATTACTTACAACAATACAAGTAAAATCAATCCGCAATTAGACATTGGTTAACGGTCTTTGTACCTGATTTCGTTTCGTGGCAAGAATACTTTAAAATGAAGGCAAACTAAGAAATATAAAATTTTTACTGGCTTCCATCCAACATTTCTTAATTTTGCCCTCGCTTAATAAAAATAAATAATTGTTCTTTATGAAAATAAGAACCGGTTTCGGCTATGATGTTCACCAATTACGCGAAAGTCTTGATTTTTGGTTAGGCGGTATCAAAATTCCGCATACGCATGGCGCTTTAGGTCATTCGGATGCCGATGTACTTATTCATGTTATTTGCGATGCTTTATTGGGAGCTGCTAATATGCGTGATATTGGCTACCATTTTTCGGACACCGACCCCCAATACAAAGGAATAGATAGTAAAATCTTACTTCGGGAAGTTTTAAAATTGATCCGGAATGCCGGTTACGAGATAAGTAATATTGATTCTACGGTTTGCCTGCAAGAGCCCAAAGTAAACCCGCATATACCAGCCATGAAAACCTGCCTGGCCGAAGTAATGCAAATCCCGGAAGAAGATATTTCCATAAAAGCCACTACCACCGAGAAATTAGGTTTTGTGGGAAAAAAAGAAGGCGTGGCTGCTTATGCTACAGTATTAATTTATAAAGCCTGATTATAATTACTCGTATGGTTTTAACGTTAATACCAGTAAACTACTTGAATAACAGCAGGTAAGAACCCATTATTAATAAGTGAGCCGTACCATTACAATTAGAGTTGATTAGTCTTAATCCCCTTTAGTAAATAATTAAACTATAGTAGGCACTACTACTATTTTTGACCGATACTCTTTACTCTAATTGTTGCCTAAAATACTTGTATTAGAAAGATAATTGCTTTTCTTTTCTAAAACTTGAAACGTATAATCTATAACCTGATTTAAACCGTAATACCTAGTATATTTTCCACCAGCACCTAACCTCATGAATAAAAACCTGTATGCCATTGCATTGGCAACAACATTACTCGCCGGAAGCTGTACCCGGCAAAAAGCCACCACTACTATTCCGGAAAAGGAAACATTAACGGATGTTACCAAATTACGGGCGGCTGCTCCCACCTACGCCTCTACTATTACCGTAGCCGACTTAACTAAACATTTAACTACTATTGCTTCAGATGAATACGAAGGCCGGGAAACCGGTGAAAAAGGCCAGAAAATGGCCGCTGAGTATATTTCTAACCAGTTTAAAGCCGATGGGTTAATTGGGCCGGTAAAGGATGGAAATAACCCGTATTATCAAACGTTTAACCTCGAAAAAACTTCCTGGGACGATGGCTACGTAACCATTGACGGCAAACGTTTTACTTTTCTCACTGATTTTTACGTACAAGGCGACCCTACTTTTAGTACAGAACAAAATCTGGAAACTGTATTTGTAGGCTACGGCATTGAAGACTCTGCTTATACCGATTACAATAATGTAGATGTTACCGGTAAAGTGGCCGTTATGTTTGTTGGCGAGCCTACCAACCGCCAAGGAAAATCTATTATTACGCAAACCAGTAAACCTTCGGCATGGTCTACCGACTGGAAAAGAAAAAGCAATACAGCTGCTCAAAAAGGAGCAATAGCAATTATTTTAATTGGCAGCCGTACCAGCCAGGACGAATTTGATCAGTACGTAGCCCGGATTAAAGCCGCCGCCGAACGCGCTTCGATAAAGTTCCCCAAAGAAAAACCTGATGCACCCGAAGTAGCCGGCATTTTCGTTGGCCCGGAAATGGGTGGTCGCCTACTAAATGCTACTACCCGTAATTTAATTAATTACCACGGCCAGGTTAGCAAAGCCGGTCAAGCAATTACCTCTCCGTTTAAACCCATAAAAAACATTCAGGTAAAGCTGGCCCGCAAGCGGGAGTTATTGCCCACCGAAAATGTATTGGGTTTGGTAGAAGGCTCCGATAAAAAAGACGAAATTGTAGTAGTAACTGCGCATTACGATCACGTGGGGGTGCAAAACGGAAAAGTATACAACGGCGCCGACGACGATGGTTCCGGCACCGTTGCCGTACTGGAATTGGCCCAAGCTTTTGCTCAGGCAAAAAAAGACGGTTTTGGTCCGCGGCGCAGTGTATTGTTCATGACGGTAACCGGCGAAGAAAAAGGTTTATTAGGTTCGGAATATTACACCGATCATCCGGTACTGCCCCTGGAAAACACGGTAGTAGATTTAAATATTGATATGATCGGGCGACTGGATAAAGAACACGCCGACGATAAAAATTACGTATACGTTATTGGTTCCGATAAATTATCGTCGGAGTTGCATGCCATAAACGAAGCCGCTAATAAGCAATACACGCAATTAAAGTTAGACTATCGTTTTAACGACCCCGAAGACCCTAACCGGTTTTATTACCGCTCCGACCATTATAATTTTGCTAAAAACAACATTCCGGTAGCTTTTTACTTTAACGGCGTTCACGACGATTACCACCAGGAAACCGACGAAGTAGATAAAATTTTATTCGATAAAATAGAAAAAATTGGCCGTCTGGTATTTTACACTGCCTGGGAACTAGCCAACCGCGACGAACGGATAAAAGTAGATAGTAATAAAAAGTAAAATTTCTTTCTGCTATTCTATTAAGTTAAAGCCATTACTTTTAAACAAGTAATGGCTTTTTCATTTATATTAAGGAGAGCTTTAATGCTTAGTAAGCCAATCCAACCAAACCTATTTTCAAAATTAGAAAAGTGAATTTAAAAGAGACTCTTGCGAAAATGAATCTGGAGTTGCCGGAAGTATCTACCCCGGGCGGAAGTTATACTTCCGTTAACATTCGGGGGAATATTGCTTACATCGCTATTCAATTTCCGATTAAAAACGGCGAATATCTGTATCAGGGTCGATTAGGAGAAGAAATATCTACCGAGTTAGGCTATAAAGCCATGGAACTTTGCGCACTAAATGTATTAGCCCAGGTAGATCAAAAAATCGGGTTAAATCAAATTGTTGGACTCAACCATTTCGATGCTTATTTCCAGGCCAGCGACAATTGGGACGATTCCCCCATAGTGGTAAATGGGTCTTCCGACTTATTCGTTAAAATTTTAGGAGATAAAGGAATTCATTCCAGAGCAATATTTGGCGTTCACAAACTACCCCGAAATTTCTGTGTAGGGCTTACGGCAACGTTCACCCTTAAAATAGAACCAGGTTAAAACCACAGCTAAAAAGCATTTTACTATTTTCGTTACTCAACGCCTCCAACTAACTTTCCTCTATAAAGCGCTAAACCGTATGCTGAAATACCTGCCATTTCTAATTTCTACTTTATTACTATTCGGCTGCCATTCCACCAAAATAAGCGAAACAAACAAAATTACTAAAACCGAGAATTTAACTCTTCAGCAAATTACCGAGCACGTTTACCAGCACACTTCCTTTCTGCAAACCGAAAGCTTTGGTAAAGTTTCGTGTAATGGTATGATTGTTTTTAATAAAAACGAAGCTATTATCTTTGATACTCCACCAGATAATAAAACCTCTTTAGAATTAATCAATTGGGTAGAACAGGATCTGCATTGTCAAGTAAAAGCCATTATTCCCACTCACTTTCATTCGGATTGTTTAGGTGGGTTAGAAGAGTTTCATAAGCATAATATTCCATCGTACGCAAATAATTTAACGGTAAAAACGGCTCAGGAGAAAAACTTAATGGTTCCGCAAAATGGATTTAGTAATTTTTTAGAATTAAAGGTTGGGGGTAAAAAAGTAATAGCAGAGTATTTCGGCGAAGGACATACCAAAGACAATATAATAGGCTACTTTCCGGATGAAAAAATTATGTTTGGCGGCTGTTTGATTAAGGAGTTAAGTGCAACAAAAGGAAATTTAGAAGATGCCAATACTACTAATTGGCCGGTAACGGTTACTAAATTAAAAGAAAAGTACTCAAATTTAACTTTAATAATTCCTGGCCACGGAAAACCCGGCGGCACCGAATTACTCGATTACACCATTAATCTGTTCGCTCAAAAGTAAAGAATAGGTTTTATTCGTTCGGGGTACCTCGTGCCAAAATTTTCTTAAATAAAACGGAAGAAAAACGCCGCAAAAGTATTTATTCTGGCTTTATTACGTAAAACTAATATTTAGATTACGGCATTAAAAAATATTGCATTTCCTTTATTACGTGCTTACCTTAGCTATTCTATCGTTTAAGGAAAGTTAAGGCTAGGTTACTTACCAGCTTCATTATCTAACAATAAAAGAATACTCATTTTGACAAAGATAAAACAGTTTTTGCTGGATTCAGAAAACAAGGCGTTTGACCTGAACCACCGGCAAATTATAAAATACAATATCGGCAAGTATAACCTGGCGGTAAAAAAGGGCTTGCAGCAGTACCGCAACCACGAACTAGCGCGCGACCGGGCATCGTATATAAAAACCAACGTTATCAACAACCTGGATAAATACCTGGTTGAGTTCGAAAACAACTTCACGCAACGGGGCGGCAAAGTTATCTGGGCGCAAAACAAGGAAGAAGCTCTGCGCGAAATTGGGCAGATAATGAAGCGGAAACGCACCAAATCCGTGGTAAAATCGAAATCCATGACCACCGAAGAAATTCATTTAAATGAGTTTCTGGAAAAAAACGGCATTGAAACGGTAGAAACCGATTTGGGCGAATACATTGTGCAACTGGCCGAGCAGCGGCCTTACCATATTGTTACCCCGGCTATGCACATGTCGAAGAAAGATATTGCCGACTTGTTCGTAAAAAAATTAAAAATTCAACCTACCGACGATGCGCAGCAATTGGTGCTAACTGCCCGCCGTTTACTGCGCGATAAATACACGACCGCCGAAGTGGGTATTACCGGCGGCAATTACCTGATTGCCGATATTGGCGGGGTAGCAGTAACCGAGAACGAAGGTAACGGCCGTTTATCCACCACTTTTCCTAAAACGCATATTGCTATTGTAGGAATTGAGAAAATGATCCCCAGCATTATGGACCTGGATTTATTTTGGCCTTTGCTGGCTACCAGCGGCACCGGGCAAAACGTTACGGTTTACAATACTATTTTCACGGGTCCGCGGCAGCCCCAAGAAAAAGACGGTCCAGAAGAAATGTACGTCATTTTGCTCGACAATGGCCGCACCGATCTGCTGGCTTTACCCGACAAAAGAGAAGCACTTAATTGTATTCGCTGCGGCGCGTGCTTAAACGTATGCCCGGTGTACCGCAACATTGGCGGCCACACTTACGAAACCACTTACAGTGGCCCAATTGGTTCGGTTATTTCGCCGCATTATAACGGCATGGCCGAGCATAAGCACCTAAGTTACGCCAGTTCGTTGTGCGGTGCCTGTACGTCGGTGTGCCCGGTAAAAATTAACATTCATGAGTTATTGTTGCTCAATCGTCAGCAGAGCGTAGCCGAAGGTTTAGCCGACAACCAGGAAAAATTAACCTTTAAAATCTGGACGAAGGCGATGAAAAACCGGCGCATGATGGATTTAGTCCCGGTAAGTTTAAAGAATATGGCCTTACGTATGATTTTGAAAGATACCTGGAGCCGCAAACGCGAACCTCTACAAGTAGCGCCCAAGTCGTTCGGAAAATTGTACAAAGAATATCAAAAGAAGAAATAGCCGCAATAGAATTAATTTAAAAAGCTGTAAAAGAGCCTCCCCCGATGAAGGCTCTTTTTATTTCACCCGAAAAGAAAAAGCTGCGAAATAAATAAAACAGAGTACTTGCGTAGCAACAGAAAGCAGCTAATTTAAGTCCTTAAATGGATGAACTCCTACCGCTGCCATGAAGCTCTCTTGTTTCCTGAACTTATGTAAAACAAGGATTTTGCCTGACCAGGCAAGCGCCCGACTAAATGGTGTATTTTTAAATGTTAACCGGTCAAATACGTTGAAGTCGCTTTTCCTGAAGCAGTTGATTAAAAATTCTTTTACTTTTCTTTGGAGCGGATTACTTTTAGTAAATTTTTTATTTACGGGCTGTTCTTCCGGTACTCCGGAAAAGATTAAGTTAATTAGCCAAAACCGCAAAGTAATGCTAGCCGCCCACCGGGGAGCTTCGGAAGTGGCACCGGAAAATACCTTGGCAGCCATTCAAAAAGCGTTAGATTCCCCTGCCGATTATATTGAAATTGATATTCACCAGACGCTCGATTCGCAGTTAATAGTAATGCATGATGCTACCCTGGACCGCACTACCAACGGCGAAGGCGAAATAGCAGCCAGGGCACTGGCACAAATAAAAACTTTAGATGCCGGTAGTTGGTTTAAACCAGAATTTAAGTACGAAAAAGTGCCCACCCTGGAAGAAGTTTTAAAACTGGTAAAAGGCCGCAAAAAACTATTAATTGAATTAAAAAAAGGCCATGATTTTTACCCGGGCATGGCTGACGAAACCATTGCCTTACTTCAAAAATATAATGCCCGTAATTGGTGCGTGCTACAATCCTTTCACGATGAGATACTTCAACAAATCTGGCAAAACGAATACAATGTGCCTACGCATAAATTAATAGTGGGTAAATTACCCATGCTACCCGTTTATTTTGATGTAAGTTTCCAATTCGGCACTTTTGACAAATATTATCGGGCATCGGCCATAAACGTACACCATTATTTTGCCACCCGCGGCTTTGTAAAACTGGTGCATAATGCAGGTTTCAAAACCTTCGCCTGGACAGCCGATGATCCCGCGGAAATTAATAGGCTTGTTGACCGGGGAGTAGACGGCATTATGAGCAATGCTGTAGCGACCTTGGTAGTACAGTAAATTTTTAATCTTTATTACTTAATTTTATTTCGGGCGTAAAGATTATGGAGCAGAGGTAGTTTACCCATAAGTTATTTTCAAACCAAACTTATTTATGCTGCACATCCTGAACGGCGACGGAACGGCCAACTCATTTAAAAAAGCAAACATCCCCGCTGATGATTACCTTATCTGGCGTGAGATTTTATTTGAAGGCCCTATTGTAGACCAAGGATCAGTTGTAGATTTCTGGCAAGCCCGGCAGCATTATATTTCCCAGACCTATCAGGAAGCGCCTACAGTTTATGTATTAAAAGTAACTACGGAGGTAAAACGCCTCGCCACCTACAACCAGCACGACGAAGTAGTACTGTGGTTTGAGCACGACTTACTTTGCCAGGTAAATTTATTGTACCTCCTGCACTGGTTTGCACAACAAAATGTAACAAATACAACTTTAAGCCTGGTTTGCATCGGTACCCATCCCGAAAAGCCGGACTTTAAAGGTTTGGGCGAACTATCTCCGGAACAATTAGCAGCTTTGTTTCCGCAACGGAAAATACTTACTCCCGCAGATTTAACTTTGGGAGATCGTGGTTGGAAAGCTTACGCGGCACCCACCCCCGAAGCTTTAATTCATTTTTTAGAGGAAGAAGATTTTACCAATTTACCTTTACTGCCAATTGCCCTACGCGCCCATCTCACACGTTTTCCGTCGGTACAAAATGGTTTAAACGCCATAGAGCAGTTATTACTGGAAATTATCGCCGAACTCCAACCCACAACTATCGAATTGTTCCAGAAATTTTGGCAACGTACCAGTTTATTTGGCCTCGGCGATGCTCAAATTATAAATTACCTGCAAGAATTGGAACAAGCAAATTTAATTAGAATGCAGGATACTATTTCCGTTACCGGCCTAGGACGCAAAACTTTACGGTTAGAATGCGACTACGTACAACTTCACCCAGTGAATCGCTGGTTAGGTGGCGTCCATTTACAACCCGGCGCGCCATATTGGCGTTGGGATCGAGCGAAAGAGCAAATTATAAAAATATAGTAAGTAGCCTTTAGCTTTTGTCACTTCCCCTATTTACCTAAGCGAATTTACCTTAATTTTCAATCAAAAGTTTTCTGGTGTGGTTTAGTAAACTTTCTAGATATTATACGCAATAGTAAGAAGTAGTTGCTATAGCGAACTTTGATGTTGTTCTTTGGAGCCGGTTCCCGTCTCCAGACGGCGGTGCTAACTTGTTTGATATTTCAAGTTTTGCCTCGTGGCCGGCGGGCCTCGTTTGGCTCTTCCGCCCTCGCTAGCCTTCCTTTCCTCGACTCCGTCTGCGGAATGCTTCGCACCAGAAGCCTAGCAGGTGCTCCACAGCCAAACTGGTGTCTTTATTCTTAGCTACTGTTTTTACTTTTTTAGTAGTATTAAAAGGTATGAAGCAGAATTCATTAGAATCTACTGAGAGGGGAAGCAGAACAGGAAGCTGGATTCCGGTAATTCTTGTCATAAGTAGCCGCCCATTAAAATCATTTTCCTTCTTAATTATTCAAGATGGGGAAGAAAAGCAGTAGCTACCAGCAAAGACACCAGTTTGGCTCTCTCGGGCCTTTTAGCGTTCCGGTGCTGCAAAGCAGCATGGCGCAACGCAGTGAGCCAAGGTTCGCTAAACCGCCCGAGAGAGCCAAACGAGGCCCGCCGGCCACGAGGCAAGCTGGTTACTTGTCAAATAAGTTAGCACAGTAAAATGGAGACGGGAACCGGCTCCAAAGAAAACGCTTACTAGCAAGCAAAATCTATAGTAGCTTTTTAATACGCTTCAATATTACTTCCTTCCAATTAGTAAGCTAAACTCCGCATTCATCTTACTAAAATTAAGAAAACAAAATAATTCATCGCCTAAATTATACCTATTCACATAAATTTTATTATTTTGTATAGTTTATTCATATTAATCATCCTTAAATACCCTTTCGCTATTATGAAAATCCTTTACTTAACCTGCATTGTTTCTGGTCTTTGCTTTATGCAACACCATGCAAATGCCCAGTTGCTGAATAAAGTACGTCAAAAATTGGAAAATGCGGCGGAGCAATCCGTTAACAAAGCACTAGGCACCGACAAAAATACCTCTCCTGCCCCTACTCCTTCTACTTCTTCGGGCAGCCGGGCTCGTAATAAGGGTGGAGCGGGTTTGGTTACTACTCCCCCCGATGTAAAAGAAAACCTTACCAATGCCGAAAGTAAATATAAGGCTGGTCAATACGGCCAAAGCCGCGCGGCCCTGCAACAAGCCATGTTAGGCGTTGAAATGGAAATCGGACAAAAAATATTAAAATCCTTACCAGAAGCTATTTCAGGCCTGAAGAAAAATGCGGAATCAGATCAGGTTACCAGCACGGGTTGGGGCTGGGCAGGGCTTACTATTCAACGCCAGTATACCGATAGCAACGAGAAAGAATTAACGGTTACGGTAGTTAATAATGCTGCCTTACTTTCTGCGGTAAACTTGTATTTAAGCAACGGCGGTTATAGCCAAACCACAGGTGGTAAACAAGACTGGAAACAAACAAAAGTAAAAGGAAACCGGGCCGTAATTGAGTACGACGAAAATTCGGGATATAAACTTACGGTGCCAGTGGGTCAATCGTCGGTATTAGTTTACGAAGGCGTTAACTTTAAAGACGAACCCGAATTAATGACGGCTGCTAACGCGGTAGACATTGCCGGTATTAAAAAAATGTTAGGTGAAAAATAGCCATCCTACATTCTTTTGTTTTAACCTTTCTAATTGATTTTACTATCATGAAAAAAATATTTAGCTTATTATTTTTAAGTGGCTTTACCTTCGTGGCTTTTGGCCAGGATTTTAATAAAAATTTAGCCGATGCCCGCACGGCCTATGCGGCCGGTAACTTAAGCAATTCACGTTTTGCTATGGAGCAAATGCTGCATACCCTGGATGCGGCCATTGGTAAAGATATTTTAAAGCTATTGCCTCCTAAAATGGATGCCCTAGCTGCCAATGTAAAAGCGGATAATACTACCGGCACAGGCACCAACAGCGGCTTGGGCCTTTATGTACAGCTTACCTACGGTACCGGAGCTAAAACCGCTACTATCGATATTATTAATAATTCCCCGTTAATTACTTCGTTAAATGCGTTACTTGCTTTGCCATTTGTAGGCCGGGGTGGCGATGGCAACCAAAAAGTAGTAAAAGTGCAAGGCTACAAAGCCGTTCTCTCTAGAACAGAGAATTCTGAAACTAAAAAGCTGGACTACGACCTGCAGGTTCCCATGCAAAACACCTTGGTTACTTTTAAAATGACTGAGGCGCAAGAAGCGGATGTACTCCGCTTAGCCAACACAATTCCACTGGAGAAAATTGCTAGCATGGCTCAATAATTAATAGCTTTTATTATTACTGCTCATTTTATTTGGGGAAGCTAAAACATCTTGGCTTCCCCATTTTTTTAGTCCACTTAAAAAGAATGCCGAAGAAAGTTTAAGTTTTTTGCACAAAAGCTGTTGGCTCCTTCTTTTTATTACTTCAGTATTATATTTAATTTTTCTATTGTTAAATTTTTGACCTTTACTATTTATTGCCTTAAAGCTATTTTTTAGCTTCTTGATATTTTCATTTAGGGAACACTTTGTCTTTAAGTAATACTTAGTTAACCTCTGTCTGAAGGAATCTCTTTTGAATTCCCTTTTTCGTTTTTATCTTTAAGAAACCAGAGTAGCCGGAAAGCCGGTAGCTGCACGTATATTTATGAAGATACTGGGCGTACGATTCCTCAACCTTAACTCCCTCAAAGGATTACACGAAATTAGATTTGATCAAAGCCCTTTGGCCGATGCGGGCTTGTTTGCTATTACCGGACCAACCGGCGCCGGCAAAACTACTTTATTAGATGCTATTACTGTTGGGCTTTTCGGGCGAGTCCACCGGCACGATCGCGATGCATTTGAAATAATGACCCGCCACACAGGTGAATCTTTTTCGGAAGTAGAATTTGAGGTAAAAGATAAAAAGTACCGGTCTAAATGGTCGATCTATCGGAGCCGCAAAAAAACCGACGGGAAACTGCAGCCTATCCACATGGAATTGCTTACCCTTCCGGACCAAAAATTAATGGATTTAAAACCTAGCGAAGTTCCGGTTAAAGTAGCCGAAATAAGTGGTTTGGATTACAGCCAGTTCTTACGGTCGGTAATACTTTCGCAAGGCGATTTTACGCGTTTTTTAAAAGCCAGCGAAAGCGAGCGCAGCGATTTACTCGAAAAAATTACGGATACGGGCATTTACTCCCGCATCTCGGTATGGGCTTACCGCCAGGCAGATAAAGAAAAGAAAACGCTGGAGTTTTTACGGGCAAAACTCGATAATTCTGAATTACTAACAGAAGAACAAGTAGCCACTTTTCAGGCGCAAGTTGCCGATTTGCAAAGCCAAATTCAGGGGCAGCAAAAAATTAAACAAGACCGGGAACAACAGGCAAACTGGTTAATGCGCCTGGAGCAATTGCAACAGAAAAAAACCGGCTTAGCCGCCGAATTGCAAGTATTAACCGCCCGTTTCGAAGCACAGCAATCAGAATTTATAAAGTTACAGCAGCACCAACGCGCCTTACAATTTAAACCAGCTTTAGTCGAAATAAGGTCGTCGCAAAATCAGGCACAACAGTTAGACCAGAATTTATTGCACATTGCGCGTTTACTGCCCAATTACGAGCAACAAACCCAGGAAGCAGAGCAACGTTTAGCCTTGTCCAGACAGCAGGTTTTACAAGCGCAGCAAGAACTCGAAGCGGCGGAGCCCATTTTTCACGAAGTTACCCGCCAGGATTCTATTATTGCCCGGGACAAAGAACACTTTTTAAAAAACCGGCAAAATTATATTCAAGCCGGGGAAGAACTGGAAAAGCTAAAACAACTTTTAATAGCTAAGCAAACCACCCTGCAGCAAATTCAGCTTCAATTAGAGCAAACTCAAAATTGGCTTCAGCAAAATCAACCAGCCCAATTCCTGGACAGGGAAATTATTACGTACCAGCAAGGAGTAAAAGACTTGCGCGATATTCACCGGAAGTTAAAAGAAGCTTTACAGGAGTATACCGAACAAGAAGCTGCGCAAAAATCGGCCAGCCAAATAATTCAGCACCAAAAACAGCAACTAGAACAAGACCAAAATAACGCATTAACTATTTCAGCGCAAATAACGCTTTTGCAACAAACCAGCCAGAATCTGCTAGCCGGTAAGTCTTTTGCTGAATTAGAAAATACTTGCAACGAGTTACCCGCCCGAATTCGTTTACTGGAACAACAAAGCCAATTGGCGCAGCAATACCAGCAAATTACCAACAAACTGGAAATCTTAAAGCAAAGTATTCAGGTAAATAAAACGGAACAGCAGCAAGCAAATCAGGCGACTAATGAGTTAATTACTAAAAAACAGCACGCCACCGAAACGTTGCAACATTTGCAGCAAATTGTAGATTTACAACGCCAGATTCAGAAGTACGAAGCCGACCGGGAATTACTACAACCGCATCAGCCTTGCCCGCTTTGCGGCTCTGAGCATCATCCCTTCGTACTAAACCAATACCACAGCAACGTTACCGAAGCCGAGCAAAAATGCCATACGCAACAACAAGTAGTAGCAGAATTAATTGATCAGCAAACAATACTGGCTTTACACTTAAGCTCTTTACAAGCTTTGCTAGTAAACGAGCAAAAACAAGTAATAGACCTGCAAACCGAGCAGACTCAGATAGTTAGTAAATTCAAAGTAAATCAGGAACAGATACCCGATGAATTGGTGATTTACTCTGAAGTTGCCATTCTGGATTTATTGCTTCGTTACCAAAGCCTTTACCAGGAGAAAAAAGAACTGCTTACCAAACTCCGGCAAAACGAAGAAGAATACCGCCGTCTGGAGAAAATACAGCAGGAACAAAAAGAAATAACATTACGGCGGGAACACGAAATTATCCGGGCCCAGGAAAAAGAAGAACAGGCCGTTCGGCAAATGCAATACCTTCAAACGGACCTTACGGATTTAAAAGAACAACAACTCGTTGTTTCCGAACAAATTCAGTCGTTTTTGCTGCGTTTTAATATCACGTTTACGCTGGATAAAAGTCAGGAGATAGAAGCGAAATTACAACAACTCGCCAAAGCGTTCGCGGGGCAAACCGAACAAGTACAAAAACTAAATTTAACTCTAAAACAAACGGAAACCGAGCAAGCTAACCTGCAAGAAAATATTACCGAAAAGGGCAATCTGCTTCAACAAAATAAAATACAGCTTCAAAAAGATCAGGCACATTTACAACAACTCCTTCATACCCGACAGCAATTATTTGGCACTAAAATGCCTCAAACCGAACGCGAACGTTTAAAAACTACTTTACACCAGCAAACTCAGTTATTAGAAAACTTACACAATTCTTTCCTGCAAAAGCAAGAGCAAATGCGGCTGGCACAAAGTCGGCAACAACAATGGCAAACCGAGTTAACGCGGGTGCAAGCACAAGTAACTACCTTAACTACCGAGCTGCACCACTCGGTACAAGCGCATAATATTGATTCGGTAGAAACACTGGTGCAATTATTTTTAACCGACGACGAAGCGCACCGGATTGAGCTGTTGCAAAAACAAGCCGAACGCGCTTTAGCTGAAAACCAAAAATTGTACGCCGATACCGAACAGGAATTGAATCAGGAACAGACCCGGCAACTTACTAATAGCTCTCTGATAGATTTACAAACGGAAATAGAAAACCTGAATACCAGCATAGCCCGTTTACACCAGCAAATAGGATCGCTGCAAAGGCAATTGGAACAAGATGCTGAGGTAAAAGCCAAGTACCACGAAACGGCAGCACAAGTAGATATTCAGCAAAAAGAATTTTTACGCTGGGATAAAATGGCATCTCTTATTGGCTCCGCCGATGGTAAAAAGTTTAGTAAATTTGCCCAGGGACTTACCTTAGCCCATTTAACCGAACTTGCTAACCGACATTTAGTAAAATTAAACGAACGGTACCGTATTTTTAAAACTCCTACTCAGGATTTAGAATTACAAATTATTGATACGTACCAGGCCGATGCCGTGCGCTCTATGAATACTTTATCGGGCGGCGAAAGTTTTCTGGTAAGTTTAGCATTAGCCTTGGGGTTATCGGATTTGGCGGGCCGTAAAGCGCAAATTAATTCATTGTTTATCGACGAAGGTTTTGGCACCCTGGATACTGACACTTTGGATATTGCCATAAGTGCCCTCGAAAACTTACAGGCCGGAGGCAAATTAATCGGGGTTATATCGCACGTAGAAGCTTTAAAAGAACGAATCAGTACCCAAATACAAGTAAACAAGCAAGCAAGTGGCCAAAGCTTTATAAAAATAGTAGGTTACGAAACCGAAGCTTACGCGTAAATTATAGCATAGTACTGAATTTTATAGTATTTTTTACTTTCTAAACTCTTTTAAACGTATGCGCCCACGTTCCTTTCATCCAACTATAATTTATTTGCTGTTTTGGTGTTTACTTTGGTCTTGCCGGCAACACCAAACCGAAACAGTTGCTGAAAAAAGTACCAGTTCTGCTACTGGCTACAAGGTAATTGCCATAAAAGACGGCGATACTATTGAGCTTTTAAAAGATGGAAAGCCTGTACGCGTGCGGTTACTCGGGGTAGATGCTCCCGAAAAGAATCAGGATTATGGTACCATAGCCCGGCAGTTTACTTCTGATTTGTGCTTCGGTAAAATGGTAAACTTAGTAGTGGATGGCAACGACCGTTATGGCCGAACAGTGGGTACTATTATTTTACCGGATGGCCGCACCTTAAACAATGAGCTGGTGCGAAATGGGTACGCCTGGCATTATAAAGCTTATTCCCGCGACAAAACCTTGGCCCAATTAGAAATAGAAGCACGGCAGAACCACCGGGGCTTATGGGAGAAACGCAACCCTGTTGCGCCCTGGGAATTCCGTAAAAGTCGTCGGACTTCAAACAACTCCGATAAAACAGTTGCGCAAAACATCCCTCGTCCTTCAGATGCTGCCCGCAAGGTATATATCTGTGCCAGCGAAGGCGCTACTACTTACCACCTAAGCAAAACGTGCAGTGTACTAAAGCGCTGCAAAGCCGGCATTGAAACCGTTACCCGTGGTACAGCTGTTATGAACCGGCAACGTACAGCTTGTAAGATTTGTGCCAAGCCTGCTTAAATTAAACAGATACATTTTTGCTCCTGGCGTGTTTTATGGTAAGCTTCAGTAGGAATTGATGCGTTTAAATTTCTACTGATTTCTTTAGTTACTACTTTACTAAAACCAAGAAATAACAAGCTTATTAAAATATCGAAATATAATTATTCACACACTAGCAAAAAAGTAAATTCTCCGCGCTATATTATTAATTATAGCTTTGCCTGCTGGTTCATCTTTCCTAAATTCTTCTCTCCTGCTTTTAATTATTTTTACTATTCTTAAGGATTTGCCTTTTTGGTTTACTTAAAACTTACAAGGTCGGCTTTTAAGAAGGTGCGAAAGAAATTCTTTGCTAATTACTTTTTTAATAAAAGTTCCCTCCTTTTAATAAACTTAACTTTCCTTATACTGGATACGGAACCTTTTTTGTAATTTTATCGCTAAATAAATATTAATTTCTGGTAATAATTAAATTATCCTATAATTAATTTATTCCCCGACCGCCACAACTTGCAGGTACGCGTATAAGCTAGGTTAGAAATAAGCTTCGTTTTTAAAACCTGTACTTTCCTTTTATCGAGCTTATAGCTAGATATTTATCTTGATTTAAATAAATGCTATAAAATTACGTGCCTCATTTATGAATTTAACTTTTCCGCGCTCCAATCCTTGGTATTTGTTGTTATGGTTTATTATTTTTTCAGGAAGTAGCTTTTACCCTCCCCAAATATTAGCTCAAACGAAACAGTGGGATAAAACCTTCGGAGGATTTAAAAATTATTACGAAGATTATTGGGGAACATCTTCCTTTGAAACAATGGTGCGCACCCAAGATGGCGGTTATTTGCTCGCAGGCAATTCTGACTCGGATATTTATCAAGATAAAACTGCTGAAAGAAAAGGAGGTAATGATTTCTGGTTGATTAAAATTAGCGAGAACGGCACTAAAATCTGGGATAAGTCGTACGGCGGCTACAGCAACGACGGCTTGGAAACAATAGTGGCCGCTCCGGGTGGTGGTTATTTGTTAGGAGGATTCTCCTACTCTTATGCGGGTGCCGATAAAAGCCAGGATAGCCAAGGTGGCTCGGATTACTGGATTGTAAAAATTGACGAAAAAGGTAATAAGGTTTGGGATAAGACATTTGGCGGCCTTGACGAAGATGTATTAAAGGCCATTGTTCCTACCTCCGACGGTGGTTATATATTAGGCGGCTATTCTCGTTCGGGCAAGAGCGGTGATAAAAGCGAACCAAGTCGCGACAACTCCGAAAACTACTTAGATATTTCTGATTTCTGGCTGGTTAAAATAAATAGCCTGGGCGCTAAGGTGTGGGATAAAACGATTGGCGGCAATGGCAGAGATAATTTTACGTCTATACTGGCTACTACCGATGGCGGCTATTTGCTGGGGGGGGCTTCTTCTTCGATAGTAAGCGGCGAAAAAAGCCAGACTTTCCGGGGCTCTTTTTCAAACGACGATTACTGGGTAGTAAAGACCGATGGCAAAGGCACAAAATTATGGGATAAAACCTTTGGCGGGTATAACACAGATGTTCTGCAAAGTTTAGTAAATACTAGTGATGGCAGCTATCTGTTAGGAGGCACTTCCGATTCGGACATAACCGCTGATAAAACCGCCGGCAATAAAGGCTTTACTGATTATTGGATAGTAAAAATTAACGCGAGTGGTGGAAAAGTTTGGGATAAAACGTTCGGCGGTCGTAGCACGGATAACTTAACTACTCTTATTTCAGCTAATGGTGCGTATGTATTAGGTGGCTCTTCTGCTTCAGGAATTGGATTAGATAAAACCGAAGCTAATCGGGGTGATGATGATTATTGGTTGGTTAAGATTGGGGAAAACGGGGGTAAAATATGGGATAAAACCTTTGGTGGAACTACGGGCGATGGTGGCGTTTTTGGTACCAGTTACGGTGATTTTCTGAGCGCCATTACTACTACTACAGATGGCGGCTACTTAATAGGAGGCACTTCCGACTCTAATGCTGGTTCTGATAAAAGTGAAGACAGCAAAGGATTTACCGATTTCTGGATAATAAAAGTAAAAGAAGAAGTACAACAGGCAACGCTCACCTGGGGCAATGCCTTCGGGGGTTCTGAGGCGGATGGCCTTACGAGTGGCGTTAACACCACGGATGGTGGTTACTTACTCGGCGGGCATTCCCTTTCCCCGAATAGTGGCGACAAAACCCAAAATGGTTGGGGCGGAAATGATTTCTGGGTTGTAAAGTCTGATGCAAGCGGCCGTAAAATTTGGGATAAACGCTATGGCGGCACTAATCATGATTATCTCAACCAGGTTATTACTACCCTGGATGGTGGTTATTTATTAGGCGGTTCTTCCTTATCTAACAGCGGCGGCGATAAAGGGCAGAATAGTAGAGGCGGCCAGGATTACTGGATTGTTAAAATTAGTAATACCGGCACTAAACAATGGGAGCGCCGTTTTGGTGGTACCGGCACCGACGATTTACGAAAAGTAATACAACTTTCTACGGGCGAATACTTGTTAGCTGGTTTTAGCGATTCGCCGGTAGGGGGCGATAAAAGCCAGGCCAGCCAGGGAGGCCGGGATTATTGGATAGTAAAAATTAGCGCTGGTGGTACTAAAATTTGGGATAAACGTTACGGCGGCAACTTAAACGATAATTTAGAAAGTTTCGTCCAAACGGCAGATGGCGGCTTTTTACTGGCTGGTACTTCTAACTCTGTAGTGAGCGGCGATAAAACCCAGGCCAGCCGGGGAAATAATGATTATTGGGTCGTTCGGATTGATAACAAAGGGCAAAAGCTGTGGGATAAACGCTTTGGGGGTAGCGGCGACGACCAATTATTTGGGGCTGGCCGAACAGTAGCGGGCGATTTTTACCTGGCAGGCTTTAGTAGTTCTGGCATAAGCGGCGATAAAAGTGAAAGCAACCGGGGAGGCAAAGACTTCTGGATGCTTAAAATTACGGCTAATGGTGTTAAGTTGTGGGATAAGCGCTTTGGCGGCAGCAGCGACGATGAACTACGAGCTATTATCTCTACTTCGGATGGCGGTTTTTTATTAGGAGGCCGATCTTTGTCGGGAATTAGTGGCGACAAAAGCCAGAATAGCCAGGGAAGCAGTGATTATTGGATAGTAAAAACTTCCAACAGTGGTACTAAATTGTGGGATAAACGCTATGGCGGCAGCGCGGCCGAAGATTTACGAACTATTTTAACTACTCCGGCAGGCGGCTATTTGATAGCCGGCCGTTCCGATTCGGGGATTAGCGGCGATAAAAGCCAGCCTAGTCAAGGCGGAACCGATTATTGGTTGGTAAGCCTTTCATACAGCGGCGAATTGCCCGCTCGTAGACGTACTTTAGAAGCACAAGCCACAATTGCGTCCCGAATAGCTACTTCTGTTACAGAAACAGCATCTGACCAATTAAAGTTAAAGGCGTATCCTAACCCGTTTGCGGAAAAGATTGTTATTTCCTTTACTTTACCTGAATCACAGGAAGTTAGCTTAAAAGTATACGATAATAAGGGGCAAGCTATCGGTACTTTGTTCCAGGGGCAGATAAAAGCCAATCAACTGTATACCCGCGAATGGCAGCCTCATTCAACCGTAGCACCCGGCGTTTATTTCATTCAATTAAATGCCCGCCAGCCGCAGCAGCAAAAAGTTATTTTAACCCGCTAATAAAGAGTAATAATGTAAGCGAGGCTATTGTAAATTCTTTTTTATTTTTTCTATTGTAGCTTAATCAAAAGTTAATCATGAAAGCATTCTGGAATAATCAGGTAATAGCCGAAAGCAACGATACTATTATCGTTGAAAATAATCATTATTTCCCGCGTGAATCGGTGAAAGCGGAATATTTAGTTTCTTCGGACACGCATACTTTCTGCCCCTGGAAAGGCCAAGCCTCTTACTATACCTTAGAAGTAGACGGACAACGCAATGCAGATGCAGCCTGGTACTATCCTTCGCCGAAACCAGCCGCTCAAAATATTAAAAACTACATTGCTTTCTGGAAAGGCGTACAAGTAAGGTAAAATCCGGTAAAGCTTAAGCTTAGTAAACCAAGAGTAACTATGCGTAAGTGAGTTTTTTGTTTGTAGTAGTATTTAAGATTAGAATCAACTTCAAAGTTTTATCTGGGCAGTGTTATTTTCTAAATCTCAGCAACCCTCCTGCCTGAAAGAGGTAAGCTATTGGCTGCCACACTGGGAATTTTTAGGTTTAATAAAGCAAACTACAATTCAGGGGAAAATTCGGTTTTGCAAACTTCCTCCTTAATACTCTTATCTCTTTATTTTATTTATCGCCACAAGTGAAAAAGTAAATTATTCCCTCATTCCTATCTTAAAAGCTATTTAGCCTTTTTAAATTTATTTCATTATAGCACCTTTATAGTTTTTACCAGAAGTATTTGGGGAGGTATCTGGTAAGGGTGGTGAAGACACCACCAAGGGCGACGTAGACGTATCTTGACCTTATTTCAAATACTACACAGCTTCTTATACCAGGTAGAATTTACTAATTACTTAATGCAATTGGGTATTAGTAAAAGTCAGAATTAGGATATAGTGGAGAAATCTTATTGATCGAGTCGTTCATCCGGAAACTAGTTAGCTACGTAGCTAACTAGTTTCCGGATGAACGACTCGCCTATTGTAACTTATACCCAATCGCTAAACCGCATTTCAGATAAAGCTTCGTGCAAGTAAGCGTCCTAATTTCTTTTGATTACCTATCAAACCAAGCAAGTACTACTGGGCAATATTTAATAAAGTGAATTTTATTGTTTTCAGAATAATAATTTATTTTTTCAGGATAGTTTAAACTGATACAAACAAAAAAGAGGGCAGAACAAGTGTTCCGCCCTCTTTTTATTATTAAATCCTAGTATTCAGATAATTTTACTATTGACCTGGAGTTGTACCCGGTGTAGTAGTACCTCCAGGGGTAGTAGTTCCACCTGGTGTGGTAGTACCGCCTGGTGTTGTACTACCTGGCGTAGTTCCGCCCGGAGTAGTTCCATCTGGTGTGGTGCCACTTGGCATAGAAGCTGGATCATCAACCATCAAGTCGTCGGTTACTACCAATTGAATTTCAGCGCGGCGGTTTTGAGCCATACCATCTGGAGTATCGTTGGTAGCCATTGGCCGAGATTCACCTAATGCTTCAGTAGTTACACGAGCTTTCGCTATACGACCTTTAGCAGTTAAGTAACGAGATACGGCATCTGCACGACGTTGAGATAAAGCCATGTTATACTCATCGGTACCACGGGCATCGGCGTGTCCTTCAATTTTGATAGTAAATTCTGGGTTAATCTTCATGAACCGAACGATATCGTCCAGAGTTCTGAAAGATATTCTTTTCAGAACAGCTTTGTTAGTTTCGAAGCGGATGTAAGTGGTATCTTTTACAGAACCTCTGTTTTTACCTCTTGGTAAAACTTTACGTGGGCAACCACCATTTTCAGCTGTACCAGCTACAGTTGGGCATTTATCATCGGCATCATTTACACCGTCACCATCTGAATCAAGTGGGCAACCTTTAGCATCTACCTGAGTTCCGGCTGGAGTATTTGGACACTGGTCTGCGTTATCTGCTACACCATCACTATCAGCATCTGGGCAACCATTAAGCGCAGGAGTACCAGGTTGATCTGGGCACTGGTCTTGCGCATCGGCTACACCATCATTATCTCTATCTGGGCAACCATTCAGAGCGGCAACACCGGCTACATCTGGGCAGTTATCCTGGTAATCAGCTACACCGTCTTTATCAGTATCAACTGGGCAACCATTTTCGTCAACTTTTACCCCAGTTGGTGTATCTGGGCATTTATCTTTTCTGTCAGGCACACCGTCCATATCGGTGTCTTTGGCTTTACCTAAATTAAAGGTTAAACCAGCAGTGTGTTGTAAAAATCTGTCATGTAAATCAGCATCTGGTCCTCTCCAACCATCTAATTGATCCGTGAATAAATATTGCTGACCAGTTTGTAAAGTTAAGGCTACTGTTTCGCCAAAACGAATATTAACACCTACAGCACCCATTACTAAGTCGTTCGCGTAAGAACCATCGTTAATGTAAGTGCCGCTGCTGCTTGGCCACATACCATAACCACCCCGACCTTCGGTTTTAGCAAATGCACCACCGTAACCGGCTAATAAATAAGGGTCAAAACGAGCACCTTCTTTAATCAGAGATCCTAATTTTAATTTAAAGGCACCCACAACAGTTGTCATATGACCATCGAAGTAATAATTCAAAGGTCCGCCTGCTACGTAAGGTCCACCACCGTTCACGTTGTTATTGTAATCAATACGAGAGCGGTTCGCTTGAACAGTAAAGTCTAAAGCGCGGTTTAGGTAACGAGAAAACGTTAAACCGTAACCTACTCTACCTTCCTGGCTGTCATAAAATTCAGAGCCATTATCGCCGCGGTACTGAACCACGTTGGCATGAGCCCCAATAGCCCACTTTTTGTCTGCAGTTTGTGCATTTGTAGTAGTAGCTATCAGCCCGCAAAGACCTAATGCTACTACTGCTGCTCGTTTAAAAATTCGTTTCATAGTATTATTTTAGTGTAGTGTAATATTAGATTTTGAATATATACCTGTTTAGTGAAAAAATGTTGCCTGTTTTGTGCTTTTTTCCGTATTTTTTAATTTTCAGCTTCCCATTCAACGTTTGTATTGTATTGAAAATCAGTAATTAAGCGTATTTATTTACTAAATATATGCTTTCTATTAATTTAGGCAATTGCTATCATTACCTTATTTGAGTCTAAAAAGTTTTCCTATTAGGCCAACTATTTTCAAGTATCATTTTTTAGAAAAACTATTCAGCTTGCGGCTGCAAAACTAAAAGTAATTTTTATACGCAAAAGTTAATTTTACTTCTAAACCATTTCAGCGTTCTTATTTAAGCCTAAAAATGCTTCGTTAAAATGGCTTAATTATCTTGTCAGGATGAGATAAACTTACTTCCTAATACATTGAAAAACAGAAAACAAGCCTAAAAAATTGGTGATATTCTATTGCTAGCAAATGCAATTAATTTAACAGCCAAAAAAATTTTAACTATTTAAGTTGTTTTTACGATGGTTTCTGGAATAAGGCTGTTTTTTACTGAAAAATTACTAACATTAAGTTGTTGCGTTATAAGCAAATTGTATTAGGTAAGTGTTAATAAGACTTTATCCGGAATCTACTTTAAACAAAAAAGCGACTTTCTTAAGTAAGAAAAGTCGCTTCATAAAGTAAAAATATCGCTTGATTAACTTTTAGTTTTTCATATAATCTTCAATATCCTGGGATTGCAGGGGAATATCGGCCATTAAATCTACAGGACCGTTACGGGTAATTAAAATATCATTTTCGAGACGAATGCCTAGGTTTTCTTCGCGAATGTAAATACCAGGCTCACAAGTAAAAACCATACCCGGCTCAAAGGGGCGGTATTTATTCCCGACATCGTGTACATCTAACCCCAGAAAATGCGAAGTACCGTGCATAAAATACTTTTTATACAACGGTTGTTGCGGGTTTTGATGGCGAACCTCCTCTTCGGCGAGTAAACCCAATTTAACCAGTTCGTTTTCCATTACCGTACCCACAAACGAGTGATATTGATCCAGGGTATTACCGGGCACGAGCATTCTCTTGGCCGCTTCCATTACGTTTAAAACACCTTGGTACACCTCGCCCTGCCGCTTGGTAAAGGTACCATTCACCGGCACCGAACGGGTTAAATCAGCAGTATAATTAGCAAATTCAGCCCCGAAATCCATTAAAATTACGTCCCCGTCTTTACATTCCTGGTTATTATCTACGTAGTGCAGAATACAGGCATTACCCCCCGAGGCAATGATAGAACTGTAAGCCGGTCCGCGGGAACGGTTACGCAAAAACTCATGCGCAATTTCGGCTTCAATTTCGTATTCCATAACGCCGGGCTTGATAAATTTGAGTAAGCGCAAAAACGCATGCTCTGTAATCTTGCAAGCGTTTTTAATTAACTCAATTTCTATTTCTGATTTAATGGCCCGCAGGCTGTGCATAATGGGGGCACTCCGGTGGTATTGATGCAAAGGGTAGGTATCTTTACACCATTTTATGAAACGGGCATCGCGGGTCTCTACTTCTACTGTTGCCCGGGTATGCTCGTTGGTGTTCAGGTAAACATTTTCGGCTTCGGCCATCAAAGCATTTAATACTTGCTTAAATTCCGATAACCAGTAAATAGTTTTAATCCCCGAAACCGCTTGGGCTTGTTCTTTAGTAAGTTTATAACCTTCCCAGGTTAAAATTAAATCATTCGTTTCACGTATAAAAAGTACCTCACGGTGGCGTACATCGCGCGTATCCGGAAATAGCAGTAAAATACTTTCTTCCTGGTCTACGCCGCTTAAATAAAATAAGTCATTATTCTGCCGAAAGGCCATGGTGCCATCGGCGTTTGTGGGCATTACATCGTTCGAGTGAAAAACTGCCAGCGAACACTTTTTCAGATGTTTGGCAAAATTTGCTCGGTTAAGAATAAAAAGGTCAGGATTGATAGGTTCGTATTTCATAAATTGAGTTTAAACCAGGCAGAAAATTACTTTTTTCGCTTTACTTAGGAGTAAATATATCTTTTTTAGTAAAAAGGAAATATAGGTTTTAAAGAATAAAGAATCGAGTAAAAATTTATTTTTGATTTTCTACTTAAAACATTCATCTTATTTACCAGCAACTCCCAGGTTACTCGTTACTTAATTTTTGTAATTTAATTTACCAATGCGTTTACTACCTTTGCCATTTAAAACAAAAGTAAATGCGAATAGGATTTGATGCCAAAAGAGCCTATACAAATACTACCGGTTTAGGAAACTACAGCCGTTTTGTTATTTCGGCGTTACAAACGCAATTTCCTCAAAATCAATATTACCTGTTTACCACGCGTCAGAATAATGTATTCAGAAATTTTGTACCGGCCTCTCCGCACCTGCATTTAGTAAAACCTCCGGGGCTTTACCGGGTACTACCCGATGCGTGGCGGTTAGCCGGAATTAATAATTCGATTAAAAATTTAAAGCTGGATATTTTCCACGGGTTAAGTAACGAGCTACCTTTTTTTTTGAATAAAAGCAAAGTTCGTAAAGTAGTAACTATTCACGATTTAATTTTCCTGCGTTTCCCGGAGTTGTATAAACCGCATGACCGGCTTATTTACCGCGCTAAGTTTAAAGCAGCCTGCCAAACCGCCGATAAAATTATTGCGGTTAGTCAACAAACTCAACAAGATTTAATACAATTCTACAATATACCCGCCGAAAAAACCGAAGTAATTTACCAGGACTGCAACCCAATTTTTCACCAGGCTATTCCTGCCGAAACTTTACGGGCAGTTAAGCAAAAGTACTACTTACCCGATAAATACCTGTTGTGCGTAGGTACGCTGGAACGCCGTAAAAACCATTTACACTTGTTTAAGGCCTGGCAAAAATCAGGTTTAACCGATACGCACGACTTAGTTTTAATCGGCAAAAGATTACCTTACGCCGCGCACCTGGATACTTACATTCGCGAAAATAAACTTACCGCTAAAGTACATTTTTTACCTTATATTCCTTTTCAGGAACTGCCCGCTATTTACCAATTGGCGCAAGTATTTGTGTATCCGTCTTTGTTCGAAGGTTTTGGCATACCTATTCTGGAGGCCTTAAACAGCGGAGTACCAGTGGTTACTTCTACTGGTTCTTGTTTTACCGAAGCGGGTGGCGAAGCCGCCCTGTACGCCGCTCCCGATGATGTAACTCAATTAGCCGAGCATTTAACTCTTATTTGTTCAGACCAAACACTCCGCCAGCAACTTATAAAAACAGGGCACGAACACGCGCAACAATTCCGGGCGGAGCACACCATTCCGCAAATGCACAGGCTGTACGAAAACCTAATTGGCAAGTAAAACCCTGCTTTATTCTAGTGCATTTTTCGTACCTTTGCGGTCCGAAACAAACATACTGAATGCCTGATTATCATCTTTATACCTTACCTAATGGAATCCGGATACTACATAAGCAAGTAACGCATACCAAAATTGCGCATTGCGGCTTTATTCTGGATATTGGTAGCCGCGACGAAAACCCGGATCAGCAGGGCTTGGCCCACTTCTGGGAACATATGGCCTTTAAAGGTACCGTTAAACGCAAGTCGTTTCATATTTTAAACCGGCTCGAAACCGTAGGCGGCGAGTTAAATGCCTATACTACCAAAGAAAAGCTATGCTTTTATGCCTCCTTACTGGAAAGCCACTTCGAAAAAGCCTTTGATTTATTAACAGATATTACTTTCCATTCAATTTTTCCGAAAAAGGAAATTGAAAAAGAACGTGGGGTAATTCTGGAAGAAATGGCCATGTACCTGGATACGCCCGAAGATGCGATAATGGATGAGTTCGACAATGTCATATTCGCCAATCATTCTTTGGGCAACAATATTTTAGGCACCAAAGAAAGTGTTTCCAGCTTTACCAAAGCCGATTTTCAAGCTTTTATCGATCAAAATTTAAGTACTGATTCCCTGGTTTTTTGTTCAGTGAGCAATTGGCCTTTCGAGAAAGTGCTAAAGTTGGCCGAAAAGTTTTTATCTGAAATTCCGCGCATCGAAAAGCAACGCGTTCGTCAACCATTTACCACGTACCAACCTGCTATTATTAACCTCGAAAAACCTATTAGCCAGGCGCATTGTGTAATTGGCTGTCCGGCTTATTCGCTCCACGATGACCGTCGGATTTCGTTCTTTATGCTCTCCAACCTGCTGGGCGGCCCGGGTATGAACTCCCGGTTAAATCTGGCGGTGCGCGAAAAACACGGCTTGGTGTATACCATTGATGCGAACTATGCCACCTATATTGATACGGGGCTATTTGGTATTTACTTTGGTACCGAGAAAAAGCAACTGAAGCGCACCACGGCCCTGGTGTTGAAGGAACTCAAAAAACTTCGCGAAAAACCTTTAGGTACCGTACAACTGCATACCACCAAAGAACAATTAATGGGGCAGTTAGCCATGGCCGAAGAAAGCAATTTGGGCTTAATGATGATGATGGGAAAAAGCATCCTGGATCAGAATAGAGTGGATAGCCTGAATGAAATTTTCGACCAAATTCGGCGGATTAAAGCTACCGACTTAACCGATATTGCGAACGAAATTTTACGTGAGGAAAACCTGAGTATCCTGAATTATGTGCCGGTAAAGTAGTACTAGGTAGTAAGTATCAAGTATCGGGAATTATTAAAGTTACTATTTTAATAATTATCTTAATACCAGATATCTGATACTTACTACTTCTCTTAGATTAAAAAACTTGCTGAATACCTGCTACTTGATACCTGATACTAAACACTCATTACAATGGACTTTTTACCATTAGAACTGCAGCAATACGTGGAGAATCATACTTCTCCGGAGTCAGAAGTGTTGAAGAAATTAAACCGCGACACGCACGTAAATGTAATGAAGCCGCGCATGTTGTCGGGGCATTTACAGGGGCGTTTGTTGGCTATGATTTCGCAAATGCTACGCCCGCAACATATCTTGGAAATTGGTACCTATACTGGTTATTCCGCTATTTGCCTGGCCGAAGGTTTAGCCGAAGCAGGCACCCTGCATACCATTGATGTAAATGCTGAACTAGAAGAAATGGTGCGCCGGTATTTTGCCGAAGCTGGTTTAACCGATAAAATAAAATATTACCTTGGTCAGGCGCTTACTATTATTCCAACTCTGCCCTATACTTTTGATCTGGTATTTATTGATGCCGATAAAGTAAATAATGTTAATTATTTTGATCTGGTGATAGATAAAGTTCGTGCGGGTGGATTTATAATAACAGATAATGTGCTTTGGAGCGGAAAAGTGGCAAACAGTACTTTAAACACCGATAAAGATACCCAAGCCGTACTGGCATTTAACCGCAAAGTACACGAAGACCCGCGCGTAGAAAATATTTTACTCCCTATCCGGGACGGTTTGCTGATAGCCCGAAAAATTTAAAAAGAATTTAATAAAAGTGGATCCATAGGAAAATTCAGATTGTAACGCATTTACAATATAGATTTCCATACTCATTTACTTTTTAGGCAATAAAAAAGGAGACTCGCTGAAATGAGTCTCCTTTTTTATTTTTCTATTTACTAAAACTCTACATCGAAACTTGTTTTTTTAAAAGAGTAATTTCCTGGTTCAGTTCGGCTACCCGATTGGATTCCGTTTGAAGGTCGCGCTTAATTTTTAGCTCTCTTTCGCGGGCGCTTTGCTTATGTACCGTAAACTCTTGACTCACTTCTTCAAAAGCTTTAATCTTTTCGTCGGTTGTAACTTTGCTCTTTTTGTATAAATAAGAAAATACCAATGTTGCCATTAACAATCCTAGAATAACAATCCAACTAAGTATTACATACACTTGTTTATTCATGTCTAAACCAAATACCGAAAGGCTGGCTACATCGTGCGCATTCTGCTGAATTTGCTGTTCTTTACGAATGTTGGCCTGCTTTAAACTTTGCAGTTCGGCTTTTTGCTGCGCTAAGTCTTGTTGTGCTTTCTTTAGCGCTAGTTCAGTAGCTTTACCTGCTTTCCGAACAGTGGACTCCCGGGCTCTCAGGCTATCCTGCACATTTTTCCAAAAAGTATCAAGGCGTTTTACCTGTACTACCTTAAAATCTTGATTATACTCTTTATAAGAAGTAGATCGGCTTTTTAAAGCATTAAACTGGTTTTGTAAAGCATTATAGGTTGGTTTAACGGGTGCCGGTTGTTGGGCTTGTGCCCCCGCAACCAACATAAAAACAGTTGCGATAAAAAGAGCGATTACCTTCATAAAACAAAAATAAAGTTCAACAATTTTACCTGAATTAATAAAAGTAATAATTTTTAACTATCCTGAAAAGGGAAATTTACTTAAACCCTCTTAAATTCTACTTCCGGATAGCCTTACTACCAGAGTACCTGACTGTTATTTTTTATCTGACCCACAGCATGTAATTTATCAACTGCTAAACTGGTTACTAATTTAGATTCTGCCCTTTCTACTTTCCATTTACCTTCCCAAATTACGGATATATGGCGCTTCACCTAATTAGTAACGCATTTCAATTTCTACCTTCTTAAACATTTCGGAAAAATTTTAAAAATAAAAGCCGTTCCCCCATCGTAAATTCGATTGGGGAACGGCTCATTTAAATAATAATGGATAAGCAATAGCTTATCGCAGAGAAAGAATGTATTGAGCCATAGATTTGGCATCGCTCTGCGACAATGTTGGATGCGGACTCATAGGTACATCGCCCCAAACTCCGGCACCGCCTTTAATAATTTTATTAGCCAGGTAAGTTATATTTTTATCGTTGGCTTCGTATTTTTTCGCAACCTCCTGGTAGGCTGGCCCTACTATTTTTTGATCAATTTTGTGGCAAGCCAAACAGTCGGATTTAGCTAACAAGGCTTTGCCTTTTTCAAAATTACCAGCAGTTGCAGCAGGTTTGGTTTGAGCTGGGGCAGCAGTTTCAGTTGGGGTGGTTCCCGCAACTTTACCCGGAGAACTGGCCTGCGATTTATCAGCTTGCGCAGAGGGTGCTTCGGAGGCAGCAGAATGCGTACTGGCATTTGCCCCAACCTTTTCAGAGTTAGTGTCGGTGTTAACAGCCGGCTGGGCCTGGGCTACTGGTTGGTTTCTTTGATTTTCTTCGTAAGCACTATCCGCTTTAGCCCGATAATCTGAGTCGTAGAACTCTTCTCCTGGTTGCTTGGTCTGGCTACCACATCCCGTTAAGAAGGCAAAACTAAATGCTGCTAAAAGAATAAATTGTTTGTTCATCATTGCAAAAATAAGGGCGTTTAAATAAACTTGATTTTTTAACTATACTATTTAATTCGAGTGGCAAGATTTAACTTTTTCCGGGTTTTACCAATCAAATTTTCCGGCAAAGCTTTATTTATTTACAGGTACGTACCAGAATAGGTTCCTGTTACTATAACCAACAGCTCTCATTTAATAAACGGTTGAATTTACAAGTTTACTTATTCAATTTCCGTGGTATTTGTTGAGCAGCGTTCCGTTTCTACCCGGTATAAAAATTAATCCCTTCATTCTCTGTCTTATATCCTCAACAAACAACTAGCCCTATTGCCAGCCGTAAAACCGCCATTACCTCAAACTACTTAAACAATAATGACCATATCTTTTTACGGCGCTGCGCAAACCGTTACGGGCAGCAAACATTTAGTAACTTTAGAAAACGGTACGCGCATTTTGCTCGACTGCGGTTTACTGCAAGGCAAAGGCGACAAAACCGACGATTATAACCGCGAGTTTGATTTTGAACCCGAAAACATTAATTATTTAATTCTATCGCACGCGCACATTGACCACTCGGGTTTAATACCGCGCTTAGTTAAAATGGGCTTTACCGGACCAATTTTCTGTACGCCTCCTACTTTAGAACTATGCGAACTGCTGCTACGCGACAGCGCTCGCATTCAGGGAAGTAATAGTAACAATGGAACCACTCATACTCCATTGTACACCGAAGAAGATGTAGAAAATGCCTTACAGCTTTTTGAAACGGTACCGTACGATAAGCCTTACCCAATTGACGAAAATATAGAATTACTTTTTACCGATACCGGGCACGTATTAGGCAGTGCCGCCATTAACTTAAAACTGCAAGACGAAGGCCGGGAGCGTACGCTTTGTTTTAGCGGCGATATTGGTCGTTTTGCCAATCGTATTTTAAAAGAACCGCAGCCCTTTCCGGCTGCCGAAATTATTTTATGTGAATCAACGTACGGCGATAAAATACACGATAGCTTGGCGAACACCGAAGAACGATTGGAGAAAATTGTACAAACGGTTTGCGCAGAACGTCAGGGTAAACTCCTTATTCCGGCGTTTAGCATTGGCCGCACCCAGGAACTTATTTACTCCCTTAATTACCTCGCCGAAGAAGGCCGCCTGCCCGAAAACGTGAAAGTATTTGTGGATAGTCCGCTGTCTGTTTACGCTACCGATATTTTACGCAGCCATCCGGAGTACTTTAATCATACCATGCAGGAATATCTTAAAATAGATTCCGACCCATTTGGTTTTCCGCAACTACATTACATTACCGAGGCCGGAGATTCTAAAGAACTGAATAACTTTATGGAGCCCTGCGTTATTATTTCCTCGTCGGGTATGATGGAAGCCGGTCGGATTCAGCACCATTTAAAAAATAATTTAGCGGACCCTAACAGTGCGGTACTCATTACGGGCTACTGCGAACCCAGTACTTTAGGCGGCCAATTATTAAAAGGAGCAGAAACCGTAAACATCATGGGCGAAGAAATAGAAGTAAAAGCCGAGATGATTGTGATGAAAGAATACAGCGCCCACGCTGATTACGGTGATATTGCTAAGTTTTTACTCTGTCAGGACAAAGAAAAAATTCAGAAAATTTTTCTGGTACACGGCGAAAAACCGGTAATGGAACGATTAAAAGCAGATTTAACTGACTTTGGTTATTCCAACATCGAAATTCCTGATTTCCGGTTGTCGTACGTTATATAGTTTGCTTTAAGGCGATACCATCCAATTTTGAGTAGATAACTTATTCCCGTACGGCAAGGTAGCGTTGGTTTTAAAATTTAAGAGCTATTCTTTAACTTTCACCGCTTACAACCGGAATATTAAGTTTTCATGCGATTATTTTACTTACCTTATTTAATAGCTTTTACTATTAATTTGGGGCTACACTCCTCAATGGTTACTGCCCAGATTGTAAATATAGAAGAGGACCGTACCGGTGCTGATACTACGAATGATTTTTCGGGTAAAGCCGGTATCAACTTTTCTATTTACAACCAAAATGCCGGCAAAAACCGCCCGAACAATTATCTGCAGCTTACTTTAAACGGCGACGTAACGTACCAATCGCGGCTGCATACTTATTTTTGGGTAAATTACCTGAACTACCTGCTAGTAAATTATAACGATGAAGAGCAACGCAATACCGTAGCGCAGCAAGGTTATTCTCATGTTCGGGTAAATTGGTTTCGGGCTCGTCGGCTATCTTACGAATTATTCGCTCAAATTCAGAACGATAAAGCGCGCGGGTTACAATGGCGTACCTTAGGAGGCGGTTATTTGCGTTACCGGTTAATACCAGACGAGGACAAAAACATAAATGTTTTTTTAGGAACCGGTTTGATGCATGAGCACGAAGCATGGGAAAATCCGGAAGAGTTTAATCACTTACAAGTTTCTAATTTACTAAAATCTACCAGCTACGTAAGTGCAAAATTGAAAGCGCGCGAAAACCTGGAGATTAACGCCATAACCTATTACCAGGTAGGCTACAGCCGCCTTATTGATCGGTTCCGGAACCGGATAAGCGGCGATATTAGCATAGGAGTAAAAGTTACCAAAGTATTAAGTTTAAAGACCCGATTTAACTGCACCTACGAAGATCAGCCCATTGTACCCGTAACAAAATTTGTTTACACCATTGCTAATGGTATAGAAATGCGCTTCTAAATTCTATATAAGTAAAAAGACATAAGTATCAATATTTTAGATTTTAGATTTTAGGTTCTTTATTAATAAATGTTTTAATATCAATGTTATATTACATCAATTTAAACATTTAGTATAGTAAACTAATTTTACCCAGTTTCTTACTAATAAGTAGATAAAATACAACCAGGTTTAAACCAACATAATTCGCCATCCAAAAAAGTTACTCACCACCAGTACTGCATCCAGCATTTTAATCCGTACTTTTATTTTATAATTATGCTATTTCTTAAATTCCCAAAGAAGTTGCAGTAGCCTCGCATAATGCCCTTGTTCCATGAAAATAAATACAACCACAACTATTTCCCGGCGAGCCATCGTTTTTATTATAACTACTCTGTTATTTAGTCAGGCGTGGGCCCAGGAAAAATTAACTTTTACTCACCAGGACACCTTGCGCGGCTCCGTTACTCCGGAAAGAGCCTGGTGGGATTTAACGCACTATCATTTGGATGTACGGGTAAACCCCACCGAAAAATCGATAAAAGGAGTAAACACCATTTCGTACCGGGTTTTGCAGACCGAAAAAATTATGCAAATCGATTTGCAGCAGCCATTAAATATTGAAAAAGTAACGCAAAATGGTAAATCTTTAAATTTCCGGCGCGATGGGAATGCCTTTTTTATCACCTTAAACGAACCCCAGCAACCCGGTACCTTCCAAAAAGTAGAAGTTTACTACGGGGGTATTCCGCAAGTGAGCGCTAATCCACCGTGGAGCGGCGGCGTAACCTGGCAAAAAGATAAAAAAGGTAATCCATTTGTAGCGACTTCGTGCCAGGGCGATGGTGCCAGTTTGTGGTGGCCCTGCAAAGACCACATGTACGACGAACCGGACAGCATGCAAATAAGCGTTACCGTACCACAAAATTTAATTGATGTATCCAACGGGCGCTTGCGCAAAGTAGTCCAGAATAACGACGGCACTAAAACCTTTCATTGGTTTGTGACTAATCCTATTAACAACTACGGGGTAAACGTTAACATCGGCGATTATGTAAATTTCTTCGAAAAATTCAAAGGCGAAAAAGGTACGCTTGATTGTAATTATTATGTGCTTCGCGAGGATTTAGAAAAAGCAAAAAAACAATTTAAAGAAGTGCCGCGCATGCTCCAGGCTTTTGAACATTGGTTTGGCCCCTACCCTTTTTACGAAGATAGTTACAAGCTGGTACAAGTGCCTTACCTGGGTATGGAGCACCAAAGTTCGGTTACCTACGGCAATAAATTTGAGAATGGTTATTTAGGTAAAGATTTAAGTGGCTCTGGCTGGGGTTTAAAGTTTGATTTTATTATTGTGCACGAATCGGGGCACGAGTGGTTTGCCAATAACATTACCTATAAAGATATTGCCGATATGTGGATTCACGAGAGTTTCACAGCTTACTCCGAAAACCTATTCCTGGATTATCACTTTGGTAAAAAAGCCAGCAGCGAATACGTAATTGGTACCCGCAAAAATATTAAAAACGATCGGCCTATTGTCGGCTACTACGATGTAAACTACAGCGGCTCCGGCGATATGTATTACAAAGGCGCTAACATGCTGCATACCTTACGCCAAATAGTAAACAACGACGAAAAATGGCGCTCCATCCTACGAGGTCTTAACAAAGAATTTTATCACCAAACCGTAACTGCGGCGCAAATAGAAAATTACCTGAGTAAACAAATTGGTCGCGATTTATCGGGTTTCTTTCAGCAATATTTGCGCGATGTACGCATTCCGCAGTTCGAATATCAACTCCGGAATAACGAGCTAACTTATCGTTGGGCCAACAGCGTAGCTAATTTTAATATACCGGTAAAAGTATACCTTAACAACCAGGAAAAATGGCTGGAGCCTACCACCACCTGGCAGGAGCTACCCAATGTACCCGCTAACGCAACGGTGCAGGTAGATTCTAATTTTTACGTAACTGCACCCCAAAACAACGTTAAATAACTTTAAACAAATAAATCACACTTAAATCCACATGATCCAAGTAAACGAATATTTCGACGGAACAGTAAAATCATTAGCTTATCAAACGGCAGAAGGAAAATCGTCTGTTGGAGTAATTAACCCCGGCACGTACAAATTTGGCACTGGTCAGCCCGAAATCATGACTATTATAGAAGGGAAATTAACAGTTTTATTGCAGGACGCAACTGAATGGCAATCGTATACAAAAGGCCAGGCTTTTGACGTACCGGGCAATTCATCTTTCCAGGTAAAGACAGAAGAACAAACATCTTATTTGTGCCAGTACCGCTAATTAGTAGCCTTAGTTTTATTTTGTTAATGAATGCATTGAGAAAAGCTTTTACTTAGAAGCAGTTAAAAATGCAGTTATTCTAACTGCATTTTTTATTAAAATTCCATAACTCTTGTTAGCTATAACTCTTTTTCCGCGTAAAAGGTAAAACTTAAATTTCTTACGTAACACATGGAATTATCAGGGAATACCGTATTAATTACGGGCGGAGCTTCGGGTATTGGGTTAGCTTTGGCTGAACGTTTTTTACAAGCAGGCAGTAAGGTTATTGTTTGCGGTCGTCGGGAGGACAAGTTGCAGGAAGCCCAGCAGAAATATCCGCAACTCCATACACGGGTTTGTGACGTAGTTAAGGAATCAGATCGGCAAGATTTATACAATTGGGTTGTTCAATCTTTTCCGGAAGTGAATGTTCTGTTAAATAACGCTGGTATCCAGAACCGGCAATCGATGGTAGGTAGTTCCCAATCCTGGTCTTTTCATCAGGCCGAAATTTCCATTAACCTGGAAGCTCCTATTCATTTAGCTTTTTTATTTATTCCGCATTTGCAGCAAAAACTGCAAAGTTATATTATAAATGTAACCTCTGGTCTAGCGTTTGCACCACTGGCCCAAGCTGCCATATATAGCGCTACTAAAGCTGCCCTGCATTCCTTTACATTATCCTTACGACGGCAACTACGCGATACTTCTATTAAAGTACTGGAAATTGTACCGCCTGCCGTGCAAACCGACTTAGGCGGAGCCGGAATCCATACCTTTGGCGCCCCTTTAAACGACTTTGCCGATGGCATTATGGCTGGTCTAGCTCGCGGAGAAGAGGAAGTTGGATATGGCACTTCAGAAATAAATCGGAAAGCTTCCCGTGAACAGCTAAACGAGATATTTAACCGCATGAATGGTTAAGTTTGTTCCTGCAGAAATGCTCTTTGAAGAATATACTTTAGAGTAAACCTGTTAATAAACGATCAGATTTTAGGTTGGTGCTCTGATTTTATCCTGCTTAAATTTAATCGTAAATTTGCCTAAATCGTTGGTGGTTTTGTAGAGGGCGACATTAGTAGTAAGTAGTATCAATGAAAAAAGTAATTAGTTTAATCCTTTTATTTCCTTTTCTTATTAGTCAGACTTTTGCTTATGGTCAGACGGGCCACCGGGTAGTAGGTTTGGTAGCAGAGAAGCATCTAAGCAAAAAAGCCCGTAAGAAAGTTTTACAAATCCTCGGAAACAACTCCCTATCCGAAGTAGCTAATTTCATGGACGATGTAAAATCCGATCCGGCTTACAATCATACCCACGATTGGCATTGGGTTACCATTCCGGATGGAATGAAGTACGAGCAAACGCAGAAAAACCTAAACGGTGACTTAATTTTGAAATTAGAAGAGTTAATACAAACCTTAAAAGCACATAATTTAACGGCCGTTCAGGAACAGGAAAATTTAAAGTTTTTAATTCACATGGTCGGCGATTTGCACCAGCCCTTGCATGTGGGTGGCCAAGACGATATGGGGGGCAATAATGTGAAAGTACAGTGGTTTGGGAAAGCTTCTAATTTACACCGGGTTTGGGATAGTGAGATTATTGATGGGAAAGATTTAAGTTATACCGAGTTAGCTTCGTTTTTAGATGAACCCAATAAAGCAGAGATAAAAAACTGGCAAAGCACCAGTATTAGAGATTGGGCCTACGGCATGATGCAATTCCGGCCGCAAATATACGCTGTTGCCGCCGATGGCAAGTTAGGTTACCGCTATTCTTACGACAATTTTGGTACTATCCAAAAGTTACTCATGCAAGGTGGTATCCGGTTGGCTGGCTTGTTAAACCAGATATATGGTTAGTTACTCTGGCAAAAATTTAATTAATATTTATAAAAAACGTCCATTAAATTACTTTAAGGGGCGTTTTGCTGTTGTAACAAATTTTAAATTAAACTCTTTCTTTTAATCTGTCTTCTAGTTGCGCTAACAAAAGTAAAAATTGCTCTGATTTTTTTTCAATAAGTTTTAAGCCGTCGTAAGCCTGGTCAATTTTACCAAATTTATACAGCTGAAATAAATTACTGGCCGTTGAACTCAGGTCTTGGTGTACGCGGGCTAGTTCGGTCATTTCTACTTCCTGCCGGTACTTTATCATTCCTACGCTAGTAAACCACGTGTTTACGGGTCCGGAAGGCGAAAAGAAAGCCTCATCGAACGAGCCACCAAATAGTACGGAACGGACCTTTGATTTATACAGAATATGTTTGATCCGGAGTTGCTGAAAGTCTACTTGTGCGGCATTCATGCGTACCTGCTTCTCTTTTTGTTTTGAGTTGTCATTCTACTTACCTGGCTGCTTCGTTAACAGAATGACCTGACTCTTGCAGTTGCTTTCTTAACTTTATTATTTCATTTATTTCGAAACCAAAAACCAGAATCCCTGTAACTTTTTCGGTTTCATCCAATATAGGCTGGTACAAGAAATTCACGTAAACATCGTCTAGTTTACCTGTATTGTGCTGATCTAATTTTACTAATATTTCTTTTGCTTCGTAAGATTTTCCCGTTTGATACACATTATCAAGCAATTGCAAAAAGCCTTGTTCTATTACTTCGGGTAAAGCTTCAGCTACAGGTTTGTGTAACAACTGCCGATTAGGAAAAAGTTTCTGATAATGACTATTTACCAATTCGTACCGATGTTCCGGCCCTTCTAAGATGCAAAAGAAAGCGGGTGCTTCCATAATGAACCGCTCCAAAGTTTTCCGTTCCAATTCAACCTTTTGGTAAGCTAGCTGCACCTGATCGGCCAGAAGCGCCATTTGCTCGTTAGTAGTTAGTAATTCCTGCACCAATAAACGGGTATCATGAATATCGGTAGAAGAACCTAGCCACATGGTTATATTCCCATCTTCGCCTCGCATCGGTAACATACGACATAAATGCCAGCGGTAGCTACCTTCTTTATCGCGTTTGCGAAGTTCTATCTGCATTTCGGTTTTATTCTCAAAAGCCTCTTTGCCGCGCTTTTGCAACTCTGGTAAATCTTCCGGATGAATAATTTGCTGCCAGCCTGTAGTACTCAACTCCTTTAAAGAGATATTACTATAAACTGCCCAACGTTGATTGAGATAGGTTAATTTACCGGCCGGATCGGTAGTAAAAACCAGTTGCGGCATGGCATCGGCCATAAATCGGAATTTATTTTCACTTTCGCGTTGCGCTTGTTTGGCCAGTTCCCGGGAGGTAACATCTGTTGTTTTCTGAATAACGTATTTTACCGCCCCTGTTTCATCGAGTACAGGCGTATGAGAAGCTTCCCAGTACCGAACTTCAAATCCACCTCCTTCGGTTTCTGGTTTCGGTAAATCGTAGCGCAGTACGTCTAAGTAATCTACTTGTTTGGTAGCTACTGCTTTTGCCAATGATTTGCGTACCGGATTTTGCTCGTAAGAAACTTCCCGGTCCGGAAAAGCCTCTAGTAAAAAAGGTAATCCTATAATTTCTTCCCTTTTTCGCATGGTTACCTGCTGGTACGTATTGTTGCAGGTAATTATTTTAAAATCAGGTTCCGGCGATAATACCACCATGGCATCCGGAAGATGAATAAATAATTCTAAAAAGTCCATAAAGCTGATAAATACTGCCTATAACAGTTGTAAATACAATGTGTTTAAAAATAAACTAATTATAGGTTTAACAAAAAACCAGTATTGTATATTAAAGAAGAAGCAAGCTTTTTAGGATAATACATCTAAAAAGCTTGCTTCTTCTTTAATATACAAAGGTAAATAAAAAAAGCGCAGGCTCTTTTTTTATTTAGAGCTTGCGCCTACCAGATTAATTTTTCGGATGAGTTATTTACCGAACAATTTAATTCCTACACTAACAATTATTTGTTTATTTTTTAAGTCGAATGATGTGTTTTGGTTCGTATAATCGCGTTTCACATTTTCGTAACGTACATCAAACGCCAGGTTACTAATATCGAAGCCAGCTCCCACCTGAAAGCCCCAGTCGGTTTTATTCAGGTAATCTTTAACTTTTTGGCCGTCAATCTTACTGCCAACCAACACCGAAGCTACTGGCCCGGCCTGCACCCTGGCAATTTTAAAGAAGTTATATCCTACCAATAAGGGCACATCTAAGCGGGTAAACTTAGCTTTTACTTCATCTATCGTGTTATTCTGAATATCGGTTTGCTGGAGCTTACCTCCGGAAGTAGCAAAATAAACTTCGGGCTGCAGAAAAACATTAGATACCTTAATCCGGGTAAAAGCTCCCAAATGATAACCAGTAATATTATCTGAATCTTTTAATTGAGTAATCGTATTTTTTGCATTTTTCACATCTACCCCCGAGGAGCTTAACCCACCTTTAATACCTAGGGTAAATTGAGCTTGAGCGGCAAACTGAGCACTAACCAGCAATACTAAAAACAATACTAGCTTTTTCATAGAAATTTAAATTATGGAGTAATACATATAAAAAGTTTAATAAATAAATAGAAAAGTGAAATTATGCTGTAAGTACTAAGGCAAAATGTGCGCCATATTATTTACTAAATACCTGTTTGCTGTACTTGGAACCAGGGTTAAGTAGCTATTTATTTCTGAATGAAACACTTACTTTAGTAGTTATTGGTATCTCGATTTTAATAAAAATTTAGTTATCAATTATTTTAAGCACCTGCAAAAAATCTAATAAAATTAGTACTCTGGTAAGTTCTTATCTTCCATTTTCACCTGCCCTACCTTGATGCAAAACAGATGGTGATTACACACTTACTTATATTTATTTTTAAATGGAGCTTACACGGTGTTACTGTTCAATCTGAAAACGATAAATAAGCACTTATTTTATCAGGAAAATTTTCTGGATACACTTCTTGACAAGGCAAGAAGTGCAGCGATTGGCTTTATACCGTTAAAGGCTGTTCTAATCTTTGCTAAGCAATTATTCGTAAAACAGAGAAAACAGAATTATGAAAGAAACTACTGAAGTATACCAACCTATTGATGCAAATCTTCGGGAAGAATTATTGGCCTACGCTGCTAATCGGAAATACGTGAGCATACAATACTTTACTGATATTCGCGAATACACTTCTACCAGGGCAGTTATAAAAGAAATTCGCGCTACTAACGAGGCAGAATTATTGATTTTGAATACCGGCGAAGAAATCCGTCTCGATCGAATTATACGCGTAGAAGGCAAACCTGCTCCCGGCTTTGAAGATTACTTTGCCTGTGCCTGTTGATTTAATAACTCATGTTAAGCTTTAAGTAAGTAGCATTGTATACCTAGCTATTGCTCTTACTATTGCGACCAGCGCTAAATACAAAATAATTTCAACTTCGTAGGTATTAGAAAATTTCACCCATAAAATGGATAAAGCTGAGTAGTTGGTTAGTGCTGGTAATTTTATGTTTGGCTTGTAACAACAAAGAATCTATAATGTACCCGGAACCAGCTTCTCCGTCTATTTTCGCAAAATACACTTACTTAGCGCTCGGCGATTCTTATACCATTGGCGAAAGTGTAACTACTGAAAACCGCTGGACCTACTTTCTAGCTGATTATTTGCGCCAAGCCGGAGTAGAAATAAGTAACCCGGTTACAGTAGCTCGTACCGGATGGACAACAGCAGAGTTACAGGAGGCTATTCGGGAAAGTAATCTTACTAATACCTATAATTTAGTAACTCTATTAATTGGAGTAAACAATCAATACCGTGGCCAAAGCTTGGAAACCTACCGAACCGAGTTTCGGGATTTAGTAAATACTGCTGTAAAATTTGCGGCTAACCAGCCCAGCCATGTAGTAGTGCTTTCTATTCCGGATTGGGGTGTTACTCCTTTTGCTGAAGACCGGGATCGAAATAAAATTACACAGGAAATTAATGCTTTTAATGCAGTAGCAAAAGAAGAATGCCACCTGGCTGGGGTTGTTTTTGTAGATATTACGCCTGCTTCCCGCAAGGCAGCACAAGATGAATCTTACGTAGCTTCGGATAAGCTGCATTTTTCCGGCAAAATGTACCACGAATGGGCTATAATTACTTTACCTGCTGCTAAAGCTGTTTTTGGCAAGTAGCTTTATTATACTAGGTATAACTAAAACTGCATTTTTTGATCAGAACCTATTGCTAAATCAAACTTGAAGCATTAAGCTACAATATCAAAATAAAACCGATACCTGCATGCGGCCGGAGTGAAAAGCGCGTAAACTGCTGGGCTTACGGCCATCGTAGTTAAAAGATAAATTTAAACCATTATTGAGCTGCTGTTGCAGGTTCAGGTTCCAGGTAAAATTGTTGCCGGGCCGGAGAGCATTTAGCATTTCGTAACCTACCGGCGTATTTACTTCACCTTTGAAAAACACGTGCGTATAATGCAACTGCCCCGAAAATGTACGTTTATTTACCTGGCTCAGGCGGCTTTCAAATCCTAAATCGTTGAAAACTGCTTTTTCCGGATCTTCTTTCCGGTAGTTATTTTTTTTTGCGGCGTATTGGTACGTACTGGTAAACCTAAGTTTATTATTGGGCTGAAAGGCAAACTCCGGTATAGCTTCGTACGCCTGAATCTGGTAAGTACGGGTACTTAAATAATTAGAATTATTGCCGCGCCGGGTACGGTTTACTTGTAATTTAGAAGTAAAATACTCATTTAAGTTGTAACGTCCATTTATACTTTGAATCCGCAAGCTTCGGGTATCGGTACCATTCGTTAGTAAAATTTTCTGCTGATTTTGCTGCATAGTAAATTCTAAACCAAACTTGGAATTACTACGGTTATAAAAAATAGTATTCCGGAAGGAATTATTCATAGAAAGCAGCAAACTATCTTCTGTATTCTGGCTAAACGGATTAAATCGGGTAATCAGGTTCGGATCGGTTGTTTTCCGGTCCATTGTTATAGAAGTAAGGGCTGTAAACCGGGAAACCAATTTCTTAATAGAAGAAGGCGCTACTTGCCAAGCCCGTGGTAAACTTGAGTTTAACCGGTAATTTAATCGGTTGGTATAAGCTATAATGTATTGATCGGTGGGCAAAAATACTTTTATGTACGTGCGATATTGAGCATCCGGCGTTTGGGCCTCGTAGTAATCGTTTAAATCACGGGGGTTTCCGGCGGGCATTAGATAGTGGGTTCCCTGACCGGGTACGGTTTGAATAAACTCATATTCGCGTTTCACCTCGCGGCCGGTAGCTACCGTGTAACTTAATTCTGAACGTAAATGCCGCTGCAGTAAATCGCCATTCCAGTTAATGCTCGATAAAACGGTAGCTTTATTTAAACTATCTACACTGTTTACTTCCCGGTAAGTAAGCTGCGCTTGAATATCCTGAGTACCTCCTACCCGCGTCTGTAAATAGCCATTATACGTTTGAGCCGTTTCGGGTTGACTTAATTCTCCCTGGCGGGGCCGGCGGTCCTGGCGATAACCATAACTGACTCCGTAACGGGTAGCCGCACTATCTTTACTGCGTGCAAAAAAAATGTGTTCGTCAAAATAAATAGCTGAGCTAGCCAACGAGTCCGGATTAAGCACCGAATCTTCCCGGTTTTTATCGAAACGATAGGTATACCCCGGTACAATTTTCTTGGTCGGATAGCTTATTTCTGCCAACCCGCGTACCCAAGCCGATTTAATTTTATTTAACCGGGTACTATTTAAGGTAAAAAGGTTACCCTTTAATGATAAGCCTTTAAACGTTTGCACTACATCTACATAATGCTGTACTCCATCCACTTCGTGGGGCCGGTAACGTCGGCTAATCCGGTAATTAATGGCGTGGGTATTATCTTTAACTACTCCCACCGAAAAATTTACAATATTATCGCTCTGGCGAGTTTCGGCAGTAATTCCATTGCTCCAGTCCCGGTCAAATTCAATGTCCCGGTAACGATCAATGGACACGAAGTTGCGGTCAGTAAATTCGTAATTAAATGTACTCTGTAATTTATATTTCCCTAATATAGGCAAGCTTTTTTCCTTTACGGTGTAACCTACCTTAATGGCTTTACCATTATCATCGTCGGAGTTTTTTTCTGAAAAGCGGTTTACATCATATTTAGAAGCGGCGGCTTCCAGGTAAACACTGGTTTCTTTATTTACCTGGTAAGCGGCTCCTACTGTAGCCATTTGCTTGCGAATGGGAGTAGGTAATATCCGCACCGGTAAGTACCGACCCTGAAGTTTACCCTCTACCGGAGCTACCCATTTAAAAGACCGCCCGTTTACCGAAGTTGTTACCTGCACATAATCGCCCTTACCTTGCCCAACATCGGTAAAGCGCAACGAATAATAATTGGCTAAAGTAGAATCCTCCGTATACACGTAAATCTGCCTGGCTACGCCATTAACCAACACCGTAGAGTCTTTGTACAGTACTTGTTGCGGATCGTAAGGTACTGTTTCAACTCCTGGCGTATAGGCTAATTGCAAGCTATCTCCTATCTCTTGCAGCAATTGTTTGTCGCTTGGTTTTAAATCAAGGTTTAATAAATTGTTCGGGTTGTCCGATTCGTTGTAAATATTGGCGTGGACATTTACTTTATTAAATTCCTGATAATGGCTGGCCTGGTAAATACTCCGGTTATAGTTCCGGTCGGAATATTCAAAATCTACGCGGATGCGGGAAGAACGAATAATTACGTTACGGGTAGTAAAAGTAATTTCGGCCTGGTTATAATCAATCACGTAATCGTAGTTGAATCCGCGGGAAAGTAATTTTCCATCCAGATATACTTTTTCGGAATTTGCCAGCACAATAATATATTTCTCCGAAGCTGGACCTGTTAACCGGTAAGGCCCCTGCACATTCTCAATTGGCTTTATCTGAATAGAAGAAAATTTACCTTTTGCCACCGAAGCAACCGCCGAAGTGCTGGCTTTTTGATTGGGTTTAGGAGAATAATTCACTTCAAAAGCGGCGCCTTGCACGTTTTTATAATAGCGCAAAAAGTAATCGGGTTTGTTGCGCAATACAATATCGCCGGCTGTTACATTCCAGAGCCGGTGTTGAAGAGTGATAAAAATACGGTCAAATTCCTGCAGTTGCTGCGTATTACCTTGGGGTTGAAAAGGCACATTTTGGTCCGAAATAGAAGCTGTAATGCCAATATCTTCGGATAACTTTCCTTCTAATTGTAAATTTAAAGCTGAGTTTACGAATACATTTTGCGTATTACCGAAAGATATACCACGGGTAATCGCCCCGTTTTTACTTAATCCGGGGGTGCGGAACAACTCTTCTTTTTTAGGCGCAATTTGTTCGGTGTAGATTTTGGCACCTGGCAAGTAAACCGAATCGTTCGCAGTTATTTTACGGCGATAGCGGGCCATAGCCAGATTTAAGGGCAATACCCGGTAACAAACTAAAACAGAATCGCGGGAAACGTTATAACTTGGAGCAACTTTTCCTAAACTATCTAACTTGATAGTTGCTACCGGAGGACGAACTAGCTGAAACTGATTAAGCGACGGATTATATAAATACCGGAGTGTGTCGGCGGCAGCACCTTGCAGAACGATAGAACCCGGCAAAATAGTAAGTGAATCTAGTTGAACGGGCACATCGGAGAGTTTCACCCATTTACACCGTTGATTGGAATATTGGGCCTGGGCCGACCAGGAAATAAGGCCCCATAAAACTCCCACCAACCCCCATTTAATCATGCTTCGTCCACAGCCGGTAATTGAATAAAAAAGGTGGTACCCTGGTCTTCGGTCGTATGGAACCATATACGGCCGCCCGCACTTTCAATGCCTCGCTTCGCCACGGCTAAGCCAATTCCCGAACCGGAGAATTTAGTACTAAAATTCGGAATAAATACTTTGTGGCAAATTTCGGCGGGAATACCGCTGCCATTATCCTGCACCGAAATAAGCACTTTATCAGGCGACGTTTTCTGCAACGAAACCCAAATACAAGGTGTACGGCCCGCCGGAATAGCCTGCAAGGCATTAATTAGTAAATTATTAAAGGTTCGCACCATCAAACTTTCGTCGGCAAATACGTGGTAATCCCCTTCCGGAATATGAATCTGAATACGATTATTAGCATCCTGGTGCAGTTCCGCGCATTGCTGTAAAATACCGGCAATGTTAATTTTCTCCGGTTTTAAATCCGGGAGAGTAGTAAAGTTAGAAAAGGAAGTAGCAATATCACTTAAGGTATTAATTTGCGTAATAAGGGTACCCGAAATTTTACTAATTAACGCTTCTGTATTTTCCCGCTTTTCGGAAATAGCTTTCTGCAAATATTGCAACGACAATTTCATCGGTGTTAGCGGATTTTTAATTTCGTGCGCTACTTGCCGCGCCATTTCGCGCCAGGCGGCTTCTTTCTCGCGGGTTGCCAGTTCTTTTTTACTTTCTTCCAGCTTTAACAACATGTTATTGTATTCGCTTACCAATAAGCCAATTTCATCTGCTGAGTGGTAATCCAATTTTTCATTTTGTCCAGTAAGAGTAGTTTGCTTTAACTTCTGGGTAACCAACTTTAAAGGTACCGTTAAAGCGCGCGAAGCCACGTAGGTAAGCACCATAAATACAATAAACATCGACGTAAAAATGTTCATTATGGTGGTAAAAAGTTCAATGAGCTTCGAATCAAGTTCTTTTTCCGAATCAAAAAAAGGTAATCCAATAAAGGCTTTTACGCTTTCTTTGTGGCCATCAGCATACAGGGGCAGGTATAAGGCATTAAACCGGATATTACCCGCCTGTTCCTGCAACAATACTTTACGGGCCCGCCCTTCTTCAATACTTACAAAAGCTTCCGGATTGATATAACGGGATAAAAGCCCTGCATCAAAAATTAACGGCTGACTCGAATAAAGTAATTTTCCCTGATTATCATACAAATTAATATCCGTCTCCGATAAATCAGCGAGTTGCCGTACTTGGTCGCCTAATCGCTCTTGATTACCGCGATCGCCCTTTCTGGCAATTGTGTTCAGAAAGTTTTCCTGGATTAATTTTCCCCGTTTGTTGTAGGTATCTTCTAAATCGCGGCGGTAAGAACCCGTTACTAAACTTGCTGTTGCAATACTGATTAATACTAATGGAATTAAAATACCAAAATTGAGGTACAATTGAATCTTAGTGCTAAAATTGGTGCTGAAGCTCCGAAAGTAACGGGCCCGCATTAATAAAAATAGCAACATGTACAGCAACAAGCAGAAGGTGTGTACCAGAAACAAAGCTGAAAAGTTAGAGGCTACATCGCGCAAAGAATAATGCGCCGTAGTTACTACCAGTATTTTACCGTCCTTTGTTGGGAAACCTAAATGGTGATACCCATTTACCTGCAAACCATTCACTTTTAATTCCGGATTATCCAGTATAGCCGGAGAAAAGAAACGGATATAATTATAATCACCTTCGTTATAGGTAAGTCTTTTATTCTGATAAAAAGCGTAACTAAAATCCCGGTTGTATAAGGGCTGAAAAAATTTCTGATCTACTAATAACTCAGGAATTACGCTGTATGGCGTTAACTTTTTTAAATTAAGTTCCAGCACAATAGTAGCCAGCGTTTTATTTACATTCCGTAAACGGATAAACTGAATGTATTTACGCGAGTTTTGCTCTTCTTCTTCTTTTATCAAAAATAAGCCTTCATGCTCCGTAGGAACTGCCTTCTCCAGAAAATATTTAAGATAAAGGGGAAGAGTAATGTCATCGTCTTCCCCTAATTCCAAGCCCTCTCTATCTAAGGTCATACCATTGGCATCAAATACCCTTACCTTAACTTCGTACTTATCAAAATAATCGCGTAGGTAGTACCGTTCAATTTTCTGCTTTACAAAATCTATATTTACGAAAGGTTCTAATTTAAATTTATTCCGGATGGAAGGATCGGCCTGCACTTTAAGCGAAATATCATTTAATAAATACTCGCCCTGAATATCATTATCCAGCAAAATACCGGAAGCAAACTTTTGTTTATTTACTAAAAGTAAATTTTGATAATGCACGTACATAGCCAAGCTACCCGCTACGGAGCTCATGCCAATAATCCAGAAAATAAATAAATACGTTTGGTAGGGATTGGCCGTAATATTCCGGCGAAAGCGAACGTAAATAACCGCCACAAAGAACAGGAGGGTTAAACCGAATAAAATAACATCGGCTTTGTTGCTAAGAGCTCCTATAATAACACAAATTGCACCCGAACCAGTTAATACATAATACCAGTAAGACGCCGTACTATCGGGTTGTACCGCATGAAAAATTTGAGTTAATAAATGAACAAAAATAAAAAAGATTGCTGTATGCAGAATGAAAGCAGTATAAAGCAGAAATTTATAAAAAGAAAAATCTAAGCTCTGCGATACATCTAATACTAGTAACGAGTTCGTAAACGAATCTAAATAAAAAACATACAGGCTGTGCAACATTACGTAGAAAGCAACAGCACAACCTAGTTTTACTAAAATCCGGCTAGTCTTATTTACATTTTTAAGGTAACTCGTTATTTGCAGATGCCGGAAAATGTAAGCTAAATTAAAAGTAAGAACCGCCAACAAAATTGCATTTAAAAGCAAATCGCCAATGGAAGGTGACCAAAAAGATGCCGCGTATAATTTAGGGTTAAAAACTTCTAGTTCTAAAACCGAGAACGGAAAGTTAAAATAAAGCAGTACCAGGCGAAGAACGAATAAAGGCACTATTAATATAATTAATCCTTTAACATAACTACCCCGGCGTAAATAAGATTGGCTTACAAAAATTAAACAATACACCAAAAAACCTATTCCTAAAGTTATAACCGCAATTGCTGCCTGGCTACTTTTGCGTACGTCGGTTTCTACTAATTGCTGTAAGGAGAACAAATACGTACCATCAGAAGTACGTAATTTTGGAAAAGGAGAGTTGGAGTCAGTAATAATACGGGCCTGCATACTACCAAAAATGGCCTCGTTTAAACCCGATTGCAGATAATTGTTATTAATTCCAAAACTAACCTCCAGCGGAATATATAGGAGAATAGAAAAATTTTGATAATTCTCTTTATTCACCAGGTATTTGCCGTGTTTAGATTCTACAATGCTAAATCTTTCTTTTATAGAGGCATTATCAAAATCCGTAACCGTAGTATGATCGGACCAAAAAATGAGTTGGTCACCTTTCATAATAAAACACGGATACTGCGTTTTACCCAGAAGCTTAGAGAATAAAACAGTATCTTCCCGCAAATAGGTTTTAGCTACAATTACATCTTGTTCAGCCGCACTAATAGCTTTAGTAATATTATCCGCTACAAAAGAAACATTTTTATCTGTGGAAGATTGAGAGAAATAAGTATACAGATTAAGCAATGCGGCCGCCGCAAAGCACATTACTGCAGCAATTAAATGAATATATGGGAAAGATCGGGACTTCAACGCTTATAGGAATGGTTACCCAAATTTATTCAAAAATTGTGCTAAGTCCCATAGAATTCACAAGTAATCAATAAGCTAATGCGTTATAGCGCAGACTACACGAAATAATAGTAAATAAATATAAATGTAGCTCTCAGGATATTTAGAAACTGCTAAGAATATACTAATTTTTATATACTCTTAACTACTAAATAAACTTATTAAGAAGTGTTACGGGCTAAATAGTACAGTAATACTTTAACCGCGGAAACTAATCCAAAAGAATGCCCCTAGCCAATGTACAACTCATCAATTAAAGCCAAGTCCAATTTCCTGGTGAAGTTGATATAGCGGGCAGCAATCCGATTTTATTTAACTTATATAAATGCAAGCCGAAATAAGAGCCATATTACTTAGGTGATAGCTCGAAAATTCTTTATGAATAAAGTACTTATAAGGGAAGGCAGAGGAGCCCAGAATTACTTTTTACGATTCCGGTACCACAGAAAGCCCACTGTTCCTACTAATAAATAAGGTACTGTCATTAAAAATAAAATACCTTTATTTAAGCCATTGCCAAATTTGCTTAGTTTATCATCTGCCCGGTTTGACTCGACGGATGAACGACATAAAACGCATTGAGCCGATGCAGAAACATCAGCAAATGTCATCAGAACTACTAATGAAAAAATGAATATAAATACTTTTGAAAACCGTTTCATAATTTTTGTACACTTAAGTATTTAACCTTAATAATAAGGCGCAATCATAAAATAAACTACTACTCCCGTAATGGCTACATATAACCAAATAGGAAATGTCCAACGGGCAATTTTACGATGTCGATTAATTTGGTCGCTCACCGCAAAATAAACAGATAAAAGTACTAAAGGAACAATAACTGCTGCTAAAACAATATGCGTTAATAATATTACGTAGTAAATTGCTTTAAGGGTTCCTTCGCCACCATAACGGGTAGGTTCCGCTTGGTAATGATACGTTACATACGAAATTAAAAAAAAGGCAGATAAAGTAAATGCCGTAACCATAGCGAACCGATGACCACGAATATTCTTACGCTTTACAAATGAATAACCGGTTACTAAAGCTATTGCCGTTAAAGAATTAAGCAGTGCATGCAGTTTAGGAAGAAAGGTAACATTAACATTGCCTAACTTACCCGTTTGCGGCATAAATAATAAAAAAGCTACCAAAGCAGGAACTGCCACCGAAAGTATGGCAATTACTATAAGGTATGTACGATCGTTATTTTTCATCTTGCTGATAACTGTGCAGTAGCACGGTTATTTCGGTAATTAAGCGGTCCACATCCTGCGGGTTAGTACCATCATAAATACCGCGCACGTGTTTTTCTTTATCTACTAAAATTAACTTTTCGGAATGAATGAAATCTGGAATAGTGCCTGGAGCTTGCATAGCCGACACTTTATAACCATTATGGGCTAAGGCGTACAATTCAGTCTTTGGCCCCGTTACAAAAAGCCATTTGGCTGGATTAGCCTGATACATTTCGGCATATCGTTTTAAAACAGCTACCGAATCTCTTTCCGGGTCAACGGTATAGGAAATAAGTTTTACCTGTGGGTTATTCTTAAAAGCTTCGTTAACCCGTACCATTTGCGCCGACATTTTTTTACAAACATCCTGGCAAGAGGCAAAAAAGAAATTAGCAACGTACACTGTATTATTCAGGTCGGCTTGCGATACTGATTTACCTTCCTGCGAAACAAATCTAAAATCCGGCACTTTCTGGAATACCGTATCACCATCTTTTACTACCGGCAGCTCTGTATCTTCATTAATAGTAGGATAGTAGGTAGGTAAGGAATAATGGTTGGTTCCAAAACCTTTTAAAAACAAAAACAAAAAAATAGGTACTAATAGTAGTATCCCTAGCATTAGTACCTTCTTCGGAGACATATAAAATACTTTACTTTAAATAGTTATACACAGAATCACCAAAATAGGTACCTTCCGTAATTAAGGCAATCAATAACCACACTAGTAAGGAAGTCGGAATTAAAATCGTCCAAATAAGCGATTTAGTTTCGTGTTTGAGGTGCATAAATTCACCTACAATAAAGAAAGCCTTAAATAGTGTAAGAATAATAAATATGCTGTTACGCAGCGTACTAGGATCCATTAAGAAGGCAAAGGCAAATTCAATAGCGGTTAATCCGCAAAGAACTATGAAAACTCTCCAGATTCCTTTGGTTTGAGCTGGTGCAATTTCACCTGTATATTCTTCTTCGTTTGTGTGATGTGAATGCGAAGCCATATTTTTATGCTGTTTAATTGTTAAACGAATAAACAGTTCAACTTTGTTTGCTGCCGAACAATTTATTTAAATTAAATATTTCTGTTATATCAAACTTAAACCAGGTAGAAGAAGGTAAATACAAATACCCATACTAAATCTACAAAGTGCCAATATAAGCCTATTTTTTCTACCATTTCGTAGTGGCCACGTTTTTGAAAGGTACCATTTACAGTCATTACAAACATAATAACGAGTAAAACAATACCACTAAATACGTGGGTACCATGGAAACCGGTAATAAAGAAAAATAAATCAGCAAATAAAGGTGGGCCGTATTGATTAACAGTAAGATTAGCACCAAAAATTTTAGAACCATCTGCCAGCGTTAAGCCACTTTCAGAACCAGTAATAAAGTGGCTCCACTCCCAAGCCTGGCAACCAACAAAAGTAGAACCAAACAAGATAGTCCAAAGCAACCATTTTTCTACGTCTTTTTTATCCATCCGGTGACCAGCCTCTACTGCTAATACCATTGTTACAGAAGAAAGAATTAAAATCATGGTCATTAAAGCCACAAAAGCCAGCGGCAGATCTACCCCATGGAAAAAAGGAAATGCATTAAAAACTTTATCAGGTATAGGCCAATAAGTTTGCGAGAAAACAAATTTATCGTGACTGCCTATATAAGCAAGATGCCGGTGCCGAATTAAACCATACGTAGTTAAAAACGCCGCAAAGGTAAACGTATCCGACAGTAAGAAAAACCACATCATGAGTTTTCCATAACTGGCTTTCATCGGCTCGTTCCCGCCATCCCAGGTACCTGTTTTAGGCCGTTCCAGAGTTGTTGTACTAGATGTTGTGCTAGACATAGTTTGGTAGTTAATTTTTGTTTTTTGCGTAATGTATCAGGCAAAAGTAACCCGAAAACTTTCTTTAATGGTATACTGCTAAAAATACGTAAAGATACACCCAGAGGACACCTAAAAAGTGCCAATAAGTAGTACATAATTCAATTTGCAACAAATTTTTGGCATGTACCCGATAACGGAAAGCCGAAGATAATACAACTAGTATAAATATTAGCCCGGTAATTAAGTGAAATCCATGCACACCTGTTAGAACATACATGAAAGAACCGGAAGGATTAGCTGTTGGACCACCAAAGAATATTTTATTTTTTACTAAATCACCCCACACATTCCATTGGCCAATCAAAAAAGCGGTACCTAAAATAAAGGTAAGGAATAAAGCTACTTTTAAGATATTCAGATTATCCTTTCTCGCCGCAAGGTATGCCCATTGCATAGCCACACTGCTTAAAACAATAATTATAGAATTAATTAACAGGGCTCCCGGTAAATTAAATTCTAACCAGTTTCCTTCTTCTCTTCTAACAATGTAAGCACTAGTAAAAGCAGCAAACATCATTACTATACTCATAATCAGTAACCACAAGGTAAACTTCAGAGGATGAATCCCCGTTGAGGTTCTAATTGGATTTATTGTTTTAGCATTCATATTATTCAATCTATAATTTATCTAGTACTAACGCAATTTGCACTATTGGTAAGTACAGAAATGAACCAAACATAATACTCATTGCTGCTTTTTTAGAGCAAGTTTGCATTAAATAAAGTGTTTGGGCTAAAAATAACACACCACACATAACGGCTATAATGGCCGATGTTTTTCCCGTCATTCCAAATTGCAAGGGTAACATGCTTAAAGGAATTAGTAATAAAGTATAAGTCATTATCTGAAATGCCGTTTTCAGATTTTTTCCGCCTTCCATTGGCAGCATTTTAAATCCTGCTAATTTGTAATCATCATCTAATACCCAAGCTATTGCCCAAAAATGCGGGAACTGCCATACGAACTGAATTCCAAATAATATCCAAGCTTCTATACTTACTACTCCTGTGGCAGCCACCCACCCTAATAATGGAGGCAAACCGCCTGGTATAGCTCCTACTAATACACAAATAGGAGAAATCCTTTTTAAAGGGGTGTACACAAATCCGTACAAAATCAAGGACATTAAAGCTAGAACCGCTGTGAGTAAATTAAAATATAAAGCTAAAATGCTTAAACCAGCTATTCCTATTATAGTACCAAAAACGACTGCTTCCGTTATTGTTAAAGCACCGGTTGGCAACGGCCTTTTAGCCGTACGCTTCATTAATTTATCTAAATCTTTTTCTAGAATCTGATTAATAATATTAGCCGAACCTGTTACCATTAGCCCCCCTAACATAATGATTAATATATTTTGTATTTCCAGATGACCTGCTCCCAGCATATAACCGATCGCACTTGAGAAAGCAACGGTAGTGGATAACCGAAACTTTAGCAACCGGAAGTAATGCTTTACTTTCGTCATAACTAAATAGGTAGGCAGATCATTTTCTATTTTATCAACTAACATTATTGAACAGCCAACTTTAAAACCCTGTTACGGGTTGAATAATAACAAAAAATAAATATAAAGAACTGAAGCCCAAACATTAAAGTTGCTAACACTAAATGTACAGGTTGCAATAGGGCTGGAATGGCAAAATAAGCCAAAATCACTCCTACCAAAATCTCTAAACCTATAAAAGCTAACAACCCGTTCGCGAGCTTATTTAAATGCTTATTTTGTAAAGCATATAATTGCCGACACAAATATACATTCACAATAAATAATACGAAGGAAAAAGAACGATGAATGTAAAAAGAAGAACCAACTTTAGATACCCACTGCTCCCGGTTAGTGTAGCCCAATTGAGAAGAAATAATATCAATCCATTCTCTTACCTGAGTACCTAATAAAATTTGAACAAAAGATAAAATAATAGCTAAATAAATAAAGATATAGGTTTTGGAAGAGACAGATTGAGTAAGTTGAGTGAAAGACCTATTTTGTGAACGGGCAACAGCATAAATTAATATGGCCACTAAAACTAATGCCAGAGCCATATGTACTGTAACCATTATAGGTAGCAAATTAGTGGAAACCACCAAAGAACCTAACCAACCTTGTATACCTACCAGAATGAAACTAATTAAGGATAAATAAAAAATAGAAATATCCTTCTTGATATATGGAAAAGAGTAAACCAGTGTAAGAAAAATAAAAACACCAATTAAAACGCCTACCAGCCTATTAAGATACTCAATCCAAGTTTTTGTAACATTAAACTCTGTTTCAATATATTGCGAAGGATGTGAGAAAATTTCAGATGCTAGTTGATGAAATCCAAATTGGTTTAAATAGTTAGCTAACTTTTCGTTTTTTTCAATCCGTTTATTTTTATAAACGGAAAGGTAATTATCAGGTAACTGGTTTATATTGGTAGGAGGAACCCAGGTTCCAAAACACTTTGGCCAGTCCGGACAACCCATTCCTGAGCCAGTGCTTCTTACGACTCCTCCTACCAAGATTAAAAAATATACCGAAGCAATAGTAATAACTCCTATATTTCTAAATCTTTTAGCCTTAAAAGATTCATTAGTCATTATTAGTATTATTCAAGTTCCTTCTCATTCGGAAGGTTAGATGATTTAGTTTGTGAAAAAGGAACTGTTTGCGGAATATAATCTTCTTCCGCTCCCGGTTTAGAATAATCATATGGCCATCTGTATACAGCAGGTATTGCTCCTGGCCAGTTACCATGTCCTGGAACAACTGGAGTAGTCCACTCCAGAGTATTAGACCTCCACGGATTTTCATCTGCGCGTCTGCCACGGAGAATACTGTATATGAAATTAAACAGGAAGATAAACTGGCCAAAGAAGGCAATTATAGCCGCAGCACTAATAAACATGTTCATATCAGCGAATTGGCTAAAAGTTTCAAAGGCTGTCCAGGAATAATAACGTCTAGGGAAACCAGCAATACCTACGTAGTGCATTGGCATAAACACCAGGTATACTCCAACAAAAGTTAACCAAAAATGAACATAGCCTAACTTTTCATCCATCATGCGACCAAACATCTTAGGGAACCAATGATAAACTCCGGCAAACATTCCAAAGAAAGCAGAAGATCCCATTACCAAGTGAAAGTGAGCTACAACAAAATAGGTATTATGTAACTGAATATCTAAAGCAGAGTTACCAAGTAAGATACCCGTTAAACCTCCGGAGATAAATAAAGAAACAAACCCTATGGAGAAAAGCATAGCAGGCGTGAAAATGATGTTCCCTCTCCATAAAGTGGCTAACCAGTTAAACACTTTTACAGCCGATGGTACCGCAATAATTAAAGTTAAGAACATGAATACCGAACCTAAAAATGGATTCATACCCGAGACAAACATATGGTGCGCCCAAACCACGAAAGACAAAGTAGAAATACCTAACATGGAGCCAATCATTGCTCTGTAGCCGAAAATTGGCTTACGGGCATTGGTAGCAATAACTTCAGATACAATACCAAAGCCTGGTAAAATAACTATATATACTTCTGGGTGACCTAAGAACCAGAACAAATGCTGGAATAAAATAGGGCTACCGCCGGTGTTAGTTAATGCCTGACCAGCTACATAGATATCAGACAAATAAAAACTAGTACCAAAAGAACGGTCAAATACCAGTAACAATGCCGCTGAAAACAGAACCGGGAAAGATAATACACCTAATACCGCTGTTAAGAAAAACGCCCAGATTGTTAATGGCAACTTTGTCATGGACATTCCTTGGGTACGAAGGTTAATAATGGTTGATATGTAATTGATACCACCTAATAACTGCGATACAATAAAAAATACCATGGCCACTAACCACATTGTCATACCTGTACCAGAACCAGGAATAGCCTGCGGCAAAGCACTTAAAGGCGGATAAATAGTCCAACCGGCGGATGCAGGTCCTGTTTCCAAGAATAAGGATACGAACATTACCACACTGGATAAAAAGAAAAACCAGTAGGATAACATATTAAGAAATCCGGATGCCATATCTCGGGCACCTACCTGCAACGGTATTAAGAAATTACTAAAGGTTCCGCTTAGACCGGCAGTTAATACAAAGAATACCATTATGGTACCATGCATTGTAACCAAGGCAAGATAAAATTCCTGATTTAACTTACCGCCTTCTATCCACTTTCCTAATATGGGCTCCAAAAATGGCATTGTTTCATTTGGCCAGCCTAATTGTAAACGGAACAAACTAGATAAAGCTCCCCCGATAAAAGCCCAAATGATACCAGAGATCAAAAATTGTTTGGCAATTACTTTATGATCCTGGCTAAAAATATATTTAAAGATAAACGGCTGATCATGATGGTCGTGATCGTGGTCATGCTCCTCGTGTGCTACTGGCACATTATTGTGTAAAGAAATATCTGTGCTTGCCATATTAAATTATTATTCGTGTACAAACTTTTGCGCTAATCAGGTCTAATTTAGTAAATAAACACACCATCTAAGCCTATAATATATCTGGTTCTTTGCTTATAATTATAGCGCAGCCTTACCAGGGGCTTCTGTTTTAGAATCTAAAACGATTCCTTGAGGAGTCTTTATATTTTTAAGTAATTCTGGTTTATCTGCCACAAATGCTTTTTGCGCAGACATCCATTTTTGATATTCTTCTGGTTCATCCACAATTACCACCGCCCGCATAGCAAAGTGGTTTGCCCCACAAATTTGATTACAAACTAATTCGTATTTAAAATCGGGGTTACCTGTTTCCGTGGCCATGTCCGCAGTTGTTTTAGTTGGTACAAACCAAAACTTGGTAGGCATACCTGGTACAGCATGCATTTGTGCCCGGAAATGAGGCAGGTAAAAACTATGGATTACATCCCGAGACCGGATTTTAAACAACACCGGGCGCCCTTTTGGGATATGAATCTCACTAGGTAAGATATCATCTGCACTTCTTTGATCAGAAAAATCTATACCCAACTCATTAGTTGCATCAATCAGGTTTGTTCTTACAGTACCTAAAGCATTATCATTACCCGGATAGCGAGCAATCCAGTTAAATTGTTTACCCACTATTTCTACCACCATTGCCTCTCTAGGAGCCGGATCTGTAATTTTTGTCCAGGTTTTCCAACCTTTAAATACTAATAGCGCCATTACTACAGCAGGAATCATTGTCCAAATAATTTCCAGCTTATTATTATGAGGGAAGTAGTAAGCTTTTTTTTCGTCTTTGTACTGATAGCGATAAGAATAGTAAAAAAGTAGAATTTGAGTTATTACAAACACAATTCCTATAATTACCATTGTTAACCAGAACATATCATCAATCCATACTCCGTGAACGGAGCCCACCGGAATATGAATGCGTGCTTCTGCATTCTGGAAAGACCAGATAAAAGCAACTCCACCAACTATTAAAAATAACAAAAAAAGAACTGCATTGATTTTATTACTCTTACTTGCTCTTTTTTGAAAACTTCCGCTATAAATAGAGGAAAGTATTTGTATTCGAAAGAGTAGAGCTAGTATTACTCCAATCAGAATTATTGATAAAACTATAGCGAATGTAATCATTACAGAATGTTTTTAATGGTATCTACTTAAACAGTATGGTGAATACTTTCTTCTAAGAATGGGTGATTAATTGGTACCAGCGACGCTTTAGATAATCCCCGGGTAAAGGTTACTAAAAATATACCCAGAAAAAGAAGAGCCGCCCCTAACTCAATAAATCCGAATCCACTTTCTCCCCGCATTGTACCTGGCATAATCATTAAATAAAAGTCTAACCAATGTCCGAATAACAATGCTATACACACCAATTTAAGCATAATTATTTGCCTTTTAGCATCTCTGGTCATTAGCACCAAGAAAGGAAAAACAAAATTTACAATTAGGTTAACGAAGAAAATCCAGGTATAATGGTCTTTGTAACCCCCTAATCTTTCCATAAAGTAGATTGATTCTTCTGGGATATTGGCGTACCAAATCAACATAAATTGCGAAAACCAAACGTAAGTCCAGAAAATACTAAAAGCAAAAACAAATTTTCCTAAATCATGCAAATGGTTAGCATTTACCATTTGCAAATAACCATTTTGTTTTAAAACAATAACGGCTAATGTAGTAGCTGCCAAGCCAGATACGAACCAACTAGCAAATACATACCAGCCAAACATTGTACTGAACCAATGGGTATCGATCGATAATACCCAATCCCAGGCTGAAAGAGAAGAGGTTACTCCAAATACCACCAGGAACATGGCTCCAATACGGATGCTTTTGTTGTAATAATCAAGCCCACCTTCTAAATCTTCGGCTACTGATTGCTTGCGCATCCAAATGAAAAATATAATCCAAAGAGCAAAATAACCTACCATCCGGATGAGATAGAATGGAATATTTAAGAAGCTAGCTTTCCCGGCAATAATAGGATCGTAATTTGGATTACCTTCTTCGTACAAAGTATGGTCCGTCCAGTGAAATAATTGGTGTTGTCCTATCAAAAATACGACTAACATAACTATTGCTCCTACGGGTAAATAATAACCAAATGCTTCTAAAACCCGTTTTATTAAAACAGACCATCCTGCATAAGATACATATTGTACTGCAGTAAAAAATAAACCAATTACTGCTATACCAGTAAAATAAACATTGTTTAACCAAAGGTTAGCAAATAATCTATTCTTCCAATCTATAGCATGATGCCCTCCGGCTGTGGCCGTTTCGTGCTCTGGAGAACCATGGTGCGAACCTCCCCCATTCATGGTCAAAAATATTCCCAATACCAGTAGCACCAAACCTATTCCTATCATTAAATAGAACTGGTTATTTGTTCTTCTAGAAATACTTAGTCTTTCTTCTAACATTATTTGTAAAATTTTACGCTTGTAATTAACTATTAGAACCAGGTTAGTTATTGAGTATTAGTAAGTCCAGTTGCTTGCTGTACATTATCACCGTCGCTGGAAGAAGCTTCCGTTGCTGCCTCGCTATCTACCTCTGTTGCTTGCTCCCCGGCACCTTGTAAAGTATTCTTTACGTATAGAGTAATCTTCCAACGTTCATCGGGTGTTAGTTGGGAGCCATGAGGCATCATACGTCCTTTACCATTGGTAATTACGTGATAAATATGCCCCATACTTGCCACTTTTAAAGCATCTGATTTCAGATTGGCAACCCCTTTAAACACAGCACCTACTTTTCCGTTTCCTTCCCCTTCGGCCCCATGGCAATGTTGGCAAAAACGTTCATACAAAACCTGCCCTTCTTCTAAAACTTGTTCGTTGGCCACAAGTGGATTTTTTAAACCATTTGCCTGATTTAAGCTATCATTCTTTGGGATATGATTAAAGTAGGCCAGCTTTCCCCGGGGAATAGTATTTTTTGCTGGTACGCGCATATTCATACGGCCCGGATTAACTGTGTTATAATCTGCTTGCCTTAAAGCTTCATAAGATGGATCATCGTACATCTGAGGAGCATATTGTGTTCCGGGATCATTCGGAGCTTTACTACATGCAACGACTGAAACTACAGTAAAAGTTAGCAGCGATATTTTTAAACCGTCTTTTAGTTTATTTTTCATTTTTATACTACCTCTTTCTCGTTTACTTCAACGGCTCCGTTGGAGCGAAGCAGGTCATTTACTTTGTTAACATCTGTTACACCATCTTTTACCTCTATGGCCATCACAAATTTATCGTCTGTGGAGCGCACATCAAATACCGGCACCTTTAACCGCGGATATAAGCCACATATAATCAAAAATGTGAGTACCATACCATGAGCTGTACAAAAAACTGTTAACTCAAAGCTTACCGGAATAAATGCGGGCAGGGCAACGTGGGGCTTACCGCCAATTATCATGGGCCAGTCAAAGCCAAGCATGTAAATCTGCATCCATAAAGCAAACGCTAAACCAGCACAACCATATAAAAAGGCTGCAATTGGTAATCGCGAACGTTTTATGCCTAATACATCATCAATACCATGGATTGGAAAAGGGGTAAATACTTCATAAATTTTAGTACCCGCCGCCCTAATATTTTCTATAGCTTGAAGAAGGACTTCTTCTTCTTCAAAAACACCTAAGATAAACTTCTTATTAGTCATGATGTCTGTTTTGATGAGTTACAGGTGTAGTAGCGTGCATTGATTTTTCGGGTTCTAAAGTATGCGGCACACCAGATGATGATTTTAAAATAGTTTTTACTTCGAACATGTTTATTACCGGGAAGTACTTAGCAAATAACAAGAACAAGGTAAAGAATAAGCCTAAGGTACCCACGTAAATACCCACATCTATTTTAGTAGGATAAAACATTACCCAGCTGGATGGCAAATAATCGCGGTGCAACGAAGTAACAATAATAACGAAACGCTCGAACCACATACCTATATTAACAAATATGGTAATAATGAAAGTGGCAACAATGCTTCTTCTGATTTTGCGAACCCAGAAAAGTTGTGGTGTAATTACGTTACAGGTCATCATAGACCAATAAGCCCACCAGTACGGTCCGGTTGCCCGGTTTATAAAGGCATATTGTTCATATTCTACCCCTGAATACCAAGCTATAAAGAACTCAGTGATATAAGCTATACCTACAATAGAACCCGTTAGAATAATAATTTTATTCATGGATTCGATGTGCTCCAGGGTTATATAATCCTTTAAGAAAAATACATCGCGGGTAATAATCATTAAAGTTAATACCATCGCAAAACCTGAGAAAATAGCACCCGCAACAAAGTAAGGCGGAAAGATGGTAGTATGCCAACCTGGAATTACCGCAGTTGCAAAGTCCATGGATACAATGGTATGTACCGAAAGCACGAGTGGAGTAGATACCCCTGCCAAAATTAACGATACAGTTTCGTAACGGGACCAATGCTTAGCAGAACCCGTCCAGCCTAAGCTTAATAAAGCATAAGCGCGACGAGCTATTGGACCCGTAGCCCGGTCGCGAATAGTAGCAAAATCTGGAACTAAACCTAAATACCAGAATACTAGGGAAACCGTAAAATAAGTAGAAATCGCAAATACGTCCCAAAGCAAAGGAGAATTAAAGTTTACCCACAAAGAACCAAAGGTATTGGGTAGAGGTAATACCCAGTAAGCTAACCAAGGGCGCCCCATGTGTAAAACTGGGAACATAGCTGCACAAATAACTGCAAAAATGGTCATCGCCTCAGCTGCACGGTTAATGGAATTTCTCCACTTTTGCCGGAATAGTAAGAGAATAGCTGAAATAAGCGTACCAGCGTGGCCAATACCTACCCACCACACAAAGTTGGTAATATCCCAAGCCCATCCTACAGTTTTATTCAAACCCCACTCTCCTATTCCATACCATAAAGTACGGTATACAGAATATATAAAAATCCCTAAGAAAAATAAGGATACTGCCAATGCAAGTGCCCAGCGAATATTAGGTTTCGCCTCTACCTGCCGACTAATATCTTCGGTGATGTCATGATATGTTTTCCCCCCTGTTACAAGAGGTTCCCTTATCGGAGATACATGCTGCATATGTTTAATTGATTGTTTCTGGTAAATATTTATTCCGATTTACTAATCTTTTTAAGTATCCCTGCTTTTATCAGAAGTACTCCTCCTACTTAAACTATGTTTCTTATTTTAGTTAAATAAGTAACATTCGGTTGTGTATTAATTTCTTCTAATACATGGAAAGCTCTTTCGCCTTCTTGTTCGCGTATTATTTGCGATACTTGGCTATTAGGATCTTTCATATCCCCGAAAATGATAGCATTAGTAGGACAAGACTGCGCACAAGCGGTTATAATTTCTCCGTCTTTCGGACGTCTATTCTGCTTTTTGGCTTCTAACTTACCTAATTGAATCCGCTGCACACAGAAAGTACATTTTTCCATTACACCACGAGCCCGAACGGTAACATCTGGATTTAACACCATACGACCTAAGTCGGTGTTCATTTGTGGGTTTTGCTCTCTGAATTTTTCATTATCATAATAAGCAAACCAGTTAAACCGGCGAACTTTATATGGGCAGTTATTGGCGCAATAACGGGTACCTACACAACGATTATACACCATTTGATTGATACCTTCGGTGCTGTGAGTAGTGGCTGCTACCGGACATACTGTTTCGCAAGGAGCGTGATTACAGTGCTGGCATAGCATTGGCTGAAAGATTACCTGCGGATTTTCAGAAGGGTCTTCCATTGCCTGATACCGGTCAATGGTTCCTTTATCTTTATCCGATTTGTGAGCATCGCTGCTATAATACCGGTCAATACGCATCCAGTGCATTTCACGGCGATTTAAAACTTCTTGCTTTCCTACTACCGCTACGTTATTCTCAACATTACAGCCAATTACGCACGAGCCGCACCCAATACAAGAATTTAAGTCTATCACCATTCCCCAATGGTGATTTTTGTACTCATAGTCTTGCCATAATGATACTTTACTAGGAGTCTGAGGTCCGTCCGGAGTAGCAATTTTAACGTACTCCGTTACTTTTCTATCTTTCTGGTAATTGCTGAGGGTAGCCTCTTGCACTACCAGACGGTCCATAATAGTATGGTGCGTTTGGGTCTGAGCAATTTCTTTTTGTGCCCTGGTTTTTTCTATAGTTACCGGGGTATAATAGGTTAAACTATTATTGGTTAAAGAAACTAATTTAAATGCATTTGCACCAACGCCATTAGCAACTGGCCCTGCATTGGTACGACCATAACCTAAAGCAATTCCAACTGAACCTTTTGCTTGACCCGGCTGAACTAAAGCAGGTAATTCAATACTAACCCCACTGGCTGTCACCTTCAAAATATCACCTTGTTCTATTTTTTCCTGTACAGCATAATCCCGCGGAATAGTAACGTAATTATCCCAAGTAGCCTTAGTAATTGGATCAGGCAATTCTTGCAACCAAGGGTTATTTGCTTCCTGGCCCGTGCCTATAGCTACCGTTTCGTAAATAACGGCTTCAATTCCTCCGCCTTGTTTTCCGGAAGTAATTTGAGTTAAAGCTGCTGCTGGGGTTAAGGCCGGTGCGGATGTTGTAGTGGAGGAAGAAGAAGTACCAGTAAACACTCCATCGTGAACTGCTTTATCCCAAGCTGCCTGAGAACCGAGAGTTCCACGCCAGTTTGCCTGCAGATAATCGTAGTAAGAAGTATTATTGCCAGCCCATCTTAACAGAGATTCCTGCGCTTGGCGTGTAGTAAAAATAGGGGTAATTGCCGGTTGTGCTAGTGAAAATTGGCCACTTTTTGGTTCGTAATCATTCCAGGATTCCAAGTAATTATTATCCGGGCAAACGTAATTTACTAAATTAGCTGTTTCGTCTAACCGATCCGCAAATGAGATTTTAACTCCAACTTTTTCTAAGCCACTGGCAAGTTTAGTTGAAAGAGGATGATCATAAATAGGGTTGGCATTATAGAAAATTACGGCTCCAACTGAACCATTATTCATTTCATTTACCAGCCGTATCATGGCTGCATCATCTCCCTGACGAATAAGAGAAGGAGTATTAGAAATAGTTGCTCCCTGAGCACCTAAAGTACGGTTGATTTCGGCTACTAAAGTTTGTACAGCTACATCGTTCGAACCTGCTACTACTAAAGCGGCTCCCCGGTTTGCTAATAATTCTTTAGCTGCTGCATCTAATCTGGCATTACTATAACCACCACCAGCGTTTCCACCAGTAATTCTATTATAGAGAGCAGCCACTACCTGACCTTGTTCAGATGGTTTTACCGGTACCCGTACATCAGCGTTTGCGCCTGTAAGCGTAAAAGCAGACTCGAACTGGTAATGTCTGGACATAGTAGGCTTATCTTTGCCTACTTTACGGGTGCTAATATATTGTTTGGCGTATTCAACCGGAGAAAGCCAGGTTCCTAAAAAATCAGCCCCAATACTTACAATTACATTTGCTTTGCTAAAGTCATACCCCGGTATTACGCCACCATTTGCTTTTAGTAATCCATTCGCTGAATTAGCATCGTACATTACATGCTCAAAGGAAGTAAATTTAGATCCAAATTCAGCAATGGCTTTTTTAGTAGTTGGGCTGATAATGGTAGGGGAAATAATCGCTACTTTGCCGCGCGCGCCTCTAAGTTTACCAGCAATTTCCTGATCTATGGCTTCCCAGGTAGTTTCTTTTTTATTCGCCATTGGCTGGCGTAACCGGGTAGTATCATATAAACTTAACACCGATGCTTGTGCCCGGGCACTTAACCCACCTTTGGTAATAGGCGATAAAGGATTTCCTTCCAGCTTTATCGGCCGTCCTTCGCGGGTTTTTACCAGAACACTATTATAATCGTTTCCAACAAAGTAGGTAGAGGCATACCAGTTAGCAATACCCGGATCTACTTCTTCTGGTTTATTTAAATAAGGAATAGCTTTTCTAACCGGAGCTTCGCAGGAAGCAAGAGTAGCAGCCGCAAAACCAAACCCCAGCAATTTTAAGAAGTCGCGCCGAGGAGCAACTTCTTTATCTTTTGTACCATAAGTTTCTTTTACCGGAAGAAATGCATCAAATTCATTGTGTTTATTCTTGTTGAATTCAGGAGTGTTTTCGAGCTCTTCCAGCCCTTTCCAGTACTTAATTGTTTCTTGCATATATATAAATGAGAAAACTCAGATTCTAATTCTAACTTAAACCAGGATTAGTAATGGCATTTGGAACATTCAGTACCACCGTTAGAGGATACTGTAAACGCCATTCCTTTATTAGCTTCATCGTGCAGTTTCACCAGATTATCGTAGTATTTATTGCCTTGTGTATTCAGCGGCGTTTCGCGGTGGCAGTTAATACACCAACCCATAGTAAGAGGCGAATACTGATACACTACCTGCATGTTCTGAATTTGACCGTGGCAAGTCTGGCATTCTATCTTACCTACTTGAGTATGTTGAGAGTGATTAAAGTAAGCCAAATCCGGCAAGTTATGAATACGCACCCATTCGATTGGTTTGTTATTTTCAATAGCCCGATAAATTTTTTGAATCTCTGGTGATTCCTTTTTAATCTGACTATGGCAATTCATACAAATATTTGCCGATGGAATATTTGCATTCTTGCTTTTGTAAACGGAAGTGTGGCAATAGTTACAGTTAATTTCGTATTGGCCAGCGTGCAAAGCGTGCGAGAAGGCGATAGGCTGAGTAGGCTGGTATCCTTGTTGAATACCCACACCGTAGGTTTCTTCTATTAAAGCATCTAAAATTACTACGGCGAAAATTAACCCTACAATTACCTGAACGGCTCTGGACTTATAAATTTTTGAAAAATCGAACCGCTGATTTACTAATTCTAAGTCTCTGCCGTCTAAGTCTTTTTTACCTCTTAAATAATCGCCTAAAATATTAGCGATGATTAATAAGGTAATAACCATTACAATTAAAATAACAATAAGAGCTATTAATACATAATCCAGGTATTTACCAGCTGCACCCGCGGCGGCAGCACCTCCCCCCGGCCCATCGGTTCCTCCTTCTGCTACACCAGAACCTCCAGTACCCGGATCAGCAGGCAAAGCAGCAGGCGCCGCGCTTGCCTTTTCTATGTACTTAATAACAGCAGTAAGCTGGTCATCGGAGAAAGCAAAGCTGGGCATCTGTTGCTTATCGTACTCATTAAATAAAGCAACGGCTTCCTTATCCCCGCTCTGCACCATTTGGCTTGAGTTGCGAATCCAGCTTTTTAGCCAGGGCAGCTTATGTTTTTTGTGAACATCTCTTAAAGCCGGGCCTACTACTTTTTCGCCGATGGCGTGGCAAGAGGCGCAGTTATTTTTAAAGAGTGTTTCGCCGGCAGCTGCAACAGCATCGTCGCCGGAGGCTGTACCTGCCGTTAGGCCATCTTGGCTCACAGAAGCCTGTTCACCTTGAGCAAAAGAAGAAAATACAGTTAAAAGAAAAAATAGTAGAGATAAAAAGAACGAATATGTTGATTTGATTTTACAGCTAATCATAGCCAGGATCGCTTTTTTAGTAAGGTGAAACTACATTACGGGCACAAATCTACTATGCGAATTCTATTATTCAAACATAATAATCTAGATTTTTGGCCCTTCTTAGCACTACGCCATTTGTAGTTATTTAAACAATTGATTACCAATAAATAAAGACTAATTAACTACATAATTTAGAATATTTTTAAATTATAAAATATGCATAAATAACAGATTTTACTTTAAAAATATTTAGCCATTTGCAGGAGAGTCAGGGAAAATAAAAACAATATATTTAAGATTTAAACATTGTTTTTCTTAAGCTATTTAATGTTTTTGTCTACTTCTTTACCATATTCTTTAGCATTATTCTGTTCTATCTTAGCCTATTATGCATTTATCTTATTAATTACATTAGCAAAATACTGTAATTATTAGCAACAAACCTAATTACGCTTTTCCAACCTAAACTTAGTTCATTCTTTGATCTTCTATAATTAATGTATTACTGATTTTTTAGCAGAGGGTTTATTATTATAAATAAAGTCACCTCTGAATTGCTAAATTTTTATTGACTATCTATTCCGGATGCTTCTACTTTTAATAGTGATTTATCTCCTACCCATTATACTCCAGTACCTACTTATAAAATAATTCTACAAATATGAGTAAACCGTTACTCCTTATATTTGATTGTTATTTACAATTTTACCTTTAGCAGAACATGTAAATTTGTAATTTTACAAAAGGTATCTGCTTGTTAATAAAAGATTTATTCTTATATTTGCGCCCTCAAACAAAATTTTAAAATTTTAAGCCAAATGGTATTAAAAAATTACGAAACGGTCTTTATCCTGACTCCGTTGCTCAACGAAGCGCAGGTGCAAGAAACGGTCGAGAAGTTCAGACAGGTGCTTAAGGAAAATAGCGCCGATATTATTCATGAAGAAAACTGGGGGTTACGTAAATTAGCCTATCCGATTCAGAAAAAATCAACTGGTTTTTACATCCTGATTGAGTTTAGTGGTCCATCTACAATTGTAGATCCGTTAGAGATTGCTTACCGCCGGGACGAAAAAGTGGTTCGGTTTTTAACTACAGTTTTAGATAAACACGCTATCTCTTATAATGAGCGTCGTCGTAACGGAGAAATGAATCAGCAGAAAGCTGCTAAAAGAGAGAAGGAGACCCAAGCATCATGAGTTTAGTTAACGAAAAAATCCACAAGCAGGATACCCGCAAAAAATATTGCCGGTTCAAGAAAAACGGTATCCAATACATTGACTATAAAGACGGCAACTTTTTATTAAAATTTGTGAACGAGCAAGGTAAAGTATTACCACGCCGTATTACTGGTACTAGCCTTAAGTTTCAGCGCCGGGTAGCCCAAGCGGTAGCTCGTGCCCGTCACTTAGCAATTTTACCTTACGTAACCGACTCGTTAAAATAAGGAGGCCTTAGAGAAATGGAAGTTATATTAAAAGACGACGTAAAAGGCTTAGGCTTTAAAAACGATATTGTAGAAGTAAAACCAGGTTACGGCCGTAATTACTTAATTCCACAAGGAATTGCGATAATGGCTGATAAAACAAACAAAAAAATTGTAGCCGAAAATATTCGTCAGGCATCGCACAAAGCAGAAAAAGTAAAATTAGATGCACAAGCAATTGCCGACCAAATTGGTGACCAGGCTTTCGAGTTACGTGCTAAAGTTGGAGAAAGCGGTAAAATTTTTGGTGCAGTTACTACTACTCAGTTATCGGAAGCTTTACGCGCTAAAGGCATTGAAGTAGACCGTAAGAAAATTTCTTTTGACCAGGATGTAAAATCAGCCGGTGAGTATACGGCTTCTATTGCTTTGCACAAAGAAGTAAAACACACAGTACGCTTTAATGTAGTAGCAGAATAAATTAACCTACTATCTTATTTTATAAGTCCTGCTGATTAATTCGGCAGGACTTTTTTATTTACTAAAAGTTTAATAAATATTTTGTTGTGCTACAAACGTAAAAGAAGTTAAGATTTTATTTTCTTCAGGTTAAGGGTAATCCTTGTACAAACATAATTTTCAAAAAACTACAACTGAAAATAAAGTATTAAATATGTCTACTGCTTTTCGTACCGAGCTTCTTATTTCGCCTCAAACCCAAAGGCTTTCTTTGCAGACACCTATATTTACCGCTGGTTCTTGCTTTGCTGAGGTTATAGGTACTAAAATGCAGCAGTATAAAGTACCTGTTTTGGTTAATCCGTATGGTACTATCTTCAATCCAATTTCTCTTTTTACTTTATTGCAAGCTTCGCTGGAGCTACCACCAGAGTTTACCGGCGAGTTAATACAACGCGACGACATTTGGTTAGCTTATGATTTTCATTCTTCCTTCTCGGCTCCATCTCGTCCTGAACTTTTAACACAAATCCAGAAAGCATTAACAAAAAGCAAGAATTTCTTACAGAATGCAGATACTATTGTTTTAACCTTTGGAACAGCAATAGGCTACATTCACCGGGAAAGTAATAAACTGGTAGCCAATTGCCATAAAATACCGCAATCTCAGTTTACTAAGCATTTGTTATCTATTCCGGATATTATTTCGGCATTCACTAGTTTTTATAAGGTTTTACAACAATTCAATCCAAACATCCGGATTATTTTAACTGTGAGTCCAGTTCGTCACCTGAAAGAAACATTAGAAGGTAACAGCCTTAGTAAATCTATTTTACGTGTAGTTTGCCACGAGCTCAAAAACCAATTTGCCGCAGTAGATTATTTCCCGGCTTACGAGCTGTTATTAGATGATTTACGGGATTACAGATTTTATAAACCGGATATGCTTCACCCAACAGGAGTAGCGGAAGATTACATCTGGGAAAAATTCAAGGCGGCTTATTTCAGCGAAGATTTTCAACACTTTACCGGAAAATGGGATAAAATCAGGCAAGCTTTCGCGCACAAACCATTCCAGCCAGCATCAACGAGTCATCAGCAATTTTTAAAAAAAATATTACAACAATTAGAAGAACTCCAAGCACAAGTTGATTGCCAGGCTGAAATTTCAACTTTAAAAACTCAATTAATTACTAAATGACGCCCATATTTTACGTATGCACCTTAATGGCAATGCACCACCATTTTGGCCGGTAAAATTTTTTAGCTATGAAAAAAGCCAATCGATTACTTAAAGAGTCTAGTCCTTATTTGCTGCAACACGCCTATAATCCCGTTGATTGGTTTCCGTGGGGCGAAGAAGCTTTACAAAAAGCCCGGCAGGAACAAAAACCCATTATTGTAAGTATTGGCTACGCTGCTTGCCATTGGTGCCACGTAATGGAACATCAATCGTTCGAGCACGAGGGCATTGCCCAATTAATGAACCAACATTTTGTTTGCATAAAAGTAGACCGGGAGGAGCGACCAGATGTAGACCAGATTTACATGGATGCCCTACACGCGATGGGTGTACAAGGAGGGTGGCCTTTAAATGTATTTCTAAATGCAGAAGCGAAACCATTTTATGGCGGTACTTATTTCCCACCCCAGCACTGGTCGCAATTATTACAAAATATAGCCAAGGCTTACGCCGAAAACCAGGAAGAATTAGACCAATCGGCGGAACAATTTGCGCAACATTTAAACATTTCAGATTTACAAAAATACGGCATTCAGCAAGTAAATTCTGAGTTTACAGATCAAGATTTCCGGCTGCTTTATCACAACTTTAGTCTGCGTTTTGAGAAAGAACGCGGTGGCACGAGTCAAGCGCCGAAGTTTCCAATGCCAGTAAATTATTTATTCTTGTTGCGCTATTATCAATATGCGAACCACCCGGCCGCTCTGGAACACGTAAATTTAACCCTTCGCGAAATGGCATTCGGGGGAATTTACGATCAAGCGGGTGGCGGTTTTGCCCGGTATTCGGTGGATAACGAATGGCTGGTACCTCATTTTGAGAAAATGCTGTTCGACAATGGCCAGCTAATTAGCTTATATGCCGAGGCTTACCAGGTAACAAAAAATCCATTGTACAAAGAGGTAGTTTATGAAACCATTGCTTTTGTGGAGCGCGAGCTGATGAGTTTGGAAGGCGGTTTTTATTCCTCGCTGGATGCCGATAGTGAGGGCGAAGAAGGCAAGTTTTATGTATTTACAAAAGAAGAAATACAAGAAATTATTGGGACCGAAGAGCCTTTGTTTTCTGCTTATTACAACGTTCGCGCCGAAGGAAACTGGGAGCACCATCAAAACATTCTGCATCGCCAGCAAACCGATGAGGCTTTTGCTGCTGAACATCAGCTAGAGGTACCCATTTTGAAAGAATTAGTAAAAGACTGGAAAGAAAAAATACTACGAGCTAGGTCAAAACGAATTCGGCCCAGACTTGATGATAAAATACTAACCGCCTGGAATGCATTAATGCTGAAGGGGCTAGCAGATGCTTACTATGTTTTTCAAGAAGAAAAATTCCGGGAATTAGCTCTAAAAAATGCAAGTTTTCTGCTAAACAATATGAAAAATGGAGCAAAATTGTTTCGTAACTATAAAAACGGGAAGGCCACTATTCATGCTTTTTTAGAAGATTATGCTTTGCTCATTCAAGCTTTCATCCGGCTTTATGAAATTACCTTCAACGAAAATTGGTTAAATGAAGCCCATCGGCTAACAAAATATACCCTGAGCAATTTTTACGACGAAAGCGAGAACTTATTTTTTTATACTGATAAGGAAGGTGAAAAATTAATCGCCCGCAAAAAAGAAATTTCCGACAACGTTATTCCGGCTTCTAATTCGGTAATGGCCAACAATCTGCATTTTTTGAGCTTGTATTTCGATAAGCCTAAATATGCAGAAATATCGGATGCTATGTTAAGTCAGGTGAAAGAACTGTTAGTAAAACAACCTGCTCATTTAGCAAATTGGGCTACTGTTTACTACGCCAAACTAAAACCCACCGCCGAAATTGCTATTCTAGGATCAGAAGCTCAAAGCTTCCGGAATTCCTTTGCTGATTTTTACCTGCCCAACGCCATTTTCGCTGGTACCGAAACGGAGAGCAATTTGCCTTTACTCACGGATCGTTTAGCCATTGGGGAAGAAACTACCATTTACGTGTGCTTCAATAAAACCTGCCAATTACCGGTACATACCATAACCGAAGCACTCGAACAGTTAGATAAGATTGATTAAGTAAGTTACAGGTTATAACCTGTAACCTGTTACCTGTTACTAACGGCAACTACTCACAACTATTTGGGAAAGATTGCGGTTCTTGCGACCTTTGTTAGAGCTGAAAACTCTTCAGCGGTAAAAAATTGGAGTACTGTTGAGCCAGCCATTATTATTTCAGTCGTCGGAACAAGCTACGGAGCGGATAACTTTATTTGCCGACGTTATCTTGCCTTTACCTTTGCCCAAGCTTTACACGTATCGGGTTCCTTACGACATGAACGACGATATTTTTGTAGGCACCCGGGTTATTGTTCAGTTTGGGGCAAAGAAAATATTAAGTTGCATTGTAGCCGATGTGCACGAAAAGCCACCGGTAGGATACCAGGCAAAATACATTCTGGAAATTATCGATGAAACTCCCGTAGTAACAACGCCCCAGCTTAAAATTTTTAATTGGATAGCGGAGTACTACATGTGCACCATTGGGGAAGTAATTAACGCGGCTTTACCGTCGGCGCTAAAATTAAGCAGCGAATCGCGGATACAGTTGCATCCGCAGTATAATTTGGAATATTCTAACTATCCCTTATCGGCGCCCGAAGAAAAGATCGTTTTTGCTTTAGGCCAGAATCAAACACTCACTTTCACGGAAGTTGGTAATTTATTACAAATCAGCCATTTTCATAAAATAATAAAATCGCTTATTCAAAAAGAGATTATAATTATTTTCGAGGAAATAGCCGATAAGTACACGCCTAAAGTGGTAAAAAAACTCCGCTTGTCGCCGTATTTTATCCATGAAGCCGAAATGCTGGAAGAACTCATGAGTCAATTAGCGGTTCGCCCCAAACAACTCGATGTGGTACTCCATTATCTGCAAAAAGTACCCGTTCACCAGAATGTACACTTAAACGAAAAAGGCATTGAGAAAAATATTTTAACTTCTAATCCGCACCTTTCACTATCCTCAATTAATGCTTTAATAAAAAAAGGTATTCTGGAGCAATTTGAAACCATTGTTTCCCGGTTCCCGGTGGATGAGAATAAACCCCAGCCAGCTTTTAACTTATCCGGGCATCAAATAACGGCTCGGGATGAAATATTAGATTTATTCGACAGCAAAGATATTGTGTTGTTACACGGCATTACCGGTAGCGGTAAAACCGAAGTATACATCGATTTAATAAAAAAAGCACTGGAAGGTGGTGGTCAGGTATTGTATTTATTACCCGAAATTGCTCTTACAGCTCAGATTGTTACGCGGCTTATTAAAGTATTCGGCAGTCGTTTAGGAGTTTATCATTCTAAATTCTCCGATAATGAACGGGTAGAAGTCTGGAACGGTGTTTTATCGGGGCGTTTTTCGGTGGTAATTGGGGTGCGCTCGGCAATTTTTTTACCTTTCCATAACTTGTCATTGATTATTGTGGACGAAGAACACGAATCGTCTTACAAGCAATACGAACCGGCTCCTCGTTATAACGCGCGCGAAGTAGCGCTTATGCTGGCAACTTACCATAAATGCAAAACTTTGTTAGGCTCGGCTACCCCCGCCGTTGAAACGTATTACAATGCCAAAACCGGCCGCTGGGGTTTAGTAACCATGAATAAAAGATTCGGAGAAGCCGGTTTACCTGAAATTGAACTGGTGGATACCCGCCGCGAAAGCCAGAAGAAAACAATGCACAGTCATTTTTCGCAAAAATTACTGGCACAAATCGAACAAAAATTACAGAAACAAGAACAAGTAATTTTATTTCAAAACCGCCGGGGTTACGCTCCTTACATTAATTGCCACGATTGCGATTGGATTCCGAAGTGTAAAAATTGCGCCGTAAGCCTCTCCTACCATAAATATAACCGTGAATTGCGCTGCCATTATTGCGGTTACCACGAGTCTATGCCCCATGATTGCCCGGCCTGTGGTTCCACCATGATTAAAACCGTTGGCTTTGGTACCGAAAAAATTGAAGATGAATTAAAGTTACTATTACCGGAAGCGAACATTCAGCGGATGGATTTAGATACTACGCGCAGTAAAAATAGCTACCAGCAAATAATTGCTGATTTTGAAGCCAATAACACGAATGTTTTAGTGGGCACGCAAATGGTAACCAAGGGGTTAGACTTCGAAAATGTAAGTTTGGTGGGCATTATCAACGCCGATAGTATTATAAATTATCCTGATTATCGCGCACATGAGCGGGCATACCAGATGTTTGTGCAGGTAAGTGGCCGGGCCGGCCGTAAAGGCAAAAAAGGCTTAGTAATTATTCAAACGGGTAATCCCTCGCAGGGAATTTTTCAGAAAGTAATCGCAAACGATTACCAGGCCTTATACGAATTTGAAATTCAGGAACGCCGTAAATTTAATTTCCCGCCATTTATGCGCGTTATTAAAATTACGGTTAAACACATCGACGAGAAAATTAACGAACAAGCGGCAGCGGTTCTTGCCAAAGAGTTTACCGATCGTTTGCCTAAAAATCAGGTACTCGGTCCGGAAGTGCCTTATATTTTTAAAATCCGCAATTATTATCTGAGCGAAATTCACATTAAACTCGACCGGGAACATACCAGCCTAAAAACGGCCAAACTGCTTATAGCAGAAGCTATTAACCAGTTGAAATTAAATAAAGATTTTCGCAATATTCGGGTGGTAGTAGATGTAGATCCAGTGTAAAGGTTAAATTACTATTTTGAAGCAGGCAACTTTAAAAATTTAAATTTTGCAACTTAAGTTAGAAATTACGTAAGCAAAAAACAAATATTACGCTCATTTAGAGCGCCTTTTTTACCTGATTTAGAAGTAATTTATTTTTGCACTTTACTTATCTACTAAAAATGAGAAAAATTCTTCTTCTTATTTTAACTATTGGTTTGTTGTTCATAAAAAATTCTGCTTCAGCCCAATCCGAAACGGCCGAATTAATAAAAAGTGGAATAGTAAATGCTGAACTTTTAGCAAAAGCTTACGGCACTCCTTTAAGTAAGGCGTTCGGTGCAGATTTAAATACGGGTTGGATAACCACCGGTAAAGCTTTTAAACCGGGCCGTTTCGAAATTCGGGTATTTGCCAATGCCACTTTTGTACCCCAAAAAGACCGCACCTTTGATGTTAGTTCTATTGGCTTAAACTCCAACGTGCGGATTGCTCCTGGTAGCGGCACCATTGCTCCTACTGTTTTCGGAGAAGATTCTCCCGGTCCATTATTGAACGTTTACGCCACCCGCCCCGATACAAAACAAGAAGAACAAGTAGCCTCTTTTAACACTCCCGAAGGAATTGGTACCAACATAGCTCCCATTCCAATGGTACAATTAACCATTGGGGTAGTGAAAGAAACTGAATTAATGTTTCGGCTTCTTCCAAAAAGTAAAGCAGGTGATTTAAATCTTAACTTATGGGGAATCGGCCTGAAAAATAATATTGCAAAATGGCTTCCTGGTTTAACTACTTTGCCATTTGATATTACGGCAGTTGCTGCTTTTTCTTCTTTTCGGTCGAATTATGGTTTACAGTTAAGGCCCCAAAATGGGATTGCTAACCCAAACCCTCTAGATTACACCAATCAGAAGGTTATTTTTAATACCAAAGCCATTACTGCACAACTAGTAGCCTCTAAAACCATATCGGTTATAACCGGGTACGCCGGGGTAAGTTACAGCAAAAGCAATACTACAACCGCCATGTCAGGTAACTACCCAGTAACCGTTTTACGGGAGCAGCCGCCCTACACCCGAGAAATTCAAAATATAATTGACCCGGTAGATATTCCAACTGAATACAATCAGCTCGGACTAACCGGTGGGTTCCGATTAAAATTATCAATTTTTAGTATTAATGCCGAAGGAACATTAGCTAAATATCCCACAGTTTCGGCGGGTATAGGTTTGGGTTACAACTAAAAACTGGCGTTCGCTACTTAACCTGTTATTCTTTCTGCTCCAATCCTGGTAAAACGTCTGATTTTCAGAATCTATAACCACCACTTTTATATTTTTGCTGTACTTTACTGCGTTATAAATAAAAGCAACGTTTGCGCAGGAGAAGTTGATGCCAATATTTTTAAAATTTAGCGGGTTTATTTTAGTTTTTGCGATTATTAGCAGGCTAATAGGTTGTAACTACGATAGTCAGGCTACTACATCTAGTATACCATCTGATTCGCTGTACGTGTATAAATCGCCCATCGACCCTAACGGAATTGGTAAGTACTACCGGGGCCGACAGATTGCCTATACCATGGGCCATTCTGAAGCTAGTTGGCTCGAACGCTCTGAACGTGAAAAAGAAGAACGCACCGATTTACTATTACAAGCTTTAAAACTGCGCCCCACGGATGTAGTAGCCGATATTGGGGCTGGAAGCGGGTATATGACTTTTCGCATTAGTCCGTTAGTCCCGCAGGGCAAAGTACTGGCAGTTGATGTACAGCAGGAATTTTTAAATATGCTGCTCGATAATCGCATTTTAAAAAATGCTTTTAACGTAGAACCTATTTTAGGCTCCTTGCAAAACCCTAATTTACCAAATCAAAGTGTAGATGTAGCCCTATTGGTAGATTCGTACCACGAATTTTCGTATCCGCATGAAATGTTGCTCGCAATAAAAAAAGCCTTAAAGCCCAATGGCCGCCTTGTTTTAGTAGAATATAAAGCCGAAGATCCTTACGTACCTATTAAAGCTTTACACCGGATGTCGGAGAAACAAGCTAGAAAAGAAGCTACAGGTGTTGGGCTAAATTTTGTAGAGAACCAGGATATTTTACCTCTCCAACACATTCTTGTTTTTAGAAAAGTCCCAAACAAATAATATTCTTCTTGCATTAATTTTTAAAATACTTGCTAACTTTTACTCTTTTGCATTTGTAGTAAATAGGTAAATGTTGAACATTGATGTTCTATGCCAAATAGTGGCAAACAGATTTCTATTTAATAGGTTGAAAGATAATTTAGAACCTGCATAATTGAATTTTGGAATAGGGATCAATTACAATAATTATTTTCTATAGCTTATTTTTTTTCTTGCTGAGAATTGCTTTATTCTTTTTATAGAAACTCTTTCCGGTAAATCTTATATACCACGCTTAATTGCTCCGTATGTGATTTATACTATTAAGATTGCTTTGTTCGGTTGTTAAATTAAACGATTGTATAACTCAACAATCCTAAAAACTAATAATATAAAGCAATCCTTTTTGTTAATTTGATTTACTGTATGGCCGATCTTCCTCCTACTCAACAACACAAAATATTTGATTCTGTAACTGCCGCCGAACAAGCATTACCATTAGGTAAACCTCAAAAATTATGGGTATCAGGTCAAAAAGAAGCTATTTGCCTGGTGCGGACGCGTAAAGGTATTTTCGCTGTATCCGATGTTTGTCCGCACCTTGGGGAATCATTAAGTAAAGGAACCACCAATTATTTAAACGAAGTAGTATGCCCCTGGCATAGTTACCGCTTTTCTTTATTTAATGGTCAGGAGTGTGATAACCGTACTTCTTATTTGAAAACCTTTTTAGTAGAAATACAGCCAGATGGAATTTACTTAACTTTATAATTGAATGAGCTAAGTATAGGTAAAGAGACACAAGTATCAAGATATTAAACACTAGACTTTTGTGTTGCTAAATATATGGCCACCAATAAAATACTACAACAATCTCGACCTCTAGTATAGTAAATTAATTACTCCCAATTACTTAATAGAAATAAAAAAACTCCCCAAGCACTGTATTAGTCTTAGAGAGTTAGGTATTTATTAAAACCAAAAAGAAAATTTACTAAATTATTCAAGCGGAATACGAATAGCCGTACCGTTTCGTAATTTTCTTCTTTTTAAGTTTTTCTACTTTCATTGTTATCCGGATATCCGATAAAGGAAGATCGCGAGGTCCTTTAGGTTGTTCCGCAATTTTATCAATTACGTCTAAGCCACTAATTACCTGGCCAAAAACAGTGTACTGATTATCCAGATGCGGCGTGCCCACGTGGTTTTCTACAATATAAAATTGCGACCCGCTTGACTCCCGCTTCGGGTTTACAAAGTCTCCTTGCCGGGCAGCAGCTACAGCTCCGCGTACGTGCTTAAACTTTGCATTGAACTCAGCCGGAATCTGATAGCCCACATCGCCGGCACCATCATTGGTTTTATCTTCATCTTTTGAGTTTTTATCACCGCCTTGAATCATAAAATCATCAATTATCCGATGAAAAGTAGTGTTATTGTAAAACCCTTCTTTCGCCAGCTTTAAAAAATTTGCCTTGTGTTGGGGTGTTTCCTCGTAAAGAATTATTACCATATCACCGAACTGCGTGGTAATAGTAACAATCTCATCTTTTTTAGATTTACCTTTTGCTAAACTTTGAGTAAAGCTTAAGCCTAACAGCAAAAGCACTAATACACTCTTATTACTGAAAAATCTTTTAAAAAAGTTAAAATGTAAGAGAGTCATGAAAATACTAGTTTTAATATCTAAGAACGTTCTTTCTTTATGGAAGCCAGAATCTGATCGCCGCCCATAGTTAATATATTTTGTGCCAGTCGCACGCCTAAAGCATCTGCTTCGTGCGGAGGTGCTTGTAAGGTATCGGTTATCATTTGCTGCCCGTCTAAACTCACAATGCCACCCGTAATTTCGACGTGTGCTCCGTGTAAAGTGGCCAGTGCAAACGACGGTATACTACAACCTCCTTCCATGGTGCGCAGAAAAGCGCGTTCTGCGGTTAAGCAAATATGGGTTGGTTCGTGATCTAAACAATTGCGGATGGCCAGCTTTTTAGCTAAGGGTAAATTTTTGGCGCACTCAATGGCAATACTACCTTGTCCGGCGGCCGGTACAAATTTATCTTCGGGTAAAATTTCGGTAATTAAATGGCTGTATTGCATCCGGTAAACCCCGGCGTAGGCGAGTAAAATAGCATCGTACTGCCCGTCTTTTAATTTTTGCAGGCGCGTTTGCAAATTACCCCGGCATTCAGCGGTAATTACATCCGGATAGTAGCGTTTTAACAAGGCCCGCCGGCGCGTAGACGATGTGCCAATTACTATTTGTTCCCGGTCTAAAGTAAAGGTTGAATCAAAAGAAATAACCACATCGTTTACCTTCTCGCGCTCCATAAAAGCCACAATTTCTAAATCGTCAGGTAACGTAGATTGTAAATCTTTGGCACTGTGCACGGCAATATCTACGGTTCCGTTGCGCAAGCTTTCTTCTAATTCTTCTGTAAATACTCCTTTGGCGCCAATTTTATCTAAAGATCGATCGAGTACTAAATCTCCTTTCGTCTGGATTATTTCTATCTCCACGTTATAATGCGCAGCCCGGAGTTTTTCGGCTACGTGGTGGGTTTGCCAAAGTGCCAGGCGGCTACCACGCGTGGCAATGCGAATTGTATTTTCAGCCGGTTCGGGCATTCTATAAATCGTTTAATTCTGTAATTTTAAATAACGGGCAATTTGAATGGAAGAATCAATGAAAACCATTTTGGGGTTAGCATTCCGCTCAATGTGGTAATGCGCCTGGTTTAACTCTTCGGTTAAAAGCGGCGCATTTGCTTCGCGCACAATTTTCGAAAATCTTTGAATAAAATCACTTTCGGTTGGCGGAATAAAAGAAATCAACTCCGGATTAATGCCGTAGAGCAGTACTTTACGTAGGCTACTTAAAGCATAATGCAAAAAGTTTTTCTGGTTTTCGCGGCCCATCTTCTGAAAATCTTCGCTTAACTCTACTACATCACCAAATTTATTGGCGTAACAATGACGCATCCATTTTACAAAAAAATCGAAGTAATCGTTCGTCATTTCGGTGCTAAGCTGCATAGCTACCTGTAAATTGCCCTCGGCCAACAACGTAATTTGTTGCGCCTTTGATTCATCTGCTAAACCCTTCCGGGTAAGATAAGTAATAATTTCTTCGTCGGTAAAAGCGCGTACTTTTACCATTTGGGTTCGGGATAAAATAGTGGCGAGGAGTTTATCTGCACTGTTGGCTACCAGCAAAAAAATAGTGTTAGCTGGTGGTTCTTCCAGGAGCTTTAACAAAGCGTTAGCTGCGGCCGGGTGCATTAATTCGGGTAGCCAAATCAAAATGATTTTAAAGGTGGCTTCAAAGGCCTTCAAAGAAGCAAATTTTACTAATTGCCGGCTCTCGTCTTTCGAAATATTTCCTTGCTTGTTCTCGGCACCAATAAACTGCATCCAATCATTTAGCGTTTGGTACGGATTGGTTAATACAAACTCCCGCCATTCGGTTAAAAATTTTTGACTTAAAACATCTTTTGGCTGCGATTTGGTAGTAGTTACCGGCATTACAAAATTAACATCCGGGTGAATTAGCTTATTTATTTTACTGCAACTGGCGCAAGTACCACAAGCATCGGTGGGTTGTTTGTTTTCGCAATTCAGGTAGGTCGCATAAGCCAAAGCTAAAGCCAAACTAGCACTGCCTCCCGGCCCCACAAACAATTGGGCATGTGCCACGTGTTGGTTTTGCACCGAATTTACCAGTAATTGCTTTGTTTCGTCGTGCCCTTCTATCTCAGAAAAAAACATGCTATTTAGTTATTTGACTATAGATCATAGCCCACAGTTATAGAAAACAAGTTAACTATACTTCACTAGCAAAAGTACACCAGAAATGGATGATTCATCAACTGTAACCTGCGGATTTACTTATTAAATCTTCTTAATCCTAAAATCAGCCTCAAACAAACAGCAATTAAGGCAATCAGAAACATGGCTAACACCAGTGTTTTTACTGGCGGCATCAAAAAAATACTTGCTCCAATAAGTAAGCTGATTAAGCCCATACTTCTTAAGTTATTTCCCACAAAAGTAGCCAGGCCTTTTTTATCTTTCACATTTCTTAATACTAAACCGGGTAAAGATATGGATTCTACTGTCTGCTTTTTTTTGATATGCTGGCCTACCAGCCACAACAGTATGCCGCAGAAACTAAATATTACCATTAAAATAATACCATGAGCTTGCATACTTTTCTATTTTTAACAGTAAAATTATTTATAAATGAACAAGTATTAGTAAACGAATCAGGGGCTTGCTCATTGCATTACTTTCGTCGGTTAAGGAGAATAAAGAATTTATTTAATCTGTTAAATACTGCTAATTAGCCATTTATGGTGATAAGCTACAAGCTTTAAAGTTAAGCTTTTTCCCAGGTACGGTATTCTTTTGTTTGTTCGTATACGTTGCTTAAAATACTTTTTTCAACTTCGTCGAGTACGCGCTGACGCCGTTCCAAAGCACGTGCCGCAGATTCAAAAAATTTGGGTAGCTGGTACGTTTCCATACCAGGAGCACCACCCCAAGTAAACGAAGGAATAAAATTGCGCGGATAACCTGCCCCAAATACATTCGCACTTACCCCTGTTACAGTACCCGTATTAAGCATGGTATTAATACCACATTTGGTATGGTCGCCCATAATAGTTCCGCAAAACTGAAGACCCGTATTTTTCATACCGCCTTTAGCGTAATTCCAGAGCTTTACATCGGCGTAGTTATTTTTCATGTTAGAAGTATTGGTATCGGCCCCTAAATTAACCCATTCACCAAGTACCGAATTACCTAAAAACCCATCGTGGCTTTTATTGGAGTTGCCAAAAATAACTGAATTACTAATTTCGCCGCCTACTTTGCAAAAAGGTCCAATGGTAATATCGCCCCGCATTCTGGCCCCCATATTTAACATACTACCTTCACCCAAAGCAAAAGCACCCCGTATTACAGCACCTTCCTGCACTTCGCAATTCTTACCTAAATAAATGGGCCCGCTTTCTGCATTTAATACCACTGACCGTAACTTTACTCCTTCTTCTAAAAAAATATTTTCGGGCGCATATACCACCGTATGCGGATCTGTTACAGGGCAACTTTGCCGGCCTTTCGTAATTAAATTAAAATCAGCTTTTATTTGTTGGCCATTCCGGGTAAATATTTCCCAAACTTCCTGAATAATGGTTACTTCTTCTTCAAAAGTTTTAGGTACTGCATTGCTGAAATTATAAAAATCAGCTAAAGTTTCAAACACCTGTTCGTTGCCGTGAAAAGCTAATAAAACGTTGTTTTTAAATAACGCTTTACCGGGTTTCAGCTTTTTAAGCGATTTAAGCAAATCGGCGTTTGGACAAACAGCGCCGTTAATGTAAATATTAGCGGTGAGTTCGGCATTGCACGAGTACTTTTTTTGCAGATACGGTTGCGTTAAGTACGAAACAGGTTGACCGGTGAACTTCTGCCATTTTTCGGCGATAGTTAAAATTCCAACGCGTATTTCAGCTACGGGACGGGTAAAAGTAAGTGGCAACAAGTTCGGACGAATGTTCTTATCGTCGAAAAGAATAATGTTCATAGGGCAAAAATAAAAAAGTCTTCCTGAGGTTTCAGGAAGACTTTAACAAATAAAAAGCCAAAAATTCCTTATCTCTTGGCGTAACGTTTCTGGAATTTCTCCACCCGACCGGCAGTATCCACAAAAATGTTTTTACCAGTATAAAATGGGTGCGATGCCGAAGATACCTCTACTTTAATTACCGGGTAGCTTTTACCATCTTCCATGGTAATAGTTTCGTTGGAGGTCATGGTAGAGCGGGTAATAAATTTAAAATCGCTGGATGTATCCTGAAACACTACCTCTCTGTATGTGGGATGAATATCTTTTTTCATTGGTAATTATATATTTATAAAACAAGTTCTTTCAAAAAACAGGATGCAAAAGTACAAAACTTTTGCATATTTCTTGGTAATTTTCCAACTAAATTTTTATAATTAGTATATTTCTTAGTGTTCTAAAGTAGTTCCTTGCGTACTTTCGCATTATATTATTTATTAAAACAAAATACCCAAGTAACAAAGCTATGAGTTTTAGTCCTAGTTCCCGCATTTTAACGCGTCAGGAGATTATGCAAAAAATTAAACGCATGGCTTTTGAGATTTACGAGAAAAACTTTGAAGAATCATCGCTTTATTTAGCTGGCATCCACGAAAACGGCTATAAACTGGCCGAACTGCTAGCTGCAGAATTAGGCCGGATTTCTCCGCTTACTATTCAGTTGTTGGGTATTACTTTAGACAAAATTCATCCATTGAGTCAGCCTATTGTACTAGACCCTGCTAATCCTCACCTGGAAGGACAAGTTGTTATTTTAGTAGACGATGTGCTCAACTCCGGGAAAACCATGGCTTATAGCTTCCAACTGTTTTTAAAAACCGAGGTCAAGAAAGTAGAAACAGCCACGCTCATTAACCGGAATAATACTTTGTACCCAATAACGGTTACTTACACAGGCTTATCCTTGGCTACTACTTTACTGGAACATATTCGGGTAGTTTTAACAGACGACGAGTCCTACGGTGCTTATTTGATTTAGTCTTACACGTTGCAAAAAGAACAGCCCCAAATTTATCTTATCCCCGGCTTAGGGGCAGATGCCCGCATGTTTCAGTTTTTGCAACTAGATGCCGAGAAGTTTAAAATAGTAATTCTGGAATGGCTATCCCCTTACACAAACGAGCCCTTAGCTATGTATGCGTCGCGCATGGCTGCTCAAATAAAAGTTAATACCCAACCAATTATATTAGTAGGAGTTTCGTTTGGCGGTATGATAGCAGTGGAAATAAGTAAATTTTTTTCTACAGCGCATGTAATTTTAATTTCGAGTATTAAAACTCACACCGAATTACCTTTTTACTTACGATTCTTTGGCCAACTGGAAATACATAAATACTTACCATTGCATTGGGCGAAAAAGCTGCCTTGGTTTTATAACTGGGTATTCGGTGCAAAAACCATAAGGGAGAAAAAGCTTCTTAATCAAATTATTCAAGATACGGATATTTCGTTTGTGAAATGGGCGTTTACTGCTATTGCAAACTGGCAAAATCAAACCCGAATTACTAATCTGGTTCATCTGCACGGTGATCAGGACAAAATATTTCCGTTAGCTTACATTAAAGAGCCGGTAGTTTACCCGGGTACTCATTTAATTATCTTTAGTGCGACAAATGAACTAAGTTTGTTTATCACTCAAAAAGCAAATCAAATTTTTTATTAAGTCGATTCACTAACTAAAACTAGCCTCCATTATGCTCACTATTTGTTTTGCCAGCAACAACGCACATAAGCTCGCTGAAATCAGAGAAATTTTGGGCGAACAGTTTGATATTAAAAGTTTAGAAGATATTGGCTGCCGCGAAGAACTCCCCGAAGAACAAACCACTTTAGAAGGCAACTCCCAGCAAAAAGCAGAATATGTATGGCAAAATTACAACGTTAACTGCTTTGCTGACGATACTGGTCTGGAAGTGCTGGCCCTTAATATGGAGCCTGGAGTGTATTCGGCGCGTTATGCTGGGCCGCAGCGGAGCAGCCAGGATAATATTCAATTACTTTTACAAAATCTGGCGGGTAAAGAAAACCGGTCAGCCCAATTCCGGACTTCTATTACTTTAATTTTAGATAATAATTTGTTTCAGTTTGATGGTGTAGTACAAGGTCATATAACAGAAGAACCCAGAGGAAGTCAAGGTTTTGGTTACGACCCGGTATTTATTCCGGAGGGCTACTCCCAAACCTTTGCCGAAATGGATTCTGCTGAAAAAAACCGCATTAGCCACCGGGGCCGGGCAGTACAGCAACTGGCAGAATATTTACAGGCAGCATTAACCAATCCTAAGCCATTAGGCGAAAGACCATAAAGTTGAAAGGTTAGAAAGTTTTCCACTAGCTGAAACTAGCGGAATGGAGGAGAATCTTTTTTAAATAAATCTGCTTTTAAACCTGTCCCTTCCGGCATTGCTCCATTAATTAACCCATTTAGTAATTTGCCTCCATCTTTAAATGGAGGAATTAATTTTATTTAAACATTGGTCTATCGTCTATGGACTGTGGACCATCTACTAAAACAATGACATTTACTTTAACTGCTCACGATAAAGAAACCAAAGCCCGGGCGGGCACGCTTACTACGGATCATGGCGTTATTCAAACGCCAATATTTATGCCGGTTGGTACCGCTGGTACGGTAAAAGCGGTGCACCAGCGCGAAATAAAAGAAGATATTCAAGCCCAAATTATTCTAGGGAATACCTACCATTTGTATTTACGTCCTGGGCTAAATACTTTAGAGCAAGCCGGTGGATTACATAAATTTAACGGCTGGGACAAACCCATTTTAACGGATAGCGGCGGTTACCAGGTTTATTCGCTTTCGGGTACACGCAAAATTGTAGAAGAAGGAGTAAAATTTAAATCCCACATCGACGGCTCCACCCATTTCTTTTCGCCAGAAAACGTGATGGATATCCAGCGTACCATCGGCGCCGATATTATTATGGCGTTTGATGAGTGTACCCCTTACCCTTGCGAGTACAACTATGCCCGTAAATCCATGGACATGACCCACCGTTGGCTGCAACGCTGCTGCGAACGCTTCGATGCTACCGAAGGTAAATACGGTTACGAGCAAAACCTTTTCCCAATTGTACAGGGCAGCACCTATAAAGATCTGCGTCAGAAATCGGCCGAAACAATTGCTTCCTTTAATCGGGCGGGCAATGCCATTGGTGGCTTATCGGTGGGTGAACCAGCCGAAATGATGTACGAAATGACGGAGTTGGTTTGTGACATTTTACCCGCGGACAAGCCTCGATACCTCATGGGCGTAGGCACGCCAGCTAATATACTGGAAAATATTGCCCTAGGTGTAGATATGTTCGATTGCGTACTACCTACCCGTAACGCTCGTAATGGCATGTTATTTACCACTCAAGGTATTATTAACATTCGGAACGAAAAATGGAAAAACGATTTCTCCCCGATTGATGAAACACTTGGAGGCTACGCCAGCACATTTTACACCAAAGCGTATTTACGGCACTTGGTACATAGCGGCGAAATGCTGGGCGCTCAGATTTCCAGCGTCCATAATTTAACTTTTTACCTTTGGCTGGTTAAACAAGCCCGCGAACAGATCCTGGCCGGAACTTTCCGGGCCTGGAAAAATAAAATGGTAAAAGATTTAATGGTGCGGTTGTAGAGTGGTCTACGGTATACATTAAATAGGCCAAAGGTGAACGTTGTTTGATTGCTGAATGGTGGAATTGTTTTTAGGCTTGGCAGGTTTCATATTAATCGTGGAACGTAGTTCGTTATATCTCTAACTTTGCAATTTTCTAACTTTCTAAAAACTTGCAACTTGCAACCCGTAACTTGCAACTAACATATGAAATTATTAGATAAATATATTCTTAAAAAATACCTGAGCACCTTTGTTTTTGTGGTGCTGATATTGGTTGTAATTATCTGCGTGATTGACTTTACGGAAAAAAATGACGATTTTTTAGAAACTAATCCGCCGTTTAAATCTATTATTTTTGATTACTACCTCAACCTTATTCCTTTTTATTCTAACATGCTTAGCCCGATTACGGTGTTTATTGCCACCGTTTTTGTAACGGCTAAGTTGGCTGGTCGTACCGAGATTGTGGCTATTTTAAGCAGCGGCGTAAGTTTCCGGCGCATGTTATGGCCTTACGTAATGGGAGCTATTGTAATCGGAGCTTTTACCTTTGCTATGATCGGGTGGGTTATCCCTAATTCCAACAAAACGCGGGTAGCTTTTGAAGTGAAATACATTAAAAAACCGTACACTTTCGAAGGCCGCAACATTCATTTCAAACTCAATCCCGAATCGTATGCTTACATCGAAAGTTATAATAACACGGCAAACATTGGCTATAAATTTACGCTTGAAACCATTAAAGGCAATGAGTTGCTGGCTAAACTAACTTCTGATGCCATTACCTGGGACGAGAAAAAAAACAAATGGCATTTAGATAATTATGTACTCCGTAAGTTTGAGGGCGATAGGGAAATTACTAAACAATATGGACCAATAGATACCACGCTAAACTTGTTACCCAAAGATTTTGCCAGTACCTACCGCCTGGCCGAAACACTAACTTTACCTGAATTAAACAAGTTCATCAATCAAAAAAAGATGCGGGGTGCCGATGATACGGAAATTTACCTGATTGAAAAATATGAACGGTTTAGTTATCCATTCGCCATTATTATTTTAACAACAATTGGGGTAATTCTAAGCTCCCGGAAAAGGCGTGGTGGTATTGGTCTGCAGGTAGCACTGGGCTTTACGTTGGCCTTTATCTTTATTATTTTTGTTATTATGAGCCGAAGTTTTGCCCAAGTGGGAGATGTCAGTCCTATGTTGGCTTCCTGGATTCCTTCTATCATTTTTACCTTCATCGGCATTATCTTATACAAAACCGTACCCCGCTAATAGTTGCAGGTTTCAAGTTAAAGACACTACATTCAACCACCTGATCTTTAATTACAAACTCGAACCATTACAAAGAATTCTAATAATCCAACCACCAAATAATATCCATCTGTGGTCTATGGACCGTGGACTATAGACTAATTTATGGCTTCGTTTAAGCATTATTTAGAGCTGCACTTCATCGTTTTCGTGTGGGGCTTCACTGCTATTTTAGGTAAATTAATTTCTATTCCTGCTGTAGAACTGGTTTTTCTCCGCACTTTTATTGCTACAGTGGCCCTAGCTTTAATTATAAAATTTACGGGTAAATCGTTCCGGATTGGCCGGGGGCCAATGATAAAAATTATTGGCGTAGGAATGCTCATTTCTGGTCATTGGATGCTCTTTTTTGCTTCGGCGCGGGTAGCTTCGGTTTCTATTTGCTTAGCCGGTATGGCAACCAGTAGTCTATGGACGGCTATTTTAGAACCAATATTTTACCGTAAAAAAATTAAACCGCACGAAATTGGTTTAGCCTTACTCATCTTTATAGGCTTGTACCTAATTTTTCAGTTTGAGTTTGATCATGCTTTGGGTATTTTAATGGGAGTAGGCTCGGCAATGTTAGGGGCAACATTTTCCATTATAAATAGCCGGTTAACGCGTAAATATTCGCCTCTTAATATTACGTGTTACGAAATGGCTGGTGCCTGTTTAGGAACCGCTTTATTTATACCCATTTACCAACTTTTTCTTAGTCCGGATCATGCCGTACATTTTACTTTAACCTTGCTGGATTGGGTTTACTTGTTAACGCTGGCCTTGGTATGTACCGTTTATCCGTTTACCGGCTCTGTACGGTTAATGCAACAAATTCCTATTTTTAATATGAACCTAAGTATTAACCTGGAACCAGTTTACGGAATTGTATTTGCCTATTTTATTTTCGGCGAAAGCGAACACATGTCCGGTGGTTTTTACTTAGGCGCTCTTATTATTTTGTTCAGCGTGTTTGTACACCCCATTCTGGACAGGCGATACGAAAGCCGGCAACTACAAAGTGCCTTGCCAAATGGGATAGGTGGTGCCGGGCATAGTTAACTTTTGAGAGAAATCCGGCGAAAAAATACCAAATACAGCTGAACCTGAACCTGTCATGCTGGCATATAGCGCACCTTTTTGGTATAAATAACTTTTTAACTGTGGCAAAACCGGATAGCTTGGAAACAAGGCTTGCTCAAAATCATTTTTTACCCGGTTTTTCCACGAAGAAACAGGTTGTTGTAGTACGCTTCGCAGGTCTTCTACTGGAATTTGCGGTATTACTTTTTGGTAAGCTTCGGCCGTGGTAATATGTAAATCCGGATAAATAAGTACTATTTGATAGCCACTTAAATTTAAATCGAGCGGTTCAAAAATATCGCCTTTTTCTACAGCAAAAATTGGTTTATTCTGAATAAAAAAAGCGCAGTCGCTTCCTAAAGAACGCGCGTAGTTCTCTAAATCGGATACGGCTATTTTCAGCGTAAATAAATCATTTATTAATTTTAAAGTAAAAGCTGCATCGGCAGAGCCCCCTCCCATGCCAGCACCAATAGGTATATTTTTGTGTAAATGGATATGTACCGAGGGCAAAGTAAAATCCTGACGTAGCAATTCGTACGCTTTCAGGCACAGATTTTTATTTGCTTCGCCCGGAATAGAAAGGCCGGAAGAAGTAAAACGTGTTTCATCGGCTGGCACTATTTCTAAAGCATCGCACCAATTAACCGGATAAAAACACGATTCCAGGTTCCGGAAACCATCGGGTCGGCGACTGACTACGTGCAAACCTATATTTATTTTAGCGTTCGGGAAAACAATCATCAACAGAAATTTTATTAGACTGCCAAATTACAAAAATTTAAATGGGACTACTCCGTTTTAGGTAGCCACCACTATTTGTGTTACTTTTTAAAGTAAATTTTAGATATTAGTAAACAACCTACGGCCTGCCCTATGTTTACGAAAACCGACCAACTTTTCCGGCCTATCCTCCTGTTTCTGGTAATTTTTAAATTTACGTTAGCTTTTTTTTCGGTACATCCGGCTTACCAATTACAACGCGACGAGTATTTGTATTTAGATGAAGCAAACCACCTGGCATGGGGATTTGTGGAAGTACCACCCGCCTTGGCCGTACAAGCTTGGATTACAAAAGCCCTCGGCAATTATTGGTTTCTGGTTAGGTTCTGGCCCGCTTTGTTTGGGGCTATAACTATGTGGGTAATTGGCTTAACGGTAAAGCGGCTAGGCGGCAGTAGTTTTGCCTTGGCATTGGTTGGAATTGGCTTTTTAGCTTCGGCCTATTTACGAATTAATATTTTATTTCAGCCGAACGCGCTTGAGTTTTTGTTTTGGTCCGTTTATCTTTACTTGTTAATCTGCTATATTCAGCAACCTAAAGCTTCTTATCTGTACCTTCTAGGAGTAGCTATTGGGTTAGGTTTGCTCAATAAATATTCCGTTATCTTCTTCTTAGCGGGTACTTGTCTAGCGCTGCTGCTTTCGCCCCAACGAACTATATTCCGGCAAAAGCATTTCTACGGAGCCCTTCTTATTGCTGTAATAATATTATTACCAAATTTAATCTGGCAAGTGCAGCATAATATCCCCTTTTGGCAGCACATGCAAGAATTAAAGAAAACGCAATTAGATCTGGTAAAACCCAAAGATTTCCTGCTGGATCAATTACTAATGAATTTTCCGGCCTTGTTTATCTGGTTAGCCGGTTTACTAGCTTTATTTTTTACTAAATGGGCTCGTCCTTACCGTTTAATTGGGTGGATCTACTTAAGCGTGATCGCTATTTTTCTCTTGTTACACGGCAAAAGCTACTATGCTCTGGGGTTGTATCCTATTTTATTAGCTTTTGGCGGGGTAGCTTGGGAACAACTTTTAACGCAAAAATGGCAAAGGCAGTTAAAGCCCGTTCTTTTACTTTTACCTCTGATTTTAGTGGCTCCTTTGGTGCCTTTACTCCTTCCTATTTTATCGCCTAAGGCTACTGCCCAATATTGTCAAAAGTTTAAAGCTACTGGTATTTTACGCTGGGAAGATGGTCAGGATCATTTATTGCCTCAGGATTATGCCGATATGCTCGGCTGGTCGGAAATGGCCAGATTAGTGCGAAAAGCTTACACTACCATTCCAATGGCGGAACGGGCTGAAACAATTATTTGGTGCGATAATTACGGCGAAGCTGGGGCAGTAAATTTTTATAATTTGCCTTATAACTTGCCACGGGCTCACAGCACTAGTGCCAGCTATGCGCTTTGGTTTCCCCCGTTGGTAAATCCGAAAATATTGATTTTAGTAAGTGAGAATGCCCCTACCGAGTTACAAGCTCATTTTAAATCTGTTCAGATAATTGGCCGTTTAAATAATCCTTTGTATCGCGAAAACAATACTCATGTAAGTATTTTACGCCAGCCAAATGCTACAATTCTCCAAAGCTGGAATGCCGAAATTACCGCAGAAAAGCAAAAATTTGGCGTAAAATAGTAAAATCGCTAAGCTTATTTACTAAATCTGATTTTCCGTTACAACCTGATACTTCTTTAAAACAAGAAATTTAAATAACTGCTAAAGCCGTGTCTAACTCCTGAATTAAATCTTCGGCTTCTTCTATTCCTACCGACAAACGAATAAGACCCAAGGTAATACCTAATTTTTCCTGTTGTTCCGGGCTAAAAGAACGGTGAGAAGTTTTGAGTGGGTGCGAGATAGACGTAGTAACTCCCGCTAATGAAGGAGCAAACGGAATATTAGGTAATGCTTGCATAAAAGCATTTACTTTTTCCAGTTCATCACTTATCTGAAAAGATAACATTCCTCCGAATAAGCCATTCCCCTGCTGTTGGGCTAACGCATGCTGCGGATGATTTTCGAGGCCCGGGTAATAAATGCGCCGCACCTTAGGGTGTTGACTTAAGAACCGGGCAATTTTCAAAGCATTGGAATTATGTTGCTTAATCCGAAGTCTTAAGGTTTTTAATCCCCGAGCGGCCAACCACGAATCAAAAGGGCTAAGATTTAAGCCGTAATACATTACAATTTGCCGGATACGTTTCGTGTTCTCCTCCCCTTTAGCTACTATTACACCGGCCGTTACATCGCTGTGGCCGGCTAAATACTTGGTAACACTGTGCATTACTAAATCAGCGCCTAACTCCAGAGGGCGCGTAATTACCGGTGACGCAAATGTATTATCAATTATTAATTTTAGCTGATGTTCCCGGCAAAGAGCTGCCATTCGGGCAATATCTAATACCGTTAAAAGAGGATTGCTAATGGTTTCGGCGAGCAAAGCTTTTGTGTTCTCCTGCACGAAGGAGCTTAACTCGTAGGTTTGCTCGGTAGGCACAAAAGTCACCGTAATGCCCAAGCGTTTTAATTCCTGCGCTAATAAGGTAGCTGAACCACCGTAAATTTCTTCGGCACAAAGTACGTGGTCGCCGGCCTGGCAAAAAGTAAGTATGGCTGTTAAAATAGCCGACATGCCCGAAGAAGTTACCACTGCCCCATCGCCTTTTTCCAGTTTATTTACCTCGGCAGCCAGTTCATCCGAATTTGGATTGCCAAACCGGCTGTACATGTAATGTTGCCCCGGCTGATCATAATAGGCTTCTAATTCATTTAAATCGTTGAAAGTAAAAACCGAAGTTTGATAAATAGGTGTTACTTTAGGTTTAATAGGAGCGTGTTCGTGAGCCGACATAAATATTATTTTGGCGAAGAGATAAACAAAAGATGATATAAGTTCAAATAAAACTTTACTAAAGATAAAAACTAAGAATTAACTAACCTCTCAATCATCTTTATACTTGCGTTTTAAATCGCCCTTTTTAATTTGCTGAATAAGTTGCCCCCAGGCAAATGGATTGAGGAGCGGGTTGTTATTATATTGATTCGGCATGGATTGCTTATTTAAATACATGTTCTGCATATCCATGGTGTGCCGAAAATTAGCCGATGGCCCAATAGCCGTATTATCAAATATGCGGGCCATTAATTGTTCATTCAGGTTCTTTTCGGCCGCTGTTTTTTGCTCATCGGGCACGCGTAAAGCCAGAAAAGCTTTTTTAAATAATTCTTCGGTAGGATATGGGAAAACGCGTACTTCGGGCAATAACGTAGCATCTTCTTTTAACTCCAACACTACTGAGTAACTTTGCTTATTGTAATTGCGCGGAATGATTACCGTTAGATGTTTGTAACCTAGGGCTCGCACTACCACGCTATCGCCGGCTAATACCGGCATCGAAAAATAACCGTAATCGTTGGTAACGGTACCCCGGCCGGCTTTGGGCACATAAACAGTAACTCCCGGCACACCATATAAACTATCGCCGCTAGCCACAATACCCGATAATTGCACAACCACAGATTTGCCTTGTGCCGCCGCTTTTTCTGGAGTAAATAATCCTAAACCACCCAGTAAGCAAAAAAATAAAAGTTTTAAAGAGCAACTTAAAAAACGAGTTCTAAAGAGGTAATAAGGTAACATATCTACGTTCATTCTTTACAAGTATACTATTTTTCTGTCGGTAATCAGATAATACCCTACATTTATAGATAGTAAATTTTAAAATTTTTAAGGCTTTACTGATTCATTTAAAATCAATCTGCCACTTATTTTTGTTGTACTGCAATTGATATTTAAAACAAAATTATTTTTTATTTTTTACATTTTACCACATCCATAATCTCATATTAACGCAAATGCGGCTGAAACATTTTAACGTAAGCTTCGGCGAACAAGTATTTAAAGCGCTTGGCGACGAGTCGCGGCTGCGAATTTTATATCTAATTTTTAAAAACTCCGAAATGTGTATTTCAGACATTGAGCAGGTTTTAGATTTTACGCAAACCAAAACTTCCCGTCATTTGTCTTATTTAAAACTTTCGGGTTTAGTAGCCTTCAAGCGGATCGACAATTGGGTATATTATTACCTGCGCGACGAAACCGCCGACTTATTGCACACTATTTTTAATTACCTGGAAAAAGACGAATTGTTACTAAAAGACCAGGAAACTTACCGCGTTCTATACTCAAACCGCGAATTAGCCGTAAATAAATTACACAATCGTAAGTGGATGCCTCAGTAAACAGATGCAAATAAAATCCAGTCGGTTGCTTACCAACTCTATTAAAGTATTTTTGTGAAATTCTTTCCATTAAAAACCTACAAACACCTCTTTTTCGACCTGGACCATACGCTCTGGGATTTCGAGAAAAATGCTGAAGAAACTATTCTGGTACTGTACAACCAGTTTGAGTTGGCTAAGTTCGGCCAGTTTTCTTCTACTGACTTTTACAAAAAATACAGTTATATCAATCACCGCATGTGGCGACAATACCACGAAGGTAAAATTACCCAGCAAGAACTACGCGTAAACCGTTTTGAACAAACTTTACTAAAACTCGGCCTAACTCCGGAGCAAATTCCGGTTGGTTTACCCGAAGCTTTTACTACGCTTTGTCCTCAAAAAACGGCCGTTTTCCCGTACACGTACCAGGTTCTGAACTATCTGCAAAAAAAATATACGCTGCATATTATTACCAATGGGTTTAAAGATGTGCAAAAAATAAAAATGGCATCTTCGGATCTGCACGGGTATTTCACCGAAGTTATTACCTCGGAGTGTATTAACTGTAGCAAACCCGACCGGAAAATATTTGAACACGCGCTTAACCGGGCGAATGTAAAAGCAGTCGATAGCCTTATGATTGGGGATAGCCTGGAAGCGGATATACTAGGGGCCAAAAACGCGGGCATTGATCAGATATACTTTAACCCGGCAAAAAAACGCCATTACCAAAAAGTAACTTACGAAATCAGCTGCCTCAGCGAACTGATGCGGGTGCTGTGAGTGGTAGGTTGAAAGGTCATTAATTTTAAAAGTTATAAGGTTGTAAGGTTATCTGATACGGGTAGCTTGTTTCTTTTGCTTATCATTTGGTCTGGGAAGAAACTCGCTGAATAGTAAACAACAGGCCAGATCTTCGCGTTAGTACATAATCTATCTATTAATTCAACAATTTAATAGTTCAACAATTTAACTTTGCAGCTTTCCAATCGATAACCTGCAACTAAAAAACTAAAAGACCATGTCTGGATTTTATAAAGTACCTCTGCCGGTAAACGAACCCGTTAAAAGTTATGCACCAGGTTCGCCGGAAAGAAAAGAACTTCAACAAACGTATATAGAGCTGAAAGAACAGCAATTAGATATACCTATGTACATTGGTAATCAGGAAGTGCGGAGCGGTAACAAACAACCACTTACCATGCCTCATGATCACCAGCACGTTTTAGGTTATTTTCACGAAGGTGATGCCAGCCACGTTACCCAAGCCATTGAGGCTGCTTTAGCTGCCCGGGAACAATGGGCAAATACTCCCTGGCAAAGCCGGGCGGCCATATTTTTAAAAGCGGCCGAATTACTCGCCGGACCTTGGCGGGCACGTTTAAATGCGGCTACTATGATAGGACAATCTAAAAATGCCTACCAAGCCGAAATTGATTCTGCCTGCGAAATGATCGATTTTCTGCGGTTTAATGCAAAGTTTATGACGGAGATTTACGCGCAGCAACCCGAATCCAGCCCAGGAGTTTGGAACCGCCTAGAACACCGCCCATTGGAAGGTTTCGTGTTTGCTTTAACTCCCTTTAATTTTACGGCAATCTCCGGCAATTTACTGGCTTCTCCTGCCATGATGGGTAACGTTGTGGTTTGGAAGCCCGCTTACACCCAAATTTACGCCGCTCAGTTTTTGATGCGCTTATTCCAGGCCGCCGGCTTACCCGATGGCGTTATTAATCTAATCTACGTTGATGGTCCGGTTGCCGGCGAGGTAATTTTCAGTCATCGCCATTTTGCGGGTATTCATTTTACCGGTTCAACTGCCGTTTTTAATAATATCTGGAAAACCATTGGCAACAACCTGCATTTGTACCGCGGCTACCCGCGCATTGTCGGCGAAACTGGTGGTAAAGATTTTATTGTGGCGCACCCTTCTGCCGATGCCAAAGAAGTAGCGGTAGGAATTTCGCGCGGGGCTTTTGAGTTCCAGGGCCAGAAATGCTCAGCCGCTTCCCGGGCTTATATTCCGGCAAATCTTTGGCAAGAAGTAAAGCAATCTGTAATCGAAGATTTGAAATCCTTTAAAATGGGTTCGCCGGAAGATTTTAGTAATTTTATAAATGCTGTTATTGATGAAAAATCATTTAATAAAATTACCAAATACATTGAAGCCGCTAAAAATGACCCGGAAGTAGAAGTTATTGCCGGTGGTAATTTCGATAAATCGGTAGGTTATTTTATTGAGCCTACGGTGTTGTTGGTAAAAGACCCGGCTTATGTAACCATGTGCGAAGAAATATTTGGTCCGGTTATTACTATTTACGTGTACCAGGAAGCTGAATTTGAAGAAATACTGGAAATAGTAAATACTACCTCGCCTTATGCGTTAACGGGTTCTATATTTGCCCGTGACCGTTACGCTATTGACCTGGCGACAAATAAATTACTGCACGCTGCCGGTAATTTTTATATCAACGACAAGCCAACCGGCGCTGTTGTAGGTCAACAGCCTTTTGGCGGTGCTCGGGCTTCCGGCACCAACGATAAGGCGGGTTCTGTATTTAACCTTATCCGCTGGACTTCTACCCGCACTATAAAAGAAACTTTTGTGCCCGCAGTTGATTACCAGTATCCGTTTTTGCAACCAGAATAATTAGCAATATCCGCCCCGGTTGTTTCTACTACCGGGGCTTCTTGTTTTTAATTAAATTCAAATTTTAAAATCAAGAATAGTATTAAAATTTAAAGCTCTAAATATTTTAATTGCTTATATAAAATCCGGATAGTCATCTTTATAATACTTGTAGTGATTATTACAATAAGAAAATAAATTGCTGTAGCTTTAACGAAAACTTAACTTTGTGTTCTGCTAGTTGCCCATGAAAAAAGTAGCTATTCTCCTGTTTACACTTTTTAGCCTGAATTTAAGTCCGGCCTTTGCCCAAACCAAACCTATGGAACTTCCCTTGTACGAAGGCAATATCCCTAATGCCAAACCTGGCCCTAACGAAGAAAAAACAGAAACAGATGGTATTTTGCGCATCAGCCTGGTTCGTAATCCTACGCTTACAGCTTATTTACCTTCAAAAGACAAAGCTACCGGCGCGGCTGTAGTTATTTGCCCGGGAGGCGGCTACGGAATTATAGCGGCTGGTCACGAAGGGGTAGATGTTGCCCGGAGATTGAATGAAAAAGGAATTGCTGCTTTCGTGGTAAAATACCGCTTGCCCAGCTCTAAAACTTCTACTAACCCCGAAATAGCGCCTTTACAAGATGCACAGCAAGCCATCCGGGTAGTGCGCAAACGGGCTACTGAATGGCAGGTAGACCCTAAGCGGATAGGTATTATGGGATTTTCGGCCGGTGGTCACCTGGCCTCTACCGCGGGCACGCATTTTCAAAAAGCAGTTACTCCAAACCCCGATAACATTTCGGTACGCCCAGATTTTATGGTTTTAGTTTACCCGGTTATTAGCAGCCAGCCTGGGGTAATTCATCAGGGTTCATTTGATAATTTGTTGGGCAAAAATGCTTCTCCGGAAAAATTAAAAGAATACTCCAACGAGCAACAAATTACAGCTCAAACTCCTCCTACCTTTTTAATTCATGCTTCTGACGATAAAGTAGTACCGCCAGACAATAGTATCTTGTTTTACCAGGCTTTACATAAGCTTGGTATAAATACCGAACTGCATATTTATCCAAAAGGTGGTCACGGTTTTGGTCTGAAAAATCCTACTACGCCGGATGATTGGTTCGAGCGCTTTATAAATTGGATGGTAGCGAGTAATTTACTTAAAAATACCGCTCCAGTTAGTAAATAAAATAATCCAGCTATCAACAATAGCTTTACTTATATAGGTTTCTGCTTGCCGGCTATTTTTACTATTTACCAAAATAAGTCATTTTGATTCTTAAACTTTCTGAAAGGTGTGTCCTTAACAAATGCTGCTTTGTTTGAATCTTTATGATTAATGCGTACTTTTGCTCCAAATTTCACAAACGGAACCCTAAAGAATGGAAACAGCGCCCGTAAATCAATTACCATCGGACTACTTACCCATATTAATTCAATTTGCGGCCGCTTTAGGCTTTGTAATTTTTTCTATGGTGGTTACCCACCTTATTGGCCCCAAACGGCACAGTAAGGTAAAAGACGCTGCCTGGGAAAGTGGTCTTGAGTCAGTTGGGAATGCCCGTACCCCCATTTCTTACAAGTACTTCATGACGGCTATATTATTTGTATTATTTGACGTAGAAATCATATTTCTTTATCCTTGGGCGGTAAATTTCAGGGAATTTGGTTTCGACGGATTTATACAAATGCTGGTCTTTATGGCGTTATTATTAATTGGTTTCTTTTACGTTATCAAGAAGGGCATCCTGAAATGGGAGTAACCCACCAAAATAGTAAAACTTTTATAAGCTAATAGATGTTGGATTTTAGAACGTTCATTCGTTTTAATTATCTAAATCAAGAACATAGATTGTATGGCAGATATAAAAATGGTAGATGCACCGGATGGCTTTGAAGGCGCCGGTTTTTTTGCCACTTCCTTAGAAAAAGTAGTTGGATTAGCCCGCAGCCACTCTTTGTGGCCTTTGCCATTTGCTACCTCTTGCTGTGGTATCGAATTTATGGCAACAATGGGGGCACATTACGATATAGCCCGTTTTGGTTCTGAACGCCCAAGCTTTTCGCCGCGTCAGGCAGACTTATTAATGGTGATGGGTACTATTGCCAAGAAAATGGCGCCCATTGTAAAACAGGTTTACGAGCAAATGGCGGAGCCGCGTTGGGTATTAGCTATGGGAGCTTGCGCTACTAGCGGTGGTATTTTTGATACGTACAGCGTATTACAAGGTATTGACCGGATAATTCCGGTTGATGTGTACGTAGCAGGTTGTCCGCCGCGGCCCGAACAGGTATTAGATGGATTAATGCGCATTCAGGACCTGGTAAAAAATGAATCCCTGCGTCGCCGGAATTCTCCGGAGTATCAAGCTTTATTAGCTTCCTATAACATTAAATAACGCATGGAGCCGCTTAATAACCAGATCCTTCTCGAACATTTAACTAAAAAATTCGGCGACGCCCTTTTTGATATTTGGGAGCCTTATGGTTTGTTAACTCTTACTACATCTCGCGAAAATTTGCTTCCGATCATGGAATACTTGTATTACCATGAGTATCTGCAAATGAATTTCCTCACTACTATGTGCGGCGTTCATTACCCGGAAAAGCAAGGAGCCGAATTAGGAATGGTGTACCATGTACACAGTTTAGTGCACAATGTACGCCTCCGGATTAAGATTTTCTTCCCGATTGAAGACCCGAATATGCCTACCTTAACCAACCTGTATGAAACCGCTAACTGGATGGAGCGGGAAGCTTATGATTTCTTTGGGGTTATCTTCGTAGGACATCCTAATCTGATTCGGATTTTAAATGTAGAAGACATGACTTACCACCCTTTACGTAAGCAGTATGCATTAGAGGATGGAACGCGTGAAGACAAGGTAGATACTTTCTTCGGCAGATAAGCGCTGTAGTTAGCCATAAAGGAGAAATACTTCCGGCTAACGTATATTTTAAGTAATAATTGATTATATAAAGTTATTTATTGATTCTGTTTTACTAATAAAATCAGCAAATAACAATTTGAATACTGGACCAATATATGGCAGATATTAAGAACGGTACTCCTTCAAATACCGGCATAATGCCTGGGAATTCCTCTGGCGCCGTGCAAAACGTTGGAGATTTTGAACGGGAGTTAACTACGCTTAACCTGGGACCTACTCACCCGGCAACACACGGTGTTTTCCAGAATATATTACAAATGGACGGTGAGAGAATTATTTCGGGGGTACCCACGATTGGTTACATTCACCGGGCCTTCGAAAAAATTGCCGAACGCCGTCCGTTTTACCAAATAACTCCCCTTACCGACCGGTTAAATTACTGTTCCTCTCCTATAAATAATATGGGATGGTGGATGACGGTGGAGAAATTACTTGGGGTAAAAATCCCTAAAAGGGCCGATTACATGCGCGTAATTGTAATGGAACTGGCCCGGATTACCGACCATCTTATTTGTAATTCTATTTTAGGTGTGGATACCGGTGCTTTTACGGGCTTCTTGTATGTATTTCAGGAGCGGGAAAAAGTATACGAAATTTATGAAGAAATCTGCGGCGCTCGCCTAACTACTAACATGGGCCGGATCGGCGGCATGGAAAGGGACTTCTCTCCTACTGCTTTAGCAAAGTTGCGCAAATGGATAAAGGAATTTCCGCCGGTAATGCGTGAGTTTGAATCGCTGTTTAACCGTAACCGTATTTTTATGGACCGCACCGTAGATGTAGGACCAATTACCGCCGAAAAAGCCTTGAATTACGGTTTTACCGGACCAAACCTGCGTGCTGCCGGAGTGGATTATGATGTACGTATAATGAATCCATACTCTTCTTACGAAGATTTTGATTTTGAAATTCCGGTAGGTACTAAAGGCGATACTTACGATCGCTTTTTGGTACGGAACGAAGAAATCTGGCAAAGTTTACGCATTATCGAGCAAGCTTTAGAAAACTTACCGGAAGGCCCTTATCACGCCGATGCTCCAGAATATTACCTGCCACCTAAGCAGGAAGTATACCGCAACATGGAAGCCTTGATTTACCATTTCAAAATTATAATGGGAGAAATTGATGCTCCGGTTGGTGAAGTTTACCACTCCGTAGAAGGTGCAAATGGCGAATTAGGTTTTTATCTGATTAGTGATGGTGGTCGGGCTCCTTACCGGTTGCATTTCCGGCGGCCTTGCTTTATTTATTACCAGGCTTACCCGGAAATGGTAGTAGGCACGTCGCTCTCCGATGCCATTATTATTCTGAGTAGCATGAATGTGATTGCCGGGGAGCTGGATGCCTAGTAATTTGCAATAAAGGCCTGATAGCCGGAAAGATAATCTTAAAATAAATTAGCTATAGAAAAGCAGATAAATTAAAATGCTAGGTAAAGCGGAGTGCTGAAAACTTAGCAGTTTATCGCCGCTAACTTTAAAATGGACAATACAACAACAATCAACGACATTCAATTTTCGGATGCAGCAATGGCCGAAATTCAGCGTTACATTTCTCATTATCCACCGGATCGGAAGAAATCAGCCATTTTACCGGTGTTACACATTGCGCAGGCTGAATTTGGAGGTTGGGTAAGCTCTCAGGTGCAAGATAAAGTAGCTGAAATTTTAGGTATTGCCCCCATTGAAGTGTACGAAGTAGCTACTTTTTACACCATGTTTAATTTAAAACCAGTGGGTAAGCATGTGTTGGAAGTTTGTCGGACAGGTCCTTGTATGTTACGGGGTGCCGATCAGTTGATTGAACACCTGGAGCACCGGCTAGGATGCAAAGTGGGGGAAACATCCGCGGATGGTATGTTTACTTTAAAAACGGTAGAATGCCTTGCGGCTTGTGGTATGGGTCCTATGCTGCAAATCCGGGAAACATACTACGAAAATCTAGACCCGGACAGCACCGATAAACTGCTGGACGATATGAGAAATGAGTAAATAGTATCAGGCAGGATGGATCAGGCAGTAAGATTTATAACAAAATTTTTAAACCTGAAACAGAAGTCTGAATAATAAAAAAGTGAATTTGATAGTCTTGGTACTTGTGTCCTGATACTTGAATCTAAGAAAAAATGGGAAGAAAAATATTAACTGAACATATTAACGTACCCGGCATTAATACCTTGGAGGTTTACCGCAAAATGGGTGGTTACCGCTCCGTGGAAAAAGCACTTAAAACCATGACTCCGGAAGAAGTGGTGGAAGAAGTGAAAAAATCAGGCTTACGGGGTCGGGGGGGTGCCGGATTCCCTACCGGAATGAAGTGGAGCTTTTTGGCGAAACCGGAAGGTAAACCACGTTACTTGGTTTGTAATGCCGACGAGTCGGAGCCAGGCACCTTCAAAGACCGGGTATTAATGGAAAAAATCCCACATGCTTTGATAGAAGGTATGATTACCTCTAGCTATGCCTTGGGAGCCCGTACCTCATACATTTACATTCGCGGCGAACTTATGTTTGTGCTCCGAATTTTAGAAAAAGCAATTGCCGAAGCCTACGCATCTGGTCTTTTAGGGGAAAACATTTTGGGTTCGGGTTATTCTTTGGATTTACACGTACACCCTGGAGGTGGAGCCTATATTTGCGGCGAAGAAACGGCTTTACTGGAATCTTTAGAAGGTAAACGTGGGAACCCCCGCAACAAACCGCCATTCCCGGCGGTGCAAGGCTTATATGCTTGCCCTACTGTAGTAAACAACGTAGAATCTATTGCTTCTGTACCTTGGATTGTAAATAATACTGGAGAAGAATACGCCAAAATTGGGGTTGGTCGCAGTACGGGTACCAAGCTAATTTCAGCGGGTGGTCATATTAATAAGCCTGGGGTTTATGAAATTGAATTAGGCTTACCGGTTGAAGAATTTTTATTTTCGGATGAATATTGCGGTGGTATCTGGAAAGGTCGTCAGTTTAAAGCTATAGTAGCAGGAGGTTCGTCCGTTCCTATTTTACCAGCTCAATTGTTCTTAAAAACTGCCGAAGGTACGCCACGAGTAATGACCTATGAATCATTGTCTGAAGGGGGATTTGTGAGCGGTACAATGTTAGGTTCAGGTGGATTTATTGTAATGGATGATACTACTTGTATTGTTCGCAATACCTGGAACTTCTCCCGTTTCTATCATCATGAATCGTGCGGTCAGTGTAGCCCTTGCCGCGAAGGTACCGGTTGGATGGAAAAAATCCTGCACCGCATTGAACATGGTCACGGCCACATGCACGACATTGATTTACTGGTAAATGTTTCCAAGCAAATCGAAGGAAATACTATTTGCCCATTAGGCGATGCTGCTGCCTGGCCAGTGGCGAGTGCGGTGCGTCATTTCCGGGAAGAGTTTGAATGGCATGTGAAACATCCGGAAGCGGCTACGCAGCCTGGTGCTGTTTACCGCGGTGCCGAAGTAGCATCCTTAGTTTAAGCTGAATTATAAAATAACAAACTACCAACATTATAGTAACTACATACTAGTAAAATATAAGGTTGGCAACCATAAGCTTTTACCAGGAAATTTCCGGTAAGGTTTGACAGAAAAAGTAAATTTCTTTCTAAAATTTAATAGTAGATACTACTAATTTTTAAATTTTCTCTTTTATAGAATAAGCAAAGGTTTAATCAAGTTTAAGTTTTACCTACTCTTAATCTAAATCAGGGAGTTTGATTAAAAAATAACAAGTTGGTGAATGGTAGATATTGACATACCCTTAATAACCAACAACTGACAACTAGATATAAATGGCAAAAATAACTTTCGACGGTATTGAAGTAGAAGTGCCAGATGGTACCTCTATATTAAATGCAGCCCGCAAAATAGGAGGCGATATAGTACCTCCCGCCATGTGTTACTATACGCCTTTAAAAGGTAGCGGTGGTAAATGCCGCGCCTGCTTAGTAAAAGTAACTGCTGGCTCCGCTAAAGACCCTCGGCCCATGCCAAAATTGGTAGCTTCGTGCGTAACACCGGTGCAAGATGGTATGGTAGTAGAAAACACCCTTTCTCCTCAAGTGCTGGAAGCACGGAAGGGTGTAGTGGAAATGCTATTAATTAATCATCCGCTGGATTGCCCGGTGTGTGACCAGGCTGGTGAATGTGATTTACAGAATTTTTCGTACGAACACGGCACCTCCGCCACCCGTTACGAGGAAGATCGTCGTACTTTTGAGCGGCAAGATATTGGTCCGTTAATTCAGTTGCACATGAACCGCTGTATTTTGTGCTACCGTTGTGTTTATACCGCCGACCAGATTACGGATAAGCGGGTACACGGAGTATTAGGTCGCGGAGATGCTTCTGAAATTGGCACTTACATCGAAAATGTAATTGATAACGATTTCTCCGGCAACGTTATTGACGTATGCCCAGTGGGAGCTTTAACCGATAAAACTTTCCGGTTTAAAAACCGGGTTTGGTTTACCAAGCCTTTAGATGCTCATCGCGATTGTCCGAAATGTACGGGTAAAGTAGTACTCTGGAATAGAGGCAACGATGTTTTACGTGTAACGGCCCGCAAAAATGAGTACGGCGAAGTAGTAGATTTTATCTGTAACGAGTGTCGCTTCGAGAAAAAAGAAATGAGCGACTGGACAGTGGATGGCCCGCGGCACATTGCTCGCGCTTCGGTTATTTCGGCCAATCATTATGAACTTCCGGTAATTAATCCGCAGTTAGTTCCTGATTTGCCGCAGAGTACGGTTGATGAATTAAATAATTTTCCAAGACCATTTATACCATAAAATAACATGCCTATTTTAGCCATTCAGGCGATTATCATTATTACCATTTTTGGTATTACCTTATTAATTGCCACTTACTCTACTTATGCGGAACGTAAGGTTGCTGCTTTTTTGCAGGACCGGATTGGCCCCAACCGGGCAGGTCCGTTTGGCTTAGCTCAGCCACTTGCTGACGCGGTAAAAATGTTTTTCAAAGAAGAATTTATTCCTGCCAAATCAAACAAGTGGTTGTTTATTGCCGGACCATCGCTGGCTATGCTTACCGCTTGCATGAGCAGCGCGGTTATTCCATTTGGCAATACGCTTCGTTTTGAGGGTTTGCCCGAAATCCGGTTACAGGCTATTGAAGTAAACATAGGAATGCTTTATATCTTCGGAGTAGTTTCTTTAGGAGTTTACGGCGTTATGATTGGTGGTTGGGCATCTAATAACAAATTTTCGTTATTAGGCGCTGTTCGGGCTGCCTCCCAGAACATTTCGTACGAATTGGCGATGGGTCTTTCCATTATTGCTATTTTAATGATGACTGGCACCTTATCGTTACGCGAGATTTCATTGCAGCAACACGGTTTTAATTGGAATATTTGGTACCAGCCGTTAGGATTTATTATTTTCCTGGTCTGTGCATTTGCCGAAACTAACCGTACCCCCTTTGACTTACCGGAATGCGAAACCGAATTAATTGGTGGCTACCATACCGAATATTCTTCCATGAAACTGGGTCTTTATTTATTCGCGGAGTACATTAACATTTTTGTAGCCTCTGCGGTAATGAGCACTTTGTACTTTGGTGGTTTTAATTTTCCGGGTATGGATTGGCTGGAAGCTAATATTTCCAAAGACCCACAATTAGCGCATAACATTGTTACTATTTTAGGAACAGTAGTTTTATTTGCGAAGATTTTCTTTTTTATCTTCTTCTTTATGTGGGTACGTTGGACTTTACCGCGTTTCCGCTACGACCAGTTGATGAACCTGGGATGGAAAGTTTTAATCCCGCTTGCTATTTTAAATATTGTTTTAACAGGTGGAGGTATTTTGCTAGGCGAGAAATTGGGCTGGTAATTTTCCGCTCCGTTGCTAAAACAGATTACTCAATACCGTCTGTTATATTATTTCAGACATCAGCATCTAAATTGTTATAAAATTTTATGCAACCCTTATCAAATAGAGCAAAATTGGTAGAGAAAAAGCCAATGACAATAGCCGAAAAAATGTATTTGCCGGCTGTTTTCCAAGGGCTTTCTATTACCATGCGCCACTTCTTTAAAAAGAAAGCAACAATACAATATCCGGAACAACAGCGCCCTATTGGTAAAGAGTTTCGGGGTTTGCACGTTTTGCGCCGCGATGAAAAAAATCGGGAACGTTGCACTGCCTGTGGTTTATGTGCGGTTGCTTGTCCGGCCGAAGCTATTACCATGGTAGCCGGCGAACGCAAAAAAGGCGAAGAACATTTATATCGCGAAGAAAAGTATGCGGTAACCTACGAAATAAATATGTTACGTTGCATTTTCTGCGGTCTATGCGAAGAAGCATGCCCGAAGGAAGCGGTGTTTTTACAGAACAATAAAATGGCTCCTCCCCGTTACGAGCGTGACGAGTTTATTTATGGTAAAGACCGCTTACTGGAACCATTGGATGCGGGTAATTCTAAAGAAAACATTAAATATCGTTATTAGTAGACCATAGACGATAGTCCAAAGTCCACAGTTTTCTAAATTTTTATAGTTGATAGTCTATTAACCCTAGACAATCAACTACAAACTATAAAATAAATTATGACTGGTAGCCTTTTTTATTTCTTAACTTTTCTAACTCTCATTGCTGCATTAGGAGTGGTATTTTCCCGGAATCCTGTTTACAGTGTATTGTTCCTGATTCTTACTTTTTTTTCTCTATCCGGGCATTATATTTTACTAAATGCACAGTTTTTAGCGGCAGTAAATATTATTGTTTATGCCGGTGCCATTATGGTTTTGTTCTTGTTTGTGATTATGTTCTTAAACCTGAACAAGGAAACAGAACGGCATAAATCTGCTTTAGTAAAAGTGGCAGGGGTAATTTCTGGGGGTATGTTATTAGTAGTGATGGTGGCCGCTTTAAAAGATGCTCCTACTGGAAGCTACAATCCGGATACTTTTAACTCCCAAATTGGCATGGTAGAAAATTTAGGTAAGGTCTTATTTAAGAATTACCTGTTACCATTTGAATTAGCATCCGTATTATTTTTGGTAGCTATGGTAGGCGCCGTAATGTTAGGAAAAAAGGAAATTGGGGAACGTCATTTTTAAATTGATTATAGATTGATTCAATAGAAAAATAAAAGGGATTGTAGAGCACAATCCCTTTTATTTTTCTTAAATCTTATTATATACCTTTAACTAACCTCTTCAATTCAACGTCTTTTCATTAATTATATGGAGGGATTTTATACATTAATAAAATTACAATCAGAAACACTGCCATTAAAAGTAGATTTACTACCGCAAAGCTTTTACAAAAGAAGATAGGAGATAAATTATGCTTTTATTAAAAATGACGTAACTTTGCGGCTTCGTGGAGAAAGTAAACCTTATAGCTAACGCTTCTATCATTTGCCCATGGATCAAATACCTGAGGTAATCCGGACAATACCCTTAAATTATTATCTGTTTTTTAGTACTGCACTTTTTGTTATTGGTGTAACCGGGGTTTTAACCCGGCGTAATGCCATTGTTATCTTTATGTGCATTGAGCTTATGTTAAACGCAGTAAACTTATTGCTTACTGCCTTTTCGGCTTATCGTTCCGATGCCAATGCTCAAGTTTTTGTATTTTTTATAATGGCTGTGGCTGCCGCCGAAGTTTGCGTTGGTTTGGCAATTATTGTTATGATTTACCGGAACATCCGGTCTACAGATATTAATATCTTAAATAATTTAAAATGGTAGTTCCTTAAATTTCAGTTTAACCAACTAACTAAAATTTTTAAGTTTTTTACCATAGAAAGATTCCCACAAACCTAGATTGTAGATGCAAGAAGTCGCAATGCCTGCAAATAATCCGGAGATGGCGCTAATTTGCTTATTAATACCTTTGCTGCCATTTATCGGATTTCTTATTAACGGCTTAGGCAACCGTAAATTACCCGTTGGTTTAGCCGGGTTTATTGGTTCGGCAACCGTTTTTACCTCTTTTCTCTTATCCCTTTATCTATTCTTTAGTTTTAATGGTCAGCCTTATTTAACTGATATCTTTAATTGGGTGTCAGTCGGGAATCTGCAAATTCCAATCTCCTTCCAAATCGACCAGTTATCGCTGATTATGCTGCTGCTGGTTACGGGCGTTGGATTTGTCATTCACGTATATTCCGTTGGCTACATGCACCACGATGAGAATTTCGGAAAGTTCTTCGCTTTCCTGAATTTGTTTATTTTTTCGATGCTGCTGCTGGTAATGGGCTCTAACTACGTTTTAATGTTTTTTGGTTGGGAAGGGGTTGGTTTATGCTCTTACTTGTTAATTGGCTTCTGGAATAAAAACCAGAACTACAACAATGCCGCTAAGAAAGCTTTTATCATGAACCGTATTGGTGATTTGGGCTTTTTGTTAGGTATTTTCTTAATATTTAACACTTTCGAAAGTGTTTCCTACGCGGAGGTATTTAGTAAAGCCACGCAAATGCCCAACTTACTAAATGCACCCGTTATAGTTACTATTACCTTATTATTATTTGTTGGCGCAATGGGTAAAAGCGCGCAATTACCCCTTTATACCTGGTTACCCGATGCGATGGCTGGACCTACCCCAGTTTCTGCGCTTATTCACGCGGCTACCATGGTTACGGCAGGTATTTACATGGTATTGCGCTCCAACGTGTTGTATAGCCTTGCCCCAGATACGCTGCACGTAATTGCAATTATTGGGTTAATAACCGCAGTATTTGCGGCAACCATTGGTTTAGCTCAGAACGATATTAAAAAAGTACTCGCTTACTCTACTGTTAGTCAGTTAGGATATATGTTTTTAGCTTTAGGCGTTACCGCTTATACTTCTTCCATGTTCCACGTACTTACTCATGCCTTTTTTAAAGCATTATTGTTCCTGGGTGCGGGTAGTGTTATTCACGCTATGAGCGGCGAACAGGATATTCGGATGATGGGTGGTTTGCGCAAGAAATTACCAATAACATTTTTAACCTTCTTAATTGGAACATTAGCTATTTCAGGAATTCCACCGTTTGCCGGTTTCTTCTCGAAAGATGAATTGTTGGCGCACGTGTGGGAGCACAGTAAAATCATGTGGGCCTTTGGGGTATTTGCTTCATTCATGACCGCTTTTTACATGTTCCGGTTGTTGTATTTAACCTTTTTTGGTTCTTTCCGGGGCACCGAAGAACAACGCCACCATTTGCATGAGTCACCAGCCAGCATGACCTTACCGCTTATTATTCTGGCAATATTATCTACGATTGGTGGCTTTATGGGTATTCCGGCAGTATTTGGTGCCCATCATTATCTGGCAGATTTTCTCTCTCCGGTATTTAATAATGCCCGAATAGCGAATCCAAGCATGTTCGAAGCGGCAGAGTTATCCCACTCAACAGAATACATTCTCATGGCCATTTCGGTAGGTGTAGCAGTATTAGCCATTATTGTCGCTTATGTTACTTACGTTAAAAAACGTACCGTACCTGCTGATGAAGATACCCGCCTCTCTCCTTTGCACAATTTGATTTACCACAAATATTACATCGACGAGATTTATAATGCTCTAATTGTACGACCAATAATGTGGCTCTCGACCAATGTGTACCGGTTTGTTGAGCAAAGTATTATTGACCCAGTAGTAAATGGCTTTGGAAAAACTGTTCTCGGTGGCGGCCGTTCCTTGCGCTTACTACAAACTGGAGATATTGGCTTCTATATTTTTGCCATGGTTCTGAGCATTGCCCTTATTATACTATTAAACTTTAGATTCTGGTAGCAAGAAAAAGATGATAACAGCTTTATTACTTTTCTGGCCCGCGGCGGCGGCCTTATTGGTTCTGCTTTTAAAAGGTAACACCGCCAAAAAATTTGCTTTCGGGGCTGCCATTCTGGAGTTTTTGTTGGCTATATACGCCATGCTGCAGTTTGAACCTTCCGTGGCTCCCCAATTTACTTTAGTAAAAGACTGGATTTCTTCTGCGGGTATTACGTTTAGCATCGGCATGGATGGCATTAGTTTGCTTATGGTTTTCCTGACGACCTTTCTGGTACCGTTAATTATCTTAGCTTCCTTTCCGCATTCGTATAAGAATCCATCGGCTTTTTACGCGCTTATTCTACTCATGCAAACTGGTTTGATTGGCGTGTTTGTTTCTTTTGATGCTTTCTTATTTTACTTTTTCTGGGAGGTAGCTTTAATTCCGATTTACTTTATTGCGGCCGTTTGGGGTGGTGAACGAAGAATTGCCATTACGTTTAAGTTTTTCTTGTATACCATTATTGGCTCGTTGTTTATGCTGGTAGGGTTTATCTACCTGTATTTCCAAACGCCAGGCAATCACTCTTCAGATATTAACGCTTTTTACCAGTTAACCTTAGATGCTAGCAGCCAAAGCTGGATATTCTGGTTCTTGTTTCTGGCTTTTGCCATTAAAATGCCAGTATTCCCTTTTCATACCTGGCAACCCGATACTTACACCGAATCTCCGGCACCAGCCACTATGTTACTTTCCGGTATTATGCTGAAAATGGGTATCTATGGAGTTATCCGCTGGTTACTGCCAGTAGTTCCATTAGGCGTAAGTCAATGGGATGAGTTGGTTTTGATACTTTCGGTTATTGGTATAATCTACGGTTCTATTATTGCTATTCGCCAGCGCGATTTGAAACGCTTGTTAGCTTACTCTTCTATTGCGCACGTAGGCTTAATTGCCGCTGGTATTTTTACTTTAAATGAGCAAGGCCTACAAGGCGGAATGATTCAGATGTTAAGCCACGGGATTAACGTAACGGGTTTATTCTTCATTGTTGATATTATTTACCGCCGTACCCATACCCGCGATATAGAGAGTTTAGGTGGTATTACGCAAAGTACGCCAGCTTTATCCATCTACTTCATGATTTTGCTACTGGGTGCCGTAGCCTTACCTCTCACTAACGGGTTTGTGGGCGAGTTTTTATTGTTAATGGGTGTTTATAAGTACAATGGCTGGTTAGGTGCAGTGGCTGGCTTAACTATAATACTGGGAGCCGTTTATATGCTGCGGATGTTCCAGCGTGTTATGTTTGGTGAACAAAACCCGGCAACAGCTAATTTCAAAGATTTAACCAAAATAGAAAAAGCGGTTTTAATTCCGCTGGTGGTAATGGTATTCTGGATTGGTTTACATCCCAACACATTCTTAAGTATTTCAGAACCATCAATAAATCAGTTATTAAATATTATAAATAGATAGTTATTCATTTACCATTTACCAACTACCATTTACCAATTATTAAAAAATAAAAAATAAAAATTGGTAAATGGTAGTTGGTAAATGGTAAATGTTAAGAACAACTGTAATATGGTATCAATTATTTTACTCACTACTTTCGGTATTATAAACCTATTTTTAGGCTTCCTGAAATCTAACCGGATTCTGCTGCCGCTGGTTTTATTGTTCCTAGTAATCGTATTTGGAGCAAATCTGGCCGATTGGAACCAAACCGAAAGTTATTTCAACAATATGCTCACCGTTGATAATTTTGCGGTAGCTTTCACCAGTATAGTAGTATTAACCACTCTCCTTATTTTACCTTTTTCTGCTCGTTATATCCGGATAAATGATGACAATTTACCGGAGTACTTTGCCTTGCTTTTATTCTCCCTTGTTGGCGCTATTATGATGGTTGCCTACGAAAATATCCTGATGCTATTTATCGGAATAGAAATATTATCTATCAGCATGTATGTTCTGGCTGGAAGTGAAAAGCGAAGCTTGCGTTCTAACGAAGCCGCCCTGAAATATTTTTTAATGGGTTCGTTTGCTACCGGAATTTTATTATTTGGTATAGCTTTAATTTACGGTGCAACCAGTACTTTCTACATTACCGAAATAAGTTCTGCTGCTAACTCCAATACCGAAGGAATGTCGCCGTTGTTAGGAATGGGATTGTTGTTGGTTTTAGTTGGTATTTCGTTTAAAGTTTCGGCGGCTCCTTTCCACTTCTGGACACCCGATGTGTATGAAGGCACTCCAGCTATGTTTACCGGTTTTATGTCGACGGTAGTGAAAACGGCGGGGTTTGCTGCTTTTTATAAATTACTTTCCGTTTCTTTTTCCGGAGCTTATTCTTTTTGGTTCCCCACTTTAGTAGCCATGACCGTAATTACCTTAGTAATAGGTAATATTGGCGCTGCCGCTCAGGATTCCTTTAAGCGGATGATGGCTTATTCCAGTATTTCTCACGCTGGATACTTAATGTTAGCTCTGCTAGCCCTGAACGGTCGTTCCGAGAACGCAATTTTCTTTTACTCCTTAGCTTACTCCGTAGCTACCGTAGCCGCTTTCGGTATTTTAAAAATTGTATCAGACCAACGCGATGGTGACGAAAGTTATGCTGGCTTTAATGGTTTAGGCCGAACTAATCCGCTCTTAGCTTTTGTTATGACAGTTTCAATGCTTTCGCTGGCAGGAATTCCGTTAACAGGTGGTTTTTTTGGTAAGTTCTTCATTTTTGGTAGTGTGCTGGAAAAAGATTTATTGTGGTTAGTGGTAATAGGAATTTTAATGTCGATGGTTGGTATTTATTATTACTTCCGGGTAGTAATTGCCATGTACATGCGCGAGCCTAGTGGCGAACGTTTAGAGGTAGATTCCTTTACAACTTTTACCTTAATTTTTATTGCGGTGCTTACCATAATATTAGGCATCTTTCCAGGACTGTTCAGCGATATATTGTAAAAAAGCTTAATATAAAAGAAAAGCGGCTCTGGTAACAGAGCCGCTTTTCTTTTATATTAAAGTTAGTAGAGGTCTTTAACCTCCTATCATCGACATAGATTCAAAAACTGATAATAATTTAGGTCGTTGGGCTTCAGCTTCGTACCCATCTTTAGCCCGACTATCAAAGGCTTTCAGTAGCTCTTCGGTGAGGGCGGCATCAGAAGCCCCGCTCCGTAGAATATTTTTTACGTTCAGCACATCATTCCCGTAAAGACAAGTTTTTAATCCGCCTTGGGCAGTTACCCGAATACGATTACAGGTGCCACAAAAAGTTCGGGAGAAGGCGGCAATCACTCCAATATTGCCTTTATATCCTGGAATAGCGTAATGGTTGGCCGTAGAGTGCACATCATCTGAAACTTTGTATAAATCCGGAAAAGCAGTTTGTAATTCAGTAATTATCTTGCGGTAATTCCAGGTTAGTACCGGATAGTGCTGGCCTTCACCGTTGAAGGGCATTTCTTCGATAAACCTGACCGAAACCGGATGATCTTTGGTTAAAGCAGCTAAAGGAACAATATCTTCAATATTTTGTCCTTCCATTACTACCGCGTTGATTTTTACTGAAATCTGATTAGCCAGCAAAGCATAATACGTTTGCATTACTTTTTCAAATTCATCCCGACGGGTAATTTTATGGAACCGCTCCCGGTCTAAAGTATCCAGGCTCAGATTAACCGACTTAATTCCTAAATTTACTAAATCCGGAATATATTGTTCGGTAAGTACACCGTTAGTCGTAATATGTATTTCTTCAATACCCGGAATGGCTTTTACCTGACGCAGAAAGTAAGTTAAATCTTTACGCAGAAATGGTTCGCCACCTGTAATACGTACTTTACTAATACCTAACCCAGCCAGCACCTGCAGCAATCGTTCCATTTCTTCGTAGGTAAGCAATTGCTTTTTGGGAAGGTAATCAATGCCTTCGGCGGGCATGCAATAAAAACAACGCAAATTGCACCTATCGGTAACAGCCAATCGCACGTACGTTAAAGGACGGCCGTGATTATCTACTATTTGCGGGCGTGATTTAGTCATAATCTGGTGCTTACTACCGAAAGTACGAGAAAATTTCGAGATTGTAAATAGATAACTAATTCTATTATAAATTAGTTAACTTTAACAAGGATTTATTATTGAAACCTATGCAATTAAAAATTCGCTTATTTGGTATTACAAAAGACATTATTGGTCAGACTTGGTTATCACTGGACATTCCAGAAGCTTCTAAGGTTCAGGATTTGCTTCATAACTTACAAACTACTTATCCGGGTTTAACAAAACTACACTCAGTTCTAGTAGCCGTAAACGACGAATACGCAAAACCTGAAATAACTTTAAAACCCAACGACGAAATTGCTTTAATTCCACCGGTAAGTGGCGGATGATAGTAGCAGGTAATAAGTTTCAGGTATTAAGATTTAGTTTACCTGTTTATTCTTACTACTGCTATTTGCTTTGACTAATTAGGACTTGAAGTTATTACTTATCCTTTAACGTTCAATATCCTGCTACTTAATACTTAATACCTGGTACTATCATGATTGCTTTAACCGATCAACCCATTAATACAGAAGAAATAATTGCGACCGTACAATCGGATGGTGCCGGAGCAATCAATGTATTCATTGGCACCGTCCGGAATAATACCCAGAAAAAAACAGTAGTGCGGTTAGAATTTGAGGCTTACGAATCCATGGCCTTAAAGAAAATGCAGGAACTGGCAGATTTGGCTTCTGAACGCTGGCCGGTGCAAAAAGTAGCTATTGTGCATCGTACCGGCTTATTGCCTATTGGCGAAGCAGCCGTAGTGATTGCCGTTTCTACGCCGCACCGCAAAGCATCTTTTGAGGCATGCGAGTTTATCATAGATACTTTAAAAGAAATTGTGCCTATCTGGAAGAAGGAAATTTTTGAAGATGGCGAAGTCTGGGTAGCCGCCCATCCTTAATTAGTTGAGGATTACAGGTTACAAGGGGCAGGTTTTATTCAATATTAAAATTTATCCTACAAACCGCTATCACTGTTATCTTTTCTGATGTAGGTCGGTTAATACTTCTTTATAAGCCGCTTGGTCATTTACATTACGCAGTTCTGTTACATTTGGAATAGTAAGCAATTTCACATCGGAGTTAATTAAAGCTTTGCGCGGACAGGAATAACCTAAACTTAAAAACTGCAGCAACAAAGCATAGCTACGCGGCTCCCAGATAGTTAATAATGGCTCCGGAAATTTGCCATCCGAGTCATAAAAAGCGGTGGCCATTTTGGTGTGATCGCGGTGCTGTACTAAATAGTCGAGGGTTTCTTTACTTAAAAAAGGCAGATCGCAGGCTACTGCTAACCAAGCCACATTAGGATCGTGCTGCAAAGCCGTTAAAATGCCGCCTTTTGGTCCTAAATTTAAAAAACGATCCTCCAGGTAAGGTAATTTATCTTCTAAATCCGCTGCTTGCGTAGAATTGCACGATACAAATGCTTCCACACATACAGTGCTTAGCAATTGGTGTACGTGCGTACGTTGGTCTTGGTCATGATACTGCAATAAGCCTTTGTCACTTTGCATGCGGGTACTTTTGCCACCCGCTAAAACCAATCCATTTAAAACAGGTATGTTCTGTTGGTAAAATCCAGCTATAAAGTCTGTAATTTTCTCGATTTCGGTGATGGATAAGACTGGTATTTGAGTTATATCTGTTACATGTTTTTGAATAAAATCGGGCACTTCCGTAACGCCTTCTTGTAATAATATCAGTCGTACGTTGGTGAGCTTATCTAGTTTTTTCTCTAATGGCTTTGCCGGATCAATCACGATTATCTGGGCTTGGGCCGGAAAATGGTTACCATTTACCAAAACCAAATCAGCCGACTGGAAGAATGTTTTTTGCTGATATTCGTTCCAGTTAGTCCGGTAATCCAGCCGTTGAAAAGTAATTTTATCGGTATACTCCAGAAAACTACCGTAGGCTAAGGCGGTATTTACATCCGGACCGTTACTTGCTTCGGCATCCGCACTTTTATGATCGGCATCAACGTAAGCAATTTTTAATTTTCCGGATAATTTTGCCGTGATAGCAAAGGCTAACTTTTTGATATTACCGCAGGGTGTACCCAGAATAGCCAATTCTGTTCTGCCGAAATGTCCTAACTTGGGTCGACTTAAAGCAACATGCTTCTGGTGCGCGGGTTTATTTTCGAATGAAGTCACTTTTACCTCCGGTTTTACTAATTAATCTGGTTTCTTTAATAACAATGTCGTGCGAAAAAGCTTTGCACATATCGTAAATAGTTAAGGCGGCAACGCTGGCCCCGGTTAATGCTTCCATTTCAACGCCGGTTTTGCCGGTTAAGCTGGCTGTGCATTGAATAACCACTTCGTTGGCTTCGTTTACCTGAATCTGAAATTTACAGCTTTCCAGACCCAACGGGTGACATAAGGGAATCAAGTCCGAAGTTTTTTTAGCGCCCATGGTACCGGCAATAATCGCCGTTTGAAACACCGGCCCTTTTTTGGTTTGAATATCGCCATTGCTTAAATGCTGCATTATTTCATCGCCCAACACCACAATACTCTGGGCAATGGCTGTTCTTTTTGTTTCGCTTTTCGCACTTACATCTACCATTGCCGGATTTCCGGCCGCATCCAGGTGCGAAAAAGTTTTCTCTGGTTCCATTGTTTAGTTGCAGGTTACAGGCTGCAAGTTACAGGTTGAAATTTAGTTGAAGGTTAGAAAGTTGTAAAGTTAAAAAGTTATCTTGGTGAAAGGTTTTAAGTAATACCTCTAGCGTTTGCGAAAAGAGGGCTTAATGAATTTTATTGATAGCCTAAAAGTAGAACTCTAGTTCTTTTCGTATTTGGTTAACTATAAACTTCAAATTACAAAAATTTAAAAAATTAAGCTATGGTCTATGAACATCGACTCTCGACCATAAACTAAATAACTATGAAACTCAGAATCCAGGGAAACAGTTTGCGTTTGCGCCTCTCCGAAGCCGAAGTTACTCAATTTGCCGATGCAGGTCAGATAGAAGAAACGATTTCCTTCAGTCCCGACAAAACCAATGCTTTGCGTTATCTTTTACAACAAACTTCTGATAAAGAAGTTAGCGTTCAATTTAACCACAACACCATTGTTGTTTCTATTCCTGAGACAATGGCGCAAAAATGGGTAGATACAGATTTAATTGGCTTTGATGATCTAATTGACTTAGGTAATGAAAAACAGCTGAGAATTGTAGTGGAAAAAGATTTAGATTGTAAACATTAAATAACGTGTTGTGTAAAATCTTTTCTCCTTCCGTAAGTTTATACTTATAGTTGGATAGGAGCGCAAGTGTTCAGCGCAACTTCACTCCTACTAAAAGACAAAAGCCAGTCTACCGACTGGCTCCAGTAAAATCTTCATCCACACCAAATTTTTAAAATTTTACATAAATGACAGCGGGTTCCGAGATGCCACATGCGTTACTTTCAAGCCGGGCACCTTTGCTTTGAGCCACGAAGCCATCCATTCGGCTCCGGGCTCTTCGCTCACCGCATGACCCAGTAATACCAACGACAGCTTATCGCCTTTGGCTTGAGCATCCCGCACGTATTCTACCGTTTCCCATTCCTGAGCTTCCCCCACCAGCACTACATCGGGCTTCTCCTTTTCAATTTCCGCTATGTGTCTTTTGGCTCCGGATGCACCGGGCAAAAGTAAAACTTTCCGGCAGGATTGCGTAGGTTCTCCCATGTAGCGCACCATCTGGATGTTTAATTTTGATTTCACATGCGCGACTAAGTCTTTAAAAGAAGTGGCCGGCAAAACAAAACGGGCTTGGGTTTCCGGCTGCACGTATTTTTGCCAACCCAAAGCAGCAATCAGCCCAGCCATTACACCATCGGGTTTGTGGGTGTGCAGGTAATCGTGGTTGCGCCAAACGGCAATATTATGCTGTTTTAGCAAATTAGCTTTGTACTGGTAAACCTCGTCTTTTTGTAGCCAATCCGTATCATCCTGGTGGCTATAAAAAGTAGGTTCATGCGCAATTATAAAGTTAGCTTTTAAGTCAATGGCTTTCCGGATAACTTCTATGGTAGCAAACATCGTAGTAATTATGCCGGTGACCTTTGTATCAGCACTACCTGATTTTAAAGTATCTACGGTTTTATCAAAAGGGGCTTCCGGTATTTCCTTCAGAAACAAGTCAATAATTTGCTTTACCGTATACGATTGCTGCGGATAATTTGAATTTTCCGCCTGAGACACAAACGGACTGGTCAACAATACCGAAGCCCCGACGGCTTTAGTTAACGCATTTATGAAGGCTCTTCTATCGGTAACACTGGTTAAAAAGCTGGAGTTATTTTTCGGTAGGTTCATCTATTTTTTAACAGATTGGAAGCATAAAACAATACTGCATTTTAACTATTAAATTCTAGATTTAGAGACATTCCTAATCCCATTTTTTAAATTTATTTAATCCGAAAGAGTAGTAATATAAGTAACTCTACTTCCTCTATTTACCGTTATGCCTACAAAAAATAGAATTTTTAAAAAATTCAAACAACTACCGTCTGAACCCTATAAACGGGAAGGTGTCACCCGCCGAAAACTTGATTTGATCCGGCGGCAGTTCTAAAAACCCATCGGCGGTTAGTAAGCCCGCAAAATCGCCGGAGCCGCCAATAGTAACCGGTTGAGCCCGCCAGATTCCGGTGGATGCCACGAATAGTTTCACCGGTAAAAAATAAGTAAGCTTGGGGTTGAATGTAACTTCGGTGGTTAAATGCGCTTGCAGCGACCACGTTGGCGCGGCACCCAAAACAGACCGCAACCAAGGTTGGATATATTTATAATAACAAACAAACGTAGAAACCGGATTACCCGGCAACGCAAAAACCACCGGACCAGCCGCATGTTTCCCAAACCAGAATGGTTTTCCGGGACGTTGGGCTACTTCGTGGAAAAGCTGTTGCACGCCTAATTCCTGTAACACCTCCGGAATAAAATCGGCTTTGCCTTTACTAACGCCCCCGCTTAACACCAGCACGTCGTATTTTTTTAATTTTTCCTGGAGTTCGCTTAATAATAAGGCCTTATCATCTATTAAATGAAAAACATCAGCTAACACGTTTTGTTCGCGCATAGCTGCCTGCAACATGTAGCTATTTGATTTCCGAATCTGGTGCGGTAAAGGAGTCTGGGTAACTTCTACCAGCTCATCACCAGTAGAGATAATGGCCACCCGGGGCGCTTGCGTGACTTTTAAACTGGATTTACCAATAGTAGCTGCCACCGCTATTTCAGCAGGAGAAAGTAGGGTACCTTCCGATATTAGTAAATCAGTAGCGCGTCGGTCGGAACCTTGCTGGTGTACATTCTGCAGGCGCATTTTAGGGGCAGCCAGAATATGCGCATAGCGTTTACCTCGCCGTTCGGTAATGGTTACATCTTCGTAGCGGATTACGGTGTCGGTATGGCGGGGCAAGATGGCCCCCGTCATTACTTCCAGACACCCGTCTTTGTTCGTTAAGGTTTGGGCAGGTGCCCCGGCTAATTGCAGACCTTCTATCGGGAAAGTATCTTCCCCAGCTTGGTATGCCTCGTACCGGATCGCAATGCCATCCATAGTTACGCGGTGGAAAGGAGGAAAATCCCGATCGGCGTAAATAGGTTCGCGTAATACTTTTCCAACGGCTTCCGCTAAGCTCACCTCCGTAACAGGCAGCTCCACTTTGTTAGCATTGATTCGGGCAAAAGCTTCTTCTACTGTTATCATAATAAATTAAAAAGCCTCTAACTTACACAAATTTCGGCGAAATTTAGAAGTTTACCCTTTTCAACCTTTTTACGATCAACCGCAAAAGTACCGCATTAATAATTATAAGAAACAATGTTTGCGCTAAGTACTAGATAATCCAGACAAGCTTTGATCAGGATTTTACAGTTTATCTTATACCAACAATTTTTAAAATCAGGGTAGCCTTTTATTAAATAGGGAAGAAATTTTTAAATTTTTAATGCGACGCCTTCTCTAAATGTAGCTTTACAAACTCTTTTTTAGGCGCTTCGCACAGCGAACAAGCGTAGGTTTGGGGCAGCTCTTCAAAAGTTACCCCGGCCGAAATACCTGCACTTTCATCGCCGAAAGCTTGGTCGTAAACCGTTAAGCAATGCGAACATTGGTAAACCGGGTGCAACGATTTTTGCTCTACAGCCGGTTTACTGATTTTTACTTCGGGCTCGTAATCTAATTGTTCGTAGTACAGGCGGCTTAATTCCATGAGCAAGGGTGCCAGGTCTTCCTGCAACACATCTTTGGCGTAAGTCTGGTAATCGCGTTTGTTTGGGTTGAAATCGCGGCAGTACAGCACATTGTAAGTCGGCAGCAGTTCGTACTTATCGGAATATTTCGAAGCTGGTTTTTTTTCGATTACCATGGATGTAAACAAACTCATGGGCACCGTTTTAATCGCGAAAGTTAAACCTTCGGTGCTGATGTCGTTCTGGTCGAAGGTGCGTACCAGGTAACGCTTTAACTGCAAAGCTTCTTCGTCGAGCACCGGCAAGTGCCAGTTTAATTCCAACGATGAATGCCGCATGTTTATCCCGAATTTACCCAGCAGTTTTTCAAATTTAATCTTATCGCGTTCGGCAATACCCTTGATAATAAATGATTTCCAGGGCGTAATGCTGATTTTACCAATATTGGTTTGCACGCATAAATCGCAAAGCGCCTGCAAAAAACTAATGGTGTATTGGTTATTACGCCAGTACAATCCCAGCCAGTATTTATCCCCGGCCATTTTGTTCATGCCTTCGTAGGTTGGGAAAGGGACAGTTGGCAATTCCAGTTCACTTTGCAAAGGCCGGTTATTTGCCTTTATGCTGGCGTTGGTTTGGTCGTACAAACCGGTAATGGGTAGATTAGGTTGATCCTGGTAAACTGCTTCCAGAGCCTTAACCGTACGCACCACATCAAACGTATAAATTAAGGCCGGCCAGCAAACTAATTTATTGTTGTACTCGGGTAAACTCAGATACAAGTACCAGTAATTTTCCTGCTTGGAAGCCACAAAATTTAAATTTCCGGTAAACAACGGCACCAACGTTTGCCGGGGATCAGCAATATTTACTTTTAGTTGAGGCCGATACTTATCAAAATCATCCAGAATATACAAATAGGTATCGGAGTGCAGCCAACTGGTAGCGGGTAAAATATCAGCGGCTACGTACGAGCTAACTATATTTTCGTAATGCTTGCCGCCAAAGTCATAATCCGTGCGAATGTCCTGAAAAGTACTATCCAGAATAGTTTTGCTGCGAATACTTACCGGAAACAAAATATCCTGCCGTGACCCAAAATGAATAACCTCGTTCCCAAACTCATTGGCGGTCGTCAAGATCTGCTTTAAATCTCCCGGCGACACTACTCCACCCCGCGCAAATACCCGCACTAAATCTCTTTTTTCCATATTTTGGTTGCAAGTTGCAAGTTTCAGGTTACAAGTTGTTTTGGTTGGAAAGTTGGAAGGTTTGAAGGTTTAAAAGTTGAAAGGATAGTGATCCAACGATTCTTCTTTTCTCCATTCTCATTTCTATTTTCTATTTATATCGCGAGCGTCCTCGCTCGTGATGATCATCGTCCGGCCTCTGGCCGGTAGTAACCTTATGTGTTGTTTACTACTAATTCAAGTTTAACCGTTCACCCGGCCAGAGGCCTACCAGATAGTAGACACGAGCGAAGACGCTCGCGCCAGCAATAGGAACCAGCAACTGGCCATCTTAGCCACCAAAATTTTAAAAAATCACACCGAAATAGGCTCAGATGGTAGAGCTCGTTCCAGGATAGCTTTTACTTCGGGTTTGCAGGACCCACAGCCCAGACCCGCACCGGATTGCTGACATAGTTGCCGGAAATCGGTGCAGCCGCCTTTTACCATAGCGGTTAAGTTTCCTTCACCTACGTTGTTGCAGGAGCACACCAGTTTACCCATTACCGGCGCAATCGGCTTACCCGACCGAAGCAGTTCCATGCGCTTCTCCGATAATTCAATTTTATTTTCGATGAGGGTTTTAAACTCGGCAAATTCGCTTTTATCGCCCATCAAAATAGCCCCAACTAGCTTATCCTGATGAATAATGCATTTTTTGTAATAGCGCTTGGCTTTATCGGTGAATATTACTTCTTCGTAATCCGGACTGTTATCCGGCACTTCTACCAGCCCTAAAGAACACAAATCCAGATCGGCTAATTTTAAAATATTCATAAAAATAGAGCCGGAATAATAGCTACTAAAATCACCGGCCAGGAACCGAGCGGCGACATCGGCTTGTTGCTCAGCGGCAGCTGTAATTCCGTTTACCACGCCTTTAAATTCAGCTACTTCGCCCATGGCAAAAATGTCGGGATCGGTGGTAGTTTGCAAATAATCGTTTACCTGAATTCCCCGGCCGCAAGCTATTTCGGCGTCCAGCGCCAATTCTACATTAGGTCGCGTGCCTACGGCGTAAACTACGGCATTACACGGCACCGTTTTACCGCTTTTTAAATTTACTACCAGCCCGGGTTCATTTTTATTAGGGAAAATGGTTTGTACCTGGTCGTTGAAATAAACTTTTACGTCCATCTCGTCGATGTGCTCGCGCAGCAAATCGCCGGAAATTAAGTCGAGTTGCCGCTCCATAAGCCGTGAACTCAGTTGCACAATAGAAACCTGGGTATCTATTTCGCGCAGGGAAGCTGCCAGTTCTAAACCTAGCAATCCACCACCCACAATTACCACGTGGCCCTGGTGGTTCAGGAAAGTTTTTAAGCGGTCGGCATCGCCTCGGTTCCGCATGGTAAAAATACCTGGCAGTTCCATGGGTACATCTTTCGGCACAAAGGCCCGGCTTCCGGTGGCAATAATTAGTTTATCGTAGGTATGTACTTTGCCGTGCGTATCGGTAACGGTTTTGGCTACCCGGTTAATAGAACGGATTCCCGTTGACTCGTGCAGGTACACGTCTAACTTAGCCAGTTCACCATTTTTAAATTTTTCGAGCTGTTCCCAGTTCAGGTGGCCGTTCAGGTATTCGGGCAATAACACGCGGTTGTAAAACGGAAAAGCCTCCTGCGAAAACACGTGAATGTCGTCGGTAAGATTTTTCTCCCGATAGGTATTGATAAACCGGTAAGCCGCTGCTCCGGCACCAATAATTACTATTTTCTCGAAGGGCTTCTGATATTTTTGTACTTGTACCGCCGAAAATTTAAAATCCGGCTCTTTCGATTTTGGGTCGACGAGGGTATTGGTTAAGTTATTGGTGCGGCCGAAATCGCGGTTTAATATTTTCCCCCAGTGCATGGGCAAGAATATTACCCCGGTTTTAATATCGGTAGTAACCACGGCGTTTACCCGAACTTTACCGCGCTGACTTACAATTTCCACGGTATCGCCGTCATTGATATCGCGTAGGGCGGCATCGAGCGGGTTAATTTCCAGGAACGGTTTGCCTAAGTGCTGCTTCAGTTTATTTACTTTCCCGGTGCGCGTCATGGTGTGCCATTGGTCCCGTACCCGGCCGGTCGTTAAAATAAGCGGGAACTCCGGACTCACTGGCTCCGATTGGTTATAAATTGTAGCCGGCGTTAAAATTTTAGCGCGTTTATTGGGCGTATAAAACTGTTGGTCGGTAAACAAGCGGGGTGTACCCTCGTGACCCAATGCCGGAACCGGCCATTGAATGCTGCGTTTTTCCTGTAAGGCTTCATAGTTTAAGCCGCTTATATCAATATTAGTCCCTTTGGTCAGGCGGGCGTGTTCTTCGTAAATTTCGTCGGGTCGTTTGTAATCAAACCCGGAGAACTGCATTTTCTTGGCGAAGCGGCAAAGAATCTCTACATCCGGTAAAGCTTCGCCGGGCGGCGATACTACTTTGTTTAAGTAGCTAATGCGACGTTCCGAGTTGGTCATGGTGCCTTCTTTTTCGAGCCAACCCGCCGCCGGCAATACTAAATCAGCGTACTGCAAGGTATCGGCTTTGTTCGAAATATCCTGTACCACCACAAAGCGCGCTTTTTTCAAAGCTTCCTCAATTAAGCCGGCATCGGGTAAACTTACCAAAGGGTTGGTACAAATAATCCAGACGGCTTTTAATTTATCGTCGCGCAAAGCCTGAAACATTTCGGTAGCGGTGAGGCCGGGCTGAGCGGGTACACTGGGTACCCCCCAGTAATTCGCTACTTCCTGCCGATGTACCGGGTTTGCTAAATCGCGGTGCGCGGATAGCAAGTTAGCCATCCCTCCTACTTCGCGGCCCCCCATGGCATTCGGTTGTCCGGTTAAGGACAAAGGTCCGGAACCTGGTCTCCCAATTTTTCCGGTTATCAGCGACAAGTTTAATAAAGCTAAATTTTTGTCTACTCCGATAACGCTCTGGTTCAAGCCCATAGCCCACATCGAAATAAAACCGTTGGCTTGGCCAATGTAAGTAGCCGCTAGCTTAATATCCGAAACCGACACATCGCAGGTAAAAGCCGCTTCTTCCAAACTGGTCTGAAAAACAAAATTTTTAAAATTTTCAAATCCATCGGTATGATTCTGCACAAAAGCATCATCGATTAAATTTTCTTCGATGAGGTAACGGGCAATGGCGTGATACAAAATAATATCGGTACCCGGATTTATTTGCAAATGCAAGTCGGCCAAGGTGCAGGTTTGGGTGCGACGCGGGTCTACTACAATTACTTTCGTATCCGGATGCTGTTCTTTATGCTGCTCCAGGCGCCGGTAAATTATAGGATGGCACCAGGCCGGATTTGCGCCGGCAATCAAGAAACAATCCGCTAGTTCAATGTCGTCGTAGCTGGCGGGTACGGCATCTTCGCCGAGGGCCATTTTATAACCTACCACTGCCGAACTCATGCACAACCTAGAATTAGTATCGAGGTTATTCGTTCCCAAATAGCCTTTTACCAGTTTGTTTACGATGTAGTATTCTTCAGTGAGGCATTGTCCGGAAGCGTAAAAACCTACCGAATCGGATCCGTACTTGTCGATAATGGTTTTAAAAACGGCGGCGGCCCGGTCTAATGCGGTGTCCCAACTTACCCGTTGGCGCGGTTGGTTTTTGGCCCAGCGCATTTCGGGATACAACAAGCGGTCGGAATGGTCCGAAACGACGTAATGCAAATTCAATCCTTTGGAGCAAAGCATGCCTCTGTTTACCGGATGCTCCGCATCGCCTTCTACCCGAATTTTACCTTTTGCGTCTTGCTCCACCACAATGCCGCAGCCCACGCCGCAGTACGAACAGGTAGTTTTAAAACGATGGCTCTTATTCTTTTTCATTTGCTTTAATCTCCATTATTTAAGGTATTTAACCTTTTATTTTCGCTCTTTCGGATTTGTAATCCGAAAGTACTTTAGCTGGGGATTTGCAATCCCCGATTGCTGCGGTGCTATCTAGTTTGAGACTTCAAGTTTTGCCTCCTGGCCGGCGGGCCTCGTTTGGCTATTAGCGAAGGTCTTTTGAATTTTCATTTTTCCTGTCTTTCCTCCTAACTATGGCGCGGAAGTTACTTCCGTGCCTTACTTCTGAAAGTAGCCGAGGTGGCAAGCTTACACGAACGCTCTTTAAAGTAGTGAAGGTAACTCCGGTACAAGACACGGAAGTAACTTCCGCGCCATAGTTATTGCTTGTTCTGAGATTCAAGAGAAATTTTTAAAAATTTACTTATTCTTGAATTCATATAATTCGTAAAATCTGCGATCCGGACATCATCCAGGTAATCCTTTAATCCTATGAATTGAGGTTCAGGCAAGAGCAGGAACGGAGGTTTCTGAACTGGTTTGTACACTGCCTAAAGACTCGTTCATTTCTTGTTGGACTTCGGCTTCGTGGGCTTTGGTGAAACGTACCAGGAACGAGGCGAACGATACGGCCGTCACAACGCAACCAATAATGAATAAGGCATCGCTGTAGGTTAAGGATTCGTCTTTCAGGAGGAAACCGGCTAATACGGCACCTACGTTACCACCCGCTCCCACAATACCGGATACCGAACCAATGGCTTTTTTATTGATGAATGGCACTACCGAATACGTGGCCCCTTCCGACATTTTCACGAACAAGCTAAAGAACAACATGGACGCAATCGCAATCGGTAAAACCGTCATCTGAGAAAATAAAATTAAGGCGATGCCTTCCATGAATAAAGCAAAGGCGAGAAACACCACGCGGCCTTTTAAACCGTACCGGATACCGGCTTTGTCACCGAAATAACCACCCAGGGTGCGGGCAAAAATATTCATCATCCCGAACAGACCAGCAATTAAACCGGCAGTTTCCAGGTTCAGCTTAAATTTATCGAAGTAATAAATAGCGGCAATGTTGTCAATGGTAATTTCAATACCGAAGCAGGCCCCGTAAATTAAGAACAACATCCACACCCGGATATCTTTACAGGCTTTCCAGAAAGCGCCTTTGCTTTCGGCTGCTTTCATGCGGTAAGCCGGGTCGTTCTTTTTTAAATCGGCCATGTTGCCTTCGGGAGTATCTTGGGTAAACTTATAATAGGCAACTCCCATCAGGAATAACAATACCCCCGGAACTACCATGGCATAGCGCCAGGCGGCAGTATCTACGTAACCCAAACTGATAAAACCGGCAAAAATTAAGGGCATAATTATTTGGGTAGCGCCACCGCCCATATTCCCCCAACCCGCGGTAGTAGCATTAGCTGTACCCACCACGTTCGGGGCAAACATTAACGACGTATGAAACTGAGTTACCACAAACGAAGCCCCAATTACCCCAATGGCTAACCGGAACAATAAAAAGGATTCGTAGCTATTGCTTAAGCCAATAAACATAACCGGCAGCGAACCCAAAATTAATATAATGCTGTACGTGATGCGAGGGCCAATTTTATCGCAGAGCCAGCCGATAAACAAGCGGGCAAAAATGGTGATACCTACCGACGAAATAATAATATTACCAATTTGGGCTTTAGTTAAATGAAATTCTTCCCGGATGATGGGCATCAGGGGAGCTACCCCAAACCAGGCCACAAAACAAAGAAAAAAGGAAAACCACGTAATGTGAAACGTACGCATGTGCGGGCCGGCAAAACTAAAAATCTTGATTTTGGTAGCTTTACCGACTTTAGGGCTGGAAAGTAGCGTCATGACTGATGGGTTATGGTTAGTAAATTATTTTAAATTTTTTTAGGCTTTTGGTTGCGCCGTAGCTTTAGTAGCCAGGAATTCAGGTTTTATGTTAATCATGAGGTAAGCCCAGTTGGCCTGGCGCTGTTTGGGCAGGTAAGTATTATTGTTGGCGGGAAACCCGGAAGTTTTAATGCGGTTAAGGGAGTTCGTGCCAAACATATGCGCGTAACCGGCTTCGAAGGTGATGTATTTGCCGTAAGTAAAAGTAGAAATCACATCTACTTCGGTGCCCAGATTAGATTGGTAGCGCGTTAAAGCATCTGCATTATTTTCGCGGTAAGCGATTTGGTTGCCAGATAAAAACTGGTGCAGGTCTACAGCCGCAGAAAAATTACCTTTGGTATAGCGACTTTTTACATAAAAATCTTTCAAGCCCGCCGGTCCGTGCCCATCGGCCGCGTAGAAATAATCCATTAAACCACCAAACTTATGCGGCGTACCGTACAACGGGTCGAAGCGGTGATTAACCCGGGTAGTTTGCTCCCCGTTATTGCCGGAGTAAAAATCAAAACCCGGTCCGGCCGAAAATGCCCCGAAAGAATAGCTGCTGTAAATGCTGGCAAAATAAGCTTTGAGCGGGTTCCCTTCTTTATCTTTATTTCCCTGGTAATAACCCGAAACATTCAGCATCAATTTATTCGTCGGGCTTGGTAGCAAAGCAGCGTTTAAGCCGGTGGTGTAGCGGGCGTTCAGACCCTTCGTGAAAATACGGCCCGTAGTAGTTACCCTGGATTTTTGAAAATAATCGTTAAACAACAAGCCGGATACCTTAAATGCTCCCACTTTTTTACTCAGGTAAGCATAGTGGAAAGCCTTGTACATTTGTCCGATGCCGTTGGTACCAGCGGGGTTTACCGTACCCGTTACCGGAATTTGCCCGGTAGTGGTTCCGGTGGGCACATTACCCGGCACGTATAATCTACCTTCTTTGGTTTCGGCATTTTGGTTATAAGCTACTCCCACATCTAGCTGCACGCCTTTGTGCATTAATTTTAAAATGGCAGCGTCATGGCGGCGGGCTTGCTGCAACCAGTCCAGGTTACCTAATAAGCGTTGATCGTCATAACTAATTTCCTGGCGGCCGATTTTTAATCCTAGATAATCCAAACCTTTAAAGGCCGCGGTTGAATCAGTGGCATTTGCGAGCGCAATCTCGGCCCACATTTCGTGCAGCATTAATTTGTTGCCGTCGGCGTTGCTTATCGTGGAAGCATCTTGTCCCCAGATGCGCACGTCCTGAATAGCCGTAAAAAATTTAATTTTATCTAAGCTGTAGCCCACATTGAGACGGGCACGCTGCGAAGTAAAAAATGCCGGTGACGCGCCTTTGTTCGGCAAATTGCCAAATCCATCGCGTAACTCGGTGCGGGTACGCAATTGCCCCGAAAGCGTAAATTGCGCCTGCGCTTTATAGGCAAACAGGGCAAGGAACGGGATGATGTAAATTTTCTTCATAGGTTCTAAGCGCTTACACTGGTGGATTGATTTGCTGTTTAAATGGATGGCAGTGAAATTTTAAAAAATTTCTATCGCGAGCGTCCTCGCTCGTGATGATTATCGTCCGGCCTCTGGCCGGTTGGAATTTCACTGCTGATTGGCTTTTTTAAATTTGTCGGTTCACCCGGCCGGAGGCCTACGAGATGGTCAGACACGAGCGTGGACGCTCGCGCCAGCAAGGATTTTTTAAATTTTATAGATGAAAGCTTATTCCCGCATACCGATGTACACGTAGCCGTCTTCAATTTTCACCGGGTAGGTTTCAATGTGGTAGCATTCACCGTTTAAATTTTCGCCGGTGAGCAACGAAAAAGTTTTTTTATGAAACGGGCAGGCCACTTTGGGTTCGCCGCACTGGTCGCCGATAAGGCCGCGCGCTAAAATCATTTGCTGTTTATGCGGGCATAAATTCTGGCTGGCGTACCATTCGTTGCGTTTGGCAAAATGAAACACGGCAATTTGCTGGTCCTGGTATTTCACGCAGGCCCCACCATTTTCCGGGAAGGCGCTTACTTCGGCGGCTTTAAACCAGAAAGAAATTTCAGCTAGGCGATCAGCAGAAGGAGGCGTTTGTATCATGATAATAAATTTTAAATTTTTAAAAAACAGACAAGCCGATGGCGGGATAGCCCAAAAACCATCTTGTAAATTTTAGTAAGTAATTGATTAATAGGCCTTAGATAACCGGCACTTTTTGGCCCCGTTCGGGTTTAAAGCGGATAGAAGGATCCGGCTCAGGCGTGTTAATAAAGTGCTGGAAGCGCTGGCGCAGCTCCGGATTATTCACTACTTCTTTCCATTCGCAGGCATAGGTATTTACCATAAACTCCATTTCCCGGTCCAGGTCGTCGCAGATGCCTAACGAATCTTCCACAATTACCTGACGCAGGTATTCCATGCCGCCTTCCATTTTATTTAACCAGGTAGCGGTGCGGTTCAGTGGTTCGGCGGTTTTAATGTAAAACATCAAAAATCGGTCGAGGTATTTAATGCAGGTTTCGGTATCGAGGTCGGTGGCGAAAAGCTGGGCGTGCTGCGGTTTGGCGCCGCCGTTGCCGCAGATGTACAAGTTCCAGCCTTTTTCGGTAGCAATAATACCAAAGTCTTTGGATTGGGCTTCGGCGCATTCGCGCACGCAACCCGAAACGCCACCTTTGAGTTTATGCGGCGAACGCAATCCCCGGTAACGCTCTTCTACCCGAATAGCAAAACCTACTGAATCATGCAGACCGTAGCGGCACCAGGTAGAACCCACGCAGCTTTTAACGGTGCGCAAGCTTTTGCCATAGGCATGGCCACTTTCAAAACCGGCATTTATTAATTCTTCCCAGATATCCGGCAATTGGTCTATTCGCGCCCCGAACATATCAATGCGTTGGCCGCCGGTAATTTTGGTGTATAAGCTATATTTAGCGGCTACCTGCCCGATTACAATTAATTTTTCGGGGGTAATTTCACCACCGGCAATGCGCGGAACTACTGAATACGTACCGCCTTTTTGAATATTCGCCAGGTAGCGGTCGTTGGTATCCTGGATGGTGGCTTGTTTTAAAATAAGCTCGTTCCAGGTGCTGGCCATAATAGAAGCTACAGCTGGTTTGCACACTTCGCAACCATCGCCGCGGCCGTGGTTGTGCAGTAACTCGTCGTAACTGCGGATGTTATTTACTTTTACGATATCCAATAACTCTTGCCGTGAATAATCGAAGTGCTCGCACAGTACTTTTTTCACTTCTTTACCCATTTGCTTTAAGGTAGCATTGAGTAAATCGTTTACCATCGGTACGCAGCCCCCGCAACCCGTTCCGGCTTTGGTGCATTTCTTTATACCGGCTACATCGGTACAGGTTCCGTCGGTAATAGTGGAGCAGATATCGCCTTTACTCACATTTTCGCAGGAGCAAATTAAAGCTTCGTCGGGCAAACTCATTACGCCGGCTCCAGCCGATTCGGCGGCACCGCCCCGCGAACCTAAAATTAAATCTTCAGGATCTTGGGGCAGAATAATTTTGTTTTGTACCGTTTGCAGCAACATGTTGTAGTTGCCTGCATCGCCTACCAAAATACCACCCACTAAGTATTTGCCGTCTTCGGAAATATTAATGCGCTTGTAAATGCCTTTGGCTTTATCTTCGAAAACAATAGAGCGACTCGTGGCTGGGCTGGCAAAAGCATCCCCAAAACTAGCTACATCTACGCCAATCAATTTTAGTTTGGTAGACATATCGAAACCTTTAAAGGTTTTCTCGCCGCCCAATAAGTTAGTTACAACCGTATCGGCCATATCGTAACCGGGCGCTACCAGGCCGTAAATCATGCCACCGTGCAAAGCACTTTCGCCAATAGCGTATATATTAGCATCCGACGTTTGTAAGGCATCATTTACCAGAATGCCACCCCGCGGCCCTACGGCTAAACCAGCTTTAATGGCTAACTCATCCCGCGGCTTAATCCCTGCCGACACAATAATCATATCTACCTCCAGTTCGCTGCCGTCGGCAAAAAGCATTTTTTCAACGCCGGTCTCCCCTATGATGGCGGTAGTACTTTTATTTAAATGGATGCTGATTCCTAAACTTTCTAGCTTTCTCTTTAACATTTCAGAACCCGCTTCGTCGAGTTGCCGCGGCATTAACCGGGAAGCAAACTCGATTACGTGCGTTGTAAGTCCCATATCCACGGCGGCTTTGGCGGCTTCCAGACCTAATAAACCACCGCCAATAACGGCGGCTGTTCTGGCTTTGGGCGCGTATTCCAGCATAGCATCTAAATCCTCGATGGTGCGGTACACGAAAACACCTTCTTTTTCTACCCCATTAATGGGCGGCACAAAAGCACTGGAACCCGTAGCCAGAATTAATTTATCGTAGCTTATAGATTCCCCTTTGTGCGTCGTAACTGTTTGGGTGGCCGCATCTATGCTAGTAACCAATTCGCCCAAATGCAGATTGATGTTGTTCTCGGCGTACCACTCTACCGGTGCCATAGTTAATTCTTCGGCAGAAGTACCTGAAAAATAAGCACTCAGATGTACCCGATCGTATGCGGGACGAGGTTCTTCCCCGAAAACGGTAATTTGGATAGTACTCGGCTGGGCTTTGGCTACTAGTTTTTCGCAAAACTTATACCCTACCATACCATTTCCGATTACTACTATACGTTGCGGCTGTGCTACTAAACTGCTCATACGTTTTATGTTTTCGTGATTTTTACTTTTACTCTCAGGATTTAGGCACTTTCCGGAACCAAGCTAACTTTTAAAGTCTATCTTCCGGATTCTACTACTTCAAGCTAATTATGACTCTCAATTCCCAGGGTGTTTGTTCAAAATACACAACTTTAAACTATTCGCCCTTAATTTCACACCTTAACTTGAGTAAAAGTACTTAATTTTTGATTAGTTGGTTATTTTTTGAGGCATATTGATTAAAATTTCGTTTTTTCACAAAAACAGTATTATTTTTAATAATGAAATTTAAAATTATTTAACCTTTTAAAGGTTTCGTTTGATAATAAACTTATTTTTAAACAGATACTAATCAGTTTAAAGCTTATCTACTGGTTTAAACCTGATTTTTAAAAAAATAGGGAGATTTCAGGCAGCTAAACCTTATTTTTAGTATATTTTTAGACTTAGATGGATAAAAATCAAGGTTCTTTGTATTAATAATTAAGAAACCAACCAATAATTTTTCAATTCATATCTGGTAACTCCGATGGAGGGAAAATATTAATTGGAGGAGGTGCTATAAAACACCTACTAAAGAGAAGGAATACCTAATTAATGAATTGAGTATAATTACTCAATTCTATTTCTAAGCTTCAAAATTCTTTTAAGCCTGCCTGGGTCTGTTAACAAGTAGCATTAAGCTTAAAATTTTAAAAAATTATAAGTTTTCTTCCTTAGAGTGGAGAAACTCGAAATAAAAACGTAACTGCAGTATAGTAAGTATGAATTCTACTATTGATGCGAACATATCTAATAAGATTACTCGTCTTTATTTATTGGCGCTTACCGTTGTAGCTATACTCTTACTAGTTGGGCAGTTATTAGTGCAGCGTTCCTTGCGACGCCAGCTTACCGATTCCCGCATCATAAACATTGCCGGCCGGCAGCGGATGCTAAGTCAGAAGATTTGCAAAACGGTGTTGCTGTTATACCATCAAAAAGATAGAACGACTACTCCTATATATATAACAGATTTAAGGGAAGCTTTAAACCTTTGGGAGAAAAGTCATACGGGATTAAAAAACGGGTATTTAGCTTATCTTAAAATTCCGGTAAATAACAGCGCTATTATCCGAAATAAGTTTTCCCAAATAGACCCGTTATTCCAAAGTTTATACAATAGTGCCAAGGCTGTTGGTACTTATTACCAAACCAACCCTACACCCAATATTCCTTCGCCCGAAATACTTACCCGCCTTAATTACCTCCTGAAGAACGAACGCGCTTATTTACAGGCTATGAACCAGATTGTATTTCAGTACGATGCGGAGGCTAGCGAGCGGGTAAATAATTCGCAACGGATGGAGAACATTGTGTTGTTCTTTACCTTAGGTATTTTGTTACTCGAAGCTTTATTTGTTTTTCGGCCGGCCGTAACGCAGATAAAGAGCACTATTCACTTATTATTAGAAGCAAAGCAGCAAACCCAATTAGCCAACGAGGAATTAATTCGGGCCAATAAAACGCTGGCTGAAACTAAAGAAGCTTTACTGATAGCGACCAACCAGAAATACCAACAAGAAATAAACGAACAAAAGCTTCGCTCGACTTATCTCCTAGAAGGTCAGGAAGAAGAACGCAAACGGGTGGCGCGGGAAATTCATGATGGTTTGGGCCAAATGCTAACGGCTTTAAAGTATGGCCTCGAGAAAACCAGCGATGCGGTGCCAAATACCGAAATTACCCAACAAAACTTAAATGAACTGCGCCAGTTAGTAAGTCAAACCATTACCGAAGCCCGCACCATTTCTTTTAACTTAATGCCTGCCGTATTAAGTGATTTTGGTTTAGCTTCGGCTTTAAAATTGTTAAGCAACCAAGTGGCCTCCGGCTCCAGCGTAAACGTTTCGTTTAACACCAACTGGAACGGAAAAAGATTAGCCAAGAACGTAGAAATAGGCTTGTACCGCGTAAGTCAGGAAGCGCTGCACAATGCCGTAAAATATGCCGGCGCCAATAGCATAACTGTTGACTTGCAGGCCAAAAAGAAGTTTATACACTTATCTATTTCGGATAACGGGCATGGTTTTAAACTGGATACCTTAACTTTACCTACCGGCAAAACTGGTTTGGCGCAAGGTATTAGCAACATGAAAGAGCGCGTTTTTTTATTAAACGGCCACATACAAATAAACTCTAAACCCGGACAAGGCACCCAAATACACGTAAAAATACCTTTCCTGACTACTGACCATGACTAAAATAAAAATATTACTCGCCGACGACCACACCTTAGTCCGGAACGGCATTCGCTCGATGCTGGAGAACTCCGCGGATTTAGAAATTGTAGGGGAAGCCCAAAATGGAGCTGAAGCACTGACCAAAGTAAAAGAGTTAGCCCCAGATGTGTTGCTCCTAGATATTGCTATGCCCATAATGACCGGCATTGAAGCCACCGCCCAGATTAATAAATTGTATCCGGAAACCCGCTGCCTGGTACTATCCATGCACCACGACGAAGATTACATTTTAAAAGCCGTAGAATCTGGTGCGTATGGTTATTTATTAAAAGATAATACCCGCGAAGAAATGTTGCAGGCCATTCGCCGGGTAGCCGCCGGCGAAAAGTATTTTGGCCCTTCAGTTTCGAATGTAATTGTAGCATCTTACCTGCAAAAATTAAAAGAACCCGAAACTACCCTGGCACCTAAAAATAAATTATCAAAACAGGAAAAAGCAGTACTTGCTTTTATTATAGAAGGCTCCAACAGCCGCGAAATTGCCGAAAAACTAAATTTAAGCGTGCGTACCGTCGATAATCACCGCGCCAGCATGATGAAACGGTTAAAAGTTAAAAATGCGGTGGAACTAGTGCGAAAAGCATTGGATGAGAAGTTGGTGTAGTTTAAAGTTAAGGAGAATTTATACATAAGGGGTAGTTACGTCATCTTCTAAAAATAGTCCGTGACTTACTAATTTTTTACCGGTATAAGCTTTAACCAGGAAATATACCTGGCTAAAGCTTTAGGTTGGCTGGTGGTTGTACCGGTTTTAGTTGGTTGGTAGTATTTGCTGCCTTGCCTCCTGTTCTTCGGTTGTAAAATTTTTAAACTTTTAAAATTTAAGCTTACCCAGTCAATTAAAACGGGTATGCCTAAATTTTAGTTTTTGATTACTTTAACGATTTCCTGCTTCGAACCCTGCGTAATACGTAGCAGATACACGCCAGCTTTTAAGAATGCTTGCTGTTGCGCCGGACAAGTATAGGAACCCTGTTCAGCGGCCAGTTGCCCTTGCCAGAGCTGTTTCACCTGCCGGCCGGCTAAATCGTACAGGTCCAGGGTAACCGTTTCGGCGGGATTGTTTTGCCATTCCACGGTAAAGGTTTCGGTAAACGGATTAGGATACACCTGGGCTGCTTTTAAGATAGCTGGTGCTGGTTTTTCCCAGGTTCCGTTCGTGGTAAACCGAAAAGGCTTTTCAATACTTCCGGTAATCTGCTCACTCTGGAACACCAAAGTTTCTTTCAAGTTCACCAGCAGGTTACCTTGGGCATCGTGGTAAGTAAAACGCACTTCCTGATTTTCCTGGTTCGAGAACACCGTAATGAAAAACAAAACTTTGTTTTCAACCGGATAACCGGTGCCCCAACCTATTTTTTCGCCGGTAGCCGCATTGTGCACCAAAATTCCGGTTTCTTCGACTATTTGATCCGAGGTAATTTCAGCTACCATGTTCATGTTGTACCGGAATACTCCCGGATTTACTAATTTCGCTAGCGGCGACTCCTCGTTGGCCAAACGATTACCCGAGTTAACGGACGTTCTCGGATAAGCAAATTTAAGATCGGCATTTTGCGACGATTGGACGCGGTAACCTTGCCCCGTTTTGAGGGTTTTTAAACTACCTATCCAACCTTTATTCTTGTCGTACACGGCAAAATCGGTTTGGCTCTTAATAATATCGCCATCGGCCAAGGTTACGCCCGCTAAAGCATCGGGCACTGGCATACTTACCTGCGGGGTATAACCAATCCAGTTCCAACCTTTTTTGAGGGTGATAATCTCATTAGCCGGATTTAATAAGCTACCTTTTACCTTTAGCTGCTTGGCTGCTCCTACTTTTAGTAAATAGCTGGCTACGTTATTAACCTGCTTGCCGGCCGGCGACCATACACCCGCCGAATAATCGGCTACCCAATCCTGCGACATAAACACCGAACTACGGTCAATAACGGCTTGGTCCAACACAGAAGCAAGGTCTTTATTTTTCACATCCACGTTAAAAGAAATCCAGTTCCAGCCGGCCTTTAAATCCAGTTCCTGGTAAACAATGTTGTTGGCCGTTAATACATAAGGACTAGCCGTAGAGCCATGCACCATGCCGTCCTGAAAAGCCAGCGAAGAAGGTATCACATCGGTATGAGTTACCCCTAAATCGGCATTCCAAATCTGGAAGCTTATTTTCTCGTTGGTGGTACCTTGCCCGTATACTTGCATAAAAAACAAATAGCGATCATAAGCGGGTACGTACTCCAGGTGCGCCACTCCGCGGCATTGCCCGTTCACAAAAGCCGCCACTTTATCATCGGGGTTAATGGAGAACTGATTATTGATTTTTATCTGCCCGATTATGCTCATGGATTTACTAAAGTTGCGTGGATTTACTGTCCACTCCGGAGCTGGGGTAAATACTTTCAGGTGCAAGGCCAATTTCTCGTCGTAGCCAAAGTTCGTGCGGAGTAAAATATCTTCGGTATACCGGCCCCGGTTTAAGCTTTCGCTTACGGTAAACACCAGCGTTTTACGACTGTTTGGCTCTACGGAACCACTGGCGGGGTTAACCGTTAACCAACCCGGCAGCCCATCGATTTGAAAGCTTTCCTGGTTACCGCCCAGATTGGTAATTTCCACTTCGAACTGCAAAGGTTGGTTTACCTCTTTTTCAAAACTCCGGTTAGAATCTACCCATTTTACTTGATTTTTATCCACGAACACCGACCAGGTTTTAGCGCCGGGCATTACGTTGCTGTTTTTATCCATTACGCCTTGTACCGTTACATCCAGAATGGTTTTTTCTACTAATTCCTGCGGCTCGTTCAGGGTAATCAGCATTTTATCATTGTTGATGACGTAGTTAAAATCTACTTTTTGCTCGGGTTGCGGCCAGTCAATCTTCGGTGATTCGTTGGTGTAAGTTGCATTCACAAAAGTGGCTTGATCCGTAGTTTTACCGCTTTGTTCCTTATCCGATTCTACCGAAAGCATCACGCCGCTATTGTCCTGGTAAGCTTCAAACGGATAGTAAATTTGTAAATCGGCCAGGTCGTTGGGTTGCTTACTGGTGAGCGAGCGGTTTATTTGTTCGGTAGTCCGGGCCGAGTTCCAGAAGCGGATTTCATCTAACTGGCCTTTAAAATAATTGGTAAACGAATTTTTAGGAGTACCACCCGCGGTAGAAGTTTGGTCGAAATACACCCCGAAGTACAAAGCCGGAGCTGTTAATTTGGCCAGTACATCGGCCTTGCGGTAATTAGTAAGCGCCCCATCCAGCAAGAACGATAAATTACCCCGCCGGTCTACTACCATGGCCAAGTGGTGCCATTTTCCATCCAGCGTATTTTCATCCACGGCAGGAATAAGCAGATCATTTTGTTTAAGGGTAATAGCGCCTTGATCGTCGAACTTTAAGGCCCATTTCACATCGGTATTGAGTAAAGCGGCCGAGAACAAGGCGGTTCCGGCGGCATTGGTGCCCGCTTTGTACCAGAACTCCAAGGTAAAATCACCGTCCTGGGTTATGGGAGTATGGCCGCTGTTTACCTTTACGTAGCCGTTACCATTAAGCGAAATGGCTTTGGAGGCAGGTTCGGCTACCCACTGGGCGGCTACTTCGGCGTGCAAGGCCCGGGCCAGATCTTTCGCGGCGGTTCCTTTTAAATCGTTGAAGGGCCAGTAACCAATTAACCCACGTTCTCCACCGTTTGACCGGATGGATTGGCCGGCATATACTTCGTCACGGGTTTTATATTGATCCCAAACCCGGAGCGCGTGCAAATCTCCCTGGAAAGCATTGCCATTGTCCGGCAAAGAACCCACATAAACTATTCCTTGCACGGCAACTACTTCTACCTGATTTTTTTCGGCTAACAGCTGATCGTTACCATAAAGATTTACTTTACCAGCCGTTGCATCATAAGATACCGCGTAATGTTGCCAGCTTGTGGCCGGTAAAGTTTTATCGGCTAATACCCGCGGCGAAGTTCCCCAACCGGCAAACAATTTGCCCGTTTTATCAAAGCCAATAGTTACGGCATCTGTTCCGGTACCTTGGGTAAAGATAATCCGGTCATTAGTTGCTGTGTTTGTTTTAACCCGGGCCCAGAACTCCACGGTAAACGAACGGTTGTTGAGCTGTAAGCCTTCCGGAATCCTAACATTGCCTTGTTTGCCATCAAAATGCAGGAAAGCACCGTGCGCCAAATCCGAGCCGTTCAAAACTCCTCTTACGGTAATGTTGCTCTTATTGATTAAGCCAGCTTCTACGGGATCCGCAAACTGAATCATAATTTCATCGTTCGGCGATAAGATACCATCGGCGGGTTGCGGGGCACCAAATACCAGCGGCGGCACCACGTCTTTTAAGCCTTTTTTCACTTCGGTATAACTTACCGAGCCATCAGTGCAATTAGATTTAGCGCGTAATTCGTAATTCCGGTCGGGCAAGTCGGTAATATCCCAATTGAAGTTAATGGTGGTTTTACCATTAATTTTAGAAACCGCGGCATCTTTGTTCTGTGCTTTTGCGGCATCATAATCCGCTGCTTTGTTAAAAAATGTATGAATAGTAGCCCAGGAGTTAGAAGCCGTAGACTTGTATTGCAGCTCGATGCTCTTAAACGATCGCAAATTTACGTCGTAGCCCGATAACTGCACGGGCACTTTTCCTTGGGCATCTACATTCACGAGCCAATTATCCAGGGGAGCCAGCATGGTAACGGGGGTACAGGCCGGTGCGAAAAAAGCCGAGATTTTTACTGTGTCTGCCACCATACTGGATTCGCAAAGGGAGTGCAGCACAATGCCCAGGTTCTCGTAATTAAATACGGCGCCTGGCCCTTTTTTTACGGTTAGTATTTTTTCCACTACTTCGCCGTGCGGTACCCGGAAAGCCCGGTTGGGAGTAGAACCATCAATGGTGATAACCGCACCGCCGGGATTAGAGTTTTCATCGACCTGCACGCCGTACCAGATATCTTCGTCGGAGTCGCCGTTATTTTGGAGTAATAATTTAAATACCGCCGCATTGGTTTCCGGCACCCCGGTAACAATATTGCTCTCTACATTTAGTTCTGGTTTTTCGCGGCGCAAAGTGGCAGCATTTAATATTTTACCGGGTTGGTAGTATTGGGTTTTCTCGTCACCTTCATACGGACAGGAGGTTTGTCCGCCGCGGGTGTAAAACATCGGCGAGAAAAAACCATTGTTGTAATCGGCCTTACGGTCAGCAAAATCATCTTTTAACTTGTAGTAATCGGCCCATACCACATGATCGCCTTTATCATTTAAAAATTTTATAGCCGAAGGATCAATGACATCCACACTATAAAAATCGCCTTTATCGCCATCGGCCAATACGTAGCCAAAGGTTAAAGCTTCGTTGGTGGACTCACCGGATGACCCGGAAAAGTTATCAAAGAAGTTAGCTTTTAACCGCATGGATAATCCGAACTTATTAAAGGTGTAACCAGTAACTAGTTCAATAGAAGCATCAGCAGTTACTTCTACGGTAGTATTAGTGCCCCAAAGCGAGTTCAAGCTTTTTTCCCAAGTTTGCGTTACCCCACCATCGAAGGAAACATTGTTAATGCCTTCGGCGGTACTTTTGGTTTTAGCGTCTAGTTTATTTTGTTCATTATCACGTAATGAATTTTCCCAAAGCGCTATTTGCTGATTAAGGAGGTACACCGAATCCGGATCGCTCGCTTTAATTGGTTTAAAGCTATAACTCGGACCGGTGTAAGCCCCGCGCGTAGCTACGCCTTCGTCAGATTTTGGCAAGGCCGCGTTTCCAAATAAGTTCTTGTTGTAGTTATCGGCTCCGAATTTAGAATCACTTTTGTTAATGTTAGAAGTATACACTCCATCGCCGCGCAGCAACAAATTATTACGGAACTTTTTCAGCTCTGGTATCAGATTCTTTTGAATGTGCTGCTGTGTGTACATAAACCGGGTGCTGAAATTATCTTGGGCAGCGGCAATACCTTGCCGACGCACCAAAGCATAAGTTTTGCCTTGGTAATTAAAAGTTTCCGAATGCGGCAACTGGTCGAACGGTGGTTTTAGTTCTAATAACTCCAGGGTTTCGGTTTTACCCAGAATAAAGTTCATGGCCCGACCCACGAACAAATCGGCATCACTGCCTACTAATCCGGGATCAGCGCTGGTTTTCCAACTTTCCGTTACACTAATACTTTCAACCAACTGGCCAGTTTCTGTGCGTTTTTCGGTAATTTCTTCCTGATTGGAGAGAATGTGTTTTGCTTCCGATTCATTCAGCACAGCTACTCCAACACCGGTTGCCACCGTGGTGCTTATTCCTAAGTAAAAACTTGGATTTATGGTTTGGGTGCTACCGCCCGTGTTCGTGATAGACATGGTTTTAGTAGTGGCAGATCCCTTACTTAGATAGGCATAACTGTTCGTACCCGGCGGATCGCGCAAAATAAATTCTACTACATCCGGACCTTTCGTAACAAAACCAGAACCCGACGTAACCTGCCCCAAAATATAGCCTGGTTGAGTTCCTAAATCGGCATAAGACTGGTCGCCAATTTTAATAGCAGCCGAAAAGTTATACGTATAGCTACCGCTTAAATTAGGACTGCCTGCCCGGAATTTATAATTATAAACTCCCTGCGGATTATTTAAAATTAGTTCTTCATCGGGGCTACCCTGCTTCCAGTTATTAACCAGTTTAATTTTCGCGCTGGTTACCGGCACCAGTTCTTTCTCGTGATCGTCGGCATTTTCGTATTCTTCGAAGAACCGTAAAGGAAACTCGTACTGGGCATTCATGTTAAACACTGGGGCACCAAATGGTTTACCAGCCAAATCAATCTCGGGCCCGTTTTCACTTAGCTTTATTTTCTTTTCGCCAATAAGCTCATTATTGTTAATAGTCCATTTAGTTTGATTGTGCAGCACAAACTTTTTACTAAAATGGTAACTGGCCGAATCTATTTTTTTTCCTTTATCATCTATTTGGTACTCCCAGCGTAAATTCTGCACGGGCAAACTTAAATCCAGGATGGGTTGTTCGCCGAAGGCATAACGCGAGCCATCAGTAAGGGTATTGTTGGTTTTTACCTCTTTTACGATAAACCGCTCCGGTATTATCCAGGCAGTATATTCACCGGTTTGGGGGTTGGTAGATAACTCAACAGTTTTTTTAAATTTTGTGGGTGATTCGTCTAAGTCGCCCCCTTTTTCGGGTTCTAAAATAATTTTAGCCGTACCCAGATTATTTTTAGAAAGACCCATGCCCAGAGGTTTATCTCCTTGCACCTGACCACCAGCAACCCGGCCGATTAGTTTTACTTTAGTGGTATCCAAAATTTCGAGTTGGCCGCGCAAATGCTCCTGAAAATCGTGGGTTTGATTTTCGGCGGGCCAATACGCATTCTGAAAAACGTGCCCGTTCTTCACAAATGACAGTACGTGCTGGCCAATGGGAACCCGGGCTTCAAACTCCCCTTTGGCATCTGACATAACCGGCACGTTACTGGCATTAAGCAACGTTTTGCCATCCACGAGCATTTGCACGCCCTGTACCGGAAAAGAAGTTCCTCGGTACCGCACGCTGCCTTTGGTAATAAATGAAGAGATATCTTTAAAATCTTTACTATTGTGGCTCAAAGCACCCTCGCCAATAAATAACAAAAGTGAATTGGGGTCAAAAGTATGTACTCCCAACAGCGGGGTTATCTCAAAGCTTTCGCCGGAGCCCCGAAATTGAATGTTGGTAAGCCGGTAATTTCCTTTGCTATCGGTGTAAGCCACATTAGCCAGTTGGTCTTCCGAAGGAATGATAGTGGTCCATTCGTAGCTGCCTTTTAGTTTTGCGTGATTTTCGTTGTATTTCCGGTCTACGCGCGAGCCATCAAAAGCAAAATCACTAAAGCCTTCGCTTAATTTCCAGTAAGCAATTAAACCGGGTTCGCTACCTTCTAAAAAGCGGCTGTAATCCTGCACTAATTGCGCAGCGGTACGGGGTTTATTCCATATTCTTACTTCGTCTATTATTCCCTGAAAACCTTGCTTATAGGTGCGGCTGTTCCCGAAAACTAAAGGCAGATCGGAGTTGCTGTTCGGTTGAAAGGCATTGGTTACTTGCTGCGGGGCAAAAACCGAATCGTTTACCACCCATTGCACTTGCCGCGAGATGGTATTTAAGCTAACTGACAAATGGTGAAATTCATTATTTTTTAAAAAATTGCCGGGATTTATGCTTACCTGTTCCGCTCCGGCAGATAATATATAACGACCACCTTCGTAGCTAATTTGCAAACCCTGGCCATTCTGGAAATGATCGTAGAGTACATAATTAGTAGAAATATCACTTGGCCGCAACCAGGTTTCTAAGGTCCAACCTTCCTGACTGGGCCAGAAAATGCGCGATGCATTAATATCAAAAGCGGCAGTGTTATTAGTAAAAGAAATAGCTTTACCCGCAGCACCATCCGAATTCCGGGCTCGTACCTGCACATTTTCTACTACCTGGCCACCTTCAAAAAAGATCCGGCCACTTACGGTACCAAAAGGCGCCCGAAAACCCAAAGCTTTTGCTTCGCGGCTTTTAATGGGTTGCCCGTTACAAGTGGCTACTCCTTCAATGGTGTACTCGTACATGGTATTGGCTTCAGCAAATTCGTCGAGCCATTGGGTAGAGCTGCCGCCTTCGGCTACGTGCACCAGTTCCCGGTTATTATTAGTACCGGCAATTTTCCGGTAAATTTCATAACTCTGGATGCGGCTTTTGTACTTGGCATCCCACTGTAATTGTATATAACTGGTGAAAAACCCTTTGGAGGCTTTAAACTTATAATCGTGGTTATAAAACGGGTTTTGCGAATTGTTTCGCTCGGCTACGTCAGTGCCCCATTCCAGCGCATCGGCAATTTGATCCGGTACGGCTTTGCTTACTATATTACCGGCTACTTCGGCGTATGGGTTAACGGCTACCAGTTGGTACTCGTAAGTGTTACAGGCTTGTAGCTTTTCATCGGCCCACGCACCAAGCTTTGGGTCAACGTTACTAGTGGTATTTTCAATGATTTTACCTGCTTGAACTACCTTCCGGATAAGTTTGAAATTGGTAACACTCGCACAGGAATAACCGGACCAGATAATTTTAAAATAAGTACCATAATCGGCTAAACTTATTTGCGGGGCTGCCGGACTTAGATTGGGAGTAATACTGGCCACTTCCGAAGTTAGTTCCGTAGCTACCTGCTTATCGGGCCTTATGACTTCTGGTGTTGCAAATTGGTATCATCGAAATAGGAAAGGGTGTTCAGGCCGCCGTTTACGTCAAAAGTATTCGTGATAGTACTAAAGTCAGGTCGGGCACTTCGTAATATTTTGTATGAATAAGCACCATCCAGGTTAGGTTTAGGCCAGGTTAAGGTAATGCCGGTAGCACAGGGCGCGAAGGTGGGAGTCAGAACCAGTTTACTATTTTTCCAGGCTGTTATATTGTTGCTCCATACATCAAAATAATTAGGATTGTTTGATAAAATTTCGCGGTTTAAACCTACTCGGGCAACTATCCGGTAATTGTAGCGGTACCCGTATACCGAGTTAGGATCGATGTAACTGGTGGTATTATAATCTAAGCCCGCAAGGAGTTGGTCGTTCTGGTAAATATAATACCTGATTTTTTCGGGGGCATAACCGTTCGCTCCCGGCTTGTCCCAGGTAAGTTTTATTTGGTTTTGTTCGCCGGTTGGGAATGCCGTTATAATAGGGCTACCCTGTAAACCCGCAATAGCATAAGTATCTTCTTTGTTACCTTCTTTATCGCTGTTATCTCCCCAGTAATAATGCGTTCTGATAGTTACCGATTTACCAAACCACGCACTGGGAATATTAATGTAATAACGTTGTTTGTCGAGTTTACCGTCCCAGTTAGAATTGTTATTAACCAGTAATTCATTTTTGTAATTCCCGTTACGATTCCTATGCGAACCATCAACCAACAGATTAGTAGTATTGTTGTTAATGGTATAGGTAATATCCAAGTCTTGTAATTTATCAATCTTGCACGTAAAGCATTGATCTCGTTCATCCACCGATACAGTAATAAAAATACGACCCGAACTCTGGTCGTAACCAATCTCGTAGAAAAATTTTTCGGCAAAAACGGAGGTGCTTCCTACTCCCAGAAAAAACAGGAAGAATAAGCCTAAGAAGCGGAGGTAATAGTGTTTCATGACCAATGAGTTAAAAGTAAGTATATGCGAATGGCACAGGTAAATCCCCCGCATACGGACGCGGGTACCGGAATTTGCACGCTGGCAGCTGGTGCGTAAATAATTTCTGCCGGCTTTGCTTTAACTAGTAGCCTGAATGTAGGAAATGAAGAAAGGGAGTAGGAAAAATAGTATGCTAACTACGCTGGTTTGTATGCGAAGCAAGCAAGGTTGTATGTAAACGGAGGCTTACAAAAAATTAAAATTTTTAAAAAATTCTTCTTTGTAGTTGCGGCCTAAAGGCACCTCGTGTTTGCCAATTACCACAAAGCTATCGTTAAAGGTTTCCAGGTGCTGCATATTCACAGCAAAAGACCGGTGTACCCGCACTAGTTGCGGTAAGTTTATTTTTTCAATTACGTGCTGCAAACCGTGGCGCAAAACAAACTTATTGTCGCGGGTGTAGATGTAGGTAAAATTGCTGTCAGCTTCGAGCAGCAGAATGTCGGTTAAAATTATTTTTAAAAAACGGTAGTTCTGCTTTAAAAAAATGGCGTCGTTAATAGCCAAAATGGTTTCGCCGCTTAAGTTATTTTTATCTTTCTCAACGGTTTTGTTTAACGGGATTACTTTGGCCTCATTTTGTTTGCGGTAAGCAAACTGGTGCAAAGCCATTTCAATAGCAATGCGCAGGTTAGTTTGTTGATAAGGTTTGGTAAGGTATGCCGCCGGAAAAGTATCTTTGGCCCGGTTAACAGTACCTTCGTCGGCAAAGGCAGTAAGGTAAATAAACGGAATATCTTTTAGCGCCCGAATGTGCCGCGCCGTTTCAATGCCGTCCCAGTCACCTTTAATGTGAATATCCAGCAAAATCAGATCTACAGGATTTTCTTTAATTAAGCTAATAGCTTCCGGACCGTTATCGGCAATTCCTACTACTTCGTACCCATCCGTAGTTAGCGTATCTTCCAGCCCTAGCGCCAGTATGCCTTCGTCTTCTACAATTAGAATGCGTACCTCACCATCTGCCATAGGGTTTAGCTTGCTTTTTTAAGGGTAGTTTCTGGTACATGCAGCGTAAAAGTAGTACCGTTCTGATTCTGTACGCTGCATGTACCATTTAATTGTTTGCTGAGTACTTTTACTAATTTTAAACCAAAGGAAGTTTGCGGTTTTTCCCAGACCGCAGCCGGCAATCCGGGTCCGTTATCCTGAATGAGTAATTGCAACCCATTATTATCTTGCAAGTTAATGCTTAAATGTGGCTCAGGTACGTTGGGGTAGGCGTATTTAAAAGCGTTGGTAACCCATTCGTTAATAATCAAACCAATGGGCAAAGCTTTATCTACATCCAATTCGGCAACCGAAATGCACAAGTCTAGCTTTAGTTCTCCTTTACTAACGCCAAAGCTCTCCATTAAACTTTCGGCTAAGTCGGTAATGTACTCTCGCATATTTACTAAATTAGGATTGTCTTGCTGGTACAAACTCCGGTGAATTAACGACATGGCTTCGATGCGCTGCCGTCCTACTTTCACCGCTCTCCGGGCGTCTTCGTCTTGTAAACGATTCGATTGCAAGCTTAACAGGCTAGATACAATTTGTAAATTATTTTTAACCCGATGGTGCAGTTCTTTCATGAGCAGTTTTAACTTCTCGGCCTGCTCATTAATTTGTTCATTTTGAGTGTTCAGCAAGATGTTTTTTCGCCGGATAGTCCGGAACTGCAAGCCAAAAACTATTCCTGAAATTATTAAAATACCCATAATGCCCAACGTAGCATACATTTGAATGGCGCGGGTTTTACTTTTCTGAGTAAGTACGTTAATTTCCTGATCTTTTTGGCCGGCTTGGTACTGTACTTCCAGCTCATTCATCAACCGCAGATTTTCCAGCAAAGCCAAGGAATCGCGCAGCAAGTCGTAGCGGGTAAAATAAGTTAAGGCTTGCTGGTAGTTGCCCATTTGCTGGTTATAACGCGCTATTACCTGGTAAATTTCCATGGCGCGGTACGGGAGTTTTATCTGATGGGCAAATTGCAGAGCTTGTTGCAAATAACGCAACCCTTGCGCTTGTTGTCCCAATTCAAAATAAGACTCGCCTAACCAGTTATAAGTATAGGTTAACGAAGAAAACTGTTTATATTTTGTAGCAATGGCTAAAGCTTTTTTGGCATAAAAAATCGCTTTTTAATAATCTTTTTTATCAGTTAAGTAAATCTGAGCAATGTTATTATAATAAGCTATCCGGTCTTTTTCGAATGCCGGCGAGCTCTCCGCTAATTTCAGTCCGTTTAAATAAATTTTAAATCCTTGATTAATTAAAGTGGAGTCTTTGACTTCGGTGCCGTAACTGCGGGTAAACAGGGCTTTTAACCGGATATGAAAAATAATATTACTGGTATCCTGAAGGGTCTGTGCCGCCTCCAAGCCTTTGGCCGTTGACTCCAGTGCTTTGAGATAGTTCTTTTTTTCTTTGTAAAGATTACCAATAATAGAATATATTACCGGCAACTCCGGATTAATGCTAGTATGCTGAGCCAGTTCTAAAGCCTGCAAAACGGTAGGCATGGCACTTTGGTAATTGCCTGTTAGCCAATAGTACTTCGCTTTTAAAATTTTTCCTTTTAAGCGCGCATCAGGGTTGGTTTGGCCCAAACGCAGCAAAGAGTCGGCCAAGGCCCCTACCGTGTCCATGCTTCGCAGGTTTTGGTAGCCCAAGTCGTACAACTTTTTAATCTTATCCGGATGAACTGTTTTTATAATTGGCTGGGCTGTACGCGTTTGGGTACAAGCTGCTATCAGGCACAGCCCAACTATCCAAAAAATTACCTGTCCAAAAATGGGTAGTATTTTATTCAAGGCGAATGACTTACACCCCGGGAATATACATATTTAGTGTATTATTTAACAAAGGAAAGGCCCTAAATTCTCTAATTTTAAGATTCCGAATCTAAGTATAGCGCGCAACCTGCAAGGAAATAGCTAATAATATCTATCGGGCAGCCAGCAAGCCTTACCCACCCAAAGCTACTTGGACGGACCGACTAAAACGGGTAGTTAGCAAAAAATTAAATTTTTAAAATTTCAGCTATTTCTACCGCCCGAAATCATCCTGTACCCGCACAATATCTTCTTCATCCGAAGGATTAGTTGCATCCGTGTGTTGCCAGATTTCGGCCAAAACGCCCCAATCATCCAAACCCACTAACCGGTGGCGCTCGCCTTGCTTTAAGGTAATTAAACCACCTACTTCGTACGTTTTTAGTTCCCCTTCATCGTCGGTGGGGCTGGTGATTACGCCCACTTTCCCCTGAATAACTTTCCAGATTTCGGCCCGGCGAAAATGGTACTGCCACGAAAGGCGGGTTTGCGGGGCTACCACCAGAATCTTGGGACTGAGTTTCCCCGATATTTTTAAATTTTCGATAGCCATGCCATCAAAATACGTATCGGCAAAAGCTTGAGCCTGGTCTTCATTAATCACAAAAAAACCACCCCAGGGCCGGGTTTGATCTTGTTTATCGATGGTAAACTCTTGCTCTGTTAATTGATGTTCGATTTTGTTAAAAATAGCTTCCTTGTTTCCTTTTGACATACTTTCTGTTCTATTATATTCTATTGGTATAAAAATAAGAACTGCTCATGAATTAAGTTAAAACTATTTTTATTTGAGTAATAATTTAATCAGGCTAAATAGAATAATTATGATAACTACCTCGCTTGGTGTAAAATTTATAAATGAAGAAGCTGTTTAGTAAAGAAGAACCTCCAGAAGAATAACAGGTAAAGCAATGGGGGAGAATGCGTGGGATATCAGAACAGTAAAACAGCAAATAGCGGGAATAGCTTATTTTTAAGGATAATAAAGGATTGATGCTTGCTTGTAGGGGCCGGTAGCCGGGCAACATCATAATTTATTTCAAATAAAGCAGTTGTTTGAACAATTATGTGGATTATTAAAGGAACCTGGTATTCCAACCGCTGGCTTATTTTTAAATGCCGACGCTGGATTTGATAGCCCGGAGTTTAGAAACCGATGTTCTCAAATGCAAATAGAAGCTAATATTTCCTTTAATCTAAGATATAGGGAATTCACTTCGGAGTATGTGTATTTTGAGGAACTCTTATTCAAAAAAAGAAAGGGCATTGAGCAAGCCAATGCTTGGGTGGATAGCTACAAAGCGCTACTCATCCGATTTGAAGCTAAAGCGCCACATTGGCTTGCCCTCCATTTTCTTGCTTTAGCTGTTCAACTTATTCGTAAAATCAACCAAAAACTCGTTTACTAAACAGCTTCTTTACTTAGAATAAGTTTTCTGCAATAAACTGCATCATAAGTTTACTATAAGCAATTCAACCTCTAGGTACCTTTAATTAATTCACTGCTTACTAATACCAAAGTTTATTTAGGCAAGACCGAGCTTTATTTATAATGTTTGATTTTTTAGAGTCCCTATAGCTGACTTTAATCAATGTAAATCATAAAATAGCATGGCCATTTAACCCCGATCTTGTAAATACTTGTGAATAAGGTGAAGGAATGGCTAGTGCAGAAAAAGAAATTTGATACTTAAAATAGAATAACTATTTTTCCTTTTAATTATAAATGAAAGCTGAAGTATTATCGCTGCATCAACAGCTAAGACTTATGCATTCGCCCTTAATTCTTAAAAATTTGGCCAGCATCCAAATACTATAATAGGCAAAAATTTAAAAATTACTTCTGCGATTAGTGCCGATTTTTTATTCAATCAAATATAATATATGAAGAAGTGTACGCTTATTTTACTTTTAGTTTCCAACTGTTTTTCGGGATTTCCCCAAGAAACCAAACCTAATATTGGTACTATTGAGTTTAGCTCGAATGAACTTTCCAGGGTTATAAAAAAAGACGCCAAGATTGAGGTACTAGCGGAAGGATTTACTTTTACCGAAGGCCCATTATGGGTGGAGAAAGATAAAATGCTTTTGTTTTCGGATGTGCCGGCTAATACCGTTTACAAGTGGACCGAAGCTAAAGGGAAAGAAGTTTTTTTAAAACCTTCGGGCTATACCGGCCAGGAATCTCGGGGTGGTTTTTTGGGGTCTAACGGGCTTCTTCTTGATAAGGATGGAAAACTACTACTTTGCCAGCACGGCGACCGAAGAATAGCCATGATGGACGCACCGCTTCATGCGCCAAAGACTAACTATGTTACGGTAGCAGGAGAATATAAAGGCAAGAAACTAAATAGCCCCAATGATCTTTTACTTACTGCCGCCGGCGATCTGTATTTTACTGATCCTTCTTATGGTTTTGAAAGCGGTAATACTGACCCCAAGAAAGAATTATCCTACCAAGGCGTTTATAAAATGAATAAAGCCGGACTGGTAACACTTTTAACCGATTCGATTGAGCAACCCAACGGGATTGGAATCTTCCCTGGCGGTAAATCATTACTCATATCTAACTCTGCTGATAAGAAAAATGGATGGTATACGTATGATATTGCGGCGAATGGTTCCTTAACAAATGGCAAAAGTTTTTATAATGTAAAACAGGAAAAAGCACCGGGTGGCTGCGATGGTTTAAAAATAGACAAAGCGGGCAATGTGTTTGCTACCGGACCGGGAGGGCTTTGGATATTTAATAAAACTGGCAAGTTGCTCGGAAAAATAAAGCTGAACGGAATAGTAGCGGCAAACTGCGCTTTAACTCCCGATGGTAAAACCATCTATATTACTGCTTCTAATTACCTGCTCCGCGTAAAAATGCAATAATCTTTTTCTACTACTAAGTTCTTAAGCCTAGTATTAGAAACGTGTAATTATATAAATACCTATAATCTTATTTTTTAAAATATTTTGTTTAAGGGTAAATATGACGAACAGTAATAAAAGCTTCCTTAGCATTTACTAAAGCTGAACTTTAGAGACGGGAACCGGCTCTAAAGTTCAGCTTTAGTAAATGCTAAGGAAGCTGCTGTGGTATTACTACACAATTCGAAGTAGTTATTAAAATAAGAAGTCTCCTTAATATTGAAGGAGACTTCTTATTTTAATAAAATTTATTACTGTTTTAATGGGATTACCTCTCAATAATGACTATAAATTCTAAAGCATTAATGTCTAAAATTTACCAGTTTACATAATTATGATTTATAGCAGTATCTTAAAATAACTTAAAATGTTTATCGCTGGTCATCGGCACCCATAACATCATACCCGCGCCACTTAAATTCTTTGCCAATTTTGGAGGCAGCCGGCCAGGCAATCTGGTGTTGGCCGCTGGCTACCCATTTGCGCCGGTTTTCTTCCGTGTCAAACGAGATCTGGATCTGGTAATTATAAGTAGTTGCTTCGGCCTGGATTTCTTTCGCTAAGTTTTCCGGATAAAGGCGCAGCAGTTTAGATCCTAGATAGCCGGTTTGCACCTTCATGGCGGGTACATAAACGGTGTTATACATTTTTTCAAAAGCTTCGCTTTCTGCTTTCGGAACTTTAAAATCCATCTGCAACACCATGGCTTTTGCTTTACCCGGTGTTGTTTGCAAGCTGGCTGTATTTGGTTTAGAAGCAGCTACCCCTATCACCAGCAATTCCAGATCTTCCTTTCCATCATTGGAAATCGTGGCCTTTTCTCCTAATAAGCCATAAAATGAATCATCGGCTTTAATAGCAACTTTCTCATTGTTGAGCGCTACCGATCCCGAGCCTTTTATCACGTAGTAAACTTCTTCGATACCATCCAGTTCCCGGGGTCCGGCGGTACTGCCGGCCGGAATAACTACATGGTCCACGTGGTTCCAGTTGGTACGGAAAATATCGGAGTTCAATACCCGGCGGTAAAGCACGCCATTACCCAGATAAGCCGGATTGTTGATTTTAAGCGTGTTTCGCTCCATGCGGCCGGATACAAAAACCGGTATAGGATCCAGGGTGGCGCCAACCCGGGCATCGGCTAAATCAAAATTATCGGCCTGGCCTTTTACTTTACTTACCGCAAAATTCAGCCATTTTAGCTTTTCACCGGTGGGGTTGTAAATAGCATGCGCATCTCCCATTTTACAAGGCACTACCGCCGGTGCTTTTATTTTAGAAGTGCGGCCGTTTACGGTGAATTCGGCTTCTCCGGTTAGCAGTACATACATTTCCTCGATGTTGTGGTGAAAATGATGCCCAATGCCGGATTTAGGATCAATAATCCCGGAATGCAGGTAAAGGAAGTTCGTTGATAATTCAGTGCGCCCGATTAATTGGGTAAAGCCCATTTTACCGGCGCCGGCATGTACGGCTGATAATTGTCGGTATTTAGCCGGATCGTTGGGAACAACACGATTTTTTGTAGGCTGACCGGTAGCCGGAACCATCATAAAAGTGAATAATAAGGCAAGCAAATGGTTCATGATTCGCAGTAGATTTAGTTAACTAAAAAGTGGTAAGTATTAAATTATATTTTTTTAAAAATAGATACAAGTATTCCAAATGGAGTCTATTGGCAAACCTGGGTTTCTCATTTTTTATCCGGCAGTGCATACACTACATAACCCCTTGGTAAAGCTCCCGGCTTTTTGGCGTGGTTAATACCATCCCGCCCAAAGTTAGATGTAGCATTCACCACCAGATATTGTTTACCTTTAATTTCATACATCATCGGCTGCGCGTTCGATTCGTGGCTCAGCGTAGTTTCCCATAACAGCTTGCCCTTATCAGAATCAAAAGCATATAACTTTCCGCCCTTGGCCGTACAAAACAGCACCCCATTAGAGGTAACCACCATGCCTTTTCTTTGCGCTCCGCCCGGAGTACCTAAATTTTTCGTTTCTTTATTAAGTGCCAGGGTATCTTCCCCAATAGTATGCTCCCATTTTACGGTGCCGGTGTTCAGGTCATAGGCCATCACCCTCGACCATTTTGGATTTAATAAACCTGGCCAGAAGGTACCATAATCGGTGGTATAGCGATCCTGGGGATGTTCCACATCTTCGGGGTAATCCGACATAGGCGCCACAACTCTGGCATCTGGGTTAACCTTGGCTCCACCTGACGCCACTACCGGGCCTTCCGGCATTTTTGAAGAGTCATTTTTTCTGCCAAAACCAACTCGCATGGCTGGGTTACCGCCTAAGAAACGGTAAATAGCGGTTACCTGTTCTTCCTGGATATGCGCAAAACCCGGCATTTGTCCGCGGCCGGCGGCCAATAAACCTTTAAAGTCATCAATGCCCATGCGTTGTCCGGCGTTAACAATAGAAGGCGCAATGCCCGCACCCGTCATATTTTCGCCGTGACAAGACTTACAGGTACTCGCGTACAGCGTTTTTGCTTTTAGTACATCATCCTTCGACATCATTTCGGTAGGTGCTTTAATTTTTTCGAGCTTGTAAACCGAAGGATATTCCTGCGCTAAAATGTACACCATTCCTTTTGTGGGATCGGCGGCGGTATTACCAAAATTTACCCCGCCCAGAGCACCAGGCACGGCAATGGTTTCATATTTATCGGAAGGCGGAATGTACAGACCCGATTTAGCAGCGGCAATACGCTTATGCCATTTATCTTTTTCTGCCTGGGAATAATAAGGGTTAAGGGTTTCTTTGGTAACCTCGTGCCGGGTAAAGCTGGATACCACCGTCGGAATGGGTTGCGTAGGCCAGGCTTGTTCGCCGGGCATCTCACTGGTCGGAAACGGTTTTTCTTCAATAGGAAATATAGGTTCCCCTGTAACCCGATCAAATACAAACATAAAGCCGTGCTTGGTAGCCGCCGCCACCGCATCAATGCGTTTGCCTTTATGTTTTACGGTTATTAATTGCGGGGCAGAAGCCAGGTCATAGTCCCACAAATCGTGGTGGACTGTCTGGAAATGCCACAAGCGTTTGCCGGTGCGGGCATCTAAAGCTACCAGGCTATTGCCAAATAAGTTGCTGCCTAAACGGTCGGCCCCGTAATAATCATAAGTAGGTGAACCTAAAGGCAAATAAGCAATACCCCTTTTAACATCTACCGATATTTCGCTCCACACATTTACCGCACCCACGTACTTGTAAGCATCTTTCGGCCAAGTTTCGTAACCAAACTCCCCCGGATGGGGAATGGTATGGAAGATCCATTCCTGTTTACCCGTTACTACATTATAAGCTCTTACGTGGCCCGGCGGCGAGAAATACCCTTCACCAGGCGCGGACCCCATAATTATTAAATTATCATATACTACACCGGGCATCATGGGTTGAATCCGACGGATGCTCGCTACTTCCCGGTCCAAACCTTCCCGCATATCTACATATCCATCCGTACCGAAGGTCAGGATCGATTTTCCGGTTAGGGCATCAATTGCCTGCAAGGAATTATTCAGGGTAAACAATAACCGGCGGTCTTTGCGATCTTTGCTTTCCCAATAGTTAATGCCCCGGCGGGTTAACCCCTGTAAGTTGGCATGTATCCAGATTTCTTTCCCTGTAAGGGCATTAATGGCTACTAAAGAATAATTCTTAGCCATCACGTACATGATGGTATCTACCACTATCGGACTGAAAAAATTAGGCACGGAATCGGTGGTTGGATAAACCCAGGCCACCTGCAACTTGTTTACATTCTTTTTAGTAATCTGAGAACCTTTAAAATAGCGTGATTGATCAGGTCCGCCGCCGTATTGCTGCCATTTGGTATAATCATCGTACAGCGAGGAATCAGGAGTAAAGCTTACATAAGCAAATAAAAATAACAGGGCAATAAGAACACCGGTAATCTTTTGTTTCATTGAGTATTAGTTATAATTAGTTGTAGTGAATAGGTAAGGATAATTCTCTTGCCTATTCGTGTGGCAACAGAATTCCATGATAAGGCAAATTATTGGTTAATTATTAAAAACCAACTATAATTTGATAAATATAAATGCATTATTTAGAGCGTGATTGCCATTAACTTTAGAAGGGACCAGCTACCATTAATTTTGTTCCATAAGAGCGGCGCAAAATTATACAGGTTATTGCGTCAAACCAGGCAGGAATGCCAGCCAGAAGATTCGGAGTAGGTGTATCTGACCTTCATTTGGTCAAACTTGGCGAGCAGTTCCTTCCAGTTTTGGTTAGCATTATCTTCTTTTCCGCCCATGGATAAATCAGCCAGCACGCAGATTTTAGCATCCGGTAAGGTCCGGTGATTTTTATCTAATTCCGGAATAAATACCTTTTTTTAATTCCTTTTAAAATTCTAAAAGCATTTTCATTAAATCCGGACATTCTCCTATTGCCATCGAGCATGACAACCAGCATGGGCTTGGCTTTTTTCCCGGCAATGAGATTATCCAGAATTAATACGTTTTTATGTTTGGTGATATAGCCTCTTTCGAAAATTTTTAAGCCCGTTAATTTTTAAATAATCAGTTGCCATCGATGGTAATGCTTCCGCCAATAGCCTTTGTTGGATTATTACAAACTTCCTTTGGTTGGATTTATAACGACTCTATGTGATGTGTAATTCTTATCCTTCAATCTCCATTTCCAATAACGCAAAGCTTAAAGTTTTGCCGTGCGGGTCCAGGGAGAGGGAGGTGGTCACGCCGCCCAGTAAGGCATCCTGACAAACAAATTGAAGGGCCGCCAAATGGGGTAGTTCGTAGCGGGTTATCTCTCCGGAAACAATTTTTTGCAGATGGCTCTTTACGGCGGCGGCCGTTACTTTTTCCACTAATAAAGTATAATCTTCTTCATGGTAAGCAATCAGCGATAAGGTTAAGGTATTTCCTTTGTCGCCGGCTCGGCTGTGGGCAATATCGTATAATTTTATTTTCATGAGCGCTGAACGGTAACCGTGGGATTAACTTTATTCCGGGGAAGCAGGATTGAAATAATGCCGATTACTTCCTGTACGTATTTCCGGGCTCCGCCGCCACCGGCCGCGCCGTTGGTGTAAAGCGCTTCTACTTCTTCCCCTACCCGGGCAGCCATTTCGGGGGTAATAGCTTTACCGGCCACCCGTAATCTGATTTCATACGGTTCCGGGTAATTACCCAATTGGGTGCGGTGCACCGAGGTGCTGCCAATATAATCCACGCGGAGTTCTGGAAAATGAGGGCTTAACCTTTGCTTGATAATAGCACCGGAGAGTTGCGCCCGCCCCAAGGCATTGGGGCCAGCATATGAAATTTCGCCTTCGCCCACAAAACCAGCCTGGTAGCCCACGCTCACTTTTAAAGTAGCAGGTTTGTTTTCGCCACGGCCGCCGGTTACCTGCACCTGGTTCGGACCAACTTCCTGTAAACGGACCTGGGTGAAGTCCGCTACCACATCGGGAGTAAAATATTGCTGTGGATTCATTACTTCGTAAAGCAATTGTTCTTTGACCGTAGCCAGATTTAAGATACCGCTCGTTTCTGCTACTTTACTAAAAATGGCTTTTCCATCGGGATAAATATCTACAAAGGGATGCCCTAAACTGGCCATATCGGGTACCTCTTTTTTACCCGGGTCGGCAAAGTAACCCCCGGTTAACTGACCCGCACATTCCATTAAATGCCCGATAACCGTAGCCTGGCCCATTCTATCAGCATCATCCAAAGACCAATTAAATTCATGAATAAGCGGCGCTACAAATAAAGAAGGATCAGCCACCCGGCCGGTAATAATGATATCGGCCCCGGTTTCTAAGGCTGTTAAGATAGCATCTGCTCCCAAATAGGCATTGGCAGAAACAATTTGCCCGACGGTATGGAGTGGTTTGCCAGTTTCTAAAGTTAATTCTTCCCCAGAGAGCAGGTTCAAGACATCATCCCCGGTAACGGCCGCCACCGAAACGGAGAGGCCTGTTTTTCGGGCAATGCAGCAAATTAATTCAGCCGCGGCAATTGGATTGGCGGCCCCCATGTTGGTAATTAACCGAATATTTTTACTTTTCAGAATTGGCAGCAGCATTTCCATGCGGCGTTCCAGTAAGGGGTCGTATCCTTTGGTTGGGTCCTGTAACTTTCGTTTTTGGGCCAGGGCAATGGTTCGTTCCGCTAAACATTCCAGTACCAAGTAGTCGAGCTCGCCTTTTTCGGCCAGAATTACGGCTGGTTCTAACCGGTCTCCGGAAAAGCCGGCGCCACACCCAATGCGTACTTTATTTTTTATCATTTTAAAAAAATTACTTTTTTAGGGATCTTTACCTCTGAAAATAACTAACTGTTGCTACATAGTTATAGAGCCCGTAAGTACCGCCACGATGGTCATTACCAAGGTTGTGCCAAAAGCCCATTTAAAAATAAATTTCTGATGATCCCCCAGATCTACTTCTGTGAGTCCCACTAATAAAAATGTAGAGGCCGTTAAGGGGCTCAAAGGAAAACCAACCGTCATTTGCCCCAATAAAGCAGCCCGACCAATTTGCAGAGCATCCAAACCATAATGTTGTGCCGCCTTGCTCAGTATGGGAACCACACCAAAGTAATAAGCATCCGGGGTAAAGAGCATGCTGGCCGGCATACTGGTAAGAGCCGTCAGTACTGGCAACAGGCTGGCGTGTTCAACCGGAATCAGAGCTACCAGGCTATTCGCCATAGCAGTAATCATTTGGGAGCCGGTTAATATACCCGAGAATACGCCGGCCGCGAAAATCATACTACTCACTAAAAATATATTGGCCCCGTGGGCTTTTAAGACCTGTTGCTGATCTTTAGGTTTGGGATAATTAACCAATAAGGCCAAGGTACTGGCAAGTATAAATAATACCGGCGCTGGTACCCAGCCTTTCATCAGGATAATAATGAGTGAAACCGTTATCAAAGCATTGAACCAGATTAATTTAGGTCTTTGCTGAGCAGCCTGTTCTGGAGTGAGTATGGCTTGATGGTCGTAGGTGAACGGGATGATACCTAACCGTTTCCGTTCTTTTTTACCGAACCAATAAGCCACGAATAAAACCCACCCGATGCCCGCTAAAATGGCCGGAATATTAGGATTAAAAATATGGATGGCATCGGAATTCAAAGTAGCGATGGCGCGGGCCGAAGTACCGGACCAGGGCACCAGGTGCATCGGCCCGACACTTAAGGCCACAATACCCGCCAACACCAGTCGGCTCATATTAAGCTGCTTGTACAAAGGAAGAAACGCGGAAATAACAATCATGAAGGTAGCGGTACCGTCGCCATCCAAATGCACGATCATGGTTAAGATAGCCGTACCCATTACAATTTTTAACGGGTCGCCTTTTACATACTTCATAATAAGGCTGACCAGCGGATTAAATAAACCCACATCCAGCATCACACTAAAGTAAAGCACTGCAAAAATTAGTAGAATACCCGTGGGCGCCACTTGCTTGATACCGGTCAATATCATTTCGGCTAATTCCTGAATGGTAAATCCGGCGAATAACCCGAAAGCCAAAGGAACTACCACCAACGCCGTAATGACCGACAATCTTTTGGTGATTATCAGTAATAGAAAAACCACGATGGTGGCAAAGCCCAGGATTGCTAACACTTAATAGGAGCTTATTTTTTTAAATTTTAAGATTAAAAGCTATTTGAAATTACCAGGATGCTGCTTCGACCAAATCATTCATGGGTATACTTCCTGATTAGCTACCTGCTTTAATTGTACTTACTAACTGGAATTATTTCGCAGTAACTAATTGAATCAGCTCTTTGTCATGATTATTTTTAACCGCGCACGTATTGTCGAACAGCATGGTAGCGCCATTTCCTTTGCTGTATTTGGGCCAGGTAGGCAAACCTTTGTGATTCGGGTTACCCGTTTTAGCAAAATTTATCCAGGCGGTGCTCATTTTATCGGCTAAGACGTGCGCCTCTCGACCCCCACCCGTCATTTCTTCACAACGGTTAATATTATCGAATACAAAAGGCAATTCCATACAATGCATGGAACTATAAGCGCCATCGAGCACCGGTGATTCCCAGGTAAATAGATACATGTAAACCGGAGCCGTACCTTGCTGGGCCTTGTTATTTGCCTGGTCTATGGCTAATGCACAAAAACCAAAATCAAACAATACGAAATCAGACGGCTTTGAACTTTCAGGATAAGCCTTTTTAACCGCCGATAGATACGCATCGGTTTTAGCTCCGTACTGTTTGGTTAAATTTGTCTTGGCGGCTTCCATGGTTGGTACCCGATTAGCCGGATTGAATGGGGCGAACTCGGTTTTGGTGGTGCCTACCAGTAACGGGATATCTTTGGATAAAAAAATAGCCTTCGGATCGGATGGTTGATAAGGTAAAAAATTACCATCCAATACGGGTCCCCAACCTAAATTGGTATTGGGTTTACCTTCGGCTTTCAAGGCCTCCTGAACTTTGCCAATGGCTTTTTTACCGGCCGCGTTCAGACGTTCGTATGATATTTTTTGCAGCGAATCTATCTGGTTAGGTTGCAATTTTAGTTCTTCCAACAAAGCGGCACTTATGCGCTTAGTTACGGCCGGTTCAGTAAAATTGGTAATGTAACTACCACTTTGCACAATGGCTTTGTGAAATAAACCTTTCACGGACGGCGCATTCATTAAGGAGGTAACTTTGCCACCACCTCCCGATTGGCCAAAAATGGTTACGTTATTCGGGTCGCCGCCAAACTGGGTAATATTTTGCTTCACCCATTGTAAAGCCATGGCTAAATCCGTTAAACCAGCGTTGGCCGAACCTTTGTATTTGTCGCCGTAAGCCGACAGGTCCAGAAAGCCCAGAATATTTAGCCGGTGATTTACCGTAACCACTACCACATCTCCTTTTTGGGCCAGGTTTTCCCCGTCGTAAGAAGGTAGTTCTACCGCAGAACCGGCCGTAAACCCGCCGCCGTGTAACCAAACCATTACCGGGCGTTTTTTGCCATCGTTTATTTTGGGCGTCCACACGTTCAGACTTTGGCAATTTTCGTTGGTGTACCCCCAGTTGTGCTGAAATGGAAATTCAATTTCGTCATAAACAGTAGTGGTAGGATCGGTAGGGCAAACCGGACCATACGACATGGAACTGCGCACTCCTTCCCAGGAAGCTGGCTTTTGAGCCGCCTGAAAGCGGTCTGATTTAGCGTACGGAATCCCTTTGTAAGTGAATATACCATGATGAATATACCCCCGCACTTTGCCGTATTCGGTTGGCACAATGGCTTGGGTGGTACTGGCAATTAATGGTGCAAGAGCTTCTTCTGCCTTCTTCTGGGCCATTGTCGCCAACGAACCATTTAGTAATAAAGCAGAAAAAAGTAAAAGTTTAATTTTCATGTATTTTAATTAGGATGGATTTTAAAAAATAAAGAATAGTTATCGCCTGTTGGATTTGGCTAAAGAGTTTTAAGTCGAAGAAAATTTAAAAAAATGTCATAACCGATAAGCTATTTTAACTTGCGATAGCTACTGAATAGCCACGCCATTTTCCTGTAATACTTTGTGCATAAACAGCATTTGGTCGGATAGGGCATTTTGCCAGTAGTCCCAGGTATGTCCGCCGGGCCTTTCGATGTATTCGTGCGAGGTTTTATTGGCAAGTAATAGCCGGTGAAGTTCCCGGTTTGGTTCAATCAAAAAATCATCCACGCCGCAATCAAATATCAACTTCAGACCGCTGGCTTTTATCCGATCGGTTAAGCCAACGGCGGTATAATTTGGGTAAGGCGAAAATTCATTTTGAGGGGGGCCTAACAACTTGGCAAAATTCTGCGCCCGGGATTGGGCAAATTCAGCAGGCACTTTCCAGGTGGCCGTGTTGATGTTCATCACGCCGCTCATACTGCCGGCGGCACTAAATAAATCCGGATGTTTGGTAGCAATATAAAAGGCCCCGTGACCACCCATGGAGAGACCAGCAATCAGGCGGCCTTTTTTATCCTTTATTGTTTTATAACTGGCATCTATTTTTCCTATTAACTCCTTAGAAATAAAGGTTTCGTACTGGCTGTTTTTATCTAAGGGGCTATCGAAATAGTAACTGGTGGGTCCGCCATCGGGGGTAACAATAATGAGGTTGTAAGTATCGGCCATGCGATGCAGCAACGTTTTATCCGGCGTTTTACTTAACCAATCGCTATACTTTCCGGTACCGCCGTGCAGCAAATAAAGAACCGGAAAAGATTTTTTATTTTTTTTATAGGAAGCCGGTAGTACAACGGCCGCCTTAATTTTTCTTTGCATCACCTGACTAGCCACTTGGATAGTATCTACTTTTGCCGCTATCGCTTGGTTGGCAAAAATTAAAAAACAGAGGCAAAGGAGGATGAGTGGAAGGAAGGACTTTTGAGTCTTGAGCGCCATTACTATTGATTTTAGAATAATAAATTATTTCGGACTAAGTTGTAAATTCTAGGCAGAGCTTACTTGGTAACACTTAGACTTTCAAAAGCTTTGGCAAAAAACAAAGCGTGGTGAGGTAGCGAATTCTGCCAGTAGTCCCAGGTATGCCCGCTGGGTCGTTCGGCATAGTCGTGCGGCGTTTTATTGTAAACCAGGCGGCGGTGCAGTTCCCGGTTCGGCTCAATTAAGAAATCATCCACGCCACAATCGATGATAAGCTTTACCCCATTAGCTTTCATTTTATTGTACATATCCACTACAGAATGGGCATCGTATACCTCCGGCAAAGTTTCAACGGGGCCCAGGAGGGATTCAAATCCTTTCTTAACATTGTTAGCCGTTTCGGGTGGAAATTTCCAGTTATCCAGGCGTAAGTCAATCGCCCCACTCATGCAGCCGGTCGCCCCATATAAGTCCGGTTGCCGGGTGGCCAAAAATAAGGCGCCGTAGCCACCCATAGAAAGTCCGGTAATGGCTCTGCCTTTCGCATTCCGGATGGTTCGGTAGGAGTTATCTATTTTGGCAATAACTTCCTGCGTGAGGTAAGTCTCGAACTGGCTGTTTTTATCTACCGGGCTATCGATGTAATAACTAAATACTTCGCCTTCCGGCATTACAATGATCATGTTGTATTGGTCGGCAAGCTCGGGAACCAGATTTTTATTAGGGGTCTTGATAGTCCAATCGCTGTGGTGCCCAAATCCACCGTGTAACAAGTACATGACCGGGTAATTAGTTTTACTTTTGGCGTAGGTTTTGGGGAGCACTACCACGGCTTTGTAGGATTTACCCATGGCCGCACTCGGAATGTCTAGGGAGTCAATTCTGGCACAATAAGCAGCAATTGTGAAGCATAAAAAGAAAATTAGCAGGAATAATTTCTTCATGTAGAGTTATTAAATAATTTGGCGATTAAGAATGATGTAAGGCAACTTTTAATGTAGATTAAGTGGCAATTTCCGGAATTTCTCCTTCCACGATAAGCTTTCCGGTGGTAGCTTTTATAATATCTTCCACGGTTACGCCCGGCGCTCTTTCTAATAGTTTAAAACCATTCGGTGTTATATCCAGCACCGCTAAATCTGTTACAATCTTTTTTACACAACCCAAACCGGTAATAGGGAGGGAGCAGGAAGGGAGTAGTTTGGATTGTCCATCTTTAGAGGTATGCTGCATCGCCACAATAATGTTTTTGGCCGAAGCTACCAAATCCATCGCTCCCCCCATGCCTTTTACCATTTTGCCTGGTATTTTCCAGTTAGAAATGTCTCCTTTCTCCGACACTTCCATGGCTCCTAAAACCGTAAGATCCACGTGCTCTCCCCGAATCATGGCAAAGCTTTCGGCGGAACTGAAAATAGAAGATCCGGGTAAGGTAGTAACGGTTTGTTTACCCGCATTAATTAAATCGGCATCCACTTCTTCTTCCAACGGGAACGGCCCCATCCCCAGCAGGCCATTCTCCGACTGAAGTACCACATTTATTCCGGCTGGAATATAATTGGCCACCAACGTTGGAATGCCTATTCCCAGGTTCACATAATAACCATCTTGTAATTCCTGGGCAATACGCCGGGCAATTCCGTTTTTATCTAAGGGCATTTTAGTTTTTTAAACAGTGGTGGAGATTGCTTTTCTGGTTGTTTTCTGTTCAATGCGCTTTTGGTATTGTTGCCCCTGAAAAATACGCTGCACATATATACCCGGAGTATGGATATAATTCGGATCTAACTCGCCGACTGGTACTAATTCTTCTACTTCGGCAATGGTAATTTTGCCGGCAGTAGCCATGATGGGGTTAAAGTTGCGGGCACTGCCTTTATAAATTAAGTTGCCGGCTGTATCACCTTTCCAGGCTTTTACCAATGCAAAATCCGCTTTTAGCCAGCTTTCTCTGATGTACATTTTCCCATCAAATTCCTGGGCTTCTTTGCCTGCGCCTACTTCAGTGCCATAACCCGCCGGTGTATAAAAAGCCGGGATGCCCGCTCCACCGGCCCGAATGCGCTCCGCGAGCGTACCCTGGGGAATAAGCTCCACTTCCAGTTCTCCGGATAAAAGCTGGCGCTCAAATTCGGCATTTTCGCCCACGTAAGAAGAAATCATTTTTCTTACCTGACGGGTTTGTAATAGTAAACCAATTCCAAAATCATCTACCCCGGCATTATTGGAAATACAGGTTAAATTTTTAACGCCTTTGCGCAAGAGTTCCGCGATAGAATTTTCCGGAATTCCGCACAAACCAAATCCTCCCAACATAATGGTGGCGTTATCCGGAACGTCCGATAATGCCGCTTGCGCATTTACTACAACCTTATTAATCATAAACTTAACAGTTAAGTAAAAGTAAGTTTATAAGAGGTTAGGTTTATGATCATTTCGATTAAATACATGGATAAATGAAACATTTTTACGTCCTATTATTTAATCAGAACTCTTAAATAAATTTAAAAATTTGTCAGAATTGGTCCAATAAACTAAGCTTAGTAGCAGATATTACTTAAATAAAGGGCTATTTATACTATAATATTCATTTTGGAATGCACCGAAAGAACTTATTGTTTTTACAAAACATACATTATTTAAACGTATATTACTTTCATGTATAAAGAGAAATTTGATAATTACCACCTATATGGGGAGCGTAGTAAACCCATACCCTCTGACTTCATTCATGTACAATCATTTGATTCCTTAATTGAATTGTACGACGGGCAAATCAAACCGCATTTGCATACTTTGTTAATGCATATTCTGGTTATTAAGGCAGGAAAGGTGATGGTAACTTTATCAAAAAAAGAAGTTGAGGTTACGGGTCCCTGTTTAGTTCTTATTCCGGCTAATATTGTACATGGCTTTCTATATGACAAAACCAAGGGTTGGGCTTTTACTATTTCCAGTAATTACCTGGATGCAATTTTAAAACCGCTGCCTGCCTTCAAGCTGAAATTTAATAAAGTACATATTTTAGCCGCAGAACTGGCTGGTGCCAATTTTTTAAATTTATCGCTTATGGCGGATAAGATTGCCCAGGAACTGAATGCTGATCTGGCAGGAAAAGCTTTGGTTTTACAATCCAGCCTAACCCTATTGCTAGTTGAAAGCTTACGGGCGCTTTACCACCAAGAGAATAAGTCTTTCACCCAGGATAACCGAAAATTAAAGTACTACCAGGATTTCCAGAATCTCATTAAAGAATCGCTTTTAACCGACACTAAAAACATTTCTCAGTACGCGAAGGAATTGGGAGTTACCACCATTCATTTAAACCGGATTTGTCAATCGGTGGCGGGCAAGTCGGCGTTACACGTCGTGCAGGATTTTTTGATACAGGGAGCCCTAAATTATTTGAATAACACGGATTATTCTGTTTCTGAGATTTCGTTTATATTAAAAATAAAGGACCCGTTCTATTTCTCGCGTCTTTTTAAAAAACACATTGGTGTCTCGCCCAAGGTTTATCGGAAAAACCCTTCCCATTCCCGGTTTGAAAATTGATTGTTGTTTATGCTGATTTAGGTATTCCGTAGTCAATCTATTAGGGATAAGTTTACATTAATTCGAGATACGAAAAGAACACCTGGGAAAAAGCTATTCTACTCTTACTCGGTCCTCCAGGAGGAAACTATTTAACTACATAGCCAAATAGTTTCTTACTGAAGAAACCTAGACAGACAGTAAAAAGCAGCAGAAGTATATTTTGACATTGCTACTAATACGGCTATTGGCTGTTTGTATAATAAGTGCTTATGTCGAATGCACCTTAAGTTAGCAAATGGTTGTACCGTTTTTCGACCATTTTTTCTCCAATCCTGCTTACTTATTTAAATAAAAGCGGTGCAAAATTATACAAGTTATTGCGCCACACCGGCCAGGTATGTCCACCGGGATATTCGGAGTAAGTGTATTTCACCTTCATCTGGTCGAACTTGGCGAGCATTTCCTTGCAGTTGTTGTAAGCAATATCTTCTTTGCCGCCCATGGCTACCCACAGCAGTTTCAGGTTGTTGTTTATGGTGGCCATATTATTTTGAATAAATTCGTATTGCGGATTCGATAATGCCGGTTGATTACTAAACCAGCCGGAGCTGAATACGCCCAAATAATTAAATAATTGCGTGTTCCGCATGCCAGCGTGTAACGTTTGCAAACCGCCCATGGATAAACCGGCCAACGCCCGGTTTTTAGCATCCGGTAAGGTCCGGTAATTTTTATCTACTTCCGGAATAACCACCTGCTTTAATTCATTTTCAAAAATCCGAAAAGCATTTTCATTAAACCCGGACATACCCATATTGCCATCGAGCATGACGACCAGCATGGGCTTGGCTTTTTTCCCAGCAATTAAATTATCCAGAATTAAATCGGTTTTACCTTGCGTGGCCCAACCGCGTTCGTCCTCCCCGCCCCCGTGTAAAATGTACAGTACCGGGTATTTTTCGGAAGTATTTACATCGTAACCAGCCGGGGTATAGAGGTAAAATCGCCGCCAGGAGTTAGTTACCGGCGAAAAATAGCGTTTCATGCGTACTTCGCCGTGCGGCACCTCTTTTAAAGCATAATAATCTCCTCCTCGGAAAGGTATCTCAATGCCACTGGCCATGCGGCCCATACCGTAAAAAGTTTCGCTGGCGGGGTCAGCTAAGGCAATGCCATCTATGAGTAAAGAGTAATAATGAAAACCTTCGCTAATAGAATCAGTGGTTGCTTCCCAAAAGCCATCGGCTTGCTTTACCAGGTCGTATTTTTTACCTAAATCAATTTGTACTTTTTGAGCTTTGGGTGCTTTTATCCGGAATATTACCCGGTTGTCAGGTAAAATTTGCGGGTACTTCGCCGAACGGATGTTGGTAGAAGCTGGGCTTCCTAAAACGGAATACTTAGGCAAAGAGGCCGTATTCACTGGCTTAAATAAGAACTGCGAGAACATATACAATCCGTTTTTCCAAACTTTGAAGTCGTGCCCGCCCGGTTCCACGTAATAAACGTGTGGTACATTATTAGTAAACAAATAATCGTGGGTCCGTTTGCTGAAGGTAATCAGGCCATCATTATCGCCGCAGGAAATCCAAAGCAGTTTTAATTTCTTTTTCGCTTCTTCGGGGTTAGCTACTAACACTTCTGGTTTTTTGGTATTGGGCGCTGAAGAGAATCCGCCTACCCAGGCAAATTTATTTAAATTCCCTAAGCCAAAATTCAAGGATTGTCCCCCTCCCATCGACAAACCGGCAATGGCCCGGTTTTCCCGTTCTTTCCGGACTGGATACTTTTTCTCGACGTACGGAATTAGGTCGTTCAGTAAATCTTTTTCAAAAGTAGCAAAGGCTTGCACCTTAACGCTGTCGAAAACATTGCCTACCGGCCGGTCGTCTTTCATGGCCCGGCCGTTCGGTAATACCACAATCATGGGCTGTACTTTTTTCTGGGCGTACAAATTATCCAGAATCACCTGGGGTTGGCCGCCTTTCAGCCATTCTTTTTCGTCGCCGCCAATGCCGTGTAATAAATACAGCACCGGGTATTTTTTACTTTTTGAATACCCTGGCGGCGTGTATACTAAAGCCCGGCGTTTGGTGCCAACCGTTTTTGAATCGTAAGTAATGGTGTCTATTTTACCATGTGCAATATTGGGTTGTACCACGTCGAAACCCGGGGGAGCTTCTTTTTCAATGTTCTGGGCTTTGGCCGCCCCACTAATCAGCATAAAAACAGCGAATAGTGTATGTAAATGCTTCATTTTTAAAATTTTATTAATTTTTATCAGAGATTTTCTGTAGACAGCTTTTCGGGTAATACTAGCCTCAGCGTTGCCCGAAATGCTTATATGCTTTAATTTTTAAATAATTGCGGTAGCGAATTAGCCAGGAATAATTTACAATTCATCCAGGTATGGCCACCCGGTACAATGAGTGTTTCCAGCTTCACATTTTTTTCTTTGAAGAAAGCAATGTTCTTTTTCACCGGTTCAAATAAAAAGTCTTCGGTGCCTACACTAATCGTAAATAATTTTAGTTGCTTGTTCAGGGCAGTTGCATCCGGGTTCCAGTTAGTAAAGTTTTTCTGGAATTCTTCGGTGGCCGTATAAGGGGCATAAGAACAGACATAAGCAAACTTATCAGGGTTCGTCAGGCCGATATTCAGGGTTTGCCCGCCGCCCACCGAAAAGCCAGCTACTGCGCGGTTTTTACTATCGGTTAGTACCGGGTAATTAGCTTCGATAAAGGGGATGATATCTTTCGTAACATCTTGAGTAAAATCGGGCATGGGTGCTGGCCTTACGTTCCCGTAGGGCATGACTATAATCATGGGTTTGGCTTTTTTCTGGGCGATTAAATTATCGGCAATCAGGTTGGCCCGACCTACTTTGGTCCAAGTTTCTTCGGTATCGGAACCGCCGTGAATGAGGTACAGAACCGAGTATTTCGTTTTACCATTGGGGTTAAACCCGGGCGGCGTATATACCAGTAATTGCCGGGTGGTTTTTAGGGTGCCCGATTTATAATACCGGTAACTCACTTTGCCATGGGGTACATTTTGTAACGAATGAACCAAAGACGTATTACCAGGAACCTCCACGATGCTGCGTTTAAACCGTTCGTTGGCAAATATATTCGTGTTACTCGGGTCGGCTACCGCAATGCTATCTACCACAAAATTATACGGGTAAATGTCGGGTTTAATGGGGCCTACGGTAACACTCCAAATACCGGCATTATCTTTTGTCAGGGATTGGTTCGATTTTAAAAATTCGCCACTGAGGCTTACTTTTTTAGCATTGGGGCCATAAAACCGGAAAGTTACGGTGTTATCGGCATGCACGTCCGGTGAACTAATGGCCGGTGGTCTTTGCGCCGTAGCGGTAATTACCACCGAAATAAGCAGAAATATTATGCAGAGAGATCTTTTCATGGCAGGCTTATTTAAAAAGTAATTGGGCCGTTTGGGTCAGGTAAACTTTGGTATTCATCCAGGTATGTCCGCCATCCGTCACCAAGCTTTTATAGTTCACGTTTTTAGCTTTCAGGAAATCCATAAATTCCACTGTGGATTTATATAGAAAATCGTCGGTACCCACGCTTATCCAGAATAACTTTAATTGCTGGTTCGTACGGCTGGCATTTTCGTAAATGGGTTTATAACTGCTTTCCATTTCCTTAGGGCTTAAGTAAGCGCTGTAGCAGCACACCCAGGAAAATTTATCCATGTTGCTGAAAGCGGTCCGCAAGGTTTGTCCGCCGCCCCGGGAGAAACCACCAATGGCCCGGTTATCTTTGTTGTTGATGGTGCGGTAACTTTTTTCGATGTAGGGCAGCACGTTCTGCATTAAGTCGGCTTCAAAGGTTTTGGCGCGCGTTACGGCTTCTTCACTTTCCCGGCCCGCTGGGTCGGCGGGTTTGGTACCGCCTTTTTGCGCGGCAATGCGAGCTTCTATGTTACCGTAGGGCATTACCACAATCATGGGTTTAGCTTTGCCTTCGGCAATCAGGTTATCGAGTACTACATTGGTGCGGCCTACCTTAAACCAGGTTTCTTCGGTATCGGTGGTGCCACTAATCAGGTAAAAGACGGGGTATTTTTTGCTGGCATCTTTGTCGTAATCCGGCGGGGTATACACCACTAAAGAACCGGTAGTACCCGAAACCGAAGGATAATATTCGTAATTCACGGAGCCGTGCGGCACATCGCGCATGGTATGAATCAGCGGTGTATCGCCGGGAATATCCACCAAACTGGCTTTAAATCGTTCGTTGGGAAAGAAGGCGACATTAGCCGGGTCCATTACCGATATACCATCCACCACAAAATTATACGGGTAAATATCGGGTTTTACCGGACCAACGGTTACGCTCCAAATACCGGCCGTATCTTTGGTCATAGCTACCGGAGCTTTTTCAAACTGGGCACTGAGCTTTACTTCTTTGGCTGATAAGGCCTGGTAACGAAAGGTCACTTTTTTATCCGGATGAATCTGCGGCGAAATCACCAAAGGACCCCGAGGAGGCTGACCAATGGCATAATTGGAAATACAGAGCATTACTAAAAGCAGTAATAACCAGTCTACTGTTTTCTTTTGCATGTGCGTTTTGATTTAGAAATACTTAGAAAATGCTGAAATTTTAAAATGGATAGGCTTTGGCTTGGCTACAAGTGTTTAAAAAAACCAACTATTTAAAAAGCTTTTGGGCGATGGTGGAGAGGTACAATTTGCAATTCATCCAGGTATGGCCGCCTTCCGAAATAAAAGTTTCGTGCTTTATTTTTTTGCTATCCAGTACTTGCAGGTATTCCGTAACCACCGGGTACAACATATCTTCTTTGCCTACTCCAATCCAGAATAATTTTAACTGCTGATTCGTCTGCGTTGGATTGGCAAAGGCCACGGCATTGTTGCGGTCGAATTCTTCTTTGAGCATACCCGGGGCAAAGCCACAAACCCAGCCAAACATATCCGGATTATTCAAGCCCAGGTACAAGGTTTCGCCACCGCCGCCCGAAAACCCGGCAATGGCCCGGCTGTTCTTGTCTTTCTTCACCCGGTAATTTTGCTCTACAAAAGGTAGCAAGTTACTCTGGAAATCTTTTTTAAATTCCTGCAAGTTCTCCCAGTTCCGGAGGCTCCCTGACGATTTACTGATTACCGGATAGGCCCGGCCGTAAGGCATCACAATAATCATGGGCTGCGCCTTGCTTTGGGCAATCAGGTTATCCAGAATAATGTTGGCTCTTCCTACTTTGGTCCAGGTTTCTTCGGTGTCGGTGGTGCCGTGCAAAAGGTAAAGGACCGGGTATTTTTTCGCTTGTTCTTTTTCGTAACCAGGTGGCGTATAAATCACGACCGGTCGGGTACCTAATTCCTTGGAATTATAGTAGCGGTAAGCCAGGGTACCGTGCGGCACATTTTGCAGGGTGTGCACCAATGGCGATTTACCGGTAATCTCCACGACACTATTCTGAAAACCTTCGTTGGGGAAAATGGCGGAATTTTTAGGGTCCGCTACCGTCGTACCATCTACCACAAAGCTGTACGGGTACATGTCGGGCTTCATGGGGCCGACCGTTGCGCTCCAGATTCCGGCCGCGTCTTTGGTCATGGTTACCGGTGTTTTCTCGAATTGCGTGTTTAGTTTTACTTCTTTGGCCGCCGGGGCCAGGTACCGGAACGTAACCGTATTGTCCGGATGAACTTCGGGTGATACTACAATAGGTGCGTTGGGAGCCTGACTAATGGCGTAATTGGAAAAACAGAGCATCGCCAAAAGCAGGAATAATGGGGTAAATATTTTTTGCATGCTATTTTTTGTATTGTGAAAGTTACTATCAGTTATAAATTTTAAATTTTTAATGTTTTTGCTATTCGGTAGCCGTTTATTTTAAAATAACCCAATTCATTTAAAAGCTGCCGTGCCATTGACTTTACTTCAAACTAATTTATCCATATGCCAAACTTTAATGGAAGAAGGTTTAAAGGTTAAGCAAAAGCTAAGTCCTTCCAGAATAAAACTTTTACTTTTGAGAATTTAAAAATTCACTTTCTTTATTAAGACTGAGTGATTCTTTAGCTGGGAAATTCTTGGGTACCGGGTAGCTTACCTTACCCGTAGCCAGCCATTCAGTAGCCCGGATAACCGTAGTTTGAAACCCTACACACCGATAAGCTGGTGGATAAACTTCTCCGGTCCAAAGATGTCCCATGCTGGAATTATAAACCCGTCCTTTCCCATATTTTACCACCCATTCCACCGGCCATAACTTGTGGGTAGCGCTGCTATCATAAGCATAAGACAGTACGGTAAGATTTTCGGCTGGTCCCCGCGGATAATGGTACACTTCGGTATAAGCCGTTTTCCATTGAGCAGGATAACCCTGGTTGATCGGATGACGGTTCAGAATCTGAATTAAAGCATCAAACCTGTCGCCGTGTCCGGTTCCTTTGCCTTCGCCGGGTGGCAGGCGGTTTATTTTTCGGGCTGAATCAATTTCCAGAGCGTAGCCAACTGTACTGGGGCGCCATCCTAACCCAATCATTTTGTTGTATTCCGGCCACTGCGCAAAAGCATTATTAGCCGAATGCAGAATGTACAGACCTCCCCCACCGTTCACGTATTGCTCCAGCGCCCGCTCCGCCCCCGCTGACCAGCGTAAACGTGGCGTATTAATGTTATTGGTATTTTGAATCACTACGGCGTATTTACTAAAAGCAGGTTTCCAGTTAACCAGCTGCGTGCTATCCAGGGGTACCGTGGAAACATCCACGCGAAAGCGGCCGGTTTTTTCCAGCATCCACTTAATTACCGCGGTGGTTTGTTTCCAGTCGTGGTTACTAAAGCCATCCACAATTAAAACCGGAATAGTTTTTTGTAGCGTATTTTTTAAATTTTCAGCTTTAATTGTATTTGTATTAGCCGCTTTGGAGGCATTGTATTTACTAATTTGGGAGAAACAAAAATTAACCCCAAGAAACAGCAATGCTATCGTAACTACTCTTTTCATTGGTTTTTATTTAATTTAAATTTCATTACCCAAATGCCCGAATCGGTGATATCAATTAATGCTACTTATTCATGAAGATATAACTTACCAGCTTAACTGGATAAACGATACCCCCTGCCGCGGTAAATCAAACTTTAAAACAGTTTTGCCCTCATTTACTTCCTGCCACGCCGGGGAAGTAAGCAATTGTAATTGGCCGGCTTTTTCTAATTCCTGGTATTGTTCATTCGTAACCTGTTGCGGTTTGCCCATGGATTTCCATTTTTCAAAGGAATTGCTGAATTGCTTATCGACGCGGTAATGATGGACTTGGACTTTGCTTTGGGGAACACCGATAATGGTTAACTCAACCGGGGAGGCCGCTGCGGCTACATCATCATCGTGGTAGTTCCAAACTATCACCGCAATAGAATGATCGTTTTTGCTGGCCAGCGCATTAATATCGGGTTTACCGGTTACACCAGACGCGATTATATCGGCGGCTTTCAGGGTATTGTTGGTTTGAACCGCTACCCGGTTTCCGTTCATCATGCCAAACATGCGGAACACATTTAATACCGGTTTATCTACGCCATTGGTGGCTAAATCGCGGAAGCCGGCAAACCACGCCTGGTTCTCAAACTCGAACGACCAGCTTACCGCTCCCCGTAGGTTTACCTGGTGCTGGTCCATTAATTCGTAGATGCGTGCGTAGGCGGCTGCCGTGTAACTGGGGTACATGGTACCGTTGCGGTAACCGTATTTCGGTTCTTTCTTTTCCGAACAGGCCGCACATCCTTCCGGGTCATTTTCCCCGATAATGATCGGTATGTTTTTCAGTTCCGGAAAAGAATTAACGGCGGTGAATCCGCGGGAAATGTCTTTTAACTGTACCCCCATATTCATGCGGATATGCCCGTTTACCAACTCCGGTGCCCCTTTAGCGTGAAAGGCCACAAATTGCAGCGGCGTACCGGTTTTCTTGGTAGCGTAATTTTTACCCCGCAGGCAATGCTCGATAAATTTAGTCAGGTACTGGTAACCCTTTTCGCCGCGGGGGCTGGTAGTGTGCGGGCCGCCAATGGTGCATTCAGGGCAGGCCCGCTTTAAGCCGTCGGCGGTATAATCATAAAGCTTGCAGTATTCTTCGAAGGTGCCCGACCAGTAACCAATGTCCGGTTCGTTCCACAACTCCCATAACCAGGTAGTAACTTCTTGTTTGCCATACCGCTGAATAGAATGATTTACCCATTGGTATACTAACTCCCGCCATTTATTGTAATCCTTAGGCGGATAAGTCCAGCCGGTCCAGATGTTGCCGCCCGCACTCCATTTGTGTTCGTAGGGCTCAGGTTTAGAAGATAGGGCTTTGGGCATAAACCCGATTTCCATGAGTGGCTTCATGCCCCGTTGCACGTAGGTATCCACGATGCTGTCTACGGTAACCCAGTTGTACACCGGCTTGCCATTTTTGTCTTCGGTGTAAGCATCCGTGAAGCCCCACTTCAGGTCTGGTCCGGGACTGTTGCCTTTGGAGGTGAGCAGGTTGTGCGCGCGTACATAAACCGGAACCGGGCTTATTTGCTGTAATTCGGTCAGTAATTTCTGGCCATTCTTGCGGGTGGTATAGTTCGGTTCATCGTAACCAAAGAAAGACCAGAACGGCTTCATGTCCCCGATCGATTGCGAGGCATTTACCGCAATGGATACCGCCGGCGGTTGCTGGGAAAACAACAGTCTGGCATGCAGCAGAAGCATACCGGTTAGGATGGCACGACTTACAAAATACTTTATTTTAGGTAAAGAGCAGATCATTCGTTAATTATTTTTTACCCAATTATTTTTTTTCATCCACCGAAACAAAGGTTCGGTTCAGTCTTTTTGCCCGAAGATGAAGCCATGCCCGCCTTTGGGGTAAACATGCATTTCAACCGCAACCCCTAGGTGCCGCAGTTTTTGGAAATAAGCAATGCTGTTATCTACATCTACCAGTTTATCGTCGGCGGCATGCGTGATATAAGCCGGGGGCGTATTGGCCGTAACCTGCAGTTCATTGGAAAATAAGTCGATGGCTTCCTTCGTTGGATTTTTGCCCAGTAAATTACTTCGGGAATCTCCATGCGTGAGGCCGTCCTGCATGCTGATCACCGGGTACACCACCACCTGAAAGTCGGGTCGTAAATTGGTGTTTTTAGGATTTGGAATAAGGGGCTTGGCAAAATGCGTAGCGGCCGTTGAGGCCAGATGCCCACCCGCCGAGAACCCCACAATACCTACTTTATCTGCATCAATGCCCCATTTAACGGCATTCTCGCGCACCAGTTTAATGGCTTGCTGCGCATCCTGTAAAGGACCAATTTTTTTATCAATCAGAATAGAATCATTCGGCAGCCGGTATTTGAGCACAAAAGCGGCCACGCCATTTTTAGCAAACTCCTTGGCCGTAGCTATGCCTTCACCCTGGAACACAATTACTTTATAAGAGCCTCCTGGACAAATAATAACGGCCGCCCCCGATGCATTTTCCTTAGCCGGCAAATAAACCTCTAAACTTGGTTTTACAACCCGGCGTACCAGCCCCCCGGCTTCCAGGTTACCTTTATTGGCTCCCGGCATCACCTTGGCGTTGGGAATAGCGCCGGAGTATAAATCTATTACCTCTTGAGCCTTGGCTGTATAGCCAATAAGCAATAAAATCAGGCCAGCCACTACTTTCTTTTTTAAAAAACAGAAACGGCAAGAATGCTTTACTTTCACTTTATTAATTAATAACAATTGAAAATATCGGTTTGCTGAAATAGGACTGGCCTTGAATTTAATTATTTAAAAAGTAGGGGAGCCATTTGATAAAGGCTACGGCGCCAGGTTTGAAACTCGTGGGCGGTGCCCGGCGAAACATAAGTACCCACTTTATAGCCGGCTGCTTTTAAATCAGCTTCCACTTTGGGTAGCGCATCGGCCCCGCGGGTTTCTTTGCTTCCGTAAGTTATAAACAGCAGCTTCGGTTTCATTTTACCTTGCAACTGTTCTGGTGTATAGTTACCCCCACTCATTAATCCCCAGTAACCAAAAACTTCTGGTTTCGCTAATGTTATCGTGTGTGTTTCAAACCCACCCATGGAAAGACCAGCCATAGCGCGATTATCCCGGTTAGCTACCGTGCGGAAATGGGAATCCACATAAGGTATTAATTCATCCAGTAAAACAGTCTGAAAAGCGGCAACCCCAGTAGGTTCGCCTGCCGTTATCCCATTCGGCACCACGCCAGGTGCACCCATACCAGGACGTGGAGCCGGAGCAGCACCAGCCGCTGGCGGAGTGGTACCCGCCGCCGCAGTAGCATTGGCCGCCGGACGTGGTGGTCCTGGTCTTCCGCCCGTATTCGTCATACCGTAGGTCATCACCACAATAAATGGCTTTATGCGGCCTTCGGCAATCATGTTGTCCATAATCAGATTCGTCTTGCCTTGGATCGCCCAGGAAGTTTCATTTTCGCCCCAACCATGTTGCAGGTATAAAACCGGATATTTGGTGCTACCTTTTTCGTACCCGGGCGGCGTATACACATTAGCTACCCGGGAAGTTTTCGTGCTTTTAGAAGGAAATAATACTTGCTGCACGTGGCCGTGCGGCACATTTTTTAAAGCATAAAAATCCTGATCTTTGGCCGGTATTTCAACACCGCTTTCCCAACGTTGCGAGCCATAGAAGTTTCCGGTACCGGGATCATTATAAATACCGCCATCCACGACTAAGTGGTAGTAGTGAAAGCCTTCATCCATTGGTCCGGCGGTAGTTCCGGTAAAAGCCCCATCCGCTCCTTTGGTTAATCTGGTTCCACCTCGTCCGCCCAGACCAAGAGTTACGCGCACGCTGTCGGCTTGGGGCGCTACAATCCGAAAACGGACATACCCCTGGGAGTTTACCTGGGGATAATCCTGGAAGGGCTGGTTAAAAGCAGACGGTTTAAAATCTTCTTTTACGGCCGCCTGGCCTTGCGCCAACGCCAAGCTACTGGTGAAGGCAGCGGCAACTAAGCTTGCTAAAATTTTAATTTTCATGGGTTATGATTTAAAAGTGGACGTATTATGATTTATGGCTGAATATCGTTGACAGACGTGGCGTACAACCCGATCAGCGATCCGGTAAACCCACCGGCTACGTTAGTAGAAAGAATGTCGCCAGAAACGGTACCACCGATATTTTTGAAATTTGAATTGTCGGTGCTGTATTGAAACTGATATGCATCGCCTTGCGCCACTACCTGTAATTGAACCGGTTTGCGGGTATCTACTTTTTCGCTGGCCAGCACGGTGGTATTTCCTTTTTCGGTGCGGGCTAAAACCAGGTAGCTATCGTTGCCTTTCTTGGTAAGGCCGAACACGTAATTAAATTTCTCGCTTTGGTAACATGCCAATCCGGCCAAATCTTTTTCCGATTTTGGGGCATATTTCAGGGTAACATTGGCTGTAAAGGCATTGTGTTGCTGCCGATGCCACAGCGCAGAGATAGGCGCTACTTCTTTAATGCTTTTGGCAAAAGGCATAATCTGTAAGCCGTTTTTGCTGGTACTAACAAACTCCTCCCGCGGACCGCGCATACCAATCCAGCGGTAATCCAGGGTTTTAGCGGTAAAGTTGTCGGTAAATGTAAAGTTGCCGTTCGGGAAGAAACCGCTTTGACCGGTTTGGTTTTTAACGCCGGCTGGAACCTTTAATTTAGGTTTTAAAGGCACCAGTCCGTTTTCAAATACCGGGAACTCGCCACTCCAATCTACGGGCAATATAAAGGTTTCACGACCGGCGTTTACGCGATCTTTTTCGTTGGGCCGGATACCTAAAAATACGGCGTAATATCTCCCATCAGGCCCTTCGGTTAAATCGGCGTGACCGGTCCAATCCATTTTGTTCGGCCGGTTCTTCGGGAAATACCGCTGCGTAAGAATCGGGTTGTTTTTAGCCGGTTCGTAAGGCCCCATAACATTGTCACTGGAAAAAATTACTTCGGTGTGGTTATCGCCGGTACCGCCTTGGGCACACATTAGGTAGTAGCGGTTATTTTTCTTGTAAATATGCGGCGCTTCAATCCAAATGGGTTTTTGGGTAATATCAGTACCGCCGTTCACAATAATTTTGTCGGTGCCGGGTACTACTTTATCATTTTGTACATCGTACTCCCAGATTTTAATAACCCTGTGACCTTCGTACTGTTCCGTACCTTTGGGCGGCGCATCGTTGTGTACCACGTAAGCTTTACCGTTATCTTCAAAAAATAACGAAGGGTCAATGCCGTTAAACTGCAATTTCACCGGGTCGCTCCAGCCTTTCGCCGGGTCTTTGGTCTTTACTACAATATTGCCCATGCCTCCGGAGAACTGAGTGGTAATCATGTAAAAGGTGTCGTTGTTTTTATTGTACTTAATATCGGGTGCATACACACCGGCCGAAATACCCGAAGTCTCTACTTTTAACTGGGAAGTCCGGTCCAGTACGTGGCCGATTTGTTTCCAATTTACTAAATCGTTGGAGTGAAAAATCGGCACTCCCGGAAACATGGCGAAAGAAGAATTTACCAGGTAATAATCTTTTCCCTTGCGCACAATGCTGGGGTCCGGATAACATCCCTGCAAAATAGGGGTATAAAACTCATCGGGTTGCAACGGGTTTTCTTTGTAAATCTGGTCATCGCCCTTGTAATAAAACTGCGAGAAAACCGGGGCATCTTTGGCGACCTTCTTGGTCCCTTGCGCCGATGCGGAAGAAGCTAATAAAACAGTAGCCAGTATTACGAATAAGGCTCGCTTGGGCAGCAAAGCAAAGGTAAAGCAGTATTCTTTCATTATTGATTTTTATTCTTTTTGGGGCAATGTGTATCTTAAATTATTTGGATTCAGGATTTTAGTAATTTATCTATATGCTGTACTAGAATGGCTATCCTTGCAAGCACTTGTAAAACCTGAATTTTTAAAATTTTAAATGTTATAGTGCCGTCAGCGTATAAGTTTTACCAGCTTGCGTGGGCACATCGTACACTATGGTTTCTTTCAAATTCACCGGCGTAATAGTGGCCTTACCAGATACCAAAGCAGTCGGGGTTTCCTCTACCTGGTAAAAAGAATTGGGATTGGTGCCGGTGCCCTTTTTCAAGGAGCCTCCCGCTAAAGCGACGGTATTTGGAACCCGCAATCTCAGATTACCACCTAGCTTTGATTTAATAACGGCTTTCACCACTTTGCCATTTTTCCATTGCAGACTCTCGATTTCAAAACCGCCTATAGCCCGCAAACCGCTGATGCTGCCGCTGGCTTGCCATACATCGGGTAAGGCTGGCAGTAAATGCACGGCTCCGTCGGCGCTTTGCATTAGCATTTCGGTAATACCTGAGGTGCAACCAAAATTGCCGTCGATTTGAAAGGGTGGGTGGGCATCAAACAAATTATTATAAGAACCGCCGCCTTCCCCAAATTGTCTCTGACTTATCTTTACCGGCGAAAGCTGCGCCTGAATTAATTTATAGGCATGGTTGCCGTCCAGCATGCGGGCCCACCAGTTTACTTTCCAACCCATGCTCCAGCCGGTTGAAATATCGCCGCGATGCGTTAAAGTAGTTTTGGCCGCACTGTATAATTGGGGGGTGCGGTACGGCGAAATTTGGTTGGACGGGAACAACCCGTATAAATGCGAAATATGCCGGTGGTTATCTTTCGGGTCATCAATATCATCCAACCACTCCTGCAACTGCCCGTGCTGCCCGACCTGCATCGGGGGCAAGCGTTTCCGCATTTGTTTTAAAGTATCCGCAAAAGCAACGTCTTTTTTTAAAATTTCGGCCGCTTTAATGGTCGTGCTAAATATGTCAAACACAATCTGGTTGGTCATGGTGGTACCGGCATCCAGAGATGAGTTCTGGTGGGCAGCCGGGGCATTTTCCGGCGACATATCCGGATTGATTACCAGCCATTTTTTAGTGGGGTGTTCGATTAAAAAATCAACATAAAAAGTAGACGCTTCTTTTAAAACCGGGTACACCGAAGCCAAGAAAGCTTTGTCGCCGTTATACAAGTAATGTTCCCACAAATGCTGGCTGGTCCAGCCGCCGGCTCCGTTCCAGATTCCCCAGGTTGCCCCATCTACGGCTCCGGTTGTCCGCCAAATATCCGTATTATGGTGAGCTGCCCATCCCCTCGCCCCGTACATGTCTTTGGCAGTTTGCCGGCCCGTAACGGCTAAATCTTTCACCAGTTGCAGGAAGGGTTCGTGCAGTTCCGATAAGTTGGTTTTTTCGGCGGGCCAGTAATTCATCTGGGCGTTGATGTTAATGGTGTATTTACTATCCCAGGGTGGTTTTACTTTATTATTCCAGATGCCCTGCAGGTTAGCCGCCTGCCCACCCGGCTGCGACGAAGAAATTAGTAAATACCGGCCATACTGGTAATACAAAGTTACCAACTGCGGGTCATTGCCGGTGGCAAATTGTTGTAGCCGTTCGTCGGTGGGCAAATTAGCCGAAGCAGTGCTACCTAGGTCGAGTTTAACCCGGTTAAAATATTTTTGATATGCGGCAGTATGAGCCGGTAAAATAGCAGCGTAAGATTTTGGATAGGCTTTATTTAAATAATCGGCGGCTCTTTTATCGGCATTGCCGCTTACATCGTGGTAATTATTAAAGTTGGTGGCAATGGAAATGTATATGGTGGCGGAATTGGCATTTTTGATAATCAGCGAAGTATCATTGGCCGTGAGTGCTCCGCCCTCTAATTTAATTTTAGCAATGCCTTTAAAATTTACCAAACCTTTCACCGCTTCGTGTTCCATGGTGGTACCCGAGATGGTTAATTCTTTAGCAGCGGTAGTCTGAACCGTTGTTTTGGGCAGGGGCTTGGTGAAAGAAGCATTGAACGAAATACTACCGGGTTTACTGGCCGTTAAACGCATCATTACTACCCGGTCCGTGAAAGAGGCCAAGGCTTCGCGGGTATAGGTTATCCCGTTTACGGTATAAGAAGTTTTGGTTAAGGCTTTTTCAATATCCAGCTCTCGGTAGTAATTGGTATAAGTGTCGTGGCCGCTGAAAGCTAATTGCAGATTACCCACCGGCTGAAACATTTGCCCGTGCGATTTCTTAGTGATAATGGCTTGGTTAGCTATTTTTTCGGCTTCTTTCTGTTTACCGGCAAAAATAAGCTGGCGTATCCGGGCTAAGGAATCAAGCGCCATGGGATTATCGTTCCGGTTCGGGCTACCGCTCCAAACGGTATGTTCATTGAGCTGAATAATTTCTTTCTCTACGTTGCCGTATACCATTGCTCCTAACCGGCCATTCCCAATAGGTAAGGCGTTTTCCCAGGTGGTACCGGACGGAATTTTGTACCATAGTTTTAAACCCGGTTTAATCTGGGAAAAGCTAGGTAAAGTACTTAATAACAAAAAGACCAAAAGTATTCTTCGCATAAGGATTACACGTGAAGTATTTAGGTATTAATAGAATTTAAAAAATTCGTTTACTCCGGATAATCTCCCCTACTCCGTTTGCACCACCGAAGAACTTTAAGCAGCTGGTTAAGGCTTTTGCCTCCCAGCTAGGTTTTAGGTAGTTACTAAATCATAGCCCGGATTATACAGGCAAATAGTTTATTGGGAATCCAGCATCATTTTCCTGCATTATTTCAAAACCGGAACATGCTTTTACCTATGGATTCAGCCTGTTTAAACCACTTCAGAATAAAAATTATCTTTTGCTTAAAGTGTTAAAACAACAATTATAAAAAGAGGCAAAAATTTTTTAATTCCGAAGAATTAAATTATTAACAAGTGTGAAAACTACAATTAAAATTGAAAAAACAAAAACTTTTAAGAAATTAAATTTCTTCGCCATGAGGAGCTGATAATCTGACTGTAAAACCAGACTTTGGTTCACCAGATTAATGTGTTAAATGAGCCGACCGACTTATAACTACTTACTAGGAGAGTCAAAAAACTTAAAACAACAATCAATTACTTGGAAAAAACCAGTCGATTTAACTAAGGTTGAAACAAGATAATTCAGACTTGATTATCCAGCGGCGGGGCCGAATAGGTGTAGTTGGCAAAAATATTTATCTTTTAATATAGGATTGCTCAATCAAATAGTTTTCAAAGGCGGCCTTAAAAGCAATATAATCAAAGTCCTTCAGCTTATACAAGCGCGTTAAACTAGCACATTCAGCTAAAATTGCTTCACAGACTCTCTCGACCAATTTTCCCTTATCAAGTTTGGATATTTCTGCATGTTCAATTTTAACATCAATTTCAGCACAATTATTTGATTTTATGATTATTCCATCAACAATCGAAGTTTTTTCTCCGAGACGATATCTAGGTCTTCGTTTTTTAAAAAACTGGTCAAACTCAGGCTTAACGGTAATTAGCCCAATATAAAGCTCACTCAAGTCTGAGCCGTAAGTTCTACTCTTAAAAAAAAAATCTATATCATCGGATAAATTAGCAATCCAATGAGTCTGTCCCTTTGACAAACCTGTATATTGAGCTATTGCAAAAATCAATTTTCTATTAATATATTATTGCCATCTAAATACTTAAAATAGTTGATCCTGTAAAACCAAAATCTTAGTTTTTAATAAAGCTTATATGCATAAATTTCAGAATATATCAGCTAAAATTGTCTAAATAAGCATTTGATTTTTTTTTAACAGCGAGATCTATCCTAGGATAAGCTTAATTTTTTAAAATTACTCCGCCGTTTGGTTGTATCTCAACCTCCACTATGCCATTTTTCTTAATATTAATATCTTTGTTGTAAGGCACTTTACTGCTGTTGTCGTTATGAAAATTAACTTTCTTACCAGCCAGCATCGGTAAATTCAACTTTAGTTTCAGCGGATCTTTGGTGGCATTTACGCCGGCCACGTACCATTGCTCGCCATGCCGACGCGCAATGACGCAGTACTTGCCGGGGTAACCATCTAGGTAAACCGTTTCGTCCCAGGTGGTGGGTATCTGCTTCATGAACTCTATTTCAAAAGCCGGCACATCGGTTAAATTATTGGGCGTGAGGCCAAATATTTGCATAGGATTCTGAAATAAAACCGCCGTGGCTAACTGAAAAATATCTGTAGTAAGTCGTTTATTCCGGCCTTCGTTACTTTTTACGAGATATTTATTTAGTAATACCCCGCCAAATTCCATACTGCCTACTGCATTGCGGATAAAAGGGTGTAAGGTAGCGTTAAAAGCTTCGGCTTCGCGAATATTCTGGGAAAAGATCAGCATTTCTGAAGCCAGTACCGCTTCGCTGCCCACAAAGTTCGGGTACATCCGTTCCCAACCGCGGGGCAAAGTAGTACCATGAAATATAATCATCAGGCCGTAATCATTGGCATCCGAAAGAATGTCTTCGTACAAGCGCATGGTCTCCTGCTTGTCGCCGCCGAAAAAATCCACTTTTAAACCTTTTACCCCTACTTCCCGGAGCCATTTCATTTCTTTTTTGCGCTCCACCGCGGTATTCATTTTATTTCGGGGACCTTGCGGGGCATCATTAAACGGACCGTTAGAATTATACCACAAGAATACATCTACTTTTTTCGTTTTGGCATAATTAATTAAATCTTTCATTTTGTCTTTGCCCACTTTGGTATCCCATAAGGCATCCATTAAAATATACTCGTATTGAAGTGCGGCGGCCAGATCAATGTATTTTACCTGATCTTCGTAGTTCATGCTGTTATCCTGCCACACAATCCAACTCCAGGTAGAACGCCCGAATTTATACGCCTGAGAAGGTTCATATAACGGCTCTACTACGTCAAACGGAATGGTAGTTTCTACAATCGGTTTCAGGTTTTCTCCTACCGTAATCGTGCGCCAAGGGGTAACACCCGGTAGGGAAATAGCCGCTCCGGAACTGCCGAAGCCATTATTTTGCTTTGGGTTAGGATAGGCTATTGTATATATGCCATCTTTCGAAGCCTCACTCAAATGCGAAGCACAGTACAAACTGCTTACCCCTGTTTCCGAAACTAACACCCACCCGTTGGTGCCAACCCGGAAAAGTCCCGGAAATATGTATCCTTCCGGATGTGGAGTTGATTTCACCAGGGGAGCATCGGCTTCATAACTAGATTCGTAACTGGGAGCGGTGCGGGCAAAACCAGTCATGGGGTTCATCATACCCGAGAGAAAGGTTGTTGTAATATTTGGAAACTTAAACCCAGTAGCTTCTTTTTCTACGATGCAGGAAAACCGCTCGCCCCACGTAGGCAGTTCGTACCGGAAAGCAACGTTGTTGTTACTCACCTGAAACACCACGCTAATCTTTTTTTGCTGGGCGTTCTCGAAAGTACAGGTAAGTTTGTTGGCCACGTAATGGACCTGCGATTTCTTTATTTTGGTTTCTGTATAATTCTTGTCTACCGCACTTTCTTCTTTGTTCAGGTACTTCATGCCGGCGGTAAAATCACCTTCGTTGGTAGTAAGCCCCAGTGGTGAATTCTCCAACAGGATTTTGCCTTTAAAACTTACCGTATATATCGGCCTCCCGTCTTGTACCAGAATGCTCACTTTTAAATGCTTATCCGGACTAGTTACGGTAAGATCTTGTGTAACACCTTTCAGAGAGATAAACATACACCATATACTTAAACAGGAAACCAGTAAAAATTTCATAAAATTTAAAAACTTAGATTAAAGCGAATGTTATAGACTAATGAAGAACATTAGCAGAACCTGACACTGAAAAGAAGTTAATCTTTGCTGGAAATTTTTTCCGCGATATGAAAGAAATCGAAATCGGCGTAGCCACCCACGTTTTTGGTAGCATAAGTAAATAACCCGAACCGGTACCCCATAAAATGCGGGATGGTGTAAGCCATTTTTAATCGAGTACCAATGGGCTTCCATGATTTACCGTCGAGGCTATAAAAGAAATGAGCAACATCCTTTTTATCGGTGAAATTGCATTCAGCTTTAAAATAAACTGTTTTCTGGGATAGCGGAATACTATGGGCCTCCACTGGTTTGCCCGTACTGGCATTTATCATGACAATAGCTTTGCTGTTACCATTTACTTTAACGCCAACCAAACCATAATTTTTCTGCAGTAGCCCGAGACCGGCAAAGTCCCCATCTTTTAAATGCGACACATCCAGGGCGGTACTGCCCGATGATACCGGACCAATAGTACGTTGGGTTAAGGTATTCCGGGCTAGAACAAATGACGTATCTATTCTTCCGGTTTTCAGACGCAGGAACCCAGGCCTTTCTTTAATGGACCAAAGTTTATTATCCGGATTATGATTCCACTGCCAAACCAAAGGCAAGGCTGGCTCGCCTGCTTTCCGGGTAAATTCATCGGAGGCCACAATGCCGGGCATTAATCCTTTGCTGGGTGGTAAGTTCAGCGTTTCCGGCACTTTGCCGTTAACGCCTAAAACCGGCCACCCGTCTTCCCATTTTACCGGCACCAGGTACGGAATACGCCCCATTGCCCCATAATCGCGGAACAAATAAGCATACCAGTTGCCTTTTGGATCATCAATTAAGCCCCCTTGCGCAACTCCCAAATCCTGCAAACCAACTCGGCCTTCGTAGGGACCGGTAATTTTATCGGCCCTATGTATGACTACCGTCCGCATGCCGCCTTTGGGCCAAGTAATGTTAAACAGATAATACTTGCCATTTATTTTGAATAACTGCGAACCTTCGGCGGGCAGTCCGCCACTGCCGGAAGGCGCACTGGCATTCTCTATAATTACTTGTTCGGTAGTACCCGGTTTTACCCCGGAAGCATCGGCAATTAGCTCTACCATTTTAAGTTGCCCACCACCATAGATCATATAAACCCGGCCATCGTCGTCGAAGAACAAAGAATTATCGTGATAGGCAGGCGCAAAAGAAACAGCCTTCCAAGGTCCTTTTTCAATATTTTTGGTGGAATAAACATGCGTTTTGCCCGTAGTTTGGGCAAAAGTAGAAACGTAGTAGGTGCCGTTGTGGAAACGCAGACTGCTGGCCCAGGAACCCCGGCCGTAGGTACTTTTTCCGTTTTCCAGATTTAGTTCATCCTTACTCGCCAAGGTATCATACGCATAATTTACCAGTTTCCAGTTTACCAGATCATTCGATTTCATAATGGGAACTCCCGGACTCAGGTGCATGGTGGTACTACTCATGTAATAAGTTTTCCCCACCCGGACAATGGAGATATCGGGTACATCCGCAAAAATAATCGGGTTCCTGGCACTTTGGCCTTGCGAAGGCAATACCAGGCACAGGCTAATTAGAATTAGAAATCCGAACGGAAGAATCTTTTTAATCATTCGTTTTTTGGGTATCGCCAAAATAAAAAAAATTAAAAAATGTATTTTATTACTGACTGATTAGGGTATACTTATTAAAACTATTGCTTACTCCATGGGTCCGATCAGTTCTATAAAAGTTCCATCGGGGTCTTGCACTAGCACAAAGTGCGATTTCTCATTTAAAGAAACCGGCGAATTCCCCAGAAATTTTACATTGTTTGCTTTTAACCTTTCTATAACCGGCTTCAGGGATTTTACATTAATGGTAATGTACTGCACCCCGGTATCGTCTTGAATATATTTGGATTGGGTTCGGCTGGTTTTTTTTCCGAAACTCATCAGCTTCCACTCATTCGCTTCCGGACTGTTTTCTAATTTTAAAACCGTTACTTCCGTAGGCACCCCGTTCGATAAACCGGATTTCTTGCCAAAATCAGCGTTAATGGTAAAATTATAGGCTTTTACCATGCCGATGGTATTTACATAAAAGTCTAAAGACTTGTCTAAGTCCGATACCACCACCCCCATGCCGATTAACTTACTACTGAAATTTGATTGTGCTAAAGTAGAAAAACCTATCAACCAAGCTGCTACCAGGAAAGAAACATTTACTAAATTTTTTTTCATATAATTTTGAGAGTATTTTGGTTCAGAAACCGATTTTAAAAAAATTTAAAATTGTAGCACAAGTAGGAATCAATCTTTAGTAGATAAATTGATTCCCTTTAATTTTAATCACTTACTTGGTTTGTCCTTTTTGTAACCCAACAAGGCTAGCATTTTCTCCCCATATCGTGTTCCTAGTTTTCGGTAACCTTCGGCGGTAAAATGCAAATGATCTGGTACAGCGGTGCAACCTTCCGAAGAAATAACGTGGGCGGTGGGAATGGTTTGGGGCAGGGTAGCAATAATTTCGTTCATGCTGGCGCAAGCTCCTCCTTCTTCTTTACTTACGAGTTCGCCGGCTAACAACGGCACTGATTTAGCTTTTAGTCCCAAGTCTTTAACCAGGTTGTCGTAAACTCCTTTCACTTTTCTAGGCCATTCTTTATCACCGGTGTTCGACTCCCCTTGGTGTAGCAGTATTCCTTTAATTACACCTTTTTTCTGCGCCAGCTTCGCCATTTCTACCAAGCGCTCATAAGGATTTCCATCGTAGGCTTTTATAAAATCAAGCATCCAGGCAGGCGCTGTCGAAACATACGATTGGTAATTATTTTTATCAAACAATTCTATCTTGCAACCACCCACGGATACATTAATAACGGCAACTTTAATTTTCTCGGGCAGATTGGCGGTTAAGGTGCGGCCAAAATAATCGGCTGGAGTTAAACCGGTATTACACCGAGCTAAGGGTGGGACAGCCGGATACATCTCCCCTTTTTTCCGACCCAACTCGGGGCAATCCACCGCTTCTAAAACTTTAAACCGATTATCCGCAGTAGTGTCTTGCGGCTCAAACTTTGCATGGCCTTCCATGTTCGACTGGCCAAAACACAGGAATATATACAGGTTCTTGTCCTGCGAAAAAGCGGTTACGCTTAGTAGAAGCAATAAACTAAATAATAGAAAGCTTTTTTTAAATTCCATATTATTATTAAAGATTACATTCGACAAATACATTATGATGTACCTATTAAACCGCCACTACTTAATTGTTCTTGCTAGTTGAAAGCCAGATAAATGGATGAGAGCTTTCTTGTAATTTAAAAAACCAACGGATTAAAAAATTGAGGGTTGCTAATAGTTGTCGATTTGACATTTTTAAGCAAATATAAATTATCTACCAGCAATTTTGGATAGTACCAGGAAAAATTTAATAAAAAAGCTGATCGGCATTGATGAACCTACAAGTTTGACGAAACGAAGGAGTAATGAGAAGTTGACCAATACCCAGCCCAAGAGTACGAGTTTATCAGCACTCGTACGGCTCGGCGCACCTTCATTACTTTATCTTTAGAATAGGGTATGCGCCCGGAGGTGGTAATGCGGATTTTAAGCCATAGCAATTACTCTACCTTTAAAAAGTACATTAAGATAGGTGAGAAAGTAGCAGAAGTGGAAATGAATACTATCTGGCAAATGCCGGTAGCCCTGAAGGTTGGATCTTTAAAAAACAATAGGAATTTAGAGATGTTTAGCATATATCAATGTTGTTTGGGTCTTAATTATTTTGTTTTCGGCATATGGAATACTTTATCAATTTATTTAATTACTCCGGTTTTAAATGCCAGAAGACAAGCTTAGGTGGATTTTTGAAACCTTACTTGTTACAATCAAACAGAAAATTAAGAGAATAACACAACAACGCCTTGAAGTAGATAGATTATTTCGCAATTTCTTGGTGGATTTTCGTACAAGTTTATTTGTAGAAGAGGAAAATTACACCCAGCAAATATCAAATACAGTTTTCTCGAACAATAAAGCAGCAAATAAATAGCCTCCTGAGATTTATGATGGCACCTTGCTCAAATAAATAATAAGCTAAATGCAAGTAGTAGATCCCAAACCTACCGACCTGATGCCGTGTATCTGGGGTTTTGCTTCCATTACATACAGGCTCTCTGTGCCGCACTGTTTAAGTAACTGCTTAAAACCAGCTGGGTTGTTTTCTTTTTTTACGTGTCGTACCTTTTCCTCTGCCAGGTAGCAAATTACCAAGGAAACTTTACTTACATCAATACCTACAACTTTTAGTTTTGCGGGTGGGATCATAGCTGGAAGCGTTTAATAAATAAGAAACTAAACAAGTAAGAAGAGTAGATGATGGCAGCTTTCTCTATCTTGAGGCAAGCTCTAAGGCCTTATGAAACTGTTCAAAGTAACCATAGGAAAAGGAAGGGGATTCTCATGTTAAACGGGTTCTTCAAGACCTAATAACACCAGGAATCTTTATCCTTCCTTTCTTCTCTTTTGATCCTAATATAAGCATCAAGGCAAACATAGGATAAAAGTAGTTATTGAGATATTATATAGCATTACAACTAAGATTTAAGTTGTTTTTCAGCAAATAATTGCTAAATACCACTAAATCACTGGTAACAATTTGCCTGGTGATTGGATGTATAATCAAAAGATAAAGTCCCAAGTTTATCGTACATCCATGAAATCTCTGACCTTTATTGCTTGCTGTTTTTTCTTTTACCACTTCCATTGCTCTGCCCAAAAGCTGGTGGAGGTAAAATATGAAGCCGATGCGAAAGGCAATTATAAATTTACCAGTGATAACCGGGGATACTGCAACTACATACTGGAAGTAAACTTTTCGAATCTACAGAATTTAAGAGCTAATTTTCGCTTACCTTTTGTGCAGGACGTGCAACCAGGAGCTAAATCCCTTTTTACCTTAACCAAAATGGACCCCGCTTCTCCCGCTACCTTTCGCTACACCTACCGGTACGTGAAGGGATGCGTAAACCCCAAAGTAAATATGGATTATACTTATCTATTACCCGTAGCTCCGGGCAAGGAAGTGCAATCCCAGGAGATGGACTATTTTCTGAAAAGGTACATGAACGAACCGGCACCCCAAGATTGGTACGCTATTTCCATCAAGATGCAAGCGGGAGACACGGTCTATGCGGCCAGAAGTGGTACCGTGGTGGAAGTAAAAGATGATGCCAACCTAGAAAAAACGGGTTATACCTTGGCCACTGCCGATAATTACATAGAAATTTACCACCAAGACTGCAGCTTTGCCCGCTATCAAGTGTTAAAGGACCAAAACATCTTTGTTAAAGCAGGGCAGTTCATTGAAGCCGGTCAACCCATTGGCATCGTTGGGGGAGAGAAGTATGTCTCGGGTCCGCACCTGCGGTTTTGTGTCTATTATACTTTAGAAAAAGAAGCTTTCACGGATTACGACAAAGCTGATCGTAAAAGTCGCCTGGCCTATGTACCGGTACAGTTCTGGACGAAGGATACGGGAAAGTTAAAACTAACCAGTAATAGTAAATACTTCAGTGAACATCCCATTGCCCTGGTTACCCAAGGAATGAATAGGCGACAAATTAAACGATGGAGCGAAAAGATCAAGGTTAAACCTTGAAGAGTCGCTTCTGGAATGGAAGTAAGTAGTCTTGCTGACCACCATTGTACAATGGTTGTTTCTAAAGTCCTCTAAAAATTGAATAATTACAAAATAACAATACCCTGTTATAAATCTTAATTCATTAATTATGAGCAACACTTCTACCAAGATTTCAGAAGATTATTTAATAAAAATCCGCCATTATAATTGATCAGAATCATTTATCTTGTTATTGTTAGGCATACACTTTCCCTTTCAAATAGATCAAAGTAGTTATATGCAACCTTCAAAACAATCATGGAACAATCTGACATCCTGCCCCCGGAAAACAGCATTTACCCAGCAAGAGCCATTGGGCTTGGAACATTGCTCGGAGGACTTTTAGTAGCAGGTTATTTAATTGCGGCTAATTACAAAGCATTTAATGAACCTGGCAAAGCTAAAACAACCTGGATCTATTCTATCCTCGTTAGTATGCTAATTTTTGGCGCATTGTATCTGATCCCTACTCTGGACAAGATTCCTAGATTTGTTATTCCGTTAAGTTACACCCTCACAGCTTTATATCTGGTACAACATTATCAAAGCCAGCTTATAAATTCCCATATCTATACTGGTGGCCCAGTTTATAAGATAGGAAGAACCTTCGTTATCAGCTTGGTGGGAACCGGAATAACTATACTGGCTTTATTCTTATTGGATACGGTAATGAATATAGGAGTCGAAACTAAAACTTATGGACTCCGACAACATGAGATTACTTATAAGCGGTACAATATTTCAGAAGCGGAAGTAGATCAACTTGCCGATGCCCTAACTAGTACCTTCTTCTTTGACGAGACTGCCAAAAAAATGCTCAGGTCAAGAAAGTACAGAATGATTATGAAATTTCTTTCATATGTGACTGTGTAAAAAGTAATGCTGATTTATCTTCCTTAATTGAATTAAGAACCGATATACAAAAGTCTTTCCCGAATCATAGGATTGCCTTAAATCTCTGCGCTGATGATTATGATCATGTCGTCAAGCGACTTGAATAAGGAGCAGAAAGCTTACCTGTCACGGCAAGCTTCAAGGGCTATTTTCCTGAATTGTTTTACGGAAAAAGCCTGTACGGGCCAAGCAGCCTATTATTCTGATGGTATTTCTTTAATCCCTTCTTCTTGAATAGGCTGCCAAGGAGCTTCCAAGGTCTAGTCAAAGCGGCGTACCTGCTGTCGAATGTCCCCAACTAGATTCCAGTATGCCAGTGCATCTAGCTGGGTCCAGCGAATTGTTCTAAGATGATGCAACCCTTTTACCTGGGCAAGGGATTGTAATAAGATATTTTCAATGAGTGGATGAATAATGGTAGCTAGCGGCTCCTCCCCTATTCCTGGCAAAATGATGGCGTTTTTTAAGTAAATAGCCACTATTTTGGCCGCTCTCCTATAACTAGTAGGAACACCTAGATTGCCCAAGGCTTGCATGATCTGGTGACACCACTGCTCTTGTTGTTTATCAAATTCTTCTTGGTTGAGCGAAACACAAGCTCTCCAGAATTGCGGCAGGGAGTTAGTCTCTAAGGCACGACTTATGTTAAAAGTAGTAACAAAAGAACGTTGAACCGCTCGGGCTGCCGTACACACAGCATACCGGTGTTTATGTTCATGGAAGCCATAAGGCATAGGTACTATTCTCGTTAAATGATCCCTTTAGGCTATTGTAGCTTTAAGGTAAGCAATTGAATTCTCATTTAATCCGTCTCATCTTTTAAAAAGAAAGTAGTTTCGTGAGATGATCAAAAGAGACCGTTTTTAAAACCTTAACACCAATTTATAGTAATTTTTTTCAATCTCTCGATTAGGGCGTTTAGCGAGACTAATTCCGTCAACTTATATCAGGTGACTAGACCTTAAATATTAGATATCAAAAATTGCAATACAACTCATTTCCCTAATCGGAGTATTGGTAAATTCTCGTTAACTAATAGTTTAAGTTGTAATTCGGTAGTAAGTCATGGATCCCTATATACTTATTATTACCATTATTGGTTTGGCTGCCTTAACCATGGCTTGGTTACCTAATTGGTTGGAAAAGCTTCCTGTTTCCTACAGCATCCTTTTCGTAGCCCTGGGCTTTATTTTATACCAGTTCTCTTTACCACTTCCCAATCCCAATCCTCTGGAAAACGAAATTCTAACCGTTCGTTTGACCGAAATAGGTGTAATTATTACGCTGATGGGTACTGGTATTAAAATAAACCGATCCTTTAGCTGGAAAAACTGGAAAATTCCTTTTTTGCTGGTTTTCGTTACTATGCTTTTTTGTATAAGTGCCTTGGCTTTGTTGGGGTGGTGGGTTTTAGGCTTGGCTCCGGCCTCGGCTCTGTTGCTAGGGGCGGTGATGGCCCCTACTGATCCGGTTCTGGCTTCGGAAGTGCAGGTGGGACCTCCCAGTACCGAAAAAGAAGATCACGTCCGCTTTTCTCTGACCGCCGAGGCCGGCATGAATGATGGGATGGCTTTTCCTTTTACCTGGCTGGCCATTGCCCTGGCATTAGCCGCCCAAACCGGGGAAGATTGGTTTTGGTCCTGGCTAGGAAGAGATTTGCTATATAAAATTGTAGTGGGTACCGGAATTGGCTACCTGATGGGCCGCTTTCTGGCTCATTTGGCCTTTGTACTGCCCGAAAAGCTTAACTTTCCGGAAACGAAAGATGGCTTTGTCGCCGTATCAGCTACTTTGCTGGTATACGGATTAACCGAAATCGTGCATGGGTACGGCTTTATTGCAGTGTTTGTGACAGGATTAACTCTAAGCCGCCAGGAGCGAACGCACAAATTACATCGGGAACTACATGATTTTACCGACCAGATGGAGCGTTTATTCTTAGTGGTGGTGCTACTTTTATTGGGTGGCAGCATTGCCACCGGGTTATTGGATGCTTTAACTTTACCTGGGATTGTGATAGGGTTGCTGTTTGTATTTGTAATCCGGCCCTTGTTTAGTTACTTAACCCTAGTAACGCAAAAGATTACCTTTCGGGAGAAGGTAGCTATTAGCTTTTTTGGTATCCGCGGGATTGGTTCCTTCTATTATTTATCTTTTGCTTTAACGCAGGCAGTTTTCCCAGCCAAACAAGAGCTTTGGAGTATCGCTGGTTTTATTGTACTTATCTCCGTACTGGTTCATGGTATTCTGGCCTCGCCGGTAATGCAATACCTGGACCTGAGACGAACCAAATCCGACTTAGTAATAAAGTAAGGAGGTATATCTTCTATCGATTTAATAGACGCATGAAGCAGCAGATCGGTAAGCCTCATTGCTTTTAAGTCAGGAGACATTTTCGGCTTGGTAATAAAATCGATAGTAAAAATATAATCCTATCAGACAAAGCAGAAAAGCTCCCAGACTGGAGATAGTAACAGCTAGGCCTACTAATAACAACACAACGCTGATTAAAACGGTTTTTTGGGCATAAACATAAACTTCCAGCGTTATTTTTTGTTTATCCGGTAGTTTCTGAAATAGAAAAGAGGTGTGCAGCATGGAGGAAAGTAGCCAGAAGATAGCCACCCGCAAAATAAAACCTCCCACATTATTAATCAAGGGTTTATCCAGTGAATCCAAAGGGATTAACAAAATATAAAATTCAGGTAAAAAGGCATATAAACCGACAATAAGAGCCGCCAGCCCTAGCAGTATCTGGAAAGATTGATTGATTCGGGTGAGTGGAGGTGAATAGGTTTTCTTACCCTTTAAGAGCCGCTGCTGAAAAGAAAGGTTCCAAATTAGGAATACCACTAGAAAGAAAAGCATCAATAAAGGCAGGAAGACTTCTAACTTGGATCGGGTCATCATCTAAAAGTTTAGTTAGCACTCTCACTTAGTTAAATATACTATCTTTTTTTATTAATAATTACTTTTTTCGGAGAGGTAGTTTAATAAGTTTTTGCTTTTCTCTGCTGGAATACTCTACACTACTCCGTATAGGTTAAAAAATTTATTTTCCGCTTCCACCGTGCCAATCAGAATAATCTCCGCGCCAGTGGGAAGTACCCGATTTGGCTCCGGATTAATCTGCAACTCCTCCCCTTGCCGAATGGCAATCAAGGTACAGCCGGTTTGCTGCCGGATGGCCGATTCTGCCAACGTTTTACCTTCTAAGGGCTCCGGCACCTTTACCTGCAAAAGATTCAATCCTTCGGCCACCATTAAGATATCACTGCGGTTAAGCAGATTAAAAATAGTATTCGCCCCCATGGAAGAGTAAGACATGACAAAATCCGCTCCGGCCCGATGAATCGTGGCTAAATTACGTTCCAGAGTAGAGCGGGTAATAATTTGAATATCAGGCCGCAGCAACCGGCAATAGATAGTCAGATACACATTCGTATCATCATCGTGCGTGGTGATTATCACACAGGGGGCTACTTCGATGCCGGCTTGCTGGAGAATTTCCAGTTCGGCCGCATCACCCAGAACGTACCGGGCATCCTCCTTTATTCTTTCTGGCGCTTTCTCTACTAAACGCCAATCCAACTTACGGGCTTCTAAAGCCCGCCCGGTAGCTCGCCCGACCCGACCACCCCCAATGATAATCACTGGCTGGTTCATTGGCTTGTCAATTCCATAAAGGTGGTTGTACTTTTTTAGTTGCTCCTCCGAGCCAGCCAGCACCAGGACGGTGCTAGGATTCAAACGCGTGTCGGGTTGGGCTGCTTTAAAAGTACCCCGTTCCCAAATGCCTACGACGCTAACTCCTACCTGCTGCCGCAGCTTCGTCTCTTGTAAGGTGCGGCCCACTAAAGGCGTACCCGCTACAGCTGCTTCGGCAATCTGCAGTTTGCCAAATTCGCCAATAACGTGCGAGCAGGCATCGCCACCACTGGCTCGCCGCGCCAGGAACAGACCCATCATCTCCCCTAAACGTAGAACATGGTTGCTGCCGGCTAAATTTAAGATATCTTCTGAGGCTTCTAAACTGCTAGTGGCAATAAGAGGCACTTGTCCGCTTATTCCTCGCACGGTAAAAACCACATTGGTATTGATGACATCGGTGGCCGTCGTGGCTACTAAAGCAGCTTTTTTCACCTGTACCTTTTGATAGGTTTCCGGATCATCCAAGTCACCTAACATAACCTTTACTCCTAATTCATGTAGGCGCAGGCCTTCTAACAAATCTGGCACTAACACCACATAAGGGTATTTAAACTGATTTAATTTTTTAATCAGCGCTTCGGTTACCGGGCCATAACGAGTCAGCACCACATGACCGCTGGTTTGGGCGGAAAGTTGGCGGGGAACTCGGGCGTGTTCCTGTGCCTTCATCCAGGGCGAATAGAAGAAATTGATGAAGGTAAACGGAAACAGAATTAGCAGGAACACCATCCCCGATAAAAGCACGACTATGGAAAAGAAACGTCCCGCGTCGCTATGAAAAGTGATATCGCCAAAGCCTAAGGTAGACATCACCGTCAGGGTCCAGTAGAATCCGGTAATCCAGGAGTAAGTCTTTCCTTCTCGCAGCATGAGTAGGTGAAAAAGGAGGGTGAAAACTAACACCAATCCCAATAACATTCCCAGAAATTTACCTAAAAGCCTTAAGTTGCGTCGGTCCGGCTTACTTTGCAGAAAAAGGAAAAGTTGAGTAGAGAGCAATTTCATAAGCAATAATCTTGTCTGAAGGAATGGGGCGGAAAGAAGAATTTTCACCCATCTTCAAACCCAGTCTGAATAAAGTATTACGGTATAAATCAAAGTTACAGAACCCGGGTTAAAAATTGTTATAAAATGGGCAAACTAGAGGCATTCCTTTCACCAGGTTGCCTCCAAGGCCGAATTCTGATAGTAATGTAATGATCCGAAATAGTTCAAAGGAAGTTCGCAAGAAAATATAGCTGGCTTATAAGTAAGAATATGTAAAACAACTAACTATAATTTCAGAAAATCGATAGTTTTACAAGACACTTGGACCAGCCATTTCGAGACGAAGATAAATATACCCGTGCCCTGCTGGGCACACACAATAGAGATAGGTCATAGCCGCGCAAAACCACTGCTCCAGCCAAGCTACACACAATACCTCAAAGACTATCGGATAATTTTTTGTACCTTCCTACACTAGTACGGACTTTCCAATATCGGCGGTTTATGAAAAAGATGTTTTTACTCTTGACAGTCTTTGTCTTTGCATCACTGACTTCGCTTTGTCAGGATCCCGTCGTTCAGTTGCTGAAAACAGCCTTGCAAAAAGCAAAGGAGGATACCACCCGTTTGCGGTTGCACCTGGCTCTAGCCCGTGCGGGTAAGGAGCAAGAAAAACTTTTCCATTCGGAAACGGCTATCCAACTTACCAATAAGCTCCTGAAAAGAACGACCGACAAAAACAAAAGAAGGCCCATCGTACTACAAGAAATTCAAGCTTACCAGCGATTAGATTCTCTTCTCACGGAAAATGGTAAAATGAACCCGGACCTCACATTGAATCATACCCAGCGTTTGCTAGAATTGCATACCGAAATAGCTGACAAGAAAGGCATGGCCGAACAACAGTGGAGACTAGCCTATTATAAGCTTTACAAAAACGACACTACCAGCTTTCTTTCTTATATGCAATTGAGCCTCGTCAATGACCGGCAGGCAAAAGATACTGCTGGCATCGTGAGTACGTATCGTGATCTCGCCTCTTTTTATCTGTCTATCGGCAATTTTCCCAAGGCATTAGGGGCACTTCAAACCGGTCTTGCCACTGCCAAAAAGATGAACTATAAAAAAGGTATGGCCTGGTGCCATTTGCAATTGGCGGATATTTACCGGGACAACAAGGAAGCCACCCAGGCGCTGCAAAACTATCAAACAGCTTTACCCATTTTATATGCGTTGAAAGACACCGCTAGTTTGTATAATGGCCTAGCGGCGCTGGGCGGCTTTTATTACAAACAAAACAACATTCCCAAAACCATCGAGACTTACCACAAGGTCATTGCCTTGGGCGAAGCTAAAAAAGATTTAAAGCAGAGAGTCCCGGGCGTTTATAAATGGATGGGACAGGTTTACAAGGATGCCAAGGATTATACCCAATCGGTCCATTATTATGAAAAGAGCTTAGAAGGATATAAAAAACAAAAGAATCTCCCGAATACCCGGCTTTCTATCGCTTACGTGCTGGGTGGGTTGGGTGAGGTTTACCAGGCGAAGCGAGACTTTGCCAAAGCTACTGACTATTACTTACAGGCCGCAAAAATTGTAGCAGAACTAAAGGATGAATATGGCCTGGCATCAGCGTATTGGGGGGTGGCACGGGCTCGTCTCCAGCAGAAAAATCATGCTTCGGCCAAGCAGTACAGTCACCAGGCGCTGCAGCTGCTACGTAAGCAATACGCCCTGGAGCCCATTAGCCAAGCAGAACGCTTGGCTTCTCAGGTTGACTCGGCTAGCGGCAATGGCCTGGAAGCGCTCCAACATTACCAAGAATATGTTCGTTTAACCAACCAATTACGAGGTGATGAAATCCGCAAAGCGGCCCAAGTGGAAAAGTTTGATGCTGAATTTGCCCAACAAAAAGCATTAGCCAAGGCTGAGCAGGAAAAAAGGGAGGCGGTAACCAAAGCCCAACTCCAGGAAGAACAAACCAAACGTTATGCCCTGTATGGTGGCTTGGGTTTATTGACCATTTTTGCGGGTTTTATGTTCAACCGCTTCCGGGTTACCCAGCGACAAAAGCGAATCATTGAAAAACAAAAGGCCATCGTGGAAACCGAAAAGCGGCGCAGCGATGACTTGTTGCTCAATATCCTGCCAGCAGAAGTAGCCGAAGAACTCAAAGAAAAAGGACATACGGAGGCAAAGTTGTTCGAACAGGTAACCGTCATGTTCACCGACTTCAAAGGCTTCACGCAAACGGCAGAAAAGCTGTCGCCAAAAGAACTGGTGGCTGAAATTGACACCTGCTTTAGCGCTTTTGACCACATCATTTCTCAGTACAACATAGAAAAAATAAAAACGATTGGCGACAGTTATATGTGCGTGGGTGGCCTGCCGGTTGCTAATAGAACTAATGCAATGGATGTGTTGAAAGCTGCCCTCGAAATTCAATACTATATGCAGCAGCAATTCGAAGAGCGGACCAAAGAAGGGAAAGAAGCCTTTGAAATACGTATCGGCATTCATACCGGACCTGTAGTGGCCGGCATTGTGGGCGTCAAAAAATTTGCCTATGACGTCTGGGGTGATACGGTTAACATTGCTTCCCGCATGGAAAGCAGCGGGGAAGCTGGCCATGTGAACATCAGTGGGGAAACCTACGAAGTTGTAAAGGATGCTTTTGTCTGCCTTTATCGAGGCAAAATCCTGGCAAAGAACAAAGGCGAAGTTGATATGTATTTTGTCGAAGGGATTTCATTAGATAAAACAACTCATCTGATAGCCGATGGCTTGACAAAAGTGGGGTTGACAGGCATGAACGGAACCAAACAAGTGTAGCAAAAAGTATAACAGAATTCGGCCAGAAGGAACTTGAATGCCCACCCTTAGCTTCCTTTCATTACTAAATTTCACTAACAGGAGTGGTTCGCCTCTACTCGCCTAAGGTAAGGGAGCTCCAACGGACAGGGCTAACCCTTGTTTCTTCTCAATAGGAAAAAAGCTAGAAAACACCCCCTATTTAACATGTTACTCGTTATCAGTAAAACTGGTTTTCTCGCCTTCTGGATGAGGTTATTTATAACTTAATTTCTGGTACTTTTACCGGTTACTTTCATACTTGCTTATAGTAGCGCGTCCACCTAAAAGCTTCGCCATGGTACCTTCAGAATTACTCATCGCTCTGAGCCAAATAAACCTGAATAATAACCAGCTTTCCGATCAAGAACTAATTGATCTGGTGGATCCGCTTGAAAAGGCGCACGCCACGATTCACCATCTGCTCATCACCGCTCGGATGCAAAAACTAAGACAGGATTTTGGGGAGAGAGATACTGATATTTACGTAGTTACTTATCCCAAATCAGGCACCACTTTAATGCAGATGCTGCTCTATCAAATGACCACTGATGGGAACATGGATTTTGAGCATTTATATAAGGTATCGCCCTGGTGCCGTTTCTCCGCTTATTTCAACCAACCCATGCCCAGTGTGGGCCAACGAAGAATCATTAAAACCCATGACCCTTACCAAATGCTTGGTGGTATTCAAAAAGGAAAATTCATCTTTGTTTTGCGGGATGGGTTAGATGTCATCGCCTCCTTGCATCAGCACCTCCTAGATTACAATAATCCTCAATCCGATTTTTCTGATTTAGCTAATCGCAAGATGCGTGATTGGTTTGAATACAACAAAAACTGGCTGGAGAATAAAGCTAAATTAAACATCCTTTATCTGCATTATGAAGATGTAATCACCAACAAAGAGCAAGTTATTCAAACGATTGCTACGTTTTTGGAAATAGAAATGAGTGAACCATTAATGGAACGCGTACTGCAAAAAACGTCTTTCGATTTTATGAAAAAGCATGAAACCAAATTCGGCGAGCAACCCGAACCTAACAAGGTTTATAACAATTTTATTCGGAATGGGAAGTCGGGTGAGGGGAAGCAGAAGTTTACCGAGGATCAAATTATTCAATACAAAAGCCTATCGCAAGAGTACCAGACTGAGAGCACGTTGCTGGAGAGATACTTTGAGTAAAAACACTAAAACCTTTGTAATTAAGTGTATTTGCTAGTGATGGAGATCTCCCCTCCTACTTTACTAACTTAGTCTTATAAGTTCAATTATAATAAGCAGAATGGACTGCCTGTTGCTCTCAATAGAACATCGTATAACTAACCCGCTTGATCTGCTTTTTTTTTCTCCAGGTCAGAGATCAGGGCTTGGCCCTTATTTATTCCTGTCGTCTCTCTTTGTTCTTCTTTCATCTCCAAAGATAAAAAGTAGTTTAAGGCCGTGCGAATCACGGCAATGGCGCCCAATTTACCTATCTGGTCCCAGGAAGGAGCAATAGCCGTGGACAGAATATCCGCACCTAACTGAAATTCTAAGGCTAGTGCCAGATACCGAGCCAGCACCAGCCGGATTTTATTAAAATTGTCTACTTTCGGCGGCAGTAAAGCCCGTATAAAATAATACAGAGCGATTAAAACTCCCATCCCAATGATGATTGCTCCTACTGTTTCCACCAATAATTTTAATCCTTGAACGGCATTAATGATGTGTTCTTCCAGGGAGCTGGCCTCCGGTTTAAACCCAGCGGGTGCAGTCATATCTTGTAGAAAATAAGATAGAATCATCTTTTTACCTTCTTAAATTAAAATATAAAAAGCCTAACGGGTAATCGGTTAGGCTTTTTTCTTGCTATTAAACTTTGAAAGAGACATCTTTATTCTACGGGGTAACAGGGAAGAGCGTTCTCAATCCAAGAATTATTTAGATAAAAACAATTATGGAATGGTGCCCCTACCCTGAGCAAGATCCTTTCCTATTTTATGCCTCTCCAGGGCCTGCTCGCTTTTCCAGATAATCTTTAATGTAGAGTTCTTTGATGAGTACCAGCAGCACCGCAATGATCGGAGAAGCCAATAATATACCGGTAATTCCTACCAGAATGCCTAATAATACTTGGCCGAATAAGAGCAAAGCGGGAGGCATCGATACCAGTTTTTTGTCCAGCATGGGCGTCAGCACGTATCCTTCTATCGTTTGAATGCACATATATAATAGAAATACATATAGGGCTTGATCCGAACCTTGTAAATAAGCTAAGGGCAAGGCCGGGATCAAAGCCAGATAAGGTCCTAGGTTGGGAATAAAATTCAGAAAAGCAGCGATAATGGCCAGCACAATCGGCAGGGGAATACCTAAAAGAGCCAGGCCAACCCCGGTAGCTACTCCTACTACCACCATGGAAATAAATCGGCTTAATAACCAATTACTTAACGTATCATAACATTGATCTAAGACCTGGCTCAAGCGATGGCGGTACCTAGGGGTAAATAGTTGCACAAACCCTTTTTTGTAGCTCCCCGGATTAGCCGCCAGGTAAATGCCCGTAATGAGGACGATAACGACATTCGCCAAAACACTCAAAGTAGAAGAGAAAATACCGGTTAACTGCCCGAGAATGTCTTTATGAGAGGACAGGAATTTACCTGGTTTCTGCGGCATTCCTGCCAGTAGTTGCTTGCCCCAACTGGTTTGGGAAAGGCTTTCTTTCAAGTTCTGAAAGGCTTGGGGTAAAGATTTCGATAATTCTTCTGCCTGCTCGCTCACTGTAGGCGCTAATAACCAAAAAGTACCACCTAGTATACCGACTAACAACACCAGCACTAATAGCAGAGAAATAGTATACCGGATCTTCGTTTTGTGGCTCAGAAAATAAGCTAAAGAGCTAACTAAAACACTGAAGAGAATACCTCCAAAAACCAACAAAAAGAAATTAGCCGTGTGCCAGATAAGCATAAATAAGGCAATAAGAAGCAGAGACACGAAGCTAAAAATGGCCGCTTTAGAGGCTGGAGAATTTCTGAAACTTTCCATTCTTTTAGAGATTAATCGTTGATTTTCAATGGTTTTATTTCTACGGGATCTCACCGCCACTAGTATAGGTAAGGAAACCGGCCCACGAGGCAACATCTTTTTAAGTCGAGCAGTACCCGAATTAAGGTATACCTTATCTTGGAAGCAGCAGTTTAAGAGAATTAGGAATAAATGCTACCGAACACATTGAGTTGTTCCTATGCACTTATTCGTGGTAAAATTAATTAAAGATTTATAATGAAGCATTTATCCCGTAAAGAACGATTAAATAAAGAACGCACCGAGTTGCTGCGCCACTTACAAGATTTGCTGGAGGGTCCTATGGTTGTACTGGGATTTCTCTGGCTGGTTTTACTCATCATGGACCTGGTGAAAGGCCTAACTCCCTTATTGGAGTTGCTGAGTAGTTTTATATGGGTTATTTTTATCCTGGATTTTGGCTTAAAATTACTATTAGCCCCTTCCAAGACGACCTTCCTCAAAACCAATTGGCTCACAGTTATTTCTTTGCTCATTCCGGCTCTGCGTATTTTACGGTTGGTCCGTGCTTTTCGGCTTTTAAGCAGTTTAAGAGCCATTCGGGGGCTACGACTCGTCAAGGTGATTGGTTCGCTGAACCGCGGGCTCAAAAGCTTAGGGACGAGCATGCGTCGGCGGGGGTTTGGGTATGTATTAGCTTCCACCCTGCTGGTAACTTTATTAGGCTCCGGAGGGATGTACGCTTTTGAAAAGGAAGTGGCATCGGGCTTTAAAGGTTATGGGGAAGCTTTGTGGTGGACCCTGATGCTTTTATCTTCCTTAGGTAGTGAATACTGGCCGCAAACACCCGAGGGGCGCATCTTATGTTTTCTGCTCGCCCTGTTTGGCTTGGCGGTATTCGGCTACTTTACGGCTACCTTGGCCACCTACTTTATAGGCCGGGACGCCGAAGATGAAGCCGCCGAAATAGCGGGAACAAAACAAATAGAGAATTTACAACAAGAAGTAGCCGCTTTACGAAGAGAGATTCAAATCTTAGTAGAGAAACAAACGGGTAAATAATTTAACCCCATCTACTCTTATCCGCCCCATTCGTAAGTGTTTAAAACCGCAAATCAGCGGTACCTGGTAATTTTCACCATTCTGAGACTTGATGAAATCCTTGTAAATAGGAATATGTTAAATGGCTTGGTACCATCTTCAAGAAATAGGGTCTTTTTAGGAGATTAAAACCGGGGCCTATATGTTTTCTCTGGGTCCAAACTATTTATGTGCTTATCGTATACTAAATGCCCTAAAACTGCGGGAAGGTAGCGAGGCAAAGGCAATTTCAGATTAAGCATATGGCGCTCACGGAAGAACAGAAAAAATTAATTCAGAATTTTATTAGCCAACCCACTTTCAGGCAACACGGCGGGCTCCTGACGGATTTAGATGGCACGATTGTCCTGCAACGAAACGGAAAATTTATTATCCCCCTAGAAGTACAAACCGGGTTAAACAAATTATACCAGCGTAATTGTCCCATTATCCTCAACACCATCCGCTTTCCCCTATCCATCATCAAAACTTTTGCGGCTGTATTGTATCCTCTTGCCCAAAAGCCGATTCCGGTCATTTCGTTAAACGGTAGTCAATGGGGCTATATCTCCTTAGGAGAAAACCAAGAATATCGTTTCACCGAGGCCGGAGCCCAACCCTTAAAACAGGCCGATATTCAGAGTTGTTTAGCCAATATCCAATTATTAGTGCAACAGCAGGTACCCGATATAGCTGTTTTTTACTACCCCCGGGATTGGACCAAAGGCGAAATTATCTGGACCTCAGTAGAAACCCAGGTAGGGGAGATAGCGCAATCCTATCCAAGCGCCTCCCATGTGTACAGTAGCAGCCTCGCTATTTTGGAAAACCATCTAAAAGCCGAAGATATTAGTATGATTTTTTTATTAGTAAAGAAAGATCATCTTGCCGGCACATTCCTCCAACGTAACTTCCAAGATTTTTACACATCCACTGGGGTAAACAAGCTCACCGGGGCGCATGCATTTGTCAACCAGTTGGGGCGTACCTTGAAGCAATTTATAGGGGCGGGCGACACCCCGATGGATGTATTTCTACAAGAAACCGGTGCAGTCATTAAGGTTGGAAACTTGCCTTTAGATTTCGAATGTTCAGGGCCTCTTTTGCCCATTGAAACAGTACCCGAGATGGGGGAAGTCTTTACCCAGATAGCGGAGGCTTGTACTGTTACAAACCCCAGCTACCAGTTATAAAATAGTACCCATTAAGGAGGGGTGCGTTTTTATTACGGCAATCGCTTGGTTCAGATTTTGAATAATTCTGTTTCTAAAGTCGCCCAAGGGCAAGCCAGGTACCCGGTTTAATAAATCCAGAACCAGCTCCATCACGGCTGACCGGCTAAGGCAGATATCCCGGCCAAACTCCCGGGGCATATCTTCGCTAAACCAATTATCAATTAAGCTGACATAATCGGCACTCATGGCGTATTCGAAATCAACATGATGACACTGGCAATCATGAGTGAATGGATTAGTAACAATCATGTTTTTAGGTTTGCGGTCGTTATCCCCATAACTTATTGTGATCTTAGTAGCGTCCCAGGCCGCCTGGTGTGCCAGCTCTTTCCGAAGACAGGCCGGTATTGTTTCGTCCGGCAAAATATCAGCTAGGCGCGTACCCGGTACCTCTTGCGTAGCCAGTACCATATGGGCAATATGTAATTCAGCATCCTGGTAAAAACTTAAGGCCTTTATTTCGGGCAGGTTCAGGCCCAGAATAGAGGCGTACAAATAACAATTATATTCTAGCTCCGCCTGGGCTTGCACCAGCGGATAGTGCTCATCTAGGAGAGAGTCCTGCTGATGAATATAATACATTTGCTTCGTTTCGTAATGAAAAATCTGGCGGCGCATGCGCTCAGGTTTTTGTCCGGTATCGCGATAAAGCGGTTTTAGTATTTCGTTATCCCGGTTAGTTCTAAATTCCTGCCAGGTAGTAGTGCTATTATGTGGTTCTGTAAAGGGTGAATTTAGGAGCATTAATTAGGTTATAGAGAAGGAACAAGAATGGCAACAGAAATAATCAAAATACGCTCAGAATAAAAAAATAAATTTTAGCTAACTAGGTTGGGGATGAAGATAACAAAAAAAAGCAATATTTTAATATTTTACTGATTCTAAGCAGGATTTAATTTCTTGATTCCGATAACTAGAATATCAGTATCCTAGAAGCAACCGTTCCCAATTACTGCTTACCTTTGTACTCTGACTCAGAGTTATACTTAGTTCTTTTCCGAACACTACTTAACATTACGTGAGTTCGATGTAATTAAGAGATTATAGAGTTAACGAGGTTTCTACATTAAGATTAAACTTAAGAATTGGCTTTTTAGGCAGGAAAGAATAAGCTACAAGGCCGGAAAGGAGATTAACCAGCCAGTTTTGTTTGCTTCGATGGCGCGTATGCTGGATCTGACAAGTATTTTTTAAGAAGTCATTGACCGATTCAATCAAAGCTCATTTGCGCAACCTCAACTGCTCCCAGAATGGAAGGGCCTGTGGTTTTATATTGCTTCTAAGCTTAGTAATGAGTTCTACCCTTTTTGTTTGAGTTTCTCTTGTAAGCTTTGACGGATATAGCCTTTGTCGCCAAAAAGCTTGCCCCACCTGCCACGGGTGAGTTGTTCTACTGGTTTTCTGTCATCGGTATTACCAGTTGTGAAACAGAAAGAGATGATTTCACCCTGATGATTGATGACCAGGTGCAGCTTAAAACCAAAGAACCACCTGGTGGAGGTCTTACCTCTTTGCGCAAAACCAGCAAAAACCTGGTGTTGAACAATACGCGGACTCTCATAAATCGGTAAAGCAGTAGAATCTATAAAAGCCATGCCTGTAGTTTGGGCTAATCGTCGCCTTTTCATAAACAAAGCTAAAGGCACCGTGCCGCCCTGCATCAACTCGACAAAGCGGTTATAAGAAACCAGGTGGGGAAGTAGTGCCGATATCTTTTCAGAACCTGCTGCTGCTAATAATCCTTAAAGGTGCGGTAGCGGGAGAAATGAAACAAAATAACAATCGTCATGACCTCACTCATACATAAACTACTTACCCGCTTACGCTTTCTTGTAGAAAGCAAAACTTTCTCCCACTCTTCTTGAAATTCTTTCCAGAAATCGTGTACTTGACAAAAAATCGCAATGATTTTCATGGCTTTGCTCGTTTAAGGTTGGCTTCCACCTCCTCTTACTTGCAAAGCCTTGTTTTTTGTTCCCCCTTACCTCGAACTCACGTTAATAACTAAGGAATTAATTGAATAATGATTACTTTGTCTAACCCCACCTATACGGCAACTCCTCTCCGCATAGAACAGTATGTGAATTTTCTCAACTACCTGGAACCAGAAATTGTCTTTTGATTCAAAATAACTGGAATTGGGATTGGTAAACTATCCAGAATCTTCTTACCTTAATACTAATGCTTTGCTGTTCAAATCTTTTCCTTTGGCTACCTGGGTGTTTGGGTTTTGAAAATCTTCTTTTTCCAGGTTTATATTCTGGGTTTTAGGGCCTAGTACTTGCACTACCGGTGCTTTTATATCCGAATAGGTTAAGCCTTTAATCTCTACATTCTTGCTGTTATAAATGGTAATGGCCGGACCTTGTTCTGTGATTATTTTTACATTTTTCAAGGTTATGCCATCGGCATCTACTGCAGAAATACCTTGTTTGGCTTTTAGGGTAGCGTTTTCCAGGCTTACGTTTTGCAAGTTCATTTCGGGGAGGCCTTGTAGTACCAATGCTTTATCGGCACCGGCTACGGTAATATTTTTCAGAACAATATTTCGAAAGGAGGGCGTTTCTTCGGTTACCGGCACTAATTTTTCGTCGCGGGCTTCGATACTGGCATTCTGGTCGGCTTCCAGTACGGGGGAGTTGCCGCCATAGAACAAATTAAAGCTTATGGCTTCAGTAGGTATGTTAATCATGTCAATGTTAGAAATCCAGATATTTTCCACTACCCCACCCCGACCACGGGTACTTTTAAACCGCAAACCAATATCAGTTCCCATAAACAAACAATTGGATACGTGCACGTTTTTTACCCCGCCCGACATTTCACTGCCTACTACAAAACCACCGTGACCGTGATAAACCACATTATTTTTTACAATTACATTCTCGGTAGGCATGCCGCGCTCGCGGCCGTCTTTGTCTTTACCAGATTTAAAACAGATGGCATCATCCCCCACGTCAAAAATGTTATCGTGTACTACCACATTTTTGCAGGATTCCAGGTCCAGGCCATCGCCGTTTTGAGAAAACCAGGGATTACGCACGTTCAGGTTACGGAGGGTGACATCTTCACACATGAGGGGGTGAAGGTTCCAGGCGGGTGAGTTCTGGAAAGTTGGGCCATCCAGCAACACCTTTTTGCAGCTAATCAGGCTTATCATTACTGGCCGCATAAAATCTTTTACTGCTTCGAACTGTTCTTTACGGGTAAAATTGGGCACGTTAAAGTTATCTTTGGTGTCGCTGTTTTTAGAATTTTCTGTTGGGTACCAAGTATTTCCTTCGTCGCTTAACACTCCTCCAGAACCTACCAATGTTTTCCATTGAGCAGCCGTTAATTTGCTCTTTTTTACCGGACGCCAGGCTTCGCCGGAACCATCAAAAGTACCTTTGCCAGTAATAGCTACGTTTTCCAGGTTACGGCCCGATATTGGTGACTGGCAGCGGTAAGTATTTAAACCTTCGAAACTGGTTTCTACCAAGGGGTAATCGTTAAAATCTTTACTGAAGATTACCATGGCGCCAGCTTCGGCGTGCAGGTTAATATTGCTGCTCAAAACAATAGGTCCAGTCAGCCACAAACCTCTCGGAATCACTACTTTGCCACCACCCTTGACGACGGCAGCAGCAATGGCTTTCTCAAAGGCATGGGTGTTTTTGGTAAGACCATCGCCTACTGCGCCAAAATCAGTAATACGGACGGTATTTTCCGGAATTTGTGGTTCTTTTACCCGGGGCATGGCAAATTCAACCCCTGCGTATAAATCAGCGGTGGTATTGGTTTGGCTTACTCCTGGTGTAATGGGAGTAGTGGCAGTCGAATGAATGGGTTGGGGCTGGCAGGCCGTTGAAAATAAAGCAATAAGGCCAATAAAAAAGCTTAACCGGTTAAAAAATTTATTATCAGAATCCATACGCGTGCTATTGAAAAGGTAAAATTTTAAATTTTTATTGTGCTCCGGGGGCTCTGTGTCCAGAAACTCTACTTAAAACTCATTCGTAATCGCAAAACCTCCGCAACTCTTTTCGGTTATCGCCTTTATACTACCGTGGTGGAGCCGTATATAGCGTACCTGGGGTCCAGTCGCCTAATACTTTTTCGCGGGTATATTCCTTGGCTTCTTCGTCGGTTAGCTGCTTAGACCATTTTACCCGGGTCTCGGGATTAGCTCCAGGACCGGTGTTTTGATATTCAGCGTAAAAAGCTAATTTTTCGGCTTTGGGTTTGTCCCAGTTGTGCCATCCTTCGGGGTTTATTTGCTTTCCTAATTGGCATTGAATAAATACTGTTTGAGCGTGTGGGCGCCAGGGCCGGCCCAAGTAAAAAGAATTTTCAATGGCACTGCCGGTAATGGTACAGTTTTTAAAAACGTAACCGAATTTGGCTCCTTCCATCGTAGCAGCCGCTGTTACAAAACCGGTCTGTTTACAGAAAATTTGGCAATCTTCGAAAAAGGCGGTAGACCAGCCAAAGATAAAATCAACGGTGCCTTCTATATAACAGTTTTTATAATACTGGCGACTGTTCTCGCCGTAAGTATAAAGCGTATCCTGGTTACCTAAGAACCGACAATTTTGAAAAAATACCCGGTCCCCATCAATCCTGACGGCCACCGCCTGCCCCACCGGACCGGCACTATTTGCAAAGGTGATATTTTCGGCGGTGAAATCATTCGCAAAAATATAGAAGCTGGCAGAACCGGTGGTGCCTAATTCCTCACCAAATTGGTTCTTTTTTTGAGCAGAATCATCAAACGTCAGAATGGTCTTTTTTACATCTTCTCCAATAAAGGTAACCAGCGTTTTGGAAGTAGGCAGCGTTAATTTTTCTCTGTAAGTACCGTTTTTAATAAAGATGGTCGTAATTTTTTTCCGGAAATCCGGCACCGCGTTGATAGCTTCCTGTACGGTTTTAAAATTACCACTGCCGTTTTGAGCAACCACAAAATCGTACTTTTGCTTGGCCACCGAAGTTATTGCCATTAGTAAATTTAGCCCCAGCAAGAGTAAATATTTCATGTCTCTTTTCTGATTATATCTTATTTACTTGGTTTCAGGTTTTACAAACCGGTTGGCTAATTCCAGGTTCAAATTCTTTATTTCGGCGTACACCAGTTGCGCCATTTTACGGGCACCTAATTCGCTGAAATGGGTATTATCGTCTTTACCGGCGGGATAATTGGGATGTTCCCCGGGTGCCAATTGTAAAAACAATAACTTGGAAGTCTCGGGCCCAAATTGTTGCAATAAAGCTTGGCTTTTCTGGTCCAAGTCAATTAAAGGTACTTTCTGGTCCTGGGCGACTTGGCGCACCAGTTGGGAATAAACCTCGTGGGTCGCTTCAATTTTTCCGCTTTCATCAAATTTACGGCGGGCAACCGGAGTGAGCAGAATTGGAATGGCTTTTTTGCGGCGGGTTTCAGTTACATACCGCTTAAGGTTATTCTGAAATTCTTCTTCGGTGGTATAGCTTTTTTTGGTCTTAACCTCATCGTTATGGCCAAACTGGATGAGCACATAATCACCTTCTTGCAGGTTATCCGCTACCGGTTGCCAGAGACCCTCGGCGATGAAAGTTTTGGTACTGCGACCGTTCTTTGCGCGGTTATCTACTTCTAACGAATTATCGAAAAAGTAAATAAAGGGCATGCCCCACCCGGTTTCCGGATAAGCTTTTGGTTCTTTAATCGCCATAGTTGAATCGCCAATTAAATAAACCTTTATCTTTTTTTGCTGCGGAAAGGTGAATGCCATTAAAAGCAACAGACTCAACCCCCACGATTTATTTTGTATGGCTTTCATCAATAACAGATTTACTTTTTTAAGGATTTTCCCATGGTTTTGATAAATATTTATAACTCACCGAGTACGAGTAGAAAAGTGCTTTTTTAACTGCCTTTATTCAATTTTACAGAACATCTGTTGATAATTTGAGGGAACAAAAATATTTATTTATGCAATCGATACCGGCATCGATTGCATTTTTAACCACCCGAAGCTTAGGCTGGCCAATAATCTGGAAAGGGATTTAAAGGCTTATTGGCAAAAATTGAGTATATTTAGTTAATAAATTTAAAAAATCGGCTGGATGTACAAACCTACCACCATTAAAGATATTGCCAAAGCATTAGGATTATCTACTTCTACAGTTTCGCGAGCCCTCCGCGACAGCTACGAAATTAGCGAAGACACCAAGCGCCTGGTAATGGATTATGCCGAAAAAATAAATTACAAACCCAACCCGATTGCCCTAAGCTTAAAAGAAAGAAGAAGTTACTCAATTGGGGTAATTGTATGCGAAGTGGCCAATAGTTTCTTCTCGCAGGCCATAAATGGCATTGAGTCTATAGCCTATAAAAAAGGATACCACGTCATTATTTCGCAAAGCCATGATTCTTACGAGAGAGAAGCCATTAATGTACAGCACCTGGCAAATCGCTCGGTAGATGGCTTATTGGTTTCCATGTCGGCCGAAACAACGGATATATCCCACCTACAGCGGCTACACGAACAAGGGCTGCCGATGGTATTTTTTGACCGAATTGTGGAAGAAATACAAACCCATAAAGTAATAGTTAATAATAAAAAAGGCGCGTTTGAAGCTACTGAATACCTTATTAAGGAAGGCCAAACTAAAATTGCTCACCTGGCCAATGCACCCCATCTTTCCATTACTCCCGAACGACTGGAAGGCTATAAAATGGCCCTGCAGGCCTATGGCCTACCATTTAATGAAGATTATGTGCAATACTGCCACCACGGCGGCTTGATTTACGAAGAAGTAGAAGATGCCGTAAAAAAAATTCTGCAGATGCCGGATAAACCAGACGCTATTTTTGTGGCCAGCGACCGGCTCAGCACTGGCTGCCTGACGGCTCTCAGAAAGTTTAACCCCGGCAATATCCATAACCTCAGCATTGCTGGCTTTTCAAATTCGGCGGTAATTAACCTTTTACAACCTTCTATCAGTTATGTGCATCAGCCGGCTTTTGAAATGGGCCAGATTGCCATTGAAATGCTTATTCAGTTAATAGAGAGCAATAAACCGGTAAAAGAATTTATTACCAGGGTATTGGATACTAAGTTTTTCCCGAATAAGGACTTAACTGAAATAAAGGTAGATACCATAGGAAGTTAGGTTGCCTTTTTGGCCATTTACTAATGGTCGATTTTATAAATTTCTAATTTTAAAAAACAACCTTTTAACAGACCTTTGACTTACTAACTGGTCTGAGTATAGTACTAATAATATTACGCCGGCACAGGCCAATCTTTTTCTTCTTGCATAATATGTAGCGCCGTTTCTACCATTTTGCGCGAGCCTATAATGAAAGGAGTGCGTTCGTGTAACTCTTGCGGTTTAATTTTTACTATTCGGTTTTTTCCATCGGAAGCAAAACCACCAGCCTGCTCCACAACAAAAGCTAAGGCATTGCATTCGTAAAGTAAACGTAATTTACCTTTTGGGGTCTTATCGGTAGCAGGATATAAATAAATTCCGCCTTTTAATAAGTTCCGGTGAAAGTCGCCCACCAAGGAACCAGTATAACGGGCGGTAAAACCTGCTTTGCGGCAATAATCTAAATACGCCCGTACGCCTTCGTTAAATTGCCAGTAATTCCCATCGTTACAGGAATAAATAGTACCTTCTTCAGGAATCCTAATTTCCTGGTGCGATAAAAAAAATTCGCCTAAAGATGGTTCGTAAGTAAAACCATTTACACCATTACCAGTGGTATACACCAGCATAGTAGAGGAACCATAAATTATGTATCCGGCTGCTACTTGTTCGGTGCCCGCCTGCAAACAATCCAGCAAATCACCATCCTTATCAAACGCCGATTTGCGCCGGTAAACCGAGAAAATAGTGCCAATGGAAACGTTTACATCTATATTGGAAGACCCATCCAGAGGGTCCATAGCGACCACGTATTTGCCATGGCAGTTTCCCGTTTGAATCATGTCGTCCTCTTCTTCCGAAATAATGGTGCAAACTTCGCCGCCGTTACGCAAGGCCCGGATAAAACGCACATTCGCCACTACGTCTAATTTCTGTTGTTCTTCTCCCTGCACATTCTGACTTCCGTAGGCTCCCCCAATGTTTATCAAGCCGGCATGGTTTACCTCCCGGTTTACAATTTTAGCCGCTAAGGCGATATCGCGTAATAATTGAGATAACTCGCCGGAGGCAAAAGGAAAATCTTCCTGTTTGCGCATAATAAATCGGTCGAGGGTAGTACCCACGGGTAAAGCTAAGGCATCCATAATATATTATTTATTTTAGATCTTTAACAGAATGAAATATTAAAGTCGTGCTATTGGCTGTTTATCTTTTGAGCTTTTTCAAGTCTCCAGGCTACAGTGCTATCTTACTTGTACCGTAACCAGTTTGCCTTGTGGCCGGCGGTCCTCGGTTGGCTCTTTCGGGCTGGTCTAAGCTTCTTTTCCACCTTCGTCGGAATGCCTCGTTACTCGGCACCGGAACCTTAGAAGGCTCTCCACAGCCAAACTGGTGTATGCTTCTCTTAATTGCTGCCTATCAGCCTAATCTAATAGTATTTTACCCAATACGTCTCTAGCAACGCATTTCTACATTCCTCCGAAACAGCACGAAAATTAAATCTACAGGAAAATCAATTACAATTTGTTACTTACTTTCTCTTATACTCAGATGTTTTTTATTAATTCTGTGCTTCCTGAGTATCTCTGTAGTATTTGGTTTTCCCAAAAGGCTTACCGAAGTTATTTAATGATTAAATTTAAATCCTTACACTTCTATTTGCTTTAATCGGGGTGCTAACAAGTGCATAATTAACCATGCCACTAGATACGCTCCGCCACAAATCAGGAACATGATAAAATAGGCGGTTTCGAGTTGATTAATGCTTTCGTAATACACAAACATGCGTTTCTGAACCAGTGCAGATAACAGAATTCCGCCCAGACCACCGGCCATACCACCCATACCCGTAATAGAAGCCACTGCTTTTTTAGGAAACATATCGGATGCCGTGGTAAATATATTCGCACTCCAGGCTTGGTGGGCAGCGGCGGCAATACCAATTATAGAAACCGCCAGCCACATATTAATTTGCCCGAGTTGCTGCGCGAAAACAATTGGTAAAACCAGAAAGGCGTAAATCAGCATGGATGTTTTGCGGGCCTTAAAAACCGGCCAGCCATTTCGGATAAAATTTAACAGAAGCCAGCCTCCGCCAACAGAACCCACACTGGAAATAGTATACACCAAGGCTACCGGCCACATAATTTCCAAACCCTTAATGCCATATTGTTTATCAAGAAAATCGGGCAACCAGAACAAGTAAAACCACCAAACCGGATCCGTTAAAAATTTACCCAATACAAAAGCCCAAGTTTGCCGGAACTTTAGTAGCTGAAACCAAGAAACTTTCGGCTCATTCTGAACGGCATTTGCGGCTAAATCCTCTACGTCGCTGTGAATGTAATCAAACTCCGCTTTGGTTAAGCGGGCGTGCCGGGCGGGAACCTCATAAAACATGAACCAGAAAATCAACCAGATAAACCCAATTGCACCAGTAATGATAAAAGCCCACTTCCAACCTAATGTTTCGGCAATTAACGGTACCGTTAGCGGCGCTACAATGGCGCCCACGTTAGAACCCGAATTAAATATACCCGTTGCCAAAGCGCGTTCTTTTTTCGGAAACCACTCGGCTGTAGCCTTAATTGCCGCCGGAAAGTTACCAGCCTCAGTAATGCCTAAAAAAGCTCTTGCCACGCCAAAACCAAAGGTACTGTTCACAAAAGCGTGCCCAACCGCCGCTACACTCCACAGAAAAGTAGATAATGCATAACCTATTTTAGTACCGAGTCTGTCAATCAACCGGCCTACGCCCAACATACCCAAAGCATAAGCAAACTTAAAAGCAATTTCTATATCGGCGTAGTCGCCGGAAGTCCAGTTAAACTCAATGGTCAGGTAAGGCTTCAGCAAAGAAATAACAGCCCGGTCCAGGTAGTTGATAGTGGTGGCAAAAAATACCAGCGAACAAATGGTCCAACGATAACTGCCAATTTTACTTTGAGCCGAGTTTAAGGGCTGTCTGGAGGTAGAAGGAGTTGATTCTACTGGTTGCATAATTTTACCATACTAAGAAGTTATAAAAAATTTAAGAGCCTTGGGAGTGAGTTTTTATCAAACTCTAAATTGAAATTACACCCCATTCTCACAACACAAACATCGGCATTACACTAGACACAGATGGCTAATTTAACTTCCCTCCACCAGCCCCATAAACAGCTTAATAAATAATAACTTCTGGTTAGCTAAAAAAAACCTTATCTAGAAATTTTAGGCAGGAATAACTTTGTTTAATCATCCTACTTTTGCCATCCGAAATTTTTAAGAAGCAGATCATAAGCAAAAAACTTTGGTCATTCCAGTTAAAAGTTGAAATAACTTTTAGCATTGTGGTAGCAAATGTCCTGAATAACCTTACCTGTCCAGTCCAGGTCGTTGGGCAGTTCTCCATTTTCAATGTCTTCGCCAAACAGGTTACATAAAATCCGGCGGAAATACTCGTGGCGCGGAAATGATAAAAAGCTGCGGGAGTCGGTGAGCATGCCTACAAAACGGCTGAGTAATCCCATATTCGAAAGAGCATTCATTTGTTTTACCATGCCGTCTTTCTGGTCTAAAAACCACCAACCCGAGCCAAACTGAATTTTACCCGGCACAGAACCATCGTTATAGTTTCCGACCATCGTAGCCATTAATTCATTGTCGGCGGGGTTTAAGTTGTACAAAATAGTTTTAGCTAAGCGATCTTCGCTATCTAACCGGGCCAGGAACTTAGATAAGGCCCGAGCCTGCCGGAAATCACCTATAGAATCCCAACCAGTATCGGGGCCGAGCTGGCGCAACATCCGGGGATTATTATTGCGCAAAGCGCCCAAATGGTATTGCTGTACCCAGCCTTTTTCGTGGTCCCAGAGCGCAAACTCGAACAGCATCGCCGACTTAAACTGCCTTACTTCTGCTAGCGCAAGTGGCTTTTGAATACGGATTTTAGAGAAGATTTCTTTAATTTCTGCTTCGGTATAATCGTCGGCGTACATTTCTTCCAGTCCATGGTCCGAAACCGAGCAGCCGTTAGCCGCAAAATAATCGTGGCGTTGCTTTAAAGCCGTTAAGTAATCGTTGTAGCTCGTAATAGTGGTATTAGTTACGGCTTCCAATTTCTGGATAAAGGCATTCACGGCGGCCGGTTCGTCGGCGTTCATGGCTTTATCAGGACGAAAAGCCGGTAATACTTTTATTTCGAAACCATCCTGTTTTATTTTCTGATGATGTTCTAACGAATCGAGCGGATCGTCGGTGGTGCAAACCGTTTCCACGTTCATGCGGCGCAGCAGGTTGCGCACGGAATATTCCGGAGTTTGCAGTTTGGCGTTACAGGCCTCAAACACCTCGCGGGCATTAGCCCCGGATAAAATTTCGTGGATATCGAAATACCGCTGTAGTTCCAGGTGAGACCAATGGTAAAGCGGGTTACGCAGCGTATAAGGTACGGTAGCCGCCCATTTTTCAAATTTTTCGTAATCGCTTTTATCTCCGGTGCAGTATGCTTCGTTCACCCCGTTGGTGCGCATGGCCCGCCACTTGTAATGGTCGCCGTAAAGCCATACTTGTGTGATGTTTTCGAATTGCTTATCCTGCGCAATTTCCACGGGCGGTAGGTGGTTGTGATAATCAATGATGGGCATGCTTTTGGCAAACTCATGATATAATTGCTGCGCTGTTTTAGATTGCAACAAAAAATTATCGTCCAGAAAAGCTTTGTGGCTACTGGTCTTCTTCTGTAGCGAAGGACTTAATACATCACTCATCTTCTTTTTTATTTAGTTTTTAATAGCACTTAAAGCGAGACACCTCTTTTCCAGGGGATAAAATCATCCTGACCATGACGGACGGCACTCACTTCTACATCGCCGCTGGCTACCTGAATTACATAATCCAGAATACGGGCACCGGCTTGTTCAATGGTTTCTTCACCTTCAATGATGGTACCGGTATTTATATCCATAATATCGCTCATACGCTGGAACAATGTGGTATTAGAGGCAATTTTTACTACGGGCGCTATAGGATTACCGGTTGGGGTACCTAAACCCGTCGTAAATAAAACTAGGTTAGCACCGGAAGCTACTTCAGCCGTGGTAGATTCCACATCGTTGCCAGGAGTACAGAGTAAATTAAGGCCCGGTTGGGTTACTTTTTCGGGGTAATCCAGCACGGCTACTACCGGCGAAGTACCGCCTTTTTTGGCCGCTCCGGCACTTTTTATGGCATCGGTAATTAAACCATCTTTGATATTGCCCGGCGACGGATTCATATCAAACCCCGAACCTACTGCTTGAGCCCGGTCGTTATAAGTGCGCATCAAAGAAGAAAAGCGTTCGGCCTGGTCGGTGCTGACACACCGGTCACTTAGATTTTGTTCGACGCCGCACAGCTCTGGAAACTCCGCCAGAATAACCGAACCGCCCAAAGCCACTAATAAATCGGAAGTATAACCAATAGCTGGGTTGGCCGAAATACCGGAAAAACCATCGGAGCCGCCGCACTCCAAACCAATGCATAATTTACTTAAAGGAGCCGGTTGCCGTTCGTTTTGGTTGGCTTCCACCAATCCGGCAAAAGTTTGTTTAATCGCCAAGGATAAGAGGTTAGCTTCCGTTCCGGTTTGTTGTTGGTCCAGAATATAAAGCGGCTTACTAAACAGCGGACTTCGTTTTTGGATTTCGGCTTGCAGCATCGATACCTGGGCATTCTGACAACCTAAACTTAACACGGTAGCGCCCGCCACATTGGGATGCGTAATGTACCCCGCCAGCAAACTGCACAAAGCCTGAGCATCTTGCCGCGTACCGCCGCAACCGCCTTCGTGGGTAATAAATTTAATACCATCCACATTCGGGAACAGGGGTTTGTTCTTCTCTTCTATATCTTCTACGTAAATATCCGCCTGTAGCAGGGCATCTACACTTATTCCGGCCTTATATAAATTAATAAGTTTTAGCGCTTGGTTTTGGTATACTTTTCGGCGGCCGTAGCCTAAGGGAGCTACTAAAGCCTCCTGTAGTACTTCCAGGTTGCGGTTTTCGCAGAAAACCATGGGTACTACCAGCCAGTAATTCGCGGTGCCTACGCTGCCGTCGGCCCGGTGGAAACCATTAAAGGTTTTATCCTGCCATTTTGAAACATCAGGTTTATGCCAAGCTGTTTTTCGCTCCCCAATAGAAAAGTCGTTGGTAGCATGTTTTATATTGCCAGTGGTAAGTACTGCCCCTTTGGGCAAATCCATTTCCGCTTTTCCAACTAACACCCCATACATAATTACGTCGCCGTTTTTCGGGATAAAGGTCGCAGCGAATTTATGTTTCGCCTTTACATTATCCAGTATGAAAAACTCTTCATTGTTATAATATACTGCTTCGCCTTTCTGTAAATTTCGTAGGGCTACCAGCACATTATCCTGAGGATGAACTTTTAATACACTTTGCTTCATATTATTTTAAACCGATACTTTTTCGGATTCTAAGGATTTAATCAGGGGCAATATTCCATCCGTCATAATTAAACGCAGGTAACTTTGAATGGCAGCGGTAAAACTTGGTAAAGCGGCAAGGTTAGTGCCCCATAAATCTGAATTTTCCAGGGCTTTTTCTACTACTTGTTCAGGAGTATCTTGCTGCCACAAATCATAAAAATACCCAGCCGCGTCATCGTTAATTAAATATCTTTCTCCGTTATAAGAACCATAATATTTACCCGCTTCGGTCTCAGTTGCAATCATAAAAACCAAATAGGCGGCAAAACCCAAGGCAATATTTTGAGGCACCTGGTTAAATATTTTAAAATAATTCTCTATTACCGGTACCACCCGCAATTTTAACTTAGCGGTATAATTCAAAGAGATGCTTAACCACTGGTGGTCGAGGTGCGGATTGCGAAAACGGTCCAGAACCTGGCGGGAGAAAACGGCCGATTCGGTTGAAGAAACTTCATCAGGAATAGCCGGAGCAATATCTTCCTTCATGAGCCGGGAAATAAAATCCGAAACTGCTTTCTGCCCCATGGCCTCTTTTACCGTAATCTGACCGGCCAGGAAAGCCAAAGCACAACTTAAGGTATGGGTTCCATTCAGCAATCTCAATTTTAGTTCCCGGTACTTGGTAATATCCGGGGCAATCACAACTCCCTCATCAACCTGGGAGAAAGAAAGCACCTCTTTTACGTGTTCATCTCCCTCTATGGCCCATAACCGGTACAATTCCGATAAGATTAGCAAATCGTCCTGATACCCTAATTTTTGTTCCAAGTCCGTCAGTACCTTTGCCTCCGGTTTACCGGGCACAATGCGGTCGACGAGGGTATTGCAGAAGGTATTACTTTGAGCTAACCATTGCAGAAATCCGGTATCCAGATTACTTTGTCGGGCCAGTTCTGTAACAATATTTTTTAACTTGGTGCCATTATCGGTTATTAATTCAGTGGGTACAATTACCAGCCCTTTACCTGGGTCCCCGGCAAAAGCCTCATAGCGCGCCTTTAAAACCGCCAATAATTTACCTGGAAAAGAAACCGGTGGCTGCGCCTGAACTGAATCATCTACTAATAGAATGCCTACTTCGGTGGTATTGGAAATGATAATTTGTAAATCCGGGCTAATAGCTACGTGAAGAATAGCCGACCAATCAGAGTTAGCGGAAAGCACCCGGCTGATAGCTGAACAAATTATATTTTCTTCTATTTTTTGCCCATCTGCAATGCCCCGCACACAAAGAGTATATAAGCCATCTTGGTCGTCAAATTCGGAAGTGCTGCCTTTATCTGTGGATTTAACTACCACTATCCGGCCGTTAAACACGCCTTGCTGGTTGGCTTTATCTATAAAGTAATCGGGCAAACCCCGTAACAATACGCCGGTTCCGAATTGTAATACTTTTTCGGGTAAAGTCCATACTTCGGATGCTGGCAAAACAACGTTCCCCGATGCGGATATTTTTTTCAAATTTTCCCGATTCAGAATCATGTTTATATATATTCTTAAATTTTAAAAACAACGGAGTACTTCTACATCTTCTACTTTTTCCAAAGAAAGAAGCCAAATAAATCAAGTAATCTTATAAGCCTTATAAATAAGATGAAGATTTACCTTTTACACCATATTATAACTTTAATGCACCCTGCTTACCGGTAACGGGCCCTTGCGTGAGCAACCAGTTTAGTAAATCATTACCGGTTGCAAAATTCTGGAACTCGGCGGGTAATTTACGACCATCGGTGTATTCGTTGTACAACCAAGGGTCACCGACGGCAAACACGGTTCCTTTGCCTACTTTGGCTACGGCCATTACCACGTCGCCTTTATGGACTAAAACCGATTTAGCAGGAGCTTTCAGGTTTAAGGTGCTTATTTCTTTCAGGTAAAGCTGGCCGCTGGTTTTAAAAATGGGATGGTTGGTGGGTACCATAATTTTTCCCATGTCAAACTGTCGACCGGTTACCGGGTTTATGGTCTCTTTTTTAAACTCAATGCCAAATGCTGTAGCTAAAGTATTGAAATGGTCCAGTTCGGCATTTGGTAAATCATTGGCCATTAATACCAGAACGCCCCCGTTTTTTACCCATTCTGAAACAGCGCTTACATGTGCCGGTTCCACGTAATTAGGTTTGTCCGTTTCCTTTTCGGTGTCCGGGTCCACTATAATGTAAACACTGGCATTTTTTAAATTATCGGTGGTGGGAGCTTGTTTCAGTTCTTCTGTTTTAGCTCCCCGGTAGCGGGCGTGTTCGCCCAATAAATAAAAACCGTTATTATCTTGTTCCTGCCATTTGTAATGAAACGGAATGGTTTGGCCGCTGGCATCTTTCATAAACTCGTTATTAAAGTATCCATCGAGCAAAATGGTTTTTCCTTTTCCTACGGCGGGGATAGCACGTAGCTCCATTTCATTTGCCGCCTGCAAATAAGCGCCTACTCCTTTCGGGTCATTTACAACTACTTTTTCACTTAGGTAGTACTCATAACTACCATCGCGGTACGGATTACCGCCTAAACCAGCCACGCTTACCGTACCATGCAGATTTACTTGCCCACTTTCATCGGTTTTAATAAATTCTTTTAATATTCCTTGATAGCCTTTTTGCGCCACGGCTTCGAATTTTTGAGGCAAATAACCTAAACGCACTCCTTTGGCTAGGGCATAAACAAACATGTTAGAGGCCGATGCTTCCAGGTAATTGCCTTTGCCCGTTGGTTTATCTAGGATTTGGTACCAAACGCCGGATTTTGAGTCTTGTACTTTTTCTACGGCGGTGGCAAAGCGTTCCAAAATTTGTAGCAATTCTTTCCGCCGGGGGTGTTTTCCCGGGAAATACTCCAGCACATCTACCAAACCCATGCCGTACCAGCCCATGGCCCGGCCCCAGAAATGCGGCGATAAACCGGTGTTTTTATTTGCCCATTTTTGCTCTTTCGATTCGTCCCAGCCGTGATATAACAAACCGGTATTTTTGTCCCGGGCATGGTTCTCCATATATACAAACTGTTTAGCAATATCATCAAATGCTTCAGGCTGGTTAAATGTTGCAGCGTATTCGGCATAAAAGGGCTGCCCCATGTACAAGCCATCGAGCCACATTTGGTGGGGGTAAATTTTCTTGTGCCAAAAGCCTCCTTCTTTGGTGCGCGGATGCGTGTTCAATTGGCTGCGTAGCAAAGTAGCTGCTTTGTAATATTTTTCCTGGCCAGTAACTTTATAAAGCATTAGCAGAATGCGGCCGTTTTTAATGTGGTCAATATTATATTCTTCCGACTTATACTTCCGGATGCTGCCATCCTCCTGCACAAAATGGTCCATGCTTTTCTGGATGAACTTAAAGTATTCTCCTTTAGCGGTCCGCCGCCAGATATTGGTAAAACCTTCCAGCACCACGCCTTCGTCGTAGGCCCACTTAACGGGTTTACCGGGCTGCATTACCAGCGAATCTTTCCAGATATGCATAACAGTAGCCGCCATTTTCTCGGACCAGGCTCCCCTTTTAGTCTGGCCATAAGAAAATTTTACCGGAAGGCTACTGCATGCTATTACTACCAGGAAGAATAAATACTTTTTCACGATGTACTACATTAATTAGAAAAAAGAAAGATTTCAAAAGCCATTTAAAAAGCAGCCTGGTTCAACATATTATTAAAACCAAAAGTGGAATTAACTTGGAACCAATAGCTTACCGAAGTTCGGTTATTTTCACCGGGTCCATGTCGCTGTAGTCTTTGTTTTCGCCGGCCATTCCCCATATAAAAGCATAATTACTGGTACCACAACCCGCATGAATAGACCAAGGCGGCGAAAGAATGGCCTGGTGATTATGCACCATTAAATGACGGGTTTCCTGCGGTTCGCCCATAAGATGCACCACCACCTGATTCTCCGGCACATCAAAATAAAAATAAGCTTCCATTCGGCGGTCGTGGGTGTGGGCCGGCATGGTATTCCAGACACTACCGGTAGCCAGCACCGTTAAGCCCATTACCAATTGGCAACTTTGTAATCCATCCTTATGAATGTATTTGTAAATCGTTCTTTCGTTGGAAGTTTCCAATGCCCCCATTTTCGTAGGCATGGCTTCTTCCTTCTTCATTAAAGCTGCCGGAAATTCATGATGAGCTGGTGCGGACAACAGGTAAAACAAAGCCGGTTTATCCTGATTCACAGACCTGAAAGAGACGAAATGGGCACCTTTACCGACGTACAAACAATCCTGTTTCTCCAGAGAAAAAGTTTTCCCATCAACCTCTATCTCGCCCGCACCGCCTACATTAATAATTCCTAATTCCCTGCGTTCCAGAAAAAAGTTGGCTCGTAGTTCCGGGTAATTGGGCAGTTCGATATTTTTACTTACCGGTACTACCCCGCCAATTATTACCCGGTCGTAGTGGCTGTAGGTAACCACTATCTCGTCGGGCTGCATTAACGATGGAATTAAAAAGTTTTCCCGCAGATGGTCCGTGGTCATTTGTTTTACTTCCCGCGGACTATTATGATATCTTTGTTTCATTGTTTTATTTTGGCAATTAAATTTTACTAACGGCCCATCCAGCCACCATCTACAGTTAAGATGGTACCATGTACATAATCGGCAGCGCGGGAGGCTAGAAATACTGTGGCTCCTGCAAAATCTTCGGGTGTACCCCATCGGCCTGCCGGTATTCGGCTTAAAATAGCCTGGCTCCTATCTGGGTCGTTGCGCAAAGCTTCGGTATTATCGGTAGCAATGTAACCGGGAGCAATAGCATTTACATTTACGCCTTTACCGGCCCACTCATTAGCAAGTGCTTTCACTAAACTGCCAATGGCACCTTTGCTGGCGGCGTAGCCCGGCACATTTATACCGCCCTGAAAGGTTAGTAAAGAAGCCGTAAAAATTATTTTACCGGAGCCCCTTTCCAGCATGTGGCGGCCAATTTCCCGAGCCAGGACAAAGGGCGCATCCAGGTTCACGGACAGTACTTTATCCCAATATTCATCTGAATGTTCGGCGGCTGGTTGACGTAAAATCATACCGGCATTATTCACCAGAATATCTATATTCGCATTTTCTTCCAGTACTTGTTTTGTAAAAGCAGAAAGAGCTTCCCGGTTACTTAAATCGCATTGGTAGGCTTTAAAATTTTTACCTAAAGCTTTTACCTCATTTTCTATTTCACTCCCTTCTAAAGCCAGGGAAGCGGAAACACCAATAATATCGCAGCCGGCACTCGCTAAAGCCAAAGCCATCCCTTTGCCAATGCCTTTGTTGCAACCGGTAACGAGGGCTGTTTTACCACTCAAATCAAATAAACCTGGTATATTCATATTTTCTAAATCAATCCAGAAGTAGTAATTTTTATAAAATTTATAAGTTTAATAGTTGCCCTAAAAACAGGATTCTCCTCCCATGTTTAACAAGTCTAACCAGAATAAAAGTGGTTTAAAATGTTTTAAGAAGATATCTTTATGCAATCGATACCGGTAACGTTATAGGAAGTAAATCGAAACCAGTTTTTTGTGCCTTACCATAACTGTATCACCATTCTAACAAAACACAATTCACAAATCTTGTATCTTCAACTTTACCTTAAAGGAGATTATAGGTATCTCTTTTTGTTAATTTTGCTCTTTTGCCGCTAACATCGGTTGTCCTCTTTTACATAGTTGAACTGCCAACCCCCAGGGATCACGTAACATGACCAGGTGTGATCCATCTTCCAAGTGCTGATCTGTTTCCAGACTACCGCCGGCTGCGAGTAATCTAGTCTTATCTTCTTCGGGGTTTGTGGATACAAATGCCAAATGGACAAGCAGCGGATTCATTTTCTGGTAAGAAGGCACTTCATCAGCAGGATTATTGTAGATTTCAATCATAATACGACCACTATCATCGGCTAAGAAAGTAGTAAACGGAGCCTCATTCATTTGCCTAACTATTCGAAGACCCAGATGAGCTACGTACCAAGCCGACATCCGAATAGGATCTTCTACATTAAGGGCAAAATGTTCTAATTTCATAATTCAAAGATTCGAATTACCATTGGATCTTATTCAGCTAAATTTCACCAGGATCCATGGTATCAAACGGAGTGGATTAAAAATTTGCAGTACTAGAAAATGTAATTACCTGGCTCTATCTTTTTTCCGATTTTATTTCCTATATCAGTTAATTTACTTTTCCCTTATCTGTTCTTTTTAAAAATTTATTCAGCAACCTAATCGCCTCTACCATATGCCTTAGTCAGGTGCTACACTGCACTTGACTAAGGAGTTAACTTTTGTCTGCTTTAGTTTGCAAGGTTTTACTTTCCCAGTTTTTGTCAAATGAGCAATTATTTATAACCTGGATTTTGTTCAAATTCTCCTTCGTTCAGAATAAGGGCTCGGGAAGGAATGGGTCTTAGTACTTTAAAAGCACCATCTGAACCTTGGAATGGGTCAATGCCTTGGTTAAACCAATTACGGATATCCCGGTTATACAATTTAGTTCTATCCACAAGGGTACCCGTGCGTTTTAAATCAAACCAGCGCAGATACTCACCGGCCAGTTCCCGGGCTCTCTCATCCAGAATAAAATCAATGGTTATATCGCCTGGATTAATTAACATGGCCATCTCGGCACCCGGTTTGGCAGCTCTTCTTCTCACCTCGTTAATACGCTGGGCAGCAGTAGTATTATCACCTAATTTTAAATAAGCTTCGGCGGCAATCAAGTAGGTTTCTCCTAAACGAGCTAAGTAGATATCGCGGGTACTGGAAGAACTACCAAAGGCCGCTTTGGGGTCATCAAACTTTTTAATGGCAGGAGTAGCATTATCAAAAGTAGTGCTGTTAGTAGCTTCCCAGGCTGGTGAGTACGGTATTACCTGGGCTGCACTCCGGTGAGTAGGGTCGGCCGCCTTCCAAGCCTCTATTGCCTCTGGGCTATTGGCCCATTTGGGCGCATAATAATACCGTACATTCAGGCTGGCTCGTTCAGTCTTTTTATCATAATAGTCGTAGTACCGCTGGTAATATTCAATCATAAAAGTAGCATCGAACCGGGCATCGTTTTGGGTATAAACATCGAACAAATACATGGTAGGTACCAACCGGTAGGCCCGTTGCGGATATCCCTGTACGGCTCCCTGACCGCCCATATAAGGCCCAAACCAATAATTTTGATTATTGCCGCCCGTTTGGGGGTTAGCAATAGAACCTGGGTCATATTGAATAGAGAAAAGAACTTCCGCATTTCTTTCGTTGCCGGGATAAAACAAATCTTCGAACGGTATAGCGAGGGGCTGCTGCGCAATGGCGGCATCGGCTAAAGAGGCGGCTTCTGTAAAATCGGTACTACTGCCAAAGGTTTCGTATCCCCGGGTCAGGTAAACCTTGGCCAGAAAGTGCCGGATGGCTCTTTGGGAAATGCGGCCAAACTCCAATTGGCTTTCTGGCACCAGGGCCAGCGCCGCTTTCATCTCATTAATAATAAAAGTATAAACTTCTTCCGCCGAATTGCGCGCAAACTGCGCTTGGGGCTCCTTAAAATAATCGGTTACCAGCGCTACTCCCCCGAAATGCTGCACCAGCAAAAAATAATAATAAGCTCTTAAAAATTGTACTTCGCCTTTGCGGGAAGCTACGTTGGGAGTAGAAGCTGTTTTATCGTTAAAATACAAAGCGGTATTACACACCTGAATGGCATTATAGGTATTGCGGTAGAAAACTTCTACGGCTGCTTCTTCGGGCGTTAAATCGCGGTACTCGCTAATGCCTTTCGGCTGAACATCGCGGCCTTCCACGAACAAATCGGTGCCGGCCATATATAACCAGGGTTCGTTGTAAGCAGTACGTAAGGTGGCATACGAAGCATTAACTAATTTTTCGTAGCCTTCGGCAGTGGCATAATATTGTTCCGAAACAATATTGGACCTGTTTTCTTCTTCCAGATAATCCTGGCAACCCGTAGTGAATAAACAAACAAGTAAAAAATTTAAAAAATATATTTTCTTCATGACGTTTCGGCTTAGAATTTAAGATTTACTCCTACTTGATAAGTAATGGTACTAATTCCTGTATTATTCAGGGAACCGGTAGTACTGTTGGTAATTTGCGTACCAGCACTGGGGTCGATACCACTGGCACTTTCGGGGTCAAAACCATCAAAATCGGTAAATACAAATGGATTTAAAACATTGGCATACACCCGCAGCGTTTTCAATTTAATCCGTTTTAACAATTCGGTGGGCAGATTATAACCCAAGGATATATTTTGTACTTTCACGAACGAAACATCCTTGTAATAACCTACCAAAGGCCAGTAATCGCCGGGACGTCCGGGCATGGGATATTCATTGGAAACCCTTGTTGGCGTAATATTATTTTCCGGCATGTAATAATTTACATCTAACTTGGTACCACCCCGGTCGCCGAAATTAACAAACTGAGCGTGGAATGGGCTATAAACCTGGTGACCCTGGCGGGCGAACAAAGAAGCCGATAAATCAAAGGCTTTGTAATTTAACTGGGTAGAGAAACCGCCGCTCCATTTTGGATCTCGCTGCCCAATGATGGCCCGGTCGGCATTATTCAGAACGCCATTGTTGTCTAGGTCTTTAACTTTAGCCTGACCGGGAAGTTGTTTATATTTCAGGGCTTCATCCCGTTCACTTTCCTGCCAAACTCCATCATAAACAAAGTTATAATTTACATTTATCGGTTTACCAATAAACCAGGCGTTACCCGGTAAATCTATTTTTTCATCCAGGAGCTCGACAATGGCATTTTTATTCCGGGCAAAGTTAAAAGTAGTAGACCAAGTGAAATCGCCACCCGAAACATTAATGGTTTTTAAAGACAACTCAATACCCTTATTACTTACCGAACCCACGTTATCTTTAATAGAAACCCAGCCATTTTCGATAGCTATGTCGCGGTCCATAATAACGCCTTTCGAAAGCTTATCATAAACGTCAATAGAACCCGATATGCGGCCGTCTAACAAAGCATAGTCTAAACCTAAATCATACTCGCGTGTTCGCTCCCAGGTTAATTCCTGATTGGGCAAACGGTTAGAGGTATAACCCAAACCCAGGGTACCGCCATAATCGTAGAAAACCGGATTACTTAAATTCATTTGGGTACCGTATGCATTAATGTTGTTATTATTACCGGCTATACCGGCACTGAATCGAGCTTTTAAATCATAAATTAAAGGAATGTCTTTTATAAAATTTTCTTCGGATAGCCGCCAGGCCAAGGAAGCCGACGGGAAGGAAGACCATTTTTGACCGGGAGCTAATTTAGAAGAGCCATCCCAACGGGTTGCCAACGTAACCAGGTATTTATCTCTAAAATAATAATTTACCCGGGCCATGTACGAAACAAGGGATGATTTACTAAAACCACTTTCCACTCTTTCTCTAACGGCGGCTGTTCCAAGGTTGTAAAAAGAAGAATTAAAAGGAAGGTTAGTTGCCCGGATAAAGCTGCTTTCCAATCTATCCTGCTGCAAACTATGTAGCCCGGTAAAGGTAATACTATGCGCGCCATAGGTTTTCCGGGCGGTAATTAAGTTATCCAGAATATAAGAAAACGCTTCCTGGTTCTGCATTTCAGCGGCGGGTTGCAAACCACCACGGTTTTCGGTCTGAGAGCCCCAGTAACGTCCGGTTCTATCAAATGTAATCCGGGGAGAAAAAGTAGACCGGATATCTATCCATTTAACCGGGGAATATTGAAGGTATAAATTACCAACCCCAAAAGAACGCCGGGTATTATTCTCGGAATTGGCGTTATCTAACAATGGATTAACGGAACTGGTAATACTCGTCACATTTGTTGTTCCGGGTATAGCAATCTGACCAGGCCGGAAGACCAGGTTACCATCCGCATCGTATGGTGAAAAAATGGGCGACATCCGGAAGGCATTAGTAACGGCCAAATCACTACCCCGCTCTATTTCGGCCAGCGAAAAATTAAAACTTGCTCCGGCGGCCCACCGGTCATTCAGTTTATGGTCGGCACTAGCTTTAAAGTTATACCGGTCGAATTCTTCATTAATTAAATTTCCTTTTTCGTTCTGATAACCGGCGCCGATAATGTATTGAATATTATTGCTGCTCGTACCCGAAATAGTTAGCCAGTGATTGTTCTGGGTTCCGGTGCGCAGCACCAGGTCGCGCCAGTTAGTATATTGTTTATTAGCCACCCGGTCGGCAATGGTAGGATTATCGCCACCAGCACTACCGATAGTAGTAGGATTATTTCCAGCTATTAATTCCGGAACGATATACGAATTTTGGCGATACTCCCATACTTCATCGCCGCTCATAAAGTCAGGCATGCGGGCATTTTGCCGAATACCGGTGTACCCATCGTAAGAAATAGTAGCCTCCCCTTTTACGGTACTGCCTTGTTTGGTAGTAACAATAACTACTCCATTAGAGCCCCGCGAGCCGTAAATAGCCGTAGAAGCAGCATCTTTCAGGATATCCATTTTGGCAATATCCTGTGGGTTTAAAAAGTTAATATCCGATACAATTACTCCGTCTACTACGTATAAAGGAGAGCCGCCAGCCAGGGAATTTTGACCTCGTATTTGAATATTGTAGCTAGAACCTGCCCGGCCAGTTCCAGCCGAGATATCCACTCCTGCTACCTGACCTTGCACCGCTTGTAAAGGGTTTACCGTTCCTCTTTCGGCAATGGATTTCCCTTCTACACTGGCTACGGCTACGGTAACATCACCTTTTTTCTGCGTGCCATAACCCACAACCACTACCTCCTCCAGCGCCTTGGTATCGGCTTTTAGACTTATATTCAATTGCGTTTGATTGCCAATTTTAATGGTTTGTGTTTGGTAACCCACGTAACTAACTACCAGATTGGCGGTTTCCGGAGAAGGGACATTGAGAGAAAACTTACCCTCCATGTCTGTAGAGGTACCATTAGTGGTTCCTTGAACCAGAACCACTACTCCCGGCAAGGGGTCCTTGGTGTCTCCATCTGTAACCTGCCCGGTTACTGTAGTGGTTTGAGCCAAAGCTGGTACTGTGCAGGCCCAAATGAGGCAAAACAGTGATAATAGTCTTTTCATTGTATAATTGTTGGTTTATTTAAAATTTGGAGTTGGGTCAAATGCCCATAGCTTTCTAAAACTTTACTATTAATTACCGGGAAGTCTAAGCTTTTTGAATGAGAAAATAGCATCCATTTTTTGTTCATTCAGCACTCAATTCAACCATTAATTACCCTTCGGTTTTTAAATAATTCAATAATCTTAGCCATTAAAAAAATGGTTTACCACCATTCGGAGAGATATATTTATGCAATCGATGCCGGGAACGATTGAGAAAAAAGTGCGATAATTACAAGGAAAACGAAAGTACCCGTTAGCTGGGAATAGAACGGGTGAACCCACTGGTTATAGTAAAACAGCAAGTAAACAAGGACTGGTAAATTCTTAAAAATTAAACCTGGTAAGTACGTTGCCGAGTTTAGAATTTAAGGCAGTAAAAAAGTATAAAGAAGCGAAAGAATTATAACTCAATTAGAGTGTCTGGTATTTATAGCACTCCAGAGGAGCTTGCAAGAGAAAAGCAAAATGAAGCCAGGCACGTTACTGGCAGGTATTTAAACCAAGGGAGCTTTTAATGATTTTACATATTCAGAGGGAGTAACTTGGTATTGCTTTTTAAAACAGGTGCTGAAATAACCGGCATTATTAAAGCCTATCGCATAAGCCACTTCCGAAATATTGTTTTCTCCGGCATCTAATAACTGTTTCCCCCGCTTCAGCCGCATTTCCCGGACAAATTCAACGGGCGCCAGGTTGGTGAGGCTGGTAAACTTTTTGTAAAAAGTGGTTCTTCCCATACCTACCGTTTCTGCCACCGCATCAATGTTAAATTCGGGGTCAGACATCCCGTTTTCAACAATGCTGATTATCTTTTTTAGAAATACCTCGTCTTTAGAAGTAATTACAATTTCGCTCGGGCTTAGGTCAATAGTTCTTTTATCCCCTAGTAAAGACTCAAAAATTTTCTTGCGCTGATGGAGTAGATTTTTAACCGCGGCCAGTATAAAGTCCGATTGGAATGGCTTGGTAATGTAATAGTCCGCGCCATAATTTAAACCCTCAATCTGATGTTCGACGGATGTTTTGGCGGTTAACAAAATAACCGGGATATGACTGGTTTCTACGGTGTTCTTTAACTTATCGAGCAACTGGATACCGTCCATCTTGGGCATCATCACATCACTGATAACCAGGTCCGGAAGTTGCTGCATGGCTTTGGCGAGTCCTTCTTCGCCATTTTCGGCCTGGATAACTTTGTAATATAATCGAAACTGGTCCGTCAGTAATTTTCTTAAATCAGGATTGTCTTCCACAATTAAAACCAACGGTAGCGATTCTAAAGCTGTTACATTGGTATCGGCATTTTCAAAAGCTGGTAAAGCCTCATCAGCGGGTTCGTATTTTCTGCTTAATGCCAAGGGCGTATCTAGCCAAACCACCTCATCAGCAGTAAAATGTTCTTTTCCTGTTTTTAACTCTACCATTATGGTTACACCTTCGGTAGCATTATTTTGGGCGGTTATTTTACCATGATGTAACTCTACTAATTCCTTTGCCAGAGCCAGCCCAATACCAGTGCCTCCCCAGTTATTAACGCCTTTTTTATCGCCTTCGTAGTAAAGCTCAAATACATCATTTAGCTTATTAGCCGGAATCCCCACTCCCTGGTCTATAACTTTGATTGTAAAGAAATCGGCCAGTTTATCATAATGAACATCAACCGTAACGGACTTGCCAGCCGATGAAAATTTTATGGCATTGGAAAGCAAATTATAAATAACAATATCCATTTTCTCCAAATCTATCCAGGCCGAAAGTTCATCTACATTAGACGTTACCGAAAGGGTTATTTGCTTTTCAGCCGCAGCTTCGGTAAAATGACTGCTAATATCTTTTAAAATGGAAATAATTTCGGTTTGCGCTATTTTGAGTTTCATTTTTCCGCTCTGGGCTTTTCTGAAATCGAGAAGCTGGTTGATAAACCGAACCATGCGGTTAGTATTTTTGCGAACCACCTGGATATATTCCCGACTTTTAGGCGTTAAATCGGCCTGCTGGGAAATGGCCTCAATGGGATTTACAATTAAGGTTAAAGGAGTACGCAGTTCATGCGAAATGTTGGTAAAAAACCGCAGCTTTAATTCCGTCAGTTTTTGCTCAATCGCAATCCGGTTACGTAACCGAATCATTGAGAATGCCACTCTTCTAACGATTTCCAAGAGAATTAAAGCTAAAATAATATATACCACATACGCCCACGTGGTACGCCAAATAGGAGGGTGAATGGTTACGGCTATTTTTTTATAAGGTAAGCTTTGAAATAATTCAGGATCCTGGCTTTTCACCTCAAACACATACTCGCCGGGGGGCAGGTTGGTATAGGTTGCCTTCCGCTGATTTTTTACCTGATGCCATTCTTCATCGAAATTGGTTAAACGATACGCATAGTTTAGCTTATCACTGGCATGGTAATCCAGTACGGTAAATTCAATACCCAGTATATTTTCGTTATAAGCAAGTTCTATGTTTGGGGTATAATTTATACTTTGTTTTAAGGGTGATTTAGGGCTCGTAAGGGTAACGTCTTTGTTGTTTATCTGGAAGTTAGTGAACACCATGTTGGCGGCCACCTTCCGTTTCGTGGTTTCTGCCGGATTAAAGGTGAGATAGCCGCTTCGGGCACCAAAAAGTAAATTGCCGTTTTGTAACTTTATAGCGGCCGCCTCCGAAAAGCCGGTTTGTTCTAAGCCTTCGTAGGAATCAAAATTTTTGAACTGCTGCGTTTTCGGGTTGAATTTAGAAATGCCATTTTCAGTCGCCAGCCATAAATTACCCTGGTTGTCTTCGGCTACGCTCAAAATATAATCGTTGGGTAGTCCTTGCTCCTTCGTAAAAACTTTAAATATTACGCCTTCTTTGCCAATAATAGCTTGGTTTAACCCACCACCCGACGTGCAAACCCACATAACATTTTTACTATCCTTAAAAATATACTGCACATCGTTATTTCCAAGGCTGGACGCGTTTCCCGAAACTTTCTTATACAAAGAGAATTTATCACTAACTTTCAGATTCGGATTTAAGACGACTAAGCCATCGGTGGTAGCAATCCAGATATCGCCGTTTGGCCCCTCTTGCAGGTGCCTGATTTTAGTATGTGTGCTTATTTTATGATGGCTTAACTGGTTATTTGCATTAATAAACCGGAGTTTATTTAAAGTTTGCTCCACTAAATTTATTCCGTGGCCATAAGTACCCACCCAGATGCAGCCTTTCCTATCTTCCAGAAAAGCATAAACCATATCGCCACTTAAGCTGTACGAGTCGTTTTTATCGGGTAAAAAATGCATTAACTGGTACATGCCAGAGGCATTGCCCGTAGGTTGGGCCTTAAATAAACCATTTCCTTTGGTTCCCAGCCAAATATTGTTTTTGCTGTCTTCGAAAATAGTATAAACTATTCCCAGCCCCTCTTTGGGCAGGTTTACAAATAAGTTCTGAACCAGGTGGTGCTGGTCATACACGTATAATTTGCCGGATTTAGCCGCCAGCCAAATCCGGTTTTTACTATCGTTGTAAACGCCTCTAACTTCATTATCTGAATTATTAGCAGTATTGGGGACTAAAATTTTATAATCGAAATAATTTTCCTGGAAAATTACTTTATTAATTCCCCTGTCGTTGGTACACAACCATAATACCCCCGTGTTGTCCAGATACAAACTGGACACATAATTTGAAAATCGATGTTCCAAACTGCCCGGCTCATTGTAGAAATATTTAATGGCGTCGGTGGTTGGATCGTAGTAACCAAACCCGCCTCCTTGCATACTCACCCATACTCTTTTTTTATGGTCTTCGAAAACTTTATAATTCTTTACCGATATGTGAAAAGTGGCATCTATGGGTTGGAAAAAAAACCTAAATTGTTTAGAGCCTGGATTATACTTAATAGCGCCCCGGAATTCCGGCTGAATCCATAGCAGGCCAGATGTATCTTCAAAAACCGATAAAAAAGCACCTTTGCCCTCCACTGAGGCGGTAGTGGTGCTTAAATCGGAGGTATTTACGGTTAATAACTGACTTTGGGAATTTACCAGATACAGTACGTTCTCCCTTTTGCGGGATAAAAGAAGGCCGTTTATTTTACTGCTGCAAATCTTACTCTTGACAAAAGTGTTTGTCTTTTTTTCATATGAAACCAGGTAACCATTGCTGGTTCCAAACCAGATTTTATTTTTACCCTCTATCACACAGGTAAAATTAAGCTGGCTTAAAGAATCTGTTTGTAAGCTCCCGTTGGAGTAAGGACCGTCTGCTTTGGGTGAAAATTGATGAAGCCCTTGGGAGCTACCTACCCAAACCGTATTATTTTGAGCGGGGTACAAAAAATGAATCTGGTTGCCAGCGTTTGTTTTACCAACCGCCTGATTAATTGGATAAGGAATAATCTCCGGACGAGCAGAATTTGCTTTTTTAACGCAAAATACCCCCTGATTGGTAGTAGTTAACCAAACCACTCCCGGCTGGGCGAGTACAATTTTGTTGAAAGCAATATTCGTAATTCCTTTTTCCTGAAGCAGATCAGCTATCGCAAAAAATTGTTCTGTTTTTTTATCAAATCTATAAACTTGGTTATCGTAAGCGGTTAGCCACAGAAAGCCCGCCTGGTCTTCTACAATTTCCCCGATTCTGTTATTCTTAAGTTTAGAATTATCGCCCGGATAAGCTTTGTAAGTAACAAAATTATGACCATCAAACCGGTTAATGCCATCCCAGGTGCCAAACCACATAAAGCCTTCCTGGTCTTTGATCATGGTCATTACGCCATCGTGCGACAAACCGTCTTCCGTGGAATAACGCTCAATCTTAGCTTTTATCTGCGCGTGGGAAGTTATGGTTATTAATAAAAATAACGATAAAAATAAAAATTTCCCGAAAGCAGTATTTACCATTAAATTTGGTATAACTTATAAACAAGATTAATTACCAATCTAATGTAATCTTATTTATGAGTTATACCAAATTTTAAAATATTGAACCGTTGAGCAGCTATTTAGTTTAAGACCAACCAAATTCTGTTAAGATACAAATAAAAGAAGAACCTCCTGTGTTTGGTTTTTTTTACCAATACAACAGGAGGCGCTTCTGTTTTACACCCCAACTAAATTTCTAAAAAATTCTATTCAGAAAATTTTAATTATAACCAGGATTTTGGGTGAATTCGGATTTATTTTGTAGTACATCAATTTCTATTTGCGGTATGGGCCGTAGGTTGTGGTACTCCTGAATATTAGGAGCTGCATCCGGATTGTACATTTTTACGCGTTCAACCAGTTTACCAGTGCGCTTTAAGTCAAACCAGCGGAGTTGTTCACCGGCAAATTCACGGGCCCGCTCCTCCAGAATAAAATCCAGGTTAATGTCGGCGGCAGTTACCCGCATGTCTTCTACTTTACCCGGCAAGGCGGCCCGTTCCCGAATGGCATTCACAAAATTAGCGGCTTCGCCGGTATTGTTTAACTTCAGGCTCGCTTCGGCGGCAATTAAGTACATTTCGGCCAACCGGAACACAAAGGCATCCCGTTTACTTTCCACCACATTCACCGTGGCCCGCGTAGGGTCGTGAAATTTCCACAAGGCCGGATACCGCTGGCGAGGTTCTTTTGGCAAGCCATTAACATCATAGATATCGTCTATATCGTAAATGGTATAGGGCTTGGACGCCTTGTATTCGGCACTAAGCGGTTTTTTAGAAACAACGACTATGGTATCGCCTAGTTTTTTATCGGCCGGGAGCGTAGTAGGGTCATTGGCAAACCAAACCGTTCTGAAAGAACCATTAAACCGGGCATCTTTGGTTTCGTCGTACAGATTTAACAGGTATTTAGATGGCATGTATTGCATTAAAGCGCGGCCTGTTTCGAGCGTGCCGGTATAACCTTTTACTCCTACAAAGAAAGGCAGGTAATGCATGTGCGAATGGTTCCCACCTTCCCACAGCCAGAAATAACCTAAATCATCGTACCGGCCATAATCATTGAACACGTTGTTGGCAGCGTAATTTACAAACCAGATTACTTCTTTGTTGGTAGTGCCATTACTGTTTCCGATATCCCAAATAGCTTTATAATCATTGTTGAGCGCAAAGTCATAATCCTTGATAACTTTAGTGGCATACAGTAAAGCATTAGTATTATCATTTAGGGTGAGGTATACGCGGGCCAATAAAGCGGCTACAGCTGGTTGAATCACTCTTCCGCCTGCCGGGGTTATCTTGCCACTCAGATTGGTATAGGCAAAGGTTAAATCCTCTATAATCTGATTATAAACCTCATCCACCGGAGCGCGGGTGGCTGTTAATTCCGGAGCTACGGTTTCTTGTAACCTTAACGGGATGGGGCCAAAAATCTCCACTAAATGATAATAATAAAAGGCTCTTAGAAAACGGGCTTCGGCTTCTCTTTCCAGCTTAAGATTTTCGGTTATTGGTGACAGGGCCATTCTCCCGATGGCCGTGTTACAAGCATTTATTCCTTTGTAGAATGATTTCCACACAAAGTAAAGTCCGGTGCCATTGGTGTTAGCTCCTTGCAACAAAGCATTATAGGTATAATGCGGATAGGTATTGCCGGCCGTATTCCCATAAAGCATTTCGTCGGTTCCGGCTTCTGTAAGTAAATGCCCGATGGTTTTGCCGTACCAGGTACGGGTGGGCGTATAACAGGAATTAACAACGGCTTCCATGCCTTCGGCGGTAGCATAAAAAGTATTAGCCGTGGCATCGTTTCGGTTAGTCTCGTCCAGAAAATCGGTACAAGAGGTAAAAGTAGCTGCGGCAAACGTTACTAACAGCCCTATTAGGAAATTATTTTTTTTCATTTTTTTAAAATTAAAACCTTTATAATGGTTAGCATTACAACCCAATGTTTAAACCGAACACCAACTGCTTCGTCAGCGGAAACTCCACCGTTCCCCCTCTTTCCGGGTCGTAATCTTTTATTTTGCTGAAAGTGAAGTAATTTTTAGCCGTGCCATATACGGTAATATTCAGCGGGGTATTTTTAATAAAATTTCCCTGGAACGTATAAGCCAAGCGCACATCTTTTATTTTAAAGAAGGAGCCGTCCTTATACTTTAAAGTCGAGAGATACGGGTCCTGGCTTCTGGTAGGGCGGGGATACGCATTGGTCGGATTTTCTGGGGTCCAATAATCTACTACAGCCGCTGTATTACCCGGATAATAATAACCATGATAGTCGCTGCTGATTGTTTGACCTACCCGGGCCAGCGTGAGAACCGACAAGGATAAGTTCTTGTAAGTAAAATTATTGTTGAAACCAGCGGACCATTTGGGAGTAGACTGCCCGACAATAATCATGTCTTTGTCGGCAGTTAATTTTCCATCGCCGTTTTGGTCTTTTATTTTTATCATCCCGGGTTTGTTATTCGGGTGGAATCTTTTGGCTTCCTCGGCTTCGTTTTCCTGCCAGATACCAATTTTTTCGTAATCGTAGTACACCCGGGTGGGCGAGCCAATAAACCATCGGTTGCCAATGTCATTGCCCGATTGGCTTAATTCCACAATTTCTTCGTTGAAAGTTGAAAAATTAAAATCGCTCGACCAGTTAAAGGATTTGCCTGCCACGTTTACCGTTGAAAGTACGGCATCAATACCATAGGTTTTCGTTTTTCCAATATTCGCAATGGTCGAACTGTAACCAATCAGAGAAGGCAGGATGCGGTCCATCAACAAATCTTTTGTTTTGGTTTGGTAGGCATCTACGGAACCAGTAACCCGGTTATTAAATAATCCAAAATCAACAGCAAAGTTTAAAGTGGCAGTAGTTTCCCAGCCGAGGTCTTTATTTGCCAGCAGTTTTGGCCAGTAACCAAAGGCCGCTGTTTCGTCGAAAGAAAAAGCTACTTTAGATAAGCTGCCTTGGGTTTGATAAGCGTTTACGGCACTATTGCCGGAAACCCCATAAGTGGCCCTGAATTTTAAGTCGGAGAAAAGAGTTCTTAACCCGGAAAACACCGGCTCCTCAATGGCCCGCCAAGCTACGGCCACGGATGGAAAATAAGCCCATTTGTGCTCCTCGGCTAATACCGAAGAACCGTCAGCCCGCAAAGAAGCTGTTACCAAATACCGGTCTTTAAACTTGTAATTTGCCCGGCCAAAATATGAACTTAAGGCAGTCTCGGTCAGGCGACTGTTTGTGATTATATCCCGGTCGTTGGTGCTCAGGTTATAAAACAGCGAAGAAGAATAAGGCTGGTTTTTTCCTTCTCCGGAAAACAAAGTAGAACGGTTCTTTATCATACTGTTTCCGGCCATTAAGGTAAACGCATGATTCCCGACCTCGGCATTATAAGTCAGAACATTTTCCCAGGTAAGGGCGTTTGACTTGTTATCGATTAAAGCCGCCCGCGAGAAACCACTGTTTACACCCGACTGGGTAGTATTCGGACTTTCGTAAATTCCTTGCTGCGAAGAAATAATATCAGCCCCCAGATTTGTACGAAGCGTTAAGTTTTTCCGGATAGTCCAATCTGCAAAGCCTTGCAGAAAAAAATGGTTGAGCTTGGTATTATTGGCATATTCATTCGGGTTTTCATCCAGCAGTGGGTTCAGAGCCAAAGAACCGCTTGGGAATGGATATTTCCGGATAGTACCATCCTCGTTGTAAGGAATACCAAGCGGACTGTTTTTTATCAGGTTCCAGAAGCTGATGTTTCGTCGGTCCTGATTAGAAGTATTAAAATTAAGAACCGTTCCGACCTTCAAATTTTTAAAAACCTGGTGATCCAGGTTCAAATGCTGGATATATCGTTTCAGCTCGTCATTTTTGAGTAAGCCTTTTTCATTAAAATATTCCGAAGAAAGGCGAAAAGTAGTTTTTTCGGAACCACCCGAAATCGCAATATGATTATTCTGGACCGTTCCCTTATGCACCATTAAATCTACCCAATCGGTATTTACGCCATTGTTGATGTTCGCTAGGGCATCATTAAAAATTTTAGGGTCATCGGCCGGGCTGCTCCACTGCCCTACCGAGCGAAACTCTTCCCGCCAATAATCTACTAACTGCTGCGTATTGGTAATAGCCGGAAAAGCCGTTAAACTATTTACCCCGTAGTAGTTATTAAATTCTACTTTGGTTTTTCCGGCTTTACCGCCTTTGGTGGTAATTAAAATAACGCCGTTCGCTCCTCTCGAACCGTAAATGGCAGTGGAAGAGGCATCTTTTAAAACCTCTACTGAGGCAATGTCGTTGGGGTTAATATCTACGTAAGAACTGTACTGAATGCCGTCTACCAGAATAAGCGGTGAGTTGGAGGCTTTTAAAGAACGGTTTCCCCGTAACGTAAAATTCATGGCGGCACCCGTTTCGCCGCTGCTGCGGGTAAGGTCCAGACCGGCTACTTTACCTTGTAACGATTCCAGCACGTTTGTAACCGGCGTAGAAGTTATCTGCTCGGATTTAACGGATACCACCGAACCAGTTAAATCTGATTTCTTCACCTGGCCATAGCCAATTACCACTACCTCTTGTAAGCTTTTGGTATCCTCCAGTAAAACGATGTTAATGGTTCTTTCATTACCCACTACCCGCTCCTGGCTTTTAAAGCCGATATAATCAAATACCAGCACGGCCTTTTCGTCGGCTACTGTAACCGAAAATTTTCCATCTACCCCCGTTGTTGTACCTTTAGAAGTTCCTTTTATTAAAATGCTTACTCCCGGCAACGGAGCACCTTTATCATCGGCCACTTTACCGGTTACTTCTATAGCAAAAGCAGCTACTTTCTTAATAGTTATAACCCGATTAGCAGATGTTCCCACTGTAACATTCTCTTCTATTCGGTTCCGTTCTTTTTTAAGGGCAGCATTACTCCTTCCCGAATGAACCAATGCAGCAGGATAATCCATAGCGAAAGCCTCGAACGTAGAAATCAAAACTATTACCAGAATAGAATTGACTTTTAGCCGGATTTTAAAAAAAGGGTGCCCGGGCGAAGGGCAACCGTAATTATAAGAGTTCTTCATACTTTTTAGTTAATAAAGTGAGTGATTAAAATTTTGATAGGGTTGGAATGGTTGATTACCTATTTGCAGGAACTGCGCTGGTAGTTTTTCTTTTAAATAGTTAGATAAATTTCTTTTCATACACGTGGGCTTTAGCGTTTTACAATTGTTTATTCTGTAATTGATTTTTGATAAATAAGTATGGATTAAGGCTTGACATCCGAATGAAAGCCATTAGTCTTTTAAAGACGTTAATTGCGTTTTGTACTCTTCTACTTCGCTACCAATTCCTCCCCTACCTGACTCATTTATCTCTGAGTAATAGCTATATCCAGCGAGCTTTTATGGAAAGTCTCATTTACAAATCAGAAAATCAGGATGTGATTTATTTAACCTTACCGCTGACAAACACAAAACTTTGTTTGTCATAAAAGAGTATTAAGGCGGTATTTTTATTAAAAAAGTGAGTTAAAAGTATGCAACCGGGCCGGCAAACTGTTTTAAATTTTGGTGAAACTCTTTTAAAAATTGGCTTTAAAGCTTGAAGAAGCACGTTTTTGGGAAATTTTAATTTTAGAGGCGCAAAAATGTTCGTTCCTGATAAATTTTTCACCCACCTGTAAGGTATTTCTGGATTTTCTAAATTTCGAAGAGGAATTTTGCAATTTTGACAAGGTCGCCATAGTGTAGCCTCCTTTACTTTTCCCTGAAAGTGGCCAATTTCAAGTAGTCCTATTTTTATCAAAAATTAGAAGGTACAAACCTTTTATAGCTTTAAAAATTATCTATAAGGTCTTGAGTATTCTTTAATTAAAATATCGAATTCTACTATTAATTGCAGTTACGCACCTTAGATATAAGTCGGGCTTGGGAACTATATTTGGGCACTTCGTTAAGGGAGCAATTATTATCCTAAAAGGTTAAAACTAGAAAAGCGGTAGCGAAAAGGGATAGTCAGCGGTCGGGACAACGAGGGCCTGCTGGTTTTCCGGTGCTGCCTGGCAGCATTCCGAGGACGAGGAAAGGAAAAGCAGCCCGTCCGAGTGGCCCGACGAGGCCCGCCGGCCCTGAGGCAAACTCAGCCTTTTAAAGCGCATCCGCACAGCTGTCCAGAACTTGAAAAGGCTCCACCGAACGACGTCTCACCTATTCATCATTAAGCAAAGAATTGGTTTTGAACACTAGTAGTTTAATTTGCCTGATTTATAATCCAATCTTTTTCACCCTTAAAAATATTTTCTAAAGTATATTTTTCCGCTTCCTTTTTGGAAAGTTGCTTGGACCAGGGAACCCGTTGCGCGGTACCGGCACCTGCGCTCTGATATTCGGCGTAAAAAGCTGTTTTTTCTTTATCCGGAAACATTTTATCTCCCGGCCAGGCATGCCAACCTTCCGGAATAATGTGAGCTCCCATTTGGGTGCGTATAAATACTGTTTTGGCGTAGGGCCGCCAGGGCCGGCCTAAATAAACCTTTTTCGCTTCTGGAGCAGCTATTAATTTGCAGTCGAAAAAAACGTAACCAAACTTTTGAGATTTTCTCTGGGCCGAAGCCGTAATATACGATTCAGAAAGGCTGCGGATTGTACAGCTTTGGAATACACAAGTGGCCTCCCCGAAAATAAAATCAGTGGTACCTTCAATTATGCAATTTTCGTAGTATTGTCGGCTTTCTTCTTTGGCCGTGTACAAAGTATCCTGGTTACCCAGAATATGGCAGTTCCGCACAACAATCCTATCGCCTTCCACGTGCAAAGCTACGGCCTGCCCTACCCGTCCAGCGGTATTTTCAATAGTCAGGTTCTCCAGGATGGCATCGTTTCCCTGCACCAGAACGGTAAAAGAAGTATAGGTAGAATACTTTTCCAGGGTATAGCCATCTTTCCCGCCAGGTATCAATTTGCCCGAATAGTCATTGCCGGTAATAATCGTAGCTTCTGGGCTCTCGCCAATTAAGGAAATTTTAGTTTTCCAAGAAGGTATAATAACTTTTTCGTGGTATTTGCCTTTTTTAATATAAATCTGTACCCGCTGCTCTCCTAAATCACGCACGGAATTAACGGCTTCTTGAATGGTTTTGTAATTGCCGGTGCCGTCCTGCGCCACGGTAAGCGTGGCCGGATAATTTGTTTGCCCAAAACTATCAGGAGTAAAAAGAAAAATCACCAACAGAAAACCTACTATATATTTAGCCATGGTTCTTATTGATTAAAGTTTAGAAGGTTTATGGTCATTGTTTTTTGTATTGGGAGTAACCACCCATTTTAAAAGTTCCAGATTTGATTTCTTCATCTCATCCAGAACCAGTTCCGCTAACAGCCTGGCGCCATATTCACTAAAGTGCGTATTATCGTTTATTCCGTTCGGGAATTGCGGATTAATGCCGGGTTCTGAAACATTGAAAAGTAATTTTGAATATTCCGGACCAAAAGATTCGTAAAGCTGGCGGCTTCGGGTATCCAGGTCTAGCAGGGAAACCTTATGAGCAACTGCCACTTCGGCTACCACTTGTGAATACTCGACGTGGGTTTCCAAAGCTTTCCCCTCCGGACTAAATTTACGCCGCGATACCGGCGTTACCAAAACCGGATTGGCTTGTTTCGCTCTGGTTTCCGTGATAAACCGAATCAGATTTTTGCGGTAATCTTCCGGCGAAGTATACCGCTCTTTGTAAATTTCTTCTTTTGCTTCATCGTTATGCCCAAATTGCATCAGAACGTAATCCCCCGGTTTTAAGGCAGCGGCAATGAGTTGCCAGCGGTTTTCACCTATAAATGTCCGGGTGCTTCTCCCGCCTTTAGCGTGATTCGCTACGGTTACCTTTTCGTTGAAAAATACTGCGAAGGGTGTTCCCCACCCGGTTACCGGCGCCTGGGAAATGGGCTGGGTACAAACCGTGGAATCGCCGATAAGATATACGGTTATTTTAGCCGGCTCCGATAATTCAAAAGAACAAAGGGTAACTACTATAGCCAGAGCCGCTACTTTATAAAAAATGCGCATACAAATCAGATTATTTTTTAGGTACTGGTTTAAAGAAATGACCGGCTATGCCGCCCGGATTGAGCGTTTTTAGTTCGGCAAAAACAATTTCCGCCATTTTGCGGGCTCCGAGTTCACTAAAATGCGTGTCATCCACTTTTCCTTCCGGATAGTTAGGGTGTTGGCCCTGCTTCAGATAATTATAGAGCCACTTAGAGTTTTCCGGTCCGAAAGTTTGTAGTACAGCCTGGCTTTTTTTATTCAGCTCAATGAGGGGTACTTGCTCTTTTTGGGCTACCTTCCGAATCAGTTCCGAATAAAGCTGATGCGTATCCTGAATTTTTCCTTCCGCATTAAAACTCCGCCGGGCGGCGGGAGTAATTAAAACCGGTATTGCTTTTTTGGCCTTGGCATTTTTTATATACGTCGCCAGATTTTTTTGAAATTGCCTGGGGGTTGTTGCCTGGGGCTTGGTTGCCACTTCATCATTATGCCCGAATTGAATGAGCACGATATCGCCTGGCTGCAATTTATTTACAATGGGCTCCCAACGATTTTCTTCCAGAAACGATTTTGTACTGCGTCCGTTCTGCGCGTGGTTGTATACAACGGTGTTGCTGGTATCCACAAATTTGGCAAACATCATTCCCCAGCCGGTTTCGGGATAGGCGGTAATTTGTTTATCCGACATAGTTGAATCGCCAATCAGAAAAATCTGGCGCTTAGGTGGCGGGGTTATAAAGGCCAATCCAACCAGGGCCATTAATACAAGTACATAACTTTTATTATTTCTCATAAACTAGCTATTGGATTTGTACTGCTTTGGTAGTGGCGCCATTCAGCGCTTCGACTTTATGGATGGAATTAGCCATATCGGTGTTTAAAAGCCGAATACTTTTGCTTCGTTCGCCATTTACTTTCAGGAGCAGGTTGGTATTTTGGTTGTAGGTTAAATCATCCACCAGAATAGAACGGCTATTTTCGACATATACTACCGGGTTTGCTTCGGAGGCAGTTAGAGCTACCTTCTGTAAAGTAATTTGCTCGGCTTCTATTACTTCGGCCCCAATGTTGGCCTTCAGAACCGAATTTTTGATGCTAATATTTTTAACGCTCATTTCCGGCAAACCCCGGATAAATATACCCTTATTGGCGCCGTTACACACCACATTATCTATTTCGAAATTCCGGAATTGGGGCGTTTCTTCGGTGACGGTTGGCGTTTTTACTTTTTCGCCCGGAGCAGGCGGTTTGGTAAAATAGTACATATCAAAATAAATAGCCTCGTCCACGATATCTTTCATAAAGATGTTTTTCATGTAAATATCTTCTACTACTCCGCCCCGGCCTCTTGCTGTTTTAAACCTCAGCCCTTTGTCGGTTCCCACAAAGCTGCAATCCGAGACAAAGATGTTGCGAGCGCCACCACTCATTTCGCTGCCTATCACAAAGCCGCCGTGCCCTTTGTATACCACGCAGTTGCGGATGACAACATTTTCGGTGGGCATGCCTCTTTCCCGGCCGGGTTTATCTTTGCCAGATTTTATACAAATGCCATCATCACCCACATCAAACGTGCAGCCCTCTATTAATACATTTTTACAGGATTCCACGTCTACCCCGTCGCCATTCTGGGCATAATCCGGATTTTTCACAAACACATTTCTGAGGGTAATATCTTCACTTATGAGCAGGTGCAGTCCCCAGGCCGGCGAATTCTGAAAAGTAACACCCTCCAGCAGTATTTTTTTACACGAAGCTAAATTGAGCAGCGTGGGCCGCAAAAAGTCTTTTACCGCTGCATAATCTTTTTCGGTTTTCCCCGGCATAATGGCGCCGGGTTCTTTTAGGCTGTGCCCTTTCCGCGTTTTTTCCGAAGGAAACCAGGTACGTCCATCTTCGCTTACTGAGCCACCACTGGCTACTTTCTTTTGCCATTCCTGTTCAGTCAGGGCATCTTTGGTGACCATTCGCCAATAATCGCCGTTGCCATCAATTATACCTTTACCCGTAATGGCAATATTTTGCAGGTTAGTTCCGGAAATTGGGGATTGATTCCGCATGGATGGTTTTCCCTCATAACTGCCTTTTACCAGTGAATATTGATTAAAATCATTGGTAAAGAGCAGAATGGCACTGCGGCTGACGTGCAAATTCACATTGTTCTGCATCACTATCGGGCCGGTTTGCCAAACACCCCCGGGTACCAACACCACCCCTCCCCCTTTCTGGCTGCAGGTTTTAATAGCATTATTAATACTCTCGGTGTTCAGGGTCAGTCCGTCCGGCTTAGACCCAAATTGGATAATGTTAAAAGTATCGCTCTTAAATACCGGAACAGCCACTTTTGGCAGATTACTCCAGGAATATTTTTGGATGGAAGATTGTCCGTAAAGGTTACATAGACTTACCACAAGGAGCAAAAACACCAGTAGAGGCCGGAAGAATATTTTCATATAAGTAAGAATATTGGTTTTAAGCGTTAAATTTTAGCATGAAAGTATCCTTAAGGAGGATAGCCTTCATACTTTTGATGCTCATAGTAAATGAAGAGTATGCTTCTCAGCAGGTACTTTTGGTTATTTTCGGTACCATTAATCCATATTTATCCTTTAAACCCTAGTACGTAGGGTTTAAAGGGTGTATAACTGGCTTTGTCGAGAGCAGGAGTTATAAATCTGGTAAAACCGACCTCCGATCCGAGGTACTACAAAAACTTTTGCTACCCCTATTCACTTGCCTATAGTTAGTTCTTTAGCTTAATCCGGATAAATTGCCAGTGGATTAAACTGCTCATTTGGTTTTATTTTTCTCCGAAGTAGCCAATGGCTTTCCTTTGAACACTTTGTTTAAAAAGTTAACGGTGTACTGCAGAGTAGGCTTAAACCATGGCTCAAAAAGCCAGAAGGTATGCGGCGTATCAGGAATTAAGTAAGATTCATAGTAGATGCCGTGGCTTTCCAGTATTTTAATCATATCGGCTTTGCCAGCGTGAAACCGCAGATGCGAACTGGCAATAAACAATACGGGTGGGGTATTTTTGCCAGTATGAGTAAGGGCGGAGGCCTGAGCCCAAGTATCCGGAGCTTCTTCGGAGGTTCCTCCTAACCACTGCGCCGCCACGGTTCCCTCTTTTGATTCGGGATGCTTAAAGGCTAAAACACCGTCTACATCCACGATGGCTTGTACCTTATTGGAACGGGAGCGATATTCTCCTTGTTCTTCCAGCATTCCCGAACCATTGGTAGTGCCCACCAGCGCCGCTAACTGTCCGCCCGCAGAAGTACCATAAATAGCTATTTTACTCGTATCTAAATTATAATCCTGACCATGAGCCCGCAGCCAGCGCAGAGCTGCTTTTAAGTCATGCACAGCTGCCGGATAAGGCGCTTCCAGCGAAAGCCGGTACTCTGCCGTTACGGCTATATAACCTTGAGCTGCTAATTGTTGTGCCATAGGCCATTCCATGGATTTATCACCGGCCCGCCAGCCCCCTCCATGAATCAGCAACACCCCGGGGTAACCTTTAGTTGTTTTTTTTGCGGGATAAAACACATCCAGGTGAAGCGCTCTTTGGCCGAGTGAGCGGTAAACAATATTCTCTTTGCTCTTAACTCCAGCGGGCAATTTTGGCAGAACGGGCTTAACAATAGGATATTGCTTTTTAATATTTTTGAAGGCACTGACTACCGTAAAAGAAGTATCGCGAGGAAAATCGACCCGCTGCGCAACCGCCGTTCCTCCCAACAGCCAGCACCAGAACAGTAAATAAACAGTCTTTTTCATGATTACCTTTCTTATCTCATCCGGAAAGTTTAGTGCGTAACACACCGCTTTTATTCCCTGACTTTGACGTTCATCAAAACATTTTTTAGGCTTACTTCTGGCTGCTCTCCGTTATTTCGGTTGTAAGAGGCGTAATCCGGAACCAATCGTAGTCGGCGTAACCGGAGTCGTTAATCTTATCCAGCCGGGTAGCAAAAATCCCCACTTTCGCGCCTATCCAGCGGCCTGCCACTGCAGTAAAAGCAGTATCAGCATTCCGGAACTGGCTGCCATCTTCGCTATAACTGAATTGGCATTTGGCATTTTTACCTACACTTACCCGGAAGTACACTTCATTCCCGTTCAGTTTTCCCAACACTTCTTCTTTTTCGGGTGTACCTTTAAAAGCCTCTTCTACCGTATTGTAGGTTAAATAAATTCCATCCTTCTTACTTACCAGAGAAACGTAAGCATAATCTTCGCCCATCACTATCAGACCGGTTCGCTCGTTCTGGAGCTTTGCGTTCGGAGTGAATTTTAGCTTGGTAGTAACTGTAAAAGTATCAGCCGGAAATTTTTGCAGCAGCAGGTTGGGCACATCCCAATAATTTCTAAAATCAGCCGGAACCTGGTCGGTAAACAAACGCAATTGTCCTTTACTGCCAGTGATAAAAGCCCAGGTTGCTTTTGGGTTAGCGTGCCATTGCCATTGTAGCCCCAACGTGTGGTCGTCAAATTCATCCGACTCCTGTGGGGTAGTGACCGGAAAAATTTTACCCATATTCGGTTTTTTATAAGTGAGCACCGGCTGGCCTTTCCCATCGCCCTCTTTATCTTCTCCTATTACCGGCCAATTGTTTACCCACTTCATGGGCTGCAGGTGCATTACCCGCCCATATGCTCCTATATCCTGAAAGTGAAGAAACCAGTCTTCGCCGTTTTTATTATCTACCCAAGCCCCCTGATGCGGACCATTAACAGGGCTGGATCCCTGGTCCATCACAATGCGTTCCTCATAAGGACCATACACATTTTTAGAACGCAGCACTAATTGCCAACCAGTAGCCACCCCACCGGCCGGAGCAAAAATGTAGTAATAACCATTGTGCTTGTAAAACTTAGGCCCCTCTACCGTTGGATGGGCATCATGCCCATCAAACACCATCACTCCTTCATCTAACACCTTTGTTCCATCCGGGCTTAGGCGGTTGATGGTTAAAATACTCTTAATGCCGGCGCGGCTTCCCGCCCAACCATGTATTAGGTAGGCCTTTCCGTCCTCGTCCCAGAACGGACAGGAGTCTATTAACCCTTTTCCTTCCTTTACCAGTACCGGCTTCTCCCAAGGGCCAGCCGGATTTTTAGTTTTTACCATATAAATACCAAAATCCGGATCTCCCCAGTAGATATAAAACTCTTCATTGTGGTACCGGATAGAAGGGGCCCATACGCCATTGCCGTGCTGCGGCTTAGAGAAATGCGCATAAGGCGTTAATCGGTCTAAGGCATACCCTATTATTTTCCAGTTAACTAAATCCTTAGAATACAGAATTTGCAAGCCCGGCACCGCATTAAAACTGGAAGAAGTCATGTAATAATCATCTTCTGCGCGGCATACATCCGGGTCAGAATAGTCGGCGTAAAGAACCGGGTTCTTATAGGTGCCATCTCCCTGGTCGGCTACCCACACCTTAGAAATCCCGGTAACTGGAGCAGCCTCGTTGGTGAGGGATGTATTGCTGGCTGCTGTATTACGTTGAGCAACGCTGGAACAGGAACTACAAAATAAGGCTGCAACTACAACAGAATAAGTAAAGGATAGGCGGAAGAAAATCATTGTGTTTACTATTAATCATTTTACCAAATAAATTTGCCGCTGAGCAGCCCAGTAATGAAATTGGTCAGGTACCAAAAGAATGTAATTGCTCTTCGTTTACTTTCTCTATTGCTTTATTTGCTTTCAATGTTTTTAGGAATAAAGCCCATTTCATTCAGCCATTCTTCACATAGATTAGTCCATAATTGCGTAGAGCCCGGGTTATTGCGTAGGGCAATGGCATGCCCGCCTTGGGGGAAAATATGTAAACTGGCCGGAATTTTATGGTTCAGCAAGGCTTGGTAAAACAAGACACTGTTGAGCGGACTAACGGCATTATCATTGGTCGCATGCACTAAAAAAGTAGGTGGAGTAGCGGCAGTAACCTGTAATTCTGTAGAAAACCTTTCTACTAGTTTTTTAGCAGGCTTGTCGCCCAACAGATTGTCTCTGCTACCGGTATGCGCATAAGTTCCCAGGCTAATGACGGGAGATATTAGAATCATGAAATTTGGCCGGAAGGATACCTTATTGTACGTGTCATTAATGGCAGCTACATCTTCCGGGTAAGTACCCAACGTAGTAGCCAAATGTCCTCCTGCCGAAGAACCCATAATGCCTATTTTCTCCTGGTTAATGCCCCATTTGGCGGCATTGGCTCTGATTAGACGAACCGCCCGCTGGGCATCCTGCAATGGGCCAATTTGTCTCTCCTTCAAATCTGGTGAATTGGGCAGCCGGTAGTTGAGCACAAAAGCACTGATACCTATGGTATTAAACCACTTTGCCAATTGCAGCCCGCTAATAACATAAGCCAGCCGGGCATATCCACCCCCCGGACAAATTACTACCGCTGTTCGCTTGTTTTCCTGATCCGAAGGGAAATAGGCATACATGCCAGGCGTACCTACCTGATAAATCCTTTCATTGGTGATGCTGTCCTTCAAGGAAAGCCCTTTTGAATTGGGCATCTTGTTTTTAGGCCAAAGCGGAATAAATTCCTGTGCATTCACTTTTGGCAAACTTAGACACAGGATCAAGACTAATAGTAAGAGACGTAACATGTACGATTGTTGATAAAATGGATAATAGTTCTTTTTATTATTATTTGGTATTACATTAATAATTCATTTTGGAAAATAATTTAAATAGTTAGTGTGCTTAGAATGGACTAAATAGTGCTTGGTTTAATATTTACCAAATAATAATATTAGCTGTATTTATAATTTACAATTTCAAGTCCAGAGTATGGGGGCATAAGTTTGACACAAACCAGATTTAGTAAAATTAGCCACTATCAAAAGCTAACATAAAACAATAATCTCCATAATGGCAAAGTCATAAGCAAATATAGATAAGCAGAAGAGATTGGAGTTTTAAAAATTGGTGAAATACTTTAAAAAACAGTTTATCCTTAACTAATATGCCTTGTAACTTCAAGATTCAGGTAGCCTAAATTGAATTAATCTTAAATACTTACTACTACCAACATGAAATGAGAATGATGTCCATTTCTTGAGCTAGTATTGAGTAGATATTTTGTAATGATTTCTTTCTTTTTCGCTACCGACTTAGTTCGACAAATATTTTCTTTAACATCGTACTCCCTTCTTTCAATTCCTTTAGCCGATCTACTTAGCAAGAAGTTTACAAGATCATCTGCTTAGATAAAGCCAGTTATTACCTTGAAAACGAATTGCGGGTTCACGAAAACATTGGCCTAGTTTATTTGGCTACTACTAAAACCCAGGAAAAAGATTTTAACTAAAGTCAATGTGGTTCTTCGCACCTTCTGGTTAAACCCGAATTTATAAAATGCATTGCCACTATTACCTTGGCTTACTCCTACGAACAAATTAATTCTCTACTCTACTCCACTCCTCCTACATCAACCAGATCGTCCAATAACTTTTAAACACTATGTAAATACCTTTATTATTAGACAAATGGAATATGAAATTTGGTAAAATTTTTATATTCCATTTTGGCTAAGAAATTTATTCGATTAACCGAGGAGGAACAGTTTAACTTACAACAAGGCCATAAGCATCATGCTCCTGCTCCAGTAAAGACCGTTGTCATTGCTAAGTGTTGAGCCCCCAAGGCAAGGAAGTTAAGAAATTGGATCAAATCTTAGCTTTAATTCCGCTTTCGATTTATTCCTGGTTTTACCGCTGGGAAGAAAAAGTATTAGTGAGCCGGTTCAACCAAAAAGGAGGAAGAAAGCAATTTTGGTTGAGGCGGAGCGAGCCATCATTAACCAGAAAGTACAAGCTCATCAGCAAAAGCTTTCCCTAGTCCGAAAAGAACTAATATCGGAACTCCAAAAAGAGTTCTTTGCAAAAACTTTGAACCGCTTATTAAAAGCTTAGTGTTGGCTGGAAACGTTGGCGAAGATGATTGAAGGCGCAGCAAGCCCCAGAAAAAGTACTCGATAAGCAGGCCCGTTTGGCCGAAATAGAGCATTTAGAACTGATGGGTAAGAAAGCGGCTTTTATTTACGGCCGGTGCTGGTTTACGGCTGGCCCTACCCAGGAGAGGAAATCAGAATACCGCCGCAAAATTCAAAAAGAGTAAACGTGTTTGGGTGATGACAAAGAACAATAAGTTGCTTAGCTTTCAAAATGAAGGAAGTTTGCAAACGGATCTTATATCATATAATAGAGTGCCTTCAGCATTGGGCAGACACGCTCAGCAAGCCAACAGTTCTGGTGTCAGATGGTGCATCTATTTATCAGGCTATGCCCTTTTTGATTCAGTTGAAGCAATGGCATGAAAAGAATTTGTTTATTTTATTTTTACCGAAGTATTGCCCGCACCAGAAAAAATTGATACCCTTTAGCGAAAGATTAAATATGAAAGGTGCCAGCCAAAAACTATGCTTCTGTACCCGTGTTAAAAGAACCGTTAGGGCAGGCTCTCTCCCAGATAGGTTAATAGTATTCCATCAATTTTAGGAATTCTACTTTATAATCCTTTGTGACTAAGCACTTACCATTTGGAATTTTTAGTTGTTGGGTGAAATGGCAGTACCTTTATTCCTGTGCATTTAGCAGCGCATGGTCAATGACGTTCAGTATCCGCTGAGGAGGATTAGTTATCAAACCTAGACTTGAGGCCACTTTATCGGTCGAGAAAAGCCAATGCCTTAGATGACCATGGCTAAGCGATAATGATTATTTTGAACCATCTCAATGGCATTGTTGCCATACGTTTTATAAATTTTGACCGCAAACAAAGTAGAAATATTATGAGATTGTAAAAACAACATGACATTCCTAATTTCCTGATGTTCTATCCAGGCCTGGCGGATCATTTCCAGCTTCAATCTAGCAATTCCTTCTACTTCGGTTAATCTTTCGATATTTGATTCAAACACCTTCAGGGTTTAAGCGCCAAAATGCTTCACAATTCTTTTTGCAGTTACCGGGCCTACCCCTTTAATTAATTCCGGAACCTAAGTACTTTTCCAGGGCGTTAGCCGTAGCCGGTTTCCGTTCAATAACTTTAGTAGCTTTAAATAGCAGACCATAACTCGTATGCGTGATCCACTGCCCATAAAAGTCAAGGGTAGCTCCGGCAAACACTTTGGATTGATGCACCAGTATCGTGATTTCTTCCTGAGGCTTCTGAAAATTGTTTACCTTAAGCACGGTATAGCCGGTATCCACACTGTGGAAAGTAATGCGTTTGACGATCCCGGAGAGTTTTTCCATCTCCGCGGAAGGTTCCAAGTCAGGTGCCGGCATATGGAAGGAATTGGTTATACCAAAGATAATATTCCCCAATAAGATAAATAAAAGTAACCTTTCTTTTCTGGTTTACTCTAATGTAAATGGATCTCATTCCATCTGGGACATGAAGGGAGTGGGAAAAAGCTTAATTGCGGATAGCCATATAGGCAACGAAACCAACTACTTAGTTTACCTTCAATTAGAATGTATTAGCATTTTAGAGGAGTTCTTTAAAACCAAAACGGATTTAGGTAAACCTATACCATTCTAAGTATCTTTCATTAAGACGGCTTAAGTTATAATTCCTAAAATTATAACTTAACAAAGCAAGTTAAAGAGTAGTTAAGTGCTTACCTAAATAAATCTAGTGTCCGAAATATTTCCGAAATAAATAAAAAAGCCTCTTCGTTTGAAACGAAGAGGCTTTTTAGCTGTAGGGGAAGGAATCGAACCTCCACGGAGTAGTTAGGCAAGAATCAACTTAGAGGTCGAAAACGCTTTATCCTATTTATCTCCACCCCCGAGAGAGGAGGGCATGTCTGCCAGTTTCAACACCCTACAGTGTGTTTTTATTTATTCAAATATACGGCTTAAAATTAATTACTTCAAAATATTTTAAATATTTTACTTAAAAATTATGTTATTTTAAATTTATCCTTACTTTTGTTAAAACAAATCAAAAATCGGCGAATTTTATGCTCAAAAATTTAGAAATTGACAATACGGATCTTAAAATCCTCTCTCTGCTGATGGAAGACGCGAAAATGGCGTATGCAGATGTAGGAAAAGAAGTGTTTGTTTCGGGTGGTACCGTCCACGTCCGGATGAAAAAAATGGAACAAATGGGAATCGTAACCGGTACCCAATTAAAGTTAAATTATGGTAATCTGGGTTATGATGTAAATGCTTTTTTGGGAATTTACCTGCGCAAAAGCTCTATGTATAACGAGGTGTTAGAGCAACTCCGTCGGATACCAGAAGTAATTAGCGTAAATTATACTACGGGAATTTACAGCATGTTTGCCAAACTTATTTGCAAAGATACCATGCACCTTAAAAACGTTTTAACGGATAAAATCCAGAAAATACCGGGTATTCAACGAACCGAAACTTTTATTTCCCTTGAAGAAAGTATTAGCCGGCCCGTTCAGCTACTATAATAGCAAGGAGAAATTCTATCAACAGCTAAGTTTAGCCCATAAAAAACTGCATCTGCCTTTAGGTAAACCATTACCCTATTAGCAGATGCAGTTCTATAATTATATTGGTCAAAAAACTTATTTCAACCGGATATTCAGTTCGTTCAGCTGCGCTTCGGCAATCGGCGACGGAGAATCAATCATGGTATCGCGACCAGAGTTGTTTTTAGGGAAAGCAATAAAATCGCGGATAGAGTCGGCTCCACCAAATAAAGAACACAATCGATCAAAACCAAAGGCAATACCTCCGTGCGGTGGAGCTCCGTATTCGAAGGCATTTAATAAAAAGCCAAACTGCTCGCGTGCTTCTTCTTCGGTAAAGCCTAATAATTTAAACATGCGTTCCTGTAAGGGCCGCTCGTGAATCCGGATAGAACCGCCTCCTACTTCTACGCCGTTAATTACCATATCGTAGGCGTTGGCCCGAACAGCCCCCGGGTCCGTTTCTAGTAAGCTAAAATCTTCCTGCTTGGGTGAGGTAAAAGGATGGTGCATGGCAAAATAACGTTTCTCTTCTTCGTTGTATTCCAGCAGCGGAAAATCCAGCACCCACAGAGGCGCAAAAGTATTCTTATCGCGTAAACCTAAGCGCTCTCCCATTTCTAAACGTAATTCTGATAAGGCTTTACGGGCTTTATCAGCGGCCCCCGCAATTACTAAAAGTAAATCACCGGGTTTAGCCGCAAATGCTTGTACCCATTGCTGCAGAGCCTCCTGATTAAAGAATTTATCTACCGATGATTTTACCGTACCATCTGCTTCTACGCGGGCATAAATTAAGCCAGTAGCTCCCAGTTGTGGTCGTTTTACAAACTCGGTTAATTCGTCTAATTGCTTGCGGGTATAAGAAGCAGCGCCGGTAACATTTATTCCAATTATTAATTGAGCGTCGTCAAAAACCTTAAATCCTTTGTTTTGCACAAAGCTATTCATCTCCACAAAACGCATGTCAAAACGAGTATCCGGTTTATCATTGCCGTAGTACTTCATGGCATCGGCGTAAGTCATCCGGGGAAACTCCGGCACTTCTACCCCGCGTACTGTTTTAAACAAGTACTTTACCAACCCTTCAAAAGTATTCAGAATATCTTCCTGCGAAATAAAAGAAAGTTCACAGTCTATTTGGGTAAACTCAGGCTGGCGATCGGCTCGTAGATCTTCGTCGCGAAAACACTTCACAATTTGAAAATACTTATCGAACCCCGATACCATGAGCAATTGCTTAAACGTTTGCGGCGATTGCGGCAAGGCATAAAACTCACCCGGGTTCATCCGGCTAGGTACCACAAAATCGCGGGCTCCTTCGGGAGTTGATTTAATTAATACGGGAGTTTCTACCTCAATAAACTGCAAGCCATCAAGGTAAGCCCGGGTTTGTTGCATCATGCGGTGACGAAGTTCCAGATTTTTGCGTACGCTGCTGCGTCGTAAATCCAGGTAGCGGTATCTCATACGCAAATCATCGCCCCCATCCGTATCGTCTTCGATTAAAAAAGGTGGTAATTTAGCCGGGTTCAGAACGGCTAAATCATGTAATTGTATTTCAATATCGCCGGTGAGTAGCTTATCGTTTTTAGATATTCGCTCGATTACGGTACCAGTGGCTTTAATTACAAATTCGCGGCCTAAATTACGCGCTTGGCTAATAGTTTCGGCTGGAGTAATTCCTTCCTCGAGCTTTAATTGAGTAATGCCATACCGGTCGCGCAGATCAACCCAAAGCATACCGCCTTTGTCGCGGGTACGTTGCACCCAACCAGTAAGGGTAACCTCCTGTCCTACATTTTCTAATCTTAATTCGCCACAAGTATGGGTTCTAAGCATATAATTAATCTATCTAATCTAAAAACGTTCAATCTTTTAAATACGCAAGTGAGTTGCAGCTTACTAAAAGAATTTCTCAAGTAAAAACAACCCTCACCACTGCCTAAAATTGGAGGGGCAAACTTAAAAAAAATAAGTAATTCAGCCAAAGTTAGCTTTGCTACTAGTTTTAATTTAACAGCACCTCAGAATAATAGACAAAGATTAGAATATCTCTTAAACTTATACCAGAATTGCAGTAAATATTTCGAAGGAGAAATGTAGGTATGTACACTATAGCAAGATAAAACCAAGGCTTTATCTACAGGTAACCTAACATTAAAGTGCTCAAAACTAATTTCATTTCAGGACTTTAGATAAGTATACTAGGTAAAAGCCCTGAAATGAATAAGTGTAAAACGAATTTTGGGATGATCTCACCCAGAATAGCTTTTGCTGTATTAATTCGTTTTATATGTAAAAGAAAGAGAGTTTGCTTGGCTAAAACACAGCTAGAATACGCGTATAAACCTGAATTTACTTTAATGCAGGAACAAAGATCCTAAAAAGTTTTATTCAGGAGATATACGAAATAGGCCGATTGGCACTTACTGTTATTTTAAAGTAGCGATTCTGCCAGAAGCGGCTTTGTATTGTTCGTACTCCGGAGAGGAAGCATAGATATTCGCTTTCTTAGCTACTTTCTTTTCTTCGGAGTTGTAGTTTAAAATAAATAGCAGACTTATAAAAGCAATAATATGAAACAACAAAGAGCTTAAACTATAAAGTTCTTTTCTTCGTTTGGCACTCAATTTTTTCATAGCAAACAACCGCAAATAAAACTTAAGATATCAACGTCAAGACCCTCCCCATGCATACTTAGTTGCACGTCCGAAAAATTTATTTACTTTTTTCTTCTACACAATTCCTAAATACTGTTCTTAAGAAAAAAAGTTTAACTCGTTTACCCAAGAAGCCAAAGGTAACATTTGAATTTAAATAGAACTAGATAAATTTAACAATTCTCTAATAATTTAGTCTGATTACAAGTAAGAATTAAGTATTTAAGCTGTTTAGGTTAAAAAAACAGAATAAATACGTACTTATTAAGCTTATCTCCTGACACCTTAGCTAAAAAATAAAGAAAGGTTACCTGGCAAAAAGTAGTCCCAATGGTATAACAACCCCAATTTTTGAAGCAACTAACCTTACAATCTTTTTGTTATAAGTAGTTGGTCTATTAAAATAACAATAATAATTAACCAAGAATTTTCAATCCATTTCTATACTTTAAACTACCTTCGTTGAAGTATTTAGTAAAAATAGTTGGCAATTAACCAGAACTTATTTTGCCTTTTTATTTTGCAAACATTTATGAAATATCTCTTTCTTTCTTTAACATTAGTTTTTGGGCTAAGCAGCTTTGGGCCTGGCAGGTTAAAACCAATTAAGATTACTAAAAATATTACTACCTCTTTGCCCGCTGATTTTGGGGTTATGCCAGACGAATTGATTGCATCGAGGTATCCGGCGCAACGGAAACCTATTGCAGCTTATACCGGAGCCAACGGCTTAGTTGATTTAGTGGTTACAGAAAAACCTTCTACTTTCGCGAAGAAAGACATACCGTTGCTTCAAAAGTTTTATAAACCCGCCATTTTAAGTATGTATTCGGAGGTACAATTTATCCGGGAGGAAGTAACTACTCTTAATGGCCATGAATTTTTGGTTTTTGAGTTTGTATCGTCAGTAAAGGATGATGACAAGAAAAAAAATAAATTAGCTCCTATCCAGAAATACACGATTGTTCAATACGCAATTGAAAACGATAAGCTGCTGATTTTTACTTTTAATTGTCCGGCAAATTTAAAACCCGAATGGCAAGCTACCGCTAATAAAATAATGCGTTCCATTAAAATTAGCTAAAAATAACAGAACAAATCGGGCTAAAGGCAGTTAAAGTTATCTGACTTCATATTTTATTTTATTAATTATAACCCACGTGCTTTCAGTACTCAGCGACGAACATTTTATGAAAGAGGCGTACAAACAAGCATTGTACGCTTTAGAAGAAGGCGAGCTTCCTATTGGCGCAGTAGTGGTTAGCCAAAACAAAATAATTGCCCGGGCCTACAATCAAACCGAAAAGTTAAACGATGTAACCGCCCATGCCGAGATACTGGCTATTACAGCGGCAGAAAATTACTTAGGTAATAAATACTTGCACGAATGCACCCTGTACGTAACCGTAGAACCTTGTGTTATGTGCGCGGGAGCAAGCTATTGGGCGCAATTAAAACGATTGGTATATGCTACAGCTGATCCGAAGCGAGGCTTCCGGCGTTTTGGGAGTACTTTATTGCACCCGAAAACGGAAATGGAAAGCGGTATTCTGGCGCACGAATGCTCGGAACTGCTCCGGGAGTTTTTTTTGAATAAACGAAATTAGCGGCTATCTTTGGCTGCTTTTGCTGGTATTATACATACTTGAATATCTAACCTTTAAAACTATAAAACTATGGCTTTCGAACTCCCTCAATTACCTTATGCTTACGATGCCCTGGAACCACATATCGACCGGCAAACCATGGAAATTCATCATACTAAGCATCACCAGGCGTATACTACCAACTTAAACAATGCCATTCAGGGTACCGATTTGGAAGGAAAATCCATTGAAGAAATCCTGCAAAATATTGGTAATGCTCCAGCGGCAGTGCGCAATAATGGTGGTGGTTACTACAACCATAATTTGTTCTGGACCATTCTGGCTCCTAATGCCGGCGGCGAGCCCACCGGGCCAATTGCCGATGCAATTACCAGTTCTTTTGGCTCCTACGAAAAATTTAAAGACGAATTTACGAAAGCGGCTACTACCCGATTTGGTTCGGGTTGGGCTTGGCTGTGCCAAATGGAAGGTGGCAACTTACAAATTTGCTCTACCGCCAACCAAGATAACCCACTTATGGATGTCGAAAAAAATTGCGGCGGTTTTCCTTTATTAGGTTTAGACGTTTGGGAACACGCTTACTATTTAAAATACCAAAATCGTCGGCCTGAGTATATTACTGCTTTCTTTAACCTGATTAATTGGGACGAAGTAAACCGCCGGTTCTCACAAGCTAGCTAATTAACTTTTTTATATTTTTAAGGGCTTCGGTTATTTAACCGAAGCCCTTTCTTTTTTATGCGTTTAATCAAAGTAAGTTTAAGAATTTTCAAATTAACTTAGCAAAACTTAAAAACTCACATTTAAAATTAACTTAACTTTACCTGTTCAAATCACCCAAACAATTCTGTTCCGCGTAGAACAACCTGCCAGGTGAAAAACACAATTATCTTATTCTAACACCATATGATTTACACCTTTACTTTTTTATGGAGCGATTTACGGGGTTGATTGGGATAGTACTTATTTTAGGTTTAGCGTTCCTACTATCCAATAACCGCAAGGCCATTAATTACCGGTTGGTAGGAGTTGGTTTATTACTGCAATTTGGGCTAGCCATTTTTATTTTAAAAACCGATACTGGCAAAGCTATTTTTGGCTACGTAGGTCACAGCATCGAGAGATTATTGAGCCTTGCGCAGAAAGGTTCAGAATTTGTGTTTGGCGCATTAGTAAACAAAGAGGTACTCGAAAAAGCTTTTGGGATAGGCAACGGTCATATATTTTTCTTTAATGTTATTCCAACTATCATTTTTGTGGCGGTTCTGGTAAATATTGCCTACCATATTGGTTTGATGCAGATAATAGTATCTGCTATGGCCAAGGCCGTGCATTGGGCCATGGGCGTTAGCGGTGCCGAAGCGGTATCGAACGTGGCAAGTGCTTTTGTGGGCCAGGTAGAAGCACAGATTATGATTAAACCTTACCTTAAAGGTATGACCAATTCGGAGCTAATGGCCTCAATGGCGGGCTCGTTTGCTTGTATTGCGGGTGGAGTTATGGCTACTTATATTTCTTTTGGTGTACCTGCGCCTTATTTACTGGCGGCTAGTTTAATGGCTGCCCCGGGAGCTTTGGTAATAGCTAAAATTGTTTACCCCGAAACCGAACAATCCGAGACGAAAGGCATTGTAAAGCTCGAAGTAAAAAAAACACACACCAACATTATAGATGCTATTGCCGCTGGGGCTTCGGATGGTTTAAAAGTAGGCTTAAATGTAACCGCCATGCTAATCGGGTTTATTGCCTTAATAGCCTTAATTGATGTTTTACTCGGCAAACTGGGTCCGCTTATTCAGGTACCTGCTCTTAGTTTAAATTTATTATTGGGGAAACTCTTTGCCGTATTTGCCTGGGCCATGGGTGTACCAGGCAAAGATGTGGAAACGGCCGGAGCATTAATGGGTACTAAAATGGTGGTAAACGAATTTGTAGCTTACCTGGATTTAGTAAAAATTAAAGAAACCCTGCATCCTAAAACTCTTCTTATTACCAGTTTTGCCCTTTGCGGATTTGCTAATTTTTCATCTATTGCTATTCAGGTGGGCGGTATTGGCGAATTGGCTCCTTCGCGCCGGGCCGATTTAGCAAAACTAGGATTTAAAGCCCTTATCTGCGGTACCTTGGCCTCTTATCTTTCAGCTACCTTGGCGGGTTTACTAATTTAATTTTTTAAATGTTCGGTCTGAATAAAGTACCAAACTCAATTCCTGTGACTGCCTGTTAGTTGCAAAAATACTCCGGTAAATTTGGAAATATCTCCAAACCTATACTTAATTTGCAACATCAAACCCTGTTACCAAACAGAATTGATTTATAAAGAAGAGGCGAGAGAATAGGCTCCCTGACCCTCTGGCAACCATCAGCCTTTGTTGAAAGGTGCCAATTCCTATCCCGATGTAGGGGAAATATAAATTAATTTTATATGAAATACACTAAATACCTTTCTGGGTCTACTATTGTGCAGCCTTCTGCTGTTCTGCCAAGTTTTTTACGTTCTATATGGCCTGTAACTTTTGGTTGTTGTAGCTGTTAAGCTATTTTCGTTTCCCGCATTTTTACTTTTTTATAATTCGTTTTTTAATCCGGGAAGTACCGCGAATACTAATCTGTTTTATCTTGCTGCTATTATTTTTTAAACTTCAACCTTAAGCTTATGTCTGCTCCAAATTTAAAATTTGAAACCTTACAATTACATGCCGGCCAAGAAGTCGATCCAACCACTGGTTCCCGCGCGGTACCTTTATACCAAACTACGTCTTACGTGTTTAATAGCGCGGAGCACGGAGCTAATTTATTTGCCCTGAAAGAATTCGGGAATATTTATACCCGGCTTATGAACCCTACTACCGATGTGTTTGAAAAGCGCATGGCGGCATTAGAAGGGGGTGTAGCCGCTCTGGCAGTAGCTTCGGGGCAGGCTTCGCAGTTTATTGCTTTAAATAATATATTACAAGCCGGCGACAATTTTGTGAGCACCTCGTTTTTATACGGTGGTACCTACAACCAATTTAAAGTAGCTTTTAAACGCCTTGGTGTAGAAGTACGCTTTGCCGACGGCGACAATCCGGAGAGTTTTGAAAAACTAATTGATGATAAAACTAAAGCACTTTACTTGGAAACAATTGGTAACCCAGGCTTTAATATTCCGGATTTTGAAGCCATTGCCGCTCTTGCCGAAAAACACAACCTACCTTTAATTGTAGATAATACTTTTGGCGCCGGTGGATATCTTTTTAGGCCGTTAGAACACGGCGCCCACATTGTAGTTGAATCAGCCACGAAGTGGATTGGTGGCCACGGTACCAGCATTGGCGGGGTAATAATAGATGGCGGTAAATACGATTTTAATAATGGCAAATATCCACAATTCTCTGAACCAGCCGAAGGCTATCACGGCTTGGTATTTGGCGATGTATTTGGCCCGAATGGTCCGTTTGGCAATATTCAGTTTATTATTCGCGCCCGCGTAGAAGGGCTTCGTGATTTTGGTCCGGCTATTAGTCCGTTTAACTCGTTTTTACTATTACAAGGCTTAGAAACCTTATCGTTGCGGGTAGAGCGTCATTCACAAAATGCACAGGAACTAGCGCAATGGTTGGAACAACATCCTCTCGTTGATAGTGTAAATTATCCGGGTTTACCCAGCAGTTCTTACCACGAATTAGCTAAAAAATATTTAAAAAGAGGCTTTGGAGGTATGTTGTCGTTCAATATAAAAGGCGATAAAGAAAGCGCTACCCGGTTTATTGATAATTTAAAACTTACCAGCCACCTGGCCAACGTAGGCGATGCCAAAACGCTTATTATTCAACCGGCAGCTACTACCCATCAGCAATTATCCGAGGTAGAACAAAAAGCCGCCGGTGTTTCCCCAACCTTTTTGCGGGTATCGGTAGGTATTGAACACATTGATGATATTAAAGCGGACTTTGAGCAAGCTTTTGCCCAGGTAAATACTTCTGGTGGGTCTGGTGGCTCAAATACAGATGCTACTAGCCCCGGTTCAGAAATTACCGAGAAGATTATAGAATCTGTTTAATTAACTTAGCCGGCTATTTTCTTTAACCAGGCAATAGCCGGCTAAAAAATCTTTACCCGGCAGGATTATAGGAAGTGTAAGTTGGTAATAGAAATTAATCCGCTATAGTTTATCTATCTATTTTTAAGAATTAACAGTGAAAAAATATAAAGACTCAAAATTACCTCTGTTTTGTTGTTGCAGCAATTTCTGCTGTTGCCATAACAACGGGTGGGCGGCGCAGGAGTGGAATTTCCTGACTGTAAATTTGGTTTTTGTATCTTTGCGGAAATAACACAACGCATGAGTCAGGAAATTTTACATTGCCCACAGCCTTTTTTACTCGAATGTGGGAAAACGTTACCTCAGCTTCAGATTACTTATCATACTTACGGTACGCTAAATGCCGAAAGAAATAATGTTATTTGGGTATGTCATGCGCTTACGGCCAATGCGGATGTGTTTGATTGGTGGAAAGGCTTATTCGGAACCAATTTTTTATTTAATCCGGAAGAACATTTTATTATTTGCGCGAACATCTTAGGTTCCTGCTACGGTACCACCGGTCCACTTTCTGAAAACCCTGAATCGGGTGAGGCTTATTTTCAGTCCTTCCCAGATATTTCTATTCGCGACATGGTGGCCGCTCACGAAATTTTACGGCAACATCTGGGCATTTCTAAAATTAATATTTTAATTGGTGGTTCTCTGGGGGGGCAACAAGCCTTGGAATGGGCAATTCTGCAACCCGGAATTGTTCAGCATTTACTAATAGTAGCTACCAACGCGTTTCATTCGCCGTGGGGCATTGCCTTTAACGAAGCCCAACGCATGGCCATTCGCGCCGATCATACCTATCATTTGAACGTGCCGGATGGAGGCCGAAAAGGTTTAAAAGCTGCCCGGGCCATTGCTTTACTCAGTTATCGTACTTACGATACGTACTCTAAAACGCAACGCGAAACAGATTTAAATAGAACCGATAATTTTAACGCCAGTTCCTACCAAAATTACCAGGGCGAAAAATTAGTTAATCGTTTTGATGCGTATTCTTACATCTCGCTCAGTAAAACCATGGATTCGCACAATGTAGGGCGGCATCGCGGCAGCGTAGAAAGTGCTTTACAACAGGTAAAAGCCAAAACTTTAGTAATAGGAATAAGTTCCGATATCTTGTTCCCAACATCAGAGCAGCGGTATCTGGCTCAACATATCCCGGGAGCAATCTATCAGGAAATTGATTCTTTTTACGGGCACGATGGATTTTTAATTGAAACCGAAAAATTAACGCAGCTTATTGAGACGTTTCTGGCCGTACCAGTAGCGAAATAAATTTTTGCAAGATATTGGTTTCCATTAATTTTGCATTCTAATTAGTACCACAACGTTATACCGGCTGTGAAAACTTCAGCCAAAAACGTGTTATTTATTACTTATGACTAAGATTCAGAAAATAGGTTTGTTTGGGTTTGGCTGCGTAGGACAGGGGTTATATGATGTATTGGAAAACAGCCGCGGTATTAAAGCCAGCATTGAGAAAATATGTGTAAAAGACCGCACTAAAAAGCGTAAGTTACCTACTTCCTACTTTACGTTCGAAAAAGATGATATTTTAGACAATCCGGAAATTGACCTGATTGTTGAATTGATTGATAATGCCGACGAAGCCTTTGAGATTGTAGCTACTGCCTTAAAAAAAGGTAAAAACGTGGTAACTGCCAATAAAAAAATGGTGGCTCAGCACTTAGAAGAGTTGGTTCAATTGCAGCACGAGCACCAGGTATCGTTGTTGTACGAAGCCTCATGTTGCGGTTCTATTCCGATTATCCGGACACTGGAAGAGTACTACGATAATGAGTTACTGTATGCCGTAAGTGGTATTTTTAATGGTTCTTCGAACTATATTCTATCAAAAATTTTTAACGAGAATTTAGATTACGACATAGCCCTTAAACAAGCCCAGGATTTAGGCTTTGCCGAAACCGACCCCACCCTAGACGTAGGTGGATTTGACCCTAAATATAAATTAACTATTATCGCGGCGCATGCTTTTGGCTTATTCCTGAACCCGGATACTGTTTTTAATATCGGCATTCAAAATTTATCGAAGTACGATATTCAATATGCCCGCGAGAAAGACTATAAAATCAAATTGGTGCCGCACGTAAGTAAAGTAGACGAAGCTACCGTTACTTTATTTGTAATGCCCCAGTTTATTACCCGCAAACATCCCCTTTACAACGTTGACAACGAATATAATGGCGTGATTGTAGAGGCTGCTTTCTCCGAAAAGCAATTCTTTTCGGGTAAGGGAGCTGGTGGGTATCCTACTGGTTCAGCCGTTTTATCGGATATATCGGCTTTAACCTACGGCTACAAATACGAATACAAAAAACACCTGCAGCACATCGAAGTAAACTCTACTAATAATATTGAGGTAGAAGTTTATCTGCGCTACACCAACAAAGATTTACTCAAAACGCTGCAGTTTGAAAATATTTCCGAGAAATTTATCGCGAAAGATTTTAAATACATTATCGGCTATGTGCGGCTCGACACTTTATTGCAGAACATTGAGTTACTCCGCGAATCGGATGCGTTTTTAGTAAGTACGGGTAACTTTCAGGCCAGAGATACTACACCTGCAGACGTACGGGAAAAAGCTATTGAAGAAATAGAAGTAATTTAAAAATTATATACTCTTAACAAGAAGGTTGTGCTGTTTTAGTGGCACAGCCTTTTTTATTTCCTTTTAAAGTAATTTGTACTTAATATTAACTTTCTCCACTCAGGACTTTTTACGTGGCCAATACCTCTCAATAAATAGAATATTTTACCCATGATCTTTCCCCCTACTCTACGGGTCGGCGATAAAATTGCGATTTGTGCTTTAGCCCGTAAAATTACCTTATCCGAAATTCAACCTGCTATTCAGATACTTACTTCATGGGGTTTAGAAGTAGTTATTGGCAAAAGTATAGCCGGAGATTACCATCAGTTTGCCGGTAACGATGAGTTACGCGTTTCTGATTTGCAAACCATGCTGGATAACCCAGAAATTAAAGCCATTATCTCTGCCCGGGGTGGCTACGGCACCACTCGCCTGCTGGATCAAATTGATTTTACTTTATTTGCGCAATCTCCTAAATGGATAGTAGGGTTTAGCGATATTACTGCATTGCTATTTCATTTAACCGGGCTAGGTTATGCTTGCATTCATGGCATAATGCCTTCTTTATTCGGGCGGGCAGGCAGTGAAGCGGCCATCGAGAGTCTACGCCAGATTTTATTTGATGAACCCATTAGCTACCAGGTTACAGGGCACAATTTTAACCGACCTGGCGAAGCTACCGGCCAACTAATTGGCGGCAACATTAGTTTGCTAAACACTATAATTGGTACACCTTCTGATGTGGATTATGCGGGCAAAATCTTGTTTGTAGAAGAAATCGACGAATATTTATATAACCTCGACCGGATGTTGGTACAGTTAAAGCGTTGCGGTAAATTAGCAACCTTATCCGGTTTAATTGTGGGGCACATGACCGATTTGCGCGACAATCCGGTTCCATTTGGAAAAACAGCTTACGAAATTATTCAGGAACACACGGCTAACTATTCGTATCCAATTTGCTTTGATTTCCCAACTGGTCACGAAACGAATAATCTAGCTTTAATTTGCGGGAAGCAAGTTCATTTAAAAGTAAAGGCAAATGGGAGTTTGCTGGAGTACGTATCGGAGGAAGTTAACCTTTAAATATAATTTCACTAAAATCAACGGCAACCACCTGGTAAACTACAAGTAAAAGTAAAACCCCGATAAACTGCTATTTACCGGGGTTTTACTTTTAATGTTTTCTTCTGATAAAATTTAGAAAAAGGGTTTAAGCTTATTCTTCATAAGCCCAGTCAATGCCGGTTTTCATGTCTTTAACCACAATTCCTAATTTTTTAAACTCGGCCCGAATTTCATCTACTTTGTCGTAATCTTTGGCATCTTTGGCTTCTTTGTAAAACTTAAGGAGCAAGGCTAGCATCTGGTCCAAGTTATCTGGTTGTTCTTCGGTTAAACCTAATACATCGGTTACTAAGGCCCGGTAAGTAGTTTTTAAATTTTGGAACATACTGATGCTTAAACTAGTTACCGGCACCTGCCCCATGTAAATGCTGTTTATTTTCTTTAAAACATTAAACAAAGAGGCAATAGCTTTAGCGGTATTCAGGTCATCATTTAAACTGCGGTAGCAATCGTCGAGTAGCTTTTGCAGGTCGCTGTCCTGAGCGCCCGTTTCTTGGCCTTCAGAAGGATAATCAATTTTATCTAAAACCTTTAAACCGTTCATTAACTTTAAATACCCTTTTCGGGCAGCCAGCAAGGCTTCGTTCGAGAAATCTAAAGTACTGCGATAATGCGCCTGCAACACAAAAAAACGGATAGTCATGGGAGTATAAGCCGTTTGCAGTAACTCATGCTGACCGGAGAACAACTCGCGGAGCGTAATAAAATTCCCCAACGATTTACCCATTTTCTGGCCATTAATAGTAATCAGGTTATTATGGACCCAGTATTTAGCGGCATCGGTATGGTTACTAGCCTGGCTTTGGGCAATCTCACATTCGTGGTGCGGAAACATTAAATCCAAACCACCACCATGAATATCAAACTGTGCTCCTAAATACTTGCGGCTCATTGCCGAGCATTCTAGGTGCCAGCCCGGAAAACCATCGCTCCACGGCGAAGGCCAGCGCATAATATGCGCTTCCGAAGCTTTCTTCCAAAGAGCGAAATCGAGCGGCGAACGCTTTTCCTGCTGCCCGTCCAACTCACGGGTGTTTGCTAATAAATCATCGATAATTCGGCCCGATAATTTACCGTAGTGGTGTTGCTGGTTATAAGCTTGCACATCAAAATAAACCGAACCATTTACCTCGTAAGCATAGCCATTGTTTATGATTTCCTGAATCATACCTATCTGCTCAATCATATGACCAGAGGCGCGCGGTTCAATACTCGGTGAAAGCACATTTAGCTGCTGCATATCCTGGTGGTAGCGGCTGGTAAAATGCTGCACCACTTCCATGGGTTCTAATTGAGCGGCTTTAGCCTGTTTGGCAATTTTATCTTCGCCTTCGTCGGCATCGTTTACTAAATGACCAACATCGGTGATATTGCGCACATAACGTACTTTGTAGCCAATATGAGTTAAATACCGGAATAGCACATCGAAAGTAATAGCCGCCCGACTATGGCCTAAATGCGCTTCGCCGTATACCGTAGGGCCGCACACATACATTCCTACAAAGGGAGCGTGCAGCGGTTCAAATATTTCTTTTTTTCGGGTAAGGGTGTTATAAAGAGCTAAAGGTTGCATGGGCGCAAAGGTAGTAGATTTAGTCGATAGTCCATAGACGATAGTCAATAGTCCAGAGAGTTTGAATGGCTATATATTTTTTCAGTCTGGTATTATTCAGGCTTAAAAAGCTAATTATGGTTTCACACTATACAGTATAAACCGTGGACTGTCGACCAGTGTCTATTGACTAATTATATAAGTAGCCGTTAGCGGAAAATGGTCGGAAAAAGTTATATCGTGGTGTACTTTAAAATTACTTACTTTTAAAGCAGGACTAAAAAACTGATTATCGATACGAAGTAAAGGCAAAATACCATTATAAGTACTTCCCACTCCCCAACCAGCGGCCGTATGTGCGTTTAGTAACTGGCGGTTCAATTTTTGGTAAGTATAACTGTAAGGCACATCGTTTAAATCGCCGCAAACGATTACCGAGTAAGGCGAATCTTTAAGATGGTCGTATAAAGTATTTACCTGGTAACTGCGTTTAATAAAACCATTCTTTAAACGGCGTAAGACTTTCCGTAAATCTTTCCCGAATAAATTTTGCTCCCGGTAGGTATTAATAATATCCTGCTCCTCAATGCTCATCGATTGCAAATGAAAATTGTATACCCGTACGGTATCATTCTTAATTTTCAAATCGGCAAACATTGCGTGGTTTTGAGTAAGCTTCTCGAACTTAATTGTGCCTTTATTTAAAATTGGATACTTAGAAATAATTGCCATCCCAAACTGGCCATTTACCCGGTTAATTAAGGTATTGGATATGAAATAATACTTACCGTATTTTTTTACAATTTTTTGTACCGAATTATAAACAGAAGATTGGGGCTCGTTGTAGAACTCCTGCAAGCAATATACATCAGCAGAATTTTCGGCTACCCATTTTATCATGTCCCGGGAATTAGTGGCCTGTTTATCTTGCAGGTGCGCGTAAGTATTAAAAATACGCACATTATAACTTAACACATCTAGGGTTGCGGTTTTAGGTAAATTAGCAGCTTTTGCTTCAGAAGGCTTTTCGTTAAAATTCAGGGTTAAACCCCGCTGGTAGTAGTTCCAGGCAAATACTATTACTAAAACCGGCATAATAACCAGGCGTGAGCGTTGCCAACCCCAAGTAAAAAGGTAAACCAGGTTAAGTACTAACGGAATGGGCGTGGTAAATAAAAAAAAGCCGGTTAGCCAAAAATAGTAAGATGGAATACGCATGGATGCAATTGCCAGCAATAACCAGATTACCAGAATATAATAAAATGTAACCGAAACTTTTTTACGCACGCTTTAAAAATAAACCAGAACAAACTTACAAATTAAGGTTTAATGTCTATAATTTCACCTTAGTAAATATACCAAACAATTAAAATTAGTAATAACCTGCTTTTAGCTACCTTAAAGTACTTCTTTTACCTCTCTCTTCTATTCTATTGGTACTTTTATCTTAGTATCTGTAAGGTAATCAACCAGAAAAAATTAAAGCAAAAAGAATGGAATTTGTTTTAAACGTAATTTTTTCATACATTTGTACAAATTAATTGGATGAAGAGGGGACAGGCGTCCCCTATTTTGTTTTTTAGAAAACAGAAGTACATGACGCTAAACGCGGAAAATATTAAAACAATGTTACCCAGTTGTCTGCCTTCGGATGAATTATTCGTAGTAAAAGTTCAGGTATCGGATAATCCGGCTAAGCCCAAAATTACGGTAATACTGGATGGCGATAATGGCGTAGGAATAGATGAATGCGCCGTGGTTAGCCGACGGCTGAACAACCGCATTGAAACTACATATGGCGACGATATTAGCTATGTCCTGGAAGTAACCTCGCCGGGAGCAGATCAGCCTTTAACGTCGGAGCGACAGTACAAACGCCATGTTGGCCGTAAACTGAAGTTGGTACTAAAAGATGGCTCTGAAAAAACCGGAATCTTAGAAGAAGTACTGGCCGATGGCATTAAAATTACGGAAGAAGTAAAAGAAAAAAGTAAAAAAGTTACCCTGGTACCAACCCAGGTAAACTTTACGGATATAGTGAAGACGAATATTGTAATATCTTTTAAATAAGAAAGAAAAATGAACAGTTCAGTCCTGATAGAATCATTTGCGGAGTTTGCCAAGTTCAAGAATATTGACCGTCCTACTATGATGCGAATTCTGGAAGACGTATTCCGGACCATGATTCGTAAGAGGTGGGGAACGGATGAAAACTTCGATATTATCCTGAACGTGGAGAAAGGGGATTTGGAAATCTGGCGTAACCGCGAAATTGTAGATGATAATTCCGAAGACATTTGGGACCACGATAAAATTGCCTTATCTGATGCTCAAAAAATTGAGCCGGATTTTGAAGTAGGGGAAGAAGTATCGGAAGAAATAAAATTAGAAGATTTTGGCCGCCGGGCCGTTTTAACAGCTCGGCAAACTTTAATTCAACGGGTAAAAGATCTGGAAAAAGATTTAATGTACCAGAAATACAAAGATCTGGTAGGTGAAATTATTTCCGGCGAAGTATATCAGGTTTGGAATCGCGAAGTAATGCTCGTGGACCAGGACGACAACGAGTTAATTATTCCAAAATCAGAGCAAATACCCAAAGACCGTTACCGGAAGGGCGATGTAGTACGGGCAGTAGTACACCGCGTAGAAATTCATAATGGTACGCCTAAAATTATTTTATCGCGTACGTCTCCTGCCTTTTTGGAGCGGTTGTTTGAAAACGAAGTACCTGAAATTTACGACGGCTTAATTGTAATTAAAAACATTGTGCGTGAACCGGGAGAACGGGCTAAAGTAGCAGTAGAATCGTACGATGACCGCATTGACCCGGTAGGAGCCTGCGTAGGCATGAAAGGTTCCCGGATTCACTCAATTGTACGTGAACTGGAAAACGAGAATATTGATGTTATTAATTACACCGATAATCTTGAACTGTATATCCAACGCTCTTTGAGCCCAGCTAAAATTAGCAGCATTCGCATTAACGAAGAAGACGGTCGGGCTTCCGTTTTCCTGAAACCCGACCAGGTTTCATTGGCAATCGGTAAAGGCGGACAAAATATTAAATTAGCTAGCCGCTTGGTAGGTTTAGAAATTGATGTATTCCGGGAGCAGGAAGAATACGAAGAAGATATCTCTCTGGACGAATTCTCCGATGAAATTGATGCCTGGGTAATTGAAGAACTCAAGCGGATAGGTTTAGATACCGCTAAAAGCGTATTGGCTGTTACACGCGAAGATTTAGTACGCCGCACCGAATTAGAAGAAGAAACTGTAGATGATTTACTAGCAGTTATCCGGCAGGAATTTGATACAGATAACAGTTAAACTTGGTGTATGCGCAGCGGAACGAACAACAGCTACTTATTTGTTATACTTATTATAGTAACAGTTGAATAATATTTTTTTGATTACGAAAAATTTGGATTCAGAAACGCATTATTTCATTTAATTTAGCGCGAAAATTACGGCGATTCAACCGATTACCAATAACCTATTAAAAAAGACAGCATATTTAGAGCATGGCAGAAGAAAAAACGATGAGGCTTAAACAGGTAGCAACAACCTTAAACATCAGTACGTCTACGGTGGTAGACTTTCTGGCGGCTAAAGGTTTTGATATCGAGAACAAACCTACCTCAAAAATAACATCGAAGCAGTTCGAGGTGCTGATGAATGCATTTGAATCGTCGGTTCAGGCTAAAATTGAGGCTGAAAAATTAAATATTAACAAAAAGCCTTCTGGTGTTGCTGCCCAAACAGAAGTGCCTGAGGTGAAGAAAGCCGACCCAAATATATTTGCGAAACCTAACCCTGCACCAAAACCTACCCCTACTCCCACTATACCTGAGGTAAAAAAACCTGAGATTCCTAAAGACGTGCCCGTTGAAACCGGAGTTAAATTACCAGGTCTTAAAGTAGTTGGCAACATTAATTTAAATAGCCCCAAAACTGCCCCGGCCCCAGTAGCTGCGCCTGCGCCAAAGCCTGTAGAACAACCGGTAGCAGTTGCGGAACATGAGCCTGCCCCAGTGATTGTAGATGTAGAGGAAAAACCAATAGAGATTCCGGAATTTAAAGAGCCTGAGGTTGAAGTTCCTCAACCAGAAATAGTTCATACCCCGGAACCGGAACCAGAAGCACCAGCAATACAACCAGTGATGGAGAAGGTTGAGGAAGCACCCGTTGCAGAAGTTCCTCAACAGATAGAACCGCAACCACAACCTGTAGCAGAACTTCCTGCTCCAACTGCCTCCGTAAATGATACTACTGTAGAAGAGCAAGCAGAAGCAGATGTGGAAGAAACGGAAGTTACCAACGAAGAAGTTTCACATAATAACGACGAAGAAATAGAACAAATTATTCCGGCCAAGGCAGATACCTTAAAAGGCCTTACTGTTTTAGGTAAAATTGAATTACCTAAAGATTTTCCGCGTAAAAAAGGCGGTAAACCAACTCCTGAAATCAGAAACAAGCCAGCGAGTGCCCCTGTAAGTAATAACCAGAACCAACATAGTTCTGCTAATACTGGTGGAGGCAGCGGAAACAATAAGAAAAAACGGAAACGTATTATTGTTCAGAACAACGCTGCTGCACCTGATCCATCTGAACGGCCGGTGGTAACACGCGGCGAGCGTAAAGATTTTAGCCAGCCGCGTCCAAACCAAGGAGGTAATAACAACCGGCCTAATAATCGTCCTGCTACACCAGGTGCCAATAACCGGCCGCCAATAGCTGCAGGAGCAAAACCAGAGGTTTCTGACAAACAAATTCAGGATCAAATTAAAGCTACCCTGGCTCGTTTAAGTGGTAACAAAAATACCAATACAAACCGGGCAAAATATCGCCGTGAGAAACGCTCGGCTATAGCTGATGCTACTGAAGAAAGAAGACAACAGGAACAATCAGAAGCTAAAATTTTAAAGTTAACTGAATTTATTTCGGCTAATGACCTGGCTTCACTCATGAACGTATCCGTTAACGATGTAATTAAAGTTTGTATGTCGTTGGGTATGTTCGTCTCTATTAACCAACGCCTGGATGCAGAAGCTATTACTATTATTTCAGACGAATTTGGCTACGATGTAGAGTTTTTATCTACTGAAGAGGAAGAAGTAATAGTAGAGGAAGAAGATGATACCGATGACCTGGTAGACCGTGCACCAATTGTAACTATAATGGGTCACGTTGACCACGGTAAAACTTCATTGCTCGATTATATCCGTAATTCTAAAGTAACTGCTGGTGAGGCAGGTGGTATTACCCAGCACATTGGAGCGTACGATGTATTAACGGATACCGGTAAACGCATTACCTTCTTAGATACACCAGGTCACGAGGCCTTTACGGCGATGCGCGCCCGGGGTGCTAAGGTTACCGACGTAGTTATTATTGTAGTAGCTGCCGACGATGATGTAATGCCTCAAACTAAAGAAGCATTAAATCATGCGCAAGCAGCAGGTGGTCCTATTGTAATTGCAATTAATAAAATAGATAAGCCTTCCGCGAACCCAGATCGTATCCGGGAACAATTAGCCGCTATAAATGTACTCGTGGAAGATTGGGGCGGTAAGTACCAATGCCAGGAAATCTCGGCCAAAACGGGGGTAGGTATACCGGAGTTGCTGGAAAAAGTATTGCTTGAAGCCGAATTATTGGAATTAAAAGCAAACCCAGACCGTAACGCGGTGGGTACTATTATTGAAGCTTCGTTAGATAAAGGCCGCGGTTATGTAACTACCGTGCTGGTACAAACCGGAACCTTGCACGTAGGAGATGTTATGTTAGCTGGTTCACATTACGGCCGCGTTCGGGCTATGACCGATCACCGGGGCAAAAAAATGAAAACAGCCGGACCTTCTACTCCTGTACAGGTGCTGGGTCTGGATGGTGCGCCGCAAGCTGGTGATAAGTTTGTTGTATACGATACAGAACGGGAAGCACGCGAAATTGCTTCGAGCCGCCAGCAGTTGCAACGCGAACAAAGCTTACGTACCAAGAAGCACATTACCTTGGATGAAATTGGCCGCCGTTTAGCAATTGGTTCTTTTAAAGAATTAAACGTAATTGTTAAAGGTGACGTGGATGGTTCCGTAGAAGCCCTTTCCGATTCATTACTAAAACTTTCTACGAACGAAGTTCAGGTAAATATTCTGGCAAAAGGCGTTGGTCAAATTTCAGAATCCGATGTATTGTTAGCTTCCGCTTCTGACGCAATTATTATTGGCTTCCAGGTGCGGCCATCGGCCAACGCGCGGAGACTCGCCGAGCAGGAACAAATTGATATCCGGCTTTACTCTATTATCTACAATGCTATTAACGAGTTGAAAGATGCAATGGAAGGTATGTTAGCACCAACTATGCAGGAGGTAGTAATAGCCAACGTAGAAGTACGCGAAGTATTCCGGATTACAAAAGTGGGTACTATTGCCGGCTGTATGGTTACTGATGGAACGATCAACCGCAATAGCCGGGTACGATTAGTGCGCGACGGTATTGTAGTTTTCTCTGGTGAAATCCTAGCTCTGAAACGCTTTAAAGACGATGTATCTGAGGTACGCCAAGGTTACGAATGCGGTATTAGCATTAAAAACTTTAACGATATTCAGGAAGGTGATATTATTGAAGCATACGAAGAACGCGAAGTGAAACGTACCTTGTAGAGTTAAGTCTTGCGTCAAGCAAGTAAGTTTTAAACAAAATTTATTTAAAATAAAAAAGCCGGAAGTGTACTTCCGGTTTTTTTATTTCCGTTATGTTAACAACTTTTAAAATGCTTAGCTGTTCTGATTAAATAAAATGGATGATTGTAGCCAGGATTACTTTTTACTTTCTTTTAATTAATTTACTAAAACCAATAGAGCAGCAATAGCAACAATGACTAGACTTCCAAAGGCTTTCATTAACTAGTCACTTTTAAACCTTTACAAATCATTAATGGCAAAACAGTAGTATACTGTATAATTTACCTAATTTTGCAACTTATTTAAATACAGTTAATTCCTGATTGCAGCGTGAGTTTTGAGATAAAGTTATCCCTTTTTGAAGGCCCTTTTGATTTGCTTCTTTTCTTTATTGAGCGCGATGAACTGGATATCCATGATATTCCAATCTATAAAATCACAAACGATTTTATGGCGTACATTGCTCAACTCGAAAAGTTAAATATGGACGTAGCCAGCGAATTTATTTTAACCGCTGCTACCTTAATGCGTATTAAGGCTAAAATGCTCCTGCCCCGGATAGAAAAGGACGAACAGGGTAACGACATAGATCCGCGTAAAGAACTGGTACAGCACTTACTTGAGTATAAAAAATATAAAGCCATAATCGGCGATATGGCCGAAATGGAAGAAAGACGCTTGCTCCAGGAAGAACGGGGTAATATTGAAGATGAATTACAGCTAATAGCTAAAAAAAGTAAACTCGATTATGAACTTCAGGATTTAAGCTTATATAAACTCATGCGGGTTTTTGAAAAAGCAATGAACCGCTACGAGGAAGAACAAAACCGGCCCAAACATACTGTTTATACTTACCCGTATACCATTGAACAGCAACGTGATTTTATTCAAACCAAATTACAAAAAGCTGGTTCTATCACTTTTACGGAACTCATAACGGCTTTTCCGGATAAAATTGGAATTATTTTTAATTTCTTAGCCATTTTGGATATGCTACAACTGCAGGTAATTAGCATAATTATTGACGAAGGCTTTAATAATTTCCGGCTTAAAGTATTTGAGGAATCTTTACAAGTAGCTTCTGATGGATCTGAATAGAAAAAAATTACTGGAAAACTTTTCGACAAAGCGAATATTAATTCCAGTATTTATTGGATTGGTGGTAATTGGCTACATGTTTTACCGGAACAACAATATCACCGATTTGCAAAATTTAAAAAATGCCCAGCCCTTTTGGCTGGTTATGACTATTTTGGTGTTAATAGTTCGCGATGCAGGATACGTTTATCGTATTCGGCATATCACCGAAAAAGTCCTTACCTGGCGCAAAAGCCTGGATGTAATTATGCTGTGGGAGTTTGCCTCCTGCGTGTTGCCGTCGGTGGCGGGTGGTTCTACGGTAGCGGCCTTTATTATTAACAAAGAAGGCATTCCATTAGGTAAGTCGTTGGCGTACGTAATGGTTACCGCTATGCTCGACAATATGTTTTTTTTAGCAGCAGTACCTCTAGTTTTGTTTGCCACCCAAGGCGATGTTTTCCCCGATGTAACCGCTCTACCCGAATCATTTAAAGCAGGTTTAGAGATTGCATTTATTATTAGCTATTTACTAATTGCTTTATACGCGATGTTAATGTGGTACGCTTTATTTCGCAACCCTAAAGCAGTTAAACGATTATTCCTACGAATTACTTCAATAGGTTTTCTAAAAAAGTGGCGGTTAGCGGCTTATAAACATGGCAACGAGTTAGTATGGGCGTCGCGGCAATTAAAAGGTTATTCTTTTGGTTATTGGAGCAGAGCCTGCTTATCTACTATCTTCGTCTGGACGGCTCGTTACTATGTTATTAATTGCTTGATTGCAGCTTTTACCAATATTGGCTTTCAGGACCACATGCTTATTTTTTCGCGTAACCTAATTTATAAAGTAGTACTGTTAGTAGCTATAACGCCCGGAGGCGCTGGTTTCGCCGAAATTGCTTTTCCTACTTTTTTTGGTAAATGGCTAGGTAGCTTTACCACTGTTATTGTATTGCTTTACCGCATGGTTACCTATTATCTTTATTTAATTTTAGGTTCTGTATTTTTACCACGCTGGGTATCCAGGGTATTTGGCACTAATGTTAAACCAGAATTAGAGCCGGAGCTATCAACCAAATAAAGTTTCTGAAAGGCCCCCTTTGTTAAAAGGTCTGGTTTCTTTTATAGAAATAAATTTTAAAACTAAGCATGCTTCTAATAATAAAAGAGAAAGCTGGCTCATTAAAATGAACCAGCTTTCTCTTTTATTATTTTAATTTAATGTTTACCCTATTTCATTATTGTTTGAAAAGCAGCCATTTAGAAACGCTCATCGGCAGCAAAAAAGAAATCTCCCTCGATTTGGGCATTTTCATCAGAGTCAGAGCCGTGTACGGCGTTGGCTTCAACAGATTTAGCAAACTTTTTCCGGATGGTTCCTTCTTCGGCTTGGGCCGGATTAGTAGCTCCAATCAACTTACGAAAATCGGCTACTGCATTTTCTTTCTCCAGAATCATGGCTACAATTGGGCCAGAGCTCATATAATTTACTAAACCCTCGTAAAAAGGACGTTCTTTGTGCACTTCGTAAAACTGACCAGCCCGCTCCGAAGTTAATTTTGTTTTTTTCAAAGCAACAATCCGGAAACCACCCGCTTCGATCATTTGAGTAATAGCGCCAATGTGGTTGTCTTGTACCGCATCCGGCTTAATCATTGTAAATGTTTGGTTAGTAGCCATGTATATAAATTTGTTTTTTTTAGTAAATAATAATATTTAATAGTTTATAAAGGTATATGTTGAAAAACTGGATTGCTGAATTGTTTTTAAATTGTACAACCTATTATGGATTATGTAAAAAAGTAAAACAACTTTCCAGTCTTTTAACCTTCCAACTTTAAAGCCAACCGCAAAACCGGCGCAAAATTAACAGAGTTCGGCAATATACTACTAATAATTAGCTGGTTTAAGCGTTATTTGACTGCTGTTTGAGCCTTGATAATTAATGTTTTGTTTTAAATTATTTTATACCGAATTTTGTGTCTTGCACCTAATTTTTAAAAAGGAGCTTTTAAGCTAAGAATGCAACAAATTACTGCTCTAAAGGAACTGCTTCAGGAACCAAAAGAGATTCTGATCACCACTCACCATAAACCTGATGCCGATGCATTAGGTTCTTCGCTGGGTTTAGCTGGTTACCTCAAAAAGAAAGGTCACGTAGTTACAGTAGTTACCCCTTCTGATTACCCGGATTTCCTTAACTGGATGAACGGTAACAACGAGGTAATTACCTACGACCCGAATGTAAATGATGAACTAGTACGTAAATTAATAAATCAGGCCAACGTTATTTTCTGTCTCGATTTTTCTTCGTTGAGTCGAATTAATGAATTGGGCCCTTATGTACAAGAAGCGCCGGGCGTAAAAGTACTGGTTGATCATCACTTAGAACCCGAGAATTTTGCCGAAATAAGTTTCTCCAATACCAAAGCTGCCGCTACCGCCGAGTTGGTGTTTGAATTAATTCGCGATTTAGGCGACCAATCGTTAATTGATGTTCATATTGGCGAATGCTTATACGCGGGCATTATGACCGATACGGGTTCTTTCCGGCATCCGAGTACCTCGCGTAATGTTCACTTAATTATTGCCGAACTGCTGCACGTTGGCGTGAACACTTCTAATATTCACCGTCTTATTTACGATAGTCATACTGAAACCCGGCTGCGGTTTTTAGGCTATGTGCTGAAAGATAAGCTAACCGTACTCCGGGAATTTAGAACAGCTTATATTGCTATTACAGCCGACGAATTAAAACACTATGATTCTAAAACCGGCGATACCGAAGGCCTCGTAAATTTTGCCTTATCTATTGAAGGAGTAGTTTTTGCTGCTTTAATAATTGACCGTAGTAACGCCGTTAAAATGTCATTCCGGTCGGTAGGCGATTTTTCAGTGAACGATTTTGCGCGCAAACATTTCCAAGGAGGTGGCCACCGCAATGCGGCTGGCGGTATATCGTACGATTCACTTACCGATACAGTAGCTAAATTTTTACAAACTTTACCTGAGTATAAAGACCAACTAACCAAAGATAATTAATTCGTAACCTATATTTAAAATGTTAAAAAAAAGTAAATTTTTCCTTCCCGTGCTTGCGGGTCTTTGTGCGTTACAAGCTTGTAACAATAATAAATCAGTAGATTTTAAGAAAGCCGATAACGGCGTTGAATACAAATTATTTACTAAAAACAAAAACGGTAAATTTGAACCTAAAAACGCACCTGCCAAAACGGATACAGTTGGTAAACCAAAAGAAGGACAGGTGCTTACCTTGGAAATGAAGTATTTTACCCAAAATAAATCCGGTAAAGATACGCTCTTGTTTGACACGCGTAAAAACGGTTTCCCGGTTCAAATTCCAATAATGAAAGCTACCTTTAAAGGCGGTTTAGAAGATGCATTTTCATTGGTTCGGCCAGGTGATAGCGCTGTTTTCCGAATCAGTGCCGATTCTTTATTTGCCAGAACGTTTCAGCAACCTATGCCTCCTTTTATTAAGAAAGGCTCAAAGTTAACCTTCCAGGTATTGGCTCAAAAGGTACAGTCGCAGCAGGAAGCCATGATGGATCAGCAGAAAATGATGATGGAATTCATGGAGAAACAAAACAAAAAAGATGAGCAAATTATTCAGGAATACGTTAAAAAAGAAGGTTTAAATGCTCAGAAAACAGCTTCTGGTTTATATTACGTAGTAAACCAACCGGGAAGTGGTGCACCGGCTAAAGCTGGCCAAACAGTTTCGGTTAAGTACAAAGGCACTTTGCTGGATGGTAAAGTATTTGACTCGTCGGATAATCCGCAATTAGGCGGTAAACCTTTTCAGTTTACTTTAGGCCAGCAGCAGGTAATCAGAGGTTGGGACGAAGGTATTGCTTTATTAAATAAAGGAGCAAAATGCACCTTAATTGTACCCTCCACTATGGGTTACGGACCACAATCGCAAGGGACTATCCCGGCAAATGCGGTGCTCCGCTTTGATGTTGAACTAGTAGACGTTAAATAATTGTTTGATTAAGTAGGATAGTGTAAGATACTGATTCCGAAACAGTTGAAAGAAAACAGGTTACATTCGTAATGAAAAGCGGTTGCAATAAACGGCCTACCTCTTCGTTTCGAGTGTAATCTTTATCTGACTAAAAATCCGGAGATTTAAATCCTATTTTTAACAAAATTTAACAACACTCATGAATCTAAAATCCATTTTTACTACGGTTATTAATAACCGATTATTAACTGCAATTTTCTTTTTTCTAAGTTTAACTGCGTTTTACGGCTGTAATAACAACGATGAACTGGAAGATGAAGCCCGCCGTCGGGAAGAAGCGTACAAAAAGCAATTAGCTATTGATACAGTTACTATCAAAAACTATATTCTTACTAAAAATATACCTAATGCCCAACGCTCGCCTTATAAATCCGGCTTGTTTTATGCCATACAAAAACCGGGTACCGGCGATAGCGCAGCTTTAGGAAAAACAGTAGTTACTCATTACATACTAACCAATTTACAAGGCGACACTCTTGATACCTCCCGTAAACCACGTTCTGGTCAAACAACCATTACCCCATTAACTTTCCAACTGGGCCGTGCTAATATTCTTTCGGGCTTCCAGGAAGGAGTTTCGCTGATGCGGGTAGGAGAACGTTCTTTATTCTTTTTACCTTCGGGCTTAGCTTACGGAGACCAGGCACAGGAAAAAATTCCGGCTAACAGCGTGTTAATATTCGACATTGAATTGCTGGAAGTAAAATAACTTATAATTTATGTTCCCAACTTTTAAAACACCCAGATTAACTACCATCCTCTGTTTTTTGGTGCTATTGCCCTTCTTAGGCTGTAAGAGCGAAGATCCGTACGAAAAATACAACCGGCAGCAACGTGAAGCAGACGACCAGTATATTCAGGAGTATCTAACTGCTAATAAAATTACAAACTTTACTAAAACGTCTACTGGTTTATACTATTTGCCCCAACAAGCCGGAACGGGGGCTAAGGTGCAAAAAGGCAATTTGGTGAAGATGCATTACATAGGTAAATTCCTGAATGGTCAAAAGTTTGAATCATCTTACGATACTGGTATTCCGCTTACTTTCACGGTAGGATCTGGTCAGGTAATTCGGGGTTGGGATGAAGGTGCCTTGTTAATGAGTGATCAGGAAAAGGCTACTTTAATTGTTCCTTCGCATTTAGCTTACGGGCAATATGGAAGCCCATCCGGCTCAATCCCGGGGGGTACTGTTTTAGTATTTGATATGACTATATTAGAAGTTAAATAGCTCGTTCTCCTTCTTAATCAACCAATTATTAAAAAGAGAGCGCCACTTAGTAGTAAGTGGCGCTTTTTTATTGATAAAGCATTTAACCGCAAATTAATTTAGCTAAATCAATGCCTTGGTATAATTAAGCATAAAGGCATAAGTTATTTAACAGTAAAATTTTAATACTTTAATTTAATCAGATAACACTTCAGAAAGTACTTGCAAAGATTTGATTTCGCCGAGTTTTTCCACGTGTAATTGATAATACCGGATTAAAATAAGTAAAAGTTCTTTCCGGACTTTATTGTTCATAAAAACCTCCTCGGAGCTCTGCATTAAAGCATCAAAATAAGCTTCAAACATCTGAAAATGCAGTACTGAACCACGGCTTTGGGTAGCCGTACCCACCGAAAAGGCTACTTGCGAAGTAATGTCGGCCCCCGAGGTAGGACCAAAACCTAGATAATGCGCTAACTGCAGCAAAAAGAACAGATGGAAATTACTAAATCCTTGCTCTTGCTGATCGAAATAAACAATAGAATCGTACAAAAACCCGAATAAAGGCGGATTCTCTTCTTCTTCCTGAATAGTATAGGCTAGTACTTCCGATAAAAATAAAACAATACTACTCTTGCGGGTATCGAACGGAATACTGGAAAACGGGTAATTACATTTATACTCCGATATTCGGGTAATGCCGCCCTTAGACGAAGTGTACACCACCATATCCAGTAAAGTAAATGGCTGAAACAAAGCAATTCGGGCTCCAGGTCCTTTCTTGCGCACACTGTTTACAATATAGGTTTGCAGGCCTAATTGTTCGGTATAAACCCGGGCAATAATAGAAGTTTCTCGGTACTTTATAAAATTAAGAACAATACCGCGTGTTTTTACCAGCACCGCTTGGGGAGTTTAGAGTTATAAGTTAAGAGTTAAACGAATAGAATAGCTCAGAAGATTTAGTTGAATAGTAGCAGAGATTATGAAAAAGTAAGTAGTAAAAATGTCATTCCAGATTTATAAAAAGTAGTTATTACTCCGGAAAGAATTTCTACTTTATTTAATAAGAGAAATTTACCCTATAGGTATTCAAAAAACTGTAACCTAATCCACTACGGCTACTTTACTAATGCAACTCTGGCTGCCATCGGAAGTGGAACTAAAAACCAGATATACGCCGGTTTTTACGCGACGCCCGTGCACATCGCGGGTGTTCCAGGCTACTGTACCGCCGGCAGCTTGGGTTTCGTAAACTAAATGGCCCGCTGTATCGGTAATTTTTACGCGCGCGTTATTGGGTAAATCTGAAATAGCTACTAAGCCTTCCGACTCGGGGCGTACCGGGTTGGGGAAAACCGTAGCGCAACTTGGCTTGCCTTCGGTAACGGTAGCCGCTCCTCTATAACTTACTAAACCAACATCGGTGGAGATAAATACTTCGCCGGTTTTTTGGTTTATACTAATATCTGCAATTTTATTAGACAGCAAAGGACTATTTTCACTGGTAAAGTTAGCCAATAACTTATCTCCATTTTCGTTAAACAGCCACAATCCCGCATCGGTGCCTATCCATTTTCGGTTACCGCCATCTACCGCAATGGCCCGTACTAATTGTCCTTCCAGAGTGGGTCGGCCATTAATAATTGGCTGACTAGCCGTAAAATCGTTACCAAAAGCTTGATCCGGATCATCAAAAATGGCTAATCCATTATTTGTACCTACCCAAATAGCACCCATTCGATCTTTAGCCAGACTATAAACATCTAAGCCAGGTAGGTTAGCATTAGCCGGCGTGAAATGTTTAAAAGTATTGGCCACGTCATCAAAGACTAATAAACCTTTTGCACTCGTACCATTTTTACTAAGTGCCATCCACTTAAAGTTTACATCGTCTATTACAATACGTTCTAAGTTGCTGCCATCCGAAAAGCCAGGAAAAGAAAACGATTGCCAGGTATTGTCGAGCTTTAACACGTGCAAACCCGGTAAATTAGGAAACTGATTACGATTTAATACCCAAATATTTCCTTCGGCATCGGCTGCCACATCGGGTACCCGGGTAAAGTTATTGTTATTGGGCAAAGAAGATAGTAAAGTACTATTTGTAGGGTCATATACTTTAAATTGTCCCAAACCTGCCCATTCCAAAAGCCCATTACCGTAAGAACCCATGTATAATTTTTGATTAACAGGATTGCGGACTGCCCGGGTTAAATCGGTTATTGCCGGAAATTGATTAGGATCGGTTTGTAACCAGCTGGTATAATTTGTCCATTGCCCGTTGGCATATTCGTAAAAACCTGCTTTAGCGCCTCGCTGTTCGTACGATTGGTTATAGCCGCCTTCCAGCACGAAAGTAGCTGCATTATCGGAATACACACTAAAGGCTTGATTAGAAAATGGCCCGGCCGGTACAATAGCTGTATAGGTATTATTTACTAAATGCATCAACCCCCTACTGTAATCGGCTATCCAATAGCTTTGATCGGCACTTTGCAGGGCTGCCCGAGGCTGTTTTAATAAAGGATCATCATAAATTTGTACCTGACCAGCGGCATCCAGCAAAATAACGTTGTTCTGGTTGGCAATAAGTAAATGATTGGCAGTTGCATTTAATTGGTACGCTTCGGTATTAGTTAGGTCTGCGGCGGTAGGCACCCATGCTTTTCCGTTAAATTTATAAACTCTTTCCTGATTTAATCCGGCGTAGATACTTTGAGAAAAAGTGGCAATGGTTTTACTAACAGCAGCTACCGGCAAACCAGCTTCCGTACCGAAAGTGCGCCAACTTTTATAATCGAGTAAGTTAGGCCCGTTTAAAGAAGCTGCCATTAAGCCGTTTGAGGTGGCTAAGTATATGCTATCGTTAAGCGTGGCGCTGGCATACACATCTAAAATTTGCCCGTTTAGCCCCAGATTGCTATACGTTTCTTTAATTTCCAGCTTTTCTAAATCCAGCACTACTACACCAAAGCTTGTAGCCAGATAGGCGTTTTTATCACGAAAAGTAATTTGATGTATCGTTTTGTCGCCTGGGATGTTCTTGCGAGCTATATCGGTTAAAGCAATTATTTCGCCTTCCCGAAGCAAATCCAAATGGGTATCTTCGTAGGCAATTACCAGCGTTTGAGTACCAGTTTCATACGCCAGGGTACTAATATTAATGCTATGAAAACCGTCGGATTTAGAAAGCGTTTTTATTTGATTAAACTCTGTATCAAATAAAAAAAAACCATCTTCGGTGGCACAATAAATTTTACTATCCACTTCAGCTATTGCTTTAGCCCGGTTATAAGGTACATGCACTTGCCATTTTCCAAGCCCCAAAGTACTTTGTTGCGCGTAAACTTTTCCGGCCCCAATACACCCAAGCACTATCCCCAAAACACTTATATATACCCGGTTTACCAGCAGCCTGTTACTCACAAAATTTACTATTTGTTCTTCAGCATAAGTTAATATTTTTCGCCCATAAATCAGTTATCCTTATTCTTCTAAACTTTCGAATTGAATGCCTCCTACCCGACCGTCTTTTAAAATATCTATTACTATCATTCCTCGGGTTGGATCTTCCAGAATTAAATTTTCTTTGAACTGCCACTCCGCGCCGGGTAAATCTGCATTTTTAAGAGTAACAAAATAGATGTAATTCTTCTTTTCCCAAACGCCCCGGGTACATTGTTTAGCTGCCTCTATAATTTCAATTTTTTCCGGCAATTGCTCTTTTAGTAAATTTACCAGCCAATTCGGATTATATTTTACCCACATTTTCAGGTTGAACGTTTAAAAATTTACTATTTACATTTAACCAGGCCCGATAAGCTTTGTTATGAGCAGGTTCTCTATTTAAATAATCTGGAATTTAAAAGTAGTTCGATTTAGTAAAGGATTGGCTTATTTGATACCACTACTTTTGAGCTAACTGTTTCATTCCTTCCAGAAAACAAATACGGCAACGAGCTTCATACGAATCCGTTTCGCCGAGCAGGATTTTTTCATCTGAAGCAGATACCCGGAAGGAATACGAAGCAATATCGCCGCAGCACACACATACAGCATGTACTTTAGTTACATATTCGGCAATAGCCATTAAGGCCGGCATGGGTCCGAAAGGCTTTCCTAAATAATCCATATCCAAACCCGCTGCAATTACCCTAATGCCGCGGTTGGCCAGAATGTCGCACACTTCAATTAAACCTTCATCAAAAAATTGTGCTTCGTCGATACCTACTACGTCGCAACTACTGCCAAGGAGTAACATATCGTGGGCAAAGTTTACCGGAGTAGAACGAATAGTCATAGCACTATGCGTTACTACATCTTCCAGATGATAGCGGGTATCTAATGCCGGTTTAAATATTTCAACGCGTTGATGGGCAATTTTAGCCCGGTTTAACCGGCGAATTAACTCTTCTGTCTTGCCCGAAAACATGGCCCCGCAAATTACCTCAATCCACCCGCGTTTTTGGTTATGTTTTACTCCAACTCGTGGCTCTATAAACACCTTCTAAATATTAAAATATGATTATCCCGATCAGGATGAAAAATTTAAATTTAAAACACTAGTACTTCACTTTGAATAGATTACGTGCGGAAACTTGGTTTGCTCGGGTATATAACCGCTCACTTCGCCAGTGGGCAACATACATTGGCACAATAATCGTTCGTTCTCTTTCAGCCGACCCTGGTTACGAAACTTTTGTTCGGCGGCGCTTAAGGCAGTAAAATAAGATTGTCCTTCGGTAACAATTAACCGGCAGGTAGTACAACGGCCTTTAGCACCGCAAGCGTGCATCCAATCAATACCGGCTTCTAAAATAGCTTGCAAAATTGTTTGCCCGGCGGCAACGTTAATAGCTTTGCCAAACAGGTTTTGTATCTTTACTATCGGCATTCTTTTTATCTTTGCCAGCCAATTAGTCTAGTTGTCGTCATGAAAGACAAATATAATCAAATAAGCGTAGAGCGGTACAGTCGTCAGTTAGCAAAAGTCTTATCCGATCGGTACTTTAACGCCACGGATACTATTAATGGTCAGCAACTCATCCATTTTGCTCCCATTAAACAAATTAACTTGTTCCTGATAAAAGAACTCCTGCATCAGTGGAACAACGAAATGGCTAACTTAAAAAGTCCTTATTTCGATTTTGAAAACGAGGAAGTGAAAGAAGCCTTGGTGCAGTTTATGAACGTACTTTCGCGTAAAATACTAATCCGGCGCACTCACTTTGAACCTTTACTAACCAAAGCCATTGCTGATACTTTTCTTTGGGTTCTAGATCCGGTTGCTGCCTTTGATCAGAAGTTTTTGCAAGTTTCGGAAGATTTATCCGCTGCTTCGCTCGAGGCGCAAGTAAAATATGTGAATATAGATAAAGAGTTGGTCCGGGAATTTATTTCTACTTTACCACCAGGCACTTTAAGCAAGGAAAACATACTGACTAAATTTAGAGAACTTCTGGAAAGTCGATCTTCCGAAAAAACGCAACCAGAAGCTATCATCGCCGAATTTAATGCTTTACTTTCCATTAAAAGCGAAGACATCGAGCATCCTGTTCCGCAAGCAGCTGTTCCCACTACTACCCGCACCGTTGATGAGTTAACCATTTCTCCGGAACGGTTTACGCCGCAACCACCATCGGCCGTACCGGTACATCCAGCATCTGCTCCGGTAAAACCAGTTGCTGCTCCCCTTAATGGAACTAAAGAAAGTAATTTGAACGAACGCTTTAAAGCCGAACGTTCGGGCACCACCTTAAACGAAAAGTTTGTGAAGCTCGAGGTGCCTAATATTGCTAACAACGAAATGAGTAAAAAAATAGAATCGCTGAAAGACTCTATTTCCATAAATCAGCGGTTTAGTTTTATTAATGAGTTGTTTAACGGGGAAAACGTGGAATATTACCAGGCTATTCAAGCACTTGATAAATTTGAAGATGCTGCCAGCGCTAAAAACTATGTTACGCAAAACTTAGCTTCCCGCTACGATTGGACCCGCAAAGAAGAACACATTAATAAATTACTCCGGCTCATTGACCGTAAATTTGCAGATAGCTGATAAAATTATTCGTTCTACAAAACAAAAAGCCGGAGATCATTACTCCGGCTTTTTGTTTTGCTATTGCTATGTTCTGTTAAAAGAAGGCTCGCTTTTACTTTGTTGCGGTAGGATAACTGCTTTTTACGTTATGAATGGTTTGTAATAAGCCATCGGTGTAGGTATCGCTGGCTAGTTGCCAGAACATGATTCCTCCTAATTTATTATCCAGCACGTATTTCGTTTTTATTTCAATTGAGCGCTTGTCATCGTAAGTAAAAAACAGCTTTTTAGCTGAGTTGTATAAATAAGGTGCTTTGGCGGTTTCGTCCCAAAAAGATACATAACCACTGTCGGCGGGTAATTGAGTAGTAAAATCTTTAAAATCTACGCCACTTTTAAACTTACCAGGTTGGTTAAGACCATTATTCACATTTTCTACGTTTTGGAACATTCTGCCGTAAAATGCAGCTCCTACAATTAGTTGTTCGCGGGGTATACCTAAATTGATTAAGTAATTTACGGCAAAGTCGGTAGAATTTTCCTGATTTGGGGTAGAATACAAACCCGTATGGTGGCCGGTAACCTTAGAATACCCGTTTATCAGGTCGTAGGTCATCAAGTTTACGTAATCTACCTGATGCATTACTTTCTTCCATTCAACGGCTTTTTCTAAAAATTCTTTAAACCCACCCGCCGCAAAGCTCAACTCATATTTAGAGTCTAATTTTCTTAATGTTTTTACCAGCTTCGTAAAGTTCTGTTTATCTGCCGGGGTAAATTTATGGCCAGGATACCCTTCTACCGCTGGATATTCCCAATCTAAATCTAACCCATCGGTACCAAAGTGCTGGTGCAATTCTTTTATAGATTGCGCGAATTCTTGTCTTCCTTTTTTAGTAGAAAAAACATCGGAACAAGGTTCGCAACCACCCCACCCACCCAGGGATACAATCACTTTTAGCTGCGGATTTTTCTTTTTTAAGGATACCATTTTTCGAATAGTAGCGGAATCCTGAGCGCTTCTGACCTTAAAACGATTTCCTTCTAAGTGACCAAAGCAGAAAATAATATGTGTCATTTGATTAACGTCATAGCTATCTAACTCATCCGGACCGCCCGCATAATAAGCCAAAACGCGCATTTTATTCGTTGATTGCCCAAACCCAACCGTGGTAAATAGGCAAAGTGCCAGTAAAGTCAAAAGTTTTATCTTAGTAATAATCTTCATTCTATTTTTAAGTAAGTAAATGTATTCCACCAATCCGGTGAAAAAACGCAAATATATTTTCATGAGCCGATACGGGCAAAACAACTTTCACCAGATTCAGCTTTTATAATTTAAAATTTAGTAAATAAAATCTAACTACACACCCGATAACTCGGCAGGTTGGGTATTAGGAAGAGCCTGGTACAACACGAAAGAACCTTTTTCATCTTTTTCTGGCTGTACTTGCTGTTCTTTAGTGCCTTGTTTTACTTTTACCGCTTTCCAGGTGGCAGGCACGTAGGTTTTTAAAGTAAGCGGCAGATCATACAAATTTTTATCTAGAGAGTGCGTTAAATTAACGGTAATAATATTTCCTTTTTGTTCGCCTTGAACTTTGCCGTTCATTCTTTCCCGCATATATTTGGCAACATCCCCAAAAGTAGCAACCCAAAGTTTATCTTCCTTAGCCTTAATGTACCTGAAATATTCGTCAAGTAAGGTTGTGGGCAAAGCTTCCCAGCCAATTCCTTCTACCCCGTGTATAACCAACACCAACCAGTTATTATCGTGAGCGGCAACGGTATCTACCCAGGATTTCATTAAAGGCAAAGGTGTTTTAGTAGTAGCGCCGCGTTGCCATTGCACGTACTCTTTTTTTAAACTACCCGGCTGTTCGTCGCTGCCACGGTTTATCTCGGCTAAGAAGGGTTCGGGCATGCGGTTTCTTAAAGCCGGGTATATTTTTTTGGCGTATTCTACTACCCGCTCATTTTCGGTTCCGTATGGTCCTTCGGCCGAGAAAGTATATTTTGGACCGAGTTGCTTTAGAATATCCTCTTTACTTTTTTCCAGCTCATAAAGCATATTGGGCTCATCTAAGGCAGCTAAGCGAGGGTGGGTTACGGTATGGCTGGCAAATTCATGGCCTTGCGCCGCGTAACTCCGGATTTTATCCCAGGTAACTCCTCTGGCTTCGGCTACTTCTTTATTGGCCAGGTAACCGGGTTTAAAGGCTCCTTCTCTTACTTTCTTATAAACTTCATCTATTACCTTATAGGCTTCTTCTGGTTTTCCGGCATCTACTAAAGCACCGGCCTGGCTATGATAGTCGATGGTTCCCTGGTAACCTAAAAAGCCAACGGCCGATGCCCGTTCAAAAAAGTTTTCTTTGTTGGTAGGTTGGGTAGCGGTTTCGGCAATAATTTCTTTTACTGGTCGACCAATAAACCGGCCTTGGTACTGAGAACCTGGTATTTGTCCGGTAATAATAAAAAAGGTAGCCGGAAAACCCAGTTCGTTCATAATAGGCAGCGCTTTGGCAAACTGGTTAGTAGAACCATCGTCGTAGGTAAGCGAAACAGCGGCCTTTTTGCCGTACTGCCAATTGGCAATTTCGGTTTGACCAATAACTTCTTCCTTACGGTTACAGGCACTGATAATTGAAATAATAGCCGCTGAAACTAAGGTAATTTTTTTAAACATGATATGAAGGAAAAAAGAAATAAGTGCGTGATTTTAGTTAAGGTAGTACCTGGTGGATGGTGGAGATTAAATACTCTTTCGGGTCGCGAAAATATTCCCAGAAAAATATGCCAGCTAGTTTATTTTTTTGAATGTACTTACACTTTTGCTTAATGGATTTTTCGTCGTCGTAGGTGATAAATACTTTGCTGCTGGTATTAAATAAATAAGGTGCTTTGGCTTTCCGGTCCCAGTAACGTTTGTAACCCTGCTGGTTAATCATAGCATCTTTAATATCGGAATATCCGCCGCCTTGAGCAGCTTTTACGCGGGTTTGGTTTAAGCCTTTGTTCTTGGCGCTGCCGGCTTCCCAGCCCTTGCCGTAAAATGCAGCCCCTAAACCTAGTTTATGCGCCGGAACACCCGCCGCTATAAAATTTTTCACCGATTGGTCGGCCGAAGAACCCGGCACCTCACTCTTAGCTGGGTACAAATTGGTATGATGCCCAACGGTATTGTTTTTACCAGAGTAGTCGTAGGTCATTAAATAAATGTAATCCAGGTATTGCTGCACCTTATCCATTTCGGTGTTTTGGATGAAAGATTTAGACCCACCAACGGCCGCTGTTAATTCATACTTTCTTCCAGTTTCTTTTTCGAGTTTATCTAATTCTTCCCGAACGGCTTTAAACATTAAGGTATAATTTTGCTTATCCTCGGGCCGGAAAATATTACCTTCTTCGCCTTTCATGGCCGGGTATTCCCAATCAATATCTACTCCGTCCAGTTTATATTGCCGGATGATATCTACGCTGGTGCGGGCAAACAAAGCGCGGGAAGTAGGCGTTAAAACGGCATCCGAAAAGAAATCGCTCCAGCCCCAACCGCCAATTGAAATTAAGATTTTCAAATTTGGATTTTTAAGCTTCAGCGCGTTCAGCTTCCGGAAATTAATAGAATCGGTAGCCAGATTGGTTAGTACTGCCATGCTGTCTTTGCAATTAACAAAGGCGTAAATAATATGCGTTAGTTTTTCAGCATCAATTTGGTCGGCCGCAACTAAACCTCGGAAGCCTCCTACGTAACCAGTTACCACGTATTTTTTTGGCTTAGGAGTTTCCGGAGGATTGGGTTTGGGTTTAGTAAAAACTGTTAGAGCGGTAAAGAAAGCCAAGCAGAATAAGCTGAATCGTTTATTTATCATATATTAAACTTTAATTACTAATTTTCAAGGACATAATGCAGCAAGCACCAATAGTTCCAAATTCCAGCATTTTTTCAATCCAAGTGAAATGAAACGAAGTTAATCCTAAACTTTCTGGGCAGCTTAAACCGAAGCGCGGGAAAGTTCTTCCCGGAGGCGGGTGGCTACTATTTTTTCCTGTCCGGGTTTCAACATCCAAACGGTAACAGTAATGTTGTTTTCCTGACCATCGCCTACTTCAATGGAAGGATTTCCCATGCGCAACTTTTCCTGCAAATCCGTTGACTTCATTTTTATTTTGCTCTGGTCCCAGGCTATTTTCAGGGTGGGGGTATGATTACCTAATGGCGGAGCTGTAACCGAAGTAGTAATACCGTCTACTTTTTTAACTGCATTCTCAATATGGGCGACACCTGCTTCCCATTGTTTCCATACTTTATTCTGGTCCTGAGTCACGAACTTCTCCAGCGCCACGTACATGCCCAGAATTTCTTCTTTGTTCACCTTCATGCCCCGGCCAATATTATAGCCCCGTGGTAGCATGTGCTGGCGGGCAGCGGCAATTATATCCTTTTTACCCATTAGAATACCTGCACTTTGAGGGCCACGTAGAGCTTTACCACCTGAAATTACCACAAAGTCGAAGCCCATGTCGTTAAATCGCCAGAGATTTTCTACTGGAGGCACATCGGCGGCAATATCAATGGAAGTAGGTATGTTGTGTTTCTTACCTAAGGCTACCCATTCTTCGTGCTGAATTTTTCCCTGGTCGGACTGGATATGCAGGAAATGCATTAAAGCTGTTCGCTCGTTAATAGCTTTTTCTACATCTTCCACGGTTTCAACCATTACCATTTTGCAACCAGTATTGGTAAGGGCATGGTTATACACAATATCGTGGCCTTTTTGGCAAATAACTTCCGATTTCATGCCGGTGTATTCCAGGTGGGGTAAGGCTTCAATTTTTTTCTGATCCATACCTGTTAAAATGCCCGCCAGGCCTAAAGTCATGCCTGCAAAGGCACCGGACGTAACCACCGCTGATTCGGAGTGAGCAATTTTAGCAATCTTCTCCCCTACCTTATCCTGCAATTCATCAATCAAACAAAAATCTTTTGCGCTGCCGTTAATGGCATCCAGCACTTCGTCGTGCATCAGGGAACCGGTCATGCGGGTATAAGTGCCTGCCGCGTTAATAAAGGTACGCACTCCTAATTCCTTAAATAAGTCTCGCTTCCGGGACGGAGCAGCCAGGGAAGCTGATACGGGTAAGGCTGGCCCCAACAATCCGCCTACAAAAGGAATAGCAGACAAATGTTTAATTAATTTTCTTCGGCTTAACATGAAAGTAGTTGTTTGTTATTTGTTGTTCGGACTCTAATCTTTTGGTAGAAAACTCCTTGTGAGTATTTATATTATAAACCAATTTCGTAGAAGTAATTACTATTCAGACTTTTACTTCGTTACACGTAAGCAATACAATCCATTTCTACCAGAGAATCGCCGGGTACGCCGCCGTAAGTGGCTACTGTAGTACGCACCGGTGGTTTGCTGCCAAACCGTCCACGGAAAACTTCGTTCATAGCTTTATAATCGTTTAAATCAGCCAGATACACATTCACCTTTAATACCTTTTGCATAGAAGAACCCGCTTTTTTTAGTTCGGAATCCAGTTCTTTTAAAACATGCTCGGTATGTGCTTTAATATCACCCTCAAAATGAGCTCCTTTGCCGGCCACAAAAACCAGATTACCCATTTTAGTAGAGCCCGAAAATAAAGGTACGTCCTGATAATTAGTCACATTAAATACTTCTTTTTCCAGGGGAGCACTGGCTTTGGCGCTATTAGTTAAGCCCAAACCGGCAATACCAGCCACAGAAGCAAACAATCGTTTTAAAATAGATCTTCTTTGTACATTTTCCATAGGTACCTGAATAAGTTTGGTTGAAGAATAGAGTTGATTCGTTGCTCTAAATATAAACTTTTTGCCGGCAATGCCCCAAATTCTTTAAAGCTGGAATAAATTGGCAAGTCTTTTTGTGTAAGCCTCAAATTGATGGTAGTAATTTATTACAAAATGCTCATAAAAAAGCATTCAGGCGAAGAGGGTATCTTTTTGAATTCAAGTACTCTGGTTTTAGGAATCTGGATTTTTGTATTATATTAAAAGCTCTATTTACCTGGTTAAATTTTTATGCACCTACTTTTTCATAAAAAAATAAAAAAACTCAACTATTCCTTTTTATTCTTTTTCGGTTTAGCTGTTTTACTTACTCTGGAGAATTGTGCTCCCAAGAAAAAACAAAGTAGTATAGTTTGGGATAAAAACCTCTACACCATTGGTTCGCAATCTTCGCCGAGAGCCGAAGATTTAAATAAAGATGGCGTATTGGATATTGTTATTGGTGGGGGCAAAAACGAATTTCAACAAAGTGACCAAGGAATTTTGGCCTTAAATGGTAAAACCGGAGAAGTATTATGGCAACAGGAAGCTCCAGACCAGGTATATGGTTCAGCTACATTTTATGATATTTCCGGCGACAGCGTAAAAGATATTTTTATTGGTGGCCGGTCTCCGAACTTAAAGGCTTTGGATGGTAAAACCGGAAAAGTAATCTGGAAGTATGATTACCAGTACGAGAAAGATCCTATTTTACGCTATGCCCGTTTCAATTTTTACAACATTGCCTTAGTTCCCGATCAAAATAAAGATGGTTTGCCAGATTTACTGGCTCTTAACGGCGGTAATGCGCAGGCCAAGCCTAATTCCGAAGCGGACCGATTTCCGGGCGTGTTAATGGTTATTGATGCGAAAACTGGTCTGGTGTTAGCCGCCGACACCATGCCCGACGGAAAAGAATCGTATATGTCGCCGTTGTGCTTTAAACAGCCCGACAGTCCGGATTACAATATTGTATTTGGCACAGGCGGCGAAACCATACCAGGAAGTTTGTACATCACGAAACTTTCTGATTTAATGGAAAAGAAATTGAACCGGTCCAAAGTACTTGCCACCGAGAAAGGCCACGGATTTATTGCCCCACCGGTTTTAGCCGATATAACGCAGGATGGTAATTATGATATTGTAGGCATCTCGCACGGTAGTACCGTTTTTGCCATAGATGGAAAAAATCAAAAACAATTATGGAAGCAAAATATTCCGGGTACCGAATCCAGTAATAGTTTTGCCGTGGGCTATTTCACCGACGATGATATTCCGGATTTCTTCACTTTTGTGAGCAAAGGCGCTTGGCCGGCAAATACCGGTACCATGCAAATGTTAATAGATGGCAAAGACGGCCACATAGCGTACCAAAATTCCTTAGGTTGTTCCGGATTTTCTTCGCCGGTAGTTTATGATTTAAATAACGATGGTCAGGACGAAGCAATTATTAGCATTAATGAATATGATTGCACCCGCGATTTAACCAATCAATCTTCTTTCCCGATTGAAAACAAGCTTTTAGCCATCAACTTTAAAGACAAATCTATTAACACCATTGACCAAACCAGCGGATTTAAAAATATTTTCTCCACTCCCTGGATTGGCGACTTGGATAATGATGGGTTTCTGGACATTGTTCATTGCCAGTATTTCAGCCATTCCGATATCCTCTCTTTTTTGGGTATGCGGGTAAAACGAATTGATACTCCCATTAAAATTAAAGAAAAGCCTCTATGGGGAGCCTACATGGGTTCTAATGGTAACGGTTTGTTTTCGACGGCCCGGTAAGAGGTTATAAGTAGTAGGTAGTAGGTAGTAGGTTTTAAGTTTTACGTTAAATTTAATTCAAATTATCCGGCGAAAATCTTCTCTTCACCGAAACAACAAACTTCTTTTAAGGTGGGTTGTTTCAATAAAGTAAGCCCCAATTGAAAATTTAAATTGATTCCTGCGTAAAAAAGCCATTACCTTCGCTCTTGTTGTCAAAAGAATTACTAAACCATGAAATTACACTACCGCGATTTAGGTCAGGGCACTCCGTTTGTTATCTTACATGGTTTATTTGGCCTTTCGGATAATTGGCAAACTTTGGCTAAATACTGGAGCCAGAAATACCACGTATACCTGCTCGATTTACGAAACCACGGTCGCTCGCCGCACAGTACTGATTTTAATCACGACTTAATGGTCGAAGATTTAGCAGAATTTATAACCGACCACCAGTTAGTTAATCCGGTTGTGATGGGTCATTCGATGGGTGGTAAAGCAGCCATGAACTTTGCTCTCAGCTATCCTGAAAAAGTAAATAAATTAATTGTGGTAGATATAGCTCCGCGTCCTTACCCTGTGCACCACCAAGATATTATTAACGGATTAAATGCCATTAATATAAGCACCATGACCAGCCGTAGCGAGGCAGAAGCTGCTCTGTTACCTTATATTCCAGAAGCAGATACGCGGTTATTTTTGCTAAAAAACCTTTACCGAAAAGAAGATAACACCTTTGGCTGGCGCATGAATTTAGCCTCAATTGAACAAAACATTGAAGAAATAGGCCGCGAAATTACTGCTGAAGTACCATTTACTAAACCTACATTGTTTATAAAAGGAGGCAACTCCCGCTACATACAGGAAAAAGACTATCCAGCTATTCAACGTTTATTTCCGCAGTCGCAAATTGTCGCTGTGGAGAATGCTGGCCACTGGGTACACGCCGAAGCGCCTGAAAAGTTTTACCAGTTGGTTGTAGATTTTATCCGTTAACGGCATGCCTACACCCGGTATAATTTACCTTATTCCCACCATACTTGCCGAGGATACTGCGGCGGCCGTTATTCCGGCGCAAGTAACGCAGTGCATTTCCGGACTTTCGTACTTTATCGTGGAAAACGCCCGCACAGCCCGGCGTTATATTAAAACCATGGCTACCGATAAAGTTATTGAATCGTTGCTGATTACCGTAATTGATAAAAACTCTTCGGAAGCAGAAGTTAAAAAAGCTTTAGAGCCGATTACCAAGGGGCAAAACGCCGGTATTATTTCGGAAGCTGGCTGCCCCGGCGTAGCTGACCCGGGTGCCGAAGTAGTAAAATTGGCGCATCGCGCCGGAATAAAAGTAGTGCCCTTAGTAGGTCCATCGTCGATATTAATGGCCCTGATGGGTTCTGGTTTTAACGGGCAGTCGTTTGCTTTTCACGGGTATTTGCCCATCGAGAAAAAAGACCGGGTACAGGCCATCCGGAATTTAGAAAAAGAAATGCTGCAGCGCGACCAAACGCAAATCTTTATGGAAACGCCTTACCGCAACAATCAAATGCTCACCGATTTATTGCAACAGCTTCACCCTACTACCCGCCTTTGCATTGCCACCAATATTACCGGCCCGAACGAATTTATCAAAACCAATACCATCGCGAATTGGCAAGGCAATTTACCCGACATTCATAAGCAGCCCACGGTTTTCTTAATTTACCGCTCATAGTTTACTATTTTTGTTAATGTTCTTTCGGTCTTGGTTTTTCCTTTTTCTATTTTGGTTTATACCAGTTTTTAATTTTGCCAAAACCGCAGGAACAAATAAAAAATTACCTCTCCAACGGTATGAGTACAGCCACCCGCAAATGGGTACTGTTTTCCGGATAGTTCTGTATGCTCGCTCTGCAACTCAGGCCCAATCAGCCGCTGAAGCCGCTTTTAACCGCGTAGACCAGTTAAACCAAGTAATGAGCGACTATATTCCGGATAGCGAACTAAATCAGCTTTCGGTAACAGCAGGTACGGGTAAAAAAGTAAAATTAAGTCCGGACTTGTGGCAGATCTTACAAATTTCACAAGAGGTTGCCCAAAAAACAGAAGGAGCTTTCGATATAACCGTAGGCCCATTGGTGCAACTTTGGCGACGAAGCCGTAGGAAACAGCAACTTCCAAGTCCCGAAGCGTTAGCCAAGGCTAAAGCGGCAACTGGCTACCAGCATTTAATTTTAAATAAGCAACATAAAACCGCGCAATTACTGGTACCCAATATGCAGTTAGATTTGGGCGCCATTGGCAAAGGCTACGCCGTAGATGAAGCCATGGAAGTTTTGCGACAAAATAGAATAAAAATAGCCCTGATAGATGGCGGTGGAAACATCCGGGTAAGTAAAGCGCCACCTGCTACTAAAGGCTGGGAAATTGATTTAAGCATTGGCAACGAAACTAATTACATAGGCGGTAAGCAAATTTATCTGAAACACGGCGGCGTTGCTACTTCCGGTGATTTGTACCAATTTGTAGAGCTAAACGGCCAACGCTATTCGCACATTATTAATCCTTTTACCGGCCTAGGCCTTACGGACCAGCGACTGGTAACCATAATAGCTAAAAACGGCACCGATGCCGATTGGCTTTCTACAGCTTTAAGTGTTTTACCTATAGAGCAAAGTATAGAGTTAGCCAATCACACACCCAAAGCAGCTGCGGCCATTGTAAACAACGTTAGCAGCACTATTAAGCAACATCAATCGCGCCGCTTCCAACTTTTAAAGTGGGTTAAGTAAGTGGGTTAGAATAAAGCACCGTTTATGGTGGAACAGACAGTATATTAAATTTGCTTAACGTACCCCTACTCAGAAGACATACTATTCAAATGAACTTCTTCTTTAGGTTTAAACCATAAACAGAATACTAATTTTACTTGCAAGGGAACGGCATAAGTCTAAACTTTGTGGTATAAGTAAGCGGTTGATGGCAACCTATAAACTAAAATAATATTTACCACATGAACTTAACCAGACGTCCGCGCCGGAACCGGAGAACAGAAGTAATCCGGAACCTGGTTCAGGAAAATAACCTTACCGTTAACGATTTAATATTCCCCATTTTTGTGCTGGAAGGGGAAAACAAGAAAGTAGAAATTACCTCGATACCCGGCATTGCCCGGTACTCTACCGATAGAATGCTCGACGAAATTGCGTCTTGCGTAGACCTTGGCGTGAAAGCCTTTGCACCTTTCCCCAATATTCAGGAAAGTAAAAAAGACCGGTTTGCGTCCGAAAGCTTTAATCCTGAAGGCTTATTTCCTTCTTTTATCCGGGAAGTAAAAAGAAATTTTCCGGACGTGATTTTAGTAACCGATGTGGCTATGGACCCCTACTCTTCCGATGGTCACGACGGTATTGTAGATAATGGCGAAATTTTAAACGATGCGACTTTAGAAATACTGGCCAAAATGGCTTTAGAACAAGCCCGCGCAGGTGCCGATATTATTGCTCCATCCGACATGATGGATGGCCGGGTTGGCTTTATTCGCGAGCAGTTAGATCGAAATGGATTTCAGAATGTAGCTATTATGAGCTATACCGCTAAATATGCAGGTGCTTTCTACGGTCCGTTCCGCGATGCTCTTGATTCTGCCCCAAAATTTGGCGATAAGAAAACGTACCAGATGAACCCCGCGAATAGCCGGGAGGCTTTACTGGAAGCTGAGTTAGACACCGCCGAAGGAGCCGATTATTTAATGGTAAAACCAGCTTTAGCCTATCTGGATATTATTAAACTGTTGCGCGACAATTCACATTTACCCATTGCCGCTTATAATGTAAGCGGTGAGTACGCTATGGTAAAAGCGGCAGCCCAAAATGGTTGGATTGATGGCGAAAAAGCCATGATGGAATGTTTACTAAGTATGAAACGGGCTGGTGCCGATATTATTCTCACTTATTTTGCCAAAGAAGCCGCTCAATATTTAAAAAAAGGCTAACAATTAAGTACCTCCATAAAACAGAAAGGCCAGCTAAATACAGCTGGCCTTTCTGTTTTATGTAATCTTTAACTATTTAAAAGCTGTTTCGCATTAAAAAAAGTAAAAATTTCGCCTAAGAGTTTATCCTCACCACCATATAGGACTTTGCAACTAACTAATGGTTACTAAAATAACCCGATAATAAATAAACTTCTAAAATGCGGAACAGCTGTAAAGTTTAACTTCTAGTATCTAAAGGATTTTCCTTTAACGATTCAAAACACAATAGTATTAAGTAGAAAACCAGTGCTTAACTCTGATTATTTACTAAAATTCAAACTACTTACCTTGAATTAAATAAGTAGATATAAGCGCCTTATATTTAGAGTGGTGATAATAAATAATATCCACTTTTTTAATCACCTAAAAACAGCACCTTCCCCGACTCCATATCGTTGGCTGTAGCAACGGTATACAAATACATTCCCCGATGCACCTGTGCTCCCGTAGATGAGCGGCCATTCCATTGCACAGTGTTGTTACCGGGTTGTTTGCTTTCGTCTAATAAAGTGGTTATAAGCCGCCCCGCCACATCGTAAATTTTAATAATTACCCGGCTTTGCCGCGGTATGGTATACTCAATGGTTATCGGTTTATTTACCGTAAACGGAGAAGGGTAAGCTTTTACCGCAATCTGATCGGTTGCTGCCGGGCTTTCAATATCTACGTTATAATTTACCGTGTATACGCCATTACCGTGGGTTCCTACTGCCACCAGGTTATCTACCGACCGGGATAAAACCATATCCACCGGAACATCGCCAATGGTAGTCTGGCCTTCTTTCAGCCAAATGGTTTGTTCGCCTTGTAAGTTAGCCGTAGCGTATAAGCCGGTACTGGTTCCTACAAAATACTTGGTTTGACCACCGGTTGTAGAAGGTAAAATACTTACCCAACGGGTAGAAGGGCCATTTCCGGTGCCATCAGGTCTTTGTTCTAAATTACCGGCCACTGCTACCCAGGTAGTACCGCCATCTTTGGTTTGAAATAAACTAAGTACCCCATAGTTAGAAAATGTAACTATTACTTCGTTGGCATCGGCTGGATTTACCGCAATACAAGAAATATAACCTGGCGGGAAATTAGTTCCGGTAATAGTAGTTCTGGCTGGAGTGGCTCCTCCCGGGTTGGTTAACTTAAATAACTTGCCATTATCCGTACCAAAATAAACAATATCAGCGGGTGTTTTACTTACTGCTACTGCGGTGATGCGTCGGGATAAAGAAGGATCGACGGTGCTTATGATGCGCCAATTAGGAGTTTCTTCGTTTAAATCCCCTTTGGACAACGGAATAGCTGAAATATCGCTGTTGCGGTACAAGGTATCCCCTTTGGGCAAATACATTACAAATTGGTTATTCGGATCAATAAGGTACGGATTAATAAATTCGTAACCTTCTACTCCCGCTGGATTAAGCTGTGCATAACCTAAAAATTCGTTTGTATTACTAAAAGCGTATCGCACAATAAAACCTTCCTGAGCTGAAACAATCCAGGAATTTTTAGTAATAGCAGTAGTAGCACCATCGCCGAAAAACAAATTACTCCAGTTAGTGGTCGCACTGTTGTTTTGCGTTACCCAAGAGCCGTTATCCTGAAATCCGCCCAGAATATCGTTTTCTTGTTCGTTTAAGTTAATGGCAATACTATAGCATTGGGTGGTAATATATCCCCGGTTTAAATCTTCGTAGCGGATGGAATCGGAAGTATTAATATTATTAGCCCGGCTAAGTCCTCCATCGTGCCCGGAAAGAATCCGGTTTGGGTTAGATGGATAAAATACCAAAGCATGTTGGTCCGGGTGATGGTTGGGATACCAATCTACATTTTCCAGGTAACCACCAATCCAGCGCGTTTGATTACCAGTAGCAAACCCATTTCTGGACACATACAAGTTGGTACCTCCAATAAAAACTATGTTCGGATTATCAGGTTTCACCTGAATAAGCATATTATAATTATCCTGAGCATTGTAATCTCCTATATCTTTCGAAAAATCAGGTACGTTAGCCGATCGATCTTCCCAGGTACCGCCCGCTCCGCTACCATCACCAGAAATATAGGTATATTTCCAGATACTGGCATCAAACTTACCAAAATTGGGAGTATGAGCCAGGAAATAAACTATGTTTTCGTTGGAAGGCGCAATAGCCAGCACAATCCGTTCAAATCCTTCCGGAAATTTAGCTGGGGTTATATTAATCCAGTTGGTGCCTTCCGTTGACCGAAATATGCCTTTTTGGGGTGAGCTGCCGCTACCGCTGGTTGTAATTTCGCTCATGGTAGCATAACGCACTCCTTGACTACTAATGGCAATATCGGTATAACGGGAGTAATTATTACTTTGTACGGCACTGTTCGTGCCTAAGGCATTCGTCCAGGTAGTGCCGCCATTCACGGAACGTTGAATACCGCCAATCGTAGCCACGTATACTTCATCCTGATTAACATTAGCCGGGTTCGTGACCAATCGCCAACTCCACTGAAAAACGTTATTAAAGGTGGTTACGTCGGTAGTTTGTGTAGAGGGTAGAATTTGCCAGGATATTCCATTATTTGTTGATTTATAGATTCCGTTGCCCCGGTAATTGGCCGAAGGCGCTGCTGCCGAATTACCCTCCAACTCGCCGCTGCCATGGTACCAAATATTTGTTTTACCCGGACGCGTGTCTTGCGCTAAGGCGGAAACGCTGTGCAGCATACTAGGTTCCGTTGTTTTTTCCCACGACACGCCATTATCCGTAGAACGCCACATACCACCCGAAACCCCACCGGCTAAAATTACATTCTCGTCGGCCACATCAATAGCTAAGGCCCGCGTACGCCCGCCTACATTATACGGACCACGTTGGTCCCAGTCGGCAATTAGTTGCCTGGCTGCCGGATTTACATTTTTATACTGCAATAAAGCTGTGTTGCGCGGTAATTTAGCAGCAAAGCTTAATTCTTTCGCGCGGATATTTTCCGGAATATCTCCGGTAAACGGATTTTTTAATCTGTCAAATTCATAACGGGCACGGGCACCCGGATCTTCCTCTGAGCCAATTTCAGATTTTACTTTTTTCTTGATGCGGTGAATGTAGTAAGAAGCAGATTGCGCGTCTTTACCCCTCAGCATTGTTTTAGTAGAAAAATAAAACGCACCACAAAAAACAATAAGTAAGAAAAATATAGATAACAGGTAGCGATTCCTAGTTGATGAATGCATTATGCCCAAAAGGTAAGTAATAAAGGAATGTTTTTTTCTAGTCTGAAGTATAAGTTACTGGTATCTACCTAACAATGCAAGCCCAGGTTTTGCCATTTATCAGTTACAAAACCTTACTTTAAAAAGCACTAAAGAAGCATATAGTGACCGCTTAAGGGTTAAGGAATTTGATAAACTGCCACCTGGTACCAAGGCGAAGTGGTGCCAACCATCTCCGCACCCGGTGAAATATCAGCCTGAAAAGAACTACCTATTTTTAAACCGGGTAAAGGGGTGGTCATGTTTGGCAACAGTTTAGCCGAAGGTTGTAAAGAAAAAGTAAAATAAGCGTTTATTTCTTGGTCTACGGCCAGCGTTTGATTAAAGGAATGTCCGTAGCCCAATATCTTTTGAATTTTTACTTTAGCCCGGCAAGGTACCTGACCACAAATACCGGTAACTCCGGCTTCCGGTTCCGGCGAAATAGCAATTACTTTCCCAATGATGCGGCAATGCCCGGGAGAAATAGCCGGCGCCGCTGCTTGCTGGTTACTTTGCTTTATAGGTAAAGGTGGCGCTTTTTTCTTCTCAGGCATTTGGTTTTCGGTAGTAACGGGTAGTTCCGCTTCTGTTTTTTGCTGAGCCGTTAATTTGCAACCCCATAACAATACAACAGACCATAAGCACACAGTTACCCATTTAATAAGTATTTTCATCTAGCTCCTTCTCTTTCTTAAGCAGTTTAACCTTTTGCTTTTAACTCCTGCGCTTCGGTTTATAATGCGAATTATTAAAAATCTTTTGGGCATCTTTTTCCGCCATAAGCTGCGGCAAAGTAACTTCCGGATTTTCTTCCATGTATTTCCGCACAATTTGCCAGCCTACCCACCGGCCAATTCTTCCCGGGCATTTGGCATCAATCTCCGGTACGGTGGGGCGTTCTTCCAGGTATTTGCCCGTTTTAAAATGATTGGTTTCAAAAAGTAAATTTTTCTCTACTAAATGCGCCCAAATTTTACCCTCATTGTATTGCACATCGGCAATTTGCTGGTCCGAGAAACCAATTATGGTAGAATCAGGGGTACAGGGCAAAACATGTTGTGTAAAGTAGTACGACTTTCCGTAATAGATCATCTGAGCCATCATGCGTTTATCGTCTAAATCCGTGGAGTTAAATTTGGCCGATTGCTGCAGCATTACCGCCGGAATTAAATTTTGTGGTTTGTAGCGGTCCAAAATGTAATTGGGTTGTTTAGGTCGATAACTAGCTTTATCACCCACAAAATAATCCAGACCCAGTACAATTATGCTATCGCTCACCACTAAATCCGGCCCCAGTAAGCCCGATACAAAAGTTTGGACCTGCGGTAAGTTTGTTTTCGGATAATAATATTTAATGTGCTTAAATGCCGTTACTAAATCGCGTTGCTGAGGCTCCAGATTACCAAAAGTCTTCTCGGTTTCGGTTACAAATTTACTTAATTGCGGATTGGTAACCAGACCATAAAGGGAGTTTATTAAGTTGTTATCTAAATGGTTAGCATCAACTTGCAGGTACTTCCGAGCGAATAAAGAATTTGCCTGTAAGAAGCGTTGCACATCTTCTTTTGATTTACTGGCGTATAAAGCTTTTTCCAGCCGTTGTATTGGCAGATTAATGTTAATGGCAGCAATTCTGGAATCAATTTCGCAGGATTTTTTCTGGCAACTGAATACCAACAACAAAGAAAGAAAAACAAATATTTGGCTATGTTTTATTAAATACATTTGCTACAAAACTAAACTATTATACTGATAGGCTTTTAATCTGTTTATTTAATTTACAACTATGAAAAAAATTACTTTTATCTGTCTCTTATTGGCTTTTACGTCTACTGCTTTCGCCCAGGAGCTAGAATTAGGCATTAAAATTACACCTTCCATTGCCGGCCAGCGTCTTATTGTACCTTCTAATGTAGACTTTGAAAAAGAAGGTGCTAATTTCCGGTTTGGGTTTGGGGTAATTGCTGATTTATACTTTACCGAAAATGCCGCTTTCTCCACAGGTTTATCTTTTACCGGAAAAGGTGGAAGCGTTTCTTACCCTACTTCATTTATTCAACCTGGCGTTAGTGGTCGTACTACCGACGACATTTCCTTACAATACTTAGAAATTCCACTTACGGTTAAATTATTTACGAACGAGGTGGCTCCCGATATGAGAGTTTATTTCCAGACTGGTTTTTCGCTTAACCCCCGCATGGGAGCAAAGGTTAACGGTGAAAAATTAGACCCAGATAATAAAAAATATTCTAAACACTTCAACGTATTTGATGCGGATGTTATTTTAGGAACCGGCTTGGAATACCAGGTTGGGGAAACTACTAAATTATTCGGTGGTTTATCATATCATCGTGGCTTAGCCAGCATTGATGATTATTATGAAGAAAGAATTAGCGATAAAATTGAAGTAAGAAACAATATTTTTTCTCTTGATTTAGGAGTTAAGTTTTAGAAATAACTTTCTGGTTTAAATTTCTCTTACAATTCTAACTTTGAAGCATTAAAAAACCCGCCGTTTAATTAACGGCGGGTTTTATTTTTATTAATAATGGGTGCTAATTAAACTACTTCGTCTACTGCTTCAAACTTATCTTGTACACTGTTTACTTCTATAGCGCTGGAGTGTACTTCAATTTCTTCGTTACGTTCATCCATTATCTTATATTCCGTTAAGCCCAACGAAGTATCTTTCATAACTCCAATCCATTTATAATAATGGAAGAACCACTTCAGTTGCTTCGAAATCAGGCCCTTGGTGTAATACGCGTGTAAAAACGGATGCACGTAAAGCGTAATGTTCTTCTGATTCTGGTTCGTTAGTAAATCGTCAATAGTATTTTCGATTTCGTCGGTAACCAAAATGCTGGCCGATATTTTACCAGTGCCGTTACAAGTCGGGCAAACTTCGCCAGTAACAATGTTTTGTTCCGGTCGTACGCGCTGGCGGGTAATCTGCATTAACCCAAATTTAGAAATAGGCAAAACCGTTGATTTAGAACGGTCCCTTTTCATCTCTTCTTTTACTACATCAAACACTTTCTGGCGGTTTTCCGCCGATTTCATATCAATAAAATCCGTAACAATTATACCACCTAAATCGCGAAGTCGCATTTGGCGTACAACTTCGCGGGCAGCCGTTAGGTTTACATTGAGGGCGGTTGCTTCCTGATCCGTCTCGGTGTTCGATTTATTTCCGCTGTTCACGTCGATTACGTGTAGCGCTTCGGTGTGTTCAATTACCAGGTAACCTCCACCGGGTATACTTACCGTTTTACCAAACAGCGATTTTAGCTGCTTTTCAATTCCAAACTGCTCAAAGGTTTTTACTTTACCTGAGTAGTGCTTTAAAATCCGGGCTTTATCCGGTGCAATTTTCTCAATATAATTTTTGGTCTCTTCGTACAGTTTGGCACTATCTACCACTATACTGTCGAAGCTTTCGTTTAAAATATCCCGCAGGATGGACGACGATCTTCCTAGTTCGCCGAGAACTTTATCGCGCTCTTTGGCTGTACGTAATACATTAAAGCCTTCTTCCCAATTAGCCACCATGCTCCGCAGATCTTTATCCAGTTCTGCCACATCGCGGCCTTCTGCTACTGTCCGGATAATTACCCCGAAATTTTCGGGCTTAATGGACATAATTAACCGCTTCAGTCGCTGGCGCTCTTCTTTGCTCACAATTTTCTTAGATACGCTCACCGTATTCGAAAACGGAACCAGCACCAGATACCGACCAGCCAACGACAACTCGCACGAGAGTCGCGGCCCCTTGGTAGAAATAGGTTCTTTAACAATTTGTACCAGTAATTGCTGCCCTTTTTTCAGCACATCGCTGATTTTACCGAGCTTATCAATTTCGGGTTCAAATTTATACTGACTTAAACGAGCCGTAGCGTTTTTTTGCGTCTGAGCTACTTTTACGAATTTACTGAGCGATCGAAAATTGACGCCCAAGTCGTGGTAGTGGAGAAAAGCGTCTTTCTCGTATCCAATATCAATAAAAGCAGCATTCAGGCCGGGCATTACTTTTTTAACAGTGCCCAGAAAAATATCTCCTACAGTATAGTTGGTATCATTACGTTCAAAGTGATATTCAACTAATCTTTTATCCTGTAAGAGCGCGATTCGTTCCCCATCCTGAGTAGAATTGATAATTAATTCATTACTCACTATTTTAAGGATTAGGTGTTAACTAAAATACCAAAACCCACGATTGCGCGCTGCAACGTGGGCCTGCAAAAAAATAACAAAGTGCTATTTTTTCTTATGTCTGTTTTTCCGTAGACGTTTTTTTCTTTTGTGAGTAGAGATTTTGTGTCTTTTTCTTTTTTTACCGCAAGGCATAATTTTTTGATTTAATGGATTAAACTTTTTTGATTTTTTGGGTAATCTAACTACAACAGAATTTTTGCTACAGCTAAATTAGTACTATTTTAATTTACTTAATTCATTATCTACCGATGCCTGAAAACCAGGATCATCGCTGAGCGATTTAGCTCTTTTTAAGGCTGTTTCGGCCTCTTGTTTTTTGCCTGCTTCTGCCAATGAAACTCCCAGGTAAAAATTACCTTGTACGTGCTTCGGATTAAGGCTTACTAATTTCTCAAATCGCTCAATAGCTTTATCGTACTGCGTAGATTGAATAGACAAAATACCCAGGTTAAACAAAGCTTTTTCGTTATTTGGATCGGTAGTAATTACTTCCCGTAGCAGGGTAATTCCTTGCATAGGCGACTCACTGGCAATGTAAGTCATGGCTATGTTGGTTTTAGCATCCAGGTTAGCTGGGTTATTTTGCAACACTTTTTCGTACAGGCTCCGGGCTTTTTCTCCTAGTACCTTCGAGCGGTCTTCGGTGGCCGCAAAGCTAAATGCCTCAAAGTATTGATCTGCCGCTTTCTGATATGCTGTTTCACCGGGACGAACCGCTGCTACCTGCTCATAAAAGTAACCAGCACTATCATATTTACTAATTGCCGCGTACTTCTGCCCTAACTGGTTAGCTAGTTTCAGGCGCGCCAAATCATTTTTTTCCAGGTTATATTGCCGCCGCAAAAGATTTAATTCGGCAAGTTGCTGAGGGGTTGCTTCTACGTGAGCTACCTCTTCGGCATCATGGCCTTCGCCGGGGGCGTGCGCATGACCTTCGTGGCTTTCTTCTCCGGAGGCAGGTGCGGTTCCTTTATCGCGAGCCGCACCTGATTTGGAAAGAGCTCCTTGCTTATCTTTGTTTATAATAACTCTGGGCAAAAAAAACATTCCAATAATAAGCGCAATTGCCGCTATTACCACTAAAATTTGAGGTCGGAAGATCGTTTTCAGAAGCTATTATAAATTATTATGATACAAATAAGATAAGTTAACTATTCCCATTTATTGAGAAACAGCTGCTACGTTCAGCTTTTTGCTATTTTTTATTTTCTGAATAAATGTTTTTGAAGGCTTAAAGGAAGGAATAAAGTGCTCATCAATAATAATAGCCGTATTTTTGGAGATGTTACGGGCTACTTTCTTCGCTCTTTTCTTATTGACAAAGCTACCGAATCCTCTCACATAGATATTGTTACCATTAGACATGGAATCTTTCACTACTTTGAAGAATGCTTCAACGGTAGCAGCTACATCCGTTTTCTCAATACCTGTCTTCTCTGCAATCTCTGATATTACTTCTGCTTTAGTCACTGTGGTAAAGTTTGTTTGTTAGTTAAAAAAATAATTAAATAAAATTGTTGCGTTATAAGGCTAACTCTGTCTTTTACTTAGCTTTAAATCGGGGCACAAAGGTACTCCCACTTTTCGATAAGTAAAAACTATTTACTCAAAAAATCATTTTATGCTGTCAGATTGTTGTTAAGCATACTATTTTTAAGTCAAATAATACCATAATGGCGCTTCCTACTCCTGATTATTTTGCCACTACCTTAATAAATTGGTACCAACGTCATCAACGTTCTTTACCTTGGCGCGAAACCAAAGATCCGTACGCTATTTGGCTATCCGAAGTAATTTTACAACAAACCCGGGTGAAACAAGGATTACCTTATTACCTGGATTTTATCTCTGCTTACCCTACTGTTCAGGATTTAGCAGCCGCTCCGCCTGACGAAGTACTCCGCCACTGGCAAGGTCTGGGGTATTATTCCCGGGCCCGCAATATGCACCAAACGGCCATCTATATAACGAAAGAATGTAATGGAATATTTCCTGCTACTTACAATGGTTTATTGCAATTAAAAGGAATTGGTCCGTATACAGCCGCCGCAATTGCTTCTTTTGCTTATAGAGAAAAGGTAGCCGTAGTAGATGGTAACGTGTTTAGGGTACTGGCCAGAGTATTTGGGTTGGCCGAAAACATTGCTAGTCCGGCCGGTAAAAAAGCCTTTCAGGTACTCGCCGATTCGTTAATTCCCGCTGATCACCCGGATACTTATAACCAAGCCATTATGGAATTTGGGGCTATCCAATGCACCCCATTAATGCCCGATTGCTTGTTTTGTCCTTTCCAGCAGGTGTGCTACGCGTTTCAGCACGGCCTGGTAGAAGCCTTACCGCATAAAGTTAAAAATAAAGGCAGCCGCTTGCGATATTTCCATTATCTGGTGTTTCGACACGAGCAAACGTATTATTTAAAAAAGCGAACGGAAAGTGATATTTGGCAGGGGCTCTACGATTTTTATTTATTACCCGAAGAGGAAGCTGCTTTTTCCCCGGAAAGTATCCGGCAACAAGTATCCAGTCTGGAACCTTCTATAGATTATAAATATATTCAGGAACCCATTAAAACGTATAAACGTACTTTAAGTCACCAGAAAATAGTAGCCAAATTTTATCTGATAGAACTAAATTTCCGTTTAAGGGAGAAAAGCCTGGAATCAACTGACTTAGTGGCTTATTCGAAAGATGAAATTGAGCAATTACCTAAATCTGTCCTTATCAGCCAATATTTGCAGGATACCGGATTTTAATTATATTTAAACTTAACTTTAGTTTTGTAAACCTAAACGCGTTTTCTATGGCAAGTGTAAACAAAGTAATTTTAGTAGGTAATTTGGGCAAAGATCCGGAAGTACGGCATCTGGAAGGCGGCGTAGCTGTAGCTCGTTTTCCGATTGCTACTTCTGAGACTTTTAAAGATAAAAATGGCGAAAAGCAGGAACGCACCGAGTGGCACAACATTGTGGTATGGCGTGGTTTAGCTGAAGTAGCCGAGAAATACTTAAAAAAAGGGCAATCAGTTTACATTGAAGGTAAAATCAGAACGAACAATTATCAGGATAAAGAAGGTATTCAGCGTTACTCCACCGAAATAGTAGCCGATAACATGACTATGTTAGGTGGCCGGACCGATGCCGGAGCAAATAACAGCAACCCGGAAACGGCTGGTTCGAGTTCAGGCGGGCGGGCTGAAGCGCCGGCCTTTGAGGGTGAACCAGATGATTTGCCCTTTTAACCCGATGTTCCACTAAACAGCTTTACTTTGGAAAATATTGATTCGGGCGGCGACCCTGAGAGTAAAAGTTTTATAGTACTCTCCTTACTTTTAATCCTTCCCGATTTTTCGGGCTTGTTGCCGTATCTTACTTTCATTTGCATTATTTTTTTACTAACAGCCTCAGCCCTGGTTTCGGGAGCTGAGGTTGCATTTTTCTCCTTATCCGAAAACGACCTGATACTTTGCCGGCAAAGCCCGAAGCGCTCGATACATCTGATACCAGTTTTACTGGAAAACCCGCGCCGGTTGCTTACTACTCTATTGGTACTCGATACTATTATTAATTTGAGTATTGTTATTATTAGTTTGCATCTTTTTTGGGAGGTAGTTGCTTTGCCCACTATTAACATGGGCATGTTATTAGGCTTTACCTTACTATTTACCTTGGCAATTGCTTTTTTTGGCGAAGTATTACCAAAAGTATATGCCAATCAGAAGAACCTGATTACGGCGCAACGAATGACGGGCGTAGTAAATACGGCACAAAATTTACTTTCTCCGCTTGTTTCATTGCTTTTATACATTACTCAAGCCATCGAGAACCGATATCGTCATCGGCCCACTACCCAAATTATTGAAGAACTACAGCAAGCCATTGAAGAAGCTAGCACCCCTGAAACTACCCACGAAGAAAAAGAAATCCTGAAAGGGATTGTTAATTTTGGTTCGCTTACGGTAAAACAAGTAATGCGCTCCCGCATGGATATTGCTGCTTTTGATATTACCCAAAAACTCGCCGAAATTATTCCGTTAATTAACCAGTATGAGTACTCCCGGATTCCGGTTTACAACGGCAGCATTGACCAGATAGAAGGCATTTTATACGTAAAAGATTTGCTTCCGCATTTAGATGCCAGCCCTGACTTTATTTGGCAAACCTTAATCCGGCCGCCGTATTTTGTACCGGAAATTAAAAAAGTAGATGATTTACTAAAAGATTTTCAGGAGCGCCACGTTCATATGGCTATTGTTGTAGATGAATACGGCGGCACGTCGGGTTTGTTAACCTTTGAAGATGTAATTGAAGAAATTGTGGGCGATATTAAAGATGAATTTGACGAAGAAGACGAAATTGTTTATTCGCAAATCAACGAAAACACCTATATCTTTGAAGGGAAAACCTCGCTGGCCGATTTCTGCCGGATTATTGGTAGTACTACCGATATTTTTGAGCCGGTAAGAGGTAAAAACGAATCAATAGGAGGTTTAATGATTGAGTTATTTTCTAAAATTCCGCAGGATGGCGAAGATACTGAATTTGATAAATTTAAGTTTGTAATAGAATCAGCGGATAACAAACACGTTAAACGTGTAAAAGTATATGTGGGCGAAAGCAAGGAAAATATTTCATCGGTGGCTTAAGCAACCAGTTTTGCTGTTGTGCTTAGGTTCTTTTGTTTTCTATTCGTGCTCCGAAGAGTTTACTCCTAAACCTAAAGGCTACAACCGCATTGATTTACCGGTGCCAAAGTACCGGCCGCTTACCGAAAAACATCCATATTATTTCGAATATTCGGTATACAGTAAAATCCGGCCAGACTCCTCTCGGCTGGCAGAACCACATTGGATTAACGTGTTTTACCCTCGTTTTAACGCCAATGTGCAGCTTACCTATCGAACTATTAACCATAATCAAAAGACCTTTAATGCGCTTATCGAAGATGCTCGCCGCTTAACCTCCAAGCACCAGATAAAGGCCGAAGGAATTACGGAAGCAGTAATAAAAACTCCTACAGGCAAAACCGCTAATTTATTTGAACTAAGCGGCGAAGTTCCCAGCCAATTTCAGTTCTATGTAACCGATTCTACGGAGCGATTTTTCCGGGGTGCCTTGTATTTTCGTACCGCTACCGCCAACGACTCGCTGGCTCCAGTAATTGAATACATTAAAAAGGACATTGTTCATATGCTCAACACTTTGGAGTGGAGGTAAACAATTTAAGAATTTGAAATTAAAAATTATGAATTAGAAATTTAAAAACTATTTGATATTGATTGAAAATTAAAAAAGCAAATGCTATAATATCAAGGAATGAAATCTTCTTGTTTAGATTCATTTCCAATTTTTAATTTCTAATACATAATTTAAAAGAGTGTCTAACTTTTTCCGTACTAAAATTGAGTTTCTGAAAGGCATAGGTCCGCAAAGAGCAATTTTGTTGCAAACAGAACTTACTATTTTTACGTACGGCGATTTAATTCAGCATTATCCTTTCCGCTATCTTGATAGGACCCAGGTTTATAAAATCTCTGACCTCGACGAAGGTTTGCCTTTTGTGCAGATTAAAGGGTTTGTAAAATCAAAAGAGTTACTAGGGGAAGGCCGCAAACAGCGCTTATCGGTTATAGTACAAGATAGTACCGGTGAATTAGAATTGGTTTGGTTTAAAGGCGTTAAATGGATGCAAACGCAACTCCAAAAAAGCTTGGAGTATGTTATTTTTGGTAAGCCTACATTTTTTAACAGCCGCCTGAATATGGCCCATCCGGAGATAGAAGCTGTAAGCGAAATAAAAGCTGATCAAAGTTTTCTGCAACCGGTTTACAATACCACCGAAAAACTTAAAAATCACCGTATTGATAGTAAGGCCATTAGCCGCATGATGGCCGAATTGCTAAAGCTGGCTCAACCGCAGGTAAAAGAAACTTTGCCTTTTAGTTTGTTGGACCGGTATCGCATGATTTCGAAGCTAGATGCCTTACAGAACATTCATTTTCCGGCATCAACCGAAAAGCTTACTGCAGCCCGCTTCCGACTTAAATTTGAAGAGTTGTTTTATGTACAACTAAAGTTACTTCGGCAGAAAACAGTGCGTAAAGCCGAACTTAAAGGTCAGGTTTTTAAACAAGTGCCTACTCTTACGGAGTTTTATAATAACCATTTAGCTTTTGATTTAACCAATGCTCAAAAAAGAGTAGTTAAAGAAATTTACAAAGATTTAGGCGCTGGCAAACAAATGAACCGGCTCTTGCAAGGCGATGTAGGTAGTGGTAAAACCATTGTGGCTTTTATTGCTATGCTCATTGCCTACGACAACGGCGCTCAATCTTGTTTAATGGCTCCCACCGAGATTCTGGCCGATCAGCATTATGTAGGTTTAAAGCAATACGCTGATAAATTAGGTATTTTAATAGGCAAACTTACCGGCTCTACCAAGCAGAGCGAACGCAGAATTTTGCACGAACAACTGCAATCGGGCGAAATGAAAATGATTGTAGGTACTCATGCGCTGCTCGAAGATGTAGTAAAGTTCCAGAACCTGGGCCTTTGCATAATTGACGAGCAACACCGGTTTGGGGTAGCCCAACGCTCCAAACTTTGGCAGAAAAATCCATGGATTATACCCCACGTGCTCGTTATGACGGCTACTCCTATTCCGCGCACTTTAGCCATGACCTTGTATGGCGATTTGGATGTATCGGTAATTGATGAGTTGCCCGCCGGCCGAAAAGAAATAATTACGGTGCACCGCTACGATGCGCACCGGTTGCGGGTATTCGGCTTCTTGCGTGAACAAATAAAACTGGGTCGCCAGGTCTACATTGTGTATCCACTTATCGAAGAATCCGAAACAATGGATTACAAAGATTTAATGGATGGTTACGAAAGCGTGACGCGGGCATTTCCGGAATACCAGATTAGCATGGTGCACGGCAAAATGAAGCCGCAGGACAAAGATTTTGAAATGCAGCGCTTCGTAAAAAACGAAACTCATATTATGGTAGCTACTACTGTAATTGAAGTGGGGGTAAATGTGCCTAATGCTTCGGTTATGATAATTGAAAGTGCCGAACGGTTTGGTTTATCGCAACTACATCAATTACGCGGGCGCGTAGGACGGGGAGCCGAGCAAAGCTACTGCATATTAATGACCAGTTACAAACTAAGCAAGGAAAGTAAAATTCGCTTAGAAACAATGGTTCGCACGAACAACGGTTTTGAAATTGCGGATATAGATTTAAAACTCCGTGGACCGGGAGATTTAATGGGCACGCAACAAAGTGGAGTATTAGATTTATTAATTGCTGATTTAGCAAAAGATGCTAAAATTTTGCAGGAATCAAGGGCAGCAGCTCTGGAAATTTTAGAAATGGATCCGGAATTAGCTTTGCCTGAACACGAGAATATAAAGCAGCACATTCAATCGCTACAAGCAAATACCGTAAACTGGAGCAGAATAAGTTAAAAGGAAAGTATTATTTCTGGCTGATATAAAATTGCTGAATAGGTGAATTTACTACTTTAGTAAAATTATTATCACTTACAGGGTAAGTAGCAGGAATGCTTTCTTTGTTTGCTTTAGCGGTAAGGTGCCAGTTTTGCTTATCTAAGCGACTTACAACCATTAAACTTACTAATAACAACAACTTAAGTATAGATTTCATATAAGGTTTGGTCTGTTTACAACTAGAGCTTTACTAATATTTTTAAGAATAAATTTAAAAATATTAGCTAGTTAACTGTAAATATCTGTTTGTTGATTTCATCTTGAAGGTAAAAAGTTGTTACCTATTCACTTTTAAAAGCTTTGGCAATATAATTTAATCAATAACCTTCCGGACTCAAAATCACACAAAAAAAGTAAGTAATACTATTATTTACTTTGAGCTATAAAGGTAATAAGCTCCATTCATACAATTCCCATCACATAAGAATATTCCTATAACTTTCTTAGTATTTTCCTCTTAATTTAGTAATTAATCAAATTATTTTTTTATAACATTCCTTCTTATCCTATCTTCAGGTAATAATTTATTAATACTACTCTATTTTATCTTCAACAAAAAGCATTATAATTTTAAAATATTCAATAACAGAGAATTTAATAGCTGCTTGCTTTTTACAATCTTAAAATAGAATATTACTTCATTATCTTTAGCTTAAATTTAGCTCAAACATAATTTTTAAAGTATTAACAACGTGCATGTTCGGCCTTATTAAATACTATAATTTAGAAGTTTGTCTAACAAGTTAAAATATCAAAATTTCCGCATTAGCAAAAAAGCCAACTCCTAATTTAGGAGCCGGCTTTTAAAGCATTTTTTAGTACGTTTAGTAAATAAATTGGTTCTGTTGAATCATCTCCGAAGCAATGCGGCGCCGGGCTTCTTTGATGTTAAATGGTTCGGCTTTGGTAAACCGTTTAATGCCGATGAATAACAATTTATATTCATCGCCTTCGGCCATGGCGGCTATAGCTTCTTTACCTGCTAAGTAAATACCATCCAACGCATCGTATAAATACACCAGAGCCATATCCTTTTGGCGAGCAGCTGCTTCTTCCCCCTTCAGATTAATGAGTTTTTCTACCCGCAATAAGGTTGATTCAGCGATGTAAGTTTGTATGGCCATATCGGCAATGTTCATGAGTACTTCCTGTTCTTTTTCCAGGGTCATCATAAACTTTTGTACCGCCGTGCCCGCTACCAGCAAAATAGCTTTTTTCATGTTCCGGATAATTTTCTTTTCGGCTACAAACAGGCCTTCTTCCTCTTCGCCAAAATCCGGAATACTCATAAGTTCGTCCTGAATGGCTTTGGCCGGGCTCATCAGATCCAACTCCCCTTTTAACGCTTTTTTCAGGAGCATATCCACGGTAAGCATACGATTAATTTCGTTGGTACCTTCAAAGATGCGGTTAATACGGGCATCGCGGTAAGCACGATCCATAGGATAATCAGCCGAATACCCGTAACCACCATAAATCTGTACGCCTTCATCTACCACATAATCTAACGTTTCGGAACCGTCTACTTTTAACATGGCCGCTTCTACGGCAAATTCTTTTGCGGCTCCTAACAAAGCTTCGGCGAATGGTTTGCCCGCGGCTAGTAATTCTTGTTCTTTCAGGTAAATGTCATTACCCGTGCGGTATAAAGCGGATTCGCTGGCAAATATCCGGGTAGCCATTTGGCCTAATTTATGGCGGATAGCCCCAAATTTTGAAATCGGAATTTTAAATTGAGAGCGTTCATTGGCATATTTCACCGCCAGATTAATTACTTTTTTAGAAGCTCCCAAGGTAGCGGCAGCTAATTTAATCCGGCCTAGGTTTAGAATATTAAACGCAATTAAATGGCCTTTACTAATTTGCCCGAGCACGTTTTCTTTAGGCACTAAGCAATCGGTTAGAAAAACCTGGCGGGTAGAAGAGCCTTTAATACCCATCTTATGTTCTTCGTTACCCAAACTAAAACCGGGAAAATCTTTTTCCACGATAAAGCCGGTAAACTTATCACCATCTACCTGAGCAAAAACAATAAAAACTTGCGCAAAACCGGCATTGGTAATCCACATTTTCTGTCCGTTCAGAACGTAATTTTCCCCGCCGGCATCCAATACCGCTTTGGTTTTAGCGGCTAATGCATCGGAACCGGAGCCTGGTTCGGTGAGGCAATAAGCCGCAACCCACTCCCCACTGGATAATTTTGGTAAGTACTTTTGCTTTTGTTCTTCGGTACCAAAATACAGAATAGGCAGCATGCCAATACCAGTGTGGGCGGCAAAAGCAACCGGGAACGAATGTCCGCCTCCTACCGATTCTGTTACCAGCAACGACGTGTTAAAGTCTTTATCAAAGCCACCGTATTCTTCGGGTAAGGATAAAGCAAACAAACCTAGTTCACCGGCCTGTTGCATCAACCCTTCCATCAACCCTTCTTCGTGGTTATCCAGCCGGTCTAGCAGTGGCTCCACTTGCGTTTGTACAAATTCTTTGGCCGTTTCGGCCATCATGCGTTGCTCTTCGTTAAATTCCTCCGGAATAAATACATCGGCCGCCGGAGTTTCTTTTATCAAGAACTCGCCGCCATTTAGGGTTTTATTAGCTACTTCCATGTTATTAGATGTTAGACATAGGAATAAGGATGTTAGACTGTTTTATTTAACGATGCTTTAAAAGCATTTATCATTTTCTGAATTCGTTGAATCTGATTTATAATTTCATCAAAATTTTTCTTTTGTATAAACCCGAAAGAATGAGCTAAGATTAATTGTGTTTCTAGTTCAAAAGCAGAACCAAGTGCGATTCCTAAAAACTGAAGAAATTCTTTATTAGAGTTTCTTCAGTTTTTAGGAATCGCACCTTCAGCTATGTTAGAGGCAATAGAAACAACGGATCTATTTATTTGCGATGTTAGACTAAACTTCTCATTAGCTGGAAAATTCGCCGTTTCCAAGTATACTGCTTTTGCTATTTGTATAGATTCTTGCCATATCCTTAGTTCCCGAAAATTGTGCATATAATAGTCTTTTGTCCAACATCCTTTGTCCTATATCTAATCAACTCAAAAGTTCATAAATCCCCGCCACTCCCTGACCACCGCCTACGCAGGCAGTAACCAGGCCGTACTTTTGCTTCCGGCGGCGGAGTTCGTGCCATTGCTGGATGCTCAATTTAGCCCCGGAGCAACCTAATGGGTGGCCGGTTGCAATAGCGCCACCACTCACATTTAACTTTTCTTCCGGAATATCCAGATGGCGGACTACAGCTAAGGTTTGAGCGGCAAAGGCTTCGTTAATTTCAAAAAGGTCAATATCATTCAAGTGCAAACCGGCTTGTTTAATGGCTTTAGGTACCGCCACAATAGGCCCCATACCCATAATGCGCGGGTCTACTCCGCCTGTTGCGTAAGTAACCATGCGGGCAATAGGCTCCAGATTTAATTCTTTTACCAGGCGCTCGCTCATGACGATTACAAAAGCAGCGCCATCCGAAGTTTGCGAAGCGTTGCCAGCCGTTACGGTACCATTTTGCGCAAATACCGGTTTTAGCTTGGCTAGTTTTTCTAAGGAAGTATCGGCCCGGGGACCTTCGTCGGTATCTACCACAAAGGAGCGGGTTTTCTTCTTACCATTCTCATCCACATAGGTTTCTTCGATGGTGATGGGCACAATTTGCTCCTGGAACAAACCGGCTTCAATGGCTTTTATCGCTTTTTGGTGCGAGTTATAAGAGAATTCGTCCTGGTCTTCGCGCGAAACGTTGTAATCCTTTGCTACTGCTTCGGCGGTTAAACCCATGCTTAAGAAATACTCCGGGTGCTTTACGGCTAAGTTGTAATTAGGAGCCGTTTTAAAACCTACTGTTGGTACCAGCGACATAGATTCGGTACCGCCGGCAATAATGCAATCCGAAATACCGGCGGCAATTTTACTACAGGCAATCGCAATGGTTTCAATACCGGAGCCACAGTAGCGGTTTACCGTCATCCCAGACACGCTGGTAGGTAACGCTAATAAGGCGATCATTCGGCCCATTTGTAAACCTTGTTCTGCTTCCGGGACCGCATTTCCTACAATTAAATCATCAACTCGCTCGGAGTCTAACTGAGGCACCGAAGCCAGTAAATGCTTAATGACATCGGCAGCTAAGTCGTCGGGGCGGGTAAACCGGAAGCCGCCCCGGTTTGCTTTGGTAATAGCCGAACGATAACCGGCTACGATATAGGCATTTTGCATATTTTTAGATGTTAGATATTTGATATTGGAGATTAGATTATCCGTTATAAGCAATTCAAACTTCTACAACTCCAAGCTTCTCATTCAATTTTTAAATTTTTTAATTTCGGAGCGGTTTACCCGAGGTTAAAATGCTTTTGATGCGTTCCAGGGTTTTGCGCTCACCGGTAAGGGACAAAAATGCTTCGCGTTCCAGATTCAATAAGTATTGCTCCGATACCAGCGTAGGTGTCGACAAATCGCCGCCCGACATCACATAGGCCAGCTTACGGGCAATTTTCTGATCGTGCTCTGAAATATAACTTCCTTCGTACATGGCGTACACGCCTGAAATAAACATGCCTAAAGCGCCGCGGCCCAGTACTTTAATATCCTTGCGCGGTACAGGTTGCGTATAACCAGCTTCGGCGAGTTCAATGGCGGCTAGTTTAGCTTCGGCGAGTAAGCGGTTGTTGTTAATAGTAATCGCATCGCCCCGGCGCATAAAACCTAAATCAAAGGCTTCTTGGGCGGAAGTAGATACTTTAGCCATAGCAATGGTGGTAAAGGTATTGCGTAAACTATTAAATTCCGGATCACCTTCTTCGAATGAATCCGCGGTGCGCAAAGTCATTTCTTTGGTGCCGCCGCCCCCCGGAATTAGACCTACACCAAATTCTACCAGCCCCATGTACGTTTCAGCGGCAGCCTGTATTTTATCGGCGTGCAGACTCAATTCGCAGCCACCGCCCAAAGCTAAACCATGCGGGGCAGCCACTACCGGAATAGCGCTGTAACGCATGCGCATCATAGTGTTCTGGAATTGCCGGATCATAATATTTAATTCATCATAATCCTGATCAAGGGCGTACATGTATACTAAAGCCAGGTTTGCTCCCGCTGAAAAGTTTGGCGCATCGTTGCCAACTACTAAGCCCCGAAAATCCTTCTCCCCTATTTCTACAGCTTTGTTTAAACCCTGAATGATCTCGGAGCCCAGCGTATTCATTTTGGTATGAAACTCCAGGTTTAAAATACCATCGCCGATATCAAACAAAGTAGCGCCAGCGTTTTTCCAGACCACATTGCTCTCTCGAAAATTATCTAGAATAATAAAGCTTTCGGTACCCGGAATATTTTGGTAAGATTTACTGGGGATGTCGTAGTAAAGGCGCGAACCTTGGTTTGTTTTATAAAATGAAGTGTTACCAGCGGCTAGAAAATCGTACACCCAGGCGGCTGGCTTTCGATCTTCGGCTTCCATGGCTTTCACGGTTTCAGCTACGCCTAAGGCATCCCATAGCTCAAACGGACCAATTTCCCAACCAAAGCCGGCCCGCATGGCATCATCAATCCGGTATAATTCATCGGATATTTCCGGAATGCGATGCGAGATATAACTGAATAAACCGTGCGAAGTAGCTTTAAAAAACTCAGCGGCTTTGTCGCTACCGCTATACAAAGCTTTCAAGCGGGGTTTTAAGTTATCAATAGTTTTAAGCGGCTCCAGGCTGGCAAATTTCACTTTTTGCTTCGGAGCGTACTCCAGGGTATTTAAATCCAAGGTTAAGATCTCGGTTTCGCCCTGTGCATTTTTAGTTTTTTTGTAAAACCCCTGACCAGTTTTATCGCCTAACCAGTTTTTATCCAGCATTTGCTGCACGTAATCTGGTAATTGAAACAACTCCCGGGCTTCGTCTTTCTCGCCGGTTTGGTACAAACCTTGGGCAACTTTGGCTAAAGTATCTAAACCTACCACATCTAACGTCCGGAAAGTAGCGGATTTAGGACGGCCGGTAATTGGTCCGGTAATACGATCGACTTCATCGATGTTTAAGCCCAGCTTTTGCATTTGGCTGAACGTATCCATAATCCCGAAAATACCAATGCGGTTTGCGATAAAGGCTGGGGTATCTTTGGCTAATACGGTAGTTTTACCCAGGTATAAATCGCCGTAGTGTAGCAGAAAATCAACCACACTTTTATCAGTTTCAGGGGTCGGAATTATTTCGAGCAGTTTTAAGTAGCGCGGCGGATTAAAAAAGTGCGTTCCGCAAAAGTGCTTCCGGAAATCATCGGAACGGCCGGCAGTCATCAAATGAATAGGAATACCCGACGTGTTAGAGGTAATAAGCGTACCCGGTTTACGATATTGTTCTACTTTTTCGTAAAGACTTTGCTTAATTTTTAAATTTTCGACCACTACCTCTATCACCCAGTCGCAGGAAGCAATATTTTTTAAATTATCGTCAAAGTTTCCGGTGGAAATGTATTTCGCGTCGGCTTTCCGGTACAGCGGAGCCGGGTTGGAACCAATGGCAATTTGCAAGGCACTGTTTACAATCCGATTTTTTACAGTTGGATGATCCAGGGTAAGACCCCGTTGCGCTTCTTCCGGGGAAAGTTCTTTGGGAGCAATATCAAGCAGCAAAACCGGTACGCCAATATTAGCAAAGTGACAGGCAATGCGCGAACCCATGATGCCCGAACCTAAAACCGCAACTTTTTTAATTATTCTTTTCATTTGACAGACACGAAGTAGTTGTTCGTTATTCGTTGTTCGTTATTCGACGAAGGAATTTTAAAAATTAACAAATTTCCATCATTCAAAAGCCAGATTAATCTTCCAGCAGTATTCAAAATCTGGTTAAAACGACATCAGCATACTATTTATAGATTTCTTTACTTTCAATTAAGCCGTTAATTTGGTTGATCACTTTAAAAAAAACCGCCAGATCGGTTTCGGGTATTTGTTCTCGCACTTTCTGGTTAAAGGTTCTTACGGTTTGCCGGGCCAGTTCTTTTTTCTCTAATCCTTTTCCGGTTAAAAATATACGCACCGACCGTTTATCAACGGCATCCCCTACTTTGTAAATCAGGCCGTCTTCTTCCATGCTTTTTAAAATGCGGGTTAAGCTGCGAGCTTCCAAGCCCATTTTAGGTGCTATTTTAGTAGCGGGAGTACCTTCCTGCGGATGAATATTTAAAAGCACGAAACCAATAGAAGTGGTAACATCATACTTAGCAGCTTGCAGATTGTACATGCGCGCAATGGCGTGCCAGCACACTTTTACATTATAATCAACGGTTTCTTCGGGCTTCATACATTTAAGCTGTATTACCAAATATACGAAAATTTTAAAAATTTATTATGCTTGCATACTATTCTACTAAAATAATTTTCACCTCACGTGCTAACTTGTTTTAGTAGTTTCTACGAGAAAAATACAACAGGAATGAACCGGTAAAAGTGATTTAATGCCGGAAGAAAGCAACCAGAAGAAAGTCCAGAAATACTTGAGAAACGTAAATTTTTTAAATTATTATATTACTTAACAATTAGCCACAAGCAAAGCTAGCCTGCTTAGGTGTTGCAGGGTTCAAGAGAAAACAGAAATAAGCAAAAATGTACTTAATAAATCTTTTCGATGAGCGCCTGATTGTTCTGCAAGATAACTTTGCGTTTCAGGCTTAGTTTGGCCGTTAACTCGCCGCTCTCAATGGTCCAGGGTTTAGGCATGAGTTCGTGGCGTTTAATTTGTTCCCACTGGGCAAAATGCTCGTTGTAACTTTTTACTTCCCGGTTAAATTTCTCTAGCACCGCAGGGTGATTAATCATTTCGGCATCAGTGGTATAAGGAATATCATGCAAGCGACAATACTCCCGCAAATCCGGGAACGAAGGCACAATTAACGCCGAGGCAAATTTGCGCCCGTCGCCAATTACCATTACCTGCTCAATCAGGTTAGATTCTTTTAATTTATTTTCAATGAGCTGCGGGGCAATGTATTTACCGCCAGAGGTTTTAAACATTTCTTTTTTGCGATCGGTGATTTTTAAATATTTGCCTTCCACCATTTCCCCAATATCGCCGGTATGAAACCAACCATCCGCATCTATTACTTCGGCGGTGAGCTCCGGGTGTTTGTAGTAACCTTTCATGACGCTGGCGCTGCGGGTTAAAATTTCGCCGTCGGTTTCGGCTATTTTTACTTCCATGTCATCCACGGGCGGCCCTACGGTGCCAATCATGTGGTCTTCGGGGTTGTGGCGGTTGACTGCAATTACCGGCGAAGTTTCGGTAAGACCGTAACCTTCCATTACCCGGATATTAGCGGCGCCAAATACCCGGGCTAAACGCGGCTGCAATGCTGCCCCACCCGATACTATGGCAATAACGTTTCCGCCCAAAGCTTCGCGCCATTTATTAAAAATTAACTTATTGGCCAAGGCTAGTTGCGCAGTGTACCAGGCACTCATGCCGCGCACATCGTATTTTAACCCCAACTCTAAAGCCCAGAAAAATAAATTTTTCTTCACCCCGGTTAAATCTTTGCCTTTCGCTACAATTTTATCGTACACTTTTTCCAGCAAACGCGGCACGGTAGCAAACACGTGGGGTTTTACTTCACGTAAATTTTCGGCTACTTTTTCAATGCTTTCGGCGTAGTAAATACTTACGCCCTCGGCCATGTACAGCACCGATAACATGCGTTCGTAAATATGGCAAAGTGGCAAAAAACTTAAAGCGCGATGTTGATTATTTACCGGTACGTACGGCTGGCACGACTTGTAATTACTTACAATATTGTTGTGCGTGAGCATAACTCCTTTGGGGTTACCGGTGGTACCAGAAGTATAAATAATAGTAAATAAATCTTCGGGAGTTACCGCGGCTTTTATGGCTTTTAACCGATCTAAATCTGCTTCCCGGGCCTGGTTCAAAATATCGGACCAATGCTTCACTCCCGGCAAACGATCGAACGAATAAATTCCCTGTATGCCTTCTATTTGGGCAGTAGCCGCGCTTACTTTACTATACAGCTTTTCATCCGAAACCAAAATCAGTTTTACTTCTGCTTCTTTAAGAATATAGCGGTAATCATCTTCGGTAATGGTGGGGTACAGGGGCACACTAATGGCACCTATTTGTTGAATCCCTAAATCCGCAATAATCCACTCGGGGCGATTAAAAGAAACCAGCGCAATTTTATCTTCTTTTTTAAAACCCATGGCCAGTAAACCCAAACTAAACTGGTACACGGCATCCACTACTTCCTGGGTACTTTGTTTATGCCAGGTATCGTTAATTTTAGCCGACAAACAATCGGGTTGCGGATACTTTTGTAATTGATAGGCTAAAACATCGAAGGCTCGGGTTATTTGCAGCATGGTGTTAAAACGCAGACGTGGTACTTTTTAGAACTAAAACCTGTAACAATATACCAGTTATACGCTGGTTCAGAAAAAACGGCATCTCCGAAATATAATACTTTCCGGGGGAATACCCCCATTTTTTTAAAAAATTACAGAGCTAAACTGCATTGGTCCGGAGCAGTCTGCACATTTTTAGTATTTTTGGTATTCTTTAACGATCCCGCATGAATTTAGCCATTTTCTTTGAGCCGCTTCCCGAAGAGCTTTACCTGCATCAAAGCAACCCGAAAACTTTTGGGGCCAGCATTGATCCGTTTATTCATAAGTTTCCGGAGTGGCGCCAGGCCGATATGGCCATACTGGGAGTAAATGAAATCCGGGGTACTGGTCAGGATACGAACCCGGAGCTACGACCCGCTACCGAAGTAAGGCGTCAGCTATACGCCCTTAAGAAAGGCACCGGCCGGTATAAGATTGCGGATTTAGGCGACTTATTGCCCGGCATAACCTTAGAAGACACTTACCTGCGGATTAAAGAAATTGTAGAAAATTTAATCAGCCAGAACACTTTACCAATTATTATCGGGGGCAGCCACGACCTGGATTACGGGCAATTTCTGGCCTACGAAAACCTGGGTAAAGCTATTAACCTGGTTACCATTGATTCGCACATTGACATGAGCGAAGAAGTTGGAGTACCGCCACATAAACAGCACTTACAACGCATTCTGCTGCACGAGCCTAATTACTTGTTCAGCCTGAGCCAGATTGCCTACCAATCTTATTTTGTAGAACAGGAAGTAGCCGTAGTTTTAGAAAAATTACACTTCGAAACAGTACGTTTGGGTTTGGTGCACACTAATATCCAGGAAGTAGAGCCGGTAGTGCGGCACGCCGATTTAATTAGTTTTGATATTCGGGCCATTAAACACCACGATGCGCCCGGCTACGAACCCGCCAACCCATTTGGCTTAACCGGCGAAGAAGCTTGCCAATTGTGCTGGTACGCTGGCCTAAACGATTCGCTGAGTTCTTTCGGCATTTACGAATACAACCCGGCTCTGGACGAACGCCAGGTAACCGCTACTACTATTGCGGTAATGCTCTGGTATTTTGTAGAAGGCTTTTACCACCGCAAGAACGAAACGGATTTTACCAGCAACAAATTTTTAAAATATGCCATTGGCTTTCATGATAACCCGAATAAAATGGTGTTTTACAAAAGCAAAGTGAGCGATAAATGGTGGATGGAAGTAGAACCCTTACGCTCCGAAAAGCAAGCCAAAATAATACCTTGCTCCTACGAAGATTACCTGCTCGCCGCCAAAGGAGAAATACCGAATCGCTGGATTTTAACCCAGTCGCGCCTGGCATAATGGTTACAAGTTACAGGTTTAGTAAAATGTAGTACTCAAGCCTTATACTGCTACTTATTACATTATTATATTTAAATGACAGAACAAGTACTCCCGGAATACACTAAAAATCAATTGGCTTTGCGTAATGGGCAGGATCGCGAAGAAATCTGGATTGCGTACGAAGGCAACATCTATGACGTAAAAAAATCGCGGCTGTGGAGCCGGGGCAATCACTATGAGCATTGGGCCGGTCAGGACTTAACTGAAGAACTAAAAGATGCCCCGCATACCGAATACGTGTTCGACAAATTTCAAATAATTGGTCGTCTGAAAAAGTAAAATTTTTAAAAATTTACCCGTACCAACTTTTTATTAGCCATTAAAAGATAAAATTAAGCTGAGAACAAAATTAGTTTTTCAACTTTTGTAAACTTACAACCTCTAACTTACGAATGAGTACCACCGAAACCGCTTCTAACTTTAATCACCTGGAAAAAATGTCGGTAAACGAATTGCTGACCAACATTAACCAGGAAGATAAAACCGTACCACTGGCCGTTGAAAAAGCTATTCCGCAAATAGAAGCTTTGGTAAAAGCTGTAGTGGAGAAAATGAGAATCGGGGGCCGTTTGTTTTACATTGGCGCCGGTACCAGCGGCCGGTTGGGCATTGTGGACGCCTCGGAATGCCCACCTACTTATGGAGTGCCCCACGGTTTGGTAGTAGGTATTATTGCCGGCGGTGACACGGCTATCCGGAAAGCCGTAGAATTTGCTGAAGATGATTTTAACCAGGCCTGGCAAGATTTACAAGCCCATGCGATTACCGATAAAGACGTAGTAGTGGGTATTGCCGCTTCTGGCCGTACGCCGTATGTAATTGGCGGCCTGGAAACTGCCCGGCAGAACGGCTTAGTTACCGGTTGTATTGTGTGTAATGCGGGTTCCAAAGTAGCGGCCGTAGCCGAGTACCCCGTAGAAATTATAACGGGTCCGGAGTTTGTAACCGGCAGCACCCGCATGAAAGCCGGCACTGCCCAGAAACTAGCTTTAAACATGCTTACCACCGCTACCATGATTCAATTGGGCCACGTGAAAGGCAACAAAATGGTTGACATGCAGCTCTCGAACCACAAACTGGTAAACCGCGCTATTAGGATGGTAATGGATGAATTACAGATAGACGAAACTACAGCCACTGCTTTAATTCAACAACACGGCAACGTGCGCGCTGCCATTGAAAACTATCAGAAGTAAATCACGGATTTCCGCGGATTAAGCTGATGACGCGGATGCCATATTGATTTTAAAAGGATCAAATAGAGATTGAATTATTTTAAAATAAACAAAAAACTATGCTGGGGCTCCGAACAACCATTTACAAAGTAGGCGATATTACCAAAGCTAAAGCTTGGTACGCGCAGGTTTTTGAAACCGCCCCTTATTTTGACGAGCCATTTTACGTGGGCTTTAATATTAAAGGCTACGAACTCGGCCTTCAACCGGAAGACACACCCACCACCAACAAGACCGAAAGTGTAATAGCTTATTGGGGAGTAAATCAAATAACGGAAGAATATGACCGCCTGATTACCTTAGGAGCTACCGAGAACGAAAAGCCTTACAATGTAGGCGGCGATATTGTAACCGCCACCATGAAAGACCCTTGGGGCAATGTTATCGGGTTAATCTATAATCCGGAATTTAAATTAGAAGATGAGTAAAACACAGCACTTAAATTGCGTCAGCGCAGTTGTTAACCATTTGTAATAATTGTAAGCAGTTATACGCTACCTGCTCGCACTAGCCAAAATATTATATACACCGAAGCATAGCAGACAAACTTTGGGGCATTTGTCCGCGGTAATTACTATTCCTACTATCCTGGCAGTTTGTAAAAAAGAAATTTTTGAAAATCGCTTTTCCACGTAGGCTTGCCTATTTGCCTCGCTAACAAATTCTTAACTCCAGGATCTGCGAAAACCGAAAAATCCATGCAAATCTGCGAACCGAATTAGCAACCTGGCTTTTGGTTTTGAGTAACATTGAGTAAATTGAATTATCTTAATTGTTACTCTTATTTTATGCATACCATCGAGCCTTTTTATAACTGGATCGAGGCCTACAGTGCTTCCGAAGACCCGCGCTCGCCGTTGTACGGCGCGGAAAACAACCTTTTAGAATTTACAAATACCATTTATGGCTATTACATTCATCCGCAGTGGGACGATATTGAATCGGAAACACTGTTTTTAAAAATACTTTTCGTGGATTACGATCTGGGCTTTTGCATTATCGAGTTTATCGGCGAGTGGAATGATACCCTGCACAACGACATTATGCAGCTCAAGCGCAACATTATTGACCCTATGGTGCAGGAAGGCATTCAAAAATTTATTTTGATCGGCGAAAACGTGTTTAACTTTCACGGGTCAGACGATTGCTACTACGAAGAATGGTTTGAAGACGTAGAAGACGGCTGGATTGTAGCCATTAATTTTCAGGATTTTGTATTGGAGGAAATGAAAAGATACAACCTGGATTATTACATTAATTTTGGCGGCAACCTGGAAGAAATAAACTGGCGCACTTTTGAACCTCGTAAATTATTTAGTCTGGTAAGTAATCTTATTCAAAAAAGACTAGGATAACAACTCAAATAATTATACCAATTTTTTCTGGAGTAAATGTAAAAAAGGCCAGACTACATAGCCTGGCCTTTTAGCAAAAAATCAAATTACATGTACTAGTTACTGGGGAGTAACTGCATCGATACTATCCTTTGAGGCTTCAGCATTATCTTGAGCAGCCTCTTCCTGGTGTTCCGCTGCATCTTCTCTATGCTCTGCAGCATCATCGGCCGCTTTTTCCTGTTTAGATTCGCAAGAAGCAAAAGAAAAGGCACTAGCCGCGATAAACATAAACAATAGCTTTTTCATAGTTTTATTAGGTTCGGGTTTTGTGGAAGATACATCAAAATTGCCTTCTATATTATAGAAGCAGATTAATGCAATTTGATACTTATACTGATTCCTAAAATAAAAGTTTCCGAATTAATACGCATAAAAAATCCTCAGCTAGCTGAGGATTTTTCTTTTACAATTAAATATCCGGTATTAAAGATTTTAACTTCATTCGCTTACTTTTTTCGGAAAACAACATTTATAGGCACCCCTTCAAAGCCGAAGTGTTTCCGGATTTTATTTTCCAGAAAACGAGTATAGCTTTCTTTGATGTACTGCGGCAAATTACAGAAAAAGGCAAATGTAGGATTATGCGTTGGCAACTGCGTAATATACTTAATCTTCACAAACTTACCTTTGATGGCTGGTGGCGGATACGCTTCTATTTCTTTTAAGATTATGTCGTTCAGTTTAGAAGTAGATATTTTCTGCGTTTTGTTTTTATAAACCTGATAAGCCGTTTCAATGGCTTTATGCACCCGTTGTTTCGTTAATACTGAAGTAAAAATTATAGGCATGTAAGTTAGAGGAGCCAATTTTTCCCGGAGCTGATCTTCGTATTCTTTCATGGTATTGGTTTCTTTCTCAACCAAATCCCATTTATTTACTAAAATTACAATGCCTTTCCGGTTTTTATCGGCAAGGCCAATTATGTTCATATCCTGGGCCTCCAGACCGCGGGTTGCATCCAGTATTACAATACATACATCTGATTCTTCGATAGCTTTTATAGACCGAAGTACCGAATAAAATTCAATATCTTCGTGAACTTTGGTTTTGCGTCGTAAGCCGGCTGTATCAGTAATTATAAACTCCATCCCAAAGGCATTATACCGCGAGTTAATGGAATCACGGGTAGTGCCCGCCACATCAGTAACAATATTGCGTTCTTCGCCGAGCAGCAAATTAACGAATGATGACTTACCAACGTTAGGGCGACCAACTACCGCCAATTTGGGAATACCTTCGTCGGGGTTTTCAACATCTTCCGTTTGAAAGTGTTTTACTACTTCGTCGAGTAAATCGCCGGTGCCGGAGCCACTCGCCGATGATACCGGAAAAATTTCCTCGCCCAAACCTAAAGCGTAAAAATCGCCGGTAAACTGCGCTTTTAAGTTGGTATCGGCTTTATTGGCCACAATGTAAATGGGCTTGTCGGAGCGGCGCAGTACTGCGGCAAATTCTTCGTCGAGGCTGTGCAAACCTTCTTCTACATCCACCATAAATAAAATTACGGTAGCCTCTTTAATGGCCAGTTCTACTTGTTTCCGGATTTCGCCTTCGAAAATATCATCGGAGCCATGTACGTAACCGCCCGTATCAACCACGGTAAAATTCTTACCGATCCATTCGCCGTAGCCATAATGGCGGTCGCGGGTAACGCCGCTTTGGTTATCCATAATGGCTTTACGCTCGCCTACCAGGCGGTTAAAAAGCGTGGATTTGCCCACGTTAGGGCGACCCACAATTGCAACAATATTTGACATTCGTCTTTGTTTTGTGGTTTCAGCCCGTGCCGGAGCGGACGGGTTACCGAAACCGATTTAGAAAAAATATTAGTCTGTAGACCATAGTCGATAGTCCCCAGATTTATTAATTAGTTAATAGTTGCCTGTATACAGCCTCAGAATTTTAAAATTTTCCATAGACTTTGGCCAATGGACCTTAGACTCTAGTCTATCAACTACATATCGTTATACCCAAATTTATTAAGCGCTTTCGGGTTAGAGCGCCAATCTTCCTGTACGCGTACGTACAATTCTAAATGTACTTGCTTAGCAAAAAACTGCTCCATTTCCTGGCGGGCCTGCGTGCCCACTTTCTTCAGCATTTTGCCTTCGTGACCTATTACGATGCCTTTTTGGCTCTTACGTTCCACCATAATTTCGGCGCGCATCCGGATAATAGTCTCTTCTTCCTTAAATTCTTCTATTACTACTTCGCAACTGTACGGAATTTCTTTTTTATAATTTAAAAAAATCTTTTCGCGGATAATCTCAGCGGCAAAGAAACGCTCGGGCTTGTCGGTTAGTTCATCTTTGTCGTAATAAGCCGGATGTTCTGGTAAATAATCCAGAATTGCCTGGAATACCTTATCGGTATTAAACTTCTCTAATGCCGATATCGGAATAATTTGATCGGCTTTTATGCGCTCACCCCAATACGTTATTTTTTCCTTTACCTCTTCTTCTGTGGCCTGGTCAATTTTATTAATTAACAGCAGTATTTTAGCTTCTACGTTTTGCAGGCGTTTAATAATTTCTTCTTCGTCGTGCTTCTCATAAATATCCGTTACAAATAAAATAACATCGGCATCTTCTAAAGAAGCGCTTACAAAGCGCATCATGGATTGGTGTAACTCGTACTTGGGTTGAATAATACCGGGCGTATCGGAATAAACAATCTGAAAATCGTCGCCGTTGAGAATACCCATAATTCGGTGGCGGGTAGTCTGTGCTTTAGAAGTAATAATAGACAAACGTTCGCCTACCATTACGTTCATGAGCGTGGATTTACCTACGTTGGGCTTGCCAATAATACTAACAAACCCTGCTTTATGTGGTTTTTCGCTCATTTTAGTTTCAGGTTACACGTTGCTGATTATATAGTTGAAAGGTTAGAAAATTAATAGCCTTCTGTATTAATCTATTTTACTCCAGGTAAGTAGCCAGCATTAAATTTTTAGCTAATTTCCTCTAACTCTAGCAACGAGGGCGCAAAAGTACGGTTTTTAATTGATTATTTTGATACATCTCTTAATATAAGCCTGTTGCTGCATAAATTTTAGAACAAAGCTCAGCCTACTTATGTTAACTTCTCAACTTGCTAACCTGTAATCTGCAACGTAAAACTTGTAACTTGCAACCTCAAACCTGCAATTCTAAACATGAATGATACCAACACCCGGAAAACCGGGGTTTTATTAGTTAACTTAGGTACCCCCGATACTCCCGAAACCGGCGATGTACGCAAATACCTCCGGGAATTTTTAATGGATAAGCGGGTAATTGACATACCAGTTACCCAACGTTTCTTTTTGATTAATGGTATTATTGCTCCGTTTCGCGCGCCTAAATCGGCCAAAGTTTACAAACAGCTATGGGATGAACGGGGCTCGCCTTTGTTGTACTACGGCGTAGATTTAAAAAATTTAGTACAAGAGCAATTAGGTTCTAAGTACCACGTGGCATTGGGCATGCGTTACCAAAGTCCCAGTATTCAGAGTGCGCTGGAGGAACTACGCGCAAAATTTGTGGACCGGATTATTGTATTGCCCTTGTTTCCGCAATATGCCTCGGCTTCTACAGGTTCGGTGCAGGATAAAGTAATGGAAATTGTAAAAGATTGGTGGATTGTGCCGGACATTACTTTTATTAGTTCGTTCTGCGATGATCCTTTGTTTATTAAAGCTTTTGCTGCACTTGGCCGTAAGTATTTAGAGAAAGAACCGTACGATCACGTGGTATTTAGCTACCATGGTATACCAGAGCGTCACATTTTAAAAGGTAGTGTAAACAATTATTGCCAGCTAGGTTCGTGTTGTAATACCTACCATAAAATGAATAGGTATTGCTACCGGGCACAGTGTTTTCTAACGTCGCGGTTGCTGGCAAAAGAGCTTAATCTAACGGAAGACCAATACAGCGTTACATTTCAATCACGGTTAGGCAAAGACCCTTGGCTTAAACCATATACCGATGAGTTACTAAAAGAATTGCCTGCCCAAGGAAAAAAACGGGTATTAGCATTTAGCCCTGCCTTTGTGGCCGACTGCCTCGAAACTACTGTTGAAGTAGGCAGTGAGTTTAAAGAATTGTTTGAACAAGCGGGTGGCAAACACTGGCAATTAGTGGAAAGTTTAAACACGAGCCCGTTGTGGGTAGAAGCCGTAAAGCAGATGATTTTACGTAATTAAATGTTTTAATTAAAAAGAAGATAGTTGCGCAACTGTCTTCTTTTTAAGCCTTATTAAAGTCTATCCATTTACTGGCACTTACCGGATTATACCCTTGCATATTTTGCAGTAGCTTTTCCGGCTCATCTGCTACAATCAGGTTAGTACGGTGCTCTTCCCGGATAAAACCTTCGGTCACTGCTCCCTCAATTAGTTGAATAAACTTGTCGAAATAGCCATTTATATTATAAAACCCTACCGGTTTAATAATTATGCCCAACTGATTCCAAGTAATAATTTCACAAACTTCATCCAGGGTACCAAAACCACCCGGCATAGCTATAAAGGCATCGGCTAAATCTGCCATTAAGGCTTTTCGCTGGTGCATGGTTTGTACCACGTGTAATTCAGTAAGCGTTGCATGCGCTACTTCACGTTCTACTAAACTTTGTGGTATCACGCCTATTGCCTTACCGCCATGAGCCAAAACATTATCCGCAATAACTCCCATTAAGCCTACATTTCCACCGCCATATACTAAGGCAATTCCTTGTTGAGCAAACATTTTACCCAACTCCCGCGCTTTAGTTGTATAAATTTCTTTGTTCCCAAAGTTGGCGCCACAAAACACAGCAATACACTTCATTTACTATTCTATCTTTTTAATAAATAATCTTAAATCTTTTATTTCTGTGCTTTTAACTAAAGTAATCAATCAAAAGAACTAACAATAGTTTAAACTTACGAACTCTATTAATGTGTAAACTCAGAACGAAGCACGGATTAATCGGTCGTTAATGGCTTTGCCTAATCCAGTTTCCGGCACTTGTTCTGCTAAAATAATATCAATTGGTAAAGAATCTAATTGGCGGAGAGCGGCAAATAAATTACGGGCCGCTTCACTGGTATCTCCACTAGGTGCTAAAATATATTGTTGTTCCCGAGGAACTTGCTGCCATACTTTCTGAAAAGATAAAATACCTGTTCGGTGCGGGTCAAACTGCTTTATGTTTTTACTAATATCACCTAATACTACTTTTTTGCGGGGAGCATAATGGCTACTGAGCATACCCGGCGCTTTGGGATTAGAACTACTCGTTTTTACAAATTTAACGCGCTGCCCTATGATTGTTTCAATTTCTTCTATGGCCAGACCACCTAAGCGTAGTATTTCTACTTCATTATTTACTAAATTAATAATAGTGGATTCAATTCCTATCTGGCACGGGCCGCCATCCAGAATATACGGAATACGATCGCCGAGCTGTTGCGCCACGTGCTGTGCTGTAGTAGGACTCACATAACCAAACGGGTTAGCGCTGGGAGCAGCCAGGGGAAAATCTAATTGCCGCAATAAACTTAAAGTAAGCGGATGATTAGGAATACGTATGCCTACCGATTCGTTCCCGGACGTAACCAGCAGCGGAATTATTGGATTACGGGGTAAAATAAAAGTAACCGGGCCGGGCATAAACGCTTCGGCTAACTGGTAAGCTCGATTTGGGATATTTACTGCTATCTTCTCAAACTCCTGAATGCTATGCGTATGCACAATTAAAGGGTCAAAAGCCGGCCGCTGCTTGGCCTCAAAAATAGAAACAACTGCTTCTTCCAGGTAAGCATTGGCTGCTAAGCCATAAACGGTTTCAGTGGGGATGGATACAAGCTGTCCAGTCCGCAGTAAATTAGCAGCGTGGTTTATATCCGTTCCTGTTATTGCCATAATAGTTGGTAAATTGCCGCAAAAGTAAATAAATTAAATTACTCCTGATTTAACTTCTAAAATCCTTCAGGAACAGGCATAATACAGAAGGGCTGCTATTTTTGTTTTATAGCAGCCCTTCTGTATTAAAATAATAAATTGTTTAATGATTTATGCTGGCACTTTAACGTATAAACCAGCTAATTTTTCTGCCGCATAGTCAATTTCGGCAGGCGTATTGTATTTGCTAAATGAAAAACGAATAGCTCCCCGGTCCGGATCACAGTTTAAGGCACTTAAAACATGCGAACCGGCATTGGCGCCGCTGGTACAGGCACTACCCCCAGAAGCTGAAATTTTATTTATATCTAAATTAAAAAGCAACATTTCCGTAATATCAGAAGGAGGTAAACTTACATTTAACACAGTATACAAGCTTTTTTCGGCTATAGCTGAGTTGCCGTTAAATTGCACATCCGGAATTTGGGCCGTTAATCGTTCAATCATGCGGTTTTTTAAGCTTTGAATATACTGCTGATGCTTATCCATATCGCGGTAGGCAATTTCCAGAGCTTTGGCCAAACCAATAATGCCGTAAACATTTTCGGTTCCACCCCGCATATTCCGTTCCTGCGAACCACCATGAATAAGCGGCGGAATTTTTACAGCACCATTCGTATAAATAAAACCAACTCCTTTAGGACCATGAAATTTATGAGCGGATCCTACAATAAAATGCGTTTTTAATTGCTGCAGATCATGCTGGTAATGGCCCATGGTTTGTACTGTATCCGAATGAAAAACGGCATTATATTTTAAACAAATCTCGCTAATAGCTTGAACATCGTTTAAGTTACCAATTTCGTTATTGGCATGCATAATGGATACAAACGTTTGATTATTAGTAGTTAAGAGAGATTCTAAATGATCTAAATCAAGATTACCTTTTTCGTCGTAGTTCAGGTATTGCAGATTAATTTCACCTAGTTTCTCCAATGCTTCTAAGGAATGTAGTACCGCATGGTGTTCTAAACGCGTGGTTATAGCTTGTTTAATGCCAAGTGCCCGAATAGTAGAAAATACAGCTATATTATCGGCCTCCGTACCACCAGAAGTAAAGAAAATTTCGGCGGGTGCCGCATTAAGCAAGCCAGCAATTGTTTTTCGTGCTTTTTCAATAGCCGACCGTACCTGCCGTCCATGCGCATGAATCGACGATGGATTACCAAAATATTCTAACATGTACGGCGCCATCGTATCAAAAACTTCTTTATCCAGTGGGGTGGTAGCAGCGTTATCCAGGTAAACAACCATTTTATTAGAAATTAAAATTATGAAATAGAAATTATGATTTATCTTAATCTCTATTTCTTCACACAAAAATAGAACATAAAAAAATGGATGGAAAGTTTAATGACTAAACTTTCCATCCACTTCTGATTTTAAATAGCAGTTTCTATTTTTAACTAACTATTTTTAACTAACCATTTCTAATTTAATTATGCTTTTACCGAAATAATTTCTTTTATGTCTGTAATAATTTTATTAGCTAAATGTTCGGCGGTAGCATTGGTTTCTGATTCGGCATAAATCCGAATAATTGGTTCGGTGTTAGACCGACGTAAATGAACCCATTCTTTATTAAATTCGATTTTAACGCCATCAATGGTATTTACCGGTTGTTTGGCGTAACGTTTTTGCATTTGCACCAGAACATCTCCCACATCTACTTCCGGGGTTAACTCAATTTTATTTTTAGAAATGAAATAGTTAGGGTACGATGCGCGCATACGAGTCATCCGCAGATCACTTTTAGCTAAATGCGTTAGAAATAAAGCAATACCCACGAGAGCATCGCGGCCGTAATGTAGTTCCGGGTAAATAACACCACCGTTACCTTCGCCCCCAATTACAGCATTTTTCTCTTTCATTAAATTTACCACGTTTACCTCGCCAACCGCGGCAGCAAAATACTCACCGCCTGCTTTTTCAGTTACGTCGCGTAAAGCTCGGGTAGAAGATAAATTAGATACTGTATTGCCTTTTGTATGTTGTAATACGTAATCGGCTACGGCCACCAAGGTATACTCTTCACCGAACATGCTGCCATCTTCGCAAACCAAAGCCAGCCGGTCTACATCCGGATCTACTACTATACCTAAGTCAAACTTACCTTTTTCTAATATTTTAGAAATTTCACGCAGATTTTCTGGTAAGGGTTCCGGATTATGCGCAAAGTTACCATCCGGTTCGCAATATAATTTTTCGATTTGGGTAACGCCCAGCGCTTCCAGCAACATAGGCACAGCAAAACCGCCGCTTGAATTAACAGCATCTACTACTACCCGGAAATTTTTCGCTTTAATAGCTTCTACATCTACTAAAGGTAGCTCTACAATAGCTTTTATGTGCTTGCGTAAAGCATTATCACTTTGTATGTATTTACCTAATTTAGTAACCGGAGCAAAATCAAAAGCTTCCTTTTCTGCTATTTCTAATATTAATTTACCCTCAATATCCGAAATAAACTCGCCTTTATCATTCAGCAATTTTAGAGCATTCCACTGCTTTGGGTTATGACTAGCCGTTAAAATAATGCCTCCCCCAGCTTGTTTAGCAGGAACAGCCATTTCTACGGTAGGAGTAGTAGATAATCCTACATCAATTACATTAATGCCCATACTTTGCAGAGTAGCTGCAACCAGCTTATTCACCATGTCGCCGGATAAGCGGGCATCACGCCCTACTACAATCGTATTATTTTGGGTAGTTTCCAGAACCCATTCGCCAAAAGCGGCGGTGAACTTAACTACATCCAAGGGAGTTAGAGCCTCCCCGGTTTTGCCGCCAATTGTTCCCCGGATTCCTGAGATAGATTTTATTAAAGCCACGTGTATTACGTTAAATTTTTACAAAGCTACTTATTGTGAGATTTTTCCTCTACAAAAAAGCAGCCGAATTATTGAGACAAGGCTAAATAATGCATTTTTAAGCCTAACTTTATTTTCAGGTGCAATATACAATACAGTTAGTCGGATTAACAACCCTAACTATAAATAGTAAATCCAGAAGCAAATATAACAGTGGTGTACCAGAAACTGTTTTTAGTTGCTTTAATAACCAAGCATAACCGAATCACTTTAAGTTTATTATCGTACCTGTAAAATATACTAATTATTCATCTTTTATATTATTTATGCCTGATAAAGAAGCTACTCGTCAGAATCACTTGCAAGCATTTAACCGCCTGCTGGATATTATGGACGAGTTACGAGAGAAATGTCCCTGGGATCGGAAACAAACCATTACGAGTCTGCGGCATTTAACCATTGAAGAAACTTACGAGCTTTCGGATGCCATTTTGCGCAACGATATGTCTGATGTTAAAAAAGAAATAGGGGATTTATTATTACATTTAGTATTCTACGCCAAAATTGCTTCTGAAACTCAAATTTTTGATTTAGCCGACGTTTTAAATAGTTTATGTGATAAGCTTATTTTCCGGCATCCGCATATTTACGGCAATACAGAAGCAAACACAGAAGAAGAAGTTAAAAAGAATTGGGAACAGTTAAAGATAAAAGAAGGCAATAAATCGGTGCTAGGGGGCGTTCCAGTATCGCTGCCAGCTTTAGTAAAAGCCATGCGCATTCAGGAAAAGGCCCGCGGAGCAGGATTTGATTGGGACAACAAAACCCAGGTTTGGGAAAAAGTAGAAGAAGAATTAAGCGAATTTAAAACTGAATATCATTTAAAAGCTGAAGAAGAAATTGATATAGAGAAAGCAACCGACGAATTAGGTGATTTGCTCTTTTCTATTATCAACTTCGCCCGTTTTATTGAGGTAAACCCAGAAGAAGCGTTAGAGCGAACTAATTTAAAATTTATTAAGCGATTTCAGTACTTGGAGCAGGAAGCTCAAAAGAACGGTAAATCTCTAACCCAAATGACTCTAGCAGAGATGGATGTATATTGGAACCAAGCCAAAAAAGTTCTTTAAACATCTATGGATTATTGCTTCCAGGAGAAAGATAATAAAGTAATTTAAAATATTTTTTTGGTTGAAATGCAATTAAACGTGCATTTATCGCTACATTAGTTCAACTTAAAATATATAGTAAGAGTATAATACATATAAGTACTTGCTAGGCAGCCTAATAAATTTAATTTAAAATTAAAATAATGTAAAAATTTACTAAATGTATTATTTACATTAAGGATTAAGAAGATTTTTATTATTAATTTGTCAACCATATAAATACTTAAATAAAAAAATCTTAATTTCAAAAATATTTACATTTTGCTATAAGGTCTATTTTTAGTTAGGTTTGTAAGAAATGTTGCTAGAATTTTATGGAAATTTCTCTTTACTTACATCCTTAAACAGGTAGCTGATCTTAAAACTGAGTTAATCTGGAAATTCTGGTAACACTCAAGTTTTAATTTAAAAATTTACTTAGCTGGTTCTTAAAAAGGCGTATACCGGTTATTTTAGTAGATAGCCTTAAAAAACAAAAACAAAAAAATTATTTAACCCAACCCAAAAACTAAACTTTTAAATCTTAACAACAATGGAAAAAAAGAATGCCGTAGTTACGAATGCGCCAAAACCAGCAACTTCAAAGCCAGCTGCTGCTACCGCTAATAAAGAAGGTGCAGCCGGTTCTATATTTGCCAGCATCGTTATCCCAGTAGCAATTGTGGTTTCAATCCTGATATACATGTTTATCCTGGGCAACCCGGCAAACTTTGAAGGTGGAAATCCAGAAAATCACCCACTACCAGGTAATTACCTTGGCGTAGTTTACAAAGGTGGCGTTATTGTGCCAATGTTGATTTCCTTAAACTTAATGGTTCTAGTTTTTGCTATTGAGCGTTTCTTAACCATTAATAAAGCAAGAGGTAGCAAAGGAATTGAGCAGTTTGTAAGAACTATCCGCCAAAGATTAAATGTTAACGATGTAAACGGTGCTTTAGCTGCCTGCGATGCTCAAAAAGGTTCAGTAGCTAACGTAGTTAGATCTGGTTTAGGCAAATACAAAGAAATGGAAACGGACCGTACTTTGGCCAAAGATCAAAAAATTCTGGCTATCCAGAAGGAAATTGAAGAATCTACCGCTTTAGAACTACCTATGCTAGAGAAAAACCTGGTAATTATTTCTACTATTGCTTCCATCTCTACCTTAGTAGGTCTGATTGGAACAGTACTAGGTATGATTAAAGCGTTCTCGGCTCTTGCAACTGCTGGTAGCCCAGATGCTGTTGCTCTTGCAAACGGTATCTCTGAAGCTTTGATTAATACCGCTCTGGGTATTATTGGTTCTACTATTGCCATTATAGCTTATAACTTCTTCACAAGTAAAATTGATGCTCTTACTTATAGCATCGACGAAGCTGGTTTTAGTATTATCCAAACCTTTGCTGCGCAGCACGATAATGCTGGTCATACTAGCGCTACTGCTACACATTCATCTGTTAACGTATAATTTTTTTAGTATTTAAAATAATATGCCTAAAGTAAAACCTCATAGAGCCCGACCTACCCTGGACATGACGCCCATGGTAGACTTGGCCTTCTTGCTGGTTACCTTCTTCATGCTGATTTCTAAATTTGCACCTGAAGAAGTAGTGGTCGTAGATACTCCGTCATCTACCTCGGACATTAAACTACCGGAATCGGATATTATTACGATTACCGTAGATAAAACCGGACGAGCTTTTTACGCAGTAGGCGGCCAAAAAACCAGACAGGAATTATTAGATAAAATGGCAGCTAAATACAAACTAAACTTCACTCCTGCGGAGAAACAGCAATTCGCAACAATGGAGAGTTTTGGCGTGCCAATTGAACAACTTAAATCTTTACTTAACCTGAGTCCGGAAGAACGGAAAAGAGCCAGACAGCCAGGTGTTCCTTTTGATTCTGTGAATAATCAATTAGGCGACTGGATAATGCAAACCCGTTACTCCAACCCGAAAGTAAAGATTGCAATTAAAGGTGATAATGATGCGTCTGTACCTGCTATTAAAGGAGTTATTAAAACTCTACAAGATAGAAAGGTAAACCGTTTCAATCTGATCACCGATATGGAAGTAAAACCTAGAAACCTCTAAGCACAAACAGAAATGGCAGAAATACAAGAGAAAGGCGGCGGAGGCGGGAAAGGCGGTAAGAAAAGATCCAAGAAACAATCTACCCGGATTGATATGACCCCGATGGTGGACCTTGGCTTCCTTTTATTAACGTTCTTTATTTTGACTACTACCTTCGCCAAACCGCAGACGATGGAAATTAACATGCCGGTTAAAGACGTAAAACCAGAAGAACAGCAAGCATTGAAAGCTTCAAATGCACTTACCTTAATTGCAGATGAAAAAGATCAGCTTTTCTGGTACGCTGGTTTACCGGATAATCCTACCGAACCTGGTGTGCAGTTAACCGATTATTCAGCTAATGGCCTCCGGAAAATCTTATTAGATCGCCGGTCTAATCCGAACTTAACCGTACTACTTAAGCAAACGGATAAGTCGCGGTATAAGAATATGGTGGATATGCTGGATGAAATGAACATTACTGGCATCCGGAAGTATGCAATTGTAGATGTGGATCCCCGGGATACGAAATTAATTGCTGACGCAAAAGCTAAATTATAGTAGAAAATGGAACAACAACTAAATTATTCAACCGCGTCGCTCGATGACATTGTTTTCGAGTACCGCAATAAGTCCTACGGAGCCTTTTTCCTTCGGAAGATTTATAATAAGCACGTTACCATTGCTACTTTTATTGCTATTGCTATTTTTATCTTGTTTATAAGTGCTCCTTTAATTGCTAAATTAATTGGTGGCGACGATGAGACAAATAAAGTAGTGAAAATAGAGAAAGTAGTAGAGCTCGCTGAACCACCTTCATTAGAAAATAAACCACCTCCACCCCCACCAGATTTGCCGCCACCGCCACCACCCGTGGTTTCTACGGTAAAATTTACCCCTCCGGTTATTAAGAAAGATGAGGAGGTACGGGAAGAGGAAGAAATTCCGGATCAGAAAGAATTGGAAGATGTAGTTATCTCTACAAAAACTGTAGAAGGTAATACGAACCAAGAAGTACTGACCGAAGTTGAGGCACCTTCTGAAGTAGGTGAAGTTGTGGAAGAACAAATCTTTACCTTCGTAGAACAGAACCCAACCTTCCCCGGCGGTATCGAAGCAATGTACAAATACTTAGGTAAAAACATTAGATACCCCGCTGTAGCTTCTCGGAACGGCTTAGAAGGTAACGTAATTCTACAGTTCGTAGTAAATAAAGAAGGTGCTATTTCTGATATTCAGGTAGTAAAATCTTTAGGTGGCGGTACCGACGAAGAAGCGGTTCGCGTAATTAAATCAATGCCAAACTGGTCTCCAGGTAAGCAAAATGGTCGGCCGGTAAATGTTCGTTATACATTACCTGTTCGCTTTAAATTACAGTAATTACAAATTGTTTATAAAAAAAACTCTGGTTTCCTTTATGGAAATCAGAGTTTTTTTATTCTATTAAATAAAGGTTCAATCTTTTTACCATTTAAAATTATCTGCGTTAAGTATATTAACAATTTTCAATGATATAATTTTATAATATTTTACGTTATACAAATTATAACATTAATGAAAGAATAGGCTTTTATATAACGTCTAGAATTTACTAATTAATACTATGCTCCCTAATTCAAATCGATCTAGCCGTAGCCCAAATAAAGCATTGAGGTATTTTACTTTATTTATGTGCTTGCTATACCCAGCACTAGGTTTGTTTATCATGTTTTCTGACGATAATCAGCTTACTTTACCCGATAAATATAAAATTATTTTAGGAGTTATGTTAATAGCGTATGGAGCCTTGCGCTTCTATCGGTCGTATAAAAAGAATAAGCCGCAAGATTACTCGGATGAAGATAATTAAACGTAAAACATAGGAATACACCTTAATTGAAAATATAATAAAACGCCTCTGCAGAATAATAGAACTAAACATTATAGCTAAAATAATAAGTTTGTAAGGTATTTAATTCTGCAATAATGACGCTTTAACCAATCTGTTTTATAAAAGAAATGAAAAGCTCCTTATCTTTTAAATTTTATTGGCGATTACTAATATTGCCGATGTTAGTGGCCGGAATATTTGCCTGTAACCGCGAAGGTAAAATAGAAGATACGCCCACTTCCGGAACCATAAAAATTAGCGTAGATGAGGCCTTTGCTCCTATTATCGATTCGCATGTTTATGCTTTTCAGAAGTTTTATAAGTATGCAAAGGTAAATGCTTCTTACAAATCAGAAGCGGAAACAGTAAAGGATTTACTACAGGATAGCGCTCGCCTGATTGTAATTTCACGGCCTTTAACAGACGATGAAAAGAAAGTTTTTGAGCAACAAAAAATAATACCTCGCATAACTAAAATTGCTGTAGATGGAGTTGCCCTTATTACGCATCCCAGCAACCCCGATACTACCTTTACGATGGAAGAAGTGCGTACTATTTTCAGTGGTAAAGTAACTTCTTGGCGACAACTTAATCCTAGTTCCAAATTATCAGATATTACCATTGTATTTGATAATGCTGGCTCAAGTACAGCACGTTACATTACGGATTCCGTTATTAACAAACAACCATTACCTAAAAAAATATTTGCGGCAAAAACGAATAAGGCTCTGGTAGATTATGTAGCTCAAAACCCCAATGCCTTAGGCGTAATAGGTGTTAATTGGATTAGCGATTTTGATGATAGCACCTCCATCGGATTTTTACGTAAGATAAAAGTAGCAGCGGTAAGTAATAATCCAGACAAAGAAGTAACCGAAGCCTTCGTTCAACCGTTTCAAGGATATTTGGCACAAAAAAGTTATCCTTTGCGTCGAAATGTTTATATTGTGAGCCGAGAAGCACGGGCAGGGCTTGGCACAGGTTTTGCATCATTCGTAGCTGGTGATAAAGGCCAGCGTATAATACTGAAATCGGGTCTAGTACCTGCCAGTGTGCCGGTACGTATAATATCTATTAAAGAATAAAAAATTAAACCAACTACCAATCTTTTAATTATTAAACCTTTTAAACCATGATCAAAAACTGGAAGTATATTCTGGCGATTTCTGCTTCTTTTATTACATCGGCTGGGTTTGCGCAAAGTGTGCAAGATGTACAGCGTTTAGTAGAAGTAGAACGTTATAAAGAAGCAAAAGCAGCCCTGCTACGCCTAAATACATCAAACCCGAATGACGAAGTAAGTTATAACTTAGGAGATTTATACCTAAAAGAGGGAAAAGTTGACTCTGCCAATACCATATTCACCCAAGCACTGGCAAAAGACGACAAATCTGCCAGAAGTATGGTGGGTTTAGGCAAAGTTGCTTTAATGAAAGGCAATACTGCTGAGGCAGAACGTCAGTTTGATGCAGCTATTAAGCGGACAAAAGGTAAAGACGCAAACATTTTTAAACTAATTGGTCAAGCCTACGCTGATTCTGATGTAAAAGATATAACTAAGGCTCTTGGTTATATGAACGAAGCCAATAAAATTACTAAAAATAACGATGCAGAGGCTCATATCATTTTAGGTGATATCCATTTGAAGAACCCCAATGGTGGTGGCGAGGCAATGACTGCTTACGACAGAGCTATTCAAATTGATCCAAATAACGCTAAAGCTTACCTGAAAAAAGGTCAGTTATATGTTCGCTCTAAGAACTATAACGAAGCTCAGGCAGCTTTCGAGAAAGTTATCGCTCTTAATCCAAACTATGCCCCTGCCTACCGCGATTTAGGTGAAATGAACTACTTTGTAGGTAAATACGATAAAGCTGTTGAGAATTTTAAAAAATATCGCTCAATGGCTGAAAACTCGATTGATACACAAATCAAGTATGCCTCTTTCTTGTTCTTAACAGAAGATTATCAGGGTACATTAGCTGAAGCGCAACAAGTTTTGCAGCAAGACCCTAATAATTTAGTAATGAACCGTTTATTAGCTTACTCGCTGTACAAGACCGATAAAACTCCGGAAGCCTTACAGGTTATGGAAAAATACTTTCAAATAGCTCAAGCTGACCCAACCAAAATAATAGCTTCTGATTATGCTTATTATGGTCGTATGTTAGCTGATACTGGTAAAACAGAAGAAGCAACTGCCAACCTGGAAAAAGCTTTAGCCATGGATCCAGAAAACTTAGATGTGCAAAACGAAGCAGCAGCGGCTTATGTAAAAGCTAAGCAATATGACAAAGCTATAGCGATGTATAAAAACAAAGTTAAAGCGAAACCAAGCTTAGTAGATAATTTTAAATTAGCTGACGTATACTTGGCGGCTGGCCAATTTGACTCTGCTGACTCACTTTATGCTGGTATAATTCAGGCCAGACCAGAGTATGCAACTGCTTACTTACGTCGGGCTCAAGTAGCTGAAAGCAAAGATAAAGCCCAAACTGGTGCTGCAAAAGATGCTTATGAGCAATACATTAAAGTTGCTAACCAAGATCCGACTAAGGCAGCTTCCAATAAACAAGGCTTATTTGTGGCTAATTATTATTTAGGCTTCCAGGCTTATAAAGCAAAGGATTACGCTACTGCCAAAACTTACTGGAACGAAGCCAAACGTTTAGATCCAACTAACAAGGATGTAGAAACTGCCTTAAAAAATATTGAAGTAGCTCAAAAAAGGCCAACTGCATCTAAAAGAAAGTAAGTTCATTTAATAACTCTTAAATTACAGAAAAGCCTGCTCTGATTCTTAGAGCAGGCTTTTCTATTTGGAATCTATAAGTTTTTGCCATCTGTCTAAAACAATTTTAAAATCTTCAGGTAAATCTGAATCAAACTGCATTTGTTGTTTAGTGGTAGGATGACGAAATCCGAGTGATTTGGCATGTAGCGCCTGACGTGGCATTAAATCTAACGTATTTTCTATAAATGCTTTTAATGAGCCTGTCTTTTGACCGTATACTTGTTTATCCCCGCCGTAAGTAGGATCACCAAATAACGGATGCCCAATAAATCTAAAATGAGCTCGAATTTGATGTGTGCGGCCCGTTTCTAAATTACATTTAACTAAGGTTACGTATTCAAAAGATTGTAATACTTTATAATGGGTAATGGCTGATTTACCTTGCTCACCATCGGGATAAACAGCCATGATTTTTCGATCCTTTAAGCTGCGTCCAATATGGCCCCTAATGGTTCCTTTAGATTCTTTAGGCACTCCCCAAATTAAAGCATAATACGTGCGCTCAATAGAGTGGTCAAAAAACTGACGAGCCAAATAACTCATAGCATACTCCGTTTTAGCAATAACGAGTAACCCTGAAGTATCTTTATCAATGCGATGAACTAAACCTGGCCTACCTTCACCATTGCGGCCTGTTGGCAGATTTTGCAAATGGTAGGTGAGCGCATTTACTAAAGTACCCGTCCAGTTACTATAAGCCGGATGTACTACCATGCCTGCTTCCTTATTTACTAAAAGAAGATCATCATCTTCATAAATAATGTTTAAAGGAATATTTTCAGGAACAATATCTGTATCGCGGGGAGGGTCTGGTAAAGTTACCGTAATAATGTCATTTGGTTTAACTTTATAACTTACCTTAGCCGGTTCGTTATTCACCCGAATAGACTCAGAACGAATGGCATTTTGTAACTTATTGCGCGTTACATTGGGCAACCGATCCATCAGAAATTTATCTAATCGTAGTAAAGCCTGCCCTTTATCAACTACAATACGGACGTGCTCATATAAATCATCTGATTCGGCTAAGTTCTCTTCGTATAACTGATTTTCTTGCAACATTGCGGCAGTAATTAATTACTAATTGTATTCTAAAATAAGTACCTGGACAAAATAAATATTCATTTTCACGCGCAGTATCAATAGTAAAACAACCACCCTACCATCCTAAACTTAGGAGAGGAGCTTTTCCTCCAACTTATCATCTATCATTTAAGTTGCCTCCTTACTTAATTGTTGTGCTTCTATAAACTTAGAGCTGGGTTTATACTATCATTTAAAATAAATAGCTATTCGTAATCTTGTACTTGGATTAATTTACAAAAGGCTAAAAATAAAAAAGCCGGTGTATAGCTACACCGGCTTTCTAAAAGTTAATTTTAATCTTATTTGTTCTTCTTGGTAGTAGCTGGAGTAGTTATTTTTCCAGCGGGAGAAGTATTACTTGCTGCCGGAGCTTGTACGGCCGGAGCTGGGGCACCTTTAGCAGGAGGAGTAATACCCATTTGCTTTAAAACTAAATCAGAAATATTACCATCTTCGGGAGCGTGCAATAAAATAGCCGCAGTACCTGCACCTGCATCAGAATTAAATACATAAGTATAGCCATTACTCTTTGCTACATCATCAATAGCTTTCTGCATTTTCTTGTAAGCAGGCTCTAATAAAGCTTGTTGCTTTTTCTGTAAAGAAAGTTCGGCATTGCGTTGAAATTCTTCAATAGATGAACGCAAATTCATAAGCTCCTTTTCTTTATCCTTCCGGATAACGTCCGTCATAGTAGCGGCGCCTTTTTGATAGGTTTCTCCTTTAGATTCAAATTCCTTTACTTTACTTTGCAATTGGGTTTCTAATTGGGTACTATATGTTTTTAAATCTGACTCGATTTGTTTGCTCTCTGGCATTAGGCTTAATACATAATCAACGTTTGTATAGCCGATTTTAGGAGTAGAAGCAGTTGTTTGAGCTAAAGATGTTAACTGCACAGTTACAAACAATAGAGCAGTAGCAACAATAATTTTTACTTTGTTCATTTTAATCAATTAATTGGTTTACTTTTTACTTTTTCTTTGGTTGGGTTTTAGCTGGGGCTTTGGTACCGGTAGTTTTACGAGCTGCCGGAGCTTGTTTTTGGGTCGTAGCATTCTCATCAGAAGCACCAACGTCATCGCCATCCTGCGATTGAACTTGGCTACCTGGAGTGTCTACGTTCGAAGTATTGGGCCGAGCTCCAGCTGTATTTTTTTCTGGAGAAGCTAAACCTAGTTCCTCGAGCACATATTCGGTATAATCATGAACTGGATTAGTGTACAACATAACTAATTCGCCGGATTTATCAAAAATAATTTGCAATTGACGTTTTTTAGCTACTTTTTCAATAGCATCGTATACCTCATCCTGCACGGGTTTAATTAACTCCTGGCGCTTTTTAAATACAGTACCTTCAAAGCCAAATATTTTTTTCTGGTATTCCTTAACTTCTTTTTCTTTTTCTACAATTTCGTTTTGCCGCTTCTTCTTCATTTCCTCGGTTAACAAAACTTCTTCGGCTTGATAAGCTTTGTACATCTTATCAATGTTTTGATACATTCCTTCAATATCTTTCTGCCAGTTGGCAGATAGTTTATCAATCTCTTGCTGTGCCGACTTATAAGCAGGCATTTTACTTAAGATAAACTCCGAATCTACATAACCAAACTTCTGAGCAAAAGAAGCATTAGTTAAAAGCAGGAGTAAGATAACAAAAAACCAATATTTTTTCATTCTATAATTAATTAGATTCTTTTCCCTTATACTTTCTCGTCAGATTAAACTTAATTAAGTACCGTTTGTATCTTGTAAACACACATAAAGCTATTAAAATTTCGTGCCACAAATATTTTGTCCTGAATAGCTTATCTAATTTGCTGACCAATAATAAAGTGGAACATACCTCCCGGTTTGGTTGCAGGCACATTAGTCGCGGCCGGTACTTTATCAAAGCCCCAACCATAATCAAAGCCCAATAAACCGAAAGCAGCCATAAAAATACGGGCACCTATACCAGCCGAACGGTACAATTTAAATGGACTATATTGTTGAATCGAACCAAAATTATTACCTGCCTCGGCAAATCCTAACACATAAACCGTTGCTTGCGGATTAGGAGATACTAAATAACGTAATTCGGTAACAAATTTATTGTATGCAACCCCTCCTTGGCTAGATGGGCTAACAGATTCATCTTCGTAGCCCCGCAAGCCAATATATTCGGTTCCTACCAAAATGTTACCGCCACCTAAACCAGAACCACCCAGTTTGAAACGTTCAACGGGGCCTACTGCCTGGTCCTTACGGTAGCTACCTAAGAATCCAAAGTGAGCGCGAGTGTTAAGTACTAATTTACCTTTACGCGTTAATGAAGTGAAGAAAGATGCATCCAACATCCATTTGTTAAATTCAATCCACTTCATCGCATCCCGGTTTTCATCAAACAACGAATAAGGAGGCGTTAGATTTAAGCTTAAGCTCAACGTTGACCCAGATCTTGGGAAAGTTAGCTGATCTATGCTGCTCCGAGATAAAGTATTAATAAAGGAGATACTATTTAATGTACCCGATTGATAATTAGCACCAAAAATAGGATAGTTTTTTGTTATGTACTGATTATATGAAAGTGAGTGAGACAAACTAAAGTAATTATCCGGCCAGCTTAACCGACGGCCTAAACTCACCGAACCGCCATTAATGCGGATACCTTGTAACTCTTCGCCGTTACTAATGGTGCGCGATACGGTCCGGTTTATACCCACACTAAAGGAGTTCCGTTTACGACCGCCTAACCATGGCTCGGTAAAAGATAAAGAGTATGATTGATAGCGCAAGCCATTAGCCTGAATATTCAAGGCTAAACGCTGTCCATCGCCCCCCGGTATAGGACGCCAATTACGTGGATCGCCGGCTTTTTTAAGCGAAAAGTTATTTAATACTAAACCAACGGTACCCACAATACCATAAGGACCGCCCCAACCACCAGATAAAGTAATTTGGTCACTAGGCTTCTCGGTTACCGTGTATTTAATATCTACAGTACCTTCTTCTTGATTAGGAATGGGGTTCATGCCAATTTGTTCCGGGTCAAAATAACCTAAAGTAGCAATTTCGCGCTGAGACCGAATCAAGTCTGAACGACTAAATTTCTGGCCTGGAATAGTGTACAATTCGCGTAAAATTACGTGATCGCTGGTTTTAGTATTACCAGATACGGTAACTTCTTTAATTCGGGCTTGGGCGCCTTCTCTCACGCGCATTTCAATATCAATGGAATCGCCTTCCACTAATACCTCTACCGGATCAATCTGGAAAAACAAATAACCATCATCCATGTACAACGATGACACGTCGCTACCATTCGGATTGTATTGTAAGCGTTTGTTTAATTCTTCTTTATTATAAACATCGCCTTTTTTTATACCGAGTACACTACCTAATTGCTTGGCATCATAAATATAATTACCCGTCCAGGAAATGTTGCGGTAAAAGTACTTATTGCCTTCGTCTACTTTAATTTGAATAGCTAACTTACCATTAGGCCGCATGTAAACCGAATCGGATACAATAGTTGCATCCCGGAAACCTTGTGAATTGTAATAGTCAATCACACTGGTTTTATCGGTTTCGTATAAAGCACGGTTAAATTTAGAAGATGTGAATAGTTTATAAGGCCGCTTTTCTTTGGTTTTCTTCATTTTGCGGCGTAATTTTTTATCCGAAATAGCTTCGTTGCCCTCGAAAGCAATTTCTTCTATTCTTACTTTATTGCCCTTATCCACCGCAATATTTAAAACAACACTGTTCGGCAATACGGAATCAGGCTTTTGGAACACATTTACTTTAGCGTTCATATAACCTTTTTCGACAAAATAATTGCGAACCGTATTTTTGGTAGTACTTAGCAAAGCGTCTGTTACTACTTTGCCGCGGATCAATTTTATTTTATCGCGTAAAGCATCGGCTTGCCCTTTTTTAATACCTGAAAAATCGAACCGGGATAAACGTGGACGTTCGGTTAGGAAAAAGTCTAAAAACACTTGATCCCCTTCTATTTTAGTAATAGATACTTCTACGTTACCTAAAATTCCCTGATCCCATAATTTGTGAATAGCTTTGCTCAAATCTTCGCCAGGGAGCTTTATTCGGTCGCCTACCCGTAAACCAGTGATAGAAATAAGGGTATTGGGATCTAAAAACTTGGCTCCACTTACCGTTACCGCACCAATACGATATTCTTTGGGATTATTATAGTCCAACTCTACGTTGGTACCCTGGGTTCCTATATTTACTTGAGCGGATGCAGCGGTTGTTAATAAAACAAACAAAAACAACCAGAAATATTTAATCATTAAGTAATACTTTTATTAGTTAATTGTTCACTGGTTTTACCAAAGCGGCGTTCCCGGCTTTGATAAGACAATATGGCTTCGTATAAGTGCTGTTTGCGGAAATCAGGCCAAAGTAAGTTAGTTATGTAAATTTCGGTATAGGCCAATTGCCAAAGCAAAAAATTACTAATCCGCATTTCGCCGCTGGTTCTAATAAGTAATTCCGGATCGGGAATGCCAGCCGTCGCTACATGGTCAGCAATAATTTGTTCATTAATCTCTTCTGGTTGAAGTTCACCAGCCGCTACCAATGCACTAATTTGCCGAAAGGCTTGCGTTAAATCCCAACGGCCACTGTAACTTAAAGCTACATTTAAAGTCATACGGGTATTCTCTGCGGTTAACTCCATTGCTTCCAGCAGTTCCCGACGGCAATTTTTTGGTAAGCTATCAGTATCTCCTATGGTTTGTAACCGAATATTATTTTTATTTAAAGTAGCGGTTTCTTTCCGGATAGTCGAAACCAGTAATTCCATTAATGCGTTTACTTCGTATTGCGGACGAGACCAGTTTTCAGTGGAAAAAGCATAGAGCGTTAAATAAGGAATTCCCAACTCCGCTGATCCTTCAACCGTATCCCGCACCGCGGAAATAGCATTTTGGTGCCCGAATATGCGAGCTCCCCCCTTTTGTTTTGCCCAACGCCCATTGCCATCCATAATAACGGCAACGTGTTTTGGTAAATTGTTTAAATCAATTTTTTCCTGAAGACTCATTCAACCCAAATTTCCGCGCAAGTTACAAAAACCCTGGCAATTATGCGTTATGAATCTGCAATAAACAATAATTTCCTTCTGAATTTGACACTGAGCTACGCACTTCAAAGTATTTGATTTTCAGAATAATAGTTCTGGCAAGGCTCTGATTTAAGCAAAAAGTTAAACAAATACTTACCAGAAGGCCCAATATATTTATTATAAAGCCTAAGGGTTTCTGGCCTGCCTTTATTAGATGAACAGGATGTGGAAATGGTTGCCTAATTAAAAAATAATTTTTTATGCTTTACTGCTTTAGACTTAGTAGCCGGTGGGCAAAGGAGCTTATAAAAAGTATAGGAAATACTAATACCATTATAAAAGTACCAGTCATTATCGTAAGGGTCGGTAAGCAGAAGTTCTTGGTAAGGCAGTTCTGGGTAATCTTTTTTTTGCAGGTAATCTAAATGGTCGCCGTTTTTAGCTATGATTTTACGGGCGCCCACCTCTAAGCCTAAATTCCAGTTATACGAAAGCGCATATTTAAAACCAATACCCGTAGGAATAGAAAGCACCGTAGCACTTTCCGTTGGCTTGGTATATTTATCTTCTAAAACTACTTTATTGCTAAAACGTGCAGCAGCAAAGCTGATAAAGTAATATGGAGTCCAACGTGTACGGCGCTTCTGATTATAATAATCCAGAAAATTATATTCCAATCCCGCCGACAGCTCTACTAAATTAGTTTTAAAATTTGCTTGCCGAAAAGTATTTACGGGGAGTTCTGCATCTTTATCCTGCGCGCGGAGCATACCGGCCATTAGGTGCGCCTTTAAAGTAACTGGCTTGGAAATATCTTTTTTATAAAACAAAACAACTCCCGGTCGATTATTTTGAAAACGGTAATTAGGGGCAACTTCGCCTTTATAAACTAATCCACCGATACCTCCGCCAATTTCACTGGTATTTTGGGCATGTAATTCATTGGCAAAAAAAAGACTCCTTACTAACCATAGGCTTATAAGGAGTGTAGTGCGTACACTTAGATTGAACATGTAATAAATTAAAAAAGTAATGTAGAATTACCTCATTATACTACCTAGGTTTAGGACATTTAATAGGATGAGGAATTATATAATACAAGGCAATTCCAGTAGTAATATACCAGTCTTTATCGGTTACATCGCCACGTTGATCTCCTTTTAAACCAAAGCCGCTAATGTGTTTATAGCCATAATTATCGGTTAAAACCGGAGTAAAGCCCGAATCAGCGCTTCTATCAGATAATAAAGCAGCGGTTTGGCCTTTTGCCGCCGTTAAATCTCCTTTATCCGCGTAATTGGTACTAATATCGTCTATATAATCAGTAAAAGTTTTACGCCAGCAAATTTCAAAACCTATATCTACGTTAGCATCAATTTTATACTTAACGCCAAAACCCACTGGAATAGCTAACTGAATTAATTTATAAGGCTTAGGGTACCCTTTACTGTCCCGGTCTTCGGCGTACTGCCCTTCGGTACCTAGAGGTTGTAATTCATAGAAACCAGCTTTCATGCCTTCACCATCAAAATAAGCTTTTGGATTATGTTTGAAAACGCCTATACCGATAAAACCGTAGGGCATAAAATTAGGCCGACGACGATAAGGAAAGCTGTTTTGAAATAATTCAAAAATAGCGACGCCATTTAACTCTAAAATATTATTCCGGAAGTTCAAATTACGCTCGAACCGTGGAATGTTGTCTTCTTCATTTTCGGAAGCGCTTTTTTTATCGTCGCCGTAAATGCGGCCCCACGAAAGGCTTCCCCGAGCCGAAATACGAGGGGTGAACTTATACGTGTAAGTCGCACCAATATTTAAACGGGTAGAAAGTAAACGCAGACTGGTAACATTTGCATCCGGAGCGGTTTCTCCCAGATAATTCATGGCATTTAAATTCAGACCAATAATACCATAGCGGCTTGACTTTTGCCAAGGCTTTCCGTAAGCGTCGGAAACACGAATATCCGTACCTATTTTTCTATAGCGCCTTTTTTTAAGCCAACTCTGACCATGAGCAGTATCAATCGTGAACGATAAAAAACCAATAAGAATTACAACCGTGGCGCAAATATTTTTCATTTTCACTTCCTTCGCAGGTATATTAGTTGCAGCGAGCGTTTGCTAATAATACCTAAGCTGCTCAAAATTAGAAATTAAATATAGATTTAAAAATATTTTTAAGCTAACACCTTCTTCTTTACAAATCGTTTCGCTTATCGAAGCCCCAGTTCAACTTAGTTCGTAAGGTAGTTAAGAAATTCGTATCTGCTATTTTAACCAATCTGGCATTAAAGTTTTCTCGTTTTACCGCAATTTTAATGGATGCATCTACGGGCTTGGAACGAGAATCGAGCGAAACCAAAAAATTATTGCTACGTCCCTCAATTTCAAACGATAAAACACTCTTATCGGATACTATCAAGGGCCGCACATTTAGATTATGTGGACATACGGGTGAAATAACAAAATTGTTAGTTTGAGGCAAAACTACCGGTCCGCCGCAACTTAACGAATATCCAGTTGAACCGGTTGGGGTAGCCACAATCAATCCATCGGCCCAATAAGAATTCAGATATTCACCATCAATGTAAGTATGTACTACAATCATGGTAGAAGTATCGGTTTTTAAAATAGAGAACTCATTCAGGCCAAAATTAACGCCGTCAAAAATATCCTGATCGGTTTCCGCCCGAATCAAAGATCGTTCTTCTATAATATACTCACCTTTATACAAAGCCTCAATGGCCGAAGCTGTTTGGTTAAATGGTACGTTTGCCAGGAAACCTAACCGCCCGGTATTTATGCCTAAAATGGGAATTTGCTTTGCCCCCACATACGTAATAGTATCTAGCAGAGTGCCATCGCCGCCAATACTTAACACGAACTCTACACCTTCTAACGGATCGCCCCGCCGAAAAGTATTCACATTTACCGGTAAATGGATGTGATTTTGCAAGTATATTTTAAAATACTCTACAATAATGATTTCGGTTTGCCGCTCGGCTAAATCATTAAAAAGTTCCTGAATATAGGGCAACAGCGCTTCTTTAAAAGGCTTCCCGAGAATGGCTATTTTCATGCAAAATTTAAAATGGAATGCCGGTAGTAACAAAAAAACCCGTTTGCCCGGTTTTAGTTAAAGTATACTCCAAAGTAACAACTTTATCGTAATACGTAACAAGGTGCAACCCAATTCCTGCCGACATTAGCAAGCGATTGGCAAAACTATTTTCGGCCGCGTAATATTCATCGCGGGCGTAACCGGCATCGGTAAACGCATTTACATAGATTGCCAGCGGAATACGATTAAACTTTGGGCTTTTAATAAAATCAAGAACCACCTCGCGTTGCGGCAAAAGGTTGCGCGATAAGCCTTGTTTAAACAGCCCATACTGTTGCCCTCCTACCACATACAATTGGTAACCCCGCACTACCACCGAACCAAATCCTAAGCTCTGGTTATCGGCAAAAGCTAACCGGCGGCTCAGGGTACTTTTACCATCCAGACCCATGCTGTAAAAAAGATTTCGGGTTAAGGGTATATACCGGCTGTACCTAACTCTAAGGGAGGTACTGGCATTACCACTTTTATTACCATATAAACGTTGCGCAAAAGCCACCTGAAAAAAGCTCCCCATCAAGGGATACGAAAAAGTGTTACGATAATTACGGGTATGCACCAGGTTGATTTCCGCGAATTGCCGTTTTTGCCAGCCTAAATAATAAGATGAATTTAGGTTGAATGCTTCATCTGAGATTTGTTGCCAATTATAGGCCAATGAAAGCGTAGTTTGCTGCTGCACATTGGGGCGGTAAAGTAAGCCCGATGAAACATAAACCCGTTGAATGGGAAATTTATCGTCCTGCCTTAAGGTAATTGGTTGGTTAAACTGGGTGGTGTAATCTAAGGCATGACTGCGATAAAGCGAGACACCAAAAGTAGCACCTATTTTAGAGTGACTCACCCTGGGTTTAATGTAAAACAACTCGTATTTGCGATTATACCCATGCTGCACATTCATCCGGAGCGTTTCGTTTAAACCCCTGAAATTTCTAACCAGCAAGTGTACCCCATAATCAATCCGGCGCCAATCATGGTGGTAAAGCCAGGCATTAAAATTACGATCGGCAAGCGAGAAAATAGGAACCGGCCAAATATACCAGCGCTCCTGTAAGGTAAAAATAAGATTCAACTTCCCGTTTTCGCATAAAGCAATATAACGTACCCAATGAAAGAGCTGTAAGTTATAAAGCCTAAGTTGATTAGCTGCCAGGCGCTTTCGTAAATCAGTCGCATTGATTAGGTCACCTGCTTTTAAATCGAGTTCGGCCTGCAGAATCTTTTCCTGAGTAGTTTTATTACCTTCAAATTGAATGCTACCAATCTGTATTTGCCCAGAATCGGTGGGGCAACCCAGAATATTTTGCGCGGAATCGATAATAAAACCATTTGCCGGGCTAACGGTAGTTTGCGCGGCAACAGAAAGCTGAAGAAAGAAAAGTAAAAGAAGAAATAACGGAACCCGCCGCACAAAGAAAATTTAGATATTAATATACTTCAGGAGCAAGTCTAAACGATCCTGATCGTTTTTTTCTTCGGCAACATCCTGGTATTGGGCGGTAATGCGGTAATTAAAGCGCTCGAAAGTGGCAATAATACGTTTTAAGTCGCCGGTATTTATTTTAAGCGTTAACCGGATTCTAAACGGATCCAGCTCATCCGGCGATACATAAGCACTTAGAATTTTGGCATTATTCGTTTCTACTAAACGACTAATTTCAGTAAGCGAATAATCGCGCTCGTTCATACTCAATACCAGTATTCCGCCTTGTCCCTGCATAGCCGACATTTGACCAAAAGCCGAAATAGTATCGTTAACGGTAATAACTCCTAAAAATTCATGTTGCTCATCGAGTACCGGCACTACCTGAATTTTATTTTTAATAGCTGTTTCCATTACATTATAGAAATGCTGGTTGTGCATCACAAATACGTCTTCGTAACCAAACGGTACTGTTTGCAACGATTCGTGCGCTACTTTAGACTCCAGAATATCTTCTTCGGTAATAAGGCCCAGAAATTGACGTAGCTTCACCACCGGGAGTTGGTTCACCCGGAATTCTTCCATCCAGCGTACGGCCTTAGCCGGCGTATCCGACAGCTTCAAGGGTGGAATCATTTGGTTTATAAGCTCTTCTGCAATCATGTGCGTAATTCCTGGTTTTCTGTTTATATACCTGTAACAGAAAAAAGTTACTAATTAGTTTACATACGTATTGTGCACCTATTAAGGATTTCTTTCCAAAAAATTATGCAGGTAATTATTAAAAACTTCTGGCTGCTCCATCATAGGAGCATGCGAGCATTTATCTACAAAATGTAATTCCGAGTTCTTTATCAGTCGATTAAACTCGTGTGCTACATGCGGCGGTGTAATAGTATCGTTTAAGCCCCATATTAAACACGTAGGAACCGTTATCCGGGTTATATCTTTGGTCATATTATGGCGCTGGGCCGATTTAGCCATAGCAATAATCCGGAGAACTTTAGAATTACTATTTGTAATCGAGAACACCTCATCTACTAATTCTTGAGTAGCGGTATTAGGGTCGTAAAAAGTAAATTCTACACGTTCTTTTATATACCCGTAATTCCCTCGCTTCGGGAAAGTACTTCCCATCGAATCTTCAAACAACCCCGAACTACCCGTTAGTACTAACCGTTTTACGCGCGAAATATTGTTTAGGGTATACACCAAAGCAATATGCCCGCCCAGGGAATTTCCTAGTAAGGTAAAGTTATCAAGTTGTTTTAATTTCACAAATTTCTCAATAAAAGCAGTCAGGCCTGGCACACCGGCTTCGCGCAATGGCATCTCGTAAATTGGCATTAAAGGAATAATGATCCGGTAATGCGGCGAAAAAGCATTTATAACGCCACTCCAGTTACTTAATGCGCCAAATAAGCCATGCAACAGCAGTAAAATTTCGCCCTTGCCTTCGTCGATGTACTTAAAATCTCCTTCTTCTTTGATTTCCAAATCCATTGTTTCCGGTAATTCTCATTTGAGGCCGCAGGTAGCCTGTTATTTAATTTCAATATCCGCAATAGTAACCCAATTACGCAGGATATCCAAACCGTAGGTGGTTAAAGCTGCCTCCGGGTGAAACTGCAGTGCATATAAAGGTAATGTTTTGTGCCGGAATGCCATCAGCTCGCCCTTATTTGTGTAAGCCAGTGGCACCATGTGCGGCCCGGGTTCTTGTAATACCAGCGAGTGGTAACGTACTACCGGCATAGTTTGCGGCAACCCTTCAAAAATTGAATCGGGTACACACGTTATTTCCGAAACTTTACCGTGCATGGGTTTACTGCCTTTTACCAAAGTAGCCCCGAAAAATTCGCCTAAAGCTTGGTGTCCCAGACATATTCCTAACATAGGTAATTTAGCATGATAATGTTCTATTACCTGCATTAAAACACCCGCCTCACGCGGCTTACCCGGCCCCGGCGATAAAACTATTGCATTAAAGTTTAATTGTTGAATATCGGCTAAAGGTACATCGTTCCGGATTACCTGCGCCGATACACCTAATTGCCCAAAATAATCCAGCAAATTATACGTAAACGAATCAAAAGAATCCAACAACAAAATCAAACCTTAGAAAATAATTATCTTTTACTTAATGCGGTAACAACGTTATTCACTTAAAATAAGCCTTTTAAAGTGCTCAATAAATATTTAACATAAGGCAGAAAAAAACCCAGCACCTCCAGGGCATATGGGGTAGATTTTACAACAAATGGGTAAACCTCCGACTTCTTTATAGCCTCCTCTGCAATTTTTATATCTGCCAGATTTAAAACGTATAAAAACAAACTTACCCCAAAGCACCATTTTAGTCCGCCTAAAACGCCACCCGCTAAGTTATCGAACATACCCAGTGGGGTAAGATGAACTATTTTTTTAGCTATTATCCCCGCTAGTCGCACTGCCAGAATAATCAGAATAAAAACAACTAAAAAAGTAATAAATGGTAACAAGCCGTACGCTTCGCCAATAAATTCTCGCATTACCGGAATAGTGGCATTTAAAAATTGCAGCCCGAAGATTAGCCCAATAAACCAGGCTACTAACGAAATAACTTCGAGCAGCAATCCTTTCCGGAACCCACTAAAAGCACCATAGGCAATAGGTGCCAGCAAAAACAAATCAAAAGCAGACAACCTTAAAAAATTAAGCGTTGGTATTATTTAATAACTGACTTACCGCCGCTGAAATGGCTTTACCATCGGCTTGACCACTAAGTTCCCGTGCTGCTACTCCCATTACTTTACCCAAGTCCGAAGGTCCGGTAGCCCCTACGCGCTGAATAATCTCTACTAACCGCGCCCGCAAATCACCTTCGTCGAGTTGAGCGGGTAAATACTGTTCAATTACAGCTAACTGTGCTAATTCTACCTGCTCTAAATCCGACCGGTTTTGCTTTGCAAATATTTCAGCCGATTCGCGACGTTGTTTTGCCGCTTTGGTCAATAACTTCAATTCAGCATCGGTAGATAAATTTTCGGAAGCGCCTTTTTCTGTTTCTGCTAACAATATCTGCGATTTTATGCTGCGTAAGGCTTCTAACCGCACTTTATCTTTAGCCAACATGGCTTTCTTGATATCGCCTTCAATCTTTTCTTTTAAACTCATAGTGTCAGATTTTTAGTTTTTCGGATGATTACAGATATTTGAATAAAGACAAAACAATGAAATGCATTTTTGTCAATTAATGATTCTGCAGGGTTAAAATTAAGAAATAAATTTGTATTTAGCCGAAGTGATTCGGTAACACCTGCTAGTGTACCGCCAAAAGCGGAGAGGTATATTTAAAATTAATATCGCAACAACCAGGTCTATTGCTAAGTCCAATGTCTAACACTGAATATCTAACAGCTAAAAATGACTAAATTAAGCGTAAATATAAATAAAATTGCCACCCTTCGGAATGCTCGTGGGGGGAACAGGCCTAACCTAGTACAAAGCGCTTTAGACTGCGAACGTTTTGGTGCGCAAGGCATTACGGTACACCCCCGCCCCGATGAGCGCCATATCCGTTACCAAGATGTATTAGATTTAAAAGAAGTAGTAACCACAGAGTTTAATATTGAAGGTAATCCTACACTTGGTTTTCTGGAATTAGTAAAAAAAGTAAAACCCGAACAAGTTACCTTAGTTCCCGATGCCCCCGATGCCATTACCTCTAATGCTGGCTGGGATACCATTCAGCACCAAAGCTATTTACAGGAAGTTATATCCGATTTAAAAAGTATAGGTACCCGGGTTTCGATTTTTGTAGATCCCATAGTAGAAATGGTAGAAGGTGCAGCTAAAACAGGAACTGACCGCATTGAACTATACACCGAAGCTTACGCCAGTCATTATCACCAAAACCGGGAACAAGCTATTGCTCCTTATGTAAAAGCAGCCGAACGGGCTGTTGCGTTAGGATTGGGAATTAATGCAGGCCATGATTTAGATTTAGATAATTTAAAGTACCTGAAACAAAATCTTCCGGGTTTGCTAGAGGTATCTATTGGTCATGCGCTTATTTGCGATGCCTTGTATTTTGGATTGGAGAATACCATACAACTTTATTTACGTCAGCTTTCTTAATTAATTCCCTTTGATTCAATCCCTCGACATAGATGCTTTTTTAAATTACGCTACTGAGCATAACATACCGGTACTCGATGTACGGGCTCCGAAAGAATTTAACGAAGGCCACATACCTGCCGCCCAGAGTTTGCCTTTATTTACCGACGAGGAAAGAAAACAAGTAGGCACTACTTACAAACAGATTAACAAAGACCAGGCTGTTTTACTTGGGCTAGATTTATTCGGACCGAAAATGTCGGAGATGGTGCGCCAAGCCGAAAAATTAGCTCCTGGTAAAGAAGTAATGCTGCATTGCTGGCGGGGAGGTATGCGTAGTGCCGGAGTAGCCTGGCTTTTAGATTTAGCTGGTTTTAAAGTTAACTTATTACGCGACGGTTATAAAGCTTTCCGCCGATTAGTAAAGCACACTTTTGCTCAACCTATGCCTCTTATGGTAATTGGTGGCCTTACAGGCAGTGGTAAAACCGAGATCCTACAAGAACTTCAAAAACTAGGGGAAAATATTATTGATCTGGAAAAATTAGCGCACCATCGTGGGTCGGCTTTTGGTGGTATTGGCCAGCCAAGCCAGCCATCTGTGGAACAATTTGAAAACGAATTGGGCCTAAATTTACTTCGGTTCCAAACAGCTAATCGTATCTGGCTGGAAGATGAAAACAGTGTGGTTGGACGCCTTAATTTGCCGGTATCGCTTTATAACCAAATGCAGCAAGCGCCTCTTATTAAGCTGGAAATACCTAAAATGGCCCGCATTCAAAAACTTGCTGCTGATTATCGTTCTGCCGATAAAGAATTATTGCAGCAAGCCATCGAACGTATTAAAAAACGTTTGGGAGGTTTAGCCTACAAAGAAGCTTTAACGGCTATTGATACCGGCGACATGGAAAAAATGGTGGAAATAGCATTGGTCTATTACGACAAAGCCTATTCTTACCAACTTGACCTTAAACCAGCCGACAAAATTACAACCGTTGCCTTACCAAAATTTGATCCTCCCGCCAATGCAAGAGAGATTTTGGAGGTAGTTCAAAAGCTTAAAATTCTAAAGTAAATCTAATTTAGTCCAGAATTTTAATGCCAAACTGAAATAAAAAAGACGTATTTACTATTTCTAATATATCTATTTGATAAAACCTACTGCCCAGAATTATTGACACCAGTTTGGCTATGGAGCCCCTGCTGCTGCAAGCATTCCTCAGACAAGGTCTAAGAAAGGAAGGATAGCAAGTGCGAGAGAGCCAAACAAGGCCCGCCGGCCACGTAGCAAACATAGTTGGCTGAACCAACCACATTCGCACTGTAGCTTGGAGAATTGAAAAGGCTCCACAGACAAAATATTATCGTACGGCTTTTATAATTCAATCAGGTATAAGTATACAAAAACACTCTGTTTATAAATTTTAAGAAGGATATTTAAGAGCTATCTTCGTGAGGAATTAAAATTTAACAGATTCTTTTGCTACATACTACTATAACATGCAAAACATCAAATTAACGCAATACAGTCATGGTGCTGGGTGTGGTTGCAAAATTGCACCTAAGGTACTAGATACAATCCTGCATACTACTTTTCAAGCTCCGGAGGATAAGAATCTGCTCGTTGGAAACAGTTCCCGCGACGATGCGGCGGTGTATGCTTTGGGGGATGGTACGGCCATTATTAGTACTACCGATTTTTTTATGCCGATTGTAGACGATGCCTTTGATTTTGGAAAGATTGCTTCAGCCAATGCAATAAGTGATGTTTATGCGATGGGTGGCAAGCCTTTAATGGCAATTGCCGTGCTTGGTTGGTCAGTAAATACCTTACCCGCTGAGGTTGCCCAACGCGTTATTGATGGAAGTCGCGCCATTTGCCACGAAGCGGGCATTCCGTTAGCGGGTGGTCATAGTATTGATAGTCCGGAACCGATTTTTGGTTTGGCAGTAACGGGATTAGTAAACATTGAAAATTTAAAACAAAATAATACCGCTACTGCAGGTTGTGAATTGTATTTAACCAAACCACTTGGGGTAGGAATACTAACCACCGCTCAGAAGAAAGGTATTTTGAAACCCGAACACGCCAGCACTGCCCCACTTCAAATGATGCAGCTAAATATAATTGGAACTGAATTAGGTAAATTACCCGGCGTAAAAGCGTTAACCGATGTAACTGGTTTTGGTTTATTAGGCCACCTTTCGGAAGTTTGTGAAGGCAGCGGCTTACAAGCCACCATTCAATTTTCGGAAGTTCCCCGCTTACCGCAATTGGATGATTACCTGGCGCAAAAATCTGTGCCAGGAGGCACTACGCGAAACTGGGACAGCTACGGTCATAAAATTAGTGCGCTTACCGATTACCAGCGCGCCATTCTCTGCGACCCGCAAACTAGCGGTGGTTTATTAGTGGCTGTTGATCCGGCTAGCCGCGAGGAAGTGCAAGCAGTTTTCCAATCTTACGGCTTAGATTTAAAATCATTCGGCTACTTGCACGTTCCGGATGACTCCGGCACTGTTATCAATGTTGAATAAATAAACCTGGTTCTCCTAAAATTCCGAAAATCAGGTTCAATTAAAAACCACATGGCTTTATACTTAAAACTAATAAAAACCCTGGCAATACTGGTTGGAGGTTTGTATGCACTCCGGTTTTTTATTGGTTTGTTTTCGCGGCGACAGAGTACCTTTACCTTAGATTTTCACCGGCAGTTTTCCCTACTTTTTTGGTCTATCTTATGTTTACTGGTGATAATCCCTTTGCTAAGTGCCCTTATTACCTCTACCCTATTACCTTTAGAATTAATATTTCTTGTAATAGCCTCAACGCTACTATTATCCTTTTCGCTACCGAGCTTTTTCCTGCACATTCAGTATTGGCGCCAAAGCCAGCATTTGCTGGTTGAAGTAGATAAACGCAACGAATCTTTTAAGATCTATAATCTGACGCATAAGCATTTTTACGCCAAGGAAAAGATTATTCATACTACTTACACCCGTTGCCGGTCGAAGCAATATTTTTGGAGCAAGTACGAATACGTAACTTTTGAAATGATTAATGGCGATAAAATTAAAGTTACTTCCCTACTACTTTCATTAGACCAACTTACCCGTTTCTTACCCAGTAATTCAATTCGCACCCAAAACAAAATTATTTGCTGGCTGTAAATTATTTTTAATAGGTTTATCCAACTATCTAATTTTGACTCAATTACAAACAGTAATAACCTTGATATACCTTGATAAATGTAGTCTATCGTTCTGAAAGTAATCAGCCAACCCTCCGCTCATCAATTATTCTGCTTAATAGTGTTTGATAATTGTTATTGCCTCTCCAAATTTACTAATTAACTCAAGTTGCGAGATATAAAAGGGGGTAAAAAAAGTCTGTTCTAACCAAGGCTAAATACGTTTTAAAGTTTGCAAAGACTTAAAATGGACAAGCCATGGAAGAACAGACCATAGCAATATACTGCTTTATTGACGATTTTTTTCGTACCATCGGTCGAAAAGAAGATAGTCATTGTAAAATTTCGGATGCCGAAATACTCACCACTGCTTTACTAGCTGCCCGCTACTTCTATGGAAACTTGCATTCGGCCTGTACCTATATGCAAGAACACCAAGGCGTACAGATGATCGATAAATCCGGCTTTATCCGCCGCTTACATAGTCTGCAGCAGCAACTGTTAGCCTTGTTCACCGCTTTAAGTCAAAGCCTCAAGCAACTCAATACCGGCAGTCGCTATCTGATCGATTCTTTTCCGGTAGCCGTTTGTGACAATATTCGTATTCCCCGCTCGCACCTTTTACAAGGAGCAGCTTACCGCGGTAAGAACGTGAGCAAAAGGCGTTATTTTTATGGCTTTAAGGTGCAAGTTATTACCACCGAAGCAGGCCTACCAGTTGAGTTTTACATCCACGCCGGCTCCTTTGCTGATATCACGGCCTTTCAGGCCATGGCGGTAGATCTGCCCGATCATAGTCACCTGTACGCCGATAGTGCTTACACCTGCTATGAACTGGAAGATCTTTTCAGCGAATGCGAACAAGTCCAGCTGCAAGTCTGCCGCAAGTCCAACAGCAAAAGAAAAGATGAGCCCTATCAGGCTTTTTTGAAAAACTATTATCGCAAACGCATCGAAACTACCTTTAGCGGTATCACTAATTTCTTCCCTAAGAAGATTCATGCCGTCACTGCTCAAGGATTTATACTCAAAATAATGCTCTTTATTTTCGCTTATACCCTCAACCTAGTAGTTTCATAGCTCGCAACTTAAGTTAATTACTTGAATATGGCAGATTCATTAGATATTTTATCAATTATAAGCTTTAATAAAAAAGCCCTTGAACTACTTCAAGGGCTTTTTAGCACTATAAACAGTGTAAGTTTTTCACTTTATTCTGTTCCGCCATCCCACCACACTTTAGTAGTGTAGGTATCTGGTTTGGTTGCACCAGTAGCGTAATTTTGATTACCGGCCGCTTCCGTAGATGGATATTTTAAACGTACCGGAATAGTACCATTAGTAACATTACCTTGATAATTAACCGGAGTTAACTGCGGATACTCGGTTCTTCTCCAGTCAGACCAGGCTTCCCACCAGTTAAAGAATTTATTCACCCACAATTGCTCATAAATCATTGGTAAAGCTCCTTTAGCTGAACCATATGGATAGGCAGCGAGGTAAGTAGCAACCTGAGCATCCGATACGATTAAAGAAGCATCATAAGGAGTATACATTTGCATAGAAGCTTTTACGCCAGCATTGTAATGCTCCGCAGCTGTTCCAGTAATGCCAGAGCCAATTCCTCTTTCCAGCGCTTCGGCCAACAGCAATTCTACTTCACCGTAGTTCATAATCATATACGGATCATCTAATTGCAGCATTAAGAAGTTAATACGCGAATAGGTTTTAGCCTGATCTACCGGACCGCCTTCTAAAGCATCCAATCCACTCTGATCTAAACCATTTGGCATACCTTTTTGAGCTAGTGGGTCGGTGTTAATAGGTTTCCACTCAGCAGCTGACCAATCAGCAATACCCCCGCTCAAAATCATTAACCGCGGATCATCATCGGCAACTGAATTTTGGTTAGTACCTTTTAGAAAATCTACCAGAGTTTTACTCAAGTAAGAAGGCTGCCCACCATCGCCCGGATAAAAAGCCCGAGAAATACCGTTTTGGTTTATCCACTGGCTTGGTCCGGTTCCCATTTTTACCCAAACGTTATCCGCGTTACTGGTAAACACGCCACCGGCTACGGCTTTGGTCACGTATTGCTTAGATAATTCAGGTGCTACGTTTGAGATCCGCATGGCTAATCGGAGCATTAGAGAGTTACCCCATCTTTTCCATTTAGCAACATCGCCTTCATAAATAAAATCAGCTTTAGCAAATCCTTCGTCCGGATTAGTAGCACTTAGAGCGGTAGAAGCTTCATCTAACTCCTTCAATAAGTCGGCGTAAATAGCCGATTGCTTATCATACTTGGGAAAGAAAATACCTTCCATACCCTGGTTAGCTTCAAAGTACGGAACATTACCGTAAAAGTCAGTTAACCGGTGAAAGCTAAATGCTCTGACAATCCGAGCTGCGTTACGCATATTCTGATATTTACCTTCGGCAAATCCGCCTGGGCCAGTTTGCTTCAGAATTTCAGCAATATTTTTTAACTGGTCGTTATAGGTAAATTCAAAAGGCGCAGAAGCAGTCTCGAAATTATCCTGATATTTATCACCAGGGGCAATACCGCCGCCTGCATTCGCTAAATGCTGAATAGCGTAAGCAGTCATCCCAATATTAGTTCGCCAATCGATAAACCGGTTATCGCCGGCTGATCCGTTAGAGGCAATACCTAACTCTGAAGCGGTAAAAAGGTAATTTAAATCAATTTGATTTACGGCTTGTGGGTTCACATTTAAATTATGCAACTCATCCGTATCACAACCGGCTAAGGGAACTACCAGCCCCATCGTACCTAAAATAATTTTATGTATGTATTTCATTTTTGTTTTTACTTTTTAGTTCATCAAAATCCTACCCGCAGATTGAAGCCGTAACTACGTGACCGTGGCATACCGAAGTAATCCAAACCTTGGCCGTTACCGCTGGAATAGCTAGACTCTGGATCGATATTATCGGTTTTCTTCCAGAGAATGGCCAGGTTACGACCTACAAAAGATAAGCTCAAGCTCTGGAAAGGAGTCTTTTTCAGGATAGCTTGCGGGAAGTTGTAGCCAAAAGTTAACTGACGAAGTTTCGCAAAAGAAGCATCGTACACAAAGCGGTCCTGGGCTCTTTCGCCTAATTGGCTCCAGTAATTCTGAGCTTCTTGTGGACTAAGTGTTTTTGAGAATTGCTCGTAGATAGGATTACCACCTGTATCCGTACCATTCTGGGTAACACCTGAAACGGTTAATGGAGCTTCTCCTTCTCGTCCTTGCAATGATTGTTTATGTAAGCCCCATTGGGTTAAACGCACGTTAGTACCAGAATAAATATCACCTCCTAATTTAAAATCTACCAGCACACCTAAGTTGAAGTTTTTGAAGGAGAAAGTGTTGTTAAAACCACCGGTCCAATCGGCTAAGCCGTTACCAATAATCTCCATCTCATCAGATTGTACCGGAGCACCATTTGGTTCAAATACTAACTGGCCATCAGGTGATTTCTTTTGCACCCAACCAGTTAACTCACCGAAAGGCTGACCCACAATATGTTTAACAAAAACAGTACGGGTGCGAGGCTCTTCTACAATTAGTTCGTCGTTACCTTCAATTAACTTAATTACTTTATTGCGGTTACGGGCAAAGTTTAAAGAAGCATCCCAGGTAAAGGCTCCTCTTACTGGAGTAGCATTTAATAACACCTCAATGCCTTTATTTTCCAATTCACCTACGTTAACTAAAGTAGAACCAAAGCCAGATGCCCGGGAAATAGTAGCATTTAAGATATCGTTGGTAGTTTTTTGATGATAATAGGTAAACTCTAAACCTAACCGATCTTGTAAAAAGCGCAAATCAGTACCTAATTCAATCTCAGTGGATGTTAAAGGTAAAAGGTCTGGGTTTGGAATTGAACCGTTGCTACCACCCGCAGTGGAGAAAGAAGCCATTGGCCGGCCTAAGTGGGTAGCGCCTAATAAAGAGTAGGTATTATTAGTTTGGTATGGTCCTACGGTTACGTTACCTACCTGAGCCCAGGAAGCCCGCACTTTACCAAAACTTAACCACTGTGGCAAAGTAGAGAACGCATCGGTAAATACAAAGCTGGCGCCAATAGATGGATAGGTAATATCGTTAATATTAGGATTCAAAACCGAGAACCAATCTTTACGCATAGTTCCAGTTAAATACAGAAATTGATTAAAGCTAATTTCTGCGGAAGCAAATAAAGAGTTAATGCCTGATTCAGAGTAGCCAAAGTCGTAAGTACGGGTAGCAGAGTTATTAATAAAGTGCTCGAAAGGAACGTTAAAGCCGTTACCATTTAAGTTAAGCCGCTCACTATTCCGACGCATGCGGTTAGCACCAACAAAAGCATTCACTCCAATCTTGCCAAAGGTTTTATCAAATCCTAAAATAGATTCCATGTTAATTTCCCTTACCCGGTCTTCGCCTTCGTTCATAGAACCACCACGGGTATGACCCGTTCCTTGGGGTACAATTTGCTGATCTCTTCTGGTGAACCAGTCCATACCGGCCCGACCCGAAATGTATAAATAATCAGTCAGGTTATACCGCAACTGCGCCGAAGGAATAATCCGGTCGCGCACATCATCTACGGATACTTGGTAGGCTACCCAATATGGGTTTTGTCCCCATGGGTTGTTCGATTGTTGAAACTCTTCGCCTACTGATTTGCCCCAAATACTTAATAGTGCAGGATCGGTATTAGCCGGAATGGCACCTAATTTACTTGGATCGCCTTTATAATCTAACACATTATGGTTACCAGGCATCCGGTAGATAGATTGGAAGGCATTATTTGGTGAGTCAGATAACCAAGGGCGGTTATCTGCATCTTCGTGCGAATACAATATTTTAGCATTGAAAGTAAGGTTTTTACCAAACTTACCATCGGTAGCTAAAGACATATTTAAACGATCGAAACCAGAGTTAGGCATAGTAGATTTACTACGCAAGTCAGAAACGGAAAAACGAAAAGTTTGATTTTCGCCGCCGCCGGTTAAAGAAAGCGTATTTGTCCAGGCAGTACCCGTTTCATAAAAACGTTTCCAATTATCACCAGTATAAGAATAAGGGCGGGTTACACCATCAAACTGCATAACCTGGCTGCCATCGAAACGTGGTCCCCAGGAAACATCGCCCCAGTTATACGCTTGCTGCGCGCTGGTTGGTTTAGAAGCCACAAACGGAGAAGTCGGGTCGTTGGGATTAGACCGTACGTAATTACCACTGCCGAAGTCTTTTTGTAAATCAGTTAAGTTATTAATACTTTCCATTACAAAGTTAGAGTTGTATTCAACTCCAATACCTTTTCTCTTAGAACCTTTTTTAGTAGTAATGTTAATAACACCATTAGCTGCTCTGGCTCCGTAAAGGGCGGCGGCACTGGCACCTTTTAATACCGTCATGGATTCAATATCATCGGGGTTAATACTGGCCATACCATCACCCCGGTCAACACCGCCCCAAACTCCGGCCTGACCAAAGTTCGAGTTGTCCATTGGAATACCATCCACTACGTAGAGGGGCTGGTTGTTGCCCTGTAAAGATTTATTACCCCGGATTACTACTCGCGAAGATCCGGCTGGACCAGATGCAACTCCACTTACGTTTACCCCGGCTACTCTACCAGAAAGAGCATTAGATAAGTTATTTTCCCGGGCTTGGGTTAAATTTTCGCCGCCTACTTCCGTTACCGAATAACCTAAGGCTTTTTTCTCCCGCTGAATACCTAATGCGGTAACTACTACTTCGTTTAATTGCTTGGTATCCGCTTCCAGAGTTATATTAATCGTTGCCTGATTGTTAATCGGAACAGTTCTTGAATTATATCCAATATAAGAGAAAACCAAGGTGCCTGTAGCAGGTGCCTGTAACGAATAATCGCCATTAACATCCGTTGTAGTTCCTTGTGAGGTTCCTTGCACAACAATACTCACCCCTGGTAAGGCCTCGTTGCCGGCGCCCGTAACCCTTCCTTTAATAGGAATTTGCGCACTCACTGTCATAGTTAGCCAGCAAGTCGTAAGAAATAGAAAAAGTAACTTTTTTTTCATTGGTTGAATAAATTGGTTGAAAATTAAAAATACTTAAGTAGTAGTGTAATCAAGTGTATTCCAGTAAAGCGGAATTCTACCATTTAAAACAATGGTCATAAGTAGCGCAAAATTCTTATAGATAAAAGGTGGTGTATATGATATAAATTTAATATTTATTTTTACATATAAAATAGAACTTTATAAAATTTCGATAATTTATTGTACTATGAAGCTTTACTTAAAAACTATTTAAATACAGTATATAATAATTATAACTTTCCTAATTATGGAAGCAAGTTCTACAACTAAAATATTTTCATATTTTAAGGACAAAATAGCATTTATTAAATAACTCACTTACAACCAGCTATTTATATTTTCCTAATAAATTAGCACCTTGTCTTTAAGCAGTGATATTATACCAGAGCAGGCTCAAAGTAAAATATACTCTTTATTACTCTATTTTTATCTGATTTAAATAGAAAGGAATAGGCAATGTTATACAGAATATGGATTTCTGCTGCTTTTTATCTTTATCGTTACTATTTAAAGAAGCAAAATTTCTTATTCGGTTTATCAACCAACAAAAAGCAAAATAACAGAACGAGCCTTCTACTTTTGCTTCCATACTATTGAAGAAAGGATAGGGAAATTAGAAAGAGCATTAATCAATGAACTAAATAGTATAATTTATTAGATTAAACCGGTGAGTATAAAACGGTTTTTAGTAATATCCAGACGAAGCGATAATTTACTTACTGATAAAAGCCTAATTTTAAACTCTGTTAGTAGGTTGAAGAAAAAAGAAACTTACTATTTGTCTGGCTTTATTTTCTGTAATACAAACTGCCCAATTTGTTGCCCTTGTATAAAACCATTATCTACCGCATCCCGGTAGTGAATGCCTCCGTAAAGTCGAGAAATAGCGGCTTCTTGAGCAGCCTGTTGAAAAGAACTAAATTTGCGGGCAGGCAGGCCAAACTCTACTTCTACTGTATCATTATAAGCAAAATTTTCACCGGCTAAGGCCGTTAACACCAGTGCCACCGCCGACGATACCACGCTGTGCCCACTGGTATATTCCGGAAAGGGCGGAGTTTGCAGCAAAGAGCGCCAATCTTTATCAATTTGGGTATTAATAAAAGTTTCTGGCCTTATTCGATTGCTCCGGTATTTCTCGTTCCAGCAAGAAATAAAAGCATCCGACATGGTAAGCCCCACTACTGTATGCCAACGAACGGTTTCGGCTAAGGAAAGCTGCTTTTGCATACAGGCAATCCCGGTAATTCCCATCCAATGCCCACCGGGAGAAATTTTCTTCTTTCCGTAACTAACGTGCCCTTGCAATACCAGGAAAAATGGATTACAGTCCCAGAAGTTGGCAATATTCTTTTGCTCCTGATTCAGATTACGGGTAACATCGTATACTTCATTAGCTAAGTTATAGAAAGGAGTACCCACCTGTTTATTAAAAGGTACAGCCGGCAATGGCTTAAACTGAGCCGCACTATCTAACAGGAAAGGTCGTAAACTGCCCCAGTACGGTTCGTAAGCTTCCAGGTAGCCGGGAGGAGTAGGTTGCCAGTTTTGTGCTTCTTTAAGTGGCGTATACCGCATATACCCGGTAGTTTTTAAGTAACCATCTTTAGCAGCATACCGCATTAATTGTTTTACAATCAGATCTGCGTAAGCAGTAGAGTTAGTAATTATTTCTTTGTTTAAACGATACTTAGAACCAGCTTCATCTATTAAATTCTTACGCGCTTCTTCGAGCAAATAACCAGAAGGCAATAATTCTTCCCCCATCCGGAGCAGCGCGTATAAACTGGAAAAATTAACATCAATGGTTTGATTAGGAGTAGCAACAGGTATTTCCGGGTAATCGCGCAGCATGCCTTGGTAAGCAACATAATTTGCAGGATTAGCTAGTTGCCGTTGAACTTCATAGGCGGCTAAATTAGCATAGGCATAGTACCGGGCGGCCGCACAAGGTCCGGTCACGTCTCGTACCATTATGTCGGTTAATTTCTTTACCGTTTGTACGTAGTTCCTGGCAGCGGCCGGGTAAGCAGGTGTTCCCGCTTTGCTAACAGCTGCATTTAGTAAAGCAGTTAAAAATAAAAGTAAAGTAAGCTGCTTCATAAACCGGGCGCATTTAGTAAATAACTCTGGACAGTTTGGTTATTCCGGCCAAATAGCAGGAAGGTAGCACCGCCTTTTTTAATCACCGCAATATCCCGCACATCGCCTTTTACCTGTAAGCCACTTTGCCATTGCGGCACATAGGTAAATTGCAGCTTGCCGGTATTACGCAATACCATACCGTAATTAGCATCCATTTTGCCAATTTTTAATCGTGAGTACGATTGATTACCGCCTAATATAATATCTTTCAATCCATCCTGGTCTACATCCAAAAAAGCAATCGCGTAAACCGGTGCAAACTGCGCTTCGGCAGGTAAATCATGCGAAGTAAAAGTTCCATCGCCTCTATTTTCCAACAGAACCGAATTAAAATTAACGGCTTTTAATGTCTTAGCCTGACTTAATTGTTCGGGCGTTAAAATATTGGTTAAAGTAGCATCGGCATAAGCCTGATAACTGGTAAATTTCTTCCGCAACGGAATCATTTGGTTAAGAGCTTCGTCGCGGGTTACCAATGGGTAGGAGTTTCCTTGAATGTAATAGCAAACAAAAGGATCAATTGATTCATTCTGGTCAAAGTCGCCGTACACTACAGTAACCGGTTCTTTCTCGGAAGGCTTTAATTGCGTATTCTGCCCGAAATTTCCGGCTATAATATCTAAATCGCCATCTTTGTCTAAATCTTCTAAAGCTAAACGGTTCCACCAACCATTGGTATTTGCTCCGGTTATGGCTGTCTCCGCCTGCTTTAATACACCTTTTTGATTTAGTAAAACCGTAATGGGCATCCATTCCCCGGCAATAACTAAATCAGGCCAGCTATCTTTATTTACGTCCAGCGAAACAGCACTGGTTACCAGACCCATTTTTTCCAGGAAAGGCGCCAATTGAGCAGTTCCTTCAGTAAATTTTCCTTTACCATCATTTAGTAAAATACGACTGGTGGCCGGCTCCGGATATTTGCCCGGAATGACTCTGCCACCCACAAACAAATCTAAATCGCCGTCTTTATCAATATCTAAAGCAGTTACACAAGCATCGCTGCTGCTTTCGTAAGGAATATTATCTTTGGCGCGGGTAAAGGTTCCGGTACCATTGTTCAGGTATAACCGATCTTGCAAAAGCATGTCTTTCTCCATGTAAGCAAAGCCACCACTTACCACGTATAAATCCTGATCGCCATCTTTATCAGCATCCAAGAACAACGCACCCGTATCTTCGCACATAAAATCGGTGTTAAAATCAGCCTGAGGCGAGACTTTCCAGGTGCCATTTTTTTGTTGTAACAATAAAGTACCCGCTTGACCTTTGGCTCCGGCCGCATAAATATCTACTAAACCATCGCTGTTAACATCTGCCTGCGCCAAATGCGGTCCTTGGTAAGAAAGCATATTGGGCATAAGCGACTGGCGTTTGAAATCGTTGTAATCATCTTCGTAATGCTCAAAAGGAATAGTATCCTTACTTACCATAGTAAACAAAGACTTCATCCGAGTAATTGGTTTCCAGGTTTTACCAGCCGCTTGGGGCTCTAAAACTACTTTTTGATTGATTTTTACTTGGCTTAGTGTCTGCATTTTACTATCTGGCCAAACTACTCGCACGCTATCTACCTGGTTTATAGCTCCCAAACCAAAATGCAAAGGCATGTACATGCTGGATTGAAAGCCACGGGAAGGATAAAACTCCTGGTACTGAGAATTACCTTTAGTAAATACCCAAACTTTGGCACCTAATGATTTGGCCGGCAGCCCAGTTCCTAATTGTACTTGCAAGTAATTATTGTTAGCCGAACGAGCCTCGTTCCGATAGAGAGCAACTTCTTTATTAACGTTATTAGTAATAATTTCCAGGTCGCCGTCATTGTCTAAATCGGCGTAAACGGCACCGTTCGAAAGAAAAGCCTGATCGAAGCCCCATTCTTTTACTTTATTCTGAAACCCTAAGCGGCCATTATTCCGGAAAATATAGTTTTGGGTAGCCGTAGAAGGCATTTGCTTCAGAATGTCCATTAGGGCAGTGGGGTTACCCTGGTCTTCTTTCATTTTCTGGTCCGCGTAATACTTCATGAAGTCCATATTGGTGTAATCGCGGAGGTAGCCGTTGGTAATAAACAAATCTTTCCAGCCATCGTTATCAAAATCAGCCACTAAAGGAGTCCAACTCCAATCGGTATTCGATACGCCTGCCAGTTGCCCAATCTCACTGAAAGTTCCATCGCCGTTGTTGAGTTGCAGCATATTGCGCATAATCTGGTGATAGAACCCGTTTTTAAGCATATTATAATAGGTCTCGTAGTTTTCCGGCCCGTATAATAGTTTTTGCCGGTGGTTGTCGGCAGGCAGCATGTCCAGGGTAAAAATATCCGGCAAACCATCATTATTTATATCGGCAATTTCGTTGCCCATCGAAAAATAACTCAGGTGACCTATAGATTGCTCTAACTTATCGGTGAAAGTTCCGTTGCCGTTGTTCAGGTAAAGATAATCCTGTTCAATGTAATCGTTCGACACGTAAATATCGGGCCAGCCATCCAGGTTTACATCCGCAATTGCAATGCCCAACCCAAAACCAATGGGGTTACCTTTAATACCGGCGTTAGCGCTTACATCTACAAACTTACCGTTATCGTTCCGCAGAAGGCGGTCGCCGGCAAATTCATCGCGCATGGCTTTCACGGCAGCCGCGTCGAAGCGTTTAAAATCTTTTATGTTATGATTCAGTGAATAACAGTCCAGATCGCCGTCTTTGTCGTAATCGAAGAAAACAGCTTGGGTGCTATGGGTGGGTAAATCTAAGCCGTATTCAGCAGCTTTTTCAGTGAAAGTAAGATTTTGGTTATTGATAAACAGTTTATTGCGCCGATCTTTTGGTTCACCGTTGCCGGAGTAGCAAACGTAAATATCCAGCCAACCATCTTTATTAAGATCAACCAGGGTAACGCCGGTCTTCCAGCCTCTACCTTTATTAATTCCGGCTTGCGCCGTAACATCTTTAAACTGCAGGTTACCTTGATTTAGATACAGCCGATCTGCCCCCATATTACCTGTAAAATACAAATCGGGAAGCCCATCGTTATTGAGATCGCCTACCGCCACTCCTCCCCCGTTATAGAAATATTCGTAGGCCAGCACATTAGCCGATTCCGACTCAATAAGTTTATTAACAAACTGAATACCGGTTTGCTTTGGATTAAGCAGAGTAAACTGGGCTCTGGCATTTGGCCCACAAAAAACGAACAGCAAACAAAAAGAAATTAACCAAAAGTATTTTAGAGAGTTTAGCTGCTGACTACTAGAACGGGTAGATGGATGGATGCGTTTTAAGGTAAATATTTTTGCTTTCACTTCTGCTACTACATTATACTCAAATCATTTAAAGTAAAAATGAGGTTATTTCTGATACCAGACCAGGTTCTCTATATTACTTCATACAAGATACTCAATCTATTTCATTTTCAGAAAATAAATATTTATTCCCCAGAAACTTCAATTAAAAAGTAAAAGTTTAAACCCGATAAAATTACTTTTATAAGAAAGGCGGATACAACCACTTGGCCAAATATTCTAAATTTTTGAAGGATTAAAAATGAGCTTAAAATAGAACACTGTGTGCTATTTTAGGAAGCTGCTATTAGGTTTAGGAAGATTAATAAAAAATTTAATACGCTGGTTTAAAATTTGGATATAGCATAATTTACTAAAACCTGAAAAGAATATCATTAAAAAAAATAACCCTTGGCTTATTGAGCCAAGGGTTAGAAAATTTAATTTATAGTATTTAAAAAATAAGTAACTGAACAAAATTAATTTTATATACTCAAGGTCAGCATCGTAGCAAAAAGCAATTAATAATCATATACTTATACACACAAAAGTCTAATATCTTGATACTTGTGGCTCTTTACTTAAAAGCTTTGAGGCTTAACTTTTCTTTTTGGGTTGATGCATCATTAGTTTGTTGATATAAGCGGTTACCTCCGTTGCCGGGCGTTTTTCAACTAAGTAAAACTGTCCTTTTTTAGTACTATCCCAGGTATTAGAACCATCTGCCTTCACCACTATTCTACCCGGTTTCAGCTCATAGTAAGGTGCCGCTCCTTTTATAGCTACTAAAACCGCCGTTTGGTCCCAACTCATACGGCCATTTTTATCTTCTCTAGCTTTTGGTATACTTATCCGGAATACATCCTTTGTCGGGCTCTTGGTAATGCTTTTATTTTGAATAAGCGGAATACCGGTTTTAACTTTTTCGCCGATTTCAAACCCGCTGAATATAATTGGAGTGGGCCAATTGTTTAAAGCCTTAATAGAAGCTTCGGTATCTCTATAAACGTTATACTCCCGGCCTTCCGGAAATTTACCGGCCATACTTACCAGTTGTTTTACTTTCTGGTTTATTAGTTCTTTACCCGATAGTTTGGAATATTGATCAGGCTTAGATTCTAACAAATTTGCTAAATTGGTAAAGAAACCTACGGTTACAATGGTTACGCTCTTATCGGGTTGTTTGGCTAGTATTTGACGGTACAGGGTTACTGCATCGGGTACTTCGGCATTAGATTTAACACGATGCGGATAACGGGCTACAATGGTATCGGACCAATGTTGCGAATCAGGATCATCTACGGCTTTTCCTTTTGGTACGGCAATCGGGATATTTGGCCGGTTAAAGTAAGTATTAAATACACTAAGCACCTGGCTTACCTTGGCGTACTTATCGCTGGCAATTGTAGCCAAAATATTTACCTGACCGCTATCGGCTAAAGCGTGCAGTAAGGTAATTGCTCCTACATCATCGTAATCGGGCCCAATATCCGTGTCAAAGATTAAAGATACCGGCTTCTTCATACTGGTCTTTTGAGCAAAACTTAAACTACCGATTAATAAAATAAATAAACAACTAAGAGAGATCCGTTTTACCATAAAGGCTGTAAGAGTTAAGAACAAGAAACATTAAGCGAGTATAAGTTCCTAAAAATGGATGAAAATGCATTCATAACCAAAAAAATTAGCCAGGTACTGAATTAAGAGCAATAGGTAAACCGCCACTTTACTTTAAATAAAATTTTACCGTACCGGTATTTACTCTTTTATCCAGTTAAATTTTTAACTTCTAGTAAATATAGATTTAAGGTTATCTCTGATTTGATAACAAGAATTCTTTTTCAGAAACTGGTACAGAATTTACGTTGTAGGTTAATTTATTCTTCCGGAATTCGCCCATCAATAACTCCACTACCTTCGAATAACTTTTTATTCCGTCAGCTTGATCATTGGCTTTCAAAAATAAATCGTAAAACCATCCGCTAAATACTTCAATCGGATTTTGAAAACTTTCCCAATACCGTCGGTTTTCGGCCAAGTCTTGTTTTAAACCCGAACTGTAGTATCGCCTCATTTTCTTGTAAGCCCGAGGATTTACTTTTCGTAACCGGTTCATAGCGTATTTTAAAGCCATATAATTACCGGAATATTGAAAAAAAGGATCCGGGTTTAAACGGCAAACCAGATACGAAACAAAATTTGCCTCATCTTCGGAAGCAAAGCCTATTTGGTGCGCCATTTCATGGCAAATGGTTCCGGGCAATAAATACGCCGGCGGGTGCATGTTTACGTTAGCTTCGCCGGTAAACGGAAAATAAATTCCACTCACCCCAAAAAAAGACATTACCTGCGGTACATAAACGGCCTTAACCGAATAATGTGAGTAAGCTAATTCCGGAAAAGCTGGCGCTACTGCTTTAAAACCCGCGGTAGCCTGGGCTAACATTTTAACTTGGCTAATTGGTGCATGTAAAGGCTGGCTCTGGTTTTGAGTAAGTTGATTGCGGCTGGCATTAGTAAGTTGAATAAGTCGGAGGCACAATTTTTCCAGGTCGGCACTTGAAACTGGAGCTTCTTTTATTTGCACAATTTGCTCAAGGGGCCGGCGATGGTAATTTAAACCCCACATGCCAGTAAATAGAAAATAAAAAATAGACAAAAAAGTAAAAATGCCCAGTAAACTGGAACGGCCAAATTCTTTTAAACTAATTTGCCGGAGAGCTAATTTTCGAATATGTTTTACAATGGCAATTATTAATCCGAGTACCAGGCTATAAAATAAAATTTGTCCAATCGGGAAAGAGAAACTACCAAATAGTATTCTTAAAAATTGGCTTAGTTTTTTGTAAAACAAGCCTGTATAGAATTTTTCTACCAGCAACGGATTAGCAGCAATTAGTTTTACTAAAATTATTTGTAGCGGTAGACTCAGATAGATAAAGATGTCTCTGTTTTTTTTACTCACTTTTATTAATTCTACTACATTAAAATATTAATCTCCCAAGCAACTGTAAAATAAAAGGTTTCATGGTGCTTTGGAAGATTTGTATTCATAACCATGTACAATTTAAAAATATTTTACCGACAATTTACTAAAGCAATAACAGCTTCTAAATTGCTGAATGGACATGAACAACTTTTAAAATAGTAATTTATACTGCTCAACTATTTCCCATCATTAAATATCGATTGTATTTACAGGTAAAAAAGCAGGATAGCAATTGTTATTAAAGCTCAAAAGCTCGAAAAGTTTTCTCCTATTAAGAAGTGTAGTATTGGATAGGAATAATTACGGGAAATTGCTCGATGCAATCTGCAAGGGGCTTTTAATTAGCAGTTTGGCCTGTGGTGAACATGAAGGGGCTAGAGCCCGACAGATAGCCATTTTAAATGTATAATGGAACATTACTCTACTTACTCTTTACCAGGGCAATTCTCCATTATTTAATCTTCGCTAACTTATTGTAGTTAAAGCAACGGGTAAGATTTACTAAATAATAAATACTAGTAGCTCCTACGCCTCTACTAAAATTATTTAGAGCAGATAATTAACTAAATAACCATCTCTGGGCATCTTCTTTTGTTAAGAACACTTCTACGTTAATAGAACTTCTAATTTTAGAATTTGCAACTAGCGCATCCTGAACCCGATACACATCCATAGATACTAAAGAGATAGGATTTACTAAATACGCCAATTTCAGATTTTCTCCATTTAACAAAGGCACTATTTCCTTCATTACCCAATTCTGATCAGCAATTTCCAGGTAGCTCCTTTCCCGGACATCATATAAAATACGAGTTATATCGTATTCGTCGGCATAACTTACAATTAAGCTAAGTTCTTTCCGAAAAATAGTGCTTGTATGCTGCTGTAACCACGTAATTTCAACGTACTCTTTTTTTGTATTTATCTCTACTTTAATGTAATCCGTGGCATATATTGATTGCAGATGTATCATAAAAAAGATAAATAAACCTTTCATTAAATTTAGAAGCGGGTCAGTTCTATGCAGATTTTGCTTTTGAATGCCGGTAAATTACCAGTAACCTAACCCGTGCAATAAAAAACTGGCTACGTTACACTCCTTAAAGTGTTTCCTGAAGCCAGGAACAGGCCGACTCCATATCTAGAAAGAACTCTAAATTAAACAACTGCTTCGGCTTAATAAGTTGAGTTGGGTCATCCATAATGGGTTGCCTATCTGTCATCATCAGGGTCTCTGGTTGCAAAACAATAGCAAACTTCCGGAGCTTTCCGCCTTTTAGTAAAGGGCGCATCTTGGCATACATCCAATGTTGGTCGGCCATGTATAAGTATTGCACCTTACGCGAATCGGTTAACCATAATTTTGCTTTATGCTCCAGCGCAATCAGGATAGCTTGGCGGTAACCTTGCCGGTAAACTTCGCTTGTGGGATGTTGTAGCCAGGTAAGGCGTAATAAAGAAATGTCGGGATTTATGTTTATTTTAAGTCCTTCATCCTCAAAAACCAAAAGCGTAGTAGAAGTATCAGTCATAGTTGTTTAAAATTGGTTATTCGTTTTAATAGCAAGAGGGTAATCAAATACTAACAATAATTGTTTTAATCTGGAACTTGGTTAAGCAAGTATTCAGATATTTGCGCTTATAGAATCAAAAAAATCCTATAAGAAACTTGGCTGAATTATAAACCTTATGGATTATTATAACTGCGGCTAAACACTTTTAATAGGTAGGATAGTATTGCTGGAAAGTTTTATATTACAATAAAAAAAGCATCCTGAAGAGGATGCTTTCACAAATAAAAGTGAGGCGTACTGGGTTCGAACCAGTGACCTCTACCCTGTCAAGGTAGCGCTCTGAACCAACTGAGCTAACACCCCGGTGCGTTAAACAAAGCTACATATTTCCTCTAACTTTACAATAAAGCAAATTTTAGAGGTGTTAAGACCAAAGCAAAAGAACGAAGGAATTACAGCTAGCTTGAAGCAATTTTTACCAGTAGGGCAAAACAATTGAGCTTCTACTCAAAAGTGGTTAAGAGAGTTGGTTTATACAGGAAAGTTTAGGTAGTAGTTAACGTTTAAGGAAGGACTAAATTAGCTATTTGAATTTCTCAAGAGAAATACTTAAACTTCACTTAGTTGGAACAGCATTTTTAATTCCTTGAGTAATTTCAGATAAACGCTTTTGAAAACCCTCGGGACGATGTTCCACTTCCTTTACCTGAATAGCATTTATCATTTCTAATAATTCAGCGGGATGTTCTGTGGAGCGGCCTGTTGCCATACTCACGTAGCGCATAGTAGTCCAGAGTAAGGATTTTAAATGCGTACGGGCCTCGTTAAACATAGTGCCTTCAATTACAATGCTATTTTCATCGAAATGCACCAACTGCGTTTGTATAATAATATTCTCGCCAAGGTCAGCCGGACGGAGATAAGCAGTTTGATGGTGCGTAACTACCCAGTTTGCCTGGTATTTTTTAGAAAGCTCCAGCAAATTTAAAGCGTAATAGTAGCGGGTATGCTCTTCGCGGGTGTTTAAGAAATAATCAAAATACCGCACATTATTTAAATGGCCCAAGGCGTCACAATCCTGAAAGCGAACAAATAACTTTGTTTCAGGTGATTTAACAATATTTTCAGCATCTATTTTCATAGAGATAAAGTACGTACAACCGCTCCATTATATCAGAAATTTAACAGAAAATAAAGGATTTTTATAGATCTAATCTTTCCCTGTTAGCCGCTATGCCAAGCAAGTAAACTGCCTGCATTTCTAAAATTCTTCAGCTTGAGGCAAATTTTACCTTAAGAATTTTCAGTTTCGGCTTGCCGGGCTTCTACTTCAAATTTGTTATGGTAATACCCCACTTTAATAGATTCAATTAAATAAAGCCAGAGAAATTTAAAAAAGCCATACCGCTGAAATTGCCGGATATGGCAGCACTCGTGCGCAAACCACGATTTGTTTTTTAGGAATGATTCTTTTTTTACCCCGCTTAAGTGAATAGCTTTTCCTAACACCATTGCCACATTATCTGATTTTAGCACCACGCGGGCAATGCGGGCTAATACAGAATTTTCAACAATTTTATAATCCACCTAAATGCTTTATTTAACGGATAAATCCAAAATATATTCTTTTCTTAATGCTGCAATAAACCAATAAAGCCATAGTAAATTTTATAGATAGATTGCACGAAAAAAAGAAAATACTACTTACAATTTTTGGTAGTTTAAAAATTCTAGCTAGATTTAAGCTATCAAAGTAATCAAACGAATTAGTTTTATACTATATTTTCAGTTTGAAGGTTTCAAAATCAACCGTTTATCAGGAAAAAATTACTTTTTTATTAACTAATAGGCGCTAAGCGTTTTTGTATCACTTTAATCCGATTAGATGAAAAACTTTATTTTAGGAGGTTGTGCCATTGTTGCCATGAGTTTATCCTTTTTCTTCGAACAGGCACCAACTGGTAAAAATACTAAATTAGCTGCAATGGAATCGGCTTCGGTTTTACCGGTAGATTTACCAACTAACTCTACTACTTCACCCGCCATTAATTTTAGAGACACCCTTTACTACAACTACTACGCTCAAACCCTGGGAGTTAAATTCAATTACTCCGAAGACAAACAACTGTTGGCTACGGTAGCCGATTGGTTAGGAACCCCCTACCGCAGTGGCGCTGCTTCTAAAAAAGGAACGGATTGTTCCGGGTTTGTAACGAAAGTTTACCAGGAAGTATATGGCATAAAATTAACCCATAGTTCCCGTTCTATGTTTCAGAGTGTGGAACGAATAAAAAAATCAGCAATAAAAGCCGGTGATTTAGTGTTTTTCCGGCGCGGACCGGGTAAACCTATTTACCACGTGGGCATCTACCTCAACAACAATAAATTTATTCATTCGGCTAGCAATGGCGGAGTTATGGTATCTTCGTTAAACCAAGCTTATTACGCCCGCAATTTTTATGCGGCTGGTCGGGTTAACATGTAATTACTAATTTTACATAAAACGGCCCGGTAGCAGGTATAATTTTATACCTGCTACCGGGCCGTTTTTATTTGGCAACTACCCAGAATACAGTTATTCTATTACCTATCTTCGGCACCTAATTGTTTAACTAAGTAAACAGAAACATCAATATCAAGATAGTAGAGGTTAGACTTTTGTGTATAAGCAATAGTATGTTAATTTCTTTTTACTACGCTTTTGATAGCATGTTTAGTAAATTAATTTTGTTCAGTTACTTAGATCTACTTCATAACAATTACGGTTCTTAATTTTCTAGTCTCAAAACTTTAAAATTTTATCAACTTTATAATATTATAACTATTTCGACGTATACCAGTATAAAAGAGGCACGTTAAATTAGTAATACGGTTACTATACCGTTAACAATTGTTTCTAATTTGTTAATTAATAACACAGGCACTTTTAAACTTAACCCACTGAAATTCAGCACTAAAAACTATGAAAAATCAAACTAATACTGGTCAGAAAATATCTGAATCACCTATTTTTAAAAATATTTTATCTAAAGCCGAAGAATATTTAAAGAAACCGCTCCGGGTAAAAAAGCTTCTGAACGACGCTTATACGAAGGCCAGCCAGAAAAAAGATGTCGGCACCATTGCCCACGAAGCATGGGAAAGTTTACAAACATTGTCGCGCATGATTAAAGCAGCTGTTTCCGGCGAATATACCGGTATCCCGACAAGTACACTGGTTGGGGGAATAGCAGTAGTGTTGTACTTTTTATCTCCGGTTGATTTTGTGCCCGACTTTATTCCTGTAATTGGGCTCTTAGATGATGCCGCTTTACTAGCCTGGTTTATGACCAGCATAAAATCGGAAATGGATAAATTTGAAGAATGGGAAAAAGGCAATCAGGCCCAAACGATTCAAAATGCTATGATGAGCAGCAATCAACCGGTAGATACCTCTGCCAATACGCCTAAATACAGTTCTACTTACGATAACTCCGACACCGATAATCAAACCTTCAGCGGCAGCCAGGCTACCGGCGCAGAAACTAACCCTTCCTCGCAAAGACGGAACGAAGATGGCACTCTTAAAAACGATCAGGAAAAACTGGGAGTAAAGGACTTTGCCCCCCACGACTTACCAACCGAAAGCAATACGCCTGACGATTCAGCTATTAAAGTTACTTCTGCCGGAATTGGGGAACCAAATGTACGAGCGGCCACTACCGATAGCACGCGTTTACCAAATTCCAACCAAGATGATCGCAAACTGGGCGGTAACGTTCGCTAATTAAACTATTAAATTTTATTATAAAACCACTTCTTAAACGGAAGTGGTTTTTTGTTTCTGATTAGGAACGAGTTCCATTTTGCTGCCTGCACCAGACTTGCGTATTTGGCCAAGTTATGTAACTTTGGTAACTAACCATCCTGATTATTGTGCCATCTGTAACACCACCTATCTCATCTGTCCGAGTTCATGTAGAAGGAATTGGAACCGTTTTATTTGAACGTAGTGCTAAAGCCAAACACATCAGCATCCGTATTAAACCTTTAGCCGGCGTACGGGTGGCGGTGCCCCAACGAGTAAACTTTGAAAAAGCCCACGCATTTTTATTAAGTAAAATTGATTGGATAAAGGGCCACTTGCAAAACATAAACAAACAAGAAAATAAGCGCACCGTTTTTTCCCAACACTCTCTTTTCCGAACTTTTAACCATACGCTACAATTACAAGCTGTAGCCATTAGTAATTCATTTAAGGCACGCATTTCCGGAGAAACTTTACTGGTAACTTATCCGGATTATAAATCCGAAGAAGAGGAGGAAGTACAGGAATTTATTAGGCAAGCTGTAGAAGCTACTTACCGTCTGGAAGCCAAAGCGTATTTACCTGGCCGGGTAGATTTTTTTGCCCGCAAATTTGACTTTACCTACAACAAAGTTGTAATTAAAAATACCAGTACCCGCTGGGGAAGTTGTTCGGCTGTAAATAATATAAATTTAAACCTTCACCTGATGCGCTTGCCGGAACATTTACGCGATTACGTAATTCTGCACGAACTGGCCCATACCGTAGAAAAAAACCATGGTCCCCGTTTCTGGGCCTTGCTCGATCGTATTAGCGGTAATGCCCGCTACTTAGACCGCCAAATGAAAGCTTACCGAACATCTATCTTTTAAGTTAATTCAGTTTTTGTTTCCAGGGCTTTCACCTTTAATTATGACCAATATCCCGGTGAGATTTAGAATATTTTAAAGTAAGCTAAATCTATTTGCCTACTTTTTTTTATTTACCCGGCTTAGCTTATTAGCTAAAGATTTTCTCATAAAGGTTAGATTCTTTAACTTGTTGCGGTACAATTCCAATAATTAAAAACAGGTCTTCTTAAACGTAAATGGAAATAAATATCTCCGATAACCCACAGGAACTTGGTAAAGCTGCCGGTTCTACCGCGGCCAAATTAATCCGGCAAGCCATTGCCGAAAAAGGAAGCGCTACTATAATTTTAGCTACCGGCACCAGTCAGTTTGAAACTTTAAAGCAGTTAATTGCTGAACCAAATATAGATTGGAGCCAGGTTACCATGTTCCATTTGGACGAGTACATTGGCTTACCTGAATCTTCGCCGGCCAGTTTCCGCAAATACCTGAAAGAGCGTTTTATCTCCAGAGTTCCTGCCTTAAAAGCGGTTCACCTGGTTAATGGCGAAACTGCACCTGAAGCAGAATGCGAACGTTTAGGTGAATTAATCCAAAATAATCCGGTAGATGTAGCTTTAATCGGAATTGGAGAAAACGGACATATTGCCTTTAACGACCCACCCGCCGATTTTGAAACAGAACAGCCCTATATTATTGTAGAATTAGACGAGCCTTGCCGCCGCCAACAATTCGGAGAAGGTTGGTTTCAGTCAATGGAAGAAGTTCCCCGACAAGCCATCAGTATGTCGGTAAAGCAGATTATGAAATCTAAACGCATTATTTGCTCCGTGCCTGATAGCCGGAAAGCTGAAGCGGTAAAAAATAGCCTGGAACAACCCGTGAGTACTATTTACCCTGCCTCTATCCTGCAAAATCATCCGGATTGTAAATTTTACCTCGACCAAGCATCGGCATTCCTGCTAACCAAAAAAATTTGATAAACCAGGTTATTGTGGGTTAATCAAAATTAAAAAAGATTATATTTAGAGTAACCGGCCATATTCATTTAAAATCACTATGAAAGAAAATTACAATAGACGAAAGTTTATTAAATCGGCAACGGTTGCCGGTATTGGTTTAGGATTAAGTTTAAAATCATCGCCCGGCTGGAGCTTAGATAATCCCGTTCCGAAAGGCAAGAGAGTAGGTATAATTGGTTTAGATACTTCGCATAGCACTGCTTTTACTAAAGCGCTAAACAGCCCGGATGCTAAACCAGAATTTGAAGGATACCGGGTAGTAGCGGCCTACCCCAAAGGCAGTAATGACATAGAATCAAGTATTAAACGCATACCGGAATACACCGAAGAAGTAAAAAAGTACAACGTTAAAATTGTTGATTCTATTAAAAAACTGCTGCAGGAAGTAGACGTAGTGCTACTGGAAACCAACGATGGTCGGCCACATCTGGAGCAAGTACTACCCGTTTTAAAAGCCGGGAAACGGGTTTTTATTGACAAACCCATTGCGGGCTCTTTAAAAGACACAGTTGCCATTTTCGAAGCCGCCAAACAATACAAAATACCGGTTTTTTCTTCTTCCTCTTTACGTTATTTAGCTACTGCGCAAGAAGTGGTGCAAGGCAAAATCGGGAAAGTTTTAGGCGCTGATACGTACAGTCCGGCTACTTTAGAAAAAACGCATCCGGATTTGTTCTGGTACGGTATTCACGGCGTAGAAACCTTGTTTACCGTTATGGGTGCCGGCTGCAAAAGCGTAGTTCGCCACTCCACTGATAGTACAGAATTAGTGGTAGGCACCTGGCAAGATAACCGCATCGGAACGTTCCGGGGCACCCGCACTGGCACGCATGATTACGGCGGAACAGTTTTCGGCGAAAAAGGAAATTTAACCCTTGGTCCTTACGATGGCTATAATGCCTTACTGGTTCAAATAATTAAATTCTTTCAAACCGGGCAAGCACCTGTAACACCCGAAGAAACCTTAGAAATATACGCTTTTATGGAAGCTGCGGACGAAAGCAAACGCCAGAGCGGTCAACTTGTTACTTTAGAAAGTGTGCTACAAAAAGCAAGAGCTGCTAAAGGTTGAACCAAGTCTTTTTAATACATATTAGTTGTCGGGAAAAATTACTTTAGAACAGGTTTTTGTTTAATTGAAATGGATAACAGCAATTTTAGAATCCAACAACTAATAACCAACAACTACTTTTTATTATTTTGATTTTACCTTAATACTTACATTGATAAAGATTTAAATATGAAGAGCACGCGTCGATTATTCATAAAAAATGCTGTTACCGGAGCGGCAGCTGTTTCTTTTGGGGGTGTATTGCCTGGTTTTAGTGCCAAGAGTTACGGCAACATACTAGGAGCTAATGAACGCATTAAAGTAGCCAGTATGGGAGTTAATTCCAGGGGGCTAGCCGTTGCCAGCAATTTTGCCCGGCAGGAGAATTGCGAAGTACTCTATATTTCTGACGTGGACTCCCGGGCCGCTGCTAAATGTATTGCTACCGTAGAACCCATTCAGAAAAAGAAACCTAAAGCGGCACCCGATTTTAGAAAAGCTCTCGAAGTTAAAAACCTGGATGCATTAATTGTAACCGCTCCCGACCACTGGCATGCGCCGGCAGCCATTCTGGCCTGTAAAGCGGGCAAACACGTTTACCTCGAAAAACCAGCCAGCCATAACCCCAAAGAAGGCGAAATGGTAGTGGAAGCCGCTAAAAAATACAACCGGGTTATTCAATTGGGAAACCAGCGCCGTTCCTGGCCCAATGTAGTAGCAGCTATTAAAGAATTACATGCCGGAGTAATCGGTCGGCCTTATTTTGCCAAAAGTTGGTACACCAATAACCGGCCGTCTATTGGCAAAGGTAATGAAGTGCCGGTGCCTTCGTGGCTTAATTATGAACTATGGCAAGGCCCCGCACCACGCCAACCTTACCGCGATAACTTAATTCATTACAACTGGCATTGGTTCTGGAACTGGGGTACCGGCGAATCTTTAAATAACGGCACCCACATGGTAGATTTAGCGCGTTGGGGCTTAGGCGTGGATTATCCTACGCGGGTTACTTCGGCCGGTGGACGTTACCGTTACCAGGATGATTGGCAAACTCCCGATACCCAAGTTATTACTATGGAATTTAATAACCGTACGAGCATGGTTTGGGAAGGCCGTAGTTGCAATGGCCGTACCATTGAAGGCAATAGTGCGGGGGTAATGTTTTATGGTGAGAACGGTTCTTTATTAATTGAAAGCGGCAACTCTTACATTATTTACGATTTGCAGAACAAAGTTGTAAAAGAAGTAAAGAACGACATGGAAATTGATGCCCGTAACCTGGCCGACCCCGCTCAGGAATTAGATGCTTTCCATATCCGAAACTTTTTTGATGGTATCCGCCAAGGCACCAAAGTAAATTCTGATATTTTAAGTGGCCATCAAAGTACTTTACTGGTTCAATTAGGCAATATTGCCCTTCGGTCGGGCCATACGTTAAACATTAACCCGGAAAACGGCCACATTATTAATGATAACGAAGCCATGAAATTCTGGAGCCGCGAATACCAACCGGGTTGGGAACCGAAAGTATAGTCAATTTACCAGTTACCATTTACTAATTTATTTATTCACTTAAAGGAAAACCAAAAATATCTGAGCATCCAATAACTAAATTTCCACAAAGAGTAATTAGTAACAACTGTAGCAAAGAATAAACTTCACCAGTTTAATTGTGGAGAGCCTTCTAAAATTCTGGTGCCAAGTAACAAGGCATTCAAACGAAAGAGGATAGTAGTAGTAGTAGTAGCAGCATCTCCTCCCCTGTTTTAAGGGGAGTTGCCGCAAGCGGAGGGGTAAACGGGTTACGGTTCAAACAAGTTAGCGCCATAGCCTTGAGACTGGTACAGGCACAACGGATAAACCAATACAATAACACTAGTCTATAATTAAATCTGCTAAACAGCAATGAACAAAACGATAGAAGTAACCACCAACAAACCAACTTCATTGGTAGCTGTTAGTTCTTTAAGCAAGCGCGATACGGTTATTTCTATTCTTATTATTGGTCTGCTGTTTTTTATTTTTGGGTTTGTGTCCTGGGTAAATGCCATTCTGATTCCTTATTTTAAAATAGCCTGCGAACTGACTCATTTTAAAGCTTACCTGGTAACTTTTGCTTTTTACATTTCTTACTTTTTCATGTCGGTTCCGGCTTCCTTTTTTCTAAAAAAAGTAGGTTTTAAAAAGGGAATGATGTTTGGATTTTGGACCATGGCCGTCGGGGCTTTTATTTTTGTTCCGGCAGCTTATACTCGTACCTATGAAATATTTTTAATTGGATTGTTTACCATTGGGGTAGGTTTGGCTATTCTGCAAACGGCAGCTAATCCTTACATCACCGTATTAGGTCCCAAAGAACGCGCGGCCCAGCGCATTAGTATCATGGGCATTTGTAACAAAGGAGCGGGCATTCTGGCCCCCATAATCTTTGCCGCGGTAATTCTAAAAGCAAACGACACGGAATTGTTCACCCAATTGGCTACCATGGGTGAAGCTGAAAAAAACACGGCTCTGGATGCTTTAATTCGCCGGGTAATTGTGCCTTACACCTGTATTGGTGTGGTACTTTTAGGTTTAGGTTTACTGGTTCGGTACTCGCCTCTGCCAGATATTAATACCGAACAAGAAACGGCAGAAGTAGCTTTAGCCAATTCCGACAAAACCAGTATTCTTCAGTTTCCCCACTTAATTTTAGGCGCTTTTGCTATTTTTCTCCACGTTGGTACCCAGGTAATTGCCATTGATACCATTATCGGCTATGCCAATTCCATGCACATTGATTTAATGGAAGCTAAAGTTTTTCCGTCCTATACCTTATTTGTCACTATTTGCGGGTACATTCTGGGAATTATTTTTATCCCAAAATTTATCAGCCAGGTAAATACTTTGCGCTTATTTACCTTAATGGGCGCGGTTTTTACTTTATTCATCCTCTTTGCCAAAGGACAGGTTTCATTTTTAGGCCATACTTCGGACGTCTCCATCTGGTTTGTGGTGTTGTTAGGCTTAGCGAACTCACTGGTTTGGGCCGGCATCTGGCCTTTAGCCTTAGATGGATTAGGCCGATTTACTAAAATCGGTGCTTCCGTTATGATTATGGGTTTATGCGGCAATGCCATTCTGCCTTTATTTTACGGCTATTTTGCCGATGCTTACGACGTTCGCACTGCTTATTGGGTATTATTTCCGTGTTACCTTTACCTGGTATTTTACGCTTTCCGGGGGCACCGCATCCGGAGTTGGAAATAATTTATTTTAATCTTTCCTGCTTTTAATTAAATTTCTATTCATGATTCCACAAAAGTTAAAATTATACAATGGTAGAATAATTACGCCTTACCGAATTATTCCTAATGGCACCATATTAATAAACGAGGGTAAAATTACCGCGGTAAGTGAAGGAAATATAGAAGTAGCCGATGCGCGGGAAATAGATGTGCAGGGGAAATACATTGCGCCGGGTTTTATTGATATTCATGTGCACGGCGGTGGCGGGCACGATTTTATGGATGGTACGGAAGAAGCTTTTTTAAAAATAGCAGAGACGCATGCCCGGTATGGCACCACGGCTATGCTACCAACTACCCTTACCAGTACGCACGAAGAATTACTGCAAACACTTGAAATTTACGAGCAGGCCGATAAAAATAATAAAAAAGGCGCTCAGTTTCTGGGGTTACATTTAGAAGGTCCTTACTTTGCTATGACCCAGCGGGGGGCGCAGGACCCTCGTTACATTCGCGACCCCGACCCAAAAGAATATACCGATATCCTGGCTCGTTCTGCTTCGATTAAACGCTGGAGTGCCGCTCCGGAATTAAAAGGAGCGATTGAATTTGGTCAGTATTTACGTTCCAAAGGAATTTTAGCCGCCGTTGCGCATACCGATGCTATTTACGAGCACGTTATTGAAGCTTTTGAAAATGGCTATACCCTGGCTACACATCTTTACTCGGCTATGTCGGGGGTTACCCGCCGAAATGCTTTCCGCTACGCCGGGGTAATTGAAAGCGCTTTTATCCTCGACGAAATGGACGTGGAAATAATTGCTGACGGCATTCATTTGCCGCCGCCGCTTTTAAAACTGGTTTACAAAACTAAAGGCCCAGACCGGACAGCATTAATCACCGATGCCATGCGGGCAGCCGGAATGCCCCCCGGCGAGAGTATTTTAGGAAGTAAACACAACGGTTTAAAAGTAATTGTAGAAGACGACGTAGCCAAATTACCCGACCGAAGTTCTTTTGCTGGCAGCGTAGCCACCACCGACCGCTTGGTACGGAATATGGTTTTTCAGGCCGATGTTCCTTTAGTAGATGCCGTTCGAATGATGACCAGTACCCCAGCTAGAATTTTAGGAATTTTAGAAAAGAAAGGAACGCTGGCAGTTGGTAAAGATGCCGACATAGTAGTATTTGATTCAAACATTACTATAGATTCTACTATTATTAAAGGAGAAGTAGTTTATTTTGTTTAGCAATATTAAAGCAACGGCTACTTTTAACGGGGAATCACCTTTCTTTCAATCAAGAAACGAGAATTTATTTTATACCCTTGTGATGGTTATAAGATGCTTTTTTTGAGTTGATTACTTAATATAATTTCTATATATTACCCAGGTAAAATCGACAACTATGGCCCTTACGCAAACCCAGCTCGTTTCTGATGCTCCGGATTTAAAACCTGTTTCTGCGGCTCCAACTTCTCCCAACCGCTTAGCTTCTATAGATATTTTGCGGGCTATAACTATGGTTCTCATGATATTTGTAAATGACCTCTGGTCGTTAAAAAATATTCCGGCCTGGTTAGAACACGTTCCCCGAGGGGTAGATGGCATGGGACTAGCCGACACCATATTTCCGGCTTTTTTATTTATTGTTGGAATGTCGCTTCCATTGGCCATAGCCAATCGTAAAGCAAAAGGCGACAGTAATTTTACTTTATTGGGGCATATTGTAACCCGAACAATAGGTTTGCTGGTAATGGGTTTATTTCTGGTAAACGGCGAATACATTAATGCTGCCGCAACCGGTATGCCCCGGGTAGTATGGTATTCCCTTTCCTGTATTTCTTTCATTCTTATCTGGAACATTTATCCTGCTTCTATTAAAACCCAAACAGCCCGTATTTTGCAAGGCGTTGGCATTGCTATATTGCTCGTACTAGCTTTCCTTTACCGGGGCGGCGAAGACGATGCTGCTAATCGTTTTTCTATTTATTGGTGGGGCATTCTGGGGTTAATTGGTTGGTCGTATTTTACCAGTGCGCTTATTACTTTATTTGCCGGGAAACGGCAGGTGATTATTGTGGCCGCCTGGGTATTGTTCTGCGGTTTAAGCATGGTGGCGGCGGCCAAATTAATTCCGGAAGGCAGCATAATCCAACTTCTGCCCAGTCCTATTCTGGGGGGTACTCTGGTAGCTCTTAGTTTGGGAGGCGCTTTAACTACTTTGCTTTTTAAATACCTGCAAAAACAAAACTCGCCTAGTAAAACCACACAAGCTTTTATTGCTATTTCAGCAGGACTGATTTTACTCGGCTTTTATACCCGCACGTTTTGGGGAATTGCTAAACTGGGGGCTACTCCGCCTTGGTTATTTATCTGCAGCGCCTTAACCATTCTTACTTTTTTAGTTATTTATTGGATAGCCGATGTAAGTGGCAAAGCGCGTTGGTTTGCATTTATAAAACCCGCCGGAACCGACACTTTGCTGTGTTACTTAATGCCTTACTTTGCCTATGCCGGGGTACAGCTTTTAAATATTCATTGGCCGGAATTTATGCTCACAGGAGGAGTTGGCCTTTTAAAATCCTTTGTGTTTGCCTTGCTCTGCGTTTGGGTAGCAGGCTTACTCAGCAAAAAAGGTATTCGGCTGAAACTTTAAAATTAAATTTTTTGAATTTTTGCGGACTGAAACTTTATTCCAGTTCTGTTTAAGTGTGTCTTATTTCTTAGTACATAACTTTTACTAAATCTATTTACTTTCCTTCCTAAAACGAATGCATTTATAATATGAAAAACTACGCGTGTAGCCTGCTATTTCTTTGTATAAGTTTTTTCGTGATGCAAACTCCGGCTCTGGCTCAACAAAAACTAGACACCTTGCTGGTTGTTCGAGGGTTTTGTATTGGGGCGCCTAAACCCCAGGGGGTAGATGCCTTTGTTACTTTTATTAACGAAGAACTGGCTCCCCGCAAGGTAAATACCCTAATTTTACGGGTTGATTTTAATTTCCAATTCGAAAGCCATCCGGAGTTGCGCGATTCGGTAGCTTTATCTAAAGCCGACGTTAAAAAGCTCGTTGCAGCCTGCAAAACAAATAATATCCGGATTATTCCTCAAATAAATTTACTGGGCCACCAATCCTGGGCAACTACTACGTATAACTTATTGCGCGTATACCCTACTTTCGACGAAACGCCCCACGTAAAAATGCCGGCTAAGTACGAATGGCCGAATCCAGATAATTTGTATTGTAAAAGTTACTGCCCGCTGCACCCGGGAGTACATCCGGTGGTTTTTGCGTTAGTGGACGAAATTACCGAAGCTTTTGAAACCGATGCTTTTCACGCCGGAATGGACGAAGTTTTCTACATTGGCGATGATAAATGTCCGCGTTGCTCCGGTCGCGACAAAGCTGAGCTTTTTGCCGGAGAAGTAAAGAAAATCCGCGACCACCTGGCGCAAAATAAAAAAGAATTATGGATTTGGGGTGACCGGTTAATAGATGGCAAAACAACCGGTATGGGCATCTGGGAAGCCAGCTTCAACAACACCCATCGGGCAATTGATATGATACCCAAAGACGTAGTAATTTGCGACTGGCACTACGAACGGCCTGACCAGACTGCCGTTTACTTTGCCATGAAGGGATTTCAGGTAATTACCTGTCCTTGGCGGCAACCTACTGTAGCTTTGGCTCAGGTAGATGATATGTTAAAATTCCGGACATCGGCTACTAAGGAAATGAAAGACCGCTATCAGGGAATGATGCAAACAGTTTGGTCGGGAGCCGAAGCTTTCCTGGATGGTTACTACGGTCGAAAAATAGATGCCGAAGCCGGTGAAAACACGCCCTGGAATACTTTTAGAACCATGTATGCTAAAATTACAGATTTAGATAAACCCGCTAAAAAAGAGCGCAAAGGAAAAAAGAAAAAATAGGTGAGTTTACTATAGCATTAAAGTTTAAAACTGAATGTATAAACTTAGAGAAAATTAGTAAAATAGTGCTGTTAAATAGCGCGGCTTAAATCCTGTTTCCGGTGCGTATCCAAGGCCAATAAAATAAAGAGCAGAATGGTAAACGACCATAACGAAGAACCACCATAGCTAAAAAACGGCAAAGGAATACCAACTACCGGCGCTAACCCAATGGTCATGCCTACATTTACCAGAAAATGAAAGAAAATAATAGAAGCAACGCAATAGCCATAGGTACGCCCAAACACCGATTTTTGCCGTTCGGCAATAAAAATTATACGGGTAAGTAAACCCATAAATAAAACAATCAGCAACATACTGCCTAACCAGCCATGCTCTTCGCCAATGGTGCAAAATATAAAGTCAGTACTTTGTTCCGGCACAAAATCGAACTTGGTTTGGGTACCTTGTAAAAATCCCTTGCCCAATATGCCGCCCGAGCCAATAGCAATTTTAGATTGGATAACGTTCCAACCATCACCCAACGGATCTGCTTCGGGGTTAATAAAAGCATTAATGCGGCTGCGCTGGTGCGGCTGCAAAACGTTACTTACCAAAAAATCTACGCTGAAAATAATTACAACCACTGCCGCATACAATAGCCCAATAAGCTTAATCTTGCGTAGCAATCGTTGATTTAGCCAGAGATAAGTACCTACTAACAAAGTAATAACTCCAATCAGATAAAACTTCGGAAAAATCAGGGTTAGAATAAATAATGCAGCTACTACCGCCACTATAATTAAAATTATCGGCGACATGCCTTCGCGAAAAAAAGCAAGTAAAAATGCCCCAAATACCAGTGCCGAACCCGTTTCATTCGAAAGTATAATTAATAAAGGCGGCAATAAAGTAATAGCTGATAATTTTGCGTGGTCGCGCCAGTTTTGCTGTTGTAAATCTACGTTACTCATAAACTTAGAAACAGCTAAGGCTGTAGCAAACTTAGCAAACTCGGCGGGCTGCAAACGTAGTTCTCCAATTACCAGCCACGATCGCGACCCTTTTATAGGAGTAGCCAACACCAGCGTTACCAACAGCATAAAAATGGTAAAAGCATAAATCAGGTAGGCAAAAGAATCGTATGCTTTGTAATCAATTACCAGCAATACAATAATTAATACTATTGCTGCGCCAATCCAAATCAGCTGTTTCCCTGAATTCATAGTAAAATCGAAGATGCTCGGGTGGGAATCCGGATTAAAAACAGCCGCATATACGTTTATCCAACCTAAAATAACCAGGGCTGCATATAAGCTTACGGTAATCCAATCTATGTTCCGGGATATTCTATCTCCTTGCCGCACCATTAATGTTTCGAGCTTAAATAATCCTGGTTTATCAGCCAATTTTCCCAACGATTCCATTGAGGACCCGTTATTTTACCAGTCAGGTATTTCTGAATCATTAAACTAGCCAAAGGAGAGGATGATACTGAACCGAAGCCAGCGTTTTCGATGTAAACGGCAATAGCAATTTTTGGATTTTGTCTGGGGGCAAAGGCCACAAAAACAGCGTGGTCACGGCCTCGGGCATTTTGTACCGTACCGGTTTTACCGCAAATCTCAATGCCTAATCCACTTAAATTGGCCCACCAGCCAGTTCCCCAGCGCGAAGATACCACTTGCGCCATACCTTCAATCACCGGTTCGAAATGTTTCTGATCAATTGACGTGTAGCACTTTTCCTGAAACTCGGGTAAGGGTTGCTTGTTTTTACCTACACTTTTAACAATATGTGGCGTAATGTAATACCCTTTGTTGGCAATGGTAGCCATTAAATTAGCCATTTGCAGGGGGCTTGTCTCTGTTTCGCCCTGCCCAATACTTAAGGAATAAATAGTAGGGTATTTCCAATGATTACGGCCATGCACACGATCGTAGTACGATGATGTAGGAATATTCCCCCGGACTTCGTAGGGTAAATCTACTCCCAGTTTATTGGCAAAGCCAAAAGTTAATACCTCTTTTCTCCAATCATCTAATCCTAATCGGGTATCGGTAAAAACATTACGGGATTTTCCGCGGTTTACCACGTTTTTAAAAACCATGTAAAAGTATGGATTACAGGAATTCTCAATCCCGATAGCCAAATTTTTAGGATATGGGTGCCCATGCGCACATTTTACTAAAGACTGGTTACAAGGAAATCCTGTTTCGGGAGTAATTACCCCCTGATCCAAGGCTATTAAAGCTTGTACTAGCTTAAAAATAGAACCTGGGGGATATTTAGAGCTTTGGGGCCGGTTTAATAATGGTTTATCTGGGTCTCGTAATAAACTTAAGTAGTTTTTACCTAATTCTTTTCCGGTAAGTAAATTCGGATCATAAAACGGCGCCGAAATAAAGGATAATATTTCGCCGGTTGCCGGCTCAATAGCTACTACTGTACCGCGTTTACCCGCCATTAACTTTTCGCCGTACTGTTGCAGTTCCAAATCAATGGTACTTACTAAATCCTGACCGGCTACGGCTAAGGTATCGTATTCGCCGTTTCTAAAAGGGCCTTTGTCTATGCCCCGAACATTCACCATTTTGTACTTAACACCCTTTTTACCCATTAAATACTTTTCGTATTTAAGCTCTATGCCGCTTTTACCAATGTAATCGCCGGGAGTATAATGGGCATATTCTGGTTTAGCTAATTGGTTAGGGCTTACCTCCCCTATATAACCCAACGCATGCGACAAACTTTGGTGCGAGTAGCCACGTACCGTACGGGCATTAATGTAAAAACCCGGAAATTCAATTAAATTATCCTGAATAGCGGCAAACTCTTGTGTGGTAAGCTTAGGTAAAAAAGGGGAAGGTTTTACGTACGAGTATAATTTAGCTTCTTTTATTTTCTGCCGGAATTCTTCTATGGATATCCGGAATAACTGACAGAAACGCGTTGTATCAATACCTTTGATTTCTTTAGGCACCACCATCAAATCATAAACCGGAATATTTTGCACCAGCAACTTACCATTTCGGTCGTAGATTAAACCTCGAAAAGGATACTGTACAATTTTTTGAATGGCATTATTTTCGGCGGCCAGCTTGTACTTCGGGTCAAGTACTTGGATATAAAACAGCTTGAGCGCAAATACAATCCCCACCGTAAAAAATATGCCCTGAACTACATATTTTCGACTTTCTAAATATCTCAATTTGGCTTACCCCTACTTAATAATTGTTTGTACCCTACCATTCCGGCAGTTATACAACTTTGGTTTAAATATAATACAAAGATACTCAACAGTTAGTTAGTTGAAAAGGTGAAATTTATAAAGTTGCAAGTTACAGGTTGTGGACTTGAAAAGTTGGAACGTTTGATAGTTTTAGGTTGAAAAGTTAATTCTAAGTTTTGGTTTGTTACTATTCTTTTAAAACAATCAACAGAGCAGTTTACTTCTTAAAAGAAAATTAGGAGTTGTTGTCTATAGACTGTAGATTCTGAACTAAATATCAACCTCCCAACCATTTACCGGCTTGAGCGTCGGCGGGAGAAAAATAGCAGTTGAATAATAATCATTACCATTCCCGTGAATAATGTACTCACGACAACTTTTGATAAAGTAAATCCGATAAGTTTAATTCCGGCTAATTCTAGAAAGAAAAATATAAGGTGATGAAAGAAGATTAAAATAAAACTATACACCAAAAACCAGCGCCATCCCATTATATGTAAATTCACCGAGTCATTTTGGTCGTAGCCATCGCGAGGAGTTAATAATAGTAAAATATACGGTCGCAGGTAGGCTAACAAAACCGTTGCCGCCGCGTGAATGCCACCCGTATCGTAGAAAAGGTCCAGAGTAAAGCCGGTAACAAACCCCAGTAGTAACAGCAATACGGGTGGCATTTGAATAGGCAGGAACAATAAAAAAGCCAGGTAAATAAAGCAGAAGCCCGTATCAAAGAGAACTAAACTATGCATAACGAACACCTGCATCGCTAGCAAAATTACAAGGCGTAATCCGTGTCCGATAATGCGTAAACTATTCACTTGGTATTACTCCGCTTTTAATTTCTAAAGAATCCTGTTCGGCCTGAAATTTATTTTTTACCACGTACACAAACGATAAACGGGAAAAATCAACGGCTAATTTTATTTTAATCGTGTAAAAACTTTTATCTGATTCCCGGCTCGCTGAAACAATAGTACCAATTAGCACACCATCGGGATAAACGGCGTTATAGCCCGATGAAACTATTGTATCCCCTTTTACAATTTTTTTGTCTAAAGGCACGTAATCCAATAGCGCCATTCGGGCATCGGCACCGTCCCATTTTATAGTACCTATGGTATTATTTGTGCCAGGCAAGCGGCTCTTAATTTTAGCGGCAATAAACATTTTACTATGCAGCAACGACGTAACCGTAGCAAAATGCAGCGAAACTGTTTTTACCCGTCCAATTAATCCTTCGGCAGCTATTACTCCCATACCCGGACTTATACCATCGGCGCTGCCTACATTAAGGGTTAAAAAATTATTTAACTGACGGATAGAATTATTAATAACTTTGGCCGGAATATACTCGTGCGCCAAGCGGATTTTTAACGAATCGTAAGTAGGAATACTATCGGTCTGAATAAAAACTGAATCGGAAAATGCCGGTAAACTATCGTGCGCCCGGATAGCTTGTATGCGGTAAAGCTGCTGCCTGAGGTTCGTATTTTCCTGCACCAGCGTCTGATTTACTTGTACCAGGCGGAAATAATCGAATACCTGGCTCCGAAAAGCTAATACTTCTCCGACGTAATAATTAGCGGAATTAAAAAATGCGGCATTCTGGTATTTATTATTCCGGATAATAAGGTACCCGCACCCAATTTCCAGTAAAATAAAAACCAGAAATGCCCGGTAGCGATATATGAACGCAAATAAATTCCGCATTCAGGGCCTTAGGTGAGCAGCACGTTCTTAAAACCGTTTATATTTTTAATGGCAGCTCCCGTACCCCGTACTACGGCGCGCAAAGGATCTTCGGCAATATGAATAGGCAGTTTGGTTTTAGCGGCTAGACGTTTATCTAAGCCCCGCAACATGGCACCGCCGCCGGTTAAATGAATGCCATTGTCGTAAATATCGGCTGACAATTCTGGTGGGGCTATTTCTAAAGCTTTTAAAACAGCTTCTTCAATTTTAGAAACCGATTTATCCAAGGCAATGGCAATTTCGGTGTAGGTAACTTTTATTACCTTAGGAATGCCCGTCATTAAATCACGGCCACGAATTTCATAATCGGCGGGCGGAGTTTCTAAATCTGTAAGGGCCGCTCCTACTTCTATTTTAATTTTTTCGGCCGAGCGTTCGCCAATGAGTAAATTATGCTGACGACGCATATGATCGAGAATATCTTTATTAAATACATCGCCGGCTACCCGAATAGACTGGTCGCATACAATACCCGAAAGTGCAATTACGGCAATTTCGGTGGTTCCGCCGCCAATATCCACGATCATGGTACCAATGGGCTGTTCCACATCAATCCCAATGCCAATAGCAGCAGCCATTGGTTCCTGAATCATCCATACTTCCTTGGCTCCGGCATGTTCGGCCGAGTCGCGCACAGCCCGCTTTTCTACTTCGGTAATGCCCGACGGAATACAGATAACCATGCGATGCGAAGGTTGAAACAAGCGATTACCCGTATCAATCATTTTAATTAAACCCCGAATCATTTCTTCGGCGGCATGAAAGTCGGCAATTACACCATCTTTTAAAGGCCGGATAGTTTTAATATTATCGTGGGTTTTTTCGTGCATTTGCATGGCACTCCGGCCTACGGCTAAAACTTTATTAGTGGTGCGATCGATGGCAATAATAGAAGGTTCATCGATTACAATTTTATCGTTATGAATGATGAGGGTATTGGCCGTACCCAGATCAATAGCTATATCACTAGTTAAAAAATTGAATAATCCCATGCTTTTATCAACTACGTATAGTAGCAGCAGTTAAAAATTTTGGTGCGTTAGTAATATCCAACGCTATAGGCTGCGAAATTAAACAATTTTTAATCAATACTGTCAAACAGTTTTAATTACCATTCATTTAATTCGAATTTAACCTCCTTAAGACCAAAAATCAAGAATATTTTGTTCCTCCCTAATCAAAGCCAGCACCCTCCTGATTAAATATTACAAAAAGCATATAATAGTAATTTACCTAGAACCAGTTTGAGAGAATTTTTACTTTTTACTAATCAAAAACGGCGGCCAGCCCCAATAAGCCAGTCGCCGTAAACCATAGGTATACTTACTATTGAAGAATTAATGCAGGAAATGACGAATTCCGGTAAATACCATTGCCATATTATGCGAGTCGCAGAAATCAATAGAATCCTGATCTTTTACTGAACCACCAGGCTGAACCACGGCTTCAATGCCTACTTTAGAAGCAATCTCAACGCAATCCGGAAAAGGAAAGAAAGCATCAGAAGCCATAACTGCTCCTTTTAAACTAAAACCAAAGCTCTCGGCTTTTTCAATGGCTTGCCGAAGTGCATCTACCCGGGAAGTTTGCCCCACACCACTTGCCAGTAATTGATTGGCACGAGCCAACACAATGGTATTGGATTTAGTATGTTTACACACTTTAGCGGCAAAAACCAAGGCCTGGTTTTCTTCGGGGGTTGTTGCCCGTTTGGTTACTACTCTAAAATCGGCTTCCGTTTCGGTTTTTAAATCTTTGTCTTGTTCAATTACTCCGTTTAAAAGAGTTTTAAATTGCTTTTCGGGTAAAGCAATATTTTTGCGCTGCAAAAGTATGCGGTTCTTTTTGGCTTGTAAAATTTGTAAAGCCTCCGCTTCAAATTCTGGCGCAATCAGCACTTCAAAAAATAACTTGTGTAGTTCTTCGGCGGTGGCTTTGTCAACTGCCCGATTAGCGACAATAACACCTCCAAAGGCCGAAACCGGATCGCAGGCTAAAGCATTCAGATAAGCTAGTTCTAATGTAGAGGCTACAGCTACTCCACAGGCATTGGTATGCTTGATAATAGCTACGGTTGGTTCGTCGGTAAATTCATCTATTAAATTTACCGCAGCATCCACGTCAACCAAGTTGTTATACGATAATTGCTTACCGTGTAATTGATCAAAAAGAGCCGTTAAATCGCCGTAGAAAGCTCCTTGCTGGTGCGGGTTTTCGCCGTAACGGAGGGGAGTACGCTGGCGTAAGCTAGTCTTAAACACAGAATTTTCGCCGGCGTTTAAGTAATTAAAAATATGAGTATCGTAATGCGAAGAAATATCGAATGCTTTGGCGGCAAAACGTTTACGATCTTCCAGGTCGGTAGCGCCTTCTTTGCTTGTTAATAGTTCGGCTACTTCGGTGTACTGCTCCCGCGACGAAACTACCAGCACATCTTTAAAATTTTTTGCTGCCGCCCGAATTAAAGAAATACCACCAATGTCAATTTTCTCGATGGTATCTTCTTCTGACGCTCCGGAAGCAACTGTTTCTTCGAAGGGATATAAATCTACAATTACTAAATCAATAGCGGGAATTTCATAACGTTCAGTTTCAGCTAAATCGGTTTCGTGGTTCCGACGATGCAAAATGCCACCGAAAACTTTTGGGTGTAAGGTTTTTACCCGTCCGCCAAAAATTGCAGGGTATTGCGTTAAATCTTCCACGGCCGTTACCTTAGCGCCCAGCCCTTCCAGAAAAGTTTGGGTACCACCCGTTGAATATAGCTGAACGTTGTATTGATTAAGCAATTCTACAATCGGCTCCAGCTTATCTTTATAATAAACCGAAATTAAAGCTGATTTTATTTTTTTCATTATAGTTATAAGTTACGAGTTGCAGGTTACAGGTTAAAATTGGAAGGTTATTTTTAGTTGCAGGTTACAAGTTGCAGGTTGCAAGTAATTTTCGTTTTAAGGTATGCCTGGTTCTTGTATAGTATTGTATTTAAAATATCCACTCCTTCACGCCATTAATTTATGGACTAGAAAGCAGCAATTGTTCTATTATCCGGGGTAGATACGTGTGTTCGAGCTCGAGTACCCGCGCTGCTAATTGTTCTGGAGTATCGTTAGGATCTACCGGGCAAGTGTGCTGGTAAATACTCCCACCCTGGTCGTAGTGCTCATTTACGTAATGAATAGTAATACCCGATTCTTTTTCGCCAGCTTCTAAAACAGCCTGATGAACGTGCAAACCATGCATTCCTTTTCCGCCATATTTAGGCAGCAAGGCCGGATGAATATTAATAATTTTATTAGGAAAAGCCTGTAGAAAATCCAGAGGAATCAGCCACAAAAAGCCGGCAAGTACCAGTAAATCGGGTTTAAACGACTCTACCTGGCGGAGCAAGACACCATTTTTATATTCTTCACGGGTAAAAGAAAAAGAGGATATCTCAAATGCTTCGGCTCTTTTTAAAGCGTAAGCATCGGGCTTATTAGAGAAAAGAGCAACCACTTTTATTTGCGGATGGTCTTTAAAATACGCCATTATCTGTTGCGCATTGCTGCCAGATCCGGAGGCGAAAAGAACAATATGCTTTTTTATATCAGCCAAACCGAAGTAGTTTTAAAGGGGCAAATATAGGTGATTATTTAGGGACTTAAGAACGGGAAAGTAAATTTTATAAACAGGTTACTAAAACTTAAAGCTGATTATGTTGTCTTTGCGCTATTCCAAATAAAACTCAAATAGCAGCTACATCAAGGAAGTTAAACTTTGGTTATTTTTTGTTAAACTTTACAGCAGCCGTTTATTTATAATCAGAAGTATAATTACGGTAAGATTTCCTTTAGAAAAGTTCGGGGGTAATGGGTTATTTATATATTTGACATTTATCAGAGGTAAATTATTATATGTTTCGGCGCGATTTTCTTAAAACTTCCTTTCTGGCGGGGGTAGGTACTTCGGTTTTACCTTCTTCTGGTGCTTCTATAATTCCTAAAACCAATGACCGGGATTATTGGGTGCAAACTCTTACTAAAATTGCCGACCCTGTGCTTATGAATTTAAGCCAGGGCAAGTTAAAAGCAACCATGCCGGTTGAAGCAGCAAGAGGACAGGAAAAAGATCGCCCCCAATATACTTACCTCGAAGCATTTGGCCGATTACTGGCTGGTATGGCTCCCTGGCTGGAAATAGGACCAGATGATACTCCGGAAGGAAAACTACGACAGAAATTCCTGGATCTGGTACATCAATCTTTAAAGATGTCGGTGAATCCTCAATCTCCGGATTTCATGAATTTTAATCAAGGTGGCCAACCGGTAGTAGATGCCGCTTTTTTGAGCCATGCTCTTATTCGAGCACCAAAACAACTGCGGGATAAAATAGAACCCGAAACACGTACCCAACTAATTAAAGCTTTACAATCGAGCCGGGTAATAAAACCTTACTACAGCAACTGGCTTTTATTTAGCGCCATGATAGAAATTGCCCTACTTAGTTTAGGCGAGCAATGGGATGCTATGCGGGTAGATTATGCCTTAAAGGAACACCAGAATTGGTATAAAGGTGATGGTGTATACGGCGATGGACCAGAATTTCATTTTGACTACTACAACAGTTACGTCATTCACCCGATGTTAGTGGATATTACTAAAACCCTCGCGGAACACGATAAGCAACATGAAGAACTCTATCAAACTATTCTGCACCGGGCTCAGCGTTATGCCGCCATTCAGGAAAGGTTAATCTCCCCGGAAGGAACGTTTCCACCGGTAGGCCGCTCCCTGGCTTATCGGTTTGGGGCATTTCAAGCTTTGGCACAGGTGGTGTTAATGGAGAAATTAAGTAACGAAATAAAACCCACCCAGGTAAGAAGTGCGCTTACGGCAGTTATTAAAAAAACAATTTCTGCTCCAAATACTTTCAATAAAAATGGTTGGTTGCAAATTGGTTTTTGTGGCCATCAGCCGAGCATCGGCGAAACGTATATTTCTACGGGTAGTTTGTATTTGTGTACAACCGGTATGTTGCCATTGGGATTACCCGCCACAAATGAATTTTGGTCGGCACCGCCCCTAGACTGGACAGCGAAAAAAGCTTGGTCCGGCATAGACTTGCCTACTGATCATGCTATTAAAGGTTAGCTTTTTAGTTGCAGGTTGAAGAGTTGAAAAGTTTGAAGGTTAGAAAGTTGGAAGGTTTAAAGTTTTCTAATTCTAAATCTTACTTAGTCGCAGTATAGTATTATATCTTAAAATACGCACTCATTCATTTATTCCAGCATTCACTCCTTCACACTGTGGTCTATTAACTATCAACCATCGACTACTATGCATATCGGAACAATAGCATAGAAAGCATACCTGCCAGCATAATCCATTTCACTTGCCGGCTTAAACGGGTAAAGTCTTTTTTGCGATCTGCCCGGTAGATTTTATACGTTAAAAACCCCATGGGTACTATTACCAATAGTAGGATATAAGCAGTAAACAAAACTTCGTATATCCGGTAAATAACGCCTGTTAGTAAAGTAATAGCAAAGGCAGTAATAAAAAAGTAAAGAAACCACTTCGCTCCGGGTATCCCCACTACAATGGGTAAAGTCCGGCAATCAAAACTAGCATCTCCTTTTACGTCTTCCATATCTTTTATAATCTCCCGCACGATGGATATTAAAAATACGAAAGCCGCATAGGCCCACACTGCTTTATTAGCCAGATTATCAAAAACTGGTACAACTAATACCATGGTAGCCGACAGTAGGGCTATGGTAATATTACCTATTAAAAAAGTTTGTTTTAGCCGGGCAGAATAGCCCCATAACAGCAAAGCTGCTCCCACATGAATAAGTCCCACTTTTATACCTAGGCTAAAACTAACGAATACTCCTATGGCGGATAGAACCAGGTGCGCGAGCATGGCTTGGCGCCGGTTTACGAACTTACCTACTACTACTCGCTTGGGCTTATTAATGGCATCAATTTTAATATCGTAGTAGTCGTTAATAATGTAGCCGGCCGCTGCTACGCAAAAAGTAGAAAATAACAGGAGTAAAAAGCGGGTGTCGAACAAAACCTGCGACCAAGGCTGGTGCGGTAAAAGTAAACAGGCTCGTACCAACAATTGGCAAAAAGCCATGAGTACTAAATTGGTAAACCGGATGAGTCTAAAAATAGTTTTCACGTGCTAAAACCGGTTTTCCAAATAAAGCTATACTTTGGCAAAGTACGCAAATCAATAGCACATAAAAAAAGCCTCTTAGCAGAAGAGGCTTTTAAAACTAGCAGGATACCTAAATATCTTGTTATACCTTTTTCACGTTTACTGCATTTATGCCTTTTTTGCCCTCTTGTGTATCAAACTCAACTTTATCATTCTGCTGAATCTGACCACCGCTTAATCCGGTGACATGGACAAAGAAGTCTTCTTTGCTAAGATCATCAGTAATAAACCCGTAACCTTTGGATTCATTAAAGAATTTTACTGTTCCTGTTTTCATAAAAATTTAAAGAATTTGAATTAAATGATTCCGTAAAGATAAAAGTATTTTAGAGAATCACAAGTTTTCAACCTTCTAAATAAATAATTATTCTAATATTTTTAATAATTCACCAATTGCTATGTGTCTTTAATACAGTTTCAATTAAATCCCTTACAGCGCCCTTACCACCCGGTACTTCAGACACATAGTGGCAAACCTTTTTGATGTCGGAAACGGCATCGGCCGGGCAGGCAGCTATTCCGCATTTTTGCATTACTTCCAGATCGGGCACGTCATCTCCCATGTATACAATATGCTCAGCTAAAAGATTTTGTTCCTCCAGAAATGCCGCAAATACCTGGGCTTTATTCTCTACTCCTAAGTAAATATGTTCTACATCCAATGAGCGTAAGCGCTTGTACACACCTTCTTCCTTTCGGCCCGAAATAATGGCTACTACATACCCTTTTTTTATGGCATGCCGGATAGCATATCCATCTTTAATGTTAAAGGCCCGCACCTGCTCACCACTTGCCAGGCAGTACAATAAACCATCAGTTAATACCCCATCTACATCAAATATAAAAGCTTTGCTATTAGAAAAATTTGGTTGTTCGTTCATAAAAGTAATTAGTCCATAATCCACGGACAAAAGCTATTTGTTTTACAGTTCGGGTGTTAAATTATTAATAATTTATCCAGCAAATAGTAATTATTTACTTTAACGGTATCCGAGTATCCAAATACCTCACGCTCCCGAGACTTCACTATTAAAGCAGACTTGCTCCAGAGCAGTAACATGTATGCCTTTGGTAATTTAAAGGAGAGTAATTTATAGGGTTATTCTAAGTTATCTATCTGGTTTAACTCGGCTAGTTCTTTTGCCTTTTGCTGAATGCTCTGAGATAGCGTTGTATATACAGCCAGGTAATTTAAATTTTGCTGCAGTAATTGTTGGTGCTGGGTCAGGATGTTTTCATCAGAACGTACAGCAGGCCCAGTCTGCACCTGAAAGGGTGAGTGGGTAAAAGCTTTCTGAAAAGTTTCTGTTATGAGTGGCTGTAATACCGAAAATTTAAGCTGGTGCTTTGCCAATAATTCCTGGCTAATTCCAAGTAAATGGTTGGTAAAATTACAGGCAAAAACAGCCGCCAGATGAATTATTTTACGAGCTTCTGTGGTTAGTTCCAATACTTGGTCGCTAATACTTTCTGCTAGCTTTTTCAACAAATCCATATCCGTCGGATTGCTTGTTTCCAAACCAATAGGAGTTTGTTTTAAATTAATAGCTACTTCTTTACTAAAAGTTTGAACAGGATAGAAAACCCCTCCTCTGATTTTTGGTTGCGCTGTAAATACCGAAACAGGTAAACTACCAGAGGTATGCACCACTAAACTATTAATCGGGAAAATAGCTTGCTTCAATACGTCTGCTACCGCATCGTCTTTTACAGCTAAAATAAAGATATCGGCTTTAACTAAACTAAAGTCTAACTGCTGGGTAGGATGAGCTTGCAACAAAGCTTCTGCTAAAAATTCAGCTTTAGCCAAAGTTCGGCTGTAAACGGTAATAATCCGGTGACCCGCTTGCTCAAACGCGTGCCCAAGGTGCCAAGCCACATTTCCGGCGCCAATAAGTGCAATAGAAAGAGGAGATGTCATATCAAAACAAATATAAAATGCTTAAAATAAAAAAGCGGAGAATTCTCCGCTTTCTTGTAGAATATTGATCATTTGAATCAACCTATTTAAGCCATTTGTTTATTACGCACGGCACGCTTTTTAGAGCTGCCCGCGTCGGGGTTAACTACGGTTTTGGCTTCCCGATAGCGCTTCACAATGGCCATTCCAAAACCTACTGACATAATTATAGTGCCTATCCAAAGAATATTGATAAACGGTTTTTCTACCGCGGCTAAAATAATGTAATCCTTCTGCGTGGTATTTACACCCACTTTAAACTTATTATTTTTAGTATCAATGTTCAGGAAAGTCAGGCGTAAGCCTAAATCTTCTATTTCGTCCGGAATACGTCCTACCAAGTTATCTTTGATTACAAAAACCGGGTGAGCGTGGTAATCTTTGTCTTCGCCGGAAATAATAAAATCGGCTTGTACGGCCACATCGTTTGGACCCAGTTGGGTACCTTTTACATCTTTAGTTGGTTCAATAGCTTTTAATACCGCAAAATAATCGTTCAGGTACAAAGTATCACCAATTGCCAGATCCTGTTCTTTTAATTCACTCCATTGTTTTTCTTTATCGTCGGCAGCTACCCGTACGTGGGTGTATAAATCTTTATCCGAAAACATTTTTATATCCGGAGAGGCAATAAAGCCCATTTCGGGATTTACCTGCGCTCGGGGATAAAGTGTAAAGGCTTTGCCCGTTTCCCGGTTTTTAAATTCAATCTGATAATAAGTATTTTCCGGATACACGTTTACGGTGTCGCCAGTCTTAAAGTAAATTTTATCTTTATACTTAATATCTGACCGTACCAGAGCTTTATGCTCATCCGCCAATTGAAATAATAATTGCTTATTTACGTATTCCGGAAAATCTTTCACCTCAAAATAGCGCCCTCGGTAAGCTACGTCATAAGGTCCCATTGGTACTTTCTCGTTCCGGAACAACAGCACGTTATCCCGATTTATATCATCCGGAAAATCGCGGGAATACAACAAGCCCGAAGTGTTTTTCGAAATAATGTTAGAGTAACCCGACGAAAATAAAATACCAAATAACATTAAGGCAATACCAATGTGCGCAATGGCACCACCCGATAATTTTACTTTCCGCCGGATTAAGGTAAGCACCATACTAATATTAGCGAATATGGAAAATACCGATACAAATAGCAGCACAAAGTAAGAGAAGGTATTTACTTTAGGAATTAAACCTATTTTGCCCAGCATATACACCAGACTTACAAAAAGCAAAGTTAAAATAGCTGGAACTGCCAGAGCATTTAGCACTTTAGACTTGTCGTTCTTTTGCCACCAAAGCAACTGTGCCAGCCCGGAAAATATAGCAATCCCTACGCCCATCCATAACTGAAATTTCGTGTAATGTGCAATCTGATCGGCGGGTAAAGCCATGTTTGATTTAATACCGATAAAGCCCAGGAATGAGTTATAAACCGGAATAGATGTGGTAACCAGAACCTGGAAGGCTCCCAAGCACAGTATAGCCACTCCAATAAATACCCAAAACTCGCTATTGTAAGTAGTTAATTCTTTTTCGGTAGCAGGAATAGTTGCCCAGTGACGAACCAATAAAACAATTGATAGTACCACAAAAGCTGCCAGGTAGGCAAACAATTGTCCGGACAAACCTAAATCAGTAAAAGAATGAACAGAAGCATTTCCTAATATACCACTACGGGTTAAAAAGGTAGCATAGAGTACTAGTAAAAATGTAGTAATTACTAAAATAAACGAAGTGCGCAAAGCATGCTTGCTCCGCTTGTAAATAACCAGCGTATGTAATGCCGCAATTAATACTAACCAAGGAATATAAACGGCATTTTCTACCGGGTCCCAGTTCCAGTAACCACCAAAATTTAAGGTTTCGTAGGCCCAATAAGCGCCCATCATAATACCCACCCCTAAAATTAATCCCCCAAATAAATTCCAGGGCAAGGCAGGTTTAATCCAGGAAGTGTATTCGCGCTTCCAAAGGCCGGCAATAGCAAAAGCAAAAGGCACTAAGGTAATTGCAAAGCCCAGGAACAAGGTTGGCGGGTGAATTACCATCCAGTAATTTTGCAGTAATGGATTCAGGCCAGTGCCATCTTTCGGAATGAAGTTCGGATTAAGTTTAAATACCGGTGCATCACTCATAAAATCACGCAGGAGAATAAACGGCGATGAACCTATCTTTAAATCACCTATTACTATGCCCAGGATCATAGAAGTAAGGAATAATTGCACAAAAGCGAAAACCGCCATAGTAGGCGCCTCCCACTTTTTATTAAACCTGATAATGGCTAAGCCCAGTAAGGTATGCCAGAAAATCCAAAGCAAAAAACTTCCCTCCTGGCCTTCCCAGAAACAGGAAATCATGAAATGGGTGGGTAAGTAATTGGAAGAGTGGCTCCAGGCGTAATAATATTCGTAGCGGTGGTTATAAATAATATTAAACAAACTAAAAATAATGCTTAATACCGCAATAGTATGAACGTAAAAAGCACCTCGCCCCAGGTTGCGCCAATTTTTATCTGTCTCGCCGAGAGGTTTACCTTTAGCTGCCATAAAGTAAGCCAATGCGGCTACTATTGCTGCTACAAAAGCTACAATCACACTTGCATGCCCCAGATCACCGATGAACGTATTTATCACTACTTTTTATAAGTTTAGAGTTATGAGTTTGGACTTATGAATTAGTTGATTCGTTCATAGCCTTTACTCGCTTTAATTACACTATTTAAACATTATCCAGATTAATAAAAAGTATTAGAATATAAAATTATAAGATAATCAACTCTTAACTCATAACTTTTAACTCTAAACTGTTTTATAAGCTTGCTGTTTGCTTAATTTCTTTCTCGACGTATTTCGACGGACACTTAAGTAATATCTTATCAGCTACAAAAGAATCTTTCTTCATACTACCCATAATTACTACCTGTTCTGAGCGCTCAAAATCCTGCGGTTTTGGTTGGAAATACACCACCCGTTGTTCATTATGCAAGGTGTCTACTAATACAAACGAGAAATAATTTGGGTCCAACACCGGATTGTACTCCATCCCCACAATATGGCCCTGGGCATCTTTTTTTAAACGCCCTACTACGTGCACTTTGCTGGTTTTGCCTTCAGAAGCTAGTTCGCGAGCTTCTTTAAACGAAACGTACATACTGGCATCGCCGGCCGAAGAAATAATAATACCAATAGCTAATGCAATAATGCCAATAGCAATAATATGCGATCTTTTCATTTGTTTGTTTTAAAATTTGAGAAAGCTACTCTCTTTATGTAAACACGAATTTAGTATAATAATTCCAGTAAAAACCTGATTAAAATCAGCTTCTGTACTGTTGTTCTAATCGGGCTACCTTCCGATCAAGTCTTATTAAATACAGAATCAGACCAGCCAAAACGGTAATAATTACTGCTACTACCACGTAAATTTTACCATCGCGGCGTAAAGTATCGGCCATTGCTACTTCCGGGTTTCCTGCTTCAGTGGTCGCCTGTACCGTAGTAACACTTTCGGCCGTTTGAGCCAGTGTAACATTTTGTTCGGCAGAAATCAGCAGCAATAATATAAATAGATATTTAAGCATGTTGTTCATGGAATTTATGTTGAAGAAGTTCGATCCGGGTTTTTACGTTTACCATCCAAACGCCCAGCATGGTCCAGGCAATTACTGCCGGATAAAAAACCATCCGCATGTTATTATCTAAATCGTAAGAGCTAAAACCAGGGTTACCGCCGTTGCCAGGGTGCAGCGAATCGGTTAAGCGCGGTAATATAAATAACAACGGAATAAGGGCAGCAAAAGCAAAAATATTGTAAACGGCACTAATACGGGCCCGCTGTTGCTGCTCGGCAAACGAACTGCGCAGTACCAGATAAGCAAAGTAAATTAGTAAGCCAATAGCCGAAGCATTTTGCTTTGGGTCGTTACTCCAGAACTCTCCCCAAGTAAACCGGGCCCACTCCATACCAGTAATAATACCCAGCACTCCGAATAAAACGCCCACTTTGGCGGCTGATTCAGCAACCGTATCGTTCCGCACCGAAGGAATCCGGAGATATTTAATGGAATACACTACTGATATAGTCAGAATAATAATCATACCGAACCACATAGGCACGTGAAAGTAGATATTGCGGATTGTTTCGTTAAGGATTGCCAAGTGCGGCACCTTGTTCAATAAACCGGCAATTATTGTGTAAAACAGCAACAAAACCGTTAATATTTTCCACCAAGTTAATTTCATAATATTATAATAGTGAAGCTCATGTGCTCTAATAATGTAACAAACACTTTTAGCGTTTTATTAAATTTAAGGTGAATATTTTTACAAACTTAAAGCTAATTTCCACTGCTTTTTATTACTCATACTTTATTCTTCTGTATATAATATAAACCCTTACTCTTATAGTTAACGAAAAATCAACTTCGCCATAAATACGGAAACAGAACATAAGATACACTCACCACTATCAGGTTTATAGCCAATAAAGTCAACAATTCATCTACACTTACCGAACGGTCCAAACCATCAATGGCATTTTTCGATAATTTCATGAGCATAAGCAGCATAGGAATAATTACTGGGAAGCTTAATACCGCCATTAGGGTACTGCTGTTGGATGCTTTAGCAGCAATGCTCGAAATCATGGTTAAAGAAGTAGAAAAACCCAAGGCTCCTAATACAATTGTTAACAAAAACAGCGCATCATCCTGCACAGGATTACCTAGTACTATGGCGTAAAAAACATAGCAGATAAGTGCCAGCACCAACATGAGTACTGTATTGTATACAATTTTAGCCAGAATAATCCCTTGCGGACTTACTAAAGAATAATAATAAAGCAACCGGCCACGGTTTTCCTGAATAAAGCTTTTGGCAATGGCATTTACCGAAGTAAAAAGTAAAATTATCCAGAATAAAGCATTCCAGACCGGCACTTCTAAATTAGCAAACCGCAACCGGAAACTTAAATAACAGACAAAAACGGTACTGCCCACATACAACAACATGCCGTTAAAGGCATATTTCTGCCGCAATTCCAGCAAAAAATCTTTTTGTACTAAGTAGCTTACCTCTTTAAACAACACCTTATACTTTTCGGACAAATTTACAATAGAAAAATCGGGAATGATAATAAAATAAGGAATATTACCAACTCACCTGCCTTAACCTATTTACTAACAGCAGTATATGGTTGTATTAATAGTAAAAATTGCTTTAGAAAATTGATGAGATACTTATAATATAGAACTTTAACATAACAGTAACAATGCCGGCCCGAACATAACAATAACTTAACAGGCCGATAATTTTAGGATAATCTAAGCGGGATACTTTTGCAACCGAGACTAAGATCAGTATCCCATTCATGAAAAAATTAATTCTACTCCTTACCTTACTAAGCACCAGTGTGCTCGCTTTTGCCCAACAGGGCACCTTAGCCGGAAAAGTGAAAGACAAAAAAACCGGCGAACCTATTATTGGAGCAGTAGTTTTTATTACTGGTTCCAACAAAGGTTCTACCACCGATCTTGAGGGCAATTACTCCATCCAGATTGATCCTGGCGTTTATAAGATTACCGCTTCTTACGTATCGTACAAGCCGCAAAATTTTGAAAGTGTTCAAATTACTGCTGGTAAAGCCACTACTTTAGATATAGCCATTGAAGAAGCTACCACGCAACTAGGGGGAGTAACAATTACCGGTACCAAGCAAACTAACACTGACATTACTTTAATTAAGGAATTAAAGCAAAGTGAAGTAGTAGTAAGCGGAGTGTCCGGGGAACAAATTACTAAATCGCTGGACCGAGATGCCGCTGAAACGGTAAAACGGATTCCGGGGGTAACGGTAATGAACGACCGTTATATTTACGTGCGGGGTTTAAGTGAGCGCTACAACACGGTTATGCTCAACGATGCTTTAACCCCTAGTACCGAATCCGATACCAAAGCGTTTTCATTTGATATTCTGCCGACCAGTGTTATCGACCGGATTATGATTTATAAAGGTGGTTCTCCAGAACTACCCGGAGAATTTGGTGGGGGTGTTATTAAAGTTTACACGAAAAATTTTGCTGATCAAAACAGCACTACTTTAAACATTTCCGGCTCTTACCGTAATAACACTACCTTCAATAATTTTGCTAGTTACACGGGAGGTAAAACGGACTTCTTAGGATTTGATGATGGTTCCCGGACCTTACCCGGCTCTTTTCCGGAGAATCTGAACGAAGCGAATAATAGCGCTATTACCACTGCTGCCCGTAGTTTACTCAACACCTGGTTACCCACCAACAAATCTGCCTTACCTGATTTAAGAATGTCGCTGGGATTAACCCGCCGCATGGATATCGGGGATGTAAAAATTAGTAATCTTACTTCTCTCTCCTATTCTAATACCCGTCAGTCTTATAACGCTTTGCGTAAGGATTATTTGGAATATAATCCAGCTACTCAAAGTAGTTCGTTGGCTTATAGCTTCCATGATCAGCAATCAAACGCTAACGTACGGTTAGGGGTAATTCATAACTGGGGAGTTCGGTTTAACAATCGTCATAAATTAGAATTCCGCAACTTATTTAATCAATTAGGCAGCAGTCAGGTAACTGAACGCCAGGGAACTGACCAAACCAACGGAGTACAGGAGCAGCGCAATTACGCCTTACGTTACGAAAGCCGCACTATTTATTCGGGCCAATTACAAGGAACACACACCCTGCCTAATTTAAAAAACACATTTACTTGGACAACCGGTTATTCTTATACCAACCGGAACGAGCCAGATTACCGCCGGGTACGCACTCAGCGCGAGGCCGGTTCTAACGAAGCTTTTGCGGTATTAATCCCAACCGTGCCCAGCTTACGCGATGCCAGCCGCTTTTATTCTAAATTAAACGAAAACATTGTAATGGCCAGTGGCCAATTCGAACATTTGTTTGGTCAGCCAGATTCTACGTCTGGTGAAATTGAAAATGCGTCGAAACTCCGGGTAGGTTTTTATACCGAAAACAAAAAACGCGATTTTAATGCCCGTTATATGTCGTACGCGCCTGGCTCCAACTATAACATTGGCTTAGTTTACGAACCTTTAGATCAGATCTTCTCCCAGCAAAATATTGATAATGGCAACCTACTATTAAATGAAGGCACTAGCCCTAGCGATCATTACACTGCTTCTAACTTATTAGTAGCTGGTTATACGGGCATTAATTTACCACTCGGAGTTAAATTTAATTTATCTGGTGGGGTTCGGGCTGAATACAACCGTCAGCAATTACACAGTCGCCGTTTAGGTGGTGCTCCGGTAGAAGTAAATAACCCTATTACCCGGGTATTGCCTTCTTTTAACTTAACCTACAATCTAACGACTAAATCGTTATTGCGTTGGAGTTCTAGTTTGAGTGTAAACCGTCCTGAATTTAGAGAACTAGCCCCATTTACTTACTATGACTTCAACACAAACTTCGAGATTACTGGTAATCCTAATTTAAAAACGCCAACTATTTATAATACCGATATCCGGTACGAATTATATACCAATCCTACTGAAATTATTTCCTTTGGCGCATTCTATAAGTATTTCCAAAAACCAATCGAAAATACTTTCGAAAATACCAACGCAGCTAATTCCTACACTTTTGGCAACTCCGATTTTTCGACCAGCTACGGGATAGAAACTGAAATTCGCAAATCGCTGCTGGACCTTTCAGAATCTAAATTCGTGCAAAACATCTCTCTGGTTTTAAATGCCACTTTAATTAAGAGCCAGGTAAACTTAGGCGATTTAGCCACTATCCAGGATAAGAAGCGGGCTATGATGGGCCAGTCTCCTTACATCCTTAATTCAGGAATTTACTACCAGGATGATGATCGTAAATGGCAAGTAAACCTGCTTTATAACGTAGTGGGCAAACGCATCTTTATTGTGGGTAATTCTCAAAACCCCACGGTATACGAAATGCCCCGCAATGTTCTGGACCTGACTTTAACAAAAGGTATCGGCGAGCGCTTTGAAATAAAAGCGGGTATTCAGGATTTATTTAATCAAAAATTCCGCCTGACTCAAGATTCGGACAGTAATGCCAAGATTAATAAAATCGACGAGTCTATTTACGAATACCGTCGCGGCCAATATACTACGTTTGGTATCTCCTATAAACTATAATAACTCTACTATCTAAAAACTACCAACACTCACCTAACTAAAATCTAATTCAAAAATTATTATGAAAAAATTACAAAGCTGGGCATTGCTTATCTTAATAGCCGTGGCCTCTTTTGCTTGCGACGACAACGATAGTTCAAACCCGGTAACACCTAAAACTGAATTTAAGGTTACCGAAGCCAATGGTATGACCGAGGTTGAGGGATCAACCGCTCAGGATTTTACTTTTTCAGCTTCTAAAAAATACCTTTTAAAAGGCTTCGTGTACGTACAGAGTGGTGCTACTTTAACTATTGAACCCGGTACCATTATTAAAGGCGATAAAGCTTCTAAAGCTACTTTAATTATTGAACGCGGTGGCAAAATCATGGCGGAGGGTACGTCTTCTAAACCAATTGTTTTTACTTCGGCTCAAGTTAAAGGTAGCCGTAAATCCGGCGACTGGGGAGGAATTATTTTATTAGGTGATGCACCTATAAACCTACCCAATGGTACTGGTAAAATTGAAGGAGGGGTAGATCGGGAATATGGCGGTACCAATGCTACTGATAATTCGGGTAGCTTAAAATACATACGGATTGAATTTGGTGGTATTGCGTTTCAGCCGGATAATGAAATTAATGGCCTAACCTTGGGTGGGGTTGGCTCCGGCACAACTCTGGATTATATTCAGGTGTCGCACAGTGGTGACGATTCTTTCGAGTGGTTTGGTGGCACCGTTAATGCCAAGCATTTAGTAGCTTATAAAACCGTAGACGATATGTTTGATACCGATAATGGCTTCTCGGGCAAATTGCAGTTCCTGGTAGGCATGAGTGATCCGGCTGTAGCCGATGTATCGGGTTCTAATGGCTTTGAATCTGATAACGATGCGCAAGGTTCTGCCGCTACTCCTAAAACTTCGGCTACCTTCTCCAACGTTTCTTTATTCGGTCCTAAAGCTAACCCGGAAGCTGCTGCTACCGATTATAACTCCAATTTTAAAAGGGGCATGCACATTCGCCGGAACAGCAGTATTTCGGTTTATAATACTTTAGTTGCGGGCTGGCCAACTGGTCTATTACTCGACGATCAAAGCGGTAATAGCTCTACCACCGAAGCTAATGCTACTTCTGGTTCTTTAAAAATAAAAAATGTAGTTATTGCGGGTTCTGGTTCTAAAGCTTTAACCGTGTTTGCCGGGGATGCTACCGTTACCCCTAATAAACCCGCTAGTACCTTTGATTTAGCTGCTTTCTTTAATGCAACAGGTAATAACAACAGCCTTATTGCCGATTACGCCACTTTAAATTTACTAAATGCTTTTAATCAAACAGCTCCTAACTTTTTACCGGCTGCCGGTTCTGTTCTGCTAACTACCGGTGCTACTACCGGCCTTGATCCATTCTTCGAAAATGCCAATTACGTAGGTGCTTTCGGAACTACCGATTGGACTGCCGGCTGGACCAACTGGAATGCCAACGAAGTAGAATATTAAAAACTACCAAGAAAATGATGGTGCATTGAATGGGTGAGAATAAGATGTATCCATCTCTCGTTGAAGCAGCTTAGTCTCCTGTTTTAACGGCCTAAAGCCTGCCGGAACCGGCAGGCTTTTTTGTTTTTATACTTCTTTTTAATTTCTCTATTCTTTACTAAATTAATCTTACCATTGAAGCACTATACTATTTCTATTATTTCATGAATACTATAATCACTACTAGGCAGGAAAAAGACTGGCCTACTATAGTCCCTATTTAACCTTTTACTTTTATTTAGGCATTTCGTAACATACCGGCAAATTCATTTGGTAAAGGACTTTCTTCAATGGCGGTTGCGGCTTTTTCTATGTCATAAGCTACCCTCACAAATTCTACCTTAATACTTTCCGGATTGTTTAATGAACTCTCTGGTGTTAGCTCCAAAATAACGTAGCAACTGCGCGGATCACCGTCCTTTGGTTTACCTACCGAACCAATATTAATGGCGTGCCGATAACGGGTTTTCCCTTCGCGCTCATAAGGTAAAACCCGATGGTAGGGCTTGTGCGTATGACCAAAGAACAATAAATCTGTCTGTGCTTCTTCCATCATCCGTAGAAAACTTTTTTCCGTTCGGTCTTCAAACAGGTACTCATTAATTTTACGCGGACTACCATGCACCAACAGCATTTCTATTTTATTGGCTTCTTCAGATTTATCCATAAATGTTACCCGCAGATGCCGTGGTAGCATCCGCAGGTAATTTCGGGTTTCCTGCGTTACAATACTATTTGTGTAATTAATCGATTGTTGGCCTAATTCTCTTTCAAAATCAGTCTTGTAAGCACAACCACATTCAGGAATATTTTGCCCAACTCCTTCGTCGTAATTACCCGCTATAGTGGGAATTTTCCTTCTTCGGATTTCAGTTACTACTTCGTTGGGCCAGGTAGCATAGCCAACTAGGTCGCCCAAACAATAAAGAGCATCCAGGTTTTGTTCGTCCATATTGGCCAGCGTGGCCTCTAAAGCAGGAAGATTGGCATGGATATCACTAAAAAGAGCTATTCTCATATTTTTTTTAGTAAACGAAACAGTTGATTAGCAACAGCCCGTACCAGCAGTGCAACACGAAGAATTGGGTTTTTCGGCGTAAACCGTAATGCTGTAAATACCAGTGCCGCTGTCCTGATAAGCTTTTAGTTCTTCTTCAGATAAATAATTAATAAGTAAATCTTCCGGCAAAGTAATCAGCCTTTTTTTCTGTACCTGCACATTCTCAAAACCTACTGCGTTAATAATGCCCAGGTATTCTTCCTGCTGAATAGCTCCGGAAACACAACCAGCGTACATTTCTGCCGCTTTTTGTAAACCGGCTGGTAATTCGCCTTCCAGCACCACATCCGAAATACTGAAATGACCTTTTGGTTTTAATACCCGGAAGGTTTCTTTAAATGCTTGTTCTTTATTGGGCACTAAGTTTAACACGCAATTGCTTACTACCACATCTACCCGGTTAGCAGCTAGCGGCAAATCTTCAATCTCTCCTAAGCGAAACTCCACGTTGGTAAAGCCTAATTTTTCTGCATTTATCTTTGCTTTTTGAATCATGGCCTCGGTCATATCTACGCCTATAACTTTGCCGGTTTCACCTACAATAGACCTAGCCACAAAACAATCGTTACCCGCCCCCGAGCCTAAGTCCAGTACAGTATCACCTACTTTTAAGTGCGCGTACTCAGTAGGTAACCCGCAACCCAAACCTAAATCAGCTTCCGATTGGTAACCTTTTAATTTTGAATAATCTTCGGCCATAATAGTGATATCGGTAGCACAACCACAAGTAGCGCCGCAACAGGAGCTTTCGTTTTGCACTTTGCTTTGCAGGGCAATTTCGCTGTACTTTTCTTTTACAATTTGCTTTAGTTCTTCTGCAGTTTTCATAAATTTTAAATTATCGGTTTATTGTAATATTACGATTGAATTAAAGAAATTTTTTATACCATTAGGCGGTTCATAACGGTTGCCGAAGCCGGACAAACCAAGCTAAATTGAGTTGTATTTTGAATAGCTACAGGTACCAGTGAGCGTTTTACCTGGGTAAAGCCACGTTTAGCAAAAAAGTTAGCGGCTGTAGTAGTAATTAAATAAACGTCATGTACGCCTTTTTCCTTGGCTAACTCCAGAGTGGCTTGCAATAAACCATCGCCGAATCCCCGACCTTGGTTGTCAGGTACTACCGCCAAAGACCGCAGGAGAGCCACTGTTCCGTATATTTCCAAGCCACAAGTACCTACAACCGTATCCGCGTTTTTAACGATAATGAAATTATCTAAGGGCTCGGGAAGATCTGTAGAGGGCAGATTTAGTATATTTAGTAAATTTATAACTGCGATCCGGTCCGTAACAGTTGCTGGAATTAAGGAAACGTTCATAACCTAAAAGTTTAACAGCAGTTTTTACTGGCTACCGGTAAGGTAAATAAATTTAAAAGCATATCTTTTGCTTGTTCCCACACCGGCTCGTTAATGCAGTAACACACACTAGTGCCTTCTATCTCACCTTTAATTAAACCAACAGCTTTCAATTCTTTCAGGTGCTGCGAAATGGTAGCCTGGGCTAAGGGTAGTTTTTCCACTAAATTGCTGCAAATACAGGTTTGCTGCTTTAACAAATACTGCAGAATAGCTACCCGGGCCGGATGCGCAATAGCCTTAGCGTAAGTAGCCAATTGGTTTTGCGCTTCAGTGAAATTCTGTGTTTTAGTAACTCCCATATAAAATCAACGTTTTATCGCAATATTACGATAATAAATCATATAAGCAAAAGAAATTTCTTTGAATTATCCCCATATTATTCATAGCACACCAATCCAAAAACTTTTGCTTAGTATATAAAAGTTATTTCACTGCCTGGTTCTCTTGCCAATGGTTTGGTTTAAGTTCAATTTCAACCGGAACCTCCTCTAAAAACGCAGTAATTTTACTGGTAGAGAACATCTTCTGTCTACTATTTTGGTTCTTGGGTCTCTTTTCTTCATAAGTGCTTCTATGAAGTATTATATCAGGAAGTAATTACTAATTAACCTAAGAGAATTTTAAAAATTAGCCAACCCAGTAGGCTTAAGTAGTAGACCAGAGTAGAGCAAGCGTATTAATCAAATCAACCCGGAGGAAACTAATTTACTACGTAGCTATATAATTTCCTCCGGATTGACGCGGATATTTTAACGTATACTCAATCGCATAAACATTCTGCCATAAAACACCTCTTGCAAGCATGAGCGCAGACTTCTTTTGATTACCGCTGGAACTAAGCAAATACTATTGGGTATTAATAGGTATGCACAACACCTGCTTGTAAGGCATTCTCATAGTTTTCTTTTTCAAATTGATACAAAAAAGGCGAGCGGTGCGCGCCAATAGATCGTTGTTCATTTAATTTTCGAACCAAACCTAAAGCGATTAACTTTTTAGCAAAATTCCGCTGATCCAGTTCTTTTCCCAGGATGGTTTCGTAAAGCGTATGAATTTCCGGTAGTGTAAATTTTTCCGGTAAAAGATTATACCCAATAGGTTGGTGATAAATCTGCAACCGCAGGGTTAACAAAGCTTTATCTACTACTTCATTCTGGTCAAATAAAAGCGTGGGAATTTCCCTTACATCCCACCAATGGTAATCTTCGGTAAAAAAGTCGGTCTGGACCGTAACTTTTGAAAAATCTACCAAAGCAAAATAGCCAATTGATAAAGTTCGCTGCAGCAACCAGTTACAATCATCTAAATTCAAATTAAATTTTTCTTTGAACTCCTGGGCACTCCTTTCCCGGACCCGGTAAGGAGAATCGCCAAATATGTGAAACTGTTGCAAAAATAAATTACTTAAACTGGTTTTATCCTGCAAGATCCGGTAGGCAGCCTGGCTCAAAGGTTCTCTTCGCTTTATAAAACCACCAGGTAAACCCCAGCCCTCCAATCCTTTCCATTTTAGGAGTAAAATCTTAAGTTGCTGCTGATGGTAGCCAAAAATGACTGGATCAATGCTCACATGTGCTAGATATTCATGGTGGCCATTACGGACAAAGTCATTTACTTCTTCTAGGGTGTTCATACTACAAATTTAAAAAAAATTAATCCGTAAATTATACGGATTACAAAAAAGCTTTCTATATTTAATGTGTAAATTTTACATATTTGGAATTAAAAAATTTTTAATATCTCCTTAATTAAAACTCATTACCTTATTATTCACCTTAAAACCATTATTAAATCATGAAAAAGTTAAGCGTTCTTTTCCTTTTAAGTTTCTTTTCTCTGCTGATTTTTGCTACCAGTGTACAAGCTCAAACCACTCCCGAAGATTATTTTGTTGGTACCTGGAACGTGAAAGCTTTTGGCTTGCCCGATGGTGATAAGGACTTGGTCATTCAATTTGAAAAGAAGGATGGTAAACTTACCGGCGGTTTTGTAGACCCAGCTACTAAAAAAGTAATAAACCCTTTTACTAGTGTGGAGCTAGCCTCGAATAAATTAAAAGCAAATTTTATTGCTCCGGAACAGCAAATGGATGTGTACCTGACTTTAGAAAAGAAAGATGATACCAATGTTACCGGTAGCATAATGGATATGTTCAATATGGAAGGCAGCAAAGCCAAGTAGTCGCATTCTCTTAGGTTTGTCGTCCTGTCTCGCTCATTTATGAAGTATAATTTTTCTTTACTGCTCCGAAGATTTTTCGGAGCGGTATTCCTCTGCCTGATTGCCTTAGGATTATGGTCCTACATGGTAGTAAAAGACATTCCCCGGATTTTAGTTTTCAGCAAAACCGCGGCTTTTCGTCACTCGTCCATTGGTGCCGGTCAAAAAGCCTTATTTGCACTTGGTAAACAAAATGACTTTGCGGTCGACACCACCGAAAATGCCGGAAGATTTTCAGAAGAAAATCTAAGAAAATATCAGGCGGTTGTGTTTCTTAATACCACCGGTGATGTGCTTAATCCCATTCAGCAGAATGCTTTTGAACGTTATATTCAGGCCGGGGGCGGTTATTTAGGAATTCATGCGGCCGCCGATACCGAATATGAATGGCCTTGGTATAATAAACTGGCTGGGGCCTGGTTCGAAAGTCATCCCAATCCGGACAATGTACAGAAAGGAACGTTTGTAGTCGTAGATAAAAACCATCCGGCTACTAGCTTCTTACCGGAGAAGTGGGAGCGGACAGATGAATTTTATTCCTACAAAAACATCAGCCCGGCTATCAAAGTTCTGTTGAAAATAGATGAAAAAACCTACCGCGGCGGTACCAACGGCGATAATCATCCCATGGCCTGGTACCAGGAGTTCGAGGGCGGCCGTTCTTTCTACACGGCGGGTGGGCACACCGATGCTAGCTTTGCGGAGCCTTTGTTTCTAAAGCACCTCGCTGCCGGATTAAACTACGTAATGGGCGGCAATACTCCCAAACCGCTGGACTATACCAAGGCCAAAACCAAACGGATGCCCGAAGAGAACCGGTTTGCCAAAGTAATTTTAGAAGAGAAATTGGATGAGCCGATGGAGTTGACCGTTTTACCAGATAACCGGGTACTTTTTATTGAACGAAAAGGCAAAGTAAAACTTTTTAGCCCCGCTACCGGCAAGACGAAAGTAATTGCCAATATTCCGGTAAATACGAAAGTTACCGACAAAGAAGGAAAAACAGGCAATGATGAAGCCGGCTTACTAAGTTTAACCAAAGACCCTGGCTTTGCGCAAAACGGGTGGATTTACCTGTATTATGCTCCGGAAGGAAAAGAGCCTAAAAATATCTTAACCCGGTACCAGTTAAAAGGCGATGAGCTGGTGATGGATTCTAAAAAGGTACTGCTGGAAGTAGCTACGCAACGGGAAATAAGTGGCCATGCTGGTGGTTCACTTACTTTTGATGCAAAAGGTAACCTGTATTTATCAACTGGTGATAATATTAATCCGCACGGTTCCAATGGCTTCAGCCCTTCAGATGAACGTCCGGGCCGGGAACCCTTTGATGCACAGATGACTTCCGGAAATACGAATGATTTACGGGGAAAAATATTGCGCATACATCCGGAAAAAGATGGTACTTATACCATTCCGGAAGGGAATTTATTTCCGAAAGGTACGCCTAAAACCCGGCTAGAAATATATACGATGGGGCACCGCAATCCGTATCGGATTTCAGTAGATCCTAAAACCAGTTTCCTGTACTGGGGCGATATTGGTCCGGATGCCAGTAAACCCGGTGAGTTACGTGGTCCGGAGGGCTTTGATGAAATTGGACAAGCCCGGAAAGCCGGTAACTATGGCTGGCCGTATTTTGTGGGCGACAACAAAGCCTATTATAAATATGATTTTGCGGCGAATAAATCCGGCGAAATCTACAACCCAGAGAAGCCAATCAATAATTCACTCAACAATACCGGTTTAAATCAATTACCACCTGCTCAAAAAGCTTTTATCTGGTATTCTTACGCCGAGTCTAAAGAATTTCCGCTGGTGGGTGCCGGGGGGCGCAGTGCCATGGCGGGACCAATGTTTTATGCCGATCAATTTAAAACTGCTAAGCGGGCTTTCCCGGATTATTATGATGGTAAATTATTCATCTACGAGTGGATGCGCGGCTGGCTCATGGCCGTTACTTTAGACAAAGAGGGCAATTACAGTTCCATGGAGCGGATAATGCCGAGTTACAAGTTCTCTAATCCAGTGGACATCGAATTTGGCCCCGAGGGAGATTTGTACATGCTCGAATATGGCAGCGGCTGGTTTACCCAAAACGATGATGCCCGTTTAGTGCGGATTGAGTACAATGCCGGCAACCGTAAACCGGTAATTCAATTAGCTACCGATAAAAAAGGCGGAGCCCTTCCTTTTAAAGCTCATCTTTCTTCGAAAGGCACCAAAGATGCAGATAACGATGCCTTAAAATACGTTTGGAAAGTAACCGCTCAAAATGGAGGTACCACCCGAACATTTAACGAAGCGAATCCAACGGTAACTTTTGACAAAGCTGGCATTTACAAAGCTACCCTGACTGTAACGGATGCCAAAGGGGCCAACAGTAGCCAAAGCCTCGAGATTATGGCTGGTAATGAAGAGCCGGTGCTCACCTTTAAAACTTCGACCAGTAACCAAACTTTTTTCTTTCCGAATCAACCCTTAGAATACGAAGTAAAAGTAAGCGATAAGGAAGATGGTAGTCTGGATAACGGAAAAATAAAACCCGAAGAAGTAGCCATTACTTTTGACTATCTGCCGGAAGGATTTGATATTGTCTCGATTGCCCAAGGTCATCGCAGCGCAGATGCTTCGGCGGGTGTGGTAAAAGGTTTGAAACTCATCCAAAGTAATGATTGTAAAGCTTGCCATAGCATCGATAAAAAATCTGTTGGACCGGCTTACCAGCAAGTAGCCTTAAAATACAAAAACGATTCGGGGGCAGCCCAACGGTTGGCCAAAAAAGTAATTTCTGGTGGTAGTGGGGTTTGGGGAGAAGTAACTATGAGTGCGCACCCCCAATTAGCCGAAGCCGATGCCCGGGAAATGGTCAACTATATTCTAAGTTTGGCAGACGCAAAACAAGCTGCCACCACTTTACCCGTAAAAGGAAGTTATAACATGACTATTCCCTCCGGAGATAAAGGAGAAGGGTTTTATGTAGTAAGAGCCGCCTACAAGGATAAAGGCAGCAAGAGCATTCCTTCGATTAGCGCCGAAAAAATAATGACCTTGCGTAATGCCAAGTTGCCGGCCGGCAAAGCCGAGAAAATAGAAGGAGTGATGAAATATGGTACTATTATCATTGCTTCTACCAAAGGGTCGAGTATTGGTTTTAGTAACCTGGACCTAACCGGTATCGAACAAATTAAATTTACTGCCTCTGCCCCCAAAGCGCAACTGAATGCCGCCGGTGGAAGGATAGAAGTTCACCTAGATTCTCCTACCGGAAAACTCGTCGGGCAAACGGCTATGATTTCGCCGCCCGATGGAACCAATAAAACCGGTACGCCCGATGTCGTAGCCAAACTTTCTGGTGCCAGCGGTATCCACGATGTTTATTTTGTCTTCCAAAACGAAAAAGCTCCTGCGGGCCAAGCCTTAATGGTAGTTATGAATCTAGAATTCCAAACCAGTAAGTCGGCTAGTATGAGTGCCGCCCCAGTTACTCAAGCGGTGCCTGGAACAAGTGTTGCCGCGAAAAATCTGGAGGCGTATTCGGGCAAGTACAAAATGACCGGACTTCCTTTTGAATATGTTGAAATTTCTTCTAAAGAAGACAAACTACACCTAAATGCCGGAGGCAATGAAGGCGTTCTCTCCCCTGGAAAGGAAAATGATGTATTTGAAGGGGATAGTGGAACCCAGTTAATTTTTGGCCGAAATGCCGACAAAAAAGTTACCACCATTACCCTAAAGGCTCAGGGCTTTACCTTTGAAGGGACAAAAGAATAAAAGGTTATAGCTTAACAAATTTAAGCGGGTCAATCTTTCCATGTTGGCCTGCTTAAATTCTAAACTTCCTTCTCCATAAATTAACCTTTACGCTTTATGAAAAAGATTTTTAAAGTTATACTTTTTAGCCTCCTTAGTCTATTCTTAATCTTTGGGGCAGCTATAGCTATATTCTTCTATAAAATAAGCTATGGCTTTCCTGTGAGTTACGAGACCGAAAAGCCGGCAATTTCATTTCCACAAAACCAATCAGCCGTATTAATTTTTTCCAAAACAACCGGATTCCGGCACGGAGAATCCATTGAGGCATCTTTGCCTGTATTTACCGAAATGGGCAAGCGAAATGGTTGGTTTATTTACCAAACAGAAGAGGGAGGTGTTTTTAATCCGGAGCAGCTGAAACAATTTAAAGCAGTAATTTTTAATAATTCTACCGGTAGGGTGCTTAACGATGAACAGCAACAAGCCTTAAGCCAATATGTAGAAGCAGGCGGAGCTTTACTGGGGATTCATGGGGCCGGGGATAATTCTCATAACTGGAACTGGTATGAGCAAAACTTACTAGGCACTCGCTTTTCCCATCACCCAATCAACCCTCAATTTCAAAAATCAGACGTCCACGTTGAATCTTCTGCCGACACTGCTTTTACCCAAGGCTTACCCCAATCGTGGGTGCATGAAGATGAATGGTATATTTTTAATAGCCAACCAAAAGGTGCTCAGATAATATCCTACATCAATGGAGACAATATTAACCCCAACGGAAATATACTTTGGACCAAGAATAAAAACTTCGGGATGGGTCCCTACCACCCGGTGGCTTGGAATCGTTCGGTGGGCAAAGGAAAAGCTTTTTATACTTCCATGGGACATAGTAATGAAGTATGGCAAGATACTAATTTCGTGCACCTCGTGGAGAATGCCCTTCAATGGTCAATGAAATAACTTACATCAGTACCTTAATTAATAGTAAGTAACCAGACAAAAATAATTTACTATACTTGATGTAGATGCTTTGATGGTATACTATTATTAATCAGTTGCTTATTATCAAAAAGTCTAGCATCTAATCTCTTGACACTTGTGTCTTTTTACTAAATTATATTAGCTAATTGGCACCTTACGCAGAATAGCTTCGATAAAATCTTTGGTTTTTATATCATCCGCTTCAGCTTCGTAATTTAAAATAATCCGGTGATTGAGCACATCAGAGGCGACTTCTTTTATATCTTCGGGTAATACATAATCGCGCTCGTCGAAAAACGCTACTGCCTTCGCTGCCAGATTTAAAGCAATACTAGCCCGCGGCGACACCCCAAATTGAATGTAATCGGCAAACTCATTTAAATCGTATTCCGCTGGCCGGCGGGTAGCAAATACCAACTCGATAATGTATTTCTCGAGCACTTCCGAAATTTGCACCTGGTTTATTTCGCTGCGAATCGCAAAAATATCTTCTTTGGTTAAAATAGTATTTACCGCGCCGGCAAACGACATATTGGCCATGCGGCGCATTACTTCTAATTCATCCGTTTTTTTTAAATAATTCACGTACACCTTCATCATAAAGCGGTCAACCTGAGCTTCGGGCAGCGGGTAAGTTCCTTCGTGTTCCACAGGGTTCTGAGTAGCCAGTACTAAAAAAGGCAAATCCAGTTTAAAAGTGTGTTCACCAATAGTTACTTGTTTTTCCTGCATGGCTTCCAGTAACGCCGATTGCACCTTTGCCGGCGAACGGTTTACTTCATCGGCCAAAATCAGATTAGCGAAAATGGGCCCTTTTTTAACTTCAAAAGCAGAAGCGTTTTGGTTATAAATCATGGTCCCGATTAAATCGGAAGGCAGTAAATCGGGGGTAAATTGGATGCGTTGAAAATTTAAATGCAAAACGCGGCTAAGCGTATTTATAGTAAGCGTTTTAGCTAAACCCGGTACTCCTTCGAGCAAAATATGACCGCCGGTAAATAACCCAATCAATAGGCGATTTACCATGTATTGTTGCCCCACTACTACCTTGCCTACTTCGGCAAAAACCTGCTTAATTTTTTTCTGATGTTCCTGGATTCGCTCCTGATACGAAACCTGCGATTCAAACTCCATTCTGTTATCCGGAATAATTTTAGTGTTTTAACGATGAAATCAGTAACACTTGTACTTACTTCACCATTTTTTAAAAATAAAATATACTGCCAGCACCATAAAAAAGAAGCCTATGGCGTGGTTCCAGGCTAACTTATCGGTTCGGAATATAAAAACGGTAATTAAGGTAAACACAAGCAACGAAATTACTTCCTGAATAATTTTAAGCTCAAACATGGAAAATGGCCCTCCGTTATCCTCAAATCCGATCTTGTTTGCCGGCACCTGAAAAACATATTCAAAAAAGGCTAATCCCCAGCTAATTAATACAACCCCAATTAAGCCTACCTGTTGCAAACAACTTATTTTCTTAAACTGCAGGTGCCCATACCAGGCAAACGTCATGAAGATATTAGAAAACAGAAGCAGTACAATGGTGTAAATTCCTTTCAAAGTCATAGTGCCTAAACAATTTTTAAAATTACATAAAAGTACCAAAATTAAATGGAGTTATATGGGCATGTTGCTACCTGTTTATATTAACCCCATCCATTACACCCAGCCTAAATAATGACTAACTAAGCTCCTATGTTCCATTATTTACGGGCATACCAATTGAAATTTAACCTAGTTACAGCAGTAAAAAAGCAATTTATGCTGTTATTTATCTATATATAATGAATTTTATATATTTTTATATATTATTGGTAATATATTTGCTATTTTATGATGATAACAATAAAACAATATGGTGTTAGCGGTTCAAAGCTTGAAACAAATACTTAAAGTAGAAAAACCAGCTTACGCAAAAGCCGAAATCATTTATCCGGTAAGCTTGAACTCAAGTAGAAAAATAAAGAGCAGTATTTCTAGTATAGTGTATATACTGGATGTTACGCCTAACCGAAATATTTATTGCAGCCCTCAGGTAATGCAAATATTAGGTTACACGTTGGCCGATGTTAGAGCGATGGGCAATAGTTTTCCGTTAGATATTATTCATCCAGCGGATAAACTTCTCTTACATGAGTTTCGTCGCAGGATGATAGAAGTTCCAGAAGAGGAATCGTTTGAATTAGAATACCGCTTGCAACATAAAAATGGCAATTGGTTATCGTTTTTAACCCAAGAAAGCATTTACAGCCGCCACGAAAACGGCACCGTTCACGAAATAGTTGGTACAGCGCTAGCCTTGGATTTACTAAATAACTTGGTTAGCGATATAACAGAAATTGCAGAAGCTTCGCAAAAAGATGATTTATTCCGGCTAATTTCAGAAAACCTAACGGACCTTATCAGCCTGCATACTCCAGATGGTACAGCTATTTATTATTCACCTAGTAGTAAAGACTTGCTGGGGTATGAAGCCGAAGAACTATTAGGCGTAAAGTGCGCTCATTTAATTCATCCGGAGGATATAGCACGGGTACAAGAAGTTCTCGAAAATGGACCTATTACTCCCACCACTAACATTCTCACGCAATATCGTATCCGTAAAAAATCCGGCGAATATATTTGGTTCGAAAGCACTACTAAAGTAATCATAGATGAGAATGGTCAGGTAACCCGCTTTCAAAGTTCTTCGCGGGATATTACCGAACGAAAAAAAGCAGAAGTTGCTTTAGAGAAAAGCGAAAGAAAATACCGGGATCTGGTACTATACAGTCAGGTAATTATTTTCACTCATACCCTGGACGGTACAATCTTATCTACCAATCCTATTCTGCAAAACTTACTCGGGTATACCGAATTTGAACTAATAGGCCTGCCCTTTACCGAGTTGCTACGTTCCCGCGACCAGGTGCGGTACCAGGAATATCTGAAAGACATTGAACAACACAATAAAGTGGTTGGGGTGGTAACCGTGTTGAACAAACAAGGGCAACCCAAACACTTGCTTTACCACAACATAAAGGTAAATGACCCCGAAGTAGAACCCTACGTAATTGCTTTTGCGCAAGATATTACCGAGCGATTAGAAGCTGAAAACAAACTTAAAAAAGCTAAAATAAAAGCGGAACAATCTGCCAAATCAAAAGAATTGTTCCTGGCCAATATGAGCCACGAAATCCGAACGCCCATGAATGGCATTATTGGAATGGCCGCTTTGTTAAAGAAAACTAATCTGGATAATATCCAGCAAAATTATTTAAAGCTAATTCAGGAGTCGGCTCAAAATTTATTAGTTATAATTAACGATGTGCTGGATGTTGCTAAAATTGAATCAGGTAAGCTTGAACTAGAAAATATACCTTTTAATGTTAACGAAATTCTGCAATCAGCTTGTCAATCTCTAACGTACAAAGCCGAAGAAAAGGATATTTTGCTTCATTTAAAACCTTTACCTTTAACTAAACCATCCGTTACCGGCGACCCATATCGCCTTACTCAGATTTTAATTAATTTGCTTAGCAATGCCATTAAATTCACGAACATTGGTCAAGTAGAGCTGGTAGCCGAAGTAATAAAAGAAACTATATTTGATTACACGCTGCGCTTTTCGGTTACAGATACAGGAATTGGTATTCCGGCAAATAAACTGGACAGAATTTTTGAAAGCTTTGTTCAGGCAAATAGCGATACTACCCGCAAATATGGCGGCACGGGATTGGGACTTTCTATTTGCAAAAATTTAGTAGAATTACAAGGAGGTAAAATTTGGGTAAAAAGTAAACTTCGCCAGGGTACCACGTTTACCTTCGAGATTACTTACCCTAAAGCCAACCTGGTAGAAGAGCTAAACAATGTTGCTCCGTCAAAAATTGATTATTCCAGTCTGCAATCTTTAAAAGTATTGCTGGCCGAAGATAATGCCATTAACCAGTTTATGGCAGAGTCTATGTTAAGCAATTGGGGAGTACAATTATATATTGCGCATAACGGAAAAGAAGCCGTTAAACTGCACCAGAAAAATACCTTCGATGTAATATTAATGGATATTCAGATGCCGAAAATGGATGGCGTGGAAGCTACCCGCATTATCCGGCAAATGCCTGACCCAGTGAAAGCGAACGTTCCTATTATTGCTCTTACCGCTAATGCTTTAAAAGGAGATAGCGATATTTACTTAAAAGCCGGCATGAACGATTACATGTCGAAGCCGTACGAAGAGGAAAAATTATTTAATAAAATTTCCCAGAATATTGACTCGAATAAAATAAACAGGCAAATACTGGATGATCCAGATGAAGAAAGTACAGCCCCCAACTTACCAGCCAAAAAATTATACAGCCTGGACCTGGCACAAAAATTAGCTAAAGGCGATCCTAATTTCGTTAACCAGATAGTAGACCTGTTCGTGACCATAGTTCTGGAAGCTATCCGGAATATGCAGGCACACGTAACAGCCCAGGAATGGCAGCAATTAGGTCAGGTAGCCCACAGCATTAAACCTGCGGTAGATACGCTCATGATTACCTCTATCCGGGAAAAATTAATTCAAGTAGAAACAAATAGCAAAAACGCGCAAAACGTAGCTGACCTACCCCAACTCGTTTCAGATATTTCCAGTACCCTTGAGGCAGTTATTTCTGATTTAAAAGAAGAATTTCCAAATTAAACCTTAAGAATAAAGAAAAATTTTACTTATCATAACTTTCTGGTTAATGCGCGTGAGTAGAAGAATCTGCCTGCGAGGTAACTTGTAACTGTTTCACTTTACCTTGCTCCCATACGTTAGCTCCCGGTACGGGTGTTGGCATCGGGATATCGGAGCGTTGTTCGCGTTTTTTAGCATGGTTAACTTTAAAACGGGCATCCCGATCAGCCAAAAGTTTAGGATTAAGCTGACCATCTTTAGTAAAGCCCATCATTATTTGCGGAATGCCCATAGGTAATTCTAAATCCCGATCGGTATGCCAGGTATGAATTACTTTGCCGTAGGTAGATACTATTTGTTCCATTATCTCGTGTTCGGCTACGTCTGGAATGCCAGGTGCAATGAGTTCTCCCGATTTTACCTCGTACGTGTGGCTATGCCATAGTTCCCGTTCGGACATGGGTAAGGTTTTAAAAAGCTTTTCCGAAACAATGTATTCTACGCCCATAATTTTTGCATTTTCTCCGTTGCCGTCGAACATCACGCATTGGGTTAAATCTTCGTTTATTTTAGTACAATAATGATGTGCTTCCATCTGGCCTTTTATGTTACCATTATAAAAGTGAAACCCATCCAGGTACATATTCATTCTCTTTAAAGGCGTTTTATCCTGAAGCATATCAGCGCCCGTTTCCAACACCTTTGTTTTCGTCGATTTTTCCTTACCCGGCGATTTCACGTAAGAGCTCGTATTTTCGCCACCGCAGCTCAGCAGCCATATTGTTGGTGCCAGAGTAAGTAACTTTACTAATTTCATAAGTCCAGGCTTTTTCGTTTTCCAGTTAAACTATTTTAATGGTAAAGCTTAACGGCTATTTTCCGGGCAAGTTTATAAGCGGTTCCTCTATACATATTAATACGGGAAAATACGGGTGGGGAAATCCGTATTTAATCAAAAACCTGTTTGTGCCGAAGGAGTATGAAAAATGCTTAGCATTCTTAAAGAGTAAAAAAGCATGAAAGATTTTGTAATAGTTATTCACGGAGGAGCCGAAAATAAAACCCGCCAAGACATTGGTCCGGAAATGGAAGCCGCCTATCGGCGGGGATTGGAAGAAGCCTTACTTGCCGGATGGTCTATATTGCATGAAGGTGGGGCTGCCATTGATGCTGTAGAAGCAGCCGTAAAAGTAATGGAAAATAATTATTTGTTTAATGCTGGTAAAGGGGGCGCTTTTACGGAAAAGTATAAAAATGAATTTGACGCCTCTATTATGTGCGGGCAAACGCTAAAGGCGGGTGCCGTAGCAGGCGTACGTCGGGTTAAAAACCCCATTACTTTGGCTAAAACCATAATGGACAAATCGAAGCATGTGCTCTTAACCGGTGATGGCGCCGAAGAATTTGCCCTGGAACATCAATTAGAATTTAAGCCCGAAGAGTATTTCCGGACAAAAAAGCAATTAGATGAACTAGAAGAAACTAAAAAAGAAGAAAAGATAAAGGAATTTGATACGGTAGGTGCAGTTGCGCTCGATAAAAATGGAAATCTGGCGGCGGCTACTTCTACTGGCGGATTAGTGAACCAGCATAATGGCCGGGTAGGCGACACGCCTATTATTGGCAGCGGTACTTACGCCAATAACGAAGTATGCGCTATTTCCTGCACCGGCGACGGCGAAGGTATCATGCGGGCCGTAGTGGGCCACGAAGTATACGCTCTGGTAAAATATCAGGATTTATCTATTCAGGAAGCTTGCGAGCAGGCGGCCAACGTTTACAAAGACAAAATCAAAGGCGATAAAAATTTAATTGCTCTTGACTCCCAAGGGAATATGGGTATTTATTATGAAACCGATTTGATGTTCCGGGCTTTTAAAAAAGGGCAGCAACCGATTACTGTTGCTATTTGGCAAGATTAAAGCCGATAGTTCTTACTCCTTAACAAAGTGAACCGTATACTCGTTAGTAAGAGGCGAACCCTTATGCTTAAACGAATGGAACAAGAACAAACTACCTTGTTAAAAGATTATTCCCTGGAAGAGCGCGGTGCTTACCTGGGCGCTCTAGCTACTATGGCCTCGGCAGATGGTAATGCTACCAATGAAGAACTGGAATTTTTAAAAATGATGGCTGAAGCCGCCGAACTGCCCGACAACTTACAGCACGAAATTACTCAAATAGCCCAAAACCCCTCGCAAATAAGTCTGCAAAAATGCCTGGATACGTTAAAACAAAGCAATTTGCGCTTCTCGTTTGTAACCGATATTATCAGTTTTGCCAAATCCGACGGACAATATTCTCCCGAAGAACAACAACGCATTCAGGAAATGTCGAAATATCTGGGTATTGACCAAAAACAATTTAGCATTTTAGACCAGTTTGTAGATAAAGCCAACGATGCTAAACAGCAAGGCGAAGATCCTACTTCTCCCGCTTTCCTGAATAAAAGTGGTTTTGGCGACATGTTTAAAAATGTAGGCATTTCGCCGCAAATGGTTACGGGTATGTTGGGTATACTGGCTCCTATTGTATTAAGTAAGATGATGAGTGGTGGCCGGCGGCGCAGAGGCGGCATGATGGGCGGCTTAGGCGGAGGCCTGTTGGGTGGTTTATTGGGTGGTGGTACGGGAATGGGCGGTGGTACGGGAATGGGCGGTGGAATGTACGGCGGTGGGGGCGGCTTAGGCTCAATTATTTCCATACTGGGTGGCCTAAATGGACGACGCAATTATGGCGGACTCGGTAACGGTGGATTAGGCGGATTATTAGGCGGTATTTTAGGCGGCAATCGACGCGGCTGGTAAATCCACAAGTAAAATTTTAATTTATTAATCTTTCAAAATTATAAAAAACGCTACAGCTCCGGAGCTAGGGATTCGGCAATTCGGCTTGCTTCTTTATTTAAAGTATATAAAACATACATACAAATAAAAAGGACAATGCCACAGCTAAATCCTAATACCGGGGCGGGTAGTACCAGCAAAGCCCAACCACTCACATACGACCCGATTACATCGCTTAAGTTAATAAAGGCCATATACGCGGTAAACTGAGAGCCGGCTATATACTCTTTACAAAGTGTCATGAGAATAGGAAAAGTTGCTACACTAAAAAGCGGATCAGCCAAATTCCAGAAAAGCAGGCCCGAAATGGTAAAAGGCCGGATATTCCACCAAAACGCCAGTAAATTAAAAATCATTAAAAAGATGGCTAATGAGCCTAATACTTTTACTTGCAGTGCTTGGGGCCCTAACCAATCAGCTAATACGCCGCCACCTAACACTACCGTAAGGGTTATTAAACTCCCCCAGCCCCCTTGCAGCACCGATACTTCCTGGTCTGGCCAGTGCAGTACCTGAATTAGGTGAAAGGCAAACGAGCGAATAAAAATACTAAAGCATAAATACACCACAAATATTACCCCGAAGGTACGTAAACTGGTAGCCGCCGTTAAGCTTTGCCACAAATTCCGGAATACAATTTTCAGTTTTGGATTTTCTTCGGCAGTTAGTTTTTTTACTTTATTTTTCCGGCTGGGTAATAACGGATCGTTGGGTTCTAGTTTAATAAAAAAAGTAAATACCGTAAATAATAGTAACAAACCTGATTGTACCAACACTGCCGTTCTAAACCCAAATTGGTGCATAATATAAGCTAATGCGGCTGCGCCAAAAGAAATACCTAATAACAAACCACCTCGCATACAGGCATTTAACCTCCCCCGCTCTGCAACAGGTACTACCGAAATAGCCATGGCATCTACGCTGGCATCCTGCACGGAGGCAAACAAACTATGGGTAAAAAATACGAAGGCTAATAGCGAAAGCTGCGAAACCGGTTCGGTAACCAATAAAAGAGTGAGGGATGCCAGAAAGGCCGCAAACTGCGTAAGCACAACCCATTGTTTCCGGTGCCCGATTACGGAATATTGATACCGATCAATAATGGGGCCCCATAGAAACTGAATAATCCACGGTATGCCTACAATACTGACGAAGGTACCAATGCTCACGGAACTTACTTTTTGTCCGTTTAAATAATTGGCGATAGCAGTGAGCGCAAAACCCGAAGGAATACCCTGCATTGCATATAAGTAAAAAAAGGTAATGTACCGCAAGCGGGCACTCTGGGTTAAAGCTGGTAAAAGCATTAATAAGCGCTTTTGCGTTAAAATTCAGATTTGTTATTTCATTCGTTGGCAGAGTTCAGTATCAACTTCCCGGCATTAGCTAATTTCACTTTTTGAATAAAACTCTTTCCGAAAATTAACAATTATAACTACCCTTTGTTTTCCTCTCTTTTAATAACCAAGAAACTTATTAGCCAGATAAGCTGATTAAATTTTTAAATTAAGAAATAACTGGTTTGAATTATAATAATTAATTGAAAATTTTAATAAAGTATTACTTATCCGGAAGCATACGTGAAGTTTCATTTAGTGAAGTTTCATTTAGTGAAGTTTCATTTAGTGAAGTTTCATTTAGTAAAATACCCCTTTAATAAATCAGAATTTAAGGCTATCTATTCGGGCGTATTATTAAAGGTTTAGTATCAATTTTTGTGCAAATAAGAAAACCGCTTATACCAACATTGACTTAGCCAAACGTTTATACAGGCGGCTTCCCACATTTACTAAATTGTAAAGACCAATTATTCTTTCATAAACTTTAGAGTCTGACGGGCTTGCCCGGTTTGCAGTTGCACTAAATACAAGCCAGCCGGCAACGTTGCTACAGTTAATTCTACCTTGTTTTTATTTATTAACTCATGTTTATTTTGCTGCACTTCCTTGCCCGTGGCATCTATTACCGCCGTAAATAAATGCTCTGCCGGAGCAGCTAATTCAATAGTTAACCGGTCTTTCACCGGATTGGGATATAAGCTGGTTACCAGTTCGTTTTCTGGTTTAATTAATTGGCTATCCATAATTGACCGGTCGGCGCCGGCCACTGGCACAACTTCAATGGCGGCTACACAGGCTTTATCTACTTTAGAGATAAAATTTAGATTCAGCGTACCATCGGTAACAGTTACGTTTTTTGTTGCTATTACTGCTTTTTTAGCACCACCAGCCGCCACATAAATATCATAGTTACTTAACCAACTAGTTCCTTCGGCAGTTACATTAAACTTACGTTTGCCGGCAGCACTGTAGTAAATTTCCGCAAAATGCAGCTTCACGGAGTACGTACCATTAGTAACCGGAACGTTATAACTGAAGCTATCCCCTGCGTTAGTAACCCGGCGATTATCCTGGTAGAGGGCATCATTAGTAGTATTGCTAATTGGGGAAGCAGTAGAAGAAATACTAGTAGAACCTCTAAAATAAGCATCTGCCCTAAAATTACCCAGTGAAGTAGATACAGCATCACCACCCGAATTCAGCCGAATTGTACTGAGCGGCCCTACGGTAATGGTAACTTTTTGGGAAGTGGAACTCTGGCAACCCCAAATTACCCGGAAATTAAATGAATCGGTGCCGGTAAATCCCGGATCTGGTGTATAAACGCGGTTCGCATTCGAGCCGGTTAAGGTGCCGTGCTGGGGTTGGCCGGCCACCTTAAATTCCAGTGGAGTACCGCCGGAGCCGGTAAGCGTAATCGCTTTCGGAGTATTTACAGCCGTAGTCACACTCTGGGCATTCGCTACCGGATTAGCTTTTTGCACCACTAAGCCGCCTAACGGCCTATTACCATCCGTTGTTGGGTTTAAATGCCGTACTACACTATATGTGCCAGTCGTGCTAATTGTAAAAATGGTACCACCTTGGTAAGTACCACCGTAAGTAGTAAGACCATATAATTTTCCGTTAGAACCTCGTACTAAACCGCCAACCGGGTTAGCCCCATCGGCTAAAATATTTAAGTGGTGCAGAACGGTAAGTGTACCCCCCGGAGTACATTTAAAAACGGTTCCGTATCCATAGGTGCCACCATAATAGGTTAGTCCATAAAAATTACCATCCTGGCCTTGCATTAAATTATTACCATAAGGTTTTCCTCCATTTACATTGTCTAACTTTTTAATTACCGTGAGTACGCCACCTGGGGTAATTTTAAAGATAGTACCATACCCATTGATGCCACCAGAATACGTCATCCCATAAAAATTATTATCTGTGCCTCTTATTAAACTACCATAAGGAAAACCACCATCATTGGTTAAATTAAAGTTCCAGAGCACCGTGAATGTACCGCCCGGCGTAATCCGAAAGACAGTACCATAATCATAAATTCCACCTTCTGAAGTCATGCCGTAGAAATTACCATCTGCTCCTTGGACCAGGCTACCATAAGGCAGCCCGCCATCGTTCGTTCTATTCAGGTTCCAAAGTACCGACAACGTACCTCCCGGGGTCATTTTAAAAATAGTACCGTAACCGTAAGAGCCCCCTTTCGAGGCAAGCCCATAGAGATTACCATCGGAACCTTGCACCAAGCTGCCTCGCGGATTTTGGCCATTAACACTAGAGTTGAAAGATTTAACAGTGGAAAAGGTACTGCTGCAAAACTTAAAAATACTTCCATTATCGTTGGTGCCGCCATTATTGGTCATGCCATAGAAATTTCCATCACGTGCTTGAATTAAGCCGGCACTCGGATTGGCTCCCGAAGATTCAGGTAAATGTGCGAGTACCGTATAGGCGCCAACCGGGGTCATTTTAAAAATAGTACCTCCGTTTCCGGATCCGCCATAGGAAGTCATACCATAAAAATTACCATCGCTGCTGTTACGCAACAAACTACCCTGCGCATTGCCCCCATTGGGAGCGGCATTCAGATGTTTGAGTACCGTATAGGTACCACTAGTGGTTATTTTAAAAATAGTACCGTACCCATAAGTGCCCCCCGATTGCATAATACCATAAAGATTACCGTCGGTATTCTGAGTTAAGCTACCTTTTGGGTAACCTCCTTGAGTAGTATAGTCCAGACTTTTAAGAACGGTAAAAGATCCACCGGGAGTAAGCTTAAATATAGTTCCGTACCCCAACAACCCACCTTGGTAAAGCATTCCGTAAAAGTTACCATCGGGTGCCTTAATTAAGCTATTACCAGTAGCATATCCTCCATCAGAAGAATATTTAAGGTGGCGCCGCACGGTAAAAGTACCACCTGGCGAAACTCTAAAAATAGTACCGTTGTTGTAAGTACCTCCTTGCGAGGTAAGTCCATAAAAATTACCATCCGCTCCCTGAACTAAACTACCATACGGATAAGCCCCGTCACTTGCCTGATTTAAGTGGCGAAGCACGTTAAACGTACCACTTGGGCTTATCTTAAAAATAGTACCGTTGTTGTAAGTACCTCCTTGTGAGGTAAGTCCATAAAAATTACCATCGGTACCCTGAATCAGATTATCGTACGGATAACCGCCATCTGCATTTAAGCTAAAATGATGCAGTACCGTGTAGGTGCCACTTGGAGTAAAACTAAATATAGTACCATAGCCGTTTGTACCTCCCGAATACGTCATCCCATAAAATTTACCATCAGCACCTTGCTTCAAACTCCCCTGCGGATTGCCGCCGTTGGTAGTGTAATTAAAGCTGTACAGGTTCGTTATTTTCCCGGCAGAAGTCATTTTAAATATATTCCCATAGCCATAAGTGCCACCAGCCGAGTTCATGCCATAAAAATTACCATCCGAAGCTTTAATTAAATCGCCGTAAGGAGATTTACCGGATAAGGCAAATGTTTTTTGAACCGTAAAACCAGTTCCATCACTTTTGATGGTAAAGGCCGTTCCTGCGCCCTGTAATCCACCATCAGAAGTTAAGCCAGCCAATATATCTTGGGCCCAAACATTCAAAAACGGACATAATACCAAAATAGTAATTAACAGACTGGCTCTATACTGACGAGAAAGAAAAAGAGGCAATATCACAGGTTTTAAGCCATGCAATGCTTCAGAAGAAAGAAATTTCAGCGCATTTAAGAGTACAAACTTTTTCATAGATATAATTAGTTAAGATGGGTTTAGTAGATAAAAACAATCTATGTGTACTGCTGCACAAGGCAACTACAGAAAGAATAACAAAACTAATTACAGAAATTTTGCTAGCTGCCTACAACTATCCAACCTGGCTTAATTGTATTTTAATTTAAATTAACTAACAACCGGAAAGTATACTGTGTATTGGTGTATGCTGCTTAAGAATGGTATAAACAAGCTAAAACAACTTGCTTTTGTACTTCTTTATAATAAAGCCCTGCCTTATTAAAGTAAAAGTAAATATTTGTAGAAGAGCCAGTTACTGCTTTATTGGCAAAAGTTAAATAATTATAGAGGAAGCCGCAATACTTATTTTTAAGTATTTTTATTAATAGTAATAGAATCCGTTTAAAAGCAAAAAATGCTTTTAAAACAACTGGTATTATTTCCTGAAAACAAATAAGATTTAGGAAAGCACACAAGGATACCGGCATGCTTTAAGATGCCGGGTAAGTAGATAAACGGGAAGGTTGAAAAAGTAATATTTCAAAAAATTTTATATCTGATATCTGTTTTCAAAAAAGCAATCTTTACAAATGGCAAGTCTAATTGGTAAATGGCGCAAAGGCTGCCTCCTGTTCTTATCTATAATTTAACAACTTACTTTTATATACATTTTAGCTTTAGTTATAGCTGGTAAAATTTTGCTGGTTTGTTTTAATCCTTTTAACTTTAAAGTTGCCTGGTAAAACTTCTTTTTAGGTACAGAAAATCTGGGATCTCTAAAAAACAACTAAATCGAATGAAAAAAATTTTACTTCCTGCTCTAGTGCTAGGAATAACCGGGTGCCTGACGAGTAAACTACTGCCCGATAATGCTCCTTCTACTGCTTCGGGGCGTGACTGGCGCGAGTACCTGGGTGGACCTGACCGGAACCATTATTCTACTTTAGAACAAATTACCGCCGAAAATGTAGTCAACCTAAAAGTAGCCTGGGAATACCACACCCTCGACTCGGGCCAAATTCAATGCAATCCTATTATTGTGGATGGTGTCCTTTACGGCATGACACCTACTACCCAGCCTTTTGCCGTAGATGCTGCTACTGGACAAGAACGTTGGAAGCTAAAACCAACCGCCGAATCCAATGGTTTAAGTACCAGCCGGGGAGTTACCTACTGGGAAAGTAGTGATGATAAACGTATTTTATATACCAACGGTCCCTGGCTCTACGCTTTAGATGCCCGCACTGGTCAAGCCATACCTTCTTTCGGCGAAAACGGCCGTACCAGCTTAAAAGCGGGATTGGGAGAAACTGCCAAAGATAAATTTGTAATTTCGAACACCCCCGGCACTGTTTATCAAGATTTAATTATCATGCCCATGCGCTTGTCTGAGGGCGCCGATGCGGCTTTGGGTCATATTCAGGCGTTTGACATTCGGACAGGTAAATTGGCTTGGGTTTTCCGGACCATTCCCTCACCCGGCGAATTTGGTTACGATACCTGGCCCCCTGATACTTACAAGAACACCGATGTAGGCGGCGGAAACAATTGGTCGGGCATGTCCGTGGACCGCGAAAGAGGAATTTTGTACATACCTACCGGTTCGGCTGCTTTTGATTTTTACGGTGGCAACCGCAAAGGCCAGAATCTTTTTGCCAATTGCTTACTGGCCCTCGACGCTAAAACTGGCAAACGCCTTTGGCATTACCAACTGGTACACCACGATGTGCTGGACCGCGACGCTCCTGCTCCACCCAATTTAATTACCGTAAACCAGAATGGAAAAAAAACAGATGCAGTGGCCCAAGTGACTAAACAAGGTTACGTTTTTGTTTTTGACCGCGTAACGGGTCAGCCCTTGTACCCGATTGAAGAGCGACCTGTACCAGCCACCGACGTGGCGGAAGAGCAAACCTGGCCTACTCAGCCCTTCCCCACTAAACCGGCACCTTATGCCCGTCAATCGCTTACCGAAGCTGATTTAAATCCGTATGCCGAAAACTTAGAAGAATTAAAAACTAATTTACGGGCTGCCAGAAGCGAACCAGGGCCTTTTACTCCTCTGAGCAAACGAGGAACTATTATTTTTCCAGGCCTGGATGGAGGCGCCGAATGGGGTGGCGCTGCTGTAGACCCAGATGGCATTATGTATGTAAACAGCAACGAAATGGCCTGGTTACTCGCTCTAAAGTCTACATCTCCAGATGCTAGTTTAGCCAGTTTAAGTTCCGGAGAAAGACTCTATGCCAGTAATTGCACGTCGTGCCACGGAACCGAAAGAAAAGGTAATCCGGCAAGTGGTTATCCATCTTTAGTAGATATTCAAAAACACCGCACCACCGATTACGTGACCAATGTTGTTTCCAAAGGAAAAGGCATGATGCCGGCTTTTACTAAATTTTCGGCCGAAGAAAAGAAAGCTTTGGTTTCGTTCCTCTTCGGCACCGAGAAAGTTGAACCTGGTATTACTAAACTAAAAGAACCTGGCCTGGAAAATAAAAAAGGCATGCCCGACGTACCTTACCGCATTTCGGGTTATACCAAGTTTTTAGATAAAAAAGGCTATCCGGCTATTAGTCCGCCCTGGGGCACCCTCAATGCCATTGATTTGAATACGGGAGAATATCTCTGGAAAATACCGTTCGGCGAAACACCCGAATTAGCCGCTAAAGGAATACCGCAAACAGGTTCAGAAAGCTACGGGGGGCCGGTAATTACGGCTAGTGGTCTGCTATTTATTGCCGGTACCAAAGACCAGAAATTCCGGGTATACGATAAGAAAAACGGAAAACTGCTCTGGGAAACAACCTTGCCGGCGGCCGCTTTTGCCACCCCCAGCACCTACGAAGTAAATGGTAAACAGTATATTGTTATGGCCTGCGGCGGCACTAAACTGGGCGCCCACAAAGGCGACAGCTATATAGCTTTTGCCTTGCCAGATTGATTATTGGGTTAAACTCATTTTCTTCTTAAAAACAAAAGGTGAACCTACGGGTTCACCTTTTGTTTTTGCTTCTGGTTAAAAACTAAACTTAGCGGTTAGCCAGAACTTTTGTTTGGGGTTGTGGTTTTGCATTTAAGTACGTTAATTCAGAGTATACCACATAACCTACTTTGTCATTTACTTTTACTAAAGCCCAATGCGAGTTCCATTTACGTATTAATTCTACCCGGTCGGCAATAGTAATAGTTTCAATAATGGGGGTAGAGGTACCTGGCTGCATAAACATTTTGATGTTTTCGTACTTAGCTTGCACCACCATTCCGGGAGTTTTGTTGTCGGCCATCGCGAAACCTAGTTGGGCGATAAGCATGAGAGACAGAAGAAGCTTTTTCATAGTTTTATTTTGTTAGAGTTCGTTTGTTTCCTTTTGAAAATCAACCACTTTGCCGATTGATTTCTTTAAGAGGATTTGCAACGGATGTGCCAAAACTGAAAAAACATGAAAAAGAGCCTAAAAACGTTGTTTTAAGAGCATTTGCGGTAAAACCCTGTTCGTTTCCGGACGAAATTGTTCGTACTACTGTTCGGTTATAGCACAATTGAGCAGGATAATTAGAAAGAAAAAGGCTTAAATTACTTAATCTAAGCCTTTTTTAGAGAGAACTGCTTTTACTAATTCATTCAATTACTACTTATTTTTACTTTTTACTTCGTTCTACTTCCCAAATACTAATATTCACTTTCCTACTTATGGTAAGAAGATTGTGCACCCCTAAGGCAAAAAGATTATGGTTTGTTTAATGAGCAATAATCGGAAACAAGTAGCACCTCTGAAATAAACAACTCATCCCATTACAACCAAAAAGTAACTCCGGCTTATCCAATTATAATTGCTCTAGCACTCTTCGGGCTAATACGTAATCATGAAAGCAACACGCTTTAGGATTAGTAAATTTTTACTTCTCTTAATCAGAAATGGCTAAATTTTTTAGTTTTATTGTAATTAGGTATTCACTGGAACATATTAACTAATTATTTTAGTTTTTAACTTTGAATTGTGGAAAAAATGTTGATTTTTTACCAAATATTTTAGCATTATATTCCGTATAAAGTTATCTAAATAGGTTGTTGTACCATGAAAACTAGAAAAACTCAGGAAAAGCCTTCCTCCCATTGGAGAGAGAAAATAATTACCGGTATTAAAGCCATTGCATTTTTAAGTGCAGTGTTTGAATTGGTAAAAGGAATTTACACCTTCTTAAAAGATATTGGAGTGTTTTAATTAAATGGAATTTTACCCTGGTACGTAAAGTAGGAGCACCTTGGAACAATCTTATATCTCCATTTTACTTTTACTCTTTTCCTAATAAATTTAATTCTAACCAAACAACATTACCCCAACAAAACTAATCACCTTAGTATTAATCTTTAAGATCAGAACTATAAAAGGAGTTCTATTTATGCTGGTTTTTATTTCTATTGAAAAGAATTTTAGAAACGGAATATGGGAGTAATTATAAAAGAGTAAAGATTAACCAAACCTTGAAAAACATGTATACTCCTTAGGATGTGGAAGATTTACAATCGGTTAAATAAAGGAAAGTAATTTACTATTTTATAAAAACACCCGTATCTGGAAGAAGTGCATTAACAGTTCTAAAGCAACTCTTTCAGATATTAAAATTGCTTTTCACCAATTTTAGCTTTGCTTTTGATCAGAACAAACAACTCTAAATATTTAGATAATGGCAGCAGATGCAAACCAGCAAAATAACACCGGGTTTAAGATTTCGAAAACAAAGTTAAATACGGGTACTTCCACTCTTCAAGCTTTACAATCACTTCCAACCACTGCCCGTCCTGCCGTGAACGCGAACGACGTGGTAGTACCGGAAGGGTATGTGGTGGAACCAATTCTGGTAGGCTTATCCCTACCTACGGATGTTGCTTTTGCCGACGATGGTACTATTTTCGTTAGTGAAGGGGGTAGTTCCTGGCCTACTCGCCCCTATATGCCTGCCCGGGTTATTACGCTGCATCCATCTGGCAAAACCGATGCTATCGAGATGAACGTCCAAGCGGGCCCTCGGGGTATTACCTGGTGGAACGGCGACCTATACATAGCTTTAAAGGGTGGGTACCACATGCAATTGGTAAAGTATAACCTGCAAACCGAGAAGCTAACTATTCTTATCGACCAGATTCCGAGTGGGGGTTGGCATGAACCGGGAGGGCCCATTTTTAGTCCGGATGGTTTGATGTATTTCGGGCATGGTTCGGTATCACAGCAGGGTGTGGTGCTGCCCCAGGGATTTACTGTAGACATAGCCAAACACCCTCTAGCGCACGATGTACCCGGCGAAGATGTAACTCTCACGGGAAATAACGTGCGCAGTCGTGATCCAAAAGCGCCTTTTCCTTTTGAGGTTGAAACCGGAGCTTTTAAGCCATTTGGAACACCGGCCCGCAAGGGGGAAGTAGTAAAAGGGCAATTATTTTGTAATACGGGAGTGTGGCGTTCAAAGCCCGATGGTACAGACGCCGAACTGTTAGCTTGGGGCATCCGGAATCCGTTTGGTATGGCCATGAACGAAGAAGGCGAGCTTTATGTAACCGACAACGATTATGAAGAAACCAGCGAACGATCCATTGCCAACGACCCCGACCGGATATGGCACATTAAAAATGCGAAGCAACCTTTTGGTTCAGTGCAAAAGCCAGATTGGTACGGTTTCCCCGATATTTGCGGTGATGGCTTACCCGTGAATCATGAAAGCCATTTGCCTAGCCGGGGAAAAGCGGCCGAATTGTTATTAAAAAATCCACCCAAATGGGCCGGACCCGCTGCTTTTCTGGAACAACCGCATTCGTGTATGTGCCGGATGGACTTTTGCCGTTCTGATTCCTTTGGGCACAGAGGAGAGCTTTTTGTTGCAGAATGGGGTACACTGGCTCCGCTTAATTCTCCCCGTAAGGAGGACCTGACACATGGTTTCCGGGTAATACGGGTGAATGTTAAAGATGGTACCGCGCAACCTTTTTTTCATAATAAACAAATGGGGCCAGCTTCCACGGTTGGGGGAGCAGGTATAGAACGGCCGGTTTCCTGTAAGTTTAGCCCAGATGGTAAAAGCCTTTACGTGCTCGATTTTGGGGTAGTAAAAGTAACACCCGGTAACATGATGGCTTTTGCTCATACCGGTGTTTTATGGAAAATAACTAAAAAATAAACGAACATGTATACTAACTCCTCAACAACTCCGGTATTAATTGAATTAGATACAAAAACCTGGAATACCCAACTTGACCGGGCAAAAGCCTGGTTCGATAATGTTCTGCTCACTCAATCGTCTTACAGGCAATTGCTGGAAGATACCGTTGAAAAGATAGACGAACCGCACATGAAGCAATATTTGGCCGAAATGGCCGAACGAGCTAAAAAGCACGAAGAGCGGGTACTGGAATTGTACGCAGCCATTGACCGGCAACCATCCGAAATAAGAAAACAAGTAGGCGAATTTATGGGTAAAGCCCGGCAAGCCCTAGGTGATTTTATTGCTCTAACAGGAGGAGCTAAAGCACCCTGGCAGGATTTGCATCAGGTTTATCTTTCTAATTACAATTCTATGGGGGCGTTTGCCGTAGCCGAACAATTAGGTTTAGCGTTAGGAATTCCGGGTATTGTAGAGGTAGCGTTTTCTATTACCACCGATAAATCAACCGATCAATTGCTTTTACAAGAATGTGTTTTGGAAATGAGCTCTAAATCGATTCTGTATAAAGAATGGTTCTAAGCCATAAAATTAGTAAAAAACATTCGGTCTGAATTTTTAAAAAGCATATTCAAGGAGAATAAACTTCAGGTAAAATCAGCTAAAAACCTTAAGTAGCGTAAACAATTACCCATAGGTACAATTACTAAAAAGCTTCTAATCGATTAAAATCAACAAACTTTTTCTGAACACGACAGTACTTAATTACAAGGACCGCCAGATTTCACAAAAATCTTTTTAATTATATTTTTGTGAACACTTAAATTTATTCGTGTAAAAGCATAAAGTTTAATAATTATTTATTACTCCATACTTAACAACTACCATGAAGACAGCAGGCCTCATTTTAATAACTGCAATTGTTTCCGCTGTCTTAGCAGTAGCGGGATTTAAATACCTGGATAAAAAGGAAAGCCCGTATTACTACACTGCTGAAGACAAGCCCGTACGATTTACTAATTACCCGTTAAACGCAAATTCTGCCGCCGCCGCCACCCCTGACTTTGTGCAGGCCGCGAGTGCGGTATCGCCGGCAGTGGTGCACATAAAAACAACGTATGCCGCTTCCAGAGGTGGTAGCGGTAATCCTTTAGAAGATTTTTTTGGTTCTCCGCAATCGTCGGGGCCGGCAATGGCGTCTGGTTCGGGGGTACTCATTACCCCGGACGGATACATTGTTACCAATAATCACGTTATAGAAGATGCTGCCCAAGTAGAAGTTGTTTTACCGGATAAACGCTCTTATAAGGCTAAATTAATTGGCCGGGACCCCAGCACAGATCTGGCTTTAGTAAAAGTAGATGGTAAAAACTTACCAATAGTGGAACTCGGCAATTCCGATGAAGTGCGGGTGGGCGAATGGGTATTGGCCGTTGGTTATCCTTTATCGCTTAATTCTACCGTTACGGCTGGTATTGTAAGTGCGAAAGGCCGGAGTATAGGCATTTTGAACCGGCAAAGTCAGGAAGATTTTGGCGGACGACAAGTTGCTAACAACTCAGCAATCGAATCTTTTATTCAAACAGACGCGGCTATTAACCCCGGGAACAGTGGCGGAGCTTTAATAAATGCAACCGGACAATTAGTAGGCATTAATGCCGCTATTGCTTCTCAAACGGGTAGTTATGCTGGCTATGGGTTTGCGATACCCGTAAATTTAGTAAAAAAAGTAGTAAGCGATTTCCGGAAATACGGCGAAGTAAAACGTGGTTATTTGGGCGTAAGCTTCCCGGCACCCGCCGTAGAAGACCAAATATTGCGGGATCAAGGCATTGATCCGGCTACTATTAAAGGAGTTTATATAACTGGCATTCAACCGGAAAGTGGTGCTGCCGCTGCCGGTTTAAAAGCAGGTGATATTATTCAGAGCATTGATGGCGTAAAGGTTACTTCCTCGGCTGAATTTTCGGAAAGAGTAGCCCGGCATCGTCCGGGAGATAAAGTAGAAGTAACGTATTTGCGGGGTAGTCGGGCGAACAATGCCAGTATAACCTTAAAGGGCGAAGAAGAAGCCAAAGAAACCATTGCCAACACTGGTCTGCAAAGCAAATTAGGGGCGTCCTTCGCACCCATTCCGGCCAACATTAAAGAACGCTACCGGCTCCGTTCCGGCGTAATTATTACTGAATTGCAAAGTGGCGGCTTTTTCGACTCAGCGGGTATACCAAAAGGCACCATTATTACCAATATAAATGGCAAACCTGTTAATAGTTTGGCTGACCTGGATAATGCCATTTCATCTGCCAGAAGCCGTATGGTTCGCATTGATGGTATTACGCCCGATGGTACCAGTTTTGTATTTAACTTCCCCTTAGGCGCGTAAAAGTATTTAGTAAAAATTTACTTTTTAATCCGACTCATAAACGCCAACAGCATTTATGAGCCGGATTTTTTTATGCAGTTTTATCAAGTGAGCCGCAACGAGTTTAAAATTCTGAACTCTTTGGAACATCAATAGTCAAATTCTCATTCCCGTTTTGGGTGATTAGAATATTATCTTCAATCCGTACGCCGCCAATGTGTTTCCACTTATCTACTTCACTCCAAGAAATATCTTCTTTAAATTTGTTTTGAATTTCTGAATTTTCCAGGAGAGGTTTAATAAAGTAACACCCTGGTTCTACGGTTATTAAATAGTTTTCTACCAGTTCAATGTCAACCCGCAAGCGGGCACCAAAGTAAGTTTTTGGGTTTAAGTTTTCTTCCTGGCCTGTATCGCGTACTCGTAAGCCAACCAAATGCCCTAAACCGTGCGGAAAGAAAACCGAAACAACTTCTTTCTCAAGCAGGGTGCTCAAATTTCCTTTTAAAATTCCTAACTGTAATAATCCTTCGGTTAAAACTTTGGCCGCATGGTTATGTACATCCCGCCAGAATACGCCCGGTTTAGATAGAGCAATACACTCGGTATGCGCCTGTAAAACTAATTGATATAAAGCTTTGTGTTGGGAGGAAATATTTCTGGATGCAGGAAACATGCGGGTAATATCCACGCAATAATCATAGATATCGCACCCGGCATCTACCAGCACAAACACGTTTTCCTGAATAACTTTTTGCGTAGGTAAGGCGTGTAAAATGGCCGAATTTACACCGCTTCCCACAATAGTGTCGTAGGGCACAGTATGCGCTCCTCGTCTTAATATTTCACCTTCATACGCTACCTGAATATCCTTCTCGGTAATTCCGGGTTGTAGCACTTCCTTAATTTTGGTGTAACCTTGGGTAGCTATTTGGGCTAAATGTTTAATTAAGTTTATTTCGGAATTATCCTTTGCCCGGCGGGTTTGATCTAAGGCAGTCCTTAAATCAAAAGCCTTACCCGTTACACCACCCGGCACCTGACCTAGCTTGTAAACCTGAGCAAACTTATTATTTACTAAAAAGCTGTTTAACTCAGTAATGGCATTTCCTTTTTCCGAAACCAACAGGTCGTTTCTTTCTCCTTCCCAAACGGCATCTCCGGCCGGAATGATTTTTTGAAATTCTACCCAGCCTAAATTTTTATTATAAAGTATTACTTCTTCTTCTCTACGTCTGCCGGTAAGCCAATAATAAGCCGGATGCGGTAGAAAAGAGTAAGTTTGATCTAAGCCGCCCGGTTTAAAAATAAGATCACCCGAATACACCAGAACTGCTTCATCCGGCTGTAATAAAGCGTCCCACTTTACGGCTAACCGCTGGCGGCGTTGTTCAATATCTTGTTTAGAAAAATACATGGGTATAAATTATAAAAGGTTCAAGTCTATTCCGTTTTACAACTATTCTTTGCAAAAGTTTTTTCCGGAATACCGTTGCTGTTTAAAAAATTGGTTGGTTTAGTAGCAATGCATTGCTGTTAAAATTAATTTAACTTTTGCTTATTACTTACCTAAATGGTTAAAAGTAAATTAAAACGATAAGAGCCACTGTAAAGAGAATAATCTTCTACAGAAAGTTTTACTCAAAAATTTGGTGATAGAATTAAAACTTTAGCTTTTATAAGTACAAAGATTACTATTTATACACTACTTAACCACGCACAATTTTCCGGATGCGTTATAATAAAGAGGAAAAAGGATATGAAGGCAGGAGTCCGGCTTAAGCAATACTTTTAAGTATTTGCTAGTGAACGCCGATTAATGGAACAAAGTTAAATGCAGCAAGTACTTAATTTAAGCGTACTCCATTCTTTAACAATTATTTACTTAATTAAAGAAGAGAACATTTGTTCCCGTATTGTTCTCTTCCATATTAAAATCAACCGTTAATAGCAAGTTATTATTTTGTACTTGTTTGAAGGAAAAGAAGTGGACGGAGAAGTTGAGGAGAAACTCTTAGAACAAGTGAATGCTAAATTATACTATAAAGAATCTAAGTAAATAAATAGGGGAATTAAAGATAAATACAAAAAGTGGAGTTTAGTTAGAAGTTTACCTTGTTACTCTTCTTAATAGGAAGGAAAAGATGGTGATAAATCAATAATATTACAATTTTTGATCTTGGCCGGATAAAGATTTTTTTCTTAAAACGAAAGCTAACCAAACTAAAGATGTAATAAAACCAGAGGTAGAATAGATTAAAATTGTTAAAGGGTCCATGTTAGTGAAAAAGAAGTATTCTCATAAAAGTACAATTCACAAACAAGCAAATTAAAGGCCAATTATACCAAAGTAAAAAAGAATGCCAGAAAATTCTTTTTTATACAGTTTATCACCGATTAGCGATACTTTACTTTGAACAAATAATCTCTTAAACCTTCTAACCCCAATAGTAATAGATAATAAGTAATGGCTTTGCTATTTTAATTTTGTTTGATCAAAATTTTTCCTTAAAGCCAAAATCAACCAGATTAAAGAAATTAGAAAACCAATAACCGAGAAAGCAGATAGAGCAACAAAGTTCATAAAATGAATTCTAGTAGACAGCCAAGTACACCAGGTTAAAAACCTTTTATTATATTTAATATGTATATATTATAATATATAGACTTATACATCATAAACAGTATATAGGTTCTTTACAATAAAGTAATTTAGACGAACAGGACTTGTTTTCAGATAAACTAAAACTTTCCCTCGGTGAATAAAGTGGTCGTTTTATAGACTATCACCAAACATCTTAGCAGCTTTAATTCAATCCTACTTTAAAATTAAAAAAGGTGAACTTACGGGTTCACCTTTTTTGCCTGTGCTTACTACTCTATTTACCTATTAGCAAAAGTGCTGGGCTGCGCTTGCTGAGGCTTCACTTTTAAGTTAGTTAATTCTGAATAGTAAATGTAACCCACCTTATCGTTTACCTTTACCAAGGCCCAGTTCGCGTTCCATTTGCGAATCAGTTCTACCCGGTCGTTGGTTGTAATAGTTTCAATAATGGGACTAGCAGTCCCCGCCTGTTGAAAAACTTTAACGTTGTCGTACTTAGCCTGCACAATGAGGGAGGGAGTTTTGTTGTCGGCCATAGCAAAGCCAAACTGTACTAAAAGGGCGAGGGAAAGAAGAATCTTTTTCATAGTTGTAATGCTTTCGTATTTTAGGTTTATCGTTTATTTACTTTTTCGAAGACCAGACCTGGTGTCTGGCGCTTCTGTTAACGGTATTTGCAACGGCTGTGCCAATACCGTAAAAACCTAAAATAAGGCTCAAAAAGGCTATTTACAGAGATTTTAAAGCTGAAAGCTGTTCACTATCGAACAAAGCGGTTCGTTTATTGTCCGGTTATAGCACAGCTAACCAGAGATATGATTGGGCAAAATCTTCTAAATTGGCTGTAACTGGGTAGGTAAGCATTAGGTGGTTACTACAAGTATAAACACTCCTAAAAGTAGCCGGTAAATAAAAGAAAGAAATAAGTATTTGCCCTTGTTTAAAGGCTAAAACAATTTGAATAAGCCGCTTCAGATCAGCTGCTTTCTTGGGTTAAGGTTCAGTTTTCTGCAACTCCCCTATTCGGGCAACTACTAGCTGATGCTCTTATTGGGAGGTAAGATATTTTTTGCCTTCCATTTATTCACTTAGCAGTGTGCTTAGATTTACAGAAGAGAGCAAAAGAAAATGCACGGAACTTAATCCGTTCAAATCCTTGATGCGGGAATTAATTTTTATGGAAGAAAATCCTTAATTTATTTTGACACCTTCCTCCTACCCGAAAAATCTTTCTAAGCCACCCGCCACCTTAGTTCTCTAAACAGTTTTAAGCGAAAACAGGCTTCTGAGCAATTAAGTCATTGGCTTTCTCCGCCGGAATAGGTAAGAGCTTAAATGTAGTAAGACCAGTAGTTTCGTGGTATTTAGGGCAATTTAGCATCCAGGTACGGTCTTCCAATTCATACAAGGTTGTTTTTACAGATAAACCCGTATTCATTTTCTCGGAAATGATATAAGTGTGTAGAACTTTCATATTAATGTAAATTTATATTATTCTTAAATATAGCTTAATTTTAACCACCTATTTGCATAAATTAATATATTTTTACACAATCTGCCTTTTATTTAAAGTCACTTAAAATAAAAAATAATTTATTTTCTTTTTTTTACTAATTTGATATATATTTATAGTGCTCTTCGGTTTAATCGGAAGATTAGCATACTAGTGATTTTAAATGATTAGTTTCTCTGTTTGTTAACTATAAAATATAAAATTAAACTATGCACTGGTACGGTACCCTTTTAGAAATTGTCCTGGTAGGCGCTTATGTTTATTTTCGCCGGAAAGATTATCTATCTTCTAAGTGAGATTTACACATGCCACTACTTTAAGCTTTTACCAGTTTATTTTTCATAATCCAGATAAAACAGATTTCCTTCTTTTTAGACACTTATAAATGCGCTAATAACCAGTGGATTAATAAAGAGTTGATTTAATTTGATTGATACGCCCGCGAGCAACAGCAAATTTTATGTTAGCTCCTTTTGGTTTGGTTATCCTCCCGGTCAGAAGAAGATTTCCTTTTTGTATCCGTTAGAGAATTTCATTACCAAAATCTGACTCCCCGAAGCGATGCAAAAACATCAGGGATTATTTTCCCTGGCGTTTTTATTATACACTTATCCAAGCAAGCTAAATTAATTAGAAATTACTGATTAATAGCAAGCTCTGCTTACGCCACCTGGTACATCTTCTACAGATGCGATTTTAAATCCTTTGCTGAACGTATTCTTCATTAAATTTTTGTATAATGGTTCCTGCAACTTCTAACCTTGCTATGCAAGCTTTTATTGAACAAGCCTGCGCCCTTCATAATTATGATCAGCTAAAGACATACGGTATTAGTATTCGGCCGGATATTTTGATTAAAGGGAAAGTAATCATCAAACACCAAGGGAATAATTTTAATTGTAAGAACGATCCGGATACAATTAAAATCCGCTTAAAAGAACTATTGCTATTATAGTAGGTTCTTTACCGTCACGTTAATTGCCGTAGGCAAACTATTCCGGACAATGAGATGAAACTAAACAAAGGCTATAATTAGTAAAATTGTAAAAGGTTTTATTTAAAAAACTTATTTAATAAACCTGTTAGCAAAGCACACCTAAATAGAAATTTAGCTACGCTAAAACTTACATCCACCTCATCAACTAAAACCAATTAACTGCTTTACACAGCTTTACCTTATCTACAACTTTATTGCCTGCAAAATGCCATAAACCCCAATTGCCAGAATAGTGAAGCAGCTGAGCCAAAAGACAGCATCGTACCAGAGTGAGGGTTTTAAGGAAGCGGGTAAACGACGATAGCGAAAATAAATAGCGGCGTATACCACTAACAAAAGCAGGATTGAAGTCATAAAGCCCCCCAATAGAATCATACTCATGGGCAGCTTAATAAAAAGAAACAGCAAACACCAGCTAATCGGAAATACCCAGGCTAATACGGCAATCGTCTTTTTGCGGGTAGTATAATCAGCAAAAGAAATCCAGCCCAGTTGCCCAAAAGCATCGGAGAATATACGGGTAAAACTTGCCGCCGCCGTAAACATGGTAGAGTACAAAACCATAAAAGCGCTAATCATAAATATAATTTCGGCCCAGGGACCTAAGGTTTTGGTGTACATACCCGATAAAATTTTTACCATGGAATAACCTTCGGGCACTAATCCTTGATTATGCAACACAGCCGCACCCAAAATGTAAAAAGCGGCGGTTACTATGGTATACACCACCATGGCCAACAAGGCATCGTAATACATAATTTTTATCCAGCCACGGGCTCTTTTTTCCCATTCCGGGGTATTTTGCTTGGGCCCGGTAAAGCCAGCGTAGCCTTTTTCGATGCACCAATAGTTATAGTACATAATTTCGTCGCCGCCAACTCCGGTAATGCCAAAAGCGGCAATGGCTACTGCTACCGTACTGGGTGGCAATTTAAACTGCAATCCCTCCTGAATATCTGACCATGAAATTGCATAAGGGGTATACTGTAGAAAAAATACGGAAGCCAAGGTAAAAAAAGTAAAAAACAACATCATCACCAGCGAAAATTGCTCTACTACCTTGTAATAGCCTTTGTAAATTAGTAAAGCGGTAATTAAAGTTATTCCAATAGCCCAAACCGGAATGCTGATAACCGGGGCCATCATGTTTAAGGTAATAGCCACGCCTCCCACAATGCCGCCTACCTGCAACAGCTTAAACAGCTGAATAAATAACCACAACCAAATGCTCCAATTCGCTTTACCAATTTTAAACCCAGGCAGTTTATTTAACGACGTCATGGAGGTTTCGCCGGAATGAATAACGTGCTTGCCCCATTCTGTTTGGAGGGCTACTTTTACCAGGCAACTTAGAATAATTACCCAAAATGTTACAAAACCGGCCTGTGCACCCAAAGCGGTAGTAGCAATTAATTCTCCGGAACCTACAATAGCGGCCGAAAGTACAAACCCAGGCCCCAAATGCCGAAAAATTCCTCTCAAGGTAGTTGGTGGTTCCTGGATATTTCGGGTAGTAATAACGTATGGGTCCTGGTACTCCGGCTGTTTTTCGGAAGATGCATTTTCTACTTTCAGGGTTTCCATGGAGGTAGGATTTTAGCTTAAGCTAGTAAATTAAGATTTTATCTTGGATAATGTGCATAGTTACTGTAGTTTGAATTGTAAATCTTTGTCGCCTTTTCAAGTCTCCATTTTACGATTCTAATTTGTTTAAACCGGCTAAGTTTGCCTCATGGCCGGCGGGCCTCGTTCGGCTCTTTCGGGCGGTTTAGCGAACCTTGGCTCATTGCACTGTGCCATGCTGCTGCGCCGCACCAGAACGCTAAAAGTCCCTCAATAGCCAAACTGGCGTCTTTTGTTCTTAGCAACAGCTTTCAACGAGGATTCCTGCCTTTAAAGAATAGTATTATTGAATATGGATAAAGACTAAGCATACTTCTTTTCTCTTTGTAGCCTATTTTTATTAAAATAAAAAGGCTCTGCTAGTTGAGCAGAGCCGTTCTTTGAATAATCTTGGTAGTAATAAAAGTATTCAGGTTTTCATTTGACCTAAAACTTATTTTTCAAGTTGATTAAGAAAGGAAGGAGATCAAATCCTGGTTTAATCTTTCTTTGTGGGTGTAGAAAAGGCCGTGCGGTGCGCCTTCGTACACAATATATTGTGCCGCTGGAATTAAAGCAGCGGTGCGGTTACCGCTTGCGTCAATGGGTACGGTTTTGTCATCGTCGCCGTGAATAATTAAAGTTGGTACCGTAATGGCCTTCACGTCGTTTCTAAAATCTGTCTGGCTAAAAGCAATGCCGCATTGTTCCGTGGCTCGCGGCGAAGCTACCGAGGCCAACATGCGGTAGTAATCCAGTAAAGGCGTACTCACCGGGTGGTTTACTAAATTTACCCCGAAGAATTTCTTGCCAAAATCATCTAAAAAGCCTATTCGGTCCTTTTTCAAGCCAGCCAGAATCTCTTCAAATACGCTTTGATCCACGCCCTCCGGGTTGTCGTCGGTTTTACCAAGAAAAGGAGTAACTGCAGATACCAATACAATTTTAGATACCCGGTTACTACCATGGCGGCTTAAATAACGTACTACTTCGCCGCCGCCCATCGAAAAGCCAACCAACGCCACATCGGTTAAATCTAATTCTTCAATTATAGAATGTAAATCGTCGGCTAAGGAATCATAACTGTAACCATCCCAAGGCTTTTCGGAATGGCCGAAACCCCGCCGGTCGTATTTAATTACCCGTAAGCCGGCTTGTATTAAATCGTTTACCTGGTATTCCCACATTTCTTTACTTAAAGGCCAGCCATGAATTAATATAACCGGTCGGCCACTGCCATAATCGGCATAAGACAAGTGTATTTCTTCGTTAGTAATAGAATCTTTTTTTGAGATAAATTTCATAGTTTTATCATTTTGGTTTTTAGCAATAGCATAGAAACCAGAAAATAAAGGTTTTGTTCAAAGCTGAATTTACTTAGCAAATACCTCTAGATTGATTCTGCTCTTATGGCGAATGGGATTAAATAATTCTGTATTATTATGGTCGAAAATATTTTATCAAACTCATTCTAATTTACTTTTTCCCTGATATGAGAAAAATATACCTTTTGCTGATTTGTTGTTTTATTGCTTTTCAAACGTATAGTCAGGCCGCCAAAACCGAAGTGGCTATTATTCCGGAACCGGTTACTCTAAAAATGAATACGGGTCAGTTTACCTTACCCCGTAATGTAGTTATTGCGGCGAGTGCAAATCCTCAATTAAAAGCTACTACAACCTTCCTGCGCGAGCGCTTAGCTACGGCTACCGGCCGAAACGTTACAGTAAGCAAGCCTTCTACTACGGCTACCATCCGTTTGGTTTTGCTGCAAACTCCCGATAACAGTATTGGTAAAGAAGGTTATCATTTAGCCGTTACCCCGCAGAATATTGTGATTAGAGCCAACCAGCCGGCTGGTTTATTTTACGGGGCGCAAACGTTAATACAATTATTCCCGAACGAAATAGAAAGTACCGAATTAGTAAAAACAACAAATTGGCAGGTGCCGTGCGTAGAAGTTACCGATTACCCCCGGTTTGGCTGGCGCGGTTTAATGTTTGATGTGTCGCGGCATTTCTTTACCAAACAAGAAGTAAAACAATTTATCGACGACATGGTGCGCTACAAATACAACCTGCTGCACCTGCATTTAACCGACGACGAAGGCTGGCGCATTGAAATTAAAAGTTACCCTAAATTAACCCAGGTGGGCGCCTGGAATGTAAAAAAAGAAGGTTATTTCGGTAGCTTCTCCCCGCCACTACCCAACGAACCCCGCACCTACGGTGGTTATTATACCCAAGCCGATATTAAAGAACTGGTACAATATGCCCAGGAAAGATTTGTAAATATTTTACCGGAGATAGACGTACCGGGGCATAGTTTAGCCGCCGTAGTTTCGTATCCGGAATTATCCTGCACGCCGGGAGCAGAAAATTACCGGGTTCGCTCCGGCGAACAAATTATGGATTGGTCGCGTGGTGCGCCGCCCATTGCTTTGGTTGATAATACCTTATGCCCTGCCAACGAAAAAGTGTACGAGTTTCTGGATAAAGTAATTACCGAAGTAGCCCAGCTTTTCCCGTTCGAATACATCCACGTAGGTGGCGACGAAACTCCGCAAAATTTCTGGGAGAAAAGCGATGCTATTAAAAACCTGGCAAAGAAAGAAAATTTAAAAAATATGCACGAAGTGCAAGGTTACTTTGAAAGAAGACTGGAAAAAATAGTGCTCTCCAAAGGCAAAAAATTTATGGGTTGGGATGAGATTCTGGAAGGTGGCCTGGCACCGAGTGCTGCCGTTATGAGCTGGCGCGGCATGAAGGGTGGTATTCAGGCGGCCCGCATGAAACACGAAGTAGTAATGAGCCCTACCGACTTTGCTTATATTGATTACATGCAGGGTGATGCCAGCATTGAGCCTAAAATTTATGCTACGTTGCGGTTAAATAAAGCTTACCAATTTGAACCTCTTCCCGACAGCGTAGATGCCAAATATATTAAAGGCGGCCAGGCTAACTTATGGACCGAACAAGTATACAACATGCGGCATGCCCAATACATGACCTGGCCCCGGGGCTTTGCCATTGCCGAATCGTTGTGGTCGCCGAAAGAAAGCAAAAACTGGAACAACTTCTTTAATCGGGTAGAGAATCATTTTAACCGGTACGATTTTGCCGAAAAGAATTACGCCCCCAGCGTGTACGAACCTATTTTTAACGTTACCAAAACCCCCGATAATAACGTAAGTATTGCCTTAAGCTCAGAAGTAGAGGGGTTAGATTTATACTACACTTTTGATAATTCTTTCCCCGACCGGTTTTATCCAAAATATACCGAAGCATTAGTGCCGCCTAAAGATGCCGTTATGCTGCGAGTGGTAAGTTACCGGGGTAAAGAACAAGTAGGCCGTATGATTACCATGCCGGTTACCGACTGGAAGACTCGGGCGGGTATAAAGTAAATTCAAAAAACTGTTTTTAAATTTTTGTACTCCTCCGGATTCGCTACTTCTTTAAGGGCTAGTCCGGAGGAGTTTCTTTAAAGAGCTGTTTGGAAACAATAGCTAAGATTAACTTTTTCCGTTCTTGGTTTTTAACGTGTAACTTAAACCTAATTGGGCCGCCTCGTTATGGCTTTGTTTAGGCGAATACGCATTCCCCTGCACATCCGTAGCCTCGTATTGCAGAATTGTGCTAAAACCATAAGTGTACCGGAGGTCAGCACTTAATTTAGCATTTAGGTTGTACCTGAAACCGGCAGTAAGTCCTATATCCGGGGCGTTATATCTTAAAATATTTTTCATATTATGCGTCCTTCCCCCATCGTCCCTGTTGCGCGGAGCTATTAATAAGCTAAATTCCGGGCCCAGAAATACGGCTGTTTTGCTTTTAAGCTGGTAGCCAAGTAGCAAAGGAAGGGTAAAATAGTTATAAATGAGTGTTCCCTTCGTTCGGCTGGCTTCATTGGCGAAAGGAAGGGTGAGCGTGTCGGAATACCTACCTCCTTTTAGGGTGTAAAATAATTCTGTGCGTAAAAAGACCTTAGGCGAAATGGTAGATTCTTTCCAGATACCCAAATGATAACCTACCCGATTTTTGATTTTTAAAGTGTAGGCTTCGTTTACATTCAACCGGGTTACATTCAATCCGGCTTTCACGCCGAAAGATTTCTGGCTGTAACCAATAGTTGAAACCAGGAAAAACAAGCACACCATAAATACTACTTTTCTCATAAACTTAATTCGCGTAAAGATTTATATAAAGTTAAAAGCTGCTTAACGGTTGTAAATCTTACTAAGCTAAAGCCTAAGCCAGAAGCTACAGGCTTAATAGCCATAAAATAATCTAAAAAGTAAAAAGTAGAGGGAGAATAAAAAAGCCACCTGGAAGAGGTTGTAATGGACAACCTTACTGAATGGTGGTTCTTGCTACTGCTATAACGCCGGAACTTAATTTTATTTTGTTACCTCACAGAGATTTTTTAAATTTTTCAGAATTCTAGCCGCTTTTTACCTTAAGTGTGGGTGAGAATGAAAAAACAAAATACTTTCAAGTAGTTAGCACGTGCAGATACTCAGTAGGGACTTGGTCCGTTAGCCAAACCTGGTTTTCTGATAAATAAAACAAATAGCCGTTCTGAGTCATAGCTTGCGCATCAATCCGCAAAACCACCGGTTTGCCGTGTCGTTGCCCTACGTTCCGGGCAGTTACTACATCGGTGGATAGATGAACGTGGTGGCGGTTTTGTTTCTGTAAACCGGTAGCCAGAACGGAATTTAATGCCCCCTCGCTGGTACCATGGTAAAGTACGGCCGGTGGCACTTGCGGGATATAGCCCAACTCTACCTCAATCGAGTGTCCCTGATTAGCCCGGATTTTAGTTTTATCGGCATTAAAGGTAAACCGCTTTTTATTGTTATTAGCAACCACGTAGTCCAAAATAGCCGGGGAAAGTTTTATATTATTTTTATTGGCTTGTTGCAGCAGAGTAGCCACACTGGTCCAGCCGTTTTCATCTAAAGTGATATTTATCTTTTCGGGCTGATGCCGCAGCACCAAACTTAAAAACTTACTTATCCGTGTTATTTCTTTCTCCGGCAGCATAAGTTTACATTATATTATTTTCTGTAAAGTATTATCTGCTTTACTACCCTAAAATTTTAACGAAGTTACCGGTTCTTACTTTTATTAGAAGTTTTTGTCGGATGACCTAACCACAACAAACCATCAATAATTAATTTATTTTGTACCTCATTGAGGAACTGAAAGGATAGTTCTTTATTGGATGTATGCTCGTAGTCGATGTCGTTGTGGCCCATATTCACGTACAGCATGCGGTAATTTTTATTCGTCCAAACAACGGGATAGTAGCCACTGTGCCAGATTTCGTGCGGTTTAGGTCCGGTACCAAGCGGGAAACTGGTGCTATCTATGGTTAATAATATTTTAATATCGGGGTTTTGGCGCAAGTCGTTTTCCCAGCGGTACCATTCGTTAGGCGAAGATTTAAACGTTTTAGGCAAATCTAAAGTAGCCGGGTGTTTGGGATCCTCAACGCGTAAAATAGCCGAAGTGGGCCGCCAGGTGTTGCTACCGTAAGAACCCGATCCTAAAAATTGCTGATGGTACCAATTCCAGTTCTGCGGATAGGTGGATGGAGTTAAAGCAAAACCGGCAAAATGAAACCCCAGCCAAGCACCGCCCTTTTTCATGTATGCTTCAAAAGCGGCTCTTTGCACTGGTTCTTCCGGCCGGGTATCCAGAAAAAGTACCACTTGGTACCTCGCGAGAAAATCAGCGTTCAGGTTATTCCAGTTATTCGTAGAATCGTAAATAAAATTATATTTCGCCGCCATTTTCGGGAACCAGCGGTTGGCTTCGTGCACAAAGCTAATGTGAGCGGCATCGTTCTTAGCTGTATAAAAAGCAATTACTTTAAACGGAGCCGTCCGGGTTTGCGCCATACTTCCTGTAAAAAAGTTAAAACTAAGAACGCTCCAAATAAATACCTTTATTGCAATTTTACTTAGCTGACGAAAATGGAACATGAATGTAGTTAGGTTAATGGCTTTCCCCTTAAGATCTAAATAGTAAAAGTAAAGTTACGGCTGCTTAATTATCTTTAGCTAAAAATTTAGATTTTCATGTTCGGGTTTAAACTACCAATTTGGCTTTACGTTCCGGTAAGCTTAAGTTCGGCAATAAACTCTTCTTAACCAGGGCCGCTCCTTTCTTATTTAGATGAACTCCATCTATCGTTAATTTCAGTTTTCGTTTCTGACTAAGCCAATCAGGTCCATTTTTAAAAACAGAAATAATTCTGTCAGCAACGGTAACGGTCCAAAAACTTTCCAGAAAATAATTGGTTTGTAGTTCCTGTTGTAAAACCTGGTCAAACAACAATCCACAATCAGCTAAACCAATATTTTCTTCCTGAGCCACATGCCGGATAATGGTGTTGTACTCTTTCCGTTTGGAGTTTAAAACAAAACCTCGAAATTCGTTAATACAACCTATAGTAGTGACCACCAGTTTACCCCGGAATTTTTGCTTTACGGTTTTTACTATTTTTCTTAATTCTGCTTCAAAAGCAGGGGCGGTTTCCAAGGGTACCAAGCCTTTCTTAAGTTGCTGTTTTAAGGCAAATTGAAATAATTTACTTTTTTCTCGGAAATAAGGTAAAAAAATATCGTTGTAGCCTCCTTGCAGAACAATGTAATCAAACTCAGAATCTTGCTCAATTTTAGTTTGTAGCCGCCGGGAAATATTAGAAAACGTATCGCCATCTACCCCGAGGTTTACTAATTCATAAGCCGGAAACTCTTTTTTTATAAGCTGAATATAACTTACCCCTAATTTCCCCCTGGTAATGCTATCACCAATAAATAATATTCTCATTCTCCTGAAAGTTTAAAACTTCAGATCAGGTGATAAAACATTACCCGCTCTGAAGCATTATTATAGTACAATTTGAGAGTAAACATTTAACTTCGGATGAATCAGAAAGCTACTTAAAATTAAGTCGGGCCAAATTATTGGTCAATAATTGACATACCAATAGAAATAAGTCTATTGGTATTCTGACGTTAAAATAGGTAAGCCAGCAAACACCAAAAATGACCCAAGTAGCCTGAAAATAATTAGTGCTTCATTCCTGAATTTGCCGGTTAACTATTTATTACCAGGGCTTTTAGTAATTAATTTACTTTTTACTTCAGATATATTTCTCCCTGTAAATATAGCTTTGCTTTACCGCTTATTTCAACGCGATCGTTTAGATATTTACATTGTAAATATCCCTTCCGCTCTGATAATTGAATGGCGGTTAAGTCTGATTTTCTTAATTGTGCGGCCCAGTAAGGTGTTAAAGAAGTATGCGCTGATCCTGTAACCGGGTCTTCGTTCACGCCCGATTGCGGCGCAAAAAACCGGGACACAAAATCAACCTCATTGCCTTTAGCGGTGATAATAACACCTCGGGCGTTTAATTTGGCAATTTCGTTTAGGTTTGGAGTTATACTTTTTATTTCCACTTCGTTAGCAAATACCAGTAAATAATCCGTTTTTCCTTTCATGCCTAATCCAGGTTTAATGTTAAAGCCGGCGGTTATTTCTTCGGTTAATACAATCGGTTCTAAAACATCGGATAAGTTTAAATGGCTTACTACCGGGTAAACGCCCAGGTGTTTATTTCAAATTACCTTAAATGAATTATTCTTTCTACGTTTATCTGTTCCAGGAAATACTCGTCGTGCGATACTACCAACAACGTGCCTTGATAATCGTTAATGGCAGTAGTTAAAATTTGAATGTTCTGGATATCTAAGTTGTTGGTAGGCTCGTCTAACACTATAATGTCGGGTGCTTTATTACTAATTGTGAGGCAACAAAGCATTAAGCGCATTTTCTCACCCCCACTTAAGGCAATACAAGGTTTGTCCCAATCATCTTTAATAAACAAAAATCGGTTGAGCCGGATTTTAATTTCGTGTTCCTGTAAGCCAGAAGAATTAAATTGCTGAGCCTGCTCGTAAACCTTTAGGTTGTTATTAATTAAAGAATAATCCTGATCGATGTACACAGTTTTATTGTAAGCTCTTTGTACCGTACCAGCTCGAGGTTCATTTTCACCTAAAATTATCCGGATTAGAGTAGTTTTACCCGAACCATTTAATCCTGTTAGGGCGATGCGCTCCCCACTGGTAATCTGGAAAGTTAAGGCTGGTTGCCAAAGCAGTTGCCCGCCGAAGCTGTAATTTATTTCTTTGGCGGTAAATAATATTTTACCCTTGTGCAAGGTAGATTGGTCGAAGCCGAACTTCATTTTATCGGTAACAGGCAGTTCTTTACGTAATTCATGTAGCTCCTGCGAAATGGCGCCCACTTTTTCAGCATGAATTCCTTTTAATCGCGAGGTGCTGTTTTCTGCGTTATTTTTCATGACGTTCAGCATGATTTTAGGCATACCGGCCTTTACCTGTTTTTTCTTGCCGCGGGCGTCCAGCTTTTGTTGCCGTTCGGCGGTTTCCCGCTCTAGTTCTTTGGCTTTGCGCAAAGCTTTTTCTTTGCTGCGTACCTCCTGGTTCAAGGCCTGGCTTTCCATGTTTTTCTGTTCGACGTAAAAATCATAATTGCCGCCGTATACCGAAATTCCGCGTTTACTTAATTCCATTACCACATCAAGTAGATATAGCAATTTACGGTCGTGGCTTACTACCAGCATGGTGCTGGAACTGGACTGAATAAAGTTGCACAGCAATTGCCGACCGGCAGTGTCCAGGTGGTTGCTGGGTTCGTCGAGTAAAACCAGTTCGGGTTGATGGATGGATATGCCAGCCAGGAAAACTTTGGTTTTTTGACCACCGCTAAGGGTATGCATTTTTTGCTTTAAATTAAAGGCTTCCAGTCCCCAATACGCCAGAGCTTCGGTACAACGCTCTTCCAGAGTCCAGTCGTCGTTTAGTAATTCTAAGTTTACTCCCGTTACATTTCCCTCCAGAATCTGGTAAAATGCTTTTAATTTACCTTCAATCTGCAAAGCCTGGCTAATGGTGAGATGATTATACTGCCCGAAAAGCTGGGGAATGTAATACGGCGTAGCTAAAGTTTGTACTACCCCAGCTGAAGACGGTAGATTGCCCGCGATAATTTTTAGCAAGGTAGATTTCCCAGTTCCATTATTGCCAATTAAGGCGGCTTTATCGTGTTGGGTAAGGGTAAGATTTATGTTATCGAACAGTAAATCTTTATTCGGATGAATATAAGTGAGATTCTGAATAGTAAGCATTATTTCTTTCTTTAAAAAATTGAAAAATCCAGGAAACCGCTCAGCAGTTGCCTATCTATTTTTCCGGAAAGAAATTGGGAATCACATAAAAAAGTGTTTTCTGTTTACGTCTGCAAATATAAAAAAATCTTTTTAGGTGTTAAATATTTGAAGTAGTGCAGCTAAGGAACTGATTTTCTTACATGCGGCCAATAACTTTTAATTTGCTAAAATAAAATGTTGAAAATTTTAAATAATGACTACTATTTAGGGGCCTAATATTTTTCAGAAAGGCTTAAATAACAATTTGTTCTCAATTATTTTTTACAAATAATTGAGCTGCTAACAGTTGGGGGCGGTTACTGGCCGACGAGTTGGTGAGAGCCACAAGTTGCTGATAATATTGTTTGGCTTTTTTGGTATCGCCTAATTCTTCGGCCGCCAGGCCGGCGCCGTATAAGCCATTAAATCGGTGGCGGTGTTTTTGTAAATCAGCTTCGTAAGCCTTAAGAGCATTACCATAGTTACTTATTTCCAGAAACATATCGCCTAATAGTTCTCTGGCCGGAATAATTTCGCCGGGGGTAACGGGATGTTTTGCCGTGGCATCTTCCATTTCCGCTGCTTCGGTCATTAACGCAATGGCCTCCTCTTTTTTACCTTCTCCTAATTTAATCCAGCCTTTAGAAGCTTTAATTTGAATTAATACGAGATTGCTTTTGTAGTCTTCTTTAGCTTGTACCAACCTACCGTGAATTTGTTCCAATTGCTCCAGCTCTGCGCGAGCCTGGTTAAGTTTACGAATATGAACAGCGCCCAGCAAACGGGCAAAGTGAATATTTGCTTTTTCCCAAAGAAATTTTTCCCAGGGCAAGTTAGTAGGCTCCAGGTTTAATTGACCAGCGGCTTTCCAATCTTTCCGTTCTAGGGCGTACCGGGCCGGCATGGCAGCAAAGCAATAGGCAACCTTAAAATTAATGGGAGATACTTCATTCAGGGTTTGTAAGTATCGAATCTGCTCCATGGCTTTTGTATCATTTGCTTTCTGCAAGTAAGCGTAGGTCAGGTAATCTAAGCCATGTAGTTCTTCATCCCAGTGCCCCTTCATACCGGAACTTTCAGCGTAACATTGTGCTGCCGAAACCGATTTAATATTTGATTCAATGGCTTCGTCCCAAAGGCCCAATCGCGTGAAAATGTGAGACGGCATGTGTTGCGCGTGAGCCGAGGCAGTTGCAATGGAGGCATATTTTCGGGCAGCCGGTAAAGCCAATTCGGCCAGTTCCGGATAATCATTAATGTGAATAAGATAATGTACCACACCCGGGTGATTAGGCTTATTCGCAAGTATCTGGTTTAAAATATAACCGGCTTTCTTTTGTTTATGGAAGGTTTTATCTTTTGGATCGGCGGCGGCTCCCAAAGCCAGCGCATAAAAAATGGCTGCTTCGCTATCCAGAGGATATTTCTCAAAAATTTTCCGGGAAGCTTTTTCGTATTTAAGTAACCGCGTGCGGTGGTCGAGGGTATTCCATTGGTCGTAGATGGAAGCAATGGCTTCCAGGTAATCTGCTTCCCGCGAAGATTTATCATTTACAATGGTGCGCGCCAGAGCAATAATTTTCTCTCCCTTTTGTAAATCAACCGGACTGGGTGGGGTCCACAGCGGATGAAAGTTACACATAGCCGCTCCCCAATAAGCCATTACGCACTCCGGATCGGTATCCATTACCCGTGCAAATACTTTCTCGGCCTCAGTATATTCAAAAGAATGCAGCAGGGCAATAGCCAAATTAAAATCCTTTTTTACTTTCTCAGAACAACTCAGGCTAAATGCTACGGACCCAAACTGATCTGATCCGGAACCGCACAAAGTAACTTCACCCCTAGCCAAGGGAAGGTATTGTAATTCTTTTTCCAACTGATCTTGATTTTTCGCCCGGGAACAAGCCAGAAGCAGGAATAAAGTAAGTACCAACGACAGGAATCGAATGAGCGTACAAGAATTCATGGCGGATTGGAGTTAAGAGTTTATAACAATATTGCACCAAACAGTTCGCAAGCGCCTAATTACTAATAGTTCGCCCGGTAGTAGTTTTGTTAAATAAAAGGTATTCTCGTTTTTATCTTTTTTATATAGTTAGTAGTCTGGAAGTACTTATGGTTAACTCTTAAAACTTTTTATTTCAAGAAAATATATTTTCTTTCCCTTATTCTTCGGCTGCATAAGCCGCATGTTGGTGGTTGTAAGGTGCCTTATCCGTCAGAACCGTTTCTAGTATTTCTGAATTTTCTTAGGCTCCAATTTATAAATAAAAGAAGACACCTGAAGCTATATTAAATATAGTAACATAACTGCCTAGTTGTTACTATTCAAAAATCATAAAACTACCTTTTAAAATCAATCCTTCTTAAAGCAGTATGAAAATGCACACTCTTATATGAGCCTAGTAAATTAATTAAAACTAAAAATGGTTTTGATGGTGGTAGCAAATAAGTCTTCCAGGATTCTGGCCTAACACTGGAACTCTTAATCTATTACATATTCCTCATGCTGCTTAGACCACCAATCGAACCTAGTAACTGGCGTTATTGGTTAAATCTTTAAATGCCCTGATAAATTGCATAAATTCTTCCTTAGTCTGGCTATCTTTTATTTCTCCTGTCTCACTTATCTTTCCCTTTATTCCTGGAATAAGCAATGTTGTTTCATCGGTAAACCTGGCCACTACTGTTTTCATTAACAATTGTAGCTCTTCGTGTCCTTTTTGGCCGTGGGCAGAAGCCGTAATCAGGCCAGTGGGTTTTTCACTAAATATGGTTGTGGCAACGCACCACTCAATAACATTTTTCAGACCGCTGGGAATGCTAAACACATATTCGGGCGTGCAAATTACCAAGCCATCTGCCTTTTCAATTGCTTCCCGAAACTCTACAATAGCCTTTGGTGGACTGTTTGCTGATAACTGCGGATCAAAATGAGGTAGGGATTTTAATTCATGAAATACGGTTACGTTGAATTCATTTTGCGTGAGCCTGGCAAACTGATCTATTAATTTCTCATTTGCTGAGTTTTCACTCGCACTGCCTATAATTATAAATATATTTTTCTTAGTTGCCATTGCTTGTTTGTCAAAGATTAGCAAAACTATTTAACTATAAATTAATTAGGGTATCTAACTCGCTCGGCAGGGACTAAAATAAGTTACTTTCTTGAAAAGGATCTTTTCGTCGGTTAAAGTAATTTGAGTATGAAAACTGCGAATATAGGCCTAATCTATGCAGTATATAAGGCAAAAAAATTCTATTTGGTTAATTGCTTAAGAGCCGAAATGCGTTCGGCTAATAGGGTTAAATCAGATTCGTTGTTGGGACAAACCAGAAGAGCTTTTTGGCAACTTATTATGTTACCAGCCATTGTCAGGAAATGAATGAAAAAGTAAAATCAGGTACATGCTTTAAGCACTTCGGCAATGGTTATTTCTAAAAAACTTGAACCCAATTCCAATAATTTAGCAAATACCAGATTTGGTAAAAAAGATAAAAGTAATTTTCACCTATCCGCTTATAGCATATTACCTAATAATACGGGAAATGCTATAAGGCAGATAGGTTCTGAATCATTTTTTATCCGCTTCTTGCCGGGCTTTTTGGAAGAACAATAGATGATAAGGCAAGGCGTTGCCCCAGTAGGCCCAGGTATGCGCTCCCGGTCGCTCGATGTATTCGTGGGGTACTTTTTCGATTACTAGGCGCCGGTGCAACTCGCGGTTACTTTCAATTAAAAAATCGTCTACGCCGCAATCAAACAATATTTTTACCGGACTGGCTTTGATCTGAGGTACCATGTTTACCACCGAATTTTGAATAAACTGACCGTAGTTCTGGCTTTTCGGGCCGAGTAAAGCTTCGATACTCTTTGTTAAATCGCCACCCTGAATAGAAGCAATATCTAACGCGCCGCTCATGCTACCCGCGGCTAAATACATATCCGGATGTCGCGTCGACAAGTACAAAGCTCCGTGGCCTCCCATGCTTAAACCCGAAATAAACCGACCTTCCCGGGCAGTAATCGCCCGGTATTTCGCTTCTACGACCTGCACCAGTTCTTGGGTGATAAAAGTTTCGTACCGGCTGTTTTTATCTATAGGGCTATCCAGGTACCAACTACTAAAGCCGCCATCGGGAGTAACAATAATGGTTTGGTATTGATCGGCCATACTGGTGAGTACGCTTTTATCGGGCACTTTAGTTAACCAATCCCGAAAATCACCGCTGTAACCGTGCAACAAGTAAAGTACCGGGTAAGTCGCCTTTTTTTGCTTTTTGTAACTATCAGGTACTACTATCCCGGCGTGCAGCTTTTGATTCATGGCCGTGCTGGTTATTTCCAAGGTATCAACCTGAGCGGCTTGGGTGGTGTAAAAAGTAAAAAGAGTAAGTAATAAAAGCAGGTATTTGGTATGCATAAATAATAAAAATTTAAAAAATGGATTCCGGATGAATTTACGAAAAGGCTATACTATAAAAAGCCGGTAAATTTTTAAAATTTACCGGCTTTTTAGTTAGGTTAACAAAACAAGAATCTTATTTCGGTAATACCTTCATGGTGCCTTGCATGCTGTAAAAGTGGCCGGGTACCGAACATTCGTAGGTGTAATTACCGGGCTTTTCGGGCGCGGTAAAGTAAATGGTTTCGGTAGATTGTGGCTGCAGCAAATTTGTGTGATACAATACCTTGTTGGTGTTCGGAATGTAGTTTTTCTGCTGACCTTCTAAACCTAATTTCATGGCCAAATTACCTACCTCAATGGCAGTTCCGGGTAACACTACCACAAAGTTGTGCAACATATCGTCGTCGTTCTGGAATACTACCCGGATTTTGCTGCCGGCTTTTACCTGAAATTGCGATGGTTCAAATTTAAGGCCGGGTTTGGTGCCCAGGTTAATGGTGTAATCAGCATTCCCGTTCCAATCAGCTGGCATTTCAGTTACACGTTTGGCAGCCATTTTGGTACCGACTGCATTGCCAGATGTTACGGAAGCAGCCGTGCTAGCTTTATTAGTTGCTTTAGCGCTTCCAGCCGCTTTACCCGCTGCCGCCATCATAGCGGCATGGTCGTGGGATGGGGCAGCCGCTTGGGCAATATTCAGTTTAGCACCATCCGGCAAATTGTTCAGAGTGTAATAGCCAACAGTGTGCAGCAAAGGCTGACCAGACTTAGAGCGAACACCATCCGAATTAATTTCGTGAATGTAGCCTAAACGCAGATCATCTACTACCAGGCGCGCTTTCATGCCGTCTTCCGAAACCACCACACCTCTTATTGAATTTTCTTTGTTATTGATAACGGGGCTACCGTAAGTCGCGTGGTATTTATAGTTAAAACCAGTTACCTTATAAGAAGCCAGATTAGAAGCGGTAGCTTTATCTACGGGTTGGGTAAACTCAATTTCGAAACCATCGGGCATGGCGTGAATGGTTTTCATTTCGAAAGGCGTTCGGCCGGTCCAGACCAATCGCTGTAAGCTGTATAATTCTTTACCGGTCGATGACCAACCGCGACTGGTCATACCCACAAACATGGAGCCATCGTTGCCCCATACCTGCCGTAAAATACCCGATGAAAATCCTTCGCGGAACCCGAAAGCTACACCTTGGTATTCGCCTTTTACTTTTTCCAGGTCTACGCGCATAATTTTGCTTTGGCCCTGGTCGCCTACAAAAATCTGGTTCTGGAACGGACCAAATTTACCGTTGGTATTGTCGTTTAAGAAAGCTGAGGTAGAAATACCAAAAATGCCGTGCGGCATCCAGATGGCCGGGGCTTTTAACTCCGGTACCCGCTTGGCTACATCGTACAATGGTTCGCCAGTATTAGGTACATCCTGCGGTTTTAACTTTAAAGGGGAGCCAGGTAAGCCCGACCAGTTTAAACTTTCGGCGTTACCTAAAAAGTCACCTTTTTCTACGTGCGAAATCCGGCCGGAACCTACCCAGTCGCCTTGGTTTTCGGTGTAGAAGAAATCGCCGGCTGCGTTAAATCCATAACCCGCCGGAGAACGCATGCCCGCCGCAAAAGGTGTCATTTTACCGTCAGGCGTAATTTCTAAAGTCCAGCCACGCCAAGGCACCAAACTTACCCCGTGGCCTAAGCTGTTGCTCCAGCCCACATTAAGCGTTACCAACATATTGCCGTTGGGCAAAAAAGTAGGGCCGTAAGAATATTCGTGGTAATTGCCGGATAAAGGCCAGGAATAGACTTTATCGTACGAATCGGCTTTACCGTCACCGTCGTTATCGCGTAAACGGGTAATTTCGCTGCGTTGCGTAACGTAAATATCGCCGTCTTTATAAGCTAAGCCTAATGGCTCGTGCAGGCCGGAAGCAAAGCGTTTGTAAGTAGGCCGATCTTCGCCCGCAACGGTTGGGTTCGACACTTTCCAAACTTCACCGCGGCGGGTACAGATTGCCAGGCTACCGTCTGGTAAAGTAGCCATCCCACCTACTTCCAAAATAACATCTTCCGGAACTGGCAGCGAAATCAGGGTATAATAGTCATCTTCTTTGGCCGGTGCGGCCTCTACTTTGGCTAAGCCTTTGGGAGCAGGAGCCGGTTGTTTGCTGCCTGTAGCTGGGTTTACCTTAGTTTGCGCCCAACCGATGTTTTGTAAAAATAAAAGCCCGGCCGCTACTAGGGTAACTTTGGCCAGTGAGTTAATTTTATTTACTTTTTTCATGATACTGTTATCTTTCCGAAGTTCTCTTTATCTACCACACAATAGCATATTTTACTACTCCTGCTGCGTCTTTGGCTTTTACAGGCAAGAGCATTTCTTCGGTATTCTGGGCCGTTTTCCGAATAACGGGTTTTTCTTTTTTATCTAATTGTACGAAGTATTCTTTATCCCCAATGGCATATAAGCCATTCGGTAGCTTGGTAATGCTGCTGCCTTCGGCCACCCGGCACCAGATCGCCTGGGTTTCCTGACCCGGAGTTACGGTAAAAGTATGGGTTAACTTACGGCCATTATCTTCAGGTTCTACGGTTTCGCTTACGTTGGCATTACCCAGCGTATATTTAAAAACCGGCCGACCCGCTTTGCTTACATCGTAACCTAAATTGTTGTAGGCAGCGTTAGAATCGGGCCAGGCGGCATTCTGGTCGGCTAAAAACGTGAGCGATGGTTTAGCCGGGAATTGCGTGACGCTACCCATAGGTACTTCTAACTGGGTTTCGCCCCGGCCGTACCACATCGGTGTAGTTTCTAAAAAATCGCCTCGCCAAACTTGCAGGAACTGGCCCCGGCTTAAATCAACGGCGTAATTGGCGCCACCGGGTTCTCCTACCGATATCACATGAGTTCTTTTTTTACCCATATGCTCCAGAAAACCGCGTTGCATTACTGGTTCATCGGCTACCTTCACGGTTATTGCTCCTACTGGTTCCACTACTTTTAAGGGGGCTTTTAGAGTAGTTAAAGCTACCCCCGGTCCACTTACGGTAAGTATGATATCGTTACGGCGGGCGTACCAGTACGACGAGCTTTTAAAATAAAATAAAGTTAAAGGATAAGTACCGGCTGCCAGGTTTACCGTACCAGAAGCTACTCCGGTTTTGCCCGTTACGGTTAAAACTTTTTTATCGCCAATGGTTAGTTCGCCGGCTCCGTTGATGTAGTTCGGATTTGTATCCATCGGAATCCAGGCCAGATTTAAGTTAAAATTATAATCGCCGGAAGTAGGCACTTGAATAGTACTCGTAATTTTCCCGGCAAATTGGTCGCGGGTAGCGGGAGCCAAATGCGCCAGCACGTCAATGTCCATCTCCGATTTAGGCACATTGGTGTTAAAATCCGATAAAGCTTTAATGTTGTCGTAAGACGTTAATTTTAAATCTAGCAGCTTTACTTCTTCGGTGCCGTAGGCCTGATACTTAATATTGCGGATAGCTACCGCTCCGTGATCGCCCTGAATCATTAAAGGGCCCAATGGTTTTTCATCTTCGAAAGCAGCGGCGCGGGTAGGGCCGGTTACTTCTATATTTTTTTGCACTAATACCCCATTTTGGTATACTTCTATAAACCGGGCATTCTCAATTTTTTGACCTTGCGCGTTAAAGCGTGGTGCCCGGAAAATTATTTTGTAATGCTGCCACAAACCCGGCGCTTTGCTTACGTTTACCAACGGTGGGTGGCCTTCGTAGCCTTCCCGGCCTGGTCCGCGTTTTTCGTCCCAACGCTGGTAAATAGCGCCGGCATCCGAATACTTTGGATCGGTTTCGCCCCAGGAATCAAACATTTGCACTTCGTAGCGGCCTTGCAAATACACGCCGGCGTTAGAACCTTTTGCCATCATAAAGTCTAATTCCAACTCTATGTCGCCGTGCTCCATGGTAGTAAATAAATGACCGTTATTGCTTTTGCCCAGTGTATTTACCAGAATGCCGGTACCAGCTGTAATTTTACCGTTACCGCCTTTTATCGGGTCAAAAAAAACGTCTTTGGCTAACTTCCAGTTGTTGGTTACTGGCTTAAAAGCGCTGAGATCGGTTAAAGGAATAGCGGTAAGAGCAGCAGCAGGCGCATTGGATTGAGCAATTCCTTCGGACTGGCAAAAAAGAAAGCACAAAAGGATAAGCGTTACTTTTAAATTACTTTTAAATTTCATGTGATAAAGTAAAGAAAACAAAATAGTTAATGGAACAAATATAGTTATTGTTTTTAGAACAATAAGATTAGAAAATTTTAAAAGTTATCGTTCGTACAGCCGTTGCATTAGCTTAGTTTTAGTGAATTTGTATTATAGTTTAGGCCTTATTTTTTGCGTATTACAACTATGGCGCGGAAGTTACTTCCGTGACTTGCTTGCAATGTAAGCTAGCAAAATTGGAAAAAAATCTTGTTCGCATAGCAGCGGTTGTAGTTGTAATTGTTTAGTGAAGTTGTTTCATTGTTCAGGTTCTGTTCTTTTTGTCTTGACACAAAAAGAACCAAAAAAGTCAAGACGATTTTAAACTCGCTGCCGCTCAAACACAAAATCGTCAGGTTCTGCACTTCGCTTAGGTTGTTTGTTGCATTGTTCATTGTAAAATTCTACTAAATAACTAGACGCTAGACATTAATATTTAGTATATAATGTCTGACTAATTATTGAATGAAAGTAATAGCTGATAACGAAGCTAACTTATCATTCGGTTTTTCGCGCTTTACAAGAATGAAATAAAGGTCGTGCTTGCCCATAATAGGTTTATCAAGGGTGCCGGTTACTTGCTTCGGTCCTTTGTTGCCACCATTTGCATTAAAGGCCGTTCGGCTGATTACTGGTCCGGCGTAAGAGCCAATCCGTAGTTCTATCTCGCCATCTTTATCCGGTGCGGAATAATCGTAAGTAAATCCTTTAATGCCTGTTAAATCAATATTTTTTAGCAAAATAAAAGATTTATGATTACCGGTGCTCAGGTTATTGCCAAACCGCCCAAAACCAGTATAAGCATCGGCATCAATGGCTCTTACTTTCGCGTTACGGAGGGTTACTACTTCAGTGCCAGTAAGCGGCCCTACGGCTTTACCGCCTTTGTCGGTGTAAGTAGCTATTAAGGTATATTGGCCGCGGGGTTCGTCTGCTTTGTGTTCTTTTAAGGTCATGGTGCCTTTTGCCGGTAGATTAGTTTTTTGCTTTTTAGCATCGGTGAGCGAGAAAATATAATTCACCATTTCCTGGGCATCTTTCTCGTTAATTTGTGGGTGCGCGCTCATGACGTGTTCGGTACCCCAGTTACCACCGCCACCATTAATTATTTTTTTTGCTAACATATCTAAGGCGCCGCTTTGTTTTTTGTAGCGGGTGGCCACAGCCACAAAAGCCGGCCCTACCGAAACTTTATCCACGGTATGGCAAGCTTTGCAGTCGCTGTTAGCTACAAGGGTTTTACCTAAAGAGTTATTTTCGATGGTAGTAACTACCTGATGTCCCGCTACTGGTTCTTTGTTTGTAGTGCTTGGCTGCGGATTATAATCGAAATACACTTTTACTTTTTTGGGATCAATGGTTTTGTCTTCTTTGTCTTTTACCTGAACGTTGTAAGTAAAAGGCTTATTCTCCCAGTAAAAAGATTTGTTGCTGGTAGTAGCAATGTTTACTTCGGGCAAGGCATTACCTACTTTTACGGTTACTGTATCGGTAGCGGATGCTCCGGAATTATCGGTAACTTTTAAAATAGCTTGGTAAATACCGGGTTGGGTGTAGGTATACGTAGGATTTGGGGTAGAAGCTCCTGCGGATTTGCCATCGAATAACCACTGGTACGTTAATTTATCGTTATCGTCCAAGTCGCGGGTACCACGGCTGGCAAATTTCACGCGCAGTGGAGCTGAGCCAGTTACCTCAGTTAATTGCGGTCCCATGCGCGGGTCGGAGGTTAAGTAAGAACGCGCACTCGCTTGTGCTATCGCGGCTGAGTCGGTGGCAAAAGCATTGGCGATAGGTGGCCGGTTGTTGGTGTTGTACTCAATTTTGACTAAACGGGCATCTTCGTTATCGGCCCCGTAAACCGAACCGTATTCCAGCATGTACATTACGCCATCTTTCCCGAAAGCCAGATCAATTGGCCGGCGAAAATCGCCGTTTAAAGTCATAAAAGGTTCGGCGCGCACAAAGTTTTCGCTATTATCAAACCGTAGAGCCATTACCCAGTTCCGCATCCAGTCCATCACGAACAAGGTGCCATCGTAAAATTCCGGAAACTTATTTTTAGAAATAGAATTTTTGTCGTAGGTGTAAAATTCGCCGGCCATGGCGCTGCGGCCTCCTATGCCTAATTCCGGAAATTCTTTGGAAGCATCGTACGGGTACCAGATCATAGCTGGTACGGCAGGAGGTAATTGATTTAGACCCGTATTGTTGGGAGAGTTGTTAATAGGGGCTTTGGCATCGTAAAGCGGTCCCGCTTTTTTGGTAGCAAAATCCCATTCGGGGTAAGCGATGTTATTACCCACAAAATACGGCCAGCCGTAATTGCCCGGTTTTTTAGCTTGGTTAAATTCATCGTAGCCTTTGGGGCCGCGCAAGCTATCTACGCCTGCATCTGGACCAATTTCGCCCCAATATAGCACCGACGATTTTGGATTTAAGGCGATGCGATACGGGTTGCGGCAACCCATTACGTAAATTTCAGGCTTGGTTTTAGGCGTGCCTTTCGGGAATAAGTTGCCGTCCGGAATAGTATAAGAACCATCCGGCTCTGGGTGGATGCGCAAAATTTTACCTTTAAAATCGTTGGTGTTGGAAGCAGATCGCTGGGCATCTTCGCTAAAATGTTCCGGTTCCGGGCGTTCATCAATAGGCGCATACCCTAAAGATGGGAAAGGCGTAGTGCCATCGCCGGTAGATAAATACAAGTTGCCTTCTTTATCCCAGGCCAGAGAGCCACCGTGGTGGGCGCCGCTTTTTTCCTGTACCGGTACCTGCAACAATACTTTCTCCGAAGCCGCATCCAGGGTATTATCCGGTTTTAAAGCAAAACGTGATAAATTAAATAAATAAGGTTCTTCGGCTTTAGGCGGGCTGTAGTAAACGTAAAGTTGTTTGTTCGTGGCAAAGTTAGGGTCCAAAGTTAAACCGATTAAACCGGTACCGCCTTTCTGCACGACTTCAAATTTATGTACCTGGGCTACTTGCTTAGTTTGTGGATCGTACATGGATAATTTACCCGCAAATTCCGTATAAAATATCCGTCCGTCCGGTGCAACGGCTAATTCCATAGGCACTGCCAAGTCATTTACCAGAATAGTTTTTACAAAACGGTTTTCTTCGGGCACTACCACGGCGTACGATTTACTGTAATCCAAAGGTTTGCCGCTGCCCATGGCGTACTTAATGCCGCCTAATAAATGATTTAAAAATAAAGGATCGCTGTAGCTTTCGGGAGTGTGGCCGCAGCCGGTATAAAAGGCGCGTCCACCATCAAACTCGTGGTACCACACAATCGGATGGTTGGCGCCATTAGTACCGCCTTCGTAGGAATTTTCATCTAACGAAGCTAAGACTTTAATACCGGGGTAAAAAGAACGGTAATTATACCACTCATCGGTACGTTCCCATTTATCGGGCAGACCGGCAGTTGCCTGGTGCGTTTTATCGGTAACTTCTACAATAGCTTTCCGTTCGCCGGGTTGTAATGGATGGCTCGAAAAATGGGCGCCCATTAACTTATCGTACCAGGGCCATTCGTATTCGGTATCGGCGGCAGAGTGAATACCTAGATAACCACCGCCCGCCTGAATGTAGCGTTCGAAAGCGGCCTGCTGTTCCGGGTTTAATACGTTACCAGTAGTACAGTTGAAAATTACTGTCTGATACTGTTTTAAACTGTCATCGGTGAAATAGTCGGCGTTGCGGGTAGTATCTACCTGCCATTTATTTTCTATTCCCATTTGATAAATAGCCTTATTGGCGTACGGAATAGAAGTATGTTTCCAGCCCATCGTGCGGGAAAAAACCAGTACGCGTGGGGTTGCTTTTGCCAGATCCGTCGTTTGCTGTTGCTTACCGTTTAGACAGGAATTTAAGACCAGACTTACCAGCAATACACTACATAAACGAAGTCCACGGGTGAGGATAGGTGTAAAGTTGATCATGCGGTTAGATATTGTTCCAGATATGTTTTGAGATTTTTAAATGTACTATTTTTTAAGGAATTTTAACTATTACTATTATTCTATTTAAAACTTAAAATGATTTGGTATAAGCTAGTATAAATTACTATAAGCATAACTTACCGTGCTAGTACAAGTACTAAGCAGGAAGTAATTTTTTATGACTAAACTTAATCCACTTACATGAAAATTCTTTCAGCGGCACAAACCCGGGCGGCAGATGCTTTTACGGCTGAACAGGAAAACATTCCTTCTCTTGCTTTAATGGAGCGGGCAGCATCCGCATTTGTTGGTTGGTTCGAAAATAAATTTTATACCAATAGAGTGCAACCGATTTTAATTTTCTGTGGCCCCGGCAATAACGGGGGCGATGGTTTAGCTATTGCCAGGCTATTGTATCAGCACCACTATCCAGTGCAGGTTTTTATTTTACCCGCTGCCCATACGTATGCTCCTGATTTTACGGCTAACCTGCAACGCTTACCCGATGAAATAATTAAAACATATTTGCATACCAAAACAGACTGTCCAGAAATTTCAGATAAGACAATTGTTGTAGATGCGCTTTTCGGAACGGGTCTCAATCGCCCACTTACTGGGTTTATAACCGAACTTATTACGCAAATAAATTCCAGTTCCGCTACCGTTGTAGCAGTTGATATGCCCTCAGGGCTATTCACTGATGCTCACAATAAATTAACAGATTGTATTGTGCAAGCGGACTATACTTTATCTTTTGAATTACCTAAAATAGCTTTTCTTTTACCGGGTAATGCGCGGTACGTAGGCGACTGGACAATAGTACCAATTGGCTTAAATGCCGAATTTATTTCTCAGATTGAATCTCCTTACTTTTTTATTTCTTCGGATATACCCGCAACTATTTTAAAGCCCCGTCCTAAGTATTCCCATAAAGGCACTTTTGGCCATGCTCTGCTTATTAGTGGGAGTTACGGTAAAATAGGCGCTACGGTGTTATCGGCTAAGGCTTGTTTGCGGAGCGGAGTAGGCCTATTAACGGTACATTGCCCAGCCGCTGGCTATACTATTTTACAAACGGCAGTACCGGAAGCCATGACTCTTACTGATAAAGAAGCTGATTTTATCTCCGAACTCCCGGACTTAAGCATTTACAATGCTATTGGTATTGGGCCTGGCTTAGGTAAACACCCTGCTACCCGCCAAATGGTAAAACATTTACTAAATACTACGCAGGTGCCGCTAGTTATAGACGCCGATGCTCTAAACATTATTGCCGAAGATGAAAATTTAAAAAATGCACTGCCACCCAACAGTATTCTAACACCCCATCCTAAAGAATTTGAGCGCTTAACCGGCAAAGCCGAAAACGATTATCACCGTTTGGACTTGTTAAAAGAATTTTGCCAAAAACACTCGTGTTATGTAGTTTTAAAAGGAGCACATTCCTGTATAGGTACTCCGGCAGGTGCATACTATTTTAATGGTACGGGTAATCCGGGTATGGCTACCGGCGGCACTGGTGATGTATTAACCGGCATAATTACAGCTTTAATAGCGCAGCAATACTCAGCTTTAGATGCTTGCATTTTAGGGGTGTACCTACACGGTTCGGCTGGCGATATTGCAAAAATGGAGATGGGAGAACAAGCTTTACTCGCATCCGATTTAATTCAAAACTTAGGTAAGGCTTTCCTAAAGTGCTCCTATCTGACTAAATAAGTAAAAAGACACCGGTAATAAGATATTAGATGTTAGAATTTGTCTTTAAGAAATTAAATATTAGTGCCTTTCTACAATACTCTTGATAATAAATATAAAAATTAAGTTTACTCAGTAACTTAATATTATTGAAGAATGAAGGCCGCTATTTGAATTACGAAATGCTAGAGCTAACTGCCAGGTATACCAGAAAAAACTGAAGTAGCATCATACCATCGGCAAGGATTAGAAAATAATAATCGCTGCGTTTTTCGTGGCTAAACCAAACCACTAAAGCTGCTATTACCGCCGATAGTTCTAAACTTAATAAAACATTTCCTTTTTCGGTAAAATAAGTAAGTACCGCAAAAATCAATAGCAGAAATAAGGAGAAAACTTTGGTTAACCGCACCCCAAATAAGCCCGGAAAGGTAAGTGTGCTGGTTATGCGGTCTTTTTCAAAATCCCGGATATCGAACAAAAGCGTAAGAGCAAACAAGAAACTAAACCGTCGCAGCAATAGAACACCGGTTTCTAAGGTAAATATCGGCAGGTTCACTGTTTGCAAGGGTAATATAACGGTTACGCAACTCCAGACATACGCAATTAAAAATACTTTTACTAGAGGAACATTCCGGAGTGGCATAAACGTACCATTTTTTTGCGGAATTATTCGCAAAGAGTACAACAGAGAAATAATTACTAAATGGGCTATAAACCAAACATGATCGGTTTGGCCGTGACGGATAAACAAGTAAAATGAAATTATCCCTGCCAAGCTAATACTTTCCAATAAAAGGGAACGGTGGTGAACCAGCCATAACTTCCTCTCCGAAATGACTATGTTTTGGTTAAACTTATAAGGCAACAAGCCATCCAAATTATAAATAAGAAAGGTAGCTAAAAATGCTAACCATGCTAACCATAGCTGTACAGGAAGTTGTAATAATAAATACGTTTGCCATACTAAACTAAAAGCGCAGGCAGCTATGAACAGATTACTGAACAAAATACCGCGTCCTACGTTCCGGAAAAAAGTTAGCATATACCGATTGAATACGGATTATTTTAATAATGAAATAGCAAATAAAAATAGTAATTGCTGAAGTTCCTGTCGTAAATTAAAATGTTTAATCCCCTTAAACCAATTAACACGAAACTGCTTTGAAGTTATAAAAAATAAAACCGGTTATTCTTTAAGAACAACCGGTTTTATTTTTTATAACTTCTCCCTAAAAACAATAATTTAAAACTGTTCAGGTTATTTAAAAGATGAAATATTATTTCTCGGTAAGCTCAGGTTTGTTCCGGAAAGTAGTATTATATAACTCAATACTTTTATTGATTATTCCATAAGCCTGTTCCCTGCCTAAAAATTGCTCTACTACTACTTCTTTGTTTTCCAGCTTTTTATAATCTTCAAAAAAGCGACGAATTTCGAGCAAGGTGTGAGGCGGTAATTCCGAAATATCATTAAAGTGGTTAACCGACATGTCATTTTTTGCTACCGCAATAATTTTATCGTCCTCTTCATTATTGTCGATCATTTGCATGACCCCAATTACTTTGGCTTCGATAATACACATGGGGTGTACGTCTATGGAGCAAATCACCAAAATATCCAATGGGTCACTATCGTCGCAATACGTTTGCGGAATAAAACCGTAGTTGGCCGGGTAATGAACTGACGAAAACAATACTCGGTCCAACTTTAACAAACCACTATCTTTATCTAATTCGTATTTAGCTTTGGAGCCCTTCGGAATTTCAATTATTCCAGTAACTACTTCCGGCGCATTATCGCCGAATCTTACACTATGCCAAGGGTTATTTTTTCTAGTCATTTATTATATCTATTTAAAAGTAAATATCTGTACAAAACTCCGCAAAAGTACGATTTATCGCGGATGGGTATATTATTTAACTTACAACTATCTTTCAGTTCAATTTATTGGTAGCGTAAAACGGGTAATAATGGTTACTTTAAATTTGCCCTTCACTGGATAAAAAAGCAAGTATATGCAATAACACAAACCCTGAAACTTTTTTAATTAAGTAGTTATGTTCATTCTATTAATCAGGAGCAGTATCTATTTTAACCGAGGTAAATCTAAATAACCTATCTTTACGCTACACAAAACAGGTTTTAAATGGTTTAGTATATAAAAATTTGCATATTTATAATAGATGAATTACAGAGAATTTATGTTAGTTTTTATTGGGGGTGGATCTGGCAGTTTGGTACGTTATAGCTTAAGTAAGTTAATTAGTAATTATTATCCTTTTTCATTTCCCTTAGCTACTTTGGTAATTAATATTTTAGCCAGTTTAGTTTTAGGTCTTTTTATAGGCTTAACTGCTAAAGATCTTCCAAACTCAAATTTAAAATTATTAATTGCTGTAGGCTTTTGCGGCGGATTTAGTACTTTTTCAACCTTTAGTAACGAAACATTGCAATTATTTCGCTCTGGTCAAAGTAATTTAGCCTTACTTAATATTGTGTTAAGCTTACTACTTTGTATTGGAGTTACCTATTTAGGTTTTCTTCTTACTAAATAGTTTTACAACTATAAGTAAAAAAGTAAATCAACTATAAATTATTAACTTATCGACTTAATTTTTTGATTAAGCCAGTATAAATAAGAAAGGCTCCAGTAGTGGAGCCTTTCTTATTTATAAGAAAAACTAAACATTATCTGCTGGCAGCTAATGCTTCTGCTCCACCTACTATTTCGAGAATTTCGGTAGTAATTGCGGCCTGACGAGAACGGTTGTACGTTAATTTTAATTGCTTTAATAATTCACCGGCATTATCCGTAGCTTTGTCCATCGCCGTCATACGGGCGCCGTGTTCCGAAGCATTAGATTCTAATACTGCTTTGTAAAATTGAATCTTGAGCGACTTTGGAATTAACTCCTCAATAATTTGCTCTTTAGATGGCTCAAAAATATAATCAATATTAGTAGCAGCACTAGAAGAAGCAGCCAGAGCTTGCTCCTGAATAGGTAAAAATTGCTCTACCCGAATTATTTGAGTAGCTACGTTTTTAAATTCGTTATATACAATATCTACCTGGTCGTATTCACCACTACGGAAAGCATCCATTGCATATTCTGCTGCTACCCTAACCGTATCAAACGAAAGTTGGGCAAAAACATGCGTATAGTTTCCGATTAATCGGGAGCCACGTTTAGTTAAAAAATCATGGCCACGCTTGCCAATAGCTAAAAAGTCTACCCGACCAGCTGCCATTTGCCGGCTATAACGCTCCTCTACTAAATTATTTACTGCTTTAAGAACATTACTATTAAAAGCACCGGCTAAGCCCCGGTCAGAAGTAACTACAACCACTAACACCCGGTTAATTTCCCGGCGGGTAGAATATACGTTAGCGGTAGAATCGTCTGTTAATCGGGATAAATTAGTTAAAATGTTACTTAGCCTCTGCGCATATGGCCGCATCCGTATAATATTGTCCTGAGCGCGGCGCAATTTAGCCGCAGCCACCATTTTCATGGCTTTGGTAATTTGCTGAGTCGAGGATACGGAAACTATCCGATTACGTACTTCTTTTAAACTGGCCATTTAGTTTGTAAAGTTTTGTAAAAAGATAAAGACTCAAAGGCATTATAATCTCTTCCTTGGCTCTATCTTGTTTATATAAAAATTAGAGTTTATCTGCTGCTAGCAGCAGATAAACTCTAATTTAATTTACTATTTTTTATATTTTGCTGATACTTCTTTCGCTACTTGTTTAATAGCACTAATAGCAGTGTCCTCTAACTTACCGGCACGTAACAAATCTAGCGCATCTTTATGATTTAATTCCATACTGCGTAAGAACTCTGCTTCAAAAGTTCTTACTTCATTTACCGGAACATCATCAATTAAACCGTTGGTGCAGCAATAAATAATAGCTACTTGTTGCGCTACTGGCACTGGGGAGTACTGTGGCTGCTTTAATACTTCCAGGTTCCGACGACCCCGATCAATCGTTAATTTAGTGGACGCGTCCAGATCCGAGCCAAATTTAGCAAATGCCTCTAATTCCCGGAACTGAGCCTGATCCAGCTTTAGAGTACCGGCAACTTTCCTCATTGATTTAATCTGCGCATTACCTCCTACTCGTGATACCGAAATACCTACGTTAATGGCCGGGCGAATACCAGAGTTAAATAAGTTAGTTTCCAGGAATATCTGACCATCTGTAATTGAAATTACGTTAGTTGGGATGTAAGCCGAAACGTCACCTGCTTGGGTTTCAATTAATGGTAAAGCGGTTAACGATCCCCCTCCTTTTACCAAATGCTTAATAGAATCTGGCAAATCGTTCATATTCCGGGCAATTTCATCGGAAGCATTAATTTTTGCGGCCCGCTCTAACAAACGAGAGTGCAAATAAAATACATCACCGGGATAAGCCTCACGTCCCGGGGGACGACGTAACAATAAGGATACTTCGCGGTAAGCTACTGCTTGTTTCGATAAATCGTCATAAACTACCAATGCCGGACGACCCGTATCGCGGAAGAATTCACCAATAGCGGCACCGGTAAATGGCGCAAAGAACTGCATTGGTGCCGGATCAGAAGCTGAAGCAGATACTACTACAGTATAATCCATAGCACCACCCTGCGTTAAAGCGTTTACTACTTGGGCTACTGTAGAAGCCTTTTGGCCAACCGCCACGTAAATACAATAAACTGGCTCGCCACGGTGATAAAATTCTTTTTGATTGATAATAGTATCAATAGCTACGGCAGATTTGCCTGTTTGACGGTCACCAATGATCAACTCCCGTTGTCCGCGTCCGATTGGAATCATGGAATCAATCGCTTTGATACCCGTTTGCAAGGGTTCGTTTACTGGTTGACGATAAATTACCCCAGGAGCTTTTCTTTCCAAAGGCATATCGTACAAAGGACCGGCAATAGGACCTTTTCCATCTATTGGCTGACCTAAAGTATTTACTACCCGGCCTACCATGGCATCGCCTACCTGAATACTGGCAATTTTGTTGGTGCGTTTTACCGTTGCACCTTCTTTTATTTCGTTGTAGTCGCCGAGCATTACGGCTCCTACGTTATCTTCTTCTAAGTTTAGAACGAGAGCTTGCAGACCATTAGCAAATTCCAATAACTCGCCCGATTGGGCTTTGGATAAGCCGTAAATACGAGCAACCCCGTCGCCTACTTGCAAAACGGTTCCTACTTCCTCTAATTCGGCTTCGGTACGGAAATTGGATAACTGTTCTCTTAATATCGCTGATACTTCATCAGGTCTAACTTCTGCCATAATTATAATGTACTAGTGTAAGAATTATCTTTTAATTGATTTTTTAAGCGCAACAAATTGGTACGAATAGAATCATCAATTTGTATATCGCCAATTCGTAAAACAAATCCGCCGATGATACCTGGATTTATTTTTTCTTCCAAAATAACGGTATTCATACCGGTACGGTTAATCACTAATTGCTTAAATTCTTCCCGCAATGCAGGAGTTAATGAAGTAGCGGTAGTAATTTGCGCTTTTTGTACCCTTTTTAACAAATTGTACTGCGATAAAAATTCCGTGGCAACACTTCCAAGTACTGCTTCCCGGTTTTTTTCGGTAATAATAGTAAAGAACGATAAGGTTAATTCGTTTACTTTACCTGTAAATATTGCTTTTAATACCGTTAACTTCTTGTCATGCTTCACAATTGGGTTCCGGAGCATCAAACCCAAGTCGCGGCTAGATGCTAAAGTTTTCGAAAATAGCAGTATATCCTGGTAAACTTCTTCCAAGATACCCTTCTCTTGCGCTAATTCAATTAATGATTTAGCATAACGTGAAGCAATTCTATAGTCGGACATAATTAAGTTATTGGTTGCGAGTTATTGGTTGCTGGTTATAATTTAACTAAGTTGATGTTTAGCAACTATCACCACACTATTACCAATTAATTAAGTTTTAAATCTTTTAAATAATCTTGTACGAGAGCCTGTTGGGAATTCGTATCACGAAGTTCGTGCTTTAAAATTCTTTCCGCAATCTCAATAGAAACCGTAGCGGCAACATTTTTAACTTCTGCTAAAGCAGCCTTTTTCTCGTTTTCAATTTCATCTTTTGCCTGGGCAAAAATGCGGGTACTTTCGGCGGAAGCACGGTTTTTGGCATCTTCCACAATCGCCCTTCCGTTATCAACAGCTTCTTTTAAAATACGGTCGCGCTCTACTCTAGCTTCCTGCAATAATTTTTCGTTATCTGCTTTTAAGGCTTGCATTTCTAATTTAGCTCTTTCTGCCATGCTAAGAGCCGATTCGATAGATTGTTCCCGCTCACGCAAAGAAGCCATAATTGGCCGCCAGGCAAATTTAGAAAGTAAAAACAGAACAAGAACAAAAGTAATGGTCTGCCAAAAAATAAGTCCGATACCAGGGGTTACTAATTCCATGAGGTAATAAAAATCTTTAAAAGTAGTGGTTTAAACCAAAAAGCTAAATCCTTACTTAATTCTATAATTTAAATGTTTCAATTTATAGTCATTCAATTTCCAGCTGCCCGCGCTAAAAGGCATGCCCTGGAAGCCGGGCAGCCGGAAATAAAAGGCCTTAACCTTTGAATGAAATAAGCAGACAAACTACCACACCAAACAGTGCCACACCTTCAATAAGAGCAGCCGCGATAATCATCGCAGTTTGGATACGAGCAGTAGCTTCTGGCTGACGGGCGATAGATTCCATGGCTGAACCACCGATTCTACCAATACCTAAACCGGCACCTAAAGCAACTAAACCAGCACCGATACCGGCACCCATAATTGCTAAACCCGTACCTTCAGAAAGGCCTTGTACAACTTGAAGCAACAATGCTAACAACATAGAGATAAATTATATAGTGAAAAAAAGTAAAAAAATTCTTAATTAGTATTAATGTCCGCCGTGTCCCATGTCATCGGCGTGGTCGTGTTCTTCTATCGCTCCCCCAAAGTACATGGAGGTAAGCAGAGTAAACACATAGGCTTGCAATAAGGCTACGAACAGTTCCAGAAAGTTCATAAAAATGGCAAATGCCACACTTATTGGACCTATAGCAAAGCTTTTAAATATGAATATGAGAGAAAACAAGCTTAAAATAATAATGTGGCCCGCTGTAATATTAGCAAACAACCGGACCATGAGAGAGAAAGGCTTGGTTAAAATACCCACTAACTCAATCGGAATCATAATAGGTAATAAAGCCGCCGGTACACCGGGCGTTTTAAAAATATGCGACCAATAAGCTTTGTTAGAGCTAAATAAGGTAACTAGTAATGTAAATACTGCCAGAACCAAGGTAACCGCAATATTACCAGTTAAATTAGCGCCGCCGGGCATTAAACCCAGTAAGTTATTAAACCAGATAAAAAAGAAGATAGTTAGTAAATAAGGTAAATAACGCTCGTACTTAGGCCCAATATTAGGTTTTGCAATATCGTCGCGGATAAATAATATAATAGGCTCGAAGAACGACTGAACACCGCTTGGAGCTTTGCCCCGGTTTGTTTTATAGCGCCCGGCTACGGTAAAGAAGATAATTAAAAGCAAAGCCACACTCAAAAACAACGAGGCCACGTTTTTAGTTATGGAGAAATCTAACGGACCAACGTGCTTTTCTTTTCCATCGGCAGTTGTTTCGGTTAAAGGCTCGCCTTCTTCGTTGGCGTAATAAATGTGACCATGTTCGAGCACATAACCTTTATAAGGCACCAGTTGATGATGCTCATCATAGAAATTGCTGGAAGAAAATACTTCCAAGCCATTTTTACCGTAAACAATAACGGGCAGATGTAATACCAGATTATCCGCAAAATGCCACGAGTAATCATCCGTAATGTGATGAGTAATCATACTACCCGGATCAAATTTGGCATCTTCGTGCGTCGGCTCTGCCGCAGAGGCAGCTAAAGTAAAGAAAGAAAACAATAAAATAAGTAACTTATTCATCAAGAGTACTTTATGTAAAAACCCTTTAAAACTAACTAAGGATTATAGCTGCTTTTTTGAATTTCGGCGCAAGTTAGTCAGAATGTGATAAATTTCAAACCCAGTATAAATAAAATAAAGTAAAAAGAAATTTAATGTAAACTGCAATTCGCGCTGGGTAGCAAAGTATACGTACACAAAAACAACTCCCATGCACATTAACACCCGGAATAAGGTAGAACCCAGATAGTACATTTGAAAATTGCCCGGATCACTTTTACTGCCTGCACTAACAATATAATAAGTAAATCCTGTTACGATTAAGAAAAACAAAATCATGTACCAAATGTACGGATGAATCCAGTTATAGCCCTGCAGGTAAACCAAAGCCGCAAAAATCAAACAAAGAACTATTGTAATTAAACCTAAACTTTTAATAAAAGACATATCAATAATTACCTATAACTGTAATTAATTGTAAGAGAAAAAGAATTATAAAGGGCAAAAATCAAAAATTGAGTAACAGAATGCTGATTTTAAAAGGCAAATCTTAGTAAATTACTTATTAAAATGTTTACCTTAATCATCTTAACCAAAGTAGGTAAAAGACTTACTTCATTACTGAAATAATAATTTTGTAAATAGAGCCAATTACTCCCAATAACATAAAAGCAATTGTAAACCATGGGTTTTTATTTCCTAAATAAGCATCCAGCCGCATTCCGGCGTAGGCAGCTATTCCTAATACCATAAGCATCTGGAAAGCTAATCCGGAATATTTAAGGTAGGATTGCAGTTTTCCCTTCTCTGTATCGGAGGTTTCTCTAGGGTTGTCTGGTATCATAGAGTAAAGGACTTCCTCAAAAGTACAACTTAATTTTATTAAATTTCGGAAACTACGTAGCCTGTTTGGTGGTTTATTTTGACAATTCTCTAAAGTAGTTTCTTTATGCAGTAAAATAACCCATAAATTTTTTTACTTTTTTTACTTGCTTAATCAAATAACGTAACAATCAAAAAAATACAAATAGATTGAATAAATACTTTTTACTAATCTTATTATGTTAGGTTAGATAGAAAAAACGTTATTAGAAAATAGATGTAATTAGAACCTTATTTACTTTTGCTGTTTATACTCTCTTACGCCTTGAAGAAAAAACAACTAAATATTTTTATTCTATTTGCCCTTGCCTTTTCTTTTTGGCAATGTGCCAGCAGCGAAAAGTCTGGGTTGCTGGGCCAAGTGTATCATAATACTACTGCTCAATACAATGCTTACTTTTTAGGCAGTGAACGCTTAACCGCTGCGGAGGCTAAACTTACTGCCGCAACTCCCGATGACTACAACCAAATATTAACCTTTTTTCCTAGTTCAGACACTAGCATTACTTCTCAATTTCGTCCACAGTTTGAAGATGTTATCACAAAAGCCTCCTTTGCTATTAAAAAGCACCCTAAAAGTCGCTGGACCGGCGATAGCTATATATTGGTTGGGAAAGCACGCTATTATTTAGGAGATTACGACGAAGCCATCAGAACGTTCCGGTTTGTTAATACCAGTAGCAAAAAGGATCAGGTTCGTTTCCGGTCGCAAGTGTGGTTGATGCGTAGTTTTATAGCGCAACGAGATTTTGAAAGTGCTGATGCCGTATCGGATTTACTAAAAAAAGTGAGGCTGAATAAGAACAATGCCATTCACTTATTTCTAAACCGGGCCGATTATTACTTAATGCAGAAAGATACCAGTTTGGCTATTACCAACTTAAAGTTGGCCATACCAATAATGAAGAACAAGGATTACCGGGCGCGGGCGCGCTTTATTCTGGCTCAACTGTATCAGCAAACCAAGCAGGATAAACAAGCTTACGAAGTTTACACTAAAATTTTAAAAAAGAACCCACCGTACGAACTTGGCTTTTATAGTAAATTAAATCTGGGTCAGGTAACAGAACTATCCGACCCGAATGATAAAGCCCGGATTGAAAAATATTATAGTAAGTTGTTGAAAGACGCGAAGAATATTGATTTTCGGGATAAGATTTATTACGAGATGGCTCAGTTTGCGCTTAAGCAACAGCAACCCGAAAAGGCTCTTGATTATTTACGGCAAGCGATTAAAGCTACTTCCACGAATGAAACTCAAAAATCGTATTCTTATTTACTGGCCGGTAAAATTTATTACGAAAAACTGCAAAAGTATTCTTTAGCTTCCGCTTATTACGATAGCGCCGTACAGGTTATGCCCCCTAATAGTGCTGAGTATTTAGCCGCTTCGGAACGACGCGATATATTAAAAGAGTTTGCTACCCAGTATACTACCATTCAAACGCAGGACAGCTTACAAGCGCTGGCTAAGCTAGATACAGCAAGTTTAAATAAAAAAATTAATGCTATTATAGAAACAGCCGCTAAAAAAGCCCAACAAGAACAGGAACAACAACGCCAACAAAATAATAATGGTAGTGACGTCCGGAATGCCTTTAATTTAAATCCCGGTCAAAACGGCCGTCCGAATAATAGGCCGAATAGTTTTAGTACTAGTTCCGGTGGTACCTGGTATTTTGATAATCCAACATCTGTGGCCCGTGCCCGTGCTGAATTTACCCAACGTTGGGGGAACCGCCAATTGCAAGATAACTGGCGTGTTTCAGACCGCGAAGCATCTGCAGTAGCACAAAATGCCAACGACCCTGCTGCCGGCAATGCGTCAACGGGCGCTACTCCAGATTCAACGGCTACGGCCAATAATTCTGCAAGTTTTCGCAAGGATTTATTACAGAATATTCCTATTGGCGCAGAAAAAATGCAGGCTTCTAACAATCAGGTAGAAGAGGCCATGTTTGGCTTAGCCACCATTTATCAGCAACAATTAAACGAACCAGTTAAAGCAGCCGAAACGTATGAAAAGCTTTTACAGCGTTTTCCTGCCACTAAGCATAAATCGGAAGCGTACTATAGTTTGTTTCTGATTAATCAGGAGCAGAAGAATGACCGGGCTAAAACGTATGCTGATTTAGTAAAGCGGGAGTTCCCGGGTAGTAAATACGCGAAGCTGATCGATCAGCCAGATTATTTAGAGCAAGTTTCGGCAAATAATCAAAGAGCCCGGCAATTATACGATTCTGCTTTTGTTAATTATCGCCGCGAACGCTATCCAGTTGCTTATACTTTAGTAAGCCAGGTACAAAAACAATATCCGGATAATGAATTAGCCGATCGGGTTGCTTTTTTACAAGTATTACTTACGGGTCGTACGCAAAAACCAGCAGTTTTTAAAACAGCGGTACAACAGTTTATAGAGAAATACCCAGGTAGTACCCTGCTGCCAAAAGCCGAAGAAATATTAACCTCATTTGAAGCTTATGAAAGCGGGCAACTATCGGAAGCAGAATTTAATAAAACTCACTCCAAAAAGACAAAAGAACCTTTTACTCCTGAAGAATTAGCCGCGCAGCAAACGAATGAGGAACAAGTGCCTTCTGAAACAGAGGTGCAACCTAATCAAAGAAGAGGTCGTCCACGCAATGAGGCTGTTCCTGAAATAGCAGCAGAGCCTTCTGATTCAGTAATAAGTAACGACTCTATTCCTACGGATTCTGTTGCTGTTGCGGAGGAGCCTGTAGCTGAACAAGAAACACCTTCACCAGATCAGCCACAAGATTCTTTAGCAGAAACTTCGTCAGACCCTGTGCCTAATTCATCGGAACCTGCGCCAAATAATTCAACACCCAAGGCTTCTCCTGCCGTTACAGTTAACTCTCCAGCAACTCCTCCGGTAGTGGCTGCCCCTATTTATGCCATGAATGTGGCCCAACCCCACGTAGTGGTTATTGCGTATCCGAAAACGCACCCGGCGTTTAAAGATGTTTACACTAAAATGGCTGGTTACAACACTAGATTCAATCAGGCTGACAACCTAAGTATTGACTCAACAACTTTTAATGGCACTACAAACCTTTTAGTAATTAAAGAATTTGACACTGGTAAAAAGGCAGTTAATTACGCTACTAAACAAAAAGCGCCACAGTCGCCGTTAAGTAAGATCAGAGGTATAGAATTTGCTACCTTTGCTATCTCTTCTGAAAACTTACCTATTTTGTTAAAAGAAGGTAAACTGGAAGATTATCTTACTTTTTACAAAAATAATTATTTCTAATACATGGCTTCGCCTAAATCGAGTAACTATTATTCTAAAATAATCGCAACAATCTGGTTAGTATTTGTGGCTGGCTTACTGGCCCTGATATTATACGTTTATGCAGTTAGTATCAATTTTTTAAATTTATTCGGCGAACTACCAGATTTCCGTGCTTTAGAAAATCCCAAAAGTGTGTTAGCTTCTGAAGTGTATTCAGAAGACAACGTGTTAATGGGTAAGTATTTTCTGGAAAACCGCTCTCCGGTAGATTACCCCGATTTGCCCCAAAACTTGATTGATGCTCTTATTGCTACCGAAGATATTCGTTTTGAAGAACACTCCGGGATTGATTTTAAAGGCTCTTTTGCGGTAATTTATTATAAGCTCACTGGTAAGCAAGATCGGGGTTCAAGTACGCTCACGCAACAGTTAGCGCGCAATCTTTTTCGTACCCGCACCGATTTAAATAAAGGTTTGCTGAGTTCAGTTCCTGGTTTTCGCATGCTCATTATTAAAACTAAAGAATGGATTATGGCCATTCGGTTGGAGCGGTCTTATTCAAAAAAAGAAATTTTGCTTATGTACCTGAACACGGTTGATTTTGGTTCAGGGGCTTATGGTATAAAATCGGCGGCAAAAACGTTTTTTAATAAAGCACCCAAAGATTTAAAATTACAAGAATCGGCGGTTTTGGTTGGTTTACTAAAAGGTCCGTCTTATTTCAGCCCAGTAAAGAATACGGAACGCTCGCAGTTGCGCCGCAATACCGTAATTGACCAAATGCAGAAATACGGTTTTATTCAACCGGAAGAAGCCGAATCAGCTAAGAATACTAAAATCGCTCTTAACTACCACGTCGAGAATCAGAATAGCGGAATGGCTCCGTACTTCCGGACAGAGTTAGGTAAGTTTTTATTGCGCTGGTGCAAAGAAAATGGCTATAACCTCTACGAAGACGGTCTAAAAATTTATACAACTATTGATTCGCGCATGCAGCAATACGCCGAAGAAGCCGTGCGGGAAAATATGCAAAAGCAACAAAAATTATTTGCCAATTACTGGATGGGCCGCCAACCCTGGACGAATGAAAATGGTGCTACCATAAAAGGTTTTCTGGAGCAACAAATTAAACTGACGGATCGATATAAGAGCCTGGATAACCGGTATGAGGGTAACAAGGATTCAATAAATTATTACTTGCACAAAAAAATACCGATGAAGGTATTTACCTGGGAAGCGCCCGGTGAAAAAGAAGTAGTAATGAGCCCTTTGGATTCGTTAGCTTACTACAAACGCTTTTTAAATACAGGTTTTATGGCCATGAACCCACTCGATGGTCATATTAAAGCTTGGGTAGGTGGCAATAATTATAAGTATTTCAAATACGATCACGTAAAGCAGGGACGGCGCCAACCGGGGTCTACCTTTAAGCCAGTTACCTACTTAGCTGCTATTGATAATGGTTACTCGCCTTGTTACGAAGTAATGGATGTACCCGTAACTTTTCCGGCGCAAGATGGCAGACCAGCTTACACGCCTAAAAATGATGATAATGTTTATTCTGGTCGTTCTTTTAATTTGCGCGAAGCACTGGCTTTTTCTAAAAATACGGTTACCGCTCATTTAGTGCAGAAACTTACGCCACAAGTAATAGTAAATTATGCTAAGCGTCTTGGGTTCTCTTCTGAAATTGATCCGGTACCCGCAGTAGGTTTTGGCTCTAGCGATGTGTCCTTATACGAATTATGTGGTGCCTATGGTACTTTTGTGAACAAAGGCAAATGGATTGAACCAGTTTACTTAACCCGTATAGAAGACAAAAACGGCAATTTACTATTGAATTTTGTTACTAAATCCCGGGATGTAATCAGCGAAGAAACGGCTTATTTAATGGTGCATTTACTAAAAGGAGGCGCTGATATAAAGGGCGGTACTTCTTATTATGGTTTACGTTTCCGGCATAAACTCAAAAACGAAATTGGCGCTAAAACCGGTACTACCAGTAATTATTCGGATGCCTGGTTTATGGCCATTACTCCTGATTTAGTATGTGGGTCGTGGGTAGGAGGCGAGAACCGCAGCATTCACTTCCGGAGTGCCGCTTACGGCCAAGGCAATAAACTAGCGCTACCCACGTATGGTTTATTTATGCAAAAGGTACTCGCCGATAAAAGTATACCCGTTAATACTGGTCCGTTTCCGAAACCTACTGCGCCTCTTTCAGTAGAAATTGATTGTGCCAAATACAATAATCCTGGTATTGCCGGCGATTCGATTAATCAGGAGCAAATATTAAATCCGGAAATTCAATTAGATGAAGGAATCTAGATGTTAGATAGTAAATACTAGCCATTAGACTTTCTATTATCATTGTTTATTCAGGTTGATAGGCGTTGCCTTTTTAGCTTCATCTTCTTTATGATAAGCAAATTTATTAATCTAAAATCCGGCTTTTAGTAACTATAAACTAAAAAAGTATGCCTGCCGACGAGCAAATACGAGAGAAGATAAAGCATTTGCCTAACCGACCCGGCATCTACAAGTTTTTCGACGAGAAAGATGACATTATTTACGTTGGGAAAGCAGTAGATATCCGGAAGCGGGTAAGCAGCTATTTTAATAAATCCACGCAGCACAATAAAAAAACGCAAAAACTAATTTCTCACATCCGTAATATTCAGTTTACCATTGTAGATACCGAAGGGGATGCGTTTTTACTTGAAAACAATTTAATTAAACAATATCAGCCTAAGTATAATATTTTACTAAAGGATGGTAAAACGTACCCGTTTATTTGCATTACTAACGAGCGGTTTCCGCGGGTAATCAGTACCCGCAATAAAATTAACGACGGATCAAAATACTATGGCCCTTACGCCAGCGTAACCAACATGAACGTGGTGTTGGAAATGATTCGGGCCTTATATCCCTTGCGTACCTGCACGTATAATTTATCGCCGGAAAATATTGAAAGGGGTAAGTTTAAAGTATGCCTCGAATACCACATTGGTAATTGCAAAGGTCCCTGCGAGAATTTGTACGATGAGGAATCTTACAACCAGCATATTTTACAAATTCGCAGTATTTTGTCGGGCAACCTGGGAGTAGCTAAAAATTACTTTAAAGATAAAATGTTAGCCGCCGCTCAGGAAATGCAATTTGAACTGGCGCACAGTTTTAAGCAAAAGTTAGATGTGCTGGAAGATTTTCAGGCTAAATCTACGGTGGTGAGTAATACGCTCACCAATATTGATGTTTTTACTATTTCTTCTAACGAAAAATGCGCCTTCATCAACTATTTAAAAGTAATGAATGGAGCCATTATTCAGACGCAATCGCTGGAGATAACCAAAAAACTTGACGAAACAGATGCCGAGATTCTGGCAACCATTATTGTGCAGTTGCGTCACGATTTTGAAAGTGAATCGAAAGAAATACTCACCAACATTGAACTGGAGTTACCTTTAGATAATGTAACCATTACAGTTCCTCAAATTGGCGATAAGCGTAAACTCTTGAATTTGTCGCTTAAAAATGTGCTTTACCTGCGCAAGGAAAAGGAAAGCATGACTGAAAAGTCCAAGGATACTAATGAGGTGCGGATTATGGAAACGCTAAAGAAGGACTTGCGCCTTAGCGAATTGCCTAAACATATCGAATGTTTCGATAATTCAAACATTCAGGGTACTACACCGGTGGCTTCTATGGTCTGTTTCCGGAACGCTAAACCCAGCAAAAAAGATTACCGCCATTTTCACATTAAAACGGTAGTTGGGCCCGATGATTTTGCCTCTATGTACGAGATTGTCACGCGTAGGTATCGTCGGTTAATTGATGAGGGTACTCCTTTGCCACAGTTAATTGTGATTGATGGTGGCAAAGGTCAGTTGGGTATGGCCGTAAAAGCTTTAAAAGATTTAGGTATTTACACCAAAGTAGCGGTTATAAGTATTGCCAAGCGACTGGAAGAGATATTTTATCCCGGAGATACGCTACCTTTATATATTGATAAAAAATCAGAATCTTTACGCTTATTACAACGTATTCGCAACGAAGCGCATCGGTTTGGCATAACTTTTCACCGGGATCGCCGGGATGCGGGTACTTTAAAAACGGAAATAACTGATATTAAAGGCTTAGGTCCTACTACCGCTCAAAAATTACTTACTAAGTATAGATCGGTAAAAAAAATAAAAGAATTATCAGAAGCTGAACTTGTGGCAGAAATTGGTAAAGCTAAAACCAAGATTTTACTCGATTATTTTAATCAGGAAAGCAATGCTTAATTCTTACATCTAAAGCTATAGTTTACTTTATTTACAAAAGGTCCGGTGAATTTTGTAGCGCGAACAAATAAATAAAATACTATTCTCTGCTTTTATTCATTCAGCGAAGCTTATTATTGAAAAACGGAGCATGGTATTCAAAAATATCTTAATTAGATTTCGCTCTTTTCTCCGGCAGGAATACTTTGACCCAGATGTGCTACGAGCTTTGTTGGTAACACTTGGTTTGGTTGTTCCTTTAGTAATTTCGTATGCGTTCAATGTACCGGCTTACGGTAGCTTTGCCGCTATAACGTCGCAGTTGCTACTGGGTGCTAAAATTCAGACCACCTATCTTCAGAAAGCCTTTATTCTAGCTACTAGCCTTATTTTTATAAGTTTGGCTCCTTTTATAGGTACCTTAGTTGGTGGTAATATGTGGTGGGCAATAGTAACTATGGCGCTAATAGCAGGAATATCCTCATTAGCGAAAGAAATTGGTGCCCACGGTCAGGCGCTTAGTTTATGTGCCGTTATTTTGTTCTTGCTTTCTTTAAATGGCCCGCATAATATAGAAACCGGATTGTTCCGAATGATAGCTACCTGGTGCGGTGGTGTTTGGGCATCCATGGTTATCTTGTTCTTTTGGCCAATTCGCCCTGATTTACCTTATTACACCAATTTAGCTTTGCCTTGGGAATTAAGTGGTAATCTGGCCGCTTTATTAGCGAACGATACAAGTAAAGAACTGGAAGATAAGGTTCAGAAAAAAGAAATTGTTCTGCGGAATGCTATTAACAATGTTTTGCCTTTTTTGCGTAAAAAAAAACGTCGCTTATTTTATATCCGCCGCGACTTACTAAAAACCGTTCGGGCATCGTCTAGGTTTGGTGCTACGTTGGTAGCTATGTTTGCCAACCTGGAAACTATCCGCCGTCAAAAACCCAATGGCCCGTGGCTAACGGACTTACAAACCTGTTTAAATTATGCCTGCCAAGCATCTAAAGCTGTTGCGAATCTATTAGTATTAAATCGAAACAAAGACTTTGCTCATCTTGAAAATTGTGTAACCCAGTTCGTGCAGGCCACTCAACAATTGGAACAACATCTTAATACCAATGATTTAGATATAGCCGTTAGATTAGACCTGCACCGGATTTTAATTTTATTTCAATCGGCTATTCATTATTTACAGGATGCACAACTGCTACTTAATAGAATAAAGGAAAAGAAGATTAATTTCCCCAATGAATTTACTTCCACTCCCTCTCAACCAGTAGTTAAGTTAGTATCCATTCAACGGCTTTTCGATTTTCGTAAAGTACCACTTCGGCATACTTTACGGCTTATGCTACTCACGGCTCTTTCAGTAGGTTTATTTTTTGGGTTTAACATTCCGCGCGGATACTGGATTGCTCTTACCATTATGGTGGTTATGCAGCCTGACTATGGTACCACCCAGCAAAAGGCATTGCAACGGGTAACCGGCACCACTATTGGTGCGGCTTTAAGTACTCTGCTTTTAATTCATCTGCTTCCTACGGGTTATTATATCCTGCTTATTGCCCTTTTTTGCTTTTTATTCATCTATCTGCAGCAACGCAACTATACCGTAGCGGTAGTGTTTGTTACTATGCTGCTGGTTGCTATGTTTGAAATTTCGGGTGCTATTGATTGGCATTATGCTGCCTATCGCTTATTTGCGACTAGTTTAGGTGGGATTTTAGCTATTTTAGGAGCTTTTTTACTTTGGCCGGATTGGGAACGTTCGCAAGTACGCGGCATAATGGCCAAAGGCTTTATAGCTAACCGAGACTTGCTTCTACAATTGCAACATGAACTTGTAGCTCAAACGGGTTTTCATGCCCGAATTATTGCTGACCGTAGAAAAGCCGAAATTGCTAATATAACTATCGCCGATTCTGTTGTTCGTTTACAGTTAGAGCCTGGAACAAAAAAACAAAAACTTCAGATTGCCCAGAATATTAGTTACCAGAATAAGCGTTTAACCCGGGAACTTACTTCTTTTGCTGCCTTACTACCTAGTATTGATACAAATGAATTTTTTCCGGAAGTTATTCTAGTTTTGCAAAATTACGCTCAACTGTTAACTCATTATGCTGATTCTATAAAAACAGAAATACCCTTTACGGATACTATTCCTAGGGAGCTGCCTTTTCCGGATATTAAGAGTGTTTTGCAACCTTCTCTTATTGATATATCTACTAAAGTTAAAAAACAGTTGCACCTTGATACGGGTATGTTTAAAGCAGAACTAATACACGAACAAATCAATAAAGTAGCGCTTATTATTCAGGAATTAGGTCAAGCTGTTCAAGCTTTAAACTTGCTCTGAAGAAAACTAATAAAATAAAAAAGGAGGCAAATGCCTCCTTTTTTATTTTATTAGTTTAAAATCCTAGTAGCTCCATAAACTTGATTCCCATTCTATTAATTCTTCCAATGCTTTTTGAGAAGCTAATAAACCCTTCTGAGAGCCTTCGTTAATAGTAGCCAGATCGTCGTCGTTTGCATTCGACACTTTCTTAATATAGGAACTGAACAATCTCAAATCAAAAGCATCGGCTAAGTTCTTATGCTGAGCATCATTCTGCTCGTTATACCAGATAGCCTCGTTTGGATGCGCCCGAAAAACTTTTACTAAATCGCTATATTTGAAAGAAGCAATGCGCTCTTCAACACCTTTCGCAGAATATTTTACCGGTATTACTAAAGTAATAGCCTGGATATCATAATACATGCGAGAGCGTTTTTTATCAAAGACAATGTTTTCTTTCATCTCCAATTGATAAAGCTCTTTCGGGAAGAATTCATTTAAGTTGACTGTTTGTGTGGCAGCAGCAGTGGCTCCTTTTTTGCCTTTGTTATTTAATTTAGCAAAAACATCGTCTTCTTCAGCTGCAGGAGCATTACCAAAAATTTTCTTTTCCTCCTCTGACATGGCATCACCGCTTTCATCCGGCTTAGTTAATTTAACACTAAACTCATTGTTGGATAAGGGCGTAGTCATGGAATCATTTCTGTATGGAATTAATTCACCCCGTTTAACGGCCTCGATAATTACTTTTGTAATTTCTTTATTCACCGAAAACATAGGTTTATTTTGCTTTTCCCGTAAATCCAGACCTCGCCAAACTACTTTTTTATACATGAGATCCGTTTCTGGTATCGGTCTGGCAGAAGCATTACCACTTGTTACAGTAGTAGCTGGCTGATTTGCCCCCCCATTCGCTGATCCACCAGCCGCTGACTGCTGTGTTGCAGCCGACCTTGTATTAGCTGGGTTACCAGTAGCTTTAGGAAGCGCAGGTTGTGTTTGGGCTGGTTTGGTAGGAGTACCAGTAGCTTTTTTTTGTTGAGCATAGGCACTCACTGATATACCAACACTCAAAACCAATATCAGAAGCTTATTCATATTTATTATTTTAATTCAAGGCAATTGTAAAAGATCTATTACCTACTGGCACGTCTTCAAATTGATCTTTGTAATTAGCTCGTTTTAACTCTTTTACTGTTACAATTAACCGATCGCCAGGACGAGCTTGTGCTGCCATTGAGGTAATATTAGCTGCTTTATTACTAAACGATTGTTCTTGCACAATATTTTTACCCCGGGCTAATGTTACTTCAAATTCAGTCACCCGGAAACGGGCATCTTGCGGCAACATATTTTTAAAAGTTTCGTCTGCTATTGCTTCCACTGTGATTTGTCTCGGACCTGGCGAAGGTAATCCTCTTTTTTCATCAACCGGACGGCCATTTGCTAGACAAACAATTTCAGGGCGCGGAACCGGACGAACCTGGAAAGTTTGATTGCCAATAGCAGCACCACCACTACTAACATTCAGAGTTACTTGTCTGGCTGTTGGCAACACCATTACTTCACCTTTTTTAGTTCCTTTAGAAACTTGAGCGCCCGATGCGGAGAAAGCTGGATCATACAAAGCACCTAAAGCAGGTACCTGCACATCTAATTTGTTTCCGCAATTTAAATACAGAGCTTGTACCGAAGCAGATTGGATAGACATTACCGGTTTAGCAACAGTATATTCGCCAGATACATTAAAAGTAGTATCCCGACCATTCTGAGTCATTTTAATCTGACCTTTCCAGGTTTTCTTAGCATTACCATCTTTGTCGTAAGCTCCGGCCGAAGCCAAAAACTCAACTTTACCCCGACCATTTTCTACTTTTACAGGCCGGCCTTCAAAGAACATACGGGGAGCAATTGCACTAGAAGTAGCCGCAATAAACATCTCGGCAGAATATTTGGTACCAGCGGCCACGGTGTTAGAAGCAGCACTGTAGTTACCAAATATTTTATCAAATTTAATAATATCGGCACCTACACGGCTTGCTAGTTCCTGCAGAACATCGGCTTCGTATTTTAATATCTCTGTTTCTTTCTGAGCTAAAACAGCTAAAGCGGCAGTTAAAGGGGTTGCTTCAAAGTTTAACTCGGCAAAATCTTTACTTCTTTGAACTCTGTCTTTTTTAGCAACAGGATCATCTTTTGCATCTAAAGCTAATTGCGGAATATTTGGGTTATATACTCGCATTTCATTCGCATACTTATTTAATCGGTCTTTTAACTCGTAAGCTTTTCCTTTTCCTTTATTTGCACCAATCATATAAGTAGCTACGGCATCTTCTGCACTGGGGTCTTTATAGGTATCGCCTACCATGCCACCCGATCTTTTTATTAATTCAGCCCGCAATCCCTCCACATAATTGATAATATCGGTGGTTTTCGCCCGAACTTCAGACGCTTGATCCAATACTTTTTTATCATTTGGGCGGTTACCGCCTTTTGCTACTGTACTTTCAATTGATTTCCGAACGCCATCGTTATCTGCTTTGGTTTTATTATTAACCGTCATCAAACTGTCGTCCAGAAATTTAAATTTCAAAATAATAGCAGAACTTACTTGTAACGCTAGCAGCGCTGTAAGTACCAAGTACATCATACCAATAAGTTTCTGCCTTGGGGTTTCTTTTGCTCCAGCCATTTCTTATATTAACCTATTTCTTTCGGATTGTTAATTTTTATCTTAAATAATAGTTAAATCAGTATTAAGAACGCATTGCATTTAACATATTACCATACACATTATTTAAAGAGTGCAGGTTTTTAGTTAAGGTGCTTACTTCGTTTTTAAACTGCTCTGTATCTTTAGATGCATCAGTCAGGTTTTGCATGGACACTGTTAAATTGCCATAGAACCTGTTCATTGATTTTAAATGATTATTGGCATCTTGAAGTTCCATTTCGTACACAGCATTTAATGCGCCTAAGTTCTTCGTTATATTTTGTACTTGTTCGTGGTATTCACGAGTGTTAGAAGTGGCACTAGTCATTTGCTTAATAGCATCAACTGTAGTAGCGTAAGCTTCATTAATTTTTTCCAGGGAACCAGCAGCTGTTCTTACTTTAGATGTATACTCTTTAGTAGCTACAGTAGCATCGCTTAAATCAGCCATTTGAGCAGTAGTTTCGCTTAAGCGGTTTAAGCCTTGGCCCAAAGTACTAATAGTAGCAGGAGTAACATTTGCATCACGCAGCATTTTGTCTAAATCGCCGGTAACAGAAGGTGCATTAGGAACCAGAGCGGCTTTCGGCCCGGTGTAATCATCAGCTAATTGCGGATAAACACGAGTCCAGTCTACATCATGGCTTTGCGGTTGAAAAGCACTCAAGAAGAAAATGATGGCCTCCGTTAAAAGACCAACGGTAAGCATAGCTCCAGCGCCTTCCCAGTGTTGGATTTTAAAAAGAGCTCCTACAATTACAACTGCGGCACCAATACCGTATACTTTTGGCATTATCACATCGAAGAGGAAATTGCCACCTTTTGCTTTACTCATTTTGTTTTAGAATTTGTTTTTTTAATAGATGATGGATTAACTGTTTTGCTAAAAATTTAGTTTGAACTAGTCGGGCTTTGTTTTAATTAATTTTATTGTATAATAGAATTCTTAGTTAAATACTATCTGGAGCGTTGGCGATCACCTAACATAATCATTGAGTTACGGAAGCCAATGTAAGAACGGGCAGAATCTTCAAATTCAAAGTTGCGGGTTCCCGTTTCTAGAAAATAAGCAACATCTTTCCAGGAGCCACCTCTTACTACTTTGCGGGGTTCGTTGTCATTGTTATAAACCGGGTTCAAATCCCAAACAACTGGCACAGCGGCATCATAATAAGCATCTGCACACCATTCGGCCACGTTACCTGCCATATCATATAAACCAAAATCGTTCGGGAAATACTGACCTACTGGTCCGGTATAAGAATAACCATCGCTGTAATAATCTCCCCGACCAGGTTTAAAGTTAGCCAGCATACAACCTTTTGCATTTCGCAGGTATGGACCACCCCATGGGTAAGTTACCATATCGCGGCCACCACGAGCCGCATACTCCCACTCGGCTTCGGAAGGTAACCGGAAATCCGGCATAGCTGCCTGGCCATCTTCTACTAAAAATGCATTTTTGCGTTTCGTGCGCCAATCAGAGAAATACTTAGCTGCGTTCCAATCTACCCCTACAACCGGATAATTATCAAAAGCTGGGTGCGTATAATAGTACTGCATCATAGGATCACCCATAGAATAAGTAAAATCCCGCATCCAAACAGTAGTATCCGGATATAATTGGGTCATCACAAATTCTTCGCCTAATATATCTAATGAATCTTCCCGGATTGCATTAACGAATTCCCGGTATTCATTATTGGTTATTTCGGTTTCATCCATGTAAAAACCACGGATGGTTACTTGTTTATTTAAATTAGACATAGTGGCCGCAATATCTTGATCGGTTTGCCCCATGTGGAATGTTCCACCAGGACAAGGAACCATCCCGTAAGGAACTTCCTGCGGATTGAATTCCGGACGATCCTGCACCCCTATAACGTCTCCTTCAGGTCCGCCACGCATACCACAGCCGCCTAGAATTATTACTGACACAGCAATAAAAGACAATTTTAGAAATTTATTCATAACGAAGGTAAAAAAAGAAGTAATATCAAATATAACTATTACAATTTTAGTACTTGGCAAAGGTACAGAAGAGAAATATCAAAAACAATACCCATTATTTAGTATTCCTCCAATTTTTCAACGCTCAAGCAAAGTATTTATTATAAAGGCACTAAATTATTTATCTTATTGAAAATCACTATTTTAATATTAAAGTATCTAATCTTATATTTTATTGTATATATCCTAGAAACTATACCTTGGAGTCCTAATAATTGGTTTTATAATATTTGCAGGCCGGGGAATCGAGTACGAAAGAATTATTTCGTGTGAAGTAAGTGCTTTTGCCTCAGGATTAAAAGTTGTTAAATCAAATGCATATCCTAATTGTAAAGCATTATTTCTAAGTAAATAAATTCCTGCCATTCCGGTTACTGCTTCCTGGTGCCGATACCCAACACCTGCATAGTACTTTTCGTTCAAAATAGCTCTACCTCCTGCTTCTACCGACAACTTATTTAAATCATATTTTACTATAGCAGTGGGTACTACGGTTACAGCAGGAGAAACGTTGAGGTAATAACCGGCTGTAAGATAGGCGTGGTTACGTGCCGTAAACAAACCAAAGCCAGAAGTCTCATTACGGGCACTGTCTTCAAATCTAAATTTTGACTGCAACAAGTTATTTATACCTCCGCCAATGTACAATATTGAAGACTGGTACCAGAGCCCGGCACCAATATCATATTTACTATCTGAACTGTTCTCCGGAACACTTGGATCACCTGGATCGTTCGGCCGATAATCACCTTTTTTTATATTAGTTAAATTCCCTTGTATACCTATACCAAGCTTACCAGTACCTACTTTAATGTGAGCTGAATAAGCTAACGCAGCACTAGTGGATTCTGTTGCTCCCAACCGGTCATTAGTTGCGTATAATCCTACTCCGCCACCCAAAAACCGTACCGGAAGAGAAATAGAAATTAACCCAGTTTTGGGAGCTCCGCCTCCGTCAAAGCTAGCATTATATCCCGCCCATTGGTAACGATATAACATGTTTATTTCTGTTTTATCTGTAATCCCAGCGTAAGCAGGGCTCAAATACATGCCATTAAAACTATAATGACTAAACTGAGGCTGCTGCTGAGCGAAAGTACTTATGCGAACAGTAAATAAAATTGTTAAAACGTAAAGATATTTCCTCATAGTACGGTTTACAGATAAATATGGTCTACTAGGTACTATTTGCGTATACAGTACCTAACCAAAAATAGATAAAAATATAATGCAAAAACAAAGCAGCACAAAATCATAACGATTTTTTGCTCGCTTCTTATATTTTCAACCGTACGTTTTTTTGTAGAAGAAAGGCTATTTTTTACCGGCTTGTTTTTGAATGTATAATTCAATTGCTCCCGTCATAGAAGGAGCATTAGGCATAGGGGCAACAATATCTAACTCCAGGTTAGCATCTAATACTGCTTGAGCTGTAGTAGGGCCAAAGGCTGCAATCCGGGTATTATTTTGCTTAAAGTCTGGGAAGTTAATAAACAAGGAGCTAATTCCGGATGGACTGAAGAAGGCAATACAGTCGTATTTTACTTCGGCCAGATCAGATAAATCGGCCGGAACGGTTTTATAGATAACCGCTTCCGTAAAATTAAAGTTATTAGCCCGCATAAACTCCGGAATATCATCCTTGCGGATATTCGAACAAGGATATAAGAATTTCTCGTTTTTATGTTTCTTAATAACTTCAAATAAATCAGAAGCAGTTTTTTCTCCGGTAAATAATTTTCTTTTACGGAGTACAATATATTTCTGCAAGTAATACGCTGTTTGTTCCGAAATGCAAAAATATTTCATTTCGGCTGGCATCTCAATTTTACTTTCTGCACAAATCCGGAAGAAATGGTCTACCGCATTGCGACTAGTAAAAATAATAGCAGTATGCTCGAGAATATTAACTTTATCTTTGCGGAATTCTTTATAAGGTACCGGCTCTACTTGAATAAACTCGCGGAAGTCAACCTTAATACCATATTTTTGAGCAAGTGTTAAATACGGTGAATTATCATTGGTTGGTTTCGGCTGGGTAACTAAAATACTTTTAATTTTAATGGAATGTTTATCAGTACCCGGCTTTTCTGTACTCTCGGCCATAAATTACTCCTATTAATCTAATATATTTTTAAGGTCGCTTTTAGTAAGAACAGCTTATTTTAAGTTATTAATAGGTAAAAACAATCAACTTAATAAGTATAATAAGCGGTATTACTTCTGTGGCGCAAATGTACGAAAACAAATGAAGATTACGAAGAGAGACTTTTTTATTTAGCGTGTAAAATATTCTTAAGACTGTAAAAACCAGAATACTGGCCACTGCTATGTTTGAAACTAATAATACTGTCTTCGGATTAACGGTATTCAGCACTAAATACAACAGCATTATTACCGGAAAAAATAGCCCCATAAACAATATAGTACGCAAAAACTCCCGGTATTGCGTTAGTACTAATGACTTTAAACCGAATATTACTCCCATTACCCTTAAAAAGATATACTTCAACAGAATAAAAATAAAAATCAGGAAGGTATAAAAAAGTATTCTAGAGGTAATATCCGCTTCGGAAACCAAAAACAAGCGATTGAAGATAACATTGTTCTGCACATTGGTATGAATAGCAACAATTACCAGAGCAAAAGACAACGAAAAGGAAAGCACAAATAAAATGCTCGACCAGCTGCTAATTGGTTTGGCCAAAAACCCTTCATCTAATCCAGTCCGGCGTAAAAAAGTGTTTAGCCGGAATATACTATAAAAATCGGCCGTGTAATTGGTACGCAGACTACCATAGATTAAGCCTATGCAAAGCAGAAATAAAATAAACACATTTTGGTTAGGCAAATTTTTAGGCTTAATTGCTAATCCGGCACTTACTGGCTTTACATCAATTTGTATATTAGCTGCTTCTTCCGGGGTAAGTACTGCATTTCGAAATGTTTGGTAATTTAATAAACCTCCCGGATGCCAGATGCATAATAAATACCGATGTTGGGTATTTGGATAAGGTATTAATTTAGCTAAATCTATTTCGTAGCTCGCCACTGAATCGGCGGTAAATATTAATTGATTATCTACGAACAAACATAAATCTTGGCGGGCGGTGAAAGAAATTCTAAAAGGCTGCCCCGGCCGAATGCTGATCCACTGATATAAAGTATTTACCGGCCCATGATAATCGGGTAAATATAAGGTAAGGCGATTTTGATTAGGTTTAAAAACCAGCCAGTCGGAAGTTAACTGATTTTTGTTTTTCAGGTTTATACTTCGTCCGTCCTGCGCCAGCAAATTGCCAGGCAGCCAGAGCATTCCCAATAGTAACCCGACGATAAAAGCCTGATATAATCCATCAAGCCGAAATACGAGCCGGGCTTTTAGTTTTGTATACACCTAAAACGAAACTTAACAAAACAGAAAAAAGTATCAGCGAACTTAACAAGTACAAGTTACCCAGTTCATCCAGAAGAACAACGTAGCCAATAACGGCAATGTTAATGAAAGCTAAAATAAGTACCGTATTTATTTGGCTGAAACCTATTGCTAATAACCGGTGATGGATATGATTTTTATCAGGTGAAAAAGGCGATATACCTTTTGAAATACGAATAATAAAAACGCGTACGGTATCAAACAAGGGCACAAATAATATACCCAAGGTAATAGCCGGCGACGAATTTACTACCCTCATTTCAATAAACTGAATGGCTAGTACTGATATAATAAATCCGCATAGCAAAGAACCCGTATCCCCCATAAAAATAGTGGCCTTATGAAAATTATAGCGTAGAAATCCTAATATTCCGCCTATGAGGCAAACGGCTACAAAAGAATAGTTGCTATTGTACATAAAAAAGAACCAGGCAAAGGTGCTGGTTATAATTAATACAATAGTGCCGGCTAAACCATCTAAACCATCTATTAAGTTTATAGCGTTGGTAATTCCTACAATCATTATAAAGGTAAAAGCAAAACTAACTCCTATCGGTAACACATCAATACCAAAAATACCCTGAAAACTAGTAATCCGGATATCGGCCATTACCATTACTATACCGCTGGCGAGTAACTGCACGGCAAATTTTTTAAACGGTGAAATAGTTACTAAATCATCTTTTAACCCAATAAAGAAAAGAATTACACAACCTGCCAGGAGCTGCTGTACGCCATTACTTAAATCTCCGAATATAGTTAATGCCGACATAAAACCAGCAAATACTGCTAAACCGCCCAATCGGGGAGTTAGAGATTCGTGTACAGTTCTAAGATTAGGTTGGTCCAGAATATTTTTTAAATGCGCCACATAAATAATAGAAGGCACCGCAAATAAAGCAATTAAGAATGACCAACTAAAAGAAAGCAACAATGAAATCATAAAGTGTTTAAAAAAGTAATGTGCTTACTTTTAAATTTTAAGCCTAAGTATTTGCTAGCAATAGAATTTTATAGTACAAAAATCAGGCTTATTTTTTATTTATTATTCCATGCAGTTCAGAACAATAATTTAACTGTGTAAAACCCCTTTACGGCCCAGCATAGAAATATAAATAAGATTTTCTTCTACAATAGAATCTGGTACGAAAACGAATCTTTTATCGTAAATCTTGCGGCCAATGTAGTAACTAACCCAATACTCGTTATAAATATGGAAAATGGCAGGATCGATTGGTTCAATCTTAGCGAAGCTTTTTGGCTGTATTTGCTCGAACATATGGCGCAGAATAGAAGTTTTTATGTCTTCGCCTTTATACTCACCATAGCCTTTGGATGAAACCAATACATTGTCGAGGTAAACATCGTTCTGATTTAGGAGATAAACGTTCCAAACCGGTTCATTTACCTCATTCATCTCGGTAACGATAGCAATAGATACTCCTTCTACCGGATCAAAATTAATATCTTCTCTCATGAGACAGTATATGGCAGGAGGCTCCAAAAAGTTTTGCAAAATAAAATAACAGTTTTTCTTCTACTTCGGCCAACGAAACTATTGCGTTTAACTCTTGCTGCATAGAAGTAACTGCTTTATCGGGTATGCCGCAGGGTATAATGTGGTTAAAATAACTTAAATCAGTATTTACGTTTAAAGCCAAACCATGCATGGTTACCCAGCGGCTGCACTTAACTCCCATAGCGCAAATTTTTCGGGGATTTTTTTGTTCTTCAAAATCCAGCCAAACTCCGGTTAACCCCGCAATACGTCCGGCCACCATGCCATAATCGGCTAAGGTTAAAATTACAGCTTCTTCTAAAAACCGCAGATATTTATGGATGTCCGTAAAAAAATTATCTAAATCCAGAATAGGATAAGCCACCAGTTGCCCTGGGCCATGATAAGTAATATCGCCCCCTCGGTTTATTTTGTAAAATTTCGCTTGATGATCTTGTAAGCTTTGTTCATTAAGCAACAAATGACTTTCTTTCCCGCTTTTACCTAAAGTATAAACGTGCGGATGCTGGCAATATATTAAATAGTTAGAAGTTAATTTGCGCTCCGATGGCTCCAGGTTACGGTTAGCTGTTTTAATAGCAATCGTATCAGCAAATAATTTTTCCTGATAATCCCAGGCTTCCTGGTAATCAATAACGCCTAATGAAATTACCTCAACTTCTTTATTAATCACAGATTTTAGCAAATTAGTAAATAACGCAGCTTTCTTTAAAGCCTTTTAACTCTGCAAACATATAAGCCAACCTTAAATAGATGTTTATTATGAAATTACTACCTTAAAAAGTTAAATTTTAAAGTTTGTTAACTTAGTAATACCCCGCGTGCCTTTACTTAACAATAAAAAATTATTAAAAAGTTTAAAAGGATTAAGCTGAGAGTTCTAAATAATGCGTTATCGACTATTAGCTTTTGAAAAACTGATTACACATGTTCTTATAAGCGTTTATCAGCCCATTAGTAGAACAATCGTGCGACGTAATTTCTTCGGTATTTTGCAGTTCGGGCAACACTTTTTTGGCTAGTTGTTTACCTAATTCTACGCCCCACTGATCAAAACTGAATATGTTCCAGATAACTCCTTGCACAAATATTTTATGTTCGTACATGGCAATTAAGCTACCCAGCGTACGAGGGTCGAGTATTTTAAACAGTATAGAATTAGTTGGTTTATTACCCGCAAATACTTTTACCGGGGCCAACTCTTTTATTTCCTCTTCAGACAAGCCTTCGTTTTTTAACTCGTCTATTACTTCCTGCAAGCTTTTGCCGTTCATTAAGGCCTCAGTTTGCGCAAAGAAGTTAGATAATAACTTTACGTGATGGTCGCCGATAGGATTGTGACTAATAGCGGGAGCTAAAAAATCGCAGGGAATAATTTGGGTACCCTGGTGAATAAGTTGATAAAAAGCGTGTTGCCCGTTAGTGCCGGGTTCGCCCCAGATAACGGGGCCGGTTTGGTATGTAACGCGGTCGCCATTACGGTCTACGGATTTACCGTTACTTTCCATATTCCCTTGTTGAAAATACGCCGGAAAGCGATGCATGTATTGATCGTAAGGTAAAATAGCCTCGGTTTGAGCCCCAAAAAAATTAATGTACCAAATACTAATTAAGGCAAGCAATACCGGAATATTCTTTTCGAAGTGCGTCATCCGGAAATGTTTGTCCATAGCATGGGCACCTTCCAGCAATTGAATGTAATTTTCGTAGCCAATGAAACAGGCAATAGATAACCCGATAGACGACCAAAGCGAATAACGCCCGCCTACCCAATCCCAGAAAACGAACATATTTTCTTCTGCAATCCCAAACTCTTTAACCGCCTTTAAATTTGTAGAAATGGCTACAAAATGCTTTGCTACTTCGGCTTCGTTTTGAGCATGCTCTAAAAACCAGCTTTTAGCCGTTTCGGCATTGGTCATGGTTTCCTGGGTAGTAAAAGTTTTAGAGGCAATCATGAAAAGAGTAGTTTCCGGATCTACTTCTTTCAGGGTTTCAGCAATGTGCGTACCATCTATGTTCGATACAAAATGTACTTTTAAATTAGGCTTTTGATAGGGTTTAAGCGCCTCCGTAACCATGTACGGGCCTAGATCCGAACCGCCAATGCCAATATTTACTAAATGCGTAATAGGTTTACCCGAATACCCCAACCATTGACCGGAAATTATTTTTTCAGAAAAACTCTTTATCTGATCCAGAACATGGTTTATTTCGGGCATTACATCTTCCCCATCTTCGTAAATAGGTTCATTCGAACGATTACGTAAAGCAACGTGCAGTACTGCCCGATTTTCCCGCAGATTTATTTTATCGCCGCCAAACATTTGCTCAATGGCATCTTTTAGTTGTGCCTCATTGGCCAACTCCAACAATGCTTCTATAGTCTGCTCGTTGATAATATTTTTCGAAAAATCAACCACTATATCCTCAAAATGTAACGAGAATGTAGCAAACCGGCTTGGATCTACGGCAAACATATCTACCATGTGGTTATCTTTCATGATAGTGTAGTGCTGTTCTAATTTTCTCCAAGCATTAGTGGTAACCGGATTAATATTTTGTAGCATAACGTTAATAGCTTGACCTTGGGCGAAATTAATAACATTCGGTAAAAGAAAGGTTAGGAAAATTTAAAATATTACCAATTAATATTTAAATAGTTGGTGAGAAAGCAAGAGCCCATGAAAAAAGAAGGCGTACATGGCACAGCATAACCATACCGGAGCGACCGGCGAAAAATTAGCCGCTACTTATTTAATAGAGCATGGCTTTACGATACTAGCTCAAAATTACCGTTACCAAAGAGCCGAAATTGATATTATTGCTCAAAAAGGCACTCTGTTAATTTTTGTGGAAGTTAAAACGCGTACTAGTAATCAATTTGGGTTTCCGGAAGAAGCGATTACCCCAAAGAAAATAGATTTGTTTTTACTGGCGGCCGAAGAATATATTCACCAATTAAACTGGCAACACGACATTCGGTTTGATGTTATTGCCATTAGCGGCCGTTCGCCCGCACCTTTTCAGATCCATCATATAGAAGATGCTTTTCATTAATTGATGGTCGATGGTCCATGGACGATAGACCACAGTCAACGGGTTATTAGATAAATAGCAGTTTCTTGGCAGAAATAAGGTATAAATCTTAAACTTAACCCCTAATTAATAAGCAGTTAATTTAATGACTTATTAACTATTAAATCTCAACTTTGAATTCAGGGTCTATGGACAGTGAACTATCGACTACAAACTAAATTACATTTTCGGGCGTTTATCAATTTTACCTTTCTCGAAAATAATATTGCCGTTGCGATCGTATTCTTTAATCAAGAAAGCTTCAAAAGGCTTATCGTTGGCTGATTCGGGATATTGATATTCAAAATGCTTGCGGTTCCGGAAATCGTAAAATTCTATCCAAACCCCCACTTTTTTTCCTTTTTCATACTGGCCTTCCCAAGCTAATAAGCCATTAGGGTGAAACATTACGTAGTCGCCTTCTACTTTATTGTTCACGTAAGGAATTACTTCTTTCATTTTTTTCTGGCCCGCATCGTAGTAATTAATTACGGCATCGCGCGGGAAACCTTTCTCAAAGTGCGATTTACTTAATAGAATTCCATCTTTATTGTACGACTCCCAACGCAAATGGCGCGTGCCAATGTAAAAGTAACCTTCTGCTACTACTTTATTGCCTACCATTTTTTTGTAAGGCCCATGTACAATACGGGCTCTTTTAGGATCAATGGTACGTGCTTTGAAAATGCGGTGCCGCTTGGTATCGTAGTAATACTTAGCCGGCGCGTAAACGCTAGGCTCAATGTATTCTTTTAAGTAAGAGAATTTTTCTATTGTAGCTCTATTTCCCTTGCCAGATTTCACGTATCCTTTCCGGATGGGATACCCAAGGAATTCTTTCTTGCTTCTTTTTTGTTTCTTGCGTTTTTTAGTTGCTGCCTGTACCGTATCCGGAACAGGAGTTGTGGCCAAAGAAGGTCTGGTGGTATCAATGGATGCTGTGGTAACAGGCTCCATTATTTTCCTTTTAAATAAACCCGATTTAGAGTTTACCAAAGGTGCCGTTTCGGCATCAACGTTATAATTACGTTTACTACAACTTGTAATTACTAAAATTAAAACCAGACCTACCAATCCAATATTCAATCTGTATTGGCGCATAATAAAATAGTTAGATAAAGAAAACTTCTCCATCAGAAAACAAAAAACACAAGTTTAAAATCCATAATATTTTCCAGAAAAGCAGTATCAATTTAAGCAGAGTCTTTTTAACAACGATTTTAACATTTAATTTCTTATTTGTTCAATTACTTAAATTCAATTTGTATCGTACAGTTGTTAAAGCATTATCTATCAGATTAAAACGCACCTATTTATTCCGTAAGTATCTGATTTTATTAGTAAATTATTCTGATTGCAAATTACTAAATACCAAAAACTCAGAACTTATCATAAACTTTATAAAAGAATAATATTCAATTAAAATAAAGTAAACTAAAATTAAATGTATTTAACTTTGTCCTGAAAACAATTGCTATTGTGAGCTTATTCCGGAAGATAACGGTTTATTTTATGCTCCTGCTCTTCTGCCGGATTATAACCCCAGATGAGTTGGTCCTGGCATTGCACGCTCACCAGCATACTATTCATAAGCAAACTTCTAAAACCGATGCGGTAAAACTGGAGCAAAAACATATCCACTGCCCTACCGATCATTTGTTTGATAGTCCTTTTTATTCTACCCAAACCCCATTGCGGGTACAAATAGTTTCCTTTCCAATAACGTACCAGGTAGCCTTTGCCTCGGTATGGAAATTTACTTTCCCTAATACCCAACCCCATCGGGGACCTCCTGTAGCTTAATTTCTCTTTACTGCGCTTTTCTCCTATCTGCTATTACTTAGCAGCGGGTTCAGGCATTTACAAGATTTTTTTTAAAGCTACCATCTTGGTAAGCTCTTTTGGAGCAAACCTTTTATTTTACTTAACTTTTATGACTAAACTCATTATATATACCTTATTTATTTTTGGGGCAATGCCTGTTTTAGCCCAGAATACTTTATTCGGCAAAGTTGTGGATCAGGCTACTCAGGAACCTTTAATTGGTGCCACTGTTTACCTGCCGGACCTTAGAAAAGGAGCCGCAACCACCGAAACTGGCAATTTTCAAATCCGAAATTTACCACGGGGCCGGTTTTTAGTGCAAATTAGTTATGTAGGGTACGTGAGCACAGCTCGCTCTATTACTATTAGCGGCGAAACTACCCTTGATTTTCCGCTTGCTGCTTCCGCTACCGAAATAAACACGGTAGTTATAACCGGCGTATCGGCTTCCACGGAAATGCGCCGTAATCCGGTACCAACATCGGTTATAGAAGGCACCCAGCTTCGGCAACGATCTGCCAATAATATTATTGATGCTATTGCGCATTCCCCAGGTATTTCTCAAATCTCTACGGGTGCAGCTATCTCCAAACCAGTTATCCGTGGACTTAGTGCTAACCGGGTGATAACGCTAAATAATGGCATGCGGCAGGAAGGGCAACAATGGGGCGATGAACACGGCATTGAAATCGACGAAGCATCCGTAGACCGGGCTGAAATAGTAAAGGGTCCGGGTAGCATTATGTACGGCTCTGATGCCATGGCTGGAGTTATAAATTTTCTAGCCGCTGACCCTGTAGAAGAAGGCCGGATTATTGGCAACGTAAGTGCGGGATATCAAACGAACAACCGGTTACAAGCTTACTCATTATTTAACGCAGGTAACATTAACGGTTTTAACTGGCAAGCTCGTTTAAGCAACAAGCAAGCAGGTAATTACCGTAACCGTTACGATGGACCGGTATACAACTCTGGCTTTAACGAACTAAACGCCAGCGGTTATATTGGTCTAAATAAAAGTTGGGGATTTTCTCACTTAAATTTCAGCACGTTTAACCAGGAAGTTGGTTTAGTGGAAGGCGAACGCGATGCCGATGGTAATTTTCTGAAATTAGTACCAGAAACGGATACTAGTTTTACAGAACAAGCTGTAATGCCAGCCGACCTAAAAGGATATCACCTGGATATTCCAAAACAAAGTATAAACCACCGCCGGATTGCCTCACAGAATAATTTTATTATTGGTGCATCGCGCTTAAACGTGAATGTCGATTGGCAGCAAAATCTTCGGAAAGAATTTGGTAATATTTTAGATGAAAATGAAAAATCCTTATTCTTCGATTTGCAAACTATAAGCTACGATGCTAAGTATTTTCTGCCGGAAGCACATGGTTGGGAAACTACGTTTGGCATAAGCGGCATGCACCAGCAAAACAAAAACAAGGGCGTAGAATTTCTAATTCCGGAATACCAGATGCGCGATGCTGGAGTATTTGCTTTTACCCGAAAAACAATGGGCGCTTTAAATATAAGCGGCGGTTTGCGCCTAGATGAGCGTTGGCTAACTTCCGATGCCCTTTATTTAAACGAAAATGAAGAGCCGGTAACCAATCTATTGGATGCAACTACCACAAAGTTTGCCGGCTTTAAAACCCGCTTCTCCAATATATCCGGTAGTGTGGGCGGTACGTACGCCTTCTCCGAAAATGTATCGGTTAAAGTAAATGCGGCCCGCGGTTTTCGGGCGCCAAATATTTCCGAATTAGCGGCTAATGGTATTCATGAAGGTACTATTCGTTACGAAGTTGGTAATCCTGCTTTAAATCCTGAAACCAGTTTTCAGGTAGATGCAGGCTTAAATGTGAATACCGAGCACATTACCTTAGATATTAGTGGCTTTCATAATGCGGTACAACAATACATTTTTGCCGAAAAGCTGGAAAGCAGGTTTGGTGGCGATTCACTCAGCGGTGACCCTAATGATCTGGCTTCTACGTTCAAGTACGTACAAGGTAATGCCCGCCTGCTGGGTGGCGAATTAAGTTTAGATATTCACCCGCACCCGCTGGATTGGTTGCATTTTGAAAATACTTTTTCGCTGGTGCGGGGCCATCAGGTAAACCAGCCCGATTCTACCCGGAATTTACCTTTTATTCCTGCGACCCGATTGCAGTCTGAAATCCGGATTAACTTTAAAAAAGTAGGGCCAGTGTTTCGTAATGTTTATGCCCGTCTAGAATTAGAACATAATTTTAGGCAAAACCGTTTTTACAGTGCCTTTGGTACCGAAACGGCTACCCCTGCTTACTCGCTGGTAAATGGCGGCTTAGGTACTGATATAACCAATGGCAAACGTATACTAGGTACTCTTTCTATTATGTCCAGTAACATATTTGATGTTGCCTACCAAAATCATTTGAGTCGGTTAAAATACGCTGCTTTAAATGAGGTTACTGGTCGTCGAGGAGTATTTAATATGGGTCGCAACTTTGGGGTGCGTTTAGCTATACCTTTAACTTTCTCCAGTCATCGCCATTAAAGTGACTAGCTAGCATTTATGCTTATAAAGCAGCCTAATACATTCCTTTTAATACCAAGTAGTTATTTACTAATTACCCTAAGAGGATATTATAAAGAAGCCAATCCGGTAGGTATTGAAAACAGAAATGTTGGAAACCTGCCGGATCAGTAATCTGATGATGGCTACTTCTTTTACTATTGTCATCCTGAAAGGAACTAACCGGCAGAAAAGAAGAACGAATTGTTGAAAGTAAAGGAGATTACCTGCTATAACTTTCTAGAAAACACTTCGGAATTCACTCTCAATTGGTTAGATCCTTCCAAGAGAACGGAAGTAAATAGAAAAAACTGTTTTAAACTTTTATTTCCGACAATAATGTTTTTAAAACCTGTTGGGTTTGAACAATCGAAGGTTCTTTTTACTATTTGTATAAGTTCTTAACTACAACTGACTTCCTTCATTAAAAAGGTTATAAAATAAAAAAGCAGCCCAAGGGGCTGCTCCTTTATAGTATACTTATTGGTTGTTGTTACTCTTTCAGTAGTATTTTAAAGATACAAATTAATCTTTAAATTTACTAACACACTTTTAACCTTGTAAGGGCATTGATTGCACTGGTTAAATTCGAAATGATAATGGTTGTTTTTATTAGTTATTTAGCTTTCCTGTAATGAGCCAGCCGAATTTTTCTTCAGCTATTTTCATTATTCAGCTTCTTAACAACCTCTTTCGTTATTGTGATGTACAAATATAAAGCAAATAAAATTTGCTTTGTTTAGATTTTCGGTGAGCGTCACCTTTTGCTAGTTTAATCAACATCCACGCACGCCGAATGAATATTTTTATATATAAATTCATTAATACTAATTAAGAGAAAAAAGCTGCTTCTATTTTTCAGAACGTTGCAAACGGAAAATCATTATTTTTACGTATGATTTTATATAATGTAACCATAAATATTGACAATACTGTTGCTGAGGATTGGCTAACGTGGATGAAGGAAGTACATATTCCTGAAATAATGGCTACTACTTATTTTATTAAGTACCAGATTTGTAAAATGCTGACGGAGTACGAAGACAATGGCGGCACTACCTACGCAGTACAATACTTTGCCCGCCACATAGCCGATTTAGAAGAATTTCAACGCGATTTTGAAACGGAGCTGCAGAAAAAACACAACGCACGTTACCCTAATAAATACGTCACGTTTCATTCTATTTTAGAAATTATGGATTGATTTAGATACTGGATGTGTACAATTCTAAACCATTTTTGAAAGCCTGTAGAAATCAAAAAGCATTTGCCTTTACCAGAGGTAAAAGAGCTAATTTTGTGAGACTTAGCTTTATTAATCGAGGAATGTGATTGTTGTTTTTAGCAACTTAATGGTTCAACTATAAAATGCCTCAACCATTCGCGGCTACGTAATCAGCTATTTGTTCAGCTGTCATGTTGCAGTTAATCCATTCTGGGTCGAGGTTGGCATTAAGCTTACGGTAGAATTTAATGGCTGGCTCGTTCCATTCCAGTACTTGCCATTTTAAACGTTTTACGTTTAGTTCTAACGCCCGACGAGCAAATGCATCGAACAGCTTTTTGCCTACTCCGTAGCGGCGGTAAGCTTCGGTTATTACTAAATCTTCCAGGTACAACATCCGGCCTTTCCAGGTAGAATAAGCCATGTAATACAAACAAATGCCAACGACGGTATTATCGGCTTCGGCTACAAAAAATTCAAATACCGGGTTTGGGCCAAAACCATCTTCCTGCATATCAACAAGAGTATTGGTTACCTCATCGGGTGCTTTTTCGTAAATAGCTAACTCCTGAATTAAAGCATACACCTGCGGCAAATCGGTTGCAATACCCCGACGAATAGAAATGTTCATTTAAATTTGATTCGTAAGAAGGGGCAAGTTATCATTTTAGGTATTACAAGTAAAGCCCGTATTGCCTAATATTCTGGCTTTACTTTTTGGTTACCCAAATAACAACTACAAGGAACTATTTACTTTTTCCGTTACAGATTTTTTGGCTATAAGTTACGCCGGTAAATTTTTGTTTTTTCAGGAGCCGCTAAAATATAGATAAGGACGCCAAACAAAGAAATTGTGAGACTAATTTGATCATCGGGTAAGTTATAAATCCGCATAACAATACCACCTACTATTAACAAAATAGCCAGTAGGTTAACAAGGGTAGAGATTGTTTTCATTTGCGTAAACTTAAATGATTAAAATACCTAGGTAATATAATCAAAAACTAATATTACGCAAAAATATATTAGATAATTTACACTTTTTTACCCCTATACGGGTTCAGACCCATATTATAGTAAATAAAAGACCAAATATCGGTGGCTTCGTTAATGAGCAAAGAAGTAGCTTTACCTGCTCCGTGCCCTGCATTTACATCTACCCGAATTAAGTAAGGATTGGGTCCTGCACCTTTTTCCTGCAAGGTAGCAATGTATTTAAAAGAATGCGCCGGCACTACCCGGTCGTCGTGGTCGGCAGTAGTAACAAGCGTGGCAGGGTAACTAACACCTTCTTTAATATTATGCAGCGGCGAAATAGCTAATAAGTTTTTAAATTGCTCGGGATTATCGCTGGAGCCATATTCTTCTACCCAGGCCCAACCAATAGTAAATTTATGAAACCGCAACATGTCCATAACGCCAACAGCGGGCAGGGCTACTTTAAATAAATCCGGACGCTGGTTACTTACGGCACCAATTAATAAGCCACCGTTAGAACCACCGGCAATTGCCAATCGGGCCGGACTCGTATACTTTTCATTAATTAAATATTCTGCTGCTGCAATAAAATCATCAAAAACGTTTTGTTTGTAAGGCAGCATTCCCGCCTTATGCCAATCTTCGCCAAACTCCCCTCCGCCCCGGATGTTAGGAATAGCCAGAACTCCATTATTTTCGAGCCATAACATGCGCGAAATACTGAAACCCGGTAAAATGGAAACATTAAAGCCGCCGTATCCATATAAATAGGTTGGGTTTTTACCATCTAAGGTTAAGCCTTTTTTATGCACAATAAACATCGGAATTTTAGTCCCATCCTTACTGGTATAAAATATCTGCTTGGTTTCGTAACTATCCATCTGTACCGCTACCTGAGGTTTGCGGTATAATTCTGATTTATTAGTAGCTACGGTGTATTTATAAATAGTACTTGGGTAGGTAAAAGAATTAAAAGTATAAAAAATTTCCTTGTCCGTTTTTTTACCTCCAAAGCCAGTTACCGTGCCTAGCGTTGGTAATTTTACCTGACTCAAAAGTTTACCTTTAGTATCGTGCACTAACAAATGACTGGAGGCATTGCGCATGTAGGTAACCAACAATTTATTATTTACTAAAGACACATTATCCAGCACATCTTCCGATTCCGGAATAACTACTTGCCAATTATCTGGGTTGGGTTTGTCCGGATCAATAAGGACTAACTGATAATGCGGGGCATTTTTATTGGTTCGAACCAGCAATTTATCGCCTAAGTTTTCTACTAATACATACTCGGCCTCGAAATTATTTACTAAAGGTTTAATTTCGGCTTTGTCGCTGGTAAGATCTTTATAGTACAAGGCATTAATGGAACTAGCTCCTTCCGTAGCACTAATAACCAAAAAACGTTCATCTTCGGTAGTTTGGGCAAAAAACAAACGGTTCGAATGATTTTTGTCTTCGTAAATTAATTGATCTTCGGCTTGGGTGGTACCTATTTTATGGTAATACACTTTATGGTTCTCGTTTTTATTCGCCATTTTAGAACCGGTTTTTGGTTCGTTGTAGCGGCTATAAAAGAACCCGTCTTTAAACCAGGCGGCATCCGAAAACTTAATCCACTGCAAAGAATCAGCAAGTTTCTTCTTACTAGCCGTTTCTATTACGTAAAATTCGTTCCAATCAGAACCTCCACCCGAAGTACCATAGGCCATGTAATCGCCGTTAGCCGAAAAGCTTATTGTACTTATTGCGGTGGTACCATCTTCGGATAGTTTGTTTGGGTCTAAAAAAACCGTAGGAGTACCTTTTAAACCATCCTGCACGTAAAGTATTTTCTGGTTTTGCAAGCCATTATTTTTAAAATAATAATATTTATTTCCTTCTTTAAAGGGGGCTTCGTATTTCGGATAATTCCAGATTTTAGTTAGCCGTTGCCTAATTTTTTGCCGGAAAGGAATTTTTTCTAAATAGCCAAACGTAAGTTCATTCTGCGCCTCTACCCATTCTTTTACTACTTTAGCCGTATCATTTTCGAGCCAACGGTACGGATCTGCTACAGTTGTGCCGTGATAGTTATCTACCTGATTAATTTTAGATGTAACGGAATGCGGGAAACTTAACTTGCGCATGGGTTCCACAACTTCTTGTACGGGTGTTTCGGTAACCATTTCGGTTTTTATATTCTGATTATTATTTTCGGAAGATTTACAAGCTGTTAGCAGGCCCAATCCGCTGGCTAATACTATCAAAGGTATTTTATTCATATCACGCTAATCGAAAATAGAATTCTACTTCTTAAGGTAACGAAAAAACAGAAAATTAGCTTCGCCCCCAACTGCAAATACTTTATTAAGTAAAGAGACACAAGTATTAAGATATCAGATATTAGACTTTTGTGGGTATAAGTAACAGAATACCAATATTATAATTTGTTGATTTCGACATCCAGTATATTAAACTAATTTTATCCAGTTATTTAATAATTACAATTAATAAATTTTTACGTCTCATTCGCTATTCAGATGTTGATTGTAAGCAAGTAAACCAGGCAAAAAAGTAAACCAATAAAATAGGAGAACGTAGGTAAGCCGCCGGGTAATGCTTCCTGGTCGGTTAACTTCTACTATCTTTGCCGCTTATTATTACCATTACCCCATGACTCGCCAAAAATACTTTTCGCTTATCCTGATTTTAGGTACCCTTACTGCGCTTGGCCCTTTTTCCATTGATATGTATTTGCCCGGTTTTCCGGCCATTGCTCAAGATTTACGCACTACCGTGGCGGATGTGGCTCTTTCTTTATCCAGCTTTTTTATTGGTATTTCAGCGGGGCAGCTTTTGTACGGTCCCTTATTAGACCGCTTTGGACGAAAAAGTCCGTTATACGCCGGCTTGTTCATATATGTACTTTCTTCGGTGGCTTGTGCCTTTGCTACCTCCATCGACAGTTTAATAGTATTGCGCTTTATTCAGGCAATTGGCAGTTGCGCCGCAGCAGTAGCTTCGGTAGCCATGGTGCGCGATTTATTTCCGATTGAAGACAATGCTAAAGTTTTTTCGCTGCTCATGCTGGTAGTAGGAGTTTCGCCGATGGTAGCTCCTACGGTAGGCGGTTATGTAACGGCTGATTTTGGCTGGCAAATGGTATTTTTAATTTTAGCAGCTATGGGAGCAGCCATTTTAGTGGCAGTTTATTTTGGCCTACCAGAAAGCAGTTCACCCGACCCTACTTATTCTCTAAAACCCAAACCTATACTTACTAATTTCTTTGCCGTTTTAAAAGTACCACAATTTTATACGTATGCGTTCTCGGGGGCTATATCGTTTGCTGGCCTGCTCGCCTATGTATCGGGTTCGCCTTTGCTTTTTATGGAAATATTTAAAGTAAGTGAAAAACAATACGGTTGGATTTTCGCCTTCCTTTCCATTGGTTTAATTGGGGCCAGTCAGGTAAACAGCATTTTACTAAAGAAATACCGCAGCGAACAAATTATTTTAACCGCTCTGTTTTGCCAGGCCCTTACTGCACTTTTATTTGTAATTGCCACTAACCTAGGCTGGCTGGGATTGTTTGAGACCATTGCTTTTATTTTTGTTTACCTGTGCTGTTTAGGCTTTACCTTTCCCAATGCTTCGGCCTTATCCATGCGCCCTTTTTCTAAAAATGCCGGTAGTGCCTCTGCTTTAATGGGCGCATCTCAAATGGGTTTTGGTGCCTTAGCTACAGTTTTATTAAGTTTATTCGAAGCTCGTTCGGCCGTGCCCATGACAAGCCTTATGTTAGGCTCCACTTTATTAGCGTTATTTATTTTATTACTCGGCCGTAAAGCCATACCTGCTACTAAAGATCAACCGGAAGTAGAAGCGCCAGTGGGGATGCTGCATTAACCTAAGATTAATAATCCTGAACAATAAACATGGAAAATGAACTAAGACCCGTTTGGAGCAGAATTTTTAATTTTAATTGGAAATTTGGTTTATTCTTAGTTCTGGTAATTTGTATTCCAAGGTTTATTTTAGTTCTAATAGCAAATTCAACGGGTAATTATGGCTCTATTGGATTAATTATGCTCATTTCTGCTGTTGCCCCTTTTCTGTTCCTGACTAAATATGGCCGGAAGAAGATCGGCCTTACCAGACCTAGAAAATATTCCGGGCTTGTTCTTGCTCTTATTGCCGGGCTAATTGTTAGCTTCTTGTTGTATTACATAGGTCAGAGTATATACGGCAACCACTACGAAAATTGGTATAACTATATTGGCAGGTCGTATAAAATACCCACCCAAATAAATTCTCATGACAAGGCTATTTTATTTGCCGTTGTTGCTTTAACCGGAATGATTTTTAGCCCCATTGGAGAAGAACTGTTTTTCAGGGGCATTGTTCACGCTAGTTTTGCTAATTCTATTGGGGAGAAAAAAGCATCCATTGTTGATAGCTCTGCTTTTGCCGTTACCCATATTTCCCACTTCGGATTCGTCTATATCAATCAGCAATGGCATTTTCTGACAACTTCAACTTTGATTTGGGTAGTAAGTATGTTTTTAGTTAGTGTGCTGTTTTTTGTTTTTAAGCAATACTCCGGTTCTATTTTAGGAGCCATTACTTGTCATGCGGCTTTTAACTTAGGAATGATTTATTGCATTTTTTATCTTTTATAATCTTTTACCCGGTAACGCAGTACTCCTATTTACTAAATAGAAATAGCTTAAGCACCCGCGTTACCATTGTGCGTACTAATGTAGTTAATGTGCAGGCGAAGAGCCTTTAAACCCGTAACTCCTTGCAACAACTCCAGTTCCAGAAATTCTATCTCCGGACCCAGCTTTTTTTCTTGTTGTAAATGATGGATAACTGGCAAGAATTCTTCTATTTCGGTGCGGGTAGTATAAACCAGGGCTATGGTATTGGGTTGCGTGAGTCGCTCGGTTGTTCCTTTCAGGTGGGCTTTATCCAAGCGCTTTTTAAGTATTTCGTACCGGATACTATACGAACCTTCTACATCAAACCGGTGTTCGTCGAGCCGAAACTTAATATCTACCGGGTGCGAATGCGCTAATATAAGTTGAGTAGTTTGCAACGGTAAAGGTAAGTTTGGTAAAAGCTGGTGCGTTAAAGCAGCCATTTGCACCATAGAAGAAAGCTGCCAATAGCGAATTTGCTGCAAATGTTCTGCCCCAAACGGCAACCAGGGCGCAATAGAAGCTCCCATGTACAAATTGTATTCTAAACCATCGGTGCGAAATTTCTCAAAATAATGCGGATAAATAACTTGAATATTTTTTGACTCTTGCTCCAGATAAGAATTAACCGTAGTATTTATGAGTGCCATACTTTTTTCGTAGGCCTGGTATTTTTCCTGGTAAAGACCGGTAGTAGAATTGGTAATCTCCAGATAAGGCTGCACCCAAGTGTTAAAATCAGGATGATTCTGGTGCAAAAACCGGAAATAGGGGTTTATTTCGTGTTTTAAAAAATCAGTAATCTGTTCTTCATCTTCCGGGCTAATTTTTTCTATCAGGCGGCGCTGCCAGTACCAGCTCTTTGCTAATAATTTTTCGGGCCGAACCTGGTAGGTAGGCAAATTAGGTAACTGCAATATTTCGCCAACAAAACGGAATTGTCGCATAAAATCCTGCTGAATGGCCTTGTTACGTTCCGTGGAAGAATTGCGTACATCTATAGCGCCGTAAAAAGGAAAAACTTGCTCAAAAATTACCTGTGTAGCTTCTTCTTCGAATGGCACGTCTTCCCCTTGCCGCAGGTAAGCCCAGGCAGCCTCATTAAATTTCCACTCTAATGCCGGCTGTAGTAAAGTAAATTTTTGCCGCACAATTTCTTCCATGCTGTTTTTGAACTGATTCCGTTGGTATAGCAGTAATTCTATTACCATCGGAATGGCTTGTTCAATCTTGCGTAAGACTTCTTTATTCAGGGCACCTACATGCGGACTACCAATTTCGAGCATACCTATGGCATTATTTGCAACTACCAACGGATATATTATAAAGCTACCGAACCCATTGCGGCGAAGAAGCCGTTGCGGTGGATTTTTAGCATCTACGAGATCATTCATTATCCGAGGCTCAGGCTTCCTAGCAATTCTTTCTATTAAATCCTGTACCTTGGGTTTACTTTTTTCATTACTGGGGTAAGCCGAATGCCTGAGGAAAATACTGCGGGAAGTATATGGTGCGTGGTGCACATATTGGCCGTTTACCTGCAAAAAAGGCATTAATCCAATTTGAATGTCTTTCTGGCCACACAGGTTACGCAATGCTTTTTCGAACCTATAGTAAATACCACTTTCCTCTTCCGATTGCAGGTGCACAAATACTTCTTTTAATTCCTGAAGAGTTGCTTGTTCGGTAACATCTTCCAACAGAAAAAAACAGAATCCATTGAACGTAAATTGCTCCAGAGGTATAGGCACCGGTAGTTCTTCCACCGTCTGTATGTTTTTTTCGGCAAAATCAATCCAATCTGGTTGCAGAGGAGATAAAGTACCCGGTGGATGCGGTTCCACAAACCGGAAATCGATGCGGAGGCGGTAATATTTAGTAAGTCCTTCTATTTCTTTTTTAATGGTCAGCCATGGCGATAAGCTGGTACTGATAGAAACGTGGTAGCATTTCTCCAGTACCAGCTTATACAACGCGCGTAACAAATTTTCGCGCATAGTAACCAGGTCTGAGTGGGGAGGCTGCTTTTCCGTAGAATTAGTGAGACGCTTAAAAGTTTCGGAATAATGAAATAAAGTAAGCGGATGATGAGGCAAGCCAATAGCGTAAGGAATTTCATCCCCCTGATGAATTAAGGGCAAAACGCTGTGTTTAATCAGCGTAAAAAGTTCATCTAAAGATTCAGTATTGGTAATTACTTCTAAGGCTTCCGAATCCAAAAAAGGAGTAAAGCGGGTAATCAGATAATCGTACAAGAAAATAAGACCCGAATTTAACGGAACTTCTTGCTTTCGTTTGCGCAAATAATGAATAAACGGCCGAAAGGATAACCGAAAAGGCAACACGTTTTCTACTAGCTGGGGAGTATTTATTTGCAGTAGCTCCATGTTGAATTTAGTTAAAGCCCTCTTTGCATTATTTGTTTCGGTTACCTTAACAATATAATAAGCAATTATTAAGAGCGCAACCCGTAAATAATAGAAGATTTATGCTCGGAAGAAGTTTACAATTTACTAATTCGGGCTAATATACAGAAAAAGTTAGCCGTTAATGCTTAAGCATACGTCTTATTGCCCGTTTGCCTGCATAATAATGTGTACAAAATCTTCCAGGGGCATTCCCAAAGAAACATTATTTTCTACGATGTTGCACTGGTACTCACCTTCCATGGTATTCAATAACCAGTTTATTTCTAAGGCTGAAACTCCCAATTTTTTTAAAGGCATCTTTTTTAATTGAGGAAATTCTTCTGAAATCTGCCACTCCGTTTTAATGCGATTGTATACTGATTTTTCGTTTAAAAGTACTTTTTTAGGTCTCACTTTATTATTGATTTTGAATTGTAATCACGGATTATTATTGCTTTTTTAACAAGTTACCAGTTTAACAAGGTTTAGTAATTTGGCGGCTTTCCTGAATATAGTGGGTTATTTGCTCTATCCGGGTTAAGGAAGTAAATTCTTCCGGGTCCAGATTTATTTTAAATTCCCGTTGAATCATCCGGAATAACTCTGCTCTATCCACTGGTTTATAGTTCAGGTCTAGTACTAAATCGGTTTCGAGTAAAATGGCTACCCGCGAAACAATACCTTGCGCCAAAATTAAATCCTTTACTTGGTTAAATGTTGTCATATTTATAGGGTTAGATATACATAGACCAGCTTACTCCCTTACTCGTAATTAGCCAGTCGCGAAAAGCTTTTTTACAAAACTTAAAGGTGACTCGTGCGTCGCTTGCCGACCGAGGTTTAGAAGTCAAATTTAAACTGACCGCGTAAGCCTAGCTCTGAAGTATTCGGGTGGTTGAGATAAGAAAAACGTTTTACCAGATCTATTCTAAAAAATTTAAAAATATTTCCGATACCCACGCTACCCTCCACGTAAGGCTTATCTTCTAAAGAGTAAGTAGTAGTCTGCCCGCTGGCATCTACCGGGAACTTCAACAACTGACTATTATATGCCGGATTGTTTTCGTCGCGCACACCACCGTATAGAGCTTTAAGAGTAACATACTCCCGGAACTTGGTTTTCTTGATAAGCGGAATTTTATTAAAAATAAACCCGTTAAAACAATGATCCAGCATAATACTGGCGTACCGGTCGCTGGCAAATTCCAGGAAGTTCATCAGGTTATACGACTGAAACTGGTACGAATACGTTTGATTGGCCCGGTGAATAGATAATAAAGGATACGGTACCTGCCCGAACAAATAACCACCTTCGGTTACCACATCGGTGTAACCTAATTGTGATAAGCTAAAGCGTTTAAATACGTTTAAGGTAATTTGCTGATAATTATACTCGCCATCGAACAAGCCTTTTACGCCGGCAATCCCGCGTATGGTAAACACCGGATAACGACCAATAAAGGAAGTACGGTAAATTTTACCCTGAAAGAACTTCTCGTTGGGTGCCCAGCGTAATTCCGCCGAAAGCTCCGCGGTAGTTAAGCTAGATAACAAAGATGACTGGTTTTCGGAAGTTGTAATTCTTTCAAATTCCAAGCTACCTGCCGGTGATTGCTGCCATCTTTTTAAGCCTAAACGATACGAAAAATGGTTTTCAAACTCCTGCAAATACTCCAGGTTAAAGGTTTTATTGTACAGGTATTTATCGTTAACACCCCGTTTTAAACTTAAAAAAACGTTACTCTCTTGAATTAACTGCAATTCCTGGCCAGGTATTTTAGTATCTTGCTGGTAACTCACCCGCACTGACCGTACCGGAAAATCGTAAATGGTTTTATCGGTTAAAGAGTAAGTGGCACCCAGATAATACTTCCATTTTTCGTCTTTAAAACCGTAAGCCGCGTAGGTATCAAAATTTATTTTTTTACTAAAATCAGGAGTGGTACGGCCGCCAAACCGCAACCGGAAACCTTCTACCGGGTTAAAGCTGTAAAAAGTAGCCACCGGCCCAATTTCTATTTTCGGACCTGCTTTTTTATACCCGGCAATTAATAGAGTAGCCCAATCAGTGGTTCTTTTAAAAGAAGGCGAATTCCGCAAGGTTTCAATGTTGGTGTAAGTAGTAGATTCGCTGGCCGTTAACGAATCCGGACGGTTGGCATTAAAGAAGTTTTCGTCGGGTTGGGTCTTTAACTCTGCTGCTATAATGGGTAAACCCTCGTAAAAATTAATGGGTTGCGGTTTATCGAAGGCATAATTTCTATAAACTACTAACCTGCTGCCGTACATGCCAAAATTACCTTTAGGCGTTAAGCCCAGGTCGGCGCGCATCTCGCTTTTGCTTAAATGGTATTTACCGGCTTCATCGGGGGTAAAATCCAGCTTAATGCGCAAATCCCGCACCCAGTTCAGGTTTATGGTTTTACTAATGCCTAAATCGGCTTTCTGCACCGCAAAATTACCATCTTGGGTTACGTATAAGTTTCCTGCAAATAAAAAGTCGGTTTCGTTGCGGGGTTCAAAAGTTAACTGTATTAGTTTGCCATTCTGGGTAGCTACGGTATCGGTTATATAAAAGCGGTAAAACGTAGGCGCCGCATCGGCAATTGGGCTCAGAAACTGGTTGGTTACTACTGTAATGTTATTTTGATAAATATCAATGTCCTGGTACAGGTGGTTAAAATAAGCCTGCATGCCTTTGCTATCGATGTACTCGCCGAAATCTACTTTTTTCTCAGCGGTAATTATTTTTTTCTTTTTATCGGGGTTCCGGCGGTAGAAATTATTAGAAAAAACCTCTTGTATATAAAATGGCAGCAGCGCTCTTCCTTTTAAGGTAGTAGTGTCTAAATCGGCGGTTAAGTAAGGAAATTCCCGGAGTAAAAAGTTTTTCTTGAGTTTTGTGGGGGTATTGGTTAAAGAGAAGCGCAGCTTTTCGTATTGTTCGTACTCGGCAAAATTATACTGTTGTAATTGATTGGCGGCTTTATGCGCAATAACTTCCCGGATTAAATCTACGGCCGGGTTATTTTTATTGCGGTAGCGGCGCTTGCCTTTAATAACTACTTCCGTTAATTGCTGACTATCGTTATCCAGAGTTAAATTAAGTTCCTGGATTTGGTTAGGCGCAATAGAACGGTTAACAGTTTTGTAACCCACATAGGAGAAGCGTACCTGCGAAAAAGCCTGATTTGCTTTTAGTACGTACTTACCTTCCACATCGGTAACCGTACCAATTTGAGTGTCTGGAAAATACACCGAAACACCAATAAGAGGCTCTTGGGTTTGGGCATCATTTAAAATTCCTCTAACAATAGTGGGGGAAGTGCTCTGGGCCAACATTTTATTTATGGCTAGAAAACTCAAAACTCCAACCAGCAGAAGCACCTTGATGAAGTTTGAAATATAATGCGGTAACATAGTTCTAAATTTGACTGGATTGAAGCAAACTGAGCGGAGCAATGGATTAAATATTTATTTAAATATTAAGGTAAAATCCGGCTTTTTGTAGAATGTATTTTTTTGTAACCGGTAAAATATCTTGTTATAAACTGCCCGTACATTATTTAACTAAAAGTACTGACAGAGGTACATTAAGCCAGATTAAATAAGGCAGGGCTCTTTTTCATCCGTTATTTAATTTGTTATACTGCAAATCTGGTAATTGCCCGGCATCTTCGAAATAGAAAGTAGGCTAAAGAGGAAAATTATGCAGGTAAAACGTTGAAATTTCTCGGTAAAATTTCTAATCGTTCGGGAAGTAAAAATTAGCATCGGTAAAATTGTTCTGTTTTAGATTAAACTACTTCGTGCAATAACTCGATAGAGCTTAATTAATTGGTACTTAAAACCGGGCAGTTGTTAAATTGTTTTAAACAATTGATTAAAACAACAGCAAAAAAAATCAATCCGGTTTTGCAATAAATAAGTAATTGCAAATCATATCTTTTACTATTTTTTGGTGTTCGGTTAAATGTTGGTCAAACTCTTCTTCGGTCATTTGCCACAAGCGCGTAGCCATTACTTTACTTTGAAAAATATACTGCACATTTGCTGCTATTAGCTGTAACACATGCGGAATAGTAATGGGGCGAACCTCTCCGGCATCAATGGCTTCCTGCAATTGCTGCCCGAAAACAGTGGTAAGCCGGCCTTTTTCAAAAGATATAGCATCCAGGAAGCGATCCGGATTTCGGTGCAGTTCGTTTTGCAAAAAGGTAACCAAGCCCGGGTTGCATCTAAAAATATGAAAATCATGATCTATCAAACCCGTTATTTTATCTTTCAACGGTATTGGCTGGTTCATGATATGGAGCATACCCCGGAAGTTAAGCTCCAACAATTCATTAAATACCAACGAAAATAACTTTTCTTTACTCCGGAAATAATAATTTAGTAAGGCCACATTCATTCCGGCTTCCTGAGCAATATCGCGGGTAGTAGTACCATCGAATCCTTTCTCCAGAAATACTTTTTTAGCCGCCTCCTTTAATTTTTCTTCGGGTACTAAAAAACAATTTGTCATACTACTTAAAAATGAACGGTACAAAGGTAACAGGAAACTTTATCATAATCCATTGTTTTAAACAGAAATTTTAAACAAATGTTTAAACTTAATTTTTAGTAAGCTAAATGTTCCTCATCCTAACTATAAAGGTAACTTACATTACTCTTAAATGGTTTGGCAAAAATATTTAATATAATAACTATCAAGCATTTATAAAAATTACTAATTTTGAAAATACTTTGCAAACCTATATTTAAGCAGGTATACCATTCCTAAGAACTGCTTGTTTATTGTTAAGGAAATAATTTGATCTTATAATTTCCTTAACCAAATTTGAACTCTCAAAAGCAATGTTTTACCACGTTTTATGTAATTATACCCGATGAATAAACCCTTTTTTTATTTAGTTATTTTACTAGCAGCTTTTGCTACGCTAGCCGCAACTTCTCCCCGGCCCCACTCCAACCAGCATAAGTCGGAGGTAATTGCCGATTCTACCTCGTTTACCGTTGATAAATTATACGAAGGCTTTAACAACCCGTGGGGTATGGCTTGGCTACCAGACGGCAGATTACTCGTTACCGAACGGGCCGGCCAGATTCTGGTTTTTAAGAATAATAAATATACCGGCGAGAAATTAACCGGCGTACCGGAAGTATTTGCCGAAGGACAGGGTGGCTTGCTGGACATTAAACTGCACCCGGATTATCAGAAAAATAAGTGGATCTATATCTCTTACTCCAAGCCGGTAGAAGGCGGTGCTACTACCGCTATTATGCGCTTTAAACTGCAAGGCAACCAGTTAGTAGAAAAAAAGGATATTTTCTTAGCCAAACCTTACTTAAAAGCTGACTTCCATTTTGGCAGCCGGATAATTTTTGATAAAGATAAATATTTATATTTCAGCTCCGGCGAAAGAGGTACCCAGCCTAAAGTACAGGAGTTAGATAACGACCACGGCAAAATCCACCGCATTTACGACGATGGCCGTATTCCGCAAGACAACCCTTTTGTAAAACAGGCAGGTGCTCACCCATCCATCTGGACTTATGGTCACCGTAATCCGCAGGGTATGGTATACGATGCGGCCAATAACCGTATTTGGGCCGTAGAACACGGACCTAAAGGAGGCGATGAATTAAACCTGATTCAGAAAGGTAAAAACTATGGCTGGCCGAAAACGTCTTACGGCATTAACTACGACGGTACTATTTTAACGGAGTTTAAAGAAATGGCAGGCGTAGAAAATCCGGTTCGTTACTGGGTTCCTTCTATTGGCCCGTGCGGTATGGCTATTGTAACCAGTAACCGGTACCCCGATTGGAAAGGGAATTTATTAGTGGGTGCCTTAGCTTTCCGGCACATTGCCCGGGTGCAGTTAGATGGTGCCAAATACGTGAAAGAGCAAAAATTAGTACAAGATATTGGTCGCGTACGAAGCGTTGCCGAAGGACCAGATGGCTACATTTACGCCATTACCGAAGGACCGGGTTTGCTCGTAAAACTTACTCCCAGCAAGCTATAAATCAGTAAAAAGGTAAAATTTAGTTTATAATAAAAAAGCAAACTCAACTACCAGGGTTTGCTTTTTTATTAATCTATTTTTAACTCTACTACTCGCTCAAAAAAATTATTTACTAAAACATTCCCGTTTGAGCAGCTGACTTCGCCAGGCAATAAGCTCAATGGCTCATAAAAACTCTAGAAGACTGATTTACAAGCATCAGAAAAGTGATGTTCTTCCTGCAACCATAAGCGCGTACCGCCTTTTATTCCGTCCCGGTTAGAAACAATAGTTATATTATCGTCCAGCTTAAACCGGATTTTATTGGCATTTCCACCGCTGATATATAAATGATCGTAATTGAAAACTGCTTTTAAAATGCTTAATACCCGTTCCATGCGCTGGTTCCATTTTTCTTCTCCGTGCTTTCTAAAAGCTTTTTCGCCCACATACTGGTCGTAGGTTTTACGGCCAATTACGGGGTGGTGCGCCAGTTCTAAGTGGGGTAACAAATTGCCATCTAACAATAAAGCGGTACCAAAGCCGGTACCTAAAGTAATCACCATTTCTAAACCCTGACCACTCACTACACCTAAACCTTGTAAATCGGCATCGTTTACCAGTCGCACGGGTTTGTTTAATGCCTCTTTTAATTCCTCCTGCAGGCAAACATTTCGCCATAGCGAAGTATCCAGGTTGGGAGCCGTAAATACCCTCCCATTCCGGATATAACCCGGAAAACCGACCGACACTTTATTATAATCTGAAAAATCTTTTACTAACTCCTGAATAGTAGCAATTACTCTTTCGGGAGCCGCCGGCAAAGGAGTAGGCAGTTTCTTGTACTCATTCAGCAGTGTTCCCTGCGAATCTAAAATAGTGGCTTTAATATTAGAGCCACCAATATCAACAGATAAAATTCTATCTTCGGATAAAAGGCTTTTCATCATGTAAATTATAGGAAGCAAAGGTTTTTAGAACAGTAATATACTCATTTAACCCGAACAAGTTGTGCCCTTCCTGGTTCTTTCCTAAGTAGCCGTTTTTTACTTTATCCGAAAAGCAAAAGGAGCCAGTTAAGTTGTGAGTATACTGGCTATAACCAATTACATTAATCTACTCAGTATCTTCTGTTTAGCGTAACAGCTATTTTGCAAACTCGAAAAATACAGTTCTTTAATTAAGAGGTACTACTTACTTCTAAGGCGGCGCGGTCCCAGCCGGCGAGATCGGCAGCAGACGAATATGTACTCCGCAAAAAGCTCAATACGGCTTGTTCCGGTTCTTCTACTTGCTGCACGGCGTTGTAAGGTAAAATAAATTCTCGAAGAGTTTGGTGGTAATAAGCAGCCGAAGGCGAAACAACTGCTTGATCATAACCCGCTGGCTCCGGGTAAATATAAGCGTAAAAAGCCGCTTCAGGAAAGCTGTCGTTGCCGGGCCAAAAGCCACAACTGCTCACTTCATGGGAGTACGCTTCCTGTGCTACCCAATCGGGCAAATGTGGTACCCCGCCCGGGTGTTCTGGAGCGGGACGCCCTGAAAAACGAGAAACAGCTAAGTCAAAACCACCCCAGAAAAAATGTACCGGACTGCATTTGCCCTTAAATTCAGCCCGGAAATAAGTTAAAATGCGATGAGCATGCAGTAAAACCTGGTGTAAATGTTCTACTTGTTCGGGCTGATAAGTAGCGTGAATTGTATCCTGATGAAAAGGAATAACTTCTTCTAATTCATTTGGAACCGGATAAATCCTGACATTTATATTTAATTCAGTCAGATTGGAAAAGGCCTTCTGGTAAAAGTCGGCTACCGAAAGATTCTTTAAACTAAACTGTCGTCTTTCGCCGGACTGCGTTATAATTATTAAATAATGGTTCTGAAGATCAAAATCTATCTGAAAGTATTGTTTTTCACTGGGAATAAGCCCTGTAGTTAGCCCGGGAGGCGTAACAGATAAAGTAACATGCCAGGCATGATTAACCCAAGGAAGTTGAGTAAGTTTTATTTTACCTATTATTTGGGTAAACAGCAATAAAGTTTTGTAGGTCTCTTTAGCATGAATATAGGAAAGTTCGGGCCAGTTAGATTTCATAGTACCAATTCTATTTAAAATAAAATTTATTTACTAAAGCTACATTAAAACTCAACTATTACTATTTAATAGACCACTATTAAACTACGTTCGTATTAATCTGTAAAATCTTGTTCTATTTTGGTATACGCAGTAGAAGAGAGTTTAGCCCAACTTAAAATTTAATCATTCAGGTTTTAATACTTAATAGGGCGTGTTAATCATGCTATTAAATAATACTTGAGAATGAATAATTCGCCTGACTTTTATCCTTGTTAAAATTTTTTTGAATTTTTTCTGAATATTATATGTATATACATTAAATGTATGTACATTTGTTCTATCAAATAAAAACATAAACTAATAAAAACTAAATATTAAGACTATGGCAACTACAAAATGGGCAGTAGACCCAACACACAGCGAAGTTCAGTTTAAAGTAAAACACCTCATGATTACTACGGTAACGGGTTATTTCCAAAAGTTTAACGTGGAAGCGGAAACCGAAGACGATCAGTTTACCAGCGCGAAAAGCGTAGTATTTACCGCTGATGTTGATTCTATCAGCACCAATAACGAACAACGCGATACTCACTTAAAATCTGCCGATTTTTTTGATGCCGAAAACCACAGCGAAATCCGGTTTGTAGCTGATAAATACGAGAATGTAGGCGGCGACGATTATAAATTACATGGCACTTTAACCATTCGGGGTATTTCTAAACCTATTACAGTAAACGTTGAATTTGGTGGTATTGTAGTAGACCCTTACGGACAAACCAAAGCTGGCTTTACAGTAGCTGGAAAAATTAGCCGGAAAGAATTTGGCTTAACCTGGAACGCTGTAACCGAAGCGGGTAGCGTTGTAGTAAGCGACGAAATTAAATTGCAAGCCGAGATTCAATTGGTAAAACAAAGTTGATTGAAGCCCTGCCCATTGGCAGGGTAACCTTTCACCTTTGAAGTCCGGGCTTCGTCACATTAACGATTATTAATTCTATGGAAAATAAAATTTTAGGCCTGCACCACATTACGGCTATTGCCGACAAGGCCAAACGTAATTTAGACTTTTACACCAAGGTGCTGGGATTACGCCTGCTTAAAAAAACTGTAAATTTCGACGACCCGGGTACTTACCACTTGTATTACGGCGATGAAAAAGGCAGTGCAGGTACTATTTTAACTTTTTTTCCTTACGAAGGAGCCCGTCGAGGACTTACCGGAACCGGTATGATTACCGAAATTGGCTATTCTGTGCCGGCCGGCAGCTTTGCTTTCTGGTTAAACCGCTTTGCTGAGAACGGTGTACCGTACCAACAACCAGCAGAAAGATTCGGGGAGAAATACATTGCTTTCCAAGACCCGGATGGGTTGCAGTTTGCCTTAATTGCTTCCAACACGCCGGATGCGCGCGTACCTTGGGAAACTCCGGAAGTAAAGGCCGATGTTGCTACTAAAGGCTTTCACAATGCTACTTTAACTTTACGGGATAGTCAGGCGACAGCCGCTATTTTAACAGAAATTTTCGATTACAAGCTACAAGCGCAGGAAGGCAACCGCCAACGGTTCGCTACGGATGCAGTGGAGCAAGCTGGCATTATTGATTTAGTAGACGCTCCAAATCAAATCCGGGGTATGGGTGGGGCCGGTACTAATCATCACATTGCCTTCCGGGTAAAGAACGAAGAAGTATTAACGCATTTCCGCGACAAAATTGCTAGCCGGGGATTAAATATTACCCATAAAATAGACCGTAATTATTTTTATTCCTTATACTTCCGGGAGCCAGGCGGCGTACTATTCGAAATTGCCACCGATAACCCAGGTTTTGGCATTGATGAGCCCTGGGATCAGTTAGGTTCTGGTTTACTGCTCCCACCGCAATACGAACCTCGCCGGGATGAAATCGAAGCAATTCTGCCGAAATTAGATTAAATACTTTTTTTATTCTTTAAATTTAGAAAAGGCAGATACTTCTTCTTATTGGAAGTATCTGCCTTTTTCTTTTTGCAAACTTTAGGTTTAATGACTTTTTGTATTGGTTACAGCGCGAAGAGAAAGGAATAAGAGCTGAAATTTAAATTACTTTTTGCTTTGAATAAATAACCGAGGATATACCAAGACTCCAATTATTTAACTTTTTAACTTGCAACCTGCAATCTAAAACCGGCAACTCTAAAAGTCAAAGTATTCGTCTGTATTAGGCTGCGGGGCAGTTGGCTTTTTGGGCAAAACCTGGGGTTTAATTTTTATAACTTCTTTAAACTCTTGTTTTTCGCGGCGCAGGTCTTGGGCAATTTTGGTCTTAACCCGTTGTTTATCGTAAGCTACTTTGTAGTTGTTTTCGTTGCCTTTTAAGGTTAAAAATAAGTTAGGTCCGTTGTTCTCGGTTAAGCCTATTACCTCCGCATCTCCACGACGCATTTTGTTCCGCAAAGGAATCCTGAATTTATAATCTAACTGCTGATCGAAGGTATGCATGCCTTGAATACCAATCACCGAAGCCCGGGACACATTTGAACGTACTTCCATCTCCGGAATGTAAACCGTGCGGTTCTGAATCCAGAAGGTATTGCTCAGATCCGAAAATTGCAGATGAGCCAGTTCCCGCTTCGGAAGAAACGGCGATAGCTTTTGCATAGGCTCAAAATTAAGCAGTTCTCCATTGCGGATACGGGCATTTACTTCGGCTTCCATTCGATCCGTTAAAGGCTTTAAATGATTATTAAAATATAAATCAGAATGAATAGTAGCCGTAAGCTCACCCCACAAATGGCGCTGAACCAAAAATTGCTGCCCAAAATTCTCGAAAACGTAAAACAAACTATCGAGCCGGATACTGTTAACGGTAGTAAGTGTAGTTACCTGAATGTTGTTCGATCGCCGGGCGTCGAGCACACCCTGAATGGCAAACCGGCCGCCAATTATCTGTAAGGCTAATTCCGGCGACGAGATTACCTGATTTTTCAAGCGCAATTTACCCTGTACTTTCTTCCCCCGAAACCGTCGGAACTGCAAATTTTGTACAGAAGTATTTACGTCGAAATCAAAATAAGGCGAAACCGTTAACTTATAAACGGGGGCGGCTTTCTGACGTCGGGTATTTACCTGACGAATAATGCCCGTATTTTCTTTCTCTTCGCTAAGTAACTCATCAAAATTAAGAAAACCAGATTCTAGGTCTGCTTCCATGTGCAGCCGTTGATTAGATAAAAACAGCCAACCCAGCACATTTTTGAAATAGCCATTGATTAGAAAATCTGAACTTCCTAATTTTCCTTTAAAATCTGTTACGGCCAAATCACTCTTCCGAAACAGAAAATTACCGTTTAGTTGCCGGAAAACGGGTTTATAATTTTTAACCTCTAATGCTACATTTCGGAGCGAAATTTCGCCGGAGCTATTTACTTGTCCGTAACCGGTGCGCGATTGAAAGGAACGCAGTTTTCCAGCAAAAGCAATGTTGACAGCTACTTCTCCGCTGCCACGTTTAAGATTAGTATTCGGAAAAACTTCCAGCGCGTGCCTTACATCCAGGTTCCCATTTAATTTTACTTGTAAATAGGGGTCCTGCAAATTCCGGTACACCATAGAGCCGGTAAATGGCCGGTTCTTAAGCATCCCGCGTATATTTTTTAATTCTATTACGGAAGTAAGATTATTTTGCTGGCTGCCGTTTGAGAATAGTCCCTGAAAGTTTAAGTCTTCCAATTTTTGTTTAGAAGCAGAATGATAAAACGTGGCATTGCGGCAGCCAAACTGAAATAAGACCTGCGGATTGGCTTTGCCCGAAGTAATGCCTTTTACAGTACCGTTAAAATACACGTTGCCTTGGCTCTGGTACTCGCCAAAAGCCTGATTGAATTTAGAAGGCAACAAAGCCAACAGTGCCTGAATATTGGCGTTTTTGCCCGTAAAACGTAAATCTAAAGCTGTTGGTCCGGCATAATTTACTAAACCTGCCACCTGATAACTTGCTGGCCCTACCCTCACCTCCGACGGGGAAATATTTACCTGACTGGCTACCCGGTCTACCAGCAAATTGGTTTGCAGGTTAACTTCTTTGTTCTGGAAGTAATCGTCTTTTTCTACCTGAATGGTTTGAATATAAAATTTCCCGTTGGCAGTAACTCCTACTTTTTGGTCGGTAACCTGTAAGGCAGCTACCATTTGGCGAGCCTGCACCTGGTAAAACTGATTCCGGCGTTGATCAGTGTAGTTTATAGCCACATTTTTAAAAGTTATTTTTTCCAGTTGAAAAGCAAACTTTTTATTTTTAGGCTGGCTTTCCTCTGCGGCAAATACCCAATAATTACCCAAACCATCTGGTAAAAACTTTATGAATACCTGCCCTTCTTCTAAAAAAACTTCGCGCACCCGGTATCTACCGGCCAGTAAATCGGGCACGTTTAAAGTAAAATACAAGTGTTTGGCTTTGGCTAAGGGAGCCGTACTGCCGGGCAAATTTTCTGTTATCGTTACTTTATCTAAAGTAATAGCTACGTTAGGAAACTGACGAAACAACGAAAGCGAGATTTCCTCTACCTGAACTTTAGTTTTTAAGTGGCGATTTGCTTCGGCTACAAAAAGCTGAATAATCTTATCTTTAAAACTATAAAGCAATCCCGTCGTGAGCAGTAGCAAAAGTAAAAATCCACCTAAACTATACTGTATAACCTTGCCAATGGCTTTCTTCTTCAATATCAACAATTTATAATAATCCGGAATAAAGCATTAAAAATACTCGGGAAATTTCTTCGGGGCAACTTTCACTGCGGATAAAAATTTTCTGTTTTTTTTGAACAAAAAATTTGCAGTGATAAAAAAACCTACCATATTTGCACCACAATAAACGACAACGGCAGGTTGTCAGATTAAAATGGGGTGTTAGCTCAGCTGGTTCAGAGCACCTGCCTTACAAGCAGGGGGTCACTGGTTCGAATCCAGTACGCCCCACATTGATAAAAAAGCACTTATATCGATAAAAAGATGTAAGTGCTTTTTTTATGTACATACATTTAGCCTTATATTATTTTTTATACCTTATCTACACTCTTTTTCAGTGTTCGTATTATAGGCAGTTAAACTATTTATACAGTATTCAGTCTTTATACTTCTTTAACTTACCCATTTTCTTTAAGGTGCCTTTAAACAGTTCTAAAGCAATCAGCTTGTTTGCAGCTTCATATTGGGAAAGTTTTAATTCTATACCCTGATATCCATTAATGTTCCTATAAAGCTTCTATGCGTTCAATAATGTGATCCAAGTCTTCTTCAGTTATTACGGTTGCTGGTATAATTAAAAATGTTGGCGTTAAAAATACATCTACTAAGGTAGAATAAACATTACATTCATAAACTTCAAATTTAGAGCCTTAAGAAAAGATAAAATTCTCAAAAGTTTTCTGTATTACTTTAAGGTCTTTTCCCCTTTCATTTACCCAAAGGCGTGGTATTGAATTCTGTAGTCAAGGCTTGAAAAAGAAGGTTGAATTTCCTTAACTTATTTACTTAATTACCTGCACCTTACACAATTCTTCTCGTATACTGTCACCATCACTCCTATTGCTTTTCTAATTCAGGCTGGAATAATTTATTAAAAAGTAAATTCATTCTTTAATTGTTACCCCGATGAATACTGCTATTTCCAATTACCCGGTCTTTGAAGATGAAACCCACATAATCCAGATTGAGAAAGAGCATTCTTTACTGTGCTTGACCTGGAAGCAGCATCCGGATAGTACGCTCTATCGTGCGGGTTACCGGCATGCTATTCAAGCCGCTTTAGCTTATAAAGTTCAGTTTTGGTTAACGGATTCCCGGAAAGTACCTTATCTGATTATGGCCGATCAGCGATGGATGTATTCTAAAATGCGCCCTTTGTTAAAAGGCGGTAAAATAAAGAAGATGGCGCTCGTTTTACAGCCAGAATCTCTCATGATGACCGACAAGTATCCTTACTTAGATCAATTGGATAAGAACACGAAAACCAACCATTCTCTTCATTTTGATTTCTTTTTAGATTTGGATTCTGCCTATGCTTGGCTCTTAGATGCAAATTAACCATCTCATGCACGTGCATAAATGTACTTTAAACTGTTGTTAATCTATAAAGGGAGCTTTTACTTGTAAACTGCTTTTAAGCGGCTATATCTATTAAATTGAGGCAGATAATTGGTACTATTTATTTGAGCCACTAAGGATATGGCTTATTCACTTAACGGCTTGTGGCAATAATTATATTAAATTGCTTAAACCAACAAGTAACAAGCAAGTATACTGTAAAACCTAACTTCTGGGGAAAGCCATTTTTAAGTATTTCTTGCTAGTTGCCTGCTTTTAATAGAATGCGTTTTTCTAAATGCTACTTATTTATTTATAACTATTCATTCGGTTGGATTTTATTATTTCGTAATATCACAACTTTGGCCCCTAAACATTGTATAACCTGTTTTGTTAGTCTACTTTTAATTAAGAATAAAGAAACTATGAATGAAGCAGATAAAATAACCGCCTCCCAGCGAGTAGTAGAACTTTCTACCCAACGTAATTTAACGGATGAGGAGCAATTGGAGTTAAATGAACTACGGGAGCAACTAACCGCCCCAACGCCCTTAAATAACCAGGAAGATGATTTTATTAATCCTTTAATTACTAATAGTAACGAGTAAAAGAAGAGATAAAGCTGTTAAAGCCAACTTATTAAAGTTGGCTTTTTTATTTAACGGATTAGTATTTAAAGGCTAATTCTTTAACCTATATAACAGGAACTCAATAAACGGCTCGAAATTAAAATAGATCTTAAATTTCAGAATAAGCCTTATTGCTATAATTTACTATTACCCTATTGCGCGCCTGACTGGCCTACTTGGTTATTGTAGTACTGTACCGTTTTAAGTACAGATGGCAAGTTACTTGGCAAATCTTCGGCATCGCGTTCAATGTAAATATGCCCTTGGAATTGTTGTTTTTTCAACTCTTCAAAAATGGCGGGAAAATCAATAATGCCGGTTCCTACCGGTACATCTTTCAGTTTAGGGTTATTGTAAGCTGCAATATCTTTTAAGTGCACCCCAATTATATGGCCTTTTAGCTTTTTTACCGCATCTATTGGATTAATCCCGCTCTTAGGCCAATGACCCAAATCTGCACAGGCACCAAAATTAGGATGATTCTTTAAAGCTGCTAAAACGGAATTCGGATGCCAATACCGGCTCGTGCCTTTCCAATGTTCATGAATAGCTACTTTCATTCCGTAAGTTCTCGCTAAACTATCAATGCTGTCCCACATGTTTACCGGTGGCTCTGCGGTTACAAATTTTGCGCCCAATTGTTTCGCTATTTCAAATTGTTTTTTCCAGGATTGAATGGTTGAATCGCCTACAATATACACCGATTCTGCCTTTAGGTCTTTCTGATCTATAAGTGTTCTGAGCTTTTTAATGCCCGCCGGCGAAAGCTGCAGAATCATGGAATCTTTCAAATCCGGACCTGCCTGATGAAAGGTGTTGGGTTCTATATAGGTTAAACCGGCACTGTCTACTTTAGCTAAGGCATTCGGAAAATCAAAAGTATGAAAAGTCCATAGGGCAACTCCAAATTTTCAGTTCTTAGTTACATCTTCGTCCGATTCGGTGGAGCTTTGGTTAGAAGTATTTTTGCTGTTACAAGCCGCAATAGTTAATGCTATTAACATTAACAAGAAAACACCTTTTAGCTTATTCATTTTTTTAGATTAGTAATTTAAATAAAAAAACACCAGTTTCAAGATAGTAGATAGTAGACTTTTGTGTATAAGTAATGGGAGGCTAATGCTTTTTATTAAAATTTCAATAGCAAGTATAGTAATACAAAATCATATCAAAAAACTATCCTAGATTTTACTTGACAGTTAGCGTTTCCTTTGGAGACGGGAACCGGCTCCATGTTCAAGTTCCATCTTATTAGATACGGCTGAGTTTGCCTCGTGGCCGGCAGGCCTCGTTTAGCTCTTTCGGGCGGTTTAGCGAACCTTGGCTCACTGCGTTGCGCCATGCCTCCTACGTCGGCACCGGAACGCTACAAGGCCCTCCACAGCCAAACTGGTGTCTTTGTTTTTAGCTACTGCTTTTCTTCACCTCTTGTACAATTCAGGAAAAGGAAAATGATTTTAATGGGCGGCTACTAATGACAAGAATTAACAGAATTAAACTTCCTGGTTCTGCTTCCCCTCTCCACAGATTCTAATAAATTCGGCTTCATACAATTTAATACTATTTAAAAAAGTAAATACAGTAGCTACTCGCAACAATACCAGTTTGGCTGTGGAGCACCTGCTAGGGTTCCGGTGCCGCAGGCATTCCGCAGACGAAGTCGAGGAAAGGAAGGCTAGCGAGTGCGGAAGAGCCAAACGAGGCCCGCCGCCTGGAGGCTTGAAAAGTCTCCAAAGAACTACATCAAAGTCCGCTATAGCAACTACTGCTTATTATTGGGTATAATTAACTCGTCCGGTTATTTATCCAAGTACCTATCCTCCTACAATTATATCGTAATTCAAGTAAAAATTCGACGGACCAAAGTTTTGCTTTCTTTAAGAATAACTTTTCTATCATTAATCCGCCAGTTCAATCCAAACGGGTGCATGGTCACTGGTTTTTTCCCAACCCCGCACGTCACTATCTACTCCCGCTGCCAGAAGACTGCTATCTAAATGGGGGCTGAGCAGGAAATGGTCAATCCGAAGGCCCGCATTGCGCTCGTACGCATTCCGGAAATAATCCCAAAAAGTATAAATCGGCTCGTTCGGATATAATTTTCGGAGGGCATCCGTCCATCCCTGGTCGACGAGGATTTTAAATGCCGATCGGCTTTCGGGCCGGAAAAGAGCGTCCTCCAGCCAGCGCTCCGGCCTATACACATCCTGTTCCGTTGGAATTACATTAAAGTCTCCGGTTAATACTACAGGCTTGTTCAAGGCCAAGAGCGCGGCCGCATGCGTATTAAAGCGTTCGAACCAGCGAAGTTTATAATCGAACTTTGGCCCGGGAGCAGGATTGCCGTTGGGTAAGTAAAGGCAGCCAATGTGAATGTTGTTTACTACCGCTTCTAAATAACGGCTCTGGGTATCTTCTTCGTCGCCTGGCAGCGTTCGGCTAACTTCCTGTATTTCTAAGTTGCGCGTTAAAATAGCTACGCCATTCCAACTTTTTTGCCCTTGCCAAATACCTTGGTAACCTATATCGGCAATTGCCTGTTCGGGAATTTTTTCTGTCGGTGCCTTTAGTTCCTGCAAACACACTACATCCGGCGCAGTAGTTTCGAGCCAACGAAGTAATACCGGAAGCCGGGCATTTATACCGTTAACATTATAGGTAGCTATTTTCATTTTGCAACGGAGAACGATTAATTAGCATTAGCTTTTCAATATGAGAATATTTTCAGGACTTATCATTATGCTTTTAGTAAGCCTGTTGCCGAAAGTAAATTTACCAAAATCTTATCTTCTTATAGGTTGGTTATGGTTGCTCCTACCACTTTTTTCATCGGCCATGCCCAATCAACTGCTTTATAGTTTGTCGAGGTTCACCTTAATTATTTTTCCGATTTACTTTTTTGGAGCAAGTTTAACATACCGGCCTTGTATTACTGTTATATCGGGTTCAATAGTATTTTTTTGGCTCTAAGTGTTTGTCTGTTTTCTAACGGATGGTGGGTAGGATAATTAAATTAAGTAAAGAGACACAAGTATAAAGATATTAGACGTTAAACCTTAGCAAAACACAAGTAACTGAATGCTAGCATTATAATACAACAATCTCTACATTTAGAATAATAAATTAATTTTGTGCAGTTACTTAAGCAATTAAATAAAAACTTAATTACCCGCCGATAATTCTGCCATTAACCATAAAGTATAAGCTACCATAGGGGTCCAATACTCAGAAATCTGCCAATCTCCTTTTCCTGTTACGGGCATATCAGAATGGTCGCCGCCTAAACCGTTTAGCACGGCGCCGGGTAATACGGGCGTATTGGGCAGAAAAGACGAGCCGCCAAAATGCGGCGGATGGTTGTAACCAACTCCTGCCATAGTGGAGCTGCTGAACGGGTTAGAACCGAGAATCCAGTCCAGTTGTTTTTGGGCAATTGCTTTCATCCGATCGTCTTTTAAAACAACAGCTGCTTTTACTAGACCAACCCCCGCCGAAGCCAGATTAGAATTAATACCAACCCACCATTCCTGTTCCGGTTCCATAAAATAGCGGTACCAGTATTTTCCGGCTTTACGGTCTCCGCCGGGATCTTTTTTATCATACAAACCCCAGGGCACAATGTTGAAACTGTTTTTACCGGCGAGTAACAATAAATAATTTTCAGCATAATTCTTTATCATACCTTTCCATAAAGCAACATCTTTATCTTTCGGAAATAGTTGCACCAAATCACTTAAACCAATAAAAGCCTGCGGGCCATTCCAGATATTTTTGTAAGGCTCCTGGCTGGCGAGTGCCGTATAAAAAAAGCCCGAAACCTCTTTTGCCGAACTTTTTGCTTGCATTTTGCTTAATTGCCGGGCGAGCTCTACTGCTCTTTTCTGATAGGTAGCTTGTTTAGTGGTTTTGTACATTTCAATGGTGGCTTGCAACGCCGCTCCTGCATTGGCAACAGAAGAGTCACGTCCTGATTTTAAACTCCAATCGTAACATTTTTTGGCAGCCTCCAGGCATTTTTTAGCATAAGTCGGATCAATTTTTTCGGTGATACGTGCCATTAGAGCTTCGGAAGTTATAAAATTATATTGCGCCATCATATCTACGGGCTGCGTTTGAATAATACGGTCGTCGTGGTTGGCGGCAACCAGCATGAGTTGTTTGGAGGTACCGGCGTTGGGTGTTACCAGGTTAATAGGAGTGCCTCCGCTAGCTATTTTATTATCCGTCCAACGGTTATTATCGGAATGCTTTTTTAAATCGCCACCAATAAAATCCATTACGTAACCTAATGGCTCCTGCATTTTTAAAAAATACTGATTTCCCCAGCGCAATTCCTCTAAGATAGCTTTTTGGTAAGCAGGTTCTTGTAACTCATACGTTCTGGCCAAACCCATTACTCCGTAAATGGTAGCCGACACCCATTTTCGCAAATCACTCGCATCGTGCCACCCACCCGAAACATCCTGGTGCTTGCCATTATCAAAACGAATTCCATCATCTACGTGGCAGGGCGTTAAATAACCGGTGGAACTGGCGCCGCATCGTTGCAAAGAGAAATAGCCAATTACCATATTAATCGGTGTTTGATAAACCTCGCGGGAAATACTAAAAGGAAAAGACCGCAATGTATCGGCCCGCAAGTAATAGCGGCCCTCTTTTATTAACTTGCTAAAATCGGCGGTAAGGTAATTACCAAAATCGCCGGGCTGCGGAACAAGCGTACCCTGGTAGGCAACTTGGCCAGTAGTAACTTCTACCACCTCAAAATTTCTTTTTTCGGTACCTTTAGTTAACACCGTTTTAGTAGCCTCAGGAAGGTAACCTACCTGGTTAGTTAACAAAACAACGTCCAAATCGCGAGAAAGACGCTGCGCCCGCAGCGCAGAAATACCACTCAGGATATTAAGAAAAAATAAAAGCAGGAGTATCTTTTTTACTTTAGCGCTATATCTTGTACAACTCAAACCACTATAGCCATTTTTTATCCGGTAAAATTGGTTTACTGAATTGTAGAGTATAGTTCTGCTTTCCATTATGTGTTTTAATTAGATATAGTTTATAAGACTGGCTTTTAGCAATATAATTGTTTCTATTATCTACCGCTACAGTCTACTATATTTACTATTTAAAAGATTAGAATAGAAAAATGTACTAAATCCTTTTCTTGTAAAATATTGCTTACCGCTTTTATGGCGAGGATTTAACTACCATGACTTATTAAACGTGCGTACAGGATTAAAACTACCCAATCATTCCAGAGAAATGAAATTATTACTTTACTAACCCAATATGCAAAAATTAACAATTCTACTCTTTTTAAATTTTATTCTGATTTCAGCTTGTACTCCCAAAACCTTTACTTCTACTCCACAAGAGAAGCGTACAGTACATCTACCGGCAGAAGCCCAAATTCAACGGATAGTTTGTTTTAAATTTAAAGCAGGCACTACTCCCGAAGCCATTAAACAACACATGCGTGGTTTTGCTAACCTACAAGACAGCATTTCCTATATTCTGTCTTATCAGGTGGGGCCAACTGTGCTCGGCGACTTAACGGAAAAACCAGAATACGATGTAATGCATTATTGTACTTACCGCAGCGAAGAAGAAATAAAGCTTTATTCCGTTCACCCGGTACACCAGCGATTTATAAAGCAAAATCAAGGCATTTGGGAAAAAGTTTTGGTTATTAATTCCCGCATAATAAATTAAGGCGCTACATCTTTGTAACTGGACTTAGAGTTGCCGTGCCGGATATTGGAAATATAAACCACGCGGGGCAACTGCACTTTGCGGTTGTAAATACCCGCTTTAAAGTAAGGATATTTACGTTTATCGTTAAAGGTAGTGCCGCCCTCATAATCCATTACTTTTTTGCCGTTGATGAATAACCGGGCATATCCGTCTGGTTCGTAAGTGTGCTTTATTTCCAAAACCATTTCCAGGAATTTATCTTTCAGCAGTGGTCCTAAATCAAACTTTTCATCGATATCAGTTTTATTTGTATTTACCGGCAAGTCCGAATGGTGAATGGTAACTTTTAAATGGTCTTTATGCACGTGCAGGGCAAACTGCGGATTACGGGCTTTTTCACCTAAATGCTTGTCATCGTAGCCGTGCAACTGCATTACAATATCAAACTCATCCGACGGATCCCAGTATTCTTTCGGAAAATACATGACCCAACCGTACTTTACTTCGGCTTCGTTATCGGGTTGTAGTAAAATTTCGGAACGTACTACTCCTTGTGCCACGTCATCGGGGGTGAGTTCAAAGCGGGCGAGCGGCTGGCCTTTCCAGGTTTTTTGATTATCTAAAGTTAAGCCATGCGCAGTAGTAACTTGTTTCCGTAAATTCTTAGGCACTCCCTGAGCAAAGTTTACTTCCGCTCTTAAATTAGCGCGTTCAATAGGCAACTGCGATGGAGCAGGTACTACCTTTTTAGGTTTAGCCGGTGAATTATTTTTTTTCCAGGGAGGAGTTGTTTTTTGTTTAACCGGCTCCTGAGCTACTAATTTGGTGGCAGTTGCCGGAAGCTTTTCCGGAACTTTTGCGGTTATTTCTTTTACGGTATCAGGAATGGCCGGAGTTGAATCTACTGCCGATTGAATAACCGGTTGCCTTATTTCTAGTTTTTCGGTGGCAGTTTCGGTTTTCTCTTCCTGATTGCCCGATGATTGGCAGCCGGGTAAAAATCCAAATGTGGTACTAAACGCGAGCCCAACAAACAGGCAAGTTGATTTTTTCATTTATTTAATTTTTTGACCAGTTCGTAGAGCGGTGTACGCTCTAAATAACAAAACAGAAGCTTCTAAATAGTAAAAACTATATCACCCTCTTATTTTCTGCTCTGCTTAAAGCAGCATGTAGTAGAGTTTTCTGTTCTAGTTATTTTTTAAACACTGACCAATAAGTTTAGTGCGGCAAACCATTCGGAGTTAAATCAAAAGTTAGGCTAATAATCAGCCACTATCTATCTATTATAAGGTTGTTCCACTTCGTTCATCTTCTATTGAAACGATGCAGAATTTAAAAAATTTACTACAGCCTTTAAATAATCCAGGGCAAAAATAAATATTCATCTTCACGCGCAGCTTTAATAAAAAAACAACCATCCCTGCCCCTCCTAAACTTAGGAGGGAAGCTTTTCCCCAACTTATCATCTATCATTTAATTGGTCTCTTTAAATAATTCAGGGTAAAAGAATACTCTAATTTATTTTTACAACCTAATTAGTTGGCAATAGAACTTTATTTATTTACTTTTTTACTAAACGCAAATGCACCATTTGCCGGGCAGCCGGCTCTGAAGAAGATTTAAGGTAAAGCAATTTATTTAATTTGCCCTGTCGCCAGGTTTCAATTAAGTTATCGTAGTAAAAACTTCCCGGATTACCAGATTGCCCACCCGGATAAACGCCATACCCTTGCACTTCCGGGCCTAACGCTACCACCATACGCCACGACGGACCATGTCTCGGGCCGGTAGCGTTTACAATTCCGGGGCCACCACCCGTTAATACATCGTTTTTCCCGAAACCGGGAAGCTTCGCTAGGTGCATAATATCCGTACTTTTTACTTGAGCCCATTGCCATTTTGGACCAAGCGGCCCATAGCGTTGCTGCAACGAATCGATAGCCACCTGAAAAGTAGTAGTAGCTAATTGTTCCAGCGTTTCTTTGGCCGAAGTATTTTGGTTATTAAACCAGTGCGCTTGTGGCTCGGTTAAAATAAGCTGCATCGTGCGGTCGCGGCTCGGATAACGCAACTCCATTCCTTGTGTGCTTCCAAATTCATCTTCCCAAATGGCTTTATCCAGGGCAGGTCCCCATTCCTGAAATATACTGGGTGCTATTTGGGCGGCATCGTTAAAGTAATTCCAGGTAGTTAGCACCGAAAAGGCCTGTTGCTGCGCTTTAGTTAATTTTTCTTTTTGTATGGCCGCCAGTAAAGCCGGTAAAATAGTTTGGGCGTGCAGGTTTAAGTTATCATTCTGCAATTGGCGCATACTATCTACAGTTACCTGTTGCATTTGCGAGAGCCGCTGATTAATCCGGATGCCGCGTTGAGCCGGAGCAAACTGCCAATTTAAATAATAAGGATACTGCTTCGGATCGGCGGAAAATTGATTGGCCGAACTAACAAAACCCCGTGCCGGGTTTTCTACGTGCGGGTTATGTGCTTGCGGAATCCAACCTTGCCAATCGTAAGCCGGATTAGTACCATCCAGAATAAATTTGCCTTGGTCTGGCCACTTCAGCGGAAATTTACCATTGGGCCAAATAGCAATATTTTTAGCGTCATCGGCGTAAATAAAGTTCTGGGCTGGTGCGGTATAAAAAGTGAGGGCCTGGCGGTAATCGTTGTAATTCTTAGCCCGGTTTAAGAGATAAAATGCCAGCATTTCGTTCGAGGCATCGTGGGCAATCCAGCGCATGGCATGTTTTACGGGTGCTTGCTTATTAAAAACCTTGTCGGATTGATCGTAAACAATGGGGCCATGATGAGTGTATGAAACTGTATCGAATACTGTTGCTGCTCCTTTAATTTTAATTTCTTCTATTACTTTCCGGATAGGTTTCCATTGATGGGCATGCCAGTATTGCTGTTGGGTTTTATCTTTAAATTTTAGCTGGTACCAATCCATTACGTCGGCATCTACATTGGTAACCCCCCAACTAATGTGCTGGTTAAAACCAATAATAACGTTAGGCGCGCCCGGCAGCGAAACACCGCACACATTCATATCAGGAGTTACTAATTGCACCTGGTACCAGATAGAAGGTAACCTTAATTCCAGGTGAGGATCGTTGGCCAAAATAGGATAACCCGTAGCTGACTTTGCCGCTGAAACGGCCCAATTATTACTACCTAACTCCGGATCGGGTTCTTGTGGTCGTTTAATTTCTGCTAGCTGAGCCGAGAAAGAAGCAGGTACGGGAGGTATTGGCAATGGCTTAAAATCTAAGGGAGTACCCGAAGGCACAATCGGATCTTCCCGGAAAGGATAATCCGGGAATAAATCTTTGGTAATGGCTGGCCCGTACTTACGCAAAATATTTGTCATGCGCAGATCATCGCTGCGGCCAGCCAGATCAAAGGCCATTAACTTAAGCAACAAAGCACATTTAAGGGGTGTCCAGGGTTCCGGGGCGTAGTTGAGTAACTTGTATTCTAAGGGGTAATCGCTGGGTTTTAATTGCCCAATATAAGCGTTAATTCCGGCAGTAAAGGCTTCCAACATTTCTCGCGACCGAGCATCGGCAAGCATGGCTTTTAACGATTGCTGGGCGCCATATACCATTCCCATCCGGCGTTGGTAGCGATCAAACTCAATGGCCTTAGAGCCAACCACTTCAGATACCCGGCCAGCGGCTGCATAGGTTTGAAATTCCATTTGCCAAAGACGGTCTTTAGCCGTTACGTAGCCTTGCGCATAATACACATCGTAATTGTTATGAGCAAAAATGTGAGGCACCCGATTTTCGTCGTAAAAAATCTGTACTTCGGCTTGTAAGCCGGCTAAAGGCAATTCAACGGCTTTTAAATTATCGCGTGTTTCGGCATTTTGCCAGAAGCCCACAAACGGACTCAAAAATTTGCCAATTGGTGGCACCACTCCAAAAGATGTATTTAAAGCAATTATTAAGGCTAAGCTAAGGACAACGCTTAAAACAGCTCGTATTACTTTCATACTTATTTTTACTACTGGTAAATTACCGGAAGATAAACGGATTACGAAAGAATAAAAAGAATCTGGTGCTGCTTATGCGAGGAATTTAGAACGAATAAGAAAAGTACTAGCACCCGGTTCTCTGATTTTAAACAAAATCTTAATTTGCTGGTTGATTTTCTCTAAAACCTGAAGGTAAAAACAAATCTGCAGTAGATGATAAAAGCCTATTTTGAAACTTAGCGAAGAATAAATTGTTATGGTCGATATAAGCTATACTTTTACTTTTTCGACTTATCCTAAAGTTTCTGTAATTTAGCGTGTATATTAGTTTATTAACTGTTTAAATAATTTTTATTATGGGAATGTATCCTGAATATATGGTAGCTCCAATCCGGGAAGATTTAACCTCGGCTGGTTTTGAGCAATTAATGACCCCGGAAGAAGTAGAGCAAGTACTTTCTGAAAATGAAGGCACTGTGTTAGTAGCTGTTAATTCGGTTTGTGGCTGCGCTGCGGCTAAAGCCCGTCCGGCTTTAAAAATGGCAGTTGCTTCTAGCGATAAACGTCCGGATAAACTGGTTACTGTTTTTGCCGGTATGGAAGGCGAAGCCGTTGCGAAAGCCCGCGAACACATGCTGCCCTACCCTCCTTCTTCGCCGTCTATTGCTTTGTTTAAAAATGGCGAGTTGGTGCATATGATTGAGCGTTACCACATTGAAGGCAACGACTTAACCCGCATCGTTGATAATTTAAAAGGTGCTTTCGAAGATTATTGCTAAAACCAGAATCGCGGATTAAACGGATTACCCGGGTTCCGCAGATTTAACATGATAGTCTTACTTTTTTAAGTAAGGAAAAGCAAAAAGAAAAGAGGCTAGCTTTATCAGGTAGCCTCTTTTCTTTATACATCCGAAATTTGTAGAGTTATAAATCTGTTCTAGGTCATTTAGTAAAAAATTATCCGGACAAACTGGAAATTTATTACTCTAATAATTATCAAAAAATAATCTGCGGAATCCGGGTACTCCGTTGATTCCGCGATTCTGATTTAACTTACCGCAAGTCGAATCCAATGTCGCGGCGGTAATTTCTACCGGCCCAAGTAATTTTTTCGGCGGATTGACGAGCCTGCTCGAGCGCTTCTGTTATATTATTTCCTAAACCGGTTACCGCTAGTACCCGTCCACCGTTAGTTAAAATTTTCTTATCTTCTGTTAGAGTAGTGCCTGCCTGAAATAGCAAAGCTTCGGTGGGCTGATCTAAGCCAGAAATTTCATCGCCTTTGCGGTAGTCGCCCGGATAGCCTTCGGCCACCAGCATAATAGTAGCAGCCGTGCGTGGGTCAATTTCCAACCGGAAATTTTGCAATTCGTGGTCGTGTAAAGCTCTAAACAGTTCGAATAAATCTGATTTTATGCGGGGTAAAATGGCTTCGGTTTCCGGATCGCCCAGGCGCACGTTATATTCAATCACGTAAGGTTCGCTGTTTACATTTATCAATCCAATAAAAATAAAACCGCTATACGGTATATTCTCGGTTTGCAAACCTTGTAAAGTTGGTTGAATAATGCGTTCTCGAACTTTTTGCATAAAAATTTCGTTGGCAAACGGCACCGGTGAAATAGCGCCCATACCACCCGTATTTAAGCCGGTATCTCCCTCGCCAATACGTTTGTAATCTTTAGCTTCCGGCAATAGCACGTATTCTTTACCATCGGTTAAAATAAATACCGATACTTCAATGCCCTGCAAAAACTCTTCGATTACTACTTTACTACTCGCTGCCCCAAATTTTTGTCCTTGCAGCATAGCCTGGAGTTCAGCGGCCGCTTCTTCGTACGAACCCGCAATTACTACTCCTTTTCCGGCTGCTAAACCATCGGCTTTTAGTACTACCGGGTACGCATGATTTTGTAAATAAGTAAGGCCTTCCTGAAAAGAGTCAACCGTAAAAGTTTGGTACCGGGCCGTAGGAATATTGTATTGCTGCATAAAGCGCTTCGAAAAATCTTTGCTGCCTTCTAACTGCGCTCCTGCTTTACATGGCCCAATTACCAGAATATGCTTTAAATAATCTAAACTTTGAAAGTAATCATGAATGCCATCTACTAAAGCGGCCTCCTGCCCTACCACCACCATCATAATGTTAAAATCGTCAGCAAATTTGGCCAGTTCCTTAAAGTTAGTGATAGAAATATCTACGTTAGTAGCTATTTCGGCGGTACCAGCATTGCCAGGAGCAACAAAAATGCGCTCGCAGTATTGACTTTGTTTCAGCTTCCAGGCCAGCGCATGTTCTCTGCCGCCTGATCCGATGATGAGTATGTTCATGATGTACTAGTTGAATAGTTGAGCTGCTCGATTAAAGGATAACCTCTTCTGCTTTTTACTTTTTTGTACTCTAACCGAAGTTGCGAAGTTATTAAAATTTAATCACGGATTTTCACAGATTACCCTGATTACGTGGATTTCAAAGTTTGAATTGCGGATTTTAACAGACTGCGCAGATTATATCCGCAGGAAAATAAAATAATAATGATGAATACTCTTTAATACAAAACGAGGGGCCCACCTAACTAATGAGCCCCTCATTTACTTATGGAAATTATTTTAAAAAAATAATCTTCGTAATCCGGGTAATCTGTGAAAATCCGCGATCCTTAATTAGCGTATTCGCTTAAAAACTTTATACGCATTAATCGGATATCTTCTTCGGTGTAATCGTCGGTGCCTAGTTCTTTTAAGGCTACTCCAATATTATCGGTATTGGCCTGCATAAAATAATCGTACACTTCTTCCTGGCGTTCTTTATCCAGCACGCCATCGATATAATAATTTAAATTAAGCTTAGTACCAGAGTAGCAAATATGTTCAATTTCTTCGATGAGTTCCTGCATGGTAATATCCTTCGACGAAGCAATTTCCTCCAGGTCCATCTTTTTATCAATCTGCTGAATAATATAAATCTTAATTTTCGATTTATTTACCGTGGTTTTTACTACTACATCAGCCGCCGTTACTATATCGTTATCTTCAACGTATTTGCTGATTAAATCCAGGAATTGCTTCCCAAACTTCTGCACTTTACCCATTCCTACGCCGGAAATATGCGCTAAGTCTTCTTTGGTAGTTGGGTAGGTAGTAGCCATTTCTTTCAAAGAAGGATCCTGAAAGAGCACGTAAGGAGGCAAATCCAGTTCTTTCGCCAGCTTTTTCCGGAGTGCTTTGAGCAAATCGAACAACACCGTATCGTGACCGGCCGAGGATTGCGTTTCTTCTTTTTCTTCTTCCTGCTGAACTTCTTGTTCGAAATCGTGGTCTTTGGTCAATTTAATTGGGTGAGGATTCTCAATAAAGTTGAGGCCTTTCTCTGTAATCTTAACCACACCAAAGTTATCAATATCTTTTTCGAGGAAACCGGATAGTAAAACCTGACGAAGTAAAGAACTCCAGAATTGCACGTCGTGCTCCGTTCCTTTACCGTATTGAGGTAATTGGTCGTGGCCGTAGCTTTCTACGTATTGGTTGCTGGTACCGCGTACTACATCCACAATGTGGTCCATTCCAAAACGCTGGTCGGTGGTCACAACAGCTTGTAACGCCAGCAAAACTTCGTCTTGTGCTTCAAACCGCTCTTTAGGGTGCAAACAGTTATCGCAGAACTGGCAATCTTTTTCGTAGATCTCACCAAAGTAATGGAGTAATTGCTTGCGCCGGCAAACCGCCGAATCGGCGTAAGCCGCCATTTCTTGTAGCAATAATTTAGAATTATCGCGTTCGGTAACGGGCTTATCTTTATTAAACTTTTCGAGCTTAAGAATATCGTCGTACGAATAAAACATGAGGCAATTCCCTTCTAGTCCATCACGACCACCCCGGCCAGTTTCCTGGTAATACCCCTCAATGGATTTAGGAGTATCGTAATGCACTACAAAACGAACGTCCGGCTTATCAATTCCCATCCCGAAGGCAATAGTAGCTACAATAACGTCAGCATCTTCGTTCAGGAAGGCATCCTGGTTAGCCATGCGCACACTGGCATCCAGACCAGCGTGGTATGGTAATGCTTTTACATCGTTTACCCGCAGCAACTCGGCAATTTCTTCCACCTTCTTCCGGCTCAGGCAGTACACAATACCGCTTTTGCCCTTGTGCTTCTTTACATATTGAATAAGTTGCTTTTTGGTATTATGCTTCGGGCGAACCTCGTAATATAAATTGGTGCGGTTGAACGACGATTTAAATACCGAAGCATCGTCCATCTGCAGGTTTTTCTGAATATCTAATTGTACTTTGGGCGTGGCGGTTGCTGTTAACGCAATAATGGGCAAATTGCCAATAGTATCAATAATGCCCCGGATTTTTCGGTATTCTGGCCGGAAATCGTGACCCCATTCCGAAATACAGTGAGCTTCGTCGATAGCCACAAACGATATTTTAGCTTTCTGAAGAAAATCTAAAGTTTCTTCTTTGGTGAGCGATTCGGGAGCCACGTACAATAATTTTACGTAGCCGCTAATGGTTTCTTTCTTTACCTTGTTCATCTCGGCTTTTGATAAAGTCGAATTCAGAAACTGGGCATTTACCCCAAAAGCGTTCAGCTGATCTACCTGATTTTTCATCAGGGCAATTAAAGGCGAAATAACAATGGCGGTTCCGTCCAGTACAAGTGCCGGTAGTTGATAGCAGAGTGATTTTCCGGCTCCCGTAGGCATAATCACGAAGGTATTGTTCCCTTGAATGATATTATTTATAATAGCCTCCTGGGTACCTCTAAATTGGCTAAACCCAAAAACTTCCTTTAATTTGCTTTTCAAACTTACCTCTTGCGTGACTGACATGGTTTAATGTATCGTATATTTTCTTGTAACGGTATATAAATTTAAATCCTCTTATTATTTAACACAAATCTAAATTGAATATAGTTAAAAATATTAAATTTATTGCAAAAAAAGTCTTAAATGACGAAGCAATTGCTATTCAAAGGCTTAAAAAATTTATAAATTCTGATTTTGAAGATTGCGTAAAAGCCATATTAAACACAAAAGGCCGGGTTGTAGTAACCGGAATTGGTAAAAGTGCCAACATTGCGGCTAAAATGGTAGCCACTTTTAATTCAACGGGTACTCCCGCCCTGTTTATGCACGCCGCCGATGCCATACACGGCGACTTAGGTATGATTCAGCGCGACGATTTTGTTATTTGTCTATCCAAGAGCGGCAACACTCCCGAAATAAAAGTACTTACCCCTTTGTTAAAACGCAAAGAAGTGAAATTAGCGGCTCTGGTAGGCAACACAAACTCTTACCTGGCCCAAAATGCCGATTTTGTTTTAAACGCGAGCGTAGAAAAAGAAGCCTGCCCGCATAATCTGGCTCCTACCACCAGTACTACTGCTGCTTTGGCACTCGGCGATGCTTTAGCCGTTTGTTTATTAGAAGTGCGTAATTTTAGTACCCGCGATTTTGCTGAGTTACACCCGGGTGGCTCGTTGGGTAAACAATTATATTTAAAAGTTTGCGATATTTACAAACAGCACGAAGTACCTCAGGTAAGTGAAAAAGCTACTTTAAAAGAAATTATTATTCAAATATCTTCGAAGCGTTTAGGGGCAACAGCGGTGCTGGCTCCAGACACGAATACTTTAATCGGCATTATTACCGACGGCGATTTACGACGCATGCTTACCAATTATGAATCGCTGCAAAGCCTTACTGCCGCCGATATTATGACCCGCAACCCGTTAACGATTGACGAGGATGAATATGCCACCGCTGCTTTGGCTTTAATGCAGAAAAAAAATATAACACAGCTAATTGTCACAAAATCCAGTATTTTTGCTGGATTCATTCACTTACACGACCTCTTAAAAGAAGGTTTAGTTTAATTTATGATGCAGTCGACTTTTGTAATTATAATGGCTGGTGGAATTGGAACCCGGTTCTGGCCTTTTAGCCGAGTAAATAATCCGAAGCAATTTCATGATGTGTTAGGGGTGGGTGAAACCATGCTGCAGACCACGGTTAAACGATTTGAAAAAATTTGTCCGCCGGAAAACATTTTTATTGTTACTAATTCGGATTACAGCGGTCTGGTAAAACAACAGATCCCTTTTTTAAAAAATGAACAGATTCTGTGCGAACCTATTGGTCGTAATACGGCTCCGGCTATTGCCTACGCAACGTATAAAATAAAACAGCTTAATCATCGGGCTAATATTGTGGTGGCTCCTGCCGATCACGTTATTTTAAATCAGGAAGCTTTTGTACACAAAATTCAAAAAGCTTTAGATGAAGCCACCAAAGCCGATATTCTGATTACCTTAGGAATTACCCCTAGCCGACCTGATACCAATTACGGATACATTCAATATATTGAAGAAGGTAACGAGTTGAAAAAAGTAAAAACTTTTACCGAAAAGCCTAATTTAGAAATTGCAAAGGTTTTTCTGGATAGTGGGGACTTTGTGTGGAATGCCGGTATTTTTATCTGGAATGTACAAACCATTATGCGGGCGTTCCATGAATTTTTACCGGAAATAACCGAAATTTTTGATGAAGGTATTTCAGTTTTTAATACCGAAGAAGAAAGCACTTTTATAAACCGGGCTTATTCGCACTGCCGTAATATTTCCATCGACTACGGTATTATGGAAAAAGCAGGTAACGTATACATGCTGCCCAGCAATTTTGGTTGGTCCGACTTGGGTACCTGGAATTCCTTATATGCTATTGGCGACAAAGATCCGCAAGGCAATGTAATTGATGGAGAAGTAATGTTGTACGATACTACCAACTGCATTGTAAAAACACCGCAGGAGCGCTTAGTAGTAATAGATGGTTTACACGATTTTATTATTGCCGAGTACGACAACGTACTCATGATTTGCCCAAAGAAAGATGAGCAACGGGTAAAAGATTTTCTAGCGGATGCAAAAAATAAGAAAGGTCTGAATTTTATTTAAATTTATCAGGCCGCTTAACAGTGTAAATAAGTTAAAGTATTTACTAAAAATAGTAAAAAGGCTGTCTGATTTAGAACTCAGACAGCCTTTTTACTATTTTTATTTTACTATTAAAAATTATCTAATGCCGCATTTAAACTAGCACTCGGGCGCATAGCCTCTTCTACTTTTTTTGCATCCGGATGGTAGTATCCGCCTAAATCAACTGATTTACCTTGGGCGGCTATTTGTTCTTCTACAATTTTAGCTTCGTTTTCGGTAAGTTCTTTCGCAAGCGACGAGAACTTGGCTTGTAATTCTGAGTCTTTGGTTTGTTCGGCCATGGCTTGAGCCCAATACAAAGCCAGGTAAAAATGACTACCCCGGTTATCTATGCCCCCTACTTTACGGGAAGGTGATTTATCGTTTTCCAGAAATTTAGCATTTGCCTGATTGAGGGCTTCGGCCAAAACTTGGGCTTTATCGTTTTTAGTTTTATAAGCCAGGTCTTCTAACGAAACACCTAAAGCTAAAAACTCACCTAAAGAATCCCAACGCAGGTAATTTTCTTCTGTAAACTGTTGCACGTGTTTTGGGGCCGATCCACCGGCACCGGTCTCGAACAAGCCACCACCGTCTAAAAGCGGCACAATAGAAAGCATTTTAGCGCTGGTACCCAACTCCAGAATCGGGAACAAATCGGTTAAGTAATCGCGCAACACGTTACCGGTTACCGAGATGGTATCCTGACCAGCTTTGGCCCGCTCACAGGTATAGCGCATGGCTTCTACCGGCGACATGATTTTAATTTCTAAACCAGCCGTGTCATGATCCTGTAAGTAACGCTCTACTTTTTTAATTAAATTAGCATCATGCGGCCGGTTTTTATCGAGCCAGAAAATTGCCGGAGTGTTGGTAATCTTAGCCCGGGTTACCGCTAGTTTTACCCAATCCTGAATTGGTAAATCTTTGGTCTGGCACATTCTCCAGATATCGCCTTCTTCTACTTTATGTTCCATTAAGGTGTTACCAGAGCCATCTACCACCCGAACAGTACCACTTTCCGCAATCTGGAAAGTTTTATCGTGGGAACCGTATTCTTCAGCTTTTTGGGCCATTAAACCAATATTGGGTACCGTACCCATGGTGCTCGGATCAAAAGCTCCGTTTTCTTTACAGAAATCAATTACTACCTGATAGATGCCTGCATAGCTACGGTCCGGAATCATGTATTTGGTATCGTGCAATTTGCCATCTGGCCCCCACATTTTGCCGGAAGTACGAATAGCAGCGGGCATAGAGGCATCAATAATTACATCGTTCGGCACATTTAAATTAGTAATTCCTTTAGCCGAATCTACCATGGCTAGTTCCGGCTGGCTTTTGTAAACTGCCTCAATATCGGTTTCTATGGCTTTTCTTTGATCTTCGGGTAAGCTTTGAATTTTAATTAAAACATCGCCGAAGCCATTATTCGGATCAACTCCAATTTGGCCAAAAGTAGCAGCATGTTTTTCAAATAAATCTTTAAAGAAAATAGAAACTGCCTGTCCGAACATAATCGGATCCGACACTTTCATCATAGTGGCTTTCAGGTGTAAAGACAACAATACTCCTTGCGCCTTAGCATCGGCAATTTCTTTTTCGAAAAAGGCCCGTAAAGCTTTTTTGCTCATTACCGAAGCATCAATTACTTCGCCTTCTTTCAGTTTTAAATTTTCTTTAAGCGTGGTAGTGGTTCCGTTGGCTCCCACAAATTCGATTTTTACTTCGCCGGCTTGCTCCATCGTTACCGATTGCTCGCTGCCATAAAAATCACCGCCATCCATATGCGACACATGCGACTTGGTATCTGAGGTCCAGGCGCCCATTGAATGCGGGTGCTTTTTAGCGTATTGTTTCACCGCATCGGCCACGCGGCGGTCAGAATTTCCTTCTCTTAAAACCGGGTTTACCGCACTGCCTAAAATTTTGGCATAACGGTTCTTGATTTCTTTTTCAGTATCTGATTGAGCATCGGCCGGATAATCGGGAATGTTGTAGCCTTGTGACTGTAGTTCTTTAATGGCCGCCGTTAATTGCGGAATAGAAGCGCTAATATTAGGTAACTTAATTATGTTAGCCTCGGGGGTTTTAGCTAAATCTCCTAAATAAGCTAAATCATCGTTTTGTTTCTGTTCTTCCGATAGATTTTCCGGGAAAGTAGCCAGAATTCGGCCAGCAAGCGAAATGTCCCTGGTTTCAATGGCAATATCGGCGGCTTTCGTAAAAGCTTTTACAATCGGCAAAAAAGAATAAGTTGCCAAAGCCGGGGCTTCATCCGTTATGGTGTAAACAATTTTCGCTGTTTTTGTTGTCATTCTTTCTTTTAGTTTAATTTATAGTACCACTCAACAGAGGCAAATACAGGTTATACGTACTACTTAAAAATTTAAATATAATCGTTTCTGAAATATTCAGACTTATTGCTTTGCGTTTAAACGGCAAATATAATAGTCTTTTTCATATCGCCGAAGTTAGCTTTACTAGCCTGGTGCTGTACTTTTGATGATAGCAGAAAATGAGTTGAAAAACTTTACAAGGTTAGGCGATTTACAACTAACTAAAAAAATCAGAAATAGTTGGTTTGCTGTACAATAACCTAAAAAGGCTTACTACTAATTAATTTACTATTATTACCTGGCAATTTTAAAAAGCTCGCACAAGCTGGTTTTAACAATTAAAATCAACTGTAAAATTTTTATTATACAAGTTTAGTAAATCACGTTTGCCCATTAACAAAAAAGCCGCTACTTTTTAGGGTAGCGGCTTTTACTTTTATCTTCAGAATTTACTTTTACAAATACGTATATTCATTTACCACATCAAAAGTGTTGGTATCGCTCTTTCTGGTGTCTTTAACGGGCAAACCAGTTGTATTGTAGGTATAAGTATGCGTAGTAATTTTGGTCTGACCAGACAGCGGATAGGTTTCTTTTTGCTGGAGAATGTTGTTACTCGACAAAATTTCGGCTCCAATCCCTATTTGTACGGCATTTTGGTAAGGATTAATTTTATTGTCGTAGGTATACTCTACGGTATAATCGTTAACTGGTCCGGATTCGCTGTTTAAGTAATCCATTAATTTAACCACATTACCTGCGGCATTATAGGTGTAAACCGTGTAGCGATGAATGGTAGTAGGTAATTCCGGCTGATAGGTTAGTAATTTCGTTATCTGATTCTGGCTGTTGTATTCTATTACGTTATCGTATTCGTGGTTAAACTCCCCTAGCGGTTGTGGCCGGTTATAATAAGAAATTTTGGTAAGCCGATTGTTGGTGTAGGTGTAGGTAAAGTAACTGAGTTCGTCGCCGTTTATTAATTTAAAATGGCTTTTAGTTAAACGCCCAGCCTCATCATACTCATACTCTCTGTAATACCGGTTAGCGGTTGGGGTACGTTCGGCGGAGTAACGGGCCTTGGTTAAACGCTTTTGCGCATTGTATTGGTATTTAATGGTATCTACCCCGGCAAAAATAACTTTCGATAATACTAAAACTTTTGTATCCGGAATAGGGTCAACGGCATCGTCGGAGGTACAGGCAGTAAAAAAAAGCAAGCTCAATAATATGGATAGATGTAATTGTAAGGTAGTACGGCGCATGGTTTATAATAATTTTGTTTCATAGTTTATTAAGGAGAGTCTTCGCGGGCTTAAAAGGTTGCAAGGGCAAAATGGATAGAACCCTGAAAGCGTAAGGAGACTTAGCTGTTTATCTAACTAAAGTACTTTTTATCAATTATACCTCCGAAAAGTGGAGCACAAAGGGTTTAGTTATTGGTTTAGTTGGTAAGTAATGCAAGGCTGCTTAATTTTGTTGCGTGACTTATTTATACATTAAATCGCTGCACATTATTTTTGTAGTTACCTGGTTCGCCGGCCTGTTTTACATTGTGCGTTTGTTTATTTACTTCGCCGAAGCCACTGAGAAACCCGAACCGGAAAAAACTATTCTGCAAACGCAATTAAAAGTAATGCAAAAGCGGCTTTGGTATGGTATTACCTGGCCTTCTGCGGTACTTACTCTAATTTTCGGCTCTTGGATGTTTTACCTGTACGGGAGTCTGCCGAACTGGCTAATAGTAAAATTAGGTTTTGTAGTGGGTTTATTTCTGTATCATTTTAGCTGTCATAGAATATTTAAACAACACCAACACGGCGAAGTAAAGCAAACTTCCACGCAGCTCCGCATCTGGAACGAAGTAGCCACTCTTTTTTTGGTAAGCATTGTATTTTTGGTTGTGTTAAAAAACAGCATCAGCTTTTTGTGGGGAGTTGCTGGTTTAATTTTGTTTGCAATAATCTTGATGCTGGCTATCCGGATTTATAAAAAACTCCGGGCCAGGTAGTAATCAGAATCGCGGATTTACGTAAAGCCTTTAAAAGAAAACTTATGGCTTACTACAACCACCCGCCAGTTGATCCGGAATTAATCAAAACGCTTACTGCTCGCCAGAACGAATTACAAAAGCAAGTAATACTGCAAAAACCGGATTGTACTATAACTACCATAGCCGGTTGCGATTCTTCTTTTATCGGGGAAAATATCTTATCGGTGTTTGTATTGCTGCGGTATCCGGATCTGGAAATTCTGGAAAAAGTGTGGCATTATGGCGCCGTAGAACTGCCGTACGTACCAGGATTTTTGGCCTTCCGGGAAGCGCCTAATTTGCTCGAAGCGTACAAAAAGCTCACGCAAAAACCTGATTTAATTATGGTAGACGGGCATGGAATCTCGCACCCGCGCCGTATGGGCATTGCCAGTTTTTTGGGCGTTGAATTACAGAAACCAACCATGGGTTTGGCTAAAGAAATACTGGTAGGCAAATTTGAAATGCCAGGCCCGCAGCAAGGTTCCATAAGTCCGGTTGTGCACCGGAACGAGCACATTGCCAATGCTATTCGTACCAAAGAAAAAGTAAAACCGGTTTTTGCTTCGGCGGGCCACCTACTCGACCTGGAAACTGCTACCCAAATTGCCTTGGCTACTACCCGCAAACATAAACTACCAGAACCTACCCGACTTGCCGACCATTATGCCGAAGTATTTAAAGCAGAAGTACGTTAAATAATTTCATTTACCAACTATCATTTACCATTTACCAATTTTTGTTCTGGTAAATGGTAAATGATAATTGGTAAGCATCTTTCAGCGGGGTTTGGCTCGTTCGTATTGTACCGGCCAGGTGATAGGCTGGTGCAACTCCGAAGCAGCTGTTAAAGGAAAATAAGGATCACGTAAAAACTCCCGGGCAATAATAACAGTATCAGCCTGCCCCGTCCGGATAATATGATCGGCTTGCAAGGAAGAGGTAATTAAACCAACGGCTCCGGTTAAAATGCCCGCCTGCTCCCGGATAGCTTGCGCAAAGGGAGTTTGGTAACCCGGCCCTGGTTTAATCTGCTGCACCGGTACATTCCCACCCGACGAACAATCAATCAAATCTACCCCTAAGTCTTTTAACTGGCTCGCTAATGTTATAGAATCTTCCAGTTTCCAGGAGTTCTCGTCGGGCACCCAATCAGTAGCAGAAAGACGGACAAACAACGGCAAATCCGATGGCCATACTTCCTGCACCGCTTGTACAACTTCCCGGATGAACCGAGTTCGGTTCTCAAAGGAGCCGCCGTATTCATCGGTGCGCTGGTTGGTAAGCGGCGATACAAACTCGTGCAGTAAATAACCGTGGGCTCCATGAATTTCAATGACTTTAAAACCGGCTGTTAAAGCGCGACTGGCTGCGGCTTTAAAATCTGCTACTACTTGCCGGATCTGGTCTAAAGTAAGTTCTACGGGTGCAGGTAAGTCTTCACTTACGGGTATGGGGCTAGGAGCCATTATGTTTTCCCAACCACCTTCATCGGGCGATAAAAGTTGAGAACCCATCCAGGGAGCGTTGCGGCTGGCTTTGCGGCCGGCATGAGCTAACTGAATACCCGCTACTGAACCTTGCTGGTGAATAAAAGAAGTAATACGTTGTAAAAACTCAATATGCTCATCTTTCCAGATGCCAAGATCATAAGGAGTAATACGTCCTTCGGGGTTTACAGCTGTTGCTTCGGCAATTACCAGGGCGGCACCACCCACAGCGCGGCTGCCTAAATGTACCAAATGCCAGTCATTGGCAAAACCATCCGTACTGGAATACTGGCACATCGGCGATACAACTACCCTATTTTTAAAAGTAAGTGATTTTATTTGGAGCGGACTAAATAAATGATTCATGGCGTAGCGCTTTTGCAATAGCTTTCGACACTTTTAGTTTCTTTTCGGGATAAAGGTTGTCCGTTTTAACAAAAATTTTGAAGGCGGGCGCTTAAGATTCATTCTCTTAAGCGCCCGCCTTCAAAATTTAAAATTTCAGCCTGAGAAATTAATTTTATTAAAACACAAATAAGTAAAAAGATACAAGTATCAAGCTACTGGATGTTAGACTTTTCTGGAGTAAAGAAATTGAGTCCTTAAACTATACTATAATAATCTCCGCATTCAATATAGTAAATTAGTTCTGCCAATTTACTTAATTAACCTGCTACCATTCTTCTTAGAGGTTAACCCTGCTGTATTTTAGCTAAGATATTCTGGAGGTTAGAGATATTATTTTTTACTAACCGGACACTTTCAGATTCTAGGCAGTTGTTATTTTCTTCATCCTGCGAAAGCTGCTCTGCTGCCTTTTGCAAATCGCGGATAGAATCCGGTAATTGCTTATTCACAAAAGTCATTACCTCATCCAACCTCTGATTTACAACTTTAAGTTGTTGCTTCTCTTCTTCAACTTCCTGCTTTTTCAGGCGTAATTCTAAGTGCGCTACCACCTGTTCCGATAAAGTTGCCAGGGCCATTTTCTGAGCTTCGGAAAGTTCGCGCGGTACTGTATCTATCACGCATAAAGTACCCAGCCTATTTCCCTCATTAGTAACAAGAGGTGCGCCAGCATAATAGCGGATATTAGGATTTCCGGTAACGAAGGGATTACTGTAAAACCGGATGTCGCCTAAGGTATCGGGTATTTCCAGAATATCATCGCTTTGAATAGCGTACTGGCAAAAAGATAGTTCACGCGGAGTTTCGGCTTCTGTAATTCCTAGTTTAGCTTTAAACCACTGACGTTTATCTGAAATCAGGCTAATCAAAGATATAGGAGTACCGCAGATAAAAGAAGCCAAAGTTACTATATGATCGAACTCTTCCTCTGCGGGAGTATCTAATATATTATACTTATTCAGAGCTTGTAACCGTAAATTTTCTTTATCAACTTCCAATGTGTGAGCAGTGTTGTAATGGAGCGTGGTCATGCATTAATAGTAAATTTTATTCAAATATAAGAACCTAAATTAATTGTAAATCACTAATTTATAAAGAATGGATTAAATTAACAAGAAGCATTTTAAATAACTAAAATCCTGAACCTGCATGTGCATTCTATAAATTATAAATTGCACTTTACTTAGTATCTAATATTTACTGAATTAAATTTATACAATTTCATTTTATTGCTACTGAGCTATTTACCTTCTACTTTATTTAAGATTTACTTTTATTCATCCCTGCGCTCTCAAATTAAGATTCGCTTCGTTGACAGGTTTGTTTCGTTCTTTCACTTTAGTTCTCATTCTTTAAGTCTCCTTCCTGCTTTTTAGCAAAATTTCGGCTTGTTCAAAAATATTTTTTACCTAAAAACTAGTTTTATGAGCTAAAAACACACTTTATAAAAATATATAATACTATTTGTCACTTAGTACCTTGCTTTACATAGTACCTTTTATTATGTTTGTGCTGTTCATCCACTTGGGGTTCCATTTTTTAGATTATCCCAAACAGAAACAGCAGCAGAAAAAGTAAATTTCAAACCGCGTTACCTTATAAAACCATGAAAAATATATTCAGACTTTTATTATTTACCATTGGGATAATAATCGTTGGCCAACCTCCGGTAATAGCTCAAAATAATAATTTTTTAACCGGTACTTTAAAAGATGCGAAGGGTACTATTGTGGGTTATGCAACTGTGGCAGTGGTACAAGCCGCTAGTAAGACGATAGTTAACGGAGGAATTTCGGAAGCAAATGGTAATTTTAAAATTAAAGCTCCGGCTACCGGGCAATACCTGTTACGCGTAAGTGCCATCGGGTACACGCAAACAGAAACTCCTTTTGAACTTACCAATAGCACCCCCAGCAAAGATTTCGGCACTTTAACTCTAAAAGAAGACACCCAAGTTTTAAAAGAAGTAAACGTACAAGCACTGCGACCTACTATTACTAATCATCCGGATAAAATGGTAGTGAGTATTGAAGGTACGGCGCTTTCTACGGGTAACACCGCTTATGATGTTTTACTAAAATCACCGGGCGTGTTTGTCGATCAGGATGGCAATATTCAGTTAAATGGCAAGTCGGGCGTGCGGATTATGATTGATGGAAAACTGACTTATTTATCGGGCAAAGAACTTCAAACCATGTTGCAAGGCATGGCCGCCGAAAACTTAAAAGACCTGGAATTAATTACGAATCCATCGGCTAAGTACGACGCCGAAGGTACCGCCGGAATTATTAACATAAATTTAAAAAAGAATACGCTTAGCGGCATAAACGGCAGTATTTACGGCGGATACCAGTACAACAACTGGAACGCGTACTCTATGGGCGGCAACCTGAACGTGAAAAAAGGCAAATGGAACTCGTTTGTAAATGCCGATTTTGCCCGCCGCATATTCATCCGCGATGCCCGCTTGTACCGGGAATTTAACTCTCCTGAAAGCAGCACCCAGTTTAAACAAACCGCCAAAGAAAAAGGTATCCGCCAGGCTCCTTCCTTCCGGTTGGGTACAGATTACGACATCAATCAAAAACACAGTATTGGAGTAATGGCAAACATTTATTACCAGGATATGAATACCAATTTCCGTTCTGACTTGAGTGAGTTTCATCCGCAGGTACAGGATAATAAGCGGGTATTCACGAATAATCGGGTGCAGGGCAAGTTTGCAAATGGCACCGTTAACGCGCATTATCTCGGCAAATTAGATACCTTGGGCACCACCCTGGCTGCCGATTTAGATTTTGTCCGGATTTACGACCACGACGAGGCAACTTATGCCAACCAGTTTAGCTATTTAAATAAAGTTCGGCCAGATAGTCTGGTAGATTTAGCCAATGATAACCCCAGCAGTTTTAATATTTATTCCGCTAAAGTAGATTATACCAAACCTTTTACAAAAAAAACCAAACTCGAAGCCGGTGCCAAGGCCAGCCACGTGGTGTCGGATAATGATTTACGATTTTTTCAGGTAGCAGATGAGCAACTAATAAAGGATTTTACCCGCAGCAATCATTTCATTTACCGCGAAAACATTTACGCGGCCTATGCTAACTTCAGTACTAGCTTAGGCGAAAAATGGAAAATACAGGGCGGTTTACGCGCCGAGAAAACCATTTCCGAAGGTAAATCCATTACTAAAGATTCAGTAAATAGCCGTAATTACCTTAATTGGTTCCCGAGCATATTTTTGATGCAGCAGGTAAATAAAGATTATAAAGTAACTTATAACTATAGCCGCCGCATTAACCGGCCTTATTATGGTAATTTAAATCCTTTTGTCTTCTACATCGACCCTTACACATCGGCGCAAGGCAATCCGTATTTACGACCTCAATATACCCATTCGTTCCAGGTAACCCAATCGTTAAAAGACACTTACTCGTTGAGCATCGGCTACGCTGATACCCAGGATTTTATGGCCGAAGTACCAGTACAAAACAACGCCAATAATACAATGGTATTTCAGCAACGCAACGGCGACCAATTTAAAGATATAAATGCCGCTTTGGTGGCCCCCATTAAAATTACGCCTAAATGGGATATGAATAATAACCTTACCGTAGGCTATCAGAGTTACACTATTGCTATTTCAGATCAAGCTATCCGTAACGAGCAATTTTTCGTGTATGGGCAATCGTCGAACAATATTCAGTTACCCCGCGATTGGCGCTTAGAAGTAAACCTGGATTACCGCGGCCCACGGGTTTATGCGGCGTATCAAATCAAACAAAGCTGGGCCGTAGATGCCGGCTTAAAACGCTCTTTCTTAAACAAGAAATTAGAAGTATCAGCTAACGTAACCGATATTTTCCGGACCCGCCGTTTTGCCGGCACATCTAATGTAAACGGTAACGTAAATGAAATAAATCAATATTTTGCCCAACGCAGCTTGCGCTTAAACCTGCGCTACAACTTTAACAAAGGCGAAAAATTTGAAGCCAAAAAACGCAATACTAACCTGGAAGAGTTGAACCGGGCCGGCGGCAATTAAAAGCTACTGAAATAAAACTGTACTTAAATAAAACTATGAAAAACAAAAGCCCTTCTGGTATTCCGGAAGGGCTTTTTTAGTAAATAATGTTGTTATTTATTTCCAGAACCAGGCTAATTGGCTATTATAAGCAGCATTAACCTATTATAACGCACAAAAAATTACTTTTTTGCGTAAAATTGATTTTGGGAAGAAATAAATTAAAAACACATGGTTCATTACTACCGGGGACTTCTGGTCATACCTATTCTGATTTTAATTCTGGGAACGTCGATGTTATTATCAAATGAAGTTCTGATTAAAAATTTGTACGCCCAGGAAAATAATATTGTTTCTCCAGTACTTACTCCCAATAAATATTTACTTCATCCTATTTCTAAACGGAATACCTCGTATGCCCAAGATCTTAGAAACAACCGCGAATCGGCGTATCCTTACTTTTTGCTGGGTACCGGACTCTTACTATTTCTTTTAGTATTACCCAAACTCAGTGAGTTATCTTTTTCGCCTTCAAACGGTTTTACGCTTAAAGTTTTACAAGAAGCCTAGGAAGCACTCACCGAAGCCAGAACAGCGACTTTGGCCATAGAAGCAAAAGTCAAATCACCTGGCCGAACCACCATCACGGCCGAACCAACTTTAGCTACCCGGCCTTCCGATTTAGAAGAAGAAATCAAGAAACTTGAAGAAAGCACCGTTAAACTTCAAACAATTGCGCAGTTAATGGAAATTAGATCTAATAAGAAATAGCAAATTTACTTAAACTAAAAATTTTAGCTTTTTTACTAATTATTTTGGTAAATTAAAGATTATTCCAGAACATTATAGCCAGAAACCAGTATGTTACTACAACCAATATCCGAAAGCAAGTTTGCTTTTTGGTAATTTTAGCTTAACTGAAATATCTGTTTAAAAACTAAAATAATGGCGCAAATTCATTCACACCGGCATTCTATCTTTTGTATTTTACCGCCTTACATTTTGCGGGCTTTGGCCGAAAAGGGCAACGATCATCAGCGTTCTGTTGCTCTAAAGGCTTTAAGTGGCGATATGACTTTCCGGAATTTACGTTCGGGCACGCGGGTAAGTCCGATTTTTGGTCGGAAGCGACCAGCGGCTTTTTTAGTAGCCGGTGATAAACAACGTACCATTTTTTCGGCGGAGCAATCGCAAACTTTACCGGGCAAAACCGTACGGGCCGAAGGCAGTAAACCCTCCGGCGATCCGGCTGTTGATGAAGCCTACGATGGTTTAGGTGCTACGTACGACTTTTTCTGGGAGCAATTTAAGCGTAATTCCATTGATGACGAAGGTATGCCGATGAACGGCACCGTCCATTTTGGAGAAGATTACGCCAATGCTTTCTGGGACGGCCAACGCATGGTTTTCGGCGACGGCGATAACGAATTATTTAACCGGTTTACCCTTTCGCTGGACGTAATTGCGCACGAACTCACCCACGGCGTTACCGAAGACGAAGCTCAACTTATGTATTCCGGCCAATCCGGAGCACTAAACGAGTCGGTATCGGATGTGTTTGGCTCTTTAGTAAAGCAATACGCCTTAAAACAAAGCGCTGATGAGGCCGACTGGCTGATTGGAGCTGAATTATTTACCGATAAAGTAAAAGGCACCAACGGTAACCCAGCAGCAATCCGGTCGATGAAAGACCCAGGCAGCGCCTACAACGATCCGGTATTAGGCAAAGACCCCCAGCCCAAACACATGAAAGATTTTGTGAATACTTTCGAAGATAATGGCGGTGTGCACATTAATTCTGGTATTCCGAACCATGCTTTTTACCTGGCTGCAACGGCCATTGGCGGTAAGGCCTGGGAAAAAGCCGGTCGGGTTTGGTACGAGACATTAATTGATGCCCGCTTAAAATCGAATGCTACTTTTCAACGGTTTGCCGAATTAACCATCGAGAATGCGAAGCGCTTTAACGTAGAAGAAGCCATAACTAAAGCCTGGAGCCAGGTTGGTATATCCCTAGCTGTTTAAAGCAGCCAAGTAACTTTATCGTACAAATTCTGATTTTAATTTTAGCTTGTTCCGGGTTGATCAAAATCTGAATAGTAGACGCGTAACTTTCTTACTTGCTGGTGCTTGTTGCTAAACTAATAACAGCCACCAGCAGGTATTGTACTTCTAAATATGTGGTTTGTTTTGCCCAAATGCTGGTTGTAAAATCTTATCTTTAGAAGAACGCCCACCTAACTATATCAACCATGAAAGTTTACTTTAAACCCGAAGGTGGATTTGGCTTTTTTCCGGGGTTGAATAAGCCTTTGGAGTTAAATAGCGAACAACTCCCTCCCGAAGAAGCCGATCACCTGCACCAGCTCATTCACGCAGCTAATTTTTTTAATTTACCCAACCAGCAGCCGGAATCTACCTTTGGAGCTGATCAGAAAAAATATACCATCCGGGTAGAAAGTCAAGATCAACAGCACTTGATTCAGCTTCAGGATACGGAAATAGAGCCGCCACTCCACAATTTATTAAACTACTTAAATCAAAAGCAAAAAGAAACACGCTCCTGAATTTAAGTATTGCTATTCAGTTAAGGCAATGGACAGTTTTATGGCAAATTTAGAGAACTACAAGGGTTATTCAGAAGCTTTTATTCATCCGGAATTACCGTTACCGTTGCCTCGCTTACAAGCAGAACAACAAGCCGATTTAGCTCCGGTAACAGGCACCACCAATAACCTAGCGAATTATATTAACTACAGTCTGGTCTTAAGCCAAAGCCGCGGATTTCCTTATTTTGTGGCAAGCAACATTGATGGCGGTTTGTTTAAAAAAGTATCCCGGACCGATAACTGGCGCAAAGACAGTCGCATAGATTATGCGCACCAATGGGGTGAGGAATTGTATAAAGCCCGAAAAAGTGATTTTGATAAAGGCCACATGACCAAGCGCGAAGATGTGCAGTGGGGACAAACCACTTTAGAAGCCAGGGCCGCAGCCGATACCACATTCTATTTTACTAACGCGGTACCGCAACGGGCCGAATTAAACCAACAAATATGGGCTGATTTAGAAAATTACATTCTGCATACCGAAAGCGTACCCAATAATTTACGCATTGCTGTATTTACGGGCCCAGTGCTGCGCCCATCCGATCCGGTGTTTGTTACGAAAGTACTGGGCAGAGAAGTTCAACTACCCACCTTGTTCTGGAAAGTAGTAATATTCACGAAAGATAATCAGCAATTAAACCGGGTTGGTTTTTTAATGGGTCAGGAAAAACTACTCCGGAAAGCTAAAATAGTAAAATCCGAAGCTGTAGAAGCCACTGCTTTTGCTACTGAACGGTTTATGGAGTTCGAAGATGCCGAAACTTACCAGGTAAATATTGCTACCATCGAAGAGCTAACGAAACTAACTTTGCCTCCCGCGCAAGATGTTTACCTGGACAGCCGACCTATTAAATTGGTGCTGGAAGAAGTAGACATCAATGCCCGCGTTGCTACTCCAAAGGCATTTACCGAGCTTGGTTACCGTATTTCCAACTTAGTTGTTTAATCTTTTAGAGAACAATAATTCCGGACTAGATTAATATTCAAATTAACAGTAGAGTAACGCTAACGAAAGTTTAAATCCTGTTTAACCATGTCCCAAACGTATAAAGTATCCGTAGAATTAAGTACCGAAGCTACCTTGCAGTTGTTTAAACTGGAAGGGTACGTTATTGCGCTTACCCGCACCCTGGACAACGTGTACCGCATTGCTATTAACGATTTTCCAATCGATGGCGAATTAGATTACTATGTGCATTGTACCGGTTGGAATAAAACTACCTGGAGTTTAAAGATTTTGCTCGACGATAAAGACATCACCCCGGAACCCATTCGAGGAGTGATTGAAAAAGGGTATTCGGCGGTAAGAGGATCAATTAAATTTTAATCTTTTATGATGAAGAAATTTTACTCTGGTTGTTTGGGCATGCTTTTATTTTTAGCCTTGCTCAGTTTTAAAGGTCAAGCCCAAACGTTTCAGCCTATTTTTGAAGATGGCGAAGGCCGAACTTCCATTATTGCGCCTCTAGGCTATTTTGGAGTAAACACCGAAAACAGCAGCATCCGCTTTCAGTATTTTTATTCTAGGTCGGCTTCGCAGGAAAACTTTACGGCTCCGCTAAAACGCAATCGCTTTTTCTGGGGAATTACAGTAGCCGGTACAGCGGCCGGTGGTTTAAGTAATTTATTTAGTTACGGTAGTTTTACGCCCGGTACATCGGCCAGTTTATTTGCCGGTCAACGCTCGCTGCTTTTTCCGGCCATTAGTAAAACCGGCGAACCGGTATTGCACGGTGCCCGCCAAATAGCCATCGAAGATTGGTTAACCCTACGGATTGGCGGACAAGTAGCTAACTACACTTTGTTTGACGCTTCCCGGGTTTTCGACGAGCAGTTATTTCAGGAAAGATTTAGAGGTTATTCCACGCAATTGGCTTATATCGTACTTATTGGTGGCGCTACTTCTTTGGGTGCCTCCTGGGATGTAGGCCGGGTAAATAATATCGATGAACTCACCCCAGTAAATTTTAAGCAGCAAACTATTATTACCGATCCAATAACGGGGCAAACCAGTCGAATTTTTGAAGAAGAAGTAGATGCTTTTTCCGGCGCTTACACTACCAACATTGTACATACTTACAGCTTAGACGCAGTACATTATATTACGCCCGCTTCCGAAATTAACTTTGCCTTACACGGTTACGGCCGCCTGAAGCGAATAAATGAATACTCCGTTTACAAAGCAGGCCTAGGGTTTTATTTATTTCCGAAAAGTAAAGTAGCTGGTGGGCTGTTCATCGAGTCTAGTGATCTGACCAACAAAATTTCCGAAACAAAAGACTTTGCCAAACGAATAGACGTAGGCATCACCGTAAAATACGTACTGCCGACCTTGGGTGTACCCAGTCCTTAATCCTGGAACTTCAAGCCAATTTTCCCAAAATCGGGTTCGTAATGGAAATACTTTAAGTCGTAACCAAACAGGTACTAAAAGTAAAATCACCAAATAAAACAAACAGAGAACCTAAGCTAGCTTCTAGCAACAAGCAACTAATACCAATTTGAATTCAGAAAACTTATTAGCTATCCGATGTTCAGAAAAGTGGCGTAGCATAATATAAAAAACAAAGTTTACCGCGTATCCCAAAAGAACCCATGCTATGTCGCGGATTTACTTTCGTGTCTATACTGTTCATGCTGGCAAGATAGTGGGCTAACAGGAACGCTTTACAAAATACCTAAAGTAGTTTAAAAGCATGACACGGAAGAAACTTCCGCGCCATAATAAGAATGCCATAGTAAGAATTAAAAAAACTGACACCAGTTTGGCTGTGGAGGGCCTTCTAAGGTTCTGATCCTGCGCAGCAGAATTCCGACATAAGGAGGAAAGGAAGGATAGCGAGTGCGAGAGAGCTAAACGAGGCCCGCCGGCCATGAGGCAAACTTAGGCAGTTGAAACGCATCAGTACTGCTCCTAGAGACTTGAAAAGCCTTCAAAGAATAAAGCGAATCATTCCTTCAGCTACAATTTACTTTTTTCAGGAAAATACAATGAGCAGTGTCCTTATTCCACTTTAAAAATCCCATTTTTAATCGCATACAAAACCAATCCTACCCTCGACTCTACCTGTAATTTTTTAAATAACCCTTCCCGAATAGCCTCCACCACCCGCGGATGCACTTTTAAAATGGGGGCAAAAGCTTTGTAACACAACTCAGTACAGGCTAACTTTAGGAATTCAGTTTCGCGTTCGCTGAGTTCTACTTTTACTTTTTTGGGTTTATGCAAGTCTTCAATTAAAATAGCCGTAACCCGAGTAGAATAATAAGATCCTTCTTCTTCTAAAGTTTGGAGAGCCAGGCGGAGTTCGGCGGGATCGGCATTTTTTAAAACATACCCGTTTACTCCCGACTTGAGCATTCGTTTAATAGTTTCGTTATCGTTGTGCATGGATAAGGCCAGCAATTTTACCTCGGGGTAACGTTGCTCCATCCACTGCGCCGTTTCAAAACCATCCATCACGGGCATACTAATATCTAAAAGTACCACATCCGGTAAATCCTGGGGTATTAGCTTCTGAATAAAATCGCGGCCATTTTCCGCTTCCCACACTACCGAGTAACCCGCAAAACCATTCACCAACTCCACCATTCCTTTCCGGAACAGCTTGTGGTCGTCTACTAAAACAACTTTTTTATCTTTGCTGGCTTGCATACAAATGGGTTTAAGAGGTGGCTGGTAATACCAGATGCGCCAAAGTACCTTCGCCTTGCTGGCTTTGCAAACTAAACTCGGCACCAATCAGGCGGGCCCGGTAATACATATTATACGTACCAATGCCTTTCACCGGAACTTCGGCATCTACTTTTTCAGCTACTTCAAAGCCGTGGCCATCGTCTTTAATACTTAAAATAGTTTTATCGGGCAGATAAACCAGCACTACCAAAATATGTTTGGCATCGGCATGTTTTAAAACGTTATTTAAAGCTTCCTGCGCAATCCGGAAAACAATTAGTTTCTTTTCCGGGTCCAGGTGAGCCTCTTCCTCGCCGTGTACCTCTAAGGAGGTGGTATGATAACCGGCTTTCTGAATCAGATTTAGTTGGAACCGGAGCGAGGCCGATAAGCTCTGCTGCGTAACAAATTGGGTGTTTAACCTTTTAGATAAATCGCGCAGGTCTTCAATGGCTTGGTCTAGGAGTTCTTTACTGGCAGTAATTTTATGTTCGGTAGCCGCATAATCGTCCGGTTTAATCGTACTGATATTAAGCCTAGTAAGGGAAAGAATCTGGCCGATATTGTCGTGGATTTCCTGGGAAATACTATGAAAGGTTTGTTCCTGCATTTCCAGTTGGGCTTTAAGTTTTTCATTCTGAAAAATAATTTTAAGTTCTTCTTTTTCTTTCAGATAGGCAATTAAACGTTGATTGTACGAATAAAATAAAGATATAATAAAGCCTGCAGTTAACAGAAAAATAATGGTGCCGCCCGCAATAATGATAGAAATATCGGCCATGTTTATACACTTAATTTAGGCTTACTAAAAATATCTCGGCACAAAAACGATATAATAAAAGTAATGTAAAGCGTGCATAGCAAGGGTAAATAAATGTAGTAATAATTCCAACGCGCCATCCGTAACGATTGATCTAATAACGCTTTCATTAACCCCTCCACAAAAAAATCGCCTAAGGCAAATAACAATAAGCCGTTGCTAATCCAGAACAATGGCTCCATTTTTAAATCAGTTATTTTTAACTGCACGAAAAGCTGCCGGTAATAAGTTAGTACCCATATACATAGAAAAAAATTAGTAAGAATAATAACGTAAGAATTATAGGTATCGGGAGGTTGAATGGTAAATGCTAAGAAAACGGACGCTCCTATTACCAACGCTATAGAAATTAAAATCAACTTCTTGATTATTTTAAATTCTATGTAACAGTAATAAATGTAGGCATAAAAGCCGTATTGAATGGGAATTAGAATATGATAAACAAACAAGTTGTTAATGGTAAACGACTGTAAGTAACCCGCATATAACTCAAAAGGCAGAGTTACCAGCACAATAAACCCAATAATTTTCTGCTCTTGCGTAAGCTGTTTTCCTTTTAGAAAGAACAGGCCCAGAATAACAATTAAGAAAGAAATATTTAAATAAACATCGATCATATTACGACTACCGGCATCTGATAAAGCTTAAAGACACAATAGGAAAAGGGTTGCTAACCGGGCTGTTTAAACGTCCGGTTAGCTAATATATGGATTGTATTTACCCGAGAGAGGGGAGAAATTTAATGCCAGTAACTTATTAAAACTATGGCTTTAAACTATTTTATTATCTGTTAAAACACGTCGCTTACTAAACGGTCGTTAATGGTACCACCGGGCGGGCATTTTCTTTCTGCGGCTACCGCAATACCAGCAGGCATGGCGAAGTTGTGCAATTCATTAGTCAGTTCGGTAGAATCTACAATAACTTCCAGGTTTTTATCCAGCAACGACATGTGCAATTTATGATTGGAGCCGTCTTGGTTGCAGCCGTAATAAAGTCGGATCGAAACGGGCTCCTTACCGGCTGCCTGTGCTTTCTTTTTTAAATCCTCTATCTCTTCTAAAGGAAAACTGTAAGTAAAAATAAACTCCTGAAAGTTCTCTACTTTTAGATCGTCTCTTAAATAATTGCGAAAGTTGGTACAACCTTGAGTAATAGCGGAAGGTTTTGCGTTTTTGTCGGCCATGTTAATTATAGAATTAAGGTGAAACTGCTGTTACTTACTCAATTAATAAGCACCGAGAAGTAAGGTGCTTAATCTGCCGCTAATTTAAGCTTCTCTTTTACTTAAAAGTACGTGATTTTTCCCATTAAACTTCCTGAAAATCATCCTCTTTCACCAGTGAACTTACGGAATCTTTTTTCAAAAAATCACTGCCTCCTGGTGTTTACCTTCACCTTGTTTGGTCATTAATAAAAAATGAGCTTTGTTCTGTCCGGCGAAACAGCACCAGACAGTCAGGTTTGTTCTTTCTAATGATTTTATGCCATGAAAAAATTACCCACTTCCATGAGCCGCCGCTCTCCCAGCAAGTCATACGGAGAATTAGTACAACTATGGCAAAGCCAACCTTACTCCCCCGAACTGGATGATACCAGCTTTCAGCACCTGGTACCGAACACACCAACCTTAACCATTAGCCCCTGCATTACCTGGATTTTTGATTTGCGCACGAAAAAATACGTTTTCGTGAGTAGTAATATTCAACGTTTACTTGGTTATGCCCCCGAAGAATGGCTGCAAGGAGGAATGAAGTTCGCCAAAGACCGGGTACACGCAGAGGATGCCACTCACTTATGGCGACTTATGCGGCAAGTATGGGAATTTTTACTGGCTTTACCCGCCAGCCAACGCCAGGAGTACCGCTTTAATTGCGATTACCGCCTACAGAAAGCCAATGGCTCATACGCCCGGCTGCTGGAACAAAACACCATTTTGCAAACCGATAAACGTGGCAGTGTACGGTATATATTGGGCGTTTGCACCGATATAACCGACTGGAAAAAAAACGAAGGTTTAACTGCCTCGGTAATATCGCCGCAAAATGAAACCTGCCTGGTGTGTACCTCTACCTCCACTGAGGAAGAAGAACCATCGCCGTTCGAAGCGTTATTGAGCAAACGTGAAAAAGAAGTACTCAAATTAATTGCCGATGGCTACAGCAGCAAAATTATTGCGGATATGCTTAGCATAAGTTTTCATACGGTTAATACACACCGGCAGAAAATGATCGAAAAAACCAATGCTCCTAATACAAGCGGCTTAATCCAGCTCGCCTTTAACCATAAACTAATCTAAATCGCAGATAAACTAGATTATATAAATTCTGCAGATTAAATAATTAAAATTTTAAATAACTCTGAATTAAACTTTTCCCTCTCAGCAGGCAACTCTCTCCTGCTATCTTTCCTTCCTTTATGGCTTGGCCCGAAAGGCGCAACCTATTTCGGGCCTTTGCCTCTCATCTTCTAATTAGTTTTAGTAAAAAATTTACTTTTTTCTTGTCTCTGCAGGGCTATTCTCCTCGGGTAGCAATCCGTACTTCTAAGTACTTTATCTGCTCAAAAGTAAACATGAAGGAATAAGCCCGTTAAGCTTTTAAAATCGCTTTTTTTCTTAATTTCTTCTATTTATTTCCTAAAAATGCCCGATAAATAAGACTATTATAAGATACATACCGGGCTTTGCGCGAAAGCATACATTTATTTAAAGCAAAATTTTGCTAAAATTTTCTTCTTAAACCAGTAACAATTTACCTCTTCGCCGGATGTATAAAAGAAATGGAGTGCAATTATTTCTCCGAGTTTTATAAATGCCATTAAACTCTACCCGAACCAGTACCAACACTAACTAAACTAACCAAGATTACCCCGTTATATGGCAACCATATACACCGAAATTCAATTTATAAGTCCACAGCAAATTGTGGCAATTCACCTGTCAGAAGAAAACGAGTTTGGTTTATCGAACCATTACCGCATGCACATACGCTTTAATATTAGACCTGTACCGGAAAGAGGCGTTACTATTAACCTGCGGGTAATGATTGTAAATAACCGGCTGTTTAGTTTTGAAGACGGCAATAATTTATTCGATTGTTTATTTGCGAACGTGCAGGATGGAGAAGTCCGTATGACGAATCCTTTCCGGGTGAAGAATATTGCTCCGCTTACCGGCATGCAGCTTGTGTTATCTACCGAAGCCTATGATGTAACCGAACCTTATAACAAAGATTTTGACTCGGAAACGTACGATGTTACCTCTAACTTCCACAGTCATGTAGCTGCACGTTTTTTCTTAACTCCTTAAAGGCACATTAAATTATTACGTTTTATTAATCCAAAACCAAGTTTTCTTTTGTCTAGATTTTTTTTTGGTAAACCCTATCGAACCCGAGAGTTATCACCGGAAACTTATTTGGTGGCTACTATTTTTGGGTAGCCTGCTGACGCATGCTTTTTTGAAACCGGTGTATGGGCAGAATGGAAGAAAAACTCAGGTAACGGAACCCGTGCGCGTTTTGGCGTTGCACCAATTACCAGATCCGGATTCGCGTATTACGTTAGAGCAAGCGCAGAATATACCCTTGCGCCATTGGCAGCCCGTTTCAGCAGTTAACTTTGGCAGTAAAGGCCGTTCGGGTTGGGTAGTTTCCCAAATTTATAGTTTGCGCGCGCAGGAAGTAAAACTAGAACTCCAGACTCCCTTTATAGATACGGTGCAGGTATGGTTGTTTACTAAAAATGATTTAGTAAAAAAATACCCAACTACCGGCTACTGGCGCCTGCCGCATAGCAGCCATAATCCTAACGAGCATCGTTATTACTTGTTTACTTTACCCCTCGAGGCAAATCAAGCGTACCAGGTTTATATTCGGGGGTATGTAAAACCTGGCTTCAGTTTAAAATTTGCGGTGCAATATTGGCAGCCTGCTGCTTTTTGGTGGCACATGCGGTACGTTGACTGGCACTGGGCTTTGTTTGTGGGCATGATAACCATGACTTTAGGTATTACCGTAATCCGTTTTGGTTTTTATCCCCGGCGCATTTACGTGTACTTTGCCGGTTATATTTTTAGCCTTGCCCTGTACGCGCTTCTGAATGATGGCTGGGGAATTTTTCTACCTGCCGTTATACAGCAACAAGTAAATCCTATTACTAATCATTATTTATTGAGCCTAGGCTTATGCTTTTTATTGTTATTTAGCCGTCGCTTTTTACATATTTCTAAACAGGCACCGCATTGGTGGTTGCGCATTAATCCGTGGTGGTTATGTTTGTTATTGATTGTGTTTATCGACTTGGCCCAGTTTGCCAGTTTAAACGAACATCTGGTTCTTCTTCGGTTTGTTTACCGCTTGGGTTTACTCGTTGCCTTGGTAGCAGCACTTATCTGGATAAGTTACCTTCGGCATGCTCTCCGGCAAGGGTTTCAACCGGCTTGGTTGCTCCTGTGTTCGCAACTGGTTATGCTTTTAGTTTACTTTTTTACTAAATTTTTAGAAAACACCGGTCTTTTGCCCCACATTTTGCCGGATATGCTTTTGTTTCGGCTTGCTTTGGTTACTGAAATTACTATTATTACTATTGGGTGGTTGTACCGCCAGAAAGTTATCCGGGAATCGAAAGAACAGTTGCAAGGCCAACGCGAACGGATGGCTCGCGACCTTCACGATAGTATTGGATCTCAGCTCACCCATATTGTTTTGCGCCTCGATTCCCTTGTTCGCCGTACTTCCGGCGAATTTCAGGAACAAACACATCGTCTGGCCGATTTCACCCGGGGAACTATCCAAATGCTCCGGGAAACTATTTGGGTACTAGACCAAAAAAGGCTTTCGGTAAGTAGTTTTGCCAACCGGCTCCAAAACTTTTTGCATAAGCTTTGGGAAGGCCGGGAAAATCCGGTACTCAACTGGGAATTTTTATCAACTGCTACGGCTCCGGAACTATCGCCGCTAGTAGCGCAGCATTTGTTTTACATTACTCAGGAAGCTATTAATAATGCCTTAAAATACGCCTGTGCCACCCGGATAGACGTGCGATTGGCAACTCAAATTCCTAACCTGGTACTTACTATTACAGATAATGGCGGTGGGTTTGATCTGGCAAATACCAAACGTATTAACGGAATAAACTACATGCGTAAACGAGCCGAAGAAGTAGGCGGTCAGTTTTTTATCACCAGTACTTTTAAAAAAACTGAAATTAAAATTTCAATGCCTATAATTCTTGAAGAATATCCAGTAATAGACATTTAAAAACCAATCCTCGTTAATTACTAGAGATTTAAATAAAAACTACATTTATTAAAAGCGTATACGAACAAGGGTTCGTTGCCCGAAGCCCACATCTAATCTTTCATTTGCTCTGCATAAGGTATATTCCGCGATGATTTATATTTCGGCACCCTGGTTCTTAGTTCTACTACGTGACGGTAAAGCTTAACTTTCGGGAGAATCCCTTAACTGATTATACTGTCTTGGTAAAACAAATGGGTCGATGAAGTTGCGTAAATTTTTACTTTTGCCGAATGTTTTTTTGCCGATTAGTAAGCGAAAGGAAGCGGGTACCTTTCTCAATTCTCCCGTTTTTTATTGAAAGGACTTACGTTAGAAATAGAGCGTTGCGTAACTGAAGTATATGCCGTTTTTAAAGTGCCAAAATCAATTAAAATATTTGCTACTGAAATTCCCGCCCATTTACTTGCATTTTATTGTAAGCACTTCTTACTAAAAGCAAACATATAACGCATAACAAATTGTATATCATTTATATAAAGGCATTCTAAAGTAAAAATCAGCCACCACAATCCCTCCCTATTCAAAACGGGAAATTAGTGTAACCACATCCGAAAAATTACTTTAAAACAAAAAAGCCTTCCTGAAAAATCAGGAAGGCTTTGGATATATAGAGAGGAGGTATATTACTTGTTACCGTCTACTTCTTCGTAGTCTACGTCAGTTACGTGATCAGCAGCACCATTACCATTTTGGGACGAGTCCCCTTGCGGACCGCCTTGGCCTTGACCACCAAATCCAGCACCTGGGTCAGCACCCGCACCTGGGTTACCGCCAGTAGCCGCGTACATTTCCTGCGAAGCAGCTTGCCAAGCGTTGTTCAGGTTATTAATAGCAGTATCGATGGCAGCTACGTCTTTGTTACCGTGAGCCGTACGTAATTCAGCTAAAGCACTTTCAATAGCCGTTTTGTTACCAGCAGACAGTTTATCGCCGTATTCTTTCAACTGTTTCTCGGTCTGGAACAGCATAGAGTCGGCAGTATTTAATTTTTCTACCTGCTCTTTCGCCGCGCGGTCAGCATCCGCGTTAGCGGCCGCTTCCTGGCGCATGCGTTCGATTTCGGCTTCCGATAAACCAGATGAAGCTTCGATCCGGATTTTTTGCTCTTTACCAGTACCTTTATCACGGGCTGATACGTGCAGAATACCGTTGGCATCAATATCGAAAGTTACTTCGATTTGCGGTACACCCCGGGGAGCTGGCGGAATATCGGCTAAGTGGAACCGGCCAATCGTACGGTTATCGCGGGCCATTGGGCGTTCGCCTTGCAACACGTGAATTTCCACACTTGGCTGGTTATCCGAAGCAGTCGAGAAAGTCTCGGACTTTTTAGTAGGAATAGTGGTATTCGATTCGATGAGTTTAGTCATTACGCCACCCATAGTTTCGATACCTAGTGAAAGCGGCGTTACATCTAACAGCAACACATCTTTTACTTCACCGGTTAATACCCCACCTTGAATAGCAGCACCAATCGCTACTACTTCGTCCGGGTTTACACCTTTAGAAGGTTTCTTACCAAAGAATTTTTCTACTTCTTCCTGAATGCGCGGAATACGGGTAGAACCACCAACTAAGATTACTTCGTCGATATCATTCGTACTCACACCAGCATCTTTTAGAGCCTGACGAACCGGATCCATCGAACGACGAACCAAAGTATCGGCTAACTGCTCGAATTTAGCACGGCTTAATTTACGTACTAAGTGTTTCGGACCAGTTTGCGTAGCAGTGATGTACGGCAAGTTAATTTCAGTTTCCTGTGAGCTGGATAACTCCACTTTCGCTTTTTCAGCGGCTTCTTTCAAACGCTGCAAAGCCATGGGGTCAGTACGCAAGTCCATGTTTTCTTCCGATGTAAATTCATCGGCTAACCAGTTAATAATTACCTGGTCAAAGTCATCACCACCTAAATGCGTATCTCCATTGGTAGAAAGTACTTCAAAAACGCCGTCGCCTAATTCCAGGATAGAGATATCGAATGTACCACCACCTAAATCGTAAACAGCAATTTTTTGATCTTTATGTTTTTTATCAAGACCGTAAGCTAACGCCGCGGCAGTAGGCTCGTTAATAATACGTTTTACATCTAAACCCGCAATTGCACCGGCTTCTTTAGTAGCCTGGCGCTGCGCATCGTTAAAGTAAGCCGGTACGGTAATAACGGCTTCACTAACGCTGGTACCTAAATAATCTTCGGCGGTTTGCTTCATTTTTTGCAAAACCATTGCCGAAATTTCTTGTGGAGTATACTGGCGATCGCCAATTTTAACCCGCACGGTATTATTGCTGCCTTGTACTACTTCGTACGATACGTTCTTTAACTCAGAAGCTACTTCAGAGTAGCCCCGACCCATGAAACGCTTAATAGAAGCGATGGTATTTTTAGGGTTAGTGATGGCCTGGCGTTTAGCTGGGTCACCTACTTTCCGTTCGCCATTACCATTATCCAGGAAAGCCACAATCGAAGGAGTAGTCCGGCGACCTTCACTGTTCGGAATTACTACCGGCTCATTACCCTCCATTACAGCCACGCACGAGTTGGTAGTTCCTAAGTCAATGCCTATTATTTTTCCCATTTTATATTTATGTTTATTTTAGAAATCCTGTTCAGTAATTGTTACTGCTTTAATAACAAGGGATATGCCAACCAACTTTTAAGGTGTAATTTGTGACATATTGTCATTTTGCAATTTTCAATGATTTCATACTTAAATTTTTGTCCGCCAGAATATGCCGGATTAGTACATGGTTTTCAGCAGTTTTATGCTTAAACGGGCAAATGTGTCGGTGGTTGGCTGATTTTATCAGGAAAATACCCTTCAGCTCTAGTAAATTAACTAATTTATCCAGATCCTTAAATAACAACTACCTGGTATTCTTTTCTGGGGTAGGCGTTCGCGATAGATGTTTTTTCATTGATTAACGAGAGCCTCGTTTCAGCGTTTTTACTTCCTCGGGGGTTAAGTGGCGCCATTCGCCAGGAGCTAATTTGCCTATTTGAAAAGTGCCAATACTTACCCGAATAAGCCGGAGGGTTGGAAAGCCGACGGCGGCAGTCATTTTGCGAACTTGCCGGTTCATGCCTTGGGTTAATGAAATTTGTAACCAACTCGTTGGGATATTTTGCCGGAACCGGATAGGTTTGCTGCGTTCCCAAACAGTTGGTGCTGGCTGAAGAAGCGTAGCTTTAGCCGGAGCCGTTTTAACATTCTTTAAAAAAATACCTTTCCGCAATTGTAATAAAGCATTTTCATCCGGAATGTTTTCTACCTGCACCCAATACGTCTTTTCAATTTTAAATTTAGGGTCGGAGAGACGATGCTGCAAGGCTTTATCATCGGTTAACAAAACCAATCCTTCACTGTCATAATCCAAACGGCCAACCGGGTAAATATGCGGTACTGGTACAAAATCTTTGAGGGTGGCGCGCCCGTTTTCGTCGGTAAATTGGGTTAATACTTCGTACGGTTTGTTAATGACAATATAGGTGAACAAAATAAATGGATTAATTATTTTAAGATAAAAGTTGCTTCTATTACTTCTGAAATTATACGGATTATTGAGCAGCGTAGCCTTAACCAATTTTAGAAATTAAAGTCATGTTGAGATTATCGAAACATGTATCAAAACTTCATTTTTTAAAATTTAGATTTTTCTGGTGGGTTCGAAATAACAAATTCTTGGTCATAAATTTATCAGAATAAGTTTTACTACTTAAAACAAAAAAGCCCGGCAGAACCGGGCTCTTCTTTATTAGCTTAACACCTTATTCACCTATCGGAATTTCGATATCAATATTGTTAAATCTAATACGGTCATCTTCCAGAACGGCTTCTACTACCGCATCTTTCCGGATTTCACCCGACAAGATGGCTTTCGATAACTCGTTCAAAATCCGAGTCTGCAATACGCGTTTCAGCGGACGGGCTCCAAATTGCGGATCGTAACCCAGTTCACCGAGGTAATCCAGAACTTCGTCGGTAGCTTCCAGACGGATACCAGATTCAGCTAAACGGTCCTGAATATGCTTGAATTGAATGGTAACAATCTTGCGTAATTCATTCTGACTTAACGGACGGAACATGATCAACTCGTCAATCCGGTTCAAAAACTCAGGACGTACGGTTTGTTTTAGCAATTCAAACACCTCGTCTTTGGTTCGCTCAATTACTTGCTCACGGTTGTAATCTTCCATTTCGGCAAAATTACTTTGGATAATATGCGCACCAATGTTAGAAGTCATGATAATGATGGTATTTTTAAAATTTGCTACCCGACCTTTATTATCGGTTAAGCGGCCATCATCCAGCACTTGCAACAAAATGTTAAATACATCCGGATGCGCTTTCTCAATTTCATCCAGCAAAATTACGCTGTAAGGTTTCCGGCGAACGGCTTCGGTTAACTGACCACCTTCATCGTAACCCACGTAACCCGGAGGCGCCCCAATTAAACGGCTTACCGCGTGGCGTTCCTGATATTCACTCATATCAATCCGCACCATGTTGTTCTCGTCGTTAAACAAGAAATCGGCCAGTGCTTTAGCTAATTCGGTTTTACCCACTCCAGTAGTCCCCAGGAAAATAAACGAACCAATCGGCCGTTTAGGATCTTGTAAACCCGCCCGGCTCCGGCGAACCGCATCCGATATTGCTGCAATGGCTTCTTCCTGACCAGCTACCCGTTTACCTAACTCTTCTTCCAGGTGCAGCAGTTTTTCGCGGTCGCTTTGCAGCATTTTACTTACCGGAATACCGGTCCACTTGGCGACTACTTCGGCAATATCTTCGGCGGTTACTTCTTCTTTCAGCATGGGGTTACCATCCTGATTCGCTTCTACCTGCTGTTGCAGTTCTTTTAATTTCTGCTCGGCCTCGGTAATTTTACCGTAACGTAGCTCGGCAACCCGGCCGTAATCACCTTGCCGTTCGGCTTGGTCGGCTTCCAGTTTAAATTGCTCAATCAGCTCTTTTTGCTTCTGGATGCCTTCAATAACCTGCTTTTCGTTTTGCCATTTAGCTTTCAGGTCATCCCGTTTGCCACTTAAATCGGCAATTTCCCGGGATAAAACAGTTTCCTTATCTTTATCGTTTTCCCGGCGAATGGCTTCGCGTTCGATTTCCAGCTGCATAATGCGGCGCTGAATTTCGTCGAGTTCCACCGGTAAAGAGTCAATCTCAATGCGTAATTTAGCTGCTGCTTCGTCCATTAAGTCGATGGCTTTATCGGGCAAAAAACGGTCGGATATATACCGGCTCGATAACTCTACCGAAGCAATAATGGCATCGTCTTTAATGCGAACACCGTGGTGCAATTCGTATTTATCTTTTATTCCCCGCATGATAGAAATGGCATCCGGTATGCTTGGTTCATCGACTGATACGGCCTGGAACCGGCGCTCTAATGCTTTATCTTTCTCGATGTATTTTTGATATTCTTTTAAAGTGGTGGCACCAATAGCATGTAATTCGCCGCGGGCCAAAGCTGGTTTTAGTAAATTTGCGGCATCCATTGCGCTTTCACCGCCACCACCGGCACCAATTAAAGTATGCATCTCGTCGATGAAGAGAATAATTTCGCCTTCGGAATCGGTTACTTCTTTAATTACGGCTTTTAAACGCTCTTCAAATTCCCCTTTATATTTAGCACCCGCCACGAGTAAACCCATATCCAAACTCATTAAAGTTTTAGATTTTAAGTTCTCGGGCACGTCGCCGGAAACAATGCGCTGGGCTAGACCTTCCACGATGGCGGTTTTACCTACTCCGGGTTCACCTAATAACACCGGGTTGTTTTTAGTACGACGCGATAAAATCTGCAATACCCGCCGGATTTCTTCGTCACGGCCAATTACGGGGTCTATTTTACCGGATTGAGCCAGCTCGTTCAGGTTTTTTGAATATTTCTTAAGCGAGTTGTATTTGGTTTCGGCGTTTTGGTCAGTAACTTTTTCGCCCCCACGTAATTCTTTAATAGCCGCTTTTAAATGCTTTTCATTAAAGCCTACGTCTTTTAACAAGCCAGCTACGTTATCGCGACCTGCCAAAATACCCAATAATATATGCTCAATGGCAACGTATTCGTCTTTAAATTCTTTCAGGTAAGAGGTAGCTTTTTGTAAAGCTGCCGCCGCATCATTACTTAAGTAAGGGCTTCCGCCACTTACCATCGGATATTTGTCAACGATTTCGTCCAGTTTGTTGGTAAGTATATTTTGGTTGATACCTAACTTCTTTACCAAAAACGTAATCACATTTTCGTCGGTCTGGAGAATGCCTTTTAGTATATGACCGGTTTCCACGACCTGTTGCTGGTTACCACCCGCAATTTCAGTTGCTTTCTGGATGGCTTCCTGCGATTTGATGGTATAATTATTAAAGTTCATAGCTCTATTTTCCTACGCTCACTGTTTTGATCTATTATTATCAAATTACTCTCCAAGGGCTATTTAGGTTTAAATCCGGAAATAATGGCGGTATATTTTCAGGGAAATTTGTACTTTCAGGACATTTTGACTGTACCCTCCCCCTACGGGACCTCCCCTAAAAACAGGAGAGAAGAGGCCGCTAATTTTCTTAAAAGAAAGCCATTACGACATTGATTAAGATAATTCTAGCAGAATTAAACATCTGGGTTTTGAGGTGTTTTAAGCTTTTGTAAAACAAACCTCTATACGAGTTAAAATGGAATTTAACCCATCATGCAGTTTCTCCTTCCCTGTTCTTAGGGGAGGTCCCGCAGGCAGATGAGTTACCTTATAAAAGAAGAACCAATGGTATAACCAATAAAAATAAGTCCGTAGAAAATCAGAATTACTATCAGAAATATACCCCAAAATTTAAAAAAGGACTTTAGACGGGAAAAAGCAAAAGCTAAGTTTAACTCCTCGCCGTACAAAAGGGCGGCCTTGGTTTTAGCCGAAAATTGGTATAAGTACAGCGTAGGAAAGAAATAGAGAACAGCAAAGAACAGCAGGTAAATGGTCATGACTACACTGGAACCGCCGGGTATACTGGTGGGAGCACCGGGAAAGTTCGCCATCATAGAATGCATAATTGCGCCAAAAGTAAATGCCCCAATTACCATCAGGCCAATAAATATAAACCCGACAATTGAAAGAAAGTGAGTCCATTTTGCTGTTAACAGTAAATAGTTTCGCATTTGGGCAGTTACCTGCAACTCTGACCGAAGTGGTTCTAAACCACCTCCTGGTATCTGGTTTTCAATTTCCATGGTTGTTTCAGCTTATTTGGTAAGCTACTAAATTTCAGGAGGATATTTTTTAGTTTTATACCTATCTGGTTTATTATTTTTTAGTACTGCATACTACAAGTGGCCAGAATGTAAAAAAGCTTCCGGATAGTAACCGGAAGCTTTTTTACATAAAATTAGTAAGGAATTAAATTTACTTTCTTACTGCGTTTTCTTGGTACTTCTTTTTGGTTTAGAAGCGGGTGTTGGAATTGCCTCTGTATTAGATGCCGTTAGATTATCTGCTGTTAAGCCGGTTGCGGCAATTGTAGGGTCTATAGCCGCCACCGAAGCTGCCGCAGAATCTAAATTAGTAACAGAACTACTCTTGGTACTTCTCTTGCGGGTGGCAGTAACCGGGGCCGGCGCTTCTGTTACGGGTAAAGCAGCACTTTCAGAAACAACTGTAGTAGTACTTGTTTTTTTAGACGAAGATTTCTTTGGCTTGGTAGTCTCTTCCGATTGCTTGTGCATGAGCGTAGCATTTAACGCATCGGGTAGAATGGCACTTTGCGCTACCTGAATTTTGGCTTTAAAGGTTGGTACGGCGCGTTTGTCGCCGGCCAATAAAGCTTTGTAAGCTGTACTGGCTACTTCTTCGGGAGTTGCTAAATCGCCTTGAGCTATTTTACTGTTCTGGGCACCGGCCACGTTAAAAAAGTTAGTATCGGTGGCCGGTGGACAAAGAATTGTTACTGATACCGGGGAGTCTTTTAATTCTTCCTGCAAAGCTTCGCTAAAAGATAAAATAAATGCCTTGGTAGCCCCATATACAGATTGCAAAGGAGTAGGAGTAAAAGAAGCTACCGAACCTACCTGTAATATTTTGCCGGAGCCCTGGTTGAGCAAGTAAGGCAAAAACAATTTAGTAAGATGTACCAGCGCAATAATATTCAGGTGAATCATGGCTAATTCTTTCTCCAGATTTGATTCTGCAAAAAGACCATATTCGCCAAAGCCGGCGTTGTTAACCAATACATTTATCTGCCAGCCTTGTTGCTGCACGTGGTTGAACAAGCGGCTGGGGGCATCGTCTTTACTTAAATCTATTGCAATGGTATTTAGCCTTACATTACTAAACTCACTTTGCAATTGCCAGGCCGCATGATCCAGTTTATCGACGTGGTGCGCTACCATAATAATGTGGTAATTATCGCGGGCAAATAAACGGGCTAGTTCGAACCCAATGCCACTAGAAGCGCCGGTTATTAATACTGTTTGATTTTGTACCGTTTCCATAGTTATTTTTGATTTAAATGAAAAAGCTCCCGGTACGAATCCAGGAGCTATATTGTTTTATTCTTTTACGTTTTCTAATTGTTTTTTGGTCATGGCTGCATTCCACGCATCGGGCAAAGTAATACCTTGAGCGGCGTACATTTTGGCCACAAACGTTGGTAATACCCGGGCATCGCCATTCATTAATCCTTTGTAACCTTCTTCGGCTACATCTACCGGCGATTGTACCTGCGAAGAATTAGCAATTTTAGTATTTTCCATGTGCGCTACTTCAAAAAAGTTAGTTTCCGTAGGCGGCGGACACAAAAGGGTTAAAGAAATACCGGTATCCTTTAATTCAACTTGCAAAGCCTCGGTAAACGAAAGAATAAAGGCTTTAGAAGCGGCGTAAACCGACAATAAAGGATGCGGAATAAACGAGGCTACCGAACCTAATTGCAATATTTTACCTGAGCCGCGTTTTACCATATCCTGGGCAAAGAACTTAGTTAACGCTACCAGGGCAATAATGTTCAGGTGAATAAGAGCGATTTCTTTTTGCAGATCCGTTTCCAGGAAAGAGCCGCGTTCGCCAAAGCCAGCGTTGTTTACTAAAAATTCAATCTGGTGGCCGCGTTGCTGCACTTGTTGATAAAGTTGCTGAGCCGCTCCATCCTTACTTAAATCGCAGGCAATGGTATCTACCAGAACTTCCGGAAATTCTTGCTGAATTTTCTGAGCTGCTTCCGTTAATTTATCGGGGTAATGGGCCGTCATGATAACACCGTAACCATCGCGGGCAAAGCAGCGGGTTAGCTCAAAGCCTATGCCGCTGGATGCGCCTGTTATTAATGCTATTTTACTTTGTTTTGCATTCATAGTTTCTTGGGTAAGTTTATAAATTATGATGTTACGTTTACGGGATAATTCATTCTATGATTCTGTTTTTTGCCGGAAGTTTTTCTATTAAATAACACTAAATCAGCGCGCTGCTCACTTAAACCCAGGCTAACGGTCATCTTATGAAACAGAACGCCAGCCTTAAAAACAGCATTTCCAGTTATTATGACTATTGTCGGGCAATTTTCTACACCTGAAAACGGATTGTTTTAACGTAATAGCTACTGGTAAGAGTTACCCCGCATTATTTACCTTAGGGCAAACCTTTTAATAAACCCAAGCTAAAAATTACCACAGAAGGTAGTTTTTGTCCCATAAACCAAGCCCCTACCTACTCTATTTTTGTAGCATAAAATAACGCTGTACAATTAATAGGTAAAACAATGACTAGTTATAAGCAAACGTGGTTAAATAGTGTAATAACGGCAAAATGTCCGCGTTGCCGCGAAGGACGCATGTTTCCGGCAGGAACTTTATATAGCCGTCAGTTTTCCGATATGCACTCTCATTGTTCTTGTTGCGGCCAAAGCTTTGAACCAGAACCAGGCTATTACTATGGTGCTATGTTTGTTAGCTACGCTTTTAGCACGGCTATCTTTTTAGCCGTAATATTTGGGTTAAGCTTTTTAGTAAAAGAAGTAACTACTACTATGGTGGCGGTTACCATTTTGGTAATTGTGGTGGGTTTGCTGCCCATTACTTTTCGTTTATCCCGAGCCTTATGGATTAATATTTTTATTCATTATGAAGGCCCTTGCCAATTGATTGTTAAAAAATAAAAAGGAATTAGTAAATATTTAGGGGTTGGCAGCTCCAATTTGGTAATAGGTTAATTTCGGTATATTTAAGCGATGTAAATTGTTTAATATGCCGAATAAATCTTTACCTCTTTATAACATTCAAGACTTTGAGAAAACAGGTATTTCGAAGAAACCTGATTTTTATTTAAACCGTTTTGAAAAACATTTACAGGAACACGCTTTTATTCAGACGCCCCATAAGCACGATTTTTTTATTATTCTTTTAATTACTCAAGGTACCGGTACGCATACCATTGATTTTAAAACGTATCCGGTAGCTCCACAAACCGCATTTTTCCTTAGTCCGGGCCAGGTGCATGCCTGGCAACTCTCCGCCGATTCGGCTGGTTACATTTTGTTCTTTAACCTGGACTTTTATCGTTTGCAGCCAGATCAGCTAGAAGTTTACCGCTATCCTTTCTTTAATATGTTACTAAACCGGCCGTTACTTGCTCTACCCAACGAGCATTTGCTACCCACTACCACCATCATAGAAAGTATGGAGCAAGAATACCTTCAGTCTGATTATAAGTGGCAAGAGGTTGTTCGGAATTACTTAACTATTTTACTTATCAGGTTACACCGGGCTTATTTAGAACAACAACCCGATCCGGATGTCGCAAACGCGAGCCAATCGCTTTGGCAACAGCTGGACACTTTTTTGGAAAAGCATTTTAAAGAACACCAACCCGTAAGCTTTTACGCCGAAAAGTTAAATATTACCGAGAAACAGTTAAACGAAGCTTCTAAAAACACATTTGGCAAAACTACTTCTAGCCTTATACAAGACCGGATTATTTTAGAAGCCCGGCGCTTATTAATTCATTCGCCGCTTACCATTACCCAAATTGCCGCTGAGTTAGGTTATTTTGATAATTCATACTTCGGCCGATTCTTTAAGAAACATACCGGAAAAACTCCGGAACAGTTTCGGCAGGAAAAATAAAGCAACCAATATTTTTATTTCCAAGGTTTAAAGGTTTACAGAGCATTTTGCGAACAGGTACCGGAAGAAATCAAGCGTAAGAAATACTTTAAGCCTCAAAAAGATTTGCTAAAAATACCGGATAAGAATGCGATTGATCTGAGCGTAAGTTATTGAGTTGTATTTCGGTAAACACGTGGTTTAAAACCCGATCTAAGTTCCGCTTTTCTTGCTTGGTTTTACTAAAAGCTTCCAGACCGAAAGTATAATATTCTTGTTGATTTACCTTAATTTTAGTTAATTCTACGCCGCACCCTTCGTTCGGCCAGAAATCTTCCGGTGTAATAGAAAGTGTATCATTCAATTCATCTAAAGAGAATTTTACTAATAAGCGCTCTTTATCTACCCGCACCCAAAGGCTTTCATTCGTTTCTACAGTTGTTTGGCTAAATTGTTCTAGTAAAGCTTTATTTTCCGCATCCGATTCTTTCAGCTCGAAGCTGTATTTTACCCAATCGTTGCCAATGCCCGAACTTTTATGGTTAATAGTTACTACTCCCCTATCAATAAGTAAAATTTTTACTTCTATCTTGCCTTCTCTTATTTTAACACTATGAGTTTTTAAATCGGGTTGCCATAAATAAATATCGGCCCGGTCCCATTGACCAGAGAAAAATTTTTGCTGTGTGTTAAACCATTTTTGAACGGGAGAAACTTCAGAAAGGGAATTAAAAAACCATCTGATCTCGGAACTGTAAACCATAAACTTTCCTGAAATACTATATTTGTTTATAGGCGAAGTTACCTACGCCAATACTCTCTCGTTACTGATCATTCAAGGAGAAAGTTTATTAATATTATTTTATACATGCCTCAACTTGATCTTATACTTCCTTGCTATAATCCTTCGGTTGGGTGGAAAGAAAATATAATCCATACTATTTATCTGCTAAAGCAATCTTTACCCGATACTGAAATATTTATTATTTTAGTAAATGATGGCTCTATTTCTGGAGTAAAACCAGGGGATTTGGATCTGCTAAAACAAACGCTGCCTAATTTCACCTTTATATCTTATCATCAAAATCAAGGCAAAGGTTATGCTTTACGAAGAGGGGTTCAAGAGGCTAAACATGATTTATGTATTTACACCGATGTTGATTTTCCTTACAGTATCAAAAGTTTTATTCAACTATATAATGCTCTGATTAGCCCGGAAAATGATATTGTAGTTGGTGTTCGTGATAAATATTATTACTCCAGTCTTACTCAAAACCGTACAATTATTTCGAAATTCCTTCAAGTACTAAATCAGTATTTTCTGAATTTACCCGTTACAGACACTCAATGCGGATTAAAAGGCTTTAATAAAAAAGGGCGGCAAGTATTTCTTCGGACAAAAATAAACCGGTATTTATTTGATTTAGAATTCATTTTCCTGGCAGCTCAAAATCCGGATGTTAAGCTACTGCCTGTACTGGTTCAACTGCAATCCGGAACAATTTTTCAGAAAATGGGCTGGAGAATTTTAACAATGGAGGTAATTAGTTTATTAAAATTAACCTTAGCAAAAGCAAAATACCTGATTAAAAAATAACCTTTTTCAAAAAGCTTTCCTTCATTAACCTAGCATGAGGCTACACCGAAAGTACCGTACTTTATGTTTTATAATTCTTACCCAAGTATTACTGGTAGGTGTTACGTTTAGCCCCTTACTGTTACACCCTAATCATTATTTATTTCAAATTAACGGCGATGGGGCCAAAAATTATTTTACCTACCTGGCTTACCTAAAACAACCTTTTGAGCAAGGCTTATTAAAGTTCGAACAATTTAATTATCCTTTTGGTGAGTACCTTTTATATACCGATAATACCCCCATTTTTGCCTTAGCGGTAAAGCTGTTTTCTTATTATATTCTGGATGTAACGGACCATAGCCTACTTCTTTTCCATTTATTTTTATTGAGTGGTATTCTCCTCAGTTCTGTTTTAGTTTACTTAATATTAAAGCGACTCATCCATAATAATTTACTAATTTTTTTCTTTAGCCTGGTACTTCCCTGGATTCATCCTCAGATATTTCGCTTGGAAATTGGCCACTATAATCTAAGTTTCGCGTTTGTATTATTAATAACTATTTTATTTTTACTGCGCAGCTATCAAAAATTTTATAGTGGTAAAAATATTATTCAGGAGCTGTATTGGTTTATTCCGATCCTAATTATCTGTTCCTTTCTGCATTTGTATTATCTGCCGGTGGCGTTGGTTTTTGTTGGTTTCTTTTGTACTGCCTGGCTTATTCAAGCTTTTCGGCAACAAACTAATTACAAGCTACTACTCCAATGGAGTGCCACAGCCCTGTTAGTACCTTTAATTATTGTTTATTCTCTAATTCGATTTTTGGATGGGTATTATGCTTTGCGCGAATCCGGAGCCGGTGGTTATGATGCAGAGACTACTAAACTATTTTTAAATGCCTTATTTACCCCTTATTTTATTGCAGAAATAGGTTCTTTTTTGCGGCTTAAAAATCTGCTTTTATACGAATTCGGAATTGAATCTAACGCCTATATAGGCAGCTTTGTTATTGGCGCAGGCGTACTATTACTGCTTGCTCGCCTAATTTACAAACCCGTTAAAACCACTAAAAATCAGAATTCTACTCAGATAAAGCACTTTTTTTTACTATTTGCTTTTGCGGCTCTTTGCTGTTTATGTATAGCTCCGGGCGATAAATTTCATTTCGCCGAAAAAGATAATGGCATCAATAACTACTTTAATGTATTCCGCTACTTAAAACACGTAAGCGTTAGCTTTACCCAATTCAGGCAATTAGGCCGGTTTGGTTGGTTTTTTTTCTGGTTTATAAATTTCTGGATTATTTACTTATACGACCAATTTCTGGCAAATAATACCCGCAAAGGTTTGGCGCAACTAGCCCGTTATTCTTTTATTGGATTAGCCTTGCTGGATATGTTGTATATTCAGATTTACTACCGAAAGAACCTGTATCTGTTAACTTTACCAACTACAACTACTCAAGATCAACCTTTTTTAAAAGCCAATTGGAAGCTTACGCATTTTCAGGCTATTTTACCACTTCCTTACTATCACATTGGTTGCGAAAACGAGAATTATTACTTTACAGTAGATAATCCTTTTTTCCTGGAAACGGTACAACTTTCTCTGCGCACCCAGTTACCCTTAATGGCTAGTAATATGTCGCGGTCAGCAACTACTCAGGTAAAAGCTTTTTATGAAACAATTACTAGCGGTAACGTAAATCCAGCTATTCTTCAAAAGTTAAATCAAAAGCCTATTTTGGTAGCCATTGATACTAGTTACTATAATGGCAAACAAAATATATACACCAAAACGACCTACAAAAACGCAAAAATTCTTTTTAATGCCGGACGCACTTTTGTGCAGAAACATCGCTTACAACACGTAGGGCGCTACCAAAATCTGGAATTATATAGCTGGCAAATTAAACCTTAGTTATTCTGAAAAATTTACTAAAAGTTTGGCTTTACAAGAACTAGATAAATTCTTGTTCTACCCAATAGTGGGAATGTTCTATCCGCAATTGTTAGCCCCGGCAAATAAAAAAGGTAATCTTTTAGCAATTTGCAACAAAGTTTTAATCATCGTCGCGATCGCCGCGGCGGAGTTCCTGTACGGAGCGCATTACTTTTTCGCGTAACGAGTTCCGGTGTTTCTCTAAACGGTCTGCAATGGCGGCATTATACGTTCCTAAAATTTGAGCGGCCAGTAAACCGGCATTTTGAGCTCCGTTTAAAGCTACTGTAGCCACCGGAATACCGCTGGGCATTTGCAGGATAGATAACATAGAATCCCAACCATCGATAGAATTAGTAGATTTAATGGGTACCCCAATTACCGGAATGGTAGTTAACGCCGCCACCATACCTGGCAAATGTGCGGCTCCGCCGGCTCCGGCTATTATTACGCGTAAACCCCTTTTACGGGCATTCTCGGCATATTCTACCATGCGGTGCGGCGTGCGGTGTGCCGAAACAATGGTTAGTTCAAATGGCACTGCCATTTGCTCTAATATTTCGGCGGCTAATTCCATAACTTTTAAATCAGACTGACTTCCCATTATAATGCCTACCAGGGGAGTCGTGTGGTTAGTTCCGGATACTTCGGTCATGCTTTTACTTTTATCACTTCTTTAATATTGTTCGCTTTTTGGGTAGCCTCGGCTACGGTAGTAGCGGTAATAGTTACGTGCCCCATCTTGCGGGCTGGTCGGGTAAATTTTTTACCGTATAAATGAATACTTACCCCCGGAACAGCCAGCGCCTGCTGCAAACCTTCGTATTTTGCTTCGCCCGAAAATCCGGGTTCGCCGAGTAAATTCAGCATTACTGCCGCACTGTGTTCTTGGGTATCACCCAATGGCAAATTTAATATTGCCCGCAAATGCTGCTCAAACTGCGACGTTAAGTTGGCCTTAAAAGTATGATGGCCGCTATTATGCGGCCGGGGTGCTACTTCATTTACTAAAATTTGCCCGCCTTTGGTCAAAAACATTTCTACGGCCAATAAACCCGTCATGTTAAAGGCTTGAATTACTTGCTTGGCAATTTCCTGAGCTTTTTGGCCAATTTCGGCGGAAATAGCAGCCGGAGCAAACAAATAATCTACCAGGTTATGAACCGGATGAAACACTAACTCTACTACCGGAAAGCAGCTTACTTCGCCTCTTTCATTACGGGCTACCAGCACCGCCAGTTCTTTTTCGTAATCTACTAATTTTTCCAGTACCGAAGGGGCTTCAAATCCTTTGGTAAAATCGGCAGAACTGGTAATTCTGGTTACTCCCCGGCCATCGTAACCTAAGGTGCGTAATTTTTGAAACGCCGGCAGAAATGCTTCTTGCTGCGCTAGTTCGGTTTTATCCTGCAATAAGCGAAACTCAGCCGTTGGGATAGAATGCTGTTGGTAAAACTCTTTTTGGGAGCCTTTATCCTGAATAACTTTAATTACTTCCGGTTCCGGGAATACGCGAACACCTTCCTGCTTTAAACGCAGCAAAGCAGCGGTATTTACGTGTTCAATTTCGATAGTTACAACATCACATTTTTTCCCGAACGTATACACGGTATCATATTCAGCAAAACTGCCCACGTGAAATTCATTACACAACGATTTACAGGGTGCTTCCCGATCCGGGTCTAATACTAACGTATAAATATTTAAATCAATCCCGGCTTGTAATAGCATGCGGCCTAACTGGCCACCGCCCAAAATACCGAGTCTGGTTTCTCCTTGCATCTAACGTATTATTTTTTTAGTAAGACAAAAGTAAGCAATTTAATTAAGTTGCCGAGGATGCAAAATTTTAGCATCCTTATAATTTTTATCTAGCTTTTATTTTTCGATAACCCGTAAAAAAGGCAATATTCAAGCAATCAGAATAAAAAACAAGACGCAGGAACAACCGTATGTGCCAAATAAATTATACTATTGCTACTTAAAAGTAATTTATAAAAAATCCCGATGGAAATCTTACTGGCTACTTTTTCTGCTCTATTTTCGGTGGTAAACCCTTTTGGAGCAATGCCGGTTTTCCTGACGCTTACTCAAGACGATACTCCAGCCCGGCGGCGGCAACAAGCCCTGAAAGCTTGCTTTTACATGATAGGAATTTTAACGGTATTTTTTCTGGCTGGCCAGTACATTCTTAACTTTTTTGGTTTACGCATTCATGATTTGCGCATTGCCGGTGGTATTATGATTCTGAAAGCCGGTGCCGATTTATTAACCACTAAATCCGATGCGGGCCGTAAAGTTTCGAAAGATGCGGTAGAAGAAAGTATTAGCAAACCCGATATTTCCTTTACCCCATTAGCAATGCCGATGCTGTCGGGACCAGGAGCAATAGCAGTAAGTATTGGTTTATTTACCCAATCGCTTTCTTACCTGGATATGAGCCTGATTATTCTTGCCATTATTTTACTAGCCATTCCTACCTACTATATTTTAATATTTTCACCTACGCTGATAAAAATAATGGGCAAGGCCGGTTTAGAAGCTTTATCTAAAATTATGGGTTTTATTGTGCTGTCGCTCGGCGTAAACTTCATTACTTCGGCTCTTATTGCTTTGTTTAAATAATTTAGTCCATGGTCGATAGTCCACAGTCCATAGAATTCAGGATAAATTTGTTGGATGGTTAAAAAAGAGATGATTTATTTTAAACAGCGCTTCACAATTTTAATAAAATAGGCCTACTATTTTTAAAAAGCTTTGGGCCACATTATTTTAAACCAGCAACCATCAACTATATTCTTTTATCTATAGCCTGTTGACCATGGACTATCGACTATGAACGAATTGTATTACCTTTGCTGAATGGAGTTAAAGAACGATTTAATTTTACGGGCTGCCACCGGCGAGCCTACCGAGCGTACCCCTGTTTGGCTCATGCGGCAAGCGGGCCGGATTTTACCAGAATACCGGGCGGTTCGGAATAGCGTGAGCGGATTTAAAGAATTAGTGGAAACCCCCGAATTAGCTTCAGAAGTAACTATTCAACCGGTAGATATTCTGGGAGTAGACGCCGCTATTATTTTTTCAGATATTCTAGTAGTTCCCGAAGCCATGGGCTGTTCGTACGAAATGCTGGAGCAACGCGGCCCTATTTTTCCTAAAACCATCCAAACCTTAGATGATGTTAAGCAACTACGTGTAGACGAGGCTCATTACCAACTGCATTACGTGTACGAAGCCATCCGGATAACCAAACGAGCTTTGAATGGCCGGGTGCCTTTAATTGGTTTTGCCGGTGCCCCCTGGACTATTCTGGCTTATATGGTAGAAGGCAGTGGTTCTAAAACTTTTTCCAAAGCCCGCAAACTCCTGTACACTTCGCCGGAACTTGCGCATACTTTACTCGATAAAATTACCACCGTAACCATTAATTATTTGCAAGCCCAGGTAGAGGCCGGAGCCGCCATGCTGCAGATTTTTGACTCGTGGGCGGGTATTTTACCCCCGACGCACTATCGCGAATTTTCGACCCGTTACATTTCCCGTATTTGCGAAGCTATTCCAACAGTACCTATTACCGTTTTTGCGAAAGGTGCTTTTTTTGCTTTGGCGGATTTTGCCCAATTAAATTGCCATACCATTGGCTTGGATTGGAATAGTAACATTGCTGAAGCCCGCGCTACCGTTGGAAATAGTAAAACTTTGCAAGGCAATTTAGATCCCTGCGCTTTATACGGTTCCTTCGACAGTATTCGCCAGGAAACAATAGCCATGTTGCAAGCGTTTGGACCTACCCGGCACATTGCCAATCTGGGCCACGGCGTTTACCCGGATACCGATCCGGAAAAAGTAAAATGCTTTATAGATACCGTAAAAGAATATTCCAGTAAAATTAACACACCGGTAACTATTACTTAAATAAACAGGTACCAATTCAAGATTAATAATTAATTCCTACAAACAAAAGAGCCGCTCTTGGTAGCGGCTCTTTTGTTAATTAAGTTATTTTAAACAGAATCGTCCTCTTCTTCGTTATCTGAGTTTTCTTCGTCTTCTTCCTCATCGGGTTGCTTTCGAATGGTAATTCCGCCATCGTCGACAATAGAGTCGAGTAATTTATTAACTTCAGTTGCTTTTTCGGGTTCGTTTAATTTCTCAAACGAAACAGCTAAATTCCGCAAGGCTCGTTTTACAATATCCAGGTTAGAGCAAGGTTCGTAAAAAATATCTACCGGGTGCAGGTTTAACTGCAAAATATACGAATCAATATCAGTCTTCGATAAAATAAGTCCCCGGTTATACACATTAATGTAAAACTGGTAACCATCTTTTTTATTCTTATAAGTTAGAATAAATAAGTTTGGCAAATTTACTCCGTATACCGGTAAGCCTAGTTTTTGCGCAATGGTTAAATAAATAACGCACAAAGTTAAAGGATTACCGCGTTGCGTTTCCAGGGCCAGGTGCAGCATAGAATTAGCCGGCGAATGAAAATTTTTAGTATTGGCCGAAAACTTATACAACCGAAATAATACGTGGTTCAACGCCTTAATCTGATCGTAGGGATGCATATCTGGTTTTATGTGCAACCAGGCTTCGTAATAAATTTGATCTAAAGTTTTATTAATATTGGCCAGATCCGCATCTGGATATTGGTAGGTATTAACCAGCCACATGCCCTCTATTAAACTTTCGGCACCGTTCTTTTTCCAGTTAGCCAACCGGCTATAAAGCAATTCATATTGTAATTTATGAATCAGATCTTCAATTTTTTTCTGCACCTCAGGGTTAATACTTTCTTCCCAATGCTCTTCCAGAAAAGGAATTACCGGCTCACCCAACGACACAATTTTTTCTTCTACGTGTTCCGCTATTTCCAGGTCCTCATCGTCGAGTAAAGATATTAATGCTTTTATTTCTTGATTTGTCACGCTTTGTAAAATATGAATTAGAAATTATGAATTAGAAATTAGAAATTAAATTTATCCCGTTTTCTAACTTTTAATTCATCTTAACAAATTTAATTAAACGTTATGTTTCCTTTTTGTTGCTGTCTGGATAATAGAATTTCTATTAGTAGAGTAAAATAATAAGATTAAAGCAAGTATTAAAAATATAATCCACTAACAACTATATAGTTATAAAAAAATCAGAAAGTCAGAACTCTAAATTCATAATTTCTAATTTTTAATTTCTAATTATTTTAGGTTTGAATAATTCCCACGTTAAACGGCTTTTCAATAGGTGCCTGGTTAGCTGCCGCAATGCCCAGCGAAATTACCTGCCGGGTTTCCAAAGGATCAATAATGCCATCTACCCACAAGCGGGCTGCCGCGTAGTACGGAGAAAGCTGTTCGTTATAACTGGAAGTAATTTTCTCCAGTAATTCTTTCTCGGCTGCAGGAGTAATAGTTTCTCCTTTGCTTTTTAAAGAAGCCATCTGAATTTGTAATAAGGTATTAGCTGCCGCGGCTCCGCTCATCACAGCTATTTGGGCAGTAGGCCAGGCAAAAATTAAACGCGGGTCGTAAGCCTTGCCGCACATGGCGTAATTGCCCGCTCCGTAAGAATTACCAATAATAAATGTAAATTTTGGCACCACCGAATTAGCCATGGCATTCACCATTTTAGCGCCATCTTTAATAATACCGCCGTGCTCGGCTTTACTACCCACCATAAACCCGGAAACATCCTGTAGAAAAATCAGCGGTATTTTTTTCTGGTTACAATTCATGATAAAACGCGCAGCTTTATCAGCCGAATCGGAATAAATAACGCCACCCATCTGCATTTCGCCTTTTTTAGACTTTACAATTTTCCGCTGATTGGCCACAATGCCTATGGCCCAACCATCTATCCGGGCCAGGCCGCAGATTAAAGTTTGGCCGTATAATTCTTTGTAAGATTCAAAATCGGAGTTATCTACTAAACGCCGGATTATTTCCAGCATATCATAAGGCTTCACGCGATCAACCGGCAGCAAACCGTAAATTTCGGCTGGGTTTAGTTTTGGAGGCGCAGGTGTAACGCGGTTGAACCCAGCTTTAGGATTATCGCCAATTTTATCTAAAATGTTCCGGATTGCATCGAGACATTCCTGATCCGTTTGAAATTTATAATCGGTTACGCCGGAAATTTCGCTGTGCGTGGTGGCACCGCCTAAAGTTTCGTTATCTACCGATTCACCAATAGCCGCTTTTACTAAATAAGAACCCGCCAAAAAAATTGAACCCGTCTGGTCCACAATCATGGCCTCGTCCGACATTATAGGTAAATAAGCTCCGCCCGCTACGCAACTTCCCATAATTGCCGAAATCTGAATAATGCCCATTGCCGACATTACGGCGTTGTTCCGGAAAATGCGGCCAAAATGTTCTTTATCCGGGAAAATTTCGTCCTGCATAGGCAAGTAAACGCCGGCGCTGTCTACTAAATAAATAATAGGAAGCTTGTTTTCTATGGCAATTTCCTGAGCCCTCAGATTCTTTTTGGCAGTTATTGGGAACCAGGCTCCGGCTTTCACGCTGGCATCGTTGGCTACTACTACGCACTGCCTACCTTTTACGTAACCCATTACTACTACCACGCCGGCACTGGGGCAGCCGCCATGTTCCGGGTACATGTCTTCTCCAGCCAAAGCTCCAATTTCTAAAAATTCGGCTCCCTCATCTAATAAGTACTGTATTCGCTCCCGGGCGGTTAATTTACCTTTATCGCGCTGCGCTTGCAGGCGGTTAGCTCCTCCGCCCAGGTAAACTTTCTTCAGCCGGTTTGTAAGCTGATAAACCTGCTGTTTTAAAAGGTCATCGTTTTTGTTAAAGTTAATATCAGGCTCCATACATAGATTTGGAATGATATAAAAAATCCGCCGGGTGGCGGATTTTTAAGTTAGAGTTTATAGGTTGTAAGTTGTAGGTAAAATCAAACAAAATTTTGTTAAAATCAAAAATCTGTAACGTAGAACATATAACCTAAAACGTAGAATTTAAAACTTGAATCCTTATTTTTTCCCTACTTCGCCAACTGTTTGCGTATTTTCTACGGTAGTAGCATTCTGCACTTTATCCGCCGATCTTACATTATCCGCTTGTTTTATTTTGGTACCGCCGCCAATCAGCGAGAAATGCACGTAACGTTTCGGGTTAGCCTTTAAGTCCTGTAGCAAAGCATTTAAGCTTTCGGTAGAAGCATTCATGTTGCGGTACAACGAGTCGTCGTTCATTATTTTACCTAAGGTACCGCTATCCTGGTTAAACTTCTTAATCATGGTCTGAGCTTCAGTTACGGTAGCATTTAACTGCCGCACTGTACTGTTAATAGGAGTATTTTTTAAAGTGTCGGTAATTTGGCTCAGGTTACTGGCTAAATTACTAAATTTCTTTTCTGTATTTTTTAATGATGAGGTTAGATCGGCCATGTTAGTGGTAATCTGGTTAATGTTACGCTGATTAGCCAACATTAAATTTTTAACGGCTTCGGTAGTGGCCTGAGTATTTAAAATTGTAGCCTGAATACTACGCTTGGCATCTTCGTTAAAAAAAGAATTTAATTTAATTAAAGTAGAGTCAACGGTACCTAGCACCGGCATAGCCTTGGCGGTAAGCATATCAGTAATACTTTTTTCAATGAAAGGTGTCAGGGTTTCGCCACCGGTATACGTTTTAGTATTTGGCCGCAAGAAAAAGGTAATGGCTTTCCCCCCAAGCAAATCGCTGTTCGATAAACTGGCAATAGTAGAATCGCCTACGGTTATATCATCCTCCACGGCCAGAGTTACCCGGATTTTATTATTCTTATCTTTCAGAATAAACATATCCTTTACGGTACCTATTTTCACCCCGTTTAATACAATAGGAGCCGAAATATTTAAACCGTCAACGCTGTCGTATTCAACGTAGTAAGTAGTATTAGATGAGAAAAAATCGGTTCCCCGAAGAAAGGTGTACCCGAAATACAGCATTACAATGGCAACCACGGCCAATAAGCCTACTTTTATTTCTTTTGCAAATTTCACGCAGTGTAGATTAGTTTGAATTAGTTCATGGCTTCGAGCTCTTGCTTGTATTCTTTAAAAGCCCGGTATATGCCTGATGCAATATACGATTGCCCCAATTTATCGTTTAGATATTTTTCTTCTTGGGGATTAGTTAAAAATCCAACTTCAATTAAAGCGCTGGGCATTGCTGATTTCCAGAGTACAATTAAGCCGGCTTGCTTTACGCCGCGGCTTTTGCGGCTTATCTTATTTTCAAACTGATGCTCTACTTTTTGAGCAAACCGCAGGCTGTTATCCATGTAAGCACTTTGGCGCAACGATAATAAAATATGACTTTGAGGTGAATTGGGATCAAAGCCGTCGTAGTTTTCTTTGTAACCTTCTTCTTTTAAGATAACAGAATTTTCGCGCTTAGCTACTTTTAAATTTCCCTCTGATGTGTGCAGCCCCATGGTAAACGTTTCGGTACCATAAGCAGCACTTGGTCCGGAATTGCAATGAATAGAAATAAATAAATCCGCGTTATTTTTGTTAGCAATGCCGGCCCGGTCAATTAATTCTACGAATACATTTGTTTTACGGGTGTAAATTACTTTTACATCGGGCAAGTTTTCTTCAATATAATTACCTACTTGCAGCGCCACTTTTAACGCTATATCTTTTTCCCGGCTGGTTCCGCCCATATTACCCGGATCTTTCCCGCCGTGGCCGGCATCAATCACTACTGTACGTACCCGATTATCGCGGCGAGGAGCATTGGTACTAAAACCGGAAAAAACAAAAATAAGCGCTGGCAACAAAAACAAAACAATATTTCTCACGACTTACGTTACATTAAAGCTAATGATATTACCTTTGCAAAAATATATAAAAAGCTAGTTAATTCTGAACCGTTTACCACACATTTTGCGGCCACTCTTTATCCTTTTGGTTTCTTTAACCGGGTTGGTTAATGCCTGGGCGCAACAAACGCCGGGCCGCACCACCACACCCCAAACAGCCGAAATCACCTTAGATTCCACAACCGTAAAACAAGACTCTATTAAGGGTGATATTGTTACTACCATTAAGTATACCGCTAAAGATTCTATTGTTTTAAACGTACAAAACAAGCTGGTTAATATGTACAACGATGCCAATATTGAATATGGCACCATGTCGTTGAAGGCGCATACTACTCAACTGGACTATAAAACCAATTTAGTTACGGCTATCGGCACGAAAGATTCTACGGGTAAAGCACTTGGTACTCCGGTTTTTAAGGACGATGCGGAAGCGTATGAGGCCGAGCAGATTACCTATAACATTAAGTCCAAAAAAGGAAAGATCCGCAACGTAGTAACCCGCCAGGGAGAAGGCTTTTTGCACGCTGAAGTAATAAAAAAGACCCAAGGCGATGCCTTGTACGGGGTACATTCTAAGTATACCACCTGCGATTTGCCTCATCCGCACTTTTATATTAATGCTTCTAAAATAAAAGCCATACCCGGAAAGAAAATATTTTCAGGCCCCTTTAATCTGGTATTTGGCGATATTCCTACGCCGCTGGGTTTCTTGTTTGGTTATTTCCCTACGCCTAAAAAGCGGAGTTCCGGCTTGCTAATTCCCACCTTCGGCGAAGCGCGACAGCGGGGCTTTTACCTGCGCCAGGGTGGTTATTATTTCGTACTGAACGAAAATATTGACATGCGGTTAACCGGCGATATTTATTCGCTGGGAAGCTACGGGCTTCAGTTACAATCGATGTACCTGAAGCGTTATAAATACCGGGGTAATATTAGTATGAGTTTTAGTGCCAATAAAAATCCGGTTACGGCAGCTAATGAAGCAACTCTAGGGCCCGGCAATATTAACCGGGAGCCTAAATCATTCTGGATTACGGCCAGCCATACGCCTACCACCTTGCGGCCGGGTGGTAAATGGTCGGCGAGCGTAAACGCCGGTACGCAGTTTTACAACCGCCAGAACCGTTACGATAATCCGGCATTGGCCTTGAATAATACTTTTAGCTCCAGTGTGCAGTACCAGTTTGCGAAACCTACCTCACCCCTTACTTTTACCGCTTCGGCTTTGCACAACATGAATACGCAAACGGGGGTGCATAACTTTACTTTACCGGATGCCAGTTTTACTGTAAACCGCCAAACGCCGCTCAGATGGTTTAAGAAAACGGGCACAGGTACCTGGTTTGATGATATAGCTATTAGTTATAGTGGTAATGTGCGAAATTTAATTTCTACCCAATTGGATCGTAGTACGCTAAGTGGGGTTTCGAACCTGGTAGGAGGAACTCCTGCTACTACTGTTCTAAAACTAAACGGGAAAAACTTCCGGCGCATACTGGCCAATGCCGATTACGGTATTCAACATTCCATACCTATATCCATGAACAGTATACGGGTATTTAAGTATTTTCAATTATCCCCCGGCTTGAGTTACAACGAAACCTGGTTTTTTAAGAAATTTGATTATAACTACATCCGGGATTTAAATGCTGTACAAATAGATACTACAAAAGGCTTTTACCGGGCGTATACCTACTCAGCTAGTACCAGTATGAGTACCCGTATTTACGGAACGTACATTATTAAAGGAAAAAAAATAGAGGCTATCCGCCACTTAATGACGCCTAACATTAGCTACTCTTACAACCCAGACTTTTCTAAGAAATATACCCGGGCCATTCAGGTAGGTCGGCCGGATATCGAAAATAATATTCCGATTCAGTATTTACCTATTTACCGCAATTTGTACGGCGTTCCCACTTCGTTCATGCAAAGTAACCTGAACTTTAGCTTAACGAACAACGTGGAAATGAAGGTAAAAAGTAAATCGGATACTGCCAGCACCTTCGAGAAAGTAAGTTTAATAGACAATTTAGGCCTTACCTCGGGTTATAATTTTGCCGCCGACTCGTTCCAGTTGCAAAACGTAAATGTGCAGTTCCGGACTTTGTTATTTAAGAAATTAAATGTGTTCTCGAATGCTGTGTTTGACCCATACGAGGTTAGTAAAAGTGGTCGTCGAGTAAACCGGTACAGTTTTAACAATGGCAAACTGGCTCGTTTAGTAAATGCCAACCTAAACCTGGGCATGGAATTAAACCCAGAAGCTTTAAAGAAAGGCAGTCAGAATACAGACCAGGCGCCCCGCACCAACCGGCCTTCGCTCGAAACCAACCAGAACCTGGTAGCCGAATACGTTGATTTTAAAATTCCGTGGACGTTGAGTTTTACTTTTACAGCTTCTTACTTCGATAATCCTGCTTCCCAGACCAAAGAACAAATTTCTAAATCGCTGGGGATAGACGGCTCAGTTAACCTTACTGAGAAATGGAAGATTACGTACAGTAGTGGTTATGATTTTCAGTATAAAAAAATGACTTATACCAGCCTGAATATTTACCGCGACCTACATTGCTGGGAAATGAGCATTTCGTGGGTACCGTTTGGTGAATTTCAATCTTACTCCATTAATATTAATGCCCGTTCTTCTATTCTGCGCGATTTAAAATTAAGTCGCAACCGGGGTATTAACTGGCGTTAGAAGTACAGAAATTATGAATTAGAAATTAAAAATTAGAAATTAACGCTTAATATTACGCCTCTTTTACTGTTAGTGAAAGAGGCTCTTTTATTTTGCTTAAATGGTATAGCAAAATCCGGAAGAAACATAATTTATAAAAAGTAGTTAAGGAAATTTCTAATGCATAATTTCTAATTTTAATTCCCCTGCTCATGTCTGTTCATAAAAAAGATATCAAATTAATTACCACGCACCAATTGCAGGCCATGAAGGAGCGCGGTGAAAAGATATCGATGCTCACGGCTTACGATTTTTCGATGGCTACTATTCTCGACGGAGCAGGAATTGATGTGCTGCTGGTCGGGGATTCAGCTTCGAACGTAATGGCCGGTCATACTACCACTCTCCCTATTACCCTAGATCAAATGATTTATCATGCCTCATCAGTAGTACGCGGCGTTAAGCGGGCACTTGTAGTGGTAGATTTACCATTTGGCTCGTATCAAGGCAATTCATCAGAGGCTTTGCGTTCAGCTATCCGCATTATGAAAGAATCGGGCGCCCACGCCATAAAACTAGAAGGAGGTAGCGAAATTAAAGAATCAGTGGTTCGGATTTTAAGTGCCGGCGTACCGGTAATGGGCCACTTGGGTCTTACACCGCAATCGATTTATAAATTTGGTACCTATACTGTGCGGGCGAAAGAAGAACAAGAAGCACAAAAACTTTTGGAAGATGCCCTGCTCCTCGAAGAATTAGGATGTTTTGCCTTGGTACTCGAAAAAATACCTTCGGAACTGGCCCGTAAAGTAGCCGAAGGTTTACGGATTCCAGTTATTGGTATTGGCGCAGGACCGCACGTAGATGGTCAGGTGCTTGTCTCTCATGATTTACTGGGTATTACTAAAGAATTTAAACCACGCTTTCTGCGGCGCTACGCCGACTTGCACGATATTATGACGAATGCAGTTAGCAACTATATAAAAGATGTAAAATCACGGGACTTCCCCAGCTCCGAAGAAGCGTATTAGTTGCAGGTTACAATTTTCAGGTTATAAAGTTGAAAGGTTTTACAAATAGTAAATTACCTTTATAATTATTTATCCAATAAATAAGTCTGTCCACAGAATTATTTATTGGATAAATAATTGATCCTCGACTTAACTAAAACTATGGTCTATGGTCTATCGACTGTGGACTGTGAATCAATAAACATGACTGATTTTGGCCGATTAGTATTGTACGAAGACAATCATTTAATTGTAATTAACAAGCCAGCTGGTTTATTGGTACAAGGCGACGAAACCGGTGATGTTCCCTTATCTGAACTAATTAAACAATATTTAAAAGAAAAATATCAGAAAACGGGTAATGTGTTTGCCGGGGTTGTTCACCGTTTAGACCGCCCTGTGAGCGGAGTGGTTTTATTAGCCAAAACTTCTAAAGCCCTTACCCGATTAAATGAATTATTCCGACAAAATAAAATCCAAAAAACGTATTTAGCTATAACAGCTCGTAAGCCCATAGCGGAGCAGGCACATTTGGTGCATTGGTTAACAAAGGACGAAAGCCGTAATATTTCCAAAGCTCACACGAAAGAAGTACCTAAAAGTTTACGGGCAGAGTTAAGCTACCAAATTATAACCCAGGCACAAGATTATTATTTGCTGCGGGTAAAACCAGTAACAGGTAGGCCACATCAAATTCGGGTTCAGTTAGCCACTCAAAAAAGTGCGATAGTGGGCGATGTTAAGTACGGAGCGCCTACTTTACTACCCGATAAAAGTATTTGCCTGCACGCGTACAGTCTCGAATTTATTCATCCAATCCGGCAGGAGAAAATGCTTGTAAGAGCTTTACCCCCGGAAAACCATCCTTGGGCATTATTTAAAAATATGCTACCAGAAACGAGTTAATAATAATGATTTTCATCATCATTGGTATATTTTTTTATTAAAATTTTAAAATTTAAATTTTGGTGTTGTAGCTTTGTGAACTTAATAGTCGCAGAACTGTTGTAGACTAAACCTTTTACCTGTAGTTTTAATTTGTATACCTCCAATTAACAAACATGCCTATTCTCATATTTTTTGTAGCGCACTGGTATTTATCTTTATTTGTTCAAACTTTTTACCTGCATCGTTATGCTGCCCATAAAATGTTTACGATGAACAAGTTTTGGGAAAAATTCTTTTTCTTTTTAACCTACATAGGTCAAGGTTCTTCGTTTTTATCGCCGCGCGCTTATGCTATTCTGCACCGCATGCACCATGCGTTTTCTGATACGGATAGAGACCCGCATTCTCCGCATTTTTCGAATAATGCCTTTACGATGATGTGGAAAACTAAAAACATTTACAACAATGTATTACACAAAAGAATGGAAGCCGAAGCTCGTTTTGAAGGAAATTATCCTTTATGGGATGCTTTAGAAAGATTTGGTGACACGTATTTCTCCCGGATTGGCTGGGGTACTTTTTACGTATTCTTTTACATTGCTTTTGCTACCCAATGGTGGATGTACTTATTATTACCAATTCATTTTTTAATGGGCCCTATCCATGGCGCTATTGTTAACTGGAGCGGTCATAAATACGGTTACCAAAACTTTGATAATAACGATAAATCCCGTAACTCCCTGTTTTTCGATTTCTTAACCGGGGGTGAGTTATTTCAAAATAACCACCACAAGCTGCCAAATCGCGTTAATTTTGGAGTAAAATGGTGGGAATTAGATCCTACTTATCCGGTTATTTGGGCTTTAGACAAACTACGGATTATTCGCTTAAAAAAGGTTCGGGCCTAATTAAAATCTAAACTATACTATTTTAGGTCTCTTTACTCACGTGAAGAGACTTTTTTATTTGTATTTATTACAGTAACAAGTAAGAAATTCCGCTATTTTTACTTACTAAATTTAAGTAAAGGGTGCCGAAAATTAAATCTCTTCCTGATATTGGCTACCTAATAGTGGGGATAGTTATCTTCTTCATTCAAACCTATTTAATCTGGCAAACTGGTTTTTTCGATTACGATTCTGCGCATAATTGGCAAATAGTACAGGAAATCGGCCGGGGCAATTTCGAAAATTTATTTCAGCATGCTAGTCCCTCCTTTTTCTTATTTTATGCGGTTTTTACTCCATTTTTTAAAGATTTTCATCTTTATATCTTACTTAACAGTTTATTTAATATTCTGAGCATTCTGCTCCTTACTCGGTTTATAGCGCAGCAATTTTCTTTATCCGCCTTTCTTACCTTTTTACTTTTACTTTTCACAGGTTTTTCTGGTTATTTAACTGCCAATAGCCGGTATTTCACCATAGAAGCCCCTAGTTTATTTTTATTCGCACTCCTCTTACCCCTGTATTACAAACGCTTTACGGAGCAAAGCAGCCAAGCCTTTTTTCAGGTGATTATTCTTTTAGCTTTAGGGCTTACCATTAATTATAAGTTTTTACTTCTTTTTCCGATTGTTTTCGTTATTGAGCTACTTCACGCTGATAAAATAGTAAATAGCCGAAGCATTTTTTACTGCTTTATCATTTTACTTGTGCCATTTGTATTTTATGGCTTTATAGCAATTTTAGTAGAATTACCTTTTTATCGTTTCCCGGCGGCGTATGCCAATTTGTTTTACAATTTTAAAGTACCCACTCCAGGCTCCCGGTTAGGTTTCTTTAACTTCGATGTCTTCTATTATTTACGGTACTTTCTTCGCTTCGAGTCCCCGCTGTTGCTGGTTGGATTAGTACTTTTTCCCTTTCTTTTCCGGCAACAAATTTTCGGGCTTAAACAAAACAAATCAATAAATATTTACCGATATCTGTTTTTAATTATTTACCTGTATGTGGCCGGAATGCACGTATTGCAAAAGGCCCCCCGTGGTTTATTTTTGGTGTATAGTTTAATGTATGCTTGCGCACTTATTAGTAGTTTGCGATTACTGCAATCTCAAAAAATTACTTTTAGTTTATTACTATTCAGTATTGTTTACCAAGGCTTCGTGCTGCAACGTGAATTTTATACCTACGCGCATACCAACTACCCCCACGTAATAGCTTACTTACAAAAACAAAAAATTAACAAAATAGCAACTACCACAGGACTAGGCATTGCGCCTTATGCTCAAGAAGCTGGCATAACAATAACCCCCGTATTTGACGAAGCTCAATTAATTAACTTAAAAAACAGAGGCTATCTTTATGTTTTGCTCGATGATTACTACTTAGCTGCTAATATTCGAAAGTTCAAAAATTTAGAAGATATCCCGCCATTGGTTAGCTGGCCGGAGCCAAGTTTACTTCCTCCGTTTTTATATTTAGACCAAAGCGAATTTACCAGCTTTACGTACCAACAAGCATTAGAATTGCAACAGAAAGTTGCCCAGGATTCGGTACAATTAAGGCTCCTGCGTATTCCCTAATATTTTAACATTTTTCTAAAGAATTGAGATCTTACGCTAAAAATTGCTTAATCTGAAAACAGATAAATTGAATTTCTTCGTCGCGCAAATCATAATAAAAAGGTAACCGTAAAAGAGTATCAGTGTATCGGTCGGCGCATGAAAGTTCCCGGCCATCGTGCTTCTGATGGTAAAAAGGGCTTTTATGCAAAGCTAAATAATGAAAAACAGCCAGTACTCCTTTTTGCTCCAGATAATGAATTATATCTGTTCTCTGAGCTAAATTTTGACATAGCACGTAATAACCAAAACCATTGTTAGTAGCCGACGCAGGAATTACAGGTAATTGCAACTTATTTTGCTGGCCAAGTTCCTTTAAAGAATCATGATAGGTGGTCCAGATAGCTTTCCGGCGAGTTTGAATTACTTCCAAATTTTCCAGCTGGGCCCACAAGAAAGCAGCCATAATCTCTGAAGGCAGAAAAGAAGATCCCACATCTACCCATTCGTATTTATCAATTTCATCACGGAAAAAGGCTGCCCGGTTAGTACCTTTCTCCCAAATAATTTCGGCCCGCTGAATAAACTGACTATCATTGATAACCAGCATTCCGCCTTCACCCGCAATAATATTTTTTGTTTCGTGAAAACTAAAAGCAGCCAAATGCCCCAAACTACCTAAAGGTTTTTCTAAACCATTGGGCTCCTTATAAAAACTATCTAATGCATGCGCCGCATCTTCTACTACAAACAAATTATGCTTTTTAGCAATGCTCATGATTTGCTGCATATCACAAGCTATACCTGCGTAATGAACCGGTACAATAACTTTGGTACGCGGCGTAATCAAACTTTCCAGTTTAGTAACATCCAGGTTAGGATGCTGAGGGCTGCTATCGGCAAACACAATTTTAGCTCCGCGCAACACAAAAGCATTAGCAGTAGAAACAAAAGTGTAAGCTGGCACAATAACTTCGTCGCCGGGTTGAATATTTAGGAGCAGAGCTGCCATTTCTAAGGCATCCGTACCAGAAGAAGTTAGCAGCGTTTTCTTAAAGCCGTAACGCTTTTCAAAAAATTTCTGGCACTGTTGCGTAAACATTCCATTGCCGGATATTTTACCTGATGCTACTGCTTGTTGTATGTATTCTGTTTCTTTACCCGTTAAAAAAGGCTTATTAAATGGAACAATATACTTTTGGTTTTGCTGCACAAGAACAGATTGGTTTAATGAAGGAGGCTATTAATAATAAAATAGCACATAAACGTTATCGTTATTCAATTAGTAAAATAGCCCGTACGTATATAATAAATACTTCCTGAAGCATTGAAAAACATTTTAATAAAAACCAGTAACTACTTCTTCCATTTTTCCTATACTTAATTTTAACTAATTTTGGTAAAACAAGTTTTGTGCATGTCAGAACCCAATACTCCCTTTATTTCTGTTGTAAGCCCGGTTTACGGGGCAGCAGAATTAGTAGATTTATTGGTAGCCAATATTAGTCAGGTTCTCCGGACTTTAACCTCTTCTTATGAAATTATTTTAGTAGATGATGGCAGCCCGGATGCTGGCTGGAGTAAAATTGAACAAAATGCAAAACGTTGGCCGCAGGTAAAAGGTATTAAATTGAGCCGGAATTTTGGTCAGCATCGGGCTATTAGCGCCGGTTTAAAATTTAGTACCGGGCAATGGGTGGTAGTACTAGACTGCGACCTACAGGACAATCCACTCGAAATTCCCCAAATGCTTTTAAAAGCCCGAGAAGGTTATAAAATTGTGTTAGCCCAACGTAACAACAAGAAGCATTCTCGGCTGAAAATTTTTTTTTCGCAAGTTTTTAATCGGGTATTAACTTTTCTAACCAACCTGCCATTTGATAGCCGCATTGGTAACTTCGGTCTATACCATCGCGATGTAATTACTGCTATTTGTCAGAAAAACGATCGAGCTTATTACTTTCCAATGATGGTTCAAAAGGTTGGTTTCCGTAGCGCTATTCTGGAGATTGAACATCAAAAACGTCCTGCCGGAGAAAGCTCTTACAGTTTCGGGAAAAATATAAAATTGGCAGCCTCAGTTTTATTTTTCAACGGCTATAACCCGCTGCAAATAGATATTTCAGTTATGCTTCTTACCGGAATTTTACTTGTTTTAGTAAATCTTTATGCCCAAAATCATTTCCCAATTGCTACAACCTACACATGGGGTATCTTTTTACTTGGCTCAGTTTTTTTTCTGAGCATAATTGGTTTCAACTTATTTAAAACATTCGGAAACAAAAGAAATAAACCATGCTATCAGATTGAGAAGAAAGTAAATTTTAAAGCTGTCATTATTTAATGGTGGAAAACCTTTACGAGCATTTACCTTGGGATACTTTCACTTTTGGTTATAAAGTCGCTCGTATTACCTCCTCCAGTATGAGCCCGGCTCATTTAGAAAAGCTGCTCTTAAACTTAAAACAACAGGGCTTTCGCCTCGTTTATTGGTCAGTAGATCCAGATAATACTTTATTAAATATTGTTGCCGAACAAGCTGGGGGTTGGTTAGCAGATGAAAAAGTAACCTACACTACTCAGCTTTCGACTAATCATTTAGTAATTAATAACACAAACGCCGCTATTCAATCTTACTCCAATGCAGTACTACCCACCGATTTGCAGCAATTAGCCTTACAAAGCGGCGTCTATTCCCGATTTAATCTAGATCCTAATTTTAAAAATCAGGAGTTTGAGAAGTTATATACCGCTTGGCTTCAAAATTCAATTAATAATAAAGTAGCCCGCGAGGTTGTAGTGTATCGGCTGGAGGACGTAATTATTGGCTTTATTACTTTAAGCGAAAAAAATAAAACAGGTCAAATCGGCTTGTTTGCGGTAGAGGAACAAAATCGCCGGCAGGGTATTGGAACACAATTACTGGAAATTGCTTTGCATAAATTCTACTCCTATGGATGCCAACAAGTACTCGTATCTACACAAAGACGTAACCAGGCGGCTTGCCGGTTTTACGAGAAAAGTGGTTTTATTCTTAAAAACCGGGAGAACGTGTATCACTTCTGGTTATAATTAAGGCAAAAAGCTTCAATAATTACACACTCTTTCCACTTTCATAAAAATATTCCTTATCTTTGCAAACTCAAAAAAGCCGGACGGGTTCCGGCGCTTAACAAACGTTAGTTTTATAATATGCCTGTTAAAATCAGACTGGCCCGCAGAGGCCGCAAAAAAGCTGCAATGTACGATATTGTTGTAGCAGACTCAAGAGCACCACGTGATGGTAAATTTATTGAGAAGTTAGGTACTTACAACCCCAATACGAACCCAGCATCGATTAATTTCGATCAGGATAAGGCTTTTAAGTGGGTAATGGATGGTGCACAACCTACAGATACGGTAAAAGCAATGTTATCGTATACAGGAATACTGTTCAAAAAGCATTTACAAATTGGTGTTGCCAAAGGCGCTATAACTCAAGAACAAGCTGATTCTAAATTCCAAACCTGGAAAGACGAGAAAGAAGCGAAAATCCAAGGTAAACGCGATACTTTGAGCCAGAAGAAATCAGATGCTGCTAAAACTGCTTTAGAGAACGAGCGTAAAATTAACGAAGCTCGGGCTGAAGCTCTTCGCAAACGGGCTGCCGATGCTGCAAAAGCAGCAGAACCAGCTGCCCCGGCTGAAGATGCAACTGAAGCTCCTGCGGCAGAAGAACAAGCTTAATTATTTTTTACCATGAACATTGATGCCTGTTACCAATTAGGTTACATCCTCCGGACGCATGGTATCAAAGGACAGGTAATTGCATTTTTTGATGTAGATTACCCGGAAGATTACGAAGAATTGGAATCAGTTTTCCTGCTTATCAACGGAAAACTGGTTCCTTTTTTTATTCAGTCCATTGACCCGCAAGCCAAAGGCCGTTTTTTACTTAAATTTGAAGATACGGATACTATAGAGCAAGCCGAAAGATTAAAAGGCGTATCGTTGTATCTCCCACTCAACTCTTTACCGGAACTCGACGAAGATCAGTTTTACTACCATGATTTAATTGGCTATACCATAGTGGATGAAACCTTAGGGGAACTCGGTGTTATTAAAGAATTATTTGAGTTACCGCATCAGGATTTACTAGCCATGGACTACAAAGGTGTGGAAGTATTAATTCCCATGCAGGAAGATTTAATAATTCGGGCAGATAAAACAGAACAAAAGTTATACATGAACCTGCCCGAAGGTTTAGTAGACGTGTACACTCAACCTGGTAATCCATCCGAGGAAGAACGCGACGAAGATGCGATTTGATATTATAAGTTGCCAGCCCGATTTACTGGAAAGCCCGTTCAATCACTCTATTTTAAAACGTGCTCAGCAAAAGGGTTTAGTTGAAGTGCATGTGCATGATTTACGCCAATTTGCCATTAATAAACACGGCCAGATTGATGATTATGCATTTGGCGGAGGAGCCGGCATGGTTATGATGATTGAACCCATTGCAAAGTGCTTAGATCAACTAAAAGCCCAGCGCTCCTACGATGCCGTTATCTACATGACTCCTGATGGAGTAACGCTGAACCAGAATACGGTAAATAGATTTTCCTTGCTGCAAAACGTTATCATTTTATGTGGCCATTACAAAGGCGTGGATGAACGAGTGCGTGAGCACTTTGTAACGCACGAAATTAGTATTGGAGACTATGTACTTTCGGGTGGTGAGTTGGGAGCGGCGGTTTTAACAGATGCCATCATTCGGATTTTGCCCGGCGTTTTAAACGATGAATCTTCTGCTTTAACTGATTCTTTTCAGGATGGTTTACTTGCCCCTCCGGTTTATACTCGTCCGGCTGATTATAATGGGTGGGCTGTACCAAGTATTTTACTATCAGGAGATACGCCTAAAATTGACCAATGGCGCTTTGAGCAAGCCGTTGCCCGTACTCAACAACGTCGTCCAGATTTACTAAATTAGGCAATTAGCTATAGTTTCAGTTCTTCAGAAACGAAAAGTAAAAGTGGGCATCAATAGTACTTTCTAATTGATAATTATTTAATCCTTATACCTTTTATTTGTAGTTTGTTAGCTGTTGATTACTGATTATCAATTAAAAAATACATCATAACTGTTTTTATCTGAAAATTTCTCTATCTTTGCAGTCCGAATTTTGAAGATACGATATAATCCATTATAAGAGCCATGAGCCAATTATTAGACCTCATTCAACAAGAATACAACGAAAAGCGGGCAGGTATTCCTGATTTCGCGGCTGGTGATACCATTAATATCCACGTAAAAATCCGGGAAGGTAACAAAGAGCGGATTCAGCAGTTTCAAGGAGTAGTTATTCAGCGTAAAAACCCAAATTCAAACGGCGAAACTTTTACAGTGCGTAAGGTATCTAACCAAATTGGTTTGGAGCGTATTTTCCCATTATTATCCCCTAACATCGAAAAGATTGAAGTTATTCGTCGGGGTAAAGTAAGAAGAGCCCGTTTATATTATCTGCGTGGTCTTTCTGGTAAAGCTTCCAGAATCAAAGAGCGTCGTTTTAAAACTGCTTAATTAAGACTTTTTTATCTTCAGATTAGATAAGTACTTAAATTGTTATATAAACAAAAAAGCTCTGGTTCTTAAGAACCAGAGCTTTTTTGTTTTAAAATCTGTTTAAACCAGGATTGAAGACTAATCTTTACTACTTTTATAAGTTATACCTTATTGCCCTCATTACCTCTTATAAGAATAAGCAACCCCGACAAGTTCTCAAAACAAGGTTGCCTTCCAGCTAGATTCCGGCTAATGCCATCATCAATGCCCTTCTCTTGTTCGTTCTCCTGCAAAGATTTAATTAGTTCGCAGCGCCTGCTAGAGCAGTGTCAAAAAATAGTTTCTTGGTTGAAGTAGGGATTAACTCGAATTAGTTTTTATAAGTTTCTCTTTTCTGCTGGTTAGCTTCTTCCAAAATGGATTAAAAGTTTTCCTCCTCCCTAATTTAGGTTTCAGACAATCTTGTTTATAAAACCTGCTGGATATATCTCCTCTTAAGTAGGCAAGTATGTTCAGGCGAGTGAGAATAACTTTTAAGTTTAAGTATTTGATGATACATTAATTTATATAATCCATCTTAGTTAAATAAACCGGCTAATTTTTACTTTGTTGGTATAAGTATAGTCCCGATATATTTAAAACAAGCATTTCATTTAAACTCTAACTAATTTTATAGTGCTATAAAATAAAGAACCTCATCCTTTTGGAATGAGGTTCTTTATTTTACTTGTGCTTGGGTCTTATTTATGCAGAAATGGATTCGGCTAGCACTATAATTTTATTATTTAGCACCTCTACCACTCCACCATCCACCTGAAAGAATTGTTGACCAGTAGGTGTAGTAATCCGAATCTCACCGTTCTCCAAGGTGCTAATAATAGGTGCGTGGTTATTTAACACTTCAAATGAACCCTGGGTACCCGGAAACTTCGCCCCCGCTACTTCGCCTTCAAATACTTTTTTATCAGGAGTAATAATCTCTAAATACATTTTTTCAAGTTATGCGTTTAAAGTTAAAAGTTTAAAGTTATCCCGAGTTTTCACTCATAACCTTAAACTTTTAACTCTTAACTAAATTAATTATTTTGCTTCGGCTATTAAGCGCTCACCTTTAGCTACAGCGTCTTCAATAGAACCTACCAGGTTGAACGCTACTTCTGGCAAATGGTCGTATTTACCATCCATAATTTCGTTAAAGCCCCGGATAGTATCTTTAATGTCTACCAGTACTCCTTTTAAGCCGGTAAACTGTTCTGCCACGTGGAAAGGCTGCGATAAGAAACGCTGTACCCGACGGGCTCTGTGTACTACTAATTTATCTTCGTCAGATAATTCGTCCATACCCAGAATAGCAATAATATCCTGAAGTTCTTTGTAACGCTGTAAAATTTCTTTCACCCGCTGAGCCGTATTATAATGCTCATCACCTAAAGTTTGTGCGTTCAAAATGCGAGAAGTTGAATCCAGTGGATCCACCGCCGGGTAAATACCTAACTCAGCAATTTTACGGGAAAGTACCGTTGTAGCATCTAAGTGAGCAAATGTTGTAGCAGGGGCCGGGTCAGTTAAGTCATCAGCAGGTACGTAAACGGCCTGTACAGAAGTAATAGAACCCCGTTTGGTAGAAGTAATACGTTCCTGCATCGCTCCCATTTCGGTAGCTAATGTAGGCTGATAACCTACCGCCGAAGGCATACGGCCTAAAAGAGCCGATACTTCTGAACCTGCTTGAGTAAAGCGGAAAATATTATCAATAAAGAAAAGAATATCTCGACCTTGACCGGTACCATCGCCATCGCGGAAGCTTTCGGCTACAGTTAAACCAGATAAAGCAACGCGGGCACGGGCTCCTGGTGGTTCGTTCATCTGCCCAAACACTAAGGTAGCTTTTGAATCTTTTAAGGCTTCGGCATCTACTTTAGATAAGTCCCATCCGCCTTCTTCCATGGAATGTTTAAATTCTTCGCCGTATTTAATTACATCCGATTCTAAGAATTCGCGTAGTAAGTCGTTTCCTTCGCGGGTACGTTCTCCTACTCCGGCAAACACTGATAAACCACCATACGCTTTCGCAATGTTGTTTACCAGTTCCATAATTAATACCGTTTTACCTACTCCAGCTCCTCCAAAAAGGCCAATCTTACCACCTTTTACATAAGGTTCAAGCAAGTCAATTACTTTAATACCGGTATATAATACTTCCGAAGAAGTAGCTAAATCTTCAAAGCGTGGAGCACTCCGGTGAATCGATAATCCACCTGTACTTTTTGGTTGAGCAATACCATCAATAGCTTCCCCTACTACGTTAAAAAGACGACCTCTTACATCGTCACCAGTAGGCATTTTAATCGGAGAACCCATATCCACTACTTCAGCTCCACGGGTAAGTCCCTCGGTAGAGTCCATCGCAATTGTACGGATCCGGTCTTCGCCCAAATGCTGCTGACATTCGAGAACAATTTTCTGGCCGTTGGCTTTTGTTACCTCCAGCGCGTCCAATATATTTGGTAATTTAGAGTTTTCACCCGAAAAGCTAACGTCCACTACCGGACCGATAACCTGGGTAATTCTGCCAATATTCGCCATTTGTATAAATTAAGATAGATAGAATCAGGTTGAACTGGTTTCAGGGTGCAAAACTAACGCTTATTTCTCTTAATTCAAATTACTCTATTTGAAAAGTTTTGCCGATAAAATCCTTATACTATAGACTTTACTTTCTTTCTGCAGCTCGGCTTACTACTTACAATCCATTTCAATTCATTCGCTTTTTAACTCTTAATCTGGTTTATAAATATAATTACCTGTATTTAATCTGTGTCCTAAAAAAGAAATTTTAAGTTCACAAGCATTCCATTTAAAGTTTACGGCTTCCTTTTCATTATTCTGCTTGCATAAAAACAGCATTACTCATTTACAAATCGAGCAACTAAATAATACTTATATTTTGGTTTACCAGCGAATTTATCTCGTTTAATTGAAGTCTATGAAAGAGAAATCCCTAATTTTGCGGCAAATTAAAACCAGTACCCGTGGAACAACAACTCCCAACCGTAGAAACTGCTAAAAAGCTGGGTTTGCTACCTGAAGAATTCCAAAAAATTCAAGATATTCTGGGCCGTGTCCCCAACTTCACCGAACTAAGTGTTTTTTCGGTAATGTGGTCGGAACACTGCTCTTATAAAAATTCGATTGTTTGGCTAAAAACTTTGCCCAAAGATTCGCCGCACATGCTAGCAAAAGCGGGCGAAGAAAACGCCGGCTTGGTGGATATCGGAGGCGGCTTAGCCTGTTCCTTTAAAATAGAATCGCATAATCACCCTTCGGCCATTGAACCTTACCAAGGTGCTGCTACCGGAGTTGGGGGTATTAACCGGGATATTTTTACGATGGGTGCCCGGCCTATTGCCCAACTCAACTCTTTGCGCTTCGGTAATTTGGCTAGTGATAAAACCAAACGACTGCTGCGTGGTGTAGTAAAAGGTATTGGCGATTATGGTAACGCTTTCGGTATACCAACTGTGGGTGGCGAATTATTTTTTGATGATTGCTACAACGTGAATCCATTGGTTAACGCTTTTTCGGCGGGAATTGTGGAAGTAGGACAAACAGCTTCGGCTACAGCGCACGGAGTAGGTAATCCGGTATTTATTATTGGTTCTGCTACGGGCAAAGATGGTATTCACGGGGCAACTTTTGCCTCAGAAGATATTAGTGAAGCCTCCGCCGATAAATTGCCTTCGGTACAAGTTGGTGACCCTTTTCAGGAAAAATTACTACTGGAAGCTACCTTAGAAGTGCTGCAAACTGGTAAAGTAGTGGGCATGCAGGACATGGGAGCAGCAGGTATTACATGTTCTACTTCCGAAATGAGCGCCAAAGGCGAAAGCGGCATGGATGTATGGCTCGATAAAGTACCCACGCGCCAAGCCAATATGCAACCTTTCGAGATTTTACTTTCCGAAAGCCAGGAGCGCATGCTGGTAGTAATGGAAAAAGGAGCCGAAGACTTAATTTATCAGATTTGTGATAAATGGGATTTATACTGCGCCCAGATTGCCGTAGTAACGGATACCAAACGTTTACGCTATTATTTGCACGACGAGCTGGTAGCCGACGTACCTGCGGAAGATTTAGTATTAGGCGGTGGAGCACCCGTATATCATCGCGAATACCGTGAGCCTGCTTACTTCCAAGAGACTTTAAAATTTAAGATTGACCAGGTAACTGAACCCACTTCTCCGGCCGAATTAAAGCAAATAGCCGAATATTTAGTACAACACCCCAATATTTGTTCCCGGCGCTGGGTATCGCAGCAATACGACTCTATGGTAGGAACTGCTACCATGACTACTAATTCCCCTAGCGATGCCGCCATTGTAAAAGTAAAAGGTTCTGATAAAGCCATTGCTATTACCGTTGACTGCAACAGCCGCTACGTAAATGCCAACCCCGAGGAAGGTTGCGCTATTGCGGTTGCTGAAGCTGCCCGGAACATTGTGTGTTCTGGTGGCGAACCTTTAGCCATTACTAACTGCCTAAACTTTGGTAATCCTTACGTACCAGAAGTATATTGGCAATTTGTAGGTGCCATTAAAGGCATGAAAAAAGCTTGTGAAAAATTTAGTACTCCCGTTACAGGTGGTAATGTAAGTTTTTACAATCAATCCTCCGACGAAGGTCCGGTATTCCCCACTCCTACTATTGGCATGTTAGGCTTAGTAGAACAAAAAGAGAACACAACTACACTCGCTTTCCAAGCAGCCGACGATTTAATTTATTTAGTTGGTGAATCGAAAAACGATATCAACTCATCCGAGTACTTGTATTCTTATCTTAATGTAAAATTATCGCCTGCCCCTGCCTTTGATTTAGACGAAGAATTTAAGGTACAAGTAGCCGTAAAAACGATTATCCAGCAGCAATTAATAGCTTCTGCGCACGACGTATCGGATGGTGGCTTATACATTACCTTGGTGGAGGCAGCCATGCCAAATAATTTGGGCTTTGATATTAAAACAAACCCTGACTTCCGGAAGGATGCGTTTTTATTCGGCGAAAGCCAGAGCCGTGTGGTAGTATCCGTAAAGCCAGGTAAACAATCTGAATTGGAAGCTGTACTAGCAGAGCAAAACGTGCCTTTTGAACTACTCGGAACCGTACAGACGGATGGTGGCCGTATCGACGGAGAAGATTTCTTTAAAACCGAAGAAGTTAAAAACTTGTATGATACAGCTTTAGAAAAAATCATGCAGTAGGTTTTAAAAATTTTAGACAGAAATTTTGAATCTAAAATCTTCGCCGTATATTTGTGCTCCCAAACAATAATAGGGCGGGAAATTGTCCGATGGTGTAACTGGCAACACGTCTGATTTTGGTTCAGAAGAGTCCAGGTTCGAAACCTGGTCGGACAACGAAAAAAGAAATTAACAATGTGCCACTTTGGTTTATCCGAATGAAGCGCATTGTTAATTTTGTTAATAGGCGGGTTGTAATTAAAATAAAAATAGTGTGTGCACGATTGCAGTTTATGCAGTACTTTTGCCGCTCTTAATATAAGTTTTAATTTCAATCCTTAGTTTTCTAAAATGGCGCAGGTCAAAATCTTTTCGGGTTCGCAATCGGTCCAACTGGCCGAAAAAATTGCTGCTGCCTATGGCACCACGCTGGGAGATATCAGCTTACAGAAATTCAGCGATGGTGAAATTTCCGCTAGTTTTAACGAATCAGTGCGCGGTTGTCACGTTTTCCTGATTCAGTCTACTTTTCCTCCATCCGATAACTTAATGGAGTTGATGCTGATGGCAGATGCGGCCAAACGGGCTTCGGCTACCCAGGTAGCCGTGGTAGTACCCTATTACGGTTATGCCCGTCAGGATCGGAAAGACAAACCCCGGGTTGCTATTGGGGCTAAAGTGGTAGCTGATGCTATTCAGGCAGCTGGAGCCGACCGCCTCATGACCTGCGATTTACATGCCGGCCAGATTCAAGGTTTTTTCGATATTCCCGTAGATCACCTGGATGGTTCGGCCATTTTTGTTCCTTACATTAAAAGCTTACAACTCGAAAACTTAACCTTTGCTTCGCCGGATGTAGGAGGCTTAGTTCGAGCTCGCACTTTTGCGAAACGCTTTGGCGCGGAGTTAGTAGTTTGCGATAAACACCGGGCACGGGCCAACGAAGTAGCCAGTATGCAAGTAATCGGAAACGTAGAAGGCATGGACGTGGTTTTAGTAGACGACATGGTAGATACAGCTGGTACCATTACTTTAGCGGCTAATTTATTAAAAGAAAAAGGAGCGAAAAGCGTGCGGGCAATTGCTACTCACGCTGTTTTATCCGGACCAGCTTACGAACGCATCGAAAATTCGGTATTAGAAGAATTAGTAGTTTCGAACACGATTCCACTACGCCAGGAGTCTTCTAAAATAAAGGTTTTATCTTTTGCCGATTTATTTGCCCGGGCAATTAGTAACGTAGTTACCCACGAATCTATTAGTTCGCTGTTTTTGTAGTTGGTTGCAAGTTGAAAGATTAGAAAGTTTGAAAGCTAAATTTGATAACTTACTAAAAATTAAATAAAATCTATAGTCTATTGCCTGTGGATTATGGACTAAAAATAAACATGGATTGTCGACCATGAGTTTTCGGCTAAATACAAACAATTAAATTTATTATTAATGAAAACTTTAGAGATTATAGGGTTTAAAAGAGCAAATCTCGGTAAAAAAGAATCAAAAGATCTGCGTGCCGAAGCAAATGTACCATGTGTATTATACGGTGGCTCAGAGCAAGTAGCTTTTTACTCTCCTGCTATTCTTTTCCGCGATTTAGTTTACTCCCCAGATGTTCACATTGTAGATTTAAACATTGAAGGCACTCACTACAAAGCTATCATGCAAGACTTACAGTTTCATCCGGTAAACGAGATGTTGCTGCACGTAGACTTTTTAGAATTAAAAGAGGATAAAGAAGTTAAGATTGAAGTTCCGGTTCGTTTTGTAGGCGTTTCTCCAGGTGTTCTTTCCGGTGGTAAATTAGTTGCTAAATTACGTAAACTTAAAATTAAAGCTTTACCAGCTAACCTTCCGGATAGCATTGATGTGGATATCTCCGATTTAGAGTTAGGTCGTTCGGTAAAAGTTGGTAAAATTAAAGCCGAAGGTTACACTATTTTATCAAACCCTGCTTCACCGGTAGCTACTGTTACTATACCGCGGGCGCTAAAACAACAGCAAAACGAAAAGTAATTTTTAGTAGTAATTATTTTTTAAATCCCATTTGCACCAGCAAATGGGATTTTTTATTTATGCCCCAGTTCTACCTGTATTCGCTCGCTAAGAATATTTTAAATAATCATTAATCCAGATTTACTAATTAAACTCTTCAACACCGCAAATCTATATATGTAGGTCGATTTTGGCCTTTTTCTACCCAGGTATTATTTCTTAGTGGCAGTTACCACCCGTTGCTCAATCTTTCCGATTTTGGGGATAACCTGAATTAAAAACCGTTTGTTATCGTACTCGCGTTTGTTTTTATACCGGCCGGTACCGTAAAAACCACTTCCCGCAATAATTACTTCAAACCGTTTTTCATCAAAATTAATGTTGCGGCTCTGCCACAAATTTAATAGTGCTAAAGCGCGGTTGTAGCTCAGCTGGTAACCGTAATCGCGTTGCCGGATATGAAAGGAAGGATCGTAAGGATCGCGGGCGGCCATGCCTTCAATAATTACCAGGTACTTTACGCCTTGGTCTTGCTTAATATCGTCGATGATCTTTTTTAACGTAAGGCCCGCCGCGTATAAATCTTTTTTGTCGGCTTCTTTAATTACCCAGCTATTCGGGTCAAATTTGGTTTGTACTTTTAATTCGTGGCGTTTATTTACCGGGTCAAATTTAAAATATTTTCCTTCCAGACCTTTTAAGGCCACTTCAATTTCCCGGATTTTATTCAGTTGCTCTACCTGCACCAGCAACTCGCTTTCTTTATCTTTAAATAATTTATAGCTGAGCACAAACAATACGAGCATGACAATGAACAAACTCGTCATTAAGTCCACGTAACTCGGCCAGAAAAAGTCTTCTTTATTGGTGTTCAAGAATGGTTGAAAAGTTAAAAGGTTTGAAGGTTTTAAAGTTGAACAATTATCTCACTTCTTAAAGTAAGTCAAATATTAGACGGAGAAATATATGAATCAAAGTTCTGCTTTATTTACTAAATCATCTATAAAGAAGTACTTATTGGAATACAAGCTTGTGTCTAATATTCTGATACTTATGTGTGTTTTATTATTTAAACATTCTGTCCATCATTTTTTTGAGCATGCCGGGCTGGGTTACTTTATCCAGGTTTTGGTTCATGTGTTCGAGTTGCCGGAGTAAGCGGGTCTGGGTTTCGGCGTCGCGATCCATTTTCTGGAGTAAGGTGCGCTGGGTCTGGCTTATTTCCTGGTGCATGGCTTCCTGCTGGGTATTTAATCGCTTAAAAGGCTCCAGGTACTGTACTACCCGCTCGTAAATATTATCACGATTTAAGGTTTCAAAATGACTGGACCAGCGTTCGTAGGCATTTTGGGCATCTTTCTCCAGGTATTGCATGCGGGCGTCCATCAACTCGGTTAAACGTCCAGCAGCCTGGTCGAAGTACTGTTCTATTTTGGCCGAAATATCGTTCATTTCTTTTTCGTGGGTACCAAAAAAGTCGAGTTGCTTTTGAATTAAATTATCGTGCTGACCAATGTATTGCCCCACGTTATTAATACCGCGCTCAAAACCCGTTAAGCGATCCAGGATGCTTCGCACCGCCGTCGCAGAGCCAACCCCCGCTTCTAAGGACTGGTTTAAGGCTTGCTGGTAACCCAAAAATTTCTGAAACTCTTCGGTACTTTGTGTTACTTTATCAAATACCTGCAAGCTGGCTTTGGCCATTTGATCGTAGCCAATTTCTTCGAGTTTTTTTAAAAAATCTTTCTGCACCTCAATATTAGCCGTTATACCCGCAATAATAGGTTTAAAGTCGGCTACTTTATCCAGGAACTCCCGGTTAAAAGCATCTAACACGGCTTTTAAACTGCTTAAGCTACCCGCCATATCGGAATGTAAACGCGGCAACAGTTGAGCCTGCAAAAAAGTGTAATAATCGTTTTGATAACGATCTCGCGTGAAGCGCGCATTTTTAAATAAAGTATTTCCCCAGAGAGTAAGCAATAAACCCACAAACGAACCCACCATTGCTATTACCACGCCAGTAATAAAAGTTTGAATAGCCTCGTTGGTTACGCCGCCGCCCAGAATAATACCCGACAAACCAAAAATTACTCCCAAAAAAGTACCCAGCAAACCCACGTAAAGCGGCGTGGCTACGGTAGAATTAATCTCTTTTTCCAGAACTTCGGATTGCCGCTCCGAAATATCTTTTAAAATATTAAAATCAGCAGCGGCTCCTTTGTTATTGCGCAGATAGTTATTGGTATCGTTCACAATTTCCAGGAACTCCGGCGAAGGATTCTCCGCCGCAATTAAATCCAACTCAATTTCGGCAACCGGCGGATTGGTGGTGGTTGGAATAGCGGCTACTTCAGCTTCTAAATCAGACTTAAGGCCAATTAGCTCTACCTCTTTATTGCTGGCCAGGTTCACCAAGCGGATGTAAGGAATAAAATACGTTTCCGAGTTGGAGGCAAATCCATCGTAAACGGTGCGGCGAATTTCAACCTGATCGCCCCGATTATTTAAATTAACCACCCGGTGAATTTCGGAGGGTTTATGCAGGTACAAGAATTTTTTGCCTTGCTCCAGTAATTGCAGCTTTTCGGCCTGCGCCGCCGACAAGTTATTCCGGACTTCCTGTACACTATTACCGAAGCCATTCAGGTATTCTTTCGTAATTTTTAAACGCTGTTTGTTGGGGTAAAGCGCAGCAAACCGGTTTATCTTTTGCCTGTTCTGCCAAAACACGTAGCCTTGCAAACAAACAATCCCGATAATGATAACGGCTTCTAAAAATATTTCGAACATAAAAAAGCGGCGGTATAAAAAGCAATTAACCGACGCTCGGGCCGGTTAACTTAGTAACAGTTATTTTTAGTAATTCTAATTTTAAGATTTACGAATTCCCCGAGTTTAAAAGCACGTGGCAACCAGAAGTTTCAGAATCAAACTGATCATTTTTAAAATTTTTAAATTTTACTCAAAGTGAACATTGGCTTTCCGGTCGATTTTCCAGAAACCGTTTACCTGGCTAAGCACTCCGGGTTCGTCGTTTACAATGCGGGTGGCATTGGTATTATTCATCTGGTAAGTGCAGGCATCTTTCAAAGATAAATAGGCGCTTTCGATGGCGCTGCGGTGTACGCTGGTGTTGGTAACAATCCGGAACATGGCCCGGTTAGGGTCTTTGCGGCTGATGCGGATTTCGTAAATGCTATCGTGCTGCGGGGTGTCGTATAAATCTTGCTCATGAAAGCCACCATTCACCGGAATGCGCGCAAACTTGCTTTGCGGTTTATCGGCCGCAGGTGCCGGCGCAGCCGCTACCAAATTAGGCGGGGTAAGCAGTTCTTCTTCGCTTGGTGAATCCTCGACTACAGAAGGTGCGGTATTGCTAGGAACTGGTGGTGGTGTTACCGGAGCCTGCGCTGCCGCTGCAATTTTAATTGGTCGTTGCGCTCCGGGGGTTCCACCTGCAGTATTCGTAGTAGTCTGCCAAGTTTCCCGCTCTTTCGCGATAGCCCGGCTTATTAAATTTTCTACCGCCGACATGGTAATTTTACCGCTGGTATCGGCTCCGGTGCGACCCGGTAAATTTACCATTTGCGCTAAATTATCAATATCAATCCGGCGCTGATCGATGCGTTTACTTTGTTTTTTAATTTCTTTGTTGAGCAAATAGATTAAAACTAAATTTATTAAACCCAGGGCAAGAGCAAGTATAGTCATAGAATTATTTCCGGTTGAGGTAGTTGAATCTTCACGTTTGGCAAGAGAGGATAATTTTTCTTCGGCAGTAACATCGGTATCAGTGCCATCGGGGTCGGTAAACGACTCGTTGGCATGCGCACTATCCGGGTTTAGGGCGTCTGCTTCCTGCACAATAGGTGCTCCCGTGGCAGCAGGCACCCCATAGTCGGCAGCAATTTGCTGCAATTGTTTGTTCAGATCGTCTAATTTACGCCGGCGATTAATGTCGTTCATGCGCTGGTCGTTGGTGCGCAAACGGGCGTAAATGCTTTTCACCAAGGTTTTTAACTGATCTTTGGCCGCTTTAGGTTGCTTGTAAAAACCGCCATCTTCAATGGGTTTGTAAAGCTTTGAATAAATCGACGAAGTACCATCTTCTTTTTTAATCAAAGCCACAAACTCCGCCATACTGGAAACATTATTAAACTGACCCGCATTTGGTAAGTTGGCATCCCGGTATACAAAATCAGCTGTTTCGGTCCAGATGTCTAGTTTTGCCTGCTCCATTTCCGACTGGGCCCAGCCTGGTGGCGCTATCCCTAGAAATACCCCAATAATTAAAATTACAAGCTTCTTCTTCATTGTACTCTCTATAAATCTTTTGCAAAGATAGCGCATAAAGGTTTTCGCATTCTGGTTATCCTTAAAAAGAACTGCGCCCTTTGGCACCCTGCTGGTAAGTGGCAAATTTTAAAAATTTAAAAAATTACTACTTAACTTCTGTGAAATGTGCTTACACCGTTGCTTTACTGGCATAATGGCGTTCGTACAAATCCCGGGACAGTTGATACAGCGTTTGCTTAAACGGATAAAAGAACAACGTTTCGGCCAGCACTTCGTCGGCGCGTAGATTTTGGTGCGTTTGATTTAAGCCAATGCTTAAGCTATCTTCTACCTCATTTTGCAAATACGGCAGTAAAAAGTTCGGATCAATTTGCACGCCTAAATCCGGCAGCATCGACGTAACTTCGGGATCTTGCAACACTAACTTTAAATACGCTTTCGCATTTTCCACTACCGATTGTCGCACCGTTGAATCAATTTGCTCAGTGGTGGTAAAGTTACTTCGGATGTCCTGCAACTCCTGGCCTCCCACCAATTTTACTTCCTGAATATGTCCGTACTCGGTTTGCTGCGTTGAACCTTGGAACAATACGCCGCCGTTAGCCGTGGCTTCTTTCGGGTTATCGGCCAGAATAATTTTAAAATTCTGCTTGGGTTCTTTACTGGTTACTTTCTTCAGAATGGTTTTAGTTAAACGTTCCACCACCAGCATGTTGGGGCCGCCACTAAGCAATTTAATGTACAAACTACCTTCCCCACTGAAACATACATATCTTGGGGTTTCCATATCTAGGTGCTTAACTAACTGCGCTACGTGGTAGATAATACTGGTGTAATGCAGGTAAAAAATAATACGCAAATGCCGAGCTTTCATAAGCTGGTGACTAAATTTCAATTCATCATCATAATTAAATAACAAACTTACAACATCCTCCGACCGAAATTGGTCATTTCTCATAGCTAATTCAAATGCTGTCCGAGCTTGTTGAATTGAACCAGATACTGGCACATTACGGCTCTCCTGATCATATAGCTGTAAAAAGCCGTTATGTTTTCCACTTCCCTGTAGGCGATTATAGCCTTCTCCCCACAAGTCGTCTCCAGCAAACCGAAACGAAGTACTATATGTGGGCTGTTTACCTTTTATAAATAATAAATCTGTGGTACCACCTCCAATATCGATATTTACTACATTCTCATTACTATTAGGTATAACCTGATTAGTAGCAGTAAGATAATAATATGGTGCTACGGATTCAGTGAGTGATACGGTAAACTCAGAAGTTTTAAAAATGTCTTGATAGGCTTCGTCCCATTTTTGCTTAAACTGGTTCAGTGAGAACATATCAAAACTTAGTGGTCGGAACCAAATCAGGCGAGTGTTTTCGATGATACCATTGTTGAGCGCTACTTTGTGTTTAATTAGATAAAGTAACTCTCGGAAAAATGCTTCAACACGGGCTTCACCTTGGGTATCTAGTTCTAGAGACCATTTCAGGTTAGTTACATAACGAGCCTGTTGTACAACAGCTACTTCTGAGTTAATACCAAAACCAATATTAATATTACCTAGTACGCTCATAGTTTCGTTAGGAAAGTTTGGCGTCTCGCAAGTAGCAGTCCGAATTGGGAACTCAAATACGCTACCTTGTTCTGTACCAATAAATGATGGCACAAACTCGCGGTTCTGAATTAATAATACAGGAAATAACTCGCCAAATCCTGCTCTATATCTTTCGTATATTGTTTTGTTTAAATCATTAGAAGGTTTGTTGAGCAGCACCACCTGCATATCGTTTTCACCTATGGTAAAAGTTTTTGGATGGGCATTTGGAGCATTATTATAAGACACAAAAGTGTTGGTCGTACCAAAATCAATAGAGAATGTAAAATTTTGAGTACCGCGGTCCAGTTCGGTCCATTTTGGGACAATTAAACCTTTCACTTCCTGCCCTTGCGGACAAACCAACTCGACATAATCAAAGTGGGTATGTTTCACCTCGTAATACGTAGAACCTGCTCCCACGGAGGTTTTAGAAGTGCGTTGCGTTTTGGTAGCGCTGCGACTACCGCCCTGCCCTTCAATGCGGTGGTTACCCACGTAAAAATTCAGGTCGTAGCTTTTGTTCACCAGCGAAGGAGCAGTATCATCGTCCACGAGCATTACTTTGTACAAATCATTATGCTGCGGCTGGTTACGCATCTTATAGAATGGGAAAATACCCAATCCTACTTTGGCCCGGATAGTAGCCCCTTTTTCTGGTATTTCGCGGCCAAACTCGTCTTTTACGTTCTGCGGATTCTGATAATAACTACGCTCGTACGTTACAAATTGCCCGTTTTGCACCGGTATTTTCAAGCTTACCTTAACGTGGTTGATGTCGATGGTAAACGTGAGGAATTCGTATAAATCCCGTACTTCAAAATAATCGAAGAAAGTACGTTTTATTGGCAGTAAATACGGAAACTTGTGCTTCACGCGGGTATCAGCGCCGTAACTATATGCAATCTGCCCTACCTGGAAACGTTCGGTGTTTACCTCGTAAGGCAATTCTACCAGGTATTCTTCCAGAAAATCATTAATCGTCAGGAATGGATATTTGTATTTTTTACCCGGCAGCACCCGGCTTTCGAGCGGTAGCGGGTCAGCCCAAGGTACGGTAGTGGCGTTATCCCAGCGCTGCCCGTTAATGTAATTGGCCTCAATTTTTAAATTTGGCTTGAGTACAATGGGCAAAGTACCCGGGTGCGGCACCCCCGGACTAATGCGCACGAACAAATCGCTGTTTATTTCGATGCGGTTGGAACGGGTAGGCAGCGCTACATTTTTAACCAGTACCGGGTTGCTGTTCGCGTCGGCTAAGGGAATGTACTGAGCATCAAAACTTGCTGGCGATACCTCGCCCCGCAACTCCATGGCATTAAAACGCTCCGTTTGTAAATTGGCAAACACACTGCCGCAGAAGCACTTGCTCCGCAGCTCTGGTTTTACCATAAATAACCCGTACACGAAATCCTGAAAAGCTTTGTCCCGCTCGTGTAGCAATACTGTATTTTTATCAAAGTAATGTCCTTTGGCCTGTGGTCGCTCAATATCCAGGGGCTGCACGGTAGGCGCGGTAAAGAACAAGGTAAAAGGCGAGGTACCGCCAATCAAGCGTTCCGCCGCTTCGCCGTTCGGTAAATGGTATTCGTAGTAAACCAGGTATAAATCCGAGAAACCGGTAAAGCGGTCGTCGTTTAGGAACAGTCGCAGGGTATCGCCCAAAATTTTAGTAGCCGGATTATTCCGCAAGGCTTGCAACTCGCTGTCGATGTTCCAGCGGCGTAGTGTAATTTTTTTGCCGGCTTGGGCGTATTGGTGGTAATTAAAAATCAGCTCGAACAAATCCCAGTAATGCGATACCAACTCGTGGTAAATAGAGTTACGATTTCCACTTTTATCGGAGTTCACAAAATCGAAGGCCGTCTCGAACAAGTGCATCCGGGCAAATGGCGTCGGGATGGAAGTAACAATTTTACTGGCTTTGGCCCCGGTGGGGTCAGTTATATCATTCAGTTCAATATGCGTGATCGGCGAGGATTGCTGCCAGCCTTCTATTTGCTGTTTTCCTTTATCGTGCAAGCGCAGTACTTTCGGCATATGTCTTATTTTTTAAGTCTTTATTAGTCCATTGTCCCTTATCGATGGTCCACAGATGTAAATTTTAATGGTTAAATTGGTAAATGGTACTTGTTAAATGTATAAGGAGCAAAAGTCCCCCTTCGAAGGGGGTAGGGGGATGATTTACCTCTGCCTTTCCGTTATCCAATATTCAAGGGTTCGCTGTACATTAGGTAAGTCTTTCATCACTTCCTCATCAGTAAATCTTAAAACAGTAAACCCTAAGTTAGTTAATAGCTTATCCCTTTCTATGTCTGCTTCAGTTTTAAAAGAATGAGAATAACCGTCTACCTCTAAAATTAATTTTAACTCCTTACACATAAAATCGGCAATAAAGTCACCAATGGGTCTTTGCCGCAGGAAAGAATAACCCAACTTACCTTTACTTAGCAACTCGCACCATAATCTTACTTCGGCTTTGGTAGAATCTTCTCTTAAAGTTTTTGCTAATCCTTTAAGCTGTTTATTATAAAAGTGATGTTGCGCTGTTGTCATAATCGCTAATTTATCTACCAAGTTTACCATCCCCCTACCCCCTTCTAAGGGGGACTTGTATCAGCAATATTTTATACCGTTTTCACCTTCTCGTTAAACGCTTTTTCGGTAACCCGGTCGAAGAGTTGAATGAATTTGCGGAAGCGGTCGTGTTCGGGAATTTGCTTTTCGGCGGCGTCGAGTTCGTTGCGAAAAAAGCCGTGGCTGATGCCTTTATCAAAAATATTCCAGGACTTGGTAATGATTTCTTTACCTTTAATTAATTGGTTAAAATCGTCGGTACTCAGGTTAAAAGGGGCAAAACTACGCTGGTTACTGTTGAGTTCGCGGAGCCAGTTCAGGAAGCCGAAATCCGGGTTATTAATAATTCTATCCAAGTCTTTAAATAAGCTGTCTTTGCCCAATAAATTTTGCAACTCTAGGTTTTTATAGTACGGCGAATCACGATCGTCTTTTAACAGATCATTAAAATACTTGGCGAAATACAGGAAACGGCTTAAGCTTTCGGCAATCTTTTCTTTGGATTCCGGCGCCAGATGCCCGAACTGTACTTCGCGGGTATCTTCGGTAAAACCGTACTCGTGGTATAGGGTGCCCGCACTAAAATCTCCGGCGTTGTAATCCATAAAATCCAGCACGGCCATGGCGCTAAGCAACTCTACTAAATGCGCTTTATTTTGCTGCCCACTGCCACCCGGTTGGTTTTGATACGGTGCATCGGGAGTATCGGCAATGTAATACAAGGCCTCCAAACCCTTCAGGTGATGCTCGTAGTAAGAAAGTGCCGCCCGGGTTTTAGTAATAAAGGTATTCGAGTCAATCACGCTGCCATCTTCGGCCTGTAAGGCAAAATACGGCAATACGGTAATCGCACCGGTAATCGCGTCCTGAATGTAACCTGCGTTAGCCAAAGGCGCTTGCTGATCTTTCAGATTTTTGAGCAGCAATGGGAAGCCTGCGGCCCCGGTACCACCAAAAATAGAACTGATGAAAAAGATGCGGTCGCTTTTCTGAAAGTTCTTAGCAAAATACTGGATTTCGGGCGAGTCCACGATCTTATTCAGAACCACGCTGCCCACATTTGGGCTACCCCGGAAACCAATGGTCAGCGGGCTTTCCAGGTTATCTTGGGTAAATAGCAAATCTACCACGCTTTTGGTACCCGGCGTGAGAGAATTATAGTTAATGTAATCGCGGAAACGCTGGTTAATGCCGCCAAAATCGTACACGAAGGTATCCTGCACCACGCCATCGGTATCGTTGGCAATGTTGGATAAGGTGCTGATATCGGTTTTAAAAAAACCTTTGTCGCGCAGCCCCAAGTGTTTCTGAATGCGTTTGTAGGTTTTCAGTAGCTCTACGGTGCGGTTCATGTCGCCGTTTTGCGCATCCGGGTCGATGATGATGGGCACTACCCGTTCGCAATTTTTAATTTCAGCACCCGCCGCCAGCAACATGGTCAATGACCGGATTACCCTGGAACCCGTACCGCCAATACCAAATATGAATAGTTTTGCCATTTATGTTAGTTGATAGTACATGGTCGATAGTCGATAGACCACAATCCATAGATCATTTTTTAAATTATTGTATTTGAAAATCTATCTCTTTTAGAACTAAATACCTCTTAATAAACCAGTCTTCTAAAAAGATATTGTTTATTCAAACTAATTATATCGCGAGCGGCCTCGCTCGTGATGCTTATCGTCCGGCCTCTGGCCAGCAGGAAATTGCCGACGATTTGCTTTTAGGAAAGGTTTATCTGTTCGCCCGGCCGGAGGCCTACCAGATAGTAGACACAGCGAAGACGCTCGCGCCAGCAGATTTTTTAAAATTTTTAAATTTTCAACTTACTAACCTTTCAACTTTACAACCTGCAACCAAACTAAAACCTGACCGGAGTAGTGCTGGCTCCCCGGGACCAGCGTCGTAGTAAGAACGAAAAAATCAGAAAAAATAAGGCGCCGTACAAAGCATTTACGGTAGCAAAATTATAAACGTAGTCGCCTTCCACTTCTTTGCCGTGCGCGTAATTAACCGCGTAAGCAAAACCAATAATGGCGCTGATAATCATAAAAAGAGCCCAGTGCCAGGCTTTCCGGAAGAACGCGATGGGTAGCCAATGATTAATGACGTAGTAAAAAATAACCATCATGGCCAAAGCCGATAGCACGGTGACTAAGCCCACCGTCGGAAAAATTTCGTTCCAGTAAATGGGCCGGGCTTGCGGCGGTTGCGGGGCAGATAAGAATAATTGGTAGATAAATTTAAAAAATCCGGGTAGCATAGTTTCTTATTATAATGTAGATGATGCGCAAAAACCAGTTGTATTACCAGTTGGCTCCGCGATGAAATTTTATTCTTTTTTCGCCTGAATGATAGCAGTAAACACCGAATTGTTGGTGGCGCCGTAAGCTCGTTCTACGCCCGCCACCATACCGGCCAGTTGAAAAGTTTTGCCTCCCGCGTTGTTTATTTGGCTATCGTCGGTAGTGGTACGAGCTTGCACCCAGGCGGGCCGCTGGTTTTGTAAGCTTAGTTGCAGTTCTATTTCGGGAGCGGCCATTTTCGAAAATTTAACTTTTACAAAATGTGAATACGGTTTTAAAGGATTGGTATTCTCGCCCGCTACGCCTTTCTGCGTCCGGAATTGGGCCGCCGTGTAAATGCCGGTAATTTGCGCGTCGGAGTTTTCGGCTTGTATTTTTAAATTTTTCTTCAAATAAGCTTCGTTGGTGTAAGAAGCCGGTAATGATGTTAAGTTAAGCCCCACTACCATTTCTAAGGGAGTTTTTAAATCACTAACGGTAATTGCCCGGCAACCCGTATCGCTGCTGTTGCAATACCAATTACCTACCGGTAGGTATTTATCCAGCACCGAATAGACGGGCGTTGTAAATTCAAAACCAATATGCACCTCGTCGACAAATTTACCCGCCATAATCTGGCGATTGAAGAGCTGCACTTGCTCGGGTTTACCCATTACCCATAAGTAATACGGTACCTCCGAGTCGCAACAATTGGGTATGGTTTTACGAGTAGTTTTTACGGCCGGGTAAAACGTGCCTTTAAAGTCAGAAGTGACCCCAAATATAGAAACGGCCTGGCCTTGTTGCTGGGCTTTCGCTACTACCTGGTAAATATCAGTGGTCACAAAATTTACGGCCCGGCCATTAGCAGGCGCATAAATAAAGTCCGAAATAAACACGTTTACACCATTAGGCTGACTGTAATTCGAAATAATAGAATCTAACATAGCTGGAATGGTGCTACTGCTGGCAGTGGCCTCTAACCCATAGCGCAAATGTTTAGATACCTGACTGTACTCGGCTGGGGATATTTTCTCGCTAACTTCGTAGAATTGCTTCTTACCTAACTGGTTATTTTGCTGCACCGTAGCCAGTAACGCATCCAGAGTTTCCTGAAATTGGGTAATCTGACCGCCGTTACTGGCCGGCATAAAGCCTTTCATACTCCCCGAAATCTCCATAAAAACATTTACCTGCCCAACCGCGGGCGCTGCCGGGACTTTGGTTTTAGCTTTGGTGGCTGTTACTTCTTCGGTATTGTTGTTTTCCGTAGCAGATTCATTTTTCTTTTCCGAGGAACAGGCAATCAAGCAGAGTACTCCGGCCATAGCCGCCGCACTCGTAATTTTTTTAAAAAATTGCCGCTTTTTATTCAGCATGGATTGAGTTTAAGGTGAACGTATTGTTTAACGTAAGAAAACCGGGTACCTGTTTACGCACTAACGAATATAGGTGTTCTTATATTTTTTACTTATTCCGAATCATTCTCAAAATTATCTCTCCGGACAAATAGGGCAGTTATGATTTAGGCTTTCGTGCGTTTCCTATTTATACTTACTTCTTTATTTCTTGGTAATTTTAAAGCTGATGTTTGAAGGTAATACCAGCTGATTTTTCAAATTTCAATTCATCCCCAAGCGTCCTACTTTCAGCCTTTATTTTAAAATATTTAAAAAAAGCTATAGTAGATGTATCTCAAAATCAACACAAAGCAAATAACCTGGCTCTTACTACTGGAACATCTACCGGAAAATATAAATTATTTACTGGAATATACGTATACTCCTCGTTGAGCACCTACATTGGTTAGTAAAAACTAAAATAACCTGATTGTATTTACGCAAGCTAAGCTGCATTGATCATAAAACGGCTTTTGCCACAGGCTTTTACCGGAGAACCTCCGGACAAATATAATCTGGTTAATTTTACTTATTATTGTTTAATTAAATGCTCAGCACTGAACTTAAATTAAAAAAAACTATGAAACGATTATTGCTTTACTTCTTTGGCTTCATCATTCTGGCTTCTCAAACGTCGTGTGGCTACAACGATATGGTAGCAAAAGACGAAAATGTAGCTGGTAAATGGGCGCAGGTACAAAACGCTTACCAGCGCCGTGCCGACCTTGTTCCGAACCTGGTTAATACGGTGAAAGGAGCCGCCAACTTTGAGCAAAAAACCTTAACCGATGTTACCGAAGCCCGCTCTCAGGCTACTCGAATTCAACTGAAGCCAGAAGATTTAACCCCGGAAAATATCCAGAAATTTCAGGCAGCACAGGCTCAGTTAAGTGGTTCGTTGTCGCGTTTACTGGCTACCGTAGAAAGTTATCCGCAATTAAAAGCCAACCAGAACTTCCTGGAATTACAGGCTCAATTAGAAGGAACCGAAAACCGGATTTCGGTGGAACGCATGAACTTTAATAATGCCGTACAGGATTATAATACGTACATCCGCTCGTTCCCAAGAAATATTTTTGCCGGCTGGTTTGGCTTCGAACGCAAAACGCCTTTCGCCGCCGATCCTAACGCCCAACGTGCCCCAGCAGTAACTTTTTAAGTTTTAAGTTTTGAGTTGGAAGGTTGGAAAGTTGAAAAGTTAAAAATTAGAGATTAAAAGATTGCTGTAGGTAGTAAAACAGTTATGTACTTTCAACCTATTCATCCTTAAACTAAACTCAAAATCTTCTCATCCAACTTTCTAACCTTCTAACTTTTTAACTTTCCAACTCACCATGAAAGAAGATATAACGGCGGAAGACGAAGCCCAGATTGTGGCAGCCATTGCGGAAGCCGAAAAAAATACTTCCGGCGAAATTCGGGTACACATTGAAAATACCTGTAAAGGCAACGTGCTCGACCGGGGTACGGAGGTATTTGCTTATCTGCACATGCACCAGACTAAGCTGCGCAACGGCGTTTTATTTTACGTAGCCCTTAAAAGTCATCAGTTTGCTGTTTTGGGCGATGCTGGTATTAACGCGGCAGTACCTCCTAACTTCTGGCAAGAAGTAACGGCATTGGTTATTCAGCATTTTAAACAAGGCCAGTACGCCGAAGGCTTAAGCAAAGGTGTTTTAATGGCCGGTGAACAATTAAAAGCGTTTTTTCCTTACGCTGGCGATGCGGCTGATACCAACGAATTGCAAAACGACATTTCCTTCGGGAAAGATTGAATTAAAGTAGCAGGTATCAGGTAATAAGAATCAGGATTAAATTGCTATTCTGATACTTGTTACCTGGTACTTGATACTTACTACCTGCTACCCATTATGAAAAAATATTTTTTTCTGCTGCTATACTTCTTTAGTCTGCATTTGGCCTGGAGCCAGGACAATGCCGGTATTCCACCCCGGCCAAACCCGCCTCGGCTGGTAAACGACATGGCGGGTATTTTGAGTCCGGAAGAAGTACAGGCCTTGGAACTGAAGCTTAAGAACTACAATGATTCTACTTCTACCCAGGTTACTATTGTGAACGTAAAGTCCATTGGCCCTTACGAAATTGCGGATTTTGCGGTGAAGCTGGCACAAAGCTGGGGAATTGGTCAGAAAGATAAGAACAATGGTCTTTTAATTTTAACATCGGTAGAAGACCGGAAAGTTAATATTACCACCGGCTATGGCATGGAAGCGTTACTGCCCGATGCTTTAGCCAAGCGGATTACTGAGTACACCTTAAAACCCAATTATAAAGCCGGTAATTACTACCAGGGTTTAGATGAAGCCACCAATTTAATTATTGATATTTTTAGCGGCCAATACAAAGCGGATCCACGCGATACCCGTGGCGATGGCGAATCTAGCGGTTCTTTCTGGCTTATTATTGGCATTCTGGCCTTAATTATTATTTTCAGTTTGCGCCGGCGCGGTGGTGGTGGCCGGGGTGGTCGGGGTGGCGGCATGCGCACCTTAGGCGGTGGTTTCTTCCCGCCGGTCATATTTGGTGATTTTTCTTCCGGCCGAGGACCATTTGGCGGTGGAGGCGGCGGCTTTGGCGGCGGCGGTGGTGGTTTCGGTGGCTTCGGTGGAGGTTCCTTCGGCGGCGGCGGTGCCAGCAGCGATTGGTAAAATTTCACGGATACACTTTCGTTAAACCTCTGGTGCCACCCAAATTTAAATCTTCAAGCACCACTACAAATCTTTTATATACATTCTTGCGCTCTTGCAGCAAGCGTCCTATTGGTTGTTTGGTCCGGATTGTTACCTTAAAATAACAATTATTTATCGGGCCAGGTACCTTATTTTACCAGACTAAAAATGCCAACTATTTTAAAAACCTATGGCTTGCGCTTTTTCTTTTTCAGCAACGAAGCCACGGAACCTGCTCATATTCACATAGAAAAAAACAACGCGTATGCCAAGTACTACCTGACACCGGTAGAACATGCTACCTCTTTTGCCTTTAACGCGAACGAACTAAGTCAAATTCGTAACCTGGTACAACAGCATCAATCCTTATTTTTAACAAAGTGGAATGAATTTAGCAGCAAGTAAAAAAATAACTATTACCGCTAACCAGGTTTGGTTCGCCCAAGATAAATTATACGTTTTGCTCAACGATGGCCGTGAGTTAGGTATTCCGCTGGAATGGTTTCCGAAGCTAAGTACCTGCACCGACGAGGACCGCGCCAAATGGCGATTGATTGGTAACGGCATTGGTATTGCCTGGGATAATTTAGACGAAGATCTATCTGTAGCGGCTCTGTTGTAAGTTTAACCAGCGGCAAAAATTTAAAATTTTCAAATTTTTGCCGCTCCTTCTTTCCAAAGCACTGCTAAGGTTGGGGGGTAGTTTTTTGTCCGAAGGGTACTGTTAAACCCAGAAAAGGAATAGCAATAAAACTATCTATCTCAGAACCAGCCGGAAGAACTAAGCCAAAATCCAAGCCTACTTTTTTAATAATTCGACGGCCGCCAAAAGTTATTAACCCAATAGAACCATCGGCAGTGCCAATTAAGTAATTTTCGGTTAACAGATATCCCCGGTTGCCGGTTCGCAGCATGCCGCTTAAGGTAAGAGTAGGCGTACGCGCCCAATCGCCGCCTGCATAACCGTAGCCCAATCCTAAACTTATGTTTTTATCGCGGGAACCCAAAGTGGTAATACCGTACACAATACCAAACCCGGCAGATTCTTCGCCCATTACCGTACCGACTAATGCTCCGGCGCCCACATTAAATTTATCTTTTACTACCGGAAAGGAAACTTTGGGGAGCACCCAAACCGGCGTAGAGGCCCCAAACAGAAACAATGGTACGGTACCCAAACCAATCGAAACATTATCAGTAATGCCAACGCTAATCTGGTTTACCACTACCGTAATGTTTTGATAATACCCTTCGCCGGCCCGCAATCCGTAGCCGTTGGGTGCGAACAAATACCGGGTACTTTGCGGGTTTTCAAACCAATAAGCACCATTTTTTAAATTTTTAGTATTTACGGCAGTTATAGTTTTAATGTCCGGTCGCGCAATCCGAATAGTACCCAGCTTTTCGGTCCTTAATTGAATACCGGTTGGATCTTCGGTTATTAGTTTACCGACATACTCGTTATCATCGGTTGTTTCAATGCGGTAAAGATTGGTGGTATCGATGGCAGTTTGGGCTAAAGCTTGTTTGGCCATAAGGCTTAAGAGCAGCACAGACAAACTCCAGAGTATTATCTTTACATAACAGGCCATGCTTTTAACCAGCTAATTTAAAAATGAATCAGATTTCTATTACTATCAATCCGGGGCAATTAATAGCCAGAATTATTGCCGTAAGCGCAACATCTTACTAGCTTAACACCCCATTAATATAGTAATTTTTAAATAAATTTAAAATTTTACTCTTTCTTTTAATGCAATTACAAAATTGCAGAATGCCCACGCGTAAAGAACTAGTTATAAACAGGTAAACTATGTATCATCAAAATATAACTCAAAAAATATTCTTTTACTCAAAAGTTATGTAAGTCATAAAATAGCATTTTTGCCAACCACCCAGCCCGAATACCGTTTTATAGGTAAGTTTTTGATGTATCATTATTAAGATACCCTAGCTATGAATAGAAGAGAAGATCAATATCAGCCAAGAAGAGAAGAATACCAGAACGATAATAACAGCCGGGAGGATAGCAACTACCGGGGTGCTTACCGGTTTGATGACCACCGCACCGCCCGCGATGATTAGATAAAGCTAATAATAACCGCAGCCGCGGCCAGAACTACGCCACTAAGACCCTAAAAGCGGTCGGGTACGAGAACAAGATAATTCTCGCCGGAACCATCCGGACGAAAGAGGCTACAATCGATAAAATTTAAAAATTATAAAGAAAGAGGTTTCCAATGCGGTAACCTCTTTCTTTATATGTAAGCCTTAGCCATAAGCTTTATCGACTCATAAGAGTAGCTATTACTCTTTACTTGGACTCACTATGGCGTGGAAGTTACTTCCGTGACTTACCTAAATACAAGTCACGGAAGTAACTTCCACGCCATAGTGAGTAATTAACACGATAACTGAACAAAAACTTTACTGATCGAACCGGAAACCGGCCCCAAAAGAAAACAGCAGCAACTCTTCGCGGGAGTGCTGCAATAGCATGGAAAAAGCAAATCTTTCGGCTACCGGGGCAATGTAAAATCCGAAACCATACCCATCGTGCCAGCGGCCTTCGCTTTTATTCTGGTACCAAACCCGGCCCCGGTCAAAAAAAGCAATTCCGCCGTACCGAAACGGCAAAAAGGCGCTTTCTACCTCGCCCAAATGAAAACGGACTTCACTGTTTACGTACAAGCTGGCGTCGCCGGCAAAGCGGTTAATTACGTAACCCCGTAAATTCGATCGCATGCCCAGTGTAGTATATTTATAATAAGGCAAGTTATCGCCGTAGTTGCGGCCGCCGCCCAAGCGTAACGCCAAGGTTACCGGTAAATAAACCCGGCCTGTGGCGTAATAATCGATAAAACCTTCGGTAAGGCCGTAGGCTTTCATGTTGTTTTTGATGGGCTTATAAGTATTGTGCCGCACCAGAATGCGAATGCCGCGCTGGGTAAAAATAAGCTTATCGCGTAAGTCCAGTACAAAGTCGGTGTTAAAACCAATGAGTTGTTGCTTTTGGGTATTTACTGGCGGTAATTCACCGTTGGGCTGATTTAGGAAAGAATTATCCCGATAGTTAGTCGTGAGTGTTTCGAACAAAGGCCCGATGCGAAAATAACTTTTTTGAAAAAACTGCCGCTGTACAAACACCGACGACATGACGCCGCCGTAACGCGCTTTATAAAATTTATCGTCGTAGAGTTGCTCGTTCTTTTTGGTACTATTACCTAAGCCAAAAAAATCGTACGTCCGGAAGTAGCCGCCCAAATCCAGGTACGCACCTAAATCCCATTGGCCTACTACGTGGCGCCACAAAGTATTGGTGGTAAGCTGCAAATTACCAAATTGTGTAGCCCGGGCACCAAAGGAATAAATACTGGCAAAATCTTTTTTCCGGAAATGCTGCCGCTTATACGTTACCCCCAATGCCAAGCCAACCCCGTCGCTTTGGTTATAGATGAGGCTGCCATTGGGGCTGTAGGCATTATACACAAACGAAGTCGGGCTAAAAGCATTAATGTCGGGCGTATCGGAGGTTAAGTTGCGGGCTTCTTTGCCTAAGTCCAGTTTCGTGGCTTTATTGTCGTAAACAACGGTGCTTTTACCGTAACTTTTAACCGCCGATACATCCCGGATGCTATCCTGACCATCGCCCCCGATAATACGCACCCGAATGCTGGCCGCAGTTTGCCCGGAAACATCAAACACGTCTTGCCCGCCTAAGCCGTACAATCGAATCTCGTTGGTTTCTTTTTTAAAAAATATGCGGTTGTAATACGGTTCTCCCTGGGGTAAATTAGTTTCCTCGTTCTTCCGGAATATTTGTACCCGTACTTGGGCATCGGGCAAGCGTTCAATTTTAAAATATTCATTTTTGTTGGTACCTACCACATCTACGTACTGGGCTAACAACTCGTAGTACTCTTCCATCGCGGCGGGTAACCGGGCCCGGCGGGCTTTTAAGGTTGTCCCAATCTCCTGTCCCTGGGCTTTGGCAATTAATGGTGGTAATTCGGCAATGGCTTTATCAATTACGGCATCGGTAAAGGTACGCTGTAGTTCCTCGGCCAGATTTAACCAATCCTGGCGGGTAAGCGAGGTAAGTAAAAACCGGTCCAGGTGGCGGGCGGCCCAGGTAAGGCTGCGGATGCCACCAATCTCTGGGTCAAAATTCTGGATATTCGGGATGGCCCATTTGCGGTCGGCGAGCCAGGGGATTACACCGTCCCAGCGGGAAAAAGCATGATCACGGTCGCGTGGGATGGGGCGGTAAACCCACTGCGAATCTGTTTTGTAGCCAGCCCAACGCCAGTTATCGGGTTGGCGGCCCCAATCTCCAATAAAAATATCGAAAGCCCGGGCCTTGCCAAAAGCCTGGGCATCTATGTGGTTGTTGTTATCGCGGTAAAGTTCCTGGTACAGTTTAAAGCTGTTTTTTAGATTAGTGGCTCCGCCAAAGCCCAGTGTTTCGCCCTTGGCATCGCCTGGTTGCTCTTCGAGCATTCCAAATAAATCCTGGTAATTTTTCCGGTAAGGCCCTAAAACCCGGTCATCACCCAAAACATATAACTTAGGTTGCGCGTGCAAAATATCGGTAGCATCTAATAAGCTACTCACGATTAAGGCGCCGTAAGGCTGCTCGGTGGGTGTTATTTGCCGCAACACATCGGTTACTACCGTATTGCGCAACTCGGGTGGGATGGCGCCAATCGGGTCTTTATCCACAGATCGGAATATAAACTGCCGACCATCAGCGGCTTGTAGTTGCAGCGTCGTAGTTTGCCGCCCACCGCTAAATTTAGAAGGCCGCAGTTTTTCCGGGGTCCGACTTAAATACAACAAGGGCACCTGCACCGGTTGCGCCCAACTTTTACGATATAACTGGCCGAAAAATTTTAATTTCAAACCTTTAGCGGCGTATTGGGGTCCGGCAATTACTGTGGCTTTATTGCCGTTGGTTGTAACTTCTTCGGTGGTAATAGGCGCAGGCATTTCCAGTTTAATGCAAGGCCCTACTTGTTTGTTTACCGGTATAGCTTTGTCCGGGTCTGGGTTGCAGGCTGATTGCAGTAAGGTGTAATTGGCAACTTCGGCCGCAGTACCCGATTTAGTAAATTCGTAGAACGAGGTGGTTACTTTGCCGCTGGCGTACGTGGTAATTTTGGCAAACCCGGTTTTGGCTCGGTTAAACTGACTTTCTATATTTTTAGCCACGTTCCTTTTCTGCGAAAAACTACCCGAAACAATGTGATAGTTATTTGCTAGGGCATTTAGCTGTAAGGAATAATCGTGCGCCGCGGCGTAAATAAGTTGGTCGTGTTCCTGAAATACCCGGTTCATGTTGGCGATAAAATTCTGATAACCCGGATTAGCCATGTCGCGGGGAGTGCCGGTATTTTGCCGGTAAGAGGCGTACAAACTTCCCAAACCCGGTAAAGGTAACCAGGTAAGCGGCTTAAGCCGGGTATCGGCGAACGGAAAAAAATGGCTTTTTACCGGCACATGCCCGCCGTAAAAGCCATTAGACAATACCGGGTGATGCCCCACAATAATTATTTGCCGGCCGCGGGCATCAGTAATGGCATTTTCCAGAGTTTCTAAAAACTCGGCATCCGATAAAATACCGCAGTCAGTATCGGGTTCGGCAGGTTTGCGGTGCGGGTGCATCCACCATTGAGTATTTAAGGCAATAAGCCGAATGGTTTTACCAATATCTCTTATCTCAGGTCCGGGGCAGCCACTACTTGGTAAAAGTACCTGCGCGTTGGTTTGGTGGGTTTTAATGTATTGCTCCAAACGCCGTACATCTTCCAGTCCTTCTCTACCAGAGTTATCCCAATCTTTATCGCCGGGCACCAGATACATTTTGCCCCGGTCTTTGGTGAGCTGCAGTAGCTGGTCTATTTTCTGGTTAGCTCCTGCGTTTAATCTTTTGCCAATACCCCGGTTAGCTGCAATGTCGCCAAGATGTACCACGGTAAACGGATTTTTTTCAGCCTGCAAAACCTGCTGAAAAGCTTGCAAATGGTCAGCAGGAATAGTAGTGCTAGCGGTATTGCCCAGCAGGTATACCACTTGTGCCACCGAATCAACCGTTTGGGCATTTACCTGCAAGGTGATTCCCAAACTAAGTAATCCTAACAGGAGTATTTTTTTTAGCATATATTACTTATACAAATCGATTTTAAATAGGCATGATATCTTCCTGCCAGGCTCTCACAACAAATTCCTGTTGCTGCAACTGCACGTAGAAAAGTTCATCAAAACCTTCGGTAAAATTTGGCAACACCAGTTTCTTATAACAGCTTACTACTCCAACGTCTTTAATCCGGTCTTTACCCTTTCGTAGTTTATTTCTCTCTAAAGCTGCACTTAGGGTAGAAGCGAAAAAGTAACCAATTACCCGGTATTTCTTGTCTTTGGCCAGCTTAATGTATTTTGCTCTTTCTTCCTTAGTGGGGTTGGTATTATCTACAACAAACCGGGAGTTGGTATCGAGGCATAATTTTAAAAATTGGTCTTCTCGTTTACGGGTTTTTAATAAATCCATGCTTATGCGCACATGAGAATTAAAAAACTTTTCCTTGTAAAAAAATGATTTACCCGAAGCCGGAATACCCATAAATATGATTGCCTGCAATTTCTATTGTGTTTTTCTTACCAAAGAGTTTTAGTTACTTTTTAATCAGCTAAAACTTAAAATTTTTAAATTTTTACTAATAACCAACTTCTAAAATCTATTCAGCTTTTAACCTTTTTTATTTTTAACCCAACCCTAAATGCTATTCACCGGTTTAGTTTTATAATACAATAAATCAGAAAAATCTTGGTTCTCGTACTACTCCTACCCACGTACGTAATTTGCATACCTAATAGATACACAATACCTTTATAGCATGAGCGAACGAAGCAAAAAATTATTTCTCCTGGATGCCATGGCCCTTATTTTTCGAGCCCATTTCGCGTTTAGTAAAAATCCGCGCATTAATTCGAAAGGCATGAATACCGGGGCTGCCTTGGGTTTCACCAACACCTTATTCGAGGTTCTTTCCAAAGAAAAGCCCACGCATATTGGGGTAGCCATGGACGGACCCGCTAAAACCTTCCGGCACGAAAATTTTGTGGAATACAAGGCTAACCGCCAGGCTATGCCCGAAGATATTGGCATTGCTATTCCGTACGTAAAAAAAATAATTGAAGCTTTTAATATTCCGCTGTTAATGATGCCCGGCTTCGAAGCCGACGACCTTATTGGTACGCTTTCATGCAAAGCCGAAAAAGCCGATTTCGACGTGTACATGATGAGCCCGGATAAAGATTTTTGCCAGTTGGTAACCGATCACGTGTACTTATACAAACCGGCTTTTCTGGGCAACGGCGTAGATATTCTGGATGTAAAAAAAGTGTGTGAGCGTTGGGAAATCAGCAACGTAAAGCAAGTAATTGATATATTGGGTTTGCAAGGCGATGCCGTAGATAACATTCCGGGCATTCCGGGAATTGGCGAAAAAACGGCCAAAACGCTTATTCAAAAATACGGTTCCGTCGAAAACCTGATTGCCCACGCCGACGAGTTAAAAGGCAAACAACGCGAAAACATTATTCAGTACGCCGAACAAGGCCTGCTTTCAAAAGAGCTGGCCACTATTCACTTAGATGTTCCCATTGAGTTTGATGAAGCAGCCCTGGAATATACCGGTCCGGACGTAGAAAAACTACGGGCTTTGTTCGATGAATTAGAATTCCGGCAGTTAGCGGCACGTATTTTAGGAACGCCCGCCGCCGCAACTACGACCAAAGCGCCCACTGCTAAAGCAACTTTGGTAAAAGGTAAAAAGTCCGACCAGCAATCTTCGCTTTTTGAAGAAATGGACGAATTATTTACCGAAAACGGCGCAGGTACAACTGAGGAAGCTACAACGCCAGCCGTCCGGAAAACGATTGCTACGACTGTACACGATTACCGCTTAATAAACACGCCGGAATTACGGGCCAGCTTAGTTTCGTACTTAGAAAAACAAAAAGAATTTTCGTTCGATACCGAAACCAACAGCATTGATGCCATCACGGCCAAGCTAATTGGCATGTCGTTTTGCTACATTCCCGGCGAAGCCTATTACGTGCCGGTGCCGCTGGATAACGATTCCGAAAAGAAAGCTATTCTGGACCAATTCCGGGGATTGTTGGAAAACGAAAAAATTAAAAAAATCGGGCAGAACATTAAGTACGACATCCTGGTCATGAAAAGCCACGGCGTAGCCGTAAAAGGACATTTATTCGACACCATGATTGCGCATTATTTGCTGGAGCCGGATATGCGCCACAACATGGATTTACTCGCCGAAACATACTTGCACTACACGCCCATTTCTATAACCGAGCTGATTGGAAAACGAGGCAAAAAGCAGTTGAACATGAGCGACTTGAGCCCGGAAGAAATTTACGAATATGCCTGCGAAGACGCCGATGTGACTTTACAGTTAAAAAATTACTTTGAGCCGTTGCTCGAAAAGAATAAGGTTAATGAGCTATTCGAGGAAGTTGAAAACCCACTTATCCCGGTTTTAGCTACCGTGGAGTACGAAGGCATTTCCATTGACGGCAATGCCATGGCAGAATCGTCGAAAGAACTAGCGGGTTACATTTCGGACCTCGAAAAACAAATTTACCAGATTGCCGGCACTACTTTTAACATTGGCTCGCCCAAGCAGCTCGGCGAAATACTGTTCGAAAAACTAAATTTAACTGGCGACAAAACAAAAAAAACCAAAACCGGCCAGCACGCTACCGGCGAAGAAGTACTCTCTAAATTAGCCGGAGAGCACGAAATTGCCCAATTAATTCTGGACCACCGGCAGCTTACCAAGTTAAAATCCACGTACATCGATGCCTTGCCGCAATTAATTTGCGACCGCGATGGTCGGGTGCATACGTCGTTTAACCAGGCGGTAGCGGCCACCGGGCGTTTAAGCTCTACCAACCCGAATCTGCAAAATATTCCCATCCGCACGGAAAAAGGCCGCGAAATCAGGAAAGCCTTTGTGCCCCGCGACAGCAGCCACGTACTAATATCCGCAGATTATTCACAAATTGAGCTGCGCATTATGGCCGATTTTAGCGGCGATGCTACCATGAAAGAAGCTTTCCAGAAAGGCTTAGATATTCATGCTTCTACAGCCGCCAAGGTGTATCATGTAGGGTTAGACGAAGTGGATGCAGATATGCGCCGCAAGGCTAAAACTATAAATTTTGGGATTATTTACGGCATTTCGGCCTTTGGTTTAGCTGAGCGTTTGCGTATTCCGCGCCGCGAAGCCGTAGAAATTATCGATGCGTACTGGCAAGAATTTCCGGCGGTAAAACAATACATGGACAGCGCCATTAACAGCGCCCGCGAAAAAGAATACGCCGAAACCAAGCTAGGTCGTCGTCGGTACTTACGCGATATTAATTCCCGTAACGCCAACATTCGCGGTTACGCCGAACGCAACGCCATTAACGCTCCTATCCAGGGTACCGCTGCCGATATTATTAAAATTGCTATGATCAACATTCATAACTGGATTGAAGCCGAGAAACTACAAACCCGCATGGTGTTACAAGTGCACGACGAATTGGTGTTTGATGCTCCCAAAGAAGAACTAAAAATTATACAGCCGAAAATAGAAGAATTAATGAAAAATGCCTTACCGCTCAGCGTACCCATGGAAGTAGGCATGGGCATAGGCCATAATTGGCTGGAGGCACATTAAAAAACAGGAGCTCAAAATCTAGTTAAAGCATTGATTTTGAGCCCCTGTTTTTTAGGTTGTAAAGCTTTTTTATTCTCGACTTGTCTTTAAACATTCTCTAGCGCCAGTGTTCAGAGCAGCGCCACTGGTGCTTAAAAAACAAGAGGAAGTCTTCTGACTTTTGGCTACCAGCAAGCTAATACTTCTTACGTTATGAATAGAGTTCGCGTTAGCGGTCTCTACTCATTATCGGACAGTCAATCTTCAGATTGGCGTATTTAATAAATTTCTACTCTAAACCTGGTTAACGCCAATCAGAGATTGGCTCATCCGGAAAAGCTTAGAGCGCTATGCTAACTCTACGCTTAACGAAAAGTAACGAAAAACAACTTAGCTTAAACTATAAAAGCAGACCTTTCAGTCTGCTTTTATAAAATTTTAAATTTTCTACTACTGCTTAAGCTACATCACATATTCTAACACCTTGGTTCAGGGACGCCAATTTATCTTCCCGTTTCGGAATAAATTCTTGCGCTACAAAACCGGTAAAGCCGGTATCCACAATGGCTTTCATGATTGCCGGGTAATATAGTTCCTGGGTTTCATCAATTTCGTTGCGGCCAGGCACGCCCCCAGTGTGATAATGCGAAATATACGGATGATGCTTTTTAATGGTAGCAATTACGTCGCCTTCCATAATTTGCATGTGATAAATATCATATAATAACTTAAACCGTTCCGAACCCACCAGTTTACATAAACCTACTCCCCACTCGGTATGGTCGCACATGTAATCTTTGTGATTTACTTTGCTGTTGAGCAACTCCATTACTAAAGTTACTTTGTATTTTTCGGCGGTAGGCATTAAGCGTTTTAAACCTACGGCACAATTTTTCATACCCTCTTCATCCGACATACCCCGGCGATTGCCCGAGAAACAGATAATTTGATTATAACCAGCAGCAGCTACTTTCGGAATAACTTCTTCGTAGCTTTTTACTAGTTCGTCGTGTAGTTTGAGGTCGTTAAAGCCTTGCTCAATGCCTTTGCCGGCGCCGTTGGGTAAAGCGCAGGTTAAACCGTATTTCTTAAGAGTTGGCCAGTCTTCGGGGCCTAGTAGCTCAATGGATTTAATGCCCATTTTTTTCGCTTCTTGGCAGAATTGATCGAGGGGCACTTTGTCGTAGCACCACTTACATACCGAGTGGTTGATTTTTCCTTTTAATTCAGTTCCCATAGCTTGTTCGGCCGCAGCTACCCGGGCCGACAGCGAAGAGCCAACTGTTACGATAGCGGCACTACCGGCAATTTTTTTTAACGCCGCACGCCGAGAAGATGCATTTTTCATAATAATACGATATAAATGTAGGAGTGAAATTCGTTAACGGCCCGTACGCTAAAGGTATTTGCCAGTATGCAATGTAGGAAATACTTTGCTTAAAACTTCTAAACTTAGTAAGATATTTATGGATGGTTTAACCTACAGTAAAGTGGAAAGTATTCTATTTGCTTCAAAAAACAATGCTTTCCAGCTTTTAGCTCTAATTCAATGATTAGATTGTGTTAGAATGTAGTTGGGATATAGCTTTTCTTTGGACCTCTTCAAGACTACGGGCTCGGGTGCTAACTTATTTGATATTCCAAGTTTTGCCTCGTGGCCGGCGGGCCTCGTTTGGCCATGAGGCAAACTTAGCTCGTTCGAGTTAGATAGCACCACTACATGGAGACTTGTAAAGGCTCCAAAGAAAACATCACTTATGTACTAATCTCTACCTAGCAGAACATCAGGAAAATGCCATTAAAGATTAATCATTAATAAATAAAAAATCCAGACAGTACGCGTACTATCTGGATTTACAGGTATTGAAAAAATTTGAATCTTTGCGCTTAGGCTAATTTAGCCCGGGTTGCGAAAAAGGATACGCATAATCCCATAATGGCAATAATAAAGAAAGATACGCGTAAACTGGTGGCGCCAGCTACTAAACCAATGATAGGAGGCCCCATTAAAAAACCTAAAAAGCCAATGGTAGAAACTGCTGCTAAAGCAACACCAGGCGATAATACTTGTGATTTACCAGCCGCGCTGTACACCAAAGGTATGATCGACGATACTCCAGCGCCTACCAGTAAAAAGCCAGCCATAGCGGTAATTAAATTAGGTAAAAGCACAGCCAATAATAAACCAGTAGCAATTAGTACCCCGCTCAGTTGCAAAGTACGTTTCAATCCGAATTTACTGGTGAACCAATCGGCTACAAACCGGCCGGAAGCCATGGTTGCCATAAAAGCGGTATAACCGGCCCCTACCCAGGCTTTGTCGGCCTGCACTACTTTCTGAAAATAAACGCCGCTCCAGTCGAACATGGCTCCTTCGCAAATCATAGAACAAAAAGCAATAACGCCCAGCATCAGCAAAGATTTATCGGGTTTAGCAAAAATCGGCTGGTCGGCCTGGCGGTTCGGATCTTCGGCAATGGTAAACCGGGTACTTACTAAAGCTGCTAATACTACAAAAATAGTAACTGCCATAAAGTGTTGTACTGGTAAAATCCCTTCCCCAATCATCAGGGTACCCAGAGCTGCTCCGGAAAAACCGGCTAAACTCCACATCCCATGAAACATACCCATAATCGGCTTTTTGTACATCGATTCTACCCCAACAGCTTGGGTATTTACCCCAATATTTAAAAAATTACCGCCAAAGCCGAACAACAACAAATAGCTGATTAACTGAAAAGTATTTTGGGCCATGCCCAATGTAATTAAGGTTAAACTGTATAAAAATACACCCAGAGTAACTACTTTTTTACTGCCAAATTTAGCCACTAGCCAGCCCGTTATGGGCAACGAAATCATGGAACCAATGGGAATAGCTAATAAAACAGCGCCTAATTGGCTTTCGGTTAAACCAAGTTTTTCTTGAATAGTCGGAATCCGGGAAGCCCAGCTGGCAAAGCACAAGCCTTGCAGAAAAAATAAAGTACTTACCGCCCATCGGTGTACTTTCTTCGAAACCGGAAAGCTGGAGGGTAAACTAAGAGAAATCATACTAAAAAAATTAAATTAAAATGGTATTCGTGTTTGTTACTAGCTTTTGGTTAACAATTTTCATTCCAAAAACAAATGTTTATTGTAAAATATTTTACTAAATAGTATTTATAATAAATAATTTATAATACAAAAGCTATTACGTTGTAATTAATACAAAGTTAACGCTTATTTATTAATAAATCATTAATAAACGTATTATTACCTATTATTTCGGGTAGTTTAACCTGTTGTAAGAAGAGAAATAATGACCAGAAGACTATTTAAGGGGAATTTTATCGAAGGTGTTAACTTTAAATAAAAAAAATGGCAGCTAGCTTTATTTAAGCTAAAATCAAACGGGCTAAGTACTGGTCCTGTTCGTCTTCGTACTGAATAATAGTAAGCCAGCCTTCTTCACCGGCTATTTCGGCTAAGGTATCCTGATCGATGTATAACCACTTAAACCATTCGCCTTTTACCTGGCGGTATTCGTATTGGTACGCAATTTCGCCGTAGTACTTTTCTCCATCGGGTAAATTCCCTTCGTACAAATAAGTAATATCCGAAGAATCAAAAACCAGTTGGCCATTGGGGTTAATTAACTTTTTGGCGTGTTGCAGAAATTGGCGCAGTCCGGCAATATCACCTACTAAACCAATGCCGTTCATGAGCAAAAGCAATGTATCGTAGGTATCACCGGAATAAGTAAAAATATCCTGGTTGATAATTTTTGCTACGCCCCGTTGCTGCATGATTTCGGCGGCTAAGGGCGATATTTCCAAAGCTGTTACATCTAATTCTAACTCCTGTAATGCCAGTGCGTGGCTGCCCACGCCGGCTCCAATATCCAGCACATTGCCGTAGCAGCAGCTTAACGCTTCGAGCTCTACTTCCGACATTTCTTCTTCATCCCGAAAAAAAATATCCAGCGGCATGTCTTCCGGCTCGCCGTAGCTGGTGTGAAGTATTAACTTTTGGGTAAAATTGTCGGTGTAAAAATCGCGCAGCGCTTCGCCAAATACATCCATGATACCAGGATTAAAAATTTCGAGCGGCAAAAGTAACCTTTCTACCGTAAGCCACCAAGCTTAATCCTAAATCAACTGTTTTTGCTGGGAATCAGAACGGCGTCATAACCAGATTTAGATAAAAGTTTTCAAAAAATAACCAGCTAAAAGGTGTATCTTTAAGCAGTAGCCTTTAATAATTTTAAAGAAAGCTATTTATTCTTTGCACTAAAATTTAAAAATATGGACTTAATTACGGTATTAATTCTGGTCTTTATTGGCTTGGTGCTTTTGCTGGTAGAGTTAATTTTTTTACCGGGCACCACGCTGATCGGGATTCTGGGTTTTCTGGTGTTAGCGGTCGGGGTTTGGCTGGGTTACGATAAAATGGGAATGGCTAATGGCCATATTATTTTGAGCATTGCCCTGGTATTAAGCATTGCTATTGTAGTTTTTAGTTTTAAAGCTGATGTCTGGTCGAAGTTTGCTTTGAAAGATGTAAACCACAGCCGGGTAAACGACAATGTAAAGCCGCAACTACAGGAAGGCGATATGGGTCGGGCGTTATCGGCGCTCCGGCCATCGGGTACCGCTATGTTCCACGATCAACCCTACGAAGTACACACAAATGGCGAGTTTCTGGATCCGGATACAACCATTATTATCACCCGCATCAATCATCATAAAGTAATTGTAAAGCCGGTAAGCTAAGTGTTAGACACTAGTATCTAGACGCTAAACACAACACTTTTTAAATTTTTAACTTATAAGAATTCAATTAATTAACTAGAAATTCATCGCCTTTATTCAATCAGATTTTACTTTTTTTAAACTTTATAAGATGAAGCCAAAACAACTTTCTTTCGATTTTAAAAATCGGGCTTCATCAAACAACTAAACCTCAACTCATGGAATTATCGCCTTTACTTCTTCTTGCTGGTGGCTTTATCTTACTATTGGTTTTCTTATATTTCGTACCCATTAACCTCTGGATTACAGCGTTATTTTCGGGCGTAAAGGTTAATTTATTTGAATTGGTTTTTATGCGCATCCGGAAAGTATCTCCCAGCCTGATTGTAAACTCCCTGATTACTGCTACCAAGGCCGGTTTACAAATTACTGCCAGCGAACTGGAAACGCACTACCTGGCGGGTGGCAACGTGCCTACCGTTATCAAAGCATTAATATCTGCAGATAAAGCCAACATACCGCTTACTTTTAAACAAGCTACTGCTATTGATTTAGCTGGTCGGGATGTATTTGAAGCCGTAACCACTTCGGTAAACCCCAAAGTGATTAATACGCCTAACGTAGCCGCCGTAGCCCAGGACGGCATTCAGTTAATTGCCAAAGCGCGCGTTACCGTACGGGCCAATATTGCGCAGTTAGTAGGTGGTGCCGGCGAAGAAACCATTCTGGCCCGGGTAGGCGAAGGTATTGTAACTTCCATTGGTTCGTCTTTATCGCACAAAGAAGTACTCGAAAACCCCGATAAAATCTCCAAATTAGTTTTACAAAAAGGCCTGGATGCTGGTACGGCTTACGAAATTCTATCGATTGATATTGCCGACGTAGACATTGGGGAAAACATTGGCGCCAAATTACAAATTGACCAGGCTAACGCTGATTTAAAAGTAGCCGAGGCCCGCGCTGAGGAACGCCGCGCCATGGCCGTAGCGGTAGAACAGGAAATGCGCGCCCGTACCCAGGAGGCCAAAGCCTTGGTAGTGCAGGCCGAAGCCGAAATTCCAAAAGCTATGGCCGAAGCTTTCCGGTCAGGCAATTTAGGCATTATGGATTACTACAAAATGCGCAACATCCAAGCCGATACCGATATGCGCGACTCTATTGCTAACCCAAATACTGGTAATACCAGCAACCGGGCTGGCCGCGACGAAACGAAATTATCTTAAGAAATTTACCATCTTACGTAGGAACACGCCGCTGCGCGTTCCTACGATAAATTTATATTTACTAAACTTCTACCGAAACCGCGTTAATCGAGAAGGTATACGAAATCTGAGCCGTTTTATTTAAAATAGCTGTAACGGAGCAGTATTTATCCATCGATAAATCAATGGCGCGTTTTACTTTTTGCTCATCCAGGTTCCCCGACAAAGCATAATGAATGCGGATGTTGGTGAAAACCGCAGGCGTGGCGTTGGGTTCCCGGTCGCCGTCAATGTGAATGCGAAAATCCGTAATTTCCTGCTTTTGTTTTTTTAAAATCAGGGTAATATCAATGGCGCTACAACCACCTAAACCCATCAGAATCATTTCCATAGGGCGGGCACCGGCATTGTTTCCCCCAACTTCGGGGTTAGCATCTATATTTACGGGTACGCCCGCTGCTCCTACTGCCTCAAAATGGAAGGCATTATCTACGCGCTTTAATTCAACTTTCATTTTATTTAGATATAAGTATCAGGACAAAGGTATCTGGATAGAAATACCCGGACAATAACCATTGTACCTGCTTTTCATAACAATAATTACACCTGATGGTTTTTGGCATAAAAGCCCTGACACTTTTGTCCTGCTACAAGCTACTTACTACCTGAAACCTGCTACTTTTTAACCGGCGGTTCCATAACAGTGCCGCAGTTTTTACAGGTCCGGTGCTCTTCATTAGCAAAGAAATTATTCATTACTACCGGTAACTGCTGCACAATATCCGTAACTACTAAATACTCTTCGTAGAGCTTGTTACCGCAATTTTCGCAGAACCACAAGAAACCATCCTGTTCGCCTTCGCGACGATATCGTTCCATTACTAAACCAACTGTATTGGCCGGCCTACGCGGTGAGTGCGGTGTACCGCCCGGCAATAAAAATATTTCGCCTTCCCGAATAGGAATATCTACGGGTTTGCCGTCTTCAATTACTTTTAATACAATATCGCCTTCGAGTTGGTAAAAAAACTCTTCGCCTTCGTTGTAGTGGTAATCTTTACGGGCATTGGGACCACCCACTACCATTACAATAAAATCTTTATTATCCCGGAAAACCTGGGCATTGCCTACCGGTGGTTTTAATAAATGGCGGTGCTCATCAATCCAGGTACGAAAATTCAACGGTCTGATCATAAGTATTAATCGTTATTATGTATTCGCTGCGGGTAATCTACGAAAAAATCAGCTTTAAGTAATTTACAACTAAGATAAGAGTCGCTTTTAAACTATACAATTTACATATTAGCAACCCACTTACATAACTAGTGCAGTTAAATCTATACTAAATGAGAACTACTGTAGGAGGATATCCAAAAAATAAAGAGCTTTGAACCAGTTTGATGCTTCTATAAAAATCAAAAAATTAAAAAAACGGGTACATGCAATTTGAAACTTCGGCTCAAGATGAATTTTATATAGTGGGTATTTCGGTTAGAACAACTAACGCAAACGGTCAGGCCCAGGTAGATATTGGTGCGCTCTGGAGCCGTTTTTTCAGCCAAAACGTAATAAGCCAAATCCCAGATAAAGTAAATAATGATCTTTATTGCGTCTACACCGAATACGAGAGTGACTATACAGGTCCTTACACTACGGTTTTAGGCTGTAAAGTGCCTTCACTTACTAATATTCCGGACGGGTTGACCGGTATAACTATTCCGGCGGCTAATTACCAGATATATACCTCGCAAGGGAAATTACCTGATTGTGTGGGGCAAACCTGGCATTATATCTGGCAAAACGCCCAAACCCGAAAATACACCGCTGATTTTGATGTGTACGGCCCGGACGCGCAAAACCCAGAAGCAGCTACCGTAAAAACCTACCTTTCCGTTACGGCATAACTATCAAATTTTAAAAATTTACCGTATAACCGGCCATGGATTTAAACTTAAGTCAAAAACAAGCGATTGTGTGCGGCAGCACGCAAGGCATTGGCAAAGCCATTGCGGTAGAACTGGCCCAAATGGGCGCTTCGGTAACTCTGATAGCCCGCAATGAAGAAAAATTACAAGAAACTTTGCAGGAACTAGACCAAACTGCTGGTCAGCAACACTATTATATTTGCGCTGATTTTTCGAATCCGGATGATTTGACTACCAAAATTAAAGCCTATGTGGTCACCAAACTGGCGGTGCATATTTTAGTAAATAATACCGGTGGCCCTAGTGGTGGACCGATTATAGATGCCGGTCTAGAGGAGTTTAAAAAAGCATTTAGCAATCATTTAATCTGCAACCATATTCTGGTGCAAGCCGTGGTACCGCTCATGAAACAAGCCCAGTATGGCCGCATTATCAATATTATTTCTACCTCGGTAAAACAGCCCTTACCAGGCTTAGGAGTTTCTAATACCATTCGGGGTGCCGTGGCTAACTGGGCAAAAACCCTTTCGTTGGAGTTAGCCCAATTTGGGATTACCGTAAATAATGTGTTACCTGGTGCTACCGTTACGGGCCGGCACACGTCGCTTATCCAAGCCAAAGCGGCGAAAACTGGACAAACCATCGAGCAAATAGAAAATGAAATGCTGGCTAGTATTCCGGCCAAACGTTTCGGCAGTTCCGCAGAAGTGGCGGCGGCAGCGGCTTTTTTGGCTAGTCCGGCAGCGGGTTATATTAACGGCATTAATATTCCGGTTGATGGGGGTAGAACGGGGAATTTGTAGCTCCAGATATTTTAAAAATTACTTCTCTACTGGTATTACTTAGAATCTGTTCCAGGCTCCAGGATTTGGTGCTATCGTGTTTGACAGGGCTGCGTTTGCCTCATGGCCGGCGGGCCTCGTTTGGCTCTTTCGGGCGGTCTAAGCTTCCTTTCCTCGACTCCGTCTGCGGAATTCTGCTGCGCAAAACCGGAACCTTAGAAGGCCCTCCACAGCCAAACTGGTATCAGTAACGCTTCGCTACGGTTGATGTTTGTCATTCTAACTTTTGGAAATTTTCAAATTTGTTAATTGATGAATTAGTAACATGAACCTTTAGATTTCATCAGCAGAAGAAAAGTCCCCCTTTGGAGGGGATATGGGGAGGATAAATGCTATATATATTGAAGCAGAAGAAAACTAAATTTCTAAATCCATAAGGCTTGAGTCAGCTCCTCTGATTTAATTAGAAACTGCGCTACATCTTTCTTTTCTGAAACAAAATTGCTTGCTCGTCTTCGTAGATTATTTTAAAATTTAAGTTTTGCCGGAGTTGGATTATCTTCTGGTTGTAAGCTACGGGAGAAAGCGGGTAGGTTCCTTCTTCGGTTGTTTTAACCAGGGCAATATACGCGGCATCGCGGATTACCGGGAAATGATACAATTTTTCTCGTTCTACTAAGCGGGGAGTTAAACAAGAGGAAGCACTTACGGGAACCTGACCGGGAATTAGTTGCAACATCGCATGGAGTTTCTCCCGGTCGAAAAGTGAACGGTAATGCATGCGCCGCTGGAATTGCACCATCGGTTTTATAAACCATTTCGATTTTCGTTTTACTAAAGTAACGCTAGTAGCTGCTAACGTAAGTACTAGAAAGGCAACTAAGTATCTCTTTTGAAAAACTGACGTAAACTTAGTAGAAGCTTCGAAAGTAGCCAAGGCCAATACCGGGGCAAACTCAATCGAATACTGGTAGTTAATGCCCCACAAAGTAAAATCGTGGGTTAACAGTTTCTGGGCGAAAATCGGCAGTAATAAAAACAAATACCAGGGCCGAAAAAAGAAAGAGATGCCACCGGAAAGTAAAATCATGCCATATAACTCGGCTTTAATATAATTGAACTTAGGATTACCGGTAGTATTTAAAAATAAGTGCGAAAATATGACTCCCGGGTGCTCCCATAAATACTGGATAATAGAGCCAAACGAATTCCCTAAATGCTGGTACCGGATTAACTGCGCAAACTGGTGGTGGGTAGTGTTTAACTGCGGCATAATTACCGAAGTGACCATCATAAAATAAAAGAGAGTAAAAATGGCTAAACTTAACGCCACCTTTCGGGCAGATTTATCAGAGAAATATTTACCCAGGCAAGCCACCGCAATAAAAACACCCCACAAAGCCATGTTTTCTTTACTGATAACCAGTAATCCGAAAAACACTGTCGCCAACCAATACTTTTTCTGATCAAAGTAATGGAAGAACCAGGGCAGAAACATGGCGCCTACCATATTATCGTGATAATCAAAAGCTAGCGCCGAGTAAATTCCCCACATGAAAAAAAACTGAGCCGTAATTAACAACGGAATAGTCAGGCCTGTAGAACGATGCCGGCAATAAGCGTAAATACCCACTCCCCCAAACAAAACGGCCGCAATTTGCACGACTAATAAAGTGTAGGAACCCAGCAGCCAGTACAAAGGCGAAAACAGCACGGGTAATAAGGTAAAATGCGATCCCAGAAAATTCATAGGAGCGGCATCCACTAACAATGTGGAGTAATTTACCCGGAAGTGCGCGTAATCGTAAATCGCATGGTTTACTAAACCCAAATCTAACGCATATGTGCGGAAGTTATAATGATTTACCAGCGAAATAAGCCCGTAAATAATCCCGAATACTATCAGGAGAATTACTAAATTTTTGTAGCTTTTCAATGCCGGAGCAATCATTATATTTTAAAAAATAATCTGGGGTAGTTGGTTATAAAATGCCGTAAAGATAAGATCCGAATTTGGAGTTATATTTTTTTAAATTTTCATCTTATTTGTACTTACTTGTAGCCGATTTCCGTCTCCAGGTTTAGATTTCATCTTATTTAATACGGCTGAGTTTACCTCATAGTCGGCGGGGCTGGTTTGATTTTTCGGGCGGTTTAGCAAATCTTTCCTCAATCCGTTGCGGAATGTGGCTGCGCCACTCCGAATTGCTAAACGTCCTGCATATATGGCGCGGAAGTTACTTCCGTGCCTTGCCTCACGACTAACCGTAATGCATTAGCAAACGCCATTATGAACCTACTACATTGCCGGAATTAAGCGGAAAGACACGGAAGTAACTTCCGTGCCATAGTAAAAATCATTCTTTTAGAAAAAAGAACTGAGTCAATAACAGTAATACTCTAAAAAGATAATGTTTAAATCCGGAGTACTCCGTTGTATTTTTCTTACAAAATAGAAAAGCCATTCCGGAAACAAACTTGTAATTGTTTCCGGAATGGCTTTCAGTTTACTAAATGGACTTAAAATTTAAAATCTACCGGTTTCTCTTACAAGTACTTCAGCAAAAAATCGGTCATCATGGTATATAAATGCAGGCGGGTATTGCCGCCAGAAATGCCATGGTTGCGGTTAGGGTAATAGAACGAATCGAACTGCTTGTTGGCTTTAATTAAAGCATCCTCCATGGCAATAGCATTTTGAAAGTGCACGTTATCGTCGCCGGTACCGTGAACAAGTAAGTACTTGCCTTTTAACTTATCTGCGTACGTAACCGGTGAATTTTCGTCGTAACCAGCGGCATTTTCCTGTGGCCGTTTTAAATAACGCTCGGTGTAAATATTATCGTAGTAACGCCAGTTAGTAACGGGAGCTACGGCAATAGCGGTTTTAAAGTAATCGGCTCCTTTGGTTAAGGCCAGCGACGACATGTAACCCCCGAAGCTCCAGCCCCAGATGCCAATCCGGCTTTTATCTACGTAAGGCAGACTCCCAAAATATTTGGCGCCTTCTATCTGGTCAATGGTTTCGTAGTGGCCTAGGTTGGCATAAGTAATTTTCCGGAAAGCCGCTCCACGTCCGCCGGTTCCCCGGTTATCTACACAGGCCACAATGTAGCCTTGCTGCGCCAGCATCTGAAACCAGAAATAATTGCCGCTGTTCCACGCATCGAGCACCTGCTGACTACCCGGACCACCGTACACAAACATCAATACCGGATATTTTTTAGATTGATCAAAATTGCTGGGCTTAATTACATACGCATTCAGTTTCACGTTTTCGCTGGTGTTAAACGAGATAAATTGCAACGGCGACAGATCAAACTGTTTTAAAGTGGCATTCAGTTGGGTATTTTCTTCCAGGTTTTTCACCAGTTTCCCGCTCGGAGCAGCGTGCAAACTTACTAATGGTGGCGTATTGGCAGTGCTTTGATAATCGAGGTAATACGTAAAATCCGGACTCATGCTGATCCGGTGCGTGCCTTTGGCTTCAGTTAAGCGTTTTTTGTTGCCGCCCTTCAGGTTTACGCTGTACAGTTGCTTTTCCATCGGCGATACTTCGGCAGCTATATAATACACCAAACCTTGTTTTTCGTCGATACCTACTACATCGGTTATATCCCAGTTTCCTTTGGTAAGTTGCTGCTGTTGTTTGCCTTGCATATCATACAAATACAAATGATTGTAGCCATCTTTGTCACTGGAAATAATAAACTGCTTCCCGTTTTTTAAATATTTTAAATCGTCGGTAATTTCGATGTAGGCTTTGTCGGTGAGGCGTAATGCTACGGTAGTTATACCGGTATTTACGTTGGAATGCAGTATTTCCAAAGTGTTTTGCAGGCGGTTCATGCGCTGAATCCAAAGCAAATCTTTGGTTTCGGTCCAGCCGATACGCGGAATGTAAATATCGGTTTCGGTACCAATATCCTGGCGGGTGGTTTTATTTGTACTTAAATCCACTACCGAGATAGTTACTATTGAATTAGCTTCGCCGGCTTTCGGGTATTTAAAAGTATAATCCTGCGGGTACAAAGGTCCCCACATCTGCAAAGTATATTGTTTTACCTGGCTTTCGTCGAAGGTGTAAAAAGCAATTTTAGCCCCATCTGGCGACCAGAAAAAGGCTTTGGCAAAACTAAATTCTTCTTCGTATACCCAATCGGTGCCGCCGTTTATAATTTTATTGCGCTCGCCGTCAGTAGTAATTTGCTTTTCCTGATTGCTGGCTAAATCCACATAAAACAAGTTATTATCGCGCACAAACGCTACACGGCTACCATCCGGCGAAAAGGTAGCGAACATTTGTTTTCCTTTAGTGCTTAAAGGCCGGAGGGTTTTGGTTTTTACGTCGTACACATAATACTCGGAGCGCGAAGAATGCCGGTAGATAGGTTCGGTTTCGGTGGCGAAAAGTATCTTCTGCTCGTCGGCGCTAAAAGTATATTCTTCAAAGTCGATGGGTTTTGCGCTATTTGCCACTTTTAAATCCTTCCCAGCTACTACCGTAGCTACCGGTTGGCCCGTAGTAACATTATAACGAATAAGATCGGTAGCATTGCTTTGATTGTTAGCCCCCATAGAGGTATAGTAACGCCCATCTTTCGCCCAATCTACGCCACTCACCGTATTAGCCGCAAACGTATTTTTTTGCCAGATATCTTCTAAAGTAATTTTTTGTCTTTGCTGAGCATGAACAGCCCCCGAGAATAGACAAATAAGAAGTAAAAAGAGAGATTTTTTAAAAAAAAGTATACGCATAAGATAGTAAAGAATTGCAAAAGTAAAGGTACCTATTTTGGCGGAAATTACCCGAACCTACGGGATAGCTATAACAAAACGCTGCACCAAATTTTAAATTATAATAAAGGTTAGTATCAAATCATATACAGAATGAGTAATTTTGATTCGTTCTAAGAACATATATTTTGCCTGGAACTTACATGATAAAAAAAATTAATTCTGCGTTTGCCCCAATTTTTCTATTACTCTTTATTGTTTTAGTTACTGCCTGTAATAACGAGCCGGAAACTCCTTCTGTTTTACAATTAGTATCTAGTACCGGACAGAATTATGTATCAGAGAATCGTAACGTATCGGGTGGTACGCCAGTAATTACGGGCGTATTTGCCCAATCCCCTACTAGTAATGTAAGCTTAACTAAATTTCTGGTAACTTTTAACCATGATAGTTTAGATAAACAACCTCCAGTAATTTATCTTGATTCTACTTTAGCTCCAGATACTAAAAATTTTGCGATGCAAGTAGCTTACACCCCACGCAATTTGGCTAATAAAGAAATCTGGAAATTTATTATAACAGATAGTAATAACAATACTTATCAACGAGTAATAAGCATAAAAACTACTACTACCGTAAACAAAGCTGATTCCAGATATTACACTTACAAGGATGTACTATTAAGTCGTGTTAAGAATCCGAGAACTTTTTTAGACTCGTTGGGTTGTATTGGTTTTTCTTCTGCAACCGGCACCTCTTTTCCGGCTTATGCGGCAAAACAGCCCGAGGTTAACAAGCAAATTGATTTATTATTTAATAATACAGGGACACAAAAACCAAGTTTAAGTTTAATGGGCAGCGATTCTTTGGCATTAACTGCATTAACACCCAATGATTTTGATGCAATTGATAATGCCGGGGAAATAAGAAATAGCTACCCGGCTACGCTTGGCGCCAACAAATTTGAAAATTTAAAAGATGGACAGGTTCTAGCTTACAAAACCACATTAAACAAGATAGGTTTACTGCGAATAAATAAAGTTTATAGAACGCTTGATTCTCTAGCAATTGATGTAAAAGTGGAAAAGTAAATTTTACTAATTTGCTTTCATCAAGTTGATTCTGAGTGTTGCTCTTAGTAAGATGCTTTAAACCTAAATAGTTAATTTAATTGAGCGTATTATTCAATAAAAAAGCGAACCCTCGTTCAAACCAGAGCTCGCTTTTTTATTATTTTAATCTTTCTTAGAAATTAAAGCCAACTGTAAATAATACACTGTTAGTTGTGTTTTTAGTACTAACTACAGGTTGCAAATTATCTATTAAAGAATAAGGTGAATACACACTATTATACCTTGCGTTTACTATTGCTAAATCAAAAAAATGGCTTTCTTGTTTAATACCTACGCCGGCAGTGATGTATCTTTTATCACGGTCGTAATCGCTGTTTTTATAAGGGTCGCCGTATAAGGCATAACCAGCCCGTAACCGGAAAATGTTGTAGCGATACTCCCCTCCTACCCGGAAATTAAGCGTAGACTGATACGTATTTTTAATTACATCATTCTTATCCGAAAACGAATCACCGCCATCATTGCTGTCAAAGCGAGCGCCTCCGTAGTTTACGTATTCTACATCAGCCGATATAAAGCCATACTTACCCGCAAAATAGGCAACGCCTCCATTCGCCCGCATGGGAGTAATTAAATTATATTCATAATCGCCGGGTGTCATTGCCAAATCATAGTTACCCGGAGTAGTACCACCAAAAGTTGATGACATAGAAGTAGTATACTGGTCGCGCAGAGTATAAAATGTGGGTGTCTGTACAGATACCCCAATGCGAACAGCATCAATTGGTCGCACAATAACTCCAACCTTTAAGTTAACGCCTGAACCAGTAGTAGTAAATTCGTCGGTTAAGGTTAAATCCTGAAAATCGGTTTGCGAATCGGCATCCACTTCGCGGTAAATCCGCTTCTGATTATAGCGCAGGGTAGTAAGACCTACTGAAGCCCCTAAGTAAAGTTTATCGCGGTAGCTGGCACCATAGGCAAAATCCCATTGGTTTTGAGCTCCTTTGCTGCTCACCGTTTCGCTTTGAGTTACATTCCCCTGTGATTCAACGTATATTTCTTCCCGTAAAGGCGAATTTGGATTATTGGGTTCAGTAGGGATTTTATTCACGCCAATCAGATACGTTGCATAACCTAAACCTTCTAAAGAATAAATACCGTCATCGTACTCCTGGTCTAAATTTGCTTCAGTGCGATTATTGGCAATAGCCGTTTCACCTAACGATTGCACCAAAGATTGAGTTTGGTCAACTGGCCCGGCGTAACTGTATCGATTTTGAAAATTGTTCAGGCGGGTTAAGCCAACTCCAAAAGCACCCGAGCGCCAATCACTCTCCTCCGAATCTGATTTGCGTTTAGTAAATACTATTCCTAAACTCGGAATATTAATAATATTACGCTGGTCTGTTAAACTGCTGCGGCCATTTAAGCTGCTTTCGGTACCAGATAAGCTAATGCCGGGTGTAAAAGAAAATTCAGAACGGCGATATAATCCTAAACCTGCCGGGTTAGTAGATAAGGTAGAAATATCGGCGCCCAGAGCCGTTTGGGCACCAGCAATACCCTGAATTCGGGCAGAACCGCCAAAATCCTGGCGGGAATATCGGAGGGCATCGACCTCATTTTGAGCCGATACCTTCCCTGTCCAGCTTAAAACTACTAAGCTGGCTACCAATAATTTATATGTTTTCATGTGTAAGTCTAAAGGAAATTAATTTCTTCTAGGTCGGCCACCGCCACTACTTCCACCGCTGTTACCTCCATTGTTTGATGGAAAAGAAGAAGAGCGGCTAGGCTGGCTCCAGGAGTCATTACGTTGTGGCGAAGATATCTCGTAAGTACGTTGCTCACGCCGTGGTGCTTCATAACGCGGGGTTTCAAAAGTCCGGGGCTGTGATTCAATCACCCGTTGTGGCCGGTTGTTGTTTTGACGTTGAACTTCTGCCGGGAAACTAGGCGGAGTAGGAGCACCATTGTTATTGGAAATAGTACCTTCAAAACGACGTACCGGACGAGTAGACGGACGGTATCCTAAATCGGTATTATTAGGACTAGTGTTAACCCGGGCAGGCTGGCCATTGTTAGGACTAACCACCATACCTGCATCTGTTGGGCTTACTACACGGGCACCACGCACCGAACGATTCGGAGTAACATTTGCATCGGGAGTTCTTACCCCACCCGTATTCGTATTAGGAGAAATTGCCCCACCACCACTAACAATACGTGCTGGCCGACCACCTGGGTTATCAATTACCCGATTACCACCAGTATTAGGAACTATCCGGCCTCCGTTATTCCGATCAGTTGGCACTACACTCCGCTCTGAACGCGGACCATAATTCCGGGACCGGTAATTAGGATAACGATCATAGTTACCACCATTAGCGTAATAACCATTATAGAAACCGTTGTAAAATCCATTAGAATAACCATTGCGATAGCCAGAGAAAAGACCTCCACCAAATCCATAAGGGTTATAGAAGTTATTATAACCATAGAATGGCGAATAAAATGAATTACCCCAGCCTAAGTTTAAAGACAAGCCAGTGTAGAAACCTGGACGGTAGAAGCCTGGTGAATAAGAGAACGGATCGTAAAATGGATTGTAAGCGTAAAAACTGGAACCATACCAATACGGATCAGTATAAGCAAAATCGTAGTAAGACATACCCCGGTAAGGACTATTAAACCGCCGGATACGCGAAGCATACGTATAATCATCGGAGTAGTAATCGTAATCGCTGTACGAATCACTATTGCTGTTATTTTTAGTAGTACCAGAATACTCCGGATTAGCTACTTCGTCGGCATTGGCATCAGAATTATTGCTAGCTATATTTTCCGAAGTTGTAACCGTTTGTTTACTGGCATAAACTGTCTTATCCGTCGAAGCATAATACAAATCATCCGTTTCTGTAGATGACGTAATGGCAGCAGGACCGCTACAGCCTGCCAGAAGGAGGGCTACTAAGGGTACCAAAGATATTTTTTTTGCGTATTTCATGGCCTTATAACGATAACTCTTGAAAGATAAAATTTTAGCAACCACTTCTAAGAGGTTGGCTTTATTATAATTTAACGTAATTTTGAGCAGATTTGATATATTATTTTATTAGTCAAATCCCGTACCAAATAACTAAGAATTTTCCAATACAAATATACAGAAAATTACAAAAAAATGAGCAAAAGCTTACCGAAAAGAAGCGAAGATTATTCCCTGTGGTACAATGAGTTAGTCAAACGTGCTGGCCTGGCTGAGAATTCACCAGTGCGGGGATGCATGGTAATTAAACCTTACGGTTATGCCATTTGGGAAAAGATGCAGCGCATCCTGGATGACATGTTCAAAAAAACGGGACATACTAACGCTTATTTTCCCTTGTTTATTCCTAAATCTTTCTTCAGCAAGGAAGCCAGCCACGTAGAAGGTTTTGCGAAAGAGTGCGCGGTAATTACGCATTACCGCTTAAAAAATGCGGAGGATGGTAGCGGAGTAATTGTTGATCCGGAGGCGAAACTGGAAGAAGAATTGATTGTGCGCCCTACTTCCGAAACGGTTATCTGGAACACGTATAAAGGCTGGATTCAATCTTACCGAGACCTACCATTATTAATAAACCAATGGGCCAACGTAGTTCGCTGGGAAATGCGTACCCGGTTATTTTTACGTACTTCTGAATTCCTGTGGCAGGAAGGTCATACAGCCCATGCCACTGCTGAAGAAGCCATTGCTGAAACCGAACAAATGCTGGAAGTATACGCCGAATTTGCTGAAAAATACATGGCAGTACCGGTAGTAAGAGGTATAAAAAGTCCTAACGAACGTTTTGCTGGTGCTTTGGAAACTTATTGCATCGAAGCCTTAATGCAGGACGGCAAAGCCTTACAGGCCGGAACTTCACACTTCCTGGGACAAAATTTTGCAAAAGCTTTTGATGTAAAATTTGCTACTAAAGAAGGAGGTTTAGAATACGTTTGGGGAACTTCGTGGGGGGTAAGTACCCGTTTGATGGGTGCTTTAATTATGGCGCACTCCGACGATGAGGGCTTGGTATTGCCTCCCTTACTTGCTCCTACGCAAGTAGTAATTGTACCGGTATTTTTCAACGAAACCCAATTATCTCAAATCTCAGAAAAAGCCAAACAAATTAAACAAGCTTTAGAAGCCCGGGGCATATCCGTGAAATTTGATGCCCGCGATACGCAGAAACCCGGATGGAAATTTGCCGAATACGAGTTACAAGGGGTACCCGTTCGGATTGCAATTGGTATGCGCGACTTAGAAAATGGCGTTGCCGAAGTTGCCCGCCGGGATACTAAGACAAAAACTACATTACCGCTCGACAACCTGGATGCACAGGTGGCGGATTTACTAAACGACATTCAGGAAAGTATTTACCAGAAAGCTTATCAGTTTAGGGCCGAGAATATTACTAAAGTAGACACCTACGACGAATTCAAAAAAGTACTCGATACCAAAGGCGGCTTTGTGTTAGCTCATTGGGACGGTACTCCTGAAACCGAAGAGCGCATTAAAGAAGAAACTAAAGCCACCATCCGGTGCATTGCTTTAAATGCTGAACCAGAAGAAGGAACTTGCATTTTAACCGGTAAACCATCTGCCCGACGTGTACATTTTGCCCGGGCGTACTAGACACAGGTAACAAGACACAGGTATCAGGATTTTTAAATTTAGTTAAACCCGGTAAGCTTTACAACTTACCGGGTTTAGCCTTTATACATCTTTCAGCAGTTTGTACTCTCTACTGCAAATTTGCTGTATACAATATAATTTTAGAACCCAATTTTCAAGAAACCTTTACAATCCATTGCTTCCTCTGGCATTGCTTGTATATTTGAATTTTCCGGTAAAACTATTCTTAGCAAAATATGAATTCTTCTCAAAACGCGCCAATCACGGTGGGCTTAGCTTCTTATGGTATGTCTGGTATGGTTTTTCATGCTCCTTTGCTGGCTACTAACCCGCATTTTAAACTTACCAAAGTATTGGAACGCAGCAGCGAGAAGTCGAAGAGTCGCTATCCGGAAGTAGCAGTAGTAAAAGATTTTCAAGCTCTTATTCAGGACGACAGCGTTGAACTGGTTGTAATTAATACACCCAATGCCTTGCATTTTGAAATGGGAAAACAGGCTTTACGGGCGGGTAAACACGTGGTAATGGAAAAACCTTTTACCGTTACTACTCAGGAGGCCAACGAATTGATTAACCTATCCAAAGAGCAAAATTGCATTTTAACGGTTTTTCAGAACCGGCGCTGGGACGGCGATTTCCGGACTATCCATCAAGTAGTAACGCAAAAGCTTTTGGGCAAACCGGTGTATTACGAGGCGCATTATGACCGTTTCCGAAATTACATAGAAGCCAATACCTGGAAAGAAGAGACTGGTCCTGGCTCCGGTTTATTGTATAACCTGGGCTCGCACATGATGGACCAGGCTTTGGTATTATTCGGCAAACCGCAAGCCATAACCGCGCATCTGGGCACCCAACGGCCCGGCGGCAAGATTGATGATTATTACGACATTACCTTACATTATCCGGAACTGGTAGCAAGCATAAAATCCAGCTATTTGGTGCGCGAACCCGGTCCGCGTTATATTTTAAACGGCACGGAAGGGTCTTTTCATAAATACGGCATCGACCCACAGGAAGAAGCTCTAAAGGCGGGGCAAACCCTAACCAGTCCAAACTGGGGACAAGAACCAGTTGCTGATTGGGGAAAACTCAATACCCAGCTAAACGGACTGCACTTTACCGGCACCATTGAAACTTTGCCCGGCTCCTACCCGGCTTTTTACCAAAACGTTTACGAGGCTATTCGATTAGGGAAAGAACTGCAAGTAAAACCCGAAGAAGCTGCTTTAGGTATCCAACTCATTGAGTTAGCCCAGCAAAGCAATGCCGAGAAGCGGACGGTTTTAATTGATTAGGGTTGAAAGTTGAAAAGTTACAGGTTACAAGTTGTAAATAAAACTTGGTAAATGGCACTTGGTAACTGGTAATTGTAAAAGAGTTCTCTGCCTTGGGGAAGGAGGAGTTAAGGTGGTTGATTTTTTGAAATTTGCTACTGCTTTTCAGGAACTCTAATTGTTGCTCCTTTTACTTAACTCAATAAATTTAACAGCTTATATAAAAAACTGCCAGAAGACACAAAAACGGGCTTATATCTTCTGGCAGTCTCTCCAGTAAATCGTTTTACCTACACTAAACCCCGTAAGCGGTCGGCGGCGGTTTCCGGAGTAATATCGCGTTGCGGATTGCCGAGCATTTCGTAACCCACCATAAATTTTTTAATAGTAGCCGAGCGCAGTAGCGGTGGGTAAAAATGCATGTGAAAATGCCAACCCGGATGTTCCTGACCATCAGTTGGGGCTTGATGAATACCCGCTGAGTACGGGAACGATATGTTGAAAACTTTATCGTAAATTACTGTTAACTTTTTAATACTATCAGCAAAAGCATCTTTTTCGGCTTCGGTAATCTGACTTAAACTGCCAAAGAGCCTTCTACTCACAATCATAGTTTCGAAGGGCCACACCGCCCAGAAAGGTACTAATACCACAAAGTGTTCATTTTCTACTACAATGCGCTTCTTTTCTTCTAACTCAATGGCCAGGTAATCACTCAGCAGACTGCGGTTATTTTTTGTAAAGTAATTTTGCTGTTGCAATAACTCTTTGGCTGGCTCCACTGGTATAGAACTTTGCGCCCAGATTTGCCCATGCGGGTGCGGATTGCTACAGCCCATGATAATGCCTTTGTTTTCGAAAATCTGCACGTAATTAATAAAATCGAGCTTACTCAGTTCTTCATACTCGCGCTGCCATAAATCAACTACTTTCCGGATATCTGCCACTTCCATATCGGGCAAGGTAAGATCATGGCGCGGAGAAAAGCAGATTACCTTACAAATACCCCGTTCACTTTCGGCTTGCAGCAGGCCACCTTTCTCGAAACCTCCGGCAGGTGTACTTTCCTGCAAGGCTCCGAAATCATTATTAAACACAAACGTTTCGGTATAAGGTGGATTTTGCTGGCCTCCTGCCCGTTCGTTGCCGGGGCATAAATAACAGGTAGGATCGTACTCGGGGCGGGTTTCCTTTTCTACTTCTTCCTGTTGTCCTTGCCACGGCCTTTTAGCCCGGTGCGGTGATACCAGTACCCAATCGCCAGTTAAGGCATTGTATCTTCGGTGCGGATGTTCTGCTAAATCAAAAGCCATAGTTCTATAGTTGATAGTCCACGGTCCAAAGACCACAGAGGTTTTGTTAAGTAATTGAATTGGTAAATGCTACCTGGTAAATGTAAAGAATGCTCCCCTCTTGTTTTAGGAGGGGTTGGGGGTGGTAAACGGAGCGGTGCTTTCCATTAATACTCCTTCATTTATTCAAATACTTTTTATTCTCAGATTGTGGCATTTTAATATTTAATTTTTTAAAAGTTTTGTTCTCTCTTCATCCCGTTCAAAACCGCTAGCAGAGAAGCGTTCTTTTCTATTTGATTTAGTTGCTAGCCTTAGTCTTAGCTGAAGTTGAATCACTCCAGTTTTTGGGCAATTAGTTGTTTTTGGATGCGTTCTTGCCTATTCAACTGGCTTGATCAACCACCCCTAGCCCCTCCTTAGCCAAGGAGGGGAGCTTTTAATACTTTTAACCCTCAAACTTGCAACCTGCAACTTGTAATATGCAACCTAGTAGCCCTTCAACTATTCAACTAAACCCGTACCATCTACAATTTCGGCAACGTAAGTTTTTAAGGTAATGTTAAATTGTTGCTGGTATGCTTCTGCCATTTTTTGAGTGAATGCATCCAGGCCACTTAATTTTACTAAATTAATGGTACAACCACCAAAGCCTCCGCCCATCATCCGGGCGCCTAATACGGCTTCATCCTGACGGGCTAAATCAGCTAAAAAATCGAGCTCGGGGCAGCTTACTTCGTAATCGTGTTGCAAGCCTTGATGCGAAGCATACATTTTTTGCCCAAAAGCAACTAAATCGTTTTTTTCTAAATCGTGGCAAGCAGCTTCCACCCGATTGTCTTCCTGTACCACATAGCGGCAGCGTTTATAGATAATCGGATCAAATTCTTGCTCGTGGGCGGCCAGCATTTCTTCGGTAGCATCACGTAAACTTTGCACCTCGGGGTAATACTTTTGCAACAACTCTACGCCTGCTTCGCATTCCTGACGCCGCGTGTTGTATTCTGATGAAGCCAGGGAATGTTTTACCTGGGTATCGCAGAGCACAATACGGTAATCAGAAATCTCGAAAGGATAATATTGATAGTCCAACGATCGGCAATCGAGTTTTACTACATGGTTCTTCTTTCCGAAAGTGTTCGCAAACTGATCCATGATGCCACTCATTACTCCGGCAAACTCATGTTCAGCTTTCTGTCCCATTTTTACTAAATCAAGCTTTTCTATGCTCAGGTTAAAAATGTGGTTTAAAGCATAACCAAGCCCGCACTCGATGGCCGCCGACGAAGACATGCCTGCCCCTATTGGGATATTGCCGCCAAATACTACATCAAACCCCGGTAGTTGGTGCCCGGCTTTTTGTATTTGCGCAATTACACCCAGCAAGTAATTCGCCCAATTAATATCTGATTTCTTAACCTGATCCAGGCTGAATTCTGCTTGTTCGTTTAAGTCGAAAGAATATACCCGGAAGGTATTTGTATTATTAGGCGCTACAGCAAAATATATTTCTTTATTAATAGCAGCAGGCAATACAAAGCCGTTGTTATAATCGGTATGCTCGCCAATTAAATTTACCCGGCCCGGTGAGCGTACTACCACGGGTTGAGAACCATAGAGTTCTTTAAATCTGGCAACAATATCTTGGATCATAGCTTTATTTTTAATAATTCTATAATGGAGTTAAGTCGGTAAAAATCTTCAACAAGCTTGCTTAAGGTCATTATTTCAGGTTGTTCTTTTGTACCGAAAATTTATAAATAGTAGATTGTTGAAAGGTTTCACCTGGGTTTAGAATAGCAGAAGGAAACTCAGGTTGGTTAGGCGAATCGGGGAAGTGTTGTGTTTCCAGGCAAAAACCGTAATGTTTTTTATAAACATGACCTTTGCCGGTTAACGAGCCATTCAAGAAATTACCAGAATAAAATTGTACGCCAGGCTGCGTGGTATACACCTCCATTACCCGATCTGTTTGAGGTTCATGAACAACAGCAGCCAATCCTAACTTTCCGTTTTGGCTATTATTGAGCACATAATTATGATCGTAACCATTGCCCGCTACCTGAGAAATACGGGAACCAATGGTATGTGGTACAGAAAAATCCATGGCTGTACCTGCTACTAAAGGTAACTCACCGGTAGGAATTAAATCTTCATCTACAATGGTATACCGGTCAGCATAAATTACTACCTCGTGGTTTAGAACATCTTCGGCCTGGCCCGCAGCTAAATTAAAATAACTATGATTGGTTAAGTTAATTGGAGTAGCTTTATCCGTAGTAGCTTCGTAATCAATCTTTAATTCGTTTTCGTTGGTAAGAGTATACGTAACGGAAACCGTTAAATTGCCCGGATAACCTTCTTCCCCGTCTTTACTGGTGTATGTTAGCTTTAAAGCATTTTGCGTAGGTATTTCTGTTGCTTCCCACACTTTCTTATCAAACCCTTTTAAACCGCCGTGTAAATGATTAGGACCATTGTTTATGGCTAAAGTATATTCTTTACCATTTAAGGTAAATTTACCTTTGGCAATCCGGTTAGCGCATCGTCCTGCAACTGCCCCAAAATAAGGGTGCTCCGCCAGGTAATCTTTTAAATTATCGAAACCTAATACTACATCGCCAGCTTGCCCATTTCTATCAGGAGTAATAATGGAGGTAATAATAGCACCGTAATTAATAATTTGCACGGTTATACCATTTTGGTTGGTAAGAGTATACAGATTTACTTCCGTACCTTCTGGGGTTTTACCAAAGACTTCTTTTTTCATAGTAGCTTTTCGTTGTTTCGCTTTTTGGCAATTAGCATTCTGGATAGATTGCTTTTCCGGCGCAACTTACTAATCCAGATACGCCAAAGTTGTTTAATAAGACCAGGATTATCAATATTTTTTAAAGATTTTGCTTTTGTATAGGCCACTAGAAACCAAAACATTAAAAAATTAACATTCAGTAATCGTGTCTGCACTAAATGAGCGCCATTTTTTTATTCTCAATACCAAAAATTAAGATTACTTGAACTGCTCAAATCGGCAAACAATTATTCCATTAAAACGATGGTAGTGTTTGAGTAAATATGGTAGTGTTTGAGTAAATAATATAGTGATTAAAAATAAAAAGGCCGGTAACGTATGGTCACCGGCCTTTTTGTTGGGCTTAAAGCATTAATTAGCTTTTCTTGGCTGCAGGTTTACCGGTTGTTCCCGCTGGTGCTAACGACAAAATATATTTAACCATTTCTGTAGCATCAGCTTTAGAAATTTGTGGGTGCGGAGCCATTGGAATATCACCCCAGCTACCAGCGCCACCTTTAATAATTTTATCAGATAGCTTGTTTAAGGCAGTTTTATCAGTTTTATATTTTTTAGCAATATCCTTAAAAGCAGGGCCTACTACTTTTACTTCTAACTGATGGCAGGCATTACAATCACTTTTATCCATCAGGGCCTTACCTTTTAAGTTAGCCGAGCCTTGTACCGGTGCGCCAGTTGCCGCGTAAGCCGCCGACGAAGCTAATAGCACTGCGGCTAAAGCAGCAGTCTTAAAATAATTGGTCACTTTTTTCATTTTAATTTTTACGTGTATGGAGGTATTCAATTTATTTTTTTTACTATAACCAGACCCTAAATAGTTGGTTTTTGCTTAACCAAAAGGTGAAATCACTAGTACTCCCCTGAGAATCAGTCAACAAGTTAATAGTATATACCAGTAAGTTAATTAAGTAGTTACATTATTTATGGGTAATGCTGTAAGTAACAACTTTTATACCTTTTTTTCAAATATTTGTGTAATCAGCTCACTATTACCAACTAATTTTTCTTTTTTTATAATATTGCCGTATTCTTAACAAAGAATATTTTTAAATATTCAAGTGAAGTTATCTGGTTAGAAGTTGATAACAAGGAACTAATAACCCAAAATTTGGTTTAAATTTCTTTAAGAGCCAAGAAGTTTAGATTTAAATATTTAATTGTATTTTTGCTATATACCAAACACTTGGTAAGTACAAGTAATTCTTAGCTAAATTGATTTAAAACCCGATGTATTTACTTATTCTCCGAACTTTGTTATAAGACCATATATGGTTTTGTAAAAAGGACAAAACTTGTCTGAATTAATACTTACCGCTATTCTTCCAATCACTATTTTAAAGCTATGAATTACAAGCTTACCTGGTTTTTGTTATTTTTTATTTCGTCGGTAACCGCTAAGGCGCAGATAGATATAACTCAGGCTATTACACATGCGCAAAATCAAACTAAACTTATTATACAGGAAGTAGGACAGGCTCAAACTCCCACCCAGCCCGACTTATTGTTACCTCGTTCTCTTACCTCTACCAACGAACTAAAACTTATTCCGGCCAAAGACTGGACCAGCGGCTTTTTTCCGGGTAATTTATGGTTTTTGTATGAATATACACAGGATCCTTATTGGTTAACCCAAGCTCAATCTTTTACTTCGCTGCTGGCGCCGGAGCAATTTAATACCGAAACCCACGATGTAGGTTTTAAAATTTACAGCAGTTATGGAGCGGGCTATCGTTTAACCCAATCGGCCTCGTATCGCAATGTTATTATTCAGGCGGCAAAATCATTAGCTACTCGCTTTAACCCAAAGGTAGGCTGTATACAATCCTGGGATTCTTCCAATAAATGGCCTTTTCCGGTTATCATTGATAACCTGATGAACCTGGAATTACTATTTGCCGCTACCCGTTTAACCGGAGACTCTACTTTCTATCGCATTGCGGATAGTCATGCTGCTACAACGCTTAAAAACCACTTCCGGGCCGATTACAGTTCCTGGCACGTTGTCGATTACGACCCTGTGACCGGGCAAGTCCGCCAGAAAAACACCCATCAAGGTTATAGCGATCAATCAGCCTGGGCGCGGGGGCAAGCCTGGGGATTGTACGGCTACACTATGTGCTACCGCGAAACTAAAAACCCCATTTACTTAATTCATGCGCAGAGAATTGCCTCTTTCATTTTAAATCATCCCCGCTTACCCACCGATTTAGTACCTTATTGGGATTATGATGCGCCGCTTATTCCGAATGAACCCCGCGATGCTTCGGCTGCCGCAATAATGGCTTCGGCTCTTTACGAATTAAGTACATATAGTTCTCAAGGAAGTACTTACCGGGCTGCTGCAGATAAGATAGTAACCAGTCTGGCTAATTTATATACTTCACCAAAAGGAGAAAATCGGGGCTTTATTTTACTACACAGTACTGGCCACAAACCTGCTCATAGTGAGATAGATGCACCCTTAATTTATGCTGATTATTACTATTTGGAAGCCCTTTTGCGCAAGAAAGAAACAAATATTGCCCCGCAATTAAATGGTATTAGTAATCGAACTATAAACGTTGGTCAGAATTTAAGTTTTACAGCTACAACATCCGATGCCAATGCCAATCAGATTAAAACTTATTCATTAGTAAATGCTCCGGCAGGCGCTACTATTCATTCGGCCACCGGAGCATTTAGCTGGACACCTACTCAAGCCGGAACATTTACATTTTTCGTTCAGGTAACCGATAACGGCTCGCCTATGTTAGCGGATGTGCAGGCAGTTACCATAACTGTTACTCCTATTCCAACTTATACTTTAACGGTAACTACAATAGGTAGCGGTACAGTAACAAAAAGCCCCAATCAGGCCAGCTACACTAGTGGCAGTACAGTTACATTAACCGCTACTCCTGCCTCTGGTTTTCAATTTACCGGTTGGAGCGATGATGCCGCCGGCACTACTAATCCGCTCCCGGTAAGCATGACCAGTAATAAAACTATTGTAGCTCAATTTACAGCGGTAGCCGGGCAGCAAGTAGTTAGCTTTAACTTAATAAATGCCGATTCTAATCAGCCAATAAGTACCATTACGAATAATTTTGTTTTGAACCTGGTCAACTTACCCGATAATCTAAACATCCAGGCCATTACTAATCCAACAACAGTAGGTAGTGTAGTATTTAACTTAAGCGGTGCCCAAGTATGGAATTCTACTGAATCGAGAGTGCCATATACTTTATTCGGGGATTCTGGCAGCAGTTCTAACGTCTGGGTACCTGTTCCTGGGAATTATACGTTAACCGCAACCCCTTACTCAGCACCAAATGGTGGAGGAACGGCTGGTACCCCGTTAATTATTCCTTTTAGTATGATAAATAGCGTAGCTTCTAGCGCTCTTGCGCATATAACAGCATATCCTACTCCTACTAGCAACGGCTATATTCAAGTAAATCAAATAATACCGTGGGAAGGTAAAATAACGTATATTCTTAAATCAACCACTGGTGCTCAATTAACTACTGGCGAAATCAACTTAACTGAACCGACAAACACTTTAAAATTTGATTTCTCGAGTCAAATGTCGGCGAGTGGCGTTTATTATCTACAAATTGTAACGGAGAAGCAAAAAAGTAGTGTGGTTTTAATGCGGCTGTAAAAGAAGAACTCTTTTTATAGTAGTTTAATTTATGATTGGTATTTAACTTAAAATTAAGAAAGCAATGTGCTGCTTTCTAATTATCTGTTCTTTTTGTTTTTTCTAAAATACCGGTGCCGCTTGCGGAGTAATAGTAGGTTGTCCGGTTTCCATTACGGGCCATTTTCGTTGCCATTTAATTTTATCAAGTAGCATTACTCTGCCGGTTTTTGGGCTATCTTTTCTGAACCCGTGGTACAGCATCCAGGTTTGGCCGGCTTTATCCTGAATAATATCGCCATTATGACCCGGGCCAACAAAACCTGAAGTTCCAACATTTTTTTGCAACAAGCGGGTACCACCATTTTCCAGCAGCGGCTTGCCGTTCTTATCTAAGTAAGGACCTTTAAATTTTTTAGCGCGCCCTACCTTTACTTCATAAGTACTTTTTTCGCCTTCGCAGCAGGTACCTGTCGACCCTAAATAGTAATAAAATTTACCTTTCTTATAAATCAGCGATCCTTCGTAATCAGTACCCGCCATTTGAAATTTTTCACCTTTTATCTGAGTACCGTCTCCTGATAGTTGGATGCCGTAAATTCCGTGAAAACTTCCCCAGATTAAATAAGGAGTACCTTTATCTTCAAAGAAAAAGGCATCAATAGAATTATCCACGCCTACTTCTTTACTCAAAAACAGTTTGCCATGATCGGTAAAAGGACCTTCGGGTTTGTCAGCTACCGCCACTCCAATGCCCGGATTGGGATCGCCCCAGGTGGAAAAAGAATAATACAGGTAATACTTGCCTTTGTAATAAACGGCATCAGGGGCCCAAATACCACCTTGTTCTTTCCAATCTGGTTTTTGAGCTAGCGCAGGTCCAACTACTTCCCAATTTACTAAATCTTTAGAACGCAGAATAGGAATAACGTAAGGGCCGCCAAAATTATCTTTTCGCCAGTCGGCTTGAGTAGAATAAGCGTAATAATAGCCGTCTGTCCCCTGCACTAAATTGGGGTCGGGAAAATCGTGATTAAAAACCGGATTCTGGTAAGTTACTTTTGGATTGCTGTTGATAGCCGTTCCGGCCTGCGCCCATACAACTTCCGAATTTATTAAAAAGCAAAAAATAAATGCTGCTAGTAAAAATAAAGATTTAGTAAATAAAGAATGCTGCATGAGTAAGGGAGTTTTTACTTTTTTATTTAACCAGATCAGAAACTGATTTAATAGCTTTTTACTCGCCGGAAGGTTTTACTATAAGCGTTGCTGTTGACAGAGGCGTGCCAAAATCAGGGATGCCATCTGTTTTCCAGGTAAATTTCTGAATGCGGGTACTCCGGCCGCTGCACTCGCCATTAGCCATCGATTTAGCGTGGTATACAATCCAATCTTCTTTCCCATCCGGCGATTTTGTGAAGCTATTATGACCGGGACCGTACACACTATTCTCTTTGGAAGCTTTAAAAACCGGCTCCGGCGATTTCTGCCAGGCAGCCTCTGGTAATAAATCGCTTTCATCAATGGCAGTAAGCATGCCCAAAGCATAGTTATCGTCCCAGCAAGCGCTAGCCGAATAAATTATATGCACCGTACCTTTTTTACCTTTTAAAAATTGTGGTCCTTCCAAAATTTCGCGGTCATTAAATTTTTCCCAGGCAAAGGTGGGTTTAGCAATTTCTACTTGCTTTGCACTAATGGTCCAAGGGTTTTTCATTTCGGCAATAAATAACCGGCTCTGTGGCCCAACATACGCCGAATACATAAAATAGCGTTTCCCCCGATGCTCAAATACGGATCCATCTAAGCCGGAATAATTTGTATTTACTTTGCCTTTATCCAGCCAGGTGCCGGTAAGTGGGTCATCGCCTGAATTTTCTAGTACAAAAACATAACGCGTTTTGTCGCCCGGATTCTGTTTATCGGTGGCGGTGTAATAAATGTACCATTTACCATCTAAGAAATGAATCTCGGGGGCCCATATATCCTTACTATTCGGCCCGGTAGCGGGTGGTATCCAGACTACTTTAGGACTAGCTTGTTTTATTCCGCTTAAGTTTTTTGATTTCCAAATAGAGAGCTTATTCCCTCCGGTTGACATAAAATAATAATTGCCATCGGTATGTTTATAAGCCCAGGGATCGGGACCTTCTGCCACCAGCGGGTTCGTAAACGTTTTCTCCTGGGCTAAAGCAACTAAACTGCTAAACGGAAGCCAAAGAACCATCTGAAGCAAGAAAATAAAGCTTACCTTATTCAAATTTTTCATGTATTAGATTCAGAATTTTAGGGTAAACTAAAAATAAGCAGGTAACCTTACACTTGCTTGCCTCGCATCCTAATGGCTTTTATTTGCCTGAAGCTTGCTGTAAAAAGTATCTGTTTCGGATAACGCTTTATTTTTAAACTTACTAAATGGTAGTTTATTATTTTAACTGCAAATACAGAATAGCAGCTACACAAGCCCCTAGTACCGGACCAGCAACAGGAACCCAGGCGTAGCGCCAATCGCTGTGGCATTTATTTTTGATAGGAATGAGCGCATGTACAATTCTTGGCCCTAAGTCGCGCGCTGGGTTAATGGCGTAACCGGTAGGACCGCCTAAACTTAAGCCAATTCCCCAAACCAGGAAAGCAACCGGAATTGCTCCTAAAGACCCCATTCCAATAGGCGTTTTATCGGTGCCCATTTCAGGGTTAGTAACGTAAAAAATTACAAAAATTAACACAAAAGTACCCACTGCTTCGCTGAACAAATTAGCCCAGGGATGCCGGATAGCCGGACTGGTACTAAAAGCCGCCAGTTGTAATAAAGGATCTTCGGTGTTATCAAAATGAGATTTATAAAGCAGCCACACTAACAGTGCACCCAGCATAGCACCCAGCATCTGTGCCAAAATAAACATACCTACCTGATCCCAGTTAAACTTACCCGCAATAGCCAAAGCTAAGGTAACTACCGGGTTTAAATGCGCTCCACTGTAAGGAGCAGCCACCACTACGCCGGTAAAAACCGCTAAAGCCCAACCAGTAGTAATTACCAGCCAGCCACTATTATACCCTTTGGTTCCTTTCAATAATACGTTAGCTACCACGCCGTTGCCCAATAAAATCACAAACATGGTTCCGAATAATTCAGCCGTAAATGGGGACATGCTATATTATTTTCTTTTAAGTGAATAATACTCTTGTTAATTTAAACAAAACGGACTAATCTCTGAATCAATCTATTATAAACGATTCATTAAAATTGCTAGAACTTAATTATTCGCCCTGTTATGTCAGGGAACAAGCAAAATCTATTTAATCAGGTTAATAGTTAAATGCAACTATAAAAATCTATCGCTTCAGAATTACTTGTACAATCAAATTTAGCTGGATAAAAAATATACATAGAAGACCATTACCTACCAACAGGAATTGCAGTAGGTATTCCAAAAACCCTAATAATAGAAGTTTGAACAGCAAATAAACCGATATTCCTTTAGTTGCAGAAACTTAAAAATGGTCCTCGTGATCATCGTCTTCGGCCCAGGCTTTAGCTGCTTTTACCGCCCGTTTCCAGCCTTTTACCATTTCATCTGAATAAAAACCAGGTTCCGGCTCAAAGCGCCGCTCTACTTGCCATTGTTGCTGAATATCGTTTATGCCTGACCAAAAGCCAACTGCCAACCCAGCTAGGTAGGCAGCACCACTGGCAGTAACTTCAGTAATTTCAGGGCGAACTACCTGCGCACCTAAAATATTGGCCTGAAACTGCATTAATAAATTATTAACCGTAGCCCCACCATCTACGCGCAATTCAGCAATTTTTACACTAGCATCTGCCTCCATAGCTTTTAATACCTCGCGGGTTTGAAACGCAATGCTTTCCAGAGCGGCCCGGGCCAGGTGAGCAGAAGTGGTACCGCGCGTCATCCCGACGATAGTGCCCCGCGCGTGTTGATTCCAGTGAGGCGCCCCTAAACCGGCAAATGCCGGCACCATATATACCCCTTCGCTATTGGTAACCGCACCAGCCAAATCCTCTACTTCCGCCGAAGTAGAAATGAGACCCAGGCCATCGCGCAGCCATTGAACTACCGCCCCGGCAATAAAAATACTGCCTTCTAAAGCGTAGTTTACCTGCCCATTAATTTTCCAGGCAATAGTAGTTACCAGTTTATGGGTAGAAATAATGGGTTTATCGCCAATGTTCATGAGCATAAAACAACCGGTACCATACGTATTTTTTACCATACCTGGCTGGGTACACATCTGCCCGAATAAAGCCGCTTGCTGGTCGCCGGCAATACCCGCAATAGGAATGCGGGTAGCAAACATAGCCGCACTGGTTTCTCCTACTACTTCACTCGACGATCTTACCTCAGGCAACATACTGGCAGGTATTTGAAACAAATCTAACAATTCTTCGTCCCAGGAAAGCGTATGAATATTATATAAGAGCGTGCGCGAAGCATTGGTTACATCGGTTACGTGAACCTGCCGGCCTGTCATATTCCAGATTAACCAGGAATCGATCGTTCCAAAGGCTAACTGACCGGCATCTGCTTTTTCGCGGGCGCCGGGCACATTCGCCAATATCCAATAAATCTTAGTAGCCGAAAAATAGGCATCAATTACCAATCCCGTTTTTTGCCGTATTAATTCTTCGTAACCCCTTAACTTTAAATCGTCGCAGAATTCTGCCGTGCGCCGATCTTGCCACACAATGGCATTGTACAATACTTTACCCGTTTGCCGGTCCCAAACTACAGTGGTTTCCCGTTGGTTAGTAATGCCAATAGCAGCAATATCCGTTGCCTGTAGGCCAGCTTTAGATATTGCTTCGGCCGCAACGCCCACCTGCGTCGACCAAATTTCGCTTGGATCATGCTCTACCCAACCCGGCTGAGGATATATTTGCTTAAATTCTTTCTGAGCCAGGGAAACAATTTGTCCTTGTCGGTTAAATACAATGGCTCGTGAACTGGTAGTACCTTGGTCAAAGGCTAAGATATATTCTTTCATAAAAAACGGATTAGCATTAAAGACACAAGTATTAAGGCATTAAACGTAAGACTTACTCTATACTAAATACTTGACTACAAACTCTTAATCAAATATTTTACAATCCTTAGCTACCTAAACAGAAGCTTGATTTTTTACTAAAAGTCTACGTTTACTCCATTACTTCCATTGAATTCAGTTCCGGGCCACCTCCGTGATTACCCGAACCGGCCGCAATAAATATTTTGTTCTGATAAACTACCGCTTGCGTGCCATGCCGTCCGGTTTGCATAGGAGCTAATTTTTGCCAGGTATTGGTTTTCACATCAAAGGCTTCAGTTTCGTTATGCGACACCAACTGCGGACTTTCCCCACCCATAATAATAACCTTATTGCCCAAAGGAACCGCCGTACAACCAGCGCGCTGCGTTGGAATATTTTGAGATGCCGGAGCAGTACGCCATTTATTCGTTTTAAAATCAAACACGTCTACCTGGGCAATAGTCGTATTCAGTACCGAATCAACGCGGGCAGTAGACCGACGGCCTCCCGCTACTACTAATTGGTTATCGGCTACGGCTACTGAAACGTGGTCGCGGGTTCGGGGGGCATCGGGTAGTTTTCGCCAGGTATTGGTGGCGGGGTTGTATTCATCAAACCAGCTTACCTGGCCATCCCAATGACCATCGGTAATACCGCAAACTACATAAATCTTGTTCTGGTAAACCGTTACACCAGCCGAACCGCGCCGCCGATCTGCCGGGATTTCGGGTCCTTCTCGCCAGGCATCTTGCTTGGGATTGTAAATATAAATGCGCGGAATGGGCGTTTCGTGCGGATAGCCACCCGTAAAAGCGCCTACCACATAAATCTCGTCTTTAAAAGTTATTGCCTGAAAATGGCTCATTTCTAAGGGCGGAGCTGCCCGTTTTTCCCAACGATTGGTCTTGGTATCGTATCGCTCAACGGGTTTTATTTGCCTACCACCCAGCAGGTAAAAGGAATCTCCCACGCGGGCAAAGGCATTTTCGTGCCGGGGTAAAGGTAAGTTTTCCGGAGTAACCGCTTTCCAGGATGCCATTATTTTGCTGTAAAAGCTAAAGCATACCAAACTAATAAGCAGTAATCCGGAAACCACGGTAATTTTCTTTTTCATAAGAATAAGACTGAGCAAATTGAATAAACAGTTGTTGGAATTTATTTCAGAAAAATGAATAAAAATATTTGAAAAGCATAATGTAAATGAAAATTGATGAAAATATTTTGGAGTAGAAGCTGGAAGCTTGGAAACAGATGGGAAAATAATTTTGAAGGAGCTTAAGCATTATGCCTCCGGATTGGCTAATGTATGATCAGGTTATCAACCTTTTTAAAAATAAGAAAGACAAATTGCATTAAGAAAAGATTATTGGATAGCCAGTTTATTGAATATTTTGTATTCAACCGACATAAGAATTTAAAATGGAATTCTCTTTTAGTTTAAACCCGATGCCAAGGTAATCGGCTAGCAAACAGTTCAAAGCAAAAGGACACCTTAGGGGTGCCCTTTCTAGATTTGGGAATATTGATTAATTGCTGTTAAGAGGTTCCTTCGCTTAAGCCTATCAAACGAAGACAAAATTTAATAAGAGTCCTATTTAATTTTTCTGTCCTAAATAAAAAGGCGTATTGTTGGGTGTTTGAATCCCACTTTCGTAGGAACCGGAAGATAAAGAGGCCGGATCGAAATCAAACTCAATCCATTCGTATAGTTCCGCTGTATTTGTACCTACAAATACTTGTTTTCTCGTACCATTCTGCTCACTTTCAATGGATACATGGTATTCTGTTACTGGAATATCGCCCATGTAATAATTTTGATCTGGCCCACTGATTATAGTAAAGGTTTTCTGAATTTTATCGGTAGCTACAGCAGGAGTGCCATCGAGGTATTTGGCGCTGTTGGTAGGCGTTAAGGTAACAGTTACCTTTGTCCCCGGATTCATAGCTGGAACTACACTATTCACGTTTACGAATAAGAGCGACCCGCCAAAGAAACCAAAACCATTTTTAATATCGGTGCCCCGATCTGGAATGCGGCCGCTCCGTTTCCAGACAAAGTTTTTAACGGCTCCTTTCTCTCCGGGAGTAAAAGCATCGTAATCTTTATCATCGGGCATTCCTAACCGTAAATGGTAAATTTTTCCTTTATACTCCACCTCTTTCCAGGCGTAGATTTTCCAACCGCCAATAGAGGTTAACGTTAAATTGTATTTTCCATCGGTACCGGTAGTTCCTTCCACAAAAATGTTGTAACCGGACGGATTCTCGGCTCTTACTTTTACTCCCGCCAAAGGTTTTCCTTGAGCATCTACCACGTGGCCGCTTACAGTATTAGCGCCTGCTCCATTGTCTGGTTGAGGCTCGTCATCTTCGGTACAAGAAGTAAAGGCTAACAGGGCAGCCAAATAAAAAATAACAAGTTTAGATAATGATGTTTTCATGATAAAATATTAATAGCTTAGTTAGAAAAGTTTAGTGAAATAACCGTTTTAATGAATTTTGGCGAGGATTATATTTTTAAGAACTATTACTTTAATTGAAAGTATGGGACAGGTTTTTCTCTGCTAATAAGGTCTGAATATCTGCTAATAAATAGTCTACTTGCTCTGGTTTAGTACCATCGTAAATACCCCGGACATGGCGGTTGGTATCTATTAATACTAAGGCTCCGCTATGGATCAAACCACCTTTTTTACTATTCTCGGTGGCGGCAACCATGTATTTAGAAGCAATAGCGTAAATACTATCTTTAGCATCCGTCACAAAATGCCACTTCTTGCTGGATACTCCCATGCTTTGGGCGTAGTCCCGAAGTACAGCTACAGAATCACGCTCCGGGTCGAGGGTATGCGAAAGCAGTAGGACTTGATTGTTATTTTTAAATTGCTGGTATACCCGCTGCAGTTGGGTTCTCATTTTAGGGCAAATAGTTGGGCAGGAAGTAAAAAAGAAATCGCTTACATAGATCTTTCGAGCAAAAGTTCGCTCGGTAACTTGCTGGCTATCCTGGTTAATAAAACCAAAATCAGGTATTCGGTGAAAAATGGTATCAACTATTATTTTACCATTCTGCACCTTTTTTATTGCCATCCGCTCTCCAAATATCGGAAGACTATTCTTGGTCTTTTGAGTATTAGTACAACTCCCTAACAGGCCGGCAAATGCCAGGAAAAGTATAACAGAAAGAATTGAATTTATCTTATAAAATTGGGGTGCATTCATATTTATGAAACCTGTATTTAGATTAAAAATAAGAGGAGAAAGGTGGCTTGAAAATTTTAGTTTTTTCAAGTGTTAGGATTTATGGCTGAACCACCATTACTAGAATCTGGAATGTTTTTCAGGTAAATTTCTAAGGCAAAACATTCAATTTCTACAAGCTTTTATTTGCCTTTCTGGATTTCCAAAGCAGTGCAATGCTCATAATTAAGGTGGAGAGTAAGAAAACCAATAAAGCTAGTACTCCAATTTTGTGCAATAATTCTCTGTGATCAAAAGTGCCGGTAGTTACTACAAGGGTTAGTCCGGCAATTAAGTTGAGCACAGCTATCCATCGGGGCATTATTCGGTATAGCCAAATGCAGACGCCAGTAGTAATCAAAAAAAGACTTAAGGGCGCCGTAAAGAAGTGAGTAGTTATATGGGATATTTCATCTAACCCCCGGACCAGATCCGCATTAACATCGCGGCTTGCCATTAAAGAGGTGGCAGCCAGGCTGGCTTGGCCCATTATAAAAATAACGGTGGTCATTAATGCGGAACCTAATAGTACACCTGGTAACCAATTATTACTTTTTACTTGTTGCCGTACCAGGTTATGCAAAGTGGTTGAAAAAATAAAGAACAATAAAAATGCTACAGAGGCCAAGTGTGTTCCTACTAAATGATTGGCTACGTTTTGTTTATAAAAAGCGGCTAAGGTTTCATTTGTAAAGTCCGCGGGAGGCCCCGGAGTAAGAAAACCAACGTACATAAAAAGGGCAACAAAGGCTAAGCCACTTGCCATGCCTATCCGGTCTAAAAGCGTTGTTGGTTTGGCATGGATAACAGTCGGTTGTGGCCGGGAAATGGTTTCGGAAGCAGTAATTACTGTTGACATATACTTATAATTTAATTAGTTAGGATGATTTAATTTAATGGTTCATTGGATATCACTTGGAGAGCAAATTGGTTTATCAGCTTTTTCATTATTGCCTTTAGCGGCATAGAGCTATTTTCCGCAATATTTTGTGTAAGGGATCATCGGCTTTATTATCAGAGGTATTCAAAACTTCGACTTTTTGACCCCTTTTAAAAAATGGCAGGAATTGGCTACTGTTTAGGTCAGTTAAAAAGCTGTTTGAAACAAGTTTTTCGTTTTGTCCTCTTATATAGAGAATGATTGAATCTTGGATATTAACAAAGGATACAATACTAATAATTGTAAGAGTAGAAGCTAGAGTAAAACCGAATAAAACTCTTTTCATGGCCTTTATAAATTTGTTTAAGTAGAGGTATTAGCTTTTGATTTCTAAACCTGATAAGGCAAATGTATAATCGCCGGAGTGGCCTTGTCTAACACGCTTGTTACAACTTATAACAGGTAAGTAACATATGAGAAAAAGGCCGTTTACAGTGTTTTAAGGCACTTTTTTATTGGTAACATTTACTAACACGGAGGTAACATGCACCCTTTTTATGGGTGGTAAACCGGTAACCAATCAAGGTTTGCTAAAGAATCAGGAAGGGATAGATTTAATAATAGAAAAGCCCCTCATTAGAAGGGGCTGGTAAGTTTTCTGAATGGGTTAACTGGCGCGATGCCCTGGCTTGGTGCTTAATATTTATCTAACCTCTTGCCAGGCAAACTCATTTATACTTAATCAGAGCAAGTAAGCTTTTTATGAATCTTCAGTTGGGCAATGGCAAGAACAATTGGCTATTTATCGCTGCGTATAGTAATAAAGAAAGTATTATAAATTTTTGAGCAAAAAATAACCCGCACGTTTCACATGCGGGTTATCACAACTAATTTCTATTAGATTTATATAACCGGGTAAGCCGGTTCCACTTCTGGCTCCGTTGCTAAAACTGGTTCTGGAAGTTCTTTTTTACCGTTTAATCTCTTTTTCAAGTAATAGTAAATACCCGAAGCAGCAGCTACCAGTACTTTCCAAAACTTTAAAATCAATGCAAAGAAACCAACTTTTACCAATACTTTACCGGCAATTAAACCACCAATCCCGTACTGGGCTACCTCATCTATGTCCGGATTAAAATCGCCGTATTGATTACCAGAAGTAAAATTTACAGCCGCCAACATATCCGGAATATTTTTCTTTACGGTAGGTAAAACCGACATAGGAGCAATTACATTTAGTAATAAATAGCCTTTGCGGCCTAATACCCGAACGTTGTAATTTAAGGTATTGGCTTCATCTTCGCCAAACTTTACTTCTTTTGCCCAATGCAGTTTATGATTTTGCGCATCGTAAAACGGTACACTTGCCCAGCGTACTAATTCCACGGATGGGTAACCCGCTTGTACCCGCTCCGGGTTGGCATCCCGAACATCTTGCTGCATTTCTTTTAATAAATCGGTGTAATTTAAATCTTGGGCATCGTTGTCTTTAATATATCCTTCTTCCGAATAACTAATTTCAACCGCATACGTGTTTTCGGTTAATGGTGAATCGTGTTCCGGAAAAAGCATTCCCAGGGTAGAACTATCCGGCGGATTCCCCCATAACTGGTTAAGCACATACTGGCTTTGTTTGGCACTTAAAAATTTGTAACCCTTAGGCACTTGCAACTTAGCCAGATTATCGCCCAGCGTAATAGTTCCAGTTTCGTAAGTAAAGGATTTTTCGAGTTGTTCGCGTTGGATGCCGGCCGAGTCTACAGCCTGCGCCCAGATTTTAGTGGGTAAAAGTACTAATAGCCATAACCAGGCTTTACGGAGTAAAAAGTGTTTCATGAAGTTGTTTTAGTTGTTTAATATTTACTTTTTATAATATATTATTCACATAATAAATACTATACCAAAATCCCTTTCAGTAATTATTTTCGGATATATACTCCCGAAACCCTCCATCCCTATTTTTTGCAGGTATACTGTAATTTCCGGTACTAGCCAATACAATCTCATAACCAACCATTGATAGCACCTAATAATTTAGGCTGATTGTTAAGGCCGGAAAGTATTAAAACTATTTCTTGTATTTAGGGTTATTTTACCATGAAAGTTTTAGTAACTGGAGCAACAGGCTACATTGGCAAACGCTTGGTTTATTATCTGGTAAGCCAGGGACATGAAGTATACGCGTCGGTGCGCGACCGTAATCGTTTTCCTATGCCCGAAAGCATTCGGCGCCACGTTCAGATTCAAGAAGCTGACTTTCTGGATACCACCAGCTTAATTAATTTACCCATCGATATAGATGTTGCCTTTTATTTGATTCATTCCATGAGTGCTTCTTACCAGCATTTTAACGACCTGGAAGAGAAAACAGCCCTCAACTTTACTAATTACATTGCCACCACAACCTGTAAGCAAATTATTTATCTGGGCGGTATTGCCAACGATGCAGAGTTATCGCGGCATTTAAACTCCCGCCGACACGTAGAAGAAATTCTGGCTACGGCTGGAGTTCCGGTTACGGTACTGCGGGCTGCCATCATAATTGGTTCAGGTAGCGCTTCTTTCGAAATTATTCGGGATTTGGTAGAGAAGTTACCGGTAATGATTGCGCCGAAATGGCTAAAATCCAGGTGTCAGCCTATTGGTATCCGGAACGTAATAGAATACCTGACCGGCGTAATGGGAAATCCGGAAACGCATAATAAAGTATTTGATATTGGAAGTTCCGAAATATTAACCTATAAGCAAATGTTAGCCATTTTTGCTCAGGTACGCGGCCTCAAGCGCTGGATTATTTCGGTACCGGTACTTTCGCCCAGGCTGTCGTCGTATTGGCTTTATTTTGTTACTTCTACTTCTTTTGCTTTGGCCCGCAGTTTAGTAGATTCTATGAAAAATGAAGTTATCTGCCAGAATTTAGGAATCACCGAAATAGTACCATTGCGATTAATGACCTACAAAGAATCGGTAGAATTAGCTTTTGCCCGTATTGATCAAAACGAAGTAGCCTCGAGTTGGAAAGATTCTTTTTCGAATAGTGAAAGCCCAATAAAAGTAACGGATTTTATCCAGGTACCCGAAGAAGGTTGTTTTAAAGATAAACGTGACTTTGTATTTAGCCGCTCGCCCGAGGCAGTTTTAAATAATATTTTCCGGATAGGTGGTTTACGGGGCTGGTATTACTTAAATAGCTTATGGCGGCTACGCGGCTTTATCGATAAGTTATTTGGTGGAGTAGGTTTACGGCGGGGCCGCACCAATCTGGCTACCATAAATCCAGGTGATGCCTTAGACTTTTGGCGGGTACTGCACGTCGATAAAGTTGAAAAACGTTTGCTTTTGTACGCCGAAATGAAATTACCCGGCGAAGCCTGGCTCGAATTTAAAATCGAAAACCAGAATCAGCAGAACCATTTAATTCAAACGGCCACTTTCCGGCCAAAAGGTATCTTGGGTCGATTATACTGGTACTCCGTGTTGCCCTTTCATTACTTTATTTTTAACGGTATGGCTCGCAACATTATTCATTACGGCGAATAATTTAAAATTTGGCTGGAAGTAAAAAAGCCGTATCTGATTATATAACCCTTTTGACGCGGAAGTAACTTCCGCGCCATAGGGAGGCGCCATTGTGAGGATTTTACAGGGGAATTTATATAATCAAGTCTTTTTAAATAAAAAACCGGGAGTACCCGGTTTTTTATTATTCATTCGCATTTCGCTAATACAGAGAGCAGGGAAATACGTAAGGGTCGTTTACTAATATTTTATTTATTTTCCAAGGTTACTACTTTCCCTCCCCGGCCGGTGCGGCTAACAGCACGCAGTTTTACAGTTCCGGTTTCGGTGATAGGTTCCCGGTAAATCCGGCTTCGGAAGGTAGGATCGGTACCATCGGTAGTGTACCGAATGGTTAAGCCCGGAAGTTGTATATTGGCACTTACCTGACCGTTTTGTACCACTGCCCCTACCGGAGGTAGGCGGTATTGGTACCCACCACTGTAATAATCCAAGCGGGGAAGCTCACGTTTACCCAAAATATTAGCAAACCGCGCCCAGGCCTGCTGATACAAAGCCTCACTTTTTACCGTGTCTTTTTCTACTGCCCAATCCGGATCGGGTGACCAGGCACGTTCTGCCAAACCTAATAGTTTGGGCAGAATCATGTATTCCATTCGTTCCGGAGTAATAATGGTTTCGGCCCAAAGCAAACCCTGAATGCCTACAATATTATTTTTACCAAAATCCGTGAGTCGTTCTTTCCCTGCAAAAACCGATTTAGGCAAAGGATTTCCGAACTTATCTTTTTTAGTATTTTTATAATAATTGTACGGAATAAAGTAAAAAGGCTTGTCTACGTCTACGAAGCTGCCCCAGTAAAAACCTGGTTCTTCAAACGTGCTATTATAAGCCATATCAAAGTACTGATTCGTCACGTTAGATAAGATAACTTTATAACCGGCATTGGCCAACCGATAAGCTAAATCTTCCGAGCCTCCTCCCAGAGTATTATTCCAGACATCTACGTGAATGTTTTCGTTTACAAAATCAGGATTAGGAATATAATGTTTTTGCCCTTCGATTTCAGTTTTACGCATGGCTACTTCTTCCCAACCCGATAAGTACAAATTGCGGATTTTTAGTATTTCGTTTACTTTCCGGAAATAATAATACCACATATCATCTACCGAGGTAAAGCGTTCATCTTCCTGCAACAGCTTTTGTACTACCGGCGATTTCACCCAAACGCCGGTCGGAACTTCGTCGCCCCCAAAATGAATGGTTTGCAGCGGAGCGCCTGCTTCCTGGTACATATCCCGCACCTCATCTACTACTTTTTCCAAGAAGTTATAGACTGAAGGCAAGGCCACATTTATCACGTTGTCGTTCCAGTTTTGCACCGACTGGTATTCTGATTTATCATTTAAGTCGCGCAACAGGTATCTTTCGGCATCTTCTTTCTTGCCTGCGGCCATTAACCGGGAATATCGAATATCCATGGCTTTAATTGCGGCCCGGGCATGACCAGGCGTTTCAATTTCCGGAATTACTTTTATGTTACGGTCGCGGGCATACTTTAAAATTTGAATAAAATCGGAACGGGTGTAATATCCCGAACCAGGAAGATTATTCGCTATTGGTCCGGACCCATACGAAGGCGGCAGGTTATTGCGGCTATCTAAAGTATGCGCCCGCTTTCCGCCAATTTCGGTTAATTCAGGTAAAGGTACAATTTCCACGCGCCAGCCTTCATCGTCGTTAAAATGGAAATGCAGCACGTTTAGTTTATACAAAGCCATTAAATCGAGCAACTTAAGCACCTGTTTTTTCGACTGAAAATTTCGGGCAACGTCCAACATTACCGCCCGGTGGTCGAAGCGCGGGTAATCCGATACTTCTACGCCGGGAATAGTTACGCTCTTTGGTCTTAATTCCCAGGCATTAGCCGGCAGCAAGGTTTTTAAAGATTGCATGCCGTAAAACATACCCGCTGGAGTAGACGCGTTTATTACAATTTCCTGTGAAGTAACCCGCAGATCATACGCTTCGGGAGCCAGATCTTCTTTCTTCACCAACCGGATTGCTTTGCCGGAACCAGTGTTCTTAAATTCTGTTTTCTTTCCGAAAATAGCGGCCAGGTCTTCCGCCAACATTTCTGCCTCCGGATAATAATCGGTGGCAGTTATAATCGGAATATCGGCAGTTAAGGCAAAAGACGCTTCCGTTTCCCGGTAATTAGCGGGCGTAGGAAATATTTTTGGTAATTTTTCGGCGGCAATATCGGGGGTAGGTTTATTTTGCTGATATAATGCTTCGGGATTAATTAAAGTAATAGCCGGGCTACCCGGCACAGTGCTGGGTTTAGTAGCAGTAGGTACTTTTACCTTGACGGGGCTTAACGCTAAACCTTGGTTAGGGCTTTTATCCCAGACCAGGTAAAATCCCGAGGGCGCATCCGTAATGTTTAGGGCGGCACCGGTTGTAACGAAAGAAATACGGGCAATTGCACCCGAAGACATTCTTTTAAAATCTGCCTTTGGTGTTATTTGAAATAAATCGCCGTTTAGGTGCTGCAGCGTAACGGCTCCCCGCACCGATCCTGAAATAATAGAGCGGTTATAATTAAAGTAAATTTTCCAGCCGCTTGTTGGTAATGCTTGCGGTGCCCCGTTGTTTAAAATTATCGTGGATAAAAACTGAGCTTTATTTTGGTAGTTATTTTCGTTTACTTCCCAGCTAACCAAAAGTTTTTTGGCATCAAAAGCCGGCGCCTGGCTCCAGGCAGTTACAGAAACACTAAGTATAGCCGCCAGCACAACTAACAAAAATTTTATCCGCTGGTTTATCAATAAAAACATTTCGCAAAACTATATACTGAACGAAGAGGCAAAATTATAAAATTTTACCTCTATAAAAGTAAAAGTCCTACCAATTGGGTACAGGTAGGACTTTTCTGAATTTAAATAAAAAGCCAACTCCTTTTCCATAACTGGCTTACGGGTATTATTAGGTAAGTTTACCAATTAATCATATTTAGGTTTGTTCTTCTTTTCTTGCTTTTCGGCGCGCTTTTCTTTGTCCGTTTTAGTAGGTTTTTTCTTTTGTTCCTTTTTGGCGTCTTGTGCTTTTCCCATGATTATAAAGTTTAAAATTTATAAGACTACTTTTTTATTCTTTAACTTTTATTGCATTTAAAAGTTACCTTAAAACCGGAGCAAGTCAGTATCGGGTGGCGTATACCCTAATTGCCGGCTCATAGAAACTATTTGCCCTTTGTGGTGGCACTCGTGCGTAATTACATGCGTAAAAAGCGCAAGCGGAGTTACTTGCATGTTTATTTTTCGCCAAGGTATTTCACCGGTAATTGGTTCTGACCATTTCTCCTCAAAATGTTGCAAAAACTGTTCGGTTAAACTATTTACTTCCTGAAAAACCCGGCGTACTTCGTTCAGGTTTGCTACAAAAAGTGGTTTAATAAAAGGGAATTCCTGCTGTTGAGCAAAATTACCTAACCAAAACTGATAGGTGTTAGCTGTATGCACCCATAAACTTCGAATACTGTTACCACCAAACATTGGCAAATCCTCGGTAAAGTGCGCTAAAGTAAACGTATCGCCGTAGCTAAACAACGCGGCACGGGCACTTTGCATTAATTTATACTGCTGCTTTAAAAGGTCCATTTTTGGGGAAAATTCAGAGGCAGAATAATTAAAGTTTGTACTTACCAGTGTTTTAGTTGAACATATTTCTTAACGCTAAGTTACAAATCTTTAGTATAAATAAAACAGAACTCGGGATAAAGCACTAAACTTAATAAAGTTGAAGATTGCGTAAGGATAGTTAAATTATTTGCAGGATAGTTTTTATCTTCGCCTTCTACCCTATTTTTATAACAGCTAATATGAAATATTTATTTTTCTTTTGTTTCGCCAGCATTTTAAGTTTAACAACTTTAACTACAAATGCTCAAACCAAGGCAACTAAGGCACAACCGCTTACCTGGCTCAACCACGTGGCCCTGCACGTAAAAGACCTGCAAACTACCACTACTTTCTACGAAAACTTTTTGCAGTTAAAAAAAATACCCGAGCCGTTTAAAGATGGCTTGCACACCTGGTTTAGCGTGGGCGAAAAGTCGCATTTGCATTTAATACAGGGTAAGCCGCACGAAACCCTTTACGATAAAAGTGAGCATTTGTGCTTTAGCGTTGCCTCGGTCGAAGATTTTATTAGCCGCCTTAAAAAAGAAAACATTAAGTTTGAGAGTTGGACCGGAGCACCGCAAGAATACACTTTACGTACCGATGGCGTAAAACAAGTTTATTTTCAGGACCCGGATGGCCATTGGATTGAAGTAAACGATGCCAAAGAATAAAATTCATTTATAGAACCAATCTTATTGGCAGTTTCTACCGGTAAAAGTTACTTTTTTTAAACAGGTGACTTCTCCCGGCAGAAACTGTCAAAATTATTTACTTTTTTCAAGCTAGACAGGAGAAGAAACACGCTTAATCTGGCTGGTTCACGTTTTACTTGCGATCACTGTGGCCCAATGGCTTATCGGGAGCAATTATATCCCGAATAAGTTGTTTTAATTCCTTTGCTTCCGGAAACCGCCCGGCTTCTTTCCTAGAAAAGATTAATTCTCCATTTAAACGGATATCTAATACTCCACCCGTTCCAGGTATTAAAGCAACTTCACCCATTTCTAACTCAAAGGTAGTTAATACTTCTTGCGCCAGCCAGGCGGCCCGTAAAAGCCAACGGCATTGCGTACAATAGTTAATTTCCAGACGAGGGGTTGGCATATTATAATTCGTAAGCTTTTTAATTAGAACTTTATACGTTATGGTGCTTTTAAAGAGTGTAAAATTTTAGTGGTTGATAATTTTGATAATTCTAGTAACTGGCAAAAATTAATTCAATATATCAGGTGTCGAGATTACTGTAATATACCATTGATATTCACATGCTTGATTACACCAAAGTCTAACATCTAATATCCGGATACTTGTGTCTTATAATTGAAACATAACTCAAGCACACAGGTTATTTTCAAACACGGTATATTTGCCATTATAAATTTTGAATTATAACTACTTACTAAATAAAGTAAATATGGAATCATTAAAAGGCAAAGTTGCCCTGGTTACCGGAGCCGGAAAAGGTATTGGCCGGGCAATAGCTATTGCTTTAGCAAAAGAAGGTGTACACGTGGGCTTACTGGCTCGTACTTCCAGCCAACTACAAGATACAGCCAATGCTATTCAAGGTCTTGGGGTTAAAACTTCGGTAGTAACCGCCGATATAGCGGATATAAATGCTGTAAATGCGGCGGCCGTTCAAATTAAAAAAGTACTGGGCCCCGTTGATATTTTAATTAATAATGCTGGTACGGGTACTTTTGGTAAATTTCTGGAATTGGAACCAGCCGAGTGGGGAAAAATTATTCAGGTTAACTTAATGGGGGTATATTATATGACTCGCGCCGTTTTACCGGATATGATAGAACGCCAAACCGGCGATATTATTAATATTTCTTCTACGGCGGGTCAGCGGGGCGCGGCCGTTACCAGTGCTTACAGTGCTTCTAAGTTTGCCGTAATGGGTTTAACCGAATCGTTAATGCAGGAAGTGCGCAAACACAATATTCGGGTAAGCGCTTTAACGCCCAGCACTGTAGCCACTGACCTGGCCATTGCCAACAAACTTACCGATGGCAATCCGGAAAAAGTAATGCAGCCCGAAGATTTAGCTGAATTAATAATTGCCCAGCTTAAATTAAACCGCCGGGTATTTATTAAAGAAGCCGGCATGTGGTCAACTAATCCTTAAGCAAAATAAAAGCGGCTCAGAGAATTTTCTGAGCCGCTTTTATTTTTATACAATTAATTATTTTTTATCCGCTACTGGTAACCGGTCGCCCATTTGCCGTTCTACCATCCAACCTGGATATCTTTTCTCCGGCTGACTTACAGTATTTAACTCTTCCAGAATGGCTGCTGATAAATCAAAAGTTGTAGAGTGAATATTAGACGTAAGTTGTTCCGGTGTTTTGGCCCCAATAATAGTACTGGTAATACCTTTTTGTTGCCGCACCCAGGCTAATGCTACTTCGGCTGCCGATACATTATAATTTTCACTTAGTCGTATTAATACATCAATAATATCGTAAGCTTTTTCTTTATCTATCACCGGAAAATCAAAGCTATCGCGCCGCGATTGGCCACCGGTATTGGTTTGATTACGAGTAAACTTACCCGATAAGAAGCCTCCGGCCAACGGACTCCAGGGCATAAATCCTAAATGCTGATCCAGGGCTAAAGGCAATAATTCTTGCTCCACATCGCGGTTAGCTACGGCATAAAAATATTGCATTGCTACAAACTCGTGCCAGCCGTGCTGCTTGGCAATACTCAATGCTTTCATTACCATCCAGGCTGGCCAATTACACACCCCAATGTAACGCACTTTGCCGCTGGTTACTAAATCGTGCAAGCTATGTACTACCTGCTCTACCGAGGTTGCCGCATCTACGCCGTGCACATAAAGTAAATCTACATGGTCCATCTGTAGCCGCTGCAAACTTTCTTCTACCGATTGAAAAATGTGATAACGCGATAAGCCTACTTGATTTACGCCGGCACTCATGCGGCCACGAACTTTAGTAGCAATAAATAATTCATTACGGGAAAGTCCGGCTTGTTTGAGCCCTTGCCCCAGTATTTGCTCTGATTGTCCGTACGAATACACGTTGGCCGTATCAATAAAGTTAATACCCGCATCTACCGCCGTTTTAAGCAAGGCGTTCGCTTCGTCCTGGGTTTGCCTCCCGATGGCTTCCCAATAACCCTGTCCACCAAATGTCATCGTACCAAAGCAAAGTTCCGAAACCAACACTCCGGTATTACCTAATAAATTGTATTTCATAGCTTATAGGTTTTTAAGTAGATTAAAACAAATATGGAACATACGTGGGTAGCAAGGCAAATTTTTACCTATTTACTTTTTATAAATATTTGTTTAGCAAAATAGGATAAATCCATATAAAAACTACCTGTTTTTATATGGATTTACTAAAATAGTAAGCTTTTTCGACAGTAAATGTTTTCATACAAGGCTTAATTCAAGTTTAATAAAAAAGCCGGCGGAAGAATCCGGCCGGCTTGGAACAAAAACAAAGAAAAAATTAAAACTACGAAGCTTCTATCTCAGCCAAAGCAGGATAATCTACGTATCCTTTCGCTCCGCCCGTATAAAAAGTATTTTTATCTGGAGCAGATAACTCGGCTTTTTGCGCAAAACGCTCGGGCAAATCAGGATTAGAAATAAATGGTACGCCAAAAGACACTAGGTCTGCTAAACCTTCCGTAATTATTTGGTTGCCTGTTTCCTGGCTAAATCCTTTGTTAATAATTAAAGTGCCAGTATATAACGGACGGAAGTGTTTAGCCACTTCGGCTACTGCATGGGGTACATTATCTACGGGCACAAAAGGCTCTGATAAATGTAGGTAAGCCAGATTATACTCGTTTAAACGTTTTACAATGTACTCGAAAGTTGGAATGGTTTCCTCATCTACGGTAATTCCGCTTAAACCATGTAACGAAGGATTTAGTCGTACACCCACGAGGTTGAGATCAATTACTTCTTTTAAAGCATCTAAGATTTCGAACAGAAAACGAGCGCGATTTTCGATAGAACCTCCGTATTGTTCGGTACGCTGGTTAGATACTTTATTAAAAAACTGCTGAATTAAATATCCGTTGCTGGCGTGTAGTTCTACCCCATCAAAACCAGCTTTTAAAGCATTAGCGGCCGCCTTTTTAAAGTCCTGCACAATAGCTTGAACTTCGTGCGTTTCCAGGGCGCGCGGGGTAACGGTATCTTTAAAACCTAGAGGAGTAAACGACTTATCGTTCGGGTTAATGGCCGAAGGAGCTACGGGCAATTCGCCGTTATGAAAATCCGGATGTGAGATACGACCTACGTGCCATAACTGGGCAAATATCTTCCCATCTTTTGCGTGTACGGCTTCGGTTACCTGCTGCCAGCCTTTTACCTGAGCTTCGGAATAAATACCCGGCGTATTTATATAACCCACCCCTTGCGGACTAACCTGAGTTCCTTCGGAAATAATTAAACCTGCAGAAGCACGTTGAGCATAATACTGAGCGGCTAAGGCTGTGGCTGCGTTTTCGGGGTTATCGGCCCTACTGCGAGTCATGGGAGCCATTACTACCCGGTTTTTTAAAGTTAGAGAACCTAACTGATATGAAGTTAAAAGCGGTTGTTTTTCCATTTTAATTTTATTCTAATTATCAATTACTACATTATTTGTATATACAACTGTTAAAGCAAAATTTTTTTATTCCCTGACTTTATCTAATAATTGACCCAAGATAGAAGCTTCTTCTGGGGTAATTGCCGGAAATAATTCTTCAAAAGGAGGTACCTTTTCTTCAATTTGTTTGAGTAATGCTAATCCTGTCTCGGTAATGGTAATATCTATTTTCCGACGGTTTGCCGTACACTGACAACGCTCCGCCAAACCTTTTTCCAGTAATTTATCTACTAAACGGGTAGCATTACTCATCCGGTCCAGCATTCGTTCTTGAATATCGCCCAATGAACAAGGATTAGGATGTTGCCCACGCAGAATACTTAAAACGTTGTGCTGCTGCGGCGAGACTCCAAAGGAACGCATCATGCATAGTAAACGCTTTTGCAGGAAATTTCCCGTAAACATGATGTTTACCATCATCCGGTGATGCGGCGACTTAAAACTTTTTTGTTTAATTTCCTCCTCGAGTTTCACAATTAGCCTTATTCTTAATTTCGTGTCAAAAGTATTAATGATATTTGTATATACAATAGTTGTATTTACATTGTTTCAAATTTAGTTAGATTTCTTTGTTAGAAGTGTTAAATTAAAATACTGATTTCCTTTTAGGCAAGCATTTTTAATTTTATCCCCATTTAGATTGCAGGAACCCTCGGGTACGTTTAGGTTTTAATCAGGAATTAATTGCTAACAGTATTGTTTTTAAAAGAAAGATAAAAGCTTTTGCTAGTAAAATTTTGCATGACAACATTCGCCGATAAAGTAATTCAATTTAACGCTACATTAGATTTTACAGATCCACTACCGCTTGGTATTCGTATTCTAAACCCATTTAAAGAAGATCAGAATATTATGCCGATAGTGTCGTCGTTTTATCATAAGTTTTATAACGATAGGCATGCGCGGCACATGATTTTAGGCATAAACCCCGGCAGGTTTGGCGGTGGTGTTACAGGCGTTCCGTTTACGGATTCGAAAAGGTTAAAACTCGAATGCGGTATTCCTTACTTTGGCAAAGAAACGCACGAGCCCTCATCGGTTTTTGTTTACGACGTTATTCAGGCTTATGGTGGACCAACTGCCTTTTATCAAAAATTTTATATTAATTCTATTTGCCCGCTTGGCTTTACGGCGCCAGGTAAAAATGGTACTGAAGTAAATTATAATTATTACGATAATCCAGAACTTACCGAGGCCGTTTACGAGTTTATTGTACAGAATATTCAAAAGCAAATAGATTTGGGTATAAATACCGATATATGCTTTTGCTTTGGTACCGGTAAAAACGAGAAATTTCTTCGGCAGTTAAATCAGAAATATCATTTTTTTGAAACAATAATGCCGCTCGAACATCCCCGATTTGTGATGCAATACAAAGCAAAATACAAACAATTTTACATTGAAAAATATTTATCCGCTTTTCGTCAGGCAGGTTAAATCAAAATTGCTTAATTGTTTAAAGTAAATTTTGTACTATAAGTATAAGGTAAATAAGGGCCAACTACAATAGTTTATGACTGGATAACCTAAATACAATTAAATTTTACTAATACTAAAAAAGGCCTGTAATTGATTACAGGCCTTTTTTAGTATTAGTAAAATTTAATTGTAACAATCCGCTATTCACATACATTAAATTTTAAACATTTCTGAGCCATTCTTTTGCAACAGGCAGGGAGTAAAAAACATTAATTCGGTTTTTAATAGATAAACTCGTAGCTTCTAGGGTTTGCTCCATAGAGTACTGGCTGTAAGGATTAGGTGATTGCACCCAGGCCAAATACTGCAAACCAGCTTCAATTAATTGCGGCAATGATTCTTCGGCTGCATACGAACAAGCATCTAACCAAGGACCTTGCACCTGCTGATTGTTATTTAAAATTTTAGTGCATTGCTTTTCTTTGAGAAACTGCAAAACTTTCTGGCCGTTCTGCTGAACAGTATGCAAGTTCAAAGAGCCTGTCCATTCTGTATAAAGCCACTGTTCATCAGGCTCATACCAAATTTTAATAGAATCGGAACTGTACAATAATTCCTGAGATATAGCAGCGGTACTACCACGAATAGTATCTAATAAAACAACCATAAGTATAGATTTAGAGCGTAGATATTTTAGTAAGGTATTGGATAAAATTTAAAAAGTCAATTCATTACTATTAAATGAAATTTTTTAACTTAAATACAGTATATACTATATAAAATTAATTTAAACCAATATCCATTAATTGTAGATTTAGTGTATTTACTATGTTTTTAAATATATAGTTCTATTTTGACACTAAAATACGTTCATTTTCTTTATAAAATCTAAATAATCAACATCATAATGCAATAACTATAAAATTCATTGTATTTAAAATTAAAGAGAGGTTAAAGTTAGTAAGAGCATTTACTTTTATTATGCCTTATGCTGGCTCTATTACTAAAAAGCTAAAGCTTTAATAATGTTACAGGAACAGCAGGTATGTAGCTGAGAAACTAGCGTAAGAGATGTACTATTTTCCTGCAATTTTCTATTCTACCAATATAAATAAAAATTTATAACCAATAGTAAGAAGTAGTTGCTAAAGCAGACTTTGATGTTGTTCTTTGGAGACTTGAAAAAGGCTTCAAAAAAACGCTTACTAGCAAGCAAAATCCAAGATAACTTTTTGATACAATTTAGTATAACTTAAAGCATTAGGCATAACCTTGCCGGTGAATATTTAAATAAACTTAAATATTCACCGGCAAGGTTATGCAATGGTGGGAATTTTTATTTAAATATTATTGCTGTAGCAATACTTTTTGCTGGAAACTTTTTGTAGACGTAGCTACCCGCACAAAATAAATACCGGCTTTTAAAGGTTGGGAAGGCTGCCAAGTGAACCTATTGTGCTTTGCTGCTTGTAGTTCGCCGCGGTAGAGGGTTTTTACTACTTGTCCCTGACCGTTATAAATTTGCACGTGCACTGTTTGAGTTTTTGCTAAAGTAAAGCTCAAAGTCATTTTATCCGCAAATGGGTTAGGGTAAGCTGTTAAATTAATTAATTGATTATTAGCTTCTAGTGGAGTAGCCAACCGGGTAGCAGCAGTAACCTGGTTGTTTGCTACCGCTAAGGAACCCGCAACAGAAGTATCTTCTATTTTAATCAGCCAATAATCGCTACCACCGAGGTTATTTTGGGTCCGGTCGCCTGTTAAGCCCGATTCTGAACGTCCGCCTAATACATAGCTACCATCTGCGGCAATAAGTACATTGCGTAGTTCTTCAGCTCCGCGCCCACCAAGTCGACGATCCCATTGCTTACTACCATTACTTGCTAATTTCACTATCCAGTAATCGGCACCTCCTTGACTATCCTGGCTTTTATCGCCACTCACGCCCGAAGCAGATTTACCGGCTAATAAGAACCCGCCATCCGCGGTACGAATAATAGAGCGTAATTCATCGTCGTTGCTCCCGCCAAAGCGCTTATCCCAAATTTTAGCACCGCTGCTGCTTATTTTAAGCATCCAGAAATCTTTTGCGCCCTGACTAGCCTGGCTTTTATCGCCTTCCTTACCCGAAGAACTGCAACCAGCTACAAAAAACTCCCCGGTAGATAAACGCCCCATCGAGAAAAGATGATCGTCGCGGCTACCACCGAACCGCTGATCCCAAAGCTGATTACCATTAGCATCGGTGCGCACCAGCCAGAAGTCCTCACCACCTTGGCTTGATTGGCTCTTATTACCGGTTTGCCCCGAAGTGGATGCTCCTCCTAGTAAGAAGCCACCATCATTAGTGAGAAGGAAGTTCTCCAGATTATCGGCTAAATTACCGCCGTAGCGTTTGTCCCAAATTTTAGTACCATCATTGTTCAGCTTTACTAACCAATAATCGCGTCCGCCCTGGCTACCCTGGCTCTTATCGCCGCCGGCCGGCGAATCGCTGGTACCAGCTAACATATAATCTCCAGATGGTAATTGAGCTACCTTGCGTAGCTCATCGTAGCCGCTGCCACCGAAACGTTTATCCCATTGTTTTACCCCATCGCTCGCAATTTTCACAATCCAGTAATCGCGATCGCCCCGGCTGGCCTGGCTCTTGTCGCCGCCTATGCCCGACAAAGAACTACCCGCCAGTAAAAATCCGCCATCATGTGTTTGAATCAACCGATTTAAATAATCGTGACCATTGCCGCCAAAGCGCTTATCCCAAACTTTTTTACCATTAGCATCGGTTTTCACTATCCAGTAATCGTTAGCACCACGGCTATCCTGCGTTTTATCACCAGTTTGCCCCGAAGCAGAATATCCACCTAATAAGTAGCCACCATCCGTAGTTTTAATTACTTCCGAAAAACTTTCGGTTTCAGAACCACCATAAGCTACATCCCAACCCGATTGGGCTACCGGCTGACCAATGGTAATGGTATAATCTTCAGTTTCACCAAATTCGAAAGCATCGCAGAACTGCTCCGCCTCAATTACGGTATTGTATTGTGCCCGCACGCGCATTCTTCGCGGACCCGGAGTTATTTTGGTTGGAATAGTGATTTTACCGGTATATGTTTCCCCTACAACTGCCGTAGGAGATTGATACACGAACTCTCCGGCATCGCTAAAGTTATTATTGTTGTTATAATCAATCCAAACTCCAAAACCTTCCGGATAGTCTGCCCCTGATTTTAAACTGAGCGTATAGCTTTGGCCAGGATTTACGGTGGTGGTGAGGGAACCTGTGGCAGGGTAAATAATATAGCCATTGGATTGCCCGTTACAACCCGAGCTACTGTTAGTTAAGGTGTTAAATTTAAAACTATCAATGTAATCGCCATCGCGGCAGCCTTTGGTAACTAGCGGCGTACAATAGCTGGATAGCAAGTTACCCGAAATACTGTATTCTCCCATAGAGCCGTAATCGGAATTAGCCCCTAATTTACCTCTAACGCCTGTTACGTAGAGGTAATACGTACCCGGTGTTAAAGTAGGCGTTAAAGAGGCGGACATGTTATCAGATTCGGCAGAAGCAACCGTAGTACCCGCGCTATTTTTTAAAGTTGATAAAATATCTAAATTAGGATAATCCGGAGAAGGATTAACATTAAGCGTAATGGCACCGCTGCCAACTGTAAAAGAAAAAACATCTATATCTGCTTGGGTAGTAATAATACCTTTGTTATTGGCAGCTAGTATAACTCCGGAGCTATTGGCTACTAACGGGCGGGCGTTGGTACTATTATTACTATAATCATCGGGACGGAAACCGATGCCGTTATCTTTAGAAGTAATTATAGTAAGATCATTTTCTGTGTTACTAGCTTTTGAGTACTCGCCTCTACTCCATTGCACCTGCTCTACGTAATAACCTACCCCCATAATAGGAGCCCATGATCCCTGGCCGGCATAATATTCTTCTAACGGCGAAGTGCGGCCATCGTGGCTCAACCCTAAGGTGTGTCCCGCTTCATGCGAACCAGCTTCGCCGGCACCTTTTATTCCGCTATTAAATACCCAGCAAGGCGTATCATTGCCCCAGGTATATGAACCTACGTAAGCTATTCCTCCGTAACCGGGACCAGCATCATCGGTAGGCGTAAAAATTACCCGCATCCGGCGGTTGGCAGGAGCATTTCGGTAAGCAGTTAAGCTGGTAGTAATATTTACGGCAAAAGGCCGAAAATCTTCGCTTATTAATTTCCAAACATCTACAATTTCGGATTCAGATAAATCAGCGGGTTTGGCATCAATTACGTTACCTGCATTCCAGTAAAGGCTTTTTACTTTTTCACCATCAAAATCGAGATATATTACGGCCTTAGCGCCCGGTAAACTTTGCAGATCAGGAACGGCACCTACTAGATTGGTAGTAGAACTTATGGCTGGAGCGGCTTTACTCTTGGCGGGTTCATACTCCAAACAAAGAACTTTATCAATGTTTACTTCTTTCAGATATACCTGGTTTGATACGGAAGCGTATTCATAGGCTTTTTTCTGATCTTTTAAGATAACATAACCCGATAACTTAGCGCCTTCGGCTTTCAGGAAGAAGTAATTGTTTTTGCCATTATTTACCGGGCCGGAAAATACTTCGTGGGCACCTTCTTTTTTATTATTCTTAACAGTAAGCACCAAAGGCGCTTGTCCTGGAATAATATAACTAATTTTATTTGTATTGCTTGTACTTGTTGCAGCGTTTGTTTTCGTTAGGTTTGCTTTATAAGCGGCTACAACATTCGGAACTTTGCCTAAATAAATGGAGCTTTTGTTTTGAGCCTGGAGGGAAATAGTACCCCATAAACAGAATACTACCAGGAATAAAGGCTTGTAAAAAGTCGTCATAAAGTTTTAAAGCAATTAATTTTAATATAAAAAAACATAAATATAATATATAAAAGAAATCTACCCTTAAAAAGTAGCAGAAAGCCCTCTACAACAAACAATTAAAAAGTTATGAGGTAAGTGGTAGTTAAGGTCTAACAGATGTTCTTAATAAATTGCCTTAAACTAACAGCAACTGAGCAACGCAAACATTTAGAATTACTTAAATAGTAACGTTAACTACAGATAAACTACCACATTAAGTAAGAAGAGCGAAAGCTATTCCACTGAAATAACTTCTCAAGTACTTTGATAAGCAGAATATTTGCTTTATTCAAATATACACCTTACAACCAGCATCCGCAATACCAATTTTCAATTACCAATTACCAATTACCATTTACCATTTACCAAATACCTGTTATTATTTACCATTCATCAAAGTAATTTCGCAAGAATTACATGTTGGTAAATGGTAAATGGTAATTGATACTCTTATACTTTCACACGTTTGCCGGTTGCATACGCCGAAGGCAGTTCATTAAACTCTTGCTTGAAGTATTTAGTAAAGTATTTCGGGTTATTAAAACCTACTTCATAGGCTACCTCGGCTACTGTAAGCTGGCTTTCGGTTAATAATTGGGCTGCCCGTTTTAAGCGTACCGTCCGGATAAATTCCAGCGGCGCTTTCCCCGTTATAGCCAGCAACTTCTTGTATAAATAAACCCGGCTCATCCCTAATTCCCGGCTCAGCTCTTCTACCGAAAAATCAGGGTTGGCTATATTTTGTTCGGTAAAAGCAATGGCTTTCTGAATTAATTTTTCGTCGAGTGGCGTAATAACAATATCTTGTGGCTTTACCTCCATTTTATGCTGCAAAGCTGTACGGAACGCCACTTGTTGGGCAATTAAATATTTTATACGGGAAAGTAGTATTTCGAAATTAAAAGGTTTAGTTATATAATCGCTGGCACCAGTTTCATAGCCTAGCAGCCGTTGCTCTTCGGTAGCGTTAGCCGTTAATAAAATAACCGGAATACCTGCCGTACGCGGATCTTTTTTCAATTTACGACTGAAGGTAATGCCGTCCATCTCGGGCATAAGAATATCGCTTACTATCAGGTCAGGAGCCAAAGTAACGGCTTGCTGCCAGCCTTGTTTCCCGTTAGCGGCTTCTACTACCTGGTAAAAAACACTCAGGTTATCTTTCAGGTAAAACCGAAAATCTTCGTTATCTTCTACTAATAAAATAACTGGCTTTTTGCCGAAGTTTTTAGTCCCATTCACCTTCACCTCAGAAATACCAGTAGTTAAAGTCTGTATTTCGCTGGTTACTACATTACCATTCACGGGGGTAAATACCTCTTGTACAACAGGCAGCATAATGGTAAAACAAGTACCTGCCCCGGGAGCACTTTGTATGGTAATTTCGCCTTGGTGTAATTTTACAAATTCTTTGGTAATAGCTAAGCCAATGCCGCTACCCTGGTTTACCATCGAGCCGGGTATATCACTCTGGAAGAACCGCTTAAACACATTTTCCTGATCTTCCGGCGGAATACCAATACCGGTATCTTTTACCTGAATAACCAGGTTCTTTCTATCCGGATCATTATTAAAATCGGCAACGCTTACCTCTACTGAAACTTTGCCTCCCTCCGGGGTAAATTTAAAGGCATTGGACAGCAAATTAAACAAGATCTTCTCCATTTTATCCTGGTCAATATTAGTTACCAGGTGTTCCATGCCGGTTTGAAAAGTAAACTGAATGTTCTTATTTTCGGAGATATCGGAAAAAGAAAAAGCAATTTCGCGGATAAAAGGAATAACATCTATTTGCGAAGGATGTAAAACAATTTCCTGCACCTCCATTTTTCGGAAGTCGAGTAGTTGATTTACCAGATTTAGTAAGCGGCGGGCATTGCGGTAAATTAATTTTAATTGCGTTATCTTGTTACCATCGGCCGTAGCTTCTTTTAGCATTTTCTCCAATGGCGAAAGAATCAGAGTTAACGGAGTTCGAAACTCGTGACTAATGTTAGTAAAGAAGCGAATTTTCAGAGTGTCTAATTCTTGCCGGCGCTGGGCTTCTTCTCGTTCCTGGACTAATTTATACTTCAGGCGTTCCTGCGTCTGCACTATCTTACGAGCTAACCATAAAGCAGCCAGAAACAATAAAATATAAAAAGCAAAAGCTAAATTAGTTTTCCAGAAAGGTGGTAAAATGGTTATCCGTAAGGCTGCTCCAGTAGCATTCCATAATCCGTCGTTATTTGAGGCTTTTACCCGGAAAATATAAGTACCCGGATCTAAATTGGTAAAGGTAGCTTTGCGTACCTGGTTATCTACACTAAGCCATTGGTCGTTAAACCCTTCCAGTTTATAGGCGTATTTATTTTTTTCGGGTTGCAAGAAATTTAGCGCTGCAAAAGCAATCGAAAACATGTTTTCGTGATGACGCAACGTAATTTCTTTTACCTCATTAATATTTTTAGTTAATAAAACCCGTCCGTTAAGCGAATCACCTGCTTCCACAAATTGATTAAAAATTTGAAAATCAGTTAACACCACCGGCGGAATTCGCTTGTTTACTTCCAGCTTACCAGGATGAAAAATATTAAAACCGTTACTGCCCCCAAATAATAAGTCGCCGGACCGGGTTTTTAAAAAGGCATTATTATTAAAAGCTTTTTCTTGTAACCCATCTGACACATCGTAATTTTTAAAATGAAGGGTGAAGCTAGTTGCCGCAGAGTTTTGCTTTACTGTTACATTTGAAATACCATTTTGAGTGGCTAGCCAAACAGTATGCTGATTATCTTCTACAATTCCCTGGATAGAATTATCGGGTAAGCCGTCTTCTTTACGGAAACTACGGAAAGCGTTCTTTTTCTTGTCAAAAATATTTAAACCTTCGTTGGTGCCCATCCAAATAAGTCCCCGGCTATCTTCCATAACCGTAATAATATTATTATTACTTAAACCTGTTGCGCTATGATTACTGTTTACGTAGTGAATAAACTCTCCCGTTTTACGGTCTAATTTATCTACTCCGTAAGCAGTACCAATCCATAAATTACCGGCCTTATCTTCTATTATCGACGAAATAAAATCAGAATGTACCGATTTAGGTTGCCCCATTCGATAATGCCGGAACGTTTCATTTTTTCGATCCAATAATTCCAGCCCTCCGCCTAAAGTACCAACCCATAAGTTATTCCGGGAATCTTCAAAAATTTCCCACACTCGGTCGTCTGAAATGCTGTTTGGATCTTTTGGATTGTGCTGGTAATGGGTAAAAGTTTTTCCATCAAATTTATCTAACCCACCGTAGTATGTTCCAATCCATAAATTCTGCTTTTTATCCAGGTATAAACCTACAATAACATTATTACTCAGACTGTTTGAATTTTTAGGATCGTGCTGAAATTGTTGAAAACGGTTATTTTTCCGGTCGAAATACAGTAAACCACCGCCGTTCGTACCCATATAAATATTACCGCGTGCATCTTCTACTAATCGGTTTATATCATTGTAAGGTAAGCTATTAGGGTTAGTGGCCTGGTAACGGTAAACCGGAAATTTAATATTATTAGGATGATAGTAGCTAAGGCCACTTTTGTAAGTACCTACCCAAATAATATTAGCCTTATTGCGGTACAGAGAATAAATACTATTCTGGCTGATACTACTTTCATCGTCGGAATTTTGTAAGAGGTACGCTATTGTGTTATTTTTTTTATCAATAATATTTACGCCGCCATGATCCGTTCCAACCCATATTTTACCATCTGAGTTCTGAATCACACTCCGCACTAAATCATTATTTAATTTAAATTTTTCGGAGTCGCGGTGGTAATGTTGAAATACTTTAGTTGTAGAGTTGAAACAAAATATACCAGCGGGTACATCTTCCTGGTAGATCCACAAATCATTGCTATTATCGGCAAATAGATGAAAACCTTGTCTGTTAGCTACTTGCTGCTGACCTAAATGTCGGTTTCGAAAAAGCACTTGCCAATTTTTTCCACTTCTTTTTTCCAGCGTTCCATCGCGGTATATTAGCCAGTAATCGTTGCTTTTATCCTGAACAAAATCGGACACGGAACCAGCATGCAAGCTCTCTGTTAAGTTTTGAGTTACTTTTGTTTGGGGAGAATATTTAAATAAGCCCTTTGTGGCATGAACAAACCAATAATCCCCGATTTTATCTTTTACTACCTTGGTAATACCAGAATCGGGCAAAGCGTACTTTTGCAGCCAACGCGTGGTACTCGGGAAAAAAGATTCAGTTAAGGGGTCGTAAATAGTTAATCCGCCGCGGGTTACCACCCACAATTTTTCTTCCGGCCCGGCATAAATAGCATTTATATAATTATCCCGCAGGGAAGTGGCATGCCGGACATCGTGCCGAAACGTTTTAAAAGCATTCCCATCGTAGCGGTTCAGCCCGGTCATAGTACCAAACCACATAAACCCTTGGTTATCTTCTAAAATACAGTTAATCTGATTATTAGATAAGCCTTTATCGTTATCGATCCGGATAAACTTATACTGGTCTGGCTGAGCAGACAGCCGGGAAATAGTAAAAAACAGAAAAACAAAAGCTAGAAAAATCCTAAAACTCATTATACATGTACGATACAGGTTCGAGTGGCGGTTTGTCTGGACCTGCTACTATTAACTCACTTACCAAACTATTATTAGCAAGTAAAGGTTAAACGTTATTAGCCCTTGGAAAGTGCGGGCACGGGCTATATCATTTTAGGATTTTATTAAATTTCAGGCACCTTCAAGAAAAAAGACGAGAAGCAACTACTGTAATTTTTCATATTCCTGGCGGGTAACTTTAAACACAGTACCGTGTCGCACGCCTGCCGGAAAAGTTATTTTATCTGAAATGTCGGTCCAGGTTTTTAAATCCGGAGAAGTAACAGCACCCATTTTGCCTTCGGTATATTTATCAAAATACACAATCCAGTTGTTGCCCAACTTTAAGGCAGTTGGACCCTCAGCCCAATATTTACCAGTTATGGGCGGTCCGGCGGCACTATAAGGTCCTGTCAGTTTTTTGCTCGTTGCTATCCGAAGGTTTTTTTGCGGGGGTTCGCGCGTTTCGTCTTTCAGGAACATTAAATACTCGTTGTGATTAGGGACAATAGTGGCATCAATCACGTTAAAGCCGGGCTCGTATAACAGTTTGGTGGGGCTAAATTTCTTAAAGTCGGAGGTCGTAGTATAATACATTCGGTGGTTGTAACCACTTTCCTCTTTCGATTGCGTTTCCGGATACAAACCAGTAATGGTAGTTGCCCAGTAGATTAGATATAATTTTTGTTTGGGATCGTACGTGATTTCAGGGGCCCAACTATTGCGGGCGCCTGCTTCGTGTTCCATTACCGGAATGTACTGCTGTTTTGACCAATGAATTAAATCCGGCGAATTGGCGTAACCAATTCCTTTCGCATTCCAGCTCACCGTCCAGACCATGTGAAACAGATTATCCGGACCTTTAATAATGCAGGGATCGCGCATAAGCTTATCTTTACTAACCTGGGGGTTTAGAAAAATACTATCGTTTTTTAAAGTAGACCAGTTTAAGCCATCGGTACTGGCGGAGAAGTGTAAACCATCGCCGTTTCCTTTAAAATAAGAAAAAAGTAAAACTTCATCTTTACTAAGTTCCTGAGCCTGAACAAAAAAGGGAATAGTAAAAAATAAAATAAAACTTAATAATTGTTTTTTTATCCGGGTTCTATAAATAGCAGCCATTTAACAAATTTAGGTAAACGGCGAAATATAAACCATTTATTAGATTTACTAACTAAGAGCTACTTAACTATTTTGCCTCAGCTACTACCAATGGATTAGCCTTTTTATTTACTTTATTCACCACCCACTCCCCTACTTGCAAACCTTGCAGACGGCCATTGTCAATAGCATCGCGGAAGTGAATACCGCCGTAAAAACGAGAAATACCTGCTTCATCGGCAGCTTGCTGAAAAGACTTAAATTCACGGGCAGGCAAACCAAACCGCACTTCTACGGTATCGTTATATTTAAAATTATCTCCTAAGTAATGCGTTAAAACTACTGCCGCAGCAGATGAAATAGTAGAGTGACCACTTAAGTATTCCGGAAATGGCGGAGTTTGCAAGAGGGGTTTCCACCGAGGATCAATGTATTTGCGAATAGCCGTTTCCGGGCGAATGCGATTGCTCCGAAATTTTTCATCCCAGCACGAAATAAAACCATCCATTAACGAAATAGCAACCAGGGTATTTATTTGCATGGCTTTGGCAAAAGGTACTTTGGCTTGCTGGCAGGCAATACCCGTAATACCCAGCCAATGCGCTCCCGGCGATATTTTTTTCATACCTACCAGCATGTGCCCATTATCTTGAAGCGCAAAAGGATTACAATCCCAGAAAGCCGCAATATCCTGGTGGTCTTTGGGTAATAGCACACCTTCCTGATAGCTTTCCTGCATTAATTTATAGAACTCAGAAGATTTCTCTTTAGAAAATGCTACCGGTGGCGCCGGCTTAAACTGACTGCAAGTATCTAAGGTAAACGACCGAACGGTATTAAAATAAGGCTCTACCGGTGCAAAATAGCCTGGCGGGGTAGGATACCAGGCACCCTCCTGGTTAGTTGGAGTATAGCGGGGATAATTGCTAATGCGGTTATATTTATCCGCTTTGGCGTAGGCAAGTACGTTTTTACTAATAGCTTGTGCATACGTTAGCGAAGCAGTTATTACTTCCTCCGAAATATTCTCCCGCCGGCAGGAATCTAAAAATCGCTGCTCATATTTTTCTACTAAAGTACCAGAAGGCTGCATTTTTTTTGCTGTTTCCATCATAGCCAGTAAGGCACTTAGCTGATAAGAATAACCCGAAATTTGCGGCTTTTCTATTTTAGGATATTTGTTTAAAATACCGTGCATGCTTTGACTGGAACTATCGTTCTGGGCTACTATTTCGTAACCGGCTAAGCAAGCATAAGAAAAAAAACGAGCCGCTAAAGGTGGATTCGTTACATCATGCACCATTATGTCCGTCATTTGGGCTAATACCTGACTAATTTGCCGACTGCTAAATTGAATTTCAGGTTGTTTCCGGGTACATCCCCAGAGTAGCGTTAGCACTAAAAGAAAACTTAAAATTTTCTTCATTTATTATTTTAATTTATAAGCTTTAATTGGCTGCTGATTAATTCCTATCAGCAAGGTATTATTTACCGGCAAAATACTTCGTACATCGCCCCGGAGTTGCAAACCCGATTTTGTTTGAGGCACATAAGTAAACTGACCTTTACTGTTTCCCTGTAGTAACACACCATAATTAGCATCGGCCTTGCCAAAGCGCAACCGGGCCAGGTTCTGATTTCCGGCTAGCAGCACATCCGGTTGTCCATCGTAGTTATAATCCAGGGTACTGATGGCATATACCGGAGCATACTGCGATTCTACTGGCAAAGGCATTAATTGCAATTTATGCTGACTATTGCTCAGAAACAAACTCGTTCCTAACCAATTAGCAGATAACTTTTTAGCGCCCTGCAACTCTTCTTTCGTAAAGATATCAGTTAAGCCGGCATCCGCGTAGCTTTTATAATCCGGAAAACGGGTACGCATCATACTAATCTGGTCGAGTAATTCGTCGCGACTCACGTATGGGTAACTCTTGCCTTGCATATATAAGCAAAGAATCGGGTCTATGGAACCATTGTCGTCGAAGTCTTTATAAATTAAATCGGCGGGTTGTTTGTCGCTGGCTTTACATTGGCTATTCAGCCCCATGTTGCCAATTAGTAAATCTGGCTGCTTATCCTGGTTAAAGTCACCTATTAACAATTTGTTCCACCAGCCACTATAACGCTTTGCAAAGTAAGCAGTAGTATTATCCGTTAGATTACCATTCGTGTTGCTAAAAACAGTTACAGGCAGCCACTCGCCAACAATTACTAATTCGTGCTTTTTATCTTGGTTTAAATCTACCCAAGCCGCATCGGTAATCATTCCTAAATGCTCCAGTTGCGGCGCTATATTCCTGGTTTGATCCGTAAACTGCCCTTTGCCGTTATTTATTAAAACATAGCTGCGGGGCACTTCGGGATAACGGCCCGGAATTACTCTGCCACCCACAAATAAATCCAGGGCTCCGTCGCCATTAATATCACTGGACCGTACGCAACTGGTGCTGGTAAGCATCGCAGGCAAAGCATTCGTACTTTTCGTGAAGTTACCTTGGCCATCGCCTAAATAAAGCCGGTCCTGTAACAAAGCATCATCGGGCATAAAATTGTTATACCCCCCACTACACACGTATAAATCCAGCTTTTTATCCTGATTTACATCTATAAATAAAGCATCTACGTCTTCGCTGCCTTTATCTGCCACAAATGCATCATTCGGTTTGGTTATAAACTTACCGCCTTTTTGCTGCAAGTATAACTGACTGGCTTGTCCGGCACTGCCGCCGGCGAATACATCTTCCAGCCCGTCTCCGTTTATATCGGCTTTTACCAGGCAAGGCCCGTTAAAAGATAAAGGATTAACCAGCAAGGGTTGCCGTTTAAAGTCGTTTATACCGGTGGGCTGATGGGTAAAAGCTACAGGCGTGGTTACTGGAGTAAAAACAGGAGATATATTTTTTGGGGCCGGGGTATATAGCCTTCCAGCTTCATCTTCTTTTAAAGTAAGTAACTGATTCGCCTTTATAATACGAAGCACTTGTTGCTTGCCACTTGGCCAAACTATACGCATCGAATCAACGGTAGAAGCAGCTCCTAAACCAATGTGTAAAACCGGTGATACACTAGATTGAAAACCCCTGGTAGGTATCTGCTCTAAAAATTGTTTTTTCCCCTGACTATACGCCGTTATTTTAGCTCCAATGCCAAAAGTATTTTTACCTGCTCCCTGTAGCTTAATTTGTAGATAATTATTATTCAGGTATTTATCGCTCTGGTTCTGGTATATAAAAGCTGGCTGATTTAAGTTATTAATTACTAAATCTAAATCCCCATCATTATCTAAGTCGGCGTAAGCAGCGCCGTTACTGTTAGAAGCTTTATTTAAACCCCAAGCCCGGCTCTGGTCACGAAACTGCACCCCACCGGTATTCTGAAACACATAGTTTACTACGTTTGAGGAGGGCATACTTTTTACCAAGGCGTTTACATCCTCTTCGCGCATATTACCGCCTTTTAGCCGTAGAAAATCGCCCCGGAATTTAATAAAATCCATGTTGGTAAAATCGCGCAGAAAGCCATTGGTCACAAACATATCTTTCCAGCCATCATTATCATAATCCGCTACCAAGGGTGCCCAGCTCCAGTCGGTATTAGACATTCCGCTCATTTGCCCCACCTCGCTGAAAGTACCATTCCCGTTATTTACTTGCAGCATGTTACGCATGTATTGGTAATGAAAACCTACCCGCAAAAACATATTAAAGTGTTCGTAATTATCCGGGGCAAACAATAGTTTCTGCCGCCGGTTATCTTCCGGGAGCATGTCCAGTGTTACAATGTCCGTTAAGGCATCATTATTCAGGTCGGCTACATCATTTCCCATGGAGTAAATGGGAGTATGCCCAATGCCGGATTTTAATTTATCGGTAAAAGTGCCATTGCCATTGTTTATATACAGGTAATCGGGGGCAGAGTAATCGTTAGAAACGTAAATATCCGGCCAACCATCCTGATTTATATCAGAAACCCCGGCGCCTAACCCATAAGTAAAAGCAGAATTTGCTAAACCTGCTTTAGCAGATACATCTTCAAAATGACCTTGATTGTTCTGAAACAACTTTACCCGCATGTTAGGCTCCGGGTGTTTTTTAATTTCGGAGATAGAAATATCATCAAGGTTGCTGAATAATTGTGGGTTATGGTTCAGCAGAAACATATCTAGGTCATTATCCCGGTCAAAATCAAAAAAAGTAGCATTGGTGCTGAAAGAAGAATCGGCTAATCCGTATTGCCGTGCCTGTTCCTGAAAACGGGGAGTACCACTTGCATCTGGTCCTTGGTTGATGAATAATTCATTTAATCGGGCTTCAGGAGGCATGTTACCGGAATAACAAACGTAAATATCGAGTAAGCCGTCGGCGTTTATATCGGCCATGGTAACTCCGGTTTTCCAGGTATTGCGTCGCCCAGCCACGCCCGCTGGTTCGGTTACTTCGGCAAATTGCATGTTACCTTTATTCAGATACAAGCGGTTAGGCGTCATGTTACCGGTGAAATAAATATCCTGCTGACCGTCGTTATTTACATCGCCTACGGCTACTCCTCCCCCATTATAAAAGTATTGGTACATTAACACATTGGCGTACATACTTTCGGTTAAGGTATTGGAGAAATTTACCTGCGTTTTTTCTGGCGCTAACAAAGTAAATAACGGATTCTGGGGGGCATCATCCGTGCTGCTTGGAGCTAAATTCTTTTCTTTTTTGTTGCAACCACTTACTAAACTGATGCTAATTACCAGTATAAAAAATGCACTATGGCGTATAAACTGCATTAAAAATTTTAAATTATTCGGATTATTACTATAGTAAATACTTTTCCGGGAAAATTAATTCCCTTACTATTTATATATAAAACAACCCTGATTTCTTCTGGAAATCAGGGTTGTTTTTGAAAAATTATAACGTATTTTCTTAAACTATTTAGCTGTGACAGCTGAGCTAATTTGATTTTGCAAAGCTTCCAATGCCGAAGCTAAGTACACAAATGGGGAATTCCAGTTAATAGCAATTTCGTTAGAGGCATAAGAACAATCCTGGTCGAGATAAACTTCATCCGGAGAAGTGGCCGTGTAACCACTGCATTTATCTTGCTCTTTCGCCCGGGCGTTAGTGCCCCCGGAAAGTAAACCAGGAACAGGTTCCTCAATACCATCGGCAATGGAAAGCCGGTGGTGCGGATGCATTGTAGATTTTTTACCAAAGCCGGTTAAAAAAGAATATCCCACGGCATTTCGTCCGAGTAAATAATCCAGATTACCCAATGCCCCCTGCAAATATTTTTTATTGTTCGTTAATTTATACGCCTGAATCAAAGCAATTCCTTGGTTAGCCGCAACGGCACTACTCCCCCAAATATAATCTTTTTCGGTTTTACCCATTACCGTGCGGTAGGTTCTTTCGGCAGTACCCGCCAATAAATCATCCGCAAACTGTACTATTTGCTTTTTAATTTCTGGCAAATCTTTTTGTGCCAATGGAGTTAAATTTTTACTAAAACGGGCTAGCGTATAATAGCCAAGCATTTTTACCTGCGCCCACGAAGGTAAAGTAAGCTGATCAGATGTGTTTATTTTAGCGGTGGTATAATAGGTATCTTTCTGAGTAGTTACATACAATTCAGCGCCGGCCCAAGTTAATTCATCGCTAAAGTCCCGATCGCCGTAAGCGCCCGTGGTTACTTTAGGCTCAAACTGTTGATTGATAGTATTTTGATCGTATGTTACATTCGGATTTTTCTGTGCCCATTCCCACGCTTTTACGGCAGCATTCAGGCAAGAATCGGATAGACCTGGCATTTCGCGGTTATATTTTTTATATACCCGGCTGGCTTGGGCCATAACAGCCGCAAAATTCAGAGCAGCGGCGGTGCCTTTTTGTACGACGTAGCGCGGTTTCATGGCTTTATCCGGCATTATCATACCATCAAAAGCAGCATTGGTTAGTTTATGGTATACTCCGCCATCATTGGGGTCTTGCATCGTCAGCATCCAACGTAAGTTCCAGAGCACTTCATCTAAAATATCCGGCACTTGGTTCGTACTTTCGGGTATATTTAACTTTTGTGTTTTAAAATATTCCGGAAAATCTTCGTAGGCGGCTAATAAAGTACCCATAGTAATTCCGCTATTCACAATATATTTATTGTAATCGCCGGCATCGTACCAACCTCGGCGCGAGGATATTACTGTACCAGCTGGCCGCTGGGCCGAAGCAGCGGAGGGATGAACCAGCACCTGGTTATCCGTAGTAGCATGGCCAGCTGGGCGATGCCATTTACCAGCAAATTTTTCGGGTAAATCAGTGGATACCCGCTGAAAATAAAACCCTTTTAGTGAAGCAGCCGCCGCATCTTTATGTACGTTTTTCTGAATCTGAAAAGAATAAGATGTGCCTACTCCCGGAATTTCTACTACATAAGTACCATTAGTTTTAAAAGTACTAAAATCAGCAATTTGGCTAGGCTTCTTAGAAAATTCGCCGGGTTTGCTGGCGGTTAGTTTCCCGGTATAAACTGCTTTTTTTCCCTCCACCGTTTTCACGTAAAAAGTAGCACCTTTTGGTTCGCCTACTACTACGGCCAGTTTTTCGGCCTGTGGGTAAAAGCCAACCTGGTTCAGACGTATATTTTCGGCAGTTTGCTGGGCTTGCAAAGTAAAACCAGGAAATAAGAAGAGCAGGCCGCCCCAGATTTTAAGAGTTTTCCGTTTATTCATTTAGAAAAAAGATTTTTAATTATTCAGATCTTAGTATACATCCATCCTTAGGCAGAAAAGCAACCCATAAAGGTTTTCGTGAAGTATCTTTAAATTATTCTATAAAAATCGATGATTTCACAAGTAGCTTTTTCTAGGTTTAAAAGGCTATTGGTAATTTAGTTGTAGTATAAATTTTACACAATAGCCATAAATACACTAGCCCTGATTAAACAATCAGGGCTAGTGTAGTAGTATTCACAGGTCAGTAGCTATAATACTTATAAAAAAGCTGTTATTGGCTACTATCTGCAACGTTTCTTATAATTTATATAATTAGTTACTTGCTACTTTAATACCGAATAACTAGAATACTATAATTATTGTACGGCATTAACTATTCGCATATTGTCGATAGCAATAGTGGCGGGTACATCTGCTGTATTGCCGTTAACAATTACTACCCGATAGGTTTTTACGCCAGATTTATTTCCTTTTAACAAATCTCCGTATTTAGCCAATTTTGTACTGCCGTTAACCAGGTTGGCTAAAGGAACAGCAACGGTGTACCATTTGCCATCCTTGCTACGCACAAAATCTTTTAAATTAACGTTAGCCGTAATTTCTTTGTCGGTTGCTTCCTGCGTCATTACTTGCAATTGAATTCCTTCTAAAGAGGCAATATTAGCCACTGCCACTTCCATTCTTGCTTCGTAGTTAGCTATAGGATCTTCCAATTTATAAATAGAAGCCGGCTCAGTAGGGAATATTTGGGCTCCACCCCAATCGGCCAGGTTAATTACTTTATCGTTTGACCAACCGTAAGCACCTGGAAGAGCCATGTTGATTAAACCAAACTTACCATCAATTGGTGTTATTCCAGATGCCGAATTCGTAATATTATCAGCAGGAATTCCCCAACCAAATGGATTTTTATCGTCGAAGTTTCCTACCATACCTACGCTATACAGTTTGGTTTTGCCGTTAGCTGCTGATTTTCCACTTTCGGTTGTTACAACTACATTGCCTTGCGCCGGATTAACGACCGTTGGAACAGTAACGTTAAGTGTTAAACCATCTGGAGAAGCAGTAAGGTTAGTACCTTCTGCACCCCCCGGAAAAGTAACACCTTTTACAAAGTAAAAATATTTACCATATAAGGTTAGGGTTTCGCCGGCTTTTACATATTCATTGCTCATAGCTTCTATAATGGGAGCTGGTGGCAGAACTGTAAAGTCATAAGTAGACTCACCTTTAGAATTTCCTACAATTAATTTATTAGAAACAGTAGCCGAGGTTGCTACAGTAGGAGTTAATTGTGGAATTGTAACAATAAGGTAGTTTTTGGAAGCATACGCCGAGTTGAAAGAAGCATTATATCCGTTAAAGGAAATGTACTGGGCATTTTCTAAATTTTGCCCTTTAATAACAATAGTAGAACCTAAAGTTGATTGAGTAAAGGTACTATCCGCCTTTGCGGGGTTCATAGAACGTACTGCCTCAATTACGGGAGCAGCTTTAGCTTTGGCTGGCTCAGTAGGATCTTCCTCTTGACAGGAGTAGAGCATTCCTACTAAAAAGAACAAGATCAGAAAACTTATTCGGTTCATTGACTTATTTATAAATTTATTCATATAACATTTATTTTATCTATCTGCCCTAATCATATTTAGGGCAGATAGGAAATTAACTTTTATTCAAACTGATAAGGAACAGGTGTTTTCCGTAAGTTAGGAGCCCGGCTAAGTTCTGCTGCAGGTAAAGGCACATAGAAACTAGATTCCGTAACAGAGTAAAACTGCGGCGTAACAGATTCAATGGTCCAGGAAGTAGCGTTTACTTTTGCGTTTGGCGTAATCCGGTAAGTTCCTCTGTCCTGCTGACTCAGTTTCTGTAAAGCTAAATTTGGATTATAATAATGCAGCCGAGTAATATCATACCAGGATTGTCCTTCCATAGCAAGTTCAGTCCGTCTTTCTTTATAAATATCCTCCCAGGTAATAGAAGTTTTTGCTGGCACACCCGCTCTTACCCGTACTTCGTTAAAAGCTTGTAAGGCCGATGCATCTGATGTAGAGGCTGAGTTTCCTAAAATTGCTTCTGCATATACTAATAATACTTCTGCATACCGCATCAGATAAGTCTGAATTTCAGTTCCCATCTGTACAACTCTTCCATCGTTATCTTCCGGACGGCCTACTACGTACTTTTTGATATTGGCGCGGGTTTTATATGTATCTGCACCGTTATTATCGGTAGTTACCTGAAGCGGACGTTTGATTTTGGCACCTGGTTTATTAGGGTCGTTTACTTCTTCGGTAATGTAAGAATAAGTATCACCAGGGAACATGTAGGTAGCTTTTCTACGCTTATCCCCTTCTTCATACGTTTTCAGGATGTCCATAGTAGCACCGTGGTCACCACCCCAACCATCACCAAAACCGGTGATGCTAGAAGAAAAGGCCATATAAGCTTGCTGCGTGTTTTGAGCACCCCAATAGGTATTTCCACCATTGTACACCCACTGCAAGGCAGCTACAGTCTCTTCGTTTCCGTTGTTTTTTGTTAAATATAAATCCTCGTAACTAGGTAGCAACTTATAATAGTTAGCATCCATTACAGATTTAGAGTAGTAAGCCGCGCTATCTAAATCCGACTGACGACGAGTACCATTTGCTCCTACACCCGCCCGGGTCAGGAACATCCGGGACAACATTGCTTGAGCAGAATATTTAGTAAGTCGTGATTTTTGAACTGGCACCGCAGGTAAAACTTTAGAGGCGTATCTGATATCCCGGATAATAAATTCCCAAATACTTTCTACAGTATTAGGAGCTAAAGAGGTATCCGTAAAAGCTTTGGTATTATCCTCTAACAGCGGCACTGCTCCCCAGGTTTGCACCAGGTAAGAATAAGCTAAACCCCTAAAGAAGCGAGCCTCTCCAATAGCATGTTGTTTAATATTACCAGGTACTGCGTCTGAAGCATACTTGTTTACGTTGTTGATAACGGCATTAGATTGCCCAACAATGTTAAAAAATGATTGCCAGGCGCCATTTACTGATTCTTGCGTAGCAGTACTAGCCAACCGAACGTGCTCCATCTCATAAGAAGGAGAAAAGAATGTTCCGCCCCGGCCATCGCCAATACCTACTGCCGCCTTGTCGTTATAGCCAAACCATACACCGCTATACAGTGGGGCAGTTGCCATTAACACCTGGTCCGTTGTTTTATAATACTGTATATCAGTAATTTGACTTAATGGCGGACGATCCAGAAAATCATCTTTACAGCTGGTAACTAATCCTAAAAGCATCAGGCCGGCCGCATATTTTTTTAAATCTATCTTAAACATTTTTTGCATTTTAATTAATTAAAAATCAACTCCTACACTAAAAGTGTACATCGGGGTAAGCGGATAACGACCATAATCTACCCCAATCGTTTGCGCACTTACTTGGGCATCCCGACCTACATAAGCACCTACCTCCGGATCAAATCCTTTGTATTTGGTGAAAGTATAAAGGTTCTGTATACCAAAAGTTAAGCGGGCACCTTGTACTATATTTTGTTTGGCTAAGAAGGCTTTAGGAACATTGTAACCAAGCTGCACATTTTTCAAACGGATGTAGGATCCATCTTCTACATATTTATTGGTGATCCGTTGGAAGTTACCGTTCACGTTAGTAGCAGTGATCCGGGGTACATCGTAACCTGGATTGGTTAATACCGGATTAGCAGCATCGCCACCTATTCTGGCATAATTATAAGTCTCTTTCATCATGTTCTGACCAACATTGATGTTATTTGGGTTGGTATTATAGAAGCGTACATAGTTGTAAACATCGTTACCATAAGAACCCGTTAACAATACCATTAAGTCAAAACCTTTGTAATTGAAAGTATTCGTCATACCAAAAGTTGCCTTTGGCCAAGGATTACCGATAAAAGTCTGATCTCTTTCGTCAATCATACCATCCTCATTAATGTCCTTGTATTTAGTATCACCTACCCAAACACCATCAGTAGCCGATACAGGTAACTCCACTCCATTACGGGTTGGTAAAGCACTCGCTTCAATTTCTTCTTTAGACTGGAAAATACCTTCTTCGATATAACCATAGAATTGCCAAGGAGCCTGACCCACAACCGCACGTTGGGTAAAAGCTCTCATAAACCAAGCCGAACGCTCCACAATAGCAGAAGCAGAATAGAACTCAGTTACTTTAGGACGGAAGCCGGAAACATTGAAGTTTGTATTCCAGGTAAATCCACCCCGGTCAATATTAACAGTATTCAAGCTTATGGCATATCCTCTATTTTCCAGGGAGCCGATGTTTACGGTTGGTTTTCCAATACTGCCGTTTCCGGTAGCACCTAAATAATCAGGTAATGGTAAGGTCATTAACAGGTTATCAGTTTTCTTAATGTAGAAATCACCTTCTAACTGAATCCTGTTTTGCAGTAAAGCAATATTAAATCCTATGTTATTAGTCTTGGTTTCTTCCCACTGTAAAGCAGGGTTACCATACTGACCAACCACAAAACCGGATCCCCAGGTAGTAGGAATGGTGCTCATAGGAGAATAAATACCGCCAGAACCTTGGTTACCGGTTAAACCTGTTTCAAAACGAAGTTTAAAATCGTTAATAAGCGGTATAGATTTCATGAAAGGTTCTTGCGAAATATTCCAGGCAGCAGAAACGGATGGGAAAACTCCCCAACGGTTATCCGGTCCGAAGTTAGAAGAACCATCAGTCCGGATAGCTCCCTGTAATACATACTTTTCATTAAAGGTGTAAATAACCCGGCCTAAATAAGATTCCAGTGCCCAATCGCTTAGATTACTGTTGTTGGTTTGACCTTGAGAATTACCCGCACTTAACACCGGGAAATCGTTAGATAAAAAGCCTTGTCTCTGGCCTGAAATATCCTGATATCTTCCAGACTGGGATTCGTGGCTAGCCATGGCATTGATAGCGTGCTTGCCTATGGTTTTATTATATTGTAGTAATTGGTTCCAGTTCCAATAAGTACTCGCTGTATTACTTGTATTTAAGGTAGCAGTTGGATTATTACGACCACCTATCTGGTAAGAAGGAACAAAGTAATTGGAGTTATTAAAATTAGCATTACCACTTAAAGAAGTACGGAAAGTTAATCCTTTCAAAAGATTTACTTCCGCATTCAAGCCGCCAATAACGCCTCTTCTGAGTAAATCGTTTTGAACTAAATTAGCCATGGCAATCGGGTTCAAAGGAGTATATTGAACAGCCGCTCCGTTGGTTTCGTCTGCACCACCCCAGGTACCATTTGGATTTACTACCGGAATTGCAGGAGACATTTGCAAGGCGGTTAAGATAACATTTTCCTGCGTAGAGGATAAGTTTTCATTTGTTTGGTTAACCGATAAATTAGTAGATAATTTAAGCCACTTACGCGCTTGGTTATCTACATTTAACCGGAAAGAGTAACGTTTGAAATTTGAACCAACAGCAATACCATCCTGATTAAAGTATTCACCTGAAACATAAACCTGGCTTTTTTCTCCTCCACCGGACAAGCTAAGCTGGTGCTTTTGTAAAGGAGCTCTTTTAAATAATGCCTCCTGCCAGTTTGTTCCGGCACCTAATATTGAAGGATCCTGAAAATCCAAGTTTGGCGTTGCTCCGGTTAATACCCGCATTTCATTCGTCATTTGAGCATATTCCTGCAGACTCATTACTTCAACGGCTTTTGGCTTATCCTGCAAAGAGTAGGTATAACCGTAATTTATTTTCATGTCGCCGGACTTACCTCTTTTAGTAGTAATTAAAACTACCCCGTTCGTTCCTCTGGAACCATAAAGAGCAGTGGCCGATGGCCCCTGCAGGATCTCCATATTTTCAATATCTGCTGGGTTTAATCCAGCTAATGGATTAGACGAACTGGTAGCTCCAAAACCAACATTACCTGGCTGAATTTGAACACCATCTACTACATAAAGAGGCTCGTTTGTACCATTAATGGAATTAATACCACGTACGTTTACCGAAACACCCCCACCCGGTTGGCCTGTATTTTGGGTAACATAAACACCCGCGGCCCGGCCTTGAATAGCTTGTTCAATAGTAGTATTAACTGTTTTCTCGATTTCTTTTGCTCCAATGGTAGTTTGTGCACTGGTTAAATCACTGCGTTTAATTTCACCGTAACCAGTAATAACTACCTCATTTAATGCCTTAGCATCTTCTTTTAAAGAAACGTTAATTTGCGCTTTGTTGCCAACTGTAACTTCCTGGCTCACAAAACCAATGTAGGATATTACTAATACATCGGTATTAGCAGCTTCCAGCGAAAAATTACCGTTTACATCAGAAGCTGTTCCGGTTGAAGTTCCTTTTATTAATATACTTACCCCAGGTAATCCTTGATTATCAACTGCTGAGATTACTTTACCGGTTATAGGGTGTTTTCCGGACGCAGTCTGAGCAAAGCTAGTAGAAATAGACAGGCTTATAACAGTTAATAGTAATACCAAAATGCGCCCGGCTTGCGGCAAGCTACAAATTGAATTACGCAACACGTTATTCCTGTATTGGTACTTGTTTTTCATCATAAATAATAGTTAATTAAAATAATTGTGTTTAATGCGGTTTAAAGTTGAAAAATAGCTTCTAAGTCTAACCTAGAAGGCAGCTTAATAGTCCAAATTGTTTTATCTGTTTTAGAGTTAAGTATAATTGATAAGTGTTATTTAAATTTCCGACCCAGCAAGCAATCAAAATCAAACGGAGCGTCTGATAAGTTGAACAACATTCAAATATTTAAAAAGTAATAAAAAGCAAGACATAGCTTTAAGCAACGCGCTTTTATATAAATACGCGTTTATAAATTTACCAACACTACTGTTAACAAAAGACTATTAAATGTTTCTAATATGGATACAGAATGTTAACTGAAAGGGGTAAAATGTCACCTAATAGGTTGTTTTCTGTTACATATACCTACTTTAAACACGTATAAAGGTATTTCACCCAGGTATTACCTAAGAAAAACCAATTTGTAAGTTTTACAATAACTAAAAAGAAACATTTAGTATATAATCGTCTTAACTACTAATTCTTCATCAACACATTGCTTATTTTATTAAAAAATAATTAAGCAATGAACCGGTTTAATAAAGAAAATACAATCACTATTTCAATGCTCATCAAAGCGCACTTTTCTAAGATAAGTACAACTAAATAGAAATCATTATACAACATTAAAGCAGTAGCAGAAACATTTTATCCCCGCTTACTTACTCATTAATGCCGGCATTATAAGTATACATGTCGCCCTGGCTGACACTCACCACAACTGTATGGAAACCCTAAAATCCTCCACCATATTTACTGATATTGAAAAGTGAGAAATCAGGCAGAAAAATAGTTATACTGAAATTGGCTTTTATCCTTCACAAAATCAGACAAAGATTTGGGTATATCTGATTGTAAGCGCCTAGTTTTAGAAAGAAACAGTAAGGTAATTTTTGGTATATTGGCCATATTTTTACTAAAATTCTGCTGGTATATGCCAGAAAATCTGTATATTTAGCTATGCCGGCAGTTGTAAATCGAACCTTAGATACTTATTTTGATAAGTACGCTGAAAGCCATGAAAATCCAGTAAATAAGCTTATTCACTGGATTTGCGTACCATTAATTGTCTTTAGTTTGTTGGGTTTGGTATGGTCTATTCCTTTTCCGCAACTTAGCTTTTTAGGTGCCGCTCAACGGTACTTTAACTGGGCTACTTTCCTGATTATTTTTTCTATTATTTACTATTTCCGCTTATCTGTTCCTCTGGCTCTTACTATGTTGCTAATAATTTCAGTGTTTTCGGCTATTATTATTACGCTAGAGATATTGCATCGGGAAAACGGGTGGCTCCCACTCTGGCAAGTCTGCTTGTATATTTTTGTTCTGGCCTGGATTGGTCAGTTCATTGGGCATAAAATAGAAGGCAAAAAACCTTCTTTCCTCGACGATCTAAAATTTTTATTAATTGGTCCTCTCTGGTTACTTCATTTTATTTTTAAAAAAGTAGGGTTAAGGTACTAACCCATTCCTGCATCTTACATTTACTTTTTTAAACCGCTTGTGAGGGGAGACTTTCCAATTGGTTCTTTCGCGCGTAAATGATGGGCAAGAAAGCTTAGGCCCGGATATTTATTAATCTTAAGGCTAATAACAATTCTCCGCCCACATGAACCGTACTTTTGCTTAGTAAATAATAGAAGTAGCTTGTCCCGAACCAGCCGGTACCAACACATACCTACCAAATAACCGTTTATCGGCTATAACATTATTCTGCATCAGGGCCGAAATAGTATCTACAGTAGAGGCTACGTTTACTTTGGCATCTAATTGCAACTCTAATCCGGTTTTCCAAAAGCGCCAGAATAAAACGCCCAAGCCAGTATTGGCGGCAATTCCTTTGCTGTTTTTATCATTATTATAGGCCAATTGAATATCGCCGGTTCTTACAAAGTAAATTTTATTAATACCATCCTTCCGATTAGTAGTATCTTTTTCTATGTTTAACCTATAGTTCTCGAGAGCAAACTAGGCCTGAATTTTTGTCGTGAAGAATACTAGACAAGAAAACAAGCAAATTGATTTGCAGATATTGTTTATACGGGTAGGTTTTGGGATTCACATCGAAATGGCTTTTTTAATCCGGATAAAATTCTTCTAACAGAAGCAAAATGTCTTATGCTAACTTTTCCGAAAGCGGCTAAACAGTATAAAATCGAAGCACTGCTTGCTTTAAGGTAAAAACACATACCCCTTATACCTATTCCTCTGACTTATAAGCAATTTAGAAATTACTATTTAAAGCAAACCAATTTTTCAAAGAACAACTTTATAAACATTGTACTAAAAAAGCAACTAATAATTATATAAAAACTAATAATGGTTTGAGTTAGATTACAGCATGATTTAACGTAAACTCGTAGTAAAAACTTTATGCACTTATAACAACTATAAATAAAAAAGCCACTCCGAAGAGCGGCTTTAAAGAACTATAATTTTAATAATAAATAGCAGTTTGTTTTAATATTTACCAAGCCAAAGCGTTGCGGTTCATTTATCTATGCTACCCTCTTTCTTTTTAAACTAGAGAAGCTTAAAAAACCTTTTTTAAGCTTCTCTAGTTTACTTACTAAATAAAATTCGGTACATCCAGGCGTTTAGTAATCCGGTACGCAGCATTCATTAAACCTACGTGGCTGTAGGCCTGCGGGAAATTACCCCACTGACTACCCGTAGTGGCATCTACGTCCTCACTTAGTAAACCTAAATGGTTGGTATAAGCCAGCAGTCGTTCAAACTCCCGACCGGCATCTTGTAATCGTCCGACGCAGGCCAGCGACTCAACATACCAGAAAGAACAAATCAGGAAAGTAGTTTCCGGAATACCAAAATCGTCCTGGTGGCGGTAGCGGTAAAATAATCCGTTGGGTGTTTTTAATTCCTGCTCCAGGTTGCGCAAATGAGAATGTGCCCTTTCCGAATTCGGATCTAAGTAACCCATTAAAATTAACTGCATGGTACTGGCATCCAGGTGAGGCGAGCCAATGGCATTGGTGTAAACTCCCCGTACAGGATCGTAACAAGCCTCTATTTTACTAGCTGCTTCGTTCATCAGGCGCTCGGCCATTTGCGCCATTTCCTGATTTTGCAGGTAATTGGCTATTTTTAAAGCTGCTTTACTACCCGCCCAATGAAACAAGTACGTATAGCAATGATACTGGGCAAAATTACGGAACTCCCACAAACCGGCATCGGGTATATCCATGGTGCGCTGAATGTGGTAGAGTGTTTTATAAATAAGCTTTTCGGATTCTACCCTTTCTTCCCCGATAAACCGGCGGTCTACGTACAAAGGCAACAAGGCTACGAGTACCTGGCCATACACATCGTTCTGAATGTGCGTATACGCATCATTTCCAATCCGGACGGGTTTATTACCTAAATAACCATCCAAATGGTCGAGTTCTTTTTCAATTAAATCGGTGCTGGTACTAATGGAGTAAAGCGGCTGAAACTTATCTTTGGCTTTGGCCGACACATTGGCAATGTAATGGAAATACCGCTCCAACTCCTCAAAGTGACCAATGTTATTGAAAGCCGTTAAAATATAATACGTATCGCGCATCCAGCAAAAACGATAATCCCAGTTGCGGGTACTATGAGGCGCTTCGGGTAAGCTAGTTGTAGTAGCGGCTATAATAGCTCCGGTGTCTTCGTACTGGTGCAGTTTTAAAGCTAAGGCCGAACGAATAACCTGGGTTTGGTAAAAGTTACTGATGCTAGTATTTTTTACCCAATTGCGCCAATATTTAATGGTATTGGTCAAAAACACTTCGGCGGTACTTTCCAAGGGAGCTTCCAAAGGTGCGCCGTAAGTCATTACCAGGTACTTAGGCTCATTTAGCACAAAATGTTCTTTATCCAGAATGTAGCTTAATGAAATATTAGTAGTTAACCGAACTTCTTCTTCCATACCCAGAAATGCGATATGATTGCTACTACGGCGCTGATCTAACTTATGAGCACCATACTGCCCCACCGGTTCACAACATACTTTCACCCGCGGCGAACCAGCCAAGGGTTCTATTTTACGAATGAACATAAGCGGCTTGTAATACCGATCGTACTGCGAAAAACGAGGAGCAAAATCGGTTATCCGGTAGCGGCCATCTTCATTTTCTATTTCGGTGCATAGCACATTGGTATTTTCAATGTAATATTGATAACTGTTATAGGAAGAAGTGCTGGGTTGAATACTAAATTCTCCGCCTTTTTTTTTGTCGAGCAAATCGCCAAATACAAAGCTAGAATCGAAACGAGGCCAACACAACCAGGCCACGCTGGTATCTTTCCGGATGAGGGCGAGGTAAGCACAGTTACCAATCAAGCCCATATCATAAGTATGTTTTTGCTGCATCAGGATAGTTTATATAATGTATAAGTATCAAACAGATCAGGAATAAGTACATCACCCAATCTACTTGTAATTCTGACTGATACGCAAGTTCGTTGTCAGTCGTTCTGAAATGATGAAAATGAAAGAAATAGAATAATTGTTTATTATTTACCAATTCGCTTAAAGCTATTGGATAACAAAAGATAAACAACTAGAAATGAAGCGTTTTAAAACGCTGGTGCTACCTTGTTGTAGCGGTAACAGAAATTAAAAAAATTTACTTTTTCTATCCGGAAGAAGTTTAGTCTTAATTGTTTTCCCTACTTCTTCCGGATAGATAACCCATAACCACCAGATTTCTATTAAGGCAAACCTACCATTAATGTAAGTTCTGGTTTCAGGAATAATTTTTGGCTTCTGGCTGATCCACGGATGGTTCCGGACAAGATGAATCTTTTAAGTTGCCTAGAGTTTGTAACAGATTTCTGACATCTTTTACCGAACCTAAGTGAAACTGGGCCATTGATCGTTGAGCGCCCACTTTAATAGTAAAAGTTCCGCGGGGCATAAGCTGGAACATATCTTCATCCGTACGATCGTCGCCGATAGCCATAATAAAATCCGAAGGATACATTTCGAGCCAGCGGGTAGCGGCCAAACCTTTATTTACTTCTAAATTTTTAATTTCTACTATTTTATTCCCTTCCATTACCTGCAGGTTAATATTAGAAGCAATATAACCCAGGTGATGAATTAAATCGCGCGAGCGCAGTTTGCCTAGGCCACTGGCTACCCGCCGGTAATGCCACACCAAAGAGTAATCTTTTTCTTCGATAAAAGAACCTGCCGTACGCTTAACATAAGCTTCCATAATGGGCCTAATCTCCCGTTTCCAATCGTTTTTTAAACTCAGAATAGTTTCCCAGTTTACTTCCTGCCGTTTTAGCCAAACGCCGTGTTCCGCAATTAAATCAACCGGTAAATGTCCGAGCCAGGTTTCTAACGTCTGCCGGTCGCGGCCACTTATAATAACTACCCGGTTGCAATTATCGGCTGTTAGCTGCTCTAAAATAGTAAGCAATTCCTGGTCGGGCCCGGCTTGGAGCGGATCTTTCGTAAAGGAGGTTAGAGTACCGTCATAATCCAAGAAAATGAGGCGCGGTATTTTTTGCTGATATTGCTGTTTTAAATTATCCAGGGCCTCTCCGGATAAAGGATCCGTTAAATAAGATTGTTGTTTGATTTTCACGTAACTCAACCGGTCCATAAATACTTTTACCCATTGGTGAATATCGTAGGTCTTAATTAAGGTTTGCATGGCGTTCATTTGCGCTATTTGCTCTTCCTCCGGTAATATCAGCGCTTCGTGAATAGCATCCGCCATCTGGACAATATTATTCGGATTAATTTGAATAGCATCCGATAATTCCTGCGCCGCGCCCGCCATTTCACTCAAAATTAAAACACCTTTTTGATCATACTTCGACGCAATATATTCTTTACTGACCAGGTTCATTCCATCACGCATGGGTGTTACTAAACCTACATCCGCCAAGCGGTAAAAGGCCGATATTTCGTTTAAAGGAAAAGACCGGTAAAAATACTGAATGGGGTTCCAGCTAATGGTGCGGTACGAACTGTTAATGCGGCCCACTAATTCGTCTATCTCTTCTTTCAGGCGTTTATATTTCTCCACGGTATCGCGCGAGGGAACCACAATCATTACCAGGGATACTTTTTCCTGAAACTCAGGATAGCGCTTTAAAAACAACTCAAAGGCAGATAAACGATTCGGAATACCTTTTGAATAATCTAAGCGGTCGATGGAAATAATAATGCGTTGGGTGCCAATCGCCGCCCGGAATTCGTCTGCTATTCGAATAGTTTCTTTGGCCGAAGCGAGCGTAGCGTATTTTTCGTAATCAATACCCATCGGGAAAGCATCAATCAAAACTGCCCGCCGGCCGGTTTCAATTAAACCATGTAAATTACTATATCCCAACAAGCGATTGGCCGAACTCAGAAAATGGCGCATATCGTCGTAGGTATGAAATCCAATCAAATCGGCGCCTAACATACCTTGTATAATTTCGCGGCGCCAGGGCAATAACCGAAATATTTCGAACGAGGGAAACGGAATATGCTGGAAGAAACCAATGCTAACCCCTGGTAGTTTCTCGCGGATAAGTTGCGGCAATAAAAGTAACTGGTAATCATGCACCCAAATAGTATCTTCGGGTTGCGCAAATTTTATAATTTCCTCGCAAAATTTTTGATTAACGGCTACGTAGGCTTCCCAAAGTTGCTGCTCGTAAATGGCATATTGGCTAAAATAATGAAAAGTAGGCCATAACGTTTCGTTACTAAAGCCCTCGTAATATTCTTTTACTTCTGTTTCTGTGAGAAACACCGGCTGCATGTTTTCTTTTAGTAAAGCTTCGCGCACGTATTCCTGATCTTGTTCTTCCTCTAAAGGTAAACCTGGCCAGCCAATCCATAAGTTATCACCTTGTTTGTACACCGAACCTAAACCGGTGGCCAGTCCTCCTTCGCTTGGCTCTAAAGTTATATTTCCTTCTTTTTTCTGCGCTTTTAACGGGAGCCGGTTAGATACAATAATAATTCTTGACATAAGTGTGTTTAGCAGTTTTATCTGTTTAAGGATAATAGGGAATAAAGCCTGCTTCTTTCTCTTAAAAATTGTTTCCTGTTTTTCTTTACTTGAAAAGCAACAACAATAAGATACGCGAGGCATATTCTACTTATAATTAGTAGACCTTATACGAAGCTAACAAATATTGGCCATCCCTTAACCTAACCTTCATTTTGAATAAGTACTTATACGGAAAAGAACCAGTGTTCTACCGAAAAAGGCTTTAAACTCTTTTGAAAAGAGAGGTAAATACAATAACAAAAGGCAGGTTGTTCTAGTTTCGAACGAAGTAATCTGCTCTGTTATACTGAGTTCGAAAAGTCTGAGAAATGGTTCTTGCGTTACGGAAACTAGTAAAAACTTCTGCGTTCTTTAGGCAGGCATTTCAGCTGAAGCTATAATTTACTTTTATTTTAAAGAATCAGTTTTTCTATTTCAGGCGACTATAAAGTTGCTCAGGCAAGATAGGAGAATCTTCTTTACCTGCCGGTTTCCACCAGATGGGTGAGAGCTGATTACCTCCTAACTTATACAAATACTCGATGCGAATGGGATAAAAACCTTTTTCCAGGGGCACCATGTAACTCTGTCCGGCTCCGGGAACATTATAATTACCTAGTACTAAATGCTTGCCCACATACACCTTAGAAGAGCTATCGTCGCCCATTTGAAAAATATAATAACCCGCTTCCGGAACTTCCAGGAAACCTTCCAGCAGACAGGCAAACCCACTTTGACTTTGCAACTTATTTACATTAAAATCTTTACCGGCTTTTCCGGATTGAATGGGCCTGAGCTTTTTTACATCCGGCCATTTTTCCCAATCACCAATGTAGTACGCATAACGAAGGCCTCCGGCTTGCACGGCTTTCGGTTTAGAAACAGCTGGTAAAACAGCAGAAGTTTTAAAATTAGCGTGCAGTGTCTTGGTATACTCATCCCGGGGGCTGAAAGAGGTAACGATTAAAGTAGTGGGCTCCGAAAAATTAAAATTATTTACTTTTTTTAAGGCAATTGAAGTTAAAGTGGGTTCTTGCGCATTGGTAGTGTACCGCAATAAAGTATTCGTAAAAAAGTTATCACATTCTACGATAAAAGGTTTGCCCGGTACTATTAGCCCGTTCATGGGTTTTAGTAAAATATTACCTTCGTGCAAGTGGCCGGTATAAGAGAAACGTAAACCATCGTACACCCCTTTCCAGATGGTAGAGAAATGCGTTTCATCCGGGTACCTGGCTACTTGCCAAATTAAACCGGACGGCGCTTTTTTCTGCAGAATGGAATCAAAAGCGGCAACGCCCATACCGTGATAATCCTTACCATCGCGCACCGACAGCCAAAGCGTATTATTCACTCCCGTCATGGTGGTGAGTTTTGTTTCGGCCAATTTATTTAAGTAGCCCTTATCCCACCATAAACTGGGCTCCACGGTTAAGTACGATTTAAACAAAGTTGGCTCCTGCAAAAAAGCATACACCGCAAACATGCCACCCAGCGAAGTACCGTATAAAGTATTATTCTCTTTTTTAGTGGGGAACGAATTATTAATATAGGGGATTAATTCGTTTTTAAGAAAAGCCAGGAATTTAGCCGCTCCCCCGGAAACCGGACCTTCTTTCACCGAGGAAGGAGTAAAATCTCTATCGCGCAAGTTCAAATCCTTCCTATACAAATTCGGAACACTTACGAGTATCATATTTTTAGGTATGTACCGGGCATATTCCATAAAGCCATAGAGTTGTATAGCTAAAGCAGTATTCCATTCACCGTCTAAAATGTACAGAACATCGTACTTCTCCGAGGTGCCTGCTTTGTAATTTTCAGGTAAAATAACCTGAATTTTTCGGGTTTCTTTTAAAATAGAAGAATACAGGGAATCTTGTAGCGTATTTGTTTTTTGTGCTTTAACTGGCGAGCTGTGGAGCAGAAAACAAATTAGCAGGACAAGGTTGTAAAGAAAAAAAATCAAATTTTTCAATTGCTTCTTCAATTTAACTCTGGTTATAAACTTCTTTAGTTATTTTGTTTTTAAATTTTGAACCGGATCGGTGCGGACCGCCCGAGTAGAATAGTAAATTACTGTAATTCCCGCACTTAACAAGCTGAACAGAATAGCAAACAAGAAGCTACCCGGCTCCTTCAGGTCTCGGTGTTCAAAGTTTTATAACTATTATTCTTTCATTAAAAAGACGATAAAAGGCGAAATACATTACAGTCTTTTTTAGAAAATGAATACCTAATTGGTGTCTATTATAGAACAGCACCTAACGCTACTAATTACTAATTATATTGTGAGTCCGCTTCACTCGTGCTAGCCACTACTACCTTTCTCATTCGCTTCTTAAGGCTTTAACCGGATTAGCTACGGCCGCTTTAATGGCCTGAAAACTAATGGTAAATAAAGCAATCAATAAGGCCATACCACCGGCTAAAGCAAAAATCCACCAACCCAGATGAATGCGAAAAGCAAAATCCTGCAGCCATTGGTGCATGGCATACCCTGCCACCGGAAAAGCAATAATAGCCGCCAGTAATACCAGTTTCAGAAAATCTTTGGAAAGCATAAAAACAATACTTTGCACACTGGCTCCCAATACTTTACGAATACCAATTTCTTTGGTGCGCTGCTCGGCCGCAAAAGTAGCCAGCCCAAACAAACCTAAACAGCCAATCAGAATAGCAAGTACGGCACCGGCCAGAAAAATAGTTTGTCTTATTTTATCATCGCGGTAAAATAAGCTCCACTGGTCATCTAAAAAATGATACTCAAATAAATGGTCCTGATCTACTCCATGCAACACCGCTTCCATTTGTTTAATTGTTTCGCTGGCATTAGCAGGCCCCATTCTAACGGTAAAATAATCAATACTGTGAATTGGATTTTTCTGAAAGGCTATGACCATAGGAGCCAGTGGCTCACGCAACGTTTGAAAGTTAAAATCTTTTACAATACCCACCACCCGTACCCGGTAAGGCTGCTTTAAAGGCTCGGAGTTGCCGCCAAAATTAGTAGCCGGGATTTGCACAATTTGTTCGGCTGGTTCCTGAATACCGAGTTGCCGGGCTGCCGTTTCGTTGAGCAACACCGCCGTAGAATCGGCTAGGCTGCCGGTTCTAAAGTTGCGGCCTTTTAGCAAATTAATTTGATAAGTAGCTAAAAACTGCTCGTCAACGCCCAGGAAGTACATCTCGCGCATCTCTCCGGTAGTATTACTATTTTTCACACTCACTTTCGGTAAGTTTTTCCATTCACCGGGCACCCGCGAGCTAACGGTTACTGCTTTTACCCGGGGAAGTTTAGCCAATTCATTTTTTATAGTACCGGCTCCCCGGCGAACCTGGCCGCTGTTTATATCTATTACCACCAATTGGCTTTTAGTAAATCCCATGTCTTTGGTTTGCACGTAGAGCATTTGCTGGTAAACTACTAAAGTAGCAACCATCATGGTAATAGAAACCGAAAACTGCAATACTACCAAAAACCGGCGCAGCGAAATACTATCATTTCCTACAGGCATTTTATTTTTAAATAATTCCAATGGCTTTAACCGCGACTGAAACAAAGCCGGATAAATACCCGCTAAAAGCCCTACCAGCAACATAATAATTCCTAAGCCGAGCCAGATCCGGTAATCGGTGGCGGAGTTAAGGGTTAATTGTTTTTCGGTGAAGGTATTAAAAGCGGGCAATAGTAATTTTACCAGTAATAAGGCAAAACCAAGGGCCAGTAGTGTTGTTAAAAAAGCTTCTGACAAAAACTGATTCACTAAATTCTTACGGGAAGCGCCAATCATTTTACGCACGCCTACTTCTTTGGCTCGCTTCGTAAAAAGCGCAGTAGTTAAATTCATGTAATTGATGCAGGCCAACAGCAGAATAAACACGGCAACCAGCGAAAAAACGTAGATGTAGGTGATGCTACCCGTTCTACCTAAAGTGTTCTCTATCCCCTCCGAATTAAAATGGACTTCTTTTAAAGGCTGTAAAGTAAAATTAATCCGGTCTTTATTATCTGCGCTGCGGTGGGAAGCAGCCAATCGATTTATTTTAGCTGCTACAGCGGGGACACTCGCTCGGCTATCCAATAAAAAATAAGTAAAAAAATTATGCGAATCCCAATCATCGGTAAAGGCAGTTGGCGGGAAGGTAGTTTCGGAGAAAAGCAAATTAAAAGAGAACTGCGAATTTGCCGGAAAGTTTTTGAGAACGCCGGTTATTTGAAAAGGAACGCTGTCTAGTTCAGCTTTTATTCGGCGGCCTAACACATCGGTGGTATTAAATAATTTTCGGGCAGTTTCTTCGGTTACTACCACTGAATGAGGCGCGGTTAAAGCTGTTTGGCGATTCCCATAAAGCATCTCAAAGTCGAAGGTTTGTAAGAATCCGGAATTACTAATCCAGAAATCTTCGTAAAAAACATTTGTGTTTTCGGGCGTAGAAACATTCGTTCGACTTAAAGCTACCAACCGTACAGCATTTTTAATTTCCGGAAATTCAACTTTTGCTCTTTCGGAGATTTGGTACCCCGCGCCCCCAATATTCGTTTCCTTGCCTTCTGGGGTAACCCGGTGTTCTACCAGCCGGTAAATATCCGCGGTATTTTTATGAAACCGGTCAAAAGTAAGTTCATCAAAAACATAAAGGGCAATCAGCAACAAGCTGGTTAAACCCAAGGCTAATCCTACCACATTAATAAAAGAGAACACTTTGTTTCGCCGGATATGGCGCCAGGCAGTTTTTAGGTGAGTTTGCAGCATAAGGGGAATATTTTAAAGTTGGTTGGCTCCATGGGAAAACTCAAAATTTAAAAACTAACCCTAGATAAGAGCTTGGGAAACGCTGAACCGTACTTTTATTCCGGATGGTTTTGATTGAACTACTCCGTTCGTAAGCTTTTTACCGGGTTAGCCACAGCCGCTTTAACTGCCTGAAAACTTACAGCCAGTAAGGCAATTGCTACTGCTGCTATACCCGCCAGGGCAAATAAACTCCACGAGATTGGGGCGCGGTAGGCAAAGTTGTCCAACCATTGGTGCATAGCCCACCAGGCTAAAGGCCAGGCTACCAGGTTTGCTAGTAATACTAACTTTAGAAAATCTTGCGAGAGCAGCGAAACAATTGAAGTTACCGAAGCACCCAGCACTTTGCGGATGCCAATTTCTTTGGTGCGCTGGGTAATGGTAAAGGCTACTAAACCCAGCAAGCCCAGGCAGGAAATAAAAATAGCCAGGCCAGTAGCCCAACGAACAATAGTCGCAATTTTTTGCTCTCTGTCGTAAAAATGCGCAATGGTATCGTCGAAGAAAGCGTAATCAAATTTCTGATCGGGGTACAAGGTTTTAAATTCTTGTTCAATTTTAGCCAGGGTAGCTTTTACCTGGTTTAGTTGCCTGCCCCGGGTAGATAATTTCAGGCTGATTGTGCGCGCGTATTTATTTTCGGTACCGATAAACGTTGGTACAATAGCGGTATGTAAAGACTGCACGTGAAAATCGGCGACTACCCCCACAATGGGTAATTTTTGTTTATCGAGGAGTAAATACTGCCCCACTGCTTCGCTGGTATTTTTAAAACCCAGGGCTTTCGCGTAGGTTTCGTTAATTAAAACTTCCCGTAAGGTATCGTTAGGAAATACATTACGTCCGGCTAAAAGCTTAATTCCATACAAATGAATAAAATTTTCGTCGCCGGATTTATTATGCACGTGCAGGCTAATTTCTTTTTTCCCGTTGATAAACTTTAATACAATGGTATTATAGCCGCTACGGGCCGGGGTAGAACTACTCAGGCTCACCTGGGCCACTTCAGGCATTTGCCGGATTTTATTTAACAACACAAACTTTTTCTGACTTTGGTCGCGCCAATCGGTTTCAAACGTTACAATTTGGTCTTGCCGAAAACCCATATCCTGGCTGCGCATAAAATTAATCTGTGTGCTAACGATTAAGGTGCCCAGAATAAAGATCTGAGAAAGCGAAAATTGAAATAATATTAAGGTTTTACGAAGGTAGGCTTTGCGGGTAGTAGCAACAGAAATCAGGCCTTTTAAAGATTGAATAGGCGCGGTAGCGGAAAGTACCAGTGCCGGGTAAAAACCAGCCAGCAAAGTAGTAATACCCGTAAGGCCAATTAAAAAAAGTAAAATAACAGGGTCAGTTATAGGCAAGTGAAGCCCTACCGGTAAAAAAGATGCAAAAGCACTTATTAAAGGATTGGTAAGCAGCACTGCCAGTAATACCGCCGTTAAGGTTAAAACCAAGGTTTCGCTCAGAAACTGAGTAATTAAACTTAAACGATTACTGCCTAATACTTTGCGCACGCCAATTTCTTTAGCTCTTTGCACCGATTGGGCGGTAGCCAGATTAATAAAATTAATAGCAGCCATTAAAAGTAAAAAAACCGCCACCCCCATAAGCGCATAAAGGGTAGGGCGGTGCGCTAACCGCACAAAGTCACCGCCATAATCAGCGTTAAAATGAATATCAGAGAGGGGCTGTAGCAAAAAGACGCGCTTTGCGTTAAACTCATTTTTTTCTGCGTGCCGGTAAAATAAAGCTGGCATTTGCTTTTCTACCTGAGTGGGTTTAATGCCGGGAGCTAGTTTTACAATTAACTGCGAAGAGGAGCTGGTCCCATCCCAGTTTTTTAATTGAAGGTTATCCTGCCATTTTAAATTTCGCGCGGTGGCAAGGGAAATAAATTCGGTAAAATGGAAATCGGTATTTTGTTGCCAATCCTTAACTACTCCCGAAACCGTTACAGTTAGGGTATCGCGGCCATCCAGGTAACTAAGGGTTTTACCGAGGTAATTACTTGCCTTATCCCAGCCAAAATACTTACTCGCTTGCTTTTCCGATAATACTACTTTATATGGTTCCCGGAGCGCTGTCCGGGGATTACCAGCCAGCCATTTGTATTGAAAAACCGAGAAGTACTGGGGACCAGTAATAATGGCGTACTGACCACCGGAATTAGGATCAGCGGTAAAATCCAATTTTTTTATTTTTCCTTTTGGTTCCGGAATATGCACCTGCTGCAGGTAAAGCAAATGAAAGGCAGCCACGCTGACGAGTCCGGTTACTTCTTGCTCCATGGCACTAGGTACCGCCCCCGATACGCCACTGTTCTTGTAAGTTTCATCAGCAATGCCAATGTGCGATACTACCCGGTAAATCCGTTCTTTATCCGGATGAAAGGTATCATAACTTAATTCAAACCGCACGAGCAGGTAAATAACTAAGCAGGCGCTAATGCCAATGGCTAAACCCAGCACGTTAATGCCCGAAAAAGCAGGATATTTCCACAGATGGCGCAGGGCTATTTTAATGTAATTCCGGAACATAGTATTTGAATTTGGCCGAATCAAAAAAAGATTGAACCCAGAATTTACCTGCTTTTAAATTTTACTTTAAAAGATTGCCCTGCTCCGAATTATAAAATGAAAAAGCACACCTACCCGAATAACGGGGTAACTTTAAAATTCTATAATTTTAATTCTGGTTTAGCTATAATGTGTTTACAAGTTCTGCTTACTAAACAACTAGGAATAAAAATGCCAGAGTTGTATATTGCTTATTATCTGATATTTACAGTATTGCCATTTGAGTACTTGTCCGGTTTTGATACAAAATTCGTTCGCTTTTAGAACATATAGCGGCATCTCCTTCCCTGTTTTTAGCTTGCCGTAGGCGGAAGGGTTTACATTACCGTTCAAACAAGTTAGCACCGTAGACTGGAAATGGCTCTATAAAACTAAATGTCATTAAACCTTTAAGTATCCTAATCCTACTAATAGGAAATTTCTTAATACAAAGCCTTCCGTAACACCTAAAACTTATTAGAAGCTCTATGGTTATTTACTAAAAGTAAAATTAGTTATGCCCGAACTACCCGAAGTAGAAACTTATCGTCGTTATTTCGAAGAAACTGCCCTTGGCCAAACCGTAGTAGATTTAAAAGCCGAAGATCCGCGGCGGCAACTAACCCTTGACTACGATACCTTGTTAAACGCTTTAAAGGGAAAGCAATTCGTAGGTACTCATCGCATCGGGAAGCACTTTTTAGTAAATTTAAGTTCGGGCAACGTATTGGTGCTCCACTTTGGCATGACCGGCGATTTGGCTTATTACCGCGACGAAGAAGATACGCCCCGATTTGCCCGCGTTGTTTTTTACTTCAGCAATGGGTTCCGGCTGGCCTTTATTGATTCGCGTAAATTTGGACGAATTGGCATAGCCGCTTCTATAGAAGAATACCAAAAGAAAAAAGCTTTGGGCCCAGATGCGCTCGATATTACTTTACCGCAATTACAAGCCAGTATAGAAAAGCGTAAAGCTCCCATAAAACCCTTGTTGCTCGATCAGAAAATACTGGCAGGTATTGGAAACTGGATTGCCGACGAGGTATTATTTCAGGCCAAAATAAATCCGGTAAAACCAGCCAATACCCTCAGCGACTCCGAGCTAAAGCATTTACACCAAGCCATTCAGCTTGTATTACAAACGGCCATTGAACACGAAGCCATTTATCAAACCTTTCCAAAATCTTTCCTGATTCATGCCCGTGGTTGGGACGACACAGTGGAAACAACGGCTGCCGAACGGCAAATTTGTCCCCGGCATGGTACTCCGCTGGAAGTGGCAAAAGTGGGTGGCCGCACTACGTACTTTTGCCCTATTTGTCAACCCCTTTAAACCAGCAACAGATTTGATTTAAATTAACAGTAAAAGGAGAATTACTCTGGTTCTTACTTTTATTTTGTACTGCCTGAATTGCTGACTTTTTAATTGGGTAACCGTATGACGTTTATAGTAAAACGGACAAGTAACTGTTTTTACCTGTACTTTTTTATATTTGGTATTTGGCCCGGAAAATAGAATGCGTGTTTGGTTATAGATATAAGGTAGTATTAAGAAGCATGGGGAAACAACGCAACAGTTGGCTGCTATTGGTTCTGTTTATCTTACCTGCTGTTTGTTTTTCCCAGAAAATCTTGCCACCCTCTTTAAATAATAATCAGCAAAAACTGGCTCCGGTTCTGCGCCAGAAAGCGCCGCCTAGCATTGGTAACCGTTATCGGGTACAAGTAACCAATCCGGTTGAATTTGCTAATTGGTTGCGGCATAAACTGCCTATAGCAACTCTCCAGAAACAATCCGAAACGACCAATATTTTTCTGCTGGCTAATCTTTCTTCTTCCGATGTAACTAAGATACTTCACTGCTCTTTAGTAAAATATGTGGATGTGCCGGACCGGATACCTCAAGAGGAATTAATCTTACGAAATACCGATTTAACGGCTAACAACGTAACAGCCGTACATGCGAAATTTCCGGCTTTAAAGGGCAATGGCTTGGCAGCTTCTATAAAAGAAAATCCTTTTGATACTACTGATATTGATTTAAAGAACCGCATTATTCGTACGTCAGCATTAAAAGGAACCGCCACTATGCATGCTACCACCATGGCTACTTTGTTGGCCGGAGCGGGTAATTCAGCTCCTTCGGGCAGAGGTGTAGCCCCCAATGCGCGTTTAGCTTCTTCTGATTTTAGCAACTTGCTTCCCGATGATGCCAGCACTTTAGTAACGCAAGAGATTTCGGTACAGAACCATTCGTACGGCGTAACACCCGAAAATTATTATGGCCTCGAAGCGCAAGCCTACGATCAACAATGCCGGGAAAACCCTCTATTAATGCACGTTTTCTCGGCGGGTAATGCAGGTGATCAAGCCATTAACACCGGACTTTACGCTAACCTGGCTGGTTGGGCAAATCTAACGGGTCAGTTTAAAACATCTAAAAACACCTTAAGCGTAGGCGCTACCGATACTTCCGGACAAATAAGCCCACTCAGCTCCCGTGGGCCGGCTTACGATGGCCGCATAAAGCCGGAATTAGTAGCTTTCGGGGAAGGTGGCTCTTCTGAATCAGCGGCTTTGGTTTCGGGTATGGCTTTATTGGTGCAGCAAGCTTACCGGGAACAAACCGGCACCTTACCGACCGCAGCCTTAGTTAAAGCGGCATTTATTAACAGTGCCGATGATTTAGGCCGGCCAGAAGTAGATTTTGAAGCAGGTTTTGGTCAGGCCGATGCTTTAGGAGCGGTACAGGCAATTCAGGAAAAACGTTTTTTTACAGGCCAGGTTACTAGCAACCAAGTAGCTACTTTTACTATTCCGGTACCCACGAATAGCCAACTTTTAAAAGTTACCTTAGTCTGGCACGACCTGGAAGCAGAACCCAATGCTCCAAAAGCCTTACAAAACGATTTAGATTTAACTTTAATTAATAATACTACCAATAAGCACTGGCTACCTTGGGTATTAAGTTCTTATCCGCACCCCGACTCCTTACGTTTACCCGCCCGACGAGCGGCCGATCACTTAAATAATGTGGAACAAATAACGCTAACCCAGCCGGTAAATGGCTCTTACGAGATTCAGGTAAAAGGCTTTCAGGTAGTTCAGGGAGCGCAGGCATTTAGCGTTGTGTACGAGGTGCAAACCGAAGAACTAACCTGGAACTATCCCACGTCCGGCACCTGGCTTCAGACGGGTGGACGGCACCGGCTACGGTGGCAAAACCTGGCAAGTAATCCTTCTTCTGGTAAACTGGAATACCGGCTTTTACCCCATGGAGCCTGGCGAGTAATTAACGACAAAGTAGCTATAACCACTAATCAATTTGATTGGCAAGTGCCCGATACGACTGCTTTTGCCCAATTACGTTTAACCACCGGGAACAAAGAAGTAGTGTCCGATACTTTTAACTTAGCCCCTGCATTACCGTTGCAAGTTGGTTTTAACTGCGGCGACGAGGTTTTGTTTTTCTGGCCTAAACAAGCTGGAGTTTCAGAATATCAGATTTATCAACTCGGCGATCTATATCTGGAACCCTTAACTCGAACAGCCGATACCACATTTTTAGTAAATAAAAATACTAGTAAGTCTAATTACTACGCAGTGGCTCCCGTTTGGCAAGGAGTAGTAGGCCCCAGAAGTTATACCCTCGATTATACCCAGGCAGGTTGTTACGTAAAAAGTTTTTTGCCTCGACAACTGGTAACCGATACAGTAGCATTTGAGGTGGAACTAAGCACGTATTATGGCGTGCAAACGGTTAGTTTAGAAAAAATAGAAAACGGCATTTTCAGAACTGTACAAACTATAAGTCCGGAGAATCAGGTAAATTTTACTTTTTTCGATCCAACTCCTCGGTCCGGCCGAAACGAATACCGGGTGCGGGTATTGGCCCAAATGCAAGCTTCCTTTTATAGCCAAACTGAAGGCGTGTTTTATACCCAACCCGAATTTATTCAGTTGTTTCCCAATCCAATTACCCGCGGAAATGACGTAAACATTGTAGTAGAAAGTGACGCCGAAGTTCCCATTGAGGTATATGACCAACTGGGGCGAAAAGTTAACCAATTTAACGAACTAGGAGTTGTAAAAGCCATACCTACTACTAATTTAAAGCCGGGCATGTATTTTATAAGAGTACAATCTGCTAATAACAAATGGCTGGTTGCCCGATTAGTGGTATTGTAATACGTTTAAGCCTTAAAAATTCCGGCTTTTATTTTTCGTAATAATTCAGAATAAATACCCTTACTTTTAATAAAAGAGGCTTTTTTTAAGGATAATTTTAAACCTTCCTGAATATTAATCAGACTAATGCCGAACTCTTCTTTTTCTGACTCTCTTAACGCTTGCCCCAGAGTCATGCTATTGCGGGCTTAGAAGTAGATTTGTCTAAATTCAATATTTTTCTTTTAAGCTAATATCGTGTGTAAAAGCGTTTTCAACTGGGTGGCGGAGGGATTTAGTAAATTACATAGCTTACCAATTTCCTGTTAATAGATAAAAAATGCCTTTATCCCTAAAATGGAAGTTAGTATTTACGCTAGTGCCAATGGGTGCGTATAGTATTGTACTGGTGCTTAAATAAAAAGCCCTCTCCTGTAGCAGAGAAGGCTTTTTATAATATCTTTTTATAAATAGTAAATTTGTTATAAGTAGATGAATGGCTTACAAGTTATTATTGTACAAATAATTTAAACCGTACACCATTATTTATAAACCTTGAACTTGCTAGTACAAATAACTTAATGCGGTTCTATCGTTCGCATTAAAAGGCCGATTCATTCCGCTGCCAATACAAGATAACATCCACGAATTAGGATCGGGACCGGAAGGTGTACCTGGAATTAAAATAGCACCTACGGTGCTCGCCCCTTCGTTAGTTGCCGAACCTCCGCAACTATAAGCCCGGTTCATATAATCCGTATGACGGAAACCAATACAATGCCCCATTTCGTGCGCCAGAATTGAAGCTACTGTGTTAAGCGGTTGATTACCAATAGACCGGGTATTTACTTTAACTTGATTATATGGATTACCACCAGAAGGGAATCCCGCTGAAGCTAAGTAACTGCCATTTCCATTAACTATCTGAATATTCCCATTAGAAGCAACCCGCTGAAAAGTAATTAGTAAATTTTCGGCATTATAACGTTTAATGGCTTCATTCAAAGCGTCACCATAAGAAGTTGGTAGTTTCGAAGCTAAACTAACCGTTATAGTACGTTTACTACCTGAGGGAATATATACTAAGTTAGTAGTTCGGTATTGCTCTGTTTCCCCTATCCGCAAGAACTTCTGATCGTGTTGATCGTTTAAAACACTCTCGCTTAAGAAAATGTCTCCTTCAACTAAGTAACCATTATCTACCTGTTGCACGTCATTAGTGCCAAAACCCATTTGGTAAATTTTATCTAATGTTGCCTGAGGAATATCCGTTTTCTGAGCAAGTTCCGGATCCTGCTGGCAGCCACTAAATCCTAATACCAGCATTAATGTTCCAATGGTAATACTGTTTCTTAACTTCATACTACTGTTTTTGTTAGTGAATAATAATTTAGCATGATGTGATTTAGAAATTTAGCTCTATATATGCAATTATATTTTTACAAATATTTTAAATAATAAACAAATAAATCACCTTTTTAATGCAACCTTAATATATAATAAAATATATTATTGTAAAATTTTCAATAAATATTTAATTTTTTCTGAAACCTTTCTATTTTATTAAACAATTAACAATATTGTACTATATCAATATCTACTTTAATCTTCATTTTTAATATAAAACCAAGGCTGTGTTTCTATATTAACTATAGGTTGATAGCCATTTATATTTCCTAATCTTTGCCCCAGCCCCGAACTACTTAACAGTTTTACATAGATTATTATTAATAATTTAGAAGCCTTTATAAAGTTGGGATCAGGCTTTTTAAGCTGATATTTAAAGAATTTTACCGGTTAATCCTGATCTAGTTAATAGTAAGAAGAGTTGTGCTAAAAGCGAACGAGATATGTATCAAAACCGGACAACTTTACACCCACATCTACCAGGTTTAGGATACAAAATACTGATAATTAACACACTGCATTTCTGGCATTTTTCTTCCTTAATTTTACCCAGCAGGTAATGGCTCAAGTGTAAACGGCATAATTAATTGCCTGAGCTTACTACCGGCTAGGCAAAATATCTGTCTTACTAATTACGGCTAAGGTTATGTTCCAGAATTTCTTTAAAATAGCAATCCGCAACTTGTTGCGCCGCAAAGCTTTTTCGGCTATTAATATTTTTGGGTTGGCCCTGGGTATGGCTACCTGTTTGGTAATTACCTTGTTCGTGGCCAACGAATGGAACTACGACCGTTTTAATCAAAAAGCCGACCGGATGGTACGGGTAATTTTTAAAGGTTCGATTCAGGGCGAAAAAATGGCCGAAGCGCACGTAATGCCACCCGTAGCCCAAACCCTACTCGCCGACTATCCCGAAGTGCAGGAAGCCACCCGTTTGCGCAACTACGGATCTCCCCGCGTAATTTACCAGAACAAATCTTTCCGGGAAAATGCGTTTGCGTTCGTAGATTCTAATTTTTTCGAGGTGTTTACGTTACCCTTCGTGCAAGGCGATCCTAAAACCGCTTTGGCAGAACCCAATACCATTGTTATTTCAGAAGAAGTTGCGCATAAGTACTTTGGCAAAGCCAATCCTATGGGCAAAATCTTGTTTTTTAAAGATTACAATACTTCTTTAAAAGTGACTGGGGTAATGGCGAAAGTACCCGCCAATGCACACTTCCAATTCGATATTTTTGCTTCCATGGCCAGCTTTCCGGATGCGAAAGCTCCCTCCTGGTTAGTATCGGAGTTTTATACTTACCTGGTTCTGCCCAAGGGTTACGATTACAAGCAACTGGAAGCTAAATTACCGCAGGTAGTCGAGAAGTACATGGGTCCGCAAATACTGCAATCCATGGGCGTGAGTTTAGCGCAGTTCCGGCAAGCCGGCAACGACTTAGGTTTGTTTTTACAACCCCTCACCGATATTCACCTGCGCTCGCATTTAATGGGTGAGTTAAAGCCCAGTGGCAATTTACAATACGTGTACATTTTCGGGGCAATTGCCGTGTTTATGCTCTTAATTGCAGGCATTAACTTTATGAATTTATCTACCGCCGGAGCCTCTAAACGCGCCAAAGAAGTGGGTATCCGCAAAGTTTTAGGTTCGGTAAAGAAAGAGCTGGTACAACAATTTTTAACCGAGTCGGTGCTTTTAACGGCTATCTCGTTAATTATAGCTATTGGCATTGTGTATTTTTCCTTGCCCATTTTTAATAATCTGGCTGGCACCCAACTTACTTTAAATTTTATTTCAAGCCCTTGGTTAATGCCCGGTTTGTTACTGTTTGGCTTACTAGTAGGTATTTTAGCGGGCAGCTATCCGGCCTTCTTTCTTTCTTCGTTCCGGCCAGTGGCGGTGTTAAAAGGCCGGTTTGCCACCGGTAAAAACAGTTTGAGCTTACGAAGCGGTTTGGTAGTTTTTCAGTTTTTTATTTCCATTGCTTTAATGATTGGCACCACCGTGGTGTACCAGCAACTGCGCTACATTCAAAATAAAGAATTAGGCTATACCAAAGATCAGGTACTTTTAATACCCGATTTATATTTATTAGGCAAAAAGGCGGAAGTGTTTCAGCAGCAAATTCAGCAAGACTCCCGGGTTAAATGTGTTAGTATGTCGGGTTATTTGCCGGCGGGCCCCAGCTATAATAATAATTTTATGGTTTCTCCGGAAGATAATCCGGCGCAGTTTATGAAAGCGCTGCGCTATGAAGTGGACGAAAGGTACATTCCTACTTTGGGCATGCAGGTAATTGCCGGACGCAACTTTTCGAAAGAATTTGCTACCGATTCTACCGGTATAATTTTAAACGAAACGGCTGCTAAAGCTTTAGGCTGGACCAATAACCCGCTGGGCCAGAAAGTAACCCATTCCGATAATGAAGGCAAAAAAGTAACTTACCGGGTAATTGGTATTGTTAAAGATTTTCATTTTAAATCGTTGCACGAGCCTATTTCGCCTTTAGCCATGACACTGGGAAATAACTCAGGCACTCTGATTGTAAAAGTAAAAACGCAGGATATTGCCGGCCTTTTGGCCACCGCTAAAAATAACTGGAACCAATTAACCGCTGAAGAACCCTTAAATTACGCTTTTCTGGACGAGCGCTTTCACCAAACCTACCAGGCTGAGCAAAAAATCGGGCAGGTGCTGGGCATCTTTGCCGGTTTAACCATTTTTGTGGCTTGTCTGGGTTTATTTGGCCTGGCTACCTTTACTGCCGAGCAGCGCACCAAAGAAATCGGCATTCGCAAAGTGCTGGGGGCTTCGGTAACCAATATTATCGGCTTACTTTCTAAAGATTTCCTGAAACTGGTTTTACTAGCTAACCTCATTGCCTGGCCGTTAGCCGGCTGGCTGATGCATCGCTGGCTGCAAGATTTTGCTTATCGCATAAATTTAGGTTGGTGGGTGTTTGCCTTAGCGGGCGTAATGGCCCTGGTAATTGCGCTGTTCACCGTTAGTTTCCAGGCTATAAAAGCGGCAGTAGCCAACCCAGTAAATTCGCTTCGCAACGAGTAGCTATTAATGCGTGAGTACGAATTAGCAACCAGAAAATGATTACTAATAATTTAAGGTTCAACATATAAACTTTGTTGCCTTCAGGCGTAAATTATGGAACTACGCAGCCATAATTTACGCCTGAAGGACAGTTATTTAATTCAAAGTATAGCCCTCGGGCATTTAAAACTGCTAAATATAAAACGGGATGTTTCGAAATTACTTTAAAATCGCACTGCGCAATTTGTGGCGCAACAAGGCGTTTTCGGCCATTAATATTTTTGGTTTGGCGATTGGCATTGCCACCTGTCTGGTAATTATGCTGTTTGTAGTAGACGAACTAAGCTACGATCGCTTTAACCAAAAAGCCGACCGCATAGTACGGCTGGTGTTTAAGGTTTCGTTAAACGGCGAAACCCTGGAAACACCTACCGCTTCGGCACCTACCGGGCAAACGCTCGTGCGCGATTACCCCGAAGTAGAAGAAGCTACCCGGGTGCGGGTAAACAGCGCTCCTTTTATTACCTACCAGGATAAAACCTTTAAGGAAGACAAGTTTGCTTACGTGGATGCCAACTTTTTTCAGGTATTTACGCTGCCTTTCATCCAGGGCGATGCCAAAACGGCTTTGCGCGAGCCTAATACTATTGTTATTACCAAGGCCATGGCGCAGAAATACTTTGGTACCTACCACAACGCCGTAGGCAAAATGCTACAATTGAAAAACGAAAAAACTACCTACAAAGTAACCGGCGTCATCGACAAAGTGCCTACCAATTCGCACTTTCATTTTAACTTTTTTGCCTCTATGGCCGGTTTAGAAGAAGCCCGTCAAACCACTTGGATGAGTAATAACTTTAACACTTATCTGGTGTTGCGCCCCGGCTACGATTACAAGCAACTGCAAGCCAAATTGCCGCAGGTAATTGAAAAATACATGGGCCCAGAAGTGCAGAAGGCCATGGGCATGACCTTAAAGCAATTCCGGGAAAAAGGCGACGATGTAGGTTTGTATCTGCAACCACTTACCGATATTCACTTGCGCTCCAATTTAAATAATGACCTGGAACCGGGCGGTGACATGCGATATGTGTATATTTTCGGGGCAATTGCGCTCTTTATGCTGCTTATTGCCAGCATAAATTTTATGAATTTATCAACGGCCGGTGCTTCTAAGCGGGCCCGCGAGGTAGGAATAAGAAAGGTGCTCGGCTCGGTAAAAAAAGAACTGGTGCAGCAGTTTTTGCTCGAATCTATTTTGCTTACCATTATTGCACTGGTACTAGGTATTGTGTTGGTTTATCTGGCGCTACCGCTGTTTAACGATTTGGCCGGCAAAGAACTTGCTTTACAGTTTATCGCTAACTTGTGGTTAATACCAGCCTTGTTACTATTTGGCTTAATTGTGGGCGTATTAGCGGGTAGCTATCCGGCGTTTTTCTTGTCTTCGTTTCAGCCGGTTAAAGTGTTAAAAGGTACTCTTACGGCGGGTAAAGAAAGTTTGAGCCTACGCAGCGGGTTGGTAGTGTTTCAGTTTTTTATTTCGGTGGCTTTAATGATTGGCACTACCGTGGTGTACCAGCAACTCAACTACATTCAGAACAAGAAAATAGGGTTTGATAAAGATCAAACTTTTGTGCTGCACGATACCTACGTGTTAGGCAAACAAGAAGAAGTTTTCCGGCAGCAGCTTTTGCAAGACCCCCGAGTTGTTAATGCGAGCGTTTCGGGATTTGTGCCCGTTGGGCCTACCAGTTCCGAGAACTCGGTAGTATTACCCGAAAATAACGCGGCGCAAAGCGTAAGTACCCGGCAATATTTTGTGGACCATAACTACATTCCTACGCTGGGCATGCAGATAGTAGCCGGTCGTAATTTTTCCAAGGATTTTGCCTCTGACTCTACTGCTATGGTTATTAACGAGGCCGCCGCGAAAGCTTTTGGCTGGGGGAATAACATTTTGGGTCGCAAAGTTTCGCGGTTTATTAATAACGCGGGCGATAAGGCAGAGTACCGGGTTATTGGGGTTGTAAAAGATTTTCATTTCGAGTCGTTGCACCAACGCATTACCCCGCTGCTTATGATTCTGGGTAATAATTCCGGCTCCATTATAGTAAAAGCCAAAACTAAAGATATTGCGGGCTTACTAACTTCCATGAAACAACAATGGGGCAGCTTTACCGCCAATGCGCCCTTTGCGTATACTTTCATGGACGAGCGTTTTGCCGAAACGTACCAGGCGGAGCAAAAAGTGGGTCGAATTCTAAGTATTTTTTCGGGACTTACCATTTTTGTAGCGTGTTTAGGTTTATTTGGTTTGGCTACCTTCACCGCCGAACAACGCACCAAAGAAATTGGCATCCGCAAAGTACTGGGGGCCTCCCTGCCTAACATTGTATCCCTGCTCTCTAAAGATTTTTTAAAGTTAGTACTCATCGCCAATCTGCTGGCTTGGCCGTTAGCTTGGTGGGCCATGCACCAATGGCTGCAAGACTTTGAGTACCGCACTACTATTGGTTGGTGGGTATTTGGTTTGGCCGGTGTGGGAGCTTTGTTGATCGCTTTGCTTACTATTAGTTACCAGGCTATTAAAGCAGCCATTGCAAATCCGGTGAAAAGCTTGCGCAGCGAGTAGCCTGTAGAATAAAAAGCTGCGTCAACTATAAAACCAGGCAGGATACCCGCATTCAGGTATCCTGCCTGGCCCTGTTTTAAGTTGTTAATTTATATATTGGTTCATGCAACCCTTAAATATGCTTAGAAATTACCTTAAAATTTCCGTCCGAAATTTGCTACGGCACAAAGCCTATACCTTTATTAATATTATTGGCTTAGCGGTAGGCATGGCTTGTTGTACCCTTATCCTGCTATATGTGCAGGATGAACTTAGCTTCGATACGCACCACCAGCAAGCTGAAAATATTTACCGGCTTACCGTTGAAATAGAAAATAATGGTACTTTAGAAAAAGCTCCGGTTACTTCCCCGCCCATTGCCCCGCAGTTACAAGCCGATTTTCCGGAGGTAAAAAAAGTAGTTCGTTTAAAAAATCCTTCCCGCAGTTTAATCCGGCACGGCGAAATCCGCAGTTACGAAGAAGGTGGTTTATTCGCTGATTCTACTTTGTTCGCTGTTTTTACTTTTCCGCTAACGGCCGGTAACCCTAAAACTGCTTTAGCCGAGCCTAATTCTATTGTATTAAGCCAGGAGCTAGCCATCAAGTATTTCGGCAACACCAACCCACTGGGGCAAGTCCTGGAACTGGCAATGGACACCATCCGGCAAGTAAAAGTTACGGGTGTTCTGGCTCCAGTTCCGGGTAATTCGCACATCCGGCCTACTTTTCTGTTACCCTTCCATATGGTATCGAATAACCGCACCAATTGGTGGGGGTTTGCTTATTATTCGTACATTTTAGTAGAAGTTAATTTTAGCGTTAAAAATTTTGAAGCCAAACTACCCGGTTTCGCAAAAAAATACTTCCCGGAACCGGAAGGTACCCCGCTGGCTTTGCACGTGCAACCTTTACGGGATGTTCACTTTGCTTCGGAGTACGGAAGCCATTTAGACGCACCCGCCGATATTAAAAATGTGTATTTATTCTCGGCGCTGGCGGTATTTATTATTTTACTTGCCTGCATCAACTTTATGAATTTGGCTACGGCCCGTTCGCAAACCCGCTCGAAAGAAGTAGGTGTACGTAAAGTAATTGGTGCTTCCCGTAAACAATTAATCAGTCAGTTTTTAAGCGAGTCCATTTTACTGGCTTTTCTAAGTCTGCTATTAGCTCTGGTGTTGGTACAGTTATCGTTACCGGCATTTAATGCGCTTGCGGGTAAATTAATACAGGTAAATTACTTTACTAATGGTGGTTTAGTAGCCAGCTTGTTTGCTTTAATGCTATTGGTAGGATTAGCAGCAGGTTTGTACCCGGCCTTATTCTTGTCGGGGTATCAGCCGGTGCAGGTGCTAAAAGGCCCGCTAATTACCAGTTTAAAAGGAGCTGTTTTGCGTAAAGGTTTAGTGGTAGTACAGTTTACTATTTCCATTGCTTTAATTGTGGGTACGGTGGTAGTGTACAGCCAGATGCAATACATCCAGCAAAAGCGTTTAGGTTTTAATAAAGAACAACTACTTTCCATACCCCTAAGCGGCCGAGTAACTCAGGCTAAGGCCAATAACATTAAAAATAGTTTCTTAAATGTACCGGGAGTAATTAGCGGCACTGCAACTACTGCTATACCGGGTAACCGGGGTTGGTGGCAAACCGACATTAAACCCACCGGAGAAAGCAAGCAATCCATTATCGGGCACGTGTTTCAATCCGATTTTGATTATTTGAAAACCATGGGAATGGAATTAGCGGCTGGCCGGGATTTAAGCCGCAATTTTGCTACGGATACTACTAAGTCAGTTTTATTAAACGAAGCAGCTATTAAAGCATTCGGCTGGACATCCGCAACTGAAGCTATTGGTAAAAAAATAGACTTTAATAACAGCGGTAATCTACGTAGCGTGGTAGGAGTGGTTAAAGATTTTAATTTTAAAACGCTACGCTCGAAGGTAGAACCGGCTATTTTTATAATTGCCCGCGAACCAGTTTACTACCTGGTTCTACGGTTGCAACCCCAGCAAGTACCGGCTACTTTAGCAGCTTTAAGCCAGAAATGGAACACCCACGATAATCAGCACCCGTTTGAATTTAGCTTTGTCGATGAAAACCTAAACAACCTGTATCAGTCAGAAATGCGCTTTGGCAAAATAGTAGGCGTATTTTCGGGCTTAGCTATTTTTATTGCCTGTTTAGGTTTATTTGGTTTGGCTTCTTTTACTACGGAGCAGCGCACCAAAGAAATTGGTATCCGCAAGGTATTAGGCGCTTCCCTCGCCAACATTGTTTCACTACTCTCCAAAGATTTCCTGAAATTAGTTTTACTGGCTAATGTTCTAGCCTGGCCCTTGTCCTGGTGGGCAATGCAACAATGGTTACAGGATTTTGAATACCGGACTCCCATTAGCTGGTGGATATTTGCGCTCACAGGTGCCTTAGCTTTATTTATTGCTTTGCTTACAGTCAGCTTCCAAACAGTGAAAGCCGCAATTGCCAATCCGGTAAAATCGCTGCGTAGCGAGTAATACTTATCCCATTGTTTATTTGATTATAAGGATTAACAAAATTTAGTAAAAAGCCAGTAACCAATTTAAAATGCCAAAGTTACCCCTTTATCCTGAACTCAGCTAAGCTATGGTTCCGCCAAAGTAACCAGGTAAGCCTTACATCAAATTAATCAAAGTTCTGACCATTATAAACCACAACTCCTTTGTTTAAAAACTATTTTAAAACGGCCTGGCGGCATATTCTTAGGAACAAAGGTTATAGTGCTCAGAACAGTCTGGGTTTAGGTACGGGTATGGCAGTAGCCCTTTTTATTGGGTTGTGGGCAACCCGGTAAAATCCTTACGCTCCGAATAAGAAAATTCTTAAAATTAAATTTAACTCTTATGAAAAAAGCATTTTTATTTATTACCTGTGCCCTGCTCCTATTCTCACTTAAAAGTGAAGCAGCCAATTTAACTAAAAAATCCAACAGTTATTCCAGCCGAATAGACGAGCAAACCCGTCCGGTAGATTCCTTTACCGGAGTAGCTTCGGGGGTTCCTTTTAACGTGTTTGTTACCATTGGCCCTAAAGAAAGCCTGCGTTTAGAAGGCGATACCGACCTGCTCGACAAAATTGAAACAGCCGTAAAAAACGGCGTTTTACATATAAAAATGCAGAAAGGCAGCGAACGATGGTTTGGGGGTTCTAAAAAAGCAACTATTTATATAACAGCTCCTAGCCTGAACAAATTATCGGTGAGTGGGGCCGGCAATATGGAGGTGAAAGGAACCGTAAAAGGAGAACGGGTAACAACCGATGTAAGTGGTTCCGGTCATCTTTCTGCTGCGGTAGCTTCCTCTAGCTTATCAGCTTCTATAAGTGGTTCCGGGGGCATGGAGTTAGAAGGCAAGGCCAATGAAGCGCACATCGATATAAGTGGCTCCGGCAAGTTTGAGGGTGAAGATTTAAATACCAAAACCGCTAAAATTACCGTGAGTGGTTCCGGTAAAGCTTCCATCCAGGCCGAAGAAACTTTAAATGCCACTTTAAGTGGCTCCGGAAAAGTTACATATTCCGGCAATGCAAAGGTGAATGTGGTTAAAAGCGGCTCCGGTACAGTTAGTAAAATTTAAGGCAAACAGCCGTACAACCCAAATCGCATATTTACTTACGCGATTTGGGTTGCTATAACCTGATTACTGCTTTTTTATAGATATTTTATGGTTTTTCATAAACATTAGTGGCAGAACTCCGGAACTAACCCTTCATTAACTTTCACTTTGCCGGCACCCGCAGGATACTCTTTAATCCAGGCTTCGGCTACTTCCGGATTCGTAAAAAAATGTTCATTTTCTTTCCCAAACAAGGTTTCGTACTTTTCTATTTTGGTTTCGTCCTGGTGCACGTGGGCCGCCGCGATACATTGAATCCCCCGGTTGTTGGTTAGTTTCAGATCGGCTGCTTCTTCAAACAAATCTAAATAGCCCGTTCTCCAGCCGTATGTGGCCAAAGTTTCCGGAATAATAGTTCTAAATTTTTTGTGCGCTGCAATATCGGTGGCTTTAAAGCCATAAAGATTTACTAAAATTTTAAAAGTGCCTTTGTCTTCCACCAAATTTAAACTTTCGTGTAAAGATTGTTCCCACCGGCTGATGGCGGCGCTGTCTACGTTGCCGCTAAGTTGGGTAATAATTAAACTTTGATTGGGGTACCAGTTGGTACGCGTTATTTGCGTTGCTTCCATTATCCTGATTATTAACTTTAATTTGATGAAACAAATGTAGAACAGGAATCTTATTTTTACCCGGAAGCCTCTCACTTTTAGGGGTATACTCCAGGAAACCCATATTAGGAAGCAAAAAATGAAAGAAGAATTAAAACCGCTCTTTGTTCTTTCTAAGTGCCGGAACCGCATTGTAGCCATCCGGGACACTTTGGATGTTTTAAATGGAAAATGGAAAGTACCTATTATTGCGGCCCTGAGTTTTGGCAACCGGAGCTTCAGCGAATTGGAATTGGTAATAGATGGGATTACAAGTAAAATGCTATCGAAAGAATTAAAAGACTTGGAAGTAAACGAGCTGGTTAAACGCGTTGAATTTGATACCAAACCAATAACCGTAGAATACGAATTAACCGAATACGGGAAAACCCTGCAAAACGTAATAGAAGAATTAGCGCAATGGGGAATACAGCACCGGAAAAGAATGTTTGCTGTTTCTGAAAAAGAAAGTTAACCGGGGTTAGTACGTAATCGTTAAGCAGGTAGCATCATTTTTCTTAAAAATTTCAAGCTTTGCGCCTTTTTCTAAAATAATTATATTCTATCCTTTTATACCAAATCGTGTAACAGATATTTTAAAGAAAAAGGGAAGGCCTAGCTTTAAACTTTTTTAAAATACTTAAACTCATTTGCCTTTTTCTTTGGAGTCTTTGCAAATCTCCAAAGAAAAGCCCTTAGGCATTTACTTTATACACTTTGGTATTAATCTTCAAGTAGTTTAATAAGGGTACTTTAAACAGCAATCATATTTATCATCATCCATAATAGCCGTATTGAAAATTGGAGACATCAAAAAAGCCGGACAGAACTTTTCTATCCGGCTTTTTAAATTTTCTAAAAATCTTAATTACTCCGCATTAGTCTAAAAGGGTAGCGTTTGGCCGGAGTTTGCAGTTCTAATAAATAAATACCAGCCGGTTGATTTTGTACCTTCCAGTCTACTTCATACTCTTGGTTGGCTTTTGCCTCGCCCTGGAACAAAACAGCCACTTCCCGGCCTTGGTTATCGATCACTTTCACCGTTATAGTTTGCGTTTCGGGTATAGAGAACCGAACCGTAGATTTATGGGAGAAAGGGTTTGGATACGCAATTAAATCTACTTTACTGGTTAGCTGTTTTGTTTCTTCTACGGGAGCAGCAGGCTGAGTTACTACTGGAACCGGCGTGGTTACCGGGGCCACTTTTACCAGCCAATAATCCATGTCGCCCTGACTGGGTTGAGTACGGTCGCCGCTTACACCCGAGTTGGATTTACCGCCCAATACATAACCACCATCGCTGGTTTGGAAGGCTGCCCGAAGTTCATCCTCTCCACTGCCACCAAAACGCTTATTCCATTGCACCATACCGGTACTGCTGGTTTTTACAATCCAGTAATCATTACTACCTTGGCTAGCTTGTGTGCGGTCGCCGCTAACACCGGATTGTGACCTGCCAGCTAACAAGTAACCGCCATCTTGGGTGAGTATAATAGACCGTAATCCTTCGTCCTGGCTCCCGCCAAAACGCTTGTCAAAAATCTTATCTCCGTTGCCATTGATTTTCAGCATCCAAAAATCTTTACCGCCCTGGGTTGGTTGGGTTTTATCCCCGCTCACGCCCGAAGTACTATGACCGGCAATATAGAAGTTACCTGTAGAAGTGCCAGTGCTACCCAGATCCATTAAATCATCGGTTTCCGAGCCACCGAAACGCTTATCCCAAACTTTTTGACCGGTGCCCGTAATGCGAACCAGCCAGAAATCATTGCCACCCCAGCTGCTCTTGGTTTTATCGCCGCTAATGCCCGAAGCCGAGCTACCACCCAGTAAAAAGCCACCGGTCAAGGTTGGTGCTAAACCTTCCAGGTTTTCGTTGGAGGAACCACCATAGCGTTTATCCCAAACTTTGGTACCGCTGGCATTAATTTGAATAATCCAGTAATCTTGTCCGCCTTGGCTGCCCTGACTCTTGTCGCCGCCCGCCGGTGAACTGCTGGTACCAGCTAATAAGTAATTGCCATTAGTGATTTGCAGCATTTTCTTCAGCTCGTCGTAACCACTGCCGCCAAAACGTTTATCCCATTGTTTTATCCCGGTTCCGGAAACTTTTACTACCCAGTAATCGCGATCGCCGCGGCTGGCTTGAGTTTTATCTCCACTTACGCCAGAGAGAGAGCTACCGCCTAAGAGGTATCCGCCATCAGAAGTTTGAATAATGGTATTCAGGTAATCATCGCTGCTGCCGCCATAGCGTTTTTCCCAAAGCTTTTTACCCGCAGCATCCGATTTCACAATCCAGTAATCGTTTTTACCCTGGCTGTTTTGGCTCTTATCGCCGCTAATGCCGGAAGTAGTATAACCCCCAGATAAATAGCCGCCATCAGAAGTTTTGATAACCGTTGAAAAAGCATCGGTGCCAGAGCCTCCGAACCGGGCATTCCATTGATTTACCGATTGTGTTATAGTAATGGTATAATCTTCTGCCTCCCCGCTTAAAATATCTTTGCAGGATTTTGTGCTTGTCATAGGCTCTTCGTAGCTACTTCTCACCCGCAGACGCGTGGCACCTAATGTAGCAGTAGCAGGAATGGTAATATTGCCCGTAAAAACACCCGTTCCAGTAGAAGGAGAGGCATACACGAATTCACCAGGATCATCAAAATCCTTATCCTGGTTATAATCTATCCATACGCCAAAGTACTCTGCAAAAGCACCAGATTGCATTTGAATAGTATAGCTTTGGCCTCTGTTCACAGAAGTGGTACGGGTATCACGAGGGGCATAAACTGTATATCCGTTTGCTGTTACGCTACCACAAACTGTGTTGTTATTAACTAAATTATTAAAACTGAAATTATTAATATAATCATCATTGCGACAACCAATGGTATAAACAGGTGTACAATAAGCACTTACTGGTTCTACTATGGTAATGGTATAATCCTCTGCTTCTCCTACCCCTTCATGGATTAGAGTGCAGGATTCGGTGCTCGTAATAGGAACATCTGAGATGCTTCTTACCCGCATACGCGTGTTACCCAAAGCTGCAATTGCTGGGATTGTGATATTAGCCGTAATAACACTTATTTCTGCTTTAGGAGAGGCATATACAAATTCACCGGCATCATCAAAATCCTTATCCTGGTTATAGTCTATCCATACGCCAAAGAACTGATGATAGATTGCGCCAGCCTGCAACTTCATAGTATAACTTTGACCTCTGTTCACGGAAGTAGTAAAAGTGCCGGTAGGAGCATAATTGGTGTATCCGGTTGTCGTTCCGCCACCGCAACCAGAATTATTATTGAATAAGGTGTTAAAACTAAAATTGTTAATTTCCTCTCCCTTGTAGCAACCCATAGCATATAAAGGCACCCCATAATCTTTAGTGGAAATGGAGTATCCTCCGAGAGAGCCGTAGTCTGAATTAGCTCCTAATATTCCGGTAGTTCCATCAATAGTGAGGTAATAGGTTCCGGCTGGTAAGGTAGTCTCCAGGGTAGCGGCTAAGGTTGCAGGATTGGCCGTAGCTACAACGGTACCAGTTGGGTTACGCAGGGTAAGATAGATATCCAGATTAGAAAAACTTAATTCCGTATTAACGGTAAGTGCTATTGGGCCGCCATTGTGAGTAAAAGTAAAAACATCTACATCGGTTGGAGTGGAGATAATACCTTTATTCACCAATCCCGACACATTACCATTGGCATCTTTTACTAGCGGCGTTGCGGTGTTTATACTGTTGCCGTGGTCATCGGCACGATAGCTAAATCCATTCAGAGTAGCTATTTTATTCAGATCATCTTCCTGGTTATTGGCAGAAGGGTACTCGCCTTTGCTCCATTGAGTGACACCCAGGTGTCGCCCCCCACCCATTATAGGAGCCCAGGCACCTTGCCCCTGAAAATATTCTTCGTACGGAGAGATACGGCCATCATGACTTAAACCTAAGGTATGCCCTGCTTCATGGGAACCGGTCCTTCCGGCTAATATATAATTGGTGCCATAAGTAAACACCCAGCAAGGCTGTTCGCCAAAGGAGGTACCTCCCGCATCAAAGGAGCCATGTATAGCTGTTCCCGCCACATCCGTATAAAAATAATCAGTAGGAGTAAAAATCACCCGCATCCGGCGGTTAACCGGTGCCTTATTAAAAACAGCTTCGCTGGTAGTTATATTTAGCGCAAAGGGTCGGAAATCTTCACTCACCTGTTTCCAAATTCCAGCTATTTCGGTTGCTGTATAAGTAGAGGGTTCCGCCACAATAGGTTTACCTTGGGTATAGGCGCTATTCCACATAGTATTGGTAATCGTTTGGCCATCAAAGTCAAGGTACACCACAGCACCCACCCCAGGTAAACTTTCCAGGGCAGGAATGGCAGCAGCAGTAGCTGCTAGTCTGGTTCGGCCTTGAATTCTTTCCTGTTCTTTCTGTTTTTTTGTTTTTTGTTCTTCCGTGGCTTTCGGCAGGCCTACGCATAACACTTTATCAATATCCTCTTCTGTCAGGTATACTGAGCCATCAGGCATAGTAGAATAACGATAAAACTCTTTTTGTTTTAATAAGATTATAGAACCTGAAACTTCAGAATTGGTGATTTTCAAGTAAAAGCTACTGGACTTAGTATTAAACACTTCGCCATAAAAGAATTCAGCTGTTCCATCCTGTTTACTAGCGTTTAGTTTAAGTTTTAAAGGTGGTTTACCTGACCGTGAATAGCTGATATGTGTTTCCGGACCGCTGCTACTTTTTGCCGCTACCGTAGATTTATGCTTATAGGTTGCGGCTACATCCTTAATTTTTCCGAGATAAATGGGCTTCTGAGCATAGGCAGAACCACCTAGCCTCCAAAGTAAGATGATAAGTAATAGTGTAAGGTTAAACTTTTTCATAGATTGTTAATTGTTTTGGATTGGAAAAGGGTTAAATGGTAGATTAGGGTTATAGATTAAGGTTAAGCGTCAATAACTTAAGCAATTCATTTCCATACTTTTATAAATAGCTATTTTAGAAATAAGGCCACAGATAACCGGTAACCAAATTTTACTCTGGTTTAATGGTTAAAAAATAAACTAGATTAATAAATCAGCAGGTCAGGGATTAAAAGAGACACGAGACTGGTTTCATAACCAACTTTTACTTCTATAGAATTAACCGTAAAAATTAAGAAGCGTGTACTATTCCAGGCGTTGCAGAAAGGAAGAACCGGACAAAGCTCGCTTTTGTAACATTCTATAAATAGTCCATTAACCTTTAACAGTAATTTCCTTTAAACGCGCCTTTTGGTTAAGGCTCTGCAAGGTTGGTTAAACGAAGTTTTAGCCGAAGAATACCCGTAAAAACAGGTTTTCCTTAACAACAACAATAAGTGAAAGGAGCTCTTTTACCTGGCATCAAGCTTACCACAATGGAAAGTAAAATTGTTGATAGAAAGGTATCTACTATCCATACAACAAGCTTGTTTTCTTTTAAGTGAATGGGACGAAGAGGAAACAGGGGCAACGAACCTTTTAGAACCTCTTGAACAGAAGAGGCTTGTACTTTTTTCATAGTTTTTGGACGGATTAATTGGAGTTTAAAGTATAATTTTCTATTAGTTTATTATTTATTTTTAATGCTAACCTTAATCTCTGACTTAGATACCAAAGTATCTTATTTTGTTACCATATTTTTTACAAAATTTTTTCTTTAATCTAAATTTTTATAGAAAGACGCGTTTACTTTAAATAAGACGCAGGCTTTAGAAATTTTTCAGCTATATGTTCTCCTACTTCCGTTTGATTTAGGATCAAATTTTTAGGTAAGACCAGACAGGATCTTAAAAGGTTGTCTGCTGCATAAAAAATTTAAATTTTATTTTTTGAGAGGCTTATTGAATATTTAAATTGTTCCTCCTGAATAATTTTATTTAATTGAAATGTATGAGCAGCGTTAAACTAGCCATTATAGACGATCACCAGGTGGTAATAAATGGAATGTTGGCCATGTTTGCTGATTCGGCTGAAGTAAATATTGCTTTTACAACTACTTCTAGTCAGGAATTGCTGCAGTATTTGCAGCACGAGCAACCCGATATAATTATTCTGGATATTCAGATGCCGGAAGTAAATGGGGTAGATTTAACCAAACAAATTCTGAAGCAACACCGGCAGGTAAAAATAATTGCCTTTAGCAGTTTTGCCGAATCGCAATACGTAAAACAAGTTTTGCGCAACGGCGCTTCCGGTTATTTACTAAAAAATGCCAATTTAGCAACTCTGTTGAAAGCTATAAAAGCAGTAAACCGGGGTGAAGAATTTATAGATGAGGCAATAAAAAATATACTGTTACAGGAAAGCATCACTGGCCAACGACGGTCTTTATTCGAAATTCCGCTTACGAAAAGGGAAAAAGAAATTTTAAAACTTATTGCCGAAGAAAACAGCAATCAGGAGATAGCCGATAAGCTTTTTCTGAGCTTACGTACTGTAGAAACCCACCGGTTTAACCTAACTCAAAAACTTGGAGCCAAAAACACGGTTTCGCTGGTAAAAGAAGCTATAAAAAGAGGCTTGATAGATTAAAGCGCCTTGACTTATTAACGGAAGAAATATCTAAATTTTAATCCCATCCGAAGGGTATTTTCCATTCCTATCGCGAGCGTCCTCGCTCGTGATGTATACCGCCTGGCTTCTAGCCGGTAGAAATTTACTTGGTTACTCTTAAGTACCGTTCATCCGTTTACCCGGCCAGATGCCTACCACATAGTTAACCACGAGGCCAGACCCTCGCGCCAGTTTTATGTTTATTAAAACAGAACAGCTACACCTGCTTTAAACCTGTTTTCAGAAGGGACGGATTTACGGAACCTGCTACATGGCAGACAGATTACTTTAAAATTCTCCTTCAATAACAATACTCCAATTTAGCTCACAGGACAACAGGTCTGTTCCCTTTGTAATTACATTATTGTTTTCATTTTCCCAGCCTTAACAGAACTACGTAGTACTACTTAATTTTAATTTTGGTAGTTTCTACATAAGTTTTTTCCTACTTCACACTATAACTTTGTCTTCATAATAATATAAAATTAATACAAAATAAAAACACATGAAGACAAATCATCTCTCAAGTTTATTTTTAGATAAAATACTTTAATAGGAGGCTATTACTATCTTCCCTAAACAACTCAAAAGGTTGAAAATTGAGGTTAATACCCATTATTTATCAGTAATTCTATTTAGAATATTTAATTCTACACCGCGCCTTTTAGATACCACTGCAGTTAAACTTTGTTTTTCTTCTTTAAAAAAAGTAAATAAAAAAATTAATCATACTCCAATTAATCCAATTTCCATCTAAAACACAATCCTGTAAAATTTAATTATTCATTTCTAAACTTAGCCTTATGTCATTGATTAAAAGATTACCCTTGTTTTTATTAGCGGCAACTCTTTTATTAGAGTCCTGCGAGACGAAAGATAAAACTACCAATCCTAAGCCTACGGTAATTACCGCAAATGCCGGCACCGACCAGGCTGTAAATACAGGTCAAGTAATAACCTTAACGGGGAGCACCGCCAATAATAATGAAAACAACACGGTAACGTATTCCTGGACCTTTTTACGGAAACCCACCAACAGCCAGGTAACTCTTACTGGCGCCAACACGGTTAATCCTAGCTTCATCCCCGATTTACCAGGAGAATACGAACTTGAATTAACAATAACGGCCGGAGATGTTACTGCCAAAGATAAAGTACTGGTTTCAGTTACTTTTGCGCCAATCGTTCTTACTGATATTGAGGCCGTAACCGTTTTGGAAGATCGCACGCCTGATCCGAACGCAGCTGATTATTACGTAAATGATGATATTAACGTAGACGCCGACCTGACGATTAAACCAGGAGTAGTAATAGCCTTTGCCGAGGATGCTCTTATGTTTGTAAACGAAAATGCCGCCTTCGTAGCTAAAGGAGAGGCGAACAAGAAAGTAAAATTTACCGGTAAACTAGCCAACCGGGGCCATTGGGCGGGTATTTTAATTTACTCTACCAATAGTTTAAATGAAATTTCTCAGGCGGAAGTTTTATATGCCGGTAGCGAAGAAATAATAAGCGGAGTAAGAGCCGCCATAACCTTAGCCGACCGGGCCCGCCTAACCATAAACAACACTACTATCGCCGAAAGTGGGGCCAACGGTATGTTCCTGAACGAAGGTTCTTTGCTGGTAGCTTTTGCTAATAATACTTTTAAAAATAATGCCGCCGCTCCGTTGGTTACCTATGCTGCCAACGTGCCTAAACTAGATGCCACATCGGTTTTTAGCAGCAACAATGGCAAAAACGTAATCGAAGTGCAACGCTCCATCATAGAGGGCGCCGCTGAAATTACCTGGCCAGCTTTTAACGATAACACGCCTTACCGTTTTGTGGAGTTTATAGGGGTAGAAACCGGCTGGAAACTAATGCCAGGGGTAACGATTGAAGTAGCCGACGATACTTATTTTGATATTAGCGCTGGCTATTTAAAAGCAATAGGTACTGCTGAAAGAAAAATTACTTTTACCGGAGTAACAAAAGCCACGGGTGCCTGGAATGGAATAATTATTTACCCCAGAAGTGCTAATAATATAATGGAGAATGTACAAATTAGTTATGCTGGTGGTGACGGAATTAGTGGAATAAAAGCAGCCGTTACAGTAACCCATGGTGGTAGCCTATCTATCCGGAAATCCACCATTAATAATAGCGGCGGCTACGGAATTCATGTAAACGGCGACGATGTTACGGTAAATGCCGATGTAGAAACTGTTAACACCTTCACCAACAATACTCAAGGCAAAGTATACTATAACCACTAATTACTTTTTCTAAACTGCTTTAGCCAAACGGCGTTCCTGGGTTTGTTAACCACAGGAGCGTCTTTTTTATTTATTTAATAATTAGCTCATCCTTTCACCATTCTTTCTTTTCTGGTTAGGCCGTAGGTAATGCTATGCTATACAAAAGAAAAAAAGATATTGTAATGCAACTGCTTTCAATAAAGTTTATAGAACGTTTAGCATTGCCTGTTGATTTTCTAAAGCTGCTAAATCTTGTAGCAAATCAAGTGTTACAGAACCGGGTTTGCCATTACTAATCAACTGGTCGTTTACCTGCACAATAGGGATAATGCGTTTAGTAGTACTGGTCAGGAAAGCTTCTTTGGCTTGGGCGAGATCGGTGAGGGTTATGGCTCCTGCTTCAGTGGGGTATTTTTTAGCGGCGAGTTCCAGTACATTTTTACGAGTTATACCTTTCAGCACATCCTCCCCCGGGGTGCGTACCTGGTTATCTTGGGTTATAATAAAGAAATTACAGCGCGGAAACTCGGTTATTACATTGTTGTGGTGGTATAAAACATCCGTAGCATTTTGGGCTTTTACCTCTTTCATTAGCCGGATGCCGGTGGTATAATTAATGGTTTTAGCCTGCGCCAATTCCCGGACGAAGGAATATGTAATAATTTTAATGCCTTGCTCTACCACTTCTGCGGGGGGCAGAGAAACGGGTTGCTGGGTAATAATCAGATTAGGAGCAGCCGGGGTGAAACCATCTTCAGAATAACCACCCGTGAGAACCATTTTAATGCCCGATTCTGGTATTTGATTCTTCTCCATTAACTGATACAGCACTTTTTTAAGCTCTGCCGGCGCAAAAGGTACCGATAAATCCATGAGCCTAGCCGATTCATAAAAACGCGCCAAGTAATCATCCAGAAATAAAGGCACGTTGTTTTGAATTTTAAAAAAATCAAAAATCCCGTAGCCACGTTGCACCGCCAAATCGCTAATGTGCAAAAAAGCATCTTGCAGTAAAATTATTTCGCCGTGGTGGTAAACGTACAGGTTAGGGCTGGAGGACATGGTGCTTTTTTAAAATTTTAAGGGTTTGATCAATGGGTAAAGCTGGAATACGATGCTGGTCGCGACCGGTTGAAGTTTCAGCTTTAAAAAGCGAATTTAAAATAGCTTCTTCGGTAGCCTCGATAGTAGCCAGAAACAAAGGTGTTACCTCATCGTTGCGCAGTAAAGTTACAGTTTGCGTTTTTGACTCCGAATTATGAGGAATGCGTAAATTGGGATGCGTGGAAAAAGCAATTACGTAATCGCCGCTGCCATTAGCCGCAATGCCGCCGGTTTTGCCTAAGCCCAGCATGGCTCGTTTGGCTATCCGCTCCAGGTTGCGCGCGTCCACGGGAGCATCGGTGGCTACCACTATCATGCAAGAGCCATCGGCTTTAGCTTTCATTTGTTCGGTCAGGTAATTTTTTAATTCTTCGCCCACCGGTGCGCCGTTAATTTGCAATACGCCGCCAAAATTGGTTTGTACCAGCACGCCTACGGTGTAGCCGCCTTGTTCTGGTTTAACCTGGCGCGAAGCCGTGCCAATACCGCCTTTAAAACCAAAGCAAACCGTACCAGTGCCCGCGCCACGTTTCCTTCCGCCACCGGTCCGTCTTTGGCTTGTTGAATAGCTTGCAGCGCGTGTGCCTCGGTTACATGCCTACCGCGAATGTCGTTGAGGTAACCATCGTTGGTTTCGCCGACCAGCGCGTTTACCGATTGCACCTTTTCGTTGCCCGGCAATTGTAACGTATAACTAATCAGAGCGTTCATGGCATTGGCCACGTTTAAAGTATTGGTAAGTAAAATAGGGGTTTCTAAGTTGCCTAGTTCTTGTACTTGCGTACTGCCGGCCAGTTTACCAAAACCATTGCCTACGTACACGGCGGCCGGCACTTTCTCCTGAAACAAATTACCCGCGTGCGGCACAATCGCTGTTACTCCCGTCCGGATACTTTCGCCGTTATTTAAAGTTACGTGGCCTACTTTTACGCCGAGCACATCGGTAATAGCGTTGTTTTTACCGGTAGGTAAAATACCAGTTTTCAGGCCGTATTCGCGGGCGCGCTTTCTCTCCTGGGCCTGTACCGAACTTACCATAGTAAATAATAAAAGTAAAAAAAAGACTTTAGACATGGACAACAGGAGGTATTCTAAAGATAATTTTTCGCGATATTTTTAAATTTTAAAAATATCGCTCTATTTAGTAAATAAATTTAAATAATACCTTCTAATATAAGTAGAATATTTAACTAAATCGTCCCAGCTTTCTCTTGTAAACTATCCGCGTATTTACCGGAAGAATATTTATAAATTTCTAGAAAAGTGGCCGCGGACTTTTCTCGTAACCCGTCATCCTGGTAAATCTTTTTGCCTTTACAGACTCTAACTAACTCTGGCAACTTCTGGCGCAAGTCTTAGCGCAGCGAGACTGGTAACGAACAGACAAGAGCCAGTCTCCTTTCCAATGTCATTAAGTTAAGGAATGGAAAACTTTAAGAAAACGTAATCCAATACGGTTAATCATCCCCCTACCCCCTTCAAAGGGGGACTTTTTTCTTTCGATTAGCTTAACTTAATGACATTGGTCTCCCGACTGGCGAAACTTAACCTCTTTGCTGAAGCGAGTTTATGGCTCAGAATTTATTAAATTTCAAAAAGCACACGCTATCGGCTCGTTCCGGCAGCAATATCTATTGCAATGGCACCAAATACTAGTTTAAATACCCGTCAGTCGGGAGACTGACTTTTGTTAATAAGCACCAGTGACGCTATGCTTAACACGGGCGCTGGTACAATCTAATCGGGAGATTGCCACTTAACCAATACATTTTCAAATACTTAAACAAGCATTAAGAGCTTTCTTCTTATGCGTGGCACTTTGATTCTCTGCTACTTATCTATTATCAAGAATACGTGCGGCAAGTATTTTATTCTTAGCTAAAAGCCGTGGTTTTATTTAGTTAAACCTGTTACAAAACTGAACAAAAAGTTGTATCAAAAGCGAACGCTTTTCTAGCTAAATCACGAAAATAAAGCTATAATCACCTACAAATCAATAAGATATAAATGTGGCATTTTTATTATTAAAAGTAGGGTTAAGCAAAGGCATCAATGTGCTTGCTTTATTAAACTAAGCCGGAAGGTTTCTGATTACTTAACTGCCCGATCAGCCATCATAAAAAATTTAATTAGAAAATATGTTAAAAAATTATCTAAAAATCGCGTTGCGAAATTTGCTCCGCCACAAAGGGTATTCTTTTATAAATATTGCTGGCTTGGCGGTGGGTATTGCCTGTTGCACGTTTATTTTATTATTTGTGCAAGACGAACTTTCTTTTGAGAAAATCCACAACAAAGCCGAAAATATTTACCGGCTCACGATTACCGTGGATAACAGCGGTACCTTAGAAAAAGCGGCTATAACTTCGCCGGCCATTGCGCCGCAGCTCAAACAAGACTACCCGGAAGTAAAGCAATTTGTCCGGTTCCTCAGTACCGGTAACCAGTCCCTGATTCGGTACAACGATAAGGCGCTCTACGAAACCAACGGCTATTTCGTAGATTCTACGGTGTTCCAAATATTTGATTATCCGTTAATTGCCGGAAATTCTAGAACCGCATTAAACGAACCCAACTCCATTGTACTGAGCCAGGAACTGGCCCAAAAGTATTTTGGTGCCGAAGACCCGATGGGTAAAATTATAGAACTCGAAACCCAATCAGCTAACACTTTAAAAGTAACCGGTATTCTGGCCGAGATACCCCGTACTACCCAGGTGCGTCCGGATTTTCTGGTGCCTATGCGTTTAGTAGGCAGCGGCTTTTTGAGCCAATGGTACGCTTACGGGTTTGCCTCTTATATTCTGGTAAACGATCACTTTAATGCCGCTGCTTTTGAACAAAAATTACCCGCTTTTACTAAAAAATACCAACCCAACCAACCCGGTAATCCGCCGCCGCCATCGCTGCACATTCAGCCTTTATTAGATGTGCATTTAAATGCGGAGTACGGCGGGCAAATAGCTCCGGTGAGCGACATTAAAAATGTGTACTTATTCTCGGCTTTAGCACTATTTATTATTTTACTGGCCTGCATCAACTTCATGAACCTGGCTACGGCCCGTTCGCAGAACCGCTCGAAAGAAGTAGGCGTGCGGAAAGTAGTAGGCGCTACCCGCAGCCAATTAATCCGGCAGTTTTTGAGCGAATCGCTGATTATCTCGGGTTTTGCTTTAATACTGGCTATTGTAATGGTGTACCTGGCGATGCCTTTATTCAATCAACTATCCGGCAAGTTTATTACAATCAATTTTTTGACGAATGGCGGGTTATGGCTGGGGTTAATGGGCCTAACGTTTTTTGCCGGCATAGTAGCCGGTTTATATCCGGCCTTTTACTTGTCGGGTTTCCGGCCAGTGCAGGTTTTAAAAGGCCGGTTTGGGGGTAGTACCAATGGCGCCTCTTTGCGCAAAGGGCTAGTAGTGTTGCAGTTTGCTATTTCCATTGCCATGATTGTGGGTACGGCCGTAGTGTATAACCAAATGCAGTACGTGCAGAATAAACGCCTGGGTTTTGACCAGGAGCAAATGCTGGTAGTGAACATCCCGGGCAACCTGGATTTTAAAAAATCCCGAACTTTAAAAGAAGATTTGCTGCAATTACCAGATGTAAAACAAGCCACGCTTACGGGTTCTATCCCCGCCGACGATAACTGGTGGCGTGCTCCTATGCGCCCCATAGGAAAAGGTAATTCCGAGGAAAATTCGATTATCGGGTTTGTATTACCGGCCGATTTTGATTTTGCTAAAACCTTTAATTTAGAATTAAAAGCGGGCCGTTTTCTGGATAAAAGCTTTGCTACCGACACTTCCCGGGCTATTATGCTCAACGAAGCAGCCGTAGCAGGCTTTGGCTGGCAAAAACCCGAAGATGCCCTGGGGCAACGGGTTAGTTATGGCGGTCAGGATTCTATTGGCAGCGTGGTAGTAGGTGTACTCAAAAATTTTAATTTTCAGTCGTTGCACCAGAAGGTAGAGCCTTTAATATTTAATGCCAGCTCTAACCGCGCTACGTTTCTGGTGGTAAAAGTGCAAAGCGCTGATTTGCCCGGTACGCTGGCCAAACTAGAGCAAAAATGGAATGCTTTTGACGCCAAACATCCCTTCGATTTTACTTTTATGAACGAGCGGTTGCAAAGCCAGTACCAGGCCGAAATACGTCTAGGTCGCATCTTCGCGGTATTTGCTGGGTTGGCTATTTTTATTGCGTGTTTAGGTTTGTTTGGCTTAGCTTCCTTTACCACTGAGCAGCGCACCAAAGAAATTGGTATCCGCAAAGTTTTAGGAGCCTCCGTGGGCAACATTATGGTAATGCTTTCCAAAGATTTCGTGAAACTGGTTTTAGTAGCTAACCTGATTGCCTGGCCTATTGCCTGGTACGGCATGAGCCAGTGGTTGCAGGATTTTGAATACCGCACTTCTATTTCGTGGTGGATTTTTGGTATTGCCGCGGGAGCAGCCTTACTTATTGCTCTGGCTACCATTAGCGTGCATTCGCTTAAAGCGGCAGTATCTAACCCGGTAAAGGCTTTACGCAGTGAGTAAATAGTAAATAAATACGAGTTGGATGATGTTAGGACGGGCAATTTTTAAAATTGTCCGTCCCAACAGTCGTTAATACAAGCTTATAGGTTTCAGTTTTAGCGGCAGCTGAATTAGAATAATAAGTCGTAAATGTGTAATTATTAAAAATATGCTGAGTACATCCTTTCTCGTGGGCATCCGGAACTTGCTTCGTCACCGGTATTATACCTTGCTCAACGTGGTGGGTTTGGCCGTAGGTTTAGCCTGTGCCTTACTCATCTGGGTTTTTGTGCGGTTTGAAAGTAGTTTTGATTTGTTTCATACGCATCCGGAGCGTATTTACCGGGTAGTAACCGAATTGCGGTTCGAGGACCATATTGGCCATCAATCTGGGGTGCACGTGCCGTTTCCGGAAGTGCTGCGCACCGATTTCCCCGAAGTAAAAGTAACGCAGTTATCGCATTACGCCGGCAGCCAGGTTACCGTTCTGGACGAGCAAAAGAACGCTACTCCCAAAATGTTCCGGGAAGAGGTGGGTGTATTTTTTCTGGAACCGGAATTTTTTAAAATTTTTAATTTCTCGTTTTTACAGGGTAATCCTAAAGCCACGCTTTCGGCTCCTAACCAAGCTGTGCTTACTCAAAAAGCAGCGGAGCAATATTTTGGTAGTTGGCAAACGGCTGTGGGTAAGTTTATTCAAATAGATGATAAAACCTTACAGGTATCGGGCATCTTGCAGAACCCGCCCGCTAATACCAATTTCCCTTTAAAAGTGCTGGTATCGTTTGCCACGATGGAGAATTATGTAAAAACAAAAGGCTGGGATGGCATCGACAGCGATTTTCAGGGTTATGTGGCCTTGCCGGAAAACATGTCGGCCAAGCGGTTTCAACAACTGCTCACTGCTGCGCACGATAAAAACGTAGCTCCTCCTAAAATTACTTTTCCTACGCTTCAACCCTTAACGGATATCCACTTTAACCAAGAGTACGATTCTTTTACCGGTTCTAATATTTCGCGCCAGACTTTGTGGTTATTTACGGGCATAGGCGTTTTTCTTATTATTATGGCCTGCGTTAACTTTATAAACTTAGCCACCGCTTTGGCCGCGAAACGTTCGAAAGAAATTGGCGTGCGCAAAGTACTGGGCGGCAGCCGTTGGCAGTTGTTCCGGCAGTTATTAACCGAAACCGGCTTAGTGGTTTTGGTAGCCATGGTACTGGCCCTCGCGCTGGCTTACCAGAGTTTTCCGTGGTTAAAACAATTATTAAAACTACCCGAAACTTTGCCGCTTTTTTCCGGGGAATTGCTGTTGTTTGCGTTGGGTATTATAGGGTTGGTTACCTTACTCGCCGGTACTTATCCGGCCTTGGTATTATCCGGATTCCAGCCAATATTGGCCTTAAAAAGCAAAGGCGTTTCGCAAACCGTAGGCGGGGTTTCGTTGCGCAAGGCTTTGGTAGTGGTGCAATTTAGTATTTCACAAGTGCTTATTGTCGGGACTATTCTGGTTATAAATCAGATGAATTTTGTACGGAACCAGGATTTAGGCTTTCAAAAAGACGCCTTGGTTTTTCTGCGCATGGACAGCGACAGTTTGAGCCAATTAAAATTCCGAACCTTTAAAGAACAATTGCTACAAAATCCGCAAATTCAGCAAGCTAGCTATAGCCGGGCTTTGCCTTCCGATATGGACTTTAACTCCAGTTGGGGCATTGAACAGTTTGATAATAAAAGCTTACCGGCTTACCTGGAACCGCAGGTAAAGCTGGCTGATACCGCTTACTTCCGGACCTATGGCCTGCAATTACTCGCCGGACGAAAATACCAAGCCGCCGATACACTGCGGGAAGTAGTAGTAAACGAAACATTCCTGCGGAAAGTGGGTATCCAAAGCCCGGAGCAAGCCATTGGTAAAACACTTCGTTTTTATGGTGGTCCCGCTTTACCCATTGTGGGCGTAGTGAAAGATTTTAATAACCAATCGCTGCACAACGAAATCTCGCCCATAGTAATGAGTACCCTAACGGAAAGATACCAAACCTTAAGCTTAAAAATCAGCACCCAGAATATGTCACAAACGCTCGGTTTAATCAAGCAGCAATGGCAGCAAACTTTCCCACAAAAGGTGTTTGATTACCAATTCGTCGACGATAAACTAGCCCAATATTACGCGCAAGACGAAAAAATGCTGCGCTTGTTTAAAGCTTTTGCTGGGGTAGCCATTTTTATCAGTTGTTTGGGTTTATTTGGGTTAATGGCTTTTACCGCCCAGCAACGCACCAAGGAAATTGGCGTGCGCAAAGTATTAGGCGCTACCGTAACCAGTATTGTATCGTTGCTATCCCGTGATTTTTTAAAATTAGTATTGCTGGCCAACGTGATTGCCTGGCCACTGGCCTGGTGGGGCATGCAAACCTGGCTACAAAACTTTGAGTACCGCACTTCCATTACCTGGTGGATCTTTGGCATTGGCGGCGCACTGGCTATTTTGATTTCTTTAGCTACCATCAGCTTTCAAGCCATTAAAGCAGCCGTGGCTAACCCGGTTAATGCGCTGCGCAGCGAGTAAAGGAATTTTGTTAATACTATAATGTCATGTGGTATAATTATTTAAAAATCGCTGTTCGTACTTTAATACGGCAAAAAGGCTTCTCTTTCCTGAATATTGCCGGGCTTTCGCTGGGTCTGGCCACCAGTTTGCTTATTTTGTTGTGGGTAGTAGATGAGCTGCAATTCGATGGCTTTCATAAACGGATTGATAGGCTCTATGTAGTGCTGCACCATCTGAATTTTACGAACGGCGAAGTGAGAACTGGCCCGGATACGCAGGGCTTATTGGCTCCCGCACTAAAAGAAAAATTCCCTGAAATAGTGGATGCCACGCGGGTTTCTTTCGCCCAGGAACGAATACTTAAAATAGGCAACAAAGCTTTTAAAGAACAAGGCCACTTTGCTGATCCTAATTTTTTTCAGTTGTTTTCCTTTCCTTTAATAGCCGGGGATAGTAAAACCGTTTTGCAGGGTATTTCTGCTATTGTTATTTCGCAATCGTTCGCCCAAAAACACTTCGGGAATGTGCCGCAGGCTTTAGGCAAAGTAATTCAGATAGGCGACGAAGACAAGTTTATGGTATCGGGCGTATTCCAGGATGTACCTAAAAATTCTTCTTTGCAATTTGATTACGTGCTTCCTTTTGAAGTGCTATTCCAGCATAATCATTGGCTCCGCGATTGGGGCGCCAGTTCTATCCAGACGTTTGTGTTGCTAAAAGAGAATGCCCAGGCCGATGCCGTGAGTAGCAAAATAGAAAATTTTGTAAAAACGCAAGCGAAAGGTTCTATCTCTACTTTAATGCTTCAGCCATTAAAAGAATTTTACTTATATGATAAGTTTGAAAATGGCAAGCCAGCAGGTGGGCGGATTGTGTATGTGCGTTTATTCTCGGTAGTAGCTGGCTTTATTCTGTTAATTGCCTGCATTAATTTCATGAACTTGGCCACCGCCCGGTCGGCGCACCGGGCAAAGGAGGTGGGTGTACGCAAAGTAATCGGCGCTAGCCGGACTTCCCTTGTTAGTCAATTCCTGACTGAATCTTTTTTGCTGTCCCTGCTTTCGATGGTTATTGCAGTAGCAATAGTTGCGTACACCTTGCCATTTTTTAATCAGCTTACCGGAAAAAGCATTTTCCTTCCTTTTCTTCATCCAACTTTTTTGTTGGCAGTACTAAGTATAACCTTATTTACCAGTCTGCTTGCTGGCAGTTATCCGGCTTTTTTTTTATCGGCGTTTCGTTCGGTGCAGGTATTAAAAGGAATTATTAAGGCTGGTTCCGGCACGGCTTATCTGCGTCAGGGATTAGTTATCTTTCAATTTGTACTTTCTACGAGCCTTATTATTTCTACGGTAGTCGTGCACCGGCAAATTCAATACATGAAAAATAAGGATTTAGGCTTAAACCAGGAAAACCTGATTTACTTTCCGGGTTCAGGCGGTATTTTAAATCATTTTGAAGCTTATAAAACAGAATTGCTGGTTCAACCAGGCATAGGTAAAGTGGCTCAATCCAGCCAGGAATTGTTAGGGAGAGTTACTACTTCACAGAGCCTGGATTGGAAAGGAAAGAACCCCAACGAAATAATTTCTTTCCAGATTATTAATGCCGATGCTAATTTTTTGCCCACCATGGGAGCAAAGCTGAAAGACGGACGGAATTTTTCCGTGGATTTCTCTACGGATAGTTTAAATTATATTATTAATGAAGAAGCTTTAAAAGCAATGGGCCTATCGCAACCTATTGGGCAGAAAGTGCGCTTTCAAGGCAAGGAAGGTAAAATTATTGGCTTGGTGCAAAATTTTCATGTTAGCAGTTTGCACAATCCTATTATGCCGATTATGATAACGCTTCGCCCGAAAGAAGCTGGAATGGTGTATGTGCGAACTAAATCCGGACAAGCCCAGCAAGCAATTGCCAGCTTGCAAAAACTGCATCCGAAATTTGAATCGGCAGCGCCGTTTGAATACCATTTTCTGGACCAAAACTTTGAACGCTTGTACCATAGCGATTTGCTGGTGAGTAAGCTAGCCACTGGGTTTGCTTTTATCGCCATTTTTATTTCGTGCTTAGGCTTATTTGGATTGGTCACATTTACGGTGCAGCAGCGCACCAAAGAAATTGGTATTCGCAAAGTTTTGGGGGCCTCGGTGCGCCTAATTGTTACGCTACTTTCCAAAGATTTCCTGAAACTGGTGTTATTATCTAATGTAATTGCCTGGCCGCTGGCCGGATGGGCGATGCACCGCTGGTTACAGGATTTTGCTTATCGCACCGAGCTTGACTGGGGAATATTTGCTTTGGTCGGAGCCGTTACTTTACTTATCGCGCTGTGTACGGTTAGCTTGCAGGCAGTTAAAGCCGCAGTGGCAAATCCGGTAAAAGCCTTGCGGAGCGAGTAAGCAATCTCTTATTTAAATTAGTAAGTCATGTTCTACCATTCTCTTAAAATAGCCTTTCGTACGCTGTGGCGTCATAAGTTTGTAGCGGGGATTAATCTTTTTGGTTTGGCCTTGGGCATGGCAGCTTGTTTACTCATTTTGCAGTATACCAGCTTTGAGTGGAGTTATGACCGCTTTCATGTAAACAGCAATCAGATTTACCGCTTACTACTGGAGAAAAACCCGGCGGAAGGACTAACCGAAAAGAGCGCCAAAACAGAGCCCGAACTTGGGACCGCCTTAAAAGCAAGCTTTCCCGAAATAAAAGAAGTTACGCGGGCCACCCCTTGGATTGGTGGGGTAGTATCTACCGTAGGAACAAATGGTCCACAACAAGCTTTCAACGAATCAAATTTACTTTTTGTGGATGCGGCTTTTTTGCGCTTGTTTTCTTTTCCACTTATTAAAGGTTCAGCAGCTGCTCTGGATGAGCCCAATACGGTAATTATTACGGAACAAACCGCTAAAAAATACTTTGGCGAGCAAAACCCATTGGGCAAAACGCTTACGCTCGATAACCATAACCAAGGGCATCATTTTAAAGTTACCGTACGGGGTATATGCCGCGACGTGCCGGCTAATTCGCATTTAAAATTTAAATTTCTGGTTTCACGCCACGTTACCGGGCAGGAAGGCGGGCCGCATACCTGGGCGGGGTACACTTACGTTTTAATAGCTCCCAAAACAAACGTGAATGCGTTGGAAACGCAGTTGCATCGGTTTATGCAGAAATACCCAGGTAACCAAACCGGAAATCAGGGAAACAAACAAATTCTTTCTTTACAGCCTTTAACCAGTATTCACTTATATTCTAACCTAGCCGACGAAGTGCCTGGAAGCGGCAATGGCAAAACAATTTGGTTCTTAACTGTTATTGCGGGATTTATCTTGCTTATTGCTTATGTAAATTATATTAATCTGGCAACCGCTCAGGCTACCGAAAGAGCAAAAGAAGTAGGAATCCGGAAAGTTTTAGGTTCGCAGCGGAGCCACTTAATCCGCCAGTTTTTTCTGGAATCGTTTTTACTTAATTTGTTGAGTGCCGCATTTGCTTTGGCGCTGGTTCAAGTAGGTTGGCCTTGGTTTAGCCAAGTAGTAGGTATTCCTTCATCCTTTTCACTAGAACATCCATACTTATTTGGAGGAGCATTTTTAGGAATTTTAACAGTTGGCGCTTTGCTTTCCGGACTTTATCCGGCGCTGGTTCTTTCGGCTTACCAGCCAGTGCAAGTCCTTAAAGGCAAACTCGGTCAGTTAAAGCAGGGAATAACACTCCGGCAATCATTAGTTGTTTTTCAGTTTGTGGCTTCTGTTAGTTTAATGACGGGCACCTTTACGGTTTACCGGCAATTACAGTACATGCGCAGCAAAGATTTAGGTATTGATATTACCCAAACCTTAATAATTGCTGCGCCGCAAGCCCGGCGGGAAACGCTGGAACAAGAACTAGCTTTTTACCAAAAAAGCAGCATTTTTAAAACAGAAATAAGTCGCTACCCCGGCATAAGTGGCGTTACGCTTACCTCTAACGTACCAGGCATAGCTATTGATTGGGCACCCCGTTATTTTAGTAATGCCAATGCCCCCAACAGTGCAGCAGTAAACCGCCCCACTATGGCCGTTGGGCCAGAATTTATCGACCAGTTTAACTTAACCGTGATTGCCGGAGATAAAATTTCGTCGGAAAAAGCCAAACAAATGACTGCCCGGGAAGTAGCACCCATTATGCTGAACGAAGCGGCGGTACGGGCCTGTGGATTTGCCAGCCCGGAAAAAGCAATCGGGCAGACACTTTTTATGCGGAATGGAAGCGGTAAAAACTTTAAAAACGAAGTAGTTGGAGTTTTACGCGATTTTCACCAGCGTTCTCTGAAAGAAGCGTACACCCCGCTTATTTTTTTAATTTCGGAAGATGCGAGCTCTATTACACATTACGCCTTAAAAGTAAATTCTTCTGATTTAAGCCATACTATAGCGCAAATTGAAAACACTTACCGGAGTTTATTCCCAGATAGTCCGTTTGAGCATTTCTTTCTGGATGAGTTTTTTAACCAACAATACCAAACCGACCAGCAATTCGGATACATTTTTGGTTTATTTACGGGGTTAGCCATTTTTGTGGCTTGTTTAGGTTTATTTGGTTTGTGCCTGTTTACTATTACGCAGCGCACCAAAGAAATTGGTGTCCGCAAAGTACTGGGCGCTTCGGTGGCCAACATTGTATCCCTGCTATCCCGTGATTTTTTAAAACTAGTGTTAGTGGCGAATGTGCTGGCCTGGCCATTGGCGTATTGGGGCATGCAAACCTGGCTGCAAAACTATTCTTTCCGCATTCCGATAAGCGCCTGGCTGTTTGTGGTGCCCACTTTACTGGTGTTGGGATTGGCGTTGCTTACGGTTAGTTTTCAGGCGATAAAAGCGGCAATAGCTAACCCAGTAGAAGCCTTGCGAAATGAGTAATAAATAAAATTTTTATTGAGACCCTCATCTAAAAGCAACTACCATTATGTTTTACAACTATTTAAAAGTAGCGCTGCGGCATCTCTTGAAAAACAAAGGATTTTCGTTTATTAATATTGCCGGATTAACGCTGGGCCTGACGGCGTGTTTACTGATTGGTTTATTTGTGCGTGACGAAAAGCAATTTGACAACTTTATTCCGGAAGGGGAACGAGTATACCGCCTTTATTATAAAATAACCAATAACGAGGGTGTGAGCAATATTGCTACCACGCCACCTATGTTTACAACTGCCTTGCAGCAGAATTTTCCGGAAGTAGAACAAACCCTTCGTATATTAAATATTCCTTCTAAAGTTCTCTTTCAAACGGATAGTAAAGAACTGTACGAAGAAGGGGGAATATTCGCGGAGCCTACTTTTTTCAATTTCTTTCCACTTTCTTTTAAATACGGTTCGGCTGATAAGGCTTTGGTTACCCCTAATGCCATTGTTATTTCCCAGTCTATGGCACAGAAATACTTTGGTTCTGAAAATGCAATCGGCAAGGAAATTCGACTAGACAAAGATTTATTCCGGGTAACGGGAGTGTTTCAGAACAATCCAAAATTTCATTTACCAGTTACATATATACTACCTTTAGCAGCAACGGGCTTATCCGACGAACAGTTGAAAAGCTGGGATTGGTATTCCTTCCATAACTATGTAAAACTTAAAAGGGAAGTGAATAGCTCGATCTTAGAACGCAAATTTCAGGATTATACCCGCGCCTTCATTAAAGATAAGCGTACCACATATCTGCCTCTTTTACAACCTCTGCCTCAAATTCATTTATATTCCGCCGCATTTAAATATGATATAGCCGTAAGGGGCAATATAACGTACGTGCGTGCTTTAAGCCTGATTGCCGTTTTTATTTTACTAATTGCCTGCTTTAATTTTATTAATCTGGCTACGGCTAAATCGCTGCAGCGGGCAAAAGAGGTAGGCGTGCGTAAAACCATTGGAGCTAGCCGTTCACAACTAATTGCGCAATTTATTGGTGAAACTTTGCTGCTTACCTTTATTAGCGTAGCTATTTCCCTTGCTTTTACTTACCTGGCCCTTCCCTGGCTAAATAATTTTACGGCTAAACAAATCTCGTTTCACCCCGTCAGTAATCCGTTTACACTGCTTTTTTGGTTGGGTTTAACATTGGTGGTAGGGCTTTTAGCGGGCTTTTACCCGGCCTTGGTTTTATCAGGTTTTCAGCCGTTAAAAGTTTTAAAAGGAGTTGCTTTGGCAGATGTTGGGCCGGGTAAGATTCCGTGGCTGCGGCACGGGTTGGTAGTAGTACAATTTACTTTATCGGTTTTACTAATTATTAGTGCCTTGGTGGTCATCACCCAAATAAATTACCTCCACCAGAAAGACCTAGGTTTTAATAAAGAAGAAATCATGTTTTTCCCGATGCGGGGCGATAACCTGACCAACAACTACGAAACCTTTAAAAATGAGTTATTGCAAGTACCGGGAGTAGCGGCTGCATCGGTAGGTTATGGTTTTCCGGGTGATATGTTTGGTGATGGCATTATAACAGTACCTGTGCAGGGGGAGCAAAAATCGTTAAAAGCTACGCAGGTAATGGTAGATTATGATTATATTAAAACTTTAGGTTTGCAGTTATTGGCTGGCCGGGATTTTTCCAGGGAGTATAAAACGGATACTTCCGCCGCTTACATTATTAACGAAACCGCAGCTAAAGAATTAGGCTTTACCACTCCCGAACAAGCCTTGGGCCATACATTGCTATGGCCTACCTGGCGAAAACCCGACCTGATTAAAAAAGGACAAATTATTGGAGTGGTAAAAGACTTTCATTACAAAAGTTTGTATGATAAAGTAGAGCCAGCCGTTTTGCATATTTATCCGCAAGCTTACTGGAAGGTAGCCGTAAAACTCAAATCAACGGATATCGGCGCAACCGTTAACCAGGTAAAAGAAGTCTGGGACCAATTCGCACCGGATTATCCACTGGAATATACTTTTCTGGACCAAAGCTTTGCCACCATGTATAAAGCCGAAGATAACCTGAAATCCCTTCTCGGGATTTTTACCGCTATTACCGTTTTTGTTTCTTGTTTGGGCTTGTTTGGTTTAGCCGCTTACGCCGCCGAACGCCGCCGGAAAGAAATAGGTATCCGGAAAGTATTAGGAGCCAGTATTAATCAAATTGCTTTTCTTTTATCGAAAGACTTTGTAAAATTAGTACTGGTGGCCATTTTCCTGGCTTCGCCGGTTGCCTGGTACTGCATGCATGCCTGGTTACAGAATTTTGCCTATCGGATTAATATGGGCTGGTGGGTATTTGCGGTAGCCGGAGTTGGCTCCTTAGCTATTGCCTTAATCACGATAAGCTTTCAAGCCATTAAAGCAGCCGTGGCTAACCCAGTAGATGCATTACGGAGCGAGTAAGCTGACTGAAGAACAAATAGATGAAGTAGTATTATCAGGAAAATTCTAAGTTTTTCTTTTTATTCTTTATGGAAAATCGGCGTGTTGTTGCTCCTTTAATTTAGATTACTTCTGTCCATACTATTCTCATCAACTGTAAACCCTACGCGTATGATCCGGCATACCTTCCTTCTTATTTACCGCCATTTCCTCCGGTTTAAAGGTACTTTCTTAATTAATTTAATTGGGTTGTCTTCGGGGTTGGCTTGTGCGCTGGCTATTTATTTGTGGGTGTACGATGAGTGGCATTTTGATAAATTTCACGAGCAGGACAAACAGCTTTTCCGGGTAATGGAAAACTGGCGTGATGCCAACGGCATAACTACTAAACCCGAAACGCCGCACCAATTAGCCACCGCCTTAGCGGCCGAAATGCCGGAAGTAGAATACGCCGCTACGGTTACTCCCCCGGCTTTTTTTCCAAAGTTTACTTTAAATTATAAGGGTAATAACATTCGGGCTACCGGCAAATTCGTGGGGAAAGATTATTTTAAAATGTTTTCTTTTCCGCTTACTCAAGGCGATAAAAACCAGGTTTTAATTGATAAAAATGCTTTGGTTATTTCGGAAGCTATGGCGCAAAGGCTATTCGGTACTACTAAAAATGTGCTGGGAAAACCGGTGGAATGGGAAACCATGGGCGTGAAGAAAACGGTTTTTATTTCGGGCATTTTTAAAGGCATTCCGGCTAATTCATCCGAAGAATTTGACTTTATTTTAAACTTTGAGGCTTTTGAGAAAGATGTAATGAACATGGGCGTAAACTGGGACATGCCGGAGCCTTTTTACACTTACGTCGTTTTAAAAAAAGGCACTAACCTGGAATTGTTTAACCAGAAAATTGCCAATTTTTTAAAAAATAAAAGCAGCAAAGCGCAGCACCGCACCTTATTTCTGGAGCCTTATTCCCGCCACTATTTATATGGTAAATACGAAAATGGCGTACCCGTTCCTACGCGCCTGGAGTATGTAAAGCTGTTTTCGTTAATTGCGGTGTTTATTCTGGTAATTGCCTGCATTAATTTTATGAATTTAGCTACGGCCAGAGCTTCGCGCCGTTTAAAAGAAGTAGGTATCCAGAAAACGCTGGGCGCCAGCCGTAAAATTTTAATTTCTCAGTATTTAGGCGAAGCTTTGCTGCTCACCAGTTTGTCCCTGGTGCTGGCTATTGTGCTGGTGGTGCTTTTTCTGCCGCAGTTTAACCAGATTACCGGCAAACAGTTGGCGTTGCATTTCGATGGTAATCTAATTTTATCGGTGCTTGGTATTACGTTCATCACCGGAATTATCGCGGGCAGTTACCCGGCCTTGTATCTGTCGGGTTTTAATCCGGTGGCTATTCTTAAAGGAAAACTCAACCGTTCGGGCAACGAGGTATGGGCCCGTAAAGGCTTGGTAGTGTTTCAGTTTGCCTTATCTATTATTTTTATTGTATCGGTGCTGGTGGTGTACCGGCAAATTCAGTATGTACAAAATAAAAACCTGGGCTACGACAAAGATCAGATTATTACGTTCGAGATAGAAGGAAAAGTAACCGCTAACGTAAAAACTTTTCTATCGGAAATTAAGAAAATACCGGGCGTGGTAAACGCCTCCGGCAAGATTGACAAATTTATTGGCGGGTTTGGGGCTGCTGCCGAAAATACCCCGATTACTTTAGACGGCAAACAAATTCCTGTTCATAACATCCGGGTAAATTACGGCCTGATAGAAACGTTGGGTATTCCGGTAGTGGCTGGCCGCACTTTTTCGCGGGATTTTGGCGCGGATACAAAAAAGAGAGTAGTAAATGAAGCTTTCGTGAAGGCTTTGAGTTTACCGGAACCCGTTGGCAAAATAGTAAAAGGTCCGAACGGAATGGAATTTGAAATTATTGGCGTCGTAAAAGATTTTCATTATAAATCGTTGCACGAAAAAGTAGAACCTTTGCTGTTTACTTTAGAACCCGAGTTAGCCACCGTTGTTCTGGCTAAAGTAGCTGCGGGTCAGGAGAAAGAAACATTGGCCCGCTTGCAGCAATTTTACAAAGAATTTAACCCCGGCTTTGTTTTCGATTACCAATTTCTCGATGCCGATTACCAGGCCCAGTACGTAGCCGAACAACGGGTAGCGGCTCTATCGCGGTACTTTGCCGGTTTGGCTATTTTAATTTCCTGTCTGGGTTTATTTGGTTTAGCGGCTTTTACCGCCGAACGCCGGCGTAAAGAAATTGGTGTACGCAAAGTTTTAGGGGCTAGTGAGTTTAGTATCGTGTATCTGTTATCCAGTGAGTTTTCTAAACTGGTTATTATCGCTATTTGTCTGGCCTTACCGCTAAGTTACTTACTTGTAAAACACTGGCTGAATAGTTTTGCTTACCAGATTGAATTAAACCCCTGGTACTTTGGCGTAGCTGGTTTATTAGCCTTGGTAGTGGCTTGGCTGACGGTGGGCCTGCAAGCCGCCCGAGCTGCTAAAATTAACCCGGTACATTGCCTGAAAGAAGAGTAATCAAAACATTTATCCAGGCTTATCGAGATATTTAAATTATACGCTACTATTCCTTTGATTTGCTATAATTTCTGAAGTATAAAAACAGAAGCGGACGTGAGAGCCCGCTTCTGTTTTTTACCTTTTCGCCTATTAATGCCATGTTTTTCAACATTAAACACGGCTTGTTAGAAATTAAAGATTTAAAAGAGGATTAATTATTGGAGTTGAGATAAGAAAGCATTTAGGTTGTTGGGGTATATAAAACAATAGCTAACCTATTTTAAAATTAATTAACTACTGGAGGTTATAAGTTCCAATTACTTCGCCTATTCTGTCAGTGCAGGTATCTTTCACTTCTGTAATAGTCAGGGTTTTACCATCTATCCTGAATTCGTAAATTCCTTTCTTATCCGAGCCACAGGTTTGGGCAAAGCCGGTAGCAGCTTCATCCACAATAGTTATCTGGTTGCGTTCCACGGTATATTTCCCGGAAATAGAGGAATCTCCGTTTAAAAACTTGAAAGTATGGTCAGCATTTAACGACCAGATCAATCCGGAATTGTTCCATTTTCCTACTAAACTAACTTCGGTAGTTTGCGAAGTATTACCGGCAAAAAGTTGCGTTACAACACAAGCGAAAGAGAGGGATAGAATTTTAATTTTCATAATGCAATAATTTTAGTGGTTGGGTTTAGGTTTAAATGTTTAGTTGTTATTTGGTTGTATTTGGATGGCTTTCTTTTTAGAATTTTTCTTCTATTGCCCGCTACATTCCTATTACTCTGAGTAGATTTTTTTATATCCTGGTGCTGAGCAAAAGTACAATTACCTGCCACCATTTGTCTAACAGCGTAGTTACAACTTATAACAGGCAGGTAACATTAATAAAATAGCTCCTCCAAAGCTTAGAAGTGCTTTAACAGGCAGGTTACATTTTATAACACAGGGGTAACCTGTGGTAATAAGAAGCCTTTCTGGTGAGTAATTACAAGGAAAGTTATAAAGTTATTACATAGAAGATCTTTCAAATCTTCTTTAAGCAGTGCTGATGCGGTTTGCACCGTTACCCATTTGCCTCATGGCCGGCAGGCCTCGTTTGGCTCTCTCGGGCGGGTCTAAGCTTCCTTTCCTCGACTCCGCCTGCGGAAGGATGAGAAAGTAATAGCTGCCTCTCCTTCCTGTTCTTAGGGGAGGTCCCGAAGGGAAAGACTTTAAATGAGGCAAGTAGATTACGATTCAAACTAGTTAGCACCGCAGCAGGAAGTGGGTAACCAGCTCCAACGACAAACCAATAACCGTAAGTTTTTATAATCTCAAATTAGTTTTAAAACCTTATTAGGAATTGGCAGGTTGGCGAGCGATGTACTCGTTTGGGAGAACGCCAAACTGCTCCCGAAAGCATTTGGAGAAGTAAGACAAATTATTAAAACCAACCTGGTAGGCTATTTCGGCAATGTTACCGGCACGGGCTTCGAGCAGTTGGGCGGCTTGCTTTAAACGCATCATCCGAATAAAATCACTGGGTGATTGGCCGGTAAGCGCCTTAAGTTTGCGGTGTAAATGCACCCGGCTTAAACCAATTTCGCGGCTAAACTCATCTACGCTAAATTCAGAATCGCTGAGCCGTTCTTCTACTACTCGCATTACCTGCTGCAAGAACTTCTCATCTACGGAGCTTACTACCATTTTAGTGGGTTCCAGCCGGATTTCCCGGCTAAAATACTCGCGTAATTTGCGGCGGTTTTCAACTAAATTAGCAATTCGAACTACCAGCTCCTTGGAGTCAAACGGTTTAGTCAGGTAATCGTCGGCACCAGTTTCCAGGCCTTTTACTTTCGCCGCTGCAGTTGTCAGAGCTGTAAGCATTATTACCGGGATATGACTGGTGCGCATATCTGTTTTCAGCTGTCCGCATAAAGCAATACCGTCCATCTCCGGCATCATCCAGTCTGTGATAATCAAGTCAGGAATAGTTTCCTGCGCTACAGTTAAGCCCTGCACTCCGTTAATACTTTCTACTACCCGGTAACTTCCTTCCAGGTGCGCGCAGATATACGCCCGTAAATCATCGTTATCTTCCACTACCAATATAAGTGGCAATTCCTCCGAACTGTTAGAAGTTACGGGCGATTTGCTAACTTCTGGCAAGGAAGTAATTTTTTCGGGAAGGGCAGATAAATCAGAAAATACTTCTTTTTGTAAGGTTCCTTTATTGTTTGATAAGACTTCTTCATTAGTAGAGATAAACGGTAGCTGCACGATAAAAGCTGCTCCTTTGCCCGGTTCACTTTCGGCCCATATCCGGCCTTGCTGCAGCTCTGTTAGTTCTTTAGCTAACGCCAGCCCAATACCCGTACCCTGGGCATCGGCGTAATATTGCTGACCCTGGTAAAACCGTTCAAACACTTTATTTAATTGCTCCGGATTTAAACCCGGGCCACTGTCTTGCACTGTAATTTGGATTACTGAAGTCGCTGTACTATTTGTAACCGGAAGAAGTTCGGTTTTTAAAAATACTTTCCCGCCATTCGGCGTAAATTTAAAGGCATTGGATAATAAATTATACAGTATTTTCTCTACCTTATCTTCGTCGTACCGGCAAACCAATGGTTCATCAGGCAATTGGAGTTCGAACTTTATGTGCTGGTAATCGGCTAAAGAGGAGAACGACGAATATATTACTTTTAGTAGCTGCTTAAAATCCCCGGTTTGTTGTTCCAAAAGCAATTGTCCCGATTCTATTTTAGATAAATCCAACAATTGATTAATAAGTTGCAGCAATCGCCGGGCATTACGCGACATTACTTTCAGCTCCGATACTTTTACCGGAACCAGCGTTTGTTCTGAATTTGAAGTTGTGCCGGATAGTTTATCCAGTACATTATTTAAGATAAGAGTGAGCGGCGTCCGGAACTCGTGCGAAATATTGGCAAAAAAATGGGATTTTACTTGGTCCAGTTCCTGGAGCTTTTCGGTTTGTGCGGCAAGTTCCTCGGCCTGTTGACGTAGCTGTTCGTTTTTAAGCGCTACTTCCTGAGTACGCTGGGCTACTAATTTTTCTAATTGCTCTTTCTCCGCTTTTAATTTCGCCGAACGCCACCGCACCAACAACCAAAATAAAATACCCGCACCCAACAGATACAGCCCATACATAAACCAGGTGCGGGGCCACGGCGGCAAAATAGTAAAAGTATACGACACAGGTCTACCTAAGTGGCCTTGCGCGTTTACAGCCCGGGCGTGAAAGGTATAAGTGCCTTCTGGCAAACGGGTATATTCTTTAACCGATTCTTTGGTCCAGGCCGACCAGTTTTTATCGTAGCCTTCCAACCAAAATTGAAATTTATTATTTTCGGCGCCATTATAGCTGGGTGCTGCCAGCTCCAAATGCAACGAATTTTCCCGAAAAGGCAATTGCACCTGTTGTTGATTATTGGAGTAAAGAACCGAACCAGATGGTAAAACAACGCGGCGGAGCAAGGTAAAAAACGATGGGCTTTTCTCCTCGGCAGCTGGCCACTCAAAACGCACCAACCCATCTACTCCGCTAAACCAAACTGCCTTAGCCGCTTGCTGGTAAACAAATTGTTTTAAAGGGTACGAGCTGCCACTAAAATCAAAAGATTGGGTGGTGTAAGTTCCGTTAGGTTGTTTTCGGGCTAACTGCAATTGCCAACGCTGATCTTCGTACTTTTTTGTCCATAGCCACACTTGCCCGCCATCGGAATATTCTGTGGCTGGTTGTACTTGCTGACGGGGTAAGTTAAACTGGGTTTCGTAAGCTTTTAAGGGCTCAAACACATTGCGGTCTTCCCGGAACCGGAATAATTGGTAGTTACCCTCCCCTATCTGGGCAATTAAGTCTTGACCTACATAATATAGGTTGGTAATGCCTGCCGGAACACCTTGAGCCGGACCATACCGGTTAATAACCGTATTTTTAGTAAAAGCTTGGCCATTTTTAAGTTTTGCTTCCGGAAATTGAACCCGGGTAATGCCTGCACGGGTGGGTAGCCACAAATCACCGATAGGCGACTCAATTAACTGCGAAATATTATCTGGTAACCCTGGTAGTGCGCCTTCGTTTCTCCATTGATTGCCTACCCGCCGGAAAGCGTATACGTTCTTAGAAGCAATAAATACAACCGTAGAATCGTATTTACTGGGTTGAATATCCCGGCAATAATTATCCCAGGGTGCAACGGTAATGGGTAAGGCAGTAATTTTGCCGTTGCGCCACTCAAACAAACCCTCTTCGCTGCCAATCAACAAAGATATACCTATTGATTGAAGACTCCAGATGCTGGAAGTAAATCCGGCCACGTTGCGGAAACTGGCTGAGGGATTTAAAGGCAATTTTTCGGTGAGTTGAAATAAGCCCGCCGTGGTACCGGCAAATAACTGCCCCTGGTGTTCGCATACGGCGTAGGTCTGTCTTTGCAAACCTACGCGCTCGTTAAAGTACGAAAATGGAGAATTTAACCTTATTCGGCTTAATCCTTTCTCCAGGCTAATCCACAAACCGCCCTGGTCGTCGGTGCCTAAACTATACGTGGTGTTGGTTACCAAACCACTCTCCTGGTTAACAATAGTTTTAATATTTGCGGCCTGATCTAAAATAACGACGCCACCTTTTAAAGTTGTAATAGCCACATTACTATCCGGCAATAATTTACCCTGGAACAGCACATTATTGCGTAAGTAAATGGCTGCTGCCCCTTGTACCGGAACAATAGTTTTCCCAGTAAAATAGGCAAGGCCGCTATTTGAGTTAGCTACCAGCCAGCGTTTATCTTTTAGCGGCAACAAAAACTGAAGCCGGCCTTCTGTAAAAAAGGTATCGTCGGAAAAAAGCTGGAGTGCATTATTTTGCAGCACAAAAAGGCCTTTATCTGCTACCTGAACGTGTAATTTATTATTAAGCCATTGTAATAGACCAAAAGCCGTTTCTGCTTGCCATACTTTAAATTTGCCTTGGTGCCAACGCAAAAGATACTGGTTAGATTTAAAATAAACCCCTTCGGGAGTAACCAAAGCATCCCAAACATCTCCTAACGTCCGCATATTTTTTGGTAATTTAGACAATAAGGAAACAAACCGGATTTTACCATTTACGTCGGGCGCTAAATAGCCCAAGTTATCCGAAGCGCCTACGTAAATGCGTCCCGACTTATCTTTTCCTAATCCCCACACCATGTTGCTGCCCGGAATTTGAATAAACTGCCAGGTAGTACCATTGTACTGCAATATGCCCCCGTGGCTCCCGATCAGCATTACCCCCCGGTTATCCTGTAAAATGGTAGAATGCTCGAAACTGGGCGTTAAGTGCAGGTATTCTTTGGGATTAAAGTTCTGAATAAAGGGTAGCCCTTGAAAATTGCTACCAGGTGAAGTATAAAAATAACCGAAAGGCAAGCCGGCCGCCTGACCGGATAAAAAAAATAAGAATAATAAAATCAGGATTACCTGCCGCGAACTTTCCATCCGGCACTTTTTAGGCTGCATACATACGGGTTAGTAGTATACAAGATAGCTAAAAAACAGAAATAGCAATCGCCTAAGCAGCAAAATAAAGCAAGATTATCTTTAAAACTTTATAGTTAAAAGACAATCTTACTGCAGAATGTTAAAAATCAAAAGGAATCTGGTTGTACCTCTACTGCCAGGCTGTAGCTGCCGGTAGCTCCTGGGTAAGCCGGGTCAAAACTGGAAGTTACCGAGGTAGCAAAATTTTGTCCTTTATTGCGAAGGCGAATTTGCAAAGGCCGGTTTTCTGGTACATATCGGGCCGAGATTTTATATTTACCTAAAGGAGCATCGTACAAAATGTTACCCTCGGGATTTTGAATAATCTTGTTACCGGTACTACCATCCAGTAAAACACCAACCGGTTCTAAAGTTAATTCTACCCCATCCGAATCGAAAAACTCGCCGCCAGAAGCATAAATTTCTACGCTGCCCCGTAGTAACCGCCCATGCCAAATTCCGGTGTTTTTGCTCCTGAAATTTTTAAGTGCAGGTTGCGTATGGCACCTTCTGTTCCGGCAAAAGCACCTTCGGTTTCGGGTTGTAGATCCAGAATGTACGTTTTACTATCAAACGGAATTACCACTGTACCCCGCACGTACCAGGAACCCGGTGTTAAAGCTATTTTGTAGGTGCCGTTGGCATCGGTGGTTCCCAGAATATTATGGTTATAAAACTGGCTATTATTCACCACAATAGCTGCATTAGCTAATGGCTTACCTTTAGTATCTATTGCTTTCCCAATTACATATCCTTTTTGCGGCTGTGAAGTATCGTTTAACTGGGGTTGGGGATCATCTTTTTCGGTACAACTGGTATAACTAAATAATCCGGCGGCCAAAAGTAGAACAAGTAATTTTTTCACGGCAGGGTTTATTTTTCGTTAACTAAGTTCCTGCAAAACTACTCCCTCTCCTACCCGAAATAAATAAGAAATAGCACTCATATTACTAAGCAGTACTACTCATTTTCAGCCCAAATACTTGTTAGGCAAAATTTTATGAAAACAAAAGCCAGGTTCAAACACCCGGCTCCTAACGCTATTTTCGCGAAATCATCTGAATAAACTATCAATCCAGATACTTTTTATACGTAGGCCGGTACCCAAGCAAATAGGCAATGGGCGTAAGCAATGCAAATAACACGCGCTGTACCATAAACGAAGGTTTTGCTAACCGAAAAACATCTGCGAAATAACGGGCTATTAAGGCTATTTGCCAGATATTGGGTATACCTGCTTCGTTGGTTTTGCCTTCATTAGCCAGCCCCATATGGGTTTCGAAAAAATGATCGGTATTAAGGGCCGGGCGTACTTGCCAATCTACTACGGCGGGACGTTCCGTCGCATTCCACATAGTATGAATGGTGTTTCGCGGAATATGCAGTGCCTCGCCTTGTTTTAAAAGTTTAACTTGGCCGTTTATTCTTACTTTTATTTCTCCTTCCAGTACCCTAAAATCTTCTTCCTGGTTAGGGTGATAATGAGCCGGAGGTTCTGTGGAGTGTGCCTGGTAAGTGGTTTGCATGTGCAGCAGTTGTCCGTTAGTTTCTTTGGCAGTTAACAGAAACTGAATTTCCTGCCCTGTTTTTGGATGACGAATAGTTTTATTTGGATAGGCCATGTTGGTATTGGGTTAATTAATTGGGGTAAATAAAGACTGATAAATTACTTTATAGATAAATTTTATTTAAAAGAAGTACCTGTTTTCTGGTGGTAAATAACTCCAGGGAATTTGCGCTTTGTACCCGAGGGAATACTTTCTTCTATTTAGTAAATTTTACTTTGCTATCAAATCTTTTGAAGCCAATTGGGCAGAGAGAGTAGGGTTATTAAGCCAAGCTTCGGGTTGAAACAATTGTTTTTGGTGCAAAATTATGCCTGTGCGGTTACCCGGAACGCTGGCAAGATCATGACCGGGAATAACAACAATGGTAGGCTCAGCTTTCTGCAATGCCCGAACTTGATTACGTATAGCAGCGGCTTTATCCGGGTGGTGCGCTATTTTTTGCACGTCTTGCGAGTTAAGCCAATCAAAATGAACTACGGCATCGCCGGTTAATAAAACAGGGCCTTGCGGTAACTGCACAATAGCTGCCATGTCACCTTCAGAATGGCCTTCGCCCTCTACCAGAATAATACTACCATCTTCAAAAAGGTCGATTGTGCGGAGAAAAGTGGCGTAAGGTTTTCCCTTCGTAAAATCAATTTCTTGTTGCTGTTGCGGGGCAATCCAAGCTGTATGAGCGGGTTCCAGCCCATCGAATCGGGAAGTATTTTTCAATTTTACTCCTTTGGTGGTTACAAAAGTAGCATTGGTAAAAGCGGGTGCAGTTCCGGTATGATCAAAATGCAAATGCGACAAAATAACGGTATTTACTTTTTCTGGGTGCCAACCAGCATGGCGCATCTGGCTGGCCAAATCACCACCCGTTGCCGACCTCGATTTAAATAATAAACCTACCACCGGGTGCAAAGCACCTTCTTGCTTATCTGCAATTTCCGGCCCTAAGCCGCAATCAAAAATTACTAAACCGCGTTGCGGGTGTTCAATAACAAAAGCCGGCACCGGACGCCAGGGTTGGTTTGGGCCTGCCAGCAGATCGGGTACCCGGTTAGTACCTGTGTTAAACACGTGCAACTTTAAATTTGCGTAGTGTACCCAATTCTTGTTAGCTAAAATGGCCGGCACTTCCGGCCCCGCTACTGGTTGAGGAGAATAACAACTGCTCAAACTTATCAGCAAAACGCAGCCGAAAATTTTTCCTATTTGTCTCATAAATACTTGTGGATTAATTAATTTAACAAGACAAAGTAAGCGAAGCATTTGGCCAGAAACCTTGATTAAAATCAAGATTTACCGTTATCAATAAATGAGTATATAATTAAATTATATTAAATTTTTAAATCCTTGACAAACAACGAAATTTTTGCGCAAGCGCGGGAGAGTTATGCACGATTGGTAAAATTTACCGAAGAAGAATGGCTATTTTTTCAGGAACGAACGCAAATCCGTTACCTGCAGCGGAAAGAACATTTTTTAAAGCAAGGAACCGTATGCCAGCATTGCGCTTACGTAGCGAAGGGTTATGTACGGCATTACTACCTCGTAGACGGCAAAGAAATTACCAATGATTTTAATTTCGAGTACATGTCTACGGGTGGCTACCAGAGTTTTATTACCCAAACTCCGGTGCGGTTTAACATTGTGGCTATGGAGCCTACTACCCTTATAACTTTTAACCGGAACACCGTACTAGATTTATATGAGCGCTATCCGAACTGGCAAAAGCTAGGAAGATTGGTGATAGAAGGATTATTTAACCGCAAAACCCTCCGTGAAGAATCTTTCTTACTCGATACCCCCGAAGATCGATACCAGCAGTTGTTACAACGGCAACCCTTTATCTTGCAACGCGTGCCTTTGGTGTACATTGCTTCTTACCTGGGCATTACGCCGGAAACGCTGAGCCGCATCCGAGCTAGAATTTAATTTTTGCAGAAACCAATATTCTGATGATTAAAAGGCCATTAAAGTAAATCTTTGCTTTAAAAAGGTCTAATTGAAACTAAGTAAATTCAGAAAGAATGCCTTCAATCTAGTACTTGCCTTAGGCTTTTACTTTTGATTTATAAAAGAAGGTAAAAGAACACTTAATCAAATTCCGGGTAATGCAGACCAATAACTTTCTCGGCCATCCCCCAAAGTTTTCGCTGATTGTTCCTTTAAGCCCCGGTGAGTAATAGTAAATCTTTATAAGATAACCCCACCAGCTTGACCTGGTTCATAAAAACCGCCACCTACGCACAGGTTTCTGCTGCAAATAGAGAAGATAGGCCCCTTTCAGAAACAAAGACCAAAACTAGAATTCAAATAAAAATATTTAAAATTAAAACCATGAAAAAGATCAACGTTCCCACCGCCGAACAGGTAGCCCCTGAATCGCAGGAAATATTCGCGCAACTAACCAAAAGATTAGGTAAAGTGCCTAATTTATATGCTACCATTGGTTATTCCGGTAACGCTTTAAAAGGCTTTCTGGATTTTGAAGCAACCTTAAACAAAGGCAGTTTTAGCGCCAAAGAACGCGAAGCCATTGCCTTGGTAGTATCCGAAGTAAACCATTGTGATTACTGTTTAGCCGCTCATACCCAGGCAGCTTTAAAATACCGCTTTACCTTGGAGGAAACTCTGGATTTCCGGCGCGGATCCGCTACCGACGATAAATTAAACGCTATTGTACAACTTGCCAAAGCCATTGCCGAATCCAAAGGCCACCCAGATGCTGCTCTGGTGGATAACTTTTACACCGCCGGTTTTAAAGAAGACGGTTTAATTGAACTGATTGGCCTGGTAACTGTTCGTATTTTTACCAACTACGTATTTGCTGCTACCCAAATACCAGTAGATTACCCGGCCGCTCCAAAGTTGGTTTAAGGAATTAAAAACAGAAAAAAGTAAAATAGCGCTATCATTTTGCTGTTATTTATCTTTTTGTTATTCAGTTGTCATTTTAGTTGTCATTTTCCAGTTCATCCAGAAGGACCTATTTGGCTGCGTAGCGAAAGTGTTTCCTCCTGAATGAACTGAAAAAGTTTCTTACGTCCGGCTATACTAAAAATAAAGGCTCTCTGCCCTAAATAAGGAGTATTTTTAATTAATCACTTTCGCCCACGGCTCACTCCTAGTAAAATATTCGCCGATTCTATTTGAAACTGATTCTCAAATTCATGTACTTGGCGAAAAATTTAAAAAATTGCAAAGGCTCTACTGGTTTTGGTTAATTGAATCGCTGCCCGTTGAGCTTTTTTCTGATTGCTACACCGAAATTAAATGAATTATGGCAAAAATTGTTTCTCCGCAAGTTGACTTCGCCGAACTAATCCGGCAGGTAAAGCAGGTAACCCCCGAAATTTATGACCAACAGGGTAACTACCTCAACCTTTTAGAAGGCCGCTGGCAGGAGCCGGGCACTACCCGTGAATTTGTAACTCCTATTGATGGCTCCGTACTCGGCAGCTTGCCCTTTCTGGATAAAGCTACCGCCCTACGGGCCGTACATGGCGCCCACCGCGAAGCAGCCGATTGGTGTCGCGTAGACCTGGACGAGCGCAAGCAACGCGTGCAAGACTGCCTGGACCAGCTGCTCGATAACGTAGAACTGATTGGCAAACTGCTCATGTGGGAAATTGGCAAAACCTACAAACTAGGCTTTACCGACATCGACCGCTGCATTGATGGCGTGCAATGGTACGTAGATAATATCGAGGAAATGCTCGGTCGTCGGGAACCTTTGGGCGTGGTATCTAACATTGCTTCCTGGAATTACCCCATGTCGGTGCTGATGCACGCGGTATTGGTGCAGGTGCTTTGCGGCAACGCGGCCATCGCCAAAACGCCTACTGATGGTGGATTTATCTCACTTAGTGTAACTTTTGCCATTGCCCGTCGCTGCGGTTTACCCGTAACTTTGGTTAGTGGCTCCGGTGGCGAGTTAAGTGACGTTTTGGTAAAAGACCAGGCCATTGAATGTCTTTCTTTTGTGGGCGGGCGCTACAACGGCCGCAACATTGCCGACGCGCTGGCTTCGGTACACAAACGTTATATGCTGGAAATGGAAGGCGTAAACACCTACGGTATCTGGAATTTCTCGGATTGGGACAGCCTGGGCGATCAACTTAAAAAAGGCTACGACTACGGTAAACAACGCTGCACCGCTTACGTGCGTTTTGTGGTAGAACGCCGCTTATTTCCGCAATTCCTGGAAACCTACTGGACCGCTATCCGCAGCCTCAAAATAGGCAATCCTACTTTGGTAGACAACCCAGGTGATAAACTACCCGACTTGCATTTTGGACCGGTAATTAACAGCCGGCAAGCCGAAGATCTGGACCGCTTGTACGCCGATGCGCTTAAAACCGGCGCTACGCCTTTTTACGAAGGTAAATTAGACGATTCGTTGTTCTTACCCAACCAGGACCGTTCAGCTTACCGCGCCCCGCGGGCGTTAGTTGATTTGCCGCGCCAGAGCGAATTGTACTTTAAAGAACCTTTCGGGCCAATCGATTCCGTTGTACTGGTTGACCGCGTAGAAGAACTGGTAGGGGAAATGAATATTTCCAACGGTGCCTTAGTAGCGGCCGTAGCTTCCGACGATACCAAATGGGCGCAACGCACCGCCAAAGAAGTGCGGGCCTTTAAAGTAGGCATCAACAAACTTCGCTCCCGTGGCGACCGCGAAGAAGTATTCGGCGGCCTCGGCGAATCGTGGAAAGGTGCTTTTGTAGGTGGTAAACTGCTGGTAGAAGCCGTTACGCAAGGTGCCCCATCGGAGCTTGTTCTGGGTAATTACCAGGATGCCACCTTGTTGCCGGAGAAAATATAAAAACATAGAATTTTTGCAGAAGCTGTTGCAGGCTGGTTGTGCGGACACAACCAGCGGCATTGGCCATTGTTCGTGAAGACACAGACAACTTTCACGAAAGCTCTGGGTTTAAGAAGTGCTGCTGATAAATTGCTTTTAGACTAAAATTTAAAAAATTTACAAACCTGGAATTAGCATGTAGCTGGTTCCAGGTTTTTTGTTTTAAGTATTATTGGGTAGCATTTTCGACAAAATTTCGAGAATAAATTATTGTATTATTTCATTCGATAATGGATACCTGCATTAAAAATTTCATTAAAGTTACCATATTGGTAACTTAATTCTTTATCTTTAAGTTATAAAATAAATAAGTGAGGGTAATAGCAAAACGAACATTACGTGATTTCTGGGAGAAGCACGCCAACAGTGAGCAACAATTAAAAGCCTGGTACAATGAGGCGGAGCAAGCTACTTGGAAGTCTCCCAACGATATCAAGAAACACTACCCTTCTGCTAGTATTCTGGAAGACAACAGAATAGTCTTTAACATTAAGGGCAATAGTTACAGGTTAATCGTCAGAATAAATTACCCGTTTAGCATTGTGTGGATACGATTTATAGGTACGCACGCCGAATATGATAAAGTTGATGCTACTAAAATTTAAGTGAAACAAAGATGAATATTAGATTAATAAAGACCGAAAAAGACTATCAATTAGCCTTGCAAAGGCTGGAAGAAATATTTGACGCGGAGCCAGGTACGCTAGCAGGCGACGAGCTCGAGTTGCTTTCCTTTCTGATTGATTCTTATGAAAAGGAGCATTTCCCTATAACTGCCCCAGACCCCATTGAGGCAGTAAAGTTTAGAATGGAACAATTAGGATTAAAGCAGAAAGACTTAGCTGAAGTCTTAGGTTTTAAAAGTAGAGTAAGTGAGGTGTTAAATAGAAAAAGAAAACTTTCTTTAGAAATGATCCGGAACCTTCACAAAACCTTGAATATTCCGACAAACGTGCTCATTCAGGAATACTAAAAGATATTCTCCTTATAAGGTTAAATTTAACCAATACGTTTACTCATCTGTAAACTTTTATGCTTTGTATCTATTCAATCTTAGTTTATGCTATCGGATAAATAGGATGAGGAAGAAAATAATTTAGGAAAAAACAAACTGAAAATAGCTACATGGATAAAACAATTCTCATAACTGGAAGTAGCAGAGGCATTGGAGCGGCAACCGCTTTGTTAGCCGCAAAACAAGGTTATAATGTTTGTGTAAACTACTTGCAAAATAAGAAAGCCGCCGAACAAATTGTGGATGCCATAAACCAACAAGGCGACCAGGCCATTGCGTATCAGGCAGATGTATCTTCTGAAGCAGATGTAACCGCGCTTTTTAGTAAAATAGATAAAGATTTCGGAAGATTAACAGCCTTAGTAAACAATGCAGGCATTTTAGAAGCGCAATCGCGAGTAGATAATATGAATGTAGAGCGGCTTACCCGAGTGATAAATAGTAATATTATTAGTTACATTTTGTGTTCGAAAGAAGCAATTAAACGAATGTCAACTCTTTATGGCGGTAAAGGTGGAGCCATCGTTAATGTTTCTTCCATTGCCGCCCGAACCGGTTCTCCTAATGAGTATGTAGATTATGCCGCTTCGAAAGGTGCCATTGATACGCTTACATTCGGGCTTTCAAAAGAAGTAGCTACAGAAGGAATAAGAGTAAATGCCGTTAGGCCAGGATTTATCTATACGGATATTCATGCAAGTGGCGGAGAACCCGATAGGGTTAACCGGATAAAAAGCTCTCTGCCCATGAAAAGAGGCGGCCACCCCGAAGAAGTGGCGAAAGCAATCTTATGGTTATTATCAGACGAAGCCTCTTTCTCAACCGGAACAATTATCGACGTGACCGGAGGTCGATAAATTATATCGTTGATTAACAGTTCTGAAAAGCCCGCGAGAAAGTGGTTGTTATTTCTTTAATTTTTAAACTCCACTTGCCTGATATTTACTATATTTGATTTTCGCAAATAGCTAAGAAAAATGACAGGCATTACTTCGTTGCAGGATTTTTACCGGGAAATGGGGTTTGTAGCCAATAACCAGCTCGAAACCATTTTACCCAGCGGCATTAATAAAGAAATTGGGCACTTTAACGTGTTTAACATTGCCAGTACCCGGAAAAAGTTGAAGGAAACCAAAGAAATGCCTTACAACCGGCGTACTTATTACAAAATAAGCCTGATCAACGGCCACAACCGCGCCGAATACGCCGACAAATCCATCGACATCCAGCAACACGGTTTGTTGTTTGCCTCGCCCAAAGTGCCGTACAACTACCTGCCCCAAGACGAAAACCAGTCGGGTTACTTTTGCATTTTCACCCATGAGTTTCTGGCAACTTCGCGGAGTGGCGTAATTCTGGACGAACTGCCTATTTTTAAACCAGGCGGTTACCCGGTTTTCGAATTAACGGAGAACCAAGTAGCAGAATTGAAACAATTGTTCGAGAAGATGTTTCAGGAACTGGCCTCGGACTATCCTTATAAATACGATTTGCTGCGCAATTACGTGTTAGAGTTAATCCACTATGGCCAGAAATTACAACCCGATATTGCCCAGTATAACGCCCATAATGCCACTACCCGTATTGCCGGTTTGTTCGTGGAATTGCTGGAACGGCAGTTTCCGATAGCTTCGCCGGGGCAACAATTAGAACTGCGGGCCGCCAAAGATTACGCCGAACGGTTAGCCATTCACGTGAACCACCTCAACAAGGTTTTAAAAGAAAATACCGGCAAAACCACCACCGATTTTATTAGCAGCCGTCTGGCCCAGGAAGCTAAAATCCTGCTTAAGCAAACCGACTGGAATGTTTCGGAAATTGCGTACTCCTTGGGTTTTGAAGAAGTAGCGCATTTTTCTAATTTTTTTAAAAAACAGGCCGGCTTATCGCCTCTGGCTTTTCGTTCCTGAACAGCTGATTTGATTTTTGCAAATAATAGATTGAAACGCGCAAACACCTGCCCGGTTAATTGCGCGAACTTTGTAGTATAAAATTTAAAAAAAATGGCTACAAATAATAAAATCGCATTAGTAACCGGCGGGAGCCGCGGACTAGGCAAAGACATGGCGCTAAGTTTAGCAAAAAAAGGCATTGATGTGGTGCTCACCTACCACAGCAACCAGCAAGAAGCCGAAAAAGTAGTAACGGAACTACAAGGATTAGGGCAAAAAGCTTATGCCTTTCAATTAGATGCCGGCAACATTCCGTCGTTTGATGGGTTCCTGGAAAAAGTAACTACCCATTTACAACAACAAACCGGCAACCCCAATTTCGATTTTTTAATTAACAATGCCGGCACTGCACTTTACGCTAATTTCGCCGACACCACCGAAGAACAGTTTGATACGGCTTTAAACATTCACTACAAAGGTGTGTTTTTCTTAACCCAAAAAGCTTTACCTTTTCTGAACGATGGTGGACGCATCATTAATATTTCTTCGGGCTTGGCGCGTTTTTCTAATCCGGGTTCCTCGGCGTATGGCTCCATGAAAGGTGCTGTGGAAGTACTTACCCGCTATTTAGCCAAAGAATTAGGTGCGCGCGGCATTGCAGCCAACGTTGTAGCACCAGGGCCTATTGCCACCGACTTTGGCGGCGGCCGGGTACGCGACAACCAAGACCTAAACGACCACTTATCTAGTTTAACGGCTCTGGGCCGGGTAGGGGTGGCCGAAGATATTGGTGGCGTAGTGGCCTTTTTATGCACCGAAGAAGCCAGCTGGATTAACGGCCAACGCATTGAAGTTTCGGGCGGCGTGAATTTATAAATTTTAGAAATCTAGCTAGTTCAGGATACCAGACAAAATGGGCAGATAGAGTTAAATCTTTATCTGCCCATTTTTTAAATTTTCAGGCTACCAAAAGGTACTCATTTTATTATTTTCTTCATCATAAATTCTATTGGGAAAGTAGCGGATAAATACCGCAGAACTTTACTTAGTCTCATTTCCGAAATAGAAGCTGCCAAAATAGTTTCTCTTAAGTAAAGCGGAAAAGTTAACTTGTCCGGTAAATACCGGATGCCCTCGCCAGGCGGTTAGTTCAAAAAAAGTAAATGGCAGAATATTAATGGACTTCGATAATTTAAAACAGCACATAAGCAAACGTGTTTCTTTTACGGAAGAAGAGCTACATGAATTTTGCCAGAGTTTTAAACTGGTAAAAGTAAAGAAAAGGCAGTTTGTGGTGCAGCCCGAATTTGTACCCCGCTACCGATTTTACGTGGTACAAGGCAGTTTTCGGGCTTACGTAATCGGCGATGAAGGCCAGGAACATACCATTCAGTTTGCCATTGATGATTGGTGGATAACGGATTACAACAGCTACCTTTTGCAGCAACCTGCCTCCATGTTTATAATGGCGCTGGAAGACAGTACCCTGCTGCAAATTGATTACGAAACGGAGCAAGCCTTAAAGCAGCGCCGCCATGTATTCGAAACGTACTTTCGGATACTCGCCGAAGCTACCGCAGCGCACATGGCCCGCCGGGTAATCACCAACCTTACTAAAACCGCCGAACAACGGTACGATACGTTTATGGAGCGCTACCCGCAAATCGGAAGCAAAGTGCCGCAATACGCGCTGGCTTCTTACCTGGGCATGACTACCGAATACCTCTCCCGGCTGCGGAATAAAAAAACTATCCCCAAAAAGTTAATCTAGTTCAACCTTTTTCCTTGAACTAGTTCGGGCTTATTTCCTAATCCAGTTCATTGAAAAATGGACCTTACCGGTGCCAACTTTGCATTGTTACCAACAGCAATAAAAAGTTAAAAATTTTAAAAATAATTAAGATGGCACCTCTTAAAAATACCCAGGTACTTATAATGGCCGCTACCGCCGGAATAGCCGTAGCCAATGTATATTACAGCCAACCCATTCTGCACGAAATTTCCCTTCAATTTCATACTACCCTGGAAAAAGCCGGTAGCATTTCGGTTTTAGCTCAGATTGGCTATGGCATCGGGCTGTTCTTTCTAACGCCCATTGGGGATATGATCGAACGGAAAAAGCTTATTTTGTACCTGCAGGCAGCCCTGGTTTTATCGCTTCTGCTCGTAGCCTTTGCGCCTAATATAATGATATTATATATCGGCAGTTTGCTCATTGGCGTGTTTTCGGTGGTAGCGCAGGTAATATTGCCCATGGCTGCCAGTTTGGTAAAAGAAAACCGGGGCAAGATTGTAGGGCAAATCTTTACGGGAATTTTAGTGGGTATCTTGTTAGCCCGCGTGTTCAGCGGTTTTATAACTAATTGGTTGGGCTGGCAATACGTGTATTTAATTTCGGCAGTTCTGGTAGCCGGTACCGCTATCCTGATGCAAACAGATTTTCGGTCTGTACCCGAGCGGTTTACCGGGACCTACGCTGGTTTGTTAAAGTCCACCATTGCTCAATGGAGCCGCTTTCCCGTACTGCGCCGAACTGCTTTAACCGGAATGCTGGCCTTTGGCACATTAAGTGCATTTTGGGTTACGCTTACCCTATACCTGAGCGAGGCACCTTTTCATTATTCCGCTTCGGCCATTGGTTTGTTTGGCTTATTAGCTGCCGCCGGCGCTTTAATTGCTCCTTTATTTGGCAAACTAGCGGATAAAGGTAGTTCGGTTCGGTCGCTGTTATTTTCTACTGGGTTAACGCTATTGAGCATAGTAATATTGAAGGTAGCTCCCGGAGCTATCGTAGCCATCTGGATTACGGTAATTCTGCTGGATATAGGCGTACAAGCCACCCAGGTAACCAACATTGCGGTTATCTACACCCTCGATTCTTTAGCCAACAGCCGAATCAATACCGTTTACATGACCAGTTATTTCATCGGCGGCGCCCTGGGTTCTTACTTTGCCATTCAGTTTTATAAATCTGGCGGTTGGCCCGCAGCCACCGCGTTCATGGCCTTACTCGCCTTAATAGCCATTATCAATGTAGTCACCTCCACAAGCAACGCCAATAAATTACAACTAGGCAAATCCGAATAAAATAGAAAATAATGGCTTTTCTACCTGATCACTCAGCAGCTAAATTTTAAGCTTCAATCATAAATTATTAAATCAGGTAGCTAAAAGCGATTGACACCAGTTTGGCTGAGGAGCACCTGCTAGGGTTCCGGTTTTGTGGAGCAAAATTCCGCCGACGGAGTCGAGGAAAGGAAGGCTAGCGAGGGCGGAAGAGCCAAACGAGGTCCGCTGGCCATGAGGCAAAACGTGAAGCCAGCCAGCTAGATAGCACCTGTGCCTGGAGACTGGAACAGGCTCCAATGAAATGGCTTTATAGAAACGGCTACAACAACCATAGATTTGGCTACATCCTTTTTTTAGTTACGGTTGACCTTTGCAGAAACTAAAAAATTAAAAAAATGAAAATTGTAGTTACCGGCTCCTTAGGCCACATCAGCAAACCACTTACCCAGGAGTTAATTCATAAAGGAAACACCGTTACCGTTATCAGCAGCAACCCGGGAAAACAAACCGAAATTACAGCTATAGGTGCCACCGCCGCCATTGGCTCCCTAGAAGATGTTGCCTTCTTAACCGCTACTTTCACCGGGGCCGATGCTGTGTACACCATGGTGCCCCCCAACAATTACTTCGACCCAAACCTGGACTTGCTAGGATATTACCGCCAACTCGGCTATAGTTACGCCCAAGCCATTAAAGAATCTGGCGTAAAGCGGGTAGTAAACCTGAGCAGCATTGGCGCCCATTTAGAAAAAGGTAACGGCATTTTGCGTGGTGCGCACGATGTCGAGCAAATCTTAAACGAACTACCACCGGATGTATCCATTACCCACTTGCGCCCCACTTCTTTCTATTATAACTTATTTGGCTACTCTGACCTGATAAAAAACCAGAACGTGATTGCTGCTAACTACGGAGCCGACAATGTGATTCCCTGGGTTTCAACAAAAGATATTGCCGCAGTAGTAGCGGAAGAACTGACTACTTCTCAAAACGATAGAAAAGTGCGTTACATTGCCAGCCAGGAATTAAGCGGCAACGAAACCGCCCGGATTTTAGGTTCCGCCATTGGCCAGCCCGATTTGCAATGGGTTTTAATTTCCGATGAACAAACTTTAGCTGGTTTAACTGCCATTGGTATGAACCCCGAAATCGCGGCCGGGCTGGTAGAAATGTATGCTGGTCTGCACAGTGGTTTGTTAGCCGAAGATTATTACCGGAACCTGCCAGCGGAAATGGGTAAAGTAAAGCTTACCGACTTTGCCCAGGAATTTGCAGCATCTTTTCAGCAAAAGTAAGTAACTTAGATTATGGCAACCACTCAACCCCTCCGCTTTAAAACCATTAGCGAGTACCACCAGCAAATGGGACTTCCTAAGCCGGAACATCCATTAATTAGCGTGATCGATATGGGCACCATGCCGGTTTGGGCGGGGCAGAGTCCGCAAAATTTGGTGTTGGATTTTTATTCCATTGCCCTGAAACGCAATTTTAATATCAAGTTTAAATACGGGCAGCAGGAATATGATTTTGATGAAGGCATCCTATTTTTTATAGCGCCGGGGCAGGTGTATGGCATTGAAGCTAGTCCAGATCAGGAAGTAAAACGGTCGGGGTGGATGTTACTCATTCATCCCGACTTTTTATGGAACACGCCTTTAGCCAAAACCATCAAACAATACGAGTACTTTGATTATGCGGTAAACGAAGCCTTGTTTCTGTCGGAGAAAGAAGAACACACGCTCACGAACCTGCTGCAAAACATTGCCCAGGAATACCATTCTAATATTGATAAGTTCAGCCAGAGTGTCATTATTGCCCAGCTGGAATTACTGCTCACATACGGCGAACGGTTTTACCACCGCCAGTTCATCACCCGCAAAATCACCAATCACCAAATATTAAACCGGCTGGAAGAACTTTTAAATGCGTATTTCAACAGTGATGCCTTAACCGAAAAAGGCATACCCACTGTGCATGATATTGCCGAACAGCTAAACATATCACCTACCTATTTAAGCAATTTGCTCAAAGTTTTAACCGGCCAAAGTACTCAACAACACATCCACGATAAACTCATCGAAAAGGCCAAAGAAAAATTATCCACCACGGCTTTATCCGTCAGCGAAATTGCTTTTACCCTGGGCTTCGAGCATTCCCAATCCTTCAGTAAATTATTCCGCAGCAAAACTAACTTGTCTCCCCTGGAATTTCGTCAATCATTTAATTAGCGTTATGCTTAATTAGAAATTATGAATTAGAAATTAGAATTTCCTTCTTCTAGCTTCTTCCTTCTATTGTTATAGCATCTATGGCGCGGAAGTTACTTCCGTGACTTTCGAGCCAAGATAGAAATACTTGTTCGCATAGCTGGCCGAGTAGCTGTAATTTCTACCTGAAGTTGTTTCATTGCTGAGGTAATTGTTCTTTTTGTCTTGACACAAAAAGAACCAAAAAAGTCAAGACGCTAAAAACTCGCTGAACGCTCGAACGGTTTAGCGTCAACTATTGCACTTGGCTCAAGCTATCTGTTGCATAGTAGATTTTCAAAATTTTAAAAATTTAAAATTTCATCATTTTTGCAATTACCTTCCGTGTCCTTCAGGAGGAACTTATTTGGCTACGTAGCTAAATAGGTTCCTCTTGAAGGACGCTCAAAATAATATTCAAAATAACACTCGATTATAAAGTTATATTGAGTCAAAAAGCACAAGTTCTTTTTATTTTCTTCGTCCAATCTGATATCTTCTTCTTTTCTAAGCAAACAGAATAGCAGTAGCTAAGAGCAACTGACACCAGTTTGGCTGTGAAGCACCTGCTAGGGTTCCGGTTTTGCGGAGGAAAATTCCGCAGACGGAGTCGAGGAAAGGAAGGCTAGCGAGGGCGGAAGAGCCAAACGAGGCCCGCCGGCCACGAGGCAAAGCTTGAAATTAGCAAACTAGATAGCACCCGAGCCTGGAGACGGGAACCGGCTCCAAAGAAAACTCCAAAACATTTAAAATTAACTATCCTACTATTTCCACCTAATCTTTCTCCTACCTTTTAACATAGTACTTATTCAAGCATAACCAATCAGGCTAACCTCAATTAAATATGCTTCTGCTCAGCAATGCAAAATATTTTATATCAATTATTTGCAAACAAAAATAAAACTTGTACGTTTGTATTATACATATAGTACATTATTATATTGTAACAATAGTATAATGATTGAGTTTAAACTAGACCCAAAATCTGGCTCGCCCTTTTACCGGCAGATCATCGACCAGATAAAATTTGGCATTGCGGCCGGAAACCTGAAAACGGGCGAACAACTCCCGACCGTCCGGTCTTTGGCCGTAGATTTAAAAGTAAACCTGAATACCGTAGCTAAGGCTTACAAAGAACTGGAAATTCAGAATGTATTGGCAACCCAACAGGGTACCGGTACTTTTATCAGTGACATTAAAATTGAAATACCTACCGAAGAAAAGCAGAACAAACTCCAGGAAATTTGCAGTGAGTTTTCGTCCATTGCTTTTAGCTATGGTTTTTCGGTAGACGATATCATTCAGCAACTTCAAAAACTTAAAATCAGATGAAAACAAATACCGATAGATGGTGGAATCCGATTTCTGCCACTGTATTAATTGTATTATTAGCCGCTTCCATAGCGCTGTTATATTTTCAACTCATCCACCCGGTGGGGTTCGCGGCACTCGTGCTGCTTTCTTTTTTTGTGGCCCGGGCCATTAACATTGCTAACCAGTGGGAAAAAGCGGTGGTTCTGCGGATGGGAAAATACCAGGGTCTGAAAGGTCCCGGCATCTTCTTTATCATTCCGATTATCGACAAAATAGATAATTACATCGACCAGCGGGTACGGGTAACAGATTTTAAAGCCGAGCAAACCTTAACCAAAGATACCGTGCCGGTTAATGTAGATGCCGTGGTTTACTGGACCGTTTGGGACGTAGAGAAGGCCGCCCTTGAAGTGCAGGAGTACGAAACCGCCATTTTCTACATTGCCCAAACCGGCTTGCGCGATATGATCGGGAAACACGAATTGGCCGACCTGCTGCAGGAACGCGATAAAGTAGCCGAAGATTTACAACAAATCATGGATCACCACACCAATTCCTGGGGTATTACCTGCCAGAACGTGGGTATCAAAGATATTATAATTCCGCAAACCTTAGCCGATGCCATGAGTAAGGAAGCGCAAGCCGAAAGAGAGCGTCGTGCCCGGGTTATTCTGGGAACCGCTGAAACCGAGATTGCCTTTAAGTTTGCCGAAGCCAGCGAACAATACCGCAACAACCCGGTAGCTTTGCACCTACGCGGTATGAATATGTTGTTTGAAGGGTTAAAGGAAAAAGGCTCAATGGTAATTGTACCGAGCTCCGCCCTGGACTCCATGAACTTAGGTGCCATGGGTGGTTTGGTTTCTCTGGCCAAAGCCAACGATCTGGAAAAAACGGTTTAACGCTGCGCTTCACTATACAAAATACCAACTTACAGTCTATCTATTTTAAAATTTAACCTGATTGTCTCACGCCTAAAAACCTAATTATGAAATGCCTTTATGTTCTTATAATCAGCTTATTGGTTAGCACCTTCACGTTTGCTCAGTCCGCTAATTATTTGCCCGCAGTGCAGCAAAAAATACAAGCTTTAAAGTGGGTAACCGGCAAATGGCAAGGTACCGTTTCTATCATGGGACCCGATGGCAGCAAACAGGAATACCAACAAACCGTGGAATTTAGACCGAAATTAAAGAATTCAATACTCCAATTCACCGAAGCAGCTAACCGGGGGCAGGATACCGTTTTTCAGAATATTGGAATGCTGGGGTACGATGCGCTAAAATCTAAATACACGATTCAGGCTTATACCAATGGTGGCATGCAAATACAAGCGGATGTAGAAGTGCAGGATAAAAAAATGATTTGGCGGCTTCCTTTGCCAAACACCCTGATCCGGTACACCATTACTTTAAACGAAAAAGGACAATGGCACCAAATAGGGGAAGGTAGCGCGGATGATGGCCAGACTTGGAACCTCTTCTTCGAGTCTAAACTAAGCCCCGTTAAGAATCAAAAATAAATTGAAAATGGAGGTATATGGCAATTATTGATGAATCATTTCTTATTTTTAGAGTTTTGATTGTAATAATTTAAAATAAATCATTGGCCATTCACTCATGAAAGTAAAGCATACCATTCTTTTAATTGCATTAAGTAGTTTATTTTTTAAAAATCCGCTATCTGCCCAAACCATTTCTAAAGAAGAACTAACCTATCTTACCTCCGATTGGAAAGGCGAACGGTTTCCGGATGGGCGTCCTAAAATTCCGGATAATTTGCTGGAGCGGGCCAAGCTAATCATGATCGATGATGCCTGGAGCGTTTTAAAGAACGAAGGCTACGTTAACCAGTTTGAAGGAAACTGGAAAAGTGTGAACGACATGCCTATGACGGGCCGCGCGGTAACTGCCATGTACCTGCCCAGCCGGCCGGATTTAGAAAAACAAATTAAAGACCGGGGCGCCAAGCAAGGTCGCAAAGGAAATACCAATGCCTGGCCCATTGATATTCTCGCCAAAGGCGATTTATACGTGGCCGATGCTTTTGGCAAAATAAGTGGGGGCGGTATTATGGGCGCTACCTTAGCCAATTCGATTATCAGCAAATCGGGGAACGGGGTGGTGTTCGATGGCGCCGCCCGCGATTTACAGGAACTCCGCCAGATAAAAGGATTTAACGCCGTAGTGCGCGATTTTCATCCTTCCTACACCGAAGAAATGGTCTTGCAGGGGCTTAATACGCCTATCCGCATCGGCCGGGCCGTGGTGATTCCGGGCGATTTAGTAATTGTACAACCGGAAGGCGTTCTTTTTGTGCCAGCGCATTTGGCGGAGCAAGTAGTAAGTACTTCGGAATTTGTGATCCGGAAAGATAAGTTCGGTTTTGAGATGGTACGTACCGGCAAATACAGCACCGGCGAAATCGATAGCCAATGGCCGGACAAAATCAAAGCTGATTTTTTACAATGGCTCGAAAAACACCCGGAACTAGGTAAAATGACCCGCCCGGAACTGGATAAAGTAATGAGTAAAAGAACGTGGTAGCTTTTTGCGCTTCGCTTAATTAGAAATTATGAATTTAAAATTAGGAATGAGTTCTAAATAGTAATTTTGGTATAAGTCAGAATTACTACTTTTGGAGCTACACTCTGGCGCAAGTCTTAACGGAGCGAAACAGCATTTCTATGGCGCGAAAGTAACTTTCGCGCTTTTTTATTTAATAAATAATTTTCAGTAAAATTAGTGGCATTGGTCTCCTGACTGGCAAAAATTGGGCAAGATGGTAGCTAATTTTTTAAATTTAAAAGTGCGAATTTGTCACTTGTTTCTTAAATTTATATCACCAGTTCTAAAACTTGAAAACCGTAAAATTTCATAAAACCGAATGCGGTGTAGATTTTCTACTGAACGTAGTCACGGGTACAGAATTAAAAGAAATTTTTCCGGATACAAATCTTAATAATGGGGAGGCTTATAACTCAGATTCCTTCGAAATTTACTTTTTTAAAAAAGGCAGTGGATCTATAATCGTAAACCAGCGAAAAATTAACATTGTAGATAATACCATTGTTTTTATATCTCCCTTTCAAAAAAGGCAATTCAAACTAGACCCTACTTGTTTAGATTTTACCTTGCTGATTTTTCAGGAAGACTTTCTGAACGACTTTTTTGCCGACAAATTATTTACGTACCAGTTGCTCTATTTTTACCAGTTAGATTATGCTTTAAACCTGGTGGTACTGGACGCGGATATTCAAAAAGCCTGTGAGATACTCACCGAAATTAAAGCAGAACTGAAAAAGCCGCTTGTAGATAGCAACCATATTATTCGTTCGCTTTTGTATTATTTACTGCTAAAACTCAATCGGGATTACGGCCAGCATAACCACTTGCCCTTGGAGAAACCGGAGAATAATTATGCCTATCAGTTCAAGAAATTGCTGGAAATCCATATTAAAGAAAAACAACGCATTACTGACTACGCGCTGCTTTTAGGAATAAGCCGGATAACGCTGAATAAAGCTGTGCAGGCGCAATTTAACGTAACGGCTACCCATTTATTAAAACAACGGCTGTTGTTCGAAATTAAAAACTACCTGATCCATTCCGGCCAAACCGTGGCCGAAATAGCACACGAGCTTCGTTTCTCCGAACCAAACCATTTAATGCGGTTTTTTAAAACCCAAACCGGATTAACTACTACCGAATTTATGATAGATTATCAAAATGGTATAAAGGAATAAGGCTTTGGTAGGTTGTTCCAGCCGAGTTATACCGACCTTTGCCCCATATTTTATTTCTTTAAAACTCCTGATAAAAAGAAATAAAATCAACCAGATCCATATCTAAATAAGATAATCATGAAACGAGTATTTTTAGTTGTAGCGTTTGCCTTATTCGCTACTTTTTCTTTTGCCCAAAGTAAAACCAACACCAAAACAAGTGTGCAGTTAATCAGAAATGCTACCCTAGTAATACACTATGCCGGGCAGAAAATTTTGGTCGACCCCATGTTGTCTGCAAAAGGCGCGCTGCAATCTTTTGCCGGAATCGAAAGAAATCCTACAGTTGATTTAAAGATGCCGACCGATGAAATTGTGAATGCGCTCGATTTGGTTTTGGTAACGCATAGCCATCCGGATCATTTTGATGAGGCAGCCAGCAAAATTTTAAATAAATCCATAAAACTCATTAATCAACCGGCGGATGCAGATTTTTTTAAAAAAGAAAACTTTACGAACGCGGTATCTCTGGATAACACTACCGCCTGGAATAATATAAGCATTCACCGGATAGAAGCCCAACATGGCACCGGGGAAGTACTAAAAATGATGGGGAAGACTTCCGGCTATGTGTTAACGGCGAAGAATCAACCTACCGTTTATATCGTGGGAGATGGTATCTGGACAGAAGAGATAAAAAAGAATATTCAAAAATTTGCTCCCGATTATATCATTGTTAACTCCGGAGGAGCCGTAATACCAAAGTTCGAGAAAACGCCTATTTTAATGGATGAGGAACAAACCATGGCGTTAATCCGGGAAAGCGGTAAGGCAAAAATTATTGCGGTGCACATGAATGCTCTGGACCATTGCCGTACCACCAGAGAATCGCTCCGTAAAAAAGCAGAAGAATTAAAAATTAGTAAAGACAAATTGCTCATTCCTGAGGACGGTGAAACGATAGAACTTTAGACCCAAAAGGAACTCAAACTTTTCGTGTAACGTCGAAATAAGAGCAAGAGAATTATCTTGAAAATAAGTTCGTACATTTAAGTATTCGATTGATTGCCCTGAGAGGCGAAACAGATGAATTTTTTAAAAATTACGAGCTACCCAGATTGTTTTGACAAATGAAAAGAAGAAAATTTATAGTTAACCTGGGCGGTGTTGGTTTGCTGTCGTTGGTGAAGCCGGGCCAGTTGTTGAGTAAAACCGTAACGGTAGCCAGCAATTACGTAATTGAACAATTCGAGGACAAAGGACTGGCGCATTACTCGTACGCGGTGCTGGCGGATAATAAAATAGTAATTATTGACCCGCAACGAAATCCACAGATTTACTATGATTTCGCCCAAAAGCACAACGCCCAGATTATTGGCGTAATTGAAACCCACCCGCATGCCGATTTTGCCAGCGCCCACCTGGAAATGCACCAAAAACTGCAAGTGCCGATTTATGCTAGTAGCCTCACTAAGCCCAAATACCCAGGCACTGCTTTCGACGAAGGGCGCACCATAAAGTTATCCGGTTTAGTAGGTTTGCGCTCTATTTATACGCCGGGGCACGCACCCGATCATATATCCGTGGTGTTGTATGACAGCGGGAAAGACCGGGCGGTATTTTCCGGTGATTCTTTGCTGATTGGCGACGTAGGCCGTCCTGATTTGCGCGATTTTTCAAAAAATACGGATGCGCAGCGGCAACGCCTGGCTGAAATGATGTACGATACCATTCACGAAAAATTTGCCAAACTGGAGGATGACGTTATTCTATATCCGGCTCATGGAGCGGGTTCTTTGTGTGGCCGGTCTATCCGGAAAGCTGCCAGTTCCACCATTGGCTACGAAAAACAGCATAACTACGCTTTCGAAAAAAGAACCAAAGCGGAGTTTGTGAGCTTGTTGTTGAGCGATCAGCCATTTATACCCAAGTACTTCCCGTATGCAGTGGGCCTAAATATTATCGGGGCACCTGAGTTAAAAGCTAGCCTGGCCAAAATAAAGTACTTACCCAAAAATTACCAACCCGAGGCCAATGCCTTAATTATTGATAGTCGTCCGGCTGCTGCTTTTAAAGCTTCGTATTTAACCAACGCCATTAACATTCAAGGTGGGGGCGCTTTCGAAACCTGGTTGGGCAGCATGGTAGCTCCTGAATCTGAATTTTATTTGGTTGCCGCCGACGAAGTAAATTTACAAAGCGTTGTAAAAAAAGTAGCTGCCATTGGCTACGAATCTAAGATAAAAGGGGCTTTTGTGTATGATGCCACCAACGGTAACCAGTTTACAGCTTTTAATAAAAGCACCTTTAATCCGGAAGAAAATAAATTTACATATTTGGATGTAAGAACCATCAAGGAAATAAACGAGACCACCGTTTTTAAAAACAGTATTCATATTCCGTTACACGAATTAACCCAGCGCCTTTCCGAGATCCCGACCGGTAAACCCATCCTGGTTAATTGCGCATCCGGGTACCGTTCAGCTACGGCCAGCAGTATTTTAAAAAAGCTTTTACCCAATGCTCAAATTTATGACCTGGGAGCTGCGGTAGTGGATTATAAAAAGCCGGTAGCTATAAAATAAAGCCCATAATTGAAGTACGTGATGGTGCTGGTTTTTCTCCGTACTACCGCGTGCTTCAAAGCTTTTCCTTAAATTGCCCCTGCATCAACTAAAATCAAAGATGACTGCTACTACTTAATTGATTTAAATGAAGTATTTAATAATTGGTGCAGGAGGCGCCGGTGGATTAATTGGTGGTTTTCTGGCGCGAAGTAATTTCGATGTTACCTTAGTGGCCCGCGGAAAACATTTAGCGGCTATTCAGGAGAAAGGCTTAATTATTAACCGGTACAATAAGGAAAAAATAACTATTCCGAACGTAAAAGCTGTTTCTCAAACCGGGCTGGGCCAAGAGCGGTTTGCTATTGTTTTTGTTTGTGTAAAGGCCTACAGCATCAAAGAAATTATACCGGTTCTGGAGAAGGTAGCCGACGCGCAAACCATTATTATCCCTATCCTGAACTCCATGGAAACAGGTAATATTCTCCGGGCCGCCTTACCTTCGAAAAGTATTTGCGATGGCTGTATTTACATTACCGGCTACGTGTCGGCACCCGGCGAAATTACCCAGAACAACCAAATTTTCCGGATTGTTTATGGTTTTGCTAACCAAAGCAAAGCCAATTACCCCATCCTCAAAACCTTAGAATCTGATTTAAGAATAAGCAACATAGAGGTACAATACAGCTCCGATATTTTTAGTCAAATTTTTAAAAAATTAGCTTTTACCTCGGCGTTTGCCTCCGTAGGTGGATATTATCATGTTAAAGCCAAAGCTATTCAGCAAATACCCGCATACCGTGAAGTATTTATAAGATTACTCCGGGAACTGGAACAAATCGGACGGGCAGCAAATTATACCACCAGCGCAGAGATTGTAGAAAATAATACAGCTATTCTGGATCATCTGACCGGGGAGTTTACCACGTCTTTCCAGAAAGATTTAGCTGCTAACAAACCCGACGAGCGGGAAGAGCTTATTTTTGCGATGGTTCGGCTGGCTCAAAAGTACCAGGTCCCGGCTCCTACTTACCTAAAAATTGCCAAACACTTTGGCTATATTGGTTAGTAGCTTGAATTTTGTTTTTTCTTATCTAGCAGAAGTATAATACTAAATAGTAAGAAGTAGTTTTCTAGCAGAGCTTAATGTTGTTTTTGGAGCCTTTTCAAGTCTCCAGATGGCAGTGCTACCTAGTTTGACCAGTAACCAGTTTGCCTCATGGCCGGCGGGCCTCGTTTGGCTCTTCCGCACTCGCTAGCCTTCCTTTCCTCGGCTCCGTCTGCGGAATTTTGCTGTGCAAAACCGGAACCCTAGCAGGTGCTCCACAGCCAAACTGATGTCAGTTGACAATATCTACTGCTTTTGTCTTTTTTAGTAGTATTGGATGGTATTAAGCCGAATTTATTAGGATTTACTGAGAGGGTAAGCAGGACGAGGAAGTTTAATTCCGTTAATTCTTGTCATTAGTAGCAGCCAATTAAAATCATTTTCCTTCTACTTAATCAAACAGATTAATTATACTGGATGTGGAAGAAAAGCCGTAGTTAAGCTCGATTAATACCAGTTTGGCTGTTGAGGGCCTTTTAGCGTTCCGGTGCTGCGGAGCAGCATGGCGCAGTGGAACGAGCCAAGGTTCGCTAAACTGCCCGAAAGAGCCGAACGAGGCCCGCCGGCCATGAGGCAAACTGGTTACTGGTCAAACACGATAGCACCTGAGTATGGAGACTTGAAAAGACTCCAAAGAAAACACTTACTAGCAAGCAAAATCTATAATAGCTTAAGCATAACCACCCGAAAGAACCTTACTTCTTACTCGTTGTGTTTGACTCCTGAAGGAAGCTTTTGCGGCGTAGTGGTAGGCCCGTAAACTTTTAGTACGCCATCTTTCACCTCCATGCGATCAATAAAAACCACGCGTTCGTCGCCGGTTTTGGTGGTGCGGCCATGGTACACGCAGAACATTTCTTTGCCATCCGGAGAGTAGGTAATGCTGTTGTGGCCCGTGCCGGTTACCGTTCCGCCTTTGGCTGAGTTTTTCTGCAATACCGGATTGTTCACCGCTTTTTTAAACGGACCTAAAGGCGAGTTAGATGTAGCGTAGCCCACGGCGTAATGCTGACCACCAAAGTAATTAGCCGAATACATAATGTAATAGGTATTGCCTTTTTTAAATGTAACGGAGCCTTCGGTCCAGCGGCGGTTTACTTCTTTGGAGGTAACCGAACGGCTTTCCCATTCGGCTTGCTTGTCGCTGAGTTTTACGGGCGGGCGCAGCAATAAAACCGGTTCGCCAATTATGCCGGAAAAATCAGGCTGTAACTCTACCCCGTATACCCAACTTTCTTCAATCTCTTTAAACCAGCCTTTTTTTTGAGCCCAATCGGCTATTTCGCTGGCTACGGGGTGTTTGTAAGCGGCCCGCGAGTAGTATAAGTAAACCTTGCCGTTGGTATCGAAAAAAACATTGGCATCAATTACTGGGTAACCCGGGTCGAAAACCGGTTTGTTGGCCAGATCTACGAAAGGACCAGTCGGTTTATCAGCCACGGCCACGCCAATTTTAAAATTTTCTACTTCTTTAGTCGGGTTTTCTTTCCATTGAGCACTGTAAAACAAGTAAAACTTGCCTTTTACCTCGTATACTTCCGGTGCCCAGTACGCCCCGCCCCAACTGGCATTTGGGTCGCTCCAGCCGTTTTTGTTATTGTGGAAATATACTTGCCCTTCCGGTTTCCAGTTTACTAAATCTTTGGAAGAATAAGCCGAAAACCCTTTGTTGGCGCCCGCACCCGTGCCGTACATGTAGTACATGCCGTTGGTGCGTAACACGTATGGATCGCCAAATTCTACCTTTAAGGGATTGGTATAGGTAACTTTAGCGGGCGCAACCTTGGGAGCGGTGGTTTGAGCCAAGGCGGAATTCCAGTTTAGTCCGGTAATCAGGCAAAATAAAAAAAGCGTATTTTTTATCATACAAATAGAGTTGTTGGTTGTTCGTGATTCGGTTGATACAGGCTGTTATTTTGTATAGCAACCGAAGCAATTGGTAGCCTGACTCTAGCGAGATCCTTTGTGGTTCTTCGTTAATTTTAAAAATTGAAAGTTAACAGCCAAAAGTTATCCAAAAAAAACCTTTATCCGTCAAAGCCTGACAATACCAGTTGCAATCTAAGTTAAAAGAAACTAAAGCGAAAGCAATTACCGTGAATTGCCATCTTGGAACTTCAGAAAGAAGAAGTACCCATACCTAAGGCGAGTTTTGAATTGGAGTAAATAACTGTTTTAAGGCAAACTAGTGGAAGAGACCTAGCGGTTAAGTTTAAGTTATCCTTCCAGTTCTATCGCGAGCGTCCACGCTCGTGATGCCCCATCCTCCCGCCTCTGGCCGGTTGGAATTTATCTGTATATCCTTTGTATATAGGGTTATCGGTTCGCCCGGCCAGAGGCCTCCTGAATAGCAGACACGAGCGTGGACGCTCGCGCCATATTACTTGCCATGTTACCTGTTAAAACCAGATAACCTCTTAGAATAAGGGAATAATTAACTAAATAATGGTGAAACCGTGACCTGGAGCATCCGGGTCGAAATCATAGCGGTCGCAGCGGGAGTCGTACCAATCTTTTTTGAACTGTTCCAGGCTTTCCAGATGTGCTTCTATGGCTGGTATTCCTTCGGCTTGTTCTTCGCCGTCTGCGAGGCGCGGTTCGGTGACGGTATCCTGGGGAATTAACTCGTATTTAAAAGCTAGCTTCTCTAAACGGGCTTGCCAGGTGGGGATCAGGTGGTTATCCGGTGGGTAATAAATCGTGATCATTTCGGGGTGATTTTTAAATTTTCCAGTTCCGCTTTTAATTTTTGGTTTTCCGCTTCCAAATCGGCGAGGCGTTGGCGCTGGGCCGCGAAGGCGGGTTCCAGTTCTTCGGCGGTGTAGCGCGGGGTAATGTGCTGCGGACAGTTCCAATCGTAGGCTTGTACCGTTAGTACCAGCATACGTTCCGGCCGGTGTTTGTAGTCGGCGGGGTCTATCTGAGCAAACAGTTCGGGTTCGTCGGTGAGGGGCACTACTTTGGCCTGAGCGTATACTTTCAGGCGGGCCCGGTGCGGGTACGACACCATGATGAGTGCCACATTGGGATTGGTTTCAATGTTGCCGACGGAGATGTATTGCCGGTTGCCCGAAAAATCCACAAAAGCCAGCGTTTGCTCGTCGAGTACTTTTACAAAGCCTTTGGGCCCGCCGCGGTGCTGGATGTAGGGGTAACCGTTCTCGCCGATACTGGCCAGGTAAAAATAATCCTGAACCGCGATAAACTTTATTTCATTCTCGGTCAGTCCATCTACCACGTGGTATTTTTCCACACGCTCGTAAATCTGCCGACTCCCAAATTCCTGCTGTAATTCTTTGGCGGCATCAGAAAAAGCTAATTGACTATAGTTCATCTTTTTCGGGGTTGGAGGTGTATCTTAAACAGACTGGTATAATGCTTCGTTTGGAAGATGGTGTTTGGGTATTTACGCTTTGGGTTATGCATGACGGATATGCAGGTTGGATGTTGAGTTAAAAATATGAACTCCAATCTATCAGTCTACTTTTAAAAGGCTGATGAAATCTACCGTTGTGCTTAGAGTTAGCGTAGCGCTCTAACTACTTTTGTGCAGCCAATCTCTGATTGGCGTTTACCAGAATACTCCATTTCGCCAATCAGAGATTAGCCTTATGGATAATGTGTAGGGTGTTGTGTTAATTCACGCATAGCAACTAGAACCAGGAAAATTGTTACACTGATTCTGTGTGCTCTATTTATGTATCTTATTGATAATCCATAAATAGCACGCTTGTTAAAAGGGACAAAATGAGTGCTGGATTCGCATAACATTAGTAAAAAATAATTTACTTTAAAAAACAGAAAAATTTAAACTGGTTACATTTCAAGTATAATATGTCACAAGACGAATTAGAAGCGCTAACAAAATTTATAAAATCAGTTGATTTGAGCAATAGAACCAACCTTGCTGGGCAATTTGCCCGGCATAAAGATCCACTAAAAGCAAGTATAGATTGTTATGTAAATCATGGATATAACAGAATTAATCCCTATTTGAGAACTAAAAACAGAATCAAAGATTCATCTTCTGAAGCATTTATAAAATATTTAAATATAGCTTTAGATAGTTGCCCTAAAATGAGTAGTACAACTTTGTTTAGAATGGAAAGCTCAACCCAACCTAACTGGTATGTAAAAAAATGGTTTAATGAAAGGAGTGGTAAAACAATTATCTATCCCGCATTTACATCAAGTTCTCAAGAAAAAGTAAGAGTCAACCACACATCAATATTATTTGAGATTACAACTAGTGTTGACTCTAATGCACATAATATTGATGATAACGGGGGAAAGAAATGCGAAATGGAAGCATTATACAGGAATAATACGAGTTTTAAAATATTATCGACGACAGGGGATAGATATAAAATATTAATAAAATTGGAAGAGGTAAAAGAAGAAAAAGGAATAACAATTTATGATAATATTCTCTACCATAGATTAAATCACAAAAATCGTTTAGGTGAAAATGAAAGGTTGTCTTTAATTGATTTAGACATATAAATATATTTAAGATCATCATTCTTAAATATATTTAAGCAATAGTATCGGATTTCTCCTCTGTTGTGCTTAGAGTTAGCGTAGCGCTCTAAGTACTTTTGTGCAGCCAATCTCTGATTGGCGTTTGTCAGTATTTTGATTTTACGCCAATCAGAGATTGGCTGTCCGGAAATGCGGAGAGACCGCTAACGCGAACTCTCCGCATAACAGTAAGGCACGGAGGTAAATCCGCACCATAGATGCCTTCCCCGCATTTCAAAAGAGCCAATCTCCTGAGCGTATTATTCGTAATAAAGCATACTGTTTAGCTAAATCGCCGCTGACTAAATTTAACCAAACTAAACCAGGCCATGACAACGAGATCAGGAGATCAACAGAAGAAACAGCGCCAAAAAGAATTTAAGGAAAAGCAAGAACACCAGAAGCGCCTTCTGGCTGAAAAAAAAGCGAACCGGGATAAACATAAAAATTCGGATGCACCGGACGAGTTGGGTGAAACGGAGAGTTAGAGCCTGTTTATATCTGCATAAACCATTTAAAACTGCCATTCCATTTCGTGGAATCAAATGAATTCGAAAAGAGTCTTATTAGCCGGTTATTTCTTAGATTATTGTGGGAGGAAATTACTTTAAGATATAGCGTGCTTTTCTTTATTGCGCCTAGGGTTTTAACTCTTTACACCATAGCCTCTTTGTTGTATTTGCCCCGGTACTCCAGCGGCGACATACCGGTAATTTTCCGGAATACTTCCCGGAACGCTTTTACATCGGAGTAGCCTACTCCGTACATTACTTCGTTCACGGTTTTGCGGCTGGTTTCTAAGGTCTTTTTCGCTGATTCAATTTTTACGCGTTGCACGTATTCCACGGGCGTGTTGCCGGTAGCTTTTATAAACCGCCGGTCAAAGTTGCGACGGCTTACCGCAAATTGAGCTGATAAATGTTCCATGGATATTTTCTCGTCCAGGTTGCTTTCAATAAAGGCTTGGGCTTTTTGTACCATGTCGTCGTGGTGCTGCTTTTGGCCGGTAAAAATAGTAAATGCCGATTGGCTTTGCCGGTCCATTTCAATCTGAAATACTTTGGAACAAAAAATAGCGGTTTGCCGATCATAGTATTTCTCAACCAGGTACAGGATGAGGTTCAAAAACGAATAAGCGCCGCCGTTGGTATAAATGCCGTTTTCGTCGGTAATTAATTTATCGGTTTGTAAATTCACTTCCGGAAACCGTTTTCTAAAACTATCTGCCACCGCCCAATGCGTGGAGCAACTTTTCCCGTCCAGCACTCCCGCCGCCGCTAGCATAAAAGCTCCCGAACAAATACTGGCAATTTCGGCCCCGGCTTTGTATTGTTTCCGGATCCAATTAACCAGCAACTCGTTGGCCTGCAAAGCCTTTTCGTAATTATGATTTAAGGAAGGAATAATAATGAGATTGGTTTTAGCAATGGCGGCAATGTGGGTGTGGGGCCTCACCGAAAACAAACCCTCGTAAAAATCAACCTTTTCGGAAATGCCGGCTAACTGAATGTTGAACAATGGAGCGCGGCCGGTTTCTTGCCAATAGACATTAGACCGGGTAAATATTTTGTAAGCGCCTACAATGCTGCTCAGGTTATTTTCCCCGTCCGGAACAATAATCGTCAAATGTTTCATGTCCGTTTTTCTATCAAAGATAAAATTTTAGGGTGGCTAAATCAACCCATCAGAAAGTCTGTTTTACACCCTACCAAAGCAGTATTTAGCCAATACATTTACTAAATAAGTTTTCCGCCATTGCTTTTACTGCTATGAAAAAATCTGCTATCTGCTTACTTTTTGCTGCCTTTAGTTTTACCGCTTGCCAAAATAAAATACTCCCTAAGGAAACACTTAAACAAAACGCTAAAACCATGACAAACGCCGATTTTACCACCACCCTAGTAGTTAACCAAACTCCCGAAGAAGTATTCCAGGCCATTACCAATGTGCGCGGCTGGTGGTCCGAAGAAGTGGTGGGTAATACCGCCGAGTTAAACGGGGAGTTTACCTATCATTACAAAGACGTGCACGTTGCCAGATTTAGATTAGTGGAAGTGGTGCCAAACAAGAAAATGGTATGGCTGGTGCTGCGTAATTATTTTAATTTTACCCAAGACCAAGCCGAATGGAAGAACACTAAGGTTATTTTTGAGATCTCGGAAAAAGACGATAAAACGCAAGTTTATTTTACCCACCAGGGCCTAGTGCCTCAACAGGAATGCTATAAAATTTGCCACGATGCCTGGACTAATTACATCCAGAATAGTTTACGAAGCTTGATTACTATCGGCCAAGGCCAACCCAATGCGAAAGAAGGCGGATTTAATCAGGAACTCTTAGAAAAACACCTTGCTAGCCAAAACTAAACTTTAAAAATGGAAGATTATAAAATAACCTTACTGGTAGATGCTCCGGCAGCGGAAGTTTTTAAAAGCATAAACAACGTAACTGCCTGGTGGACCGAAAACCTGGCCGGTAATTCCCAAAATCTGCACGATGAATTTACCGTACGCTTTGGAGACGTGCATTACTCGAAACAAAAGTTAATCGACGTTATTCCGGATAAAAAAGTAGTATGGCGGATTACCGACAGTAATCTTAATTTTATTCAGGATAAGCAGGAATGGACCAACACAAAGATTATTTTTGAAATTATTCCGCAGTATAACCAAACGCAGATTAGTTTTACTCATGTAGGTTTAGTGCCCGAAGTAGAATGTTTTAATGCTTGTTCCAACGCCTGGAACGGCTACATCCGGGGCAGTTTATTTAACTTAATTACTACCAGTAAAGGCCAACCCGATAGAAAAGTAAATCAAATGCCAATTACAAGTGCAACCGCTTAGTCCGGCATAAGCAATTTTCACCCGCCCCAGAAAAAATAGTTATCTGAGCTAGTTAGAGCCTATTGGGTTGGCCGGTATTTGCTAAAATAAATAAGTATTGAGTTATAATGAGCGGCAACTACTAATGGGTTAAAAACTTAATACAAGACCGAACAACAAGTGCCGATATACATATAAATACCTGCTGACTCTAATTTAACAGATACTTATAATCAATAAGTTACTGATTGTTTCGTGCCTTTTATTAAGCTTGCAAAATTCGGGTAGGGGCTACGCCAAACATTTTTTTGAAAGCAAACGAAAAATGCGACAAATCTTCAAGGCCCAGATCGAGGTAAACTTCGGAAGGAGCTTTACCTTTTTCCTTGATTAAGTAATGCGCTTCCTGCAAACGGCGTTGCTGCAACCAGCGGCTCGGCGATAGGTGAAATATCTTCTCAAAATCGCGTTTAAAAGTAGCCAGGCTGCGACCGGTTAAATAAGCAAAACGCTTGAGCTCTACGTTAAAATGATAGTTTTGCAGTATAAAAGCTTCCAGATCAATTTTGCCCGGCTCCGAAAAATCAAATAAAACTTGGTGCAGTTGCGGGTTGGCTTTAAGTAAAATCAGGATAGCTTCCCGTTGTTTCAGTTGTAGCAAGTTTTAAGAGATTTATTTAAATAGGTCGGGGTTGTCTTTGGGGGCTTTTCAAGTCTCTAGTTATTGGTGCTAACTTGTTTGAACCAGCTAAGTTTGCCTCGTGGCCAGCGGGCCTCGTTTGGCTCACCCCTCCGCCTACGGCACCTCCCTCTTGAAAAAAGAGGAGGATTCCGGTTTAGCGAACCTTGGCTCGCTGCACTGCGCTAGGCTACTGCGCAACACCGGAACGCTAAAAGCCCCTCCATAGCTAAACTGATGTCAGTATTCTTTTTTATAATTAAGTAGCAAAGCTGGCTTGAGCGTCTACGCTCGTAGCTAAACATCTGGGAGGCCTCTGGCCGGGCAAACGGATTAGCTTTTACTAAAAGAAACTAAATTATCCATTGGCCAGAAGCCGGACAATATTCCTTACGAGCGAGAGCGCTCGCGATAAAATAGAAGACTCGGAGGAAATTGGGTAGGATTTACCTGCGGAGCAAGTTCTACTACCGGTGAAAGCCCTGAATGAGTTAGTGGTCTCACTTTAAATAACAGGGCTTATATGCTTAAAAATGGCGATAATGTCTTCTTCGCCTAAAGCAGATTCGGCTTGCTGAAAGGTAGCTTGCACTACTTCGGCCAGAGGGGTGTGAGAGCCTTCTTGTTTGGCTAGTCGCAAGTCTTTGGCAATGTGTTTTAAGGCAAAGGCCGGCTGAAAATTATTCGCCAGAATGGCTTCTCCTTTCAATTTAGTAAAAATATTTCCTAAGGCGCTGTTGCCAATAAGGGTTAATAAATTCTGCGGTTGAATACCGCGTTGTTGCGCAAAAATAATGGCCTCGGCCAGGCCTTGGGCGTAAAATCCGAGTAAAGTGTTAATGGCTAATTTGGCAGTATTACCCGCCCCGGTATCCCCCACTCGCAGGGTTAACTTGCCGAGTTTTTCTAGGATGGGTTTAACCTGGTTAAAAATAGCTTCCTCGCCGCCCACCATAATTACTAATTGCCCTTCTTCCGCTTGCTTCACGCTGCCCGAAACAGGTGCATCGAGGTAATAGTTTTGCTGTTCCTGGCACAAGTTGGCCATTTCTTTACTAACGCCCGGCGAAACGGTGCTCATGTTGATGATGATTTTTCCGGTAGCCTGGGCGCTAAGCAAACCTTGTTCGCCGGTGAAAATGTCGCGGGTAGCCTGGTCGTCGGATATCATCAGGAAAATGACTTCAGCTTGCTGCAGGAGTTGCGCCTGCGATTCGGCCGTATTGGCACCTATAGATTGCAATGCTGCTTCTTTTTCTTTGCTGCGGTTGTAAACTGTTACTGAATAACCGGCATTTAGTAAATTTTTCGCCATCGGAATTCCCATTTTTCCCAGGCCAATCCAACCAATATTTTTCAAGTTCATTTTTAGATTTTTAAAATAAGATAATGCTTGCGCGCTGCTTTTTAACCGCCAAAACGTTTACTAGCCGCGAGGAAGCGTTACAGGTGTCATTCGTAATTAGGACCGGGAGAGTTGTGGCGAGAGAAGAATAAATAAAAATATAAATAACTTTCCGGCGCGAGCGTACTCGCTTGTAAGGAATATTGTCTAGCTTCTGGCTAATGAATAATTTAGTTTCCCTTAGTAAAAGCTAATCCGTTTGCCCGGCCAGAGGTCTCCCGAATAGTAGACACGAGCGTGGACGCTCGCGCCAGTTTTACTAATTACGCGCGCCAAGTTTAGCATCGACTTAATCGAGAACTGAAAGCAATTTTTCTAATCGAACCAGGCAGTTAATAATTTAAAGTTCAGGAAGATTTCTATTTAAAGCAGTACCCGACTTTGGTTAGCTGGATTTGCACTTTGGATTTCGGATAAATGATGAAAGATAACCTTTCCTTTTAAGCGGGCAATATTTACTAAAACATCGGCTCCGGCAGAAGCTCCACCTAAACGTAGAACAGCGTTGCAATGATCGATTAACTGCACTGCAATGGAATGAAAAAGTGCATAAAATCAGGTATGGCCTACTTCTCTGGAATCAGCCGCTTTTAAAATGGGCAAAGCTACCCACTCGCTCAGGATAGGTAAATGTCCCATTTGGTACAACTGCAGCGCCGCATCCAACAGGATGGTGCCATTATCCTGATTTAAAAGAGAATGGTGGCTCGGGCCGCTACGATACGGTCCGGCCACCAGAATTAAAAAGGATTGATCGGAAAGCATGTTTAAATGGAAGGATATTTTGAAACAACCAAAATTCAGGCTAAAAACAAGTTAATTGCCTGCCTACTTATTTCGTACCAACCGTACGGGTAAGTGCTGCAGAAAATACCCGATGGGGAAGGTAGTAAAACCTGCGTACGTATCACTGGGCATCTGAATAATCTGGAAAGCTATCGGATTTTCATTGGCATCGGTTTCGGCGGTCCATAAGTAACAGTTCGTACCTTCCCCGTAAGGGCTGGCGTTCTCAATTTTATAGTTAGCTGGGATGGCGTTAAACCCGGATTTGTTGTTAGCGTACCCATCTTGCTTTAACCAGCCCTTAACTGCTATTAATTGACCTAATTTCTTTTTAGAAGCCAAATCTTCGCCGTCCGTAGAGCCCCAATCGTTTAGTTCTAAACCTTGCGATTTTAGTAATTTAATGTAATCCTGCTTGGTCGGAATGCGCCATCCTTCGGGCACAGTAACATTTTTTAAATCCATAAAGCGGTAGAAAGTACCGTACTGAGGTTTTTCCGAATCGTTCATGCCGCCGGTACCGGCATAATTTACCGACATCCATTCCTGGTTACCGATGGTGACAGTAGGATAGTATTTGTTGTCGATCTTAACGAACGTGCCCGAAGCAGGCGGGGCCGAATACAGATCATCGGGGTTAGTGGTTCCTCCACTGGGGTTGTTGTTATCTACTTTAATGTAGCGTACCGAGTACTGGTTGGCGCCATCAGTTCTTTTGGCGGTTAAGTAATTGGTGGAGGATGAATAGCTCGTGGCTTCCGGGTTGAGCAATACGCTAAAGTACGTAGGCCAGTCTTTCAGCACCATTTCTGTTTCTTTGTAACCGGTGAACTTATTACTGAAATACCGCACTTTGCCCGATTGCACGTGAAAGGTTAAGGAAATTGGATTGGTTTTGTATTCCAGGGTACCCACGCGTTTAAATAAGTATTGCTTCACCTCATCGCCCATATTAAAAATTTCGGAAGTGTATTCAATGGCGTTCTTACCATCTTTGGTGAATACCATGGTGCGAAACTCGCGGAAACCTTGTTCGCCCTGAAAAGTGCCTTGCTCCCAGTTAACCGTTAATGAATTAGCATTATGATCGGCGTACCAGCTGCCTACCAGTTCGTCCGGAATAGAAGTAAAAGGCGTTTGAATTACTTCGCCAGGAGTGTCGGGATTATTGGGATCAGGTTCAGGGGCGGTTTCATCCGGCTCGCAACTTCCCAAAGTAAATGCTACAAGTCCACTAAGGAGCAACGTAGAAAGTAAATTTTTTAAATTTTTCATTTTTAAGTTAAGACAAAATTTATCGGTTGATTTTAGATTGTATTTTAATTCAAGTAATAGCCTTATTGCCAGAGCAAAGGTGAGGCAAGCGGCCGGCATTAATCTTGGTAAAAGCCAAGATTTACTCTTAGTAATTTTAAAAGATAATTCAGATTAAGTGTGGGTTCAGGGAAATAGACCCGGGTTTAATAGCGGACGTATTGTTGTTGTAACCCTAGATGAAGTAGCTTTTACTTTGGGCTACGAACACGGGCATCATTTTTCGGTGGCGTTTAAAAAGTATTTCGGGGTTAGTCCTTCGCAGCACCTCCGCCGGAAGTTTTAGTAAATATTTTTAAATTAAATTCAGAAATACCGCTACTACGTACCAGAAGCCTGTTCATCACCGAGTACGGGTTAAAGGAAGCTAAACCTGGTACGGGCTAATTTCTCGACGCCGCTATCTTAAGATATTCTTGCTGCTTGCATTTTAAACTTTATCCATTCGGATACTATTTAATTTCTACTAAATGAAGTGCCGCTACTTTTTTACAAAGGCAAATAAAACAGGTTCTTGCTAAATTAAAATTCACCGACTAAAACCGGCGCTTACCTAAATTTCGCCTGGAAGCAAGAGCCGGGTAGTAAACTTTGAGCGAAGGCCTACGTTTAAGATTTGAATTCTATAAACATTCTGAGAGAGTTTTTACAGCTACTAAGATTTTGGCTGTAGCCTCGTTTTAAGTGTATAATCGTATTTTAAATAATTAGAACTATGAGAAGACTACCCGTCTATTTATTATTAGACACTTCCGGCTCTATGACCGGCGAGCCCATAGAAGCGGTAAAAAATGGTGTACAGGTAATGATTAGCTCTTTACGCCAAAATCCGCAAGCTATTGAAACGGCTTATATCAGCATTATTACCTTCGACAGTGAAGCTAAACAAATAGTACCCCTCACGGATTTAGCTTCTTTTCAAATGGTAGATATCAAGGCTACAGGCACCACTAGTCTGGGCGAAGCTTTAAAGTTAGTTTCTACTTGCATCGACAATGAAGTTACTAAAACTACTGCCGAACAAAAAGGCGATTGGAAACCGCTGGTATTTATTATGACGGATGGAATTCCGACGGACGATTGGCAAAGTGGCTTAGTTGAATTTAAGCAACGCAAAACGGCTTACACCGTGGCTTGCGCCGCAGGCAGCGCGGCCGACTCTAACTTGTTAAAGCAAATAACTGAAAACGTAGTAAGCCTCGATACTGCCGATAGTCAAAGTATTGCCAAGTTCTTTACTTGGGTAAGTGCTTCTATTGGTGTTACCTCTACCAAAGTAGAAGATGCCGGCAAAGAAGTTACCGCTTTGGGTGAGTTACCACCGCCTCCTTCCGAGTTAAATATTGTAACGTAGGGCTTTGCCAAATTAGAAATTATGAATTAGAAATTAGAAATAAGGAAGTAGGCTAAAAAGGATTTCCGGCTAATTAGATGCTAATTATATTTTTGGAAATTAAATTGGGGAAGCACTGGTTGAATATTAAAAATACGGCTTAGTACCCTGTGAACTAAATAACTTAAGGAAAGAGCCATTAGCGAAAAGCTCCCTTTAGAGGGGGTAAGGGGAGAAAAATACCTCTGCCTTATCTATAACGCTATTTTTAAGATTTGAACTTACTTTTTTCCAGAATACGTAGATGCAGGTTGAAATAAAATAAATGAGCCGGAATGAGTAATGTAAAACAAGTGGTGACTCAGCTTTTTAAATGCAACCAAATTACCATACCGGAAAACCGACAGTCATTGTTCGAGGAATTTCTGCAGGATGAGCAGAACCTAACTATTATTAATACTCTAATTCAAAATCAAAACGAGCTTATGGCTAAGTGGAAACTGCAGGACAGAATAGCGGAAATCATGCAACAGCCCATCCGCCTTGCCAATGCTACAGTGGGCAAACCATATCAGGCCGAGTTTGATTTAGATAAGTTTAACTGGCCGGATATTATTGCTTTTGAGTGGGATGGACTGGAACGAGTGGGCTTAACCTACGACGATACAACCAAACAAATTAGCGGGGTACCCACCCAAAGCGGTGATATAAAACTGCTTTTTAAATTTAAAGTGGCAGACCAACCAGAAGAGGATGCTTTTAACCATAAACCAGTAACGCTTATTATTAACCCCGACCCGAAAAGTTTGTGGAAGAATCTGGAAAGCGATACAAACGACCCGCATTGGAAAGACGACAACCTCACTATGTTTGCCCCACTTGGGGATAGACATATATTGGTTTCGTCGAAGCGAGGCCGTTCTCACGCGAATATGGGCTCGTTCCGGGAAGATGATTTTGCTTTTCAGGATTTAGCAAATGGTTGGAGTTTAGTAGTAGTGGCCGATGGGGCGGGCAGTGCCAAACTTTCCCGGAAAGGCTCTTCTATGGCCTGCCAGGGTATCGTAAATTATTTTCAGGAACAAGCTTCGGTGGAAAGTTTAGCTGAATTTGATGACTTGTTGCAGCAACACATTCAAAACACCAGCGACGATACGCAGAAGAAGTTAAACCGGTTTGTGTACAATAATCTAGGAAAAGCGGCCTTTCAAGTGCATAAACAACTGGAAACGTTTGCAGCGCAGGAAAGCCTGACTTTAAAGGATTTAAGCAGCACCTTAATTTTTACTTTATTCAAAAAATACGAAGTTGGTTACGCTTTGCTATCGTTTGGCGTTGGGGATTGCCCGATTGCCGTGTTGAATAAAGACATCTCGGAAGTAAACTTAATGAACTGGCTGGATGTAGGCGAATTTGGTGGTGGCACCCGGTTTATCACCATGCCGGAAATTTTTCAAAGCGAGAAATTTGCCACCCGGTTTGGCTTTAAACTACTCGCTGATTTTTCGTATTTGATTATGATGTCGGATGGCATTTACGACCCCAAGTTTGTGGTGGAAGCCAACTTACCCAACATTCAAAAATGGCAGGAATTCCTGGCTGATTTGAATGGCCAAAACGAAGAAGGAATAGCAGTTGAACTGAGCCCTGATAACAAAGAAATAGAAGAACAGCTTTCGCGCTGGATGGATTTCTGGAGTCCCGGCAACCACGACGACCGTACTTTAGCTATTGTTTTTTGAGCTATTTGTTAAACAGAAATGAGGAATAATCTTAATAACGCGCAAGTTATTTACGCGAGAAGTAAAGCAGGGTAGCCAATATCGCGAGCGTCCTCGCTCGTGATGAATTTAGGTAGCCGTCACGCCTACGCTGGCCAGAGGCCAGCCAATGGGAACCACGAGCAAAGACGCTTGCGGTAGAAGAAAACAGGATTTACTAGTAGTGTACCTCCAAAGGACAGAATATATTAAAACCAATAACTTAAGTACCTAAACCTAATTACTTATTACTCTAAAATAATTAACAAGTGCAAAGTATTATAGGCACCTTTTCTAATAATCCCGGACCTGGAACGAATGTAAAATCGGCGCCATCGTTGATTCATGCCGGTAAAACGTACGAGTACGTGGATAATGGCGAGCCCATGCGGGGCGGCATGAAAGATGTTTATTTTGGACCAGATAAATCGTACGTGGTAGCTTTTTACCGCGACAAGCAGGATTATAACTCACGCGAACGCTTAAAGAAACTGGTTACCCAATACTACGATAGTTTTTTTAACCGTGAAGGGGGCGATTATTACAAAGAACTGTACTGTTGGCCCACCGATATGGTAGAGGTAGATGGGAAAGTTGGATTGGTTGTACCGGCCTATAACAAAAACTTCTTTTTTAAAAAAGGCTATGCGACCAGCGAAGGCATAAAAGGAAAAGAAAAACAAGGTTTGTGGTTTGCTTCGGCCAAATTTCGAAACAAGCAATTTGCTCTGCGCCTCGATGAAAGCGAACTGGGCAATTGGTTAAGCTATTTCCAGATTGGCGTAAGAATCGCCCGGGGTGTTAAACGCATGCACGCGGCGGGTTTGGCCCACTCTGATCTTTCGTATAAAAACGTGCTCATCGATCCGGTAAGTAAATCGGCTACGATTATTGATATTGATGGACTGGTAGTGCCGGGCTTGTATCCGCCAGATGTAATTGGTACCGCCGATTTTATTGCGCCAGAAGTATTGGCCACTAAACACCTGAATTTAAGAGACCCGAACCGCAAACATGCCAATCGCACCACCGATTTGCACGCTTTAGCGGTAATGATTTACATGTATTTATTATACCGGCACCCATTAAAAGGAGGCAAAATCAATTCCCTGGATACCGAAGAGGACGATTTACTTTCGATGGGCGAAAAAGCTTTATTTATTGAGCATCCAACGGATACTTCTAACCGGCCGAAATTGGATCAGGTATCTAAATGGGCCTTGCCCTGGGCAGATGTAACTAAATTGCCTTACACGCTTACCGGCCCGTATTTAAAAACCTTGTTCGATCAGGCATTCGTAACCGGTTTGCATAATCCTAATCTCCGGCCCAATGCCGACACCTGGGAACAGGCTTTGCTCAAAACCACCGATTTAATGCAGCCTTGCAGCAATGCGCACTGCAACCAGAAATGGTTTGTTTTTGATAATAGCGCTTCGCCCAAATGTCCGTTTTGCGGTACACCGGTGAAAGGAACCGTACCCGTACTGGATTTATATTTTGAGTTTAAACCAACCGTCTGGAAGCCCGAAAATCACCGGTTAATGGTGTATCACAATCAATATCTGTTTCAATGGCACGTAAACCGGAATGTAGTACGGAACGAAAAACTGACGGCGGAGCAAAAAATTCCGGTGGGCTATTTTACTTTTTTTCAAAATAAATGGGTGTTCGTGAATCAGAAACTAACCTCCCTTAAAGATTTAACCGAAGACAAAGAAATTCCCGTTAATACCATGGTAGATATTACCGATGGCAAAAAATTATTATTATCTAAAGAAGAAGGTGGCCGGGTAGTGGTAATAACTATAGCTAATAAATAAAACTATTGGCAAGTTGCCCAAATGAGAAATATAAGTTCGCAAAGAATTGCTAAAATTTACTAAGTGATAAAAACTTACAACAAATTTTTTCCATGTCCTTGCGGAAGAGATTATTTAGCTACGTAGCCCAAAAAACTTTCTTCGGAAAAACAGATGCTTTTTTACTAAAACAGAACAAATAACTAAAAATAGAAAGTATAAAATGAGACTGAAACCAGCCGGAATTATTGTAATCCTCCTGATAATGGGAGCGCTTGGCTATTTTGCCATTAGTCCGCGTTTATCGGAGATAAAAAAAGAAAATTCCACTCAAATTTCTACTACTCCACCTGCCACAGATGCTTCGGCGGATAACGGCAATTTAACGCCTTCGGCAACTTCTAATACCTCCGAAACTAATACAACAGCAAATAAAACCGAAACGCGGGAATTTAATTATACTCCCGAAAAACCCGAAAATGGCACTTTACGGGGCGTAGTAGAAGTGGGTGCTACCGGTTTTAATTCTTTCGTAATAAACATGGATAACCAGAAACGCTGGGAAATTGTATCGAAAGATTTTGGTCAGTCGCTTACCTACGAAGGCCTGGCAACTACCGAGGATATTCGGGCAGGATTAAAAAAATATTTGTCTAGTATGTTTGATAAAGGCGTGTCCAAAAACAATATGCACTTTGTTATTTCTTCCGGAGCTCAGAAAGAACCCATAACTACTATTATCAGCAACGAATTAAAAAAAGTAGGCTACGTAGTAAATAACGTTACCGCTGACCAAGAAGGTAAATTTGGCTTTAGGGCCACCGTGCCCCCCTCCTTTGCCGATAATTCTTTTTTAGTGGATATTGGCTCGGGCAACACTAAAATATCCTGGGAAGAAAATGGCACATTACAATCGCTGGAGCTGCCGGGAGCCAAGTATTACGAGAAAAATGTTCCGGATAACCAGGTATACAACGAAGTAAAATCGAAAGTAAGTCAGATTCCCGAAAACAAACGCAACGTAGGTTTTATCCTGGGGGGCGTGCCTTTTACCTTAGCCAATCAGCACCGCAACGGCGAAGAACGTTACACCGTTTTAAAAAACCCGAACGATTACAAAGCTGCCGATAAAAAAATGGCAGCGGGCTTAAATATTTACAAAGGCATTGCCGATGCGACCAACACCGACACTTTCGTTTTTGACTGGGATGCCAACTTTACCATTGGCTTCTTACTGAGCCTGAATAAATAATAATTCTGCTATGAGTTTTCTAAAACAGCTATTAACGCCTTTCGTGGAGTTTGAGGACGATAAGAATAAGGCCCAGGAAAATAAACCGGCTGTTGCCTCCCCTACTCCGGCTCCATCGGTTCCTGCATCTGCAGCGCCGGTGGTAACGCCCACGCCTACACCCAACGAAAATGCGCAACATCCTTTAATTACGGGCAGCAGTACGCCCGTACCCACCATTAATCAAACCCCCACTTATTCGCCGGGAGGTACTTTGGTGGGTTCTTTACCGGAACATGAACAATACTTTGAACGCTTAATCGACGAAGCTAACGCCAAAAACCCGCTCTTCCAGGGAACCGATTTTAAAGAATTTGTAGATAGCAAAGTAGATATCGACGATATTCAGGACGAAGCGCTAAAGTACAAAATGGCGTTTAACGTGTTAAAAAGTACCGGCCTCACCAAAGAAAAACTTTTATCTACGGGTCAGGAATATTTAAATATTATTGGCCGCGATTTAAACACTTTTCAAAGCGCTCATGCCCAGCAGTACCTGAAAGAAGTACGCCAAAAAGAACAAGTAATCCAGAAGAAGGCCGAAGAATTACAAGCCTTAACCCAAAAGATGAATGCCTTAAAAGCCGAAATTAACCAGCTAACCCAGGAAATTGATTTAACCAAAGACCAACTGAATACCACCAAGAACTCTTTCCTGCTGGCCGGAGAAAAAAAGCAAAAAGAAATTGAAACCGAATTGCAGAAAATTGCCCAGTATTTTTAAAGTGAGTATAATTAATACTGCTTAGGAAAGAAAAGCTCCTACTCGTAACTCCTTATACTATCTTACTATTATTTAGTAAGGGCAAGATAATGGCTACAATTGTTACTGGGCTAATGCAGTAAATTTTATAACCGGCAGCCTAAAAATCAATTCACCTTAATGGCAGGTTGTTTTTGTGCTATAGACCTTATCCCCGATTTTCGGTAAGGCTTGGTGGGTAGCGTGAGTAGCGGCAACTTTGTTTGCTGAACCAGTTGCTTGCTAATGCTGCTATGAAACAGATCTTCTACGACTCCCTGTTGCTGAATAGCAACAGCTAGTACCTCTACCGGATTCTCTTGAATAAATTCGTACAGCCCGGCTACTACCTTACTCTTCTGAACCTGGGCAAATCTAAAGTTCTTATCCGGAAAGTTCTTTTTAATATCCTGTATAATTTCCTTATCCGGTACAATATCTAACTGGTAATTTGTTTGAACGTTTACGATAGCAACTTGCGCTTGAAACGGTTCGGCAATACCAAATAGCTGTTGCAACACTATTTTTTCCTCACTTTCGAAATCAGAAGCGTAGGCAATATTTTTAATCCCAGTATAGGTAGCCCCGGACGGAATAACCAAAACCGGGCAGGTAGCCATTTTTATGTATTCGGAGGTATTGGTGCCAACCAGTTTGTCCAGCAAATTAGTAGCGCCTTTTGTTCCCATAACTACTAAATCTACCGCTTCCGCTTTTACTATCTCGTTCAAATCTGCCAGAAGAAAACCGTATTGACATATGGTTTCTACCTCAAACTGATGATTACACTTCTCGCGCAAGTTTTCTGCTAAACGACTTAATTCTTTATTGTAATCCTCTTCCAATGAAACAAGACTTGGGTTAATTACTTCACTTAGTACCGGGGCAACGGGTAAGTTAATAATGGTTGCTATTATCAGTTTGCCCTTCACCTGGCTAGCTATAGCGGCGGCGTACTGCAGAGCATTAGTGGCAGTCTCAGAAAAATCGGTGGGTACTAGAATCGTTTTCATAAGATTTGGCTTTAAATAGTATTACTTTTTCCGGGCACTAAAATAACCAGGAGTAAAAGCTTGTTATTGACTTTCGCTAAAACCAAATCTACTAATTAAACGGGTGCTTTTTTATGACGTTTATTCTGTTCCATCATGATAAAGATCATCATGGAACAGAATAAACATTCTGATTGCCCAATCTAGAAATTACAACTTTGTGAAATGCTCTTAATAGAATTAGACCTAAACCCCTAAATAGCTTTACTAAAAATGGGTGAGGCACTGGGTTGTTGGTCCTGAAGCTTACGGTCGAAAACCATAGCAATGTTGCGGATAAATGCCTTGCCTAAAGCGGTAATTTGCAGGGTTTGTGCTGTATTTATAATTAAACCTTCAGCCTCCATTTCGGCTAATTGGTTAAAATCATTTTCCTCCAATAAACTAGTTACTTCATTGGTCCAGGTTAACTTGCCGTGGCAGGTTATAGCCAAAATGGCTTCTTTTATTATTAAATCCTCAGCAGATAATAAATGTCCTTTTGTAATAGAGAGCGTTCCGGCGGCTATGGTAGCTTTATAATCTTCTACCTTTTTCTGGTTTTGCAGGTAACCGTATTTGGCATCGCTGATAGAGGAAACTCCTAAGCCAATTAACAGGTCGGTGTGGCAAGTAGTATAGCCCATAAAATTACGGTGTAAGGTCTGGGTTTGCATGGCTTGGTACAAAGAATCGTGCGGCAGGGCAAAATGATCCATGCCGATATCCGTATAACCTAAGGCATTCAGTTTTTGCAGCCCCAATTCGTACAAGGCTCTTTTCTCGCTATTATCGGGTAAATTTTTCTCGGTGTAACTGCGTTGGCCGGGTTTTACCCAAGGCACGTGGGCATACGAGTAAAAAGCAATCCGGTCGGGTTTTAAGATTGCTACCTGGTCGATAGTAGCGGCTATGCTTTTTTGCGTTTGGTAAGGCAAACCGTAAATCAGGTCGAAGTTTACGGAATCGTACCCAATACGGCGGGCGGCTTCTGTTACAAATTTTACGTTTTCGTAAGGCTGAATGCGGTTTATGGTTAACTGCACCAAAGGATCAAAATCCTGGATACCAAAGCTTACCCGCCGGAAACCTAAATCATAAAGTTCCTGCAAATGTTCGGCGGTGGTGTTATTAGGGTGGCCTTCAAAACTAAATTCCCGCTCCGGGTGAATACTAGCATTCTTGAAAATTCCTTCCAATAACAACCGAAGGTTCTGGGCGCTGAAAAAAGTAGGGGTACCTCCGCCTAAATGCAATTCCCGGATAACCGGCTTTTCCGGAAATTGATTTACGTACATTTCCCACTCTTGCAGCAAAGATTGGATATATCCCTGCTCTACCCCGTGATTTTTGGTGATGCGGGTATTACAACCGCAATACGTACATAAAACCTCGCAAAAAGGAAGGTGAATATACATACTTATTCCCTTCGAGGCATTTGATTCCGCGAACGTCCGGTTCACTACTTCCATCCATTGGCTGGCAGAAGGTGCCTCCTTATTCCAGTAAGGTACCGTGGGATAGCTGGTATAGCGGGGAGCCGGCACGTTGTATTTCTCAATCAAAGAAGCCATTACTATTTCCATCTCTTCTTGCTGCTTTACTAATTTCTTAACTATGTAATTTTAGAATTGATTTTACAATTCGAGTGCACTTATAGCGGCGGTAGATTTACTTTCTTGGCATAATCGGCAATTGCCGGCGCAAGCCTTTTTCAGTTCCTGGTATAAGTTCAGGAGCGGAACCGTAGCATTTGGGCTTAGATTTTTCTGGTTGAAGGAGCTGAAATATTTATGAGCAAGGTGCGTATCGCGAGTAGCAAATAAAATTATATCTACCGGGTTTTCGGTGGTAAACGCATATACACCTTTTACTGTATCTTCTTCCTCGCGCAAATAATACCGGAGCCCAGTAGAAGCTAGTAACCGGTGCAAAACTTCCCCTTCTTTTTTAATCTGGGCCAATCGTACACGGTCTGTTGCACTATAAAAGTGAATCAAAGTAACTTCTGCCTGAAAAAGATGCGCAAAAGCTTTTACCTGTTCCACAATAGCCGGATCCTGGTCGGTGTAATCGGTAACAAATAACAGGTGCTTAGGTGCCTGGAAATGAGCCTGATCGGGCACCCACAAAATAGGATACTGCTCTAAAGCCTGCAAGGGCATGGGGCCTTGCTCCTGGTGAATTTGTTCCAGAATATCAGAGCCGGCAATTATTAAATCGGGTTGATGTACTCCTACTAAAAGCGGTAGTGCCTCCAGCCATTTATCACTGCAAAGTAAACATTCGGTTCTATTTCCATCATTTTTTTGCAGCGACGCACAGGCATAACGCTTGGCAAAGCTTTGCAACTTCTGCGAATGGAGAGAATGACTGTTGAGCGTCATGGCGGCCCCGTTAAAGGAAAAGACCAGTTGAATACTGGCTTGTAGTTGGCAGGCTAGCTGAGCGGCGTACCGGTAAGCATTGGCGCTGTTATCCGTTAAATCAGTCAGAACTAACATCTTTTTCATAATTATATTAGAAGAATTATACCTAGTAAGTAGAGGGGTATACTTTAATGCCTTATTCAGCATTGGCTATTTTAGGGTGGCCACAAGCGTGTATTTGCGTTCCGCCGGTTTTAGACTGAGCCATAACCGGGCTTACATATGGAATGCCCAGGTTTAAACCGCGCAGGATAAAAAGCAGCGCCAGAACACCCGCTACGTACGGAACCGAACGATTAAAGAAATGGCGAATCCGGGGTTGAATTAATTTTCCGGATAAAGAAAGAATAAACATTAAGGGGAAAGTGCCCAATCCGAATAAAAACATGTAGAGCATCGCGGCAGGGATAGAAGACATGCTCATAGCACCCGCCAGGGCAAAATACACGAATCCGCAAGGGAGCAAACCATTTAGTAATCCTACCACGCCTAAGGCCCAGGTAGAATTTTTCCCAAAATACCGCGCAATAGTTTTCTTTAATAAAGTCAACAACTTACCGAAACCGGTAAAGCTCCGGAATTTACCGATCAAAGCTACCGGAATAACCAGCACCAATAAGATCAGCACCCCCGAAACAATAGATAAGGTTTGCTGAAAAAGGGCAATTTGTAAACTTTTGCCCACTGCCCCCGCTAAAGCACCTAAAGCAGTATAGGTTACAATACGACCTAGATTGTACAGGAGCCGGCCTGTCACAAACGACAAACCAGCACCCCGTCCAACCGGCAACGCCAGAGCAATTGGGCCGCACATCCCAACGCAATGGAAACTGCCTAATATCCCGAAAAGAAATCCTGCCCAAATCATGTTATTCTATGGTTATTTCTTTTTGTATGTAATAATTTTTATTTGCTGCCTGCCAGTTAATCTGCACCCGCCACAAACCTTTGGTTAACCGTTCGGTAGAAATATGCTGCTGGCGGTCGTTGTTTAATTGCACCGGCACTTCAAAGTCGAGTTTAGCATCTGAGGGGCGAAAAAAATGGATGCTTCCGGTAATTTTCTGAGGAGTAAATACTTCCGGGAAAACCAAGCTTAGTTGCTCCGCTGCCGCAGCTTGTACAATGGTAACTTCGCCAGATAAATTATTGGTTTCTTTCACCTGGTTCAGGTGCTGCTGGTAAGCAATTTCTTTTTTGTAGTAATCTTTGCTGACCAGGTCTACATCGGTTTGCATAGCCAGACGTACCATATAGCCAATGAAAAATGCAAATAGGATAAATGCCGCGATGATGAATTTAGGCCACCAGCTGGTATTGGTTTTATTTATTATTGCTGCGTTCATTTTTAATTTCTTAAAGTAGTTTTATTTCTATGAAAGCTTTTCCTAACTGGAGCTTGCAAGACCCTATGAACCTTTCTGGTCTCCCCGGCCGACGGGCGCGTTTGGGCTGTTCGGACGGGCGAAGGAATCTTTCCTCGCTCCGCTGCGGAATGCTGCTTCGCAGCACCAAATCCTTAGCAGGTCCTCTCAACCCAAACTGGAAAAGTTTTACTAATATTTTTAAATTTTAAAATTTCAGGGTTCCTTTACCCTAGCGCGAGCGTCTTCGCTCGGGTCTGAATATTGTCCGGCCTCTGGCCGCTAATCGTTTTAAATTTTTCTATTTCCCAAACTCCCCGTCTTGGCTAAGGAAGGATTGGGGTGGTTGTTCTTTTATAGCTGACTTATTGCCCTGGCCCCAGGAACTTGGTTTTTTCGGTGGTGATTAGTTTATCGCCGCTGTACACGCCTATCTTAATTTCGGTGCTGGTACCCTGTAAAGCGCTTTGTGGAATTTCCGCGAAAAACACCCCTTCAGCCAAACCTTGCTCTGGTAAAACCAGGTTATCTCGTACTAACTTAATTGTACCTTGGGGTTCCAGTAACCGAAGCGTAATAGGTAGAGAAGTGGTAGTTTTGTTGATAATGGAAATATTATACAGGTTGCTGATGCGGTGTTGCGCTGTTTTCTGATACAACATGCCCGGCGTACGCAAAATGGTGGCATCTACGTTGCTGCGGGTTGCCAGTAGGGTTACAAAACCCGCCAGTAACAACACCAGCACAGCACTAATACTTTTCATGCGGCCCGTAATCCGGAAAGGTTTATTTTCCGCAATGTTTTCTTCGGAAGCGTATTTAATCAAATCCTTCGGCTTGCCGATCATTTCCATGATGTTGTTGCAGGCATCGATACAGGCGGTGCAGTTAATGCATTCCATTTGCTGGGCTCCATTCCGGATATCAATACCGGTGGGGCAAACCTGCACACATTGATGGCAATCAATACAATCGCCAGCGGTACGTTCCTGATTTTTGCGCAGCTTTTCGCGAGGTTCGCCGCGCACGTAATCGTAGGCAATTACGGTAGTTTTCTTATCCATCATCACACCTTGCAACCGGCCGTAAGGGCACACAATGGTACATACCTGCTCCCGGAAACGCGCAAATACCCAATAAAAAATTCCGGTAAAAATTAGCAGAGAACTTAAGCCACCAATATGATTGCTCGGCGAATCGGTTACTATAGCTTTTAAAGCTTCTACGCCAATAATATACGCCAGAAAAGTGTTGGCTATTACAAAGGAAATAAGTAGAAAGATACTGTGCTTAGCGCCTTTTTTCAGAATTTTTTCACTGTTCCAATCAGCTTTGTCCAAGGCTTTTTGTTTCGTGTGGTCGCCTTCAATCCAGTATTCTATCCGGCGAAAAACCATTTCAAGAAAAATAGTTTGCGGACAAACCCAACCGCAGAATAAACGGCCGTACACAATGGTGAACAAGATAATAAAGACCACAAACGCCAGAAAGCCCAGCAACAGAATAAAGAAATCCTGGGGCCAGAAAATCATCCCAAAAATGATAAACTTACGTTCCGGGAAATTCAATAGTAATACCGGCAGCCCATTTATTTTTAGAAAAGGCCCGCTGAATAATAACGCCAGAAACCCATAGCTTACTAATTTGCGGTACTCGTATAATTTCCCTACGGGCTTTTTCGGGTAAACCCAAATTCTTTTTCCTTCTTTATCTACGGTGGCAATCGAATCCCGGAAGGCATCTTTATCCACTACTGTCTGACTCATTTTAGTAAATTTTAAATGTGCGGTTTAAAATTTTTCAGCCATTTTTATCACTTGGCTTCTCTACAAAATTCTGGTTTTTGCTTCCGGATAAAGATGACGGCGGTCATGTTGTTTAGTGATTGTTCTCAGAGTAGAGCAGATAGTTGCCCGCTCTACAGAAGTGCTTTTGTAAGTAGTTTTGATGGTGGAAGTCAAGCTTTAAAAGTTCTCCTATCCCTGGTGCAAGTTTTTAAACTTGTATCTACCTATGAGGTAAAGTCTGTGACTTTACTCCGGCCAAAAGCCGGAACCCGCATCTGCTTTCGCCAGTTGCTAAAAGCCTAATCTTATGGTCTCATCCATTAAAAAGATCTAAGAATAAGAGTTTTCTACTGCTTGCTTTTAGAAATATTTCATCTTTCCATGCAAAGGTGCTATCTAACTTGGGAGCTTCAAGTTTTGCCTCGTGGCCGGCGAGCCTCGTTTGGCTCTCTCGGGCAGTTTAGCGAACCTTGGCTCGTTGCACTGCGCCATGCCTCCTGCGTCGGCACCGGAACGCTAAAAGGCCCTCCATAACTAAACTGGTATCAGTTGCCAGTAGTTACCTGACTCCTCTAGGTAGTAGGGATAAAGGATTTAGTAAATACGCCTCCTCGCGCAAGTATTAAGCGAAGCGTCACTTGGGCGTAAGAACAAGAGTCAGTCTCTCGACTGACGTGTATTAAGGTATTCGCCAGTCGGGAGACTGACATTTGTCGGTAAGTCGCAAGTCTCGCTCTGATAAGACTTACACCAGAAAAATGTACTAGAAAAGGATACCAGAAAGTAGCTAGCAGGAGAAAGTCACGGAAGTAAATCCGCGCCATAATGAGCCATAATGAGTGCTAATAAATTGAAAGTAAAGGAAGTGGCAATGTATGCCAAAAAGAACAGCAGTAGCTAAGAGCAACTAACACCAGTTTAGCTAGTGAGGGCCTTCTAAGGTTCTGGTTCTGCGCAGCAGAATTCCGACGTAAGGAGGAAAGGAAGCTTAGACAAGCCCGAAAGAGGCAAACGAGGCCCGCCGGCCATGAGGCAAACTTAGGCCGTTGAACCGCATCAGCACCACCACTTGGAGACTTGAAAAGTCTTCAAAGACAAACCGCTATTTTAGTAATTCTCCCATCCAAGTAGCACCTGTAAAATTTTTAAATACAAAAAGGTGAGAGAAACCCTCACCTCTTTCCATTATGAAATAATTAAACTACTTTTTTTCTCCTTGCGGCGCTTTGGCGTTAGGCGGGTTCGTACCCTGTATGCTCAGGATATAACTTGAAACCTCCAGAATTTGGTCGTCAGAGAGTTTTCCTTGCCATGCCACCATGCCTTTGCTGGTTACCCCGAACTTAATGGTTTTAAACACCTCATTTACTTCACCACCGTGCAACCAGTACTCGTCTGTCAGGTTGGGGCCAACCACACCTTCACCTTTTTGCCCGTGACAAGCGGCGCAGTTCTGGGTAAAAGCGGCGTGACCGGCGTCTATTCTGGCAGCATCGGTTAACACCTTATAATCGGTTTTTTCGTTCGCATTGCCTGCTCCGCCGGAGGGATGAAACAAAGCGGCTTGCTGCATTTCGGTTTCATACTCCTGGGTTTGTAAGGCACCGTTGTGAAACACGTGAAAATTGAGCAGATAGACTACGGCAAATACGGCGGTAGCATAGAACATAAATTTCCACCAAGGCGGCAGGTCATTATCAAATTCATGAATACCATCGTAGGAATGGTCTTCCATAAGAATATCATTGGCTTTGCCGGTAAAGGTAGTCGTGTCGCCCCGGAAAAGGTTAATAAACCGGGCCATCGCTGAATGTTGCCGCACCGGGTTATCGTAAAAATGAAACAGAAGCGGCAGCGCTTGAATAAACACTGCTACCAAAAAACCTGCTACTATTAAAAACAGAAACCCAGCGAGGATAAGGGGCAGTACTACACTGGCCGTTAAAGGAGCTTCTTTTGCTGCTGCTTTAGTGGCCTCTTGTGCCCAGGCGGGAGTTGTTAGAAAAACAAAACCACCTAAAGCCAGTATTGCCGATCTACGGTTAAGGGAGAATAAAAATCTTTTCATGACAGTAATTGTCCTATTTTGTTCTGCGGTTGGTTTTCGGTTTGTAAAGGCATTTCGCTCATGGCGGCCACGTGTTTTTTATCCACGAAGATGACGTAAAGCGTTAAGCCAAGAAAGAAGGCAAAGAAAATAAGGAAGGAAATGATGGGATAAATTTCGATGCCGGCAATGGATTGTAATACGTTTTTATACATGACTTTTTAGGTTGCAGGTTATATGTTGTAAGTTTTTTTATGTCCCCCTTTGGAGGGGATTAGGGGGAGGATTTTGGCAGTTACTTTCTACTAAAGTTTGTTCCTGACTTGAAAATTCTCCCCCTTTAATTACTTTCCGGTCTTCCCGGCCAACGGGCCGCGTTTGGACTGTTCGGACGGGCTAAGGAATCTTTCCTCGCTCCGCTGCGGAATGCCTCGTGCCTCGGCACCGAAACCTTAGCAATTCCTCACAGCCCAAACTGGAATAGCTGTTCTTTAATATTACTTAGGTATTTGTTTTTTAATCTACAATGGCGCGAGCGTCCTCGCTCGTGTCTAACAATCGTCCAGCCTCAGGTCGCTTGACGCTTTCTTAAATTTCCACCTTTCTCAAGCTCCCCTCCTTGGATAAGGAGGGGTTGGGAGTGGTTGGTTAATCTAAAATTTTTATTCTATGGACTATTGACCGTAGACTATGGACTATTTTGCTTCTTTCACTTTAATGTCGGTACCCAGGCGTTGCAGGTAGGCAATCAGGGCGACGATTTCTTTATCCGGTTTTACTTCGATTTTTTCCAGGGCTAGTTCTGCGGCTATTTTTTCGGCCTGCTTTTTCAGGTCGTCGTTGGCCTGTTTTTCGTAGCCTTCCGGATAAGGAGTGCCTAATTTGCGTAAGGCGTTGATTTTAGCTTCGGTAGTCGAGATATCCAGGGTTTGATCAAACAACCAAGGGTAAGGCGGCATAATAGAACCCGGCGACATGCTGGTAGGGTCTAGCATGTGGTGGTAGTGCCAGCTGTGCGGGTACTTCCCTCCTACCCGGTGCAAATCCGGCCCGGTACGTTTAGAGCCCCACAAGAACGGACGGTCGTACACGAATTCGCCGGCTTTGGAATACTCGCCGTAGCGCTCGGTTTCGGAGCGGAACGGCCGTACCATTTGGGTGTGGCAGTTCACGCAGCCTTCCCGGATATACACGTCGCGACCTTGTAATTCCAGAGAAGTATAAGGCTTCACGGCGGCAATAGTGGGTACGTTCGAGTCAATCAGGAATGTCGGAATCATTTCCACGGCTCCCCCAATCAGGATGGCAACGGTTGCCCAAACGGCTAATTGTATGGGGCGGCGCTCAATCCAGCGGTGCCAGTGACCATCGTGGTGCGGACCTTTTACGGCTGGCATTAACGGGGCGGCATGCGCTTCTTCGTTCGCTAATAAAGTACCTTGTTTTACGGTTTTTACCACGTTGTAAATCATCACGAACACACCGCTCAGGTACAACACCCCGCCTATACCGCGCATATAATACATGGGTACTAATTGCAGCACGGTTTCGAGGAAGTTAGGATATTGCAGCAAACCTTCTTTGGTAAACTGTTTCCACATTAAACCTTGGGTAAACCCAGCCCAGTACATCGGGATGGCGTAGAACAAAATACCCAGCGTGCCTAACCAGAAGTGGGTGTTAGCTAATTTTTTAGAGTATAATTTGGTCTGGAAAATGCGGGGCAACAACCAATACAGGATACCGAAAGTCAAGAAACCGTTCCAACCTAGGGCGCCAACATGTACGTGGGCTACAATCCAGTCGGTGAAGTGGGCAATGGCATTTACGTTTTTCAAAGAAAGCATCGGACCTTCGAAAGTAGCCATGCCGTAAGCGGTAATTGCTACTACCATGAATTTAAGTACCGGCTCTTCGCGTACTTTATCCCAGGCGCCGCGCAGGGTTAAGAGGCCGTTAATCATCCCGCCCCAGCTTGGTGCCAGCAACATTACCGAGAAAACTACCCCTAAACTTTGCGCCCAATCGGGCAAAGAGGTATATAACAAATGGTGCGGACCAGCCCAGATGTAAATAAAAATCAAAGACCAGAAGTGAATAATGGATAAGCGATAGGAATATACCGGGCGGTTAGCGGCTTTGGGTAAGAAGTAATACATCATGCCCAGGTAAGGCGTGGTTAAGAAAAATGCCACCGCGTTATGGCCGTACCACCACTGCACCAACGCATCCTGCACCCCGGCATAAGCTGAATAGCTTTTTAAGAAAGTAACCGGAATAGCAAAAGAGTTTACAATGTGCAGCACCGCTACAGTTAAAAAAGTAGCAATGTAAAACCAGATACCCACATATAAGTGGCGCTCGCGGCGTTGCAGAATAGTACCAAACATATTCCAGCCGAATACCACCCAAACCAAAGTAATGGCAATATCAATGGGCCATTCCAACTCGGCGTATTCTTTAGAAGAAGTGTAGCCCAGCGGCAAGGTAATTACCGCCGACACAATAATGAGCTGCCAGGCCCAGAAGTGAATTTTACTCAGCTTATCGGAGTACATCCGGGTTTTACAAAGGCGTTGCAGGGAGTAATACACCCCCATAAAAATACCATTGCCCACAAAGGCGAAAATCACCGCGTTGGTATGCAGGGGCCGTACCCGACCAAACGTGGTATACTGGGTACCCATATTCATTTCGGGGCGGGCCAGCTGAAAGGCAATAATAACCCCGATGAGCATACCGGCCACCCCCCAGAAAAGGGTAGCATAACCAAAGTCGCGGACAATCTTATTATCGTAAAAGAATTTATCCAGCAAACTGTCCTGCTCGGCGTAAAGCGGCTGATTGGGAAGAGTAATTGTTTGCGTTAACATGTGCGTGTTAGTTTTAGAACACCACAAATATCCGGAAGAGGCTTAGGGGAAAAGATGACGGCCGTCAGTTTTGGGGGTGATTGTTGTCAGGGGGAGGATTAGAATTGAAAGTGTAAATCTTAAAAATTAAATTCTAAACTTTGATTAAACAATAATTATATTTAAAACTAATCCATTAATATTATCCATTCAGACCATTGTAGAGCCCCATAACTAATTAAAACCACTTTTTACTTATCCTAAATGGAAAATTTAAATGTATTGAAAAAATTTACCTTGGCACAGGAATCCTTAGTTGTGCAACAATCTGATTTTTCATTAAAAATTATTTCTGAAATGGTTGAAAATGGCGCTGTTGATATTGCCCCACACTATCAAAGAAGAGAAAGATGGGATTTAAATAAACAATCAAGTCTTATTGAATCCTTTATCCTTAATGTTCCCGTTCCTCCCGTTTATTTGTCAGAGGATGATTATGGAATTTATAGCGTTATTGACGGTAAACAAAGAATTACTTCAATTAGAAGTTTTATAAAAGACCAATTTCCTTTAAAAGATTTAAAGAAGTTTCCCGAATTAAATGGTTTAACTTTTTCTGAATTGCCTCCTAATATAAAAAACGCCTTAAGTGTAAGGCCTTACTTAAGGGTAGTAACATTATTAAAGCAATCAGATCCAGATTTAAAATACGAAGTTTTCTTACGATTAAATACTGGAGGAGAAAAATTAAAGGCACAAGAGATAAGAAATGTTGCTTATTCTGGAAGATTTAATGATTTATTGTTTGAATTATCTGAAAACGAATTTCTAAAAGACAGATTGAAGATCAATAATGAAAACAGTAATGCTTTTAGAAACATGGATGACCTTGAACATGTCTTACGTTTTTTTACGCTTAATGAAAAATGGCAAAACATTGGGAATGTATTATCAATTGAAATGGATAAATATATGGCTGAAAATAGAAATCCTGATGATAGAAAAGTTAGCGATTTAAGATTTATATTTAATGAAACTATAGAATCATGTAAGCTGATTTGGAATAACAAATCTTTTCATAAATACACAGGAAATTCATGGCGGGAACAAATGATTTCTCCATTATATGACGCCCAAATGGTAGCCACTTCAAGGATAATAATTGACGGCAATATTAGCACAATTAAGACGAAAAGCGAAGAGATCCTAGAAGGAACAAAGCAACTTTTTGAAAACGACTTTGATTTTGTAAAATCCATTAGTCAAGCGACAAATAACCCTGCCAATATTTCTATTCGGATTAATAAAATTTATGATTTATTAAATGGTTTAATATAATTTTATGCCATCTGCAAAACAGAATTTTTTAGATAGAATTATCCATATAAGAAAATCATTAGAAATTGATACATTAAATGATAGAACATCAAATCACATTGAACATAATAATATTGCAAAAATATTAAGGAACGGAATTGCTGTAGTAGGTTTTGTTGCTCTAGAAGACTTTATAAAATCTAGAACAGGAGAAATATTATCGGAAATTGGATTAACTACAGTTCCATTCAACAGCTTACCTGAAAAAATTAGATTATCAACTACATTAGAAACTTTAAATTCATTAAATAGAGTATCTAAATTAGAAACTTCAATCAATGATAGAATACAATTAATACAAAATGAAGCAAGGAAAATTGCGTCTACAGTGAACCCAACATTTGAGTTAACACAATATGCATTTGGTTATAAAAACTCAAATATAAGTGCCGACGAAATTAAGGAAATACTTAGCTCTTTTTTAATTAAAGATCCTTGGAGAAAAATGACTATAGTTTCAAGTCGTTTAGGTTTAACTTCGTTACCACTTGATAACTCTTTCAAAAATGCAGCCTTAAGAAGACATCAAGCTGCACATTTAGGAAGCAGTTCTATTCCCATTAACGATTTAAAACAATATGTAAAAGAAGCATTTGGTATAGTTATAAGTTTTGACTGCCTCATTTCAAAATGCCTTTTAGAAATCAGGAATCATAATGTATCATATTTAAACAACTCGTTTTCAATAAATGATTCTCATATTAAATTAGGTTTTATTAATTTTGATTCTAATAAATGGAAGTATAAGAAAGAAAATCAATCTAGGGCTACAAGAACGAATATAGATTTAAATATATTAAAATCAGAAGTTATTTCACTAGCATCAAGAAGTGGTGAGTGCCTAGTTTTATATGATAAAGATAATAATGTAGTTGATTGGTATTTATAAATACCTTGATTGTTTATAAATACTTTAATAAATATAATTACTATTTAACAATCAGGTTACCTTTCGACAACCAATTATGGAATTATTACACGAAGAAACCCTCTATGGCGCGGAAGTTACTTCCGTGCCTTCCGAAACGAGCCTGCTCGATCAGCGGGAACTAAGCCCCTACTTATTCTTTTTCCTACTTGCCTTTTCCTGTTCTTAGAAACTTAGCTTAACTACTGTTCACCGTTATTATTAGTGCTTTCTATCCTATTATTTTATAGTTAGTCACGGAAGTAACTTCCGCGCCATGGTTGCCATAGTTGGAGCCACGGAAGTACCTTCTTAAACGTATCTTCTGAATCACCGGGAACTAAGACCCAAACGGGCTTTGTCTGGCAAGCATGAGCGAAAAGTACAAAATACGGGATGCCGATAAAATCTACTTTATCACTTTTGCCGTGGTGCATTGGGTAGATGTATTTACCCGTCGCGAATACAATGACTTACTAGTAGAAAGTTTTAAATATTGCCAGCAAAAGAAAGGACTGGAAGTTTATGCCTGGGTTATCATGTCGAACCATTTGCATTTGGCTTTAGGAACAAGCGGGCAAGAGCCGCTTACCAATATCATCCGGGATTTTAAAAAATATACTTCTGTTGCCATCATTCGGGCCATTCAGGCGAACGAGCAAGAAAGTCGGAAAGATTGGATGCTGGCTATTTTTCAAAAAGCCGCGGAAAGTAGCCGCAAACACCAGAAATACCAGTTCTGGCAAAATCAATACCACCCGGTTGAACTTTTGGATAATGATAAACAGCAACGCTGTCTGGATTATATTCATCAAAATCCCGTGAAAGCTGGAATGGTAGCCGAAGCTGAACATTATGTATACAGCAGTGCTCTGGATTATGCTGGCGGTAAAGGTCTACTACCAATAAAGTTTATGGAGTAATCTCGCTAATCGTAGGGGAAGGCACGGAAGTAACTTCCGCGCCATAGTTGTATTTAAATTTCTCAAATAATTAAGGAATTACGAGCTGCAAGCTCGCACTAGCGCTGAGTTTTACTTCAATTTGCTTTCTTCTCCAAATAGCCACACTCCCCTAAATTTCCTCATCTTAAAAGCTACTCCCAAAATTAAAACTCCTAAGTTTGCGTACTTAAAACGCACTTATGGAATTATTGCACGAAGAAGAACTATTTGATAAAATTGATTTTTCGGGGAAGAAGCTGGCGGGTATTGAGTTTAATGCCTGTACGTTTAAAAACTGTAATTTTGCCGAAAGCTCTTTTGCCGGGGCTTTGTTTATTGATTGTACTTTCGAGACCTGTAACCTGGGTTTGGCGAATCTGGACCAGGCCAAACTGCAAACCGTGGCTTTCCGGAACTCCAAGCTGCTGGGTTTAAACTTTAGCCGTTGCGATAACTTTTTGTTTGCCATTTCTTTTTACCACTGCAACCTGGATTTTAGCAGTTACGTGGGCAAAAAACTGAAGAAAACTACCTTCGATACGTGCAGCATTAAAGAAGCCAACTTTGCCGAATGCGACCTGAGCGAAGCGGCTTTTTTGAATTGCGACTTATACCAAACCTTGTTTAACCGCACCAATCTAACCAAAACCGATTTCCGGACGGCTTATAATTACGCTATTGATTTAGAACAAAATCCGGCCAAAAAAGCTAAATTCTCGTCGGCAGGCTTAAGCGGCTTACTGGCCAAATACGATTTGGTAATTGAATAAAGAATTGTTTTAATAAATGAGCGCGGTTTTCTGGCTGTACCTTTCGCTGTTACTCTAAGCCATTATACGTACGGCCCGAAATTTTACTAAATTGAATGCGGTAAAAAACCTGGTTGGAAATAATCGCTTTTACTTCCTCTATTTCTTTCTCCGCCTGAGTTGCAGACGTAGGAAATGCAAGAGTGGTTCTTTTCCGGAGAAAGTATTCGGTATAGCGAGGCCTCAATTCATTTAATTCTGCTTTATCCGTTATTTCTTCAAAAACGCCATTTACAATTACACACTTCCAATTGTTGGAATCCACAATTTCATCTACTTCAAAACATACCGTAGCGTGGTGGCGCATAATATCTATTTTCAGTCCTTCCAGCGAGTAACAGATAATCGAATTTCCCTCGAACCGGTAATTAGTGGGTACTACATACACATTCTCGCCATCGGTACAGCCAATCCGGCCAATGGAATTACTTTTTAAAAAATGGATACTTTCCTCTTCCTTCAATTCCCTAAGCATATTTTTATTTTTTAATAGTTATTTAAAAGGTTTATTCGTCGCATAAACCACCCGATACAGGTTTAATTGTGCATAGATTTCCGGTGGATGGCGGTCTATTGCAACCGGCTGTAAATGATTGTTACCGTACCTACGGGTTGTCTTTCGGGGTTTCTTCTTCAAATAACATCCGCACCGCCGGGGTATAATCGTCTTCGTACTGCCCCGAGCGTACCGCCCAGATAAAAGAACCCAGAAACAGCAAGGCTACGGTTAAGCTAATACCAATTAATAAAAATATTATAGTCATGATTTTAAGTGTAATTACGTTTTAATGGATGGAACCTCGTTCAAAAATCAACCAACCCCAACCCCTCCTTATCCAAGGCGGGGAGCTTTTTTACATTTACCAGTTTTCATTTACCATTTACCAGAATAGTTCCGGGAAATTAATTCTCCCCCTACCCCCTCCGAAGGGGGACTTTTAACCTCCTGACATATTTATTATTTACTAAATACTCAGGATACCAAACTCATAAACAGAGTTAAAATATACCCCTTACCAGCAATGCAACAGTAAACCATAATCAGGTGCAAAGCCCGACGATTTTGTGTTTGAGCGGAGCGAGTTGAAAATCGTCTAGACTTTTTTGGTTCTTTTTGTGTCAAGACAAAAAGAACAAAGAAATCAGCAATGAAACAACTCCGTAAGCAATCAAAGACATGTACCGTAGCTACGCAAGCAACTATACCTTCGGAAATATTATCGGATAGCCAACTACAGCATTTAATCTTTAATACTTTTATTACCAAACCCCATTTGCCAAGCCACTAACCGCACACCCAACACCGAACATACAATCACGCTCAGCGAGCTAATCGGCATAAGTATAGCGGAGGCTACCGGCGAAAACTTACCCATAACCGCCAGCGACAAGCCAATAATATTATAGATAAACGATACCCCGAAGGAACCCAGGATCACATACAAACTGCGGCGGGCGAAGCGTAAAAATTGCGCTAATTGCGTAAAACTATTGGCATCCAGAATGGCATCGCAACCCGGCGAAAAGCCATTAACGGAACTGGTTACCGAAATACCGGCATCGCTCATTTTCAAGGCGCCCGCATCGTTTAAGCCATCGCCCACCATTATTACTTTACGGCCTTGTTCTTTTAATGCAGCCACAAAAGCCAATTTATCGGCCGGCGATTGGTTAAAGCGCAGTTCGGCATCCTCGCCAAAGTAGTGCTGTAGGTTTTCTTTCTCCGATGCATTATCGCCGGATAGCACTGCCAGTTTTTTGCCTTGCTGTTGCAATTCAGATAGTAAGACTTTTAAGCCGGGCCGGTAATGGTTATGAAAGGTAAAATAACCCGGCTGCGCCACACCAACCCGAACATACACGCGGGTAGCCAAAGAATCCTGAGCTTCGGGTTCGGTGGCAGTGGTAAATTCCGCTGAACCAATTAGGATGGTAACTCCGTTAACCAAACCTTCCACGCCTTTACCGGAAACTTCGCGGTAATTAATTACGGGTAATATAGGCGCCGACAAGTAACTATATAAGCTTTGGCTTAAAGGGTGCGTGGAGTGCTGCAACACCGACCGGATCAGACTTTCTTCCTGCTTATTCAGCGATTCGCCCTGGTAAGCAATATCGGTTTGGGTGCTTTCGGTTAAGGTGCCGGTTTTATCAAAAACTATTGTATCGGCTTTGGCTAATGTCTCGGCTACGTCGCCGTTTTTAAGGTAAAATTTATGTTTACCAAATATTTTAAGCGTATTGGATAAGGTAAACGGAGTACTAAGCGATAAGGCACAGGGGCAGGCAATTACCAGCACCGAGGTAAACGCTTTAATAGCCATATCCGAATCGCGCGGTACCCAATACACGAGTGCTCCGAGGGCAATCAGCAAGGTTACCGAAATAAAGTAACTTCCCACTTTGTCGGCATAGGTGCCCACTCCAAAATAGCCTTTGTCTTTCCGGAAAACCTCGTTATTCCAGAGTTGGGTCAGGTAACTTTGCGATACATCTTTCATTACTTCCAGCTCGATGCTTTCGCCTACTTGCCGGCCACCGGCGTAAATAATTTCCCCGGCCACCTTGGGCACGGGCACCGATTCGCCGGAAACAAAGGAATAATCAATAAATGCCTGGCCGCGCAGCAGAATCGCATCGGCGGGTATTAGTTCCTGATTGCGGATGCGAATGCGCTGGGTAGGCACCAGTTCTTTTACGGCAATAATACGCTCTACTCCTTTTTTCAGAACCGTAACCGAAATGGGAAAATACGCTTTATAGTCCCGATCAAAGGCCAGGGCATCGTAGGTGGTTTGCTGCACGTATTTACCAATCAGCATGAAAAATACCAAGCCGGTAAAAGAATCGAGGAAACCGGGCCCGGATGCCGTAAAAATACCGTACACACTCACGCTGAATAAAGACAACAGACCCAGGCTGATGGGGGTGTCAAGGTTAATGTGTCGTTGTTTCAGCGATTGCCACGCCGAAGTAAAAAAGCCGCGAGCACTGTATAATAAAACCGGTAAAGCCAGCACAATGCTCAGGTAACCAAAGAAAGACCCAAATTCTTGTTTAATCTCGTCGGTAAAGGCAAAATACTCCGGGAAACTCAGCAGCATTATATTACCAAAGCAAAAACCGGCTAAACCCAGTTTTAAATTAATGGCATACTTACGGGAGAATTTTTTAGCAGATAGGTTTTCTAGGTTAAGTGTGGGGGCATAGCCAATCTTGTGCAGCAACGTTACAATGGCGCTTAGTTTGGTTTTGCCCGGATGGTAGGCAATGGTTATTTCTTTGCGCGGGAAATTCACCCGCGACTCCAGCACACCTTGGTCCAGTTTATAAAGGTTTTCGAGGAGCCAGATGCAGGAACTACAGTGCATACCTGGTATTTGAAACAAAACCTTGTGCAGCGTATCGCTCTGAAACTGGAGTAACTGGTTCTGAATACTGGCTTCATCGAGGTACGCAAACTGGCCTACGTTTACGTCTTCTTCTTTTACGGTTACACCCGGTTTTTCGCTTTTATCGAGAGCGTAATAGGTGCAAAGATTATTCGCGTACAAAATTTCGTACACCGATTTGCATCCCGTGCAGCAAAACGGTTTTTCTTCGGCATAAATAGGAGTACTGGTACATTCGTCGCCACAATGGTAGCAATAATCTTTTACCAGAGGAAGTGCGGTTTCCGGCATGGTAGTTCATTCTTTTATTCTGTACAAAATTATCCCGGACTCGCGGCGTTAAAGATGATGGAAGTCATGACGCCTCATGATTCATCTCATTCGAATCAGAGCGTAGAGGCCGCATATTTGTTATGTTTCAAATGAATGAACTCAATGCTTAGAGCCAGTCCGATATTTGAATAAAATAAACCGCAAACTATTACCAGTCCAGAGAGCTTGATAGATGGAAGTTCAGGAATATAGCTAAGATGTGTATAGACTTACTTATCATTCTTTTCTCAGCTCTGGTTACCAGAAAATATACAACTATTATGAAAACAACTAAAAACGATATTGCCACCCCAACCGACATTAATATATTGGTGGAGGCTTTCTATGAAAAAATAAGATCGCAACCTTACCTGTGTGCCTTGTTCGAGCATCTCTCGCCGCGCGATTGGAACCAGCATCTTTTCCAGATGAAAAACTTCTGGGATTCGGTCTTACTTAAGTCCGCCACTTACACGGGCCATCCGCTTATTTTGCACGCTTTTTTACCAGACGAACGCGCCCAGGTAAAGCAGTGGATTCACTTGTTTCAGGAAGCAGTAGAAGAGCATTTTACCGGACCAACTGCCGCCACTGCTCAAACGCTGGCAAATAAAATAAGACGCGTATTTGCTTATCCCTCCACAGCCAAATAATTCTGAGTACCAGAATTTTATCAATCTAACAACCAATAACAAACAACTATCAACTAATTACTTCCCTTATGAACCGCATTGTACGGGAGCAAGAAAACCCTGTAGTTACCCAAATTATTCTTTTTGCCCTCTTGCTTTGGGCCGGAATGGTGGCCGGTATTTCATTTCTGGAAGCGCCGGTAAAATTCGCGGCACCGCAGGTTACCCTGGCTATTGGTTTAGGAATTGGCCGGCTGGTTTTTGGCTGGCTGAATAAGTTTGAACTACTTTTTAGCTTGGTAGTGATGGCTGGCTTATTTTATAATCGGGCACCGTTTCGAATATGGACGCCGGTGCTTCTGCTTTCCGCTGTTTTGTTCGTACAAACTAACTGGCTGTTACCGGCTTTAGATGCCCGGGCTTTACAGATTATTGCTGGCAAAATTCCGGGCCCCAGCAAATTACACTTTGTTTATGTTACCCTGGAAATATTTAAATTAGGCTTATTGCTGGGCACCGCTTCTGCCATATTCCGGCAACAATTTGTACCTCAAAGCAATCGGCGGGTTCCCGCTTATAATTAAATACACGTATGCTATCCGAACCAAAATATGTACCGACAGACCTGGAAAATGTAACTGACCAGATAAGCTATCAGCCAGAAAAATTCAGTTCTAAAATTCTGCTGAACAATGGGCAACAAAAGAGTATTTTATTTGCCTTTACCGCCGGACAAGAACTAAAAACCCATACAACGCCTCAGCCTGCTTTATTAATTATGCTGGAAGGAACTTGTTTATTTCAGATAAAAGATGGGCCTTCCAAAGAACTAACCGCGGGCGAAGTCATTGTTATTCCGGCCGACATTCCTCATTCTTTAGTGGCAGTAACTAATTTTAAAATGATTTTAGTAAAGTAAGTTTTGCCTAATAACCATACGTTTGTCGTATAAAACCTAAGAATCAGGAGTTAATTTCCTGTCCGGAATGTTTACTCTAAAACACTCTTGTATGCAGCATATAGTAACCGACATTACCACCGAAGCCGATATACAAAAGCTAGTAGATACCTTTTACGATAAAGTAAATCAGGATGCCTTGCTAGCGCCGATATTTAACGACCATGCCCAAGTAAACTGGGAAAAGCATTTGCCTATTATGTACCGGTTCTGGAGTTCTATTTTATTAGGCACCGCTACTTACGAAGGACAACCTTTTCCAAAGCACGCTTTTTTGCCCGTAGATCAGGCTCATTTTGCGCAATGGCTGCGCCTTTTTTACGAAACAGTTACCGAGAATTTCCGGGGACCAGTAGCGGAAGAAGCAAAGCTGCGCGCCGCCAATATTGCTCGCATTTTCTCGAATAAAATTCGCATAATTCAAGGTCAGGCACCTGCTATCCCTTTTGTAAACCGGGAAGAAGAGAACTGATTTACTAAAAAACAGATAATAAAAAGTCTCTGGCAGTCATACCCAATAGTAAGCAGTAATTGCTATAGCGGACTTTGATGTTGTTCTTTGGAGACTTTGCAAGTCTCCATTCACTGGTGCTGTCTAAATTGCTACTTTCAAGATTGCCTCCATGGCCGGCGGGCCTCGTTTGGCTTTTCCGCACTCGCTAGCCTTCCTTTCCTCGACTCCGTCTGCGGAATGCCTCGTTCCTCGGCACCGGAAACTTAGCAGGTGCTCCACAGCCAAACTGGTGTTAGTTGCTCTTAGCTCCAGCTTTTACTTTTTTAGTAGTATAGATTGTATTAAGTAGATTGTAATAAGTCGAATTTATTAGAATCTGTTGAGACGGAAAGCAGAACAGGAAGTTTAATTCCGTTAATTCTTGTCATTAGTAACCACCAATTAAAACCATTTTCCTTCTTCTTGATTAAACAAGTTAATACTACAAGTGAATTATATAAGATGTGGAAGAAAAGCAACAACTACAAGCAACTGATACCAGTTTGGCTGTGGAGGGCCTTTTAGCGTTCCGGTGCCGACGCAGGAGGCATGGCGCAGTGCACGAGCCAAGGTTCGCTAAACCGCCCGAGAGAGCTAAACGGGGCCTGCCGGCCACGAGGCAAACTTAGCCTTGTCAAACTAGATGGAACCTGTGCCTGGAGGCTGGAACAGGCTTCAAAGAAAACGCTTACTAGCAAGCAAAATCTAGAGTAGCTTTTTGATACTATTTGGTATTAACTGCCAGAGACTTTTTTATTAAAACAAAATTATTAAACTTCTTGCTTTTCCAGGTTAAATAAGGCGGTTAAACCAGCCAGTAAGTTTTCTGATTCCCCACGCTGGCAAGCGGCTTTAAGTTCCAGTACCGGCAGTTTTACAATTTTATTCAGAATGTTTTTGGTGATAGCTTCTATTACCTGGTGATTGGCTGGATCAATACTTTTAAGAGCCCGATTTACTTCCTGCTGGCGAATTTGCTCAAGTAAACTTTTAAATTGCTGAATAGCCGGGGAAATTACCATTTCGCGCGCCCAGTTATCAAACTCTAATATGGCTTCGGCAATAATAGCATTTACTTGCGGTATAGCAGCTAGGCGTTGTTCCAATGCTTCGGTAGCCCGGTTTTTAATGGTATCAATATTATACACTTCCACGCCGGGCAGCGTAGCCAATTTATCATCCACGCTGCGAGGCATGGAAAGGTCGATGAAGTACTTATGCGGGCTTGCGGGTAGTTCTGCTACCTGCTGTTTGCTGATGAAAAAACAATCGCCGGGTACGGAAGAAATAATTACATCGGCGGCTTGCATTTCAGCGGTAATATTTTCCCAGGAAACCACGCGGGCATTTGCTTTTTGGGCCAGTTCAGCGGCTTTGTGGTAAGTGCGGTTTGCAACAACCACATCCTTTATTTTGGATTTCTGGAAGTTCAGGCAAACGTTCGTTCCCATTTCACCTACGCCAATCATTAATACTCTTGGGCTTTTAATAAATTGGGTAATTTCTTCTACCAGCTCTACTGTGGCATACGAAACTGATGCGGCTCCGTCGCGGAAAGCCGTTTCATTGGTTACCCGCTTATTCGTAAAAAATACAGTATGTAGCAACCGGTGCAAAAAAGGCCCTGCCATTCCAGCATCTGCCGACCATTGATAGGCATTTTTCACCTGGTTCAGAATCTGAAAATCACCTACTACCTGCGACTCTAACCCTAGCGCCACCCTAAATAAATGTTGCACCGCCTGCTCCGGTTCTAATATCCGCTGGAAGTAAGGTTCCACCTTTTTTATAGCCAGAAATCCTTTTTCAATGGCAATTAATTTAATAATTTCCAGCGATAGATCTTTATCGGAAGTGTAATATACTTCGGTGCGGTTACAGGTAGATAATACCAGTGCTTCCAGCACATTGGTGTACGTTTTTATCTTATCCAGCAAGTGCTTACAAGCGGTCTCATTTAAAGAAACCATTTCCCGGATAGCAATAGGGGCATTTTTGTAAGATAAGGAAAGAGCTTTTAACTGGTTCTGCATGTATTTCAGATTTCTATACAAATTTCCGTAAAGCACGCTTCCGTAAATATGATAAAAGTCATTCTTTTAGCAGATTGTTGTCATGAAGGCTATAGATAATTAGAAAAGTAATGAAAGGTATAAGAAATTATCGCTAGCGTCTTCACTCGTGAGGCTTATCGTCCGTCTTCAGGTTAGTGGTAATAAAACTTAATCTCTTCTAAGAAAAGTATAACCGTTCGCCCGGCCGGAGGCCTACCTAATGGTAGACACGAGCGTGGACGCTCGCGCCAGGATAATAGGTAGCTGTAGTTCCTAGGCTACCATGGTTTCTTTTCGAGATATCAAATAAAATATAAATAACAGGAAATTCTAATTCCGCATGCGGGCGAGCTTATCTGAATTTAAGATAGTGATTTTGCCGCCGTTAATATCAATCAGTTTTTCATCTTTAAAATCGGATAGGGTACGGATTACGGTTTCTTTGGAAGCGCCTACTATATTGGCGAGGTCTTCGCGGGACATAGTTACCTGGTAATTTTTGCCTTTATCCTGCTGGTATTGTTTTTCCACTAAAAGCAAAGCTTCGGCTACCCGTTTCCGCACCGAATTATATGCCAGCTTTAGCAACCGCTCTTCGCGGTCGGCCAGGTTATCCGATAAGATTTTAATAAATTTATTGGCTACGTCGCGGTTGTGGTACAACAACGAAAAGAACTCATCTTTATGGATGATACATACTTCGGAGTCTTCGAGAGCCACCGCGGATTCGCGGTACGTTTTATCTTCGAGTAAATCCAGGTACCCGATAAAATCGCCTTCTTTATATAAGTTGGTAATGTACTCGCGTCCCTCCTGGTTAGTTTTGTAGGTTTTTATTTTGCCTTTACTCAAAAAAAACAAGGCTTGCGGGTATTGCCCTTCCGTGAATAACTGCTGTTTTTTCTTATACTCCGAAAGCTTGCGTTCGTTGGCAATAAGGCTGTTTAACTCCTGCAAGCCTTTGGCTTCCTGCATAAAATCGTTCAGGCCTTCCGCATTTTTCTGAAAATCCGCTTTCAGGATTTCATTCTTTTTCAGACGCATCTCTACGGCGTCCAGCAGTTCCAGGTCATCGAAGGGTTTAATTAAATAATCATCGGCCCCTAAATTCATGCCTTTCCGAAAATCTTCTTTCTCAGACTTAGCCGTTAAGAAAATAAAGGGAATGCCCGAAGTACTCGGATTTTTGCTCAAAAGGTGTAAAACGCCATAGCCATCCAGTTGGGGCATCATAATATCGCAGATAATTAAATCGGGCTTTTCGGTTTGAGCCAACGCTACCCCGGCTTTGCCGTGCTCCGCCTGTACAATATCATAATCGGCCAGTGATAAAATTTCAGCGATATTTTCGCGTATTTCAGAATTATCTTCTATCAGCAATATCTTTTTCATAGGCTGGGATTTCTGGGGAAATCTACGGTAAAAGTAGTACCTTTATTTAAAACGCTTTGGTAATGCAGCGTACCATTCATTATATCTACGTACCGTTTTACGATATTCAGGCCCAAACCGGTACCCTCGTAGTTGGTGGCATTCTGAGCCCGAAAAAAAAGCGTAAATAAATGAGTCTGATCTGCTTCGGGTATGCCTATTCCTTCGTCCTGAACTTGCATGGTTATACGCTCCGGGGTAATGTTGGTAGTGAAGTAAATAGTTTTGCCTTCGCCGGAATACTTACTGGCGTTGGATAACAGGTTTAAAGTAATATTTTTGAGCAATTGTTTATCGAGCGTTACCTGGTCGGGCTGGCCTTGGTGCTGGTATTGAATGTGCTGTCCTACTTTAATATAACCCTGCATTTCTTCTACAATACCGGCGGCAAATGGCTCCAGCGCGAAAGTAGTAGGCACGTTGTATATTTTGCCTTCTTCGATGCGGCTCAACGACAAAAAATCGTTGAGGATACCTGTTAAATTACTGACCGCCGATTTTATCCGGCTCACGTGTTTCTGACGTTTCTCATCATCTTCGGTGAGTTTGTATTTGCCAATGAGAGAAGCCGAAGATAGAACGGTGCTTAAAGGTGTCCGAAACTCGTGCGAAGCAATGGTAACAAACCGGGATTTGAGTTCGTTTAATTCTTTTTCTTTTTGCAGGGCTTTCTTTATTTCCTGCTGCGCCTCAAATAAACTTTTATTTGTTTCTTCTAACTTAATAACGGCTTCGGCCAGTTCCTGGGTACGCACTTTTACCCGCTGTTCCAGTTCAGAATTTAGCTTTTGAATTTCGGCGAGACTTTTCGCGTGTTCAATACTGTATCGCACGGAACGCTCCAGGTCAAAGGGCGTAAAGGTACCTTTTACCAGGTAATCAGAAGCCCCAATGCGCATGGCTTTCTCATCCGTTTCGCGGTCGCTTTGCCCGGTAAGCAAAATAAAAGGGGCCATACTACCACTCTCAATGGCTTTGGCAATTAATTCCAATCCATCGTGGGCACCTAAGCGGTAATCAATGAGGTACACATCATGGTTCCATTGATGGATTATTGTTAAAGCTTCGTCAAAAGAAGACGTCCATTCGAGTTGGTAATTACTGGCGGGTATATCACTAATTATATCGCGCGTGATGATGTAATCATCTTCATCGTCATCTACCAGTAATACTTTTATTTTTTCAGGCATTTGGGATGATAATATTTAAATAAAGAATAATGCTGGCGTAGCTACGGCTGTCGTTACAATTTTTTAGTAAATTATTTCATTGCTCGCTTCTTTGTTCTTTTTAGTGTTTAAACCCTTCCACCCCAAAGGGCACCTTCCCTAAAAACAGGGAAGGAGAGGCGGCTGCTTTCATTAAAAGAAAGCTACTAACACCAGCACCTACCTAAATGGATTATATTTATGCAGAGCTCTTTAAAGCAGATTAACCTATTTCTTTGTTATGGTTTGCGGACTGCAAGCTATGGACCGCCTAGTCTATTTTACCTTCGGTAACTCTACAATATCAAACCAATATTCCGTGAGCTTTTTCATGGTATCTACCAAGGAGCTAAAAGTTACGGGCTTGGTAATAAAGGAGCTTACGCCTAAATCGTAGGTATTCAGAATATCTTCTTCGGCTTTGGAAGTGGTTAAAACTACTACCGGAATCAGGCGCAGGTGGGCATCTTCTTTAATTTCCTTCAGGGCTTCCCGGCCGTCTTTTTTCGGCATATTTAAATCCAGCAGAATCAGCCCCGGACAAGAGTATTTTTCTTTGTCGGCATATTTTCCTTTGTTACGCAGGTAGTCCATTAATTCTTCGCCGTTTTCTACGAACTGAATGGTGTTTTTTAACCGGTTTTCCTCCATTGCTTCTTTTAGTAGCATCCGGTCTTCGGCATCATCGTCGGCAATTAAAATAACTATGCTTCTTTTATTGTCGCTCATGCGCGTATATTTATTGCTGAGGTTGTTTAGTAGCTAAGGTAATGATAAAACGGGTTCCTACACCCACCTGGCTTTGGGCAGTAATATCGCCACCGTGCCGGATGGCTATTTTCCGGCAGATGGCCAGCCCAATGCCCGAGCCTTCGTATTTATGCCCTTCCAGCCGTTGAAAAATATTAAATATCCGGTCCAGGTATTTTTCGTCGAATCCAATGCCATTATCTTCTATCGATATTTCCACTTGTTGATCGCCGGGCGTTGCGGTGAGGTGCGCCTGGCGTTGCAGTTGCCGGGCATATATGTTAATGATGGGCTGCTCGTTTTCTTTCCGGAACTTGATTGCATTGCTAATTAAATTCTGGAAGAGTTGTCGTATCTGGGTAGGCTCGGCTTCTATGTCGGGTAAAGGAGACCGGTTTATTTGCGTTTGCGTTTGCTCAATGGTTATTTCCAGATCTGAAAGTACTTCGGTTAGTATTTTTTCGAGACTTACCCGCACAAAAGGCTTGCTTTTGGTAGTAACCCGCGAGAAAGCCAGCAAATCGTTGATTAAGTTCTGCATCCGGGAAGCTGCGTTTAGCATTCGTTCCAGATAATCTTTGCCCTGGTCGCTGAGGTTGGCGTGCTCTTTGGTTAGGAGCCGGTCGCCGAAAGCTTGAATTTTGCGCAAGGGTTCCTGCAAATCGTGCGACGAAACATAAGCAAAATCCTGCAGTTCCAGGTTGCTGCGCTCCAGTTCGGCGGCGTAGCGGCGTAGCTTTTCTTCGTTTAATTTTTGTTGGGTAATATCATGAATAAAACCGGTATACACCTTGCGGTCGGCTAATTCCACTTCACTAATACTCAAGTAAAAAGGGAAAATAGTACCATCTCTTCGTAAACCGGTTACTTCGCGGCCTATGCCAATTATCTTTTTCCTGCCGGTGGTATGGTAGTTATGCATATACCCATCGTGCCTGCTATGGTCGGGTTCCGGCATTAATACATTAATACTTTTGCCCAATAATTCATTGGCTTCGTACCCAAATAACCGGGCCGCCGAAGGGTTTACCATCTCGATGATGCCCCGGGTATCAATTGTAATAATCCCATCAACGGCCGCCTGAATAATGGAAGTGATTTTGTTTTCACTTTCGCGTAATGCCGCCTCCGCTTTTTTTAAATTAGTAATATCATGAATAATACCGGTAAAAATTTGTTTCTCCTTTAGTTTTACTTCGCTAATGCTCAATAAAAACGGAAACACCGTACCATCTTTTCGTCGTCCTAATACCTCCCGGCCTTTGCCGATAATCTGACCAATACCGGTTCTGTGATAATTTTGAATATAATTATCATGCTGGCTGCGATCCGGTTCCGGCATTAATATTTTAACATTTTGCCCGATAATTTCGGCTGGTTCATAGCCAAAAATACGGGCTGCCGCCGGGTTTACCGTTTCTATTATTCCGGCGCTATCAATGGTGATGATGCCATCTATGGCCGTATTTATGATTGCTTGTAAGCGGGATCTATCTTCTATGTTTTGCTCCAATGTTCAGTTCAGGCTTTTGGCAATATAATTATTTACAAAGATAATTACCAACCTTCTAAATTCTATGATAAGAATCATGGGGTTGTTTATTGCAGGTTACGAAATTTTAAGTAAAGGTTTACTTACGATTAGGACGTATAGTATTTAATAACGTTTCGTTCTTTGGAGCCTTAAATAAACTCTACAGAAAAGCCCTAATTTTAAATAATACCTCCATATTCATTCCTTAACTTTCCTGCTAAATGTCAGCCAAAAACAAGAGAATCATCATAAAAAGTATGTATTCCAAAAGATAGTTTTGAGCGAAGTAAATAGAATTAGTCTGCCTTACTAAATGCTGCTATTAAAAACTTATACAATATAATGAAACGACTACTTTCTTTATTAGCCGTGCTGGTAGCTGCTTTCGTGGCGGGCAGAAGTTGGACTAGTTTTAAGGTAAAGCTAGAAATTAAACGGTTGTTTTCGGCATCAAAACCTACCACAGGTAAAGTTTTTACTTATGCGCAAATAGTAGGTTTACCTAACCCGGTACAACGCTATTTTAAACTGGTATTAAGAGAAGGACAGCCGTACATTAACTTTGTGCGCTTAAAACATGAAGGTCAATTTAAAACTGATTTAAAGAAAGACTGGATGGCTATTACGGGAGAGCAGTATTTTACTACGGCTACTCCCGGGTTTATCTGGCTAGGTAAGACCAACTTATTTTCGGCCAAAGATAGGTTTGCTGCCGGGAAAGGCGGACTACAGGTAAAATTGTTTTCGCTAATTCCGGTTGCGGATGGATCCGGCCCTAAATACGACCAAGGCGAATTATTGCGCTGGCTAGGAGAAAGTGCCTGGTTCCCTACTAATTTACTGCCCTCTGAAAATTTAAGCTGGTCGGCCATTAACGATAATACGGCCCTACTAACTTTTACCTATGATCAGTTAACTGTTTCTTATAAGGTATATTTTAATGCTGCCGGCGAAATTACCCAAATGGAAACCCAACGCTATATGGGCGAACAAACCCTGGAAAATTGGGTTGGCAAATTCAGCGAATACCAGGATATAAACGGCATTCGTATTCCTACCCGAGCTGAGGGTATCTGGCGGCTAAAAACAGGCGACCATTCTTACGCAAACTTCAAGCTCAATTTAATTGAATACGACATACCAGAATCATTTTAAAAATAATATAGGCAAAGAAAAGCGTATGTTTAGTTTAGCTAAATTCTTTTTTCTGAGCTACTTTGTTTCCTGGGCGATATGGCTGCCGCTGTATTTGCCCTATTTTGGGGTGTATAGTGTGCCGGTTCTACCTTATCAGCATGGTTTGGGAGCCTGGGGTCCTTTATTGGCCGGCGTTATAGTACTGGGGCAAGAGCAAGGAAAATCTGGTTTGTTGCGCTTACTAAAAAAGTCATTTAATCCTTGCCCTACTAAATTTTTACTAATTGCCTTGCTTAGTCCTTTTCTCTTGTTTGGGATAGCTTCCTTACTGAATTTCTTATTCGTAAATCTCCCATTGAACTGGGTTATATAGGTAAAACAAAAGAGTATCCGAACTTTAATTTATTTCAATACTTTCTATTTAACCTGCTGTTCTTTGGTTTAGGCGAAGAAGTAAGCTGAAAAGGAATTACCTTGCCCCATTTTCAGCAGAAGCACAACGCTTTTGTCTCTAGCTTAATTTTTACCTTTTTTGGGCCATTTGGCACTAGCCTTTGTTTCTTTACCAACCAGGTTATACCAGCATGAATTTTTTGGAAATAATTGGCTGGTTTATCAGTTTACTTACGGGTAGTATTTTACTTACCTGATTATTTAATTCTTCCGGAGGCAGTATTTTTATCTGTGCTGTCTTTCATGCCGCCATCGACATTGCTTTTATTTCGGATTATATAACTTGCTGTAACCATTAACTATCTGGGCATGCTCATTACTCTTTAGGCCATCTTAACTCTTCTCTTTTTTGGCTGGCAAAATTTATCCGGAAAAGAACGCATTATAGCTTGATTTTAATGTAACTCTTACCTTTTGCTGGAAAACAAAAAGAACAGAATAGGACTACAATAATCTATTATTAACAACAAACATGTTGTGCTATGATATAAGTCATTTGCCCGGTAAAGAGAAGTTCGGAGTTTTGCAGAAGGTTAAAACAATTTAAACATAAAAATGGAAGGAACTACAAAAAAAATATTTTCGGGTAAAGTGGCATTAGTAACCGGTGCATCTTCCGGTATTGGGAAAGCAACTGCCCTACAGTATGCACGCGAGGGCGCCCAGGTAGTAGTTTCTGATATACAGGAAGCAAAAGGGTTGGAAGTAGTAGAAGAAATAAAGCAAAACGGTGGAGATGCCCTGTTTGTGAAAGCAGATGTATCAAAGCCGGAAGATTGCCAAAACCTGGTAAAGAAAACAGTAGAGCAATATGGTCAGTTAAATATTGCCTTCAACAATGCCGGAATTGGTGGCGAAGCTAACCCGGTAGGTGACCTGAGTATTAAAAATTGGAATAAAGTAATTGCAATTAATCTAAGTAGTGTGTTTTACTGCATGAAGTACCAGATCCAGCAAATGCTGCAGAATGGCGGCGGAGCTATTGTAAATAACTCGTCTATCCTGGGTCAGGTTGGTTTTGCCAATTCGGCGGCCTATGTAGCGGCTAAGCACGGCGTAGTAGGACTTACTAAAAATGGGGCCCTGGAATATTCCGCCAAAGGTATTCGCATTAACGCTGTAGGGCCGGCATTTATTAAAACGCCCCTATTAACAGAAGCTGGCATGCAAGAAGATACCTTTCAGATGCTAGCCCGTTTACACCCTATTGGAAGATTAGGACAATCCGAAGAAGTGGCTGAATTAGTAACTTGGCTAAGTTCCGATAAAGCATCGTTTGTAACTGGTGCCTACTATGCCGCAGATGGAGGCTATCTGGCCCAATAAACATATATATTTTTGTTAATATTTTTTGCTTATAGTTCAAAGAGAAAAGGTTGCTTCCATTGATGGAGTGGGTTTCCGTTTCTAATTGTTGGTGTTTACTGATTAGAAACGGCTGTGTTTGTTTCGTTACTGGCAGGCCTCGTTTAAATATTACCAGGTAATAACCTGTTTCTGCCCGGGTTGCAACTTTACTGCTTTAGCTTGACCAGCGTATTGCAAGGTTGCCTCACCGCCTTTCTCAGATTGAATTTCCGCTTGCTGCAGCCGGTTACCTTGCCAGTTCATGTTTAGCTCAAAACCGCCACGAGCCTTTAAACCACTAACTTGTCCTTTAGCCCAACCAGAAGGTAAAGCCGGTAACAAATCAATTAATACACCCCCGGAAGCAGTTTGTACGTGGCTTTGCACCAGCATTTCGGCAATACCGGCAGTGGTACCAAAGTTGGCATCCATCTGAAACGGCGGGTGCTGCCCAAATAAATTAGGTGAGGTACTTTTAGTAATTACTACATCCAGGCTGGCCTTGGCTTTTTCGGCTTCTTTTAACCGGGCGTACTGGCTTATCAGCCAGGCAGCACTCCACCCGGTGTGGCCTCCACCTTTGGCAATGCGGTAATCCAACGATTTTTTAGCAGCAACAGCTAACTCCGGCGTTTGAACCGGGTTAATCTGATAGCCCGGATGTAAAGCAAATAAATGAGATATATGCCGGTGCCCTGGTTCAGCTTCTTTAAATTCGGTAGCCCACTCCATTAATCGTCCATCGGAGCCAATCTGCGGACCGGCTAATTGTTGTTGAGCCAAGGTAATGCGTTTGGTCCAATCGTCCTGAATGTGAAGCACTTTAGAAGCCATCAAAAAATCATCGAATAATTGCCAGATTACCTGTTGTTCGTGTGCCGGCCCCATGCTAATCTGAGCTTTACTACCATCGGGTGCAAAAAAAGCATTTTCCGGCGATCCAGCCGGTCCGGATACCAGTTTACCGGTTTCCGGGTGCACCACCAGCCAGTCCATGTAAAATTCAGTAGCTGCTTTTAGTACCGGGTATTGTTCCCGCAGAAAAGCTTCGTCCTGGGTAAAACGATAATGCTCGCCAATGTGCTGGCACAACCAGGCTGTGGCGCCCGTGTGCATTCCCCAACCAGCTTCTTCGCCGGGAGCCGTGTAGCCCCAAACGTTGGTAATAGGATGAATTACCCAGCCCTTGGCATGGTAATGAATGCGGGCCGTTTCGGAGCCGGGTTTGGTAAGAGAACGAAGCAAGTCAAAAAATGGCAAATGCATTTCCGGCAGGTTGGTCACCTCGGCTGGCCAGTAATTCATTTGAATATTGATGTTGGTGTGGTAATCGCCGTTCCAGGGCGATTGCAGTTTATTCGTCCAGATGCCTTGTAAATTAGCGGGCAGAGTACCCGGTCGCGACGAAGAAATTAGTAAATACCGTCCGTATTGAAACAACAGCTCGTACAAATGCTGGTCAGTGGGGTTGGTTTTAAAAGCAACTAATCTTTCATCCGTAGGTAGTTTATCCTCGCCCGAAAACAAGTTAAACGAAACCCGTTTAAAATAAGGCTGATACTCAACTAAATGGGCGCTGAGCAGTTGGTTATAGCTTTTTTGAGACGCTTTCTGCAGATTACTTTGGGTAATACCTACGTAATCCCGGCCTTTATAGGCAGGAAATTCCAGCTTATAATCCGTGGAAGCAGTGAGTAGCAGGACTACTTCGTTCGCCCCTTGAACCGTTAACCCGGCATTGCTGTACTTTACCGAACCTTTGTTTACCAGGGCTTTCAGCCGGGTCATGTACGCCAGTCCGTCGCCACCTTTACCGTTGCTCAACTTGCCGGCCATTATTAACTGGTCGTTCTCGGAGTAGGTACGAAACCGCTCGGGCCGTGCTAGTTGGGCAGTAAATGAAAGCTGCCCGGGTTTATTCGCTGTAAGACGCACCACCATTACCTGGTCCGGCTGGCTTACAAATACTTCGCGCTTAAACTGCACGCCATTTTGCGTATAACTCACCCGTACTACGGCATCCTTTAAATCGAGCTCCCGGCGGTAATTCTGATAAGGTGCTTTTTGGGTGAAATCAAGAAAAAGATTGCCCAAGGGTTGAAAACTACCGAAAGGCACGGAAGCTCCATTACCGTGCCCCGAACCTTCGCCTTTGGCAATTTGGGTTTTACTGGTAAGCTCCGTGGCTTCTTTGTATTTTCCGGCAAACAATAATTTACGAATTTCGGCCTGAGCGGCAAAAGCATTGGGATTATTGTTATCATCCGGGCTGCCCGACCACATGCTTTCTTCGTTCAACTGAATGCGTTCCCGCGGCACATCGCCATACACCATAGCACCCAGCGAACCATTTCCCAACGGAAGGGCTTTGAGCCATTCAGGATCGTCTTTCCAGCCATTTTTCGGGTCTTCGGGGGCCTGAATATTAGCGGGCTTGGTATACCACAGTTTTAAGCTTGGTTGTGGTTGCGCCATAGCTGCCGAAGTTAAGAAAAGCATGAAAAGCAAAAGCCAGTATCTAATCATAATTTAGTAATGGAGAAATTAGTCGTTTACAGGATTTACCAGACAAGCTCTTACTAAATCCGATAAATCTACAAACGGATAAAGAAACCTTTCTACTTTCTTGAATACCAGTCTTTGTCGGTAAACACGTAGAAGTCATAACTCTGGTAAAAATTTAAAATTAGGTATATGGTGGATTTGTTGCAAGGTTATTTTTTAATAGCCGCTCCCGGAAAGGATAATTTTAGCGCAGCTTTAACCGGATTGCTACCTTGTAATTACTAATTTCAGCAATTTACTTTAATTGAAATTTATCAAAAGTATGATAGGCATATATTTGGAGCCTTTTTAAGCCTCCCTTTAATGGGGCCATCTTATTTGAACCCGTAGCCAGTTTGCCTTTTGGCCGGCGGGCCTCGTTTGGCTCTTCCGGGCGGGTCTAAGCTTCCTTTGCTCGTTCCTCGCAATGCTAAAGTACCGGAACCTTAGAAGGCCCTCCATAGCCAAACTGGTGTCGTTTATTCTTGACTATCTGATTTAAGAAATTCAGGATAATAAGACACTATGGCGCAGATTTACTTCCCTGGCTTACTTTATGAGGAAAGTCACGGAAGTAAATCTGCGCCATAGTAGTGCTACAAGCTCGCTCCTGCCAGAATTTAATCCTTCCTATTCCGCCCATAGCAAATCTTATCCTTAGGAAATATTACTTATTGTCCTTAAGAATGGAGCGGGAAAGTTGATGCTTAAGTTAAAATTGCCTTTACAACTTTGCCTTCTACATCGGTTAACCGGAAGCGGCGGCCCTGGTATTTATAGGTTAACTGCTCATGATCCACGCCCATTAAGTGTAGTAACGTGGCCTGAAAATCATGCACGTGTACCGGGTCTTTTACAATGTTGTAGCTAAAATCATCTGTTTGGCCGTAGGAAAATCCGGCTTTTACCCCCGCACCAGCCATCCACATGGTAAAACAACGCGGATGGTGGTCGCGGCCGTAGTCGTTGGCGGCAAGTTTGCCCTGGGAATAAACCGTGCGACCAAATTCTCCGCCCCAAACTACCAGCGTATCATCCAGTAATCCCCGACGTTTTAAATCGATAATGAAGCCGGCCGTAGCACGGTCAATTTGCTTACATTGTTTGTCCATGCCTTTCGGGAGGGAGCCGTGATGGTCCCAGCCCTGGTGATACAATTGTACAAACCGCACGTCTTTTTCCAGCAGTTTCCGGGCCAGCAGGCAATTGGCCGCATACGTGCCTTTATCGCGGCTTTCCGGTCCATACAGCTCAAATACTTCATCTGGTTCGTGCGTAGTATCCATTACCTCCGGCACCGACGTTTGCATCCGGAAAGCCATTTCGTACTGCGCCATCCGGGCATTTACTTCCGGGTCGCCCCAGCTTTCGTTTTGCAATTTGTTTAACTGAGTAAGGTAATCGAGCATTTCCTGCCGGTCGGTACCATCGTAACCTTCGGGGTTATTTAAAAACAACACCGGATCTTTACCCGAACGGAACTGTACTCCCTGGTATTCTGATGGCAAGAAGCCATTGCCCCACAAACGAGCGTAAAGTGGTTGATCTTTCGCAGCATCCTTCGATACCAAAACAATAAAAGCAGGTAGATTCTGATTTTCTGATCCCAGACCGTAACTTACCCACGATCCAATGCTAGGGCGACCAGGTAATTGGTGACCCGTTTGAAAAAAAGTAATGGCAGGATCGTGGTTAATCTGCTCGGTAAAGGCCGATTTAATAATGCATAACTCATCTACAACCTTGGCCGTGTAAGGCAATAATTCACTCACCCAGGTTTGGTTTTTACCGTGCTGCCCGAATTTGTACAACGAAGGAGCAATGGGTAAGATTGCCTGGTTGGCACTCATCCCGGTGAGTCGCTGCCCTTTTCGTACGGAATCGGGCAAGCCTTTACCCAGCATATTCTGTAGCTGAGGTTTGTAATCGAAAGTTTCCAGTTGCGAAGGTCCGCCGGCCATAAACAAATAAACTACTCTTTTAGCCTTTGGCGCAACTCTCTGGCGAATGGCTTCCAGTTCTTTTTCGCGCGGAGCAGCTCCCAGCGTCCAGTTACCCAATAAACCGCCCAGTGCAACGGCTCCCAAACCCGAAGCGGTGCGCAGCAAAAAATTACGTCGGTCTAGCTTGCGGTTTAAATCAGTAAATTCTGGCGTTTGCAAACGGAATGGTTCGTCGTGGTGGTGGTGGTGCGGTTTCATGGAGCTTAACGTTTGGTTATAGTAGCATCGGAATTTAAAATAGTACTGGCTACTACGGCATTAGCAGCAATCAAGGCTGGTTCCAGCTTTTTACTGGTTGGGTACATGCCTGCTTGCAGCCAGCCACTGGTTTTGTTAGGCTTATTTTTAAATTTTATATATTGATTTTCCTGCAGGCGCAGCAACAAGGCTACTTCCGGTTCCTGCGGCGTTCGGCCTGTAAGTTGGCGGTATGTTTGAATAATGGCCTGTCGGGTATTGGCTTCTTTGGTCATGCGCTCGCCTAAAACTTTCGCCGCTTCCAGAAAAGTAGGATCGTTAAGAGTAACCAGAGCCTGCAAAGGGGTATTGGTACGCTGCCGCCGTACAATGCAACTACTCCGAGTAGGGGCATCGAAGGTGCCAAGCGTGGGATTCGGCACTGATCGTTTTACTACTATGTAAAGGCTTCGGCGATACGCCTCAGCCGTGGAATCGGGCTCGTATTTCATGCTATTAATTTCCCATAATCCTTCGGGTTGGTAGGGTTTTATGCTTTTGCCGCCAATTTTGTCATTTAATAAACCACTAGCTACTAAAGCATTATCGCGCAACATTTCGGCGGAAAGGCGAGTAGCCGGGCCACGAGCTAGCAAGCGGTTCTCCGGATCGAGTTCCCGCAATTCCGGACGGGTATGTGAATCTTGTCGGTAAGTGGCCGATAGCACCATTAATTTAACCAGGCGCTTCACATCCCAGTTATAATCCTGCTGAAACGTAACGGCCAACCAGTCGAGCAGTTCCGGGTAGCTGGGCATTTCGCCTTGGTTGCCAAAATCTTCAGCGGTTTTTACCAACCCCACCCCAAATAAATTCTGCCAGTAGCGGTTCACAGCAACCCGGGCCGTTAGTGGGTGATTTTTATCCGTGAGCCATTGGGCCAGACCCAGCCGGTTCTTGGGCCGATTAATTCCAAACGGCAAAATAGCATTGGGCACATTAGGGAACACTTGCAGACCGGGATTATCGTATTGCCCGCGTTGTAAGAGGTACGTTTTTTTAGGTTTCGGCATTTCCTGCATCACCATAATTTCGGCTACTCGTCGGGTAGAATCGCTGAATACCTTGCGCTGTTGCTGTAAAACTAACCGGTTAGCTTTTACACTCGTATTTTCCGCAGCCAGGTAATACGCTTGTAAAATTTCTTTGTCGGTGGGGGTAAGTTCGTCGGGAGCTTTACCAGCCAGCGTTGCCCAAGTTGCCTGTTTAGCCAGTACTTTTATTTCAAATGGCGTTAAAGTCCGGTTATACACCACCACATCATCTACTTTGCCACCTTTAAAGCCCAATCCCCGCCACCAGCCACCAATTTGCAGCGCGGGTTCGTTTTTCTCGTAGAAAATAATATCCTTGTACAGTTGGTCGATAATGGTTTCCACGGGCAGTTCATTGCCGTCGAGGTAAAGCTTAAAGCCATTGGCATTGGAAGAACCATCATAAGTTAGAGTAACCTGCACCCATTTTTCGCGGGGTACCGGTTGTAAACTCTGCCGGGTTATGGCATTAGACGGGGCCGTGTGCGCCATATTAATTTCCAGCCGGTTGTTTTTCAGCATCAGGTGATATCCCTTAAAATTGTATAACCGTTCGGCATTGCTTTTATGGAAAATAACTCCTTCTTTTAAATTTTTCGGAATCCAGGCCCAGATACCTACCGTAAACGGATCAGACCGACGAAATACCCCAACGGGATTTAAATCGGCGTAAGCATCACCATTGAGCAGCAGCACTTGTCCACGGACTTCTTTTGCAAAAACCGGTTTATCGGGTACGCCCGCATCGCGCTTCATTTCGCCTACCTGCTTCGGATTGTGGCTATTTACTAAATTCTGTTCAAAAGTATAAAAGCCCTGCAAGCCAGCTTGCGGCATTACTTGCGTTACCAGTTTTTTGTAAGCGCCCGATGCCAGCCATTGGTTAGCGGCTGTTTTGGCTACTTCTTCGGCTTTAACTACCTGGGCTTCTTGTTCCGCAATTAACCCTTTCATATACCGCATCAGTTCCTCTTGTTTTTCGGTAGGAAGCATGAGCGTGGGCGTGGGTAAATCGTCGTTCCAGGAAATTTGGCCGGCTTCCCGAACGTTGTTAAAAAAGCCGTACACTTCATAGTAATTTTTCTGGGAAATAGGATCGTACTTATGGTCGTGGCAACGGGCACAACCCAGCGAAACCGCCATAATGGCATCCCCTAAGGTATTAGTCCGGTCGATTACGTACTCGGTCTGGAATTCTTCCTCTACTATTCCGCCTTCCATGTTTTGGGGATGCAGCCGGTTAAAGGCAGTGGCAATGAGCATATCGCGGGTGGGTGGGCTGTTTTTGGGGCCTTTCATTAAGTCGCCGGCCAATTGCTTATGAATAAAAGTACTATAGGGCATGTTCTGGTTAAACGCCCGGATTACCCAATCGCGGTACGGCGACATATCCCGCAACCGATCAACGGTATAGCCGTGCGAATCAGCAAAGCGGGCTACATCGAGCCAGTCGGTAGCCATTTTTTCGCCGTAGTGCGGCGAGGCCAGTAATCGGTCTACTTGCTTTTCGTAAGCATGGGCGCTCTTATCGGCAATAAACGCGTCCAATTCCTCCAGCGTTGGGGGCAACCCCGTTAAATCAAGCGACAACCGGCGGAGCAATAATTCTTTAGAGGCTTCGGGAGCTGGTTTTAATTTTTCCTGCTCTAACCGGCTTAAGATAAAATTATCAATGGGGTTGCCGGACGAAAATTTCTGTAATTGCTTTAATTGTGGGGTGGGTTTCTTTTCTGGCTTTACAAATGCCCAATGTGGCTTATACACGGCTCCTTCTTTAATCCACTTTAACAACACGGCTTTTTCTTGCGCGGCCAGCGTCAGGTGAGATTCGGGAGCCGGCATCTGGTACTCCGGATCATCCGACAGAATGCGTAAAACTACTTCACTTTTTTGCCAGCTTTTGGGTTTTATAGCAACTTTACCGGGATTTTCGGGCAGAGGCCCGTAAGCTGCCTGCACCAAATCGAGCCGGAGACCGGCTTTTTGTTTGGCTTTGTCGGGACCGTGGCAGGCAAAACATTTATCGGAGAGGATGGGTTTTACGTGCTGGTTATAATCCAGTTGGTCGGGCAGTTTATCGTAGGCAATTGCCACCTCGGCGGGAAGCGTTATACTTTCATACGATTGGCATTGCCCAAGCAAAAACAGCCCACATACACTAACCAGAAATAAATACCAGTAACGTACCATATTAAACGATAAAGTTTACTCTTGCTTTGTTCGCATCCGGCCGGATAGTTATTGACTGGACCCGGATTTCCATTTTCAGATTAAAGTTAATTTCTTCTTCTATCCGCTACTCTATCAACAGGTGCCCGGATCTGCCTAAAATACCTTTCCTTACTAACCAAAAACATCTGCTTAAAGGATATTCCGAACAGGCAATTAATACTCTTTTAAAAGCAATAATCAGGAAGTAAAATACAATCAAACTTCCGAAAAAAATTGTACTCAATTTAATACTCTTGCTCTGCCTTTGAAATAGATAAAACTGTTCTATTTTTGTATAAATCCGACTTTTAGTCGGTGGTGAGGTGATAACTACCTTCATTTTAACGCTAATACCTTACTTATTCAAAATCAACTACTTTAAAGTAAGAGTTTTCTGCTTACCTAAACCGGATAGTTATGCTGGACTCTTTTTTAAAACTAAAGCTGAATCTTTTACACTTAGGGCACATTACCTTAGGCTCGGAGTGGCAGTTTGAGGGAGTAATAAGTCCTTTCAGCCGGCTTTATCTGGTAACCAAGGGCGAAGCCTGGGTATGGCACCACCAGCAGAAGTTCCATCTCCAGCCGGGGTATCTTTATCTGATTCCGAGCTTTACCCTGAGCCGTTACTATTGCAATACCACCATGACGCAGTATTACATTTCTTTTCTGGAAGAAACAGAAAGTGGCCCTTCGGTTTTTGATTTGCTACCTTTTTGCTACGAGGTACCAGTCCTGAGTTTTGATAAAAAGTTGTTTAAGCGGTTATTGGAACTAAACCCGGGGCGAAGCCTCCAGAATATTGACCCGAAAGTATACGACAACCAATCAAACCTGCTCAGCTTTAATCGTACACCGCAGGATCAATCTGCTTCGCAACAGATGGAAACCCAAGGCATTTTGCTGCAACTGCTTTCCCGCTTTCTGCAAAATACCAGCGAAACCACCAGTAAACAGGCTCAGGCTCACATTCAGTTACGTCCGGTTTTAAATTACATACACGCCCACTTGCACGAAAAAATTACGGTTGAACAACTGGCGGCTCTTCAGCGCCTGAACGTGGACTATTTTTCGCGCCAATTTCAAAACCAGCTTGGCATCCGGCCCATTCATTACATCACTAATAAGCGGCTGGAACGCGCCCAACTGCTAATTACCTCCTCGTCGTTGTCGTTGCAGGAAATTGCTGAACAGGTTGGCGTTGCTGATATTTACTATTTCTCGCGGCTTTTTAAACGCCGTTTCGGTTTGCCCCCGGCGCGTTACCGGAAAAATAACGGACAAGTGTAATGTGCCTTACTCCCCTGCTTTCCTGATTGGCTACAATCTAGAGTTATTGTTCAGAATCCATCTTGCTGAAAAATCTATTTTCGCCTTTATGACAAAAGAGTACAGGAATTCTTATGTAAAGATTGTGAACTTTCTAATTTCATTCCCTTATTCCTAACCTGAAACCGGGTACTATTTCCGGGTTTATGCTAATTTAGCTCTTGCTTTCGATGGATAGAGTTCTGGTGCGGCTAACTTCCCGAATCTATTCTATTTTCTTTTAAATTTATATACCTTAACCTACTCACATATAACATGCAGCAATACTTAATTACCGCCTACGATTTTACCGACTCCGAAGCTTTAAACCGTAGAATGGCTATCCGCCCGGCGCACCTGGATGGAGTGCGCAAACTGAAACAAACGAGTAATTTTATTATTGGCGGAGCCATACTCAACCCGGCCGGGCAAATGATGGGTTCTTCTATGATTGTAGCTTTTGCCTCTGAGGAAGAATTAAATGACTATCTTAAAACCGAACCCTACATAACCGGCAAAGTCTGGGACAAAGTAGAAATCAAACCTTTCCGGGTAGCAGATGTGTAAGGGAAAGAAAGATTACACTCAGATACAAAACTAAAAGACATAATTATATTACTGGTTGAATCGATACAATAAATAGTTTTAACAATAATATCTTTTGAACCCTAATAGAACTTAAAATGTCTGCATCCAACCGGTAACTAGTAAAGTTTCTTTATTGATTAAAATGCTTCTTTCTCTCACGTAGTAAGAACCGTGTTGTTATCGGCGGTAACTTTTCTTTTATCTTGACTGGCTTTTTCTTGAATGTCACTTTTTTAAACCGATAGGGATTTAATTTAAATAAGAATTTTCAAAAATAAAGTATGTCAGGAATACGGCGACTTTCGACGCCTAATTGCTAATGTCACTCCAACTTTGGCTTTAGTAGAAAAGCGGTTAAATTTCTGTATTTTAATACATGACGTTAAAGCTGTATTAAGTGCAAAAGAAGATAATAGACAGCTATTCTTTCATAAATACTTTACTTGGAAGCAACACTGCTTTGGATTTGGGTAACCGCCTTGGTAAGAAGTTTATTGAAGGTCGGAGCATCTTCTAACATGGGAAAATGTCCTACGCCGGACATTAACTCTACTTTAAACCCGTATTTGGCAGCAACTTCTTTATTTGTTGGTTGATAGTCGGCATTAATCATCCACTTAGGAATAGCAAGCGCGCCCATCGTTTTTTCCCCGTTCCATTCAAACATATGGCGTATCGCATTTAGCCCCATTTCTGGTGGGGCAGAAGACATGTGCGTAGCGGTTTGGTCAGCCAATTGCGAATCGGCAGTAGGGAGAAACATACTGTGTCGGATAATATGGTAGAGCGAGTCTTTAAAATTTGCTTTTATGGGCTGCAAAATTTTATCAATTTCTGTGGTGCTAGGGTGCGAATCCAGGTCCTTAAAGGTATCTACGCCTATTAACCCAATTACCTTGCCCGGCATTTGATTGGCTGCCTCGGCAATAACCGGTCCTCCCATTGAGTGTCCAATTAACACCACCCGTTTCAGTTTTAGTGCTTCCGCTACAGCGGCAACATCAC